>NZ_FNUJ01000008.1 GCF_900107925.1 Amycolatopsis pretoriensis | reverse complement strand
ACCGGCTGCGGGCCCATCGAGTCCAGCGAACCGGGCGCGGAACCCTGCGGCAGCTGCGAACAGGCGGGACCGAAGACGTCGGCGTTGGTGGTCACACCGTCGGACGCGCCGGAAGCCATGCTCGACGACGGCGCGGCCATCGACGACGACGGAGCCGGGGCGCTGCTGGAGGCGGACGAACCGGTGTCGCTGCTGCCGCACGCGGTGAGGGTGAGCGCGGCGGCCGCGGTCAGACCGATTCCGGCAATACGAAGGTTACGCACGAGAATTCACTCCAATTGATTACGCGGCTGAGGCTGGCCGAGTCGGCGAAAACCTCTTGTTGTCAGTGATTCGGGGCCCGGCGGGAACCGGATTGGTGGATCGGGAAGAAAATTTTCAGGCTGCGGTGAACGTGACGTTGTGCCACCCCGTCGCGCCGTCGGGCACCGTGCCCGCCCGCTGGTCGGTCTGGGTGTAACCGGACTTGTCGGTGGCACGGCAGAACACCTGGTGCACCCCGGCCGGGATGTCGAGCTCGGTCCACCACATCCGCCACGTGTTCGGGTTGACCTCCTGCGACAGCGTGGTTTCCTGCCACGGTCCCTGGTCGACGCGGACCTCGACCTTCTCGATCCCCGTGTGCTGAGCCCACGCGACCCCCGCGACCCGCACTTTTCCCGTTCGGACGTTCGCGAACCCACGGTGCGAGTCGATCCGCGACTCCGTCTTGATGGGCGCTTCCTGACTCCAGCCACGCTTGAGCCAGTACGCCTGCCGGGCGGCCCACGTGGTGACTTCGATATCGACGACCCATTTGGTGGCGGAGACATAACCGAACAGGCCGGGCGTGACCAGCCGGGCCGGGAACCCGTGCTCCAACGGCAACGGCTCGCCGTTCATCCCGATCGCGAGCATCGCACCGCGCCCGCGGTCCTGCGCCGCCGCGACCGGCGTACCCGAGGTCCAGCCGTCGACACTGGTGCAGAACAACTGCTCGGCACCGGGTTTCACCCCGGCTTCGGCGAGCAGGTCGGCCAGGTCGACACCGATGAAGTTCGACGTGGACACGTAGTCGCCACCGACCTCATTGGACACACACGTCATCGTGACCGTGCGCTCGACCAGCGGCCGGCTGCGGATGTCTTGGTAGCTGTAGCGGATTTCACGGTCGACCATGCCGTGCAGCCGCAGGCTCCAGTCCTCGGTCCGCACTTGCGGCACCGACAACGCGGTGTCGACGCGGTAGAACTTGTCGTTCGGTGTCAGGAACGGCGGCGTACCGAGCTTGGCGAAGTCCGCGTCGGCCGGGATCGTCGGCGCGGTGCGCGCGGGAACCAGCTTGCCGACCGCTTCCCGGGACGCGGTGGCATCGCGGGACGAGCTGATCAGCTGACCACCGAGCCCGGCCGCGCCGGCGCCGACGACGACTCCGGCGCCGCCCAGCAGGAACGCCCGCCGCGACGTGCCGGACTTCTCGTCCGCGTCCGGCTCCCGCCACACGCGCGGCGCGATCCGGTGCAGCAGCAGGAACACGGCGATGCCCACGACCAGGCTGGCGATCGGCGCGAGCAGCGCCACGGCGGTCAGGTCGGGCCGCTCGAACACGGCGAAGGCGCCGACGAGGCCGAAGAGGGCGATGAGCACGGTGCCGGGTACTGGGGACCGTCGCGAAAGGACACCCGCCAGCGCGGCGACGCCGACCATCACGACGGCCATACTGCCGAGCAGCACCAGCTTGTCGTAGGTCCCGAACGTGCGGACGGCGAAGTCCTTCAGCTCGACCGGGGTGAGGTCGATGGCGCCGTTGCCGACCGCGAGGTACGGCGAGGCGTTGACGTTGATGAACCCCGCTACGAGGTGCCCGGCCGCCAGCGCGGCGGCCAGGGCGAGAACACCGGTGAACGCGGCAGCGAAAAACCGTAGCCGGCTGCGCGGCGGTGCTTCCGGATCGAGTTCGGTGGCGGTCATACCGTCAATTCGACGCGGCGCGGTCGAAGTATTGGTCGTGCTGCCTGCGTCACACTGGATCGGGTGAAAAGAAGTCTCACGGGCAGCTGATGACCTGGCCGGCGTAGGTCAGCTCGGCGCCGAACCCGAACAGCAGCACCGGCGCGCCGACCGGACGACACCGCGGCTTGGCGGATCCACTGTGGACAGCCAAGTTCCGCTCCTCCGTGCGGGTGACCAGCCGGGTTTCTCGTCGCAACACCAATCCGCGTGGGCCGGCCGGGACGAACTCCTCGTGACACGCCGCCCACCGCGGCGCCGGAAGGACAGGTGCCATGACCGCCCACGCAGTCGCGCTCCGCACCGTCACCGGTCCGGAGCCGCGGAACTCACCGGAACAGCTGCTCGCCCGCACCGCGCTGGGGGACGAGCAGGCCTTCGCCGCGCTCTACGACCTGCTGGTCGGGCCGATCTTCGGCACCGTGCTCCAGGTGCTGCGCTCCCGGGCCCACGCCGAAGAGGTCACCCAGGAGGTCCTCCTGGAGATCTGGCGCAAGGCAGCCACGTTCGACGCCCGACGCGGACGCGTGCAGACCTGGGCACTGACCATCGCCCACCGCCGCGCGATCGACCGGGTCCGGTCCGAGCAGTCCGCGATCAACCGGGAAGACCGAGCCGAGCGACTCGATCTGCGTCGCCCCTACGACGACGTCACCGAGGCGACGCTCGATCAGCTCGACCGCGCGCAGGTCCGCGCCGCGCTGGCAGTCCTGACCGACCTCCAGCGGGAATCGATCCTGCTCGCCTACTTCCAGGGCTACACCACCCGGGAGGTTTCCGAAAAGCTCGGTGTCGCGGTCGGCACCGTCAAGACCCGCATGCGCGACGGACTCGTCCGCCTGCGTGACGCCCTGGGAGTGCACCGATGACCACCGCCGACGCCCACATCCTCGCCGGCGCGTACGCCCTTGACGCGGTCGACGACCTCGAACGCGCCGCGTTCACCCGCCACCTGGGCGAATGCCCCGTCTGCGCCGAAGAAGTCGCCGGCTTCCGCGAGACCGCCGCCCTCCTGGCCACCGCCGTCGCCGTCGGCCCGGACGAGACCTTCCGCCGGCGAGTGCTCATCGAGGTCTCCCAGACGCGCCAGCAGCCACCCCGTGTCCCCGCTGAGCCAGCGGTACCGGCACGCCGCACCCCGTGGCACCGGCGTGCGCTGATCGGGGTGGCGTCGGTCGCCGCCGCGGCGGCGGTGCTCGTCGGCGGCATCAGCATCGGACTGGACCAGTCGGTGTCCGGCCGTCCGGTGCCGGTGGCCGAGGGTGGCGCGGTGGCCTCCGCGCCCGACGCGACCACCGTGCGCGCGACCGCGAATGGCGGCGGCTCGGTCTCGGCCACGGCCTCCCGGCAGCTGGGCAAGGTCCTCGTCGCCGCGCGGGAGCTGCCGCGACTGGACGCCGGTCACGCCTACGAGGTGTGGCTGACCGGGCCGGGCGCACCGCGGTCGGCAGGGCTGATCGGCGCCGAGGGCACCCTCGAAGTGGCCCTGCCCACGGGCATCGACGGTGTCGCGGTGACCGTCGAGCCCGCCACCGGATCCCTGCAGCCGACCACGCCCTCGATCGCGAACCTCACGGTCAGCTGAACCAGTACGCGGGCCCGGTCACCGCGATGACCGGGCCTGCGCCGCACTGCCAACCACAGATGCGGAAGTCGACAGGGCCACGGCCGTGGTTCTGGACCGGGCGTTGCTCGCCGAGCTCGGGCGCAGATGCCGGACGCCCTGCGTTGCATCGTCTTCGTAGCCTGTTGTCGTCTGCCGCCGTCGCATGGTGCTGCTGTGCCTGGAGACGAACGCGGCCTGGACGCCCGAGTTCCATCCCGGCGACATCCTCAGGCTTCCCGCCAAGGCATCTTGACGGCCTTGGCGGTCCGGCGCGGGCGAGCACGCCGGCCCGGCCACCGGGTCGACGTCCCGAAGCCGGGCGGCTTCGAGCGGGAACTCCGGACAGCCGAGGACCCCGCGACGGTCGATGTTCTCGATCGCGCACTGCGACCCTCGGGGGCGACAGGACGGCGGCTGAAGCGGTCTTGCTTGCCCTGGCCTGGGACTTGGCCGTCGCACCCTGGGCCGAGCAGACGACGGTGACGCTCGTGGGATTCGGAGAGAGCACGCCCGGCCGCGCGTCGAGCCGCGACGCGAGGTCTGCAAGCCGAACCGGCGAATGAAATCCGCTACTGGCCGCGTCGCTCGGAGTGGAACCGGATGAGGAGACCAGCGCCTTGGCCGGTTCGCTGCTGTCCGGCCGAACGTAGGTACTCGTTGCGCCGTCTGGGTTTCTCGCGAACCAGGTCGAACAATTGATCGACTCGATGCGCGTCCTATATGGACTCGACTGCCGTCGCTGTTGCGAATCAGCAGGTCAGAGGCGTTGGCGGTGAATCCGTCGCTGTCGCCGCGGCGGATGTGGAGGTGGTCGATCGAGACTTTCTTGGCGACACAGCAGAGTTTGTGGTCACCCTTGTTTGGAATTTCGGGCGCAGGGGGATTACTCTGTGCGACGTCGGCCGATGGGCCTGACGGCTAGTTCCACTATGGAGGACTGGAATGACGAACAAGGCCCAGCTGATCGAGGCGCTGTCGGAGCGTCTGGGCGACGACAAGAAGGTGGCTGCGCAGGCCGTTGACGGCTTGGTGGACATCATCATCCGTACGGTCAACAAGGGCGAGAAGGTCAACATCACCGGTTTCGGTGTGTTCGAGAAGCGCGCTCGCGCCGCTCGCACTGCGCGCAACCCGCGTACCGGTGAGGCCGTGAAGGTCAAGAAGACCAACGTTCCCGCCTTCCGCGCCGGCACGACGTTCAAGGACGTCATCTCCGGCAGCAAGAAGCTCCCGAAGGCCACGCCGGTCAAGCGTGCCACCGCGACCGCGGCCCGGGCGACGGCCACGAAGACCGCGGCCGCCGCGGCTCCGGCCAAGGCGACGACGACCCGCACCACGCGTGCGGCCGCCGCGAAGCCGGCCACCACGCGGGCGACGACCACGCGGACCCGCGCCACCGCGGCGAAGCCGGCCGCGAAGGCCACCGCCACCAAGGCGGCTCCGAAGACCGCGGCGGCGAAGACCACCGCGGCCAAGGCCACCACGGCGAAGGCGACCACCACGCGGGCGAAGGCCGCCGCCAAGCCGGCCGCTGCCGCCAAGACCGCCACCGCGGCGAAGAAGCCGGCCGCAGCCAAGGCCGCGGCCAAGCGCACCTCGGCTGCCAAGAAGAAGTAACTTCGCTTCACCTCGAAGGGCCCCGCGCCGGTTGGCGCGGGGCCTTTCGCGTGACCGGAGAGATCGGGTCAGCCGTCGGCCACCAACCAGAACGGCCGGATCAACGTCGTCAGCAACCGACGTGGACGTGGCCGGCCCAGTGACTCGGCACGCCGGGCATGACATCCCGGGTCTCGGCGACCGCCGCCCTGAGCGCGGTGGCCGAGACCGCGGTGTCCGGCACGCCTTTTTCGCCCCGCAGCCGGCTGTAGAACCCCGTCGCGATCATGCGGGCGGACCTGTCGTTGACGGGCCAGAGAGTGCCGATCACGTGCCGGTAGCCGATCAGCTGGACCGCGGACGTGATGTGCAGGGCCTGGTCGGCCAGTTGCGGTGCGGCGTCCGATGTGGAGCACGCCGACAGGTAGCACAGCGCGGCTCCGGCGAAGTCCAAGCCCGCGAGCCCGCGCAAGGTGAGCGGGCTGGTGTCGTGGTCGGCGAGGAGCAGGCGCGAGAAGCCCGGCGCGGCCCAGTCGGAGACGCCGTGGCACGCCAGGTGGCTGATGGCCGCCCGCCGCATCGCCGTCACGACGGCGTCCGCGACGGCGGCTTCACCGGTGAGCAGCCGGGCCTCCGGGAGCAGCGCGCTCAACGCGGCGACTTCGGCCGCGACGCCACGCAGCCGCGCGGCATCCGGTGGTGAAGGCACGGAGACGAGCACGGCGGTGCCGTCCCCCTCGGCGCGTTCCGCGGCGTAGCCCAACGCCCGCAACGTCGGCGTGTACGACGACACGACCCGGTCGAGGACGGTCCGGCCGGCTCCTTCGCGGTGGTGACCCGCGGCGTGGATCGGGAAGTAACCCATGACGCCGATCGGGCACCACCACACGCGTTCCGGCTCGCCGAGCTCGGCCAGGATCGGACCGGCGAAGGCGTCCCACAGCCACTCGAGGATCCCGGACACCTGCCGTTCGGCCGACACCCTCGTCACGTACGCCTTGTCGGTGCTCGCCGCGATCGCCGCGCGAAGTTCGTTGGCCCGGGCGAAGACCTCGTCGCTGCGCAGGTTCTCGTCGAGCTCGACGATCCGGACGGGAGCGTCGGCGCGGACCACCAGCGCCCCGCAGCCGTCGTTGTGCGCGTACACGTACACCACCGGCCCGCCGCGCGCGGCCGAGCGCAGCTCGCTCAGTTCCGGTGGCCGCAGGAAGTTCTTCAGCCCGGGCCTGCCCCGCGCCTCGACGACCAGGTCACGCCAGCGCCGGTCGAGCCGTTCCCGCCGTTGGGCGGCATCGGGTGTGGCGAGCGGGTCGTCGTCGGCCGGTTCGTCGGCCGCGAACTCGCCGAGGACCTCGTCGACGCGGTCGGCGACGTCCGGGGCCAGCCGGCGCAGGTCGGCGAAGTCCGCACCGCGCTCCTGCATCGTCTCCGCCTGGAGCAAGCCACGGACCTGCTCCAGCAGCTCCACCGCGCGATCCGGCGCACCGGTGAGGCAGAACGTCCGGCCGAGCTGAGCGGCGAACCCGTTGATCCGGCCGAGGAGGTGCTCCCGGTCGTCGCGGCCGAGCGCGCGCCCGGCCAAGCGCGGGAGGAGTGCGACGGCGTCTTCGAGGTGGGCGGTGGCGGTCTCGAGGTCCTCCTCGGCCACGGCCAGAGCCGCCGCGGACCGCGCGGCCCAGATCCGCAGGAGCGGGACCGCGCGCGGCGACCGGGCCGCGTCGGTGTAGCAGCGCAGCGCTTCCGCCCGGAGGCTGGTGGTGCCGTCGACGTCGTGCAGCGTGCTGAGGGCGAGGCCGAGGTTCGCCCGGACGGACGGCAGGTCCGGGTGCCCGTCGTCGATCAAGCCGATCGCGGCACGACCTTGCTCGACGGCGTCGCGGAGGTGCCGGGGATCACCGGTGCGTTGCCACCGCGACCGGCTGATGATCATCTTGTTCGACAGCCTGGCCGGCAGGTCCGGCGAGCCCGGGGGAGTGGCCTGCACGGCCGCGCGGCTCAACCGGTCGGCTTCGGCCAGCATTTCGTCGTCTCCGGCCGCGGCGGAAACCGTGCGGAGCAGCAGCGCGGTGGTGTTCAGCACCGTGGGGAACTCGGGAGCCTGCTCCGACACGTCGAGCACGGCTTCTCGGGCGGCCCGCGCCGCCTCGACGGCGACTTCGGGTGCGCGGGTCCGTTCGAACAGGCTGCGCAGCACCGCGCAGAGGTCGGCGAGCCGTCCGGGGCGGCTCGGTGCCGGTTTCGGCGTCCGCGCGACCACTTCACGCGCGCGGTCCGCGGCTTCGCGAAGCGAGGCGAGGTCACCGGACTGCCGGAAGCGGGCGTGCAGCGCGTGCGAGAGGTTCGCCGCGGCGGCCGTGCGGCGTGGATCGCGTTCGTCCATACCGCCGAGCGCGGCCCGGCCGGTCGTGATCGCGAGGTCGAGGGCATCCGGTGACCGGGTGCGGGAGAACCGGGTCCGGTGGATCAGGCTGAGGTTGGCGCGCAGCGCGGCGGCGTCGGCCGGCTGGTGCGCCGCGGCCGCGATGGCGTTTTCCGTGTGCTTTTCGGCCTCGTCGAGGAGGGCGGTTTCGTGCGTGCGTTCGTGCAGGCTGAGCAAGCTCATGGCGAGGTTGCCCAGGACTACGCGTGCTTCGGGCCGGCCGGGGCCGAGGTCCTCGGCGACGGCTCGGCCCGCGGACACCGCTTCGGCGAGGGTGGCGGTGGACCCGTCGCCGTCGAACAGGGCGTTGAGCGCGGCGGTGTGGTTGGCGTGCACCCGGATCGCCTCGGGTGTGCCGAGCGGAACGAGCTTCGCGGCTTCCCCGGTCAGGTCGGCTGCCTCGCGAAGTTTTTCGAGTCCTCCGCTGAGCGAGTGCTCCGCTTGGAGCGCGGCGGCGAGAACCTGGTTCGCACCCGCTCGATCCGCCGAGCCGGCCAGCGCTGCCCGGGCGACGGCGACGCCTTCTGCCGTCGTGTTCGCGTCCCCGCGGTGGAGACCGAGCGCCACGAGCGCCTGGCTGAGGTGGATGTGCGCGGTCCGGCTGCCTTCGCCGGCCGCGACCGCGGCCCGTCCGGCGGAGACGGCTTCGGGAAGCAAACCGGGGTCCGGCAGGTGTTCGGCGGCCAGCTGGAGGGCCGCGCACAGGTTGGACAGCGACGCGCTCCGCTGATCGCCGGCCGCGGTGCGGAACAAGTCCAGCGCGGGCAGGAGCACCGCGCGGTCACCGGACTCCAGGAACCGCCGCACGAGCCGGTTCGCCGCCGTCCCGGCGGTCGTCGTCCCCCCGGCCAGCAGCGGCCACATGGCGACGGGCACCAGGGCGGGGGCCGAGTCCGCGAAAGAGCCGAGCAGTGCTACGGAAAGCCGTAGGTCGTCGTCTTCGCCCGTGACGCTGTGGCGTAACCAGTGCAGGGTGCCGAGCGCGTGGCGGACCTGCAGGTCCACCTCCACATCGGCCGCGGCGGCCAAGGCCGAGAGGCAGCGGTCGGCGTCGGCCGACGTGAGCACCTCCGGATCGGCGGTCTCCCCGAAGCGGGTCACCAGGCCGACGAGGTCGCGCAACGCGGCGTCACGTCCGGGGTTCCGCTCGTCGTCCGGGGGCACGCGGCCAGGATGCCACGACCGGCGGGCTACTCTGGCCGCTCGCGACCGGCCGGGGAGGCGCCGTGGAGGAAGAACTGTGCGAGCTGTCGTTCGGCTTGGTGGACGCCGGTGCCCGGACGATCGATGCGGAGCCGGCCAAGGTCGACCTGGGCACGCTGCGGCTGCGCGGCTGGCACGTCGACGCCGTGCGGTCCCCGGCCGGCTTCGGCGACCACGACGTCCATCTCCTGAAGATCAACGCGGAACTGCGTCGGGAACCCGGAGTTCCCGGCCCGCGGTGGTTCGAAGTGGGCTACACCTTTTCCGCGCCCGGGAACGGTGACGCGATCGTCGTCGACGCGATCCCGCGCACGGTCCTGGCACCGCAGCCGGCGGCTTCCCACCGGCTTGACGGTGGCCTCGCTTTCGTCGCCGGCCAAGGTGACCTCCACCTCCCGGCGTACGAGCCGGTGGTGGACGTGTTCGGCCTCGGCGGGCCGGACGTCCGCTGGCGGTACTCCGCGGCCGGCGTCCACCCGGGTTCGCGCGTGTCGTGGCTGGTTCTCGCCGTGCCGCCGGGAAGCCCGGAGGTCGAGGTGGAGGTGGCGATGCGCCACGACCTCACGCCGGACGACGCTCTCGGAATGGTGCCGACGGCGGACCACTCCCGGTTCACCCTCCGGCTGGACCGGGGCACTCGCGCGGTGGAACCGGAGAGCGCGCCCGCGGTCCGGGTGACCGGGACGGCGGCGCCCCGCGTGTTCATCTCCTACACCCACGACGACGCCCGGCACGTGGAAGCGGTGCGGAAGCTCGCCGACTTCCTGTGCGAGTGCGGGATCGACACGCACCTCGACCGCTGGGACCTGGAGCAGCGCCGCAACTGGGGTCACTGGGCGATCCACAACATCCGGGCCGCCGACTTCGTGCTGGTCGTCGCCTCTCCGCTCTGCAAGGCCGTCGGCAACGGCGAAGTCGCCAACAAGGCGAACCGGGGCATGCAGTCCGAGCTCGTCGTGCTGGCCGACAAGCAGCACACCGATCGCGAAACGTGGACGAAGAAGCTCCTCCCGGTCGTGCTCCCGCCGCACACACCGGACGACCTGCCGGACTTCCTGCTGCCCCAGTCGGCCGACCACTACGTGGTGTCCGCGCCGACCGTCGAGGGCGCGGAGAGCCTCCTGCGGACGATCACCCGCCAGCCGAAGTTCACGAGGCCGCGGGTCGCGGCCGAAGTGATCCGGTTCGACGACTGAAGCTGTCGACGGATTGTCGAAGACCTGTCGACGGGCCGACGGAGGATGCGTCCTGAGGCCGGTGGGCGGGGCCACTGCCTCGATCTGGTGCCGACCGGAAGAGGGAGCAACCATGAAGATCCGCACCAAGGTGTTCGCGGCGGTTTCAGCGGGCCTGATGGCCGTGGGGATGACCGTGCTGGGCGCGGGGGTCGCGCACGCCGCCGATCCGCATCCCATCAAGAACGTCAACGGCTTGTGCCTGGAACCGCTGGACAAGTCGGTCGAGCTGTTCGCGTCGATCGTGCAGGTGGACTGCGACGGGTCCGCCGCGCAGCGCTGGAGCGCGCAGGGCTTCGGGGGAACCAACCGGTGGCAGTTCGCCAACGAGGCGAGTCACCTGTGCTTCGACGCCTTCGACGGCGCCTTCAACCAGGCGCGGCTCCTGCAGAACCAGTGCGCGCCGATCAGCAACGACCAGTTCAAGAGCAGCAGATCGCTGCCGGACGTCGTGACGCTGATGGCCAGGGTGGGGTTCCGGGACACCGGTTTCTGCATCGACGTGCCGGGCAACGCGAGCACGCGGCGGCTGGCCGTGCAGCTGTTCCAGTGCAACAACACCGACGCGCAGAAGTGGCTGGTCGGGTTCGCGTGATGGTGAACTGAGCGGGCCTGCGTCGGCGGCGAAGACGCTTCGTCCTCGCCGCCGACGGGCCGCGGCCTCGATCTCTCCCCAGTGATCTGCCCGCCACCGCCGTCACTTCTTGGCGGCGGCGACCTTCTTGCGCGGGGCGCGCTTGCGCGGCGCGGCCGGGGCCTCGGTCTCGGCGACCTGGGCCTGCTCGTAGGCCGAGATCACCTCGGAGGACAGGCGGCCGCGCTCGGAGACCTCGTAGCCGTTCGCGTTCGCCCAGGCGCGGATCTGCTGGTTGCGCTCGCGGTCGGTCGTGCTGGTCGTGGTCGACTGCCCGGTGGCGACGCGCACCTTGCGGCCGCCGATGCGCCGGCCGGCCCCGATGTAGCGGGCGAGCTCGTCGCGCAGGGCGGCGGCGTTGTCGTCCGAAAGGTCGATTTCGTAGGTGACGCCGTCGAGGCCGAACTGAACGGTCTGGGCAGCGGCGCTGCCATCGATGTCGTCCAGGATCTCGACGAGGACTTTCTGGGCCACGGGAATGCTCCTCAAGCTGGATGTGCGTCCGGGGAACGTGACGTGTGACAAGTTGCACAATGATCGACGTTCTCAGGTGGAGTGTATCCACCCGGGGATCGGTACGGCAATTTCCCCGTGCTTCCCGTGATTCGGCGGTCCTGAGTGGACGCACGGCGCCGGTTCCACAGTGGAAACCCGGCGCGGCGCCCGGCCGTCAGGTTCCGGACGGCGTCGAGCCCTGCTCGCCGTGGTGGTAGGGCGGATCCGTCTCGAGCGCCTCGTCGGCCTCCTCCTCGACGGGATCCGAGAGGTCGGCTTTCTCGGCGGCCTCTTTGGCCTCTTCGATGTGCCGCCGCGAGCGGGCGAGGTCCGCTTCGGGCTCTTCGTGGTTCTCGTTCGCCGCCATCACAACTCCTTGCCGGGGGCAATTCCGTGGTGGGTGGTTACCCGCTTGGCGGGACGGCAACCGCGGGGGGTGGAGATCGATTCTTTCGGGGGCATTGCGGAATCCGGGACGGGGAATCGCGGGGCGGGTCTCGAGCGCTGTGGCGGCGTTGTGGTGCTTGGTGCAGCCCAGCCGGCGCTGTGGTCCGCCTGTGGGGTGGAAGCGCGTGGGGGGTCGTTACGGCCGCCTGTCGCGGGAGTTCGGTTCGCTTGTGCTGCGCGTGGCCGGGTCCGGGGAACGCCGTTCCCCCGAAACGCCGAAGGGCCCCGCACCAGCCGGTGCGGGGCCCTTCCGGGTGAAGACGGTGTTACTTCTTCTTGGCGGCCGACGTGCGCTTGGCCGGGGCCTTGGCAGCCGTGGTCTTCTTCGCGGCGGCGGTCTTGGTCGCGGCCGGCTTGGCGGCGGCCTTCGCCCGCGTGGTGGTCGCCTTCGCCGTGGTGGCCTTGGCCGCGGTGGTCTTCGCCGCGGTCTTCGGGGCCGCCTTGGTGGCGGTGGCCTTGGCGGCCGGCTTCGCCGCGGTGGCGCGGGCCCGCGTGGTCGTCGAGCGCGTGGTGGCCGGCTTGGCGGCAGCGGCGCGCGTGGTGCGGGTCGTGGTGGCCTTCGCCGGAGCGGCGGCGGCCTTGGTGGCGGTCGCCCGGGTCGTCGTCGCCGCCGCGGTGGCGCGCTTGACCGGGGTCGCCTTGGGCAGCTTCTTGCTGCCGGAGATGACGTCCTTGAAGGTGGTGCCGGCGCGGAAGGCGGGCACGTTGGTCTTCTTGACGCGCACGGCCTCACCGGTACGCGGGTTCCGGGCGGTGCGGGCCGCGCGGGCGCGCTTCTCGAACACCCCGAAGCCGGTGATGTTGACCTTTTCGCCCTTGTTGACCGTCCGGATGATGATGTCCACCAGACCGTCAACGGCCTGCGAAGCCACCTTCTTGTCGCCCAGACGCTCCGACAGCGCCTCGATCAGCTGGGCCTTGTTCGTCATTCCAGTCCTCCATAGTGGAACTACTAGTCACGGCCCATCTCGGCCGACACTGCACACGGTATTACCAATACCGCACAAAATCCAACCGGAGGTCGAAATATTTCCTTGCGAGGGCGCTGGTTCCGCCTCCCGAGGGAGGTTCGTGAGACGGCACCCGGAATGGAAAGCGGACGTCGACCATGGCTCTGAGCAGGCAAAACATGGTACGGGGGCCGTCCACTGTGGTCGTCCATATAGGACCCAGGGGGTTCCGCGCGGATTTTTGCGCGACACGCCGGTGCGAGGCCTCCGAGCGTGTGTCCGGGGCCACGCGGAGCCCGATCCCGCGTAGCGGCGGGGGTTCCCGGGCGCCGGATCAGGCTTGCCCTGGCGCCGCCGGGGATCTCGCTGCGGAGCCCGGGAGACCGATCGCGTGGGGCGGCCGCGTCGATCGACGGCCGTAACGCCGAACTCGTCGTGGACGACCTCTCCGGCGTGCGGGGCCATCCGCGGTCGACGGGCGAACAGTCCTTCCACGGCAGGCAGCACCGCGATCTCCCGCTGCGGTTCGTGCGGTTCGGGACCGGTACCGCCATCGAGTCGGTAAGTGACGGAAAAAGCCGTGCGGTGACTGAAGATCTTCCCCGTAGGGTGAACTCACTCGTTCGGCCCAGTGTGACCGCTCCGGTACGCAGCAGGCGCTACGCCGTGTTGGGCGCGGGACTGTCGGTCCGGCGGGCTAGTCTGCCGCGGGAGGAAGACCCGGGTGCGACAGGGAGAACCGTGGACCAGGAGACGCTCACCACCGTGGTCGGCCGGGTGGCCGGGACCGAGGACTCGACGCCGCTGCAGTTCCACGTGGCCATCGATCCGGATGCCTATCTGCAGCTCGACGACGTCGTCGTCACCCGCAGGCAACTGCCCGGCCTCGGCGAAGTCACCTCCTACGGCGTCGTCACGCAGGTGAGCGCGCGGCACGAAGGTGCCAGCTTCGGCAGCGATGTCTTCCTGATCTCCGACGGTGTCCTGCCCGCGCAGGTGCAGGAGATCGCCGAGATCGCGACCACCCGCGTCGAGCCCGAGTGCTACGTGCCGCCGAAGCCGGGCAGCCAAGTGTCCAGGGCGGTGGGGGAGGATCGCGCGCAGGCGCTGTACTTCGACAACATGACCCGCCAGGTGGCCGTCGGCCTGGGGCGGGACGGCGAACCCGTCTACCTCAACATGGACTTCCTCGACGGCACCCGCGGGGCGCACGTCAGCATCTCCGGGGTCTCCGGCGTCGCCACCAAGACGTCGTTCGCGTTGTTCCTGCTGCACTCGATCTTCCGCGGCGGCGCCCTGCCGAACGCCCACAACGCCAAGGCCCTCGTCTTCTCCGTCAAGGGCGAGGACCTGCTGTTCCTCGACACCCCGAACCGCGCGCTCGACGAGAAGCTCAAGGCCGAGTACGCCAAGCTCGGCCTGCCCGCGGAGCCCTTCGCCTCCGTCGGCTTCTACGCGCCGCCCACGCCGTCGGACACCACCGGGAAGCCTTACGTCACCGGGCGGACCTCCGGGGTCGGCGCCTTCTGGTGGACCATCGCGGAGTTCTGCGCCGGCGACCTGCTGCCCTACGTCTTCGCCGACGCCGAAGACGAGCGCAACCAGTACACGATGGTCATCCACCAGGTCGCGAACCGCTTGCGGCTCGACAGCACGCCCGCGGGCAAGGACGGCGCCGCGAACGTCGACGGCGTCCTGTGCCGCACCTATGCCGAGCTCATCGACGTCATCTGCGAGCGCGTCACCGACGAGGAAACCCGCGCGAGCTGGGCGGGTGCCGTCACCGGCGCCGGCACGGTCAACGCCTTCATCCGCCGCCTGCGCTCCAGCCAGCGCGCGCTCAACGGCCTCATCCGGGGCGACCTCACCGACCACGCCGCGCGCAAGCTGTCCACGGAAAACCAGCAGGTGACGGTCGTGGACATCCACAACCTCGTCGAGCGCGCGCAGCGGTTCGTCGTCGGTGTCACGCTCGCCGCGGAGACCGCGCGCAAGGAAGCCGCCGGTCCGGGCGGGCTGCTGTTCACCATGCTGGACGAGCTCAACAAGTACGCCCCGCGTGAAGGCAGCAGCCCCATCAAGGAGGTGCTGCTGGACATCGCCGAGCGCGGCCGGTCCCTCGGCGTCATCCTGATCGGCGCGCAGCAGACCGCCTCCGAGGTCGAACGCCGGATCGTCAGCAACAGCTCGGTGCGCATCGTCGGCCGCCTCGACGCCGCGGAGGCTTCGCGTCCGGAATACGGCTTTCTCCCGGCCAGCCAGCGGGTCCGCGCGACGCTCGCCACGCCCGGCACGATGTTCGTGAGCCAGCCGGAGATCCCGGTGCCGATCGCCGTCGGCTTCCCGTTCCCGGCCTGGGCCACGCGGCTTTCCGAGGCCGGGCGGATCCCCGCGACGACAGCGGCGTCGAAGAAGTCCGATCCCTTCGCCGGCCTGCCGACGCGCGGCAGCGACCCCTTCGGCGACGACCCGCCGCCGTTCTGAGCCCGCCGGCCCGCACGGAAGAACGGAAGGACGAAGCGTGAAGTTCCTGCACACCTCCGACTGGCACGTCGGCAAGACGCTCAAGGGCCGCAACCGCCTGGACGAGCAGCGTGCGGTGCTCGGCGAAATCGTCCGGATCGCGCGGGACGAGCAGTTCGACGCCATCCTCGTCGCGGGCGACCTCTACGAGACGTCGGCGCCGTCGGCGGCCGCGCAGGAGCTCGTGGTGCGGGCCCTGATGGCGCTGCGCGAAACCGGTGCCGAGGTCGTCGCCATCGCCGGGAACCACGACCACGCCGCGACGTTCGAGGCGTACCGCCCGCTGCTGAAGGCGGCGGGCATCCAGCTCACCGGCGACCCGCGTCCGGTCCACGACGGCGGCGTCCACTCGTTCGACGCGCGGTCGACGGGCGAACGCGTCAACATCGCCGTGCTGCCCTTCCTGTCCCAGCGCTACGCGGTCCGCGCCGCCGAGCTGCTCACCGGGACCCCGGCGGACAACGTCGGCGAGTACGACCAGCGCGTGCGCGACATCCTGGAGCACCTCAAGACCGGGTTCACGCCCGGCGCGGTGAACCTCGTCATGGCGCACCTGACGGTGACCGGCGGGACGATGGGCGGCGGCGAGCGCGCGGCGCAGTCCATCTTCGAGTACCACGTGCCGGCCACGGCGTTCGGCGCCGATCCGCACTACGTGGCGCTGGGCCACCTGCACCGGCGCCAGTCGCTGCCCGCCGCGTGCCCGGTGCACTACAGCGGTTCGCCGTTCGCCGTCGACTTCGGCGAGCAGGACAACAAGAGCGTCGTCCTGGCCGTCGAGGTCACGCCGACGACACCAGCGAAGATCACCGAAATCCCGATGACCCAGGGGCGCCGGCTGCGGACCGTCCACGGCACGGTGGCGGAGCTCGTCGGCCGCAAGGAGGAGTTCGGCGAGGACTACCTGCGCGTCTACGTCCGCGAGGCGACCCGGGCCGGGTTGCGCGAGGAGATCCAGGAAGCCCTGCCCCAGGCCCTGGAAATCCGCATCGACCCGGAGTTCGCCGCCGCGGTGACGACGGCGAACGGCGACCGCGCGATCGCGGACCGTTCGCCGGGGGAGCTGTTCGCGAACTACTGCGAAGAGCGGACAGTCGAGGACAAGCGCGTCCAGTCGCTCTTCGCGCGGCTGCACGACGAAGAGACGAGCGGGGTGTGACATGCGGCCTGTGCTGCTGGAGATGACCGGCTTCGCGTCGTTCCGCGACAAGACCGAAGTCAGCTTCGCGGACACGGACTACTTCGCGCTCGTCGGGCCGACCGGCGCCGGCAAGAGCACGGTGATCGACGCGCTCACCTTCGCCCTGTACGGCTCTGTCGCGCGCTGGGACCACGAAGGGCTCGTCGCGCCCGCGCTCGCTCCGACGGCGAACCGCGCGACCGTGCGGCTGGTGTTCGACGCCGGCGGCGCGCGCTACCACGTCGTGCGCGAAGTCCGGCGCAGCGGCGGGAAGAAACCCACGGTCAGCGTCAAGAACGTGCGCCTGGAACGGCTCATCGACCCGACGGCGCTCGGCGGTCCGGAGGACGACGCCGACCCGGTCGCCGCGGACTCCGAGGTCACCCCGGCCGTCGAGCGGCTGCTCGGGTTGACGTTCAAGCACTTCTGCACCTGCGTCGCGCTGCCCCAGGGCGATTTCGCCGAGTTCCTGCACGCCAAGGCCGCCGACCGGCAGAAGATCCTCATCAAGCTGCTGGGCCTGGAGGTCTACGAGCGGATCGGCCGCCGCGCCGACACGACCGCGAAAGAGCAGAAGCTGAGCGCCGAGGTCCTCACCCGCCAGCTCGGCAGCTACGCCGACGCGACGGAAGAAGCCGTCGAAGAGCTGGCCGCGCGGATGACGGCCCTCGCGGACCTGGACGCGCGCGTGACCGCGGCCCTGCCTGGGCTCGGCGACACGACCCGCGCGCACGACGAAGCCCGGCAAAGCGTCGTGACGCTGACGAAGGAACTGAGCGTCCTCGACGCGGTCGAACGTCCCGACGGCGTCGAAGACCTGGAAGCCCGGCGCCGCGCCGCGGCGGACGCGGTGACGACGGCACGGACCGGGCTGGAGACGGCCGAAACGGCGGACGAGGCGGCCCGTGCCGCGCTCGCGGCCGCTCCCGCTCGCGGCGAGCTGGAACGGATCCGCGCGGCCCGCACGGAACTCGCAGAGGCCGAGAAGGCGCTCCCGGGCCTGGAAGAGGCCGCGAAGGCGGCGTCGGAGGCGAAGACGGCCGCCGCGGCGGCGGTGACCGAAGCCGTGGCCGCGGTCGAGACGGCCCGCAAGACCCGGGACACGACCGCGCGGGCGGCCGAGGACGCGGCCGGCGAAGCGGCACGCGCCCGTCAGGACCGCGACCGGCTGGCCGGGTTGCGGCCGCCGGCGGACCTCGGTGACCTGGCGAAGGAAGCGGCGCGGGTGGCGAAGCGCACGTCGGACGCCGACGCGCGCCTGCGTACCGCCGAGACCGCCGACGCCGAAGCGCGCGCTGCGCTGGCCGCGCAGCCGGACGTCGCTCCGCTCGCGGCGGCCCGCTCCGACGCCCGGACGCTCTACACGGTGTGCGACGCGCAACGGAAAGCCGCGCCCGAGCAGGCCGCGCGCCGCACGGAACTCGAAGCGGCGCGAGCCACCTTCGCCCGCGCCGACGCCGAAGTCGCCGCGGCGAAGACGGCCGTGACCGAAGCCGAACGCGCCGGGCAGGCGCTGACGCTGCGGGCCGGGCTCGCCGTCGGGCACCCGTGCCCGGTCTGCGAGCAGGAAGTCGCGACGCTGCCCGACGCCGGCGGCCACGCCCACCTGGCCGAAGCGGGGGAACGCCTCGAGCGCGCCGAACGTGACCGCGCCGCCGCCGAGTCCGCGCTGCGCAAGCTGGAGCGGGCCGTGGACCGCGACGCCGACTCGGCCGCGTCGGCGGCCGCGCAGGCCGAAGAACTGCGTGCGGTGCTCGCGGAGGTCGACGGGCCGCCCGAATCGCCAGTGCTGCGTAGGCCGGTCGAGGCGGATTTTTCCGAGCAGGACTACGCCGACCTCGTTACGGCTGTACGTGAGCGGGGCGAGTGGCTGTCGGCGACGATCGACGGCCGCACCCGGGTCGCCGAGGCCGCGCACGCTGCGGACAAGGAACTGGCGGCGGCGCGCGCCGACCGCGCGGCGGCGAAGGAAGAAGCCGACGGCGTCGAGAAGTCGTTCGCGGCGGCCCGGGAAGCGCTGCGGGTGGCGCGCGATCCCCTGGTGGAGCTGGGTGCGCCCGCGGTCGACGACGGTGACGTCCCGGCGGGCTGGCAGCGGCTGACCGCGTGGGCGGCGGCCACCCTGGACGACCGGCGGACGGCGCTGGCCGCGCGGGAAGCGGCCGCCGAAGCCGCGGGCAAGGAAGCCGTCGTCGCGGCGGACGACCTCGCTTCGGCCGAGCGGACCGCCGAGCAACGGCGGAAGCGGGCGGAAGAGGCGGCGCTGGCCGAGCAGTCGGCGAGCACCGTGCTCACGACCACCCGGCGCCGGCACGGCGAACTGAGCGAGACCCTGGCGGACGCGCCCGCCGCCGAGGTCGTCACCGAACAGCTCGCGAAGGTCGCCGAACTCGAACAGGCCGCGAAGAAGGCGGACACCGACCTGCGCGCGGCCCGCGGTGTCGCGAAACAAGCCACCGAGGCCCAGGCGCGCATCGCCGAGCGGGTCGACGCCGAACGGCAGCGGCTGTCCCGGGCGCGCGATCCGCTGGTGAGCTTGGGTGCCCCGCCGATCGACGGCGAGAGTCTCCTCGGCGCCTGGACCGCGCTCACGGATTGGGCGGCCGGGCAGGCGAACCAGCACCGCGAGCGCCTGGCCGTCGCGACGACGGCCGAGGGCGAAGCGGCCGAAGCGTTGCGCGCGGCCGAACGCGCTGTCGCCGACGACGTCACCGCGCTCGGCGTCGCCCTGCCGGAGGGGCCGGTGCGCGACCGCGTGCCGGTCGCGCTGGCCACCGCACGGACGCGTGCCGAAGCCGACCACACGGAGCTGAAGCGGCGCGTCGCGCACGTGGCGGGCCTGCACGGCGACATCGCGGCCGCGGAGTCCGAGGCGCAGGTCGCGCGGCTGCTCGCGGATCTGCTGCGCTCGGACAAGTTCCCGCGCTGGCTGATCGCCGGGGCGCTGGACACGCTCGTCGCCGAGGCGTCGGCGTCGCTGCTGGAGCTGTCCGGCGGGCAGTTCGAGCTGACCCACGACAAGGGCGACTTCCTGGTGGTGGACCACAACGAGGCCGACGCCCGCCGGCCGGTGAAGACGCTGTCGGGCGGCGAGACGTTCCAGGCGTCGCTCTCGCTGGCCCTGGCGTTGTCTTCGCAGCTGGGCGCGATGGCCGCCGAGGGGGCGACCAAGCTCGAGTCGATCTTCCTCGACGAGGGCTTCGGCACCCTGGACGAGGCCACCCTCGACGTCGTGGCGTCCACATTGGAGAACCTGTCCGCGTCCGGCTCGCGGATGGTCGGGGTGATCACGCACGTGCCGGCGCTCGCCGAGCGCGTGCCGGTGCGGTTCCTGGTCACCCGCGACGGCTCCGGCTCGCACATCAGCAGGGAGGGTGCATGACGGCGGTGGCCGGGACGCACTTCAGCGTCGACTCGTGGGACCCGGGCTACGGCAGCTCGATGGAGGCCGAGGAGCTGGCGCGCTCGGGTGCCGAGGTCGAGCTCGAGGTCGAGGTGCCGATGGCGGAGTGGGCCCCAATCGACCCGTCGCCGGTTTCGCCGCCCGACGCGGTGTTGTTCGTCGACGGCGTCCGCCGCATCGACGCCCGCGTCTGGATCGACGACCCGGAGGGGACGAACTCGGCGTCGATCGGGCTGTGCGCGTCCTACGCGGCGGGCGTGGTGTGCTGCTGCGACGGGCGGGCGCACGTGATCGGCACGGACGTCCGGCGCGGGGTGTTCACGGTGGCCCCGGAGGCGGCCGACATCGCGACGACGGCGGGGGTCTACCGCGCGTTCCGCGCCACGGCCAAGGAGGACAAGCCACTGGCGGTGGTGCTGTCGTCGGCGTTGCAGGAGCAGCTGGCGGAGGCGGAGCTGGACACGGCGGTCGCGGCCCGGACGGCGATCGCGGACCACGTGGGCACCGACCTGCTGGTGGTGGACGGGCCGTTGAGCGGCCGCACGCACCTGCCGCGGGCGGTCGGGTTCATCAAGAGCCACCAGACGACGTACCTGCCGGGTGAGCTGAACGCGATGGTCGGCGGGCTGGCGCCGCACCAGCGGACCCCGGTGTTCCTGATGGGCACGACGTGGGTCCGGCACTCGTGGTACCTGCGGCTGCCGTCGGTGGGTGGGCCCCCGTGGTCGGGAGTGGTCCGGGTCGAGGCGGCGCCGCATCTGGGGCGTGCCGAGGTGGCGGAGCTGGCGAACCTGACGCAGTCGGTGCTGGGGCGGTTCGCGTCGGTGGAGTACAAGGACTCCCGGGCGCCGCAGAACCTGTATCCGATCGCCGGGCTGGAGCGGGATCTGCGGCATCGGCTGGGGGACCAGCAGTTCGTCTACCGGGCGTTGCGGCGGGCCGCGACCCGGTGAGACCGGCCCGGCGGGAGCGATCCCGCCGGGCCGGACCCGCCCTCTGGGGTGGGCGGGCCCCCGGAGCCGCTGCCTGGGGAGCACCCGCTCCGGGGAGTCCTGTGTGGACGGTCAGCCCGTCGGCTGCGTCACCGTGAAAGAACCCGTGGCCGTCCGCCCGTCCGCGCACGGGAACACCGCCAAGTACTTCCCAGGCCGCTCGACCGCCGTCGCGTAACCGGCGAACCGGCCCCACTCGCCGTCCTTCGTCCACTGCAGCGGCGCCGTGAAGCCCCTCGACGTCACCGGTCCGCTCGGCGTGCAGCCCACTTCCCACTCCGAGAACACGACCGCCTGGACCTGCCCGGCCGGCTCGGTGAACTGGGTCAGCGACCACACCACCGCCTGGTCCGCGTGCGCCGGTGCCGCCGAAAGGAGCGCCCCCGCCGTCATTAGGCCGATCAGTGCTTTCTTCACCATGCTCGATCCCCTCTTTCGCATGGCCACTCCACGCTTGAGCCGGGGAAACGGTTGAGCCGCACCGATGTTCAAGTACGTGAACGACTATCGAGTCTATGTTTCCTGGTCACGTATGCGTTAACTTGTCCGCCGTTGATCCCGTTCGACCGCGAGGGAGACCGCGATGCGCACCGGCCGGCTTGTTCTTGCCGCGGTACTGGGGTTGTCGCTCGCGGCGCCGGCCACGGCGCTCGCGGACGCGCAACCCTGGCGCGATGCCCGCCAGCCGCCCGATCGGCGCGCCGCGGAGCTCGTCGCCGCGATGACCCTCGACGAGAAGATCTCCCAGCTGCACCTGCAGCCCGACGCGCAGCACCAGCGGTTCGTCCCGCCGATCCCGCGCCTCGGCGTGCCCGGCTTCCGGATCGCCAACGGCCCCGCCGGCATGGGGCCGGCCGACGACAAGCCGCAGAAACCGGCCACCGCGCTGCCGGCCACGATGGCGCTCGCGTCGACGTTCGACACCGGCCTCGCGCGCCGATACGGCCGCCTGGTCGGCGACGAAACCCGCGCGCTCGCGCACAACGTGTCCGAAGGACCGGACATCAACATCGCCCGCGTCCCGCGCAACGGCCGGACCTTCGAAGGCATGGGCGAAGACCCGGTCCTCGTCGGGGCCATGGGCGCCGCCGACATCCGCGGCATCCAGGAGAACGGCACCATCGCCGAGGTCAAGCACTACGCGGCGAACAACCAGGAGACCCAGCGCCAGAGCATCGACGAGCACATCGACGAGCGCACCCTCAACGAGCTGTACCTGCCCCACTTCGAGCAGGCCGTCACCGAAGGCCACGCGGGCTCGGTGATGTGCGCCTACCCCAAGATCAACGGCGTCTTCACGTGCGAGAACCCGGCGCTGCTGCAGGACAAGCTGCGCGACGACTGGGGCTTCAAGGGGTTCGTCCAGTCGGACTGGGGTGCCGCGCACAGCACCGTCGGCTCGGCGAACGCGGGCATGAACCTCGAGATGATCGACGGCACGTGGTACGGCGAGAAGATGAAGCAGGCCGTGCTCGCCGGGCAGGTCAGCGAACAGCGCGTCGACCAGCTGCTCCTGCCGCGGTTCCGGACGATGTTCGCGTTCGGGCAGTTCGACCGCCCGCCGGTGCTCACGCCGTTGCCGGTCGCGGAGCACGACGCCGCCGCGAAGCAGTTCGCCGAACGCGGCATGGTGCTGCTGCGCAACGAGCACGCCCAGCTCCCGCTCGACGACCGCGCGGTGAAGTCGATCGCGCTGATCGGCCCGTTCGCCACCAAGGCCAAGACCGGCGGGGGCGGCAGCTCCGCCGTCATCCCGACGTCCACAGTGGACCCGTTGCCCGGGCTGCGGGCCCGGGTCCCGGGAGCCGCGGTGACGCTGGACGACGGCAGCGACCCGGCCCGCGCGGCTTCGCTGGCGGGGACTTCCGACGTCGCCGTCGTGATGGTCGGCGACAACGAAACCGAGGGCAAGGACCGGCCGAGCCTGGCCTTGGACGGCACGCAGGACGCCCTGGTGGCGGCGGTCGCGGCGGCGAACCCGCGCACGGTCGTCGTGGTGAAGAGCGGCGGCCCGGTGCTGATGCCGTGGGCGTCGTCGGTGCCGGCGATCCTGCAGGCGTGGTACCCCGGTCAGCAGGACGGCGCCGCGGTGGCGAGCGTGCTGTTCGGCGACGTCAACCCGTCGGCGAAGCTGCCGATCACGTTCCCCGCGGCGGACGCGGACACCCCGGCCAACACGGCGGCGCAGTTCCCGGGCGTGAACGGGGTCGCGGAGTACTCGGAGGGGCTGCAGGTCGGCTACCGCTGGTTCGACGCGCAGGGCCGCGCGCCGCTGTTCCCGTTCGGGTACGGCTTGTCGTACACGACGTTCGCGTTCTCGGGCTTGTCGGTGCGCTCGACGGGCGACGGCGCGACGGCGACGTTCACGGTCCGGAACACGGGCCACCGCGCGGGTGCGGAGGTGGCCCAGCTGTACCTCGGGTTCCCGGCGGCCGCGGGCGAACCGCCGCGGCAGCTGAAGGGGTTTTCGCGGGTGGAGCTGGCCCCGGGGCAGTCCCGCAGGGTGACGATCCACCTGGACGAGCGCGACTTTTCGGCGTGGGACGCGAGCAGCCACGCGTGGGCGCCGGTGAAGGGCGGGTTCACGGTCCAGGTGGGCGACTCGTCGCGGTCGTTGCCGCTGCGGGCGCCGCTCGTGCGCCGCTGACGTCGGGAGGAGTTGTCCACAGCCCGGGCGTGATGTGGATCAGTACGCCCGGGCGGTGGCTTCACACGGCTTTTCGTCGGAGGGGCCCGATACGCTGGAAGCGGGGCAGCCCCCCAGGGAGGGCGGGGTCCGGCAAAGTCGCGCCGGCCCGTTTCGCAGCGGCTCCGGCGGTGTCTTGAATGAGTCATTCAGGTCTTCAGAGGTCCTGAATGACTCATTCAAGACTTTCGCGGGGCCCGTTGCCGAGGCCATTACGACTTTGCCGGAGCCCCGAACTCCCAAGTCCCGAATGAGTCATTCAGGATTCCGGCGAGCCGGTCAACGGCGGCCTGCCCGCGTCTCCGCCCGGACCCTGCCCCAGACGGGCGGGGTCTGGTGACGGCGGGGCGTCCGCTTCAGGCCTTGCAGCCCGGTGCGCTGGCCGCGGCGGTCAGCAGCTCCTGGGACTCGGCCAGCGGGGCCACCGGGTCGTACGTGCCGTCCAAGTCCAGCTGCGCCTGCTCCAGCGCCTTCATCGCCGGGTCCTGCGAAGCCACGTCGCCCGGCTTCGCGCCGTCCAAAGCCGTCTTCGCGTCGCGCGCGCGGTTGTGGGATGTCGTGTACTTCTTCACGAACGCCTGCCGGACCGTCTCCGCCAGGGGTTCCGGCGCCGGCGGGAGCGCCTTCAGGCGGTCGACCACCTCGCCCGTCCGGTCCGCGATGCCGCCCAGCTCCTGGCTCAGCGTCTTCTGCACCTCCTCGACCGAGCCCGGCTCCGCCGTTCCCGGGGCCACCTCCGCGTTGTTGCGCTTCCGGTAGTCGTGGATCACCGAGCAGAAACCGTCCAGCCACGCGAGCGTCGCCGGTTCCACCGACGGCGGCGACACCGGCGCGGTCACCGTCACCGTCGGCGGTGGTGCCGATGGACCGGGCTCCGAACACGCGGTCAGCAGCAGGCAGGCCCCCAGCAAACCCGGCACGATCCTCATGGCGTCCCCTCACCGTTTGCGACTACACGCGCGAGGGGCTCCGCCGGTTGCGTCACGCCGCGGCGAGCGTTCCGCCCAGCGCGAGCCGGCCGTCGTCGGTCAGCTCCGCGCGCGTCCACTGCCCGAGCGCCGCCGCGCGGGCCGGCCGGATCAGCCCCGCCCGCGCCAGCTCGTGGGCCGTCGCCTGGTCGCAGCACGGCAGCCCGTCGACCCGCAGGTCCGGTTCGCAGCTGCAGGTCAGCTCGGCCCGCCCGGCGCCGACCGCCCGCAGCATCGCCAGTGCCCTTCTGTTCAACATGGTCGTTCCCCCTCCGTGGTGCTGTCCTGGAGGAGACGTGAGCGCCGTCACCGAATACGCGGTTTTCGCGAGGTTCCCCCGAACGGTGCACGATGACGCCATGACGAACCAGATCGAAGACCCGGCCGTGCGCGCGTTCGTAGACGCGCTGAACGCGGGCGACCGCACAGCGTTCCGGGCCGCGCTGACGCCCGACGCGACGATGTCCGACGACGGCACCGACCGGGACCTCGCGGAGTGGACCGAAAAGGAGATCTTCTCCAGCCAGGGCCACCTGGAGGTCGAAACCGCCCAGGACGAAGGGAGGCGGTTCGTCGCGAACTACTCGAACTCGACGTGGGGCGCCATGCGGACGCGGTGGGCGTTCACCGTTCGCGACGGCAAGGTGGCGCGCTTCGAAACCGGCCAAGCCTGACTCCTGACCGGAATTCAGAGCCGTTCCTGCAACGCGTCCGCGGCGGCGAGCAGGTCCGCGGCCCAGCGCGCGCCCGGCTTGCGGCCGATGCGCTCGATCGGGCCGGACACCGACACCGCGGCCACGACCGTGCCCGCGGAGTCGCGGACCGGCGCCGAGATGCTCGCCACACCGGGCTCGCGCTCGGCGACGGACTGCGCCCACCCGCGGCGCCGCACTTCCAGGAGAGTCCGCTCGCCGAAAACCGCGTCGGCCAGGATCGTGCGCTGCGTGTGCGGATCCGCCCACGCGGCGAGGACCTTCGCGCCCGAGCCGGCCGTCATCGGCAGCCGGGATCCGACCGGGACGGTGTCGCGCAGGCCGGACGGGGGTTCCGCGGTCGCGACGCACACGCGCTGGACGCCGTCGCGGCGGTAGAGCTGAACGCTTTCGCCCGTGACGTCCCGCAGCTTCGGCAGCACCACACCGGCCGCGTCGAGCAGCGGGTCCGTCGAACCGCCCGCCAATTCGGCCAGTGCGGTACCGGGACGCCAGCGGCCGTCCGGACCGCGGCGCAGCAGCCGGTGCACCTCGAGCCCGACCGCGAGCCGGTGCGCGGTGGCCCGGGGCAGGCCCGTCCGCGTGCACAGTTCCGCGAGGCCGCAGGGGTCGTCCGCGACCGCCTGCAGGACGGCCACTGCTTTGTCCAGTACTCCGATACCGCTATGCTGTCCCACGACCCGATACTAGCGTCCCGCACTTTGGGAAGTCCAGCATCTGGGAAAACCCTGAACTCGAGCTGCGCCCTTCCTTCGCGGCTCGCATCCGTTCCGCAGGTGCGCGCCCGAGTTCCGACGTCGAACCGTGGAAGGAGCCGGAGATGACCAGCCCGACCGGCAAGGCCCGCACGCTCGCGGAGAAGGTGTGGGAAAGCCACCTCGTGCGCCGAGGCGAAGGCGCCGAGCCGGACCTCCTCTACATCGACCTCCACCTGCTGCACGAAGTGACCAGCCCGCAGGCCTTCGACGGCCTCCGCCTGGCCGGGCGGCCGGTGCGCCGCCCCGACCTGACCATCGCGACCGAGGACCACAACGTCCCGACCGTCGACATCGAGCTCCCCATCGCCGACCCGGTCTCGCGCACCCAGGTCGACACCCTTCGCCGCAACTGCAAGGAGTTCGGCGTCCGGCTGCACCCGATGGGTGACGCCGAGCAGGGCATCGTGCACGTCATCGGCCCGCAGCTCGGCCTGACGCAGCCCGGCATGACCGTGGTCTGCGGCGACAGCCACACCTCCACGCACGGCGCGTTCGGCGGCATCGCCTTCGGCATCGGGACGTCCGAGGTCGAGCACGTGCTCGCCACGCAGACGCTGCCGCTGCGGCCGTTCAAGACGATGGCGATCACGGTCGACGGCGAGCTGCGGCCCGGCGTCACGGCGAAGGACGTCATCCTCGCGGTGATCGCGAAGATCGGCACCGGCGGCGGGCAGGGCTACATCCTGGAGTACCGCGGCAAGGCCATCGAAGCGCTGTCGATGGAAGCCCGGATGACCGTCTGCAACATGTCGATCGAGGCCGGCGCCCGCGCCGGGATGATCGCGCCGGACGAGACGACGTTCGCCTACCTGAAGGGCCGTCCGCACGCGCCGCGGGGCGCCGACTGGGACGCGGCGGTGGAGAACTGGCGGCAGCTGCGCACCGACGACGGTGCCGAGTTCGACGCCGAAGTGCACCTCGACGCGAACGAGCTCACGCCGTTCGTGACCTGGGGCACCAACCCCGGCCAGGGTCTCCCGCTGGGCGCCGACGTGCCCGACCCGGAGCAGATCCCGGACGAGAACGACCGCATCGCCGCTGAAAAAGCCCTGTCCTACATGGACTTGACGCCCGGGACGCCGCTGCGCGAGATCGCCGTGGACACCGTCTTCCTCGGCTCCTGCACGAACGGCCGGATCGAGGACCTGCGGGCGGCGGCCGAGGTGCTGCGCGGTCGGAAAGTGGCGGACTCGGTCCGGATGCTGGTGGTTCCCGGCTCCATGCGGGTCCGCAAGGCGGCCGAGGAGGAGGGCCTCGACGAGGTCTTCACCGCGGCCGGCGCCGAATGGCGGCAGGCGGGCTGCTCGATGTGCCTCGGCATGAACCCGGACCAGCTGAAGCCGGGCGAGCGCAGCGCGTCGACGTCGAACCGCAACTTCGAGGGCCGGCAGGGCAAGGGCGGCCGGACGCACCTGGTCTCGCCGCTCGTGGCCGCCGCCACGGCCGTGCGGGGCACGCTGTCGTCGCCGGAAGACCTCGTCACCGCCACCGTCTGACCTCCCGAGAGGAGTACCCACCATGGAACCGTTCACCCAGCACACCGGCATCGGCGTCCCGCTGCGCCGGTCCAACGTGGACACCGACCAGATCATCCCGGCGGTCTACCTCAAGCGGGTGACCCGGACCGGGTTCGAGGACGGGCTGTTCGCCGCCTGGCGCGGTGACCAGGACTTCATCCTCAACACCGAGCCGTTCTCGCGGGGCAGCGTGCTCGTCGCGGGGCCGGACTTCGGCACCGGATCGTCCCGCGAGCACGCCGTCTGGGCGCTGCTGGACTACGGCTTCCGGGTCGTCATCTCCGCCCGGTTCGCCGACATCTTCCGGGGCAACTCCGGCAAGGGCGGCCTGGTGGCCGCGCAGTGCGAGCAGCACGACGTCGAGCTGCTCTGGAAGCTGCTGGAGAACGAGCCCGGCACCGAGGTCACGGTCGACCTCGAGACCAAGACCGTGCGGGCCAAGGACTTCACCGCGCCCTTCCAGATCGACGACTACGTCCGCTGGCGGCTGCTCGAAGGTCTCGACGACATCGCTCTCACGTTGCGCCATGCCGGTGAGATCGATGCGTTCGAGACGGCCCGCCCGTCCTGGAAGCCGACGACGACGCCGATCGCCGTTCCGTAGCGCTTTCGGAGGCGGAATCTCTTGCGGTGCAAGGGATTCCGCCTCCGGTGCGGTCGGCTGCGACACCACGCCAAACGGCTCTCGCGGGGATCTCCCGCGAGGCGGAACCCGCCCCGGGGCAAGGGAAAGATTCCGCGTGCCGTTTGGAATTTGTGCTGCCTTGGTAATACCGTGTCGCTAGTCGGCCCGACGCGGCCGTGGACGAGTACTTCCTTCTTGGAGGACTGGAATGGCCAACAAGGCCCAGCTGATCGAGGCGCTGACGGAGCGCCTGGGCGACAAGAAGGCCGCTTCCGAGGCGGTCGACGGTCTGGTCGACA
Source organism: Amycolatopsis pretoriensis (assembly GCF_900107925.1). Classification (GTDB taxonomy): domain Bacteria; phylum Actinomycetota; class Actinomycetes; order Mycobacteriales; family Pseudonocardiaceae; genus Amycolatopsis; species Amycolatopsis pretoriensis. Next base: position 433,400 of record NZ_FNUJ01000008.1, on the reverse strand, counting down.
TCATCATCCGGACGGTCAACAAGGGCGAAAAGGTCAACATCACCGGCTTCGGGGTGTTCGAGAAGCGCGCTCGTGCCGCTCGTACCGCGCGCAACCCGCGTACCGGCGAGGCCGTGAAGGTCAAGAAGACCAACGTGCCCGCGTTCCGCGCCGGGACCACCTTCAAGGAGGTCATTTCCGGCGCGAAGAAGCTGCCGAAGGCCACGCCGGTGAAGCGCGCGGCCGCGTCTTCCCGCGCCACCACCTCTTCCCGCGCGACGACCACCCGCGCGGCCGCGGCCAAGCCGGCCACGGCGCGGGCGACGGCGACGCGCACGCGGGCGACGGCGGCCAAGCCGGCGACGACAACGCGGGCGACGGCGGCGAAGGCGACCACGTCCCGCGCGAAGGCGGCTCCGAAGGCAGCCGCGGCGAAGACGACGGCCGCGAAGACAACGACGGCCAAGACGACGGCCGCGAAGACGACGGCCGCGAAGCCTGCGGCGGCGAAGACGACCGCGGCCAGGACGACCGCGGCGAAGTCCACGACGGCCCGGAAGACCACGGCCACCAAGGCTCCGGCCCGGCGCACCACGGCGGCGAAGAAGAGCTGACCACCCGAAACTGTCGTACCCCTGCGGTAACGTGAAAGCAGGGGTCCCCTGGGGGGTGACCCCCGCTGGGCGTAGGGCATTCACGGCCAGGGCCCCGCGCATCTCGTGCGCGGGGCCCTGCCGTGTTCGAGGACCCGATGGGGAAAAGCGATCGGCCGAAGGGCCGCGCGGGGGTGGCTCGGGTCTTCGGCCTGCCTGATGGGTGAAGCGATTCTGGTGGCTGTCGGCCGGTGGTGGAGAAGCGATCCGCCCGCAACCCACCTTGCCCCGCACCGGAACCCGCGTTACCCGCTGCCAAGATCGGCCGTCCGAACGGGACCCGTGCACCACCCGCTCGGAGCACCCGCCCGCCCCGCAACCGGTTCCGCCCAATTTCGCAAAGTTGCTTGAGCGCCCGGCCGAGTGATGCCACGCTGCCTTCCTCGGGGTCCGCGTCCGGCGGTGTCCCGCGGCGCGGCGAACCTGGGGGCGACCACCATCGACATCCGGCTGCTCGGCCCGTTCCAGGCGCTCGTCGGCGGCTCACCGGTCGTGCTGACCAGCTCCCGGCAGCGTGCCCTGCTCGCGACCCTCGCCCTGTCCGCGGGCCGCCTGGTGACGATCGACGCCCTCGCTCGCGGTGTGTGGGGCGAGGCCCCGCCCGCGCACATCCGCGGCAGCCTCCAGACCTACGTCATGCGGCTGCGCCGGCTGTGCGGCGAAGACACCGTCGTCACCGAACCGGACGGGTACCGGCTGGTCGTCGACCCGTCCCGGGTGGACGCGCTGCGCTTCCTGCGCACCCTCGACCAGGCCGCCGCCTCCACCGAACCCACCCGTCGCCGGGCCCTGCTCACCGCCGCGCTCGCCGCCTGGGGTGGTGCTCCGCTCGAAGGCGTCGGCTCTCCCGTGCTCGCCGCCGAATGGGGGCCGCTGCTGACCGAGCGGTACCTCTTCGCCGTCGAACAGCGCATCGACCTCGACACCGGGCTCGTCCCCGACGCCCGGCTCATCGCCGAACTCACCGACCTCGTCGCCCAGCACCCGCTGCGGGAATCGTTGTGGGAACGGCTGGTGCGCGTCCTCGCGCGGTCCGGCCGCCGCGCCGAAGCGCTGTCCCGCTACGCCGGGCTGCGCGCCCTCCTGGCCGACGAACTGGGCGTCGAACCCGGTGAGGACCTGCGCCGCCTCCACGCCGAACTACTGGCCGCCGACACCGAGCCGGCTGTGCACACTGTGCCGCGCCAGCTGCCCTTCGACGTCGCCGGCTTCACCGGGCGCGGTCCCGAACTCGCCGAACTCGACCGCCTGCCGCCCGGCGGCGCGTCCGGCATCGTCGTCATCGAAGGGACCGCCGGGGTCGGGAAGACGTCGCTGGCCGTGCACTGGTCGCACCGCGTCCGCGACCGCTTCGCCGGCGGCCAGCTCTTCCTCGACCTGCGCGGGCACTCCGCGGGCACCCCCGTCACGCCCGGCGCCGCGCTGGCCGGCTTCCTGCGCGCCCTCGGCGTCCCGGCGGAAACCCTGCCTTCCACAGTGGAGGAACGTTCCGCGCTCCTGCGCAGCCGCCTCGCCGGCAGCCGCACGCTCATGCTGCTCGACAACGCCCGCGACGCCGACCAGGTCCGGCCGCTGCTGCCGGGGCCGGACAACCTCGTCGTCGTGACCAGCCGCAACCAGCTGCGCGGCCTCGTCGCCCGCGACGGCGCCCGCCGGATCGCCTTGCGCTCCTTCGACGACGTCGACGCCGCCGCGCTGCTCGCCGGCAGCGTCGGGCCGCAACGCCTCGCCGCCGAACCGGACGCCGTCGCCGAGCTCGTCCAGCTGTGCGGCCGGCTCCCGCTGGCGCTCGCGCTGGCCGGGGAACGCGCGTCGCGGTTCTCCGGCGTCTCGCTCGCGGGGATCGTCGAAGAGCTGCGCGACCAGCGGCTGCGCCTGGACACCCTGCGCGACCCGCAGGACGCCGGCACCGACCTGCGGGCCGCGTTCTCGTGGTCGTACAAGGCGTTGCGCCCGGCCGCCGCGCGGTTCTTCCGGCTGCTCGGCCTGCACCCCGGCCACGGCTTCAGCCTGTCCTCGGCCGCCGCGCTCGCCGGTGCGGACCTGCGGGAAGCCCGCGAGCTGGCCGACCAGCTCGCCGCCGCGCACCTGCTCAACCAGCCCGGCACCGACCGCTACCAGTTCCACGACCTCCTGCGCGTCTACGCCGCCGAGCTCGTCGAAACCGAGTCGAGCGCGGCCGAACGCGCGGCGGCGCTGCGCCGGCTCCTCGACTGGTACCTCGCGAGCGTCGCCGAAGCGACCAAGCTCGTCCGCCCCGACCTGCTCACCGACGACATCGCGCTCGACGCCCCGCCGCTGCCCGCCGTCCCGTTCACCCAGCACGAACAGACGATCGCCTGGTACACGACCGAACGCGCGGCCCTCACCGCGCTCGTCGGCATCGCGGCCGAAACCGGCTTCACCGCCCACGCGTGGAAGCTCGCCTGGCTGCTGCGCGGGTTCTTCGCCGAACGCCACGACCGCGACGACTGGATCACGACGGCTCGCACGGCCGTCACCGCCACCCGCGTCGCCGGCGACAACACGGGCCTGCAGTACAGCGCCAACAACCTCGGCTCGGCCTACCTGCGCACCCTGCAGCCCGACAAGGCACTCGAAGCCCTGGAGGAGGCGCGCGCGGCGTCGGAGACCGGCGACGGGACCGCGCTGGCCGTGGCGATCCTGTCCAACCTGGCCGGCGCGTACTACGTCCGGGCCGAGTACGCCGAGGCCGAGCGCCACGCGCTGCAGGCGGTCCGGCTCGCCCGCGACCACGGCCAGCGGACGTTCGTGCCGCACGCGCTGCTCAACGTCAGCGCCAGCCGCATCGGCCTGCGCAACTACGACAACGCCGCCGACGCGGCCGAGGCGGCCCGTGACGCCTTCGAGGGACTGGGTGACCGTTACCACGCGGCGCTGGCGCTGGGCAACGTCGCCGAGGCGCTCGAAGGTGCCGGGCGGTACGACGAAGCGGAGAAGGCGGGCCTGAAAGCGCTCGCCGAGCTGAAGGAGCTGAACGCCGAATACGGCACCATCGACGTCCGGATCACCCTCGGCCGGCTGAAGCTCCGCACGGGCCGCGGCGAGGAGGCGCGGCGGCACTGGGCCGAGGCGCTGAGCGTCTGCCAGCGCCTCGGCGACCCCCGCATCCCGGAGATCCAGGCTCTGCTGGCGACGGTGCCGGCGGCCGGGCCCCCCGCCCGGGATGCGCCGTACCCCTAGCCCGGCGCAGCCCAGCGGGACCCGGTACCAGTACACCAAGATCGACTGTCACGACGCTGTCGCGGGACAGCGCCGCCTCAGCGGTGGCTGGGCGACGGCGTCGGCAGCGCGCTCGGGTAGTAGTCGGCCGCCAGGAGGACCGGGCCCTCCTCGGCCGTCGGCGCACGGAACGACAGGACCCAGAACGAGCCCTTCTTGCTCGGCACCACGCCACCGCGCGCCGCGGTCAGCTCCACGCCGTCGCGGTCGGCCAGCGCGCTTACCAGGTCCGGGATCACCCCGCCCTGGCTGCACACCACCGGGGTCCCGCCGTCGCCGGCCAGCGCCAGCAGGCGCGCGACGCCCAGCACCGGGTCCGGCCAGTATCCCTCTTCCGACAGCAGCGGCTCGTGCCGAACCTCGGCGCCGAGGTCCTCGGCGACCCCGTGCACGGTCTGCACGCACCGCAGCCGCGGCGCCGAAAGCACCCGGTCCGGGCCGAACAGCCCCAGCACCCGCCGCAGCGCCGAAGCCTGCCGCAGCCCCGCCTCCGACAGCGGGCGCAGGTCGTCGTCGCCGGTCCATTCGTCACGCTTGCCCGCCTTCGCGTGGCGCACCAGCACCAGCGTCGTCAGGCCCACCGGGAGCTCGCAGAAAGCGCGCAGCACCCGCACGTCTTCCGGCCGGGTCAGCAGTTTTTCCGCCGCCGTCGGGACGAGCCAGCGCAGTTCGTCGACCTCGTCGTTCGCGGCGAACTCGCCGGACACGGCCTTGGCGCTGAAGTAGTCGACCGTCTTCGGGACCGTGCCGTTGCCGCCGCGGGCCGGCACCGGGTACGCCGTCCGGGCCAGGTAACGGCCCAGGACCGCCTCGAACCCCGTCTCCTCGCGCACTTCCCGCACGGCCGCCTCGGCGATCGTCTCGCCGGGGTCGAGCTTTCCCTTCGGCAGCGACCAGTCGTCGTACCGCGGGCGGTGGACCAGGGCGACTTCCGTCGTCCCGCCGGCGACGCGCCACAGCACCGCGCCGGCCGCCCGTACCTCGTGGGTCATCCGGCGGCCCCGTGCAGCTTCGCCAGCTCCAGCTGGTGGTCGCGCACCCGGGAACCGTCCGCCGGGAACGGCGACCACTCGCCGCTCGCGGTCAGCACCCAGCAGCGCGTCGCCGGGTCCAGCGCCGAGTCGAAGATGTTGTCGAGCTGCGCGGTGAGCTTCGGGTCCTTGACCCGCACCAGCGCCTCGATCCGCCGGTCGAGGTTGCGGTGCATCATGTCCGCGCTGCCGATCCAGTGCGTGCCGCCGGCGCGGAAGTTGAAGATCCGCGAATGCTCCAGGAACCGGCCGAGGATCGAGCGGACGTGGATGTTCTCCGACAGCCCTTCGACGCCGGGCTTGAGCGTGCAGATCCCGCGCACCACGATCTCGACCGGCACCCCGGCCTGCGACGCGTGGTAGAGCGCGTCGATGACCTGCTCGTCGACCAGCGAGTTGCACTTGATCCGGATCCCGGCGTCCTGCCCGGCCCGCGCCAGCTCGATCTCTTCGCCGATCGCGCGCACGATGCCGCGGCGGATGCCGTGCGGCGAGGTCAGGATCGTCCGGTAGGTGTCCTGGCGGGAGTAGCCGGTGAGGACGTTGAACAGGTCGGTGACGTCCGCGCCGATGCTCGGGTCGGCGGTGAACAGGCCGATGTCCTCGTAGAGCCGCGCGGTCTTCGGGTTGTAGTTGCCGGTGCCGATGTGGCAGTAGCGGCGGATGGTCGAGCCCTCCTGGCGCACGATCATCGACACCTTGCAGTGCGTCTTCAGCCCGACCAGGCCGTACACGACGTGCACGCCCGCGCGTTCCAGCGTCCGCGCCCAGGTGATGTTGGCCTGCTCGTCGAACCGCGCCTTGATCTCGACCAGCGCGACGACCTGCTTGCCCGCCTCGGCGGCGTCGATCAGCGCGTCGACGATCGGGGAATCACCGGAGGTCCGGTACAGCGTCTGCTTGATCGCGAGGACCTTCGAGTCGGCCGCGGCCTGCTCGATGAAGCGCTGCACGCTCGTGGAGAACGAGTCGTACGGGTGGTGCACCAGCACGTCGCCCTCGCGCAGCGTCGCGAACACGCTTTTCGGCGTCTCGCGCTCGCCGAACGCCGGGTGCGTCGCCGGGACGAACGGCCGGTCCTTCAGCTCCTTGCGGTCCACTCCGGACAGCTGGTGCAGGCAGGTCAGGTCGAGCAGGCCGGGCACCTCGACGACGTCCGCCGGGTCGACGTCCAGCTCGCGCAGCAGCAGCTCGAGCATGTGCTCGCTCATGTCCTGCGCGACCTCGAGGCGCACCGGCGGGCCGAACCGGCGCTGCGCCAGCTCGCGCTCGAGGGCCTGCAGGAGGTCTTCGTCACGGTCTTCGTCGACCTCGAAGTCGGCGTTGCGGGTGACGCGGAAGACGTGGTGCTCGGTGACGTCCATGCCGGTGAACAGCTCGCCGAGGTGCGCGGCGATGAGCTCTTCGAGGGGGAGGAACGTGGCCGTCCGGCTGGTGCGCTCGGTCTCGACGCGCATCAGGCGTGCGACGTTGCTCGGCACCTTCACACGGGCGAAGCGCTCGGTGCCGCCTTCCGGGTCGCGCACGGTGACCGCGAGGTTGAGCGAAAGGCCCGAAATGTAGGGGAACGGGTGCGCCGGGTCGACGGCCAGGGGCGTCAGCACCGGGAAGATCTGCTCGGAGAAGTAGCTGGAGAGCCGGAGCTGGTCGGCGCCGGAGAGGTCGGTCCAGCCGACGATCCGGATGTCGTGCTCGGCCAGCAGCGGGCGCAGGCCCTTCTCGAACGCGCCGGTCTGCTGCTCGACGAGGTCCTGGTTGCGCTTGGCGATGTAGTCCAGCTGTTCGCGCGGGGTGAGGCCGTCGGCGCTGCGCACCAGCAGGCCGGTCTCGTCGCGGCGCTTCAGGCCGGCGACGCGGACCATGTAGAACTCGTCCAGATTGGACGCGAAGATGGCGAGGAACTTCGTCCGTTCGAGCAGCGGCTGCGACTCGTCCTCGGCCAGCGCGAGCACGCGGGCGTTGAAGTCCTGCCACGACAGCTCGCGGTTGAAGTACCGGTCGTCCGGCAGCGTCTCGACGGCGGTCGGCGCGGCGGTGACGGCGGGCGGCGCCGACGGGACGGCGCGGAACTCCTCGGCGCCGCGCGGGTTGCCCTGCGCGGAGCTGCGGCGCCGGGTCGCGGCCGGGGTGGCCGCCGCGGTGGTGGTCTTGCGGGTCCTGGCCTTGCCGGCGGTGGCACGAGCCGCGGTGTCGCGCGCGGTGGACTTCGACGGGACCTTCTTCGCCGCGGCGGGTTTGGCGGCCGTGGACTTCTTCGCGGTCTCCGAAGATCCGCTCGCCGGGTTCCGTCGCCTCCGCGGTGCGGGCGTGCCGCCGTCGTCTGTGCTCACGGACCCCATTCTTCACCACGCCACGCCGAATTGCGCAGGCCGCGGTGAAGGTCAGGTGAACAGCTCGGCGGTGTGTTTCCCGACACCCAGGGTTTTGACGTGGGCGAGGTCTTCGGGCGTGTCGACGTCGCTGCGCAGGCTCGGGAGCCTTCCCCGGAGCGGGACGGCGCCGGAGGCTTGGTGGAGCCGGGCCGAGCCGGGCCCGAAGCGCGGGTCGAGGGGGGCGCCGGGCGCGGACAGCAGGAGGGTGGTGCCGGTGCCTTGGCGGTCGGCGACGAAGGCTCTTTTTCCTCCGGCTTCGGCGATGGCTTCGGTCAGGTCGATGGCGCGCAGGGCGGGGAGGTCGGCCTGGAGAGCGCCGACGACGGCGTGGGGGTCGTCCTTACGGAGCAGGTCGGCACCGTGGCGGAAGGCGGCGTTGAGGGTCTGTTCGGCGGGTTCGGCGACGACCTCGACGCCCATCTCGGCCAGCTCCGCGAGCGCGGCCGGATCGGCGGCGACGAGGATCACCCGCCGGACCCGCGCGGTCGAGGTGACGGCGGCGAGCGTGTCGGCGGCCAGCGCGAGGACGAGCGCGGGATGCCGATCGGGTTCGACGGCACCACGCAGCCGCGACTTGCCGTCGCGGGGGTGTTTCATCGGCACGACCAGGTCCACGTCCACGTGTCCATTTTTACCCGAAACGGCGGGCGGGTGTCGGCGGGTGGGGCGGGTTGTCCACAGGTGACGGGGGTTGTGGACAACTTGGGGGTGGGGTGTGGCCGATGGGGGTTTCGGTCGGTCAGGGTCGATACGCTTGGGACAGGTGGCCCCCAGGGAGGGTGGGCTCCGGCGAAGTCGGATCGGTGCGGCCGGCCGGCGGCCGGTGACGTCATGAACGAGTCGTTCACCTCGCCGGATGCGATGAACGAGTCGTTGATGACCATCGAAGCGCCTCTTCGGCCCAGCGTTCCGCGGGCGGTGGGGTCAGGCGGAGCATCGCCCCGCCCCGCCCGGCTGCTGGAGCCCTGGCGTCAGGTGACTTGAATGGGTCATGGCGTTTGGGGCGGGGCTTGGGGACGTGCATTCGGGTCGCGCTAGGTGGAGTGGGGGCAGCTGTTCTGCCAAAGCCCTTCCGGCACCCCGAAGCTGTCATTGTGTTCTGGCTTCGGATCGGGGTGCGGGGGAGTCTGGGTTCTCGTCGGTGCCCGTTCTCGGGGGCCTCTCGCCTTTGGCGTCGGCTTTTGTGGCGAGGCGGTGGGCAGTCGTTCAGGCGGGGTTGGCGGTTGGCATGAACGGGTCGTTCGTCGCGTCCGACGTCAGGGTCCCGGCGAAGTCGGATCGGTGCGGCCGGCCGGTGGCCGGTGACGTCATGAACGGGTCGTTCATCTCGCCGGATGCGATGAACGAGTCGTTGATGACCGCCGACGCTCGGCATCCCGCCGAAGCGCCTCTTCGGCCCGGCGTTCCGCAGGCGGTGGTGCCGGGGCGGAGCATCGCCCCGGCCGACTTTGCCGGAGCCCTGCCAGGGAGGGTGGGCTCTGTCCGGGGGTGGGGCGTGGCTGCTGCGCAGGGATTTCGGCTGGGCCCGCGGCTGTCGGTCGGCGGGCCGAGGGGTGCCAAGGGGCGGGCTGGACCGGGGGTCGGGCTGGTTTGGGGCGCTGGGCCGGGCCGGGGCGGTGGGCGAGACTTGGGGCGCCAGGCCGGTTTGGACCGCTGGGCTGGGCCGTGATGTCGAGCCGGGCCCAGGGCGCTGAGCAACACCGGGGCGCCAGGCCGGGCCGAGGTGCAGACGGGTAACCCTGCGGCTCCCGCAGGCCGGACCGTCTTCTCGAAGCCGATGCCGCCCTGCCGAAAAGCCCGGCATCTCGCGAGCCGAACCCCGGGCACCCGACCCACCGGCCCGCCTGGACTCGCCCCGACCACCGCCGATCACCACCCACCGGTCCGAGGAGCCCGCGAGCCGCGTCCCGAGCGGCCGGCCGGCCACACCCGACCCGGCCCGACCACCGCCGATCACCCGCCGATCACCGCCCAAGGACACCCTCCCTGGACTGCCCCGACCCCGGCGCGGCAGGATCTGGGGGAGCTGACGTGGAGGAGGAGATCGTGGCCCGGCGTGAGAAGGGCGGCTTCTGGGTGGGGCTGGCCGCCGTACTGTTCTACCCGCTCACCGGCATTGCCCGGCGGGTTTTCGTCGGGGCCGAGAAGATCCCCAGGCAGGGGCCCGCGCTGCTCGTCATGAACCACATCTCGCACCTGGACCCCGTCGTCGACGCCGTCTTCGTGCACCGGCAGAAGCGCGTCCCGCGGTTCCTCTACAAAGAGAGCCTGCAGCGCGCGCCGATCCTCGGGCCGATCGTCTCCGGGTCGGGGCAGATCCCCGTCTCGCGCGGGTCCGCCGCCGCCGGGGACAGCCTCAAGGCCGCGCACCAAGCCCTCGAAGAAGGCAAGATCGTCGTCATCTACCCCGAGGGCACCATCACCAAGGACCCGGCCGGCTGGCCGAAGGAGTCCTTCACCGGCGCCGCCCGGCTCGCGCTGCAGAACGACGTCCCCGTCATCCCCATCGCGCGCTGGGGCACCAACCAGCTCTTCAACGGCTACACGAAGAAGTTCACGCCCTTCCCCCGCAAGACGATCACCCACTCCGTCGGCGACCCGATCGACCTGTCCGCCTACCGCGGCGGCAACACCCGCAGCGCGTCGAAGCTGCGCGAGGTCACCAAGGTCATGATGGACGAGGTGACCCGCCTGCTCGGCGAGATCCGCCACGAAGAACCGCCGTCGGCGAAGCCGGGGGACCCCGCCTGATGCGCGCCGACGTCCAGCGGGTCACCGTGCTCGGGGCCGGCTCGTGGGGCACCGCCTTCGCCAAGGTGCTCGGCGACGCCGGCCGCGACGTCACGCTGTGGGCGCGCCGCGAGCAGGTCGCCTCCGACATCCGCGAGCGGCACGTCAACAGCGCCTACCTGCCCGGTGTCGGCCTGCCGGAGAACATCACCGCGACCAGCGACCCGGCGCACGCCCTCGGAAACGCCCAGGCCGTCGTGCTGGCCGTGCCCAGCCAGAGCCTGCGCGCGAACCTCTCGGAGTGGCGGCCGCTGCTGCCCTCCGACGCCATCCTCGTCAGCCTCGCCAAGGGCGTCGAGCTCGGCACGCTCAAGCGGATGAGCGAGGTGATCGGGGAGATCGTCGGGATCGACCCCGGCGAGGTCGTCGTCGTCACCGGCCCGAACCTGGCCAAGGAGATCGCCGCCGGGCAGCCGTCCGCGTCGGTGCTCGCCTGCGCCGACCACGAACGCGCCGTCGCGATCCAGCGCGCGTGCGCCAACTCCTACTTCCGCCCGTACACCAACACCGACGTCGTCGGCTGCGAGCTCGGCGGCGCCTGCAAGAACGTCATCGCGCTGAGCACCGGCATGGCCGCCGGCCTGGGCCTGGGCACCAACACGATGGCGACGCTCATCACCCGCGGCCTCGCCGAGATGGCCCGGCTCGGCGCGAAACTGGGCGCCGACCCGCTGACCTTCGCCGGGCTCGCCGGCGTCGGCGACCTGGTCGCGACGTGCTCGTCGCCCCTTTCGCGCAACCGGACTTTCGGCGAACGCCTCGGCCGCGGCGAGACCCTCGAACAAGCGCAGGCGGCGGCCGGCGGGCAGGTCGCCGAGGGCGTCATGTCGTGCTCGTCGATCCGGGCGCTGGCGCAGAGCGTCGGGGTCGACATGCCGATCACCGACGCGATGCACCGCGTCTGCCACGAGGGCGTCGACCCGCGGCAGGCGGGCGCGGAGCTGCTGGGCCGGTCGCAGAAGCACGAGTGGTCCTGATCCTCCCGGCTGCTGGGACGGCTTGACCGCGGCGATGCCGTACGGAACTCTGGTTGCCATGTTCGCGTACGAGATGACTGAGCTGCGGGGCCGCACGGGCCTTCGCGCCGTCATGTGCGCGTGTCGCTGTTGTCGGTGAACCCCGCCCCGGCCCAGCTCGACACCCTTTTCTCCCGTGAGGACCCTCATGTTCGCCGTTCCGGACAACACCCTGCTGCGTCCCGAAAACCCCGCGCTGCGCCACCCCGTGCGCGTCGCGCTGGAGGTCGCCGCCGACCGCGACCGCTGGAAGCACCTGCTGCGCTATGACCCCGAAGAGCGCTTCGCGACGCTCGTCGAGAAGGACGGGCAGCAGGAGGTCTGGCTGATGAGCTGGCTGCCCGGCCAGCGCACCGACCTGCACGACCACGCGGTCGCCAGTGGCGCGTTCACGCTGGTCAGCGGCCGGTTGACGGAGGCGGTGGCCCGCCGCGCGCCCGGCGGCCGCGCGGTCACCGAGCTGCACGCGCTGTCGGCGGGGCAGTCGCGGGTGTTCGGCCCGGGGTACGTGCACGAGGTGCGCAACGACGGCCCGGACCCGGCGGTCTCGGTCCACGTCTACCGCGACGCGGGCCGCGCGATGCGCCCGTACCACCTCGACCCGCTGGGCGGCCCGGTCCTGGACTGAACCACTCAGTCGAGGTCGCCGCGGGCGCGGAACTCGCGGTCGATCGCCTCCCGGTCCGCGCCGGACGCGAGCAGCGTGTGCAGCAGGATGCGGGACTTGCGCGCGTCGAGCCAGCCGGCCATCGTCGCGCCCATTTCGATCAGGCTCGACTCCGAACCGTGGAAGCCGTACGTCGAGCGCAGCGTCGGCCCCGCGCCCGTCCGGGACGCCACCACGACCGGCACGTCGGGAACCAGCCGCGAAATCACGTCGGCCGTGGCGGACGACACATGGCCCACGCCGGTCGCCGCGACCACGATCCCGCGCACGCCCGGCTGCGTGGCCGCGTGCGCGAGCGTCGCCCCCGAGTCGTCCAGACCGGCTTCGACCACCGGGACCAGCCCGCCGAAGTCCGCACCGGGCAAAGGCGCGAGCCGTGGCGGCGACGGGTGGAACCAGTGCACGGCGTTCTCGACGACCATGCCGAGCGGACCCGCCGGCGCCGACGAAAACGCTTCCAGGTGGCTCGAATGCGCTTTCCGCACCCAGCGTGCCGCGTGGACGTCGTCGTTCAGCGTCACCAGGACACCCCGGCCGCGGCTGCGTGGGTCGGCCGCCACGGTCAGGGCGCCCCGCAGGTTGGCCGGGCCGTCCGGGCTGAGCAGCCCGGCGTTGCGCATCGCCCCGGTGACGACCACCGGGACGTCCGACGGCCAGGTCAGCTCCAGGAAGTACGCCGTCTCCTCCAGGGTGTCCGTGCCCTGGACGACGACGAACCCGTCGGCTTCCTGCCGCAGTCCCCAGTCGCGGCACCGCAGCAGCGTCGCGAAGTCGAGCGACGCGCTGCCGATGCCGGCCAGCGTCTCGGCCAGGACATCCATCGGCAGGTCACCGAGGCCGCCGAGCAGGTCGGCCGCGCCGAGCCGCGGCACCGCACCGCCGGAACCGGGCACCGGGGCCATGGAGATGGTCCCGCCGAGGGTGGCGAGGGCGATCAAAGGCATGCGCCCACCCTATTCAGCCGGCCTTGACCGCCTGGAGCGTGTAGCTCGCCGCGAGCCGCGACGGCGTGTCCGTGAGCCGCCACTCGCCGGTGGCCTCGTCGTGCGTCATCTGCCCGGGCAGCGCGTTCCACGGGACGCTGTCGTGCTCGGCGAACCCGGTCAGCGTCAGCCCGTTGTCCAGCAGCGCCGTGATGAGCTCGCCGAGCGAGTGGTTCCACGAGTGGCTGACGCTGTTCTCCAGCTTCCGCTCCACCTTGACGTACGTCTCGGGTTCGTCGAACACCAGCGGCTCGGCGTGCTCGAAGTACGGGGTAGCGCGGCGCCGCCGGGTCCGCCGTCTCGTCGAGCGACCACAGCATCGGGTGCCCCTCGCGGACGAACAGCCGGCCGCCGGGTCGCAGCAGACCGGCGACCACCGATGCCCAGCGCGCGATCGACGGCAGCCAGCACAACGCGCCGATCCCCGTGTAGACCAGGTCGAACCGCCCGGCGCCCAGCACCTCGACCGCGTCGTACACGTTCGCCTCGTGAAACTCGACCGAAGCGCCCGTGGTGGCCGCGAGCCGCCGCGCCGCCGTCAGCGCCGGGCCCGAGAAGTCGAGGCCGGTCATCGAAGCGCCCAGCCTCGACAGCGAAACGGTGTCCGTCCCGATGTGGCACTGCAGGTGGACCGCGCGCAGCCCCGCGATGTCGCCCAGCCGCGGCCGGTCGAACCGCACGACGCCGCTCAGGTACGCGGGGTCCGCCGCGAGGGCCGCGAAGCTGTAGTCCGGCGACGCCGCGTGCAGCACCGCGCGTTCGTCCCAGTTGGCCTTGTTGACGGCGAACGAGTCCGTCACGACGTCGCGGCTCGTTCGGCCGCGCTGCGCAGGACGCAGAACTCGTTGCCCTCCGGGTCGGCGAGCACGGCCCAGCCGGTGCCATCCGTGTTGCGGCGGTCGTCGACCAGCGTCGCGCCCAGGCCGAGGATGCGCTCGACCTCGTCGTCGCGCGGGCCGTCAGGCTGCAGGCACACGTGGAGCCGGTTCTTGACCGTCTTCGGCTCCGGCACGCGCAGGAACAGCAGGTCGATGCCGCCGGCCAGTTCGATGCCGCACTCGTCGTCGCCCGGCTGGTCCTCGTCGGGGACCGGCTTCCCGGTGACCTGGCTCCACCACTGGCAAAGCGTGTACGGGTCGGCGCAGTCGACGGACACGTGCAGGACGGACGACGGCATGGCTCTCCTCGAGGCAGACGGCTGCTCCCGAGTCTGGCCGAGCTCCCGCACGAGCGCGAACGGATTACGACGCCAGCGCGAGGCCCGCCGTCCGGTGCACGCGGCGGCTGTCGTCGACGATGAGGATCTCGCAGTCCGGCCGGTCGGCCGCCCACGTGATGCCCTCGGCGCCCATCGCGAACGCCGCCGTCGCCAGCGCGTCCGCGGTGACCAGGTCGCGGGCCATCACGGTGACGCTCAGCAGCCCGGTCGCCGGTGCGCCCGACCGGCCGTCGAGGATGTGCGAGCCGCGCTCGTAGGCCGCCGACGTCGCGATCGCGCCGTTGCGCGACTCCAGCACCGCGCACACGGCCAGGGGCTGCTCGGGGTGGCGCACCCCGACCCGCCAGGCGCGTCCCGGGTGCGGCTCGCCGGCGGTGACGACGTCGCCGCCGGCGTTGAGGCAGAACGTCGTCGCGCCCTCGGCCTTGAGCATGTCGGCGGCGCGCTGCACCGCCCAGCCCTTCACCACCGCGCACGGGTCGAGGCCGCGGCCGGGCAGCCGCGCGCGGAACGCGCCGCCGGAAAGCTGTTCGTAGTACGCGCACAGCTCCAGCACTTCGAGGAGGTCGTCGCTCAGCGCGTCGGCCGTCAGCTCGCCGCGGTCGTACCGGCTGACTTCACTGTCCTCTTTGAACGGGCTGAACTTCGCGTCGACGTCCCGGAACCACGCGAACACCTCGTCGACGATCTCGGCGAAGTCGCCTTCATCGCGCAGGTCCAAGGAAATCGGCAGGCCCATCACCTGCTCCACGCGCGTGGTCATCTGCTGCCCCGGGCGTCGATCGCCGCCTGCAGCGACGTCTTGTAGGACTCACTCGTCTCGGTCGCCCCGGTGATCGTGTCGATGTCGGCGCTCTGGGCCTTCATCGCTTCTTCCTGCAGGCGCGGCAACGCGGTGAGCGCGCGACCGTCGTCCGGAGCCTGCAGCAGCGTGACCGCGACCATCCGCGACCCGGTGAACGTGACCTGGACCTGGACCGTGCCGTAGCTGCTCGACTCCGGGGTGCCCTGCGTGGTCACTGTCGCGTTCGCACTGTCCGGAGTGGACGATGCGGGCGGAGCGGCCGAGGACGGCGGAGCGGCCGATGTGGACGGTGCGCTGGTGCTCGGCGGCGCCTGCGCGACGGACGCGGTGTTGTGCACCGGCCCCGGCTCGAACCGCCAGACCGCGATGAACCCCGCGATCGAGAGCGCGACGACGAAAATGGTCTTCTTCACGGTGGAAATCCCCCTAGGCCGCGAGGCTGAAGCGTTCGGCGTGGACCTGGGTCTTCGGCACCTTCAGCTCGCGCAGGCTGCGCAGCACGGCCGACGTCATCCCCGGCGGGCCGCAGACGAACACGTCCCGCTCGTGCACGTCCGGCACCATCATGTGCAGGTTCGCCGGCCCGAGCATCGTCCCGCGCGGGCCGACCGCCTGGTCCGGTCCGGTGAGGACGCTCACGACGGCGCCGCGCGCCTTGGCCAGCCCGTTCAGCTCGGGCAGCAGCACCGCGTCGGCCTGCGTGCGCACCCGGTACAGCACGACGACGTGGCCGTCGATGTCCTCCAGCAGCGCGCGGATCGGCGTGATGCCGACGCCGCCCGCCACGAGCAGCGCGTTGGGCCGCTGCTGGTGGATCGTGGTGAACGCGCCGTACGGGCCCTCGGCGAACACCCGCGTCCCGACCCGCAGGTGCCGCAACGACGCGCTGGCGTCGCCGAGCGCCTTGGCGGTCAGCCGCAGCGTGCGGCCGTCGGGCGCGGCCGACAGCGAGAAGGGGTTGGCCTGCCACCAGCGGTCCTTCGTGAGGAACCGCCACAGGAAGAACTGGCCCGCCCGCGCCGGCATCTTGTCGAGGTGCTTGCCGGTCATGTACACCGACACCACGTCCGGGGCCTCGGACACCACCGCGGTCACGCGCAGCTGGTGGCGCAGGTTCCGCCACAGCGGGAGCACGACGCGCCCGGCGAGCACGGCGGTGCCGGCGCCGAGCCAGAGCGTCCACCAGTAGGTCTTCGCGGTTTCCGAGCCGGCGAACGACTGGCCCAGCGCGATCTGGTGGGTGAACGCCAGCAGCACCGCGGCGTAGGTGTAGAGGTGGATGAAGTGCCAGGTCTCGTAGGCCAGCCGCTTGCGCGCGAACTTCGCCGACGCCGCCCCGACGATCAGGATCACGGCGAACGCCACGAGTGCCCGCAGGATGCCTTCGAGCGTGTCGGCCATTTCGACCAGCTCGTCGACGACGCCCTTGCTCGACACCTCCGCGTAGCCGAACGCGATGAACACCAGGTGCGCCAGCAGGGTCCACAGGATCGTGAAGCCGGTCCAGCGGTGCCACGTCGTGAGCCGGTCCATCCCGATCCGCCGGTCCAGCCACGGCAGCCGCGCGACGAGCAGCAGCTGCACCGCCATGGCCAGCGCGCCGTACATGCCGGCGAGCCGGCCGATGCTGATCAGCACGTTCTGCGACAGGCCGGCCTGCGCGAACAGCGCGGTGACGGCCGCCACATTGGCGCCCAGGAAGAGGAAAAGGCCGGATTTCGCGGCGATCCGGGGGCGGATCGCCGGGCGCGTGGCCTCGGCGGTCTGCGTCATGCTGGTCACACGGATCCCCTTCGGTTTCGGTTCACGAAGGCCAGCCTCGCCACGGACCCTGTGGCGAGTCTGGGTACCGGCTGTCGGATTCCTGTCGGCCGGTGCCAGCGGTCGCCGCGCGCGCGTGCGCCGGGAGAAGATGGGGTGGTGGAGCCCTCCGAACCCGTGCGCCTGCTCGTCGTCGACGACGAGCCGCACATCGCCGACCTCGTCGCCACCGTCGCCCGGTACGAGGGCTGGCAGGCGGTCACGGCCGGGTCCGGGAAGGCCGCGCTCAGCCAGGCCGCCGAGTTCGGGCCGGACATCGTCGTGCTCGACCTGATGCTGCCCGACCTCGACGGCTTCACCGTGCTCGACCGCCTCCGGGAGACCGGCAGCGCGGTGCCCGTGGTCTTCCTCACGGCCAAGGACGCGACGGCCGACCGGGTCGCCGGGCTCACCCGCGGGGGTGACGACTACCTCGTGAAACCGTTTTCCGTCGAGGAGCTGATGGCGCGGCTGCGGGCAGTGCTGCGGCGCAGCACCGGCGTCACGCACCAGGTGGCGACGCGCCCGGCCGTGCTGCGCGTCGGGGACCTGACGCTCGACGAGGACACCCGCGAGGTCCGGCGCGGCGACCGCCTCGCCGAGCTGACCCCGACCGAGTACGAGCTGCTGCGCTACCTCCTGCGCCGGTCGCCGTCGGTGCTGACGAAGGCGCAGATCCTCGACCACGTCTGGGAGTACGACTTCGGCGGCCGGTCCAATGTGGTCGAACTCGTCATCTCGCACCTGCGGCGCAAGGTCGACGCGGGCGACGGCGAACCGCTGATCCACACCGTGCGCGGCGTCGGGTACGTCGTGCGCCAGGCGCACCGGTGAAGCGCTTCTTCCGCCGGTGGTACGGGGCCTGGCAGCGCACGCGGCTGGGCACCCGGATCACGCTCGGCCTCGGCGCGCTCGCGCTGGTCGTGTTCGCGGCGGTCGGCGTCACGATGGTCGGGATCATGCACGGCTACCTCGACCGGCGGCTCGACGAGCAGCTGTCCAAGAGCCAGAACACCCAGCTGCCGCAGCTGCGCGAGACGCACGGCTCGCCGCAGTCGGTCTACTCGTGGTACTCGGCGCTGTACAAGGTGCGCGACGGCGTCGCGACGCCCCAGCCCGGCGGCCAGCTGCCCGGCGACGCCAAGCAGCTGGCCAAGATCGCCGCCGACGCGGCCGGCGGCGACGTCACGCGCAACATCTACCTGCACGACGACGGGCCGTACCGGGTGCGCGCGTGCCCGGTCGACAACGGGTCGGTGCTGCTTTCGGCCGCCCCGCAGAAGGACCTCGACGGGACCGTCCGGCAGTTGATCTGGGTCGAGGTCGGCGCGTTCACGTTCGCGCTGGCCGTGCTGGTCGTCGTCGGACGGCTGGTGCTGCGCCGCGGCCTGCGCCCCCTCGCCGACATGGCGGGCACCGCGCACGACATCGCGTCCCACGACCTCACGGCGAACGCCGACCTGCCGGTGCGCGCGGCGGGCACCGGCGGCGGCGCCGAGGTCGAGGAGCTGCGGACGGCGTTCAACGTGATGCTGGCCCACATCGACACGTCCTTGGCGGCGAAGACCGAGGCGAACGAACGGCTGCGCCGGTTCGTCGCGGACGCCTCCCACGAGCTGCGCACACCCCTGACGTCGATCCGCGGCTACGCCGACCTCTTCCGCTACGCGGCGGCGAACGAGCCGGCCGAACGCGAAGCGCACCTGGCGAAGATCCGCTCGGAGACGACCCGGATGAGCGTGCTGGTCGACGACCTCCTGCTGCTGGCCCGGCTCGACGCGCGGGCCGCCGAGACGCCGTTGCGGCCCGAGCGCGTCGACCTGGCGGAGCTGGCCGGCGACGCGGCGGACGCGTTCACCGCCGGGCGGCCGGACCACCCGCTGACGACGGCGCTTTCGCCGGCTTTCGTGTCCGCGGACCCGCTGCGCCTGCGGCAGGTGCTCGACAACCTGCTGGCCAACGCGGCCGTGCACACGCCGCCCGGGACCGCGGTGCACGTCTCGGTGGCGGTCGCGGATTCGTTCGCCGTCGTCGAGGTCGGCGACGCCGGGCCCGGGATCGCCGTCGCCGATCAGGAACGGATCTTCGACCGGTTCTTCCGCGTCGACGACTCGCGCACCCGCGGCAACGGCGGCACCGGGCTCGGGCTGTCGGTGGTCCAGTCCCTCGTGACGGCGCACGGCGGCACGGTCGGCGTGGCGTCGGAGCCGGGCCGGACGACGTTCACGGTCAGGTTGCCGCTCGCCCGGTGACGTGCGGCGGCGTCGTCCAGCCGGGGGAGAGGTCCTCGGACGGCTCGGGGGCGCCGAAGACCGTCCGGACCGGGAGGACGCCGGCCCAGGCTTTGTCGGCCTCGAGGTCCTCGGGCTCGTCGTCCGGGCCCTCGGCGCGCATCTTCACCGACGCCTCGGCGAGGTCGAGCGCGAGGACGGACACCGCCGCGAACTCCTTCGCGTTGACCTCGCGCGCGTGTTCCCACGAGCCCGGCGCGAGGTGGTCGGTGAGCACCCGGAGGCCGTGCGTCTTCGCTGCCGCGTCCGTGACGAGTGCCGCCTTCCCGAAGATCACCGCGCTGCGGTAGTTCATCGAGTGGTTGTTCACCGAGCGCGAGTAGACGATGCCGTCGAGGAGGGTGACGGTGACGCAGACGTCGAGGTCCTGCGACGCCGTGCGGAGGCTCGACGCGCCGGTGGAGCCGTGCAGGTAGAGCGTGTCGCCGTCGCGGCCGTAGCCGGTCGGCAGGACGATCGGCGCGCCGTCGCGGACGATGCCGAGGTGGCAGATCAGGCCCTCGTCGAGGACGGCGTGCAGGGCCGAGCGGTCGGTCACGGCACGGTGCTTCTTGCGGCCGAGCGTGGTGCGGGACGTGGTGGACAGCATGCGACCAGCGTCTCCCAGCGCAGTGGCATCGGAAAACGGCCACTTCTCGTACACTTGGGAAGTCCACTCGAGGAGGCCCCGTGACCCACGCCGACACCGCGCTCCCGGTCAGCCTCGACCGCGCGGCGGTGACCCCGCTGGCCGTCCAGCTCGCCGACGCGCTGCGCGAAGCGGCTGCTTCGGGCCACCTCCGGGGTGGCGACCGGCTGCCGTCGACGCGCGCGCTGGCCGGCCGGCTCGGGGTGAGCCGCACGGTGACGTCGGCGGCGTACGAGCAGTTGCACGCCGAGGGCTGGATCGCGGGGCGGCACGGCTCCGGCACGTACGTGACGATGCCGCCGTCCTTTTCGGCGTCGGAGGTGCCGGCGCCCGCCGTCCCGGCGCCCGAGGCCGACGCGCCCGCGCTGCTCGACCTCGGTCCCGGCACGCCGTGGGCGGACGGCCTGGACCGCGCGGCCTGGCGCCGCGCGTGGCGGGCCGCGGCCGACCCGGATCCGCTGGTCCGGGCCCACCGCGCGGGGCTGCCGGAGTACCGCGCGGCGGTGTCGGAGCACCTGCTGCGCCACCGCGGGCTGGCGGCGGGCTCGGTGCTGGCGACGGGCGGCACGACGGCGGCGGTGATCGAGCTGGCGGCGGCGGTCCTGGAGCGCGGGGACGTCGTCGCGGTCGAGGAGCCGGGGTACCAGCGGGCGGTGCAGGCGTTCCGCCGGGCGGGCCTGCGGGTGGTGGGGGTGCCGGTGGACGACGAGGGGTTGCGGCCTTCCGCGATCCCGGCGGGCACGCGGGCGGTGTACTGCTCGCCGGCGCACCAGTACCCGATGGGCAGCCGGCTCTCGGCGGCGCGGCGGGTGTCGCTGGTGGAGCTGGCGCGGTCGTCGTCCATGTTGGTCATCGAGGACGACTACGACGGGGAGCTGCGCTTCGACGTGGCGCCGTTGCCGATGCTGGCTTCGCTGGCCCCGGACGTCGTGGTGCACCTGGGGACGACGTCGAAGATCCTCACGCCGACGTTGGGCGCGGGCTGGATGGTGGCGCCGGAAGCGATCACGTCGGCGGTGCTGGCGTACCGGGATTCGACCGGGACGCGGCCTTCGCCGGCGGGGCAGCGGGTGTTGTACGAGTTCGCCCGAAACGGGGATCTGGGACGGCACCTGCGGAAGCTGCGCCGCGAGATGGCGGAGCGCCGGACGCTGCTGGCGGGAGCGTTGTCGTCGGCGGGGATCCCGATCCGCGGCGACGACGCCGGGGCGCATCTGGTGGTGCCGTTTTCGTCGGCTTCCGTGGAGGCTTCGGTGATCGCGGCGGCCGAGCGGCGGGGGATCCGGTTGGACGGGTTGGCCCGGCATTTCGCGGGCGAGCCGTCGGCGCACGGGGTGGCGATCGGGTATGCGGGGTGTTCGCGGGAAGCGCTGGTCGCGGCCCTGCCGGCCCTGGTTTCCCTGCTGCGCGGACAGTCCCTCCCGTCGTAGCGACGCGCCGGGAGCGCCGAGGTTGCGTTCACCGCTCCACCGCCGCCGCCCGCCGCACCGGGCTCGGCTGTTCCGCGAGGTCACCGGGTACGGTGGCTCACCATGAGCGAGAAACTCCGGGTCGCGGTCGTGTTCGGCGGGCGCAGCAGCGAGCACACCATCTCGTGCCTCTCCGCGGGCAGCGTCCTCGGGAACCTCGACCCCGAGCGCTTCGAAGCCGTGCCCGTCGGGATCACCCGGGAAGGCCGGTGGGTGCTCGGCACCGGCGACTCCGCCCAGCTCGCCATCCGCGGCCGCGAACTGCCGTCGGTCGACGACGGCAAGGGGCTCGTCCTCGCCGGCGATCCCTCCAGCCGCGGGCTCGTCGCCGTCGAGGCCGGGCGGGAAAGCGAACTCCTCTCCCAGGTGGACGTCGTTTTCCCGGTGCTGCACGGCGCCTTCGGTGAGGACGGCACCATCCAGGGCCTGCTCGAGCTCGCCGGCATCCCCTACGTCGGCCCCGGCGTGCTCGCCAGCGCCGCCGCCATGGACAAGGAAACCGCGAAGAAACTCCTGGCCGCCGAAGGACTTCCGGTCGGGACCTTCACCGCGCTCAAGCGGAGCCAGTCCACTTTGGACGACGAGGACCGGGCCGAGCTCGGCCTGCCCGTCTTCGTCAAGCCCTCACGCGCCGGCTCGTCCGTCGGGATCAGCCGCGTGACGACGTGGGACGACCTCGACGCCGCCATCGCGTTCGCCCGCGAGACCGACCCCAAGGTCCTCGTCGAGGCCGCCGTCGTCGGGCGCGAGGTCGAGTGCGGCGTCCTCGAATTCCCGGACGGGCACGTCGAAGCCTCGCTGCCCGCCGAGATCCGCGTCCTCTCCGAAGACGAAAACGCTTGGTACGACTTCGAAACCAAGTACCTCGGCGACGACGCCGAGCTGGACATCCCGGCCAAGCTCGACGACGCCCTCACCGAGAAGCTGCGCGCGATGGCGGTCCAGGCCTTCGACGCGCTCGACTGCCAGGGCCTCGCCCGCGTCGACTTCTTCGTCGGCGCCGACGGCGAGCTGACCATCAACGAGGTCAACACCATGCCCGGCTTCACGACGAAGTCCGCCTACCCGAAGATGTGGGAGGTCACCGGCGTGGACTACGCGACGCTGCTGACCACGCTCATCGACACGGCGATCGCCCGCGGCACCGGCCTCCGCTAGAACTTCAGCGGCTTGGCCGGCAGCTTCGCGGCCACGGTGTCCGAGATCGTCTGCAACGGACCCGTCCCGGCGCTGTCCGGCACGGTCAGCGCCGCGTAGACCTCGCGGTCCACGACGTACCACGTCGACGCGCCCTCGCCCGGCACCTGCAGCCACTGGACGCCGTTCACCAGGCGCAACGCCGCTGTCGGCGTCAGCTCCGGCGGCCGGTTCAGCCCGCAGCGCAGCACCAGCGGGTCGTCCGTGCCCCAGGCCACCGTCGCGGGCGGCGCCGGGGCGGCCAGTTCGCGCACCTTGAGAGAAGTCCCGTTGGACGTCAGCTCCGTGGGCACTGCCCCCAGCAGTGTGGTGCAGGCGGGCGAGCCCGCGGCGGGCGCCGGCACGGGGACCAACGGCAGCGGACCCGCGGCATCCGAGGACGAGCGCTGGGTCAGCGCGAAGACGGCGACGGCGACCGCCAACGCCACGGCGAGCACGGTCGCGGTGACGAGCACCACCCTGGGCGGGGCACCGGTGTCGGAGTCAGGCACCCCCCAATGACACCACAGTGACATTGCACGGGGGACGACCCCCGAACCCCCGGAACCGCCGAGGTCAGAGGTGGACGACCGGGCAGGTCAGCGTCCGCGTGATGCCTTCCACGTTCTGCACCTTCGCGACCACGAGCTGGCCCAGCTGGTCCACGTTGTCGGCGGCCGCGCGGACGATCACGTCGTACGGTCCGGTGACATCCTCCGAGCTGGTCACGCCCGGGATGCTGGAGATCTCGGCGGCCACCGCGGCCGCCTTGCCGACCTCGGTCTGGATGAGGATGTATGCGTGGACCACGGCGCGCCCTTTCGTCGGGATCGGTCGGCTCAGGTAGGAACGTATAGCCAGCTCACCGAAAAACATAGGGCATCCGACTATCGGTGATCGATCTTTGTCCTGGGGAAGAAAGCAGAGGTGACGGGTGTCACCGAACGACGGAACGGTCGCCGGGACCGGCGAGTTCGCGCTCATCCGCGCCGTCACCGAAGGACGGCGCCAGCCGCCGGGCACCCTGCTCGGCCCGGGCGACGACGCCGCCGTCGTCGCCGCGCCCGACGGCCGCGTGGTCGCCAGCACCGACGTGCTCGTCCAGGGCGTCCACTTCCGGCTCGACTGGTCGCCGCCCGAGTCCGTCGGGCGCAAGGCCGTCGCGGTCAACCTGGCCGACATCGCCGCCATGGGCGCCGCGCCCACCACCGTCCTGGTCGGCATCGCCTGCCCGCCCGACACCCCGCGCGAGGTCGTCACCGGCCTCGCGGACGGCATGTGGGCCGAGGCCGAACGCGCCGGCGTCGGCGTCTCCGGCGGCGACATGGTGCGCGCCGACCAGCTCGTGATCAGCGTCACCGCGCTCGGCGACCTCGGTGACCGCGAACCCGTGACGCGCTCGGGTGCCCGTCCCGGCGACCTCCTCGCCGTCAACGGGCGCCTCGGCTGGGCCGCCGCCGGCCTGGCCGTGCTGGGCCGCGGCTTCCGCTCCCCGGTCGGCGTCGTCAACGCCCAGCGCTGCCCGGAACCGCCCTACGAAGCCGGTCCGCGCGCCGCCCTGGCCGGGGCAACGGCCATGATCGACGTCTCCGACGGCCTGCTGGCCGACCTCGGGCACATCGGCGCGGCCTCCGGCGTCGGCATCGACGTCCGCACCGCCGACCTCGACGTCCCGGCCCGGCTCACCGAAGTCGGCGCCGCGCTGGGCGCCGACCCCCTCGACTGGGTCCTCACCGGTGGCGAAGACCACGCCCTCGCGGCCACCTTCCCGCCGTTCACCGAACTCCCCGAAGGCTGGCGCACGATCGGCGTCGTCACGATGGCCGACTCCGGGATCACCGTGGACGGGAAACCGTTTTCGCGAGAAGCGGGCTGGACGCACTGGCGCTGATCTAGGCTCGGAAAGCGTGAGAATCGTTCCGGTCCCCTACGACCACCCCGACGCGGCCAAGCTCATGGCCGCGGTGCAGCTGGTGTACGTCGAGCGTTACGGCGACGAGGACATGACCCCGATGAGCCCGGCGGACTTCGATCCGCCGCAGGGTGTGTTCCTCGTCGGCTACCAGGGTGAAGAAGCCGTCGCCTGCGGGGCGTGGCGCGCCCACGACGGCCCCGAGCCCGACTTCCGCGAAGGCGACGCCGAGTTCAAGCGGATGTACGTCGCCGATTCGGCGCGCGGCCGCGGGTTCGCGCGGATGATCCTGTCCGAGCTGGAGCGCACCGCGGCGCTGTGCGGCCGCAAGCGCGCGGTCCTGGAAACCGGGACCAAGCAGCCGGAGGCGATCGCGCTCTACACGTCGTCGGGGTACGACGAGATCCCGAAGTTCGGCGTCTACAAGAACGAGCCGGACAGCCGGTGCTACGGCAAGGACCTCACCTCGGTGTGAGCTTGAGCAACGCCGCCGCGTGCGGGCGCAGCGACGCCGACACGGCGGTGCCCGTGTCCTGGTGGGTCCACAGGTCCCGGACGGACCAGGAACCCGGGATCGACGCGGAAACGGTCGTGGTGGTGCTGCCGGTGTTGAGCAGCACCACCGCGAACCCGCCGCCGGTAAGCGGTTTCCCCCACACCTGGTAGCCGGGGCCGGTGTCGAGCTGCCGGCCCTGGCCGCCCGCGAAGTCCTGGTCCACGGCGATCGCCTCGGGGTTGGCGAGGGTCGCGAGGTCGGTGCCGGTCAACTTCGCCGGGTCGGTGCCGGCGAACAGCGGCGCGTTCAGCACGGCCCAGACGCTGAAGTGCGCGCGGGCCTCGTCCGCGCTCAGCGTGCCGTTGCCGACCTGCAGCATGTCCGGGTCGTTCCAGCCGCCCGGACCGCCGCTGTGCACGGCGACCGCGGCCTGCTGGTCGATCGTCGCAAGCACGGAGTCCCAGGTCGCGACGAGGTCGTTCGTCGTCCGCCAGGAGTTCGCCACCGGCCGCGCCCAGGTCCACGGGCTGGAGACGCCGTATTCGGAGATCGCGTAGACGATCGGGCGGGGCAGCGCGGCGAGCTCGTCGCGCATCTTCTCGAACGCGGCCCTGCGGTCGAGGCCGTCGACGGTGTCGGCGTTGCACCAGTCGTACTTGAGGTAGTCGACGCCCCAGCGGCCGAACGTCTCGGCGTCCTGGCGTTCGTGGCCGAGCGAGCCGATACCGGACGCGGGGTAGGCGTCGTTGGCCATCGCGCACGTCCGGCTGCCGGGCACCGCGTAGATGCCGAACAGCAGGCCGCGCGAGTGGACGTAGTCGGCGAGGTCGGCGATGCCGTGCGGGAACCGCTTCGGATCGGCCTGCAGCGACCCGTCGGCGGCGCGCGTGGGCGCCTGCCAGCAGTCGTCGACGACGACGTACCGGTAACCCGCGTCACGCAGACCGGAGTCGGCGAGCGCGTCGGCCGCCTTCTCGACGACGTCTTCGGTGAGGTCGTAGCAGCGGACCTGGTTCCAGCTGTTCCAGCCCATCGGCGGGGTCGCGGCCAGGCCGTTCGCCAGCGCCGGGGTCGCGACGGGCAGGCTGAGCAGCCACGTCAGCACGACGAGGAGGAGCACGAGCGGGCTGGTTTTCGGCTTCGCGGTGATGTCGTGATCCAATCGCACCGGAAGTGAAACCGCGGTCACCCGGAGGCGGCATGCCGATCTACGCACTCGGTTCGCTCGAGCCGACGATCCACCCCGACGCCTACGTCCACCCGGACGCGACGGTGATCGGCGACGTCCGGATCGGCGCGCACGCGTCGGTGTGGCCGCAGACCGTGCTGCGCGGCGACCACGGCTACATCGAGATCGGCGAGCGCTCGAACGTCCAGGACGGGTGCGTCCTGCACTGCACCGAGCGGCACCCGACGATCCTCGGGCCGTCGTCGGCGATCGGCCACGCCGTGCACGTCGAGGGCGCGCGGATCGGCACCGGCTGCCTGATCGCGTCCGGCTCGGTGGTGCTCAACGGCTCGGTGATCGAAGACGGCGGCATGGTCGGCGCGGGCGCGGTCCTGTCCTACGGCTCGCGCGTCAAGACCGGCGAGATCGCGCTGGGCGTGCCGGGCAAGACGCGGGAGAACAAGTCGTTCAGCGCGGAGAACATCGCGATGGTGGTGGAGTCCTACGTCGAACGCGGCCGCCGGTTCAAGAAGGAGCTGAGGCGGCTCGACCCGCTCGGGTGACGTCGGCCACGCCCGGTAGGCTTGCGCGCCGTGACCGCACGACCGCTGCAGGACATCGTCGAGGCAGGCTGGGCCGAGGCCCTGGAACCGGTGGCGCCGCAGGTCGCCGCGATGGGGGAGTTCCTCCGCGCGGAGATCGCCGCGGGCCGGACCTACCTGCCGGCGGGTGAACACGTGCTGCGGGCGTTCAAGCAGCCGTTCCACGACGTGCGCGTGCTGATCGTCGGGCAGGACCCGTACCCGACGCCCGGGCACGCGGTGGGCCTGAGCTTTTCGGTGGCGCCGGACGTCCGGCCGATCCCGAAGAGCCTGATCAACATCTACAAGGAATACGCCGACGACCTCGGCCACCCGCTGCCGTCGAACGGCGACCTCACGCCGTGGGCCGACCAGGGCGTGCTGCTGCTGAACAGGTCGCTGACCGTGCAGCCGGGCAAGTCCAACTCGCACCAGGGCAAGGGCTGGGAGGCGGTCACCGAGCAGGCGATCAAGGCCCTCGCGGCCCGGTCGGAGCCGATGGTGGCGATCCTCTGGGGCCGCAACGCGCGCAACCTGCGGCCGATGCTGGGTGAGGTCCCGTGCATCGAGTCGGCGCACCCGAGCCCGCTCTCGGCGCACAACGGCTTCTTCGGGTCACGGCCGTTCAGCCGGGCCAACCAGCTGCTGGAGCAACAGGGCGCGGCGCCGGTGGACTGGAAACTCCCGTAGGTTCGGTGTCCGGATCCGCGTGACGGCTCCGACCAGGGGTGAACCTTTGGAGGAAGCATGAACGTCACTTCGGCCGACGGCACGGCCATCTTCTTCGAGCGGCGTGGGTCGGGCGCGCCGGTGATCCTGGTCGGCGGCGCGTTCAACGACCGGACGACCGTCACGGGCCTGGCGGAAGTCCTGGCTCCGGACTTCACGGCGATCACCTACGACCGCCGCGGACGCGGCGACTCCGGCGACTCGCCGGACTACGCGATCGAGCGTGAGATCGAGGACATCGCGGCGCTGATCGCCGAGGCCGGCGGGACGGCGTCGGTGTTCGGGCACTCGTCGGGGGCCGTGCTCGCCCTGGAGGCGGCCGCGGCGGGCATCGGCATCGACAAGCTGGTGGCGTACGAACCGCCGTACGCGACGCCGGAGCAGGACCGGGGCGACGTCCTGGAGCAGGTGCAGGCCCAGCTGGCGGCGGATGACCGCGACGGCGCGGTGAAGACGTTCCTGATGGTCGCGGGCACCCCGGAAGAGATGGTCGAGGGCATGAAGCAGGCGCCGGTGTGGGGCTGGTTCACGGCCCTGGCGCACACGCTGCCGTACGACCTGACGATCTGCGGCCCGGGTGCGCGTCCCCGCCTCGACCACCTGGCGAAGATCACGGTCCCGACCCTCGTCATCGGCGGCGGCGCGA
This sequence comes from Amycolatopsis pretoriensis, assembly GCF_900107925.1. Classification (GTDB taxonomy): domain Bacteria; phylum Actinomycetota; class Actinomycetes; order Mycobacteriales; family Pseudonocardiaceae; genus Amycolatopsis; species Amycolatopsis pretoriensis. The sequence continues at coordinate 405,746 of NZ_FNUJ01000008.1, read as the reverse complement.
GCCCGGAGCAGCTCCAGGCGGGCGCCCGCGTGGCGGCCGAGGCGGTGCCGGGCGCTCGGTACGAGACCCTGGCCGGGCAGGACCACGGGGTGCTGCAGTTCCCGGAAACGCTGAAGGACCTGCTGACCGGCTTCCTGAAGTAGCCACAGAAAAAGGGCGGGTGCTCCGAGGAGCACCCGCCCTTTTCGAACTCTTCTCGCCTCAGCCGCGAACGACCTTGCCCGCCTTGATGCACGAGGTGCACACGTTCAGGCGCTTGCGCTGGGACACACCCACCTTGGCGTGGACGGTCTGGATGTTCGGGTTCCACCGGCGGTTGGTACGGCGGTGGGAGTGCGAGACCGACTTGCCGAAGCCGGGTCCCTTGCCACAGACGTCGCACACGGCAGCCACGTCGAACTCCTTTGGATCTGGGTCATAGAAATGAGCCCAGATGCACTGGGCAACTCGACCATAGTAACTACTGCGATCGAGGCCCCCGGCACCGGGTCGATACGCTGCCGGAAGACCGGTCAGGAGGTTACGGGGTGCGGGTGCTGGACGCGGCGGCGGTGGCGGCCTGGGCTGCGGGTTGTGTGCACAGCCTGGCGAGCCTGCGGCCGGCCATCGACGAGATCAACGTCTACCCCGTCGCCGACTCCGACACCGGCTCCAACATGCTCTTCACGATGACCGGCGCGGCTCGCGCACTCGCCGAAGCCGACCCGGGAACCGCCGCCGAAGCGCTGAAGGTCCTCGCCCGGGGTGCGGTCGCCGCCGCCAAGGGCAACTCCGGCGTCATCCTCTCCCAGGTCGTGCGCGGGCTGGCCGACCGCGCCGAAGGCGAGCTGGACGGCCCGTGGCTGGCGCAGGCGCTGGGCCACGCCGACCAGGTCGCCACCGGTGCCGTGAGCCGCCCGGTGGCCGGGACCATCCTGACCGTCCTGCACGCCGTGGCGACCGCCGTGCGCGGGGACACCCGGTCGCTGACCGAGGTCGCCCGCGAGGCCGCGAAGGAAGCCGCGCACGCCCTCGAGAAGACGCCCCTGCAGCTGCCCGCCCTGGCCAGGGCCGGGGTGGTCGACGCCGGCGCCCGCGGGCTCGTCGCGGTGCTCGACGCCCTGGTCGGCGTCCTCACCGGCACCGCGCTCGAGCGGGACCACGCCCTCGAAGTGCCCACCGCGGAAGAGCAGGCCTACGCCTGGGAGGTCATGTACCTCCTCGACGGCGTCGACGAGCAGAGCCTGCCGACCCTGCGCAAGGAGCTGAGCGGCCTCGGCGACAGCGTCACGGTCGCCGGCGACGGCTCGGGCAGCCACGCCGTGCACGTCCACTGCGCCGACATCGGCGCCGCGATCGAAGCGGGGCTCACGCTCGGCCGTCCGCGTGCGATCCGCGTCGAACCGCTGCTCACGCCGACGCCGATCGAGCCGGGCGGCGGGATCGACCGCACGGTCGTCGCCGTCGTCCACGGTGGCGGGCTGGCCGAGCTGCTGCGCGCCGAAAGCATCCCGGTGCTGGCCGTGCCCGAGGGCGAGACGCCGAGCGTCGAAGACGTGATCGGCCTGCTCAACGAAGCCGCCGGCCGGCACGTCACCGTGCTGCCGGGCAGCGTCGGGCTCACCGCGGCGGTCGACACCGCGGCCGGGCACGCGATGGCCGCCGACCGGGACGTCGTGGTCATCCCGTGCGTCTCGCCGGTGCAGGTGCTGGCCGCCCTCGCCGTGCACGACGCCGGGCGCCGCACCAACGACGACGTCGTCGCGATGGCCGAGGCGGCCGCGGCGACCAGGCGTGGCGAACTGCGGATCGCGCAGGAGGAGTCGCTAACCTGGGTGGGCCGGGCCCAGTCCGGTGACGTCGTCGGCCTGGTCGACGACGAGGTGGTGCACATCGAGCCCGCGCCGGCTTCGGAGACGAACCTGGTCGCGGCCGCGATGAAGGTGCTCAACCGGATGCTGGCCCTCGGCGGGGAGCTGGTGACGGTGCTGAGCGGGGCCGACGCCCCGCCCGGGGTCGCCGAAGAGCTCGCGGAGCAGCTGCGGGTGGAGCACCCCGAGGTGGAGCTGACCAGCTACGCCAGCGGCCAGGCGGAAGCCGTGCTGCTGATGGGAGTCGAATAGCCGATGGCCGGACTGCGCGACAAGCTGCCGCTGCTGCTGGGCGCCAAGACGGCGAAGGCGCTCGCCACCTCGCTCGACATCGAGACGGTCAGCGACCTGCTGCGCCACTACCCGCGCCGCTACGCCGAGCGCGGCGAGCTCACCGACATCGCTGGCCTCGAGCTGGGCGAGCACGCGACCGTGCTGGCGCGCGTGGAGAAGGTGAGCAAGCGGCGGATGAAGTCCCGCAACGGGACCATCCTCGACATGGTGATCACCGACGGGAAACGCCGGCTCACCTGTGCCTTCTTCAACCAGGCCTGGCGCGAGAAGGACCTCGTCCCCGGCAAGCACGGCCTCTTCGCCGGCAAGGTGTCCGCCTTCCGCGACACCCTGCAGCTGACCAACCCCGAGTACGAGCTGTTCGAAGCCGACCGCGCCGACGAGGCCATGGACGACTTCCTCGCCGCGATCATCCCGGTCTACCCGGCGGCGCAGGGCATGCCGACGTGGTCGATCGCCAAGTGCGTCCGGCAGGTCCTGGACGTCCTGGAGGTCGACGAAGACCCGATGCCGGCCGAGCTGCGGCGGCTGCACAAGCTGTCCGACCTCGACACCGCCCTGCACGGCATCCACCGCCCGGCCAACTGGGCGCACCTGGAGGCGTCGAAGAAGCGGCTGAAGTGGGACGAGGCCATGGCCGTCCAGCTGATCTTCGCGCAGCGGCGGCACTCGGCCATCTCGCGGCCGGCGAAGGCCAACCCGCACGTCAGCGGGGGCTTGATGGACGCCTTCGACAAGCGGCTGCCCTTCGACCTCACCGCCGGCCAGCGCGGGATCGGCGACGAGATCGCCGCGGACCTCGCCACCGAGCACCCGATGAACCGGCTGCTGCAGGGCGAGGTCGGCTCGGGCAAGACGATCGTCGCGCTGCGGGCGATGCTGCAGGTCGTCGACAACGGGCGGCAGGCCGCGATGCTCGCGCCGACCGAGGTCCTCGCCGCGCAGCACGCGCGGTCGCTGCGGGAGATGCTCGGCGACCTCGGCCAGGCGGGTGAGCTGGGCGCGGCGGAGAACGCCACGAAGGTCACGCTGCTGACCGGGTCGATGGGCGCCAAGGAGCGCAAGAAGTCGCTGCTGGAGATCGTGAGCGGCGAGGCGGGCATCGTCGTCGGCACGCACGCGCTGATCCAGGACCACGTCGAATTCGCCGACCTCGGCCTAGCCGTCGTCGACGAGCAGCACCGCTTCGGCGTCGAGCAGCGGGACGCGCTGCGCACCCGCGGCGCCGGCGACACCAGCCCGCACGTGCTCGTCATGACGGCGACGCCGATCCCGCGCACGGTCGCGATGACCGTCTACGGCGACCTGGAGGTGTCCGCGCTGCGCGAGATGCCGGTCGGGCGCTCGCCGATCTCCACCACGGTCGTGCCGGTCGCCGAGAAACCCGCGTGGTTCGACCGGATCTGGCAACGCGTGCGCGAAGAGGTCGGCAAGGGGCACCAGGGGTACGTCGTGTGCCCGCGGATCGGCGACGAGCCGCCGTCGGACAAGAGCGACAAGCGGCCGCCGCTCGCGGTCCTCGACGTCGCGCCCGACCTGGAGCACGGCGCGCTGCAGGGCCTGAAGATCGGCGTGCTGCACGGCCGGATGCCGCCCGACGACAAGGACGCCGTGATGCGGGCGTTCTCCGCGGGCAACCTCGACGTCCTCGTGGCCACGACGGTGATCGAGGTCGGCGTCAACGTCCCGAACGCGACCGCGATGGTGATCATGGACGCCGACCGGTTCGGCGTCAGCCAGCTGCACCAGCTGCGCGGCCGCGTCGGCCGCGGCAGCGTGCCGGGGCTGTGCCTGCTGGTCACCGAGGCCCTCGACGGCACGGCGACGCGCGAACGGCTGGCGGCGGTGGAGTCGACGACCGACGGCTTCGAGCTGTCCCGGCTGGACCTCGAACTGCGGCGCGAAGGCGACATCCTCGGGGCGGCGCAGTCCGGCAAGCGGTCCGGGCTGAAGCTGCTTTCGCTGCTGCGCGACGAAGACGTGATCGCGGCTTCGCGGGCGAGCGCGCAGGAGATCGTCGAGAAGGACCCGGACCTGAAGAAGTACCACGGCCTGGCGCAGATGGTCGCCGACGTCGTCGACGTCGAGCGCGCCGAGTACCTGGAGAAGACGTGATCCGCGACGCCACGGTGGCCGACGCGCCCACGATCGGCGAGGTCCACGTGCGGTCGTGGCAGGCGGCTTACGAAGGGTTGATCCCGGCGGACTTCCTCGCCGGGCTGTCGGTGGAGCCCCGCGCGGCGGCGTGGGCTCGGCAGATCAGGGATGGCGGCCGGGTGCTGGTCGCCGACGACGACGGCGTCATCGCGGGGTTCGCCGCCTTCGGGCCCGGGCAGCTCTACGCGCTCTACCTGCTGCCGGAGCACTGGGGGCGGGGCGTCGGCCGGGCGCTGCACGACCGGGTCGTCGAAGAGCTGCCCGGCGACAGCGCCATCTTGTGGGTGCTCGCGACGAACGAGCGCGCGAAGGCCTTCTACGTCCGGCAGGGCTGGGTGGCCGACGGCGCGTCGCAGACCGAGACGATCGACGACGGCCGCGTCACGCTGGAGGAACTGCGGTACCGGCGTTCGCTGCCGTGAACACGCCGGCTTTCGCGGCGGCCGCGGCGGCTTTGGCGGCGACTCCGGCGTCTTCTTTGCTGACGCCCTCGCGGGAGACGAACAGGCGGTAGAAGATGGGCCCGCAGGCGACCCGCACGACCTCGACCGCGTCGGTGCCCGCCGGGACCTCGCCGCGTTCGACGGCCCGGTCGACCACGACCGCCGAACGGGCGTGGCGGTCGACGTAGAACTCCTGCAGTGCGTCCGCCGCGCGGGGTGACAGGAACGCCGCCGAGATCGACGCCGTCGGCAGCTCGCGCTCGCCGGGCGAGGTGAAGTAGTGCACCAGCTCCAGGTTGATCCCGCGCAGGTCGCCCTCCAGCGAACCGGTGTCCGGCGCGGTCCACTCCTGCTCGGTGCCCATCAGCAAAGCCGCGGCGACCAGGCCTTCGGCGGACTCCCAGCGGCGGTAGAGCGTCGTCTTGTGGACGCCGGAGCGTTCGGCGACCGCCTCGACGGTCAGCTCCGCGTACCCGCGTTCGCCGAGCAGCTCGAGGGTGGCGTTCAGCGCGGCGAGGCGGGTCCGCTCGGTGCGGCCGCCCGGGCGCTTGGTCCCGGAAATCTCGGTTGCCAACTGCTACTCCTGTTGCGTTAGTGTGCCCAGTATGCCAGAAACCGACTCCGTCGACGTCGCCTCCATCGCCGAGCTGATCGGCGACGCCGAGGTCGTCGCCCTCGGCGAGAACAACCACCACATCCGCGAGTTCGGCGTGCTGCGCGACCGTCTCCTGCGGTACCTCGTCGCCGAGCGCGGGTTCACCGTGCTGGGGTTCGAGGGCGGGTTTCCCGAAGGGCGCCTGGTCGACACCTGGCTGCGGGGCGGACCCGGCGAGGTCGCCGACGTCGCCCGGGACGGCTTCACCTTCGGCCTCGGCGACTCGGCCGAAGTGCACTCGATGCTGACCTGGCTGCGGGGTCGCGAGGTCCGGTTCTCCGGGCTGGACGTGCCGAGTTCGGCCGGGTCACCGGTGCCTTCGCTGCGCGCGGTCCGCGAAGTCCTGGCGCGGGTCGATCCCGCCAATGTGTCTCTTGTGGACACGGCGTTGGCGGCCTGCGAGCCGTACGCGTCGGTGAGCAGCGCGGTCGCGCCGGGTCGGTACGCCGCCATGGACGTGGCAGCGCGGGATGCGGCCACCGCGGCGCTGACCGTCCTCAAAGGACACGTCGAGTCGCTGGCGCCGGAGGCCGCCCACGACGCGGAGGGCGCGCTGCGCGTCGACCTGTACCTGCGGGAGCTGGCCGCGCTGATGGCCGGGCAGGCGCCGGAGCCGCAGAGTTCTTCGCGGGACACGTACATGGCGGCGACCGTGCGGCTGCTGCGTCGCCGGCACCCGGGCGAGAAGATCGTGCTGATGCTCCACAACGGACACCTCCAGCGCGTGCCGTTCTCGCCGATGCCGGGCATGACGGCGCCGTCCGCGGGCACGCACCTGGCCGCCGAGCTGGGCGATCGTTATTTCGCGCTGGCCATGACGGCCGTCTCGGGGACGACGACCGGGCTCGCGCCCGACGACGCGTTCCCGCTCGGCTTCCGGATGTTCGAGCAGGCCCTGGAAGCGCCGGCGGACGGCAGTGTCGAGGCGGCGCTGGCCGCCGAAGCGCCGTGCGTGGTCGCGCGTCCCGTGGCGACGGGCATCCGGCACGCGCACATGAACGTGGCGGTCGACGTCGCTTTGGCGTTCGACGCGGTGGTCTGCCTGAAAGGGCAGGAAACGATTTTCCGTTCGGACGCTGAATAGGTGTGCCCGTTCGGCTGCTTGCCGTAACGCGTCGCGTGGGCGTTTCCTACCGGTATGGCCGGGCGGAGGCGGGCGTTGATCGTCGCCAACGGCGAGTACGACAACGCGGGGCTGCAGCGGCTGGGCTCGCCCGCGGCGGACGCGGACGCCCTCGCCGGGGTGCTGGCCGACCGGGCGATCAGCGACTTCGACGTGCGGGTGGTCCGCAACGAGACCGCGCACGTCGTCCAGGCGGATCGAGGACCTGTGCGCGGAAGGGCGTCCCGACGACGTCCTGCTGCTGCACTTTTCCTGCCACGGCTTGAAGGACGACGCGGGCGGCCTGTACTTCGCGGCGCGCAACACCCGTCCGGACCGGCTGCGGTCGACGGCCGTGCCCGCCCAGTTCGTCCAGCAGTGCATCCGGCAGACGCGCTCGCGCAGCGCGGTGCTGCTGCTGGACTGCTGCTACGGCGGGGCGTTCGGGCAGGGCGTGGCGGTCCGGGCGTCGGGTGACGCGAACGTCCTGGACAGCTTCCGCGGCGGCCGCGGGCGAGCGGTGATCACGGCGTCGAACTCGATCGAGTACGCGTTCGAAGGGGCGACGCTGGCGTCGGACGAGCCGGCCCGGCCGTCGGTGTTCACCTCGGCGCTGGTGGAGGGGCTGCGGACGGGCGAGGCGGACCGCGACGAGGACGGCTGGATCGCGCTGGGGGAGCTGTACGAGTACTTGTTCGACCGCGTCCGCGAGCGCAACCCCAAGCAGACGCCGAGCCGGGACATCGAGATGCAGGGCGAGCTGTACCTGGCGAAGAGCCGGCGCCGGCGCATCAAGCCGTCCCCGGTGCCGCCGGATCTGGCGGGGGCGATCGCGGCGGAGAACCCGTTCACGCGGCTGGGAGCGGTGGCGGAGCTGCGGCGCCGGTTGTCGAGTCCGAACCTGCCGGTGGCGGTGGGGGCGTTCGAGGCGTTGAAGTCGATGGCGGCGACGGACATCGAGCACGTGGCGGCGGCCGCCGCGGACGCGTTGTCGTTCGCGGTGGTGCGGGTGGATGCCGGGTCTTTCCGGTTGTCGGCCCCGGCTGGGTCCGGGGCGTCGGCTTCGCTGCGGGTTTCGGGACCGCCGGTGGCGCGGGAGGTCCGGTTCGACCCGTCGCACGCGTGGATCCGGGTGGCCGAGGTGGCGGGCGGGGCCGAGGTGACGGCCACGGCGGGCGAGTCGGGAGTGCGGCGCGGAAAGGTGGTGGTGACGGGCCCGACGGGCGACGCGGTGGTGGAGGTGGAGATAAGAACCGAACCGGCACCGACTGCGGTCGCCGAACCTGAATCCGCACCGAACGTCGAGCCGGTGGTCGCTGCGGAACCGGAGACCGTGCCTTCGCCTCACCCCGAGCCCGAGCCCGAGCCCGAGCCCGAGCCCGAGCAAGTGGCGGAACTGGCCCCACCAAAGCGCCCCAATGTGGCCTTCGGTGCGTCTGACGCAACCAAGGCCACATTGGGGCGCACTCCCGAGCCGACCAAGCAAACCGGCGCCATCGATCCTGTCGGTGGCTTCGCCGGGATCCTCGCCATCGCCGGTACCGTCTTCGCCGTCGCCGGGCTACCCCTCCACTACCGCTACGACAGCTACACCCTCGCCCAGTACCGCCCCGGCATGGAGTACTCCGTCGCCGTCGTCGCCGCGTGCGCCCTCGTTGCCGGGATCCTCACCCTCGCCCCGAGGACTCGCGAACGCACCGGCCCCGCCCTTCTCCTCGGTGCCGGCCTCGCCGCTCTCTTCGGCCTCCTCCGCTTCGTCGGCGAAGCGCTCACCCTGTCCACCGGCTCGGACACCGAACTGAACGCCGGTTTCACGTTCGCGCTGCTCGCGCACCTCGCCTGGGCCGTCGCCGGCCTGTGCGCCTTCGTCGCGTTGCGACGGACCGTTCGCCGGATCACCGGCTGGGCCTCGTGGGCCGCCATCGCGCTCGGTGTCCTGGCCGCCGCCGGGTGGATCCTCCAGCTCGTCGAACTCGACAGCTACGACTCCGACAACGCCGGTCGCAACGGGGCCTACTTCCTGCTCGGTGCCCTGGTCGCCGTCGTCGTTCCCGTCGTCGCCGTGGTGCTGCGCCCCGCCGTGCTCGTCACCGGGCTCGCCGGGCCGGTCGCGGTGCTGCCGCCGACCTTCGCCGTGCTCGCCGACTACTCCTCCCTCACCTACGCCGGGCAGATCGTCGCCGTGGTGGCTGTGGTGCTGCTCGCGGTCGATGCCGGGGTGCTGGCCCGACGTCAGCCGATCGAGCGACAGTCCTGAGTTGTCACCTCGCCACCGCCGGGGTACCACGACGATCATGAAGACAGCGACAGTGGCCGCGGCCGTGGCGATCGTGCTCGCCGGGCAGACCCCTGCCCTCGCCGACGGCGGTGTGCAGGCCGACCCGCCCAGCTGGGGTCTCGACCGGATCGACCAGCGCACCGGGCTCGACCACGCCTACCACTACGCCACCGCGGCCGAAGGCGTCTCCATCTACGTCATCGACAGCGGCGTCGACGCGAAGCACCCCGACTTCCAGGGCCGCGTCGCCCCGGGACGGGACTTCCTGAACGGCGGCTCCGACACGTCCGACACCAACGGTCACGGCACCCGCCTCGCCGGGATCGCCGCCGGCAAGGACTACGGCGTCGCGAAGGGTGCGCAGATCGTGCCCGTGCGGGTGCTCGACAAGGACGGCGGCGGCGCCACCGACCAGATCATCGCCGGCATCGACTGGGTCACGCAGAACGCCCAGCAACCCGCCGTCGCCGTCCTCGGCATCGGCGGGGTCCCGAACGACCAGCTCGACGCCGCCGTCAAGCGCCTCGCCGCCGTGGTCCCGATCGCCGTTCCGGCGGGCAGCGAGGCCGCGGACGCCAGCGGCTTCTCCCCGGGCCGGGTCGCCGAGGCGCTGACCGTCGGGGCCACCGACGCCCAGGACCACCCGGACAAGGCGTCGAACTTCGGCCAGGACGTCGACCTCTACGCCCCGGGTGCCGACGTCCCCGGCCCGGTCGCGGGCGGCACCGGCGCGGGGCCCGAGTCGGGCACGTCGATGGCGGCGGCCTTCGCGGCCGGCGTAGCCGCGCTCTACCTGGCCCAGCACCCGGAATCCAGCCCTGGCCAGGTGGAGCAAGCGCTTGTTCAAAGCGCGACGGCGAACGCGCTGCAGGGCGTCCCGGACGGCACGGCCAACCGGCTGCTTTACGCGCCACCGGGATCCTGACAAGCTGCCCAGACGCTCCCCCGGCCAACCTCCAGCGGCGCATGATGTCCATCACCCGGGACAGAACTCCCGCAGAGCGGGAAGAACCGGGTAACGTGCGTTGACTTACCGATCCAAATGGGAAGGACCGGGCATGTTCCGCAAGGTGCTGGTGGCCAACCGCGGGGAGATCGCGATCCGAGCGTTCCGCGCCGGCTACGAACTGGGCGCGGGGACCGTCGCCGTGTTTCCGCACGAAGACCGCAACTCCCTGCACCGGCTGAAGGCCGACGAGGCGTACGAGATCGGCGAACCCGGTCACCCCGTGCGCGCCTACCTCTCGGTCGACGAGATCGTCGCCGCCGCGAAGAAGGCGGGGGCCGACGCCGTCTACCCCGGGTACGGCTTCCTCTCGGAGAACCCCGACCTCGCGCGCGCGTGCGAAGAAGCGGGCATCACCTTCGTCGGGCCGAGCGCCGACATCCTCGAGCTCACCGGCAACAAGGCCCGCGCGGTCAAGGCCGCGCGCGAGGCGGGCGTGCCGGTGCTCGGGTCGTCCGAACCCTCCAGCGACGTCGACGCGCTGGTCGCCGCGGCCGAAGAGCTGGGCTTCCCGGTGTTCGTGAAGGCCGTCGCCGGTGGTGGCGGGCGTGGCATGCGCCGCGTCGAGGACCCCGCCCAGCTGCGCGAGTCCATCGAGGCCGCCGCGCGCGAGGCCGAGTCCGCCTTCGGCGACCCGACCGTCTTCCTGGAGAAGGCCGTCGTCGAGCCGCGGCACATCGAGGTGCAGATCCTCGCCGACGGCGCGGGCAACATCATCCACCTCTACGAGCGCGACTGCTCGGTGCAGCGGCGCCACCAGAAGGTCGTCGAGCTGGCCCCGGCGCCGAACCTCGACCCCGAGCTGCGCGACCGGATCTGCGCGGACGCCGTGAAGTTCGCGAAGCAGATCGGCTACCGCAACGCCGGCACCGTCGAGTTCCTGCTCGACAAGCAGGGCAACCACGTCTTCATCGAGATGAACCCGCGCATCCAGGTCGAGCACACGGTCACCGAAGAGGTCACCGACGTCGACCTCGTGCAGTCCCAGCTGCGGATCGCCTCCGGCGAGACCCTCGACGACCTGGGCCTGAGCCAGGACAAGATCTACCTGCGCGGCGCCGCGCTGCAGTGCCGCATCACCACCGAAGACCCGGCCAACGGCTTCCGCCCGGACACCGGCATGATCTCCGCCTACCGCTCGCCGGGCGGCTCGGGCATCCGGCTCGACGGCGGCACCGCCTTCTCCGGCACCGAGATCAGCGCGCACTTCGACTCGCTGCTGGTGAAGCTCACCTGCCGCGGCCGCGACTTCAAGACCGCCGTCGGCCGCGCGCGCCGGGCCGTCGCCGAGTTCCGGATCCGCGGTGTCGCGACGAACATCCCGTTCCTGCAGGCGGTTCTGGACGACGAGGACTTCCGCGCCGGGCGCGTCACGACGTCGTTCATCGAACAGCGCCCGGAGCTGCTCACCGCCCGGCAGTCCGCCGACCGCGGCACGCGGCTGCTGACCTACCTCGCCGACCAGACGGTCAACAAGCCGAACGGCGAACGCCCGAAGACGCCGGACGCCACGCTCAAGCTGCCGAAGCTCGCGAAGGACGCCGAGCCGGCGCCGGGGTCGAAGCAGAAGCTCGTCGAGCTGGGCCCGGCCGGGTTCGCGCGCTGGCTGCGGGAGTCGCCGCACATCGGCGTCACCGACACGACGTTCCGCGACGCGCACCAGTCGCTGCTCGCCACCCGCGTGCGCACGAAGGACCTCTTGGCGGTGGCACCGGTCGTCGCGAACACGCTCCCGGAACTGCTGTCGCTGGAGTGCTGGGGCGGCGCGACCTACGACGTGGCGCTGCGGTTCCTCGCCGAGGACCCGTGGGAGCGCCTGGCCGCACTGCGCGAGGCCGTGCCGAACATCTGCCTCCAGATGCTGCTGCGCGGGCGCAACACCGTCGGATACACGCCGTACCCGACCGAGGTGACGAACGCCTTCGTCGAAGAAGCCACGAAGACCGGTATCGACATCTTCCGGATCTTCGACGCGCTCAACGACGTCGAGCAGATGCGCCCGGCCATCGAAGCCGTGCGCGAGACCGGGTCCGCGGTCGCCGAGGTGGCGCTCTGCTACACCTCGGACCTGTCCGACCCGGGCGAGAAGCTCTACACGCTCGACTACTACCTCAAGCTGGCCGAGCAGATCGTCGGCGCCGGGGCGCACGTCCTGGCGATCAAGGACATGGCCGGGCTGCTGCGCGCGCCCGCGGCGACCAAGCTGGTCACCGCGCTGCGCAAGGAGTTCGACCTGCCGGTGCACATCCACACCCACGACACCGCGGGTGGCCAGCTGGCCACCTACCTCGCGGCGATCAACGCGGGCGCGGACGCCGTCGACGGCGCGGTCTCGTCGATGGCGGGCACGACGTCGCAGCCGTCGCTGTCGTCGATCGTGGCGGCCACCGACCACTCCGCGCGCACCACCGGGCTGGACCTGCGGGCGATCGGGGAGCTGGAGCCGTACTGGGAGAGCGTGCGCAAGATCTACGCGCCGTTCGAGGCCGGGCTGGCCTCGCCGACCGGGCGCGTCTACGACCACGAGATCCCCGGCGGTCAGCTGTCGAACCTGCGCACGCAGGCCATCGCGCTCGGCCTGGGCGACCGGTTCGAGGACATCGAGGCGATGTACGCCGCCGCCGACAAGATCCTCGGGCACCTGGTGAAGGTGACGCCGTCGTCGAAGGTCGTCGGCGACCTCGCGCTGCACCTGGTCGGTGCGGGCGTCTCGCCGGCCGACTTCGAGGCGGAGCCGAACAAGTTCGACATCCCCGACTCGGTGATCGGCTTCCTGCGCGGCGAGCTCGGCGACCCGCCGGGCGGCTGGCCGGAGCCGTTCCGCACCAAGGCCCTCGAAGGCCGGGCGGCGGCGAAGCCGGTGGCGGAACTGTCCGAAGAGGACCGTTCCGCGCTGGCGGAGCACCCGCGCCGGACGCTCAACCGGCTGCTGTTCCCGGCGCCCACCAAGGAGTTCGAGGCGCACCGCGAGGCCTACGGCGACACGTCCGTGCTGCCCAGCAAGGACTTCTTCTACGGGCTGCGCCCGGGGGAGGAGTACGCGGTCGACCTCGAGCCGGGCGTCCGGCTGCTCATCGAGCTGGAGGCGATCGGCGAGGCCGACGAGCGCGGCGTCCGCACGGTGATGTCGACGCTCAACGGCCAGCTGCGGCCGATCCAGATCCGCGACCGCTCGATCGCCTCGGACATCCCGGCGACCGAGAAGGCGGAGAAGGGCAACCCGAAGCAGGTTGCGGCGCCGTTCGCCGGCGTCGTCACGCTGCAGGTTTCCGAGGGCGACACGGTCGAGGCCGGGGCGACGGTCGCGACGATCGAGGCCATGAAGATGGAGGCGTCGATCACCGCGTCCGCGGGCGGCAAGGTCGGCCGGCTGGCGATCAACTCCGTCCAGCAGGTCGAGGGCGGCGACCTCCTGCTCGTCCTGGAATGACGCTGATCAACGCGGTCCCGCAGCGCCAAGGCGCCGTGGGATCGCGGGCGGCGGAGCTGCCGGACGGGTGCCTCGCGCTCGCCGAGCTGGCCGGGCACGTGCTCGGCCGGCCGGTGCACCACGTCCGGCAGACGCCCGAAGTGTCCGAAGTGGACGGCGGGGTGTCCTCCCGCGCGGTGCTCACGGGTCCGAACCGGGCGGCGCAGCTGGCGGCGCTGGAAGCCCCGGGCGGCCCGGTCCTGACGATCGGCGGCGACTGCGGGGTCGAGCTGATCCCGATCGGCGTGGCCCGGTTCCGGTACGGGCCGGGCCTGGGCGTCGCGTGGTTCGACGCGCACCCCGACCTGAACACGGCCTCGACGTCGCCGTCGGGGGCGTTCCACGGGATGGTGCTGCGGTCGCTGTTCGGGGAGGATGACCCGGAGTTCGCGGCGGCGCCGGCTCTGGAGCCGGGGCGCGTGGCTCTGCTCGGGACGCGGGTGTTCGACCCGGAGGAACGGGCGGCCGTCTCACGGGGTTTGGCGGTGACGTCGCTGGATGCCTTGACCGGTGTGGAAAAGCTGTACGTGCACGTGGATCTCGACGTGCTCGATCCTTCGGAGTTCCCGGGTCTCAACTACCCGGAGCCGGACGGCTGGACGATCCCTCAGCTGGTCGCCGCCCTCGACGGGCTCGCCGGGTACGAGGTCATCGGCGCGGGCATCACCGAGTGCGTGGGAACAGCGCGTGAGGTCGAGGTGCTGGAACCGGTCCTGGCCGCCGTGGGCCGGCTGCTCATGGCCACGCCGCGCGAAGGGCGTTGATCGCCGTCTCCAGGTCGGCGCCGATGTCCTGGGCCTGGGTCGCGTAAGTCGCCGCGGCCTTGAGGAGGAGTTCCGCCGGGGCCGGGCGGCCCTCCGGGAGCGTCACGACGGTGCCGCGGGCCCGGGCCGTCGTCACCCAGCCCGCCGCCTCCAGCTCGCGGTACGCGCGAGCCACCGTTCCGGACGCCAGTCCCAGGTCCCGGGCCAGCTGGCGGATCGGCGGCAGGCGCGTGCCTTCGGCCAGCGCGCCCGTCGTGACCGCGTGGACCACCTGGTCGTGTACCTGCCGCCACGGCGCCAGCCCGTTCTCTGTGTCGACGACGATCTTCACGCCGCGGCCGGAAGCCGTTTCAGCGGGGCCGTCACGGCCAGGAACGCAGCCACGCCCGCGACCACCACCAGCAGCGACACCAGGTTGCCGCCCGGCCAGCCGATCGCCGTCACCGCGCCGATGCCCAGGCCGATCGCCACCCGCGCGCTGCGGCAGCGCAGCGCCAGGTCGGCCCGCGCCGCGCCGGCGGCCGGGCGGCGGACCGCCAGCGCCGTGATCGCCGCGCAGAGCACCGTCGTGCCCGCCGCGAACGCGAGGAGCTTCCACTGGGCCGTCACGACGAGGTGCGCGACCGATCCGGCGGCCGCCAGGGCGCCGAGCACGAGCATCCAGGCCGGGGTGATCACCGCCAGCGGGCGCGGGGCGAGGTCGGCCTCCCGCCGCGCGCTCCGGGACGGCCGCTGGGCGAACAGCTCGGCGATCAGGCCGCCGAGCAGCAGGGTGGCGACGATCGAGCCCAGCCCGGCGTCACCGAACAGCGGCGGGAGCGCCAGGAACAGCCACGGGTACCAGAGCCGGCGCCGCTTCAGGTAGCGGACGGCCAGCGCGACCTCGGCGGCGTCCGGGTCGGGGACGCCCCAGCGCACGAGCAAGCGCTTTCCGTGCTTCTCACCCGGCCAGAGCACGATCAGGATCGCCAGCCCGATCAGCCCGGTGAAGAGCGCGACCGCCAGTACGTTGTCCCACGGCATGCCGGACCTCCCTCGCTTGTATCAACCACATGATACAAGAATGCCGGATGGCCGCAGTGCGGGCGCGCTCGTCCGTTCGTATGCAGGTGAAGGTGCAGTCGGCGGGGTACTTGTCAGCGTTTTGCAGAGGGGTTCGGTGAACTTGTCACAAAGTTGACAAGAAATCGGTTTCCTCTCATTCAGGTGACACATTCGGCGCTAGCTTTTCGATGTGTCCGTTGTCACCCCGCTTCAGGTGCGGGGGTACCCGGTCACGCGTGCGCGGGGCGGGGTTCGGCGGGGCGGAGCGAAGGAGCTGCGATGTCGGTGGAGCGCGGATTCGAACACGCTGCGCCCCCGGCCGCACTACCCCGCAAGCTCGCCGACATCCTGCGGCCCGAGCTGGCCAGCCTCGCGGCCGAGATCGTCGACGAGATCCGCGCGACCATCCCGGCCTACGCGCGTCCGCTCGACGGCCCGTACGGCAAGTCCATCCGGGCCGGCGTCGAATACGCGATCACGTTGTTCGTCGCGCAGATCGCCGACCCGACGGTGTCGAAGGACCAGTCCCACGAGGTCCACCACCGGCTGGGGCAGAACGAAATGCGCGAGGGCCGCAGCCTCGACACGCTGCAGTCGGCGTACCGCGTCGGCGCGCGCGTGTCGTGGCGGCGGATCATGCGCGTCGGGCGGCGAAGCGGGCTTTCGTCGGCGGTGATGTCCCAGCTGGCCGACGCGATGCTGGCGTTCATGGACGAACTCGCCTCCGTCGCGCTCGACGGCTACCTGGAGGCGAAGGCACGCACGGCGGGCGCGCTCGACACCTGGCGCCGCAAGCTGCTGCACCTGATCCTGGAGGCGCCCCCGGCGTCCCCGAAGGCGATCGCCGAGCTGGCCCAGCTGATCGGCTGGCCGGTGCCGACGGACGCGACCCCGGTGGCGGTCTGCCCCGCCGACGGCGTCGCCCCCGCCCGCCGCCACGCCGGCCTCGACGCCGACATCCTCGCCGAGCTCGACACGCCCGACCCCAAGCTGGTGGTCCCGGGCGAACTCGGCGGCGCCCGCCTGGCGACGCTGCAGGTGGCGCTGCCGGACTGCCGGCTCTCGATCGGCCCGTGCGTCCCGCTGGCGTCGGTGGCGGATTCCCTGCGCTGGGCCCGCAACGCGCTGCACCTGGCCGAGCGCGGCGTCCTGGCCCCGCGCCCGGTGCTGCGCGCGGAGGAGCACCTGGCGACGCTGCTGGTCAACTCCGACACGGGCCTGGTCGGCACGCTCCGGCACCGCCTGTTCGCGCCGCTGGCGGACATGACGGGCAAGCAGCAGGAGCGCCTGCTGGAGACGCTGCGGGCGTGGCTGGACAGCCAGGGCAACGTCGTGGAGATCGCGGAACGCCTGGGGGTCCACCCCCAGACGGTCCGCTACCGCATGAGACAGCTGCAGGCGACGTTCGGCGACAGCCTCCGCGACCCGGCGGCGCGGTTCGAGATGGAGCTCGCGTTGCGCGCGGGTGCGGCTCCGTTGCCGCTGCGGTACCCGGTGAGCGAGCTCCTGCCCTCGCCGCGGGCGGGCGGTTCGCGTCCACAGTGGACACCACGGTAGCCGGTCACGGCACGTCCACCTGCCAGGACGCGTCCGCCGCGTAGCCGGCCGGCGTGTCGTAGGGGTGCTGGCCGCTGGAGTCGGCCGCCCACACCTGGGTCGTGTACTGGCGCAGGGACTTCCCGGGCGCGCTGAACGACTCCAGCGTGACGCCGGTGCCGGAAAGCCCGACCTTCGAGCACCAGGTCGCGTCCGCGCGGAACGCGTCGGTGCCGTCGGACGCGGCGAGCACCACGCGCAGCCCCTGCTGGCGCAGGTAGTACTCGGGGTGCGCCACGGATTCGAAGGAGTGGCACGTCGAGTCCGCCTTGCCGGGGACGACCCGCCACGCCGTGTCCGGCCCCGCTCCCGCGCCGACGACGGCGTCGGTCAGGCCGCGCAGGTACCAGCCGGCGGCACCGGGGCTCTGCGAGCGGACGGACTGGACCAGCACCGCGTCCTCGTACTGGCCGAGCCGCAGGAAGCGGTCGACGTCGTCGTCCGTGCCCGCCATGGCCGTGGTCGCCCCCGCGACCAGCGCGGGGTGCACGCGGCTCTGCTCGGCCCGCGTCCGCAGCTCGAACAGCAGCCGCCGGTCGGCCTCGCCCTTCGTGCGGATCCAGGTGAACCAGTCCTGCAGGTTGGCGTTGTGGATCCCGGTGCCGATGTAGGCCTTCAGCTGCGCCTCGTCCATCGTCCGCAGCGCGCGCTCGGCCGCCGCCCGCACCTCGGTGCCCGCCTTCGCGGCCTGCCAGAGGTCGAGCACGAAGTTGACGTCGGGCTCGACGAGCTGGCCTTCGGTCGGCACGACGGCCACCACCGCGGCGGCGCGGACCCGCGCGTCCCGCACCGCGCGGGCCTTCTTCTCCTCCTCGGTCGCCGTCGTGTCGGCGTCGATCAGGTCCTGCTGGTCGGCCGCGCGGGCGGTGAAGATCCCGGTGAGGATGAAGTCCTTCTGCGCGGCCGCGTCGCCTTGGTACGCGGCGAGCGCGGCGGCCTTCAGCTTCGGCCCGGAAGCGTTCTCCCACATGGCGAACGCGAACTCCCGGTCGCTCTGGATCAGCAGCACCGGCGACGGCACGATGTCGTTGACCAGCGCGGCGCGCTGCTTGGCCTCGCGAGCCGCCCGCGCGACCGCGTCGTCACGCAGGATCCGCGCCTGGTCGCGGGCGTTGGCGTCGTGGACGCCGGTCTTGATCCACTGCGTCTGCTCGGCGTCGGTGCCCGCGTAGGCGAGCTGGGCCGACGCGCGCACCTCGGTGCCGGTGGCCCGTTGCCACAGCGCGAACACGAAGTTCCGGTCGGTGAGGATCAGCAGGTCGGGGCTCGCGACGATGCCGATCTCCTGCGCCGCACGGACTTTGTCGTCCTGGGTGGCGCTTCGGGGCGCGTCGGCGGTGATCGCGGCTTCCGCCCGCGGGGTGAGCACCGGGGCCCCGGTGCCGAGGAGGGCCAGGGCCGCGGCGGCCGCCGCGAGCGCCGGCCGGGTTCTGCCTGTCATCGTCGGGCTCCTTCAGCTCGCCGGGTACACGGTCGCCACGCCGGTGGCGGTGTCGTAGTCGATGCGGCCGCGTTCGAACGTGCCGCGGCGGCCGCCGGGGATCGCGACCTCGTCGGCGGTCGGGTAGCCGAGCGTGGACTTCTCCGCGCCGAGGGAGACCCACTTGTCGCGGATCGCGCCGAGCACGGCGTGCGCGCCCGCGCGGTCGATCGAGTAGATCGAGCCACCGCCCGCGAAGTTCACGAACCGGCCGGCCTTGTCGGACGTGCAGGCTTCGTCGGTGACCGGCACGCCGAGCGCCGGGTGCCCGCCGAGCCGCAGGTAGGTCGCGAGGAGTTCCGGGGACGCGCACGCCGTGCCGCGGCCGGCGGTCAGCGGGTGCACCGCGCCGCCGCGGCTCCAGTAGCTGCGGAACGCGACCTGCCCGGGCGCGCTCCGGCGCTGGAAGTCCCGGTACCGCACGGGGCCGTCGACCTGTTCCGGGCCCAGCGGGGAGACGAGCAGGTCGGTGTAGGGGTCGTAGTCGGGCAGGTACTTGTTCAGCCAGTTCACCGTGATCTCGGTCGAGTCCGGCAGCGGTTCGGTGACCCACCAGTAGAACTCGATGCCCACCCCGGCGCGGCCGTCGGCCTGCCGCGTCAGGAAGTCCGCGCCACCGCGCAGGGTCACGCCGGCGCCGGGGAGGATGTTGTCGACGCACCAGGTGGCGTTCCAGTCGAAGTCGACGGTCCCGTTCGCCGGCTGCACGGCGACCTGGGTCTTCTTGCCGTCGTAGTAGCGCGCGAGGTAGTGGTTCGGTTTCGTCGTCGATTCCAGCGAGAAGCAGTCCGCGCCGGCCAGGCCGTCGACGACCCGCCAGGTCGCGTCGAGCCCTTCGCCCGGCGCGGGTTCGGCGGCCCCCGGCTGGACGACGACGCCGCCGGCGGTCTCGCGCAGGTACTGCCCGGCGATGTTGCCGTTGATGGCGTTGCGGCTGAACGACTGCGTGAGCGCGTCGTACTGACCTTGGTCGAGGAACGCGCGGACGTCGTCGACGCCACCGGCGAGGGCGCGTTCGGCGGCCCGCGCCAGCCGCGGCCGGATGCCCCCGACGACGGCCTGGTGCCGGATGTCGTCGACGAGCGCCCGGTCGGCTTCGGCCTTCTGCGCCAGTACGGCGGCGACGTCCCGCCAGTTGGCCTCGTAGACACCGGAGTCGACAAAGCGCTTCCAGTCCGCGCGTACGCGGCTGCGCAACGCCGTGACGGCCGCCTTTTCGACCTCGCTGCCCGGCCGGGCACCGTCGGCGATCACGCGGAGGACGTCGTCGTCGGGGAGGCTCACGATGTCGGGCGTGGGAACCACCCGGACGACGGTGACGGCCCGGCCACGGGCGGCCTCGGCGGCTTTGCGCGCCTTCTCGGCCTCGGTGGCCTGCTGGTCGGCGTCGATGGCGTCCTGCTGGTCGCCGGCGTGCGCGGTCCGCAGGCCGTTGGCGATGAGTTCCTTCCGTTCGGCGGAGGTGCCGGCGAGGGCGGCGAGGATCGCGGCCCGCACGCGGGGCCCGCCGACCCGGCCGAACACGGTGAAGAGGAAGTCGCGGTCGTTCTGGATCAGCAGTTCGGGCTCGGGCTGGACACCGAGCACGATGGCCGCGGCCTCCTTCGCTTCCCGCGCCACCCGCGCGGCCTCGGCGTCCCGCATCTGCTGCGCCTGGTCGCGTTCGTTCGCCGAGATGATCCCGGACTTGATCCACTCGGTGCAGGCGAGATCGGTCCCGGCGAAGGCGAGTTCGGCCGAGGCGCGCACTTCGGCCCCGGTGGCCTGCCGCCAGAGCGCGATGACGAACTCCTTGTCCCGCAACAGCAACATGGCATCGGTGGGGACGACGCCGAGCGTCCGGGCGGCCCGCAGCTTTTCGGATTCACTGGCGACGGGCGGGACTTCGGCGGCCGCGGTGATCCCGGTCGGTGTGGCCACGGCCGGGGTTGCGGGAACGGCGAGCGCGCTCGCCGCCACGATGGCGACGGCCAGGGTGGCCAGGGCTCTCACGGTGTCTCCTGTTCTTCCGCCGGGTCGCGGACTTCCCAGCCGGACCAGTCGGGGTACTCGTGGTGGTGAGCGGTGAACCCGAGGGCCTGGACGACTTTGACGAGCGCTTCTTCCATGGCAGCCTCCACGGCTCCGAAGCGCAGGGTGTCCGGGTGGTCCGATTCGCCCGCGATGGTGTGGCCGACCACCTGCCGGATCCAGGACGGGTGGACGTACCAGTGCAGGAACACCCCGGGCGCGTAGCGCATCTTCTTGACCTCGACTTCGACCCCACCCGCCTCGGTCGCGGTGGCCGGCACGGCGAAACCCGCGACGCGCAGCTGCTCGACGACCCGCTCGGCGAGCAGCCGAAGGCGGTGTTCGTGGGCTGCGTCGATGAAGAGTTCGGCGTTCAGCATCGGCTCAGGTCAGGTTCTGCCACAGGTTTTTCCATTCCCGGTAGGTGTCCCGGTCCGCCGACGCGGGGAGCAGGTGCTCGATCCGGTCCAGCTGGCCGGCCAGGACCATCGGCGCGAGGAGCCACCGGACCTCGGCGCCGTCGGGTTCGCCGCGCCACCGCGAGACCGTGCTCCGGGCCTCCGCGGCCGAGCAGGGGAGCTCGGCGATGAAATCGCCGAGCAACCGCCCGGGCGACAGCAGCGCGAGCCCGGGCCGCGGCCCGACCTCGAGCAGGAGGCTGGCGGACAGGTGGAACCGGTCGGCCGTCACGCTCAGGTGGGAGGTCCCGCCGAAGGCCTCCACCCAGCCGAAGAGGCGTCCGGCGACCTCGTCGCACCGGCGCCATTCGGCTTCGCCCAGGTCCCGGCAGTGCGCGATCAGCCCCCCGCGGAACTGTTCGCTCGTCAACGTCCACTCCCCGTCGGCGAGCACGTCCGGGTCGAGCGCGGCCAGCTCTCCGGTGCGGATCCGGGACAGCCGGTCCACCAGGTCGCGGAAGCCCAGTGTCTTGAGTTCGTCCAGGTCGGGGATCACGGGAAGAACACCCCGAAGGCTTCGAAGGCGTCCCTGGCTATCTTCATGTACCCCTGCCCTCGTGAGCCGCTGCGCGGAGTCCGGTAGTGGCCGCTGTTCAGGTTGATGTTGATGCCGAACGTGCCCGGGCCGGCCCCGTTGATGACGGCTTCGCCGGCGTCGAGGACGTCCGCGCCACCGCTGAGCACCGGGTGCTTGAGCTCGACCGAGCCCACGTACTTCGGGATCACGACGAGCCGCCCGTCCAGCAGCACCGCCCACTTCACCGCGACGTCGCCCGCCCCGATCAGGTGCCGGAACTCCTGGGTGCCGAGCTCGACCGGTTCGATGCCGAGCTCGCGGGCCTGACGCAGCTCGTCGTCCAATCGCTCCGGCAGGCGGTTCTTCAGCGGGAGGCAGATGAAGAACTCCGCCGCGTCGGCGGTCGACGCGCGGTTCGCCGCGAGCCGGCCGCGGACCTTGCAGACCCGCCGCAGCTGGTCGAGCAGGACGGTCATCTTCTCCGCGAGCCGCGCGATCTTTTCGGACTTGGCGAGGTACTTGCCGATGTTCACGACCACGGCGGTGATCGCCTTGACGATCGCCTTGCCCTTCACGAACGGCAGGACCAGCCCGATGACGTTGACGACGGTCCACAGGCAGGCCTCGATGTCCCCGGATCCGAAGCAGCGCTTGAGGTCCGGGATCCCGATGTACTCGAGGAGCACCTCGCCACCGACCTCGGCGAGGAAGCTGATGACGTCCTCGCCGTTCATGCAGCCCTGCTGGGCCGCCCGGTACTCCGTGAGGGCGGCTTCGCTGTCCGGCTCCGCGACGAGCTCGTCGATGTCCTCGACCGAGAGGCCGGGCAGGCAGCCGGCCAGCACCATCGCCTTGGTGTACTGGATTTCGAGGTCCCGCTGCCGTTGGTCGGCTTCGGCCTGGTCCGCCGCGCGCTGGGCGTCGGCCGCGGCGTCGCGGGCCCGCTGGGCCGCGTTCGACGTCTCCTGCGCGTGGATCCGGGCGCGCTCGGCCGCCGCGGCCGCTTCGCGCGCGTAGCGGTCGGCGTCGTCGGCTGCCCGGTGCGCCGCGGCCGCGTCCGTTTCGGCCTGGGTGGCCGCGGCGCGGGCCGCGCTCGCCTGACCTTCGGCCGCGTCCGCCGCCAGTCCGGCGATCGCCGCGTCCGAGGCCGCGTTGTTCGCCTCCTGCCGGGCCTTGGCGGCGTTCTCGTGGGCCTGCACGTCGTAGCCGTTGGCGGTGTTCGCCGCGTCGCGGGCGGCACTCGCCGACCCCGCCGCGTCGGCCGCGGACCGCTGCGCCTCGGCCGCGGACTGCGCGGCGGCCGACGCCGACTTCGCCGCGTTGGCCGCCGCCTGGAACGCCGCCTTGGTGTCCGCGGCGGCGTTGTCGGCGGCCTGCTGGGCCTGGGTGGCCGCCAGCTTGGCCTCGTCCGCCCGGGTCTGCGCGGCCCGTGCCTGTTCGTCGCCCACGGCCTGGGCCTGCGCCGCCACCTCGGCGACGAAGTCCGCGTCGAGGTCGGTCCCGGTGAACGGGGCCACCACGACGATCGCCGTGTTCGCCGGTTCGGTGATGGCGGCCGAGGACGCCCGCGCGGCGAGCGCGGCCCGGCCGGCGAGGTTCGCCTGGGTCGCCGAGGAAACGGCTTCGGTGAAGGACTCACTCGCGTTCTGCCCGGCCCGGGCGGCGGCCACGGTGGCCAGCCGGGCCTGCTCCGTGGCCTGCTCGGCGAGCGTGGCGGCCGTGCGGGCGGCGTCCGACGCCTTGACCTCTTCGGCGGTCGCGGTCGCGGCCGCGGAGTTCGCCCGCATCGCGGACGCGTGGGTGTCGGCGGCGGCGGATTCGGCGGTGTCCGCGGCGAGGTCCGCGTTCGCGGCGGCCTGCTCGGCCTGCTGCGCCGCGGCGCGGGACGCGGCGGCGGCCGCGGTGGCCTTGGTGGCCGCTTCCCGGGCCTGCGCGGCGGCACCGGTCGCCCGGTTGGCGGCGTCACGCGCACCCCGGGCGGCGGTCGCCGCGTCGGCGGCGTCCCGCCGGGCTTCCTGGGCCGCCGCCCAGGCCGGCGCCTCCTGATCGGTTCCCCTCGCCGCCGCCGCGGACGCCTCGAGCGCCTGCGCCCGGGCTTCGGCGGCGTTGCCTGCCTGTTGCGCGGCCCACGCCCGGTCACGCGCGGTCGTGGCGTTCGCCTCCTCCCGCCGGGCGGTGTCTTCGCAACCGGCGGCGATGTCCTCCTGGGCCCGGGCGCGTGCCAGCGCGGCGGCCGCTTCCCGCTTCTTCGCTTCCGCCTCGCCCCGCGCCCGGCTCGCCTCGGCCGCGGCCTCGTCGGCCTGCTGGCGGTAGCGGGCGGCTTCGTCGCGCTGGCGTTCGGCCTCCTGCCGGGCCGTGCGAGCGTTGCCCGCCTCCCGCTCGGCCGTGTGGAGGGCCTCGTAGGTGCGTTGCAGGTCGTCCCAAGCCTGGTTGCGAGCAACTTGCGCGTCGTACCGGGCCTGGTCGGCGCGCACGGCGGCGTCCTTCGCCGCCTTCGCCTGGTCGGCCGCCGCGGTGGCGAGTGACGCTGCCTGGGCGGCGTGCTCGTCCGCGTGCAGGCGCCACTGCCGGGCTTCCTCCGCGCGGGCCGCGGCTTCGTTCTGGTGCCCGATCGCCGCGTCGGTGGCCGCGGTCGCGTCCGTGGCGTGCTGCGCGGTCTGGATCGCCGACACCGCCGCTTGCGAGGCCGACGACATGCCCTGGGTCAGCCGCGCCCAGTCCGCGCCGTAGGGCAGGCCTGCCTCGACCAGGATGTTCGCTTCGGCCGTCGCCGCGACGGACGCGCTCTGCGCCTCGGACGCCGCTTGTCCCGCCAGGTCCAGCTGCCGCTGGACTTCCTGGCGCACCAGGCTGAACGTCTCGGGGGAGTGGTGGCCGCCGGCGGTGTTCGCGGCCAAGATCTGCGCTGCCTGTCTCGCCGCGGTGCCCGCGGACACCATCGCGTTCGCCGTGCGCTGCAGCGCACGGACGCCCCGGCCGTTCGCGACCAGGAGGTTCTGCCGGGCCCGGGACGCGCGGGCCGCGCGCTGGGCGAGGTCGCTCGCCGCTTCGGCCGCCTTGTTCCGCTCTTCCAGGTCCTTCAGGTACTGCTCGCGGTTGGCCGCGTCCCGCTGGGCCGCCGCGATGTACCCGCCGTTGAAGAACGCCACGATCGCCGCGTCCCCGGCGGCGAGGGCCTGCTGCGCGGCCAGCTTGACCTCCGGCCCGGCCGAGCCGGACAGCGCGGTCACCCGCGCCCGCAGCTCGTCGGCGCGGGCCTGGGTGTTGTGCCGGTTGCGGTCGTCCCGCTCGGCGGCGATGTCCTTGCCGTAGTCGAGGAACGCGGCCCGGTCGGCGTCCGAACCGGCCAGCACGCGCTCGACCTCGGCGTTGAAGATCGGGCCGCCGGTGCCGCGCAGGTCCAGGACGGCTTCGCGGTTCAGCCGGGCCGTTTCGTCGCGGCGGGCTTGGGCGCGTTGCTGTGCTTCGACCTCGCCCGTGTCGAGGAACTCCCAGATGGCGTCCTCGGTCCCGGCGTCCAGTGCGGCCTGCGCGGCCGCCCGGACCTCGGGTTCCTCGGACAGCTGTGCGATGTCCGCGACCAGCTTCCACAGCCGGGGGTCGATCGGCTCGCCCGTCCCGGTTTCGCCGTCCCAGCCCGGGTAGTCCGTGTGCGGGATCGGCCGCGGGGTTCCCGGTTCGTCGGCGGCG
Source organism: Amycolatopsis pretoriensis (assembly GCF_900107925.1). Lineage (GTDB taxonomy): Bacteria > Actinomycetota > Actinomycetes > Mycobacteriales > Pseudonocardiaceae > Amycolatopsis > Amycolatopsis pretoriensis. The sequence continues at coordinate 380,933 of NZ_FNUJ01000008.1, read as the reverse complement.
ACCGCGGCGGTCGCCTGCGGTACCGCGCCGACGTCGGTCGTGACGAACACGGTGAACGCCAGCACCAGGGCGAGCACTCTCGTGACGAATCCGTGCGGCATTTCCGCGTCCCGTCGTAGTCGAAGAAGAATGGCGGTGGAAAGCGCTTACCTGATCGTTGCGAATTGCGGATTCCGCATCCGCGTCTCGCCGTCGACGGCATCGGCGAGCAGGGCGTTCCAGAAGCTGGCCTGCTCGGCGGCCCAGTCCTGTTCGGCCGCCCAGGCGGCCCGGGTGGGATCGGCCGCGTCCCGCACGGCCTGCCAGTTCGGCCCGGTCGTGGCCTGCGCGGCCGCGGCGACGGCGGCCCAGTTCGCGGCCTGGTCACGGGCGACCTGCGCGGCATCGGCCCAGGCGACGCGCGGGGCGCCGGTCTGCTCGCCGACCCGTTGCCACGCCCGGGCCGCGGCCTCCCGCAGCTGGACCTCGATCTCGCCGGAGGCTTCGAGGGCGGCCCGTTCCGCCTCCTGCGCGTCGGTGAGCAGCCGCCGCACGGTGGCCAGCCAGCGTGCCTCCTGTTCGGCGTCGCGCAAGCGGTGCGCTTCCAGGTCGAGTTCCGCGCCGGTGGCCCAGCCGTAGGCGAAGAACTCGACGAGGTCCGCGTCCGTCGCGGCCGACCGGGTCGCCCATGCGGCGGCGGCGCGCACCTGTGTGCCCGGGTCGTGCGCGGCGAGCGTGCGGACGTACTGGCGGTCCGCTTCGACGAGGGCTTCCTGCTGGCTCCCGTCCGCTTCGCGCGCGAGCCGGTCGCGCTGCTCGGCGGCGGCGAAACCGCTGCGCACGAACAGTTCCCGGTCGGAGTCGGTCCCGAGCAGCGCCCGTTGCGCGGCGGCGTTGACCTCCGGCGCGTACGCCACGGTGTAGGTCAGGACGACCCGGCGGCAGAAGTCGGCGTCGGCGGACGCGGTTTCCGCGGCCCGCTGTTCGGCCGCGGCGAGACCGAAGTCGAGGAATTCGTAGACGACGTCGTCGTTCTCGTCGGCCCACGCCACCCAGGCGTCGGCTCGCACCGCGGCCCGCGGGTCCTTGCCGGCCAGCCGGCGGACGAGTTTCCGCGCGGTGGCCGCGGGATCGGCGACGGCGGCGGCCGCCAAAGTGTCCGATGTGGACGCGAGAGCGGCTGGGACCTCGAACGGCCCGGTGATCGCCGTGGCGGCCAGCGCACCGCACAACAGGACGCGCAGCCGCGTCATCATGGCCTCCCCCCATGGTGACCGGGCGGGCAAAACGCCCGATCCGAACCAACGTAACATCGCGGTGAAGTGATGATCAATCGGCCGTTCGGACCACTCGATTTTTTGTCGCGATCCGATGAAAGCGGAGAATTTCCTTGTCCGTTCTTCGATTCTGCGGTTAGCCTCCGAAAAGGACGATTCCGAGGGGGAGTCACGATGGAACCCGTATTCAAGAGACGGTCCGCGCTGCGCGGGGCGGCGGTGCTCGCCGCGGGCGCGGCGGTGCCGGTGGGCACCGCGGCCGCCGGCGAGTTCCCGGAGCTCACCTGGCGGGCGACCGGGCCTGGGGCGAGCCCGCCGCCGTTCCGGATGCGGATCATCTCCGGCATCCCCGCCGCCGCCGGCTACGGGACGGTCGTGACGCTCGGTCCGGTCATCGTGCAGGTGATCAGCGATCGGGTCTTCCCGCTGATGCTCCGGGACGTCGGGTACAGCTCGCTGACCGCGACAGTCACCGGTGCGGTGGTGGTGACCGACGCCAGGGGCCTCTCCGGGCGGTTACCGGTGACTGTCGAATTCCCGCGCGTCACGATGCCGGCCATCGCGATCGAGACGGTGCTGACCGGAACCGCCACGCTGACCGGGGCGCCGCAGCTGCCGGCGGTGCGCAACCCCGGGACGATGACGATCAAGGTGGAGCCGAGTGCCACGGGTGCTGTCACGGTGTTCAAGGACAGCGGGGTCAGCAGGTCGTTCACGAGCACGATCACGCTCTTCCCACCGAACGGGAATCCCCTGGTCGCGACGGTCGAGGTGCGGTGACCCATGCTGATGGACGCGAAAACGGCGGCCGCGCTCGACGAAGCGAAGACCCGGCTGGCCGAGGAGCACCTCACCGACCCGAACGTCGTGGGCGTCGCGAAGGGCTTCCGCACTCGCGATGGTGAGCTGACGGACGAGCCGGTCGTCATCGCGCTGGTCCGCAAGAAGCGCCGCGCCGCACTGGTTTCCCGGAGCCGGCTGCTGCCGGAGGTGATCGGCGGCCACGGCGTGGACGTCGTCGAGACCGGGGAGTTCCGGTTCTCCGGTGCCACCAAAGCGGCCGCGGCGACGCCGATCGCGGAACGGTTCCGGCCCCCGCTGCAGGGCGCCGGCCTCGGCTCGCTCGCCGACGGCACGCTCGGCACCTTCGGCTGCCTGGTCCGCGACCGCACCGACGGCTCGATCTGCGTGCTCTCGGCCAACCACGTCCTGGCGAACTTCGGGGCCACCGCGCCGGGTACCGCGATCGTGCAGCCCGCCCCGCTGGACGGCGGGGCCGCCGAAGCGAACACCGTCGCTCGGTTCAAACGGGCCATCCCGCTCGTCAAGGGCGTCGGGAACACCGCCGACGCCGCCATCGCCCAGCTGGAACCGGGCATCGACGTCAGCTCGACCGTGGCCCGCAACCTGATGGCGCCGATCTCCCCGACCCACCGGGCGATCGGGCTGGCGTTCCTCGCGAGTGTCCACGGTGGCACCTTCATGGCCAAGATCGACACTGTGCTGGCGCAGCTGGACGTCGAGCTCCTCACGCCGGATTCGACCGTCGCCGCGGTGGAGGGCGGCCGGATCGAGAAGGTCGGCCGCAGCTCGGGGTACACCTCCAGCGTCGTGCTGGACACGACGGCAAGGGTGTTCGTCGACGGCTACTCCTTCGACGACCTGATCTACGCCCAGCGGTTCTCGCTCGTCGGCGATTCGGGCGCGGTCGTGTGCGAAGGCGGCAACGGCAGGACGTACACGCCGATGCCGGCCATCGCCTGCCGGATGCTCGGCGCGGCCGGGACGCTGTACGACCTTCCGCTGGACGGCGACAACGCGTACCTCGACCAGGCCCGGGACGAGTTCTTCGGCGAGAGCGCGGTCGGCAACCTGGTGGTCCAGCTCGTGTACCAGAACCTCGACGTCGCCGTGAACCGGCTCGAAGCGGCCACCGCCAGCCCGGAGGAGAAGGCCGAAGCCCAGCGGTACTACGCCAAGTACCGCGCGCTCGTCATCGGCCTGCTCGGCGATCCCGGCTCGGCCGTCCAGCTGAGCCAGGAGAACGTGGACGACATCCGCACGGTCTTCGCCGGGTTCTCGCCGGAGCTGGTCACCCTGCCGGAGAAGCAGGCGCTGTGGGTGATCTTCGACGACGTGATCGTCCCTTCGGTGGGCCGCACCCGCGCCGGGCTGCTCGAGTACATGAACGACCCGGCGGTTTACCGGCGGGTGGTGACGGCTCTGCGGGAGATCCCGGGGCTCGAGGTGGACGACACCTACGGGTTCTCCGGCCGGTGACGACGGCCGCGGACCCGGTCCGGTACCACCTCGCCCGGCTCGTCGGCGGGCTTTCCACACCGCTGCGCGAGACCGTCGGCGGGCTCGTCGACCGGCCCGGCAAGCTGCTGCGGTCGCGGCTGCTCACCGCCTGCGCGGGGTTCGGCCGGGCCGACGCCGGGCGGGTGGCGCGGCTCGGCGCGGTCGTCGAGCTCGTGCACCTCGCCTCCCTGGTGCACGACGACGTCATCGACCGCGCGGCGATCCGCCGGGGCGGGCCGGCCGCGCACCGGACCGCCGGGCCGGAACTGGCGGTGCTCGGCGGCCTGGCGTGCCTGGCGGCGGCCGGGACCGAGGCGGCGGACCTCGGCGAGGGCGTCGCCACGGCGGTGAGCCGGACGGTGGCCGAGCTCGCGCACGGCGAGCTGCTCGACGTCGAACGCGGCTTCGACACCGGACTGTCCTTACCGGACTACGTCGACCTCGTGCGGCGCAAGACCGGCGTGCTGTTCCGGCTGTGCTGCCTGCTCGGCGCGGTGGAGTCCGGAGTGGACAGTGCGGTGATCGCGGCGCTGGCCGAGTTCGGCGTCGAGTGGGGGATCGCGTTCCAGGTCCTCGACGACTGCCTCGACCTGGAGACCACGGGCGACGACAAACCGGCGGGCACCGACCACCTGCTCGGCCTGTTCGGCGCGCCGACGCTGGCCGCCCTGCGCGCGGACGCCACCGGGGAACTGCACCGGCTCCTGCTCACGCCGTCGTTCTCCGGCGGTGACCTGACGCGGGTGCGCGAGCTGGTCACCGCACGCGGCGGCCTGCGGGCCGCGCGGACCCTGGCAGGTGTCCACTTCGGACACGCGCAGACCGCGCTGGCGCGCACCCCGGACGGTCCGGCGCGCCGAGCGTTGGCCGCGATGCTCGAGGCGAGCCGCTCTTGAGCCACGCCGTCGTGATCGGCGCCGGGCCGGCCGGCGCGGTCGCCGCCGCCGTGCTGGCCCGCGGCGGGGTGCCGGTCGTGCTCGTCGGCCGCGAGGGCGACGAGCCGGGGTACGACGTCCTCGTCAGCGGCCCGGCGCGGGAGATCCTGCGCTCGATCGGCGTGACGGTCGACGACTGGCCGGTGTACGGGGTGACGATCGCCTTCGACGCCAACACTTCCCACGCCGTCCCGGACGCCGGGTATGCCGTCGTCGACAGCGTCGTGCTCCGGGAAACCCTGCGCGCGCACGCCGTCCGGTGCGGTGCCGAGTACCGGCCGACGGCACCCGCGGCACCGCACGTGGTGCTGGCCGGCGGCGGCGGGCTGTCTCCTTCCGAAAGCACCGGGGTGAGCTGCGCGGGGCGGTTCAGCGGGCCGGACCTGGGCGACCGGGTCGTGCTCCGGATGCTCGCCCCGCCCGCGGACGACCCGCGCGGGCAGCCCCGCTGCGCCTGGCTCGCGCCGGCCCCGGGTGGCTGCACGATCGGCGTGTCCGCCCTCGGCGGCGGTGGCTGCCTGGACGAGGCGATCGAGGCCCTGGCCGAGGTCGAGCCCCGCGTGCGGGACTGCGTCCCGGCCGGGCCGGAAGTCTCCGGTCCGCTGTCGTGCGGCTTCAGCCCCGGTTCGGCGGCCGGTCCCGGCGGGCTGCGCGTGGGGGACGCGGCGGGCCTGGTCAACCCGTTCACCGGCGAGGGGCTGAGCGGAGCTGTCCAATCCGGACGGCTCGCCGCCCGCGCGATCCTGTCCGAAGTGGATGATCCGGCCGCCGCCCGTCGGGAGTACGAACGGCTACTGGGCACCGCGTTCGTCGGCTACTTCGAGACCGCGCGGCACGCGGCCCGCCGGTACCACCTCGCGTGGCGCGTGCTCGCCGCCGGCGCGGGCAGCGAGCACCCGTTCTACGCGAAGGGGCGGCGGGCGGTGGTGCTGCCCGAAGGTGCGGCGGCTCTCGCCGGCGCCGAGCCCCTGGAGCTGCCGCCCGCGACCCGGGTCCGGCTGCTGCCGTTCCTGGCCGCGTGCGACGAGGTGTGCCTGTCGATCGTCCGCGGCGACTGGCCGTTCCTGGCCCGGATGTTCACCGCCGACCGGGAGGAGAAACTGCTGCTGCGGCCCGCGATCGGGTTCTTCGCGGCCCTCACGGCCGGCGGCGACCGCCCGGCACGCGGAGACGCCTCCGTGGCGGCGGCCGTCGAACTCGCGACGCTCGGCGCGCTGGCTTTCCTCGGCCCCGCCGGCACCCCGAAGGAAGTCCGGGGCGTGGACTGGGAGTCCGCGACGACCGTGCTCGCCGGCGACTACCTGCTGGGCCAGGCGTCCCGGCTGATCGCGGAGGCGGCGCCGGATCTGTCCTGGTCCTTTTCGGACTGGCTGGGCGAACTGGCGGCGTTGCGGGCGAACGTCGTGACGACCGGCGCCGGCGCGGAAGCGGTCTTCGCCTCGCTGTTCGAGTTCCCGCTGCGCGTCGGCGCGGCCCTGGGAGGTGCCGACGCGGAGGTGTTCCGGGCCTGCGGCGAGGTACTGGGCAAACTGTTCCTGCGCACCGAGGACGTCCTGGCGCTGCGAGGCGAGCGGACTCGGCTCGACGCCACGCTCACCGATCTGCTCGGCGGCCGGATCTCGGCCCTGCCGGAGCTGCTGTCCGCGCCGGGCCTGACCGCGGCTTCGATTCCGCCCCGCGCCGCGGGAGTGGCGGTCGAGGCGGTTCGGCGGGCGCGCGCGGAGTTCGAGCGGTTTCGCGGGGACATCGCCGATCCGGGCGCACGGACGACACTGGCCGTCGTCGCGGACTGGGTGGCGGCCCCGGCCATCGCGTGAGCCCGACCCGTCAGCGGCTGTTCCGGAAGACCTCCGCCGGAATCGGGATGGTCGGCGGGCAGAGGGTGTGGTCGGCCTCGAAGCACGGCTGGATGATGGCCAGGTTGGCCGTGGCCTGGTTGCCGGGCCCCGAGTTCTGACCGGTGAACAGCGAGCTCAGCTTCTCCGCCGCGCCGCAGTTCCGGAACGGCGGCAACGTGAACCCCCGGTACTTCGGGTCGGGGTTGTCCGGGTCGGTCTTGATCGTGCCGCCTTCGAAGGGACCGTACTCGCCGAGCATGTCGATCGAGATGGTGCTCTCGGACACGCAGTCCGGCCCGGCGTCCAGCGGGACGCCGTTGACCTTCACGTCGCTGAGCCGGGACCGCACGTCCAAGTGGTTGTACAGGATCCCGTCGACCAGCGAGCCCTTCGAGCTGATTTCCTTGCCGCGCCGGTAGTCGTCCGGCAGGAACTCCACGGTCGCGGAGATGGGGAGGAAGCCGTAGCCCAGGTAGGTCACGGTGACCGGCGTGAAGCTGAGCTCGCCGGTGATGGTGCCGGAGATCTGGTTCCCGTCCTGGTCGGTGACCTGCACCCACATGCCGTTCACCAGTGCGGCCGCGTTGCTGTGGATCTTCGCGCCGGTCTTCACGATGTCCGTCGTGTTGTCCACCTGGTTCGGGAGGAGCGGGAGCCGGAGCGTGACGGTGTCGTCCGGGGGCGGGTCGTCGTCGATCAGGTTGTGCTGCTTCCCGCCGCCGCGGACCTTCGGCGCGGGTTTGCCCGGCGCGGGCGCGACGGGCTTGGCCGGGACGGCGGCCGAACCCACGACGAGGTAGCCGAACGACAGGTCCTGGCCGGCCGCGGCCGTGCAGGTCGCCTGCGGGGCGGGTGCCGGCGCGGTACCGCTCGCCGCGGGGGCGGCCGGGCCCAGCGCGATCCGCGGCGCGGCGAGCCGGATCTTCGTCGCGCCCGACGAGGTGACCGAGAAGCCGGGCACCTTGCCCGTGGCGACGAGGGACAGGTCGCCGTCGGCGGGAAGTGCGGTCGCGGCGATCGTCAGCGGAACCGCCAGCGTGTCGCGGACCTTGCCCTGCTCGAGCACCAGGTCGACGGTCAGGCCGCCCTCGAGCTCGGTGCCGTCCGGGCCGAGCAGTTGCAGTGCCGCCGTCCGCGGCACGCCGAGCCGGACCGTGAAGCCGTCGATGGTCGCGCGATCACCGGATCGGACGGAGGCGGGGAGCCGGGCTTCGGCGTTCATCGCGATGGTGACCGCACCGACCGGGTCGGCGAACGGGCAGGTCGCGGTGAACGCCCGGTGCGCGGCGTACCTGGCGCCGGGGTCCGGCGCCGTGGCGCCCGGCGCCGCCGACCCGGTTCCGGTGAGCGCACCGGTCGCCGCCGTCACCGCGCACACCAGTGCGATCGCGCCGCGTGCCGCCGTCCGCCGGGTCGGCCGAGCTGCCATGACCGTGCTCCTGTTCGTACCGCTGGGAAACGGGGTGTGGGGATGGCCGGCGAACCGGCCATCCCCACGGTGGTGCTAACCGCGCGGCATCACGTGATGGTGAACGTCGGCGAGAAGGCCGGCGCCGACGTCTTGGGCGTGCAGCTCATGTTCCAGTTGGACCAGGTGTTGTTGGACTTCTTGTGGAACTGCAGCGCCGCGGTGATCGGCGTGCCGAGCGACAGCGTGTCCGTCCCCGCGGCGGCGGGGGCGGTGTAGCTCGGGATCGACGACGTGGCGACTTGGTTGATGTTGACGGTGATCGCCCCGCCGGCCGGGTAGATGACCTCCGGGATCTGGAGGCCGCTCGCCGGACCGGAGACCGAGCCGGAGGCGGCGGTGACCGGAACGGTCGCGGTGCCGCGGATGCCGTCGTAGCCGACCGCGGTCAGGAGGGAGTGCACGGCCGCGGAAATGGTCGCGGTGCCGCCCACGTTGGTCGGCGTCACGCTGGTGCCGGCCGCGATCGAGTCCGGGCCGGTCAGGGTCGCGGTGATCGCGACGTCCTGCAGCGGGATGCCCGGGAAGGTGCACCGGTACGTGCCGGCCGCGTTGTACGCCGTGTCGGCGGACGCGACACCGGCGACCATCACGCTGAGCGTGCCGACGGCGGCGGCGGTCGCCATCGCCTTGAGGGACAAGTTCCTGAGTCGGGTCATGACTGTCAATCTCCTTCGATCATCCAGTTGACGGCTCGACGGACGCTGCCCACGCGTCCCGCGGACCGAGTGCGGTTCCGCGAATTCCCCCGGGTGTGTTTCCCTGGTGCAGCCCGAACCCTCGCGAGGTGGCTGTGGAAATGAGGTTACTCGCGAGTCGGTTGCGCAACAAGGATGTCACCTCGAAGGTTTTCCACGAGGGTGAGTCGTGGAATTTCTTGTCAGGAACGGAGCATGGACCCGGTGACCTTGGTGCGCTTTTGACAAAGACGTACGGGTGTCGATCGGTCGCCGTCCGGGTTACTATCGGAAGGCGCGCGCGTGTCATTACCGCGGAAATCGATTCAGTGAAAGAGGATGTCGTGGCCGCAGTCCTTCGCCGTCCCGGAGCACCCCGCCGAGCCGTCGCGCTCGTCGCCGTCGCACTGGCCTCGGCGTCCGTCGTCCCGGCCGCCTCGGCCGCACCCGAAGACGCCGGCGGCGTGCTGGAGTGGGGGTCGCTCGCGCTGTACTTCCCCACCGACGAAAGCGGGTTCCCGGCCCCGCCGCCCGAAGCCGGCGCCGGGGTCACGGCCGTCTCGGTGGGCAGGCTCGACGCGATCGCGCTGAAGGACGGGCAGGCCCTGGTCTGGGGCGACAACAACTTCGGCCAGACGGAGGTGCCCGCCGCCGCGCAGTCCGGGGTGAGCGCGGTTTCGGCCGGCTGGGCGCACGCGCTGGCCCTCAAGGGCGGGCAGGTCCTGGCCTGGGGCAACGACTGGTACGGGCAGGCCGACGTGCCGGCCGAGGCGCGGTCCGGGGTCACCGCCATCTCCACGAGCGAGATGCACAACCTCGCGCTCAAGCAAGGCGGCCGGGTCGTCAGCTGGGGCCTGCGCTCGGACGTCCCGCCCGAAGCGCTTTCCGGCGTCACGGCCATCGCCGCGGGCGGCGACCACAGCCTGGCCCTGAAGGACGGCGGGGTGCTCGCGTGGGGCGCGGACAGCCACGGCCAGATCGACGTGCCGGCCGCGGCGAGGTCGGGGGTCACCGCGATTTCGGCTGGTCACCAGCACAGTCTCGCGCTCAAGGACGGCGGCGTGATCGCCTGGGGCCGCGACGACGACCACCAGGCCGAGGTGCCCGAAGCCGCGCTCTCGGACGTGGTCGCGATCGACGCCGGCTGGACGTTCAACATCGCGCTCAAGAGCACCGGCGACCTCGTCATGTGGGGCTCGAACGACGCGGGCGAGCAGGACACCACCAGCGGCAACCCCACCATCCCGGCCTGCGGCCCGTACCTCGCCGTGTCGGCGGGCGACCGGATCGGCATGGCGCTCAAGGCGGATCCCACCGCACCCTGCTGACCTGGCTGCGGAAAGAGGGGCTTCCCGCACCGGGAAGCCCCTCTTCGCGTACCGGGTCAGCCGGCGTTCTTGGAGACCAGGTCCAGGGAAATCGTGTTGCCCGGGCCGGACACCAGCGCGCCCAGGGCGAGGTCCGCGATGAAGCAGTTCTTGAAGTCCGGGATCGTGTACGTGCCCGTCACCGTGATCTTCGGGCCGAAGATGTCCACGTCCTTGGCGCTCAGGTCCAGGTCGAGCGGCTTGCTGGCCTTGCAGCTGCCCGGCACCGTCGGCAGCGGGATCACCGGGACCAGCAGGCCGGCCCAGATGTCGTAGATCTCCATGTTCGCCTGGGCGTGCGTGGTCAGCGTGCCGTCGGCGATGGTGCCCGTGGCCGGGGCCGTCGGGGTGATCTTGACCTTCGCCTTGATCTTGAAGATGCCCGACACCAGCGAGATGTTGGCCTGCGACGGCGGCAGCGTCAGGTCCGCGCGCAGCCCGACCGAGCCGGTCTGGTCGTCGATGACCAGGGCGCCGTCGAGGTTGCCCGGGCCCAGGGCCATCGCGCTGCCGGTCTTCTTGACGACCGTGCTGCCGGTGACCGTGTAGCCGACCGGGATCTCGACCACGTCGGCCGAGGCGGGAACGGCGGTGACAACGCTCATCGCGATGCCGGCGACCGCCGTGACCGCGGCCGCGCGCGCCCATTTCCGGCCGTTCTTCCGAGTGCGCGACAAAGTAGGCATGCCGACTCTCCTTCACATTGTGAAACGGTGGGGAATACGGGGTCAGCGAGGGGTGAGCCCGGTGATTTTCCAGGTGTTTCCCTCACGTTCCGCGGTCACCGAAAGCTGGGCCGCGGCGGAACTGCTGGAATTGTTGTCGGCGCGGGTCGCCGATTGGTCGAGGAACACGAGCAGCCGGGCGTGGCCGTCGCGGATCTCCTGCACCGCGGACGACGTCACCCGCGTGGTCAGCACCAGTTTCTGGGCCGGTGCTTTTTCCTTCACCTGCGCGAACAGCCGGTCGTAGGTGGAAAGGGCGTCGCCGCGCAGGACGTCCTTCGCGGCCTGCTCGGTGACGTCGGTCCGGTCGTAGGAGTAGGAGAAGATCCGGTTGAGCGCGAGCGTCACCGCCGAGGTGACCTCCGCGGTGGCCCCGACGTCGGTCAGGGCGTGGTTGGCCGCGGCCGGGTTGTCCGCCGCCGACCGCGTCAGCATTGTGAACGTCACGCCGGCGCCGGCCAGCAGCACCGAGACCGCGACCAGCAGCGGCAGCAGGAACCGGCGGCGCCGCCGCGGCTCCTCGGCGACGACCTCGTCGGCTGCCACTTCGGCTTCTTCGGCCGCCACGTCGGGCTCTTCTTCGGTCGTGGGCGGTGCGTCGGTGCTCATCTCGCCCCCACCGGCAGCTCGTCGAGCGCGCTGAGCTTCCAGCCGCCCTCGGTCCGGGTCAGCCCCGCGGCGAACCGGTTGCGCTTGGTCGCCGGCGCGACGCCTTCCTTCTGCGCCGTGATCTCCACCGACGCGATCAGCTTCGCGGTGCCGGCGTGCTCGTCCAGCTCACTCAGCGCCGCGTCCAGCACCTTGCCGGTCGACACCGTCGCGTCCTGCGTGAGCGTCTTCTTCGTGGTGTCGTCGGTGTGGGCGAGCCGGTCGTGCAGCGGGCCGGTCGACGCGTCGAGCCACTGCGCGAGCCCCTGGTCGAGCTGGTGGTAGTCGAGGGTGCACAGCCGCGCGACCAGCTCGCGGCCGGAGGCCAGAGCCTCGTCGCGCGCGGCGCCGTAGGTCAGCTCGGCGCTGTGCGCGGTGCGGTACCAGGTGAACCCCGACCAGCCCGCGAAAGCGGCGGTGACGACGAGGGCGAGCACCGCGGCCCGCAGCGGCCACTTCACTTTCCCAGCCACAGCATCTCCTCGAGGGTCGGGGACACCGTCAAGCCGTCCGGCGCGGAGAGCGGGAGGCCGGTGCCGGGCACCGCCGGCGCGGGCACCGGCAGGTGGGGCACGTTCTGCGACCCCCGCACCGAGGTCGCGTCGCCCTTCTCGAGCGTGCACGACGCGCCGGTGTTGAACGGCAGCGGCGAGGTGTCGGTGCTGGGCCGGAACTTCGTGCCCTCGTAGCCGGCGCGGCACGGGACGGGGTCGTAGAACGTCAGCGCCATGCCGAGGTTGCCGTCCTTCCCGTCGAACGCCGCCGACGTCGCCGCGACCAGCTTCGGCGTCGCGACCAGCAGCTGCTCCAGGTCGCCGGTGCGGGCCTGGACCACCTGCGCGGTGGTGAGCAGGTTGGCCAGCAGGATCGGCAGGCCCGGGTCGGTCTCCCGCAGCAGGGTCCCCAGCTCGGACGCGGCGGGCGGCGCGGTGGCGATCAGCCGCCGCAGGTCACCGTCCGAAGCGGACAGCTGCGCGGCGAAGAGCTTGGCGTTGCTCGTGAACGAGCGCCACTCGGCCGAGGAGTCCAGCTGGGTCCGCAGCACGGTGGAGCCGTCGTCGATCAGCTTGGCGGTCTGCGGCAGGTTGTCGGCCGCGTCCTTGGTGAACGTCGTCGCCGTGTCGAGCAGCACCTGCAGGTCCGGGCCGGTGCCGCGCAGGGCGTCGTCCAGCTCGTCGACGACCGTGCGCAGGTCGCCGGTCGGCACCGACGCGGTCAGCGAGTCGAGGTCGCCGAGCAGGTGCTGGACCGGCATCGGCAGCGTCGTCTTCTCGCGCGGGATGACCGAGCCGCCGGCCAGGTACGGGCCGTCGGACGTGCGCGGCTGCAGGTCGACGTACTGCTCGCCGACCGCGGACCGGTTGGCCACGACGGCCTGGGCGTTCGACGGGATCGGCGGGGCCGAGCCGTCGATGACGAGGTCGGCCTCCATCCCGGACGGCGTCAGCCGCAGGTCGCCGATCCGTCCGACGGCGACCCCGCGGTAGGTGACTTCGCCGTTGGTGAAGATGCCGCCGCCTTCGGCGAGCTCCAGCTTCACGGTGTACCCGCTGCCGCCGAAGAGCCGGTCGATCCCGGCGTAGTTGGCGCCGACGAACGCGACCGTGACGAGTGAGATCACGACGAACGCGACGACCTGGATCCGGACCCGGGTGGTCAGCATCACTGGCCTCCCGAAGGCAGCGGCAGGACGGGCAGGCCCGGCGGGGTGCCTTCGCCCGGCGGCGGCAGCGGCATCCCCGGCGCCGGGATGACCGACAGGTAGACGTTGAGGTAGTCGCCCTTGATCGCCGGGATGACCGCGTCGGTGTACGGGAAGGACGGCAGGATCTCCAGCGCCTTCGGCAGGGACGCGCCCGCGTCGGCGAGGCGGTGCAGGATCGGGGCCAGTGCTCGCAGGTCCGCGACCAGGTCGTCCTTGCTCTTGTGGATGACGTCGGTGGCGACGCCGGAGAGGTCGTCGAGCGAGGTCAGCATCGCCACGAGCTGGGTGCGCTGGTCGGTCAGCGTGCGCAGGCCCGGCGTCAGGTCGGTGAGCGCGCCGGACACCTGCTTGTCGCGGTCGGCGAGCGTCGTCGCGAGCTGGTTGACGCCTTCGAGGGCCGCGGTGATGTCCTGGCGGTGCGCGTCGAGGTCGGTGGCGAGGGTGTTGACGCCGGAGAGGAACGAGCGGATCTGCGTCTCGTTGCCGGTCATCACCTTGGACAGCTCGCGGTTGATGGTCTGCAGCTGCCCGATGCCGCCGCCGTTGAGCAGCAGGGAAAGCGCGCCGAAGACCTCTTCGAACTCGGGGTTGCGGTTGGTGCGCGACACCGGGATCACGGCGTTGTCGGCCAGCCGCGCGCTCGCGTTCGTCTCCTTGTCCGGTGCCGCCAGTTCGACGAACTTCTCGCCGAGCAGGCTGGACTGCCGCAGCCGCGCGACGGCGTCGGCGGGCAGCACGACGTCGCCGTTGACCTCGACGACGGCTTCGGCGGTCCAGCCGTCGCTGCCGAGCCGGATGGTCTGGACCCGCCCGACCGGGACGTCGCCGACCTTGACCGCGGCCTGCGGCACCAGGTCGAGGACGTCGGCGAACTGGACGGTGACGTGGTAAGGGTGGTCGCCGACGTCGGCGCCGCCGGGCAGGGGCAGGTCGTAGACGCCCTTGAACTCGCCGGAACAGGCGGTCAGCACCAGGCAGCAGCCCGCCGCCAAGGCCGTGACGCGTCGCAGTGGTCTCATCGGCCCGCCTCGTTCGTGTAGACGGACCCGGTCACCGGCAGCGGCAGGTAGTCGAGCAGGTCGGTGCGGGTCTGCAGGGCGCCGGTGGCGGGGTCGACCGTCTGGACCAGGTTGCTGGCGGCCAGCGGCGCGGTTTCGAGGTACTCCGCCAGGGACGCGCGCTGGTCGACGAGCGTCTGCGTGGTCACCGCCAGCTTGTCCACATTGGACTTGATGAGCGCCCGGTTGTCCTTGAGGAACCCCTGGATGTCCCCGAGCGCGGAACCGAGCGAGCGCAACGCCGAGGCCAGCTCGTCGCGGTTGGCCGACAGCGTGCTCGACACCGACGAAAGCTGCTGGTTGACCTTGCTCACCTGGTCGTCGTTGGCGGCCAGCATGGACGTGAACCGCTGCAGCTCCCGGACGGTGGTGAACAGGTCGCCGGAGTTGCCGGCCAGTGTCCGGGCCAGCTCCGAGAGCTGCTTGACGGAGTCGTTGAACGCGGTTCCGTTGCCGCGCAGGTTGTTCGCGCCGGTGGTGAGCAGGTCCGACAGCGCGCCGTTCTTGTTCGCGCCGTCCGGGCCGAGCGCCTTGGTGAGCGTGTCGAGGCTGGCGTAGAGCTCGTCCAGCTCGACCGGGGTCGCGCTGCGGTCGACGCCGATGGTCGCGTTGTTCACGAGCCGAGGGCCGCCGCGCGCGGGCTTGGAGAACTGGACGTACCGGTCGGCGACGACGCTGGGCGCGATGACGACGACGTCGGTGTCGGCGGCGATCGGCGCGGAGCCGTCGTAGGTCAGCGTCACCTCGACCTGCTCGCCGCGCGGGGTCACCGACTCGACCTGGCCGATCCGGACCCCGAGCAGCCGGACGTCCGAGCCGCTGTACACGCCGACCGCGCGGGAGAACAGCACGGTCGCCCGGTCGAGGCCGGTGCCGGAGAAGATCCACCACAGCGCGGCCACGACGACGAGCGCCGTGACGACCGCCGCGGCGAGGAACCGGTAGGTGCGGGTGGCGTTCACTTCGGGGCTCCGAACTGCTTCGGCGGCGTGCACGGGTCGCGGTTCTCCGGCAGCAGGCCGCAGAGGTAGCCGTCGAGCCAGCGCCCGTTGCCGAGCGCGTTGTTCGCCAGCCGGAAGACCGGGCCGGCGGCGGCCAGGCTCTTGTCCAGGTTGCCGTTCTGGCGCGACAGCAGGTCGGTGACCGTGTTCAGCTGGCTCAACGCGGGTTTGAGCGCCGCGGTGTTGTCGGCGACCAGGCCGGAGAGCTGCGTGGCCAGCGCCTGCGCGCCGGTCAGCAGGTCGTGGATGGCCTGGCGGCGCCGGTCCAGCTCGCCCAGCAGCAGGTTGCCGTCGGAGAGCAGCTGCTCGAAGTCCTCATTGGAGTCCGCGAGCGTCGTGGTGATCTTCTTGGCGTTGGCCAGCAGGTCGGCGAGCTGGTCGTCGCGGGAGGACACGGTCTTCGACAGCGCGGAGAGGCCGTCGAGCGCGGTGCGCACGTGGGCCGGGGCGTTGCGGAAGGTGTCGCTGATCGCGGTGAAGCTGTCGGCGAGCTGCGTGGTGTCGATCGCGCCGGCGGTGTTCGCGAGGCCGTTGAAGGCCTCGGTGACGTCGTAGGGCGTGACCGTCCGGGTGCGTGGAATCGCCTGGTCCGGGTCCTGCACGGCGTCCCCGGTCGGCTTGAGGGCGAGGAACTTGCGGCCCAGCAGCGTCTTGATCCGGATCTCCGCCGACGTCCGGTCGCCGACCCACGCGTTCTTGACGCGGAAGGTGACGAGCACGTGGTCTTCGGCCAGCTCGACGTCGCGCACCTCGCCGACCTTGATGCCGGCGACGCGGACCTCGTCGTCGGCCTGCAGCCCGGCCGCTTCCGAAAACTCGGCGCGGTAGGTGGTGCCGCCGCCGACGACCGGCAGGTTGTCGTAGTTGAACGTCACGGTCAGCAGGGCGGCGAGCACGACGCTCCCGGCGATGCCGAGGGTGAGCGGGTTGCGTTCCTTGAAGGACTTCACGAGCCGCACCTCTCCGCCGTGACGGGTGTTCCGCGCGGAGGCGTGGTCTGCAGGGTGGAGCTGCAGAGGTAGAAGTTCATCCACGAGCCGTAGGAGGCGATCCGGCCCAGGCTGTTCAGCTTCTCAGGCAGCGTGCTCAGCGTCTGTTCGAGACCGGACAGGGTCTTCTCGTCGGCGAGGTTCTTCGTGACGCCGTCGAGCCCGGTGATGCTGTCCTTCAACGGCGTCCGCGCGTCGCCGAGCAGGCCCGCGGTGGCCGTGGAGAGGTCGCCGAGGCCGCCGATCGCGTCGCCGATCGCGGTGCGGTCCGCGGCCAGGCCGGAGACGAGCTCCCGCAGCGTCGAGATCAGCGTCGTCAGCGCGGTTCCCTTGCTGTTCACCGTGCCGAGCACGTGGTTGAGGTTGGTGATGACGTCGCCGATCAGCTGATCGCGGCTCGCCAGCGTCGAAGTCAGCGAACCGGTGTGGGCGAGCAGCTCCTCGACCGTGCCGCCTTCGCCCTGCAGCACCTGGACGATCTCGCCGGAGAGCTGGTTGACGTCGGTGGGCGAGAGCGCCTGGAACAGCGGCTTGAAGCCGTTGAAGAGGTCGGTCAGGTCCAGCGCCGGCGTCGTGCGGTTCAGCGGGATCTCCCCGCCGACCGGCAGGGTGCCCTTCCCGCCCGCGCCGCGTTCGAGCGCGATGTAGCGCTGCCCGACCATGTTGCGGTACTTGATGACCGCGCCGACGTCGGCGGGCAGCTGCCGGCCTTCGTCCAGGGAGAACCTGACGTGCGCCAGGCTGTGGTCGGCGATCTCCAGCTCCTCGACCTGGCCGACCCGGACGCCGGAGATCCGGACGTCGTCACCGACGTTCAGCGACGTCGCGTCGGTGAACGTGGCGCCGTAGAGGTCGGTGCGCCCGACGCCGGTGTTGGCGATCGAGACGGCCAGCAGCACGGTCGCGGCCGTGGTGACGAGGATGAAGATCAGGCTCTTGATCAGCGGGGCGGCGAACTTCCTCACTTGAGCGTCACCTCCGTGCCGCGGTAGAGCGCGCCGACCAGCACGCTGCTCCAGTCCGCGACCTGCCCGGTGGGCACGCCCAGCTGCGGCGCCAGGATCGTGGCCAGCAGCTCGCGCTCCTGCGGGGAGTTCGCGACGCCGAGGTCGTCACGCGTGCCGGTCACCAGGGGGTGCTGCGGGGCGCCGGGCGCGACCGCGGCGGTGCCGGTCGTCGGAACGACGCCGCTGGGGTAGCAGCGCGGACCGCCGCCGTCGGCCGGGTACATCGGGTCGTCCTTGCCGGGCACGTACTTGCCGCGCGCCTGGCTGACGGTGACCTGGGCGTGCATGCCGGGCTGGTTCGTGCCCTTGCCCAGTGCCTCGTCGACCGGCCCGCGCAACGCGTCCATCGCCTTGATGGTGCAGGGGAAGCTGGGGGAGTAGCGCGCCGCAACCTCCAGCGCCGAGCGGCTGTCGGCGGAGAGGGCGATGATGTTGTTCTTGTTGCGGTTCAGGAACTCCCGGACCTCACCGGCCGAACCGGACACTTCCTGGTAGACGGTCGCGAGGTCGGGTGCCTTGTCCCGCACGGTGTTCAGCGTGACGGCGGAGTCGGTGAGCGCGTCCAGGAGGTCGGGGGCGATGTCGCCGTAGAGCCGGGAAACCGACGCGAGGTCCTGGACGTCCTTGGTGAACGCCGGCAGCTGCGGGTTGAAGTTCGTCAGGTAGTCCGCGGCGGTGGAGAGCGTCTCGCCGATCTGCTCGCCGCGTCCCTGCAACGCCGTCGAGACCGCGGTCAGCGTCGTCGCGAGCTTCTGCGGCTGGACGGCTTTCAGCAGGGGCAGCAGGTTGTCGAAGACGCGCTCCAGCTCGATCGCGTTCGCCGAGCGGTCCTGCTCGATCACGGAACCGGCGACGAGATGCGGTGCGCGGACACCGTCCGGAATGGACAGTTGCACGTACCGCTCGCCGAACAGCGTCTTCGGCACCAGCAACGCGGAGACGTTGCCGGGCAACAGGTCCACCTTGTCCGGCTCCAGGGCAAGCGCTATCTCGGCGCCCTGCGGCGTCGCCCGGACCTCGCGGACCTCGCCGACGAGCACGCCGCGGGCCTTGACCTGGCCACCGGCCTGGAGCTGGTTGCCGATGCGGTCCGCCTTCAGCGTCACCGGGACGACGCTGACGAAGTCCTTGTCGTACACCTTGATCGAGAGCGTCACGAGCACGCCCAGCACCACCAGGAACAGCACGCCCGCGGTGCGGATCCCGGCCTTGCGGCGGGTTTCGCGTCTCATCCGGCCACCTGCACGGTGGTCGTCGCGCCCCAGATCGCCAGGGACAGGAAGAAGTCGAGGACGCTGATCGCGACGATCGCGGTGCGCACCGCGCGGCCGACCGCCACGCCGACGCCGGCCGGGCCGCCGCTCGCGCGGAAGCCGTAGTAGCAGTGGGCCAGCACCACGACGACGCTGAACACGAGGACCTTCCCGAACGACCACAGCACGTCGCCGGGTGGCAGGAACAGCAGGAAGTAGTGGTCGTAGGTGCCCGCGGACTGGCCGAAGAACCAGACGGTTATCTGCCGCGAGGCGAGGTAGCTCGACAGGAGCCCGATGGCGTAGAGCGGGATGACGGCGAGGAAACCGGCGATCACCCGCGTCGTCACCAGGTACGGGACGCTGGGGATGCCCATGACCTCGAGGGCGTCGATCTCCTCGGAGATCCGCATCGCGCCGAGCTGCGCGGTGAAGCCGCAGCCGACGGTGGCGGACAGGGCGAGGCCGCTCACCAGCGGCGCGATCTCGCGCGTGTTGAAGTAGGCGGAGACGAACCCGGCGAACGCCGACGTCCCGACCTGGTTGAGCGCGGAGTAGCCCTGCAGGCCGACGACCGTCCCGGTGGCGACGGTCATCCCGATCATCACGCCGATCGTGCCGCCGATGACGGCGAGCGCACCGGAGCCGAAGCTGACTTCGGCGAGCAGGCGGACGATCTCGCGCAGGTAGCGGCGGAGCGCGCGCGGGATCCAGGCGATCGCGCGGAGGAAGAAGAGGATCTGGTCGCCGAGGACGTCGAGGAAGCCGAAGCGGCGGTCGACGGCTTCGCGGACCCTCGTGGTTCTCGGGACGTCCGTGGTCACCATGGTCAGCTCCCCTTCGGCGGAACGAGCTGCAGGTAGACCGTGGTGAGCACCAGGTTCAGCACGAACAGCAGCAGGAACGTGATGACCACGGACTGGTTGACGGCGTCGCCGACGCCCTTCGGGCCGCCCTTGGGGTTCAGCCCGCGGTAGGCGGCCACGACCCCGGCGACGAACCCGAAGATGACCGCCTTGATCTCGCTGATCCACAGGTCGGGCAGCTGGGCGAGGGCGGAGAAGCTGGCGAGGTACGCGCCGGGCGTCCCGTGCTGCATGATCACGTTGAAGAAGTAGCCGCCGAGCACGCCGACGACGCTGACCATGCCGTTGAGGAAGACGGCGACCCCCATCGCGGCGAGCACCCGCGGCACGATCAGCCGCTGCACGGGCGAGACGCCGAGGACCTCCATGGCGTCGATCTCTTCGCGGATGGTGCGCGACCCGAGATCGGCGCACATCGCGCTGCCGCCGGCGCCGGCGATGAGCAGCGCGGTGACGATCGGGCTGGCCTGCTGGATGATGGCGAGGACACTGGCGGCGCCGGTGAACGACTGCGCGCCGATCTGCGTGGTCAGCGACCCGATGTGCAGCGCGATGACCGCGCCGAACGGGATGGAGACCAGGGCGGTCGGCAGGATCGAGACGCTCGCGATGAACCAGAACTGCTGGATCAGTTCACGCAGCTGGAACGGGCGCCGGAACGTCAGCCGGACGACGTCGAGGCCGAGCCCGTAGAGCCGCCCGGTCTGCCGCAGCGCGGCGGCCCCGGGGAACGACGTCGTCGTCGTCCGTTCGGCCATTCGTGTGCCTCCCCAGCGGTTCCGGCGGCACGCCGAATACACCCGAGATGAGCAAGGGGAAATGGTCCGAACGGGGTAACAATGGTCGGCCATTCACGGTCTCGGGGGACACCGTGCCGTTTCCTACTGGTCGGTACGCTAACGACGGCCCTGCTGGGAGACAAGAACTTGAGCGGGATCGCGCGGTCACGGGCTGGTAACCGCGCATTTCTTGTCCGACGCTGACAAACGGACCGGATCTTGTTGTCAAAAGTGGAAAAGAAAATACCGACCCGACCGTCGGAAGAGACGGAAGGGCACCTTTGTAACACCGGATGCCCCGAAGGGCACCTCCACTGCACTGGCTCCGGTGACGACGGGCCGCCGCGAATGACTCATTCGGGACCTCCGACGCCCCGAATGGGCCATTCGCGGCGCTCGCCCGGCGTCGCGGGCCTTCGGTGCGCTCGCTCGCCTGGCGGTGTCTTCGTGAGGAGAGTGCCCGGCGGCCCGCCGTTCGCGGCGTCGGCGGTCACCGGGAGCCCCGCAACTCCCGGGCGCCTCGCGCCGGAGCGGCCGTCAGGACTTGAGGCCGGCCAGCAGCTCGTAGGAGCGCACCCGGTCCGCGTGCCCGTGGACCATCGTCGTGACCATCAGCTCGTCGGCCCCCGTGTCGGCCAGCAGCTGCTCGAGTCCCTTGTGGACCGTCTCCGGCGAGCCGATGATGCTCGAGCCGAAGCGGTCGGCCAGGAACGCGCGGTCCATCTCCGTGTACGGGTACTCGGCCGCCTCCTCCGGGGTCGGCAGCGCGATCGGGCGGCCTCGGCGCAGGCTCAGGAACGTCAGCCCGGACGGCCCGGCCAGGAACTGCGCGCGCTCGTCCGTCTCCGCCGCGACGACCGAGACCCCGAGCATCACGTACGGCTCGTCCAGCACACCCGGCCGGAAGTTCTCGCGGTACAGCTGCACCGCCGGGATCGTGTTCTCGGCCGCGAAGTGGTGGGCGAAGGAGAACGGCAGCCCCAACCGGCCGGCCAGCTGGGCGCTGAAGCCGCTCGAACCCAGCAGCCACACCGGCGGCTGGTTGCCCTCCGCGACCACCGCGTTGACCCCGCGGGCCTCCGAATGGGTGAAGTAGCCGATCAGCTCCTGCAGGTGCTCCGGGAAGTTCTCCGCGGACAGCCCGCCGGGGCCGCGCAGGGCCAGCGCCGTCCGCTGGTCGGTGCCCGGCGCGCGGCCGATGCCGAGGTCGATGCGGCCCGGGTGGAACGCCTCCAGGGTGCCGAACTGCTCGGCGACGACCAGCGGCGCGTGGTTGGGCAGCATGATCCCGCCCGACCCGACGCGGATCCGCTCGGTCGCGCCGGCGACGTGGCCGATCAGCACGGCCGTCGCCGAGCTGGCGATGCCGGGCATGTTGTGGTGCTCGGCCAGCCAGTAGCGGGTGAAGCCCAGCCGTTCCGCGTGCCGGGCGAGGTCCAGGGTGTTGCGCAGCGTCTCGCCGACGGTGTTCCCCTCCGAAACGGGGGACAGGTCGAGCACGGACAGCGGCACGTCAGGCAGTGAGCTCACAACCGGGGTCAACGCCCCGGTGCCGCGATTGCTTCCCGGCTCTTCGGTTGTGACGCCCTTCACGGACTGGTGAAGATGACGCATGGCCGAGCTTCCCCTCCGCGACCGTGCGGGCAACCTCCTGCTGGCCGTGCGCCGGGTCGCCGAAAGCGATCTCACGCGCCTGGCCGCCGCGGTCCCGGTGCCCGCTTCGGTGGTCGTGGCCGTCCACGCCGGCGCCGTCCTGATGATGTTCGACCGGCGGCGGCAGCAGTGGGAGCTGCCCGGCGGCACGCGGGAGGCCGGGGAGAGCAGCCACCGGGCGGCGGCCCGCGAACTGGCCGAGGAGACCGGCATTTGCGAGGTGGTGCTGACTTTCGCGGCGGTGGCCGAGTTCGCCCTGACCCGGCCCGCGCGCCAGGAGCTCCTCGCTGTCTACCGCACCGATCTCGGCGCCGCCCCCGCGCTCAGCCTCAGCGAGGAAGGGCTCGGCTTCCGCTGGTGGTCGCCCGGCGAGCGCGTCGGCGCGGACATGAGCCCACTGGACGCGGAGATCGCCGCGCGGGTCCTCGCCGACGTCGTCTGAAGGCGGCCGGTTTTCCCGAACGGGCCCGGCCCGGCGCGCGACCCGATACCGTGGGTCGGAAACCGGAACAGGGAGGACGGGGTGCCGCGTCCCGAGCGACCCTTGGATCCCGGGGACGACCCGCTGACCGGATTCGCCGCCGATCTCCGGCGGTTGCGGGAAAGTGCCGGGAATCCCACGTACCGCGAGCTCGGCCGGCGCGCGCACTATTCGGCCGGGACGCTTTCGGAGGCCGCCGGCGGGCGGAAACTCCCCAGCCTGGCCGTGACGCTGGCCTACGTCCGGGCCTGCGGCGGGGTACCCGCTGAATGGGAAGAGCGCTGGCACGCCGTCGCCGACGACGCGCGTCCGGACGAAGCCGCCGTGCCTGAGCCCGAAACCGGGGAAAAGCCGCCGTACGTCGGGCTGTCCGCATTCACCTCCGCCGACGCGAGCCGGTTCTTCGGCCGCGAACGGCTGGTCGAAAAGCTCGTCGCGCGGCTTTCGGGACAGCGTTTTCTCGCGGTTCTCGGCGCGTCCGGCTCCGGGAAGTCGTCGCTGCTGCGGGCCGGCCTGCTGCCGTCGGTGAAGGGCCCGGTCATCCTGCTGACCCCGGGTGCCCGGCCGCTGCAGGAGTGCGCGGTGAAGTTCGCCGCCGCGCTCGGCCTCGCGCCCGGCGCGCTGCTCGACGACTTCACCGCGCACCCGCGCAACCTCGGCCTCGCCGCCCGGCAGCTCGCCGAACCGGACGACACCGACGTCGTGCTCGTCGTCGACCAGTTCGAAGAGGTCTTCACGCTCTGCCAGGACGAGCGGGAACGCGCGCGCTTCCTCGACGCCCTCGTCACCGCGACCACCGAGCCCGGCAGCCGGATCCGGGTCGTGCTCGGCATCCGCACCGACTTCTACACCCACTGCGCGCGGCACGCGGAGCTCGCCGAAGCCATGCAGGACGCGCAGGTCCTCGTCGGCCCGATGACCACCGAGGAGCTCCGGCAGGCGATCTCGCGGCCCGCCGTCGACGCCGGGTACCGCGTCGAGACCGCGCTCGTCTCGCGGCTCGTCGCGGACGCCACCGGCCGGCCCGGCGTGCTGCCACTGCTCTCCCACGCGCTCCTCGAAACCTGGCGACGCCGGCGCGGCACCACGCTGACCCTGGCCGGGTACGAGTCGACCGGTGGCATCGAGCGGGCCATCGCCCAGACGTCGGAAAGCACTTTCGCGCGCCTTTCGCCGCGCCAGCAGCGGCTGGCCCGGCAGGTCTTCCTCCGGATGACCGCGCTCGGCGAAGGCACCGAAGACACCAAGCGCCGCATCGGCCGCGGCGAGCTCGACACCGACGACGAGGACACCGCCGTCGTGCTCGACGGCCTCGCCGCCGCGCGGCTGGTCACCCTCGACGACACCGGCATCGAGATCACGCACGAGGCCCTCATCCGCGGCTGGCCGCGGCTGCGCGAGTGGCTCACCGAGGACCGCGAGGGCCTGCGCGTGCACCGCCAGCTCACCGAGGCGACCGACGCCTGGGAGGGCGTCGGCGAGGACTCCGGCTGGCTCCACCGCGGCACCCGGCTGGCCGTCGCGCGGGAGTGGGCCGCGCGCCAGGACACCGCGCTTTCCCAGCGGGAACGGCGGTTCCTCGACGCCAGCCTCGCCGTCGAGCACGCGGAGAAGGAACGCGACCGCCGGCGCACCCGGCGGCTGCGGCAGCTCGTCGCGCTGCTCGCCGTGCTGCTGGTCGTCGCCGTCGCGGCCACCGCGTACGCCGTGCACGCCCAGGGCACGGCCACCGACCAGCGCAACAGCGCGCTCGCGCAGAAGGTCGCCGGGCAGGCGCTGGCGATGCGCGCGACCAACCCCGCGCTGGCCGCGCAGCTCGCGCTCGCCGCGTACCGCCTCGACCCGAGCGCCGAAGCGCGCAGCAGCGTGCTCGGTGTCTTCTCGACGCCGTATTCGACCCGCGTCACCGGGCACACCGGCCGGGTCAACACCGTCGCCCTGCGCCCGGACGGCCGGGTTCTCGCCACCGCGAGCTGGGACGGCACCGCGCGCCTGTGGGACGTCCACGACCCGCACCACCCGGTGCCGCTGGGCGTGCTGACCGGCCACACCGGCAACGTCAACAACGTCGCCTTCAGCGCCGACGGCCGGACCGTCGCCACCGCCGGCTTCGACGGCACCGCCCGGGTCTGGGACGTCGGCGACCCCGCCCGGCCGGGCCCCGGGATGATCGTCGAGCAGCACGAAGGCAAGTCCTACGCGGTCGCCTTCAGCCCGGTCGCGCCGCTGCTGGTCACCGCCGACGTCGCCGGCAAGCTCCGGTTCTACGACACCACCGATCCGGCGCACCCGCGGCCGGCAGGGGAGCTGACCGGGCACACGTCGTACGTCAACAACCTCGCCTTCAGCCCGGACGGCCGGCTGCTCGCCTCCGCGTCGGCCGACCAGACCGCCCGTCTCTGGGACGTCGCCGGTAAGCGCTCGCTCGGCGTCGCGACCGGGCACACCGACGTCGTCCACTCCGTCGCCTTCAGCCTCGACGGGCACACCCTCGCCACGGCTTCGGCCGACCAGACCGCGCGCCTGTGGGACGTCACCGATCCCGCCGCCCCGGTGCAGCTGGCGTCGCTCGGGGCGCACAAGGCGATCGTCCGGTCGGTCGCGTTCGGTCCCGACGGGCACACCCTGGCCACGAGCGGCTTCGACCGCACCGCGCGGCTGTGGGACGTGGCCGATCCGCGGCACCCGCGGGAGCTGCAGTCCCTGCCCGGTCACATCGGGGCCGTCGGGTCGGTGGTCTTCAGCCGCGACGGGCGCACGCTCGCCACGGCCAGCGACGACCAGTCCGCCCGGCTCTGGGACCTGCCCGGCCCGGCGCTGCCCGCCCACACGGCACGGGCGTGCCACGAAGCGTTCGGCCGCGGGGTGCTCGCGACCGGCGGCTACGACCAGGTGGTGCGCCTGCACGAACTCGCCGACCCGGGCGCGCCCCGGACGGTCGCCACGATCGGCGGCTTCGGCGACGCGGTGTGCGGCGTCGCGATCAGCCCGGACGGCCGCACGCTGGCCACCGGCAGCTGGGACCACACGATGACGCTGCGGGACATCACCGACCCGGCCCACCCCGGGCCGCCGACGGTGTTCTCCCGGCCGCACGACGACATCGACGCGGTCGTGTTCAGCCCGGACGGCCGGTTCCTCGCCACGGCGGGCGACGGCCACACCGTCCGGCTCTGGGACCTCGCCGACCGCCTGCACCCCGTGGAGATCGCGAAGCTTCCGGGGCACGACGACGACGTCCACACGCTCGCCTTCAGCCCCGACGGCCGGACGCTGGCCAGCGGCAGCTGGGACCACACCGCGCGGCTGTGGGACGTCTCGTCGCCCCGGGCCCCGAAGTCACTCGCCAAGCTCGAAGGGCACACCGACACGATCTTCTCGGTCGCGTTCAGCCCGGACGGCCGCACGCTCGCGACCGCGGGCGCCGACCGCGTGGTGCGCCTGTGGTCGGTCGCGGACCCCGCGGCCGCGCGGGTGTCGGCGGTCCTCGCGGGACACACCGACATCGTCATGGGGGTGTCCTTCAGCGGCGACGGGAAGGTGCTGGCCTCCGGCAGCTACGACCGCACGGTCCGGCTGTGGGACGTCGCTCGCGCGGAGCCGTACGCGGCGCTGCCCGAGGAGGCGGACCGGGTGTACGCGGTGCAGTTCGCCCCGGACGGCCACACGCTGGCGGGCGCGGTCGCGGACGGCACTGTACGGTTCGTCGAAACCGATCCCGACCGCGCGGCCGAACGGATCTGCGCCGTCGCGGCGCCCCGCATCACCGAAGCCGAGTGGTCGGCGGGCCTGCCGGGCATCGACTACGCCCCGCCCTGTCGATAACGAGTTGTTCGGCGTTGTTGTTCGGTGCGCGAGCGCGGACACCGAACAACGTTTGTCCACTAGACATGCCCTCGGACGGCGACGTCCCACGACGTTCACTCACCGGGGGTCTGAAGGGCTCCTTCATGGGCGGGAGCCCCCGCATCCCGCCCATCGGAGGAGCCCTTCAGCGTGTCCGGGGTCAGCCGGCCGGGATCCAGTCGGGGTTGGACGCCAGCACGACCAGCTGCTGCGTCGCCCGGGTCAGCGCCACGTACAGCACCCGCCGGCCCGTCGTCGACTCCGTGATCAAGTCGTTCGGCTCCACGAGCACCACGGCGTCGTACTCCAGGCCCTTCGAATCGAGACTGCCGACGACCTTCAGCCGCTCGTCCGCCTGACCCGACACCCAGCCCGCGACCTCCGGCACCCGGTCCATCGCCGTGATGACGCCGACCGTGCCCTCGACCCCGCCGAGCAGTTCCTTCACCGCCGCCTGCGTCGCGGCCGCCAGGCCGGTCGCCTCCACCGGGCGGACCTCCGGCTCGACGCCGGTCTTGCGCACGGCCACCGGCAGCTCGCCCGCCTCCGCGTGCCCCGCCACCACCTTGGCCGCCAGGTCGAAGATCTCCGCCGAGTTCCGGTAGTTCGTCCGCAGCGTGAACCGCCGCCGGGCCGTCTTGACGCCGAACGCCTGGTCACGCGCGGAAGCCGCCTCCGCCGGGTCCGGCCACGAGCTCTGCACCGGGTCGCCGACGACCGTCCAGCTCGCGTACTTGCCGCGCCGCCCGACCATCCGCCACTGCATCGGCGACAGGTCCTGCGACTCGTCGACGACGACGTGGGAGTACTCGTCGTAGTGCTCGGGACGCGTCGGCGCCCCGCCGGAACGCTCCGGCTCGACCTCGATCACCTGGCGCCGCTTGCGCTTCGGCGGCGGCCCGATCAGCACGCGCAGCTCGTCGAGCAGGGCGACGTCCGCGATCGACCAGCCGCGCGAGCGGTCCGCGAGGTCCGCCGCCAGCAGCGAAATCTCGGCACGGTTCAGCACGCCCTTCGACACCGACGCGAGCCGCTTCTCCTCGCCCAGCCACTTGAGGATCTGCGCCGGGTACAGCACCGGCCACCACACGACCAGGAACCGGTGGAAGTCGATCCGCTCGCCGAGGTCGGTGATCAGCTCCGCACGGTCGAGCTGCTTGCCGTCG
Organism: Amycolatopsis pretoriensis; assembly: GCF_900107925.1. Classification (GTDB taxonomy): domain Bacteria; phylum Actinomycetota; class Actinomycetes; order Mycobacteriales; family Pseudonocardiaceae; genus Amycolatopsis; species Amycolatopsis pretoriensis. Next base: position 353,914 of record NZ_FNUJ01000008.1, on the reverse strand, counting down.
GCCTTCGCGTACTCCTCGGCCTTCGCCGCCAGCGCGTCGAGCAGCAGCTCCGCCGCCCGGATCCGCGACCGGTTCGGCGGCGCGCCCTGCGTGTGGGCCTTGCGGCGCACCTTCTCCAGCTCGCGCGCGTTGAGCTTCAGCACTTCGCCGCGGTAGACGATCCGCATCTCCTCCGGCGCGTCCGGCGGCGTGTCGCGCAGCGCCCGCAGCAGGATCTTGCGCATCCGCAGCGACCCCTTGATCGCGGCCAGCGGCGCCGCGTCCTGCCGCGTCGCCTCCAGGCCGTCGAGGACCTCGCCGAGCGCACGCAGCTCGACGTTCGTCTCACCCATCGAGGGGAGGACGCGCGAGATGTAGCTGGTGAACACGCCCGACGGCCCGATCACGAGCACGCCGGCCCCGCCGAGCTGACGGCGGTAGCGGTAGAGCAGGTAAGCCGCGCGGTGCAGCGCGACGGCGGTCTTGCCGGTGCCCGGCCCGCCGGTGATCTCGGTGACCCCGCGCCACGGCGCCCGGATGACCTCGTCCTGCTCCTTCTGGATGGTCGCGACGATGTCGCGCATCTTCTCGCCGCGCGAGCGCCCCAGCGCGGCCATCAGCGCGCCCTCGCCGACGATCTGCATGTCCTCGGGGACGGCGTCGGCGATCAGGACGTCGTCGTCGACGTCGAGGACGTTCTGGCCCGAGCAGCGGATCACGCGCCGCCGCACGACGTCCATCGGTTCCTCGGCCGTGGCCTGGTAGAACGCGGCCGCGGCCGGCGCGCGCCAGTCCGTGACGAGGTTGTCGAACTCCGCGTCGCGGATGCCGAGCCGGCCGACGTAGGTGCGTTCGCCCTCGCGGTCGTCGAGGCGGCCGAAGACGAGCCCTTCGTACTCGGCGTCGAGCGACTGCAGCGTCTGGTTCGCGTGGTAGACCATCATGTCGCGCTCGAACAGCATCGACGCCTGCTCGAAGATCGCCTCGCGCTGCGCGCCCTGGCCGATCTCGTAGCCCTTCGTGCGCATCGCCTCGGCTTGGGCGCGCAGTTCGTCCAGACGGGTGTACACGCGATCGACGTGGGCTTGTTCGATGGCGATCTCGGCCCGTCTGACCCGAGGTTCCGACACGCATGGCTCCTTGACAGCTCTGGATCGCCTCCGAGGGCGAAGAACGACTCTACGCGTTGGCTCCGGCGGGCACACCGATGTCCCGGCCATCAGTGCCGCGTGTCATCTCCGGGTGCTTGCGGGGGTCCGGGTGGCGGAGCCCCCGGCGCGGGGTGCGGGGCGCGGCCCCGCAAGGCACTGCACAATCAGGGGGTGACCAGGATCGTGGCCGGGACGGCGGGCGGGCGGCGGCTGAAGGTGCCGCCGAAGGGCACCCGGCCGACGTCGGAACGCGTGCGGGAAGCCCTGTTCAACGCCCTGGAGACGGCGGGTGAGGTGGACGGCGCCCACGTCCTCGACCTCTACGCGGGCTCCGGCGCGCTCGGCCTCGAAGCGCTCTCCCGCGGTGCGGCGGACGCCCTGTTCGTGGAGGCCGACCGGCGCGCGGTCGACGTCCTGCGCGGCAACGTCGCGGCCTTGGGCCTGGGCGGCACGGTCCGCGCCGGGCAGGTCGAGGCGGTCGTCGCGGCGCCCTCGCCGGCTTCGTACGACCTGGTCCTCGCGGACCCGCCGTACGCCGTGGACGCGGCCGCGCTCGGCAAGGTGCTGGCGGCGCTGGCGGCGGGCGGCTGGCTCGGGTCGTCGGCGCTGGTGGTGATCGAACGCGCCGCGCGGGACGGCGCACCCGCGTGGCCCGCCGGCTTCGAGCCGACGCGCGACAAGAAGTACGGCGATACGGCGGTCTTCTGGGCCGAATACTCGCCTGTGGCGTGAGCCACGCGGCGGAAACCCGGTCCGGCACGGTAGCGTCCGCGCCATGCGGCGTGCGGTCTGTCCCGGTTCCTACGACCCGGCCACCAACGGCCACCTCGACATCATCGAACGGGCGAGCGTGCTGTTCGACGAGGTCGTCGTCGCGGTGGGGGTGAACAAGAGCAAGAAGGGCCTCTTCGAGGTTTCCGAGCGGCTCGACATGCTCCGCGAGATCACGGCGAAGCTCGGCAACGTGCGCGTCGACTCGTGGGAGGGCCTGCTGGTCGACTACTGCCGCGAGAACGACATCGCGGCGATCGCCAAGGGCCTGCGCTCGGTCAGCGACTTCGACTACGAGCTGCAGATGGCCCAGATGAACCGCGAGCTGACCGGCGTCGAGACGCTGCTGATGGCGAACAACCCGGCGTACGGGTTCGTGTCCAGCTCGCTGGTCAAGGAGGTCTCGGCCCTCGGCGGCGACATCGAGCACCTGGTCCCGCCGGTGGTCTACGAGCGCCTCTCGGAGAAGTTCCCGAAGCTCGAGCGCTGATCGGCCCCCTACCTTCGTCGGGACTTGCGGCCCGTGCCGCCTCAGTTCACGTTCTCGTCTTCTGACGATCATCCGGTCGGGTTACGGTCCGAAAATGACCAACTACCGATCACGCCTGGTCGCGGTCCTTTTCGCGCTCTTGGCCACGTTTTCCATGGGGGTCACCGCCGCCGAGGCGGTGACGAACACGACGGCCGCGCAGAACGCGTGCGGCAACCTCTCCGGGTTCTCCCACACGACGCTGTCGGCCCTGCCGGCCGAGGCGACGACGACGTACAACCTGATCCAGAAGGGAGGCCCGTTCCCGTACCCGCAGAACGACGGCGTCGTCTTCGACAACCGGGAAGGCATCCTCCCGTCGTGCGCGTCGGGCTACTACCACGAGTACACGGTGCCGACGCCCGGCTCGAGCAACCGCGGCACGCGCCGCATCGTGACGGGCTCGGCCGGCGAGTACTTCTACACGGGCGATCACTACGCCACCTTCAAAGTCATCGACATCTCCGGCGGCGGCCAGACGCACGCCTGCGGCGACCTGTCGGGCCTGACCAAGATCGGCTACTCGCAGCTGTCGGCCGCGGCTCGCACGGTGGTCGACAACGTCCGCGGCGGAGCGACCAGCAGCACGACGTACGAGAACCGCGAAGGCGTGCTCCCGGCCTGCGCGCCCGGCTACTACAAGCTCTTCACCGTGGGCACGAACGACCGCGTGATCTCCGGCAAGGCGGGCGAACTCGCCTACACGCCCGACCACTACGTCACGTTCAAGCGGATCGACCTGAATTCCTGAGTCCCGTGCAACGCGCCGCGCCCCCTCGTCCGTGAGTACCGGTGGAACAACGGACGGGGAGGCGCGATGCGGGCTGGGGACGAAGCGGGATTCCGGGAGTTCGCCAGGGAACGGGCGCTGCCGCTGCGGCGCACCGCGTTCCTCTTGTGCGGCGACTGGCACCTCGCCGAAGACCTGGTCCAGGTCGCGCTCATCAAGCTCTACCGGGTCTGGCCGAAGGTCGCCCGGACGGGGCCCGTCGACAACTACGCGAGACAGGTCCTGCTCCGCTGCTGGCTCGACGAGCGGCGACGACCCTGGCGGCGCAACGAGCGTCGCGACGGCGTCGTCCCCGAAGAGCCGCGGCCCGACGATCCGGCCGACGCCGGCATCTCCGGTGACCTGCTCCGCGCCCTCGCCGGGGTTCCGCCGAAGCAGCGCGCCGCCGTCGTGCTCCGCTACTGCGCCGACCTCCCGGTCGCCGAAGTCTCGAAGGCACTGCGCTGCTCCGAAGGAACCGTCCGGAGCCAGGCCGCGCGCGGGCTCGAAGCCCTGCGCGCGGAGCTGACGCGGCTCGAGGCCGCCGAGAGGAGCGTGTGATGACCGACATGGAGACACGGCTGCGCGAGGTGTCGCTCGCCGAACCACCGCTGGGGTTCGACCCCGACGACGTCGTGACGAAGGCGGCGAAGCGGCAGCGCACCCGCCGCGCGACCGTGGCGACCGCGGTCGTGACGCTGGGGATCGCCGGCGCCGCGGTCGTCGCGCTGCGGCCGTCGCCCCCGCCACTCGCGCCCCCGGCGGCAACCTACCTGCCGCCGGTGATCATCGTGAAGCCCACACCGCGCAATCCCCTCGAGCAGCGAACGCTCGATCACCTGAAAGAGGCGCTGCCCACGGTGCTGGCCGGCGCGCGCAAGATCCTCATCGGCGGCTTCTACAGCATGGGCGGCGAGCTGCACCCCGACGAGCTGACGGTGACACTGTCCTTCCTCGACCACGAGGGGGCCGGGCACTCGCTCAACCTCGGCCTCATCGGCAAGCTGACCGTCTCGCGGAACATGGTCCCGCCGGCCGAGGTGTGCGCGGCGCCCCAGGAGAGCCGCTGCGAGAAGCGGCCCGACGGCAGCACGGTCGTGCTCAGCCCGCGGAGCGCCGTGCACTACCGCACCGACGGCACCGCGGTCGACGTCAGCGACGTCGGGAAGGTCTATCCCGACGACGCGCCCGCGCTGGGCCTTCCCGCCGGTCCGGGCGCCGCCCCCTTCGCGGACGGCACGGCCATCGACGAGCGGCAGCTGATCGCGTTGGTGACCGACCCGGGCTTCGTCGCCCAGTAGGGGGAGCCGCCACCGGGCGTGGTCCACGGGGACACGCCCGGTGCCGGTGGCGTTCACCGGTTCGGCCGCGGAAACGGGCAGACTGGTCCCAGCGACAGGGGATTGGAGTTGCCGTGTACCGGGTTTTCGAGGCGCTCGACGAGCTCGTCACCATCGTCGAGGAGGCGCGCGGCGTCCCGATGACGTCCAGCTGCGTGGTGCCCCGCGGCGATGTGCTCGAACTCCTCGACGACGTCCGCGACGCGTTTCCCGCGGAGGTCGACGACGCCCAGGACGTCCTCGACAAGCGTGACGACCTGATCCACGCCGCCCGCAAGGAGGCGGGGGAGACGGTCGCGGGGGCGAACGCCGAGGCCGAGCGCACGATCGCGGACGCGACGGACGAGGCGGAGCGCATCCTGGCCGACGCGCGCGCCCGCGCCGAGGAGATGCTCGCCGACGCGCACGACCAGGCCGACCGCACGGTGGCGGCGGGCCAGGCGGAGTACCAGAACCTCACGGACCGCTCCCGCGCGGAGTCCGAGCGCATGATCCAGGCCGGCCGCGACGCGTACGACCGCGCGATCGAGGACGGCCGCGCCGAGCAGAGCCGGCTGGTCGCGCAGACGGAGGTCGTCCAGGCGGCCCACGCGGAGTCGGCCCGGATCGTGGACGAGGCTCACGCGGAGGCCGACCGCCAGCGAGCGGACTGCGACGCGTACGTGGACGGGAAGCTGGCGGAGTTCTCGGAGCTGCTGGCGACGACGCTGCGGACGGTGGACTCGGGGCGCAACCACTTGCGCTCGCCGGCGAACCTGCCGAGCTCGGGCGGGCGTCCGACGCTGTACGACTACCAGGTGTGACGAGCTTCTCAGCCGCTCTGAGGCGCGTTGTCCCCAGGCCGGCCCGGTTGTGGACAACCGGGCCGCGGCAGCGCCATTCCCGGCTTTCCGCCGGGCGGCGCCGGTAGACTGGACCAGGGACGCCCCCCTGGGAGTGGCGGGGGCCGCCGGCCCCCTGGCCTCCGTGCCGCCCAGCTCAAAAGGGGTGGCACCCGGTGCGTACCCTGGACTGGATGTCCGAGAACAAGACCCCCCAGCTCGACGACCGCAGCCCGTGGGTGATCGACACCCGTGAGCTCGGCCGTCACGCCGGTCTCAGCCGCGCCCTCACGCGCAGCGTGCCGGTGGAGACGCCGCTCGGCGTCCCCGATGTCATCACCATCGAGGCCGGCTCCGCGCTGGAGCTCGACCTGCTGCTCGAGTCCGTCGTCGAAGGCGTGCTGGTCAGCGGCACCGCGACGGCCACGGCGAAGGGCACCTGCGCCCGCTGCCTCGACCCCCTGACCGAAGAGGTCGAGGTCGAGGTCCAGGAGCTGTTCGCCTACCCGGGGTCGGCCACGGAGGAGACCACCGAGGAGGACGAGATCCCCCGGCTGGTCGACGACCGGATCGACCTCGAACCCACCGTCCGCGACGCCGTGGTGCTGGCCCTCCCGCTGGCGCCGCTGTGCACCGAAGACTGCGCCGGGCTCTGCACGGAGTGCGGCGTCAAGTGGGCCGATCTCGAGCCCGGACACGGGCATGAGAAGATAGACCCTCGGTGGGCCGCCCTCGTCGAGCGCTTCGACGAGAACGCGGGCGAAAAGCCCGGGCCCAGCTGAAGCAGCAAGCCTGACGAGCGCCCCAGCTCGATCCGGTGAGAAAGTTCGCTCGCACGACCGCGAGCAGACCGTCTTAAGGAGATCTACTCGTGGCCGTCCCGAAGCGGAAGATGTCGCGATCCAACACGCGCTCCCGCCGCAGCCAGTGGAAGGCGGCTCCGGTGCAGCTGGTGCCCTGCTCCAACCGCGCCTGCAAGCAGCCGAAGCTCCAGCACATCGCGTGCCCGTCGTGCGGCCAGCACAACGGTCGCCAGGTCGTCGAGCCCGCCTGATCGGGTAGCCGACATGGGGGGCAAGACGCCCGGGGGACCACCCGCCGATCCGGCGCCGTTGCTCGAAGCGCTCGGGGTCACACTCGACCCCGAGCTGCTGCGGCTGTCGCTGACCCACCGTTCGTACGCGTACGAAAACGGGGGCCTGCCGCCGAACGAGCGGCTCGAGTTCCTCGGTGACGCGGTGCTCGGCCTGGTCGTCACCGACCACCTCTACACCACGCACCCGGACCTGCCCGAAGGTCAGCTCGCGAAGCTCCGCGCCAGCGTCGTCAACATGCACGCGCTGGCGCGGGTCGCCCGCGGGCTCGGCGAGGGCGGGCTCGGGGCGCACCTGCTGCTGGGCAAGGGCGAAGAGCTCACCGGCGGTCGGGACAAGGCGAGCATCCTCGCCGACGGGCTGGAGGCGGTCATCGGTGCCGTCTACCTCGAGCACGGCATCGAGATCGCCCGCAAGCTCGTGCACCACCTCTTCGACGGCCTGCTCGCCGAAGCGCCGCTGCGCGGTGCCGGTCTCGACTGGAAGACCAGCCTGCAGGAGCTGACCGCGTCGGCCGGCCTCGGCGTGCCCGAGTACCGCGTCGAAGACACCGGACCGGACCACCGCAAGGAGTTCACGGCCACGGTGCTCGTCGCGGGCCGTCCCCTCGGGCACGGCACCGGCTCGACGAAGAAGGAAGCCGAGCAGAAGGCCGCCGAAACGGCGTGGCGCTCGCTGTCCGCCGAACTCGAGGCCGAAAAGAAGGACGACGCGGAGTCCTGATCACCGGGAACCTCCGTTGACGATTTCCCGAACCGCTCAGTAGCGTGTGGCGATCCGCCGCGCTCGTACCTGACTGAGAGGTTTGGCGGATGCGTCTGTTCTTCGTCCCCTTGATCGCGGCGGCGCTTGTCGTCGTGCCCGGACCGGTGGCCTCGGCCGCGCAGGTCCGCGTCACGTCGCTTTCGGCGCTGCAGTCCGCGATGGACAAGGCGAACCCCGGCGACACGATCGTGCTCGCCGACGGCTCCTACTCCGCGGGCTCGACGCTCTCGATCAAGCGGTCCGGCACGTCCACCGCGCCGGTGACCGTCGCCGCCGAACACACCGGCCAGGCGACGATCACCGGCTCGAAGACGTTCGCCTTCGCGAGCGGCGTCTCGAACGTCGTGCTGCGGGGGTTCAAGTTCCGGGGCAGCGCGAAGCTGAGCGTCCCGGCCGGCGCGCCGGACAACCGCTTGACCCGCAACGACTTCCAGCTCACGACCGACGGCAACTGGGTCACGGTCAGCGGCGACGACACCGTCGTCGACCGCAACGTCTTCCAGAACCGCACCACCGAGGGCGTGTTCCTGCAGATCCTCGGGCCGTCCGGCGCGATGGCCAAGCACGTCCACGTGCACCACAACTACTTCTACAACCACCAGTTCGGCGGCACGAACGGCGGCGAGTCGATCCGGCTGGGTCTCAGCGACCGGCAGTCGTACACGGCCAACGCGCTGATCGAGAACAACCTGTTCGAGAAGGCGGACGGCGACAGCGAGGCGATCTCGGTCAAGTCGTCCGACAACGTGGTGCGCTACAACACCATTCGCGACAGCAAGGGCTACATCGTGCTGCGCCACGGCAACCGCAGCACCGTCGAGGGCAATGTCCTCTTCGGCTCGGGGATCCGCTTCCACGGCAACGACCACAAGATCGTGAACAACTACGTCGCGAACTCCGGCGACCGCGCGATCGTGTTCGGATCCGGTGACGAAGCCGACAGCGGGCCGACGAGCAAGCTGCACGACCGCCCGGACCGCGTCACGGTCGCGTACAACACGGTGCTCGGGTCCAAAAGCGTGATCGACGGCGACGGCGGCGACTTCAAGCCGAAGGACTGCGTGGTCGCGGACAACATCGTCAAGGGGACGTCGGGGACGCTCGTGACGCTGCCGAGCGGGTCGACGGTCAAGTACGAAGGCAACATCACGTTCGGTGGCACCGCGGGGATCCCGTCGCGGAACGTCGATCCGAAGCTGGTCAAGGACGCCGCGGGGCTGTACCGGCCGGCTTCCGGCAGCCCGGCGATCAACGCCGGCGTGGGGTCGTACCCGTTCGCGGCGAAGGACTTCGACCTGCAGGCGCGTAGTGGTGCATACGACGTCGGCGCGGACGAGTACTTCGCGTCCGGCACGACCCGCGTCCCGCTGACGAAGGCCGACGTCGGACCGGCCGCGCCGTAAATTGTCGTACCCGCCGGGCACAATGGTCGTATGCCCGAACTCCCCGAGGTCGAAGTCGTCCGCCTGGGCCTGCAGGCGCACGTCGCGGGCCGGACCATCCGCGAGGCGGAGGTCCTGCACCCGCGCGCCATCCGCCGGCACGCGCTGGGCGCGGAGGACTTCACGAAGCGGCTGATCGGCAGCCGCGTCGAGGCGGCGCGGCGCCGCGGCAAGTACCTGTGGCTGGAGCTGTCCGACAAGGAGGCGCTGCTGGCCCACCTGGGGATGAGCGGGCAGATGCTCGTCCAACCCGAGGACGCGCCGGACGAGAAGCACCTGCGCGTGCGGCTGCGCTTCGACGACGACGGCCCGGAGCTGCGGTTCGTCGACCAGCGGACGTTCGGCGGCCTCGCACTGGACGACCTGAACGACGTGCTGCTCCCGGACACGATCGCGCACATCGCGCGCGACCCGATGGACCCGGCGTTCGACCTCGACGCGGCGGTGCGCGCGTTGCGGTCGCGGCGCACGGAGGTCAAGCGGGCGCTGCTGGACCAGACGCTGGTGTCGGGCATCGGCAACATCTACGCGGACGAAGCGCTGTGGCGCGCGCGCCTGCACTGGGCCCGGCCGACGGAGAAGCTGACGTTGGCGAAGGGGCGCGAGCTGCTGTCGGCGGCCTCGGACGTGATGAACGCGGCCCTGGGCGCGGGCGGCACGTCGTTCGACGCGTTGTACGTGAACGTCAACGGGCAGTCGGGCTACTTCGACCGTTCGCTGGACGCGTACGGCCAGGAGGGGATGCCGTGTCACCGCTGCGGCACGGCGATCCGGCGGGAGCCGTTCATGAACCGGTCGTCGTTCTCGTGCCCGAAGTGTCAACCCCGGCCGCGCGCCAACTTGCGTTGATAAATGGTGTTCAGCTTTCAGCTAGGATGAATGTGCCTGGTAGCTGAGGGAGTGCATCGTGGTCAAGGAGCCCGGAAAGTCGACGCTGGCCGACAAGATCGACCGGCTGTTCCACGTGGTCCGCAGGCCCGATCGGGAGCCGTACAGCAACGAAGAGGTCGCGAAGGCGTGCCGCGAGGCAACGGGGGAGAGCTTCTCGACGACGTACTTGTGGCAGCTGCGCACGGGCCGCCGCGACAACCCGACGAAGCGGCACTTGGAGGCACTGGCCCAGTTCTTCGGAGTCCCTCCGGCATACTTCTTCGACGACGAGCAGAGCACGAAGATCGCGGAGGAGCTGGCGCTCCTGGGAGCGTTGCGCGACGCGGGGGTCCGGGACCTGGCACTGCGAGCGGTGACGCTGTCGTCGGACGGCTTGGACACGATCAGCGACATGATCGACGCGATCGCCCGAAGGGAGGCGGGTCGCGGCACACCGAAGAGGGAGGCCTGAGGTGACGGCGGTTGCGGCGGACGAGCGGCCCCATGCTCGCTCGGGTGTTGTGAGCTGCCGGCTGCGCGCCGGTCTCCGCCGCCGGCCCTGCGCTCGCGCGGGCTGCCGGCCGGGCGCCGCGCTTGTCCGCCGGGCCGGGGCCGCTCCGAGCCGCCGCGCCTGCTCGAACCCTGCGATCCCGCCGGAACTCCGCTCCCCGGGCGCCGCCCCGAAACTCGCGCTTCCGATCTTCCCCTCCTCGCGTATCCCCACCGCCGCCTCCGCGTTGAACCGGCCGAGGCCGTGGGGGCGCGGCATGAGGGAGGGCTGACGTGGCGCAACCATCGCGGCGCGCCGGACGCGCTTTGTGGAAGCGGGCTCGGGAAGTCGCCGACTCCGTCACCCTGCCCGAACCCTTCGACGCCGAGACCTTCGTCGCGAGCCTCGCCTCGACCAGGGCGCGGCCCATCGAACTCATGCCCGTCAGCGCCCCCGAAGGCGCTCCCTGCGGGCTGCTCATGAGCACCGAACGCGCCGACTACATCCTCTACCCCACCAACACCACCGCCCTGCACCGGCGGCACATCCTGCTCCACGAGGTCGGCCACCTGCTCTGCGGCCACACCGGCGCCGACGGTGGCGCGGACGGCGTCGCCATCGATGCCGCCGCCGGGCGGCAGCTCATGCCGAACCTTTCGCCCGAACTCGTCCGGCGCGTGCTCGGGCGCACCACCTACACCGAGGTCGAGGAACGCGAAGCCGAGCTCGTCGCCAGCCTGCTCGCCCAACGCGCCGTGCGGCCCGAAGAGCCGCGGGAACTCGCCGCCGACGTCCCGGACGGCGTGCGGCGCTTCGACTCCCTCTTCGGCGGCCGGTCCCGCCGCCGGGCGCCGTGATCGAAACCCTGGCCTACCACCTCTGCCTGGTCGGGTTCGCCGGGTTCGGGTACAAGCTCGTCGAGGCGCGCCGCAGCCAGCCCGTGCGGACCATGTGGTTCCTCGCCGGCTTCGGCATCTGCATCGCCACCGGCATCATCGTGCTGACGCCCGCGACGGCCGCCCTCGCCGGACCCGGCCCGGTCGCCGAATGGGTCCTCAGCCTGGCCGGCGACGAGCTCAAGCTGGGCGCGATCGGGTTCGCCGTCGCCTTCACGCAGTCCGTGTGGCGCGGCGAAGGCGCCCGGCTCGCCCCGCACGCGCTGTTCACCGGCGCGACCATGGTGCTGCTCGCGGTGTGCTTCACGCTCTCCAGGCCGCGACGCGTCGGCGACGACACCGTCTTCTCGCCCGACGGCCTGCCCTTCGCCCTGGCCGACAAGGTCGTCTTCCTCGTCTACAGCCTGATCAGCCTCGGCGTGCTGATCGCCGTGTTCGCCCGCAGCGCGTGGCACGCCGAGCCCGGCCCGCTGCGCACCGGGCTGTGGCTCCTGCTGGTCGGTGTGGTGGCCGCGTTCGCGTGGACGTTCTGGGACGTCGACGACGTCCGTCAGCTCGCCCGGACCGCGCGGATCGGCGCGCGCGAGGACCTGCCGTCGTCGGTGCTCGCCGCGGCGACGATCGGGTTCGTCGCCGCCGGCGCGACGCTCTCCGCGTGGTCGCCGGCGGTGTCGTCGGTGCTCGGCCGGGTGCGGGCGTACCGCGCGTACCGCCGCATCGAGCCACTGTGGACGGCGTTGCGCGCGGCGGTCCCGGGCATCGCGCTCGACCCGGGCCGCGAACTGGCCGGTGGCGCCGAATTCGCGTTGTACCGCAGGGTGATCGAGATCCGCGACGGCCACCTGGCGCTGCGGGCCCACTTCGACCCGGAGCTCCCGGCCCGCGCGGAGACGGCGGCCCGCCGCGCCGGGGTCCGCGACGCCGACCTCGCGCCGACGGTCGAGGCCGTGGCCCTGGCCGCGGCGATCGAGGCGGGCCGCGAAGGCCGCCGCTTCGAGCCCCCGCTCCGCGAGCCCGCCGACCTGGCGGAAGCCGACGCGGACGTCGACGCCGAAGCGGCTTGGCTGGTCCGGGTGAGCCGGGCCTGGCGGCGCGGCGCGGTGGTCGAGCGGGTGCGGGCTAGCGCGGGTAGCGGGCCCCGTTGACCGTCACGCGCAGCGTGTAGACCGAGCTCGACGCCGTGATGAACAGCTCGTTGCCCCTCGCTCCGCCGAAGGTGAAGTTGGAGCAGATCTCCGGCACCCGCAGCTTGCCGATCCGCGTCCCGTCCGCGGCGAAGCAGTGCAGGCCGTCGTGGGCGGCCGCCCAGACCTGGCCTTCGCTGTCCACGCGGACGCCGTCGAACACGCCGTTGTCGCACGTCCCGAAGATCTCGCCGCCCGAGAGCTTCCCGTTCGCGCCCACCGAGAACACCCGGATGTGGCTGGGCTGCTGCCGGGTGTCCACTATGTACAGCAGCGACTCGTCGGCCGAGAACGCCAGCCCGTTCGGCCGCGAGAAGTCGTCGGCGACGATCCGGACGTCCCCCGACGGGTCGACGCGGTACACGTGGCACGCGCCGATCTCGCTCTCCGCCCGGTACCCCTCGTAGTCGCTGTCGATGCCGTAACTCGGGTCGGTGAACCAGATTGACCCGTCCGAGTGCTCGACGACGTCGTTCGGGCTGTTGAACCGCTTGCCCTCGAACTCCGCCGCCAGCACGGTAATCGAGCCGTCGTGCTCGGTGCGCGTGACGCGGCGGGTGCCCTGCTCGCAGCTGATCAGCCGTCCGTGGCGGTCGACAGTGTGCCCATTCGAGTACTGCGACGGCTGCCGGAAGACGCCGACCTCGCCGGTCGTCTCGTCCCAGCGCAGCGTCCGGTCGTTCGGGATGTCGCTGAACACGAGGTAGCGCCCGGCCGGGAAGTACGCCGGCCCCTCGGTCCAGCGGCAGCCGGTGTGCAGGCGCCGCATCCACTCGTCGCCGTTGACGCGCGCGAAGCGCTCGTCGAGCACCTCGAAGTTCGTCTTGACCTGGTCCATCCGCTCACCCCTAATGAGATTCTGCGAACAGCATGGATCGCCGAACCTGATATGGTCAAGTAGTGGACGATCTGGATCGCATGCTGCTCGCCGAACTCCAGCGGGACGCGACGCAGGCGTACGCCGCGCTCGGCAAGGTCGTCGGCCTCTCCGCCGGCGCGGCTCACGAGCGCGTCCGGAAGCTGCGCGAGCAGGGCGTGATCCGCCGGACCACAGTGGACGTCGACCCGGCCGCGGTCGGCCGCGGCGTCGCGGCGTACGTCCTCGTCGAGGCGAACGCCTGGATGGGGGACGAGCCGGTGCGCGCGGCTCTCGAGGCGCTGCCCGAGGTGGTGGAGGCGCACGTCATCGCCGGGCCCGCGTCGCTGCTGGTCAAGGTGCGCACGCCGACGACCGAGCAGCTCCAGGCGTCGCTGCGCCGGCTCTTCGCGATCGACGGCGTCACCGGCACGCAGACCGTCGTCATCCTCGAGTCCTTCTTCGAACGTCCGGTGGATCCCACCGCCTGATCTTTCCCTCGACACGCCGTTCGGCCCTCCGCCGTGCGCACTACTGTGCAATGCGTGGTACCTTCCCAAGCGTAAGACTGGAGGGTGCAGTGGAGATCAGTCAGCTGCTCAAAGGGGTGCTCGATCTCGCCGTGCTCGCGGTGCTCCGCGAGGAAGACGGCTACGGGTACGACGTCCTGCGAAGACTCCGGGGCGCCGGCCTGGACGAGGTGGGGGACGCGTCGGTGTACGGGACGTTGCGCAGGCTCTACAAGGCCGGCCTGCTCACCTCGTACGTGGTGCCCAGCGAAGAGGGCCCGCACCGCAAGTACTACAGCCTGAACGAGCCGGGCCGGGCCCGGCTGGCGGAGTCGGGCAGGACCTGGCAGAGCTTCGCATCGACGATGAACGTACTCCTGGGAGACGCAGTGGGAGAGGCAGCATGAGCGAGAAGCCGACCGCCGTGCGGGTGTATCTGGCGCGGGTCCGCACCGCGCTCGCCGACCTGCCCGCGAGCGAAATCGAAGAGATCCTCGAGGACGTCCGCCCGCACCTGGCGGAGCTCGAAGCCGAACTGGGGGAGGGCGCCCGCGTCGAGGCCCTGATCGAACGGCTCGGCACGCCGGAGAGCTACGCCGCCGAGCTGCGCGCGTCGGGCGGGTACCCGCCGGCGGCCGAAGGGGCGACGCAGGTGCTCGCCACGGCGAAGGCGCCGAGCCTCGCGAAGCCGCGGATCGCGTTCTGGGGCCTGGTGCTCTCCGCGGTGGCGCTCGCGCTGTTCGCGTTCGCCGCCGCCGTCCGCATCGACCCCGACGGGCTGATCGGCGCCGTGCTCTTCCTGCCCGTGTTCCTCGTCAGCCTCATCCTGCTGCTGCGCGGCGGGGTCGAGGCGGTGCTGGCGCTGCCGGAGGTGGTGTGGCTGCGGCAGGCGCTCGCCAAGGGCCGCCGGCAGGAGGACTCCGGGAAGGCGCTGAACTACCTCTCGTCGCTGAAGCCGGCGTGGTGGATCGTGTGCGCCGTCGTGCTGGTCGCGTTCGGGCTGCTGCTGATGCTGCGTTCGCGCAGCGCGGTGCTGCTGCTGCCGTTCCTGCTCGTCGCGGGCGGCGCGGCGGTGTGGGCGGGCCCGCGGCTGCGCGGCGACCGGCGGCTGCTGTGGGTCGCGGTGCCGATCTCGGCGTTCGTCATCGGCGGCATCCTGGGCGGCTTCGGCGCGGCGGTCGACCTCATCTCGCACCGGAACTCCTACTCGAGCTCGCCGTCGTACTACCCGTCGTCGTCCGACCGGTACGGCAACGAGCAGCTGACCTACGGCGGCAACGAGGTGGAGAACGTCTACGCGTTCGACGCCGAGGGCAAGCCGCTGACCGAGGTCTACCTCTACGACGAAGAGGGCCGCCCGCTCACGGTGACCCGCTACGGCTGCGAGCGCTCGAGCGGGACGAAGGAGAAGATCGGCGCGGACAACCGGTTCCCGCGGCCGAAGGTGGAGCAGGGCGTGACCGACGACCAGGGCAACTACAACGGCTACAACGGGTACCGCTCGGCCTGCCGCGAGGACGCGGGGGTGCCGTTCAGCGCGGCGATCCCGAAGGTGACGGCGCCTTCGCCGTCGGCTTCCGCCACGCCGACGCCGAGTTCGACGCCGACGCCCGCGGCGACCACTCCGGCCTCGCCGACCGCGACGCCGACGCGGTAGAGCTTTCAGGAGCGGAGGTCGGGGCCGCTCCTGACGCGACGAAGGCCGCCTCCGGAACACCGGGGGCGGCCTTCGATCTTGCGGTGAGTCAGTGCCGTCAGGGCGTCAGCCGTGTCAGTGGCCGAAGGCGCTGCGAGCGGCGAGGTCCGCCAGCAGCGCACGGCCCTTCTCGGCGTTGCGCGGCTGGGAAAGGACGTCGTAGCGGCGGGCGACCAGCTGGCTCTGGGAGATGAACCCGCGCTTGTTGCGGTTCACCGCGTAGCCGAGCGCGCCGAAGAGCAGGTTGAACCCGAGCCCGGCGACCAGGCCGATGACGATCGGGACGAGGCCCGCGCCCGGGTTCAGCAGGCTGAGCACCAGGCCGAGGAACAGGCCGAACATCGCGCCGGAGGTCGCCGCGCTGCCCAGGACCTTGCCCCAGGACATCTTGCCGGCGATGCGCTCGACGAGCATCGGCTCCACGCCCACGATCGTGACGTCGGTGACCGGGAAGTCGGTGCCCGCGAGGTGGTCGACCGCGCGCTGCGCCTGCTCGTAGGACTCGTAGGAACCGATCGGCCAGCCGGTGGGCAGGGTCGGCAGCTGGGGCCGCGCCTGCTGCTGGCCGATCGTGTTCTGCTGCGTGAATGCTGTGGTCATCGATCTCACCTCTCCTGCCCCGTTCAACGTGGGAGTACCCGGGATTCCTCCCGCTCGCGCGGAATTCACAGACTCTTCTCAGCCGGGCAAACCGCGCATACCGGCGGTGAGCGTAGGCGGGGTGAGCGGAGGGGGTGGCAGGCGGTGGTGTGGTCGAGGCCAGGCGGCTGCGCGCAGGTGGTGAACGCCGCGGCCGGGCGGGGCGTGACCCGGCCCGCCGCGGCAGTGAAACCGGCGAGCCGCGGAGCCGGCGCGGGTGCCGGCACCGTCGCGGCGGCCGGCCGCGCCAAGAGGCCGGCGGTGTCTCGGGAGGTCGTCCGCAGCCGGCAACCCAATGGCTCAACAAAATACCTTTGCTCCGGTTGACCCCGAGCCCATGACCGGGTAGGAAGAACCCGCAAAGGATTCGCATCAAACCTTTGGGGCGGCTGATGGCACGCAGGCGAGGCATGCTCACCCTCGACGAGCTCCGGGCCCGCGTCGACGCGGGCACGATCGACACCGTGCTCGTCGCGATCACGGACATGCAGGGCAGGCTCCAAGGCAAGCGCTGCTCGGCGGAGTACTTCCTGGACGAGGTCGTCGGCCACGCCACCGAGGCCTGCAACTACCTCCTGGCCGTGGACGTCGACATGAACACCGTCGACGGCTACGCGCTCTCCTCCTGGGAAAGCGGCTACGGCGACTTCGTGCTGCGCCCCGACTTCGACACCCTGCGGGAGATCCCCTGGCAGGAGGGCACCGCGCTCGTGCTGGCCGACGTCGAGCGCGTGCAGGGCGGCGCGGTCAGCGTGTCGCCGCGGCAGATCCTGCGGCGGCAGCTCGAACGGCTCGCCGAACGGGGGCTCGCCGCCTACGTCGGGACCGAACTCGAGTTCATCGTCTTCGACGACACCTACGAAGCCGCCTGGGACAAGCGCTACCACGGCCTCAAGCCCGCCAACCAGTACAACGTCGACTACTCGATGCTCGGCACCGCGCGCCTCGAGCCGCTGCTGCGCCGCATCCGCAACGACATGGCCGGCGCCGGGCTCTACCCCGAGTCCGCCAAGGGCGAGTGCAACCCCGGCCAGCAGGAGATCGCCTTCCGCTACACCGACGCGCTCGCCACCTGCGACAACCACAGCGTCTACAAGAACGGCGCCAAGGAGATCGCCGCGCAGGAGGGCAAGAGCCTCACGTTCATGGCGAAGTACAACGAGCGCGAAGGCAACTCCTGCCACATCCACATCAGCCTGCGCTCCACCGAAGGCCGGGCCGTCCTGTCGGGCGACCACGACCACGGCTTCTCGACGCTCATGGAGCAGTTCCTCGCCGGTCAGCTCGCCGCGCTGCACGAGCTGACCTACTTCTTCGCCCCGAACATCAACTCCTACAAGCGGTTCATGCCCGGCAGCTTCGCGCCGACCGCGATCGCGTGGGGCACCGACAACCGCACCTGCGCGCTGCGCGTCGTCGGGCACGGCGAGTCGCTGCGCGTCGAAAACCGCGTGCCGGGCGGGGACGTCAACCCCTACCTCGCCGTCGCCGCGTTGATCGCCGCCGGCCTGCACGGCATCGAAAACGAGCTGGAGCTGGAAGAACCCTTCACCGGCAACGCCTACAGCTCCGATCGCGACACTGTCCCGACGACGTTGCCCGAGGCCGCCGCGGCTCTCGCGGGGAGCGACTTGGCGCGGGAGGCGTTCGGCGACGACGTCGTCGACCACTACCTGAACGCGGCGAAGATCGAGATCGACGCCTACAACGCCGCCGTCACCGACTGGGAGCTCGTCCGTGGCTTCGAGCGACTTTAAGCCCGTCATCGGCCTCACCAGCTACCTCGAACCCGCGAAGTTCGGAGTCTGGGAGACCGAAGCCGTTCTGCTGCACCGGTTCTACGTCGACTGCGTCGTCACGGCCGGCGGCATCCCGGTGCTGCTGCCGCCGGTGTCCGACGCGTACGACGGGCTCGTGTCCACCGTGGACGGGCTCGTGCTCACCGGCGGCGCCGACGTCGAACCGGCGCGCTACGGCCACGAGCCGCACCCCGCCACCTACACCCGGCCGAACCGCGACGCCTTCGAGTTCGGCCTGTTCGACGCCGCGCGCCAGGCGGGCAAGCCCGTGCTCGGCGTCTGCCGCGGCCTGCAGGTGATGAGCGTCGCCCTCGGCGGCACCCTGGTCCAGCACCTGCCGGAGGCGAGGGAGACCACCGAGCACCAGCCCGCGCTCGCGACGTTCGGCCGCGGAACGGTGACGCTCGCCGAAGGCAGCCGGGCGGCGTCGATCCTGGGCTCGGAGACCAAGACCCTGTGTTACCACCACCAGGCGATCGACCGGCTCGGCGCCGGCCTCGAAGCGGTCGGCTGGGCCGCCGACGGCACCATCGAGGCCGCCGAGATCCCGGGTGAGTTCGCCCTGGGTGTCCAGTGGCACCCCGAGCAGGACAGCGACGACGTCCGGCTGTTCCAAGCCCTCGTCGACGCGAGCAAGGAGAACCGATGACCACGTTCGACGTCCGGAACCCCGCCACCGAGCAGGTCGTGCGGACGGTCCCCCTGACCAGCGCCGAAGAGACCGACGCGGCGATCGCCCGCGCGCGGGCGGCGTTCCCCGCGTGGCGCGACGTCACCCCCGGCGACCGCGCGCGGCTCCTGCGCCGCTTCGCCGACGCCGTCGAGGCCGACATCGAGCACCTCGCGCGGCTGGAGGTCGAGAACTCCGGGCACACCATCGGCAACGCCCGCTGGGAGGCCGGCAACGTCAGAGACGTCCTCAACTACTACTCCGCCGCGCCGGAACGCCTGATCGGCAAGCAGATCCCGGTGCCGGGCGGGGTCAACGTCACGTTCCAGGAGCCCCTGGGCGTGGTCGGCGTGATCGTCCCGTGGAACTTCCCGATGCCGATCGCCGGCTGGGGGTTCGCGCCCGCGCTCGCCGCCGGCAACACCGTCGTCCTCAAGCCCGCCGAGCTGACGCCGCTGACCGCGATCCGGCTGGCCGAGCTGGCGCGCGAGGCAGGCATCCCGGAGGACGTCTTCCAGGTGCTGCCCGGCAAGGGATCCGTTGTCGGGCAACGGTTCGTGGACCACCCGGGCGTGCGCAAGGTCGTCTTCACCGGCTCGACCGAGGTCGGCAAGCAGATCATGGCCGGCTGCTCGGCGCAGGTGAAGCGCGTGACCCTCGAACTGGGCGGCAAGAACGCGAACATCGTCTTCGCCGACTCCGACCTGGAGAAGGCCGCGGCGACCGCGCCCTACGGCGTCTTCGACAACGCCGGCCAGGACTGCTGCGCGCGGTCACTGATCCTGGTGCAGGCGAGCGCGTACGACCGCTTCATGGAGCTCCTAGAGCCCGCGGTGCACGGCGTCGTCGTCGGCGACCCCGGTGACGAGAAGACCGAGATGGGGCCGCTGATTTCGGCGTCACACCGGGAAAAGGTGGCCTCCTACGTCCCGGACGACGCGCCCGTCGCGTTCCGCGGCAGCGCGCCCGCCGGCCCCGGCTACTGGTTCCCCCCGACCGTCCTCACCCCGCCCGACCTGCGCCACCCCGCCGTGGCGGAGGAAGTGTTCGGCCCGGTCGTCGCCGTCGTGCCGTTCGCGGAGGAGGCCGACGCGGTCCGGATGGCCAACGCGACCGAGTACGGCCTGTCCGGGTCGATCTGGACCCGCGACGCCGGCCGCGCGTTCCGCGTGGCACGCGGCGTCGAAGCCGGCAACCTGTCGGTGAATTCGCACTCTTCGGTGCGCTACTGGACGCCGTTCGGCGGCTTCAAGCAGTCGGGCCTCGGCCGCGAGCTGGGCCCCGACGCCGCGGCGGCGTTCACCGAAACCAAGAACGTCTTTCTCAGCACGGAGGAGTAATGGTCCAGCGTTTCGAAGGCCGCGTCGCGGTGATCACCGGCGGCGCGAGCGGCATCGGGCTCGCGTCGGCCCGCCGCCTGGCGAGCGAAGGCGCGAAGGTCGTCATCGGGGACCTGACGCCGGATTCGGGCAAGGCCGCGGCCGACGAGATCGGCGGCGCGTTCATCCAGACCGACGTCACCGACGCCGAACAGGTGGAGAACCTGTTCCACAGCACGGTCGAGCAGTTCGGCTCGGTCGACGTCGCGTTCAACAACGCGGGGATCTCCCCGCCCGAGGACGACTCCATCCTGACCACCGGCATCGACGCGTGGGAGCGGGTGCAGCGCGTCAACCTGACGTCGGTGTACCACTGCTGCAAGGCGGTGTTGCCGCACATGCAGCGCCAGGGCAAGGGGTCGATCATCAACACGGCGTCGTTCGTCGCGGTGATGGGCGCGGCGACGTCGCAGATCTCGTACACGGCGTCCAAGGGCGGCGTGCTGGCGATGAGCCGCGAGCTGGGCGTGCAGTTCGCGCGGGAGAACATCCGCGTCAACGCGCTGTGCCCGGGCCCGGTCAACACACCGCTGCTGAAGGAGCTGTTCGCCAAGGACCCGGAACGCGCGGCGCGGCGCCTGGTGCACGTGCCGGTCGGCCGGTTCGCGGAGCCGGAAGAAATCGCGGCGGCGGTGGCGTTCCTGGCCAGCGACGACGCGAGCTTCATCACGGCGTCGCAGTTCCTGGTCGACGGCGGTATCTCCGGCGCGTACGTCACCCCGCTCTAACGGCGCGTCGGTTTCTTGACGCCGTAGACCTCCCGGAGGTAGTTCCAGGCGGCGTTGAGCTTCTTGCGCTCTTCGGTGATTTCGCGTTCCCGGCGGCGCAGGATCCGGGTGGCGATTTCGGAGGCGAGGAACGCGCCGGCGGCGAAGGTGAGCACGCCGACGATCAGGGTGAGGGCGACGATGGTGGTGGTCATGGTGACCAGCGTCGACGCCGGATGGGCGATTCGTCCCTGCGCAAAGCTAGCGGGTTTCGTTAGCTTTGTGAGGTGACGCACTGGCGCGCCGGCGAGTGGGCGGAAGCGGTCCGGGCCGGGATCCGCTCGCGGGGCCTCTCCCTGGACGAGGCCGCCCGGCGCATCGGCGTCCCCACCTCCACCCTGCGCAGCTGGATCGAGCACCGGCACGCGCCGAAGGTGACCGTCTTCGACCACTGGGCCCAGCTCGCCGAAGTCACCGGCCTCGGCGAAGCCGAACTCCTGCGCGTCGCCGGCGTGCTGCCCGACTCCCTCGCCAGCCCGGTGCACGTCGCCCAGGCCGCGAAGGCCCTGCGGGAAGGCATCGACCAGGCCGGGCGGTTCCTGCGGCAGGCCACCGCGCTCGTCTACTCCTCGCCCGGCACGCAGGTCGCCAACGCCATCGCCGCGTCGGCGATCGACTGGGAGATGCGGATCCGGTCGGCCACGCGCGGTGACGAAGTGCGCGTCACCTACCACCACTACGTCGGGATCGTGGCGCCGCGGGACTTCCCGCACGACGACGGCGAGGTGCGCCGGATCATCGAGCACGACATCCTCGGCGAGCTGTGGCGGCCGCTCGGGCTCTACTGGCGCGTCGCCGAGGTGCACGACTGGCACGCACCGCCGCGGCTGGTCATCCAGGTGCCCGAGCAGGAGGCGACGCGCCCGCCCGCGCCGGCGCCCGTGGTCGCCGCGCCGCCGGTCGTCGTGCTGTCGCCGATCTGGGGGTACGGCGAGCTGCTGGCCTCGCTCGTCGCCGACGGACTCGGGTTCGGCAACGTCGACTTCCGCTACTTCGGCCTCCCGGACGCGATGGCCGACCGCGTCCGGATCACCGCCCGTGAGCTGGCGGAACCGGCACCGCGGCTGGTGCACTCGGTGCCGCCGATCATGCTGCTGCACGGGCTGGCCGTGCCGGACCTGACCGGACGCCTGCCCGTCGTGGTCCGCTACGGCCCTCGCATGCGCGCCCGCGCGGCGCGGATCTACCGCGAGCCGCTGCTCGAAGCCGGGTTCGAAGATCCCGAAGAGGGAGCGCGGGCCATCGAGGAGGCGATCTCGGTCCCGCCGGGGTGCGCGTACTTCGAGGTGACGCTCGCCGACGAGGACGTCTTCGACGGCGACCACCCCTCGCTGGACCGGCTCAACGACTCGGTCGCGTGGCTCGCCGAGCAGCTCGTCGAGCAGGTGCTGCTGGGGGCCGGGCACCCGCCCGTGCCGGTTGGCGGGCCGCTGAAACGCCTGGTCGGGCCCTCGGGCCGGGTCCGGCGGCCACCCGCGCTGGCCGGGAGCGTGACCCGCCGGGTCGACCGTGCGCCGTGAGGGTCGAGGCGAGGTCGAGGATCACTGTGGCGTTGCCCGGGTGAAGTAGACGGACCTCGAACCCGGCAGGTACCGTGACCGTCACAACTGCAGATCGGGCCGTAGAGCCGGGGCGGGAGAGCCCCCACGAAGTCAGTGGGGCACCGAAGGAGCAAACTCCCCAGAATCTCTCAGGTACCTGTTACCGCTTCGCGCGAGGCCACTCTGGAAAGCAGGCGCACCCGCGCCTCACCCAAGGTGAAAGCCGTGTCTCCCACGGTGAAACTCTCAGGTGCCATGACAGAGGGGGAGTTCCCAGCGCACCGCTGTGTGCCCAGGCCCGAGGAGCTCCCCATCACCTCAACGCAGTTCGACGCCCGCCACATCGGCCCGTCCGAGGCCGAACGCGCGAAGATGCTGGCCGAGTGCGGTTACGGCAGCCTGGACGCACTCGTCGGCGCCGCCGTCCCGACCGCGATCCGCGCGACGAAGGAACTCACCCTCCCGCCCGCCGCGTCCGAAGAGGACGCCACCGCGGAGCTGCGCGCCCTCGCCGCGCGCAACCGGCCGATGACGCAGATGATCGGCCTCGGCTACTCCGACACCGTCACTCCCGGCGTCATCCGCCGCAACGTCCTCGAGAACCCGGCCTGGTACACCGCGTACACGCCCTACCAGCCGGAAATCTCCCAGGGCCGGCTCGAAGCCCTCCTCAACTTCCAGACGATGGTCGCCGACCTGACCGGCCTGGCCACCGCGAACGCCTCGCTGCTGGACGAGTCGACCGCCGTCGCCGAGGCCGTCACGCTCATGCGCCGCGCGTCGAAGTCGAAGTCCAACAAGGTCGTGCTCGACGCCGAGTGCCTGCCGCAGACCATCGCCGTCGTGCGGACCCGCGTCGAGGCCCTGGGCATCGAGGTCGAGGTCCGCGACCTGCTCACCGGCCTGCCGGACGACTTCTTCGGCGTCGTCGTCCAGTACCCCGGCGCGTCCGGCGTGCTGCGCGGCCGCGGCTTCTACCACGCGATTTCCGAGTCGGCGAAGGCCGCGGGCGCGCTGTTCACCGTCGCCGCCGACCTCCTCTCGCTGACGCTGATCACCTCGCCCGGCGAGTTCGGCGCCGACGTCGCCGCCGGGTCGACGCAGCGCTTCGGCGTCCCGCTCGGCTACGGCGGCCCGCACGCCGGGTACATGTCCGTCCGCTCCGGACTCGAGCGCTCGCTGCCCGGGCGCCTGGTCGGCGTCTCGGTCGACGCCGACGGCAACTCCGCCTACCGCCTCGCCCTGCAGACGCGTGAGCAGCACATCCGCCGCGAGAAGGCGACCTCCAACATCTGCACCGCGCAGGTCCTGCCGGCCGTGCTCGCCGCGATGTACGCGGTCTACCACGGTCCGGACGGCCTGAAGAAGATCGCCCAGCGCGTCCACGGCCTCGCCGCGGGCTTCGCCGACGCTCTGCGCGAGGCCGGCGTCGAGGTCGTGCACGAGTCCTTCTTCGACACGGTCGTCGCGCGCGTCCCGGGCCGCGCCGCCGAGGTCCACACGGCCGCCCGCGAAGCCGGGATCAACCTCGGCCACGTTGACGCCGACCACGTCCGCGTCGCCTTCGACGAGGTCAGCACCCCCGCGATCACCGCGAAGGTCCTCGGCGCCTTCAAGATCGACGCCGAAGTCGAGGACGGCGTCGCGCTGCCGAACGGCCTGGCCCGCGAGAGCGGCTTCATGGGCCACGAGGTCTTCGGCACCCACCGCTCCGAGACGGCGATGCTGCGCTACCTGCGCAAGCTGTCCGACCTGGACTACGCGCTCGACCGCGGCATGATCCCGCTCGGCTCCTGCACGATGAAGCTCAACGCCACCACGGAGATGGAACCGATCAGCTGGCGCGAGTTCGCCGGCATCCACCCGTTCGCGCCGGCCGAAGACGCCGAGGGCTACCACGTCCTCGTGGCGCAGCTGGCCGAGTGGCTGGCCGAGGTCACCGGCTACGACAAGGTGTCGCTGCAGCCGAACGCGGGCAGCCAGGGCGAACTGGCCGGCCTCCTCGCGATCCGCGCCTACCACCGCGCGAACGGCGACGAGGCCCGGGACGTCTGCCTGATCCCGTCGTCCGCGCACGGCACCAACGCCGCGTCCGCGGTGCTCGCCGGCATGCGCGTGGTCGTCGTGAAGTGCACCGACGAGGGCAACGTCGACCTCGCCGACCTGCGGTCCAAGGTGGACACCCACCGCGACACCCTGGCGGCGATCATGGTGACGTACCCGTCCACGCACGGCGTGTACGAGCACGACATCGACGAACTCTCGAAGATCGTCCACGACGGCGGCGGCCAGGTGTACGTCGACGGCGCGAACCTCAACGCCCTGCTGGGCCTGGCCAAGCCGGGCGAGTTCGGCGGCGACGTCTCGCACCTGAACCTGCACAAGACCTTCTGCATCCCGCACGGCGGTGGCGGCCCCGGCGTCGGCCCGGTCGCGGTGCGCGCGCACCTCGCGCCGTTCCTGCCCAACCACCCGCTGCTGGACCAGGCCGGCCCGGCGACCGGTGTCGGCCCGATCAGCGGCGCCCCGTACGGCTCGGCGTCGATCCTGCCGATCTCGTGGGCCTACGTCCGGATGATGGGCGCGCCCGGCCTGACCGCGGCGACGAAGGTCGCCGTGCTGGCCGCGAACTACGTCGCCGCCCGGCTGGCGCCGCACTACCCGGTGCTCTACACGGGCCAGGACGGCCTGGTCGCGCACGAGTGCATCCTCGACCTGCGCCAGATCACCAAGGAGACCGGCGTGACGGTCGACGACGTCGCCAAGCGGCTCATCGACTACGGCTTCCACGCGCCGACCATGTCGTTCCCGGTCGCGGGGACGCTGATGGTCGAGCCGACCGAGTCCGAGGACCTGGGCGAGATCGACCGGTTCATCGCCGCGATGATCGCCATCCGCGCCGAGATCGACGAGGTCGCTTCCGGGAAGTGGAGTGCCGAGGAGTCGCCGCTGCGCGGGGCCCCGCACACCGCGGAGACGCTGGTCGGGGAGTGGGACAAGGTCTACGACCGCGAGCTGGCCGTGTACCCGGCCGGGGTGTCGCGCAAGAACAAGTACTGGCCCCCGGTGCGTCGCATCGACGGCGCCCGCGGCGACCGTAACCTCGTGTGCTCCTGCCCGCCCCTCAACGCTTACGAAGGCTGAGCTCCAGTGTCGAAAGAGACCTCCCTGCACGGAGTCCACAAGGGACTCGGTGCGCTGTTCACCGACTTCGCCGGCTGGTCCATGCCGGTCCGCTACGCCAGCGAGCTGGCCGAGCACAAGGCCGTCCGCGAGGCGGCCGGGCTGTTCGACCTCTCGCACATGGCCGAAATCCACGTCACCGGCAAGCAGGCGGCCGACGTCCTGGACTTCGCGCTGGTCGGCAACCTCACCGGGGTCAAGCCGGGCCGCGCGCGGTACACGATGATCTGCGACGCTTCCGGCGGTGTGCTGGACGACCTGGTCGTCTACCGCCTGGCCGACGAGCACTACCTGGTTGTCGCGAACGCGGGCAACGCGAAGGTCGTCGCGGATGCGCTGGCCGAGCGGGTCGCGGGCTTCGACGCCGTCGTCGACGACCGCAGCGAGACCACCGCGCTGATCGCGGTCCAGGGTCCGAAGGCCGTCGAGATCCTCGGCGCGGTCACCGACGCCGACCTCGACGCGCTGAAGTACTACGCCAGCGTCCCGGCGAACGTGAAGGGCCACGACGTCCTGCTCGCCCGCACCGGCTACACCGGCGAGGACGGCTTCGAGCTGTTCGTCGACGCCGACGAGGCCCCCGCGGTCTGGCGCATCCTCACCGAGGCGGGCGAGGGCCACGGCCTGGTCCCGGCCGGCCTGGCCTGCCGCGACACGCTGCGGCTGGAAGCCGGGATGCCGTTGTACGGCAACGAACTCACCCTCGACCAGAGCCCGTTCGAGGCCGGCCTCGGCCGCGTCGTCAAGTTCGAGAAGCCGGGCGACTTCGTCGGCCGCGCGGCTCTGGAGGAGCGGTCCAAGCAGGACGTCCCGCGCGTGCGGGTCGGT
The DNA here is from genome assembly GCF_900107925.1 of Amycolatopsis pretoriensis. Taxonomy (GTDB): domain Bacteria; phylum Actinomycetota; class Actinomycetes; order Mycobacteriales; family Pseudonocardiaceae; genus Amycolatopsis; species Amycolatopsis pretoriensis. The sequence continues at coordinate 327,946 of NZ_FNUJ01000008.1, read as the reverse complement.
CTCAAGGGCGCCGGTCGCCGGGCCCCGCGTCACGGGTACAAGCTGCTGGCCGACGGCAAGGAGATCGGCGAGGTCACCAGCGGCGCGCTGTCGCCCACGCTGGGTTACCCGATCGCCATGGCGTACGTCGATCGGGCGTACGCCGAGCCCGGCACCGAGCTCTCCGTCGACATCCGGGGCAGGATCGAGCCCGTCGAGGTCGTCGCCCTGCCCTTCTACTCCCGCGCGTAAGGACTGTTGAACCGTGAGCATCCCCGAGAACCTGAAGTACACGAAGGAACACGAGTGGCTGTCCGTCGAAGACGGCGTCGCCACCGTGGGCATCACCGCCTTCGCCGCCGAGTCGCTCGGTGACATCGTGTTCGTCCAGCTGCCCGACGCGGGCTCGACCATCACCGCCGGCGAGGTGTTCGGCGAGGTCGAGTCGACCAAGTCGGTCAGCGAGCTGTACGCGCCCGTCTCCGGCGAGGTCGTCGAGGTGAACGGCACCACATCGGACACCCCCGAGGTCATCAACTCCGACCCGTACACCGAAGGATGGCTCCTGAAGGTGCGTCTGACCGGGGACGTGCCGGAGCTGCTCGACGCCGCCGCGTACGCCGCGCACACCCAGGAGAACTGATGACGACTTTCGACGCCCACCTCGCCGACGTCGACCCCGAGGTCGCCGCGGCCGTCGCGGACGAGCTGACCCGCCAGCAGTCGACCCTGGAGATGATCGCCTCCGAGAACTTCGCCCCGGTGGGCGTGCTCGAAGCGCAGGGCTCGGTGCTGACCAACAAGTACGCCGAGGGCTACCCCGGACGTCGTTATTACGGCGGCTGCGAGCACGTCGACGTCGTCGAGCAGCTGGCGATCGACCGCGCGAAGGCTCTCTTCGGCGCCGAGCATGCCAACGTCCAGCCGCACTCGGGCGCGCAGGCCAACGCGGCCGCGATGTTCGCCGTGCTCAAGCCGGGCGACACGATCCTCGGCCTCGACCTGGCGCACGGCGGCCACCTGACGCACGGGATGAAGATCAACTTCTCGGGCAAGCTCTACAACGTCGTCGCCTACCACGTCGACAAAGAGACCGGGATCGTCGACCTCGCCGAGATCGAGCGCCTGGCCGTCGAGCACCAGCCGAAGCTGATCATCGCCGGCTGGTCCGCCTACCCGCGTCAGCTGGACTTCGCCGAGTTCCGCCGCATCGCGGACAAGGTCGGCGCCAAGCTGATGGTGGACATGGCGCACTTCGCCGGGCTCGTCGCGGCGGGGCTGCACCCGTCGCCGGTGCCGCACGCCGACATCGTCACCACGACCACGCACAAGACCCTCGGCGGTCCGCGCGGCGGCCTGATCCTCTCACGCGAGGAGCTGGCGAAGAAGATCAACTCGGCGGTGTTCCCCGGCCAGCAGGGCGGGCCGCTGGAGCACGTCATCGCGGCCAAGGCCGTCGCGCTGAAGATCGCCGCGAGCGAGGAGTTCAAGGAGCGTCAGGAGCGGACCCTCGAGGGCTCGCGGATCCTGGCCGCGCGGCTGTCGCAGTCGGACTGTGCCGACGCGGGTGTCCGGGTGCTGACCGGCGGGACCGACGTCCACCTGGTGCTCGTCGACCTCGTCCAGTCCACTCTGGACGGTCAGCAGGCCGAGGACCGCCTGCACGAGGTCGGCATCACGGTCAACCGCAACGCCGTCCCGTTCGACCCGCGCCCGCCGATGATCACGTCGGGCCTGCGCATCGGCACGCCGGCGCTTGCCACGCGCGGGTTCCGGGCCGAGGACTTCACCGAGGTCGCCGACGTCATCGCCGAAGCCCTCAAGCCGGACTTCGACGACGCTCTCCGCTCGAAGCTGCGCGACCGCGTCGAGGCGCTGGCCGCGAAGCACCCGTTGTACGCGGACCTTTCGCGATGAGCGCGTTGCCCGAGGGCCGGAAGCTGCTGCGGCTGGAAGTCCGCAACAGCGAGACGCCGATCGAAAAGAAGCCGCCGTGGATCAAGACGCGGGTGCGGATGGGGCCGGAGTTCACCGAACTCAAGGGCCTGGTTCGGCGCGAGGGTCTGCACACGGTGTGCGAAGAGGCCGGTTGTCCCAACATCTACGAGTGCTGGGAAGACCGTGAGGCCACGTTCCTCATCGGTGGTGACCAGTGCACGCGCCGGTGTGACTTCTGCCAGATCGACACGGGCAAGCCCGCGGAGCTGGACCGCACGGAACCGCGGAAGGTCGCGGAGTCCGTGCAGGCCATGGGTTTGCGGTACTCGACGGTCACCGGCGTCGCCCGCGACGACCTGGAAGACGGCGGTGCCTGGCTCTACGCCGAGACCGTCCGGCAGATCCACGACCTGAACCCGGGTACCGGTGTCGAGCTGCTGATCCCGGACTTCAACGCCGACCCCGCGCAGCTGGCCGAGGTGTTCGGTTCGCGGCCGGAAGTCCTTGCCCACAACGTCGAGACGGTGCCGCGCATCTTCAAGCGCATCCGCCCCGGCTTCCGGTACGCGCGCTCGCTGGAAGTCATCACCAAGGCCCGTGAGTTCGGCCTGGTCACGAAGTCGAACCTGATCCTCGGCATGGGTGAGACGCCCGAAGAGGTGGCTCCGGCCATGCGGGACCTCGTCGACGCGGGCTGCGAAATCCTGACCATCACGCAGTACCTGCGTCCGTCGCCGCGGCACCACCCGGTGGACCGGTGGGTCAAGCCGGAGGAGTTCGTCGAGCACTCCCAGGCCGCCGAGGCCATGGGCTTCGCGGGCGTGATGGCGGGTCCGCTGGTGCGGTCGTCGTACCGCGCCGGACGGCTCTACGCCCAGACCAAGGGTTACCGTGGGGAGGAGCTGCCGGAGAACCTGCGGCACCTCGCCGACCAGGGCCCGGCCGCGCAAGAAGCCAGCTCGCTGCTGGCGCGATAGGAAGGGGCGGATCAATGGCGATCAGCGTCTTCGACCTGTTTTCCATCGGCATCGGGCCGTCCAGCTCCCACACGGTCGGCCCGATGCGGGCGGCACTGACCTTTGTGGACGGACTCGGCGACGACCTCGCCGCGACGTCCCGCGTCCAGGCCGAGCTGTTCGGCTCGCTCGGCGCGACCGGATTCGGCCACGGCAGCGACAAAGCCGTCCTGCTCGGGCTTTCCGGCTCGCGTCCGGAGGAGATCGACACCTACACCGTGCCGGCCCGCATCGCGGAAATCCGCGAGTCCGGGCAGCTGCTTCTGGGCGGCACGCACAAGATCGGGTTCGTCGAGGACACCGACCTCACCATGCACCGGCGCAAGTCCCTGCCGGCGCACCCGAACGGCATGGTCTTCCGCGCGTTCGACGCTTCGGGCGCGCTGCTGCGGGAACGCACGTACTACTCGGTCGGCGGCGGCTTCGTCCGCGACGAGTCGTACGAGACGGACACGGTGTTCGTCGAGGACTCGACGCCGGTGCCGTACCCGTTCCGCACCGGCGCGGACCTCCTCGGGCACTGCTCGGCGACGGGTCTGTCGATCAGTGAGGTCATGCTGGCGAACGAGCTGTCCTGGCGCACCGCCGAGGAGGTGCGCTCCGGGCTGCTGGACATCTGGGCGGTCATGGCGGAGTGCGTCCGCAACGGCTGCACCCACGAGGGTGTCCTGCCGGGCGGGCTGAAGGTGCCGCGGCGCGCGCGTTCGCTGCACGAGAAGCTCCTGGCCGAAGACGGCGCGGACGACCCGTTGTACGCGATGGACTGGGTGAGCCTGTACGCCCTGGCAGTCAACGAGGAGAACGCGGCGGGCGGCCGGGTCGTCACGGCCCCGACCAACGGCGCGGCGGGCATCATCCCGGCGGTCCTGCACTACTACCAGCGGTTCATCCGGCACTCGACCGACGACGGCATCGTGAAGTTCATGCTCACGGCGGGCGCGATCGGCTCGATCCTCAAGCAGACGGGCTCGATCTCCGGCGCGGAAGTGGGCTGCCAGGGCGAGGTGGGCTCGGCGTCGGCGATGGCGGCGGCCGGCCTGACCGAGGTCCTCGGCGGCACGCCGGCCCAGGTGGAGAACGCGGCGGAGATCGGCGTGGAGCACCACCTCGGGCTCACGTGCGACCCGGTCGGCGGCCTGGTGCAGATCCCGTGCATCGAGCGCAATGCGGTGGGAGCGTCGAAGGCGATCCACGCGGCCCGCATGGCGATGCGCGGGGACGGAAGCCACGTGGTGACGCTGGACAAGGCGATCAAGACGATGCGCGAGACGGGCGCGGACATGAGCGTCAAGTACAAGGAAACAGCCCGCGGCGGCTTGGCGGTGAACGTCATCGAGTGCTGAGACCGGAGCTTTCACGTGAAAGCTACGCCGCAGCTTTCGTAGGGAAAGTGCCGGGGGCGCAGCTTTCGTAGGGAAAGCTCCGTCAGTTGCGGCGGTCCTCGTCCTCCGCCGCCAGCTTCAGGCCCACCTCGACGAGGCGCCAGCCGAACTGCTGTTTCCTCGTGCCGAGGTGTCTCCGCGGGGCCGCCCGGCCCGGGGGGCGGTTGCGGACGCCGTGGCGCAGCTCGTCCTCCCGCTCGTGGACCAGGTCTTCCGCCATCAGGAAGTGCACCGGATCGCCCCCTGCGTCGATGTTCGGTGTCGGTGGTTACATCGTCGCCGACAGTGGCCGTTCGGTTCCACAGGTTTTCCGCACCGCGAACACAGTGTGATCGCCTCGCGAGCCCGAAGCCACTCCGAGACTGCCCCGCGGCCTAAACTCACCGGATGGAACCGACCTCGGTGGTGAATGCCGGTGAAGCGCTGTTCCGGCCGGTCCGCGCGGGCAACGCCTTCGAGGAGACCGTCGAGCGGCTGCTGCAGGCCATCCGCCTCGGTGTGGTCGGCGCGGGGGAGCGGCTGCCGTCGGAGCGGGAGCTCGCCGAGCGCCTCGGGGTCAGCCGCGTCACGCTCCGCGAAGCCATCCGGGCCCTCTCCGACGCCGGTTACGTCGAGTCACGGCGGGGCCGCTACGGCGGCACCTTCGTGAACGACACCCTTCCCGGCCCGCCCGCGCCCGACGGCAAGATCGACGCCGTCGGCCTGGAGGACGCGTTGTGCCTGCGGTACGTCCTCGAGACGGGCGCCGCGGAGATGGCCGCCGCCCGGTCGCTCAGCCCGGCCGACCGGCGCCACCTCACCGGGACCCTCGCCGAAGCCGCCGGCGCGGACCTCGACGACTACCGCCGCAAGGACTCCCGCCTGCACCTGGCGATCGCCGAGGTGACGGCGTCCGGCTCGCTGACCACGGCGATGGCCGACGCCCGCACCCGCGTCAACCAGCTGCTCGACCGCATCCCGCTGCTCCCGCCCAACCTCGAGCACTCGAACGCCCAGCACGAGGCGATCGTGGACGCGATCCTGGCCGGCGACGCCCCGGCCGCCCGGCAGGCCATGGCGGAGCACATCGAGGGCACCGCGTCCCTGCTGCGCGCCTTCCTGTCCTGACCGGGCGGCCGGTGGGTCACCGGGTCATGAACTCCTCGAGCCGCAGCGCGCGGCCGACGATCCGGACGTCGCCGATCCAGCCGTGGAACACGTTGTCGAGCGCGCCGCCGTATTCGTGGCCGCCGAGGAGCCACGGGAGGCCGAGCGAGGCGATGCCGACGGAATCGGTGAAGGGGTTGTCGGCCACCGGGGAGCTTTCGACGTAGAGCTTCGCGTGGTGCCCGTCGTTGACCACCGCGATGTGCCACCACTGGTCTTCGGCCAGGCCGTGGCTCCAGTTGGTGGTCGGGTAGGTCTGGCTGAGCGGGTAGTGGTTGAACTGCACCTCACGACCGTTGTTCGTGGTCATGAGCTGGGCCACCGGCTCCCTCGGGTCGGTGTTCTTGCCGTGCTTGCCCGCGTCGCCGGACGCGCCGCGGCGGACCAGGACCGGCATGTTGCCGTTGGTCCCGCCGTCCCAGTCACGCGGGATCTTCACGAACGTCTCGATCGTGTAGCCGCGCTTGAACGTCTCGGTGTTCAACGGCGCGCGCGGCCCGGTCGTCAGGTAGGCGCCGTGCAGCGGGTTCTTGCCACCGGCGAACCGGAGGCTCGCGTGCCCCGGCTGGTCCGGGTGGTGGTCGTCGGTCCGGACCAGCGCGTCCGGCGCGGTGCCGGGGACCGACTGCAGCGTGAGGTCGTTGCCGTGGCCCGACAGGTCGCGCACGGCGGTGACGGCGCCGCCGCTGGTGTCAACGTTGTCAAAGCGCCAGTACGCGAGCGTGCCCGGCACGAGCACCTTGTTCGCCGGCCGCGCCGGGCGGACCGGCACCGGGATGAAGCCGGCGAACCGCCGCTCGAAGTCGAACGGCATCGAGAAGCGGTCGACGGCCGTGGTGAGCCGCGCCTCCAGCACCTCCATGCGGTTGCGCGTCGCGGGGTCCTTCTCGAGGATCCACGGCGAGACCGTCTCGACGTCGATCGTGTTGCGGTCCAGGTCGAAGTGGTACAGGCGCAGCATGCCGCCGCCGCTCATGTACCGGTTCTGGTAGTTCGTGATGTGCAGGTGCACGTCGTGGCCGGCGGTGTTCTGCTTCGTCACGCGCCCGGAGGGCCAGTAGTGGCCGTTGAGCGTGAGGAAGATCTGGTCGTTGTCCTTGATCAGCGAGTCCCAGACGGTCTGGCCGTAGCCGCTGAACTCGGCGTTGTTCTCGGGGTCGCCGGACTCGTACGGGTAGACCTCGTCGCCGTAGGTCGGCCCGACGATCTCGTGGCAGGTGAGGATCACCGGCAGCTTCGGGTGCTTCTCGATGACGTCGTTGGCCCAGGCGAAGCCCGCGGCGGACGTCCGCCAGTCCATGGCCAGCAGCAGCCACTCCTGCCCGGCGGCGCGGAAGACGTGCGCGGTGTTGTAGCCGCTCGCGTCGGAGCCGAGGAACGACTTCTGCCGGCGGAACCGCTGGGGGCCCATCGTCTGCAGGTACGGCGTGGTGCCGCGCGTGTCGTCGCCGGACACGTCGTGGTTGCCCGCGAGGACGCTGTAGGCGACGCCGGCCTGGTCGGCGATCTCGAACGTCTTGCCCACGGCCTGGAACGACGTCGTGTCGGCGTCCTGCGTCAGGTCGCCGAGGTGAGCCAGGAAGACGATGTTGTGGTCCGGCCGGCCGCTGTTTTCGATCACGTACCGCAGCGACGCTTCCTGCGGCTCCGGGTTGATGCTGTTCTGGCTGCCCCAGTAGAGGTACTGGGTGTCCGGCATGACGGCGACGGTGAACTGGCGGCTTTCGCCGTCCGGGTTCCACCGGCCGCGGCTGAAGTTCTCGGGGGTCGGGGGAGCGGCTTCGGCCGGTGCGGCGCCGAGCGCGCCCAGGGCCGTCGCGCCGACGCCGGCCAGCCCCGCGTTGCGCAGGAACGACCGTCTGTTCGGGCCCGCCTGGTTTTCGCGCATGATGTGCCTCATTCGGTTTTCCGGGGGAGAGTTCTTCGGCGGTCCGGACGCTAATCCCGCCTGCTTGAGCCGACGCGAACATCGTCTTGACAGGATTCGAACAACTCTCGGTAGTTCTCCACAGAACCTCTTCACCCGTCCGGCCGTCATCCATTCGTGACCTTGGCGACCGAGGAAAACGACGAAGAAGCCGCGAAGCCGGACAACCCGCGCCGCCGGCGGTGGCGGCGGATCCGGCGGATCGGGTACTGGAGCTTCGGGCTGCTCGTCGGCGTCCCGCTGATCGCCTTCTGGGTCGCCTACCTCGTGCTCGACGTCCGCAGCCCCCAAGAGGTCCTCGCCGGGCTCGACAAGACCGTCGTGCTCACCTACTCCGACGGCTCCGAGCTGCTCAAAGTCGTCCCGGCCGACGGTGACCGCACCTTCGTGCCCTACGCGCAGGTGCCCGCGAAACTGCGTGACGCCATCATCGCCACCGAAGACCCGACGTTCTGGGACAACCAGGGCTTCGACCCGACCGGCATCGGCCGCGCGTTCCTCACCGGCGTCGGCGGCGGGTCCGGGATCACCCAGCAGTACATCAAGAAGTCCACCGGCGACGACGACGCCACGATCGGCCGCAAGTTCGCCGAGCTCGTGCTGGCCACGAAGATCACCCAGGAGCAGAGCAAGGAGCAGATCTTCGAAAGCTACGTCAACATCATCTCCTTCGGCCGCGGCACGTTCGGGCCCGCCGCGGCGATGAACGCCTACTTCGGCAAGAAGCTCGACGACTCGATGACGTGGAGCGAAGCGGCCTTCCTCGCCGGGATGATCCAGTCGCCGTCGGTGCACGACCCGGCCGCCTCCGGCGACGCGCACGCCGCCCGGCGCTGGCAGTACGTGCACGACAAGCTCGTGGCCCGCGGGTACGTGCGGCCGGGCGAACCCATGGCCTACCCCGGGACCGAGATCCAGTCGCCGTCCGAGACCCGCGCCGGCCGCCTGACCTACGACCAGTTCCACGTCAAGCAGGAGGTCCTCGCCGAACTGGAGCAGGACGGCTTCCCGCTCGCGCGGCTGCAGCAGGGGAACATGACCGTCGAGACGACGCTGGACCACGGCCTGCAGGACGCCGCGAAGAAGGCGTTGCAGGACAGGCTGAAGGGCGAGCCGAAGGAGTTCCGCGGCGCGCTGGTCTCGATCGACCCGAAGACCGGCGCCGTCCGCGCCTACCAGGGCGGCGACCAGGGCGTCCGCGACTACGCGAGCACCCCGCACGCCGCGGGCTCGGCGTTCTACCCGTTCACGCTCGCCGCCGGCCTGCGCCGCGGCTACGGCCCGGACGTGCCGGTCCCGGCGCCCGAGGAGCAGGAGTTCCTCGGCGAGAAGTTCAAGTACCCCGAGGTCTGCGGCCCGAAGTGCACCCCGCGCACGGCGATGCGGGCGCACGCCGACGGCCCGTTCGTCGCGCTGGCGAAGAAGCTCGGCCCGGACGCGCTGAGCGAAACCGCGCGGCAGGCGGGCATCCCGGAGACCGTCGACGGCACGCCGACCCTGCGCGAGAAGGACGGTTTCCTGATCGGCGCGGGCATCGCGATCGGCCGGTACCCGGTGCGGCCGCTGGACTTGGCGGGCGCCTACGCGACGTTCGCCGCGGACGGCCGCCGCACCACCCCGCACCTGGTCGCGAAGGTGCGGGACGACAGCGGCACGGTCGTCTGGGAGCACACCGACACCGCGCGGCCGGCGTTCGACGAAGACGGCGACGAGAGCCGCCGCATCGCCCGGGAGGTCACCGGCACGCTGACCGACGGCACCGGCGCCGCGCTGCGCACCGGCGAGGCCGAGCACGGCAACAGCCCCGACTTCCAGGACGCCTGGGCCGTCGGCTACACGCCGGAACTGGCGACCGCGGTCTGGATCGGCTCCGACGACGAGCGCCTGCTGAAGGACGCGAACGGCGTGAAGCTCACCGGTGACGTCGTCCCGGCCGACGTCTGGCGTGGGTACACGGCCGCAGCCGGGCAGGGACAGCCGGCCCGGCCGATCGCCGTCGGGCCGCCCCCGGTGGTGCGGCCGCCGCGGTGAGTCAGCGGACCAGGGCCAGCACGAACCCGTCGTGCCCCTTGGCGCCCACGGTCTGCACGGCGGTCGCGTCCAGCCGCGGTTCGGCGGCGAGGACGTCGAACATCTCGCGCGCGCCCAGGACGTTCGGGTCGGTGCTCCCGGCGTCGGCCACCCCGCCCTGGCGGACGACGTTGTCGACGACGATCGTCGTGCCCGGCCGCGACAGCTCCAGCGACGCGCGCACGTAGTTGGCGAGGTTGTTCTTGTCGGCGTCGACGAAGATGAAGTCGAACGGCCCGGTCAGCGCCGGCAGCGTGTCGAGCGCGGCGCCGACGCGGATGTCGACGACGTCTTCGCCGAACCCGGCCCGCGCCAGGTTGGCCTTCGCGACTTCGGCGTGCCGCGGCTCGTATTCGCAGGTCACCAGCTTGCCGCCGGTCGGCAGCGCGCGGGCCAGCCAGATCGTGCTGTACCCGCCGAGCGTGCCGATCTCCAGGATCGAGCGGGCACCGGCCTGGCGGGCCAGCAGGTTCAGCAGCTTGCCCTGGTTGGGCGCGACGGCGATGTGCGGCAGCCCGGCGGCATCCGCGTCCGCCAGCGCGGCGTCGAGCACCGGGTCGGCGGGGAGCAGCGCCGAAGCGAGGTAGTCGTCGACTTCGGCCCAGGTCTTGTCGGTCATGGCACCTCCACCGCCAATCTAGCGGGCTGGGATCATGCCCAGGAGGAAAGGGAGGTGGGGCCGTGGACGACTACCGCGTCGTCGCGGACGCCCTCGCCGCGGACATCGAAGCCGGCCGGCTCCGGCCCGGCGACCGCCTCCCGCCGCAGCGGCGCTTCGCACGTCAACGCGGCATCGCCGGCTCCACCGCCGCCCGTGTCTACGGCGAACTCGTGCGACGCGGCTTGGCCGTCGGCGAGGTCGGGCGCGGCACGTTCGTCCGGGCCGCGAAGCCGCCGCCGGAACCCGCGCTCGCCGAACCCGGGGACGCGCGCGTCGACCTCGAACTCAACTTCGCCGTCCTGCCTGGCGAATCCGCGAAGCTCGCCCGGGCACTGCAACCCCTGCTGCGCGACGACGTCCTCACCGCCGCCCTGCACCCGATCGGCGCCGCGGGCACGCCCGCCGCCCGGCAGGCCGCGGCCACGCTGCTCACCCGCGGCGACTGGCGGCCGGACCCCGGAACGATCCTGTTCACCGGCAGCGGGCGGCAGGCCATCGCGGCCGCGGTCGCCGCGTTCGTGCCGGTGGGGGAGCGGCTCGCGGTCGAGTCCCTGACCTACCCGGTGGTCAAGGGCCTCGCCGCCCGCCTCGGCGTCGAACTCGTGCCGATCGAGACCGACGAGCACGGCCTGGTGCCGGCCGCGCTGGCCGCGGCCGGGCCGGTCCGCGCGCTCTACGTCCAGCCGACGCTGCACAACCCGCTCGGCACGACCATGCCCGAGCGCCGCCGCGAAGAGCTGGCGGACGTCGTGAACCGGCTGGACCTGCCGGTGATCGAGGACGGCATCTACACGTTCCTGCGCGACGACGTCCGGCCGTTCGCCGCGTACGCGCACGCGCGGACGGTGTTCGTCGACAGCCTCTCCAAGCGCGTCGCCCCCGGTTTGACGGCGGGTTTCCTGGTGACGCCGCCGGCGTGGACGCCCCGGCTGGCGTCGTCGGTGCGGTCGGGTGCGTGGGCCGCGTCGCGCTTCGCCGTCGAAGCGGCGACCCAGTGGATCATGACCGGCACCCTCGCCGAGGTCGAAGCGGCGAAACGCCGTGACGCCGCCGAGCGGGCCGCCGTCGTCGAGGAGAAGCTGCCGGGCCTGCGGGGCGATGCCGCGTCCTACCACCGCTGGTGGGAGCTGCCGGAGCAGTGGCGGGCGGAGACGTTCGTCGCGGCGGCCGCCCGGCGCGGCATCGCGCTGCTGCCGGCGGCGGCGTTCGCGGTCCTGCCGGGGCACGCGCCGAACGCCGTGCGGCTCGCCGTGTCCGCGCCGCCGGTGCCGACCCTGGAAGCGGCCCTCGACGTCCTGGCGACCCTGGCGAGCGGCAGTCCCGACGACCTCCTCGCCGACTGACAGCGGGTACCAGCGGGGTGCCAGTGCGGTGTGCGGCCCGCACCAGGCGCCCTCGCCACTCTTCGGTGGTCGCGAAACGAACCGAAGGAGCAACCATGACCGTCACGATCATCGGCGCCGGCCTCGGCGGCCTCACCCTGGCCCGGGTCCTGCACGTCCACGGCGTCCCCGTCACGGTCTACGAGGCCGAGGATTCCCCGATGGCCCGGATGCAGGGCGGGATGCTCGACATCCACGACTACAACGGGCAGCTCGCCGTCGAAGCCGCCCGCCTGGTGGACGAGTTCCGCGGTCTCGTCCTGGACGGCCGCCAGGCGATGCGGATCCTCGACCGGGACGGGAACCTGGTGTACGAGAAGGTCGACGACGGCACCGGCGGCCGCCCCGAGGTCCAGCGCGGCGAACTGCGGCAGATGCTGCTCGACGCGCTCCCCGACGGCACTGTCCACTGGGGACACAAGGTCACCGGCGTCCGCACGCTCGACGACGGCTGCCACGAGGTGACCTTCGCCGGCGGCGGCACCGTCGTCGCGGACCTGCTGGTCGGCGCCGACGGCGCGTGGTCGAAGGTCCGGCCGCTGCTCACCGGCGCGACCCCGGAGTACGAGGGCACGGCGTTCGTCGAGACCTACCTGTTCGACGTCGAGTCGAAGCACCCGGCCACCGCGGCGGCGGTCGGCACGGGGTCGATGGTCGCCCACGGCGGCTCGCCCGACGACGGGATCAACGCCCACCGCGAAAGCGGCGAGACCGTGCACACCTACGTGGCGCTCTCCCGGCCGCTGGAGTGGTTCGAGGCCATCGACTTCACCGACCCCGCCGCGGCCGCCGCGCGGATCGCGGAGGAGTTCGACGGCTGGGCCCCGGAGCTGACGGCGCTGATCACCGACGGCGACACCGACCCGGTGCTGCGTCCGCACTACACGCTGCCGGTGGGGCTGCGGTGGAACCGCGTGCCGGGCGTGACCCTCGTCGGCGACGCCGCCCACCTCGCGCCCCCGAACGGTGAAGGCGCCAACCTGGCCATGCTCGACGGCGCGGAGCTGGGCCAGGCGCTCGCCGCCCACCCCGGCGACGTCGAAGCGGCTCTGAACCAGTACGAGGAGGCCATGTTCGTCCGCAGCGCGACCCCGGTCGACGACGCCGTCCTGCTCGAAAGCCTCTTCGGCGACGACGTCCCGGAGAGCCTGCTGGAACTGGTCCGCGGCGAGGGGAATTAGGGCGCGTACTTCCCGACGAAGCTGCCGCACGTGACGGCGCGGCCCGTGAGCCGGGCCTGGATCGCCTTCTCCAGGCCGAGGTAGTCGAACACCGGTGTGTCCACCGGGATCGACTCCGGCACCGGGCCGCCCGTCGCGAGCTGCCGGATCGAGTCCGTCTCGAACAGCACCAGGTAGCCGCCTTCGCGGTTCAGCTCGTCGGCCGTCGCGAGCATGCGCTCGGGCGCGTCGCCGACGATCTCCAGCGGCAGCGGCCATTCGAGCGGGAACGGGTTCCGCAGGCCGAACGCGGGGTAGGCGAACGGGCTGTCCGGCAGGATCGCCGTCTTCGCCGCCGGGAAGCGGTCCAGGCAGCCGCGGATCTGGCGGACGAACGTGTGCGTCGAGGGGTTGGTGCGGATGCCGGCCATCGCCGGGGTGACGTCGCCGAGGTCCTCGGTCAGCCGGTCGTGGCCGAGATCGAGGTAGGCGGCCTGGTCGTGGCGGGCGACGACGACCCAGCCGCAGACCGCCACCGCGGTCAGGCCCGCCGTCGCGGTCACCCAGCGGCGCGCGAGCCGCGGCCGCGGCGGGACGACGTGGCTCAGCAGCAGCAACGCGGTCAGGGCGAGGGTGCCGGTGAGCAGCGTCGGCGTGTCGTTGCCCCAGGACAGGCTGGTCATGAACCCGGTGGCGAGCACGAGCAGTCCGGCCCAGGGCACCTTGCGCGTGACGGCCGCGTTGACCGGCACGCTCACCGCGACGATCCACCACAGGACGTCGGCCCAGCGCGAGGAGCCGGTGAACCGGCCGTCGACGACCGTCCAGACGACCGCGGCGGCGCCGGCGAGCACCAGCACCCAGGACGCGATCCGCCCGGCCGCGCCGAGCCGGTCACCCGGCAGCCGGACGGCCAGCAGCACCACGGCGATCGCGGCGAAGAAGGCCAGCTCCCGCACGGGCGCGCGGGTCAGCGCTTCGGGGTCTTCCAGCCAGAGCCCGAGCAGGCGTTCGCCGTACGCGGGGACGCCGCCGGTCAGCTGCTCGACCATCTCGGCGAACCCGCCGCCGAGGCTGACCCAGGCGACGTACAGCAGCCCGGGCGCACCGAGCGCGAGGAGGTCGAGGACGAACCGGAGCACGCGGCGGGTGCCCGCGCGGGTGGCCGGGTGCAGCAGCAGCCAGACGACGCCGATCACCGCGGCCAGCACGAAGCTCTGCTTGACGAAGACCGCGCAGCCGAGCAGCGCGAGCCCACCGCGCCGGGCCAGCGCCCGGTTCTTGGAGAGACCGGTGTCGAGGGCCCAGGCGCCGCACGCGGTGAGCGCGATGCCGTCGACGGTGTGCCAGGCCATCAGCGGGAAGGCGTTGAGGTTGATCAGCGACGCCGCCGCGACCATCGCCGTCATGCCCGGCCCCCAGTCGAGAACGCGGCGGCGCGTGACGAGCGCGGCGAAGGCGATGGTGGCGACGATGATCTCGATCATCGAGAGGAAGCTGGACCCGAAGAACAGCGGCATGGGCAGCGCGAAGTCGGCGACGTGCAGCACCGCGGACCCGAGCGGGCGCGCGGAGATGATGTCGGCGTGCGGGACTTCGCCGTGCAGGACGCGCCAGGCCTGGGCGAGGATGAAGCCCTGGTCGGAGGGGTGGAACCCGAACCGGCCGACGCGCAGTTCGGTACCGAGGGCGAGCACGAGGACCCAGCCGGCGTGCACGCCCCACCGCAACAGCGGGCGGCGAGTGTCCTCGGCCGCGGGTTCCGGCACGGCGGCGCGCGCAGGACTCGCCACGTCCACGCCTGCCCGCCTTCCGCTCCCCGATCACGCCCGGAAAGCGATGGTAGCGGCCGGGCCCGGGACCGGCATGGACAGCACCACCCGCCCTTGGGCTGAAGCGCCCCAATGTGGCCTTCGGTGCGTGAGACGCACCCAATGTGGCCTTCGGTGCGTCTGACGCAACCAAGGCCACATTGGGGCGCTTGGGCTCAGCCGAACGTGTGGCGGGCTGTGCCTATCGCGGCTGTCTCATCGGCGACGGCGGATCGTTCCCCAGTGGTGATTTCGCGCATTTCGAACTCCCCAGTTCACGCCCGTACCGGTGTACGGGACTCGCGCGAGGGTAGAAGTACCGTCGTGCGCAGAGCCAGGGTTTCCGCGGAATTCGCGGGGATCAAGCACGACGGCGCCAGATCAGGCGGGTGATCGCCGCCGCGACGGCCGCCGGCGCGGGCCGGCGGGCCAGGCCGCGGGCCTCGGGCGCGGACTCGCGCATCGCCGAGTACGCGAGGTGCGCGGCGAACCGCGCCACCCGCGGCGCGGCGAGCGTCGCCAGCTCGGCCGCCCGGCCCTCGGGCAGGCTCAGGATCTCCGGCCGCTCTTCGAGGGCCTTCACGACGAGCGCCGCCGCGCGCTCCGGGCTGCTCGACGGGATGCCGCGGTACCCGGTCGGTGCGATCATCGGCGTCCGCACCAGGGGCATCCGGACCGAGGTGAACGTGACGCCGTCGGAGAGCGTCTCGCGCCCGGCTGTCAGCCCGAACTCCTCCAGAGCGGCCTTCGACGCCAGGTAGGCCGAGAACCGCGGGGTGTCGGTCTGCAGGCCCTGGGTCGTCACGTTGACGACGTGGCCGAACCGCCGCGCGGCCATCGACGGCAGGAACCCGAGGATCAGCCGCACCGGCCCGAAGTAGTTGATGGCCATCGTGCGCTCGAAGTCGTGGAAGCGTTCGGTGGACAGCGCGACCGAGCGCCGGATCGACCGGCCGGCGTTGTTGACCAGCATGTCGACCGCGCCGTGCTCGCCGAGGACGTCCTTGACCAGCGCGTCGACGGCGTCGCCGTCGGTGAGGTCGCAGGGGTGGGCCGCCGCGACCCCGCCGGCCGCGGTGATCTCGTCGCGGACCTCGGCCAGCTCCGATTCCCGCCGCGCCACCAGGATCACCTTCGCGCCCTTGCGCGCCACGGCCAGCGCCGACGCCCGGCCGATCCCCGACGACGCGCCGGTGATCAGCACCGTCCGCCCGGCCAGCCCGTGCTGCCGCCGCGCGCGGTCGAGGTCGAGGTGGGCCTGCCAGTACCGGTAGAGCGGCGCCGCGTAGTCCCGCAGCTCCGGCAGCTCGATCCCGCTGCCGAACAACGCGGTCGTCGTCCGCGCGGTGTCGAAGACGACGTCCATGCTCAGGTGCGGCAGCACGTCCAGGGGGATGCCGAGCTCGTCCAGGACGGCGGCGCGGGTGGCCCGGCCGCCGGGCACGCGGTCGACGCCGTTCGCCGCTGCGTGCGCGAGCCGCGTCCCCAGCCGTCGCACCACGCCGGACGGCCGCGCGGGCAGCACGGCCCGGATCGTCGGACCACCGGCGGCGCGCGCGAAGGCGTTGTAGACGGAGTTGAGCGGCTGCGGCCGCGCGGCGGCGAGGTGGTACGTCGCCCCGGACGGCGCGTCCCGGTGCATCAGGAACTCCATCGCCTCGACGACGTAGTCGACCGGCACCAGGTTCGTCGCGCCCAGGTCGGGGGCGGCCAGCGGCAGCCGCGCAGGCAGGGCCGCCAGCCGCGAGATGGCGGGCAGGAAGAAGTACGGGCCGTCGACCTTGTCCATCTCGCCGGTGCGCGAGTCGCCGACGACGGCCGAGGGCCGGTAGACGCGGAAGGGCAGCGCCTGTTCGCGGACGAGCTTCTCGGCCTGGAACTTCGTCGCGTGGTACGGCGAGGAGAAGTGCTGCCCGAGGTCGAAGTCGGCCTCGGTGAACCGCCCCGCGTGGTCGCCCGCGACGGCGATCGACGACACGTGGTGCACCAGCCCCGCCCCGGCCGCGGCGGCGAAGGCCAGCAGGTGCCGGGTGCCCTCGACGTTGGCGCGCCGGTTGGCCTCCTCGTCCGCGGTGAGGTCGTAGATCGCGCCGAGGTGGACGACGTGGTCGAGGTGCGGCAACTCCGCGGGATCCGCGCCGAGCCGCGGTTCGGCGAGGTCGCCGACCACCGGGTGCAGCTTCTCCGCGCCCGGCCAGGCCGCGGCCGAGGCGGTCAGGCGCTCGCGGGAGGTTTCGCGGACCAAGGCGTACACGGCGGACGTCTCCGGCCGCCGCAGCAGGCGGGCGACCAGGCGTTTGCCGATGAAGCCCGTCGCGCCCGTCACGAAGTAGGTCGTCATGGCCGGTCCCTTCGGTAGGGGACCGACTCTAACCTACTGGAAAGTAGGAACGGTAGTTGTCAGCTTTCCAATTGGTCGTCGGCCGTCGCGACGACGGCGTCGCGCAGGGCGGCCCGCAGCCGTCCGACGTCGAGCGGGCCCAGTACGGCCGCTTCACCCGGCGGCGCGACCAGCACCACCTTGTCGTTGCTGACGAACACCGTCACGTCCCTGCGCCTGCCGGCCAGATCCCGGCAGCCGACCGACCATTCGCCCCGACTCATGGTCGCCGCCCTCCGTTTTCTCCTCGTGGTCGTGCTCCGTGCGAAGAGGGGAGCGCGGCGCGGAGGCGCTATGACGCCGGTTCACCCGATCTGCCTACTCGCGGGTTTTGCCTTGCGCTTCGCGGATTTCCGGCGTATCGCCCGGTCGTGGCGACGGCCGTTCGGGAGTACCGTCCGCACCGTCTCGTCGTCGTGGGAGGTCAGCTGATGTCGGAGCCGCGGAAGATCGTCATCGTCGGAGCGGGCCTGGGTGGCGCGTCCGCCGCGGCCGCGTTGCGCGAACGCGGTTACAGCGGGGAAGTCCTGCTGATGGGGTCCGACCCGCACCGGCCGTACGAGCTGCCGGCGCTGTCGAAGGGCGTCCTGCTCGGCAACGGCGACGAACCCGACTGGGTGCACGAAGAGAAGTTCTACGCGGAGAAGGACATCCGGTTCACCGCCGGCGTCACGGCGACCCGGATCGAGCTGGGCGCCCGCCTGGTCCTGGACGACGCGGGCGGCGAACACCGCTACGACCGCCTGGTCCTGGCGACCGGCTCGCGCCCGCGGTCGCTCCCGGTGCCCGGCGGCGACCTGCCCGGGCTGTACACGCTGCGCAGCCTCGACGACTCGCTCAAGCTGCGCTCGGCGTTCGCCGAAGCGGAGCGCGTGGTGATCGTCGGCGCCGGCTGGATCGGCTCGGAAGCCGCGGCGGCCGCCCGGACGCACAACGCGGACGTGACGGTCGTGGACCCGGTACCGGTCCCGCTGGCGAACGTCGTCGGCGAGACGGTCGGCGGGGTGTTCCGGGACCTGCACGTCTCGAACGGCGTGCACTACCGCCTGGGTGAGCAGGTCGCGGAGATCACGGGCGGCCCGGACGGCGTCCGCGGGGTCCGGCTGGGCAGCGGCGACGAGATCACGGCGGACGTGGTCCTGATCGCGGTCGGCGCGGCACCCCGGGTCGAGCTGGCCCACGCGGCGGGCCTGGAACTGTCCGACGACGGCGGGGTGTGCGTGGACGCGGGCCTGCGCACGGCGGCCCCGGACGTGTACGCGGTGGGCGACATCGCGGCGCACTTCCACCCTCGCTACGGGCGCCGGATCCGCGTGGAGCACTGGGCGAACGCGAAGGACCAGGGCGCGCACGTGGCGCAGAACCTGCTGGGGGAGAACGAGCCGTTCCTGGGGTCGCCGTACTTCTTCACCGACCAGTACGACCTGGGCTGCGAGTACCGGGGCCTGGCGGACCCGGCGTCGGACGAGCTGGTGGTCCGCGGAGAGCTGGCCACCCGGGAGTTCACGGCGTTCTGGCTGCGCGACGGCGAAGTGGCGGCGGCGATGAACGTGAACATGTGGGACGACGGGGATGCGTTGGGAGCCTTGGTGGACGGCCGCGCGAAGGTGACGGCGGAGCAGCTCAAGACGGCGGATCTGGCGTCGCTGGCCTAGCCAGGACGAGGAAAGCCACGAGTGCCAGCAGCGCGAAGCCCGCCATGGTCGCGGCCATCGGCACCGCCGTCCCCGGACCGCCGAGCCCCACCAGTGGCGTCGCCGCCGCGCCCACCACGAACTGCAGCACCCCCAGCAACGCCGACGCCGCCCCCGCCGACCGCGCGTGGGACGCCAGCGCCAGCGAACTCGCGTTCGGCATCACCAGCCCGATGCTGGACACCAGCAAGAACAACGACACCAGCAGGAAGGCCAGCGGCGCGCGAAAGAAAGCCGAAGCCAGCACAGCGGCCCCGCCGAGAACCCCCAGCAGCAACCCCGAAAGCAGCAGGACGCGCTCGGGCACCCGCCCCACGAGCCGCCCGTTGAGCTGGCCCGCCAGCACGATGCCGACGCCGTTCACCCCGAACACCACGCTGTACGCCTGCGGGCTCAACCCGTACACGCCCTGCAGCGCGAACGACGAGCCCGAGATGTAGGCGAACATCGACGCGAACAGCAGCCCGGACGCCAGCGCGTACCCCGCGAACGACCGGTCCAGCGCCAGCCGCCCATAGGTCCGCATCCCCTGGCCGAGCCGCGCCGGCGAGCGCGAGCCGGAAGGCTCCGGCAGGAAGAACACGACCACGGCCAGCAGCAGCGCCCCGAACGCCGTCAGGACCACGAACACCCCGCGCCACGACGTCCAGTTCAGCAGCTGCCCGCCGATCAGCGGCGCCAGGATCGGGGCCAGCCCGCTGACCAGCATCAACGTCGAGAAGAACTTCGTCATCGCCGTGCCGTCGAACAGGTCGCGGACCGTGGCGCGGGCGATCACGATGCCGGCCGCCGCGCCGACCGCCTGCACCAGCCGCGCCGCCACCAGCAGCCACGCGTCCGGGCTCACCGCGCACAGCACCGACCCCACGACGTAGAGCACGAGCCCCACCAGCAAGGGGCCACGGCGGCCCAGGGCGTCCGACAGCGGTCCGATCACCAGCTGGCCCAGCGCCAGGCCGACGATGAACGCGCTGAGCGTGAACTGGACCGTCGTGTCCGCCGCGTGCAGGTCGGCCGCCATCCGCGGGAGCGCGGGCAGGTACATGTCGATCGACAGCGGCCCGAACGCCGACAGACCGCCCAGGATGAGGACGAACTTCAGCTGCGCCCGCCTGCTCGGCGCGGTACGTTCCGCCGTGGTGGTCATGCGCCTCCTGTCGGTCCCGCTTCCGACCAGCGACGCGATGACCTGCGCTATTCCGGGCTGTGATCGGTGACACGCCGTGCTCAAACGAGCACTGAACCGGTACTGATCCGATCAATTTTCCGACCGATTGGGCGTCAGCTCTGGATCGAGCGAACCGGCTGCGATATACATCGGATGTCTGGTCGGGCGGGTGAAGGGAAAATCCGTGCAGCTTGTGCGTCTCGGGGAACCGGGAAGTGAGCGTCCGTTCGTGCGTGCCGACGACGGTACGGCCTACGAGCTGGGCGGGCTGACCGCCGACGTCGACGGCGGGTTCCTCGCCACCGGCGGCGTCGCCCGCGTGGCCGCCGCGCTCGCCGCCGGGGAGCTGCCGAAGGCCGACGTCGGGGGACTGCGCGTCGGCTCGCCGATCGCCCAGCCCGGCAAGGTCGTCTGCATCGGCATGAACTACCGGCGCCACGCCGAAGAAACCGGCGCGACGCCGCCCACCGAGCCCGTCGTCTTCATGAAGGCGCCGGACGTCGTGGTCGGCCCCGGCGACGACGTCCTCATCCCGCGCGGCTCCACGAGCACCGACTGGGAGGTCGAGCTCGGCGTCGTCATCGGCAAGACCGCCCGCTACCTCGACAGCGTCGAGGAGGCCCTGGAGTACGTCGCCGGCTACGTCGTCTCCAACGACGTCTCCGAGCGCGCGCTGCAGTTCCGCACCGCCCAGTGGGACAAGGGCAAGTCGTGCGAGAACTTCAACCCGCTCGGCCCGGCGCTCGTCCCGGCCGGCGAGGTGCCCGACCCGCAGGACCTCGGCCTGCGCCTGTGGATCAACGGCGAGAAGAAGCAGGACTCGTCCACCAAGGACATGATCTTCAGCGTCGCCGAAATCATCCACCACCTGAGCCAGGTGATGGTGCTGCGGCCCGGCGACCTGATCAACACCGGCACGCCCGAAGGCGTCGCGCTCGGGCAGCCCGACCCGAAGCCGTACCTGCGCGACGGCGACGTCGTCGAGCTCGAGATCGACGGGCTCGGCCGGCAGCGCCAGGTCGCGAGGCAGGCCTGACCATGGCGAAGATCACCGGCATGGAGGTCCTCGACGTCCGGTTCCCGACGTCGAAGGACCTGGACGGCTCGGACGCGATGAACCCCGACCCGGACTACTCGGCCGCCTACGTCGTGCTGCACACCGACGGCGGCCCGGACGGCTACGGCCTCGCGTTCACCATCGGCCGCGGCAACGACGTCCAGGCCGCCGCGATCCGCGCGCTCGCCCCGCACGTCGTCGGCCGGGACGTCCCCGAGGACGCGGCCACGCTCGGCGAGCTGTCCCGCACGCTCGTCGGCGACTCGCAGTTCCGCTGGCTGGGCCCGGAAAAGGGTGTCGCGCACATGGCCGTCGGCGCGATCGTCAACGCCGCCTGGGACCTCGCCGCCCGCCGGGCGAACCTGCCGGTCTGGCAGTTCGCGGCGCGCATGACACCCGAAGAACTGGTGTCCCTGGTCGACTTCCGGTACCTGTCCGACGCGCTCACCGAGGCCGAGGCCCTGGACATCCTGCGGCGCGCGGAACCCGGTCGCGCCGAGCGCGTGAAGCAGCTCGAAGCCCACGGCTACCGCGCCTACAGCACGTCTCCCGGCTGGCTCGGGTACGCCGACGCGAAGCTCGTCCGGCTGGCCGAACAGGCCGTCGCGGACGGCTTCGAGATGATCAAGCTGAAGGTCGGCGGCAACCTCGAGGACGACGTCCGGCGCATGAAGCTCGCCCGCGAAACCGTTGGGCCGGACGTCCGGATCGCCGTCGACGCCAACCAGCGCTGGGACGTCCAGGCCGCGGTCGACTGGATGACCGAACTCGCGCCGTACGACCCGTACTGGATCGAGGAGCCGACCTCCCCGGACGACGTCCTCGGCCACGCGGCGATCGCGAAAGCGCTTGCGCCGATTCGCGTGGCGACCGGTGAGCACGTCCAGAACCGCGTGATCTTCAAGCAGCTGCTGCAGGCGGACGCAATTTCGGTGCTGCAGCTGGACGCCGCGCGCGTCGGCGGGTTCAACGAGAACCTGGCGATCCTGTTGCTGGCCGCCAAGTTCGGCGTCCCGGTGTGCCCGCACGCCGGGGGTGTCGGGCTCTGCGAGCTCGTCCGGCACCTGTCGATGTTCGACTTCGTGGCGGTGTCCGGCACCGACGCGGACCGCTCGATCGAGTGGGTCGACCACCTGCACGAGCACTTCACCGACCCGGCCGTCGTCGAGCGCGGCCGCTACCTGGCCCCGACCGCCCCCGGGTTCTCCGCGCGCATGCACGACGCCACGCTGCGCCGGTTCCGGTTCCCGGACGGTCCCGAGTGGACGGAGACCGCAAGTGAGTGAATTCGAGGGCCTGGTGGCCGCCGTCACCGGAGGCGCCTCGGGCATCGGCAAGGCCACCGCGGACCTGCTGGCCGCGCGCGGCGCCCAGGTGGTGGCGCTGGACCTCAAGCCGGGCGACGACGGCATCCGCTGCGACGTCTCCTCCGACAGCGAAGTCCGCGCGGCGATCGACGCCGTCGTGGAACGCTTCGGGCGCCTCGACATCCTGGTCAACAACGCCGGGATCGGCGCGCAGGGCGACGTCACCGCCAACGACGACGACGAATGGCACCGCGTGTTCGACGTCAACGTCGTCGGCATGGTCCGGCTCGCCCGGGCCGCGCTGCCGCACCTCAGGAACTCGCCGTCCGCGGCGATCGTCAACACCTGCTCCATCGCGGCCTGGGCCGGCCTGCCCAACCGCGCGCTCTACTCGGCCAGCAAGGGCGCGGTGCTCTCGCTGACCCTGGCCATGGCGACCGACCACCTGCCGGACCGGATCCGCGTCAACTGCGTGTGCCCGGGCACGGCGGACACCCCCTGGGTGGGCCGGCTGCTCGACTCCGCCGCCGACCCGGCGGCCGAACGCGCGGCCCTCGCGGCGCGCCAGCCCATGGGCCGGCTGGTCACCGCCGAGGAGGTCGCGAACGCCGTCGTCTACCTCGCGAGTCCCCTTTCCGCCTCGACCACCGGCACCGCGCTCGCGGTCGACGGTGGCATGTACGGCCTGCGCCCGCGCGGTCCCGTTCACCACGACTGAAACAAGACTTTCCGCTGTCATCAAGGAGGATGCGGTGCGCAATAGGGTGATCACGGTGGCCGCTACGGCCGCCGTCTGCGGTCTGGTCCTGACCGCCTGCGGGTCCACCAAGGACAACGCGTCGGCGCCCGCCGCGGGTGGCGGCGCCGGGGGCAAGGTCGGGGCCACGCTGCCCCTGCTGACCTCGCCGTTCTGGCAGGCCTACAACAACTACGTGCCGAAGATGGCCCAGCAGGAGGGCGTCGACGTCCTCCCGACGGTCAACGCCGACAGCGACCCCGCGAAGCTGATCACCGACATCGGCACCTTCCTCAACCAGGGCGTCAAGGGCCTGGTCGTGACGCCGCTGGACTCGGCCGCGATCGTCGCCGGGCTCAAGCAGGCCGAGAACAAGGGCGTGCCGGTCGTCGCCGTGGACGTCGCCCCCGAGAGCGGCAAGGTCGCGATGGTGGTCCGGGCCGACAACAAGGCCTACGGCACCAAGGCGTGCGACGCGATCGGCGCGAAGGTCAAGTCCGGCAAGGTCGTGCAGATCATGGGCGACCTCGCGTCGGTCAACGGCCGCGACCGCTCGGAAGCCTTCCGCGACTGCATGAAGTCGAAGTACCCGGGCGTCCAGGTGCTGGAGATCCCGGCCGAGTGGAAGGCCGACAAGGCGTCCTCCGGCCTGGACAGCATGCTGACCGCCAACCCGGACATCAAGGGCGTCTACATGCAGGCCGGCGGTGTCTACCTGGCCCCGACCGAGCAGGCGCTCAAGCGCAAGAACCTGTTCTTCCCGGTCGGCGACCCGAAGCACATCGTGCTCGTGTCCAACGACGGCATCCCGCAGGAGCTGGCCGCGATCCGCGCCGGCGAACTGGACGCCACGGTGTCCCAGCCGGCCGACGCCTACGCGAAGTACGGCCTGTACTGGCTGAAGAAGGCCATGGCCGGCGAGACGTTCAAGCCGGGCCCGACCGACCACGACAGCACCATCGTCGAGATCAGCCCCGGCATCCTCGAAGACCAGCTGCCCGCGCCCGTCATCACCAAGGACAACGTGGAAGACAAGGCCCTCTGGGGGAACAACCTGTGACCGCGCTGCCCGCCGGCGAACCCGCCGTCCCGGTGGTCAGCGCCGTAGGTGTCGGGAAGCGCTACGGCCCCACCGTGGCGCTGCACGACGTCAGCCTCACCGTGCACCCCGGCGAGTCCCACGCGCTCGTCGGGCGCAACGGGGCCGGCAAGTCGACGCTCGTCTCCATCCTCACCGGCCTGTCCGCCACGGACACCGGGCACGTCGAGTTCGGCGGCGAGCCGGCCCCGCCACTGTCCAAACAGGACGACTGGAAGGCGCGCGTCGCCTGCGTGTACCAGCACGCGATGGTCGTCCCGCAGCTCACCGTCGCCGAGAACCTGTTCCTCAACCGGCAGGCCGGCGGCAGGTTCTCGATCGGCTGGAAGTCGTTGCGGCGCAAGGCCCGCGAGCTGCTCGACTCGTGGGACGTGCACGTCGACGTCGACACCCCGGCCGGGGAGCTGTCGGTCGAGGACCGGCAGTTCGTCGAGATCGCCCGCGCGCTGTCCTACGGCGCCCGGTTCATCGTCCTCGACGAACCGACCGCGCAGCTCGACAGCCAGGCGATCGAGCGGCTCTTCGAGCGGATGCGCCAGATGCAGGCGGGCGGGGTGACGTTCCTGTTCATCTCCCACCACCTGCACGAGGTCTACGAGGTCTGCCAGGCGGTGACCGTGCTGCGCGACGCGAAGCACGTGCTCACCGCGCCGGTGGCCGAGGTCGGCAAGGCGCAGCTGGTCGACGCGATGACCGGCGAACCCGGCGGTCTCTCGGTCCGTGACGCGGCTTCGCGGGAGTCGCTGGAAGCCGACGCCGCCGAGATCCTTGCGGTGGACGGACTGTCCGGCGACGGCTTCCGGGACGTCTCGTTCCGGCTCCGCCGCGGCGAGGTCGTCGGGCTCGCGGGCAGCAACGCCAGCGGGAAGCACCAGGTCGCCGAAACGGTCTACGGTCTGCGGACGCCGTCCGCGGGCACGATCCGCGTCGACGGCTCGCCGCTGCGGCCGGGCGACATCCCGGCGGCGATCCGGGCCGGGATCGGGTGCGTGCCGCGCGACCGGCACCACGAAGGCCTGGTCCTGGAGCACTCGATCGCCGACAACGCGACTTTGTCCATTTTGGACAAGCTGGGCCGCGGCGGGATCGCGTCGCCGCGCACCCGCTTCGCGCGGGCGTCGCAGGCTCTGAAGGACTACGACATCGTGGCCGCGAGCGCCGAGCAGCCCGTGTCGGACCTCTCCGGCGGCAACCAGCAGAAAGTCGTGCTGGCCCGGGCCCTGATCGGCGACCCGCGGGTCGTGGTGCTGATCAACCCGACCGCCGGGGTGGACGTGAAGTCGAAGGAGGCGCTGCTCGCGGTCGTCGACCGGGTGCGCGCCGAGGGCAAGGCGGTGCTGATCGTCAGCGACGAGCTCGACGACCTGCGCCTGAGCGACCGGGTCCTGGTGCTGCGCGCCGGGGCCGTCGTCGCCGAACACCAGGCCGGGTGGTCCGACGGCGACCTCGTGGCCGACATCGAAGGAGTCGAGCTTTCGTGACCGACGTGATGACCTCTCCGCAGACTTCGTTGCCGGCGCCCCCACGACGCCGGAAAGCCGGCTGGCTGCGTGAACTCGCGCTGCTGCCCGCCCTGGTCGTCGTGTTCGTCATCGGCGGCCTGGTCGACGACACGTTCGTCGGCTGGAGCAACATCGTCAGCATCCTGACCGCGTCGGCGGCGCTGTCGCTGGTCGTGCTGGGCGAGTCGCTGGTGCTGATCACCGGGAAGTTCGACCTGTCGCTGGAATCGACGATGGGTCTCGCCCCCGCGCTCGGGGCCATGGTCGTGATCCCGGCGGCGTCGGCCGGGTTCGGTGTCGAGCTGCCCGCGGCGATCGGGCTCCTGATCATCCCGCTGTGCGGCGCGCTCGTCGGGTTCGTCAACGGCTTCCTGATCGTGAAGCTGAAGCTGAACGCGTTCATCGTGACGCTGGCGATGCTGACTGTCCTGCGCGGCGTGCAGGTCGGGTCGACCAAGGGCAAGACGCTGTTCAACCTGCCGGACTCGTTCACCAACCTGGCGACGACGACGTTCGCCGGGCTGCCGATGTCGGTGTGGCTGGCGGCGCTGCTGTTCGCGATCGCCGGCTGGGTGCTGCGCTACCACCGCGTCGGCCGCGCGCTGTACGCGATCGGCGGCAACCGCGAAGCCGCGCGGGCGGCCGGTGTCCGCGTCGACCGGATCGCGTGGGCGGTGTTCGTCGTCGCCGGGATCCTCGCCGCGATCGGCGGGCTCGCGTACACGGGGTACGTCGGCGCGCTGGGCGCGAACCAGGGGTCCGGGCTGATCCTGCAGGTCTTCGCGGCGGCGGTGATCGGCGGCGTCTCGCTCGACGGCGGCAAGGGCACCCTGGTCGGCGCCCTCACCGGCGTCCTGCTGCTGTCGTCGGTGTCGAGCCTGCTCAACTACGCGCACGTGACGGCGGAGTGGCAGGGCGCGATCTACGGCGCCATCATCCTGGTCGCGCTGATCATCGCTCGCTACGCGGGCGGAAAGCCCCAGACCTGATGGTCACTCCGTGATCATCGGATCACTGTCAGGAGGCTTCCGCGGCCGGCTCGGCATCGGCCGTCGGGTCGTCCGCGGTGCCCAGGGCGTTGCGCAGCCACTGCTCGACGCCCGCGACGTGCACGGTCGCCCACGAGCGCGCCAGCTCGGGCTCGCGCGCCGCGATGGCCTCGTAGATCGCCGTGTGCTGCTCGCGGGTCTTCGCGACCGCGCCCTCCTGCGTGAGGCCGCGCCAGATGCGAGCGCGCGCGGTCGGCCCGGAGAGGCTGTCGAGCAGCGAGCACAGCACCGGGTTGCCGGAACCGTCGGCGATCTTGCGGTGGAACTGCAGGTCGTTCGCGACGAGCGCCTCGACGGTCGGGGAGTCCTCCAGCTCGCCGAGCAGCTGGCCGAGCTCGGTGATGTCGTCGTCGCTCATGTGCAACGCGGCCAGCGCGGTCGCCGCCGGCTCGAGGATCCGCCGCACGGCGAGGAAGTCGAGCACGGTGTCGTCGCGGTGGAAGTCCACGACGAACGTCATGGCGTCGAGCAGCAGGTTCGGCTCGAGGCTGGTGACGTACGTGCCGTCGCCCTGCCGGACGTCGAGCACCCTGATCAGGCACAACGCCTTGACGGCCTCCCGCAGGGAGCTGCGCGAGAGCCCGAGCCGCTGGGCCAGCTCGGCCTCCTTCGGCAGCCGGTCGCCCGGCGCCAGCTCGCCGGAGATGATCATGTCCTTGATCTTGTCGATCGCGACATCGGTGACGGGCATCGCGTCCGCCCTCCCTGCAACAGACCTCGGATGTTTCGGTGTTCCTCCCCAGCGTGCCATGACCCGGCCAAGGAGTGGTGATGACCCACCAGCCCGCACCTCAAAGAGTGGCTCTGCACACCCGGCTCAAGCCCGGCAAGGAGGCCGAGTACGAGTCCGTCCACGCCGTGATCCCGCCCGAGCTGGACACCGCCCTGCGCGAGGCCGGCGTGCGCGAATGGCGGATCTGGCGTAACGGTCTCGACCTCTTCCACGTCGTCGAAGTCGACGACTACGCGGCGATGCGGGCGGCCCTGCGGGACCACCCCGCGAACGTCCCCTGGCAGGCCAGGATGGCCGAGCTGCTGGCCGTCGAAGACGACTACTCCGGCGGCGACACCGGCATCGGGCTGGTCTGGGAACTGCCGGAAAAGGAGTGACGGCGTTGGAAATCCCCCTGTCCCCGCTGGGTCTCGGCTGCGCGCAGCTGGGCAACCTCTACCACGCCATCAGCGACGAGACGGCGGCCGCGACCGTGCGCCGCGCGTGGGACGAGGGCGTCCGGTACTTCGACACCGCGCCGCACTACGGCCTCGGCCTGTCGGAGACCCGCCTCGGCGCGGCGCTGCGGTCGTTCCCCCGCGACGAGTACGTGCTGTCCACGAAGGTCGGCCGCGTGCTCGAACCGAACCCCGGCGGCGCGGGCACGCGGGACGACGAGGGCTTCGCCGTCCCGGCCGCGTACAAGCGGCGCTGGGACTTCAGCCGCGACGGCGTCCTGCGCTCCTTCGAGGACAGCTTGACGCGGCTCGGGCTCGACCGCGTCGACATCGTCTACGTCCACGACCCCGACGACCACTTCGAGGACGCCCTGCGCGGCGCCTTCCCGGCGTTGCGCGAACTGCGCGAGCAGGGCGTGATCCGGGCGTTCGGCGCCGGGATGAACCAGGCGCCGATGCTCACGGAGTTCGTCCGCCGCACCGACCTCGACGTGCTGCTGGTGGCCGGGCGCTACACACTGCTGGACCAGCCGGCGCTCGACGAGCTGCTCCCGCTGTGCCTCGACCGCGGCGTGTCCGTGGTCGTCGGCGGCGCGTTCAACGGCGGCATCCTGGCGACCGCCGAGCCCGGCAGCGTCTACGACTACGCCGAGGCCCCGGCGGAACTGGTCGAGCGGGCCGGTCGCATCGCCGCGATCTGCGCGCGCCACGGCGTCGAGCTGCCGGAAGCCGCGCTGGCGCTGCCGATGGCGCATCCCGCGGTGGCGTCGGTCGTCGTCGGCGCGCATGATCCTTCGCAGGTCGGCGTCAACGCGCGGCGCGCGCGGGCCGTCGTGCCGCCGGAACTGTGGACCGACCTGGTCGACGCGGGGTTTCTGCGCGCCGGCGTCGTCACCGCCGAAGGAGTCTCATGATCGATGCCCACCACCACCTGTGGGACCCGGCGCGGCGCGAGTACCCGTGGCTGGCGGGGGAGGCCTTGGCCCCGCTCCGCCGCCCGTACACGGTGGACGACCTGCGCGCGGTGACCAAGGCGGCCGGCGTGCACGCGACCGTGCTGGTCCAGACGGTGTCGTCGGCTTCGGAGACCGAGGAGTTCCTGGCGATCGCCGCCGCGGAGCCGGTCGTCGCCGGCGTCGTCGGCTGGGTGGACCTGGCGGCCCCGGACGTCGTGGACCGGCTGGCCGCTTCGGACGGTCCCCTGGTGGGGATCCGGCACCAGGTGGAGAACGAGGCGGACGACGACTGGCTGCTGCGGCCGCCGGTGGTCGCCGGCCTGGGGGCGGTGGCTTCGGCGGGGTTGGCGTACGACCTGCTCGTGCGCGTCGAGCAGCTGCCCGCCGCTGCCGCGCTGGCCGAGCGGCTGCCGTACCTGCGGCTGGTGCTGGACCACGCGGCGAAACCGCCGATCGCGGCGGGGGAGTGGGAGCCGTGGGCGTCCGGGGTGGCGGCGCTGGCCGCGCACGAGAACGTGGTGTGCAAGCTCTCCGGGCTGGTCACGGAGGCGGACTGGACGGGCTGGGAGGTCGGGCACCTGCGCCGGTACGTCGACCACGTGCTGGACGTCTTCGGCCCGTCGCGCATGCTGTTCGGCTCGGACTGGCCGGTCTGCGAGCTGGCGGCGTCCTACGAAGTGGTGCTGGACGCGGCGATCGCGCTGACCGGCTCGCTGTCGGACGCCGAGCGGCTGGGCGTGTTCGAGCACAACGCCCGCCGCGTCTACGGCTTGGATGCGAGCGGGGAAACCCCTTCCAGGGGGTAAAAGGGGTTCCCCCGCCCGCCGCTGGGATGGCCTAGAACTCGTCGTCGCCGATCATGCCGCGCAGCCGGGTGAGGGCGCGGTGCTGCGTCACGCGGACGTTGCCGGCGGAGATGCCGAGCGCTTCGGCGGTCTCCTGCGCGGAGAAGCCGACGGCGATGCGCAGGGTCAGGATTTCCTGCTGCACGCGCGGGAGCGAGGCGAGCAGCCGGCCGAGGCGGGCGCCGAGGTCGAGGTGCAGCGCGTGGGACTCGGGCTCGTTGCCGGCGACGAGCGGGCGCTCCGGGAGCTCGGGGACGGGCTCGGAGCGGTCGCGGGCGACGGCGCGGTAGGCGTCGGCGACCTTGTTGGCCGCGATCGCGTGGACGAGGTAGAGGAAGGAACCGCCGCGGTCCTGATAATCCGGAAGGGCCTTCAAGACGGCGAGGCAGACTTCCTGGGCGACGTCGTCGGCCGAGAGGTAGGAGAGGTCGCGCCCACCCATCCGCGCGCGGCAGTACCGCACGACGACCGGCTCGATCATCTGGAGCAGGCTGTGGATGGCGGCGGGGTTGCCCTCGCCGGCGTCCTTCACCAGAGGGTCGAGATCCTCCTTCGTCAGGCGTCCGTTCGGCCTGGGAGTTGTCTCCAAGGTGCGATAATCGCGAACGTCCGAAGCGGATTGCTCGGTGGTCCTCGGCGGTGCTGTCATGGTCGTCTCCCCGGCCGACCCTCGACCGTCGCTTGCCGGGGGTTCCACTCTCCGTGACTTTTCGGTTGCAGATCTTCCCGGGCTCCCCCGCTTGACCTGCGCTCCGTGCGACGCTGGGTAATCGTAAGCACCTCCCGGGCCATCAGTCCAGATTTCAACGACCAATACCCCGTTAGCAGCAGCGACCGTGATGTTCCCGCGACCCGGCCGCGCACATTGCGATTAATCGGTTTCAGGATGTGCCGAGTTCACCCGTCAGTGGAGGACGGCCACGGAAGCGGCAGTCACGGTAACGGCGAGCGACGCGACGGCGGGCAGGATCGGGCTCATCGCGGCGGGCTTTTCGGTCCGCAAGGCACGCTCCCGCCGAGCGCCCACGCCCGCGAGCAGGGCAGATGTGACGGCGGCGAGCACCACGGGGACCAGCGAGACACCCCAATGGCGCTGGGCGGCGGAGTGCAGGAGCAGTACGGTGCAGGCGGCGGAGGCGAGGGCGGTCCGCCGCCAGGCGAGCCCGGTTCGCTCGGCTTGGGCGCCGCCGGGGCTGGTCACGCGGGAGTCCCGAGGCTCATGACGGTAGTTCTGACGTCGTGATAATCGCGAAGAAGCGGTATTCGGGTCCGGCGCCGAGGTGAAGCGGGGTTGAGCCGAACGGCCGGAGGGGCGGTCGGCCGGGTGTGGATAACCCGATCGGGTGGGGTGAAGATGAGTGCGGTCCGTGGTCGCGCGAATGGATTAACCGGGGCGCGGCGGGCCGCAGGGGCGAGTTGGGGCGCACAGCTCGCGGGGTTCCCTGCGGTCGAGTGCGGCGGGCGCTCACGGCGGCCCGGGGTGGCTCAGCCGGCTCGACGTGCCGCCCGCTCGCGGCTGGCCCGATCCGCTGGAATTGGGTCGGCTCGTCGTGCGGCAAGATCGCGGCCGGCTCAGGTCGGGGTGGCTCAGCCGGCTCGCCGTGCCGCGGCCCGCCCGCAGCCGGCTCGACCCGGCCTCCCCGAAGCGGCTCGGCCGCCCCGCCGAAGCTCTCGCGCCGCATCCGCGCGACGTGACCGTCCCGACCAAGCCGGCCCCGCAAGCTCGGTCGCATCCGCGAATCCCCCGGCTCGCTCACGACACGACCAGCAGCACCGCCGCCGCGACGATCAGTGCCAGCAGCCCGCCCGTCAGCACCACGATCATCCAGCTCCGCGGCAACGGCTCCCCGGCCCGCATCGCGATCTGCACCCGCCGCCACCGCGGATAGGCCGTCGCCGCCAGGGCTGCCGCCAGCACTACGCACAACCCCGCCAGCACCGCGCTCGCCGGCGCGGGAGCCGGGACCAGCTGGTGAACCGCCACCCCGCCCGCCAGCAACCCCAGCGCCGTCCGGAGCCACGCCAGGAACGTCCGCTCGTTGGCCAGGGTGAAGCGATAATCCGGTTCGCTGCCGCCCGCGTGGGGCGTGATGTCTTCCGAGGCCACGGCCCCGACGCTAGCGGTGTGGGCCACCGTGGCGCCCTCGGTGCGGTGCGCGAACACCCACCAGCGCAGCACCGCGAACCGCACGAAGCCGCCGACCAGGCTGGCCAGCAGCAGCGTGCCCGTCTCCTCCCACGACGTCGGCCGGTCGACCACCGCGTCCAGGATCGCCAGCACCGCCGAGCCGTACCCCGCGTAGAACGCGAACGTCAGCAGGTCCTGCAGGTGCCGCTTCCCCGCGTTGCTCTGCCGCCCGGCGAACGTCACGCGGCGGTGGAACTCCGTGTTGCCGATCGTCGTCAGCGCGATCGCGACCAGGTTCGCCACCTGGGAGCCGAGCTCGTCGCGCAGGAGGAGGAACAGCACGGCCTGGACGCCGGTCGTCACCACGCCGGCCACGACGTACCACGCGGCGTGGGTGCCGAGCTCGTGGTGGCGGTCGGGGTCGGCGGCGAGCAGCCGGTGTCCCGGTGCGCACCTGGTCGTGGCCATGATCCCAACCTACTCTGCGTTCACAAACTTGTGAATGTGTTAAACCAGTTGAAGAAATGTGATTCCGGCGACACCGCCGGAGTTTCGGTCCCCGGGACCCCGGGTAGGTCACCACCGATGATGCTTGTTGCCTACGCGCCGGGAGAGACCAGTGAGTGACCGTGACGCGGCCGAACCGGAAAGCTTGGACCCCAGCGAAGCGCTGGACGAGGACGAGCTGCGCGTGGACCCCCTCGAAGAGGGCATGGAGCCGCCTGAGCACTGGAGCGCCGCCAACCGCTTCGGCACGACGCCGAGAGAAGTCCGCGAAGGCGAGCCGATGGACCAGCGCCTCGCCGAAGAGGTGCCCGACACCGAACCGGAGCCCGTCCCGGAGCGCCCGCTCGCGGTGACCCCGGCGGACCAGCTCGACGAGACCGTCGAGGACGCGCCCGCGGACTTCGAGCCGGTCGCCCCGGAAGACGAGGTGCCGCGCCGGCACGCCGACCCCGATCCGCGCGAGCAGGCGGACTACGCGGGCGGGTCCGTGGCGGACGCCATCCGCGAGGCCCGGCAGGGCTGATCCGCTCAGACTGCACGTCCGAACGGACGCCCCTAGCGTGGAGGCCTCCAGTGCATCGGACCGCGACGAAGGGAAGGCCGTAGATGCTGACCGTGACCGAAGCCGCCGCCGAGGCGATCACCGCACTGACCAGCCAGGGGGAGGGCGACGCCGGGCTCCGCTTGGCGGTGCAGAACGCCGACGGCGAGAGCGCGCAGCTCGCGCTGTCCGTCGCCCCTGAACCCGCGGAGGGCGACAGCGTGCTCGGCGCCGAGGAAGGCCCGAAGGTCTTCCTGGAACCGCAGGCCGCGGCGTTGCTCGACGACAAGGTGCTCGACGTCCAGGAGGACGAGGCCGGCGGAGTCGCCTTCGCCGTGCTGCCGCAGCACACGAGCTGACCTCGGCGGACGGGCCTTTCGCAGCGCGGCGGGAGGTCCGTTCGCCGGCGGTGCCGCTCAGCCGGCCCGCCAGGCGCGCACCACCTCCTCCGCGCGAGCCCGCAGCAACTCAGCCGCGTGCGCCCGCGCGTACTCCAGCGAAGGCGCGTGGTCGATCAACGCGCTGCTCCCCACCACGCCCAGCCGCTCCAGCCCGGCGGAGCCGAGCTGAATCCGCCCGGCCAGCGCCACCACCGGCACCCCGCGCGGACGCGCCCGGTCCGCGATCCCGGCCGGTGCCTTGCCGTTCAGGCTCTGCTCGTCGAGCGATCCCTCCCCGGTGATGACGAGATCGGCGCCGTCCAAAGCCTGGTCGACCCCGGTCAGCCCGGCGATGAGGTCGAACCCGGATTCGACGCTCGCCCCGAGTGCGATCGCCGCCGCGGCCACCCCGCCGCCGGCCCCCGCTCCCGGAACTCGCGAGACGTCCGGAGCGCCACCCACCTGCAACGCGTGCGCCCACCGCCCGAGCGCTTCGTCGAGCAACGCGACTTCCGACGGCCCGGCGCCCTTCTGCGGCCCGAACACCGCCGCCGCGCCCGACGGCCCCAGCAACGGGTTCGTGACGTCGGTCGCGACCGCGACACGCACCCCGTCCAGCCGCTCCCGCACCGGCGCCAGCTCGGTCGACGCGACGCGCCCCAGCGTGCCGCCGCCCAGGCCGACCGGCGCGCCGAACGCGTCCAGCACGCCGGCGCCGAGCGCGCCCAGCATCCCGGCGCCGCCGTCGGTGCTGGCCGTGCCGCCGACGGTCAGCACGAGTCGGCGGGCACCGTGGATCAACGCGTCGGCCAGCAGCTCGCCGACGCCCCAGGTGTGCGCGGCCCGCGCGGTTTCCGGGCTCGGCTCGACGAACTCGATCCCGCACGCGCGCGCCGACTCGACGTACGCCGTGCCGTCCAGTACCGCGTAGGAAGCCTTGACCGGCTCCTCCAGCGGCCCGCGGACCGTCAGCCGGACGATCCGCGCGCCCGCCGCTTCGAGGACGTCGAGGGTGCCTTCGCCGCCGTCGGCGACCGGGCACGTGACGACCTCGGCGTCCGGTAAGGCATCGCGCACGCCGAGCGCGATCGCCTCCGCGGCCTCGACTGCGGTGAGACTGCCCTTGAACTTGTCGGGCGCGATGACGATCCGGGTCACGGCTTCACCTCCGTCAGCGGGGCGCGTCCGCCCAGCACTTCGACGACGTTGCGCGCGGCCAGCACGGCCATCCCGGTCCGCGTCTCGATCGTGGCGGACCCGAGGTGCGGGCTCAGCACGACGTCATCGCGGCCGAGCAGCCGCGGTTCGACCTCGGGCTCCTTCTCGAACACGTCCAGCGCGGCCCCGGCGATCTCCCCGGCTTCGAGGGCGTCCGCGAGCGCGGCCTCGTCGACGACCGGGCCGCGCGTCGTGTTCACCAAGTACGCGCTGGGTTTCATGGCCCGCAACGCGGCCGCGTCGATCAGGTGCCGCGTCTCGGGCGTCAACGGGCAGTGCAGTGAGACGACGTCCGAGCGCGCCAGCAGTTCCTCGAAGGAAACAGAACCCCGGCCCGACCGTCCCGAGTGGACGATCTCCATGCCGAACGCCTCGGCGCGCTTCGCCACCGCGCGGCCGATCTGGCCGTACCCGACGATGCCGAGCGTCTTGCCCTGCAGGCCCGAGCCGAGCAGGAACCCGAGGTGGAACGACCACGGCGTGCGCGAGCGCAGCAGCCGTTCCCCTTCGCCGAGCCGCCGCGTGACGGCGAGCAGCAGGCCGAACGCGAGGTCGGCGGTCGCGTCGGTCAGCACCCCCGGTGTGTTCGTGACGACGATCCCGCGGGCGGCCAGCGCCGGGACGTCGACGTTGTCGTACCCGACCGCGACGTTCGCGACCACCTTCAGCCCGGGCCCGGCGGCGTCGGCCAGCGCGCCGTCGAGCCGGTCGTGCAGCATCCCGACGACGGCCGAAGCGCCGGAGACGAACTCGTGCAGTTCGTCCGGCGCCAACGGCCGATCGGCGGGCGACACCACCACGTCGCCCGCCTCGGCGAGGAGCTTCACCGCGTCGTCCGGAATCCATCGGGTCACCACGATCTCGGCCACCCCGACAGACTAGATCACGGCACCGACAATTCAGCCCCGCTGGACCGCGTCCAGGACGATCTCCGACTGCGCGGCGGCCCCGGCTCCGTTGGGGTGGAAGGGAAACGCGAGCAGCAAGGGGTTGCTCGTCGAGATCGGGATCAGACCCTCGACGTACCGGACGGTGGGTGCCTGGCACGCGTCGTGGCCGAGCGTGGGGGAGTAGGTGTCGACGAGTTCGACGCCGTTGTCCGCGGCGACCCGCGCCAGCATGGCGTTCATCGAGAGGAACTTCGCCTGCAGGTAGGCGACGTCGCCGTCGGCGATCGGGATGACCGGCCAGCAGCCCTTCCCGCTCGCGGGCAGCCCGGCGAGGTAGTTCACCAGCAGGATCCGCGCGTTCGGTGAGCGCTCCTTGATCGCCTGAAGCGAAGCGGCGACCTTCGGTTCCGTCGCCGCGACAGCGTTTTCCAGCTGGTCGACGCCGCCCGCGGTGAACTTCGCCTTGCACGTGCTCACCGGCAGCAGGTTGAGGCACTTCGTCACGGCGGAGGCGAGCCCGATGTCATTGCCGCCGATTCCGACGGTGACCAGGTCCGTGGTGGCCGTGAGCCGGTCGAACTGCGGCGGGTTCGTCCCGCCCAGCGGCAGCTTCTGCTGCTGCGTGAAGTCGGTCGTCGTCGCGCCGCCGCAGCTGGCGTCGCGGAACGTCTCGACGCCGAGCGCGCCGGCCAGCTCGTGCGGGTAGTCCGAAGTGGACTGTGCGCAGTCGAGCGGGGTGAACTGGGTGGTGGGCGGCAAGGTGACGAAGACGTCGGCGGTCCACGAATCGCCCAGGGCGACGTACTCGTGGTAGCCCGTGCTCGCCGACGCCGGGGCGGCGAAGGCGAGCACGGCGAGCGCGGGGACGACGAGCAGGGCGGACAGGCGCTTGCGCATGCTGCCTCCGTTGGCGAGCAGGGTGAAGGACTTCACATTCAGCTCACGGACGGTGAAAAGTCAATCGGGCTCACCCGGCCCGGTCACGCCGATCGGCGTGGGTAATCAGACCCTGGTCAGCCGCACGACGGCACTCGCGTAACCGCTTCCCGGCAGGTCGACGTCGAGACCGTGGCTCAGCAGCACCGCGCCGTCGTGCACGACGCCGTCGGAGTCGCGGTACCGCGCGGCCGGATCCAGTCCCGCCAGCCGCGGCGGCGTGACCGGCCGCGCGAACTCCGCGGGCCGCCGCCAGAAGAACACGACGACGGAACGGTCCAGGACGTACTGGACGGCGGTCAGCGCCGACGTCGCCGGGTCCGCCAGCCGGTACAGCTCGCCGTGCTGCACGACCGGCCGGATCTCCTTGTACAGCGCGACGAGCGACGCCGCTTCGCCGAGTTCCGCGGCGGACCAGCGAGGCAGGTCGCCGCCGAGGCCGAGCACGCCGGCCATGGCGACGTGGAAGCGGAAGCTCAGCGGCGCCTCGCGGCCCGTCGTCGGGTTCGGGCTGTCGGTGACCCAGGCCGACATCGTGCCCGCGGGGTAGATCTGCCCGTAGCCGTGCTGGATGGTGATCCGGTCGGCGGCGTCGGTGTTGTCGGACGCCCAGATCTCGTCGGTGCGCGCGAGGATCCCGAGGTCGGTGCGCCCGCCGCCGCCCGCGCAGCCCTGGATCCGCAACGCCGGGTGGTCGGTGCGCAGCCGGTCCAGGATGGCGTGCACCGCGCGGACGTGGTCCACCCACACGCGACCGGCGTCCGCGCCCGGCTGGCCGGCTTCGGTGAACGCGCGGTTCATGTCCCACTTGAGGTAGTCGATGCCGTGCTCGCCGACGAGCCGGTCGAGCCACTTGTGCGCCCAGTCCGCGACGTCCGGGCGCGCGAAGTTCAGCACGAGCTGGTTGCGCAGGGTCGTCCGTGCGCGGTTCGCCATGTGCAGCACCCAGTCCGGGTGCGCGCGGTAGAGATCGCTGTCCGGGTTGACCATCTCCGGCTCGACCCACAGCCCGAACTTCATGCCGTGCGCGTGGACGGCGTCGACCAAGGGCCGCAGGCCGTTCGGGAAGCGCTGCTCGTTGGGGGTCCAGTCGCCGAGCCCGGCGGTGTCGCCGGTGCGGGCGCCGAACCAGCCGTCGTCCATGACGAACAGCTCGGCCCCCAGGCCGGCGGCGGCCTCGGCCAGCGAGGTCTCGGTCCGCTCGTCGACGTCCCAGCCGGTGGCTTCCCAGGAGTTGTAGACGATCGGCCGCAGCTCTTCCGGGTGCGGCTGGACGAACTCGCGGACGTAGGCGTGCCACCGGCGGCTCGTCCCGCCGAAGCCGTCGGCCGCGTAGAGCCCGGCGAACACCGGTGTTTCCCACGTCTCGCCGGGGTGCAGCGTCCAGGCGACGTTCTCGTGGCCGAACCCGCCGGTCCACGTCACGCGCCCGGTGTGCGTGTGCTCGACGGTGATCCGCCAGCTCCCGCTCCAGGCCAGCGCGGTCGACCACACTTCGCCGGACGTCTCGGTGGCGTCGCCCGCGTCGAGCATCACCCACGGGTTGACCTGGTGGCT
Organism: Amycolatopsis pretoriensis; assembly: GCF_900107925.1. Classification (GTDB taxonomy): domain Bacteria; phylum Actinomycetota; class Actinomycetes; order Mycobacteriales; family Pseudonocardiaceae; genus Amycolatopsis; species Amycolatopsis pretoriensis. Next base: position 290,354 of record NZ_FNUJ01000008.1, on the reverse strand, counting down.
GGACACGCCGCGACGGCTGGTCAACGTCGTCTCGCCGACCGGCAGCGGCTCGCGCAGCACGCCGTACTCGGCGCTCCACGCCCCCGACGTCCGGGTCAGCCGGGCGCCGTCGCGGCGGGGGAGCGTCCACGCCGCGGAGTCGGTGCGCAGCAGGGAAACCGGCTGGTCCGCACGCAGCGATGTCCAGCGCTCGACGACGTCGCCGCGGACGCGGTAGTGCAGCGAGAGTTCCAGGGGGTAGTGCCGGTCGGCGAGCCGCACGACGAGCGTGTCGCCTTCGATCGCGAAGCCGTCGTAACGCCACTCGAGCGCCGACGTCCCGTCTTCGTACCGTACGGCCAGGGCCGCGACGCCGAAGAACGCGCCACCCTCGGCCGGCAGTTCCTGCCGCTCGTCGCCCGGCTCGTCGAAGCTGCTGTCGGCCGGGTTGCGCCGCGCGGCCACCTGCGCCGCCTGGGCCAGCGTCAGTGGCGGCCCCCAGTGGACGTGCCGCGGCCGGTCGTCGGCGTCGAGCCGGAACGCGTAGGAGCTCTCGGGGGTGCGCAGCAGCCAGAGCCGGCGCGCGGGGTCGTGTTCGACGAGCGACATGATCCCGAGCGTAGGCATGACCAGCGAAAAAATAAATTCTTGACGAAGTTAATTAATCCTGCCTACCCTTCCGGCCATGCCTCGCAGTGCACCGGCAAGGGCGCCGATCACCAGTCCCGCGGCAGCGACCGTGTTCACCACGGTCCTGACCGAAGGGCCGGTCTCCCGCGTCGACGTCGCCCGGCGCACCGGTCTGTCGTCGGCCGCGGTCACCAAGGCGGCCCGGCCGTTCATCGAAGCCGGTTACCTCGAAGAACTCGCTTCCGAAGGCCGCACCACGCCCGGGGCCGGCCGACCCGCGAACCCCCTCGCGATCCGCCCGGACCGCGAGTACTTCGTCGGCGTGAAGATCACCGGCGACGACCTCATCGGCGTCGTCACCGACCTGCGCGCCGACGTCCGGGCCAGCGCCCACCACGCGCTGAAGAGCCACGACGTCGGCCACGTCGTCCGCGCGCTGGCCGACCTCGTCGGTGAGCTCCTCTCCGGCCCGACCCCGGACGGCACCAGCAACCTGCGTGAACGCGCCTACTGCCTGGGTGTCGCGGTGTCCGGCGACGTCGACCGCGCGTCCGGCGTCGTCCGGTACTCGCCCTTCCTCGGCTGGCGGGACGTCCCTCTGGCGTCTCTGCTGGAAGACGCGACCGGGCTGACCGCGACGCTGGAGAACGACGTCAAGGCGCTCGCCGTCGCCGAGCAGTGGTTCGGTGAAGGCGTCGGCGCGTCGTCGTTCGCACTGGTCACGGTGGGGACCGGCATCGGCAGCGCGCTCGTCGTCAACGGCGACCTGGTCCGCGGCGCGCACGGCGTCGCGGGCGAGATCGGGCACGTCCCGGTCGCCGACGGCGGCCCGTCCTGCCACTGCGGCGGCCAGGGCTGCGTCGAGGCGATCGCGTCCACCGAAGCGATCCTCGTCCGCGCCCGGGACGTCTCCGGGGAACCCGCGCTGACCATGGAAGACGCCGTGGTCCGCGCCCGCGGCGGCGACGAACCGCTGCGCGCGGTGTTCGCCGGGGCGGGGCACGCGATCGGGCTCGGCCTGGCCGCGCTGGTCAACCTGTTCGGCCCGGAACGAGTGGTCGTCTCCGGTGAAGGCGTCGCGACCTACGACCTGTTCGAGGACCAGATCCGCCGGACCTTCGCGGTCCAGGCGTTCGGCAGCGCCGCCCGCTGCGGCCTGGTGATCCGGCCGCTGCCGTTCGAGGAGTGGGCGCGGGGCGCGGCCGCCGTCGCCATCCAAAGTCTTTTCGTCGCCGAGAGCGTCTAAGGAGTCCCTTGTGAGCCCCATGAATCGCCGAAGCTTCCTGGTCGGTTCCGTCCTCTTCGCCGGGGGAGCAGCTCTCGCGGGCTGCACTTCGGACCCGTTGAACAAGAACGCGGGCGCCGCTTCGGGGGCGAAGGTCACGCTGCAGCAGTGGTACCACGCGTACGGCGAATCCGGGACGCAGCAGGCGGTCCAGCGGTACGCGCAGGAGTTCACGAAGGCCAACCCGGACATCGCGATCAACGTCAGCTGGATCGCCGGCGACTACGAGACCAAGCTCAACTCGGCGATGCTGACCGCGCAGGCACCCGACCTGTTCGAGCTGGGCGACTTCCGGTACCAGAACGTCAAGAACGGCCTGCTCGCGCCGCTCGACGACGTCGTGGACCCGGTGAAGGCCGACTTCAGCCCGGCCGCGCTGGACACCGTGACCGTCGACGGCAAGATCTACGGCGTCAAGATGATCGACGACGTCATGATGCTGTACTACCGCAAGTCCGTGCTGCAGGCCGCGGGCGTGCAGCCGCCGCAGACGTTCGCCGAGCTCCTCGAAGCGACACGGAAGCTGAACACCGGCAAGCAGAAGGGTCTCTACGTCGGCACCGACGGCGTCGGCGAGGCCGCGACGCTCCTGCTCTGGTCGTCCGGCGGAGACTTCTTCGACTCGAGCGGCAAGAAGATCGCGTTCGCCTCGCCCGAGGCGATCGCCGCGATCGGCGGGCTCAAGCAGCTGCACGACACCGGCGGCCTGCTCCAGGGCTACCCGACGGACTGGTCCGACCCGGGCGCGTTCGCCAACGGCGCCACCGCGATGCAGTGGGGCGGGCTGTGGTCGCTGCCGGACATCAAGAAGGCCCTGGGTGACGACTTCGGCGTCGTCGCGTGGCCGAAGTTCGGCGACGCCGGCAAGCAGGTCGCCCGCGTCGGCGGCTGGTACCAGCTGGCGAACGCCAAGAGCCAGAACCTGGACGCCGTCAAGAAGTTCATCGACTGGCTGTGGGTCAAGAACGCCGACCTGCAGAAGGACTGGTGCGTCAAGTACGGCTTCCACATCCCGGCCCGCAAGGAGGTCGCGGCGCAGACGACCGAGTTCTCCAGCGGTCCGGCGAAGGACGCCGTGACGATCTCGCAGCAGAACGGCAAGTCGTACTCGGGACTGTGGAACAAGGCGTCGGCGACGCTGTTCCTGCAGGCCGCGACGAAGATCGCGAACGGGCAGGCCGACCCGGCCGCCGAACTCGCCGACGCGGCGAAGAAGGCGCAGGCCGAAGTCGACAAGCAGCTGGCATGACGGCCTTGATGGAGGCCCCGGCGGTCCCGGCGGCGGCCGCGAAGAGACGTCGCCGGCGCCGGGACTGGCGGGCGATCGGCGCGTTCGTCGTGCTGACCGGGCCCGTGGTGATCGGGCTGGGGCTGTTCAAGTACGTCGCGATCGCGTGGAGCTTCCTGCTCAGCTTCAACGACGCCCGCGGCACGATCTCGCTCGGGCACTGGATCGGCTTCGACAACTACGCGTTCCTGCTCGGCGACGACGCCTTCCTGACGTCGCTGTCGACGATCGCGCTCTTCACGGTCTTCATCGTGCCGATCACCTTCGTCGCCTCGCTGGGTCTCGCGGTGCTGATCAACAGCATTCGCCGGGGCAAGGCGTTCTTCCGGACGGTGTTCCTCATCCCGGCCGCGGTGTCGTACGTCGTCGCGGCGCTGGTGTGGAAGATGGCGCTGTTCAACGGCCTGCCGTCCGGGGTCGCGAACGTTCTCGGCGGCCTGTTCGGCGCCGACCCGGTGCCGTGGCTGTCGACGACGAGCCCGCCGGTCTACTGGGTCGCGGTCGTGACGCTGCGGCTGTGGCTGCAGGTCGGGCTGTACATGATCCTGTTCCTGGCCGGGCTGCAGGCGATCTCGCCGTCCCTGTACGAAGCGGGTGAGCTGGACGGCACGACCAAGTGGCAGGCCTTCCGGTACATCACGGTGCCGCAGCTGAGGAACACGTCGGTGGCGGTGCTGCTGCTGATCCTCATCGCCGCGTTCCAGGCGTTCGACGAGTTCTACAACCTGTTCGGCACCGGCCTTTCCGGCACGGCGACCGCGCCGGTGAAGCCGCCGCTCGTCTACCTGTACGACTCCGCGCTCGGCGACCAGAACTACGGCGTCGGCTCGGCGGGCGCGTTCCTGCTGACGGTGATCATCATCGTGATCACGCTGCTGCAGGGCCGGTTCGTCGGCTTCGGGAAGAAGGACTGATGACCGTCCTCGCCGCTCCTCGCGCCAGGAAGGCGCCGAAGTACGTCCTGGCGTCGGTGCTCTCGCTGATCTTCCTGCTGCCGTTCTACATCATGGTGCGCAACGCGCTCATGACGCGCCAGCAGGTCAGTTCGCCGGACTGGTCGTGGCTGCCGGACCCGCTGTCATGGGTCAACTTCGGCGACCTGTTCGCCGATGCGTCGGTACCGATGGCGCACTCGTTGTGGAACTCGTTCCTGGTCGCGGTCGTCACCGCTCCGGTCGGCACGCTGTTCGGGTCGATGGCCGGCTACGCGCTGGCCCGGATCAACGTCCCGGGACGGCGTGCGGTGTTCACGTACGTGCTGGTCACGCTGATGATCCCGCAGTCGGTGACGTTCGTGCCGACGTTCGTCGTCGTCGGCTCGCTGGGCGGGGTCAACACCGAGTGGGGCATCATCGCGCCGAACCTCTTCAGCGCGTTCACCGTGATCCTGTTCCGCAACTTCTACCTGCGGTTCCCGGCCGAGATCGAAGAGGCCGGGCGGCTCGACGGGCTCGGTTACCTGGGCGTCTACCGCCGGCTCGTGCTCCCCAACTCGGGAAGCATGATCGCCTCGCTCGGGGCGCTGATGTTCATCGAAAGCTGGAACGCGTTCCTGTGGCCACTGGTGATCGGGCAGGACCCGTCGTCGTGGACCGCGCAGATCGCTCTCTCGACGTTCCTGACCGCGCAGTCGGTCAACCTGCCGGCGCTGTTCGCCGGCGCGCTCGTCACCATCGCGCCGCTGGTCGCGATGTTCCTGGTCGCCCAGCGGTTCATCGTCCGCGGGATCGCGGCGAGCGGGCTCAAGGAGTAGGTCCCCTCTGGAGGAGTGTCCGGTGAAACGCTTCCTTTCCGTTTTCCTCGCTGTCCTGGGTCTTTCCGCTTTTCTGGTGCCTTCGGCCGAGGCCCGGACGCCGTTCGTCAAGCCGTTCATGGGCTGGAGCAGCTGGAGCCTGGAGTCGTCGACCCGCGCGGGTTACGGCACTTCGTGGCTGAACGAGTCGCACGTCCGTGACGCGGCTCAGGCTCTCTCCGCCAAGCTCAAGTCGGCCGGCTACACCTACGTCAACATCGACTCGGGGTGGAACGCTTCGCAGTCCTGGGTCTTCCACACCGACGCCAACGGCATCCCCGACCCCGATCCGTCGCGGTTCCCGTCCGGGATCTCCTCTCTCGCTTCGTATGTGCATTCGCTCGGGCTCAAGCTCGGCCTGTACGCCGTGACGGGGCTGGAGAAGGAGGTCTACGACAAGAACGCGCCGATCCTCGGGACGTCGTGCCACGCGCAGGACATCGCGTACAAACCGCTGACGCCGTCCAACGGCTGGGGTGGCAACTGGAAGGTCGACTTCGCCAACCCGTGCGCGCACGGCGGCGACCACCAGGTGTGGACGAAGCGGGCGCCGGACGGCCGGACGTACGCGGCCGTCTACAACCTGGGTTCCACGCCCGCGGACATCACGGTGGACCTCCCCGGGGCGCGGCCGGTGCGTGACCTCGTCGCGCGCAAGGACCTCGGGCGGTTCCGCGGCTCGTGGACGGCTTCCGCGGTGCCTCCGCACGGCTCCCGGCTGGTCCGGATCGGCTGAGTTCTTCCGACGAAGGGGACTTTCCTCGCTCCGGGTGCGAGGAAAGTCCCCTTCGTCGTGCGTGCGTCATCCATTGGGTGGAAGACGTCTGGTCGGTGCCCTCGGGTCGTGCTATGTTCGGTTTCAGAACGAGTGTGCGTGATGCGAACAGATTCGGAGCGTGGGATGGCGGAGCTGCTGTCACTGGAGGAGGCCGTGGGCCGGCTGGTGCACGACGGCGACACCGTCGCGCTCGAAGGGTTCACGCACCTCATCCCGGTCGCGGCCGGGCAGGAGATCATCCGGCAGGGCAGGCGGGGCCTGACGCTGGTGCGGATGACCCCGGACATCGTGTACGACCAGCTGATCGGCGCGGGCTGCGCTTCGAAGCTGGTGTTTTCCTGGGGCGGTAACCCGGGAGTCGGTTCGCTGCACCGGTTCCGCGACGCGGTCCAGCACGACTGGCCGGTCCCGCTCGAGATCGAGGAGCACAGCCACGCGGGCATGGCGAACCGCTACGTGGCCGGCGCGTCCGGCCTGCCGTTCGCGGTCCTGCGCGGCTACACGGGCACGGACCTCCCGGCCCAGACGGAGACGATCAGGCCGATCACGTGCCCGTTCACCGGCGAGCGCCTGACGGCGGTCCCGGCCCTGAACCCGGACGTGACGATCGTCCACGCCCAACGCGCGGACCGGTCCGGCAACGTCCAGATGTGGGGCATCACGGGAGTCCAGAAGGAAGCGGTCCTGGCGGCGAAGCGCTCGATCGTGACGGTCGAGGAGATCGTCGACGAGCTGGAACCCCGCCCGGGAGCAGTGGTTCTTCCGGCGTGGGTGGTTTCGGCGGTCGCCGAGGTCCCAGGCGGCGCGAAGCCGTCGTACGCGGCGGGGTATTACGAGCGCGACAACTCGGCGTACCAGGCGTGGGACGAGATCGGCCGCGACCGCGAGGAGTTCACGAAGTGGCTGAACGAGCTCAAGGGCGTGAAGGCATGACCGCAAGCCTGCCCGTTGGGCGTCGCGGAGTCGCCCACCCGACCCCCGCGGCCGGGTGCCCTCGGGACGCCTGGCCGCCCCTCGGGATCGCCCCGGCACCCACCCCACCCGGCTCGCGGTCTGCCGAGGAGGCATCGGCCAAGCGAGCCGGAGTCGCCCGCCGCACGGCCGCGGGGCCCACCCCCGCCGCCTTGGGCTGCGTGGCTCAGCCCCGGGGAGCCGGAGTCGCCTGCCGCACGGCTGCCGCGCCTACCCCCGCCGCCTTGGGCTGCGTGGCTCAGCTCCGGCGAGCCGGAGTTGCCTGCGGCACGGCCGCCGCGCCTACCCCCGCCGCCTTGGGCTGCGTGGCTCAGCCCCGGGGAGCCCGAGTTGCCCGCTGCCGCACGGCTGCCGCGCCTACCCCCGCCGCCTTGGGCTGCGTGGCTCAGCCCCGGCGAGCCCGAGTTGCCTGCGGCACGGCCGCCGCGCCTACCCCCGCCGCCTTGGGCTGCGTGGCCCAGCTCCGGCGAGCCCGAGTTGCCCGCTGCCTCGCCGCCGGGCCTACCCCCGCCGCCTCGGGTCACCGGGCCTCGCTCCTGCAAGCCGCGGTCGTCCGCCCCCACGCGGCCGGGCCTGCCCCGGCCGCCCCGGGTCGCCCGGCCCAGCCCCACCGAGCCCAAGCCGCCCACCGCCCCGGCGCCACTCCCACCCCGACCCGCCCCACCCCGCCCGACTCCGCGGAGGTCCCAGCGTGAGCACCGACTACACCGCCGACGAGATGATGAGCATCGCGGCCGCCCGCGCCCTCGGCGACGGCATGTCCTGCTTCGTCGGTATCGGCCTCCCCAGCAAAGCGGCCAACCTCGCCCGCCGCGCCCACGCCCCGAACCTCACCCTCATCTACGAATCCGGTTGCCTCGGCGCGAAGCCGTCCCACCTCCCGCTGTCCATCGGCGACGGCGAGCTGGCCGACACCGCCGACGCCGTGGTCAGCGTCCCCGAGGTGTTCAACTACTGGCTCCAGCCGGGCCGCATCGACGTCGGCTTCCTCGGCGCAGCCCAGCTCGACAAGTTCGGCAACATCAACACCACGGTCATCGGCTCGGACTACCACGACCCGAAGGTCCGCCTCCCCGGCGCGGGCGGCGCCCCCGAGATCGCGGCGTCCTGCGGCGAGGTGTTCATCGTCCTGCGCCAGAGCCCCCGCGCCTTCGTCGAGAAGGTCGACTTCGTGACCTCCTTCGGCCACGGCACCGGCAAGGGCGACCGCGAAAAGCTCGGCCTCCCCGGCAAGGGCCCGACCCTGGTGGTGACCGACCTGGGCCTGATGCGCCCCGACCCGGAGACCGCCGAGCTGACCCTCACCGAGCTCCACCCGGGCGTGGAGCTCGACCAGGCGGTCAAGGCCACGGGGTGGACACTGAAGGTCGCGGACGACCTGAAGGTCACCCCCGCCCCGACCGAGCAGGAGCTGACGGTGCTCCGAGAGCTGGAGAAGGCATGAGCGCGGTGCTTTCCCGTCCGGCAGCGCCCGCTCCCGCCGTGGCAGGCTCGATCCACCCGATCACCTCAGCACCCCGGAAGGCGAGCGCATGACCGACGTCTACGTCCTCGACGCGATCCGCACCCCGTTCGGCCGCTACGGCGGCGCGCTGGCCGGCGTCCGCCCGGACGACCTGGCCGCCGGGGTCCTCAAGGCACTCCAAGCCCGCACCGGCCTCGATCCGTCCACAGTGGACGAGGTCACCCTCGGTGACGCGAACGGCGCCGGCGAAGACAACCGCAACGTCGCCCGCATGGCCGCCCTCCTCGCCGGCTGGCCGACGAGCGTCCCCGGCAACACCGTCAACCGCCTCTGCGGCTCCGGCCTGGACGCGGTGATGCAGGCCAGCCGCGCGATCCAGGTCGGTGACGCGTCCCTGGTCGTCGCCGGCGGCGTCGAGTCGATGACCCGCTCGCCGCTGGTCATGCAAAAGCCGGAGAAGGCCTTCCCGGCCGGCAACCAGGCCCTCTACAACACCGCGCTCGGCTGGCGCATGGTCAACCCGGCGATGCCGTCGCAGTGGACCGTCTCCCTCGGCGAGTCCACCGAACTGCTCGCCGAGCGCTACGGCATCGGCCGCGACGAGCAGGACGCCTTCGCCGCCCGCAGCCACGTCAACGCCGCGAAGGCGTGGGACGAAGGGTTCTACGACGACCTGGTCGTCCCGGTCGAGGGCATCGACCTCGCCCGCGACGAAGGCATCCGCCCGGACTCCAGCCCCGAGAAGCTCGCCAAGCTGAAGCCGGTCTTCCGCAAGGAGAACGGCACCGTCACGGCCGGCAACGCCTCCCCGCTGAACGACGGCGCCTCGGCGCTGCTCCTCGGCGACGAGGCGACCGCGAACCGCCTGGGCAAGGCGCCGCTGGCCCGGATCGCCGGTCGCGGCGCGGCGGGCGTCGACCCGGACGTCTTCGGCATCGGCCCGGTCCGCGCGGCCGAGATCGCTCTCGAACGCGCCGGCATCGGGTGGGACGACCTGGCCGCGGTGGAGCTGAACGAGGCCTTCGCGGCGCAGTCGCTGGCCTGCCTGCGCGACTGGAAGAAGCTCGACCCGGAGATCGTCAACACCCACGGCGGCGCGATCGCGATCGGGCACCCGCTCGGCGCGTCCGGTGGCCGGATCCTCGGCACCCTGGCCCACGACCTGCACCGCCGCGGCGGGGGCTGGGGACTGGCCGCCATCTGCATCGGCGTCGGCCAGGGCCTGGCCGTCGTCCTCGAAGGCCGGTAAGGGAGAGAAAACGTGGCCACTCCGACCGAATTCAGGCTGCTGCGCTACGGGCAGGACCCCGAAGGCACGCACCCGCCCCTCGGCTTCACCGGCTACCGCTCGACGGCGCTGCGGTACCCGCAGCAGGACCTCGTGCTGCTGCCGCAGATGCTGACCGAGGTCACCGGCCCGCTGCTCGGCCCCGGCCGCCTCGGCGAGCACGACAACGACCTCACCCGGCAGCACGAGGGCGAGCCGCAGGGGCAGCGGATCATCGTGACCGGCCGCCTCCTCGACGGCGACGGCCGCCCGGTGCGCGACTCGCTCATCGAGATCTGGCAAGCGAACGCCGGCGGCCGCTACCGCCACACCGGCGACCGCTGGCCGTCGCCGCTCGACCCGAACTTCGACGGCGTCGGGCGCACCTTGACCGACAGCGACGGCCGCTACACGTTCACCACCATCAAGCCCGGCGCGTACCCGTGGAAGAACCACGACAACGCCTGGCGCCCCGCGCACATCCACTTCTCGGTGTTCGGCGCGGCGTTCACCCAGCGCCTGGTCACCCAGATGTACTTCCCGGACGACCCGCTCTTCTACCAGGACCCCATCTTCAACTCCATCCCGGACGAGAAGGCCCGCCAGCGCATGGTTTCGCGCTATGACCACGAGATCACGCAGGCCGAGTGGGCGCTCGGGTTCCAGTTCGACATCGTGCTGCGCGGGCGCGACGCGTCGGTGTTCGAAGAGGAAGAGGACGAGGACGAATGACGAAGCTGCTGCCCACCCCTTCGCAGACCGTCGGCCCGTACCTGTCGATCGGGCTGCCCTGGCCGGACGGCCCGCACGTGGTGCCCGAGGGCACGCCCGGCGCGTTCTGGATCCGCGGCACCGTCCGGGACGGCAACGGCGACCCGGTCCCGGACGCCATGATCGAGACGTGGCAGGCCGACCCGGACGGCGGCTTCCGCCACCCCGACGACCCGCGCGGCGAGGCGTCCGGCGAGTTCCGCGGCTTCGGCCGCTGCCCGACGGAAACCGATGGCACGTACGGGATCCTGACGCTGCTGCCGGGCCCGGTGCCGGGGGAGCACGGCACCACGCAGGCACGCCACATCGACGTCTCGGTGTTCGCCCGCGGGCTGCTCAACCGGGTCGTCACGCGGATCTACTTCGAGGACCAGGACAACTCCGCCGACCCGGTGCTGGCGACGGTTCCGGAAGAGCGTCGCGGCACCCTGATCGCGGCCAAGACCGACGACGGCTACCGCTTCGACGTGCGGCTGCAGGGCGACGGCGAGACAGTGTTCTTCGCCGTATGAACGGAGGTGGCAACGTGAGCGCCGTGCGGGTGCACCGGGTCGTGGAAGGCCCGGAGGACGGTCCGGTGGTGGTGTTCGGCGGGTCGCTCGGCAGCGACGTCCGGATGTGGGAGCCGCAGGTCGTGCCGCTGCTCGAGCGCGGCTTCCGGGTGATCCGCTACGACACGCGCGGGCACGGCGCCTCGCCGGTGCCGCCGGGTCCGTATGAAATCGAGGACCTGGGCGCCGACGTCCTGGCGCTGCTCGACGACCTCGAGGTCGAGCGGGCGCACCTGGTCGGCCTGTCGCTGGGCGCGATGACCGGCATGTGGCTCGGCACCCACGCGCCCGACCGGGTCGCGAGCCTGGTGCTGTGCTGCACGTCGGCGAAGCTGGGCCCGCCGCGGATGTGGGCCGACCGGGCCCGCACGGTCCGCGCCGAGGGCACCGGCGCGGTCGCCGAGGCCGGCGTCTCGCGCTGGCTGACCCCGGCGTACGCCGAGCGGCACCCGGACCGCGCCGCGTTCCTGCGGTCGATGATCGCCGGCGTCCCGGCGGAGGGCTACGCGGCCTGCTGCGGCGCGATCGAGCGGATGGACCAGCTCGACGCGCTGCCGAAGATCACCGCCCCGACGCTGGTCATCGCGGGCGCCGAAGACCCGGCCACCCCGCCGGAGGGCCACGCCGACCTGATCGCGGCGGGCATCCCGGGCGCGCGTCTGGAAGTCGTCGCGGACGCGGCGCACCTGGGCAGCTACGAGCGGCCCGAGGAGTTCACCCGGCTGATCCTGGACCACTTGGAGCGAGCGTGACCGACCGCCACGAGCAGGGCATGAAGGTGCGGCGCGAGGTGCTCGGCGACGAGCACGTCGACCGCGCGGTCGCGGGCACGACCGGCTTCAGCCGCCCGTTCCAGGACTACATCACCGAAGGTGCGTGGGGCACGGTCTGGGCCCGCGACGGCCTGGACCGCAGGACGCGCAGCTGCGTCACGCTCGCGGCGCTGACCGCGCTGCAGGCGCACAACGAGCTGGCGATGCACGTCCGGGCCGCGGTCCGCAACGGCCTGACGGCGGCGGAGATCAGCGAGGTCCTGCTGCACACGGCGGTCTACGCGGGCGCCCCGGCGGCGAACGCGGCGTTCGCCATCGCCCAGCGCACCCTGGCCGAGCTCGGCGAGCCGACCGCCCGCCCGGGCGACGCCGGATAGGCTGCGGTCATGGACGTGGGGAGGCAGATCGAAGCCGAGGTCGACACCGAACCGGCCCACCGCGGCGCCCACCACGTGCAGTCGCTGGAGCGCGGCCTGGCCGTGATCAAGGCCTTCCACGCGGACGCGGCGGAGCTGACCCTGAGCGACGTGGCCCGGTCGACGGGCCTCACCCGCGCCGCGGCCCGCAGGTTTCTGCTGACCCTGGCCGACCTGGGGTACGTCCGCACCGACGGCAAGTACTTCTCCCTCACGGCCAGAGTGCTGGAGCTGGGGTATTCGTACCTGTCGAGCATGACGTTGCCGGAGGTGGCGCAGCCGCACCTGGAGCACCTGTCGGCGGGGGTGCACGAGTCGAGCTCGGTGTCGGTCCTGGAGGGAACGGAGATCGTCTACGTGGCCCGCGTGGCGGTCTCCCGAATCATGACGGTGAGCATCAACGTGGGCACCCGCTTCCCGGCGTACGCGACCTCGATGGGGCACGTGCTCCTGGCCGGCCTGAGCAAGGCGGAGCTGGAGGCGTATTTCGTGGTGGCGCAGTTCGACAGGCTGACCGACCGAACGGTCACCGCCCCCGACCGGCTCCGGACAGAGCTGGCGAAGGTAACCGACCAGGGCTGGGCCATGGTGGACCAGGAGCTGGAGGAGGGCCTCCGTTCAGTGGCGGCCCCGATCCGCGACCGCAGAGGCCGAGTGGTGGCGGCGGTGAACCTGTCCACGCACGCGAGCCGCACAACGGCGGAGTCGGTGGAGAAGGACTTGGTGCCCCCACTGCTGGAGACGGCAAAGGCAATCGAGGACGACTTGGCGATCAGCGCCCCCGGCCGAGCCCATGGCTGAGAAGGCGCGCCGGCCACCGGCTGGGCTCGCTGTCGGGGCATCGGCCGGACCGGCGGAGATTGGGGCGCATCGGCCGAGCGACTCGCCGAGGAGCCTCACCAGCCGACCGGGGCGCCGATGACCGCGGCCAACCAAGCCGTCGCCGGCCTGCTGCCCGCCGCCGGGTCTGCCGGCCGGGCAATCGGCGCGCCGGTAACCCCGGCTCCTTGCCCATCGCCGGTCTCCTGCCCGCTGCCGGGAAGTTGGGTGCACCGATGACCTCAGTTACTCCGCCGGTCGCTGGTCTGCTGCTTGCCAGCGGGAAGCCGGTGCGTCGATGACCCCGGCGACCCCGCCCGTCGCCGGTTTCCTGCCCGCTGCCGGGAAGCCGGGCGCGCAGATGACCTCAGCTACTCCGCCGGTCGCCGGTCTGCTGCTTGCCTGCGGGAAGCCGGTGCGCCGATGACCCCGGCAACTCCGCCGGTCGCTGGTCTGCTGCTTGCCAGCGGGAAGCCGGTGCACCGATGAGCCCAGCCACCCCGCCCGTCGCCGGCCTGCTGCTCGCCGCCGGGGCCGGTCGTCGGTTCGGTGGTCCCAAAGCCCTCGCCGAACTCGATGGCCACCCCCTCGTCCTCCGCGCCCTCGCCACCCTCTCCGCCGCCGGCTGCCACCCGATCCGCGTCGTCGTCGGTGCCGCTGCCGACCGAGTGCGCGCCCTCCTGCCCGACTCCGCTCAAGCCGTCTTCGCCGAGGGCTGGGAAACCGGCATGGGCGCTTCCCTCAAAGCCGGCCTGGCCGCGCTCGCCGGAGAACCGGCCCCGGTCGCCGCCCTGGTCCACCTCGTCGACCTGCCGTGGGTCGGCGCCGACATCCTCGCCCGCGTCGCCGCCGGCGCCACTGCCGAGACCGTCGCCCGCGCCTCCTACGACGGCGTCCCCGGCCACCCCGTCCTCCTCGGCCGGCGCTGGTGGCCCGAAATCGCCGACTCCGCCCGAGGCGACCGCGGCGCCCGGGACTGGCTGGCCACCCGCGAAGACCTCGAACTCGTCGAGTGCGGCGACCTCGGCAGCGGCCGCGACGTCGATCGCCGGGCCGATCTGCCCGGCCGGTGACCAGCGTGCCGCCTACGATCGACAGCGTGACCGACTCGCCCGAAGAACTCGCCGCCGCGCTGGACGCGACCGGCTACCTCGCCGACGACGGGCTCGCCACCGCCGGCTTCCTCGCCCTGCGGATGGGCCGCCCCCTCTTCTGCGAAGGCGAACCGGGCACCGGCAAGACCTCGCTCGCCATCGCACTGGCCACCGCGCTCGGCCGCCCGCTCGTGCGCCTCCAGTGCCACGAGGGCATCGACGCCGCCCAAGCCCTCTACGAGTGGGACTTCCCCCGCCAGCTCCTGCACCTGCGCGCCCTCGAGGCCGCCGGCGACGGGCACCTCGACGTCGAGGCCGCCGAACGCTCGCTCTACACCGAGCGGTTCCTGCTCGCCCGGCCGCTGCTGCAGGCCCTCACCGCGCCGTGCGTCCTGCTCATCGACGAAATCGACCGCGCGGACGACGAATTCGAAGCCTTCCTCCTGCAGTTGCTCGACGAAAACGCTGTCACCATTCCCGAATACGGCGAAGTCCGCGCTGAACACCCGCCGCTGGTGGTGCTGACCTCGAACCGGACGCGCGAAGTGCACGACGCCCTCAAGCGCCGCTGTCTGTACCACTGGCTGGAACACCCGGACCTGGCGCGAGAGGTCACGATCCTGCGCCGTAGGATCCCCCTAATAGGGGAAGTTTTGGCTCGGCAGATCGCTGAAGCGGTGCATCGGCTCCGCGAAATGGACCTGCTGAAGCCACCGGGAGTAGCGGAGTCACTCGACTGGGCGAGGGCCCTGCTGGCTCTGCAGCGAGACGAGCTGGACGCGGCGACGGCGGCGCGAACGCTCGGAGCAGTCCTGAAATACAGCGAAGACCTCGACCGGGTGCGGGCCAAGCTCGACGCGTTGTTCGCCTGACCGGCACGGGGTATCCGAAGGCAGGGGAGAGCCTGAGGCATGAGCGTGGCCGAGACAACCGAAGCGCGGCCGTCGACCGGACGGGACGCGAAACCCGCGGTGACCGCGCGCCGCACCTGGCCGGCCTGGCTCGGCGCCGTGGCGGCCGTCCTGGGCGGCACCGCGCTGATCGCCGTGCACGCGTCGTTCTACGGCCACTGGCTGATCGACGACGCCGCCATCACGTTCGCCTACTCGCGCAACGTCGCCGACGGGCTCGGCCCCGTGCTCCAGCCCGGCGTCGCGCCGGTCGAGGGCTACTCGAACCCCACCTGGATGATCCTGCTCGCCCTCGGCAAGCTCGTCGGCCTGTTCGACCACGGGACGCTCTTCGGCGTCTCCGACCAGATCCTCTTCCCGAAGGCGCTGGCGCTGGCCTGCTGCGCCGGCGTCCTGGTCCTGTTCCACGCCGGCGCGAAGGAACTCACCCGCCGCCCCGCGCTCGTCACCTTCCTCGCCGGGGCCGCGCTCGCCGCGAACCCGTCGTTCGTGATCTGGTGCTTCTCCGGCCTGGAAAACTCGTTCTACGCGCTGACCGTCGCCGCGCTGGCCGTGCTGCTCCTGCGGTCGGTGCTGAGCGACAAGCTCCTGCTCCACCGCGTCGCGATCGGCGCCGGCGTGCTCGCCATGCTGGCCGCGCTGACCCGTCCCGACGGCATCATCTACGCGGGTGCGTACCCGATCGCCGTCGCCGTCTTCCTGAAGCGAGCCGTGCTCGCCCGCAGCGTCCGCGCGGTGGTCGTTTCGATCGCCGCGTTCGCCGTTCCCTTCGGCGCGTACGTCGTCTACCGCTGGTTCGAATTCGGCCGGCTGCTGCCCAACACCGCGGTCGCGAAGGGCCAGGAGCCGCCCGACCTCGCCGACCTCGCGCGGCCGGGGGAGATCCTGTCCTACGCGGGCTGGCTGCTCGTCGCCGTCGTGGCCGGCTGCCTGGCCGTGCAGCTGGTCAAGCCGGGCCGGTTTCGGATCGGGCTGATCGCGCTGCTGGTCCCGTTCGGCTTGGCCGTCGCCGCGTTCATCGTGCTCGAGTACGACTGGATGGGGCACCTGCGGTTCGCGACGCCGGTCTGGACGGTCGGCGCCCTCCTCGGCGCGACCGCGGTCGTCGAGACGTTCGCCGTGGTCCGCCGGACGCGCAGCCGCGTCGTCCTGGCGTTGCTGCTCGTGGCCGCGTCCGTCAGCGCGGTCGGCGGCTACTACAGCCAGGGCACGAAGTACCGCGACGACGTGAAGACGGCCATGTGCGCCGTCGCCGAGCGCGACGACACCGCGATCAACGGCTTCGCGGACATCCTGCGGCTGCCGGACACGGCGTCGGCCGGCGTGATCGACCTCGGCGGCACGGCGCTGGGCAGCCGCCTCCGGCTGCTCGACCTCGCCGGGCTCGGCGACGCCCCGATCGCGGACTACCTGCACACCGCCGATTTCGCCGGCCTGCGCGACTACGTCTTCACGACGGCGAAGCCCGAACTGATCGTCTTCGTGGGCTCGTGGAGCAGCACGCTGCAGTTCGACCAGGACCCGCGGTTCGAGCGCGACTACGCGACGATCTTCGTCCGGAACGACGCGAAGAACCAAGCTGCCTATCACGTCCGCCGCGACTTGGCGGACGAAGCGAAGCTCGCCGAACTGCAGGCGTTCGCGCAGCGGGAGCTGCCGCCGATCCTGTCGAGCAACGACGTGGCCCGCCGCCGCGGCTGCGCGAACATCGTGCCGGGCTTCTCGGCCTGACGGTCCACAAAGGACGCGGGAATTAAATGCGTTGCCCGGTGCGCCGGGCTCCGGCATGCTTTTTCCAGCACCGCAAGGACCGCCACCGAGAGGAGGAGATCGTGAACCGGCAAGCGAACCGATGCGGCACGATCTCCCGTGCCGTTCGCTGAATCTTCCTGAAGGCTCTTCGCGCCCACCCCTCGCTACCTCGGGTCGGCCGCCGCGAAGAGCGCGGTCTGCGCCCGCCCGGGGAGGGGCGTGCGCGCAGACCGCCCCGTCCCGGTAGCTCAGCAGGACAGAGCGCGGCGCTACGAACGCCGAGGTCCGAGGTTCGACTCCTCGCCGGGACGCCAAAACCGCCACGCCGACAGGCCCGCGAGTGTGCGCGCCTCGGGCCGATAGCGCCGAAACCGCCATGCCGGCCGGTCCGCGGGTGCGCGCGCCTCGGCCAGGCGGCGCCGAAACCGCCACGCCGGCCGGTCCGTGAGTGCGCGCGTCCCGGGCCGATAGCGCCGAAACGGCCACGTCGGCCGGTCCGCGAGTGCGCGCGCCCCGAGCCGGCAGCGTCGAAACCGCCACGCCGGCCGGTCCGCGAGAGCACGCGCCCCGGCCCGGCAGCGCCGAAACCCTGGCCGCCGGCCCCCGTTTCCCACGCTACCCAAGGGCACCGACAGTTTCCGGTGCCCACCGTCGCGTTGTCCACAGGCGCGCCCCCCTCATCAAGTGAGCGCACAATGGAGTCATGACCACCGTCGCCGATCCCGTGGCCGGGTATGCCGGGTTCGCCGCCGCCCTGCGCGAAGCCGGTGTTGCCTGCGATGCCCATCGCGTGCAGGCCTACCTGGCCGCCGTCGCCGAGGTCGATGTTGCCGAACCCACCCAGCTCTACTGGGCCGGGCGGCTCACCCTCTGCTCCAGCCCCGATGACCTCCCCTGCTACGAAGAAGCCTTCAGCCAGTGGTTCGCCATCGAAACCACCACCCCGCAACGCGCCAAAGCCGCCGCGCCCAAGCAGGCCCGCATCGCGCCGCTCGTCGATGCCGGCGGCGGGGACACCACCACCGAAGATGCCCCTGACCAGCTCAAAGTCGCCGCCAGCGCGCAAGAGGTGCTGCGTCACCGGGACCTCGCCGCCCTCACCACCGCCGAACGGGAACACCTCCGCGAACTCCTCGCCACCCTGAAACCCGTCCCCCCGAAACGCCCGGCCGCGCGGAAAACGCCGTCGCACCGGGGGCGGCTCGACCCCTCGCGCACCCTGCGCGCCATGCTCGCCAGCGGCGGCGAACCCGTGAAACTCGCGCACGTCCGACGCGGGAGCCGGCCGCGGCGGGTCGTGCTGCTCATCGACGTATCAGGCTCGATGTCGCCCTACGCCGACGCCTTGCTGCGGTTCGCCCACGTCCTGACCCGGTGCGCGCCCCAGTCCGTCGAGGTCTTCACCCTCGGCACGCGCCTCACGCGGGTCTCGCGCCAGCTGCGGCAGCGCGACCCCGAACGCGCCATGCTCGCCGCCGGCTCGGCGGTCCCGGACTTCGCCGGCGGCACCCGGCTCGGCGAGACGCTGCAGGCCTTCCTCGACCGCTGGGGCCGGCGCGGGGTCGCGCGCCGCGCCGTGGTCACCGTCTTCTCCGACGGCTGGGAACGCGGCGACACCGGCCTGCTCGGCGAGCAGCTCGCCCACCTGCGCCGGCTCGCGCACGCCGTATTCTGGGTGAATCCGCACGCCGGCCGTGCGGGGTACGCTCCGGTCCAGTCGGGCATCGTGGCCGCGCTGCCCCACATCGACCGGCTCCTGGCCGGGCACACCCTGGCCACCCTGGAACGACTGCTCGGGGAGATTTCCGATGCGTGACGTACTCGACGACGTGTACCGCCGCTGGTCCGACGGGGAGACGGTCGGCCTCGGCACCGTGGTCGCGACCTTCTCCTCGGCGCCGCGCGCGCCCGGTGCCGCGATGGTCGTCGCCCCCGACGGGACCGTCGCCGGCAGCGTGTCCGGAGGCTGCGTCGAAGGCGCCGTCTACGAGCTCGCGCAGGAGGTCGTCGCCGAGCGCAAGCCCGTCCTGCAGCGCTACGGCGTCACCGACGACGACGCTTTCGCGGTGGGTCTGACCTGCGGCGGGATCATCGACATCTACGTCGAGCACGTCGACCGCGCGTCGATGCCGGAGCTCGGCGACGTCGTCGCGTCGGTGCGTTCCGGTGAGCCGGTCGCGGTCGTCACGGTCATCGAGCACGAGCGCGAAGGCCTGGTCGGCGAGCACATGATCGTCTGGCCGGACCGCGCCGAGGGCTCGCTGGGGTCGTCGCGGATGGACGACGCCGTCGCCGACGACGCGCGCGGCCTGCTGGCCAGCGGCCGCACCGGAACCCTGCACTACGGCCCGGACGGGCAGCGCCGCGGCGAGGGCATGGCGGTGTTCGTCAATTCGTTCGAGCCGCCGCCCCGGCTGCTCGTCTTCGGCGCGATCGACTTCGCCGCCGCGATGGCCCGCATGGGCGCCTACCTCGGCTACCAGGTGACGGTCTGCGACGCGCGG
Organism: Amycolatopsis pretoriensis; assembly: GCF_900107925.1. Classification (GTDB taxonomy): domain Bacteria; phylum Actinomycetota; class Actinomycetes; order Mycobacteriales; family Pseudonocardiaceae; genus Amycolatopsis; species Amycolatopsis pretoriensis. The sequence goes on along the minus strand of NZ_FNUJ01000008.1, from coordinate 271,307 downwards.
CCGGTGTTCGCCACCAGCAGCCGGTTCCCGGACGCGCACGACGTCGTCGTCGACTGGCCGCACCGCTACTTGACGGCGGAAGCCGAGGCGGGTCGCATCGACCAGCGCACGGCGATCGCGGTGCTGACCCACGACCCGAAGTTCGACGTGCCGCTGCTGGAGGTCGCGCTGCGCCTCGACGTCGGCTACGTCGGCGCGATGGGCTCCCGCAAGACCCACGACGACCGCTTCGCCCGGCTGCGCGACGCCGGGATCACCGAGGGGGAGCTGGAAAGGCTGTCTTCGCCGATCGGCCTCGACCTCGGCGCCCGGACCCCGGAGGAGACGGCCGTTTCGATCGCCGCGGAAATCATCGCGTTGCGGTGGGGTGGCGGCGGAAAACGCCTTGCGGAACTCAGTGGACGCATCCACGGCTGAATCGCTTTTGCGGGGGCTCCGGGTGGCGGAGCCCCCGGCCCGGCGCGAAAGCCCCGGCTGACACTGCTGGTCCAGGTGGCTTACAAAAGTTCACCCATCCGGACTTCCGCAGATGCGGCGATCCACAGTGGATTCCCGCGCATCTGCGGAACAGGTAGTTGAACGTGTGACATCAGGACTTGTCCGCGCGAAGGTCGCGTAGCACGCTCGGGAGTCTGTGAGCCCGATCACGATCGGGCAGGCCGCTCCCGAACCGGCTTTTGGAGGCCTGATGCGCATCACCGTCACCGTCGACGGGACGAAGTACACCGACGAAGTCGAGCCCCGCACCCTGCTCGTGCACCACCTGCGCGAAAAACTCGGGAAAGTCGGCACCGTCGTCGGCTGCGACACCAGCAACTGCGGCGCGTGCACCGTCCACCTGGACGGGCACAGCGTGAAGTCCTGCTCCGTCCTGGCCGTGCAGGCCGACGGCTGCGAGGTGACCACCATCGAAGGCCTCGCGCGCGACGGCAAGCTGCACCCCGTGCAGCAGGCCTTCCACGACAACCACGCGCTGCAGTGCGGGTTCTGCACGCCCGGCATGATCATGCAGTCGATCGACCTCCTGGCCGACAACCCGGACCCGGACGAGGAAGCCGTCCGCGAAGGTCTCGAAGGCAACCTCTGCCGCTGCACCGGCTACCAGAACATCGTCCGCGCGGTCCGCGACGCCGCGCAGCACATGAGCCCCGGCGCCGGACCCGAAGCCGAGCGGATCGCCGAGACCAAGCACGTCGGCGTGGGTGGTGACTGATGACCGCGACGATCGAACCGGAAGTCGGAAAGTCCCGTCGCCGCAAGGAGGACGAGCGGCTGATCACCGGCCGCACCCGCTGGACCGACAACATCGCGCTGCCCGGCCTGCTGCACATGGCCGTCCTGCGCAGCCCGTTCGCGCACGCCAAGATCGTCTCGATCGACACGTCGGCGGCGAAGAGCGCCTCCGGCGTCATCGCCGTGTACACCGGCAAGGACCTCGACCCGGACGGCGCCGTCGGCATGCCCTGCGCGTGGCCGATCACGCCGGACATGAAGGCGCCGCGCCGCCCGGTGCTCGCCGCCGACACCGTCAACTTCGCCGGTGAAGGCGTCGCGGTCGTCGTCGCGCGGTCGTCCGCCGAAGCGCACGACGCGCTCGAGGAGATCGACGTCGAGTACGACGAGCTGCCGGTGGTCCTCGACATGGAAGCCGCGATCGCCGACGGCGCCGCGCTCGTCCACGAGGACCTGGGCACCAACACGAGCGCGGTCTGGAAGTTCGACTCCGCCGAAGCGGGTACCGGCGGCAACGTCGAGGACGCGATCAGCTCGTCGGAGGTCGTGCTCAAGCGCCGCTTCCGGCAGCAGCGCCTCGTGCCGGCGTTCATGGAGCCGCGCGCCTGCGTCGTCGACCCGACCGGCACCCAGATCACCATGTGGTCGGCCACGCAGGTCCCGCACATCCTGCGCGTGATGTCGGCGCTGACGCTCGGCATCCCCGAGCACAAGCTGCGCGTGATCGCCCCCGACGTCGGCGGCGGCTTCGGCGGCAAGATCGGTGTCCTGCCCGAAGAGATGATGTCGCTGCTCGTCGCGCAGAAGCTCGGCAAGCCGGTCAAGTGGAACGAGACGCGGTCGGAGACCATGCTCGCCGCGCACCACGGCCGCGACCAGATCCAGGACATCACCATCTCCGCGACGCGCGACGGCCAGGTCACCGGCCTCAAGGTCGAGCTGCTCGCCAACCTCGGCGCGTACAACGGCCTCGTCGGGCCCGGGGTGCCGATCCTCGGCGCCTTCATGTTCAACGCGATCTACAAGATCCCGGCGTACCACTTCGCGTGCACCAACGTGTACACGACGACGACGCTGACCGACGCCTATCGCGGCGCCGGCCGCCCCGAGGCGACGTTCGCGATCGAACGGATCATGGACGAGCTCGCCGTCGAGCTCGGCGTGGACCCGATGGAACTGCGCGAGAAGAACTGGATCAAGCACGAGGAATTCCCGTTCACCACGGTGTGCGGGCTGACCTACGACTCCGGCAACTACGAAGCCGCGACCGAAAAGGCCAAGCAGCTCTTCGACTACGACGGCCTGCGCGCCGAACAGGACAAGCGCCGCAAGGCCGGCGACAAGGTCCAGCTCGGCATCGGCATCTCGACGTTCACCGAGATGTGCGGGCTCGCGCCGTCGCGGGTGCTCGGCTCGCTCGACTACGGCGCCGGCGGCTGGGAGTACGCGTCGATCCGGATGCTGCCCACCGGCAAGGTCGAGGTCACGACCGGCGCGTCCGCACACGGCCAGGGCCACGAGACGGCGTGGAGCCAGATCGTCGCCGACCAGCTCGGTGTCGCGTTCGAGGACGTCGAGATCCTGCACGGCGACACCCAGTCGTCGCACAAGGGCATGGACACCTACGGCTCGCGGTCGCTGGTGGTCGGCGGGATCGCCGTCATCAAGGCGGCCGAGAAGGTGATCGCCAAGGCGAAACCGATCGCGGCGCACCTGCTCGAATGCGCCGAAGACGACCTGGAGTTCGCCGGCGGCAAGTTCACCGTCAAGGGCACCGACACGTCGACGTCCATGGGCGACATCGCGCTCGCGGTGTTCGCGGCGCACAACCTGCCCGACGGGGTCGAGCCGTCGCTCGACTCGGACGCCACGTTCGACCCGGAGAACTTCTCGTTCCCGCACGGCACGCACCTGTGCGCCGCCGAGGTGGACACCGAGACGGGCCGGATCAAGCTGCGCTCCTACGTCTGCGTCGACGACGTCGGTGTCGCGGTGAACCCGCTGATCGTCGAAGGCCAGGTGCACGGCGGGCTCGCGCAGGGCATCGCGCAGGCGCTGTTCGAGGGCACCGAACACGACGACAGCGGCACGCTCACCACCGGCACGTTCGCCGACTACCTGCTGCCGTCGGCGGCCGACCTGCCGTCGTTCACCACCGACCGCACGGAGACGCCGGCGACGTCCAACCCGCTCGGCGCCAAGGGCGTCGGCGAGGCGGGCACCATCGCGTCCACCCCGGCGGTGGTCAACGCGGTGATCGACGCGGTGCGGCACTTCGGCGTGAACGACATCGAGATGCCGTTGACGCCGATGCGGGTGTGGCACGCCATCCAGCACGGCACGACCGACGCGGGCGGCCCGGGCCGCGACGAGGCCGGCGGCGGCCTGGGTTCCATCGACGCTTCCGGAGGTGCGCAGTGATCCCGGCTTCCTTCGACTACGTCCGCCCGTCCACAGTGGACGAAGCGGTGCAGGCGCTGGCTTCGGCGGGCGAGGACGCCAAGGTCATCGCGGGCGGGCAGAGCCTGCTGCCGGTGCTGCGGATGCGTCTCGCCGCACCGACGACACTGGTCGACCTCGGGCGCGTCGCGGAGCTGCGCGGCGTGCGCGAGGACGGCGACGACCTGGTGATCGGCGCGATGACGACGCACTACGACGTCCAGCGGGACGCTCTGGTGGCCGCGCACGCGGAGCTGCTGAAGTCGGCGACCGACACGGTGGCCGACCCGCAGATCCGCCACCGCGGCACCCTGGGCGGCGCGATCGCGCACGCCGACCCGGCGGGCGACCTGCTGGCACCGGTGCTCGCGCTCGAGGCGTCACTGGTGGTGGCCGGGCCGTCCGGGCGCCGGACGGTGCCGGCCGCGGAGTTCTTCCAGGACCTGTTCACGACGGCGCTGGCGCCGGACGAGCTGCTGGTCGAGGTCCGCGTGCCCAAGCACACGGGGTGGCGGGCGCACTACGAGAAGTTCAACCGGGTCGCCCAGGCGTGGTCGATGGTCGCGGTCGCGGTCACCGTCCGCACCGAGGCCGGGGTCATCGAGGAGGCGCGCGTCGCGCTGACGAACATGGGCTCGACGCCGGTCCGGGCGTCCGGCGTCGAAGCGGCGCTGGTCGGCGTCCAGGCATCGGCCGATTCGATCGCGGCGGCGGCGTCGCACGCGGCGGAGGGGACGAATCCGCCGGTCGACAGCAACGCCGACGTCGAATACCGCCGGCACCTGGCCCAGGTGCTGACGGGCCGCGCGATCGCGGCGGCGGCGGGGGCCTGACGCTTCACCCTGGCCGCCGTTCCGGCGGCGGCTAGGGTGGGGACCGGACCCCGTCGTCATCAGGAAGGAGGTCGGCCCGTGCGGCTCGACCACGAATTCACCGTCCCGGCTCCGATCGGCGAGGTCTGGCAGGCGGTCGTCGACCCCGAGCGCGTCGCCCCGTGCATGCCGGGAGCCACGCTGACGAAGGTCGAGGGCGACAAGTTCAGCGGAACGGTGAAGGTCAAGCTCGGGCCGATTTCCTTGTTGTACAAGGGAAACGGCGAGTTCCTGGAGAAGGACGACGCCGCCCACAAGGTGACGATCAAGGCCTCGGGCAAGGACTCCCGCGGAGCGGGCACGGCGGCGGCAACGGTGACGTTGACGCTGACCGAGGCCGAGGGCGGAACGCACGGTTCGGTGGCGACGGACCTGTCGATCACGGGCAAGCCGGCCCAGTTCGGCCGCGGGCTGATCAGCGAGGTGGGCGGCAAGATCCTGGACACGTTCGCGGGGTGCCTGTCGGGCAAACTGGCCCCGTCGGCTTCGCCAGCACCGTCGCCGGTGGCCGCGGCACCGACGCCGGAGCCGACCGCGACGGCTGAACCGGTGGCGAAGCCGGCCCCATCGGTCAAGCCGGCCCCGACGACGGCGGAGATCAACACGGACCCCAAGCCGGCGTCGTCGTCGGACCGGCCGCCGTTGCGGAGCGTGCCGGCGGCGCCGGAGACGGAAGCGATCGACTTGCTCGACTACGCGGGGCAGTCGGTGCTGAAGCGGGTGACACCGGTGCTGCTGGGGATCGCGGCGGTGGTCGGTTTGGTGGCGATCATCCGGGCGCTGCGGAAGTAGCGAGCTGAGCCGCGCCGGCTCGGTTGTGCACTGCGCGGCCGAGCCCGCTGCATCCGGTGGGGCGGGCAACCACCCTGAGGACTGAGGCGGGCGGGCGCCGAGGTTTGCCGCCTGGGCTGCGGGGCTGGCTGGGAGTGGGCGCGCTTTGGGCCAAGCGAGCCGTGCCGGCTTCCCGGTTGCGTGCTCGTGTCGAGGTTTGCCGCCTGTGCTGTGGCCCTGACCGGTGTGTGCCGCTTGTGCCATGCGAGCCGCATCGGGCGTGCTTGTGCCGAGGTTTGCTGCCTGCGCTGCGGTGCTGACCGGCGTGCGCCGCTTTGTGCCATGCGAGCCGAATCGGGCGCGTGCTCGTGCTGAGGTTTGCCGCGTGCGGTGCTGGCTGGGAGTGCGCGCGCTTTGCGCCGTGCGAGCTGCACCGGGCGCGTGCTCGTGCTGGGGTTTGCCGCCTGTGCTGTGGCGCTGGCTGGGAGCGGGCGCGCTTTGCGCCGTGCGAGCCGCGCCGGGCGGGCGCTTGTGCCGAGGGTTGGCGCCCTTGCTGTGGCGCTGACCGGCGTGCGCCCGCTTTTGGCCAAACGAGCCGCGCCGGCCTCCCGGTTGCTCGCGGTGCGGAGTCGCGCGGGCGCCGGAGCTTGCCCATGTGCGCTGCGGCGCCGGCTGTGAGCCGCACCCGCTTTGCGCGCTGCATCCGCGTCGGCCTCGGCGACCGTCGCGCGCTCGTGTGCGTGCGCGGCTGGGCCGGCGTGCGGCTGCCCGGACCTTTGCCTGTCGGCCGGTGCGGGGATTGTGCTCCGTCCTCGCGAGCCGTGGGATCGCTGCGGTGGGATTCCCACATCCGCGTTCCCAAGTCCGGGTTCTCGTCCGCGGGTTCCCGCTCCCGCGTTCTCGATGCCGGATTCCCCGGGCGATGATCCGCTCGTGCACTGCTGAGCTGGGTTGATCTACTTTGCGCGGGTCTTCGGGCAGGCGCGTTGCCCGCAAATCGCCCGGACTGGCGACGCGCGTCGTCGGAACGGCTACGCTGGGCTACCTGGTCGGCCGAACTTCGCGCAAGGGGTACGTCACGATGCCGGTCCGTCACTGCTGCGGTTTCGGCTCTTGAGAGCCCAGGCCGCCGTGCGCCGGGAAGCGCTTTCCGCCTGGCCGGGCTGGCCCGCGCGCTGGGACATGTGGGCCGGGGCGAAGCCCCGTTGGATCGCCTACGCGCTCGGATGTGAGCTGGTCGCCGTCGCCGCTACTGTGACCGCGCTGGTCAGTGGGTTCGGCGGGCCCGTGCGGCCGGTCTGGTTCGCGGTGCTCGTCGCGCTCGGTGTGGCGCAGGCCGAGATGTCGCGCCGGATCGAGCGGCTGCGGCGGTGGATGAGCGGGCAGACCCACATCAACGTCACGTCGGTCTGGTACCTCGCCGGCGTCGTCCTGCTGCCGCCCGCGTGGGTGGCGTTGCTGGCCGTCGTGCTCTACACGCACCTGTGGGTGCGCGTGTGGCGTCAGGTGCGTACGCGGCCCGCGCACCGCTTCGTCGCGAGCACGGCTTGGGCGATGCTCTCGTGCTTCGCCGCTTCGTCCGTTCTCGCGGTGTCCGGGCTGCACGGAACGCCGTTGCAGTCGGCGCGGGGGCTCTTCGCGCTCTGCCTGGCCGCCGCGGTGTTCGAGCTGGTGAACATGGGCCTGGTCGCGGCCGGCATCTACCTCTACACGAGCCAGCGCTCGGCGGCCGACCTGATCGGCACCTGGGAGGACAACGCTTTCGAGCTGGCGACGCTCTGTCTCGGCGGCCTCGCCGCGCTGGCGCTGGCCGAGCAGCCGGTGCTGGTGGTGTTCGTCGTCGCGCCGCTGCTGCTGTTGCACCGCTACTTGTTGCTGAAACAGCAACTGCAGGTCGCGGCGGTGACGGACGAGAAGACGGGCCTGCTCAACACGGCGGGCTGGCACGAGTCGGCGGTCCGCGAACACACGCGCGCGCAGCGGCGCGGCCCGGCGGGCGGCGGGTTCGCGGTGCTGATGATCGACCTCGACCACTTCAAGCGCATCAACGACACGTACGGCCACCTGACCGGCGACGACGTCCTGGCCGCGGTGGCGGTCGCGATCTCGGGATCGGTGCGCCAGGGCGACACGGTCGGCCGGTTCGGCGGCGAGGAGTTCGTGGTGCTGCTGCCGGGCATCGGCCGCGCGGACGTGCTGGGCATCGCCGAACGCGTGCGGGCGGCGGTGGGGGAGCTGAACGTGGTGATCTCGACGGGCGGCGGCACGGTCCGGGTGAGCGGTCTGTCGGTGTCGATCGGGGTGGCGCGCCACCCGGACGCGGGGCCGACGCTGGACGACGTGCTCCGGTCGGCCGATGCCGCGCTTTATCGGGCGAAGGACGCTGGGCGGAATCGCGTTGCCGTGTGAGGTAGGGGCCGGGTCCGTGAGTTGAGGTGCTGCCGGTCGCATCGGCCGGGGGTGAGGAAGCGCGCGTTCGGAGCGCGGCGGGAGGACCGACGCCGGTCGTTGCCGTGTGAGGTAGGGGGCCGGGTCGGTGAGTTGAGGTGGTGCTGGCCGTATCGGCGAGGGGTGAGGAAGCGCGCGTTCGGAGCGCGGCGGGAGGACCGACGCCGGTCGTTGCCGTGTGAGGTAGGGGGCCGGGTCGGTGAATTGAGGTGCTGCCGGCGTGGGAACCGCCGCATCGGCGAGGGCGAGGAAGCGTGGGTTCGGAGCACGGCGGGAGGACTGGCGCCGGTCGTCGCCGTGTGAGGTAGGGCAGGGTCGGTGAGTTGAGGTGCTGCCAGCCGTATCGGCGAGGGTGAGGAAGCGTGGGTTCGGAGCGCGGCGGGAGGGCTGGCGCCGGTCGTCGCCGTGTGAGGTGGGGGGCCGGGTCGGTGGGTTGAGGTGCTGCCGCCGCGTCGGCGAGGGCGGGGAAGCGTGGGTTGGGAGCGCGGCGGGAGGGCTGGCGCCGGTCGTCGCCGTGTGAGGTGGGGGGCCGGGTTGGTGAGTTGAGGTGCTGCCGGCCGCATCGGCCAGGGGTGAGGAAGCGCGCGTTCGGAGCGCGGCAGGAAGACCGACGCCGGTCGTCGGCGTGTGATGGACGGCGCGAAATACCCTCTGGCCGTAACCGTTGAACCTCACATGAGCCGTGCGGATCACGAGACCGACGTCGTGGTGATCGGGGCTGGGCAGGCCGGCCTCTCGGCCGCCTATCACCTGCGTCGGGCCGGGTTTGCCAATGGTTCCGGCTTTGTCGTCCTCGACCACGGGAAGCGGGCCGGGGGTGCGTGGCAGTACCGGTGGCCCTCCCTCGTCCTCGGCAAGGTTCATGGCATCTACGACCTGCCCGGCATGGCCTTCGGCAGCCCGGACGTGACGCGTCCCGCCTCCGAGGTCGTCTCGGAGTACTTCGCTCGCTTCGAAAGCGTCTATGACCTCCCTGTTCTGCGGCCCGTCGACGTCCAGTCCGTGACGCGGGTGGGGGAGCGGTTGCAAGTCGACAGCCCCGTCGAATCGTGGGCCGCGAAGGCCGTCATCAGTGCCACCGGTACCTGGGACCGGCCCTTCTGGCCGCGCTACCCCGGGCAGGACACCTTCGCCGGTCGTCAGGTGCACACGGCGGACTACACCGGCCCCGAAGACTTCCGGGGCCAGCGGGTAGTCGTTGTCGGGGGTGGGGCCTCCGCCGTTCAGCTACTCATGGAGTTCGCCCCTCTCGCCCGCGCGACGGCGTGGGTGACCCGGCGGCCGCCCGTGTGGCGGGACGAGCCGTTCAGCGAAAACTGGGGACGCGACGCCGTCGCGAAGGTCGATGAACGCGTGCGTGCCGGACTCCCTCCGGAGAGCGTGGTGAGCGTGACCGATCTGGCCGTGACGCCCGAGGTGCGCGCCGCGCGGGCGGCCGGGATCCTCGATCGGCGGCCCATGTTCGAGCGCATCACGCCCGACGGGGTCGTCTGGGCCGACGGCTCTCGCTTCGACGCCGACGTCATCCTCTGGGCGACCGGGTTCCGCGCGGCGATCGACCACCTCGCGCCGCTGCACGTCCGGGAACCCGGGGGCGGGATCCGGATGGACGGCACGCGCGTGGTGCGCGAGCCGCGGCTGCACCTCGTGGGCTACGGGCCTTCGGCGAGCACGGTCGGGGCGAACCGGGCGGGACGGGCCGCGGTCGGGGAGATCAAGAAGCTGCTGAGTTCGGACGGTTGAGGTCATACATCCGAAGCTACCCGAACACCTGTGCGAAGATCATCGCTGGATCGGGTGAAGCAAGAACCCAAGTTTTCGGCGTGAAATAAGGGAAAGCGATGGGCGCTGCCCCCGGTTCCCACGCTACCCGTGACCACCGACAAAACCGGACGCGGCCGGGAAAGATCCGACCCCCATCCCGGACGGCGGTGCAGTATCCCGCTCATCGACACACGCCCTGAGCTGCGGAAACCGTCGAAAACTCACCCTCTTGACCGATTCAACGACAAGACACGTCTTGTCAGCCGAAACCGGTCATCGATACAGTCCGCTTAGTTAGGAAACTTTCCTAACAGTTTGTCCCGACGCCGCAGCCCACCAGCCACCGCCAGGCCCGTAAGGAGCGCGACGTGCCGTCGACCCGCCTACGAAAACTCGTCCCCGTGCTAGCCGCGGCCACGCTGCTGCCCTCCGCGATCGTCGTCGCGCAGGCCAGTGCGCAGGCCGATGTCCTGCTCTCGCAGGGAAAACCCGTCGCCACCTCCACCGTCGAGAGCTCGTCCTACGCCGGGAGCAAAGCCGTCGACGGCAGCACCACCACGCGCTGGGCCAGCGCCGAAGGCGCCGACCCGCAGTGGCTGCGGATCGACCTCGGCCAGTCCGCCGCCATCCACCGCGTCCTTCTCAACTGGGAAGCCGCCTACGCCAAGAAGTACCGCATCGAAGTCTCCGACGACGGCACGAACTTCACCGCCGCCACCTCCGTCGACGCCGGTGACGGCAAGACCGACGACCTCACCCTGAACGCCCACGGCCGGTACGTCCGCTTCGTCGGCGTCACCCGCGCCACCAGCTACGGCTACTCCTTCTGGGAGATGCAGGTCTTCGGCAGCACGGACTCCTCCGGCGACACCCAGGCCCCAACGACCCCGGCCGGCCTCACCGCCGGCACGACCACCGCCACCAGCGCCGCCCTGACCTGGACCGCCGCCACGGACAACGTCGGCGTCGCCGGGTACGACGTCCTGCGCAACGGCACCCCCGTCGCCACCAGCACCACGACGTCCTACACCGACTCCGGCCTCACCCCCGACACCAGCTACACCTACGCCGTCCGCGCGCGCGACGCCGCCGGGAACACTTCACAGAACAGCACCCCGATCACCGTCAAGACCAAGGCGGGCACCGGAACCGGCTTCGTCCTCGCCGCGGCCGGCGACATCGCCGAACGCTGCACCTCCAGCAGTTCGAGCTGCGCCCACGTCAAGACCGCGAAGCTCGTCGAGAACATGAACCCGGCCGCCGTGATCACCATGGGCGACAACCAGTACGACGACGCCCACCTCTCGGACTTCAAGTCCTACTACGACAAGACGTGGGGCAAGTTCAAGAGCATCACCCGCCCGATCCCCGGCAACCACGAGTCCTACGACGACACGCCGTTCAAGGGTTACGAGGACTACTTCGGCGCCATCGCCAAACCGCAGGGAAAGCGCTACTACAGCTGGGAAATGGGCAACTGGCACTTCATCGCCCTCGACTCCAACGACTTCGTCACCCACGACGACTTCGCCGAGCCGCCCCAGATCACCTGGCTCAAGCAGGACCTGGCGAACAACAAGAAGGGCTGCGTCGCCGCCTACTACCACCACCCGCGCTGGAGCTCGGGTGACCACGGCGACAACCCCGACAGCACCGAGCTGTGGAACATCATGACCGCCAACAAGGTCGACCTGGTCCTCAACGGCCACGACCACGACTACGAGCGGTTCGTCCCGCAGAACGCCGACGGCAAAGCGGACGCGAACGGTCCGGTCGAGATCGTCGGCGGCTCCGGCGGCGCGAACCTCTACGACCTGAGCCCGGCGCACAGCACGACCGCCAAGCTGCTGAAGACCTTCGGCGTCCTCAAGCTGTCGATGACGGACACCTCGTTCCAGTCGCAGCTCATCGGCGTCGACGGCAAGGTCCTCGACAGCAGCCCGACCTACACCTGCCACTAGGAGCCGGGCATGTACATCGCGGCAAGCCGTACCTCGGACCTGGCGGCCGGCGAAAACCGGAAACCCGCCCTCAACCGGGTGTCCGCCAACGTGGTGGCACTCGGCATGGTCAGCCTGGTCACCGACGTCTCCTCGGAGATGGTGACCGCCGTCCTCCCGCTCTACCTGGTGCTCGGCCTCGGCCTGAACCCGCTGCAGTTCGGGCTGCTCGACGGGCTCTACGCCGGCGCCACGGCCCTGGTGCGGGTGCTCGGCGGCCACCTCGCCGACCGGTGGCGGCGCCTGAAGGCGGTCGCCGGGTTCGGGTACGGCTTGTCCGCGGTGTGCAAGCTCGGGCTGGTCGCGGCCGGTTCCTCGGTCGCCGCGATCGGCGTCGTCCTCGCCGCCGACCGCACCGGCAAGGGCGTCCGCACCGCCCCGCGCGACGCCCTGATCTCGCTGTCCAGCGAGCCGGCCGCGCTCGGCCGGTCGTTCGGCGTGCACCGCGCGCTCGACACGGTCGGCGCGTTCCTCGGCCCGCTCGTCGCCATGGCCGTGCTCGCGCTGAGCCTCGGCAGCTACACCAGCGTGTTCTTCACCAGCTTCTGCGTCGCGGCGATCGCCGTGCTGCTGCTCGCCCTCTTCGTCCGCGACCACCCGGGCAGCGTCGACCGGGCGGCGGTCTCCGCCAAAGCCGCGTTCAACCTCCTGAAACAGAGCGACTTCCGGCGCGTGACGCTCTGGGCCGCGCTGCTCGGCCTGGTGACGGTCGGCGACTCCTTCGTCTACCTCGCCCTGCAACGGCGCTGGGAGATCGCGGCGACGTTCTTCCCGTTGCTGCCGCTGGGCACCGCCGGGGTGTACCTGGTCCTGGCCGTGCCGCTCGGCAAGCTCGCCGACCGGGTCGGGCGCTGGCCGGTGTTCCTCGGCGGCCACGTCGCGCTGTGCCTGGCGCTGGTCGTGCTCTGCGGTCCGGCTTACGCGGTGATCCCGGTCGTCGCGCTCGGCCTGCACGGCGTCTTCTACGCGGCCACCGACGGCGTCCTCATGGCCGCCGCCGGCCCGCTCATCCCGCGGGACCTCCGGGCCACCGGGATGGCCGTCGTGCAGACCGGGCAGGCCGTCGCCCGCATGCTCTCCTCCGTCCTCTTCGGACTGGCCTGGACGCTCTGGGACCTGCGGCCCGCGGTGCTCGTCGCCGCCGGCTGCCTGGCCGCCGTCGCCCTCGCCGCCGCCCTCGCGAAACCGGTGCGCCCGTGAAGAAGATCGTCCTCGCCCTGGCCGGCACGGCCCTGCTGGTCGCCGCGGCCGCCGTCTACACCGTCAGCTCCCGCCACGACGCGGACGCGACCCCCGCGGCCCAGCTCACCCTGGGGCCCGGGCAGCTGTTGTTCCGCGACACGCCGTCCGGCCGCATCGGCGCGGTGCCCTTGGCCGAACCCGGAGCAAAACCCCAGCTCAGTGGCCTGAAGTGCGACCGGTTCGCGGTGGCGGAGCAGACGGCGGTGTGCCTGGCCGTCGAGCCGGGGACGCTCCCGGCGATGACCGACGTACTCGTCCTCGACGACCACCTCGCCGTCCGGCACACGGAGAAGCTGCCGGGCACGCCGAGCCGCGCCCGGGTCTCCCCGGACGGCAAGCGCGTCGACTGGACGCTCTTCGTGACCGGTGACTCCTATGCGCAGACCGGGTTTTCGACCCGCGCCGGACTGTACGAAGTGGACACCGGACGGCTCGTCAAGACGATCGAAGAGCTGCCGGTGTTCGTCGGCGACCAGCGCTACTTCGCCGCCGACGTCAACTACTGGGGCATCACCTTCGCCCCCGACGGCAACCGCTTCTACGCCACCCTCGGCAGCAAGGGCAAGACGTACCTCGTCGAAGCCGACTACAAGCGCTACCGGGGGAAAGCCATCAGGGAGAACGTCGAGTGCCCGTCGCTGTCCCCGGACGCCACCCGGGTCGCCTTCAAGAAGAAGGTCGGCGACGGCGTCTGGCGGCTCTCGGTCCTCGACCTCAAGACCCTGGAGGAGACCGAGCTGGCCGAACAGCAGAGCGTCGACGACCAGGCCCTGTGGCAGGACGACCACACCGTCCTCTACGGGCGGGACAACGCCGTCTGGGCGGTCCCGGCGGACGGCTCCGGCGCGCCGCGCAAACTCGTCCAGGGCGCCGCGTCGCCCGCCGTCACGGGGTGACGCCGACCGCCGCGAACAACGTCCGGACGCCGAGGTCGCGCAGCTCCTCCTGGGTGATCTTCGGCTGGTCGAGCCACTCGAGGATGGTCGTCGCGACGAACGTCAGCCAGCCGCGCACGGCCAGCCGCGTCACCTCGGTGACCGGCGTCAGCACGCTCACCGCGTCCAGGATGCGGGTGGCGTTCGCGGCCATCCCGGCCTCGCGGATCTCCTGGATCTCGCGGTCGGCGCCGCTCGCGGCGCGGTGCACGATGCGATAGCCGTCCGGGTGCGTGCGCGCGAACTCGAGGTACACGTCGAGCCCGGCCCGCAGCTGCTCCGCCACGGGCAGCGCCGGGTCGGGCTCGCTCATCTGCAGCAGCTGGTCGCGTTGCGCGCGGACGATCGACGCGAAGAAGTCCTTCTTGGTCGGGAAGTAGTGGTACAGCAGGCCGCGCGAGACCTGCGCGATCTCGGCGACCTCCTCGATCCACACCTCGTCGTACGGCCGGTTCGCGAACAGGCCGGCGCCGATCGCCAGCAGCTGCTCGCGACGCTGTTCGGTGCTCAGCCTCGTCCGCATCCCCCGAGCTTACTTGACACGGGTTCAGTAGCGCGGCATCGTGACCCTATTGGATACGGGTTCAATAGAGGGGCTTGCCGTGGACACCACCGGGATTCCGCACCGGCCGGGCCGCCTGCCGGTGATCGGCGACCTGATCGGCGCCAACCCGCGCACGCCGCTGCAGGACACGCTGCGCATCGGCGAGCGGCTGGGCCCCATCTTCACCCGCAAGATCTTCGGCTTCGAGATCGTCTTCGTCGGCGGCGTCGACCTGGTCACCGAGCTGAACGACGAGAAGAAGTTCGGCAAGCACGTCGGCATGGGCGTCGAGAACCTCCGCGCGGTCGCCGGTGACGGGCTGTTCACCGCCCACACGCACGAGCCGAACTGGCGGCTGGCCCACGACATCCTGCAGCCGGCGTTCTCCGCCGAGGCGATGCGCCGCTACCACCCGGTGATGCTGGAAGTCGCCCACGAGCTGACGTCGGCCTGGGACGCCGCGGACGGCCCGGTCGACGTCGCCGCCGACATGACCCGCCTGACCCTGGAGACGATCGGCCGCGCCGGCTTCGGCTACCGGTTCGGCTCGTTCGAACGCGCCGAGCCGCACCCGTTCGTGACGGCGATGATCCGCGCGCTGCGGTACGCGCAGCTGCAGAACGTCAAGCTCCCGTTCGTGCGACGCGCGTTCGCCGGGACGCCCGAGCAGAACCGGGCCGACATCGCGACGATGACGGACCTGGTGGACGAGGTCATCGAAGCCCGCGAGGGCTCGGAGAACCTCCTCGACCTGATGCTCACCGAAGGCCACCCCGCGACGGGGGAGCGCCTGGACCCGGTGAACATCCGCAACCAGGCCATCACGTTCGTCGTCGCGGGCCACGAGACGACGTCCGGCGCGCTGTCGTTCGCGTTGTACTACCTGACGCGCCACCCGGAGTTGCTGGCGAAGGCGCGGGCGGAGGTCGACGCGGTGTGGGGCGACCGCGAGCCGGCGTTTTCGGACGTCGCGAAGCTGCGTTACGTGCGTCGCTGCCTCGACGAGGCTATGCGGCTCTGGCCGACCGCGCCCGGTTACTCGCGCGAAGCAAGCGAAGACGTCGTGCTCGGCGGGAAGTACCGGATGCGCAAGGGCGACTGGGTGATCGTGCCGCTGCCGCTGGTGCACCGCGATCCTTCGGCGTGGCCGGACCCCGAGCGGTTCGACCCGGACCGCTTCGAGCCCGCCGCGGCGAAGAAGCGGCCGGCGCAGGCGTACAAGCCGTTCGGGACGGGCGAGCGCGCCTGCATCGGCCGCCAGTTCGCGCTGCACGAAGCCGTGCTGGCGCTGGGGATGGTGTTGCAGCGCTATGACTTCGAGGTCGATCCGGCCTACGAGCTGAAGATCGTCGAGTCGTTGACGCTCAAGCCGAGCGGGTTCACGCTGCGGCCTCGGGTGCGTGACCGGGCGGCCGAAAATGTCGGTGCCGTCCGGTAAAGTGGAAAACGGGGGGCGCCCCCGCGGCCGGGGTCAGGAATTGAGGTAGCGCACCTGATCCGGCTTTGCCCGCTCGTACTCGTCGCGGCCCGCGAGGTGCTCGGGTACGCCGACCTCCCACCACGCGCCGGCTTCGGTCCACGTCGACGGCTGCGTCTTCACCACGACCACGGCCGGCCGTCGTTCGGCCACGGCGGCTTCGCGCGCCGACGCGTACGCAGTCCGCAGGGAGTCCACTGTGGACGCCTCGAAGACCAGGCAACCCAGTGACTCCGCGTGCCGCGCGAAGTCGACTCGTGGTGGTGAAGCGTGCGAAGTCGTGCAGTCGGCGTAGAAGTTGTTGAATGGCTTCCCGCCTTGCCCCTCTTGAAGCCGCGCGATGACCGCGTAACCGTCGTTGTCGCAGACGACCGCGACGAACGGGTGACCCGCGAAGGCCGCCGAGAACAGCTCCGAGTTCAGCATCAGGTACGAGCCGTCGCCGAGCAGCGTCGTGACCAGACCCGGCCACGCGATCGCCGCGCCCCACGCACCGGACACCTCATAACCCATGCACGAAAACCCGTACTCGACGTCCATCGAGAGCGAACCCGAACCGCGCCAACCGCCGATCAGCTCGCCCGGCAGGCCGCCGGACGCCGTCATGACGTAGTCGTCCGCCGCCGACAGGTCGTTCACGACCCCGACGACCTGGGCGTAGGACGGAAGCTCCGAAGTGGCCGAGCGCAGGGAGTCGATGTGCGCGTCCCAAGACGCCCGTTCGTCGGCAGCCCGTGAGGTCCACGCCGGGTCCACCCGCCAGCTCTCCAGCTGGGCGGCCAAGTCCGTCAGGCCCGCGTCGGCGTCGGCCACCACGGACAGCGCGCCGTGCTTGACCGCGTCGAACCGGGCCGCGTTGAGCGTGACCAGGCGGACGTCGGGGGAGAACACCGTCCAGGACGCCGTGGTGAAGTCCTGCAGCCGCGTCCCGACCGCCAGCACGACGTCGGCCGAAGCCGCGACGGCGTTCGCCGACGACGAGCCGGTGATGCCCAGTGGCCCCGCGTGCAGCGGGTGGTCGTGGGACACCAGGGTGCGGCCCGCGGTCGTCTCGACGAGCGGAATCCCGTGCCGCTCGGCGAAATCGAGGGCGCGCTGCCCGGCGCCGGAGTACCGGACGCCGCCGCCGAGCACCAGCAACGGCCGCTTCGACGAACGCAGCACCCCGGCCGCCTCGGTGACCTGACGGCGGTCGGGACGCGGGCGCAGCGGCCGGTGCGTCACGGGGGCGAACAGCGCGTCCGGGAAGTCGTACGTCTCCGCCTGGACGTCCTGGGGCAGTGCGAGTACCACCGGCCCACTGTCCGCCGGGTCCGTGAGCACCCGCGCGACCTGCGGCAACGTCGAGATCAGCTGCTCGGGCCGGGTGATCCGGTCGAAGTAGCGCGAGACCGCGCGGAAGGCGTCGTTGACCGTCGCGGTCGCGTCGCCGAAGGGCTCGATCTGCTGCAGCACCGGGTCCGGCGCGCGGCTGGTGAACGTGTCGCCCGGCAGCAGGAGCACCGGCAGCCGGTTCGCGTGCGCGACGCCGGCCGCGGTGACCATGTTCAGCGCGCCCGGCCCGATCGACGACGTCACGACGCCGACCTGCCGCCGGTGCGTGGCCTTCGCGTAGCCGACCGCCGCCAGGGCCATGCCCTGCTCGGTGTGCCCGCGCCACACCGGGATCTCGCCGCGGTGCTCTTCCAGCGCGGTCCCGAGCCCCAGGACGTTGCCGTGCCCGAAGATCGCGAAGACGCCGGGGAAGAGCGGAACCTCGCGCCCGTCCAGGGTTTCCGAGCGCTGCGCCAGGATCCAGCGGACCAGCGCCTGGGCCGTCGTCAGCTTCACGGCACGATCCCTTCGTGGCTCGTCACCGGGCAGCGCGGGTCGAGGTCCTGCGACTCCCACGTGTCGCGGATCCAGCCGTGCGCGGGGTCGTCGCAGAACGCCATCGAGCGCTCGCCGGCCGGCCCGGCCAGGACGTTCAGGTAGTACATCGGGTACCCCGGCGCGGCCACGCACGGCCCGTGGTAGCCGCGCGGGATGAGAAAGACGTCGTGGTCGCGCACGGCCACGTCCTCGTCGAGGTCGCCGTCGGCGGTGTACGTCCGGTGCAGGCCGAAGCCTTCGCGGGACGGGGTCACGCCGTCGCGGCCGGCGATGCGGAAGTAGTAGATCTCCTCGTTGACGACCTCGCATTCGGTCGCTTCGTCGTGCTTGTGCGGCGGGTACGACGACCAGTTCCCGCCCGGCGTGATCAGCTCGCACGCGTTGAGCTTGTCCGCGTGGTCCCACACGCCGGGGACGCCGAAATTGGTCACCTGCCGCGTCGCCTGCCCGGCGCCGCGCACCTCGACCGGAACGCCTTCGGCGGGTCCGTACTTCGCCTCGAGGCGGCGGGTGCAGCGCGCCATCGGCAGCGCGACTTCGAGACCGCCCGTTGTCGACAACTCGACTTCGGCGTCGCGTGGCACGTAGGCGAAGTCCGTCACGCGCGAGAAGACCGACTCGCGGCCGCGTAGTTCGAAGACCTGCCCGTCGACCCGGACGGTCGCCGACCCGGCCAAGGGCAGCACGAACGCTTCGAACTCGCCGGTGTGCAGGACCCGGACCGCGCCGGGTGCCAGGGAAAGCACCCGCAGCCCGGTGTAGGTCCAGCCTGCGCTGTCCGGGGTGAGCCGGACCGGGTCGGCGTCGTCGGACAGCGTCCCGAGTGGACGGTGCAGCTTGCTCACTTCGCGCCCTCCAGCAGTTCCTCGATCTCCCCGGCGGCCGGCATCGCGTCGGCGCAGGCCAGCCGGGACGCGACCAGCGCGCCCGCGGCGTTCGCGTACTCGGCGATCCGCACCGGGTCCCAGCCCGACAGCAGGCCGTGGATCAATGCCCCGCCGAAGCCGTCGCCCGCGCCGAGCCCGCAGACGACCTCGACGCGTTGCGGTGGCACGGTCGAGCGTCCCTCCGGCGTCGCGACGAGCACGCCCTCGGCGCCCTTCTTGATGACGGCCAGCCGCACTCCGCGTGCGAGCAAGCGGTCGGCGGCGGTGTCGGGATCCGCCGTGCCGACGGCGACTTCGACCTCGGCCCGGTTGCCGACCGCGACCGTGACGTGGTCGAGCATCCCGCCGATCTCCTCCCGCGCGCTTGCGACGTCAGGCCAGAACATCGGCCGGTAGTCGAGGTCCAGGACGGTGTGCTCACGACGTCCCCGCGCTTCGAGGATCTTCCGCTGGGTCGTTCGCGCGGGCTCGGCGGAGACGCCCGTGCCGGTGACCCACAACAACGGCACCGATTCCACGACGTCCCAGGGCACGTCGTCGTCGGTGAGCGTGAGGTCGGGGGCGATGGGGGAGCGGTAGAACAGCAACGGCGGGTCCGCGGGCGGGTTCAGCTCGCAGAACACCACCGGCGTCTGCAGATCTCCGGAGGTGCCCACGTGCGCCGGGGACACCCCGAACCCTTCCAGAGCCTGCCGGACGTAGTCGCCGAAGCCGTCCGGCCCGACCTTGGTCAGCACCGCCGTGCGCCGGCCGAGCCGCGCGCCGGCGACCGCGACGTTGGTCGCGGTCCCGCCGAGCGACTTGGCGAACGTGCTGACCTCGGCCAACGGGACACCGCTCTGCTCCGGGTAGAGGTCGACGCCCACCCGGCCGATCGTCAGCGCTTCGAGACTCACGCCTTCTCCACCTGCCGCAGCTCGTGCTCGAGGGCTTCCAGTTCCGCACCGCCCGCCATCTGCCGGGTCAGTTCGTTGATGTCGATGTCCTTCTTCTCGTACGACCCGAGTGGCGCACCCCGCTTGAGCAGCAGGAACCGGTCGGCGACGGGGAAGGCGTGGTGCGGGTTGTGCGTGATCAGCACGACGCCGAGCCCGCGGTCCCGCGCCTGCGCGACGTACTTGAGCACGACGCCGGCCTGCTTGACCCCGAGGGCCGCGGTCGGTTCGTCGAGGATCAGCACCTTCGCGCCGAAGTACACCGCCCGCGCGATCGCGACGCACTGGCGTTCGCCGCCGGAGAGCGTGCCGACCGGCTGCTCGACGTCCCGCAGGTCGATGCCCATGTCGGACAACGCCTTCTTGGTCGTCTCGCGGCCTTTTCGCCGGTCCAGGAACTTGAACGGGCCGAACCCGGTCGTCGGCTCGGAACCGAGGAAGAAGTTCCGCCAGACGCTCATCAACGGCACCACCGCGAGGTCCTGGTAGACGGTCGCGATACCGCGATCGAGGGCTTCGCGCGGGGAGGCGAACCGGACCGGCTCGCCCTCGACGAGGAACTCGCCGCGGTCGTGCTGGTGCACGCCGGCCAGGATCTTGATCAGCGTGGACTTCCCGGCGCCGTTGTCGCCGAGCACGCAGGTCACCTCGCCCGCGTTGACCACAGTGGACACATCGCGCAGCGCGATCACGCTGCCGTAGGTCTTCCCGATGTCCTTGACTTCCAGCAAGCTCATCGGCGTACCCTTTCCGCGCGGCGCCGGAAGGCGTTGTTCACCAGGACCGCGGCCAGCAGCATGATGCCGAGGAACAGCATGAACCAGTCGCTGTTCCACTGCGCGAACACGATGCCCTGGCGCGCCATGCCGAAGATCAGCGCGCCGATCGCCGCGCCCACCGCCGACCCGAAGCCGCCGGTGAGCAGGCAGCCGCCGATCACGGCCGCGATGATGTACTGGAACTCCAGCCCGATGCCCTGGTTGGCCTGCACGCTCGCGAACCGCAGGATGTTGATCGAGCCGACCAGCCACGCGCCGAACGCGGTGCCCATGAACAGCAGGATCTTCGTGCGCACCACCGGCACGCCGACCGAGCGGGCCGACACCTGCGACCCGCCGACCGCGAAGATCCAGTTGCCGAACCGGGTCCGCACCAGCAGCACCGCCGCGATCGCCGTGACGACGATCCACCACACGATCGACGACTGGAACTCCGTGCCACCGATGTCGAAGGTGGACGCGAACAGCCCGCCCGCCGACTCGTAGCCGCTGGTCGAGCGCATGCCCGAGACCTGGACGGTGTTGGTCACCCAGCGCGTCACGCCGAGGTTGAGCCCCTGCAGGGCGAGGAACGACCCCAGCGTGACGATGAAGCTGGGCAGGCCGGTCTTCATGACCAGCCAGCCGTTGAACGCGCCGACGCCGAGGGCGAAGGCCAGCGAAACCAGTAGCGCGAGCCAGACGTTCCACCCTGCCTGCGTCGCCAGGATCGCGGTGACCAGCGACGTCGACGCCGTCATGACGCCGGCCGAGAGGTCGAACTCGCCGCCGACCATGAGCAGCGCGACCACGACGGCCATGATGCCCAGGGTCGAGGAGTCGTCGAGCCAGGTCGCCACGCCCAGCGGGCTGAGGAACTGGCCGGTGACGACGGAGAAGAACACGAACACGAGGACGGCGCCCAGCAGCGCGCCGATCTCGGGCCGGACGACCAGGCGGTCGGTCAGGCTCTTCTTGGCGACGCGCTCGTCGGGCTGTGCCTGGATGGCTGCGGTCATCAGCGAGTACCGCGCTGCGCGTACGGGGCGATGGTGTCGATGTTGGTCTTGTCGACGAACCCGGGGCCGGTCTGGACGGGGTGGCCGCCGCCGATGGTGTTGCCGTTTTCCTTGTACAGCTTGAGGAACACGATCGGCAGGTAGCCCTGCTCGTACTGCTGCTGGTCGACGGCGAAGAGGATCGTGCCCGCCTTGATGGCCGCGACGACGTCGGCGTTGAGGTCGAACGTCGCCACCTGCGCCTTCGAGCTCGCCTCCTTGGCGGCGTCGACCGCGCGGGCCGCGACCTGCGAGTTCAGTGCCAGCACGGCGTCGATCGACGGGTCGGACTGCAGCGCGCCGCGGATCCGGGCCTGGGCGTCGGTCGGGTTGGAGATGTCGACCTGCAGCGTGGTGACGTTGCCGAAGCTCTGCTTCGCGCCGTCGCACCGCTGGTTCTGGCCGATGTTGCCGGCCTCGTGGATGACGCACAGCAGCTTCGTCTTGCCGGCCGCCTTCAGCCGCTGGCCCGCGCCCTGGCCCGCGAGGCCCTCGCTCTGCCCGACGTGCGCGATCGCGCCGAACTGCGCGCTGGAGTCCTCGCCGGAGTTGATGGTGACGACCGGGATGCCGGCCTTGACCGCGTTCTGGATCGACGTCTGCAGGGCCTGCGGGTTCGCCATCGAGACGACCAGGCCGCCGACCTTCTGCGCGACCGCGTTGTCGATCAGCTTGGCCTGGTTGCCCGGGTCACCGTCGGAGTAGTAGTCGACGCCGACGTTCAGGTCCTTGCCCGCCTGCTCGGCGCCGTTCTTGACGACGTTCCAGAAGGCGTCGCCGGCGCTGCCGTGCGTGACGACGGCGACCTTCAGCGGCCCGCCGGTGCTCGGCGCGGCGGCCTGGGAGCTCGGGCTGCCGCTCGACGAGTTGTCGGCGCTCGGGCCGCTGCAGGCGGACAGGACCAGCCCGGCGGCGGCGATCGCCGCCACACCGGCCAGCTTCTTGATTGAGAACACAGTCACTCCTTCGGGACCAGGGATCAGTGGGAGTCGATGATCTTCGCGAGGTGGGCCAGGCTGCGCTCGGTGTCCCGCCGGGGCAGGTCGTCGGGGCTCTCCGCGCCGAGTGCGGTGTCCTGTTCGAGGACATACCAGCCGTCGTAACCCGCCGCCTGGACGGAGCGCACCATCGCCGCCACGTCCACGTCGCCCTCGCCGAGCGGGGTGTAGATGCCCCGCCCGACCGCGTCGGTGTAGCCGAGCCGGCCCGCGCGGACCTCGGCCGCCAGGTCTTCTCGGACGTCCTTCAGATGCACGTGCCCCACCCGTTCGGGATACCGCTGCGCCAGCTCGACCGGATCCGTCCCGCCGATCATCAGGTGCCCGGTGTCGAGGCACAAGCCGAGATCGGAGTCGGCGAGGAACCGCTCGACCTCGGCCCGCTGCTCCACGTGCGTCCCGACGTGCGGGTGCAGCACGGTGCGCAGGCCGTGGGCGGCGGCGATGCCGCGGATCTTGCCGGCCGTGTCGACGAGCGTCGCCCATTCGGCGTCGGTGAGCTTCGGGCGGTCGTCGTAGCCGTCGAGGCCGGTCGCGGCGGCGAGCACGAGGACGTCACCCCCGCACGCGGCGAACAGCGCGGCCGACTCTTCGGCTTCCTTGAGCGCGTTGTCCTGGTTTTCGTGGAGGACGACGGCGAGGAAGCCGCCGACGAGCGTCAGACCGTACTGCCCGAGCAGCTCCCGCAGCGCGGCCGGGTCGCGCGGGAGGTACCCGGGCGGGCCCAGCTCCGTCGCCTGGACGCCGAGGGCCGCCATCTCGCCGAGGACGGTTGCCGCGTCCAGCACCCGGCCCCAGCCCGGGACTTCGCAGACGCCCCAGGAGATCGGGGCGGCGGCCACGCGGATCGTCGCTGTCACAAGGGGCCTCCGTTGGTCCGTTGGAGCGCTCTATTGATTAGAGCGCTCTAATCTTGTAGCGTCCGTCACAGCAAGTCAAGGCCGAGTTTCCGGTGATCAGGGGAGGTGCCGCATGCGTCCGACGATGGAGGACGTCGCCGCGCGGGCGGGAGTTTCCCGCGCGCTGGTCTCCCTGGTGATGAGGAATTCACCGAAGGTTTCCGACGCGCGGCGCGCGGCGGTCCTGCGCGCGGCCGAGGAGCTCGGCTACCAGCCGCACGTGATGGCGCGGTCGCTGGCCAGCCGGACGTCCACGGTGCTCGGCGTGATGGTGAACGACCTGCGCAACGCGTTCTTCGCCGACGTCGTCGAGGGGCTGGACGCCGCCGCGCAGGCCGCGGGCTTCGACCTCATCCTCAACACCGGCGGCCGCAGCCCCGCGCGCGAGTGGAACGCCCTGCACAACCTGCTTTCCTTCCGCCCGGCGGGGATCATCCTGCTGTCGCCGGTCGTGCCGGCGGCGTCGATCCAGCTCGCGGCCAAGCAGTGCCCGGTCGTGCTGGTCTCGCGGACGAGCCGCTCGTCCACAGTGGACACGGTGAACGACGACGGCGAGGCGGGCTCCGCGCTGGCCGTCGACCACCTGGTCGGGCTCGGGCACCGGCGCATCGCACACCTCGACGGCGGCGGAGCGGCGGGCGCGGCCCAGCGCCGCCGCGGGTTCCAGGAGGCGATGCGGCGCCACGGCCTGGACCCGGTCGTCGTGCGCAGCGAGCACACCGACACGGCGGGCGAGAAGTCCGTGCGGGAGCTGCTGGCGACGTACTCGCGGGCGGAGCTGCCGACGGGGTTGGTGGCGGGCAACGACTTCAACGCGGTGGGGGCCATTTCGGCGTTGGAGGAGGCCGGGCTTCGGGTGCCGGAGGACGTGTCGGTGGTGGGCTACGACAACACGTCGTTGGCCGCGCTGCGGCACCTTTCACTGACCACAGTGGACCAGCCGCGCACCGAGATGGGCCGCCTGGCCTTCGAAGCGCTGGCCGAACGCATCCGCGGGGAGCGCACGGAGCCGGTCCGGCACCTGCTGCACCCGTCCTTGGTGGTCCGGGCGACCACCGCGGAGATTTCCGAATCAGGAGGAGCTTCACGATGAGGTTGGGACTGGCGGGCACCGGCCGGATCGGCACCGCGCACGCGGAAACGCTGAAGGGCTTCGAGGAGGTCGAGTCGGTCGTGGTGGCCGACGTCGACCCGGCACGGGCCGCCGCGGCCGCCGCGAAGCTGGGGGTGGAGACGAGCTCCCTCGACGAGCTGTTCACCGCGGGGCTGGACGGCCTGGTCGTCACGGCGGCGACGGACGCGCACCCCGGCCTGCTCATCGCGGCCGTCGACGCGGGCCTCCCGGTGTTCTGCGAAAAGCCGGTGGCCGCGGACATCCCGGGCACCCTGGCGGTGATCGACCGCATCAGCGCGTCGGACGTCCCGGTCCAGATCGGCTTCCAGCGCCGGTTCGACGCGGGCTACGCGGCGGCCCGCGCGGCGGTCGGGTCGGGCGAGCTGGGCTGGCTGCACACTCTGCGCGCGACGACGTTCGACCCGGCACCCCCGCCGGCGGAGTACGTCGCCCACTCGGGTGGGCTGTTCCGCGACTGCGGCGTCCACGACTTCGACATCGTCCGCTGGGTGAGCGGCCGCGAGGTCGAGGAGGTGTACG
This sequence comes from Amycolatopsis pretoriensis, assembly GCF_900107925.1. Lineage (GTDB taxonomy): Bacteria > Actinomycetota > Actinomycetes > Mycobacteriales > Pseudonocardiaceae > Amycolatopsis > Amycolatopsis pretoriensis. The sequence continues at coordinate 246,521 of NZ_FNUJ01000008.1, read as the reverse complement.
CGATCGGCGCGAACCGCGGCGAGGCGTTCTTCGCGGAAGCGGGCGACGTCGACACGGCGGCGGCCACGCTGACCTTGGACGACGGAACGTTGGCGACGGTGTCGTTGACCCGCTACAACGGCGCGGGCTACGACGTGCGCTTGGACGTGCTCGGGTCGGTTTCGGGCGTGGTGGTCGGCTTGGACGACCGGGCGCCGTTGCGCTCGGTGGAGCCGGGAGTGGCCCCGCTGCCGGGGCCGGCGTACCCGGGGTTCATGGAGAGGTTCCGCCCGGCGTACACGACGGAGCTGAAGGCGTTCCTGGACGTGGTCGCGCGCCGGGCGCCATCGCCGTGCGGGGCGGCGGACGCGTTGGAGGCGTTCTACATCGCCGAGGCGTGCGAGGTGTCGCGCCGGGAACGGCGCCCGGTTCGCCTTGCGGAGGTCCGGCGCTGATCACGCTGGTTCCGCTCGACGAGCCCGCGCTGGCCCGGCTGCTCGACGCGGCCGTGGCCGGCGCGGACCCCCTCGAAGTGATGCCGCCGGTGACCGGGCCGCCGGGGTGGACGGCGGCCCGGCGGGCGGCGTTCCTGGCGTTCCACCGCGGCCGGTCCCTGGATCCGTCGACCGCGGTCGAACGCACGTGGGTGGTCGACGTGGACAGCGCGGCCGTGGGCGCGGCCCGGCTGGAGCGCCACGGCGACGCGGTGGAGGCGGGCCTCTGGCTGAGCCGTGCCGCCCGCGGCCGGGGCGTCGGGCGCGAGGTGACGAGGTTGCTGCTGGCCGAAGCCCGCACGTCCGATGCGGCGAGGTTCATCGCTTCGACGACCCCGGACAACCACGGCGCCCGATCGTTGCTGGCCGGCCTCGGCGCGGTGCTCACCACCGAGGGCGACGAGGTCGCCGCGGTGCTGCGGCTCAGGCCGTGACGCGCCAGTGCTCGACGATCCGGCCGTCCCGGAGGCGCTCGATCTGCATCTGCCGGGCCGGTTCCGGACCGAAGCCGTGGACCAGCAGGTGCGCGGCCACGAAATCGCCGTCCGCCAGCAAATGGACCTCCTCGAACCGCAGACCCGGCGCCTGCCGCCGCAGGTCCACGACGATCGGCTTCAATCCCGCCGGCCCGGGCGGCAGGTCCGGCAGGCTCGGGCTGTGGTTGACGTACCCGGGGTCGATCAGCTCGTCGAACGCGGCGAGGTCACCGCGGTTGAAGGCGTCCAGGTAGCGGCGGACGACGTCGATGTTGGTCATGCCGACCAGGCAACCAGCGGCCCGGCCCGGACGGAAATACGCCACTTATGCTGAACCCGTATGAATGGGTTCGAGGCTTTCGTCGCGGTCGCCGAGGAGCTGCACTTCGGCCGGGCCGCCGAGCGGCTGGGGGTCACCCAGCCGACGCTGTCGCGCGCGGTCGGCGGGCTCGAACGCGCCCTCGGCGTGACGCTCTTCGACCGCACCACCCGCCGCGTCGCCCTCACTCCCGAAGGCGAGGCGATGCTGCCGGACGCCCGCACCGCCGTCGACGCCACCCGGGCCGCGCGGCGGCGGGTCCGGCGGGCGGGGTCGCTGGTCGTGGTGTCCAAACCGGACGGTGACGGTGGCCTCCTACCGGGCATCCTGGCGTCTCTCGAAGAGCCGGCGGAGCTGTGTTTCGCGACCAGGGGCGACGAAGCCGCGAACATGCTCCGCGACGGCCGGGGTGATGTCGCGTTGGTGACCGCGCCCTTCGACCGCACCGGGCTGGACGTCGAGCAGGTCCGAGCCGAGCCGCGGGTGGTCGCCCAGCCGAGGGATTGGGCAGTGACGACGCTGGCCGAGGCCCTCGCTCTCCCCGCGGTCACCTGGCCCGGTGTCGACGAACGCCTCGACGCCCACTACCGCGCGAGGGACAGCGCCGATGCGCCGTCGGCGAAGCTCGGGCCGCCGGCGAAAGACCTGGCGGAGGCACTGCGGCTGGTGGAACTCGGCCAGGCGGTGACGTTCCTGCCGGAGTCGGTCGCCCGGAGGTACCCGCGTGACGGCATCGCATACCGCCGGATCGAGGGCCTCGGCGACGCCCGGCTGCAGGTCGCGTGGCCGGAGACGTCCCGCTCACCGCGGGTGGCGGAGTTCGTGCGCGCGGCGCTCGGCCAGTAGCGGCAGGATCTCCGTCCGCACGTACTCCAGCGCGTCCCGCGAAGGCAGGATGTGCGGCCCCTGCACCCACACGACCCCGTGCCGGACAGCCGCGGCCGTCACGCGCTCGCGCGACGCTCCCACCACCCCCGCGCCCAGCACCAGCGCGTCCACCACCCCGAGCCGGGACAGCACCGCTTCCTCCGAAGCGACGCCGTCCGCGGCGAGACCCGCCGCGGACAGCGCCGCCGTCACCCTCGAGACCGTGGCCGGGTTGCGGCCGAACAGCAGCACCTTCATGCCGCCCAGGCTCACACCTCAAGGGCACTCGAAGTCAAGACAGTTCGAGCGTGGGGGAGTACATCTCGATCCAGTGGTAGAAGTCGAGCACCCGGTCCAGGCCGATGCGCATGGCCGGGTCCATGGTCGCCGAGTCCACTTCGGACGCTCGGTGCGCCCACGCGCGGTCCACCAGGCCGAACACCGGGTGGCCCGGGTCGGCCAGGACCTCCTTGACCTGCTGCTGCAGCGCCGCCGCGTAGCCCGGGTCCTGCGTCGACGGGTACGGGCTCTTCACCCGCTGGGCCACCGACTCCGGCAGCACGTGCTTGGTGGCGTGCCGCAGGAGGCTCTTCTCGCGGCCGTCGAACGTCTTCAGCGACCACGGCGTGTTGTACACGTACTCGACCAGCCGGTGGTCGCAGAACGGGACGCGGACCTCCAGGCCCACCGCCATCGACGCGCGGTCCTTGCGGTCGAGCAGCATCCGCACGAACCGGGTCAGGTGGAGGTTGCAGATCGTCCGCATGCGCGCCTCGAGAGCGGACTCGCCGTCGAGGTGCTCGACCGCGGAAACGGCCGACGAGTACTGATCGGCGACGTAGGACTCGACGTCGAGCTTCTTGACCAGCTCCGGCGTGTAGAGCGACGACCGCTCGTCCATCATCGACGTGCGGAACGCCAGCCACGGGAACGTGTCCGCGTTGACGGCCTTCTCGTCGTGGAACCAGCGGTAGCCGCCGAACACCTCGTCGGCCGACTCGCCTGACAGGGCCACCGTCGACTGGCCGCGGATCGCCTTGAACAGCAGGTACAGCGACGTGTCCATGTCGCCGAGGCCGGCCGGGATGTCGCGGGCCCGCAGCACCGCGCGCCGGACCTCGGGGTCGGTCAGGTCGCCCGGGTTGAGCATGACGTCCTCGTGCGCCGAGTTCACCAGCTGGGCGACGTCCCGCACGAACGGCGAGTCCGCCGTGTCGCGCATCTCGTCCGGCTTGAAGTTCTCCTCCTGGCCGAAGAAGTCGACCGAGAACGTCCGCAGCTGCTCGCCCTGCTCGGCCAGCCGCGCGGCCGCGAGCCCGGTGACGGCGCTCGAGTCGAGCCCGCCGGAGAGCAGCACGCAGCGCGGGACGTCGGCGACGAGCTGGCGGTTGACGATGTCGGTCATCAGCTCGCGCACGCGGGCGACCGTCGTCTCCTGGTCGTCGGTGTGCTTCTTCGCGTCCAGCTTCCAGTACGTGCGGGTCTTGATGCCGTCGCGGGTCACCGAGACGATCGTGCCCGGCTGGACCTCTTCCATGTCCTTCCACAGCGACCAGCCCGGCCGCTTGGTGAAGCCGGCCAGCTCGCGGAAGCCGTCGAGGTCGACGACCTTCTTGGCGAGGGGGTTCGCCAGGATGGCCTTCGGCTCGGAGCCGAACAGGACGCCGTCGCGGGTCGGGTAGTAGTAGAACGGCTTGATGCCCATCCGGTCGCGGATCATGACGAGCCGGTCGTCGCGCTCGTCCCAGATCGCGAAGGCGTACATGCCGTTGAGGTGGTCGACGACCTCGTCGCCCCACTGCAGGTAGCCGTGCAGCACGACCTCGGTGTCGCTGTCGGTCTCCCACTTGTGGCCGAGCTTGGTCAGCTCTTCCTTCAGCTCGGTGAAGTTGTAGGCCTCACCGCTGTAGACCATCGCGACGTCGCCGTTCGGCGTGTGCACCGACATCGGCTGCCGGCCGCCGGGCAGGTCGATGATGGCCAGCCGCCGGTGGCCGAGCGCGACGTGCTGACGCACCCAGGTGCCCTCGTCGTCCGGGCCGCGGCAGGACATGGTCGCGGTCATCGCGTCCACCACGTCCGGGCGGCGGGTGAGGTCGGCGTCGTAGGAAACCCAGCCGGCGATACCGCACATAGGTGATCCCCTCTCCCAAGATTTGCTTAGCCGATACAACTATCGGTAACACAGGTGTAACACGGGCTGTAGATCTTGTCTGCCCGAATTGCACGTTCCGCACCTGTTCGGTCACCCGTTGTGTCGCGAGTCACTAACCAACTGCATACAGTGATTAATCGGCAAACGTTTGCGTGACCGCCGCCACCCGCCATAAAGACGGCGTAAATGCGTGTCAGGAACGCATCAAGGCGCCATCAGCCGCAGGTCGCGGCGGGGTCCCGCCGCCGCACAGTGAGCGTGTCCGGTCACCGAACCCGGTGACCCGTCTTGAGAGGTGCCTGTGGCCGACTTGCTCTACGCCGTTCTCCTGATCGGCGTTTTCGTGGTGCTCGCACTGGCGCTGCGCGGGCTGGAGAAGCTGTGAGCGGCGCCGGAGCCGTGGCCAACGTCGTCGGCGGGCTGCTGGCGCTGGGCCTGCTCGTCTACCTCTTCGTCGCGCTGATCAAGCCGGAGAAATTCTGATGTCGGACACGACGGCCGGGCTCATCCAGCTCGGCCTCCTCCTCGCCGCCCTCGCCGCGGTCTACAAACCGCTCGGCGACTACTTGGCGCGCGTCTTCTCCACCGAGAAGCACACGAAGCTCGAAAAGGGCCTGTACAAGCTCTTCCGCGTCGACCCGGACTCCGAGCAGCGGTGGCCGACCTACGCCGCCGGCGTCCTCGGCTTCTCGTTCGTCTCGGTCGTCCTGCTCTACCTGCTGCAGCGCCTGCAGCCGCTGCTGCCGTGGAACCTCGGCCGCGGCGCCGTGAGCCCCGGCGTCGCCTTCAACACGGCGATCTCGTTCGTCACCAACACGAACTGGCAGTCCTACGTCCCCGAGACGACGATGGGCCACTTCGTGCAGATGGCCGGGCTGACCGTGCAGAACTTCCTGTCCGCCGGCGTCGGCCTGGCCGTGGCGATCGCGGTGACGCGCGGGTTCGTCCGCGCGAAGACCGACCGGCTCGGCAACTTCTGGGTGGACCTGACGCGCGGCACGGTCCGCGTGCTGCTGCCGATGGCGTTCGTCTTCGCGCTCGTGCTCGTCGCGCTCGGCGTCGTGCAGAGCCTCAAGGCCGGCGTCGCCGTGACGAACCCGGACGGCAGCCACAGCACCCTCGCCCTCGCCCCCGCGGCGAGCCAGGAGGCGATCAAGGAACTGGGGACCAACGGCGGCGGCATCCTCAACGCCAACTCCGCGCACCCGTTCGAGAACCCCAGCGCGTGGAGCAACCTGGTCGAGCTGTTCCTGATCCTGGTGATCCCGGTCAGCCTGACGCGCGCGTTCGGCAAGCTCGTCGGCAAGCCGAAGCAGGGGTACGTCCTGCTCGGCGTGATGAGCCTGCTGTGGGCGGCCTCGCTGGCGATCATCTGGTTGTCCGAAGCCACCGCGAACAACCCGGCGGCGCTGGCCGCGGGCGCGAGCATGGAGGGCAAGGAACAGCGGTTCGGCATCGGGCTGACGTCGATCTTCGCCGACACCACCACCGGCACGTCCACGGGCGCGGTCAACGGCGCCCACGACAGTCTCTCGGGGCTCGGCGGTGGGGGACCGCTGCTGAACATGCTCTACGGCGAGATCTCGCCCGGCGGCGTCGGCACCGGCCTCTACGGCATCCTCGTCATGGCGATCATCGCGATGTTCCTGGCCGGCCTGATGGTCGGGCGCACCCCGGAGTACCTGGGCAAGAAGCTCGGCAAGCGCGAGGTCACCTGCGCAGCCATCGCCATGCTCGCGATGCCGACCGTGGTGCTCCTCGGTTCCGGGATCGCCCTGCTGCTGCCGGACACGGCGGGCGCGCTCGGCAACGGCGGCGCGCACGGCCTGTCCGAGATCCTCTACGGCTATGCGTCCACCGGCAACAACAACGGCAGCGCGTTCGGCGGCCTGACCGCGACGAACGACTGGTTCCAGTCCTCGTTCGGCGTCGCCATGGCGTTCGGCCGGTTCATCCCGATCGTCGCCGTGCTCTGCCTGGCCGGATCCCTGGCCGCGCAACGCAGGGTGCCGGAAACCGCCGGCACGCTGCCCACCACCGGGCCGCTGTTCGCCACCATGCTCACCGGCACGGTGGTGCTCGTCGCGGCCCTCACCTTCATCCCGGCGCTCGCGCTCGGGCCCATCGCGGAGGCACTCGCATGACCGTCGGCGCCGGGGTGTTCAGCCCCCGCCAGCTCTGGACGTCGCTGCCCGACGCGGTCCGGAAGCTCAACCCGAAGCACCAGCTCGGCAACCCCGTGATGTTCGTGGTGTGGGTGGGTTCCGCACTCACCACCGTTTTCGCGGTCACCGACCCGAGCGTGTTCACCATCCTGATCACGGTCTGGCTGTGGTTCACGGTCCTCTTCGCGAACCTCGCCGAAGCCGTCGCTGAAGGGCGCGGCAAGGCGCAGGCGGAATCGCTGCGGAAGTCGAAGAAGGAGACCGTCGCCCGCCGGCTCACCGGAACCGGCTCCGAAGAACAGGTGCCCGGCGTCGAGCTGAAGATCGGCGACCTGGTCGTCGTCGAGGCGGGCCAGGTGATCCCGGGCGACGGCGACGTCGTCGAGGGCATCGCGACTGTCGACGAGTCGGCCATCACCGGCGAGTCCGCCCCGGTCATCCGCGAGTCCGGCGGCGACCGCTGCGCGGTCACCGGCGGCACGACCGTGCTGAGCGACCGGATCGTCGTGAAGATCACGACCAAGCCGGGTGAGTCCTTCGTGGACCGCATGATCGCCTTGGTGGAAGGCGCTTCCCGGCAGAAGACGCCGAACGAGATCGCGCTGACCATCCTGCTCTCCACGCTCACGATCATCTTCCTGCTCGCCGTCGTCGCGCTGCAGCCGATGGCCCGCTACTCCGGCAGCGAACAGTCCGTGATCGTGCTGACCGCGCTGCTGGTCTGCCTGATCCCGACGACGATCGGCGCGCTGCTGAGCGCCATCGGCATCGCCGGGATGGACCGCCTGGTGCAGCGCAACGTCCTCGCGACGTCAGGTCGCGCGGTCGAGGCCGCGGGTGACGTCTCGACGTTGCTGCTCGACAAGACCGGCACGATCACCTTCGGCAACCGCCGCGCCACCGAGCTGATCCCGGTCGGATCGTCCACACCGGACGAACTCGCGCGCGCCGCCCGGCTGGCCAGCCTCGCCGACGAAACCCCCGAGGGCCGCAGCGTCGTCGAGCTGACGGCGGACCACGCGGCCCAGGACGAGCACGGGGAATTCGTCCCCTTCACCGCGCAGACCCGGATGAGCGGGCTCGACGTCGGCGACCGGCGGATCCGCAAGGGGGCGGCGAGTGCCGTCCGCGCGTGGGTGCGCGACAACGGCGGTGAGTTCCCCGACGAGACCGAGCGCGTGGTCGACGAGATCAGCGCCGACGGTGGCACACCGCTCGTCGTCGCCGAGGACACGGTGGTGCGCGGCGTGATCCGGCTGTCCGACGTCGTCAAGCCGGGCATGAAGGAACGCTTCGAAGAGCTACGCGCGATGGGCATCAAGACGGTGATGATCACCGGCGACAACCCGCTCACCGCCAAGGCCATCGCCGCGGACGCCGGCGTCGACGACTTCCTCGCCGAAGCCAAGCCCGAAGACAAGATGGCGCTCATCAAGCAGGAGCAGGAAGGCGGCCGGCTGGTCGCGATGACCGGCGACGGCACCAACGACGCCCCCGCGCTCGCGCAGGCCGACGTCGGCGTCGCCATGAACACCGGCACCTCGGCGGCCAAGGAAGCCGGGAACATGGTCGACCTCGACAGCGACCCCACGAAGCTGATCGAGATCGTCGAGATCGGCAAGCAGCTGCTGATCACGCGCGGCGCGCTGACCACGTTCAGCGTCGCCAACGACCTGGCCAAGTACTTCGCGATCCTGCCCGCGATGTTCACCGGGATCTACGCCCAGCTCGGCGGGCTGAACATCATGCACCTGGCCACGCCGAAGTCGGCGATCCTGTCGGCGGTCATCTTCAACGCGCTGATCATCGTCGTGCTCATCCCCCTGGCCCTGCGCGGCGTGCGGTACAAGCCGTCGTCGGCCTCGGCCCTGCTGCGCCGCAACCTGCTCGTCTACGGCCTCGGCGGGATCATCAGCCCCTTCCTCGGGATCTGGCTGATCGACCTCCTCGTCCGTCTCATCCCTGGAATCGGGTGACTTCCGTGAACACACTCGTCAAGCAGACCTGGGCGGGGCTGCGCGTCCTCGTCGTGCTGACCGTCCTGCTCGGGATCCTCTACCCCCTGGCCGTGTGGGCGTTCGCCCGCATCCCCGGCCTGGAGTCCAACGCCGAGGGGTCGGTCGTCACGCGGAACGGCCAGGCCGTCGGGTCGTCGCTCATCGGCGTCGACCCGGTGCCCGCCGACCCCGCGCACGACCCGTGGTTCCACACCCGGCCCTCGGCGGTCACCCCCGAGATGCCCTCCGGCGCGTCGAACAAGGGGCCGTACAACGAGGACCTCGTGAAGTCCATCCAGGAGCGGCGCGCCGCCATCGCCCAGCGCGAAGGCGTGTCACCCGGTCAGGTGCCGCCGGACGCCGTGACGGCGTCGGGTTCCGGCCTCGACCCGGCGATCAGCGTCGCCTACGCCGACCTTCAGGCACAGCGGGTCGCGCGGAACGCCGGCCTGCCGCTCGACCGGGTGAAGCAGCTGATCGAAGCGAACACCTCCGGTGCCGGGATCGGCGTCCCCGGGGTGAATGTGCTCCCGCTCAACTTGGCCGTGCAAGCCGCGGCCGGAGGGGCACACTGACACCGTGACCACGGAAAAGAAGCCGCGCCGAGGGGAGCTGAGGATCTACCTCGGCGCGGCGCCGGGCGTCGGCAAGACGTTCGCCATGCTCGGCGAAGCACGCCGGCGGCTGGACCGCGGCACCGACGTCGTCGTCGGCTTGGTCGAGACGCACGGCCGCGAGAAGACCGCGGTGCTGCTCGACGGCCTGGAGCTCGTCCCGCGACGCCACGCCGGCCACCGCGGCCGCGAGTTCGACGAGATGGACGTCGACGCGATCCTGGCCCGCGCGCCCGAGGTCGCCGTCGTCGACGAACTCGCCCACACGAACGTCCCCGGCTCGCGCCACCTCAAGCGCTGGCAGGACGTCGAGGAGCTCCTCGAAGCAGGCATCGACGTCCTCTCCACGGTCAACGTGCAGCACCTGCAGAGCCTCAACGACGTCGTCGAGCGGATCACCGGCGTCACGCAGCAGGAGACCGTGCCCGACGAGGTCGTCCGCCGCGCCGAACAGCTCGAGCTGGTCGACATCACCCCCGAGGCGCTGCGACGCCGGCTCGCGCACGGCAACGTCTACCCGGCCGAGCGGATCGACGCCGCCCTCGGCAACTACTTCCGCCCCGGCAACCTGACGGCGTTGCGCGAGCTGGCCTTGCTCTGGGTGGCCGACCAGGTCGACGTCGCCCTCCAGCGCTACCGCGCCGAGCAGCGGATCACCGACACGTGGGAGGCGCGCGAACGCGTCGTCGTCTCGATCACCGGCGGGCCGGAGAGCGAGACGCTCATCCGCCGCGCCAGCCGGATCGCCACCCGGGCCGGCGCCGAGCTGCAGGTGCTGCACATCCTGCGCGGCGACGGCCTGTCCGGCATCGGCCCGACCGCGATGGCCCGCTGCCGCACCCTGGCCGAAGAGGTCGGCGCGACCTTCCACACCGTCGTCGGCGACGACGTCCCGACCGCGCTGCTGGACTTCGCGCGTGGTGTCAACGCGACCCAGCTCGTCATCGGCACGTCGCGGCGCTCGCGCGTGGCGCGGCTGTTCGACGAGGGCATCGGCGCCGGGGTCGTGCGGCAGTCCGGGGCGATCGACGTCCACATGGTCACCCACGCCGAGGCGGGCGGGCGGCTGCGGGCGCGGCTCGGCGCCAGCCCGCTGGGGTTCTCGCGGCTGGTCTCGGGCTGGGTGCTCAGCGTCGTGCTGCCGGTGCTGGTCACCGTGGTCGGCTTCTTCATCCCGGCGGGGCTCGACTTCGCCACCGACGTCATCTCCTACGTGCTGGCCACGGTCGTCGTCGCGCTGGTCGGCGGCCTCGGCCCGGCGCTGGTCGCGGCCGTGCTCGGCGCCGGGCTGCTCAACTTCTTCTTCACGCCGCCGCTGTACACGCTGACCGTGCACACGCCGCAGAACCTGGTGACGCTGATCGCGATGGTCGTGGTCGCCGTGCTCGTCGCGCTGGTCGTCGACCAGGCGGCTCGCCGGGCCACGCAGGCCGCGCGGGCGCGGACGGAGGCGGCGCTGCTCGCCTCCTACGCCCGGACCGTGCTGACCCACACCGACCCGATCGAGCGGCTGCTGGAAAAGGTGCGGGAGAACTTTGCGCTGACGTCGGTGACGCTGCTGGAAAAGCAGGAAGGCGAGTGGCAGGCGGTGGCGTGCGCGGGGGAGCACCCGTGCGCGGATCCGGACGAGGCCGACGTCGACATCGCCGTCACCGCGGACGTCCACCTGACCCTGCGCGGCCGGACGCTGCCCGCGGCCGACCGGCGAGTGCTGGAAGCCGTGGCCGGGCAGGCGTTGCTCGCGTTGCGCCAGCAGCGGACGGCGGCCGCCGCGGCCCGCGCCGAGCGCAAGGCCGAGGCGACCGAGCTGCGCACGACGCTGCTTTCGGCCGTCGGCCATGACCTCCGGACGCCGCTGACGTCGATCAAGGCGTCGATCGGCAGCCTGCGCGCGCCCGATCTCCGGCTGTCCGAAGAGGACACCGCTGAGCTGATGGAGGCCATCGAGCTGTCGGCCGACCGGCTCGCCGGCCTGATCGACAACCTGCTCGATTCGTCTCGGCTGGCCACCGGCGCGGTGCAGCCGCACCTGCGTCCGGTCGGCTACGACGAGGTCGTCGCGCACGCGCTGTCCACTGTGGACAGCTCGGAGGACGTGCTGGTGGCCGTGGACGACCAGCTCCCGGCGGTGCTCGCCGACCCGGGGCTGCTGGAGCGGGTGGTGGCGAACGTCCTGGACAACGCCCTGCGCCACGGCGGGGGCCCGGTGTCCGCGCGGGCGTCGGCGCACTCCGGCCAGGTGGAGCTGCGGATCGTCGACCACGGCAAGGGCCTGCGCAAGGGGGCCGCGGACTCGGCGTTCGCGCCGTTCCAGCGCCTGGGCGGCGACCGCGACACGACCCCGGGCGTCGGGCTCGGGCTGTCGGTCGCGAAGGGGTTCACCGAGGCGATGGGCGGCACGATCCGCGCGGAGGACACCCCGGGCGGCGGGCTCACGATCGTGGTCTCGCTGCCCGCGTTCAGCGTCGAGTTCGAAGAAGAGGGGGTGCGATGAGCGACCCGGGGGCCACCGTGCTGGTGGTGGACGACGAGCCGCAGATCGTGCGGGCACTGCGGATCAACCTGAACGCCCGCGGCTACAAGGTGATCACCGCCCACGACGGCACGGCCGCGCTGAAGGCGGTGGCCGAGACCAAGCCGGATGTGGTGGTGCTGGACCTCGGCCTGCCGGACCTGGACGGCACGGAGGTGATCGCGGGCCTGCGCGGCTGGACGACGGTCCCGATCATCGTGCTGTCTGCCCGCGGCGACTCGGCGGACAAGGTCCAGGCCCTCGACGCGGGCGCGGACGACTACGTCACGAAGCCGTTCGGCATGGACGAGCTGCTGGCCCGCCTGCGCGCGGCGGTCCGCCGTTCGGCGGTGACCGGCACGGACGGCGCGGACGCGGTGGTGGAGACGGCGTCGTTCACGGTGGACCTGGCGGCGAAGAAGGTCCGCCGCCACGACGGCGTCGAGGTCCACCTGACGAAGACGGAGTGGGGCGTGCTGGAGCTGCTGGTCCGCAACCGCGGCCGGCTGGTGGCGCAGAAGCAGCTCCTGCACGAGGTGTGGGGACCGTCGTACGAGACGGAGTCCCACTACCTGCGGGTGTACCTGGCCCAGCTGCGGCGCAAGCTGGAGCCGGAGCCGTCGCGGCCCCGGCACCTGCTCACCGAACCGGGCATGGGCTACCGCTTCGAGGTCTGAGCGGCTGGGTACTCCACTCGGCATGGACGGGACGAAGACGTGGCTGCAGGGCGGTGAGCGCATCCCGCCGGTGATCGTGCTGACGCTGGCGGTGGGCGCGACGTTCGGCGCGTTCGGCTGGCTGTTCACGGCATTCGACGGCGGCGTGAGCGGGGTGACGTGGCTGCGCGTGGCGGCGGCAGGTGCGGGTGCCCTGCTGACCGTCTACCTGTGGGCGCTGTTCGCCCACCGCCTGCGCCGGCGTCGCTAGATGCCGGCGAAGGTGGCCTTGGGCTTGGCGGTCCTGTGGAGCGTGTTCACGGTCGCCACCCTGGTCCTCGCTCTCGGCTGGGAAGCGACCGGGTGGCGAGAAGCGCTTCGGTTCGGGTGGCCGGTGTTCGGGGTGGCAGCGGCCGCGTTCTACTGGGTGCGGTGCCTCCGAGCGCGCTGGAAGCGCGGCTAGAACCAGAAGGTCGGCTGGTCGATCCCGAACCGCAGCTTGGCGTACCTCTTCGACGCCGCCGCGGAGAAGTAGATGTGCTGGGACGCCGCGTGCAGGTCGCGGAAACACCGTTGCACCGGCTGGTCCGCGTGCAGCGCGCCCGCTCCGGCGAAGCCGAAGGCGATGTTCACCGCGCTCAGCGCCGCCCGCATCGCCTGCTGCGTCGACAGCAGGAACTGCCCCCGCTGGGCCGCGTCCGGCACGTCGCCCGCGCACGCCGTCTCCCACAGCGTGCCCAGCGCGTCGAACACGAACGCGCGGGCCGAGCGCAGCTCGCCCTCGGCCCTGGTCAAGGCCACCTGGACGTCGCCGTCCTCGGCGATCGGGCCCGGGCCCGGCGGGCGGAACTTGGCCGGGGCGAACCCGGTGAACTCGTCCAGCGCGCGCCGGGCGATGCCGAGCGGGACGCCCGCCATCAGCGTGCCGATGAACGTGAAGAACGGGAACCGCCACAGCGGCCCGTCGTGGCGCGCCGGGTTCGTGAACGGCGAGATCGTGTGCTCCTCGCGCACGACGGCGTCGATCTCGACGTCGTGGCTGCCGGTGCCGCGCAGGCCGCTGACGTCCCAGTTCTCGACCACCCGGACCTGGGTGGCCGGCACGGCGGCGAGCCGCCAGTCCCGCGGGTCGCCGCCGGCGAAGGCGCCGTTGAAGAACAGATCGGTGTGCGGGCTGCCGCTGCAGAACCCCCACCGGCCGGCGAACGCGAACTTGCCGGCGCCGTCCGGGGTGAGGCGGCCCATCGGCGCGAAGACGCCGCCGCCGATCGGGTCCGGCGTGCCGGCGACGAGCTCCGCGGCGACCGCGGGGTCGAGCCAGGCGAGGAACGCCGAGCCGTTGCCGATGGTGATCGTCCAGCCCGCGGACCCGTCGGCGCGAGACAGCTCCTCGACGACTTCGACGAGCTCGGCGGGCGGCAGCTCCCGCCCGCCGAGAGCGCGCGGTGTCGCCAGGCGGAAGAGCCCGGCTTCCCGCGCCTTCTCGACGAGGTCGCGCGGCAGCGTCTGCAGCCGTTCGGCTTCGACGGCCCGCGCGCTCAGCTCGGGTGCGAGCTCCCGCGCGGCGGTCACGGCGTCGGTGGTGGCTTGTCCCATCATGGTCAGCGCCCCCTCAGGGTGTCATGATAGATGGACGTCTATTTGATAGAGGAGTCTCTACCTAAATGACTGAGCCTGTCAAGCGCCGTTACGACACGTCGCGACGCCAGGAGCAGGCGCGCGAGAACCGCCGCCGGATCCTGGTGGCGGCGTTGGGGCTCTTCCGGGAGAAGGGGTACGCGGGCACGGCGATGCCCGAGGTGGCGAAGGCCGCGGGCGTCGCGGTGCAGACGGTCTACAAGGCCTTCGCGAACAAGGCGACGCTGCTCAAGGTGGTCTTCGACGTCACCGTCGCGGGCGACGACGAGGACGTCCCGATCGCCGGCCGCGACTTCATCGCGGCGATCCAGGCCGAGCCGGCCGCCGCCCGCAAGATCGCGATGTACTTCGAGCACCTCACGGCGATCGCGCCGGTCGTGTTCCCGGTCCAGCTGCTGGCCCGCGACGCGGCCGCGGCCGACCCGGCGGCCGCCGAGGTGTGGGCCCAGATGCGGGCGGAGATGCTGACGGCGATGACGTACTTTTCGGCCGACTTGCTGGCGACCGGGCAGGTCAAGCCGGGCTTGGCCGCCGACGACGTCCGGGACGTGCTGTGGACCTACCACGGGCCGGAGCAGTACGAGCTGCTGTGCCTGGAGCGCGGCTGGCCCCCGGAGCGCTACGGAAAGTTCCTGCGCGACGCGGTCATCGCGGCGATCCTGGCCTGACCCGGCTCAAGCGCCCCAATGTGGCCTTGGTTGCGTCTGACGCACCCAATGTGGCCTTCGGTGCGTCAGACGCACCGAAGGCCACATTGGGGCGCTTGGGACTCGGTTTACTGAGCGTGCGCGGTGCTTCCGCCCGTGGTCGGGGAGTCGGGCGTGCTCGGCGACGGCGAACCTGCGGTGCTGGTGCCGCCCCCGCCGGAGGTCGTCGAAGTCGGGGGCGTCGGGTCCTCCGACGTGGTCGGCGTCGTCGGTGTGGTGGTCTTGGTCGTCGGCGGCGGCTTCGGTGAAGAAGTCGTCACCGGGGGCGGGTTGCCCGTGTCGTCGCGTGGGGGTGGGGGCGGGTCGGCGTGGGTGACCACCGTGGTCGTGGTCTTGCCGTCCGGGCTGATCGACACCACCGTGCTCGGCGCGGTCGAGGACGTCGCCGACTCGCTCGACGTCGGCGCGCCGCCCACGGTCGACGGGCCGGCGGACGACGGGGTGTTCGGCACCGTCTGCAACCCGGCCTGCGAGGTTCCCTGGCCGCCGGTGCCACCGGTGCCGCCCGCGGTGCCGGCCGGGTCCGGGCCGGCGAGCTCGGCGACCGCGGCGAACGCGGTCGCGACCACCAGACCGGCCACCCCGAGCACGACGTACCCGGTGCGGTTCGGTTTGCTGCTCTTCGGCGGGGCGGTGTCGATCCTGGTCACGGGGGAGTTCGAGGCGGACCCGTCGGGGCGGGGCATTGCAGGCTCCTCGGGGGTTCGGGAGAGGCGCGGTCGAGGCCGGTGAATCGATTACTGCCTCCCCGGGCGGGGGAACCCGGGAGGACGACCTCGGCGGCGAGGTTATCACCGTCGGTGCCGCATTCGCCCAGGTAGTGGGCCTGCGCGATCACTGTGCGCAGTCGGAGTGTCCGGAAAGGATGAAAGCGTGAGTGAGGAACAAACGAACACGCGGTTGACGGCGTGGGTGCGCGGTCGCGTCCAGGGTGTCGGTTTTCGCTGGTGGACCCGCAGCCGTGCGCTCGAACTGGGGCTGGTCGGCAGTGCCCGCAACATGCCCGACGGGCGTGTCGAGGTCATAGCGGAGGGTGATCGAGACCACTGTGAGCGGTTGCTCGCCGCCCTGCGGTCCGGAGAATCACCCGGAAGTGTGGAGACCGTCGTCGAGCGCTGGTCCGACCCGAAAGGGGGACTCACCGGCTTCCTCGAGCGGTAGGCCGCGCCGATGAGGGGGCGCGTCCGGCGGCCCACCGGGGCCCCCGGGTAGCCTGGGACGATTGAATCGCCAGTACCGGCAGCCAGAGGGGTCAGCACCCAGTGCACCTGAAAAGCCTGACGCTCAAGGGCTTCAAGTCCTTCGCCTCGGCCACCACGCTGCGCTTCGAGCCGGGTATCACCTGCGTGGTCGGGCCGAACGGCTCGGGCAAGTCCAACGTGCTGGACGCCCTGCGCTGGGTCATGGGCACCCAGGGCGCCAAGGACCTGCGCGGCGGCAAGATGGAGGACGTCATCTTCGCCGGCACGGCGGGCCGCGCCCCGCTCGGCCGCGCCGAGGTCACCCTCACCATCGACAACGCCGACGGCGCGCTCCCGATCGAGTACGCCGAGGTGTCGATCACCCGCCGGATGTTCCGCGACGGCGCCAGCGAGTACGAGATCAACGGCGACCGCTGCCGCCTGATGGACGTCCAGGAGCTGCTCTCGGACTCCGGCATCGGCCGCGAGATGCACGTCATCGTCGGACAGGGCCAGCTCTCGGCGATCCTCGAATCCAAGCCCGAGGAGCGCCGCGCCTTCATCGAAGAGGCCGCCGGCGTCCTCAAGCACCGCAAGCGCAAGGAACAGACCCTGCGCAAGCTGGCCAACATGCAGGGCAACCTCGACCGCCTCGGCGACCTCACCACCGAGCTGCGCCGCCAGCTCAAGCCCCTGGGCAAGCAGGCCGAGATCGCCCGCAAGGCCCAGTCGGTGCAGTCCGAGCTGCGCGACTCCCGCCTGCGCCTGCTCGCCGACGACCTGGTCACCCAGCGGACCACCATCGAGCGCGACGAAGCCGACGAGCGCACCGCCCGCCAGCGCCGCGCCGAGGTCGAGCAGCACCTCGAGCTCGTCTCCGCCGAGGAAGCCGAGCTGGAGGCCTCGCTCGCCGAGGACGCTCCGATGCTGCAGACCGCGCAGGAGACCTGGTACAAGCTGTCCGCGCTGGCCGAACGCCTGCGCGGCACCGTCCGGCTCGCCATCGAGCGGCAGCGCCACCTCTCGGCCGACGTCTCGACGTCGACCGGCGGCCGCGACCCCGAGGAACTCCTCGAAGAGGCCGAGCGCGTCGCCGAGCAGGAGGAAGAGCTCAACGAGGCCGTCATGGAGGCCCGGGAGCTGCTCGCCCAGACCGTGCTGCGGCGCGAGGACCTCGAACAGCGCGTCCAGGCCGCCGAGCGCGCGCACTGGGCCGCCGTCCGCGCCATCGCCGACCGCCGCGAGGGCATGGCCAAGCTGACCGGCCAGGTCGAGGCGCTGCGCAGCAAGAACGGCGCCACCTCCGACGAGATCGACCGCCTCAGCGTCTCCCTCGAAGAAGCCGCCGAGCGCGCCGAGATCGCCGTCGAAGAGCTGGAGACGGCCAAGGCCGAGGGCGGCGTCGAGGAGTCCGACGACGCCGGGCTGATGGACCGCCACGACCGCGCGGTCGAGGCCAACAACGCGGCCAAGGCGCGCGTCGAAGAGCTGGTCAAGGCCGAACGCACGGCCGAGCGCGAGATCGCGTCGGAGAAGGCGCGTGTCGAAGCGCTGTCGATGGGCCTGCGGCGCAAGGACGGCGCGGGCGCGCTGCTCGGCGCGTCCCACGAGCTGCCGGGCCTGCTCGGCTCGGTCGCCGCGCTGCTCACCGTCGAGCCCGGGTACGAGGTCGCGCTGGCCGCGGCCCTCGGCCCGGTCGCCGACGCGGTCGCCGTCACCGGCGGCGAAGACGCCCTGCGCGCCCTGAAGTACTTGAAGGACACGGATTCCGGCCGCGCGGGCATCCTGCTCGGCGGGCCTGAGTCCACTGTGGACACCTACTCGTGGCCGTCGCTGCCGGAAGGCGCGCGCTGGGCCCGCGAGGTCGTCACGGCGCCCGCGCAGCTGCGGCCCGCCGTCGAGCAGGCCCTCGACAAGCTCGCCCTGGTCCGCGACCTCGACGCGGCCCGCCACCTGGTCGCGGTGCACCCGGACGTCCGCGCGGTCACCGCCGAGGGCGACGTGTTCGGCGCCCGCTGGGCGATCGGCGGCTCCGGCAAGCGCGAGAGCGTCATCGAGGTGCAAGCGGCCGTCGACGAGGCGGGGGACCGGCTCCGCACGGCCGAACGCTCGCTGGAGCGCTACGCGGCCGAGCTGGAAGGCGCCCGTGCCGAGCAGCAGGCACGTCGCGAAGAGGTGTCGCAGGCCAAGGACGCTCTCGGTGAGGCCAAGGTCCGCAAGGCCCGGTCCTCGGAGCGCCTCAACCGGCTGCAGCAGGCGGCCCGCCAGGCGCAGGCCGAGGTGGAACGCTTCGCCGGCCAGCGCGCGAAGGTCGAGCAGAGCCGCGAGCAGGCGCTGGCCCAGCTCGCCGAGCTGGAGGAACGCCTCGCCGCCGTCGCCGAGCAGCCCGTCGAGGACGACCCGGACACCGCCGAGCGCGACGCCGCCGTCGAGGAGCTGGCCGTCGTCCGGCAGGAGGAGATGGAAGCGCGGCTCGCGCAGCGCACCGCCGAAGAGCGGGCGCGCAGCATCGCCGGCAAGGCCGAAGGCCTCCGCCGCGCCGCGCACGCCGAGCAGCAGGCCCGCGAGCGCGCCGAGCGCGCCGCCACGGCCCGCAAGCGGGGCGCCGAGATCGCCAACGCCGTCGTCAACGGCGGCGAGCTGGCCCTCGACCGCATCGAGCACTCCGTCCAGCGCGCGGCCACCGAACGCGACCAGGTCCAGGCCCGCCGCCAGAGCCGCGAGCAGGCGCTGACCGGTGTCCGCGCCAAGGTCCGCGAGCTGACCGGCGAGCTGGAGAAGCTGACCGACGCCGTCCACCGTGACGAGGTCCTGCGCGCCGAGCAGCGGCTGCGGCTGGAGACCCTGGAAGCGAAGATCGCCGAGGACTTCGGCATCGGCCTCACCGACCTGGTCCAGGAGTACGGCCCGGACGTCCCGGTCCCGCCGAGCGCGGGCGAGATGGCCGAGTACGAGGCGGCCAAGGAGCGCGGCGAAGACGTCACCGCGCCGCCGCCCATGCCGTACGACCGCGACACGCAGGCCCGCCGCGCCAAGCGCGCCGAGAAGGACTTGTCGTTGCTGGGCAAGGTGAACCCCCTTGCCCTGGAGGAGTTCGCGGCGCTGGAGGAGCGGTACAAGTTCCTCTCCACGCAGCTGGAAGACCTCAAGGACACCCGCAAGGACCTCGAAGCCGTCATCAAGCAGGTCGACGAGAAGATCCTCGAGGTCTTCGCCGGCGCGTACGCCGACGTGGCGCGCGAGTTCGAGACGGTGTTCGGCGTGCTTTTCCCCGGCGGCGAGGGCCGGATGGTCCTCACCGAGCCGGACGACCTGCTGGCCACCGGCGTCGACGTCGAAGCGCGCCCGCCGGGCAAGAAGGTGAAGCGGCTGTCGCTGCTGTCGGGTGGCGAGAAGTCGCTGGTCGCGGTGGGCATGCTGGTCGCGATCTTCCGTGCCCGGCCCTCACCCTTCTACGTCATGGACGAGGTCGAGGCCGCCCTCGACGACACCAACATGCGCCGCCTGATCGGGCTGCTGGAGCAGCTGCGCGACTCCTCGCAGCTGATCATCATCACCCACCAGAAGCCGACCATGGAGATCGCCGACGCGCTCTACGGCGTGAGCATGCAGGGCGACGGCATCACCAAGGTGATCTCGCAGCGCCTGCGCACGGCCGAGGAAGAGCCGGTCCCGGTCAGCTGACCGAGGTCAGCGCATGTCGTCTTCGTGCGGCGCGCGCTCGTCCGGCTTCGCGCGGGCATCGAACGTGCCGAGGTCGTTGCCGACCCAGCGTCCGTCGTCGATCCGCGCCCGGCGGCCGTGCGGGGTGATGAAGCCGCGTTTCGCGCCGCGCTTGCGGTCCGACCGGTCCAGGACCAGGGCGATGACCAGCAACACGACGAGCACGCCGCCGATCCCGATGAAGAACCCCATGTGAGACCCCCTCTCCCGCTCCCAGGCTACGGGAGCGGGAGGGGTCGCACATCCGCTTATCCGGCGACCCAGAAGGCGTAGTCGGCCGAGTAGCGCACCGCGGTCTGCGCGCCGTCGGTGCAGGTCCCGGCCGGGGCGACGCCGCCGCGGGTGTTCAGCCGCTGGATGAAAGTGACCTTGCCGAAGATCCCGTCACCGGTGTTGAGGTTGGCCTTGAGCAGCAGCTCCGGGATCGCGCCGTCGCGCGGCGCGTTGGCCACCGCCGCCGCGCCGACCGTGCTGCCGTCCACAACGGACGTCCACACCGGACCCTTGCTGTGCAGGGCCACCGGCTTGCCGTGTCTGGTCAGCACCGCGGCGGGCTGGATCAGCGTCCACGCGCCGCTCGCGCACCCGTAGATCTGCACGCCTTCGGCGGGGTAGCTCGCGAGCGCCCGGTTGCCGGCCGGGACCTTGACCGCGTCCGGCACCTTCGCCCCCGCCGGGGTGGCCGAAGCCGTCGCCGCGCCGCCGACCAGCAGGGCACCGACCGCGAGCGCCACCGTCATCCGCTTCATGAAGTCCACCTTCGAAGTCCTCCCGCCGCTTCTCGGCGGGCTCCCGCAGACCGACACGGGCGCCCGCCGGAAACGGTTCAGAAGGATCAGGCGGCGGGGACTTCCGCTTCCGCTTCGCCGGCGGCTTCGGCTTCGGCCGCCTTCGGGTCCGGCGTCCGGTGCCGCAAGGCCAGCAACCCGCCCACGACCAGCGTGATCACCACGCCCAGCAGCGTGTACCAGGGGTAGGCGAGGGCCACGCGATCCCCGGCGGCCTTCGAGAAGTCGATCCCGATGAGCCCGCCGGTCTTCGCGCTGAACTTCACCCCGAGGATGACGAACGCCATCACCACGACCGTGGCGACGAACGCGATGATCGCGTCCACCTGCCGCGCCTTCTTGATCAGCAGGCCGAGCAGGAACGACCCGAGCAGCGCGCCGTAGGTGTAGCCGGTGATGGCGAGCCCCAGCTCGATGACCGAGTTCTTCGTGGTGGAGAACAGCGACGCGAAGAGCGCGAACACCACCGCCCAGATCAGTGTCCACATGCGACCGTGCCGCAGCAGCTTGGAATCCTCGGGCGCGCGCTTGGTGAAGCGCTGGTAGAGGTCGGCCACCGTGGACGTCGAAAGGGCGTTGAGCGCGGACGCGAGCGCCCCCATGGTGGACGCGAGCACGCCCGCGATGAGCAGCCCCGAGACGCCGACCGGCAGGTCGTCGATGATGAACCGCGAGAACACGTCGTCCGGGCTCTGCAGGCCGAGCTGCGCGACCGACTTGCGGCCGTTGAACACCCACAGCATCGCCCCGACCAGCAGGAACAGCGCGAACTGGATGGTGACGATGATGCCGCTGCCGATGAGCGCCTTCTGGCCGTCGCGCAGGCTGCGCGTGGCCATCAGCCGCTGCGCGATCAGCTGGTCGGCGCCGTGCGAGGCCATCGACAGCGCGGCGCCGCCGAGCACCGCCGTGACGAACGCGTACGGGCTGGTCAGCAGGTTCTTCGTGAAGTCGACGAGCATGAACTTGCCGTCGTCGGACGCCTGCGTCATCCAGTCGCCGGGCAGCTTGTTCAGCAGCACGATCGCGGCCACCGCGGCACCGCCAAGGTAGAGCGTCAGCTGGATGACGTCGACCCAGACGACCGCCTTGATCCCGCCGATGTAGGCGTAGATCAGCGTCAGCGCGGTCAGGATCACCACGATCACCCAGTAGTCCAGGTGGATGTTGTAGTGCCCGAGGATCACCTTGATCGGGATCGCGCCGGCGAACAGGCGGACACCTTCGGCGAGCAGCCGGGTGATCACGAACGTCACCGACGCCGTGCCCTGCAGGCCCGAGCCGAAGCGCTTGCCCAGGAACGCGTACGCGCTGACCAGGTTGCCCTTGAAGTACCGCGGCAGCAGCACGAACGCGGCGACCGTCCGGCCGATGATGTAGCCGAAGGCCAGCTGCAGGAACAGGAACGCGTTGCCGAAGACGAGGCCCGGCGTGCTGATCACGGTCAGCGTCGAGGTCTCCGTGGCCACCACGGACAGCATCACCGCGCCCCACGGCAGGCTGCGCTCGCCGACGAAGTAGTCGGCCGCCGACCGTTGCTTCCGGCCGACGAGCACGCCGATCAGCGGCATCGCCGCCAGGTAGACCACGATGATCGCGAGGTCAACACCGCGCATGGACTTCTCCTACTGTCATCCGTTCTTCTCCGCGACTCGCAACCGCGTCACGGTGCCCCCCAGCGGGGCGGGAAGGATCAGGGGCCCGGCGCCCGGGACGAGCGCGCCGAGCAGGCGCGGTCCGCGGGCACCGGTCGCCGACGGGACGCTACCGGGTACGCCGCACCAGGTGAGCCAGCCCAGCAGGGCGGTGAGGTAGGCCTCCTTGCCGTCGCCGGGCAGGCCGAGGTCGTCGCTGGTCTTGAGCACCGCGGAAGGCAGGCGCCGCGTCAGCGCCGTCATCAGCGCCGGGTTCGCGACCCCGCCGCCGGACGCGACGACCGTCGTGACGCCGTGGCGCAGGCACTGGTCGGCGACGGTCACCGCGGTGAACTCGGTCAGCGTCGCCAGCAGGTCGCCCGGGTCGACCGGCGGCAGCCCCGCGAGGGCGGCGTCGAGGTAGGGCGCGTTGAAGTGCTCCTTGCCGGTGGACTTCGGCGGCGCGGCGGCGAAGTACGGGTCGGCGAGCAGCCGGAGGAGCAGGTCGGAGCGCACCGAGCCGCCGAACGCGAGCCGCCCGTCGACGTCGCTGCGCTGCCCGGCGACGCGGTAGGCGGCGATGTCGAGCAGCGCGTTGGCGGGCCCGGTGTCGTAGGCGATCGCCGGCTCGTCCCCGGCGACGACGGTGATGTTCGCGATCCCGCCGAGGTTGAGCGCGGCGACCGGGTGGCCGGTGTCCTGGGCCAGGCCGCGCAGCCACAGCTGGTCGAGCGTGCTCGCCAGGGGAGCGCCGTGGCCGCCCGCGGCGACGTCGCGCGTCCGCAGGTCGGCGACCACCGGCAGCCCGGTGCGTTCGGCGATCCAGGCCGGCTGGCCCAGCTGCAGCGTGCCGCGGACGTGGCCGTCCTCGACCCAGTGGAAGACCGTCTGGCCCAGCGAGGCGACGAGGTCGGCGCTGCCGCCGGCCAGTTCTTCGGCGCCGCGGGCGGCCGCGTCGGCGAACGCCTGGCCGACGCCGGTGTCGAGCCGCGTCAGCTCGCCGGCGGTGCAGGGGTTCGGCGGCAGCGCGGCCAGGAGGGCTTCGCGCAGCGGTTCCGGGTACGGGACCTCGAGCTCGCCCAGCGGAGTCAGGACCACGGTGTCGTCTTCGGCGCGTAGGTCGGCCGCGGCCACGTCGATGCCGTCGACCGACGTGCCGGAAAGCAGGCCGATCACCCGATACCCGTGCGTCCCCATCCGGAGGGGTTTAGTGCAGGCACGCCGTGTGACGCAACCCACGTGGTGAAGTCTTGGCCCAATCGGGATCAACGTCGTTACGAATTGCCTGTGCGGACGGGGTGTCCGGGACCGCGCGGTGCGGATGAAAGGATGGGCGGGTGTCGAGCACCTGGTTCCTGTTCGTAGTCGTCGCCGTCGTCGTGCTGGTCGCCATCCTGGTGACCGGCCTGCTGGTCGCGCGCAAGCGCCGGATCAGCCTGGACGCGAAGCGCGAGGTCGAGGAGAAGCCGAAGGGCGGCTCCTACGCGGCGAGCGGGGGCATCGCGCTCGCGCCCGGCGGGACGGCCGAACACCCCGTCGAAGACCGGCCGGAAACCGACGGCCAGCCCGCCGTGGGCGACGACGCCGCCGTGCCGCGCGACTCGGCGCAGCGCACGGTCCGCGACGTCAAGCTGCCCGAAGCGCCTTCGGAAGCCGCCCCGGTCGTCGAGGAGATCGAGCCCGCGACCGGCCGCATGGAGCGGCTGCGCGGCCGGCTGTCGAAGTCGCGTTCGGTGTTCGGCACGAGCCTGCTGGGCCTGCTCGGCGCGGGCGACCTCGACGAGGACTCCTGGCAGGACGTCGAAGACACGCTGCTGATGGCCGACCTCGGCGCGGCCACGACGACCCAGATCGTCGACCGCCTGCGCGACGAGCTGTCCCGGCGGGCGATCCGCTCGTCGGCCGAGGCGCGCGAGGTGCTGCACGAGGTCCTGACGGCGCAGCTGTCGACGGACAGCGAGCGCGCGGTGCGGGCGCTGCCGCACATCGTCGACGGCCAGAAGCAGCCCGCGGTGGTCCTGGTGGCGGGCGTGAACGGCACGGGCAAGACGACGACCACGGGCAAGCTGGCCCGCGTCCTGGTGGCCCAGGAGAAGACGGTGGTGCTGGGCGCGGCGGACACGTTCCGCGCGGCGGCGGCCGACCAGCTCCAGACGTGGGCCGAGCGCGTGGGCGCGGAGGTCGTCCGCGGCAAGGAGGGCGCGGACCCGGCGGCGGTGGCGTTCGACGCGGTCAAGCGCGGCGTGGACACGGGCGTGGACGCGGTCCTGGTCGACACGGCGGGCCGGCTGCACACGAAGACGGGCCTGATGGACGAGCTGGGCAAGGTCAAGCGCGTCGTGGAGAAGCAGGCGAAGGTCGACGAGGTCCTGCTGGTCCTGGACGCGACGACCGGCCAGAACGGCCTGATGCAGGCGCGCGTGTTCGCCGAGGTCATCGACGTGACGGGCATCGTGCTGACGAAGCTGGACGGCACCGCCAAGGGCGGCATCGTGTTCCAGGTGCAGAAGGAGCTGGGCGTGCCGGTGAAGCTGGTCGGGCTCGGCGAGGGCCCGGACGACCTGGCGCCGTTCGAGCCCGGTGCGTTCGTGGACGCCCTGCTGGGCTAAGCGATCGGCTTCCCGCTGGACCAGTCGTAGAGGGTCTCGCCGAGCTTCAGGGCGGCGCTGTGGAACGGACACAGGCCGTTCGCGCCGGCCCGGACCGTGCACCGGGGTCCGAGGTCGGCGGTCGCCGCCCGGCACCGCTGAGCCTCGCCGGCCGAGGCCGCCTGGGCGAGAGCTTTCGCGTGGGCTCCCACCTTGGCGGCAGCATCCAGGCGCGCCTGGATCCCGGGCACTTCCGGGAGCTGCCGCGGCGCAGTGACCGGCTTCTGCGGCGCGATCTGGAACGGGCCGGCGCCATCGGGCCGCAGGAGCCCGAGCTGCCCGAGGAGGTCCGGCGTCGGCGCGGCGGTCCGGATGGTCAGCTGCTCGGTCCGGTTGCTCGCCACCCAGTGCCGTACCCCGCCGACGCCGCGCAGCACCGGCTTGCCGCCGGAGTTCGGGGGAGGATCGAGGACCAGCGCGCCGATCAGGTAGTCGCCGCGGGGCAGCGTCAGGTGTGCGGCCTCGCCGAGCAGCATCGGCACGATCACCCCGGAGGTGCGCTCGCCGGCGAGGGGTGTCGCCTGGAAGGTCAGCAACACCCGCTGCCCGCTCGACGGCAGGTGCCGCACGACGATGTCGATGTCGCTGGTCACGTCGCCGAGCCGGTGCCGCGGGGGCGCGTCCGGAGGCTCCGGAACGACGACGGTCTTCCGCCGTCGGTCGTCGAACCGGTCGACGAGCCGGTCCGCGCCCTTCTCGGCGAGCCGGCCGATGAAGACGTCGGCGGCCTTCTGACCCGCCCAGGCGAGCGGCGCGACGAACAGTTCGAGCATTCTTCCCCCTCCGGCCCGGAGACCGATTTTACCAGGTCAGAGGCGGAAAACGGCGTCCCGTGGGAGCGAAAACCGGGTGACGGCCGGCCCGGACCGGCGCAGAATCCCGGTATGCCCGGTTGACGCCCGTCCGCTCGTTCCCCTCCTCGACGTGACGTCCTTCGCCCGTCACGTCGAGAGGAACCGATCATGACCACCATCCACGGCGACCGGGTCGTCCTGCGCCCCGTCGCCGCCGGGGACCGCGCTCGCCTGCGCGAGATCCTCGCCACGCCGGAAGTCGCTCGCTGGTGGGGCGACCCGGACCAGGAGACCGAAGGGCTCTACACCGTCGAAGACGGCTACTCGCCCTACGCCATCGAGCTGGACGGCGAAGTCGTCGGCCTGATCCAGAGCTGCGAGGAACTCGACCCGCAGTACAAGCACGCGGGCATCGACATTTCGGTGCACCCGGACTTCCACGGCCGCGGCGTCGGCACGGACGCGCTGCGCACCCTGGCCCGCCACCTGCTGGACAACGGCCACCACCGGCTGACGATCGACCCGGCGGCGGCCAACGAGACGGCGATCCGGGTGTACACGAAGGTGGGATTCCGTCCGGTCGGGCTCATGCGCAACTACGAGCGTGCCCCGGACGGCACCTGGCACGACGGCCTGCTGATGGACTTGCTGGCCGGGGAACTCGGCTAGCGGGCCGCTTCATGGCGACGAGCTGCTCGGCGAGCACGTCGGACATGCACACAGGGTAGCGGCCGGATGCGATCGGTCACCGCTCGCGTCAGACCGTCACCGCCGACTGGGACAGGCTCGCGCCCAGGGCGTCGGCCACCCGCTGCACCGCCGGGGCGATGTGCGCCACCGCCTCGGCGGTCAGCCGGCCCGACGGGCCCGACACCGAAACCGCCGCCGGCACCGGCGCCCCCGGTACCGCCACCGCCACGCACCGGACCCCCAGCTCCTGCTCCGCCTCGTCCAGCGCATACCCCTGCGAAGCGATCCGCGAGAGCTCGACCGCCAGCGCGTCCGGGTCGGTGAACGTGTGCTCGGTGTACGCCGGCATGCCCGTGCGCGAAAGCAACGCCCGCACGTCCGGCTCGGGCAGGTGCGCCAGCATCGCCTTGCCCACTCCGGTGCCGTGCGGCAGCAACCGCCGTCCGACCTCGGTGAACATCCGCATCGAGTGCTTCGAAGGCACCTGGGACACGTACACGACTTCGTCGCGCTCCAGGACCGCCAGGTTCGCCGTCTCGCCGACCTCCTCGACCAGCTCCGCCAGCAGCGGCCGCGCCCACGCGCCGAACTGCATGCTCGCGTTCTCGCCCAGCCTGATGAGCCGCGCGCCCAGTGCGTAGCGGCGGTTCGTGTTCTGCCGGACGTACCCGAGGTCGACCAGGGTGCGGATGAGCCGGTGGATCGTCGGCATCGGCAGCCCGGACAACGTCGCCAGCTCGGACAGGCTGGCTTCGCCGCCGGTGTCCGCGAGGTGTTCCAGCAGCTCGAAGGCGCGCTGCAGGGACTGGACGCCGCCGTCGCGACCGTTCTTCTCCGCCGGCACGGTGGCCCTCCTTACGTCGGCGTTGAGGTTCCGCTATGCAGAAACTATAGTCCGGCTGGTAGAAAACCGTAGGGCCGTTATCCAAGATTCCGAACCTTCGAGGTGTTTCCCCATGTCTTCTGAAGTCCAGGTGCTGGGCGAGCCGGTCGAGCGCGGCGACGAGATCCTCACCGCGGAGGCGCTCGACTTCCTCGCCGGCCTGCACGACGCCTTCGCCGCCCGCCGCGACGAGCTGCTCCAGGCTCGCGGCAAGCGCCGCGAAGAGGCCCGGACCACCGGCCGGCTCGACTTCCTGCCGGAGACCCAGGAGATCCGCGACGGCGACTGGCAGGTCGCCGGCGCCCCGCCCGCGCTGCGCGACCGCCGCGTCGAGATCACCGGGCCGACCAGCCGCAAGATGACCATCAACGCGCTCAACTCCGGCGCGAAGGTCTGGCTCGCCGACCTCGAGGACGCCAACACGCCGCACTGGGCGAACGTCGTGTCCGGCCAGGTCAACCTCTACGACGCGATCCGCGAGACGATCACCCTCGAGAGCGGCGGCAAGAGCTACGCGCTCAAGGACGACGTCGAGCACGCCACGATCGTGGTCCGCCCGCGCGGCTGGCACCTGCCCGAGCGCGGCCTGTCCTTCGGCGGCCGCGAGGCCGTCGGCGCGCTCGTCGACTTCGGCCTGCACTTCTTCCACAACGCGGCCGAGCTGCTGAAGCGCGGCAAGGGCCCGTACTACTACCTGCCGAAGATGGAGAGCCACCTCGAAGCGCGGCTCTGGAACGACGTCTTCACCCACGCCGAGAAGACGCTCGGCATCGAGCACGGCACCGTCCGCGCGACCGTGCTGATCGAGACCATCCCGGCCGCGTTCGAGATGGAGGAGATCCTCTACGAGCTGCGCGAGCACGCGTCGGGCCTCAACGCCGGCCGCTGGGACTACCTGTTCAGCGTGATCAAGTACTTCCGCGACGCGGGCGAGAAGTTCGTGCTGCCGGACCGCAACTCGGTCACGATGACCGCGCCGTTCATGCGCGCCTACACCGAGCTGCTCGTGCGCACCTGCCACAAGCGCGGCGCGTTCGCGATCGGCGGCATGGCCGCGTTCATCCCGAGCAAGGACCCCGAGATCAACAAGGGGGCCTTCGAGAAGGTGCACGCGGACAAGTCCCGCGAGGCCGGCGACGGCTTCGACGGCTCCTGGGTCGCGCACCCGGGCATGGTCGAGCTCTGCGCGGAGGAGTTCGACAAGGTCCTCGGCGACAAGCCGAACCAGCTCGAGCGCACGCGTGACGAGGTGAGCGTCACCGCCGACCAGCTGCTGGACGTCGCTTCGACGCCGGGTGGCGCGACGGCGGCCGGCCTGCGCGCCGCGGTCGACGTCGGCGTCCGCTACATCGCGTCCTGGCTCGGCGGCAACGGCGCGGCGGCGATCCACAACCTGATGGAAGACGCGGCGACGGCGGAGATCTCGCGGTCGCAGATCTGGCAGTGGGTCAAGAACGGGACCACTTTGGACAGTGGCGACGTCGTGACGGCGGAGCTGGTGCGCGGCGTCCTGGCCGACGTCCGCGGCGAGCTGACCGGCGAGGTCGCCGCCGACCTGCTGGTGCCGGCGATCGAGCTGTTCGAGCAGGTCGCGCTGGCCGACGAGTTCCCGGACTTCCTGACGCTGCCCGCGTACGAGCGGATCAAGTAGTGCGCCTGCCCGAGGACGTCTACGACGCCGCCGACGCGCGCTTGGCCGAGGCCGACGCGCGCGTCGCGGCGTCGTACCCGGGGGAGCGCCCGGGGCGGCAGCCGGTGCACACGGTGTACGTCCCGGCGTCGCGGTACAAGACGCGCCTGGTCGCCGACTGGGGCAAGCAGGCGATGCGCGTGTTCATCGAGCACGGCGACCTCCTCGGCGTCGGCGAGGACGTGTTCGAGCGCGTCCGCGCGAAGCTGCTGACCGAGCCGATCGAGGACCTGCGCATCGACTTCGAGGACGGCTTCGGCCGCGTCGCCGACGACGTCGAGGACGCGGCGGCGCTGGCGGCCGGCCAGACCCTGGCGACGACCGGCGGGACACCGTTCTCGGGCATCCGCTTCAAGAGCTTCGAAGCGGCGACGCGCCGGCGTGGCGTCCGGACGCTGGACCTGTTCCTCACGGGACTCTTGGAACACGGGCCGCTGCCCACGGGTTTCGTCGTGACGCTCCCGAAGGTGACGGCGATCGAGCAGGTGTCGGTGGCCGCGGAAGTGCTGGCGCGCCTCGAATCCGCGTACGGGCTCGCCGAGGGCACGCTGCGCTTCGAGGTCCAGATCGAGACATCCCAGTCCATTGTGGACACCGACGGGACGCTGTCGGTCCCGCGGATCGTCCAGGCGGCGGCCGGCCGGTGTTCGGGGCTGCACTACGGGACGTACGACTACAGCGCCGGGCTCGGCATCGCGGCGGCGTACCAAAGCATGGAGCACCCGGCGGCGGACCTGGCGAAGGGCCTGATGCAGGTCTCGGCGGCGGGCACGGGTGTCCGGCTGTCGGACGGATCGACCAACAAGCTCCCGCTCGGCGACGCGCTCCCGGACGCGTGGGCCGAGCACCTCAGGCTGGTCCGCCGGTCCCTGGAGCGCGGGTTCTACCAGGGCTGGGACCTGCACCCGCACCAGCTGCCGACGCGTTTCGCGGCGACGTACACGTTCTACCGCGAGGGGTTCCCGGCCGCGGTGGAGCGGCTGCGGGCGTACGCGGAGAAGCAGTCCGGGGGAGTGTTGGACGAACCGGCGACCGCGCAGGCGCTGGCGGTGTACCTGCTGCGCGGGCTGGACTGCGGCGCGCTGGACGAGAGCGAGCTGTCGTTCGGGCGCCCGGAGCTGGAGAAGTACGCTCGCAGGGAGAGCTGAGGGAGCACTCCGCCGGAGTGCTCCCTCGCACTACTCACGAGCCGGCCGGCGCAAGGTCACGAAGGCCGGCACGATGAGCTGACCCGCGATCGCCCCGCCCGCCGCCCACGCCGAAAGCCCCGCCGGGGCCGCCGTCAACGTCAACGCCGGACCCAGTGCGGCTCCGAGCACGACCCCCACCTCCCGGATGGTGCCGAGCAATCGACGGGTCCGGCCGGGTGGTACCGCCACTTCGGCGTTCACCGCGGACGTCTCGATCCGGACGCGCGCGAACGGCCGCGACCAGCTGGTGAAGATCTTCCTGTAGTCACTCGCCGAGCCGGGCGCGGTCGGCGGCCTCGCGGCCCGCGTCCCAGCCTTCGGCGCTGCGGACAGTCACCGATTTGCTGACCACCGAGGGAAAGAGCGTGGTGAAGGCCGACTCCACCGCCAGGTCGTGCGACGCCAGCGCCGGCAGCAGCCGGTCCGGGGCGGGCGACTCCGCGATCGCCGCTTCGGCGGCCCGGTCGAGCCGCTCGCCGACGCGCGTCGCGTAGGAGACGAGGAACGACTTCCGGAACGCCCGGTCGCGGCCGGCGGGGTCCGCGATCATCGCCCGTGTCGCCTGGACCAGCAGGGATGTGGTCAGCAGCGCGACCGCGTCCAGATCGTCCTCGTCGCCGACCACGGTCACGAAGTCCCAGCGCGGGTCGAAGACAGCCCGGCAGCGGTTGGCCTTCGCGACCACGTGGACCAGCAGCGACTTCGCGTCGACGTACGGGGTGTCGAGCCAGATCCGGCGGGACGCGGGCACGTCGGGCACGGCTTCGACCAGCACGCGGTCGAGGGCGTGCCGCGTCATCAGCTCCTGCGCCTTCGCCGAAAGCGCCTCGGCCTCCTCCGGGAACGAGCTCGACTCGGCTTTCGCCAGCAGGGCGCGAACGCGGCTCAGCTTCTTCTCGTCCACCGTGTGGCGGGCCGGTGCCGCGGTGCCCGGCGGCGTCAGGACGGGCAGGGTCATCAGGAAGCCGAGGGCTTCGATGACGGAGGTCAGCGCTTCGGCCGGGGTCAGGATGTGCTTCGCCGCCCACTGCGTCAGGTGCGGCTCGGAGTCCGTCCACCAGCGGGCCGCACCCTGGTCGTGCGCGGCCAGCGTGTCGAGCGCGAAGGACCGGGCGAACTCGTCGACCCGCCGCCGGGCCGCCTGGTCGAGGTCGTCGGGCAGCCAGCCGCTCCGGGCGACCCGGGAGATCACCTGGTGCCCGGCCAGCCGCGCGCCTTCGGCCGCCCCGGCCGGCAGGTCGAGGCCGGGCACCAGCCGGTCCGCACGTGCCGCGCCGCGAACACCCCGCGCGGTCGCGGAGGCGGCGGTCAGCAGAGCGTCACGGAATTCCTCGGCGGTCCCGGGCCTCGGGGTCTCCCCGGCCGGAACGCGTCGCTTCTGCTTGCCCACCGGGCGAGTGTGCCGCAGCCCGCTAACGCAGCCGCGGCAGGGCGTCCCGTGCGAAGTGGCTCAAGATCCGCAGGTCCTCCGCGAACCGCTCCCGGTCCTCCGGTGGCAGCGGCTTGACGAAGAACTGCTCGATGTTCTCCACGTGCACCCGGCTGGCCCGCACCGTCGTCTCCTCGCCCAGCTCCGTCAACCGCACCAGCTGGACGCGCCCGTCGCGCGGTGACGGTGTCCGGGTCACCAGCCCCAGTGCCGACATCCGGTCGACCAGCCGGGTCGCCCCGCCCGTCGTCAGCACCTGCTCCTGGGCGATCGACCGCATCGTCAGCCCGTCCTGGCCCGTGCGGCCGACGATCAGCAGCACCTCGTACATCAGGTGCGTGATCCCGCATTCGCGCTCCAGTGCGCGCCCGAGCAGGTACTCCAGCCGGTTCGCCGCGCCCTGCAGCCGCCCGAACGCGAGCACCCTCGGGTCGTACCCGGCCTGCTGTGCCGACGTGATCTCCACACTCACTCCTCCATGCGCAACGCGAGGTAGACGTCGAGCTGGTCGGTGAACTCCGTCAGGTCCGCCCCGAGCAGCTCGCCCGCCCGGCCGATGCGGTAGCGCAGCGTGTTGACGTGGACGTGCAACGCCTTCGCCGCGCGCGTCGGCGAGCCCGAGCACTCCAGGAACACCCGCACCGTGTGCACCAGGTCCGTGTGCTGCTCGGCGTCGTAGGCCAGCAGCGGTCCGAGCACCCGGCGCCGCAACGCCGCGCGCAGCCCCTCCGGGGCGCCCGCCAGCAGCAGCCGGTGCGGGTCGACTTCGGCGGCCGGGACCACCACGACGCGGCCCGCGCGCCGGGCCGCCACCGCCAGCGCGTACCCGGCGACCTCCCGCGCCTCGCCGGGTTCGCCGACACCGCAGAGGATCCGCGGCGCCCGCAGCAACGGCTCCACAGTGGACAGATCGGTGACCGCCGAAGCGGGCCAGTGGCCCGTCGCGTACGAAGTGTCCCCTGTGGACTCCAGCAGGACGCCGTCCGGCAGCAGCTCGCGCAGGACGTCCGCGCTCTCGTCGCTGCCTTCGGTCCGCAAGGCGACAACGCGCGCTTCGCCGGGCAACTCGGCTTCAGGCGTGGCAGCACGCGCTCGCGTGACCCCGACGAGCCCCGCGAGCTCCTCGGCCAGCTCCGCCTGCGCGGTGCTCAACGGCCCGCCGACGGCGATCAGCCACGGCACGGCGTGCCGCCCCTCGACCGGGACCACGGTCAGCGACCCGGCCTCCTTCGCCGCGTGGCGCCGGATGACGTCGGCCGCCGCCACCGGCAGCGGCGCCGTCCCGGCGACCACCCGGCCCAAGCCCGACAGCACCCAGCACGGCAGGCCCAGCTCCGCCGACGCGCGTTCCAGAAGCGTCTCGACCGGCGCGTCCGCCGCGGCCTGCAAACGTTTGCGCGCGCTCTCGGACGCGGCCGCGAGCGCCAGCACCACCTGCTCGGTGATCACCGAGAACGACAGGTCGGTGGGCACTTCCAGCAGCGGGATCCGGTGTCGTTCGCAGGCGTCGGTCACGTCGGCCGGGATGCCGCCGGAGTCGGCGCCGGACGCGGCCAGCGCCGCCGCGCCCGCCCGGGCCAGCGCGG
Organism: Amycolatopsis pretoriensis; assembly: GCF_900107925.1. Taxonomy (GTDB): domain Bacteria; phylum Actinomycetota; class Actinomycetes; order Mycobacteriales; family Pseudonocardiaceae; genus Amycolatopsis; species Amycolatopsis pretoriensis. Next base: position 213,706 of record NZ_FNUJ01000008.1, on the reverse strand, counting down.
CCACGAACGGTTCGGCGTCGCCCGGGCGCCGCCACCAGAGCAGGCCGGACAGCACCAGTTCACCCGCGGACAGGTACCGTCCGGGGTCGGGCAGCTCCGTGACGTAGATGCGCGTCACCGGCCGGTCGAGCAGGTCGGCCCCGGCCAGCGGGCGCAGCCGCAGCCCCGGCAGGCCGAGCAGAGTTTTCACGGTCGTCATGAGGCTTGTAGGAAAGCACAAACGCCGGGGGTTTCGCTCCTGTGCGTTTCATGCGTGGTGCCGTTGCCGCCCGGACCGGGTTCGGCGTCTACTGGTCTATCGCCCTCACAAAGGAGCACGAGTGGAGTTCCTGCGTCCCACGACGCTCGCCGAGGCCCTGGCTCTGAAGGCCGAGCGGCCCGACGCCGTGCCGATCGCCGGCGGCACCGACGTCATGGTCGAGCTGAACTTCGACCACCGGCGCCCGGACGCCCTGCTGGACCTGACCACGGTCGGCGAGCTGACGGAGTGGTCCACATCGGACGGCACGGTCCGGCTCGGCGCCGGAGTCCCGTACAGCCGCGTCATCGCTGAACTGGGTGAATCCGTCCCGGCGCTCGCCATGGCGTCGCGCACGGTCGGATCGCCGCAGATCCGCAACCGGGGCACGGTCGGCGGCAACCTCGGCGCCGCGTCGCCCGCCGGCGACACCCACCCGGTGCTGCTGGCCCTCGACGCGCGGATCGAGGTGGCCTCCGTCCGGGGGAGCCGGATCCTCCGCGCGGAGGAGTTCTACGTCGGCGTGAAACGCCACGCGCTCGAACCGGACGAGCTGATCACCGCCGTCCACCTGCCCGCGCACGCCGGGCCACAGCAGTTCGCCAAGGTCGGCACACGCAACGCCATGGTCATCGCGGTCTGCTCGTTCGGGCTCGCCCTGCGCGACGGCCGCGTCGGGGCCGCGATCGGGTCCGCCGCGCCGACCCCGCGCCACGCCCGCGAAGCCGAGGAGTTCCTGGCCGCCGAGCTGCCGTGGGGCTCCTCCGAAGCGTTGCCCGACTCGCTGAAACGGCGCTTCGGCGAGTTAGTGGCCGAAGCGACGTCGCCGATCGACGACGTCCGCGGCAGTGCGGCGTATCGGAAGCACGCGCTCGGGGTACTCGCGCGGCGAACGTTGACCTGGGCTTGGGACGAACACCGGACGGGGGAGCGCGCATGCGCCTGAATGTCACGATCAACGGCGAGAAACGCGAGGCGGACGACGTCTGGGAGGGCGAAAGCCTCCTTTACGTCCTGCGCGAGCGGCTCGGCCTGCCGGGCTCGAAGAACGCTTGTGAGCAGGGCGAATGCGGCTCCTGCACGGTCTACCTCGACGACGTCCCGGTCTGCGCCTGCCTGGTCGCGGCCGGGCAGGCCGAGGGCCGCGTGGTCCGCACGGTCGAGGGACTGGCCGACGGCGACACGCTCGACCCGGTCCAGCAGTCCTTTGTGGACGCCGGTGCCGTGCAGTGCGGGTTCTGCACGCCGGGCCTGGTCGTCGCCGCGCACGACCTGCTCAACCGCGTCCCGGATCCCTCCGACGAGGAGATCCGCGAGGCCCTCGCCGGCAACCTCTGCCGCTGCACCGGGTACGAAAAGATCCTCGACGCGGTGCGCGCCGTCGCGAAGGGCGGTGTCGCGTGAAGACCCTCATCGCGAACGCGGCGATCGCCACCGTCAGCGGTCCCGAGCACGAGTCCGGGTACGTGGTCGTCGAGAACGACCGGATCGCCGAAGTCGGCGAAGGCGTCTACACGGGCGAGTTCGACGAGCGCGTCGACGCCTCGGGCTGCCTGGTCACGCCGGGCCTGATCAACACCCACCACCACCTCTACCAGTGGGCGACCCGCGGGCTGGCCGCGGACCACACGCTCTTCGAGTGGCTGGTCGCGCTCTACCCGGTCTGGAAGCGCCTCGACGCGGAGGTCACGCACGCCGCGGGCACGGCCGGGATGGCGCGGCTGGCGCTGACCGGCTGCACGACCGTCGCCGACCACCACTACGTCTTCCCGCGCGACGGCGGCGACCAGGTCGCGGCGCTGGCCGCGGCCCGGCAGCGGATCGGCGTCCGGCTGCACGTGGTGCGCGGGTCGATGGACCGCGGCGAGTCCGACGGCGGCCTGCCGCCGGACAACCTCGTCGAGTCGACCGAGGACGCGCTGACCGGCACCGAAGCGGCGATCGCCCGCTTCCACGACGCCGCGCCGGAAGCCCACCTGCAGATCGCCGTGGGTCCGTGCTCGCCGTTCTCGGTCACCGAACGGCTGATGTCCGGCGCGGCCGAGCTGGCCCGCCGCAAGGGCGTCCGCCTGCACACGCACCTCGCCGAGACCCTCGACGAGGAGAAGCAGTGCCTGGAAGAGGTGGGTTGCACGCCCGCCGAGTACGCCGACAAGCTCGGGTGGCTCGCCGACGACGTCTGGCTCGCGCACACCGTCCACCTCGCGCCCGACGCGATCCGCCGGTTCGGCGCGACCGGCACCGGCGCCGCGCACTGCCCGACGTCCAACGGCCGCCTAGGCTCCGGCATCGCCCCGGTCCGCGACCTGCTCGACGCGGGGGTGGCGGTCGGCCTCGGTGTTGACGGGGCCGCGTCCAGCGAGTCCGGCGGCCTCGCCGAAGAGCTGCACCAGGCGTTGCTGCAGGCCCGCCAGCGCGGCGGCCCGCGTGGGCTGACCACGCGTGAGGCGTTGTGGATGGGCACGATGGGCGGCGCGCGCTGCCTGGGCCGCGCCGACGACCTGGGCTCGATCGAGCCCGGGAAGCTCGCCGACCTCGCCGTCTGGGACCTGACCGGCCTGAACTACGCCGGCATCGCCGACCAGGTCGCGGCGCTGGTGCTGGGCACGACCCCGCCGCTGCGCCGGCTGTTCGTCGGCGGCAAGGCCGTCGTCGAAGACGGCACCCTGCGCGAGGCCGACGAATCCGAGATCGCCCGCGAGCTGGCGGCCGCGAGCGCCCGGCTGAGGGAGGGCAGATGACCACCACTTCCGTCACCACGCAGACCGCGAACGGCGTCGGCGCGTCACCCCGCCGCCCCGACGGCACGGTGAAGGTGCGCGGCGAGTTCGCCTACTCCTCGGACCTGTGGCACGAGGACATGGTGTGGGGCGTGACGCTGCGCAGCCCTCACCCGTACGCGCGGATCACCGGCATCGACCTCACCGACGCCTTGAAAGTGCCCGGCGTCCACGCGGTGCTGACCCACGAGGACGTCCCCGGCGTCAACCGCTACGGCCTGGAGCACGCCGACCAGCCGGTGCTCGCGTCCGACGTCGTCCGCTACCAGGGCGAACCGGTCGCGCTGGTCGCCGCCGACCACCCGGAGACCGCGCGCCGCGCGATGAAGCGGATCGTCGTTTCCTACGAAGAGCTTGCGCCGGTGACGGACTCCGAAGCGGCTGTCGCGGGTGTTGGGCCTTCGTTGCACGACGGCGGCAACGTCGTCCGGCACGTGAAGATCCGCCGCGGCCCGCAAGATGCCGCCGCCGACGTCGTCGTCTCGGGTGTCTACGAGGTCGGCATGCAGGACCAGGCGTTCCTCGGGCCGGAGTCGGGGCTCGCCGTGCCGGACACCGAAGGCGGCGTCGATCTGTACGTCGCGACGCAGTGGTTGCACGTCGACCAGCAGCAGATCGTCGCCGCGCTGGGCCTGCCGGTCGAGAAGGTGCGGTTGACGCTCGGCGGCGTCGGCGGCGCGTTCGGCGGCCGCGAGGACCTGTCGATGCAGGTCCACGCGTGCTTGCTGGCGCTGCACACCGGCAAGCCGGTGAAGATGGTCTACAACCGCGAAGAGTCCTTCTACGGCCACGTCCACCGCCACCCGGCGAAGATGTACTACGAGCACGGTGCCACTTCCGACGGCCGGCTCGTCTACGTGCGCACGCGGCTGTACCTCGACGGCGGCGCGTACGCGTCCTCGACCGGTGCGGTGGTCGCGAACGCGGCGACTCTGGGTGTCGGTCCGTACAAAGTGGACAGTGTGTCGGTCGACTGCTGGGGCACGTACACGAACAACCCGCCGTGCGGCGCCATGCGCGGCTTCGGCGCGGTGCAGGCGGCGTTCGGGTACGAGTCGCAGATGGACAAGCTCGCTCTCGCGTGTGGCGTGGACCCGGTCGAAATCCGCGTCCGCAACGCCATGAGCGAAGGCGACCTGATGCCGACCGGCCAGGTCGTCGACGCGGAAGCGCCGGTCGCCGAGCTGCTGGGCCTGGTGCGGGACAAGCCGATGCCGCCCGAGCGGCCCTTCGACCTGCGGCACATGCCGGGCGGGGTGTCGAACACGACGCACGGCGAAGGCGTCGTCCGCGGGGTCGGGTACGCCGTGGGGATCAAGAACGTCTGCTTCTCCGAAGGCTTCGACGACTACTCGACGGCCCGGGTGCGCCTGCAGCTGGTCGGCGGCGAACCGGCGGCGACCGTGCACACCGCGGCCTGCGAAGTCGGCCAGGGCCTGGTGACGATCATGCAGCAGATCGTGCGGACCGAACTGGGCGTCGACCAGGTGACGGTCCTGCCGATGGACACCTCGATCGGCAACGGCGGCTCGACGTCGGCGTCGCGCCAGACCTACGTCACCGGCGGCGCGGTCCAGGCCGCCTGCGCGGCGGTGCGGGCGCGGCTGCTGTCCCGGTTCGACCAGCGGGTGCGGGTGGTGGGCGGCAAGCTCGTCGCGGCCGACGGCCAGGTGGTCGCGGACCTGGTGGACGTCCTCGCCGACGACGTCTACGACGAAACGATCGAGTGGCGGCACCGGCCGACTTCTTCGTTGGATCCGGAGACCGGGCAGGGGAGCGCGCACGTGCAGTACGCGTTCGCCGCGCACCGGGCGGTCGTCGACGTCGACACGGAACTGGGCCTGGTCAAGGTGGTCGCGCTGGACTGCGCCCAGGACGTCGGCAAGGCGCTGAACCCCCAAGCGGTGCTGGGCCAGATCCAGGGCGGTTCGGCGCAGGGGCTCGGGCTCGCGGTGATGGAGGAGATCCAGACCTCCGGCGGGAAGATCCGGAACCCCTCCTTCACCGACTACCTGATCCCGACGGTCCTGGACATGCCGCCGATGAGCATCGACGTCCTGGAGCGCCCGGACCCGCACGCGCCGTACGGCCTGCGCGGGGTCGGCGAGCCGCCGACGATCTCGTCGACCCCGGCGATCGTGGCCGCGATCCGGGCCGCGACCGGGCTCGCGCTCACGCGCGTCCCGGTCCGGCCGGAGCACCTGACCGCTACTTGAGCTGCCAGTTCTGGTTGGCGTCGTCGTTGCAGCCCCAGAGTTCGAGCTGCGTGCCGTTGACGTTGCCGGCGGGCTTGTCGCCGCCGGTCACGTCGACGCACAGGCCGGTCTGGGTGCCGGTGATCGAGCCGTCGGGGTTGAGCTTGAACTTCTGGTTCGCGCCGCCGTGGCACGTCCAGACGATCAGCTTGGTCCCGGCGGTCGTGCCGCCCTCGTTGGCGTCGAGGCAGAGGCCGTTGGCCTTCAGCTCACCCGCGCTGGTGAACGTCCAGGACTGGTTCGGTCCGCCGTCGCAGTCCCAGATGTCGACCTTCGTGCCGGGCGTGGTGACGTTGCCGTTGATGTCGATGCAGCGTGACGACGACGCGCCCTGGAGTGCTTTCGCCGGGTTGCCGCCGCTCGCGTTGGGCGTGACGCGGTAGATGACGGTGCCGTGCGAAGGGACGTTCGCGCTGATCGTGCCGGTGCTGGTGGTCTGCTCCTTGGACCACAGGTTGGTGAGCCGGTAGCTCGACGCGGCGGGCAGCCCGGCCGCGGCGGTGGTCGTCGAGACGGTCTTCGTGGTGCCGTTTTCGTTGAACAGCACGACGGCGACGTCCCCGTTCTGCAGGGGCTTCTTCAGGACGTCGAGGCCGCCGCCGGACGAGATCCGGGTGGCCTGCTTGCCGAGCGGGTCCTGGTCGACGGCGATGACGTCGGCGTTGAGGTAGGTCGAGAAGGTGGCGACGCTGGCGCTGCGGAGGTCGGCGCCCGCGATCAGCGGCGCGGCCATGGCGGCCCAGAGCGTGAAGTGGGCGCGGTCCTCCTGGAAGTCCATGCCGTCCCCGACTTCGAGCATGTCGGGGTCGTTCCAGGCGCCGGGCTTCGCGGCCGAGGCGAGGCCGACGTTCTGGCGGTAGATCGAGTCGATGCTGCCCCAGTTGTTGGTGATGTCGCCGGTGGTGCGCCACAGGTTGCCGACGTCCGGCGCCCAGGTCGAGGGTGAGAAGTTGCCCCATTCGCAGATGCTGTAGGCGATCGGGCGGCCGGTGGCCTTGAGCGCGTCACGCATCGCGGAGTAGCGGCGCACGTAGTCCTGCTGGTTTTCCCCGGCGGGGCTGCCGCAGTTGTCGTACTTGAGGTAGTCGACGCCCCAGCTCGCGAAGCTGTTCGCGTCGGCCTGCTCGTGGCCGAGGCTGCCGGGGTAGTGCTGGCAGGTTTCGCTGCCGGCGCTCTCGTAGATGCCGAACTTCATCCCGCGGGCGTGGATGTAGTCGCCGAGCGCCTTGAGGCCGCTGGGGAACTTCGCGGAGTCGGCGACGAGGTTGCCGTTGCCGTCCCTCGTCCGGGTCATCCAGCAGTCGTCGAGGTTGACGTAGGTGTAGCCGCGGTCGCGCATCCCCGAGCTGACCATGAGGTCGGTGGTCTGCTTGACGAGCGTCTCGTTGATGTCGCACTCGAAGGTGTTCCAGGTGTTCCACCCCATGGGTGGCGTTCTCGCGAGACCGTTTTCGAGGGCCTGCGCGGGTGGGCCGGCCAGCCCGATCGCGGCGACGGCGGTGGCGAGGACGGCGAGGACTCGGCGCATGGGCAGCTCCAACCGACAGCGGTGGGGGAGGAGAAATTGCAGCTTCCGTGTCCACTGCTGCGCGGTCAAGCGCCATCTTGAGTATTTGTGTTGGATTCCCGACTAAAGTTGTGTGCTTTCTTGCTGGAGTCGCCGGGCGACCTCGACGGTCGCGGCGCCCGCGACGGCCATGGCCTCGGTGTCCCGCAGCGAGCGGCAGAGGACGAAGGCGCCTTCGAGGTTGTTGACGGCGGTGATGGTCAGCGTCCTCGCGGCGGTTTTGGTGAGCCCGAACTTCCCGAACTTCTCGGTCCCGGCGTCGATCCAGGCGGTGAAGACGTCGGCGGTGGCCTGCCGCAGCGGTTCGTTGGTGGAGGCGACCTCCAGGGCGACGGTCGCGATGGGGCAGCCTTCGACGTAGTCGGTGGCTTCGAGGGTGGCGATCCCGGCGGCGAAGAAGGCTTCGACCCCGCTGACCAGATCGGGCGCGGGCGCGATGAAGAGGTCGAAGAGCTGGATGTAGGCGAACCCGGAGGTCCGGACGACTTCCGCCCCGAGCTGTTCCTTGCCCCCGGGGAAGAAGTGGTAGAGCGACCCGAAGGGAGCGTTCGCCTCGGCGACGATCTGCTTCAGCCCGGTACCGCTGTAGCCGTTGCGCCGGAAGAGTTCCGCGCCGGCGGCCATGATCCGTTCCTTGGTCCCTGCCACGGGATCGAGGATACGCGGTCGTTAGAGCGTTCTACCGAGTCCGGCTTGTCCACACCCCCCTCGTGATGTGGACAAGCCGGCCCCGGAGCGGGCTTTTCACGGGTCCTGTCGCCCACCCCCGATACACTGGGTGCGGGGCCGGTCCCCCGGAGAGGGCGGGGGCTGCGTTGGGGGCGGCGGTCCGCCCCGCGGCTAGTGGATGTCCCAGGCCGGGCCCGGGTCCTCGGCGTCGTCGCGCAGGATCGTGCCCTCGATCAGGCCGTACGGCCGGTCCGCCGCGTAGAACACCTCGTTGTCGTTCTTCAGCCCGAACGGGCTCAGGTCCACGAGGAAGTGGTGCTTGTTCGGCAGCGACAGCCGGACTTCGGCGACCTCTTCACGGGCTTTCAGTACCGATTCGCCCATCGCGTACAGCGTCTGCTGCAGCGAAAGGCTGTGCTTCGTCGCGAACGTCTCCAGCATCAGCCGCCGGATCTCGCGGTGACTCTCGGCCCAGTCGACGTCCTCGCCCTCGTAACGCCACTTCGCCGTCACGGCGGTCGCGAGGATGCGGTCGTCGGTCTCGGCGAGCGTCGTGTACTGGTCGCGCGGGAAGCCGTGGAACTCCGAACCCGTGGACTTGAGCAGCGTCAGGCCGTCGATGCCGGACACGACCCACGCGCGACCGTCCCGGATCGAGACGGCCGTGGTGCGCCGTTCGTCGCCGGAGCGGCTGAACGCGTGGTCGTGCGGCTCGCCGCCGACGGCGATCCGGTCCCAGCCGTGCTCGTCGACCTTGACCCGCGCGCCGGTGATGTTGCCCTGCGTGCCGGTGAAGTGCCGCGCGAGGCGCAGGGCGAAGTCCTCGATCTCGCCGACCGGCGCTTCCTTCGCAAAGGCGTACACGGTGTTCTTCTGCGTGTCGGTCGCGAGCACGCCGGCGTTGTCGCCGGTGAGGTGCGTCGCGGCGAGCTCGCCCCGCAGCGACGTCGACACGGTCAAGTCCTTGAGGTGGTGCACGGGGCCGTCGCGGCGCACCGTCACCAGGCGGACCTCCGCCTTGCCGTACTGGTTGGGGCCCAGGGTGATGGCCACGGTTCAGCTCCCTCGGTAGGTCGAATAGGCGAACGGGCTGAGCAGGAGCGGCACGTGGTGGTGCGCGGTGCCGTCGGCGATCCGGAACGTGAGCGTCACTTCCGGGAAGAAGGCGTCCGGGCCCAGGTAGGCGCCGGTGTCGAAGACCAGGCGGTAGACGCCGGGCTCGAGGGTTTCCGGGCCGAGGTCGCGGATGCGGCCGTCGTCGTCGGTGCGCCCGTCGGCGATCGGCTTCCCCTCGGCGGTTTCGAACCGGACGGCGATGCCGGTGGCGGGGCGCCCGGTCGCCGTGTCGAGGACGTGGGTGGTCACGAGGCTCACGCGGTCACCGCTTTCGCGAGTCGGAGTTCGGCGATCTTGAGGAGTTCCCGCCCGGCGACGGCCAGTTCGGTCGCGGGATCGTTGTCCAGCCGTTCCCGGAGGATCTTCAGCAGCTCTTCGCCGCTGCGGCCACTGGCGCAGACGAGGTAGACGTGGCCGAACTTGGCTTCGTACTCGGCATTCGCGGCGGCGAAGGCGTCGGCATTGTCCACACCGGACTGTTCCGAGCGCGCCCAGCCGTCCGCCGGCTTTTCGCCGATCCGCGGGTGGGCGGCCATGGCCTGCCGGATTTCGTCGCCGCTCAGCGGACGGTCGGCAGCGGCCGTCAGCGCGTCCAGGTCGGCGTACGGCCGGTTTTCGGCGATGGCGTCCACCCAACGGGGGACGGCGAGGCAAGCCGTCAGCAGCGGCCGGACGTCGTCGGCGGTGTTGAACTCGGTGAGCAGCACGGCCTGACCGTACGTCGGTGCCGGAGTTCCGTCAACATTTTGTTGAAAGCGCTGGTCAGTCGGCTTCCCGGTTGAGGTAGTTGTAGACGGTGAACCGCGTGACGCCCAGCGCGTCGGCCACCGAGGAGACGGATTTCCGCAGGCCGAAGGCCCCGCGTTCCCGCAGGATCCGCACGGCCCGCTGCTTCCCGGCGCGGTCGAGTTCGCCCAGCCTGGCGCCCATTTCACGTTCGAGGTCGGCGATGAGCCGGGCCAACGCATCGGTCAGCTCGACGACGGTTTCCGGCGTGCCGGCGGTGCTCGTGCCGCGCGGTCCGGCCGTTGCTCCCGGCGTTCTCACGCTGGTTGGGTCGGAGGCCATGTCCGCGTCGGTCGGCTCGGCGGCCGTGCCTGCGCCGCGCGGCTCGGCGGCCGTGCTTACGCCGGCTGGTTCGTCGGCACCGGCCCGGCTCACTCCGGCCGGTCCGGCGGCCCTGCCTGTGTCGGCTGGTTGGTCCACATCGGCCCGGGCCACTCCGGCCGGTCCGGCGGCGTCGGCCGTGTCCGTGCCGGCGTGGCGCACCTGCAGCGTCACCTGCGTCGCGCCGCCCTCGAGCGCTGCCTTCGCGATGGCCGGAATGGCGTCGAGCAGAGCCTTCGCCTCGCCCCTCGCGAGCGTCCCGAGCGGCCCGAAGTCGGTCTCCAGCCCCGCTTCCACCGCGGCGTCGCGCGCGGCGAGCGCGTGCTCGGGCGGCGCACCTTCGCCGCGGAACGGTTCGCTGGTGAACTCCGCTTCCAGTCGCACGAGGATGACCGTAACGCGCCGCGTCCGTCGTTGACGAGCGGCGCGCGCCGTGGTTACTGTCGTTGTGCGAAACCGTCTTTCCGTTCTGTGGAATCGATGGTGCTCATCCTCCCGGCGAAGGGCTTTCGGATGGATCTTGTGGTGCGCGCAGCCCGGGCCGTGACGGCCGAGGGCGAGGTTCCGGCGACCCTCGGCGTCGACGGCGGCCGGATCGTCGCGGTCGAACCCGGCGGCGCCTCGCTGTCCGGCGACCGCGTCGTCGAGCTCGGCGACGACGTCGTGCTGCTGCCGGGACTCGTCGACACGCACGTCCACGTCAACGATCCCGGCCGTGCCGAGTGGGAGGGCTTCGAGACCGCGACCCGCGCGGCCGCCGCGGGCGGCGTGACCACGATCGTGGACATGCCGCTCAACAGCTTGCCGCCGACCGTCGACGTGGCGGCGCTGGAGGTCAAGCGCAAGGCGGCGACCGGCCGGGTCCACGTCGACGTCGGCTTCTGGGGCGGCGCGATCCCCGGCAACGTCGGCGATCTCCGTGCCCTGCACGAAGCCGGGGTGTTCGGCTTCAAGTGCTTCCTGCTCCACTCGGGCGTCGACGAGTTCCCGCCGCTCGACCCGACGGGACTCGACGAAGCGTTGCGCGAGCTGAGTTCCTTCGACGCGCTGATGATCGTCCACGCGGAGGACGCGCACGAAATCGATGCGGCACCGGAGCCGCACGGCGGTCGCTATGTCGACTTCCTGCACTCGCGACCGCGTGAAGCGGAGAACCTCGCGATCACGCACGTCATCGAGGCGGCCCGCCGCCACGACGCGCGAGCGCACATCCTGCACCTTTCGTCGGCCGAGGCGCTCCCGCTGGTCGCCGCGGCGCGACGCGACGGCGTGACGCTGACGGCCGAAACCTGCCCGCACTACCTCAGCTTCGTCGCCGAGGAAATCCGCGACGGCGCAACGCAGTTCAAGTGCTGCCCGCCGATCCGGGAGGCGGCCAACCGCGAGCTGCTCTGGCAGGGGCTCGCCGACGGCGTGATCGACACCATCGTCAGCGACCACTCACCCTGCACGCCCGAGCTGAAACGCTTCGACAGCGGCGACTTCGGTCTCGCGTGGGGCGGGATTTCCAGCCTGCAGCTGGGCCTGCCGGCGATCTGGACGCAGGCGCGGCAACGCGGGTTCGCGCTCACCGACGTCGTCCGCTGGATGGCCGAGCGTCCGGCGGCGCAGGCGGGGATGCGCCGCAAGGGCCATCTGGCGGCCGGGTACGACGCCGACTTCTGCGTGTTCGCACCGGACGAGGCGTTCGTCGTCGACGTCGCGAAGTTGAAGCACCGCAACCCGGTGAGCGCGTACGACCGGCGTCCGCTCGCCGGCGTCGTGCGCTCGACGTGGTTGCGGGGCACCGAAATCACCGGCGACGAGCCACGCGGCACGTTGCTGACCCGGGGGGACTGCTGAAATGGAGGCTGCCTTGTCCGACCGTCCTGAGTGGACCGAACTGCCCGACCTCGCGTCACGCCGCTTCGGCGGAACGGTGATGTGGGCGACCGACGAGCTGTTCGCCGAGAAGGAAAACCTGGTCAACCCGTGGACGCCGGCACACCGTGCCGAGACGTTCGGCCCGAAGGGCCAGGTCTACGACGGCTGGGAGACCCGCCGCCACCGCGAACCGGGCGACGACCAGGCGGTGATCCGGCTCGGCCTGGCCGGCACGGTCACCGGCGTCATCGTGGATACGGCGTTCTTCAAGGGCAATTACCCGCCGTTCGTCTCGGTCGAAGCGGCATCGGTGCCGGGCTACCCGTCGGCGGCGGAGCTGCAGTCGGCGGACTGGGACGTCCTGGTCGATCACGCCCCGGCTGCCGGCCACACGGAGAACTATTACGCGGTACTCGGTTCACGCCGCTACACGCACGTGCGGTTGACGCAGCACCCGGACGGCGGAGTCGCCCGCCTGCGCGTGCACGGAGTGCCGATCCCGGACCCGGACCTCCTGGATCTGGACGCGCTGGACTTGGCGGCGTTGGAGAACGGCGCCGTGGTGACGGGCTGCAGCAACAAGTTCTATTCATCGCCGAACAACCTGCTCTCCCCCGGACTGGCGGCGCACCAGGCAGAGGGCTGGGAGACGGCCCGCCGCCGCGACGACGGAAACGACTGGGTAACGCTCCGCCTCGCGGGCGCGGGCATCATCCGGTTCGCCGAGCTGGACACAAGCAACCTCAAGGGCAACGCCCCGGGCTGGGCCTCGGTGAGCGGCCGCGACACGTACGGCGAGTGGGTCCCGCTGCTTCCGAAGACGCGCCTGCAGCCGGACACGCGGCACCGTTTCGCGGTGAAGGACGGCCCGGAGGTGACGGAGGCCCGTCTGGACATCTACCCGGACGGCGGCCTGGCGAGGCTCCGCCTCTTCGGAAGGCTCACGGAGGCGGGCCGGACGAACTTGAAGGCCCGCTACGCCAAGACGCGCTGACCCGCCCGGCGGCGTCCGGCTGACAATTCGGGGTCAGCCGGCGTCCGGCCGGTTGAGGTAGGCAGAGGCCAGCGCGAGCACGCAGGCGCAGCCGATGATCGCGCTCACCCACCACTGCATCCCGGCCACGACGCTCCAGACGAAGCCCGCCGCCGCCAGCAGGGCGACGAGGATGTTCCGGAACTGCAGCGGGGTGGGTTTGGCCATGCCACCAGCCTCTCACGGGCGGGCGAGTGGCCACCGCGCGCCTACGCGTGTTGTGGCAGGGCTTGCACCGGGGCGCCGCCGGACGGCCGTTCTCCACCCGGTTCCTCGCCGACCGCCTCCGCCGCGGCGGCGAGCGGTTCGGCTGGGCGGAGCGTAACCCGGTCCGCCGCCGGACTGCGGTTGTGCCGCCGCTGTTGACGGCCAGGGCGGCACCCGCTCGCTCCTGCGGGAGCGCGCATCGGGCAGCTCGGGCGCTCGCTCGTCGCCTGAAGGGCTTGCGCCTTCGCGGGCGGCGAGGACCTTGGACGCGGTCAGGCCTGTGCCGGTTCGGCGTGCTTCCGGTTTGCGTGCCGGGCTTGCGGCCCGACTGCGGCCGGAGTGTCACTCGTCCCCGCCCCGCCCCGCCCCGCCCCGCCCCGCCCCGCCCCGCCCCGCCGCTCTCGTCGGCTCAGACCTCGGCGCGCTGGCCGGGGTCGAGCAGTACCAGCCGGTCGGTCAGACCGGCCTTCTCGAACTCCCTGCGCAGCGCGTCCGGCCCTTCGCTGAAGTGCTGCCAGCCGCGGAAGTGTAGCGGTACCACCTTCGCCGCGCCGAGCGCCTTGGCTGCCTCAACCGCGTTTGCGCTGGTCAGCGTCAGGGGAGCGCCGTCGAAGAACTTCGTGCGCGCCGCGCCGGCGAACAGGACCGCGATGTCGATGCGGAACCGCGACGCGATCTCCCGCACCAGCTCGACCGACGCGTTGTCCCCGCTGACGTACACCGTCGGCAGGCCGCTGCCGCTCAGTACGAACCCGGTCACCTCGCCCGTCGTCGGCTCGGCGCCCTCCGGGCCGTGGAGAGCCGGGACGGCCGTCACCGTCAGTGGTCCGACCTGCGTCTCCTCCCACGGCTTCAAGCCCCGCGCGGTCCCGCCCAGCCGTCCGGCTCCGCTGGGCGTGACCAGGGTCAGAGGCACCGTCTCGAGGTACGCACGTCCGCGGTCGTCCAGGTTGTCGGGGTGCTGGTCGTGGGACAGCAGGACCGCGTCCACCACGCCGACCGCCTCTTCGGTCAGCACGGAGTCCTCGGTCTTGACCAGCACGCGGTCGCCGATGGGATGGTCGCCGGGCGCGTCGAAGGTCGGGTCGGTGAGCAGCCGCACGCCGCCCAGTTCAAGGAGCGCGGTCGGGCCGCCGGACAAGGTGATCCCCAGGGTCTCGGTCATACCCGGGGCCAACAGCGGGAACGGGCGTTCTCTTCCCTAGGGTGCCGACTGCCTCCTCGAGCTGATCACGCCGGTGTTGAACCCGGCCAGGTGGAGCCCGCCCGCGAAGCGTGCGTGCTCGATCTTCACGCACCGGTTCATCACGACGTCCAGGCCCGCGTCCTGCGCCCGATCAGCCGCGGGCTCGTGCCACAGCCCGAGTTGCAGCCACAGTGTCCGTGCGCCGGCGTCGATGACTTCTTCGGCTACCTGGGGCAGGTCGTCGTGTTTCCGGAAGACGCTCACCAGGTCCGGCTCACCCGGGACGTCCTTGAGCGAGGCGTACACCGGTTTCCCGAACAGCGTGTCCAACCGCGGGTTGACGAAGTTGACTTCGTAGCGCGTCGACGAGAGCAGGTAAGTCGCCACGAAGTAGCTCGGCCGCGCCGGATTCGCGGAGGCGCCCACCAGTGTCACCGACTTCGTCCGGTTGAGGATCGCCCGCCGTTCGACGGCGCCCACCTCGTATGTCATCCGGCCACCGCCTTCCCCAGCGCTTGGTCGAGGTCCCAGAGGATGTCTTCGACGTCCTCCAGCCCGATCGACAGCCGGATCAGATCGGGGCCGACGCCCGCGGCCGCGAGCTGATCCTCCGACAGCTGTGCGTGGGTGGTCGACGCCGGGTGGATCACCAGCGTCCGCGCGTCCCCGACGTTCGCCAGGTGCGACAGCAACTCCACCGATTCGACGAACTTCTCGCCCGCCGCCCGGCCACCGTCGATGCCGAACGAGAACACCGCGCCCGGCCTCGCCGGCAGGTACTTCTTCGCCAGGTCGTGGTGCGGGTGGGAAGGCAGCCCGGCGTACGACACCCATGCCACCCGTGGGTCCGCCTGGAGGTACTCGGCGACCGCCTGGGCGTTGGCGACGTGCGTGTCCATCCGCTGCGGGAGCGTCTCGACCCCTTGCAGCAGCAGGAAAGCCGAGTGGGGCGATAGGACCGCGCCGATGTCCCGCAACTGCTCCGCGCGCAGCCGTGTGCAGAACGCGTACTCGCCGAAGTTCTCCCAGTACCTGAGTCCGCCGTAGCTGTCGACGGTCTCGGTCATCCGGGGGAACTTCCCGTTGCCCCAGTCGAACTTCCCGGACTCGACGACTATCCCGCCGAGCGTCGTCCCGTGCCCGCCGAGGAACTTCGTCGCCGAGTGCAGCACGATGTCGGCGCCGTGCTCGATCGGGCGACACAGGTACGGCGTCGCCAGCGTCGCGTCCACCACCAGCGGGATGTCGTGGGAGTGCGCGAGATCCGCCAGCGCCGCGAGGTCGGCGATGCCGCCGCCGGGATTGCCGATCACCTCGGTGTAGAGCAGCCGGGTCCGGTCGGTGATCGCCGCCGCGTAGTCGTCGATGCCGCCGCTGACGAACGTCGTCTCCACGCCGAACCGCCTCAGCGTGCCGGTGAGCTGGGTGACCGTGCCGCCGTAGAGGCCGCTCGCCGACACGATGTGGTCGCCCGCCTCGGTGAGCGCGCTGAAGGTGAGGAACTCCGCGGCCTGGCCGCTCGCGGTCGCCACGCCGCCGATGGCGCCCTCGAGACTGGCGATCCGCTCCTCGAACGCCGCCACGGTCGGGTTCCCGATGCGGCTGTAGATGTTGCCGTATTTCTGCAGCGCGAAGAGGTTCGCCGCGTCGGCGGCGTCCTCGAAGACGAAGCTCGTGGTCTGGTAGATCGGCACGGCCCGCGCGCCGGTCGCCGGATCGGGGGTGCCGCCCGCGTGCAGTGCGCGGGTCCGGAAGCCCCAGCTGCGTTCACTCATCGGTTCTCACCGTAACCGTCCTCCCCATCGGATGGCCACGCCTCCCAGGTGGTGGGCGAGGCCGTTTCGTGCTCTCGACGGTAGCACGCTTTGAAATTCCGTGCGCTACACTCGAAAGCATGAAATGCGCCGCCTGTGGCAAACCGCTGCCACCTCGCCAAGGTTCCGGGCGAAATCGCCAGTACTGTGATGCCACGTGCCGGAGCGCCGCCCGCCGGCGGCGAGAGCACGTAAAGACGGACTTGACACATCCGGATCGTCAATACATTCTTGACAGCGTGCCGGCCCACGGCCCGCTGGGTTCGGTTCGCGAGGCGTTGCGGAAGCTCCGCGACGCGGAAGAAACGCTGCGGGACGCGGTGGACGTGGCCCGGACGGCCGGGCACACGTGGCAGGAGATCGGCGACCTGCTCGGCACGAGCCGGCAGGCGGCTTTCCAGCGGTTCGGCCGGCCGGTCGATCCGACGACGGGAGTGTCCATGACGGACTTGAAGCCACCGGACGCGCTCGACCGCGCCCGGGAGCTCGTGGCCGAACTCGTCGGCTGCCAGTGGCAAGAGGTCCGCCGGGATTTCGACGACCGCATGCGCGCGGCGGTGGGCGAGCACGAGCTGCAGCTCGCCTGGGCGCAGGTGGCCGGGTCGGTCGGACGGTACGAGGGGATGGGGGAGCCGTATGCGCGGTCGACGGGCGACCACACCGTCGTCCGCATGCCGCTGGCCTTCGAGGCGGGCGAGCGGACCGTGCAGGTGACCTACCGCGAAGACGGCCAAGTGGCCGGGTTGTGGATCCGGCCGCCCGAAGAGTAGCCGGTGATCAAGGGGAACGATGGAAGCACAGGGGGAGAGATGAAAACAGCGATAGCGGGCGTGGTCGCGGTTCTCGCGGCACTGGTGGCCCCGGCCGCCCAAGCCGCCGAGGTGCCCACGGCGACGCAGCAGCTCGAGTGGGTCGTCGACGCGACCGGGCGCGTACCGGTGCCCGACACCGAAGTCCGTGCGCACGTCGCCCAGGTTCTGCTGGACGCGGTCGGCGGCACGGCGGGCGTCAACGGCGCGCTCGGCGGATTCGGCCCGCTCCAGGTGAAACGGATCGTCACCGAAGCGCCGGACCACGTGGAAGCGGCGGTGCACGGAACCGCCGACGACTACCTGCTCGGCCTGCACGTGGACTCCGCCGGGCTGATCGACGGGCTCACGGCGAAACCGGACGACCCCGTCCCGGCTTCGTGGCCGGAGGTCGACGCGCAGCTGGCGGCACTCGGCGGCCGGGTGTCGTTCGGCGCGTCGGAGATCCTCCCGGACGGACGCTGCCGGGACGTGCACGGCGTCCGCGACGACGTCCAACGACCACTGGGTTCGGCGTTCAAGCTCTATGTCCTGGGCGCGTTGGGCAAGGCGGTCGCCGAGCACAAAGCGTCGTGGGACGAGCAGCTGGCGATCCGCGACGACTGGAAGAGCCTGCCGTCCGGGGACCTGCAGAACCAACCGGCGGGCACCAAGCTTCCGTTGTCCACGTACGCCGACAAGATGATCTCGATCAGCGACAACACCGCGACCGACCACCTCATCCGCCGGCTGGGGCGGGACGCCGTGCAGCGGCAGCTGACGACGTTCGGCAACCAGCGGCCGTCGGCGAACATCCCGTTCCTGACCACGAAGGCGATGTTCGAGCTCAAGGCCACGCAGTACCCGGCTCGCGCCGACGCCTACCTGGCACTGCCCCGCTGGGCGCGTCCCGCGGCGGTGGCCGGGCTGGAACGGCTTCCGCTCACCAGTCTGCAGGGCTGGCAGGCACCCCAGAAGATCGACGACATCGAGTGGTTCGGTTCACCGGACGACATCTGCCGGGCGTTCTCCGGGCTGCAGAAGGAAAAC
Source organism: Amycolatopsis pretoriensis (assembly GCF_900107925.1). Taxonomy (GTDB): domain Bacteria; phylum Actinomycetota; class Actinomycetes; order Mycobacteriales; family Pseudonocardiaceae; genus Amycolatopsis; species Amycolatopsis pretoriensis. Next base: position 196,033 of record NZ_FNUJ01000008.1, on the reverse strand, counting down.
CAGCCGGAGATCGGGCACGCGTTGTCGCTGAACGACGGTGGCCTCGCGCTCGACCGGGCGAAGTTCCCCGAGGTCTGGTTCAAGGGTGGCAGCGAACCCGGCGTGCTGACCTTGAACTACCGGGCGCGCACGGCGGACGGCCGCTCACTGGTCACCAGCATCATGGTGTCGGACCCGGTCAACGCGTTGGCCGAAAGCCACGTGGCGGCGCGAGGAATCGCCGTCGCGAAGGGCGCGGTAGCGCTCCTCGCGGCTACGCTTCGTCCGTGACGGTGCGGTGGAGCCTGACGATCGATTGCGCGGAACCCCGCTCGCTGGCGAGGTTTTGGGCGGTGGCCCTCGGCTACATCGAGCGGCCACCACCCCCGGGCTTCGCGAGCTGGCAAGACTGGTTCTCGCACCACGGCGTGCCCGAGGCGGAATGGGACGACGGCGCCTACCTGACCGATCCGGAAGGCGTGCTGCCGAGCCTGAGCTTCCTCAAGGTGCCCGAGGGAAAGAGCGTGAAGAACCGCGTGCACCTGGACGTCCAGGCCGGTGGTGGCCGGGACGTTCCGTGGGAGACGCGGTGGGAGCGGGTCGTCGAAGCAGTCGCCCGCCTCACCGCGGCGGGGGCGACCATGCTGCGCGAAGACGTGCTGGACGGCCGCCCGGACCACGTCGTGATGGCCGATCCGGAGGGCAACGAGTTCTGCGTGCTCTGAGCTGTCGATCCGGGCGTGGTGCGTTCGTGTAGGGGGTGGATCCGAACACGAAGGAGTGCTCATGACGTTCACCGACGAAGAGATCGGCTACCTGCGCTCGCAGCCGCTGGCCCGCGTGGCCACGCTCGGCGCCGGCGAGCAACCGGACGTCGTTCCGCTCGCGTTCGAGTTCGACGGTGAGTACTTCTGGGTCGGCGGGACCGGCGCGGCGGTGGCGGCGACCCGCAAGTTTCGCAACATCTCCGCCGGCCGGCGGAAGGTCGCGCTGGTGGTGGACGACCTCGTGTCGTTGCAGCCGTTCGTCGCGCGGGCGATGCGCGTGTACGGCGAGGCGGACGATCCCGTGGAACGGACCGGGTTGGTCGGCCCCGGGTTGTACACGCGGATCACCCCGCGGATTTCGTGGAGCTGGGACATGGCCGGAGAGCCGGTGGGCGAGACGTGGTACGAGCCGAGGAGGGTGGTTCATGGGTAGCTGACCGCCGGATGACCCAGATCACGGACGACGTCTCCACGTTCCGGTCACATCGGCCGCCGCCGCGGGGTCTACTGCTACGACCGCGGCGGAAGGAGCAGGACACGGTGGACACGCTGACCGAACGATTCGAGCAGGAGCGGCCGCGGCTGCGTGCGGTCGCCTACCGGATGCTCGGCTCGGCGAGCGAGGCCGACGACGCCGTTCAGGAGGCGTGGCTGCGGTTCGACCGCACCGACCTGGGCGAGGTCGAGAACGTCGGCGCGTGGCTGACGACCGTCGTCGCCCGGGTGTGTCTGTCGATGCTGCGGACGCGGCGCAACCACCGCGAGGAACCTCTGGACGGGCGGCCCGAACAGGGCGAGGACCGCCGGGACCCCGAACAGGAGGCGGAGCTGGCCGACACCGTCGGGCTGGCGCTGCTGGTCGTGCTCGACGCGCTGGCGCCGGCCGAACGGGTCGCGTTCGTGCTGCACGACATGTTCGCCGTGCCGTTCGACGAGATCGCGCCGATGATCGACAAGACGCCGGCGGCGGCCCGTCAGCTGGCGAGCCGGGCCCGGCGGCGGGTCAAGGGCGGCGCCACCGTGGACGCGGACCTGCCGCGGCGGCGGAAGGTCGTCGAGGCGTTCCTGGCGGCGTCCCGGGGTGGCGACTTCGAAGCGTTGCTCGCGCTCCTCGCTCCGGACGTGGTGCTGCACGCGGACCGGTTCGTCGGTCCGAGTCCGGCGCCGGTCGTGCTGCGTGGCGTCGAGAACGTGCGCAAGGGCGCGGTCCTGGCCTCCGAACGGGCCCGCACCAGCGAGCTGGCCCTCGTGGACGGCTCGCCGGGGCTGCTCTGGATGCCCGACGGCCGGCTGTCGGTCGTCCTGGCGTTCCGGGTCGAAGGCGACCGGATCGTCGGCATCGACGTCATCGCCGACCCGGAGCGGCTGCTGGAGCTGGAGCTGGCCGTCCTGGACTGACCCCGGTCAGCCGAGGGCGGCGCGGAGCCGGGCGTCGCGCTCGGCCGGCGTCTGACGGGGGCAGCTCACGCACTTCGGGTTGCCGACCTCGTAGATCAGGCAGCACGAGGCGCGACGCACAGCAGGCGTCCGGCCGACGCGCACGAAGCGTGGCTTCGGCAGGTCCAGGCCGATCGCGGCGACGAGCGGCTCGGCCAGGGCCATCGCGCGCTCCGGGTCGGGCGTCCACAGGAGCCGGTTGCCGATCGAGTCGGTCGCGATGGCGCCGAGGGCACGCGCACGGGCTCCAGTGACGTCGGCGATCGTCGCGATGGCGGTCCCGAGCGCCTCGCCGAACGCGGCGCCCAGCTCGGGCAGCCCGCCGGCGAGGGGGCGGGTGGACCGGGCGCCGAGGAACCGGCCGTCGGCGAGGAGGTCGATCTCCACGGCGTCGAGCGAGGGGTCGGCCGGTGCCCCGGCGACCAGGCCTTCGAGCGCGGGAGCGACGAGCACCGACGAGAGCGAGTACCACCAGATCGTGCCGAGCACCTCCGGCGCGGCGCAGCCGTAGAGCTTGGCCGCGCCGCCGATGCGGGCGCGGACCCACTCGGGGTCCGCGAGCAGGGTCGCGGGCGCGGTCCAGTCGGGCTTCACGGCACCCAGCCTTCCAGACGGCGTCGGCCGGGACGGCGTCGCGAAGCCCGGGGAACCGTCGGGAACCTCACAACCGACGGTAGGTGGAGACCGTGAAGGACACCGTCACGGCCTGGGGCTCGCTCAGCGCGTCGAGGCGGGAACGGCGGTCACCGCGATCGAGGTGGAAGGCCGTCGGGCCCATCTCGACCGCCTGGCGGATCTGCCGCGGGCTCAGCTCGGTCGTCCGGCGGACCTCCGTGCGTCCGGTGCGGGCGAAGTACTCGCCGAGGGTGCCGTCCAGCCGCTCCTCCTTGCGCTCGTCCACCGACAGCACCAGGTCGCCCAGCTCGCGGAGGTGGTCCGGGGCCGGGGCCGCGACCGTCAGCAGACCGCCGGGACGCAGGACGCGGTGGAACTCCGGCCCGTTGCGGGGCGCGAAGACGTTCAGCACCGCCGACGCCACCTCGTCGCCCACCGGCCACGGCTCCCACAGGTTCCACACCGCCGCGCCCAGCCGCGGGTGGGCCCGGGCCGCGCGGCGCAACGCCACCGCGGAAACGTCCAAGGCGAGCCCGAGCGCCGCGGGCGCCGACTCCAGCACGTGCGCCAGGTAGTAACCCGTTCCGGCGCCGGCGTCGATCACCAGGCCGTCGGCCTCCGCGCACACGCGGGCGAGCTCGTCCGCCAGCGGGCGGCAGGCGCCGGAAGCGAGGAAGTCCGCGCGGGCCGCGACCATCGGGGCCGTGTCGGCCGTTCCGGCCGGGATTCGCGCGTGCAACAGGTTCACGTAACCCTGGCGGGCTAGATCGAAAGAGTGGCCCGCCGAGCAACGCAGCGTGCGCTCGACACTCTTCAGCGGCGAAGCGCACACCGAACAGCGCAACGCCTCGACGACCCGGGGTGGCAGTGGGTCATTCCCGTGGTCGGCTCCGGTCATGGGGCTATTCGACCACGACGTAAAGCAACCGGACACTCCAGCACACCTCCCGGGAAACCTGGCCGTAACAACCGGGCGCGGACAGTTCACGTAGGCGAAACCTCTCGCGCCGCCCCGTGAAACACCGCGCGCCAAAACTGCCATCGCACAGACCCAGGGCACGGGAGGACGATGTGCTGAACGCAGGAGACACCGCATGGGTATTGGCCAGCGCCGCGCTGGTCATGCTCATGACACCGGGATTGGCCTTCTTCTACGGCGGCATGGTCCGCGCGAAGAGCGTCTTGAACATGCTGATGATGAACTTCATCGCGCTGGCCGTGGTGGGGGTGCTGTGGGCGCTGTACGGCTTCTCGATGTCGTTCGGCGACGACGCCTTCGGTGGCCTGCTCGGTAACTTCCACTTCGCCGGCTTGGAGAACACCTTCGGGAAGCTCGCCGGCTTCGCGGTCGCCGCCACCGACTCGGCGCCCGCCGTGGCGTGGCCCGGCACGGACGCGCTGCCGGTGCTCGCGTTCGTCATGTTCCAGCTGATGTTCGCCATCATCACGCCCGCGCTGATCTCCGGCGCCATCGCCGACCGTGCGAAGTTCTGGGGCTGGACGCTGTTCGTCGTCATCTGGGTGACGGTCGTGTACTTCCCGGTCGCGCACTGGGTGTTCTCCTTCAACGGCTTCATCGGCGAGAACTCCGTCGGCGGCTGGATCGCCAACAACCTCAAGGCACTCGACTTCGCCGGTGGCACCGCGGTCCACATCAACGCCGGTGCCGCGGGTCTCGCGCTGGCGATCGTGCTCGGCAAGCGCAAGGGCTTCCCGAAGGACACCGGCCGCCCGCACAACGTCCCGTTCGTGCTGCTCGGCGCGTCCCTGCTGTGGTTCGGCTGGTACGGCTTCAACGCCGGTTCGGCGCTGGCCGCCAACGACCTCGCCGCCGTCGCGTTCACCAACACCACCGTCGCCACCGCGGCCGCCGTCCTCGGCTGGCTGATCGTGGAGCAGCTCAAGTTCGGCAAGCCGACCACCCTCGGCGCGGCTTCCGGCGCGGTCGCCGGCCTCGTCGCCATCACCCCGGCGTGTGGTTTCGTCAGCCCGATCGGGGCCATCGCGATCGGCCTCATCGCTGGTGTCGTCTGCGCGCTCGCCATCTCGCTCAAGTTCAAGTTCGGCTTCGACGACTCGCTCGACGTTGTGGGCGTCCACCTGGTCGGCGGCATCGTCGGCACGCTGCTGATCGGCTTCTTCGGCACCACCAGCGTCAACGCGCTCGGCGCCGACGGCCTGTTCTACGGCGGCGGCTTCACCCAGCTGGGTCGCCAGGCGCTGGCGGCGGGCGCGGTGCTCGTGTACTCCTTCGTGCTGTCCTTCATCATCGGCTTCGTGATCAAGAAGGCGGGCGGCTTCCGCGTCAGCACCGAGGACGAGGTGTCCGGCATCGACGAGGCCCAGCACGCGGAGAGCGCGTACGACTTCACCGGTTCGGGCGGTGGCCTCGGCCAGCCGACGATCATCCCGGTCAAGTCCGCCACCGGCACCGCGAAACTCGAGGAGAGCAAGGCATGAAGCTCATCACGGCGATTGTCAAGCCGTTCACGCTCGACGACGTCCGCTCCGCGCTGGAGCAGCTGGGCGTGCTGGGCATGACGGTCAGCGAGGTCCAGGGCTACGGCCGGCAGAAGGGCCACACCGAGGTCTACCGCGGCGCGGAGTATTCGGTGGACTTCGTGGCCAAGCTGAAGATCGAGGTCGTCACCGACGACACGAACGTGGAGAAGGTCCTGGAGGCCATCACCACGGCCGCGCACACCGGCAAGATCGGTGACGGCAAGGTGTGGGTGACCCCGGTCGAGACGGTGATCCGCGTACGGACCGGCGAGCGCGGCACGGACGCTCTCTAGGGCGTCCGGGATGGCCGACGGGGGCGAACTGGTCAAGGCCACCGAGCGTTTGCTCGAGGGCAGGCACGGGAGGCTGGGGGCGTCCGCACTGCGGGCGGCCCTGGTCGACCTCTACGAGTTCTGGCTGGGCAGGGGAGCCTCGGCGGCCGGCGTCGACACCGCGGAACCGGGTGTCGCGCTGGTCGCCGTGGGCGGGCTCGGCCGCCGGGAGCTGGTGCCGTTCTCCGATCTCGACCTGCTGCTGGTGCACAACGGTAACAGCGGCGTCGGCGAGATCGCGGACGCGCTCTGGTATCCCTTGTGGGACGCGAAAGTCGGGCTGGACCACTCGGTCCGCACGCCCGGCGAAGCGCTGAAGGTCGCTTCGGAGGACCTTCGCACGGCCATGGGCCTGCTCGACGCCCGGCACCTCGCCGGCGACGCCGAACTGTCCGGCCGCCTGGTTTCCGCGGCGCGCGACCAGTGGCGCCGCACCGCGCGCAAGCAGATCCCGGACATGACGGCGTCGGTCCGGCAGCGCTGGAGCCGCAGCGGCGAGATCGCGCAGTCCGCCGAACCCGACCTCAAGCACGGGCGGGGCGGGCTGCGGGACTTCGCCGTCCTGGAAGCGCTGGCCGCGGCGCAGCTCACCGCGCGGCCCGGCGAAGAACTCCTGGCGGCCAAGGAACTCCTGCTCGACGTCCGCACCGAGCTGCGGCGGGAGATCCGGCGTGAACGGGACGTCTTGGCCGCGCCGGAAGCCGAGCTGGTCGCCGCCGAACTCGGTTTCGGCGACCGGTTCACGTTGGCACGCAAGCTTTCCGGTGCGGGCCGCACGATCGCGTACGCGCTCGACGTCGCACTCCGGTCCACTGTGGAGCCACCGAAGCCGCGGTTCGGACGACGTCCGTCGCGCACGCCGCTCGCCGAAGGCGTGGTGCTGCACGGGAACGAGGTCTCGCTGGCGCGGGACGCCGTCCCGGCCAAGGATCCCGCGTTGCTGCTGCGGGTCGCCGCCGCGTCGGCGCGCACGGGCAAGCCGATCGCGCTCGGCACGCTCAAAGCACTCGGGGAAACGGCGCCCGAGCTGCGGGCGCCGTGGCCGCCGGACGCGCTGAACGCCCTGGTCGAACTGCTCGGCGCGGGGGAGGGCCTGGTCGACGCGGTCGAGTCGCTCGACCGGACCGGCCTGTGGGCCCGGCTGTTCCCCGAGTGGGGCGCGGTTCGCGACCTCCCGCCGCGCTCGCCGGTGCACCAGTGGACGGTCGACCGGCACCTCGTCCGCACCTGCGTCGAGGCGGCGAAGCTGACCACGACGGTGTCGCGGCCGGACCTCCTGCTGATCGGCGCGCTGCTGCACGACATCGGCAAGGGGCGCGACGCCGACCACTCCGAGCTCGGCGCCAAGATCTCGGCCCAGGTCGCGACGCGGCTCGGGCTGAACGCGGCGGACGCGGCGACGGTGTCGGCGATGGTCCGCCACCACCTCCTGCTGCCGCACACCGCGACGCGCCGCGACATCAGCGAGCCGGAGACGGTCGCGCGAGTGGTGAAGACCCTCGACGGCGACATCGTGCTGGTCGAGCTGCTGCACGCGCTCACCCAGGCCGACTCGCTGGCCACCGGACCCGGCGTCTGGACGGACTGGAAGGCGCGGCTGCTCGCCGAGCTCGTCACCGGCTGCGAAGAAGTGTTGCGCGGCAAGGGGTTCACCGCGCCCGAGCCGATGGACGACGAACAGCGCGAGCTGGTAAAGCAGGCCGTCGCTTCGGGCAACGGCGAGATCCGGATCAGCGCGCACGGCAAGGTCGTGACGGTGCTGCTCGCCGTGCCTGCCCGCGCAGAGCTGCTGGCCCCGGCGGCCGGGGTGCTGGCGTTGAACTCGATGGAAGTGCATTCGGCGGTCCTGCGCGGGCACGACGGTGGCCGCGCCGGGGTGTTCACGGCGTCGCCGAAGTTCGGCTCGCTGCCGGACGCGACGCTGCTGCGCGAACAGTTCGCCCGCGCGGTCGCCGGGACGCTCCCGCTCACCCAGCGCCTGGCCGCGAAGGAACGCGACTACGGTTCGCCGGCGCCGGTCGCGCCGAAAGTCCTTTGGTTCGACGACGAGACGAGCGGCCCCGACACGGTGGTCCTCGAGCTGCGCGCGGCCGACCGGATCGGCCTGCTGTTCCGGGTCGCGGGGGCGCTGCGCCGGTGCGACGCGGAGGTCCGCTGGGCGAAGGTCTCGACGCTGGGTGGCGCGGTGGTGGACTCGTTCGCGGTGACGCCGAGGAGCGGCCGCATCGAGCCGGGCTGGCGGCGCGAGGTGGAGCAGGCGATCCTGGCCGCGGCGTCCTGACTGCACGGGCTCAAGCGCCCCAATGTGGCCTTCGGTGCGTCAGACGCACCGAAGGCCACATTGGGTGCGTCAGACGCAACCAAGGCCACATTGGGGCGCTCTGGCCGGCTACGCGGGCGCGCCGAGCCAACGGTGCAACGCCTCCTCCAAGCCCGGTCCGCCGTCCCACGCGATGTACCCGTCGGGCCGGACGAGCCGAGGTGCCGCCCCCTCGCGGCCCTCGACCCGGCCGGCCCAGCCCGCCGGCACCGCCGCGCCCACCAGTACGGCGCGGCCGTCGGTGCTCGCCGGGACGTCCGTGGCCCGGCCGGTGATCCCCGGGTACGTCACCCCGAGGCCCGACAGCTCCGCCGCGACCGCGCGCCGCGCCTCCGGGACGGCCAGCAGCTCCGTGACGACCTGCCGGACCGCCGCCGCGTCCGGGTCGGGTACGCCGAGGACCCCTTGGGCCCGCGTGCTGACCAGCACGCGCGCCGCGATCGGGTGGCGCTCGTCGTGGTAGCTGTCGAGCAACCCCGCCGGTGCCGTGCCGTGGACCGTCGCGGCCAGCTTCCAGCCCAGGTTCACCGCGTCCTGCAGGCCCAGGTTGAGCCCCTGGCCGCCGACCGGGAGGTGGACGTGCGCCGCGTCGCCGGCGAACAGCACCCGGCCGTGGCGGTAGCGCTCCAGCTGCCGGGACGCGTCGCCGAACCGGGAGGCCCACAGCACGTCGCCCACGCGGATTTCCGGCCCGTGCGCGGCGGTCAGCGCGCGCTGCACCTCGTCGGCCGTGACCGGGGCGTCGCGGCCGAGCCGTTGCTGCTCCTCGCCGAAGACGATCGTGCGGTAGCGGCCTTCGGACAGCGGCAGCAGGTAGCCCGACCCCGACGACGGCAGGGTCCAGTCGTCGGCCAGGCCGGCGGGTTTGGCGGCCAGGGTGATGTCCGCGACGACCAGTGAGATCCGTGCTGACCTGCCGGGGAACGCGGCGCCCAGCAGCGTCCGGACCGTGCTGTGCCCGCCGTCGGCCGCGACCAGCCAGCCGGCCCGGTGCGCACGCCCGCCCGCCGTGACCGTCACGCCGTTTTCGTCCTGCGCCACGGCGGTGACGGCCGCGTCGCGCAGCACCTGGGTGCGCAGCCGCGCCTCGATCGCCGCCGCGACGTGCGCCTGCTCGACGCCGAGCTGGTACGGGAAGCACGTCGGCAGGTCGGTGTAGTCGATCGGGAAGCCCGAGAAGTGCCCGGCGGGCAGCTTCGCCCGCACGTGCGGCTCGATCGCGGCGAGCAGGCCGCGATCGGCCAGCACCTCGACCGACCGGGGCTGCAGGCCGAGCGCCTTCGACTGCGGATCGGGCCCGGCGTCCCGCTCCACGACCAGGACGTCGACGCCGGCGCGTTCCAGCTCGAACGCGGTCAGCAGGCCGGTCGGGCCCGCGCCCGCGACCAGGACGTCAGGCATCGAGGTTCTCCTTGCGGAGGTACCAGACGTGCCAGGCGATCAGCACGGCCAGCGCGCCGAACCAGGCCACGTTGGTGACCAGCGCGATGAGGTCGATAGGCAGCGTGTAGACGAGCACGACGTGCACCACCGCGCTGCCCAGCAGCACCGCGCCCCAGGCGGCCGTGTTGATCCGCAGGCCGCGCCGGAACCGGGCGTCGGTGTCCCAGCGGCCCACCCACGCGTCCGCTCCTTCGGCGCCGCGCTTGACCTCGGCGATCGTGCGGCCGAGCGTCAGCTGCGCCGGGCGGCCGATGAAGACCGTCACCAGCATCCACGCGCCGAACAGGCCACCCAGCGCGGCGGTCCAGCCTTCGCGGATCACCAGCGTGCGCGGGTCGTCCGACAGCAGGCCGAGTACGACCGACAGCACCAGCACGCTCAGCGTGACCAGGGCGACGAGGTCGATCTTGCGGTTGCGGGCGACGGTCCACAACACGTACGGCGCGGCCACGAGGACGCCGGCCATCAGCGCCCACCACTGGCTCACGCCGACGGCGCGCAGGCCGTAGAACAGCGCCATCGGCACGATCACTTCGAACACGACGTTCAGCACGTTGGCGCGGACGACCCGGCGCAGGCCGGCGTCGGGTTCGGTCCTCTGCTCGATCATCATTCGGGTTCCCCAGTGGTTTCGGGTGCGGTGGCCCGCACGAACAGATCGGCGAGCTCGCGGCCGATGCGCGTGAGCTCGGCGGGTTCGGGCACGTTCGCCGCCGCGGTGGCGACGACGGCGTCGAGCCCGGCGGTCAGGGCGAGCGCCGTGGTCCGGGCGTCGAGCGGCCCGAACGCGCCCGCCGCGTGCCCGGTGCGGAAGTGCTCCTCGAACAGCGCGAGCCGCCCGTTGACGGCGCCGCTCTGCGAGCCGGCGTTCTTCACCAGGTCGATCAGCGCGCGGATTTCGGCCGGGTGCTCACCGACGAGTTCGACGTTCGATTCGACGAAGGCGCGCAGCTGCGCGACGTGCCCGACGGCGGCGTCGATGCGCGGCTGCATGAACGCCCCGGTGACCTCTTCGATCTCCGTGACGCACGCCTTGAGCAGGTCTTCCTTGCCGGCGAAGTGGTAGCTGATCATGCCGGTGCTCGACAGCCCGGCGTGCTTCGCGATCCGGCTGAACGACGCCTTGAGGTAGCCGGCTTCGGCGATCACTTCGATCGCCGCCCGCACGATCTGGGCCCGCCGACCGGACTCGGTGAACGTTCTTGCTCGCATGAGCAAAATTTAGCTCAGCCGAGCAAATCTGACAAGTCGCCAGGTCAGGGGTGGTTTTCAGAAGGGATCAGGCGGGGGCGGTGCCGTCGACGACCTGGTTGCGGCCCGCGTCCTTCGCCCGGTACAGCGCCTTGTCCGCCGCCTGCAGCAACCGGTCCACAGCCGTCCCGCCGTCCGGGTACGTCGCCACGCCGATGGACGCCGACAGGCCGCCGATCGCGCGGATGTGGCTGCCGTCCTCGTACTCGACCCGCAAGGACTCGATCGCCGACCGGATGCGCTCCGCCACCGCCAGGACCGCCGCCGGCCCGATGTCCGGCAGCAGCACCACGAACTCCTCGCCGCCGAAACGGCCGACCGAGTCGTAGTCGCGGACCGCGCTCTTGATCGTCGCCGCCACCGCGCGCAGCACCGTGTCGCCCGCCAGGTGCCCGTGCTCGTCGTTGATCAGCTTGAAGTAGTCCAGGTCGATCATCAGCACGCCGAACGTGCTGCGCGTGCTGCGCTGGGCGCGGGCCAGTTCGCGCGACGCGAGCAGGTGCCACCCGGTCGTGTTGAACAGGCCCGTCTTCTCGTCGGTCGTCGCCGCGATCTCCAGCTGCTTGATCAGCACCGCCCGGTGCAGCACCAGCAGCGGCGGCACGATCGCGATGGCGAGTGCGGGCAGCGTCGCCAGCGTCAACGCCGTGAGCAGGCCCAGGCAGAGCGTCGCGACCTCGAGGAGGTTGTCCCCGAGACCGCCGAAGAACGCCTTGAGCGAGCGCTTGGTGATCGTCAGCGCCGGGAGGATCGTGATCGCCGCGACGAGGAAGTACGTGACCGCCGCGAGCGCGATGGCGGTGATGCCGCGCCAGCCCGCCGTCAGCGCCGTGTACATGTCCGGGACGCCGAGGCGGCCCAGGACGAGCTCCGCCGAGTAGCAGGTGACGACGACCAGCGTCGCGTTCAGCGTGGTCCGGAACGGCGGGACGCGCTTGATCCGCGCGAGGCTGCGCGTCGCCAGGTGCGTGTAGAGGACGGCGATCAGCGCCGTGACGAGTGCCGGCGGCAGGAGCAGCACGCCGGCGAACGTCCAGACCGACGTCAGGTTGATGTGCGGGGTGTCGGACACCAGGCGCCGGACGCGTTCGATCTTGCGGCCCAGCTCGGCCTGCAGCACACCGAGGCACGCGAGGACGGCGAAGACGACCAGATCCCAGCTGTGCGCGGGCACGGCGACAGCCGCCCAAACCGTGGCCACGAGCGCCACGGACTCGACGAGGAAGCAGTAGAAGATCAGCGATCCGCGCTGCCGCCAGAGGGTCCAGTGAGCAGGATTCAGCGCCCCACGGATCCGGCCCACGCGGGGTTCGGCCGGACGGGCGCCGTCCATACTCAAGGCGGTGCAACTCCCCTGGGTGATCCGACGATCCGCGTCCACTTCACCACATCGGGCGACCGCGATCGATGATTGCCACACGTTCGGAGCAGCGAAGGGAGGCCCTCATGCGCAACCGCGAGTCCTGAGCCCCCGCACCCTCGTCCGAACGCCTGAGAGGAGCCGTGCTGTGCGCAACCGCGAGTCGTGACCTCCAGCCCCTTGTCCCTTCCCTCGGAAGGAGTGCCGCTGTGCGCAACCGCGAATCGTGAACCCGCAGGTCAACCGTCCGTTCGTCCGCCCGGAAGGAGCCGTGCCGTGCGCAATCGCGAGTCCTGAGTCCCGACATCCGCCGCTACGCGCGAGAGGAGCGCCCCGTGCGCAACCGCGAGTCCTGAACCGCAGGTCAACCGTCCGTCCGCCCGGAAGGAGCCGCGCCGTGCGCAACCGCGAGTCCTGACCCCGCCGCCGCCCAATCCGTCCCGCACGAGAGGGGATCGTCACCATGCGCAACCGTGAGTCCTGAAGGAGCCGCGGGCCCGGGTGGGGCCGCTCAGGCGGTCGCGCCGCCGTCGACCACCAGGTCGTGCCCCACGGTGAAGGCCGCTTCGTCCGAAGCCAGCCACAGCACCGCGGCGGCCACTTCGGCGGTGGCCCCCACCCGGCCCAGCGGGATCGCGCCCTTGAGCCGGTCCGCGCGATCGGCGTCCGTCTCGCCGGGACGCCGTGACATGTCCGTGTCGGTCGCGCCGGGGCTGACCGCGTTGATGCGGACGCCGTCGGCGATGTGGTCGCGCGCCGCCGTGCGGGTCAGCGCGCTCACCGCGGCCTTCGACGCCGCGTAGGCCGCCATGTTCGGCAACCGGCCGTGCGCGCCGATGTTCGACGCGATGTTGACGATCGCGCCGCCGCCGTGCGCCCGCATGTGCGCGACCTCGTGCTTCACGCTCAGCCAGGTCCCCGTGACGTTCGTGGCCATGACCGCGCCGAAGCCGTCCTCGTCGAGGTCCGCGGCCGGCGCCGGCGACCCGAGGATGCCCGCGTTGTTGACCGCCACGTGCAGCCCGCCGTGCCGCGCGACGACCGTCTCGACCATCCGCGCGACGTCCCCCGAGTCGGTGACGTCGACGGTCACCGCGCTCGCGTCCCCGCCGAGCTCCTTCACGGTGGCGGCGAGCCGCTGCTCATCGCGCCCGGCGACGACCACCGTCGCGCCCTCGGCGGCGAACGCCCGCGCCGTCTCCCGCCCGATGCCCGAGCTGCCGCCCGTCACCAGGACGACCTTGCCCGCGAACCGTGCCCCCATCGTGTACCTTCTTTCTGGTCCGATCAGTCTTGAATAAGCCGCATGGCCTGGGAAATGGCCGCGTCCAACCGGCTCGCCGCGTCCGTGCCCTTGCCCAGGACGCGCAGTCCTTGGAGGACGGTGAGCAGGAACCGCGCCAGCATCGCCGGGTCGCTGCCGCCGGGCAGTTCGCCCTGGGATCGAGCGCGTTCCAACGCCATGGTGAGAGCGACCTCGAGGGTGTCCCAGCTGCGCTCCACCAGCCGCGCGACCTCGGGGTCGTGGGGGAGCAGCTCGATCGCCGCGTTGACGACGAAGCAGCCCATCCTGGTCTCGTCGCCGAGGATTTCCGCCTGGTAACCGTCGAAAAGCCGGCGCACCGCGGCCACGCCGGAGCCTGGTCCCGACAACTCGGCCACGACCCGGGTGTCGGTCCGCTCGGCGTACCGCTTCAACGCCGTCAGGTAGAAGTCGTGCTTCGTGCCGAAGGTGGCGTACAGGCTCGCCTTCGCCACGCCGAGGTGCGTGACGAGGTCGTTGACCGACGTCGCTTCGTAGCCCTGACGCCGGAAGAGCACGAGCGCGGCGTCGCAGGCTTCGTCGACGTCGAACTCCTTGACTCGGGACATGACCGAAATCCTACTTCTTTCGAGAACGTCCGGTCAAATATGCGGGCGTCGGTGTGTCGGCTCTCCTGACGGCGGGTGCGGTGGCACCATGACTGCTTCGACCCGGCCGAGGGGGTGAGTGGTGCACGACGTGACGCTGCCGCCGACGGTCGTCGCCACCCACCTGCGCTCCTGTGCCGAAGAGCTCGCCGCGAGCCTGCGCAGTGGCGGCCCGGGCGCCACGACGACCGAACTCACCGACGTCGTCGCCCACCTGATCGCCGGCCAGGAGGCCATCTCCCACGCGCTCGCCGGGCTCGCTGCCCGCGTCGAAGGCGGGACGAACGCGCTCGCCGCGGCGCCGCCCCTGGACGTCGAGGTCGTCACCGAGGTGCTCCGCGCGGCGGCCATCGCGGCCCGCTGTTCGGCCGAAGCGCTCGACGAGGTCACGCCGTCGTTCGAATGTGTGAGCGAATCCGTCGCGCCTGACACCCGTTTGTAGCTGTCGGTGCGCGCGGACGGCTGACTAGCCTGGGAGCTGCGGAGGTGGCTCGCATGCGCGCGATCTGGACGGGCACGATCGGGTTCGGCAGCTACGCCATTCCGGTGAAGGCGTACAGCGCGACCGAAGACCGCGAGCTCCCGCTGCACCAGGTCCACGAGGCCGACGGCGGCCGCGTCCGGGTGAAGCGGGTCTGCGAGGTCGACGGCGCCGAGGTGCCGCCGGAGCAGATGGTCCGCGGGTACGCCGTCCCGGGCGGTGACGTCGTGCTGCTGTCGGACCACGAGCTCGCGTCGCTGCCGATGCCCGGCCGCACGATCGCGATCCGCGGGTTCGCGCCGCTCGCCGACGTCGACCCGATTTGGTTCGCGAAGAGCTACTACCTCGAGCCGGAGCCGGCGGGCACGAAGCCGTACGTGCTGTTCAGCGAGGCCCTGCAGCAGTCGGGACGGCTCGCGCTGGTGACCGTCGCGCTGCGCCGCCGCGAGACCCTCGGGGCACTGCGCGTCCGCGACCAGGTGATCGTGCTGGAGACGATGCGGTGGCCGGACGAGGTCCGCACGCCCGACTTCCCGTTCCGGCACGCCGACGTCGACATCCGGCCGGGTGAACTCCGGCGCGCGGTGAACCTCGTCGAGGAGCTGACCGGCGAGTTCGACCCGGGCCGCTACCCCGACCGTTACCGCGAGGCGTTCCAGGCGTTGGTCCAGGCGAAGATCGACGGCGCGGAGGTCGTCCAGCCGACGGCGGCCGAGCAGGCCGAAGGCGTGACGCGGCTGCTGGCGGCCCTGCAGGAGACGGCGTCCGAAGCCGAGGACGCGCGCAACGCGGCCGTGGCGAAGGCGAAAGCCGCCGCGTCGAGGGCCGCGAAGGCGCGTACGACGGCGAAGCGCGCGGCTGGTCGTGGCCGCGCGAAGACGCCTTGAGTATTACTACCCACGGGTAATTGAGGGTTCTCCCACTGCTGGCCGGGTACCCGGCCGCGGCAGACTTCGTCCTGCCAGCGGGTACCGGACCGCCGGCAGGGGGGAGAACCGGACGGCCCCTGGGGAGGTGAGCCGTCCGGGGACCAGGGTTCCGGGGCGGGCCGACGGAGGAGCGGCCCGTTCCCGGAACCCGCATCGCACCGCGGGGAGGCGGCGCGAACGCCGAAGCCGCCGTGGAGGGATCGAGGGGTCTCCGCGGCGGCTTTAGGCGTCCGCCACCCGCAGCATCAGCTCCGATGCCAGGCTCAGCAGCTGCCGTTCGGTCGGCGACAGCGTCGCCTCGATCGCGCCGGCCAGCCAGCGCTCGCGGCGGATGCTGTACTCGCGCAGCACCGCAAGGCCGGCCGGGGTGATGCTCACCAGCGACCGGCGTCCGTCCGCGGGATCCGGGGTGCGCGTCACCAGTTCGCGTTCGGTCACCCACGCGAGGATCCGCGTCAGCGACTGCGGCTGCAGCCGTTCGGCCTCGGCCAGCTCGGTCGGCGTGTGCGTGCCCGCCCGGTAGAGCCGGCTCAGCACCGCCAGCACCGCCGGGCCCGGGCCGCTCAGGTCCCGCTCCGCGCGCATCCGCCAGTTCAGCCGCCCGACGCCTTCGCGGACCCGGTGGGCCAGCTCGGCCAGCTCGGGGTCCGCGCTGACCGGCGCGGCGACGTCGGGTTCGGGCTGCATGGCCCCAGATTAGGCGGTTCCTCGAACCAGCCGGGCATAACGCCCGTCGCGCGCCAGCAGCTCGTCGTGCGTCCCGCGTTCGACGATCCGGCCCTCGTGCAGCACGACGATCTGGTCAGCGTGCTCCACAGTGGACAGCCGGTGCGCGATCGTCAGCGTCGTGCGGCCCGCGGCGAGCCGGTCGAGCTCCGCCTGCACCGAGCGTTCGGTGCGGGTGTCGAGGGCGCTGGTCGCCTCGTCGAGGATGAGCACCGGCGGGTTGCGCAGCAGGATCCGCGCGATCGCCATCCGTTGCTTCTCGCCGCCGGAGAAGCGGTAGCCGCGCTGGCCGACGACGGTGTCGTAGCCCTCGGGCAGCCCGGACAGGGTGTCGTGGATGTGCGCGGCCTTCGCGGCGGCCTCGATCTCTTCGTCGGTCGCGTCCGGCTTCGCGAAGCGCAGGTTCTCGCGGACGGTGTCGTGGAACAGGTACGTCTCCTGCGACACCATCCCGACCCCGGCGGCGAGCGAGGCCAGGGTGACGTCGCGGACGTCGGTGCCGTCGATCGTCACCGTCCCGTCGCTCACCTCGTACAGCCGCGCCACCAGGTAGGCGAGCGTCGTCTTGCCGGACCCGGTCGAGCCGACGAGCGCCGTGGTCGTCCCGGCTGGGACATCGAGGTCGATGTCCTGCAGCGTCAGCGGGCCCTCGTCGTCGTAGCGGAACGACACGCCCCGCATGGCGACGTCGCCGCGGCGCACGTCGAGGGTGCCCGCGCCGGGCTTGTCGCCGATCTCCACCGGCAGGTCCAGGACCTCGAAGATTCGTCCGAACAGCGCCTTCGACGTCGCCACGTTCTGCCCGATGGTCTGCATCGCGCTGGCCGGCGCGACCAGCCGGTTGAGCATGCTGGTGAACGCCACGACCGTGCCGAGCGAGATCGGGGACGCGCCGCCCGCCAGCGCCAGCCCGGCGATCCAGTAGACCAGCGCCGGGATGACCGTCAGGCTCATCGCCCGCGACGCGATCTGCCAGCGGCCGGCCAGCGCCGCCGCTCGTTCGAGGGACGCGATCTCCCGCGACTCCTCGCCGAACCGCTCGCGCATCGCCCGTTCGTTGCCCATCGTCTTGGCGAGCAGGACGCCGGTGACCGAGAGGGACTCCTCGACCATCGTCGTCAGCCGGGCCATCCGGCGGGTCCGGCCGCGGGCCAGGTTCCGCCGCTTCTTGCCGAGGCGCAGCGTGAACAGCAGGAACAGCGGGACGACGATCAGCGAGAGCGCCGCGAGCTGCCAGTCGAGGAAGATCAGTGCGACGGTGATGGCGGTCGTCGTCGTCAGGTTCTGGACCATCGACCCGGCGGTCGTCGTGATGACGTTGTCGACGCCGCCGATGTCGTTGAACACCCGCGAGAGCACTTCGCCGCTCTTCGTCCGGGTGAAGAAGCCGAGGGACATCCGCTGCAGGTGGCCGTAGACCGCCACGCGCAGCTCGTTCATCACGCGCTGCCCGATCGTGTTGGACAGCCCGGTGGTGGCCACGCCGAGCGACGCGCTGCCGACGGCGCAGGCGATCATCCCGCCCGCCAGGAGGCTCAGCAGCAGCGTGTCGCGGTGGGGCAGGGCGTCGTCGAGGATCTCGCGCAGCAGGAACGGTGAAGTCACGCCGAGCCCGGCCTGCACGACGATCAGCGCGAACAGCGCGCCGAGGGGACCGCGGTGCGCGCGGAACAGGCCGGCGATCCGCCGGAGGGGGACCGGCTCGTCGGTGTCGGTGGTGGGCTCGGCGAGCGACGGACGGGCTCTGGTCGCGGAGGTCATACACGTATGTTTACCAAAAATCGGGCGAGTATCCAGCCATTTTCGGAAATCCGGCGTTGAGGTAGTACACGCACACGTACAAAGCGCGCGTACCCGTGAGGCGGGAGACCCGGAGCGACTACCCTCGGAGGGGCCGGCCTCGTCCGGCGCGCCACTCTCGACCCCAGCTGGAGCGTGCACACCCGTGTTCGACACCCTGTCCGATCGGCTCACCGCCGCCCTTCAGACGCTCACGCGCAAGGGCAAGCTGTCCGACGCCGACATCGACGCCACCGCGCGCGAGATCCGCATCGCGCTGCTGGAGGCCGACGTCGCCCTCGGCGTGGTCAAGACCTTCATCGCGAAGATCAAGGAGCGGGCGAAGGGCGCCGAGGTCTCGCAGGCGCTCAACCCCGCGCAGCAGGTCATCAAGATCGTCAACGAGGAGCTCGTCGGCATCCTCGGCGGCGAGACGCGCCGGCTGAACCTGGCGAAGAACCCGCCGACCGTGATCATGCTCGCCGGTCTGCAAGGTGCCGGTAAGACGACGCTCGCGGGCAAGCTCGCGCTGTGGCTGAAGAAGCAGGGCCACGCGCCGATGCTGGTCGCCTGCGACCTCCAGCGCCCGAACGCCGTCACGCAGCTGCAGGTCGTCGGCGAGCGCGCCGGCGTAGTCACCTTCGCGCCCGAGCCCGGCAACGGCGTCGGCGACCCGGTCGACGTCGCCCGCCGCGCCATCGCCGAGGCCAAGCACGCCCAGCACGACGTCGTCGTGGTCGACACCGCGGGCCGCCTGGGTGTCGACGAAGAGCTGATGAAGCAGGCCGCGGACATCCGCGACGCCGTCGAGCCGGACGAGGTCCTGTTCGTCGTCGACGCGATGATCGGCCAGGACGCCGTGACGACGGCCCAGGCGTTCCAGGACGGCGTCGGCTTCAGCGGCGTCGTGCTCACCAAGCTCGACGGCGACGCCCGCGGTGGTGCCGCGCTGAGCGTCCGCGAGATCACCGGCCAGCCGATCCTCTTCGCCTCCAACGGCGAGAAGCTCGAGGACTTCGACACCTTCCACCCGGACCGGATGGCGTCGCGGATCCTCGGCATGGGTGACGTCCTCACCCTGATCGAGCAGGCCGAGCAGGCCTTCGACCAGAACCAGGCCGAGAAGGCCGCGGCGAAGCTGTCCAGCGGCCAGCTCACCCTGGAGGACTTCCTCGAGCAGATGCTCGCGGTCCGCAAGATGGGCCCGATCGGCAACCTGCTCGGCATGCTCCCGGGCGCCGGCCAGATGAAAGACCAGCTGGCCCAGGTCGACGACAAGCACCTGGACAAGCTGCAGGCGATCATCCGCGGCATGACCCCGGCCGAGCGCGAAGACCCGAAGATGATCAACGGCTCGCGCCGGCTGCGCATCGCGAACGGGTCCGGGGTCACCGTCCGCGAGGTCAACGACCTGGTCAACCGGTTCTTCGAGGCCCGCAAGATGATGGCCCAGATGGCCGGCCGGTTCGGCTTCGGCGGCGGGGGCGGCTCGAAGTCCCGCAAGGGCAAGAAGGGCAAGAAGGGCCGCGGCCCGACGCAGCCCAAGGTCCGCGGCGGCTTCCCCGGCGGCATGCCGATGCTGCCCCCGGGCGGGCAGATGCCGGGTGGCATGCCCGACCTCTCGCAGCTGGGCGGCATGAACGACGTCCCGGGCTTCGACCCGTCGAAGTTCAAGCTGCCGAAGAACCCGAAGGACAATTGAGCACGGCGCTCCACGCCGCCGGGGTGGTCCTGCCCGGCGGCGAGTCCCGGGACCTCTGGATCTCCGGTGGCCGGATCTCGTTCGAGCCGGTGCTGGACGCCGAGACGCTGGGCCGGGACGTCTTCCTCGTGCCCGGCCTGGTCGACGCGCACTGCCACCCCGGCATCGGCGTCGGCGGGGCCGTCTCGCTCGAAGAGGCGACCGAGCAGGCGCTCACCGACCGCGCCGCGGGGACGCTGCTGATCCGCGACTGCGGGCTGCCGATCGACGTCCGGCCGCTGCAGCGGCGCGCCGACCTGCCGACGATCATCCGCGCCGGGCAGCACCTCGCGCTGGCCAAGCGGTACATCCCCGGGCTCGGCATCGAGCTGGAGGACGCTTCGCAGCTGCCGGACGCCGTGGCCGAGCAGGCCCGCGACGGTGACGGCTGGGTCAAGCTCGTCGGCGACTGGATCGACCGCGGCGCCGGCGACCTCGCGCCGCTCTGGCCGGACGACGTCCTGGCCGAGGCCGTCAAGGTCGCGCACGACAACGGCGCCCGCGTCACCGCGCACGTGTTCGGCGAAGCCGCGCTGCCCGGCCTGATCGCGTCGGGCATCGACTGCCTCGAACACGGCACCGGCCTGAACGCCGGCCAGCTCGCGGAGCTGGCGCGCAACGACGTCGCGCTGGTCCCGACGCTGATCAACATCGAGAACTTCCCGGGCATCGCGGACAAGGCGGGCAAGTACCCGGCCTACGCCGACCACATGCGGGCGCTGCACGCCGGCGTCGGCGAGATGGTCGCTTCGGCCATCGAAGCGGGCGTACGCGTCTTCGCGGGCAGTGACGCGGGCGGCATGGTCGAGCACGGCCGGCTCGTCGACGAGATCGAGGCGCTGCACCGCGCGGGCATGACCCGCGAGGCGGCGCTGGCGAGCGCGTCGTGGGCGGCCCGCGACTGGCTCGGCCACCCGGGCATCGCCGACGGCGCGCCCGCCGACCTGCTCGTCTACGCGAGCGATCCCCGCCAGGACCTGGGCGTCCTGCGGCACCCTTCGCACATCGTGCTCGGCGGAGTGGTGTACGCGTAGACCCCGCCGTTTTCCTTGCGGGGTCGGCACTTTAGCGTTGGGCCCGTGACGGACGACGACGGCGCACGGCGCGTGCTGGGGGCGCACTGGTGTTTCGTGGCGTTCTTCGCGGGGATCGCCGGCTACTACCTGATCAACCTCCTCATCGCCGCGGCGGTCAACCGCAACGTCGGCGAGTTCGACCCCCTCGAACTGCACGACATCGGCCCGCTGCTGCTCCTGGCGTTCGTGCCCAACCTGCTGCTCGGCCTCGGCCCGGCGGTCGGCTCGTGGACCTGGGGGAGTGGCCTGCGTACCGACTTCGGGCTGAAGCCGACCTGGCGCGACGTCCGGATCGGCCTCGCCTGCGGCGCGCTCGCGCTGGTCGTCGGCTACGGGCTCAACCTCGTGCTGATCGCCGTCTACGGCGCCGACGACGTCTCCGACAGCCCGCTGAGCGACCTCGCCGACACCTTCGACGGCGACACCGTCTGGCTGGTGCTCGCCGCGGTGATCGTCATCGCCGGCGCGCCGATCACCGAAGAGCTGCTGGTCCGCGGCACGCTGTGGAACGCGCTGGCGTTCCACCGGGTCCCGCCGTGGGTGGTGCTGCTGCTCACCTCGGTCGTGTTCGCCCAGCTGCACGGCGAGCCGACGCGCACGATCGCGCTGATCGGCCAGGGCATCGCGATCGGGCTGGCCCGGCACCTGTCCGGCCGGGTGAGCGCCGGGGTGATCGCGCACGCGGCCAACAACCTGCCGCCGGCGGTGCTGCTGTTCGTCGCGCACTGAGGGTGTTGCGAGAATCGTGCACAGTAGTCGGACGGACACTGTGCGATCACATCGCGGCCGCTAGGCTCGTCGTCAGGAGCCGAGCGACCGCGGAGGGCCAGGCGTGACCACTTCCCAGCCCCGGGACCCGGCTTCCGACGCGCTGCCGGAACCCGAGGAGCCGGCCGCGTTCCTCGAGCCCCCACGACGGCACCGGTGGGGCTTCGGGGCCTTCCTGCTCGTCGAGGCCACACTGCTGGCGTCGGCGGCGTTCGTCTCCGTGCTGGTCGGCGACACCGGCCCCGGCCCGCTGCCCATCCGGGTCGTGCTGCTCGGCACGATGCTGCCGACGATGATCGCGGCCGGTGTCGCGGTGCTGATCACCTACTTGCGCGGCAACGGGCCCGTCGCCGACCTGCGGCTGGAGTGGCGCTGGGCCGACGTGAAGACCGGGTTCCGCTACGGCTGCGTCGGGCTCGTCTTCACCACCCTCGGCGCCTACCTGTGGACGCGGCTGGTCGGCAACGCGAACGCGACGTCGGCGATCAGCGCCCTGGTCGAAGACCGGAAGATGTCGATCTCGGCGGCCATCGTGATGTTCGTCTACCTCTGGCTGCTCGGCCCGATCTGCGAGGAGATCATCTACCGCGGGCTGCTCTGGGGCGCCGCCGAACAGCTGCAGTGGCGCAGCGAGCGCTGGGGCCGCGTCGCGGCGTTCCTGCTGTCGACGGCGGTGTTCGCGGCCAGCCACCTCGAGCCGCTGCGGACGACGTTGCTGCTGGTCATCGCGGTGCCGATCGGCCTGGCCCGGCTGGTCACCGGGCGGCTGCCGGCCAGTATCGTCGCGCACCAGGTGAACAACTTCCTCCCGGCGCTGACCATCCTGCTCGGGGCGCTCGGGGTGGCCTCTTTCTAGGGGCGCGGGCGCCGTCTGGCAGAATGGGTCACTGCCTGCTTCCGCCGGACCCTCTCACCGTGCGAAAGCTCCTGACCTTCGGGTGCCCGCGTCCGTGTCCCCACTCGGCTCGCGTGCGCCCAGCCCAGCACCAGAGAGACTCGAGGAGAACCCACACCCGTGGCCGTCAAGATCAAGCTGCAGCGCCTCGGCAAGATCCGTGCGCCGTACTACCGCATCATCGTCGCCGACGCGCGCACCCGCCGGGACGGCAAGGCCATCGAGACGATCGGCAAGTACCACCCGAAGGAAGAGCCGAGCCTGATCGAGGTCGTCTCCGAGCGCGCCCAGTACTGGCTGGGTGTCGGCGCGCAGCCGACCGAGCCGGTCCAGCGCCTGCTGGAGATCACCGGTGACTGGCAGAAGTTCAAGGGCCTGCCGGGCGCCGAGGGCACCCTGAAGGTGGCCGAGCCGAAGCCGTCCAAGCAGGACCTGTTCAACGCGGCCCTGGCCGCCGCCGGCGAGGAGCCCTCCACCGAGGCCACCACGCCGAAGAAGAAGTCCGCCCCCAAGAAGGCCGAGGCCGAGAAGGCCGAAGCCGCCGAGGGTGAGAAGGCCGAGTGAGCTTTCTGGCTGACTCCCTCGAGCACCTGGTGCGCGGGATCGTCGACAACCCGGACGAGGTCCGGGTCGAGCTGCTGACCACTCGTCGTGGCCGCACGCTCGAGGTGCACGTGCACCCCGACGACCTCGGCAAGGTGATCGGCCGGGGTGGTCGCACGGCGACCGCCCTGCGCACCGTCATGGGCGGCATCGGTGGCCGCGGCGTCCGCGTGGACGTCGTCGACACCGATCGCTGAGCCCCTTTCGGAAAACGGTCAGGATGGACGTCGTAGTCGGCCGCATCGCCAAGGCGCACGGCATCCGCGGGGAACTCGCGGTGGACGTGCGCACGGACTCGCCGGACGAGCGGTTCAAGGTCGGCGCGGCCGTGACGACGAAGCTGCGTGACGGCAGCAAGAGGGAACTCACCATCGCAGCCGCCCGCGAACACAGCGGGCGGCTGCTGGTGCGTTTCGAGGAGGTGCTGACCCGCGACGTCGCCGAGACGCTGCGGGGAGCGCTCCTGCTCGCCGACACGGACACGCTGCCGCCGACTTCGGACCCCGACGAGTTCTACGACCACGAGCTGGCCGGCCTGCGGGCCGAGCTGGCCGACGGGACGGTCGTCGGCAAGGTCGTCGAGATCGTCCACTCGCCCGCGGGCGAGCTGCTGGAACTCGACGTCGACGGCCGGGACGTGCTGGTCCCGTTCGTCCGCGCGATCGTCCCCACGGTCGACGTCGCGGGCGGCCGGGTCGTGCTCGACCCGCCGGAAGGGCTCCTGGACGCCTGAGATGCGCATCGACGTCGTCACGATCTTCCCCGAGTACCTCGACCCCCTGCGCGCCGCGCTGCTGGGCCGGGCGATCGACCGCGGCCTGATCGAGGTCGGCGTGCACGACCTGCGCGACTGGACCCACGACGTGCACCGCGCGGTCGACGACGCCCCGTACGGCGGCGGCCCCGGCATGGTGATGAAACCGCAGGTCTGGGGCGCGGCGCTGGACGACGTCTGCGGCGAAGCGACGCGGCTCGTCGTGCCGACGCCGGCGGGCAAGCCGTTCACCCAGGAGCTCGCGCACGCCTACGCGGCGGAGAAGCACCTGGTCTTCGCCTGCGGCCGGTACGAGGGCATCGACCAGCGCGTCGTCGACGACGCCGCGCGCCGGATGCCCGTCGACGAGGTGTCGATCGGCGACTACGTGCTGGTCGGTGGCGAGGCGGCCGTGCTGGTCATCGTCGAAGCCGTCGTCCGGCTGCTGCCCGGCGTGCTCGGCAACGCGCGTTCGGCCGCCGAGGACTCCTTCTCCGACGGCCTGCTCGAAGGGCCCAGCTACACCCGCCCGGAGGTGTGGCGGGAGCTGGCCGTGCCGGACGTCCTGCGCTCCGGCAACCACGCGCTGATCGACCGCTGGCGCCGCGACCAGGCCCTCGAACGCACCGCCCGGCGCCGCCCCGATCTCCTGGCCGCGCTGCCGGAAGGTAGTCTCGACAAGCACGATCGCGGGGTCCTGGAGGGCTTGGACCCCGGGCAGGCATAGGGCCGGTTCGTTCGCCCGAACCGCCGTCTGCGATACTTGACAGGTTGGCGTGAGTGGACCTCCTCGTTCACGAGCCCGCCATCAGCCCCCGGGTCGCCCGCAGCGTGACCGTTGCGCGCCCGGGACGTGTACGCAAGCCATACGAAGACGAGGACGGACCACCGATGAACACCCTGGACGCGCTGGACAAGCAGTCGCTGCGTTCCGACATCCCGGACTTCCGCCCGGGCGACACGCTCAAGGTGCACGTCCGCGTCATCGAGGGCAACCGCGAGCGCAACCAGGTCTTCCAGGGCGTCGTCATCCGCCGTCAGGGCGGTGGCATCCGGGAGACCTTCACCGTTCGCAAGATCTCCTTCGGCGTCGGCGTGGAGCGGACCTTCCCGGTCCACTCGCCGAACATCGCCGAGGTCGAGGTCCACAAGCGCGGTGACGTGCGGCGCGCGAAGCTGTACTACCTGCGCGACCTGCGCGGCAAGAAGGCCAAGATCAAGGAGCGCCGCGAGAACCGCGAGACGGCCTCGGCTAACTGAGTCACAACCCGGTTACCGGTAGCCTGACGACGTGGCCGAACCCGTGTCCCAGAACGCTCCTGAGGATGACCCCGATCGCTCCGAAGAGGACAAGCCAAGGCTGTCCCGCTCCGAGGAGCGCGGGGGATCCCGCCGGCGGCGAGCCAAGCCCGCCAAGAAACGGTCGTTCTGGAAGGAACTGCCGATCCTGCTCGTGATCGCCCTGGTGCTCACGATCCTGATCCAGACATTCCTGGCGAAGGTCTTCATGATCCCCTCGGGGTCGATGGAGGCCACGCTGCACGGGTGCCCGGGCTGCACCGGCGACCGGATCCTCGTCGACCGGGTCACCTACGACTTCACCGAGCCGTCCCCCGGCGACGTGATCGTGTTCAAGGGCCCGCCGGCGTGGGTGAACAACGAGATCCCGCCGCAGGAGTCGAGCAACATCGTCGTCCGCGGCCTGCGCGGTCTCGGCTCGCTGGTCGGGTTCGCCCCGCCGGACGAGCGCGACTTCGTCAAGCGCGTGATCGCGGTGGGCGGCCAGACCGTCCAGTGCTGCGACACGCAGGGCCGGGTCGTGGTGGACGGCAAGGGGCTCGACGAGCCCTACGTCTACTGGGAAAACGCGGACAACCAGGCGGAGCGCCCGTTCGACCCGGTCAAGGTCCCGGCCGGGACGGTGTGGGTCATGGGCGACAACCGGAACAACTCCGACGACTCCCGGTTCCAGGGCGGCGGCGGAGTGAACGGCGCGGTCCCCGTGGACAACATCATCGGCAAGGCGCGGATCATCGTCCTGCCGCCGAGCCGGTGGGGCGGGATCACCGACCACAACCCGCAGGAAGCCGCGCAGCCGGCGGCCCTCGGCGCGCCGGCCTGGCAGAGCGGTATCCCGCTCGGCGCCGGGATCGCGGCGGCGTGGCCGACGCTCTTCCTGGGGCGCAAGCTCAAGTCCGGACTGCGCCGGAAACGCTAGCCACCCCGATCCGTGTCGGCAGACGGGTGATCCAGCCTTGACTCTTCCCGTTCCCCTCACCGCGGCCGAGCCGATCCGGCCGCCGCGGGCCGTGGTGCGCGGCGACCTCTTCTGGGGGTTGCAGGGCGCGCTCGACCGCCGTGGCCTCGGCCCGGTCGCCGGTGTGGACGAAGCGGGCGCCGGGGCGTGCGCGGGGCCGCTGGTGGTCGCGGCCTGCGTGCTCAAGCAGGGTGACGCGAAGCTCACCGAGCTGACGGACTCGAAGCTGATGACGGCGAAGGCCCGCGACCGGGTCTACGACCTGATCCTCAAGCGGGCCGTCGACTACTCGGTGATCGTCATCCCGACGGCCGAGGTCGACCTCTACGGCATCCGGGTGATGAACCTGGAGGGCATGCGGCGCGCCGCGGCGGCGTTGCGCGTGTCGCCGGGCTACATCCTGACCGACGGGTTCCGCGTCCCGGGCCTGACGGCGCCGAACGCGGCGGTGATCAAGGGCGACCGTTCGGTGGCGTGCATCGCGGCCGCGTCGGTGCTGGCGAAGGTGACGCGCGACCGCATCATGGCGGGCCACCACGACGACCTCCCGCACTACGGTTTCGACGTGCACAAGGGTTACAGCACGTCCGACCACCTGGCGGCGCTGCGCGAGCACGGCCCCAGCGACGTCCACCGGTGGTCGTACACGAACGTCGCGACGGTGGCCGTCAAGCACGGCCTGCGGCCGACGCGGCCGGTCGTGCTGACCTACGCGGCGCTGGAGAAGGCGATGGAGTCCGGGGCCTCGGCGAGCCTGACCGCGGTCCTCGACGAGGCACTCGAGCCACAACTCAGCCTGCCGCTGCATGCCCCGGGCGCGGGTGTGGGTCACAATGAACGCTCCGCCGGAGCAGAACGAGCCCGAGGAGGGGCGCGGATTTCATGAGCGCAGAGGATCTCGAGAAGTACGAGACCGAGATGGAGCTCTCGCTGTACCGCGAGTACCGCGACATCGTCGGCCAGTTCTCGTACGTGGTGGAGACCGAGCGGCGGTTCTACCTGGCGAACGCGGTCGACGTCCAGGTCCGCGACGGCGGCGGCGAGGTGTACTTCGAGGTCCGCATGTCCGACGCGTGGGTCTGGGACATGTACCGCCCCGCCCGGTTCGTCAAGCACGTCCGGGTCATCACGTTCAAGGACGTCAACGTCGAAGAGCTCGACAAGCCGGACCTGAGGCTGCCCGAGGACGGTCCGTTCTCGGGCTGAGCTCCGTTCACATCGACCGCGCCGGTTCGTCCGCTCCTGGACGAGCCGGCGCGGTTTTTCTTCGCCTGTAGCACACCCGACCGACAATCCCGGCCGTCCCGCGGCGATCCGTGGACGAGTTGTCCACATACCCCCGGTTGTCCACAGCCCGGCGATTCCGGCCTGGTTTCGCCGTGGCGCCCCCTGGCATCGTCGAACGCACACGCACCGTGATCGCCGGGACCGCCCCGGTGACGGGCGTACCGACGAGGGGGCGACACGATGACGGGCACCGACCAGCTCGCGAGACACCGCCGCGACCTGGGCGCGTGGGGCGAAGACCTCGCGTCCCGGCACCTGCAGGACAGCGGCCTCGTCCTGCTGGGCCGCAACTGGCGCTGCCGCGAAGGCGAGATCGACCTGATCCTCACCGACCGCGCCCGCGTCGTGTTCTGCGAGGTCAAGACACGCACGGGCACCGAGTTCGGCCTGCCGTCGGAGACGGTCACGGAGGAGAAGGCGGGCCGGGTCCGCCGAGCGGCCGAGCGCTGGCTGCGCGAGTTCCGGATCGGCTGGTGCCCGGTCCGGTACGACGTGGTGACGATCCTCGCGGAGCCGGGCCGGCGCCCCCGCGTCCAGCACATCGAGGCGGCGTTCTGATGCCGATCGCCAAAGCCTGGTCCGCGGCCCTGCTGGGGATCGACGGGCGGATCATCGAGATCGAGGCGGATCTGGGTGGCGGGCTGAGCAGGGTCACCCTCGTCGGGCTGCCCGACGCGGGGCTGCGCGAAGCCAAGGACCGCGTCCGCTCCGCCATCCGCAACTCGGGCCAGCCGTGGCCCGACGGCAAGGTCACCCTCGGGCTCTCGCCGGCGAACCTGCCCAAGGTCGGCTCGGCGTACGACCTCGGCATCGCGGCGGCGATCCTCGCGGCGACGGGTGCCGTACCGGCAACGCGGCTGCTCGGCACGGTGCTGCTGGGCGAACTGGCCCTGGACGGACGGATCCGTCCGGTCCGCGGCATCCTCCCCGGCCTCCTGGCGGCGCGCTCCGCGGGATACAAGCGCGCCGTCGTCCCGCAGGACTCGTTGGTCGAGGCGGCTTTGGTGGACGGCATCGAGGTCGCGGGAGCGCCGCACCTGCGGGACTTGGCGGCCTGGTTGAAGGGCGAGCTGGACCTCCCGAAGCCGGCCCCGGCCGCCCCGGCGCCGGCTCCCGAGGTGCCCGACCTGGCCGACGTGGTCGGTCAACCGGAAGCCCGCTGGGCGCTGGAGGTGGCGGCGGCGGGCGGCCACCACGTCCTGCTCACCGGCCCGCCGGGAGTCGGGAAGACGATGCTGGCGAAGCGGCTGCCAGGCTTGTTGCCCCCGTTGTCGCCCGACGAGTCCCTAGAAGTGACGGCGGTGCATTCGGTCGACGGGTCGCTGTCGAAGTCATCCCCGCTGGTCACCGTGCCACCGTTCGTCGCACCCCACCATTCGATCTCGATCGCCGCCCTGATCGGCGGCGGCAGCGGAATCGCGATGCCGGGAGCGATCAGCCGAGCCCACCGCGGCGTGCTGTTCCTGGACGAGGTGTGCGAGTTCGGCGGCCAATGCCTGGAGTCCCTGCGGACGGTCCTGGAGGAGGGCGAGGTCCGCATCGCCCGCGTGAAGGGCGCGATCACGTACCCGGCGCGGTTCCAGCTGGTACTGGCGGCCAACCCGTGCCCGTGCGCCCCACCGAAGGACGCGGATTGCGTGTGCTCCCCGACAGCCCGCCGGCGCTACCTGGGCCGCCTGTCCGGCCCGCTGCTGGACCGAGTCGACCTCCGAGTCGGCTTACGCCCGTTGACCGCGATCAGCGCACACGACCTCGGCCGAGCGGAGTCATCGGAAACGGTCCGCGCCCGGGTACTGCAGGCCCGCGAGCGCGCGGTCCAACGCTGGAGCGAGTACGGCTGGCGGTCGAACTCGGAGGTCCCGGGCCCGGCCCTGAGACGCAAGTTCACGCTGCCGCCGAACGCAACGCAGCTACTGGACCGCGCAATGGACCGAGGGGCATTGAGCGGCCGAGGAGCGGACAGGTGCTTGCGAATAGCCTGGACCCTGGCCGACCTGGACGGCGAGCAACGCCCCGGAGCAGACCAGGTCGGCTCGGCGCTGGCGTTCCGTGAGCGGGTGGCGGCATGAGGCTCGCCAAGCTGCACCACCGGGACTCGGAAAGCCCGGTCGCCTCGCTTTCGACCGTCCGCGAGCCGGGGCGGGTCGAGCCTCGACGAGCCGTCCTCGGCAGCTGCGTCCCCGGGCTTGTCGCTGGCCGACCCGGCCGGCTTGCGCCGGTTGTCGGCGGGCGAAGCGTCGTGAGTCCCGGCGGTGCGATGGGCGCCGATGGGTCTTGCCGGCCGTACGCACGAGTGGCCGATCCACAGGTCCTCCCGGCTGCGCACCCGGTCGGTTCCTCGGCGGCCCTTGGTGAGCGGGTGGCGGCATGAGCGCCGACGAGTTGCGGCGAGCCCGCGCCTACCTCCTGCGGGTCGCCGAACCCCCAGCCGCCGCGCTGGCGGCCTTCGTGGCCGCGCACGGTCCGGTCGACGCGGCCGCCCGGGTCCGTCGCGGCGACTGTCCACCCGAAGTCCTCAAAGCGACCGAGGCGCGTCGCGAGTACGACCTAGTCGGCCAAGACTTCGCGCGGGCCGCCGCGGCCGGGGCTCGGCTCGTCGTCCCCGAAGACGACGAGTGGCCCGCCTGGCCGCTGCTCGCCCTCGACCAAGCGGCCCGCCGTGGCGTGTCCGAAGCCGTGGCGCCGCTGGCGTTGTGGGTCACCGGGGATGTCGCGCTCGGCACCGCCGCCGATCGTGCCGTCGCCGTCGTCGGCGCGCGGGCGGCCACCGAGTACGGCGAGCACCACGCCGCCGAGCTGTCCTACGGCCTGGCCACCCGGGGCGTCCCCATCTTCTCGGGCGCGGCCTACGGCATCGACGGCGCCGCCCACCGCGGTGCGCTCGCCGCCTCCGGGGTCACCGTCGCCGTGCTCGGCTGCGCCGTCGATGCCGGGTACCCGGCCGGGCACGTCGGGCTGCTGAACCGGATCGTCCGCAACGGCGGCGCGGTCGTCAGCGAGTACCCGCCCGGCACGCCGCCCGCCCGGCACCGGTTCCTGGTCCGCAACCGGCTCATCGCCGCCCTCACCGAGGGCACCTTGGTCGTCGAAGCCGGGAAGCGCAGCGGCGCGCGCAACACCGCGAGCACCGCCGGCGCCCTCGGGAAAGTGGTCATGGCCGTGCCGGGGCCCGTCTCGTCGGGGATGTCCGTCGGCTGCCACGACCTGATCCGCGACTCGCGCGCGACGCTCGTCTCGACCGTCGACGAGATCCTCGAGACCGTCGGACGCTTCGGCATCGCCGAAGATCCGGACGCCCGGCCGAAGCGCCCGACCGACCGGCTGGGCCCCGAGGCATTGCGCACCTACGAGGCGCTTGCCGCACGTGCCGACCGTTCGGACTCCGAAATCGCGGCCGAATCCGGGCTGCCGCTGCGGAAAGTGCGGGCCTTGCTGCCCGCGTTGGAGATCGACGGATTCGCCGTCCGCGGGGACGCGGGCTGGCGACGACGGAGGGAAAGCGCGTGAACACCACGAAATCCGGGCGAAATCGTCGAAGGAATTCGGCTGGTCCGGTGTGCCCGCGTGGCGATCCTTGACCGGAGGCGGATGTTCGCGCAGCGTGACATCCATGCCGCCGCCATCACACCCCGGCCGGGGCCGCCGTCCGGACCTGCGCGCGCTCCGGGCCGCGCTGCCCGAGCCGGTCCGGGACGTCGTCGCCGGGTACGAACGGCACCTCGGGCTCGAACGCGGCCTATCGGCGCACACTGTCCGGGCGTACGTCGGCGATGCGGTGTCGCTGCTGGGGTTCGTCGTGGACGGCGGGGGTGGGCTCGCCGAGCTGGACCTGGCGCGGCTGCGTTCGTGGCTCGCCGCCCAGCAGTCCGGTGGGGCGAGCCGGACGACGCTCGCGCGGCGGGCGGCCTCGGCGCGGACCTTCACCGCCTGGGCGCACCGGACCGGCGTCCTCGCGACCGATCCGGGCGGCCGGCTCGCCGCCCCGCGGGCGCACCGCACCCTGCCCGGGGTGCTGCGCGCCGGGCAGGCGGGGGAGGTCATGCAGGCGTCGGCGGCCGGCGCCGCCGAACGCGATCCTGTCGCCCTGCGTGATCGCGCGATCGTCGAGCTGCTCTACGCCACCGGCATCCGCGTGTCCGAGTTGTGCGGGTTGGACCTCGGTGGAGCGGACTTCTCCCGTCGTGTCGTCACAGTGCTCGGGAAGGGCGGCAAGGAACGCGTGGTGCCGTTCGGCGTCCCGGCGGCGGAAGCGCTGGACGACTGGATCACCGAGGGACGGCCGAAGATCGTCGCGGAAACCGCCGGTGACGGCGTCGAGCCCGCACTTTTCCTCGGTGTCCGGGGAAAACGCGTCGACCCGCGAGCGGTGCGGCGAGTGGTGCACGACGCCGTCTCGGCGGTGCCCGGAGCGGTCGACATGGGGCCTCACGGCCTGCGCCATTCGGCGGCGACGCATCTACTCGAAGGGGGTGCCGATCTCAGGAGCGTTCAGGAACTGCTCGGTCACGCTACGCTTGCCACGACGCAGCTCTACACTCATGTGACCGTCGACCGGTTGAAAGCGATCCATGACCGAGCGCACCCCAGGGCCTGAGGCGGCCCGGGGAGTCTCGCCGGGGTCGTCACCAGCGGGCCCGGCGGCGCACGCGCATCCGCACGAGCACGGAGACAACACTGAGCCGCATGCCGAGAACGACTGTGCAATGACCGCAGGACCGCACGTGACCGAAACCGCCGGAGTGACCACTCACGGTGAGGCCGCCGCGCCCGCTGAACCGCGCGCCGGCTACGACGTCGACGCCGGGATCGCGGCGCTGTGGCGGCAGTTCGCCGACAGCCCCGACCAGGCGTCGCGCGATCGGCTCGTGCTGCACTACGCCCCGCTGGTCAAGTACGTCGCCGGTCGGGTCGGCACCGGCCTGCCGACCCACGTCGACGTCGGTGACCTCGTGCAGTCCGGCATCTTCGGTCTCGTCGACGCGATCGAGAAGTTCGACCCCGAACGCGGCCTGCGTTTCGAGACGTACGCGATGCAGCGGATCCGCGGCGCGATCCTCGACGACCTCCGTTCGCAGGACTGGGTGCCGCGCGCGGTCCGCAGCAAAGCCAAGGAGGCCGAGCGCGCGATGGAGCGGCTCGGCGCGCGCCTGAACCGCACGCCGACCGACGCCGAGCTCGCCACCGAGCTGGGCATCGGCCTCGACGACCTGCGCGACTTCTACGGCCAGCTGCAGCTGACCAGCGTCGTCGCGCTGGAGGACCTGGTGGCCGCGGGCAAGGACAGCGGCTCGCTGGTCGACACGATCCCCGACGACGACGCCGTCGACCCGGTCGCGGTGCTCGTCGACCAGGACAACCGCCGCCAGCTCGCCCAGGCCATCGCGCAGCTGACCGAGCGCGACAAGATCGTGGTCAGCCTCTACTACTTCGAGAGCCTGACCCTCGCCGAGATCGGCAAGGTCCTGGGCGTCACGGAGTCGCGGGTCAGCCAGCTGCACACGCGGGCGGTCATGCGGCTGCGCGCCAAGCTGGTCGAGCAGACCGGCTCCTGATCACGGACCACCTCCCCACGGCTTGAGGCGGAATTCGCCGAGCTCGCCGATGAGCGCGAGGGGGTCGACGTACTCGTCACCGCGCCGCACGCCCCAGTGCAGGCAGGCGGCGATCGCGCAGCCGGGGTGCCCGGCGAGGACGGTCCCGAGCACCTGCCCCCGGTAGACCTGATCGCCGACTGCGACCTTCGGCTCGACGGGTTCGTAGGTGGTGCGCAGGCCACCGTCGTGGTCGACGGACATGACGGGCCGCCCGCCGACGAGCCCGGCGAAGACGACGACCCCGGCATCGGCGGAGAGGACCTCCTGCCCGGGGACGGCGGCCAGGTCGACGCCCCGGTGGCCGGCGCCGTAGGGCGTTTCGGGGGCGTCGAAGTACTTGGTGACCACCGGAACGGGTGACAGCGGCCAGGAGAGCCGGCCCTGGGGCGCGGCCAGGGGGAAGTCCGGCGAGGTCCACGTGACCGAGGCCGGCTCGGACGGGGCCGGGAGCGCCGTGGCCCACGAGGCCGGCTGGGCCGGGCCCGGCGCGAGCGGAGTGGCCCACGTGACTTGGGGCGGCTGGCGCGACGCTGGCGCGAGCGTCATGTTCCACGTGACTTGGGTTGGCTGGGCCATGCCTGGCGCGCGCGGAGTGGTCCAGGTGACTTGGGGCAGCTGGGGCGACGCTGGCGCGAGCGCCACGGCCCGCGTGACTTGGGTTGGCTGGGTCGTGCCTGGCGCGCGCGGAGTGGCCCGCGTGACTTGGGTTGGCTGGGCCGGGCCTGGCGCGACCGGAGTGGACCACGTGGCTTGGGGTGGCTGGGGCGAGGCCGGCGCGAGCGCCATGGTCCACGTGACTTGGGTTGGCTGGGGCGAGGCCGACTCAAGCACCATCGTCCAAGCGGCCGGTGTCCATTGGGACGGGGTCGCCACCAGCGCTGTGGTCCTCGGCTCGGTCGAAATGGGCCGAGCCGGGGTCGAGCCGAGCGGCGTCGGTGGCTCGGCCGCCGGCAGCAGCTCGGCTCTCGCGCGCTCGGCCATCCACCCGCCCGCGGCCGCCGGTGGTGGCTCACCCGTCCGTGGCGGTGGCCCTTGCCCACCGGATCCACCGTCAGGCATCCCCAGCCCGGTCGTCGCCACGAACACACCCGGGCCGGTCGCCCGCCAGGCGGTCGCGGACGGCCACGCGAGCATCGCGACGACAAGCACAAAACCCATCGTGACCAGGGCAATCGCGCCCCATGCGCCACGTCGGAAACCGTTGATCGACTCCATGGCTCCAGCGTGCGGCACCGGACTCCCGCGTGGGGGCGCGGCCGCGAATCTGTGGACAACTCGGGCCGTTCCGGAGCCGGTGTGGACAACTCGGCCGCCGGTGGGGGAGGGGCTGGTGGCAGGGGGTAGAATCTTTTGCGCGGTCCGCGTGAGCGGGCTGACTTCGCGTGCACGTGCGCGTTCCCTCGATTTTTTCCTACCGCGGGAGACGCACGGGGTCCGGCGGTCCCTGGGGTTCCTCACCCCTCAGGGTCCGGGCTCCGCCACGGGCACCAGGGCGAACGGCCACCCGGCCGCGAGCGACAAAACCGAGCAGCGCGTCCCAGCGGGGCGCGCGCGACACAGAAGAGGTGTGATTCCGGCAATGGCCGTCGTCACCATGAAGCAGCTGCTCGACAGCGGCGTGCACTTCGGGCACCAGACCCGTCGGTGGAACCCGAAGATGAAGCGCTACATCTTCACCGAGCGCAACGGCATCTACATCATCGACCTGCAGCAGACGCTGACCTACATCGACCGTGCCTTCGAGTTCATCAAGGAAACCGTCGCGCACGGTGGCACGATCATGTTCGTCGGCACCAAGAAGCAGGCTCAGGAAGCCATCGCGGCCGAAGCCTCGCGCGTGGGCATGCCCTACGTGAACCAGCGCTGGCTCGGCGGCATGCTGACCAACTTCCAGACGGTCCACAAGCGCCTCCTGCGCCTGAAGGAGCTCGAGTCGCGCGAGCAGACCGGTGGCTTCGAAGGTCTCACCAAGCGCGAGATCCTCACGCTCACCCGTGAGAAGGACAAGCTCGAGAAGACCCTCGGCGGTATCCGCGACATGGCCAAGGTGCCGAGCATCGTGTGGATCGTCGACACGAAGAAGGAGCACATCGCCGTCGGCGAGGCTCGCAAGCTGAACATCCCGGTCGTCGCGATCCTGGACACCAACTGCGACCCGGACGAGGTCGACTACCCGATCCCGGGCAACGACGACGCCATCCGGTCGGCCGCGCTGCTGACCAAGGTCGTCGCCGAGGCCGCGGCCGCCGGTCTGATGCAGCGCTCCAGCCGCAACGGTGCCTCCGCGGACACCAAGCCGGAGCCGGGCGTCGCCGCCGACGAGCCGCTGGCCGAGTGGGAGAAGGAGCTGCTCGCCGGCTCCGAGACCGCCGCTGCCGACGCGACCGAGGCCGCCGCGGCCGTCGACGCTCCGGTCGAGACGCCCGCCGAGCAGGCGACCGCCTCCTCCTGATGTCCCACCGCCCGTGCGGCCGGCCCCGATGGGTCGGCCGCACGGGCGTAGCAACCCACAGATTTCCTGCAAAGGACGGATTTACCAGAATGGCGAACTACACCGCCGCTGACGTGAAGCGCCTGCGCGAGATGACCGGCGCCGGCATGATGGACTGCAAGAAGGCGCTGGAGGAGAACGACGGCGACTTCGAGAAGGCCGTCGAGTTCCTCCGCATCAAGGGCGCCAAGGACGTCGGCAAGCGCGCCGAGCGCGCCACCGCCGAGGGCCTGGTCACCGGCGACGGCGGCGTTCTCATCGAGCTCGACTCCGAGACCGACTTCGTCGCGAAGAACGCCGACTTCCAGGCGCTCGCCGCGAAGATCGTCGAGGTCGCGAAGTCCCTCAAGACCAGCGACGTCGAGGCGCTCAAGGGTGCCGAGCTCGAGGGCAAGACCGTCAACGAGGTCGTCCAGGAGCTTTCGGCCCGCATCGGCGAGAAGCTGGAACTGCGTCGCGTCGTGGCCTTCGAGGGCCAGACCGCGACCTACCTGCACCGCCGCGGCTCGGACCTGCCGCCGGCCGTCGGCGTGCTCGTCGAGTTCACCGGTGACGACAGCGAGGCCGCCCGCGGCGCCGCCATGCAGGTCGCCGCGCTGCGCGCGAAGTACCTGACCCGCGACGAGGTGCCCGCCGAGATCGTCGAGAACGAGCGCTCCATCGCGGAGAAGACCGCTCGTGAAGAGGGCAAGCCGGAGCAGGCCCTCACGAAGATCATCGAGGGCAAGGTCAACGCGTACTACAAGGACAACGTCCTGCTCGAGCAGCCGTCGGTCAAGGACAACAAGAAGACCGTCAAGGCGCTCCTGGACGAGGCCGGCGTGACGCTGACCAAGTTCGCGCGTTTCGAGGTCGGCCAGGCCTGACCTCAGGCCAGGGCGTAGGTTTCACACCCACAGTGCCCCGTCTCCGTCCATCGGGGGCGGGGCACTGTCGGGTCTAGAGAAGATCTGAAGCGGTCGAGGGCCTAGGAGGCGACATAGATGGGTGACCGGGTCGAAGGTGGCTACCGGCGGGTGCTGCTGAAGCTGGGCGGCGAAATGTTCGGCGGTGGTTCGATCGGCGTCGATCCGGATGTCGTCCACTCGGTCGCGCAGCAGATCGCCGACGTCGCCCGCACCGGCGTCCAGGTCGCGGTCGTGATCGGTGGCGGCAACTACTTCCGCGGCGCCGAGCTTTCGCAGCGCGGCATGGACCGCGACCGCGCCGACTACATGGCGATGCTGGGCACCGTGATGAACTGCCTGGCGCTGCAGGACTTCCTGGAGAAGGAAGGCCTGCCCACCCGCGTGCAGACCGCCATCACGATGGGCCAGGTCGCCGAGCCCTACATCCCGCGCCGCGCCGAGCGGCACCTGGAGAAGGGCCGCGTCGTGATCTTCGGCGCCGGGGTCGGCATGCCGTACTTCTCCACCGACACCGCGGCGGCGCAGCGGGCGCTCGAACTGGGCTGCGAAGCCGTCCTGATGGCCAAGGCCGTCGACGGCGTCTACACCGCGGACCCGAAGGCCGACCCGACCGCCGAGATGTTCCGCGAGATCACCCACCGCGAGGTGCTGGAGCGGGACCTCAAGGTCGCCGACGCGACGGCGTTCAGCCTCTGCATGGACAACAACATGCCGATCATCGTGTTCAACCTGCTCACCGAGGGGAACATCGCCCGCGCGGTGAGTGGTGAAAGAATCGGCACGTTGGTCAGCACCCCCGCCGACGGGGTGCCGGCCTAGACCTGCTGGGATCAGCAAGCGCCACCCATCACAACAACGGGAGTAGCCGTGATCGACGAGACCCTCCTCGATGCCGAGGAGAAGATGGAAAAAGCGGTGTCCGTCGCCAAGGAGGACCTGACGTCGGTGCGCACCGGCCGGGCCACCCCGTCGATGTTCTCGCGCATCGTGGTCGACTACTACGGCGCGCCGACCCCGCTGAACCAGCTGGCCAGCGTCAACGTGCCCGAGGCGCGGATGGCGCTGATCAAGCCCTACGACCAGACCCAGCTGAACGCCATCGAGAAGGCGATCCGCGAGTCCGACCTCGGGGTCAACCCGAGCAACGACGGCAACGTGATCCGGATCGTCATCCCGCAGCTCACCGAAGAGCGGCGCAAGGAGATGGTGAAGGTCGCCAAGGGCAAGGGCGAGGACGCGCGGGTGACCATCCGCAGCATCCGCCGCAAGGCCAAGGAAGAGCTCGACCGCATCGGCAAGGACGGCGAAGCGGGCGAGGACGAGGTCGTGCGCGCGGAGAAGGAACTGCAGAACCTCACCGACACCTACTCGCACAAGGTCGACGAGCTGGTCAAGCACAAGGAAGCCGAGCTGCTCGAGGTCTGATGGCACAGGTGAGCGAGGAACGCGAGGACCGGGTGGACGCGACCGGAGCCGAACCGGCCGGCACGCCCGGGACGCCGGGGCCGGCGGAGGCCGACATCCCAGCCGCGCCGGAGTTCCCGGGGACCGCCGGGGCCGCTTCGGCGACCTCGGGAACCGGTGAAGCGAGCCGGTTGTCGGCCGCCGGGGCTGCCGAGGCGACCTCGGTGCCCGCCGCCGCGGAACCGGCGGCCTCCGAGGCCAAGAAGGCCTCCAAGGCCGGCCGGAACCTGCCCGCCGCCATCGGGGTCGGGTTGCTGCTCGGCGCCGCGATCATCGTTTCCCTGCTCACCGTGCGCTTCCTGTTCATCGGGATCATCGCGATCGCGATCGCGGTCGGCACCTTCGAGTTCTCCGGGGTGCTGCGCCGGGTCGCCGACGTCAAGGTCGCGATGATCCCGGTGCTCGTCGGCGGGCAGGCGATGATCTGGCTCGCCTGGCCGTTCGGCCGCGAAGGCGCGCTCACCGCCTTCGTCCTCACCGTGCTCGCCTGCCTGCTGTGGCGCCTGCCCGGCGGCGCGAAGGGCTACCTCCGCGACATCAGCGCGTCGACCTTCGCCGCGGCTTACCTACCGCTCTTCGGCGCCTTCGCGGCCATGCTCGTCC
Organism: Amycolatopsis pretoriensis; assembly: GCF_900107925.1. GTDB lineage: Bacteria > Actinomycetota > Actinomycetes > Mycobacteriales > Pseudonocardiaceae > Amycolatopsis > Amycolatopsis pretoriensis. The sequence continues at coordinate 157,760 of NZ_FNUJ01000008.1, read as the reverse complement.
CACCGTCCGACGGCGTCGGACGGGTGCTCACCTTCCTCATCGGCGTCGTCGCGTCGGACACCGGCGGCTACATCGCCGGCGTACTCGGCGGGAAGCACCCGATGGCCCCCACCATCAGCCCGAAGAAGACCTGGGAAGGCTTCGGCGGTTCGCTGGTCGGCGGTGTCGTGGCCGGCGCCCTCACGCTGAGCCTGCTGCTCGACGGGCACGTCTGGCAGGGCGTCATCTTCGGTGTCGCGATCGTGCTCACCGCGACCCTCGGCGACCTCGTCGAGTCGCTGATCAAGCGGGACCTCGGCGTCAAGGACATGGGCACGCTGCTGCCCGGGCACGGCGGGATCATGGACCGCCTCGACTCGCTGCTGCCTTCGGCCGTCGTCTCCTGGCTGCTGCTTTCGGCGTTCGTCCCGCTCGGCTGACCTGCGGTGGGAGCCGGAGGCTCCCACGCGGGAGGCAATGGTTCGTGGACGGCCGAAGCTTCCGCGGGTTTGACTCGGGGGCATGACCACCGAAACCCGCGCTCCGGCGAAGCTGGCCTTGTCCGCCGTCTGCCTGGGCTTCCTGATGATCACGCTCGACGCGACCATCGTGAACCTCGCCCTCCCCGCGATTGGTGCCGACTTCGGCGAGCCGTCGGTCGCCGCGCTGCAGTGGGTCGTCGACGCCTACACCGTCACGCTCGCCGCGTTCCTGCTCACCTGGGGCGCCGCCGGTGACCGGTGGGGTTCGCGACGCGTCTTCGAAGCGGGCGTCGCCGTCTTCGTCGTCGCGAGCATCGGCTGTGCCCTCGCGCAGGACACCAGCTGGCTGATCGCGGCCCGCGCTGTCCAGGGCGCCGGGGCCGGTGCGCTGCTGCCGTCGTCGCTCGCCTTGATCGCCCACCAGTTCCCCGACCCGCGGGAGCGGGCGCGCGCCCTCGGCGTGTGGGGCGGCATGAGCGGGGTCGGGCTGGCCGCCGGTCCCGTTCTCGGCGGGCTCGCCGTCGGTCTCGCCGACTGGCGGCTCGTCTTCGCCGTCAACGTCCCGGTCGGGATCGTCGCCATCGTCCTGACGCGCCGCGCGGTCACGGAACCGCCGCGGGCCGAGACCCGCCTCGACTTCGCCGGTCAGCTCTTCGGCACGGCGTCGCTGGCCGCTTTCGTCGCCGGGCTCATCGAAGCCGGGCACGCCGGCTGGCTCGCGCCCGCGACACTCGCGTTGCTCGCCGGGGGAGTGGTGGCCGGCGCGGTGTTCGTGGCGGTCGAGAACCGCGTCGCCGAGCCCGTGCTGCCGCCGAAGATCCTGAAGATCCGGAACTTCGCGGTGGCGACCGGGATCGGCGGCCTGTTCAACTTCTGCCTCTACGGCACGCTCTTCTGCCTCGCGTTGTTCCTGCAACGCGCCTGGTCGCTCGGCGCGCTCGCGGCCGGGCTCGCGCTGGTGCCGCTGACGCTGGCGGTCGGGCTCAACGCGTTCTTCAGCGGACGGCTGACCGGGCGGTTCGGCCCGCGCGTCCCGATGGTCGCGGGCGCGCTGGCCGGGCTCGCCGGCGCGATCGGCTTCGCGCTGCTGCCCGCGGACCGGGCGCTCGTGCCGTTCGTCGTGGTCTCGGTCGTCTTCGGCTGCTGCTCGCTGGCCATGCCCGCGATGACGTCGCTGGCGATGAACTCCTTGCCGGGCAAGGCCGGGCTGGCCGCCGGCGTGCTCAACGCGTCCCGCCAGACCGGCGGCGCGATCGGGGTCGCGCTCGTCGGCGCGCTGCTGCCCGCCACCGGGATGTGGCTGGTGGCGGGCGGGTACGCGCTGGTCGCCGGGTTGGCCTTCGCCGAGCGTCAGTCGTCGTAGGGGTCGTCGACCTCCGCGCGGCCCCAGTCCTCGGAGACGCGCGAGTGGTCGATCACCGCGAAGACGGCGCCTTCCGGGTCGGCGAGGATCGCCATGCGCCCGAACGGCGTGTCGTAGGGCTGGATCACGACGGTGCCGCCGTGCATGAGGGACTCGCCGGCGACCGCGTCGACGCCGCGGGCGGGATCGATGTCGAAGTAGACGAGCCAGTGCGGCGGGGTGTCGAGGCTGTACTCCGAACCCATGACGTACCGGTACAGCACGGGCTCGTGCTCGATGAGCCATTCGACGTAGTCCAGGGACTCGCCGTCGCCGATCTGGTGGCTGCCGTAGGTGAAGAGCTTGGTGTAGAAGTGATCCGCCGCGACGCCGTCGTGCGTGTTGAGGTCCGCGCCGCTGAAGGTGTTGGGGATCCCGGTGACGAACTCCCAGTCCGGCGGCACCTCCCAGAACACGACCGGCGCGCCGCACGCGTCGTAGGCGTGCAGGATCGTGCCGCGCCGCGGGATCGGCGCCGGGCCGAGCGTGATCCGCCCGCCGAGGTGCTCCACCCACTCGGCCGCGCTCGCGGTGTGCGGCACGGACAGGTGCGGCATCCACCCCAGCGGCGCGCCCGGGGCGGCGCGGTACAGGCCGCCGACGGGGAAGTCGGTCATCGTCGCGATGGCGTACCGGCCGTCGGACGTCGCCGGATCCCGTTGAGTGGTGTACTCCCAGCCGAACAGCGCGCCGTAGAATCGCTCCGCCACGGCCTGCTCGCGGCAGGCCAGCTCGATCCAGCACGGGATTCCGGCCGGAACCGGGGACGGGGGACTGGACGGGCCGATCGTCATGTGGTGCTCCTCCCGAGACCCACCGAATTCTAGGCGTGAACCGTGTGGTTTCCGCCAAGATTCGGTCGCCGGAAAATCACTGCCGGAGCAGGAGGGCCCGAAAGGAGCAGCGGTGCGGTGGTCGTCCCGGCGCGCGGAGGTCGTGCCGAGCCCGAACATCTGGTACTACCCGGCCGACTACGAGCTGGAGAACCGGGCGCAAGACAGCGCCGGGGAGATCTGGCGCGTGCTGGGCGAAGAGGTCGAGTGGGCCGGCCGGGACGTGCTGGACGTCGGTTGCGGCGACGGGTTTCACCTGCCGCGCTTCGCCCGCGACGCCCGCTCGGTGCTCGGGGTCGAGCCGCACGAGCCGTTGGTGCGAAGCGCGCTGAAGCGCGTGGAGGGACTGTCGAACGTGGACGTCCGGATGGGCCGGGCCCAGCGGCTGCCGGTCCGCAGCGCGAGCGTCGACGTCGTCCACGCGCGCACGGCGTACTTCTTCGGACCCGGCTGCGAACCCGGACTCGCGGAAGCCGAGCGGGTGCTGCGGCCGGGCGGGACGATCGTGATCGTCGACCTCGACGTGACCAGCGAGCCCTACGGCGGCTGGATGCGCGCCGACCTGCCGCACTACGACCCGGTGGCGGTGGAGCGGTTCTTCGCCCGCGCCGGGTTCGGCCTACGCCGGGTCGCCACGCAGTGGCGCTTCACGACCGCCGCCGACCTCGAAGCGGTGCTGAAGATCGAGTTCAGCAAGCGCGTCGCCGAACAGGCGATCGCGGAGTCCTTGCAGCGTAACGGGAATCGCGCGCAGGACCTGACGCTGCCGGTGGGCTACCGCGTGCACACGCGGGTCAAGCCCACCGGCCTCGTCCTGCCAGGTCACTCGGCTGCCGTCTCGCCCGAAGCGGACTCCTCGTCGTCCTCGCCGAGGATGCCGTAGAGCGAGCGCCGGGCGTCGTTGAGCACCTCGGCCGCGCGGGCCTGCTGGCTCTCGGTGCCCGCGCGCATGATCTGCACGACGGCGGCGGCCAGGTTCTTGCCCGCCTTGGCGAGCCCGACCTCGACCGGGTCGACGTCCTGCGCGATCTGCTCCCACGGCGGGGTGCTGTCCTGCTCTTCCGCGGCGGTGCGGCCGGCGTCGGTCAGCTCGAACAGCTTCTTGCCACTCTCGTCCTTGCTGACGACGAGGCCTTCGTCGGCCAGCAGCTGCAGCGTCGGGTAGACCGAGCCGGGGCTCGGCCGCCAGAAGCCGCCGGAGCGCTCGCCGATCTCGCGGATGATCTCGTAGCCGTGCCGGGGCTGCTCGGCGAGCAGCGCCAGGATCGCGGCGCGGACGTCACCGCGGCGGCTGCGCCGTCCGCCGTGACCCCGCCGGCCCGGTCCGTGCCCCCGGCCGCGTCCGCCGCGCGGACCGAAACCCGGCCCGAAGCCCGGACCGAAGTCGCCGAAGCCACCGAAGGGTGCACGCCCACGTTCCTGGGCGAAGGGGTGCTCTTGTGTGAAGGGGTGTCGTTGCCTACGCATGTCTGTGTTCCTTTCTCGAACTGTTGCGACTGCTTCACGATATATCGGAAACAGTCGGATGGCAACCTCGCTTCGGTGATGCCGCTCACGGAACTTGAGCCTTCAAGTTCCGCGCCATAGGGTAGGCAAGCCTAAAGACCTGTTAGCAAAGGTAACGACCAGTGCGGACCCGCTCGCTCCCGCTCACGGCCGGGCTGGTGGTCCTCACCGCGGCCCTGGCCGCCGCCGTGCTGCTCAGCGTCGCCGTCGGCACCCGCGGCCTGAGCCCGGCCACCGTGCTGGACGCGCTCTTCCACTTCGACCCGGGCAACCCCGACCACCTGGTCGTCCGCGAACTCCGGCTCCCGCGCACGCTCGCCGGGGTGCTCGCCGGCGTCGCGCTGGGCCTGTCCGGCGCCGTCATCCAAGGCGCGACGCGCAACCCGCTCGCCGACCCGGGGCTGCTCGGCGTCAACGCGGGCGCGGCCCTCTTCGTCGTCCTGGGCATCGGCACCTTCGGCATCACCAGCGTCGGCGGGTACGTCTGGTTCGGCTTCGCGGGCGCCGCGGCGGCCGGCGCGGTCGTCTACGGCGTCAGCTCGCTCGGCCGGGCCGGGGTGACGCCGGTGAAGCTCGCCCTCGCCGGCGCGGCGGTGACCGCGGCCCTGGCCTCGGTGACCAGCGCGCTCCTGCTGGCCGACCAGACGACGTTCGACCAGTACCGCTTCTGGCAGGTCGGCTCGCTGACCGGCCGGGACGCCGCGACGATCACCCAGGCCGTGCCGTTCGTGGTCGCCGGCGTGGTCCTCGCGCTGGTCTCCGCCCGGCTGCTCAACGCCCTTGCACTCGGCGAGGACGTCGCCCGCTCGCTCGGCCAGAACGTCCCGGTCGCGCGGCTCGTGTGCGCGCTGGCCGTCGTCGTCCTGTGCGGGTCGGCGACGGCGATCGCCGGGCCGATCGCGTTCGTCGGGCTGACCGTGCCGCACGCGGCGCGGCTCGTCACCGGCCCCGACCACCGCTGGCTGCTGCCGTACTCCGCGCTGCTGGCGCCGCTGCTCCTGCTCGTCTCCGACGTCGTCGGCCGCGTGGTCGCGCGCCCGGCCGAGGTCCAGGTCGGGATCGTGACGGCGCTCATCGGCGCCCCCGTCTTCGTGCTCCTGGTGCGCCGCCGGAAGGTCGTGGCGGTGTGAACGCCGTCGACGTGGTCGCCGCCGCCCGTCGCCGGGGCGCGGTCCGTGCCCGCTCGGTGACGCTGGCGCTGCTGCTCGCGATCGTCGTCGTCTTCGCGCTTTCCCTGGCGGTGGGCGACTTCCCGGTCCCGCTCGGTGACCTGCCCGGCCTCCTCTTCGGGGGAGAGGGTGTCGGCCGGGCGGCCTACGTCGTCACGGAGCTGAGGTTGCCGCGCGCGGTCACCGGCGTCCTCGTCGGCGTCGCTTTCGGGACGTCCGGCGCGCTCTTCCAGCGGCTGCTGCGCAATCCGCTCGCCAGCCCGGACGTCATCGGCGTGACGCAGGGCGCGAGCGCGGCGGCGGTCGTCGCGATCGTGCTGTTCGGGGCCGGCGGCGCGGTCGTCTCCGCCGCGGCACTGGCCGGCGCGCTGCTCACCGGCGCCACGATCTACCTCCTCGCACGCCGCGGCGGCGTGCACGGCTACCGGCTGGTGCTCGTCGGCGTCGGGGTGGGCGCGGTGCTGACCAGCGTCGTCTCGTACCTGATGACCTGGGCCGACGTCACGCTCGCCCAGCAGGCCCTGGTCTGGCTGACGGGCAACCTCAACGGCCGCGGCTGGGACCACGCGGGCCCGCTGGCCGCCGCGCTCGTCGTCCTGCTGCCCGCCGCGCTGCTGCTGGGCCGGGCGCTCACCGGGCTGCAGCTCGGCGACGACACCGCCGCCGGGCTCGGGCTCGACGTCGAACGCAGCCGCGTGACGCTGCTGCTCGTCGCCGTCGCGCTCGCCGCGTTCGCGACGGCGGCCGCCGGGCCCGTCTCGTTCGTCGCCTTCGTGGCCAACCCGATCGCGACCCGGCTCGTCGGCGGCGCCCGCGCCGGGCTCGTCCCCGCCGCGCTGACGGGGGCGCTCGTGGTCCTGCTGGGCGACTTCGCGGCCCAGCACCTGCTCGGCGCCCAGCTGCCGGTCGGCGTCGTGACCGGCGCGGTGGGCGCGCCCTACCTGCTGTGGCTGCTGGCCACCGCCAACCGCGCCGGGCGGATGTGAGAGGAACGCCGTGACACTGCACACCGAGAATCTCGAGCTGGGCTACGGCCCGCTGCGCGTGGTCAAGGACCTCTCCGTGCGAATCCCGCCGGGCCAGGTCACCATGATCGTCGGGACCAACGCGTGCGGGAAGTCGACGCTGCTGCGCGGTCTCGCGCGGCTGCTCACGCCGGCCGCCGGCGCGGTCTACCTCGACGGCAAGGGCATCACGACGTGGCGCAGCAAGGACGTCGCGACGGTGCTGGGCCTGCTGCCGCAGTCGCCGGCCGCGCCCGAGGGCATCACCGTCGCCGACCTCGTCGGCCGCGGCCGCTACCCGCACCAGGGCGTGTTCCGCCGCTGGAGCGCCGAAGACGACGACGCCGTCGCGAAGGCGATGGTCGCCACCGACACCGTCGAGCTCGCCGACCGGCCGGTCGACGAGCTGTCCGGCGGGCAGCGCCAGCGCGTCTGGATCGCCATGGCCCTGGCGCAGCGGACGCCGTTGCTGCTGCTCGACGAGCCCACGACGTTCCTCGACATCGCCCACCAGGTCGAGGTCCTGGACCTGCTGGCCGAGCTGAACGCCGAGGACGGCCGGACGATCGTCATCGTCCTGCACGACCTCAACCTGGCCGCCCGTTACGGCGACCACCTGATCGCGATGAAGGACGGCCGGATCGCCGCCGAGGGCGCGCCCGCCGACATCCTCACCGCCGAGCTCGTCGCCGACGTCTTCGGCATGCCCTGCCGGGTCATCCCCGACCCGGTGTCCGCCACGCCCCTGGTCGTCCCGATCGGCCGGCGGCGGGCCACCCCTCCGAGAGAAGGAACCCCCGATGCGTCCTAACTGGACTCGCCTGGTCGCGGTGCTCGCCGCCGGCACCCTCCTCGCCGCCTGCGGCCAGCCGGCGAAGCCCAGCAGCTCGGGCGTCGGCGACCAGGACGTCGCCACCGGCGGCCGGCTGTTCTCGACCGCGGACAGCGAAACGGCCAAGCTCGGCGCCGACGTCGGTCCCGGCGTCTTCCCGCGCACGGTGACCCACGCGCTCGGCAAGACGAAGCTGGACAAGAAGCCCACGCGGGTCGTGGTCCTCGACAGCGGCGAGCTCGACGACGTCCTCGCGCTCGGCGTCACACCCGTCGGGATGGCGACGACGGCCGGGCAGAACGGCGTGCCGTCCTACCTCGCCGACCGCGTCAAGGGCATCCCGGCGGTCGGGGAGATCAACAACCTCAACCTCGAGCAGATCGCCGCGCTGACGCCGGACCTGATCGTCGGCAGCAAGCTGCGCGCCAACGACCTGTACCCGCAGCTGTCGAAGATCGCGCCGACGGTGTTCAGCATCCGGCCCGGGTTCCCGTGGAAGGAGAACCTGCTGCTGATCGGGGCCTCGCTCGGCGACGAGACGAAGGCCGTCGGGCTGCTGAACGACTACCAGCAGCGCGCGAACGAGGTGAAGGCCTCGGTCAAGGGCACGCCGAAGGTCTCGCTGCTGCGGTTCCTCTCCGGCAACATCCGGCTCTACGGCAACCTGTCCTTCATCGGCGTCATCCTCAAGGATGTCGGTCTCGCGCGGCCGGCGAACCAGAACATCAACGAGCTGGCCGCGCAGATCTCCAAGGAGCGCATCGACGAGGCCGACGCCGACTGGATCTTCTACTCCAGCTACGGCGCCGGGCCCAGCGCGGACGAGAAGGCCGTCACGAGCAGCGGGCTCTGGGCCGGGCTCGGCGCGGTGAAGGCGAAGCACGCGGTCCCGGTCGACGACTCCGTGTGGTTCCTCGGCCTCGGCCCGATCGGGGCGATGAAGGTCCTCGACGACCTGAAGAAGTACCTGGGCTGAGAAGATCGGCGAGTGCCGGAAACCATCGACGAGATCGACGCGCGGCTGCTCCAGGCCCTGGGCGAAGACCCCCGGTCCACGGCGGTCGCGCTGGCCGAGCGGCTGGGTCTGTCCCGCAACACGGTGCAGGCCCGGCTCGTGCGGCTCGAACAGCGCGGCGTGCTCCGGTCGTTCGAGCGCCGCATCGACCCGGCGCGCCTGGGCTACCCGCTGCGGGCCTTCGTCAACGCGATGGTCGACCAGCGGCGCCTGGCCGAGATCGCCGACGCCCTGGCCACGATCCCCGAGGTCACCGAGGTGTGCGGGCTGACCGGGGCGAGCGACCTGATGGTGCAGGTGGTGGCCGTCGACGCCGACGACCTCTACCGCATCGCCGGGCGCATCCTCGCCTCCCCGGGCGTCGAGCGGACGAACATCTCGCTCGTCATGCGCGAGCTCGTCCCGTACCGCCTGACGCCCCTGCTGGAGCGCGTGCATTCTGCGCACCCGGAGACCTGAGCCGTCCGCTTCCGGTGGGCATTCTGCGCACTCGCGGGGGCATCGGTTGTGCGAAGCGTCCACCAGTGCTGTCCTGGTGTGCGCTTCCTGCACGAAAGGTGTCGACGATGACCCACGCCCCCGTGACCGCCCCGGCGCTGACCGCGATCGAGCAGCGGGTCCTGTGGCTCGCCACGGCGATCGTGCACCAGGCCAACCGGGTCCGGCCCAACCCCTCGGGGCTGAAGGTCGGCGGGCACCAGGCGTCGTGCGCGTCGCTCGTGTCGATCATGACGTCGCTGTGGTTCCGGCACCTGCGTCCCGAGGACCGCGTCTCGGTGAAGCCGCACGCGTCGCCGGTGCTCCACGCGATCAACTACCTGCTCGGCGAGCTGGACGAGGCCCACCTGCCGACGCTGCGCGAGTTCGGCGGCCTGCAGAGCTACCCGAGCCGCGCCAAGGACCCCGACCCCGTCGACTACTCGACCGGCTCGGTCGGCATCGGCGCCACCGCCCCGATCTGGGGCGCGCTGGCGCGGCGCTACCTGACGACCCGGGGTTCGAACGCCGGCACCGGCCGCCAGTACTCGCTGGTCGGCGACGCCGAGCTGGACGAGGGCGCGATCTGGGAGGCCATCCTCGACCCGGGCGTCGCCGAACTGGGCGAGATCGTCTGGATCGTCGACCTCAACCGCCAGTCGCTCGACCGCGTCGTGCCGAACATCGCGGCCGGGCGGCTGCAGGGCATGTTCGACGCGGCCGGCTGGCAGGTCCTCACGCTGAAGTACGGGCGGCTGCTGGAGGAGCTGTTCACCCGGCCCGGCGGCGCCGAGCTGCGCGCCCGCATCGACGGGATGCCGAACCCCGAGTACCAGCGGCTGCTGCGCTGCGACGCCGCCCAGCTGCGCGACCGGCTGCCCGCGGGCGACGCCGCTCTCGCCGAGCTGGTCGCGTCGCTGGACGACGAGACGCTGCTCGCCGCGATCCGCAACCTCGGCGGTCACGACCTCGGCTCGCTCGACGAGGTCTTCGCGTCCATCGCGGACGACCGGCCGACGGTCATCTTCTGCTACACGGTCAAGGGCCGCGGGCTGCCGACGCAGGGGCACCCGCAGAACCACTCGTCGCTGCTGACCGTCGCGCAGATGGAAGAGCTGGCGACGTCGTTGGGGACGGACCTCTCGTCGCCTTGGGAGGGCTTCGCTGACGGATCCCCTGAAGCCGCGTTGTGCGCTGAAGTCGCTTCGCGCCTTCGCCGTCCGGACGTTCCTTCGGCGCCTTCGCTCGACCTGCCGGTCGACATCGGGCGTACGCCTTCTGGGACCGCGACGACGCAGGCGGCGCTGGGCCGCGTCCTGCTCGACCTGACGCGCGAAGCGCCCGAAGCGGCGAAGCGCGTCGTGACGGTCAGCCCGGACGTCAGCTCGACGACCAACCTCGGCGGCTGGGTCAACAAGGTCGGCGTGTGGTCGGCCACCGAGCGCCGCGACTGGTTCGAAGACGACCCCGAGACGATCATGCACTGGCGGGAGAAGCCGACCGGCCAGCACGTCGAGCTGGGCATCGCCGAGACGAACCTGGTCGGCCTGCTGGGCGAGCTCGGGGCGACCTGGAGCCGCTGGGGCGAGCCGCTGCTGCCCATCGGCGTCATGTACGACCCGTTCGTCGAGCGCGCGCTCGAGCCGTGGTCGTTCGGCATCTACGCGGGCGGGCAGTCGATCCTGATCGGCACGCCGTCGGGCGTCACGCTCGCCCCGGAGGGCGGCGCGCACCAGTCGATCACCACGCCGTCGATCGGCATCGAGCAGCCCGGCTGCGTCAGCTACGAACCGGCGTTCGCGATCGACACCGAGTGGACGCTGCTGGCGGCGCTCGGCCGGCTCGGCAAGCCGGGCGGCACGTCGTCGTACTTCCGGCTCTCGACGCGGCCGGTCGACCAGACCCTCGCCGCGGTGCCCACCGACCCCGCCGCGCGCGAACGCCGTCGCCGTCAGGTGGTGGCGGGCGCGTACCTGCTGCGGCGGGCATCGGAACCGGCGGTGACGCTGGCGGCGATGGGCGCGCTGGTGCCGGACACCCTGGCGGCGGCCGAGCGGCTGGCCCAAGTGGGCGTCGAGGCGGACGTCGTGTGCGTGACCAGCCCGGGCCTGCTGTTCGACGCCGTCCAGGCGCGGTCGGGCCGGGGCGAGGGCTCGTCGTGGATCCTCGACCAGGTGTTCCCGGCTTCGCGAGCGAAGCCACTGGTCACGGTGCTCGACGGGCACCCGCACACGCTGGCGTTCCTGGCGGGGATCAACCGGGTGTCGTCGGTCGCGCTGGGCGTCACGAAGTTCGGGCAGTCGGGGTCGCTGGAGGACGTCTACCGCTACCACGGCATCGACGCGGACGCGATCATCCGGGCCGCGCTCGACGCCGTCAGCTGAAGGTCGCGCCGGCGAGTACGGCGTCCATCTTCTCGTTCGAGGTTTCGGACGCGCCGTACTGGACGACGAGGATCTTGCTCGTCGGCAGCCACCACATCCGGACCTGGTTGTTCTGCGTCGCGTCCTTGCAGGTGACTTCCCAGCGGCCGTACTCGGCGGTCTTCGGGCCGATGGGCTTGTAGCCGGACTCGACGAGGTTGCTGCCGGTCGCCTCCGCGGCCTGCCCGGGCGGCGACGCGGGCGTGATGCACGTCGGCACGTCGGTACCCGTGTACCAGCCGAAGGGCCGCTTCGCGCTCGGGAGGTTGATGGGCGCGTTGGGGTCCGAAGTCGCTTCGCGCAGGTCGAGGAGCCGGGCTTCGCAGACGACGGTGCCTTCCGCGACGCAGCCGTCGAGCAGGCCGTCTTCGCTGGCCTGGGTGTACTTGGCGCCGGAGGGCAGCGTGACGTGCATGGTCCCGACGACGACCTGCGGCCCGGCGGCCCTCGTCACCGTCGGCACGGGCTGCGCCTGCCCGGCGGTCGACGTGCTGCAGGCGGCGGCGCTCAAGACCACCGCGAGGGCCAGGGCGATGTGCCGGAAGGACACGGGCTCACCTCTTTCGTCCGCTGTTGGACTCCCGGACGGCCTTCCCGGTTTCGCCGGTGACCTGGCGTACATTCGGCCAGGGCGGTTCGGGCGGTGCTGGTGGGCGCGTGGGACACTGGTCAGGTTATGACTGCCCTCCCGCTCGTCTTCGACGCCCCCAAGCGTGGCCTGCCGCCGCGCCACCTCGCCGACCTGTCCGTGGCCGAGCGCGCTGCCGCGGTGGCGGAACTGGGGGAGAAGCCGTTCCGGGCGAAGCAGCTGTCGAACCACTACTTCTCGCGGTTGACGGTCGACCCCGCGGACATGACGGACATCCCGGCGGCGTCGCGCTCGCGGCTCGTCGAGTCGTTGATGCCGACGCTGCTGACCGAGGTCCGCGCGCTGGAGGCCGACAGGGGCGCGACGCGCAAGACGCTGTGGCGCGCGCACGACGGAACGCTCCTGGAGAGCGTCCTGATGCGCTACCCGGACCGCGCGACGCTGTGCATCTCCAGCCAGGCGGGGTGCGGGATGGCGTGCCCGTTCTGCGCCACCGGCCAGGGTGGTCTGGACCGGAACCTGTCGACGGCGGAGATCGTGGACCAGGTCCGTTCGGCGGCGGCGGTCATGCGCGACGGCACGATGCCCGGCGGGCCGGGGCGGCTGTCGAACATCGTCTTCATGGGGATGGGCGAACCTCTGGCCAACTACAAGCGCGTCGTGGCCGCGGTTCGGCGGATCACCGACCCGGCTCCCGGTGGTCTGGGGATCGGGCAGCGGTCGGTGACGGTGTCCACTGTGGGCTTGGCGCCGGCGATCCGGAAGCTGGCGGACGAGAAGATGCAGGTGCGTCTCGCGGTGTCGCTGCACACGCCGGACGACGAGCTGCGCGACACGCTGGTGCCGGTGAACAACCGGTGGTCGGTGGACGAAGTCCTGTCGGCGGCTCGGTACTACGCCGACACTTCCGGGCGGCGAGTGTCCATCGAGTACGCGTTGATCCGGGACATCAACGACCAACCGTGGCGGGCGGAGCTGCTGGCCAAGCGGCTGCGGCAGCACCTGGGTCAGTTGGTCCACGTCAACGTCATTCCGCTGAACCCGACGCCGGGGTCCAAGTGGGACGCTTCGCCGAAGCCGGTGGAGCGGGAGTTCGTGCGGCTGGTCAACGCGGGCGGAGTAGCGTGCACCGTGCGGGACACGCGCGGCCAGGACATCGCGGCCGCTTGTGGACAGCTCGCCGCCGAAGGCTAATTTTTCGTTTGGGTTATGGAGATTCTGTCGTGATGTATGCCCCCAGCCTGTTGGACCCGGCTGCGGAATCGTTGAAGCTCACGGATTTCGTCGGCGCGACCGACGTCGCGCGTGAGGCCCGGACGCTGCTGGGCGAGCGGTTCAGCTCGGTGACGTTCATGTACGTGCTGATGCGGGCGTTCGAGGTGGAGTACGCGGCAGCGTGCGACGCGGCCCGCTGGCACGAGTTCCACGGTGGCCCCCGGGCGCTGTCGGACGCCGATCTGGAGACACTGCTCGCTCCGTGGCTCGTGCGCTAGCCTCCGGGCCATCCCGCGTGGCCTAGGCAAAGAACGGGTAATCAACCCAGGCCGGGACCTTTTCTTCCCTTGAACCAAGATCACTCCAACGGTTGATGGACCTTTCCCACCGCGGCGCTAGATTTCACCTGCGGCCTCGGGGTTTCCGGGTGGTTGCGCGGAGCGCGGCCCGTGCGGGGCCGTCTTGGGGGAGGTCCGGACCGTGTCCTTTTCGTTCCGTGGTGCCCGTCGGGCGCGGAGACTTTTCGTTCTGCTGATCGCCGTCCTGTCGCTCGTCGGCGGGCTCACTTCCGTGGCGGACGCCGCGCCGAAACCGGCCGCGCCGAAAGCCGCGGCACCGAAACCCGCGGCGCCGAAACCCGCGGATTTCGGGCCCGGTGCGGCGAAATCCGCCGATCTCGCCGTCGACGGCTACGGGGACGCCCAGGGGTACCACCTCGAACTGGGCCGGGAATCCGGTGGCTTCGCGTGGCAGGAGGTCGCGCTGCTGCGGCCCGCCGGGTTCGACGGTCCGTGGACCGGCTACCAGTGCCTCTCCGGCGACGGGAAGTACGCCGCCGTCGCGATCCTGCCCGCGACCGCCGTGAACACCCAGGCCGCGCGCGACCACGGTGCCTTCGCCTACTCCGTCGACCTCGGCAGCGGTTCCGTCCGCGCGCTCGCCGGCGGGGTCGGCCTGAAGTACTACTCGCCCGGCTGCGGCACCGGGGACACCGCCGTGTTCACCGTCGCCCTCGACGGGAAGACCCGGCTGGTCACCGCGAACCTCGCCACCGGCAAGATCGACGCGGACGTCACCGCCGCGGGCCAGATCACCTCCGCCGTGCCGACCGCCGCCGGCATCGTCGGCGTCGCGGGCAACCGGCTGGTGTCCGTCCCGGCCGGGACCGTCCTGGCCACGCTGCCCGGTGACGTCTACGACGTCCGCCCGGCCGCCGACGGCGGCGTCACCTTCCTGCACACCAAGCCCGGCACGCGCACCGCGACCGCCGCGCACGAGCACGCCGGTGCCGTCACACCGCTCGGGTCCGGCGACCTGGGCCGGGTGCAGCTATTGCAGGGCCGCGCCGGGCACGCCGTGCTCGCCGGTGCGACCCCCGCGGCGCCCGGTGCGCTCGCCGCGGCGGGCGTGCGCGGCGTCGGCGACGGCGGCCTCGCCCACGGTGCCGAAGCGTCCTCTTTGGACGGTGACGCGCTGCTCGGCCCGGACGCCGACGGGCAGAAAGCCACCCCGGCGCTGCTGGCGACGAACACCGGCAAGGTGCTCGCCCCGGCCGTCGCGGCGGCGACCCGGTCCGCGGCGACCGCCGTGCCCACCTACTCCGTCGCCCCGAAGGCGGCCGAGGCTCCGCACCAGAACCGCTTGAGCGCCAAGGCCGACGCGGCACCGCAGTCGACGAACACCACCCAGGCGCAGACGCCGAAGTGCGCGGTGCCGCCGCTGAACGCCAACCGGCAGGTGATGCAGCCCAACCCGGCGCAGGTCAACTGGGCCGTGCAGATGGCCGAGCAGGGCCTGCTCACCGGCAGCGCCTACACGCGCCCGGCCGGGTTCGGGAACCTGGGTCTCGTGGCGTACGCGCCCAACAGCGACTTCCCGCTGATCCCGCTGTCGCACCCGGCCGGGGGCACGAACACCGTGCCGCGGTCGATCTTCGAAGGCATCATGGCCCAGGAGTCGAACTGGTCGCAGGCCTCCTGGCACGCTCCCGCCGGCACCGCGGGCGACCCGCTGATCGCCAGCTACTACGGCGCCGGCGGCGACATCGTGTCCATCAACTACGCCGCTTCCGACTGCGGCTACGGGATCAGCCAGGTCACCGACGGCATGCACATCGGCGACCACTCGCTGTCCGAGCACGGCCAGTGGAAGGTCGCGGTCGACTACCAGGAGAACATCGCCGCGGGCCTGCAGATCCTCGAGACCACCTGGAACCAGCTCTACAGCGCCGGGATCACCGCGAACAACGCCGACCCGCGCTACCTCGAGAACTGGTACTTCGCGGCCTGGGCGTACAACTCCGGCATCCAGCCGAACGCGGCCAACGGCAACACCACCGGCTGCACGCCCGGCCCGTCCTGCACCGGCCCGCACGGCACGTGGGGCCTGGGCTGGACCAACAACCCGGCCAACCTCGACTACCCGCCCAACCGCGACCCGTACCTGCAGGACACCTACGCCGACGCCGCGCACCCGGCGAGCTGGCCCTACCAGGAGCGCGTGCTGGGCTGGACCGCGAGCCCGCTGATCCGCTACGGCAGCCCGGCGTACGCGAAGCCGACGTACAACGGCGGGCAGCGCTGGGTGCAGCCCGCGCCGTTCACCACGATGTGCTCGCTCGCCGCGAACCAGTGCGACCCGAACAACACCAACACCTCCAACCCGGGCGCCAGCCACTGCATGCTCGACGACTTCCAGTGCTGGTGGCACAACCCCGTCACGTGGATCCCGAGCTGCGCCACGACGTGCGCGACGAGCCCCTACGCCGTGTCCGGCGGGAGCGAACCCGCGAACCCGACGAAGAACCCGCCTACCTGCGCTCAGGACACCTCGAAGGTGCCCGGCGGCTCGATCATCGTCGACGACGAGCCGAACCGCCTGAACCTGCAGGGCTGCGGCGGCGCGAACTGGTCGAGCAACGGCACGTTCACCTACACCTACGGCAAAAACTCCGCCGGCGACCCGATCGGCGCGATCGACACCCACCAGCTCGGCACCGGCCTCGGCGGCCGGGTCCTGTTCACCCACACCGAGGACGGTTCGAACCCGGCCCTGATCAACACCGGCGTGTGGACGCCCAACCTGCCGTCCTTGCAGTACTACAAGGTGAAGCTGCACCTGCCCGGCCTCGGCGCCGAAGCGACGAACGTGGTCTACAACATCAACCCGGGCGGCGGTGTCCCGCCGTGGAAGATCCGCGTCAACCAGGCGTGGAACTCCGAGCAGTGGGTCACCATCGGCACGTTCGCCATGGAAAACGGCGGCAACGTCACCCTGAACAACAACGGCAGTTCCCAGGACAACGGCGGCTTCGGCTATTCGGACTTCGACGTCGCCTTCGACGCCGTCGCGTTCGTCCCCATGGGTGGCACGCCCGGCCAGCCGATCGGCGGGCCGCCGGGCATCCAGGACGCGCCCAAGGGCTCGAACCCGGCGTTCATCGCCTGCGGCTGCGCTCGGCGGACCGCGGGCGACCCGGTCGACACGTCCACCGGCTACTTCGGCGACACCTTCACCGACCTCAGCACGCCGGGCCGCGGCAAGGCGCTGGACTTCACCCGCAGCTACGCCGAGGGCATCGCCGATCCCAACGGCCCCAACAAGACCCTGGCCGCCGACGGGCCGTTCGGCTGGGGCTGGACCCATTCGTACAACCTGAGCGCGACCACGGCCACCGACGGCGGGGTGACGATCCGGCAGGAAGACGGCTCGCAGGTCGCCTTCGCCGCCTCGGCGGGCACCTACACCACAGCGGCACCGCGGTTCGACGCGACGCTCGTCAAGACCGGCCAGAACTACGTGTACACCCGGCGTGGCAAGGACATCTTCACCTTCGACGCGACGAGCGGCCGGCTCACCGCCGAGACGGACCTCGCCGGCAGCAAGGCGAACCCGCCGTACCGGACCGCCCTGGCCTACGACGGCGCCGGCCACCTGGCGACGATCACCGATCCGGCCGGTCGCGCGTACACGCTGACCTGGACCGGGAACCACATCACCGGGCTGGGCGACGCCGCCGGCCGGCACGTCTCCTACGCCTACGACGGCGACGGCAACCTGACCGACGTCATCGACGTGGGCGGCGGGCACGCGCAGTACGGCTACGCCGCGGGGCACTTGATGACGGCCATGCGGTCGGCCAAGAACCACGACGGTCCCGCGAACGCGGTCACCGCCATGGCCTACGACGGCGCCGAGCGCGTGACCAGCCAGACCGATCCCGACGGCGGCGTCACCACGTTCGGCTACCCCGCGGCCGGCCAGACGCTGGTCACCGACGCGGGCGGGCACAAGACGCTCGACACGTACCAGAACGGGCTGCTGGTCTCGGAGACCAAGGGCTACGGCACCGCGGACGCGGGCACGTCGAGCTTCACCTACGACCCCGTGACGCTCGGCGTGTCCACGACGACGGACGCCGACGGCAACGTGCGCACGTTCAGCTACGACGACCACGGCAACAAGACGGCGGAGTCCGACCCGCTCGGCTTCACGACGGACTACTTCTACGACGACAACGACAACCTGGTCGAGACGATCGACGCGAACGGGGTCGCCACGGTCACGACGTACGACCCGAACACCGCCGTGCCGACATCGACCACGCTCACCAAGGCGAACAACGTCGTCGAGTCCACCACCGGCAACTTCGGGCCGGCGCCGACGCGCACCGTGCGCTCGTACTACGACGACGCCGCGCACCCCGCCGACCTGAACCGGTCGGTCGACGCGAACGGCAAGACCACGACCTACACCTACGACTCGGCCGGGGACAAGGCGACCGTCACCGACCCGCTCGGTGACGAGACCCGGTTCGGCTACGACACCGGCACCGGCTGGCTCACCTCGGCAACCGATCCCAACGGCAAGACCACGTCCTACACCCTGGACGCGTTCGGCCAGCTTCTCAAGACGACCGATCCGCTGGGGCACACCAGTTCGGTGACCTACGACGCCGATCACCAGCGGACGTCGACGACCGACGCGAACAACCGCACCACGACCACGACGTTCGACGCCGCCGAGCGGGCGACCACGGTCACCCAAGCGGACAACACCGCGCAGGTCACCGAGTACAACCCGGACGGCACCATCGCCGACACGAAGGACGCGTTGGGGGACAAGACTTCCTACGGCTACGACGGCCAGGGCCGCCAGGTTTCGAGAACGGACCCGGACCACCGCGTCACCAGCCGGCGGCTGGACCCGGCCGGTCTCGGCGTGACCGCGACCGACGCCACCGGCCGGGTCACCACCAAGGGCTACGACGCCACCGGGCGGCTGACGTCGGTGTCCTATTCGGACGGTGTGACGCCCGGCGTCTCCTACGGTTACGACCCGCTGGGCCAGCGCGTCTCGCGGACCGACGGCACCGGCAAGTCGACTTGGACGTACGACGTCTTCGGAGAGGTCACGGCGCAGACCCAGGGCTCCGGCGCGGCGGTCGGATACGGCTACGACAACGCCGGCAACCTGACGTCGATCGCCTACCCCGGCCAGGCCACGCCGGTGGCACGGACCTTCGACGACGCCGAGCGGCTGACCAAGGTGACCGACTGGAACGGGAACGCCACCGGGTTCGGTTACAACGCCGATGGCCAGGTGGCCACGGTCGCCTATCCGAACGGCGTGACGGTCACCAACAGCTACAACGACGCCGATCAGCTGACCGCGACGGCCGCCGGCACCGTGCTCTCGCTCGGCTACGGGCGGGACGCGCTCGGCCAGGTGTCCTCGGTCACCGCGGACGGCGAGACCGGCGACGTCGGCTACAGCCCGCGGGAGCAGCTGGCCGGTGCGAAGGGCATGTCCTTCGGCTACGACGCGGCGAACAACCCGACCACCGTCGGATCACTCACGCAGTCGTTCGACGCGGCCGGGCAGGTCACCGCGGACACCTTCGACGGCAACGGAAACCGCACCAAGGCCGGCTCGGCGACGTACGGCTACGACCAGGCCGCGCGCCTGACGTCGTACACCGGCACGAGCGGATCGGCCACCTACACCTACAACGGTGACGGGTTGCGGGCGACGAAGACGCTGGCGGGCCGGACCACCACCTTCGTCTGGGACGCGGGGTCCACGCCGAACGTGCTGTCCGACGGCGACCACCAGTTCGTGTACGGACCCGACGGCCTGCCGATCGAGCAGGTCGGCGCGGCCGGCACGTCCTGGTTCGTGCACGACC
This sequence comes from Amycolatopsis pretoriensis, assembly GCF_900107925.1. Taxonomy (GTDB): domain Bacteria; phylum Actinomycetota; class Actinomycetes; order Mycobacteriales; family Pseudonocardiaceae; genus Amycolatopsis; species Amycolatopsis pretoriensis. Next base: position 138,647 of record NZ_FNUJ01000008.1, on the reverse strand, counting down.
AGGTCGGCTCGACGGCCGGGCTGCTCGACGCGGTCGGGCGGCTGGTCGGCCGCGACACGTACACGCCGTACGGCACGGTGAGCACAACCGGCACGGTGACCACGCCGCTGCTGTTCACCGGCCAGTACACGGACGCCGAATCCGGGCTGGTCTACCTCAGGGCCCGGTACTACGACCCGGCCTCGGCCCTGTTCCTGACACCGGATCCGATGGTCGACAAGACCCGCACGCCGTACGCGTACGCGGGCGGGAACCCCGTCAACTACACCGACCCGACGGGTCTTTGCGGCTTCTGGGAATGCCTCGGCATCGGCGCGGCCGTGGCGGGCGCCGCGCTCGGCATCGGCGCGTGCATCGTGCTCGAACCGTGCGGCGCGGTGGCGACCGTCGCGGTCGCCGGCGGCGGAACCGCGCTGGCCATCGACGGCGGGGTCCTGGTGGGCGCCGGCCTGGTCGGCTCCGCGGTCGCGGTCGGCGGGGTCGCGATCGCGCACACGACAGCGGGCGACGGCGGCTCGACCGCGCCGCGGGACGTCCACGGCCAGGTGCAGTCCGGCGGCCGTCAGATCGACGTCGACCACGTCTGGCAGAACGGCGATCTCTACTTCGACGCCAACAGCGGGAACATGATCCGGGTGCTCGAAACGGGTGACGGCAATGTGGACGTGGTCATCCGGGACCCGGCCAACCCGAGCGGCCGGCCGATCACCTCGTTCCACAGCACCCTGAAATACGTGCTGAAGCAGGTGGGTTGCGGCGCCTGGGAGTGATTGCCGATCGGGTGCGGTACCGAATCCCGCACCCGGTCAGGACTCCGCCTGCTCCTTGCGCACCTGTTCAAGGGCACGCCGGCGGGCCCGGGCGGCGTAGCCCACCGGGTCCTGGTCGTATTCGGCGGTCGCCGTCCGCCAGCGGGTGAACGCGGAGGCGATGTCTTCTTCGCTGTGCAGCCAATCGGTGCCGACGCCGTGCCCGACCTTGCCGTCGGGGGTGTAGGCCTGGTCGAAGCCGTGCAGGTGCAGGAGGGCGTTCCTGGTCATCGGATCCGTGACGAGCTCCGGGGTGTCTTCCACCCACGGCACCGCCCAGGAGTGCGCATCGGTCCTGGTGACGGCACCGGAGATCAGCTCGGTCCAGGTGCGCGCCACCTGTTCGCGGTCGGGAACGGTCACCAGGGGAGACTACCGGGTGGGGCCGGCGCTACGGTTTTCGCGCATGGCACCGGTACCCATCGCGCCCCGGGATCTGACGCGGGCGGAACGCGAAGTCCTCGAATTCCTGTTGTCGGCGGATTTCGCCGGCGCGGACCGGTTGCGTGCGCAGATATCCCAGTGCCGGGTGGTCGCGGTGTGGGTGGCCGGGCAGCCGAGCGTTGACCTCGCCGTCCCGGAAACCGTTGCGCCGGCCCAGGTTCCGGACGGCGAGATCCCCGCCGCCCGATCGGCTGCCCGATGTCTCGTCGATGAAACTCGTCTGAATTCAGGCGGAAAGAGGCGGATCGGGCTCCGGCCACGCGAGCTGAACCAGCTCCCGGCCGTAACGCCGGCTGACCGCCGTCACCCGGCCCGGCATCAGCGCCGACGGCCAAACCCCGGAAAGCAGCGGCCCCTCGCGGAAGTCGCCGTTCCCGACGACGCCCGGGACCCGCAGGCCGGCCAACGTGTTCAGCACCCCGTGCTCCAGCGCGCCGGACGCTCCCTCCGTGCGGCGGGCGATCACCACGTGCAGGCCGACGTCCTTCGCCTGCGGGAGGAACTCGCGCAGCGGCTCGAGGGGGTCGATGCCGCCGGCGGTGACGAGGTCCGCGTCGTCCACCACCACGTACAGCTCCGGTCCGGACCACCAGCTGCGGTTCTTCAGCTGCTCCTGCGTGACGTCGGGGCCGGGGAGCCGGCGCCGCAGCGACTGCCGGACGTCCTCCACCATGCCGCCGAGCTGGGCGGTGGACACCGCGTACGCCAGCAGGTGCTCCGTCCCGACGTAACCGAGCGAGGTGCGGCGGTAGTCCACCAGCAGGATCACCGCCTCCGCCGGTGTGTGCCGCTCGACGATGCCGCGCAGGATGCCGCGTACCAGCGTCGTCTTGCCCGACTCCGGGCCCAGGAACGCCACGAAGTGCGGATCGGCCTCCGGCGACCAGACGGCCGGGGTTCCGTCGAGCCGCACCCCCAGCGGCAGGGCGTCGGACGCCGGTAGCTCGGCGTAGGGCACGTGGAGCGGCAGCGTGGTCAGCTGCCGGGCCAGCTCGGGCGGCAGCTCGTCGGACGGCACCGAACTCTCGAAGAACCCCGCCGAACCGAAGTCCGAACGGGTCAGGAAGGTCGCGTCGGCGAACTCCGGGCCGTCGGCGAAACGCGCCGACGCGAACACCGCGTCGCCGCGGAAGGTCGCCGCCGTGAAGTCCGCGCGGGCGCCGAACGTCGTCCCGGTGAAGTCCGCCACCGCGGTGAACTCCGCCGACGCGAAACCGGCCGCGCCCGTGAACGTCGTGCCGGCGAAACGGGCCGGGCCCACGAAAGCCGCCGCCCCGAAGCCCGCCGACCGGACGCGGCAGCCGCTCAGGTCGAAGCCCAGCAGGCTCGCCCCGGCGAGGTCGATGTCGATGTCCGGCCAGAAGCGGTGGTCCGGCGCGTCGGGACGCAGGTGGGCCGCCAGCACCTCGCCCACGGCCTGCCGGACGCGGCCCTGCTGCCCGACGGGGTTCTCGACGACGTCCGCGGCCGAGTCGGTGAACATGCGCAGGTAGGCGCACAGCACGTTGACGATCGTCTGCCGCTGGCCGGGGCTGCTCTGGCCGAGCCGCTCCAGGGCGTACAGCCCGCCGAGCTGGACCGCCAGCCGCTCCGAGCCCAGCTGGTCGACCGCCGTGCTGTAGAGCTCGGTGAGCCGCCGCTCCGCCGCGTCCAGCCGGGTGTCCTCGGCCATCCGCTCCTGCAGCGCGTGCGTGCGGGCCACCGCCGCCTGGTCCAGGTCCTTCTGCTTCAGGGCGATTTCGGCGCTCCGCTGCCGGCGCGCGGCGAGCAGCAACGCCGCCGCCCCGCCCGTGCCGACCACGACGGTGCCGGCCGTCTTGACCGCCTCCAGCTGGTTGCGCTCCTGGGCGTCACCGTGGCCGAAGGCCGCCAGCAACCACACCGCGACCGCGATCCCGAGCACCACGATCACGGCGGAAGCGAACCAGATCATCCGGATCGACAGGACCCGGTAGGCGACCTCACCCGGCTCGTCGTCCCGCGCCACGCCCTCGTCCACGGAGATCACCGTAGGCCATGGGCCGGTGCGCCACGGAGAACTCGGTGATCAGGTCGGCGAACTCGCCGGCGATCAGTTCCTTGTGGACGGTGGATCCGGACACGTCTTCTCCGGGGATGCGCACCTTCCCCGTTCCTGTCCGGATCCGGCTGGCGCCCGCCGGGCCCGATCCCCTAAACCTGGGGGATGACGACTTTTTCGGCCGTGGTCACCACCGGCATCTACTGCCGGCCCGGGTGCGGGGCGAAGCCGCTCGCCGAGAACGTGCGGACGTTCGAGCTGGCCGCCGAGGCGGAGGCCGCCGGGTTCCGGGCGTGCCTGCGCTGCCGCCCCTACCGCGTCGCCGGCCCGGTCGGCGCCGACGCGCCCGAGCTCGTCTGCCGCGCGGTGCAGCTCATCATCGCCGGCGTGCTGGACACCGGCACCGAAGCCGCGCTCGGCCGGCGGCTGGCCGTGTCCCCGCGGCACCTGCGCCGGCTCTTCCACGACCACTTGGGCGTGACGCCGGACCAGCTCGCCCGCTCGCGGCGCGCGCACTTCGCGCGCCGCCTGCTCGACGACTCCGACCTGACCGTCGCGGACGTGGCGTTCGCTTCCGGCTTCGGCAGCCTGCGCCAGTTCAACCGGGACATGAAGCTGGTCTTCCACGCGTCCCCGGTCGAGCTGCGCGGCCGGCGCCGCAAGGCCGACCGGATCGCCGCGGACGGTGGCTTGCGGATGCGGCTGCCGTTCGTGGCGCCCCTGCACTGGGAAGCGCTCTCCGCGTTCCTCGCCGAGCGCGCGGTGCCCGGGGTGGAGTCGGTGCGCGACGGCGTCTACCGGCGCACGATCAGCCTCGACGGCGAGGCCGGGGTCCTCGAGGTCGAGCGCGGTGGCGACGACCACCTGCTGCTGACCGCGCACATGCCGTTCTGGGAAGGCCTCATCCACGTCGTCGACCGCGTCGGGCGGATGTTCGGCGTCGACGCCGACACCGCCCCCGCCGAAGCCGCCCTCGCCGACGACCCGGTGCTCGGGCCGCTCCTGCGCAAACGGCCCGGCCTGCGCGTGCCGGGTGCCTGGGGTTTCTTCGAGATCGCCGTGGAAGCCGTGCTCAGCCAGTACAGCGTCCGGACGCGGGTGCGGCGGCAGCTGGCCGCGCTGGTCGAAGCGGTGGGGCAGCCGGTGCCCGGCCTCGAACACGGCCTGACGCACCTGTTCCCGTCGGCCGAGGTCCTCGCTCAGGCGGACCTGGCCGCGGCCCGGCTGCCCGCGGCGACCGCGCGGACGCTGCGCGGGTTAGCTGCCGCCGTGGCCGCCGATGAGACCCTGCTCGACCCCGGCGCGAGCCTCGCCGACTGCACCGCCGCGCTGACGGCGTTGCCCGGCATCGAGCAGAGCACGGCCCAGGAGATCGCGCTGCGGCTGGGGCACGCCGACGCCTTCCCGGCGACCGAGCGCACGGTCGAGATGCAGCTGCTCGAGCACGACGTCTTCGCCGTCGCCGGCCGCACGGCCGCCGCCTGGCACCCGTGGCGGGCCTTCGCCGCGACCCACCTGATCGCCGCCGGCACCCCGTCGCCGGCCGCTTGACCACCCAAGGAGAACCATGTCCGCCAAGCGCCTCGCCGAACGGCTGCGCGCCCTGCACACCGACCGCACACTGGTGCTGCCGAACGCCTGGGACGCCGCCAGCGCGGCCCTCATCGCGCGGGCGGGTGCCCCGGCGATCGCCACGACCAGTGGCGGGGTCGCCTGGTCCGCGGGCCGGCCCGACGGCCACGGCCTCACCCGCGAGGAGATGGCCGAGCTGGTCGCGCGGATCGTGCGGGTCGTCGACGTGCCGGTGACCGCCGACATCGAGGGCGGCTACGGCCCGTTCGCCGACGACGTGGCGGCGACCGTCCGGGCGATCGTCGACGCCGGCGCGGTCGGGATCAACCTGGAGGACTCGACCGCCCCGGGCGGTCCGCTGTTCGACGTCCCGGCCCAGGTCGGCCGGGTCCGCGCGGCCCGGGACGCGGCGACCGCGGCCGGGCTGCCCGAGCTGTGGATCAACATCCGCACCGACGGCTACCTCTTCGGCATCGGCGAACCCGAGGGCCGGCTGGACGACGTCCTGACCCGCGCGGGCGCCTACGCGGCGGCGGGCGCGGACAGCCTGTTCGTCCCGGGGCTGATCGACCTGGAGACGCTCACCGTGCTCGTCAAGGAAAGCCCGCTGCCGGTGAACGTGATGGTGTGGCCGGGTGCCCCGAGCGTCGCGGAGCTGGAAGCGGTCGGCGTCCGCCGGATCAGCGTCGGCACGGCGATCGCGCAGTCCGCCTACGCCGTCGCCCAGCGCGCGGCGGCCGAGCTGCTGGAACACGGGACGTACACCGCGCTGGAGGGCGGCCTGGACTTCGGGACCGTCAACAGCGCCGTGATGTCCGAATCCGGCTAGCCCGGGCTCGCGCGGCTCGGGCATGCTCGATCGGTGAACGAAGACGTGCTGCGCTGGAGCGGCCAGCGCACGGACCGGGTCGACGAGGGGACGCTGCCGGGCCTGGCCCGCTTGACGGGGTTCGTGCGCAGCGTCCGGACGCCGGAGTTCCGGGGCGTGACGTTCCACGAGGTGCTGGCGAAGAGCGCGTTGAACCACGTCCCGGCGGACGCGCGGATGCTGCCGGGCGAGTACACGATCAACCCTTATCGCGGGTGTACCCACGCTTGTCAGTACTGCTTCGCGCGTCCGACGCACACGCGTCTCGGCCTGAACGTCGCCGGTGACTTCGACAACGAGGTGATCGTCAAGACGAACATCGTCGAGGTGCTGCGGAACGAGCTGGCGCGCAAGCGGAAGCTGCCACCGCGGGTGGCGTTCGGCACGAACACGGACGTGTACCAGCGCGCGGAGGGCCGCTACGAGCTGATGCCGGGCATCATCGGCGCGCTGTCCGGGCACCGGGTGCCGTTCTCGATCCTGACGAAGGGGCCGTTGATCCGCCGCGATTTGCCGTTGCTGGTAAGGGCTTCGCAGGCGACGACGGTGCATTTGGGCGTATCGCTGTCGATGCTGGACGAGGAGCTGCAGCAGTCGGTGGAGTTCGGCACGGCGACGACCTCGGCCCGGCTGGCGACGGTGCGGGCGATCCGGGACGCCGGGTTGGCGTGCACGGTGTTCCTGTCGCCGATCCTGCCGCACTTGTCGGATTCCGTCGCGCAGCTGGAGTCTTTGGTGTCGGCGGCGGCCGACGCGGGGGCGACGGACGTGCTGTACCACCCGTTGTATTTGTCCTCGGGGGTCAAGGACGTGTTCTTCGCTTGGCTGCGGCAGGCGTACCCGTCGTTGGTGGGGGAGTACACGCGGTTGTATGCGTCGGGCTCGGAAACGGGGTACCGGCACGAGATCGGGGCGCGGATCCGGCCGTTGATCGCGAAGTACGGGTTTCCGGAGCCGGGCAAGGAGATCGAGGACAAGTTCGCGTTGAACGGCCGGCGCGGTCAGCCGCCGGCCCCGGAACCCGCTCAGGCCACGCTGTTCTGACTACTTGGTGCCGCCCGGCGCCCAGAGGCCATCGGCGTCCCCGGCCTCCAGCCGTCCCCGGTACACGCCGATCTTCCGGTCGATCAGCTTCAAATTCTCCTGCAGCTCCGCCAACCGCTCCAGCACATCGGCCCGATGCGTCTCGAGCAACGCCAGCCGCTCCTCCTCGTTCCCCCGACCGGCCGAAACCAGCTCCGCGTACCGCCGGATCAGCTTGATCGGCATCCCCGTGGCCCGGAGCTTCGTGCAGATCTTGATCCAGTCCAGATCCAGCTTCCGGTACCGGCGGCGACCGCCGGACGTGCGGTCCACCTGCGTGACCACCAGACCAGCCCGTTCGTAGTAGCGCAGCGTGTGCGCGCTCACGCCCGTGCGGCGGGCCGCCTCGGCGATGGTCAGGCCGGCCTCGGGGATCGGTTTGACTTCGAGCACGCTCTAAATCCTACCGTCGATCCATGAACGTCCCGACTTCGCGCCATCCCGCGCTCGTGCTGGCCATCTGCTGCGCCAGCATCGTCGTCGCGGTGATGGACATCTCCATCGTCACCGTCGCCCTGCCGTCGATCCGCCGCGACCTCGGCGCGTCCGTCTCCGGCCTGCAGTGGACGATCGACGCCTACACGCTGGTGCTCGCCGGGTTCCTCGTGCTCGCCGGGTCCACCGCCGACCGGTTCGGGCGCAAGCGCGTCTTCCTCACCGGCCTCACCGTCTTCGGTCTCGGCTCGCTGCTCTGCAGCGTCGCCCCGGGCATCGGCTGGCTCATCGCCGCCCGCGCGGTCCAGGCCGTCGGCGGCACCATGCTCAACCCCGTCGCGCTCGCCATCGTCGCCACGGTCTACCCCGTGCCCGCCGCGCGCGCCCGCGCGATCGGCGTGTTCGGCTCGATGTCCGGGCTCGCCCTGGCGCTCGGCCCGATCCTCGGCGGCGTCCTCGTCGACGGACTGGGCTGGCGGGCCGTCTTCTGGGTCAACATCCCGATCATCGCGGTCGCGATCGCCGCCACGCTCAAGTTCGTCCCCGAATCCCGGGCGGCCCGCGCGCGCCGGTTCGACCCGCTCGGCCAGGTGCTCGTGGTCGTCGCGCTCGGCGGCGTCGTCGCGGCCATCATCGAGGCCCGCGCGCTGGGCTGGACGTCGCCGGTGATCCTCGGCCTGCTGGTCCTCGCCGCGCTCGCCGTCGCCGCGCTCCTGCGCCACGAGCCGCGCCGCGCCGACCCGCTGCTCGAACTGCGCCTCTTCCGCAGCGTGGCGTTCGGCGGCGCGATCGTCACGGCGCTGTTCGCGCTCTGCGGGTTCGGCGCCTTCCTCTTCGTCACGACGCAGTACCTGCAGGACACCCGCGGCCTGACGGCGTGGGAGGCCGGGCTCTGCCTGCTGCCCGTCGGTGTCCTGGTGCTGGTCCTGTCCCCGCGGACGGGCCGGCTGGTCGGCTCCCGCGGCCCGCGGCTGCCGCTGGTCGTCGCCGGGACCGCGCTCACCCTCGGCGGCGTGACGTCGGCGTGGCTCGGCCCGGCCACCCCGCTGCCCCTCGTCCTTGCGGTCTACCTGCTGTTCGGCGTCTTCCTCGGCACGGTCAACCCGCCGATCACCAACACGGCCATCTCCGGGATGCCGGGCTCGATGGCCGGGGTGGCCGGATCACTGGCCTCGGCGGGCCGCCAGACGGGCACGACACTGGGCGTCGCGCTCGCCGGCACGGTCGGCGCGGGCCCCGGCGTGTGGTGGCTGGTCGCCGCCCTCGGCGCCGGTGTCTTCGCCCTCGCGCTGGTCAGCACGGGCGAGCGGGCGGCCGCCACCGGCCGGCGCGCAGCCGCGCTGTTCGCCGAAGTGGAAGGTGTCAGCCTCCCGCGACCGACGGGATGATCTGCACCTCGCCGCGGTCGCGCAACGCCGTCGACGAGCCGTCGAGCCGCCGGCACTCCTCGCCGTCGACGTAGAAGTTGACGTACCGGCGCAGGCCCGCCTGCTCGTCGCGCAGCCGCCGTTCCAGCGCCGGGTACCGCTGCGCGAGCTCGTCGAGCAGCGCCCCGAGCGTGGCCGCGCCGTCGAGCTCGACCTCCAGCCGGGACTCGCCGCCGGTCTTCGCCCGCAGGGGCCCGGGCACCAGCACCGTGATCCGCACGCTCACACCGTCGCGGCGCGGACGCTCAGCACGTCCGGCAGGTGCGAGACGACCAGCTGCCAGCTGTCGCCGTCGTCGCGGCTGGCGTAGACGTCGCCGGTGCGGGATCCGAAGTAGATCCCGGCCGGGTCGGCGTCGTCGGCGCACATCGCGTCGCGCATCACCCCGGCCCAGTACCCGTCCGGAAGGCCGGAACCCACGGCCTGCCACGACTTCCCGGCGTCCTCGCTGCGGTACACCCGGCACCGGCCCTCCGGCGGGAACCGCATGACGTCGGCGGTCAGCGGGAACGTGTAGATCACCTCGGGCCGGTGCGGGTGCACGACCATCGGGAAGCCGAAGTCGCTGGGCAGGCCGTCGGCGATCGACTGCCAGCTCGCCCCGCCGTCGTCGCTGCGGTAGACGCCGTGGTGCACCTGGGCGAAGAGCCGCTCCGGCGCGCTCGGGTGCATCGCGACCTTGTGCACGCAGTGGCCGTACTCCGGGTACGGGTCGGGCACGTGCACCGCCTTGATGCCCGTGTTGCTCGCCCGCCAGGACGCGCCGCCGTCGTCGGTGCGGTAGACGCCGCCGGTCGACATCGCCACGGTGACGCGGCCGGCCTCGACGGGGTCCGGGAGCACCGTGTGGATGGCCTTGCCGCCACCGCCGGGCGTCCAGTGCTCGCGGTGCGGGTGGTCCCACAGGCCGCGGACGAGCGCGTAGGTGCGGCCGCCGTCGTCCGACCGGAACAGCGCGGACGGCTCGGTGCCCGCGTAGACGACGTCCGGCTCGCTCGGCGGCCCGGGCACCAGCTGCCAGGCCCGGACGAGCGATTCGGCCGTGTCGGGCGGGAACGCGATCGGCGCGTGGTCGGGCTCGTCCCAGGTCGCGCCCAGGTCGTCGCTGGTGGCCACGCTGGGCCCGAAGTGCTCGCTGGTGACCCCGGCGAGCAGCCGCGGCGTGGCCCGGCGCGTGTCGATGCCGACCGCGTAGACCTCGGTCATCGGGTGGTGCGGCCCGGTCACCTCCCAGTCCGCCCGGTCGTCCGTGCGGGTCGCCAGCCACAGTCCCTTGCGCGTCCCGATCGCGAGCACGACAGCCATCCGGCACCTTCCCCTCAGAGTGACCGGTGTCACACTACGCTGCCGGAAAGATCTCCGGGGGAAAATGTCGAGTGCCGCGCGCGGCCGATCGACGCGGGGGTGAAGGCCGGTCAGCGAGCGCGGGACGACCCCGGGCCCCGGCCGACGAGAACCGGGAGCAAGACCATGCGTTTCCTCATGATGCACCGGATCGACGAGAACGACCCGGCGGCGTGGAACCCGACGCCCGAGTTCATGCGGAAGATGGGCGGGTTCATCCAGGAGGCGGCGGAGAACGGCGTCCTGATCACCGCGGAGGGCGTGCACCAGACCGACAAGGGCGCGCTGGTCCGCAAGCCGCGCGGCGCGGCCGTCCGCGTCACCGACGGCCCCTTCGCCGAGGCCAAGGAGGTCATCGGCGGCTTCGCGCTGATCAACGCCGCCGACCGCGCGGAGGCGGTCGAGTTCGCCAAGCGGTACGTGGACCTGTTCGACCTCGAGATCGAGGTGGAGATCCGCCAGGTCGTCGAGTTCGACGACCTGGCGGCGCAGAACTGACGGCCCCCGGTGGCGCTGGGCCGGCCTTGAGTTTCGGTCACCGGCGCCACCGGCAACGTCGGCGCGGAAGTGGTCGCGGCCTACATGACGCCGGCCGAACGCGCGGTGCTGCGCGCCGGCGACACCGTCCGCGCGCAGTTCCCGCACGTCGCCGCCGCGTGCGTCGACCCGGCGGACATCGCCGCAGTGGCGGCGATCGCGCTCGCGGGCGGGCACGAAAGGCGGATCCACGAGCTGACCGGGCCGGTGGCGCTGCGGCCCGCCGACCAGGTCGCGGTGCTGGCCGAGGTGCTCGGCCGGGACCTGGAGTTCGTCGGCCTGTCCGACGCGCGCGGGCGCACGCGGACAGTTTTTCCTGACAGGACAGCTCCCGGACATTTCCGGCAGGCCGTTGTGCGACGCCGGGGGTCACGCCAAGGTGGACCCGGCGTCGGCCGGGAGGGGAAGCGTGGGCGAACGGGCGCGGGCGGATCTATCCGCGGTCCTCGGGGTGCTGCTCGCCGTTCCGGTGGTCGCCAGCAGCCTGCTGGTGCTGGGCCTGCTCGGGAAGCTGGTCTGGCCGGCGTACTTCTGGGTGTTGCCGGCCGGCTGGGCGCTGGCCGGTGCGATCACGTTCGTCCCGGTCTACGAGCACCTCGTGCTGTCGGTGCTGCTCAAGATGCGCGAGCCCAGCCAGGGTGAGCTGACCTGGCTCACCCCGTGCTGGGCGGCCGTGTGCGACGCGGCCGGCGTCGACGGCGCCCGGTACCGGTTGTGGGTGGAGCCCTCGCGCGAGCTGAACGCCTTCGCCGCCGGGGGCCGGACCGTCGCGGTGACCCGGGCCGCCCTCGACCTGCCCCGCCCGGGCCTCGAGGCGATCCTCGCCCACGAGCTGGGCCACCACCTTTCCGGGCACACGCGGGCCACCCTGCTCGTCCACTGGCTCGAGCTGCCGGCCCGGGTGCTGTCCCGCCTGGTCCGGCTGATCGCCTGGGTCGTGCCGCACGTGGGCCGCGCGTTCCGGTCTTTCGGCCGGGCGGTCGAGGTGCTCGTGACCGTCCTGCTCGGCCTGGGCGTCCTCACCGCGCTCGCGTTCCTCGACCCGTGGCTGCTGCTGACACCGCTGCTCGGCCCGGTGCTCGCCTGGTCGAAGCGGCTCGGCGAGTACCGGGCCGACCGGATGGCGGCGCGGCTGGGGTACGGCCGGGAGCTGGCGCTGCTGCTCAAGGCGTGGAACCTGCGCGACCGCGGGGACGAGCGCCGGCTGTGGTCCCGGCTGATGGCCGGGCACCCCGCCCACATCGACCGGGTCAAGCGGCTGAAGGACCTCGGCGTCAGGTTGTGAGCACGGTCTTCCCGGCCGCGCGGCCGGCGTGGAGGTGGTCGATCGCGGCCGCGGCGTCGGCGAGCGGGAAGGTCCGGTCGAGCGCGGGGGTGAGCTTGCCTGCCTCGATCAGGTCCCGCAGGTCGTCGAGGTCCGCGCCGCGTTCGCGGGCGACGAGCCCGCACAGCCGGTGCCGCACGAACGGGTTGAGCAGGGCCGCCCGCAGTACCCGCTGGATGCCGCCGAGCCACTTGCCGCCGTTCTCGCCGCCGACGATCACCAGCGTCCCGCGCGGGGCCAGCGCGCGGCGCAGACCGGAGAGCGAACGCAGGCCCGCGGTGTCCACGACCAGGTCGTACCGCCGGGTCGCGAAGTCCTCCCGCGTGTAGTCGACGACGTGGTCGGCGCCGAGCGTGCGGACCAGGTCCGTCTTCGCGGTGCTGCACACCCCGGTGACGTCCGCGCCGAACGCCTTGGCCAGCTGGACCGCGAAGGTGCCGATGCCGCCCGCCGCCCCGATGACCAGGACGCGCTGGCCGGGCCGCACGCGTCCGGTGTCGCGCAGTGCCTGCAGGGCGGTGCCGCCGGAGATCAGGACGGCCGCCGCCTGCTCGAAGGAAAGCCGCGCGGGTTTAGCCGCGACGAGGTCCTGCTTCGCGACGGCGTACTCGGCGAACGCGCCTTCGCAGACGCCGAACACCTCCTCGCCCGGCCGGACCCGCGTCACGCCGTCGCCGACCTCTTCGACAACGCCGGCGAAGTCGAGGCCCCGCACCGGGTGTTTCGGCCGGCGCAGCCCGAAACCCAGCAGCCGCAGCAGGTACGGCTTCCCGGTGGTCAGGTGCCACACGCCCGGGTCGACGCCGGCCGCGTGCACGCGCACGAGGACCTCGCCGGCACCGGGCGACGGTCTGTCGACGTCGCGGAACTCGAGGACGTCCGGGCTGCCGTACCGGTTCTGGACGATGGCTTTCACGATGACTCCTCCGGGTACTGGAACACTTCTTCGAGCGGGACGCCGAACACGTGCGCGATCTGGAACGCCAGCTCGAGCGAAGGCGAGTACCGGCCCTGCTCGATCGCGATGACGGTCTGGCGGGTGACGCCGATCCGGCCGGCGAGGTCGGCCTGGGTCATCTGGCCGGCCGCGAACCGGAGGGCGCGCAGCGAGTTGGTGACGCGGGTCGGTTTCACCACGGCTGGAAACCGCGGCGGTAGGCGAAGATCCGGGCGACCGACCCGAGGATCGCCGAGAGCGTGAAGCACAGGTAGACGGCGTTGGCGATCCAGAAGTGCGGCGCCTCGGCCATCGCCAGCAGCAGGGCCGCGACGGCGCCGATGACGACGAACGAGTGGCCGACGTACTCGCCGAACCGGCCGATCTCGCGGTCGCGCTGGTCCTTCGCGCCGTCCTTGGACACGAGCGCCGCGGCGATGCTCGCCACGATCGTCGCGACGATGGACGCGCCGACGGTCCACAGCAGCGTCGCGACGTAGGGGACCTCAGCCGGCGGGCGCCCGCCGGCCCGGCCGAGGACCAGGACGAGGTACACCGCGTAGCTCGCCATCGCGGCGATCCCGAGGATCCAAGCTCGCTTCTCTTCGTGGGTCACCTCACCCAAGGTAAAAGAAACCAGACATCGTGTCAAAGTTTCTTGACATGAGAAAATCTTCGGGAAGGGTGTCCAAGCGGCGGTCCGCCGTTCGTAGTTCCCCCGTACGGCAACCGAGCCACTGGAGGATCCCGTGAAGTACCTGATGCTGATCAACGCCTCGCTCGACGCGGAAGGCAACCCGACCGGCTGCAGCACGCCGGAGGACTGGATGCTCTTCGACAAGTCCATGAAGGACGCCGGCGTGCACGTCGGCGGCAACTCGCTCGCCGACTTCACCACGGCCGCCGCGGTCCGGGTCGACGAGCGGGGGGAGCGGATCGTCACCGACGGGCCGTTCGCCGAGTCCCGCGAGGTGCTCGGCGGCTACTTCGTCGTCGACGTGCCGGACTTCGACGTCGCGCTCGACTGGGCGGCGCACTGCCCGGGCGCCCGCGACGGCGGGCACATCGTCGTGCGGCCGCTCGCCTCCTACGGGGACTGACGGCGATGGAGGGGTGGGCGTCGGTCGAGTCGGTTTTTCGGGAGGAGCGCGGGCTGTTGCTGGCCGCGCTCGTCCGGCGGTTCGGCGACCTCGACCTGGCCGAAGAGGTGACGTCGGAGGCGATCGAGGCCGCGCTGGTGCGCTGGCCCGCCGAGGGCGTCCCGCCGAAGCCGGGCGCCTGGCTGATGACGACGGCGCGGCGCAAGGCCGTCGACCGGCTGCGCCGCGACCAGGCCTACGCGGCCCGGCTCGCGGTGCTGCAGGTCGAGGCCGACCGCGCGGCGCCCGCCCCGACCGCCGACGGCGGCCTGCCGGACGAGCGGCTCCAGCTGTTCTTCACCTGCGCCCACCCGGCGCTGCCCGCCGAAGACCGGACGGCGCTGACCCTGCGTTGCCTGGCCGGCCTGACGACCGCGGAGGTGGCGCGCGCGTTCCTGGTGCCGAGCGCGACGATGGGCAAGCGGATCGTGCGGGCGAAGAACCGGATCCGCGCGGCCGGGATCCCGTTCCGGGTGCCGTCGGCCGGCGAGCTGCCGGGCCGGCTGCCGGGCGTGCTCCAGGTCGTGTACTCGATCTTCACCGAGGGGTACGCGGCGAGTTCGGGCCCGGACCTGCAGCGCCTCGACGTGGCGGAGGAGGCGATCCGGCTGGCGAGGATCCTGCGCCGGCTGCTGCCGGCCGAGCGCGAGGTGGCGGGCCTGCTGGCGCTGATGCTGCTGATCCACGCCCGCCGCGAGGCCCGCACGGATCCGGACGGCGGCCTGGTCCTGCTGGACGACCAGGACCGCACCCGCTGGGACCGCGCGATGATCGAGGAGGGGACCGCGCTGGTGGAGGTCGCGTTGACCGGCGCCCCACCGGGTCTGTACGGAGTCCAGGCGGCGATCGCGGCCCTGCACGACGAGGCCCCGGACGTGGCGGGCACGGACTGGCCCCAGATCGTGGCGCTGTACGACGTGCTGCGCGGGCTGACGCCATCCCCGGTGGTGGAGCTGAACCGGGCGGTGGCGGTGGCGATGCGCGACGGTCCGGAAGCGGGTCTGTCCCTTTTGGGCGAGCTGGCGGAGGAGCCGCGGTTGCGAGAGTACAGCCCGTTCCCGGCGGCCCGGGCGGATCTCCTCGCGCGCCTGGGCCGCCTCACCGAGGCGGCCCAGGTGTACCGGGAGGCTCTCGCCTTGGCGGGCACCGAACCCGAGCGGGCCCACTTGCGCCGTCGCCTCACCGAGTGCGAAATGCCGTGAATGGCACATTGAGGGACTTAGCGTCCGTCAATGTGCCATTCACGGACTTCGGCCCCGGCTGCGGCGAGCACCCGGAACTGTCGGTGGTCGCCGGTAAGCTGGATACCGGGGGCCGGAGGCCTACGCAGGCGTCCGCAACGCTGCCACTGCGGGGGCGAACATCGTCGCCTTGATCGCCCCCAGCGTGCCGCGGTCCTTGCCCGCCAGTGCCTCGACCCGCGACGAAGCCACCTTCACGACCTCACCTTCGGCCGCGATTTCGTCCACCAAGCCGAACGGCAAAGCCTCCGCCCCGCCGAACCGCCGTCCGGTCGTCATCGACGCGATCGCCGACGCGGGCGTCAGCTTCCCCTGGATCAGCGCCGCCATCCCCGGCGTGAACGGGATGTTGATGTCCGCTTCCGGGAAGCAGAAGTACCCGCGATCCTCGCGCATCACGCGGAAGTCGTGCGCCATCGCCAGCATCGCGCCCGCGCCGAACGCGTGGCCGGTGATCGCCGCCACCGTCGGGACCGGCAGCGTCAGCACCCGCGCGAACAGCTCCTGCACGTCCGCGACGTACTCCGAGGCCTTGTCGCCGTTCGCCGTCAGCCACTCCAGGTCCAAGCCGTTCGAGTAGAACTTGCCGCCGCCGGTGGTCACCAGCACGTCCTCCACCGTGTCCAAAGTGGAGTGGACGCGCTGCAGCCAGTCCGGTGAGAAGCGGTTTTCGTCGTCGCCCAAGTGCAGAACGGTCAAGATCGGTCCTTTTCTCGTGGGGGCACGGTCAGCACGGCCCGCACCGCGGCGGCCAGCCTCTCCCGCACCAGGGGGTCGGTGATGTCGCGCCGGAAGAACGCGGTCGGCAGGTCGACGACGCACGTCGTGATCACCTCGACGGCCAGGCCGTCGCCGCGGTCCCACACCTGACGCGCCAGCCGCACGAGCAGCGCGACCAGGCGTTTGTCCACCGCGTGCAGGGCTTCCGCCAGTTCGTCGGGCAGGTCGGGCCCGAAGAGCCGGTCACCGCGGACCTTCAGCAGCATCCGCGCCCCGTCCGGCCGGCGGGACGCGAACACCGCGGGCGTGTCCGCCGCGGCGACGACGGCCTCCACCGGCGAGGAAGCCGTGTCCACCATCGACGTCTGCAGGTTGAGGAACTCGGTCGCCGCGCGCAACCAGACCCGCGCCAGCAAGGCGTTCAGCGACCCGAACGCGTGGTAGATCGTCCCGTTCGGGACGTTCGCCGCCGCGGCGAGGCCACGCACGGTGACGTCCGTCGAGGAGGCGACGAGCCGCTCGGCGACGTCGAGCAGCGCGTCGAGGTCGTGCACACGGGGGCGGGGCATGCCGCGACCGTAACAGAACACGTGCTCCAAAACCAGGCGGTAGGCTGCGGCCCGTGGAGATCTGGGTCAACCCGGCGTGCTCGAAGTGCCGGTCCGCCGTGTCGCTGTTGGACGAAGCCGGCGCGCAGTACACCGTGCGCCGCTACCTCGAGGACCCGCCGACCGCGGCGGAACTCGAAGCCGTGCTCGACCGCCTCGGCCTCGAACCGTGGGACATCACGCGCACCGCCGAACCGGTCGCGAAGGAACTCGGCCTCAAAACGTGGGGCCGGACGCCCGAAGACCGGCCGAAGTGGATCGAGGCGCTCAGCGAACACCCCAAGCTGATCCAGCGCCCGATCATCACGGCCGACGACGGCACCACCGTCGTCGCCCGCGACCCCGAAACGGTCCGCTCGGTCCTTTAAGGCTCGGTCCTTTAAGGAATCACGCCGTCCTTCGCGAGCAGCGGGACGTCGAGGGGCACCGTCTCCGGGTACTTGATCCCGGCGCCGGTGTTCAGCACCACGACATCTTCGTCGCCGCCCAGCCAGCCCGACTCGCGCAGGTGCCGCAACGCGGCGAAGCACGCCCCACCTTCCGGGCAGACGAACGTGCCCTCGAAGGTGGTCAGGTCCCGTTGCGCCGCAAGCAGTTCCTCGTCGGTGACGGCGACCGCGGTCCCGCCGGTCGCGTACACCGCGTCCAGCACGAGGAAGTCGCCCAGGGCCTTGGGCACGGTGATGCCGAAGGCGACCGTCCGGGCGTCCGGGAACGGCTCGCTCTCGCGGGCACCCCGATCGAACGCCGAAACGATCGGCGCGCACCCGGTCGCCTGCACGGCGACCAATCGCGGCAGCGGCCCGGAAATCCAGCCCAGCTCCCGCATTTCCAGCAGCGCCTTGTGGATCCCGATGATCCCGACCCCGCCGCCGGTGGGGTAGAGGATGACGTCGGGCAGCCGCCAGCCGAACTGCTCGGCGATCTCGTACCCCATCGTCTTCTTGCCCTCGATGCGGTACGGCTCCTTCAACGTCGAGACGTCCTGGACACCCTCACGACGGGAAACCGCCGAAGCGATAAGCTTCCCCGCGTCACCGATCAGACCGTCCACGCGGTACAGCTCGGCGCCGGCGGCGACGCACTCCCGCATGGTGATCGCCGGCGCGTCGTCGGGCATCGCGATGAGGCTCGTCAGGCCCGCGCGGGCCGCGTACAACGCCCACGCCGCGCCCGCGTTGCCGTTGGTCGGCATCGCGATCCCGCCCACGCCCAGCTCGGCCGCCCGCGAGACGCCGACCGCGGCGCCGCGCGCCTTGAACGTGCCGGTCGGGACCAAGCCCTCGTCCTTCATCCACAGCCGCGAAAGCCCCAGCTCACGGCCGTAGCGCGGCAGGCGCAGCAGCGGCGTCATGCCCTCGCCGAGGCTGACGACGTGCTCGGGCGAGCGCACCGGCAGCACCTCGTGGTAGCGCCACAGCGTCGGCTCGCGGCCGGCGATCTCCTTCGGCGTCACGGCTTCGCGGACGCCGTCGAGGTCGTACCGCGCGAGCAGCGGCGCGCCCGCCGGCGAGAGGCCCTGGACGACGTCGGCGTCCAGGCGGTCGCCGGTCCGGGAGCAGTCGAGGTGGCTGAGGAACGAGTACGGCACGGCGCCTCCGGTCAGAACGGGCGGGTGAACGGCAGTGGCTTGCGCATCCGGACGAGCAGTAGGAGCGGCACCAGGACGTAGGGCAGGTTGAAGGCGAGGAACTTCGCGGGGTTGCCGGTGCGGAAGGCGGGGTCGCCGAAGAACTCGACGCCGAACACGACGATCCCGGTCAGCGTGACGATCATCGTCGCGTAGATCACCGACGGCAGCTGGATCCAGTTGCGGCCGGTCAGCAGCGCGAAGACGAGTACGACGTAGAACGGCATGTAGACGAACGCCGAGAGCCCGGTGACGATCCGCATCCAGTCCGGCGGGTGCATGAACAGCGGGTCGGCGTCGTGGGCGTACCAGTAGTTCGAGTTGACGAAGAAGTTGCCGGAAGGTTTGGAGAAGTCGACGCCGACGGTCGGCAGCAGGTCGCTGATCAGCGACGTCACCGTGAAGGCCGAGAACAGCACCGCGAAGAAGACGTCGATCTTCCGGTCCCGCAGCGGCAGGTTCATGCGCTCGATCCTAGGTCCTATTGTGAGGGGATGGACGCGCTGCGGGTGTGCCTGTACGTCTTCGCCGGGGTGACGCTCGGCACGTGGCTGATGTCGGTGCTGACCAGGGAGTATTCCTGGGTCGACCGGATCTGGTCGATCGTCCCGGTCGTGTACCTGGCGATCTTCGCGGGCGCCGCCGGGTTCGCCGACGCGCGGCTCGACGTGATGTTCGCGCTGGTGACCCTGTGGGGGATCCGGCTGACGTTCAACTTCGCCCGGAAGGGTGGTTACGCCCGCGGCGGCGAGGACTACCGGTGGGCGGTGTTGCGCGAGCGGATGGCGCCGTGGCAGTTCCAGGTGTTCAACTTCTTCTTCATCTCGCTGTACCAGAACGCGATCCTGCTGCTGATCACGCTGCCCGCGTACGCCGCCCTGGAGAACCAGGGCTCGTTCGGCGTCTGGGACGTCGTGGTCGCGGTGGTCTTCGCTGCGTTCCTGATCGGGGAGACGGTCGCCGACCAGCAGCAGTGGGTGTTCCACCGCGAGAAGCACGCGGGCCGGGCGTCGACGCGCTTCTGCCAGACAGGGCTCTTCGGCTACTCGCGGCACCCGAACTTCTTCTTCGAGCAGGCGCAGTGGTGGGTGATCGCGGTGTTCGGGATCGTCGCCGCCGGTCCGCAGTGGACGGTCGTGGGCGCGCTCCTGCTGACGCTGCTGTTCGTCGGGTCGACGAAGTTCACCGAGAGCATCACGCTGGGCCGGTACCCGGAATATGCCGACTACCAGCGCCGGGTGTCCGCAGTAGTGCCATGGCCGCCTCGGCGTGAGCCGGCGGCCCGCTCGTGACGGTCGTCGCGGCGCTGCAGGTCGGGACGGGCGTTCCGGTCGCGCGGATCCTGGAGTTCGAGGACGAACTCCGCGGCGCCTCGCTGGTGGTGCTGCCCGAAGCCGTGCTCGGCGGGTACCCGGGCCGGGTGCCGTTCCCGGAGTACTTCCATGCGGCGGTAGAGGTGCCGGGCCCCGAGATCACCGAGCTGGCCGGCCTCGCGGCACGGACCGGGGCTTCGCTGGTCGTCGGCGTCATCGAGCGCGACGGCTCGACGCTGTACAGCACGGCGGTGTTCCTCGACCCGCACCTGGGCTTGGTGGCGAAGCACCGCAAGCTGGTCCCGACGGAACGAGAGCGGCTGGTCTGGGGCCGCGGCGACGGGTCGACGCTCCCGGCGATCCCGACGGCGGCGGGCTTGGCGGGCGCGGCGATCTGCTGGGAGAACCACATGCCGCTGTTCCGCGCGGCGATGTACGCGAAGGGCGTGGAGATCTGGTGCGCCCCGACGGCGGACGACCGCGACGTCTGGCAGGCGTCGATGCGCCACATCGCCGACGAGGGCCGGTGCTTCGTGGTGTCGGCCTGCCCGTACGAGTCTTCGGGAGACGACCCGTTCCGCGGCGGGAGCGTGATCGTCGGCCCGTTGGGTGACGTCCTCGCCGGCCCGTTGCGCGACGCCGAGGGTGTGCTCAAGGCGGAGATCGACCTGGAGCAGATCGTGGCGGCGCGCAAGAGCCTGGACGTGTCAGGGCACTACGCGCGGCCGGACGTGTTCTCGCTGACGGTGGACGAGCGTCCCCGGGAGGGCGTCACCTTTCTGAGGTGACGCCCTCCTGAAGCGACTCATGTCCGCTTCAGTCCGTCGGCTTGAAGTGCTCGGTCCATCGCGTGCCGTCCCACCACTGCGTCGCGCCCTGCTGACTGGGCGACGGGTACCAGCCGGCGGGTGGCCCGGCCGGTGCGGGCGGCTGCGCGGGCGCGGGGGCCTCGGCCTGCTGGGTGAACGCCTGCCGCTGGAGCCTCGTCTGCGTCTGCAGCTCGCGCAGGGACTTCTTGGCAACACGCTGCTTCTTGCTGCTGCCGCGCACGAGTCCGCCCGTGCTGATCATCAGGGACTTGCGGATGAGGCCCACGTGATGCCCCCTTTCCGTCGGGTGTACTCGCAGGAGTCGGGGATCAACAGCTCCCTGTTACACGCTTGCCGCCGCTGCCCGATCTTGGATTTCCCCTAGTCGAGCGTGGGCTCACACCGCCAGCCGGCCGCCGTCCACCGGGAGCACCGCGCCCTGCACGAAGCTCGATCCCTCCGTCACCAGGAACGCGATCGCCGACGCGATCTCCTCCGGCGCTGCCGTTCGCCCGGCCGGGCCGGCCGAAGCCAGCTCGTCCAGGCCCTCGCCGAACACCGCCGTGCCCTCAGTGCGCGTCGGGCCCGGGCTGACCGCGTTCACCCGGACTCCCGACGGCCCGAACTCCGCCGCCCACGCCTTCGTCATCAGCTCCACCGCCGCCTTCGACGAGCCGTACAGCGCCATCCCCGCCATGCCCCGCGCCGCGACCATCGTGGACACGTTGACGATCGCGCCGCGGCCGCGCTCGGCCATTGCCGGGGCCAGCGCCGCCACCAGGAAGTACGGCACCTTGACGTTGATGTCGTACACGCGGTCGAAGTCCGCCTCGGACAGGGACGAAGTGGGTCCGGTCGGGAAGATGCCCGCGTTGTTCACCAGCACGTCCACCTGCCCGCCCAGCTCCCGCGCCCGGTCGGCCAGCGCACGCGCCGACGCCGCGTCCGTCAGGTCGGCCGCGACGAAGTCCGCCTTCCCGCCCGAAGCCCGGATCCGCGCGACGACCTCCTCGCCGCGTGCCGCGTCACGGCCGGACAGCACGACGTGCGCGCCGAGACCCGCCAGCGCGATCGCCGTCGCCCGGCCGATCCCGCTCGTTCCGCCCGTCACCAGTGCCGTCGACCCGGACAGTTCCGCACTCATCACTCGACTCCTCGTATCCGATGCTCTTCCCCGGATACAAGCGCGACGACCGGAAACGGCTTCCGCAAAGGCCTTCGGCGCTCCTTATGCCCGCGATCAGTCCTGCCGATGGGCCTCCAAGGCGGCGACGAACGAAGCCAGGTCACGCCGGTGCGACGCCGCCGGCCACACCGCCCACGTCCGCCGCACGATCGGGCGGCCGGCCAGTGGCACCCAGCGCACGGTGTCCGGCATCGGGTACGGCCACTCCGGCGGCGCGAAGGCGTAGGCCCCGCCCGAACTGACCGCCGGGATCTTCAGCTCGACGATCAGCCGCTGCTCCTCGGGCACCTCCGGCCCGACGTCGAGGCCGTGGCTGCGCAGGATCGCCGCCAGCTCGTCGTACCACGCCGGGCTGCCCGCGCGGGCGAACGCGAACCACTCCAGCCCGGCCAGGTCCTCCAGCCGGACCGGCGAACCCAGCTTCTCCGCGAGCTCCGCGGCGAGCAGCACGCCGACGTCCTCGGCCACCACCAGCACCGCGTCCAGGTCGGGCCCGGGCGGGCGCTCGCGCACCAGCCCGACGTCCAGTTCGCCCGCCCGCAGCGCGGCCACCTGCGCCACCGACGACAGGTGCCGGGCCTGCACCCGCGTTTCCGGGTACGCCTCGGCCAGCCGTGCGAGCGCCGACGGCAGCAGCTCCGGCGGCAGTTCCAGGGGGATCCCGACGCGCAGCACGCCGGTCGTCGTGTGCCGGGCCAGCGCGGCCAGCGCCTGCTCGTGGCGGGCCAGGACCGCGCGCGCTTCGCCGAGCAACGTCGTCCCGGCGTCGGTCGCCCGGACGCCGGTGCTGGTGCGGACCAGCAGCTGGACGCCGAGCCGGCGTTCGAGCGCGGTGATCGTCTGCGACAGCGCCGGCTGGCTCACGTGCAGCTGCCGCGCCGCCTTCGACAGCGCGCCCGCCTCGACGACCGCCACGAACGCGCGCATCTCGCGGATCTCCATCAGCGGCCCCACCGGATCGGCAGCGACTTCAGGCCGTTCTGGAAGTTCGACCGCAGCCGGACCGGCTCGCCCGCCAGGGAGACGGGCCCGAGCAGGTCGAGCACCGCGTCGAACATCGCCCGCAGCTGCACCCGCGCCAGGTGGGCGCCGAGGCAGAAATGCGGTCCGTGGCCGAAGGTCAGGTGGTCGTTCGGCGTCCGGCCGACGTCGAAGGTGTCCGGGTCGTCGAACACCGCGGGGTCCCGGTTGGCCGAAGAGAACCACACCACGACCTTGTCCCCGGCGCGAATGTCCACATCGGACATTCGGACGTTCGAAACCGCGGTACGCCGGAAGTGCATGACCGGCGTCCACCACCGGAGCATCTCCTCGACCGCCGACGGCAGCAGTGACCGGTCGGCCAGCAGCCGCCGGTACTCCGCGGGGTGCGAGAGCAGCGCCAGCATCCCGCCGGGCAGCCCGTTGCGCAGGGTTTCGTTGCCCGCCACGGAAAACAGCCAGAAGAGGTTCTCGAACTCGGCGAGCGAGACGCGGCCGCCGTCGTCGCCGACGTGCCGCATCAGGTTGCTCATGACGTCGTCGCCCGGGTGCGAGCGCTTGTACTCGCCGAGGGCGTTCGCGTACGCGTAGAGATCCGGCATGCCCGCGCGCGTCCGCGGGTCCGGCATCGACCCGTCCGGCCCCGGCGACGGACGCACCGCCAGCGCGGCCCGCGCCAGCTCGCTCACCTCGGACAAGGAAACCGTGGAGCTGATCGCGTACTCGGCGTCCTGGTAGCCGATGACGCGGTTGCTCCAGTCGTACATCAGCCGCCGGTCCTGTTCCGGCACGCCGAACACCGCGGCCAGCGTCTGCAGCGGCAGATCGGCCGCCAGGACGGCGAAGTCGCACGAGCCCTGCGAAGCGACACTCGCGACGAGGTCCCGCGCCCGGCTCTCGATCTGCGAAGTCAGCTTCGCGATGGCGCGCGGGGTGAACGCCTTCGTGAGCAGCCCGCGCAGCCGGCCGTGCTCCGGCGGGTCCATGTTGAGCATCATCCGGCGCACGTAGGCGAGATCGGCGGCGTCGCGGATCTGCGTCCCGCCCAGCTGCGACGAGAACACCCCGGGGTCGCGCAGGACGCGCCGCACTTCCGCGTGGCCGAGCACGGCCCAGAAGTCGTCGACGCGCACCACCGGGCCGGCGCGCCGCAGCCGCGCCAGCTCGTCGTACGGGACACCCCGCACGTAGGTGTCCGGATCGGTGATCGCCACGCGCCCGACCCTAGCCGCGCCCACCGACAATTTGGGAGGCTGCGCGGATGGACACGCTCAACATGCGCACCGGCGGCGAGGGCGAACCCGCCGTCCTCCTCCTGCACGGCCTGGGCGCGACCGGCGCCGTGTGGAACCACTTCGCCCCGCCGCTCGCCCGGCGCGTGCTGGTGCCGGACCTGCCCGGCCACGGCCTGTCCGCCCCGCTGCCGCACTACAGCTTCGAGACGTTCACCGCGGCCGTCGCGCGGGCGCTGCCGGGCAAGGGCCCCTACGTCGTCGCCGGCCATTCCCTCGGCGGGGTGCTGGCCTTGGAGCTGGCCTCCGGGAAGTACGACGTCGAGGTCGCGGGCGTGCTCGCGCTCGGGGTGAAGGTCGAGTGGACGCAGGACGACCTGGGCCGCGCGGCGACCTTCGCGGCGCGCCCGCCCCGGGTGTTCGAGACGCAGCCCGAGGCCGACCAGGCCTACCTGAAGGTGTCCGGGCTGCTCGGCATCGCGCCCGCGGACCCGGCCGGGCTTCGCGAGACCGAGGGAGGTTGGCGCCTCGCGATGGACCCGGCCGCGTTCGGCGTCGGCGCGCCGGACATGCCGGCGCTGCTCGCCGCGGCGCGGTGCCCGGTCGTGCTGGCCGCGGGCGAGAACGACCCGATGAGCCGTCCCGACCAGCTGCGCGCGCTGGACCCGGACGCGGTCACGCTCGCCGGCCTCGGGCACAACGCCCACGTCGAGGACCCAGCCGCTGTGCGCGCCCTCCTCGAGCGCTTCGACGTCTGAAGGCTCGGGTGCAGCCGTCGTACCCCACGCGACGGCTGCTCCGAACCCCTCGCCACCACCGGACCCGCAAAGCCTAGGAAACCGTGGTGGACGAACGGCTGTACCGGCCTGCCCGCCCGTCGTCACCCTCGGTACCTGCGAAAACGGTTATCTTCGCCGTTCGGTGGTACATCCGGAGGGGCACGATCGGAATGCTGGAGAGGTACGTTCCGCTGCGGGGGCACGCGGGGAGAGGACGCCTGTGGACGAAGCCCTGCCGTTCGCCGGGTGGCTGCGGGGACGGCGCGTGCTCGCCGGCCTCACCCAGGCCCAGCTGGCCGAACGCGCCGGACTGAGCCAGCGCGCGGTGCGCAACGCCGAGCTCGGCAGCGTCCGGCGGCCCCGCCCGGAGACCGAACGCCGGCTGCGGGAAGCGCTTGCGGAAGCACCGCCGGAGCCCGTCGAGATCGGCGTCCTGGGCCCGCTCACCGTGCGGCGCGGGAACTCCGAGGTCGAGATCGGCGCCGAGAAGCAGCGCCTGCTGCTCGCGATGCTGGCCCTGCAGCCGAACCGGACGGTCCGGCGCGAGGACCTCGTCGACGTCATCTGGGACGAGCCGCCGCCGTCCTGCCTGGACCTGCTCCACACCTACGTGGCGCGGCTGCGGCGGGCGCTGCGGCCCGCCGACCCGATCGCCACGGACAAGGGCGGCTACCGGCTGACCGCCGGTGAGGACGACCTCGACCTCCTGCGCTTCGAAGCGCTCCTGAAAGCCGGCGCCCACCGCGAAGCCCTCGAACTCTGGCGCGGCCCCGCGCTCGCCGACGTCGGCCGCCTCCGGCAGCACCCCCTCCGCCTCGCGTTGGCGATGAAGCGCGCGAAGGCGGTCATGGCGTACGCCGAGGCCGCCGACCCCGAGGACGCGGCGGTGCAGCTGCGCGCGCTGACCGCCGAGGAACCGCTCAACGAGTCCGCGCACGCCCGGCTGATGCTGGCGCTGGCCGCGTCCGGCCGGCAGGCGGCCGCGCTCTCGGTGTTCGCGGAGGTCCGGCGGCGCCTGGACGCGGAGCTGGGCATCGAACCCGGCCCCGAGCTGCGCGCGGCCCAACGCCAAGTACTGCGGCAGGACTTCCCGCTCCCGCCCTCCCGCGTGCCCGCCCAGCTGCCTGCCGACGTCGCCGGCTTCCGCGGCCGGACCGAGCAGCTGGCCGAGCTGGACGCCCTCGCGGCCGGTGACGGTACGGGCGCGCGCATCGCCGTCCTGTCGGGCACCGGCGGGGTCGGCAAGACCGCCCTCGCCGTGCACTGGGCCCAGCGGTCACGGGAAGAGTTCCCGGACGGCCAGCTCTACCTCGACCTGCACGGCTACGGCACGGTCCGGCCGGTCGAGCCGGGCGACGCGCTGTCGGGCTTCCTGCGCGCCCTCGGCGTCGACGGCGCGGACATCCCCGCCGAACTCCAGGAGCGCGCGGCCAAGTTCCGCACCGCGCTCACCGGCCGCCGGATGCTGGTGCTGCTGGACAACGCCGGCTCGGTCGGGCAGGTCCGCCCGCTGCTGCCCGGCTCGCCGTCGTGCCTGGTGCTGGTGACCAGCCGCGACGCGCTGCCCGGGCTGGTCGCGCGGCACGGCGCCCGCCGCGTCCTCGTCGACCTGCTGACCGACGCCGAAGCCCTCGACCTGCTGCGGACGCTCCTCGGCGCGCGCGTCGACGCCGAGCCGGACGCGGCCGAGGCCCTGATCGGGTACTCGGCCCGGCTGCCGCTGGCCCTGCGGCTGGTGGCGGAACTGGCGCTGAGCCGGCCGGGGGAGCGGCTCGCCGCCCTCACCGGCGAGCTGGCCGACGAACGCCGCCGGCTCGACCTCCTGGACGGCGGTGGCGATCCGCTGACCGCGGTCCGGGCCGTCTTCTCGTGGTCCTACCGGCACCTGGCGCCCGACGCGGCGCGCGTGTTCCGGCTCTGCGGCCTGCACCCGGGCCGAGACCTGACGCCGGCCGCGATCGCCGCGCTCGCCGGCGTCCCCCTGCCGGAGGCCGAGCGCCTGATCGCCGTGCTGGTCCGCGCGCACCTCGCGCAGGAGACCGGCGACGACCGCGTCCAGCTGCACGACCTGCTGCGCGTCTACGCCGCCGAGCTCGCCGAAGAGGACCAAGCCGAAAGCCACGACGCGCAGGAGCGGCTGTTCGACTTCTACGTCCGGTCGTCCGCGCAGGCCATGGACGCCGTCCTCCCGCAGGAACGGCACCTGCGTCCGCACGTGCCCGACCCCGACGTCAAGGTGCTCGACGCGCCCGCGTGGCTGGAGGCCGAGCGCCGCAACCTGCTGGCCGTCGCCGCCCACGCGACGCGGCACGGCTGGGCCGACCACCTGCGGCTGCTGTCCGGGATCCTCTGGCACTACCTGGACGTCGGCGGCTACCACGAGGAATCGCTGGTGCTGCACACGCACGCGTCGGCGCTGGCCCACGACGCCGGCGACCCGGTGGCCGAAGCCGAGCCACTGACGTTGATCGGGCTGGGTCACTGGCGCGTCGGCCGGTCCCGGGAAGCCCGGCGGTACCTCGAAGAGGCGCTCGCCCTGGTCCGCGAAACCGGCGACCGGCGCACCGAAATCCACGTCCTCAACACGCTCGGCCTGGTCTGCCGCGCGCTCGGCCGGTTCACCGAGGCGATCACGTACTCGACCGAAGCGCTGTCACTGGCCCGCAAGAACGGCGACCGCACGAGCGAAGGCCTGGTGCTGGTCGTGCTCGGCTGCTCGTGCCGCGGCATCGGCCGGTACGGCGAGGCGATCGGCTACCTCGAAGAAGCGCGGTCGCTCGCCCGCGACACCGCCGACCGCACCAGCGAGGGCTACGCGCTGGTCAACACGGGCGACGCGCTGTCGGCGCTGGGCCGGTACGACGAAGCCGCGCGGGCGCTGGAGGAGGGGCTGGAGCACTTCCGCGCCATGGGCGTGTGGGTCAGCGAGGGCTACGCGCTCGGCATCCTCGGCGACGTCGAGCACGCCCGCGGCCGGTACCCCGAAGCCGCGGCGCACCTCGAACGCGCGCTGGAGATCGCGCAGGAGACCGGCAGCCCGACCAACCGCAGCGTCGCGCTGAAGCACCTCGGCGACGTGCGGCTGGCCCAGGGGCGGCACGACGAAGCGGCCCAGCACCTCGAAGAGGCACTGGGCCTGGCCCGCGAATGCGGCGACCGGGGCGTGGAGTCCCGGGTGCTCAACAGTCTCGGCGCGCTGGCTTCGGCGCGGGGCGCGACTACGGATGCGCTTGGGTACCACCGCGAAGCCCTTGCCGTGGCGAAGGAAACGGGCTGCCGTCCCGAACAGGGGCGGGCCCACTGCGGGCTCGGTGACGTCCACAGTGGACTCGGAGACCCGAAAGCGGCGCGCGAACACTGGGAACGCGCCCTCGCTTGTTACGCCGGGGAGTGCGTGCCCGGCGCGAAACGGGCCCGGGACCGGCTGGCGGAACCGGAGTAGTGGCGCTCGTCGGCGACGAGGTCGCCTTCGAGGCGCTGGACGTCGCGGTCGAAGACGTCGGTGCTGCCGGCCAGCCGGTTGCGCGGGTACGGACGGCGGCGGTACGCGTGGTCGAGCGCCCAGGCGAGCAGGACAACGGCGGCGAGAACGGCGATGATCATGACGCTCCTCCCGGAGTGCGATGTGCTGTTGCTTTGAAGAACGTGTAATGGAAGGTCCCGTATTCCCTGGTGGTGCGGTAAAGGTCGCGGATCCCGCGTGCCCAGCCGGCGTCGTCGATGAGCCCCTTCGCGACGGCGGTTTCGCCGACGCCTTCGACCATCGCGGTGAAGGTGTCGCGGGTGAAACCGGTGACGAGACCGGGCTTCGACGCGTCCGCGTAGACGGTTCTCGGCTCGACTTCCGTTCCGGCGAAACCGGCTTCGGCGAGGAGGGGGTACAGCCGCCGCCCGATGAGCCCGTCGCCACCCGCGTCGGCCTGCAGGCGCACGAGGCAGTCGATCGCGGCCTGCGCGTGTTCGCTGCGCGGGTGGAAGAAAGCCGAGCCGTGGTCGCCCTCGACGACGGTGATCGTGCCGCCCGGTCGCAGCAGGGTTTTCAGGTGCGCCAACGCTTTCCCGGGATCCGGGAGGTGTTCCAGCACGAAGCAGACGAACAGGTGGTCCCACTCGCCGTCGAGGTCGAAGAGGTCGGCTCGCCGGAAGTCGACGCCCGGTATTCGTTGTCTCGCTTGATCAAGGGACTCCTCGGAGACGTCGACGGCGGTCAGGTGCGCGTCCGGGCTGTGGGCCACGAGGTGGACGGTCTGGGCGCCGACGCCGCAGCCGACTTCCAGCACGCGGCTCCCGGCGGGGTAGGCCGTCCCGGCGTGCAGCAGCTCGGCGAGGGTGTCGGCCTGGTCGCCGAGGCGGCGGGCCTCGGGGGCGGCGTACCCGTGCACGTATTTGGTGTCCATGCGTCCAGCGTGCTGCGACAATGGCTCGATGGGCAGAGCCAAAACCCCGCGTCCGGAGGGGTCCATAGGGTCGGACTTCCTCCAGCTCGACGTCCGTGAGGCGCCGCCGGGCGGCCTCGCGGACTGGCTCGCCGGGCAGCTGCGCGCCGCCGTCGCGGACGGCCGGCTCCCGGTCGGCGGCCGGCTGCCCGCGTCGCGGGTGCTGGCGGCCGAGCTGCGCGTGTCGCGGGGCGTGGTCACCGAGGCCTACCAGCGGCTGATCGACGACGGGCACGCCGCGGGCCGCGGCCGGGCGGGCACGGTGGTGGTGGCCGCGCCGGTGGTGGCCCCCGACCCCGTGCGGGTCACGCCGCCGTCCGAGGTGATCACGCCGCTGCCGGGGGTCGAGGTCTTCGACGCGGTCCGCGCGACGCCGGCCCGGATCGACCTCACGCCGGGCGTGCCGGACCTGACGGCGTTCCCGCGCGCGGCGTGGCTGCGGGCCGAGCGCGCGGTCCTCGACGAGCTGGAGCCGGCCCACTTCGGCTACGGCGACCCGCGCGGCGCGCCGGCGATGCGGCTGGCGGTGTCGCACTGGCTGGCGCGCAGCCGCGGCATCCGCGTCGACCCCGGCGAGATCATCGTGGTGGCCGGGGTCGCGCAGGCGTTGACGCTGGTGGGGGAGGTGCTGCGGCAGCACGGCCTCACCGAGATCGCGGTGGAGGACCCGAGCTCCCTGGGCGCGCGGCAGCACCTGCACCACTGCGACCTGGCGACCCCGCCGGTCCCGGTGGACGAGGACGGCCTGCGCGTTTCCGAGTTGAGGGCTCCGGCCGTGCTGCTGACGCCGGCGCACCAGTTCCCGATGGGCGTGGTCCTGGGCGGCGAGCGCCGTCGCGAGCTGATGCGCTGGGTGGCCGAGGGCGGCATCGTCGTGGAGGACGACTACGACGCCGAGCACCGCTACGACCGCGCGCCGGTGCCCGCGGTCCGGTCGATGGTCCCGGAGGTGTTGTACACGGGCAGCGTGTCGAAGCTGCTGGCGCCGGCGTTGCGGGTGGGATGGCTGCTGGCGCCGCCTCGGTTTTTCGACGACTTGGTCGCGGCGAAGCGGTTCGCGGACCTGGGCAACCCGGTGCTGGCCCAGCTGGTGCTGGCGCGGTTGATGGAGACGGGCGAGCTGGAGCGGCAGCTGCGGGTGGTCCGCGGCCGGCACCGCCGTCGCCGGGACGCGATGATCCGCGCGGTTTCTTCGTCGTTGCCCTCAGCGGTCGTCCACGGCGCGGCGGCGGGACTCCACCTGACGATCACGTTCTCCTCCGACGTCGACGACATCGCTTTGGCGGCCGCGGCGCTGGCGGAGGGGGTGAAGGTCCAGCCGTTGTCGTGGCACCGCCAGGTCCCGGGGCCGCCGGGGCTGGTGCTGGGGTACGCGGCGCGGACGGGGACGGAGATCGCCGAGGGGGTCGCGGTGCTGGGACGGCTGGTGCGGTGACTCCGGCTTTCGTTCCCGCCGGCCTCGCGCTCCCCGGCTTTCGCGCCCGCGCGTGCGGGGGACCCCCGGTTTCGACGTTACCGGCGAGCGCCGACAATTCCGGGCCGGTGCGACTGAGTTGTCCACAGCCCCGGCAAGGTCGCGCAGCCGAGCCATCTGTCGCCGGCGACTGGCTCGCTACTCGTCCTGAATGAGTCATTCAGGTCTTCGGCGGTCCTGAATGACTCATTCAAGACACTCGAGCTTCGCCTCGGCAACCCGGGCCGCCGCGAGCCGGTCATGCCATGAACGACTCGTTCAGGTCGTCCGACGCCATGAACGAGTCGTTCATCGCACACGCGGCCGGGTAAAGACTCCACAAAGGACAGTCAAGCGAGTGTGATCATGCTCTCGCAGGGGATTCGCGGACTTGGTTGCCATACGCAAGCAACTTGCTTAGCCTAGCTAAGGGACTTTGCGAGCAGAGAGGTTGCACAGTGGCGCAACGCCGGACGTATTCGATCGCGGAACTGGGGCCGCGGTACAAGTGGATCGCGCTGTCCAACACGACGCTGGGCATGCTGATCGCCACGATCAACTCCTCGATCGTGCTGATCGCGCTGCCCGACATCTTCAAGGGCATCGGCATCAACCCCCTGGAGCCGGCCAACACGAGCTACCTGCTGTGGATGATCATGGGCTTCCTCGTGGTCACCGCGGTGCTGGTGGTGAGCTTCGGCAGGCTCGGGGACATGTACGGCCGCGCGAGGATGTACAACCTCGGCTTCGCCGTCTTCACCGTTTCTTCCATCATGCTGGCCATCACCTGGTTCGACGGCGACGCCGCCGCGCTGTGGCTGATCGGCTGGCGGATCGTGCAGGGCGTCGGCGGCGCGTTCCTGATGGCGAACTCCTCGGCCATCCTCACCGACGCCTTCCCGGCCAACCAGCGCGGCCTCGCGCTCGGCATGAACGGCGTCGCGGCCATCGCGGGCTCGTTCCTCGGCCTGGTCGTCGGCGGCGTGCTCGCCCCGGTCGACTGGAACCTGATCTTCCTGGTGTCGGTGCCCTTCGGCGTGATCGGCACGATCTGGGCGTACCTCAAGCTGCACGACACCGGCGTCCGCAAGCACGCGCGGATGGACTGGTGGGGCAACATCACCTTCGCCGTCGGCCTGATCGCGGTGCTGGTCGGCATCACCTACGGCATCCAGCCCTACGGCACGTCGCAGACCGGCTGGACCAGCCCAATGGTCCTGTCCTGCCTGATCGGCGGCGTCGCCGTGCTGGTCGCGTTCGTGATCATCGAGACCAAGGTCGACAACCCGCTGTTCCGGCTTTCGCTGTTCAAGATCCGGTCGTTCACCTGGGGCAACGTCGCCAACCTGACGGCGTCGCTCGGCCGCGGTGGCCTGCAGTTCATCCTGATCATCTGGCTGCAGGGCATCTGGCTGCCGCAGCACGGCTACACGTTCGAGCAGACGCCGTTGTGGGCGGGCATCTACATGCTCCCGATGACGGTCGGGTTCCTGGTGGCCGCGCCGACGTCGGGCATCCTCGCCGACCGCATCGGCAGCCGCCTGCTGGCCTCCACCGGCCTGCTGATCACGGCGATCACGTTCCTGCTGCTGATCATCCTGCCGGTGAACTTCGACTACTGGGCGTTCGCGGCGATCTTGCTGATCAACGGCATCGGCATGGGCATGTTCTCCTCGCCCAACCGCGCCGAGGTGATGAACAGCCTCCCGGCGGACGCGCGCGGCTCCGGCGCGGGCATGATGACGACGTTCCAGAACGCGGCGATGGTCCTGTCGATCGGCTTCTTCTTCAGCCTGATCATCTCGGGCCTGTCGAGCAGCCTCCCGTCGACGATGCACGATGGCCTGGTGGCCCACGGCGTCCCCGAGACGGCGGCGGCCCAGGTGGCGAACCTCCCGGCGGTGGCGGTGCTGTTCGCGGCGTTCCTCGGGTACAACCCGATCCAGCAGCTCCTGGGCGGCCAGCTCGCGTCGCTGCCGCCGGACCAGGCGTCGTTCCTGACCGGACGCAGCTTCTTCCCGAACTTGATTTCGGGGCCGTTCCAGTCGGGCCTGGCGGTGGCGTTCGGCTTCGCGATCGCGGTGTGCCTGATCGGCGCGGTGGCGTCGTTGCTGACGAAGGACGCGCGCTCGAAGGACCGCGAGTCGGTGGGCGAGGAGCTGGCCGCGGTGGCCGGGGAGTCGGGCACGGGACCGAGTGAATTGGTGTCGCCGGCGAGCGAACGCTGAGGGTGGTTTCCGAAGCCGGGTGCCGCATCTGCGCGGCACCCGGTTTCTCACGTCGGGGGCAGAGATGGTTCGTGGGAATGCGCTCGGCGAACTGCCGGCCGAGGCCGGCCCGCCTTCCCCGCACCCGCGGCGGCGTGTCCCCTGACTGAGGCACTGGCCCTGGCTCTGGCCGAGCCCTGCCCCAGCGCGCTGCTGGTGGCGATCATCGAGGACGCGCTGACCGCGCTGGCTGCCGTCAGGCCGTGACGAGCGCGGGTTCGGCGACCTCCGCCGCCGGCGCCTCGGTCTTCTTCGCGCGGCGGCGGGTGATGATGCGGCGGCCGACGTCGATCATCGGGACCTCGACCCAGCGGTAGAGCAGGTCGGCGGCGAGCAGCCCGACGATCGTCACGGCGACCGCGGTCAGCGTCCGGTGCGGGGCGAACTGCGGGATCGCGCCCGCGAGCGCCACCGCGACGACGCCCTGCATGAGGTACAGCGAGTACGAGCGCTCCCCGATGAAGCGCATCGGCCGCCGCGACAGCACCCAGGCCAGTGGACCGCCGCCGGCGACCAGCGACGGCACCAGCAGCGCCGCGAGCACGATGTAGAGGGTGCCGGTGATCGAGCCGCCCTCGTCGCTCAGGAACTCGGCGATCTCGCCGAACATGGTCTGGACTGCCACCAGCGCGGCGGCGACCACGAGGCCGGCGACGGGGTGCGTGAACACCCGCAGCGCGGCGAAGCCCTTGCGGTGGTGCAGCACGATCGCCAGCGTGCAGCCGATGAGGATCGGCGAGTACGCGCCGGCGTAGGGCATGAACGGGATCAGCGCGAGCATGAGGGCGACGAGCCCGAGCGAGAGGCTCAGCCGCTTGACGAAGCCGAGCGCGCCGACGCCGAACGCGAGCAGCGGCCAGACGAGGTAGAACTTCTGCTCGACGCCGAGTGTCCAGGCCTGGCCGAACAGGGTCATCTGGTGGTACTCGCCGAGGAAGGTGAGGTTCCACGGCAGCGCGGCGACGATGCCGCTGTGGCGCAGCCCCATGCCCCGGAAGTAGGCGAAGACGACGACCACGCCGATGACGACGTAGTAGACGGGCAGGATCCGGAACGCCCGCCGGATGTAGAACTCGGCCAGCGAGACGCGGCCGTTGCGGTCCTCTTCGCGCAGGGCGAGGGTGGTGATGAGGAACCCGGAGAGGACGAAGAAGAGGTGCACGCCGATCCAGCCGTTGGCGCGCACCCAGTTCGGTCCCCCGTAGTGGAAGACGACGACGAGCACGGCGGCGATGGCCCGGACCCCGTCGAGAGCACCGAATCTTCGCGTGGCGAGGTATTGGTCGTGTGTGATCATCGAGTCCCCCTCACAGGCTGCTCACAGCTGGCTCAATGTAATCGGGCGCGGAGAGCATTCACTCGTTGGGGTGACGTTTCGGGCGTTGGGGCAGGTAGCGTCCGTCGTGAGGCGACGAAAAGGAGCAGGTCGGCCGGTTATTGCCAGCCGACGGACGCGCGCTGGATCTTCACCGGGTGGGCCGGCGCCCCGTCCAACGGCCCGTTCGGGTCGGTCGGGATGATCCCGTCGGCCACCATGTGGTCGAGCGCCTCCATGCCCCGCACCACGCGGCCCAGCACCGAGTAGTTCGCCGGGATGTTCGCGAACGAGTGCACGATGAAGAACTCGGACCCGTTGGTCCCCGGCCCCTGGTTCCCCATCGCGACGGTCCCGCGCGGGTACGTCTCCGCGCCGGTGACCTCGTCGGGGAACTTGTACCCCGGCCCGCCCTTTTCGACCTCGTAGATGTCTCCGCACTGGAGCACGCCGAGCCGGGAAGAGTTCGAAAGCCGCCAGCACTGCGAACGGTCGTAGAACCGCTGCAGGATCAGCGAAACCATGTTGTGGACCGCGCACGGGGCCGCTCCGGCGCGGTTCAGCCGCACGGTGACCGGCCCGTAGTTGAAGCGGAACGTCACGTCGACCGTCCCGCGGGTCAGCGCGAACGGCAGCGGACGCACCACCGGACGCGCCGCCGGGTTCGAGGGCGTCGGGGTGAACGTGCACCGGACCACCGGCGAAGAGGCAGCCGAAGCGGGAACGGCGGGCACCAGCAGGGCACCCAGAACACCGACGAGAGCCAGACCCCAGCGCAGCTTCATGCCGGGGACGTTAGCGAATGACGAACTACTTGCGCCAGGCCGTGCGCTGCTTGCGGATGTCGAGCACGAGCAGCAGGACCAGGAACAGCGCCAGGCCGACCAGCCACACGTTCTCGGTGTTGTTCTCGTGGTTGCCCTTGATCATCACGATGAGGATGACCGCGCTGACCCAGCCGGCGATCCGGGTGGCCTTCGGGAACGAGCCGTGCCAGCCCCAGGCCGCCGACGGCTCGTCGCGCGGGTCGACCTCGGGACGCCGCTTCTCGACCGCCTTGCCTGCCACGATGAACTCCTCAAGACCCATGAACCACGGACGCGCCGATGATCCCACACCTCCGGGGGCGCCGCGGAGACGCCCCGCGTGGTGCCGGCCACTCGCGCGGGCCCCGGACCGCCGCGAGAACACCGCGCACGCCGGCCCGGTCTGCCGGTGCGACGGGCTCGGGCGGCGGACCCGGCCCCGGCACCGGGGGAGCCGCCGTGGCGCCGGGCACTCGGCAGCGCCGCGAACCCGCCCCGGGTGGTGCCCGGCCACTCGTGCGAGGCCCCAAGCGGCGCGGGCGGGCCGCCGCCCGGCAGCGCTGGGAACCCGGCCACTCGGGCGGGCCCCGGACCGGCCCGTCGCCCAGGGCAACCTCCGGGTGCGCCGCCGAGACGTCCCGCGCGACAATGACCCGCGATGACTACCTCGCGAAGCGTTCTCGTGCTCGGCTCCACCGGGTCCATCGGCGTGCAGGCCCTGGACGTCGCCGCGCGCAACCCGCACCTCTTCCGGGTGGCCGGCATCGCGGCGGGCGGTGCCGACCCGGCCGCGCTCGCCGCCCAAGCGCTCGCCCACGGTGTCGAAGCGGTCGCCGTCACCAAGGCCACCGCCGCCGAAGACGTGCAGCTCGCGCTGTACGCCGAGGCGCAGAAGCGCGGCTACGCGCAGGGCGAGTTCAAGCTCCCGCGGCTCTTCGCAGGCTCCGACGCCGTCACCGAACTGATCGACGCGGTGAAGGTCGACACCGTCCTCAACGCCCTGCCCGGCTCCCGCGGCCTCGAGCCGACGCTCAAGGCGCTCGCCACCGGCGCCACCCTCGCGCTCGCGAACAAGGAGTCCCTCATCGCCGGCGGGCCGCTCGTGCTCGCCGCCGCGAAGCCCGGGCAGCTCGTCCCCGTCGACTCCGAGCACTCCGCCATCGCGCAGGCGCTGCGGGCCGGGAAGGAGAACGAGGTCGCCCGGCTCGTCCTCACCGCTTCCGGTGGCCCGTTCCGCGGCCGTAAGCGCGCCGAGCTCGCGGACGTCACCGTCGAGCAGGCGATGGCGCACCCGACCTGGTCGATGGGCCCGCTGATCACGATCAACTCCTCGACCCTGGTCAACAAGGGCCTGGAGCTGATCGAAGCGGCGCTGCTGTTCGACATCGCGCCCGAGAAGATCGACGTCACCGTGCACCCGCAGTCGATCGTGCACTCGATGGTGACCTTCACCGACGGCTCGACGATCGCCCAGGCCAGCCCGCCCGACATGCGGCTGCCGATCGCGCTCGCGCTGCACTGGCCCGACCGCGTGCCCGATGCCGCTGCCGCCTGCACCTGGGACAAGGCCGCGACCTGGACGTTCGAGCCGCTGGACAACGACGCGTTCCCGTCGGTCGAGCTGGCCCGCCACTGCGGCACCGTGGGCGGCTGCCTGCCCGCCGTGTACAACGCCGCGAACGAGGAGCTCGTCGCGGCGTTCCTGGCGCAGAACACCGGCTTCACGTCGATAGTGGACACTGTTTCCGAGGTGGTGGGAGCCGCCGACGAGTGGCGTCGCGAACCGCGCGACGTCGAGGACGTTCTCGCCGCCGAGCGCTGGGCTCGCGCGCGGGCCGGTTCGATCATCGAGGGGAAGTAGCGGGTGCTCGCCTACATCATCGGTGTGGTGCTCTTCGCGCTGGGGATCTGCGTCTCCGTCGCGCTGCACGAAGCCGGCCACATGGTCACCGCCAAGGCCTTCGGCATGAAGGTCCGCCGGTACTTCGTGGGCTTCGGGCCCACGGTGTTCTCCTGGCGCCGCGGGGAGACCGAGTACGGCCTCAAGTGGATCCCCCTCGGCGGGTTCTGCGACATCGCCGGCATGACCGCGCTCGACGAGGTGACGCCGGACGAGGCGCCGCGCGCGATGTGGCGGTTCAAGACCTAGAAGCGCACGGTCGTGATGTCCGCCGGGTCGGTCACGCACTTCATCCTCGGCTTCGTCGTGCTCTACCTGATGGCCGTGACGATGGGCCTGCCGAACCTGACCCCCGCCGACACCACGCCGGTGCTCTCGGCGACGTCCTGCGCGCGGTCGGCGACGACCGAGGAGCAGGCCAAGGACACCACCTGCCCGCCGGGTTCGGTGCGGCCGGCGGAGGCCGCCGGGCTGCGGGCCGGCGACAAGATCCTCGCCGTCGGCGGCAAGCCGGTCGCGAGCTGGACGGAGATGCTCGCCGCGGTGCAGGCCACCAAGGGCCGCACCGAGTTCGACGTCCAGCGTGGCGACCAGCGGCTCGCGCTCATCGTCGACGTGCCGCAGGTGCAGCGCTGGACCGCCGCGGGCGTCAAGGAGGTCGGCATGATCGGCGCCTCCCCGCAGCAGCCCGCCGTGACCACCCAGTACGGCCCGGCCGCCGCGGTCGGCGCCACCTTCAGCTTCACCGGCACGATGTTCGCCGAGACGGCCCAGCGGCTCGTCGAGTTCCCGCAGCGCATCCCCGCCGTCGTCACGGCGATCTTCGGCGGCGAGCGCGACCCGAACACCCCGGTCAGCGTCGTCGGCGCGAGCCGGATCGGCGGCGAGGCCGTCGAGCGGGGCATCTGGGTGCTGTTCTTCTTCCTGCTGGCCAGCCTGAACTTCTTCATCGGCGTGTTCAACCTGCTGCCGCTGCTGCCGCTGGACGGCGGGCACATCGCGGTGGTCTGGTACGAGCGCGTCCGCGACTGGATCCGCGCCCGACGGGGCAAGGTGGCCGGCGGGCCCGTCGACTACACGAGGTTGTCCGGGATCACGATGGTGCTGGTGCTCATCGGCGGCGCGGTGACGCTACTCACGGTGACCGCGGACATCGTCAACCCGATCCGCCTGCAGTAGTGACCCGCCACGGAGGGGTTCCGGCCCCTCCGAGGCGGGTCATACGCGGCGTAACGCTGCTCACCGTGACGGTTGACATGGTGAAGGTGGCCCGGTCGGGGTAGGTACGCTGGAAACCGTGACCGTCGCACTCGGTATGCCCGCCCTGCCCCCGCCCGTCCTCTCCGAGCGCCGCCAGACCCGCCAGCTCCACGTGGGCGCGGTCGGCGTCGGCAGCGACTTCCCGATCTCCGTCCAGTCGATGACGACGACGCTCACCTCCGACGTCAACGCGACCCTGCAGCAGATCGCCGAGCTGACCGCCGCGGGCTGCGACATCGTCCGCGTGGCGTGCCCGTCGGCCGACGACGCCGAGGCGCTGCCCGCGATCGCGAAGAAGTCGCAGATCCCGGTGATCGCCGACATCCACTTCCAGCCGAAGTACGTCTTCGCCGCGATCGAGGCCGGCTGCGCCGCGGTGCGCGTGAACCCGGGCAACATCCGGAAGTTCGACGACCAGGTCAAGGAGATCGCGCAGGCCGCGAAGGACCACGGCACGCCGATCCGGATCGGCGTCAACGCCGGTTCGCTGGACAAGCGGATCATGGACAAGTACGGCAAGGCGACGCCGGAAGCGCTGGCCGAGTCGGCGCTGTGGGAGGCGTCGCTGTTCGCCGAGCACGACTTCCACGACATCAAGATCTCCGTGAAGCACAACGACCCGGTGGTCATGGTGCGCGCGTACGAGCTGCTCGCCGAGCAGTGCGACTACCCGCTGCACCTCGGCGTCACCGAGGCCGGCCCGGCGTTCCAGGGCACGATCAAGTCGGCCGTCGCGTTCGGCGCGCTGCTGCGCCAGGGCATCGGCGACACGATCCGCGTCTCGCTGTCCGCGCCGCCGGTCGAAGAGGTCAAGGTCGGCATCCAGATCCTGCAGTCGCTGAACCTCAAGCAGCGCAAGCTGGAGATCGTGTCGTGCCCGTCGTGCGGGCGCGCGCAGGTGGACGTCTACACGCTCGCCGAGCAGGTCACCGCCGGGCTCGAGGGCATGGAGATCCCGTTGCGCGTCGCGGTCATGGGCTGCGTCGTGAACGGCCCGGGCGAGGCCCGCGAGGCCGACCTCGGTGTCGCGTCCGGCAACGGCAAGGGCCAGATCTTCGTGAAGGGCGAGGTCATCAAGACCGTGCCCGAGCACGCGATCGTCGAGACGCTCATCGAAGAGGCCATGCGCATCGCCGAAGAGACGGGGGATTCCCTCGGTCAAGGCGAGCCGGTGGTCACTGCTGGCTGAGCTGGTCCCGGACGACGTCCTCGAGGCGTCGTCCGTCGTGGCCAACGTGGCGATGAACCGCGAGCGCCGGCTCGCCGGTCGCGACGG
Source organism: Amycolatopsis pretoriensis (assembly GCF_900107925.1). Classification (GTDB taxonomy): domain Bacteria; phylum Actinomycetota; class Actinomycetes; order Mycobacteriales; family Pseudonocardiaceae; genus Amycolatopsis; species Amycolatopsis pretoriensis. The sequence goes on along the minus strand of NZ_FNUJ01000008.1, from coordinate 99,496 downwards.
CTACTCGCGCGTCCTCGGGTTCGACATCCTGGGTTTGCCGCCGGGCGCCCGCTGGCTCGACCTCTGCTGCGGCAGCGGCCGGGCGCTCCTCGACGCGGCCGAGGTCCGGCCGGACCTCGACATCACCGGCGTCGACCTGGTCGGGTACTTCGCGGCGGCCGGGCCGGTGCGGTTCGAGACCGCGTCGATCACGGCGTGGGAGCCCGCCGGCCGGTTCGACCTCGTGACCTGCGTGCACGGGCTGCACTACGTCGGCGACAAGCTGGGGGCGCTGCTGCGGGCGGCGTCCTGGCTGAGCGACGACGGCGTGTTCGTGGCGAACTTCGATATCGCGGGCGTCCACCTGCCCGGCGGGCCGCGCCCGGTCCTGAAGGCGTTGCGCGAGGCGAGTTTCGCGTACGACTCACGGACCCGCCGGATCCGGCGCACCGGCCGGTTCACGGGTGCGCTGCCCTTCCGCTACCTCGGCGCGGACGACCGCGCGGGACCCAACTACACGGGCCAGCCGGCGGTCGCCTCGCACTACGAACTAGCCCTGTAGGTGGTGCTGGGCGGCGTCGCGGATCTGCAGGCGGACGTTCTCCAGCGCGGCGGCGACCTCGTCGATCTGCTGCGCCGCCAGCTGGATCGAGCCCTGGATCGCGGTCGCGGTCGAGGTTTCCCCGAGCAGGCCGAGCACCTGCGCCTGCAGGTCTTCGAGGTCGCTCTTGGTGGCGAGCGCGATGCCGGTCGGCACCTGGTCGGCGAGCAGCTCCAGCTGCTGCGCCTGCTCCTGGATCGTCATCGGGTGTTCCTTCCGCGGTGGGGGACGCACCTTCCGTGTTATCAGAACCGGAACTGTCGGTGGTGACGTTTACGCTGGCATTCGTGACCGTGACCTGGGCTGTTCACCGGCCGCACCCGGTGGTGCGGCCCCTGGTCACGCGCTATGTCGGGTACGCGCAGAGCGAGGTGACGCTGCCGGTCCACCGCGGGCTGCCCTCCCGGCACGTGACGCTCGTCATCAGCCTCGCCGGGCCGGTGCGGATGGCCGGGCAGAGGCTGCAGGCGCTGATCGGCGGCCTGCATACGCGAGCGGTGCTGATCCGGCAGGACCGCACGCAGGAGGGGCTGCAGCTGGAGCTCGACCCGCTGGGCGTGCGCACGCTCTTCGGCGTCACGGCGGCGGAGCTGAGCGGGGAAGTGGCGGACCTGGCCGAGTTCGGCCTGGGCGCGCTACCCGGCCGCCTGCGCGAGCTGCCGACCTGGCGCGAACGGTTCGCGCTGCTCGACGACGTCCTGGCCGCCCGGGCCGTCGAGCCGGTGTCGCCGCCGCCCGAGCTGGGGGAGGCGTGGCGCCGGCTGCGGGGCGCGGACGGGCAGGTGCGCGTCACGGACCTGGCGGGCGAGGTCGGCTGGAGCCGCCGGTACCTGGGGGAGCGGTTCCGCGCGGAGCTGGGTCTGGCCCCGAAGCAGGCCGCGCGGGTCCTGCGGTTCGAGCGGGCCGCCCGGCTGCTGCGGCGCGGGCGTTCGGACCTGGCCGGCCTGGCCGTCGAGTGCGGCTACTACGACCAGGCCCACCTGACCAACGAATGGCGCGCGCTGGCCGGGTGCACGCCGGGGACGTGGATCGCCGAGGAGCTCCCGTTCCTCCAAGACGAGGAGGTCGCGGCGGCGCAAGACTCCCGGGCATGACTCCTGAACCGAACGTGTGGCCCGCCCTCCGCTACGACGACGCCCCTGCGGCGGTCCGCTTCCTGGTCGACGTCCTGGGCTTCACCGAGACCCTGGTCGTGCCGGAAGGGGACCTGATCGCGCACGCCGAGCTGCGCTGGCCCGAAGGCGGCGCGGTGATGCTGGGCAGCGTCCGCGGGCCGGACGGCGTCCACGACGCGATGAAGCCCGGCACCGGCGCGGTGTACGTCGTGTCGGACAAGGTGGACGAGATCCACGACCGCGTGCGGGCGGCGGGTGCGGAGGTGACGGCGGAGCTGACCGACACGGAGTACGGCTCGCACACGTTCAGCCTCCGCGACCCCGAAGGCAATTCCTGGACGATCGGGACTTACCGCGGCGCGCCATGAACGTCATGAACGACTCGTTCATGTCATCAGGCGACATGAACGAGTCGTTCATGACATCTCAGCCGACCGGCTTCTCGAACGTCACGAGCAGCCCCTCGACCCCGCCGGGACCCACGCGCCCCTTCACCTCCGCCGTGGTGATCGCCTTCAGCTGCCACCCGTCTTCGGCGTGGTCGTTCAGCAGCTTCTCCAGCTTGCCGCCCGACATCTTCCCGCCGATGAGCTTCTCCCGGACCTCGACGACCTTGTACGTGTACCGCTGCATACGCCCGATTCTGCCCGCGAAGCCCGAACCGGGCCGTTCATCTCACCGTGTCGACAGCCTCGCGTTCCGTTTACCCGCCGAATCTGGCACCCTGGAGCCCGTGTTGCGGCTTGCAGGTGCACGGCTGCTCGATGATCGGGACTATCCGGCGGTCCGTGCCGCGCTCGCCGCCGACCCGGTGGGCAGCTGCATGGTCAGCGCCCGGGTCGAGGCTGCCGGTCTCGACCCGTGGCGGCTCGGTGGCGAGCTCTGGGCCGCCGACAGCCGTCCGGTCCGAGCCGGACGGCTCCAAGGGCTGTGCTTCGCCGGGCCGAACCTCATCCCCCTCCGGGGCAACGCCCCCGCGTTGCGCTCCTTCGCCGACCGCGCCCTCCGCCGGCAGCGCACCTGTTCCTCGCTCGTCGGGCCGGCCGAGCAGGTCCTCGGCCTGTGGGACGAGCTCGAAGGCGAGTGGGGCCCGGCCCGCGAGGTCCGCGACGACCAGCCGCTGATGGCGCTGGACACCCAGCCGCTGGTCAAGGCCGATCCGCTGGTCCGCCCGGTCCGGCCGGACGAGCTCGAGCGCTACCTCCCCGCGGCCGTCGCGATGTTCATCGAAGAGGTCGGCGTCGACCCGCGCAGCGGCGACGGCGGCGCCAGCTACCGCGCCCGCGTCACCGAACTCATCGGCGCCGGGCGAGCCTTCGCCCGCTTCGAAAACGGCGAAGTCGTCTTCAAGGCCGAGATCGGCGCCATGTCGGCGACCGTCGGGCAGATCCAGGGCGTCTGGGTGCACCCCGACCGCCGCGGCGACGGCCTCGGCACCGCCGGCACCGCCGCCGTCGTCAACCGGCTCGTCCGGGGCCTGGGCCGCACCGCCAGCCTGTACGTCAACGCCTTCAACACCCCCGCCCTCGCCGCCTACCGCAAGATCGGCTTCAAGCAGGTCGGCCAGTACGCGACGGTGCTGTTCTAACCACTCTTCCGTGGCGGTGTTTCAAGGCCGCGACACCGCGCTGACCAGGCATCATCCCGCCATGAGTGCACGTCGACACCGTGCCCTCGCGGCGCTGTTGCTGCTCGTCGCCGCGACCACGGCCGGGTGCTCGGGCGACGGTCCCGAGGACGCCTTGTCCGCCTTCCTCGACGCCGTCGCGGCCGGCGACGTCGCCGCCGCGGCCGCGAACACCGACTCGCCCGACGCGGCCACGACCGTGCTGACCCAGGTCCGCGGCGTGCTCGAACCCGAGGCCCTCGACGTCGACGACGAAGAGGTGCGGGAACCGGCGAACGGCGACACCGTCACGGCGAGCTACCAGCTCACGTGGCACCTCGCCCAGGGCCGCACCTGGACCTACCGCGCCGACGCCCTGCTGCGCGCGGCCGAGAACGGCTGGCAGGTGCACTGGCAGCCGACGGTCGTGCACCCGCAGCTGGCCGTCGGCCAGACCCTCGGCCTGCTGCCGCAGCTGCCCGAGACCGCGCCCGTCCTCGACCGCGACGGCGTGCCGCTGATGCGCCCGCAGACCGTCATCGGCGTGGTCGTCGACCCGCAGAAGACGGGCAACGCGAGCGCCGTCGCGGGTTCGCTCGCGAAAGCGCTGCACCGGTACGAGCCGTCGGTCACCGGCCGCTCGGTGCTGGACGGCATGAGCAAGACCAAACCCGGCGACGCCTACCCGGTGATCACCCTGCGGGCCGGGGACTACCAGCGCGTCAAACCGGTGATCTACGACCTGCCCGGCGTCCGGTTCGCCAGCCAGGAACGGCTGCTGCCGGTCACGCGCGGGTCGGGGCAGCAGGTCCTCCCGGGCATCCGCGCGCTGGTCGAACAGCAGCTGGCCGGGGCGGCGGGCTGGCGGATCGTCACCCGGGACGTCACCGGCGGCGAGGTCTCCGAGCTGCGGGCGGAGCCGCCGCGCCCGTCGCCCGCGGTCACCAGCACGCTCAGCGCGAAGGTCCAGGCCGCCGCGGAGAAGGCCCTCGACACCGAGCGGTACCCGGCCGCGCTGGTGGCGATCCAGCCGTCGACCGGCGACATCCTGGCCGTCGCGCAGAACGACGCCGCCAACGACGAGGGTTCGCTGGCCCTGTCCGGCCGCTACCCGCCGGGGTCGACGTTCAAGATCGTCACGGCGGCGGCCGCGCTCTCGGCGGGCGACGTCGAGGCGGGCAGCGCGGTCGACTGCCCCGGCACGACGACGATCGAGAACCGCGTGGTCCCGAACGAAGGCCGGTTCGACCTCGGGCGCGTCCCGCTGAAGACGGCGTTCGCGCGGTCGTGCAACACGACCTTCGCCCGGCTCGCCGCCGGGTTGCCGTCTTCGGCGCTCACCGACACCGCCCGCTCGTTCGGCATCGGCGCGGACTTCGTGGTCCCCGGCCTGACCACGGTCACCGGCGCCGTCCCGGCCAGCGATTCGGCCGTCCAGCGCGCGGAGAACGGCTTCGGCCAGGGCACGGTGGTGACCAGCCCGTTCGGCCTGGCCCTGGCCGCGGCCACCGTCCAGGCGGGCAAGGTGCCGACGCCGTCGATCGTCCGCGGCCTGCCCGCGACCACGAAGAACGTCGGCGACCCGCCGTCGGACGACGTGCTCGGGGCGTTGCGCGGGATGATGCGCGAGGTCGTCACCAACGGCACCGCGACCGGGCTGCGGGACATCCCCGACGTCGCGGGCAAGACCGGCACCGCCCAGTTCGGCGACGGCTCCCAGTCGCACGGCTGGTTCGTCGGCTACCGCGGCGACCTGGCCTTCGCGGTGCTGCTCACCGAGGCCGGGTCGTCGAAACCGGCGGTGCAGGCCGCCCACCGGTTCCTGGCGGGGGTCGGCTGAGCGGACCGTCGTAAAGTGGGAGGCATGTCCGTTCGTGCCCCGCTGGTTCCCGGCGTTCAGACGCCCCGCCGTGACGTCCCCAGTTCCATCGCCCGTCCCGAGTACGTGGACAAGCCGGCGCCGAAACGGGACACCGGCAACGGCGTGCGCACGCCCGAGGTGATCGAAGCGATGCGGGTCGCGAGCCGGATCGCGGCGCAGGCCCTCGAGGAGGGCGGCAAGGCCGTCAAGCCGGGCGCGACCACGGACGACATCGACAAGGTGGTCCACGAGTTCCTGCTCGACCACCACGCCTACCCCTCGACGCTGGGCTACCGCCGGTTCCCGAAGTCGTGCTGCACCTCGCTCAACGAGGTCATCTGCCACGGCATCCCGGACTCGACGGTCATCGAAGACGGCGACATCTGCAACATCGACGTGACCGCCTACATCGGCGGCGTCCACGGCGACACGAACGGGACGTACCTGGCCGGCGACGTCTCCGAGGAGGCGCGCCTGCTGGTGGAGCGCACCCGCGAGGCGACGATGCGGGCGATCAAGGCGGTCCGGCCGGGCCGGCAGCTCAACGTGATCGGCCGGGTCATCGAGGCCTACGCGAAGCGCTTCGGCTACGGCGTGGTCCGCGACTTCACCGGTCACGGCGTCGGCCCGGCGTTCCACACGCCCCCGACGGTCCTGCACTACGAAGAGCCCTCCGTCGACACGATCATCGAGGAGGGCATGACCTTCACGATCGAGCCGATGATCACGCTGGGCACCATCGACTACGACATCTGGGCCGACGACTGGACCGTCACCACGAAGGACAAGAAGTGGACGGCCCAGTTCGAGCACACCCTCGTGGTGACGGCCGACGGCAGCGAGATCCTCACGCTGCCGTAGCTCAGTGGCTGGTGGCCTTCTTGTAGCAGCGCACCGAAAGCGGCACGAAGACCACCAGCAGCAGCGCGATCCACAGCACCGACGCCAGCACCGCGTGCTGCATCGGCCAGACCTCACGCGGCGGGAGCGCCGCGCTCGTGTTGCCGAACAGCTCCCGGGCCGCCTGCGTGACCGCCGAGACCGGGTTCCAGTCCGCGATCGCCCGTAGCGGGCCGGGCAGCCGGCCGCTGTCGACGAACGTGTTGGCCAGGAACGTCAGCGGGAAGACGACCACCATCGACACGTTGTTGAACACCTCGGGCTTGCGCACGGCCAGGCCGAGCGCGCCCATCACCCACGACAGCGCGTACGAGAACGCCAGCAGCAGGACGATCCCGCCCACTGCCTCGAGCACGCCGGTGTGGATGCGCCAGCCGACCAGCAGGCCGACCAGGCCCATGATGAGCAGGCTCGCGGTGCTGAGGATGAGGTCGGCGGTGGTCCGCCCGATCAGCACCGCGGCCGGGGACATCGGCAGCGAGCGGAACCGGTCGATGATGCCCTTCTGCAGGTCGTCGGTCAGCCCGTAGCCGGTGACGATGCCGCCCATCGCCACCGCGAGCGTGAAGATCCCCGGCAGCATGAACTCGCGGTAGGACAGCCCGGGGATGTCGATCACGCTGCCGAACACGTACCCGAAGAGCAGCACGAACATCACCGGCGTGAACACGAGGGACCCGAGCAGGTCCAGCGACCGGAAGATCTTGATCGAGTTGCGCTTGGCGACGGTCACGCCGTCGGTGACGGCCATCTGCACCGCGTTCATCACACGGCCTCCTTCGCGGTTTCGGCCACCTCGTGACCGGTGAGGGACAGGAAAACGTCGTCGAGGGTGGGGCGGCGGACACCGACGTCACGGACGTCGACGCCGTCGACCGCCAGCAGCGCGAGCGCTTCGGTAAGCGCTTTCGCGCCGTGGGTCACGGGCACGGTGAGCCGGAAGCCCTCGGCCTGCGGCTCCCCGCTGGCGAGCCGGGCCAGTGCCCGCTGCGCGACGACGACGTCGTCGTGCGTGCCGACGGTCAGCTCGATCCGCTCGCCGCCGACGAGGTCCTTGAGCTCGTCGGCGGTGCCGCGGGCGATCACGCGCCCGTGGTCGACGACGGCGATGCTGTCGGCCAGCCGGTCGGCCTCTTCCAGGTACTGGGTGGTGAGCAGCAGCGTCGTGCCGTTCGCGACCAGCTCGGTGATGACGTCCCACAGCTCGGTGCGGGCCCGCGGGTCGAGCCCGGTGGTGGGCTCGTCGAGGAACAGCACCGGCGGGTTGGCGACCAGCGCGCCGGCCAGGTCGAGGCGGCGCCGCATGCCGCCGGAGTAGCCCTTGACCGGGCGGTCGGCGGCGTCGGCCAGGCTGAACCGGGCCAGCAGCTCCCGGCCGCGCGCCTTGGCCCGCTTGGTGCCCAGGTGGTACAGGCGGCCGACCATTTCGAGGTTCTCGGCCCCGGTCAGCTCCGGGTCGACGGCGGCGTACTGCCCCGACGCGCCGATGTGCGTGCGCAGCTCGTGCGCGTCCTTCACGACGTCGAACCCGGCGACCGTCGCCCGGCCCGCGTCCGGCTTCTGCAGGGTCGTGAGGATCTGGACGGTGGTGGTCTTCCCGGCGCCGTTCGGCCCGAGCACGCCGAGCACGGTGCCTTCGGGCACCGACAGGGTCATCCCGTCGAGCGCGGCGACCTTCCCGTACTTCTTGACCAGTCCCTCGGCCACGATGGCGTCTGGCATGGATCTTCCCCTTGTCTTGTGGTGGAGTCTCAGGCTCGGCGGATGACGATGTCGCCGGTGTAGCTGTGGGCTTTGACCTCGACGGTCTCGGTGCCGGCACCGGGCCCGTCGGCGGCGCTGAGCGTGTTGCGCACGGAGCCGGTCAGGGAGTTGAGCTCGAGCCACGCGGCGCTGCCCTCGCGGATGCCGACTTCGATCTCGCCGACGGCGGTCTCGAGCACGACCCGGTCGCGGACGACCTCGCCGAGCCGGATGTCGCCGGACGCGGTCTTGGCGTGCACGCCGGCGTGGGCGACGTCGACGAGGATGTCGCCGTTGGCCACGTTCACCCGCAGGTCGCCGGTCACTTCGCCGACGCGGGTCTCGCCGTTGGAGTTCTTCAGCACGGCGGTGCCGTCGATCTCGCGGATCCGCAGCTCGCCGGAGCCGGTGCCGACTTCGGCGTGCCCGGTGGCGCGTTCGATGGTGACGTCGCCGGTCGCGGTGTTCGCCTCGAGCCGGGCGGCTTCGTCGAGGTGGATGTCGCCGACGGAGGTCTTGAAGCGGCTGTCGCCGACCCGGCCGGTGACGCGGAAGTCGCCCATGGCGGCGGTGCCGGTGATCTGCGAGCCGGCGGGCAGCTCGACCGTGACGTGCAGGGCCCCGCCCTTGCCCCAGAGCTTGGTGACGTACTTCGGGCCCTTGACCAGCAGCTCACCGCCGGCGAACTCGACGCGGGTCTTCGCGACGGCCTTGACGTCCTCGCTGTCGCCCGGGTCGGCCGGGGTGACCTCGACGGTCGTCTCCGCCCGGTTCCCGGCGACGATCCGGACGTCCGCGACGCTGACGTCGATCGTGGCCGCGATCGGCTCGGGGGTGGGGAAAACAGGCATGGCTGCGCCCTCCTGGGGTGCTCGTGAGGCGTCTCCGCAGGTCGGAGACATGTGGGAAAAAGCGGAAGGGGGTTACTGAACCCAGCCGGTGTATTTCTCGCCGAACACCGACCGGCGCTGGGTGGGCCGGGCGCGGTCGGGGCCGAGGGCGGCGGTCGCGGCCCGGACGAGCCAGGCGTTGGTGGAGAGCCGCTCCCGGCTCGCCGCCTCCTCGACCCGCTGCTTCAGCTGTTCGGGCAGCCGCAGGTTGATCCGGGAGACGGCGCCGTCGTCGGCTTCCGGCGGCGGCGCGACGGGCTCGGGGGCCACCGGCTCGGCGGCCGGGGTGGGCGGGAGCGTGACGGCGAACTCGGCGTCCCGGCGGCGGAGGCGGACTTCGACGGAGCCGGGCGCGAGGTCGCGGGTGATCTCGTCGGCCGCGGCCGAGAGCGTGTCGAGCAGGGTCAGCCGGATGGCGGCCTCCAGCGGGGAGGCCAGCCGTTCGGCCAGGGCGACAGCGTCCTCGCCGGCCGCCTCGGCGGCTACCGCGAATTCGCGGCGGAGGCTGTCCACGAGTGGTGTCAGGTCCATGGCACAACTATGGCGCCACGATGGCACCACGACAACCCTGAATTGGCACCCTTAAGGGTCACAAGTGGTGCCATTCGAGCTGAACCCGCAGGTCAGGCGCGTTCGACGCGGTCCAGGAGCTCGTCCAGGAACCCGCAGGCCTCGGCCGCGGCCCGGTCGGGATCGCGCTCGGCGATGGCGTCGGCGAGGCCTTCGTGGCCGATCTCGGGCACGTGGTCCACGCCCGGTGTGATGCTCGACGTCGCCGCGACGCTCGCCGTGATGACCTCCGTCAGCCCGCGGTAGAGCTCGGTGAGCAGCCCGTTGTGGCTCGCGCGCACGACCGCCATGTGGAACTCGGCGTCGGTGTGCGCGAAGTCCTCCCAGCGCCCTTCGCGCAGCTCGGTCTCGCGCCGGGCCAGCAGCGACCACAGCTCGGCGACCTCCTCCTTGGTGCGCGACAACGCGGCGAGCCGCGCGCCCTCGGCTTCGAGGGTGCGCCGGACCTGCAGGACCTCGCGCAGCTCGTCGCCGCAGAGCCGGCGGATCGCCCCGGACACCTCGCTGGTCGCGCGCACGTACGTGCCGTCGCCCTGGCGCACTTCGAGCAGGCCCGTGTGCGCGAGCGCGCGTACGGCTTCGCGGACGGTGTTGCGCCCGACGCCGAGCTGTTCGCCCAGCTCGACCTCGGTGGGGATGCGCGTGCCGAGGGGCCAGTCGCCGTGCGCGACCGCGGTCCGCAGCTGCTCGATGACCTGGTCGACCAGGCCGGTGCGCCGGGTGGTGGCCAGAGGCACAGGAGTCATCCCTTCATCCAATCATCCTACGTATGCGATAGTAGCGGTCATGCACGTGGAAAACCGTGAACTCGAACTGGACGGCGCCGTGGAGGTCCGGACCCCGGGCGTGGTCGCCGCCGGCGCGCTGCTCGCGGTCGCGGTGGTGCTCACCGCCCTCAACCTGCGCCCGGCCATCACCGGCGTCGGGCCGATGCTCGCCGAAATGCGCGCGGACCTGGGGACGTCCGGCGTCTGGGCCGGCGTGCTCACGACGTTGCCGACGCTCTGCTTCGCCGGCGCCGGCCTGGCCGCGCCGCTGCTCGCGCGCCGGGCCGGGATCGGTGCCGCCATCGCGATCGCGTTGGTCGCGCTCGGCGCCGGGCTCGTGCTGCGGGTGGTCGACGGCCCGGCCGTCGTGCTCGGCGGCACGCTCGTCGCCACCGCCGGGATCGCTCTGATCAACGTGCTCATCCCGGTCGTCATCAAGGACTCCTTCCCGGCCCGCATCGGCGTCATGACCGGCGTCTACACCGCGGCCCTGCAGGGCGGCGGGGCCCTCGGGTCGGCGGTGACCCCGCAGCTCGGCGACCTGTTCGGCGGCTGGCGCCCGGCTCTCGGGAGCTGGGCGGTGGTGGCCGTCGTGGCGCTGCTGGCGTGGATTCTCGCAGCCCGCGGCACCGGCCGGACGCCGCGGCCCGCCGACGCCACCGACAGCGGGCGGTCGCTGCTGCGCAACCGGCTCGCCTGGATCGTCACGGTGTTCTTCGGCCTCCAGGCCTTCTACGCCTACGCGGCGATGGGCTGGTTCCCGCAGGTGCTGATGGACGCGGGCGTTTCCCGCGACCAAGCCGGCCTGCTGTTCGGTCTCGTCTCGCTGATCGCCGTGCCGATCAGCCTCTTCATCGCGCCGATGGCGGCCCGCGCCCCCGGCGGTCAGGGGCCGTGGATCGTGGGCCTCGGCGTGTTCGGCTTCGCCGGGACGACCGGGCTGATGCTCGCGCCGTCGTGGTCGCCGCTGCTGTGGAGCATCCTCGTCGGGCTCGGCATGAGCGTGTTCTCCCTGGCCCTGACCGTGATCGCGCTGCGCGCGCGGACCGGCGCCGACACCGCCCGGCTCTCCGGGATGGCGCAGGGCTTCGGCTACCTGTTCGCCGCGCTCGGGCCGTTCCTCTTCGGCCTGCTGCACGACGTCGCGGCCGGCTGGACCGTGCCGCTGGCGATGCTGCTCGGCCTGCTCGTCGTCCAGGTCGTGTTCGGTGCGCTCGCGGGCCGCCGCCGGTTCGTCTGATTCTTAACTGTTAACGCGGTTCGCCCGGGTGCGTGCCGCTTAAGATCACCGGGTGGCCGTGCCGTCGCCGGACCTCGGGACGTTGCTGCGCGAGGGCCCGTTCGACGCCGCCCTGCGCGCGGCCATCCGCGCCCGCGGGCTGAGCCTGGACCGGCTGCGCGAGCACCTGCGGGTCCGCGGGGTCACGGTCACGACGGCGACGTTGAGCTACTGGCAGTCCGGCCGCAGCCGGCCCGAACGGCGGGATTCGGTGCGCGGGCTGCGTCAGCTCGAGGCCGTCCTCGAGGTGCCGGCGGGCTCGCTCGTCGCGTTGCTCGGGCCGCCGCGGGTGCGCCGGGCCGCGCCCGCGGAGATCGGCCGGTTCTGGACGGACGGCCGGCGCATCGACGCCGCGGTGTCCGATGTGGACATCCGGTGGGACGAGCGGCTGACCCGGTTGAGCCAGCACGACGTCGTCCTCGTCGGGCCGGACCGCGAGGAACTGGAGTTCCGGTCGCGGCAGGTGCTGCGCGCCGAGGCCGACGGCCCGGACCGGTGGGTGGTGATCCTGCACCTCGACGAGCACGACCGGCCGCTGCCGGAGCTGCGTTCGCTGCGCGGCTGCCACGCGGGCCGCAGCGTCCACCGGCCGGAAGACGGCCTGCTCGTCGTCGAACTGCTCTTCGGCCGGCCGCTGCTGCGCGGGGAAACGGTGCTCACCGAGCACACGCTCGTGAACCGTGCGCCGCACCCGGTCGCGACGAACTACGAACGCAAGTTCCGGTTGCCGGTTCGCGAATACGTGCTCGAAATCCGGTTCTCCCCGGAGGCGGTGCCGGCGGTGTGCCGCCGGTTCGCCGAACCCGGGGAACGCGCCGACGTCGTCCCGGAATCCGGTGCGGTGCACGGGGTCGCGCTGAACTTCGGCCCCGGCCGTTACGGCTTCGAATGGGACTGGCCAGTTAACTGTTAAAGACTTGCGGATCTGCAAACCGGTCGATCCGGCGGCTTACCGTCTGCGCACTCCACTCGCCGATCCGAGGAGAATACCGATGCGCAGATTCGTTTCCGTCGCCGGCGTGGTCGCGATGGCCGCGCTGGGCCTGGGTGTCGCGCTCGCCGAGGCGGCACCGGGCCACCCGGACGCCGAGGTCGCGGGCGTCGCCGCGGCGTTCGGGCTGACCACCGACGAAGCCCGGACGCAGCTCGCCTCGCAGGACCGGGCGCACCGGCTGGCCGCGACCCTGCCCGCTTCGGTGCGCGCGGGTTCGGCTGGGCAGTGGTTCGACGCGGGTACCGGCCGGCTGACCGTCGCCGTCACGACCGCCGAAGCCGCTGGTCAGGCGCGTGCCGCGGGCGCCGCGGCGCAGGTCGTCGCGCGCAGCCAGACCGATCTGGACCGCACCGACGCGGCCGTCCGGGCGCTGGTCGGGGCGGGTGTCCCCGGCGTCTACGGCTGGGGTGTCGACGTCCGCGGCAACGAGGTCGGCGTCGACGTCGACCGGACGAAGAAGACCGCGGCGACCGAGAGTTTCCTTTCGCGCGTGCGGGATCTGGGGGTCCGGGTCACCGAGACGTCGACGTCGCCGCGGCAGCAGTCGGGCACCATCCAGACCGGCAACCCGTGGTGGCCGGGCAGCGAAAGCAACTGTTCGGTCGGCTTCCCGGTGACGGATTCGAGTGGCGCCAAGCACTTCCTCACCGCCGGCCACTGCACGAACGACCGCGACCAGGCCGCGTACGGCGCTTCGGGGCAGCAGAACCGGATCGGGACGTCGAACGTCGGCGGCACCCACAGCGTCAACGCGCGCGAAGGCGACATGGGTGTCGTCGCGGTGACGGAGCCGGGCTGGACCCTGTCGGCGTCGGTGAACACCTGGGGCCAGCCGGCGGTCACGCTGACCGGCGCGGCCGAGGCGATGGTCGGCGACCGCGTCTGCCACTCCGGCAACACGTCACACTGGCAGTGCGGCGAGGTGAAGTACACGCACAAGTCCGTCGACTACGGCGGCGGCCTGGTCATCGACGACCTGACCTGGACGACGGCGTGCTCCCTCGGCGGCGACTCCGGCGGCGGCTGGCTGCTCGGCGACAAGGCGACCGGCCTGCACGACGGCGGCCCGTCCCAGTGCGTGCAGAACCCGTCGGACGGCGACCTGTCCCTGTTCCAGCCGGTCATCGAGGCGCTGAGCAAGTGGCAGCTCAGCCTGGTCACCGGCGGTGGCCCGACGCCGGGCGGCCGCACCTTGACGAACGACACGGACTACGCGATCCGCGACTACCAGCAGGTGTTCAGCCCGGTCACGTCGGACCTGACCGGCCAGGCGGCGACCCCGCTGTCGGTCGCGGTGACGATCCGCCACACGTGCGCCGAAGACCTCGGCATCACGCTGCTGGACCCGAAGGGCAAGGCGTACGCGCTGAAGTACAGCGGCGGCAGCACGTGCACGGCGTGGAACGGCGCCCGGACGTTCAGCGTCCCGGCGTCCTCCCCGGCCGCCGGCAAGTGGCAGCTGCGCGTCACGGACTACGGCCCCGGCGACACCGGCACCCTCGACGCCTGGTCGATCACGCTGTAGGGACTCCCGCGGGCCGGGCGGTCACCCCGCCCGGCCCGCGGTGACTCAGTCCAGGGGCAGGTTGAGCAGCGCGTTCTCGACCAGCTCCGGCATCGCCGGGTGGATCCAGTACTGGCCCCGCGCCATCGATCGCGCGTCCAGGCCGAAGCTCATCGCCTGGATCAGCGGCTGGATCACCGACGACGCCTGCGGCCCGATGATGTGCGCGCCCAGCAGCTTGCCGGTCGCCGGGTCGGCCAGGAGCTTCGCGAAGCCGGTCGTGTCCTCCATCGCCCAGCCGTACGCGATCCCGGCGTAGTCCTGCTTCGAGACCACATAGGACACTCCGAGGTCGCGGGCCTTCCGCTCGGTCAGCCCGACGGAGGCGACCTGCGGGTGGGTGAACACCGCGTGCGGCACGAACCGGTGGTCGGCGGTGATCCGGTCGTCCGGGTGCACCAGGTTGTGCTGCACCACGCGGGCTTCGTGGTTCGCGACGTGCTTCAGCTCGTGCGGCGACGAGAGGTCGCCGAGCGCGTAGATGCCCTCGACCACGGTCTCCTGGTAGTCGTCCACCACGACGTGTCCACTGTCCATTGTGGTCACACCGGTCGCGGTGACGTCCAGCAGATCGGAGTTCGGCCGGCGGCCGGTCGCGATCAGCAGCAGGTCGGCCTCGACGGTCTCGGCGCCCTGCGGGCCTTCGAGGTCCAGCGCCACTCCGCTGCCGGTCTTGCGCGCGCGGACGGTCTTGCGGTCCAGGCGGACGTCGAAGCGTTCCGAAGCCAGCTCGGTGAAGCGCGCGCTGACGTCGTCGTCCTCCGAACGCAGCAGCCGCCCGGAGCGGTTGACCAGCGTGACGTGCACGCCGAACGACGCGAAGACGTGCGCGAACTCGGCCGCGATGTACCCGCCGCCGAGGACGACGATCCGCTCGGGCAGCTCGTCGAGCCGCATCACGGTGTCGGACGTGTAGTACTCGACGTCGTTCAGGCCCGGGATGTCCGGGATCACCGGGCGCCCGCCCGCGGCGAGCACGAACTTGTCGGCGGTCAGGACCTCGTCCGGCCGGCCGTCGGCGAAGCTGACACGCAGCTCCTTGTGCCCGGTGAAGCGGGCGGTGCCTTCGTAGACGTCGACGTCCTTGTTGTCCTCGTGGCTGCGGCGGTACTCCGCGCCACCGGCCGCGATCGGGTCGATCCGGCCGAAGATCCGGTCGCGGATGTCGCGCCAGCGGACGCCCTTCAGCTCTTCGTCGACGCCGTACTTCGCGCTGTGCGAAGGCGTGTACGCGACATCGGCGGCGTACACGAACATCTTCGTCGGGATGCAGCCGACGTTCAGGCAGGTACCGCCGAAGGTGCCCTTCTCCACGATCGCCGTCTTCTTGCCGGCGAAGTCGGGGCCGAGGATGGAGTTCCCCGATCCCGTCCCGACGATCACCAGGTCGTAGTGGGGCACTGCATCCTCCGCGGGGGTCGGTTCCGGTCGATTCACCCTAGCCAACCGTCGCCGCGAAGCGGGTGTTCCCGCCTGTGCTTAACGTCGTATTACGTGGTCAGTGGCCGGTCGCGGTGAAGTGCATCCGGTCCTTCGGGCTGGTCCAGGCGCCGCCCCACGACCATCCGGCCGCGGCGAACGCGCGCACGGTCGCGTCGCCGGCCAGCACCATGCCCGGCCGGCGGTCCCCGCGGTCGAGGTAGGCCGACGCCAGTTCGGGCAGCACGAGCCGGCCCTGGGTGTAGGGGTTGCAGAACGGGTTGACGTCGACGGCGAGCCCGTACGCGTGCGCCGACCAGGTCGTCTGCCCGCGGGCCGGGCGGCAGACGAACGCGCTGGTGCTGTTGCCGTCGCCGGTCGGCGGCGCGGTCAGCTCGCCGGGACTGGTCACCCGCATCTCTTCGAGCGGGAAGTGCGCGGCGAAGAGCTGCCCGAAGACCTTCGTGATCCCGGCGGCGCCCTTGGCGTTGACCAACATCTCGCCGGTGTGCGCGCGGCCGTCGAAGCCCCAGAACGACATGGTCAGGTAGCGCAGATCGGTCGACTTGACCGGGCACGCGGCCTGCCAGGTGCTGCGCGCGAGGACGCCGGGCGGCACGGCGCTGGTCGTCGAGGCGTACCGGTCGCCGGAAGGCGGGGGAAGAATGTCTTTTGTCGGAAGTGCCCGGTTCACCAGTTCGGGTGGCGTCGGCTCGATCTCGCCGAAGCCGTCGGGGCGGAGGGGGAGCGGGTGGGCACCCACCTGCCAGGTGACGGCGGGCGCGGGAGGTGCGGCCGCCGGCGCCGTCGTGACCCTCGCCGGGGGCGTCGCCGGAGTGGTCGCCACCGTGGTCAAGGGCGCAGGTTGCGGCGTCGAGGGCACTTCCGCCGAGCACGCGGCCGCCGTCAGGGCCAGGACCGCCCCGAGTGCCGCCGCCGCTCTCCGTCGCATCCGGCCAGCTTGACAGAGGCGTGTGTTCGGCGCGGAGTCCACCCGTTCCAGTGACACCGTTTTGGGCCCCCTCGGATTAGGGTATTGAGCGCACGTCGTTCACGCACCGGAGTCATCCGGGTGCCGAGTGCTCTGTCTCGTGCTGTTCCGAAGAGGGGAAAGTCCCATGTCCGTGAAGTCCCGCCGATCCCTGCTGCTCGCGAGCGGCGCGCTCCTCGCGGTCGCCGCGGTGGCCGTCCCGGTGGTGGTCGGCACGGCGTCGGCGGACCCGGCTTCGGCCAACCAGCCGCGGATCGTGGGCGGCGACAAGGCTTCCCTTTCCGACCACCCCTACGCGGTCTACCTGACCGACTCGGGCGGCAACCAGTTCTGCGGCGCGGTGATCGTCAGCTCGACGGCGGTCGCGACGGCGGCGCACTGCGCGAAGGCGGTCGCGAAGCAGGACGTCCGCGTGGTCGCGGGCCGCGAGGACAAGCGCACCGACGTCGGTCAGGTCCTGGGTGTCTCGAAAGTCTGGATCGGCAAGGGCTACAGCGACCCGACGCAGGGCGACGACATCGCGGTGCTGACGGTCCGCGGCCAGCTCGACTACCGGCCCGCGCAGCTCCCCAAGAGCGGTGACACGGCTGCGTACCGCGAAGGAACCCAGGCGACGGTGCTCGGCTGGGGTCGCATCGCCGACGGCGGCGACCGGTCCGACTACCTGCGCAGCGCCCAGGTCCCGGTGGTCTCGGACAACACCTGCCGCTCCGACTACTCCGTGTACGACCAGAAGACGATGGTGTGCGCCGGCTACGAGAAGGGCGGCATCGACGCCTGCCAGGGCGACTCGGGCGGCCCGCTCGTGGTGGGCGACACGCTGATCGGCATCGTGTCCTTCGGCGACGGCTGCGGCAAGCCGGGCAAGCCGGGCGTCTACACGCGCGTGTCGACGTACACGGCCGACATCGAGGCCCAGGCCAAGCCCCGCGTCTTCGGCTGAGCGTGATAGGCAGGGGACATGCCGACCCTGCACGACGCGTTCGGACCCGAACTGACCGCCGCCCAGCTCCACGACATCCTCCGCCTGCGCGTGGACGTGTTCGTGGTGGAGCAGAAGGCCGCGTACCCGGAGCTCGACGGCCGTGACCTCCGCCCGGACACCCGTCACCTGTGGTTCGCGGACGCGGACGGGGTGACGTCGTACCTGCGGGTGCTGCTGGACCCGGACGGCGTCCGCCGCATCGGCCGCGTGGTCACGGCGGCAGCTGCCCGCGGCCAGGGCTTGGCGGCGCAGTTGATGGACGCGGCCCTCACGGTTCCCGGCGAGTACGTCTTGGACGCGCAGACGTACGTCCAGGGTTTCTACGCGCGCTACGGCTTCGTCGCGGAAGGCGCGGAGTACACCGACGACGACGGAATCCCGCACATCCGCATGCGCCGCCTCCCGGCCTGAGACCGCCTCGACAGAGTCCCGAGTCAGGCTTACTCTCGATACGAGACGATACCGTCTCGTATCGAAAGGGGAGGCCGTGCCGGGACGACCACGGGACGCCGGCCGCGACGTCGCCATCTTCGACGCGACGCTGAAGCTGCTGATCGACGTCGGCTACGACCGGACGTCGATCGAAGCCGTCGCGGCGGCGGCCGGAGCGGGCAAGGCGACGATCTACCGCCGCTACCCCGGCAAGGCCGCGCTGGTCGCCGCGGCCGTCGACCACCGGTCGGGCGGCACGCCGCCCGAGCCTTCGGCCGGAGACCTCCGCGGCGCGCTCCTGGAGACCGCGAACTGGCTCGCGCGCGAGATCGCCGAGCAGGAAGTCGGCTTGCTGGGCGCGCTCTTCGCCGGGATGCGCGGCGACCCGGACCTCGCCGCGGCGATGCGGCGGATCCTGCACCGCGACCAAGCCGCGATGACCCGGGTCCTGGACCCACGCGGCGCCGCGCTCTTCGGCGAGATCGTGCCGGCGCTGCTCGTCCACCGGTTGGTCGTCACCGGAGAACCCTGCGACGAACCGTTCGTCGAGCACATCGTCGACGACATCCTGCTGCCCCTGCTGGAAGAGGATCCCCCGCGATGATCGTGATCACCGGCGCGACCGGCGCCCTGAACGGCGCCACCGTCGAGCACCTGCTCACCCGCGTCCCGGCCGGCGAGTTAGCCGTCAGCGTGCGCGACACCGCGAAGGCCCGGTCCTTCGCCGACCGCGGCGTCGAGGTGCGGCGAGGCTCCTACGAAGACCCCGCCGCCCTGCGCGCCTCGTTCGAAGGCGCCGACCAGGTGCTGCTGGTGTCGTCCAACGACCCGGCCGCCGACGCCGTCGCGTTGCACCGCACCGCGATCGAGGCCGCGGTCGCCGCGGGCGCGCGGCGGATCCTCTACACCAGCCACCAGAACGTGCGCCCGGACAGCGCGTTCCCCCGGCGCGGGACCACGCCGCCACTGAGGAGATCCTCGCCGGTTGCGGTGTCGCCTGGACGTCGTTGCGCAACGGCTTCTACGCCCACAGTCTCGGCTGGCTGCTCGGCCCGTGGCGGGAGACCGGCGAAATCGCCACGCCCGAGGACGGCCCGGTTTCGTGGACCCACCGCGCGGACGCCGCCGAGGCCGCCGCGGTGATCCTCGCCGAGCGCACCGTCGAAGGCCCGGTCACCCTCACCGCGCCCACCGCCGCCACCTTCGCCGACCTCGCAGCCGAACACACCGGTCGCGAGGTCAAGCGCGTGGTCGTCGACGACGAACAGTGGGTCGCCGGCCGGATCGCGGCCGGCACGCCCGAGCCCATGGCCCGCATGTTGCTGGCCTTCTTCATCGCCGCGCGGCGGGGTGACTTCGCGGAAACGGGCCCCCGTCTGGAAGAACTCCTCGGCCGGGAGCCGCTGCCGGCAGCTCTCGTTTAGCTCGTCGCGCCCCGCGGCGCGGTCGCCGTGATCACCTTCACCGCGCGGTCCACGTCGGCCTCGGTGAGGTCGGCCCGCGCGGTCAGACGCAGGCGCGAGATGCCGTCCGGCACCGACGGCGGCCGGAAGCACCCGACCCGGATCCCGTGCTCCGCGCACGCCGCCGCCCACGCGACCGCCGTCTCCGCGGACGGCGCCTGCACCGAGATCACGGCCGCGTCCGGCAGGCTCGCCTTCAGCCCGGCCGCCTTCAGCGACATCGCCAGGTTGCCGGCGTTCTCGACGACCTTCTCCGCCAACCCCGGCTCTTCCTTCAGCGCGTGCAACGCGGCCAGCGCGGCCGCGGCGCTCGCGGGCGCCAGCGCGGTGTCGAAGATGAAGCTGCGCGCGGTGTCCACGAGGTGCTTGATCACGCGCCGCGGCCCCACGACCGCCCCACCCTGGGCGCCGAGGGACTTCGACAGCGTCAACGTCGTGACGACGTCGGGCGCACCCGACAGCCCGGCCGCGTGGACCGCGCCCCGGCCACCCTCACCCAGGACGCCGAAGCCGTGGGCGTCGTCCACGAGCAGCGCCGCGCCGTGCGAACGGCAGATCTCGGAAAGCTCACCGAGCGGGGCGAGGTCGCCGTCGACGGAGAACACCGAGTCCGTGACCACCAGCGCCCGCGGCTTCCGCCGGGTCGAGAGCGCGTGCTTGATCGCGGACGGCGTCGAGTGCGCGACCGCGGCGACGTCGGCGCGGGACAGCCGGCAGCCTTCGATCAGGGAAGCGTGGATGTACTTGTCCGTGACGATCGCGGATTCGGACCCCGACAACGCCGTCACCGCGCCGAGGTTCGCGGCGAAGCCGGAGGAGAACACCAGCGCCGCCTGCGCGCCGCAGAACCGGGCGAGCTCCAGCTCCAGCTCGGTGTGCAGCTCGGTCGATCCGGTGACCAGCCGGGACCCGGTCGACCCGGCGCCCCAGCGCAGCGCGGCGGCCGCGGCGGCCCCGGCGACGCGCTTGTCGCGGGCCAGCCCGAGGTAGTCGTTCCCGGCCAGGTCCAGCTCGTCCGCCTGCGCCGGACGCGGCCGCAGCTGCCGCACGAGCCCCGCGTTCGCCCGCTTCTCCGCCTCGGCGTCGAGCCAGTCGAAAACCTCATCGGGCGGGGGCGTCGGCGGCGTAGTCACGTCCCGCAGTCTCCCATTCGCCGTCCGCGTGACCGTGAACCAGGGCCCGGAAACGCCGGAAGCCCCGGACCGCGGTCCGGGGCTTCCAGGGGGAAATCAGCTGTCGTAGCCGCGACGCGGGCCACGGCTCGGGCGGCCGTAGCCACCGCCGTTGCCCGAGCGGGGCTGACGGCCGCGGCCGCCGAAGCCGCCGGGACGACCCTCGCGGTGGCCGGAGCCCTCGCGGGAGCCCTGGTGGTACCCGCCGCGGTCGCCACCACGGTCACCACGGTCGGCGCCGTAGCCGCCGCGGTCGCCACCGCGGTCGCCGTGGTTGCGCTCGCCGCGGTAACCGCCGCGGTCGTAGCCGCCGCGATCACCGCGGAAGCCGCCACCGCCGCGACGCGGGTTCTCGCGCCGCCGCTCGACGACCGGCTCGCCGCTGGGCTCCTGGGCGCCGGTGATGCGCGACAGCGCGTCGTCGCCCGGGCGGACCGTCGTGGACTCGGCGCGGACGCCGGCCCGGTCGGTCAGCCGGCGGACCATCCGGCGCTGGTCGTGCGTCGCCAGCGTGACGACCACGCCGGACGCCCCGGCGCGAGCCGTGCGGCCGGCGCGGTGCAGGTAGTCCTTGTGGTCGGCCGCCGGGTCGACGTGCAGCACCAGCGAGATGTCGTCGACGTGGATGCCGCGCGCCGCGACGTCCGTGGCGACGAGCACCGGGGTGTGGCCTTCCTTGAAGTCGGCCAGGACGCGGTTGCGCTGCCCCTGCGTCTTGCCGCCGTGCAGCGCCGCCGCGTGGACGCCCTGCTCGCGCAGGCGCTCGGTGAGGCGGTCGACGTGGTGCTTGGTGCGCACGAACATGATCGTGCGGCCCTCGCGGGCGCCGATCTGCGTGATGACGTCCTGCTTGTCCTGGTGCGACACCTGCAGCACGTGGTGGTCCATGGTGTCGACGCTCGCGGTCGACGGCGCGACCGAGTGCGTGACCGGGTCGCTCAGGTACTGGCGGACCAGGCGGTTGACGTCACCGTCGAGCGTCGCCGAGAACAGCAGGCGCTGCCCACCCGGCGGGGTGAGGTCCATGATCTCGCGGACCTGCGGCATGAAGCCCATGTCCGCCATCTGGTCGGCCTCGTCGAGCGCGATGAAGTTGCAGTCACCCAGGTGCGCGGTGCCCTGCCGGACGTGGTCCGACAGCCGGCCCGGGGTGGCGATCAGCAGGTCGACGCCGCGGGAGAGCGCGTCCGCCTGGCGGGCGAAGGCCATGCCGCCGACGGCCGTGCGGCACCACAGGCCGAGCGACTTGGCCAGCGGGGTCAGCGAGTCGGCCACCTGCATGGCCAGCTCGCGGGTCGGGACCAGGATCAGCGCGCGGGGGCGCTTCGGGCGGGCCTTGCCGCCGTCGAGCCGGGCCAGCATGGCCAGGCCGAAGGCGAGGGTCTTGCCGGAGCCGGTCTGGGCGCGGCCCAGCACGTCACGGCCGGCCAGCGCGTCCGGGATGGTCGCGGACTGGATCGGGAACGGGTTGTTGATGCCCGCGTCGGCCAGCGCGCGGAGCAGCGGCTCCGGCAGGCCCAGCTCGGCGAAGGTCTTGGTGGCCACGGTCTCGACGGCGTCGTCGCGCAGCATGTCCCCACCGGCGGCCGGGCGCTGGCGCGGCTTGCGGTCGGGACGGTCCGCGCGCGCGGACGTCGAGGAAGGGCCGGAGTTGAACGTGACGGTCACAAATGCCTCTCGGACGTGGTTCGTCACAAGGAGGCCCGGCTCCCCGCGCGCAGGCAGGGCAAGATGGTGTGCGGTGGGCGTTCACAAGGACGGACCCGGCACACTGTGTCTTGCGCTTTTCCGACACTGCGCGCCGCTTGGGATTACGGATCACCGCGAGCCATTCGGTGGCTTTGGAGGCGACGGACACCAACTACATCCACGCCGCCGGTTGCGGTCTGTATCGATAGTACCTGAAGGGGAGCTGGTCCTCCGCATGGAGGTAACCCGTTGTGGGCGGCGTCGCAGACGTGTTCCGTGCCACATCCGCGACGCCGCCGCGCGGTCACCCGAGACCGGCTGCGGAAACGAGGTCCGCCAGCAGCCCGTCGGTGTTCGTGACGTGCTCGCCGAGGCCGCGCCCGTGGAACCAGCCGGCCAGGTTGCGCACGTCCCGGGCCAGGAACTCGGCGCCGGCGGGGTTGGCGACGACGTCGACGACCTGGGGCAGGTCGATCACCATCACCCGGCCCCGGTGCACCAGCAGGTTGTACGCCGAGAGGTCGCCGTGCGCGAGCCCTTCCGACGCGAGCAGCTCGAGCGCCCCGGTGGCCTGGAACCAGAGGTCCTTCAGCTCGTCCGGGTCCGGGCGCGCCTGGGCCAGCCGCGGCGCGGCCGTCCCGTCGTCCTCGCCGAGGAATTCCAGCAGCAGTTCGGTGCCGTTGCGCTGCACCGGGTACGGCACGGGCGCGCCGAGCGTCCACAAGCGACTCAACGCGGCGAACTCCGCGACGGCCCACTGTTCGGCGATGAGGTTGCGGCCGAACGCGGTGCGGTGCTCGATCGCGCGCATCTCGCGGGACCGGCGCATCCGCCGTCCTTCGAGGTAGCCCGCATCGCGGTGGAACAGCTTGTGTTCGTCGCTGCGGTAGCGCTTCGCGGCGAGCAAAGTGCCTTCGGCGCCGGGCAGGCCGCGCCGCAGCAGGTGGACGTCGGCCTCCTTGCCGGTCTTGAGGACGCCGAGATCGGTGTCGACCGCGGCGAGCTCGGTGACGACCCAGTCCGGCCGGGGTGACGGACCGTGTTCGGCGTCGTCCCAGGTGGACCAGCGGTCAGCCCCATCGGGGAGCTGGTTTTCGGTGTAGGCGTCGTCGCGCAGCTTGGCGAGCCGGACGCGTTCGCCTTCGGTGAGCCGCCCGCTGCGGGTGGGCTCGGGTTCTTCGAACCGCCCGCGGCGGCGTGACCGCGCCTGACGGCGGCGGGTGGGCTGGTCGTCGAACGAGTCGAAGTCTTCGAAGTCGTGCTGGCGCACTGGTGGGGTTCTCCTTGGTCAGGGATGCCCCACCGGGCGCGTGGTCAGCTCCGGGGGGCGGGTGGGCGAGGGCGCGAAAGGGCCCGGACATCCATCACGTCGGCACCTCCCGGATCTCGACCCCGGCTCCCTGCCGGTTGCGGTTCAGCTTGCCGGTTCGGTCACGCTCCGCGCAAGCGAATAGCGCGAAAGGACCGTTCGCGACGTTTCCTTGAATTCGCACCGCTGTCATGGCCACGATGAATAGGCAGGCGAAACCCGAGGAGGGCGGATGGATTCCTACGACGTCGTGATCGTCGGAGGCGGGCACAACGGGCTGGTGGCGGCCGCGTACCTGGCGCGGGCGGGCCGGTCGGTGCTCGTGCTCGAACGGCGCGGGGAGACCGGTGGCGCCGCCGTGTCGTTCCGCGCGTTCGACGGCGTGGACGTCCGGCTTTCCCGCTACTCCTACCTCGTGAGCCTGCTGCCGAAGAAGATCGTGGCCGATCTCGGGCTCGACGTCCGGTTGCTGCGGCGCCGGATGTCGTCGTACACCCCGACCGGCGACTCGGGTCTTCTTGTCGACACGGGCGACGCCGGCCGGACGGTGGCGTCGTTCCGCGCCGTCACCGGGTCCACAGCGGACTTCGCGGCGTGGCAACGGTTCTACGAGCTGGCCGAAGGCGTCGCCGGGCGCGTCTTCGGCACGCTGACCGAGCCACTGCTGTCCGAAGTGGACTTCCGAGCACGGGTGGGTGACGCCGAAGCGTGGTCGGCGTTGTTCGAGCGGCCGATCGGCGAGACCCTGACGTCGTGGTTCGGCGACGACACGGTCCGCGGCGTCGTGCTCACCGACGCGCTGATCGGCACGTTCGCTCCGGCGGGTGGCGAGGACCTGCGGCAGAACCGGTGCCTGCTCTACCACGTGATCGGCAACGGCACCGGCGACTGGGACGTCCCGGTCGGCGGCATGGGCGCGGTCACCGGTTCGCTCGCCGCGGTGGCCGCGGCGGCCGGAGCGCGGCTCGTCACGGGTGCGGAAGTGCTGTCCGTCGCCCCGGACGGGGAAGTGCGGTACCGCCGCGACGACGCGGAGCACGTCGTGCACGGCGGGCACGTCCTGGCGAACGTCGCGCCGGCGACGCTCGCGAGGCTGCTGGGCGAGGAGCCGGCGGATCGCCCGGAGGGCGCGCAGCTGAAGGTGAACATGGTGCTGTCCCGGCTGCCGAAGCTGCGCGACCCGAACGTCGATCCGGCGGAGGCGTTCGGCGGCACGTTCCACGTCAACGAGACCTTCTCCCAGCTGGAGAGGGCCTATCGCGAGGCGGCGGCGGGGAGGATCCCCTCGCTTCCGCCGTGCGAGATCTACTGCCATTCGCTGACGGACCCGTCGATCCTCGGCCCGGCCGAGCGAGCGGCGGGAGCGCAGACGCTGACGCTGTTCGGCCTGCACATGCCGGCCCGCCTCTTCGAGGGGCACAACGAAGAGGCACGCGAAGCGGCGTTGCGCGCGACGCTGGCTTCGCTGAACAGCGTGCTGGCCGAGCCCATCGAGGACTGCCTGCTGGTGGGCCCGGACGGCAAGCCGAGCGTGGAGGCGAAGACCCCGCTCGACCTGGAGGCCGAACTGGGGTTGCCGGCCGGCCACATCTTCCACCGCGACCTGGCGTGGCCGTACGCGGAAGACCCGGCACGGCAAGGCAAGTGGGGCGTGGAGACCGAGCACGAGCGGGTGCTGCTGTGCGGCGCGGGAGCCATGAGGGGAGGTGGTGTGAGCGGCATCCCCGGCCACAACGCGGCAATGGCGGTGCTGGGCAGCTGAGCGGAAGGTGTTTTCCCGCACGGGAAGACGACCGTCAGCGAGACGCCCGCGCGAGCGGACCCATCCCGGTGTGGGTCGGCCCGTGCGGGGGTCTACGGCGATGGCGGACTTCCGCGGCGAATCCGGGCAGCGAACCCTGCCCGGCGGCGCCTCCAGCCCGGCGGGCTAAGCCGGAGAAGGCAACCCAGGCAGGGCCGGCCGGGCGGGACCGGCCCGGCGGTGGGCTTGCCGGCGGCGAGTCCTGCCCGGTGGCGGGTTTACCGGCGGCGAGTGCTGCCCGGCGGTGAACCCGCCTTGGCGCCGAATCCCGCTTGGGAAGACGACCGTCAGCCAGGCGCCCGCGCGAGCGGACCCATCCCGGGGTGGGCCGGCCCGTGCGGGGGCCTGCTCCGACGGCGGACTTCCGCGGCGAAC
The DNA here is from genome assembly GCF_900107925.1 of Amycolatopsis pretoriensis. Classification (GTDB taxonomy): domain Bacteria; phylum Actinomycetota; class Actinomycetes; order Mycobacteriales; family Pseudonocardiaceae; genus Amycolatopsis; species Amycolatopsis pretoriensis. The sequence continues at coordinate 73,991 of NZ_FNUJ01000008.1, read as the reverse complement.
CCGGGCAGCGAACCCTGCCCGGCGGCGCCTCCGCCCCGGCGGGCCAGGCCGGAAGGCAACCCAGGCAGGGCCGGCCAGGCGGGACTTGCCCGGCGGCGAACCCGCCTCGGCGCCGAATCCCGCATGGGAAGTCGACCGTCAGCAAGGCGCCCGCGCGAGCGGACCCATCCCGGGGTGGGTCGGCCCGTGCGGGGGCCTGCTCCGACGGCGGACTTCCGCGGCGAACCCCGGCGGCGAGTCTTGCTCGGCGGCGGCTCACCGCCTGTGAGCCCACCCCGGCAGCGGGCCACCGCCCGGTGGCGAGCCCCCTCGCCACCGGTGATCACCCCCGGGTGGCTGTCTGTGCGTCGTGCTCGGCGCACAGGCAGCCGACCCCCGGGTCGATCCACTCGCGGCCGGCCCACTCCGGATGGCGTTCGACGAGCACCGAACGCACCTCGGCGGCGATCGCCTCCACGCCGAGCCCGGAGCCGCGCCGGTGCCAGGTCTCGTCCCGCAGCTCGCGCAGGTAGGCACGGACGTCGGTGAGCACCGCCACCCCGCCGACCTCTCCGTGCCCGGGCACCACCGTTCGCGGTCCGTCCGAAACCAGCCGGTCCAGCACCGAAATCCACCCCACTGCCGTGACGTCCGTGTCGTGCGGTGGGAACCACGGGAGGATCGCGAACTGCCCGGTCTCGGCCAGGTCGCCGGTGAACAGGACGCCGGCGTCCGGGACCTCGACCACCTGGTCACCGGTCGTGTGACCCCGGCCCGTCGGCCGCAGCCCGACGGTCCGGCCGCCGAGGTCGAGCTCCCGCGAGCCGTCGTAGACCTCGTCGGGCACGGGCACCCGCACGTCCTCGAGCCGGGCGGCCACCACCGGGTCGAGCCCGCGGAACATCTCGAGGTAGCCCGCGCCCTTCGTGGCGAAGTCGTCGGCCTGGGCGCGGTTGGCCAGGTACGTCGCCGCCCCGGCGAACACCTGCGCGCCGTAGGCGTGCTCGGGGTGGAAGTGGGTCGTCGTCAGGAACAGGCGACGGCCCGCGGCCACCGACGTCGCGAACGCGAGCACCTCCGCCGCGTTCGCGACGCCGAGGCCCGTGTCGACGACGAGGACGGCCTCCGTGCCGCCCACGACGCCGATGTTGGGTACGAGGTCGACGCCGTGGTTGGGGATCACCAGCAGGTCCGGCGCCAGTTCCACGGCGTCGGCCACCCGCACGGCGGGATCGGTCATGTCGGTCATGCCCCGATTCCACCGCCGGAAGGAAGGAGCCGTCCAAGACCGATTGCGAGGTGCCGATACCAGGAGAACATCGTCGCCGGTCAGCGCTACTGTCGGCGCATGGCAGTCGATCAGGAACTGGTGGACGCGGCGATCGCGCTGGCGCGGGACCGCTTCGGCGGCACGGCTTGGTCCGGGGCGGCGGCACTGCGCCTCGACGACGGGACGGTGTTGACGAGCACCGCGCCGGACTTCCCGAACCAGGCCGTCGGTCTGTGCCACGAAACCGGCGCGATCTGCGAAGCCTTCAAGCTCGGGCGGCGCGTGACCGGCTCGGTCTGCGTGACCGCGGCCGACGAGGACCGCGGCTACTGGGTCCTGGCGCCCTGCGGGGTCTGCCAGGAACGGCTCTTCACCCACGGTCCGGACGTCGAGGTCGCCGTCCCCGAGCCCGCGGACCCGCGCCGGTGGCGGGTCCTGCGGCTGCGGGACGTCCAGCCGCACTGGTTCGCGCGCGTCTTCCCCGACGACGTCTGGCCTTACGAGCGTTGATGGAACTGCGCACGCTGCGGTACTTCGTGGCCGTCGCCGAAGAACTCCATTTCGGCCGGGCCGCCGCGCGGCTGCACATGAGCCAGCCGCCGCTGAGCCGCGCCGTCAAGCAGCTGGAGGCCGACGTCGGCGCCGTGCTGCTGGTGCGCTCGGCCGCGGGCGTCGCGCTCACGCCCGCCGGCTCGGCGCTGCTCGACGAGGCGCGCGCTCTGCTGGAGCAGGCCGACCAGGCGCGCGTGCGCGTGGCGTCGGCGGCCGGCGCCACCGCGATCACGGTCGGCATCCTCGCCGACAGCGCGGACCCGGACGCGACGCGGCTCGCCGACGCCTACCGCCGGCGGCACCCCGGCGTCGAGGTCCGCGTCCGCGACACGGACCTCACCGACCCGACGTGCGGGCTGCGCGCCGGGCTCGTCGACGTCGCGCTGACCCGCGGGCCGTTCGACGACGCCGGCCTGACCGTGCACCGGCTGCGCGAAGACCCGGTGGGCGCGGTGCTGCGCGCCGACGACCCGCTGGCCCGGCGCGACCACCTGCGGCTCGCAGACCTCGCCGACCGGCGGTGGTTCCGGTTCCCGGACGGCACCGACCCGGTCTGGCAGGCCTACTGGCACGGCGGCGAACCGCGCGAAGGCCCGGTGGTGCGGGGCGTCCAGGAGTGCCTGCAAGCAGTGCTGTGGAACGGGACCGTCGGCCTGATGCCGCTCGGCCACCGGCCGCCGGGCGACCTGACGGTCGTGCCGCTCACGGACCTCGCGCCGAACCCCGTGGTCGTCGCGTGGAAGGACGCCGGCCCGCTGGTGCGGTCGTTCGCCGAGCTCGCGACGGCCGCGTATCAGACGACGGGCGGCCGGCGGACGTCGTAGAGGTCCCAGTCCAGCTGCCAGAACGCGTCGATGCCGTGCTCGCGGATGTACTTGCGTTCGGTGTCGTGCACCGGGTAGCAGCCGGCGATGCTGATCGGCGGGCCGCCGATGTCGATCAGCGTGTACTGGTGCGCGTCGAGGCCCGCGGGCGCCGACACGGCGAACGCCGTCATCGCCGACTCCGGGGCGATCGGCTGGCCGAAGTCGATGGTGTCGCCGTAGACGAACGGGCACGTGCCCCGCAGCTGCTCGGCGAGGTAGCCGATGGCCAGCGCCCACACCGGGTCGTCGGACCGGACGCTGATCCACAGCTCCGGTCGCACCCCGTGCCACTCGGCGTGGTCGGCGAGCGAGAGGCCGTAGGTCGCGCCGGTCAGGTATCTCGGCTCCGGTTCGTCGGCGAAGACGAACGCGATGACGTCGTCGAGCCCGGCGTGGGTCGACGTGATGGGCTGCAACCGGGGTTCGACGTCCCCGGTCAGGGTGTCGAGATGGGCGACATACCGCTCGGCACGGCTCGGCATGGCGCGCAGCATACGACCGGGCACTGTGCGGTGCGGGGGAAGCCCGTTGGCCCGGGCGCGGCACTTTCGGGCAGGGTGGGGGACATGCGAGTGCTCGTGATCGGAAGCGGAATCGGCGGCGCGGCAACGGCGTGGCACCTGGCGGGCCGGGGCGTGGAGGTGGTCGTCGCGGACGCGGCCCGCCCGGGAACGGCCACCGAAGCCGGCGCCGGGATCGTCAGCCCCTGGACGTCACGCTGGGACGACGCCCTGTACCCGCTCGCGTCGGCGGCCGGCCGGTATTACCGGGAATTGACGACGGAGCTCGCGGAGTCGTCGTTCGAGGTCGTCGGCGGGATGATCGTCTCGGCCGACGACGCCGAGCTGGCCGAAGCGCACGAGCGGCTGACCGCGCGGGCGGCCGACGCGCCGGAGGCCGGCGAGGTCCGCCGGCTCGACCCGGCCCAGGCCCGCGAGCTGTTCCCGGCCCTGGCGCCCGAGCTGGGGGCGGTGCACCTGAGCGGCGCGGGCCGCGTCGACGGGCACCAGCTGCGTCGCGCCCTGCTGCGCGACGCCGAACGCCGGGGCGTGACGTTCGTCGAAGGGGAAGTGGCGTTCCGTGCGGACGGGACCGTGGCGAGCCCGGACGGTCCCCTGGAAGCGGACAGCATCGTGGTCGCGGCCGGCGCGTGGAGCCGCGAACTGCTGGCACCGCTGGGGATCGACCTGCCGGTGACGCCGCACCGCGGCCAGATCAGCCACTTCGACCTGCCGGGCACGGACACGGCGGCGTGGCCGGTGGTGTTGCCCCGCACGAGCCACTACCTGCTGGCGTTCGCCGGCGGCCGCGTGGTCGCGGGCGCGACGCGCGAGGCGGAGTCGGGCTTCGACTACCGCGTGACGGCGGCGGGCCAGCGCGAGGTGCTGGACAACGCGCTGACGGTGGCGCCCGGCCTCGCGGACGCGACCTTGGCCGAGACCCGGGTCGGCTTCCGCCCGGGCACGCCCGACGGGTTGCCGATCCTGGGGTCGATCCGGCCGGGGCTGGCGGTGTCGACGGGATTCGGTCCGGGCGGGCTGACGAACGCGCCTTTCGCGGGGAAGCTGGTCGCGGCGGTCGCGCTGGGGGAGGACCCGGGCTTCGACCTGACGCCGTTCGCGCCGGACCGGTTCTGAGCCGCGGTCAGCCTTCGGTGACCAGCTCCAGGGCGTGGTCGCCGGTGCGCTCGACCGTCATGCCGGCCTTCGCGATCACCTTGACCAGCTGGTCCACTGTGGACGGTTCCGCGCGCGTCTCCGCCAGCGCCCGCGCCAGGCGGCCCTTGTAGGCCTTGTTGAAGTGGCTGACGGTCACGCGCTCGCCGCGGGCGTTCTCCGTCACCACGCGGACCGTCACCGCGTCCGGGCGCAGCTTCGCGAACGCCGAGTACGTGCCCGACCGGAGGTCCACCACCAGGCCCTCGACCTGCTGCAACACGGGCTCGAGGATCGGCTTCCAGTGCCCGCGGATCGTCCCGACCGACGGCAGCGAGTTCCCGCCCGAAAGCCGGTACGCCGGGATCGGGTCGGTCGCCGACACCACGCCGAACAGCGACGACGTCACCGCCAGCCGCCGGTGCGCCTTCTCCAGGCCCGCCTTCGTGAAGCTCTTGACGTCGAGCGCGTCGTACAGGACGCCGGTGTAGCGGCGCAGCGCGGGCATCGTCGCCGACGTCCACACCTGCGCGTTGCGCGCCACCTCGCCGGCCTGGCGCTCGGTGAGGCCGAGGGCCGCGATGCTCGCCGGGACGTCGCCGGCCAGCTCGGCGAGCGCGTCGGCGAGCTTCGCGCGCGCCGGGTTCAGCTCGGGGAACGACAGCGCGGCGAGGTCGAGCGGACCGCCGCGGCCGCCGTCGGCCTTGGTCTCGGAAGGGGGGAGGAGCACCAGCACCCGACGAGCGTAAATCGGGGTGCGCGGCCGCCGCCGTCCGGCCTAGCCTCCGGGCATGGACCTGACCTGGCGCCCGCTGACCCTCGACGACGTCCCCGCGCTCACCCGCCTGTACGCCGCCGCCGAGGAGATCGACCGGACGGGGGACCACTTCAGCGACGACGACCTCCGCGACGAGCTGGTCGCGCCCAACGTCGACCTGCCCCGCGCCACCCTCGGCGCCTGGGCCGGCGAGGAGCTGGTCGGCTACGGCCTGATCCGCCGCCGCGACGCCGCGGACCCGGTGCACATGATCCGCCTGCAGTCGGTCGTGCATCCCGAGTACCGGACCGACGCCGTCGGCACTCGCCTGGTCGAGTGGTTGACGCGCACCAGCTGTGAAGTCCACGAGCGCGCCTTCCCGGGCGCACCGATGGAGCTGCACCACGGCCAGCACCAGAACGAGCGCTGGATCGCCGGTGTCCTGGCCGGCGCGGGGTTCACGCACCAGCGGACGATGGTCAACATGCGCGTCGGCCTCGCCGACCTGCCGCCGCAGCCGCCGCTCCCGGACGGCATCACGGCGGTGCCGTTCGGCTTCGAGCACGACCTCGCGGCGCTCGACGCCCGCAACGACGCCTTCGCCGGCCACTGGGGCAGCACGGTCTACGGGCCCGACGCCTGGCACCACCTCGTCACCGGCTCCAAGGACTTCCGCCCGGATCTGTCGTTCCTCGTCCTCGACGACGACAAGGTCCTGGCGTTCGTGCTGAGCCACTTCTACGAGTCCGAAGCCGCGGCGACGGGCGTCCGCGAGCACTACGCCACCTGGGTGGGAACGCGCGAGGTGCTGCGCGGCCGCGGCGTGGCGTCCGGGCTGCTGGGGCACACGCTCCTGGCGGCGAAGGCGGCGGGATTCGACCGGTCGGCCCTGAACGTCGACGTCGACAACGCGCACCGCGCCCTGGGCGTTTACGAACGGTGCGGATATCGCGTCGACGACGAATGGCACGTGTACGTCCTGTCCTGAACTGTCCTGGTAATGGGACGCCCCACCGCCGATCGGGGAATGGACGGTGTTCGTACCATCGCCCTATGAAGCCGACTTCTGCTTCCCCGGGTGCGAGAGCATTGGCCGCGTCGCTGCGCGAATTGCGGATGACGCGGGGTAAAGGTTTGCGCGAACTGGCCCGGATGGTGCGGATTCTCCCGCAGTTGCTGTCGGCGTGGGAAAAGGGGCAGCGGGTGGCGTCCCCGGAGGACGTGGCCCGGTTGCTGGGCGCCCTCCAGGTCGACGACGCGACCTATGACCGCATGATGCGCCTGGCCAGGCGCGCCAAGGACGACAACTGGCTCGATTCCAACCCGTCGGACTTGCCGCCCGCGCTGAGCGGCATCGTCGAGTACGAGCGCACCGCCACCCACATCACGATGTGGTCGCTGGCGATCGTTCCGGGGCTGCTGCAATCCGCGGATTACGCGCGGGCAGTTCTCAACGGCGGGCAACTCAGCCTGGCGCAGGCCGATATCCACCTCGTTACCCGGCTCGCCCGCCAACGGATTCTGACAAAGCCCGATCCGGTCAAGCTCACCGCGATCGTCGGCGAAGCCGCGATCCGCGACGAGATCGGCGGTGAAGATGTGATGTCCGACCAGATGGATCATCTGCTGGGCATAGCGGACTTCACCAACGTGACGTTGCGCGTGCTGCCCGCGAAAATTGGTTACCACCCCGGCCTCTACGGACCGTTCGTGCTTTACGAGTTCGGCGACTTGCCGACCATCGTGCACCTCGAGCACTCCGAAGCGACCGCGTTCCTCCACGAGGTCGATGTTGTCGGCAAGTATCGCAAGCAGGCTAAGCTCTTGGAGGGCAAGGCAATGACCGAGGATGCCACCCGAGCACTGCTTCGGGAGGTCGCGCGATAGCCGGGAGGCCGAACATGCGGGATTGGCGCAAGTCGAGCTACAGCGGTACCCAATCCGAGTGTGTGGAGGTTGCCTTCGACTGGCGCACGGCGAGCTATAGCGCGACCGAAGGCAATTGTGTCGAGGTCGGCTGGCGCAAAGCGAGCTACAGCGGGGCCCAATCCGAGTGTGTCGAGGTGAAGGTGGACCGTTCTGTTGGCATCCGGGACACGAAGGCCCGCGAGCAGGGGCAACTGACCGTCACCCCGGCTGCGTGGACCGCCGTCCTCACCGCTCTACGAGGTTGAGCAGCTCCTCACCCGCCACATACCTGCGCACCTGCTCCGCCGCCAGCTTCTTCGCGCGCGGGTAAAACGACGCCGATCCGCCGGCGATGTGCGGCGTGATGACCACTCCAGGCATCGTCCACAGTGGATGGTCGCTCGGCAACGGCTCCGGATCGACGACGTCCAGGCCCGCGCGCAGCCGTCCGGACCGGGTCTCGGCCAGGAGGGCGTCCGTGTCCACCGCCGTGCCGCGGCCGACGTTCACCACCAGGGCGTCGTCGGGTAGGGCCGCGAGGGTCTTCGCGTCGAACAGGCCGCGCGTCGATGGGGTGTCCGGGAGGATCAGCACCACGATGTCGGCGTCCGGCAGCAGGCGGGGTAGCTCGTCGACGCCGTGCACCTGCGACTCCGGGCGCGCTCGGCTTGCCACCCGCGTCACCGCGGCCTCCGCCGCCACCAGCTGACGCTCGATCGCCTGCCCGATCGAGCCGTACCCGACCAGGAGCACCCGGCTGTCGGCGAGCGAGCGCGTGTGCTCGCGCGTCCACTCTCCGCGCGTCTGCTGCGCGAACCACCGCGGCAGGTCCCGCTGCGCCGCGTGGATCAGCGCGAGCGCGTGCTCCGCCACGCTCAGGTCATGCAAGCCCCTCCCGTTCGCCAGCCGGACGCCGTCGGGCAGCAACGGCACGAGCGCCTCGACCCCGGCCGACAGCGATTGCACCACGCGCAACGCCGGCAGCTCCCGGATCAGCTTCGGCGGCTCGGCCCCGCGGTCGTAGGGCAGCACGTAGAACTCGACGCCGTCCAGGCCGTCCGGCGGCGGCGCGACACCGTCGTAGTAGGCGGCCTCTACCCCCTCCGGCACGTCGATGTCGGTCCACGGCAGCAGTACGCGAGCGCTCATGCCGCCTTTCTACCCGCCGGCCAGGCGGACTACCCGGAGACGCAGAACTCGTTGCCCTCGGGATCGGTCAGCACCGTCCACGCCAGCCCCGGCACCGAATGCTCCGCCACCTCCTTCGCACCCAGCCCGACCAGCCGTTTCACCTCCGCCGCGCGATCATCGCCGCCGAAGTCGACGTGCACTCTGTTCTTGCCCGCGCGGGGCTCCGGGACCCGTTGCAGCCCGAGCGGCAGCCCGCCCTCGGGGGGCGCGAGCACCAGGAACTCGCCGCCGTAGTCCTGGGCGACCGTCGTGCCCAGCGCCGCCGTCCAGAACTCCGCCAGACCGCGCGGGTCCGCGCAGTCGATCGTGATCATGCCCATGTGGATCGCCATGCCCTCGAAGCTAGCGGGCACCACCGACAAAAACGGGCCGCCGATAACCCGTTGGAGTCACGGCGGGGGGAGTGACTACCCTGAGCGGGACTTTCACGCCCGCCCGGAGCAGGGAGCCCCGCAGTGATCACCAGGACTTCGTCGTTGTTCCTTCGCACCTTGCGCGAGGATCCGGCGGACGCCGAGGTACCGAGCCACCGGCTCCTGGTACGCGCCGGCTACGTCCGCCGGGTCGCCCCGGGCGGGTACTCGTGGCTACCGCTGGGCCTGCGCGTGCTGCGGCGCATCGAGAACGTCGTGCGCGACGAGATGAACGCCATCGGCGCGCAGGAGATCCAGTTCCCCGCGCTGCTGCCGAAGGAGCCCTACGAGGCCAGCGGCCGCTGGACGGAGTACGGCGACAGCCTGTTCCGCCTCAAGGATCGCAAGGGCGCCGACTACCTCCTCGGCCCGACGCACGAAGAGCTCTTCACCCTCACGGTCAAGGGCGAGTTCAACTCCTACCGCGACTACCCCGTCACGCTGTACCAGATCCAGACCAAGTACCGCGACGAAGCGCGTCCCCGCGCCGGCATCCTGCGCGGCCGCGAGTTCGTCATGAAGGACTCCTACTCCTTCGACCTCGACGACGAAGGCCTGGAGCGCTCCTACCAGGCCCACCGCGCCGCCTACACGAAGCTGTTCGACCGGCTCGGCCTCGAGTACGTCGTGGTGAAGGCGACGTCGGGCGCGATGGGCGGGTCGGCGTCCGAGGAGTTCCTCGCGGTCGCCGAAACGGGCGAAGACACCTACGTCCGCAGCACGGACTCGGGCTACGCGGCGAACGTCGAAGCCGTCGTCACGCCCGCGCCGCCCGCGCAGTCCGTCGAGGGCCGCCCCGAGGCGCAGGTGCACCACACGCCGAACACGCCGACCATCGAGTCGCTGGTCAACTTCCTGAACGACGCGAACCTCGGCCGCACGTTCACCGCGGCCGACACGCTGAAGAACGTCATGCTCAAGACGCGTCAGCCGGGCGCGAAGGAGTGGGACCTGATCTGCGTCGCGGTCCCGGGTGACCGCGAAGTGGACATGAAGCGCCTCGAAGCGTCGCTGGAGCCCGCCGAGGTCGCGCTGCTCGAAGAGGCCGACTTCGCGAAGAACCCGTTCCTGGTCAAGGGCTACATCGGCCCGAAGGCGCTGCAGGACAACGGCGTGCGCTACCTCGCCGACCCGCGGATCGTCCCCGGCACCGCCTGGGTCACCGGGGCGGACAAGGTCGACCACCACGTCGTCGACCTCCTCGCCGGCCGCGACTTCACCCCGGACGGCACGATCGAGGCCGCCGAGGTCCGCGAGGGCGACGCGTCGCCGGACGGCCAGGGCACCCTGGTCGCCGCGCGCGGCATCGAGATCGGCCACATCTTCCAGCTCGGCCGCAAGTACGCGGACGCGTTCGAGCTCGACGCGCTCGGCCCGGACTCCAAGCCGATCCGGATCACGATGGGCTCGTACGGCGTCGGCGTCTCGCGGCTGGTGGGCGTGCTCGCCGAGCAGAACCACGACGACCTCGGCCTGATCTGGCCGCGCGAGGTGTCGCCGTTCGACGTGCACGTCGTCGTCGCGGGCAAGGACGACGCGGTGCGGGCCGGCGCCGAGAAGATCGCCGCCGAGCTGGACGCGGCGGGCATCGAGGTCATCCTCGACGACCGCAAGGCCACCCCCGGCGTCAAGTTCGCCGACGCCGAACTGGTGGGCGTCCCGACGATCCTGGTGGTCGGGCGCGGCCTGGCCAACGGCGTGGTCGAGGTCAAGGACCGGCGATCGGGCGAGCGCGAGGAGATCGCGGTCGACGCCGTCGTCGAGCACCTGGTCAAACTCGTCCGTTCCTGATGGCGCGGCGCCCGGACGACCCGACGCCGGGGTACGAGGACAACGCGGCGCTCCGCGGGTTCGGCGGTTACGAACCAGCGGACGCGCCCCGTGCGCGGCCTCAGCGGATTCGTCCCGCCTCGAAGCCGCTGAAGTGGCGCCGGGCGCCGTGGTTCGGGCTGGTGTTCATCGCGCTGGTCGCGGGCGTGCTGAACGCGCTGGGCGTCGGCAAGCCGCGTCCGGCGTCGTCATCACCGCCACCGGCGCCTCTTGTGGTGACGCCTTCGCCGCGAGTATCGGTACCGGCGCTGATCAGCGGCTGGCAGCCGGTGGCGGCTCGCGACGGCTCGTACGCGTACGACGTACCGCCGGCGTGGACACCCAAGCCGGGCACGCTGCACGGCTGGGACGAGCCGTCGATCCGGCTGATCACGAGCGCGTTCCTGGGTGAGAACTTCTGCGGCAAGGACGACCTGGGTGGCGCCGGCGTCACGACCTCATCGGAGCCGGACCCGGAGGCGGCGGCGCGCAAGGCAGTGACGGACCTGGCGACGGGTGCGTACGGCGGGACGTCCCAGGCGGGCCCGGGCACGGACGCCGAGGTGACCAAGGCCGACGGTACAAAGGCCCCGGCCCGGGTGGTGGTCGCCGAAGTGGCGCCGGCGGCAACGGGCGAGTGCGCGGCGAAGCACGCCTTGGTCGTGGCCATGGGGTTCGGTGGCTCGGGCGGGTCCGGCGTGGTGGTGGCGTACGCGGACAGCGACCGTTCCGGACCTTCGATCCGCGAGGACCTCGTGAAGATCGTGGAGAGCTACCGGTTCGTCCCGGCGGCCGACCGCGGGACGACCATCCCGCCGCCGACCACCTACCGCTGACCGCCGAACTTCGGCAGGCTGTCTCCCCATGACCGGTGATGCCGACAGACGGCTGGCCAGGATCCGGGCCGGGGCGTTCGGGGTGCTGGCCGCCAGCGGATTTCTGCTCCTCTTCGGTCCGCTTCTGGCCAAAGCCTGGATCTGGCTCGTCGAGCCGCGGAACCCGGACTGGTGGGCCGCCGGTGGGCAGTGGGTCGGGGGCGTCGGGACGATCGGGGCCGTCGTCGTCGCGCTGTGGATCGCCATCCGGGACAACCGGCAGCTGCGGGCGGACCGGGTGAAGCGGGACCAGCGGGAACGGCAGGAGCAGGCCGCGAAAGTCACCGCGTGGATCGAGACCACCGAAAACGGTGTCGACATGATCGTCTCCAACGCGAACGCCGAAGCCGTCAACCACGTCGTCGTTTCGTTCGACCTCGTGCGGCACCTGCCCATGACCGGGTCCACCCTGCACCGCGGGCCGGTCATCGAAGACGACGAATACCTCTACGCCATCCTCCCGCCCGGGAAGTGGCGGATGCCGGTCCGCGAAGGGTGGCAGCGCCCCGATATGACGCCCGGGGTGATGCTCGCCTTCACCGATTCGCGGAACGGCCACTGGCTCCGGCTGACCGACGGCCGGCTGATCGAGAAGGACCAGAACGTCGTCAGCCGCCGGAAGATCCGGTTCCCGCAGCGGATCAGCGTGCCCGAGAGCTACTGACCAGCTTGGCCAGCTCTCGCAGCCGGACGTCCGGCAGGTACGCCCGGCCCAGCGCCAGCCCGATGCGCGGCAGGTCGGCCTCGTCCCGGTACGCCAGGTACAGCGGCACGCGCCGGGGCTGGAACTTCGCCTTGAACGCGTGCAACGACCGGAACCCGTAGTACGGCTCCATGACCCGGCCCAGCGACTCCAGCGCCCGGTCCAGCGGGCACGCCGGGGACGCGCTGCGCGCCAAGGGCGCTCCCGACAGCGAGACGAACCGGGCCCCTTCCTCGCGGAACGCCACGCACGCCGACGCGATCAGGAACTCCATCACCGGCCGGAACCCGTGGGCGCTGCGGCGCATGACGTCCAGTGTCCAGCCGCCGACCTCGCCCGCGCCCGTGTACACCGGCATCCAGGACGTCACGCCGTGGACCGTGCCCTCCGCGTCCACCGCCAGGCCGACGCGCGTCGCCGGGTCCATCGCCTCGTCGAGGCCGCCGAGGGTGAACCCCATCTCCGGCATGCCCTTGTCCGACATCCACTCCTCCGACAGCGCGCGGACCTGGGCGAGGATCGGCTCGGGCTGGTCGGCCAAGCGGACCAGCCGGAACTCGATGTCCTGCTTGGCGGCCTTGTTCAGCGCCGACCGGACGTCCTGCCACGCCTTGCCGCGGAACTCCAGGTTCTCCAGGTCGAGCACGTTGTCCTCGGCGACCTGGACGTGCTGCCAGCCCAGCTCGCGCGTCGCCGCGACCGTCTCCTCCGTCGCCGAGAACACGCACGGCACCAGCCCGGTGTTCTCGCACATCAACGCGAATTCGGTGACGGTGGCGGCCGCCGTGCCGTCCGGGGCGATCGGGTCGCCGAGCGCGACGGCGACACCCGCGTGCTTGCGGTAGGCGAGGTACGAACGCCCGTCTTCGCGGACGAAGTACGTGTTGCGCGGCCAGGTCGTCATCCACGACAGCGTGCTGCCGCCGTGCCGGTCGAGCAGCGTGCGGGCCAGCGCCGGCCCGGGACCTTGGGCGTGGCGACGCAGCCGTCGCTTCGAGGGGACGCGGAACGCGTGCTGCGCGGCGATCAGGACGCCGAGCTCGACCGTCCACAAGAGATTGTCCACGAAGAACAGCGGCAGGCCCGTGGTGTCGTAGTCCGAGCCGAAGACCTGGGCCAGCCCGTAGACCGTGGCCGCGGCGAGCCCTTGCAGCGTCACGAAAACCGACAGCGCCACCGCCCAGCGCCACGCGACGCGGCCGCCCTTGCGGAGGCCGTTGATCATCGGCAGCACGACCAGCACGAGCACCGCCAGCTCCGGCGCCGACAGCGAAACCCCTTCGTCGGAGCCGAACGGCCCGTCGCCGGGCACCAGGAACATGACGACTTCGGCGATGGTGAGCAGCAGCAGACCGGCGACCGTCAGCAGGCGCCACTCCCGCGGGTTCGGCCCCGCCGACGGCGCCCGCCGCGAGCCGACGAGCCGGTTGCCGAGCGGGATCGCCAGCAGCAGCGCGAAGAAGTGGACGAGGTCGGCCAGCGTGCCGACGTAGACGATCGCGACCCCGGCGTACACACAGAGCCCGGCCCGCAGCCGCAGCGCCCACGGCGGCCGCAGCGTCGCGCTGGCGACCGCGACCGCGGCGAGCGCGCCGCCGGAGAACCCGACGTCGAGGCTGCTCGCCATGCGCTCGGCCCACAGCCAGCCGGAATTGCGGCACAGCGCCAAGAACTGCGTCGCGACGAGCACCGAGACGAACTGGCCGCCGATGGTCACGGCCATCGCGCGCCGCGTTCCCAGCTGCCACTCGGCGAAGCCGGCGAAGAGCGCGAAGCTGCCGACCATCGGGAGGTAGAACCAGGGGACGACGGCGAAGAACGGCCCGGCGAGCATCGTCCACCAGCGGCCCGCCTCCATCGATGGCAGCCCGTAGGCGACGAACGGGTAAGCCGTGCGGTTCTGGGCCGCGTTCCACAACGTCCCGGTCGCGACGGCCAGCACGAGCATCGCCAGCACGACGGTGCTCGTGAACGGCAAACGTTGCCTGAGCACCGCGAAAATGCCGCGGATGCGTCCCCCTCCGGCGGTCATGGCCGCCGACGCTGCTTCAGTCATGCAGGACAGCATGGCGACTACCCGCCGTCGCCACATCAGGCAAACGAAGGAGATCGACCCCTAAGGGGTCGTCCCTTCGAATGAGGGTTGACCCCCTCTGAAGGACGACTCTCAGCCGAAAACGGCGGTCCGCACCGCGTCGGTGTCGGCCAGGTCCGGCAGCACGGTGTGGGCGCCCGCCGCCCGAAGTTCCGCGACGGTGTAATGCCCGGTCGCCACCGCGATCGAGACCGCGCCGTGGTGCAAGGCGGCTTCGACGTCGTTAGGGGTGTCGCCGATGACGACCACCGCGCCGGCGGCGAATTCCGTGCCGTGCTTGGCCGCGGCGAGCGCCACCGCGTGCGGCACGAGGTCCGGGCGGTGCGCCGAGAGCGTGCCGTAGCCGCCGATGTCGAGGTCGAGGTGTTCGTGCAGGCCGAACGCGACGAGCTTGTGCCGCGAGATCTCCGGCAGGTTGCCCGTCACGAGCGACTGGACGACGCCGTCGTGCCCGGCGAACGCCTTCAGCGCTTCGGCGGCACCCGGCAGCGCGCGGCCGGAGGTCGGCAGGTGCTCGACGGAGCGTTCGGACTCCGCGATCAGCGCCAGCCAGAGCGCCTGGAGCAGCTCCTCGGTCGGTTCGATGCCGTGCGCGATGAGCAGGTCGGTGCTGATCGCGCGTTCGGTGCGGCCGCCGAAGTCGGGGTAGGAGACCAGGTCGGTCCCGGTCGTCGCGGCGAGCGCCGCCGCGTACCAGGCGGAGCCGAGGCCGGTGAAGTCCACCAGCGTGTGGTCGATGTCCCAGAGCACCAGCCGTGTCTTCGTCACGCTGCCGAGGCTACCGGTGGTGCTATTCAACACGCGTTGACTTTCTCGGGTCGTGGTCGTACCTTGGCTACGAATTCAACAAGCGACGAATAACTGGAGCCGGCATGACTCGTCTCGTATCCCTCGCGGCCCTGGCCGGCGCGCTGGTGGCCGTGGTGCTGGGGTTCCTCACCTTCGGTGCGCAGGCCACCGCCGCGCCCGACGGCGTTCCGGTCGCGGTCGCCGGCCCGCCGGAGCTCGCGCAGCGCATCGCGGCCCACGGCGGCGGCCAGCTCGCCTGGACCGTCACCACCCCGGCCGAAGCCCGGCGGCTGCTGGCGGACAAGAAGGTCTACGGCGTGCTCGAGCTGGGCTCGCCCGCGACCGTCGTGACGTCGGGGGCGGTCAACCCGGCGGGTACGCAGGTCGCGCAGCAGGCGCTGACCGCCGGGGCGGCCGCGCTGGGCGGCCCGCCCAAGCAGGAAGTGCTGCACCCGGCGAGCGCCGCCGGGCGGACCGCGCCGCTGGCCGCGTCCGCGCTCGCGTGGATCGGCGCGCTGGTCGCGGGGCTCGCGCTGACGCAGCTGGCCAAGCGCACCGGCCGCACGATCGGCGCCGGCGCGCGGTTCCTGCAGGTCGTCGGCGCCGGCGTGCTGGTGACGGCGGTCGTCGCGGGGTTCTTCGCGCTTTGGGACTCGGCGCTGCCGCTCGACGCCGGTGTCCTCGGGTTCGTCTTCCTCGCCGCGACGGCGTTCGCGGCCCTGCAAGCGGGTCTGCTGCGGCTGCTGGGCCTGCGCGCGATGGCCGTGCTCGGCCCGCTGTACCTGGTCGCGCCCGCGGTCGCCGGGCAGGTGCCCGAGCTGCTGAACCCGGCCTACCGGACGCTGCTGTGGTCGTGGACGCCGTTCCGCTTCTCCGCCGAAGGCCTGCGCAGCCTGCTGCAGGGCGTGCCGGACGCACCCGACGTCACGACCGGGCTGTGGGTGCTCGGCGCTCTGCTCGTCGCGGGCCTGCTGGTGGTGCTGTGGCCCGGCCGCTCAGCCCGCCAGGAGGCTGAACCGCACCTTCCGGACCGGGTTGTCGAGGTTGGTGTCCACTAGGCAGATCGACTGCCAGGTGCCCAGCGCGAGGACACCGCCGAGCACCGGGATCGTCGCGTAGGGCGGCACCAGCGCGGGCAGCACGTGGTCACGGCCGTGACCGGGGCTGCCGTGCCGGTGCCGCCAGCGGCCGTCGCGGGGGAGCAGCTCGTCGAGCGCGGTCAGCAGGTCTTCGTCGCTGCCCGCGCCGGTCTCGAGGATCGCCAGGCCGGCGGTGGCGTGCGGGACCCAGACGTGCAGCAGGCCGTCCGCCGCGTCGGCGTCGCGCAGGAACTCCTCGGCCTCGTGGGTGAGGTCGTGGACGACGGCTTCGGCGCCGGTGCGGACTTCGATCTCGGTGGAGTACATGGGTTCCAGCCTAGGCTCAGGTTTCCAGGTAGCGCAGCACCGCGAGAACCCGGCGATTGTCCCCTTCGGACGGTGGCAGGGCGAGCTTGCCGAAGATCGACGTCACGTACTTTTCGACGGATCCGGCCGAGAGGAACAGTTTCGCGGCGATCGCGGAGTTCGACCGGCCCTCCGCCATCAGGCCCAGGACCTCGCGCTCCCGCGGGGTCAGGCCGCTGAGCGCGTCGGTCCGGCGCGTCGCCGAGAAGAGCTGGCTGACGACTTCGGGGTCGAGGACCGTCTCGCCGTCGGCCACCCGGCGCAGCGCGTCGAGGAAGTCCGAAACCTCGGCGACGCGGTCCTTGAGCAGGTAACCGACACCGCCCGCGCGGTCGGCCAGCAGCTGGGCCGCGTACTTCGTCTCGACGTACTGTGAGAACAGCAGGATCGCGTTTCCGGGTGACTCGCGGCGCAGCGCGATCGCGGCCCGCAGGCCCTCGTCGGTGTGCGTCGGCGGCATCCGGATGTCCACAATGGACACGTCCGGGGCGTTCTCGTCGACGGCGGCCCGCAGCGCTTCGGCGTCCTTCACCGCGGCGACGACCTCGTGGCCGCGGAAGGTCAGCAGCTCGACGAGACCCTGGCGCAGGATGGTGGAGTCCTCCGCGATGACGATCCGCATGCCGCGACCCTAGCGGGGCAGCGGCACCCGCGCGGTCACTTCGGTCGGACCACCCAAAGGGCTCGCGACGAGCAGTTCGCCGTCGACCGTCCGCAGCCGTTCGGCGACCCCGGCCAGCCCACCGCCCGGGACGAGCCGTGCACCGCCCGGTCCGTGGTCGCGCACCCTCAGCCAGAGGACGTCCCGCTCTTCGGCCACTTCGACGTAGGTGGTCCCGCCGTGTTTCGCGGCGTTCGTGAGGAGTTCCGCGGCACTGAAGTAGACGATGGTTTCGAGCGACGGCGGCGGCCGGCGCGGGAGGTCGACGGTGACCCGCGCGTCCATGCCGGACGTCGCGACGAGCGTGGCGAGGGCGACGTCGAGCCCGGCGTCGAGGGCGGCGGGGTGGATGCCGCGGGCGAGGTCGCGCAGCTCGGTGAGCGCCTGCTTGGCGTTGGCGTGGGCCGCGGTGACCAGCTGCTTGACCTGGGGGAGGTCGGCGTCCGCGAGTTCGTCCTTGGCCAGCCCGAGCTTCATCGCGAGGGCGACGAGCTGGGCCTGGGCGCCGTCGTGGAGGTCACGCTCGATGCGCCGCAGCCGCAGCGCGGAGTCTTCGACGGCGGTGGCGCGGCTGGCTTCCAGGTCGCGGACGCGTTCGGAGAGCACGCGCGTGCCTAGCAGGCCGACGACGAGCAGCCGGTCGAGCGCGGCGAAGGCGTGCGTGACCCAGGGGAGGGCGACGAGCACGAGGAGGCCGGACGCGGACCAGGCGAGCGCGCCGGGCCAGTGGTCGGCGCGGATGCCGAAGGCCGGCAGCTCCCGTTCGCCCAGCGGGAACAAGAAGGCGAAGCTCGTGGCGGCGAGGCCGTAGACGGTCGCGCTCGTGATGGTGAACAGCCCGGCGAAGGTGAGGGGAAGGCGCAGGAGGAGGTAGCCGGCGGCGCGCCAGCCGGCGGGATCGCCGACGCGGGCCTTGACCCAGGCCCAGAGGCCGGGCTTCAGCTCGGGCCGCCGCGGGGCGGGCACGCTGACGCCGAGCAGGGCTTTCGCGAGCCGGCGGTGGGCGGTGCCGAGCCCACGGGCGTAGAAGATGGCCCCCGCGAGGACGAGGAAGCCGAGGAGGACGGGGGTCAGCCAGAGGCCGAGGGCGAGGACCACCAGGAAGCTGACCAGGGAGAAGACGGTGAGCGGGCCGGCGAGCCACAGCCAGACGTACTCGGCCCAGAAGTCCCGCGCGGCGAGGGGGCCGAAGACGCGGCGGAGGGGGTGGGGACTGGTCACCGGTCCAGTCTGGCTCCGGGGCGGCGGGCTGCCCATCCGGTTTTCCCCCGGTCCCGGCTCCGGGAAGTGCCCGGCGCGGTCGCGGGGGCGCCCCCGTTTTCCACGCTACCGGTGAGCACCGACAGTTTCGGGTCCCGAGGCCGCGGCGCCCGCGATGAACGACTCTTTCATGTCGCCGGACGACATGAAAGAGTCGTTCATGACTTCCGGAACCGGCCCCGAAAAGTCACGGCGTGTCCGGGTCGTCCTCCCGGGCCTTCTGTGCCGCTTCCCGCATCTCGATCACGTCCGTGAGCCAGTCGCCGGTCTCCCTGGCGATGTCGCGGATCGCGCCCGTGATGATCGAGGCGATGTTGCCGACGTGCGTCGCCGCTGATTCGGTGATCACCTGCAGGGTGTCCTTCTCCCGCTCGAACTGGCCCACCATGTCACCCTCACGCTGCTCGGAGCTGCCGGTCGGGTTCCACGGTAGTCGGCGGCTGCGCGGTGGGCAGGGCCAGCTTCACGATCTTCTTCGCCACCGACCACAGCTGCTTGTGCAGCGGCCCCGTGTTGTACGGCAGCCCGTACTTCTCGCAGATCGCGCGCACCTCGCCGGCGATCTGCGGGTAGCGGCGCGCCGGGATGTCCGGGAACAGGTGGTGCTCGATCTGGTGGGACAGGTTGCCGCTCATGATGTGGAACAGCGGGCTGCCCGTGATGTTCGCCGAGCCGAGGATCTGGCGCAGGTACCACTGACCCCTCGACTCGGAGGCGGTCTCCTCTTCCGTGAAGCTTTCGACGTCCGCCGGGAAGTGGCCGCAGAAGATGATCGCGAACGCCCACAGGTTGCGGGTCAGGTTCGCCGTCGCGTTGCCGAGGAACGTCAACGGCGCCAGCGGACCCGTCAGCAGCGGGAACAGGACGTAGTCCTTGCCCACCTGCCGCGAAGCCTTCCGCACGATCTTCTTCAGGACCGGCACGTTGTCGGCCCAGGTCCGCGAGCCCTTGACGACGTTCTCGACCTCGAGGTCGTGCAGCATCACGCCCCACTGGAAGAACAGCGCCAGCAGCGTCGCGTACACCGGGTTGCCCAGGTAGTACGGGTGCCACTTCTGGGCGGTGTCCATCCGCAGGATGCCGTAGCCGACGTCGCGGTCCTTGTCGACGATGTTCGTGTACGTGTGGTGGATGTAGTTGTGCGAGTGCCGCCAGTTCTCGGCCGGCGCCACCGTGTCCCACTCGAAGCGCTGCGAGCTCAGCGCCGGGTCGCGCGTCCAGTCGTACTGGCCGTGCATGACGTTGTGGCCGATCTCCATGTTGTCCAGGATCTTGGCCACCGACAGCGCGCCGACGCCGGCGAGCCACGCCGGCGGGAAGAACCCGGCGAACAGCAGCGCGCGCCCGGCCACCTCCAGCCCGCGCTGGGTCTTGATGACGTTGTGGATGTAGTCGACGTCCTCCTGGCCCAGGTCGTCGACGATCCGCCGGCGCAGCGCGTCGAGCTCGCGGCCGAACTCTTCGACCTGTGCCGGGGTCAGGCGGTCCTGCAGACCGGTCATGGCGATCTCCTCTAGGCGTCGATCTCGACGTCCCCGACGGGGACGGAGATGCAGAGCTGGATTTCTTCGTCTTCGTCGCCGGACACCTCGCCGGTGCGGGCGTTGCGGACGCGCCCGGCGGTCTTGAGCTGCGTGCAGGAGAAGCAGATGCCCATCCGGCAGCCGTGCTCCGGGGACAGGCCCGCCTCCTCGGCCTGCTCCAGCAACGGCTTCCCCGAGTTCGCGCACTCGCGCCCGCTGCGCTTGAAGCGCACCTGGCCTTCCGCGGCGGCCGTGTCGAAGGTCAACGCGGGCGGCGTGAACTCTTCGGTGTGCACGCGTTCACCCAGCTCGTCGCGGACCGCGTCCATCAGCGGCTTCGGGCCGCAGACGAACGCCTCCGCGTCGCGGTACCACGGCGCGACGCGCGCGAGGTGCTCCGGCGCGAAGAAGCCGTTGAGGTCGCCGCCCTTCGAGTGCGTGTAGGCGTGCACGACCCGCAGGCCGGGGTGCCGCGCGGCGAGCTCGGCCAGTTCGGTGCGGTACAGCGCGTCGGCCGGCCCGTTCGAGTACTGCACGAACACGATCTCGCCGGTGTGGCCTTCGTCGACCAGGGTGCGGGCCATGGCGAGCACTGGCGTGATGCCGCTGCCGCCCGCGATCAGCAGCACGCGGTCCGGCCGGGCGGCGGGCAGCGTGAACCCACCGTCCGGAGTGGACAGGTTGACCACCGAGCCGGCGCCGAGCGCGCGGTTGAGGTGGCCGGAGACCAGGCCCTGCTCCTTGACCGTGAACTCCAGTTCGCCGTCGTACTGCGAACCGCACGGCGAATAGCAGCGCGTGCGCCGGACGCCGTCGATCTCCACCTGCAGGCGGACGTACTGCCCGGCGGTGAAGCCGGGCCACGCGCGGCTGGGCTTGACGGTGAGGGTGACGGTGTCCGGCGTCTGCTTCCGCACCGCCGTGACCAGCCCGCGGATCTCGCGGCGGACCAGCATCGGGTCGACGAGCTCCAGGTAGCGGTCCATCCCGTGCGGCGTCAGCAGCGCCTCGGCCAGCGAGGCGAGGCTGCGCACCCGCCGGGGGATGAGCGCCGTCATCGGAGACCTCCTCGATTACAGTGAACGACTGTGCACTCAACAGTGCACTGCAGGAGTGGACTGCCTGTCAACGAAGAGCGTGGAGGATGTGACGTGAGCAACGCGGTGGACATCCGTACGCTGGACCTCGTGTCGGAGGAACCGGTCAGCCGTCAGGAGCGCAAGCAGCGCACGCGCCAGGCGTTGCTGGACACCGCCCTCGACCTGCTGGCCGACCGCCCGTTCGCCACGCTCTCCCTGCGCGAGGTCGCGAAGGGTGCCGGCATCGTCCCGACGGCCTTCTACCGGCACTTCGCCACGATGGAGGAGCTCGGCGTCGCGCTCGTCGAAGAAGCGACGCGCACGCTGCGCGGCATGATGCGCTCGGCGCGCACCGACCCGGACACCTACCAGGGGATGATCAGCGCCTCGGTCGCGACGGTGCACCAATTCGTCCGCGCGCACGAGGACCATTTCCGGTTCCTGACCCGCGAGCGCTACGGCGGCGGCCCGCTCGCCCGCTCCATCGCCGTGGAACTGCGGATGTTCTCCGGCGACCTCGCGATCGACCTCGCGCGGTTCGCGCCGCTGCGCGCGTGGAGCACCGAAGACCTGCACATGCTGGCCGACTTGATCGTTTCCGCGATGATCACGACGACCGTCGAACTGCTGGAAGCCCGCCCAGGTGAGGACGCGAAAATCACCGGAACGGCGGAAAAACGGCTGCGGTTGATCCTGCTCGGGATCCCGCACTGGAAATCCGCCTGAACGAATTCCGCACGACACCCGTATTTCCCGGCACAACCCCCGGACTTGCGACCCAGGTCACTGGGGACTGTCGGTCCGGCGTGGTACAACCCTCGGATCGTGCCTCGCCGATGAGGAGGTCGTGTGGCGGACAGCGAACAGCATCAGCAGCTCACCGTGGGTGTGGTGGCCGAGTCACGCCCCGGGGAGCGCCGGGTGGCCATGGTGCCCAAACTGGTCGGGAGACTCGCGCAGCGCGGGCTGCGCGTCCTGGTCGAACCGGGTGCCGGGTCCGGTGCGCACCTGAGTGACGACGCGTACACCCGAGCGGGCGCCGAACTCGGCGACGCCTGGGGTGCGTCGGTCGTCGTGAAGGTCAACCCACCGAGCCCGGACGAGGTCGCCAAGCTGAGCCGGGGATCCGTGCTCATCGGCTTCCTCGACCCGCGCGGCAACCCGGAGGGGCTCGGGAAACTCGAAGAAGCGGGCTTGCGCGCGTTCGCCATGGAGGCGGTCCCGCGGATCTCCCGGGCGCAGGCGATGGACGCGCTGTCGTCGCAGGCCAGCATCGGCGGCTACCGCGCCGTGCTGCTCGCGGCGCAGAAGCTCCCGCGCTTCTTCCCGATGCTCACCACCGCGGCGGGCACCGTCCCGCCGGCCAAGGTGCTGGTGCTCGGCGCCGGCGTCGCCGGCCTGCAGGCGCTCGCCACGGCGAAACGGCTCGGCGCGCAGACCACCGGCTACGACGTGCGGCCCGAGGTCGCCGAGCAGGTCAAGTCGCTCGGGGCGCAGTTCCTGGACCTCGGCATCGAGGCGGTCGGCGAAGGCGGGTACGCCCGCGAGCTGACGCCGGAAGAGCGCGAGGAGCAGCAGCGGCGGCTCACCGAGGCGATCACGAAGTTCGACGTCGTGATCACCACCGCGCTGGTGCCGGGCCGCAAGGCGCCGACGCTGGTCACCGCGGACGCCGTCAAGGGCATGCCCGCCGGGTCGGTCGTGGTCGACCTGGCCGGCGAGACCGGCGGCAACTGCGAGCTGACCAAGCCGGGCGAGGACGTCGTGGAGCACGACGTCACCATTTCGTCCCCGCTCAACCTGCCCGCCGAAATGCCTTCGCACGCGAGCGAGCTGTACGCGCGCAACGTCACCGAGCTGCTGGAGCTGCTCGTGACGAAGGAAGGCGCGCTGGAGCTGAACTTCGAAGACGAGATCGTCGCCGGTGCCTGCGTGGCCGGGCGCGAAGGGAGTGCCGCGTGAGCCCACTCGTGCAGAACCTCGCGGTGCTCGTGCTCGCCGGGTTCGTCGGCTTCGCCGTCATCTCGAAGGTGCCCAACACCCTGCACACCCCGCTGATGTCCGGCACCAACGCCATCCACGGCATCGTGCTGCTCGGCGGGCTGGTCGTGCTCGGCCTCGGCGTCGACGGCGTCTTCAACAAGATCCTGCTGGTGATCGCGATCGCCTTCGGCACGATCAACGTCGTCGGCGGGTTCCTGGTCACCGACCGGATGCTGTCGATGTTCAAGGGCAAGAAGCCCGCTCCCGCCGATGAGGAGGAGCAGAAGTGACCGACTTCGTCGCGATCCTCTACATCATCGCGTTCGCCCTCTTCATCTACGGCCTGATGGGCCTGACCGGCCCGCGCACCGCGGTCCGCGGCAACTGGATCGCCGCGGTCGGCATGGGCGTCGCGGTGATCGCCACCCTGCTCACCCCGGGCATGGGCAACTGGCTGCTCATCGTCCTCGGCGTCGCGATCGGCGCGGTGGTCGGCGTCCCGTCGGCGCGCAAGGTCAAGATGACCGCGATGCCGCAGATGGTGGCCCTGTTCAACGGCGTCGGCGGCGGCGCGGTCGCGCTCATTGCGTGGGTCGAGTTCAACTCCACCGACGGCTACGCACACGAACCGGCGTACATCGCGATCGCGTCGCTGTTCGCCGCGATCATCGGCTCGATCTCCTTCTGGGGCTCGAACGTGGCGTTCGGCAAGCTCCAGGAGCTGATCAGCGGCCGCCCGATCACCATGGGCAAGCTGCAGCAGCCGGTCAACGCGCTGCTCCTGCTGGTCGCGCTCGCGTGCGCGGTGGTCATCATCGCCGGTGGCAGCAACGAGCTGCTGATCATCGGGCTGCTCGTCGCGGCGGGTGTCCTCGGCCTCACCGTCGTGCTGCCGATCGGCGGCGCGGACATGCCGGTGGTCATCTCGCTGCTCAACGCGTTCACCGGCCTGTCGGCGGCGGCGATGGGCCTGGCGCTGGACAACACGGCGCTGATCGTGGCCGGCATGATCGTCGGCGCGTCCGGTTCGATCCTGACGAACCTGATGGCCAAGGCGATGAACCGGTCCATCCCGGCGATCGTCGCGGGCGGTTTCGGCGGCGGTCCGGCGGTCGCGGCCGGCGGCGGGACGAAGGAAGCGCGCCCGGTGCGGTCGACCAGCGCGGCCGACACCGCGATCCAGATGGCGTACGCCAGCAAGGTCGTGGTGGTGCCCGGGTACGGCATGGCCGTGGCGCAGGCGCAGCACACCGTCCGCGAGATGGCGAAGCTGCTGGAGAAGAAGGGCATCACGGTCGCGTACGCGATCCACCCGGTCGCCGGCCGGATGCCCGGGCACATGAACGTGCTGCTCGCCGAGGCCGACGTGCCGTACGAGCAGCTCAAGGAGATGGACGAGATCAACTCCGAGTTCGCCCAGACCGACGTCGCGCTGGTGATCGGCGCGAACGACGTCACGAACCCGGCGGCGCAGACCGACCCGAGCTCGCCGATCTACGGGATGCCGATCCTCAAGGTCAACGAAAGCCGGTCCGTGATCGTCTTGAAACGCGGGATGGCCTCGGGCTTCGCGGGCATCGACAACGACCTGTTCTACGATCCGAAGACCAGCATGCTCTTCGGGGACGCCAAGTCGTCGGTGGGCGAGATCGTGGAGGAACTCAAGGCGTTATGACGACCGGGTCGGATGTGCGTGCCGCGTTCACCGACCCCGTCGAGAACCTCGCGTTCGACGAAGCGCTCATCCGGGTTGCGCCCGAGTCACCGGTGGTGTGGCTCTGGCGCAACCCGGTTTGCGTAGTGGTGGGGCGCGGCCAGCGGATCGCGCGCGAAGTGCGGGTCGCGGAGTGCGAGCGCGACGGCGTCCCGGTGCTGCGGCGGGCCAGCGGCGGCGGCACGGTGTTCCACGACCCGGGCAACCTGAACGTCACGCTCGTCCTGCCGGGCCCGACCGACCGGCCGCTGGAGACGCTCGGCAAGGTGATGAGCGCCGCCGTCGACCAGCTGGGGCTGGTGCCGCGGATCGGTGACCGCGGCCTGTTCGTCGAGGACGCGAAGCTGTGCGGCTTCGCCGTGTTCCGGACCAAGGGCGGGCTGCTGGCCCACTCGACGCTGCTGGTCGAGACGTCGGCGGCGCTGGTCGGCCGCTACCTGACGAGCGCGCCGCCGGACCCGCGGCCGCTCGACTCCCACCGCAGCCCGGTGGCGTCGCTGGCCGAGCACGGGCTGCGGCCCGGGTTCCCGGCGGTCGAGGCGGCGGTGCGGGCGGCGGCGTCCCAGATCCTCGGGACGCTGGTGCCGCGCCCGCCGTCGGCGGCCGAGCTGGCCCGGCAGCGCGCGCTGCTGCACACCCGCTACCGGTATCCGTCGTGGCACGCGGACGGCGCCCAGCGCGCGGCCTGACCCCAGCGCCCCAATGTGGCCTTGGTTGCTCCACCGATGCCCCCACCACCACCCTCAACGGAGGCGCTTCGCGCCGCAGTGCTGATTCAACGCACCCAATGTGGCCTTCGGTGCGTCAGACGCACCGAAGGCCACATTGGGGCGCTCGGGGGTTTGTCTACTGTGGACTCACTCGGGGGCCGAGAACGTCACGCCGGGCACCTTTCGCGCCGTCGCCCGGGTGGTCTTCTTCGGCTCCGCCGCCTTGCGCGTGCGGGTCGTCTTCGCCGGCTCGGCCTTCGCCCTGGTGGTCTTCTTCGGCTCGGCCTTGGCGGTCACCTTCTTCGGCGCCGCTTTCGCCCGGGGCCGCTTCGCGCCCGGGACGATCCGCGGCCGGCGCTTGCGGCCACCAGTGCGGCGCCCGGCGTCGGCGTAGCGCTGCAGCAGCTCGCGCAGCGCGTCCGCGTTGGCGAAGGAGAGGTCGATGTCGTAGTCGATGCCGTCCAGCCCGAACCCGACGGTCTCCGCCGCCGGCTCGCCGGTCAGATCATCCAGCACCCGCACAGCCGTGTTCCTGGCCACGACAAACCTCCCGTGCTCCGAACGTGTGTGTTCGCGCGCGCACCGGGGCCGACGACACCCGGGCCGCCGACTTCTTGCAGCTTCCTCACGAGGATAACCGCTGGCTTGCGCGAACCCGCGTGGTGGTGTGCGCTGAGGCCATGTCCGGACAGACTTTTGACGTAGTGGTGATCGGCGCGGGCCCGGTGGGGGAGGTGGCCGCCGAACGGGCGGCACGAGGAGGCCTGAAGGTCGCGCTCGTCGAGCACGAGCTCTTCGGCGGCGAGTGCTCCTACTGGGCCTGCATCCCGAGCAAGGCGTTGCTGCGGCCGGGAAACCTCCTGGCCGCGGCCAAGCGCATCCCCGGCGTGCCGGTCGGCGGCAAGCTCGACCCCGCGGCGGTGTTCGCGCGCCGTGACTGGTTTACCGGCAAGGGCGACGACGCGGGGCAGGTCGAGTGGGCGCGCGGCGCCGGCATCGAGCCGATCCGCGGCCACGGCGTGCTCACCGGTGAGCGGGAGGTCACCCTCGACGGCGACCGCGTGCTGACCGCGCGGCACGCGGTGATCGTGTGCACCGGCAGCGTGCCGAGCAGGCCGTCGATCCCGGGGCTCGACACGATCCGGCCGTGGGGTTCGCGGGAGGCGACGTCGGCGGAGTCGGTGCCGCGGCGCCTCGGCGTGCTCGGCGGCGGCGTGGTCGGCGTCGAGATGGCGCAGGCGTTCGCCACGCTCGGCTCGGAGGTCCACCTGGTGATCACCGGCGAGCGGCCGTTGCCGAAGAACGCCGCGTTCGCCGGGGACCTGGTGCTGCACGGGCTGCGCGAGGCCGGCGTGTACGTGCACACGGAGTCGGGCATCGAGCGCGTCGCGGCGGGCGAGGGCGGCACCGAGCTGACGTTGAAGGACGGCGAGACGGTCGTCGTCGACGAGCTCCTGCTGGCGACGGGCCGCCGTCCCGCGACGGCCGGGTTGGGCCTGGACGCCTTCGGCGTCGAGGAGGGCCGCGCGCTGGAGGTCGACGACACCGGGCGGGCGTCCGCTGTGGACGGTGGCTGGCTGTTCGCGGCGGGCGACGTCACCGGCCGCGCCCCGCTGACCCACCAGGGCAAGTACGGCGCCCGCGCGGCGGGCGACACGGTGGCGGCGCTGGCCGCGGGCACGTTCTCGTCGGCGGAACCGTGGAGCAGGTTCACCGCGACGGCCGACCACCACGCGGTGCCGCAGGTCGTGTTCACGGACCCGGAGGTCGCGGCGGTCGGGCTGGCGGACGCGCGGCCGGGGTCGGCCGACCGGGTCGTCGACATCGACATCGCGGTGGCGGGCTCGTCGCTGCACGCGGACGGCTACACGGGCAAGGCGCGGATCGTCGTCGACACCGAGCGGAACGTGCTGCTGGGTGTGACGTTCGTGGGTCAGGACGTCTCGGAGCTGCTGCACTCGGCGACGATCGCGATCGTCGGGGAGGTCCCGCTGGAGCGGTTGTGGCACGCGGTGCCGTCGTTCCCGACGATCAGCGAGGTGTGGCTGCGGCTGCTGGAGGCGTACGGGCTCTGAGGGTCACTGGGCGGGCAGGTCGAGGGCGGCCTGCACCGCCCGGGTGAGGCCGGGATCGTCCGGAGTGGACGGTCCCGGCGCCCAGACGGCCTGCACGATCCGCACGGACGTGCCGTCGGCCTTGGAGGCGTAGGCGGCGTTTTCGAAACGGGGCGCGGGGGTGGCGCCCCACTTGCCGGTCTCCGCGGCGAGGTCGAGCACGCCGCCGCCGCCGGGGGTGTCGGCAACGGCCTTGAAGGCGGCGGCCTGGGCGGCATCGGGGAACTCGACGATCCCGATGGTGACGGCGGCCGCCCGCCCATCGACATCGGCGGCGTAGGACGCGCGCCGGACGCCGGAGCAGCTGGTCTGCTGCAGGCTGGCTTGGGCATCCCCGAAGGCGTGGGAGGCACACCGCTGGTCGTGGTCGGCGGCGCGCAGGGAGAACTGCAGGCTTTGCGCAACGGGGGTTGTGGTCTGCGGCGGGGGTTGGGTGGCCGCGGTGGGTGGGCCGGCCGTCGGAGCGGATGCGGTGTCGTCGCCGGAGGTGGCGGCGGCGACGGCGGCGACGACCAGAGCCACGAGGAGGCCGATCGCGGCCAGGGGGATCCAGCGGACGGTTTTCGGGGTGGGGGCGGTTTCGCGCGGGGTGGGGCGGGGGGTCGGGAAGGGGCGGGGGGAGTCCGCCGGGGGTTGTGGCCGGGCGGCTGGGTTTTCGGTGTCGGTGGGGAGATCACCCGGTCGGGTTGGTTGCGGTGGGACGGTGGCGCCGGGGAACAGCGGGAGAGCTGGGGCCGGGAGCTTTTCGGTGCGCTCGGGGTCGGGCAGGGGCGTTTCGGTGCGCTCGGGGTCGCCTGACGGCGAGAAGTCTTCGGTGTGCGTGGGGTCTGCCGGGGTCGGGCGTGTTTCGGCTCGCCCGTGGCTTGCCGGGGACGGGAGCTTTTCGGTGCGGTCGGAGTCCGCTGAAGGTGGGAAGTTTTCGGCGCGCTTGGGCTCTGCCGGGCGCGTTTCGGCCTGCTCAGGGTCTGCCGGGAGCGGGAGCTTCTCAGTACGCTCGAAGGCTGCCGGAGGCGGCGGCGTTTCGGTGCGCTCGGAGGCGCCTGAAGGCGAGAAGTCTTCGGTGCGTTCGGGGTCTGCCGGGGCCGGCCGCGTTTCGGCTTGCTCGGGCTCTGCCGGGGCCGGGCGCGTTTCGGCCTGCTCGGAGTCCGCTTGCGGCGGCAGCACCTCGGTGCGCTCGGTTTCCGCGGACAAAAGGGAGGCCACCGCGCCGGAACTCGGCGAAGCGGAGCCGAGATCGGCTGCCGGCGAGTCGGCGGCTGAGTCCTCGGCCGGCGATGGCGCCGGCTCGGCTTCTGCGGGAACCGGAGTCTTGGTGTGCCAACCGGACCGGTCCGCAACCGGCGAACCCGCGGCAGGCGAATCGCCGGCGGGTGAAGTCGGCTCGGTCGGACCCGCGGTGTGCGAAGCCGGGTCGAGGAGTGCCGCGGCAGGCGGCTCTTCGACCTGCGAACTCGGCTTGGCCGCACCCGCAGCGAGTGAGGTTGGCGCCGCGGCAGCTGGCGAAGTCGGCTCGACAGTGTCCGCTTTGGCCGGAGCCGGGAGGGAAGCCGGCCCGGCCGGATCGGGCCCGACCTGGCCTCCGTTCGCCGCAGTCGAGTCGGCAAGCGTGGCTGAACTCGAGCCGGCAGCCGCGGCCACGCCTGTGGAACCGACCGGCCCCACCTGGCTCGGGACCAACGGGCCACTGTCCCAAAGGGACTCCGGTGGGGAATCGTCCGTGAAGCGGCTGAATCCCTCGCCCAGCAGCACCTCGTCCGAAAACTCCGGTGCCTCCGGCGCCAGCCCCCGGATCAGCGCCCGCACCTGGTCCACCGACCTCGGCCGGTGGGCCGTGGCCAACGAGACCGTGGCCGCCAGCATCGTCGTCGGCGTCGGGTGCAGCACCCTCACCGGTCCCGCCAGGTCCGTGGCCGGCTGGTCGACCGTCTCCACGTACGGTCCTACCGCGACGATCGTCCCCACCGGGCCCGTCCCCGGGACCAGTGCAGCGATCCGCTGCTCGCACGCCTGGGACACGTCCAGTGCCTCGGTCGCCGGGTTGATCGCGTCGTCGTCGGCGACCAGGGGCCAGCCGTCCGCCTTCCACTCGGCGCCCAGCGGGGCCTCCAGCCTCAGGGCCGGGTCCGGGAGGTCCACGCCGATCACGATGATCACCCCGTGGGGGAGCAGGACCACCGCCTCGATCGGGCGCTCGGTCACCGTGCCGACGCCCACCAGCGCGATCCCGCCGATCACGGTGCTGCCGCGGCCCAGGGACGCCAGCGCCGCCCGGACGTCGTCGGCGACCCGGGACTGCTGCCGCTGCAGGCGCACCAGTCGCACCGAAACCCCTCCCTGCTCGTCGTTCCGGGTCATCACGCTAGCGCGCCCGGCCGAATCCCCGGCGCGACACGGGGACGACGTGGCCGGGTGCCCTCCGAAAGTGGTGCCCCGGGTGACTTGTGGTGTTCATGTGGCCAAACAGCACGGTTGGGGTGCAGAATGTGCTACAACGCATCGGAGGCGGCATTCGGGAGCCGCGCTGAAGCCGTTCCGCAGCTCGAGTCAGGGCGTAGGGGAAGACGTCCCTCGTCGAGCAACAAGCGGAGGTAGCAGTGAGCACCCGTGGCAGCACCCGAGGTGTGGTGTACGTCCACTCGTCGCCGTCTGCGGTGTGTCCGCACGTCGAGTGGGCTCTTTCGGGCACCCTGGGTGCCCGCGTTGACCTGAAGTGGACGGCGCAGCCGGCCAGTCCGGGTCAGCTTCGCGCCGAATGTGGTTGGCGCGCGCCCGCGGGCACCGGCGCCAAACTGGCGTCCGCCCTCAAGGCGTGGCCGATGATTCGGTTCGAGGTCACCGAAGAGCCCAGCGCGGGCGTCGACGGCGAACGGTTCTGCTTCGCGCCCGGCCTCGGCCTGTGGCACGGGCGGACGAGCGCCAACGGCGACATCGTGGTGGGCGAAGACCAGCTGCGCGCGCTCGTCGCCATGACCCGCGGGGGTGAGTCCCTCGCGCACAAGCTCGACGAACTCCTCGCCGCGAGCTGGGACGAGGCGCTCGAGCCCTACCGCCACGCCGGCGACGGCGCCCCGGTGACCTGGCTGCACCAGGTCGGCTGACGGCGGAAGGTTTCGCACGGGCGGTCCCGCGCGACTCCGGGTGAGCCGGGGCGCGCCGGGGCCGCCCGCGTGCGTTTCGGAGGGAAGCCGGCGCGCGGGCCGCCCGCAGGCGTTCCCGGGGAACCAGGCGCATGGAGACCGGCGCTGCCGGGGCGCGTCGCGGATCCCGGCCGCACCAAGCTCGGCCGCGCACTGCGGATTCCGGGTGCGCCTTGCGTTCAGGCCGCATCGAGGCCGGCTGCCTGCAAAGCAATCCCGGGACCGCCCGCACCAGGCCCGCCCGGCCACAAGCCGGGGCCGGTACGCTCGTCGGCGTGACCAGCCCCGCCCCCAGCTCCCGCCAGCGCTGGCTGGTGCCCGTCGTGGTCGTGGTGCTCTCCGTGACCGTCGGTGCCGGACTGCTCGCCCGCGAGCTCTACCGCCGGCCCGACCAGCCCGCCGACGAATCCACGGCTGCCACTTCCACGCCGCCGCCGGCCAGCAGTGGCGCGCAGTCCCCCGCGGGCTTTGTCCAGATGAGTGACGACGCCAAGAACCACCCGCAGGCCGGCGCCGTGCGCGAGCTGCTCAAAACGTACTTCGACGCCATCAACACCAAGCAGTGGTCGCTGTGGCTCGAGGCCGTCAGCAGCAAACGCGCCGCATCGCAGTCGTCCAGCGCGTGGAAAGCCGGCGTCAAGTCCACAAGGGACTACGACGCCCTGGTCTACCGGATCGAGCGCGGTGCCGGCGGGTCGCTGCGGGTCCTGGTCGGCTTCACCAGCGAGCAGGAGATAGCCGACGCTCCGGAGTACTTCCCGGAGAAGTGCATCAAGTGGCGGCTCGTCCTGCCGGTGGTCAGCGAGAGGACCGGCCTGAAGATCGACACCATCGATCCCGGACCGGGGCCCGAGCACGAAAAATGCTGACTGTGCCGTTTGCGAAAAAAGGGGCCCGGCCGGAGCCGGGCCCCTTTTCCGTAGCGAGAACTCAGGCCGCCGGGGTGAACAGCAGCGCGGTGTTGTGCCCGCCGAAGCCGAACGAGTTGCTGATCGCCGCGGTCAGCTCCACCTTGCGCGCTTCACCCGACACGACGTCCAGCTGGACCCGCGGGTCCAGGTCGGTCAGGTTCATCGTCGCCGGCACGATGCCGTGGTAGAGCGACAGGATCGTGATGATCCCCTCGACCGCGCCGGCGCCGCCGACGAGGTGGCCGAGCGCGCCCTTCGGCGCCGTCACGACCGGGTGTTCCCCGACCGCGTTGCGGATCGCCGCCGCCTCGCCGATGTCACCGACCACAGTGGACGTCGCGTGGGCGTTCACGTGCCCGACGTCCGCCGGGGTCACGCCGGCCATCTTCATGGCCGCGCGCATCGCCGCGATCTGGCCGATGCCCTCCGGGTGGTTGCCCGTGATGTGGTAGGCGTCGGAGGTGATGCCGTGCCCGGCGATCGTCGCGTAGACGCGCGCCCCGCGGGCCTTCGCCTGGTCGGCGCGTTCCAGGATGACCACGCCGGCGCCCTCACCGAGGACGAAGCCGTCGCGGCTCGCGTCGAACGGCCGTGACGCGCTCGCCGGGTCGTCGTTGCGCGTCGACACCGTGCGGGCCTGGGCGAACCCGGCCAGCGTGATCGGGTGGATGCACGCTTCGGCACCCCCGGCGACCACGACGTCGGCGCGGCCGGAGCGGATCATCTCCACTCCGCTCGCGATGCCCTCGGCGCCCGAAGCGCAGGCCGAGGCCGGGGAGTGCACCCCGGCCCGCGCCTTCAGGTCGATGCCCACGTGCGCGGCCGGGCCGTTCGGCATCAGCATCGGCACGGTCAGCGGCGACACCTTGCGGAGACCCTGCTGGTGCAACAGGTCGTTCTGGGTGAGCAGGGTGACCGGGCCGCCGACGCCGGTGCCGATCGACACGCCGAGGCGGTCGGGGTCGACGTCGGTGTGCTCGTCCGTCGGTTCGGCGTACCCGGCGTCGGCCCACGCCTGCCGGGCGGCGATCAGCGCGACCTGCTCGCAGCGGTCCAGCCGGCGGGCCTGCACCCGCGGGAGGACCTCCGACGGATCGACGGCCAGCTGACCGCCGATCTTGACCGGCAGCTGCAGCTCCTCGACCCAGTCGGCCTCGATCGCCCGGATCCCGCTCCGCCCGGCCAGCAGACCGTCCCAGGTGGACGTCACGTCCCCACCGAGCGGTGTGGTGGCGCCGAGACCGGTGATCACGACGTCGATGTTGCTCATGGGAGTCTCCTCAAGGAGGGGAAGAGGACTTACTTGGAGTTGGCCGACACGTAGTTCACGGCGTCGCCCACGGTCTTGAGGTTGGCGAGCTCGTCGTCCGGGATCTTGACGCCGAACTTGTCCTCGGCCTGCACGGCGATCTCGACCATCGACAGCGAGTCGATGTCCAGGTCGTCCACGAACGACTTCTCGGCGGTGACGTCGTCCTGAGCCACACCGGCCACCTCTTCGACGATCTCGGCGAGGCCGGCGAGGATCTCAGCGTTGTCAGCCATGGGGTAGTTCCCTTCTCGGTGTTTCTTTGGGTCTGGGTGCCCGAGGGCGAATGCCCGCGGGGAGCGTAACGGTGATCAGGGGCAGACGAACGCCTGCCCGGCGTAGGACAGGCCCGCGCCGAACCCGACCGCCAGCACCACGTCGCCGGGCTTCGCCGTCCCGGCCTTGCGCATGTGGTCCAGCGCGAGGGGGATGGACGCCGACGAGGTGTTGCCGGAGTACTTGATGTCGTCGGCGACGACCATGTCCTCGCGGGCGCCGTTGGCCCGCAGCTTCTTCGCGATCGCCTCGACGATGCGCAGGTTCGCCTGGTGCGGGATCAGGACGTCCACATCGGACGGCTTGAGCCCAGCCACCTCCAGCGCGCGCATGGCGATCGGCGCGATCTGGGTCGTCGCCCACCGGAAGACCGACTGGCCCTCCTGGTAGATGAACTTGTCCTCGGTCATGCCGATCAGGTCGACGAGGTCGCCGGCGCTGCCCCAGGAGACCGGGCCGATCTGCGGCTCGTCGGACGCGCCGACGACCGCGGCACCCGCGCCGTCGGCGAAGATGATCGCGTTCGCGCGGTCGGTCGGGTTCACCGAATCGGTGAGTTTTTCGGCGCCGATCACGAGGACCTTCTTCGCCGAGCCGGCCCGGACCAGGTCGGAGGCGACGCCGAGGCCGTAGCAGAACCCGGCGCAGGCGGCGTTGAGGTCGAACGCACCGGGGCCGGGGATGCCGAGCCGCGCCGCGACCTGGGCGGCGGCGTTCGGGATCAGCGTCGGCATGGTGCAGTTCGGCAGGATCAGGGTGTCCACTTCGGACGGCTCGACCCCGGCGTCGGCCAGCGCGGCGGTGCCGGCGGCGACGGCCATGTCGGTGAGCAGCTCGTCCTTCTCGGCGAACCGGCGCTCGTGGATCCCGACGCGCGTGCGGATCCACTCGTCGTTGGTTTCCATGATCTGCGAGAGGTCGTCGTTGGTGACGATCTTCGCGGGCTGGTAGCTGCCGACGCCCAGCACGCGGCTGCCGCGGGAGCCGGGGTTGAGGCTCAGGGCGGGTCGATCGGTCACGAGGCGTCCTCCTGGCGCAGCGCGGCCAGCTCGGCCGGCGTCTTCAGCGCGGTGGTAGTGGTCACGACGCCCTTGAGCTGCCGCTTGACCAGGCCGGTCAGCGTGCCAGCGGGCGCGAGTTCGACGGTGCGGGTGACGCCGAGCGAGACCAGGCCGTCCATCGTCAGGTCCCAGCGGACCGACCGGGTGACCTGCGCGACCAGGCGGTCCAGGTACTCGGCGCCGCTGGTGACGACCGCGCCGTCGGCGTTCGACAGCAGCGGGCGGGTCGGGTCGGCCGGGGTGAGCTCGGCGGCGTGGGCGCGCAACGCCTCTTCGGCGGGCGCCATGTACTGCGTGTGGAACGCGCCGGCGACCTTGAGGGCGCGGATCTTCGTGCCTTCGAGGGGCTCGGCGACGATCTTCGCGATCGCGTCGGCGGCACCGGAGGCGACGATCTGCCCCGCTCCGTTGCGGTTCGCCGCGGTCAGACCCTGTCCTTCGAGCCACGCGACGACCTGCTCGGGGTCGCCGAGCATGACCGCGGCCATCGACGTCGGCTCCAGCGCGCACGCCTTCGCCATCTCCGCGCCGCGGACGGCGGCCAGCGCGACGGCGTCTTCGGGCTTCAGCACCCCGGCGATCGCGGCGGCGGCGAGCTCCCCGACGGAGTGCCCGGCGACCGGCGCGTCCGCGGGGACCGGCGCGGTGGCCTGGAGGTGTTCGAAGGTGAGCAGCGACAGCGCGACGATCAGCGGCTGCGCGACGGCGGTGTCCTGGATCTCCTCGGCGTCCGCCTCGGTGCCGAGGCGGAGCAGGTCGAGGCCCGCGCGCTCGGACCACCGGGCGACGCGCTCGCGCGCGCCGTCGAGGTCGAGCCAGGGCGTGAACATACCGGGGGCCTGGGACCCCTGACCGGGAGCGAGGACTGCTGCTGTCACCCTTCAAGACAACACGGGAGAGGGGGTTTCCCGGGATGCCGACGGTGACAGTGTCTGCCCGGCGTCTTTGTCGGAAACCTCCAAAGACGCGCCGGAGAAGCTCGCGCGTAACCCGGATGCCTTGTCGGGTTCAATCACCTTTCGCTGTTAAGTCCATCACGTGACGCCCGTCTCGGGAAGGGTGTTCAGCCCAGCTTCTCGGCGAGCGCGACGACGAGGCCCTCGGGGCCGCGGACGTAGGCGAGCCGGTGGCTGTCCCCGTACTCGACGAGTTCGCCCAGGAGCTCCGCGCCGAGCGGGCGCAGCCGGGCGACGACGTCGTCCAGGCCGTCGACGGCGAACATGATGCGGCGCATCCCGAAGGCGTTGACCGGCTCGGCCGGCCCGGCGGCGGGGCCGGCCGGGCTGTGGAACTTCATCAGCTCGAGCCGGCCGTGGCCGTCCGGGGTGCGCACCACGGCGAGGTCGCACCGGACGCCGTCGAGCGCGACGAGGCTGTCCACCTCCGGGCCGCCGACCTCGGCCTCGCCCTCGAGCTCAAGACCGAGCCCGGTGAAGAAGGCGACGACGGCCGCCAGGTCGTCGACCACGATGCCGACGTTGTCCATCCGCTGGATCGCCATGGGTTCACTCCCCGTTCCGCGCGGCCCTCGTGGCCGCATTCGCGCCGGGGACGGAGCCGGGGCCGCGTTCTCGACACGCGGCGGGTCACCAGAGGCCGCGGGACCGCGCCAGCCGGCCGACGGTGAGGGCGATCCGCAGCACCAGCGCGTCCCGGGGGTCGGTCGGCTGGCAGCCCGTCAGGTCCGCCGCCTTCCGCAGCCGGTACCGGACGGTGTTCGGGTGGACGAACAGCGTCTTCGCGCACGTCTCCAGCACGCCGCCGCTCTCCAGGTACGCCTCGACCGTGCGCTGCAGGGTCGGGCCCGCCTCCTCCAGCGGCCGCGCGATCGTGTCCACCAGCAGGCGCTCCGCCTCCGCGTCGCCGGACAGCGCGCGCTCCGGCAGCAGGTCCGCCGAGCGGACCGGCCGGGGCGCGCCCGGCCAGCCGACGACCGCGCGCAGCCCCGACAACGCCTCGGTCGAGCTGTGGTGCGCCTCGGCCAGCGTCGGCACCGTCGGGCCGGCCACCACGGGACCCTCGGCGAACGCCACCGACATCCGGGCGAGGATCTCGCGTTCCTTGACCCCGCCGTCGGTCGGGCCGCCGACCACGACCACCAGCCGGGAGCCCTGGACCGACAGCAGCACCGGGCGCCCGACGCGGGCCGCGCGGCTGCGGACCTCGAACACCACGGTCGGCGGGTCCTCCGACGGCGGGTTGCCGACCAGCACCGTCGCGTTGGCCGACGGGTCCCAGCCCAGCGCTGTCGCGCGCGACAGCACGGACTCCTCGGCGTCGCCACGGACGATCCCGTCGACGACCAGGGCCTCCAGACGGGCGTCCCACGCGCCGCGCGCCTCGGCCGCCGCCGCGTACGAGTTCGCCGCCGCGAACGCGATTTCCCGGCCGTAGCGCAGGATTCCCTCGATCAGCGCCGCGCGTTCGGCTTCGTTCGCGGCGAACTCGGGCAGCTGCTCCTCGAAGACCTCGATGGCCAGGCGCACCATGCCGACGGCCTGGCGCAGGCTGACCCAGCGGGACAGCTCGGCCGGCGCGTCGCGGAACGCCTCGGTCGTCAGCTTCAGGGCCTCTTTGGAGTCCCGCAGCCAGTCGACGAAGCCCGCGGCGCCCGCCTGGGTGATCAGCAGCACGCTCGCGCGCTGGTCGGCGGGCAGCCGGGCGAACCACGTGAGGCGCCGCTCCATCACCGCGATGCTCGCGCTCGCCAGGCTGCCGGACGCGTGTTCCAGCCGCCGAAGCGTCTTCGCGGAGAGCCCGTGGTGCTTCGGCACCCGGCGCGGGGAGGTGGTTCCATCCATGGCGGACGCGATCCTACGTGTTCCGCAACTTTCGCAGCCGTTCGTGGCAACGTCTGCCGGTAGGCGGGGCGTGTACGCACTGCCTAGGATCGCGGGCGGGGGAATTCAGGATGAACGGGGGAACCGGAATGACCGGTTTAGAGATCGACAAGGTCTCCAAACGCTACGGCGACGTGGTCGCTTTGCGGGAAATGACGTTCGACGTCCGGCCCGGCGAGCTTTTCGGGTTCGTCGGGAGCAACGGCGCCGGGAAGACCACGACCATGCGCATCGCGCTCGGCGTGCTTTCCGCCGACGGCGGCGAAGTCCGCTACGAAGGCGAGCCGGTGACGCACGAAACGCGCCGCCACATCGGGTACATGCCCGAAGAACGCGGGCTTTACCCGCGGATGAAGGTCGCCGAGCAGCTGACGTACCTCGCGCGGCTGCACGGCATGCCCGCCGCCGACGCGCGGAAGTCGGTGGAGAAGTGGACGGAACGGCTCGGCGTCGCCGGCCGCCGCGACGACGAGGTGCAGAAGCTCTCGCTCGGCAACCAGCAGCGCGTCCAGCTGGCCGCGGCGCTGGTGCATGAGCCGCGGATCCTGGTGCTCGACGAGCCGTTCTCCGGCCTCGACCCGGTCGCGGTCGACGTGATGAGCCAGGTGCTCAAGGAGAAGGCCGCCGAGGGCGTGCCGGTCGTGTTCTCGAGCCACCAGCTCGATCTGGTCGAGCGGCTGTGCGACCGGGTCGGGATCGTCCGGAGTGGACAGATGGTGGCGAAGGGGACGGTCGACGAGCTGCGGGCCGGGGGAGCCGTGCGGCTGCGCGTCGAAGCGCCCGAGGCCGGCGAAGGCTGGGCCGACGGCTTGGCCGGGGTGAAGGTGCTGGGCCGGACGGGCCCGGTGACCGAGCTCGAGCTGGGCGAGGGCGCCGACGACCAGGCTGTGCTCAAGGCCGCGCTGGCCACCGGGCCGGTGCGTGAATTCGCGCGCGAACAACCTTCGCTGACCGAACTGTTCCGGTCCGTCGTGACGACCGAGGAGGTCCCGGCATGAGCACCCCGGTCACGGACGTCCGGATGAGCCCGGCGGCGGCGGTGGGGCTGGTCGCCTCCCGCGAGATCAGCACGCGGGTGCAGTCGAAGGCCTTCCGCGTCGCCACCGTCGTCATGCTGCTGCTGATCGTCGTCGGCATCGTGCTGATCAAGCTGATCTCCGGCGGCGGCGGTGCCGACGCGAAGGTCGGCTTCACCGCGGCCACGGCCGGGTTCTCGGCACCGCTGAAGGCGTCCGGGCAGGCCGTCGACGAAAACATCGAAACCACGCAGGTCGCCGACGAAGCCGCCGGGCGCGCTCAGCTGGCCGACGGCTCGCTCGACGCGCTGCTCACCGGCGACGGCAAGAGCGTGCACGTCCAGGTGAAGAAGGACCTCGACGGCAAGCTCGCGAACGTCCTGCAGCTGGTGGCCCGCCAGGCGGCGCTCGACCAGCAGATCACCGCGCTGGGCGGGAACCCGGCGCAGTTCGAAAGCGCCGTCGCGAGCGCGAAGTTCGTCGAGGACCCGCCGCTGGAGGAGCCCTACGACTACAACGGCCAGCAGCTGGTGCTGGGGATCGTCGCCGGCATCCTGATCTACCTGTCGCTGATGATCAACGGCCAGAGCGTCGCGCAGGGCGTCGTCGAGGAGAAGACGTCCCGGGTGGTCGAGCTGCTGCTCTCGACGATCAAGCCGTGGCAGCTGATGGCCGGGAAGGTGCTCGGCATCGGCGTGGTCGGGCTGATCCAGATGCTCGTGATCGGGATCGGCGGCGTCGTCACCGGCCTGGCGACCGGCACGCTCACGATCTCCGTCTCGGCGGCCGTGGGCACGATCGTCTGGCTGGTCGTGTGGTACCTGCTCGGGTTCTTCATGTACTCGATCGTGTTCGCCGCGCTCGGGGCGCTGGTTTCCCGCCAGGAGGACGTCGGCGGCGCGACGATGCCCGCGTTGATGTTCGTGATCGCCGGGTACGTGATCGGCATTTCCGTGCTGCCGTCGGATCCGGGCAACACGTTCGTCGAAGTGCTTTCGGTGATCCCGGTGTTTTCGCCGACGCTGATGCCGATGCGCCTGGCGATGGGCGGGGTGCCGGTGTGGGAAGCGGTGGTGTCGGTGGGGCTGGTGGTGCTGATGATTCCGGGATTGATCTGGCTGGCCGCGCGGATCTACCGGAATGCGGTCATGCGCACCGGCGCGAAGGTGAAACTGCGCGACGCGCTGCGCGCCGCCTGACGTTCGTTCAACCGGCCCTCGGACGCTTCGGCTGTCCGGGGGCCGGTCTCATTTCCCGGACAATGCTCGAGGCCGCCCGGCGCTCGCGGTTTTCGCTGCGCCGGACGGCCTCGTCTCCCCGGTCCCCACCGGTGAAACCAGTATGGCCACGGGTGATCTTCGCGCGCCAGTCGTCTCACTCGATCGTGGGGCGCACGAGTTGCCGCCCCTGGGTACTTGATCGACGATCCGGTTCAAAATCCGTGGAGGGAGTCGGTATGGGCGAGCAACTGAAGGACGGGCTCGGGCAGGCGTGGAACATGGTGGCCACGTTCGTCCCGAAACTCGTGGGGTTTTTGATCATCCTGCTGATCGGCTGGTTGATCGCGAAAGCCGTCTCGAAAGGGCTGGCCCTCGTGCTCGGGAAAGCCGGTTTCGGGAAACTCGTCGAGCGGACGGGGCTGAGCGGGAAGATCGGGCAGCAGAAGATCGACGCGACGGGGATCCTCGTCAAATTGGTCTACTACTTCATCCTGCTGATCGCGCTGCAGCTGGCGTTCGGGGTGTTCGGGCCGACCAACCCGGTGAGCCAGCTGCTGAACGACATCATCGCGTTCCTGCCGCGGATCGTGGTCGCGCTGGTGCTCGTCGTGATCGCCGCAGCCATCGCGAAGGTCGTGCGTGACGTCGTCGCGTCGGCGTTGTCCGGCCGGGGCGCGGCGCGGCCGCTGTCGATGGCCGCCTACTGGCTGATCATGGCGTTCGGCATCATCGCGGCGCTCGGCCAGGTGAACATCGCGACGGCGATCACCGGCCCGGTGCTGATCGCGGTCCTCGCGACGATCGGCGGCGTGATCGTGGTCGGCTTCGGCGGCGGCCTGATCAAGCCGGCCCAGGACCGCTGGCGCGGCTGGATGGCGAACATGGAGCACCAGCTGGAGACGCCGAAGCAGCGCACGGGCGAGATGGGCACCGCCGAGCGGCCCCGGACACCGGTGGGGG
Source organism: Amycolatopsis pretoriensis (assembly GCF_900107925.1). Taxonomy (GTDB): domain Bacteria; phylum Actinomycetota; class Actinomycetes; order Mycobacteriales; family Pseudonocardiaceae; genus Amycolatopsis; species Amycolatopsis pretoriensis. Next base: position 33,910 of record NZ_FNUJ01000008.1, on the reverse strand, counting down.
CGGACAACACCCCGACCCCGCCGGCGGGCACCCCGCGCCCCCAGATCTGAGCCGGGACGCGAGCGCGGAAGGGCCCGGCGGACGAGGAAGCCGCCGGGCCCTTCCGCGCCCCCGCCGGGCTCGCCGTGCCTTTGCCTTGCTGGGCCTGCGGCCGTTGCTCGCTCCGGGCCGGTCGCCGCCGGGCTCGCCGTGCCCTTGCCCCGCTGGGATCGCAGCCGTTGCCCACCCCGGCCGACCCTCGCCGGGCCCGCCGCGCCCTTGCCTCGCAGCAGCTGCACACTCCGGGCAGGCCGCCGCCGGGCTCGCCGCGCCCTTGCCCCGCCGGGCTCGCAGCTGCTGCCCGCTCCGGGCGGGCCGCCGCCGGGCCTGCCCCTTGCCCCATCTCTGCCCCCAACCCCCGCCGGCCGAAAGGTCTTGAATGACTCATTCAGGACCTCTGAAGACCCGAATGACTCATTCAAGACGTTCCGGCCGGCCGTTACGCTGGGCCGATGGGGGTCGTGGCGGCGCTGTGGCGCTATCCGGTGAAGTCGATGGCGGGCGAGCGGCTGACCGAGGTGGCCGTTGGCGAGCGCGGTCTCGACGGTGACCGCCTCTACGCGATCCACGACGCCGATGGCAAGTTCGGCAGCGGCAAGAACTCCCGCCGGTTCCGCCGGATGCCGGGCCTGCACGCGTTCGCCGCGCGCTACGACGGCGACGTCCCGGTGGTGACCCTGCCGGACGGCCGCGAGGTCCGTGGTGGCACCGCGAGCGGGGAAATCGCCGCCGCGCTGGGTCTCCCGGGGGTCGAGATGGCGAAGGAAGCCGACGTCCCGCACCACGACGAAGCGCCGCTGCACCTGGTCACGACGTCGTCGCTCGCCTGGCTGGCCGAGCGCGCGCCCGGCGTCGCGCTCGACGAGCGGCGGTTCCGCGCCAACGTCCTGCTCGACACCGGTCCGGCCCCGGAGCTGGTCGAAGACGCCTGGGTGGGGCAGCGGATCCGGCTCGGCGAGGTCGAGCTGGAGGTCCTCCGCAAGGCCGTGCGTTGCGTGATGGTCGGGTTGCCGGCCGATGGGCTGCCGGCTGCGCCCGGGCTGCTGAAGACGATCTCCGACGCCAACGACCTGACCTTCGGCGTCCAGACCCGCGTGGTCCGCGGCGGGACGCTGCGCCTCGGCGACGTCCACGAAGTGGGATGTTCCCCGGCTCACAGTCCCTAGGGAATTCACCCCGTCCGGAGCATGTTTGACGCGGTAGGACGAAAGGGGCGTCAGGTGGATTTCCTGCTGCACCACGGAATCACGGTGCTCGGTCAGTGGATCTCGATCGCGGAGCTCGCCGGGCAGGTGTTCGCGCTGGCGGTCGTGTTCCTCGCGCAGCGTCGCACCTTGTGGACGTGGCCCGTGCAGGTCGGGGCGACCGTGCTGCTCTTCGCCGTCTACGCCTCGGCCCACCTCGGCGGGCTCGCCGCCCGCCAGGTCGCCATCCTCGCCATCTCCGTCTACGGCTGGTGGGCCTGGACCCGCCGGCAGGACCCGGTCTTCGGCGTCGTCGTCCGGCAGGGCCGGCTCGCCGAACGGCTGGCCATGCTGGGCGCCTTCGTCGCCGGCACCACCGTGATGGCCCTGGTCCTCGACGCGCTGAACGCCTCCTGGGCGCCCTGGCCGGACGCCGCCATCTTCGTCGGCACCCTCGTCGCCTTCGGGGCGCAGGGCGCCGGACTGGTCGAGTTCTGGCTGGTCTGGCTGGTCGTCGACGCGATCGGCGTGCCGCTGCAGATCTCCTCCGGCCTGTACTTCTCGGCCGCGATCTACATCGTCTTCGCCGGGCTCGTAGTGCACGGCTGGTGGAGCTGGAACCGCTCCGCGCGCAGCGTCGCGAACCACCAGGTCATGGCAGCATCCAGCTGAGCACCGGCGTGCTCTGCCCGAGCACGATCAGGCACATCACCAGCAGCAGCCCCACGCTCCACGGCAGCACCTTCCGCAGAAGCTTGCCCTCCTCACCCGGCAGGTTCGCGGCCACGCAGGCGATGGTGAGGTTCTGCGGGGAGACCATCTTGCCGAGGACGCCGCCGGAGCTGTTGGCCGCGGCCAGCAGGTCCGCGGCCAGGCCGGTCTTGTTCGCCGCCGTCACCTGCAGCGCGCCGAAGAGGGCGTTCGCCGAGGTGTCCGAGCCCGAGACGGCGACGCCGAACCAGCCCAGCACCGGCGACAGGAACGCCAACCCGGCGCCGGCGGCCGCGATGAACGTGCCGATCGTCGTCGTCTGACCGGACAGGTTCATCACGTAGGCGAGCGCGAGCACGCCGGTCACGGTGAGGATCGCGAACCGCAGCTCCTTCACCGTCGCCAGCCACTCCTGCACCGTGCCGCTCGCCGACACGGCCAGAATCGCGGCCGTGATGATCCCGGCCAGCAGCACGAGCGTGCCGCCGGTGTTGAGGAACGGCAGCGAGAACGTGTTGCCGGACACCGGTTTCCCGTTCGGCCCGGCCACGTTCAGCCCCGGCCAGTGGAACTTCCAGGTCGCCTTGTCCAGCAGCTTCTTGATCGGCGGCAGCACGGCGAGGGAGAAGATCACGATGATCAGCGCGTAGGGCAGGTACGCCTTGACGACGTCGTTGCGCGAGTCCTCCGGCGGGGCTTCCTCGGTCGCCGTCCCGCCGGTGCCGATGCTGATCCGGACGGCTTCGGGCACCGGGCGGCGGGTCTGGGGGAGCGCGACCAGCGCGGCGGCCCCGGCGAGCGCGGCCCCGATGTCGGCCAGCTGCGGTGCCACGAAGTTGGACGCGAGGAACTGGACGAGCCCGAACGCGACGCCGCAGACCAGCGCGGGCAGCCAGGTGTCCTTCAGGCCGCGCTTGCCGTCGACGATGATCACCAGCAGCAGCGGGACGACCAGTGCGAGCAGCGGCGTCTGGCGGCCGACGATCGACGAGACGTCCTGCAGCGGCAGCCCGGTGACCTGGGCGAGGGTGACGACGGGCGTGCCCATCGCGCCGAACGCGACCGGCGCGGTGTTCGCGACCAGCGCGACGACGGCGGCCTTCACCGGGTGGAAGCCGACGGCGACGAGCATGACGGCGCTGATCGCGACCGGTGCCCCGAAGCCGGCGAGGGCTTCCATGAGCGCGCCGAAGCAGAAGGCGATGATCAGCGCCTGGATGCGCGGGTCGTCGGAGACCCGGCCGAACGAGCGGCGCAGGACGTCGAAGTGCCCGGTCCGCACGGTGAGCCGGTAGATCCACAGCGCGTTGACGACGATCCACATGATCGGCCACAGCCCGAACGCGGCGCCCGACAACGCGCCGGAGACGGCCTGGACGACCGGCATGCCGTAGGCGGCGATCCCGACGACGAGCGCGACGAGCAGCCCGATGAGGGCGGCGTGGTGCGCCCGCATCCGGACGACGCCGAGGAGCACGAGGACGGTGGCGAGCGGCAGCACGGCGACGAGCGCCGACAGGCCCAGCGAACCGAGGGGAGTCACGTCTTGCGTGTACACAGCCTGTACGAACACGGGCGACCTCCGTTTTCCACGATGCGAAAACGGCCTTTCGGCGGGTGCCCGAGATCTTCGTCACAAACCGGTCGGTCCGTCAAGAACTTGAGACCGGTTGGCCCAATCGGTCAGCGGCTGACCGGCAGTACGGTGAGCGCGGTTTCCGCGATGCCGCGCAGGTCGGCCTGGTCGCAGCCGCCCTTGCCCAGGGCTTCGATGCCGCGCATGGTCGCCAGCAGGAGGCCGGCCAGCCGGGCCGGGTCGTGGCCTTCGGCGAGGTCGCCCGCGCGCTGGGCTCCCGCGACGCAGGCCGTCAGCAGGCCGTTCAGCTCGCGGAACGCCTGGCGGGCGCGGGCCGCGATCTCCGGGTCGTGCTCGGCGCACTCGGCGGCGGCCTTCGCGATGAGGCAGCCCCGGTGGATGTCGTCCGCGGCGACGGCTTCGGCGTCGGCCAGGACGTAGTCGCGCAGCCGCTGGTAGGCCTCGCTGTCGGGACCCTCGAGCTTGCGTCGCGCGCCTTCGACGGCGGTGGCGCAGTGGTCGTCGAAGACGCGCACGAAGAGGGCGTGCTTGTCGCCGAAGGCGCCGTAGAGGCTGCCCTTGCCGAGGCCGGTCGCGGCGGCGATGTCGTCGATCTTCGTGCCCGCGTAGCCGGTCGACCAGAACCGGTCCCGCGCCGTGCGCAGGACCGCGCCTTCGTCGAAGCTTCGCGGTCTCGCCATGGCTTCAGGATAGGCATTCTTGACTACTTCGTCCAGAACGGCGTACGTTCTGGACGAGACAGTCAAGAACTCGGGAGGGCAGCATGAAGCTGGAGAACAAGACGGCGCTCGTGACCGGCGCCGGAACCGGCATCGGCCTGGGGATCGCGAAGCGGTTCGCGGCCGAAGGCGCGCACGTCTTCGTCACCGGACGGCGCAAGGAGGTCCTCGACGACGCCGTCGCCGAGATCGGCGGATCGGTGCGGGCGATCCGCGCCGATTCCTCCAACCTCGCCGACCTGGACGAGGTCTACCGCGCGGTGGCCGAGCGCGGGCAGGGCTTGGACGTCGTCGTGGCCAACTCCGGCGGTGGCGTCACAGCCCCGCTGGGCGAGATCACCGAGGAGCAGTTCGACGGCACGTTCGGCACGAACGTCAAGGGCGTGCTGTTCACCGTGCAGAAGGCACTGCCGCTGCTCAACGACAAGGCGTCGATCATCCTCACCGGCTCGACGACGTCGACGCGCGTGGCGCCGGGCATGAGCGTCTACGCGGCGACGAAGGCCGCCGTGCGCAACTTCGCCCGTACGTGGGCGCTGGACCTGCAGGGACGCGGGGTGCGCGTCAACGTCCTGAGCCCCGGGCCGACGCTCACCCCGGGCCTGCTCGGCCTGGCCGAGCCCGGCGCGCAGCAGGCGATGGTGGAGCAGATGGCGAGCGCGGTCCCGCTGGGCCGGCTCGGCGACCCGGCGGAGATCGCGGCCGCCGCCCTGTTCCTGGCCACCGACGAGGCGAGTTTCGTCAACGGCGTCGAGTTCTTCGTCGACGGTGGCCAGGCACAGGTTTAAACGTTTCAGCCTTACTTGGTCACCGCAGTGTCGCGTGGCTCGGCGTCAGGTCCTTGAGGGTCCGGACGCCGAGCAGCTGCATCGTGCGGACCATCTCGGTGCGCAGGATGTCGACGCACCGCTGGACACCGCGCTCGCCGCCGGCCATCAGGCCGTAGAGGAACGCGCGGCCGATCAGCACCGCGTCCGCGCCGCGGGCGATCGCCGCGACGATGTCGCCGCCGGACAGGATGCCCGTGTCGACCCAGACCTCGGCGCCGCCCTGGACCTCGTCCAGCACCGCCGGCAGCAGCTCCAGGGGTGTCGGGGCGCGGTCGAGCTGGCGGCCGCCGTGGTTCGAGATGAGGACCGCGTCGGCGCCGTGCTTCACGACGTCCCGCGCGTCGTCGACGTTCTGCACGCCCTTGACGACGAGCTTGCCCGGCCAGGTCTGGCGGACCCAGTCGAGGTCGTCGAAGTTGAGCGTCGGGTCGAAGAGCTTGTTCAGCAGCTCGGCGACCGTGCCCCCGAAGTGGTTGAGCGAGGCGAACTCCAGCGGCTCGGTGGTGAGCAGGTTGAACCACCACGCCGGGTGCGTCGCGCCGTCGAGGAACGTCTTGAGCGTCAGCGCCGGCGGGATCGTCAGGCCGTTGCGGACGTCGCGCAGGCGCGCGCCGCCGACCGGGGTGTCCACGGTCAGCATGAGCGTGTCGAAGCCGTTCTCCCACGCCCGATTCATCAGATCTTCACCGGCGCCGTGGTCGCGCCAGACGTAGAGCTGGAACCACTTGCGGGCGCCCGGCGCGGCCGCGGCCAGGTCCTCGATCGACGTCGTCGCCATCGTCGAGAGGCCCATCGGGATGCCGTTGCGCTCGGCGACGCGGGCGACCGCGCTCTCGCCCTCGTGCTGCATCATCCGCGTGAACCCGGTGGGGGCGAAGGCGAACGGCAGTGCCGAGGTCTTGCCGAGGATCTCCCGCGTGGTGTCCACATCGGACACCCCGCGCAGCACGTTCGGGTGGAACTCGACCCGGCGGTAGGCCTGCCGCGCGCGACGCAGGCTGTCTTCGAGCTCGGCCGCGCCGTCGGTGTAGTCGAAGGCGGCCCGCGGGGTGCGCTTGCGCGCGGCCATCCGCAGGTCGGCGATGGTGTGCGCGTTCGCCAGCCGCCGTTCGGTCGGGTTCAGCACGATCGGCTTGGGTCGCAGGATCTGCTTCAGCTCATCCGGCTTCGGCAGGCGGCGCTTGGTCACCTTCATCAACTCCCTAACGAGCTACACGGCATGAGGAGCCCGGCAGACATCGGATGTCTGCCGGGCTCCTTTCTAGCACCAGGTCACGCGCTCCCGGAATCCGACGTCTGCGGCCCGGCGGCCGCGATGTCGTCGAGCCGGTACTTCGTGGCCGCTTCGAGGACCTTCGCCTGGTCGACCTCGCCGCGCTTGGCGAGGATCGACAGCGCGCCGACCGTGATCGACTCGGCGTCGACCAGGAACTTCCGCCGCGCGGCGGGCCGCGTGTCGGAGAAGCCGAACCCGTCCGTGCCCAGCGTCAGCATGTCGGTCGGGACGTACGGGCGGATCAGGTCCGGCACCGCGCGCATCCAGTCCGACACGGCCACGACCGGCCCGTTGGCGCCCTGCAGCTTCTCGGTGACGAACGGCACGCGCGGCTCGCTGCCCGGGTAGAGCAGGTTGTCGTGGTCGATCTCGACGGCTTCGCGCCGCAGCTCGGTCCACGACGTCGCCGACCACACCGCGGCCCGCACGCCCCACTCCTCGGAGAGGAGCTTCTGCGCCTTGAGCGCGTCCGGCATCGTGACGCCCGAGACGAGGATCTGCACCTCCGGTCCGTCGCCCGACGGCGCGTCCGCGTACTTGTACAGGCCCTTGAGCAGGCCGTCGACGTCGAGGTTCTCCGGCTCGGCGGGCTGCTGGTACGGCTCGTTGTAGATCGTCATGTAGTAGAAGACGTTCTCGCCGTTGCCGTCCGGGCCGGTCTCGCCGTACATCCGGCGCAGGCCGTCCTTGACGATGTGCGCGATCTCGAACGACCACGCCGGGTCGTACGCCACGGCGGCCGGGTTGGTCGCCGCCAGCAGCAGCGAGTGCCCGTCCGCGTGCTGCAGACCCTCACCCGTCAGGGTGGTCCGGCCGGCGGTGGCGCCGAGGACGAACCCGCGGGCCATCTGGTCGGCGGCCGCGTAGAGGCCGTCACCGGTGCGCTGGAACCCGAACATCGAGTAGAAGATGTAGATCGGGATCATCGGCTCGCCGTGCGTCGCGTACGACGTGCCGACGGCGGTGAACGACGCGGTCGAGCCCGCCTCGTTGATGCCCTCGTGCAGCAGCTGGCCCTTCTCGGACTCCTTGTAGGCCAGCATCAGGCTCGCGTCGACCGACGTGTACGTCTGGCCGTGCGGGTTGTAGATCTTGGCCGTCGGGAACATCGAGTCGAGGCCGAAGGTGCGGGCCTCGTCCGGGATGATCGGGACGACGCGCTTGCCGATCTCGGAGTCCTTCGCGAGCTCGCGGACCAGCCGGACGAACGCCATCGTCGTGGCGACCTCCTGCTTGCCGGAGCCCTTCCGGATGCCCTCGTAGACCTTGTCGCCGGGCAGCACGAGCGCCTTGGCGGCCTTCGGACGGCGTTCCGGCAGGAAGCCGCCGAGCGCCTTGCGTCGCCCGATCAGGTACTCGATCTCGGGCGAGTTCGCGCCCGGGTGGTAGTACGGCGGCAGCTTCGGGTCGCGCTCGAGCTCCTCGTCGCTGATCGGGATCCGCTGGGAGTCGCGGAACAGCTTGAGGTCGTCGAGGGTGAGCTTCTTCATCTGGTGCGTGGCGTTGCGGCCCTCGAACGCCGGGCCCAGGCCGTAGCCCTTGATCGTGTGGGCCAGGATCACGGTCGGCTGGCCGTGGTGCTCCAGCGCCGACTTGTACGCCGCGTACACCTTGCGGTAGTCGTGGCCGCCGCGCTTGAGGTTCCAGATGTCGGCGTCGGAGAGGTCCTTGACCAGGTCCTTCGTCCGCGGGTCGCGGCCGAAGAAGTGCTCCCGGACGAAGGCGCCGTCGTTGGCCTTGTACGTCTGGTAGTCGCCGTCCGGCGTCACGTTCATGAGGTTGACCAGGGCGCCGTCTCGGTCGGCGTGCAGCAGCGAGTCCCACTCGCGGCCCCAGATGACCTTGATGACGTTCCAGCCGGCGCCGCGGAAGTACGACTCCAGCTCCTGGATGATCTTGCCGTTGCCGCGCACCGGGCCGTCGAGCCGCTGCAGGTTGCAGTTGATCACGAAGGTCAGGTTGTCGAGACCCTCGCCGGCCGCGACGTGCACCAGGCCGCGGGACTCGGCCTCGTCCATCTCGCCGTCGCCGAGGAACGCCCAGACGTGCTGGTCGTCGGTGTTCTTGATGCCGCGGTCGCGCAGGTAGCGGTTGAACCGCGCCTGGTAGATCGCGTTCATCGGGCCGAGGCCCATCGACACCGTCGGGTTCTCCCAGAACTCCGGCATCAGCCGCGGGTGCGGGTACGACGGCAGGCCGCCGCCCTCGCCGGCGTGGCTGAACTCCTGGCGGAAGCCGTCGAGCTGCGACTCGGAGAGCCGGCCCTCGAGGAAGGCGCGGGCGTAGATGCCGGGGGAGGCGTGGCCCTGGATGTAGATCTGGTCGCCGCCGCCGGAGTGGTCCTTGCCGCGGAAGAAGTGGTTGAAGCCGACTTCGTACAGCGCGGCGGACGAGGCGTAGGTCGAGATGTGGCCGCCGACGCCGACACCGGGACGCTGCGCGCGGTGCACCATGATCGCGGCGTTCCACCGGATGTAGGCCCGGTAGCGGCGCTCGATCTCCTCGTCACCGGGGAACCACGGCTCGTTCTCGGTGGGGATGGTGTTGACGTAGTCCGTCGAGGTCAGCGCCGGGACGCCGACGTTCCGCTCGCGGGCCCGCTCGAGGATGCGCAGCATCAGGTACCTGGCCCGCTGCTGCCCGCCCCTCGCGAGGGCCTCGTCGAAGGAGTCCAGCCACTCGGCGGTCTCCTCCGGGTCGATGTCGGGCAGGTGCGCCGCCAATCCGTCACGGATGACGCGTACGCGTGCCGGGGTCTCCTTGCCGGAGGCGCCGTCGTTCTGCGGGGCCAAGGGGTCTCCTTGCGAAAAGTTGCAGCCGGTGGTGCTCGTACTCGGGGGTGTACGACTCTCCATCGTCGTCTTCCGTCCCGGCTTCCGCACCGCTACTTGGCGGTAACATCGGCCGACCCGGTCGGGCCACTCCCCGCGCGCGGTGTATCGCGCGCGCGTTTTCTTCTCCCCCACCCTAGGGGACGGCACCCGATGGGGTGGCAGACCGGTCGCCCGAGGTACCCGAAACGCCGTCGCGGAAGGCCGGTCGCGGGCCGTATCCTGCGACACGAGTTGTCAAAGATCCGGTGTGGACGGTTGCGCGCGGAGCCTCACCAGTGTTCGCTATCGGCAACCGGGTCGCCGAGTGTGGCGCCGCCGTACCCTCGCGAGGGGTGCCGGACGCCACACTCCGTCGTAGTTGGAGGAGTGAAAGCAGTGGTCGCCGCGGGAGACGCTGATCAGAGCAGCGTCGCCGAGAGGCTCGGCATCAAGCCCGAGATGGTGGTCCAGGAGATCGGCTGGGACGAGGACGTCGACGACGACCTCCGCGCGGCGATCGAGGAGCAGATCGGCGGGGACATCCTCGACGAGGACGCCGACGAGGTCATCGACGTGGTGCTGCTGTGGTGGCGCGAAGACGACGGCGATCTCGGGGACGCGCTCATCGACGCCAGGGGCCCCCTGGAAGAGACGGGCGTGATCTGGGTGCTGACCCCGAAGACGGGACAGCCCGGGCACGTCGAGCCGAGCGAAATCGCCGAAGCGGTGCCCGCCGTCGGACTGGCCCAGACCGCCAACATGAGTGTCGGCGCGAACTGGATCGGGACGCGTCTGGTCTCCCCCAAGTCGAAGTCCAAGCAGCGCTGAACCGGTCCCGCCCGGCTGACACGATAGGGTTGTCGTCGCAGGCACGTGTCCGTACGGGAGAGGAAACGCGGTATGACCGTCGAGGTCGGTTCTGAGGCCCCTGACTTCACGCTCAACGACTACAACAAGCAGCCGGTGCAGCTGTCGTCCTTCCGGGGCGACAAGCCGGTCCTGCTGGTCTTCTACCCGTTCGCGTTCAGCGGCATCTGCACCGGCGAGCTCTGCCAGCTCCGCGACGAGTTCGCGGACTACGACGGCAAGGGCGTCCAGGTCCTGGGTGTGTCGGTCGACACGCCGTTTTCGCTGAAGGCGTGGGCCGAGAAGGAGGGCTACCAGTTCCCGCTGCTGTCCGACTTCTGGCCCCACGGCGAGGTGGCCCAGGCTTACGGGGTCTTCAACTCCGACGCCGGCTTGGCCGTGCGGGGGACGTTCCTGATCGACACGTCCGGTGTCGTCCGGTTCGCCGAGGTCAACGCGCCGGGTGAGGCGCGTGACCAGCAGGGCTGGAAGAAGGCCGTGGCCGAACTGGTCTGATTTTCCTTTCGGGCGGCGGTTCCCAGGTGTGGGGCCGCCGTCCGAGGGGGCGCATAGCTCAGCGGAAGAGCACTCGGCTTACACCCGAGCGGTCGCAGGTTCGAACCCTGCTGCGCCCACCAGAACCCCGGTGGCGAAGCGGCCCGCACGCCGGAGCATGCGGGCCGCGGCTCAATGGCCGTTGAGCGTCACAGCGCGACGGCCTCCGGTTCGCGGACCGGTGCCGGGCGCATCGTCGTCACCAGCAGGGCCAGCCCCGCGAACAGCGCCGCCGCGATCACGCCCGTCACGTTCAGCGCCGCCGTGAATGCCTCCTGAGCCTGCGAAGCCAGCTCCGGGCGCGTCACGTCCGCCGCCAGCGTTGTGCCCGCCGGGAACGCCGCGTGGTAGACCGCCGTCGCCGTCAGGCCGATCAGGGCCAGGCCCAACGAGCCGCCCAGGTAGTTGCCCGTGTCCGCCATCGAGGCCGCCGAGCCCGCGCGCTCCGGCGGGACCGCGCCGACCACCAGGCCGATGCCCAGCGCGAACAGCGGGCCCGTGCCCAGCGTCAGGACCGCGATCCCCAGCACCACCAGCGGCAAACCGTCCGTGACGGCCAGCAGGACACCGCCCAGGGAAGAGACCGCCAAGCCGCCCGCGATCGCCGTCGCCGGGGTCATCCGGCGGGTCAGGGACGGCGCCGTCATCGTCCCGGCCGCCACGCCCAGGCCCATCGGCGCGAACAGCAGCGCCGACGCCAGCGGCGAATACCCCAGGACGCTCTGCAGGTACTGCGTCACCAGCAGCCCGACCCCCGCCATCGCGACCCCGGCGAACACCAGCGCGACCAGCACCGCCGTGAACGGCCGGTTCCGGAACAGCCGCAGGTCCAGCAGCGACGACGTCCGCAGCTGCCGCCGGGCGAACACCACGCCCAGCGCCGTCCCCGCCACCAGCGCCGCGAGCGGCACCGCGAGCTCGCCGGCCGCCAGCTGCTTCAGGCCGAACACGATCAGCAGCACCGCCGCCAGCGAAAGGCCGACGCCCGCGAAGTCGAGCCGGCCGGCCGCGGGCGCGCGGAACTCCGGCAGCAGGAACGGGCCGGCGAGCAGCAGCACGCCCATCGCCGGGACGGCGACCAGGAAGACCGAGCCCCACGCGAAGTGCTGCAGCAGGAACCCGGCGAGCACCGGACCGGCCGAGCCGCCCGCGAACTGGCACGTCGCCCAGATCGAGATCGCCTTCCCGCGCTGCTTCTCGTCGCGGAACATGTTCGTGATCAGCGCGAGCGTCGACGGCATCAGCGTCGCCCCGGCGACCCCGAGCGCCCCGCGGACGACGATGAGCATCACCGGGCTGGTGGCGAAGGCGGCGACGACGGAGAGGACCGCGAAGGCGCCACCACCGGCGAGCAGCAGCCGCCGCCGGCCGATCCGATCGCCGAGGGTGCCCATCGTGATCACGAACCCGGCGACGACGAAGCCGTAGCTGTCGGTGATCCACAGCTGTTCGGTGGCACTCGCCCCGAGGTCGGCGCTGAGCTGCGGCAGCGCGAGGAACAGCGAGGTCATGTCCATCGCGACGAGCAGGGTGGGCAGCACGAGCACGATCAGCCCCAGCCACTCCCACCGTCCGGCCGGCTTGTCCATTTCGACTCCTTCTCGGTGGTGCGGAACACCACGGGGTCGGAGCCGGCCGCGAGCGCCGGACACGGCGGAAGTGAGACCTGGGTCACATTAACCGCCGGGGTCGAGCGCGCGAGTGGCCGGTGGGCCGCCGGTGACGGCGGCCCCTCGGGCCTCACGCGGCATGCCACTCGTGCGCGGCGAAGGCCTCGTCCAGCGGGGCACCCGTCAGGCGGTTCGCGAACGTCGACAGCGTGTACGTCCCGATGCCCAGCACCACTTCCAGGGCGTTCCGGGTCGTGTAGCCGGCGTCGGTGAACGCGGCCAGGTCCGCGGGCGGGACGTCGCCGGTCGTGTCCAGGACCGTCAAGACGAACCGCCGCAACGCCTCCAGTCTCGGCGAAGGTAACGAAGACTGTGCGCGCAACGCCGAAACCAGCTCCGGCGGAGCCGAAAGCCCGTGCAGGGTGGCCGTGTGCATCGCCACGCACAGGTGACACCCGTTTCGGGCCGCGACCGTCATGATCAGCACTTCGCGGTCCAGCGCCGGCAGTGTCGCCGACTCGAAGATCGAGTTGAGCTTGAGGAAACCGTTCAGCAGCTCCGGCGACGTCGCCAGGCGCGCGACTGCGGACGGGACGCGGCCGAACTTCTTCGCGGTGGCCGCCATCGCCGGGCGGGCGGCCGGGGGTGCAGACTCCGGGGTGTGATCGGGGAACAAGACGTCTCCAGACGTAGGATCGACAACGTGGTTGTCGAAACCGTAAACCTGGTTGTCGAAAAGAGCAAGGGGCGATGACCGACACGCCCGGCTACGAGCTGCCCTTCCTGCTCTTCGGCGGCTTCCGCACGCTCATCGACCGCCTCCACGCCGAGCTCGCGCGCCGCGGGCACCCGGACGTGCGGCCGTCGTACGGCTTTGCCATGCAGGCCATCGGGGTCCAGGGCGCGACGGCGTCGGAGATCGGCCGCCGCCTCGGTGTCTCGAAGCAGGCGGCGGGCAAGACGGTCGAGCGGCTCGAGGCGCTCGGGTACGCCGAACGCGCCGACGACCCCGGCGACGCGCGCCGCAAGATCGTGCGGCTCACCGCCCACGGCGTCGACGCGCTGACGAAGTCCGCGGAGATCTTCGACGACCTGCGAAAGGACTGGGCTCGCACGGTCGGTGCGGAGCGCATCGCCGCCCTCGAGACGGACCTGCGCGCGGTCGTCGGCCCCGCCGCGTACCGGCTCGACGCGGCGGGCTGGTTCTCGAGCTAGAAACCGCAGCCCGGGTCCGGCGCGTCCTCCGAGAGCGGGCTGCCCGCGGGGAGCACGTACAGGACCTCGAGCACCAGCGGCGTCGACCCGAGGTTGCGGCCGATGTGCACCTGGTCCGGCTTCTCGGTGAACGCGCGCCCGGTGGTGAAGACGCCGTCGAGGCTGCAGTCGGCCAGGTTGTGCGTCAGCGTCCCGGATTTCACGTACGCGTAGAGCGTGCCGTCGTGGAAGTGCCAGCCGGTGTAGCCGCCGGGCTGGATGGTGATCTCCCGCAGCGTGTAGTCGGTGTGGCCGATGGTCTTCCGGTCCAGGATCGTGCCGGCGACGCCGCTGCCGGGCGTCGCGGACGCGGTCCCGGAGGCCAGCGTGATGGCCAAAGCGGTCGTGGCGAGGATCGTGCAGGTCTTGCGCATCGGGCAGTTCCCCCTCAAGTCTTGCGCAGGGTGCGCCGCATCATCTTGCCCGATTCGGTGCGCGGCAGGCGATCGGTGAAGTCGAACCGCTTCGGCGTCTTGAACCCGGCCAGCGCCGCCCGGCAGTGCTCGGCCAGCCGCGCCGCGAGGTCGTCGTCCGCGGCGACGCCGGGGACCGGCTCGATGACCGCGATGACCCGCTGTCCCCACTCCTCGTCCGGCTCGCCGATCACCGCGACATCCGCGACGTCCGGGTGCGAGAGCAGCCGCGCCTCGACCTCGGCCGGGTAGATGTTGACTCCGCCGGAGAGGATCAGGTCGGTCCGGCGGTCGAGCAGGAAGACGCGGCCTTCGGCGTCGCGGTGGCCGAAGTCGCCGACGGTGATGAATTCGCCGGACCGGTTCGCCGCGGTCTTCTCCGGGTCGCCGAGGTAGTCGATGGCGGTGTGCGCGGAGCTGAACCAGATCGTGCCCGGCTTGCCGGCCGGCACCTCGGCGCCGTCGTCGTCGAGGATCTTCAGCCGCACGCCGGTCAGCGGCCGGCCGACGGTGCCCGGCGCGGCCAGCCACTGCGCCGCCGTGACGCCGCAGATCAGCCCTTCCGAAGCGCCGTAGTACTCGTGCACCACCGGGCCGAGCCAGGCGATCATCCGCTCCTTGACCTCGCGCGGGCACGGCGCCGCGCCGTGGATGACGCTGGTGAGGCTCGCCGTGTCGTACCGCGCGCGGACGTCCTCGGGCAGCCGCAGCATGCGGTGGAACATCGTCGGCACGAGGTGGGTGTCGGTGACGCGGTGCTCCTCGATGAGCCGCAACGCCTCTTCGGCGTCGAAGCGGTCCATCAGCACCGCGCTGTGCCCGAGGTGCATCGCGTTGACGGCGAACGAGCCGGGCGCGGCGTGGTAGAGCGGGCACGCGACCAGGTGCACGCCCGGCCCCGGCTCGACGCCGAACAGTTCCAGGAGGTCGCGGTGGATCGGGTGCAGCGACGGCGGATTCCCGCTGAGCGCGCGCCGGACGCCCTTGGGCCGCCCGGTGGTCCCCGACGTGTACAGCATCGTCTGGCCCGCGGTCCGCGGTTCCGGTGGCGTCGACGGCTCGTCCTCGCCCCAGGACGCGTAGTCGCCCCAGCCGTCGGCCGATCCGACGGAGAACCGCGGCAGGTCGAGATCGCATTCGCGCGCGATGTCCGCGTCGGCGACGACGACTCGCGCACCGCTGTTCTCCACGACGTAGGCGATTTCGGCGGGCGAAGACCGGTAGTTGACCGGGGTGAAGTACATCCCGGCCTGCAGCGTGGCGAACAGCAGCTCGAAGTAGGGGAGTCCGTTGTGGACGATCGCGACGACGCCGTCGCCCGGGCCGAGCCCCAGCCGGTGCAGCGCGTGCGTCAGCCGGTTCGCCCGCGCGGCCAGCTCGCCGAAGGTCGCGGCGGTCCCGTCGGGCGCGAGCACCGCGAGCCGGTCCGGGTGCTGCTCGGCGACGTCGAAGAAGGTGCTCACACCGGCACGCTACCGGGTACCGTGCGACGCATGGACGCGGAGCTTTTCGGGCAGGTTCTCGACGCGGTGCGGGACTTCGTGCGCAAGGAGGTCGTGCCGCGCGAGGCGGAGATCGACGAGCGCGACGAGATCCCGGCCGAAATCCGGGACAAGGCCGCCGAGCTGGGGCTGTTCGGCTGGGCGCTGCCGGAGGAGTACGGCGGGCTCGGCCTCGGCATGGCCGAAGACGTCCGGCTCGCCATCGAGCTCGGCCACACGACCCCGGCGTTCCGGTCGCTGTTCGGCACCAACAACGGCATCGCCGGCCAGGCGATCGTGCACCACGGGACGCCGGACCAGCGCACCCGCTGGCTGCCCCGGCTGGCGGCCGGGCAGGCGATCGCGTCCTTCGCGCTCACCGAGGCCGAAGCCGGCTCCGACCCGGGCGGGCTGACCAGCCGCGCGGTCCGCGACGGCGACCGCTACCGGCTCTCGGGCACCAAGCGGTTCATCACCAACGCGCCGCTGGCCGAGGTCTTCGTCGCGTTCGCGCGCACGGACCCCGACAGCACCGGCAGCCGCGGCATTTCGGCGTTCCTCGTCCCCGCGGGGGCGGACGGCGTCACGGTCGGCCCGCACGACGCGAAGATGGGCCAGGCCGGCGCGTGGACGTCCGAGGTGGTCTTCGACGACGTCGAGCTGTCCGCCGACGCGCTGGTCGGCGAGGAGGGCAAGGGCTTCGGCATCGCGATGGCCTCGCTCGCCCGCGGCCGGCTGCACATCGCGGCCCTGTGCGTCGGCATGGCCGAACGCGCGCTCGCCGAAGCCGTCGAGTACGCGCGGACGGCGCGCCAGGGCGGCCGGGTGATCGGCGAGTACCAGCTCGTGCAGGCGCTGCTCGCGGAGTCGCACGCCGAGCTCGCGGCCGGGCGCGCGATGGTCCACGAGGCCGCCGCGAAGTACGACTCGGGCGAGGACCGCAAGCTCGGCCCGTCGTCGGCGAAGCTGTTCTGCACCGAGATGCTCGGCCGGGTCGCCGACCGCGCGGTCCAGGTGCACGGCGGGATGGGGTACGTCCGCGGCGTGACGGTCGAGCGGATCTACCGCGACGCGCGCCTGTTCCGCATCTACGAAGGCACCAGCGAAATCCAGAAGCTCGTCATCGCGCGGCAGCTGCTCAAGGACTGAACTTGCGCTGGAGTCCACTCCAGCTCTTACTGTCGGAGACATGACCACCGCACAGCACAAGATCGGCTCGGGCTTCGGCGCCACCAGCACGGCGTCCGAGGTACTGGCCGGCATCGACCTGACCGGCAAGCTCGCGATCGTCACCGGCGGCTACTCGGGCATCGGCCTGGAGACCACCCGGGCGCTGACCGCCGCGGGCGCGCACGTCGTCGTCCCGGCCCGCCGTCGCGCCACGGCGGAAGAAGCGTTGCGGGGCTGGGAGAACGTCGAGATCGACGAGCTGGACCTCGGCGACCTCGACAGCGTCCGGGCCTTCTCCGAGCGCTTCCTCGCTTCGGGCCGGGGGATCGACCTCTTCATCGGCAGCGCCGGGATCATGGCCTCGCCGGAGACACGCGTCGGGCCGGGCTGGGAAGCGCAGTTCGCGACGAACCACCTCGGCCACTTCGCGCTGGTGAACCGGCTCTGGCCGGCGTTCAACCCGGGCGCGCGCGTCGTGTCGGTGTCCTCGCGCGGCCACCACTTCGGCCCGGTCCGCTTCGACGACCTGAACTTCGAGCAGGGCTATGACAAGTGGCTCGCCTACGGCCAGGCGAAGACCGCGAACGTTCTCTTCGCCGTCCAGCTCGACAAGCTGGCGCAGGACCGCGGTGTCCGCGCGTTCGCGCTGCACCCGGGCCGGATCCTGACCGACCTGGTGCGCCATCTGGACCGCCAGGAGCTGATCGACTCGGGCATGGTCGACGAGAGCGGGAAGGCCACCGGGGCCGGTGCGAAGACGCCCGAGGAGGGCGCCGCGACGCAGATCTGGGCGGCGACGTCCCCGCAGCTCGACGGCCTCGGCGGCGTGTACCTCGAAGACTGCGACATCGCCGAGCCCGCGCCCGAAGACGGCGGCCGTGAAGGCGTCAAGGACTACGCGATCGACCCGGTGCTCGCCGAGCGCCTGTGGACGGTGTCGGCGGAGCTGACCGGCGTCAACGCCTTCTAGAGCTTGCTCACCAGCAGGTCGATTTCGTCTTCGGTGTTGTAGTAGTGCACCGAAGCCCGGACCATGTCCGGCAGGTCGCGCGCGGTGAAGTCGTACTGGGCCGACGTCCGCGAGGACACCGACGTGTTGATGCCCGCCTCGGCGAGCCGCGTCTTGATCTCCGTGGCCGGCGTGCCCTCGACGCTGAACGTGACGATGCCGCACTGCCGGGCGCCGACGTCGTGCACGCGCGCCCCGGCGTCGGTGAGGCGGCCGCGCAGTGTGGCCGCCAGGGCGGCGACGCGCTCTTCGATGGCGGGCAGGCCCCACTCGAGCGCGTAGTCGATCGCCGCGCCGAGGCCGAACACCGCCGCGAAGTCGCGCTCCCACACCTCGAAGCGCTTGGCGGTCGGGTCGACGACGTACTCCGTCGGCGACTCCCAGCTCGCCGAATGCAGGTCGAGCATCGTGGGCTCCAGCCGTTCCCGCAGCCGCGGGTGCACGTACAGGAACCCGGTGCCGCGCGGCCCGCGCAGGTACTTGCGGCCGGTCGTCGACAGCGCGTCGCACTTCAGGCGGGAGACGTCGAGGTCGACCTGGCCGGCGGACTGGCACGCGTCGAGCAGGAACGGGATGCCGGCGGCCTCGGCGACCGCGCCGATCTCCTCGGCCGGGTTGACCAGCCCGCCCTGGGTGGGCACGTGGCTGACGGCGATCAGCTTGACGTCGCCGTCGACGCGCCGCTTCAGGTCGTCGACGTCCAGCTGGCCCGTCTCGTCGTCGCCGACCACCTCGACGACCGCACCGGTGCGCTTGGCGACCTGCAGGTACGCGATGGCGTTGCTGGCGTACTCCGCGCGCGAGGTGAGGATCCGGTCGCCGGCCGTGAAGGGCAGCGCGTAGAAGACGGCCTGCCACGAGCGGGTCGCGTTGTCGGTGAGCGCGATGTCGTCGGGTTCGCCGCCGACGAGCCGCGCCGCCGACGCGTACACCGCGTCGAGCCGGTCGGCCGCCTCCGCGGCCGCTTCGTAGCCGCCGGTGAGCGCTTCGTGGCGCAGGTACTCGACGACGGTGTCGGTCACGACGGCCGGCGGGAGCGCCGAACCGGCGTTGTTGAAGTGGACCACTTCGGCGCAGCCGGGCGTGTCACGGCGGGCGCGGTCGACGTCGAAGGTCATGTGAACTGAATACAGTAGCTCTCTTCTGTATGCAATACTGCCCGCCATGGCTCGGACCCCGTTGCGCAGCGACCTCATCGAGGAGATCACCACCCGGGTGCTGGACGGGCGGCTCGCCGCCGGCGCCCGCGTCAACGAGGTGCACCTGGCCCGCGAGCTGGGCGTCAGCCGGACGCCGCTGCGGGAGGCGCTGATCGGGCTCGCCGACCGCGGCTTGCTCGTGTCCGCGCCGGGCCGGGGGTTCCTGGTGCCGCCGTTCGACCCGGACGAGGCCCGCCGCCTCTACCCCCTGGTCGCCGAGCTCGAAGCGCTGGCCCTGCGCTGGACGTCGCCGCTGGAGCTGGCCGGGCTGCCGGACGCGCTCGACGCCGTCGCCGACGAAATGGCCGCCGCGCTGGAGTCCGGCGCCGATCTGTCCGATGTGGACGAACGGTGGCACGCCCTGCTGCTGTCGCGCTGCCCCAACCCGCACCTGCTGCGGCTGATCGGGCAGACCAAGCCGCTGCTCAAGCGGTACGAATCGTGCTACTTCGGCGGAGCCGGCCGCGCCGGGGAGAGCATCGGCGAGCACCGCCGGATCGCCGCGGCGCTGCGTGACGGCGACCTGCCGACCGCGTCCGCGGTGCTCGTCCGCAACTGGGTGAAAGCGCTGGCGTACCTGGGGAAGGACGAAAGATGATCATCGCGCACCTGAGCGACCTGCACCTCGACGGCGACCCGCGGGCCGAAGACCGGGTCGCCGCCGTCATGGCTTACCTCGGCGGGCTCGCGAAGCCGATCGACGCGGTCGTGGTGACCGGCGACATCGCCGACCACGGCGCGGCGGCCGAGTACGCGCGCGCCGCCGAACTGCTGAAGCACCCGGCGCCGGTGCTCGTCTGCCCGGGCAACCACGACGTCCGTGCGGAGTTCCGCATGGGTTTGCTGGGCCTGCCCGCTTCGGACGAGCCGATCGACCACGCCGAGGAGGTCGACGGCGTCCTGTTCGCCATGTGCGACTCGACGATCCCCGGCCGCGGCGCGGGTTTCCTCGCCGACTCCAGCTTGGAATGGCTCGACGATACGCTTTCCGGCGGCGACGGCCCGGCGTTCGTCGCGTTCCACCACCCGCCGGTCGAGGTGGGGGTGGCGCTGGTCGACGCGATCCGCCAGTCCGGCGAAGACCGGCTGGCGGCGGTGCTGGGCCGGCACCCGCGCGTGAAGGCGCTGCTGGCCGGGCACGTGCACACGGGCGCGTCGACGACGTTCGCCGGCGTGCCGCTGCGCATCGCGCCCGGCGTCGTCTCGCAGTCCCTGCTGCCGATCGAGCCGGGCGCGGACCGAGGCTGGGACGAAGGCGGCCCGCTGGACTACGAGCGGCCGCCTTCGCTGCTGCTGCACGTCCTGCACGACGACGGCCGGGTGACCAGCCACCACCGCGTGGTCAGCCGCTGAACACCGGCAGCGTGAGCTTCGACGGCCGCGCCGTGTCGTGGAAGACCTCGAAGCGGTTCGGCTCTCCGCGCACCGCCGACGTGATCGGCTCGTCGGTCCCGTGGTTGCGCGCGAACCGCGGGAACGCCCCGCCCGCCACCTGGACGCGCAGCCGGTGGCCGCGGCGGAAGCGGTACGCCGTCGGGTCGAGGGTCACCTCCGCCGTCACCACGCCGTCCGCGTCCGCCTCGGGGAAGCCGGGGCGGAGCCGGACGATCCCGTCGGTGACGTTGCGGGACACGCCGTCCGCGTCGACGTCGCAGAGCCGCACGTAGACGTCCGCGTGAGGGAGTTCGGTGCGCACGTGCACCGTCGCCGTCACCTCGCCGATGACGTCCAGCTCCGCCGGCAGCGGTTCGCCGGTGAACACCAGCACGTCCGGCCGGGCTTCGACCTCCTGGTTGTCGCGCTGCTTCCACTCGCCGGTCAGCAGCGGCCCGCCGACCGCCGGCGTCGGGTCCGCCGGGTCGTAGGTGAACGTCGTCGGCCGCGCCTCGCCGGCCACGGTCTCGCCGAGCCCGCCGATCGGCCGCAGGTGCGACGCCGTCGCCGTCGAGGGCGGCGGCCACGACTCGAAGTCCAGCCAGGTGCCCGCGCCCTGCAGGAAGAGCCGGACCGGCGAGCGCTGCAGGTGCGTCCGGTCGCCGAGCAGGTGCGCGCGCAGGAACCCGAGCTGGTCGCGGATCATCGGGCCCATGCTCGCCGGCTCGCCGTGCGCCCACGGCCCGATCGTGATCCGCGGCGCCTTGCCCGCCTCGGCGAGGGTTCGGAAGTCACGCAGCTGGGAGCCGATGAACAGGTCGTACCAGCCGGTCACCATCGACACCGGAACGTCGAGCTTCGCGACTTCGGCGCTGTGGTCGGACATCGCCCAGTAGTCGTCTTCGGGGACGAAGTGCTCGGTGATGTCCTGGAGGAACTGCACCGGCTTCCCGATCGCGGCGACGTCGGCGCGGCTCAGCGGCAGGAACGACATCGCCTTGCGCGTCTTGCGCTTCTGCAGCGGGTTCGGCAGCGCGGCGAAGCGCTCTTCCTGCCGGCCGATCATCGCCGACCACGACACCATGTTGTCCGCCGCGAGCACGCCGCCCGGGTAGAACGTCGAGATGAACTCGGACGCCGTCACGCCGAGGCACATCGCGGCCAGCGGCGGGTCGAGGTACGGGCCGACCGCCCACTGCGTGTGGCCGAGGTAGCTGGCGCCGGCCATCGCGACGCCGCCGTCGCACCACGGCTGCGCGCGCAGCCACTCGGCGGTCGCGACGCCGTCCTCGCGCTCGAGGTGGAACGGCCGGAACTCCCCGCCCGAGCCGAACGAGCCGCGCGTGCTCTGGATGACCGTCTGCAGGCCGTGCCGGGCGAACGTGTCGCCGAAGAGCTTGGACAGGATGCCCTTGCGCCCGTACGGCGTGCGGATCAGCACCACCGGCGCCGACGTCGTCCCGGCCGGCGCGTACCGGTCGGCCAGCAGCGTGACGCCGTCGGGCATCGGCACGGTGAGGTCGCGCGTCACGACCGGCTGCGGTCCTTCGGCGCGGGGGAGTCCGAGCAGCTTGTCGACAAGTCGGTCCAGCACGGGCGCCCGCCTTCCGAAGTGGAGTAGAACCTTCCGGATCCGACCGTACCTCAGTTCGCGCGGGCGAGCGTTTCCGGACGCAGCAGCCTGGCCAGCTCCTCGGCGGGGATCAGGCCCTTTTCGACGACGAGCTCGGCGACGCCGCGCCCGGTGGCGAGGGCCTCCTTGGCGATCTCCGTCGCGGCCGCGTAGCCGATGCTCGGGTTGAGCGCGGTGACCAGCCCGATCGAGTTTTCGACGTAGGCGCGCAGCACGTCGACGTTCGCGGTGATCCCGGCGACGCACTTCGTCGCCAGCGTCCGGCAGGCCGCGCCGAGGTGCGTGATGCTCTCCGAGAGCGCGTGCAGGATGATCGGCTCGAACGCGTTGAGCTGCAGCTGCCCGGCTTCGGCGGCCATCGTCACGGTGACGTCGTTGCCGATCACCTCGAACGCGACCTGGTTCACCACTTCCGGGACCACCGGGTTGATCTTGCCGGGCATGATCGACGACCCGGCCTGCACCGGCGGCAGGTTGATCTCGTTCAGCCCGGCGCGCGGACCCGAGGACAGCAGCCGCAGGTCGTTGCAGCTCTTCGAGAGCTTGACGGCGATCCGCTTGAGCACGCCCGAAAGGTGCACGAACGCGCCGCAGTCCTGGGTCGCCTCGACCAGGTCGGCCGCGGTGACGACGGGCAGCCCGGTGATCTCGCGCAGGTGCCGGCACGCGGCTTCGGCGTAGCCCGGCGCGGCGTTGAGGCCGGTGCCGATCGCGGTCGCGCCGAGGTTGATCTCGTGCAGCAGCGCGACGGCCTCGTTCAGCCGCAGCCGGTCCTCGCCGAGCATCACCGCGTAGGTGCCGAACTCCTGGCCGAGCGTCATCGGGACCGCGTCCTGCAGCTGCGTGCGGCCCATCTTCAGGACGTCGTGGAACTCGACGGCCTTGGCGGCGAACGCCTTCTCCAGCACGACCATGGCTTCGGACAGCTCGCGCACGGCGAGGATCGTCGCGACGTTGACCGCGGTCGGGTAGGCGTCGTTCGTCGACTGTCCGAGGTTGACGTGCTCGTTCGGGTGCACGACGTGGTAGTCGCCCTTGGCGTGCCCGAGCAGTTCGAGGGCGCGGTTCGCGATCACCTCGTTGGCGTTCATGTTCGTCGACGTCCCGGCGCCGCCCTGGATGACGTCGACGACGAACTCGCCGTGCAGCGCGCCTTCGCGGATTTCCCGGCAGGCCTTCACTATGGCGTCCGCGATCCCGGGTTCCAGCAGACCCAGCTCGGCGTTGGCGCGGGCCGCGGCTTCCTTCACCGCGGCCAGCGCCTCGATCAGGTGCGGGTAGGCGGCGATGGTCGTGCCGGTGATGGGGAAGTTCTCGCGGGCGCGGGCGGTGTGCACGCCCCAGTAGGCGTCGGCGGGGACGTCCTTGTCGCCGAGCAGGTCGTGTTCGCGGCGGGTACTCATCGCTGGCTCTCCACAAGAAGCTTTCCGGTGACGCGCAGGTTGTCCGGTCCGGGCGGCACGTCGATGCCGCACACCTTCAGCGCCGCGGCGAGCACCGGGTACCGCGCCCGGTCACCGCCGTCGGAGATCTTGAATGCGATCGCCGTACCGTCCGGCAGCGCGGCGACCTGGACGGCCTCGAAGCCGTCCTTCGCGATCAGCCCGGGCACCGCGCGCATGACGGCGGTGACGTCCCGGCGGCTGCCGCCGACCAGCTCCGGGTGCCGGCGGATCCCGTCGGCGACCAGGTGTTCCGGCGTGCCGGGCGCGGCCGTGGCGATCTTCGAGACGGCGGTCGCGAGCCCGCGCAGCGTCGTCGCGAACAGGGGCGCGCCGCAGCCGTCGACCGCCACGCGCTCGATGCCGTGCCCGGTGAGGTCCTCGACGGTGGCGGCGATCGCGCGCTGCAGCGGGTGCGCCGGGGCGAGGTAGCCGTCGGTGGGCCAGCCGTTCAGGTCGCAGGTCGCGAGCATCGCCGCGTGCTTGCCGGCGCAGTTCTGCGCCAGCCGGCTCGGCGCCCGGCCCTCGGCGAGCCAGCGGTCCCGTTCGACCGGGTCGTACGGGTAGTCCGCGGGGTTGCCGAGCGCGTCGGGGGAGCGGCCGTCGAGCACGTCGAGCGCGGCGTCGAGGTGCATCGGCTCGCCGGAGTGACTGGCCGCCGCGATGGCGAACCCGGCGGGGGACAGGCGCAGCCCGAGCCGCGCCATCGCCGTGGCCTGCAGCGGCTTCGCCGTCGAGCGCGGGTACATCGCGGCGTCCGGGTCGCCCGCGGCGAACAACGTCGTGCCGTCCGGGGCGAGCACGATCGCGGAGCCGTGGTGCACGCCCTCGACCATGCCGTCGCGGACCAGCTCGACCAGGGGTTCGGTGATCACATGCCCTCCTCGTCGAACGCGCGCATGTCGATCCGCTTGCGGGCCGTGAACCAGCCCACGACCAGCGCGACGGCGATCGCGGGCAGCGCGAGCAGCGTGATCCGGCCGGTCTCGTCGAAGCCCATCAGCACGACGACGGCGGCGAGGAACACGAGCGTCGCGATCTCCGTGTACGGCGAGAACGGCAGCCGGAACGCCGGCCGCTCGAGGCCGTCGCGCTTGGCCTTCCGGACGAACAGCAGGTGACAGACGACGATGATCGCCCAGGTCGCCAGGATGCCGATCGCGGCGAAGTTGAGGACGATGTCGAAGGCTTCCTTCGGCACCAGGTAGTTGAGCCCGACGCCCAGCACGCAGACCGACGCGGTGAGCAGGATCCCGCCGTAGGGCACCTGGTTGCGGTTCATCACGCCGGTGAACTTCGGCGCCGAGCCCGCCTTGGCCATCGACCGCAGGATCCGGCCGGTCGAGTAGAGCCCGGAGTTCAGGCTGGACAGCGCCGCGGTGAGCACGACCAGGTTCATCACGCTGTCGGCCGCGGGCACGCCCAGGTGCGAGAGGACGGTGACGAACGGGCTCTGGTCCTTGGTGTAGGAGCTCCACGGCAGCAGCATCGCCAGCAGCACGACCGAGCCGACGTAGAAGACGAGGATCCGCCACATGATGGAGTTGATCGCCTTCGGCATGATCTTCTCCGGGTTTTCGGTCTCGCCCGCGGCGACGCCGACCAGCTCGACCGAGGCGTAGGCGAACACGACGCCCTGCACGATCAGCACCATCGGCAGCAGCCCCGTGGGGAAGATCCCGCCGTGCTCGGTGATCAGCTGCGGGCCGGGGACGCCGCCGTCGATCGGCGTCTGCGTCACCAGCAGGAAGATCCCGATCACCATGAACAGCACGAGCGCGGCGACCTTGACGATGGCGAACCAGAACTCCATCTCGCCGAACAGCTTCACCGAGACGAGGTTGAGCGTCAGGACCACGGCGAGGGCGATCAGCGCGAGCACCCACTGCGGGACCGGCGAGAAGAACGACCAGAAATGCGCGTAGAGCGCGATCGCCGTGATGTCGGCGATGCCGGTGGTCGACCAGTTGAGGAAGTGCATCCAGCCGGCGACGTACGCGCCTTTTTCGCCCATGAACTCGCGGGCGTAGGAGACGAAGGCGCCGCTGGAGGGCCGGTAGAGGATGAGCTCGCCGAGCGCGCGGACGACGAAGAAGGCGAAGAGGCCGCAGACGGCGTAGACGATGGCGAGCGCGGGCCCGGCCTGGGCGAGCCGCCCGCCGGCGCCGAGGAAGAGCCCGGTGCCGATCGCGCCGCCGATGGCGATCATGTTGACGTGCCGGGGCTTGAGGGCCTTGTTGTAGCCGGCGTCGCCCGCGTCCGCGGGGGCCGTGAGGGTTTGCTCGGTCACTGGTCCCCGTTCACGATGCTGGTGAGAGTGGCTTCGACGTGCGTGAGGTGCGCGGTCATGGCTTCGACGGCTCGTTCTTCTTCGCCGCTCGCGATGGCCGTGACGATCTCGCGGTGTTCGATGTTCGACTGCCGCCGCCGGTCGCCGAGCTGGTTGAGGAAGGCGGACTGGCGGGCCAGCGCGTCCCGGATCTCTTCGATCACCTTCCCGAAGACGGGGTTGCCCGAGGCCTGGGCGATGGTGATGTGGAAGAGCGAGTCGAGCGCGACCCAGGCGGTGTTGTCGGTCTCGGCGTCCATCCGGTCCAGGAGGTGGCCGAGCAGGTCGAGGTCGTCCTGGCTGCGACGGGCGGCGGCATAGCCGGCGACGGGGATCTCGACGTGCCGGCGCACCTCGATGAGGTCACGGGCGGAGTAGGGCCCGAAGGTGGGGTTGTCGGCCGGGCCGGTCGCGGTGACGAAGGTGCCCTTGCCGGTCTTGGACTCGGTCATCCCGAGGGCCTGCAGGCCGCGGAGGGCTTCCCGGATGACCGACCGGCTGACCTCGAATTCCCTGCTCAGGGCCGCTTCGGAGGGCAGCTTGGCGCCGACGGGGTAGTCACCGCGCTCGATGAGCTGCCGCAGGTGCGCCAGGACGGCTTCCATGGCGCTGACCCGCCGGGGACCACCTTGTCCGGCTGTCTGGCTGTCAGACAGGTTCATGGGAGGGATGCTCGGCGGCGGAGGAGCGGCTGTCAACGCGAGCGAGGGCGGCTGTGGCTCACCTCACCGGGCCTCTTGCCCCACCAGCCCGCCGCCCGCCCGCGCCGCCCGCACGCGCCGCCCGCCCGCGCCGCCAGACTGCGCCGCCCCGCCCGACTGCGCCGCCGGCTCGCGCCGCCCCGCCCGGCTGCGTCGCCCCGCCCCGCCACGTCAGCCGAGTCCCCGCCACCAAGCCTCCACCGCCCGCCGAGCCCGCTCGGCAGCGCGACCTCCAAGACCCGCCAACCCAACCCGGCCGGATGGCATGAACGACTCGTTCATGCCATCCGAAGCCATGAACGAGTCGTTCATGCCGTCCGCCGCCGCCCGTGATCGGCCGGTCGCGTCCGGTGCCCGCCCGCCGCACCGTGATCACCATCGCCCGGAAAGGGGGGCGCGTCGCAGCGGCGGAACACCGCCCGCGAGGAGCAGAATCGACGGCGGCGAGCACGTTCGAGGACTGTCGGTGCCACGGGTTAGGGTGAGGGACCCGGGCGCAGCCGGTCCCATTCACCTAGGGGAGGTTTTCGCTGGTGTCGAACGATTCCTTCGTCCACCTGCACGTCCACACCGAGTACTCGATGCTCGACGGTGCGGCGAAGATCGCTCCTCTCTTCGCGGAGGCGGCGCGGCTCGGCATGCCCGCGGTCGGCATGACCGACCACGGCAACATGTACGGCGGCGACGAGTTCTACCAGCAGTCGAAGAAGCACGGCCTCAAGCCGATCATCGGCATCGAGGCCTACATCGCGCCGGAGAGCCGCTTCCACAAGAAGCCCGTCTTCTGGGGACAGTCGAACCAGCGCGGGTCCGACGAGCTGGGCGAGGGCGGCGACGTCTCGGGCGCCGGCGCGTACACCCACATGACGATGCTCGCGCAGAACGCCACCGGCCTGCGGAACCTCTTCAAGCTGTCCTCGCTGGCCAGCATGCAGGGCTACTACCGCAAGCCCCGGATGGACCG
Source organism: Amycolatopsis pretoriensis (assembly GCF_900107925.1). Taxonomy (GTDB): domain Bacteria; phylum Actinomycetota; class Actinomycetes; order Mycobacteriales; family Pseudonocardiaceae; genus Amycolatopsis; species Amycolatopsis pretoriensis. The sequence goes on along the minus strand of NZ_FNUJ01000008.1, from coordinate 6,761 downwards.
CGAGCTCATCTCCGAGAACCACGACGGGATCATCGCCACCACCGGCTGCCCGTCCGGCGAGGTGCAGACCCGGCTGCGGCTGGGCCAGAAGGAAGCGGCGATCCAGGCCGCGTCCGACTACAAGGACATCTTCGGCGCCGACAACTTCTTCCTCGAGCTGATGGACCACGGCTTGCCCATCGAGCGGTCGGTCCGCGAGGGCCTGCTCGAGGTCGGCCGGCTGCTCGACCTCAAGCCCCTGGCGACGAACGACTCGCACTACGTCACCAAGGACCAGGCCGACACGCACTCGGCGCTGCTGTGCGTCCAGGCCGGCAAGACCCTCAACGACCCGACCCGGTTCAAGTTCGACGGCGACGGCTACTACCTCAAGTCCGCTGCCGAGATGCGCGAGTACTGGGACAAGGAGGTCCCGGGCGCGGCGGACACGACGCTGATGATCGCCGAGCGCATCGAGTCGTACGAAGACGTCTACGCGCACAAGGACCGGCTGCCGTTCTTCGAGGTGCCGGAGGGCTACGACCAGGGCGGCTGGCTGCGCGAAGAGGTCGCGAAGGGCCTGGCGTGGCGCTTCCCGGGCGGCCCGCCGGAGGGCTACCCCGAGCGGATCGAGAAGGAGCTCGACGTCATCATCGGGAAGGGCTTCCCGGCCTACTTCCTGATCGTCGCCGACCTCATCAGCTACGCCCGCCGCGTCGGCATCCGGGTCGGCCCGGGCCGTGGTTCGGCCGCCGGCTCGCTCGTCGCGTACGTCCTCGGCATCACGAACCTGGACCCGATCCCGCAGAAGCTGCTGTTCGAGCGGTTCCTGAACCCCGAGCGCGTCTCGATGCCCGATATCGACATCGACTTCGACGACCGCCGGCGCGGCGAGATGATCCGGTACGCGACCGACAAGTACGGCTCGGACAAGGTCGCCCAGGTCATCACCTTCGGCACCATTAAGACCAAGGCCGCGATCAAGGACTCCGCGCGCGTCCACTTCGGCCAGCCCGGGTACGCGATCGCCGACAAGATCTCGAAGGCGCTGCCCCCGCCGATCATGGCGAAGGACATCCCGCTCTCGGGCATCGTCGACAACAAGCACGAGCGCTACGGCGAGGCCGCCGAGGTCCGCGCGCTGGTCGAGACCGACGACGAGTGCAAGACGATCTTCGAGACCGCCCGCGGTCTCGAAGGCCTGATCCGCAACGCGGGCGTGCACGCCTGCGCGGTCATCATGTCGTGCGACCCGCTGACCGACGCGATCCCGCTCTGGCAGCGTGACGACGGCTCGATCATCACCGGCTGGGACTACCCGTCGTGCGAGGCCATCGGCCTGCTGAAGATGGACTTCCTGGGCCTGCGCAACCTCACGGTCATCGGCGACGCGATCGACAACATCAAGGCCAACCGCGGGATCGACATCGACCTCGACACGCTGGGTGTCGAGGACCCGGAGACCTACAAGCTGCTCGCCCGCGGCGACACGCTCGGCGTGTTCCAGCTGGACGGCGGGCCCATGCGCGACCTGCTGCGCCGCATGGAGCCCACGGTGTTCGACGACATCGTCGCGGTCGGCGCGCTGTACCGCCCCGGCCCGATGGGCATGAACGCGCACAACGACTACGCGGACCGGAAGAACAACCGGCAGAAGGTCAAGCCGATCCACCCGGAGCTCGACGAGCCGCTGCGCGAGATCCTGGCCGACACCTACGGCCTGATCGTGTACCAAGAGCAGATCATGCACATCGGCCAGAAGGTGGCCGGGTACACGATGGGTCGCGCGGACGTGCTCCGCCGCGCGATGGGCAAGAAGAAGAAGGAAGTCCTCGACCTCGAGTACGAGGGCTTCGAAGCCGGGATGAAGGCCAGTGACCTGGTCCCGGGCGGGTTCTCCGCCGAGGCCGTCAAGGCGCTCTGGGACACGATCCTCCCGTTCGCCGGCTACGCGTTCAACAAGAGCCACGCGGCCGCGTACGGCCTGGTCTCCTACTGGACGGCGTACCTCAAGGCGAACTTCACGGCCGAGTACATGGCGGCCCTGCTGACGTCGGTCGGCGACAACAAGGACAAGTCGGCGGTCTACCTGTCCGAGTGCCGCCGCCTCGGCATCAAGGTGCTCCCGCCGGACGTCAACGAGTCGGCCCTGCGGTTCGCGGCCGTCGGGGACGACATCCGCTTCGGCATGGGTGCCGTCCGCAACGTCGGCGCGAACGTCGTCGAGTCGATCATCAAGACCCGCGCGGAGAAGGGGAAGTACGCCTCCTTCACCGACTTCCTCGACAAGTCTGAGCTCGTGGCCTGCAACAAGCGGGTCATCGAGTCGCTGATCAAGGCGGGCGGGTTCGACTCGCTCGGCCACACGCGGCTGTCGATGATCCAGGTCCACGAAGACGCGGTGGAAGCCGTCGTCCCGCTCAAGCGCCAAGAGGCGATGGGCCAGTTCGACCTCTTCGGCTTCGGCGGCGACGAGGGCGAGGCGGCCCCGTCGTCCTCGCCGCTGGCGCACCTGAAGTTCGGCGAGGAGGAGTACCCGCGCAAGCAGCTGCTCGCCTACGAGCGCGAGATGCTCGGCCTGTACGTCTCGGCCCACCCGCTGGACGGCGCCGAGCGGATCCTGCGCAAGCACGCCCCGAAACCGATCGCCGGCATCCTCGCCGACCCGCCCAAGGAAGGCGAGATCGTCATCTCCGGGCTGATCACGTCGCTGGAGCGGCGGGTCAACAAGAAGGGCGAGCCCTGGGCGATCTGCACGGTCGAGGACATGGACGCCTCGCTCGAGGTGCTCTTCTTCCCGAAGTCGTACGCGCTCTTCGCGAGTGAGCTGATCGAAGACAACGCCGTGCTGGTCAAGGGCCGGGTCAACTGGCGCGAAGACAAGATGTCGGTCTTCGGCGGCGGCCTCGCGACGCTCGACCTGTCCGAGGTCGGCACCGGCAACGGCGACGACGAACCCCCGCTGGTCCTGCTGGCCGCGGCGGAGAAGATCGACCAGTCGGTGGTCAGCGAGCTGCGGTCCACGCTGCTCGCCCACAAGGGCGAAACCCCGGTGCACCTCAAGCTGGTGGGCCGGAACCAGACGGTCTTCGCGCTCTACGACTACCCGGTCAAGGTCAGCTCCATGCTGATCGGCGAGCTGAAGGGCATCCGCGGCATCACCGCGAGCACTTAATACGGCACGAAACGGGCGGGACCGCGGCGACAGCGCGCGCGGATCCCGCCCTTCGTGTTTGCTGGGCAGGATGACTTACGAACCCGACCCCCGCCGCTGGAAAGCGCTCGCCGTCTCGCTGACGGCCGGGTTCATGGGCCTGCTCGACGTCAGCATCGTCAACGTCGCGCTCCCGTCGATGCAGTCGGGGCTGCACGCGACCAGCGGCGGCATCCGCTGGGTCGTCTCCGGCTACGCGCTGGCGTTCGGCCTGGTCCTGGTCACCGGCGGCCGGCTCGGCGACGCGTTCGGCCGCCGGAACATGTTCCTCGGTGCCCTCGCCGCGTTCGTCATCACGAGCGCGCTGGCCGGCGCGGCCCCGAACGAGACGACGCTGGTGATCGCGCGGCTGGCGCAAGGTGTCGCGGCGGGCATGCTCACCCCGCAGAACACCGGCCTGATCCAGGACCTCTTCCGCGGCGCCGAGCGCGGCCGCGCGTTCGGGATGTTCGGCGCGGTCGTCGGGATCTCGACGGCGGTCGGCCCGATCCTCGGCGGCGCGATCCTCGCCGTGTTCGGCGCCGAGGACGGCTGGCGCTGGGTGTTCTACGTCAACGTCCCGATCGGCGTCCTCGCGTTCGCGCTGGCCCTGCGGCTGCTGCCGCGCAGCGAGAAGAAGCGGATCAAGGTCCGGTCGGAAATCGACTTCGTCGGCATCGCGCTGCTCGCGGTCGCCGTCCTCAGCGTGCTGCTGCCGGTCATCGACTCCGACAGCGGCGGCTTCGCGCAGCTGTGGTGGCTCTTCCTCGTCGCCGCGGTGTTCGGGTTCGCGTTCGTGCGCTGGGAGCGGCGGGTGGTGCGGCACGGCCGGTCGCCGCTGCTGGACACCCGGCTGTTCACCGGCACGCCGGGCTACGCCGCCGGGGCGTCGGTCGGCGCGCTCTACTTCTGCGGGTTCGCCGGCATCTGGCTGGTCTTCGCGATGTACTTCCAGCAGGGCCTGCACTACACACCGCTGCAGTCGGGCCTGTCGGTGACGCCGTTCGCGATCGGCTCGGCGGTGTCCGCGGCCGTCGCCGGGCGGCTCGTGCCGACGTACGGCCGGCGGCTGACCGTCACCGGCCTGGCCATGGTCGCGCTGGGCCTGCTGGCGGTGGCGCTGCTCGCCGAGGTCGTCCCGCCGTCGGCTTCGGGGTGGGCGTTCGCACTGCCGCTGGTGTTCGCCGGGGTGGGCGGCGGCATGGTGATCTCGCCGAACACGACGTTGACGCTCGAGTGCGTGCCGGTCCGGATGGCGGGGGTCGCCGGCGGCGCGCTGCAGACCGGGCAGCGGATCGGCACGGCCATCGGCACCGCCGTGCTCGCGTCGGTGTTCGGCGCGGTCGTCGGCACGGCGACGGACTACCCGCTCGCGCTCACCGTCGCGCTGTGCTGCGCGGCCGGTCTGACGTGCGCCGCGCTGGCCCTCGCGATCGCCGAACTGCGGGCGCGGCGCCACCGTGCGCAGACTTCCGACCGCGACAGCGACGACCGGCGGTCCGAGACGTCCGCCGCGGACGTCCAACGGGGCTAGGACACTACTTTCCGCAGATTCGCGATGCTCCAAACGAGTGACGAGCACGGAAAGACACTGGTGCTACGCAGAGCAACCGGGTAGATCTTATGGAGCCTTCACTGCGCGGCTTCGGCTACCGACAGTGGCAATCGGTCGGCCACCCGGGGATGGGGTGACCGGCCCGAGCGATCGAGGCGTCCGGAGTTCGAGGGAATGGACACACTCGGTCACCTTCCGTCCAGTGAGTGTCGGCGTCCGCGGGGGACCGTCCGGCAGTCGCGGAAGGGATGCCCATCGGCAGCCGCCGGCGCGTGACGGCAGCGGGCGGGCCCGGGTGAGGGGGAACCGGGCCCGCCCGTTCTTCGTGTCGTGCTTCCACCGCGCTCGTGATCATGTTGGGATGACCGCGTCCGACAGGCACGAGACCGGGAGCTTCGATGACCCAGCAGCCGTCGCGGCCGGAGAGCCGGCTCCGGGTGTGGTACCGGCCGATGCGCTCGCGCGACAGCGGTGAGCACCACCGCGTCGCGACCCCCTTGGAACTGCTGTTCGACCTCTGCTTCGTGGTCGCCGTCGGCCAGGCCGGGGCGTCGCTGCACCACGCGCTGGCCGAGGGCCACGCCGCGCACGGCGTCTCGTCGTTCGCCATGGTGTTCTTCGCGATCTGGTGGGGCTGGCTGAACTTCAGCTGGTTCGCCTCGGCGTTCGACACCGACGACGTCCCGTACCGGCTGGCCACGCTCGTGCAGATCGCCGGCGGGCTGACCGTCGCGGCGGCGGTGTCGAGCGCGTTCGAGGGCGACTTCCGGCTGATGGTCGTCGGCTACGTGCTGATGCGGCTGGCGATGGTGTTCCAGTGGCTGCGGGCCGCGCGGTCGGACCCGCGGTGCCGGCCCACGGCGCTGCGCTACGCCGCCGGGATCTCGGTGGTCCAGGTGCTGTGGGTTTCGTACCAGTGGCTGCCGCAGGGGGTGCGGGTTGTCGCCTTCGTCGTGTTCGCGGTGCTGGAGATGGCCGTGCCGATCTGGGCGGAGCGCCGGCACGGGACCACGTGGCACCCGCACCACATCGCCGAGCGGTACGGCCTGTTCACCCTGATCGTCCTCGGCGAAGTGATCCTCGGTGCGACGAACGCGATCAAGGAGGGCGCCGCGGAGCCGGGGCACACCGGCGCGCTCGTCTCGCTGGCCGCGGCCGGGCTGGTGCTCGTGTTCTCCATGTGGTGGCTGTACTTCGACCGCCCGGGGCACGCGCGGCTCGTCCGCCGGCCGACGATGTTCACGTCGATGAGCTGGGGCTACGGCCACTACCTGATCTTCGCCTCCATCGCGGCGGTCGGGGCGGGGCTCGAAGTGGCGGTCGCGTACGACACGGGGACGCTGCACCTCGGCGGGGTGGCCGCCGCGTTGCCGACCACGATCCCGGTCGCGGTCTTCCTGCTGAGCGTGTGGCTGCTGCACATCGGGCCGACCAACGAGTGCCGGCCGATCGCCATCGGCTTCCCGGTGACGGCGGTGCTCGTCCTGGCGGCTTCGTTCACGCCGGCGCCCATCCACGTCGCCGCGGTGCTGACGGCCGCGCTCGTCGCGCTGACGGTCGTCGCGACCCACGGGGAGCCCCAGCCGGCTTGATCGTCGATCGGTGCAGGTCAGCGGCCTGGCGCGATAAAAGGGACCCCCCTGTGCAAGGGGGTTTCGGGGGCATGTAAAGTTCTCCAAGTCGCCAGGGAAACCGGGTGGCCGCCGGGAACACGAACCAAGCTCCCACGATCGTGGTAGAGTGGGTGGTCCCGAACCAGGGTGGTATCCCTGGAACAAAGCTTGAAACAAAAGCCGAAGACCAAGGCGCTTCGCGGCGCGGCGGTCCGAAGTGTGTTGCTTGAGAACTCAACAGTGTGCTAGTGAACTAAGCCAGTAGAGCTTAAATATAACCTCGTATGAGGTTCCTTTGAGAGCATTAACATTGCCTCGATTAAACTTTCATTGTTGGAGAGTTTGATCCTGGCTCAGGACGAACGCTGGCGGCGTGCTTAACACATGCAAGTCGAACGCTGAACCACTTTCGGGTGGGGAT
>NZ_FNUJ01000013.1 GCF_900107925.1 Amycolatopsis pretoriensis | reverse complement strand
CCACTGGTTGTACGCCGTGCTGACATCGGTTTCGACGTCGACGGTCTCGGTCACGGTGCTCATCGTGGGCGTCTCCTTCCTGATGTGGTCGAGGTGCGGTTACCCGGGAAATCGATGACAAAACGATGCGGGCCGCATAAAGTCGGGCACCGGCGGAAGGAGGCGCGGTGACCGACGAGCGGACACTGACGGTGCGGGTGCGCACGGTGCCCGAAGCCGTCGTGGTGGCGGCCGCGGGCGACCTGGACCTCGGCACCGCTCCGGTGCTGCGCGACCGGACGCGGGCGGTGCTGGACGACCGGCCGGGCGCGCTCATCGTCGACCTGGACGGCATCGGGTTCTGCGGTTCGGCGGGCCTGCAGGTGCTGGCCGAGCTCGCCGCCCGGACGACGGCGGACGGCGTACCGCTCGCGGTGGTCGCCGACCGCTACCCGGTGCTGCGCGCGGTGCGCTTGAGCCGGCTGGACGAGGCGTTCGCCGTGCACGCGTCCGTCGACGCCGCCTGTGCCTGGATCCGCGAGGTGCCCTGACGTCCACAGTGGATGTCCTCTGTGGAGTTACGCCGCCGGGCGCGAATTCCGGGCGGTGCTCGTGACGGCGGCCAGCACGGCGTCCGCGTCGAGAGCCGGGTCCCACAGCGCGCAGCCGACGACGTGGGCGAGCCGGCGCCGCCGGTGCGGCCCGGAGTCGGTGAGCGCGACGTCGGTGGGGCGGCCGTTCTTGACGGCGTGCACCGCGCGGGTGACCAGGACCGCTTCCTGGCGGGTGGTGCCGAGTTCTTCGGCCGCGGCGAAGATCCGCTCCGCCGCGGCGTGGACGGGATCGGTCATGTGCTTCCTCGAAGGCCCGGCGCGGCGGACCGGCCGGCACCGGTCCGCCGCGGCCGGCCGCGTCAGGCCTTGATCTGCCTCCGATCGGACTCCGTGCCGGCGATCTCGATGCGGCGCGGCTTCGCCTTCTCGGCGACCGGGATCCGCAGGGTCAGGACGCCGGCCTCGTAGTCGGCCTTGATGTTCTCGGCGTCGAGGGTGTCGCCGAGGAAGAGCTGGCGCGAGAAGACGCCGAGGGGGCGTTCGGACACCTGCATCTGGACGTCGTCACCGCCGGGCAGGGGCCGCCGTTCGGCCTTGACGGTCAGGACGTTGCGCTCGATGTCGAGCTCGATGGCGTCCTTGGTCACGCCGGGCAGGTCGAAGCAGACGACGAACTCGTCGCCGGCGCGGTAGGCGTCCATCGGCATCGCGGCCGGCTTCGACCAGGTGCCCGGGCTGCCGAAGACCTGCTGGGCGAACCGGTCGAGCTCGCGGAACGGGTCGGTGCGCATCAACATCGTTCTCCTCCTTCGACATCGGGTGTCAACACGCACCACATTTCTAGCATGTCGTCTGAACGATGACAAGAGATAAGTCGTCGATGTGATGACGTCAGCCGGGCAGGTCGATCTCCGCGTGCCGCTCGGCGAGCGTCCGGGCCAGCTCGGCCAGCTTGACGTTCAGGTCCTGGGACGTGCGCCGCAGGACGTCGAACGCTTCGTCGGCCGAGACGCCGCGGCGGGCCATGATGATGCCCTTGGCCTGGCCGATCACGTCCCGGCTGTCGATCGCCGTGCGCAGGTGCGCGGCCTGCAGCTCGGCGCGCGTGACGGCGTCGGTGGCCGCGAGGGCCAGCGACGCGTGCGTGGCCAGCAGCAGGAGGACGTCGCGGTCGGCCTCGTCGAGCCCGTTCGGGGAGCGCGAGTACACGTTCAGCGCGCCGATGGACCGGCCCATGGGCGCGCCGGGGATGAGCGCGGTCGAGACGACGGCCCGCACGCCGAGCTCCGCCGCGGCGGGGGCCCACCGCGGCCAGCGCGGCTCGTCGGTGAGGTCCGGCGCGATCGCGACCGCGGGCCCGGCCGGCTCGGCGGACTCGACGCACGGCCCTTCCCGGAACCGGTACTGCAGCAGGTCCAGCTCGATGGCCACCTTCCCGGTCTCGGCGGGGGTGTGGAACTGCCCGTCGGCGTCGATGAGCGTGAAGCTGGCGATCTCGGCCGAGGGGACCATCAGCGTGGTCGCCTCGAGGACACGCTCCAGGACGTCCTCGACGCTGGGGGCGCTCAGCAGCCGGCCGGTCAGCCGCGCGAATTCGCCCGCGAGCGGACCGGGCCGGGTTTCGCCGGCGACGAAGGTTTCCTTGTCGCGCTGCCAATCCTGCTCAGAGGTCATGGTGTCCCGTCGCTTCGGCGAGCGTCCGGTGCAGGGGTAGCTCGGCCTCGAGCCCGAGGACCCGGACCGGGCGCAGCACCGCGCGGCTCTCGGCGACGACGGCCACCGGGACCCCCGCCGCGCGGGCCGCCGACACCGCGTCCAGCACCACGCCCAGCCCGCGGGCCGAGCAGAAGGTGAGCCCGGTCAGGTCGATGACCAGTGCTCTCGGGGCCAGTTCGAGCTCTTCGCCCAGCAATGACGCCAGGTGGCCGGTTCGTGCCAGGTCCAGCTCGCCGGTGACGGTCACGACCGTGCGCTCGGCCGTCGTCGTGATCGCCGTTCCGGCCGGTGCGTTCGCCAGCAGGGCGATGCCCGGGCGAAGAAGGGTGGCTTGCATGGGTTTCTCACCTCGGTCCCGGCCGGCGCGCCGACGCGCGGGCCCTCGGGTTTCCAGGAGGCGGCTGCTGTGCTCAACCGCAGCGACGACGACATTACCCCCGCGCGGCGCCCCAGGGCACCGGACGCCCACCGAGGTCCTCGTCTTTCACCTCGCCGGGCGCAAGGCCCGAGCCGCCAGCGTCAGCAGTTCGGCCAGCACTTCCGCCGCGATGTCGGCCAGTGAGCGCTCCTCCCGCAGCCACCGGGTGAACGCGATCCCGAACACGGTGGCGCCCGACTCCGCGGCCAGCGTGGCCGCGACGTCGTCGACGCCCCGGGCGCGCAGGGCGGTGGCGACCGTCGTGGCCAGGGTCGTGAGCTTGTGGTGCTCGCGTTCCTGCAGTGCCGGATTGCGGTCGATCACGGACTGGCGCGTGCGGGAGTGCGGGCGGCGCTCGTCCGGGAAGAAGGTCGCCGCCGAGCGCAGCGCGCAGGCGACGACTTCGAACGGCGACGCGTCCTCCGGTGCGGCCTCGATGCCGTCGAGGAACGCCTGGACCAGCAGTTCCTGCCCCTGGAAGAGCACCTCGCGCTTGTCGCTGAAGTGCCGGAAGAAGGTGCGTTCGGTGAGGCCGACGGCCTGGGCGATCTCCGCGGCCGTCGTCTGCTCGTAGCCGCGGGTGGCGAACAGCTCGAGCGCGACCTTCTGCAGCCGCTCCGCGGTTCCGGGTTCCCAGCGCACCATGGTTCGAGTCTAGGTGATGACAGCGACTGACATGGAGGCGTAGGGTAGGGATGTCAGCCACTGACATCGTCTCATCCTCGAAGGAGTTCACGCCATGCGTGTTTTCGTCACCGGAGCCTCGGGCTGGATCGGCACCGCCGTCGTCGGCGAGCTGCTCGCCACCGGCCACGAGGTCAGCGGGCTGGCCCGCTCGGCCGGATCGGCTGCCAAGCTCGAGGCGAAGGGCGTCGAGGTCCGCCGGGGCGACCTCGACGACCTGGCCGGCCTCCGCGCCGGCGCCGAGGCGGCCGACGCCGTCATCCACCTGGCGAACAAGCACGACTTCGCCAACCCGGCGGTGTCGAACGCGGCCGAGCGGGCCGCGGTCGAGACCATCGGCGACGCGCTTTCCGGCAGCGGCCGCCCGCTGCTGCTGGCGTCCGGGATCGCCGGCATCCGGCAGGGCCGCCCGGCGACCGAAGCGGACGCCTCCCCGTTCCACGGCCCGGACTCCCCGCGCGGCGGCGCGGAGAACCTGGCGCTGGAGTACGCCGGCCGCGGCGTGCGGCCGGTGAGCCTGCGGTTCTCGCCGACCGTGCACGGCACCGGCGACCACGGGTTCATCGCGGTCCTCTCGGCGATCGCCCGCGAGAAGGGCGTGTCGGCGTACCCGGGCGACGGAACCAACCGCTGGGCGGCGGTCCACGTGCGGGACGCGGCGCGGATGGTCGTCCTCGGCCTGGAGAAGGCTCCCGCGGGCGCGCGGCTGCACGCGGTGGCCGAGGAAGGCGTGCCGACGAAGGAGATCGCGGAGGCGATCGGCCGGGCTTTCGACCTGCCGGTCGCGTCGGTGGCCCCGGACGACGTCGCCGCGCACTACGGCTGGATCGGCGGGTTCTTCGCGATGGACCTGGCGGCGACGAGCTCGGCCACGCAGGAACTGCTCGGCTGGACCCCGGAGGGCCCGACGCTGATCGAGGACCTCGACACAGGTGCCTACTCGGGCTAGGAACCGCGGTTGACGGCGCTGATCCGGTCCTGGAGCCGTTCCCGCGTGGGCGTCAGCGCGTCGCGCGGTGCGGGCTCCGGCGCCGGCTGCCCGGTCGCGTCGCCGGCCGGGCCCACCACCGGGAACACCGCCTTCTCACCCGGCAACGGCACCCCCGGGCAGATCGTCGCCGCCGGGCGGGGCGCGCCCAGGAAGTAGCCGCTCACCAGACCGTCCACACAGGAATTGCCGCTGACCGCGTACTGGCCGTGGAACGGCGAATCCGCCACCGACACCATCGGGACCCCGGCCGCCCGCGCCGCCGCCTCGGCCTGCTCGTAGCCCGTCTGCGGGTCGAACTCGCCCTGCACCACCAGCACGTTCTTCGCCGCCTCCACCGGCAGCGTCGGCAGCTGGTGGCGGGGGAGGTCGGACCAGAACCCGCACGGCTCGCTCAGCCCGTACGCCCAGCCGAACAGCGGGTAGGCCGGGCCCTGCAGGTCGCTCAGCAGCTTGTACCAGGTCGACGCGCGGGTCGGCTGGTCGCCGCACGCGACGGCCAGGCGGGTGCCGCCCACGTCCGCGTAGTCGGGCTCGGGCGGCGCCACGTCCGCCGCCGTCAGCCGGGCCACCGGGACGCCGAACTCGGCGCGGGACACGCGGTCGAGGTCGGCCGCCAGCGCGGCGGGCGGGGGCGGGGCGGTGCCGTCGAGGGCCGCCACGCCCTTGGTCAGCACCAGCGCGCCGACCAGCCACTGCCTCGTGCTGCCGTTGCCGACGAAGACCCCGTCGAAGACGTCCGGCGAGACACCCCGGCCGCGGAAGTAGCCGCGTACCCGCTCGAAGGTCTTCTTGACCTCGGGAACGGTCTTGCCGAGCTGGTCCGGGAACCGCCGGGCCAGCCACGGCGCGTAGACGCGGTCGAACTGGCGCTGGTCGATCTTCGGGAACGCCTCGAACGCGGCCTGCAGCCGGCCTTCGAAGTTGACGCTGGAGTCGAGGACGACCCGGCCGGCGTGTTCGGGGAACAGCGACGTGTACTTCGCGCCGAGCCAGGTGCCGTAGGAGTAGCCGAGGTAGTTCAGCTTCTCGTCGCCCAGCAGCGCGCGGATCAGGTCCATGTCGTGGGTGGTCTGCCAGGTCGTGACGTACGGCGCGAGCGCGTCGCTCTGGCAGGCCTCGGCCACCGCGCGCGGCGTCCGCTGGTGGGCCAGGATGCTGGCGGCCGAGCGGTCGCGCGCGTCGAGGCCGGATTCGGCGGGCAGCCGGCCGGTCGGCACCCGGCAGACGAACCCCTCGTCGTCGCCGCCCTCCTGGCCGGTGCCGCGCGGGTCCATGCCGACGAAGTCGAAGTGCTCGTTCACCTTCGGTTCCAGGCCGGCCAGCGCGCCGGCGAGCGACGTGCCCTGCCCGCCGGGACCGCCCGGGTTGATCAGGATCGCGCCGCGCCGCTCGCCCGTCGCGGCGGCGCGGCTGATGGCCACCTTGAGGTCCGTCCCCGGCGAGGGCGCGGACCAGTCCCGCGGCACGGTGATCCGCGCGCACTGGGCCTTGGCGGCCTTGAACAGGCAGGCGCCCCACTCGACCTTCTGCGTCAGGTAGGGCGCGAGCGGGTCGGGCGTCGTCGCCGCGGCCGGCGCCGTCGCCGCCACCAGGATCGAGACGGCGACCGCCAGCCCCGCTTTGGACGTCCGCACCGCAGCTTTCCTTCCGTGTTCCCCGGCAACCCGGGAACACCCAAGCACGGCACGACGGGCGCGGGCAGCCCGAAGACCACCGACGGCACCGAGATTTCCCTCGATCCGGTGATCAGCTCGGCGGTTCGGGCTCGCCGGCGTCCTCGTCGACGTCCTGGTGCTCGGGCTCCTCGCGGTCCGTCTCCGGGATCGGGACGTCGAGGTCGAGCTCCGGCACGCCGGGCGGGCGCGGCGCGTCGGGGGTGATGGGTCCGTTCTCGGCTTCGGTCATGGCACCCGGTTACCCGGGAACCGCTCGGCCAAGCGGGCCGCTCAGGAGCAGAACGCGGTGTCCACTGCGGACAGGACGGCCTTCTCCGCCTTCTCGCCGTCGCCGAACGTGCCCGGCAACGCGGTCACCGCCAGGCCGACCGAGCGGCCGTCCTCGGTGGCGCCGCCGCGGGTCTCGTAGCCGGGGATGTCGCCGCCGTGGCCCCAGTAGACGCCGCCGCAGCTCAGCGGGACGCGGAAGAGGCCGAGGCCGTACTGCCAGCCGGGGAACAGCGGCGCGTCGACCGTCTTGCGCATCTCCGCGAGCTGCGCGGGCGGCAGCAGCTTGCCCTCGAGCAGCGCCCGATCGACCTTCGCGAGGTCGCCCGGCGTCGAGATCAGCTGCCCGGCCGCCCCGCCCCACGACGGGTCCAGCTCGGTCGCGTCGACGACCTTCGTACCCGTGCTGTTCGCCAGCGCGTAGCCGTGCGGGTGCGGTCCCTGGATCGTGTCGTCGCCGGGTTGCGGCCAGTACGTGTCGCGCAGGCCCGCCTTTTCGATCACGCGGTGGGTGATCTGCTCCTGCACCGGGCGTCCGGTGACGTGCTCGATCAGCAGGCCGGCCAGCAGGTAGTTGGTGTTGCTGTACTCCCACTTCGTCCCGGGCGCGAACTTCGCCGGGTGGGCCAGCGCGGCGGCGAGCAGGTCGTGCGGCTGGAAGAACTTGTGCTGCACGTCCTCGAAGTTCTCGACGCCGAGGTACTCGGTGTAGTTCGGCAGCCCGCTGGTGTGCTGCAGCAGCTGCCGGACGGTGATGGCGTGGCCGTCGATGCCCTCGCCGCGCACCAGCCCGGGCAGGTACTTCTCGATCGGCGCGTCCAGCTCGACCTTGCCCTCGGCGACCAGCTGCAGGACGACGACCGCGGTGAACGTCTTGGTGTTGCTGCCGGCCCGGACGCGGCCGTCGCGCGGCACGGGCACCCGGCGGTCCAGCCGAGCGGACCCGGCGACCAGCGACGTGGACCCGCCGCGGTCACCCACCCAGGCGAGGGCCGCGGGGAACTTCTCCTGGCTCACGAGTGCGTTGAGGCTGTCCTGCACCGGAGACTTCGTGTCCGCGGCCGCCGCCGCGGTGGTGACGGTGCCCAGCAGCCCCGCCACGGTCAAGATCGCCACACCCTTGCGCATCGTTGCTCCTCCATGTCCGGATCGGTAACGGAAATGCTGCTCGAACCCGGCACGAAGATCAGTAGCGCGGGCTACCGGATCGCGGGTAGCGCAGGCACTACCGCGCGAAAATCCGTTGCCGAAGAGAACTTCGGCGTGTCACCGTCGCGCGCGTGAGCACGACTATGCGCGCGGCGGTCTGCGTCGGAGCCGGTGGCCCGGAAGTCCTGGAAGTCCGCGAGGTGCCGGTGCCGGCCGTGCGGGACGGCTGGAGCCTCGTCCGGGTGCTCGGCGCGGGCCTGAACCGGTCGGAACTGCGGACCCGGCAAGGCCATTCGCCGAACGTGCGGTTCCCGCGCGTGCTCGGGATCGAATGCGTGGGCGTCGTCGCAGAGTCGACCGATGCGGCGCTGCCGGAGGGCACGACCGTCGCGGCGGTGATGGGCGAGATGGGGCGGGAGTTCGACGGCGGCTACGCCGAATACGCGTTGCTGCCCAACGCTTTGCTGATGCCGCTGACGACGGCGTTGCCCTGGGACGTCCTGGCCGCGTTGCCCGAGACGTACCTGACGGCCCAAGGCGCGCTGGACGCGCTGGGGATCGGCCGGACCCGGCTGCTGATCCGCGGCGGGACGTCGTCGGTCGGGCTGGCGGCGGCGTCGATCGCGGCGGGCCACGGCGCCGAGATCGCGGCGACGACCCGCCGGCCGGACAAGGCGCCCGCGCTGACCGCGGCCGGCGTCACCCACGTCGTCGTCGACGACGGCGGACCGCTGGAGCTGCCCTGGCCCGACGGTCCCGACCACGTGCTCGACCTGGTCGGCGCCCGCACGGCGGTGGACTCGCTGAAGCTGGTCCGCCGCGGCGGCACGGTCTGCGTGGCGGGCTCACTGAGCGGCTGGTCGATCGCGGACTTCCAGCCGGTGGCGATGATCCCGTCCGGCACCCGCCTGACGGCCTTCCACAGCGACGACCTGAAGGGCCGCGCGGACGTGCTGCAGCGGATCGTCGGCGAGGTGGAGGCGGGGGTGTACCGGCCGAACGTCGACCGCGTCTTCGGGCTGGCCGAGATCGTCGAGGCCCACCGGTACATGGAGGCCGACCAGGCGAGCGGGAAGCTCGTCGTGATCCCCTAGCCGCCGGGGACCTCGACCGGTGCCCACAGGCTCGGCAGGTTGACCACGATGCCCTCCTGGCTGCTGCGCGCGATGATCACCACGGCCTCTTCGTCCGTCGGGTTCTCCTCGCGGTGCGGCACGTACGGCGGCACGAAGACGTAGTCGCCCGGCCCCGCTTCGATGCGGATCTCCTCGTCGCCGTCGGCGAAGACGAACACCGGGTGGCCGGACTTGACGTAGATCGCCGTCTCCGCCTCGCCGTGGTGGTGGTCGCCGGAGTTCGTGGTGGGCGCGACGTGCGTCTCGCCCATCCAGACCTTCTGCGAGCCCACCGTCTTGCCGGAGATCGCCTCCAGGCGGTTCATCCCGCTCGTCTGGTTCGTGTCGCCGGTCAGGTCCGCGCCGCGGATGTGCCGCAGCGGCTGGTGCCAGAGGTCGGTCATGCCGCCATCCTCTCAGAGGTCGAGCACCAGCCGGGGCGTGCACGAGCGGGAAACGCAGATCATCATCACGTCGCCGGCCCGCTGTTCCGCCGCGTCGAGCACCGAGTCGCGGTGGTCCGGCGTGCCGCCCAGCACGCCCGTTTCGCAGGTGCCGCACGTCCCTTCGCGACACGACGACAGCACCGGCGCGCCGGAATCCTCGACCACCTCCAGGATCGACCGGTCCGCGGGCACCGTCAGCACGCGGCCCGAGCCGGCCAGCTCGACTTCGAACGCCGTGCGCGCGCCCTCGTCCGCCTTCGGGGTGAACCGCTCGACGTGCAGCGCGTCCTCGGGCCACCCGGCGCAGTGCCGTTCCACCGCGGCCAGCAGCGGTTCCGGCCCGCAGCAGTACACCGCCGTGTCCGGCTGGGGCTCGGCCAGCAGGCCCGGCAGGTCGAGCAGCCCGTGCTCGTCCTGCGGCCGGAGCGTCACGCGGCCCTCGTGGCGGCTCACGTCCTCGGTGAAGGCCATCGACGAGCGCGTGCGGCCGCCGTACACGAGCTGCCACTCGCGGCCGGTCGCGGCGACCCGCTCGAGCATCGGCAGGATCGGCGTGATGCCGATGCCGCCCGCCACGAACAGGTACCGCTTGGCGTCGACGAGCGCGAAGTGGTTGCGCGGACCTTCGAGGGAAACCCGTTGCCCGGCAACGAGTTCGTCGTGCACGTACGCCGAACCGCCACGGCCGTCGGCCTCCCGCAGGACCGCCACCTGGTACGCCGACGTGTCCTCCGGCCGCCCGCACAGCGAGTACTGGCGGACGCCGCCGGGGAGCACGAGGTCGACGTGCGCGCCCGGTTCCCAGGCCGGCAGCGGCTCGCCGCCGGGCGCCCGGAGCGTCAGGCGGACGACTCCGTCGGCGACGGTTTCCTTGTGGGACAACACCAGTTCGAGGGTCATGCGTCGTGTCCTTCGGGGTGGGCGAGGAGCCATTCCCAGAGCTGCACCGGGTCTTCGAACTCGCGCTCGGCCGAGCAGTGGCAGACCGCGCGCAGCCGGTCGGTGCCGAGCACCCAGTGGATCCGGTACACGCGGTCGCCGGTGAGCATCGGCCGCGTCACGACGTGACCAGCCGCTGCAGCAGCCGCCGCGCGGCGAGACCGCCGGTGTCGATGTTGATCGACAGCTCCTGGTAGCCGTCCGGCTCGGTGGCGATCACCCGCTCCAGAACGTCGAGCGCTTCGACGTCCTGCAGGACGACCGTGCGGTTGTTCTCGGCGAGGAACGCCGACACGCCGTCGTCGTCGAGGGCGAAATCCCGGGCCACCGCCCAGAAGTCGTGCGTCGAGTGTTCGGTCTCGGGCGTGATCGCGTAGACGACCTCGACGTGGAAGGCGTCCGGGTCGCTGCCGTCGGGGTTCGGCACGGACCCGACCGGCGCGATCCGGCTGTGCAGCTTGTAGAGGCACGGCGGGGTGTACTCGATGTCCTGCCAGCGCGAGATCCGGCCTTGCAGGCCGGTGGACTTGGCGTAGAACGGCGGGCACGCGGCGTCGGCCATGTGCCGCGAGACGTAGACGATCCCGGCCTCGTCGTCGACCTCGGTCGTGATCGGCGTTTCCGCGACCTCGGGCGTCCCGATGTAGCCGCCGTGCAGGTACGTCTCGTGCGAGAGGTCCAGCAGGTTGTCCACCAGCAGCGAGAACCGCGCCTTCAGCGGCTCCATGCCGGCGACCGTCGTGTAGCCGGGCGCGTCGAGGTAGGGCGCCCGCGGGATCTTCGCCGTGTCCGCCTTTTCGGGGTCGCCGATGAACACCCAGACGAAGGAATCCTGCTCCGCCAACGGATAGCTCCGCAGCCGCGCGGTCCGGGGTACGCGCGTCTGTCCCGGGACGGCCACGCACTTGCCGTCGGTGCCGTAGGTGAAGCCGTGGTAGCCGCAGACGACCTGGTCGTCGACGAGCCGGGAAGGGGCCTGGGACAACGGGAACCGCCGGTGCACGCAGCGGTCGGCCATCGCGGTGACGGCGCCTTCGCGCGTCCGCCAGAACAGGATCGGCTCGCCGCAGACGGTGCGGCTGAACAGGTCCTGGCCGATTTCGGTGCCGTAGGCGGCGACGTACCACTGGTCGCGGGGGATCGCGCTCATCGGTTTCGTCCTTTCGTGGCGGGGCCCACAGCGTGCGGGAGCGGCCCGGTGCCCACGAAGGGCGTTTCCATAAGACGGAAAGGTGTCAGCCGAGTGCGCGGGAGATCGCGCGGGCGCTGGTCATGACCAGCGGAGCCAGCGTGTGCGGCGCGGCGCTGCCGTACCGGACGACGAGCGACACGGCCGCGACGACCTGGCCCCGCCCGTCGTGGATCGGCGCGCCGACCGAGAGGGCGTCGCTGGTGACCTGGCGGTCGCTGATGGAGAAGCCGTGCGTGCGCACGTCGGCCAGCAGGTGCCGCAGCCGGTCCGGATCGGTGACGGTTTCGGGCGTGTACCGCTCGATCGGGCTGTGCAGGACGTCCTCCTGCACGTCGGCGGGCGCGTGGGCGAGCAGGACGAGCCCGACCCCGGTCGCGGTGAGCGCGAACCGGCCGCCGACGCGCGTCAGCACCGGAACGGCACCGGACCCCGCGATCCGCTCGATGTAGACGACTTCGGTGCCCTCGCGGACGGCGAGCTGCACGTTCTCGCGGGTGATCTGCGAGAGGTCCTCGAGGAACGGCAGGGCCCGCTCCCGCAGCCCGAGCCCCCGCGGCGCGAGCGCCCCGAGCTCCCACAGCCGCAGCCCGACGCGGTAGACACCGGCCTCGTCCCGTTCGAGCGCTCCCCACTCGCAGAACTCCCCGAGGACGCGGTGCGCGGTGGCGGCGGGCAGCCCGGCCCGCCGGGCGACTTCCGAGAGCCGCAGGGCGGGCCGGTCGGGGGTGAAGGCGGCGAGCACCCGCAGCGCCCGCCCGAGCACGGGCCCGGTGGCCCCCGGAACCCGGCCTCGAGGTGGCATGACCGGCGAGCATAGCCCTCGGCCGTCACTTGCTCCGGGCCACGATGTCGCCGTACGACGTGGTGGCCTTGATGGCCAGCTCGGCCGTCCCGGTGTTCTTCAGGGCGTTGTCGACGCGGCCGTAGGACGTGCCCGCGTCGAGGGAAGCCGAGACCCCCGGCGCCGCGGCGACCGTGATCGCGCCCTGCTGGGTCTCCAGCACGACGTCACCGCGGACCGCTTCGGCGATGCGGATGTCACCGCGCGCGGTGCTGATCTGCGCGGGGCCGGCGAGGCGGCCGACCTCGACGTCGCCGTCGGTCGCGGTGAGGTGGACGCCGGCCGCTTCCTCGAGCCGGATTTCGCGGTAGGCACCCTCGAAGCGGACGTCGCCGAGGCGGCCGGTGCCGACCAGTTCCGAGGCCGCGGTCGTGGCCTGCACGTCCGAGCCGGCCGGCAGGCCGACGGTGATCTCGATCGCGCCGGTGGCGCCGAAGTACGGGTTCTTGCCCCGCGGGGCGTGGACGCGCAGGACGCCGTCGGCGTAAGTGACCGTCGTCTGCTCGGCGGCCTTGACGTCGCGGTGCCGGGCCGGGTCGGCCGGCCGGACCTCGACGGTGGTGTCGGCGCGGTCGCCGGCGGCGAGGTGGACGCGCCCGGCGGGCAGGTCCAGGACGGCGGTGATCGGGGCGGGGGTGGTGAAGTTCGGCATCGTGGTCTCCTCGGTTCCGGTGTCCCCGTCGGTGGGGACGAGAACCACGATGTCCGGCCGCCCTGACACCCGGCGGCCACCGGCCTGACATGCCGGCTGACACGCGTCAGGCCAGGTCCTCCGGCGGTGCCCAGAGCGGTGCCGTGTCGGCGCGTTCGGGGTGCAGCCAGCGGTGCCGGCCGGCGGTTTCGCGGGCTATCCGGAGGTACTCGCGGACGGGCTCCGGCGGGTCGCCGTCGCGCCACGCCAGCGACCACGGGTAGACCGGCTGCAGCTCCCGAGGCCGGTGCACCGGTACGCCGCGGTCGGCGTACCGGCGGGCGTAGCTGTCGAACTCCAGCAGGAACGCGCTTTCGGCCGCGCGGGCGAGCACGGCGTGGCAGTGCTCGAACGTGCCGGGGTTGCCCAGCCAGCGCAGGGCCAGGCCGGTCTGCTGCTCCAACGCGGTCAGGTACCGGCCGTGCACGTTGTAGAGCGCGGTGCCGGGAGCGTCCGCGAAGACTTCGAGGGGACGCTCGTGCAGCGACACGTCCGCCCGCCGCGGGTCGCCGGGCCGGCCGATGAGCCGGAACGGCTCCAACCGCAGCCGCTCGTGCCGCCAGCCCGCCGGGTACTCGGCCGTCAGCGCGGCGGTGACGCGGATGACGGCGACGTCGAGGTGGTCCTCCAGCAGCGCGGCGAGCTGGCGGGCGCTGTCCATCTGGCTCTGCACCACCTGGACGCCGGGGTGGGCCGCGACGAACGCGTCGGCGACCACGCGGCTGGTGTCCAGCTCGAAGATGTGCGCGACCCGCACGCGGTTCGGCGCCGGTTCGCGCAGCATCTGCTCCGCGGTGGCCAGCAGCTGCCGCGCGTGCTGCAGGAACCGTTCGCCGCGCGGGGTCAGCGTGACGTGGCGGCTGTCGCGCACCAGCAGCGGCGCGCCGACGTCGGCTTCGAGCCGGCGGATCTGCTTGGACAGCGCCGGCTGGCTGATGAACAGCTTGGCGGCGGCCCGGCCGAAGTGGAGCTCGTCGGCGACCGTGACGAAGTACCGCACCAGCCTGAGGTCGAGGTCCATCCGGGCCTTCCGCGCGAGGGTGGTGCCAACGATGCCATCCCGGCTATCGATGCGCACGCACCAGGTCTTGGACGCCGGGGCCGCGGACCGGTTGGCTGAGCGGAGAAACGGCTCGAAGCGGAGGAAGCGATGACGGACACCGGAACCCCGGTCGTGTTCATCCACGGTCTGTGGCTGCACGCCACGTCGTGGGAACCCTGGATCGACCACTTCCGGGCCGCCGGGTACGCGCCCGTCGCGCCCGGCTGGCCGAACGAACCCGCCACCGTCGAGGAGGCGCGGGACAACCCCGACGCCGTCGCCGACATCGGCATCGACGACGCGACCGACCACTACGCATCGATCATCGCCGGGCTGGACCGGCCGCCGGTGATCGTCGGCCACTCCTTCGGCGGCCTGATCACCGAAAAGCTGCTGGGCCAGGGCATCGGGCTCGCCGGTGTCGCGATCGACCCGGCGCAGATCAAGGGCGTCCTGCCGCTCCCGCTGGCGCAGCTGCGCGCCGGCCTGCCCGCGCTGGGCAACCCGGCCAACCTCCACCGGGCCGTTTCGCTGACCGAAAAGGAATTCCGGTTCGGCTTCGGCAACGCGCTGAGCGACGAGGAGTCGGCCGGGCTGTTCCGGCGCTGGACGATCCCGTCGCCGGCGCGGCCGCTGTTCCAGGCCGCGGCCGCCAACTTCGTGCTGCATTCGCAGGCGAAGGTCGACACGCACCGCGCGGACCGCGGCCCGCTGCTGCTGGTCTCCGGCACCGCCGACCACACCGTCCCGGACGTCGTCACCCGCTCGACGCTCAAGCAGTACCGGGACTCCACCGCGGTCACCGAGCTGAAGCAGTTCGAGGGCCGCGGCCACTCGCTGACCATCGACAGCGGCTGGCGCGACGTCGCCGACGCCGTGCTCGGCTGGCTGCGCGAGCACGGGGTCTAGGCGCGTGGACCTGGGTCTGGACGGCGCGGTCGCCGTCGTCACCGGGGCGAGCCGCGGTATCGGCCTCGCCGTCGCCGAAGCCCTCGTCGCCGAGGGCGCCCACGTCGTGGCCGGCGCCCGCGAGCCGGGGCCCGGCCTGGACGCGCTCGTCCGCGCCGGCAAGGCGCACGCGCTGGCCGTGGACCTCGGGACACCCGAGGGGCCCGGCCGGCTGGTGGAGCTGGCACTGGGCGAGCTCGGGCGCGTCGACGTCCTGGTCAACAACGTCGGCGCGGTCACCCCGCGGCCGGACGGCTTCCTGCTGGTCACCGACGAGGAGTGGACGCGGTCGCTCACGCTGAACCTGCTGAGCGCGGTCCGGGCGACGCGCGCGGTGCTGCCGTCGATGGTGACGGCCGGGCGGGGCAGCGTCGTCACGATCGCGTCGATCAACGCCACCCTGCCCGACCCCGGCGTGATCGACTACAGCGCGGCGAAGGCGGCACTGGTCAGCTTCACGAAGTCGGTGTCGAAGGAGTTCGGCCCACGCGGCGTCCGCGCCAACGCGATCAACCCGGGCCCGGTCGCGACGGACCTGTGGCTGGGCGCGGGCGGCGTCGCCGAGACGATCGCCGCGACCAGCGGGGCGAACCCCGCGGCCGTCGCCGACGAGGCCGCCGCCCACGCCGTGACCGGCCGGTTCACCCGGCCGGCCGAGATCGCGAACCTGGCCGTCTTCCTGGCCAGTGACCGGGTGGCGGCGAACATCACCGGCACCACGGTCACCGTCGACGGCGGTTACACGACCGAACTGCACTGAGCAGTGTCAGGCCCCGGGGCCGGAGTAGATCTCCGAGGCCTTGGGGGCGGTGACGGTCGTCGGCTTGTCCCAGTCGGAGAACTCGAGCGTGCCGCTCTTGGGCTCCTGCATGCGCAGCAGGTAGTGCGGCTCGCCGGCGGCCACGGTCGCCGTGCCGTCGGAGGAGGTGAAGGTGAGGGCCGGGATGCCGTCGGTGGTGGTCTGGCCGCCGGCGGTGAAGCTCGCCGAGTCCAGCTGGCCGACGGTGTTGTCGGTGAACGTCTTGTAGTCGAGGAACTGCTTGAACGCCTCGCCGATGCCGGCGCCGATCTGCGAGGTCGACGGGACCCACTTGTCCTTGAGCAGCTTGCCCACCGACGCCGGGATGCCGGCCTTCTTGATCAGCGAGTCGCTGAACCGGAAGAAGTACTTGTCGCCGGTGCGCAGGACCGGGATCTCCAGGCCGTCCTGCACGACGGTGCCGCTCGCGCTGTCCGGGTTGAGCTGCAGGTCGAGGTTGAGGTTCCCGCCCTCGGAGACGACACCGCGGACGTGCACGGCCTTGGCCTGCTTCGCGGCGTCGACGACTGCGGTACCGGCCTTCGCGGCGTCGAGCGAGGCGGCCGCGGGGCTCGCGGAGGTCGGCGCCGAGGTGGCGGCGGCCGGCTCCGCGGTGCCGCCGGTGCCGGCGCACCCGGCACTTAGGAGGGCGGCGACCGCCCCGGTGGCGATGAGCGCTCCCAGGTGGAGACGAGACATGGTGAGTGGGTCCGTTCGTGTAGGTCCGGGTGTTCCGGACACGAACGGGTTATCGACCAAGTGGGTGATGCGTTACGGCCTGTCGGCGGCTTTCCTACGTCAGGCTGATCACGACGCCGGTCTGGCCGGCCGGGACCGCGCCGTGGTGGGGGATGACCTCCCCGGCCGGGAAGACCTCGATGATCAGCATGGGCAGGCCCGGGTTCCGGACGAAGCCGCAGCTCCGCTCCTCCGAGCGGGTCGGTGCGGCGTAGCCGGCGGCCACCGCCGCGTCGATCCGGGCGCGCAGGACGTCGGGCAGCGAGCCGCTCCGGAGGGTGATCACGCCGAGCGTCAGGGGACTGGTGGACCACCCGCCACAGGAGAAGGAGTCGTCGAGCACGACTCCCGCCCGCGCCCCGATGCGGTCCGCGACGGCCGACAGCCGCTTCCGGGCCTGCCTGCCGAGGATCCTCACGCCGACCACGATATCCGGCCCGCGGGGCCGGGTGAATCCGTCGCGGGTCGTGTGAACCCAGCACCCTCGGGTACCCGGACCGGATCATGACCCCGCCCGAGGAGCCACCCGTGTCCCAGCCCGCCCAGCAGCAGACCCCGCCCGGCACGACCGCCGAGATGACCCCGCGGCCCGACCACGGCGAACACACCTACCGCGGCTCCGGCAAGCTGACCGGCAAGGCGGCCCTGATCACCGGCGCGGACAGCGGCATCGGCCGCGCGGTGGCGATCGCGTACGCCCGCGAAGGCGCCGACGTCCTCATCTCCTACCTGAACGAGCACGACGACGCGGAGGAAACCCGGCGCTGGGTGGAAGAAGCGGGGCGCAAGGCCGTCGTCGTCCCCGGTGACGTCGCCGACCCGGCCCACTGCCGGGCCCTGGTCGCCCGGGCGGTCGAGGAGTTCGGCCGGCTCGACGTCCTGGTGAACAACGCCGCCTTCCAGATGACGCACGAGACCCTGGAAGAGATCCCGGACGAGGAGTGGGACCACACGCTCGCGACGAACCTCAGCGCGTTCTTCCACCTCGCCAAGGCCGCGGTGCCGCACCTGAAGCCGGGGGCGTCGATCATCGGCAGCTCGTCGGTGAACTCCGACAACCCGACCCCGCAGCTGATGCCCTACGACGTCACGAAGGCGGGCGTCGCCAACATGTGCGCCGCGCTGGCGCAGCTGCTCGGTCCGAAGGGGATCCGCGTGAACAGCGTGGCGCCGGGGCCGATCTGGACGCCGCTGATCCCGTCGACGATGCCCGCCGAGCAGGTGGAGTCGTTCGGGCAGCAGGTGCCGCTGGGCCGCGCGGGACAGCCGGCGGAGCTGGCGCCGGTGTACGTGCTGCTGGCCTCCGACGACGGCAGCTACGTCTCCGGCGCGCGCGTCGCGGTCACCGGCGGCAAGCCGATCCTGTGACCGGCACCCGGCCGCAGTAAGGTCTCTTCTTCCGCGTCCAGCAGAGTGGCGTGCCGAGTCTCTTGGCCGAGCTCCGAGGTAGGCGCATGCCCGAACCGCAGCACACCGGCACGCTGCCCGGCACCCGTTCCGGGGTCCGCACGCTGGCGTGGCGCGGTGAGCTGGACATGTCCGCCGCGCCCGCGATCGGCCGGGTGAGCGTCGACGAGGACCTCGTCATCGACCTCACCGAGGCGACGCTCGTGTCCGCCGTCGTCGTCCGGACGCTGGTGCGCCTCCACGACGACGCGGTGCGGCGGCGGCACCGGCTCGTGGTCGTCACCCGCGACCGGTTCGTCGCCTGGAGCCTGCGGCAGGCGGACCGCCGCCTGACCGTCGCGAAGACGCGCGAGGACGCGCTCGCCCGGCTGGACGCCACCGCGTCGACCGAGGCGGTCGAGGGGCGCCGGGCCCGCAACCGCGCCCGCATCGCCGACGCGCTCGACGTGCTGTGCGAGCGCTACCACCTGGCGACCGCCGACGAAGCGTTCGAACTGGTGCGGGAGGCGTCGCAGAGCCACAACGTCACCATCCGCACCCTCGCCGCGGCCGTGCACGCCGTGCCGGCGCCCACCGGGCCCGGGTGGTTCCCCGGCCGCGCCCGCCGGGTGGCACCACCCACCGCGCTGCGCCCGGCGGGCCGGACCCCGCCCGCGCTGCTGACCGCCGCCCTCACCGCGTCCCTGCGGGTGACCGGCGCACCGCACGCGGCCGTGCACAGCATCGAGCCGCTCGCGGGCGGCCTCGCGCTGGAGCACCACCACGGCCTGGGCCCGCGGTACGTGGACTTGTTCACCCACCTGGACAGCGGCGCGGCGTGCACCCAGGCGCAGCACCGCCGCGAGCGGGTGGTCGTACCGGACGTGGCGTCCAGCCCGGTGTACACGGCCGAGCACCGCGAGGCGGTCCTGCGCGCGGGCGCGAGGGCGGCGCAGAGCACCCCGATCCTCACCCCGGGCGGCGTGTGCGCGGGGGTGCTGACCACCCACCACGACCACCCGGCCGACCTGCCCGGGGTTCCGGAGCTGGAGCTGGTCGACCTGGTCTGCGCGGACGCGGGCCGCTGGCTGGACTGGCACAGCCGCACGATCGTCCTCGACGCCCTCGAGCACCTCCACGCCCGCGCGACCTCACGCTGACGAAGAAACCGCGACCCGCGCCGGCTTCCTGCCGGGCGCGACTCGCAGCAGCGCGACGGCGACGGCGGCGAACCCCACCGCGTTGCACCCCCACGCCGCGAAGTCCAGCGGATGGCCGGCCACCACGACCGCCGCCACGAAGTGCAGGGGCTGCGCCACCACCGTCAACCCGGCGGCCCACCGCGGCACCGCACCCGAGATCCCCATCGCCACCCCCAGCACCACGGTTCCGGCGACGTGCCCGACGACGAACACCACCCCCGCCACCGCCGCGACCGGGTGGACCGCCTCGAACAACCGCGCCACCACGGCTTCCGGCAAGTGCTCCCGGACCCCGAACAGCACTCCGGCGTCGCCGGCGACGAGCAGGCCCAGCGTCGAGTACGCCGGCACGAGCAGCACCAACGCCGCGGCCGTCGTGCGGGGTGCCCCCGGCCGGGTCAGCCCGCCGGCCGCGAGGACCGCCGGCACCAACGTCAGCACGCCCACGAACCCGAGCCACACGACCAGCGACTGCGTGTCCGGAGCGGCCGCCACCTTGCGCACGACCACCGCGGCGTCGTCGGTCGTGTCGTAGGGCAGCACCAGCCGGAGCACCGCGATCGCGGCCGGGCCGATCGGCAGCAGCGCCGCGGTGAGCCACCGCGCCCCGCGGCTCATCGCGCACCCGCCGTGAGCCGCGGGGCTAGCACCAACGCCGCGCCGGCGATTGTCGCCGGCACTCCGGCGCCCGCCAGGACCACCACCGGGCCGGGCACGCCGGGCGTCACGGCGGCCGGGACCGCGCCGAGCGCGGACAGCGCCCGCAGGACGAGCAGGCCGGGCACCGCCCGCCGCGCGCCCCGCCCGGCCGCGACGACCAGGACCAGGCTGAGCGCGCCGAGCAGCGCGGCGGCCACGGCGACCGGCATCGGCGGGTGCTCGCCGTCGGTCAGCAGCGGGACGAACAGGTCCACCACGGACAGGAAGCCGAGCACCAGCAGCCCGGCACGCGTTGATCGCGACATTTCGAACCTCCTTCAGGACCCGTCCACGGTGCGGGTCCGCCCCTTCCCGGGGCATGAGCCCGCGTTCCGCACGGCCCCGGGAAAACGCCCGGCCGATCCGGGAACGTGGTCCCGGGACAGCGGGACCGCGAAGGCGGACACTGAGGCGCATGACGACCGGCCGCGGGCTCGCCGCGGGCCTCGGGGCGCTCGCCGTGACCGAGGCCGGCGTCGCCGTCGCGCTCACGATCGCCGTCGGGTGGTCGTGGCAGCAGGCCCTCGACGCGTTCGTCGTGACGAACTCGGTCATGGGCGTCGCCTTCGCGGCCTGCGGGGCGGTCCTCGGGTGGCACCGCCGGCGCAACCCGATCGGGTGGCTGTTCCTCGCGGACGGCCTCGGGCACGCCACCACGGCGGCCGCCGTCCCGCTCCTGCAGGCCCTGCACGACGGCGGCGCCCCGCTCGGGCTCCAGCGGCTCGCCGCGACGGTGTTCGCCTGGTCGTGGCCGTGGTCGATCGGGCTGTTCCTGCCGCTGGCGCTGGTGCTGTTCCCGGACGGCAAGCTGCCGGGCCGCCGCTGGCGCCCGGTCGTGCTCGCCCTGATCGCGACGGCGCCGCTCTTCGTCCTCGAACTCGGGACCAGCCCGCAGCCGCCCGTCCCCGGCCTGCCACCGGGCTACCTGACGCTGGCCGGGTACGACGCGCTGAGTCCACTGTGGACGATTTCGGAACTGCGGACGGTCCTCGCGCTGGCGCTGGCGGTCGTGGCCCTGGTCGTGCGCTACCGGCGCGGCGACGACGTCCTGCGCCAGCAGCTGCTGTGGCTGCTGCTGGCCACCGTCACCGTGGCCGCGCTGGTCGTGCCGTGGTCGTTCGTCGCGGGAACGCCGGTGGTGGTGCTGTTCGCCATCCCGCTCATCCCGGTCGCGGTGACCATCGCGATCGTGCGGCACCGGCTGCTCGACATCCGCCTCGCGGTGGCGCGCGTCCTCGCGTGGGTGCTGCTGTCGGCCGGCGTCGTGCTGGCGTACGGCGTGCTGGTCACCCTGCTGGACCGGTTCGTCTCCGCGCAGCTCGGCCGGTCCGCGGTCGCCACCATCGTGGTGGCCCTGGTGTTCGCGCCGGTCCTCCCGCGGCTGCAGCGCGCGGTCGGCCGCGCGCTCTACGGCGATCGCGGCGACCCGGCCCGCGTCGTTTCCCGGGTCGGTGAGCAGCTCGCCGGATCCGGCCTGGCCGGGGTCGTGACGGCGATCCGCGCCGCGCTGCGCGTCCCGTACACCGCGGTCGCGACGACCGGGGAAGTCCTCGCCGAGGACGGCGAAGTGCCGGAGGAGGTGACCGTCGTGCCGCTCGAGTACGGCGGCGCGGCGGTCGGCGAGCTGCGGATCGGCGCGCGCTCGGGGGAGGGCGGCCTCGGGACCGCCGACCACGCCGTGCTCGCGCTCGTCGCCGCGCCGCTCGCCGTCGCCGTCCACGCCACCCTGCTCTCGGACCAGCTGCAGGCGTCGCGGGAGCGGATCATCGCCGCGCGCGAGGAGGAACGCCGCCGGCTGCGCCGCGACCTCCACGACGGCCTCGGGCCCGCGCTCACCGGCGTCGCGCTCATCGCCGACGCCGCCGCCAACCTGCTCACCACCGACCCCGCCCGCGCCCGCGAGCTGCTCGGGGCGCTGCGCGGGGAGATCCGCACGGCCGTCGCGGACATCCGGCGGCTGGTCGAGGACCTGCGCCCGCCCGCGCTCGACGACCTCGGCCTCGTCGGCGCGCTCCGCCAGCGCGTCGAGCACCTGGTGCGGCGGGCCGACGGCGGTGCGCTGCTCGTCCGCCTCGACGTCCCCGGCGAAGTCCCGGTGCTGCCCGCCGCCGTCGAGGTCGCGGCCTACCGCGTCGCGACCGAGGCGCTGACCAACGTCGTCCGGCACTCCACGGCGTCGACCGCGGTGCTGCGGCTGCGCTGCGCCGAGGGGGACCTCGACCTGGAGATCGCCGACGACGGCCCGCCGGACGGCCCGTGGCGGCCCGGCGTCGGCCTGCACGCCATGCGCGAGCGCGCGTCCGAACTCGGCGGCGGGTTCGAGGCGGGCCCGTCGCCCGAGGGCGGCCGCGTCCGGGTGTCGTTCCCGCTGGGGGCACCGTGACCGCCCTGCGCGTCGTCATCGCCGACGACCACCCGATCGTGCGCGAAGGCATGGCGGCGCTGCTGAATTCGCTGCCCGGCTTCACCGTGGCGGGGATCGCCGCGGACGGGCGCGCGGCCGTCCGCGAGGTCGTCACGACCCGGCCGGACGTCGCCGTGCTGGACCTGCGGATGCCCGGCCTCGACGGCATCGCCGCCACGAAGGAGATCGCCCGCGCGGCCCCGGAGGTCGCCGTCCTCGTGCTGACGATGTTCTCCGACGACGACTCGGTGTTCGCCGCGATGCGCGCGGGCGCCCGCGGCTACCTGGTCAAGGGCGCCGAGCAGGACGAGATCGTCCGCGCGATCCGGGCGGTGGCGGCGGGCGAAGCGATCTTCGGACCCGCGGTGGCGCAACAGGTCCTGGACTTCCTCACCGCGCCGCCCGCCACCGACGAGCCGTTCCCGGAGCTGACCCGCCGCGAGCGCGAGATCCTCGACCTCCTCGCCGCGGGCCTGCCGAACGGGGCCATCGGGCGCCGCCTGGGCCTGGCCGCGAAAACGGTCGCGAACAACGTGTCGGCGATCCTCGCCAAGCTCCAGGTCGCCGACCGCGCGGCCGCGATCATCCGGGCCCGGGACGCGGGCCTGGGCCGCGGCTGACGCTAGTGGATGTGCGTCTGCCAGTCGTCCGGCACGCGGCCCTCGGGCCCGGGGACCGGCTGCGTGTCCGGCCGGTGCTCCGGCGGCGCCAGCGCGGGGCCGTCGTAGGCCTCGCCCGTCTCGAAGCTGTAGAACCAGTCCTCGCCCGGTTCGAAGCTGCGGATGAGCGGGTGCCCGGTCGCCTTGTAGTGCGCGGTCGCGTGCTGCGCGGGCGAGCTGTCACAGCACCCGATGTGGCCGCACTGGGCGCAGCGCCGCAGGTGCACCCACCACCCCTCGGCGGCGAGGCATTCCGCGCAGCCGGTCCCGCTCGGCGCGGCGGTGACGTCGATACCCTCGATTTCGGCCATGCCGACAGTCTGCCAAGCGCCGGGGCCGGGCGCATCAGCCCGGGGCCCGGCGCAGGTGCGGCGGTTCGCAGGCGACGTCGATCGGGCCGAGGTCGGTGCCGGGCGGGACGACCTCGTCGATCCGGTCGAGCAGGTCGTCCCCGATCGCCGCGCCGGCGCCCGCGACCAGGTCGTCCAGCTGCTCCTCGGTGCGGGGCCCGATGATCGCCGAGGCGACTCCCGGGTGCGCGGTGACGAACGCCAACGCCAGGTGCCGCAGGGGAATCCCGGCCCCGTCGGCCAGGGGAACGAGCGCTTCGACGGCGTCGAGCTTGCGCTGGTCGGTCAGGTGCCGCGGCACCCAGTGCAGGCGCCCGGCCGAGGCCGTTTCTCTGCGGTACCGGCCGGAAAGCAGGCCCATCGACAACGGGCTCCACACGAGCACGCCCAGGCCGTGGCGTTGGCAGACGGGCAGGATTTCCCGTTCGGCTCCGCGGTTGAGGATCGAGTAGTGCAGCTGCTCGGTGCGGAACCGTGCCAGGCCACGCCGTTCCGCCACCCACTGCGCCTCGACGATGTCGGACGCCGGCAGGTTGGAATGCCCGATGGCGCGCACCTTCCCCGCGCGCAGCAGGTCGGTCAACGCGCTCAGCGGCTCCTCGATGTCGGTGCCGGGCTCGGGGTGGTGCAGCTGGTAGAGGTCGAGGTGGTCGACGCCGAGGCGGCGCAACGACCCTTCGACGGCGGAGACGATCCAGCGCCGCGAGTTGCCGCGCCGGTTCGGGCCGGCACCCATCGGGCCGTTGCCCTTGGTCGCCAGGACCACGTCGTCGCGGCGGCCGCGCAGGGCCCGGCCGACGATCCGCTCACTCTCGCCGTCGCCGCCGTAGACGTCGGCGGTGTCGATGGTGGTGATGCCGTGGTCGAGGGCGCGGTGGACGATGCGGACGCACGCGTCGGGATCGGGGTTGCCGTACGGCCCGAACATCATCGTGCCGAGCGTGTAGGTGCTGACCTGGATGCCGGTCCGGCCCAGGGGACGGGTTTGCAAAGCTTTCTCCAACGGTCGGTCGCGGTGGGACGCGGCTCGCGCCCCACCGCGAGGCGGCTCAGCCCTGGGCGACGTCGACGATCCACGTGACGCCGAACCGGTCGGCCAGCATGCCGAACGCGGGCGCCCACGGGGCCGGGCCGAACTCCTCGATGACCGTCGCCCCCTCGGCGAGCCCCTTCCACAACGGCGCGACCTCGTCGACGGTCTCCCCGCGGACCGACAGGAAGAACGGTTCCTTCGTGATCGTGGTGCCGTTCTCCCGGCGGGTCGTCGGCGCGCCCGGGGTGGCCGGCCCGTCGGTGCCCGGGACGTCGTAGGCCAGCACCCGGAAGCCGTTGTCCGCGGTGACCTGGCCGAAGACCACCTTGCCCGCGTCGGGCAGCTCGGCGGGCATCCCGAAGTCGCCGTAGGTGACGACGGTGGCCTGGCCGCCGAAGACCGACGCGTAGAACTCGAGGGCCGCCCGGGCCTGGCCGGTGAAGTTGAGGTGGGCGGAAGTGGTGAGAGACATGGTGTTCCTTTGCGAGTGGTGGTCCGACGAGAGCCACACTGTCAGCAGTAGCGGTCAGGGAACGTCCGCTTCTCGTGGCACCATGGAAGACGTGCCGACCGCCTCTTCGACGGCGACCTCGGGTCGTCTGCTCTCGCTGCTGTCCCTGCTGCAGGTCCGCCGGGACTGGCCCGGCGCGCTGCTCGCCGGCCGGCTGGGCGTGAGTGAACGGACCGTGCGCCGGGACGTCGACCGGCTGCGCGAGCTCGGCTACCCCGTCCAGGCGGTCAAGGGACCGGACGGTGGCTACCGGCTCGAAGCCGGCCGGCAGATGCCGCCGCTGCTGTTCGACGAAGAGCAGGCGGTCGCGCTCGCGGTGGCGCTGCGGATCGCGGTCGGGACCGGCGCGGGCATCGAGGAGGCCGCCGCCCGGGCGCTGGCCACGGTCCGCCAGGTCATGCCGTCCCGCCTGCGGCAGCGCGTCGACCAGCTCGAAATCACCGCGGACCGGCGTTCGACGCAGGTCGGCACCGACGTGCTGCTCGCGCTCAGCTCGGCGATCCGGGCCACCGAGGAAGTGCGGTTCGACTACGGGGATCCGCCGCGCCGGCGCCAGGTGCAGCCGCACCACCTCGTGGTCCGCAACGGCCGCTGGTACCTGGTCGGCTGGGACGCCGGGCGCGAGGACTGGCGCACCTACCGCGCCGACCGGATGGCGCTGCGCGTACCGAACGGCCCGCGGTTCACGCCGCGGGAGGTACCGGGCGGCGACGTCGGGACGTTCCTCGCCGCCCGGTTCAAGGGGTCCGCCACCGCCGACGCCTGGCCGTGCCGGGGCGAAGTGGCCCTCGACCTGCCGCTCGCCGCGGTCGCGCCGTTCGCCGGGGACGGCGTCGCCGAGGAGGTCGCGCCGGGGAAGACCCGGCTGCGGACGGGGTCCTGGTCGTGGGCCGCGCTGGCCGCGAGCCTGGCGCGGTTCGACGCCGACCTCGAAGTCGTGGGTCCACCCGAGCTGCGGACGGCCTTCGCGGACCTGGCCGCTCGGGCCGCCCGCGCGGCTCGGTGATCAGCTGCAGGACGTCCCGTTGAGCGTCGGGGCCTGGAACGGCGGTGCCGAACCGGTGTAGCTCGCGTTGTAGCCGATCGTGGCGGTCGCGTTGGTGGCGAGAGTGCCGTTCCAGGCGGCGTTGTCGACCTTGACGACGTCACCGGTGTCGGTCCAGGTTCCATTCCAGCCCTGGCTGACGGTCACCCCGGGCGCGGAGAAGGTGAGCGTCCACCGGGTGACCGGCGCGCCGCGGTTTTCGAGGACGATCTCGCCGGTGTACCCCGTCGACCACGTGCTGACCACGCGGTGCGTCACCGTGCACCCACCGGTGGGCTGCGGGGTGCTGCTGGTGGGCGTGGTGGTCGGCGTCGTCGGCGTCGTCGGCGTCGTGGGGGTGGTGGTCGGGACCGGCCCGGCGGCGACGGCGAGGTCGTAGGCCCGCTGGGGCACGAACTGGCCGGCGGCGGCGAGGCAGCCGTCCGCCTCGCCCGGCGGCTTGACCCAGAGGAACGCGGCGATCGCGCTGTCGCCGGTCTGGTCGGTGCTGGCGGTGCCGATCGCGCGTCCGGCGGGGTCGCACCACTCGCTGCCCTGCGGCCCGTTGCCGTTGCGGCTGGTGTCGACCACGGCCTTCAGCCGCGAGTCGCCGAGCTGGCCGAGAACCGCTTTGTCGTAGGCGACTTCGTCGGCGGTCGCGCGGTAGTTGGAGACGTTGGTGGAGATGCCGTCGGCGCTGTTCGACACGTCCGCGGCCCGCAGCCGCGCGGCGGCGTCACCCGCGGAAAGCCAGGCGGAGTGCCCGATGTCGAAGTACACCTTCACCTGGGAGGACGCGGCTTTGAGGCGTTTGCCCGCGTAGGCGATCGACGCGGTGGTCTGGCTCTGCTGGTCGCCGCTCTGGCAGTTCGTCATGAGCGCGAGCACGTCGGGTTCGAGCACGATGGCCGCGGACCGCCCGGCCAGGCCGGCGGCGACCTGGTCGATCCAGGCCCGGTAGGCATCGTGCGACGGCGCCCCGCCGCCGCTCGCGCCCCCGCAGTCGCGGTTGGGGATGTCGTAGACGACCAGGATGGGGATCTTCCCGGCGGCGGCCGCGGCCCCGGCGTAGGCGTCCACTTCGCCGCGCACGGCCGAGGTGTTGGTGGTGGTGAACCACTTGGCCTGCGGCACGGCGGCGATCCGGTCCCGGATGACGGCGGCGCGCGAGTCCCCGGGGTTGGCGGCGACCCACTGGGCGGCGTTGGTGGTGGGGTCGACGTAGAAGGGCGACCCGGCGGCTTCGGCGCCGGTGCCGACGACGACCACGCTCCCGGCGAGGGCGGCCAGCACCCCGGCGGCCACTGTCCTGCTTCGCATGCACGTTCTCCTTCGAACGACTGTGAAGTGACGTCATCGCCGCGCCCGAGACGACTGGGAGCGCTCCCAGTGAGCCGAAATGGTAGCCGGGGAAACGGGATCGGGGAAGGGGTGGCGCCCGCGGCCGGCCTCAGGCCGCGCGGTGGCGGCCGGCCGGCCGCCGCGGGAAGCGCGGGCGGACGGGCGCGAGCGACGCCGGCGCGTCGTGCTCCGGGAGCCGGACGTCGTCGCCGTTGTCCAGCGCGTCGGCGCTGACCGGTGCCGGGGCGGGCCGGCGGCGGTGTTCCCGGTGCACCAGCACCATCAACACGATTCCGACGACCAGGAAGCCGTGGGTGAGCAGCCGGCCGGCGCCCACTTCGCCGTCGGAGAGGTCGACCGCGGAGACCACGCCGAGCACGAGCGCGAAGCCGCCGAACAACGGCAGTTGCGCTCCCGCCGCGCGCGGACGCAGGGCGGCCCACAGCAATCCGATGCCCAGCGCGAGGTTCCAGGCCGCGCTCTCGTTGCTCAGGTGGATCGCGGGCAGGGCGCCGGTGTGCCCGGCGTGGCCGTCG
Source organism: Amycolatopsis pretoriensis (assembly GCF_900107925.1). Taxonomy (GTDB): domain Bacteria; phylum Actinomycetota; class Actinomycetes; order Mycobacteriales; family Pseudonocardiaceae; genus Amycolatopsis; species Amycolatopsis pretoriensis. The sequence continues at coordinate 256,736 of NZ_FNUJ01000013.1, read as the reverse complement.
CCGGGCACGAGGAATTCCGCGAACCCCAGCCCGGACTGGACGAGCCCGACGAGGGCGAGCGCGACCCGTGCCGCCCACTTCTCGCGCGCCGGCGGCGGTGCGGTGGCGAGGATCGCGGCCGTGAGGTCGGGCACCGCCGGTGCCTGCCGCACCATCGACCGGCGCAGCCGGGCGGCCTGCTCCTGCCAGGCCCGGCACGCGGAACACCCGCCGAGGTGACGCTCCACTTCGGCTTCGGGCACGGGGCCGGGCTCGCCGTCGAGCGCGGCGGAGAGCGATTCCCGGAAAACTGCGCAGTCCACCACCAGATAGTCGGTCAGGCGCCCGTTCCGGTTCCGGCCGGTCCCGGAATCAGGAGTCCGTCTCGACGATCGCCGCTCCCGCGGCGGCCCGCTGCACCGCCTCGCACCCCGCCCGGGCGCTTGCCTTGCTCTCGTAGGCTTCGCCGGAAGCGACGACTTCGCCGTTGCCGGCCTTGAGGCGGAAGCGGTACTTGCCCGCCTTGTCCTGGTAGACCTCGAACTTCCCGGCCACGGTGACCTCCCGCGCTCGTCGGCTGCCCGTCGACGTCAACTCCGCGGGACCGGCCACGCGCGCCGCACCGCGAAGCAGCGTCCGGTGGTCTCAGCGGGCTCGTCCGTTGCGCCGCAAGCCGGTTCACCCGGGTGCCGCGTCACCGCGGTCCTCCGTGAGTTCGGGCAAAGCGGCCGTCACCAGCGTCCGTGCCGTGCGCCGGAGGCTGGCGATCGCCGCTTCGGTGTCGAGGCCGCAGAGGTCGGTGAGGGAGAAGAACGCGTCGGCGCTGACGACGGCCGCGAGGTCCTGCTTGAGCTGGGCCAGCCGGCTCCCGTTCCTCGTCGGCACGACCGGGTCCAGTGCCTCGTCGATGAGCCCGAAGCGGAAGCCGGGCCGGGCTCGCGCGCGGGGCGGGTTGACGACCGTCGCGGCGATCACCGCGCGGACGGACCCCTGGTAGGCGACCACCCGCCGCAGCAGGACCTCGGTGGCGAACTCCAGCCGGTCCGCCGGGTCGGTGCTGCCCGCGACCGGCTCGAGCGCCTCGGCGGGGGTCGGCCACATGCCGACCAGCGCGGCGTTGATCAGCTCCACGATCTCCGAGAAGTGGCGGTAGGCGGTCGCTTCCGAGACGCCGGCCAGCTCGGCGACCTCGGGCATGGTCAGCATGCGGCCGGAGGCGATCAGCGTGCGGCACGCGTCGACGATCGCGGCGCGGGTCCGCGCTTTCTGCTCGGCCCGGCTGACCCGGTCGCGTTTGCTGGTCGTGGGCATCCCGCTCCTGTTCTCCCGGCGCTCGCGTCCGATTCTCCCTCGGGCCCGCCGCCGTCCGCCGGACCACTAGTGAGAGTCTACTTGCGCGAGTGAACTCTCGTAAGTAGGTTGGTGTCGGATCCCCGGACTAGGAGCGCGGCATGGCGGACGTATCGGTCGTCGGACCGGATGACGGCGAGTCGATCGGCATCGGCACCACGAGGGTGCGGATCCTGGAGGACGGCAGCACCACCGAACACCGGCTCGGCATGGCGGAGATCGTCGTCGCCCCGCACACCGCCGGGCCGCCGCAGCACCGCCACGCCCAGCACGACGAAGGCTTCTACGTCGTGTCCGGCCGGGTGACCTTCACCGTCGGCACACGCGAGCACCACGCGACGGCGGGCACGCTCGTGATGGTCCCGCCCGGGGCGCCGCACACCTTCGCGAACCCCGGCGACGAGCCCGCGGTCATGCTGAACACCTTCACCCCGGACCTGTACGTCAACTACTTCCGGGACCTGCGCGACCTGATCGCCGGCGGCCGCACGCCGACACCCGAAGCGCTGACCGAGGTCATGCGCGCCTACGCCACCGAGCCCGTCCCCAACCCCCAGGAGCACACCCATGACTGACATCCAGCACGTCGACCTCGAAGATTCCGGCCCGGTCGACGTCACCTACACCGAGTACGGCACCGGCCGCCCGCTCCTGCTCCTGCACGGCGGCGCGGGGCCGGCGTCGGTGACTGCGTTCGCCGAGCGCCTAGCCGCGGACGGTTTCCAGGTGCTCGTGCCGGTCCACCCCGGTTTCGAGGGCACTGAGCGGCCGGAAGCCTTGACGACCATGAGCGGGCTTGCCCAGCTGTACTCCACGCTGTTGGACGAGCTGGACCTGTCCGGCGTCACGGTGGTCGGCAATTCGATCGGCGGGTGGATCACCGCGGAGCTGGCGCTGCTGGGTTCCCCGCGGGTCGCCGGGGTGGTGCTGGTCGACGCGGTCGGCCTGGACCTCCCGCAGGCGCCGATCGCGGACTTCTTCAGCCTCACGATGGACCAGGTGGCCGAGCTGAGCTACGCGAACCCGGACGCGTTCCGCATCGACCCGGCAACGTTGCCACCACAGCGCCAGGCGGCGATGGCCGCCAACCGAGCGGCTTTGCAGGTCTACGGCGGCACGACAATGGCCGACCCGACGTTGCTCGGCCGCCTGCCGGCCGCAACGACGCCGGCGTTGGTGGTGTGGGGCCGCGCGGACCGGATCGTGCCACCCGAGCACGGCAAGGCGTACAGCGATGCCTTGCCGGACGCGAAGTTCGTCGTGATCGAGGATGCCGGGCACCTGCCGCAGCTGGAAACGCCGGAGAAGCTGCACGCCCTCGTCACCGAATTCGCCAAGTCTTAAAGGAACGCGCCCACGGCGACCGCACCGGCGCACGTGACGCCGGTCCGGCTGCGGGCGACGCTCGACAAAACGAGCCCGGCGGTTCCCCAGATGTCCGCGGTCGTGCTGCCGTTGTCGCAGCCCGACTTGTCCGAGGAGCCGCTCTGTTCGGCCGGCCGGTATTGCTCCAGGATTGTCCGAAAGCTCAGTGCAGGGTGGTCTGGCATTGGTCATTGCCATCAGAGGTTTCGTTCGGCGTCCCGGTCAGCGGATCACAGCTGCGCGACCGGCAGGCCGAGCTCCGCGCACGTGTTCGCGGTGCCCGGGAACACTCCCACGGCACCTTCGGTAGCGCCGACGGCCTTCGAAGTGAGGACGCACGCGACGAGCTGCGGGATCCGGTAGGAGGTGGCTCCTGGTTGACGCGGCTGGAAGTCGTAGACGTTCGACTGCCAGCTGTCGACGCAGATCTGCATGATGTCGGCGGTGAGGTCGACGCGACCGTCCCGGCCGCCGACGCCGATCGCGATGTGCTGGTTCGGTGCGGTGCTGCCGATGTCGGCGGTGCGGTAGCAGTAGCCGATCTGCCGCTCGGTCGGCGCGAGCGGGCTGCCCGGGGCGGCAGAGTCGACGGCGCTGTGACCGCCGGCGACGACCATCACACCAACGGAAATTCCTGCAACGCCGACCAAAGCGGCAGCGACGCCGAGCAGCGCCTGGCGCCGCCGGCGAGCCTGACCTCGGGACTCGAGAGCGTCGAGGTCCAGCTGCAACGGTGGTTCGTCGGCGCCGAGTGCCCGGACCAGCAGGTCCTTTTCTTCGGTGGTCATCGGGTGCTCCCCTTGGCCGGGCCGGTCGCGGGTTCGCCGAGCAGCTGCCGGAGTGTGGTGAGACCGCGCGCGGTCTGCGATCGCACGGTGCCTTCGGAGATGCGCAGCACCTTCGCGACTTCAGTGCTCGTGAGGTCGCTGAAGTACCGCAGCACCAGGACCGCACGCTGCCGTGGCGGCACCTGCTGCAGGGCGGCGCGGACGTCGAGTGCGTCCGCGTGCTCCGCGCTCGCGGCAGGTGTGTCCGGTAGTTCGTGGCGCAGCTCGGCGCGGCGGTAGGGGCGGCGGGACTCGTCGATCGCCAGCCGGGCGATGACCCGGCGGGCGTAGGAATCGACGCCGCCAGGGTCGATGCGCTGCCAGCGTGTGTAGAGACGCAGCAACGCCGTCTGCACGAGGTCTTCGGCCAGCGCCCAGTCACCGCACATCAGGAACGCTTCCCGCCGCCAGATGACGGCACGGTCCTGTGCGATCTGGCTGAACTCCCATCGATCGGCCACGATCACCCCTCTCACCGGTACATACGAGACCACACCGGCAGACCGTTGCATGATCGCCCCAACCTGCATGAAACCACCCGACCGGAGCCTGCAGTGGCGCTGACGATCGCCCTGCTGAATTCCGGCCCGGCCGCAGCGCAGACCTCACCGAACCCGTGCGAGCCGTACCCGACCTGCTTGTGGATCCACGGCAACCAGGCAGCTCCGCCGAAGCCGGACCCGGACGCGCCGCCCACATGTTCCACGGCACAAATCGCCAGGTCCGCAGGGGCTGATCTCACCGACCGAGGATTCACGTCCGCGTCAAGCGGACGTCGTCCCAGGAAACCTCGCGCAGGTCGCGGTGCACCCACCTGGCGATGCGGTCGATGAGCCACGGCCGGCTCATCTCGTCCCGCTCGTAGCCGAGCAGCCGGACGCGCCGGTTCGGCGCGACCAGCACGGCCCGGATGACCGGTGCGCCGGCAGGGTCGACGCCGGCGATGAGGTCGGCGATGCGGCCGAGCCGCCGCCCCTCCGCGTCGTAGGCGGTCGCGCCCAGCAGGTCACTTGCGCGCATCGCGGGCTCCCGGAATCCGGCCGATCAGGTGGTCGCGCAGCCAGGTCTCCAGCGGCGGTTCGCTGAGGACTTCCCCGCGCAGCGACAAGGTGATGTGGCTGCCCACCTCGGTCACGTGCTCGAACGGGATCCGCAGCGGCGCAGGAGTCTCTTCGGCACGCAGCCGCGTCGCGACCGCCGCGAGCCAGTGCCCGAACCGGCCGCCGATCCGCCGGCCGAGCGCGACCTGCCCGGCCAGCAACGCGACGACCCCCAGCCGGCCGTCCTCGCCGACGGCGAGCTCGACGTCGTCGACCTTGCCGACTTTGGCGCCGGCGAGGTCGAGGATCTGGCGGTCGAGGAGGTGGAAGTCGATCCGCAGCGGGTCGGGTGTGGTCATTGGCCGGCTCCCGTGATGATCATCAGGGGGATCGCGGCGACCGCCGCGACGAGGATGACGCCGAGGTAGCCGACGCCGAGGATGTTGCGGACCCGGCCGTTGACCTGGTCGCCGAGGTACGCGCGGTCGTTGGCGACCACGAGGATCGGCAGGTAGGTCAGCGGCAGCACCACCGCCGACAGCAGCAGCGTGTATTCGGTGAGCTGCACCGGATCGATGGTCGTCAGCAGCAGTGCGGCGCCGAGGACGACGCTGGCGAGGACGACGGTGTGGAACCGGGCGGCCCGCCGCGGGGCGACGCGCTTGCCCCACTCCCAGCCGAAGTACTGGGCGACGGTGTAGCCGGAGGACAGCCCGGTTTCCAGCGCGGCGCCGAACGTCGCGGCGAACCACCGCGGCCAGTACGAGGACGGCCACTCCGCTCCCCGCCGCGATCTTCACCGCTCGGCGCGTCATCGGATCACCGTAGTGCCGGCGATACGGCTGGAAAATCCGCATCTATTCTCCTTGCAAACGATGCGTGATCGCTTCGATCACGGGCGCGCTCGGCCTCACCCCGAGCCGCCCGCCGCGCCGAAACCAGCGGCTGGCTCTGAGCTTTCAAGAGCGCGGGTCAGCGTGATCAGCGCTCCGGGTAACGGCCTGGATTCGCCCTCAAGAGTGACGTAGTCCCCAAATCTTCACGTTTGACCAGTGTCGCTATCGGGAAAGCCCTTGCCGGGGCGGTGTCGGAAGGAGCGCGCGTGACCGGTCGGGTCCCCCCTCAGGATCTGTTGCGAGTGACGACGCACCAATCGGACGACGCGCTCGTCCTGCAAGTCGACGGTGAACTCGACCTGCTCAGCGCTCCGGTCCTGGACGCCGCGGTCGCTGCTGCTCTCGAGAGTGAGCTGAAGCTGCTGGTCATCGATCTGACCGGGGTGACTTTCCTCGCGTCCATCGGTATGACGATCCTGCTCAGGGCACACCGGGGTGCCGGCCTGACCGCGGGCATCCGGGTCGTGGCTGCCGAGGGCGGTACGGTCGCTCGCGCTCTCGAGCTGACCGGTTTGTCGGAGGCGTTGAACGTCGTCCCGACCCGGGCCGACGCGCTCGCACGGTGACCGTCGACGTGCTCGATCCACCTCCTCGAGGCTCGGCGGCAGAAGGGCAGCGGTCGGACGCGGACTTTCACCGCAGGGCCGTTCCCGCCACCCCGCAGCAGCTGGCGACGCTCCGCGAACAGCTCGATGGGTGGGCTCTGCGCTCCGGGCTTAGCTCGGAGACGCATGAGGCGCTGCAGCTGGCGGTCTACGAGGCGATGGCCAACGTCGTCGTACACGCGTACCGGAGCGCGGCCGGCGTCCTCGACCTGCTGGCATCGATTCGCGGCGACAGCGTCGTCGTCATCGTGGCCGATCGCGGTCGGTGGCAACCCGCCGCCCGGCCGGGCCCGTTGCACGGGCGCGGGCTCCCGCTGATCCGTGCCCTCTCCGCGACTGCCGTGATCGAGGCGACCGCGGCGGGGACCACGGTCACCATGACCTTCAGCCGCGGAAAGCCTTGATCGGCTTCGATGTGCTGACGCAGTTGTTCGAGCGCTTTTGCCAACAGGCGTGACACCGCGCGATGTGCTCGGTGATCAGCCGGTCTCGCAGCTCGGCGCGGAGCTGGGCTCGGACAACCATTACGAGTGAGTACCCACGATCGTGTTGATTGCACAGGGCGTCGAGCAGCCCAGCCTGGTGGGCCGACGGGGTTATGGGCCGGTCGGCGCGTGGTGGCGCCGGGCGGTCTGCCGCTTGGCGCGCGCCATCTCCATCAATTAGGCGGGTTTCGGCGGTAGCCAGCCGAGCTGCTTGGCGGTGCCTCCGGTCGGCCTCGGAAGCGTCGATGAGGACATCATCGAATTTGTCGGACGCCCCAGAGCGCCTCGAGTTCCTGGCCGAAAACGAACGCTTCCGCGCACTTGAGAAAGTTTTCCTCTCCACGAGAGCACGGAAAGTAGTTGCGACAAACCTCCATCGGATACAACTGCCTGGCGTCGCGAAGGGCATAGTGAGCGGGTGACCTTTTCCGAATCAGCGGCCGAGGGCCCTCGCGTTGGAGGATCAGCCGTTTCCGCGTCGAGCCGACGCGTCGACGGGGCCTTGGTTTTGTCGATCGGAGGAGATATCGACCTGGCAGGCGCGCCCCGGCTGCGTCCCGCGATCGAGGTTGCCCTGGCCCAGCAGGCTGCGATCTTGATCGTCGATCTGACCGAGGTGTCCTTTTTGTCGTCGTCCGGGATCGGTGCGCTTGTCGATATTCGGCGGCGCGCCGGCGAAGGCACCGCGGTGCGGGTGGTGGCCACCCCGGTCGCGGCGCGGCCGATTTCTCTCACTGCTGTCAACCAGCTCATGCCGGTGTTCGGCACGCTGGCCGAGGCAATCCGGGGTTGACGCGATGCTCGGAGCGGGTTGCTGCGCTCGGCACTGGCACACGACCGTGTCGCACAGCGACATGAAGAAGCCGCTCGCCGCGAGGACGCTACAGCGCCCGAGCACCGGCCCAAGGCTGAGGCGCACCGGTCCGGCGCGGATGCCGATCGTCGCGATGCCGCCGGTATCAGGACGGCTGGTGTGCATCAGCGTCCCGTGTAGCTGCGGAATGCCCACGATGCCCACTCGTGCGGGCTCGTACCGAGCACCCGGCCGCCTTTGCCTGGTGTCGGCAGGCGATGTGCCGGGATATGGACGTGGAACATGATCCTGACCGAAGATCCGGCGAGCGTGCCGATCCGGTGGCCGAGAACGAGCAGTTGCGCGAGGCGTTGTCGACCCAGCCGTCGATCGAGCAGGCCAAAGGCATGCTGATGCTGCTGCGCCGCTGGACCGCCGCGGAGGCGTTCGAGGCGCTGGTCGTCGTGTCGCAGCACACCAATGTCAAGCTGCACGACGTCGCCACCGTCGTCGTGTCCGCCGGCAGCCGCGCCGAGGGCGGACTCGACGATTCGGAAGTCGATCGTCGGCAGCGCCTCGGTCTGGTAACACCTCGTCGATGACAGGCGATTACTGAACGCGACCATCTCCGATTGAGCGCCTGCATCGCGGGTAGCCCTCGCGGACAGGCCGCACTCGTGTGTGGGGGAGCACGGTGGCGGAGGGAGTCGTGACGTGCAGGTGAGCTGGGATGACACAGGTCAACCGGGGTGGCACATCCTCGGCCTGCGGGGAACCGAGCCCGCGGATCTTGCCCACGCGCGCCAGTGGGTGCACGACCGGCTCGACGCGCTCGCCGAAGCCCACCGGGCCGACGTCCTGCTTGTGGTCAATGAGCTGCTTGAGAACGCCTACGTGCACGCCGGCGGGCCCCGCGAGCTACGGGTTCACCACACCGGCGACGCGTGCGAGGTGACCGTCGCGGTCGCCGACTCAGGAAGCGGAAAGCCGCGGACGCGGGTTCCCGGTGCCCCCGGTGGTAGCGGCTTGGCGCTCGTCGAGCAGCTCAGCGCCGCGTGGGGCGTGAGCCACCACGACGACGGCAAGCTTGTCTGGGCGCGTGTCGGGTGCCCGCGGGACGAAGCCGGCTACTGAGCGGTGGGTTGTCCGGGGATGATGCGGGGTCGCGGCTGCGCGGGTAGGTGTCCGACGCAGCTCAGGACGTCGGTTCGGAGTCGCGCAACCGCGCCACCAAGGACAACCATTCGAGGGCCTCGGCGCGATCTTGGTGGATCGGGAGAATGCGGCCCAGCCGGAGCAGCTCGATCGGCCGGAGGATCGCGCGGTGCGTGGCGATGACCGCTGACGGGATCCCGCGGGCGTGCGCGGTGGTGACGGCTTCGAGCAGGACGGCCAGCGCACCGGCGGAGCAGAACGTGACGTCGGTGAGGTCGAGGACGAGCGCGGCGGGGGACAACCGCAGCTCGGTGGTCACCCGTTCGTGCAGCGGCGTCGTCACCGACAGGTCGAGTTCACCCCTGACGGCGACAGTGGCGTGCTCGCAAGTGGTGGTGACGGTGATCCGCGCGAGCGCGCCGTGGCCGGTGTCGAGGTCGTCATGCCTGGCGGCAGCGGGGGTGAACATGAAGCCTCCTCGTCGACGCGGGAAGGCGGGGTACAGCCTTCCCACGCGGCCGGACTGCGGGTGAACGGGCCGGGGCGGGTGCGGTGGCGGCTGCGGTTTCAACCGTGGTGCACCGTGGTACTGCCCAGCCGGTCCCGGGTTCAACCGGCCGCGCGGGACGGCTCTTGCGGCCGGGCGCCGGGTGCGCCGTTGAGGCGGTGGCGTTCCCAGGTGTAGAAGGCCTGGCCGATGGCGCCGAGCATCATCCCGAACGAGCCGATGATGAACAGCCAGATCGCGAGCGTTTCGGTGGTGTGCCAGATGAACAGGACGCTGCCGACGAAGAAGATCACGTTTCCGATCACGCCGATGGCGAGGTGGATGGCCGGGAACTCCCGGACGAAAAACCGGACGGTCACGGCAGCAGTCTCCTTCCGCAGGGCGAACACGATCTCCCGGCCGCGTACCCGGCGAGGCGCGCCGGTACACAGTTACACGACACAATAGTTCGAGTGGACAACTAATCCGGGTAGGTCCTCAGGAGGCACGTCTGGATGCGGACGATGTCCGGGGTAGAGCGATCCTAGTTAACGTCAAGGAAGAGCGAAGCGCTTCTCGCACAGGGTGTGCTGCAGGTCGCCGTGCTCGTCGACGCGGTTGAGGACGTCATCGGCGGTGAACACATGAATTCACCGGTCTGCCCACCACGGTCGCTCTCGGAATTCGCCGGCACGACGGGTCCTCGGTGGGACGCGAGCCGGACGGCCGGAGCTGCTGTTGGTCGCTGCAGTGCGCGTCGAGTGGGGTGAGCCACCGCGTCTGCTTCGCCAGCTCGACGAGGTAATCGAACAGTGGGACTCGGTAAGGCCCGATGAGAGCTGCGAGCTGGTGCCACACCGCTCCGGCGGCCTCTCGCAGGACGGCGGAGCGTACGGCTGCCGGTTGGGATGGCCGCGGCCTCAGTGCGTCGTCTCCTTCACTCAGGCCTAGGCCTGGTTCGAAGGTGACGACGGGCAGTGCCGAGAGTGGGCGGCGGTGCCACCCCGTCCCCGGGGGTGGCACCGCCTGATCAGGAGAGACTCAGCCGAACACGAACCAGAAGAACGCCGCAGTGGCCTTCCTGCCCGCCGAGTCCGTTACCGTCACGGTGACCTGTCGGCTGTCGGCCCGGGTCGGGGTGCCCGAGATGACTCCGGTGGCCGGGTTGAGGCTCAATCCGGGTGCCAATGCGGTCGAGGCCCACTTGTACCCGCCGGAACCGCCGGTGGCCTGCAACGGCAGGTTCACCGCCTGGCCGGTCCAGCTGCTCTGGTTGCCCGGGTTGGCCAGCTTGAGGTCGGCGTTCTGGCCGCCGGTGACCGTCAGGCTGTAGTGCGTCGTCTGGGTCGACTTCGCGCTCTTGCCGGAAATCGTCACGTCGTACGTTCCGGCCGGGGTGCTCGCGCTCGTCGAGATCGTGAGCGTCGCGTGGCCGCCGACGTCCACGCTCGCCGGGGTGAACGCCGTCGTCGCGCCCGAAGGCAGGCCCGTCGCGGTCAGCGCGATGGCGCCGGCCGGGGTGTCTCCGCCGGGCAGGTGCGGGGCGATGTCCGCCGCGTACGTGGACACCCGGGCGTAGACCGCGTACCAGTCGCACCCGGTCGACATCCACGAGAACACGCCCACGACCGCGTTGCCGACCAGGTACGGGCCGCCGCTGTCGCCGACGCACGCACCCGCGTGGTGGTCGGCGTAGCCGGTGCACAGCATCGCCGGTGTCTTGTACTGCTCCTGCCCGTGCGGGTCGGTGAACCGGCCCTTGCACGCGCTGTCCGCCGCGACCGGGACGTCGGCCTGGCGCAACACATTGCTGTAAGTGTTGGCGCCCGTCTCACCCCAGCCGATCGAGATACCCCGCGTCCCGGCCGCTTCCAGGCTCGGGTCCGTGTTGAGCTTCGGGTACGTCATTCCGGCGGGCACCGGCATGTCCTTGTCGAGGGTGACGACCGCGATGTCCGCCCCGGCGCTCCAGTCCGTGTAGGCCGGGTGGACCCACTGGGACGCGATTTCGGCGGTGGTGCCGGTGTTCTGCGTCAGGTCGTCGGCGCCGTAGACGAACCACTTGTGGCCCGGCTTCTCCAGCAGGCAGTGCGCGGCCAGCAGCACGGTGTGCGGCCCGAACAGCGTGGCCGTGCAGGACTGCTGTCCCGGGAACGCCGAGCCCTCGCGCCGCATCGAGATGATGAACGGGTGCGCGGCCGTCGTCGTCGGCGAACCCCCGACCACACTCGGGGACGCGCCGGCCGGAGCGGCGGCGGTGACCGTCGTGCTCACCGAACTGCCCGCGGCCACGCTGCCGGAGGACGGCGAGGCGGACAGCGTGAAGTCCTGTGCCGGGGGCGGGGTGTCGCCGCCGCCGAGCAGCTTCGCGCCCAGCGCGTCGGCCTTCGGGGAGCCCCAGCCGGTGCACAGGTCGTAGCCGGTGCCCGCGTTGTAGGTGCCGTTGCCGCCGGAGGTGACGTCGTGGAACGTCGAGGCGTAGTCCGCCGAACCGGCGATCTTGTAGATGTCCGGGTTCAGCTGCCCGAGCCGGGACTTCCCGCCGCCGAGCGACTTCTGGTTCAGCATCGCCACGTATCCCGCCCACAGCGGCGAGGACAGGCTGGTGCCGCCGACATCCTGCCAACCACCGTTCATGTACACCGACAACGCGCCGGCGCCGTAGTCGGCCACGAGCGAAACGTCCGGCACCGAGCGATACTGGTTGGTGCCGGGCTGCCAGTCCGGCCGCGGGTAGATCTTCGAGTACGCGCCGCCGGAGCGGGTGTTGCCGCTGCCGCCCTGGTTCCAGCACGTCTCCGACTGCCAGGTGCCCGCGCTGTCGGAGGTGCGCAGCTGGGTGCCGCCGACGCCGGTGAACAGCGGGTCGCTGGCCGGGAAGTCGGCCTGGATGGTCTTGTTGTCGCCCTGGTAGCCGCAGCCGGTGGCGCCCCAGTCGCCGGACGCCGAAAGCATCGTGACGCCCTGGGCGGCGAGCTGCGTGTACGAGTCGTGCGACGCCGCGATCGGGTCGGCTTCGCAGATTTCGCCGTTGAGCCACGAGCCGGAGAGGATGGTGATCCTGTTGTCCGACGCGATCTTCGCCATCTCGTGCACCCACGCCTGGTCGCTGTTGGGCGCGGAGTAGACGATCTGCTTGGCCTTCGGGGCCGTGGCGGCCACGGCCTGGATGTCGAGGGTGACCTCCAGCTGGTCGCTGCCGGGGTTCGGCACGCCGCCGTCGACCTTCACCAGCTCCGGGGTGACGGCGGGCTGCTTGAAGTACTGCGTCCAGGCGTCGATGTCCGACTGCTTGAAGGTGTCGAACTCGATCAGCCCGACCGTCTCCCCCGAGCCGTCGTACGAGCCGGACAGCCCGCTCATGCTGTAGGCGGTGCGCAGCTGCGCCGGGGTGTACCCGCCGGCCGGCCCGGCCGGACCCGCGGGGGAACCAGCCCGGTGCGCGGCCGCCCGGTTGGTCAGGCCCGTGACCCCGCGGACGACGGCGGCGATGTCGGCCGGCACCGCGGCGGGCTTGGTGGCGTTGAAGAAGCGCTCGCCGGTGGCCGAGCGGAAGCCGGAAAGCGTGGTGGTGAAAGCACTTTCGACCTGGCTCGGAGTGCCGGACGCGGTGACGACCTGGCGGTTGCCCGTGACGTCACCGACCCGAAGTCCCTTGCCCGTCAGGTAGTTCCGCACGAGTTCGACCGCCCCGGCGGTGGGCCCGAAGCGCTCGGTGTACTCCGCGGCGCTCAGATACCGGTGGTACAGCGGGGATCCCGGGTCGGCCGTGGCGACGACGTACCGTTCGGCTCCCGCTGCGTCCCGGGGTTTCAGCGCGACGGAGACGGTGACGTTTCCGGGGATCGCCGAGCTGTCCGCGCCGGCGCCGGCCGGGATGGCGGGGGCCGTACCCAACGGCACCAACGGGGGTGGCCCGGCCGAGGCCGGCGGTGGGGAGATGACCGCTGTCGCCAGGAAAACGGCGGCGAGCAGAGCTGGTTTTCTCATGTGCTGCTCCGGAGATGTGAGGAGGAATACAGCACTACGGACCGTAAGAAGCGGCTTCCCGATTTGCCAGGAGAAGTGACGACCACACTGCGCCGGAGAGATATCCGCTGCTCAACTGGCCGTGTTCACAGAATTGCTACCACACCCACTCGACACCGATGATTCCCGCTCCGACATCCCGGGCTGCCACGGCCACGACCCTGCTGTCCGTCAGACGCAGCCGCTCCACCTTCCGGCGTGGGGCCGCGAGATCACGCCGCTCGAAACGTTCAACGCTCCGCGGGACCGTCCGGCCGAACTGAACCTGACACGTGTAAATAGAAGCCGGCCGGGTCAGCCTGCGGTGGTAGCCGAGTACAGGCCGGCCACGCGAGAAGACGAGCTCGTACTCCACGGCGGCGACGTCTCCGGCGGCCAGCTCCCGGTCGAAGAACAGCTCGGCCACCAGCAGGCCACCGCCCGCGTCCTTGCGGACCCGGCCCGCGCGGCAGCAGAACACCGCGGCAAAGCGCGGCGGCGGCCGGGTGATGTCCTCGGTCTGGTAGTACACCGGCATCCGGGTGACGCCGTCCGTGGTGGCCTCGCAGACCACCCGCACCCGTAGCAGTCGCTCCTGGTGTTCGTCGTCGACGACGAGTTCGTCGTGCACCGACCTCAGCCGGACGTCGTCCTCGGGCGGGAGGTCGAATTCGAGCGCCGTCGGCCGCACGGAGGGCCACAACCGGCGCCGCTCCAGCAGCGGCGTCCGGCTCCCCTGACGAAGGCACCGCTGCTCTTGCGGCCCGAGCAACGACGTGAGGGCGCCGATGGGCAGCCCGAGCACCTGCTCGAGCTCGACGACCGCGCGCAGCGACGTCTCGCGCTCGGGTTTGGACCGTCCCATCCGCCAGTACACCAAGGCGCTGCGCGAGACCGACACCCCGCGCGCGGCGAGGTGTTCGCGGACCCGGTCCAGAGTCAGCCCCGCGTCGCTGATCGCGGCGTCGAGGGCTGCCGCGAACGTTTCACGGGACGAAGACACGGCGCCCACTGTGACGCCCGCAAGTCCGGCCGACCACCGCCGTTCGTCGGAAATCGAGTTCACATCGTGAGAAGCGCTGCCAAGGAGCAGGACTTTCGTCGGTTCCGCAGCCTCCTGCTCCTGATCATGCTGGACGGGTGAACCGGCCGTCGCCGGGCTCGTTCGCGGTCACGCTGGACGCCGCGATCGACGAATCCGGGTTGTCTCTCGAACGGCTCCAGCACCACCTCGCCGCCCGCGGGGTACGGCTCTCGCGCTCGGCGCTGTCCTACTGGCGGCGCGGACGGTCCCAGCCGGAACGCGACACGTCGATGGTCGCCGTCACGCAACTGGAATCCGTGCTCGGCCTCGAAGCCGGGACGTTGACCTCGCAGCTCGGCCCCAAAGCGCCTCGCGGGCGCTGGCTCGGCGAGCCCGCCTGCCGGATCGAGCGCCGCCGGCTGTGGCCGCAGTTGCGGGCCCTCTCCGGCGAGCTGAAGCCACCGCCGGACGGCCAGCTGTCGTTCTGGTCGATCCACGACCGCATGCTGCTCGACGAGCACGGGGCCGAGCGCGCCCTGCAGGTCCGGATGGTCGCCGAAGCCACCGTCGACGGCGTCGACCGGCTGATGAGCTACTACCAGGCCGACTCGTCCCTGACCGCCGATCCCTGCTACCACTACGTCCGCTCGGCGCGGCTGGGGCAGGTCTGTGTGGACCGCGCGACCGGGATGGTCGCCGGTGAGCTGCGCCTCGCGCAACCGCTCACGTTGGGCGCGGTGACCGTGGTGGAGTACGAGCTCCGCTTCCCGCCCGGGCCCCCGATCGACCACTACCACCGCCGGTTCACCCGGCCGATCGCAGAATACGTCTGCCAGGTGAGCTTCGGCCCGCGAGTGCCGCGCAACGTCCGCTCCTTCGAGCAGCGGGGACTGGGCGGCCCCGAGCACCCCGGCCGCCCGTTGTCGGCCGGGGGCACGCACGCGGCGACCCTCGCGCTGCGCGACGTCCGTCCTGGCATCTGTGGCACTGGTTGGCAGTGGTGACGGCAATTCTGTGAACAACTGACGCCGACCAGGGCGTTCGTTCCACCGTCGACCCGTCGTTCGCACACCGTCCCGTGCCTTGCTCACCCTCGCCGCCACCTTCGCCTTCGCGATCAGCGGCACCGCCACCGCGACCGCCGCCCCCACGGCCGGCCACGACACGCAGCGGACGTCGATGGCCGCCGAATTCGGCACGATCCCCGCTGCCGCGACCGCCTCGACCATCGGCGACATCTACCCCGCGAAGTGGCGCAACGTCCCGCAGGACTCCGTCGTCGACGACTGGAACATGTACAACCGCGAGTGCGTCTCGTGGGCCGCCTTCACCATCGCCCGCCACGGCGAGAGCGCGAACAACTACGGCGACGCGAAGTACTGGGACGACAACGCCCGCAACCACGGCTACCGCGTCGACAACAAACCCACCGCCGGCTCCATCGCCCAAACCGACAACGGCTGCTACGGCCACTACCTCGTCCACGACGTCAGCACGTCCTCTTTCCGCTACATCCACTTCTACAACTGATTCGGAGCTGACGTGCGTACTGTGGGCCGAAGGCTCCTGCTCGCGACAACAGCGTTGACTGTTGCCGTTGCCCTCACCCCGCAATCCGCCAAAGCTGCCGGCGACGCCGCCCACACCCTCTACTACCCCGCCGACATCGGCTCGAGCCCCGCCAAGCACTCGCGGCGGCGAACACCGGGCAGTCGGGCTCCGGTAAAGAAATGCTCGACGGCGCCAAGTACTCGATCGCCGAGAACACGCGCTCGGGAAGCGTTTTCCAGGCCCACATCGACACGGCCGAGGTCGCGGCGGCCGGGTACTCCCAGGGCGGGGGTGGCGCCATCGCCGCCGGTGCCGACCCGCTGGTGAAGACGACGATCCCGATCATGCCCGGCCCGCAGGGCACGGAAAAGGCCCTGCACGGCCCGGCGTTCTACGTCTCCGGCCAAGCCGACATCATCGTGCCCGCGTTCTACGTGCGGGCGCGCTTCACGGCGACCAGCCAGGTTCCGGCGGTTTACGGCCAGCTCGCCGGAGCCACGCACTTCCTGCAGGGCGACACCCGTTACCGGCTGCTCGGCGCGATCACCGCCTGGCTGCAGTACCACCTGACCGGTGACCAGGCGGCGAAGAACGTTTTCCACGGTCCGAATCCCGACCTGCGGCGGGACACCGCCGCATGGTCGGCCTTCGATCGCAACAGCAAAGCCGACGGCGTCTGAAAGCGTCTTGCTCAAGACGGCTGCCACAACCTGACCTGCGATGCAAAACCGAAGATGGGCTCTGGCCGGCGAATGCGCGGTGCGCCTGCGGGCAATCGGCAGCCAGAGCACCATCGACCCAGCCGAGCAGCCATCGACCGAATCGCACGTCGCCCTTCCCAGTGGGGGCGCGTCACCGGGAACTGCATCCCGAGGGACGACCGCATCCAGTCCGCCGGACGGCCTCAATTTCCGCAGCAGGACGGGAGCGCCGGCGTCCAAGCCGATTCAACTGGACCGTGGCATGTACCCGGGCGGCTTCATGATCGACGTCGGCTGCTCGACGGGTGTTGCTGTGGCAACGGTGCCGGTTGGCTAGCTCGGCGAGTACTCACTGCTCCTAGGTGTGCCAGTCGACTCTCCGGGCCCCCATGCATTACATGGTCAGCACGGGCCATGGGGGGCCGAGGGAGTAGTGGCCATGGGCAGGGTGGTGCACGTGTGCGTAGTGGTGCAACCCGGCATCGAGATCGGTCACGGCGTCCGGATCGGAGAGCGGCGTGGCGGGTGCCGGGTCGAGGCTGGGATTCTGGAGCGCTTCGTCGCAGCGCTGACCGTGCGTCGAGGTGCTGCTGCATGCAGCAGCTCAGCCAAAGCCCTGCCGCGGTCCGGGCCTCATCCCGCTCGCTGTGCCGTGCTGTGGTGGGGTCGCAGGTACGGAGGTAGGCCTCGACTGCTGAGCCTGCGTGGCCGAGCAGCACCACCTCGACGCTTGAGAGCTGCCCGGCACCAGGCGGACTCGGTGACGCGTCCGGGAGACGTTCCCCGGACACTGCCGGGCGTCCGCACATCCAGCAGACGCCGCCTGTGGCCGGAACTCGCCGAATCCCCACTTCGCGGGGTGCGGCCGCGCTCATGCCCGATATCGTCTCGCCGATCGGTTGCAGCTACTGCTGTGATCACCTGATCGAGCGTTCGCTGGTCGCGGCCGACGGGCCGATCCCGTAGGCGCCCTTGACTCGGGACAAGGACATCGTGCCACCGGCAACGGGCTGCGGCGCCGATTCGGAAGCCAGCCTGGGCAGGTTGGCGATTTTGCTCGGCTTCGCGGCGGCGACGATCGCGTTCGGCGGCACTGCGGGCGAGCTGCCGATCGCGTGTCGCCAACCGGCATCGTGTCGAGCGCTGATCTGCAGGCCGAGGGGGGAGATCGGCCGCTGTCACACCCCAGGTACAACGCTGAAGCGAGATCGCGGCGTATCGAGCCGCGCGACAATCGGTGTTTCGAGCGCAGGGCGGATCACTTCCGGCCGTCGTCTCGACCGCTGATCTTGACCGTGCGGCGTTCGTCGGGATCTTGCGTGCCCAAGCTCGACGCGTGGCGGCTCGGTCAACCCGCCTGGGCGACGACGCTGGCGGTCGGCCAAGTGTCGTCCTCGACCAGCGTTCGGGTCACCCGGACGAGCTCGGTGGCCGCGACCTCGGCAGCGGGCGGGATGCGGCCGGCTCGCGGCAAGGCCAGGACAATGGTGCGGGAGACCGCCGGATCGGCGATCGGGCCGCCCTGGAGCCGCCCGGCTGTCACGTCTTCGGCGACCCCGGCGGCGGGGAGCACGCTCCAGCCCTGACCGACGGCTACACGAACGTTGCCATGGAGGTCGCCGACGACGCGGCCCGGAAGCTGGCCGGTGCAATCCCGCGGCGCGCGTTGCACCCGGCTTGCGCTCTCGGGCTCCCCTCGGGCTCGCAGAAGACCACAGTGGACAGAGAGGAAGCGGAAGAAATGTTTCCAGATACCACAAAACCCCCGGCCGAAGAGAATCAGACCTGGGGTGGTGGAGGGTGCGCCATCAGGGACTCGAACCCCGAACCCGCTGGTTAAGAGTGGTGATCTTGATGTGTCGGATGGTATCGACTGATGCCGGCCAAGGTCGTTTTCCTCGGTCGTGGGGTGGCTGCGGTGTCGGCCTGTGTCGCGGTCCGTCGTCGCGTCCGTGCGCTCTCGGGCTCCCCTCGGGCTCGCAAGTGCCAAGCCGTGTCGTCCGGTCCAGGCCGCCAACGGCGACCCGTTCGCCGAGGCCGAGGCGGCTCTCGAGCAGATAGATGTGGCGGTGTGGCCGTGCGGCGGGTCGGGGAGTGGCTTGCTCAAGACCTTGCCCTGTCCATCCAATGCGTCTGCACAGGTCTGGTCGCACTCGGTGCGGCGTACGCCTCGTATCGCCATGGATGTGAGTTCGCACTCCGCTTCGGTGCGGAACCGGCGCCGTCCATCGGCATTTCACGGTGCAGGATCGGCTGGGCCCATCAACGCCACCTGCAGGTGAGGGGCGTTGATGGGCCGGGCTTTCAGCAGATAGCGGCGGGAGCCGGATTCGACTCGGCCACCTGGCCGAGTCGAACGCGGTCGCCGGTGCCGCCGCCTTCGCGGGCACGGTTGACGAGCCGGCGGATGAGGGACATGGACGATCTCCTTTGTTTAATGAGCGGGCGAGCCGGTGAGCCGCATCAGGCGGAAGCAGTGCCTGCGCAGCAGCGAGGTGGACTGGCCGGGGGCGGACGTGAGCCGGCGCGCGATCCGGGCGGTGGGGCGCGGCTTCCAGCGTAACTGGGACGCCAGGGGAAAAGCCGGATCCAAGATCGTTCCGTAGTCTGCGACGGCCTCGCCCAGCGAGCCGGCGACCGGCTTCGGAACGGGGTTGGCCAGGTACAGCGGTTTACCCGTCGCGGCGGCGCGGGCTGTGTCGTGACCATGGTCGCCCACGATGAAGTCGGCGGCTGCGGCGAGTTCTTGCCAACCGTGCCCGGGTGGCAGGAACTCCACCCGTTCGCGTACCGTCCGTCCGGCCCAAGCAAGCAGCTGCCGCCGGCCGTGCCGCGTCCACACCTCCGCGTCGAGGCGGCAGACCAGGCGGACTTCCCGGGCCGGCAGTTCCGAGGCGAGCCGCCGGAGAAGAGCGGGGCTCCGGCCGAGGAGCGACTCCGGTCCGCGGGCCGACAGCACGAGGCCCAGCTTTCGGCCGCCGACGGTCCGGACCCGGTTGCGGCAGGCGTCGGACAGCTCGTCGTACCCGGGGTCGCCGACGACCACCGCGTGCCGGCCCGCTTGCGGTGCGATGGCCCGGAGCCGGGTCATCGCACGGAGATGCGGAAGACCGATGAGCGTTGGTTCGGTGAGGCTCGATCGTCGATCGAGCAGCCGGGTGAGCGCGGTGACGCAGCATCGGCCGTGCTGGTCGACTATCTCGCCGTCCACCGAGACTTCGGGGAGCAGCAGCAGCGCGCCGTTCGGCCGGCCGGCTCCCGCCGGTGCCGCGGCGATCACCAAGTCGAACCGTTCGCGGACCGCACGCTCCCACGGTGTGGTGAGCGCACCGATCGTGGCAAGGAAGTCCCCGATGGGCACCTCGGCCGGACCCGGCGGCCGGGTGAAGACGACCTGGAGCCCCGGCACTTCTTCGATCGCCCGCACCGCCGTGTACAGGCGTTCGGCCGACGCCACGCTGTGCACCACCACCAGCACGACGCGCCGCACATCGCAGGTGGGGGTGCCGTACCCCGCCGTCCACCAGGGGGTGAAGTCCGCTGGAAACGGAGATCCCATAATCGCCTCCTCGAAGGGTGTTCCGAACGATGCCAACGTCCCGGTCGGGCGTTGCGGAACCCGTTGCGAAAGGCGTTGCGACCCGATCGGGCGAGGACGGCCCGCCGCCGGTCTGGTTGACTGAGAGTCATGGACGAACCTGCGGTCGACCTGCGGATTCTCGGCAAGGTGCGGCTGCGGGTGAACGACCGTGAGGTACGTCTGGAACCTCGACAGGCGATCGTGCTCGCGATCATCGCCGCGGCGGGCGGCAAGATCACCACGGACGACCTGTCCGCACGGCTCGGGGTGAACGCCGAGACGACGCGGTCGCACCGCGCCCGGATCCGGAAGGGCGCGGGCGTAGACCTGGTGACGTCCCAGAACGCGACCCTGCGGCTGGCTGTCGCGCCGGAAGCGGTCGACCTGTGGCGGTTCCGCACTGCACTCCGCAGCGGGGCCGGCCGACCTTCGCATGTGAAGCTGTCGCTGTTGCGCGAAGCCGTCGCCCTGTGGGCCGGCGCTCCGTTGAGCGGACTGGACTCGCGTTGGGTCCAGGACGACGTGACGAAGCTGAGCGGCGAAGGGCGCCGGGCGTTTCTCGAGCTGATCGAGCTCGCCACCGACGCGGAGGGCCCTGAGGGCGCGGTGGGGCACGCGATGCGAGCCGGCGAGCTTTTCCCCGACGACGACAAGATCCGGATCGCGCTCTGGCGGACGTGGTCCCTGAACGGGCAGACGACCGAGATCACCGAGGATTGCCGTCGGCGCGCGGCGCTGCCGGTGAAATTCGGTTCACCTGCGCGCGGGCAACTGCGCAAGGAAGCCGAAGCCCTGATCGCCCGGGCTCGGCAGACGTCGGCGGCGCTCCCGGAACGAAGGCCGTATTCGTTGCCGGCGGTGCGATCGGCGGTGTATGGCCGAGCAGCCGAACTGGAGCTCCTCGACACCCTCACCGAGGCCGGCGGAGTCCGGGTTGTCACGGTCTGCGGCCTCGGCGGTCTGGGCAAGACGGAACTGGTGGTCCAGTGGGGACACCGCGTCGCCGGGAAGTTCCCCGACGGGGTCCTCTTCGCCGACCTGGGGGGCTTCTCCCCGTCCGGTCCGGCTCGGCCCGAGGCCGTGCTCGCGGACTTCGCGAAGCAGCTGGGGATCACCGCCGGCGGCTGGTCCGGTGCTGCCTTGTCCGCGGCCTACCGCACGGCGGCGAACAACCGCGCGATCCTGGTCGTCCTCGACAACGTGCGTGACCATCGGCACGCGGCGGACCTCGTGGCCGCGGGGGAGCGCAGCTGCACGGTCATCACGACGCGGGCGGCCGTGGCCTTGCCGGCGGTGGCGGCGGGGCACGTGCTGACCCTGGCCCCGATCAGTGCCGAGGCCAGTCTGGAAGTCCTGCGCGACGCCATCGGCCCGGAGCGGATCACGGCGGAACCGTTCGCGGCGGCAAAGCTGATGGCGGCGTGCGGAGGAGTACCGCTGGCGGTCCGGCTGGTCGTGGCGCAGGCGCGGCTGAACCCGGGCACCGGCCTGGACGGCCTGTTGGCCCGGCTGTGTTCGGCTTCGGCTGTGCTCGGCGTGAAACCCGGAGGAGAGAGCGAAGTGCGTGACTCACTTGCGTTGTCGTACGCGCCGTTGTCCGCGGCAGCGGCCCGGGTGCTCCAGGTCGGCGCGCTTCACCCCGGGCCCGAGATCGGCCTCGACGTCATCCCGTTCCTGTCCGGGTTGCCGTTGCCCGCCGCCCTGGACGCGGTGGACGAGCTCTTGCGGGGCAGCCTGCTCGATCCGTTGCCCGGGAACCGGTTCCGCCTCCACGACCTGGTCCGTGCCTTCGCGCGGGAACGTGCGGACGAAGAGCTGCCGGCCGCGGAATCCGCGGCGGTCCGCAACCGGCTGCTGAGCTGGCTGCTGGCTGCCGCACGGTTGTGCGATGCGGCTCTTCGCTCCGGCCGGGGCCTGCCGGACGACCTCTCGGCGGCCGAGGGTGCGCCGCTGCCCGCCCCGGCCGACGAAGGCGACGGGCGCCGATGGTTCGAGCAGGAGCATGAAACCCTGCTCGCTGTGCTGGACTCGCCGGATTTCCGGCCGTACGCGGAATATCGATGGCGGCTGCCGCTTGCGCTGTGCTGTTACCACACCCGCAACGGCCCTTGGCTCACCGCGGAGCGCCTGCTGGCTTCGGCCGCGGAGATCACCAAGGAGGAACTGCCGGAACCCGACCGTACGCGGTACCAGGCGGTGTGCCATCGGGTGCTGGGCAACATCCAGCGGAAGCTGCGGAAGTTCGGCCTCGCGGAGCACAACCTGGCTTTGTCGATCACGCTGGCGGAGCGGGCCGACGCACCTTTGGACCAGGCGAACGGGCACCAGCAGCTGAGTGTCCTGCAGGAAGATCAGGGCAACTGGGCGGCCGCGCGGGACCACGCGACGATCGCCGGGTCTCTGTACGAAGTGCTCGCCGACGACCGCGGAGTGGCGGCGACGCTGCCCACCGAAATCCACTGCCACCTCGAGCTCGGAGACCCGGCGCTGGCTCTCGAGCGCGCACCGTTCGCCCTCGAGCTGATGACGCGGGCAAGCACACCGTACAACCGCGGGGCACTGCACCGCGTCCTGATGGACTGTCATATGAGGCTGGCGCAACCCGCCGAAGCGGTCACCCACGGGGAGGCCGCCCGCGCTTGTTACGCCGAGTCCGGGGCACCGACCAACGAGGTCCGGGTGCTGGCCGGGCTGGCCGACGCGTACGCCGCAGCGGGACGGCCCGAGGACGAGCTACGCGCGCTACGGGACTTCGCCGCCTGTTACGACCGGTTGCGGCAACGAGAACCCGAAGACCGGAAGCTGTACACCGCGGTGAAGACCCGCTTGGCCGCGCTGGGCGCCTGAACCCGTCAGCTTCCGCTGTGCTCCTCCGGTTCGTCGTCCTCGTCGGCATCGCGCATCGGCAGGATGTACTCCTGGGCCTTCCGGGCCAGGTGCAGGGGCAGCGGCCTGCCGAGCGCGTCGCGATAGTCGGGCGCCTGCCTCAGCTGGTGCACTGCCATCGCCAGCGCCCGCGGTTCGTCGCCGGCACCGGGGTGACAGGCGAGCACCGCGATTTCGGCGAGCCCGGGATTCCACGCGGGCCGGTCGACGTCGATCGTCGATTCGCCGGCCCGCTTGCCCTTGCGGAGCTCGCGAGGCTGTAGCTTGTGCGCCTCCACCGCCGACCGTTGCGCGGTGGAGGCCTTTGGGGTGGTGCTGTAAAAGACCCGGCCGTCCGCTGGCTCGGGGACTTCCCACAGGTTGGCAGGCAGCCCGTTCACGCCGTCACCTTCCGCCAGACCCCACCACTGCGGGGTCTCCCGTCGATCGCCGGTACGCACCCGGACCAGCCGCAGCCAGGGATTCGGCCGCCCGGCGGGAGCGACGCCCGTGCGGATGAGGTCCCGGTGCACCTCCCCGTCCTGGACCCAGGTCCAGTGCTGCCGGATGTTCTGCGCGTCGGCCAGGAGAACGGTCGGCTTGCCCCGGACCTCGGCCGAGGACAGCGCCCGGTGCAGAAACTCCTCCGTGGCGGCCTGCTGTTCGTCGCGGGTGCGCGGCCAGTCGAATCCCGATTCGTCACTCTCACCGAGGTCGGCGAGGTCGTGCTCGGAGACCGCGGCGAGCGCGGGCAGCCGGGCCAGGTAACGCGGGTAGGCGATCCACGCCCCCAGACCTTCGAGCGCCTCGCCGTCCCAGGCCACGACCTCGCCCGCAGCATCGGCACCCGGGCGCACCAAAACGGCGACCGGGAACTTGCCCTTGGCCGACCGGGCCGTCGCACCACGGGCTTTCGTCGCCATCCAGACGGCGAGGTACTGGACGTCGTCGGGCAGGCCGATGGGGATGTCCGTGCGAGGGACCACGGTCGCGCCCAGCTGCCGCAGCGCGTCCACCCAGGACGACTCGGCCGCATCGGGCAGCTTCTTCTCCGCGCGCGAGGAAGAAGGCGTCGTGATGAACTGGGTGACGACCCCGCTGTCGGCCGCGCCCAGCCGCAACGCGAACTTGGGATCGTTCCGGCCGCGGAAGACCGTGCGTCCGTGGATCTCGACCAGCGCGACCGACGGAACCGCCGTGTCGGCGCCGTTCTTGGCGAGGAACTCGGCCAGGTCGGCCCGGCGCTTGGCCAGCGCCCGGGCCGCGCGGTCCGCCCGGTCCCGGGCCGGTTCCCACGGCACGCCCAGGCTGTCCGTCAGTCCGTTGTCCAGGCGCAGGCAGCTCAGTGTCACCGCCAGCTCCGGGGTCCGCCAGCGGAGCACCACGGGTTCCCCGCGGCCACTGCGCTCGTGGGCCTCGGTGCTCACCTCGCCGGCGCCACCGTCGCCCTCGAGGCCGAGCACCTCGGTGAGTGCGACGATCGCCTCGTCGCGGGTCTGCTCGGTACGCCAGAGCAGCCGCGCGGTGAACTCCGGCGTACCGGACCAATCCGCGTACAGCCCGGCCAACGAGGCACGCCTGGAGTGGTGGAGCGCCACCTTGGCGGCGGCCGTCCTGACCTCGGAGCCGCCCAGCCGGACGTTGGCGGGCTTGTTCACGGTCAGGGCCGATCGGACGAGATCGGGGACCCGGGCCAGCCCCGGCAGAGCGGCTTCGGCCCACTCGACCAGGCGAGACCGCTCGTGGGACATGAAGCCGGCGCCCACGCCGTGCTTGCCCATCGGCGTGCTGTACGCGATCAGCGCGTCGACGCCGCGTTCCCCGGTGAACCAGCGCTCGGGTTCGCCGAGCAGGTCCGCCGGCTCCGGAAACGCCCTGGCGGCACCCGCGAGCTTCGCCATGAGCCGGGCGGGACCGCCGTGCCGCCACGTGGGCTCGTCTCCTCGGCGAGTCACGTACGCCACGCTGTAGCGGTCGCTGACGGGAACGCCGGGCAGCCAGGCGGTGACCGGACGCAGGTAGACGGCACTGTCGCGGCGGTGGCCCAGCCGCACCAGTCCGCTGTCCGGGGCGGGGTGGGTGGCCCAGCGGCGTACCCCGAAGTGCAGGTGCACCCGCGGCCGCGAGTGGAACGGCACGGTGTGGAGGGTGACGGCGACCGTGACCGAGAACCACCACCGGCCGTGGTCGTCGTCGTGGAAGAGCGGCTGGGACATCAGCTCCGCACCCTGCTGACGCGCTCGGCGCGCGACGGGCCGGAAGTGCAGCACCTGGCCACCGGAGTCGTACGGCCCCGCTTCCTGGATCCGGCGGGCGAAGTGCTGCGTCGTCAGCAGGTACTGGTTGCTCGTCGGCCGTGCGGTTCCGCCGCCGCTGACGTCGCACCGCGCCAGTGACACCTCCTGGCGCCACCAGGTGGGGGCGTGGTCGTCCAACGCCTCGCACACCCGGCTCGCCTCTTCCGGATGCTCCCGGCCGATGTCCTCGATCCAGAACTCCAGCAGGCGCTGCAGGATCGGCACCGGCAGTGGCTCACGTCCATCGGCCGGGCAGTACAGCCACGTCCGCGGACCTTCGCCGGCCGCGACCTGCCGGGGCAGCACGCCGAGACGCACGTCCAACGCCTGGAGCAGGGAGTCCAGCCGGTAGGTCGGCGGTGCCTGCAGCCGGTTCCGGTCCGTCCGGCCGAGGTTGGCGAGGTCGAGCACCCGGGTGGCGAGAGCTTCGGGGAACTCTAGGGTGTGGAAGCCGGCTGTGAGGTCGTCATCGGCCGGCTCGTAGGCGGCCCGGCGGATCGTCGTGTAGCGCGGCGCCATGGTCAGGTCCTCCGGGAGCCGGGGGCGTCCAGCGCGATGGGCTCGGCTTCGTCGAGCATCCGGCACAACGCCCGGTAGACGGGTTCGTAGAGCAGTTCCGCGAGCCGGGCGTCCGCGGGGGCGACCGGCTCGTCGTCCGGCCGCGGGGCGAAGTACGGGCGCAGGGCGTCCCGGATGCCGTGGAGCAGGCTGGACCGGGCGCTGTCGCGTTTTCTGCGCCGAGGGCGCTGCGAAGCGTTCGGCGACTGTGCTTCGGCTGCCGCCGGTGCGAACTTCGCGTCGACGAACACGACCCGGGCGGCGACCCCGCCCCGGACGAGCCTGCCGATCACCTGCCAGAGCACGACCAGCTGATCCCAGGCGAACGAGCGTCGTTCGTCGTCGCTCAGCACCGAGTACGCGTACTTGCGGATCAGCAGGCGGCCCCACTTGCTGCGGGCGAGCGCGCGGAACGCCCGGCCGGCGGCGTCGAGTGAGCCGTGGGCGGTGACCAGGTCGGCGAACGACGCCGGCACGGTGTCCTCGGTGTCTTCGGAGGTCGGCAGGCCGCGCGTGTAGCGGCTTTCCCAGTCGTTGATGGCGAGCACGGACAGCCCGATGTCGGTGGGCACCGGGTGCGGCCGGGTCAGCAACAGCGCCACGCCGAGCGCCGCGTCGTTGTCCCGGTTCAGGATGTTGTACCCGCGTTCGATGGCCAGCATCGGCGCGACGAGGACCCGGGCCATCGCGTCGGTGGCGAACAGGCCCGCGTTGCCACGCCGGACGGTTCCGGCCAGGTTGTCGGTCCCGTCGGCGAGGGCTGCGTCGAGGTCCTCACTGTCCCGGACCAGTGCTTTGACGTGACCCCGCCAGCCGGGCATCTTGTTCAGCTGGTTCGCGACGTCGCGGGCATCCTGATAGTTCCCGACGAGGAGCAGTGCGCGCTGGCGGTTCGGGTCCCCGACGGCCCGGATCTCTTCCTCCAGCGGCGAAATTCCGCTCGGCCCCGGCTTGCCGAGCCGGTCGACGAGCGTGCGCAGCAGCGTCGGCCGGATCCGCGAGGACTGCCCGGACAGGCTGATGGGGTTTCCGCTCTCGTCGTGGAAGAACCGCATCGTGAAGACGGTCTCCCGGACCCGCTGCTCGGCCTCGTCCGACGGCCGCAGGACCGCGCCGACCGGCGTGACGACGTGCGCGCGCG
Source organism: Amycolatopsis pretoriensis (assembly GCF_900107925.1). Lineage (GTDB taxonomy): Bacteria > Actinomycetota > Actinomycetes > Mycobacteriales > Pseudonocardiaceae > Amycolatopsis > Amycolatopsis pretoriensis. The sequence continues at coordinate 230,029 of NZ_FNUJ01000013.1, read as the reverse complement.
TCGAGGTGCCGGCCCAGCTGGTGCCCGAAAGCAGCAGCACGTGCGGCCCGCCGCGGCCGGTCGAGGGGTCCGCTCCCAGCGAAGGCAGGGACAGCAGGAGCTCCCGGCCGACGCCGGTGCACCGGAAGAAGCGCAGGGTGCCGGTCACGCCGTCCCGCTCGCCCTCCCGCTCGTCGACGACGTACTGGAAGCCCAGAACGTTGCCCATCGGCGACTCGGGTACGAGCGGGAGGTAGTCCATCGGCGGCCGGCGCATCAGCTCGTTCTCGGTGGATTCCAGCCGCATCGCGTCCTCGACCAGCGGCCAGAGGCGGGTTAGCCGGTCCAGCCGGTGGTGCAGCGCCGAGAGCAGCAGGACGAACTCCAGCTTGCGCACGAGCGGGTCGTCCTCGGCGACTCGGCCCGGCTCGTCCGGGGTGCCGAGCACGCGGAGTTCGCCGACGACGGCGGCCAGCCGGCGCGCGACGGCCTTCCGGTTCAGGGTCTGCAGCAGATCCTGGGTCGTCCGGGTCAGCCGATCGGTCGGCGTTCCGTAGGGCCCGTTGTCCCCCAGCGGATCGTCCCGGAACTGGTCGAACACCGCTTCGGCAGCGGTCCGGGGGACTCCCGGCCCGTCCACCAGGGCTTCTTCGTCCTGCTCGTCGTCGGGCTCGGCGGCTCCGGTCCGGTACAGCTCGGTAAGCAGCTTCCCTTGCAACGTCCAGGAGTTGAAGTACTCGATACCCACCCAGTCCCGCAGCTTCTCGTCCGCGATCAGCATCGAATAGAGCTGGTTCGTGGCCCCGGTCACGACGGAGAGGGCCACCTCCCAGTTCCGCACGTTGCGGTCGGACAGCTGGAGCCGCCCCGCCCGCGAGAGCTCACGGATGTTGTGCGTGGACAGGGAGTCCAGCCAGGAGTGGGGCTCACGGGAGACGAGCGTGGCCGTCGGCGCGAACACCATGTCCAGGTTCATCATCACCCGGTCGGCCTCGTCGACGACGATGAGATCGCTGCGCAGGCAGGCCAGCTCGAGCTGGCGCAGCCGCACCCCGCCGAGCTGCCCGGGCACCGGGCTCGCCACCAGCGACGCCATGGTGGCGATCCACACGCGCGCGTCCACCTGGGCCCGCGCGTTCTCGTGCCGCGGGCACTCGTGCCACAGCGGACAGCTCCAGCGCTTCCGATCACCGGCCCGGCCACCGCCGGAGTACAGGTTCGAGCACGGGGCGTCGACCGCCCGCACCGGCGTGGCCGGCGCCCGCAGGGCATCGATCGGGCACGGGGTGCCGAGGTCGGCGAAGCCCTCGTCCTCGTGGTGGCCAGCCAGCCGCACGTGCCCGTTCGCAGCGAGCCGGCGGTGCAGCCCTTCGACGTGCTGCTCGCGGTTGGCCGATCCGATGATCGGCACCACCATCCGGTCACCGAGGAAGTGCCGTAGTTCCCGCGCGATCGCGAGCTGCTCGGCGACGTCCCCGACGACGAGCGTGATCCGCAGCGGTTCGTCCTGGCGCGCGGCCCAGACCGCGAGCACCTTCATGAGGGTGCTCTTGCCGACGCCGACGACCCCGACGGCGTGGAGGAGCCCGTCGAGCCGCAGCCGGTCACCGTCCACGAAGTCGTGCCCGTGGACGTCCCGGACGAGCAGCCGCGTCGACGCGATACTGGCTTGCCAGTTCGTACGCTCGCCCGCGACCGCGGAGGCGTCCATCCACGCCGCGGTTTCCCCGAGCGCCGCCCAGGTGATGTCCCGGGGCGCGCCGTTCGTCACCGTGCGGGTGACGAGATCGTGTCCCGGCAGGTCACGGGCCCGGTCCGCGATGTCGTCGGGGATCTCCACCTCGACGCGCTGGTCGCGGTCGAAGTAGAAGTGGGGGCCCGCGGCGGCCGGGGTGACCTCGGCGTCGACGAAGTCCGGGAGGGTGACCAGGGCCCGCTCATACACCGCGAACCGCTTCTCGAGGGAGGTCGTCCCGGTCCAAACGAACGACTTGAGGTCTTCCGCGATCCGGAAGGCGCACAGGTCGCCACGCACGTCCCGGTAGTCGCGCAGTGCCTCGAGCCAGGCTTCGGGTCGGCGCAGCGGCCAGAGGCGGTGCCGGACGCAGGTGATCATCCGGTTCCGGACCGGGTCACTCGCCAGGCCGCTCGCCTCGGCGAACGGGTATCCGCCCAGCAGCGGCCAGACCGACGTCGGCGGCTGGGTGTCGTCGAGCCGCGACAACAGGGTCAAGCCCAGCTCCACCGGGCAGAGTACGTCGAGGGGCAGAGTCTCGCCGGACCGGCTGACTTCCTCGGTGAGTTCGGCGTACCACTTCTTGCTACGCATCGCCGGTCACCTCGTGCCGGATCAGGTCGAGGAACCCGTCCTCGGAAAAGAGCATCGGCGAGTTCGCGTGCTCCTCGGCGACCCGCAGGTAGGCCGGGTCGGCGCCGGTCCGGTACCGGGCCACGACCCAGCACACGGCGTCGGTGCCGGAACCGCCCACCGACGCGGCGATCGCCCGGCCAAGCAGGGCGGGGTTGTGCCAGTCGACGATCTTCACCGTGCGGGCTCGCCCCTCGGGCACGGTCACCCGCAGCTCACCCGGACCGGTGAGCGGCCAGCACTCGACAGCCGCCCCGGACTGCTCCAGCGCGGTGGCGAAGTGCCGGACCACCCGCCCGGGACCGGCGACGAACTGTCGGTGCCGGCGATCTCCCTGCACTTTCACCTGGTCTTCGTGATCCCAGCGCTCGCCCGGCACCACGACCCCCGCGGCCCGGCACTCGTCCCGTTCGCACCACCAGGCGTTTTCCCCGGTTGCCAGCAACGGACCACCGCAGCCGGCGCACGCGTGGATCTCGCCACCCACGTCGTAACCGGGACCGATCGGCACGAAGAACTCGCCCAGGAAGTCGTCCAGTGGGCCGATCCTGGCGCCGAATCGCACCTCGTTGTACCGGTCGTTGCCGAGGACCTGGTACGTGGTCAGCAGATCTCGCATCGCGCGGTACGTCGAAGCCCGGTTGCGTTCGGAGGCGAACGCCGCCATCGCCGCCATTCGGCGGGACACCTCCAGAAACGGATTCGGGACTTCCGCGCAGAGCGCGATCTCGTGGCAGAGCGCGGTCGGTGCGCCCGAGTCTTCGTCGAGCAGCAGGTCGTCCGGGGAGTAGCCGGCGGCGGGAAGCACCAGGGGCCAGGCGCCCAGCGGGCGTTCGTAGCCCCAGCGGACCAGGCCGGGCACGGACGACGACGGGTGCGCGCCCCGGCGCAGGCAGTGCAGGGCCAGCCGGTCCAGGACACCCTGGACCGGCGCCGGATAGGGCATCCGGAAGGCGGTCAGGTCACGCAGTTCTTCGAGGGTCAGCAGCGCGCTCGCGACCGCGCCGAGCAGTTGCTCGTCCTCGTCACCGGCCATCACGGGGCGGGCCGCCGGACCGTGGCGAGGTACTCGGCACCGGCTGTGCACCATCGGCGTACCTCGCACTCCGCGCAGTCGCGGCCCGGAGCCGGCGCGCAAGCCGTGTCACGCAGCAGCGGGCCCACCAGCTCGCCGATGACTTCCCGGGCCTCGGCCAGGACCACCGGGGCCCCGGGGTCCAGCTCTTCGAGGGCACATCCGTCGGCTCGGAGGTGTTCAAGCTCGATCCGGGGTGCGACGGCCGTGCGCTTCGCAGCGCCGGCGGACAGGATCAGGACCGCCAGCGCCAGCTGAGGGAACTGTCGCAGCAATGGCCGGTCGCGCCGCACCCTGTGTCCCGACGTCTTGGTCTCCCGCCACACCCAGCCGCCGGCCCGCCGGTAGAGCAGGTCGGGTGTGCCGCCGAAAACCACGTCCAGCCGGGAGTCGCGCGCGACGACGAACCGGTGGCGCTCGGCCCGCACCTCGTCGACGTCCGGGAACGGGCAGAGCGTCGTGTGCTGGGCCAGCATCGCCCGCGCGGTCCGCCGGTCCTCCGCCGGGAGCGCGGCGAGCTCCTCGCCCACCGGATCGCCGGGACGGCAGCGGCGCGGGCGGCCGGTGTGCCGGTCCCGCAAGGTCGCGTCCACCGCGCGGCCGATCATGACCGGCGGGCTCTCGGCGAGCCCGGTGTCGCGGAGGTGCAGTTGCCGGCGCAGGTGATAGCGCGCCGGGCAGTCGCGGTGGTACCGCAGATCGGTGACCGAGACGGTCCGCCGCGGCCCGGGTACCGCCGCGACTCCGGGAAGGAGGTCGGCTGCGGGAAGTGTCGCACAGGAAGGGCTTTCGATGCAGGAAGCGCAGTCGCGGCCCGGGTGCCGCGCGGTCCCGTCGACGATTTCGAGGAGCCTCGGGGCGACGGTCTCCCCGGCCTGTGCGCGGATCTGTTCGGACGTCCATTCCCGCACCGGACCGGCGATCGGGGACGTGGCCCCGAACAGGACTACCCGCACCCGGTCCGCGATTTCCGAGCTGCCGAACGCGGCGACGTGGGCGGCCGCCGCCGTGACGATTCCGGGCTTCGCCGCCGGTGCGGTCAGGCCCAGCAGCCAGATTTCCCGGTGGGTGCCGTCTTCGGACCGGTACCGGCGCCCCCAGCAGGTCTGGTCGTACCGGTGCACGCCGCGGTGGTCCACCGGGTCCTGCTCGTGCGAGATCGTCCACGGCGCCCGGACCGGGACGGGGCACGGGCCGTCGACGGTGTCCTGGTGGGCCCGCCATGCGGCGCGGTAGTTCCGGAACGCTTCGATCGACCACCGGAGCAGCCCGTCGTGCGCCGGCGGCCGGTCGCGTCCGAATATTCCCCGGGTCCGGACCAGCTCTTCGACGACGTCGTCGTCGGTCCGGCCGTCGAATTCGGCGCGGTCCACGGCGGCCATGAGCGGGCCCAGGGTGAAGTCGGTCAGGGCCGTCGCCGCCTGACGAACCGTGTGCTGCCGCACCTTGCGCGCCAGCGCCCGAGGGCAGCCCGTGGAGCCGATGTCGGTCGGGCTGACGCGCACAATCTGTCCAGTATTTGGCACGTCTCCCGTTTCCCCTCCCGTTTCGAAATCGCGGCCGCGGCGAATCTTAATCGCGGGAAGAACCGAGAGGCGGCGGGGGGCGCAATAACCCGTGGGATAGCCTTCGCGCCGTGACGAGTACGACGGACGGAACGGGTGCCGCGCTGATGCCCGGCGCGGTTCTCGGCCAGCGGTTCCAGGTGGAGCGGCCGGCGGGCGAAGGCGGAATGGGGCTGGCTTTCCTCGCACTCGACCTCGAGTCCCGCAAGCGCGTGATCGTCAAGGTCCCGCAGCTGCCGGTGACGGCCGAGCTGGACCCCGAGGCCCGGCGCCGGGTCATGGGGAGGTTCGCCCGGGAGGGGCGGCTCCTGGGCAAGCTCGAGCACCGGAACATCCCCGCGGTGGTCTGCGTGGGAGAGCACGGTTCCGTCCCGTACCTGGTGATGACCTACATCCACGGATCGAAGCTGGGCCAGTACCGCCAGGCTGTCGTACCTCGACCGGCCGAGTTCGCGGCGATCGGCACGTCCGTGGCGGACGCGCTGTCCGCCTGTCACGCCCAGGAAATCGTGCACCGCGACCTCAAGCCCGACAACCTGCTGGTCGGCGAGAACGGCGCGGTCTACGTGATCGACTTCGGGATCGCGTTGCCCCGCAACACCGACACCTCGCGGTACACGAGGAACTTCGTCGGGACCGACGCCTACGCGGCGCCGGAGCGATTCCGGGGTGGCGAGCTGGTCACGCAGTCCGACCTGTACAGCCTGGGGTGCGTGTTCTACTACTTGCTCTCCGACCGGCCTCCGTTCGTCGGGGATGGTGGAAAAACATTGGAGAAACAGCACCTGGAGGACCGGCCGGAGCCGCCGTCGCGGTTCGCTGTCGGCGTCCTTCCGGAGTTCGAGGAGCTCACCCTCGCGCTGCTGGAGAAGAACGTCGAGGACCGGCCCGGTATCGCGGAGCTGCTGGCGGTCCTGCGGCCGCATCTTCCGGTGCTCGGTGCGCCCGAGCCCAATCCTGTGTCTCGGCCTGACGTGACGATCCCGTACCGCACCCCGGCCGCCGTCCGCCCGCCAGAAGCGCCGGCCCGGGTCCGCCCGGCTTCCGTCCGGCCGTTCCGCGCTCGGCGGCGAGGCGACTTCCTGACCGAAGCCGAGATCACGGAAACCCTGCGCCTGGCCGCCGCCGAGCACGAGAAGGGCAACAGCGAAGCCGCGGCCCGTACGGTGACCGACTTGCACCACCGGGCGATCGAGACCTTCGGGGCGGGCAACCCTAAGCTGGAGCCGATCGAACAAGCCTGGGTGCGGATCGAGCGTCGCTGAAGCGGGCGGCATCCGCGGACCACCCATCTCTCGATCACGGCTAATCGACGCGCTAACAACGCCCTGCCCGCGTGCTCGGCACGCGGGCAGGGCGTTGTTAGCCGGTCAGAAGAACCGGCCGAACTCGTCCCACAGCCAGTCGAGCTTGTTCCACAGATCGCCGAGCAGATCCTTCAGCCACTCGGCGATGATCCGCGCGAGGATGTTGCCGGCGATCTTCGCGACCACCGAACGCGGCCCGCTCACTTTCGGGCGAGGGTGAGGCCGAGGGCGAAGCGGCCGTCGTCGACCCGGGATACTGTTGTCGTGCTTGGCCACGGTGGCCCTCCTGGTGCCTGGACCCGCGGGACGGGTCGGTTTCTGAACTCAGCTGGTGCGCAGAAACCGGGCAGCACAGTTAAAAAGCCGGACGCGACGGACTACACTGCGCGCAGGTGCGGCACCGTCGGCAGGTCACCCTCGGCGGCGGCGACCTTCTCGAGTTCGGGCTTCTTCGCCGGCTTGGCGAAGTCGCCGATGAGGCGCCGCATCAGCCTGCGATCCAGGCCGTCGGCGGACAGGTCGTTCCGGACCTTGCGATACCGGGAGGCGAGCAGGCCGTGCGCTTCCAGCTCGCCGTAGCCGCGGTTAGCCGTGGAGGCCGAAATGCCGTACCACTTGGCCGCGTCCTCAGCCGGGAGCCAGAACTCGCGCTTCCCGTCCAGTGCGATCAGCAGCATCGCCAAGGCGGGGAGCGTGAGCTTGCGGTGCCAGTCGTGGGTCCAGTACGTGAGGGGGAGCTGCAGGTACGGGTCGTCGCCCTCGCCGGAGATCTCGGTGTACGGATCGCCGTTCCCCGATTCGTGTAGGGGGTAGACGACACTCTTTCGCCCGGCGCGCGACCGGGTGATCAGCTTGTCGTCCTCCAGCCGGCGCAGCGCCTTGGACACGAGGCCTTTGGCCGCGGTCGGCGTCTTGTCCTGCAGGTTGAGCGCCAGCACCCACACACCCGAGTCGAGCTGGACGTCCCACGGGTCGCTGCTGCCCAGCATCCGGGCGAACACGTAGGCGTTGAGCGCGGTGTGGTCGCTGTTGCGGACCAACTTGGCCAGCGGGCCGGGTCTCGCGAGGCGCCCGCGGCCGCCCTGCTGGACGAAGGCCTTGCGGATCGCGACATTCTTCTTGCGCTTGGACCGCCGGACGTACGCAGCCACGATCTCCTCGCGGCTGGCCGGTTGCTCATCGGGTTCGAACCCGTTGTCGTCGTGCATGGATCCATCATGCGCCGTGAGCGCGACTCTGTGGTTTCGGTGGACCCGGGTCGGTTGCTTCGAGAGACAGTGGTACTTGAGGACCTCGATCACCGCTACGAGGACCGCTACGAGAGCCTCGAACGCCGCTACTCCGGCTTGCCGCGAACCCCCTCATGAACGGGTTCCCGATCCGGGGATCATACCCTCCTCGAGAGATGACTTTCCGAGTTCGTCAGAGCAGTACCGATGATCATGGATCCACGTCGTTTCCACTACGGCTCCCGGGGCCGTCACGGCCATGCGGACCAGGTCGGCCGCGGTCATGCACGAGATGTCGGCCGCCGGGGCGGCCGGTTCCGGCACCTGGTCGGTGACCGCGCGACCCAGCTCGAGCAGCGCGTCCAGCAGGCCCGCCGCCCGCAGGCGGGCCACCGGGATCGCCCGCACCAGCTCGCTGGCCTCCTAGTACGGGTCCGCCGGGACGAGTTCGGCCGCCAGGAACCCGGCGAGTGCCGTCGGGGTCGGGTGGTCAAAGGCCAGCGTCGCCGGGATCCGCAGCCTGGTGGCCGCGTTGAGCCGGTTGCGCAGCCCACCGCCGTCAACGAGTCCAACCCAGCTCGCGGAACGAGCGGTCGAGGGCGACCTGGTTGCCACCGTCGTGCCCGAGCACGGCCGCAAACCTGCGCGCGTACGAGCGCGACCAGCTCTCTTGGCGCTCCGCCGCGGGCAACGCCGCCAGCCGGTCGGCCTGGAATTCCGTGGGGCCGGCCGGTCCCGCCGCGCGCCGTCGTGGGGCGCGGACCAGGTCACGCAGCAGGGGCGACCTCGCCCGAGCGGCGCAGGTCAGGCCGGGCCGGGACGAGCACCGGGCGGGAGGATCGCCACGACCGGTCGCACGACGCCAGCGCTTCCTCCGTGGCGAGGCTGGGGCCCAAAGCTGCGGTCGTCATCGCGCTGCGCTCCTTCCACAGTCCCAGTCGAGCGCCGTCGCAGGCAGCCCTCGTGCGTGCCGGTGCTGGGCCAAGGCGTCCAGGTACGCGTTGGCCGCCGCGTAGCTGACTTGCCCGGCGTTGCCGAACGTCGCCGCCGCCGACGAGAACAGCACGAACAACCGCAGGTCGAGGTGCTCGGTCAAGTGGTGCCGGTGCCGGCTACCGGCCACCTTGGGCTCGAGCACGGCGGCGAGCCGGCCGGCTCCAAGGCTTCCACGATGCCGTCGTCGAAGACGCCCGCCGCGTGGACGACACCGGCGAGCCGGTGCCAGCTCGTGACGCCTTCCACCGCCGCACCGAGCGTCTGCTCGTCGGCGACGTCGCAAGCCAGCACCGTGACTTCGGCCGGCAGCCCGGCCAGCTCCTCGGGTACGTCCGGTCGGGCCGGCGTCGTTGCACCGAATCAAGGAGTCGTTACGGGCCATCCTGCGGCCGTATGTCGACCAGGGCCTGCTGACGCACAACTTGGCGAAGCTTGTCCAGCTGCCGCGGGCGGTTCGGCCGACGCCGAAGCTGTGGACTCCGGAGCGGGTCGCGTTGTGGCGCCGCACTGGGAAGGTGCCGTATCCGGTGATGGTGTGGGACGGTGAGCAGACCGGACAGTTCCTGGACTTCGCGATCAACCACCCGCTCTATCCACTGTTCCACCTGATTGCCCACACGGGTCTGCGGCGGGGTGAGGCCTGCGGACAGCGCCGTTCGGACACTTATCTCGAGGCGGGGGGCATCAAGGTGGCCAACCAGATCGTTCAGCACGGCTGGGAGACGGGGCAGGGCGAGCCCAAGACTCCGTCCTCGGAGGGGCTCGTGCCGATCGACCCGAACACGGTCTTGATCCTTCGGGTTCACCTGGCCTTGCAGGATGCGGCCAAGGCCGAGTTCGGTGACGCCTGGCCCGATCATGATCTGATCTTCACCAGGTCGGACGGCGGCCCGCTACATCCCGCCGACGTGGCCGACGAGTTCGCTCGGCTGATCAAGCTGGCCGACTTGGCCCCCGATCACTCTGCACGGTCTCCGCCACGGCGCCGCGACGCTGGCCTTGGCGGCAGGGGTGGACATCAAGGTGATCCAGCACATGCTCCGGCACTCGTCGATCAAGGTCACGATGGACCTGTACACGAACGTCGGGAAGGAAGTTCTGGACGACGCGGCCCGCAAGCTGGCGGGTGCGATCCCGCGAAAACCGCTCGCCGACGCTCTCGGGCTCCCCTCGGGCTCGCAAGAGACCACAGTGGACAGTGAGCAAGTGGGCGAAAAGATTCCGGAAACCACAAACCCCCAGGTTGAAGAGATCTTCAACCTGGGGTGGTGGAGGGTGCGCCATCAGGGACTCGAACCCCGAACCCGCTGGTTAAGAGCCAGCTGCTCTGCCAATTGAGCTAATGGCGCCGGTGTCTGCCGGAGGTTTCCCTCGGCGACGTGGAAAAGATTAGCACCCGGTTCAGGCCCCCTTTCACGGGGGGGCCCCAACCCGGGTTCGGACGTTGCCGCACCGGGGTCCGGGCTGGTCGGGCACACTGTAGTCGGACATCGACGGCGAAACAGGCAGGTGCGCATGGCGACTTCGGGGGTGTGGCGGCTCGTGGCCGCGGGGGTGATCGGCCTCACGGTGGCCGGCTGCAGCAGTACTCCTTCGAGTGAACCGCCGGCGCCGACGTCGTCGCCGAGCAAAGCGCCCGCCCCCGTGAAGCCGGCCGCGCTCACCCTGACCCCCGCCAAGGATGCCAAGGACGTCGCGCCCGGGGAGCCCGTCAGCGTGACCGTTGCCGATGGGAAGGTCGGTGACGTGAAGCTGACCGGGACCGATGGCAAGGTCGTCGCCGGGAAAGCGCGTGCTGACGGCTCCGGGTGGGACTCCGCCGAGCCGCTCGGCTACAACAAGGCCTACAAGCTGACCGCGACCGCCACCGGCACCGACGGCAAGCCCGTGACGCAGGAGTCGTCGTTCACCACCGTCAAGCCCGCGCGCCAGGTCGGTGTCTCGGTGAACCTCGACGAGGGCGAGACCGTCGGCGTCGGGATGCCGCTGATCTTCACCTTCAGCGGGAACGTCGGGGACCGGGCCGCCGCCGAGAAGGCGCTCAAGGTCACCGCCGAGCCGGCCACCGAGGGCGCCTTCCGCTGGTCCGGTGACAAGCAGGTGACCTGGCGGCCGAAGGACTACTGGAAGAGCGGCACCAAGATCAAGGTCGACGCCGCCGTCTACGGCAAGGCGCTCGGCAAGGGCAGCTACGGCCGCGAGGACAAGACGATCACCGCCGCGGTCGGCGACAAGCTCGTCGCGGTCGCGGACGGCCAGACCCACCAGATGACGGTCACGATCAACGACAAGGAGGTCAAGACCATGCCGACCTCCATGGGCAAGCCCGGCCACAACACCCCGGCCGGCACCTACACCGTCATGAGCGAGCACAACGGCTACACCATGAACTCCGCCACCTACGGCGTCCCCGAGGACTCGCCCGGCGGGTACAGCACCTTCGTGCAGTACGCGGTGCGCCTGTCCTACAGCGGCATCTTCTACCACTCCGCGCCGTGGTCGGTGCGGCAGCAGGGCCGCAGCAACGTCAGCCACGGCTGCCTCAACCTTTCGACCGAGAACACGAAGTGGCTGATGGACACGTCCAAGAAGGGCGACGTCGTCACCGTCCAGAACAGCGGCGGCCCGAAGCTCGAGCCGACCGACGGCTGGAGCGTCTGGCAGCTGTCCTGGGACGAGTGGCGGACGGCGGCCAACTAGCCCGAGCCGCGCACCAGCTCCCGTGCCTCGGCTTCCGTCGCGACCGACGGGCCCGAGCCCCACAGCGGCTGGTTCGCCGTCTCGCGGCTGAAGTACACCGCGACGGCGCCGACCACGCCGGCCGCCATCAGGTACCAGGCCGGCCAGAAGTCGTGCTTGGTCGAGGAGATCAGTGCCTGCATCACCAGCGGCGTCGTGCCGCCGAAGAGCGACACCGAGACGTTGAACGCGATCGACAGCGCGCCGTAGCGGATGGCCGTCGGGAAGAGCGCCGGCAAGGCTGCGGGCATCGACACCTCGAAGCAGAGCAACAGCAGCCCGAGGCCCATCAGGCCGAGGAAGGTGAGGACGAGGCCGCCGTCGTGCACCAGCAGCATCAGCGGCCACGAGAAGACGACGAACCCGATGCAGCCTGCCATCATGACGGGTTTGCGGCCGACGAGGTCGGTGATCCGCCCGCCGACGAGGATGATCAGCATCATCACGACCATGACGACGATGATCAGCAGCAGGCCGTGGGTGGCGTCGAGGTGCAGCTGCTCGGACAGGTACGTCGGCATGTACGACAGCAGCATGTAGTCGGTGACGTTGAACACGAGCACCAGGCCGACGCAGATGAGCAGTGCGGGCCAGTACTCGGTGAACATCTTCCAGAACGGCTCGCCGGACCGGCCGCGCTTCTCCGCTTCTTCGGCGTGCTTCTGGAACGCGGGGGTCTCCTCGAGCTTCAGCCGCAGGTAGAGGCCGATGATCCCGAGCGGCCCGGCGACCAGGAACGGGATCCGCCAGCCCCAGTCGAGCAGCGTCTCGTGGGGGACCCACGCCTTCATCCCGGTGACGACGGACGCGCCGAGCACGTACCCGGACAGCGTCCCGAACTCGAGCCAGGACCCCATGAACCCGCGCCGTTTGTCGGGTGAGTACTCGGCGATGAAGGTCGTCGCGCCGCCGTATTCGCCGCCGGTGGAGAAGCCCTGCACCATGCGCGCGACGACGAGCAGGATCGGCGACCAGACGCCGATGCTCGAGTAGGACGGGATCAGTCCGATGCAGAGGGTCCCGATGGCCATCATGATCATCGTGACGGCGAGGACCTTCTGCCGGCCGATCCGGTCGCCGAGCGGTCCGAAGACCAGCCCGCCGAGCGGGCGCATGAGGAACGCGGCGGTGAAGGCCCCGAACGTCCCGATCAGCCGCACGCCGGGGGCGACGCTGGCCGGGAAGAAGACCTCGGCGATGGTGTCGGCGATGTAGGCGTAGACGCCGAAGTCGAACCATTCCATGGCGTTGCCGAGCGCCGCGGCCCCCACCGCGCGCTTGAGCAACGACCGGTCGACGACGGTGATGTCCTCGTACCGCAGTTTCTTCTTGCGCCTGAGCTTCGGTCCTGAACGTGCCACCAGAACACGGTGCACCGGCATTCGGCGGCTCGCACGCTGAGCCATCCGGTCGTGAGGGTTGCCACGGCCGGCGCAACGCAAAAACCCCAGCTCGGATCGAAGTCCGAACTGGGGTGATGGGGTGAGCGACGGGTTTCGAACCCGCGACCTCCTGGACCACAACCAGGTGCTCTACCAGCTGAGCTACGCCCACCATCGCCAAGGGGATCCGCCTGCGATCACCTTGCTGTCAGCAATCGTAGCGGGTGCCCTCAAGCGGATTGCAGGGGGTTACCTCTGGTGCTGTTCCTGCACTTCAGCGGCCGCCGCCTTGGCTTCGTCGCTGGTCGGCCCGGGCTGCGGGACGAACGCGACGCGCCGGTAGTAGTCGAGTTCGCCGATGGATTCGCGGATGTCGGCCAGCGCCCGGTGGGCGAGGCCCTTCTCCGGCTTGGCGTAGTAGATCCGCGGGTACCAGCGCCGGACGAGCTCCTTGACGGAGGAGACGTCGACCATCCGGTAGTGCAGGTGGGCGTCGAGGGCCGGCATGTCGCGGGCGATGAAGCCGCGGTCGGTGGCGATCGAGTTGCCGGCGAGCGGCGCGGTGCCCGACTCCGGGACGTGCTCGCGGATGTAGTCGAGGACGCGGCGTTCGGCTTCTTCGAGGGTCACGGTGGAGCGCCGGACCTCTTCGGTGAGGCCGGAGTGGGCGTGCATCTCGCGGACGACGTCCGGCATCCCGGCGAGTTTTTCCTCGTCGGCGTGGATGACGATGTCGACTCCGTCGCCGAGCACGTTCAGCTCCGCGTCGGTGACGAGGGCGGCGATTTCGATCAACGCTTCCTTGCCGAGGTCGAGCCCCGTCATTTCGCAGTCGATCCAGACTAGGCGGTCGGTCACCTGCTGACCCTAACCCGACACGGGGATAGGACGGGCGTTACCTGCGCGTACGGCGCGTTACGCTCCGAGGTGTGGTCCAGGACACACGATCGGGGAGCTGAGAGTGACCGAGCAAGGGTCGCCGGCGAGTGAGATCGCCGCCGGGTATGCGAGTGAGGGTGCCGCGCTGGAGCTGGGCGCGGTGGTGATCGACGGGCAGGCGGACGCCGCGGCCGCCGTGCGGCTGCCGTTGGCCACGCTGAACCGGCACGGCCTGGTGGCGGGCGCGACCGGAACGGGCAAGACGAAGACGTTGCAGCTGGTCGCGGAGCAGCTGTCGGCGGCCGGCGTGCCGGTGGTGCTCGCGGACGTCAAGGGCGACCTGTCCGGGCTGGCCGCGGCCGGCGAGCCGAACGACAAGGTCGCGAAGCGCTCTCAGGAGCTGGGCGACGACTGGTCCGGCACGGCGTTCCCCGTGCAGTTCCTGTCGCTGGGCACCGGCGGGAAGGGCTCGCCGATCCGCGCGACGATCACGAGCTTCGGGCCGGTGCTGCTCTCGAAGGTGCTCGGGCTGAACGAGACGCAGGAGTCGACGCTCGGGCTGATCTTCCACTGGGCCGACCAGCGCGGCCTCGCGCTGCTGGACACGAAGGACCTCCGGTCGGTGATCACGCACCTGACCAGCGACGAGGGCAAGGAAGACCTGAAGGGCATCGGCGGGGTCTCGGCCGCGACGGCCGGCGTGATCCTGCGCGCGCTGTCCAACCTCGAAGCCCAAGGCGGCGAGGACTTCTTCGGCGAGCCCGAGCTGGACGTCCACGACCTCATGCGGCAGACCGACGGCAAGGGCGTCGTCACACTGCTGGAGCTGGACAACCTGCAGTCGAAGCCGGCGTTGTTCTCGACGTTCCTGATGTGGCTGCTGGCCGAGCTGTTCGAGGAACTGCCCGAAGAAGGCGATCTCGACAAGCCGAAGCTGGTCTTCTTCTTCGACGAGGCCCACCTGCTCTTCAACGACGCGTCGAAGGCGTTCCTCGAACGCATCGAGCAGACCGTGAAGCTGATCCGGTCGAAGGGCGTCGGCGTGTTCTTCTGCACGCAGCTGCCCACGGACATCCCGAACAACGTGCTTTCGCAGCTCGGCGCGCGGATCCAGCACGCGCTGCGGGCGTTCACCCCGGACGACCAGGCGGCGCTGGCCAAGACCGTCAAGACCTACCCGAAGACGAAGTTCTACGAGCTCGACACGGCGTTGACGTCGCTGGGCATCGGCGAAGCGATCGTCACTGTGCTGTCGGAGCGGGGCGCGCCGACGCCCGTCGCCTGGACGCGGCTGCGAGCGCCGCGGTCGAAGATGGGCTCGATCGGCGACGAGGCCGTCGCCGCTTCGGTCACTTCGTCGGACCTGCACGCGAAGTACGCCGAGACGATCGACCGGGAGTCCGCATACGAGAAGCTGGTGGCCAAGGTCGCCGCCGCGCCCGCGCCTGGCCCGTCTCCGGACGCGCCTGCCCCGGCTCCGGCTCCGGCTCCCGGCAAGGACGAGCCGGGATTCATCGAGTCGGCGATGAAGAACCCGGCCGTGAAGTCGTTCATGCGGTCCGCGGCGAGCGCGCTGGGCCGGGAGATCACGCGCGGGCTGTTCGGGAACCGAAGGCGCTGACAAAACCTGACGCGAGCTGTCAGGTATGGCTGCCAAGCTGGCTCCACCATCGAGACAGGGGAAAGCCATGACCAGCACCGCGACCGCGTCGTTCGTCCTCGACAAGTGGGAGCCGCAGGCGACCGACGAGGCCGGCGGCACCGAGTTCGCCCGGGTGGCCATCGCCAAGACGTTCACCGGGGCGGTCGAGGGGACCAGCACCGTCGAGATGCTCACGGCGTCCAACGCGACTTCGCGCGCGTACGTCGCCTTCGAACGTCTCGCGGTCTCGGTCGACGGCCACAAGGGCGGTTTCGTCCTGCACCACACCGCCGACGACTCGGGCCTGACGCTCAAGATCCTCACCGGCTCGGGCTTCGGCGAGCTGACCGGCATCTCCGGCACGGCGAACATCGAGCTGGACGCCGAGCAGAACCACACGCTGGTCCTCAGCTACGACCTGTAGACAGCGCGAAGGCCGTTTCGAGAGCCCCCGATTGACTCTCGAAACGGCCTTCGCTCATTCCCCGCTCCCCGATAAGCGGGTGGACGGACCGCCCCGACCACGGCCCGTCCGCGTCCTAGTTGTTCACGATCTGGTCGACGATCTTCTTGGCGTCGTTGATCGGGATGGCGAAGCCGATCCCGACACTGCCCGCCGAGCCGTTGGCCGAGGCCGTCGGGCTGTAGAGGGCGGAGTTGATGCCGATGACGTTGCCCTGGGCGTCGACCAGTGCGCCGCCGGAGTTGCCCTGGTTGATCGAGGCGTCCGTCTGGATCGCGGTGTAGCTCGGCGAATCCTGGGACTGGTTCGACGTGCGGCTGAACGGCGACTGCTGTTGCTGCTGGCCCTCGCCGATGTCGGACAGGTTCCGGTTGAGCGCGCTGACGATGCCGGTGGTGACGGTGTTCTGCAGGCCACCCGGCGAGCCGATCGCGATCACCTGCTGGCCGACGACCAGCTTGCTCGAGTCGCCCAGCGTCGCCGCGCTCAGCCCGCTGGCGTTCTTCGCCTGGACCACGGCGATGTCCGCCTTGGTGTCCGCGCCGACCACGCCGGCCTGGTACTTCTTGCCGTCGGACGTCGTGATCACGACGTTCTGGGCGCCGTCGACGACGTGCGCGTTGGTCAGGATCCGGCCGTCCGAGGTGAGGATGACGCCGGAGCCGATGGCCTCGCCCTGGTCGGTGGTCACGTTGATCTGGACGACGCTGGGCGTCACCTTCGCCGCGACGCCGCTGACGTCGCCGGTGGCGGTCGAGTTGGCGACCGTCTGCCCGCTCGCGGCCGGCGTGCTCACCGACGTCGTCGCGCCGTCGGCCGAATTCGTGGTGAGCCCGACGATCGCGGCGCCGCCGACGCCCCCGACCAGCGCGGCGCCGAGGGCGGTCGCGCTGACGAACATCGCGACGCGGCCGCCCTTGCGCGGCTTGGTCTTCAGCGCCGTGGGCGCCTGACCCGCGGGCACCTGGCCCGTCGGCGGCTGCTGCGTGAAGAGAGGGTTCGGCGCGGCCTGGTGCTGGTAGCCGTAGTGCGGCGGCTGCGGCTGCTGCGCGTACGGCCCGTACTGCTGGGTGTTCTGGTGCGGCTGGTGCCCACCGGGTGAGGCGGGGCCGGGCCGACTCTCGTTCTCGGTCATGGGACCAGATTCGCGCCCGTGCTTGTGAACAGCCTGTGGAAATACCTCAGGCTTTGCTGAGAAGAATCAGCTGAGAAAACTCAGGTAATCCTCAGGCGTCAGGCGAAGAACGACGGTACGTCCAGGGCACCTCCCGCCGCCTCGAACTCGTCGTGCACCGCTTGCCGCAGCTCGGCGTCGCCGAGGTAGTCGGCGGCGGTCAGGGCCAGGCCCAGCGCCCCGTCGCGGACGCCCGCGTCGCCGGTCTCCGAACCGGCCGCGGCCGCGAACTCCTTGGTGTGCAACGCGACCGTCGGACCCGAGACCGCGAGCATCGGGTGCAGCGCCGGCATCCGGTACGACAGGTTGCCCAGGTCGGTCGAGCCGGTGAGCGACTCCGGCACGATGCCCGGCGGCAGCGGCTTGCGGCCGGTGCCGGCCTGGTTGACCGACCAGCGCCCGGCGAGCGCGGTGTTGAACCGGATCGGCAGGTAGGCGGCCTGGGCGTCCCAGATCAGCTCCACCCCGCAGCCGGTCATCGCCGCCGCGCCCTCCGCGATCGACGTCATGCGGGCGGCGAGGTCGCGCAGGGTGTCGGGGGATTGGGAGCGCAGGTAGAACAGCAGCGCCGCGCGCGCCGGGATGACGTTCGGCCGCGCGCCGCCGTCGCTGAAGACACCGTGGACGCGGTCGCTCTGCGGGAGTTGCTGGCGCAGCGCGGAAACGCCCTGGTAGGCCGCGACGGCGGCGTCGAGGGCGTTGCGGCCCATGAACGGCTGGGCGCTCGCGTGGGCGCCGACGCCGTGGAAGACCATCTCCAGCTGCCGGCGGCCGAGGAACGGGTGCAGCGCGATGTCGTGGCTGAACGGGTGCAGCATGATCACGGCGTCGACGTCGTCGAACACGCCGGCGCGGGCGAGGGTCTCCTTGCCGCCCCCGCCTTCTTCGGCCGGGGTGCCGATCAGGCTGACGCGCCCACCGAGCCGCTCGGCGACGGTCGCGGCGCCGAGGAAGCCGCCCGCGGCGGTGGTGCAGATGACGTTGTGGCCGCAGGCGTGGCCGAGCCCGGGCAGCGCGTCGTACTCGGCGAGGACGGCGATGTGCGGACCGTCTTGCTCCGGAGTGCTGACGCGCAACGCGGTGTCGAGCCCGCCGACGCCGACGGTCGCTTCGTGGCCGTGGCGCTTCAGGAGGTCCGCCAGGGCCTGTACCGAACGGTGCTCGGCGAAGCCTTCTTCGGGATGGGCGTGCAGATCTTGGCTCAACGCCACCAGATCGGGTGAACTGCGCTCGACCGCGGCGGTCACTTCGGCCCGCGTCGCCTCGTTCGCGCCGGTGTGTGGCGAGGACAGCGGTTCGGCGGCCGCGACGGCGTCGGCGGTGGCCTCGACCAGGGAACGCAGATAGCTGTCGTCGGGCGGGACGGGCTCGTGGTGGGTCATGGGGCGATGCTAACCGGCGGGACCGACAATCCGCGGCGCTCAGCTCAGCCGGCCCGCCACGATCTGCGTGACGCCCGCGTACCGCTCGGTGATCTCCGCGAAGCCGCGGGCGCGCAGGCTCGCCGCGATCTCGCCGCGGTCGAACATCCGCTGCCCGCTCAGGATCCCGCCGACGGACTCCGCGACTCGCGCGGGTTGCCAGCCGCGCCGGGCGCTGGTGAGCAAGACGATCCGGCCGCCGGGTTTCAGTACGCGCGCGAAGGAGTCCAATGCGGTCTCGGGCTCGGCGAACATGTGGAGGGCGGCGAAGCAGCAGACGGCGTCCACAGTGGACTCTTTCAGGGGGAGGTGCACGGCATCCGCGCGCAGGTAGGCGACTGAGTCCGGATTTGTTTGGGCAGCGGCCTTGCCGAGCATCGAGCGCGCGCCGTCGAGGCCGACGGCGAGCCCAGCCGGCCCGACGGCCGCGCCGAACGCGCGCGTGAACCGGCCGGTCCCGCAGGCGACGTCGAGCGCGGTGTCGCCCGGTCGCAGGGCGAGGAGCTTCGTCGCGAGCCGGACTTCGCCCGCCATGCTCGGGCCGAGCGGGCCCTTGAGCGCGCGGCCGAGGGCGGGGCGCCAGAGCCGTTCGTAGACCTGCGGGAGGAGGGTGGTGCGCATCAGGCGCTGCGTGAGGCCGGTCGCCGGGCCGGCCTGGGCGGCGGTGCCCAGCAGGTCGAGGTAGCCGTCTCCGGTCTTCGCGGGTGTGTCGAGCAGGGCTTCGAGTCGTTCGGTGGCGGTCTTCGTCGGCATTGCGCTCCTCTCGGATACCGGCAGTATGTCAAATCTGCCGCACTCGATCGAGTGAACAATGCGCGGGCTCAGGCGTTCGAGCCCCGGAATTGTCGGTGCCCCGGCCTAACGTCGCAGGCGAGGTCCCGATCCGAGGAGGAGAGATGACGATTTCCATGCTGGGCAACGAAATCACGGTGCGCGGGGAGTTCGACCTGGCCGCGGCGGCGAGGTTCTTGACCGGCTTCGCGCCGGCCGGGCAGCCGGAGGCGGAACCCGGCGCGCTCCGGGTGGCGTTCCCCCTCGACGGCGAGTGGACACCGGTGGGAGCGGTGCTGCGCCAGAGATCGCCCGGCGAGGTGTCGGTCGAGGTCCACGGGCCGCCTGCGTCAGCGGAGGCGGTGGTAGCGCAGGTGACGAGGCTGTGCTCACTCGACGTCGACGGCACCGGCTTCCGCGAGGTCGCCGAACGCGACCCGGTGGTGTCTCTGCTGCAAGGGTTGCACCCGGGGTTGCGCCCGGTGCTGTTCGCGTCCCCGTACGAGGCGGCGTGCTGGGCGGTGCTGAGTCATCGCATCTGGATGACGCAGGCGGTCCGCTTGCGCCGGCGCCTGGCCGAGCGCCACGGAACGGAGGTCGAGGTCGGCGGCAGCGTCCTGACGTCGTTCCCGGCGCCCGCGGTGCTGGCGAAGCTCGAGTACCTGCCGGGCTTGTCGGGCGCCAAGATGCAGCGCTTGCGAGCGATAGCGGAAGCAGCCGCCGACGGCCTGCTCGATGCGGCGTCACTGCGCTCGATGCCGGCGGACGAGGCACTGAAACGGCTGCAAGTCCTGCCCGGGGTGGGCAAGTTCAGCGCGGAGCTGATCCTGATCCGTGGCGCGGGCCACCCGGACGTGTTCCCGAGGGCGGAGACGCGTCTGCACGAGATCATGCGGGAGGCCTACCACCTTCCGGACGCGAGCGTGGAGGAGCTGGCGGAGATCGCCGAGACGTGGGCGCCGTTCCGGAGCTGGGCGTCGTTCCTGTTCAGGGTGGAGGGAGAGGCCCGGATGAGGGAGTCGCGTTGAGCTGACGGCTTGCGTGGCGCCGTCGCTCGGCCAGGGCGCCCCCTCGCTGGTCGCTCGTGTCGGCTACGCGCTCGTTCCGGCTTGGATCCGAGCCCGGTTCGATTCCGGCGGCCGCGTTCCCACCTCGCGTGGGCCCGGCGGCGCGGCTCTCGCGTCGGTGATCAAGCGCGCTGTCGGCCAACGCACCACCGAAGCCAGACCACGATCCCCAGGAAGGAGACCGCATCGACCCCTTACCCGAAGCCGCGAAACCGCGAGCGGTGGGGACTCACCGTAGCCAGATGTCGCCTGTGGTGAGGTGTCCGGGTGAGCTCGCCCGTTCATCTCGCGTTCGGTGCTGCCCTCCGTGCGGCCGCCACCACTCCGTCGCTGATCGAGCAGGCCCAGGCCCCTGCCGTGATCACCCTGGTCGCCGGTGGCTTGGCGCTGCTGGTCGTGATCGTCGGCGGTACTCCCTGGCGGCTGGCGCGCAACGGCGTCACCATCGTGCACGAGGCCGGGCACGCGCTGGCCGCCGTGCTCGTCGGGCGGCGGCTGCAGGGCATCAAGCTGCACTCGGACACCTCGGGCGTCACCGTCTCGCGCGGCAAGCCCGAAGGGCCGGGCATGGCCTTCACCGCGATGGCCGGGTACCTGGCGCCGTCCGTGCTGGGGCTGCTGTTCGCCAGCCTGCTGGGTGCCGACCTGGCCGGGACCGTCCTCGTCCTGATCGCGCTGCTGCTGCTCGGCGTGCTGGTGATGGTGCGCAACGCCTACGGGGTGTTCACCGTCGTCGCCAGCGCCGCCGTGCTCGCGCTGGTCGCGTTCGTCGCGCCGGTCGAGGTGCAGGCTCCGTTCAGCTACCTCGTGACGTGGTTCCTGCTGTTCGGCGGCGTGCGGCCGGTGGCCGAGCTGCAGGTCAAGCGGCGGCGCGGCCAGGCCCGCGACTCCGACGCCGACCAGCTGGGCCGGCTCACCGCGGTGCCGCCGGTGCTGTGGGTGCTGGTCTTCGCCGTCGCGACGATCAGCTGCCTGATCGCCGGTGCGCTGTGGCTGCTGGAGCCCGTGGCCGCCTAGCCACGCCCATGCGGCAAACTGGTCTCTCGCTGGTCCGCGCGGAGGGAGACGAACGATGGACGAGGTCGCCAAGGCCGTGGAGGAGTGCGCACGGGCGGCGAAGCTGGCCGCGCCGTCGCTCGCCGCCGCGAGTGCCGAGGCCGTCGACGCCGCCCTGACCGGGATGGCCGAACGGCTGCTCGCCCATCGCGACGAGATCCTCGAGGCGAACCAGGCCGACGTCGAGCGCGCGAAGGCCGAGGGGATGAGCGCCGGTCTGCTCGACCGGCTCACCATCACCCCGGAGCGCCTGACCGGCATGGCCGAGCAGCTGCGGCTGCTCGCCGGCGCCCCGCACCAGGAGCGTTCGGTCGACGTGTCCACCCTGGACGGCGGGCTGAAGCTGGTCGAGCGGCGACGCCCGGTCGGCGTCATCGGCGCGAACTACGAGGCGCGGCCGAACGTGACCGTCGACGTGGCGTCGCAGCTGGTCAAGTCGCGCAACGGCGGCGTGCTGCGCACCGGCTCGGCCGCGCTCGGCTCGGCTCAGCGGCTGCGCGAGGTCGTCATCGCCCCGGCGCTGACCGAGGCCGGCATCGACGCCGACTGCGTCCAGCTGGTGCCGCGGGTGGAGCGTGAGGCGGCGTCCGCGCTGGTCCGGCTGCCGGACCTGGTCCCGCTGGTGATCCTGCGCGGCAGCGGCGACAGCACCCGGGCGCTGGCCACGGAGGCGGCCGTCCACGGCGTGCGCACGCTCGCCCACGCCGACGGCGGCGGTGTCCTGTACGTCGACCGCGGCGCGGACGTCACGAAGGCGCGTGACCTGGTCTTCGCGAGCCTCGACCGGCTGGGGGTGTGCAACCGGCTGAACCTGCTGCTCATCCACGAGGGCATCCACGACGACGTCTGGCCGGGCATCGCCGACGCGCTGGCCGAGCGCGGGGTGACGCCGTCGCTGGCCCCGCACGAGCACGCGATCGGCTACGAGTGGGCGCTGGACTCCGACCGCGAGGCGACGGTGACGGTGGCCAAGGTCGGCGCGCTCGCCGACGCGGTCGAGATCGCCAACGAGCAGACCTCGGGCCTGGCGGCGGGCATCGCGACGGAGGACACGTCGGCCGCAGAGGCGTTCTTCGACGGCTACACCGGCACGGGCGTGTTCTGGAACGCCCCGACCCGCCTCCTCGACGGCTTCAAGCTGCTCGCGGTCCCGGAAACCGGCATCAACCTGGACAAGGTGCCGGGGCCCCGCGGCCCGGTGACGTACACGGACCTCTACGTCCGCCAGTACGCGGTCCTGCCCGCCTGACCCGGCGCAGGAGAGGTCGGCGGCTCGGCCGGCGGCGAGCCACGGCCGGTAGTCGGAGGCGGCCGGCTCGGTGGGCGACCCGTGGCCGGCGTCCGGAAGCGCCCCCGGCTCGCCCACCTGACCCCGGCGACAGGCTGCCCGGGCGGCGTGTCGTGCCCGGCTAGATCGTCGGCCCCATACCGGCCAGGCGGCGGAGTTCCTTCACCGTGTCCGCCGTGTTCCGGACCAGCTCCGTTCCCTCGGCCACCTCGCCCGCGTACCGGTAGATCGCCGTCGGGCCGTCGCTGATCGCTATGGCCGCCACCAGGCGGCCCTCCGGGTCGCGGGTGAGTCCGGTCGTCACCGACACCTCGCGGCCGACCGTGTCGACCGTGGTCAGCGTCCGCTCCTTGTACCAGCCTCGCGTTGTCATGTTCAGAAAGCTCCGGGGGATGGGCTCGACAGGGATACGTCGTGAGACGCCCGGATCATCGAAGGCGTTACGGCATACTGGGCCGGGTGATCACCCGGCCGCACGTCCTGCTGTCCGCCGCGCAGTCGCTGGACGGCTTCCTCGACGACACCTCGCCCGAACGGCTGGTGCTGTCCACTGAGGACGACTTCGCCGTCGTGGACCGGTTGCGCGCCGAGGCCGATGCGATCTTCGTCGGGGCCGGGACCGTGCGGGCCGACAACCCGCGGCTGCTCGTCCGGTCGCCGGAGCTGCGGGGGCAACGTCTCGAACGAGGGAAGCCCGAACAGCCCCTCAAAGTCACCGTGACCACGCGCGGCCTTGATCCGGACGCGCAGTTCTTCACCGTCGGGGACACCGAAAAGATCGTCTACGCGCCGCCCGGGACCGCTGACGCGCTCAAGCACGTCGCCACCGTCGTCGATGCCGGGGATCCGTCCGACTTCGGGCGCGTCCTGGACGACCTCGGTGCGCGCGGTATCGAACACCTGCTGGTCGAGGGCGGCGGCGGGATCCATACCCGGTTCCTCACCGAAGGTCTCGCCGACGAACTGCGGCTCGCGATCGCGCCGTTCTTCGTCGGGCAGCCGGACGCGCCGCGGTTCGTCGGGCCCGGGCTCTACCCGCGTCCGCTGGTCCTCACCAGTGTCGAAGAACTGCAGGGCATGGCCATCCTCCGGTACCGCGCGGCGCCCGAGCCGACCGGCCGGGACGTCGCGCGCCTGCGGGAAGCTATCGCGCTCGCGGCCGAATGCCCGCCGAGTCACACCTTCCGGGTCGGTGCCGTCATCACCGACGCCGACGGCGAAGTCGTCGCGACCGGGCATTCCGGTGAGGGCGACCCGCTCAACCACGCCGAAGAGGCCGCGCTCGCCAAGTGCGCCGGCGACCCGCGGCTGGCCGGCGCGACGATGTACAGCTCACTCGAGCCGTGCAGTAACCGCAGCTCCCACCCGCGCAGCTGCACGCGGCTGATCCTCGACGCCGGGATCCCGCGGGTCGTCTTCGCGTGGCGCGAGCCACCCGTCTTCGTCGACGCCCGGGGGACCGAGCTGCTGCGCGAAGCCGGGCGGCACGTCGTGGAGGTTCCCGCGCTGACCCCGGAGGTCCAGCGCGAGAACACCCACCTCACCTTCTGAACCTCAGCAGGCGCCGTTGTCCTGCCAGACGCCCCATTCGCCGGTGGTGCCGGGCTCTTCGCCCTGCGTCCACCACTTGGCCGTCCACTTGTGGCTGTTGTGCGAGACGACGTTGTCCTTGACGTAGACCTTCGTCCGGTCCCACTCCGCCGCGGTGCAGGAGCCGCCGCCCGGGGTGGTCGGGGTCGTCGTCGGCTGGGTCGGCGTCGTCTGCGGCGGGGTCGCGCCGGCGAACCGGACGCTGAACTTCGTGAAGTCCCAGTCGTTCTGCGGGACGTTGCTGCAGACGCCGTTGTCGGTCGTCCCGACGCACGCGCGGTCGCGGTTGACCGACCAGAACGTGAAGCGGCCGAGGCCGTGGCTGGTGGCGTAGTCGTAGACCGTCTGGAAGTCCGCCGTGTAGAACATCTCCGCGGCGTCCGACTTGCCGTTCATGCCCGAGAAGCCCTCGTGCGAGTACGCGGTCGCGCTGTCCCAGCCCATGTGAGACATGAGCAGGCCGTGCAGTGCCTCCAGCGCCGACACCTGCGACGAGCCGCCGTTGAAGCCGCCGTCGAACGGCATGATCGAGAAGTTGTTGGGCGTGAAGCCGATCGACTTCGCCTGGTCGATCAGCTGCGTGCCGAACCAGCCGGTGCCGGCCGCGGTGCCCGGCATGGTCACCGACACGAAGAGGCCGGGGTTGTTGGCCTGCAACGTCTTCGCCGCGCCGAGCTCGTTCGCGATGGCCGCGGTGTTCTCGTACTCGGGCTCTTCGAGGTCGAAGTCGATGGCCTTGAGCGAGTACTTCGTGATGACCTGCTGGTACGCGGCGGCGGTCGCGGCCACGTTCCCGCAGGTCTGGCCGAGCTTCGTGCCGCCGTAGCCGCCGACGGACACCGAGACGTCGCCGCCGTTGGACCGGATGCGCGAGATCACGTTCGCGACGGTGGTGTCGGAGGAGACCGCGTTGGTGCCGTCCCAGGTCGGGCTGCAGCCGCCGCCGTTGGGCGCCAGGATGAACGCCAGCTGGAACGCCTTGAGCCCGGTCGCGTTCATCACGGTGATCGGGTCGGGCGGGTTGTTGCTCACGGGCATCAGGTAGGGCGCGGCGGCGTACCAGTTGTTGCTCAACGCCGCGGTGGCCGACGGCGCACCGAGCACGAGGCTCACGGCGGTGGCGGCGAAAGTGGCGGCGGCGAGCCCGATGGCGGCCAGTCTGCTTCGGCGCATGATCTGTCCTCCCGGTGGGGTTCGAGGGTGGACAAACTATTGGACTAGACCATTGATGAAGTCAAGACGCGAAGGTCGGATAGGGGCGAGCGGCGGGCGAAAAGCGCCGTAATATCCGATATTGGTCGGCGGAAAGGCAACACGCGGGTGAGCCGGACCGCGATCGACGCGGCGGCCGAGCGGGAGAGTACGGCGGTGAGCGGTTCCGCGCGCGCCGAGCGCCGGTGGACTGCCCGCTCGTCCGGCGGTGTTGCCCGCGAGTCTTCAAGCCGCGGGAAGCGACACGACGACCACCAAGCCACCCTCCGGGCGCGCCGTCGCGACGACTTCCCCGCCGTGCGCGTGCGCCACCGAGCGCACGATCGACAATCCCAGCCCCGCGCCGTCCGCCGCCACCCTGGCCCGCCGGTGGAACGGGTCGAACAGCGCCGGCACCTCGGCCGGCGGGATCACCGGGCCGCTGTTGGCCACCGCCAGCTCCACCCGTCCCGGCAGCGACCGGGTCGTCACGCGCACCCACCCTTCGGGGACGTTGTGGCGGAGGCCGTTCTCCACCAGGTTGTGCGCGAGCCGCTCCAGCATCAGCGCGTCGCCCAGCGCCGTCGCCTCGCCGAGGTCCGCGCGCACCTCCGGCGGCACCACGTGCGCGACCACCGCCGCCAGATCCACCGGACAGCGCTCGGTCAGCGCGCTCTCCGAACGGGCCAGCAGCAGCAACCCGCTGATCAGTTTCTCGTGCCGGGCGTTGATCTCCAGCAGCTTGCCGCCGAGCTGCCGGACGTCGTCCGAGGCCGTGCGGCGGTGCATCGCCACCTCGACCAGCGATCGGTTCAGCGTCAACGGCGTGCGCAGCTCGTGCGACGCGTTCGCGACGAACCGGCGTTGCGCGTCGAACGAGCGGTCGAGGCGTTCGACCATCACGTCGAACGCGTCGGCGAGGTCCTTCACCTCGTCGTCCGGGCCGCGCAGGGCGATCCGCGCGTGGCCACCCGGGTCGGCCGCCGCCGCGATGCCGCGCGCGGTGTCGGTCACCTGCCGCAACGGTGCCAGCGCGCGGCCCGCCACCAGCCAGCCCAGCCCGGCCGCCAGCACCGCCACCGCGCCGAGCGCGATCGCTCCCTGCGTCAGCAGCGACGTCACCGCCGCCGCACGCACCTGACGCGCCTGCTCGTCGAGCGCCTCGATCGAAGGCAGCGTGGGCAGTCCCGGCGGCGGGCTGCCCGAAATGACCGTGACCCGCCGGCCGACCTGCTGGGTGAACAGCAGGTACGTCACGCCCAGCAGCACGCCGCCCGCCAGCAGGAACAGGCCGCCGTGCAGCACGGTCAGCCGCAGCCGGAGGCTCACCGGAGCCGGTAGCCGACGCCGGTGACCGTCTCCACCAGCGGCGGGTCGCCGAGCTTGCGGCGCAGCTTGAGGATGGTGAGCCGGATGGCGCCGGTGAACGGGTCGGCGTGCTCGTCCCACACCTTCTCCAGCAGGTGTTCGGCGGACACGGTGGCGCCGTCGGCGCGCAGCAGCTCGGCGAGCACGGCGAACTCCTTTTTGGACAGGGGGAGGTAGCGCCCGTCGCGGAACACCTCGTGCCGCGCCGGGTCGAGCGTCACGCCGGAGCGGCGCAGGACCGGCGGCGCGGCCGGCCGGCAGCGCCGTCCCAGCGACTGGATCCGCGCGGCCAGCTCGGGGAACGCGAACGGCTTCGTCAGGTAGTCGTCGGCGCCGAGGGACAGTCCCGCGACGCGGTCGGTGACCTCGACGGCCGCGGTGAGCATCAGCACCCGCGTCGCCGCTTCGGACGCGACGACCCGCCGGCAGACGTCGTCGCCGTGCACGACCGGCAGGTCCCGGTCGAGCACGACGACGTCGTAGTCGTGGACGGCGATCCGGTCGAGCGCGGCGCCGCCGTCGCGGGCGACGTCGACCGCGTGCGACTCGTCGCGCAGCCACTCCGCGATCGCGTCCGCGAGCATCGGCTCGTCCTCCACCACCAGCACCCGCATGCCCCGATGATCGCGGCGCCGGTGTTTCCTCGCCGTTAGCGGCACCGGTAGAGCGTGTCCGGGCCGCCACCGCCGTACGCCGCGGGGTCGACGGCCGTGCAGTGCCCTTCGATCCAGCGCTGACGTTCGGCCTGAGCCGGGCTGGGCGGCGGTCCCGGCCGGGGTCCCGCGCCGCTCAGCACGAACCGCAGCTGGCCCTCGGCGAGCCAGCGGTCGAGCTGCGTGACGGACGGCGCGTTGTCGCGGCCGCCGAAGCCGCCCATGCCGATCACGGTCGCGTCCGAGTCGATCAGGTACGGCGCCACCGCGCCGGCCTCGGCGTTCACGGCCAGGGTGATCTCGGTGCCGGCGCGGCGGGCGTAGTCGAGGATGCGCCGCTGCTCGTCCGACAGCGTGGCGGTGCCGTCGCCCCCGGACAGCATGATCCGGGGCCGGGGTCCACCGGGTGAAAGCGGCGGCGGCGCGCCCGGACCGGTGGCGGGGCCGGCGGCGGGCAGCGTCCCGGCCGACGTGCTCCGCGCGGCGGCGTACGACCAGACGGCGGGGGTGAGCAGCAGCGGCACGAGCGTCGCGACGAGCGCACGTCGGTCTGGTGCGACGACCAGCCACGCGATCGCGACGACGGCGGTGCCGATGACGGCCCAGCGCGTCCAGCCGTAGAACGACGTGTCGCGCGAAGCGAGGACGAACGCCCAGGCCGCGGTCAGCGCGACGACCGCGGGGAGCAGGGTCCGCCGGTGCCGGCGCCACAGCAGCGCCAGTCCGGCGGCGGAGACCGCGGCGACGGCGGGCGCCATCGCCGTCGTGTAGTACGGGTGCCAGATGCCGCCGGCGGAGCTGAAAACCACGGTGGTCACGAGCAGCCAGCCGCCCCAGAGCAGCCAGCCGGCGTCGCGCCACCGGCGGCCGAGGACGACCAGGACCAGCAAGCAGAGTGGCAGCAGCCACGAGATCTGGCCGCCGACGAGGTCGTTGAACATCCGGCCCGGGCCGGGGTCGCCGCCGAAGGACGACATCGTCTGCTGCCCGTCGCGCATGATCATCATGCCGCCGCCCTCGCCGTCGCCGGAGAGGCGGCCGAAGCCGTTGTAGCCGAAGACGAGGTCCCACGCGGAGCCGTCTTCGCTGCCGCCCATGTAGGGCTTGGCGCCGGGCCACCAGTCGTACAGCGCGATCCACCAGAACGAGGAGACGACGAGCACGAGGCCCGCACCGAGGACGTCGAGCAGCCGGCGCTTGAGCGGGCCCTTCGTTCCGGCGAGGTAGGCGGCGACCAGGGCGGGGACGATGATCCACGCCTGCAGCATCTTGGTGAGGAAGCCGCAGCCGACGAAGAAGGCGCACCACCACAGCCAGTGCCGGCCGTCCCGAAGGGCGCGGGTGAGCGCGTACGCGGCGGCGACGAGGAAGAGGACGAGCAGGGTGTCGGGGTTGTTGTCCCGGTTGATGATCACGGTGACGGGCGTCAGCGCGAGAATGGCGGCGGCGAGGAGGGCGACGTTTTCGCCGGCCCAGATCCGGACGGTGCGGTGCAGCAGGAACACCGCGGCGACGCCTTCGAGGACTTGCGGGAGCAGCAGGGCCCAGCCGTGGTAGCCGAAGGCGAGGACGGAGAGCGCTTGCGGCCACAGGGCCATCGGCGGTTTGTCGACCGTGACGACGCCGTAGGGATCGAAGGAGCCGAAGAGGAAGTCGGTGAAGCTGCCGGTCATCGACTTGACGGCGGCCGAGTAGTAGGTGTTCCCGAGCTGGCCGTCGCCGATCTTCCAGGCGTAGAGCAGGGCGGCGCCGAGACAGACGAGGGGAAGCGCCCAGGGACGGGTTTTCGGAGGGGCGGCGGTGATCATGACCGCCACCCAACTCCGGCCCCCGTTTCCCGGGCGTTTCCAGGTTAGGGTGACGAGGGTGACCACCCCCGGCGATCTGCCCCGCACCCCGTTGTCGCGCCTGCTGGACGAGATTTCGTGGGAGGGCCGGTCGGTCGTCAAGTACCGGGACGGCGGCCGCGGCAAGGAGAACGTGCTCACCGCGGAGGTCCTCACAGCTCTGGACTACTTGCCGCGTAGTGCTTACCTCGGCAACGTTCTCCGCCACGCGCACGGCGCCGCCGCCGCGGTCGCCTGTGCCGCCGATGAGGCCGAAAACGCCGAGATCGTTTTCTTACCCGACGAGTACGTGCTCAGTCGCACGGCCCGCGGGAAGGCCGAGCTGATCGTGCAGCCGGATGCGACCATCACCACTCCGAGCAGCCTGGTCCTGGTCGAGGCGAAAGCCATCCGCGCCGGTAGTTTCGGACCGGAGCAGCTGGCGCGCGAATACTTCGCGGTCACTGCCGCCGCGGGAGAGCGCACGCCGCTGTTGCTGCTTGTCCTCGGCACCGCGCCGCCGGTCGCGATCCGGGGGCGGAGCGGACGGTTCGGGGTCGCCGAGGCGGTCGCCGCGAACCTTGAAGCCGTTTACGCCAAGGCAGGTCCGCACCCGTGGCCGCTCGATGAGCTGCGAGCTCGGGTGCCGGAATCCTGCGCCTGGCTGACGTGGGCCGAGGTAGCCGACCTCGTCACCGCGGAACACGCGCGAGGCCGGCACTCCGGGACGTTCGCCGCCGGAACCGTCGACCGCCTTGTCGGCACGGTCGGCCGGGCCGTCCGATGGCACGGCTAGTCACTCCGACTCGAGGTCACCTTCCAGCGACAGGTACACCTCGCGCATCTTCTCCAGCAGCGAGGGGTCCGGCTCCTCCCACAGCCCCCGGTCCGCGGCCTCGTTCAACCGCTCCACGATCCCGCGCAACGCCCACGGATTGGCCTGCCGCAGGAACTCCTGGTTCACCTCGTCCAGCACGTACGACTCGGTCAGCTTCTCGTACATCCAGTCACCGACGACACCCGCCGTCGCGTCGAAGCCGAACAAGTAGTCCACTGTGGCCGCCAGCTCGAACGCTCCCTTGTAGCCGTGGCGGCGCATCGCCGCCAGCCAGCGCGGGTTGACCACTCGAGCCCGGAACACGCGGGCCGTCTCCTCGCCCAGCGTTCGCGTGCGGACCGCGTCCGGGGACGTGCTGTCGCCCACGTACGATGCCGGGGCCGTGCCCGTCAACGCCCGGACCGTCGCGATCATCCCGCCGTGGTACTGGAAGTAGTCGTCCGAGTCCGCGATGTCGTGCTCGCGCGTGTCCGTGTTCTTCGCCGCCACCACGATGCGCTTGTACGAACTCTCCATGTCCTCGCGCGCCGGGCGGCCGTCCAGGTCCCGGCCGTACGCGAACCCGCCCCAGACCGCGTACACCTCCGCCAGATCCTTGTCGTCGCGCCAGTTCCCGCTGTCCATCAACGGCAACAGGCCCGCGCCGTACGCTCCCGGCTTCGAACCGAAGATCCGGGTCGTCGCCCGGCGGGCGTCGCCGTGGGAAGCCAAGTCGGCAGCCACGTGCGCCTTGACGAAGTTCTCCGATGCAGGTTCGTCCAACGAGGCCACCAGGCGGACGGCGTCGTCGAGCAGCGTGATCACGTGCGGGAACGCGTCGCGGAAGAAGCCGCTGATCCGGATCGTCACGTCGATGCGGGGCCGGCCCAGTTCCGGCAGCGGAATCGCTTCGATGCCCGTCACCCGCCGCGAAGCTTCGTCCCACACCGGCTGGACCCCCAGCAACGCCAGGACTTCCGCCGCGTCGTCGCCGGATGTGCGCATCGCCGACGTTCCCCACACCGACAACCCGACCGAGCGCGGCCAATCGCCGTTGTCCTCGCGATACCGGCGCAGCAGCGAGTCCGCCAGCGCTTGCCCGGTCTCCCACGCCAGCCGGCTCGGGATGGCCTTCGGGTCGACCGTGTAGAAGTTGCGGCCCGTCGGCAGGACGTTCACCAGTCCGCGCAACGGCGACCCGCTCGGCCCCGCCGGGATGTACCCGCCGTCCAATGCGTGCAGCACCGCGTCCAGCTCCGCGGACGTCCCCGCGAGCCGCGGGACGATTTCCGTGGCGGCGAACGAAAGCACGCGGGCGACCTCGGCGTCCGGCGCCACCGACGCGACCGCGGTGGGGTCCCACGAACGCATCTCCATCGTCTGGACCAGTTCGCGCGCCGTCTTCTCGACCGCGTCCACATCGGACAGTGGCGCGTCTTCCTTCAGTCCCAATGCAGACCGCAGGCCCGGCACCGCGCCCTGCTTGCCGCCCCACATCTGCTGCGCCCGCAGCATCGCCAGCACCAGGTTGACGCGCGCTTCGCCCGTCGGCGCCGAACCCAGGACGTGGAGCCCGTCGCGGATCTGGGCGTCCTTGACCTCGCACAGCCAGCCGTCGATGTGCAGCAGGAAGTCGTCGAACTCCGCGTCGTGCGGACGCTCGCCGACGCCGAGGTCGTGGTCCAGCTTCGCCGCCTGGATCAACGTCCAGATCTGGGCGCGGATCGCCGGCAGCTTCGCCGGGTCCATCGCCGCGATGTTCGCGTGCTCGTCGAGCAGCTGCTCCAGCCGCGCCAGGTCGCCGTAGGACTCCGCGCGCGCCATCGGCGGGATCAGGTGGTCGACGATCGTCGCGTGCGCCCGCCGCTTCGCCTGCGCGCCCTCGCCCGGGTCGTTGATCAGGAACGGGTAGACCATCGGCAGGTTCCCGAGGACGGCGTCCGGCGCGCACGACGCCGACAGTCCGGCCGTCTTGCCCGGAAGCCATTCGAGCGACCCGTGCTTGCCCAGGTGGACCACGGCGTGCGCGCCGAACTCCTCCTCCAGCCAGCGGTAGGCGGCCAGGTAGTGGTGGCTCGGCGGCAGGTCGGGGTTGTGGTAGATCGCGACCGGGTTCTCGCCGAACCCGCGCGGCGGCTGGATCATGATGATCACGTTGCCACTCTGCAGCGACGCCAGCACGATGTCGCCGTTGTCGACGTACAGCTCGCCCGGCGCCGGACCCCAGTGCTCCTCCACCCCCGAACGCAGCTCCGCGGGCAGCGCGTCGAACCACTCCTGATAACGCGCCGCCGGGACGCGGATCGGGTTGCCGGACAGCTGTTCCTCGGTCAGCCACTCCGGGTCCTGCCCGCCGGCGGCGATCAGCGCGTGGATGAGCGCGTCCCCGTCGGGTTGGTCGGTACCGGTCGGGTCGACGCCGGGGAAGGCGTCCGGTCCGAGGTCGTACCCCGAAGAGCGCATCCGCCGCAGCAGCTCGATCGCCGACGCGGGCGTGTCCAGCCCGACCGCGTTGCCGACGCGAGAGTGCTTCGTCGGGTACGCCGACAGCATCAAGGCAATACGCCGGGAAGCCGGCGGCGTGTGCCGCAGCCGGGCGTGCGCCAGCGCGATGCGGGCGACGCGGGACGCGCGCTCGGCGTCCGGCACGTACCGGGGGAGTCCGTCCTCGTCCAGCTCCTTGAACGAGAACGGCACCGTGATCAGCCGTCCGTCGAACTCCGGGACGGCCATCTGGTTGCCGGCGTCGAGCGGCGAAAGGCCGTCGTCGTTGGCCGCCCACGTCTCGCGGTCGCTGGTCAGGCACAGCGCCTGCAGGATCGGGACGTCGAGCGCGGCCATCTCGGCGACGTCCCACGCCTCGTCGTCGCCGCCGGCGCCGACCTCGGACGGCCGCGTGCCGCCCGCCGCGAGCACCGTGACCAGCAGCGCGTCGACCTTCCCCAGCTCCGCCATCATTTCCGGCTCGCGCGTCCGCAGCGAAGCACAGTAGATGGGCAACGCGCGCCCGCCCGCCGCTTCGATCTCGTCGGCGAGGGCGTGCACGAAGTTCGTGTTCCCGGACAGGTGGTGTGCCCGGTAGTACAGGATTCCGATGACCGGGCCCTCCGAGCGGGACGGCCGCTCGAGAACGCCCCACGAGGGCTGCTGGGCGGGCGGCTCGAAGCCGTCGCCGGTCAGCAGGAGCGTGTCGGAGAGGAACCGGTGCAGCTGCGTGAGGTTCGCCGGGCCGCCCTGCGCCAGGTAGGCGTGGGCCTCGGCGGCGATGCCGATCGGGACGGTCGAGAGCTTCATCAGCTCGGCGTCCGGCGTCTGCTCCCCGCCCAGGACGACGACGTGTGCGCCCGACGCCCGCAGTGTGTCCAGGCCGTCCTGCCAGCTCCGCGGGGTGCCGAGGATGCGGACGACCACGATCTTCACGCCTTCGAGCAGCACCGGCAGCTCGGCGACGTCGATCCGCGACGGGTTCGCCAGCCGGTAGGAGCCCTCGGCCGAACGGGCGCTGAGCAGGTCGGTGTCCGAAGTGGACAGAAGCAGGATCACGAGGTTCCTCCTCGGGGTCCGCGCCCCGGGTAGACGGGCGCGCCGGCCGGAGTTCCTGGCTCACGGGGCCCCGACGTACTCCCTCCCTCGGAGGGGCAATCGGATACAGCGCTCCCCGATGACAGTGGCGGGACCGCCCCGGACTCTCACCGGGTTCCTCCACCTGCCGACGCGTGGGTATCGGCTCCACTCTCCGGTGCCGGTCGAGGTGCGTCAAGGTGACGTTGACCCGGCGCTCGGTAACCTGGCGGCTTGGACGCCTTCCTCCGCGGCTTCACCGCCGCCCAGTCGAGCCGCGGGCCCTACCGCCGGGCGACCGCGGCCGAGCTGGCCGCCGCCGAAGCCGGGTTCGCCGCGTTCCTCGACCAGGCCCCGCACGGCCTCGGCGAGCTGGGCTTTTCCGTCGACGGAGACAGCCTGGTCCACCAAGAACCGGGCTCCGACCGGGCCTGGGGCCTGTACGCCGTCGACCGGTCCGCGCCGCCGTCGCTGGTGGTCGAGGCGCCGCACGCCTCCTCCGACCTGCGCACCGAGCTGGTCGGCCTCGCGCTTTTCGAAAGAACGCCGGGCGCGATCCTCGCCGTCGGGGGCGCCCACCGCCGCCGGGAGGACCCCGCGCACGACACCGGGACCGTCTTCCACGTCGTGACCACGCTGCTGGCCCGGCGCGGCCTGCCCCAGGTCCAGCTGCACGGCTTCAACGACACGACCCTCACCACGGCGGACGTCGTGCTCTCGGCCGGCGCCGCCGAGGCCGGGGACGCCGCCCGCCGCGCGGCGGACCGCCTCGCCGAAGCCGGCTTCCGCGTCTGCCGGGCCTGGGAAGAGCCCTGCCGGGGCCTGGCCGGGACGACGAACGTCCAGAGCCAGGCCGCCGGCGACGCGCCGTTCCTGCACGTCGAGCTGAACCGGACCGTCCGGGAGGCCCGCCGCGACGACGTCGTCGCGGCGCTCGCCGAAGCCGACTTCACGAAGCCCTAGGCGGACTGCTCGCCCAGCCGCGGGAACGGTTTCGTCGAGAACAGGACCTCCACCGGGACCTCGAAGAACTCCGCGATCCGCAGCGCCACGAACAGGCTCGGGCTGTACTCGCCGCGTTCCAGGTAGCCGATCGTCTGGTAGTGCACGCCCAGCGCCTCCGCCAGCTGGCGGCGCGAGATCGACCGCTCCGCGCGCAGCATCGCGATCCGGTTGTAGACGACCTCACTCATTCGCTACCCCACACGCTGCATGGCCTTCTCCCGCCGTTCGGCCACCGACGATCCCGCTTCCCGCCGCGCCATGCGGCGCAGCAGCACCGGGGCCAGGGCCAATCCGATCACGGACCACGCCACCAGCACGCCGAGGGTCGGCAGTGGCCGCCACGACTGGCCGATCTCGACGACGACCGCGCTGTCCGGCAGCAGCGCCGAGCGCATCCCGAGGCCCAGCCAGTACATCGGGAACACCTGCGCGACGCCCTGGACCCAGCTCGGCAGCGCCGTGACCGGGTAGAAGATCCCCGAGATCGCGCCCATTCCCATGATCGGCAGCGTGATCAGCGCGATGGACCGCGGGCTGTTGGTGAGCGAGCCCAGCGCGGCCCCGAGCGGCAGCGTCGCGACCAGCCCGATCGCCAGCACCCACAGCAGGTGCAGGTACGACCAGACGCCGTCGGCGGCCAGCGAGTCGAACAGGAACAGGCACGGGACCAGCACCAGCAGGATCCCGGCGACCTGCGCCATCGCCACCGCCGTCGTCTTGCCGACCAGGTAGCCGAGCATGCCGTTCGGCGTCGCCTTCGCCCGCAGCAGCGTGCCGTCCTCGCGGTCGATCGCGAGGTAGCCCGCCGTGCTGTTCAGGCCGTTGAACACGATCCCGGCGCCGAGCACGCCCGGCACGGTGGCCGCACCGAGTGAGAAGCCGGTGCCGGGCAGGGTGGCGTTGCGCATGAAGAACAGCGCGCCGAGGAAGAGCGCGACGAAGACGAACTGGCCGACGACGTCGTCGCGGTTGGTCCAGGTCTGCTTGAACTCGATCCAGCCGCGGGCCAGCCCGGCTCGCAGCGCGGCGGTCCTGGCGTTCATCGCGCACCCGCTTCCTGGAGGCCGAGCTCGGTCTCGCCGCCGGCTTCCGCGCGGTGGACCAGCGTCATGTAGGTGTCCTCCAGCGAAGCCCGCCGCACCTCGAGGTCCGAGACGGCGTCGCCGTGCTGCTTGAACAGGTCGTAGACGTACTTCGTCGCTTCGGTCGTCGAGTGCACGAAACGCTGGCCGTCGAGCGTCCAGCGGACCTCGGCCTCGCCGGAGATCTGCCGGGACAGCGCGTCGGCCGAGCCGTCGGCGATGATGCGGCCGCCGTTGAGGATGAGGATCCGGTCGGCCAGCTTCTCGGCCTCGTCGAGGTCGTGCGTGGTCAGCAGGATCGTCGTGTCCAGCTCGTCGGACAGCCGGTGCACCAGGTCGTGGAACTCGCGGCGCGCCTCCGGGTCGAAGCCCGCGGTCGGCTCGTCGAGGAACAGCAGCTCGGGCCGCCCCACGATGCCGATCGCGACGTCGAGCCGGCGCCGCTGACCGCCGGACAGGGTCTTGAGCTTCTTGTGCGCGTGCTCGGTGAGCCCGACGGCCGCGATCAGCTCGTCGGCGTCCCACGGCCGCGGGTGCGTCTCGGTCGAGTACGGCGCGTAGTAGCGGCCGAGGTGCGCGAGCAGCTCCCGGACGCGCCACTTCCCGTGGTCGCGCCAGGACTGGAGCACGACCCCCAGCCGGGCTCGCCAGTCCTCGCCGCCGTGCGCCGGGTCGACGCCCAGGACGTCGACCTCGCCCGCCGACCGCATCCGGAACCCCTCCAGGATCTCGATCGTCGTCGTCTTGCCCGCGCCGTTCGGCCCGAGCAGGCACACGACCTCACCCCGGTACGCCTCGAACCCGACGTCGTGGAGCACGTCGTTCGCGCCGTAGCGCATCCGCAGCCCGCGCACGCGGACCACGGGAACAGCTGGATCTCTCATCGCGCCAACCCCCATCGGACTGATGCGATCGAATGTAGCACACCTACTACATTCGATCAGAGTTCTGCTGCGCCGGGAACTTGACCGGCGGTCACCCGGTTCGCCGGGCATGGGTACCTGGCTGGGGCTGGCTCTTCCGGGCGGCGTCGTGATCCTGCTGGTCATGGCCGCGATCGAACTGCGTCCGCGCAAGAGCGGCTCGCGCTTCAAGGCGCGGCTGTCCGCGACGTACATCGAGGAGACGACCGCGTTCCTCTACGGCACCAAGCGGCGTGAGCTGGAACACCGGGAAACGATGTCGATGCTCGTCGAGCAGGACGCCGAGGGCGCGCCTCCCTGGCGTGACGTGGACTTGGACGCCGGGATCGCCCGGATCCGGCCGCGTTCGGGCCCGCCGGAGCCGGAAAACCGCCAGCTACAGTGACCCCATGCCAACCCCCGCGCGTGTGCGAGCCGACGCGTGCCCGGGTGTTTTCGCACCCCACGACGCCGCCGACGGCCCGTTGGCCCGCGTCCGGCTGCCCGGCGGTGCGGTTTCCGCGGCGCAGCTGCGCGCGCTGGCCGACTGC
Organism: Amycolatopsis pretoriensis; assembly: GCF_900107925.1. GTDB lineage: Bacteria > Actinomycetota > Actinomycetes > Mycobacteriales > Pseudonocardiaceae > Amycolatopsis > Amycolatopsis pretoriensis. The sequence goes on along the minus strand of NZ_FNUJ01000013.1, from coordinate 193,082 downwards.
GCCGAAGCATGCGGCGACGGCGACCTCCACCTCACCTCGCGCGGCAACGTCCAGCTGCGCGGCGTCACCCGGCCCGGCCTCGCGGCGCGGCTGACCGACGCGGGCCTGCTGCCTTCGCCGTCGCACGAGCGGGTCCGGAACGTCCTCGCGTCGCCGTTGAGCGGGGTGCGCGGCGGGCTCGCCGACGTCCGGGGGCTGGCCCGCGACCTCGACGCCGTCCTCTGCGCGACCCCGGAACTCGCTTCGCTGCCGGGCCGGTTCCTCTTCGCCTTCGACGACGGCCGCGGTGACGTCGCCGGCGAAGGCGCCGACGTCTGCTGGCGGGCCACCGGTTCGTCCGAGGGAACCCTGCTGCTCGCGGGCGGCGACACCGGACGGCCGGTGACCCGCGCGGACGCCGTCGCCGTGCTGGCCGAGGTCGCGCTGGAGTTTCTGCGCGTGCGCGGATCGGCTTGGCGGGTCGCGGAACTCGACGACCCGGCCTGGCGGGGAACGCCGGTGCCACGGCTCCCGGCGGACATCCCGGCGGGCCTGATCGAGAGCGGCGGCGGTTTCGCGGCGGTCGTCAAACCGCGCTTCGGGCAGCTTTCGGCGGCCCAGGCCCGGGCGCTGGCGGGGTTCGGGCCCGCGCTGGTCACGCCGTGGAAGTCCGTCGTGCTCCCGGACGTGCCCGCCGACGTCTTCGAACGGCTGGGGTTCGGCGGGGCCGAACTGGGGACGAGCGCGTGCATCGGCCGGCCGGGCTGCGCGAAGTCCCGCGCCGACGTGCGGGCCGACGCCGTCTTCCGGCCGGGCCTGCGCGTGCACTTCTCGGGCTGCGAACGGCGGTGCGGGAAGCCGTCGCAGTCCCATGTGGACGTTGTCGCCGAAGCGGGGGGCTACCGCATCGACGGCCGCTGGGTGCCGCTCGACGAGATGGAAGGGAAGCTGTGATCGACTACCTGCGGGACGGTGCCGAGATCTACCGGCACTCGTTCGCCACGATCCGCGAGGAGGCGGACCTGGCGATCCTGCCCGACGACGTGGCGGGCCTGGCGGTCCGGATGATCCACGCCTGCGGCATGGTCGATCTGGTCGACGACCTGCGCTACACGCTCGACGTCGTCGAGTCCGGCCGCGCGGCGCTCGAGGCCGGCGCGCCGATCCTGTGCGACGCGCAGATGATCGCCAGCGGCATCACGCGGCGTCGCCTGCCCGCGGGCAACGAAGTGATCTGCACGCTCTCGGACCCGAGCGTGCCGGGGCTCGCCGAGCGGATGGGCACCACGCGCTCGGCCGCGGCGCTGGAACTGTGGCGCGACAAGCTGCCCGGCTCGGTCGTGGCGATCGGCAACGCGCCGACCGCGCTGTTCCGCCTGCTGGAGATCCTCGACGAAGGCGTCGGTGCACCCGCGGCGGTCATCGGCGTCCCGGTCGGGTTCGTCGGCGCGGTGGAGTCCAAAGTGGAGCTCGCCAAGCAGGCCCCGGCGCCCTACCTCGTGGTGCACGGACGACGTGGTGGCAGCGCGATGGCCGTCGCCGCGATCAACGCCCTCGCGAGCGCCGAAGAATGACCGGAACCCTGTACGGCGTCGGGCTCGGCCCCGGCGACCCGGAACTGATGACGGTCAAGGCCGCGCGGCTGATCTCCGAGGCGTCGGTGATCGCGTACCACTGCGCGCGGCACGGCCGGAGCATCGCGCGCTCGGTCGCCGAGCCGTACCTGCGCGAGGGGCAGGTCGAGGAGAAGCTCGTCTACCCGGTCACGACCGAGACGACCGACCACCCCGGCGGGTACGAAGGCGCGATCGCCGATTTCTACGAGCTGAGCGCGAAGCGGCTCGCCGAGCACCTCGACGCCGGCCGCGACGTCGTCCTGCTCTGCGAAGGCGACCCGTTCTTCTACGGCTCGTACATGTACATGCACGAGCGGCTTTCCGGCCGCTTCGAGGCGGTCGTCGTGCCCGGCGTGACGTCGGTGAGCGCGGCGTCGTCGGTGCTCGGCCGGCCGCTGGTCCAGCGGGACGAGGTCCTGACGGTGCTGCCGGGCACGCTGCCGGCGCCGGAACTGGCCCGGCGGCTCGCGGACACCGACGCGGCCGCGGTGCTGAAGCTGGGGCGCACGTTCGGCTCGGTGCGGGAGGCCTTCGCCGAGGCCGGGAAGCTGGACGACGCCGTTTTCGTCGAGCGCGCGACCTGGGAACGGCAGCGGGTCGAGCCCTTGGGTGAAGTGGATCCCGCGTCGGTGCCGTACTTTTCCTTGGCGTTGCTGCCTTCCCCGGCCTACGCGTCCCGGGTTTCGCCCGCACCCGCGGCCGCCGCGGTGCCGGCCGGCTCGGGCGAAGTCGTGGTCGTCGGCCTGGGCCCGGCGGGCCCGGAGTGGCTGACGCCCGAGGCCGCTGCGGAGCTTTCCGCGGCCGAGCACGTCGTCGGGTACGGCCCCTACGTCGCGCGGGTGCCGCAGAAGGCGGGTCAGCAGCGGCACGCGTCCGGCAACCGCGTGGAGGCGGACCGGGCTCGCGAGGCGCTGGAGCTGGCGGCCGGCGGTGCCCGGGTGGCGGTGGTGTCCTCGGGCGACCCCGGGGTCTTCGCGATGGCGTCGGCGGTGCTGGAGCAGGTGTCCGCCGGCCACGGCGCCGGGGTGCGCGTCCGGATCGTCCCGGGCGTGACGGCGGCCCAGGCGGCGGCGTCCCGGGTCGGCGCGCCGCTGGGCCACGACTACTGCGTGCTCTCGCTGTCCGACCGGCTCAAGCCGTGGGAGATCATCGAGAAGCGCCTCGACGCGGCGGCCGCGGCGGACCTGGTGCTGGCGCTGTACAACCCGGCGTCCCGCTCCCGGACGACGCAGCTCGCCGACGCACGTTCGGTGTTGCTGCGGCACCGCGCCGAGTCCACGCCGGTCGTGGTGGCGCGGGACGTCGGCGGTCCGGAGGAGGACATCCGCGTCACGACGCTGGGCGACCTCGATCCGTCCACAGTGGACATGCGTTGCCTGCTGATCGTGGGCTCGTCGCGGACCCGCGCGGAGAACGGGGTGGTGTGGACCCCGCGCAGCTACTGACGGCCGAGCTGGCGTTGCACCGCCGGGCGGCGATGGCGGGCGAGGCGGCGTCGGCGGCGGGAGTGCCCGGCCGCTTCCGCGCGTGGGAGCACGAGGGCGCGCTGGCGGTGCTGGCGACCGACCCCGCGCTCGCGTACCTGTCGACGGTGACCGGGGTGACGCCGGAGACGCTGCCCGGCGTGGCCGGGTTGCTGCGTTCGCCGGAGTGGGACGGCGTCCACCCGGCGGTCGTCGCCCCGGCCGGTCTGCGGGTGCCGGGACTGGTACCGGCGGGCGAGCGGTTCCTGGCCGTCCGCCGGCTGGAGCCCGCCCTGGCCTCGCCGCCGGAAGCGGCGGACGCGGAGGTGTTCCTGCGGGTCCTGCTGACCGGATTCGGGGTGAGCGGGCCGGTGGCGGAGTACATGGCCGCGGAACACCGGCTCCCGGTCATGCGGCGGTTCCTCGTGCGCGAGGGGGAGACGCCGATCGCCGCCGCGGGCATGACGATCGACGCCGGGGTCGCGATCCTCGGCGCGGCCTCGACCCTCCCGGAGTTCCGCGGCCGGGGAGCCCAGCCGAAGCTGCTGCGCCGCCGTCTCGAAGCGGCCGCGGCGGAAGGCTGCACCCTGGCGGTGGCGACGGCCCGTCCCGGCTCACCGAGCGTGGCGAACCTGGAGCGGGCCGGGTTCCACCTCCACCGTCGGACGGCCTGGACGAAGCCCTAGCGCGTCGGGTCCTTGCCGTTGGGCTGGCTCGGTCCCGGTCCCGGGGACCACCACCCCGGCACGGTCTTCTCCCCGTGCACCACGGTCGGTGCGATGCCCTCCGTGAACGGCTCGATCTGCAGCAGCTGGCCCCACGACTGGCTCGGCTGCCCGATCAGGTAGCTCGGCACCTCGGGCTCCTCGGCCAGCTCCTCCAGCCACCCGATCGGCCCGCCGTTCGTCGACGACGCCCACTGCGCCTCGTCCGCCAGGCCACCCGCCGTGATGCGGTACTCCGGGACCTGCGAGATCCCGTCGTGGGACGTCACCGGCTGGACGCACGGGTACACGAACGACGCCGGCCAGTCGACGTACACCGGCTTCGAGCCGATGCGGTCGGTCAACGTCGTGAACGTCGGGACGCGCGGGGCCGATGCCGCGATCCAGCCGTCCTCCGTGAGGTCGTTGTCGACGATGTTGATGCGGACCGCGTTCGTCTCCGCGGGGAGGTCGCGCAGGTTGATGCGCGTGTCGTTCCAGCCGCCCGTGCCCGAGCCCGGCGGGAGCATGAACTGGCTGCGCACGATCTTCACGCCCTCCGGCGTGTTGACGCCGTAGTCGAGGCTGACCGACGTCGGGCGCCGCGCGGCACCCGCCGTGGCCACCACGATCTGGCCGTCCGCCGGCTTCTCCGTCAGCGCGTACCAGTCGCTGCGCAGGCGGCCCGCGCGCGTCTCCGGGTCGAGGTAGCTCGACCACATCGGCACGGTCTCCGGCGTGAACCCGTGCGGCGGCTCGGCCAGCGGGTCCTTGTCGTCGACCGCGTGGGTGTGGAAGCCGGTCTGGACGCGGCCGTTGTCCTGGTCCGGGTTCGGCAGCGGGGAGTCGGTCTCCTTCGGCTTCTCCGCGACCGTCCGCTGCTCGGACTGCGGCCGCAGGATGCTCGTCGCCGCGTCGCGCTCGACCATCACGTGGTCGGACAGGTTGCAGCTCTTGCCGAACAGGTGCCCGACGTTCGCCGCGCCCAGGCTGTAGCTGCCGGACTGGTTGTGGATCGCCCACGCCATCGTGACGAACTCGCCCGCCGCCACCAGGCCGCAGACCACCACCAGCGACAGCGACCCGAGCCGCAGCGCGCGCAGCCGGCCTTCCTGCGGCTGGGCCGGCAGCCCCGGCCGGTGGGCGCGGACGTTCTCGACGAACGCGTAGATCCCGGCCACCGCGGCCGCGACCAGCAGGATCGTCGAGAGCGGGATGCCGCCGATCGACGGTGCCACGTTCGTCCACTGGACGCCGAGGCGGGAGACGAACCAGTAGGTGTTCGGCCCGGTCGCGGCGAGCGCGGCGACCACCAGCAGCGCCGCGAGGAAGGCCGCGCGGTTGCGTTTGGACCGCAGCACCGTCGAGCTGGTCGCGAGCGCGGCCAGCGCGGCCATCGAGGCGCCGACCGCGGCGAACGCGCCGAAGTGGTGCGTCCACTTCGTCGGCGTCAGGGCCAGGAGCAGGAAGAACAGCGCGGTCGTGCCGATCAGGCGGCGGGCAGGGCCGAGCGACGCGCCGGGGATGCGGCCGCGGCGCAGCAGCACCACCAGGCAGGTGGCCGTGCAGAGCACGACCAGCAGCACCGGGAACCGGCGCGGCGCCGAGCCGTCCGGCAGGCTCTCGAACAGCAGCTGGTAGCGCGCCAGCTCCTGGAACCACGACAGGTTCGGGCCGACCTGGGTCCGGATCCGGGTCGCCTCCTGGACGGTCGCGAACGTCTGGTCGGCGAACACGACGACCAGCACGAGCAGCCCGGCCGCGGCGATCGGCGCGAGCACCGGGAGCCAGCCGTTTTCGATCGCGCGCTGGCGGATCAGCTTGAACAGCGGGCGCGCGGCGACCAGGAACGGCGCCACCGCGATCAGCCCGGTCGGCGTCGCCGCCAGGGTGAACCCGGCCGCGGTCAGGCCGAGGCACATCGGCAGCAGCCGGCGCGTCACCAGCGTGCGCTCCACCGCGCAGATCGCCAGCAGCGAGCCGAGCGCGGCCACCGGTTCCGGGCGGACGCCGTTGTTGTAGGGCATCCACCAGATCAGGAACACCGTCGCCGCGGCCCAGCTGGCCGGGCGGCTGGTGCGGATCTGGGTGCCGAGGCGCGGCATCACCTCGCGGCTGATCAGCAGCCAGCTGAGCACGCCGAGCAGGAACGACGGCAGCCGGATCCACGGCGGCACCACGCTGACGTGCGCCATGAGCTCGAAGACGTGGTAGAACCAGCCGAACGGCGCCTCGGCGACCCCGAACCAGCGGTGGTAGTTCGTGAGGAACCCGGTCTGCTCGGTGACGCGGGCCATCGTGAGGATGTAGCCGTCGTCCGAGGTCACCGGCCCGATGAAGACCCACGCGCCGAGCGCGGTGATCACCGTCGCGTCGCGCATCGTCAGCCGCCACCAGCCGACCGGCGCCCAGCGCGGCGCGCGTCTCGCGGTGCCGGAGTCGCGGCGCCAGACCGCGATCATGCAGCCGATCAGCGACAGGATGGCGACCACGCCGACGCCGATCTTCAGCGCGGTCGGCGACGTCTGGTAGCGGGTGTCCGGCACGACCGAGACGTGTAGGCCGGCGATCGGGTCCTTGCTCGAGTTGATCGAGGAGTAGATGCCGACCACGCGGGGCCGGACGTCGCCGCCGGCGTGGAAGATCGGCGTCCCGGCCACGGCCAGGGTCATCTGCGTCGCGTCGACGTCCAGCTCGACGTCGCACTTCTCGGCGGGCAGCGGCTGCTGGGCGATCTGCTGGCCCTGGCTGGAGGCGAACAGCACGCCGTTGTCGACGCGCAGCTGCAGGCCGACGCCCTTGCCGGCGTTCGGGTCGGTGCGGCCGTCGGGCACGGTGGCGAACAGCAGGCCCGGGCCGTTCGTGCGCGTGTCGACCGAACGGATGGCCGCGCACGGCAGTTCGGCGCGCAGGTCCTGGGCCCAGTACCCGGTCAAGGGCGCGTTGACGGAGCGGGTGTCGCTGCCGGTCGGCCAGACGACCTCCGCCGTGTCCTGCACCACCGGCAGGAAGGGGAAAGCCAGCGCGCACAAGGCCGAGAGCAGCCCCAGCGCTACGGCAATCAGACGCATCGGCGCAACGCTAACGGGTCAGACGTCGGCGGCTGACGCAACCCCCGGGTCACGCGGCGTGAAGCGGCCGTGGTGGAGGGCCTCGGACAGGGGACGGCGGCTGCGCCAGCCGTGGCGCTCCAGGTCGGGCACGGTTTCCAGCCTGCTGACCGGCCCGACGCACAGCCACGCGACCGGCCGGATGCCCTCCGGGATGCCGAGCAGCTCGCTCAGCACCGGCTCGCGGTAGAAGCTGACCCACCCGACGCCGAGGCCTTCGGCGGTCGCGGCGAGCCAGAGGTTCTGGATCGCCAGGCACACCGAGTACAGGCCCGCGTCGGCGATGGCGTGCCGGCCGAGGACGTCGGGTGCGCCGCGCGCCGGGTCGTAGGTGACGACGATGCCCAAACTGGACTCGAGGATGCCCTCGATCTTGATGTTCGCGAAGGTGCTCGCACGACCTTCGTCGAGCTGCCCGGCGAAGACCTCGCGCTCCTCGTGGACGTGCTTCGCGAACGTCTCGCGCGTCGCGTGGTCGTCGACCAGCACGAAGTCCCACGGCTGGGTCAGCCCGACGCTCGGGGCGGCGTGCGCGGCCTCGAGGATCCGGGTGAGTGTTGCTTCCGGGATCGGTTCGCCGGTGAACTCGCCGCGGACGTCGCGGCGCTTGCGGAGGACTTCGTAGAACTCTTCGATCATCGGCTGCGGACCCATTCGACGGCTTCGGCCACGGTTTCGGCGGTTTCGGTGCGTGGTCTCGGCGGCCGCCGGACCACGAGGACGGGCTTCCCGAGTTCCCGGGCCGCGGTCAGCTTCGCTTCGGTTTGCGGGCCGCCGGAGTCCTTGGTGACCAGGACGTCGACCCTTTCGAGCAGCGCGCGTTCGGCGGCCACCTCGTACGGGCCGCGGGCGAGGATCAGCTCGTGGTGCCGCGGCAGCGGTGGCTCGGGCGGGTCGACGCAGCGGATCAGGAACCACAGGTCGTCGAGGTGCGCGAAGGCGGGCAAACCCTGGCGGCCACTGGTGAGGAAGACACGCTTGCCCAGGCCGGGGAGCAGTTTCGCGGCGTCGTCGAGGTCGTCCGCCCAGTGCCAGACGTCTTCTTCGCCGGGTTCCCAGCCCGGCCGGGCGAGCCGGAGCAGGGGGATTCCGGTGCGTTCGGCCGCTTTCGCCGCGTTCGCGCCGATGCGTTCGGCGAAGGGGTGCGTCGCGTCCACGACGGCCTTCACGTCGTTCTCGCGCAACCAGGACGCGAGCCCGTCCGCGCCGCCGAAGCCACCGACGCGCACTTCGCCGACCGGGAGCCGTGGCCGCGCGACGCGTCCGGCCAGCGAGGACACCACCTGAACGTCGCGCTTCACGAGTTCTTCGGCGAGGGTGCGCGCTTCGCCGGTGCCGCCGAGGATGAGGATCACGGCTTCCCGTACCCGACGGCCTCGCGCCACCGGTCGAGCGTCCGCAGGTTGGCCAGGGTTTCCGCCCAGGTCAGCTCCGGGGCTTGCCGGTCGTCGATGTGCGTGGCCACGTGATCGGCTTCGCGTGCGAAGACGCCCTGCGTCGCTTCGACCTCGATGACCTCCGGTTCGCCGTCGGCCGGCGTGAGGATGATCTGCGAGACGCCCGGCTTGCGCAGCGGGTGGATCCACGCGGGCCGCGGCACGTACAGCTGACCGGTCGAGCCGTAGACGCGGATGCCGTCCTCGCGGGTGAGCCGGATGCCGCAGGAGATCGTCGCGAGGATGTCGCCGGGGAGGCGCAGCAGTCCGGTGGCGTACTCGTCGACGCCGTGCGGGGACAGCTTCGCCATGCCGCTGACCTCGGTGGGCTCGACGACGTCCTGCCCGGTCGCGGCCTGGGCGACCAGCCGCGCCAGGGACGTGCAGTAGCAGCCGACGTCGAGGATCCCGCCGCCGCCGAGCGCGGGGTCGGACAGGCGGGCAGTCTCTTCCGGGTTGCTGTCGAAGGAAAAGGTCGTGTCGACCGCGCGGACCTCGCCGATCGCGCCGCTCGCGATGAGCTCGACCAGCCGCCGCGTCTGCGGGTGCAGCCGGTACATGAACGCCTCCATGAGGAAGACGTCGTGCTCGCGCGCGGCGGCGATGACCTCTTCGGCGTCGGCGGCGGTGAGCGTCAGCGGCTTCTCGCACAGCACGTGCTTGCCCGCTTCGGCCGCGGCGATGGCCCACTGCTTGTGCAGCGCGTGCGGCGTCGAGACGTACACGGCGTCGACGTCCGGGTCGGCGAGGAGCTCTTCGTAGCTGCCGTACGCCCTCGGGATCTCGAAGCGGGTGGCGAACTCGCGGGCGCGGGCGCTGTCCCGGGCCGCGACGGCGGTGAGCGTGCCGTGCTTGCTTTCGTCTACACCCGCGGCGAAGTGGGCGGCGATGGTCCCGGCGGCCAGCAGGCCCCAACGCAGTTCTGTCACAACGACTCCGGTTGGTTCGCCCGGTCGCGGGCACTGGAATAGAGGAAGCTGTCGGGGAAGTTCGCGGCCGCGAGCACCCGGCCGACGAAGATGGTCGCGGCCCGGGTCATCCCGGCTTCGCGCACGAGTTTCGGCAGCTCGCCGAGCACTCCCCGCACGACGGTCTCGCCGGGTTGCGTGGCGAGCGCGACGACGGCGACGGGACAGCCGGCGCCGTAGTGCGGAGTCAGTTCCTCGGCGACGCGTTCGACGTGGTTGATCGCGAGGTGCAGCGCGAGGGTGGCTTCGGTGGCGGCGAAGGCGGCGAGGGTTTCCTTCGGCGGCATCTTGGTCGACCGGGCCTGGACGCGCGTGATCACCAGGCTCTGACCGACTTCGGGCACGGTGAGTTCCCGCTTCAGCGCGGCCGCGGAGGCGGCGAAGGCGGGTACGCCGGGGACGACGTCGTAGGGCACGTTCCGCGCGTCGAGGCGGCGCATCTGCTCGGCGACGGCGCTGTAGAGCGAGGGATCGCCGGAGGTCAGCCGGACCACGTCCCGGCCCGCGTCGTGCGCGTCGGCCATCCGCTCGACGATCGCCTCCAGCGCGAGGTTCGCCGTGTCGACGAGGTCGGCGTCCGGCTGGCAGTACGCCAGGAGGTCGGTCGGCGTCATGCTGCCGGGGTAGAGGCAGACGTCGCAGCGGGCGAGCAAGTCCCGTCCCCGCACGGTGATGAGGTCGGCGGCACCCGGCCCGGCCCCGACGAAGTGCACGGTCATCGGCTGCTCCACTGCGTCACGACGCGAGCCGGCGTCCATCCGGTGAAGCCGCCGAGCGTCCCGGCCCGTTCCACGCCGATCCGCACCAGCTCACCGCCGTGCTGCGAGTACGCCCGCGCCAGCACCTGCTCCGCCTCCAACGTCACTCCGTGCGCGACGATCCGCGCCTGCGTCGCCAGGCACGCGTCCAGCACGCCCGGCACGGTCACCCCGCCGCCGATGAACACCGCGTCCGGCGCCGGCAGCGCGCTCAGCGCCTCCGGTGCCTCGCCCGTCACCACCTCCAGTTCCGGTACGCCCAGGTCCAGCGCGTTCCGCCCGATCCGCTCCGCCCGCGCGGGATCGCGCTCGATCGCGATCGCGCGGTTCAGCCCGTGCAGGCGCGACCACTCGATGCCGAGGCTGCCCGCGCCCGCGCCGACGTCCCACAGCAGCTCGCCGGGGCTCGGCGCGAGCCGGGCCAGCGCCGACACCCGCAGGTCGCGCTTGGTCAGCTGGCCGTCGTGCGAGTACACGTCGTCCGGGATGCCGATCAACGGCAGCGCCGGACCCGCGCACGTCAGCCCGAAGACCGTCAGGGGACCGGGATCCCCCGACCAGCCGTCGGAGATGCGTTCGTCGGGCCCGCCCAGGTTCTCCAGCGCGAACAGCTCGCTCTCGCCGTACCCGCGCACGGTCAGCAGGGAGCGCAGCGCCGCCGCGTCGGCCCCCAGCACCAGCACCCGCCGCCCCGGCGCCAGCACCCGGGCGACGCGGGCCGACGACCGGCCGACGAGCGTCACCACCTCGGTCTCTTCGGCGGACCAGCCCAGCCGGGCCCGGGCCAGTGTCACCGAGGAGACCGCGGGCAGCGCCTCGACCTCGTATCCATGTGCCACGAGCGTAGTGCCGACCCCCGACAAAAACGGATCGCCGCTGGCCAGGACGCAGATCCGCGCGCCTTCGTGCTCCGCGATCAACGCGTCGAGCCCGGGCAGCAACGGCGACGGCCACGGCTCGCACACGACATCTTCGGGCAGGTATCCCAGCTGCCGCGGCGCCCCGATCACGACATCGGCGCCGAGCACCAGAGCTTGGGCTTGCTCGGACAAGCCCGACCACCCGTCAGCCCCGATCCCCACCACCGTCAACCGTGATTTTTCGCGCACGATTTCCCACCCTAAGCGAGCCGGGCGCTGTGCGATGATCGGCCGGTCGCCGAGCTGGAGGAGTGCTGTTGAAGCCGTACCCGTTCACCGCCGTCGTCGGGCTGCCGGACCTGCGCCTGGCGCTGGTCCTCTCCTCGATCTCCCCCGCGGTCGGCGGCGTGCTGGTGCGCGGCGAGAAGGGCACGGCGAAGTCGACCATGGTCCGCGCGCTCGCGGGTCTGCTGCCGGGCGTCGACGTCGTGGACGGCTGTCGCTTTTCGTGTGATCCCGGGGCTCCCGACCCGCTCTGCCCGGACGGTCCGCACGACAGCACGGCGAGCCACCGACGGCCGGCGAAGCTGGTCGAACTGCCCGTCGGCGCCGCCGAAGACCGCGTCATCGGCTCGCTGCACCTCGAACGCGCCCTCGCCGAAGGCGTCACGGACTTCCAGCCCGGCCTCCTAGCCGCCGCGCACCGCGGCCTGCTCTACGTCGACGAGGTCAACCTGCTCCACGACCACCTGGTCGACACCCTGCTCGACGCCGCCGCGATGGGCCGCGCGACCGTCGAACGCGAGGGCGTCTCGGTGTCGCACGCGGCCCGGTTCGTGCTGATCGGCACCATGAACCCCGAGGAAGGCGAGCTGCGGCCGCAGCTGCTGGACCGGTTCGGGCTGACCGTCGAGGTCGCTTCGAGCCGCGACCCGGAACAGCGCGTCGAGGTCGTCCGCCGCCGGCTCGCCTACGAAGCGGATCCTGACGCCTTCGCCGCGCAGTACGCCGAAGAAGACGCCCGCCTGGCCGAGGAAATCGAGTCGGCGCAAAAGCTCCTCCCGGCCGTCAAGCTCCCCGACGACGCCCTGCGCCAGATCGCCGAGATCTGCGCGTCCTTCGAGGTCGACGGCATGCGCGCGGACATCGTCACCGCGCGCACGGCCGTCGCGCACGCGGCCTGGGCCGGCCGCGACGAGGTGACCACCGACGACGTCCGCGTCGCCGCGCGGCTCGCGTTGCCGCACCGGCGTCGCCGCAACCCGTTCGACGCCCCGGGAATCTCCGAAGAGCAGCTGGAGCAGGCCCTCCAGGACGCCGAGTCGTCACAGCAGCCGGGCCCCGAAGACGACGGCCCCGGCTCGGGCTCGGCACCCGACGAAGCCCCGCAGGAAGTTCCGCAGGGCGACGCCCCGCAGGGTCAGCCGCAGCAGAACGCGGGCGGCCAGCAGAAGACCGTCGGCGCCGGCGAAACGTTCAAGGCCCGCGTCTTCCGCGTGAAAGGCATGGGCGAAGGCGAGCGTGGCCGCCGTTCCCGCGCGATCACCGACAGCGGCCGCACCATCGGCGTCCAGCCCGCGAGCGTCCGCGACGGGCGCCCGCACCTCGTCGCGACCGTGAAAGCTGCGGCACCGCACCAGAAGTCCCGTGGCCGCACCGGTGCCGCGCTCAAGCTGCGCCCGGAGGACCTGCGGTACGCGCTGCGCGAAGGGCGTGAAGGCAACCTCGTGCTGTTCTGCGTCGACGCGTCCGGCTCGATGGGCGCGAAGGCCCGCATGCGCGAGGTCAAGTCGGCGGTCCTCTCGCTGCTGCTCGACGCCTACCAGCGCCGCGACAAGGTCGGGCTCGTCACCTTCCGCGGCAACGCCGCCGAGCTCGCGTTGCCGCCGACGATCAGCGTCGACGCGGCCGCGTCCCGCCTCGAAGGCCTCCCGACCGGCGGCCGGACGCCGCTCGCGGAAGGCCTCCTGGAGGCCGCGCGGGTGCTGCGCGTCGAGGAGATCCGCGACCCGCGGCGCCGTCCGCTGCTGGTCGTCGTCACCGACGGTCGCGCCACCAGCGGTCCCGACGCCGTCGCGCGCGCCCAGGCCGCGGCCGGGCTGCTGGGTGGGGTGACCTCCATCGTCATGGACTGCGAGAGCGGCAAGATGCGCCTCGGCCTCGCCGCCGATCTGGCCGCCCACCTGGGCGCGGAGCACGTCCCGCTGGCCGACGTCGCCGCCGAATCGCTGGCGAGCGCCGTCCGCGCCCGGACCGGGAAGGCCGCCTGATGCCGCAGGGAAAGCCGTCCGTGGTGCCGGCCGACGGCCTGACGACCCGCCAGCGCCGCAACCGGCCGCTGCTCGCCGTGCACACCGGTGAGATGAAGGGCAAGTCGACCGCCGCGTTCGGGATGGCGTTGCGCGCGTGGAACCAGGGCTGGTCGATCGGCGTGTTCCAGTTCGTCAAGTCGGCGAAGTGGCGCGTCGGCGAGGAAGCCGCGTTCAAGGCCTTGGGCAAGCTGCACGACGACACCGGCGAGGGCGGGCCGGTCGAGTGGCACAAGATGGGCGAGGGCTGGAGCTGGTCGCGCAAGTCCGGCACCGACGAGGACCACGCCGAAAACGCGCGTGAGGGCTGGGCGGAGATCAAGCGCCGCCTCGCCGCCGAGACGCACGACTTCTACGTCCTCGACGAGTTCTCCTACCTGCTCAAGTGGGGCTGGCTGGAGGTGGACGACGTCGTGTCCGCGTTGGTCGAGCGGCCCGGGCACCAGCACGTCGTCATCACCGGCCGGTACGCGCCGCCGGAGCTGATCGAAGCCGCCGACCTGGTCGCCGAGATGACCAAGGTCAAGCACCCGATGGACGCCGGCCAGAAGGGCCAGCGGGGGATCGAGTGGTAGCGCGCGTGGTCGTCGCCGCGCCCGGGTCCGGGCACGGCAAGACGACCGTCGCCGCGGGGCTGATGGCGGCGCTGCGCGCGGCCGGGCACCGCGTGTCCGGGCACAAGGTCGGGCCGGACTTCATCGACCCGAGCTACCACGCCCTGGCCACCGGGCGGCCGGCGCGGAACCTGGACCCGTTCCTGCAGGGCGAAGACGCGTTGATCCCGTTGCTGCGCCACGGTTCCCACGGCGCGGACATCGCCGTCATCGAGGGCGTGATGGGCCTGTTCGACGGCGCTCTCGGGACCGAGGGCTACGCCTCGACCGCGCACGTCGCCCGGCTGCTGGACGCGCCGGTGGTGCTGGTCGTGGACGCGTCGGCGGCGTCCCGCAGCGTCGCGGCGACCGTGCTCGGCTTCGCGTCCTACGACACGCGCGTGCGGCTGGCCGGGGTCATCCTCAACAAGCTGGGCTCGCAGCGGCACCTCGACGAGATCGCCTCCGCGCTGGAAGCGACCGGCGTCCCGCTGCTGGGCGCGTTGTACCGCAACGAAGAGATCCACGCGCCGAGCCGGCACCTCGGGCTCGTCCCGGCGGCGGAACGGGCGGCCGAGGCGCAGCACGTGCTGCCGGCACTGGCCGCGTGGGTTTCCGACGGAGTCGACTTGGCAGCGATCGTGCGGATCGCGTCCGCGGCGCCGCCGCTGTCCGCGCCGGCGTGGGAACCGTCCGGTGTGGACGGTCCGCGGGTGACGGTCGCGGCCGCCGGGGGACCGGCGTTCACCTTCCGCTACACCGAGAACGTCGAGCTGCTGGCCGCGTGCGGCGTCGACGTCGTGGACATCGATCCCCTGCGGGACACGGCGTTGCCGGACGGGTGCGCCGGGCTGTACTTCGGCGGCGGGTTCCCCGAGGTGCACGCAGCGGAGCTGTCGGCGAACACGCCGTTGCTGCGTGAAGTGGCTTCGGCCATCGCTCGCGGGATGCCGGTGAGCGCGGAGTGCGCGGGCCTGCTGTACCTGTGCCAGTCGCTGGACGGCGTGCCGATGGTCGGCGCGCTGCCCGCGGACGCGAAGATGACCGCACGCGGCAAGCTCGGCTACCGGCGCGCGGTCGCCGTCGAGGACAACCTCCTGGCGACGGCCGGGCAGCGCGTCACCGGGCACGAGTTCCACCGCACCGAAGTGACGCCGTCGCACGGGGCTTCGGCGGCGTGGGGCTGGGACCGGCAGCTGGACGGCTTCGCGTCGCCGACGTTGCACGCGTCCTACCTGCACATTCACTGGGCCGGGTACCCCGAGCTGGCCCACCGGTTCGCGGAACGGGTCCGGGCTCATGCCTGAGTACGACCTGCACCACCACGGCGATCGCGAGGTCGGGCCGGGGCTGGTCGACCTGGCCGTGAACGTCCGGTTGCCGCGGCCGCCGGGTTGGCTGCGGGACGAACTGGCGTCCGCCTTGGACTCCCTCGCTGCTTATCCGTCCACTGTGGACGCTACTGCGGCTGTCGCTGCTCGCCACGGCCGTCGGGCTTCCGAAGTCCTGGTCACCGCGGGTGCGGCGGAGGCGTTCACGCTGCTGGCCTCGGCTTTTCGGCCTCGACACGCCGTGGTCGTGCACCCGCAGTTCACCGAGCCCGAGGCGGCGTTGCGGGCGGCGGGCCACTCGGTTTCGCGCGTGATCCTGTCCGAAGCGGACGGGTTCGTGCTGGACCCGGCGCTGGTTCCTGCTGACGCCGACCTGGTGTTCGTCGGCAACCCGACGAACCCGACGTCGGTCCTGCACCCGGCGTCGGCGCTGCTTTCCTTGGCGCGACCTGGGCGGCTGCTCGTGGTCGACGAGGCTTTCCTGGACGCGATCCCGGGGGAGGCCGAGAGCCTGGCGTCCGGTTTCGCGGGCGTCGTCGTGCTGCGCAGCTTGACGAAGACGTGGGGGCTGGCCGGCCTGCGGGCGGGGTACGTACTCGCTTCGGCGGACGTCGTCGAGCGGCTGCGGGCGGTGCAGGTGCCCTGGTCGGTGTCCACTTTGGCCGGGGTGGCGACGGTGGCGTGCTGCCGTCCGGCCGCGCTGGAGGAAGCGGAAAAGCTGGCGATCGCGGCGGAATCGGACCGGGAGTACCTGGTGTCCGGTCTGACGGCTCTGGGCGTGACGGTGCTGGGCGACCCGCGCGGGCCGTTCGTGCTGGTGCGCGTTCCCGACGGCGCTTCTCTGCGCGCGCGGCTGCGCGAGGCCGGCTACGCGGTGCGGCGAGGCGATACTTTCCCCGGTCTCGGGCCGGACCACCTGCGGCTGGCGGTCCGCGACCGCGTGACGACGGACGCGTTCCTGACCGCGGTGCGAGAAATTTCGTAAACACCGACAGGGGGTTGTCGTTGCCGCCGCCGAAACTGGGCGGAGCCGGGAAACGCCCGGCGTGGCAGCGGAAGGAACGACATGCCCGGATTCAACGACGTCGCCTGGTTCGAGATCGGCACGGACGACCCGGCGACCGCCGAACGGTTCTACGGCGACGTCTTCGGCTGGAAGGTCGCGCAGGACGACACCGCGAGCACCGATGTCGCTTACCGCGTCATCGACACCGGCGGCTCGCGTGGCGGTCTGTCCACGGGGCAGGAGAACTACGCGATCTTCACCGTGCTGGTCGAGGACGTCGACGCCGCCTGCCGCGCGGTGGAGAAGGCCGGTGGGCGGGTGCAACGGCCACCGACCGTCAACCCGGTCGGCGTGACGTTCGCGCACGTGCTCGACCCGGCCGGCAACCACTTCTCCGTGTTCACCCCGCCAAAGTGAGCTGCTCGACGTCGCCGTAGGGGATGTCGAGGTCCTCGGGCCGCAGCCGGCGCAGCGGCGGCACCTCGGCCAGCACGGTGAAGGAGACGATCCGGTCGGTGCGGAAGGCGCGGATCTCCTCGCGCAGCCGGCACCAGGCGATGAGGTACCAGTGGTCGGGCTTGCCGACGTAGCCGAGGGGCTCGACTTCCCGCCGGGTGGCGGTGCCTTGGCGGTCGGTGTACCGGATGCGCAGGACGCGGCGGACGCCGAGCACGGGCGGCATCGGCGGGATCGGACCACCGCCGAGCAGGTGGACACAGGTGGCGAGGTCCCGCGCGGCGTCGACGTCCTCCCGCCGCATCGCCGAGACGAGCTTGTGCAGCGCCGAGCGTCCTTCCGCCCGGAAGGGGGTGCCGTCGAGGTGCCTCAGCGCGAGCGCCATGGCGACGGCCTCGGCGGGCGTCAGGTTGACCGGCGGCATCGTGTGCGCCTTGTCGAGGCAGTACCCGCCGGTGCGGCCCGCCTCGGCGTAGACGGGCACGCCGGATTGCTGCAGCGCGCTGATGTCCCGCTCGACGGTGCGGACGCTCACCTCGAACCGGGACGCGAGCCAGCGCGCGCTGCGCGGGCGAGGGGCGACAGCACGAAGTTCTTCGACGAGCGCGTACAGCCGATCGGTTCGGTTCACGCGTCGCACTCTAGGAAGGGGGTACGACAGTTTCAGGCGAGCGCGAGCAAGGCGGCCGCGACGGCGACTTCGACACCGGCGCCGAGAACGTCGCCGGTGACGCCGCCGAGGCGCTTGGTGCACCGCCACAGGAGTGCGCCGGTGACGGCGTAGGCCAGGGCGACGGCAAGAGGTCCGCGCCACCACGGCAGCCCGGGCAGCAGCGTGGCGAGCCCGGCGGCGGCGAGGCCCACGGCGATCGCCGCGGTGCGGGGAACCGAGCCCGCGACGGTGGCGCCCAGGCCCTCCGGCCGCGCCGACGGGACACCGCGGGCGCACGCCAGCGAGAGCGTGCACCGGCCGACGACGACCCCGGCGGCCGCGGTGACCGGGCCGGCGGCGGTCAGCGCGCCGACCTGGACGAGCAGGACGAACACGAGCGTCGCGACCCCGGTGGGTCCGGAGTCGCCGCGGCGCATGACGTCGAGGGCCTTGGCCCGGTCGTAAGAGGCACCGAGGCCGTCCGCGGTGTCGGCGAGCCCGTCGAGGTGCAGCCCCCGGCTGCCGTGCGCGACGGCTCCCACCGCGAGAGCGGCAGTTGCGAGAGAAGGAAGGTGAACAGCTTGTCCGGCGGCGACGACGAGCCCGGCGGCCACGGCGAGCGGGAGGGCGGCCAGGGGAGCGAGCAGCATGGCGCCACCGGCCACCCGCCGGTTGATGACGCGGGGCGCCGGGACGGGAACGGTGGTCAACGTCCCGGCTGCCATCCGCGCGGAGTCGGCCCAGCGGCTCACGTCAAGTCGGCCAGCAGGCCCATGTCCGCCAAGATCGCACGCGCGGCGCGAAGGGTCGGGACGGCCTGCACTGCCCCGCTGCCTTCGCCGAGCCGCAGCCCGAAGTCCAGGATCGGCTCCAGGCCCAGCGCCTTGAGCGCGAACGCCTGCGAAGGTTCGGTCGAGCGGTGCCCGGCCAGCCACCACTGCTCGGCGCCGGGCGCGATGTCCCGGGCGACCAGGGCGGCCGCGCCGGAGAACACGCCGTCCAGCAGCACCGGGATTCCTCGCACCGCCGCTTCGACCAGGAAGCCGGCCGTCGCCGCGACGCACGCGCTGCCCAGCGTCGTCAGCCGGTCGAACGGGTCGTCCGTCCGGCCCGCCGTCCGCGTCAGGGCCGCCGCGACCGCGGCCGTCTTGCGCTCGAGGCCGTCCGCGTCGACCCCGGTGCCCGTGCCGACCACCTCGGCGGCCGGCAGCCCCAGCGAGGCCGCCACCAGGGCCGCGCACATCGCCGTGTTGCCGATGCCCATGTCGCCCGGGATCAGCAGGTCCGCGTCCGCTTCCTCGCGGGCGATCGCCCGGCCGGCCTCGAACGCGGCCCGCGCTTCACCCGGCAGCAGGGCGTCCTCGACGTCGATCGAGCCCGAACCGCGGCGGATCTTGTGCGCCGTGACCTCGGGCGGTACGTCCGCGCCGTCCCAATCGACGCCCAGGTCGGCCACCCGCACCTTCGCGCCGACCTGCGCGGCCAGCACGTTGACGCCGCTCTTGCCGGCCAGGAACACCCGCACCATCGCCGCGGTCACTTCGCGCGGGTACGCCGACAGCGCCGACACGCCGTGGTCGCCGGCGAAGACGACCACCCGGACGTCGTCCAGCGGGCGCGGCGGCACGCTCCCGTGCGCCGCCGCCAGCCAGGCGGCGAGCTCCTCCAGCCTGCCGAGCGCGCCGAGCGGCTTGACCAGGCCGTCGAGCCGCTCCTGCGCGGCGGCGCGGGCGGCGGGGTCGGGCACGGGTACGTCGAACACGGGCGCCTCCTGGCTACAGGTCGAGCGCCCGGCCCGCGACGACCAGCACGACCCGGTCGGCGTCGGCGGACACCCGGTTGTTGAGTGCGCCCAGCACATCACGGAACAGCCGCCCGGACGACGTTGCGGGCACCACACCGCTGCCGACCTCGTTGCTGACCGCGACCACCGGCACCCGCGCCGCGGCCCACGCGGCGAGGAAGTCCTCGAGCCGGTCGTCCAGCCGGTGTTCCCAGCCCGGCTTCTGCTTCCACGCGCCGACGTCGTCCAGCACGCGGGACAGCCAGGTGCCGAGGCAGTCGATCAGCAGCGGCTCGGTCGCCTTGCGGAGGGTGCCGGCGAGGTCGGTGGTCTCGACGGTCTTCCAGTGCGACGGCCGCCGGGCCTGGTGCGCGGCCACCCGCGCGGCCCATTCGGGGTCGTCTTCGCCGGCCGGGAGGCCGGGCGCGACGTAGACGAGGTGCGAGTGGCCGGCGACGAGCCGTTCCGCGTGCCGCGACTTCCCGGAGCGGACGCCGCCGAGGACCAGCACCTTGCCTTCGTCGCGGCCGTACCGGCGGAGGGCACGTGCCAGGGTCTCGAGGTAGCCCGCGAGGCGGGCCGTCAGCCTCGCCGACGTCTTCTTCCCCGCGGAGGCGGTGGGCGCAGTCATACCCGGCATTGTGGTGCACGCGCTACCGTGCGCCACGTGCCACTCCGTCTAGGGACAACCGCTGCCGGACTCGTTACCGGATACGCCGCCGACACCCTGTTCGGCGACCCCCGACGGGGGCACCCGGTCGCGCTGTTCGGGTCGGCGGCCGCGCGCCTCGAGCGTCTCCTGTGGGCGGACTCGAAGCCGTGCGGAGCCGTCTACGCGGGGTTGTGCTCCTTCGGCGCTGTCGGCCTCGGGGTCGCGCTCCAGACGGCGACGCGGCGAAGCCCCTTCGCGCGCTTCTCCGTCACGGCGGTGTGTACGTGGGTTGTGCTCGGCGGACGCGGCCTCGCCGCCGAAGGCGACGAGATGGCCAGGCTGCTCGAAGCGGGCGACGTGCCTTCGGCGCGTGCGCGGCTTTCGCACCTCTGTGCGCGCGACGCGACAGCGCTCGACTCCGCCGAGCTCGCTCGCGCGGCGACCGAGTCGATCGCGGAGAACACGTCGGACGCCGTGGTCGCGCCCCTGTTCTGGGGCGCGATCGCCGGGCTGCCGGGACTGCTCGGGTACCGGGCGCTGAACACGCTCGACGCGATGGTCGGCTACCGGTCACCGCGGTACCGGCGGTTCGGCTGGGCCGCCGCCCGGGCCGACGACGTGGCCAACCTGGTGCCGTCCCGGATCGGCGCGGCCCTCACGGCGCTGTGCGCGCCGCTGGCAGGTGGCCGCGCGCGCGAGGCGTGGCGGATCTGGCGTCGCGACGGCAGCCGCCACCCGAGCCCGAACGCGGGCCAGGTCGAGGCGGCGTTCGCCGGAGCGCTGGACATCCGGCTGGGCGGCACGAACAGCTACGGCGGCGAAGTGGAGAGCCGTGCGCGGCTGGGGGAAGGACGCGACCCGGAGCCGGTGGACCTGCGCCGGGCGGTGCGGCTGTCGCGCTGGGTCGGGGTGGCCTCAGCCGCCGTCGCGGCTGTGGCGGCGGCTTCAGTCGCCACCAAGGTTCCCACCGCAGCGGGAGCCGCGCGATGAGCGGCCTCCTCGTCGCCGGCACCACGTCCGACGCCGGCAAGAGCCTCGTCACCGCCGGGGTCTGCCGGTGGCTGGCCCGCCGCGGTGTGCGCGTCGCGCCCTTCAAAGCCCAGAACATGTCCAACAACTCGATGGTCTGCGCCGACGGGGCCGAGATCGGGCGTGCCCAGTGGCTGCAGGCGCGCGCCGCGCGCGTCGAACCCGAAGCGGCGATGAACCCCGTCCTGCTCAAGCCCGGCAGTGACCGGCGCAGTCACGTCGTCGCGCTCGGGAAGCCCTTCGGCACCCTCGAAGCCGGCGAGTACGCCACCGGGCGCGCCGGGCTGGCCGAGATCGCCTTCGGCGCCTTCGAGGACCTCAGCGCCCGCTACGACGTCGTCGTCTGCGAAGGGGCCGGGAGTCCCGCCGAGATCAACCTGCGCGGCGGGGACTACGTCAACCTGGGGCTCGCGCGGCGGTTCGGGCTGCCGGTGCTGGTCGTCGGCGACATCGACCGCGGTGGCGTCCTCGCGGCCATGTTCGGCACCCTCGCCCTGCTGTCGGCCGAAGACCAGGCGCTCGTCGCCGGGTGGGTGGTCAACAAGTTCCGTGGCGACGTCGGCCTGCTGCGGCCCGGCCTCGACAGCCTCGAAAAGGTGACCGGACGGCCGGTGCTGGGCGTGCTTCCGTGGCTCGACCGCGTCTGGATCGACTCCGAGGACGCCCTCGCCGCCGCGGGCTGGCGCCGCGAGGCCCACGGCCGCGGCCTGCGGGTGGCCGTCGTGCGGTTCCCGCGAGCGTCCAACGCCACGGACGTCGACGCGCTCGCCGCCGAACCCGGCGTGACAGTCACGCTCACCGCCGACCCGGACGTCGTCGCGGACGCCGACGTCGTCGTGCTGCCCGGCTCGCGCGCCACGGTCACCGATCTCGCCTGGCTGCGCGACCGCGGCCTCGACACGGCCGTCGCGGCCCGCGCCGCCGCCGGCCGCCCGGTGCTCGGCATCTGCGGCGGCTACCAGATGCTCGCCGAGTCCATAGTGGACGAAGTCGAGTCCGGCGCGGGCGGGGTGCCCGGCCTCGGCCTGCTCCCGGCCCGGGTGACGTTCGCCGAAGAGAAGGTGCTCGCCCGCCCGGCGGGAGCGTGGCGGGGTGCCCCCGTCGAGGCGTACGAGATCCACCACGGCTCGGTGACGGTCGCGGCGCCTCTGGAGTCCTTTTTGGACGGGGTACGCCACGGCGCGGTCTGGGGCACGATGTGGCACGGAGCGTTCGAGAACGACGAGTTCCGCCGGGCGTGGCTCACGGAAGCGGCGGCCCAGGCCGGGATCGAGTGGACCCTGGCACGGGACGCCCCCGGCTTCGGCATGCTGAGGGAGGAGATGCTGGACAAACTGGCGGACGCGATCGACGAGCACCTGGACACGGCGGCGCTGAGCACACTGCTGGAGCAGGGCGCGCCGAAGGACCTGCCGTTCGTCCCGCCCGGCGCACCCTGACAATCAGGGCCGGACGGGCCCGGTGAGCTTCCCGCTGACCTGTCGCACGGTGCAGACAGCCTCCCGCGCCCCGGAGTTCCAGGACGACTCGGTCGGGACGTGCGCGGCGAACTCGAAGCCAGGCGGCATGGTGCCCCCGGTGAAAGACGCGGCCGCCGCGATCCGGCAAACCGGGTCCGCCAGCTCCTGCAGCGCGGCGAGCCCGGGGTAGGTCTCGTACCCGTCGCCGATGTCGACTCGCTCGGCGATCTGCTCGTCGTGCGACAGGTCGCAGGCGACCCGGGTCACCTGCGCGCTGTCCGCGTCGGAGTCGAGGCAGTCGCCGATCGCCATGGTGGCGATGTAGTCCGGGGCCGCCGCCGCGTGCTTGGCCCGCTGCGGCGTGAGCGCCAGGCCGCGGCCGGACCGGCCGGAGCGGTTGATCCGGAACAACGCGCGCTCAACGGGACCGGCCCGACCGCACCGCAGAGCACGGACGCGACCGCGAACCCGTCGGTCTCCGTGGAGTCGACGGGCCCGCGGACCCAGCCAGGGAAACTCCGGAGCCCGAGATCACGAAGCGGCGACAGCGGTCTTCTTGGTCAGCGCCTTCTCCGCGAAGAAGCCGAACGCCAGGCCGAGCGCCAGCCAGAGCGTCACCTGCGTGCCGATCGAAGCCGTGCGGAAGCTCCACAGCGTCGAGGCCGGGAAGTCCGCCGGGACCTCGTCGACCACCGGCATCAGCCAGGCCACCACGGCGATCACGACGAGGTAGCCCGCCGCGGCCAGGAGGAAGCCGTTCCAGGCTCCGAAGCGGTCTGCGAGCTTGCGGCCGAAGACCGTCGCGAGGATGCCTGCCAGCAGCGACACCGCGACGAACCCGAAGTACAGCTCGGTGCGCGAGCCGATCGTGCCGGGCTGGCCGACCGCGGGCGGGTTGGCCGGGTACTTCAGGAAGGGCGCCAGGAACACCACGGCGAACGCGCCGCCGGTGAGGAGAAGGGCCGTCACGCGGGGGCGGAGGTTGCCGAGGCGGCCCTGGGCGAACGCGAAGGCCAGCGAAAGCAGGCCGCCGATCGCGACGCCGTAGACCAGCACGCCGGTCAGCAGCCCGACGGTGCTCTGGATGTCCCGCGGGACGAGCTCTTCCTCGTGCTCTTCGGCCGGAGCCGGCGCGGCGCCGGCGTCGTGCGAATGGGAGTGGCCGCCGCCGGAGTCTTCGAGGCCGATGGCGGTGTTGACCGACGGCTCACCGAAGGCGTAGGCGAACCCGAACGCGAGCACGCCGGCGATCAGGCCCGCGAGCATGCCGCGGACCAGCAGGGTTTTCATCATGGGAGGTCGTGCCGCCGATCAGTGGCAGGGGAAGGCCAGCAGGTGCCGGCCGTCGTGCACGAACTCGTGGACGTACATGTTCGCGAAGACCGCGGTGGCGCCTTGCTCGGCGCTCACGAAGTACAGCGCGATCAGGGCGAGGAGCACCACGAACACCGCCCACGGCACGATCTCAAGGATCGGGAGCGGGACGGCGGGAGCTGCCGTGTGGGACATGAGCGTGGCCTCCTCGGGCTTTCGCGGCCTCATCGGGGACTGCACGAAGGGATCCGGGTCTGGCTTCCCCCTGGCGGGGGTCACAGTGGCGCGACCGCGCGGACTTGCACCGCGTTCCGGAATCTCCTCGTCTGGCCGGTTGAGCGTAGGTCCGCCGTTCGGGCGGCGTCAATGTGACAATGCCGCGGTGACTCGAATGGTGGCGGCCCTCGATGTGGGCGGGACGACGATCAAGGCGGCGTTGCTCGACGAGCAGCTCCAGCCCAAGGCGACGCTGCGAGCGGAGACGGCACGCAGCGCGGACGGCACGGCGTTGGCGGCGCAGGTCGCCGAGATCGTGACGGCGCTGGCGGAGCAGGCGGGCACCGGGCGGCCGTCGGCGGTGGGCGTGGTCGTGCCCGGAATCGTCGACGAGGAGACCCGCGTCTGCCACTTTTCGGCCAACCTGGACTGGCGCGAGGTCCCGTTCGGCGAGTTGCTGGAGGGACGCCTGGGGCTCCCGGTGGCGTTCGGCCACGACGTGACGGCGGGCGGCATCGCCGAGTTCCGCGTGGGAGCGGGCCGGGGAGCGACGAACGCGGCGTTCATCCCGGTCGGCACGGGCATCGCGGCGGCGCTGCTGCTCGACGGCCGCATCCACCGAGCGCACGGCCAGGCGGGCGAGGTGGGCCACATCGACGTGGGCCACCCGGGCAAGTGCGGCTGCGGCGCAACGGGCTGCTTGGAGGCAATTTCGTCGGCGGCGGCGATCGCCCGCAGGTACACGGAGAGGACGGGCCGGGCGGCGGACGGAGCCCGCGAGGTGGTGGACCTGGCCCGCCACGGCGACGAGGTGGCGGTGGCGGTGGTCCAGGACGCGTTGGACGGCCTGGGGCACGGAATCCGGACGCTGCTGACGTTGCTGGGCCCGGAGGTGATCGTGCTGGGCGGCGGGTTGTTCACGGCGGCGGACTACGTGCTGGAGCCGGTCCGCGAGTGGCTGGCGGCGCACTTGACGTTCCAGCGAATGCCGGAGTTGCGGATTGCCAAGCTAGGAGACGAGGCAGGCCGCCTGGGCGCGGGACTGCTGGCGCTGGACTTGCTGAAGGGCTGAGAGGCGGCAACCGCGCACTGCCGGGGGAGCACACCGGCAGGCGGTGGTCGGCTTGTTGGCCGCGCGCGTGCCGGATCGGCGGGGCAAGCCACCGAGTGGAGAACGGGCGGCCGGGAGAGGTTGGCAGGTGCCTGCCAACCCTTCCGCCCCCACCCCGGCCGCCCCGGACCGCCCCGCCCCCCCCGGACCGCCCCCCGGACCGCCCCGCCCCCCCCGGACCGGCCCCACCCTGGCCCCCGGGATCGCCCCGGCAGCCGACCTCTCAAAGCCCCCGCAGGAAAGCCAGCGACGGCATGAAGAAGTACTCCCCACCCCGCAAGGTCACCGCCTGCGGCACCGCCTCCGCGGTCCGCTGACCCGACCCACCCCACTCCACGGTGTACTCCGACGACCCCCGCTCACCCTGCCCGATCACGGGATCCAACCCCGGTGTCACACCCTCCACGATCGGGAACCCCGGGTTGTCCGCCCAAATCGCCTGCGTGAACTCGAACTGGTTCCCCAGCACCGAATTGAACGCCATGAACAACAGCCCGACGTCACCACTCGGCCGCGCCGAAGGGGATACGTCCGCGTTCGGGTCGTCCGACCGCTCCCCATACGTGACACCCCGGCGCGCCATCAAATGCAGGCGCTCGCCGGCGGGGTCCTCCGCGCCTCCCGAACCTCGGGGGTTCGTCTTGCGGATGTGGGCCTGGAACGGGCACTTCAGCGCCGCACGGTCGCTGTCGTACGTGAAGTTGTTCGATACCGGGCTTTCCGCTCCGTCCTCGCGCTGGGTGGTCAGCGGGGTTCCGTCCTCGAAGCGGCCGATCAGCATCGCGCCCGCGCGTTCGCGGTCTTCGCCCGTCAAGCCGAGCTGGTCCGCCAGGTCCGACTCCGCCTGCTTGAACCGCCGGACGTTCTGCTCCAGCTTGCGGAACACGAAATAACTGCCGAAGTGCACGGACGGGTCCGGCGCCGCGGTGTCCGGCACCAGCACCTGGGACAGCGGCGCCGCCGGGTTCCACACGTTGATGCCGTCCGTGCTGTTCTTCTCCGCGTCGACGTCCTCCGTCAGGAACAGCGGCTGGCTGCGACCGTCCACGTACCCGAAGTGCTCGATGCCCTCGCCGCGCGCGTTGACGCGGCCCAGGCCCGTCTCCTCCGCCAGCACCGTCACCGAATCCGGCAGCAGGCCGAGGATTTCGTTGCGCCGGGCGGTCATCGCCTTGTCCGTCGCGGCGCCGATCAGCACCACCGCGTGGATTTCACCGTGGTAGCCCGGATCGAACGTCGAGCGCGGCGGGTCGTTCAGCCGCCGCCGCGTGTCCGGGGCCGCCATTCCGCGCCGGAACGCCTCGTCCGCCGGGAATTCCGAGACGCCGAGTACGCCATAACCCGCCGCGGTGAGCCCGGCTCCGACATACGGTGTGCCCGCCGCGCCGGACTCCTTGAACGCGCCCACCTCCTCGAGGTGGGCCTTGGCGGACTTCATCTTCCCGGTGAGCGACACCAGGAACGCCCGCGCCTCCGCCGCGTCGCCGAAACCCAGCAGCAGCGCGGAAAGGTGGTCGCGGACGTGGGCCTTCAGGATGTTCGGCTGCAGTTCGCCGAGCATCGCCTCGGCGTCCCCGGTCGCCGTGGTCCAGGACAACGTGGTGGACAGGTCGACACTCATTTCGGGCTCCCCTCCCGTGTGGAACGGGCGCACGCCCGGCCGAAGCTCCCCCTCGCCGGTGCGTGCCCCCTGAGACCAGGCTGCCCTCGCCGTCCGGTCGCGTGCCACCGAAACCACGGCATTCACACGAAAGATTAAGTTGAACGCGGAATCTGTTCGCTCGCAACGAAAAACGCGGGCCCCGGAGATCCGGGACCCGCGTTTCGGTTCGGCTACTGGATCAGTACCACCACTGCGTCTTGCCGCCCGCGATGTAGTCCCACAGCTGCAGGCGCGTGCCGTTGGAGCCGACCGAGCCCTCGCCGGTCAGGTACCGGTTGTTCTGCGGGCTCTGCAGGCGCAGGAAGCCCTCCGGGTTCACGGTGTCGGCCCACCACTGGTTCTTGGCGCCGGCGCGGTAGTCCCACAGCTGGACCTTGGTGCCGTTGGCGCCCGCCGTGCCGAGGTCGGCGTCGAGGTACCGGCCGCTCTGCACGTTCTGGAAGCGCAGGTAGCCCTCCGGGATGCTGGTGACGTAGAACGCCTGGTTCGCGGCGTACTCGTTGCAGTCCCACAGCTGCATCTTCGTGCCGTTGGCGCCGATCGTGCCGAGGTCCGCGTCCCAGCAGCGCCCGAAGGCGGCGGACTCGATCAGGTAGGCGTCGGCCTGGGCGACCTGCGCGCCCGCGACCCCGGGGGTGGACCGGTGCGCGGCACCCACCTTCGCCGGCCGCAGCTTGATCCCGCCCGCCAGCGTCGAGACCGCGGTCCCCTTGCCGTCGGCGGGCGCCGCGCCGGCCTGCGGAACGGCGACCAGGCCGAACAGGCCCGCCGCCGCGGCGACCGTCACCATCAGCCGCTTCATCTTCGTCATGCTTCCCCTTTTCGTCGGTTCACCCGTGGTGACGAAAGGGCGCCAGCCACTCCCGGGCCCGCGTGGACCCGGCGCGTGGACGTGCCGGCGAAATCCCCCTCGTCGAGACCGTCAAACCCCCGAAAGCGGTCTCTCGGACCATCATTCAGGGCGGCCCCGTCGCCGTCGAGGTCATTTCCACGAGGGGCCAAAACGCACGTCAGACGTGTAACAGAACGGAACCGGCGCCGATAGACGGGCAGACCCGGGGGGAGCGGCGTGCGGATCGAACTGACCTTGCCCGACCTCGTCCGCGTCGGGCTCGCGGCCGCGGCCGACCCGATGGGGGAACTCGCCGCGAGCCTGCAGATCCTGCAACGCCGCGACGGCGGCCGCACGGCGGCGTCGGCGGCGTTCACGCGGTGGCGGTACCGCGTGTGGCAGAGCCTGCCCGACTCGGCCGGCGTGCTGATGTGGCTCTGCCGTCCCGGCGCGCCGCTGCCGGGGTTCCTGCTGCCCGCGGCGGGGCGCTACGAGCTGGAGTCCGGGCTCGCGGCGGTGCTGAAGACCGACCCGCTGAGCCTGAAGACGGCGTTGCGCACCGCGCCGGCCGCCCGCGACCTGCCGTCGTGGGCCGCCGCGTTCGCCGACGGCGACACCGCGGGCCTGCCGCGACTGGTCCAGGCCATGCGCGACTACCACGAAGTCGCGATCGCGCCCGGCTGGGAAACCGTGTCCGGCCAGGTGGACGCCGACCTCGGGATGCGCACGCAGCTGCTGCTCCACGGCGGCGTCGACGCGCTGCTGACCGGCCTCCGCCCGCTGGTCCGCTGGGACGCGCCGGTGCTGGAGACCGACGACCGGATCCCGGGCACGGTCCCGTCGGAGGGCGCGGGCCTGCTGCTCGTGCCGACGTACTTCTCGGTGTGCCCGGGCCTGGTCCCGGCGGCCCCGGGCGGCACGCCGCGGCTGCACTACCCGTGCGTCCGCCAGGCCGCGCCGCCGGCGGGCTTCGGCCGCGGCGCGCACCGGGCGTCGGGCAAGGCGCTGGCGGACCTGCTGGGCCCGACCCGCGCGGCGGCGTTGGCGGTGCTGGCGGTGGGCTGCTCGACGTCCGAGCTGGCGGCACGGCTCGGCGTGACGCCGTCGGCGGTCAGCAAGCACACGACGGTGCTGCGGCGCGCCGGGCTGATCACCACGCACCGGGAGCGGAACACCGTGCTGCACTCGCTGACGCCGCTGGGAAGCGCTCTCCTGGACACTTGACGCGCGGTCAGCTCAAGGCGCCGGCGGCTTTCACGAGTTCGGCCAACGCTTCCCGGGCCAACTCACCGAAACCCCGCGAGTTCGCCGGTTCCACCCACCGTGCGAAGGCCGTCGTGAACGCCAAGCCGCCGATCTCCGCCGCCAAGCTCGCCGCCGGGTCCGCGACTCCGCGCTCCCGCAACGCGGCAGCCATCGCACCCCTGAGCTTCGCGCGCTTCAGCAGCTCGCGCTCGCGGAGGTCCGGCTGGCCCGTGACCACCTGCTGGACCTTCGCCGCCCACTCCCGCCAGTCCGCGTCGAACACCGTCTCGACAGCCGCCAGGGCCGCCGAGATCGCCTCGATCGGGGTGGCGGACGCGGGCGCCGCGGTGATCGCGTCGGCGAGGAGGCCACTGAGGATGTCCTGGCCCGCGAACAGCACCTCGCGCTTGTCCCCGAAGTGCCGGAAGAACGTCCTCTTCGTCAGCCCCGCGCGCTCGGTGATCTCCGCGACCGTGACGGCGTCGTAGCCGCGCTCCAGGAACGACTCCACCGCGGCGCGCACCAGCCGCTCGCGTGCGTTCGGCTCCCAGCGGCTCATGACCCCAGCCTAAGCGATGACACCCGGTGTCGTCACACGTGCTACGGTTGATGGCACCAGGTGTCATCACAGGGAGGTTCTCATGCGTGTCTTCGTGACCGGGGCGTCCGGCTGGATCGGCCGGGCCCTCGTCCCCGAACTCCTCGAAGCCGGCCACCAGGTCGCCGGCCTGGCCCGTTCGGACGCCTCGGCGGAGGCCGTCGCGAAAACGGGCGCCGACGTGGTCCGCGGGGATCTGGACGACCTCGACACCCTCCGGAAGGCCGCCGCCGACGCGGACGGCGTCGTGCACCTCGCCTTCGGCCACGACTTCAGCCGGATCGAAGAGTCGATCCGCGTCGACGCCGCCCTCGTCGAAGCGCTGGGCGAGGTCCTCGACGGCAAGGTCTTCGTCGCCGCCTCGGGAACGCCGGTGGTGCCCGGCAAGACCGTCACCGAGCACGACGACCCGCCCGCCTTCGGGCCGGTCGCGGGCCGCGCGGACGTCGCCCGGTCGGTGCTGAAGACGGCGGAACGCGGTGTGCGCGCGTCCGTCGTGCGGCTGCCGCGGTCGGTGCACGGCGAAGGGGACGCCCACGGGCTCATCGCGCGGCTGATCGGCCTCGGTCGCGAGAAGGGCATCGCCGCGTACGTCGGCGACGGCTCGCAGCGCTGGCCCGCGGTGCACGTCGCCGACGCCGCGCACCTGTTCCGCCTCG
This sequence comes from Amycolatopsis pretoriensis, assembly GCF_900107925.1. Lineage (GTDB taxonomy): Bacteria > Actinomycetota > Actinomycetes > Mycobacteriales > Pseudonocardiaceae > Amycolatopsis > Amycolatopsis pretoriensis. The sequence goes on along the minus strand of NZ_FNUJ01000013.1, from coordinate 163,279 downwards.
CGCTGGAGCAGGCGCCGGCGGGCTCGGTGCTGCACGCGGTGGGCGACGAAGGCGTGGCGATCCGGGAGGTCGCCGAAGCGGCCGGACGCCGGCTCGGCCTGCCGGTCACGTCCGTCGAGGCCGGCGAACTCGGGTTCCTCGGCCCGATCCTGGCGATCGACCAGCCCGCGTCCAGCGCGCAGACGCAGGCGCTGCTCGGCTGGCAGCCCACCCACCCGGGCTTGCTCGACGATCTCGAAAAGGGTTACTACGGCTGAGGAAGTGGTACAGCGCCGGCGGAGGTGGCGACAGTGACACCCCCGCCGGCGCCGGGTTCTACGCGATCGGCCGGTCTGTCGGCGCGATCGGGGCGGGCAGGACGTCCCGCCCGGTCAAGTAGGCGTCCACGCCGGCCGCGGCGCTGCGGCCCTCCGCGATCGCCCACACGATCAGGGACTGGCCGCGGCCCATGTCGCCGGCCACGAACACGTTGTCCAGGCTCGTCTTGAACGCCTTGTCGCGGGCGACGTTGCCGCGCGCGTCCAGCTCGACGCCGAGGTCCTCGATCAGGCCCTTCTTCTGCGGCCCGAGGAAGCCCATCGCCAGCAGGACGAGCTGCGCCGGCAGCTCCTTCTCCGACCCGGGCACCGGGACGAACTTGCCGCCCTCGTTGCGCACCTCGACCAGCTTCAAAGCGCGAACCCGGCCGTCGGAGTCACCCAGGAACTCCTGCGTGTTCACCGCGTACAGCCGCTCGCCGCCCTCTTCGTGCGCCGAGGACACGCGGTAGATCATCGGGTACGTCGGCCACGGGTGCGCGTCCGAACGCGCCTCCGGCGGCTTCGGCATGATCTCCAGCTGCGTCACCGAACGCGCGCCCTGGCGGTGGGACGTCCCGACGCAGTCCGCGCCCGTGTCACCGCCGCCGATCACGACGACGTCGAGGCCCGAAGCGTCGAAGGGAGACGCGTCGAGATCGCCCGAAGCCACCCGGTTGGCCGGCGGCAGGAACTCCATGGCCTGGTGGATGCCGGCCAGCTCGCGGCCCGGGATCGGCAGGTCGCGCCAGTCGGTGGCGCCACCCGCGAGCACGACGGCGTCGTACGACTCCTGAAGCTCCGAAGCCGTGATGTCCACGCCGACGTTCACCGACGTCCGGAACTCCGTGCCCTCGGCCTCCATCTGCGCCAGGCGCCGGTCGAGGCGGGACTTCTCCATCTTGAACTCGGGGATGCCGTAGCGCAGCAGCCCGCCGATCTTGTCGGCCCGCTCGAGGACCACGACGCTGTGGCCCGCGCGCGTGAGCTGCTGCGCCGCGGCGAGTCCCGACGGGCCGGAGCCCACGACCGCGACCTTCTTGCCGGTGCGCACCGCCGGGATCTGCGGGGTCACCCAGCCTTCTTCGAAGGCGCGGTCGACGATGGAGATCTCGACGCGCTTGATCGTCACCGGGTCGTCGTTGATGCCGAGCACGCACGCGGTTTCGCACGGCGCCGGGCACAGCGTGCCGGTGAACTCCGGGAAGTTGTTCGTCGCGTGCAGCCGTTCGATGGCCTGCTGCCAGTCTTCGCGCCAGGTCAGCGTGTTCCACTCGGGGATGAGGTTCCCGAGCGGGCAGCCCTGGTGGCAGAACGGGATCCCGCAGTCCATGCACCGGCCGGCCTGCTTCTGCAGCTTCGTCGTGGCGAAGTCTTCGTAGACCTCTCGCCAGTCCATCAGCCGCAGGTCGACCGGGCGGCGCTTCGGCTCTTCGCGGGTGGTGGTCAGAAAGCCCTTGGGGTCAGCCATGTGCGGCCTCCATGATCGCCTCGTTCACGTCGCGCCCGTCGCGCTCGGCCTGCACCTGGGCGGCGAGCACGCGCTTGTAGTCCTTCGGCATGACCTTCCCGAAGCGGTCGACGCCCGCGTCCCAGTCGGCCAGCAGTTCCCGCGCGACGGCGGATTCCGTTTCGTCGTAGTGCTTTTCCAGGGTCTCGCGCAGGAAGTCCGCGTCTTCGGAGTCGAGCGGGTCGAGGTCGACCATCTCCGGGTTGACGCGGTGCGCGGGCAGGTCCAGCACGTAGGCGATGCCGCCGGACATGCCGGCCGCGAAGTTGCGCCCGATCCCGCCCAGCACGACCATCCGGCCGCCGGTCATGTACTCGCCGGCGTGGTCCCCGACACCTTCGACAACGGCCAGCGCGCCGGAGTTGCGCACGCAGAACCGCTCGCCGACCTTGCCGCGGATGAAGATCTCACCGCTGGTGGCGCCGTAGGCGATGACGTTGCCGGCGATGATGTGGTCCTCGGCGGCGATCCGCGCCTCCTTCGGCGGCCGCACGATCAGCCGGCCGCCGGAGAGGCCCTTGCCGACGTAGTCGTTGCCGTCGCCGTAGAGCCGCAGCGTGATGCCCTTGGGCACGAACGCGCCGAACGACTGGCCCGCGGTCCCGGTGAAGGTGACGTCGATGGTGTCGTCGGGCAGGCCTTCGCCGCCCCACCGCTTGGTCAGCTCCGAGCCGAGCATGGTGCCGACGGTCCGGTTCACGTTGCGGACCGGCAGTTCCAGCCGCACCTTGTCCCCGGAGTTCAACGCGCCTTCGGCCAGCTGGATCAGCGTGTTGTCCAGCGCCTTCTCCAGGCCGTGGTCCTGCAGTGTCTGCTGCAGGCGCAGGCCCGCCGGGGCCATGTCGGGCACGTGGAAGATCGGCGACAGGTCCAGTCCGGCCGCCTTCCAGTGCTCGACGGCCTTGCGCTTGTCGAGGAACTCGGCGTGCCCGACCGCCTCGGCGATCGACCGGAACCCGAGCTCCGCCAGGTACTCGCGCACCTCCTGGGCGATGAACTCGAAGAAGTTGACGACGTACTCGGCCTTGCCGCTGAACTTCTCGCGCAGCTTCGGGTTCTGCGTCGCGACACCCACCGGGCACGTGTCGAGGTGGCAGACGCGCATCATGATGCAGCCCGACACCACGAGCGGCGCGGTCGCGAAGCCGAACTCCTCGGCGCCGAGCAGCGCCGCGACGATGACGTCCCGGCCGGTCTTGAGCTGGCCGTCGGTCTGCACCACGATCCGGTCGCGCAGGCGGTTGGCCAGCAGCGTCTGCTGCGTCTCGGCCAGGCCGAGCTCCCACGGGCCACCGGCGTGCTTGATGGACGACAGCGGCGACGCGCCCGTCCCGCCGTCGTGACCCGAGATGAGCACGACGTCGGCGTGCGCCTTGGACACGCCGGCCGCGACCGTGCCGACGCCGACCTCGGAGACCAGCTTCACGTGGATGCGGGCCTTCGGGTTGGCGTTCTTGAGGTCGTGGATCAGCTGGGCGAGGTCCTCGATCGAGTAGATGTCGTGGTGCGGCGGCGGCGAGATGAGGCCGACGCCCGGCGTCGAGAACCGCGTCTTCGCGATCCACGGGTACACCTTCGCGCCGGGCAGCTGACCGCCCTCGCCGGGCTTCGCGCCCTGCGCCATCTTGATCTGGATGTCGTCGGCGTTGACGAGGTATTCGCTCGTGACGCCGAAGCGGCCGGACGCGACCTGCTTCACCGCGGAGCGGCGCTCCGGGTCGTACAGGCGCTCCGCGTCTTCGCCGCCCTCACCGGTGTTCGACTTGCCGCCGAGGCGGTTCATCGCGATGGCGAGGGTCTGGTGCATCTCCATCGAGATCGAGCCGTAGGAGATGGCGCCGGTGGCGAACCGCTTGACGATCTCCGAGACCGGCTCGACCTCTTCGATCGGCACCGGCGCGCGCTTGCCGTACTTGAAGTCGAACAGCCCGCGCAGCGTCAGCAGCTTCTCGGCCTGGTCGTCGACGGACTTCGTGTACTCCTTGAAGATCTCGTACTTCCCGGACCGCGTGGAGTGCTGGAGCTTGAACACGGTCTGCGGGTTGAACAGGTGCGGTTCGCCTTCGCGGCGCCACTGGTAGTCCGCGCCGGTCTCCAGTTCGCGGTGCGACGCCCGGACGCCGTCGGCCGGGAACGCGTACTTGTGCCGCTTCGCGACCTCGTCGGCGAGGGTCTCGAAGCCGATGCCGCCGAGGCGGGACGTCGTGCCGGCGAAGCAGGTGTCGATGACCTCTTCGCCGAGGCCGACGGCCTCGAAGATCTGCGCGCCGGTGTAGGACGCGACGGTCGAGACACCCATCTTGGACATCGTCTTGCGGACGCCCTTGCCGAGCGCCTTGATCAGGTTGTACGTCGCTTCCTTCGGCGTGACACCCGGGATCAGGCCCTGGTGGGCCATCTCCTCGACGGTCGCCATCGCCAGGTACGGGTTCACCGCGGCGACGCCGTAACCGATGAGCAGCGCGATGTGGTGCACCTCGCGGGCGTCGCCGGCCTCGACGATGAGGCCGACCTGCGTGCGCGTCTTCTCGCGGACGAGGTGGTGGTGCACCGCGCCGGTCAGCAGCAGCGACGGGATCGGCGCGTGGTCTTCGTCGACCCCGCGGTCGGACAGCACGATCAGCCGCGCGCCGTCCTCGATCGCCTCCGACACCTCGGCGCGGATCTCGTCGAGACGCTTGAGCAGCGCTTCGCCGCCGCCGTGGACGTTGTAGCGGCCGAGCACCGTGACGGCCTGGAACTCCGGCAGGTCGCCGTCGTCGTTGACGTGCACCAGCTTGGCGAGCTGGTCGTTGTCGAGCACCGGGAACGGCAGCACGATCCGCCGGCAGCTCGCGGCGTCGCCGTCCAGGAGGTTCGGCTCGGCGCCGATCTGCGTGCCGAGCGCGGTGACGAGCTCCTCGCGGATGGCGTCCAGCGGCGGGTTCGTCACCTGGGCGAAGAGCTGGATGAAGTAGTCGAAGATCAGCCGCGGCCGGCTGGACAGCGTCGCGATCGGCGAGTCGTTGCCCATCGAGCCGATCGGCTCCGCGCCGGTGCGGGCCATCGGCTCGAGGATGGCTTCGAGCTCTTCCTCGGTGTAGCCGAACGCCTGCTGGCGGCGGACGAGCGCGGCGTGCAGCGGGACCTCGCGGTCGCGCTCCGGCAGGTCCTCCAGGTGCAGCAGCCCGGCCTCGACCCACTCGTCGTACGGGTGGGCGGTGGCCAGTTCGGTCTTGACCTCTTCGTCCTCGATGATCCGGCCTTCGACGGTGTCCACGAGGAACATCCGGCCGGGTTCGAGGCGCCCCTTCCGGACGATCGTCGCCGGGTCGATGTCGAGCACGCCGACTTCGGAGGCGAGCACGACGAGGCCGTCGTCGGTCACCCAGTAGCGGCCGGGGCGCAGGCCGTTGCGGTCGAGCACCGCGCCGATCTGGCTGCCGTCGGTGAAGGCGACCAGCGCCGGGCCGTCCCACGGCTCCATCAAAGTCGAGTGGAACTCGTAGAAGGCGCGTCGCGCCGGGTCCATCTCCTGGTGGTTCTCCCAGGCTTCCGGGATCATCATCAGCACGGCGTGGGGCAGCGAGCGGCCGCCGAGGTGCAGCAGCTCCAGCACCTCGTCGAACGACGCCGAGTCGCTGGCGCCGCGTGTGATCACCGGGTAGATCCGCTTGAGGTCGCCCGGGACCAGGTCGGTCTCGAGCAGCGCTTCGCGGGCGTCCATCCAGTTGCGGTTGCCGCGCAGGGTGTTGATCTCGCCGTTGTGCGCGACGTACCGGTACGGGTGCGCCAGCGGCCACGACGGGAAGGTGTTGGTGGAGAAGCGGGAGTGCACCAGGCCGATGGCGCTGGTGACGCGCTCGTCGGTGAGGTCGGCGAAGAAGCGCTCGACCTGCGGCTCGGTGAGCATTCCTTTGTAGACGATCGTGCGCGAGGACAGCGACGGGAAGTAGACGTCGTCGTCGACGAGCTCGTGCTCGGCGCGCTTGCGGACGCAGAACGCGCTGCGCTCGATGTGCAGCGGGTCCGAGTGCTCCGGCTTCGGGCGGCGCGCGGTGAGGAACAGCTGCGTGAAGTGCGGCATGGTCTCGGCCGCGGTCGGCCCGCAGTGCTCGGTGTGCACCGGCAGCTCGCGCCAGCCGAGGACGCGCATGTCCTCCTCGGCGGCGATGCGCTCGATGGTCGTCATGGCCCGGCCGCGGCGCTTTTCGTCCTGCGGCAGGAAAGCCGTGCCGACGGCGTAGGTGCCGGGCTCGGGGAGCTCGAAGTCCACGACGTCGCGGTAGAACTCGTCCGGGATCTGGATCAGCAGACCGGCGCCGTCGCCGGTGTCGGGTTCGGCACCCCGCGCTCCGCGATGTTCCAGGTTGCGCAACGCGACCAGGGCCTTGGCGACGATCGAATGATCCCGTCGGCCGGTCAGGTCGGCGACGAAGGCGACACCGCAGGCGTCGTGTTCGTAGTCGCTCCGGTAGAGGCCCTCGGCCTCGGCGTTGCTGAGCTGCTGCCCTGCGGGGGGCAGGGAACGGGCACGGTGGGTCACGGCTGGCCGCCTCCCAAGGCGTTGGCGCGACCGGTACTCACCTCATCGAGTGGTTCGAGCTGAACCGGTTAACGAAGTGGTCCGGTACCGCGATGGTCAGTCGAGAACAGTTGCTGTTGTCGAGGTGCAAGATGCCGCGTGGGACCGGCCGAGCGCCGATGCTCGGAAACCGGACGCGGGTCATCTGGGAGGCCGCACAACACTGGGCAGCCGAACATGTCGGGTGCTGCGTGCGCGCACAGACCGGCCACTGTGGTGGGGGCCAGCCGGAGCGCGCGGTGTTACTCCCGGGTTCGCCGGGTCTTATGACGATAGTGTGAATTCGCTGTTATCGACATACGTCGTTGCGCCCGGGTGGGAAATGCCACGGTTGCGTTGACGGACCCCAGGGTAGTCCCATATGCCGGGCTGTTCCTCCCGAAGTTCGGTCAGTACCGCCTCTGACCTGCGGAAACGTCTGTCCCAAGTGGTCTGGGGCACGTGGTGCGGTGCCGCGCCGGGATGGGAAACTGGCTGCATGGCGGGCTCGTCCGATGACTGATCGTTATCTCTCCGTGGCACGTTCCGGCGGCCACGAGCTCGAGATCAAGCGTTCCCGGTTCCTCTGCGCGCTCGCCCCGGTGACGTCGGAAGAGGCCGCGCGCGAGTTCATCGCGGCCCGCCGCCGGGCCGAACCGGGGCGCGGCACCACTGCCACGCGTTCGTTTTGGGCGCTGACGGGCGAACCCAGCGGTCCAGTGACGACGGTGAGCCGGCCGGCACCGCGGGCACGCCGATGCTGGAGGTGCTCCGGCGGCGGGCGGTCACGGACACGGTCGCGGTGGTGACGCGGTACTTCGGCGGAGTCCTGCTCGGGGCGGGCGGGTTGATCCGCGCGTACGGTCAGTCCGTTTCGGACGCACTGGAAGTTGTTGGTGTACTAGAACACCGACGTCTCAGGCTCGTGGAAGTCGCGGTGGGTTACGACCGCGCGGGCCGGCTGGAGAATGACTTGCGCGCGTCGCCGTACTTGGTGCACGCGACCCGCTTCGGCGACCTGGCCCGGTTCGAGATCGGGCTGGCGCCGGGGGAGGGTCCGGCTTTCGAAGGATGGCTGGCGGACCTGACGAACGGCGAGGCGGCGACGACCGAACTCGGCGACCGCTGGGTGGTCCACCGCGGCTGACTGGTCCGGTCGCGAAACCGCTTGGCGCGCAACGGACTTTCGGCGCTTCCGTCCCAGGGTCCCGCCGTGGCACCATGTCGTGCCACTCCAGTTCCGGCACCACCTCGATCACCAGAACGTTGCCAGCTTCGCCTGCACAAAGCTGACAACGTTGTCACCACCTGCTTCGCTCGCCCGACAACGTTGTCGCCCAGCGGAAAGCGCGTGCGGCAAGGAGAGGAAAGGTTCATGCCCGGACCATTCGCCGGACGGCTGCGCGCGGCCGTGCTCGCGGCCGCTGTCGTCGCCGGCGGCGCGGGGCTCGTCGCGCCGTCCGCCACCGCCGACACGCTAGCCCTTACGCAGTACGTGAATCCCTTCATCGGCACCGACAACAGCAACTCCCCGAACCCCGTTCCCGGCGGGGCGGGCGGCAGCACGTACCCCGGTGCCGTCGTGCCGTTCGGCATGGTGCAGTTCAGCCCGGACACCCCGACCGCGTCGCCGTCCGGGTACCGCTACGGCGACACGAGCATCGAAGAGTTCAGCCTCACCCACTTCAACGGCGCCGGCTGCGCCAACAACGAAGACCTCGGCCTGCTGCCGATCACCGGCGCGATCGGGACTTCGCCGGGCACCGGCTGGACCGGGTACGCGGGCCGCTACACCAAAGCGAACGAGTCGGCCGCGCCCGGCTACTACAAGAACAAGCTCGACAACTACAACACGACCGTCGAACTTTCCGCGACCAAGCGGTCGGGCTCGATGAAGCTGACGTACCCGAACACGACGTCCGCGCGGCTGCTCGTCAACACCAGCCGCAGTGCCACCGGAAACCGCAACGGGTCGATCGCCATCAACGGCAGCCAGCTCACCGGTTCGGTGACCGGTGGCGGTTTCTGCGGTTCGTCGAAGACCTACCAGATCTTCTACGTGATCCAGTTCGACCGCGCCCCCAGCGGATTCGGCACGTGGCTCGGCGGCACCGTGAACGCCGGTTCCGCGAGCACCAGCGGCACGAACTCCGGCGGCTACGTCACGTTCGACACCTCGAGCAACACGACCGTGCAGGCGAAGGTCGGCATCTCGTTCGTCAGCCTGGCCAACGCGCAGGCGAACCTCGCCGCCGAAAACCCCGGCTTCGACTTCGCCGGGATCCGCTCGGCGGCCGACACGAGCTGGAACACGATCCTCAACCGCGTCCAGGTGACCGGGGGCGCGACCGCGGACCTGCAGAAGTTCTACACCGCGCTGTACCACGTCTTCCAGAACCCGAACATCGCCAGCGACACCAACGGCCAGTACCGCGGGTTCGACCAGGCGGTCCACACCGCGTCGCACACCGTCTACCAGAACTACTCCGGCTGGGACATCTACCGGTCGTGGGCCGCGCTCATCGGGCTGGTGGCGCCCAATGAGGCGAGCGACATCGCGAAGTCGATGGTGCTCGACGGCCAGCAGGGCGGCCTGCTGCCCAAGTGGTCGCACAACAGCAACGAGCACTTCGTGATGACCGGTGACCCCGGGCCGATCATCGTCGGCAGCCTGTACGCCTTCGGCGTCCGCGGCTTCGACACCGCGGCGGCGTTGACGTTGATGGACAAGAGTTCCAACGGCGGTACCGCGCAGGGCCAGGCGATCCGCGGCCGGCAGTCCGGGTACGTCAGCCGGCACTACATCACCGAAGACCCGTCCGACTCGCTCGAGTACTCGGCGTCGGACTTCGCCGTGGCGCAGTTCGCGAAAGCCGTCGGCGACACGACGAAGTACAACACCTACATGCAGCGCGCCCAGTGGTGGCAGAACGTGTTCGGCCCCGACTCGGGCTACATCCAGCCGCGCGGCAGCGACGGCAACTGGGCGTGGCCGGTCGTGCCGTCGAGCAACAGCGGCTACACCGAGGGCAACCCGTCGCAGTACACGTGGATGGTGCCCTACAACTACCAGGGCCTGATCAACCTGATGGGCGGCCGCCAGACCGCCGTCCAGCGGCTGGACCACCACTTCACCCAGCTCAACGGCGGCCTGACCCAGCCGTACTTCTACATCGGCAACGAGCCCGAGCACGGCGTGCCGTGGGCGTACAACTACGCCGCCCACCCGCAGGGCGCGAGCTCCGCGGTGCGGCGCGTGATGAACGAGTCGTTCACCACCGGCCCGGGCGGCCTGCCGGGCAACGACGACCTCGGCGCGACGTCGGCGTGGTACGTCTTCGCCGCGCTGGGGATGTACCCGGCGACGCCGGGCGCGGACGTCCTGGCCCTGCACGGCCCGCTGTTCCCGTCGGCCTCGATCGTCCGGCCGAGCGGGACGATCACGATCACCGGCTCCGGCGCGGGCCAGGGCTCGCAGTACGTGCAGAGCCTGAGCGTCAACGGGACCGCGACGACCAGGTCGTGGATCCGCTACGGCGACATCGCGGGCGCGTCGACGCTGAACTACACGATGGGCTCGTCGCCGAGCGCCTGGGGCACGAGCACCGCGGACGTGCCGCCGTCGTACAACGACGGGTTCACGCCGCCGCCGGCCGCACCGGAGCTGGGCACGAACCTGGCCCAGGGCAAGGCGGCCACGGGCTCGGCCACGTGCAACTCGGCCGAGACGCCCGCCAAGGCAGTCGACGGCAGCCTGGCGAACAACAGCAAGTTCTGCAGCACCGCGGCGACCAGGTTCCTCCAGGTCGACCTGGGGTCGGCGCAGAACGTGTCGTCGTTCGTGGTCAAGCACGCCGGCCTCGGCGGGGAGACGACCGGCTGGAACACCGGCGCGTTCACGATCCAGACGTCGACCGACGGCAGCAACTGGACGACGGTCGCGTCCGTGAGCGGTTCGCGGGCCAGCCGCACGTACAGCCCGATCGCGACGCGGTCGGCCCGGTACGTGAAGCTCAACCTCACCACGCCGACCAACAACGGTGACGGCGCGGCGCGGATCTACGAGTTCGAGGTCTACCGCTGACCCACCGGTCGTGAGTGGTGATTCGGGTTGGAACCCGAATCACCACTCACGACCGGGCCGGCCACTCGTCGCGGGTGATGGCGTACTCGACTTCGCCGTGCTCGCTGCCCGGCGCGCGCTCGTGCTCCGGGAACTCCTCGAAGTACGTGCGGACGAAGCGCATCCCCAGTTTCTCCATCACCCGGCGCGACCGCTTGTTCACCGTCATGGTGAACGCCGTCACGCGGGTGACCCCCAGTTCGGTGAAGCCCTTCTCGAGCAGGGCCGCCGAGCCTTCGGTCCCGTAGCCCTTGCCCCACGCCTTCCGGTGCAGCCGGTACCCCAGCTCCGGCTCGTCGGAAGGATCTTGCGGGCGCGGGCGGAAATGGAACCACCCCAGGAAATCGCCGGTGCTCTTCTCGATCGCCGCCCAGAACCCGTAACCGGGGAAACGCTCGTAGTAACCGAGGAACGCGGGGAGATCCAGCGTGACGATCTCCGTGCGGTCCGCCGGCTGACCCCCATTGAGGTACTTCATCACGGCCGGGTCGTCGTAGAGCTCGAAGAGTGCGTCGGCGTCGTTCTCGGTGAACCGGCGGAAGATCAGCCGCTCGGTTTCGAGGAATACGTGCATCCGGTGATGTTGTCAGTGACCCCAGTGCGTGGCAACGCGTTTACGCGGCGGCGGCGAAGACCTCGCCCAGCGCCAGCGAGCCGGCCTCGGTGAGCACGGCGGCGACGCGCTCGCCGCACTTGCCCGGGCTGGCCGGGGCGATCAGGCCGAGCCGCGCGAGGCGGTGCACGGTCGACTGGTCGCAGCAGCTCAGGCCGTCGATGAACAAGTCGGGCTCGCAGCTGCAGCTGATCTCGGCGTGGCCCCCGGCCACGGCTCTCAACGTGGCCCGCTCACGGTGGTTCAGTGCCGTTGTCATGGCGGAGCCTCCTTCCCGTCGCGTCTCATCAGACCACTCACCACCGACATTTTCCGCCTTCGAGGGTGCGAACTGGGGTATTTAGGGGAAACACTTAAGGGTGGCGTGTCGCGTCTTATCGGGTGACTCCCGGATACCCTGCGTCGAGAGGTTCAATCGTCGTCTTGCGCAGGTGCCGGAAAACGATCGACGTGCGGAAGCCGACGATCTCCCGGCGCAACGCCAGCCGGTCGGCGAGGAACGCGTGGAGCGCGTCGATGTCCGGCGTCGTGACCTCGATCAGGAAATCGTCACTCCCCGCGGTCACGTACACCGAGAGCACCTCCGGCAGTTCGGCGATCGAGCGCTGGAAGGAGTCGATGACCGCCCGGCTCAACGGCCGCACCTGCGCCGCGATGAGCGCCCGGACGCCGCGGTTGAGGCTCGGCAGGTCGATGTCGGCGTGGTAGCCGCGGATCACGCCGCGTTCGCGCAGCAGCCGGATGCGTTCGAGGCACGTCGAGGGCGCGATGCCGACCTTCCGGGCGATGTCGCGGTTGGTCTGCCGCGCGTCCTCCTGCAGGTGCCGCACGATCGCCGAATCAAGTTCGTCCAGCACCGCGTCCTCCGTATCGCCGCCGAATTTCGTTCGACGATGGCTCGCCACCGCCGCCGATCACTCTAACTTCGGTCGGCATGACCGCACATGAGCAGCTCGTGGCCCGCCGGGGCCGTCGATCCGGCATCACCACCCTGGTCGCGATCCATTCGACCGCGCTCGGTCCCGCCGTCGGCGGCTGCCGCTTCAAGCCGTACGCCACGCTCGAAGACGCCGTCGGCGACGTACTCCGCCTGTCGGAAGCGATGACGGCCAAGTGCGCCGTCGCGGGGCTCGCGTTCGGCGGCGGCAAGAGCGTCATCGCGGCGGAGCCCGGGCGCGTCCTGTCCCCGGCCGAGCGCCGGGACGTCCTGCTCGACCACGCCGACCTCGTCGCCGACTTCGGCGGCACCTACCTGGCCGGCCCGGACGTGGGCACCGGCCCGGCCGACATGCTGGTGCTGCGCGAGGTGTCGGCGTTCGCGTTCTGCACGCCCGAGGCCGCGGGCGGAACCGGTTCCTCCAGCGGCCCGACGGCGGTCGGCGTGCTCGCCGCGCTCCGGGCAGCGACCGGCGGAGCGGACCTGACCGGGCGACGGGTGGTGATCAGCGGTTACGGCTCGGTCGGCGCCCACCTCGCGGCGAGCCTCCAGGCGGCCGGCGCGGACGTCGTCGTCTCCGACGTCGACCCGGCCAAGCGCGCCGAGGCCGAAAAGAGCGGCTTGACCTGGGCCGAACCGGAGAAAGCGCTCACGCTGACGGCGGACGTCGTGATCCCGGCCGCCGTCGGCGGCGTGCTCAGTCCCGAGACGGTGGCCCGGCTCGACACACCGCTGGTCGTCGGCCCGGCGAACAACCAGCTCACCGACGACGCCGTCGCGGACGAACTCGCGGCGCGCGGCATCCTGTGGGTCCCGGACTACGTGGCGAGCGCGGGCGGGATCCTGTACACCCTTTCGCGCGAAGCCGAGGGCTTGGACCATGAGGCCGCGCTCGCCCGCGTCGAGACGATCGGGCAGACGGTCACGGACCTCCTGAGCGCGGCGAAGGCCAACGCGACCACCCCGCTGCACGAGGCGGCCGCGCTGGCCGAGCGCCGGCTCACTTCTGGTGCGGAGCCACGTACTCCTTGGCCTCCGGTGCCTCGAACAGCGGCTTGACGTACTTGACGCCGCCCTCGGCCGAGGCGTCCGGGGTGGCCGCGTACACCTGGCGCGTCGCCGGCGTTCCCGGCTTCGAGAAGTCGAGCGCCGCGACCAGGTTGTCCGTGTTCGCCGACGTCGTCTGCTTCAACGCCGCCGAGATGCCGTCGCGCGTGAGGTCCTTGTTGTCGCACGCCTTCTTCAGCACCGCGCCCCAGACCTCGCCCACCGCGTAGCCGTAGGGGACACCGCCGTTCGGGGTTTCCTTGTACGCGGCCTTGAACTTCGCCGCGACGTCCTTGGCCTTCGGCAGGTCGGCCGAGAACGGCACGCTGCTCGCGACGATCGTGAGCTTGTCCAGCGCGCCCGCGGCCGGGCTCTTCAGCAGCACCGGGTCGAACGTCGGGTTGTTGCCCAGCACCGGCACGTTCAGCCCGAGCGCCTTGTTCGCCGCGACCGCCGACCCGGTCTGGGCGGGCGTGGTGGTCAGCGCGATCAGCTTGACCCCGGCGCCCTTGAGCCCGGTGACGACGTTCGTGAGGTCGCTGTCGGTCGAGGTGATCTTCACTTCCTTGACCGTCAGGTTGTGCTTCTTCGCGTAGAACTGCGAGCCGCGCAGGCCGTTCTTGCCGTACTCGCCGTCGATGTACACGTGCCCGATCGTGTCGCCGTCCTTCAGCAGCCCCTGCTCCTGCAGGTACGAGAGGCCGTCGATGATCTCCAGGTCGTAGGTGGTGCCGACGATCATCACGTACGGGTTGTCGAGCAGCTCCGACGACCACGACGCGGGCGCGGCGACCGCCTTGTCGGACGCCAGGTTCTGCTTCAGCGCGGCCACCACCGGCGAGCCGAGCAGCTGCACGAACCCGAGCACCTTCGGCTCGATCTGCGGGTACAGCGTCTTCGCCGTGTCGGCCTTGTAGCCGTGGTCGACCTCTTCGAGCTTGACCTGGCGGCCGCAGACGCCGCCGGCGGCGTTGAAGTCCTTGGCCCACAGCTCGTTGCCCTGCGTGACGCCGAGGCCGAGGTTCTTGAAGACGCCGGACTTGTCGGTCATCACGCCGAGCGTCACCTCGCCCGCCGTGACCCCCTTGCCGGTCTTGACGCCGGAGCTGTCCGAGCCCGACGAGCCCGAGTCGCCCGCTTTCGTGCTGCACGCGGAGAGGGCGAGGACGGCCGCCAGCGCCGCCGCCAGGTGTGTGCGTTTCATGGTTCCTCCGGGGGTTGACGGCGGGAACGGGTGAGCCGGCGGCCGATCGCGGCGAGCCCGCCCGGCTCGAACAGCACGACGAGGATGATCGCGGCGCCGTAGACGAACGAGCTGACCAGGATCGGGGTCAGCGCGCCGTCGCCGGTGCCGGCGAACCAGCCGAGATCGGCCGAATACAGGGCGAGCACCTGCGGCAGCCCGTTGACGATCAGCGCGCCGACCAGCGCGCCGGACACCGAGCCGAGGCCGCCGATGATGACCATCGCGAGGTAGGCGATGGACACGTTGATGCCGTACGTGCCGTATTCGCTCTCGTCCGGCTTGAGGATGTCGAACCACAGCACGGTCATCGCGCCGGCGAGGCCGCCGTAGGCCGACGAAACGGCGAAGGCACCCGCCTTCGCGCGCAGCACGCTCACGCCCATCACGGCGGCCGCGGCCTCGTTGTCGCGCACCGCCCGCCACGAGCGCCCGACGCGGCCGCGGACGGCACCGCGCGCGATCACGAACGCCAGCACGGTCAGCAGCAGGAACAGGTACCACGTCCGTTCGGCCTGCCGGATGGGCACGCCGAGCAGCGTGATTTCGGGGCCGTCGTTGGTGAACGGGAAGCCGAACAGCGAGAACGGCGTCGGCGCGCGCCCGGTCGACGTCCCGCCGGTCAGCTCTTCGGCGGACTGTCCGAAGTAGAGCCCGAGAAACACCAGGGCCAGCGAGGCGACGCCGAGGTAGATCCCGCGCAGCCGGCCGGCGACGGGTGCGAAGGCCAGGCCCAGCAGGGCCGCGACGACGACCGCGCCGACCAGCGACAGGCCGGGATCGAGGCCGAAGCCGACCACGCGGTCGTCGCCGGTCGGCCCGGACAGCACGGTGTAGGCCGTGGCCCCCGCGAGCAGGAAGAACGCGTGGGCCAGGGAGAGCTGCCCGGCCTGCCCGACCACCAGCGTCAGCCCGATCGCGCCGACCCCGCCGATCATCATGTACTGCCCGGCCTTCAGCCAGGCGGCGTCGAGGTAGAGCGGCAGGGCGAGCAACACGATCAGCAGGGCGAGCCAGGCCGCGGTGCGCACGAGCTTGCCCCAGTCGCGGCGCGGCGGTGGGGTCGCGGCAACGGTCGGTGGGGTGTCCACTTCGGACACGGCACTGTCAGACACGCGTTCGCTCCCTCGTGCCGAACAACCCCGAGGGCCGCACCACCAGGACCACCAGCATCACCAGGAACACCGCGCTCTTCGAGAAGTCGAACGACACGTACTGCGCGGACAGCGCTTCCACGATCCCGACGACCAGGCCGCCGACCACCGCGCCCGCCGTCGAGTCGAGGCCACCGAGGATCGCCGCCGGGAACGCGGCCAGCGCGATCGAGTGCGTCCCGCGCGAAAGGCCGGCGCCGGAGAAGTCCTGCGTCGCGATGAACAGCACGGCGACCCCGGCCAGCAGCCCGGCGACCAGCCACGCGGTCGCGGTGACGCGGGAACTGCGGATGCCCATCAGCGCGGCGGCCTCGCGGTTCTCCGCCTGCGCGCGCATGGCCACGCCCCAGTTCGAGTACTTGAAGGCCAGCCAGAACGCCGTGATGAGCACCGCGGCGACGACGAGCGCGACCAGGTGCGTGCGGAACAGCGTGATCCCGCCGAGCCGGAACGGCTTCGCGTCCCAGGCGTCGCCGAGGAACGGCAGCGTGACGCCGAGGCGGCGCACGATCTCCTCGGTGACGATCACGTCGACGCCGATGGTGAGCAGCGCCAGGCTGTTCGCGTCGGCGTGCCGGGAGCGCGAGAGCAGCAGCCGCTCGACGACCAGGCCGAGCACCCCGGCCGAGACGATGCCGACCAGGGACGCGCCCACCCAGCCCAGCGCGTCCCGCGTCACGACGACGAGGTAGCCGCCGAAGAGCACGAGTGAGCCGTGTGCGAAGTTGACCACTTCGGTGGCCTTGAAGATGATCACGAAACCCAGTGCGAGCAGGGCGAACACCGCGCCCTTGCCGAGGCCGTTGACCGTGAGCTGCAGGAAAGTGTTCACGCCGCCTCCGTGCCCAGGTAGGCCTTGATGACGTCCGGGTCGGCCTGCACCTGCGCCGGGGTGCCGTCGGCGATGCGGCGGCCGAAGTCGAGCACCGTGACGCGGTCGGCGATGCCCATCACCAGGCCCATGTCGTGTTCCACGAGCAGGATCGAGATGCCGAGCTCGGCGCGGATTCCGCTGATCGTGCCGGCCAGCTCGGCGGTCTCGGCCGCGTTCATCCCGGCCGCGGGCTCGTCGAGCAGGAGCAGCACCGGTTCGACGGCGAGCGCGCGGGCCAG
Organism: Amycolatopsis pretoriensis; assembly: GCF_900107925.1. Lineage (GTDB taxonomy): Bacteria > Actinomycetota > Actinomycetes > Mycobacteriales > Pseudonocardiaceae > Amycolatopsis > Amycolatopsis pretoriensis. Next base: position 146,700 of record NZ_FNUJ01000013.1, on the reverse strand, counting down.
GTCGACGCGCTTGACGACGCCGTACGGCAGCGCGCCGACCGGTGCGTCGACGACCGCGCCGAGGCCGAGGAACGCGCAGATCTCGCGGGCCCGTTCGGCGTGCCGGCGTTCGGCGCGGACCGTCCACGGCAGCCGCAGCCCGACCTCGAGGAAGCCGCCGCGGGTGAGCGCGTGCCGGCCGAGCATGACGTTGTCGAGCACGGTCGAGCCGGCCGACAGCGCGGCGTTCTGGAACGACCGCCCGACGCCGAGCCGGGCGAGCTTGTGCGGCGCGAGCCCGGTGAGGTCGGTGTCCCCGAGCCGCACGCGGCCCGCGTTCGCCCGGTAGAGGCCGCTGATCACGTTGAAGCAGCTGGACTTCCCGGCGCCGTTGGGCCCGATCAGTGCGTGCAGCGACCCGGGCTCGACGGTGAAGCTCACCTCGTCGAGGGCGCGGATCCCGCCGAATTGCAGGGAAACGTCCTCGACGCGTAGTTCCGGCGGCGTCATCCGGCCCACCTCGACAGCGTCCGGCCGGCCAGCTGCTCGCGCGCCCGCTCGGCTTCGGCGTCGGCGGTCTCCTGCGACTCGGCGTGCCCGCCGAGGTAGAGCCGCCGGACGTCCTGGCTGGCGGACAGCTCGGCGGCCGTCCCGGCCAGTGCCACCCGGCCGACCTCCAGCACCACCGCGTGGTCGGCGACGTTCAGCGCCATCACCGCGTTCTGCTCGACCAGCACCACGGCGGTGCCCTGCTCGTGGATCTCGCGGATGGTCCGGCCGATCTGCTCGACGATCTTCGGCGCCAGGCCCAGCGACGGCTCGTCGAGCAGCAGCAGCTTCGGCGCGGACATCAGCGCCCGGCCGATCGCGAGCATCTGCTGCTCGCCGCCGGACAGCAGGCCGGCGCGCTGCTTGGCACGCTCGGTGAGCACGGGGAACAGCGTGTCGACGCGCTCGCGGGCTTCGGTCCGTTCGGCGGCGGTGCGGGCGCCGATGCCGCCGGCCCGCAGGTTCTCCTCGACGGTCATCCGCGCGAAGACCTGCCGTCCCTCGGGCACGCCGACGACGCCGAGCCGGACGATCCGGGCCGGGTCGAGCTTGCCGAGCGCGTGGCCGTCGTAGCGGATCTCGCCGGCGTCGACGGCACCCCGGTGCATCCGGAGCGTGCCCGACACGGCTCGCAGCAGGGTCGACTTCCCGGCGCCGTTGCTGCCGAGCACGGCGAGGACGCCGTCGGCGGAGACGTCGAGGTCGACACCGTGCAGGGCGGGTGTCGACCGGCCGTAACGCACCCGCAGGCCACGCACGGTCAGCACGAACTCACTCCTGGCCGCAAGGTGCCTCCTCCACTCGTGTGACGTGAGTCACTGTCGGTGGCGGTCATCCTGCGGTGGGGCCGGGCTCCCCGATACCCCCACGTGGAGAGGTAGGCGGCTACGAAACGGTCAAGGTGGGGTCACTCCCGGCCCTCGGGGCGGTAGTCACTGACGCCGTAGAAGCCGACCACGGCGCGGGCCATCCGGTCGAGCACCAGTGCCTCCGGCACCGAAGCCGCGACCAGCGGAGCGAGGAGCCGCTGACACCGGCCGGCCGCCGTGTGCGCCAGCCCGAGCGCCTCGTCCGGCGTGATCCCCAGCAGCCGGAAGTCGAGCGCGGTCGGCTCCGAAGTCTCGCGCTGGGCGCTGCGGAAGTCGTTCGCCCACCGCGTCGCCACCTGGGCCTCCCACAGCGCGGGCATGAGGACGTCCGCGTGGTCGAGCAGGGCGGTGCCGCCCATCGACAGCCAGTACGTGAAGTAGGCGATCCTGACTTCGGCGTTGTCACAGTTCGCGATGTACTCCGCGATCGTGGGGGCCGGGCCGCCGTCGTCCACCCGCTGCCGGAGGAGCCGTTCGGCGCGCATGGCCGCCAGCGTCTCCAGCAGGAGGTCCCGCCAGCGTGAACCCAGCCGCGGCCACAGCGGTGACGCGCGCAGCTCGGCCCGGATGTCCCGCAGGCAGCGGCCGAAGGCGTCTTCGGGCTCGCGACCGTCGAGCACGCGCCGGCAGCGCTCGACGAGCTCGTCGAGGGCGGCCTGCGTCGCCGCGCCCTCCGCGTGGTTGTCGAGCGCGAACAGCCAAGCCGCCATGCGGTTGTGCAGCCGCAGGTCATCGGCGCTTTGCCAGGGCGCGTGGAAGACGTGCATCAGGCAGAGCGGTTCGAGCAACGAGCCGGGCAGCAGGTCTCCGTAGCCCGCGGCCCACTTCCGCAGTTCGCCGTGCGTCCGCAGGAACCGCGCGGCCAGCCCGACGTAGACCTCCGGTGACGGTGCCCCGGAGAGGTCGATCGCGGCCGCCGTCATCGCGCGGCCTCGCGCAGGGCGGCCAGCACGTCCGCGGGGGTGGTGAACTCGCCGAGACGGACCGGTTTGCGGTCGCCGTGGAAGTCGCTGGAGCCGGTGGTGAGCAGGCCGATCCCGGCGGCGACCTCCCGGAGCCGCCGCGCGATCTCGGGCGGCTGTTCCGGGTGCTCGGCTTCGATCCCGGTGAGACCCGCCCGGGCCAGCTCGGCCAGCTGCGTGTCGGACACCTCGGCGCGGCGCTTCGATGACCGCGGGTGGGCCAGCACCGTCGCGCCCCCGGCCGCGCGGACCAGCGCGATCGCGTCCACAGTGGACAGTACGTGCTTCGGGACGTCGGCGCGGCCGCCGTCGCCGAGCCAGTCGTCGGTGAAGGCCCCGCGCGTGTCGGCGACCACGCCCGCCGCGACGAGGGCCGCCGCGACGTGCGGACGGCCGAGCGGCGCGCCCGCCGCGATCGCCTGGACCTGGTCGAGGGTGATCGGCGCGCCCAGCTCCCGGCAGCGTTCGACCATTCGGACCGCGCGGCGGGCGCGGTCGGTGCGGATCAGCTCCAGCTCAGCGGCGAGGGGCGCCGAGCCGGGGTCGGGGAAGTAGCCGAGCAGGTGGACCTCGGCGTCGTCGAGCCGGCAGGAGATCTCGACGCCGGGCACCAGCTCGATCCCGGCCTCCGCGGCGGCGCGGCCGGCCTCGGCCAGTCCGGCGAAGGTGTCGTGGTCGGTGAGGGCGACCACCTCGAGACCGGCTTTCGCCGCCAGCAGCGGGATCTCCGCGGGCGAGGTCGTCCCGTCCGAGGCGGTGCTGTGCGCGTGCAGGTCGATCGTCATGCGGCTTCCCTCCCGATCCGCCGCCGCCAGGCGGTGTGGACCAGTTCGGCGGCCTGCTCGGCGGTCACCGGCGGGCGGTTGTCGATCACGAGGTCCGGCCACCGCGGCAGCTCGGGCTCGATCCCGGCGCCGACGACCTCGTCGGCGCTGCGGTAGAGCGCCGCGCGCCCGGCTCGCGTGCGCAGCTCGGGCACGGGCACCCGCAGCCACACCTCGAGGTAGCCGGGCACGTGGGCCCGGTTCCACGCGTGGACCTCGTGGAACAGCGAAATCGTCGCACAGATCACCAAGTGCCCCCGCGCGGCGAAGCCGGCGGCCAACTGGGCGTAGAACCGGGCCAGGCGCAGCCGGTCCGCCCGGGTGTATCCGGGCCGGAACGGCAGCATCGCCCGGATCTCGTCGCCGTCGAGCCGCACCGGGATGATCCCGTCGTCCCGCAGCCGCGCGTCGAGCAGCTCCGCGACGGTGCTCTTGCCCGCCCCGGACAGCCCGGTCAGCCAGACGACACCGGGGCCGCTCACGTCCGCTCCCGGCGGTCCAGCTCGGCGAGCACCCCGAGCCCGGCCGCGATGTCGGCCGGCTGGTCGAACTCCCACCACGGTCCGCGCACCGGGGTCGTTCCGATCGCCGTGGCGCGCTCGCGCAGCAGGAACCGCAGCAAGCCGGTGAGGTCGGCGCCGTGCACCGCGACCTCGGTGCGGACGACCTCGCGGACCAGGGCCCAAGCCGGTGGGGTGAACTTGAGCAGCCCGACGTACTGGCCTTCGACCTCGGTCACGGACTCCGGGCGGCCGCCGATCTCGGTCAGCAGGCCCGCCTCGCCGAGCCGGAACGTCTCGGCGTCGTCGAGCGGCTCGGCGAACCGGCGCTCCCACACCGCCCGCCAGCCGGGGTCGTAGGCGATCGCGAGCTCGTGCGGGCAGGCGATCAGCGCGTGGACCGTCTCCGCCGAGTACACGATGTCGCCGTAGCTCACGACGACCGGGCCCGCGCGCAGCCACGGATCCGCGGCCAGCAAGGACTCCACCTGCGTCGTCTCCGCCCAGCGGTCGTTGCGGAACACCGTCAGCGGGTGGGCGTCGAACCGCTCGGCGTGCCAGCCCGCGACGACCGCGACGTCCGGTGCGCCGCCGGCGCGCAGGGCGGCGAGCTGCCGGTCGAGCAAGCTGCGGCCGGCGAGCTCGACCAGGCACTTGGGCCGGTCGTCGGTGGCGGTGCCCAGCCGCTTGCCGCGTCCGGCGGCCAGGATCACCGCGCGCACGGCGTGCTCCCGAACAGCCGCCGCACCAGCCGCACGTCCTCGGGCGAGGGCGGCTCTTCGCGTTCCGGGTGCCACATGATGCCGGTGATCGCCGCCCGCTCGTGCTCGAACGCTTCGACGACCGGCCCGCAGGTCGCGGTGACCCGCAGCGGCGGAGACACGGACAAGGCCGCGCGCCGGTGGTAGCTGTTGACCGGCCGGCCGTCGGACAGCACGTGCCGCACGGCGACGTGGCCGTCGACCGCCACCAGCTCCGCGCCGTGCGCGTCCAGCAGGAGCTGCGCACCCCGGCAGACCCCGAGGACCGGCAGCCTCGCGGCGCTCGCCCAGCCCAGCAGGGCCCGCTCGGTCTCGTCGCGGTCGGGGGTCGGACCGCCGTGGCGTCCGAGGTCGTCGCCGCCGGTCAGCACGAGGCCGCGCAGGCCCAGTGCTTCGGCGGTGCGGACGGCGACTCCGGCGAGGTTCGGCAGCGGGACTCCGACCAGGCCGCACACCTCGAGGAACGGGAACCACCTGCGGTCCAGCCCGAAGCGGCGTTCCCCGAACTCCGTCGGGGGCAGGCTGCGCTGGCTGATCCCGACGGGGACCGCGGCCGTCACGGGATCACCGCCACGTGCCGGTTCGCGGCGTCGAGGTCGAGCGCGGTCGCGGCCGACCACCGCCGGAACAACTGCTCGCCGACTCCGATCACGGCGGGGACGCCGAGCTCGATCGCCCGGATCGCCATGTGTGAGTTGACCCCGCCGTAGGCCGTGACGAGGCCGGCGATCCCGCGCGCGAACAGCCAGTCGTAGCCGGGGTCGGCGCTGCTGACGAGGGCGATCGCGCCGTCCGGCCGGTCACCCGCGTCGACGTCGGCGACCTTCGCCCGCACCCGGGCCTGCGTCACGTAGCTCGGCTGCGCCGACGAAAGCGTGAAGCTGCGGACGTCGGCCGGGCCGCCGAGGAGCGGGGGCAGCGTTACGCGGCGGGTCACCTCGTACCGCAGCCGGCCCTGCTCGATCGCGGCCGCCAGTGCCGCGCGGTCGCGCCCGGCGTCCCCGGTCAGCTCGCCGAGTACCCCGATCTCCGCGAAAGACAGGTCGTCGGCGGAAAAGCCGTGCCGCTCGCCCAGCCGGCGCAGGTCGACCAGCACGTCCGACAGCACGCGACTGAACTCGAACTTGGCCAGCTCCCGGCCGCGGATGCCGCTGCCGACGAACTCCAGCAGCCGCCGCGGCCCCGCGGTCAGACCGGCCCGGTCGAGCAGCGCGCCGATCCGGCCGAGCTGGGCCCGGCTCGGGGTGAACGTCGCGGGCGGCTCCTCGGCCCGGCGCGCCGACCAGTCGAAGTAGTGCGCCGGATCCTCGTCGTAGCGAAGCGAACGGATGTCGTAGGTGCCCGGGCGCAGGTGTCCGTAGCGGGCGAGGAAGTCCGTGGGGGCGAGGGTCGCGAAGTCCCGGTTCAGCTTGCCGGTCACCAGGCCGAGGCCGCCGATGAACCGCGCCTTTTCGTCCTCGGTGAACACGCCTTCGGCCACGAGGTCGTCGAGCAGCTCGTTGCCGATGAACGCCGCCCTGGCCAGCCCGGCGAACGGCAGGGTGCCGTGCTCCGCGCAGTGGCCGAGGCGGGCGAGCAGCCCGGCCGGCCCGCCGGAACGCAGACCGGCGACCCGGCGCAGCTCGTCTGTCCACAAGGGACTTTTGAGCAGCTCGTCGGTGTGCCGCCGCAGCACGGTTTCCAGGAGGCGGACCTCTTCGGGTGCGAAGCCGCGCAACCCGGCCAACCGTCCGGGCGCGCGCAATCCCAGTGACGAGACCACGATCCGCGATTCGAGCTTGTCGTGCAGCTCCGGCCGCTCCAGCAGCCGCGCCACCCACGCTTCGGTGAGCCGGGTGGCGAGCCCGTCCGGCACCCCGCGCGGGATCAGGGACGAGACGCTCGCCCGGACGTCGATGTAGGGCAGGCCGCAGAAACTCGCCAGGAGCGGGGTGCCGCGCAGGTCGCGGTAGCCGTAGCGGTGCCGGGCCCGCGCCCAGACCTGGTCGGTGATCAACCGGCGGTAGAGCGAAAGCGCCAGCGGCCGGGGCCGCAGGCCGATCATCTCGGCCGGGTTCCAGTCCGGCATGATCCCGTACGCGGTCCGCTCGCCCAGACCGGCGCCGGGGGCGGCGGTCACCGCCTCGACCGCGCGCTCGACCCGGTGCAGCAGGGCGTCGTGCGCCGGCTCCGGAACCGCGTCGGACACGCAGGCCAGCGGGCGCACCTGGAGCAGGACCAGGCGGCCGCCGGTGGCGACGGCGAACTCGACGTCCAGCCGCCGGTGCCCGGTGAGCCCGCGCAGTTCCGCCAGCAGTGCCAGCACTTCCGGCACCGGGCCGGGGCCGGTCGCGCCCGAGTACGCCGCGCCGTACCACGTTCGCACGTCGCCTTCGCGCCCGCCGGTCACGACGTCGGTGTCGGCTTCCTCGCTCCAGCTGATCACGGTGTAGGGCGCGCCGCTGGTCGTTTCGTGCGTGCACGCGACCCCGGACCGGACGACGTCGAGCAGCTCGGGCTGGATCAGCACCTCGTCGCCCGGGCGCGGGTCGCCGTAGGAGGCGAACACCTTCTCCACCGCGACTTCCAGCTCGTGCGCGCCGTGCACCCGGGTGAGCGTCAGGTACTGGCCGGCCCCGGACGCCGTCGCGGAGTCTTCGCCCAGCGCGCTGCTGCGCACGATCAGCGCGCCGTCGGCCCACGGGTGCGCGTACAGCCGGCGCAGGGCGTCCCGGCGGGACGCCTGCCAGGTGGCGTGGTCGACGAAGTCGAGCGGGAGGATCCCGGCCGTCCGGATCCGGCCGGTCAGCCGGGCCAGCGTGCGGGCCTTGGTGCCGAGGGGGATCGGGTCACCGCGCATCCCCGGCGTCCTCCCGCAGCTTCGCGACCCACATCCGGGTCGTGTACGGGACGCGGATCCGGTCGCCCGCGCGCTCGCGGACCAGCGCGGAGATGCCGTCGAGGACCTCCTCGAACTGCTCGCCCGCCTGGTCGCCGAGCGTCATGTGCGAGCTCCAGGCCGCGCACCAGGCCGCGCTGTCGAGCTCGTGCACGACCGTGCTCGCGATGTGCACCGGCTCGGTGAACAGCCCGCTGTCCACGATCACCCGGGTCGGGTCGTCGCGGCGCAGGCCGTAGCGGAAGCCCGGCACCTTGCTCGCGATCAGGTCCTGGATCGCCGCCTGCAGCGGGTCGTCGAAGTCGCGGTGGTTCCAGCAGCAGAGGAAGTGCCCGCCGGGACGCAGCAGCCGCGCGGTCTCCCGCAGCGCGGCCGGCTGGTCGGTCCGGTCGAACGAGCTGCCGAAGGTCACCAGCTCGTAGGCGTGGTCCGGGCGCCCGGTGCGTTCGCCGACACCCTCGGACCAGGAGACGGTGGGGTAGCCCGCGGTACGGCGCTGCCCGATCTCCCGCATGGCGGCCGTCGGCTCGACGGCGTCGACGCGGAGTCCGTGCTCCAGCAGGGGAATCGCCAGGTGCGCCGAACCCGAGCCGACGTCGCAGGCCGGGTCGCCCGGACGGACGCCGGTGACGCGGAGAGCGGCCTCGATCGCGCGCGGCGCGTAGTCCGGGCGCTGTTCGTACGTCGAGGCGTAGGCGGTGAAGTCGGCGTATTCGTACTCGACCTGAGTCATCGATCGGTTCCTTCCCAGCGGTACCCGAGCTCGGCGGCGACGGCCCGCAGCCCGGGATCGGCGAAATACGGTGCCATTTCCGGCGTGAACCACTCCTGCCACTCGTCGACCTTGCCGCGCCGCATCATGCGCAGGTCCGGAGCGTCCTTTTCGGACAGCGTGGCGACGGCCTTGTCCTCGTGCTTGCGCATGGCCTCGAACGACGAGCGCTCCACCGCCCGCGCGACGACCTCGGGCGCCACGTCCAGCTCGAGCGTGGCGAGCAACTCGGTGACGGCTTCGACCGGCCGCTGCTTGAGATCGGCGAAGTGCACGACGGCGAACCGCTTGAGCTCCGGCCGCGCGGCGAGCCAGCCGGCGTAGACGTCGGTCCACGCGCGGACCGGCGGCGAGCCGTTGAACCCGGTGCTCGCCAGGAAGTCCCGGAAGGTGCCCGGTTCGGCGAGCCCCTGACGGGCGGCGTACTTGCCGAGGAACTGGTAGAGCGAATGCACGGCGTCGCGCGGGTCGCGCACCAGCACGACCGCGCCGTGCAGGGCGCCGAGGTCGAAGCCGGCCGGCGGGACCTGGCAGCGGTAGAACCGGGCGCGGCCGTCGTCCGGCGTGGACCTCGTGCCGTCGTCGAGCGCGGCGTACCCCGACATGCGGGTCCGGATCGCCGCGAAGGCCGGGTCCGTGTCGATCGAACCGTCCTCGTGCAGGATGTTGAAGTACTGGTCCAGGTGCTGGAAGCCGAGCTCCAGGATCAGCGTGCCGAAGAGGGACGAGCCCGAGCCGGGCACCGTGGCGACCACGACGTCGCCGGCGCCCAGCAGGGCCGCGTTGCGTTCGTAGCGCCCGGCCAGCGCCCGGGTCTGTTCCGCGACGTCGCCGCGGGCTTCTTCGCTCACGATCCGGAGTCCTTTCCGAAGGTGACGGGCAGCTCCAGCAGCCCGTGCGTGCGGGTGGAGGGCCGCCACCGCGGCGGCGCGGCCGGGTCGGCCGGGGCGAGGCCGGGGAAGCGGGCCAGCAGCCGGTCGAGGGCGATGCGGGCCTCGAGCCGGGCCAGCGGCGCGCCGAGGCAGTGGTGGATCCCGTGGCCGAAGGCGAGGTGCCCGGGCCCGCGGGACGGCCGGAGCTCATCGGCGTGGTCGAACTGCTCCGGGTCCCGGTTGGCCGAAGCCAGCGACAGCAGCACCAGGTCACCGGGCGGGATCCGGACACCGCCGATCTCGACCGGGCCGAGCGCGAACCGCCGGGTGGCCAGCGCGGCGGGGACGCAGAACCGCAGCAGCTCCTCCACGAGCCCGGGCAGCCGGGCCGGGTCCGCGCGGACGGCCGCGCACAGCGCCGGCCGGCGCAGCAGTTCGAGCAGGCCGACGGAGATCAGCCCCATCGACGTCTCGTAGCCGGCGGCGAACAGGACGAACGTGAACGACGTCAGCTCGTCCTCGGACAGCCGGTCGCCGACGTCGCGGGCCTCGACGAGGGCCGAGAGCAGGTCGTCGCCGGGGTCCGCGCGCTTGCGCCGGATCAGGTCGCGGGTGTAGCCGTCGATGCCCGCCACCGCGGCCCGCAGCCGCCGTCCGCGGTCCGGCGCCGAGTCGACCAGGATGTGCGTCCACTCGCGGAACCGGCCCTGGTCCGCCGTGGGAACTCCGAGCAGGTCGCAGATGACGGTCATCGGCAGCGGCGCGGCGTAGGTGCTCACCAGGTCCGCGCCCGGCTGCCCGGCGAGCCCGTCGAGCAGCGCGTCGGCGGCGGTGCGGATCCCGGCGGCCAGACCGTCGACCCGGCGCGCGGTGAAGGCCTGGCCCACGAGCCGGCGCAGCCGCGCGTGGTCGGGCGGGTCGGTGTTGAGCAGGTGCCGCGCCAGCGCCGGGGGCAGCGCCGAGCCGCGGTAACCCGCCCGGGCGTTCGCGTTGTCCAGGGACAGGGCGGGGTCGGTGAGCGCCGCCCGGACGTCGGCGTACCGCGTGACGAGCCAGGCGGGTTCCCCCTCCGGGGTGACGACCCGGTGCACCGGACCGGCTTCCCGCAGCTGCGCGGACACGCCGAACAGGTCGTCGACGTAGCTCTTGTCCAGCGCGGTGGCGGTGGTGAGGTCTTCCGTGGTCATGGCCGGCCTCAGCTCGCGATCCCGCGGACCGCCGAGCGGTACCGCAGCTGGTTGCCGGTGGCGAGGATCGCCGCCCGGACCACCGCGGCCGGGGTGTAGAGGTCCTTGTCGTGCCACAGGGGGACCAGGTCGTACCGGCCGCCCAGGCCGCGCAGCCAGGCCTCGCCCGCCGCGATCGCCCGGCCGGCTTCGGGGGACTCGGCGGCGAGCAGGACGCGCAGCGCGTACGCGGTCTCCTCGGCGGTGGCGGCCCACCGGCCCCAGGCGCCGTCCGGACGCTGGGTGGCGAGCACCCAGGCCACCGCGTGCCGGAGCGCCGCGGCCGCGCCGGGGCCGGCCGCCGCCGGCACGGTCAGGCCCTGCACGCAGCAGGCGGTCGCGTAGTACGGGGAGGCGTGCCACTTGTCGGCCCAGCTGCCGTCCGCTTCCTGCGTCTCGCCGAGGAACCGGACGATCTTCGCGACCGCCGCGCTGTACCGGGCGGCGTCGGCCGGGCGGTGCGCCAAGTGCGCGTCGAAGGCCTCCAGGACGTGGGCGTTGGCGGTCGGCGACGCCGTCCGTTCGCCGTGCCAGCAGCAGAAGTGGTCGTCCAGTTCGAACTCGAAGAGGCACTCGGGAGCGCGGTGCCTGCCCAGCCGGGACAGCGCGAAGAACGTGGCGCTGGTCGTGTCCGCGTCGGGCGGCAGCCCCGGGCCGCCCCCGGTCGGCCCGGCGGCCACTGCGGCGCCCAGGGCGCGCACCAGCTCCGCGGGCACCCGGGCCCCGGGGAACCCGCGCAGGACGTCGGCGACGACCCACGCCCGTTCGAACTCGGTGATGGGCACCACCGTGGGCACCGGCCCGCGGTGCCGCGCGACCAGACCCTCCAGGAACCGGACGCTTTCCGGCTGCCCGCCGCGGAAGCCGGCGTCGGCCAGCCACCCGGCCGTGGACGGCGGTGAGCAGCCGACCGATCCGGCGTACGCGGTCACCGAGGCCGCGCCCGCGGCGGCGGACCCGGCCAGCTCCAGCGAGTGCGCGAGCTTCACCGGGATCGGCATCCCGGCGGCCACGGCGGCCCGGATCTGCGCCGGCTTGGCGGCGTCGACGTTGCGCGGGACGGGCAACCGGGCGAACCCGTGCGCGTTCACCTGCTCGATCAGGTCAGGCACGAGCAGCTCGACGGCGACGGTGTCGGGCAAGGCGACGGACTCGCCGGTGCCCAGCAGCCGGACCAGGGCCGCCAGGCCGGCTTCGGCGGCGCTGAGCAGCCGCGCGCGCGGCGCCGGGTCGAGCCGGTCCCGGCGCAGCGCGCTCAGCAGCGCCTCGGTGGCGCTGAGCGTGGGGACCAGCCGGTAGCCGCCGACCTCGCCCCAGGTGCCGTCGGGACGCCGGGTGGCGGCCAGGAACTCCAGACGGTCGTGGTGGCCGGTGAGCCAGGGAGCCGAGGTCACCAGCCGCCCGGTCGCGTACACCGAGGGCGAGACCTGGCCCGCCGGCTCGGCGAGCAGGCCGGCGAGCAGTTCGTGGACCGGGGGCATGCTGTCTCCTCCCACGGTCTCAGCGGTCCCGCTCGACGACGAGCCGCGCGATGCGGGTCAGCCGGTCGGCGGCGTGGGGGACCGGGCGGGCCTCGGCCAGCGCCGCCTGTGCGGCCGCGAGCCGGCGCCGGGACTCGGCGCGGGCCCACGCCCGGCCACCCGCTCGCTCGATGAGCGCGGCCACCGCGATTTCCTCCGCTTCGCCGAACGGCTCCGGGGAGGCGTAGCGCTCGGCCAGCTCGCGCGCGGCCGGCCCGTCGGCGTTCAACGCGGCCACCACCGGCAGGGACTTCTTGCGGGCCGCGAGGTCGGCGCGGACCGGCTTCCCGGTGACCGCCGGGTCGCCCCAGATCCCGAGCAGGTCGTCGACCAGCTGGAAGGCGAGCCCCAGGTGACTGCCGAACTCCTTCAACGCGGCGATGCGGGCGGTGCCGGCACCGCCCGCGCAGGCGCCGAGCGCGCAGGAGGCGGCCAGCAGCGCCGCCGTCTTGCCCGCGGCCATCTCGACGCACTCGGCCAGCTCCACCCGTTCGCGCCCAGCCAGGTTCAGGTCCGCGTTCTGGCCCTCGACGAGGGCGAGCAGCGCTTCGGCCAGCCACCCGGGCCCGGGCCCGGCCAGCGGGCCGTCGCTTTCGGCGAGCACCTGCCCGGCCAGCGCCAGCAGGGCGTCCCCGGCGAGGATCGCCGCCGGGACCCCGAAGGCCACCCAGGCGGTGGGCCGGTGCCGCCGCGTCCGGTCGCCGTCCATGATGTCGTCGTGCAGCAGGGAAAAGTTGTGCACGAGCTCGACGGCGACGGCCGCGTCCAGCGCGTCGGCCGGCCGCGCGCCGACCGCTTCCGCGGACAGCAGCGCCAAGGTCGCCCGGACCGCCTTGCCACCGTCGCCGCCGGTGCTCCAGCCGAAGTGGTGCGCGGCCAGGTCGGCCATCTCCGTCGGCAAGCGCTTCACCGCGACGCGCAGCGCCGGCGTCACCAGGTCCCGTCCCCACGCCATGATCTCCCCGGCGGAAAGGTCTTCCCGCGTCGCCATGTGAACGCCTCCCTCGCCGGGCCGATCCCGAACTGGCATCGTCCTGCGGGGCGCGCCCTGGCCACCAGTCGATGGCGCACGTGCCGGAGGTGAGTTTCACATGCCGGGGATCAGCTGTCCTCAGTGGACAGTCACAGCAGCCCGGCTTCGCTGGCCTTCCCGATCGCCTCGACGCGGTTGCGCGCGCCCAGCTTGTGCAGCGCCGACTGCAGGTACGTCTTCACCGTGTTGCGGGCCAGCCCGGTCGACTCCGCGATCTCCGGGTTCGTCTGGCCCTGCGCGGCCAGCCGCAGCACCTCGTACTCGCGGCGGGTCAGGCCGCTGCGGGCCAGCGCGTCCGAGCGCTGCCCGGCGTCGGGCAGGATCCGCGGGTCGACGACGCGCTCGCCGCGCAGCACCCGCCGCAGCTCGGTCACCAGCTGCGCGCCGGCGGCGTCCTTGAGCAGGCAGCCGTGCGCCCCCGACTCGAGCGCGGCCAGCACGCCCTGGTGGTCGCCGTGCGCGGTGAACACGACGATCTTGCCGTCCGGGTGCACCCGGCGCAGCTCGGTGACGACCTCCGGCGCGAGCATGTCCGGCAGGCGCAGGTCGAGCAGGATCACGTCCGGTGCCAGCGCCGCGACCCGCTCGATCGCCAGCCGCCCGGACTCCGCGGAGCCGATCACGCTCAGGCACGGGTCGGAGCGCAGCAGCAGCGTCACGCCGTCGCGGACCACCGGGTGGTCGTCGACGACGAAGACGGTCGCGGGCGTCACCGTCGCACCAGCGGCACCCAGGCACGCAAGGTGCAGCCGTCGTCCTCGTCCCGGACGAGGCTGATCCGCCCGCCGAGCCGCAGGGCCCGCCCGCTCAGCGTCCGCAGGCCCATGCCGGTGCCGGGGACGGCCTCGCCGCCGGTGCCGTCGTCGGCGACGACCACCTGGACGCCGTCGTCGCTGGGCAGCAGGCTGACGATCACCGACGACGCCCCGGCGTGCTTCTCGACGTTGAGCAGCCCTTCGCGGACCGCGGCGACCAGCAGCGCGGTCCGTTCGGCGTCCAGCGGTGGCACGGCCGCGAGCTGGACGAACCGGGCCGGGACGCCGCAGCGCGCCTGGAACGACCGGCAGTGCTCGGCCAGCTCGACCGGCAGCGCCCGCTCCGGGCTGGACTCCGACAGCGCCAGCAGCGACTCCCGCAGCGCGCCGGCGGCCGCCGAAACGTCGCCCTCGAGCCGGCGCAGCCGCGCCTCCAGGCCGGGGTTGCCGCAGGCGTCCGCGTGCAGGTCGCGCACCTGGACGCCGATGGAGAACAGCAGCGCGCCGACCGAGTCGTGCAGCGCGCTCTGCATCCGCAGGCGTTCGCCGGCCACCGCGGCCGTCCGGTCGGTCTCGGCGACCTTCGCCAGCTGCAACGCCGTCCCGGCCTCGCAGGCGACCTCCTCCATCCGCCGGACGGCGTCGTCGCCGAAGTCGGCGGGCTCGCGCATGGCCGCGTACGCGATGGCCACGGTCTCGCCGCGCGCGACGATCGGGACGGCGAGCATCGCGGCCAGGCCCTCGCCGCGCACCTGGGCGTCGAACTGGTGGGTGATCGCGGGCGAGCTGACGTAGTCGGTGACCCGCACCGGGCGGCCCAGCGCCAGCACGCGCCCGCCGATGCCCTGGCCGACGGGCACTTCGAGGTCCTGCAGCGAGCCGGTCCGGGTGCCCGACATCCAGCGGATCACGGCCAGTCCCGGCTGGTCGAGCTCGGCGACGAACCCGGCTTTCGCGCCGACGGCGTCCCGGACCAGGCGCGCGGTCCCGTGCAGCGCGGCGACGCGGTCGAGCGTGCCGAGCAGTTTTTCCCGCTCGCGCAGCAGCTCGCCCAGCACGGCGCTGTACTCGGCGACGTGCTCTTTCGCCGTCACGCGATCACGATGGCACACGGACTGTGGTTTCGGACATACCCGGCTGGAGAGGTACGCGGGCGCCGGGTCGACTTGAATGGGGGCGTGGAGATCCTCACCGACGCCGCCACGCTCGCGCTGTACACGACCGACGCGTCCAACTACCGGCACGTGCCCCGTGGCGTGGTGCTGCCGGAGACCGTCGACGACGTCGTCGCCGCGGTCGCGGCCGCCCGCGATCGTGACCTGCCGGTGATCGCCCGCGGGGGTGGCACGAGCGTCGCCGGCAACGCGTGCGGGCCGGGTCTGGTGATCGACACCTCGCGCCACGTCGGCGGCGTGCTTTCGCTGGACCCGGAGACCCGGCTCGCGCGGGTGCTGCCCGGCACGGTGCTCGACGACCTGCAGGCGGTCGCGGCGCCGCACGGGCTGCGGTTCGGGCCGGATCCGTCGACGCACAGCCGCTGCACGATCGGCGGCATGATCGGCAACAACGCGTGCGGCTCGCACTCGGTGGCGTGGGGCCGCACGGTCGACGTCGTCCGCTCGCTGGACGTGCTGCTCTACGACGGCACGCGGCTGCGCGTGGGCCCGGACGAGCCGACGGAGGGCCGGATCTTCGACGAACTGCGCGCGCTGGTGCGCGACAACCTGGCGTTGCTGCGCAAGGAACTCTCGACGTGGCCGCGGCGCGTGTCCGGCTACGGGCTCGAACACCTGCTGCCGGAGAACGGGTTCGACGTCGCCAAGGCGCTGGTCGGCTCGGAAGGCACCTGCGTCACGGTCCTCGGCGCGGAAGTCGAGCTGGCTCGGCTGCCTGCCCGTCGCGTGCTGGCGGTGCTGGGCTTCCCCTCGGACATCGCCGCCGCGGACGCGGTGCCGTCGATCCTGCCGTGGTCGCCGCTGACCGTCGAAGGCGTGGACGCCGAGCTCGTCGCGATGCTGCCGGGCCGCGCGGGCGACCTGCCGCCGGGCGGGGCGTGGCTGTTCGTCGAGCTGGCGGGGGACGACCCGGCCGCGCGGGCCCGGGACCTGGCCGCGTCCCTCGACCTGACGGGGTTCGCGATCGTCGACGACCCGGCCGCGCAGCGCGGGCTGTGGCGCATCCGCGAGGAGGGCGCGGGGCTCGCGACCCGGCTCGCGGACGGCTCGGAAGCGTGGCCGGGCTGGGAGGACGCGGCCGTCCCACCCGAGCGGCTCGGCGCGTACCTGCGCGAGTTCAAGGACCTCATGCGCGCGCACGGGCGCCGCAGCGTCGTCTACGGCCACTACGGCGAAGGCTGCCTGCACCTGCGGCTGGACTTCGACATGCTGTCTTCGGGCGGGATCGCGGACTTCCGGCGGTTCCTGGAGGAGGCCGCGGACCTCGTCGCCGCGCACGGCGGTTCGCTGTCCGGTGAGCACGGCGACGGCCAGGCGCGGTCCGAACTGCTGTCCCGGATGTACAGCCCGGAGATGCTCGACGTCTTCGCCCGGTTCAAGGCGATCTTCGACCCGGCCGGCCGGATGAACCCCGGCATCCTGGTGGCGCCGCGGGCGATCGACGCGGACCTGCGCGTCCGGGCCACGTCGAAGTCCTTCGAGGACAGTGTCTTCCTCGGCTACCCGGAGGACCGGGGGAGCTTCGGCCAGGCGATGCGGCGCTGCGTCGGCGTGGGGAAGTGCCGCAACACCAGCGGTGGCGGCGTGATGTGCCCGAGCTACCGGGCGACTCGCGAAGAGCAGCACTCGACCCGCGGGCGCGCGCACCTGCTCGCCGAGATGATCAACGGCGAGGTCATCACCGACGGCTGGCGATCGTCCGAAGTGCACGATGCCCTGGATTTGTGCCTGTCCTGCAAGGGATGCCTGTCGGACTGCCCGGTCGACGTCGACATGGCGACCTACAAGGCGGAGTTCCTGCACCACCACTACCGGCGCCGGCTGCGCCCGGCGTCGCACTATTCGATGGGCTGGCTGCCGCTGTGGCTGCGGGTCAGTGCGCGGATGCCACGGCTGGCCAACGCCGTCGGGCGGTCCCGCTTGGCGGGCTTGGTGAAACGGCTCGGCGGAATCGCGCCGGAGCGCTCGCTGCCTTCGTTCGCCCCTTCGCCGTTCACGTCGTCGCGGGCGGATCTGCGGCGGAAGGCGTCGGGGGAGCGGCGGGTCGTCCTGTGGCCGGATTCGTTCAACAACTACCTGACACCGTCGGTGCTCGAGGCCGCCCACGAAGTCCTGACCGCGGCGGGCTACGACGTCGTGCTGCCGGACCGCGGAGTCTGCTGTGGACTGACGTGGGTGTCGACGGGCCAGCTCGGCGTCGCGCGCCGCGTCCTGGACCGGACGCTTTCCGTGCTGGCGCCGTACCTGGACGACGGTTACGAGGTGGCGGGCCTGGAACCGAGCTGCACGGCCCTGTTCCGCGGCGACCTGCCCGCGCTGATGCCCGGCGACGCGCGCGCCTCGCTCCTCGCTCCGCGGACCTTCACGTTCGCGGAACTCCTCGAACGGGCGCCGATCCCGTTCGCGGCCTTGGACGTCGACGCGATCACGCAGGTCCACTGCCACCAGCACGCGGTCCTCGGCTTCGGCGCGGACGAGTCGGCGCTCGCGTCGGCGGGGGTTCGCAACACGACGCTGGACTCGGGGTGCTGCGGCCTGGCGGGCAACTTCGGCTTCGAGCGCGGCCACTACGAGGTGTCGAAGGCGGTGGCGGAGGACCGGATGCTGCCGGCGATCCGCGCGGCGTCGGCGGAGACGGTCGTCGTGTCGGACGGCTTCAGCTGCCGGACCCAGATCGAGCAGGAGTCCGGCCGCCGGCCGGTGCACCTGGCCGAGCTACTGCGCCGCGCGTTGCCCTGAGCCCCACCAGGCAGTCGCGAGGGCGTCCAGCGTGGGCTCCGGCGGCGCCGGCAGGACGTCGAAGTACCAGGGGAAGTTGCTGTAGACGTGCAGCAACGCGTACGCCAGGCACCGGCGCGGGTCGATCGGCTGCCCGTACGCGTCCAGGAAGCGGCGCAGCAGATCGCCGTCGCCTTTCGACACGAACAGGCCCACCGCGACGAAGTCGTACTCCGCCGCGCCGCGCATCGCGGGCTCGAAGTCGAACACGCCGGTGATGCGGCCGTCGGCGACCATGACGTGCTCGCGCATGAACTCCGTGTGCAGCGGCACGACCGGCGGCGTCCCGAGGTCGACGGTGTCGAGGAACGCCGGGATCCGCGCGACCCACGCCTCGTCCAGTCCGGTCTTCCGGTGGTGCTCCACGACCTTCGCGCGTTGCGCGGCCACGAACTCCGCCCAGTCTGCGGGCGCCAGCGCGGCCAGCCGCGGGTCGTCGACCGCGTGCAGGGTGGCCAGCAGCTCGCCCAGCTCGCGCACCAGCCGGTGTCTGTCCTCGGTGGACAGTGTCGGCCACGCGTCGGCGAGCGTCGCACCGGGCAGGCGTTCCATGAGCAGCCAGCCCCAGCCGTCGCGCTCGCCCGCGTCCTTCACCGCCGGCGTCGGCAGGGTGCCGTGCAGTGCTTCGAGGACGGTGCGCTCGGTCGTGCTCTCGGCGAGGTACACGGGCGGGTACAGCTTGAGCACCAGGTCGTCGCCGACGGCGTACACCGGCAGCGAACCCTCGGTGAACGGCACGACGTCGGCCCGTCCCAGCAGGGTGGTGACGGCGGGGAGCAGCGCCGCGCGGGAGAACTCCGTCTGGTTCGCCGCGGACGGGAAGGTCGCCATGATCCCGACCGTACGGCGGGTGTCGAGCGGTTATTCCGTGCGCTCCAACAGCGTCTTGGTCGCGGTGACCACCAGCCGGCAGATGTCGTCGGGGTCCGCGCTGGCCAGCGGTTCCTTCCCGCTGACCTCGCGGACCAGCGCGATCCCCATCAGCCAGGCGAGCGCGAGGTCCGCGCGCAGCTCGGCGTCCGGGGCGTCGGTCAGCGTGGCCAGCACCCCCGCGTACTCCTCGCCGATCTCCTGGCGGATGGCGGCCGCGACGCCGTCGCTGCCCGATGAGCGCAGGTACGTCTCGAGCGTCCGGTTCCGCGGCCCCTCGGGCGCCAGCATGCTGCGCAGGGAGGCGCTGAACAGTCGCTCGGGCGGCGTGCTGGCCAGCTGCTCGCGGCCGTCCCGGGCGATCACCGCCTCGAACAGCGCTTCCTTGCTGCCGAAGTAGCGGAACAGCAGCGCCTGGTTGACCCCCGCCTCGCCCGCGATGTCGCGCACGGTGGTCCGGTCGAAGCCGCGCTCGGCGAACAGCTTCGCGGCGGCGTCCAGCAACGCCCGCTGCGTCGCCGCCGCGTCCCGTCGCCGGCCGGCCTGTTCCGTCACGGGAGCAGGCTAACCGGCAAACGGGACAAGCGCGCTCCTACCCGGTCACCCGGATCGCCGCGGCCGGGCAGGTCAGCTCGGCCTGCCGGACGGCGTCGTCCTCACCGGCCGCCGGTTGGTCGGCGAGGAGGACGACCGTGCCGGTCTCCTCGTCCTGGTCGAACGTCCCCGGTGCGAGCAGGACGCACTGTCCGGACGCGACGCAGGCTTCGGTGTCGGCGGTGATCTTCACCGGGCTCACCACGTCACGGGAACGGCTTCGACGCCACCGGCGACGCGGTTCACGCGCACCGGGATGTCGTCGATCCCGGCCGCCAGCCGCAGGCCGGGGAACCGGCGGAACAGCTTGGGGAACACCGTCCGCAGCTCGGTCCGGGCGAGGTTGGCGCCGATGCAGACGTGCGCGCCGGTGCCGAAGGCCAGGTGGACGTTCGGCGTGCGGCCCGGGTCGAACTCGTCCGGGTCGGCGAACACCGAGGCGTCGCGGTTGGCCGCGTCGCTGGAGATCAGCACGGCGTCACCGCGCATGATCCGCGTTCCGGCGACCTCGACGTCCTCGTGGGCGTAGCGCAGCAGGCCGGTGCCGCTGGTCGCCGTCAGCCGCAGGATCTCTTCGATCGTCTGGTTCACCTCGCCGTCGGGATCGGCGGCGAAGCGGTCGCGGCGGGCGGTGTCGCTGAGCAGGAAGAGCGTGCCCATCGCGATCCGGGTGGACGTCGTCTCGTGGCCGGCGAACAGCAGGCCGGCGCCCATCCGCGCGAGGTCGTCGTCGGTGAACGTCGGGTCGTCCGCCTGGACGGCGACCATGTCGGAGATGACGTCCGGCTGCGGGTCCGCGCGCTTCGCCTCGGCCAGCTGCAGCATGTAGGCCTTGAACTCGGCCATCGCCGCTTGGGCGTCCGCGCCGCCGTCCATCATGGCGATCCGCTCGGACAGGCCGCGGAACTTCTCGCGGTCTTCGTACGGCACGCCCAGCATTTCGCAGATCACCAAGACCGGCAACGGGAAGGCGAGGAAGTCGGTGAGATCGACCGGCTCACCGGGTGTGGCGTCGTGCGCGGCCTGCAGGTCGTCGAGGCAGCGGTCGGTCAGCTCGGCGATCCGGTCGCCCAGCGCCCGCATGCGGGGCGCGGAGAACGCGGGCGCGAGCATCCGGCGCATCCGCTTGTGCTCGGCCTCTTCGGTGTCGAAGTCACCGCTCGGGCCGTCCTGGATCGCGGCGTTCGAGATGCGCGACGCTTGCTCCGGCGCCGGGTGCGACCGGCCGAAGCGCTTGTCGCGGAAGACTTCCTTGGCCTCTTCGTACGACGTCACCAGCCACGCCGGGTCACCGGCCGGGGTGAGCACCCGGCTGATCGGCGCCCGGCTGCGCAGGGTTTCGTAGTCCGGGGCGATGGCGAGCGCGTTCGCCCGCGCGAAAGGGAGGCGAGGCGTCTCTTCGGTGGTGGTCATGCGTCTCTCCTCAGTTCGGTTTCGAGGTCGGCGAGCCAGCGGAGTTCGGCGTCGAACTTCCCGAGGACGTGCCGCAGCGCGGCGCGGCCCCACGGGTCGTCCTGCCCGGCGGCGAGCGCGGTGAGCCGGGCGTGTTCGCTGGTCAGCGCCTGTTTCCGCACGTCGAGCACGCGGGCGCGTTCTCCTTGCCGCAGCCGGCTGAAGCTGCCGACGCGCGCGAGGAACTCCTCCTCGCTGAGCGCCAGTTCGGCCGGGAAGTCCGCGAGCATGTCGTGCAGCAGCTCCCGCCCGACGTCGGTGATCGTGTAGACGTGCCGCGGCGGTTTGGCCTCCTGTTCCTCCGCGCTGCGGCTCACCGCCCCGGCGTCGACGAAGCGCCGCAGGGTCGGGTAGAGCGAGTTGTTGGACAGGGTGTGCCCGGTCGAGGCTTCGACGGCCTTGCGCAGCTCGTAGCCGTGCATTGGCTCGCGGTCCAGCCTCGACAGCAAGAGGATCTCGATCCACACCTAGGTCACCGTAACCTAGTGATCCGTGACTGAGCAATGGCGGATCGTGACAGGTGGGAAGAAACTGTGTAGCTTTGTAAGCAGCTGCTTACAACCGAGCACGGGGGTTTTCCGAATGACCGTCACCCACACCGAGCCGCTCTCGTACCCCTTCAACGAGGAGGCGGGACTCGACCTCAACGAGGCCTACGCGGCCGCCCGCGAAGCCGAGGGCATGGTCCGGGTCAAGATGACGTACGGGGCGCCCGCGTGGCTGGCCACCCGCTACGCCGACGCCCGGCTCGTGCTCGGTGACCGCCGGTTTTCGCGGGCGATGGAGAAGGAAAAGGACGCGCCGCGCCGCTCGCCCGTGCAGCGCGACGGCGGCATCCTGCAGATGGACCCGCCCGACCACACGCGGTTGCGGACCCTGGTGGCCAAGGCGTTCACCATGCGCCGCGTCGAGCTGCTCCGCCCGCGTGTCGCCTCGCTGGCGTCGGGGTTGATCGCGGAGATGAAGGCCGCCGGCCCGCCCGCGGACCTCGTCGACCTCTACGCGTTGCCGATCCCGGTCGCGGTGATCTGCGAGCTGCTCGGCGTCCCGGTCGCCGACCGGCCGAAGTTCCGTGTCTGGAGCGACGCCGCGCTGTCCACCAGCGGGTTGACGCCGGAGGAGTTCGAGCGCAACCGCGAAGAGCTGCGCGACTACATGCGCGGGCTGATCGCCGAGCACCGAGCAGCGCCGCAGGACGACCTGATGACGGCGTTGATCGAGGCGCGCGACACCCGTGACCGGCTGACCGAGCTGGAGCTGGTCGACCTGTGCGTCGGCATCCTCGTCGCCGGCCACGAGACGACCGCGAGCCAGATCCCCAACTTCGTCTACGCGCTGCTCGACCAGCCGGGGCAGTGGCAGCGGCTGGTCGACGACCCGGACCTGATCCCGGCGGCCGTCGAGGAGCTGCTGCGGTTCGTGCCGCTGGGCGCCGGCGCCGGGTTCGCGCGCTACGCCACCGAAGACGTCGAGGTCGGCGGCGTGCTCGTCAAGGCGGGGGAGCCGGTGCTGGTGGCGGTCGGCGCGGCCAACCGCGACCGGCTGCAGTTCGACGACGCCGACCAGCTGCGGTTCGACCGCGGCGACTCCCACCACCTCGGCTTCGGCCACGGCGTCCACCACTGCCTGGGCGCGCCCCTGGCCCGGCTCGAGCTCCAGGAGGCTTTGCGCGCGTTGGTCACCGAGTTGCCCGGGGTCCACCTGGCGGGCGATATCGTGTGGAAGACGCAGATGCTCGTCCGCGGACCGCGGTCGATGCCGATCGGATGGTGAGCATGACCTGGCACGTGGAAGTCGACGAACACACCTGCATCGGTTCGGGGATGTGTGCCGCGCTGAAGCCCGAGGTGTTCGTCCTGGAGGGCGCGTTCGCGCAGGCGGTCGCGCCCGAGGTGGCGGCCGACGAAACGGTGCTGGACGCGGCCGACTCGTGCCCGGCGATGGCGATCACGGTGACCGACGGCGGCCGCGAGATCGGCCCGCGTCCCTAGGGTTCGAGGCGGCCGTGCTCGGTGACCACGGCCGTGACGAGCTCGTACGGGGTGACGTCGAACGCGGGGTTGAAGACCCGTGTGTCCGGCGGCGTGACCGGCGTCCCGGCGTGGTGGGTGAGTTCGCGGGCATCGCGTTCTTCGATGGCGATGCCCGCGCCCGTCTCCAAGGTCGTGTCCACAGTGGACGAAGGCGCGACGACGACGAACGGGATCCCGTGGTGCCGGGCGGCGATGGCGAGGCCGTAGGTGCCGATCTTGTTGGCGACATCGCCGTTGGCGGCGATCCGATCGGCCCCGACGAGCACGCAGTCGACCATCCCGTTCGCCATGGCCGCGGCGGCCGCGCCGTCGGGTTGCACCCGGTAGGGGACGTTTTCCTGGGCGAGTTCCCACGCGGTCAGCCGGGCGCCCTGGAGGAGCGGGCGGGTCTCGTCGACGAGGACTTCTTCGACGAGACCGCGTTCGTGCAGGTGCCAGACGACGCCGAGGGCGCTGCCCCACCCGACGGTGGCGAGCCGCCCGGCGTTGCAGTGGCTGAGCAGTCGCAAAGGTCGCCGCGGACATTCGTGGAGCACGACCTCGGCGGCGTGCTTCGAAGCGGCCTTGTTGAGTTCTTCGTCTTCGTCGAGAAGTGCTTTCGCCTCTTCGAGGATGGCTTCGGGACCTTCGCGTCGCTTCGCGAGGGCGCGCTCGACGCCCCAGGCGAGGTTGACGGCGGTGGGCCGCGCGGTGGCGATCAGCCGGGCGTCGGCCTCGAGGTCATCGCCGGTCCGGGCGGCGAGGGCGACCCCGAGCGCACCGGCGGCCCCGAGGGCGGGCGCCCCGCGGACGGCGAGCCGTTTGATGGCGTCGACGAGTTCGCCGACGGTCCGCAGGTGCAGCAGCCGGAACTCCCCGGGCAGGGCGGTCTGATCGATGATGACGACGGCGTCGTCGGCCCAGTCGATGGTCCTGCGCACGTGCCCTCCTCGGGGTAATCGGGTTGCGCGCCCGGCGAAGATGCGACGGTGACCATTGAACGGCAGAACCCGCCCGGGCTGCACACGCCACCGGGGTATCACCACGTGGTATCGGTCTCGGCGGGCGAACGGTGTACTTGGCGGGCCAGTGCCCCGTGGCGGCGGACGGATCGGTGGCGGAGGGGGTGTTGCCACAGGTCGACCAGGTGGTGGCGAACACGGCGGCGGCGCTGGAGTTCGCGGGGGCGGAGCCGGCGGACGTGGTGCGGACGGTGGTTTACGTGGTGACGGCGGATCGTGCGGTGCTGTCGGAGGTGTGGGACCGGTTGACGGGGTCGGAGATCGGGGAGGCGTTCACCTCGGCGAGCACGCTGGTGGGGGTGGCTCAGTTGGGGTTCGAGGGTCAACTGGTGGAGCTGGACGTAACGGCAGCGCTGGACTGAGGGGCGGCCGAGGGCGCCGGCGCTCGCTGCTTCGCGGGCCGGGCAGCAGCGGCCCGGGCGCTCGCCGCTTGGCGGCTCGGTTCGATGCCGGCGGGCCAGAGGCGGCATGGGGCGCGGTGGGTTGGGCGGCAGGCGCCGCTCGCGCGGCGGCGTCTGCCGCTTGGCGGCTCGGGTCGATGCCGGTGGCCCAGACGCGGCTCGGGGTGCGGTGGGTTGGGCCGCGGGCGTCGCTCGCGCGGTGGCGCCTGCCGCTCGGCGGGCCGGGCAGCAGCGGCGCGGGCGCTTGCCGCTTGGCGGCTCGGGGCGAGGGGGTCGGTGGGGCAGAGGCGGCGCGGGGCGCGGTGGGTTGGGTCGCAGGCGCCGCTCGCGCGGTGGCGCCTGCCGCTCGGCGGCTCGGGCCGAAGGGTTCGGCGGCGCAGCACCGGATGCGGCGGTAGCCGCACTTCGGGTCGGGAAGCGGAGGCAGCGATGGCGCGCGCGAGCGGCTCTGACTAACCTCCCCCGGCCCCCGGCCCCCGGCCCCCGGCCCCCGGCCCCCGGCCCCCGGCGGCCCTCCTACAAACCACCCATCAAATCCGTCTCCGTGATCCCCGGCCCCTCCCCAACCCGAATGAACCACTCGGTCCCAAAAGCAAAAGCGAAAGCATCATCGGGCATGGCCAACATGAACATGTCCTCGCTGATCTGACTCGGATGAGCCCGCATCGCCGCCCGCTTGACCCCCACGTACTTCGACACGTCCACCGCCGCCGTGATCTCGGCTTCCGGCTTGCCGAACTCCACGTTCTCCGGTGGCTTCGGCGCCGCCTCCTCGGGCATCAGCCCCTGCTCCACCGCCGCCTCGAAGCCGCGCTGCATGAACTCGCGGTTGAACGTTGCCTGGAACACCCTCGGTGTTCCGGCCAGCTCGGCCGCTCGCATGCCGACCCGGTGGACCTGGATGTGGTCCGGGTGGCCGTAGTCGCCGTTGTCGTCGTAGACCGTCAGCACGTCGGCCGACTCCGCGCGCAGGATCTCCGCCAGCTGCTCGGCCGCCTTCTCGACGTCCGCCTGCCAGAAGCACGCCGGTTCGTCGTTCGTCGGCTCGCCCATCATCCCCGAGTCGCGGTAGCCCAGGAACTCGACGCGGGCGACGCCCAGGATCTCCGCGGCCGCGTGCGACTCGCGCACGCGCCGCTCCCACAGTTGTTCGCCTTCGGCGAGGAAGCCGTCCGGGACCTCGCCGACCTCGCCCTTGGTGGCGACGACGAGCACGACGCGGTGCCCCTCGGCGACGGCCTTGGCCATCACCCCGGCGGTGCGCAGGCATTCGTCGTCCGGGTGGGCGTGGAAGGTGACCAGTGTTGCCATGTCCGCCAAGCTACCGAACACCACCGACAAAAACCGCCCGCCAAGGTGCGCTCCCACCGTTAAGGTCCCCCGTCGTGGCCGACGAGAAGAGCACCCTGCTGTCGTTCCTGCACGCCCAGCGCGCCGTCGTCCTGGCGATCCTCGACGGACTCGGCGAGGACGCGCTGGCCACCGCCGTCCTGCCGTCGGGCTGGACCCCGCTGGGCATGGTCGAGCACCTCGGGTACGCCGAGCGGCACTGGTTCCAGGAGGTCGTCACCGGCACCGCGGACCCGGTGTCCTGGCCGGACGACGACCACGAGCCGCTGCGGACACCCCGGTCTCCCGAGGTCGTGTTCGCCTTTTACCGCGAGCAGTGCCGCCGCTCCGACGAGATCTTCGCCGCGACCCCGCTGTCCGCGCCCCTGAAGACGCCCACCCCGCTCACCGGCGACCTGCGCGGGGTGGCCCTGCACATGATCGAGGAGACGGCCCGGCACGCCGGCCACCTCGACGTCGCCCGCGAGCTGCTCGACGGCCGCACCGGGCTCGGCCCGCGTTAGGCCTGCTCTTTCGTGCACCACCAGGTGGACCGGCCGCCGACCGTGCCGTGCGCCATCTCCGCGCCGCAGCGCGGGCAGTGGTCGCCCGCCCGGCGGTGGCCGATGATCTCGCCGGTGTGCACGCCGCCGTGCTTGATCGCCGCGCGCAACGACTTCCGCAGCGCCTTGTGCAGGTCCGTGAGCTCGTCGGCGGTCAGCTCGTGCACCGGGCGGGCCGGGCTCACCGCCGCCTGCCACAGGGTCTCGTCGGCGAGCAGGTTCCCGATCCCGGCCAGCACGGACTGGTCCAGCAGCCGCGCCTTCACCGGCGCCCGCCCCCGGCCGACGCGCGTGCGGAAGTCCGTGCGCGACACCTCGCCGGCGTCCGGGCCCAGCGCGTCGAGGTCGGGGTCGAGCCGGACCCGGCTGAGCCGGCGCGTGTCGAAGAGGCGCAGCTGTTCGCCGTCGGCGAAGGTGAGCCCGAACCGGAACCACTCGGGTTTCTCGTCGCGGCCGCGGAACCGGCGCGGCCCGGGCGGCCCGCTGCGGCCGGCGAACCGCAGCTGCCCGGCCATCCCCAGGTGCAGGCCGAGGTTCGGGCCGGGCTCGCCGTCGGCGTTCTCCGTTTCGCACCACAGCGTCTTGCCCCGCCGGTGCGCCTCGGTGAGCTTCCCGCCCCGCAACGCGGCCGCGATGTCCCCGGGCGCGTGCGGACGGCAGACCCAGTCGTCGTGGTCGTCGACGTCCCGGACCTCCCGGCCGAGCGCGTCGGCGAGGACCTGGCGGGCGAGCTCCACTTCGGGCAGTTCCGGCACGCCGACCAGTCTGACCGGTCCGGCACCCGGCCGCAGATCACTCCGGCCGCATCCATTCGTAGAGCCGGTGGTCGGGGTTGGTCAGGTCCGGCGCGGCCACCATCCGGTCCATGACGATCGCTCGCGCGATGAACCCGAAGTGGCGGTTGGCGCCGACCGTGCGGCGCAGGTACGCCTGGTTCGCCGGGCCGAGCACCGGGTGGGTCAGGCAGCGGGCGGCCGCGAGGGTGCCGCGGGCGTACATGCCGGCGCACATCGTGATGGTGCGCCGCCGGTCGGCCGGGTTGACGCCGCGGAAGAACAGGATCACGTCCTCGTGGAGGATGCGTGCCCCGTATTCGTCGCCGAGAACGGGGCTGAATCGCTGCGTTCCGTCCCCGTTGACGACTTCCATGCCGAGCCAATCCGTCGCCGGCAGGCGCGGTGACATCTTCACCGGAAGGTGCAGCGCCGAGAACATGTCTCGCGTGATCATGTTGAAATCCGAACCGCCGATCACCACCAGGTGGCTCGTGTAGTCCACGGGTTGCAGCTCGTCCGTCGTCGCGAACTTCACGTCGTTTTCCGGGTTCAGCGCGCGAATGTGGCCGAACAGGTGGACCAGTGCGTCCGGATCGGCGTACGTCAGCAAATCGACGTAGTCGGGATCCCGTCGGTCACTCGGTGCGAAACTGCCGAACTCCGATTGCGGGATTCGCCCGCAGGTGATCATCACCGGCTCGTCCGGCGGGAACCGCCAGATGTCGGGCGCTTCCTCCGGATCGGCGACGAGGTCCGCGGGCAGCCCGGCGACGGCTCTTTCCCAGGCGTTCGTCCACGCCGCCCGGTCGCCGTCAGGAACGCCGAAGGCGTCCAGGAGCGCCAAAAGCAGATCCCGGCGCGGGCCGCGCTTGCCGGCGAGGACCCCGTTCACAGTCGAGCGGGGCAACGCGTGGCCCTGTTTCTCGCCGAGCCGCTCGATGTCGCGAAACGACGGGTTCCCGGCCCGCACCCGGCATTGCCGGAGCAGCGCGGCCAACTGGGTGAGCGTCGTGACCCCGGACGGGTCAAGGTCACCGAACGGTCCGGGTCGGGAAAGCGGCATGGTGACATGGTGTCCCATCCCGGCCGCTTTTGTCCCACATCGTCTCATCCTTTCGCGTTCGTCCTCGTGTGTCCGCGAACGTGGTGCGCAAACCGGGCACGCCTGTTCAATCGGATCAGGGACATCGGCTCTGCCGAGGGGACGGACAATGCTTCACAAAGGTCAGCTCGTTTACGGACTCATCCTCGCGGTCGACGTCGAAGGGTTCTCGCGCTTGGGGATCCTCGACCAGACCGCGGTGCTTTTCCGGCTCGAAGAAGTGCTCGACCGGGCGGCCGCGCGCGCGGGGCTCAGCCGCGCCGAATGGCTGCGGCAACCGCGGGGCGACGGGGAACTGGCGGTGCTGCCCGCCGATTCCGACGTTTCCCGCGTCGTCGCGGATTTCGCCCACGAGGTCGTGGAAGAACTGCGGCGGGGGAGCCGGCCCCGGCTGCGGTTGCGGATTTCGATGCACCACGGCGCCCTGACCGCCGGGGCGTTCGGCCCGATCGGGGACGCCCTGATCGCCGCCTGCCGGCTGCTGGACGCGGATTCCGCGCGCGAAACGCTCGCCCGCCACGCCGGCGAAGACGTCGTGGTGGTCGTTTCGCAGCGGCTGTACGAAGACGTCGTCGCCACGCGGTTCCGCGGCCTGCGGCCCGACCGGTTCCGGCTGGTGACCGAGCAGGTGAAGGGGCGGACCTACCGCGGGTACCTCTGCGTCGGCAGCCCGAAGGCCGGGCCCGCGCCCGAAGACGTGGTCCCGGCCGGGCACGGCACCGTGATCGAGCTGCCGGGCGGGTGACCCCGCTGGAGGACGGCCGCCGCGTCGTGACGAGACCGCCGCGGCGGCCGCCGGTCAGGGGCGGCGGTCCCGCCGGACCAGGGCCAGCGCCGGCACGATCACCACGGCGGCGAGGACGAACGTCACCGGGTAGCCGACCGACCCGATGACCAGCCCCGCGCCCAGCGCGCCGGCGGCCATGCCCAGGTCGTAGGCCGCGTTCCAGATCGCGCTGACCGCGCTCTCGCCGCCCGCCGGGACGCGGGCGTACATCAGGGTGAGCGTCGCGTTCTGCAGCGCGCCGAAGCCCGCGCCGAGCACGACCGCCCCGCCGATCACCAGCGACGGCGTACCGGTGAACGCGATGGCCGCCATGCCCACGGCGGACAGGACCACACCCGGCACCAGCAGGACGGCGGGGCCGCGGCGGTCGCCGAGCCGGCCGGCGAACCAGCGGGCCGCGGTGGCCGCCGCGGGCTGGGCCAGCAACGCGCTGGCGGCGACCCACGCCGGCTGGTCCGACGCGGCGAGCGGCAGGAACGTGACCAGGACGCCGACCGCGGCGGCCGCCGCGGCGAAGATCGTCGCGGGCCGGGTCAGGACCGGGTTGCGCAGGCCGGCGAGGACGCCGTGGCCGCCGTCTTCCTTGGGCGTCGCGGCGTGGCGCGGCAGACCCGGCACCGACAGCAGGGCGAGCAGGGTGGCCACCGCCGTCGCCACGAAGACCGGCGTGAAGCCCCAGTGCGCCGCCGCCCAGACGCCGGCGGGCAGCGCCAGCAGACCGGGGATCCCGCCGACGATCCCGACCAGCGCGAGGCCTTCCCCGCGCCGGTCCGCGGGGATCAGCAGGGCGGTGACGGCGCCACCGGCGACGACGGCGATCGCGAACCCGATCCCGCGCACCACGCTGACCCCGATGATCACCCCGACGTCCGAGCTGACCGTGAGCAGCAGTGTCGGCGCGCCGAGCAGGACCAGCCCGATGGCCAGCGCCCACCGGTAGCCGACCCGGGCGACCAGCCGCGGCGTCACCAGCTCGGCCGCCACGGTGGCCAGCAGCAGCGCGACCGTCGCCAGCCCCGCGCCGCTGTCCGAGCCCGCCTGCTTCGCGAACAGCGGCACCACCGAAAGCGGCAGGTAGAAGCCGATCGCCGACCCGAAGATCGAGACAAAGCGGATGAGCAGGGCGCGGGATACCAGCCTCGGCCGGATTTGCAGGTCAGCGGTCATGGGAACAACGGTAGAAGCGAACCGGGTCACCGGTAAGGTCCAGTTCCATGGCTGTGGAGTGGCCGGTTTGAGTCCGGAGCTGCTGTTCACGATCGACCGCGAGAGCGGCGCGGGCCTGCGCACGCAGCTGGAGGACCAGCTGCGCGACGCGATCCGCGGCGGCCGGCTGGCGGGCGGGGAGAAGCTGCCGTCGTCGCGCGAGCTCGCCCGCGGCCTCGGCCTGTCGCGGGGGCTGGTGCAGGACTGCTACGCCCAGCTGCAAGCCGAGGGCTACCTGACCAGCCGCGCGGGCTCGGCGACGCGGGTGGCCTCGGTCGCCCGGCCCGCGGAGCCGCCGCGGGTGACCGCGCCCGAGCGGCCGGAGCACGACGTCGCCGACTTCCGCCACGGCGTCCCCGACCTGCGCCTCGCGCCGCGCGAGGACTGGGCGTGGGCCGTGCGCGAGGTCTGCCGCACCGCGCCGAACAGCGCGTTCGACTACGGCGATCCCGCGGGCTCCCGGCAGCTGCGGGAGGTGCTCGCGGCGTACCTGCGGCGGGTGCGGGCGGTCGTGGCGACGGCCGACCAGCTCGTCGTGTGCACCGGGATGGCCCAGGCGCTCGGGCTGGTGCTGCGCGCGCTCGTCGCCGACGGCATCGACACGATCGCCGTCGAGGACCCCGGCGTCGTCCGGACGACGACCGAGCAGGCGAACGCGGCCGGCATGGGGGCCGTGCCCGTCCCGGTCGACGAGGACGGCGTCGACGTCGCCGCGTTGGAACGCAGCGGCGCGCGGGCCGTGCTGGTGACCCCGGCCCACCAGTGGCCCACCGGCGTGGTGCTCGCCGGGCACCGCCGCCAGGAGCTGCTCGAATGGGCGCGGCGGCACGACGGCGTCGTCATCGAGGACGACTACGACGCCGAATTCCGCTACGACCGCGACCCGGTCGGCTCGCTGCAGGGCCTCGACCCCGACCGCGTCGTCTCGCTGGGGACGGTCAGCAAGTCGCTGGCGCCCGCGTTGCGGCTGGGCTGGCTGGTCGCGCCCGCCCGGCTGCTCGAGGGCTTGGCGCGCGGCAAGCACGTGACCGACCGCGGGAGCCCGGGGATCGACCAGCTGGCGCTGGCCCTGCTCATCGAATCCGGGCGCTACGACCGGCACCTGCGCCGCGCCCGCGCCGAGTACGCGGCCCGGCGCGAAACCCTGCTCACCGCGCTGGCCGCGCACGCGCCCGGCATCCGCGTCACCGGGCTCGCGGCGGGGTTCCACGCGATCCTGCACCTGCCCCCGGGCACCGACGAGGAGGAGGTGATCAGCCGCGCGGCCGAGCGCGGCGTCGGGCTGTACGGCCTGGGCCGGATGCACACGGCACCGCCGGCGACGGCCCCGCGGCTCGTCCTGGGCTTCGGCGACACGCCGCAACGCTCGATCGAAGCGGGGATCGCCGCCGTCGCGGACCTGCTTTCAGGCGTCGAGTGACTGCTGCGTGGTGACTTCCCAGGCGAACCCGTCCGGGTCCGTGAACGCCCCGGCGGAGTGATTGACGGCGATCCGGTGCGACCCACTGCCTTCGTGGGCGACGCCGGCCTGCTTGGCGAGCGCCTTGCGGCGGTAGAGCGCCAGCTTGATCGCGCTCTCGCCGCCTTCGAACTCGACGTACATGCGGCTGAAGCTCTTCGCGACGGCGAGCCCGTGGTCGACGTAGAACTTCTTGGTGGCGATGATGTCGGCGACGCCGAGCAGCAGCACGATGGAGTCGAACTCCCGCGTGACGGGGCCGGTGTCCTTCTTGTTCGAGGTCGCGAGGGTCCAGATGGCGCCGTCCGGAGCCTGGACGGCGCCGCCGTAGCCCCACATGGACTTGGCGGCGGGCTTGAGCGTCGTGGCCCCGGCTTCGACGGCGCTGGCCATCAGTGAGTCGACGTCCCCGGGCTGGGCGACGGTGAGGGAGAGCGTGTAGCCCCGGAACCCGCTGGACGGCTGCTGCGCGGCCCGGAAGCGGAGCTGGGTGGTGAGGCCGAAGGCGTCGGAGTAGAAGCGCTCGGCGGCGGCGGTGTCGGTGACCTCGAGGGTGATGGAGTCGATGTTCGTCATGCCGGTAACGCTAGGTCCGGGCGGCCGGGTGGGGCTTCTCGATTCCTGACCGGTTCGGAGCGGGTCAGTACTCGCCCTTGACGACGAAGTACGAGCCGCGGATGGTGCCGGCCAGTTTGGACTTCTGGCGGGCGAACTTGAACGACGCCAGCTCCGCCGGCACCTCCATGCCTTCGGAGAGCTTGAACCCGACCGCGCGCTTGCCGCCGTCGTCCACCGTGTACATCACGTTGATCGACAGGCCGCTCTCGTAGAACACGTACGCCATCCGGATGTTCTCGACCTGGAACGCCGTCGCCTCGAGCGGGCGGGACGCGATGACGATCCCGCGTTCTTCGTCGAGGATCCGGTGCACCCAGTCCACGGTGGACTGCACGTCCCCTGCCGGTTCGACCGTGAAGACGTGGTCGTACTTGTTCTTGAAGTAGCGGGCCTCGTTCGCCCGCAGGCCGGCGAGCGCGGCCGCGACGGGCGACGATTCCAGGCCCGCGGTCGAAACGGTGGTGAAGTCCACGGCGTGCGGCATGGCGTTCCTCCGGCGATCTCGGTGCGGCCGACTATAACCCGGTTGCCCCGGCTTCGCGGATGATCGCGACCGCGGCGCGCGGGTCCGGCACGGTGATCGTCACGCTCCGAGCACTCCATAGTGGACGGAGATGCCAGTTCGTCGACCGGCCGGTGCTCCGGACTGCCGGTGGGGTTACAGCGGGTCGTACTCGCCGCCTTCTTCGTTGAGCAGCACATAACGGGGCGACAGTTCCGTCAGGCACGTGCTCAGTGACACCAACAGCTCCTCGACGGCGACGCGGCCGAGCCGCAGTTCGGCGGTGGCCTCGTCGCGGAGCCGGTCGATTTCCGGCTCGTCCTCTTTCAGCTCGGCATACGAGGCTTCGAAGGAGGCACGCATCGCGTCGGGGTCGGCCGCGTCGGACACGACGTCCTGCCACGTCGGCACCTCGATGACGAGCCGGACGGCCGTGTCCAGGTCGGTGGCGAGGATCCCGGCCGTGCCTTCGGAACTGGCGTAGAGGACGGGCCCGTCGTCGCACACGAAGAACGTGCCGCCGGAGGCGTCGCCGGCGACCACGCGCAGCTCGCCGCCCGACGCCAACCGCACCGGTTCGACGGGGTCGAGGCGGGCGATGTCGAAGTCGAAGACGTCCGCCAGCAGGGCGGCGGCGCGGGCGTTGGCCCGGAGGCGATCGAGCATGGCGGAACGATAGACCGGCTCGGCTACGGAGCCGCCGGCAGCCGGCGGGCGACGACGCGGCCCCACACCCACGCCGCCGCGATCGCGGCGACCAGCAGGACCACGCTGCCCACGACGTCCAGGACGTAGTGGTTCGCCGTGGTGATCACGACCGCGACCATGAGCAGCGGGAACGCCCACGGCAGCAGCGCCCACCGCGTTCCCCGCAGCGCTGTCCACACCGCGTACGCGCACCACAGCGACCAGCCCACGTGCATGCTCGGCATCGCCGTGTAGTGAGTCGGGTTCGTCCAGCTCTCCTGGTGGAAAAGGTCGTACCGCGCAACGATGTCCACCGCGCCCGGCAGGGCCAGCCGCGGTGGGGACAGCGGGACCGCCCAGTAGACCGGCAGCACGAGGGCCATCATCGCCACCATCGTCCGGCGGACTTCGTGGTACACCTCGGCATGCCGGACGAACACCCACGCCAGCACGCCCGCGACCACCACGTAGTACAGCCGGTACACGGCCACCGCGAGCTGGGCGAGGGCCGGCTGCCCGGCCAGCCGGCGGTTCGCGCTCAGCTCGACGTCGAAGTGCACCGCGTGTTCCGCGTCCTGGACGGCCCGCGCGTGCGCGGTGGCGGCCTCGACGTCCGTGCCCAGCAGCGCGGCGATGCGCGCGAACAGCAGGAACCACAGCAGCAGGAAGACCAGCTCGGCCACCCGTCCGCTGAGGAGCTTTCTCATGCCGGCAGGGTCCGCCGGAGGAACTCCGTGGTCAGGTCCCAGGCCCGCGCGGCCGCCTCCGGGTGGTGGAACATCGGGGCCACGTTGTTGTGGAACGCGTGCCCCGCCTCCTCCTGCACGTGGATCTCCGCCCCCGGGTGCCCGGCGACCGCCGCCTCGACGACGGCCACGTCCGTCCGCGGGATGTACGGGTCCTGCCCGCCGAAGTGGAACTGGATCGGGCACGTCACCCGCGTCAGGTCCGCGATCCGCCCGGCGACCGTCGAGCCGTAGAACGACACCGCCACGTCGGGGTCGCCCGCTGCCGCCGCCGCGAACGCGAGCGAGCCGCCCAGGCAGAAGCCCAGCACGCCGACCCCGCCCGTCACCGAAGGCGAAGAACGCAAGTGGGCCACGGTTTCCAGCACGTCCGAAAGTCCCAGCGCCGCGTCGAACTCGGACGACACCTCCATCGACGCCGCCACGCCGGCTTCGTCGTGGGTCGAGGACCAGCCGGGTGCCGTGCGCCAGAACAGCTCCGGCACCGCCACCACGTACCCAGCCGCGGCGAGGCCGGCCGCCACCGAACGCAGGTAGTCGTCCAGGCCGAAGATCTCCTGGACCAGCACCAGGCCCGGGCCGCGGCCGGACGGCGGGAGCCACACCGGCAGGTCCGTCAGCACGCTCTTCATCGGAAGGTCCTTTCCAGGACGTCGGCGACCAGTTCGGCCTGGCGGCCGTCCGGGTCGAGGTCGGGGTCGAACACGGTCAGCTCGAACCCCGCCGCGCCCGGGAGCGCCAGCAGCCCGCGCAGCAGCGAAACCAGCGTGTCCGGGTCCAGGCCGCCCGGGTCGGGACTGTCCACAGCGGACACGTACGCCGGGTCGAGGACGTCGATGTCCACGTGCACCCAGAACCCGTCCACGTCCGCGAACGACGGCACGGAAACCCCGGATGTCATCAGCTCTTCCGAGGTGACGAACGAGATCCCCGCCGCGCGCAGCCGCGACGACTCCGCCGTCCGCACGCCGAGCACCCGCACGTCCTCGTCGCGGACGTAGGGCCGCAGCCCGTCGAGGTCGGCCAGGTCGGCGGCACCACGGCCGGTCATGATCGCCAGGTCCTCGCCCGCGGCCGCGCCGACGTGGTCGGCGATGCCCAGGTGGCGGAAGTCGTCGTGGCCGTCCAGGTACGCGATGCCGTACCGGCCGGCGCGGCGCAGCGCCAGCATCGCGCCCAGGGAGATCGAACAGTCGCCGCCCAGCACCACCGGGAAGCCGCCCGACGAACGGACCGCCTCGATCCGCGTGGCCAGCGCCCGCGTGTAGGTCGCGATGGCCGCGCTGTTGCGGACGCCGTCGCCCGGCGACCAGGTGCCGACGTGGCGCCCCGGCGTCACGACGCCGCCGTCGGACGCTCCCAGGCGGTCGAGGATCCCGAGGTCGCGCAGCACGCCGGGCGTCTTGTAGCAGCCCGGCACGGCACCCTCGGCGGGCGGGCGCAGGCCCAGGTTGGACGGTGCGTCGATCAGGACGTGATTCCCCACCCGGTCACCGTACTGGCTACGCGGCCGGGAGCGTCCTAAGTTGAGGTGCCGACCAAGGAGGCTCGATGGCCGAGAAGACCAAGTACGTCCTGGACGAAGACGAGCTGCCGACCCAGTGGTACAACGTCATCCCCGACTTGCCGGAGCCGCCACCGCCCCCGCTGCACCCCGGCACCCGCGAACCGGTCGGGCCCGACGACCTCGCGCCGCTCTTCCCGCAGGCGCTCATCGCCCAGGAAGTGACGACTGATCGCTATGTCGACATCCCGGAGGAGGTTCGGGAGGTCTACCGGCTCTGGCGGCCGTCGCCGCTGTTCCGGGCGCGACGGCTGGAGAAGGCGCTCGGCACGCCGGCGCGGATCTACTACAAGTACGAAGGCGTCAGCCCGGTCGGTTCGCACAAGCCGAACACCGCTGTCCCGCAGGCGTTCTACAACGCGGCCGAAGGCGTCACGCGGCTGACCACCGAGACCGGCGCCGGCCAGTGGGGGAGCGCGCTGGCGTTCGCCTGCGCCCAGTACGGGCTGGAGTGCGAGGTTTGGCAGGTCCGGGCGTCCTACGACCAGAAGCCCTACCGCAAGCTGATGATGGAGACGTTCGGCGCGACGGTCCACCCGAGCCCGTCCGAGCTGACCGAGTCCGGCCGCGCGATCCTGAAGGACCACCCGGATTCGACCGGCAGCCTCGGCATCGCGATCAGCGAGGCGGTCGAGCAGGCGGCGCAGGACCCGGACGCGCGGTACGCGCTGGGCAGCGTGCTCAACCACGTGCTGCTGCACCAGACGATCATCGGCG
This sequence comes from Amycolatopsis pretoriensis, assembly GCF_900107925.1. Taxonomy (GTDB): domain Bacteria; phylum Actinomycetota; class Actinomycetes; order Mycobacteriales; family Pseudonocardiaceae; genus Amycolatopsis; species Amycolatopsis pretoriensis. The sequence goes on along the minus strand of NZ_FNUJ01000013.1, from coordinate 110,840 downwards.
AGGAAGCGCTCAAGCAGTTCGAGCTGGCCGGGGACACCCCGGACGTCCTGGTCGGCTGCACCGGCGGTGGCTCGAACTTCGGGGGGCTGGCGTTCCCGTTCCTGCGGGAGAAGCTGGCCGGCCGGATGGACCCGGTGATCCGCGCGGTCGAGCCGGCGGCGTGCCCGTCGCTGACGCGGGGGAAGTACGCGTACGACTTCGGCGATACGGCCGGGCTCACGCCGTTGCTCAAGATGCACACGCTCGGCCACGACTTCATCCCCGACCCGATCCACGCGGGCGGCCTGCGCTACCACGGGATGTCGCCGCTGATCTCGCACATCTACGAGCTGGGCCTGATCGAGGCGATCGCGATCGGGCAGCAGGAGTGCTTCGCGGCGGGGGTGCGGTTCGCGCGGTCGGAGGGCATCATCCCGGCCCCGGAGCCGACGCACGCGTTGGCGGCGTGCATCCAGGAAGCGTTGCGGTGCAAGGAGACGGGCGAGGAGAGGGTGATCCTCACGGCCCTGTGCGGCCACGCGCACCTGGACCTGCCGGCGTACGGGGCTTACTTGGCAGGCGACATGGTGGACAACGAACTGTCCGCCGCCACACTCGAAGCGTCGCTCGCCACTCTGCCGTAGGCCGTGAATGGCACATTGAGGGACCAAGCGTCCCTCAATGTGCCATTCACGGACTTCAGAGGGTGTCGGGGATTTCGGGGCGGATGAGCTCCGTGTGGGGGTTCGCCAGGACCACCCGGTCGCGGCCCGCGGCCTTCGCCGCGAACACCGCGTCGTCCGCTGCCTGCAGCAGGATCGTGTACTCCTGGGCCGTTTCCGGGTACACCGCCGCGCCGATCGAGGCCGTCAAGCCGTCGATCACCTCGGGTTTGCCCGGGCGGATCACCGGCACCGGCACCTCGATCCGGGCGATCGCCGCGCGGATGCGGTCCGCGATGGACACGATCTCCGCGCTCGTCGCGCCCGGGAGCAGCACCACGAACTCGTCGCCGCCGAAGCGCCCGACGTAGTCGCCGCCGCGGACCGAGTGCTGGATCGCCGCCGCGATCGCGCGCAGGACCTCGTCGCCCGCCAGGTGGCCGTTGCCGTCGTCGATGGCCTTGAAGTGGTCGATGTCGATCATCAGCACGCCCGCCGTCGACGCCAGTTCGGCGGCGCGCGCCAGCTCGTTGCGCGCCAGCTGCACCCAGAACTCCGGCGCCAGCAACGCCGTCTTGGAGTCCGTGCGCGCGGCCGCCTGGAACTGCGGCAGCAGCAGGCCGATGTGCAGCGCCACCGGAGTCACCATGAGCACCGGCAGCAGCCACGGCCGGACCGTCATCACCAGCGCGATCCCGCAGCCCACGCCGACCGCGGCCAGCACGATCAGCACGTCGGAGGCGTTCCCGAACGCCTGCCGCGGCGGCTTGCCCGGGTTGCTCATCAGGATCGCCAGGATCACCAGCACGTAGTTGAGTCCGAAGTAGACGATCCCGGACAGCAGCAGCGCGGTCATCCCGCCGAACCCGTCCAGGTACGGGACGTACGGCGCCAGGTGCCCGGTGCCGGCCGACAACACGGCGCCCGCGGCGAAACACGCGAGGATCACGGTGGCACCGGAAAACACTTTCCGGTGAATCACGCCGCGTCGTTTGTACACGCGCACCCAAGAATGGGCGTAGCTGACGACGATGACGAGCGTGGCCAACGGCGGGGGCAGCAGGAGCAGCCCGGCGAAGATCCAGATCGACTGCAGGTGCATGTGCGGCCGGCCGTCGGCGGCCAGCTCGCGGATGCGCTCGATGCGTTGCGCCGCTTCGAGGTGCACGATCTCGCCCGCGAGGATCAGGCCACACCAGAGCACCGCCTGGGTGGTCACGGGCACGAGCGCGGCCGTGGCGACGACCGCGATCAACGCCAGCGCGTCGACGATGAGGACGTAGCCGAGCACCGGAGTGTTCAGCTTCCACATCGCCCACGTACGGAGACCCGATCGTGGACGTTCTGAGCTGGGCTTTCGCCCTTGGGACCCGGACAATCCCACGAAACGCCCCTCTTCTCAGGACGGAACTCTTCGCGGAAATCGTCACTGTAATCGAATGAACGCGGTGTGTCACTAGGCTGGTCGGGCTACCGTTCGGTCACGCACGGTGCAAGATCCCTCACGAACAGGAGAAGTCATGTCCCACTTCCTGCCCAACGCGAACATCGTCCCGTCCCGGCGTCGCGCGCAGCGGCCGACCGACTGGACCCGGCAGCTCCCCACCGACTGGACCCGCGCGATCCCGACGGACTGGACCCCGCGGCAGCTGCCGACCGACTGGACGGCCCGCGAACTGCCCACCGACTGGACCGTCCGCGAGCTCCCGACCGATTGGACCCGCCCCGGCGTCTCGCCAGCGCTGCCGCAGTGCCCGACCGACTGGACGCGGCCCTGATCCGTCCCCGGTGGCCGGCCGGCAAGGCCGGTCACCGGGACTCCGGTTGCGCCCGCCGCCACAGCAAAGCCGCCCCGCACGCCGCCACCACGCCGATCGCGCCCGCGCCGGCGACCACGCCGTGCGGAGCCACGCGCTCGGCCGCCACTCCCGCCAGCACCACACCCAGCCCCTGCGACACGCGCAACGCCGTCAACGCGAACCCGAACGCCTGCGCGCGCTGGGCGTCCGGCGTGAGCTGGACGAACGTCGTGTTGGCGATCAAGTTGTACGAACTGGCCACGCCGGACAGCGTCAGCACCGCCAGCGTGCCCGCCAGGTTCGGACGCAGCGCGCAGCCCAGCAGCGCCGCGCACGCCAGCACCGCCAGCGGCCCGAGCAAACGGGCTCGCTGAGAAGGCGGGACCCGCGACAGCGCCGCCATCCCGAGCACGTTCCCCAGCGCGTACGCCCCGAGCAGCAGCCCGACGACCACCGCGCCGCCGCCCAGCTCCGCCGCGTACGGAGCCGCGATCGCCTCGCCCGCGATGTAGATCCCCGACACGCACCCCAGCGCGACCAGCGCGAGCCGGCGCCGGTCGCCGACGACCACCGTCCAGCCCGCGCGCACGTGCCGCCACCAGCGGACGCCGGACGCCTGGCGCGGCGGCCGCGACCGGACGCCGGTGACCAGGAACAGCGCCGACACCGCGAAGCTCGCCGCGTCCGCGAGCAGCGCGCCGCCCGTGCCGATGCCCGCCACCAGGAGCCCGCCCAGCGCGAACCCGGCGACCTGGCCCGCCTGCACCAGCATCATCAGCAGGCCCATCCCCGGCACGAACCGCTCGCCGGGCAGCACCTGCGGCAGCAGGGCCGCGCGCGCGGAGTTCCAGACGGGGTTGAGCAGCTGGACGCCGATCAGCAGCGCCGCGACCGCCGGCAGCGGCAGGCCCGGCCACGCCATCACGGCGACGGCGAGCGCGCGCAGCACGTCGGCGGAAACCAGCACCGCCCGCGGCGGGTACCGGTCGGCCAGCCCGGACAGCAGCGGCCCGCCCACGAGGTCCGGCAGGAACGTCAGCGCGTAGGTCAGCGCGGCCCAGCCCGGCGAGTTCGTCCGGTCGTAGACCAGGATCGACAGCGCGACCCGCGCGAGCTGGTCACCGGTGACCGAGACCAGCTGCGCGGAGAACAGCGCCCGGAACTCGGCCACCGCGAGGACGTCCCGGAAGCCGACCGCGCGCACCGCCATGGCGACCCACGGTACCGGCGCGGACGCCCAGCGTGAACGGCCGTTAGGAGGTTACTGCCCCTCGCCGCACGTGATTTTCGGCTGCGGGTTGTAGTGGACCGTCCGCGTGGAGCGGCTCACCTCGCGCCCGGACGCGGCGTCCTTGAGCACCCGCGTGTCGGTCGTGGTGAACCCCGGGGCGCCGTTCGACGCGTGGCAGTTCTCCGCCGGGCCCGCCTTGGGCTGCGGGTCGCTCGGGTTGGAGCGGCCGCCGGGGATCGACTCGACGGTGTAGCGCTTGGTGCCCCACAGCTTCACGGTGATCGACGACGGCGTCCAGATCGCCTGGATCGCGATGCCGGTGGCCGAGTCGTTCGTGAACTTGAGGTCGATGACGCTGGAGCCGTTGGGGTTCTGGAACACCGTCGCCTCGCGCGCGGCGGGGTAGCGGCTGATGTAGTAGCTGTGCTCCTTGTGCCCCGCGTCCTTCATGCCCGCGAAGTAGGACGCGTTGTACAGCGTCGTCGCGAACTGCGAGATGCCGCCGCCGACCTCGCGGCCCGGCGCGCCGTCCTTGATCACGCCCGCCTCGACGTACCCCTGCGGCTTGCCGCGCGGGCCGGTGAACCCGTTGAGGCTGAAGGTTTCCCCGGGCTTGACGATGGCGCCGCTGACTTTCTGCGCGACGACCCGGATGTTGGTGCCGGAGTCGGCCGCGAAGCCGCCGGTGGTGAACTCGCCGACGACCTCCTTGACGCCCAGCTGGTTCGCCTGCTCGGTCGTCACCTTCGCCGGGGCGTCCTTGTAGATCGCCGGTACCTCACGGCCGTCGGTCTTCTTCAGCACCTCGGGCAGCGGCTTGAGGCTCGGGTCCCAATCGATGGTCCGGCCGTCGGTGGAGGGGTCGACCGTGGGCTTGCCGCCCTCGAAGACGATGGTCGCCTCCTTGCCCTCCTTCTCGGTGGACTTCAGCTGCGGCCCGGCGGCTTCGGCGATCTTGGCGTTGTCGATCTTCGGCGCGAGCCCGCCGCCCTCGGCGGGCTCGAAGCTCAGCGCGGCGGCGATCGCCTCCGGCTTCACGGTGGCGTTCTTGCCTTCGCCCTTGACGACCAGCGGGCCCGAGACGGCGGGGCGCGCGAACTGGTCCAGCGCGGCCTGGACGCCTTCGGGGGTGGTGCGGACCGGCGTGGCGGTCACCGGCAGGGCCAGGGCGCCGCCGCTCGCCCACTTCTCGACGACCGCGGCCTTGGCGGCGCCGACGTCGAGCTTCTGCCCGGGCTTCGGCGGCACGGCGACCGGGTTGACGCCTTCGAACTTCACGGTGCCTTCGGCCGGCTCGCGGTCGACCTGGCCGCGGAGGCCGTCGAGGGCGGCGGCGAGCTTGGCGTCGTCGGCGTGGCTGACGACGCCGACCTCGCGGCTGGAGAACAGCGACGCCAGGCGCGTGAACGGGTTCAGCGGCTGCGAGCCGGCCTCGTCGAGGGTCTTCGGCCAGTCGAGGCCGAGCCCGGCGGCCGTCGGCGAGAGGGTGCCCTGGACGTCGCCCGCGGTGACGGCGAGGGGCCGCGTCAGCCGCGGCTCGATCTGCCCGCGCAGCTCCTGCTCGGCCGCGTCGCGGTCCATCCCGCCGACGTCGACGCCGGCGACGGTCACGCCGCGCGGGACGCTGCCCTGGCTGACCAGCAGGTCGACGCCGTAGACCACGACCAGCAGGCCGAAGACGCCGCCCGCGATCCAGCCGGCTTTGCGCAGGTCGCGCTTCTTCGGGGGTTCCGGGTCCGGTTCGGGCCGGACGACCGGCAGGACGTCCGTCTGCTCACCGTGTGACTCGGGCCAGCGCGGTTCGTACGGCAACTTTCCACCCCTTCAACGCGGCACCGGAACGCGCCGGTGACGGCCTCAGCGTACGGGGCACCCGGACAAGCCGTACGACTCGCCCTAACGGGGGATGAACCGGTCACGCAACGGTCAACCCGCGTCGGGTTCGGGGTTGTGGCCGGCTCGCGCGAGGAAGTCGAAGTCGCAGCCTTCGTCGGCTTGCGTGATGTGTTCGCTGTAGAGCGCGCCGTAACCGCGCTCGAACCGCCGTGCCGGAGCTGTCCACTCCGCACGCCGCCGGGCGAGCTCCTCATCGGACACGTCGAGCCGCAGCACGCGGGCCGGTACGTCGAGGGTGATCAGGTCGCCGTCGCGGACCAGCGCGAGCGGCCCGCCGACGTGGGACTCGGGGGCCACGTGCAGCACGCACGCGCCGTAGCTCGTGCCGCTCATCCGCGCGTCGGAGATCCGGACCATGTCGCGCACGCCCTGTTCGAGCAGGTGCTTGGGGATCGGCAGCATCCCGTACTCGGGCATGCCGGGGCCGCCGAGCGGGCCCGAGCCGCGCAGCACCAGCACCGAGTCCGCGGTGATCGACGGGTTCTCGATCCGCTTCTTGAGGTCCGCGTAGTTCTCGAACACCACGGCCGGGCCGGTGTGCGTCAGCAGGTGTCTCTCGGCGGCGATGTGCTTGATCACCGCACCCGACGGGGCCAGGTTGCCGTGCAGCACCGCGACTCCGCCTTCGGCCGCCACCGGGTTGTCGCGAGTCCGGATGACGTCGTCGTTGTGCACCCGCGCGGCCTCGAGGTCGGCGCCGAGCGTGCGGCCGGTGACGGTCACCCGATCGGTGTGCAGCAGGTCGGTCAGCCGCGACAGCAGGCCGGGCAGCCCGCCCGCGTAGTAGAAGTCCTCCATCAGCCAGTCGCCGCCCGGGCGGACGTTCGCGAGCACCGGGACGCGCCGCGCGATCGCGTCGAAATCCGCCAGGCTCACCGGGATCCCGCTGCGCCCGGCCATCGCGATCAGGTGGATCACGGCGTTGGTGGACCCGCCCAGCGCGAGCACGGTGGTGATCGCGTCTTCGTAGGCGGTCTTGTCCAGGATCCGGCCGGCCGTCAGGTCTTCCCAGACCATGCCGACGATCCGCGCGCCGCTCGCCGCGGCCATCCGGTGGTGGGCGGAGTCGACGGCCGGGATCGACGCCGCACCGGGCAGCGTCATGCCGAGCACCTCGGCGGCCGACGTCATCGTCGACGCCGTGCCCATCGTCATGCAGTGCCCCGGTGAGCGGGCCAGGCCACGCTCCAGTTCGGACATTTCGGCGTCGCCGATCAGGCCGGCCCGCTTGTCGTCCCAGTACTTCCACATGTCGGTGCCGCTGCCGAGCACCTCGTCGCGCCAGTGCCCGCGCAGCATCGGCCCGGCCGGCACGAAGATCGCGGGCAGGTCCGCGCTGGCCGCGCCCATCAGCAGCGCCGGGGTCGTCTTGTCGCAGCCGCCCATCAGGACGGCGCCGTCGATCGGGTAGGACCGCAGGATCTCCTCGGTCTCCATGGCGAGGAGGTTGCGGTAGAGCATGGGGGTCGGCTTCTGGTAGGTCTCCGACAGCGTCGCGACCGGGAACTCCAGCGGGAACCCGCCGGCCTGCCAGACGCCGCGCTTGACCTGCTCGGCGCGTTCGCGCAGGTGCATGTGGCACGGGTTGATGTCCGACCACGTGTTGAGGATGCCGATGACCGGCTTGCCGAGGTGCTCTTCCGGGTTGTAGCCGAGCTGGCGGCTGCGGGCGCGGTGGCTGAAGTTGCGCAGTTCGCCGCCGCCGAACCACCGGTGGCTGCGGAGCTCCTCGGGTGCTTTCATGCGATCCAGTATGGCATCTGATATATGATCTCGCGGGCCTGGTTGAATGGGTTTCGACACGATACGAGGGAGCGACCATGACCGGGACGTTCAGCCTGCCCGCCTCCCGGACCGAAGTGGTCCTGGAGGAGATCCGCCGCGGCATCCTGACCCGGGAACTGGTGCCCGGCCAGCCGCTCGTCGAAGCGGAGCTGGCCGCGCGGCTCGGCGTGTCGAAGACGCCGGTGCGCGAGGCGCTCAAGGTGCTGTCCAATTCGGGCCTGGTGACGTTCAGCCCGTACAAGGGCGCTTCGGTCGTCATGGTCGACGCCGAGCTCGCGAAGTCCGTTTACGACGTGCGGATGGTGCTGGAACCGGAAGCCGTCCGCCGGACCGTCGAGCGGCGCGACCCCGAACTGCTGGAAGACGCCGCCGAGGCGCTGAAGGAAGCGTCGACGGCCATCGCGGACAAGGACCAGGCCGCGCTGAGCCTGCTCAACCGCCGGTTCCACCGCGCCCTCTACCGCGGCTGCGGCAACCCGCTGCTGGTCAGCATCCTCGACGACCTCAAGGACCGCGCGGCCCTGATCAGCGTCGTCGGCTGGGAAGCCAACCCCAGCTGGAAGAAGGAGCTGACCGAGCACAAGGCCGTGCTCGCGGCGGCCAAGAAGGGGGACGCCGAAGGCGCCGCGGCGCTGCTCAAGGAGCACATCGGCGGCTTCCTCGAGCGGGTCCTCAAGGCCATCGGATGAAGCTGCTGCTCATCTCGGACACCCACCTGCCGGCCCGCGCCCGCGTGCTGCCGCCGCAGGTGTGGGCCGAGGTCGAGGCGGCGGACGTCGTCGTGCACGCCGGCGACTGGGTCGAGGCCGGCGTGCTCGACGAGCTGGAAGCACGCAGCAAGCGCCTGATCGGCGTCTACGGCAACAACGACGGCGCGGACCTGCGCGCGCGGCTGCCCGAGATCGCGCGCGCGGACCTCGACGGGCTCCGGCTGGCCGTGATCCACGAAACGGGCTCGAAGCAGGGCCGCGAACAGCGCTGCGACGCGCAGTTCCCGGACACCGACGTGCTCGTGTTCGGGCACAGCCACATCCCGTGGGACACCACGACCTCAGCAGGGCTGCGGCTGCTCAACCCCGGTTCGCCCACCGACCGCCGTCGCCAGCCGTTCTGCACCTACCAGACCGCTCGCGTCGAGAACGGCACGCTGACCGGCGTCGAGCTGCACGAACTGCCCCGGAAGGGGTAGGAAGGGTCCATGGATCCGGCATGGGCGTTGCGGGAGATCGCGTTCCAGCTCGAACGCGCGGGGGAACCGACCTACCGCGTGCGCGCGTTCCGGAACGCGGCCGCGACCGTCGACAAGACCGAGGCTTCGCAGCTGGCCTCGATGGCCGAGAACGGCACGCTGACCTCGTTGCCCGGCATCGGGAAGGCGACCGCCGGCGTCATCGAGGACGCGCTGGCCGGCCGTGACCCGGCGTACCGGTCGAAGATCGTCGAGAAGAAGCTGCCGGACGGCGAGCCGCTGCGCTCGGCTTTGAAGGGTGACTGCCACACGCATTCGGACTGGTCGGACGGCGGCAGCTCGATCGGGGAGATGGCCGTCGCGGGCCGGGACGTCGGGCACGAGTGGATGGTGCTGACCGACCACTCGCCGCGGCTGACCGTCGCGAACGGGCTCTCACCGGACCGGCTGCGGACGCAGATGCAGATCGTGGCGAAGGCCAACGAGCTGATGGCGCCCTTCCGGCTGCTGCACGGCATCGAGGTCGACATCCTCGACGACGGCGCCCTCGACCAGGAAGAGGAGCTGCTGGGGCAGCTGGACTTCGTCGTCGCGAGCGTGCACTCGAAGCTGCGGATGCCGGCGCGCGACATGACCCGGCGGATGGTGGCGGCCGTGCGCAACCCGCACGTCCGGGTGCTGGGGCACTGCACCGGCCGCCTGGTCGTCGGCCGCGGCCGTCCCGAGTCGGAGTTCGACGCCGAGGCGGTGTTCACCGCGTGCCGTGAGAACGGCGTGGCCGTCGAGATCAACTCGCGTCCGGAGCGGCTCGACCCGCCGATGCGGCTGCTGAAACTGGCCGCGGAGATCGGTTGCGAGTTCGCCATCGACAGCGACGCGCACGCACCGGGTCAGCTCGACTGGCAGCCCTACGGCTGCGAACGCGCGGTCAAGGCCGGCATCGGGCCGGAGCGGATCATCAACACCCGCACGGCGGAAGAGCTGCTCAGCCGCTGATCTCGATGACGGGGTGCTTCGCCGGGTCGAGCCAGCCCAGGAGCGCTTCGAGGTCCGGGCCGGTGATCGCGACGCAACCCGCGGTCGGTTTCCCGTCGGTGACGTGCAGGAAGAACGCCGAACCCGCGCCCGGCACCACCGGCGTCCGGTTGTAGTCGATGACGACGGCCCGGGCGTAGACCGCGCCCGCCGCGCCGAGGTTCTCGCCGGCGGCTTCGTCGAACGGGCACGTGCCGGGGGCGCAGGAGAAGTGCGTGTTGTAGTAACGGGATCCGACGTCGGAGACCCACCAGTCCGAGGTGGTGACCTCGCGGTAGGGCAGCCGGGTCCGCGCGGGCCGCGTGCCGAACGCCTCGGTGAGCGGCCAGACGCCGGCCGGGGTGTGCGACGTCGACTCGCCGGCCTGGCCGACGCCGTTCCGCCCGACGTGCGCGGTGATCGGGCCGTACGCTTTCGCCCACTCGCCGCCGGTGCGCTGCCACGCCGTGAGGACGGCGGTGGTCGCGCCCGCGGCGTCGGCCTGCACGGTGATCCGCTGCCGCGGCTCCGGCTGCTCCGGCGAGGCGGCCCCGCTTGTCAGCAGCGCGGCCGCGGCCAGCGTGGCACCGAGGGCTCTCCTGCGCATGCCGGAGAGCTTAACGGTGCCACGCCGCCGGTGCGTCAGTTGATCGTGTAGGAGTCCCCGTAGACCTTCCACTTCAGCGGGGTGTGCAGGTCGAAGTTGCCCGCGTTGAGGAACACCAGCTGCTCGGTGTCGACGCGCGAGGTGTCGGCGTGCGCCTCTTCCTGCTTCATGATCACCTTGCGGGCGGCGAAGAACGCCTTGAGGTACGTCGCCTCGTCGCCGCCCTGGGCCGGGGTCTTCGCCTTCTTCATCGCGGCCTTGCGGATGCCGCCGAAGCTGTCGGAGCTGTCGCCGGGGCCGTGCATGACGATCGCGTCGTAGTAGGCGAACTGGCCGAGGTTGCTGAGGCCGTCGGACTTGCCCTGGCTGACCGCGGGGTTGAAGTACACGCGGTCGCGCTCGTTGTTCTGCGCGGTCTGGAACGCGGTGGTGGCCGCGGCTTGCTTCCAGGCGCTTTCGAAGGCCGAGCCGAGCCCGCTGTGGGAGTCGGTGCCGTTCACCTTGCGCAGCGCGGGAAGGTACTTGGCCAGGGGGTTGTTCGGCACGGAGTTCGTGTAGGCCTCGACGAGTTCGAGCATGTCGCCGGTGCCGGAGCAGAACCCGATGATGCCGGCGGTGTACCCGCGGCCGTCGCCGATGTCCTCGATGTACTTGTACTGCGCTTTCCAGTCCAGCGACGAGTTTTCCGCGCTGGAGACCAGCTTCATCGCGATCTCCTTCTTCGCCGGGGCCGACAGGTCGCCGACGGCGAGGGCGGTCGCGCTGTGCGCCGCGAGTGGCGCCGGGGCGGCCGAGGAGAGCGCGGGGGTGGTGATCACGAGGGCGGCGACGGAGGCCGCGCCGAGCGCGCCGATGACTACCGGCCGCAACTTCTTGCTCATGGGTGGAGACCCTTTCCGCGGGTGCGCCGTGGGGGATCACGGCGGGTACGGGTGATGCGGGTGGAGCTGCGGCGTAGCGACACGGTAGCGAAGAGTCAGCAGGCTCCACAAGAGGCGGAATTCGTTCATGTTCGTGAACGGTCCAGACCACCGGAAAGGGTCCGCAAAGGACGGTCGCGGCGACGACATGAAAGGGTCGTTCATGTCGTCGGACGGCATGAACGGGTCGTTCATGTCCTTTGCGGGTGGGCGGTCCGGCAGCCGGCAACGTCATGAACGAGTCGTTCACCTCGCCAGATGCGATGAACGAGTCGTTCATGACCACCGAAACTCGATATCCCGCCGAAACGCCTCTCCAGCCCGGCGTCCCGCGGGCGGTGGTGCCAGGCGGAGCATCGCCCCGCCCGGCTTTGCCGGAGCCCTGCCGTTTCGGGGCGGGCGAGTGCTCAGCGCGCCCCGGTGAAGATGCGGATGACGTCCGGCAGCACGTTCACCGGGATCGTCGGGTCGATCGCCCGCTGCACGCCGAGGCCGATGCCGAGGCTGAGCAACGCGGTCGCGGCGTCGTCGGCCGACATCGGGAGCGTGATCCCGAAGCGCTCGGCGTACCCGCTCAGCAGGCCGGCGATGGTGTCGCGGATCGCCTTGTCCCGCGCGGCCAGTTCGGCGCGCACGTGCGGGTTGCGCCGCGCGTTCGTGGCGAACTCGACCTCGAGAGAGGTCCAGGCCTCGTCGCCGATGCTGCGCTCGGCCCAGGTCTGGAACGCGGCCAGCAGGTCGTCCACGCCCTCGGCGCCGACCAGCCCTTCGGCGATCAGCGCGACCTGCTCGTCGTGGATCCGGTCGAGGACGGCGAGGCAGAGCTCGTCCTTGTTGCGGAAGTTCGAGTACACCGCGCCCTTCGAGTAGCCGGCCTCGTCCGCGACCTTCTCCAGTGACGTCACCGAGTAGCCGTCGCGCAGGAACAGCAGCTGGGCGGTCTCGATGAGCTGCTCGCGGGTGCGTGCCTGGCTTTCCGCGCGGGTGAGTCGGGCCATGGGGTCACTCTAGTCAGGTGCGGAATCGGGGTACCACTAGTATTCGAATACTGCTAGTCTCTGAAAATGGAACAATGCCACTTCGCGGTCCTCGTCGTCGGCGCCGGGGCGTCCGGGCTGGGCGCCGCCATCCGGCTGGGCCAGGCCGGCGTCGACGACCTCGCCGTGCTGGAGAAGGCCGGTTCGCTCGGCGGGACCTGGCGCGACAACACGTATCCCGGCTGTGCCTGCGACGTCCCGTCCGCGCTGTACTCGTACTCGTTCGCGCCGAATCCCGAGTGGACGCGGGCCTTCGCCGGGCAGGCGGAGATCCGCGCGTACCTCGCGGACACGGCGTCGAGGTTCGGCGTCACGTCGAAGATCCGCTACGGCGTCGAGGTGACGCGGGCGCAGTGGAATCCCCGGGAGTCCATTTGGGAGCTGGAGACCACGCGCGGGCCGTATTCGGCGCGGGTCCTGGTCGCCGGAACCGGGCCGTGGCACGAGCCACTGATCCCGGACCTGCCGGGGCTCGGCGATTTTCCCGGCGAGGTCTTCCATTCCGCGCGGTGGAACCACGACTACGACTTGAGCGGCAAGCGGGTCGCGGTGATCGGCACGGGTGCGTCGGCGGTCCAGTTCGTCCCGCGGATCGTGCCGTCGGTGGGCCGGTTGCACCTGTTCCAGCGCACGGCGCAGTGGGTGCTGCCGAAGCCGGATCACCACGTTCCGGGCGTCGAACGGTTCCTGCTGCGGCGGTTCCCCGCGCTGCAGCGGGCGTTGCGCAGCGCGGAGTACGGGGCGATGGAGACGCTCGGTTTCGGGTTCCGGCACCCGTGGCTGCTGCGGCAGGTGCAGAAGATCGGGCTCGCGCACCTGCGGTTGGCGGTGCGGGATCCGGCGTTGCGCCGGGCGTTGACGCCGGATTACACGCTCGGGTGCAAGCGGTTGCTGATGTCCAACACGTACTACCGGTCGCTGACTCAGTCCCATGTGGACGTTCACGCGACGGCGGTGCGTTCTGTTTCCGGCAGCCGGGTGCTCGGCGCCGACGGATCTTCCGCGGACGTCGACGCGATCATCTTCGGTACCGGCTTCCACATCCTCGACATGCCGGTGTCCTCACGCGTCTTCGACGGCGACGGCCGGAGCCTGGACGACCACTGGAAGGGCAGCCCGCAGGCGTACGCGGGGACGACGGTGGCCGGATTCCCGAACCTGTTCCTCTTGCTGGGCCCCAGCCTGGGGACCGGGCATTCGTCGGCGTTCATGATCCTGGAGGCCCAGCTGCGCCACACGGTTTCGGCGGTGACGCGGACGTTGAGCGCGGAGGGGGCGGTCCTGTCGGTCCGCCCGGAGGCGCAGGAGGCGTTCAACGCGGAGGTCCAGGCGGCGCTGCCGGGCACGGTGTACCAGTCCGGCGGGTGTTCGAGTTACTACACGGACGTCAACGGGCGCAACAGTTTCAGCTGGCCGTTCTCGACCGGCCGGCTGCGGTCGCAGGTGGGCGCGTTCGACGAGGCCGACTACGAAGTCGTGAGTGAGAAACAAGGTTGGAACACTGTTTCTCACTCACAACCGGGCGGTCAGTCCCATTCCCAGCACAGGCCGTAGACGCCAGGCTGGGCGTCCAGCACCGCGATGTGGCTCGTGAAACTCGGCCCCACCGGCAGCTCCGGCCGCTCCACCGAGTCCTCCCCGTCGTACCGGTAGCACCGCACCGGCACCGCCGCCGGGTCGAAGCACGCCTGCAGCACGATCTGCCGGGCCGGCGCCCGCACCCCGAACTGCAGGTAGCTCGTCTCCGGCGGCGTTCCGTCGTAGGCGAACTCGAAGTCGAACACGTACGTCTCGCCCGCCCGCAGCGGGTAGTCGAACCGCAGCTCCAGCGCCACCAGCTCGGACGCGGCGTCCCGGCGGACGCGGCCCGGGCGGCAGCAGCGCGCCGAGCGCAGCACCGGCTGGTGGCCGCCGCCGGTCTGGGGCCGGAAGAACGACACCCAGCGGTCGACGCCGTCCTCGCGGCTGGTCACCACCAGCTCCGTGCGCACCGACCGCTCGGTGCGGTCCGGGCCCAGCGTCGCCCGCTGGTGCACCGACGCCAGCGCCAGCCGCGCGTTGCCGTCGAGGTCGATGCCGTCGCACGACGCCAGTTCCGTCGGCTCGGAACCGAGCGCGCTGGCCAGGCTGACCCCGCCCGGCCACGGCTCCGCCCGGCGCACCCGGGGCCGCGCCACCAGGCTGGTCAACGCCGCCGCGGGCAGGCCGAGACACCCTTCGGCGACGCCCACCGCGTGCAGCGAACGTGCCCCTTCGGGGTGCCGCCGGCCGCGGCGCCAGTAGCTCAGCGTGGCCAGGCTGACCTGGGCGCCCCGCATCGCCATCCGTCGCTGCAGGGCCTCCAGGCTCAGGCCGCGCTGCCGGATCGCCAGGTCGAAGGCCTCGGCGAACGGGGCCGACGCTGATAACGCCTCCATCCGGGTAAGCATGAATACCGGACGCACCGGACGCAACGAGGCCTGCCACCAAAGTAGGTGGCAGGCCCCGTGGGGGTCAGCTGACGGTGACCCCGGTGTCGTCCACGGCGAACGACGTCTGCAGCGACTGGTCCTCGGTCCCGGCGAACTTCAGCGTGACCGTCTGGCCCGCATACGTTGACAGGTCGAGCGTCTTCTGGACGTAGGCCGAGTTCCGGTCGAGGTTCGAGTACGTCGCCAGCGTCGTCGGCCCGGCGGACACGACGAGCTTGTCGTAAGCGACGTTCTCGGTCTCGGCCGTCCACACGCGCAGCCAGAACGTCAGGCTCGCCCGGCAGTTCGCGGGGATCGTGACGGACTGCGTGAGCGTGTCGGTGTGCGCCGAGCCCCAGCCGCCGAGCCAGGAGTCGTAGGTGCCCGAGCGCGCCGGCGCCTGGCCGCCCCACTGGCCGATGGTGGTGTTCGGGTCGGTCCACGACGCCTTGCCGGACTCGAAGCCCGGGTTCTGCACCAGCTGCCCGCTGCACCCGCCCGGAGGAGTCGTAGTGGTCGGCGGAGTGGTCGTGGGCGGGGTCGTCGTGGTCGGCGGCGTGCCCGTGCACGTCGGGTCGCCGGACTGCGCCGGGACGCTCACCGCGTTCCACGCCGCCTTCACGGCGTCGAACTCCGCGCAGCTGTCCGGGTACAGGTTCTTCGCGGCCTGCAGCGTCCACGTGCGGTAGCGCAGGTAGTTGCTGCCGGACGTCTTCAGCTGCACCGCGCCGTGCATGATGTTGATCGCCTTGCGGATGCCGAGGCCGGCCACGGTGCTGTTGTTGCACGTCGAGCTGGTCGGCTGCCCGTTCGTCGGGTTGCTGCCTTCGGCGAGCAGGTAGAACCAGTGGTCGCCGGGGCCGGCGGCCTTGTGCACCTCCGCGTTCGGCGTCGAGCTGGAGTAGCAGCTCGGGTCGCCGACCTTCGACGGGTCGTACATGTACCGGATCGCGCCGGTGCCGACCAGGTTGACCTCCTCGCCGATCGCGTAGTCCGGCGGGTCGTACTGGGACGGCTCGTTCGCGTAGAACTCCGTCGCCGTGCCGAAGGTGTCGGCGATGAACTCCTGCGTGCCGCCGCCGGAGAACCCGCCGGAGCCGGAGTAGTCGTCGACGCCGTGGCCCATTTCGTGGCCGAGGATGTCGAGCGAGCCGACCCACTCGCCGCTCGGGTTGTGGCCGAGGTTCACGTACGCGGGGCGCGAGTTGTAGTAGTAGGCGTTTTCGTCGTCGAGGCCGACGCGGATCTTCCACGCGCCGCCGTTGCCGGTGAAGCCGTTGCGGCCCACCCATTCCGAGAGCATCTTCTTCTCGGTCTGCGCGACGAACAGCGCGTCGGCGCAGCCGGTCTCGATGTTCGTGCCGGTGCCGTTGCCCCAGCTGTCGTCCGATCCGGTGAGGACGGAGTCGCTGCTGTAGTTGCGGCAGTCCAGGTTCGGCGTGTTCGGGTCGGCCATCGAGTACGTGCTGCCGGACTTCGTCGTGTTCAGCGGCAGCGGCGCCGGGCCGTTCCACTTGCCGGTGCCGGTGCCGGTGCCCGCGGCGACGTGCTGGACGGTCCGCAGGACGCGCCCGTCCACGGCGTCGACGTAGACGCTCAGGCTGCTCGGCTCGCCGTGTTCGTCGGTGCCTTCGACGTTGCTCTCGTACGCGAGCCGCCCGCTGCCGTCGGCGACCACGACGAGCTTCCCGCCCGGCAGGCTCTTCGGCCCGCGGACCTGATTGCGCGCCACGGTTTCGGCCTGCGCGGCGGTGAGCTTCGCGCCGTGGACGTCGAGGTCGCCGAGGGCCTGCTGCTGCGCGACGGACGTGGTCTTGACGGTGCCGGCGGAGTCGGTGGCGATGACGAGGTCGCCGCCGATCACGGGCAGGCCGTCGTAGGTGCGGTCGTAGACGACGTACGACAGGCCTTGGGCCGACCGCACGTCCCGCTGGACGAACTTGTCGTGCTTCCCGGCGTGGAGGGCGGCGGGCCGGGCGTCGATCAGGCCGGCCGCGGCACTGGTGGCGTTGGCCTGGGCCTGCGCGGCGGAGGGAGGCGGTTCGGGGACGGGCTGCGCGGGCGCGGCGACGGCGATGCCGACCACCACCATGCCGGCCGCCGTCGCACCGCCGAGCGCGGCGAACCGTTGGGGCAATCTCATGACGCTCCTTGCGAAAACGCGATGGGGGGAGGGAGAACCCGATCGACGTTAAGCGCGGTGCGGGAGCGGCAGAAGATTCATCACAGCCGCAAACTTTCACGCTGTGGGGGTGTGAAACCGGTCAGAGGGTGTGGAACCGCAGGCCCGCCTTGGTGAGCCGGTCGATGAGGGCGTCGCCCATCGCGGTCGCGGTGGTCACCTGGCCCGCGGTTTCCGGGAGGGTGTCGGTCGCGAGGCACAACGCCGATTCCGCGAGCATCTTCGCGGTTTCGTCGTAGCCGGGGTCGCCGCCGGAGACTTCGGTGACGACGCGCTCGCCGCCACCCTCGCCGATGAACCGCACCGAGAACCACGACCGGGCGCGACGTTCCGGGCTCGGGCCGTTGCCGGGGGCGAGCAGCCGGGAGAGGCCGCGCCGCGCGGGCGGGACCTGCGCCGCCGCGAGCAGCGCACCGGCCCCGAGCACGCCGCCCGCGAGGACGGGAAGGTGCTTGACGGCGGCGAAGTGCCGGTAGGTGAAGTCCGGGCCGTAGCGTTCGGACGCGGCGGCCGACCGGCGGACGACCTCGGGATCGATCGTCGGGAGCGGAACCGCCCACCAACCGGCGTCGGCGACGCGGTGCGGCCGGCCGAGCGGGGCGTGGGCGAAGCGCCCGGCGGGCCGCGGCTCGGCGGCCGCGCGTTCCTTGGCGACCCGCGCGCCGGCCGGGAGGCGGGACATGATGGTCAGCGCGCTGAGGAACGTGCCGCCGGAGGGCGTCCCGCTGGCCCGGACGTAGCCGTTGACGGTGAGGGGGACGCCTTCGGGCAGCTGCTTGACGGTGAAGTAGGCGCCGAGGTCGTGCGGGATGGAGTCGAAGCCGCAGGCGTGGACGAGCCGGGCGCCGGTCTCGCGGGCGCGGTGGTCGTGGGCGAGGTACATGCGGTCGACGAACTCGGGTTCGCCGGTGAGGTCGACGTAGTCGGTCCCGGCCGCGGCGCAGGCGGCGACCAGGGGTTCGCCTTGGGTGAGGTAGGGGCCGACGGTGGTGATGACGACCTTGGTGGCCTCGGCGACGGCTCGGAGTGAGGCGGGCTCGCCGGAGTCGGCGACGAGGAGGTCGAGGGCGGCGAAGCGGTCGTCGATGGCCGCGAGGCGGGCGCGGACGGCTTCGAGCTTGCCCCGGTTGCGTCCGGCGAGGGCCCAGCGCAGGTCCGCGGGGGAGTGCCGGGCGAGGTATTCGGCGGTGAGGCCCCCGGTGAACCCGGTGGCGCCGAAAAGGACGACGTCGTAGGCGCGCATGTCTCCTCCAGGGGACGTCGACGGCGGACGGGCTCAGGTTACCCGCGAGTAGACGGGGGCGCCGGGCGCAGCAGAGGGGGCGCCGCGTCGCCCGCCGGAACCGCCGCTACTTCCGGTCCCCCGTGTAAACCACCGCCGCCGCGACGGCGGCCACCCCGGCGATCACGTCCGCGATCCGGCGCGGCAGCGCGTGGTGCGTGTCCTCCATCCACGCCCGCACCCGCGCCCGGTCCAGTTCCGGCTCGCACAGGTCGTCGACCCCCGCCGTCCACGCCAGCAGTGCCAGGCACGCCGCGTGCGGGTCCGGCCGGTCGATGCCGAACACCGCCGCCCTTGCCTTGCTGCGGGCCGCCGTCGAGACCAGCAGGTCCGCCGGTGGGTAGCGGAATCGGCGCAACAACGCCGGCGTCCGGCGGACGAGCCCCAGCGCCACCAGATTGTCCGCGGCGATCGAGGGCAGTTCCGCGCGCAGGTGGCCGACCCACTCCCGGACGCTGTACGCCGCCGTTTCCGAAACAATTTCGGAAAACACGTGATCGGCGGTCGGAATGCCCGGGGACCGCGTGGCGATCGCGCGGACCGTGCGGTCCTCGACCGTGATCCGGTCGGTGAACAGCAAGTCGCACAACGCCGCGCCGGCCAAGCCGATGCCCAGCGACGTCCGGCTCAGCACCGGGCGGCCGGTGAACTCGTCGTGGCCGAGGAAGAAGAACGAATCCACCAAGGTGAGCCGGCGCATGACGGAAAACGGCCCCCTGGGCGGTCGCGGTGAGGATGCCGAAGATAGCGGTCCGGCTTCGCGTCGCTTTCATTGCCGTCACGTTTACCCCGAACGGACGTACCGTCGCCCCGCGTGGACCCCCTACTCTGGGTCGCCGCCGACCAAGATCACCTAGGCGCGGGGAAAGGTCCATGGGAACCCACACGCCGGGGCGCGGCCTCGGCACCAGGCGGCTCGGCGCCGCCCAGATCGTCTTCTTCGTCGTCGCGGCGGCCGGTCCGCTGTACGCGATCGCCGGCGGCGTCTCGGCGACGTACGCGGTCACCGGCAGCGTCGGTGTGCCGTTGTCGTTCGTGCTGCTGGCGCCGGTGCTCGCGCTGTTCGGCGTCGGGTACGCCGCGATGAGCCGGTACATCACGAACGCCGGCGCGTTCTACCCCTATGTGGCGCACGGGATCGGGCGCTCCGCGGGCACGGCCGTCGCCTACGTGACGGTGCTCGCCTACAGCTCCATCCAGACCGGCGTCTTCGGTCTGTTCGGGTTGTCGGTGTCCACCTGGCTGAACACGACGTTCGGGACGGACCTGCCGTGGTGGCCCATCGCGCTGCTGATGGTGCTCGTCGTCGGGGTGGGCGGTGTCCTGCGGATCGACCTCAACGCGAAGGTGCTCGGCGTCGCGCTCGGCCTCGAAGTCGCCGTGCTCGCCGTGCTGAACTTCGGGATGTTCAGCCACCCCGCGGGGAACGCGCTGACGCCGCTGCGGCCGTCGAGCCTGTTCACGGCGGGTGTCGGTGCCGTTTTCGCTTTCTCCATCGCGGTTTTCCTCGGTTTCGAAGGCGCCGCCACCTACGGCGAGGAGTGCCGCGACCCGCGCCGGACCGTCGGCCGCGCGACCTACATCGCGATCGGGCTGACCGCCGTGCTGTACATCGCGTCGTCGCTCGGGCTGGCGGTCGCGACCGGGCCGGACCACGTCGTCGAGCGTGCCACCGCCGAAGGGCCGGGCCTGCTGTTCGGGCTCGGCGGCCAGTACTTCGGCACGGCCTTCGCCGACACCGCGTACGTGCTCTTCCTGACGAGCCAGTGCGCCGCGCTGCTGAGCTTCCACAACGCCGCCGCGCGGTACTTCTTCGCGCTGGGCCGCGAAGGGCTCCTGCCGGACGGCCTCAGCCGCACCAGCAAGCGCACCGGCGCGCCGATCGGTGGCTCCCTGGTCCAGACCACGATCGGCCTGGTCGTCGTCTCGGTGTTCGCGCTGGCCGGGCGTGATCCGTTCACCGACCTGTTCACCTGGACCGGCGTGACGGCCTCGACCGGCGTCACGATCATCATGGTCGCGGTTTCGCTGTCGGTCATCGGGTTCTTCCGCCGCCGCCCCGGCCGCGAGACGTGGTGGCGGCGCGCGGGCGCCCCGGCGCTCGCGGCGGTGACGTTGACGGCGGTGCTGGTGCTGATCGTCGTCAACTTCGACGTCCTGCTCGGCCCGGCGGGCTCGATCCCGTGGCTGCGCTGGGGCCTGCCGGGGCTGCTGGTGCTCGCCGGCCTGGCCGGGTTCCTGCGGGCCGAGGCGCTGCGCACCCGGAAGCCGGAGGTCTACGCGGCGATCGGCGGCCCGTTGCGCGACGACGAACTCGCGGAGACGCGGTGAGCGACGTCCGCGCGGCTGCACCGCCTGAGCTGGACGCGGTGCTCGCGATCCTGGTCGCCGCGTTCCAGGACGATCCGATGAGCCGCTGGGTGTTCCCCGCCGACGAGCGCCGCCGGGCCGTCTCGCACCCGGCGTTCTTCCGCGAGCTGATCCAGGCCGGGTTCGCCGCGGGCAGCGTCGACGTCACCGAAGACCACTCGGCGGCGGTGATCTGGCTGCCCGGCGGCGCGGGCGACGACGAGGCGATCAAGGGGCTCGACCCGGCCGAGCAGGACCGGCTGGACGTCCTGCTCGGCATGATGGCCGGCCTGGAGCCTGCCGAGCCCCACTGGCACGCGCAGTTCATCGGCGTGCTGCCCGGACGCCGGCGTGCGGGAATCGGCGCGCGGTTGCTGGGCCACGGCCTCGCCCGCTACGACGCCGAGGGCGTGCCCACGTACTTGGAGGCCAGCTCGCCGGACAGCACGCGCCTGTACCGGCGGCTCGGGTTCCGCGACCACGGGCCGGCGTTCCGGCCGCCTGGTGGGCCGCCGATGCAGCCGATGTGGCGCGCGCCGGGCTGAGTCCGTCGCCGGTGGGTGTGAGTCTGCGCGCGGCTCTGGCCGGTGTCCTGTCCCGCCCGGGTTCGGCGACCACGGGCCGGCGTTCCATCCGCCCGGCGAGCCGCCGATGTGGCGCGCCCCGGCCACCCGTTACCGGCGGGTACAGTGCCCCCTCGAACGCGAGGAGGAAGCCGTGACCGAACGCTTCGGCAGCTACCAGAACGAGCTCTACCTGCAGGGACTCGGTGGGGTGCTGCCGCCGTGCTCGACCGATGCGACCAAGCTCGAAGCGTCGGCCCGCGAGGTCATGGCGCCCGGCCCCTTCTCCTACGTCGCGGGCTCGGCCGGCTCGGGCGCGACCGCCCGCGCGAACCGCGAGGCCTTCGACCGCTGGCGCGTCGTGCCGCGGATGCTGACCGGCGCGACCGACCGCGACCTCTCGACGACCGTGCTCGGCACCCGGCTGGCCGCGCCGGTGGCCGTCGCGCCCGTCGGTGTCCAGTCGATCGTGCACCCGGACGGCGAATCGGCGACCGCCCGCGCGGCCGCCTCGGTCGGGTTGCCGTTCATCCTGTCGACGGCCTCGTCGACCGGCATCGAGGACGCCGCCGCGGCCAACGGCGACGGCCCGCGCTGGTTCCAGCTGTACTGGCCCGGCGACCCGGACGTCTGCGCGAGCCTGCTGGCCCGCGCGAAGGCGGCCGGCTACACGGCGCTGGTCGTCACGCTCGACACGTGGACGCTGGCCTGGCGACCGTCCGATCTGGACCAGTCGTACCTGCCGTTCCTGCAGGGCGAGGGCCTCGCGGTCCCGTTCACCGACCCGGTGTTCCTGTCCCGGCTGCAGAAGACGCCGGAGGAGGACCGCGGCACGGCGATCCTGACGTGGATCGGCATGATCACCGGCACCGACCGGACGTGGGACCAGCTGCCGTTCCTGCGCGAACACTGGGACGGCCCGATCGTGCTCAAGGGCATCCAGCACGTCGCGGACGCGCGCCGCGCGGCGGAGGCCGGGATGGACGGCATCGTCGTGTCCAACCACGGCGGCCGCCAGGTCGACGGCGCGATCGGCGCGCTGGAGGCGCTGCCCGGGATCGTCGCGGCGGTGGGCGACCGCCTGGAGGTGCTGTTCGACTCGGGCGTGCGCACCGGCGCGGACGTGCTCAAGGCGATCGCGCTGGGCGCGCGGGCGGTGCTAATCGGCCGCCCGTGGGTGTACGGCCTGGCGCACGCGGGCGAGGACGGCGTGCGCCACGTGCTCCGGAGCCTGCTGGCGGACTTCGACCTGACCATGGGACTTTCCGGCCACCGCACCCTCGCCGACCTGGGCCCGGACTCGCTCCAGCGCACGTGAGGTAACGAATCGGGAAAGCAGGGGACAGCCCGGGAACCGGCGGCTACTCTTCGAGTCCCATTGCGGGCCGTCGGGGCGGCCGGCTCCTGTTTCTCTTTCCCGTTGGGGGTTTTCCGTGTCTTCCATCATGATGCGCATCGGCATCCTGTTCGCGGTTCTCGGCTTCGGCTCGCTCGTGCTCGAGCAGTTCGACATGGAGTTCCGGCTGCTGTCCTGGGCCAGCGACATGCAGCCGACGTTCGGCATCGGGCTGGGCGTCCTCGGCCTCGTGCTGATCGGCGGTTCGGTGGCGATCAGCCGCACGAAGTCGGCGCCGCAGCCGCAGCAGCAGTTCGCCCAGCAGCCGCCGGCCCCGGGCCAGCAGCCCTACGCCGGCCAGCAGCAGCAATACCCGGCCCAGGCGCCGCAGCAGCAGTACCCGAACCAGCAGGGCTGAGCGTCGTTCCGAAGGCCCCGCACCACCCGGTGCGGGGCCTTTCGCGTGCGCCCGGTCACGTGGCGGGGATATTCGGAAGCCGGGTTCGTCACGCACGGCTATCCTTGGTCCAAGAATGTCCACGCCATCCCCCCTCGAAGCGCTGCGTGCGCGCCTGCCCGAGCTGATGCCGCGCGACGAGCACCGGCTGCGCCGGCGGCTCGACGGTGCCCGCAAGGCTCGTGACCGCGACGCCGCCCTCGCGCAGATCGCCGCCGACGTCGACAAGGCCGAGCTGCGGGTCCAGTCGCGCCGCGAGAGCGTGCCCAAGATCGACTACCCCGAAGAGCTGCCGGTCAGCCGGCTCAAGGACGAGATCGCCGCGGCCATCGGCAAGCACCAGGTCGTGATCGTCGCGGGGGAGACCGGCTCGGGCAAGACCACCCAGCTGCCGAAGATCTGCCTCGAGCTCGGCCGCGGCATCCGCGGGCAGATCGGGCACACCCAGCCCCGCCGGCTCGCCGCGCGCACGGTCGCCGACCGGATCGCCAGCGAACTGAAGACCGAGCTCGGCGACGCCGTCGGCTACAAGGTGCGGTTCACCGACCAGTCCGGGCAGGACACGCTGGTCAAGCTGATGACCGACGGCATCCTGCTCGCCGAGATCCAGACCGACCGCTCGCTGCGCCAGTACGACACGCTCATCATCGACGAGGCCCACGAGCGCAGCCTCAACATCGACTTCATCCTCGGCTACCTCAAGCAGCTGCTGCCGCGCCGCCCCGACCTCAAGGTCATCATCACCTCGGCGACCATCGACCCCGAGCGGTTCTCGAAGCACTTCGACGACGCGCCGATCGTCGAGGTCTCGGGCCGGACCTACCCGGTCGAGACGCGCTACCGGCCCCTGGTCGATCCGGACGACCCCGAGGGCGACGACGAGCGCGACCAGACCCAGGGCATCCTCGAGGCCGTCGAGGAGCTGTGTGCCGAAGGTCCCGGCGACATCCTCGTGTTCCTCTCCGGCGAACGCGAAATCCGTGACACCGCCGACGTTCTGAACCGCGCGAACCTGCGGAACACCGAGGTCCTGCCGCTGTACGCGCGGCTGTCGGCGGCCGAGCAGCAGCGGATCTTCCAGTCCCACACCGGCCGCCGGGTGGTGCTCGCGACGAACGTCGCCGAGACGTCGCTGACCGTGCCGGGCATCAAGTACGTCGTCGACCCGGGCACCGCGCGGATCTCGCGCTACAGCCACCGCACCAAGGTGCAGCGCCTCCCGATCGAGCCGGTGTCGCAGGCGTCGGCGAACCAGCGCAAGGGCCGGTGCGGCCGGACGTCCGACGGCATCTGCATACGGCTCTACTCCGAAGAGGACTTCGAGAGCCGGCCCGAGTTCACCGACCCCGAGATCCTGCGGACGAACCTCGCGTCGGTCATCCTGCAGATGACCTCGCTCGGCCTCGGCGACATCGCGGCGTTCCCGTTCGTCGAGCCGCCGGACCGCCGCCAGGTCACCGACGGCATCGGCCTGCTGCAGGAGCTGGGCGCGTTCTCCAGCACCAGCTCCGACCGCACCCTCACCGACACCGGCCGCAAGCTCGCGCAGCTGCCCGTCGACCCGCGAATGGGCCGGATGGTCCTGGAAGCGGCGAAGAACGGCTGCGTCCGCGAGGTCATGATCATCGCCGCGGCACTGTCCATCCAGGACCCGCGCGAGCGGCCGGCGGAGAAGCAGCAGGCGGCCGACGCCCAGCACGCGCGGTTCGCCGACCCGACGTCGGACTTCCTCGCCTACCTCAACCTCTGGGAGTACGTCGCCGAGCAGCAGAAAGCGTTGTCCGGCAACCAGTTCCGGCGCATGTGCCGCACCGAGTACCTGAACTACCTGCGCCTGCGCGAGTGGCAGGACATCTTCAGCCAGCTGCGCCAGCTGGCGAAACCGCTCGGCATCTCGCTCAACACGAACGCGTCCCCGGTGGACCCGCAGCGCGTGCACACGTCGCTGATCGCCGGGCTGCTGTCGCACATCGGGCTCAAGGACCCGGCGAAGGGCGACTACCTGGGCGCGCGTGGCGCCCGGTTCGGCGTCTTCCCCGGGTCGGCGCTGTTCAAGAAGCAGCCGCGCTGGGTGATGTCGGCCGAACTGGTCGAGACGTCCCGGCTCTGGGCGCGGGTCAACGCGCGCATCGAGCCGGAGTGGGTCGAACCGCTCGCGCAGCACGTCGTCAAGCGCAACTACTCCGAACCGCACTGGGAACGCAAGCAGGGCGCGGTGATGGCCACCGAGCGCGTCACGCTCTACGGCGTCCCGCTGATCGCCGACCGCCGCGTCAACTACGGCCGGATCGACCCGGAGATGTCCCGCGCGCTGTTCATCCGGCACGCGCTCGTCGAGGGTGACTGGCAGACGCGCCACCACTTCTTCGCCGAGAACCGCGCGCTGCTGGAAGAAGTCGAGGACCTGGAAAACCGGGCGCGGCGGCGCGACATCCTGGTCGACGACCAGACGCTGTACGAGTTCTACGACGCCCGCGTCCCGGCCGACGTCGTCTCCGTGCGCCACTTCGACACGTGGTGGAAGAAGACGCGCCACGAGCAACCGGACCTGCTCTCGTTCGAGAAGTCCATGCTCATCAACGAAACCGCGGGTGGCGTCCGCGAAGGCGACTACCCGGACTCGTGGACGCAGGGCACGCAGGTCTTCACGCTGACCTACCAGTTCGAGCCGGGCGCGGACGCCGACGGCGTCACCGTGCACATCCCGCTGCCGGTGCTGAACCAGGTGACGCCGGACGGCTTCGACTGGCAGGTGCCGGGCCTGCGCGCGGAACTGGTCACGCAGCTGATCAAGTCGCTGCCGAAGGCGTTGCGGCGCAACTTCGTCCCGGCGCCGGACACGGCCCGGGACGTCCTTTCGCGAGTGTCGCCTTCGGACGGTCCGCTGCTGGAGATGCTCGGCCGCGAGCTGCGTTCCCTGCGTGGCGTAACGGTTCCCTACGCCGACTGGGACCTTTCCTCGGTGCCGGAACACCTCAAGATGACGTTCCGGGTCGTCGACGAGCGCGGCAAGCGCGTCGCCGAGGGCAAGGACGTCGAGGAGCTGCAGCGCCGGCTGGCCCCGAAGGTCCGGGCCACGATCTCCAAGGCGGCCAACAGCCTCGAGAAAGCCGGGCTGACCAAGCCGTCGTTCGGTTCGCTGCCGAAGGTGTTCGAATCGACGCAGCGCGGGCACGACGTGAAGGCGTACCCGGCGCTGGTCGACGAAGGCGCGTCGGTCGCCGTGCGGCTGCTGGACACGCCGGGCCAGCAGGAACACGCGATGTGGGCGGGCACCCGGCGGATGCTGCGGCTGAACCTGAACTCGCCGATGAAGTTCATCACGCGGTCGCTGTCCAACTCCTCGAAGCTCGTGCTGAACCGGAACCCGCACGGCAGCGTGGCGGCGCTGCTCGAAGACTGCGTCGACTGCGCGGTGGACGCGCTGATGGCCGAGGGCGGCGGTCCGGTGTTCGACGAGACCGGCTTCAAGGTGCTGCTGGAAAAGGTGCGCGCGGGTCTGCACCCGCAGGTGCTCGACGTCCTGACCGACGTGGAAAAGATCCTCCGCGCCGCGAACGACGTCGAGGTCGCCTTGCCGGGCACGCGCGGTCCGGCGGAGTCGCTGTCCGACGTCCGCGCGCAGCTGACCGGCCTGGTGTACCCGGGTTTCGTGACGGCGACGGGTGCCTCGCGGCTGCGGCACGTGGTCCGCTACCTGCAAGGGATCTCGCGACGGCTGGAGAAGCTGCCGACCGAGCCGACGCGGGACCTCCAGCGGACGGCGGACATCGCGTGGATCCAGGGCGAGTACGCCGACGCGGTGGCCACGCTGCCGCCGGGGACGTCGTCGCCGGCGTTGAACGAGGTGCGGTGGATGATCGAGGAACTGCGGGTGTCGTTCTTCGCGCAGACGCTCGGCACCGCGCACCCGGTGTCGCTGAAGCGGATCACCAAGGCGATCGACGACGCGCTGGCCTAGAGGAAGACCCGCCGTAGTCGATCATCGTTGGATGCTAACGAAAACCCGGTATGTCCGGCTTCGAACTTCCGTCGGTTGACCGCGGGCGAACGGGCGTCAAGCCTGGGTCGGCTGGAGACTTTCCTGGGAAAGGACCGTCCGATGTCCCTGGGTGTTTCGTCCGCCAGGCGAAGAATCGTCGCCGCCTGCATCGCGCTGCTCCTGCCGCTCGCCGTCGTGCTGGCCCCGGCCGCGCACGCCGCCGGGGGCTCGCCGCTGCCCGTGGATCCATTGCACGGCAAGCACAAGATCGCCGGCGAGCCGCGGCACGACGTGCCCAACCCGCTGCTCAAGGAACGGTTCGCCGAGGAGGAAGAGGAGGACGGCGACGATCCCGCGCTGTCCGCACTCTGCCAGACCTACATCGGCAAACCGAACCCCTACCGGCCGCTCGCGCCGAACAACGACGTCATCGACGGCGACACGATCGTGCCCACCGGCAGTCAGACCGGCTGCAGCACCGCCCAGAACGAGACGACCATCGCGGTCAACCCGGAGAACCCGCGCAACATCGTCGCCGGCTCGAACGACTACCGGCTCTACAACACGCGCGAGGCCCGCAACGACTCCGGCGGCTTCGCCTACACCTCGTTCGACGGCGGCCGCACGTGGGCGAACGTCCAGCTGCCGCACCTGGACTTCCCGACCGGCGCGCCCGCCCCACTGTCCTATATGGACGCCGCGGGTGACCCGGCGGTCGCGTTCGGGCCGCACGGCACCGTCTACTACGCCACGCTCCTGTTCAGCCGCGCGGCGGTGCCGGAAGACCAGCAGCTCGCCAGCGGCATCGCGGTGTCGGTGTCGCACGACGGCGGCCGCAGCTTCGGCGATCCGGCGATCCTGCACCTCGACGGCGTCACGCCGGCCGGCACGCCGACCCCGACGAACATCTTCAACGACAAGGAGTGGATCGCCGCCGACCCCGTGTCCGGCGACGTCTACGTGACCTGGACGCAATTCACCTACGACGCGTCCGGTGCGTTCGTCGAATCGCCGATCGTCGTGTCGAAGTCCGTGAACTTCGGGCGGACGTGGTCGCCGATGCGCCGGATCTCGCCGTCGCTGACCGGGTTCCACGGCGGCATCACGCCGTACGGCAGCGGCTCGAACCCGGTGGTCACCCGCGACGGAACCCTCCAGGTGGCGTACGAGACGTCGGTGTGCGCGACGGCGGCGTGCGACCGGCCCGCCGACCACGACGCGGTGGTCGTGGCGACGTCCCGCGACGGCGGCCGGACGTTCCGGCACGCCGAGGTGGCGCTCGACTTCGACTTCCCGGTCGACGAAGACGTCGCCAACAACGCGCTGACCGGCGAGAACTTCCGCGTCAACAGCTTCCCGCAGCTGACGTACGACCGCGTGACCGACCGGCTCTGGGTGACGTGGGCCGACGACCGCGACGGCACCTACCGCGACGGCGAGTCGGTCAAGACGAACGGTGATGCGTTCCTGAGCGGCTCCGACGGCCGGCACGGCTGGTCGAAGCCGGTGAAGATCGGCACGGGCGCGGACGAGGTGTTCCCGGCGGTGGCGGCCCTGGCCGGCCGGGTCGCGGTGACGTTCTACACGCGCGCGTACGACCCGCACGGCATCGGTCTCGACTACGCGTACGCGACCGGCTGGGGCGACGGCGCCGGCTCGGCGCCGATCCGCCGGATCACGACGCAGACGGCGAACCCGCAGGTCCAGTTCGTGGGGACGGGCGCGGAGACGGGCAAGGAACTGCAGGGGGTGTTCATCGGCGACTACACGGCGGCGGCGGTGGGCGCGGACTTCCGGCTGCACCCGTGCTGGACCGACTTCCGCGGCAACCCGGGCCGGACGCTGCCGAACCAGGACGTCGGCACGCAGACGCTGGCGATGTTCCCGTAGGCGGAGGTGGCCGTGCCGGGCGACCGGCACGGCTCACTTCTCGTCGGCGAAACGGACCAAGGCGACGGGTCAGATGGCCTCCGCGTGTGTGGCGACCGTGACCCTGATCGCCAAATGAAGCTTCGAAGACCGAGCCTCCGGTTCACGGGCAGCGATCCCGATTGCGCCGAAGGGGTGCTCCGGTGAGCGTCCATGTGGTCACTGATCAGAGTGGTGGGGAAGTTACTTCGCGTCGGCGTAGGTGTCGACCACCGCGACCTGCATCGGGAACCGCACCGGGCACGCCGGGCCGAACAGCATCCTCGCCGCCTCCGTCACCGCGTCCGTGATGGCGGACGACACCTCCTCGGCCGAAGCCTCCGGCGTGTGCACGATGACCTCGTCGTGCTGGAAGAACACCAGGTGCGCGGGCGACGGCAACCGGCGGCGCAAGGTCGCGAGCATCACCGCCGTCATGTCCGCCGCGCTCGCCTGGACGACGAAGTTGCGCGTGAACCGGCCCCAGCCCCGCGACGCCCGGCGGGCCTTCAGCTCACCCGCCTCGTCCGAGGCCAGCCCGCCGGTCAACGCCCGCCACGCCGCCGACGGGGCCGGGGACGTCCGGCCGAGGCGGGAGCGGACCCGTTCGCCGCGCTCGCCCGCCTGGGCGGCACGCTCCACATAGGACACCGCGTCCGGGAAGCGCTGGCGCAGCAACCCCAGCAGCGGTCCCGCTTCGCCGGACGTGCCGCCGTACATCGCCGACAGCATCGCGATCTTCGCGCGCGCCCGGTCGTCGCGGTCGTCGTCCGCCGCCGGCACCCAGCGGGCGCCCGAGAACAGCGCCTCGCCCAGCCGCGCGTACAAGTCCGTCGCCGCCGCGACGTCGGCCAGCCGCCGGTCGCCCGACAGCGCCGTCAGCACCCGGGGCTCCAGCTGGGCCGCGTCGGCCACCACCAGCTTCCAGCCCGGGTCCGCGCGCACGCACGTGCGCAACACCTTCGGGATCTGCAGCGCCCCGCCGCCGCGGCTGGCCCAGCGGCCGGACACCACGCCGCCGACGACGTAGTGCGGGCGGAACCGGCCGTCGTGCACCCACTCCTCGAGCCACGCCCAGCCGTTCGCCGCGTACAGCCGGGACAGCTCCTTGTACTCCAGCAGCGGCGCGACCGCGGGGTGATCGATCCCCTTCAGCAGGTACTTCCGCGCCGCGGGGACCTCGATGCCGGCCCGGGCCAGCGCCCGGACCACGCTCGGCGGCGAGTCCGGGTTGACCGGCCGCCCGCCGAACGCCTCGCTGATCTTCGCCGCCAGCTCGACCAGCACCTTGGGCCGCTCACCGGCCCGTACCCGCGGGCCCAGCCGCGAGGTCAGCAGCTCCTCGTGCAGGTCGGCGCGCCACGGCAGGCCGTCGGCCGACATCTCCGCCGCGGCCAGCGCGCTCGCCGACTCCGCGGCGAGCAGCAGCCGCAGCCGGTCCGGGTGCCCGGCCGCCGCCACCCGCCGCTCCTGCTCCGCGAGCACGCGCCGGACCGCCGTGACGACCGTCACGCCGTCGGGCAGCGTCGGCACCCGGGTCTCGAACAATGTCGGCTGCGCCAGCTCCACGGCCGTCGCGTCGAGTGGCGGTTCTTCGCCGTTCGCCCTGGCCCAGGCCGCGCGCAGGCTCCGTGACTGCCCGTCGGCGCCCTCGTACGCCAGCAGCAGCCCCTCGGCCAGCGCGAGGTCGTAGCAGCGCTCGACCCGCAGCCCGGCCGCCACGAGCACCGGGTAGACGCCCTCCACCGACGGGAACACCCAGCGCGGCCGCGCCGACTCCTCGAGCTCCCGCGCCACCGCCGCGAAACCGGCCTCGTCCAGGTCGTTCACCGTCGAAGACGACGATTGCACCGTGAAGCTCCCGTCCTCCTCCCGCCCGGCGATCACCTGCACGAAGACATCATGACGGCCACCACCGACAAAGACCGGCCCGTGCGCTCGCGGCGCGGTTGGTTTACTCTCCAGTAGCCCCCATACCGCCGGTACGCCCGCCGTCGGCGTGGGCACTCTTCCCGCAGCAATGGAGGTGCTTGGATGAGCCTGGTCGAGCTCGCCACGCAGGTGGCGGACAAGGTGGCCGAGACGGCCCGCAGCGTCGACGTGATGCGGCGGGCGGGACTCGTCCCCTTCCCCCGGCTCGACGAGGGGGTCCGCTCACTGGTCGCGCTCCGCAAGTTCGGCCCGTTCGCCGGCGCGAACCACATCTCCGCGCGCCGCGACCCGACCGCCGTCGGCATCGTCGACGAGCTCGGCCCGCTGACCTACAAGCAGCTCGACGACCAGTCGAACGCGCTGGCCCGGGCCTGGTCCGAGCGCGGGATCCGGCCGGGCCAGGTCGTCGCCGCGCTCTGCCGCGACCACCGCGGCCTGGTGCTCACGATGGCCGCGTCGGGCAAGCTCGGCGTCCGGTTGCTGCTTATGAACACCGGCTTCGCGAAGCCCCAGCTGACCGACGTCGCCAACCGGGAAGGCGTCACGGCGCTGGTGTACGACCAGGAGTTCAGCGGCCTGCTCGACGCCATCCCGGCCGGTGTCGACCGCTACCTGGCCTGGGTCGATCCCGACAGCGACCTCACCGCCCGGGACACCCCGGTGCTGTCGGAGATCATCGCCAGCACCGACGACCGGCCGTGGCCCGCGCCCGCCAAGCCCGGCGGTTTCGTGCTGCTGACCAGCGGCACCACCGGCACGCCGAAGGGCGCGCCGCGGCCGCACACCTCGGCGCTCGCGTCGGCGCAGTTCCTCGACCGGATCCCGCTGCGCTCCAACGAAGCCACCTACATGGGCGCGCCGCTGTTCCACGGCACCGGCCTCTCGCAGTTCATCCTCTCCTTCGCGCTCGGCTCGAAGGTCGTGATGCGCCGCAAGTTCACGCCGGAGGAGGCGCTGCGCGGCGTTGCCGAGCACAAGTGCACCGCGCTCGTGCTGGTGCCGACCATGTTGCAGCGCATCGTCGACCTGCCGAAGGACGTCCGCGAGAAGTACGACACGTCGTCGCTGCGGATCATCTTCGTCGCGGGCTCCGCGCTGTCGCCGGACCTCGGCAACCGCGCGAACGAGGCGTTCGGTCCCGTCGTGCACAACCTCTACGGCTCCACCGAGGTCGCCGTGGCGACGGTCGCGACGCCGGAGGACTGGGCCAAGGCGCCGGGCACGGTCGGCCGCGCGCCGGTCGGCTGCAAGGTGGCGCTCTACGACGAAAAGGGCGGGAAGATCACCGAGCCGCACGTCACCGGCCGGGTGTTCGTGGGCAGCGGCCTCAGCTTCGGCGGCTACACCGACGGCCGCCACAAGGAGATCATCGACGGCCTGCTCTCCAGCGGCGACGTCGGCCACTTCGACGACGACGGCCTCCTCTTCATCGACGGCCGCGACGACGAGATGATCGTCTCCGGCGGCGAGAACGTGTTCCCGATCGAGGTGGAGAACCTCCTGGTCGAGCGCGAGGACGTCCTGGAGGCCGCGGTGATCGGCGTCGAGGACCCGGAGTTCGGTCAGCGGCTCAAGGCGTTCATCGTGCGCACCGAAGACTCGAAGCTCGACCTCGACGGCGTCCGCGAGTACGTCAAGGCGAACCTGGCGCGGTACAAGGTGCCCCGCGACGTCGAGTTCCTGGACGAGCTGCCCCGCAACGCGACCGGGAAGGTGCTGCGCAACAAGCTGTCATGACCCGCGCTGGACGTTGACGATCAGCCAGCGTCCCTCCCGGCACGCGGCGACGACGGTGCAGCCCGCGCCGTCACGGCGCCCGGTCGCCACGCCGACCGACGGCGTCACCCGCAGGTGCGTCCACCGGAACGTGCCCGTGGGCGCCCGGCCGGGCCAGTGGTCGCGGTCGAGGACCAGCCCGTCAGGGCCGTCACCGCGGAAGTCGGCGGCCAGCAAGGACTCAGCGCCGTCGCCGCGGGTCTCCGCGTCGCACCAGCGGGCCAGCAGCTCTTCGAACGTGTTCACGGGTCGAAGGTCGCAGGCGGCGAGGGTGCGGACATCTGCCACCTGGCCGAGATTCGCTGGCAGACTGGCCGGGCGATGAGCGAGACGAACCTGGTGCCCGCGGGCACGGTCACGATCCTGTGCGCCGGCGACGAACCCCCGGCTGTTTTCGCGACGCCCGAAGAGGCGCTCGCGGCTTTGACCGGCGGACCCGCCGCGCTCCACACCGGTGACGTGCTGCTCCGCGAAGACGGCACCCCCACCGGCCCCGCCGTCCGGCGCTGCGCACACCTCCGGGCCCTCGCCGACGGCCGCACGCTCGTCTCCGCGCGGGCCGCCGCCGAACTGCCGGGCCGGGCGCTGCACGACCTGGGCGTCCACCGGCTGCCGGATCTCACCGCGCCCGAGCGGATCTTCCAGCTCGGCGGCCGCCCCGGCCCGCTGCGCTCGCTCGACACGACCCCGAACAACCTCCCCGTGCAGCTGACCGGCTTCGTCGGCCGCGGAACCGAAGCCGCCGACATCGGGCGGCGGCTTGCCGGGGGACAGCTCGTCACGCTGGCCGGGACCGGCGGCAGCGGCAAGACCCGGTTGGCCGCGCAGGTGGCCGCCGCCGGGGCCGGGCGGTGGCCCGACGGGGTGTGGTGGGTCGAACTCGACACCGAGCCCGCCGAGGTCGCCGAGCTGGTCGCCGCGACCCTCGGGGTGCCCGTCGAGCCGCACGTCGGCGCCGTCCGGTCCGTGGTGACCCACCTGCGCGACCGGCGCGTCCTGCTCTGCCTCGACAACTGCGAGCAGGTCCTCGACGGCGTCGCGGACCTCGCCACCGAACTGCTCCGGTCCGGCCCGGAGGTCGCGCTGCTGGCGACGAGCCGCGAACCCCTCGGCCTGCCGGGGGAGACGGTGTGGCGGGTGCCGCCGCTGGCCGTCGAGGAAGCCGTCGCGCTGTTCGTCGAACGGGCGGGCGCGGTCCGGCCCCTGTTCACTTTGGACACTTCGAGCGCCGCCGCCGTCCGGTCGGTGTGCACCCGGCTCGACGGCATCCCCCTAGCAGTCGAGCTCGCCGCCGCGTGGCTCGGAACCCTTACCCCGCACCAGATCGACGCCGGCCTCGACGACCGCTTCGCCCTCCTCACCCGCGGCCCGCGCGGCGTGCCGGCGCGGCAGCGGACCCTGGAAGCGTCGATCGCGTGGAGCCACGACCAGCTCGACGACGAAGACCGCGCGGTGTTCCGCCGCCTCTCGGTCTTCGCCGGCGGGTTCACCCTGGACGCGGCGGGCGGCCCGGCCGCGCTCGGCCGGCTCGTCGACAAGTCCTTGGTCCTGGCCGAAAACGGCCGCTACCGGATGCTGGAGACCATCCGCGAGTACGCGGCGGCCCGGCTGGCCGAGGCGGGCGAGACCGACGCCGTCCGCGACCGCCACCTCGACCACTTCCTCGCGCTCGCCGAAGCCGCCGAACCGGACCTCGACCGCGACAAGGACGCCTGGCGCGCCCGGATGGAACCCGAGCGCGACAACCTGCGCGCGGCCCTGGAATGGGGGCTGGCACAGGAAGATCCGACGCGGGGACGCCGGCTCGCCGCCGCCGTCGCGTGGCTGTGGAACCTGCGAGGGCGCGGCCACGAGGGTCTCGCGTACCTGAAGCGCGCGGTCGCCCGGTGCCCCGGCGAACGGTCGACGCTGCAAGCCAGATTGCTCACCGGGATGGGTCTGGTGGCGGACACGACGGCGCCGTTCGACCTCGAAGCCGCGCGGCTGGGCCTGGAAATCGCCACCGAACTCGGCGAAGCGAGCTTGCGCGCGCGGTGTCTGTCGCTGACCGCCCTCGGCCACCTGTACACGGATTTCGACGCTGCTTGGGACGTCGCCCTCGAAGCCGAGAAGGTCGCCGGAACCGACGGCTTCGCTCGTGACAGCGCGTTGATGCTGCGCGGAATCGTGCTGCACGCGCGAGACCGTCACGCCGAAGCCGGGCCGTTGTTCGCCGAAGCGGCCGAGGGACTGCTTCGCCGCGGTGACCGGGGACTCGCGTCGACCGTCCTCAGTGCCCAGTCCGCGAGTGCGCTCGCTGAGGCGGATCTGCCGCGGGCGCGGGAACTGGCCGAGCACGCGGTCGAGGTCGCCGCTCCGCTCGGGGACTTCCACCGCGTCAACACGACGTTGTGCCGGCTGGCGCTGGTGCACTGCCTGGCCGGCGAGGTCGACGCCGGATTTCGCGTGATGGAGCCGTTCCTGCGGCTGCTCGAGACCGCGGGGGACGTCTTCGTGCCCGGCATGGCCGGGGTGATGGGCGAGCTGCACCGGCGT
Source organism: Amycolatopsis pretoriensis (assembly GCF_900107925.1). GTDB lineage: Bacteria > Actinomycetota > Actinomycetes > Mycobacteriales > Pseudonocardiaceae > Amycolatopsis > Amycolatopsis pretoriensis. Next base: position 75,969 of record NZ_FNUJ01000013.1, on the reverse strand, counting down.
CGCGGTGAGCTCGTCGAGGCCGAGCGCTGGTTCGCCCGCGAAGCCGTTCCCGGGACGTACATGGCGGCGCAGGGGCTCGCCGAACGCGGGGCCGTGCTGCGGGAGCTGGGCCGGACCGAGGAAGCCGCGGCCGTGCTGGCCACCGCCGTCGAGCTGACCCGGCGGTGGGGCCTGCGGTCGGCGCTGGCCGACGCGCTGGACCAGCAGGGGTACCTGGCCGGGCCGGAGCAGGCCGCCGAGCTGCACCACGAGGCCCTGACGCTGCGCCTGGACCACAGCCTCCGCCTGGGCGTCCTGGACAGCCTGGACGCGCTGACGGCGCTCCTGGCCCGCACGGGCCGCGAAGCCGACGCGGCGCGGGTTTACGTCTCGGCCACCCGGGCGCGCACGGAGCTGGGGTTCCCCCGCCGGCCGGGCGGGGTCGAGCGCACGAGCGAGGACGAGCCGATGAGCCTCGACGACGTGGTGGCGTTCGTCCGCCGGACCCGGGGCGCGCGCGGCCGTCCGTCGAGCGGCTGGGGCAGCTTGACGCCGACCGAGCTGGAGGTCGTGAAGCTCGCGGCCGAGGGGAGCACGAACCCGGAGATCGGCGCGAAGCTGTTCATGAGCCGGGGGACGGTGAAGACGCATTTGGCGCACGTGTACGCGAAGCTGGGCATCGCGAACCGCACGGAGCTGGCGACCGTGGTGGCCGCCCACGGCAACAGCGGCGTTCGCACGAGCAAATAGCTCCGTGTCGTTTCGGCCGATCCGGGCTTAGCTTCGGGCGGTGGCGAACGAACTGACCATTCCGCTCCTGCCCTGTCCTTCCATCGACGAGATCGCGTCGTTCTACGAGATGCTCGGCTTCGAGATCACCTACCGGCAGACGCGGCCGAACCCGCACGTCGCCTTGCGGCGAGAAGACCTCAACCTGCACTTCTTCGGCATGGACGGCTACGACCCGGCGCAGTCGTACAGCACGTGCCTGGTCATCGTGGCGGACACCGGCGCGCTGTTCGAGGCCTTCGCCGCGGGGATGCGTTCCGTGCACGGGAAACTGCTCGTCTCCGGCATCCCGCGGATGACCCGGCCGCGGCTGCGCAACGACCGGTACACCGGGTTCACCGTCGTCGATCCGGGCGGCAACTGGATCCGGATCCACCAGGCCGGCGAAGCACCCGAGGCGCGGACCAAGCTCGCCAAGGCCATGGAGAACGCGGCGAGGCAGGCGGACGCGCGCGGCGACGAACGCCAGGGGCTGAAGATCCTGGAAGGCGCGTTGAAGCGGGCGACCGGCGACGAACCGGAGTTCCAGGCAGCGCGGGAGTACCGCGACGAGCTCGTCGAACGGATCGAGGGGAGCTGAGCCGGGGTCAGTCCCAGTCGATGCCGAAGACGCCGGGGCCGAAGTCCAGCGCCACCGCGTGGACGCCGTCGCCGCCGTCGAGCTTCAGCTGGCGGCGGGTGGCCGTCGTGCCGTTGCGGGCGTACTGCCAGCAGCGGTCCGGGGCCGTGCCTTGGGCGAACCGGACCTCCAGGAGGTACTCCCGCACCGGGCGCCGGAACTCGCGGTAGTACGTGTTGCGGCACTCCGGGTACGGCGGTCCGCCGTTGGTCAGCGTGTACTCGATCAGGTGCGTCTCACCCCGGTCGATCGGCCGGTCGAACACCAGCTCCGCGACGAGCAGACCGTGCGCGGCGTCGGCCTCGGCGCGCCCGACCCGGCAGTTGCGCACCGCGTGCAGGTCCGGCGGGCCCGCCGCCGGGTCGTCCTGGGTGTAGACCAGCAGCCAGCGGTCCTGGCCGTCCGCGCCGGCCTGGAACACCGCCCGCGCGGTGACCGCGCTCTGGCCGCCGTCCGCGGAGATCTCGCACAGGTCGTGCAGCCCCACCAGCTTCAGCGGGTGCTGGCGCTCCAGCGCGTCCGGCGCGCCGACCTTGTCCAGCAGCGGCTGCAGCACCTCGCGGGGGAACGTCAGGGGCTCGCCGCCCGCGTGCCGCTTGCCCGCGCCGCCGCGGGGCCGGGGCGGGGGCAGCAGCCCGAGCAGCGAGCCGGCGGGGACGTCGAGGATTTCTTCCAGCGTGCGCACGGCCGAGAGCGAGCTCTGCCGCTCCGGCTGGCGCTTGCCGGACTGCCAGTAGCTGAGGGCGGTGACGCTGACGACGACGCCGCGGGCGCGCAGCCGCGCCTGGATCCGGTCGAGGGAGAGCCCGCTCGTCGCGATGGCCGCGCGCAGGTGCGTGGCGAACGCGGTGCGCTCACCCTGCTGACCGCCCGCCGTGCTGCCCGCCATGGCCGACCCGCCCCGTAACGTCCCCCGACGATCCCCGACAGGGTGCACGTTAGCAGTGCCCGCTACCCCCCTGGCCGAGCCGGGCGGTGGCCGGGAGCCACACGTCCACTCGGGCGAACGGGCTAGTACTGGCAACTGTGAACCATTGCCCCGGCCTGGGCGGACGCGCTTGTATGACTTGCCCGCGCCGGTGGCTCCGCCTCCCCCTCACGGCCCACCGGGGTGCGGGCCGCAGCCGTGGACGAACGGCTCCGGCTCACCCGGCCGCGTTGTGCGACCGGCCGGGGTGGCCGCGCGATGACCGGTGGCCCGGCGACGCCCCCAGCGCCGGGCCACCGGTCTTATTACTTCCGGGTAGCATCCCGGTCATGACGATCCGGAAGAACATCCTGATCACCGGCGCGAGCAGCGGTTTGGGCGAAGGTATGGCCCGCCAGTTCGCGGCGAGAGGGCGCAACCTTGCGTTGTGCGCGCGCCGCACGGACCGGCTCGAAAAGCTGGCCGCCGAGCTGACCGCCGCGCACCCCGGGATCAAGGTCGTCACGCGCAAGCTCGACGTCACCGACCACGACAGCGTCTTCACGGTTTTCGAGGAGTTCCGCGCCGAGCTGGGGTCCCTCGACCGGGTGATCGTGAACGCCGGGCTCGGCAAGGGGCAGCCGGTCGGCAAGGGCCGGTTCGACGCCAACCGGCAGACCCTCGAGGTCAACTTCGTCGCGGCCGCCGCCCAGATCGAGGCCGCCGCCGGGATCTTCCGCGAGCAGGGCGCCGGGCACCTCGCCGTCGTTTCCTCGTTCAGCGCGATCCGCGGCCTGCCGGGCAACCTGACCGCGTACGCCGCTTCGAAGGCCGGCATCTCGGCGTTCGTCGACGGCACCCGCCTGGAGCTCAAGCGCAAGGGCATCACCGTCACCGACGTCCGGCCCGGCTACATCGAGTCGGAGATGAACGACCGGATCGGCAGGAACCCGCTGCTGGCCAAGGCCGAGAGCGGCGCCCGCGCGCTGGTCAAGGCGATCGAGGCCGAAGGCCGTCGCGCCTACGTCCCGGCGTGGCCGTGGGTGCCGCTGAGCGTCGCCATGCGCGTCGTGCCGGCGTCGATCCTGCGGAGGTTCGCGTGACCACCGTCGAGGTCCGCGAGGAGGACGCCTTCGACGCCGCCGCGGTGCACGCCTGGCTGACCACGCGCGTCGAGGGCCTCGGGGCCGAGCCGCCGTCGGTCCGGCAGTTCCCCGGCGGCGCGTCGAACCTGACGTACCTGCTGACCTACCCGGACCGCGAGCTCATCCTGCGCCGCCCGCCGGCCGGGCACAAAGCGGCGTCGGCGCACGACATGCGGCGCGAGTACCGCGTGCAGCACGCGCTGAAGCCGGTGTTCCCGTACGTCCCGCGGATGCTGGCGTTCGGCGACGACGAGAGCGTGCTCGGCGGCGACTTCTACGTCATGGAGAAGCTGAACGGCCTGATCCTGCGCGGCGACCTCCCCGAGGGCGTGACGCTGACGCCGGAGCAGGCCCGGTCGCTGTCCGGCAAGGTCGTCGACCGGCTGGTCGACCTGCACGCGGTCGACGTCGAGGCGGCCGGGCTGGCCGACCTGGGCAAGGGCGCCGGGTACGTCGAGCGGCAGATCCGCGGCTGGTCGGACCGGTACGTCGCGGCGCGCACGGACAACGTCGGCGACTTCGCCGAGGTCCGCGCGTGGCTGGCGGCGAACCAGCCGGCCGAGGTGAAGATCTGCCTGATCCACAACGACTACCGGCTCGACAACCTCGTGCTGGACGGGCCGTCGACGCTGAACATCACCGGCGTCCTCGACTGGGAGATGGCCACGCTCGGCGACCCGCTGATGGAGCTGGGCAGCATGCTCGCCTACTGGGTCGAAGCCGGCGACGACGACGTCATGAAGGCCAGCCGCCGCCAGCCAACGCACCTGCCGGGGATGTTCACGCGCGAGGAGTTCGTCGCGCGGTACGCGGAGAAGACCGGCCTCGAGGTGGGGGACTGGCGGTTCTACGAGGTGTACGGCCTGTTCCGGCTCGCGGCGGTGCTGCAGCAGCTGTACCGCCGCTACCACGACGGTGGCACCCGCAACCCGGCGTTCAAGGACTTCTGGCAGTTCGTCGGTTACCTCGACTGGCGGTGCCGCGAAATCATCGCGAAGGGGAGTGTCTGAGTGGGCGCGATCTACCTGGTCCGGCACGGACAGGCGTCCTTCGGCGCGTCCGACTACGACGCGCTGTCGCCACGCGGTATCGAACAGTCCACTGTGGTCGGAGCGGAACTGCTGCGGCGCAACGTCTCCTTCACCCAGATCCGGTCGGGAACGCTGGCGCGGCAACGGGACACGGCGGCGACGGCGCTGAAGGTGCTCGGTACCGACGTCCCGGTCGTCGAGGACCCGCGCTGGAACGAGTACGACCACGTCGACATCGCCCGGCACCACGCGGGCGGCGCGCCGCAGGAGGATTCCCGGGCGTACCAAGGAGTTCTGGACGCGGCGCTGACGGCGTGGACGTCGGCGGGCGCGGACGGGCCGTGCGCGGAGACGTGGCCGGCGTTCCTCGCGCGTTGCCGGTCCGCATTGGAGGATCTGGTCGCGTCGCTCGGCAAGGGCGAGCACGCGGTCGTGTTCACCTCCGGCGGCGTGATCGCGACGATCTGCGGGCTGCTGATGGGAACGCCGGAAGCCGGGCTGCTGAAGCTCAACCGCGTCACGGTCAACGGCGGGATCACGAAGCTGGTGTCCGGCCGCGGCGGCGTGACCATGCTGTCGTTCAACGAACACCCGCACTTCGAAGCCGACGCGGCTTCGCTGCTCACCTACCGGTAGGAGGCGTTCGATGCTGTCCGGTCGTCACGTCACGCTCATCCCCGTCGACGGCCACGGCCCCGAGGACGTCGTCCTCGACGCCGAGGGCCGGATCTACACCGGCGTCGACGACGGGCGCGTCCTGCGGTTCACCCCGGACGGCAGCGGGTGGGAGGTCATCGCCGACACCGGCGGCCGCCCGCTGGGCCTGGAGCTGTACGGCGACGACGAGCTGCTGATCTGCGACGCGCGAGCCGGCCTGCTGGTGGTCCCGCTGGCCGGTGGCACGCCGTCGGTCCTGGCGACTTCCGCGCTGGGGCTGGACTTCGTGTTCTGCAACAACGCGGCGGTGGCCTCGGACGGCACGGTGTACTTCACGGACTCGTCACGCCGCTTCGGCATCGACAACTGGCGCGACGACCTGATCGAGCAGACGGGCGGCGGCCGGTTGTTGCGCCGCACCCCGGACGGGTCGATCGACTTGGTCCTCGACGGCTTGCAGTTCGCGAACGGAGTCGCGCTGGCGCCGGACGAGTCGTTCGTGGCGGTGGCGGAGACGGGCGCGTTCAGCGTGTCCCGGGTGTCGCTCTCGGACGGTCGGGTGGACCCGCTGGTCGAGAACCTGTGGGGCTTCCCGGACAACATTTCGACGGGCACGGATGGGCTGATCTGGGTGACGCAGGCGTCCCCGCGCGTGGCGGCTCTGGACGTGGTCCGCCGCCTGCCCGCGTTCGTGCGGGCCGGCGTCCGTGCGTTGCCGACGTGGTTGCAGCCCAAGCCGGGCCGCGAGGTCGGCGTCTTGGGGGTGTCTCCGGAGGGCAAGGTGGAGCGGGAGCTGCGGGGCGAGATCGACGGGTTCCACATGCTGGTGGGCGTGCGGGAGTGGCAGGGGCAGCTGTACTTCGGCTCGTTGGAGGAGTCGAAGATCGCGGTGACCCGGCTCTAGCGGCCCGTCCAGCGGGGTTCGCGGCCCGCGGTCCACGCCGCGTAGAACTCCTTGTGGTCCTTCGCCGTCATCAGCAGCGCCTGGGTCATCGCCTCCAGCTCGATCGCGCTGCCCAGGTCCATGTCCAGCTCGCGGGTCAGCAGCACCTTCGTCGTCGAGTACGCCAACGCCGGCCCGTCCGCCAAGCGGCGAGCCAGGGCTGAAGCGACCGCGGGGAGTTCCGCGTCCGGAACCACCTGGGAAGCCAAACCGATCTCGAAAGCGCGGGCGGCGGGCAGTTTGTCCCCCAGCATCAGCAACTCCGTCGCACGACCCAACCCCACCAGCCGCGGCAACAGATAAGCCGACCCCATGTCCGCCCCCGCCAAGCCCACCTTCGTGAACAGGAACGCGAACTTCGCCGACTCCGCCAGCAACCGGAAGTCACTCGCCAGGGCGATCACCGAACCCGCGCCCGCCGCCACGCCGTTGACCGCCGCGATCACCGGCAACGGACACTCGCGCAGCGCCTTCACCACCGCGCCCGTCATGCGGGTGAATTCCAGCAGCCGCGCCGTCTCGAACTTCTGCAGCTCGCCGATGATCTCCTCGACGTCGCCGCCCGAACAGAACCCGCGGCCCCGCCCGGTGATCACCAGCACCCGCACGTCCTCGTGCTGCGGCAGCTCCAGCACCAGGTCCCGCAGGTCGGCGTAGACGTCGAACGTCAGCGCGTTCAGCTTGTCCGGGCGGGTGAACGTCACGGTCGCGACGCCATCGTCCACAGTGAACTCGAAGTGCTCCCACTCCTTCGTCAGCGGTGCGGTCGCGCGGAACGGGCTCATGTCTGGATTCCTCCGCCGTCGAGTACGAGGGTCTGGCCGTTGATCGCGGCGGCCTCCGGGGCCGCCAGGAAGGAGACGGCGAACGCCACCTCCGCGGGTTCCAGCAGACGGCCGAGCGGGGACGCCGCCGCCAGCGCCGCTTCCGCCTCGGCGGCCGAACGGCCCGACCGCGACGTGATCCGCTCCACCGAAGTCGCCGTCATGTCCGTGCGGACGAACGCCGGGCACACCGCGTTCGCCGTGACGCCGGTGCCGGCCAGCTCCGCCGCCACCGCTCGCATCAGCCCCGCCGCCGCGTGCTTCGACGCCGTGTACCCCGCCGTGTAGCGGTAGCCGACGTGCGATGCCGTCGACGCCACCGTGACGATCCGGCCGCTGTCCCGGGAACGCATCCCCGGCAGGACCGCCCGCGTGCACAGGAAAGCGCCGGTCGCGTTGACCTCGATCTGCGACCGCCAATCGTCCAAAGTGGTCCGGGAAAGCGGTGCGCTCGACGAGATCCCGGCGTTGTTCACCAGCACGTCCACCGGCCCGGCGGAGGCGAAATACTCCACGACGGCGTCCTCGTCGGTGACGTCACATTCCGCGCGTCCCGGTGCGAGCACCGTGTCGCCGGTGGAACGGAAGCGCGCCGCGATCGCCGCGCCGATCCCGCGGGTGCCGCCCGTGACCACGACCAGCCGGCTCACGACCGGCCCGCCAGCGCACGCCGGTCGAGCTTTCCGTTGGCCGTCCGGGGAAGTTCCGTCATGAACACCACTTCGCGGGGGTACTTGTGCTTGGCCAGGTGGGCTTTGGCGTGGTCCTTCAGCTCGTCCGCGGTCACCGGCGCCCGCACGACGACGTACGCGCGCGGCACGACCAGGCCGTCGACCTCCTGGCCGACGACCGCGCAGTCCACCACCGCGGGGTGGCCGAGCAGGCAGTCCTCGATCTCGCCGGGCGCCACGAACACCCCGCCGACCTTGAGCAGCGCGTCGGCGCGCCCGTGGTGGCGGAAGTAGCCGTCGGACCGGCTGAACAGGTCGCTCGACGTCAGCGTGTCGCCGTCGAACGTCCTCGCCGACTTCTCGGCGTCTCCGTAGTACTCCAGGGCGATCGTCGGCCCGCTCACCCGCAGCGGCCCGATTTCCCCGTCCAGCAACGGATTCCCGACCTCGTCCACGACCTCGGCGGTGTAGCCGGGCACGGGCGTGCCGAGCGTGCCGGCCCGCGCCGCGCCAGGCCGGTTCGACAGGTAGATGTGGTACGCCTCCGACGAGCCGATCCCGTCCACCACCGGCACCCCGAACATCGCGTCCCACTTGCGGTGCAGCTCCGACGGCAGCGCCTCGCCGGCGGACGTCGTCATCCGCAGGCAGCTGAGGTCCTGCGCCGCCGCGGCCGGGTGCGCCACCATCGCGCTCATCATGGTCGGCACGTTGACCAGCACGGTCGGCCGGTGACGGGCGATCAGCTCGAACATCAGGTCCGCGGTGCTGCGCTCGGGGAACGCGATCCCCGCGGCGCCGACGCCGAACGGGAACAGCGCCACCAGATCGCGGGCGTACCCGAAGAACAGCTTGGGCACGGCGAGAACGCGGTCGTCCTCTCGCAATCCGAGAGTTTGGACGGCGTACCGCTCGAAGCTCTCCTTGGGACTGCGCAACGGATGCACGCACGCCTTGGGCGCGCCGGTGCTGCCGGTGGTGAACTTCCAGATCCCCACGTCGTCCACCGTGGTCGGTGCGGCGTCGAGCGAGGGTGACGCGGCGTCCAGCAGGGTCCGGAACGGACGTTCACCCGGCCGCAGTTCGCTTTCCAGGACGCCGAGCACCAACAGGTTCCGCGCGCCCGCTTCGCGGAGCGCGGGCAGCGTGACGGCGTCCGCGATCACGGCCACGGCCTCGGTGTAACCGAGGTAGTACGCGTAGTCCTTCGGCTGCAGGAACGGGTAGACCTCGGCGGTGACCGCGCCGATCTTCTGCGCGCCGTACCAGGTCGCGACGAACTCCTCGCCGTCGCTCAGCGCCAGGAGCACGCGCTGTCCTCTTCGGACACCGGCGTCGAGCAGCACGTTCCCGGCGCGGTTGGCCAGCTCGGCCAGTTCGGCGTACGTGACCGAGCGATCCCCGGTGTACAGGGCGACGCGGCCCGATGCCGCGTGCCGGTCGAGGAAGTGCGTGGCGAGGTTGAACGGCTCACTCACGGGCCAGCTCCCGGATCGCTTCCACCAGCAGGTCGGTCAACGTGGAGAAAGTCTCTTCGCCTTCCGACGCGGTCGCCTCGGCGGGCGCCCCGCAGTACGCCTCGGTCATCCCCATCTCGCGGAAGCCGCCGTCGGCAGGGGCCGAAGCCAGGCTGACGGGCACGTGCGGCAACGTCCGCATCAGCGGCTGGTCGACCAGCTCGGGCCGGTCGGCGAGCACGAGCGACGTCTCGTACCGCCCCGCGTGGCACTCGCCGGACTTGAATTCCTCGGTCAGCCGCTGCGCGTGCCGCCGCCGGACCAGGTCGAGCAGCGCGACGCGGCCGTCGTAGGCGAAGTTGAGCGTCTCCACCGCCCGCCGCAGCGTGACCAGGTGCGCGGGCTCGAAGTGGTTGTTGACCAGCAGGATCCGGCGGAACCGCTGGCCGATCAGCGCGGAGCCGATGTCGACCAGCAGCGAGTGCAGCGTCTCCTCGCCGATGTGGACACCGCCGGCGAACCCGGCCGCGAACCGCGTCACGCCGTAGGGCACCTCGGGCAGCACCAGGACGTGCACTTCGGAGTCGGCGGCCAAGCGAGCGGCCGCGCGCTCGCACATCCCGCGCGAGATCAGCGGGTCGGTGCCCAGCGGCGCGTGCGGCCCGTGCGGCTCGATCGCACCCAGCGGGAGCAGCAGCACCGGCGTGCGGTCGCCGTTGGCCAGCGCCGCGACCTGCCGCGAGCTGAAGTCCGCGAAGTACGTCACGCAAATCAAGCTACACCGCAGCGGCCTGGGGTGTATAGAGTTGCGCCATGCCTGGAGACGCCTTCGACACCAGCCCGCAGGAGCTGGTCGTGACGTTGCTGGGCAGCTACGTGCACCCGCGCGAGACCCGGCGAGTGTGGTCCGGCGGCCTGGTCGCGGCGCTCGCCGAGCTGGGCTTCTCCGACGGCGCGGCCCGCATCGCGCTGACCCGCGTGGTGCGCCGCGGGCTGCTCCAGCGGCACCGCGAGGGCCGCACCGTGCACTACTCGCTGACCCGCCGCACCATCGCGCTGCTCGCCGACGGCGACCACCGGATCTTCTCCCTCGGCCGCCGCGAGCGCGCCGCGGGCGAGTGGACGGTGCTCTGGCAGAGCATCCCGGAGAGCCGCCGCCAGGCCCGGGAGCGCCTGGTCCGGCGGCTGCGGTTCCTCGGATTCGGGCCGTACCAGGACGGCACCTGGATCGCCCCGCACGACCGCGAGGCCGAGGTCGTCGCCCTGCTCGGCGAGCTGGACGTCACCGAGCACGCCGGCCTCCTGCTCGGCCGCCCGTCGGCCGCCCTCGACGTCCGCCGCTTCGCCGGCCGGGCCTGGGACCTCGACGACCTCGCCGCGCGCTACACGGCGTTCGTCGCCCAGTTCGGCGGGTACGCGGGGAAGGAGACCCCGGACGCCGAGGCGTTCGAGGTGCACGCGCGCCTGGTGCACACCTTCCGGGCGTTCCCGTCGCTCGACCCGGAACTGCCCGCCGACCTGGTGCCCGCACCGGATCGCCGGGCGGCCGCGGTCGAGTTGTTCCACGATCTGTACACCGCGCTGGCTCCGGCCGCACAGCGCCACTTCGACGAGGTGACCAAAGGATGACCGACATCGACGCCAAGACGCAGGAAGCCCTGAGCTACACCTCGTACCTGGCGCTGGACGAGGTGCTGAACGCGCAGCGGACGCGTTCGGACGAGCACGACGAACTGCTGTTCATCGTGATCCACCAGGTGTACGAGCTGTGGTTCAAGCAGATCCTGCACGAAGCCGAGTTCCTCCAGCGGAACCTCGCCGCGGGCAAGACGGCGCACTCGATCCGCGTCCTGCGGCGGATCCTGACGATCCTCAAGGTCGCCGTCGCGCAGATCGACGTGCTGGAAACCATGACCCCCAGCCAGTTCACGAGCTTCCGCGCCCGTTTGGACGCCTCCTCCGGCTTCCAGTCGGCCCAGTTCCGCGAGCTGGAAGCCGTGCTGGGCCGCCGCGACGAGCGCGTGTTCGCGCACTACCCCGAGGGTGGCGAGCAGCGCAAACGCATTGCCGACGCGATGGCGCGACCGTCCTTGTTCGACTCTTTTCTGGCGTACCTCAAGGCTTCTGGCTATTCCGTGGAGTGTGACCGAGACGTCACTCGACCGGTGGAGCCCTCCCCGGCCCTGCAGGCGATATTGCTGGACGTGTACAGCGACGACGGCGGACCGTCGGTCGTCGCGGAATGTCTGGTGGATCTCGACGAAGGGATGCAGGAGTGGCGCTACCGGCACGTGAAGATGGTCGAACGCACCATCGGCGACAAGACCGGGACGGGAGGGTCATCCGGCGCGACCTACCTGCGTACCACGCTCTTCCAGCCGATGTTCCCGGATCTCTGGGCCGTACGGAGCCGACTGTGACCACTTTGGACGACCTGCGCGCGGACGACAACGCGCTCGCCCCGCACTACTCCCGCTTCGGCGTCGCCGAACGCCTGCTGCTGTCCGGCCACTCGCACCAGGCGTGGCCGGACGTCGCCGAGGAGGGCCTGCGGGAGTCCTTCGCGGACGCCGCCCGCGACGTCGACGAGAAGTGGGGACGCGCGTTCGCGAAGGCCGACCAGCTGCGCGCGGGCTTCCGCCTGCTGCTCGGCGACCCGCACGGCGAGTACGCGCTGGGCGCGAGCACGCACGACCTCGTGCTGCGGTTCCTCTCGGCGATGGAGCTGCCGCGAAGGCCGCGCCTGGTCACCACCGACGGCGAGTTCCACACCCTGCGCCGCCAGCTCGCCCGGCTCGAGGAGGAGGGCGTCGAGGTCGTGCGCGTGCCGCTCGACCCGGTGACGTCGCTGGCCGAGCGCGTCGCGGCCGAGGTGAACGACGACACCGCCGCCGTGCTCGTGTCGGCGGTGCTCTTCGAGACGTCGAGGCTGGTCCCGGGGCTCGCGCACCTCGCCGACTCGTGCCGCGGCCGGTCGATCGAGCTGGTCGTCGACGCCTACCACGCGCTGGGCGTCGTGCCGTTCCCGCTGCACGACCTCGGGCTCACCAACGCGTGGGTGCTCGGCGGCGGCTACAAGTACCTGCAGCTCGGCGAGGGCAACTGCTTCCTGCGGCTGCCCGCGCACGCCCAGGAGCTGCGCCCGGTGATCACCGGCTGGTACGCCGAGTTCGGCGCGCTCGCCGACGAGCGGGAGCCGGGCAAGGTTGCCTACGCCACCGGCGGCGACCGCTTCGCCGGCGCGACCTACGACCCGGCGAGCCACTACCGCGGCGCCCGGGTCCAGCGGTTCTTCGCCGAGCAGGGCCTCACGCCGGAGTTCCTGCGTGAGGTCTCCCAGCACCAGGTGGGCCTGCTCGCGTCGGTGTTCGACTCGCTCGCGCTGCCTTCGGACGTCGTCTCGCGGGACCGAACGGTCGAGCTGGAGCGGCTCGGCGGGTTCCTCTCGCTGCGCTGCGCCGACGCGTCCGGGCTGCAGGCGGCGCTGGCCGCGGAGGGCGTCCGCACCGACAGCCGGGGGCAGTACCTGCGCTTCGGGCCGGCGCCGTACCTGTCGGACGTCCAGCTCGAGACGGCGATGCGCACCCTCGGCAAGGTGATCGCGGGCTGATTACCGGTCCGTATCGCGGGACCTCCACTGGTCTCGCGATCATCGGGGATCTAGGTTGGTGCCGGGCACCCGGCGGGCGGACGACCTCCGCGCGTGGGGCTCCCATCGACCCGTGAAGCGCGTCCCGGCCACGAACCGGGCGCGGATGACAAAGGAGTCACCACCGTGACCGAAGGAGTGTTCGCCCGGGGCACCGGGCACGAACAGGTCGTGTACTGCCACGACGAAGCCAGTGGCCTGAAGGCCATCATCGGCATCTACTCCACGGCGCTCGGCCCCGCTCTGGGCGGGACGCGCTTCCACCCCTACGCCACCGAATCCGACGCGCTCGACGACGTGCTCGCGCTGTCCAAGGGCATGGCGTACAAGAACGCGCTGGCCGGGCTCGACCTCGGTGGCGGCAAGGCCGTCATCATCGGCGACCCGAAGACGCTCAAGTCCGAAGCGCTCCTGCGCGCGTACGGGCGTTTCGTGCAGTCCCTGAACGGCCGTTACATCACGGCGTGCGACGTCGGCACGTACGTGCAGGACATGGACGTCGTGGCTCGCGAGTCCCAGTACGTCACCGGCCGCTCACCCGAAGACGGCGGGGCCGGCGACTCGTCCGTGCTCACCGCGTTCGGCGTCTTCCAGGGCATGCGTGCCTCGGCCGAGCACCTCTGGGGCAGCCCCGACCTGGCGGGCAAGCGCGTCGGCGTGGCCGGCGTCGGCAAGGTCGGGCACATCCTTGTCGGGCACCTCGTGGACGCCGGCGCGCAGGTGACGATCACCGACGTCTACGCGCCGGCCATCTCGCGCACGCGGTCGATCTACCCGAACGTGCAGGTGGTGTCCGATGTGGACACTCTGCTGCGCGCCGAGCTGGACGTCTTCGCGCCGTGCGCGCTGGGCGGCGTCCTGAACGACGAAACCGTGCCGGTGCTCGGCGCCCGCATCGTGTGCGGCGCGGCGAACAACCAGCTCGCGCACGCGGGCATCGACAAGCAGCTCGCCGACCGCGGTGTCCTGTACGCCCCGGACTACCTGGTCAACGCCGGCGGCGTCATCCAGGTCGACGATGAGCGCCACGGCTTCAACTTCGAGCGGGCCAAGCGCAAGACGACGGCCATCTACGACACGACGAAAGCGGTGTTCGCGCTGGCGGACACCGACGGCGTGCCCCCGGCGACGGCGGCCGACCGGCTCGCGGAGCGCCGGATGGCGGAGGTCGGGCGGCTGCGGTCCATCATGACCGTGTGAGTCCTGCTGACATCTTCGAAGCGGCGGGCGTGCGGGGGTTCCTGCACGCCCGCCGGCTCGGTTCTTCTTCCTCGGTGGGTGTCGACCCCGACGAGCCGGTGGTGCTGGCGTCGGTGGTGAAGGTGCCACTGGCGTACGAGTTCGCCCGCCAGGTCGCGGCGGGCCTGCTCGACCCGGCGGACCGCGTGCGCGCGTCGGCGGCGGACCGCCTGGGCGGCAGCGGTTCGGCGGGGTTCGCGGACGACGTCTCCTACAGCCTGCGCGACGCGGCGCTGCTGGCGTTGTCGGTGTCCGACAACACGGCCGCGGACCTGCTGTTCGACCGGGTGGGCGTGGCGAACGTGCGGTCTCTGCTCTCGGAGCTGGGGTTGACCCGGACGTCCGTGATCGGCGCGCCGCGGGACCTGCTGCGCACGATCATGGACGACACCGCGGCAGGGGTTCCGTTGCGGGCGTTGGATCCTTTGCGGACTTCCGCGACGACGCCGCGCGAGATGACGTCGTTGCTGGCGGCGATGTGGCGCGACCCCGGGCCGGGGGCGCAGGTCCTGGCGTGGATGTCGGCTCAGGTGAGTTGGCACCGCCTGACGGCGGGGTTCCCGCCCGAGGTGGCGGTGGCGGCCAAGACGGGGACGATGCCGGGGATCCGCAACGAGATCGGCGTCGTGACGTACCCGGACGGCGGTGCGTACGCGGTGGCGGTGTTCACGGCGGGCGGCGCGGAGACGTTGCGCCGCCCGGACATCGACCGGGCCATCGGCGACGCGGCCCGCGCGGCGGTGGAGGAACTGCGCTCGTGATGCCTCAACCGCGCTCGTAGAACACGTCCCAAGGCCGTGCCCCGCCCGGGTCCGGCGGCACCAACCGCGAAACCCCGTCATCCCTCAGCACCTCCGCCGCGATCTCGGCCAGCGCCGCCGCCTGGGGGTGCGGGCTCGACGACGGCCACGCGAACGCCATCCGCGCCCGCAGGACCTCGCCCTCCAGCGGACGCCACACTACGCGCGGCTCCTTGCGGGCGGCCGGCTCGAACGCCACCCCGTGCCCCGCCAGGACCAGGCCGAGCACGAACTCCGGGTTGCGCGCGTGCCGGATCGACGCCGGGCGGAAGCCGTGGTCCCAGCACGTGCGCAGAAGCGCGTCGTAACTCCCCGGCGCCGCCGCGCGCGGCGCGTGCACCAGCCCTTCGCCCGCCAGATCCGCGAGGGAGAGCGAAGCCCGGCGCGCCAGCGGCGAATCGCGGGGGAGGACCACTCCCAGTGGCGTGTCGACCGCGGGCCCGAGGTCGAGCCCGACGACGTCCACCGGCAGCTGCAGCAGGCCCGCGTCCAGGGACCGGTCCGCGAGCAGCCGGGCCTGCTCGGCCGTCGTCAGCTCCTGCAGGTCCAGCCGGACCGCGGGGAACTGCGCAGCGAAGGCCGTCAGGATCGCGGCGAGGACCGCGCCGGGCAGTTCCGGCGGCACGCCCGCGCGCAGGGCGTCCAGCTCACCGCGTTCGGCCTTCGCGACGAGCGTGGTCATGCGGTCCCAGCGGCTCAGGAGGTCTCGGGCTTCCGCGCGCAGCACTTCGCCGGCTTCGGTGAGCGTGACGCGCCGGCCGCGGTCGAACAGCTTCGCGCCGAGCTCGGCTTCGAGCCGTTTCACACGCTGGCTCAACGGCGGCTGCGCGATGCCGAGCCGGTCGGCGGCGCGCCCGAAGTGCAGTTCGTCGGCGACGACCAGGAAGTACCGCAGCGAACGGAGGTGGTCCACGCTGCGACGATACTCGTCCGCATATCGACATGCCGACGTCCCGATCTTGGACAGCAGCGCGGGGTTCGTGGTCTGGTGCCGGGCATGGACACAGGACTCAGCAGACGCGGGCTGTTCGGCGCGAGCGCCGCGGCGGCGGCCATCCTGGCGGGCACGACGTCCGCCGCCGCGAGCCCGCACCAGTCACAGATGACTCTGCGGTGGTGGGGGAACAACGGCTGGGAGATCCGCGTCGGCACGAAGACGATCCTCATCGACCCCTGGCTCACGCGCTTCAAGACCGGCACGTACACCCCGGCGGGCGCGGACCCGAAGACGCCGCTGTCGGTGAACAAGGCGCTGATCGACGGCTACCTCGACCGCGGCGAGCTGCGCGCGGACCACATCCTCGTCACCCACGGCCACTACGACCACCTCACCGACGTCCCCTACCTGGCGAAACGCACCGGTGCGACGGTCTTCGGCACCGAGACCCATTTGAGTCTCATGGCGGCGCTGGGTGCCCCGGAAGACCAACTGGCGATCGCGAGCGGCGGCGAGGACCTGACCTTCGACGGCTACTCGATCCGCATCCTGCGGTCCCTGCACTCGGCTACCGGCGAACGGGCCCGGGTGCCGTTCCCCGGCTCGCGCCCGCTGTCCCGCCGCGACCGCCCGCGCGTCATCGAAGACCTCTACGAGGGCGGCACGCTGGCCTACCAGGTCACCGGCGGCGGCGCGAGCGTCCTGGACTTCGGCGGGTCCAACTACGTCGAGTCCGAGCTCGCCGGCCTCCGCCCGGACGTCGTGCTGGTGCCGGTGGGCGGCGCGAAGGTGACGCAGTACGTGCCGCGCCTGCTGCGCGCGCTGGGCAACCCGAGGTACGTCGCGGCCACCCACTGGGACGACTTCGACCTCCCGCTCGGCCAGGCCCACGACCCCAACGGCGGCCTGGAAACTCTGCGGAAAGCGGTGGCCGCCACCTCGAGCCGGTTCGTGGTGCTTGACCACCTGGGGGAGTTCACCCCGTAGACGCCGAAGGCCCCCACCGATCGAGGTGGGGGCCTTCGAGAGAGCACTCAGCCGCTCTTGCGGCGGAAGGTCCGCTTGTTCGCCGCGGGCCCGTGGGCGTGCTGGTTCTTGCCCCCGCCGTTCTCGTGCGATGCTCCCGAGCGGGCGTGCGCCTGCTTGCGCTCCAGTGCCTCGCGGAACTTGCGCTTGACGTCGTCCTCCTCGTCGCTGGGCGACGGGTTCGGTTCACTCATGACTACCTCCGAAAACGACGACGTGTGACCGCTCCAGCCTGGCAGTCGCGCACCCGCTTGGCGAGTCGATTTCAGCGTTTCGGGGACGGAACTCCGCCGAACTGCACCGACTTGCGCGTCAGGGGGCGGCCGCAGTGGTCGCACAGCAGGATCGGCCGCAGCCGGTTGCCGCACTCGACGTGGTGCAGGGTGATGTCCGGCTCCTGACCGCTCACCTCGAACCCGCGCGACCACTCCGCGATGAACGCCAGCGCCGGGAAGAACGCCAGCCCCTTCGCCGTCATCCGGTAGTCGCGCGCGTCCGTGCGCGTCGCCGCCGTGCCCGTGCGCAGGACGCCCACCTCGACCAGCTTGCTCAGCCGCGCCGACAGCACGCTCGGCCCGATCCCCAGCTCGCGCTCGAACTCCGAGAAGTGCCGGCAGCCGAGCAGCGCCGACACCAGCAAGCCCGTCGACCAGCGGTCGCCCAGCAGCTCCATCGTGTCGGGGAAGAACATCATCGGGTCGCCGGCCAGGGACTCCGCGTCCTTGCGGCGGAAGCGCTTGGACGCCGTCGCCGCCGCGACGCCGGTGCTGTCCAGCCGCGAGGCCCGCACGTCCCGCGCGTCGACGCGGCGGCCGCACGCGCCGCAACCCAGCGGCGCTGATGTAGTCAGCTCGCAGTCGAGGTGGATCAGCGTCGGCAGCACCTCGCGGCGGCCTTCGACCCACTCGCGCTCCCAGGCCCAGATCGAAATCAGCAGCGGCCACAGCTCCAGGCCCCGCTCGGTGAGCCGGTACTCGTGCCGCGTGCGACGCGCGTCGCGGTACGGCACGCGCGTGAGCATCCCCGCGTCCACCATGTCCCGCAGCCGCCCGGACAACGCCGTCGGCGAGATCCCCAGGCGGAGACGCAGCTCTTCGTAGCGGCGGAAGTGCAGGAAGAGGCTCTGCAGGATCAGCAACGTCCACTGGTCGCCGACCAGCTCGAGCGCCCGGCGGAGCGGATCCCCCGCCGGCCGGACGCGCTGTGCAGTCGCCTGAACCACTTCATCCCCCTCGTTACATCGCCGCTTCAGGGTAGCACCTGACTACACCTAAAGAAGCCTATTGACAGCTGGGTACACAAATCATAGTCTCATCCCCATCAGCCAGCGCGGTGAGCCCGAGAATCAGGGAGCAGCCCGATGACCAGCACCTCCGAACAGCCGCTGATGGTGGCCCGGACGGCGGACACCGGCGAGGCCAACCCCTACCTGCTCGGCGTCTACGCACCCGTCGAAGAAGAGATCGACGCCGAAGACCTGCAGGTCATCGGCGAGATCCCGAAGGACCTCAACGGCGTCTACCTGCGCAACGGCCCGAACCCGCGGTTCGCCCCGGAAGGCCGCTACCACTGGTTCGACGGCGACGGCATGATCCACGCCGTCCACCTCGAGAACGGCAAGGCGCGCTACCGCAACCGCTGGGTCCGCACGAAGGCCTTCGAGGCCGAGTCCGCGGCCGGCAAGGGCCTCTGGACCGGCGTCATGGAGGACCCGAAGGGCAACCCGTTCGGCAACGCGCACGGCCTGGGTCTCAAGGACAACGCCAACACCGACGTGATCTTCCACCGCGGCCGGATCCTCGCGACCTGGTACCTGTGCGGCTCGCCGTACGCGGTCGACCCGCTCTCGCTGGAGACGCTCGGTGCCGAGGACTTCCTCGGCACGCTGGTCGGCGACATGATGGCCCACCCCAAGGTGGACGAAAAGACCGGCGAGCTGTTCTGGTTCGACTACGGCCCGCGCCCGCCCTACCTGCGCTACGGCGTGATCAGCGCGGACGGCCAGGTCGTCAAGACCACCGAGATCGAGCTGCCGGGCCCGCGCCTGCCGCACGACATGGCCATCACCGAGCACTTCGCGGTGCTGATGGACCTGCCGCTGGTCCAGGACCTGGAGGCGGCGAAGCAGGGCCGTCACAAGCTGCACTTCGACCGCTCGATGCCGAGCCGCTTCGGCGTGCTGCCACGCTACGGAGACGGTAGCCAGATCAAGTGGTTCGAAGCGAGCCCGTGCTACATCTACCACGTCGTCAACGCCTGGGAAGAGGGCGAGGAAGTCATCCTCGACGTCTGCCGCGTGCGCAAGCCGGCCCCGCGGGCCGACGCGCACACGCCGCTCGCGAAGATGCTCTCCTACCTGCGCCTCGACGCCCAGCTGCACCGCTACCGCTTCAACCTGCGGACCGGCGTGTGCCGCGAGGCCCCGCTCGACGACGACAACACCGAGTTCCCCACCGTCGACTCCCGCGGGGTCGGCCGGGTGAACCGGTTCTCCTACGCGGTGCACATCTCGCCCGAGTCGACGCTGAAGTTCGACGGGCTCGTGCGCTACGACAATCTTGCCGGCTCCAAGACCGAATACCGGTTCGGTCCCGGCCGGTGGGGCAGTGAGGCCCCGTTCGCACCCCGCGACGGAGCAGCCGCCGATTCGGCGGACGGTTATCTGGTGACGTTCGTGCAGGACGAGCGTGAGGGACGCTCGGAACTGGACATCTTCGACGCCGCCGATCTCGCTGCCGGACCCGTGGCCAGGGTCCTGCTTCCCCAGCGTGTCCCGCTCGGTTTTCACGCGACCTGGGTCCGGGCGGACCAGCTGGAAAACCTCCGTTCATGAGATGCCATCGAGAGGGTCGCGCCCGGGACTTCCGGGCGCGGGGATGGTGGCGTGCGGAGACGATCGACCAGCTCGTGAAGGAGCGGGTCAGTGCCGACCCGGAGGGTCTCGCGCTGGTCGATCCACCGAACACCGCCGCACTGGTCGGACGCGACCCGGTGCGGTGGACCTGGAACCGGCTCGACGAACGCGTCGACGTCCTGGCCGCGTTCCTGCTCGCCGGAGGGGTGCGAGCAGGCGACGTCGTGGCCGTGCAGCTGCCGAACTGCTCGGCCCTGGTCCAGGCGTTCCTCGCGATCGTGCGGATCGGCGCGATCGTCACCCCGTTCCCGGTGTCCTACCGGGAGCACGAACTCGGCCCGATGTGCCGGCGCACCGGGGCCGTGGGAGTGGTGACCGCATCCAGATACGGCGAGCACGAGCTCGCCGGGGCGGCCCTTGGGCTCATCGGCGCTGCGGCGCCGTCGGTCCGGTTCGTCGTCGCCCGGGGGGACGACGAACCGGCCGGCGCCCTGGCCTGGCCCGAAGAACCACTGTCCGAAGCGGAGCGATCCACTTTGGACTCACACCTGACCGAAGCCGACGTGAACGACTGCGTCACGATCTGCTGGACGTCCGGCACCGAAGCCGAGCCGAAGGCGGTCCCGCGCTGCCACGGCGACTGGCTCGCGACCGCGCGCGGCTGCGTCCAAGCCGCCGGGATCACGCGTGACGACGTCCTGCTGTCGCCGTTCCCGATGACGAACATGGCAGGCATCGGCGGAATGTTCCTGCCCTGGCTGCTGACCGGGGCCGTGTTCGTCCCGCACCACCCGTTCGACCTGCCGGTGTTCCTCGGCCAGCTCGCCGCCGAGCGCGTGACGTACACGCTCGCGCCCCCGGCGTTGCTGACCATGTTGCTGCACAACGAAAAGATCCTGTCCGGAGTGGACATCTCGGCGCTGCGCGAGATCGGGTCGGGCTCGGCGCCGCTCTCCCCGTGGCTCGTGCGCACCTGGGCCGAGCGGTACGGCATCGACATCGTCAACTTCTTCGGCTCCAACGAAGGCACCGCGCTGCTGTCCGGCCCGGTGGACATCCCGGACCCGGACCAGCGCGCGAGCTTCTTCCCGAACTACGCCTCGGACGTCACGTGGTCGACGCCCGTCGCCGGCTGGACGTCGGTGCGGCTGCACGACCCGGTCACCGGCGAGCACGTGACCGAGCCCGGGCGGCCCGGCGAGCTGCACATCGCCGGGCCGACGGTGTTCGCCGGCTACCTCACGTCGGTGGGAGAGCCGCTCGACACGGCGTCCTTCGACGACGACGGGCACTTCCGCACCGGTGACGTCTTCGAGATCGCCGGTGACCGCGGGGAGTTCCTGAAGTACGTGGACCGGATGAAGGACCTGGTCATCCGCGGCGGCATGAACATCTCGCCGGCCGAGGTCGAGGGCCTGCTGTCCGGACATCCGGACGTCGCCGACGTCGGCGTCATCGGCGTCCCGGACGAC
This sequence comes from Amycolatopsis pretoriensis, assembly GCF_900107925.1. Classification (GTDB taxonomy): domain Bacteria; phylum Actinomycetota; class Actinomycetes; order Mycobacteriales; family Pseudonocardiaceae; genus Amycolatopsis; species Amycolatopsis pretoriensis. The sequence continues at coordinate 54,970 of NZ_FNUJ01000013.1, read as the reverse complement.
GTCATGGGGGAGCGCGTGTGCGCGGTCGTCGTGCCGGGCGCGCGCAAGCCGTCGCTGGACGAGCTGGTCGCATACCTGCGCGAGAAGAAGGTGGCCGCGTTCAAGCTGCCGGAACGGCTCGAGTACGCCGACGCCTTGCCCCGCAACCCGGTGGGGAAGATCCTGAAGCGGCAGCTGCGGGAAAGTCTGGAGTGAGGCCATGACGGTGTTCGTGCTGGGCGGGGCGCAGACCGACTTCGCGCGCAACTACGCGAAGGAGGGGCGCGGGATCCTCGAGCTGTTCGGCGAGGTCGTGCCCACGGCCCTCGCGGACGCCGGGGTGAGCGCCGAGGACGTCGAGGTCGCGCACGTCGGGAACCTCGCGGCCGAGCTGTTCACCGGGCAGGCCCAGCTGGGTGGGCTGCTCGTGGCCGCCGTCCCGGAGCTCGACGGCGTGCCGTCGACCCGGCACGAAGCCGCGTGCGCGTCCGGCAGCACCGCCGTCCTCGCCGCGTGCGCGGACCTCGAAGCGGGCCGGTACGACCTGGCGCTGGTCGCCGGCGTCGAACTGATGCGCAACGTCGACGGGCAACGCGCGGCCGAGCACCTCGGGTCCGCCGCCTGGGCCGGGCACGAGGCCGTCGGCGCGAAGTTCCCGTGGCCCGCGATCTTCGCCGACGTCGCTTCCGCGTACGACGAGCGGTACGGCCTCGATCCCGGACACCTCGGGCAGTTCGCTGCGCACGCTTTCGACCGCGCAGCACGGAACCCGCTCGCCCAAGCCCGTGACTGGCGCTTCCCGGAGGGCGCGTTCGGCGCCGACGACGAGCTGAACCCGCTGATCGAAGGCCGGCTGCGCAAGCAGGACTGCGGCCGGATCACCGATGGCGCCGCGGCGGTCCTGCTGGCCTCGCCGGCGTTCGCCGAACGCCTGGGCGGCGGCTTCCCGCGCATCGCGGGCTTCGGGCACCGCACCTCCCACATCGGCCTGACCGAGAAGCTGGCCGCGGACGGCGAGTACCTGTTCCCGCACCTGCGCGGCGCGGTGGTGGACGCCTACTCGCGGGCCGGCGTGGCCGGGCCCGACGCGCTCGACGTCGTCGAGCTGCACGACTGCTTCACGATCACCGGGCTGGTCGCGCTGGAGCACCTCGGCGCCGCGCCACCCGGCGACGGCGGCCGGTTCATCGCCGAGGGCGGCCTCGACGCGGCTGGGATCAACCCGGGCGGCGGCCTGCTCGGGCTCGGCCACCCGGTCGGCGCGACCGGCGTCCGGATGCTGCACGACGTCGCCCGGCAGGTGACCGGGACCGCCGGCGAAACGCAGGTCGACGGCGCGCGGACGGCGTTGACGCTCAACATCGGCGGCTCGTTCACCACGGTCGTCACGATGGTGGTCACCGCATGAGGCTTTCGGTGTCGCTGGGGCTCTGGCAGGACCGCCCGCCGGAGGAAGCCCTCGAAACCGCCCGCGCCGCCGAAGCCGCCGGCTACCCGGAACTGTGGATCGGCGAGATGGCGACGTGGGACGCGTTCGCGCTGGGGACCGCGATCGGGGCGGCGACCTCCCGGATGTCGCTGACGTTCGGGCCCCTCGCCGTGACCGTGCGGGACCCGGCGACGATCGCGATGGGCGTCGCGTCGGTCGCGGCCCTGACCGGCCGGAGTACCGGCGTCGCCTTGGGCACGTCCAGCGATGTCGTCGTGCGCGGCTGGCACGGTCGTTCGCGTGACCGCGCCGCCACGGCGCTGGCGGAGTCGGCGATCGCCGTCCGGCAGCTGCTCGACGGCCAAAAGTCCACTGTGGACGGAACGGTCGTCGGCTCGCGGGGCTACCGGCTGCGGCTGGCCGCGCCGAAGTCGCCGCTGACGATCGCCGCGTTCGGCCCGCGGGCCCTGGAGGTCGCCGCGCGGCAGGCGGACCGGATGGTGGTCAACCTGGTCAGCCCGGCCACGGCCGGCGCTCTGGTGCGTGGCCTGCGGGACGCGGCCGCGCGGGCCGAGGTGGCGCCGCCGCCGGTCGCCGCGTGGGTGGTCGGCGCGGTGGATCCGGGACCCGCCGAGATCGAGCAGCTGCGCCGCGGGGTCGTGGGGTACCTGGCGGCGCCCGGCTACGGCGAGATGTTCCGCGAGGCCGGGTTCGGTGACCTGGTGGACTTCGCGCGCACCCGCCCGCACCCGCGCGAGCTGCTGGCCGCGGTGCCGGTCGAGGCGATCGCCACGGTGGGCCTGCTGGGCTCGCGCGAGGACGTCGCCGCGAAGGCGCGGGAGTACGCGGAAGCGGGGATCGACGAGCTGGTGATCGTGCCCGCGACCAGCGACGACGATCCCGGTGGCGGAAAAACCCTCGCCGCGTGTCGATCCGCCGTCGTCCCGTTCGACGCGTAGGCATGACTGAACCCACGAAGACCAAGAACCTCGACCAGCACGGCGCCCCGGCGCTGCCGTGGAGCCGGGCGCGCGACCTCCTCGCGACCCAGACCCCGAAGGAGGACCTGACCTTCTTCGTCGGGACCGTCCGCCCCGACGGCCGTCCGCACGCCGCCGGCGTCGGCGCGATCTGGGTCGACGACGCCCTCTACTTCGTCAGCGGCGACGGCACGCGCCGGGCCCGCAACCTCGCGGCGAACCCGGCGTGCAGCGTCTCGGTGCGCTTGAAGGGGCTCGACCTCACCCTGGAAGGCGAGGCCGAGCGGATCTCCGATCCCGCCACGCTCGAGCGGGTCGCGGCCGTCTACCGCGAAGGCGGCTGGACCGCGACGGTGTACGAAGGCGGGTTCAACGCGACTTTCATGGCGCCGAGCGCCGGGCCCGCGCCGTGGTTCCTGTACCGGCTGGTGCCGGCCCGGGCGATCGGCGTCGCCTGCGCCGAGCCGTACGGCGCGAGCCGCTGGGACTTCACCCCCTGACGGCCGCCGCGACGAGCGCCCCGATCCCGCGCATGCCGGTGGCGTTGGGGTGCAGCGGGGCCGCGACCGCCGTCGGGATCACGCTCTCGAACCACTTGACGCCGGGCAGCTTGCAGACGTCGTGCCCGATCGACGCCGTCCGGACGTCGACGTAATGCGCGTTGTGCGCCGCGGCCTGCCGAGCCAGCGCGGCGTTCGTCTTGTCGATGCTGCCCTGGATGTAGTTCGCGTCGCGCGGGGTCAGCGGCGCGACCGGCCAGCACCCGTTGTGCGGCAGGTAGGTGCCGTAGCCGGCGACGAAGACGTTCGCGTTCGGTGCCTTCGAGTGGATCGCGTCCAGCAGCGCGCCCCACGTCGGTTCGAACGCGGCGATCTTCTCGGCCAGCTGGTCGTGGCCGCCGGCGGTGTAGCGGTCGACGCAGTCCGGGGTGATGCCGGGCAGCAGGGTGATGCAGCTGGTGGCGGCGCCGACCAGGCCGACGTCGTTGCCGCCGATGGTCACCGTGACGGTTCGGGTGCCCGCGCCCAGCGCGTCGAGCTGCGGCGGGACCGCGCCGGTCTCCGTCGACTGCGGCGCGTACATGTCCGCGGTCGTCGCGCCGGAGCACGTGACGTCCTTCAGCGGGGTGCCCAGCTGCTTCGCGGCGACGTGCGGGTAGTTCGCGAGCGACCGCAGGCAGCCGGGGGACGAGAGGTCCGGGGGCAGGATCAGCGGGCCGGCCGCCGCCGAGTCCCCCAGGGCCACGTACTCGCCGGCGGTGCTCGCGGCCGCCGTACCCGCTGTCGTCGCCAAAGCCGCGACCATGATCGTGATGAACGCCGTTGTCCTCACTCGCACGCCGTCCTCCTTGACGTAGTTGGCTTCCGTGACACCATCGGCACCGAGCGTGGCCGGATTGACTGGGAATCCGGGCAGAGAACGAGGGGATCGGTTGTGACGGAGCACAAAACCGGCGGCGACCTGACCCTCGGCGGCCAGCGCGTCCACGAGCGGCTGACCCGCGAGGAGCCGGAGCTGATCGCCCGGGTGCTCACCCGCATCCAGGAGCAGGTCGCCGACTACCGGCGGCTGCCGGTCGAGGAGCTGGCCGGCGACATCGCGCGGATCACGCAGCAGGCGGTCCGCGCGTTCGCCCGGAGCCTGCGCGAGGACCGGCAGCTCAACGACGCCGAGCTGCGCCAGATCGGCGCGTCCGCGGTGCGCCGGGCCGAGGAGGGCTTCCCCCTGGAAGCGGTGCTGACCGCCTACCACGTCGGCGCGCGGGAGATCTTCGCCGTCGGTTCGGCGGAAGCGGGCCGCGCGGACGTCGCCGACCTCCTCGAGGTCGCCGACCGGGTGCTCGCGTTCGTCGGCACGATCACCGGCGCCGTCACGCGCGGCTACCTGGAGGAGCTGCGCACGAAGGTCGGGCAGGAGCACACGGCGCGCCGGACGCTGCTGTCGGTGCTGGCCGACGGCGGCCCGGTGGACGGCGTCGCCCGCAGCGCCGGGATCACGCTGCCGGCGCGGTACCTGGTGCTGAGCGTCGAGCTGGGCCCGCACGCGGACGAGGCGTCGCCCGGGGTCGACGCCGGGATCGCGGTCCGCCGGAAGCTGCGGCGGTTCCTGGCGGCGTTCGAGCAGTCGTGCGGCGAGGGGGTCCTGGCGTCGCTGGACGGGCCGGGCGGGCTGGTGCTGCTGCCGCTGGCCGGCCGGCTCGCCGAAGTGGCGGAGTGGCGCGCGCTGCTGGACACGGCGGGTCGCGCGGCGGGGGTCGACGTGCTGGCCGCGGCCGAGCCGGCGGAGCCGTCGGAGGTCCGGCTGGTGGCCGCGCGGACGGGCGAGGTGCTGGAGGTGCTGCGCTGGTTCGGGCGGCCGCCGGGGCTGTACCGGCTGGACGACGTGCTGGTGGAGTACCAGCTGACCCGCCCGGGCGAGGCCCGCGACCGGCTCGCGGCGGTGCTGGCACCGTTGGACGAGCACCCGGAGCTGAGCGAGACGCTGGCGGCGTACCTGGAGCTGGACACGAACCGCCGCCGCACGGCGGCCCGGCTGCACGTGCACCCGAACACGGTGGACTACCGGTTGCGGAGGGTGCGGGAGCTGACGGGGATCGACCCGCTGCACCCGGCGGGGTTGCCGCGAATCATCGCGGCGCTGGCGGCTCGACGGGCTTCGGAGCCGCGGCGCGGGTGAATGGGGGCGGGCCTCGGGTAGCTCTTCGCGGCCTTGGCGGGCCTTCCGGTGCTGGCTGCCTGGCGGGCTTCGGAGCCGCGGCGTGGGTGATTGGGGGCGGGCCTCGGGTAGCTCTTCGCGGCCTCGGGGGGCTTCCCGGTGCTGGCGGCTCGGCGGGCTTCGGAGCCGCGGCGTGGGTGATTGGGGGCGGGCCTCGGGTAGCTCTTCGCGGCCTCGGGGGGCTTCCCGGTGCTGGCGGCCCGGCGGGCTTCGGAGCCGCGGCGCGGGTGATCGGGGTTGGCCGGCCTCGGCAGGCCTCCCGATCCCGCCGAGGCCGGCCACCACCGCTCGGCCCGCCGGCTGAAGGGCACCTTCCTGACGTCAGATGCGACGAAAGTGCCCTTCAGCGCATCTCATGCGACGAAGGTGCCCTTCAGCCCACGCCGGTCAGGTCGGGCCGCCGGATGGCCACTTCCGCGGGCCGGCGAGGCGTGGGCACCCACACCGGCACCCGCGGCCGCCGCCGAGCGAGGAAACCCAGCACGACGGCCGCGCCCAGCACGGCCGCCGCCAGGGCCGAAGCCGCGTCGAAGCTCAACTCGCCGGCCCGCCCGAGCACGAACCCCGAGTCCAGCGCCCAAGCCACCACCGCGACCCCGATCGCGGCGGTGACCGAGCTCCAGAACACCGTCAGCAACACCACCGGCCCGAGCGTGACCAGCGCGTACCACGGATGAGCCGTCGCCCCGGCGAGATCCGCCGGCACCACCGCGACCACCGCCGCCACGCAGCCGAACGGGAACCCGAAGCCACCACTCATGCCGTCCAGCCAAGCCGCGACCCAGCTCAAAAACCTGATCCCGGACACATTCCCTACACCCAGCCCCCGGATCTTGACGCGCTATTGACCCGTCAAGCGTCCGATCGCCGAAACCACCGTCGGCCACACCGCGTGCGGCAGGTTGTGCCCCATTCCCGGGATCACCAGCAGCTCCGCGTCCGGGATCGCCTCCGCCGTCGCCTTGCCGCCGCTCACGTTGATCAGCGGGTCGGCGTCGCCGTGGATCACCAGGGCCGGGAGCCGCACGTCCTGAAGACGAGACGTCCGGTCGCCGGACGCCACCACCGCCGCCGCGTGGCGCAGCGTGCCCACCGGGTGGCGGGCTCGGTCGTAGTGCAGCGTCGCCTTGGCCAGCAGGAACGCCTCGTCGTCGGGGTAGCCGGGGGAGCCGAGCCGCCGGTAGCCGTCGACGCTGTCGGCCAGCGCCTGCTCGCGCGTCGACGCCGGCGGGCGCGCCAGCAGTCCCAGGGCCCAGGGCTCGGCCTGCCCGACCGCCGGGTCGCCGGTCGTCGACATGATGGACGTGACGGACAGCAGCCGGTCCGGGTGGTCGATCGCCAGCTGCTGGACGATCATCCCGCCCATCGACGCCCCCACGACGTGGGCCCGCGCGATGCCGAGCGCGTCGAACAGCCCGACGGCGTCGTCGGCCAGGTCCGAGAGCAGGTACGGCGCCGTCGCCAGGTCGCCGGCGGCCAGCGCGGCCAGGTCCGGCGCGGGCAGGTGGTCGAGCCACGTCGAGAGCCCGACGTCCCGGTTGTCGTAGCGGACCACGAAGAACCCGCGCGCGGCGAGCAGCTCGCAGAAGCCGTCCTCCCAGGTGATCATCTGGGCACCGAGACCCATCACCAGCACCAGCGGCGGATTGTCCGGATCGCCGAAGGTGTCGTATTCGAGCTCGAGACCGTTGGCCTGTGCGCGTGCCATGCCCCGATCCTGCCGTACCCCGGCGGCGCTGGCACCGGTCCCACCCGTGCGGTTACCGTTACCTCCCATGCCGACCTCATCCTCGGGCACGGGCCAGCGGCCCCGGTCGCGGGCCGCCGCGGGACTGCCGGCGCTCACGGCCGACCGGATCATCGACGCCGCGACGGCCCTGACCGCCGAACGCGGCCTCGACAACTGGACGCTGCGGGAGCTCGCCCGCGCGGTCGAGGCCTACCCCGCCGTGATCTACCACCACGTCGGCGACCGGGACGCGGTGGTCAACGCCGTCGTCGACCGCGTGGTCGGCCTGCTCGAGCTGCCCGCCGGGGACCTGCCGTGGCAGGACTGGTTCACCGAGCTGCTGGCGTCCCTGCGCGCGGTGCTGCGCACGTACCCCGGCTGCGCGCGGCGGCTCGCGCTGTTCGGCCCCTCCGTCCAGGCGGCCACGCGCAGCATCGACGCCGGCGTCGGCGTGCTGCTGAAGGCGGGCTTCGGCCGCGAAAGCGTCCTGGCGTACAACCTGCTGCTGATGACGGCGTGCCAGTTCGTCGCGATGGAGGACGACCGCGACGGCGCGCTCGCGCTGCGGATCGACAACACCGAGGAGTACGCGACCTACCGCGAGCGCGCCGACCTGCCGGGGATGGCCGAGCTCGGCGCGGCGATGCACGACCTGATGGGCGATCCCCACCTCGCGGCGGGCTACTACGCGCAGCTGTACGACTACGCGGTCGAGCGGTGCCTCGACGGGCTCGCCTGCCGCCTCCGTGAGCTGGGCGAATCGGGGCTGACAGCGACTTGACAGTGCCCCGGCGTACCGTGGGCGCGCGTCGGTGGTTCGCCGCCGACCCGGAGCCCCTGGCGCCCTCCTCCCCCTCGTGGCGCCGGGGGCTTCGGTCTATTCCGGACTGTCCCCGCGCGCCGGTTCCGCCTGGATCGCCGGGAAGATCTCGCCGACGAGCGTGACGAGCGATTTGGACAGCAGCAGGTGCACCTGCGCGCGGGTCAGGGATCCGCGCACGAGCCATTCCCGGCCGGCGGACTTCACCATCCCGCCGAACGCGCGCACGAGCGCGTTGAGCTCGGGGCCGTGCTCGCTCGCGCTGGAGAGCCCGACGGCTTCGAGCACGCGGTCGGCGGATTCGCGGTCGGCTTCTTCGAGGATGCGTTCGACTTCGAGGTCGCGCCCGATCCCTTCCGGCGCGATGGCGGCGAGCCACATCCGCTCCTGGCTGGTGACCATGTCGAGGAACCACTCGATGGCGACGTCGGCCCGCAGTTCGAGGGGCCCCTCCGGGAGGATTTCGACGGCCAGCCGCGGCACGGTCAGCGCGCGGCGGATGATTTCCAGGTACAGCTCGCGTTTCGTGCCGAAGTAGTGGTTGATCAACCCCCGCGCGACACCGGCCGCCGCGGCGATGTCCGAAGTGGACACTTCGGAGTAGGGGCGGTCACCGAACAGCCGCGCCGCGCAAGCGTAGATCTGTTCCTTCCGTTCGTCCGGTTCCAGTCTTCGCCATCTCGGCGCCGGCTCGGTGTTCATGGTCCCATCGTCGCACGCGAGCAGGGCCCGGGCAGGGCAATGGGCACGATGTCGGACCCGATGGCACGATCGGGGCACGCTCAGTCCGGCAGCGTGATCGGAGCGAGGTCCTCGAAGAGGTCCCCCGGGCCCGGGTTCACCGGATCGGTTGCCCCGCCGAAGTGGTGCAGCACGCCCCACACCGCGTTCAGCGCCGTCTGGACCGCGCCCTCCGCCCAGCCCGCCGTCCACGACACGTCGTCGCCCGCCAGGAACAGCCCCCGGTACTCCGGAGGCAAGGAGTCCTGCATGAAGTGCGTGAACAGCCGGTGCTGGTAGCGGTAGTGCCCCGGCAGGTTCGCCTTGAACGCGCCCATGAAGTGCGGTTCCGCTTCCCACGACACCGTCACCGCGTCGCCGATGATGTGCCGCCGGACGTCCACCCCCGGGTAGATCTCGCGCAGCGACTGCAACATCACCTCGACGCGCTCGCCGACCGGCAGCGGCAGCCACTTCAGCGAGTCGTCGGCCCACGTGTACGACAGGCAGATCACCGCGGGCGAATCCGGGTCGGAGCCCAGCAGGTACGTCCCCCGCGGCATGCGGTCGGTGAGCGTCATGCTCATCGTGTCGCGGCCGGTCGCCGGGTCGGGGTCGAGCCAGAACGGCCGGTCCACCGGCACGAAGACCTTCGACGACTCCATGTAGTGCGTGCGCTCGATCGCCGTCCAGTGGTCGATCGGGAACAGGGCCTCGTCGCACTCGATCTTGGACAGCAGCATCCAGCTCTGCGCGGTGAACACCGCCGCCGGGTAGGTCCGGATGTGCCCGGACGCGTCGGTCACCGTGATGTTGTTCGGCGCCGTCCGGTGCAGCCGCGTCACGCCCGGGCGCGGCCCGCCCTCGTGCAGGGCGGCCAACGACGTTCCGGCGGGCCAGAAAGCGGTCTCCGAAGGCGCGTGCTCCCACAGCCGCAACGGGAGCTGCCTGCTGCCGCCGGCGATGCTGCGGTGCTCGTCGTCCGCGCCGGTGTAGACCACGCGCAGGATTTCCAGGATGGAGTTGGGGAAGTCGGTGTCCCAGCCGCCCGTGCCGAAACCGACCTGGCCGAAGATCTCGCGGTGGCGGAAGGAGGCGAACGCGGGGGAGTCGCACAGGAAGCCGTAGAACGTCTGGTTGTCCAGGCGCGGGACGAGTTCGTTCCACAGCCGCTTGATCGTCTTCGCGTCGCGGTCGCGGATCGCCGTCTGCATCTCGGCGAACGACGCGTGCTCGGCCAGCGTCCGGTCCCACGCCGCGGCGACGTCGCGGAACACCCCGGGCAGATCTTCGGGCGTGCGCGCGTAGTGGCTCCGTCCCTTGAGGTCGACGACCGTGCTCGGCGTCTCCGGGGCCAGCGGGTTGGGGAACGGCGTCGTCGTCAAGCCCACCTTGTCGATGTAGTGGAACAGCGCGGTCGACGCGGGCGGGAAGCGCATCGCGCCCATCTCGGCGACGACGTCGTCCGGGCAGCCGGGGAACCGGACGGTCCGCAACCGGCCGCCGATCTCGGCGATTTCGTGGACCACCGGCCGCAAACCCAGCTTCATCAGCTCGTACGCGGTCACGATGCCCGACAGGCCACCGCCGATCACCGCGACCTCGGTGCCGTGCCGGTCGGCCGGGATCGAGCCGAGCCCGGCCGGGTGGGCGAGGTAGTCGTCGTAGGCGAACGGGAAGTCGGGGCCGAACATGGTGATCGGGCGGCCCGCCGGCTCGTCGTGGTGGATCGCGGTCGGGACAGCGGAGGTCATGCCGTGGTTCCTCGGTACAGTTCGGGCCGCCGGTCGGCCAGGTGGGTGTTCTCCAGGCGGGACGCGGCCAGCGCTTCCCGGCTCACTTCGGCGGTGATCAGCGCGGGGCCGGAGCCGGCGCGGGTGAGCACCGAACCGGTCGGGGCGACCACGCAGGAGCGTCCGCAGTAGGTCAGTTTTTGTTCGACGTCACAACGGTTGGCGTAGGCAACGAACAGCTGGCTTTCGTAGGCCCGCGCCGGCACCAGCGTGTCCGCGACCAGCTCGTAGGGGCTCATCAGCGCGGTCGGCACGACCAGCAGCTCGGTGCCGGCCAGCGCGTGCGCGCGGACCAGCTCGGGGAACTCGACGTCGTAGCAGATCAGCAGCCCGACCCGGACGCCGGCGACGTCGGCCTGCACGACCGGCTCGTCACCCGGGGTGAACCACGCTTTGTCGAGGTCGCCGAACAGGTGCGTCTTGCGGTAGTTCGCCAGTCGCCGCCCGGACGCGTCGACGAGCTGGACGCTGTTGTAGACGTTCCCGCCGTCGGCCTCCGGGTAGCCGTAGGCCAGCGCGACCCCGGTTTCCCTTGCCAGTGCGGACATCTTCGCCGCCGTGGGCCCGTCGGCGGGTTCGGCGAGCTCGTGCGTCCGCGCGCCGATGTGGTAGCCGGTGGTGGCCATCTCGGCCGTGACGACGAGGTCGGCGCCGGCCGCCCGGACCGCGTCCGGCAGCGCCTCGACCGGACCCTGGTGGATCGCGACCCTCATGCCAGCCTCGACCGCCGGATCCCGTAGCCGAAGTAGATCAGCAGGCCCAGCGCCATCCAGCCGCCGAAGACGACCCAGGTGGCGCCGTCGAGGCTGAACATCATGTAGCCGCAGCAGAGCACGCCGAGGATCGGCGTCACCGGCGAGAACGGCACGCGGAACGAGCGCGGCCGGTCGGGCTGGCGGCGGCGCAGCAGCAGGACGGCGATGTTGACCAGCAGGAACGCGAACAGCGTCCCGATGCTGGTGGCGTCGGCGAGCTTGCCCAGCGGGATGAACGCGGCCAGCACGGCGACGAACGCCGAGACGACGAGCGTGTTGATCCGCGGCGAGCCGGACTTTTCGTCCACTTTGGACAGCGACTTCGGCACCAGGCCGTCGCGGGACATCGCGAACAGGATGCGCGTCTGTCCGTAGAGGACGGTCAGCACGACGCTGGAGATCGCCACGATCGCGCCGACGGCGAGCAGGCCGGCCCAGAACGGGTTGCCCGACACGACGCTCAGCACGTGCGACAGCGCGGCTTCCTGGCCGTCGAACCGCTGCCACGGCAGCGCGCCGACGGCGGCCACGGCGACCAGGCAGTAGAGCACGGTGACGATGCCGAGCGAGAGCAGGATCGCCCGCGGCAGGTCGCGCTGCGGGTTCTTCGCCTCCTCGCCGGCGGTCGACGCGGCGTCGAACCCGATGTAGGAGAAGAACAACTTGGCGCCGCCGGCACTCATCCCGGCCAGCCCGAGCGGCAGGAACGGCGTGAAGTTCTGCGCTTTGACCGCGGTGAAGGCGATCGCGCAGAACAGCACCAGCGTACCGATCTTGACCGCGACCATGATCGTGTTGGCCCGCGCGCTCTCCTTCGCGCCGGACAGCAGCAGGAACATCGCCAGGACCACGACGACGATCGCGGGCACGTTGACGATCCCGCCGGAGCCGGGCGGCTGGCTCAGCGCGTCCGGGATGGCGAAGCCGAAGGCCAGCCGCAGCAGCTCGTTGAGGTACTGCCCCCACCCGACGGCGACCGACGCGACCGAGACGCCGTATTCGAGGACCAGGCACCAGCCGCAGACCCAGGCGACGAGCTCGCCGAGCGTGGCGTACGCGTAGGAGTAGGACGAACCGGACAGCGGGATCATGCCGGCGAGTTCGGCGTAGGAGAGCGCGGAGAACAGCGCGGTGACGCCGGCGAGCACGAACGACAGGACCACCGCGGGCCCGGCCACCGGGACGGCTTCGCCGAGGACGACGAAGATGCCGCTGCCCAGCGTCGCACCGATGCTCAGCGTGGTGAGCTGCCCGAGCCCGAGCGACCGCTTCAACGTGCCATGATCACTTTCGGCGACCAGATCGGCGACCGGTTTCCGCCGCACCGTCGCGGCCCGCAGATTCATGCCGACGACGGTATCGGTCGCTTTGAGCGGGCAAAACAGGGGAACATTGCGCGTACAGATGAATCACAGGTGATTCATTGCACACCACGCATAAAACCTGGCGATTCGTTCCGCTCACCAGCCCGGCGGAGCTTTCACGTGAAAGCGACGTGGAGGGGCGGTCTCCGGATCACTTTCGTAGGGAAAGTGGCGGGTCGGCGGCCGGGAGCAGCACGGTGAACGTCGGCGGGTCGGGCCGGCTCAACCGCAGGCGGCCACCCTCGGCCTCCGCGAGGCTGCGAGCCAAACGCAGGCCGATGCCGTGGCCGGACGGCGCCGTCGCGAACGGGTCCGTCTCACCGAGGTCGGGCCCCTCGTCCGCGACGTCGATGGCCAGCGCGTCGCCCGCGTCGCGGGCCACCACCGTCACCGTGCCGCGGCCGTGCGTCGCCGCGTTGTCCAGCAGCACGCCGAGGACCTGGCGGACCGCCGCGGCCGCCACCCGCGCCGTCGGCGGGTCGTCGCGGGTGATCCGCAGCGCGCGTCCCCGCGGGGTGAGCAGTGCCTCGCCCGCCTGCCGGACCTCCTCCAGGAAGGCGTCGAGGTCGAGTTCGGCCTGCGGTGCCCGGCGCTCGCGGCCCAGCGCCAGGAGGTCCTCGATGGTGCGTTCCAGCCGGTCGGCGGACGCGATCCCGGCGCGGATCGCCGCGTGCGGGTCCGCGTCCGGCGTCTCCAGCGCGGCCTCGAGCTGCAGGCGCAGCCCGGTCAGCGGGGTCCGCAGCTGGTGGGACGCCTCCGCGGAGAACGCCCGCTCGCGTTCGAGGGTCTCGCCGATCCGCACGGCGGTGGCGTCGAGCGCCTCGCCGACCCGGTCGATCTCGGCGATCCCGGCCCGGGGGCCGCGGGCGGTGAAGTCGCCATCGCCCAGGCGCCCGGCCGCGGCGGCCAGCTCCTCCAGCGGCCGGACCAACCGGGTCGTGAACCGCCGGGCCAGCAGCCAGCTCACCCCGATCGCCGCAACCGCGAGCCCGGCCATGCCGAGCCAGGTCAGCGCGACCCGCAACCGCAGCTCCGACATCGGCAGCGCCGCGCGGACCACCCCGGTCACCCGGGAGCCGCTCAGCACCGGCACCGCCAGCGCCACTTCGTCGCCTTCTTCGCCGAGGACGACGTCCACGGTCGCGCTCGCCGCCTGCCGCTCGACCGGCCCGCCGACCGCGGGGCCGTGCCCGGCGAGCAGCCGCGCGTCCGGGCCGTAGATGCCGACCTCGCCGCCGACCTCGTCGTCTTCGTGGTCGAGCAGGGGCACGACCGGCGTCCGGCCGGCCTTCAGGTCCGCCGACACGGCGAGCGCGACGGTGTCCGCGGCCCGCTCCAGGTCCGCCTTGGTGTCGTCGCGGTAGTACTGCATCACCGCGATGCCCAGCGGCAGGGCGAACAGGACGGTCGCGACCAGCGCGGCCAGCACCGTCAGCGAGATGATCCGGCGGCGCACGGCTCAGCCTTCGGCGACGGTCCGGGCCGGGTCTTCCAGCCGGTATCCGTGGCCGCGCAGGGTGGCGATCCGGGGCACCTCGACCCCGGGGGCGGCCGCCGACGCGAGCTTGCGGCGCACCGCCGCGATGTGCACGTCGAGGGTCTTCGTGGAGCCGTACCAGTGGGCGTCCCAGACCTCGGCCATCAGCGTCTCGCGGCTGACGGCGACCCCGGGTTGCTCGGCGAGCCGCGCCAGCAGGTCGAACTCCTTCGCCCGCAGCACGACCTCCTGCCCGCCCACGGTGGCGCGGCGCCCGGCGATGTCGACGGTCAGCCCGCCGACGGTCACCGGCGGCCGGGCCCCGGCCGGCGCGCCGCGGCGCAGGTGCGCGCGCACCCGGGCCAGCAGCTCGCCCAGCCGGATCGGCTTGGTGAGGTAGTCGTCGGCCCCGGCGTCGAGGCCGACGACGACGTCCATCTCCTCCTGCCGGGCGGTGAGGATGACCAGGACGGTGGCCGGCAAGGCGGCCCGCAGGCGGCGGCAGACCTCGACGCCGTCGAGGTCGGGCAGGCCGAGGTCGAGCAGCACGAGGTCGAATTCGCCCGCGTCGGCGGCCTGCAGGGCGGTGCGGCCGTCGCGGCGCCAGTACACCTGGTAACCGTGCAGTCGCAGAGTCGATTCGAGCACGCTGCCGATCGCCGCGTCGTCTTCCACCACCAGCAGGTTCGGCATGCGGGGAGCCTAACCAACGACCGGCCGCACACCCGATGACTGTGGCCTATTCCGCCCGTGTCCCGAGGCCGATCTGCGATATCCGCAGTGCCGCCCCGCTGACGGCTTCGGTAAGCGCAGCGACTTCGGCGGGCCCGAACCGGCTGCCGGGTCCGGTGACCGCGAGGGCGGCCAGCAGCCGTCCGTCACCGTCGTGCACGGGCGCGGCGACGCTGGACGCCCCGGCTTCCGGCTCGCCGTGGCTGACCGCGGCGCCTTCGGTGCCGTCGAGGACCCGCCCGGCGGCCCCGAAGCCGAGTGGCAGCTCGTCGCCGACGCGCCCGACGTGCCGGATGGACAGGGGTCCCTCCTGCTGGGCCACGCAGACCAGGACGGACGTGCTGCGGACGTAGAGGTTGACGGTCTCGCGGCACTCCTGGGCGAGGTCGCGCAGGACCTGCCGGACCGGCTCGGGCAGCTGCCACGCGGTGTTGGCCAGCTGCGCCCAGCGGAGCATCCCCGGGCCGACGGTGACCCGCCCGTCCGGCCGGGTCCAGAGCAGGCCGCGTTGCTCGCAGGTGGCGACCAGCCGCAGCACGGTGGTCTTCGCGAGGCCGCTGGCGGTGGTGAGGTCCTTGACCGCCCAGGTCCGGCGGTGTTCGGTGAAGAGGGCGAGCAGGTCGAACGCGCGGAGCACGCTCCGGACCGATCCGTCGTCGTTGTGGGTCATCGCGCGACCTCCCCAGTCCGCTAGACGGACCGAGTGTACCGCGCTGTGGACCCTTCAGGCCACGTGTCGCTCGAACGCCGCAACGGTCTCGGCCAGTACCTCCGCGCCCGGCCGCGCCCACAGCTCCGCGTTGAAGACCTCCACCTCGATCGGCCCGGTGTACCCCGCCGCCTCGACCGCCGCGCGCAGGTGGCGGTGGTCGATCGGCCCGTCGCCCGGCAACGCGCGGCCCAGCAGCGGGTCCGGCAGTGGCACCAGCACGTCGCACACGTGGAACCCGGCGATCCGGCCGGCGGCCGCCGCGATCGCGGCCTCGACCCGCGGGTCCCACCACACGTGGAACTCGTCGACGATCACCCCCACCTGCTCCGCCGGGTGCTCGACGGCGATCGCCAGCGCCTGGTCCACCGTGGACAGCACCGACCGGTCCGCGCACTGCATCGGGTGCAGCGGCTCCAGACCGAGCCGGACGCCGCGTTCCCCCGCGTACGGCGCCAGTTCGCCCACGGCGTCCGCGACCCGCTGCCGGGACGCCGCGAGGTCGTTGCCCGCGATGCCGCCCACCACCAGGACGAGCACGGCCGCACCCAGCGCGGCCGCCTCGTCGATCGCCTCCCGCGTCCGCGCCACACCGTCCACAGGGGACCCTTCCGGCGTCACGCCGGTGAAGAACCCGCCGCGGCACAACGACGAAACCCGCACCCCGTGGTCCGCCAGCAGCTTCGCGGCCGCTTCGACGCCGGTTTCCGCGACCTTGTCCCGCCACAGCCCGATCCAGCCGACGCCGGCCGCGGCGCAGCCGGCCACGGCCTCCGGCAGCGACCAGGCCTTGGTCGTGATCTGGTTGAGGCTGAACCGCGGATCCATCACGCCACCCCCGCTGCCTGCAGGAGCGGGCGCATCCGGGCGACGGCCACCTCGGGGTCGGCGAGCACGCCCGCCGCGTCGGCCAGCCGCAGCAGCGTGGCCAGGTGGGTGATCGTGCGCGCCGACTCGCTGCCGGCGAGCATCCGGAAGTGCTCTTGATGACCGTTCAAGTAGGCCAGGAAGACGACGCCGGTCTTGTAGTGCCGGGTCGGGGCGCGGAAGATCTCGCGCGCCAGCGGCACGGTCGGGTCGAGCAGGGTGTGGAACCCGGCCAGGTCGCCGTTGTCCAGCCGGCCCAGCGCGGCCGCGGCCACCGGGGCGATCGGGTCGAAGATCCCCAGCAGGGCCTCGCTGTGGCCCCGCTCGTCGCCCGCGATGAGCTCCGGGTAGTGGAAGTCGTCGCCGGTGTAGCAGGCGACGCCGGCGGGCAGCGCGCGCCGGAACTCGGTCTCGACGTCGGCGTCCAGCACCGAGACCTTCACCCCGGCGACCGTGCCCGCGTGCTCGGCGCAGAGCGCGGCCAGCTCCCTAGCCGCCGCGCGGACGTCCTGGTGGCCCCAGTAGCCGGCCAGCGCCGGATCGAACTGCTCGCCCAGCCAGTGCAGCAGGACCGGGCGGCTCGCCTCGGACAGCAGCTTCCCGTAGGCCGCGTGGTAGTCGTCCGGGCCCGTCGCCGCCGCGGCCAGCGCCCAGCTCGCCATGACGACCGGGACCGCGCCCGCGCCGCCGACCAGGTCCAGCTGCTCGCGCCAGGCGTCCACAATGGACGCCGGGGTGGCCGGACCCGCGGGCAGCTGGTCGGTGCCGACGCCGGCGCACCACCGGCGGCCGCCGGCGATCGCCCCGGTGCGCGTCACCAGTTCTCGGGTGGTCGCCCAATCGAGACCCATGCCGCGCTGCGCGGTGTCCATCGCCTCCGCCACGCCGAGCCCGCACGCCCAGAGGTGCTCGCGGAAGGCGAGGGTCGTGTCCCAGTCGATGGTGCCGGGTTCGTCGGCGAGCGCGTCCACGACGACGTGCACGGCGGCGTAGGCGATTCGCGACGTCGGCGGGGCGCCCGGCGGTCCGGGCCGCGGTGGGCCGGACGGTGACCAGTTCACGAGCCCGCCGCCGGGAACCGGGAGCACGAGCATCGGGTGACCTCCGCAGCCTCGGAAAGCGCTTTCTGCCAACCACGGTAGGGCCTGTGCCGAGAGGCGACAAGGCCCGACCGGGTGCGGTGCGCGTCAGCGCTTGGGACGCGCGGTGCTGTCCCGCAGCACGACTTCGCCCGACAGCCGGACGGTCCGCGGCCGGGTGCCCGCGGACCCCTTGACCGCCAGGTCCATCGCCCGTTCGCCGAGCTCTTCCAGCGGCAGCCGGACCGTGGTCAGCGCCGGCGCGAGGTCGCGCACGACCGGGATGTCGTCGAACCCGGCGACCGAAATGTCCCCGGGCACGGACAGGCCTTCCTCGCGCAACGCCGTCATCGCGCCGATCGCCATCACGTCCGTGACGGCGAAGACGCAGGTCGGCAGCTTGCGCTTGCGGCCGGCGAGCAGCCGCTTCGTCGCCTCGTAGCCGCCGTCGCGGGTGAAGGCGGCCTCGACGACGTCGTCTTCGTGCAGCGTGATGCCGTGCTCGGCGAGCGCGTCGGTGAAGCCCGCCAGCCGGTCGATGACCGTGCTCAGCTTCCGCGGCCCGGCCAGCACGGCGAACCGCTTGTGGCCGAGCCCGACGAGCGCCTTCGCCAGCGCCGCGGCGCCGCCCTTGTTGTCCGGCTGCACGGTGTCGATCTTGAGCCCGCGGTGCCGGCTGACCGCCGCGACCTGCCCGCCGCCGCGGCGGTACGGCTCGAGTTCGGCGGCCATCGCGCGTTCCCACGCGCGGTCCTCGAACGCCGAGCCGATCAGCAGGATCGCCGCGGCCCGCTGCGCGCGCAGCGTCGAGACGTAGGCGACTTCGCGGTCCGGGTCGCGGAACGTGCCGGCCAGCATCACGAGCAGCCCGTTGTCGGTGGCCACCCGCATCACCCCGCCGGCGATCGCCGCGAAGTAGGGGTCGCTGACGTCGTGGCAGATCACGCCGACCGTGCGGTGGGTGCCCCCGGCGAGCGCCTGCGCGTGCGCGTTCGGGGCGTAGGCCAGCTCGGCCGCGGCGGCGGATACGCGCTCCCGCAGGTCGGCGCGGACGGACGCGGTGCCGTTGAGCACCCGCGACGCCGTCGCGAGCGAGACGTTCGCGCTGCGTGCCACGTCTTCCAGTGTCACGTGCGGCCGGGCCTTCATGGCTGGCTCCTCCAAGATCGGTCTCGAGTGTCTCGGCGTGCTCGGTCGGTGCAATCTACTGGGAGGGGGGTGGGCCGGGAGAAGCCGCTGGCCGGGGGACCTGACCCGTTCGAGTGAATTGCGCGGGAAGATCCGCGGTGGCGCGTGTGTTGAAAACAAGGAGAACCTTCAAGTGGTTGGTACGCCACTGCCACTGATGACCGCGAAAGGAACACGCATGCTGTTCGGTGACGAGCACGTCCGCCGCTACGAGGAGACCGACGGCGAGGTGGGCCACGACTGGAAGGACGGCGTCCCGACGCTCGTGCTGACCACCAAGGGCCGCAAGACGGGGCAGGAGCGCAAGTTCGCCCTGATCTACCAGGAAGTCGACGGGAACCCGGTGATCGTGGCCTCCAAGGGCGGCGCGCCGAACCACCCCGGCTGGTACTTCAACCTCGTCGAAACCCCCGAGGTCGGCGTGCAAGTGAAGGCGGACAAGTTCCGGGCCCGCGCCCGCACGGCCGAGGGTGAAGAGCGCGCGAAGCTGTGGGAGAAGCTGGCCGCCGTTTGGCCGGACTACAACAACTACGCGAAGAAGACGGACCGCGAGATTCCTGTCGTGGTTCTCGAACGACTGTGATCTGCGCCGCGTTCCGCGGACGTACGGGCCGATCCGGCCGGTCGTGGGCTACGAATGACAGTCATGGACCGCTGGACCGCCCTGGACACCGAAGGTGAGCTGCTCACCCGACGCCAGATGATCGCCTACGGCCGGCGCTTCGCCCGCGCCGGCCGGGGCGCCTGGTACAGCTTCGCGATCGAGGTCGTCTGGCAGTTCCTCGTCCAGACGACCCGGTTCCGGGCGCGCGGGTCGCACCACATCCCGAAGACCGGCGGCGTGCTGGTGGCGTCGAACCACCTGTCCTTCGCCGACCCGACGACGCTGACGGCGTTCTGCCTCGCCGCCGGCCGCGTCCCGCGTTACCTGGCGAAGGCGTCCTTGTGGAAGCTCCCGGTGGTCGGCCGCGTGATGCGCTCGGGGCGCCACATCCCGGTGTACCGCGGCGCCGCGACGGCCGCGGAGGCCTACCGCGACCTGGTTTCGTCCGTGCAGGCGGGCGAATGCGTCGCGGTCTTCCCGGAAGGGACGTTCTCGACGGACCCGGACGGCTGGCCGATGCGCGGCAAGACCGGCATCGTGCGCGCCGCGCTCGAAACCGGCGCGCCGGTGGTCCCGGTGGCCAACTGGGGCACCCACCGCCTGCTGCCGTCGACCGCGTGGTTCCCGCGGGTGTTCCCGCGCAAGACCGTCGAGCTGGTGGCCGGCCCGCCGGTCGACCTCTCCGACCTGCGTGAGCGGCCGCTCACCCGCGAGGTGCTGGAGCAGGCGACGGCCCGGATCATGGGCGCGGTGACGTCGCTGCTGGAGTCGATCCGCGGCGAGGAGCGTCCCGCCGCCGCGTGAGGTCCGCGTCACCCCGCCCGGACCTGGCGGAAGGGGTAGTTTCGGGCGTATGAGTGCACAACACTTCGATGTCGTCGTGCTGGGGGCCGGAGTAGGCGGCTACGTCGCGGCGATCCGCGCGTCCCAGCTGGGACTGAGCGCCGCCGTGGTCGAGGAGAAGTACTGGGGTGGGGTCTGCCTGAACGTCGGGTGCATCCCGTCCAAGGCGCTGCTGCGCAACGCCGAGCTCGCGCACGTCGTGACCCAGGAGGCCGCGGCGTTCGGGATCTCGTCCGACAGCCCGATCCGCGTGGACTACACGGCCGCCTACGAGCGGAGCCGGAAGGTCGCCGACGGGCGCGTCAAGGGCGTGCACTTCTTGATGAAGAAGAACAAGATCACCGAGTTCGACGGGCACGGCACTTTCGTCGACGACCACACCCTCGAGGTGAACGGGTCGCAGATCACTTTCGACCACTGCATCATCGCCACTGGCGCTACCACCCGGTTGCTGCCGGGGACTTCGCGTAGCTCGCGGGTGGTCACTTATGAAGAGCAGATCCTCTCCAGTGAGCTGCCGTCCAGCATCGTGATCGCCGGTGCCGGGGCCATCGGGGTCGAGTTCGCTTACGTGCTGCACAACTACGGTGTCGATGTCACCATCGTCGAGTTCCTGGACCGGATGGTGCCGTTGGAGGACGCCGAGGTTTCGGCCGAGCTCGCCCGGCGGTACCGGAAGCTCGGGATCAAGGTGCTGACCTCGACTCGGGTCGAGTCCATCGACGACTCCGGGTCTTCCGTTCAGGTGACCGTGTCTTCGGAGAAGAACGGGCAGCAGGTCCTTTCCGCCGA
The DNA here is from genome assembly GCF_900107925.1 of Amycolatopsis pretoriensis. Lineage (GTDB taxonomy): Bacteria > Actinomycetota > Actinomycetes > Mycobacteriales > Pseudonocardiaceae > Amycolatopsis > Amycolatopsis pretoriensis. The sequence continues at coordinate 34,395 of NZ_FNUJ01000013.1, read as the reverse complement.
CAAGGTGCTGCAGGCCATCGGGTTCCAGCCTCGGGTCGAGGGGTACGGGCTGGACAAGACCGGGGTCGCGTTGACCGACCGCGGTGCCATCGCCATCGATGGCCGGGGGCGGACCAATGTTCCGCACATCTTCGCCATCGGTGACGTCACCGCGAAGTTGATGCTCGCCCATGCGTCGGAGTCGATGGGGGTCGTCGCCGCGGAGACGATCGCCGGGGTCGAGACCATGGAGCTCGACTTCCCGATGATTCCCCGGGCTACCTACTGCCAGCCCCAGATCGCCAGCTTCGGGTGGACTGAGGAGCAGGCTCGCTCCAAGGGGTTCGATGTGAAGGTGGCCAAGTTTCCCTTCACTGCCAATGGGAAGGCTCAGGGGCTTGGGGATGCCGGCGGGTTCGTCAAGCTGATCAGTGACGCCGAGTACGGGGAACTGATCGGGGGACATCTCATCGGGCCGGATGTCACTGAGTTGCTGCCTGAGCTTACTTTGGCTCAGCAGTGGGATCTTACTGTTCACGAGGTTGCCCGGAACGTGCATGCCCACCCGACTTTGGGTGAGGCTGTCAAGGAAGCTGTTCATGGACTTGCCGGGCACATGATCAACATGTGAGCTCGGGCCCTGGCCGGCGGACCCGCCGGCCAGGGTCGCGCTTCACAGCACGTGGGACGCGATCAGGTGGCCCAGCTGGCGGATGTCCGCGCTGCCCTTGAACTCCAGGCGGACCTTGCCGAGGCCGCTGAACCAGAGGTCGAGCTCGGCGTCCAGGTCGAACGTGCCCGCCGTTTCGATCGAGAACGCCTGGATCTTGCTGTAGGGAAGCGAAGTGAAGTCCTTCTTCTTCCCCGTCATGCCCTGGACGTTCACCGCGATCAGGCGCTTGTCGGTGAACACCACGAAGTCCCTGACGGCTTTGAAGCAGGACATCACCTGCTCGCCGTGGATGATGATGGGCTGCACCGTCGGCGCGATGTCCTGGGGGTTGCACGGGGCGAGCTTGAAGACCGCGTTCTTGGAGAAGTCAATCATCCGCCCACCCTAGTGGCCGTGCCGTGCGTTCCGTGGACCTCCGGGCCGGATCGAAACGTTCTCATGTTTCCCTGATCGTTCCAGCATGTGGGCGCCCGGACGTTCCCGACTTTGGTCGGTGGACCACCGGGCGGTCACTACTTAGATTCTCCCCATTACACCCGGTTGGGTGTCATACGGCCGAGTGCCTTCAGGGAGAAATCGATGGTGAGATTCAGCCGGGTCGCCGCGCACGCGGTTCCGCTGACGGTCGGCGCCCTGCTGCTGACCACGGGGGTTTCCGCGGCGCAGCCGTCCACCGTGGACGCGGCGGCCGCGCGCACCGAGGCGGGCATCAACGCGCTGCAGGGCATCAAGAAGAGCCTGACCCCCGCGGAGCGCAAGCAATCGAGCCAGCTCGTCGTCGAGAAGCGGTTGCGGGCCGACCGGTCGCTCGCCGCGAAGCTCCCCGACTACCGCTCGGGCGTCGGCGTCAGCAGCGCCGGCACCGTCGCGGTCGACATCGCCGCCAGCCGTGACCAGGCCGTCGCGAGCGCGGTCCAGGCCGCAGGCGGCACCGTCCGCTACGCCGCCGCCGGCGCCGTTCGCGCCGACCTGCCGCTGGCTGCCGTGGACGCCATCGCCGGGCGCGCCGACGTCGCCGAGGTGCGGCCCGCCGCGCAGGCGACCACCTGGAGCGAGCCGGGCAACCGGGACTTCCGCCAGGCCGCGGCCGCGCAGGCCGCCGCCGCGACGCAGGTGTCCGAAGGCGACAAGGCGCACGGCGCCGACACCGCCCGCACCACTTACGGCGTCAGCGGATCCGGCGTCAAGGTCTGCGTGCTCTCCGACGGCGTCGACTCGCTCGCGAAGTCGCAGAGCGCCGGCGAACTGCCCACTGTGGACGTCCTGTCCGGCCAGAAGGGCAGCGGCGACGAGGGCACCGCGATGCTGGAGATCATCCACGACCTCGCGCCGAACGCCGCTCTCGGTTTCGCCACCGCCTTCACCAGCGAGGCCAGCTTCGCCGCGAACATCCGCGCGCTGCGCACCACCGGCCACTGCACGATCATCGTCGACGACGTCGCCTACTTCGACGAGTCGCCGTTCCAGGACACCCAGGTCGCGCAGGCGGTCAACGACGTCACCGCGGCCGGCGTCCTGTACTTCTCCTCGGCGGGCAACTCGGGCAACGCGACCGACGGCACCAGCGGCTACTACGAGGGCGACTTCCGCGCGTCGTCGTCGAAGATCAGCGGCGTCACCGGCACCCCGCACGACTTCGACCCGAGCGGCACCACGCAGAACTTCGACGCGCTTTCGGCGGGCTCGCTCGGCAAGCCGGTGACGCTGTTCTGGTCCGACCCGTGGGGCAAGTCCGCCAACGACTACGACCTGTTCATCCTGAACTCCTCGGGCAGCGTCGTGGCCTCCAGCGAGAACGGCCAGTCCGGCGCGCAGAACCCGTACGAGATCGCTTCGGTGCCCACCACGGGCTCCGGCTACAAGGTCGCGGTCGTCAAGTACAGCGGTGCCGACCGGTTCATCGCGCTGAACGTCATCCGCGGCCGGTTCGTTGCTTCGGGTTCGCTCAAGGCGTTCAGCACCAACGGCGTCACGAACGGCCACTCGGCCGCGGCGAACGCGTTCAGCGTGGCGGCGGGCCCGGCCGGCCCGGCGTTCGGCCGGCCGCTCGAGACCGGTGACCCGGCCAACCCGGCCGGTCCGTACCCGGGCCTGTTCAGCGCGTCGAGCAAGTGGGAGCGCTTCTCCTCCGACGGCAAGCGTCACCTGTTCTACAACGCGGACGGGTCGGCGATCACGCCGGGCAACGTGTCCTCGACGGGCGGCACGACCCGCAGCAAGCCGGACATCACGGCGGCGGACGGCGTGGCGACGTCGGTGGCGGGCTTCCAGCCGTTCTACGGGACGTCGGCGGCGGCCCCGCACGCGGCGGCGATCGCGGCCCTGCTGCTGTCCGGCAAGCCGACGGCGACCCCGGCCCAGATCCGTAGCGCGCTGGTCTCGAGCGCGATCGACCTGGGCGCGCCCGGCTTCGACACGGTGACGGGCAACGGCGTGATCATGGCCGGCCCGGCCCTGGCCGCGCTGGGGGTGGCGGCCAAGTAGTGGTTCCTCGCGGCGGGGTCCGGCGTGCGCCGGGCCCCGCTGTGTCATTTCCGGGTGACCAGCAGGTGGAAGCCGAGCCCGCTGTGGGCGAACTCCTCGTGCCGGAGCGGCGTGAGCCCGGCGGCGGTCAGCGCCGCTTCGAGTTCGGACAGCGGACGGATGCGGAAGCCGTTGTCGACCAGCATCGGGGCCCGGCCCATCAGGTCCGGGTCGCCGACGCCCAGCACGAACCGCCCGCCCGGCGAGAGCACCCGGGCGACCTCGGCGAACGCGAGGTCGACGTCGTCGACGAAGTAGACCGTGTTGGTCGTGACGATCGCGTCGACCGAGCCGTCGTCGAGCGGCAACGCTGTCATCGGTCCCCCGCTCAGCACCAGCCGCCCCGCCGCGATCTCCCGGCGGAAGGTCCCACGCGCCCGGTCCAGCATCGTCTTCGAGATCTCCACCCCCTGCACCGTGGCGGTCTTCCGCAGGAGCAGGCCGAGGCCGAGGCCGCCACCGAAGCCGATGTCCAACGCCTGCTCGGTGCCGGACAGCTCCAGCGCCGCGACGGCCTTCACCACGGCCGCCCGGTTCCGGCGGTTGAGCATCGCGCCGACGATCCGGCCCCGCAGGCCGCTAGGGTGGCCGAGTTGCCGGGCGAGCCCGGCTCGGAAACTCTCGCGAAGTCCCATGGACGCAGTCTAGGAGGCGAAGTGGCGAAGACGGCGGTGGTGACCGGAGCCGGCTCGGGCATCGGGCGCGCGGTGGCCCGGGCGTTGCTGACCGACGGCTGGTCCGTGGCCTTGGCCGGGCGGCGCGCCGCGGCTCTCGAGGAAACCGCGGCCGGCTTCGAGGGCGCCCTCGTCGTGCCCACCGACGTCGCCGACGAGGACTCGGTCGCCGCCTTGTTCGCCGCGGTCCGCGCCGAGTGGGGGCGGCTCGACCTGCTCTTCAACAACGCCGGCATCGGGGCCGCCGGGACCGTCGCGGATCTGTCCGTCGAGGACTGGAAGCGGACCGTCGACGTCAACTTGACCGGGATGTTCCTCTGCGCCCAGCAGGCGGTCCGGCTGATGCGGGACCAGGATCCGCGCGGCGGGCGGATCGTCAACAACGGGTCGATCTCCGCGCACGTGCCGCGTCCCTCCAGCGTCGCCTACACCGCGACAAAGCACGCCGTGACCGGGTTGACCCGCTCGATTTCCCTGGACGGCCGGGCGTGGAACGTGGCGTGCGGCCAGATCGACATCGGCAACGCGGCCACCGAGATGACCGAACGCATGGCGGCAGGCATTCCCCAGGCGGACGGCCGGGTGGTGGCGGAGCCGACGTTCGACGTTCAGCACGTGGCCGACGCGGTGCGGTACATGGCGGGGCTGCCGTTGGATGCGAACGTCCAGTTTTTGACCATTACCGCGACGACGATGCCGTTCATCGGGCGAGGCTAGAACTCCGACATTCAGGTGAACTCGGTACCGGGCGGTCGACGGCCGGGCGGGCCGGTTGGTAAAACCGGAAATCCGTAAAACCGAGATCAAAGGCTCGAACCGTGCCGACGCAGTGGACCCTTGCCGCCGTTCTGGCGATACTTTTCGCTGTTGCGGTTTTCTTGGCGAAGCAATTTCTGGGCGAGGGGGCCAAACACCTCGGGCAGCGGTTCTGGCCGCACGTTTTCCGTGGTCGTCGCCGTATGCTGGGTAAACGGGACCTGCGGCGGTACGCGGGCGGTGTCGCGCGGACCTACAACAACCACGCGCTCGGCTTCCTCGCCAACACCAAGGTCACGGTGAGCGACGTCTACGTTCCCCTTCAGCGCGAGGTCGACGGGCGTCGCGAGGACATCTACGGCAGCATCCGCACCAAGACCCGGATGGTCGTGCTCGGCGCCGCCGGTGCCGGCAAGTCGATGCTGCTGAAGAACTCCATGGTGAAGTGGGCGAACGAGCCCGGCGCCTTCGACCGCGTTCCGGTCTTCGTCGAACTGTTCCGCCGCAACCGCGGTGACGACTCCCTGTCCGACCTGGTCGCCGACGCGTTGGCGCGCGGCGGGGTGAAGAAACCGGAACGGTTCCTCGAGCGGGCCCTCGAAGACGGCAGGCTGAGCGTTTTCTTCGACGGGTTCGACGAAATCGTGACGGACCGCAAAGCAGAAGTTACACAACAGCTCAAGCAGTTCGCCGAAAAGTGGCCGAACTGCCAGATCGTCGTCACCTGCCGGGACGCGGTCTACGATTTCGATCTGCGGCCGGACTTCGACGACGAGGTCCGGGTGGCCGGTTTCGACGACGCCGCCATCCGCCGGTTCCTCGGCCTGTGGTTCAAGTCGAAGCAGCTGGACGACGCGCGGTACGAGGTCGAGCAGATGATGGCCGGGCTCCGGGCCAGTCCTGCCATCATGCGGCTGGCCAGGACGCCGCTGCTGCTCACCATGATCGCGTCCCTGCACGACGCCGACCCCGGGCTCGGGCCGATGCTGCCGAGCTCGCGCACCGAATTCTACGAAATGGCGGTAATGCACCTGCTCCGGCGTGATTCCCAGCTCGGCCGCAGCCGGGAACTCGCGATCTACAAGGCCGGACACAAGCTGATGGCGTTACGGGCCATCGCGGTTCAGGCGCAGGGAGCCATCGCGCCGGGGACGGATCGCCGGACTGTCTCGGAAGGCGAGCTCCTCACGAACATCACGAGAGTGCTCGGCCGGTTCAACCTGGAAGCCGCCCACGCGCCGCGCATGCTCGTGGAGATCGTCGACCGCAGCGGCCTGCTGGTCAAAGTCGACGAAGGCAACTTGCTCTACGAGTTCCCGCACCTGACGTTGCAGGAGTACCTTGCCGCGATGGAGCTGGCCGACAGCCCCGAGCGGTTGCTGGAGCTCTACAGCGGCAACCCCGGCCGTTGGCGCGAGACGGTGAAGCTGTGGTGCGGCGGGGCGAACCGCGACTGCACGCCGGTCGTCGAACAGATCTTCGCCGGCGACGAGCGTGGCAAGCTGCTGGCCCTCGAATGCCTCGCCGAAGCGCGGCAGATCGACGAGAAGCTGGCCGAAAAGGTCCTGGACCACTTCGAGCCGACGCTCGGCCGGGAAGAGGCGGCCGACCACCTCGTCGTGGCGGCGCTCGGCGCGGTCGCGGCGGATCCCGGCCCCCGGGGAACGGCCTTGCTATCCCGGCTCCGCCAGGCGGCCACCGATCACGGCGACCTTGCGATAGAAGCGCTGGCCGCATCGCGGTTGCGATCGGCGGTCGAGACGCTCAGTGATCTCGCCAGGGAACTGCCCGCGGCGCGGATCGCCCTGCGTACGACCGGCGAACTCGCGATCCCGGTGCTCGCGGAACGCGCCCGAGCGGGATGGCTGTGGGCCGTTGACGACATCGCCGCCGTAGGAACCGCCTCGGCGGCCCTGGCCCTCGTCGATCTGCTGAGCGACGACGGCGTCGCGGCCATTCGGGCTGCCTGGCGACTGGCGGCATTGGTGAACAATCCGGACATCGAAGAGGAGCTGTACCGCTCCGAGCCGGGAGCGGTTTCCGGAGCGCGCCACGACTGGTTGTGGGTTCCCTTCAACCGGGACGGACCCCAGGCGATCAACGAGATCATGGGCCGGGTCGGCTTCCTGATCGACGAATTCGGTGCGGCGCACATGCCGGACGAGCTCGGCGTGATCGATCCGCGGCTGGCCATGCCGATCGGGGTGATCGGCGCTTCCCGCGATTACTTGGCGACCGGTACTGCGACGCTCGACTGGGATGTCCGGGAACTCGCTCGTTCGGTCGGCTTTCCGGTGAAGGAGTACCACAACAACGTATTGGTGCTCGCCAGAGTCTACGAGGAGAATCCGGATGCGGCGCGGGTGGGTCTGGGCAAGGTGCTGGACCAGAACCAGCTCACTCCGCCTTACCGGACGTTGCTGGACACCCTGCCCACGCCGATCCTGCTCAGCCTGGCGAGCCGGTTCACCCTTGCCGATTTCCGTGCGGACCAGCATCAGTGGATGGCCGTCACCGAGAATCCGCGCAAGCCGGTCTTCCTCCGGCCCTTGGCCTGGGGCGCGCTCACACTCCTGCTGCTGGGCCCGTACGGGGTCGGGGTCACCAGGGCGACCGGCACCGCGTTCGGGTGGTGGCCGTGGGGCCCGCCGTGGCTCGGCTGGATCACCATGATCGCGGCGGCGGTTGCCGTCGTCAGTCTCGGGTCGGGCATGGTCGTCTACGACTTGGACTGGCTCGGGGACCTGCTCGATACGATTTCTCCCAGTGATGATGGTGAGGGGCTCGCCTTCTTGACGGCCACTACCGGCCTCGTCATCTCGCTTCCCGGTGCCGCGGTGCTTTCCTGGACGAGCCTCACCGGCTGGATCGGGGCCCCGATGGTGCTGACCGCATTGGCTGCGCTGGCCGCGGCCACTGCCGCGCTCCACTGGATCGTCGTCCGGCGGGATCGGAAGATTGCCAATCCATTCCGCGAGCTGCGGAAACTTGATGAAAGCATCATCCGCGTCCGGTCCACGGTGATCTCCGGCCGTGAGGTGGCCGGCTAGGGGATCATCCGCGCCGTCCGGAGTCTCCGATCGAGACCACGGGTGATCGCACCCCGCTCTAGAGGCGATCGAGCCAGGAGTGCTCACCGGAAATTCTGCGCAAGGCTTCGGCGAGCCACCGACGCTGAGCCTCGTCGAGGATCGGTAGCGCCGCGGCGAAGTCCTGCTCGTCCTTGGGCCGGGTGTTCCGCGACTTGGCGTACAGCTGCACTTCCGTTGCCAGATAAGGGATACCGCCTGCGGAGACCGCCCCCAGCCGGTCGATCGCGCGACGCAGCGTGGGGTTCCGGCGGGAGACCCAGTCGTCACCGTCCGACTCGTCGAGCATCACCTGGATTCGCCACGGCGCCGCTGCCGATGGCCGGCACCACACGTCGTCGATGCCGGGTGGCAGGACTTCGGCGGGGCGCCACGGGCGGAGCGTGCCGGGCGGGTCCGCCGCCCACCATTCCCAGTCCGGCAGCGCCTCCTGGACCGCGAGCTGGTCGCGTCGCAGGACAAGGACATCGACATCGGCGTGCTCGCGGAAAGCGTGTCCCACGGCCAGTTCGATCGCGTGGCCACCCGCGATCCACCACGGCGTGCGGACCCGCGAGAACAGCGTGGCCACTTCGGACAGTGGTGCGGGATCCCAGGTCACGACACCCCGATCCCCGCGAGCACCGGCCCCGTGAACGGCGTCGTCGTGACGTCGTGGGCTCGCGACGACCACACCGCGTGGCCGTGGCCCGACCACAGTGGGGCCACCGGCAAGTCGCGCAGCAGCTGGTTTTCCGCCAGCCGGTACAGCTCGCCCGCCTCCTCCGGGGTGGCCGCCGCGTCGGCCAACGCCAGGTTCTGGCGGAACACCTCGTCGGTGTAGCCGGACACCGAAGCCAGCTCTGACAACAGCTCGTACGGGCTCGCCGTGGCCAACGAGATGTCCACTGTGGATGGACCGTCCGCCGCGCCCGGTGCCGGCTGGGCCGTCACCGATACGTCCAGCGACTTGTGCAGTCCGACTGCCAGCGTTCGTGCCCATGCCTCGGAAGAGGGTGCGAAGTAGACAGTCGCGCCGCCGGGGAAGGATGCCTGCTGCAGCAGCGCTTTCCCCGCCGCCGCGTCGAAGCTGCACGGGCGGCACGTGCCCGATCGCTCGCCCGGTGCGTCCGCCGGGGGCAGCAGTGCCTTCGCCGGGTCGACCTGGTGCGCCAGCGGGCCTGCTTCGAGGGCCGCGCGGTCGATGCCGAGCGCGAAGCCGTGGCGGACCGTCGCGTCCGCGAACCGGGGGTTCGTCACCGGGAACGCCAGGTAGCCCGCCCGTGGCAGCGCCCAGGTCGCGTGGTGGTCGTCGCCGAAGTCGGTGTGCATCGCGTCGTGCTTCTCGCCCGGGACCTCGGTCGCCAAGTCGAGCGTGCCCGCCTTGACCTCGTCGTACTGGGCCGCCGGGTCGCCGACGCGCAGGTCGATCTCCTCCGCTTTCCCGGTGCCGACGCGCTTCAGCGTGCCGCCCGCGCCGGGCCGCCACGGGCCGTCGAGGCGGTACGGGCCGTTGCCGATCGGCGCCTTCGCGAAGCCGGCCCAGTCGCGGGACGCGAGCGCCGACGCGGGCAGCGGCACCAGGCCCGGCGCCGACAGCAACGCGGGCACCTGGCCCGACGGCCGGTCCAGGGTCAGCGTGATCGTGTCCGGAGTGGACGCCGTGATCTCCCGGGCGCGCAACAACTTCGTCAAAACGACGGAAGAAGCCCACTGTGCGGCGGCAACAACTTTCCAGGTGTCCACATAGGACTGCGCGGTGACCGGCGTGCCGTCGTGGAACTTCGCCGGCCGCAGCTTGACCGTCCAGCGCACCCGGTCGGTGCTCTCGATCGACTCGGCGGCGCGCGGGGTGACCTTCCCGGTCGCCGGGTCGTAGTCGGCCAGCGGGGTCCACAGCGCGCCGGTGACCAGCCGGCCCGCCTGGTCGGTGACGTCGGCGGGCAGGAGCGTCGCGGGCTCCCGGATGCCGGCGGTCAGGACGCCGGGCCGGGCGGGGTCGGAATCGGCACAGCCCGTGACGGCGAGGGCCACGACGGCGAGCAGGGCGAGCAGGCGCATGGGCCAGTCCTACCAGTCAGGAGGCAACCAAAGGTGGTTGTGTCCGGTTGATCTCCGTCGTACCGTTCGCTGGACACGCGTTCTGGGAGGTTTCGTGCGTACCTGGCTCCGGTCGTGCTTCGCCGCCGTCACCGTCAGCGCCACGCTGGTCGCGACCGGGCTCCCGGCCGCCGCCTGCGGCGAGGACGACAAGCCCGCGGTCCCGGCCGCGCGCACCCTGGGCGATCCGGGGGCGATCAAGAACGTCAAGGCCGTCGGCAGCGTCCCGGACGCCGCCGGCGCCATTTCGATCAACTTCCTCGACTACGGCCGCCGCGACGTCATGGTCGTGTCCGGCGAGTTCGGGCTCAAGGTCTACGACCTGACGAAGAACCCGGCCGCGCCGAAGCTGGTCGGGCAGGTCAGCCTGCCGGGACTGTGGGAGACCGAGGACACCGAGGTCGACCAGAACCGCAAGCTGGTGTTCCTCTCCCGCGACCCGCGCGCGTTCGGCGGCACGACGCACACCGGCGAGTCCGGCATCTACGTCGTCGACGTCTCGAAGCCCGAGGCCCCGGCGATCCTCAGCTACACGAAGGTGCCGGCCGGCCACACGACCAGCTGCGTCGACGGCTGCCGCTACCTGTGGACCGGCGGCCCGGCGAAGGCCGACGACCAGCCCGCCGACTGGGGCGGCCGGCCGATCTGGGTGACCGACATCCGCGACCCGCGGCACCCGAAGGTGAACCCGCAGCCCATCGAGCTGGCCCGCAACGACGGCAAGACCGACTACGTCCACGACGTCCAGGTGGACGACGACGGCGTGGCCTGGGTTTCCGGCCGCGGCGGCGTGCGCGGGTACTGGACGAACGGCGTGCACCGCGACCCGGTGACTAACAAGGTCCGCCGCGCCACCGCGCACGAGCCGGTGCCGTACGCGGGCGGCGGCATCGCCGAGACGGCGGCGCCCTCGCGGTTCATGCACAACAGCTTCCACCCGGCGGGCCACCGCATCGGTGACGGCGCGTGGCGCGGGCAGGACCTGATCTACGCGACGGAGGAGAACTTCGTCGACGGCTGCGCGGGTGACGGCGTCCTGACCATTTCGTCGCTGAAGGGTTCGTACCACGGCGAAGGCTGGCGTTCGACGCCCGAACAGCCGTTCCGGTTGCAGAGCGTCGGCACCTGGGGCGTCAACGGCCAAGAGGGCAGCGACCCGGCTTCGGACGACTGTTCGGCGCACTACTTCGACGTCCGCGGCAAGGTCCTGGTGCAGTCGTTCTACGCGCAGGGCACGCGGTTCCTCGACGTCAGCGACCCGACGAACCCGCGTCAGATCGCGTACTACCGCCCGGCCGACGCGAGCGCGTGGGCGCCCTACTGGCACGGCAAGTACGTCTACGTCGCGGACAACGCCCGCGGCGTAGACGTACTGCGGCTGACCGCCTAGGACTTCAGCCAGACCGCGGTGTCGGTCGGCAGTTCCGTGCCGACCGGCCCGCTGGCCAGCAGGACCTCGCCCGCCGGCAACGGCACCGGCGAGGCCGAGAAGTTCAGCGCGAACGTGAACTCCGTCCCGATCCGGAACGCCAGCACGCCTTCGCCGAGGGAAAGCCATTCGAGCGAACCCGCCGGCAGGTCACGCCGGAGCCGCAGCCCGGCCCGGTACAGCGACAGCATCGAGTCCGGGTCCGCCGCCTCGGCCGCGGCCGTGTACGCCTTCCACTCCTCCGGCTGCGGGAGCCACGCGCCGCCCGAACCGAAGCCGAACGGCGGCTCGTCGCCCGACCACGGGATCGGGACGCGGCAGCCGTCGCGGCCCGGATCCTTACCACCAGTCCGGGCCCACACCGGGTCCTGCCGCAGCTCGTCGGCGATGTCCAGGACCTCCCACAGCCCCAGCTCTTCGCCCTGGTAGACGTACAGGCCGCCGGGCAGCGCCAGCGTCAGCAGCGCCGCCGCCCGCGCCCGCCGGGTGCCGAGCGCGCGGTCCACCGGCAGCTCGTGCAGCCGGTTCGCGAACGAGAAACCCGTGTCGCCCTCGCGGCCGTAGCGCGTCACGTGCCGCGTGACGTCGTGGTTCGAGAGCACCCACGCCGCCGGCGCGCCGACCTCGTCGTGCGCCCTCAGCGTCCGGTCGATGACGTCGCGGAAGCGCGCCGCGTCCCACGGGCAGACCAGGAAGTCGAAGTTGAACGCCGAGTGCAGCTCGTCGCGGCGCAGGTAGCGCGCCGCGCGGGACATGTCCGCCAGCCACATCTCGCCGACCAGCACCCGTTCGCCCGGGTAGCTGTCGACGATCTTGCGCCACGTCCGGTAGATCTCGTGCAGGCCCTCCTGGTCGGAGAACGGCGTTTCGTCGCCGTCGGCGACGTCGGGCAGCGCCGGGTCCTTCACCAGGCCGTCGGCGACGTCGATGCGGAAGCCGTCCACCCCGCGGTCGAACCAGAACCGCAGCACGTCCTCGAACTCGGTGCGGATTTCGGGGTTGTCCCAGTTGAAGTCGGGCTGGCGGGAGCTGTAGAGGTGCAGGTACCACTCGCCGTCCGGCACGCGTGTCCACGCGGATCCGCCGAAGCGCGACTTCCAGTTGTTCGGCGGCTCGCTGCCGTCCGGCCCGCGGCCGGGGCGGAACCAGAACCGTTGCCGCTCCGGCGATCCCGGGCCCGCCGCGAGCGCGGCCTGGAACCAGCGGTGCTCGTCGGAGGCGTGGTTGGGCACGATGTCGATGATCACGCGGATGTCCCGGGCGTGCGCCTCGGCGATCAGCTGCTCGGCTTCGGCGAGCGTGCCGAACAGCGGCTCGATGTCCCGGAAGTCGGCGACGTCGTAGCCGCCGTCGTCCATCGGCGACGGGTACCACGGGGTGAACCAGATCGCGTCGATCCCCAGGTCGGCCAGGTGGTCCAGGCGGGCGCGGACGCCGGCGAGGTCGCCGACGCCGTCGCCGTTGCCGTCGGCGAAGCTGCGGATGTAGATCTGGTAGATGGCCGCGCTCCGCCACCAGCCGGTGTTGTCGGTCACGAAAGTGCCCCTCCTAATCGTTGTGGAAAGGTCAGCCCTTGATGCTGCCGGCGGTCAGCCCGGCGAGGATCTGCCGCTGGAACGCCAGGAACAGCGCCACCATGGGCAGGCTGGCCAGCACCATCCCGGCGACGAGCACGTTGAGCGGCATGTCGATCGCCACCCGCTGCAGCATCACCGAGAGCGTCTGCTTTTCGGTGTCCGGGAACACCAGCAGCGGCCAGATGAAGTCCTTCCACGCGGTGACCACCGCGAGGATCGACACCACGGCCAGGATCGGCCGCGAGATCGGCAGGATGATCCGCCAGAGCGTGCGCACCGGCCCGGCGCCGTCGATGCGCGCCGCTTCGATGAGCTCGTCCGGGATCTGGTCGAAGAACCGCTTCAGCAGGTAGATGTTGAACGCGTTCGCGGCCGCCGGGAGCCAGACCGCGGTCGGCGAGTTGATCAGGTTGAGGTGCAGCAGCGGCAGGTCCGTCACCGTCACGTACGTCGGCACCAGCAACGCTGTCGCCGGCAGCATCAGCGTGGCCAGCATCAGGCCGAGCACGACGTTGCCGAACTTCGGGCGCAGCTTCGACAGCGCGAACGCGGCCGGGACGTCGATGGCCAGCTGCGCCAGCCACGCACCGCCGGCGACGACGAGCGTGTTGAGGAAGTACTTGCCCAGGCTCAGCTGGTTCCACGCGTCGCCGAAGGTTTCCGGGTGCCACTCGTGCGGGACGAGCGTCGCCGGTGTCGCGGCCAGTTCCTGTGGTGACTTCAGCGCGCCCGTGATCGCCCAGTAGAGCGGGAACATGAAGGCGAGGATGAACACCGCCAGCGTGCACGCGAAGATCACGCCGTAGACGACCTTGCCGCGCGGGCTGCGCAGCGCGCCGGGGGAGACGAGGGTCCTCATGACTGGTCCGCCTTCCGCGTCAGCCGGACGTACCACGCCGAGAACACGCCGAGCGCCACGAACAGCAGCAGGCTCATCGCGCTCGCCGAGCCGAAGTCGTTGTAGACGAAGGCGTACCGGTACAGGAGCAGGAGCACGGTGACCGTCGAGTCGTCCGGCCCGCCGCCGGTCATCACGTACGGCTCGGTGAACACCTGCATGGTCGCGACGATCTGCAGCAGGAGCAGCACCAGCAGGACGAACCGCGTCTGCGGGAAAGTCACGTGCCGCAGGCGTTTCCACAACCCGGCGCCGTCCAGTTCCGCGGCTTCGTAGAGCTCGCCCGGAATCGTGCCGAGCGCGGCGAGGTAGATGAGCGTGGTGCTGCCCATGTTGGCCCACGTCGAGACGAAAACCAGGGAAAGCATCGCCGTGCTGCTCGAATCGAGCCACTGGCCGCCCGGCAGGCCGACCGCGCCGAGCGCGGAGTTGAACAGGCCGGGACCCGGGTCGTAGAACCACTTCCACATCAGTGCCGTCACGACCGGCGGCAGCATCACCGGCAGGTAGACGGCGAGCCGGAAGAACGCCTTCGCGTGCCGGATCTCGTTGAGCAGCACGGCGGTCAGGAACGGGACGGCGAACCCGAAGACCAGCGCGAGCCCGGTGAACAGCAGTGTGTTCCGCCAGGCGACGCCGAAGAGCGGGTCCTCGAACAGGCGCTGGAAGTTGTCGAACCCGACCCAGGTCGGCGGGTTGACGAAGTCGACCTGCTGGAAGCTCAGCAGGACACCGCGGACGATCGGGTACCACGAGAACAGGGCGAACACCACGAGCGCGGCGCAGAGCAGGCCGTACGCGGTGAGGTTCTCCTTGATCTTGCGGCGGAGCTTCGTCCGACGGCGTTCTTCCGGGGAGGCGACCGGCCGCCGGGCCCGCGACGAAGACGTCGCGGGCCAGGCGAGCAGGCTACTTGACCTGGGCGAGGACACTGTTGACCTTCGAGGCGGCCGACGACAGCTGCTGGTCGAGGTTCGCGTTCTGGTCGGTCAGCACGGCCTGCATCACGCTGTCGAGCGCGGCGTAGATCTGCTGCGCGTTCGGCGGCTCGATGCTGCCCTTGATCTTGCTGGTCGTGTCCACGTAGGACTGGAAGTTCTTCGCCGGAACGTTGGCGTACTTGGCCTTCAGCGCCAGCTGCTGCTCGCGCACCGAGCCCGTCCAGACGTCCGGGGTCGGCTCGGCGGGCAGGCCGACCGGCTGCTTGCCGTCGACGTACTGCTGGATGTGCTTTTCGAAGCGGTCCGGGTTGAGGTACTTCCACTGGATCCACTCGAGGCCGGCCTTGATCTTTTCCGGCGAGGCCTTCGGGTTGATCATGTAGCCCTCGCCGCCGAGCAGCGTGCCCTGGCCGCCGGGCATGCCGGCGACGCCGTAGTCCTCGTACTTGCCGTTGAACTGCTTGACGAGCACGGGGACGTTGTCCGGGGCGGCCATGTACATGCCGAGCTGACCCGCGCCCATCATGCGCTGGACGTCGGTGGCCTCGAGGAGCTGCTTGGCGCCCATCGAGTTGTCGGTCCAGCGCATGTCGTGCAGGTACTGGAGGGCCTGCTTGCCCTTTTCGTTGTTGAAGTCGGCGACCCACTTGCCGCCGTCCTTGCGGGCGATGTCGCCGCCCATCGAGTACAGCCAGCCGGTCATGTGCCAGCCGCCCTGGTTGTTCTTGCTGTAGTCGGCGTACCCGACGACACCGTTGCCGAGCGCGGCGATCTTCTTCGCGTCTTCACGGACTTCGTCCCAGGTCGCCGGCGGCTTGTCGGGGTCGAGCCCGGCCTTCTGGAAGAGCGGGCGGCTGTAGACGAGACCCATCGTGTAGTTCATCGTCGGCAGGCCGTAGAGCTTGCCGCCGGCGTCCCGGAAGTTGTCGAGCAGTTCCGGCTTGATGTCGTTGATGTGCGGGACGCTCTTCGCGGCTTCGGTGATGTCGGCGGCTTGGTGCCGCGCGATGATCTGCGCGGGGTCGGTGAAGTAGACGTAGTAGACGTCCTCGAGCTGCCCGCCGGCGAGCTTCGCGGAGAACGTCTTCGGGTCCATGAACCCTTCGTGCGGATCGATGTCGATGTTCGGGTGGGCGGCCTCGAACTCCTTGACGTCGGCGTCGAACACGCTGCGCTCGAACGGCTGGCTGGTCGGCGGCTGGCCGGTGACCGTGATCTTCACCTTGCCGCCGGTCTGGGCGGCGGTGTCCCCGTCACCGCAGGCGGCCAGTGAGAGTGCCAGGCCTCCCGCGGCGATCAGGCACAACGTGCGGCGGGACACGGATCGGGACCAGGGACTGCTCATCTCAAGCCTCTTCTCGGGGTCGCGACGGCTGTCACGTGATTGCGGTCACTCTAAAGTGTGAGAGCAGATCGACGCAATAAGACGACGAGAAGTTGCAAGTTACGAACAGGCTGCGGGCGGCTGGTGTTCGGCAGGGCACGTGGACATGCTCAGGAGCGCGACGGCTCGGAAGCTTGTCGCGCTCCTGGGGGTTTGCGGGGACGACGCTGCCGCGGGGCGGCGGGGCAGGTGCGCGCGAGCCGGCAGCGCCCCGGCCCGAGCGCCCCAATGTGGCCTTGGTTGCGTCTGACGCACCCAATGTGGCCTTCGGTGCGTCAGACGCAACCAATGTGGCCTTGGGGCGCTTGGGGCCGGGTATGTGAACGTGCGCGGCGGCTCGCGAGCCGCCGCGCACTTCGGGTCACGGCGATCCGGTCAGGTGGCCGACCCGGGCTCGCATGGCATGAACGACTCGTTCGTGGCGTCCGGCGCGGTGAACGACTCGTTCATGCCATCGGTCAGGCGGTGTGGCGCCCGCGAGCGGCCGTTCCGGCGAGGGCGGGTCAGGCGGTGCGGCGGGCCGTGGACCCGCGCACCACCAGCTCCGGAGCGAACAGCAGCTCCTCGGCCGCCACCT
Organism: Amycolatopsis pretoriensis; assembly: GCF_900107925.1. Taxonomy (GTDB): domain Bacteria; phylum Actinomycetota; class Actinomycetes; order Mycobacteriales; family Pseudonocardiaceae; genus Amycolatopsis; species Amycolatopsis pretoriensis. The sequence continues at coordinate 17,816 of NZ_FNUJ01000013.1, read as the reverse complement.
CACCCCCGTTGATCCGCTTCACGAGCAGCTCCACCACCGCCCGCCCCATGGCCTCGATCGGCTGGCGGGTCGTCGTCAGCGGCGGGTCCGTGCAGTTCATCAGCGCCGAGTCGTCGTAACCGACCACCGAGATGTCCTCCGGCACCGACAGCCCCTGCCGGCGCGCCGCCCGCACCGCCCCCAATGCCAGCAGGTCGCTCGCGCACAGCACCGCCGTCGCGCCGCGGGGGTACAACCGCGCCGCCGCCGCGTGGCCGCCCTCGATCGAGAACATTCCGTGCTCCACCAGCTCGTCCAGGACCGGCAACCCCAGCTTCGCCGCGTACGACTGGAACGCCGCCAGCTTGCGCTGGGACGGCACGTGGTCCGACGGCCCCAGCACCAGCCCGATCTTCTCGTGCCCCAGGGAGCTCAAGTGCCCGACGACCTGCTCGACCGCCACCGCGTCGTCGCACGACACCTGGGGCAGCCCCAGGTGCTCGACCGCCGCGTTGATCAGCACCGTCGGCAGCCGGCGCTCGACCAGGTGGTGGTAGTGCGAATGGACCGCGTCCGCCTGCGCGTACAGCCCGCCGGCGAACACCACTCCCGACACCTGCTGCTGCAGGAGCAGCTCGACGTACTCCGCCTCGGACACCCCGCCCGCGGTCCGCGTGCAGAGCACCGGCGTGAACCCCTGCTGCGCGAGGGCGTTGCCCATGATCTCCGCCAGCGCGGGGAAGATGGGGTTCTGCAGCTCCGGCAGCACCAGCCCGACCAGGCGGGCCCGCTCGCCGCGCAGCTGCGTGGGGCGCTCGTAGCCCATCACGTCCAGCGCGGTGAGCACGGCGGCCCGGGTGCTGGCGGACACCCCGGACCGGCCGTTGAGCACCCGGCTGACCGTGGCTTCACTGACCCCGACCTGGCGGGCGACTTCGGCAAGACGACGCGTCATGAGTGAAACTTTACAGCAACTGGGCGCAAAAGTATGACAAGCCCGTACCGGTCCAGGAGACCGGTACGGGCCCGTCCGAACGCCGAGCTACGAAGCCGCCACCTCGAACTCGGACACCTGGCCCGCGGGCCAGCCGGTGTTACCGGTGAACGTCAACCGGACGAAACGTTGCGACGTCGCCGTGAAAGACGCCGACGCCGTGTTGCCGGATGCCGGGTCGAACGCGTAGCCGCGCGAACCCACCAGCGTCGTGTACGAACCGCCGTCCGTGCTGCCCGAGATCGTCACCGTCTGGGTCCGCGCGCCCCACGCCGACGACGGCGGCAGGCGCAGCGTCACCTTGTTGATCGACGCCGCCGCGCCCAGGTCCACGGTCAGCGTCTGCGGGAACGCGTTGTTCGCGCTCTCCCAGTACGAGTTGGCGTCCCCGTCATTCGCGTTCGACGGCGGGAAACCACCCACGGACGCCGACGCGCTGATCGCCTTGCCCCGCGCGAGGTTGCTGCCGGACGTCGGGGGCTGCGGCGGCCCCGAGTTCGGCGCCGGCCACGTCGAGCAGTCACTCCACGTGCCGGTCCAGCCGCTGTTGCCGGACCCGCCGAACGTCATGCGGGGGATCGAGGTCGGGTACGGGCAGTTGTACGTCCCGGTGACGCCGACGCCGGACGCCGTCAGGTTGCTGATCGACACCGACCCCTGCGTCTGCGACTGCGCCACGAACGTCCCGACGCCCTGCACCGAGACGCCGTCGATCGTGATGCCCTGGATCTGCTTGCCCGCGCCGTTGCCGTCGATGAACTGGATCGCCTCGTACGGGCTCTGGATCGCGGTGAACCCGGTGACGCGGATCGTCACGCCGGTGATCGCCTGGTCGCGCGCGTCGAACCACAACGCGCCGACGCCGAACTTCCAGTTCGGGTCGAGTGCCCCGGCTCGCAGCGCCGTGTTGTTCGACAGTGTCACCGTGCCGCCCAGCGGCACCGAGTTGAACCGGTTCGCGACCAGGTACCCGCCGCCGAGGGCGTTGGTGTCCTGGACCAAGTTGCCGCTCACTGTGTTGTTCGAGCCGCCGTACAGCGCGATGCCGTTGGCCAGGTTCGGCTGCACGACCGTGTTGTTGACCAGCGAGTTGCCCGAGTCGGCCTGGCCGTTGGACCACAGCGCGAGCCCGTCGTCGCCGTTGTTGCGCAAGTAGTTGTTGCGCAGTGTCGAATTGGTTACCGCGCCGTCGAAGTTCACGCCGTCGGCCTGGGTGTCGAGGATGCGGTTGTTCTCGATCGTCAGGTTCGACGACGCGCCGTTCATCAGCCACAGCCCGCACTTCGTGTCCTGGATCCACAGGCCGCTCACGACCGAGCCGGTGCCGAGGACGCCGTGGAACGCGTTGTCGGGGCTGCCGTCGTTCCGCTCGGTCACGTCCCCGAAGACCGCGAAGTCGTACAGCTTGATGTTCCCGGACGCGCTGCCGTTGTTGAAGATGTTGTTGCCGTGCAACACCGTGTACCACTGACCCGCGCCGCGGACCGTCGTCTGGTCGATCTGCAGAGCCGACCCGATTTCGAACCGTCCGGACGGGACCCAGACCTCGCGACCCTGTGACCGCGCCGCCGAAAGCGCGTTCCGGAACGCCTGCGAGTCGTCGGAAGAGTCGTTCGCCGTGGCGCCGTAGTCCGTCACCGACAACGCGGCCGACGGCTTCGAACCCGCGCCGCCGACCTGTTCGAAGTCGGCGAGGTCGATGGTCGCCTGGCCGACGTCACCGGAGTTCGCCTGCACCCGGACCTTCGCGCCCGCCGCCAGGTTCTGCCCGAGCAGCAGGCGTGCGTCGTCGAAGAAGTGGTGCGTCTTCGAGCCCGTGATGAAGCCGGTGTCCACATAGGTGTAACGCGAGGTCACGGGCAGGGCGAGCGTGGACCCGTTGACGGACACCGAAAGCCGGCCGGACGAGCCGTCGGGCAGGTTGTAGTGGACGTTGATCGAGTTGGCCGCCGCGGGCAGCGTGAACTCGACGTACTGGCCGGTCGTGATCCGCACGGCCTGCCGTCCGGACGCCTCCGAAGCGATGCTGCCTTGCGTGTAGTCGGGGCCGACCGCCGAGCCGTTCGTGGCGGAACACTCGGCCTCGACGGTCCGGAACGGCACACTCGCGCCGCCGGACGCCGTCGTCGGGCAGGTCGCGGCCGCGGCGGGGACACCGCCGGACAGCACGGTCAGGCCGGACGCGGCGAGCGCGACGGCGAGCAGAGCGGGAATGCGGGACATCGTCATCACCTCTCAGGACGAATAGGCTTCGAGTTCGGACAGCTGCCCGGCGGGCCAGCCGGTGTTGCCGGTGAAGGTCAGCCGCAGGGTGCGGGCCGACGTCGCCGGGAACGTGATGGTCGCCGTGTTCCCGGACGCCGGGTTGAACGTGTAGCCGGCGGCCGCCTTGACGCCGTCGACCGCGATCGTCTGGGTGCGGGTGCCCCACGCCGAGGACGGCGGCAGCTTCAACACCAGCCGCGACACGGAAACCGTGCTCCCGAAGTCGACGGTCAGCGACTGCGGGAACGCGTTGTTCGCGCTCTCCCAGTAGGAGTTCGCGTCCCCGTCGACGGCGTTCGAAGCGGGGAAGCCACCCTGCGAACCGGACGCCGTGACGCTCTTGTGCAGCGCGAGGTTCCCGGCCGGCTGGGTCGGCGTCGTCGTGGTGGTCGGCGGTGTGGTGGGAGTGGTCGTCGCGGTGCCGCCGTTGTCGGAGCCGTACACCGGCGTCGGCCACGAGCCGCAGAACGTCGTCGTCCAGCCGGAGTTGCCGCCCTGGTCGGCCAGGCCCGCCATCGCGTCCGGACCCATGCAGTTGTAGACACCCGCGCGCCCGACGCCGGTCGCGACGACGTTCTTCACCGAACCCGTCGGCTTGGCCTGGATCTGCCACGCGAACGTGCCCGCGCCAGTGATCCGGACGTTGGTGAAGTGCACGTCGGTCGTGGCGCTGTCGATGAACTGGATGGCCTCGTAGTTGTTGTCCTGCAGGTCCAAGTCGGTGACGTCGACGCGGCCGGTGATCGCCGAGTCGCGGCCGTCGAACCACAGGGCGCCGACGCCGAACTGCCAGTTCGAGTCGAGCACGCCGGTGCGGATCGCGGTGTTGCGCGCGACCGTCGTCGTCCCGGACAGCGGCACCGCGCTGAACCGGTTGGCGATGTGGATGCCGCCGCCCTGGTCCTGGTTGTCGGCCACGACGTTGTCGGACACGGTGTTGTCGTGCCCGCCGTAGATCGCGATGTTGTTGGCGAGGATCGGCAGCAGCACGGTGTTGAACGAGAACGTGTTGTGGTGGTCGGCGTCGTGCTCGGACCACATCGCGAGGCCGTCGTCGCCGGTGTTGCGCAGGAAGTTGTTCGTCACCGTGACGTTGCTGATGCCCTGGTGCAGGTTCAGCCCGTCGGCGGTCTGGTCGAGGATCCGGTTGCCGGACACGGTGAGCCCGTCGAACGGCCCGTCGAGCCACAGCCCGACCTTCGTGTGCTGCAGCCACAGGTTCTGCACGACCGAGCCGCCGCCCAGCGCGCCGCCGATGGCGTTGGACTGGTCGCAGTCGACGCGGGCGTCGACCTGGCCGATGATCGCGAAGTCGTACAGCTTCACCGCGCTGCTCGTGCCGGGCACGGCGGCGTTGCCGGGATACGTCGACGTGCCGCAGCTCGCCGGTTCGCCCTTGCCGAAGATCCCGGCGCGTGGCCCGGTCAGCACGGAGTACCAGGGCCCGGCGCCCCGGATCGTCACCTGGTCGACCGTGATGTGGTGGCCGAGGGTGAAGGTGCCGGAGGGGATCCACACCTCCTTGCCCTGGCTCTTCGCGGCCGCGACGGCGGAGTCGAACGCGCCCGCGTCGTCGCTCGTGTCGCCGGCCGTCGCGCCGTAATCGGTGACGGAGACCGAGTTCGCCGGTCGCGTGGCCGCCGCGCCGACCTGTTCGAAGTCGGCGAGGTCGATCGTCGCCGGGACGTCGCCGGCGTCGACCTGCAGCTTGACCTTGGTGCCGGCCGGGTAGGACGTGCCGAGCAGCGCGCGGGTTTCGTCGTAGAAGTGGTGCGCGTGCCCGTCACCCGGGTTGTTCGTGAAGGGGTAGGAGCCGTAGTACCAGGCCCACTTCGACGTCAGCGCGATGTCGCGGTTGTGGGTGCCGCCGACGTAGAGCGAGATCGTCCCGTTCACCGAATCCGGGACACTGAACCGGAAGTCGATCGAGTTCGCCGGGGCGGTGAGCGTGAATTCGACATACTTTCCCTGGCCCGACAGCGTCACGGCTTTGCGGCCGGACGCTTCGCCGGCGAGCGTGCCCGCCGCGCGGTTCGGGCCGATGACCGAACCGTTGGTGGCAGCGGTTTCCGCTTCCTGTTCGACGAAGGGGACGCTCGCGCCGCGGCCGGCCGCGAGGGCCGAATTCCCCGCGGGAGCGGCGGCGATCGTGAGTCCGGCGGCGGCGATCACCGCCGCGGCTAGTGCTCCGTATCGGATTCTGGGCGCGCTGAAGACAGAGCTGGGAGACATGGGCGGCACTGGCCTTTCCGCAGCAGGTGGGGACCTCTGTGATCCGGATCATACGAATCCTGGACAGGAAATCGCAATAGTTGGACTAACTTACGCAAGTTTGCGACAGGAATTGACGACTGCGCCGGATGTCCGACGTTCGGTTGCGCCCTGCGGAGCAACGTCCTCGCGGGCGCGCCGCGCTGATAGTTTTCAGTCATGAGCCAGCGACGTGCGGACGGCAGCGCCGGGGACGCGGACTACGGCGCGATCGGCGGGGTCTACACCGACTACCGCAAGCCGGATCCCCGCATCGGCCAGTACATCCTCGACGCTCTGGGTGACGCGCGGACCGTGCTGAACGTCGGCGCGGGCGCCGGCGCGTACGAACCCGAAGACCGCGAAGTGACCGCCGTCGAGCCGTCCGCGTCGATGCGCGCGCAGCGCCCGGCGGACCTGCCGCCGGCGGTCGACGCGGTGGCCGAGAAGCTCCCGTTCCCGGACCGCGCGTTCGAGGGTGCGATGAGCACGTTCAGCGTCCACCAGTGGAACGACCTGTGGACCGGGCTCAAGGAGCTGCGCCGGGTCACCCGCGGCCCGATCGCCATCCTGACCTGCGATCCCGCGCTGCTGCGGCGGTTCTGGCTGCTCGACTACGCGCCCGAGGTGATCGAGACCGAGGCGCGGCGCTACCCGTCGGTCGACGACATCGCCGACGGGCTCGGCGGCCACACGTCGATCGTCGGCGTGCCGATCCCGATCGACTGCACCGACGGCTTCAACGAGGCCTACTACGCCCGGCCGGAACGCCTGCTCGACCCGGGCGCGCGGCTGTCGTGCTCGGCGTGGAGCTTCGTCGACGACCGCGTGCACCACCGCTTCGCCGCCGAGCTGCAGCACGACCTCGACGACGGCACGTGGGACCGCCGCTACGGAAGGCTGCGCGAGCAGGAGACGTTCGACGGCTCCCTGGTCCTCGTCGTCTCGGACCCGGCGTCGTGACGCCGCCGCCGTTCGACCCGGAGCTGGCGCCCGTCGTCGAGATGCTGCGCGCCCTCCGGCCGCCGCTGGCTTCGCTCGACGACATCCCCGGCCGGCGCGAGCTGAACGCGGCCGAGCACCGGACCGTCGAGGAGCTGGCCGCCGCCTACCCGGCGCACAAGGTCGCCGAGGAGCACGCGGGGGACGTCCCGCTGCTGGTCATGACCCCGGAATCGAGCGCGGGAGTCCTGTACTACGTGCACGGCGGCGGCACGATCGTCGGCAGCCACCTCGGCGCCGACGTGCCGAACCTGCTGGCCTGGGCCGGCGAACTGGACCTGACGATCGTTTCGCCCGGCTACCGGCTCGCCCCCGAACACCCGTACCCGGCGCCGGTCGAGGACTGCTACGCCGGTCTGGTGTGGACGGCCGAGCGGTTCGCCGGCCCGCTGGTGCTCGGCGGGATCAGCGCGGGCGGCGGGCTCGCGGCGGCGACCGCGCTGCTGGCCCGCGACCGCGGCGGGCCGTCCCTTGCCGGGCAGCTGCTGCTCTGCCCGATGCTCGACGACCGCAACGACACCGCGTCGGCCGTCGACCTCGACGGCCGCGGGTTGTGGGACCGCACGGCCAACAACGTCGGCTGGACGGCGTACCTCGGCGGCCTCGACGAGGTCCCGGCGTACGCGGCCGCGGCCCGCGCGGCGGACCTTTCGGGACTGCCGCCGGCGTTCCTGGACGTCGGCACGGCGGAGACGTTCCGCGACGAGGTCGTCGCCTACGCGAGCCGCCTCTGGCAGGCGGGCGGCGAGGCGGAGCTGCACGTGTGGCCGGGTGGCTTCCACGGCTTCGACTCGCTGGCACCCGAAGCGCGGCTCAGCCGGGCAGCGCGCGCCGCCCGGCTGACCTGGTTGCGGCGCCTACTCGGCCAGTAGGTCCTGCAGCTCCCGCACCGCGACAGCCAGCTCGTCGGCGAAGCGGTGCATCTCGGCCGACACGTGCTTCGGCGTGCTCAGGTAGATGTTCCACCGGTCCGGCAGCAGCACGTACGCGATGCCGATGCACTGCGGGCTCGTCGAACCGAACCCGAAGTACTGGATGTTGACCGACGGCGCCGAGCTGGTGCTCAGGTAGTCGTCGCGCGACTTCAGCCAGCCCGGCGAGGAGTACAGCGGCAGGTCCGCGGCGTCTCCACGGCGCTTCGCGATCAGCTGCAGCTCCCACAGGTGCTGCTCCGGCGCGTCCCCGGCCTGGCACTCCTTCGCCCGCGAAACGTGCTTCGCGGCCGCGGCACGGAACGCGGCACGCTTTTCCTCGAGAGAAGCTTCCGAAGAGGTCATCACGTCGGCGAAGCGCACGACCTCCGGCGTCACGACCCGCATCGCTTCGGTGCGGCCGTTCTGGAACTGCCGCGTCGCGATCGACTCGTACGTCGCGCCCGTCAGGCCCTTCGCCCGGCGATGCGCGAGCTGGTACGACATCTGCGCGAAGGCGTCCGGGGACATCCCGAGCTCCTTCGCGCGGTTGGCGCCGACGTCGAACGACACGGTCTGCGTCGCCGTCGCGTCCGCGTACGCGCGGAAAGCCGCCGCTGCCGCTTGAGCGTCTTCGCGGAGAGCGTCGGTCAGCGTGAACTCGACGACTTCGTAGCCCGGCACGCCCTCAGCCGCTTCGCGCTCTTCGCGTGAGCCGCTCAGGAGAGCGTCGGTGAAGCCGAGGATCGTCGTGCCGTCGAGTTCGCAGTGCTCGACGTTGATGCCCGCGGTGCCGTCCTCGAACACGATCAGCGACACCGCCTTGTCGTACCACCGGTTGTCGCCGTACAGCAGCCGATCGCCGGCTTCCAGCGCGTCCGACGGCGTGAAGTCGTCCAGGCACAGGCAGAACAACGCGGTCTCGATGGTCTCCAACGCGTCGGCGTTGCCCGCTTCGATGAGCGCGGCCCGCGAAGCCGCCCACTCCGCGCGCGCCTTCGTCGTGAAGGGCCCGGCCGGGACGTCGGTGACGTGGTCGTCCTTGAGGATCGCGCGCAGCCCGTCGGCCAGCTGGGCCGGCGAGTACGGGCGGCCGTCGTCGGCGAGGACGTCCAGGCGGAACGGCGTTCCCTTCGAGAACACGACGATGTGCCGCTCGGGTGACGGGAACCGCGTGCGCGCGGTGTCGATCAGCGCGCCCGGGATGCGCGTGGCCGAGAACAGGTACTGGTGCTGGACCATCGACTGCGGCGTGCCGCGCAGGAGCACCGGCGGCACGAGCTGGTCGTCGAGCTTCAGCTTGTAGTCCACGGCGGACGCGGTCAGCTCGGCCGCGCGCTCCACCTGGCCGAGCGGGGAGTCCTGGAACAGGAAGAAGAAGTTGGCGTTGAGCGCGATCCGGTCGCGGCGGCCGAGGTAGCGGTACGGCCAGAACGTGTCGAGCCAGCTGCGCACGCCGGGCGAGCGGTCGTACTCCTCGAGCGCGGCCTGCAGCTCGGGCCCGGGGCCTTCGAGGAACTGCGCGAGCGCCGTCTCGGTTTCGGCCAGCTCCTCCGGCGTCAGCAGCGGGGCGCACCACTCGAGGAAGCGGCGGCCGCTCGCCTCCAGCGTGGGGACGGGGACGCGGGGGAGCCGGTCCTCGTTGCCGAAGGTGCGGGTGGACCAGTCCGGACTGCTCACGATCATCCTTCTTCGTCGAAGTTGCCCAGCGCGGTGGCCAGAGCGGCTGCGCTGTCAGGTCGGGAAACATACAGCTGTGCGTAGAGCCGGCCGTCGGATTCGAGCCCGGTCGGGTCGACGCCGGCGGTGTCGAGGGTGTCGAGGATCTGCGCCTGCTCCTCGGCGGAGGCGAACCGCCGCTGCCGGAACACGCCCGGGACCTGTGCGGTCTCGTACCCGAGTCCGGCCAGGCTGTCGGCGACCGGCTCGTAGGAGAACATCCGGAGCACGAAGTGCGCCATCCACGGCCGCGAGCCGCGCGCGATCCGGGCGATCGTCTTCTCCGTGACGTAGCCGACGCAGCCGGTCGAGATCACGAGGTCGACGTCGTCGAGCAGCTTGCGCTGGGTGCTGTCCGGGTCGTCGCTTTCGAAGTCGGCGTGGATCGCCTCGTCGAGGAACCCGGTGGAAAGCGCGTACTCGAGCGCCGGCGCCGACGCGTCCAGGCCGTAGAACCTCGCGCCACCCGGATCGGTGACGCGGGCGCGGTCCGCCTCGATCAGCTGAGCGTGGCTCGCCGCCCGCACGTCCGGGGCGGTGTAGTGCGCGTAGAGGTCGTCCATCGTGGCTTCGCAGCGCCTCAAGGCCGCGTTGACGCCGTACGAGCAGCCGACGTCGAGCACGGTCGGGCGCTCGGCCGGGTGCTCGCCGATCAGCTTGGCGAAGTACGGCTTCGCCAGCTGCGGGATTTCGTAGCCGACGCGGCGCAGCGTGCCGAAGAACGGCCGCGGGTCGGGTGCGGTGTAGATGTGGTCGAACGAGATCTTGCCGGTCGAGTCGAAAGGCACTGGCCAGGCTCCTGATCTTGTCGAGATCTAGTCGAGCAGCTCGTCGCCCCGGTCGGTGCGCCCGGCCAGGTGGGTGGGCAGGACCCGGCCGAACAACTGCCTGGTCCGCTCCGCGCTGCCGATGACCCCCGGGCGCTCGCTGTAGGCGAAGATCGCGGAATGGCGCGCGACCTCGCCCTTCACCGTACTGACCCGGTGCAAGGCGAAGCGTCCTTGGAAGAGCTGCAGATCACCCGGACGGAGGCCGAGGCGCTGGACCGGATGGGTGCCGTCCTCCCGGATGACGGCCCGGACGGCCGGGAAGTTCTCGTCCGCCGCGGACCGGATGCCGGGGCAGTACTCGAAGGTCCCGCCCGCTTCGGCGGCCTGCGTCAGCATGCTGACGGTGTAGGAGTTCGTGTCGAAGTGCCACGGGTGCGCGCGGCCGGGGGCGATCACGTTGAGCGTCAGCCCGGAGAGCGGGTCGGCCAGCTCGTGCAGCTCCGGCAGGCCGAAGCAGTCGGCGACGAACTTCTGGAACAGCGGGCTCGTGTAGAGCCGGGCGATGATCGACGACGCGGGGATGTGGTCCCGCGCGACGAAGGCGTTGCCGCGCTCCATGATCGTGCGGCCCGGGTGGTCCTCGGGCAGCGGCTCGCCGATCGCCGTGTTGTAGGCGTTGACCTTCTCGATCTTCGTGTAGGCGTGCGGTTCGAGCGCGGCGCACTCCGCGCGCAGGACGTCGTGCAGTTCGGGCCGGATGAAGTCGGCGAGCACGCTGCACCCGACGTCGGCAAGGCCGGCCCGGGTGCGCCCGACGGTCTCGCGCCACGCGGGACCGTTCGGATCGGTGAGCGGGTAGCGGTCGGTGTCGACCATTTCCAGTGGCGCTACGGAGGTGCTCATCGAGGTCCCTTCCGGCGGGTGAAGGAACAGAGTTAGCACAGACTCCCGCTGGTCAACCGTCGGTTTGTGAGCGGTGACACAGGGTCGTCAGGCCCCGACTTCGGTGGCCCACGAGCTGACCGTGACGGTGTCCGTGGTGCCCAGATCGGTGTCGAGCGGCTGCTTCTGCGCGGGCTCGCCCGGACCGGGCACCACCGCGATCGCCGCGCCCGTGCGCGGGTCGCCGCTCGTGACGGTCGCCGACCACGCGAGCACGGCCACGACCTTTTCGCCCGGCTGGACGGTCAGGTCCTGCGGGCCGAGGTCCCGCGCGAAGTACGAAGTCCCGTGTTCGACCTTCACCTCGAGCGGCGAGCCGTCACCCGCGAGGATCTTCAGGTCGGGGTAGCCGGTGACCTTCCGCGGCGCGGTGTCCCGGTTGGTCAGCGTCAGCACGCTCGCGCGGTGCCCGAGCCCGGCCTCGACCTGGCCGACCGAAAGCGAGAGACCGGCCGACGGCGGCGGCCCGTACGTCGGGCTCGGGGCAGGCGTCGGAGTCGGTGCGGGAGGTGGCGGTGTGGCAGCGCAACCCGCGAGAAGCGCTACTGCCAAAAGTGGTGCGAAACGAGAAACCCCCATGCGCCGGAAGCGTAGCGGGCGCCCCGGAAGGCGCCCGCTACGACCTCACGGAGTCAGCAAGGGCAGCAGCGGCTTGCGCACGGCGGTGGCGACGCCGTCCGACGCCTCAGCGGCGGCGACGCGCTCGGCCGAGGGCCGGCCGTACCCCGTGGTGCGCTGGACCAGCGGCCGGCCGAGTGGTTCGACCATCTCGCGCATGTCGCTGATCGTCTTGTACGACCCGTTGGACGCGCCCGCCATCCGGCTGATCGTCTCCTCCATCAGCGTCCCGCCGATGTCGTTGACGCCGCCCTGCAGCACCGCGCGGCTGCCTTCGACGCCCAGCTTCACCCAGGAGCTCTGGATGTTGTCGATCATGCCGTGCAGCAGGAGCCGCGACAGCGCGTGCACCGCGCGGTTCTCGCGCACGGTCGCCCCGGCGCGGGCGAGCCCGGCGAGGTAGATCGGCGAGCTCTGGTGGATGAACGGCAGCAGCACGAACTCGCTGAACCCGCGCCGCCCGTGCTTCTCCAGGCCTTCGCGCTGCAGCCGCGCGAGGAGCTTGAGGTGCGCGACCCAGTGCGCCGGCGTGTCGACGTGGCCGTACATCATCGTGGACGTCGTCGGCAGCCCGACCTCGTGCGCCGTCGTGACGACCTTGATCCACTCCGACGTCGGCAGCTTGCCCTTGGTCAGCACCCAGCGGACGTCGTCGTCGAGGATCTCCGCGGCCGTGCCCGGCAGCGAGTCCACGCCGGACTCCTTGGCCTTGATGAGCCAGTCGCGGAGGGACAGGTTGGTCCGCGAAGCGCCGTTCACGACCTCCATCGGGCTGTAGGAGTGCAGGTGGATCTCCGGCTGCCGGCGTTTGACCTCGGCCGCGAGGTCGAAGTACGCGGTGCCCGGCAGGTCCGGGTGGATGCCGCCCTGCATGCAGATCTCGGTCGCGCCCGCGGCCCACGCCTCGTCGACGCGGTCGCCGACCTGCTCCAGCGAGAGCGTGTACGCGTCGGCGTCGGTGCGACGCTGCGCGAAGGCGCAGAAGCGGCAACCCGTGTAGCAGACGTTGGTGAAGTTGATGTTCCGCGTGACGACGAACGTGATGTCGTCGCCGACGGTCTCGCGGCGCAGGTCGTCAGCGAGCCGCGTGAACGCGTCGAGTTCGCGACCGTCGGCGTGCAGGAGCGCGAGTGCCGCGTCGTCGGAGAGCCCGGCCGGGTCCTTTTCCGCGCTGCGCAACGCTTCCAGGATGTCCGTGTCGAACTTGGCCGGCCCGGTCTTGATCCGGTCGCCGATCTCCTTCCAGTCCCCGTACACGGAGTCGAAGTCGCTGCGGCGGTCGTCGGTGCGGCCGCTGGTGTCGATCTCGGTGTGCAGGTCGGTGCGCCCGGACTCCTGCCAGCCGCCGTCCGGCTCCTGCCACGGGATGCCGACCGGCATCGCGTCCTCGCGGGCCATCCCGGTTTCGTAGTCGACGAGCGCGGCGACGTGCCGCGTGATCCGGGGGTCCAGCCACGGTTCGCCGGCCTTGACGTACTCCGGGTAGATGGTCAGCCGTTCCTTGAGCTCGAACCCGGCCTTCTCGGTGCGGCGAGCGAGCTCGTCGATCTGCGGCCAGGCGCGTTCCGGGTTGACGTGGTCCGGGGTCAGCGGCGAGACGCCGCCCCAGTCGTCGATGCCGGCGCGGATCATCAGGTCGTACTGGCTGCCGATCAGGTTCGGCGGCGCCTGGATGCGCATCTTCGGGCCGAGCACTAGCCGCGCGACCGCGATGTTCGCGGCGAGTTCTTCGAGGTCGGCGTCCGGCGTCGCGCGCATCTTCGTGTCCGGCTTGGCCCGGAAGTTCTGCACGATGACTTCCTGGATGCCGCCGTAGGTCTTGGCGACCTTGCGGATCTCGAACAGCGCGTCGGCCCGCTCTTCGTGCGTCTCGCCGATGCCGATCAGGACCCCGGTGGTGAAGGGGACCGAGCTGCGGCCGGCGTCTTCGAGCACGCGGAGCCGGACCGCGGGATCCTTGTCAGGCGAGCCGTAGTGCGGGCCGCCCTTCTCGCTCCACAGCCGCGTGGCCGTGGTCTCCAGCATCATGCCCATCGACGGCGCGACCGGCTTCAGCCGCTGGAAGTCCTGCCAGGTCAGCACGCCCGGGTTGAGGTGCGGCAGCAGGCCGGTCTCCTCGAGCACGCGGATGGCCATCGCGCGGACGTAGGACAGCGTGTCGTCGTAGCCGTGCGCGTCCAGCCACTCGCGGGCGGCCTTCCAGCGGTCCTCGGGCCGGTCGCCGAGGGTGAAGAGGGCTTCCTTGCAGCCCATCTCGGCACCCTTGCGGGCGATGTCGAGCACCTCGTCCGGGGACAGGAACGGCGATTCGAGCCGGCCGGGCACGGTGACGAACGTGCAGTAGCCGCAGCGGTCGCGGCACAGCCGGGTCAAGGGGATGAACACCTTGCGGCTGTAGGTGATGATCCCGGCGCGCCCGGCCTCGGCCAGGCCGGCGTCGCGGATGCGGGAGGCGTACTCGGAGAGCGTCGTGAGGTCGTCGCCGCGGGCGTGCAGCAGGACGGCCGCTTCGGTGACGTCCAGTGTCTTCCCGTCACGCGCCCGGGCGAGCGCGCGGCGCATCGCGGAGGCGGTCGGAGTGGTGGCGTCGGGTTCGGGTCCCATTCCGCCCACGCTAGGACCGTCCTCACGCGACCAGCCAGTGTGTGTTGCGCACCCGGCCGCGGTTGTACCCGGACGTGATCGTCGTCGCAGGTCACCGCGGTGCCGTGGTTGTCGATCAGCCGCTCGACGTGTATTACCTAAAGGGTGGCATCGGTGGTCGGCAAGAAGATCGGCGGACGGACGTACTACTACCTGGCGGAGTCCGGCCGCGTCGACGGCAAGCCGCGGGTGGTCACCCAGCGCTACCTCGGGACGGCCGAGGAGATCGCCCGCGCCGTCCCCGGCGGCGAGCCGGCGTCGACGTCGTACCGGCCGTACGGCGACGTCGCCGCGGTGTGGTCGACGCTCTCACGCTTGGACTTCGTCAACCGTGTCGACGACGTCGTGCGCGCGAAGCCTTCGCTGGGGCTGACCCTCGCGGTCGCGGTGCTGCACCGGGCGACCGCACCCGCCACGCCGCTGCCCGAATGGTGGACGGCGGGGCCGGCCGCCGACCTCGTCCGACCCCGGTTGTCCACAGTGGATGGAATCTGGAAGGCGCTGGAACGCCTTACGCCGGAACGGATCGCGGGGATCGAGGACACCGTCGCCTCGGCCGTGCTCGAGGCACTCGACGACCACGCGGCGCTCGCGGTCGACGTCCCCCAGTTCGCCGCGTTCGCCCCGGCGGACTGCACGCTGCCCTCGGCGTGCCAGGGCGTCCTCGCCGGCGTCGGCCTGCGGGTGACCCGCGACGGCGCCATCCCCCTCAAATCGCGGCTGTACCGGCGCGACGACGGCACGGCACCCACGTTCGCCTCGCTCATGGCGGGACTGGGGCCGGCGACGCTCGTCTTCCACTCCGGCCAGGCCGCCCAGCTCGACCTCGGCTCACGCAGCGGGTTCGTCGGGTCGCTGCCGCTGACCGACCACCCCGAGCTGCTCACCCAGCCCGCGTCCGCCCGCAAGCGCGTCGACCCCGAGCGGTTCGCCGGGCTGACGGCGCTGGACACGCACGCCGTGGTCGACGGCGTCCGGCGGCGGGTGGTCCTGACGCACTCGGCGACGCTGCACGCGGCGCAGTCCCGCGCGTTCGCCGACGAGCTGGCCACCGCGACCCGCGAGCTGGACGGCCTGGCCGAGGCGCTGGCCGCGGGCACCCACCGCGGCGACCGCGCCCAGGTGCACGCCGAGCTGGGCCGGGTCACGCGCGGCCGGCGCATCGAGCGCGTGCTCACCGCCGTGCTGAGCGGGAACCGGCCCGGCGAGATCCGGCTGGAACGGCGGATCGACGCCGCCGCGCTGGCTCGGCTCGACGAGGAGTTCTTCGGCAAGCAGGTGCTGGTCACCGACCGGGACTGGCCGATCGGCGACGTCGTCACGGCCTACCGCGCGCGCACCCACCTGGAGTCGACGTTCCGCTGGCTGACCGGCCCCGCCGTGACCGGCCCGACGCCGCGCTGGGAGTGGACGCGGCAGCGCATCGAGGCGCACGGCCTGGTCTCGGTGCTCGCGGCGACGATCACCCACCTGATGCGGCGCGAGGCCGACCGGGCGGGGATGAACCTGTCCGTGCGTGAGCTGCTCGACCAGCTGGCGGGCATCGGCGAGCTGGTACTGCGCTACCCGTCCACCGGCGGGCGGCCGCGGGCGAAGCGCCTGCTGACCGAGTTGGACCCGGAACAGCAGGCGCTCGCCGACCTCTTTCAGCTCTCGCGGTAGATCTGCAGCGCGGAGAAGCTCTGCACCACCGGCATCAGCTCGATGACGTTGATGTTCACGTGCTTCGGCTGGCTCGCCGCCCAGTAGACGGACTCGGCGACGTCGTCCGCGGTCAGCGGGGTCGTGCCCTCGTAGACCTTGTCCGCTTTCGCCGCGTCGCCGTCGAAGCGGACCTTCGAGAAGTCCGTGCCGCCGACCATGCCCGGCTCGACGTTCGTCACCCGGACGCCCGTGCCGTGCAGGTCGCTGCGCAGGTTGAGGCTGAACTGGTGGACGAACGCCTTGGTCGCGCCGTAGACGTTGCCCCCCGGGTAGGGGTAGGTGCCGGCGATCGAGCCGATGTTGATGACGTGACCGCGGCCGCGTTCGACCATGCCGGGCAGCAGCGCGCGCGTGACGTGCGCGAGGCCGCGGACGTTCGTCGCGATCATCTGGTCCCAGTCGTCGAGCTCGGCCCGGTGGGCGGGCTCGAGGCCCTTCGCCAGGCCGGCGTTGTTGACCAGGACGTCGACGCTCTTCCACTCGTCCGGAAGGTTCTCGACGGTGGATTTGACGGCGTCGGGGTCGCTGACGTCGAGGGTCACGGGCAGGACGGCGTCGCCGAGCTCGCCGGCCAGCTTCTCGAGCTTGTCCTCGCTGCGGGCGACGGCGACCACGCGGGCGCCCTCGGCGACGAACCGGCGCGCGATGGCGTCGCCGAAGCCGGCGCTGGCGCCGGTCACGAACACGGTCTGCTGGGTCATGGGGTGAACCTTTTTCCGGTCAGGAAGGCGCTCAGTGCCTCGTCGAACTCGGTCTCGCGCTCCAGGTTAGGCAGGTGGCCCGCGCCCTCGACCACCACCAGGGTCGAAGCCGCGATCTCCCGGTGGATGAGCTCGGCGTCGGCGACCGGGGTGAACTCGTCCTCGCTGCCGACGACCACCAGCGTCGGGACGTCGATGTGCTTCAGCGCGGGCGTGTAGTCGGGGCGCTCGGCACGTCCCCTGAGTGCCGCCGCGGCTCCTTCTTTCGGCGCGTCGCGCATCATGCGGCGGACGTGGGCCTCGACGTCGGGCCTGCTCGCGCGGGTCTGCTTCGAGATCATCTTGGGGAGCAGCTCGTCGGCGTAGCGCTCCATGCCCTCTTCGGCGATCCGGTCCGCCGTGTCGTAGCGGGCCTGCTTCGCCTCCGGGGTGTCGAGGCCGGGGAAGGTGTCGGCCAGGAGGAGGGCTTTCACCCGGTGCGGATGGTCGTTGGTCAGCTGCATGACTATCTGGCCGCCCATGGAGAGGCCGCCGAGGACGAAGCTCGCCAGGCCCAGGTGGTCGGCCAGCTCCACGAGGTCGTTCGCGAAGACGTCGAGGCCGGTCTTGGTGTCAGTGGTCTTGGTGTCGCCATAACCGCGGAGGTCGGGGGTCACCACCCGGTAGCCGCGCTCGGCCAGGTACTCGGCCTGGGGGCGCCACATCGAGCGGTCGAAGGGGTGGCCGTGGACCAGGAGGACCGGGCGCCCGTCCCACGGGCCGAGGTCGTCGTAGGCGAGGTTCATGCGGCCGACGTTAAGCGGAGCACTGACGCGGAGCAATACGGTGCAATGTAGTCGGAGCAATGTTCTTTCGCTGGCGCTCCCGGGCGGTTCGGGGCAGACTGGGTCGCGGGCGGGCTTCGTCATGGGGTCTGACCTGCGCTGATCTTGTTAAGGGACCCCCCTGTTCCGGGCCCTTTCGGGGCATGTAAAGTTCTCCAAGTCGCCAGGGAAACCGAGCGACAGGGACACGAACCAAGCTCTCGCAGAAGCGATTGAGTGGGTGGCCCACCAAAAACTGCTAGAAATAACTCGCTTCGAGTAAGGCCGCTTGACGGCGGTGCGACTCGAGGTGTGTTGCTTGAGAACTCAACAGTGTGCTAGTGAACTAAGCCAGTAGAGCTTATATATAACCTCGTATGAGGTTCCTTTGAGAGCATTAACATTGCCTCGATTAAACTATTCATTGTTGGAGAGTTTGATCCTGGCTCAGGACGAACGCTGGCGGCGTGCTTAACACATGCAAGTCGAACGCTGAACCACTTTCGGGTGGGGAT
>NZ_FNUJ01000009.1 GCF_900107925.1 Amycolatopsis pretoriensis | reverse complement strand
ATCCCCACCCGAAAGTGGTTCAGCGTTCGACTTGCATGTGTTAAGCACGCCGCCAGCGTTCGTCCTGAGCCAGGATCAAACTCTCCAACAATGAATAGTTTAATCGAGGCAATTTCTTGCTTCTCAAAGGAAACCCCGACGAGGGGGTTTCATATAAGCTCTACTGGCTTAGTTCACTAGCACACTGTTGAGTTCTCAAGCAACACACTCTGGACTCACCGCCTTATCAGCGGCTATATCCTCGGCAGTTGTTCCAAGCGATATTCAAAGCTTTTGGTCGAGCATGCCTCAGCCTACGGTGTTAGTCGTAGGGATTCGGCGGCCGCTCGTGGGCCGACGCTGAACATTACCCGGTCCGATCCGCGGTGTCAACCCGCTCGGCCCGGCCGGATCTTCGGGGCTTGCGGCCCCGGGGCGACCCGGTGTTCCTGGCGACGAAGAGAAGATTACATGCCCCGAAACCGGTCCCGAACAGGGGGGTCACTTAACGCCATTGCCGCAGGTCAGAGCGTGTTCGGCACTCCTACGACGGCAGGGTCACCAGATAGCGCGGCGGAACCCGCACGGGAGCCGCCCGGGAGAAGTCCGCCGCGAGCGCAAGCATGCGGGCGTCCGACCACCGGGCACCCATGAACGAGATACCCACGGGGAGCGGTCCGGCAAACCCCGCCGGCACCGTCACGTCCGGGTAGCCCGCGACCGCAGCCGGGGTCGACGACGGGATCACGTCGTTGTCCCCCACCGCGCAGTCGGTCTTCCACGCCGGCGGGTTGGTCGGCGACGCGATCGCGTCCAGGTGGTACTTCGCCAGGGTCTCGTCGAGCGAGCGGCGCGCGAGGTCTGACAGCTCGGCGCGGCCGGCCAGGTAACCGGGGTCGGTCGGCGGCGGCGCGGCCAGCGCCTGCTCGAACAGCTCCTGTCCGGCGAAGCACGTCCGCTCCAGCGGGTCCGCGCGGTTGTAGGCGATCAGCTCGGCCAGGCTCCGCGGGCCGCGCGGGCGGGCCGCGAGGTAGGCATCGATGTCGCGGTGGAACTCCGTGAGCAGCGCCGGGAACTCCAGCTCACCGAGCCGGGCTTGGTACGGCGGGGTCACTTCGACGACCGTCGCACCCGCCTTGACCAGGGAGTTCTTCGCGGACGTCAGCACCGCGTCCGTCTCGGGGCCGAGCACCGGCAGCCGCCACAACCCGATCCGCGCGCCGCGCAGGACGCCCGGCCGGAGCAGCTTCGCGTAGTCCGTCGGCTGGGACCTCGGGTACTCGAGCGTGGCCGGGTCCGCCGGGTCCCGCCCCTGCAGGACCGACAGCGTGAGCGCGACGTCGACGACGTTGCGGGCGATCGGCCCGGCGGTGTCCTGCTCGGCGGAGATCGGCACCACACCGGTGCGGCTGACCAGGCCGAGGCTGGGTTTGTGGCCGACCGTCGCCGTCATGCCGGCGGGGCAGACGATCGAGCCGTCGGTCTCCGAACCGATCGCGACCTGTGCCAGCGACGCGGCGACGCCGGCCGCGGACCCGGCGGACGACCCACACGGGTTGCGGTCCAGCACGTACGGGTTGTTCGTCTGCCCGCCGACGCCCGACCAGCCCGACGTCGGCTTCGCGGCGCGGAAGTTCGCCCATTCGGAGAGGTTCGCCTTGCCGAGGATCACCGCTCCGGCGTCACGCAGCCGGGTGATCAGCGTGGCGTCCTTGGCGGGCAAGCTGCGCAGGGCGCGCGACCCGGCGGTCGTCCACTGGTCGCGTGTGTCGACGTTGTCCTTGACCAGCACCGGGATGCCGTCGAGCGGTCCGCGCAGGCGGTGCGCCCGACGCCGGGCGTCGCTCTCGAAGGCCTGGCGCACCGCCGACGGATTGAGCGCCAGGACCGCGTTGACCTTGCCGTCGATCCGGTGGATCCGGTCGAGGTACGCGCTGGTCAGACCCACCGCGGTGAGCCGGCCGGCCGCCATCCGCGCCTGCAGCGCCGGGATGTCGGCGGAGTCGAGGTCGAACTTCGGCGAGGCGACCGCCGGGGTCACCGGGACGAACAGGAGTACGGCGGCCAGCAGGACGAGGAGTGCCGGCCGCCGCCCCATCAGAGCACCGGGAGGAGCGTTCGGAGTTCGTACGGGGTGACCGCGCTGCGGTAGTTGTCCCACTCCACGCGCTTGTTCCGGAGGAAGAAGTCGTAGACGTGCTCGCCGAGCGCTTCCGGCAGGAGTTCGGACTTCTCCATCTCGGCCAGCGCCTCCCCCAGGTTCTGCGGCAGCTGGGCGTACCCCGCGGCGCGCCGCTCGGCGTCGCTCAGCTGCCAGATGTTGTCCTCGGCGGGTGGCGGCAGCTCGTAGCCCTTCTCGATCCCCTTCAGCCCGGCGGCCAGGATGACCGAGTACGCCAGGTACGGGTTGCACGCCGAGTCCAGCGTACGGATCTCCACCCGTCGGGATGACGCCTTTCCGGGTGAATACATCGGGACGCGGACGAGCGCCGAGCGGTTCGCGCGGCCCCACGAGACGGTCGTCGGGGCCTCACTGCCGCTGATCAGGCGTTTGTAGGAGTTCACCCACTGGTTCGTGACGGCGGAGATCTCCTTGGCGTGGTGCAGCACGCCGGCGACGAACGCCTTGCCGGTCTCCGACAGCTCGTGCGGGTCCTCGGCGTCGTAGAAGGCGTTGCGGTCGCCTTCGAACAGGCTGACGTGCGTGTGCATCCCCGAGCCGGGCTGGTCGGTGAACGGCTTGGGCATGAACGTCGCGCGCACGCCCTGGGTCAGCGCGACCTCCTTGACGACGTAGCGGAACGTCATCACGTTGTCGGCCATCGTCAGCGCATCGGCGTAACGGAGGTCGATCTCCTGCTGGCCCGGTGCCCCTTCGTGGTGGCTGAACTCGACCGAGATGCCCATCGCCTCGAGGGTCTCGATGGCGTGGCGGCGGAAGTGCGTCGCCGTGGCGTGGCTGGCCTGGTCGAAGTAGCCGCCGTTGTCCGCGGGCTCCGGCTCGCTGCCGTCGTCGGGCATGGTCGAGAGGAGGAAGAACTCGATCTCGGGGTGGACGTAGCAGGTGAAGCCGGCTTCAGCCGCCTTCGACAGCTGGCGGCGCAGGACGTGCCGCGGGTCGGCCCACGAGGGCGAGCCGTCCGGCATGGCGATGTCGCAGAACATGCGGGCCGAGTACGGGCCGCCGTCGGGGGTTTCCCACGGCAGGACCTGGAACGTGGCCGGGTCGGGCTTGGCGACCATGTCCGATTCGTAGACGCGCGCGAAGCCTTCGATGGCCGAGCCGTCGAAGCCGATGCCGTCGTTGAATGCGCCTTCGAGCTCCGCCGGCGCGACCGCGACGGACTTGAGGAACCCCAGCACATCGGTGAACCAGAGACGGACGAAACGGATGTCGCGCTCCTCGAGCGTGCGGAGCACGAATTCCTGCTGGCGATCCATGGCCGCACCCTAACGACAGCGTGTTAACGGGATGTTTCACGACGCGCCGGGGGTGGCCAAGTCACGTCGCGAGCACCGGGACGGGCTTCTTCGCGCGGGTGAGGGTGGGGGCCTGGCCGAGGCCGCGCGCACCGCGGAACGGGCGCCGCCGAGCCGAAGCCCCGATCGACGCGCCGGGGGTGGCCAAGTCACGTCGCCCGCCATGGCCAGAATCCGCGCGGGGCGGTTCGAGCCGGCCTGATGGGGGCTCGGCAAGGTCGGGTTTGCCGGCCGGGACGTCATGAAAGGGTCGTTCATGACGCTGGACGACAGGGACGAGTCGTTCATGACGTCGCCGGGCGCCCTAAGTTGCGGGCGCTGGGGTGCCGAAGTCAGGTCGCGAGCACCGGGACGGGCTTCTTCGCCCGTGAGATCGCCAGCGACGCCACCGAGGCGAGCACCGCCAGGACCGCCGCCGCGTACCAAGCCACGTTGTACGTCCCCAGCTGGTCGCGGACCAAGCCCGCCGCCGAGGCTGCGAATGCCGCGCCCAGCTGGTGGCTGGCGAACACCCAGCCGAACACGATCGGGCCCGCGTCGCCGAACGCCCGGACGCACAGCGCCACCGTCGGGGGAACCGTCGCCACCCAGTCGAGGCCGTAGAACAGGATGAACGCCCACATGCTCGGCTGCACCGAGTTCGTGAACAGCTGCGGCAGCAGCGCCAGCGACAACCCGCGCAGCGCGTAGTAGACGCCGAGCAGGATGCGCGGGTCCACGCGGTCGGTCAGCCAGCCCGAGAAGATCGTGCCGACCACGTCGAACACGCCGACCAGGGCGAGCAGGCCCGCCGCCGTCGTCTGGGGCATGCCGTGGTCGTGCGCCGCGGGGACGAAGTGGGTTCCGACCAGGCCGTTCGTCGTCGCTCCGCAGATCGCGAAGCCGACCGCCAGGAGCCAGAACGTCCGCGTCCGGGCGGCTTGGCCGAGCACCGAAAGCGCGCGGCGGGCCGAGCCGGTCTTCGACGCCGGGCGCGCGACCTGCGCCTCCGCGGGTGCGCCGTACGCCGTGGTGCCGATGTCCGCCGGGTGGTCGCGGATGACCAGCAGGACCACCGGGACCACCGCCAGGGCCGCGATCGCGATCACCAGCGACGCCGTCCGCCAGCCCGAGCCCACCGCGAGGTTCGCGATCACCGGCAGGAAGATCAGCTGGCCGGTGGCGCCCGCCGCGGTCAGCACGCCGGTGACGACGCCGCGGCTGCGGACGAACCACCGGGTCGCGACCGTCGCCGCGAAGCTCATGGCCATCGAGCCCGTGCCCGCGCCGATGAACACGCCCCAGAAGAGGATCAGCTGCCAGCTCGCGCTCATGAACACCGTGCCGGCCGCGCCGACCGCGATGACGAACAACGCCGTCGCCGAGACGCGGCGGATGCCGAACCGCTCCATCAGCGCCGCCGCGAAGGGCGCGAAGAGGCCGTAGAGGACGAGGTTGACCGAGACGGCCGAGCTGATCGTGGCCGTGGACCAGCCGAACTCCTGGTGCAGCGGGTCGATGAGGACGCCGGGGGCGGAGCGGAAGCCGGCGGACGCGAGCAGCGCCACGAACGCGGCACCCGCGATCAGCCAGGCGCGATGCAGCTTCGGGGCGGGGCGGGTCTCAACAGTCACCTACGCAGTTTCACCGCGCGCGCGTGACGCCGACAGTGGCTTGAAGGACATCGTCCGAAAGGATCGAGCCAACAGTAGGCTCGGGGGATGTCCCGCTTCACCCTTCTTCTGGTGCTCCTGCTGACGGCCGGCTGCACCGGATCGCCGGACACGCGCGGGCCGTTCCCGGCGGGCTCCGAGCTGGTCCGCGCCGCCGCGACGTCGTTCGCCGAGGTCCGGAGCGTGCACTTCGCGGCCGGCGTCAACGGCGTGCTGCCCGGGTTCCCGCTCCGGCAGATCGAGGGCGACGCGACCCTCGACGGCGGCGGGGCCGCGACCGGCACGGCCGACGTCCAGGACGGCGAAGGCCACACCAAGTTTCGCTTCACCGTGCGGGACGGCCAGGTCAGCACCGACGCCGGGAACGAGCCGCTGCCCGAGATCTACGCGGTCAGCAGGTTCCTCGGCCCGTCCGCCGGCCTGAAACGGCTGCTCGACGGCGTCACCGACGCGAAGACCGAAGGGCGGGAGAACGTCGACGGCGCCGCCGCCCTGCGCGTCGGCGGCCGGGTGCCCGCGGCCGTCGCGCACGAGGTGCTGCCGCAGGTCACCGAGGACGTCACCCTCAAGGTGTGGGTTTCGGCCGACGGGCCGCGTCGGTTCGCGCGCCTGTGGGTGCAGATCCCGCCGGCCGGGGACCACCTCAGCCCGGTGATGATCGAACTGTCCCTCACCAGGCAGAACGAGCCGGCGGACCTCGGCTAGCAGCGGGTTTCGGCGGCCGTCCCGCCGATCAGGTAAGCGACTCCCGCGCGGTCCACGCACTGGTTGCCCTGCAGGAAGACCGTGTGCTGGACGCCTTCGTACGTCAGCAGCGTGCCGCCGAGGTCCTTGGCCAGGTCGACGCCCTGCTGGTACGGCGTCGCCGGGTCGTGCGTCGTCGAGATGACCAGCGGTTTCGGCAGGCCCGCCGGCCGCGGCGTGTGTTCGGTGGACGTCGGCGGGACCGGCCAGGTCGAGCAGATGTCCAGCTCGCTCGTGTCCGGTGTGCCGCCGGCCAGGAACGGCGCGCCGGCCAGCATCTTTTCGTGCGCGCGGTCGATGGTGCCCCGGTCGGTGACGCGCGTGTGGTCGGTGCAGCGGACGGCGAAGTACGCGTCGAGCGCGCCGCTGTAGTGGCCGTCGCGGTCGCGTTGGTAGTAGTCGTCGGCGAAGGCCAGCAGCGTCCGGCCGTTGCCCGAGGCGACCTGCGCGAGCGCGGCTTTCAGGGCGGGCCAGTCCCCGCGTGAATAGAGCGCGGCGAACGTGCCCGTGATGGCGTCCTCGAACGACAGCTTCCGCGTCCCGGCCGGGAGGGGCTTCGTGATCAGGGGACGCACGAGCCGCCGGAACGCTTCGGTGGTGCCGGCGGTCGGGCACGCGCACCACCGGCCGAACTCGTTCAGCGCGTCCTGGAAGCCCGCGGCCTGCGTGACCAGGGAGTCCACCAGGCCCTGGGCCGGGTCGACCGCGCCGTCGAGCAGCAGCGCGCGGACGTTGCGCGGGTACGCCTCCGCGTAGGCCGCGCCGATCTGCGTCCCGTACGAATAGCCGAGGTAGGTCAGCTTCTCGTCGCCGAGCGCGGCGCGAAGGACGTCGAGATCGCGTACGACGTCTCGCGTGCCGACGTTCGCGAGGAACTCCTTGCCGTACTTCGTCCCTTCGGCGCACTTCGCGCCGTACGCGGTCGTCTCGGCGAGCTGTTTCTTCACACCTTCGGGCGACATATCGCTCTCGACGTCGGCCGCGCGGTCCGCGTCGACCTCGGCGTCCGAGCGGCAGTTCAGCCGCGGCTCGCTCGTGCCGACACCGCGCGGGTCGAACCCGACCAGGTCGAAGCGCTCCAGCAGCGGCGCGGCGGCGGCCGTCTTGGCCAGCGCCGCGGCCGTCGACGTGCCCTGGCCGCCGGGCCCACCGGGGTTGACGACCAGCGAGCCGATCCGCTGCTTCGTGGCCTTGTGCCGCAGCAGGCCGACGGCGATCGCGGGCCCGTCTGGAGCCGCGTAGTCCAGCGGCACGCTCAGGTGCGCGCAGTCCAGGGCCTCGCCGCAGGGCGTCCACGCGAGCTTCTGCCGGGTGAACTTCCCCAGGTCAGGGGCTCGCGTCGAAGACGGTGACGGCGGCGGGCCGGCCGTCGGCGGCGCGCTCGTGCACGCCGCCAGCAGCAGGACCGGCGCGAGCGCCGCTACTGCGCGGTGCACCGGGTCCCGTCCGGCGGCACCGTGCCGTCGACGAGGTAGTCCGCGCCGGCCTCGTCCACGCACTTCACGCCCTGCAGGAACACCGTGTGCTGCGTGCCCTCGAAGGTCAGCAGCGCGCCCTTCAGGCCCTTCGCGAGGTTGACGCCGGCCTGGTACGGCGTCGCCGGGTCGTTGGTCGTCGAGATGACCAGCGTCTTCGCCAGGCCTTCGACGTTCGGCACGTGCGGCTCGGACGTGTTCGGCACCGGCCAGAACGCGCACGCGTCGCGGGCCGCCGAAGCCGGGCGGCCGTCGTCGAGGAACGGCGCCACCTTCACGTACTCCTCCTGCGCCTTGAGGATGACGGCCGGGTCGGTGACGCGCGGGTCGTCGACGCAGCGGATCGCGGTGAAGGCGTCCTGGGTGGTGCCGTACTTGCCGTCGGTGTCGCGCTCGTTGTAGATGTCCGCGAGCTTCTCCAGCGTCGCGCCGCGCTGCTGGCGCAGCTCGTTGAGACCCGAATTCAGCGTGTCCCAGAGGCTCTCCTGGTAGAGCGCCTGGATGACACCGGTGGTCGCGTCCTCGTAGGAGAGCTTGCGGCCGTCACCGACCGGCACGGGGAACTCGATCAGCGGCCGGACGAGGTCCTGGAACGCCTTGACCGCGCTGTTCGCGTCCTGACCGAGCGCGCAGTCCTGCTGGGCGGTGCACCACTTCGCGAACTGGGTGAACGCCGTCCCGAAGCCCTGGCCCTGGGCGACCAGCGACTCGACCGCGTCCTGCTCGGGGTCGACCGCGCCGTCGAGGATCATCGCGCGGACGTTCTTCGGGAACGCTTCGGCGTAGGCCGACCCGATCCGGGTGCCGTACGAGTAACCCAGATAGGTCAACTTTTCGTCGCCGAGGACCGAGCGCAGGACGTCGAGGTCCTTCACGACGTCCCGCGTGCCGACGTTGGCCAGCATCCCGGTGCCGTCGTCGGTGCGCTGGGCGCACTTCGCCGCGAAGTCCTTCTCCTGCGCTTCCTGCTTGAGGACGCCGGCCGGCGAGCCGTCGGTCTCGCTGTCGTCGGCGCGGTCGGTGTCGCGCTCCTGGTCGGTCAGGCAGTGGATGGCCGGCTGGCTCGCCCCGATCCCCCGCGGGTCGAAGCCGACCAGGTCGAAGCGCTTGGCCAGGCCGGTGCTCGTGGCCGGCTTGACCAGCCCGGCGGCCGCGACCATGCCCGACGCGCCCGGGCCGCCGGGGTTGACCACCAGCGAGCCGATCCGGTCGCCGGTCGCCTTGTGGCGGAGCAGGCCCAGCGTGATCGTGTCCCCGGCCGGCTTCGCGTAGTCCAGCGGCACGGTCAGCCGGGCGCACTGGACGTCTTTCGCCTGGAACGCCGACCGCGAGTCTTCCGACGTCGCGTAAGGTGCGCAGTCGGCCCAGCTCAGGCTCTGGCCGTAGAACCGCTCCAGCCCGGCGGGCACCGGCCCGGACGGCGGGTGCGACTCGGTCGTCGGCGCCGGTGGCGCCGGGTTGCCGGTGGACGTGCAGGCGGCCAGCGAGGCCGCGATCAGCACGGATGTCGCAATTGCGGTGATCCGGCGGCATCGGATACGTCCGGACCTGGCGCTGGGATGAGGGAACACGGTTGGATCGTCCCATCCGGCCGCGGAACTCGAACGCACCACCGCCACGTTGGGTGGGGCAGGCCGGTCGAGCGAAGAGAGAACGGGAGACCAGGGGTGGCAGCACTGATCAGCCGGGTGGGCAAGAAGCTCCGCCGGATCATCCAGCGGCCGGGCAGCGTCGAGCTGACCCGCTACGAAGCACTGCTGCCCGCGGTCGAGAAGCTCGAACCCGAGCTCGAGAAGCTCTCCGACGCGGAGCTGACCGAGCGAGCGGGCGAGCTGCGCGAGAAGCTGAAGGACACCGCGTTCGGCGACAACCACCTGATCGAGATCTGCGCGCTCGGTCGCGAGGCCGCCCGCCGTGCCCTCGGCGAGCGCGCGTTCGACGTGCAGGTCCTCGGCACGATGGGCCTGCTCAGCAAGCACGTCGTGCAGATGGAGACCGGTGAGGGCAAGACGCTCGCCGGCGCGCTGGCCGCGGCCGGCTACGCGATCCGCGGGAAGCGCGTCCACGTCGTCACGGTCAACGACTACCTCGCCCGGCGCGACGCCGAGTGGATGGAGCCGGTGTACGCCCTGCTCGGCGTGTCGGTCGGGTGGGTCGAGCCGGCGCACTCGCGCGAAGAGCGTCGCGAGGCCTACGCCAAGGACGTCACGTACGGCGCCGTCGCCGAAATCGGCTTCGACGTGCTGCGCGACCGGCTGGTGACGTCGGTCGACGACCTCGTCCAGCCGGCCCCCGAGGTCGCGATCGTCGACGAGGCGGACTCCGTGCTGGTCGACGAGGCCCGCGTCCCGCTGGTGATGGCCGGCTCGATCGACCACACCGACGCCGACGAAGAGGTCGCGAAGGTCGTCCGGCGGCTGCGGCTCAACCTGCACTACGAAACCGACTCCGAGGGCCGCAACGCCTGGCTGACCGACGCCGGCGCGTCCGTCGTCGCGAAGTCGCTCGGCCTGGAGGTCGACGACCTCTACGGCGAGACGGCGTCCGACCGGCTCCCCGCGGTGAACGTCGCGCTGCACGCGCACGCGCTGCTCACCCGCGACGTCGACTACCTGGTCCGCGACGGCAAGGTCCAGCTCATCAACGCCGCCCGCGGGCGCGTCGCCGAGCTGCAGCGCTGGCCGGACGGCCTGCAGGCCGCCGTCGAGGCGAAGGAGCAGGTCACCGCGACCGACCGCGGCGAGATCCTGGACTCGATCACCGTCCAGGCGCTGCTGGCGCGCTACCCCGAGGTCGCCGGCATGACCGGTACCGCGGTCGCCGTCGCCGAGCAGCTGCGCGAGTTCTACGAGCTCGAGGTCGCGGTCATCCCGCCGAACACCCCGAACATCCGCGAAGACCAGGAAGACCGCGTCTTCGCGTCGCCGTCGCAGAAGCTGCGGGCGATCGAGGAGGAGATCCGCACGGTCCACGAGACCGGGCGGCCGATCCTCGTCGGCACGCAGGACGTCGCCGAGTCCGAAGAGCTGGCCGAGAAGCTGGCGAAGGTCGACCTCGAGTGCGTCGTGCTCAACGCGCGCAACGACGCCGAAGAGGCCGCGATCATCGCCGAGGCCGGCAAGAAGGGCGCGGTCACCGTGTCCACGCAGATGGCGGGCCGCGGTACCGACATCCGGCTGGGCGGCACCGACGGCGCCACCCGCGACGAGGTCGTCGAGCTGGGCGGGCTGCACGTCATCGGCACCGCGCGGTACCCGTCGAGCCGGCTCGACGGCCAGCTGCGCGGCCGCTCCGGCCGCCAGGGCGACCCGGGCAGCGCGATCTTCTTCGCGAGCCTGAACGACGAGCTCGTGCTGTCGAACGCGCCGGACGTGCCCGAGGGCATCGTCGACGACGAAGAGACCGGCGAGATCACCGACAACGCGGCACTGCGGCAGCTCAACCACGCCCAGCGCGTCGCCGAGGGTGTCGATCTGGAGATCCACCGCAACACCTGGCGCTACACGCGGCTGATCGAGCGGCAGCGGCGTGACCTGCTGGTGCACCGCGACAAGGTGCTTCGCACCGCGTACGCGGCGGAGCAGCTGGAGAAGGCGAACCCGGACAAGTTCAGCGAGCTCGAGGCCAAGCTCGACGACCAGGACAAGCTGGAGCAGATGTGCCGCGAGGTGCTGCTGTTCCACGTCGACCAGCTGTGGTCGGACCACCTGGCGTACCTGACCGACGTCCGCGAGAGCATCCACCTGCGGGCGCTGGCCCGCGAGACGCCGCTGGACGAGTTCCACCGCGCGGCGATCCCGGAGTTCCACAAGATCATCGCCGAGGCGGACTCGCGGGCGGCGAAGACGCTCGAAGAGGCCGAGCTGACCGACGAGGGCATCGACCTCGGCGAGGCCGGCGTCCGGCGGGCGAACACGACGTGGACCTACCTGGTGCACGACAACCCGTTCGACTCGGACTTCGAGCAGACCATCAAGAAGGTCCGGAGCATGATCAAGCGGAAGTAGCGGAAAACCCCCGTCCGGTTAGTCCGGGCGGGGGTTTTCTCGCTTGCCGCGGCCGGAAGAATCGGGGCATGCGCAAGATCCCGACGCTCTTCCGTCGCGACCCCGAAAACCTCCGGCGGGTGACCCGTGAGGTGCACCCCGAGTGCCAGTGGGTGCTCGACGGCCAAGGCGTGGCCACCCGCAAGTACGACGGCACCTGCGTCCGGCTCGACGAGTCCGGCACCTGGTGGGCGCGGCGCGAGGTGAAGGCGGGCAAGGACGCGCCGGACGGGTTCGAAGCCGTGCAGACCGACCCGGAGACGGGCAAGACGGTCGGCTGGGAGCCGGTCGGGCAGTCGTCGTTCGCGGCGTTCTTCGACGAAGCCCTCGACGGGCTTTTCGGCGCGGCGCCCGGCACCTACGAGCTGTGCGGGCCGAAGGTCAACGGCGATCCGGAGA
Source organism: Amycolatopsis pretoriensis (assembly GCF_900107925.1). Classification (GTDB taxonomy): domain Bacteria; phylum Actinomycetota; class Actinomycetes; order Mycobacteriales; family Pseudonocardiaceae; genus Amycolatopsis; species Amycolatopsis pretoriensis. The sequence goes on along the minus strand of NZ_FNUJ01000009.1, from coordinate 417,468 downwards.
AGCTCGGCGCGCACCGGCTGGTCCCGCACGCGACCGCGCAGGAGTTCGCCGGCGTCCCGCGCGACTTCGACGGGCTGATGGCGTGGCTGCTCGCGCACCCGGAGTTCGAGGGCGTCGTCTGGCACCACCGCGACGGGCGGATGGCGAAGCTCAAGCACCGGGACGCGGTCGCGTCGACCTAGCGTGGCATTTCGCCCACATTCGCTCGGCCTCCCGGGTGACGGTGGGACAGAATGGCGGCATGCCGCAACTGCGCATCGCGCTCGCCCAGGTCAACCCCACCGTCGGCGACCTCGACGGCAACGCCGACCTGCACGTCGCCTGGACGCGCAAGGCCGCCGAAGCCGGCGCCCACGTCGTCGTCTTCCCCGAGATGTCCCTGACCGGTTACCCGGTCGAGGACCTTTCGCTGCGCAAGACCTTCGCCGCCGCCTCCCGCCACGGCGTCGAGTCGCTGGCGCGCCGCCTCGACGACGCCGGGTGCGGTGAGGTCCTGACCTACGTCGGCTACCTCGACTCCGACGAGGTGGGCCCGCGCGACGCCGCCGCCGCGCTCTACCGCGGCGAGGTCGTCGCGCGGCAGTTCAAGCACCACCTGCCGAACTACGGCGTCTTCGACGAGCACCGCTGGTTCAAGCCGGGCACCACCCTCGACGTCGTCCGGTTCCACGGGCTCGACATCGGCATGGTCGTCTGCGAGGACATCTGGCAGGACGGCGGGCCGATCTCCGCGCTGGGCCGCGCCGGCGTCGACCTGGTCGTCGCGCCGAACGCGTCGCCCTACGAGCGGTCCAAGGACGAGCAGCGGCTGCCGCTCATCGCGCGCCGCGCCGCCGAAGCCGGAGCGCCGCTGGTCTACACCAACCAGATCGGCGGGCAGGACGACCTCGTCTTCGACGGCGACTCGCTCGTCGTCGCCGCGGACGGCACCGTGCTGGCGCGCGCACCGCAGTTCGTCGAGCACCTGGCCGTGCTCGACATGGACCTGACCGCGGGCGGCCACGCCGGCGACGGCGAGCTCGAAGGCCTGCACGTCCGGCGCCGGGTGCTGAGCTCCGATCCGCTGCCCGCGTACGAGCCGACGGCCGTGCCGGTGATCATGGACCCGCTTTCCGACGAGGCCGAGGTGTGGCACGCGCTGGTCGTCGGGCTGCGCGACTACGTGCACAAGAACGGCTTCTCGTCGGTGACCTTCGGGTTCTCCGGCGGCATCGACTCGGCCGTCTGCGCGGCACTCGCGGCGGACGCGCTGGGCGGCGACAACGTCTACGGCGTCTCGATGCCGTCGCAGTACTCCTCGGGTCACTCGAAGGACGACGCGGCCGACCTCGCCCAGCGGATCGGGGCGCACTACCGCGTCGAGCCGGTCGAGGACATGGTCCGCGTGTACGTCGAGCAGCTTTCCCTGACGGGGCTGGCCGAAGAGAACATCCAGGCGCGGACGCGGGGCATGCTGCTGATGGCACTGTCCAACCTGGACGGTCACCTGGTGCTGGCCACCGGCAACAAGACCGAGCTGGCGGTCGGGTACTCCACGATCTACGGCGACGCGGTCGGCGCGTTCGCCCCGATCAAGGACGTCTTCAAGACGCACGTCTGGCAGCTCGCGCGGTGGCGCAACGCCGAAGCGGCGAAGAACGGCGAAACCCCGCCGATCCCGGAGAACTCGATTTCGAAGCCGCCGTCGGCCGAGCTGCGGCCGGGCCAGATGGACTCGGATTCGCTGCCGGACTACGCGTTGCTCGACGACATCCTCGACGACTACGTCGAGGGCGACCGCGGGTACGCGGACCTGATCGAGGCCGGGTTCGACGCGGAGACCATCGACCGCGTGGTGCGGATGGTCGACAAGGCCGAGTACAAGCGCCGCCAGTACCCGCCGGGCACGAAGATCACGTTCAAGGCCTTCGGCCGCGACCGGCGGCTGCCCATGACCAACCTGTGGCGCGAGGGCAAGGCCTAGCTCAACGCGACTTGACGGCCTTCCGGAGTGCGCAAGGCCGCCGTCATGGTTGCCTTTTCCGTGCGGCGGACCAGGAACTCCAAGCCGAGCGCCTCGGTCGCCGTGTGGACGAACGCCGGGTCCGGGTGGGTGGCCGTGACCATCAGCAGCGGGAGGGCCGGCAGGCCGCGGGTCGTCGGGTGCGGGGTCGTGCCCCAGTCGATCAGGAACGGGCGCAGCGTGCCCGGGGCGCTCGGCGGGGTCAGGCGCCAGTTCAGCGTCTCGCCGTCGGCCGTCGCGCGGGACATCTCCAGCGCGTCGCCCGGATCGAAGCCGTGCGCGCGGGCCTGCGCGATCGTCGCGTCGAGGTCGGTCGTGCGGACCGCCCACGCGACCAGCGCCGGCTCGGTCAGGTCGTCGATGCCGAACGGGCGCGGCACGTCCGGGTCCGGCTGGGCCGGGTCCGGGCCGATCACCTCCAGGTACATCCCCGCGCCGAGGTCGGCGAGGTGGTTGGCGGTGCCGAGGCCGACGTGGCTGCCGCCCGGCGCCGGGGTGACCCCGGTCAGCTCGGCGACGTGGGCGACGGCGGCGGCGAGGTCGGGGCCGGCGTAGACGAGGTGATCGAGCACGCGGCCATCATCCCGCGCCGACGGCACTCGCCGCATCGACCACCCCGTGGCCGTAGTACGTCGTGCCGGCCGGCGTCGCCTGGCACACGGTGTCCGGGCACGGCAGCGGCGTCGCGGACGCGTACAGCGCGCGCTTGATCCGCTCGGCGCCCCACCACGGGTGCTCGCTCGCGATCAGGGCGGCGACGCCGCTCGCGTGCGGCGCGGCCATCGACGTCCCGCTCGCGGCGCGGTATTCGCCGTTCGGCCAGGTCGACCACACGCGCGCGCCGGGCGCCGCGACGCTGATCCGGGACGCCGAGTAGTTCGAAAAGCTCGCTTTGACCAGCTTCTCATCCAGTGCGCCGGTGCCGACGACGCCGGGCAGCTCGTGCGGCAGGCGCGTGCACGTCGGGTCGATCGCGCGGTCCACCGGGGTGCTGTCGGCCGGGCTTTCGCGGTCGACCGAGCGCGTGTCGAGGTCGATGCCGGCGTTGCCCGCCGAAGCGACCACGAGGACGTTCCGGCGCTGGGCGTAGGCGACCGCGCGGCCGACGGCCAGCTTGGCCGCGGCCTGGTCGGGCTGGTCGTCGCAGTTGTAGCGCCACGGGATCGAGCGGTAGCTGTTGTTGGTGACGGCGAAGCCGTGTTCGGCGGCCCAGACGAACCCGCAGACCATGCTCTCGGCCGTCTCGGTGTCGTCGAGTTCGGCCAGTTTCACCGCGGCGACGCGGACGCCGGGCGCGACGCCGAGGACGCCGGATCCGTTGCGGGCCGCGGCGATCGTGCCCGCGACGTGCGTGCCGTGGCCGTCGAGCGTCGGCCGCCACGCGCCCGGGCTCCGGTCGGCCCAGCCGGACAGGCACGACACCGAATCCCGGCGGTCGAAGGCCGGCGCGAGGTCGGGGTGGGTGTCGTCGACGCCGACGTCGAGCACGCCCACGACCGTGCGCCGGCTGCCTTCGGTGACCTCGTGCGCTTCGGGCAGATGCAGTGCCGGGACGTCCCACGCGGTGCCCTCGGGCGGGACCTGACCGGAGTTCGGCGAGTTCGGCCCGGTGTAGCGGACGTCCTTGCGGGGCGCGAAGAACTCCTTCGGGATCTTCGCGGTGCGCGTCGCGCCGACGGCGTCGATGCCCGGCGTCTTCCGGACCTTCGCCGCGAAGTCGTCCTTCGCCGTGTACGCGACGACGACACCGATCTGCGGGTACGCGGCGACCACCGTGCCGCCGGCCCGCTGGACGGTCAGCGCGGCCCAGGCGGTGTTGTGCGCGACGACGACGTGCGGCATGACGAGCGGGTCTGCCGCCGCGACCGGTGCCGCACCCAGGCCGAGCAGAGCCGCCACCACCACGATCGCGCGTCGCACCGACAGCCTCCTCGAACTCGGCAATTGCCCCAAACCGAACCTAGCGGTCCGGCGCGTCCGGGGAACCCCTCTTCGGTCGTAGGCTGATCGCATGACAACGGGGTTCACGGTGTTCGGCACGGCGATCGGGCCATGCGGGCTGGCGTGGCGCGACGACCTCGTCGCCGGGACTTCGCTGCCCAGCACCGGACTGCCCGCCCGCATGGCGAAACGCTTCCCGGACGCCGTCGAAGGCCCGCCGCCGCCTTCGATGCGGCCGGCGGTCGACGGGATCGTGGCGCTGCTGGCCGGCGCCCGTGAGGACCTCACCGCGATCCCGCTGGACCTCGAAGGCGTGCCCGACTTCCACCGCCGCGCCTACGAGGTCGCGCGTACGGTCCCGCCGGGCAAGACCGTGACCTACGGCGACATCGCGCACCGCCTCGGCCTGCCGGGGTCGGCGCAGGCCGTCGGGCAGGCGATGGGGCACAACCCCTTCCCGATCATCGTGCCGTGCCACCGCGTCCTCGCCGCGGGCGGCAAGGACGGCGGCTTCTCGGCCCACGGCGGCGTCGCGACCAAGCGCCGGATGCTGGTGATCGAAGGCGCTTTGGCCGACGAGCCGACCCTCTTCTGACCGGCTCAGGCCGGCGCGGTCGCCGCCTGCCACGGCTTGACCCACGCGGTCTCCGGCCAGCCTTCGACGGCCGCCATCAGCGGGATCGCCGTGCCGCCGTCGACGTGCTCGCGGATGATGTCCGCGTGGCCGGCGTGCCGGGCCGTCTCCTCGATCAGGTGCAGCAGCACCCAGCGGACCGACCACGCCTCGACGTCCTGCGGGTACCACGGCACGCCCTTCGGCACCGGGACCGGCTGGCCGAGGTCCTCGATCCCGGCGATGACCTCCGCCGTGCGGGCGGCGACCTCGTCGTAGCGGGCCAGGACGCCCGCCAGCGTCTCGTCCTCGCCCAGCCGGTACCCCGCCGCGTAGTCCGCCATCGCCTCGCCGAACGGCTTCTGCGGCAGCTTCAGGATGATGTCGAGCCAGCCGTCCTCGGTCGTCGCGACGTGCTTGACGAGGCCGCCCACCGAAAGCTCGCTGTTCGTCGGCGTGCGTCTCGCCTGCTCGTCGGTCAACCCGTGGGCGGCCACCTTGAGCACGTACCGCTGCTGCTCCAGGAAGCGCAGCAGCCCGTCACGCTCGTCGGCCACCGGGGGCACGTTTCCCGCCATGTCGATCCACTCCTTCGCGTTCGTTGCGGGCATCGTCCCACCGGCCACCGACATTTCCGGCCGAAACGGCCAACAGCACCGCCGCCACGATGCCGAGCGCGCCCCGGGCGCCCGCCGCCGCGGCCAGCGGACCGGCGAACGCCGTGCCCGCCGGCGTCAGCCCGAACCCGGCCAGGGACTGGTACGCCGAGACCCGCGACAGCCGGTCGCGGTCGACGTGCCGCTGCAGCAGCGTCATCAGCCCGACGCCGAACACCTCGACGCCCACCCCGGCCGGCGCCGCCGCGAGGCACACCACGGCCACCGGGGCGCTCGCCGTCATCGCCACCAGCGGGGCCGCCGTGAGCGCACCGCCGCCGACCGCCCAGCGGCGCGACGGCGTCCAGGTCAGCAGCAGCACCCCACCCAGCACCATGCCGGTGGCGTCGAACGCCATGATCAGCCCCCACGCGGCCGCGTCCGCCGCCACGACCGGGCCGAGCACCAGCTCGTACGCCCCGACCGCGAGCGCGTTGACCGCGGCGAACTGGACGACCATCGGCGCCAGCCAGCGGTGCGCCCGGAACTCGGTCCAGCCCTCGCGCAGTTCGCGCACGACACCGGACCGGACGCTGAAGGTGCCTTCGGCCGGAATCGCCGAGCCGAGGGCGATCGCGACGACGAACGTCAGCGCGTCCGCCAGCAGGGTCCAGCCGGGCCCGGCCGCCGCGACCACCCAGCCGCCGGCGGACGAGCCGCCGATCTGGGCCAGGTTCAGGGCCAGCCGGAACGCGGCGAACGCGCGCGGCCCCTCCTCCCGGCCGAGGCCGCGCAGCAGCAGGCCCTGCGCGGCCGGTCTCGCGAACGCCGTCGCGACGCCGGTCAGCGCGGCCGCGACGGCGACGTGCGCGAGCCGCGCCTGGCCGGTCAGGACCGTGAGCCCGAGCCCGGCCTGGACCAGCGCGCACAGGGCGCTGGTGCCGACCAGCACGCGGTTGCGCGGCCACCGGTCGGCGACGACCCCGCCGACCAGGAAGAACGCCAGGGCCGGCACGAGCCCGCAGACGCCGACCACCCCGACGTCGCCGGCCGAGCAACCCATCCCGAGCACCGCGAAGACGGTCGCGACCTGCGCGCCCGCCGTGCCCAGCGCCGAGATGGCGACCGCGGTGGTGTGCAGCACGAACGTGCGGTTCCGCCACAAGGACAAGACTCCCTCAAAGTAGGTGCAAAGTATTTAGTATCAATTTCGTCTATATACTTTGCGGGTACAGTCGGAGAGGTGTCAACCGAGAAAGCCCCCACCGGTGCGGAGCTGGCCGACGCGCTGCGGCGCATCACGCACGTCCTGCGCCGGTACGCCGGCGCGCCCTACGCCAAGCGCGGCTGGCCGGCCGCGCAGGTTCAGCTGCTGCTCATGGTCGACCTGCTGGGCGACCGGCCGCGGATGGGCGAGGTCAAGCGCCGCCTCGGCGTGACCGGCCGGGCGATCACCTCGGCCGTCGACGCGCTGGAGCGGGACGGGCTGCTACGGCGTGAACCGGACCCGACCGACCGGCGCGCGAGCCTGCTGGCCGTCACCGACGCCGGACGCGCGCGGCTCGCGGAGATCGAAGAGATCCAGCACGGGCACGCCGACGAGACGTTCAGCGTCCTCGACCCGGCCGAACGCCAGACGCTGCTGGAGCTGCTCAGCCGCCTCGAGGAGCATGTCGCGGCGCAGGCTTGATGAAGGCGTACGCCCCGCCGACGCCGTAGAGGACCGCGCGCACCACCTGCTCGACCCGGCTGACCACGCCTTCGGCGGTGTCGAGCTGCCGCGCGAGCACGAGCGCGGCCCAGGTGACCAGCACGACCACCAGCCCGGCGACCGCGAGGGCGCGCCAGCCCGGCGGCCACCACAGGATCAGGCTGAGCACGCCGACCACGAGCACGACGGTCGCCAGGGACGAGAGCGCGCCGCTCTGCTCCGGGTAGGCGGCCTGCAGCAGCGCGACCACGCCGAAGGCGCTCACCGAGATCGAGCTGAACCGGGCCGCCCACTGGACCGGGCCGAGCCGGTGCAGCGGGGGCCCGGCGAGCAGGAACGCGACCCCCGAGACGGCCAGCAGCACGCGGAACACCGGCGGGCCGCCCAGCAGCGCCTCGACCGGGTCGTGCACCGGCGAGACGCCCGTCGGGACGAAGAACTCCAGGAGCCACCCCGAATACGCCAGCACGGCCAGTCCCATGAGGAGGGCCGAGGCGAATCGAGCCGTGCGCACGAGGCACACATTAAGCGACCCCGGCGGTTCCGGCGGAACCAGCGTGATCAGATCGATCGACTCGTTACGCCTGCGGACGGACGAAGGGGAACAGGACTGTCTGGCGGATCGAGGCACCCGTGAGCATCATCAGCAGCCGGTCGACGCCCAGTCCGAGCCCGCCGGTCGGCGGCATGCCGTGCTCCAGGGCGAGCAGGAAGTCGTCGTCCAGCTCCATCGCCTCGACGTCGCCGCTGGCCGCGCGCAGGGACTGCGCCTCCAGCCGGCGGCGCTGCTCGAGCGGGTCGGTCAGCTCGGTGTAGGCCGTGCCGACCTCGGAACCGAACGCGATGAGGTCCCAGCGCTCGGCCAGCCGCGGGTCCTCGCGGTGCTGGCGGGTCAGCGGCGAGACGTCGGTCGGGTAGTCCGTGTAGAAGGTCGGCAGCACGGTCGCGCCCTCGACGAGGTGCTCGAACGCCTTGAGCACCAGGTCGCCGTGGCTCGGGTCCTCCCCCACCGGCACACCGGCCGCGCGGCAGAGCCGGCGCAGCTCGGCCACCGACGTCCCGGAGTCGACCTGCTCGCCGAAAGCCGCCGAGACGGCGTCGTGCACCGTGATCACCGGCCAGTCGCCGGAGATGTCGTGCTCCGCGAGCTTCCCGTCGGCGCCGGGACGGCGCACGATCTGGGCGCCGTACGCGGCTTCGGCCGCGTGCTGGACCAGCTCACGCGTCAGCGTCCGCATCGTGTCGTAGTCGGCGTACGCCTGGTACGCCTCGAGCATCGTGAACTCGGGGTTGTGCGTCGCGTCGACGCCTTCGTTGCGGAAGTTGCGGTTCAGCTCGAAGACGCGCTCGACGCCGGCGACGCACAGCCGCTTCAGGTACAGCTCGGGCGCGATCCGCAGGTACATCCGCATGTCGTAGGCGTTGATGTGCGTGACGAACGGGCGGGCGTTCGCGCCGCCGTGGACCGTCTGCAGCATCGGCGTCTCGACTTCGAGGTAGTCGGCGTGGTGCAGCCGGTCGCGCACCGCGCGGACCACCGTGGAGCGCAGCCGCAGCATGTTCGTCGAGTCCGGGTTGACCGCGAGGTCGAGGTAGCGCTGCCGCACCCGCGTCTCGGGGTCGGTGAGGCCCTTCCGCTTGTCCGGCAACGGGTGCAGGCACTTCGCGGTGACCGTCCACTCGGCGACGAGCACCGAGAGCTCGCCGCGCTTCGACGTCACGACCTGGCCGCTGACGCCGACGTGGTCGCCGAGGTCGACGCCGGTCCGCCAGCCCTTGAGGTCGAGCTCGCCGGCCTCCAGCATCAGCTGGATCTCGCCGCTGAAGTCCTTGACGCGCGCGAAGCACAGCCCGCCGAGGGTGCGCATCGCCAGCACGCGCCCGGCGATCCGGACGCGGTGGCCGGTGACGTCGCCGGGCTGCAGGTCGCCGAACTTCCGGACGACGTCGCCGATCTGGTCGTCGCGGCGGAAGCCGACCGGGTACGGATCGATCCCGGCTTCGCGCAGCTTGGCCAGCTTCGCCATCCGGACGCGGACCTGTTCCGGCCGCCGCACCGGCTTCGCCGCCGGGACCGCCGCGGACTCCTCGATCTCCTTGACGCGCGTGACGAAGTCGTCGCCGACCGTCTCGAGCCGCAGCGACCGCGACCGGCCGGTCGGGACGAACCCTTCGAGCGCGCCCGCGACGATGCCGACGCGCGGGAGCCGCCGCGCCGAGGAGTAGCAGAGGAACCGCGGCTCCCAGTCCGGCCCGTACTTGGCGTTGGACCGGTACAGCGACTCCAGCTGGAAGAACCGCGAAGCGACGCTCAGGATCCCCTTCCAGGCCCGCAGGACCGGGCCGGCGCCGATGCGCTCGCCCTCGGAGAAGACCGCGCGGAACATGGCGAAGTTGAGCGAGATCCGCTGCGCGCCCAGGTGCGGCCCGGCCGCGACGACCTCGGCGATCAGGTACTCGTTGAGGCCGTTCTCGGCGTCGCGGTCGCGGCGCATGAGGTCCAGTGAGAGGCCCCGCCGGCCCCACGGCACGAACGACAGCAGGCCGCGCAGGTCGCCACGGGCGTCGTAGGCCTCGACCATCACGCTGCGGCCGTCGCTCGCGTCGCCGAGGCGGCCCAGCGCCATCGAGAAGCCGCGTTCGGTCTCGGCGCCGCGCCAGGCCTGGGCGCGGGCGAGCAGCTCGGCCATCTCCTCGTCGGGGATCTCGCCGTGCCGGCGGACGCGGGAGGTGTAGCCGGCGCGCTCGATGCGCTTCACGGCCTGGCGGACCGAGCGCCGCTCCGGCCCGGCGAGGCTGAACTCGCGGACGTCGAGCACGGCTTCGTCGCCGATCTCCAGGGCGCGCAGTCCCGCGTCGGTGTACGCCTTCGCGCCGCGCTCGCTCGCCCCGAGCACGCCGGGCGTCCAGCCGTACGTGCGCGTCTCGTCGAGCCACGCGCGGACCGCGTCCGGCCACGCCTCGGGGTCGCCGACCGGGTCGGCGCTGGCGACGCTGGTGCCGCCGAGCACGCGGTAGGTCACCGCCGCGCGGCCGTTCGGCGAGAAGACGACGCTCTTGTCGCGCCGGGTCGCGAAGTAGCCGAGGGAGTCGTCCTCGCCGTGCTCGGCGAGGAGCTTGCGCACGCGAAGCTCCTCTTCGTCGGTACGCAGGCGACGGCTGCGCACGCCGCGGAAGAGCTGGTACAGCGCCGCGGTGGCGACGGCGGTCGCGCCGAGGTCGAGGAACACGTCGAGCCAGGCCGGCCCCTCGCCGACGCCGATCCGGCGCAGCTGCAGGTTCTCACCGGTCGCGTGGTTGACGACCCAGGCGAACCGCTCCCACGCGTCGCCGAGGTGGCCCGGAAACGCCTCCGCGAGCGCCCAGCCGACCAGGATGACCGCGGTGAACCCGCCGAAGAGCATGGTCAGGCCGTCGCGCCAGGCACTCGGCGCGAGCCGGGCCGGGAACGCCGGGCGCAGGGCGAGCAGGAAGAAGATCAGGGCGACCGACAGGACGTCGGCGGCGGTGAGGGCCCACAGCTGCACCGGGATGTGCCGGACCTGCCGCGACCCGAGCGAGAGCAGCTCGGGCGACCACAGCAGGGTCGCCTGCAGGGCCAGGGTGAGCACCAGCCCGACCGCCTGGAACAGCACCAGCGTGTACAGCGCGGCCTTCTTGCGACGGCGCAGCGCGCCGCCCAGGACGACCAGCAGCAGCACCATCACCAGGCTCGCGCTCGTCGGCACGCTCAGGCTCGAGAAGGCCATGTCGATGCCGTTGAGCAGGCGCCCGTGCGGGCCGTTCGTGAACAGGAGGAGCACCGAGAACACCGCGGCCAGCTGGACCACGGTCGCGACGATGCCGCCCGCCTTCGCCTTCCAGGCCGGCAGGCGCGGGCGCGTGCTCGCGAGGGTTCCCATCGTTGCTTTCGTCGCCTTTCGCGGCTGTTCGGTGGTCTTGCCTGCTTATTGACGTAAGTGAACACAGGTTGGTTGTCCCCGGGCATCAACCTGAAGGCTGACGACCCCTGCTACCCGGGGGTGTGAAGCTGGTCGCACGGGGTTGGGGCCGCTCCGGGGCCGTGTCACGCTTTGAGACGCCTCTGCTCCACGACCCGGGGACCTCACCGAGGCCTCGAGGGAAGGACGGTCGACGACGATGTCTGCCAGCACCGAAGAACCCGCCCCGTACGGCACCGGACCCGCCGCTCCCGCGGCACCCGCTCCGGGCCGGAAGGTCCGCGTCCACCACCTGCGTGAGCTCAAGGAACGCGGGGAACCGTGGCCGATGCTCACCGCGTACGACATGTACACCGCCGCGCTGTTCGACGAGGCCGGGATCCCCGTGCTGCTCGTCGGCGACTCCGCGGCCAACAACGTCTTCGGCTACGACACCTCGCTGCCGGTGACCGTCGACGAGCTGCTGCCGCTGGTCCGGGCGGTCACCCGGTCGGTCAAGCGGGCTCTCGTGGTCGCCGACCTGCCGTTCGGCTCCTACCAGCTCTCGCCGCAGCAGGCGCTGGAAACCTCGGTGCGCTTCATGAAAGAGGGCCGCGCGCACGCCGTCAAGCTCGAAGGCGGGCGGCGGTTCGCCGCGCACGTCGAGGCGCTGACGTCGGCGGGCGTGCCGGTGATGGGCCACATCGGGTTCACTCCGCAGAGTGAACACAACCTCGGCGGCTACCGGGTGCAGGGGCGCGGCGAAGCGGCGGACGTGCTGCTCGCCGACGCGCTGGCGCTGCAGGAGGCCGGGGCGTTCGCGGTGGTGATGGAGATGGTGCCCGCCGAAGCCGCCAAGCGCGTCACGGCGGAGCTGAAGATCCCGACGGTCGGCATCGGCGCCGGACCGGACTGCGACGCGCAGGTGCTCGTCTGGCAGGACATGGCCGGGCTGCGGCGCGGCAAGGCACCGCGGTTCGTCAAGCGGTACGCCGACGTCGCGACGGTCCTGCAGAACGCCGCGACGGCGTTCGCCGAGGACGTCCGCCGCGGCGAGTTCCCGGCACCGGAACACGCTTTCCACGACTAACCCCGGTTCCGGAACCGCTCGGCGAGCGCCGGGTCGTTCTCCCACCACAACCCGGCCGCGGGCGCTTCGTCCAGCTGGACGTCGACCTGCTTCGCGCGCCGTTCGTCGTCGCGGGCCCACCGCACGAACAACGCGACGACGAACGGCAGGCCGGCGACGTCCCCGCCGATCCACAGCACCCCCGCGCCGATGATCTGGTCGGTGCGGGGGTCCGGGCCGTGGCCCGGGTGCGCGGCCGCGTAGTGCGCGGGTGCGAGCAGCGGGCCCAGCCACAGCACCAGGCCGAGCGCGCCGTCGAAGATCACCTCGGTGAACGCGATCCACACCGAGACCAGGTGCGGGTCGCGCCGCGGGGTCGGGTCGAGGCCGAGACGCGTCCAGAAGTACGTGAAGCCGGCGAGCACGAGCGCCAGCCGGACCAGGCCGTCGGCGAGCGACGAGCGCAGCACCACGTCGTAGAGCGGGGTCAGGTACAGCACGAGCACCGGCACGACCAGCGTCAGCGTGACGACCGGCGGGAACGTCAGCGCCCGCGCGACCGGGCCGCGCCCGTGCCGGCGCAGCCACGGCGCCGGGACCGTGTCGAGCAGGAGCCGGATCGGGGCGCCCAGGGCCAGCAGCAGCGGCGTGATCATCAGCAGCGTGACCGTCTGGACCGCGCGGACCCAGAAGTACGTCGTGTCGTAGCCGGCCAGCGGCGAGCACGTGACGACCACGATCGTCGCGAGGCCGGCGAGGAACGCCGTCGTGCGGCCGCGCGGCCACCCGCGCCCGTGCGCCGCGCGGACGTAGAGCGTGCCGAGGACGAGCACGGCGAGCAGCGCCGGGACGTCGAGCACGTCAGACCGCGAAGAAGATCAGGCTGCCGATTCCGGCGAGGACGCAGTAAATGGCGAACGGGGTCAGAGTGCGCGTTTCGAAGTATCCGGTGAGGAACCGGACAGAAATGTACGAAGCGACCCCGGCGACCAGGCTGCCGGCGAGCGCCGGACCGAGCGAGGCGTGGTTTTCCGGGGTGAACAGCGTCGGCATCTTGAGGACGCCGGCCGCGAGGATGACCGGCGTGGCGAGCAGGAACGCGAAGCGCGCGGCGTCCTCGTGGCCGAGCCCGCGGCGCAGCCCGGCGACCATGGTGATGCCGGAGCGGCTGATGCCCGGCAGCAGCGCGAGGATCTGCGCCGCGCCGATCAGCACGGCCTCGCCGACGCGCAGCTTCGCGAGGCGGACGTCGGTCGCCTCTTCGACGGAAACCGCCCGCATCACCATGGTGTCCTCGGCGGAGAAGTCCACAGTGTCCTCTTCGGCGGCCGCCTTGCTGGGCCGGCTGAACTTCTCGGCGGCGTAGAGGACTCCGCCGTTGAGCGCGAGGAAGATGGCCGCCGGCACGGGCTTGCCGAGGAAGTCGCGCAGCAGCCCTTCGAAGAGCAGGCCGGCCAGCCCGACCGGGATCGTGGCGAGCACGAGCAGCCACGCGAGCCGCTGGTCCGGCGTGCGGACTTCGCGGTGCCGGATCGACGTCCACAGGCCGCGGATGATCCGCACCCAGTCCTTGCGGAAGAACAGCACGAGCGCGAGCGCGGTGGCGACGTGCATCGCCACGAGCACCGCCAGGTAGGGCGAATCCTTGCCGATCGACAGGTCCCGCTGCCACGATCCGCCGAGCCAGGCGGGCAGCAGAATGCTGTGGCCGAGACTGGACACCGGAAACAATTCCGACACCCCCTGCAAGGCGCCGACGACAATCGCCTCGAGATAGGTCACTGCGGACATTCCGAGCCTTTCCGTCCTGCTTTTTCCCGAACCCCAGGACCGGAACGTACCGGCCCTTTCGTTAACCACCGGCAAGGGGCACCACCGCGCTCAGCGTCCTCTCAGCGGGTGTTCACGTATATGAACTTCAATCATGTTCTTGACTGACGTTCGGGGCGTGGCTTAGCGTTTAGCCCGTCGCCGCCACGACGAAGATTCGGACCCTCGACGAGGAGGACGGGAATGCTGCGTGTGCGGGTTGTCATCAGCGGCCGTGACCGCGCCCCCTTTTCGTCGGACTCGGCCGCTTCGAGCGGCTGACCCCTGGACGGGAGCCCGCTCAGCCCGGCGGCGGGGGCGGGCTCCCACCTTTCTTGGTCGTCGTCCCGGCTCTCGGCGGCGGGGTGTCGGGGCGACGGCCAGGACCCTCCGGCAGAGTGTCGGGCATGGACGAGCTGTACCCGCCGATTCCCCTGCGTGCCGAAGGGTTCCTGGAGGTCGGCGACGGCCACCGGATCCGGTGCCAGGAGGCGGGCAACCCGGCCGGGAAGCCGGTCGTGGTGCTCCACGGCGGGCCCGGCAGCGGGATCGCGCCGATGGCGCGGCAGCACTTCGACCCGGCGGCCTACCGGATCGTCCAGTTCGACCAGCGCGGCTCGGGCGAGTCGACCCCGGGCGCGGACGACCTGGGCGCGAACACGTTGTGGCACCTGGTTTCCGACATGGAACGGCTACGCGAGCGGCTCGGCATCGAGCGTTGGCAGCTCTTCGGCGGTTCGTGGGGCGCGACCCTCGCGCTCGCCTACGCCGAGACGCACCCATCGCGCGTCAGCGAGATCATCCTGCGCGGCGTGTTCACCGTGCGGCAGAGCGAACTCGACTGGATCTACCGCGGCGGCGCCGCGAACCTGTTCCCGCGCGAGTGGGAGGCCTTCCTGGCGCCGATCCCGGCCCATCTCCGGGACGACCCCCTCGCCGCGTACGCCTCACTGCTCGAGGACCCCGAAGTCCGCCACCGGGCCGCGATCGCGTGGAGCACCTGGGAAGGCGCGACGGTTTCCGTGCAGCCGCAGGACTCCTTCGTCCGGCAGTACGCGGAACCGGCGTTCGCACTGACGTTCGCACGGCTGGCAGTCCACTACTTCCGCCACGGCGCCTGGCTCGACGACGGTCAGCTGATCCGGGACGCGGGCAAGCTCGCGGGCATCCCGGGCGTGCTCGTGCAGGGCCGTTACGACGCCGTGTGCCCGCCGACCACGGCGTACGAGCTGCACCGGGCGTGGCCGGGGTCGGAGCTGAAGCTCCTGGAGGGCGCAGGGCACGCGGTGACGGACCCGGGCGTGCTGGCCGCGTTGCGCGCGGCGACGGACTCATTCCGCGAGTAGCACCGCGAACACCCGCTCGAGCTTGGCCTGGAGCACGCCTTCGTCGGCGTCCGCGAGCGCCGTGCTGCCGATGAGCGTGCGCATCACCCAGAACCCGGCGATCACGGAGAGGGCCAGCGCCGGACCCGCGTCTTTTCGCCCCGGAAGCCGGTCGGCCAGGTGCTTCTCGACGTGACGCTCGATGCCGGCCCGCAGGATCTCCGCGGCCCGCGGGTTGGGCGCCGAGCGCAGCATCAGCAGGAACGGGTCGAGCCGCTGCGCGTCCGGCGCGGTCCGGCGCACGAGCGAGGCCGCGATGTCCGCGGCGAGGGTCGCCGGGTCGTCGGTGAGCACGGTCCGCTCGGCCATGGCCGCCTCGACGACCTCGGTGAAGAGGCCTTCCTTCGAGCCGAAGTAGCGGTTGACGAGCATCGCCGTGACGCCGGCGGATTCGGCGATCTCGCGTACGCCGACGCCGTCGTAGCCGGCGCGGGTGAACGCTTCGAGCGCGGAGTTCAGGATCGCTTCCCTGGTCGCGGCGGCGTTGCGGGGTCTCATGTATACGAGTGTAGACTTGCCGTAAGTCTACAGCTGTATACCTCAGGGAAAGGGTCCTCATGGATCTCGAAATCACTGGTAAACGAGCTCTCGTCACCGGCTCCAGCGCGGGTCTCGGTGCCGCGATCGCTCGGCTCCTGGCCGCGGAAGGGGCTTTGGTGGTGGTGCACGGCCGGGACGTCGCGCGCGCTTCGCGGGTCGCTTCGGAGATCGGCGCTTCCGGAGTGGCGATCGGCGACTTGTCGACCGACGCGGGAGCGGACGCCGTGGCCGAGGCGGCCGGGGACGTCGACATCCTGGTCAACAACGCCGGCGCGTACGACCACCTCGGGTGGACCGACGCGACGGCCGCGGACTGGACGGCGACGTACGAGGCGAACGTCGTGTCGTCGGTCCGCATGATCCAGCGGTGCGTACCGGGCATGCGCGAGCGCGGCTGGGGCCGCGTGATCCAGATCGGCGGCGGCCTGGCGATCCAGCCGATGGCGATGCAACCCCACTACACGGCGACCCTGGCGGCGCGGCACAACCTCGCGGTGTCGCTGGCCCGGGACCTCGCCGGCACGGGCGTGACGTCGAATGTGGTGTCCCCGGGCGCGATCCTGGTCGACTCGGTCCGTGAGCTGCTGACGTCGATCGCCCCTTCCCACGGGTGGGGTACCTCGTGGGAGGAGATCGAAGCCGCCGCGGCCCGCGACCTGGTGCCGAACGACATCGGGCGGCTGGGCCGCCCGGAGGAGATCGCGGCGGCGGTGGGCTACCTGGTGAGCCCGGCGGCGGCGTACGTCAGCGGCGCGACGATCCGCGTGGACGGCGGCACGATCCGCTCAGCGCACTAGTCACAGCAGCCCGGCCTGGTGCAGTTTCAGCACTGCGCCGGCCAGGCCGGGTGCGGCGCCGATCAGCAACAGCCTCAACACGCGCACCGCGCGGTCGGCGCGACGGTGGTTGCGGTCGAGCACTGCCACCGCAACGACGAACGACAGCAGCAACAGCAAGTAGCCGGCAGCCGCCGCGATGAGCCATTCCCGCATCGCACACCTTCCTCACCTGAAAGATCAGGTGAGGGCACGACTTTCGGGCCCGCTTCGCTTTCTATCGGATCAATTCCAACCTGGCAAACCTGGGTATGCATATCCGCCATGCATCATGCGCATCGAATCTCACGTACGCGTCCGGGCTCAGCGCACTAGAGCCGCCCACCTGAAGCCGTGTCGCCGGACAGTCTCTGGGCCAAGTACACCGGGACCGTCGACACCACGATCAGCACCGCCGCCACCACGTTCACGATCGGGGCCTGGTTGGGCCGGAACAGGTTGTTGTAGATCCAGATCGGCAGCGTCTCCATGCCCGTGCCCAGGGTGAACGTCGTCACGATGATCTCGTCGAACGACAACGCGAACGCCAGCAGTCCACCCGCCAGCAACGCCGAGCGCAGCATCGGGAACGTCACCAGCCGGAACGTCGTGAAGCCCGTCGCGCCCAGGTCCATCGAAGCTTCTTCGAGGCTGCCGCCCATCCGGCGCAGCCGCGCGACGACGTTGTTGAACACCACCACGATGCAGAACGTCGCGTGCGCGATGATCGCCGTCAGCAGGCCCAGGTTGATACCCAGGATCGTCCGGAACGCGTTGTTCAGCGCGATGCCCGTCACGATCCCGGGCAGCGCGATCGGGAGGATGATCAGCAGCGACACCGGGTTGCGCCCGAAGAACCGGTAGCGCTGCAACGCGAACGCCGCCATCGTGCCCAGCAGCAGCGCGATCGCCGTCGCCGCCAAGCCGGCCTGGACGCTCGTCCACAGCGCGTGCAGCGCCCCGTCGTTGGACGCCGCTCGCTTCCACCACTCCAGCGTGAAGCTCGACGGCGGCCAGCCGAACGTCGTGTCCGCGTTGAACGAGTTGAGCAGCACCACGACCAGCGGGAAGTAGATCACCGCCAGCCCGAGCCCCAATGCGGTCCACAGCAGCTTGCGCACGTGAGCTCCTAGAGGTTGTCCAGCGCGCCGGTGCGGCGCACCGCGGCCAAGTACACGAGCATGATCACGACCGGGACCGTGGCCACCGTCGCCGCGAACGGGAGGTTGTTGGCCGCGCCGATGTTGTCGTAGACGACGTTGCCGAGCATCTGGGACGTGCCGCCGACGATCTTCACCGCGATGTAGTCGCCGAGGGACAGCGAGAACGTGAAGATCGAGCCCGCCACGATCGCCGGGAACGTCAGCGGCAGGATCACCGAGCGGAACGTGCGGAACGAGCGCGCGCCGAGGTCGCCGGAAGCGTCCACCAGGGAGTCCGGCAGCCGGTCGAGGCCCGCGTAGATCGGCAGGATCATGTACGGCAGCCACAGGTACGACAGCGTGATGATCGTCGCCGTGACGCCGTACCCGGGCGAAATCGAGCTCAGGGCGCCGTTGCCGGACAGCATCGAACGCCACGCGTACGCCTTCACCAGGTAGCTGGCCCACAGCGGCGTCATGATCGCGATCACGAGGATCCGTTGCGCGCGCGGCGAAGCGAGCTTGGCCATCGCGTACGCCATCGGGAACGCGACGACCGCGTCGATCACCGTCACCAGCGCCGCGATCCCGACCGTGCGGAAGGTGATCGTGCGGTACACCGCGTCGGTGAACAGCGTCTTGAAGTTGTCCATCGACCACTCGATGACGACCTGGCCGGTGAAGCTGTCGGTGTGCCAGAACGCCGTGACGAACAGCGCGGCGAGCGCGCCCAGGTAGGCCAGGCCGAGCCAGAGCAGCGGGGCCGAGAGCAGGAAACCCAGGCGCAGCTTGGGTTTCCGGTAGAAGAAGGCCGATACGGCGGTCATCACACCTCGCAGGGAGAGGTCCGGGAGCGGCGGGCGGAGTGGGGGGACACAGCCCGCCGCTCCCGGGGTTCGGGGGTCAGCCCTTGATCTCGGTCCAGGCCTTCGTCCACTCGCCGTAGTCCTTGCACTTGACGTCCGTGCGGCCGTCGAGGCACTGCTGGATCGGCGTGGTCCAGTACGCGATCTTCGACGCGTACGCGGCGTCGTTGGCGTGGTAGGTGTCGCAGAGGGTCTTGTCGGTCATCTCCGCGCACGCCTTCGGGTTGGCCGGGGCCTCGCCGAAGTACTCGGCGACCTGGGCGTTGACCTTCGGGCTGATCATGTAGTCGAGCCACTTGTACGCGCACGTCTTGTGCGCCGACTTCGCCGCGACCATCCAGGTGTCCGACCACCCGGTGGCGCCCTCGCTCGGCACGGACGCCTCCAGCGGCGCGCCCTCGCCCTTGGTCAGGTTGACCGTGACCTGCCAGGCGGTCCCGACGACGGCGTCGGCGTTCTTCAGCGCCTGGGACTCCTTGAGGTAGTCCGACCAGTACTCGCTCACCAGCGGACGCTGCTGCTTGAGCAGGTTGACCGCGGCGGTGAACTGCTTGTCGTCCAACGCGTACGGGTTCTTGATGCCCAGGTCCGGCTGGTGCGCCATCAGGTACAGCGCGGCGTCGGCGATGTAGATCGGCGAGTCGTAGGCGATCACCTTGCCCTTGTAGGGCGAGTTCGCGTCGAACATGACCGACCACGACGTCGGCGCGGGCGTCACCTTGTCGGTGCGCCAGGTCAGCAGGTTCGCGCCCCAGCCGTGCGGGATGCCGTAGGCGACGTTGCCCACGCTGTTCCAGGACTTGTCCTTGAGGAACGGCTGGACGTCGGCGTAGTTCGGCACGAGCGTGGTGTTCACCGGCTCGGCGTCCCCGGAAGCCACCAGCCGCAGCGACGCGTCACCCGAGGCGGACACGACGTCGTACTGGCCGGTCTTCATCAGCGTCACGGCTTCGTCGGACGTGCCGAACGGCTTGACGTTCACCTTGCAGCCGGTCTGCTGCTCGAACGGCGTGACCCAGTTGACCTTCGGGTCGTTCGAGCCGTTCTCCGCGTACCCCGGCCAGGCCAGCACGTTCAGCTGCCCCTCCGGCTGGCCGAGCGCCTTGAGCGCTTCCAGCTTCGGCGGGGTGAAGCCCTGCGCGCCGGGCGGCGCGGACGAACTCGTGCCCGACGTGCCACATGCAGCCAACAGCAGGCTGGCGCCGAGCAAGCCGGCAAGCCGCGTCTTCCTGTTCTTCATGGCAACCCTTCTGGACTACTTACGCTTTTCGGGGGTTCCGGGTGGCGGAGCCCCCGGCCCCGGGGCGAAGCCCCGGACGTCACTGACCTGGAAGCTGTGTTCGTTCCGCCAGCTCAGGCGGACGCGCCCGTCGGCGAAAGCCGCGTCGTCGACGTTCTGCCGGACGACCGAAAGCTGCCCGCCGGCGTCGAGGGCGACGGCGTACCGGACGGTCGCGCCGACGTAGACGACGTCGGTGACCGTGCCGGTCGCGCTGGTGTCGCCCGCGGCGGCGGGCTCGGACAGCTCGCCGTCGATGCGGATCTTCTCCGGCCGGATGCTGAACAGCCCCGGCCGGCCGATCACGGACTCGGCGCCGCGCCCGCCCAGCAGGTTGGACGTGCCGACGAACCCGGCGACGAACGCGCTCGCCGGGCGTTCGTAGACCTCTTCGGGCGTCCCGACCTGCTCGATCTTCCCGTCGTTGAACACCGCGATGCGGTCGCTCATGGTCAAGGCTTCGTCCTGGTCGTGCGTGACGAAGACGAACGTGATGCCGACGTCCCGCTGGATCTGCTTGAGCTCCAGCTGCATCGCCTGGCGCAGCTTGAGGTCGAGCGCGCCGAGCGGCTCGTCGAGCAGCAGCACCTTGGGCCGGTTGACCAGCGCGCGGGCGAGCGCGACGCGCTGGCGCTGCCCGCCGGACAGCTGCGCGGGCTTGCGCGAGCCGTAGTCCTCCAGCCGCACGGTCTTCAACGCTTCGAGCGCGCGCTCCCGGCATTGCTGCTTCGGGACGCGCTTCACGCGAAGGCCGTACTCGACGTTCTGCTGCACGGACATGTGCGGGAACAACGCGTAGTCCTGGAACACCGTGTTGACGTCCCGCTCGAACGGCGCCAGCCGGCTGACGTCCCGGCCGTCGAGCTCGATCGTGCCCTCGGTGGGCAGCTCGAAGCCGGCGATCATGCGCAGCACCGTCGTCTTGCCGGAGCCGGACGGGCCGAGCATCGAGAAGAACTCGCCGGGCGGGATGTCGAGGTCGACGCCGTCGACCGCGTGGACGTCGCCGAAGTGCTTGCGCAGCCCGGAAAGCCGGATGGCGGGCCGCGCCGGCTCGGCGGGCGTGGTCTCCTCCGGCGCCGCCGACGGTGCTTGGTTGGGCATCGCGACCCTCACAGTGCGCTCATGACGTGCTTGACGCGGGTGTAGTCCTCGAGGCCGTAGAGCGAGAGGTCCTTGCCGTAGCCGGACTTCTTGAACCCGCCGTGCGGCATCTCGGCGACCAGGGGGATGTGGGTGTTGATCCAGACGCAGCCGAAGTCGAGCTTCGCGGCCAGGCGCATCGCGCGCTGGTGGTCGCGGGTCCAGACCGAGGACGCGAGGCCGTACTGCACGGCGTTCGCCGACTTGAGCGCCTCGGCCTCGTCGGCGAACCGCTGGACGGTGATGACCGGGCCGAAGATCTCGTTCTGGCTCAGTTCGTCGTCCTGCTTGAGCCCGGAGACGACGGTGGCTTCGTAGAAGTAACCCTCGTCGCCGGCGCGGTGCCCTCCACAGTGGACGGTCGCGTGCCCCGGCAGCCGGTCGATGAAGCCGGACACCTTCTCCAGCTGGGCCGCGTTGTTGAGCGGGCCGTAGGCGACGTCTTCGTCGTCCGGCTTGCCGGTCTTCGTGCCCTCGGCCTGCCGGGACAGCGCCGCGACGAACGTGTCGTGGACTTCGTCGGCGACGAGCACACGGGTGGCGGCCGTGCAGTCCTGGCCGGCGTTGAAGTACCCGGCGACGGCGATGGCCTCGGCGGCGGCTTCGAGGTCGGCGTCGGCGAAGACGATGACCGGCGCCTTGCCGCCGAGTTCGAGGTGCACGCGCTTGACGTCGTTCGCGGCACTGCGCGCGACTTCGATGCCGGCCCGGACCGAGCCGGTGATCGACACCATCGCCGGGATGTCGTGCTCGACCAGCGCGCGACCGGTGTCGCGGTTGCCGCAGACGACGTTGAACACGCCGGGCGGGAAGAACTCGCCGGCGATCTCGGCGAGCAGCAGCGTCGACGCCGGGGTCGTGTCGGACGGCTTGAGCACGACCGTGTTGCCGGCGGCGAGCGCGGGCGCGATCTTCCAGATGGCCATCAGCAGCGGGTAGTTCCACGGCGTGACCTGGGCGCAGACACCGACCGGCTCGCGGCGGACGAAGGAGGTGTGGCCCTCCATGTACTCGCCCGCGGACCGGCCTTCGAGCACGCGCGCGGCCCCCGCGAAGAACCGGACCTGGTCCAGGATCATCGGGATCTCTTCGGCCATGGTCAGTGCGATCGGCTTGCCGGTGTTCGCGGACTCGACGGCCACGACCTCCTCGGCGCGGGCTTCGAGCGCGTCGGCGAGCTTGAGCAGCGCGAGCTGGCGCTGCGCGGGGGTCGTCGCGCGCCAGCTCTCGAACGCGGTCGCGGCGACCTGGAGCGCGTTGTCGACGTCCTCGGGCCCGGCGATCGGCGCGGTGCAGTAGGGGCGCCCGGTGACCGGGTCGATGATCTCCGCCGTCCGGCCCGACTTGGACTCGACGTACGCGCCGCCGACGTAGTGCTTCAGCTCCTGCACGATCACTCCTCGGTGCGGTCGGGGAGCTAAAACATATAAGTCCATATGTAATAGGACAAGAGGATCAGGCAAGATTGGTGCGAACGGGTTGCCGGCGAGGCGAAGGGTCACGATGCGCAAGGGCATGTCGCACAGCGCGCGGTCCGCCATGTTCGCGCCGCTCGGCCAGGTCGGCCGGGCGGAGGCGGTGGCGGCACGGCTGGCCGACGCCATCACGCTCGGCCTGCTCGCCGACCAGGAACAGCTGCCGAGCGAAGCCGACTTGAGCGCGCAGTTCGGCGTCTCGACCGTAACCGTCCGGGAAGCGCTGGTGGCCTTGCGGCAGCAGGGGCTGGTCGAGACGCGGCGGGGGCGCAGCGGCGGCAGCTTCGTCCGCGCGCCGGCCAACCCGCCGCCGGACGCGTGGCGCTCGCGGCTGCGCGAGGTGTCGCTGTCCGACCTGCGCGACGTCGGCGACCACTACCTGGCGATCGCCGGGGCCGCCGCCAAGCTCGCGGCCGAACGCAGCTCCCCCGAAGACATCGCGCGGCTCCGGCTGGCGGCCGACGACCTCCGCACGGCACACGGCATCGACTTCACGCGGGCGGAGCGGCAGTTCCACCTGGAGATCGCGGCGGCCGCGCAGTCACCGCGGTTGACGCACGAAGAGCTCCACCTGCAGAGCGAGCGCGGCGGCCTGCTGTGGCTGCCGCTCGACCCGGGGTCCCACGCCCACGAGGAGCACACGGCGATCACCGCGGCGATCGCGGCCGCGGACGGCGAACTGGCCCGCAAGCTGACCGAGGAACACATCCTGGGCGCGCTCGACCGCCTCGCGGACGTGCACCTCGACTTGCTCACCCCCTAAACTCCGCCTTACTCCGCGCATCGAGGTGAGCACCGTGAACGACACCCGCACGCTGGCCGGCGACGAGGTCGTCGAGCAGGTTTCGGCGCTGGTGGAAGGGGTCTTCGAACGGCTGAAGCCGCTGCTGGCGGCGGCCGAGTCGGTGCTGGCCGACGCCCCGTCCGCGGCGGCGCTGCACCGGATCCGCCCGCAGGTCATCGAGGCGCTCGGCGGCCTGGTCGTCGGCGCGGGGTTCGTCAGCGCTCCGCGCGTGCTGACCGATTCCGAGTTCGGCTTCGAGTGGTGGACCGCGGGTTCGCCGCCGTCCCAGCTGTTCATCAGCCTGGACCCGGAGAGCGAGAACTTCCTGGACTACACGCGCCAGTCGTGGTTCACGGTCCCCCGCGACACCGGGCGGCGCCACATCAACGGCCCGTACGTCGATTACCTGTGCACCGACGAGTACACGCTGACGTTCACGATTCCGGTGTCCCGCGCGGGTTCTTTCGCGGGAGTCGTGGGCGCGGACGTCTACGTGCGCGAATTCGAGCGTGCGGTGCGTCCGCGGTTGCGATCGCTGGGTCGCGGGGCTGCGTTGTTGAACGCGCAGGGGCGGGTGATCGTGTCCAACAGCGTGCGCCAGCCGACGGGGTCGCTGGTGCGGGAGGCCGACGTCCCGGCGTGGTGGTCGGCGGGCGCGGAACCGGGCCCGTCCTTGCGGCGCTGCGGGGATTCGCAGATCGTCCTGGTGACCGGCTAGGGACCACCCATCAAGGTGTAGCCGACGAGGCAGCCCGGACCGGCTTCCACGAGCAGGCCCATCGGGGTGCCGTCGGGCCGCTCGGCGGTGTAGACGACGTGCGACGCACCGAACCAGGTGCCGACCTCGTCGACCGGGGTCAGGGAGTCGCCGGCCACGGGCGCGCAGTACGGCTCGTCGTGGCACCAGCCGGCTCCGGCGCAGGTGACGTAGCTGCGGTAGTCGCGACCGGCGTGGTGGATGCGGTAGGGCAGACCGTGCTCGCCGGGCAGGGCGTACCCGAAGTGGTTGGCCGTCCACGGCAGGAAGGCGACCCCGCCGGCGGCGAGGACGAGCCCGCCGGCGGCCGCGGCGGCTGCGAGTCGGTAGGCCACGAGAGGTGGACGCCCGGCGCGGCTCCGGCGTTGCTCAAGCCTGCAGCGCCACCCAAAGTTCCGCGCGCACGCCCGGCGAATCGAGGTCCCGGCCCAGCAGTTCCCCGGCTTTGCGGATCCGGTTCCGCAGCGTGTGCCGGTGGACGCCCAGCCGCGCGGCCGCCACGTCCCAGTGGCCGTGGTGCTCCAGCCAGCAGCGCAACGACGTCTCCAAGTCGCCGCGGCCCGTCTCGTCGTGGTCCCGCAGCGGGGTCAGCAAGCCGCGCGCGAACGCTTGCGCGACCGTCGGCTCGATCAACGACAGCAGGCCGCGGCCCGTGTGCTCCGCGGCCGACACCAGGACCTTGCCGTCGGCCTCCGCGACCCGGCACGCCAGTTCCGCCTGCTCCAGCCCGGCCGCGAAGTCCGTTGTGGACACCGGGCCGGCCACTCCCCCGTGCAGGCCGCCGATCCGCAGCGCCGCGTCCGTCACGGCGTCGGCGGCGCCGAGCGCGACCACCGCCGAGCCGTGCCGCGCGGCGAACACCGGCTCGCTCTCCAGCGCGCCGAGCAGCCTGCGCCGCGCGGCGGGCGCGCCCGCGAAGACCAGCACCGACCACGGCGCGGCCGGTGCCTCGGCGCCGGAAGCCGCGAGCACCCGCAGCGCCAGCTCGGCCTGACCGCCGATGAGCAGTTCCAGCAGCCCGGTCCGCAACGCCTCCCGCGCCGCCGCCTGCGCGCGATCCTGTTCCAGCGCCAGGGAAAGCACCGACACCGCCGTGTTGACGATGTGCCGCCCCGCCGTGTCCAGAGCCGCGCCGACGGCGAGCACCCGGCGCGCGCTCGTGTCGAGGGTCTGCAGCACGACTTCCTGCTCGTCGAGCACGACGACCCGCGTGCCCGTGCGAAGCCGCTCCAGCTCTTCGCGCAGCGAAGCACCGTACGCGCGGGCACTCGCCGGAGCTGCTTCGCTGACGGTGGTCCGGTCGAAGAGGAGCACCCAGCCGTCAACGAGCTTCGCCAGCTTCCGCAGCACCCCCGACGGACCGCTGCGACCCACCGCCGTGCGGGTCAGCTCCTGCTGGGCGCGGCCGATCCGGACCGTCGTCGCGTACTCGTCGGCCGCCACCGCCCGAGAAACCGCGCGGGTGATCGCGATGAACGGCGTCTCGCGCGGCACCTCCAGCACCGGCAGCCCCACGTCAGCCGCCGTCGCCACGAGCGAGCGCGGCACGGACTCGTGGCTCAGCCCGACGCCGAAGCCGAGCCCCGCCACTCCCGCGTCGACCAGCCGGCGCACGTAGGACGGCGACGTCTCCTCGTCCAGCGCCAGGCCGGTCGTGAGCAGCAGCTCGCCGCCTTCGAGGAACGCCTGCGGGTCGGTCAGCTCCGTCGGGTGGACCCACCCGATCGGGCGATCCAGGAGGTCGTCGCCCGTCAGCACCCGCAGCCCGAGCGGGCGGTCGGCGGCCAGTCCGGCCAGGGTGAGTGCCACAACGGCCAATCATACGCCTCGAAATAGCCAGAACGTCCAGCTGACGACCGTCCGGTAACCGCTCATCCTGGGGACGACCCTCCCACCGTCCGCAGGAGCACGCCGTGACCGCAAGCACCACCGCCGAGCAGCAGGCCCCGGCGCCCCGGCAGCGCAGGCTGCGCACCGAGATCCCCGGCCCCGCCTCGCGCGAGCTGCAGGAGCGCCGCGCGAACGCCGTCGCCGCCGGGGTCAGCTCGGTGCTGCCCGTCTACGTCACCTCCGCCAGCGGCGGGCTGCTCACCGACGCCGACGGCAACGTCCTGATCGACTTCGGCTCCGGCATCGCGGTGACCAACGTCGGGCACTCGGCGCCGGCGGTCGTCGACCGCGTCCGCAAGCAGGCGTGCTGGTTCACCCACACCTGTTTCATGGTCACGCCGTACGAGGGGTACGTCGAGGTCTGCGAGGCGCTGGCCGAGCTGACGCCGGGCGACCACGCGAAGAAGTCGGTCCTGTTCAACTCCGGCGCCGAAGCCGTCGAGAACGCCGTGAAGATCGCGCGCACGGCGACCGGA
The DNA here is from genome assembly GCF_900107925.1 of Amycolatopsis pretoriensis. Lineage (GTDB taxonomy): Bacteria > Actinomycetota > Actinomycetes > Mycobacteriales > Pseudonocardiaceae > Amycolatopsis > Amycolatopsis pretoriensis. Next base: position 391,255 of record NZ_FNUJ01000009.1, on the reverse strand, counting down.
CGCCAGGCCGTCGTCGTGTTCGACCACGCCTACCACGGCCGCACCAACCTGACGATGGGCATGACCGCGAAGTCGGTGCCCTACAAGCACGGGTTCGGCCCGTTCGCGCCCGAGGTCTACCGCGTGCCGGGCTCGTACCCGTACCGCGACGGCCTGTCCGGCCCCGAAGCGGCCGCGCTGGCGATCGACCGGATCGAGAAGCAGATCGGCGGCGACCAGGTGGCCGCGGTCGTCCTGGAGCCGATCCAGGGCGAAGGCGGGTTCATCGAGCCCGCGCGCGGCTTCCTGCCCGCGATTTCCGCGTGGTGCCGCGAAAACGGCGTCGTGTTCGTCGCCGACGAGGTCCAGACGGGCTTCTGCCGCACCGGTTCCTGGTTCGCGTCCACCGACGAGGACGTGGTCCCGGACCTGATCGCGACGGCCAAGGGCATCGCGGGCGGCCTCCCGCTGTCGGCGGTCACCGGCCGCGCTGCCCTTCTCGATGCTGTCGGCCCCGGCGGGCTCGGCGGCACGTACGGCGGCAACCCGATCGCGTGCGCCGCCGCTTTGGGGTCGATCGAGACCATGAAGAACGAGGACCTGGCCGCGTCGGCCAAGCGCATCGAAGGCGTTGTGCTGCCGCGGTTGCGTGCGCTGGCCACCGAAACCGGTGTGATCGGTGACGTCCGCGGGCGCGGCGCGATGCTGGCCGCGGAGTTCGTGAAGCCCGGTTCTTCGGAACCGGACGCCGACCTGACCAAACGCGTCGCGGCGGCCTGCCACCGGGCCGGCGTGGTGGTGCTGACCTGCGGCACCTACGGCAACGTCGTCCGGCTGCTGCCGCCGCTGTCCCTGTCCAACGACCTGCTCGACGAGGGCCTCTCGGTCCTCGAGCACGCTGTCCGCACGGAGGCTCGCGCATGACTTTCCCCTTCTGGGTCGCCGGGAAGCCGGTGACCGGCGGTTCTTCGGCCGACGTCCGCCACTCCTTCGACGGCTCGACGGCCGGGTCGCACTTCGTGCCGTCCACTTCGGACGTCGAGGCCGCGGTGCAGGCCGCGCACGACGTCGCCGACGAGTTCGCGACGCTGCCCGCGCACGTCCGTGCCGGCGCGCTGGACCACGTGTCCCGGGCGTTGGGTGAGCGGTCCGAGGAGATCGCCCAGCTGATCACGGCCGAGTCCGGCAAGCCGCTGAAGTGGGCCCGCGGCGAGGTCGGGCGCGCGGTGTCGACGTTCCGCTGGGCCGCCGAGGAGGCCCGCCGGTTCTCGGGCGAGCTGCAGCGCCTCGACACCGACCCGGGCGGCACGGGCCGGCTCGCGTTGGTCCGGCGCGTCCCGCGGGGCCCGGTGCTGGGCATCACGCCGTTCAACTTCCCGCTGAACCTGGTGGCCCACAAGGTGGCGCCGGCGATCGCGGTGGGCGCGCCGATCGTGCTGAAGCCGGCGCCGGCGACGCCGCTGACAGCGTTGCTGCTGGGCGAAATCCTGGCCGAGACGGACCTCCCGGCCGGCTCGTGGTCGATCCTGCCGGTGGACAACGAGACGTCGTCGCGGCTGGTCGAGGACCCGAGGCTGCCGGTGGTGTCGTTCACCGGCTCGGTCCCGGTCGGCTGGGCGATCCGCGACCGCGTGCCGCGCAAGCACGTGGCGCTGGAGCTGGGCGGCAACGGCGCGGTGCTCGTCTGTCCGGATTGGCCAGATCTCGACTTCGCGGCGCAGCGGATCGCGACGTTCGCGATGTACCAGGCGGGGCAGTCGTGCATCTCGGTGCAGCGGGTCTACGTGCACTCGGATGTGTACGACGCTGTGGCTTCGAAGGTCGTCGAGCAGGTCGCGTCCTTACGCACCGGCGACCCGCGGGCCGAGGGTGTGGACGTCGGCCCGCTGATCAATTCGGCGGCCGCCGAGCGCGTGGAATCCTGGGTGTCCGACGCGGTTTCGGCAGGCGCTCGCTTGCTGACCGGCGGCGGGCGCTCGGGAGCCACCGTGGAGCCGACGGTGCTGGCGGACGTCCCGGAGGACGCGTCGGTGATGGCCGAGGAGGTGTTCGGGCCGGTGGTCTCGCTGGTCCGGGTGTCCTCGGTGGCCGACGGGGTGGCGCGGATCAACGCGTCGCGCTTCGGGCTGCAGGCGGGCGTGTTCACCCGCGACCTGCCGACGGCGTTCGAGGTGTCGGCGGCGTTGAAGGTGGGTGGCGTGCTGGTCGGTGACGTCCCGAGCTTCCGAGCCGATCAGATGCCGTACGGCGGGGTGAAGGACTCCGGAGTCGGCCGCGAGGGCCCGGCGTCGGCGATGGCGGACTTCACCGAGGAGCGCGTCACGGTTCTGACGGGATTGACGCTGTAAGAGCCGCGTGGGCCTCGACGAGTGAGGGTCCGTACCACGTGAGGTGGCGGCCCGAGACCAGGACGTACCGCGCGTCCGGGAAGTGGTCCGGGCCGTCCTCCTCCGTGAACAAGTACGGCTCGTCCGGCAGGACCAGCAGATCCGCGTCCGCGGTGAAGTGCGCCCGCAGCTCCTCGATCGCCGGTCGCGGGTACCGCTCGTCCGAACCCGCGTACACGTTCGCCACGCCCACGCGGCGCAGGACGTCGCCGCCGAAGGTGTCGCGGCCCAGGACGATCCACGGCTTGCGCCACACCGGGACCACCGCGTGGAACCGCACCGGCCGGGTCTCGCGCCAGAGCTCCTCCGCCGCCACCAGCCACTCCGGCTCGTCCAGCTCGTACGCCTGCGTCAGGATCCGCCGCAGCGAGCCCAGCGCGGCCGGAACCGACGCCGCCGCGGCCATCACCCACACCGGGATCCCGTTGGCGCGCAACCGTTCCACGTCCTCCGGGCGGCTCTCCTCCGAGTTGGCCAGCACGAGGTCGGGCGCCAGGTCCAGGACCCGGCCGAGCTTCGGGTACTTAGACCCGCCCACCCGCGGAACGTCCAAAGTGGACGGGTGCGTGCAGTAGTCCGTCGCGCCGACCAGGCGGCCGGGCGCGCTCAGCTCGACCGCTTCGGTCAGCGACGGCACGAGCGAGACCACACGAGAAGCCGGGCCACTCAGCGGCACCGGCTCCCCGAGATCGTCGACGAGAGTCATGCGCGTTCGAACGACACCTTCCGCTTCTCGACGTCCACCGCGGTCAGCCGGACGCCGATCCGCTCCCCCGCGGTCAGCTTCTCGCCCGCGCACTTCGCCATCACCGTCGGGTCTTCGACGAGGATCTCCGCCTTGTTCTCGTCCGCGCGCAGCACCACCGCGCTGAACTCGCCGCCGATGCGCTCGGCCAGCACCCACGCCTCGACCTGGTCGATGCACGCGCGCTCGACCTTCGCGGCCAGCGTGTCCGACGCCGTCATGCGGTCCGGGACGTCCGCGAGCGCCGCCCGCACCCACGCCGGCACGTCGCGCCCGGCCGACACGGCCAGGCAGATCTCCGTCGCGAACCGGTCGACCAGCCGCCGGATCGGCGCCGTCACGTGCGCGTACGCGCCGCCGATGCCCGCGTGCGTCGTCAACGCGGGCAGTTCGCCGTCGAACGCCGTGTAGCCCGCGCCGCGCAACAACCGCGTCGTGTCCGCGTAGAGCGCCATCGACGCCGGCTGGCCCGGGTCCAACCGGGACAGGAACTCCGAGACGGTCGCCTCCGGCGCCCACGCGATGCCCAGCGCCTCGGCGGAGCGGCGCAGCCAGTCGACGGCCTCGGGTTCCGGGTCGGGCAGCGTGCGCAGGACGCCGATCCGCGCGTCGATCATGATCTTCGCCGCGGCCATCCCGGTGAGCAGCGAGATTTCGGCGTTCCACGCGTCGACGACGGTGCGCGGCCGGCGCGCGAGGACCCAGCCGCCGTCCGGGTCGCCGCTGATCTCCTGCTCCGGCAGCTGCAGCTCGACGGCGCCGCGCCGGACGGCCAGCTCGCGCCGCCGCCGGCCCAGCTCGGGCAACGCGGCCACCGACGGGTGCGGGTTCCCGGCGTCGAGCGCGGCCTGGACGGTCTCGTAGTCGAACTGCTCGGTGGACCGGACCAGTGCGCGGCGCACCCGGGTGGCCGTCGGCTCGCCGGCTTCGTCGGTCTCGATGGTCCAGAGCACCGCGGGCCGGATCTCGCCGGGCAGCAGGCTCGCGGCGCCTTCGGACAGGACCGGCGGGTGCAGCGGGACGTTCCCGTCGGGCAGGTACAGCGTCTGGCCGCGCAGCCGCGACTCGCGGTCGAGCGCGCCGCCGGGCGGGACGAACGAGGCGAGGTCGGCGATCGCGTAGTGCACGCGAAAGCCGTGCGCGGTCTTCTCGACGACCATCGCCTGGTCGAGGTCCTTGGCGCCGGGCGGGTCGATGGTGACGAACGGCAGGTCGGTCGCGTCTTCGCGGCGCTCGGCCAGCGGATCGAGGACCGCCGCCTCCGCCTCGGCCAGCACGTCGGGCCCGAACGACTCCGGCAGCGAAAACTCGGCGCGCAGCGGACCGAAGTCCCCGCCCGCCGAGTGTGTCCTGATCACCAGGGGAGGCACCCCCCAACCCTAACCCCGGAAGGGGCCGATGATCGCCCGATCGGGCGCGGGCCGGTCGGGTGTACGTTGACTGTCAATAATGAAAACCGTCTTCATTCTCATTTTCGGGAGGGGCTCCTCGTGAAGATCGCGTTCGTCGGCAAGGGCGGCAGCGGCAAGACCACGTTGTCGTCGCTGTTCGTCGCGTACCTCGCCGACGCCGGCCGTCCGGTGCTGGCCATCGACGCCGACATCAACCAGCACCTCGCGGTGGCGCTCGGCGCGACCGAGGAGGAAGCGCTGGCCTGGCCGACGCTCGGCGACAACATGGCGCTGATCAAGGACTACCTGCGCGGCGACAACCCGCGGATCCCGGACGCGGCGTCGATGATCAAGACGACGCCGCCGGGCCGCGGGTCGCGGCTGGTCCGGCCGTTCGAGGACAGCCCCGTGTTCGACGCGTGCTTCCGGCAGCTGGGCGGCGTCCGGCTGGGCGTCACCGGGCAGTTCGACGAGGACGACCTGGGTGTCAAGTGCTACCACTCGAAGGTGGGCGCGGCCGAGCTGCTGCTCAACCACCTGGTGGACGTCGAGGGCGAGTACGTCGTGATGGACATGACCGCGGGGGCGGACGCGTTCGCGTCGGGGCTGTTCACGCGGTTCGACGTGACGTTCCTGGTGTGCGAGCCGACGGTCCGCAGCGTGGGCGTGTACCGCCAGTACGCGGACTACGCGCGCGACTACGGCGTGCGGCTGGTGGTGGTCGGCAACAAGGTGACCGACGCCGACGACATCGAGTTCCTGCAGGACCAGGTGGGATCGGCGCTCCTGGGGTGGCTGTCGGCTTCAGGGCACGTACGCGCGGCGGAGCGCGGCTCGGCCCGGCCGATCACCGAGCTCGAGCCGCGCAACCTTTCGACGCTGCGTTCGATGCACGCGACGGTGGACGCGGAGCAGCGCGACTGGGCGCGCTACCAGCGCCAGGCGGTGGAGTTCCACCTGCGCAACGCGAACGCCTGGGCGGGCGCGGACCTGGCTGCGCAGGTGGACCCGGAGTTCGTGGTGAGCCCGGGGCTGGCGGTCTAGTCGTCGTTCCAGGAAGCGTCCGCGGCATCGGCCTGCCGGGTCCGTTCCTTGGCGATGTCGAGTGCCCGCCGGGCGGTGGCTTCGTCGGGGTAGGGGCCGAGCAGGTCGATGCCGCGGCTGCGTTCGAGGTGCTCGACCTGCTTGGTGCGGGTGTTGTAGTACCACCCCTGGTCCGGGTTCGGGTCTTTGGACATGAACTCAGGTTCGCACCACTGGGCCGGGTTGTCAGCGCTTGTACCGGTAGGGGATCTCGGTCGGCTGCCCGGTGGGGCCGAAGTCCGGGGGTTCTTCGGGTTCTTTCTGCTGGTCGGTGAACTCGTCGAACCACCCGCGGGGGGTGCCTCGGGGCGGGGTTTCCTGCTGGTCTTTGGAGGGTTGCGGGAGAGGGGTGTCGGGGCCGGGGAAGACGGGCCGCGCGGTGGGCGGGGCGGGGGGCATGGTGCCGGGACCGGGGAAGACCGGGCGCGCAGGGGCGGCGTGGCGGGCCGGGAAGGGCTGGGGCGTCGATTCGGGGCCCGGGAAGACGGGTTTGTTGTTCCACGGAGGGGTGGCTGTGGGGGGTTGCTGGGGGTTGGCCGGTTGAAAGCCCGACGGCGGCTGGGGGCTCGGCTGCTGCGGGACTGGCTGCTGCGAGGTGGCAGGCGGCCTGGGGCCTGGCTGTTGGGGGCTTGGCTGCTGCGAGCTGACGGGTTGGCGAGGGCCCGGCTGCTGCGAACCGACAGGCGACTGCGCGCCCGGCTCCTGAAGGCCTGGCTCCTGCGAACTGGCCGGCGGCTGGAGGCCCGGCTGCTGCGGGCTGGCAGGCGGCCTGCGGCCTGGCTGCTGGGGGCTTGACTGCTGGGGGCTTGGCTGCTGCGAGCTGACGGGTTGGCGAGGACCTGGCTGCTGCGAACCGACAGGCGACTGCGCGCCCGGCTCCTGCGAACTGGCCGGCGGCTGGAGGCCTGGCTGCTGCGCGCTTGGCTGCTGCGAGCTGACGGGTTGGCGAGGGCCCGGCTGCTGCGAACCGGCGGGCGACTGCGCGCCCGGCTCCTGAAGGCCTGGCTCCTGCGAACTGGCCGGCGACTGCGCGCCTGGCTGCTGCGGGCCTGGCTGCTGCGAACCGACAGGCGGCTGAGGGTTGGCGGGCTGTTGCTGGTGCGGAGGAAGATGCCGACTTGCGGCAGCCGGCTGCTGTTGAGCCGCAGCGGGAGGCTGCTGCGAAGCAGGCTGCTGATGCGGCGAGCCAACAGGCGGTTGCTGAGCAGCAGCGGCCGGCTGCGATTGCGACCCCGGCACATTGGGCGGCTGCGCCCATACCAACGGCTCAGCGACGGGCCGCGGCTGAACCGGCGCCTGAGACTGCTCGACCGAGCCCGACGGCCCGCCTATTGGCGACTCCACCACGGGCGCTTCCGACTGCGACGCAACCGGCGGCTGCGGCTCCTCCGTAGCCCCGACAGGCAAGTCCGACGAACCAACGGCCGGCGAATGCGGCTCCACCGACTGCCGCTGCTCCACGGGCAATTCCGGCAGCGACTCAACCGGCGCCGACGGTCGCACCTGCGACTCGCCAAGCGACTGCTGCTCGCCCGCAGCCGGCGATTCGGGCTGAGACAGCGCCTCGGCGGGCGATTGTGGCTGGTCTAAAGCTTGCGGCTGATCCGCAGCGGGCGATTGCGGCTCCGATTCAACAGCCGGCTCCGACTGCACCCCCGACTCAGCAAGCGACTGCCTCTGCTCCGCAGCCAGTTCCGGGCGCGAGTCGGCAGGAGGTTGCAGCTGGTCCGCCAACTGCGGCTCCGGCTCGACAACCGATTCCGGCCGCACAACCGGCTCAACAACCGACTGCCGCTGCTCCGCAGCCGGTTCCGACCGCGCCTCGGCCGGCGACTGCACCTCCGAATCGGCAGGCGATTGCAGCTCCGGCTCGACAAGCGGCTCCGACCGGGCCACCGACTCGTCCGGCGATTCCGGCTGCGAGTCAACCGGCGGACGTGGCTGAGCCGGCGACTCGGCGACCGGCCGCGAGTGAGCCGCGGCCGCCGAGGACGGCTCCGGCTCGACAGGCGAGTGCGGCTGATCCACCGCCGCTGTTTGCGGCTCCGGCTCGGCAAGCGATCGCCGCTGGTCGACAGGCTGCGGCTCGGAAGGCGACTGCGACGGAACCGCGGCCTGCGATTCCGCTCGCGACTCGGCAGCCGAATGCGGCTGCGCCGCAGTCTGCGATCCGGGCTGCGACTCAACCGGCGGACGTGGCTGAGCCGGCGACTCGGCGATCGTTTGCCGCTGATCCGCACCGGCCGATTGCGGCTCCGGCTCGACAACCGGCGCCGGCTCGGCAGGCGATTGCCGCACGTCCGCGGCCGACGATTGCGACTCCAACGGCCGTGGCGCCTGCACCTCCGACTCGATAGCCGGCTGCCGCTGGTCAGCGGCCGGGAGCGGCTCCGACTCGGCAGCCGGCTCCGGCTCGATGGCCGATTGCGACTGCGCGGCGGCCGGCGATTCCGGCTCGACAGCCGCTTGCCGCTGGTCAGCGGCCGGGAGCGGCCCCGCCTCGGCAACCGGCTCCGGCTCGGCGAACGATTGCGACTGCGCGGCGGCCGGCGATTCCGGCTCGGCGACCGCTTGCCGCTGGTCAGCGGCCGGGAGCGGCCCCGCCTCGGCAACCGGCTCCGGCTCGGCGAACGATTGCGACTGCGCGGCGGCCGGCGATTCCGGCTCGGCGACCGCTTGCCGCTGGTCAGCGGCCGGGAGCGGCCCCGCCTCGGCAACCGGCTCCGGCTCGGCGAACGATTGCGACTGCGCGGCGGCCGGCGATTCCGGCTCGACAGCCGGTTGCCGCTGGTCAGCAGCCGTTGAGAGCGGCTCCGGCTCGGTAAGCGACTGCGGCCGAGCCGCCGGCTGTGACTCGACCGACCGTTGTGCCTGCATCTCCGGTTCGGTGGCTGCTTGCTGCTGGTCAGCGGCCGCCTTGAGCGGCTCCGGCTCAGCAGGCGACTGCGGCTGACCCATGGCCGCCGACTGCGGCTGCACCTCCGGCCCGATAGGCGATTGCGGCCGCCCAGCCGTCGGCGATTCCGGCTCCACGGCCGCTTGCCGCTGGTCAGCGGCCGCCCAGAGTGGCTCCGGCTCGATGGGCGATGGCGGCCGCCCAGCCGTCGGCGATTCCGGCTCGGCAACCACCTGGTCCGTGGCCGACGAATCCGGCCGCCCCGCGGACTCGGCCGGCGACGGCCCCCCGGCGAAGGCCTGCGCCCCAGCGGATGGCTGCTCACCAGCAACCGGCGCCACGAAAGACTGCGCCACCCCAGAGTGCCCCACCTCGGAAGCCGCCGGTGAAGTGAACGACCCAGCTTCCGGCGCCGCATGGCGAGGTGCCCTCGGCCCCGACTGCGAACCGGACCAGCCGGAACCCGGAGCAGCCGGGAACTGCTCCGGTGTCCCCGGTACCGACTGCGCCGGGGGTGGGTGCGGGACCGTCCGCCACACCGGTGCCGGCCCGATGTTCATCGGGGCTGGTACCTGCCCGGACGGTGCCCCCGTCGGGGGTGCCGGACGCGCCGCCGGGCGCGGGATCGGGTCCAGCGATGACACCAACACCGACGTGTTCTCCGGGTCCTCCACCTTCCGCCCGCTGCGCTCGCGGTAGACCATCTCGCCGTCGGCGTCCATCTCGACCAGGTAGCCCGCCTCGGCCAGCTGCTCCTCGTCCAGGTCCGCCAGCCGCTCGTACCGAGACGGCACCACCCGATAGATCGGCCACGCCAGCGACGCATGCTCCGCGTGGAACTGGGCCAGCAGCGCCGCCATCTGGTGCTGCCACGGCAGCGACATGCCCTCCGCCAACGACCTCGGCAACACCACGTACCCCGGGTCCACGCCCGGGTAGCCCTGGGCCAGCTGGTCGGCCAGCGGCGTGCTCGACACGGGGCGCGCCGACTGCCTCGGCGGCTGGGGTGCGCCGAACAGCGCCGCCGGGTCCTGGGGCGAGCCCGTGCCGGGCTTGCCTCGTTTGCCGAATTTGCGTCCCACGTGCTCATCCTCTGCCAGTACGCGGTCACCTGCTCGTGGAAGCGGCCGCGACGTCGGGTGAATCGGCCGGCCCCGTTCGGGTCAAGGGCTCTCGACCCATGCTAAACGCCGGGCCGGACCGCCTGCGGTACGACTTCGGCCTCGTCGAACGAGAACGCGCGCGTGTGCACCGGCACGCCCGTCTGCTGGGCCTCGACGACCTTGCCGTCGCCCAGGAACATCATCACGTGGTGGATCGTGTCCGGGTTCGACGGGTCGTTGGCCAGGAAGATGAGGTCACCGGGCTGCGCCTCGCGCACCGGCAGCAACGCGCCCGCGTGGTACTGGTCGCGGGACACCCGGGGCAGGATGATCCCGGCCGACTCGTACGCGCGCAGCATCAGGCCCGAGCAGTCGTACGAATTCGGGCCCGTCGCGCCCCACACGTACGGCTTGCCCTGTTCGCCCAGCGCGAAGCTGATCGCCTTGCCGGCGGCCTGGCTCGGCGGCAGCAGCTGGCCGAGGCCGGTGCCGCACGCGACGACGTCGACGACCTGGCCGACGTTCTCCACCAGCGTCGCCGCCATCGGCTCCCACTTGTGGTACCGGTCCGGGAAACCCGAGCGCTCGACGGCCTGCGCGGCGTCGCCCGGGCGCTTGTTCTCCCAGTCCGGCACCCCGAGCAGCACGTCGTAGAACTTGTTGACCTCGTACGTCGGGTCGGTGACCTGCGCCACCGTGCCCCAGCCCATCGTCGGGCGCATCTGGAAGATGCCGAGGGAGTCGCGGTCGCCGTAGGTGAGGTTGTGGAGCCCGGACTCGGTCATCCCGGCCTGGATCGCGACCTGCCACGCGCGCGGCGCCAGTGTCCGCTGCTTGCCGATCGAGACGATCAGCGCGACGATCCCCTTCTGCTCGTCGTCGAGCTTCGACGCGTCGACCGTGCCGCGCTCGCCCTCGCCGGGCTGGGTCGGCCCGACCGAGGCGTCGCAGCTCATCAGCGACACGCCCCGGGCCTGCGCCTGCTGGTTGTCGATGACGACCTTGGCGGCGACGGCTGTGACGATCAGGGCGCCGATCGCGACGAACACGACCAGCCCCAGCCACAACCCCAGCCGCCGCACGCTCAGCTCGCCTGGTCGTAGTCGGCGACGCGCCAGCCCGCGTTGGTGTTCACGACCGTGATGGCGAGCTTCGGCCCGTCCGTCGGGATGGTCAGCTGCACCGAGCTCGTGTACGACGTCCCGACGACCGGCTCACCGGTGACCTTGGTGGCCGGGATGTTCGCCGGGTCGACCGACGCCATCACCGGCAGGTACTCCTCGGTCGTGAACGGCTTCAGCTGCGCGAGCCACTGCTCGGAGGTGATGCCGGCGGGGTGGTTGACCCACGCCGCGGCCCACTCCTTGGCGACGCGGACGGCGTCGCCGTTCGGCGCTGCGGTGGTCGGGGTGGCCAGCGGCGCGGACAGCCGCGTCGGCAGGTTCGACGTCGGGACCGGCGCCGCGACGCCCGGCGGGGTCGCGGTGACGGACGTCGTCGTCCCGGTGGTGGGTGCCGCCTTGGCCTGCGGCTTGCCGACGACCTTCGGCAGCACGATGCCGAGCGCGGTGACCAGGATCGCCAGGATGACCAGCGTCCCCATCAGGTGGCGGGGCGAGCGCAGCGGCCAGCCCCACAGGCGGCGGTAGACCGCGGCGCGGCCGCGGTTGGTGCGGATCGGCATCGGTCACCGCCCCATGACTTGGTCGGTGTCCCGCGGCTCTTCGCGGACCTCGATGCCGCGCGACGGCCGGTACAACACGAAAACCGGCTTGCCGGCGACGACTTCGGGGTCGACGCGCCGGGGTTGCGCCCGCACGCCCGGCGTCCGCGGCACGTCCTGCGGCGTGTAGTCGCTGAAGCCGGATTCGGGCGTGCGCAGGTCGGACGGGACGACGACGGGCTCGGGCTCGTCGTTCCAGCGCCGGTCGGCGACCGGCGAGGTGTCGACGCGCCGGCTTTCCTGCCGCGTGGTCGGCCGCCCGCCGGCGCCGACGACGACGTAGTCGCCGGGGTCGCCGTTGGCGGGGTTGTACTGGCCGAACACCGGGGCACCGGGCCGGCCGCCCGCGGGCAGCGCGCCCGCGGAACCCCCGCCGCCGACGGCTCCCGGCCACGCGCCCGACCAGGCCGCGGCCGGGCGGGCCGCACCGGAAGCGTTGTCGAGGCGCTGGGCGTTGGCGAAGATCGTGGCCTCGGGCCGGAACCGGCCCCCACCCGCGGTGGCGCCGAGCGGACCGCGCTGTTCGCCGTCGACGACGTCGTCGGTGTCGCGCACGTTCTGCCAGAACTCGTCCTGCGGTGTCGGGCCGTTCTTGTGGCGCCGGAACCGCGAGAAGATCCCGCCGCCGGGCGACGGCACGGCGGCGCCGACCATGCTGACCGACATCTCGACCATCTGCCACAAGCGGCGCACGGGGCGCCCGACCATGAACAGCAGCACGGTGATGAGCCCGGCGAGGACCATCTGCGTGAGCATGTTGAGCGAGTTCCCGGCGTCGAAGATGGCTTGCAGGAGCAGGGCGTGCACACCGGCGAGAACGGAGAGCACGACGAGGTTGAAGGCGACCCCGCCGGCGACCTTGAGGACGCGGCGGAGGATTTCCGGGTGCAGCAGGGCGACGAGCCCGATCAGGGGGGCGGTGAGGGCGAAGAGGCGGATGAGGACCTGGGCGAGGAGGACGCTCGCCTTGGCCAGGAGCTGGAAGAGGGAGTAGACGAGGGCTTGGCCGAGGGAGAGGAAGCCCGCGCCCGTGCGGCCGCCCGCTTCGCCGGTGAAGTAGCCGGTGGCGGGGCCGAGTTTGGTGGAGATGTCCTTGTAGGCGTTCTTCTTGCCGTCGATGACCGACTGGTTGGCGTCGTCGCCGTTCACCAGCTGGTTGCGGGTGAACGCTTGCGCGTCGAGCAGCGGTTTGCCGTACTGCTCCGCCTGCGGTGCCGTGGGCGTGCCGAACTCCCCGCGCAGCCAGTTGTTGTAGACGATCTGCGTGTGGAGCTGCGTGGGCAGGATGTCGCGGATGATGCGGTCACCGCTGTCGTCGACGAAGCCCGCCTGGATGTTCGTGGTGGTCTGGACGATCGCTTTGTCGATCGGATCGAAGTAGCGCAGCATCGCCAGTGACGACGCCGCGAGCCACACCCCGGCCAGTGCGTAGAGCGCCCGTTTGCTGACCGCGGCGAGGTCACCGCGCCAGATGTTGCGGAACAGCATGATCGACAGGATCAGCGCAACCAGGCCGAACAACTGGGCGTAGATGTTGTTGTAGACCTTCTCGGCGCCCGACTTGACCGCGGCGTAGATCGGGTTCAGCAAGCCGCCTTCGAGCACCGTGTAGTGCAGCGAGTTGGTGGCGCCGACGATGTTCTTGCCCAGGTTGAACAGCTGGTTGCCACCCCAGGTGTCCAAAGTGGACCCGGCCGGGGTGAGGTTCAGGCCCGAGCAGTTGGTCTCGAAGGTGTTCCAGACCATGCCCGCGTAGCTGTAGTCGATGTAGGCGCTGTTCGGTTCGCCGTGGCCCTCCGGCGGGTCGATCGCGCCGACCATGCCCGCGCCCGGCCGCTCCGGGTTGGGCGCCTCGCCGCACGCCGCCGCGCTGGCCGCCGGGGCCGTGGCGATGGCCTGCAGGCCGAGCACCAGCATGACGGCGAACATCGTCGCCTTGCGGCTCGGGACGCGGCGCGCCTTCGGGCCTTCCTTGATCCGGCGCTTCAGCGCGTGCCATGCGGCGGCCAGCGTCAGCAGCACCGCCAACGTCAGCAAGGTGTTCATGCGGCACCCTCCGCGGTCTCCCGCGTGGGTACGGCCGTCCGGGAGGAACGGCAGGCCCGCCCCTCGCAGCCGGGGGCGGTGCGGCTACTTCGGGTCCGGGCGGCGTTCATGCGGCGTCCCGGCCGGTGCCGCCCTTTCCGCCCGTGCGGGCGTGCTGCTGCCCGCCGTTGCCGTTCGGGGACACTCCGCCTTCCACCTCGCCCGTCTCGGACGCCAACGGGTCCGGCGCGCCCAGGAGGTTCTCGTCGGCCAGGCCGACCTCCAGTTCCGCCGCCAGCTCGAAGTCCTGCTCCAGCTCGATGTCCTCTTCCGGCGGTGAAGCGACGTACGGCTTCTTCTCCTCCGCCGGCAACGCCAGCTCGTTCCCCGGCCGGCGCGAGGGCGCCGCGTCCTTGGAACCCGGTGTCGTGTCCATGACCGCCCGCAGGTGGTCCAGGTGCGGGCCGGAGAAGTCGACGCGGATGCGCTCCACGCCGCCCGCGCCGTCGCCGAAGATGAACTGGCGGGGCTCCACGTCCCGCTCCAACCCGCTTCGCTGCGCGCCCGGACGACGGCCCAGCGCCGCCACGACCTGCTCGTAGCCCACGCCGACCGGGACCTTCAGCAGCCGCAACGCGTCCGCCTGGGCGTCGTCGTCGTCGAGACGGCCCACGAACACCGAGTCCAGCAGGGCCACGAAACCTTGGATCTTCAAGAAGTCCGCCGGGATCTGCGAGGACAGGAGCACCCGGACGTTCCACTTTCGCGAGTCACGCGCGAAGCGGTTCATCAGCACGCGCCCGGTCGGGACCTCGGAGAGGAAGAACGCCTCGTCGATCCAGACGCCCTTGCGCATCTCCTTCGGCTTCTCGTACACCGACCGCTGGGTCAGCCACGCCGCGAGGTTCAGCATCTCGACGCCGAGGGACTCCGCGTCCGTCCAGTACTCGCGGGGGACGCCGTCCTTCGGCAGGGTCAGGCCGGCCATCGTCAGGACCGTCAGCCGGTCGTCGCGGGTCTCCGCGTACGGGTCCGCGTCCGACTCCGGGATCAGCAGCGCCATCCGCTCGCGCATCTCGTCGAGGAAGTCCGCGACGACGCCCGCGTGCTCGTGGTGCTCCGACGAATCCCGCCGGAGTGCGTCGATCACCTGGCCGGGGTCGGCGTCGAACCGGCCGCCGACGGTGCGGACCGCGCGCAGCAGCACGATCCGCGTCTGCGCCATCCGGGACACCTCGTACGGCAGGACACCCTGCAGGACGTCCAGCACCAGACGCCGTCGCGTCGCGCCCGCGAGGGCTTTCTCGCGGCGCCACGAGCGCTCCGGGTCGTCCTCGTCCATGAAGTGCTCGATCAGCGGCTCGGCGACCACCCGGTACGGGTTCAGGATCCCCGGCTGCGCGTTGAGCAGGTTGATCGGCCGCGCGTACGGGCGCAGCTCCGGCAGGTCGCACAGCCGCGACAGCGGGCCGGACGGGTCGAGGATCGTCCAGTTCGCCCCCGCGCGCAGCGTCTTGTAGACGATGCCGCCGCCGAGGAACGACTTACCACCACCCAGGCCCGCCACCATGGCCGTCAGGCCGGAGCCGTCGCGGATCTCCTGGGCCATCCACGGGTCCCAGGCGACCGGGCGCCGCGTGGCCGTGCACGTCTCGCCGAGCAGGATGCCGCGGCGGTCGCCGACCTCAGCCGTCGCCGTCGGGACCGCCGAGGACGCCCACACCACCGACCCGCGGCGCATGTACGCCGCCGAGGCCAGCGGCTCGCCCGGGATGAACTCCCGGGCCATCGCGTACTGGGCTTCGGGGTGCTCGATCGCGATCTTCGGCTTGTAGAGGTCGAGCAGCTGCTGGGCCAGGCGCAGCGCGTCGCGCTCGGTCGGGCCGGACACCGCCAGCCGCCACCACGACCGGACGCGGGTGGCCAGCGCGGTGAAGCCCGACGTCATCTCGTCGTCGATCTCCAGCACCCGCCCGGCCTGCCGCGACAGCGACTGCGGTGGTTCCAGCTCGTGTTCGTCGGTGTAGTGCTTGACCTGCGAGCGCACCTTGTTCATCTGCCGCTGCAGCTCACCGGCCACCTCCTCGGGGCGCCGGACGTAGATGCGCGCGGACACCTCGACCGCGGCGGGCAGCCGGTCGGCGTGCTGGATCCACGGGTCGTCGACCTCGGGGATCTGCAGGCCGTGCATCTGCCCGACGGTGAGGATCGCCAGGTGCCGCGAGACACCCGCGTTGGAGCCGGTGCGGCCGCGGACGGTGACCGTCGGCGCGTACGGGTCGGCGTAGTAGTCGGCGGCGTCGGTGAAGCTGGCCAGGTCCTCCGGCTCCCAGGCCGCGCCGGGCACCGCGGGCATGTTCCGCGGCGCGGGCAGGCCGAGCGAGCACGAGCGGTGCATCAGCCAGGACATCTCCTCGGCGTGCACCGGCCGGCCTTCCAGCCCGGCGCTGCCGATGACCTGGTCGAGGTGCTCGACCTCGGAGTCCAGCGCGGTCAGCTCGGCGTCGACGGCCTCGGGCAGGATCTTGCGCAGCACCGGCGCGGCCCGCTCGACCGCGCGGTCGACCATCCGCCGGGTCTGCACCTGGACGCCCAGGTAGACCTCTTTTTCGGCCATCGAGCGGCCCATCAGCTGCTGCTGCTCGCCGATCAGGTAGTCGTCGAACGACAGCGCGCCCGGGACGTCGCCGGGGCGGCCGTGGGCGTTGTAGACGTGCGCCTCGGCCCACATCCGGATCGGGTACGGCCGGTTCGTCACGCGCAGGTGCAGCCAGCGGCCCTGCAGCTCGGAGTACTGGCCGGCGATGGCCGCGACGAGGTCGCGCCGCTGCGAGTCCGACCGGAACGACCAGCGCTGCGGCGCGAGCCGGTACCAGGCGTAGACCTCGACACCGGTGCGGACCAGGTGCCCGTCGATGCTTCGCACCGCGATCGACGGGGTATACGCGGGGATCGCCTGCTCGCCGGTCAGGCGACGGCCCTTGCCGCCCGAACCGTTGCGCGGCGCGCGGACCTGCTCGGGCGGTTGCCATGCGCCCGAGTGCGTCTCCCGACCCCGTTTTCCTCGGCTACCGCCGCGACCGAACAACGACTACCTCCCGGCCCGAGCCGCGTTGCCGCGGCTCCGGCGCGCTCGTGGTGTTCCCTGGGTGAAGGCAGCACCCGGCGGCCCGCCGTGGTGCTGGTACTGCCGCCTCCGTTTGTGCTTCGGCAGCGGGCGCTCGGCCCGTACCCGGACGCGGCTGGCGCTGACCGCGCCACCGGTGCCCGTGGCCACCTCTCTGGGGGTGTTGAGCTCGCGCCCGGCCATCGTGACCACGGTGCCCAGCGGGCGCTCGTGGCTGATCTTGGCGGTGAGCAGCCGCGTGATCACGATGGTGGCGACGAACGCCCAAGCCGTCGAGAAGAACCCGAAGCTCCACCCCGCCCAGCGTTCGATGCCGAGGACGACGAAGAACGCCGGGATGCCGATGAGCCACGCGACGTAGCGGGCTCTCCAGGGAAAAGTCGCTTTCGGCGGGCCGAGCCACACGGCGTCGACCCGGTAGACCTCGTCATCAGTCCTGATCCGCACGCCGCCGCCTCAGCCGGTGAACAGGCCGGCGATCCACTGGCCCACGTTCACGCCCGCGCCGCTGACCGCGAGACCGATGATGGCGAGCGCGATGACCACGCCGGCGAGCCGCCGCATGACACCGGCGTTGTCGCCCTTGCCGCCACCCAGCCACAGAAGCAGGAGGGCAACGGCCAGCAGCACCAGGGGGATGACGTTGTCGAGCAGCCACTGGCGCACGTTTCCCGTGCCCAGTTCGCCGGCCGCCAGCGTGTCGAGGGTGGTCAAGGTCATCATCGCGTTACTCCCGGTGCGCGGTGGGGGCCGCGCGGTTCTGGCTCAGGCGGTGCTTCGAACATAATGGAGGCTACGAGGGGTAGTGGTCAAAGCGCGCTGCGTAGGTGACGGCTGGGGTGTCAACCGGTGTGGCGCGCACGGCGCACGAAAACTCCACGCCCACCATCATCGCGGCAAGGGCCCTCGGGTTAAAGACCGGGCACCCATCATTCTCAGTGTGCTGACGAACTCACCCCATTGCTCGGGATTTGCTCACTGTGGGTACTGGCACCGTGGCCGTCGTGCGGCCTGGAACAGTGTGACATGACCCGAACGGCCCCGTCGCGCGAGTCCGCTCCGTGACCACACTCCGGCCGGTGGGCGCCCATGTCGATCTTGAGGCCTCGCGTTGTCCGTCACACGGCGCTCAAAACTTCACACGCTTTTCACTACATAGCGTGATCTTCGCACTCAGGAGCGGCGCTGGGCGAAAACGCCCTTCGGGAACGCCCCGGCGGCAACCACCCGGCGCGTGAGCTCCCGGCCGAGCTCCTCCAGGCGGGCCAGCTTCTCCGCCCCGAGGTGGTCCCACGGTCCGCGCGCGGCGGTCTCGGTGGCCGCCTCGACGCGGTCGCGGACAGCGACGCCTTCGCCGGTCAGCGCACCTTCGCCGTCGAGCAGCCCGCGGTCGCGCAGGCGCTGCTGGGCGGCGTCCCACTGCTCGTCGCTCCAGCCGCGCGTCAGCTTGGCGGAGTCGACGGTGAACCCGGCGCCCGTCGCGACGTGCGTGACCAGCGCTTCGACGCCGCTCAGGCCGTTGAGGAGCAGCGCCGCGATGTGGCCGTCGCCGCGGTGCTCGCGCAGCAGCGTGAGGGCGTGCCAGAGCACGAGGTGCGGCGGCTCGGGCCAGTCCAGCCCGGCGTGGGCCGCGTAGAGGGGACGGCCTTCGGCGGCGCACCCGGCGGTCGCCTCGCGGGCGAGCTCGGCGGCCTCGACGACGTGGTCGCTCTTGATCTCGTCTTCGCCGAGGAGCCGGGTCAGGGCCTGGTCGACGCCCTCGAGCCGGGCCGTGAGGACCTGCTCCGGCGTCGCGAGGGTCCAGGCGCGCGGGATCACGCGGGCGACGACCTCGGGGTTGAAGTTGTAGAAGGTGGCGGCGACGACCTCGGGCCCGACGGCGCCCATGGCCGCGGACCGGCTCGCGAAGTACGGCATCCGGCCGGGCCGCAGCCCGATGCCGGTGAGGGCCTGGTCCACCTCGGGCGCGAAGTACGCCAGAGCGTGAAGTGAGTCGAACGCCGACTTGAACCGCTTCTCGTCACCCGCCATGCGCGCACCCTACTACTGGGTAACCGCGCGGGGACAGGCCGAAGGGGACGTTCGTCGCTGCGAACGTCCCCATCGGCGCGTGGGGCGGACGAGCCGGCATGTAAGCCGGATCCTGTTCCCCGGTCGCCTCACGGCTCGCGGGGCGGCGGCCATCCATCTCGGCCTGCCGTCGCCGGCAGGCTCCAGCGGCCTACCCGCAGGCTCGGACGGGCCGTCCTCGAACGCCTGCGCAGGAGCTCGCGCTCCCTCTTGGCCTTGCTCCGGGTGGGGTTTACCCAGCCGTCCCGGTCACCCGGGACGCTGGTGGTCTCTTACACCACCGTTTCACCCTTACCCCGGCCCTCGCGGGCCGTGGCGGTCTGTTTTCTGTGGCACTGTCCCGCGGGTCACCCCGGGTTGCCGTTAGCAACCACCCTGCCCTGCGGAGTCCGGACTTTCCTCGGGCCGGTCACCCGGCCCGCGGCCGCCCTGCCAGCTCGTCCGCGGAGGAGATCGTAGCCCGGGGCCCGCCGGGCGCGGGCCGGGGACGTCTCGAATGACTCATTCGGGTCTTCGGTGGTCCCGAATGAGTCATTCGAGGCCGGCTAGCCCGCGGGCTCGGGCGGCTCGGCGGGGCGGGTGGGCGCGGGATCGGCGGCCACGAGGGCGCCGGCGGGCGCGGATGAGCCCAGCGGACTCGGGTCGGCAAGGGGTGGACGAGGCGGGCCCGGCAGCCGGGAGGGCGCGGGTGAGCCCAGCGACCTCCGGTCGGCGCGGGCGGACCCGAACCAACCCGAGTCCCGCTCGGCCGCGGACGTCATGAACGACTCGTTCATCGCGTCCGGCGCCCTGAACGAGTCGTTCATGTCGGTTCAGTACCCCGCCACCGCCCGGCTGTGGTGCCGAGGCCGCTCCGGCTCCGGGGGCCGCTGCGGTGGAACCACCACCGGCGCCGGGTGTTGCCGCGCCAGCTCCGCCGTCCAATGCAGCACCGCCGCCGGGCTGTCGAGCCCGATCAGCCCGATCAACCGCCCGTCGCGCACGGACCCCGTGATCGGCCGCGTGCCCGGCACCGGGGACTCCAGCAGCACCGTGTCCGTCCCCAGCATCGGCCGGCCCGCCACCTGGATGCGGACGCCGTGCTGCTCGGACCAGTACCTCGGCACCGGTGTGTACGCCGGCGACCCCGCCGGCCCGGCCAGCAGGTTCTCGGCCGCCGCGCGGCTCATCTCCACCGCGTTGAGCCAGTGCTCGTCACGCCGGGGCGTCGCGTCGTAGCGGAGGTTCGGCCAGCGGGCCACGTCGCCCGCCGCGACGATCGTGTCCGAGCCCAGCACGTGGCACGTCGGCCCGCACACGACTCCGTCGTCGAGCGGCAGCTTCGCCCCTCTCAACCACGACACCGCCGGTACGCTGCCGACCGCGACCACCACGCAAGCCACGTCGATCGCGCGCCCGTCGGCGAACTCCAGGCCGACCGACGTCGGTCCCGGGCGCCAGCGGCGGATCGTCGTCCCGAGCTCCAGGCGGACGCCGCGGGCGGCGTGCAGCGCCGTGAGCCAGTCGCCGATGTCGGGGCCGAGGACTTCGGCCATCAGCGCCCGCGCCCGGCCGATCAGCACCACCTCGCGGTTCATCTCGCGCAGGCTCGACGCGACCTCGCAGCCGATGAAGCCGTCGCCGATGACCGCCACCGGACCGGTGGAGTTCGTCGCCAGCGCGCGCTGCAGCGCCGTCGTGTCGGACAGGGTCCGGACGACGACGACCCGCGGGTGGCCGTGCGGCGCCCCGGGCATCCGCCGCGGCTCGACGCCGGTCGCGATGATCAGGCCGTCGTAACGGACCTCTTCGTCGCGCAGGTGCACGACCTGCCGGTTGGGCGACAACGCCGTGACCGGGCTGTCGAAGTACCACTCCGCGTCGACTTCCAGGGGGTCGGCGAGCAGCGTCTGGGCGCGGCTGACCGCGCCGGTCAGCAGGCTCTTGGACAGCGCCGGGCGGTGGTAGGCGATGTCGGGCTCGGCGCCGAGGACGACGACTTCGCCGTCGAACCCGAGTTCGCGCAGCCGTTCGGCGGCGCGCAGGCCGGCGAGACCGGCTCCGGCGATGACGATGCGTTCGCTCATCGGGTCGCTCCCAAAACGTGGATGGCTCTCATCGGACACGCGCGCGCGGCCGCGCGGACGTTGGGTGTTTCCCCGGCACCGGGCCGTTTCTCGTACTCGAGCCGGCCGTCCTGGCCGAGCTGGAAGACCCCGGGGGCCTCGGACTGGCAGACGCCGTAGGAGTGGCAGCGGTGGCCGTCGACGTCGACGCGCAGCGCGGAGACCTCCGGCTCGGGTTCGACGAGCCCGGCGCGGACGAGCGCCGCCGCCGGCAGCACGCGCAGCACCGACAGCAGCACCGGCGGGACGAGCAGCGTGATCCCGGCGAGCCAGACGACCGCCAGGTGCCCGCTCGAGACGGCGCCGAGCCACGCGTGCACCGCGAGCAGCCCGATGGCGAGGTAGCCGGCCTGGTGGAAGCGCAGCCACCGGCCTTCGCGGGCGCGGCGCAGGCCCGCGGTGACCGACACGGCGACGACGAGCTCGAGGCCCACGATGCCGAGCGCGTGCCGCGGGGTGCCGTCGTAGAAGGGCAGCAGCAGGTCGGCGACGCCGAACGGGTCGTCCTCGAGGAAGAGGAACGTCAGCCCGTGCAGGGTGCCGGTGGCCAGGGTGAACGCGGCAAGCACGACGTGGCCGGTGCGCAGCGCGTCCCGGCCGGTGAACCGGCGGACCCAGCCGGCGGCGGCGAGGACGCCCCAGCACAGCGTGAGGCACATGCAGAGGTAGGTGAGGCGGCCGGACAGCGCGGCGGCCTCGGCGATCCCGGTGTCGTGCGGTGACACCGGGAGCAGCGCGGCGGACGGGGACATGGACGGGCTTACCTCCGGGTGCGCGGCGGGGTCCTGCCGGGGGTTCCGAGCAGGCGGAGCAGGCCGAACGTGGCGACGGCGGCGACGGCCACGAAGCCGGCCCCGAGAGCGAGGTCCCCGCCGCCGAGGGTGTCTTCCTCGGTGGCGGAGACGAGCAGGGACGTGGTTTCGGCGAGCCCAGTGCTTTCCAGCAGCGTCAGGTGGCCGAGCGAGGTGTCGACGGCGGTCTGGGCGAACGCGCGGACGTCGTCGTCGCGGGTGCCGGCGCGGACGGCGGAGGCGAGGGAGAAGAGCGAGCCGTACTCGGCGCGGAGGCGGTTGACGTAGTCGTGGTCGAACGCGTCGCCGGAGTCCGCCGCGAGCTCGCCGGCCCAGGCGCGTTCCTGCTCGGTCGGCTCGCCGGGGAGGGTCAACGCGAGCCGGTCGGCGACCGCGCGCAGGGCGACGCCGAGACGTGCCTGGTCGTCGGCGATGCGGACGGCGACCGCGCGCACGCGCCGGTTGGTGGCGCGCTCGGCGGCCTGCCGGCTCGCCGGCGTCGCCCACAGCGTGTGCTGCTTCAGGCGCGTCAGCAGGGTGCGGTCGGTCTGCTGCAGCTCGCCGGCGGAAGCGGGGAGAACGCAGCCGAGCACGAGCGCGGTCGTGGCGGTGAACAAAGCCACGAATCGGAACGGCATCCGTTGTCCCTTCGCGAAGTAGTCCTCACTGGGGGTTACGGAGAAAAGGCGACACCCGGTTCTCGCCGTCACCTTTTAGTGACTGTGACGTGCGTCACAAGACAGAAAATGAACCACCGCAGTTGACACCCGGCTAATGGGCCACGAAAACTAATGCATATGGCCTATTAAGTGTTTGTGCGCTACGCTCCGAAGGCCCCACGGTCCGCCAGTCAGGTGAGGTTGCGAGCTTTATGGAAGCACCGGGCAGAGAAAGTCACGGCCACGTCGGACTCGCCTCGTCCGCGACCGCGGTGCGAGCGCGTCCCGACGAGGGTGACGACCTCGTCCCGTTGCTCTACAAGGACTTCCGCGCGACCCTGTTTGCGCAGGTACTGGCCCTGACGAACCACGACCGGCAGTGGGCCGAGGACGTCGTGCAGGAGACCATGATCCGCGCGTGGCAGCACTCCGGCACGCTCGAACGCGAGCCCGGAATGCTGCGCGGCTGGCTGCTCACGGTGGCGCGCCGGATCGTCATCGACGGCTGGCGAAATCGCCGGGTCCGCCCGCAGGAGGTCGCTCTGGAGATCCCGGAAAACGCCGAGTCCACCGACCGCGCGGACAGTTCGTTAGCCGCACTAACGATTAGTCATGCATTGTCGGAACTGGATGAGAAATATCAGGCCGTCATCGTCGAGACCTACCTCGCCGGAAACACGGTCCGGCAGGCGGCGACAATTCTGGGAATTCCCGAGGGAACCGTCAAATCGCGGTTGTACACGGCGATGCGGCAATTGCGGAAAGCACTCGGGGAAGTGGCGGCCCGATGAAGGGGAAGCACCGGGAGGCGGCGGCCTACGAACTGGGCGTCCTCGACGACGCGGAAGAGTTCGAAACCCACCTGCGCGGGTGTGCCCGCTGCCGCGAGCTCCTCGAGGGGTTCCACCCCGTGTCCGAGGCCCTCGAGGCGGCGGCCCGGCTGGGGTACCTGCCGCGAGGCGGACCTCCGGCCGGCGGTCTCCCGGCCTCCGGCGAGGCTCCGGACTCCGGCGGTTCCGGTTCCCCGGCCTCCGATGGCTCCTTCGCCGGCACCGTCCGGCAGCCCGGCCCCGGCTACCCGGCGCCGAGCGATGGCGCGGCCCGGCGCCGGAAGCCGTGCTCGTCGTCGCACCGGCGGGGGATGGCCACCGGAGCGCTCGTGCTGCTCGCGCTGGGCGTGGCCGTCACGGCCGTCCGCGCTGCCCGGCCGGCCACCGCGAGGACCTGGTTCGCATCCGCTGCGTCCATCGTCTCCCCTGCTCAGGTCGTGGCCGGTACCGGCCATGACCTGCGGGATCTCCCGTGGTCAGCCGGCTTCCAGTAGTCTGCCCCAACCCAACATGAAAGTCCTTACGGTGGATACCGAAGTAAATCCCGAGCACCCCGTCAGCGGGGCTTCGGTACCGAAGCGCCCCGCCCCGCGGCTCCCCGGCCGCGAGCCCGAGATCGGCCGCCTGACCAGCCTGTTCCCCGTCGCGCTCGGCGGGACGGCCGCGAGCGCGGTGCTGGTCGGCGAGTTCGGCATGGGCAAGAGCGCCACGCTGCACACCACCGCCGCGCTGGCCGCGGACGCCGGCTTCACCGTCGCGGTCGCCACCGGGTCGCGGTTGGAGAGCCACCTGCCCGGCGGGGTCGCCCGCCAGCTGGCCGACGCGCTGGACCCCGGCTCGGCGCGGCTCCCCGCCGAGTGCGGCCCGGCCGGCGAGGGCGAAGCACTGGACCGCTTCTTCCGGATCGTCCGCGACGCGACCGAGCGGGGTCCGCTGTTCCTCGGCATCGACAACGTGCACCTCGCCGACGCCTGGTCGATGCGCTGCCTCGCCTACATCCGGCACCGCGTGCTCGACCTGCCGGTGTTGATCATACTCACGTCCTTGATCGGCCACCCGCCGCACCGCGAGGTCGCGCTGCTGGAGATGGCGGGCTGCACGCCCGCGACGATCACCCTCAACGGCCTCGGCGACGCGGGTGCGGCGGAGATCCTCGGCCTCGCCCAGGGCGAGCTCGCGACCGCGTGCCGCGAGGCGACCGGCGGCAACCCGTACCTGCTGCAGGCGCTGCGGCCGCGGCTGCTGCCCGGGGCCGAGCCGCACGAGCTCGGCTCGTCGCTGATCGGCCAGGTGCTGCACACGCGGATGGACGAGTTCCCGCACGCCCCGGCGATCCTGCACGCCGCCGCGATCCTCGGCGAGGACGCCGGGTTCGACCTGCTGGCCCAGCTCGCCGGCGTCGACGAGTTCGACGCGCTGCAGGCGATCGACACCATGGTCCGGCTGCACGTGCTGAACAACAGCAACCGGCCCACGCTGACCTACCCGTTCGTCCGCAACTCCGTCCTCAAGGACATGCCGAAGACGACGCGCGCGGTCAACCACGCGCGGGCGGCGAAGCTGCTGTCGGAGGCCGGCGCGCCCACCGAGCGGGTGGCCGCGCACCTGCTCGACGCGACGTCGATCCGGATCCCGTGGGGCGTGGACGTGCTGCGGCTGAGCGCGCGCAACGCCGTGTTCTCCGGGCGGTCCGAGCTGGGCGCGCGGTACCTGCGGCGGGCGCTGGAGGAGCGGCTGACGTCCGGGCGCCGGGTGGCCGTGCTGCTGCAGCTGGCGCACGCGGAGTTCCAGGTCGACCCGCCCGCCGCGGCGCAGCGGGTGCGGGAGGCCGTCGACACGATCGGCAACCGCGACACGGCCGCGTTCATCGCGTCGGCGATGCTGCTGTCGCTCTGCGGCGGCCAGGACGCGCGGCTGGCGATCAGCGCGGCCGGCCAGATCGCCGCGCGGCTCGACGCCGGTGGCCCGGACGCCGTCTGGCCGCTGCTGTGCATGACCTACCTCGCCGAGGCCGGCAGCCGGCTCGGCCCGCCACCGGAGTTCCGCGACTTCGAGGAGCAGTGGGCGCCGCTGACCGACCCGGCGGCGCAGCGCAGCCGCTCGGCGCTGCTCGCACTCGACGCCGTCCGCAGCGGCGAATCCGCACAGGACGCCGTCGCGCACTTCGCGGACGCGATGACCGGCGACGACGGCGAGCTCTTCGAGCAGCACTACTTCTTCACACTGGCCACGTCGGTGCTCGCCGACGAGCCCGCGCACGTCGACCGGCTGTGCCGGGTCCTCGACGTCGAGCGCGAGCCGTGGGACGTGCACGTGCCGCACGGCGCGCTGCCGACCCTCGCCCGCGGGATCGCGCTGCAGGCCAGCGGCGACCTGCAGCGGGCGAGCGTCCACTTCGAGTCGCTGCTGCGCCGCTTCGACGAGCGCGGCGGGACGACCACGTGCCCGGTCGGCGTGCTGTGCGCGGCCAAGCTCGTCGAGTGCTGGGTGGACCTGGGCCGGTTCGAGGCGGCGACGTCGCTGCTGGACCGGATGGACTTCGTGGCGAGCCAGGGCCTGTTCACCCACACCTACCTGCTGTACGCGCGCGGCCGCCTGCGCGTCGCGACCGGGTACACGCGCTTCGGGTTCGAAGACCTGCTCAGCTGCGGGCGCCGGCTCGCCCACCACGGCATGCGGTTCCCGGGGTTCGTGCCGTGGCGCGCGCACGCGGCGCGGGCGGCGCTGGCGCTGGGCCAGGCCGACGACGCGGCCCGGCTGGCCGAAGAGGACATCAACGCCTCCGCCCGCTGGGGCGCGGCGCGGCCGCTGGGCACGGCGTTGACGACGATGGGTCTCGTCCGCGAGGACGACGAAGCCGAGCGCGCGCTGACGAAGGCGATCACGACGCTGCGCTCGTCGTCGGCCCGGTTGCAGCTGGCGACGGCGCTGACCGAGCTGGGCACGCTGCAGGCGCGGCACGGCCAGTCCGAGAAGGCCATCGAGACGCTGCGGCAGGCCGTCGAGCTGAGCGAGCACTGCGGCGCCCGGCCGCTCGCCCGGCGCGCGGCGGAAGAACTGCGGTCGGCCCGGCGAGCGCTGACCCCGGCGAAGGACAACGAGCACGGCTTGACGCGGCAGGAGAACCGCATCGCCGTGATGGCCGCGCAGGGACTGACGAACCGCGAGATCGCGACAGCGCTGCACCTCACGCGGCGGACGGTCGAGCTGCACCTGTCCGGCGCGTACCGCAAGCTAGGCATCCCCGGGCGCGCGGAACTCGGTGGCGCACTGGCGAAATCGCAGCGCGGCGGGTGAGTTCCCACCGCGTGGACGCGCGTTGACCGTCCCCGGCGGCGTTGCTCTACTCGGGCCATGTCCCTCGAAGAGCCGTTGAAATTCGCCTACTGGGTCCCGAACGTGAGCGGTGGCCTCGTCACGTCCGACATCGAACAGCGGACGGACTGGGGTTACGAGTACAACCGGGATCTCGCTGTCCTGGCCGAGAACAGCGGGTTCGAGTACGCCCTTTCGCAGGTGCGCTACACGGCCAGCTACGGTGCCTCGTACCAGCACGAGTCGACCGGCTTCAGCTTGGCACTGCTGCTGGCGACGCAGCGGCTCAAGGTGATCGCGGCTGTCCACCCTGGACTGTGGCACCCCGGTGTGCTGGCGAAGTTCATCGCCAGCGCCGACGTGATTTCGGGCGGTCGCGCGGCGGTGAACGTGGTGAGCGGCTGGTTCAAGGGTGAGTTCACCGGCCTGGGCGAGCCGTGGCTGGAGCACCGGATTCACGACTTCGACATCAAGCCGAAGCCGGTGGCGGCTCCGCACCCGGAGATCTTCCAGGGCGGCAATTCGACGGCGGCGCGGAAGCTGGCGGGGAGCGTGTCGGACTGGTACTTCAGCAACGGCAAGGACTTCGACGGTTTCTCCGAGCAGGTCGCCGAGGTTCGCGGTTACGCGGCTTCGAATTCGCGTACTGTCCGCTTTGGACTCAACGGCTTCGTGATCGCGCGTTCTTCCGAGGGCGAGGCTCGCGCTGTGCTTCGCGAGATCGTGGCGAAGGCCAACGTCGAGGCGGTCGAAGGGTTCCGTTCGGCGGTGGCGCAGGCCGGGAAGTCCACTTCGGACGCGAAGGGCATGTGGGCGGACTCGGGGTTCGAGGACCTGGTGCAGTACAACGACGGGTTCCGGACGCAACTGATCGGAACGCCGGAGCAGATCGCGGACCGGGCGATCGAGTACAAGAAGCGCGGGGCTTCGCTGTTGTTGCTCGGGTTCCTGCACTACCTGGAGGACGTGGAGCACTTCGGCAAGGAGGTGCTGCCGGTGATCCGGGCGAAGGAGCAGGACCTGGCCCGCGGGGCGGCGACTCCGGAACCGCTGGGCGTCTGAGGCCCGCGGGGGCGCCCCCGTTTTCCACTCTACCGGCGACCACCGACAAAAATGGCGGCCGTCACGTCACCAGGCCCAGGCTGATCCACAACGCACCCGTCGCCGCTGCCAGGCACAGGGGCGTGGTCAGGAAGCCCAGTGCGTGGAACGTGCGGGCCGACGGCGGGGCCGGGAGCGTCCGGCGCCACAGCAGCGTCGCCAGTGAGCCCAGGTAGCTCGCGTTCGGGCCGATGTTCACCCCCAGCAGGACGGCCAGCAGCACGCCCGGCGCCGGGTGCGGGCCGAGGACCGACAGCAGGATCAGCGTCGCCGGGAGGTTGTTGACCAGGTTGGCCAGCAAGGCAGCCACGCCGGCGGCCACGAGGAGGTCGAGCAGGCCCGTCGACGTCGGCAGGACGTCGCGCAGCAGCCCGCCGAGGACGTGCTCCGAAACGGCCTCCACGACGACCGCCAACCCGAGCACGAACAGGCACAGCTGCGGCGACGCCTCGGTGACCAGCTGCCACGGCTTGATCTTGCCCATCGCCAGCGCCCGGACGCCCAGGATCAGCGACGCCAGCGCCGCGATCCACACCGGCTCGACGTGCCCGAGCTGGCCGACCCCGAAGCCGACGAGCGTCAGGGCCAGGACGACGAGCGCGAACGTCGGTGTCTCGAGGTGCTGCCTCGGCTCGGCGGTCTCGCGCGGCCGCAGGTCGGTGGCGAAGAAGCGCAGGAACACCAGCAGTTCGATGGCGATCGTGACCAGCCACGGCAGCGCCATCACCGCCGTGAAGCCGGCGAAGGTCAGTCCGGACGCGGCGAAGGCGAGGAGGTTGGTCAGGTTGGAGACGGGCAGCAGCGTCGACGCCGAGTTGGCCAGGTGCGCACAGGCGTAGACGTGCGGGCGGGGCGGGAGTTTCAGGCTGGTGGCCGTGGCGAGGACGACGGGGGTGAGCAGGACGACGGTGGCGTCCAGGCTGAGGATCGCGGTGACGCCGGCCGCGGCGGCGAAGGTGAGGACGAGCAGGCGGCGGGGCTTGCCGTGGCACGCCTCGGCCAGGCGGTTGCCGAGCCAGGTGAAGACGCCGTCCACACTGGCCAAAAAGGACAAAAGCAGGATGGCGGCCAGGAAGCCGAGGGTGGGGAGGATCTCGACGGCCCGTTGCCCGGCGGCTTCCGGCCGGACCAGTCCGAGCAGGAGGGCGAGGCCCGCGGCGGGCACGGCGGCGACGGCTTCGGGCCACCCGCGCGGGCGGACGATGGCGAAGAGCAGCACGGCGGCCAGGAGCGCCAGGCTTCCCGCCCCGGCCCAGAAGTTCACGCGCTCACGCTAATCGACGCCCGAGGAACGGCCACCGGGGGCGGCCGACCCCGAGGACCGCGGGGTGGTGGTTGTGGCGCGGCCTGGCGCAGCGCGGCCGGCCCGGCTCAGCGCGGCCGGCTCGGTTCAGCGCGGCCGGCTCGGCTCAGCGCGGCCGGCTCGGCCGGGCCAGCTTGGCTCGGCGCAGCCCGGCCCGGCCAGCTTGGCTGGCTCGGCCAGCGCAGCCGGCGCAGCGCGGCCGGGTCGGCGCGAGCAACGAGCGAGTGCGAAACCGACCCCGGCCGGCCCCTCGCCCGAGACCCGTCAGCTGGGCATCGTGATCGTCTGGCCCGGCTTCATCGTCGCGCCGCAGTCGTCCAGCGGGCCGCCGAAACGGTCCGCCGCCACCGCCGGGATCGTCTTCGCCGCGTACTCCTGGGCCGCCTTCAGCTTCGCCGGGTCCGTCACCGCGTCGCGGCGCACCCAGTCGCCGTTCCGCAGGCCCTCGATCGGCGACGAATAGATCAGCACGTAGTCCCGGTCCAGCCGCGGGTCGAGCGCGATGCCGTTGCCCGCCGCCCACGGGCCCCACGAGTGGATGAACGTCGGCTTCACCGTGTCGAACACGTAGTTGCGCAGGCCGGCCAGGTCGTTGTCGTGGACCAGGTCCGCGATCGGCTTGTTGACCAGGCCCGCCATGTCCACCAGCTCGAGCCGGCTCGTCATCGACGACCCGCCCAGGTCCGGCAGCAGCAGCGACGCCTTCTGGATGCCCAGGATGTCCGCGTACGTGTTGAACCCGCGGCCGAACCGGTCGGCCACCAGGCACGCCGTGATGTTCGGGTTCTTCGCGAACTTGTCCGCCGAGGCCGCGAACCCGACCGCCGACGGCACGAACGCCGCCACCAGCACGACCACGATCCCGGCCCGCAGCAACGCCCGCCGGTGCTTGAGCAGCTCGCCCGCCGACAGCGTGCCCGCGATGACGGCCAGCGCCCAGATCGGGCTGGCGAACCGGTGCTGGTACATCCAGTCGGCGACCATCACGCCGTACGCGACGATCCCCAGCCCCAGCGGCACCAGCAGCGCGATCAGCGACCGCCGCCACGGCGCCTTGACCAGCGCGAACACGATCACCAAAGCCAGCAGGACGACGCCGGCCCAGCCCGCGTAGCCCGCCAGCTCGAACGGCCGCTTCAGAGCGTCGATGCCCGGCAGGCCCTGCTGCTTGGCCACCGACGGGTTGGCCAGCAGCCGCCCGAACTCCGCGTGCCGCCAGACGACGTACGCGCCGAACGGCACCGCGAACGCCGCCACCGACAGCAGCGCCAGCCGGAAGCTCTTCCAGAACAGGCCGCCACGCAGCAGGAACAGCGCCGCCAGCGGGTACGCGCCCGCGTAGATCAGGCCCTCCGGGCGGGTCAGCGCCGCGAAGGCGACCATGACACCCGCCCAGATCGCGACCTTCGGCGTCAGCAGGCGATCGTTGCGGACCGCGACGAACAGCGTCACCGCGAGCGTGACGACGGCGAACGCGAACAGCGAGTTCTCCAGGCCGGACACGACCCAGATGACGAACGACGGGATCGTCGCCAGCGTCAGGCCGGCGATCAGCGTCGCCAGCCACGCGAAGCGCGTGAAGATCTGCTTCGCCGCGATGTAGCAGGCGGTCAGGATGCCGCCGGTGAACAGCAGGCCCAGCGCCTTCGGGAACAGCACGTAGTCCGGCAGGCCGAAGAGCGAGCCGTGGTCGAAGAGGCCGACGAGCTTGCCGAGGCCGAGCAGCACCATCCACGTCGGGTCGGAGAATCCTTCGACCGGCGGGGCGCCCGGCTGCAGCACCGGGCCGAGGCCGTCGGCGAAGCTGCGGGCGTAGGAGAAGGTGATGGCGGCGTCGTCGACGATCCAGTGGCCGTAGCGGGTGGCGTGGGCGGCGACCGCCGCGACGCCGGCGAGCACGGCCAGCACCGGCGCCAGGCGCGCGCCCCAGCCGCGGGTGGCCGTGGTGGTGGCCGGGTCCTCGGGGACGTCGCTCGGGGAGGTCTCGGTGAGTGCGCTAGCCGTCATGTCCTCGTCACTGTTCCGCCCGCAGGCTTCTGCCGGTGGGATACGCGCGAGCTGGCGCCCCCTGAAGTGGACCCAGCTGTGGATCCGCCACCGCGGCGACGCGGTCGAGACACTGTAGCCAATACCCCATCCGGGGTCGGCCACGCGTCGGCATTGAGCGTGATCCACCCCACATTTGACCGGTCAGGCCAGGTGCGAGGTGTCGTTGACCAGCCGGACCGACGCGTTCCCGTCCGGGTAGAACTCGACGATCGACAGCGACGCCAGGTCGAGGTGCAGCCGGAACAGCAGCTGGGGGCCCGCGTCGAGGCCCATCCGGAGCAGCGTCTTGATCGGCGTCACGTGGCTGACCAGCAGCAACGTCTTGCCGCCGTGCTCGGCGATGAGCTCGTCGCGGGCCTTGCGGACGCGCCGGTGGACGACGTCGAAGCTCTCCCCGCCGGGCGGCGGCACCGAGCTGTCGCCCAGCCAGGACGCGTGCAGCTCGGGGTCGCGGTCGGCCGCTTCGGCGAAGGTCAGGCCCTCCCAGTCGCCGAAGTCGGTCTCGATGAGGCCGGGGTGGGTCTCGACGCGGCCGCCGAGCGCGTCGGCGACGGCCTGCGCGGTCTGCTTCGTGCGCGTGAGCGGCGAGGAGATGATCGGAACGGACTCGCCGTCGACGACCAGGCCGTCCATCGCGGCCAGCCGCTTCGCCGCCGCGGCGGCCTGGGAGCGGCCCAGCTCGGTCAGCGGGACGTCGCCGCGGCCGGAGTAGCGGCGCAGCGCCGACATCTCCGTCTGGCCGTGGCGCAGCAGGAGCAGCCGGGTCGGGGAGCCCTGCGCACCGGTCCAGGCGACCGTCGCGCGGTCGGGTTTGCGGGTCGGCAGCTTCGGCTTCGGCGTTCCTTCGGGGCTCCGCGACGAAGTCCCGGCTTGTCCCAGCGCCGCGGCCGGCTTGCCGGCAGCCGCGTCCATCGCCTCGTTGGCGAGCCGGTCGGCGTGGGAGTTCTGCGCCCGCGGGATCCACTCGTACTTGACGCGCGAGAAGCCGGCCGCCAGTTCCTTGGCGCGTTCGGCGAGCGGCTGCATGTCCGGGTGCTTGATCTTCCAGCGCCCGGACATCTGCTCGACCACGAGCTTCGAGTCCATCCGGACGTCCACAGTGGACGCTCCGAGCTCGGCCGCGGCGGTCAGCCCGGCGATGAGCCCGTTGTACTCGGCGACGTTGTTCGTGACGACGCCGAGGCTTTCCTTGCGCTCGGCGAGGACCTCGCCGTCGCTGTCCTTGACGACGGCGCCGTAGCCGGCCGGGCCGGGGTTGCCCCGCGAGCCGCCGTCGGCCTCGATGACGACGTGCGAGGTCACAGACCCGACTCCATGGTCCGGACCAGCACCGCACCGCAGTTCTCGCACTGGATGACGTCGTCCTCCGGCGCCGCCTTGATCTCGGCGATCGTGTTGCGGTCCATTTCCAGCTGGCACGCGCCACAGCGGCGGGCCCGCAGCAGCGCGGCGCCGATGCCCTTGTGCTCGCGGACGCGCTCGTACAGCTTGAGCAGCGGCTCCGGGAAGCGCGGCAGCAGCTTCGCGCGGTCTTCGTCGCGGCGCGCGCGGGTGGTGTCGAGGTCCTTGAACGCCTCGTCGCGGCGGGCGACGGCGGCGGCGACCTCGGCCTCGGCCTTGTCGACCTCGGCGCCGGTGCGCTGCGCGTCCAGGCCGAGTGCCTCGCGCTGCTCCATCAGCTCCAGCAGGTCGTCCTCGAGCGCGCTCTGGCGGCGCTGCAGGGTCTGCAGCTCGTGCTCGATGTCGGTCATCTGCTTCGCGTTGACCGAGCCGCCCGCCAGGAGCTTGCGGTCGCGGTCCTCGCGGGCGCGCACCGACTCGATCTCCTTCTCCTGCCGGGCGATCTCGCGGTCGAGGTCGGAGGCGGCGGTCTCCACGGACACGAGCGCGTCGCGGCGCTCGCGGGCGGTCTTCTCCCCCGCGTCGATCTCGGCCAGCTCGGGCAGGGTGCGGCGGCGGTGCGCGGTGCGCGAGAGCTCGGCGTCCACCTTGGCGAGCTCGAGCAACTGGCGCTGCACGGCGGGTTCGGCCTTCACGGTGCTCCTCTAAATCGATGTGCGCTCGGCGCGGACGTTCCACGGGTCGGTGCACCGCGTGGAGACGTGAACGTCGACGTTACCCGCAAAGGCGTCGGCCACGACCGCCGAGGCTTGCCCGCACCACGGCCATTCGCTGGCCCAGTGGGTCAGCCCGACCAGCGCGGGCACGGCGCCCGGGTTCGCCAGGTGCTCGCCGGCGGGGTGATGCCGCAGGTCGGCGGTGACGAAGGCGTCGACGCCGGCCGCGGTGGCCTGCTCGAGGTAGGAGTCCCCGGCGCCGCCGGAGACGGCGACGGTGCGGATCGGGCGGTCGGCGTCCCCGGCACCGAGTACGCCGGGCACGGTCGCGGGCAGCGCGTCGGCGACCCGCTGGACGAACCGCGCGAACGGCTCGGGCTCGGGCAGCTCGCCGAGGCGGCCGATGCCGGTGACGCCGTCCGCGTTGGGTTCGAGGGGGCCGGTCACGCGCAGGCCGATCGCTTCGGCGAGGGCGTCGGACACGCCGGGGTCGGCGGAGTCGGCGTTGGTGTGCGCGCAGAAGAGGGCGATGCCGTCGCGGATCATGCGGTGCACGAGGGAGCCCTTGGCGGTGTCGGCCGGGACGCCGTGCACCCCGCGCAGGAGCAGCGGGTGGTGGGCGACGATCAGCTGCGCGCCGAGCGCGGCGGCTTCGTCGATCGTTTCGGCGACGGGGTCGACGCAGAAGAGCACGCGCGTGACGGGTTCGGCGGGGTCGCCGCAGACGAGGCCGACGGCGTCCCACGACTCGGCGAGCGCGGGCGGATAGGCCTGCTCCAGGACGGTGATGATTTCGGAAAGCGCGGGCACCGGGGGATCTTCGCATGTACGGTCGCGGGCCATGCGAGTACTGGCTGTGCTCATCGCGGTGGTGTCGGGCCTGGTCCTGGCTTCGGTCCCGGCTTCGGCTTCGGCGTCCGGCCTGTGGCGGCTGACCGACCTGGCGGCGCGGAGAGTCGCGATCGCGGACCAGGTGGCGGCGGCGAAGTACGGAACACCGTCCCCGATCGACGACCCGGCGCGCGAGCAGCAGATCTACGACTCGGTGTCGGCGCAGGCGCCGGGGCTGGGCCTGGACCCGGCGGACGCGGTGCGGTTCTTCCGCGCCCAGATCGAGGCGAACAAGCTGGTGCAGCGGGGCTGGTACGCCCGCTGGGACGCGCACCCGTCGGAGGTGCCGACGACCCGGCCGGACCTGTCGCAGATCCGCCCGGTGATCGATCGGGTGAACGCGGGGTTGTTGACGGAGTTGGCGGCGACGCTGCCCGTGCGCGCGTCTGTGTCGTGCCCGGTTCGTCAGCGAGCGGCGACGGTCATGGCGGAGGTGGTCCACCGGTTCGACGCGTTGCACGCGCGGGCATTGGCCGAAGCGACGTCGGCGACCTGCCTGCCGCGTTGAGAGGCGCCCCGGCGGCGGGTCCAAGCCGCCGCCGCGAGCGCCGTGTGCAGCGTCAGTTGCAGTTGCCGCAGCAGCCGCAGCCCTGTCCGGTGCACTTCGAGCAGCACCCGTGCATGTCGCTCTCCTTCCGGTTCGCGTCCTCGCGTGATCGACGCTAAGTGGCCATGCGGGGCGGCGGGTACCGCCGAGTGAGCGGGTGACCGGGTGAACCCGCCGGTTACGCTCCCGGCCTCATCGGGCGCACCTGGTGAGCCGGGCGCTGACCGACAGGTCGTACGGGGTGGGCGCGGCCGGATCCGGACCCGCCGGGTCGTGGAAGGTCTGCAGCCAGACGACGCCGTCCGGGCTGATGCCATAGACGCCGACGACTTCGCCTGGAGTACACCCCTTGTCGCTCGGCACCCGGGAGGAGTCGCTCGAATAACGGACGTCCGCGTACCCGCGAGCCAACATCGTCGCGGCGGCATCGGACGCGGTGTAGCCGGCGAGGTCCTGCCGGTTGTAGACATGCTCGGCGGGAAGAGCCGGATGTGGGAATGGGACGGCGAAGCCGTCGACTTCTTGGTCTTCACCGAGCCACAGAGGCAACAGCACCGCCAGCGACACGCCGACAAGGGCAGCGGCGCGTTTCACCAGGCGTCCTTTGATCTGATCGACCGCGGTCATGACGACCTCCTCGTCTGTCGTGCTCAGTCGTCTGACTCGTCCGGGGCAGATCCGTTGTTACGGGACATCCGGGCCCGTATCGGCGATGCCCACGGTTACGCTCCCGGCGTGACGCACCTCGTCTTCGTCTGCTCCGGCAACATCTGCCGCTCCCCCATGGCCGAGCTCGTCTTCCGCGCGAAGCTCGACGAGTCCGGAATCGGCGATGTCCGCGTGACCAGCGCGGGCATCGGCGGCTGGCACGAAGGGGAGCCCGCCGACAAACGCGCCCGCGCGACGCTCGAAGCCCACGGCTACCCAACCGCGCACGTCGCCTCCGAGGTCTCCGACGAGGACCTCCACGCCGACCTCCTCCTCGCCGCCGACGAGGGGCACGCCGAATTCCTCCGCGCCCGCGTCGACGACCCCGCCAAGGTGCGCTTGCTCCGGTCCTTCGACCCCGCCGCCCCCGATGGCGCCGAGGTCCCCGACCCCTACTACGGCGGGGACGACGGCTTCGAGGACGTCCTCGGCATGATCGAACGCTCGGTGCCCGGTTTGCTGGATTGGGTGCGTTCGCGCGGGTAGAAGTCACACCCGGCGGAGGTCGGCGGGCGGGCGCACCCGGGCACGGCCTACCGTGGTGGGGTGCGGTTGCGGTTCCTGCTCAAGCCCGGGTGGCTGGCTCTGACGGCGGTGGTGTTCGCCTTCGCCATCTGCTGCTTCACGCTGCTCTCGCCGTGGCAGTTCAGCCGCAACGCCGAACGCGAGCAGCAGAACTCCGCGCTCGAGGCGTCGTTCACCGCCGCTCCCCTGCCGCTGGCGCAGCTGCTGCCGCCGGGCAGCGTGCCCGACCAGCGCACCGAATGGCACCTCGTCACGATCAGCGGCCAGTACCTGGCGGACAAGGAAGTCGTCGCGCGGCTGCGGACGGTCCAGGGCGAAGGCGCCTTCGAGGTGCTGACGCCGCTGCGGACCACCGACGGCACGGTCGTCCTGATCGACCGCGGGTACGTCCGGCTCGACAGCAAGTCCGGCGTCCTGCCGTACGCGCCGCCGCCGCCGGGGAACGTGCAGGTCACCGCCCGGGCTCGCGCCGACGAGACCGACCCGAAGAACCGCGACGCCTTCGCCGACGCCTCGACCGGCGGCCAGCTGCAGAGCTACGTCGTCGACTCTCGGGTGGTCGCCCGGGCCGGCAAGCTCGACATCCGGCCGGGGTACTTCCAGCTCGACACCGGCCAGCCCGGCGTGCTGGGCGCGTTGCCGCTGCCGCAGACCGACTCCGGGCCGTTCTTCTCCTACGCGCTGCAGTGGATCGCCTTCGGCGCGATGGCGCTGCTCGGCTGGCTGTACTTCACCGTCCGCGAGCTGAAGCCGGGCGGGGCGCTGGACGCGACCCCCACGTCGCGGCGGAAGTCCGTCGCGGAGATCCTCGCCGAGGACGAGCTCGCCGAAAGTGGCCATCAGAAGTAGCCCGAAACTGGCCCTTCTTCCGGGCCACTGGGCGCGGTGACACTGAGGTCATGCTGATCCACCCCTGGGACGCCGCGTCGAACGAGGAATGGCGCGAGTGGCTGTCCACGCACGACTTCGGCCAGCTGATCGCGGGCGGCGCGGGCCGCGACCTCCCGGTGGTGACCCCGGCGCACTTCGTGTTCGACGGCGACAGCACGATCCTCACGCACCTGGCGCGCC
This sequence comes from Amycolatopsis pretoriensis, assembly GCF_900107925.1. Classification (GTDB taxonomy): domain Bacteria; phylum Actinomycetota; class Actinomycetes; order Mycobacteriales; family Pseudonocardiaceae; genus Amycolatopsis; species Amycolatopsis pretoriensis. Next base: position 354,774 of record NZ_FNUJ01000009.1, on the reverse strand, counting down.
CCAACCCGATCTGGCCGCTGCTGGAGGAGCACCCGCGGGCGCTGCTGACGGTGGTCGACGACTACACCTACATCCGCGCGGACTGGAACACCTCCGGCGATCCGGCGGTCGGCGTGCCGACGTCGTACTACGCGACGGTCCAGCTGGAAGGCGACGTCCGGCTGGTCGACGACCCGGAGGCGAAAGCGGCGTTGCTGGACAAGCAGCTGCGCCACTTCGAGCCGGACGGTGCCCGGGCGCCGGTGAGCGCTTCGGAAGCTCCGGGCCGCCGGTTGCTGCCGGGGATCCGCGGGATCGAGTTCACGATCACGGGCGTGCGGGCGAAGTTCAAGTTCGGCGGCAACAAGACGGCCGAGGACCGGTCGCGGATCGGGGACCGGCTGGCCGAGCGGAACGGACGGCTCGACGAAGAAGCCTTGACGCAGCTGCGCCGCCGCGGCTGAGGGCCCTTCAGCCGCGGCTCGCGAACGGTCGTCAGCCGCCGCAGCCCGGGACCGGGAGCACGTCCAGGAAACCGTGGATGGTCTCGCCGGTGGTGTGGTTGACCGCGTCCGCGGTCATGTGCTGCGTGACGCCCGGCTGGTTGGCGGTCGGGTGCTGCTCGCGGATTCCGGTGGTCGTCGAGACGTCGTCGCCGGTGAAGAAGACCTTGCCGTTGTCGGCGAAGGTGATGCTCCAGGTCTGGCCGGCGACGTTGGTGTGGATCTCGAACTCTTCCCCGACGACGAACGACCCGACGGGGCCGTCGTCGTCGTGCTTGGACTTCAGCGTGAAGGGCGTGCCCAGGCTGCCCGCGGAGTCCTGCTCGTAGGTGGGACCGCAGCGGCGCTTGGCCTCGGCGGTGCCGGTCACGACGAGACTCATCAGGCTCACGGTGATCACACCTGCCGCAATGTGCTTGTACCGCACGAAATCCTCCCGTTTCTCGGCGAAAGCGTTGCTACGCCTGTCGATACGCGGAGGAGTTACAAGATCAGCGGCGGCGGAGTCCCGCGATCAGCGCGAGCACCACCGAAGTCACCCCGGCCAGCCACCCGACGACGCGGGACAGCTCCACCGCCCGCGTCACGTGCCCCGCGTCGGGATTCCGCCCCACCCCCAGCACCGGCAGCTCGGCCACCCCGTGCGGGTAAACCGTCCGCCCGCCGACGCGGACTTCCAACGCCCCGGCGAAAGCCGCCTCGACGCGGCCCGCGTTCGGGCTCGGGTGGGCGATCGTGTCGCGGCGCCACGCCCGCCACGCGCCGCCCGCCGAGCCGCCGACCACCGGGGCCGCCAGCACCGTCAAGCCCGCCGCCACGCGGGTCGGGACCAGGTGGACCAGCTCGTCGAGCCGGTCGATCGCCCAATGCCCCGGCCGGCCCACGCGCGCCCGGCGCAGCAGGCTGACCGTCCGCGCGCCGAGCAGGCCCGGGACCCCCGCCACCGCGCCCCAGACCAGTGGCGCGACCACGGCGTCCGACGTGTTCTCCGCGACCGTTTCCACCGACGCGCGCGAGAGCCCCACCAAGTCGAGGCCGTCGGCCACGCGGGGGTCCAGTTCGGACAGTGTCGCGCGGGCCGGGTCGAAGCGGGACTCCTCGAGGTCGCGGGCCAGTTCCGTGCCCTGCAGGGCCAGGCCGGCCGCGCCGAGGACCGCCCACGTCGTCACGGCCGTCGCCGACGCCTGGACCAGCGGGCGGCCGCGGCCGGCGCGTTCGAGCAGGAGGCCGCCGGCCACCGCGACGCCCGCGACCACCGCGCCCGAGCGCTGCGGGAGGCGGCGGAACGCCGTCACCGGGGGACGCCGACGCGGGTCGCCGAGGGCGCCGTCGGCCGCCACGCCCAACACCAGTCCGATCGCGCGCGCCGCGCTCACCCGTGCCCCCCGGCAGAAGAAAACTCCAGTACCCGAGGAGGCTACTCGACCCCGGAACCCGCCCCGCCGCATCCCCGGACGGCGGGCTGAAGGGCACCTTCCGCGCATCTCGCGCACTGAAGGGCACCTTCAGTGCGTCACATGCACTGAAGGGCACCTTCAGCCGCTACTCGACCAGCGCCGCGATCTCGTCACGTGCCTGGACGACGATGTCCCGCATCGCCCGCTCCGCCCGGTCCGCCTCCCCCGCGGCCACCGCCGCGGCCACCTCCAAGTGCAGCGCGATGGCTTCGGGCTGCGGTTCCGGCGGCATCAGCCCGTGCCCGGTCCGGCCGGTGAGCACCTCCGCGACGACCTCGGACAGCTGGGCGAACATCGGGTTCCCGGACGCGGTGAGCAGCAGGTCGTGGAAGGCGATGTCGAACTCGAGGAACGTCGTGAGGTCGCGCGCGCGGGCCGTGCGCGCCAGCCGCTCCCCCAGCGCGCCGAGCCGGCCGCGCTCCTCCGGGGTCGCGCGCAGGGCCGCGTACCGCGCGGCACACGGCTCGATCGCCGACCGCAGCTCGTTCAGCGTCGCCAGGGCCGCCGGTCGCGCGGGGCCGTCGAGCTGCCAGCGGATCAGCCGCGGGTCGTAGTGGTTCCACTCCACCGGCTCTCGCACGATCACGCCGACCCGGCGCTTGCTGCTGGTCAGCCGCATCGTCTCGAGCACCCGGACGACTTCGCGCGCCACCGTCCGCGAAGCCCCGAAGCGCTCCTGAAGCTCTTCGGAGCGCACCACGGAGCCCGGCGCCAGCTCTCCGTTCGCGATCGCCGCGCCGAGGGCGTCCAATACCTGTTCGTGCCTCACCGGACCCAACCTAGCGATCTGACTCGATTAAGTAGTACTTCATCTTGAATAAGTAGTACTTTTGAGTTTGACTCACCTGAGCACAACGAAGTGGGAGGTGCGGATGACCGTCATCGTGGTGATGGGGGTGTCAGGCTCCGGCAAGACGACGATCGGCACGGCGCTGGCCACCGCGCTGGGCGTCGAATACGCCGAGGCGGACACGTTCCATTCGCAGGCCAACATCGACAAGATGACCGCGGGGCATCCCCTGACCGACGCCGACCGCGCCCCCTGGCTCGAGGCGATCGCCGGCTGGATCCGCGACCACCAGGACGCCGGCGGCGTCGTGACGTCGTCCGCGCTCAAGCGCCGGTACCGCGATGTGCTGCGGACCGGTGGCGACGTCTGGTTCGCCCACCTGCACGGCGACCGCGAGATCCTCGCCGAGCGCATGAAGTCGCGTTCGGGCCACTTCATGCCGGTGTCCCTGCTGGACTCCCAGCTCGCCGACCTGGAACCCCTCGAAGCGGACGAGCCGGGCGCGATCTTCGACATCCGCGAAACGCCGGCCGAGATCACCGAAGCCGCCCTCACCGCTTTCCGGGAGCACGCGTGAACACCCTCCTCGCCGCCGGCTGGACCGGCCACGACACCCGCCTGATCATCGCGACCGTCGTCGCGATCGCCGTCATCGTCGTGCTGATCACCAAGGTGAAGCTGCACCCGTTCCTGTCGCTGGTGCTCGGTTCGCTGGTGCTCGGCCTGACCGCCGGGATGCCGGTCGACAAGCTGCTGAAGAGCTTCACGAACGGCGTCGGCAGCACGGTCGCGTCGGTCGGCATCCTGATCGCCCTCGGCGCGATGCTCGGGAAGCTGCTGGCCGACTCCGGGGGCGCGGACCAGATCGTCGACACCGTCCTCGGCAAGGCGCGCGGCGCCGCGCTGCCGTGGGCGATGGCGCTGGTGGCGGCGTTGATCGGTCTGCCGATGTTCTTCGAGATCGGGCTCGTCATGCTGATCCCGGTCGTGCTGCTCGCGGCCAAGCGCACCGGGAAACCGTTGATGCTGCTCGGGATTCCGGCGGTCGCCGGCCTTTCGGTGCTGCACGGCCTGGTCCCGCCGCACCCGGGCCCGCTCGCCGCGGCGGGCGCGTTGAACGCGAACGTCGGCGTCACGCTGGCGTTCGGTCTGCTCGTCGGCATCCCGACGCTGGTCATCGCGGGCCCGCTGTTCGCCAAGGTCGCCGCCCGGCTCGTCCCGGACGCGCAGCCGCCCGAGCGCCTGATCCCGGAGCGCGCGGACACGGACAAGCCGCGCCCGAGTTTCGCCGCGACGCTCACGACGGTGCTGCTGCCGGTCGTGCTCATGCTGGCGAAAGCGCTCTCGGACATCCTGCTGGCCAAGGACAACGGCGCCCGCAAGATCCTCGACTTCGTCGGCGACCCACTGATCGCGTTGCTCGCGGCGGTCCTGGTGGGCATGGTGCTGCTCGGTCGTCCCGCCGGCCTCGACCGGGGGCGGCTGTCCACTGTGCTCGCCGACTCGCTGGGCCCGATCGCGGGGATCATCCTGATCGTCGGCGCGGGCGGCGGCTTCAAGCAGACGCTGGTCGACGCGGGCGTCGGCGACGTCATCACGGGCTTGGCGAAGGACGCGAACCTGTCCCCGCTGCTGCTCGGCTGGCTGGTCGCGGTGGCGATCCGCCTGGCCACGGGTTCGGCGACGGTGGCCACGGTCTCGGCGGCGGGCATCGTCGCCCCGCTGGCGGCGACGATGGACCCGTCGCACAGCGCGTTGCTGGTGCTCGCGATCGGCGCCGGGTCGCTGTTCTTCTCGCACGTCAACGACGCCGGGTTCTGGCTGGTCAAGGAGTACTTCGGACTGTCGGTCGGGCAGACGTTGAAGAGCTGGTCGGTGATGGAGACGCTGATTTCCGTGGTGGCGATCGCCCTGATCCTCCCCCTCTCCCTACTGGTCTGAACCACGTAGCTTTCACGTGAAAGCGACCCGGAGGTCCTTCCTCCGGGTCGCTTTCACGTGAAAGTGCCGCACGTTGACATGTGACCTTTTGGTCACCTATCCTCGCTCGAGTGCAAGACGACCTGGTGTTCAAGGCGCTGGCGGATCCGACCCGCCGGTTCCTGCTCGACCTGCTCTTCGAGCGTGACGGCCGCACGCTCACCGAGCTGGAGACCCAGGTCGAGATGACCCGCTTCGGCGTCATGAAGCACCTGAAGCTCCTGGAAGAGGCCGGGCTCGTCGTCACGCGGAAGGACGGCCGCGAGAAGCGGCACTTCCTCAACCCCGTGCCCATCCGGCAGATCCACGACCGGTGGATCGACAAGTACACCGAGCGCCACGTCACCGCGCTGCTCGACCTCAAGAACGAACTGGAAGGCGAAGAACCATGACGGACACCGTGCAGGTCTACCGCGTCTACATCAAGGCTTCCCCGGAGCGCATCTGGGACGCCATCACGAAGCCCGAGTGGACGGCGAAGTACGGCTACACCGGCCTGGTCGACTTCGACCTGCGGCCCGGCGGCAAGCACCGCACCCGCCCGACGCAGGCATTCATCGACGCCGGGATGACCGGCGACCTCGTCGACGGCGAGGTCCTCGAGGTGGACCCGCCGCGGAAGCTGGTCCTCACCTGGAAGCTGCTGATGGCGCCCGGGGACGTGAGCGAGGAGCCCTACACGACGCTCACCTACGAGATCGAGGAGTCCAAGACCGCCGGCACCCGGCTGACCGTGACCCACGACGTCACCGGCGCGCCCACGATCGCCGGGATGGTCAGCGGCGCCTTCGAGCGGCTCGACGCGCCGCCGAACGAGAACGCGGGCGGCGGCTGGGCCTGGATCCTCTCCGACCTCAAGTCCCTGCTCGAGACCGGCGACACCATCGTCCCCGCGCCGTGAAGTGGGTCTGGTGGCCTGCCTCGCGCCGCTTCGAGGCAGGCCACCAGGTCTAGGTGCGCTGGGTCGCCGCCTTGAGCGCCGCTTTCGCGGCCTCCGACGCACCCAGCGTGTCGAGTCCGAACAACGCCGCTCCCACCACGGGGTTCACGTCCACGACGCGGACCACCGCGCGCGGCGCCACTTTCAGGCACCGCTTTTCGATCTCCGCGATCACCGCCGCGCCGATGCCGGTCAGGACCCCGCCGCCGAGGACGATCTCCGGCGCGTCCTCGGTCAGGTCCAGCTCGCGCAGGATCACCGCCGCGAAGACGCTGACCTCCTCGACGAACCGCGTGACGATCTCCTGCGCGACCTCGTCACCGGCCGCCGCGACTTCGAACAGCAGCGGGCACAAGCCGTGGATCGACGCCGTGTCGATCTCCTCGAAGTGCAGGCCCTGCACGACGTCCAGCAGCGTCGGCTTGCCGAAGTACGCCGCCACCGCCGGCATCAACGCGGTCCGCGGGCCGCGGCCGTCCTCGGCACGCACGGCCCACCACAGGGCTTCCTCGCCGAGCCGGTAGCCGCCACCCCAGTCGCCGGAAATCTTGCCCAGCGCGGGAAAGCGGTGGACGCGGCCGTCCGGGCCGACGCCGGCGCCGTTGATCCCGGCACCGCACACGACCGCGACACCCACCCCCGCGCTGCCCGCCCGGAGCAGCGCGAGGGTGTCGTTGCCGACCGTCAGGGTGTCGCTCCACCCGCGCGCGGACAGCGCCGCGTGCAGCGCCTCCTCCTCGCGCGGGAAGTCCAGCCCGGCCAGGTACGCCGAGGTGTGCACGGCGAACGGCTTCTCCCCGAGGCCCGGGTAGGCCTCCAGGACCAGGCCTTCCAGCGCCGTGACGCAGGCCGCGACGCCGATGTTCTGCGGCGACGCGCCGGGACCGCGGGACTTGCCCAGCACCACGCCGTCGTCCGAGATCACCAGGACCTCGGTCTTGCTGTTGCCGCCGTCGATCGCGATAATCGCAGGCCTCATCCGCGCGCCCAGGGCAGGTACTCGCGGTTGATCTGCACCAGCGAGTCGGCGAGCGTGTCGGCCTTGCTGTACTGACCGACCAGCGGGTGCGCCAGCAGCGCGTCCGCCACGCGGTCGCGGCCGCCCTTCAGCGCCGCTTCCAAAGCCAGGAACTCGTACGCCGTCGTCGCCGAGATCAGGCCCGAGTACTGAGGCTCCACCGCCGGCTGCGGAATCGGCGTCGCACCCTTGGAGTCCACAGTGGACCTGGTTTCGATGACGGCGTCGTCCGGCAGGAACGGGAAAGTCCCGTCGTTGCGGACGTTCACCACGTGCTCCTCGGCCGGCCCGCCCGCGGTCAGCGCGTGCACGAGCTGCACAGCGGCCTCCGAGTAGTACGCGCCGCCGCGCTTTTCGAGGGACTCCGGCTTGGTGTTCTGGTCCGGGTCGAGGTAGATCTTCAGCAGTTCTTCCTCGACGTCGGACACGACGTCCGCGCGCGGCCGCTCGGTGCGCTGCTTGGTGACCTGCTCGTCGTGCGCGTAGAAGTACTTGAGGTAGTACGACGGCACGACGTTCATGCGCCGCAACCACTTCTCCGGCACGCTGACCTCATTGGACAGGTAGTCCAAGTGCTGGTCCAGCAGCTCCGGGAGCCGGTCGACGCCGTCGACGAGCGCGCCGCGTTCCCAGCTCAGGTGGTTCAGTCCGGTGTGGACGAGCTTGACGTCGTCCGCGCCGACACCGAGCAGCTTGCCGAACTGGCGCTGCAGGTTGATCGCGACGTTGCACAGCCCGACCGCGCGGTGGCCCTCGTTGAGCAGGGCGCGCGTGACGATGCCGACCGGGTTGGTGAAGTTGACGATCCACGTGTCGTCACCGGCGATCTTGCGGACGCGGTCGGCGATGTCGAGGACCACCGGCACCGTGCGCAGCGCCTTCGCCAGGCCGCCCGCGCCGGTCGTCTCCTGCCCGACGCAGCCGCAGGCGTGCGGGAACGTCTCATCGGAGCGCCGGGCCCGCTGCCCGCCGACGCGCAGCTGGATCAGCACGGCGGAAGCACCGTCGACGCCCTCTTCGAGCGACTGCGTCGTCCTGACCCGCGCGGGGTGACCGGCGTGGTCGAGCAGGCGCTGGCTGAACCCGCCGACGGCCTCGACGCGGTAGGCGTCCGGGTCGACCAGCACGATCTCGTCGACGTCCAAAGTGGACCGGCGCCCGGCGATCCCGTCGATCAGCTCCGGCGTGTAGGTGGACCCGCCACCGACGACTGCCAGCTTCATCCCTTGACTCCCGTGAATGTGATGCCCTTGACGAACGACTTCTGGGCGAAGATGAACAGCACGATCACCGGCGCCATGATCAGCGCGGTCGCCGCCATCGTCATGTTCCACTCGACGTGGTGCATGCCGCGGAAGGACGCGATCGCGAGCGAAAGCGGCCAGTGGTCCTGGTTCTCGCCGGTGTAGAGCAGCGGCCCGAAGTAGTCGTTCCAGGTGAACAGGAAGCAGAACATCGCGGTGGCCGCGATCCCCGGCTTGGCCATCGGGATCAGCACCCGGACCATCGCCTGGAACTCGTTGCAGCCGTCGATCTTCGCCGCTTCGATGTAGTCCTTCGGAATGGTGAGGAAGAACTGGCGGAGCAGGAAGATCGAGAACGCGTCGAAGAAGAAGTACGGCACGATCAGCGGGACCAGCGTGCCGGTGAGGCCCATCCGGACCCACAGGTCGTACAGCGGCACGACGGTGACCTGCGGTGGCAGCAGCATCGCCGCCACGGTCAGCATGAAGAACAGGTTCTGCCCGCGCCACCGCAGTTTCGCCAGCCCGTACGCGGCCGGGATCGCCGAAAGCAGCGCTCCCGCCGTCGCCAGCGCCGAATACAGCAGGCTGTTGCCGAAGTATTCGAGCAGCGGCGCCTTCTTGAACACCTCCACGAAGTTCTCGAAGTGCCATTCGCTCGGCCACAGGCTCGCCGTCATCGCCTGGTCGCTCTTCATCACCGCGGTGAGGAACACGAACAGCAGCGGCAGCGTGAAGATCACGCCCATCGCGATGCCGACCGAATGCAGCGCGATGAACGACAGCCGCTTGTCCCAGTTCCGCTTGAACCGCACCTTCGGCGGTACGCCCGCGTCGCGCTGCGGCGCTTCGGCCACGGCGGTCATGCGCCCTCCTCCTGGTGCTGGGACTTCCGGAGCTGCCGCACCAGGATCCACGTGAAGCCCGCGGAAACGATGAACAGCAGCACCGCCATCGCGGCCGCGTAACCCATGTTGAAGTAGCGGAACCCCTGGACGTACAGCCAGATCGGGTACGTCAGCGTCGAGTTCTGCGGTGCCCCGATGAGCTTCGAGTTGCCGGCGACGTCGGCGGTACCCGCGGACGCGGAAGCCGCCACGATCGCCTGGGTGAAGAACTGCAGCGCGTAGATGATCGAGTTGACCACGCCGAACAGCAGCACCGGCGAGATCGACGGCAGCGTGACGTGCCAGAACCGGCGGATCGGGCCGGCGCCGTCGAGCTCGGCGGCCTCGTACTGCTCGGTCGGGACGTCGAGCAGCGCGGCCAGGATGATGATCATCAGCTCGCCGGAGCCCCACAGCGCCAGCAGCGTCAGCGCGGGCTTCGACATCTCGGGGCTGTTGAACCAGAGCCCGCCGTCGATGCCGACGAGCCGCAGGAACCGGTTGACCGGGCCGAACTCCGGGTTGAACACGAAGACGAAGGCCAGCGTCGCCGCCGCCGGCGGGGCGAGCGTCGGCAGGTAGCAGAGCGTGCGGACCAGGCCGACACCCGACTTGAGCCGGGAGATCACCGACGCGACGCCGAGGGAGAACACCACCCGGCACACCGTCAGGACGACGACCAGCCACAGCGTGTTGTACGCGGCCGTGCCGACCAGCGGCTCGCTGGTGAACATCCGGACGTAGTTGTCGAAGCCGATGAACACCGGCGGGTTGATCAGGTCGTACCGGGTGAAGGAGTAGTAGACCGTCGCGATCAGCGGGTAGCCGAAGAAGATCAGGAACCCGACGAACGCGGGCGCCATGAAGAGGAAGACGGTCCGGCGGCGCTTGGCCCGGCGGGCCCCCGCCCGCACCTTCGCAGGTGCGGACGGGGAAGCCTTTTCGGCGAGCGTCGTCATCCGCCCGCGCCCTTCTGCTTCAGCTCGTCGTTGATCTGCGCGTCGACCTTCTGCAGGCCCGCGGTCAGATCGGGGATCGAGCCGGCCTGCCACTTCTCGGCGAAGTCGTTGACCGCCTTGAGGTGCGCGTCACCGATCGGCGTGGTCTGGTTCGAGACGAGCTTGCCGCTGTCGTACATGTCGAGGAACGTCTTGAACTGCGGCTGCAGGTCGAGGCGCGGCGACGTCAGCGAGGCCTTGGTGCTGGGCACGTTCTTCAGGCCGTTGGCCATGTCCACCAGGGTGTCGGTGTCCAGGGTGACCTGCTTGATCAGCTCCCACGCGGCGCCGGGGTTCTTGGCGCCCTTGGGGATCGCGATGATCGTGCCGGTGGTGAAGGCACTGCCGTACTTGTCCGCCATGGTGGTGAGCACCGGGGCGGGCGCGGTGGCGTAGTTCAGGGTCGGCGCCTGGTCCTTGATGAACGCGGTGCGGAACTCACCGTCGTAGATCATCGCCAGCTTGCCCTTCTGGAAGCCGTTGTCGGCGGAGTACTCGTCCCCGAGACCGGCCTTGAACTTCTCGACCTTGTCGTGGCCACCGAGCGCGTCGATCAGCTTCTGCTGGAACTCGAACATCGCCTTCCAGCCGGGGTTGGTGGCGAGGTCCGACTTGCCGTCCGGGCCGAGGAACGGCGCGCCGAAGTTCGGCGCCCAGTACTGGGCCTGGTTGGCGTAGAACGGCATCGACGGCAGGAAGCCGGCGACCTTGATCGAGCCGTCCGCGTTGTACTCGGTCAGCTTCTTGGCGTCCTCGAGCAGCTCGTCCGTGGTCTTCGGCGGCGAGGTGACGCCCTTCGCCGCGAACATGTCCTTGTTGTAGTAGAAGCCGTAGACGTCGGCGAGCATCGGCATCGCGCACCGCTTGCCCTGGTACTCGGTGTAGTTGCGGACGGCCTCGGGGATTTGGTTCAGGTCGATCTTGTCGCGCTCGATGTAGGGCTTCAGGTCCTGGAAGCTGCCGGTGGAGCACCAGGCACCGAGGTTGTCGGTGTAGAACGAGATCGCGACGTCGGGTGGGTTGCCGCCGCGGATCGACTGGGTGAGCTTGTCGTCGTCCTGGTTGCCCTCGTGCTTGATCTCGATGTTCGGGAACTTCGCCTTGAGCTTGTTGAGCCCCGCCGTCACGACGCCGTACTCGCGGTCGGTGAACTTCGAGTACACGGTGATCGTGAGCTTGTCGTCCTTGCCGGGCGCGGCCGCGGCGTCACCCCCGCTCGGGGCGGCGGCGCCGGAACAGGCGCTGGTCAGCAGGACGGACGCCGCGGCGGCGGCCACCAGCAGGGCGCCTCGGCGGGTCCGGGTGGTAGGGGGCATGGCCCTCCTCCTCATCGGTCGGTCTACTCGGTCGGGGACGGGTGCTTTCGTCCTCGGGCCTGCGACCCGAGGAGCGTGGGGGTGACGACGCCGAAGACGTCCTCACGGGCGGTGGCCAGCGCGGACTGCAGCGCACCGGCGCGGACGGCGTTGCCCTGCACGGAAGCGCAGCCGACGGGCGTGCGCGGCAGGACCAGTTCGTGGAGCTTTTCCTGCACCAGCGCGGCGAACACCTCACCACCGGCGCGGCTGGTGTCGCCGCAGAGGAGCACGAGCTGCGGGTCGGCGACGGCGACGAGGTTGGCGACGCCGCCGGCGACCCGCCTCGCCAGATCGTGTCGGAAAGGATGGTCCGGTCCGGTTTTCGCCACGGCATCCCAGGCGGTCGCGGCTTCGATGCCGTGCGCGGCGGCGAGCCGGCAGATGGCGGGCGAGTCGACGAGGTTGCCGAACCGCGCGCCGGCCTCGGGCCAGACGTCACCGGTGTCCACTGTGGCCGGATCGGGTACGCGCATCCAGTCGATCTCACCGCCGCCACCGGTGGCCCCGCGCAGCAACCGCCGCCCGATCACGACGGCGCCACCGACGCCTTCGGACAGCCAGACCATGACGAAGTCGTCGACGTCCTGCGCCTGTCCGACGCTCATCTCCTCGACGGCGACGAGGTTGACGTCGTTCTCGATGAGGACGTCGACGCCGAGCTCGTCGGAGAGCTTCTGCGGGACGTCGAAGCCGAGCCAGCCGGGGATGTGCGGAGCGGAGGACAGCAGGCCGGTCCGCGGATCGAACGCCCCCTGCGCGCCGATCACGACGTGGGCCAGGTCTTCCCGGTTGATCCCGGCGTCGCCGGCGACCTTCTGGAGTGCTTCGCCGAAGGTCCCGACGACGTCGGCCCCGGCGTGCACGGGCAGCGGCGTGCGGTGTTCGGCGAGCACGACCCCGGCGACATCGGCGACGACGAAGTCGGCGACGTGCGGGGTCAGATCGACGGCGGCGACGAAGGCGAGACCGCCGTTGGCCGCCCAGAGCTGGGCGCGCGGGCCCCGGCCACCACCCCGGACACCGGCTTTCACGACGAGGTTGTCGAGTTCGAGCCGGGTGATGAGCTGCGCGGTGGCGGGTTTGGACAGCCCGATGGCGAGCTCGAGTTCGGCACGCGTCAGCGGCCCCTCCCGAAGGAGGACCTCGATGGCGGCGCGATCGTTGATCTCGCGCAGCATCCGCGGGCTACCGGCTCGCACTGACTTGCTCCCGACTTAATTAGGATACTTTACAGACGGTTTCGCAGGACTGTAGTGAGCCGGAGCACAGCCGTCAACGGTCTCTTGAAACGGCGAGGTAACGCTTGCCACCGGACTGGGCTACTTGGCGGAAACGTGCACAGGGCGCAACGAAAACGGCCCCGGCGGGTAGCCGGGGCCGTTCGTGGTCGCGCTCTGTGGCGGGCGGTTACTCCTCCGCGTCCGCCCAGGCCTTGAGCATCACGCGGGCGATGGACGAATTCCCCGGCAGGATGATCTCCGCCGCCCCGTCGGCGATCGGCGTCGGCTTGGAACCCTCGCCCCGGACCGCGCTGTTCGCGAACGCCTCACGCACCTCCGCCCGCGAAACCCACAGCGCCTCTTCGATCTCCCCATCCGCCGGCACCAGCGGCAACGACCGGTCCGCCCGCGCCGTGAAGCCCAGCATGATGGACCGCGGGAACGGCCACGGCTGGCTGCCGAGGTACCGGACGTCCGAGACGGCCGCCCCCACCTCTTCGCGGATCTCCCGGACCACGCAAGCCTCGAGCGACTCGCCCGCCTCGACGAACCCCGCCAGCACCGAATACCGCCCCGCCGGCCAGATCGGCTGGCGGGCCAGCAGCACGTGCGAGCCGTTCGTGCCCTCCAGTGAATGGACCAGGCAGATCACCGCCGGGTCCGTGCGGGGGTACTCCTCGCGGCCGTCGTTCGTGCACTTGCTCGCCCAGCCGAACTGGATCAGCTCCGTCGGATGGCCGCAGCGCGTGCAGAACTTGGCCTGGCGACGCCAAAAGCGCAACGCCTGCGCCGTCGTGAACAGGCCCGCCGACGTGTCGTCCAGCAGGTCTCCGTAGCCGCGCAGGTCGACCCAGACCTCGCCGTCTGCGCGCGGGACCTCCTCCACGAAACCCCAGCTGCCCGCCATTTTCACGGTGTCAGCCGAACCCGACGGGCCGCCCGGCAGCGACCAGTAGTCCGTGTCCTGCCACTCGCCCAGGAACACCGCGTCCGCCGGGGGCGCCGCGCCGAAGTCGATCGCCTTCCGGAACGCCAGGACCGCGGTGCCTTCGACGACCGGGGTGCGCCCGGTGTCGTCCAGCAGGACGACCCGGGCGTCGGCCCAGCGCGACAACAGCCGCGACGGGTTGGTGCGCAGGCCTTCCTGCCGGTCCACAGTGGAACGCGACAGGGTCGGCAGCGAACCGAGCGAGAACGGGACGGACATCAGGCGGGCTCGCCCACGACGACGTCGCCCAGGGACAGCAGCTTGCGCTCCAGCACACCCGCGTCGCCGACCACCACGCCCGTGAACCGCTTGGGGGCGAAGAACTTCAGCGCCGCTTCGGCCACCTCGTCGGCCGTCACCGCCGCCACCCGCGCCGGGTGCTCGTTCAGCCACTCCAGGCCCAGCCCGGTCGACGCCAGCGCCAGCACCTGCCCGGCCAGCCCGGACTGCGACGACGTCGACGTCAGCAGCGACCCGATCGCGTACTGCCGCACCGACTCCAGCTCGTCGCCGGTCGGCGGGACCTGGCCGAGGCGGCCCAGCTCGTAGCGGGTCTCCAGCAGCGCCGGCGCGGTCGCTTCGGTGGCCGTGTCCGCGTCGACGTTGACCACCGCGGTGCCGTTGGTGAACTCGAACCCGGAGTGCGCGGAGTACGTGTACCCCTTGTTCTCGCGGATGTTCTCCACCAGCCGCGACGAGAAGTACCCGCCGTAGGCCAGGTTCGCCAGCTGCAGCGCCGCGTAACCCGGGTCGGTGCGCGGCACGGTCTGCGCCGACAGCCGGATCTGCGACTGCACGGCCCCGGCGCGCGGCACCAGCAGCACGTTCGGCCCGGTCAGGTCCGGCAGCGGCGGCAGCCGGACGGCGGAGCGGTCGGACGCCCAGCCGCCGAGCACCTTCTCCAGGTCACCGAGCACCGACGAGGGGTCGAGGTCGCCGACCAGCACCAGCACCGCGCCGCGCGGCAGCACCGACGCTTGGTGCAGCGCCCGGACCTGCTCCGGCGTCACGACCGCGACGTCTTCGGCGCGCGGGACCTCGCGCGTGGCCGGGTGGTCACCGTAGCGGTGCTTCTGCAGCGCCTCCCGCGCGATCGTGCGCGGCTGCGTGCGCGAGACGGCGATCCGCTCGACGAGCCGTTCCTTCTCGCGCGCGATCTCGTCGTCGGCGTACGTCGCTCCGGTGAGGACGTCGCCGAGGACGTCGAGGAACGTCGGGAGCTTGTCGGCGAGCGCGGATCCGGTCAGCACCAGGCGTTCCGGGTCGACGCCGGCGCCGATGTCGCCGCCGATCAGCGCCAGTTCGGCGTCGATTTCGATGCGGTTGCGCCGCGCCGTGCCGGTCAGGATCGTCTCGGCGAGCACCTCGGCCGTGGCCGGGTGCAGCGCGTCGTCGCCCGCGAACGGGATCCACAGCCGGGCCTCGACCAGCGGCACGGTCGCCTTGCGCACGGCCAGCACGCGCAGGCCGTTGGACAACGAAGTGTCCACATGGGACAGGTCCGCGGCGGCGCGCTGCTCGCCCAGCGGCGGCAGCGGGCGCGGCCCCCGCGTGGTGCGGCCGATCTCGTCCGCACTGCGGTGCGTTGCAGAAGTCACTGCTCGTTGTTCCCTTCCGAAGCGGGCTTGACCACCAGCACGGCGCGCGCGTCGGGGCGCAGCGCCTTCGCCGCCGCCGAAACGGCTTCCGAGGTGACGGCGGACATCCGGTCCGCGAGCTTGTACACCAGCGACGCGTCGCCGTAGAGCAGCTCGAACGAACCGAGGGCCAGCGTCCGGGACACCAGCCGGTCGTGCTCGGAGTGCAGGCTCGCCGTCCAGCGGGCGGTGACCTTGCGCAGCTCCTCCTCGCTCGGCGGGGTCTCGGCGAGCTTCTCCAGCTCGTCGTCCAGCGCGGCGAGCACGCGCTCGCGCGGCACCTCGTGCGGGTGGATCAGGGTGACGGTGAACGTGTCGGGGTCGCGTGCCTCGAACGGGCCGAAGAGCCCGGCGCCGGCGCCGATGTCGACCACCAGGGGCTCCTTGTGCACCAGCCGCTGCTGCAGCCGGGAGCCGTCGCCGTCGGTGAGGACGCCGGCGAGCACGAGGTAGGCCAGGTAGCCGTCGACGTCGTTGACCGGGTCGGGCATCCGGTAGCCGATGCCGAGGGCGGGCAGCGGGGCGTGCGGGTCTTCGACCTCGCCGTGCAGCTCGGTGGTCGGCAGCGGCTCGGCGAACGACGGCCGCTGCGGCGCGGGCCGGTGCGGGACGTCGCCGAAGTGCGTCTCGATCAGCTTCTTGGCGTTGTCGACCTCGAAGTCGCCGGCCACGGTGAGCACGGCGTTCGCCGGCGCGTAGTAGGTGTCGAAGAACGCGGCGCAGTCTTCGACCGTCGCGCTCTCGAGGTCCTCGAAACCGCCGTAACCGTTGTGCGCGTTGGGGAACGTCGAGTACAGCACCGGCGGCAGGGTGATCCACGGGAACCCGCCGTAGGGCCGGTTCAGCACGTTGAGCCGGATCTCCTCCTTGACGACGTCGATCTGGTTCGCCAGGTTCTCGGCGGTCAGCTTCGGCGCGCGCATCCGGTCGGCCTCGAGGAACAGCGCGCGTTCGAGCGCGGCGCTCGGCAGCACCTCGAAGTAGTCCGTGTAGTCCGGGTGGGTGGACCCGTTGAAGGTGCCGCCGCTGGACTGGACGTGCCGGAAGTGGGCGAGCTTCTCGAGGCTCTCCGAGCCCTGGAACATCAAGTGCTCGAAGAGGTGCGCGAAACCGGTGCGCCCCTCGGGCTCGGAGCGGAAGCCCACGTCGTAGTGGACACTGACGCCGACCACCGGCGCGGTCGCGTCGGGGGCGAGGACCACCCGCAGACCGTTGTCGAGGGTGTATCGGACGAGCTCGGGATCGGCCATGGCCCCACCCTACGACGACCCACCGGCTGTCGGCTGCCCGGCTCGTGAGTGGTATTTCGGGTTAGAACCCTAATTGCCACTCACGACATCTCGGAAACGGGCGCGGTGGGCGGCGGCGAAGGTGCCCGCCAACGCCGTCGCGAAGGATCCGGCCTGGTCAGGGCTGATGTCGCCGTCGTGCCAGTAGACCGGCGGCGGGTGCTCGAGCCCGTCGAACGCGGCCACCCACGGGCTCAGTTCGCCCAGAGCGAGCGCGTACGGGAGGCCACGCGAGAACACCACTTCACGTTGGGTTTTGTCGAAGTCCTTCGCCCGGGTGGTGGCCAGTTCTTCGGCGACGCCGCGCAGCCGCCGCGCGACCTCGGCGCCCGCGTGCCGGCGCGCGGGCAGCGTCGCCGAGACGACGACGGCGGCGGCCCCGGCCAGCGCGAGGATCACGCCGAGCTGGGCGTACCCGGCGGTCAGCGCCAGGAGCACGGTGAGGAACACGCCGTAGCAGACGACCCGGATCCCGGCCCGCCCGAGCCGCCGCGTCGCGAACCAGCCGCGCCGGACGACGTCGGCGCGCAGCTCGGCCCGGGGGACTTCGACGTGCCGCTGCCGCAGCTCGGCGAGGGTCACCGGCTCCTCGGGCAGGACGGCGTCGAAGACCGCATGCTCGAAGGTCGTCAAGTGCTCGTCGGCGGGGTTGCGGCGGGTCAGCGTGGGGCCGTCGCTCACCCAGAGGTAGTTGCGGACGGCGAGGTCCAGCACGGTCGCGGCCAGGTCGACGGGCCCGGCCCGGTCGTGCAGCAGCAGGCCGACGTGGCCAGGCAGCACCCCGGCCGGCGACGCGAACTCCCCCGTAGCTTTCACGTGAAAGCTCCCACCTGGGGCCGGAGCTTTCACGTGAAAGCTCCGCCGGGCGAGCAGGACCCACGCGGCCGCGGCCAGCAGGAGCGCGCCGAAGCCCGCCCACGCCCAGCCGACCGGGGCCGTGAGCACGAACGCGCCGGCGATCGTCTGGGCGGGAACCAGGACTTCGTTCGCGGGGACCGTGCCGGCGGGCAGTTCGACCGTCGCCGTCATCCGGTCGCCCGCCGCGAGGTTCTGCTGGCTGAACCGGGTCAGCCCGGCGTGGTCGATCTGCGCGGCGCCGCACGGGAAGTCGCCGACCAGGCAGTCCACGGCGGTCGGGATCTCGGGTGCCGCGAACGACGCCCGGATGAACTTGAGGTCGGTGCTCCAGCCGCCGGCCAGTTCCCACGTGACGCGGTCGCCGGCGACGGCACCGTCCACTGTGTACCGGACGACCGACGTGCCGGACGTCAGGTGGACGGTCAGCGCGTCCGCGTCCACCTGGGCGGTCCCGCTGTCTTCGAGGACGACGTCGCGGACGCCGTAGACGCGGTCGCGGTGGTGCGGGGCGGCGACCCGCAGCGGGACCCGGCGGTCCATGGTGACGCCGTTCGGCACCGAGATCGCCTCGGCGACCGAGAGCGAGCCGTCGCGCTCGACCTTGAGCTGGATCTCGGCGCTCTGCGGCACCGTCGGCAGCGGCGGCTGGTCCGGCGCCGCGGCCAGGACCAGCGCCAGCACCGCCCCGGCGAGCACGGTCAGCGGGCGGTGCGGCCGGCCGCGGTGAGCAGCCCGTCGAGCGCGGTGAGGAAGGACGGGAAGTGCGTGCCGAACCGGCGCAGGTCGTGGTCGGCTTCCATGCCGCCGTACCAGTAGAGGCCGGCCGCGCCGTCGGACGCAGGGTTGAGCGCGGCGAAGGCGCCGAGCCAGCGTTCGGTGTCGCCCAGCACGACCGCGTACGGCAGCGAGCGCGAGAACACCATTTCGCGGTCGGCGGGCGGGATGTCCTCGGCCTTCGCGGTGTGCAGGTAGTCGAGCAGGCCGCGGACCTGGCCGACGAGGGCCCGGCCGCGCGCGGTGCGCGAGGGCAGCAGCGCGGCCGCCGCGGCGACGGCGAGGCCGGCCAGCGCGACCGCGACGCCGAGCAGCGCTTCGCCGACCGTGAAGGTGAGGACGGCGGTGGCGGCCGCGCCGAGCGCGAAGATGCCGGCGCCGAGCCAGGTCAGCCGGCCGCGGGCGGTGTCGGGGCGGCGGGAGAACCAGCGCTTGGTGACGACGTCGGCGTACATCGCGTCGCTGATCTTGCGCAGGTCGAGGGCGCCGCGGGCCCGCAGCTGCGACACGAGGACGGCGTCGGTGCCGGCCGGCAGCAGCGTCTCGTAGACGGCGCGTTCGAAGTCGTGGAGGTGCTCGTCCGGCGGGTTGCGGCGGGCGATCTGCCAGTCGGGCCCCGGTACTTCGGCGAGCCAGAGGTAGTTGCGAACGGCGAGGTCGACGACGGTGGCGCTGATGTCGACGACGTCGACGGTCTCGTCGACGACCGTGCCGACCTGGCCGGGCAGGACGCCGTCCGGGCTGGCGAAGAAGACGCGGTCGCCGTCGCGCAGCAGCACCTCGACCCGGCCGGTGGTGGCGGTGAGGGCGCCCGCGTCCTCCTTGCGACGCCGGCGGACGTAGAGCCCGCCGGCGACGAGGAAGACGAGCAGGAGCGCGAAGGCGATCGCGATCAGCGGCGTGAAGGCGAAGGCGGTGGCGAAGAGGCCGACGTCGGCGAACTTCGCGGTGGCCG
Source organism: Amycolatopsis pretoriensis (assembly GCF_900107925.1). Classification (GTDB taxonomy): domain Bacteria; phylum Actinomycetota; class Actinomycetes; order Mycobacteriales; family Pseudonocardiaceae; genus Amycolatopsis; species Amycolatopsis pretoriensis. Next base: position 335,899 of record NZ_FNUJ01000009.1, on the reverse strand, counting down.
GGACGGTGTCCGCGGGCAGCCCGACGAGGAGGTCGACGCGGTCGCCGGGGCGGACGTCGTTCTGTTCGAGGCGCACGACGCCGGTGTGGTCGAGCTCGGCGAGCGTGCAGCGCTGGCTCGAGCCGATGGGGCCGGCGAAGCAGTCCACAGGGGACAGTCGCGGCGACGGCGCGAGGAAGGAGGCGGTGAGCTTCGCGAGCGGGGTGTCGAAGCCGCTGGCGACCTGCCAGCGGGCCTGCTGGCGGCCGCTCTGGTCGGCGACGGCGCCGTCGACGGTGTACGTGACGGTGGACGGGCCGCCGCCGAAGGTGAGGACGAGCTGGTCACCGGTCAGCTGGCTGGTCGCGGCGCCCTCGGTCTTGATGTTCCGGACGGCGAAGACGCGGTCCTGGTCGTCGCTCGCGGAGACCTTGAGGGGGACGCGCGAGGTGAGCTGCTTGCCACCGGGGACGGTGACGTGCTCGGTGACTTCGAGGGAGCCGTCCCGCAGGATCTTGAGGGCGACGTCGGCGGTGGCGCCCTCGGGCGGCTGGATGTCCTGGCCGTTCAGTTCCTGGGGTTTCTTGACCTGGTCGGAAGGCGCGTTCGGCAGCACGGGCCCGGCCGACGGCCCCTGCGCGGCGGCGGGCCCCGCGGAGAGCAGGACTATGACGGCGGCCGCGGCCGCCGTCCCCCATTTCATCGACACAGCACCACACCCTAGAGCACTCGATCTATGCTGACGCCCGGAACGGCGAGATCACCGCAGGTACGCCGGTTCCGACGGGGAAATCGCACGGGGGGTTCCGCTTTCATGACGCACGGCCCGCAGGGTCCTGGTTCCGGTCCTGGTCCTGGTCCGCAGGACCCGCGGCGGCCGGTGCCGCCGCCGGGAGCGCGGCCGTTGCCGCCGCCCGGGGTTCGGCCGCTGCCGCAGGGGCAGCCCGGCGGACCTCCGCAGCAGGGCCCGGGCCCCGGCGGGCAGGCGCCCGGCGGCGCTCCCCAGCCAGGCCCCGCACCGCAGTGGCAGGGCGGCGCCCCCGGCGGCCCGGCGCAACCACCGCACACCCAGCCCAACCCAGCGCCCGGCGGCCCTCCGCAGTGGCAAGGCGCGCCCGGCGGGCCGGCCCGAGGTCCGCAGGGCACGCAAGGCTTCCCCGGCCCGCCGTCCGGCCCCTACCCGCGTCCCGGCTTCCCCGCCCGCGCGCCGCTCCCCCCGCCGGCCGCCGCCGCGCCGCCCGTCTTCACCCCGGCCTACGCCGGCCCGCCGCCCGGAGCCCCCTTCGGCCCGCGGTTCGCTCCCGGGTACCGGCCCTACGTCGCCAAGAAGTCGAACACCGGGGTCATCGTCGCCGTCGCGATCATCGGGATCGTCGCCGTGGTCGGGGGGCTCGTCGCGGCCGTCGCGCTGATCGGCGGCAACACCCGGCACGTCGCCGACGCCGGCTACTCGAGCACCTACCCCTCGGACACCTACGAGACCACCTCCGCCCGCGAGACCACCGAAACCACGTCGTCCACCGAGGAAACGACCACCAGCCGGACCACCGAGCGCACGACCCGCACGTCCGAACAACCGAGCGGCCCGCGTTCGGTCGTCGCGACCGGGAACAACCCGATGTTCGCCAGCGCCGACTACGGCCTGCAGAACGTCCCCTGCTCGCTGAGCCGCTGGGCGACCGACCAGGGCAGCGCCACCCGCTTCTTCCAGTCCGGGATCGCCTGCCTCGACGCAATGTGGTCGCGCATGCTCGGCGCCGTCGACCTGCCGTTCCGGTCGCCGAAGCTGTCGGTGCCGCAGTCGCTTTCGGAGTCGTCGACGCCGTGCGGCAGCGGCGGCACGACGACCGGGGTCACGCCGTTCTACTGCCCGTCGAACGACACGATCTACATGCCGATGGACCGCATCGAGATCGACGTGTGGGGCAACCACCCCGGCCCGTACCTGTCGATCCTGGCCCACGAGTACGGCCACCACGTGCAGAACCTGGCCGGCATCACCGAGGCGTACGGCGACCAGCGCTACGACGCGGGCGCCGACTCGGCGGTCGGCCTGGAGCTGTCGCGCCGGATGGAACTCGAGGCGCAGTGCTTCTCGGGGATGTTCCTCGGCTCGGCGTCGGTGTCCGGCGGCTCGGTCGACAAGAACATCTACAACGAGGCGTGGAACGCCCAGGACCGCGGCGACGACTACGCCCGCAACGGCAAGCGCGACCACGGCAGCGCCAGGCACAACATCTCGTGGTGGCAACACGGCGCGACGAAGAACCGCAACCAGCAGTGCAACACGTGGCTGTCGGCTTCGGGAGACGTCTCCTAGCCCGGCGGACGGAAGGGAAGCGCGATGACCGATTTCCGCGCGGTGTTCGGCGACGAGCCGCGAGAGCCTCAAGTCGTCGACTGGGCGGAAGTCGAGGGTTCGCTCGGCATCGGCCTGCCCGACGACTACAAGTCCTACGCCGAGCAGTACCCCGCGCTCTACGTCGGCTCGCTGATCACCATCCTGCACCCGGCCACCCCGACCCCGTCATGAACCTGCTCGCCTCCGGCGAACGGATCCGCAACGCGTGGCGCGCCTTCGGAGCGACCTTCGGACCGCCCGCGTTGTCCTTGGCGATGTACCCCGCCGACGGCGGCCTGCTCCCCTGGGGCTTCGACGACGACTTGGGGCACTACTTCTGGCGAACCCGCGGAGGGCCGTCCGAGTGGACGGTCCTCGTCGAGGAGAGCTCACAGTGGTGGGAGTTCGACGGCGGCTTCGGCGAATTCTGGACCGGCCTGACCAAGGGCGAGATCAGCGCGCCGGTCATCCCCGAAGGCTTCCCGGGCGACGATTACGTCGTCGAAAGGGCTTGAACTCGGTCAGCTCGGCGGCGCGAACGGGTTCTCGGCGGCCGGCGCCGGTGTACCGGACGGCGGGGTCGGCGGATCCACCTCGACCGGGCCGGGAGCCGCCGGTCCGGTTGCCGCGGCCGACCACGGCGAGGGCGCGGGCGGCTGCGCGCCGGTGGCGTAGGCGGCCTCCCCGTACCCAGGCGCGGCCGGCTGCGCGCCGGTGCCGTAGGCAGCCTGCCCGTATCCCGGGCCGGCCGGCACGTTCCCCCGCGCCGCTTCCACCTGCGCCGCGTACGCCTGCATCGCCCGCGCGTGGTCCCGGTTCCGCCGTTCCGCCAGCACCGCCGCCAGGAACGCCCACGGCGGGACCCCCGGCGGCACCGGCGTTCCCAGCGCGTTGCCCACCTGCTGCGCCAGGCTCCAGCCCAGCGCGTGCGCCGCCTCCGGGGCCAGCTGGCCGAACCGGCCCAGGAACTGGCGGCTCGCCAGCGCGAGGTCGTCCGGGAGCCGGGTCAGGTCGAGCTGGGCCGCCCAGCCCTCGAGGCCCGGCGGCATGCCGATCGCCGGGTAGCCCGCGCTTTCCGGGACGCGGTCGCGGATCACCAGCGTGCCCGCCAGGAAGTCGCCCACGCGGCGGCCGTCGGACGAACACAGCGACACGATCACCGCCACCGCCCCGAACACCCCGAGCGCCCAGAAGTCGATGACGAACCCCGCCAGCCCGCGGGTCAGGGCGTGCCGGAAGCGGATCGGGCCGCCGTCGACGCGCACCACGCGCAGGCCCACCGCCATCTTGCCCAGCGACCGGCCGCGCGAGAGCGTCTCGGACAGCACCGGGTAGCCGACCAGGATCAGCACCAGGAACACCAGGATCAGGGTCAGCGCGAGCGATTCGTCCTCGCCCGGGACCGTGAGCGTCAGGACGAAGAACGCGCCGAGCAGCAGCGCGAACTGCACGAGGACGTCCAGCAGCATCGCCAGCGCGCGGCTCGCGAGTTTCGCGACGCGCAGGTCCAGGACGACGGCTTCCCCGGTGACCAGCTCCGATTCCTCGTGCACCAGGCCAGCGTAGCGACCGGTTAGGGTGGTCGGCGTGGATGTGGACGTGTTCGTCGCGACGCACTCGGCGGAGTGGAACCGGCTCGGCGAGCTGACCCACCGCGGCGGCAAGCTGACCGGTGCCGAGGCCGACGAACTGGTGACGCTCTACCAGCGCACCGCGACGCACTTGTCGATCGTCCGCTCGGTCGCGCCCGACCCGGCGCTCGTGAGCCGGCTGTCCGGACTGGTCGCACGCGGCCGGAGCGCGATCTCCGGGTCGCACAACCCCGCGTGGCGCGAGGTCGCGCTGTTCTTCACGCGCCGCTTCCCCGCCGCCGTCTACCTCTCGCGGCGCTGGTGGATCCCGGCGGCGCTGGTGTCGATCGCGGTGATGGCGGTGATCGCCGTCTGGGTCGCGGGCGACCCGAACGTCCGCGCGTCGATCGGCAGCGCGGACGAGCTGAACCAGCTGACCAAGCCCGGCGGCGACGCGGAGGCGTACTACTCGACGGGCCCGGCGACCTCGTTCGCGGCGCGCGTGTGGACGAACAACGCCTGGGTGGCGGCGACGTGCCTGTTCCTGGGAGTCGCGCTGGGCCTGCCGGTGATCGGCGCGTTGTGGATGAACGCGCTCAACGCGGGCGTGATCATCGGCGCGATGAGCGCGGCCGGCCGCGGCGACGTGATGATCGGCCTCCTGCTCCCCCACGGTCTGCTGGAGCTGACGGCGGTGTTCGTCGCGGCGGGCACGGGGCTGAAGCTCGGCTGGACGGTGGTGGATCCCGGCCGCCGGTCCCGTACCGCCGCGTTGGCCGAGCAGGGCCGGTCGGTGGTGGTCATGGCGCTCGGGCTGGCGTGCGTGCTGTTCGTGACGGGGCTCATCGAGGCGTTCGTGACACCGTCGGGCTGGCCGACGTGGCTCCGGGTGGGCATCGGGGTGCTGGTCGAGGTGCTGTTCCTGGTGTACGTGTTCACGCTGGGCCGGCGGGCGGCGAAGGAGGGCGAGGTCGGCGACCTCGATGCCCGCGACGCCGGGGACTTCCTGCCCGAAGCGGCGTAGGTATGACGCCGCGCACGATCAAGACCCGCGAGCCGCTGACGGCGATCTTGCACCTGATCCACCTACTGATCACGCTGGCCACCTGCGGGCTGTGGCTTCCCGGCTGGATCGCGGTCACGATCATCGGCAAGCGGACGACGACCACCGTCACGCCCGTGTGGGGTCTGCCCGAGGAGTTCAACGTCAACGGCGCTTTGTGGCGTTGGGACGGACAAAGGTGGGTCGCTTGACAGGGTCCGAAGCTGCTTAGAGCCGCCCCGCCGCCTTCAGCGCCAAGTACCGGTCCGCCAACGCCGGCGGCAGTTCCTCCGGCACCGCGTCCACCACGCTGACCCCGTGCCGCCCCAAGCGTTCCGTCACGCGCCGGCGCTCCGCCACCGTGCGGGACGCCGCCGCCGCGTCGTACACCGCCTCCGCGTCCTCGCGTCCCGACAGCATCTCCGCCACCCGCGGGTCCGCCACCGACGCCACGATCAGCTCGTGCCGCGCGGTCAGCGAACCCAACACCGGGAACAGCCCCTCCTCCAGCGGCGCCGCGTCGAGCCCCGTCAGCAACACGACCAGTGCCCGCCGCCGGGTCCGCTGCAACACCTCCGCGACCATCCCCCGCGAGTCCGTCTCGACCAGAGAAGGTTCCAGGGGCGCCATCGCGTTCACCAAGGACGTCAGCAAAGAAGCCCCCGACGAACCCTGCACCGCCGCGCGCAGCCGCCGGTCGTACGCCAGCAGGTCGACGCGGTCGCCGGCGCGGGATGCCAACGCCGCCAGCAACAACGCCGCGTCCATCGCCGCGTCCAGGCGCGGGGCGTCGCCGACGCGGCCGGCCGACACGCGGCCCGTGTCGAGCACCAGCACCACGTGCCGGTCGCGCTCGGGACGCCACGTGCGGACCATGACGTCCGCCGCCCGGGCCGTCGCGCGCCAGTCGATCGAACGGACGTCGTCGCCGATCACGTACTCGCGCAGCGAGTCGAATTCCGTGCCCTGGCCCCGGATCAGGACCGCGTTGCGGCCGTCGAGCTGCTGCAAACGCGCCAGCCGGGACGGCAAGTGCTTGCGGCTGTGGAACGGCGGCAGCACCCGCACGGTCCAGGGCACCGAGTGCGAACCTTGCCGCGCCGCCAGACCCAGCGGCCCCACCGACCGGACCGTCACGCGCGCCGCCGTCCGGTCACCGCGCCGTGACGGCCGCAACGCCGTCACCAGCGCCCGGCGCTCCCCCGGCGGGACGCGCACCGAATGCCGATCGGAAGCACCGGCGCTGGGCGGCCAGGCGTCCCGCAGCAACCCGCGCACCGCACGACGACCGGGATTGGCGACGACCAGCGTCACCTCGCACGGCTCGCCGAGCCGCACCGAGGTATCACCTGACCTCTGAAATGTCAGTGGCCGAACACCCCCGGCCAGCACCAGGTCGACGACCACGAGCAGCAGGAGCACGCCGCCGACCGCGGCGATCCCGAGGTCCGACGGCGCGAGCAGCCCGACCACCAGCGCGCCGAACAGCGCGAGCAGCCCGAGCCTTCCGGTGACCGCCATGTCAGCGCGGCACGGGCACGGACGCGAGCACGCGGTCGAGGACGCCGTCCGCGGTGACGCCTTCCAGCTCGGCCTCGGGCCGGACGTCCAGGCGGTGCCGCAACGCGGGGCGCGCCAACGCCTTCACGTCGTCCGGGGTCGCGTAGTCGCGCCCCGCCAGCCACGCCCACGCCCGCGTCACCGCGAGCAAAGCCGTTGCCCCGCGGGGAGAAACGCCGATCCGCACCGACGGCAGCTGCCGCGTCGCCCGGCACAGGTCGACGACGTACCCGATCACCTCGGGCCCGACCGTCACGCGCGCCACGGCTTCCCGCGCGGCCGCCAGCTCCGGCGCGCCCGCGACCGCCTTGAGGCCCGCCGCGGCGAGGTTGCGCGGGTCGAAACCCTGCGCGTGCCGCCACAGGATGCCGATCTCGTCCTCGCGCGACGGCGCCGGCATCGTCAGCTTCAGCAGGAACCGGTCCAGCTGCGCCTCCGGCAGCGGGTAGGTGCCCTCGTACTCCACCGGGTTCTGCGTGGCGATCACGATGAACGGGTCGGGCAGCGGCCGCGTCTTGCCGTCGAGCGAAACCTGCCGCTCCTCCATCGCCTCCAGCAGCGACGACTGCGTCTTCGGCGGCGTCCGGTTGATCTCGTCGGCGAGCAGCAGGTTCGTGAACACCGGGCCCTCGCGGAAGGAGAACTCGCCGCTGTGGGCGTCGTAGACGATCGAGCCGGTGACGTCGCCGGGCATCAGGTCCGGCGTGAACTGCACGCGCGTGGTCTCCAGGTCCAGCGCCGCGGCCAATGCCCGCACCAGCAGCGTCTTCGCCACGCCCGGGACGCCTTCGAGCAGCACGTGCCCCCGGCACAGCAGGGCCAGGATCAGCCCGGTGACGGCGGCGTCGTTGCCGACGACGGCCTTGCCGACCTCGGCGCGCAGCGCGATCAGCGCGTCACGGGCCCCGGTCGCGTTCTCGCTGGTCAAGTTCGCCCTGCCTCTCGTTCCACCCTGTCCAGTTCGCCGGCCAGCCGGACCAGCGCCGGGTCGTCCGGCACCGGCGGGCCGTAGAGCACCGCGCCGATTTCGTTCGCCGGCCGCCCGGTCCGCTCGCTCACCGAGTGCACCAGCGCGGCCGCGTCGGCGTCACGCGGCAGGCCGAGCACGGTCCGCAGCCGCGTCCGCGCCGCCTCCCGCAGTGTCTCGCCCGCGTGGTCCGCGGCCTTCGCCCGCCGGTACAGCCGGGCGCGGCCCTCCGCGGTTTCGGCCGCGCGGACGACGATCGGCAGCGGCTCGGTGACGACCGGGCCGAGCCGGCGCGCCCGCCACAGCGCCAGCAGCGCCACGGCGATGAACGCCTGCGCCGCACCGTAGTACCAGCCGTCCGGGATCAGCTCGAAGATCGATTTGCGGGTGTCGTCGAGCCCGGGGTCGGCGATCGACGGCAGGTACCAGACCAGCGTCTTGTGCTGCCCGAGCAGGTGCAGGCCCAGCGCCGCGTTGCCCTCGTCGGCGAGCCGCGCGTTGGTCAGCGGCGCCGGCGAGCCGAGCAGCGTCGTCGTGCCGCCGGAGTCGGCGAGCTGCAGCAGCGTGCCGCCGCCGTCTTCGCCGGGGTAGCACGACCGCGCGCCGGGCGAGGCGTAGCCGACCCCGCCGAGCGTGACGTCGCCGGCCGCGACCGCCGCGGCGACCGTGCACTCCGGGCGCAGTGTGGCGACGTCGCTCTGGCCGGCCGGGTGCACCAGCGGCAGCGAGTCCTGCAGCGTCGGCGCTCCCGGCGTCACGAGGACGACGTCGGCGGCGTGCTGGCGCAGCGCGTCGAGCCGCTTGGCGGGAACCAGGTCCGGCTGCGTGACCAGCAGCGTCGCGTCTTCGCGGACGGCCGCGTCGGCTTCGTCCATCGAGTGCGCGGGGCGGACGTCGACGCCTTGGTCCGCCAGGAGTTTCGCGAGCGCGTGCGCGCCGCCGGGTTCGTAGGAGCCGGGTTCGAGCGCGCCGTGGGTCTGCTCGCCGCGGCCGAGCAGGAGCAGCGCGCCCGCGGCGAAGATCAGCGCGACCAGGGCGAGCGGAATCCGTGCGCCGCGCCAAATCCGGTGTACGTCCGGCGAGACGGAGGTGCTCACGAGGCCGCCATGGCGACCGGACGTTCACGGCGGCAGCGTTCGTCCAGGTCGGTCAGCGTGCGGTAAGCGGCTTCGGTGCCTTCGCGGCCGCCGTAGTGGACGTCGTCGAAGAGCCGCGCGCCGTCGCGCAGGTCCGCGGCGACGTTGGGCAGCAGCACCCCGGCCTCGGCCGCGGCTTCGTCGGCCGTCCGGCCGGAGCGGGTGTCGAGCAGCGCGCGTTCTTCCAGGGCCCGCACGACGGCGCGGAAGCGGTCGCGGACGGCGTCGTCGTACCGGCCGGCCGCGGCGGCTTCGGCGGCCGCGCGGCGGTAGTCGTCCGCGCTCTGCCGCTTGCCGCCGAAGACGACCCGGTCGGCCCGGGACGCGCGGGCGATCTTGCCGGTGCGCAGCCGGATCACCACTACGAGCACGATCAGCACGACCAGGACCAGCAGCACGCCGAAAATCCCGCCCGGGACCACGTTCGACACGCCGTTCAGCAGCTTCGCGACCTGCTCGGCGAGCCACTGGCCGAACTCCTGCAGCGCGCCCGGCCGGGCGGATTGGTACTTCGGGTCGGACAGCTCTTCGGCCGCCGCGCGCCGCGCTGAGTCCCGGTCGATGTCGACCGGGACGTCGGTGAGCAGCAGCGTCACCATGCCTGCGGCGGCTGGACCCCGGCCGCGCGGGCCAGCTCGATGTCCATGCCCTCGCGGCGCATCCGCTGGTCGAGGTAGACGATCACGGTGACCAGCGCGACGAACGGCATGGCGATGGTCTCGGAGATGATCTGGCCCGCCGACTGCAGCAGCAGGTCGCCGGTGCTGGGCACGAAGACCTGCGCCGACGGGTTGAACAGCCCGTTGAACACGCCGCTGCCGACGCTGAACGGCACCTGGATGATGCTGTTGAACAGGTACGCGATCAGCCCGGCCAGCAGCAGGATGCCGAACACGCGCCAGAACGAGCCGCTGACCAGCCGCACCGACCGCGAGAACGCCTGCTTGAACGTGCCGCGCTCGAGCACGAGCGCCGGGCTGGCCAGCGCCCAGAAGACGTAGGCGACGACACCCGGGATGATGCACAGCAGGACGCCGATGGTCGTCAGGATCGAGTAGGCGAACCCGACGCCCAGCAGCGGCAGCAGCCGCGGCTGCACCTCGCGCCAGGCGACGCCGAAGGTGACCTCGCGCCCGAGCGCCGCGCGGCCCATCACCGCGGCCAGCAGCCCGTTCGCCACCGTCGTCAGCAACGTCGTGAGGAGCGCCGTCGGCAGGAGCGCGAGCAGCACGTCGCCGAACGCGCCGAACACGGCGTTGCGCAGCTCCTCCTCCGTCGCACCCGGCCCGAGCTCGGCCGTCGCGGCCAGGTGCTGCAGGTCGTCGAGGACGAACTTCTGCACGAGGAACGTGACGGCGGCCGTGACCACCGCGAGCACCGCGCCGATGCCGAGGACGAGCAGCGCGTGGCGGCGGATCGTCGTGATCGCGCCGTCGAGGATGTCGCCGATGTTGAGCGGCCGCAGCGCGATCACGCCCGGCTTGCCGAGCCCGTGCGGGCTCCTGGGCGGCTGCTGCCGGTAGTAGGGCTGCTGCTGGTACTGCGGCGGGGCGCCCCACTGCGGTTGCCCGCCGGGTGGGGGCGGCGCGGCACCCGGGCGTTCCCAGCCCGGCGGGGTCGCCGGTCCCGGGACCGCCTGGGCGTCCGGCGGCTGCCACCCGCGCGGCGGCGTCGCCGGTGACGCGGAGTGGTCTTCGGCGGGCTTCGGATCACCCGTTCCGGGGGCGGGAATCCGCGGGACGCCCTGGCTGGGTGTCGGCGTGTCGTCGCCCTGGCCGCCGGGCGCGCCACCGGTGTCTGTCATCGAAGCCCCTCGCCTGCAGTACCTGGTTGCCCACACTCTTTCAGAGCCGGTTGCACCCGGCCAGACCTGGGGTGACGTCCGGACGCGGTGACGCCGCGCGCACGGACGGGTGCGAGAGGCCCCGTTCCCCCGATATGCTGAATGGCGGGATCGGGTACCCCCGGTCCGTACCGAGACCCTTCGGGACTGCCTAGTGACGCAACCGCCCCACGGCCGGGTACCCCCTCGCGGGACCGTCCAGCCGCCGCCGGTGCCGGATGCGCAACCGGATCTTCCCTGGCTGGGCCGTCCCCACACCGTCGCCGCGCCGCGCCGCCGCTCCCCGGCGGCCGTGATCGGCGTGTGCCTCGGGGCCGTGGCCGTGCTGGTGCTCGGGCTGGTCGCGATCGTGGTCCTCAACCGCGGCGAGACGCCGGCGGCCAACGCGAACTTCCGCGACACGCCGACGTCCCAGGACCTCCCCTCGCAGCTGCCCGGTGGCGCAGGCGCCCCCGCGTCGGCGTCGCCCCCGACGAGCGAACTGTCGACGCCCAGCCCGACCGGGCCGCAGAAGATCCTCAAGCTGGCCGACCACCCGATCCTGCAGGACCCGAACGCCGGCCTGCAGAACCGCGTCTGCAACCTCCCCGCCTGGCAGAGCACGCAGGACGGCGCGGAGGCCTTCTTCACCGCCGCCAGCAAGTGCCTCGACGCGGCGTGGGGGCCGTTCCTCGAGGCCTACCACCTGCCGTTCACCCCGCCGGCGCTGCACTTCCCGACGGGCGCGAGCTTCGAGACCGAGTGCGGCACCATCCAGGTCGGCATCGCGACGGCCGCGTACTACTGCGAAAACAACCTGTACGTCCCGTTCCGTGGGCTGCAGACCGACCAGTACGGCAACAACCCCGGCGTCTACCTGGCCCTGTTCGCCCACGAGTACGGCCACCACGTCCAGGAGGTCGCCGGGCTGATGGACGCGGCCTGGCAGAAGATCTACGAGGCCGGCCAGAACAGCCCGGCCGGGCTGGAGATGTCGCGGCGCAAGGAACTGCAGGCCCAGTGCTTCTCGGGCATGTTCCTCGGCGCGCACGTCGACCAGGGCGGCACGATCAGCCGCGATATGTACAACAAGGCCTGGAACGACCAGGAGACCCGCGGCGACAACACCTCCCGCAGCCACGACCACGGGACGAACGCGCACTACGCGTCCTGGTGGCGGGCGGGCGCGACGAGCAACCGGATCGCCGACTGCAACACCTTCGCGGCGCCGTCGTCCGAGGTCAGCTGACCTTCGGGGCGGGCTTCGGCCGCAGCGGGATGCTCAGCCAGAGGTAGACGAACATCCCGCCGGAGAAGCAGGCGAACACGAGCAGGAACAGGCCGATCGGACGTCGTGCGTCCGAGGCTCCCGCCGACGTGTCCGCGGCCCGTACGGTCACCGTGCCCTGATCGGGCAGCACGTCCGGCACACCGATCTCGACGCGCTCGCCCTGGCCGTGCCCGCAGCCGTTGAGCGTGCCCTCGTGGGTCTTCCCGGCGACCGTGAACTTGACTGTTTCGGCGGCGTCCGGCTTGTCGCACGCCGCCGGCTTGGTGACCTCGGCCTGGACGGGCGCACCGAGGTCGTCGTTCGAGATGCCCAGCAGCCCCGGCCCCGCCAGCCAGGCCAGCAGCACGACGAGCAAGCCCGCCGCGGCGGGGATCGCCACCGTGGGCCACTTGAGATCGAGTGATCGCGGGGGCACTTCGCCATGGTTCCAGATCCGGCGGGCAAAACCCAGGCGCCCCGGTTACCGCTCGATCTTCTCCGCCTGCGTCACCTTCCGGACGTAGAGCAGCTTGTCGCCGGGCTCGATCGCGTCGGCTTGCGGGGCGTCGACGCGGTACAGGACGCCGTCGCGGACCAGGCCGAGCACCAGGTCGGACAGGTGCCGCGGCGACCCGCCCTCTTCGGACGGCTCGACCGGCCGCTCGGCGATCGCCAGACCCGACTCGGGCGTGAGCAGGTCCTCCATGATGTCGACGACCAGCGGCGTCGACGTCGCCATGCCGAGCAGCCGCCCGGCCGTCTCGCTGGAGACGACGACCTGGTTGGCGCCCGACTGCTTGAGCAGGTGGACGTTCTCCGCCTCCCGCACCGACGCCACGATGTGCGCCTTGGGCGCCAGCTCGCGGGCGGTGAGCGTGACGAGCACCGCCGTGTCGTCGCGGTTCGGGGCGACGACGACCGCGCGGGCGTGCTGCACCGCGGCGACGCGCAGGACGTCGGACCGGGTGGCCGAGCCGTGCACGGCGACGAGGCCGAGCGCGCTCGCCGCGTCGAGGGCCTGCTGGTCGGTGTCGACGACGACGATCTGCCCGGGTTCGATGTTCTCGTCGCCGAGCAGGGCGTTGACGGCGGACCGGCCCTTGGTGCCGAACCCGACGACGACCGTGTGGTCGCGCACCTTCGTCCTCCACTTCTGGATCTTGAACGCCTGCCGGGAGCGCTCGGTGAGCACCTCCAGGGTGGTCCCGACCAGGACGATCAGGAAGAGCACCCGCAACGGGGTGATCACCAGAACGTTCACCAGGCGGGCGGACGACGTGGCGGGCGCGATGTCGCCGTAGCCGGTCGTCGAGAGCGAAACGGTGGCGTAGTACAGGCTGTCGAGCAGGGACAGGCCGTCGCCGTTGGCGTCGCGGTAGCCGTCGCGGTCGACGTACACGATGATCACGGTCAGCAGCAGCGCCAGTGTCGCACCGATGATCCGCTTCACGATGGAGCGGAGCGGGCTGACCGTGAGTTCGGGCATCTTGAGGACGCCGACGAGCTCGTGGTCCGGCCGATCGGTGAGACTGCCCAGCGGCAACCGCCTCAGGGCCTTCATGCTGGCTGGTGTCGAGCGTCACTCACGCCCGGAGGATAGCCGAACGGAGTACCCGGCCGCCGCGTGGAACGATCAGGTCATGGCCAACTCACAACGACCGGCCCACTTCCTGGCCGGTGCGCTGGGCGTGATGGGCGTCCTGCACTTCGCGGTCCCGAAGCCGTTCGACGGGCTGATCCCGGCTTCGCTGCCGGGGTCCCGGCGGGCGTGGACGTACGGTTCGGGCGTCGCGGAGCTGGCGGTGGGGGCCGCGGTGGCTCATCCGCGCACCCGCCGGCTCGGCGGTCTGGCGGCGGCGCTGCTGTTCCTGGGGGTGTTCCCGGGCAACGTGAAGATGGCGATGGACGCTTCCGCCGCACCGGCGCCCCAGCGGGCGATCGCGTGGGGGCGGCTGCCGCTGCAGTGGCCGCTGATCGCGTGGGCGCTGAAGGTCCGCGACCGGGGCTGAGCTGAAGGGCCCCTTCAGTGCATCTGACGCGCTGAAGGGCACCTTCGTCGCATTACATCTTACGAAGGTGCCCTTCAGCTGATCGCTCACGCCTCGGGGATGTCCCGAAGCAGCCGGCCCAGGCCCTCGGGGTCCAGGAGGTCCGCCGGGCGGATCGTGCGGTTCGCGCGGACGTAGTGGAACGCCGCGCGGACCCGCTCCACCGGGACGTTCTTCATCGCCGCCCACGCCATCCGGTACGCCGCCAGCTGGACCGCCAGCGCCGGCTGCCTGGACTCCGGCGGCACCGAGCCCGTCTTCCAGTCGACGATCGTCCAGCCGCCGTCCGGGTCGACGAACACCGCGTCCATCCGGCCGCGCAGGGTGATGCCCTCGACGTCGGCCGTGAAGGACACCTCGACCGCGTGCGGCACCCGCGTGGCCCACTCGCTCTTCTCGAACTCCGCTTGCAGCTCTTCGAAATCCGCGTCGGGGGCCTCGCCGAAGTCGGCCGCGCCCGGGAGGTCGTCGATCTCGATGAGCTGGTCGCCCGAGAAGCGGCGCTCCAGCCAGCCGTGGAACTCCGTGCCGCGGCGGGCGAAGCTGTTGGGCTCCATCGGGAGCGGACGCCGCAGGTCCGCCGCCAGCTTGCCCGCGTCGTCGGCCAGCGAGACCAGCTGGCTCACCGTCAGCCGCGACGGCAGCGGGACCCGGTGGACGTGGTCGTCCTTGCGCGCCCACTCCTCGAGCAGGACGTCGGTGTCGGTCAGCCAGCCGTCCGGATCGTCCTCTTCGGACTCTTCCTCCTCGTCCACAGTGGACATAGCCTCGGAGACGAGCTCCACCCCGGTCTGCACGCCGGTGCGGCGGTCGGCCAGCGGATCGACCGGCCAGCGAGCCTTCCGCGAGTCCGAGACCAGCGGGTTCTCGTCCTCCTTCTCCGGCTCCGGCGCCCACTCCGCGAGCTGCCCGACACTCGTCTCGCGCAGGACGTCACCGATTTCCGTCAGGAACTCCGACGGCCCCTTGTACCGGCTGCTGCTTTCGTTCCACCAGTGCCCGGACACGATGAGCGCGTGCTCGGACCGCGTCAGCGCGACGTAGCAGAGCCGCCGTTCTTCCGCCTGCTCCCGCTCGACGAACCCGGCTTCGTGCAGCTCCAGTCCTTCTTGGACTTCCTTGCGGTCGTAGCCTTCGGCGATCCGCAGTTCCGGCAGGTCCTGCGAGTCACCGCGCAACGCGGCCGGCAGCGACGTCGCCGTCCGCAGCCACGACGACGACCGCCGCCGGCCCGGGAAGACGTCCTGCACCAGGTGCGGGACGGCGACGACCTCCCATTCGAGGCCCTTCGCCGAGTGCACGGTCAGCACCTGCACGCGGTCCGGCACGACCTCGACCTCGCCCGGGGTCAGCCCGTCTTCGGCGTGCGCGGCGGTGTTCAGGTAGTCCACAAAGGACAGCAGGGTCGCCGTCGGCGCCGTTTCGGCGTAGTCGGTGACGACCTCGGCGAACGCGTCCAGGTGCGCGCGCCCGGCGGATCCCGGGCGCGCCAACGATTCGACGTCGAGGAGCATCGTGCGTTCGACGTCGGCGACGAGCTCCGGCAGCGACTGGTCGAGCCGCCGCCGCAGCGCCGCGAGCTCCCAGCCGATCCGCCGGATCCGTTTGAAGCCCTCTTCGGAGTACCGCTCCGGCGCACCCGGCTCGTCGATCGCGTCGATCAGCCCGGCCTGTTCGACGCGCTCCACGACCAGTTCCGGCTCGTCCGACGCCTTCTCCGGGCTGGACAGTTCGCCGGCCCGGCGCCACAGCGCGGCGACGTCGGCGGCCGCGAGCCGCCAGCGCGCGCCGGTCAGCAGCCGGGCCGCCGCGCTGCCGGACAACGGGTCGGCGAGCACCTTCAGCGTCGACACGAGGTCCGCGACCTCGGGTTCGTCGAGCAGGCCGCCGAGCCCGACGACCTCGACCGGCAGCCCGCGCGCTCGCAGTTCGGCGGCGATGGGCGCCATGTCGGCGCGGCGCCGCACGAGCACGGCGGCCGTCGGCGGTTTGCCCGTCTCTTCCTGCTGGGTGTGCCAGCGCCGCGCCATCGCGTCGGCCACCCACTCGCGCTCGGCGCGGATGTCCGGCAGCAGCGCGGCCGCGATGTCCGCCGGACCGGCGCCTTCGCGCGCCCGAAGCCGTTCGACGCCGAGCCCGCGCGCCCGCAGCGGTTCGGCGATCGCGTTGGCGAGGTCGAGGATCTCCGGCGGGTTGCGGAAGCTGGTCAGCAGGCCGAATTCATGTGCGGGAACGAGTTTTTCCCCGTCGTGGCGGGGAAAATCCGTAGTGAAGCGGGGCAGGTTGGCCGCGCTGGCGCCGCGCCAGCCGTAGATGGCCTGCGCGGGATCGCCGACCGCGGTGACCGGCATCGGCTGGTTTTCGACGCCGCCGAACAGCGCCCGCAGCAGGACGCGCTGGGCGTGCCCGGTGTCCTGGTACTCGTCGAGCAGGACGGCGCCGTAGCGTTCCCGCTCCCCGCGCACGACCGACGGGTAGTTGCCGGCGAGCTGGGCGGCCAGGGACATCTGGTCGGCGAAGTCGAGCGCGCCTTCGTTGCGCTTGCGGCGGTGGTAGTCCTCGACGAGCGGGAGCAGCGCGAGCCGGAAGTGCTGCGCGGCCATGATTTCGGTGAGCTTCTGCGGGAGTGCGGCCCGCTGTCCCTTGGCGCGCGGGGCGTTCTCGATGACGCGGCACATCCACGTCGTGTACTCGGCTAGCTGGTCGACCGAGATGAGGTGCTCGCCCAGTTCGCCCGCGAGCTGCAGGAGGTCCGCGGTGACGGTGGGTGGGACGCGATCGGTGTCGAGCTCGTTGTCCCAAGTGGACACGACCCGGTGCGCGATCTGCCACGACGACGTTTCCGACAGCAGCCGCACACCCGGCTGGACGGGGAGGCGGAGGCCGTGTTCGGAGAGCAGGCGGCCGGCGTAGGCGTGGTAGGTGAGGACGGTCGGCTCGCCGGCGACCACAGTGGACCGCAGGCCGCCGGAGGGGTCGAGCCGGTCGAGCAGCCCGGACCCGGCGAGCCGCCGCAGCCGCGCGCGGACGCGTTCCCCGAGCTGGCGCGCAGCTTTCCTGGTGAAGGTGAGGCCGAGGACGCGGTCGGGGCTGACGATCCCGTTGGCCACCAGCCAGACCACCCGCGCGGCCATGGTTTCGGTCTTCCCGGCCCCTGCCCCGGCGACGACCAGAGAAGGTTCGACAGGCGCGGCGATCACCGTGGCTTGCTCAGGGGTGGGCCGGTGCAGCCCGAGGGCATCGGCAAGCTCGGCAGGCTCCACAGGATTGGCGACGACAAGCGGACTCACCCGCCCACCCCCCAAGCGGAGCTTTCACGTGAAAGCTCCGCTTTGCCGCGCAAAGCGGCACTTTCACGTGAAAGTGCCGCCGTGGTCGAGTCGGTCACGGGCCCGGCACCTGCCTGCCTTCGGGGCGCAGCGGGCAGCAGCCGCGGGCCGGGCAGCGGTCACAGTCGGGGTTCTCCTGGGCCTGGTAGTCCGGCCCCGCCGCCGAAGCCGCCGCGTCGCGGACCAGCTCCAGCCACTGCTTGCCGCCCACCTCGTCCAACGGCGGCTGCGACCGTTCGGTCGATCCCGTCTGCTTGTTGGACTTCGCGACGTACACCAGCCGCGCCCCGCCGGGCTCGTTGCTGCCCTTGATCGCGCCCAGCAGCACCGCCAGCTGGTACGCCGCCAGCTGCGGGTGCTCCTCCGCGTCCTTCCCGGACACCGGGACCTTGCCCGTCTTGATGTCGACGATCACCGGCCGCCCCTCGGCGTCCAGCTCCACCCGGTCGACCCGGCCGCGCAGCAGCACCCGGACCTCGTCCTCGCCGCCGGCCGGCAGCTCGACCTCGATGTCCTGCTCGACCCCCGCCGCCTTCAGCTCCGCGCGGCTGCGTTCCAGCCACGTCACGAAGTTCTGCAGCATCTGCTCGACCCGCCGCCGCTCGCGCCGGGAGAACCACGGCGCCCCGGCGTCGACGCGCACCCAGGCCTCGTCCAGCGCCGCCTGCAGCTCGGCTTCCGTACGCCCCGAGGCCACCGCTTGCGCCAGCCCGTGCACCAGCGTCCCGGTGACCGCGGCGAGCTGCGCCGGGTCGGAACCGCCGTGGCGCTCGATCATCCAGCGCAGCGGGCACTTCGTCAGGATTTCCACTGTGGACGGTGAGATCCGGACCAGGTCGCCCGGCCGGTGCACCGGCTCGTCGGTCGACGCCGGCAGCAGGCCGTACCAAGTGGACGGGTGCGCGCCCGGCACCTTCGCGTCCGCCAGCCGGGCCAGCTGCTTGGCCGCGCGGCGCCGGCGCACGGGGTCGGCCTTGTCGTCGCAGACGACCTCGCGCAGCTCCCCCACCAGCTCGGCCAGCACGAGCGACCGCCCCGGCGGCTTCATCCGCGAGTCGAGGCCGCCGTCGTCGGCGCCGTTCTCCTCGAGGTCGTCGAGGAACCGCGACGGCTGTTCGTCCTCTCCGGACACCGCCGTGACGAGCAACGTCTGCTTCGCCCGGCTCATCGCCAGGTAGAACAGCCGCCGCTCTTCGGCGAGGATCGGCGCGGTCTGCGACACGGCGTCGTCGTCCACACCGGACATCAGGTCCTTGAGCCGTTCCACACCCAGCACGGATCCGCGCAGCCGCAGGTCCGGCCACGCTCCTTCCTGGACGCCCGCGACGGCGACGACCGTCCACTCGCGACCCGCGGCGGCATGCGCGGTGAGCAGCGAGACACCGTCCGAAGGCACGGCCGCCGGGGCGAGCGTGTCACCCGCGATCTGTTGCGCCCCCAGGTAATCCGCGAAGGACGCGACACTCGCGCGCGGCAGCCGGTCGACGTACCGGCCGGCGGCGTCGAACAGCGCCACGACGGCGTCGAGGTCGCGGTCGGCCTGCGCGCCCAGCGATCCCCCGCGTTCGACCTGCTTCAGCAGCTTCTCCTGCAGCCGGCTTTCCGTCCACAGCTGCCACAGCACCTGCTCGACGCCGTCGCCGCGCGCCACGGCCTGGTGCGTGACGCGCAGCAGGCCGCCGACGCGCCGCACCGGTTCGGACTCGGCGTCGGCGAGCCCGGCGAGGATGTCCCCGCCCCGCAACGCTTCGACGAGCAGTTCGTCGCTCGACCGCTGACCGCCGCCGGCCAGCTCGAGCCGCCGCAGACCGCGACGCAACCGCCGCAGCGCCAGCGGATCCGCGCCGCCGAGCGCCGACGACAGCAGCATCTCGGCGAGGTCGACGTCGAGGAGGTCCGGTGCGGGCGCGAGCTTCAGCACGGCCAGCAACGGCCGCACCGCGGGCTGGCGCGCCAGCGGCAGCTCTTCGGTCGCCGACCCGATCGGCACGCCGGCCGCGCGCAAAGCGCGTTGCAGCACCAGGAAAGTCCGCGCCGGCGACCGGACGAGCACCGCGATCTCCGACCACGGCACGCCGTCGACGAGGTGCGCGCGGCGCAGCTGGTCGGCGATCCAGCTGGCCTCCGCGGCCGGGGTCGGCATCACGCGGACCCGCACGTTGCCGCCGGAAGCGCCCGCGGGCGGGAGGATCTTGCGGTGCTGCGACGCACCCGGCAGGGTCGCGCCGATCTTCGCCACGGCCAGGCGGACCGCCGGGGCGAGCCGGTGGGCCGTGGTGAGCGTGACGGTCCGGCTGCCGTCCGGGTCGGCGTCGGCGAACAGGCTCGCGTCGGCGCCGCGGAAGGAGAACACGTTCTGGTCGGGGTCGCCGGCGACGACGAACTCCGCCGCGGTGTGCCCGATCACCCGGACCAGGCTGGTCTGCAGCGGGTCGAGGTGGTGGGCGTCGTCGACGAAGAGGTGCCGCACGCGGGTGCGCTCGCGCATCCGCAGCTCGTCGTCGTCCTCGAGGGCGAGCAGCGCGGAGGTGACCAGCTCGGCGGCGTCCAGCGCGGGCGAGCTCGCCACGCCGAGGGCGTTGCCGCCCGCGCCCTGCAGCTGCGTGACCTCTTCGTACTGGGCCCAGAACTGCCCGGCGGCGATCCACTCCTCGCGGCCGCGGCGCCGGCCCAGCTCGGCGAGGTCCTCCGGCCCCAGCCCGCGCTCGGCGGCGCGCATCAGCAGGTCGCGCAGCTCCTCGGCGAACCCGGGGACCATCAGCGCCGGCCGCAGCTGCTCGGGCCAGTACCCGGCCTCCTCGTCGAGGTCGCCGGCCAGCAGCTCGCGGACGACGACGTCCTGCTCGGCGCCGGCCAGCAGCCGGGGCGGCGGGAGCTCCTCGGCCATCGCTTCCAGGCGCAGCAGCGAATACGCGTACGAGTGGACCGTGCGGACGAGCGGTTCGCGGACGGTCCGGGGCAGCGGCCGCGCCGACTCGGGGTCGAAGGTGAGCCGGCGGGTGATGTCGGCGCGCAGCGCGTCCGCGGCCTTGCGGGACGTGGTGAGCACCAGCACGCTCTCCGGGTCGGCTCCCTCGGCGATGCGGCGGGTGGCGGCCGACGCGAGCAGCGACGTCTTCCCGGTGCCGGGACCGCCGAGCACGCGACGGAATCCCCCGGGTGCGGAGAGCACGCGGCGGGCACCGTCGTCCCAGGTGAACGTGGGTGCGTCGGTGAGCGGCGGGCGCACCAGCCGCGCGTCCGCCCGCCCCGTTCGCCTCGCGTTCACCCAGCGATGGAACCACGCCCGCTCACCCGGGTGGCGCACCGGCACGGCTTATCGGGCGCGTGTTCGGTGAAGGCCCTCGCTCGTGCGGCGGACGGCTACCAAAAGTGTCGTACCCATCCGGCAGAGTGTCGGTATGGACGACGTTCTGCACGAGCGCGTGCGGGAGATCATCGAGTCGGTGCCGGCCGGCACGGTGGCCACGTACGGCGACATCGCGGCGCTCGCCGGCGCGCCCTCGCCGCGGATGGTCGGCGCCATCCTGGCCGAGGACGGGCACGACCTGCCGTGGCACCGGATCCTGCGCGCGAACGGGACCCCGGCGCCGCACCTGGTGCACGACCAGCTCGAGCGGCTGCGTGCGGAAGGCGTGCTGGCCGACGGTCAGCGCGTCGACTTGAGGAAGTACCGCTGGAGGCCCGACGGTGACGAAGATCCCGGTGAGGAGGGACTGTTCTGACCGCTGAATTTTAGGTTAGCCTCGCCTAATGACGACACAGGTGGAGCGGCCGGCTTTGACGTACCACCGGGCCCGGGTGACCGCGGTCCGGCCGATCACGCCGCAGATGGTGCGCGTGACGTTCGAAGCGGCGAGCTTCCGCGAAGTGCCGGCCGGGGCGCCGGACCAGTACGTCAAGGCGTTCTTCCCGCAGCGCGGCCAGGAGGAGCCGCGGCTGCCGGAGGGCGGCTCCGACGTCATGTCGTGGTACCGCACGTACCTGGCGATGCCGGACGACGTCCGGCCGCCGATGCGCACGTACACGGTGCGGGCGCACCGGCCCGAGGCGGCGGAGATCGACGTCGACTTCGCGCTGCACGGCGACACCGGGCCGGCTTCGGCGTGGGCGTCGCGCGCGGCCCCGGGCGACCGGGTGGCGTTCACCGGGCCGTACGGGCTGTACGACGTGCCCGGCGGCACCGACTGGCAGCTGCTGGTCGGCGACGAAACGGCGTTGCCCGCCATCGGCGCGATCATCGAGCGGCTCCCGGCGGGCACGCGCGCTTCGGCGTACATCGAGGTGTCCGAGCGAGGCGAGCGTCAGACGTTCGAGACGCGCGGAGCGGTCGAAGTCCACTGGCTGGTCCGCGGGGCGCGCCCGATGGGCGAGGCGCTGCTCGACGCGGTGCGCGCGGCGAGCTTCCCCGGCGGAGCGCCGTACGCGTGGGTGTCGGGCGAAGCGGGCGTCGTGAAGCTGGTGCGGCGGCACCTGGTGCGCGAGCGGGAAGTCGACAAGCGGCGGATCTGCTTCACCGGCTACTGGCGCGCGGGGATCAGCGAGGAAGCGGCGAGCCGGGAGGCGGTCCGCGCGGCGGACGCGGGCGAGACGCCGCCGTCCGACGACTGAACGCGCAACCACGGGGTTGCACCTGACCCTCCGATGTGCAACCCTGGAGTTGCACAGGAGAGGAGTTCGCCGATGCCGATCGAGCGCGAGATCCTGATCGCCGCCGCCCCGGAGAAGGTCTGGCCGCTGGTGGCCGAGCCCGGGTTCTGGGCGACGGACGACGAGACCGTCCACGGCACGCTCGCCGAAGAAGGCCGGACCCTGGTGGTCACGCACTCGGAGCACGGCGGCTTCCCGATCCGCGTCGAGAAGGTCGACCCGCCGCACTACCTGGCCTACCGCTGGGTGAGCGCGTTCCCCGGCGAGGAGCTGCGGGACGGCAACTCGACGCTCGTCGAGTTCACGCTGACCCCCGAAGGCGACGGCACGCGGCTGCGCGTGGTCGAGAGCGGGTTCACCGAGCTGCCGACGTCCGACGCGAACCGCGCCAACGTGGTCAAGGACCACACGGCGGGCTGGGAGCAGTGCCTGCCCGCACTGGCCGCACGCGTCGGCTGATGTCCACCGAAGTCGTCGACGGCGTGCTCGCCGCGTTGGCCGACCCGACCCGCCGCCGGCTGCTCGACCTGCTCGCCGCCCACGGCCAAGCCACGGCGACGACCTTGGCGGCCGGGCTGCCGGTGTCGCGCCAGGCGGTGGTCAAGCACCTGACCGTCCTCGACGCGGCCGGCCTGGTTTCAGCTGTGAAGGCGGGCCGAGAGGTCCGCTACGCGGTGCGTCCCGAGGCGCTGGACGCAACGGCTCGCTGGATGGCGGCGCTCGCGGCCGAGTGGGACCGCCGCCTGGCCAAGATCAAACGCTTCGCCGAGGAGTCCTGATGGAGATCGTCGACCGCGAAACTTTCGAAGCTTCCCTGGATCGCTTACGTGCCAGGGAAAAGGCCCACACCCGAGAAGGCGACGCGATCGCGGCGGCCCGCCGGCGTCTCCCGGCGGTCGAGGTGGACGCGACGCTTCCGCTGCTCGGCCCGGAGGGTCCGGTCACGCTGCTGGACGCGTTCGAGGGCCGCCGTCAGCTGATCGCGTACTACTTCATGTGGAACCCGGGCCGCCCGGCGGCGGAGCAGTGCGAGGGCTGCACGTTCTACGCGAACCAGGTGGCGGAGCTGTCGGCGTTGCACTCGCGGGACATCACTTATGCGGTGTTTTCCCAGGGCCGCAACGTCAGTGTCGAGCCGGCCGACGCGCGGACGTCGTACGAGGAGAGCTTGCGTTATCGGGGGTTCATGGGTTGGCGGATGCCTTGGTACTCGGCGCAATCGTCGCTGCGGGAGCTGCTGGTCGGGCGCGAGATCGGACTGTTCCATCTGGTCTGTTACGTGCGCGACGGCGGGCGCGTGTTCGAGACGTACTGGACGAAACGCCGTGGCGTGGAGGCGATGGACTACAGCTACGCACTGATGGATTTGACGGCGTTCGGCCGCCAGGAAGCTTGGGAGGACTCCCCGGAGGGGTGGCCGCTTCTGCCCACCGCCGAGGACCAACGCCCCGCCACACCCAGGGGGGCCGTGCCCTGTCCCAGTCTACCGGCAGAGGCCGCCCCGACCGGGTGATGCAGCAAATCTGTGGATGGCCGAACCCGATGTGGACAACTCCGGCCGAAAGCCGCCCGCGCACTTGACAGCTAAGCCCCCAGCGTCGTCACCAGCAGCTTCACCAACGCTCCCAGTCGCTGACGCTCCGGTTGGACCGTCTCCACCCCGACAGCTTCCAACGGCGCCGCCGTCACCGGGCCCACACAGGCGACCACGATCCCGGGCAACGCCCTCAGCAGCTGCTGGTACCGGCCGGACGTGCGGGCCAACGTCAAGAAGTTCGCCGCCGCCGGCGCGCTCGTGAAGGCGATCGCCTGGAGCTTCCCGGCCACGGCCGCGTCGATCAGCTCGTACACCGGTGTCACGTCCGGCGGCGAAGTCCACCGGTACGGCTGCACCTCAGTCAGCCAGGCGCCGGCCTCCACGAGTGGCGCCGTCAACTCCGGCAGCGCAGTTCCGTGCAGCTGGACCGCCGTCCGCTGCCCGAGCAGGTCCGCCGCCATGACGGCTTCGAAGAGCTCGGCGTTGCTCTCCGACTCGGCCGAGAACGTCTCGCGCAGGCCCGCGCCGCGGACCGCGCCCACCGCTTTGGGGCCGCGGGCGTAGATCCGGGAATCCCGGAGGTGGTCCAGCAGGGGCTGCCGGAGGCCCCAGCCCTCGGCCGCGTCGAGCCAGCCGCGGAAGCCCGCGCCGGTGGTCACGATGGTGATGTCGACCGGCGACATCACGAGTTTCAGGGTGGCGGCCTTCAGTTCCGGGTCGGTGTCCAGCGGCACGATCGTGATCGTCGGTGCGTGGCGGACCTCGGCGCCGTGGCGTTCGAGGGCCGCGATGAAGTCCTCCGCGCGGCGCTCGGCCGTCACCCCGATCGTGATCCCGCTCAGCTCACCCATAGAACGCGCCCATCTCCTCGATCGCTTGCGCCAGCTCCGCGCGCAGGTCCGCCGGTTCCAGGACCTCCAGGTGCGGCCCGAACCGCAGCAGCTCGCCGATCGCCGGTTCGCCCGGCTCCACCGGCAGCTCCACGGTGAGCCAGCCGTCCGCGTCCGGTTCGCCGGTCGCCGCACGCAGCGCGCGGGCGCCGACCGAACCCGCGTAGAACGGTACGAGAGCCTGCGCCCGCGGTGACAGCCGCACCACGGCCACCCGCGGGAACATCCGGCGTTCGAACTGCTCGGACCACTCCTGCCAATAGGCGGCGAGGTCGAACCCCGCCGGCCGCTCGAACTCCTCCCCCAGGTCCGTCAGCTCCAGCACCCGCGAGATTCGGTAGGTACGGTCCGTACCCTCGCAGCGCCCCGCGAGGTACCAGTTGCCCGCTTTGAGGATCAGGCCCAGCGGCTCGACGTCCCGCTCGACCACGCGCTGCCCCCACCGCTCGTAGCGGATCCGGATCCGGTGCGACGACCACACGGCGTCGGCGATCGCCGACAGCGCCGGCAGGCTTTCGATGCCCCGGTGCCAGCCGGGGACGTCCAGGTAGAACCGTTCGGCGACGCGCCCGGCGCGGTCGCGCAGCTCCTGCGGCAGCGCGGCGTACAGCTTGAGCTGGGCCGCGGCCAGGACGGTGCCCAGCCCCAGCTCGGCCGCCGCGACGGGCAGCCCCGCCAGCGACAGCGACTGCGCCTCCTCCTCGGTCATCCCCGTGAGCCGCGTGCGGTAGCCGTCGACCAGGCGATATCCGCCGGTCCGGCCGCGGTCGGCGTACACCGGGACGCCGGACGCCGAGAGCGCGTCGATGTC
This sequence comes from Amycolatopsis pretoriensis, assembly GCF_900107925.1. Lineage (GTDB taxonomy): Bacteria > Actinomycetota > Actinomycetes > Mycobacteriales > Pseudonocardiaceae > Amycolatopsis > Amycolatopsis pretoriensis. The sequence continues at coordinate 310,946 of NZ_FNUJ01000009.1, read as the reverse complement.
CCGGTAGACCGTGCGCACCGAGACCTCGAGCTCCTCGGCCAGCTCTTCGGCCGTCATCCGGCCGCGGTTCTGCAGCAGCAGGAGGACGGACAGGAGCCGGCTGGCGCGCATGAAATCCAGTTTGGCAGAAAAACCTGACACAAGCTGACAGGTATGTCCGGCAGGGTGGCTCCCATGAACGGATTCACGACGAAGAACTGGGAAGAAAAGATCGTCAGCGGCACCGACGGCGGCCCGCGCGTGGCCTACGCGCACGCCACGTTCGCGTATGAAGGCGTCATCGAGGGTGAGTCGATCTGCGACCTTCTGCTGTACTACGCGGGCGAGGGCTACGACAGCGGGCAGACGACGTCGCCGAGCTTCGAGCGCATCGAGGGCAAGGTCGACGGTCGCGAAGGGACGTTCATCGTGCGCCACGAGTACACGTTCGACGCCAAGGGCATCGCTTCGACGTTCACCGTCGTCCCCGGCTCGGGCACCGGCGGGCTCGCCGGGCTGACCGGCAGCGGCACCGCCGGCGGCGCGCTGGGCGAGGACAAGGTGGGCTACACGTTCGAGTACGCTTTCTAGGAGTCGCAAGTGGACCGTCGTCAGGTACTCGCCTACCGCATCGCCGAGCACGGCTTGCACCGCACCGCGAAGGACGTGGCCGACCTCGCGGTCGTCCGGGCCGGGCTGCAGGACAGCATGCGCGACACCGCGCTGCTCGCCCTCGCCGCCCGGCTCGACGGCGACGTGTCCCTTGTGGACGACGAGCGGCTGGTCCTCGCCTGGACGCTGCGCGGCGCGCCGCACTACCACCTCCGCACGGACCTGCCGGAGGTGATCCGGGCGCTCGTCCCGCTGGACGACGCGGACGCGCTGGCCCGGATGTTGTGGCAGCGCAAGGAACTGGCGGCGACCGGCCTGGCGGCGTCCGAAGTGGTCTTCACGGCGGCGGCGGCCCTGCGCGCGGTGGTCAAGGAGCCGATGACGAAGGGCGCGGTGTCGACAGCGGTGACGAAGAAGCTGCCGCCGGAGTTCGCCCGCTGGTGCCGCGGCTGCAACGCGACGCACATCCACGAGCAGCTGATGCGCATCGCGACACCCCACGCGGGCGTCCGGCTGGTGGCCGGCGCGTCCCCGGCGACGCTGGCGCCGCTGGAGGGCCGGGGCCGCGCGCGCCGCACGCCGGACCCGGCGGCCGCGGAGAAGGTGGTGCTGGACTACCTGCGGTTGAACGGCCCGGCGTCCCCGGGGGAAGCGGCGGAGTACGTCGGGACGGCTCGCGCGGTGGTCGACAAGACGTGGCCGGCGGACCTGGCGTCGGTGAAGGTCGAAGGCAAGACGCGCTACTTGCCGGAGGACCGCTTGGCGGCGCTGGAAAACCCGCCGGAGCCGGAGGTGGTGCGGCTGCTGCCGCCGCTGGACCCGTTCATCCAGGCCCGCGACAAGGCGTTGCTGGTCCCGGATCCGGCGCGCCGCAAGGAAGTCTGGAAGATGCTGGGCAACCCGGGGGTGCTCGTCGCGGACGGCGACATCGCGGGCACGTGGCGCACGAAGGGCAGCGGCGCGAAGCTGACGTTCACGGTGACGGCGTTCGACCCGCTCCGCCCGGCCGTCCGCGAGGAAGCGGAGGCCGAGGCGGCGCGGGTCGCGGCGACGCGGGGGTTCGAGAAGCACGCCGTCTCCTGGGTCGGCTGACGGTCACCGCCCGGCGGCATCGATGTCGCCGTAGGCGGTGGTCGCGTGGATGGTCAGGTCGTCTCCGGTGCCGGCCGACCGACAAGCATCAGCCGGGATCGCCCGTCCGGCCGAACCGAACGAGTTCAGGCGTCCACCGCCAACCGGTACCCCCGCTTGACCACCGTCTGCACCACCCGACCGCCCCCGAGGGAAGTCCGCAGCCGGCCGATCGCCGTCTCCACCGCGTGCTCCTCCCCGCCTCCCGGCAACGCCGATATCAACTCCCGTCGCGACACCACCCGCCCCGGGGACGCTGCCAGCGCCCTCAACAACGCCATCGGCGCCGGGGCCACCTCGCGCCACTCGCCGTCCACCACCGCGGCCTGACCCCGCAGCTCGATCGACAACCCTCCCGCCGAAAACCGGGGCGACCGGGCCAGCAACGTCTCCGACACCGTCCGGGCCAACGCTCCGATCCGCGCCCGGTGCGGCTGGACCGTCGGCACCCCCAGCGCCGCCAGCGGGCCCGCCGTGATCGGCCCGACGCACGCCGCGACGCAAGGACCCGACAACGCCGAAACCAACCCCGGCAGCCTGCCCGTCCGCCGGGCCAACGCCAGCAGCGATGCCACCGCCGGGGCGCTCGTGAACGGCAGCGCGTGGATCGATCCGTCCAATACTCCGTCCAGCAACCGGTCCACCGGGCCCGGATCCGCCGGGCCGACCCAGCGGTACACCGACACCTCGACGACTTCCGCCCCCGCCGCGCGCAGGGCGTCCACGAAGTACGGCAACGGCTCGCCGTGCAGCTGCACCGCGATCCGCTTGCCCGACACGTCCGAAGAGAGCAAGTGCTGCAACAACTCCGCGTTGCTCTCCGACGCCGGCGAGTACGCCTCCGACAGGCCCGCCGCGCGGATCGCTCCCGTTACCTTCGGTCCACGCGCCAGCAGCGAAGCCGACGAAAGGCGCGCCAGCAGCGCGTCTCCCAGCCCCCAGCCCTCGGCCGCCTCGAGCCAGCCGCGGAAGCCGATGCCCGTCGTCGCCACCACGGTGTCCACCTGCGACTCCAGCAGCCGCGACGTCGCCTTGTGCAGCTCCGTATCGTCCGTCAGCGGGACGATCCGGATCGCCGGGCCGTAGCGGACGCTCGCCCCTTTGCGCACCAGCAGCGCGCCGAGCTCGTCCGCCCGGCGCGCCGCGGTGATGCCGACCACGAACCCGGTCAGCGGCAGGATCACGGGCTCTCCACTTCGACCACGCCCCCTCGCACGCGCACGCCGTACACCGCGACCGTCACACCCGGATCGTCCAGGCACTGTCCACTGTCGAGCGCGAACCGTTCCTTGTAGACCGGCGACGCGACCACCGGCAGGCCACCGGCGTCACCGACGATGCCGCGCGAGAGCACCGCCGCGCCGCTGCACGGGTCCCAATTGGACAGTGCGTACCAGCGGTCGCCCGGCAGGTGGAAGATCGCCACCTGCACGCCGTCGAGCAGCGCCGCCACCCCCGCGTACTCCGGCACCGCGTCGGCGGCGCAGACCGCCGTCCATGTTCGAACCGACGTCGTCATCGCCGCACCTCCGGAACTCCCAGCATGACCGGGACCTTCTGCTCCCGCTCCGAGCGGAACGAGATCGCCGGGTCGGGCGTGCCCGGCGCGTTGACGAAGGAGGTGAACCGGGCCAGCTTCTCCGGGTCCTCCAGCACGCCCTTCCACTCGTCGGCGTAGTTGTCGACGTGCTTGGCCATCGCCGCGTCGAGGTCCTCGCAGATGCCGAGCGAGTCGTCGACGATCACCGCGCGCAGGTGGTCGAGGCCGCCGTCGAGCTCCTCGATCCAGGGCGCCGTCCGCTGCAGCCGGTCGGCGGTGCGGACGTAGAACATGAGGAACCGGTCGATCGTGCGAATCAACGTCGATGTGTCCACATCGGACACCAGAAGGTCGGCGTGCCGCGGGGTCGTGCCGCCGTTGCCGCCGACGTAGAGGTTCCAGCCGTTCTCCGTGGCGATGATGCCGAAGTCCTTGCTCCGCGCCTCCGCGCACTCCCGCGCGCACCCGGAGACCGCCGACTTGAGCTTGTGCGGCGACCGCAAACCGCGGTAGCGCAGCTCCAGCTCGATCGCCAGCCCGACGCTGTCCTGCACGCCGTAGCGGCACCACGTCGACCCGACGCACGACTTGACCGTCCGCAACGCCTTGCCGTACGCGTGCCCGGACTCGAACCCGGCGTCCACCAGCCGGCGCCAGATCAGCGGCAGCTGGTCCACGGTGGCTCCGAACAGGTCGATCCGCTGACCGCCGGTGATCTTGGTGTACAGCCCGAAGTCGCGGGCCACCTCACCGATCACGATCAGCTTGTCCGGCGTGATCTCGCCGCCCGGGATCCGGGGCACCACCGAATACGTGCCGTTGCGCTGCAGGTTCGCCAGGTACCGGTCGTTGGTGTCCTGCAACGTCATCTGCTCGCCGCCGAGCACGTGGCCGTTGCCGAGAGTGGCCAAAATGGACGCCACCACCGGCTTGCAGATCGCGCACCCGCTGCCCGAGCCGTACCGGCCGATCAGCTCGCTGAACGTCGTGATCCGCGTCGCCTGCACGATCTCGAACAGCTCCGCCCGCGACTGCGGGAAGTGCTCGCAGACGGCCTTGGACTGCTCGACGCCGGCCGCGCTCAGCAGCTTGCCGAGCAGCGGGACGCACGAGCCGCACGCGGTTCCGGCGCGCGTGCACGCCTTGAGCTTCGGAACGCTGTCGCAGCCGTCCTCGTGGATCGCGCGGGTGATCGCGCCCTTGGAAACCGCGTTGCACGAACAGATCTGCGCGGCGTCGGGCAGCGCGTCGACGCCGACCGCGGCGCCGCCACCCGCCGGCGCGAGGATCGCGCCCGGCTCGGCCGGCAGCGGACGGCCGACCAGCGCCCGCAGCGTGTTGTACTCGGTCGCGTCGCCGACGAGCACCCCGCCGAGCAGCGTCTTGCCGTCGTCGGTGACCACGAGCTTCTTGTACGTCCCGGCGACCGCGTCGTTGACCGCGACCTCCAGCGCACCCTCGGTGGCCGCGTGCGCGTCCCCGAAGGACGCCACGTCGACGCCCATCAGCTTCAGCTTCGTGGACGTGTCCGGCTCCGGGAACTCCCCGGCACCGCCGGTCAGCTGGGCCGCGACGATCTCGGCCATCGCGTAGCCGGGCGCGACGATGCCGTACACGCGGCCGTCGACCGCCGCGCACTCGCCGATCGCGAACACCGCCGGGTCGCTGGTGCGGCACGACGAGTCCGTCAGCACCCCGCCGCGCGGACCGACCTCGAGCCCGGACTGCCGGGCGAGGTCGTCGCGCGGCCGGACACCGGCGGAGAACACGACGAGGTCGACGTCGAGCTCGGTTCCGTTGCCCAGCTTGGCCAGCAGCCGGGAGCCGTCCGCTTCGATGGCGTCGGTCGACGTTCCCGTGTGGACGGTCACGTCGAGGTTCGTGATGAGCCGCCGCAGCAGCGACCCGCCGCCCTCGTCGACCTGCAGCGGCATCAGCCGCGGCGCCATCTCGACGACGTGGGGCGAGAGTCCCATGTCCCGCAACGCCTTCGCGGCCTCCAGGCCGAGCAGGCCACCACCGATGACGACCGCCGAGCGGCGCCCGCGGCCCGGCTTGTCGACCGCGGCCGCGCGGATCGCGTCGAGGTCCTCGATCGTCCGGTAGACGAAGCAGCCGGGCAGGTCGTGACCCGGCACCGGCGGCACGAACGGCCGCGAGCCGGTGGCCAGCACCAAAGCGTCGTAGGAGACGACGTCACCGGAGGCCGTGGTGACCGTCTTCGAAGCCCGGTCCACCGAAACCGCCAGCTGGCCGAGCCGGAGATCCACAAAGGAATCGCCCGCGTAGTCCGAGCCGGGCAGCGCCAGCGAAGCCGGGTCCCAGGTGTCCACGTAGGACGTGAGCGCCACCCGGTCGTACGCCGGGCGCGGCTCCTCGGACAGGACGACGACGTGCCAGTTGCCGGAAGGGTCTTCCGCGCGCACCGCCTCCACGAGCCGGTGGGCGACCATGCCGTGTCCGGCGACGACCAGGGTGGGCATCTCAGACCTCCGCTCCCGCGAGCGCCAGACCGCGCTCACTCGTGGGCTGTTCGGCGGGCTTGCGCAGGTAAACCGCCCAGGTGACGGCGAAGCACAACCCGTAGAAGACGAGGAATCCGATGAACGCGGGAACGCCGCTGTGCGCGTCGGCGAACGACTGCCGGAAGGCGAGGTTGATGAACAGCCCGCCCTCGGCGCCGATCGCGCCGGCCAGGCCGATCAGCGCACCCGACAGGCGTCGCGCCTTCAGCAGCTCGGCCGCCTCTTCGGCACCGTTCGAGATCGCGACCTTCGCCTTGGCGCGGAAGATCGCCGGGATCATCTTGTAGGTCGAGCCGTTGCCGACGCCGGTGAGCACGAACAACACGATGAACGCGATCGTGAACAGTGCGAGGGACTTCGACGTCGACGCGAGGATCAGCACGACCGTGGCCAGCGCCATCCCGATGAACGTGAAGAAGGTGATCTTGCCCCCGCCGATCCGGTCGGCCAGCCAGCCGCCGGTCGGCCGCGAGAGCGAGCCGAGCAGCGGGCCGAGGAACGTCACCGCGGCCGCCTGCAACGGCGTGCGGCCGAACTGGTTCTGCAGCACCAGGCCGAAGGCGAAGCTGTAGCCGATGAACGAGCCGAACGTGCCGACGTAGAGGAACGACATGACCCAGGTGTGCGGGTCCTTGACGACCTCGCGCATCGCCTTGGTGTCGCCCTTCATCGTGGCGAGGTTGTCCATGTAGAAGTACGCGCACACCGCTGCGACGACGATCAGCGGCAGGTAGACGAAGAGCACCACCCGTGGCGCGGTCGCCCCCGCCGTGCCGATCACCAGCAACCCGACGAGCTGGATCGCGGCGACGCCGAGGTTTCCGCCGCCGGCGTTGAGGCCGAGGGCCCAGCCCTTGTGCTTCTCGGGGTAGAAGGCGTTGATGTTCGTCATCGACGACGCGAAGTTGCCGCCGCCGACGCCGCCGAGCGCCGCGACCAGCAGGAACGTGCCGAGCGACGTACCGGGGTGCAGCACGACGGCCGCGAGGATCGTCGGGATCAGCAGCAGGACGGCGCTGACGATCGTCCAGTTGCGACCGCCGAACTTCGCCACGGCGAAGGTGTAGGGCAGCCGCATCAGGCCGCCGATCAGCGTCGGCGTCGAGACGAGGAGGAACTTGTCGGCGGCGGAGAAACCGTAGTCCTTGCCCATGAACAGGACGATGACCGACCACAGTGTCCAGACCGAGAAGCCGATGTGCTCGGCCAGCACCGAGAACCAGAGGTTCCGGCGCGCGACCTTCTTGCCGGTCGCCTCCCAGAACTCCTCGTTCTCCGGCTCCCAGTGCTCGATCCAGTGCTTTCCTTGGTGTGCCACGGGGTTCTCCTCAGAGCGGGTCGGGTCGGTCATTGCGCCGCGAGCCAGTTGGCGATGCCGCCGACGGTGTCGGTGCACCCGCCGCAGCCCGTCGTCGCTCGCGTGGCCCGCGCCAGTGCGGGAGTGTCGGTGGCCCCGGCCTTCCAGGCCTCGATCAGCCGGCCCTTGGTGACGTTGTTGCAGCGGCAGATGACCGCCGCCGCGGGCAGGTCGGCCGGGCTGGCCGCCGGGGTCGCACCACCGGCCAGCGCGCGGCCCAGCAGGACCGACAGCCGGTCCTCGGGCAACGGCGTGCCACGGTCGTGGAACTGGGTGATCGACGCGGCCGCGTCCGGCAGGCCGAGCAGGATCGCGCCGGTGACACGGTTTTCGCGGACGACGAGCTTGCCGTAGCGCCCGCCGGTGGGGTCGTTGAAGGTGAGCACCTCGACGTCCGGGGTACCGGCGTCGAGCTGCGTCTCGCCGAGTGCGGCGAGGTCGATGCCGCGGGCCTTCAGCCGGGTGACGGCCGTCGTGCCGCGGTAGCGGGCGGCCGCGTTCGTCCCGGTCAGGACGTCGGCGAGGACCTCGGCCTGCTCCCACGCGGGCTGGATCAGCCCGGCCGGCGCGCCGGGGTGGCGGGCGCAGTCGCCGAGGGCGTGGATGCGGCCGTCGCTGGTGCGCAGGACGTCGTCGACGAGGATCCCCATGTCGACGTCCAGCCCGGCGTCGGCGGCCAGGGCCGTCTCGGCGCGGACGCCGGCGGCGACCACGACGAGGTCGGCCGGGACGAGCGTGCCGTCGTCGAGCTTGAGGCCGTCGCCGGGCAGGTAGCGGGCGGCGGTGGCGCCGAACTTGAACGTGACGCCCATGTCGGTGAGCTGCCGGGCCAGTACGTGCCCGGCGGCCGGGTCGAGCTGGCGTTCCATGACGTGCCCGAGCGGGTGCACGACGGTCACCTGGTTGCCGCGCCCGGCCAGCCCGCGGGCGGCTTCGAGGCCGAGCAGGCCGCCGCCGAGGACGGCGACCGGCGCGCCGAAGCGGGCGGCGTCGAGGATCTTGGCGCAGTCGTCGAGGCTGCGGAAGGCGACCACACCCGGCCCGGCTTCGAGGCCTTCGACGGGCGGGATCCACGGGTTGGCGCCGGTCGCGAGGACCAGGGCGTCGTAGTCCACTGTGGATCCGTCGGCGAGTTCGACGCAGCGCTTCCCGCGGTCGATGCGGGTGACGTCGACCCCGAGCCGCAGGTCGATGTTGTGGCGCGCGGCCCATTCGTCGTCGTGCAGGCGGACGCTTTCGGCGCTCATCCCGCCGGCGACGACGGCGGAGAGGAGGACGCGGTTGTAGGCGGCGTGCTTTTCGGCGCCGAGGACGGTCAGGCGGACACGTTCGGCGATCGGGTCGCGGCGGCGGATCTCGTCGGCCAGCCGGGCGCCGGCCATGCCGTACCCGACGATGACGACTTCACGGGGGCTCATGCGGCACCATCCACAGTAGACAAGGACACGGCACACACCTTGAACTCCGGCATCCGGCTGACCGGGTCGAGCGCCGGGTTGGTGAACAGGTTGGCGCGCTGCTCACCGGGGAAGTGGAACGGCAGGAAGACGAGATCCGGCCTGAGCGACTGCACGAACCGGACCTTGGCGATCGTCTCGCCCCGGCGCGACCGGATGCGGGCAGGATCGCCTTCTTCGAGACCGGCCCGCTTGGCCGTGTCCGGGTGGACTTCGACGAAGGCTTCGGGGACGACGTCGTTGAGCTCCTTGATCAGCCGCGTCTGCGCGCCGGACTGGTACTGCTGCAGGACGCGCCCGGTGGTGGCCTGCAACGGGAACTCGTCGTCGGGCAGCTCGGCCGGGCCGGTGTGCTCGACCGGCACGAACCGCGCGCGCCCGTCGGGGTGGGCGAACGACTCGAGGAACATCCGCGGCGTACCGGGGTGGTCGTTTTCGGGGACCGGCCAGTGCAGGGCCTCGCCATCGCGGAGACGCTGGTAGCTGACACCGGAGTAGTCGGCGATCCCGCCCTTGGACGCGATCCGCAGCTCCTCGAACACCGTCTCGGCGTCCGCCGGGAAACCCGGTCGTCCCAGTCGTCGCGCGAGTCCGTTGAGGACGTCCAGATCGGACCGGACACCCGGCGGTGGGTCGATGGCTTTGCGGCGCAGCAGGACGCGGCCTTCGAGGTTGGTGAGCGTGCCGTCCTCCTCGGCCCACTGGGTGACCGGCAGGACGACGTCGGCCAGCGCGGCGGTCTCCGACAGCACGAAGTCGGCGACAACGAGGAAGTCCAAAGCGGACAGTCGATCCTGGACCCGCTGAGACCGCGGCGCTGAGACGACGACGTTGCTGCCGAACACCATCAGCGCCTTCGGGCCGTCCTCCTGGCCGAGCGCTTCGAGCAGCTCACTGGTCGAGCGGCCGGGGCCGGGCAGGCTGTCCGGGTCGACGCCCCAGACGCCGGCGACGTACTCGCGCGCGGCGGGGTCGTCGAGCTTGCGGTAGCCGGGCAGCTGGTCGGCCTTCTGGCCGTGCTCTCGCCCGCCCTGGCCGTTGCCCTGCCCGGTCAGGCAGCCGTAACCGGAGCCGGCGCGGCCGGGCAGGCCCAGCGCGAGGGCGAGGTTGATCCAGCCGCCGACGGTCGCGGTGCCGGTGGCGTGCTGCTCGGCGCCGCGGGCGGTCAGGATGTAGACGTTGCGGGCGTTGGCGAGTTTCGCGGCGGCGAGGCGCATGTCGGCGGCCGAGACCCCGGTGACGCGCTCGGCGCGTTCGGGCCACCAGCTCGCGGCGATCCGCCAGGCGTCCTCGAACCCGTTCGTTCGGGCGTCCACATAGGACTGGGCGAGGTGGCCGCCTTCGACGACGGCGTGCAGGATGCCCAGCGCCAGCGCGAGGTCCGTGCCGGGCGCGGGGGCGAGGTGCAGGCTCGCGAGCTCGGCGGTGGGGGTGCGCCGCGGGTCGACGACGATCAGGTCGGCCCCGCGCAGGTGCTGGGTGAACGGCGGCATGGTCTCGGCCGGGTTGGCCCCGGCGAGCAGCACGACGTCGGCGTTCTTGAGATCGGTGACGGGGAAGGGCATCCCGCGATCGGCCCCGAAGGCCTTGGTCCCGGCCGCGGCGGCCGACGACATGCAGAAGCGGCCGTTGTAGTCGATCTGAGAGGTGCCGAGCGCGACGCGGGCGAACTTGCCGAGCAGGTAAGCCTTCTCGTTGGTGAGGCCACCGCCGCCGAAGATCGCGACGGCGTCGGGACCGTGTCGTTCCTGCAGCTCCGTGAGTTTCCGGGCCACGAAGTCGAGGGCGAAGTCCCAGCTGACGGGCTCGAGAGCCCCGTCGACGCGGATCATCGGGGTGGTCAGGCGCCGCGGGCTCGTGAGGAGACTGCCGGAGGTCCAGCCCTTCTGGCACAGGCCCCCGGCGTTGACGGGAAAGTCCCGCGGCGCGACGCGCGAGCCGTCGAGGGTCATGCCGCACTGCAGCGCGCAGTACGGGCAGTGGGTGTCGACCTGCGGCACGGGCACCTCCTCGGCGGTTCGGGGATGCCCTGACGCTAAGGAGGCCGTGTTAAGCGGATTCGACGGAATGTTTCAGGCAGTTGACATTGCGGCGGGAATCACGGGTCCCCGGCGGTGAGGTACGTGACCGGGGTTACAGAATCCCGCTGACTTCTCGGGCCGCCGCCCGCAGGCCGTCCAACGAGGCTTGCGTCGAACGGGGGTTCAGCGCGTTCGATGCCAACCGGAACAACACCGCGCGCAACAGCAGCTGCGGCCACTCCGGCAGGTGCGCCCATCGCTCCAGCAGCTCCCGCGATGCTCCGCCCCACGCCAGCGCGTCCACCGCCACGATCGCCGCGCCGTACTCGCCCGGGCGGTAGTACGGGACGAAGTCCACCACCCCCGGGGCCGCGTCGCCGTCGAACAGCAATCCCGCCAGGAGCTCTCCGTGCGCCACCTGCAGCGGCAGCTTGATCGGGCGGCGGGCGGCGGCCAGGACCTCGAACCAGCGGCCGCCCTTCGTTTCCTCCAGGGGAACTTCGAGTTCCTCCCACGCGACCCGGTCGGCGGTCGCGTCCACGTCACGCCGGCTCGCGAGGAACTCCGGGCGGGGCAGCCCCATCGTTGCGCGGTGCAGCTTCACCGCCGCCAGCACCGACGCGTCGCCGCGGTGCTCGGGCGTTCCGGACACGAACCGGGACGCCGTCCAGCCGCCGACGATCCAGCGGCCGTCGGTCGAGCGGACCGGCTTCGCGACGCGCAGGCCCGGCTCGTCCGCGTAGTCGAGCGCGCGGGCCGTCCACAGTGTCCTGGCCTTGTCCGTGACCGGCTTGAACACGAGGTCGCCGCCGCGCCACGCCGTCGAGTCCGGCAGCGGTTCGGCGGCGTCGCCGAGACCGCCGAAGGCCGCACAGACGTGCTCCGGAGGGCGTTCGAGGGTTGTCCGCACAACTGCCGACGGTACCCGGCCGGACGGTCCACGAACGAGAAGACGCGCTGGTCACAGAGTGTTTTAGAACTCGGACGAAACACGCGGAAGGCCGCCTCCGATGCCGGAGACGGCCTTCCCGGGAGACAACTGTCAGTAGGTCGGCAGGCTCGGGTCGATCTGCTTGGCCCAGGCCAGCACGCCACCGCCGAGGTGCGTCGCGTCCTTGAAACCGGCCGCGTGCAGGGCCGCGAGGGCCTCCGCCGACCGCGCGCCCGACTTGCAGTGCAGGACGATCGGCTTGTCCTGCGGCAGCTCGGCCAGCGCCTCGCCCGACAGGATCCGGTCCTTCGGGATCAGCGTCGCGCCCTTGATGTTGACGATCTCGTACTCGTGCGGCTCCCGGACGTCGATCAGGGCGAAGTTCTCACCGCTGTCGAACTTGGCCTTGAGCTCCGCCGGCGTGATCGTGCTGCCGGACGCCGCGGAAGCCGCCTCGTCCGAAACCACGCCGCAGAACGCCTCGTAGTCGATCAGCTCGGTGATCTTCGGGGTCTCCGGGTCCTTGCGGATCTTGACCTCACGGTACTTCATCTCCAGCGCGTCGTAGCTGATGAGCCGCCCGAGCAGCGTCTCGCCGATGCCGGTGATGAGCTTGATCGCCTCGGTCACCATGATCGAGCCGATCGACGCGCACAGCACGCCCAGCACGCCACCCTCGGCGCAGGAGGGGACCATGCCCGGGGGCGGCGGCTCCGGGTAGAGGTCGCGGTAGTTGAGGCCCTTGCCGTTCGGCGCGTCCTCCCAGAAGACGCTGACCTGGCCCTCGAACCGGAAGATCGAGCCCCAGACGTACGGCTTGCCCAGCAGCACCGCGGCGTCGTTCACCAGGTAGCGCGTGGCGAAGTTGTCGGTGCCGTCGACGATGAGGTCGTACTGCTCGAAGATCTCGAGCGCGTTCGAGGAGTCCAGCCGGTCGGTGTGCAGGTGCACCTTGACCAGCGGGTTGATCTCCGCGATCGACTCCTGCGCGGACGCGGCCTTCAGCTTGTCGATGTCCGACTGGCCGTGGATGACCTGGCGCTGCAGGTTCGACTCGTCCACGACGTCGAAGTCGACGATGCCGAGCGTGCCGACGCCGGCCGCGGCCAGGTACAGCAGCGCGGGGCTGCCGAGGCCGCCCGCGCCGATCACCAGGACCTTGGCGTTCTTCAGCCGCTTCTGCCCGTTCACCCCGACGTCGGGGATGATCAGGTGCCGGCTGTACCGGGCCACCTCTTCCTTGGTGAGCTCGGCAGCCGGCTCGACGAGCGGCGGCAGTGCTGACATGGGTCCTCCATCTCGCGCGCGGATCGCGTCCATCCCACTATGCACAACGCCCGCAGGCAAATAAGCCTTCCCGCGTCCAGATGGTGAGAAGAGCTACTGCTTCTTCGGAGTCGGGTTCGGCCAGGCGTTGGGGACGCAGACGCGGCCGTCCTTGGCGACCTTGCCCTTGTCGCCGCCGGGGATGTCGTTGAGCATCGACACGTAGTCGTCGGACACGCCGAACGACTGCTGCATCATCACCGGCGCGGGCTGGCCGTTGCCGCCGCAGCCGACGTGCTGGTTGCCCAGGGCGTGCCCGACCTCGTGGTTGATGGCGTACTGCCGGTACCCGGTCATGTCGGCGCCGAACGCCTTCGCGCCGCGCACCCAGCGGGCCAGGTTGATCAGCACGCGGCTGAGGCTCTTGCGGTAGCAGGAGGCCTCGAAGGTGATCTGGAACCCGCAGGCGTCGGCGCGGTGCGTCGTCTCGGGCGTGGTGAGGCTCACCTTGAACGACGGGTTCGGGAAGTTGGCGTCGACGCGCTGCAGCGCGATCTTGCCGTCCCACGTCCAGCTCTTGGGATCGGACAGCGTGCCCTGGACGGCGGTCGCGAAAGCGTCGTCACCCGCGTAGCTCGCCGGGTCGATCCCGTCCTCCACCTCGACGGTGTAGGTGTAGAGCTTCCCGCTGCCGACCTTCGGGCCGGTGCCCGGCACGACGTGCCACTTGCCGGCGCCGGCCTGGGTGAACGGGGTGCCCTCGGGCAGGTCGGCGGTCGGCACCTTGAGGTCGACCGGCGTGGCCGGGTTCTCCGGGATGGCCTGCTCGCCGTTGCCGTCGATCGCGCCGCCCGCGGCGTCGCCGCCCGCCGACTCGACGTCGGCCGGGGCGCTCTGCTCGGCGATCGGCTCGGCCGGGCTGTTCGCGGTGTTGACCAGGACGAGCACGGTCAGCACCACGAGGATCGGCAGCGCGTAGACGCGCCAGCCGTAGGTCTTGGTGAGCTTCGCGATGCCGGTGGCTTTCGCCGGCTCCGGCTTCTCGCTCGGCGTGTCGACGTGCGGCTTCCAGGACGCGCTCAGCGGCTCGGCGCTGGTCCGCCGCCCGCCGGGGCGGTAGCGGTCCTCGCCGACGCGCTGTGCGGCCGACGGCCGGGAAGGGCGGTACTGACCGGTCCGCGGCGCGTCACCGGAATCCGGGGTACGACGGCTGGAGGCGCGGTGGGGAGCCCGCCGATCTTCGCCTCGCGCGTCGTTCTTCACCCGGTCCACCGCACCAGGGTGCCACAGCGCCACCGAACCGTTATCGGCGACTGGCGGACCACCCGGGGAATCCTTCTCACCCGATCGGGCTACCAAGACCCGGCTTCGACGTGCTCCCACATGCCGAGGACGGCCTTCGCTACGACGATCGGGCGTTCCATCTGGGCCACGTGCCCGGTCCGGGGCAGCACGAGCAGCCGGGCCTTCGGGATCACGCGGGCCGTCCGCATGGCGCGTCTCACGGAAATGACGCGGTCCTCGCGCCCCCAGACCACCAGCGTGGGCGCCTGGACGCGCGGCGCCGACGACCACAGCGACGCCTTCCCGAGCGTCGACCACGCGCGGAAGATCGCGAACGTGCTGCGCGCCATGGCCGGCGCGGCCCAGGCGAAGCCGGCGCGGGCGCCGTGCTCGTCGGCCAGCTCGTCGAGCCGTTCGGCCGGGAAGCGCGCCGGGTCGGCGAAGCACAGCTTGATCACCTGCTCGGCGCGCTCGCGCGGGCCGAGGGCGGCCAGCTGGGCCCGCACCCGGGCGCCGACCAGCGGCAGGTACGCCAGCGCCATCCGCGGGTCGGACAGCCGCCGCGGGTCGAGGCGGCGGTCCGGCATCGCGGGCGAGATGAGCGTCAGCGTCTTGACGAGCTCGGGACGGCGTTCGGCGATGAGCAGCGCGATGGCGCCGCCCATCGAGTTGCCGAGCAGGTGGACGGGCGCCCCGACGTCCTCGATGTGCCGCGCGACGACCTCGGCGTGGGCCTGGAGGCTGAAGTCGAAACCTGCTTCGGGCTCGGAGTAGCCGAAGCCGGGCAGGTCGGGCGCGGTCCCGCCGGCGACCGGCGCGAGCAGCGCGGCCAGGTCGGTCCAGTTCGTCGACGAACCGCCCAGGCCGTGCACGTAGACCGCGGGCACGCCGTCCGGCCCCGGCGTGCGGCGGACGTGGAGGCGGGCCGTCCCGACTTCTTCGAAGGACGCGGGCCAGGGCGGGATTATCGGCTCGAGCGAGGGCAATTCCCTGGTCGAGAGGGGCACGTGCGTCAGCGGCGCCCGCGTGGTCGCGGCGGTGTTCACGGATTCAGGATGCCCGACCCGTGGCACGGCATACATACCGGCGAGTAATCTTCAGGTCGACTTCACGCGGTGGCGACCCCGCCCGTCGAAGGGGCGATGACGGGAGGAAGAGCATGACGGAGATGACGCGGCTGCAGCAACGTGGGGTGCGCCTGCCCCGGACGGAACGGCGGGCCCAGCTCCTCGCCGCGGCGCAGCGGGTCTTCGCCGAGAACGGCTACCACGCCGCCGCGATGGACGAGATCGCCGAAGTGGCCGGTGTCAGCAAGCCGGTGCTCTACCAGCACTTCCCCGGCAAGCTCGATCTGTACATCGCGCTGCTGGAGAGCCACGTCGACGAGCTGGTGAAGCGCGTGCAGACGGCGTTGGACTCGACGACGGAGAACCGCCAGCGCGTCCCGGCGACGGTCGGCGCGTTCTTCGACTTCGTCAGCGAGGACGCGGGCGCGTTCCGGATGGTGTTCGAGTCCGACCTGCGCGGCGAGCCGGCGGTGCAGGAAGCGGTCGACCGGGCGACGTCGGCGAGCGTGGACGCGATCACCGAGACGATCACGGCGGACGCGGGACTCGACGAGGACAAGGCGCGGCTGCTGGCGGTGGGACTGGTCGGGATGAGCCAGGTCAGTGCCCGGTTCTGGCTGCAGCACCACCAGTCGATGAGCCGCGAAGAGGCGGTGGCGTTGACGGCCAACCTGGCCTGGCGAGGAATCGGCGGCGGCTTCCCCCTCAAGGACTCCTGAAAGTCCGTGAATGGCACATTGAGGGACCTAGTGTCCGTCAATGTGCCATTCACGGCCTTCGGTCAGCGGGTGGCGGCGACGCGGACCAGCGCCGAGATGCGGCGGGCGACCTCGAAGGGGCGTTCCTGCGGGAGCATGTGACCCGCGCCCGGGAACCGGACGAACTCCGCGTGCGGCAGCTCGTCCGCGATCACCTTCGCGTGGGACAGGGGGCACAGCCGGTCCTTCTCCCCCGCCAGCACCACCGACGGTACGTCGCACAGCGCGCCCAGCCCGCCGACGCCGCGGTGGGCCGCGATCGCGTCCAGGAACCTCCCCGCGCTCGCCGGGTGCGCCGCCAGGAGCTGCTCGACGACGCTGTCCACCTGCTCGCGTCCCGGCCGGACGCCGAAGACGAGCCGCCGCGCGCCCGAGCGGACCATCCCCGGCCGCAGCCGCAGCGTGTCCGAGCGCAGCCGGGCCAGCAGGCGGGCCACCCGCGGCTCGAAGCGCGTCACGCCCCGGCCCACCAGGCCCGGGAACCCGAGCGTCAGCTTGTCCATGTCGCCTGACGACGTCGCGACGAACGCCGCGCCCGCCAGCCGCTCCCGGACCAGCGCCGGGTGCCGTTCGGCCAGCACCATCAGCGTCATGCCGCCCATCGAGTGCCCGGCCAGGACGAGAGGCCCGGACGGGACACGCGAAGCGATCAGCTCGGCGAGGTCGTCGGCCAGGCGCGCGATCGTGGCGCCGCCGGGCCGGGCGTGCGCCGAACCGCCGTGCCCGCGCAGGTCGTAGCGCAGCACGCGCACGCCGGGGTCGAGGTGCGGCAGCACGAAGTCCCACGTCCGGTGGTCCTGCGTCCAGCCGTGGACGAGCACCAGCGTCACCGCCGAGTCGGCCGGCCCGGACTGCGAGACGTGCAGCGCGGCGCCGTCGCTCGCGACGAACCGGTGCTCGACCGAGGGGTCGCGCAGCCGCGACGCGGTGGTCACCGGCCCGCCGGGAGCAGGAACGACTTGCGCCAGAAGTACTTCCCGGGCAGCCCGACCAGGCCGGACTCCTGCAGGAACGGCATGATCTTCTCCCCGGCCCACGCGATCGTCCCCTGCCAGTGCGGGTTGTTCAGGGCGGCTTCGACGCCGTCGCGCGGCCGGATGCCGACCGCCTTGTAGACGTTCGGGTTGATGAACGCCCGCGTCACGAAGTACGAGATCAGCGCGATGATGAACTGCTGGTAGGCGATCTCGGGCTTCGACAGCTTCGCCATGCCGCGCGTGACCTCTTCGCGGGCGAAGGTGACGTGCCGGGCCTCTTCGAGCACGTGGATCCGGTTGACCATCCGGACCAGCGGCTGGACGCCTTCGTCGTTCATCTGCTCGCGCTGCAGCCGGTCGAGGACCTCCTCGGCGACCAGGATGGCGCCGTAGCGCGCCGGGCCGTAGGAGATCGACGGCATCAGCTTCGCCAGCTTCCGCAGCCACGGCACCGGGCCGTAGGCGGGGCAGCCGATGCGCGACGCCATCCGCGCGAACATCGTCGAGTGCCGGCACTCGTCGGCGATCTCGGTGAGCGCGAACTGGGCGTGCGCGGACGTCGGGTCCTCTTCGTAGACCTCCTTGAGCAGCATCTGCATCAAGAGGATCTCGAACCACAGCCCGGTCGTCGCGACGCTCGCGACCTCGTGCTTGCCCAGCTCGATGCGCTGCTCGGGGGTCAGCTTGTCCCAGAGCTCGGTGCCGTACAGCGAGGAGCGCTCGTCGAGGATGAAGCGCTTGCCCTCGACCAGGGGCGCCGTCCAGTCGATGTCGACGTCGGGGTCGTAGAACTTGTTCGCCGACGACTTCAGCAGGCGGTCCGCGGTCTTTTCGCGATCCGGTTCCTTCAGCGTCCGCGTCATTGCCGACACCCCTTCCGCAATGTGTAACTTGAGGTAACAGTTACCTGTGCGTAGCATGAGCCCCGTGATCGAACGTGTCAAGCGCTCCGGCAAGCAGTCCAGGTCCGCCTCCCGAGACGAGGAGGCGACCGGCGACGCGCGCCGCGACCGCTGGCGCAAGCACCGGATCGCGCGGCGCAAGGAATTCGTCGAGGCCGCGCTGCGGGCGCTCGACACGCACGGCCCGGACCTCGGCATGGAGGACGTCGCCGCGGAAGCCGGCGTCACGAAGCCCGTGCTGTACCGGCACTTCGACGACAAGGCCGACCTCTACGTGGCGCTCGGCCAGCGCGGCACGGAGATCCTGTTCGAGCGGCTGATCCCGGCGATCAACGCCGAGCTCGCGCCGGTCCCGCGGATCCGGATGGCGCTCGACGCGTTCTTCACGGTCATCGAGGAGCACCCGAACCTGTACCGGCTGCTGGCGCACGGACGGCCGGAGAAGCCGGTGTCGTCGGACGTCGTGGCCGAGGACAAGGAACTGATCGCGACGGCGCTGACGGCGCTGCTCGGCGACTACATGCGGATGTTCAACATGGACTCCGGCGCGGCCGAGCCGTGGGCGCACGGCATCGTCGGCATGGTCCAGAACACCGGCGAGTGGTGGCTGGACCGCCGGTCCATGGGCCGCGACGCCGTGGTCGAGTACCTGACGCAGATCATCTGGGCGGCGATCGACGGGCTGACCCGCCAGAACGGCGTGGTCATCGACCCGAACCTGCCCCTGGAAGCCAACAAGGTGGTCCAGCTGGGCCGCGCCTCGGAGCAGGTGGAGGAGACGTCATGAGCGAGCACGACGAAGACGGCTACAGCGGCGAAGCGACCCTCGTGGTCGACGGCGTCTCGCTGACGACCACGGTCGAGCTGCGCGGCTACTTCCAGCCGATCGACGGGTTCTACCGCTGGTACGGCCGGGTCGCGGTGAACGAGGAGCTGACCGAGCTGGCCGGCGGCAAGAAGAAGCCGGTGACGATCCAGGCGGGCGCCTACACCGCCACCGGCGAACTCTCCGACCCGGACCCGTGGGGCCGCTACCGGATCATGGGCACGAGCACGCCACCGTTCCACGTGCCCACGACCCTGGAAGAGCTGAACGCCTAGGGCAGGCGCGGGCCCGGCAGCTCGACGCCGGGCAGCAGGCCGTTCGCGATGTCCGTCGCGCGCCACTTCCGCACGGTCAGCCGGACCGCCGTGACCGGCTGGGACAGGAACGGCGCCGCCTCCGGGACCTTCGCCACGAGCAGCTCGCGCACCCGCGCGTCCTCCTCCGCGCCGACGACCTCGGCGAGCGCCTGGGCCTGCAGGAACGGCTGCATCGGCGAGCCCGTCGAGACGACCACCGACACCACCGGGTTCTCCCGGATCGCGGCCAGCGTCCGGCCGCGGTCCTCGAGGACGAGGTTCAGCGTGAACTCGCCGGTCTCGGCGAAGTACACCCCGCCGACCCACGGCCCGGTGCTGCCCGAAGTGGCGAGGAACAACGACTTGTGCGCGGAAAGGGTGTTCCGCACGAGGTCCGCGACGGCGGCCTGCCCACCAGGGGGACAACACGCGAAAGGCCACCCCGGGAAGGTCCCGGAGTGGCCTCGGCCGCGATGGGTCAGTCGCCGACGCCGAACCCGACCTTGCGGACGTCGGACGGGGCGATCTCGACGTACGCGATGCGGTCGGACGGGACGAGGTACTTGCGTCCCTTCTCGTCGTTGATGCGGAAGAGCCCGTCACCGGCCGTCAGGGCCTCGGCGACCAGCTTCTCCACCTCTTCGGGAGACTGGCCACTGGACACCACCAGCTCGCGCGGCGTGTCCTTGATGCCGATCTTGACCTCCACGTGGGACCTCCGCTGGAAATTCGTAAGGGATGTGCCGGCCAAGGCTAACCGAACCGGCTCGTTCCGGTGGCGCATGTCCGCGCCCGACCGCGTCGTCACTTCCGGGTACTCCATCGAGATCAGCCCAGGCCGAGCGCCTGCATGCGCTTCGTGTGCCCCTGTTGCAACCGCCGGAACAGCGCCGCAATTCCGGAGAGGTCACCCGAACCGCCGATGATCAGCTCGGCCAGCCCGTCGCGCTCGGCGACGACGTACTGGGCCTGCGTGAGCGCCTCGCCGAGCAGGCGGCGCCCCCACAGAGCGAGCTTGTCACGGGTCTTGGGGTCGGCTTCGATACCGGCCGCGACTTCGCGTTCGGCGAACGCGGAGTGGCCGGTGTCGGCCAGCACGGTCAGCACGAGGTCCTTGGTTTCGGGGTCGAGCCAGCTGGCGATCTCGCGGTAGAGGTCGGCGGCCAGCCCGTCGCCGACGTAGGCCTTGACCAGCGACTCGAGCCACGACTTCGGCGGCGTCGACGCGTGCCAGGCGTCGACCTGGGCCACGAACGGCGTCATCGCGTCTTCGATCTTGACGTCGTGGGCGGCCAGGTGGTCGGCCAGCAGGCCGTAGTGACCGATCTCCGCGGCCGCCATCCGCGCCAGTGCCGCCCGCCCGGCGAGGGTCGGGGCGCTGCGCGCGTCTTCGGCCATCCGGTCGAACGCGGAAAGTTCGAGGTAGGCGATCACACCCAGAAGGTCGACGAGGCCCTCTGAGATCTCTTTCGGCTCGGTCACCCGGGCAGGGTATCGCCGAAGCACCCGGGCGTGCCGCGACGAGACCGATCCCACTGGTTCCGGCGCGCCGGGTACTGTCGAAAAACTGCTGACCAGGTACACTGCGAATGATATCGAAGCTTCCGTACGCCATACCGGCGTCGGGAACAGGCAGGTCACGCGGCTTGCCGACGTACTGCAATGTGCGTGCACGCCTCTTCCGGCATTCCCGGGACGGACCGGTTCCGCGCTCCAGATCAGCGCCAGGGACCAGGGTTTACTCCCGGTCGAGTGTCGAGCGGACCCAGGGCTGTGCGCGCTGGTCACGAGAGAGGCGATCACCCTGACCGCAGAAATTCCCACAACCGAACAGACCCCCGCCGTCGCGCTGGAACACAGCGAGACCGGCCCGGCCGCGCTCGACACCTCGCACCCGCTGCAGGCGGGCGTCGAGGTCGAGCCCGAGGCCCCGACCTTCGCGTCCTTCGGCGTCAAGCCGGAGATCGTCAAGGCCCTCGGCGAGGCCGGCATCGAGCGGACCTTCGCGATCCAGGCGCTCACGCTGCCGCTCGCGATGGCCGGCGACGACCTCATCGGCCAGGCCCGCACCGGCATGGGCAAGACCCTCGGCTTCGGCGTCCCGCTGCTGCACCGCGTGCAGGTCCCCGGCGACGGCACCCCGCAGGTGCTCGTCGTGGTCCCGACCCGCGAGCTGTGCATCCAGGTCGCGAACGACCTCAAGGGCGCCGGCAAGCACCTCGGCATCCGCACCCTGGCGATCTACGGCGGCCGCCCGTACGAGCCGCAGATCGAGGCGCTCCGCAAGGGCATCGACGTCGTGATCGGCACCCCGGGCCGCCTGCTCGACCTGGCCGAGCAGCAGCACCTGGTGCTGGGCAAGGTCCGCGGGCTCGTGCTCGACGAGGCCGACGAGATGCTCGACCTGGGCTTCCTGCCCGACATCGAGCGCATCCTCCGGATGGTGCCGGACGAGCGGCAGACCATGCTGTTCTCGGCCACCATGCCCGGCCCGATCATCACGCTGGCCCGCACGTTCCTGAAGCAGCCGACGCACATCCGCGCCGAAGAGAACGACGCGAGCGCCATCCACGAGCGCACCACCCAGTTCGTCTACCGGGCGCACTCGATGGACAAGCCCGAGGTCATCGCCCGCGTCCTGCAGGCGAAGGACCGCGGCCTCACGATGATCTTCAGCCGCACCAAGCGCACCGCGCAGAAGGTGGCCGACGACCTGGTCGAGCGCGGCTTCGCGGCCGCCGCCGTGCACGGTGACCTGGGCCAGGGCGCCCGCGAGCAGGCGCTGCGCGCGTTCCGCTCCGGCAAGGTCGACGTGCTGGTCGCCACCGACGTCGCCGCCCGCGGCATCGACATCGACGACGTCACGCACGTGATCAACTACCAGTGCCCGGACGACGAGAAGACCTACGTCCACCGGATCGGCCGCACCGGCCGCGCCGGGCGCACCGGCGTCGCGGTCACGCTCGTCGACTGGGACGAAGAGCCGCGCTGGAAGCTGATCTCGGACACCCTCGGCCTCGACAAGCCGGAGCCGGTCGAGACGTACTCGTCGTCGCCGCACCTGTTCTCCGACCTGGGCATCCCCGAGGGCACGAAGGGCCGGCTGCCGCTGGCCAACCGCACCCGGGCCGGCCTGGCCGCCGAAGAGGAAGAAGACCTCGGCGGCAAGAAGCGCGGCCCGCGTGGCCGGGGCAAGCCCGGCGAGACTGCCGGGTCTTCGGAAGACGCGCCGCGCAAGCGCAGCCGTGCCCCGCGCAAGCGCACCCGCGGCGGTTCGCGAGCGGCCGAAGCTGTCGAGGCGGCGGACAAGGCCGCTGCTTCGTCGCCGGAAGACGCTCCCGCGTCGTCGGAAAGCCGCACCCGGACGCGTCGCCGCACCCGCGGGACGGCGCCCGAGACGACCGGCCCGGTGGCCGAGAAGGAAGCCGGCGAGAACGCCGAGCGGCCCGCTCGGCGGCGCCGCCGTCGCCGTCCCGCGGCGACGTCTGATACACCTGCGTCGGCAGACTGAGGCCTACGCACGGGGGTCGGGTAAGTGAGCGAAGACGAGAAGGCGCCCGAAAGCGCGCCTGAAGAGGTCACGCCCGCGGCTGAACCGGCCCCCGAGTACGGCTCCGAGGACGTCCTGGAGGACGTCGCTCCCACCCCTCCCGCCCCGCGCGTCAAGGCACGGCGGTCGCCGTGGAACCGCGGGCGGGACCGGGTGCTGGCCGCGCTGATCGCGGTCGCCGTGGTCGCCGTCGCGCTGGTCATCGGCGTGACGAGCGACAGCGCGGCCACCGACCGGACCGAGGCCGCGGCGCCCCCGCCGTTGCCGGCGGCGCCGGACAAGGTGCCGGGTTCGCTGACCGAGATCTGGAGCGCCCGCAGCGGCGCGACGCCGGTCCCGGTGGTGGCGGGCGACACGGTGGCGACGGCCGACGGCGGCGAGGTCGACGCGCGCGACCCGCTGACCGGCCAGATCCGCTGGCACTACACGCGTGACCTGCCGCTGTGCACGGTGAACGAGACGTGGGGCCGGCTCAACACGGTCTTCTCGAAAGACACGTGCAGCGAGGTCACGCAGCTGGACCCGGGCACGGGCCGGATCACGGCGCAGCGCAACGGCAACGCGGAGCTGGGCACGCAGCTGGTCAGCGACGGCTCCCACGTGACGGCGACGGGCAAGAAGCTCCTGACGACCTGGCGCGACGACCTGGTGCAGAGCGCCGAGTACGGCCAGGTCCCGGCGCTGGTCAACGCGGGCAAGCAGCCGCGAACCGGGTGCACGTACGGCACGGTCGCGGCGGCGTCGGGCAAGATCGGCGTGATCGAGCGCTGCCCGGGCGACCCGGCGGACCGGTTGACGGTCTACAAGGCGGCGCCGGAGAAGGACGACGAGCCGCAGGTGACGTTCAGCAGCGTGCTGGCGGGCAAGCGAGCCCGGGTGATCGCGATGTCGGGCGACCTGACGGCGGTGGTGCTGCCGGACCAGAAGCTCCTGGTGATCTACAACGGCGACGGTTCCCAGCGCGCGGCGTACCCGCTGGACGTGCCGCCATCGGACCTGGCGACGGACCCACCGGCGGGTGTCGAGGCGACGACCCAGACAACGCAGAACGTGTACTGGTTCAGCGGGTCGAAGGTGGTGGCGCTGTCGCGCGACGACTTGTCGCCGAGGTGGACGTTGAGCAGCGCGTCGGGGCCGGGGATCGTGTTCGCTTCGCAGCTGGTGGTGCCGATCAAGGGCGGGCTGGCGGTGCTGAACGAGAACGACGGCTCGACGATCCGGACGGTCGGGGTCGACCGCCGCGGTTACGCGGGCGTGGTCCGGTTGGGAGCGGCGGGCCCGGTGCTGCTGGAGGAGCGCGGCGGAACGTTGACCGCCCTGAAGTAAGCGAAGGCCACCTCGAGGAGCTGATCCTCGAGGTGGCCTTCGCGGTCGAACAGGTCAGAGCGTCAGTGACGGGAAGCCGTCCACGGCGTCGGACACGGCCTGGGCCAGCCGCCGGTCGTACGCCTCGTTCGGAACTCCTTCGTCGTTCAGCAGGGCGGCCTGGGCCTTGTTCGGTGCCGCGGGGTCCCGGACCGCGGCGTCGAAGTCGATGAAGTTGTCCGCGCCCAGGTTGGTGTAGTTCGCGCGGATTTCGTCGTTGACCTGCCGGCGCAGCGTCTCCTGCGCGTCGGTCGGGTCCCCGCCGCGCGGGGGGATGGTGGTGAGCACGATCGACAGCGGGGTGCCGTCGGCGCGGGAGAACTTGCGCAGGCCCACCGGGCTGCTCGCGGACATCAGGTTCGTCAGCTTCTGCCGGACCGTCGTCAGCGTGTCGTCCTCGTCGAGGTAGCCCATGTTGACGATCACCGTCCGCACGTTGGGCTCGTCGAACACGTACCGCTCCCGGGAAGCGGCCGCGGTGCCGGGGGACGGGTACCCGCCGTGGGTGATGCTGCCGGGGAGCTTGCTGCCCAGCGTCTCCGCGATGAAGTCGGTCCAGATCGGCGACCAGTCCGGGTACCGCGTGCGGTACCCGTAGCCGGTGTCGCTCAGCACCACGACCGTGCCTTCGTTCGCGTCGGTGGTCGAGACCTCGACCCCGGCGGCGAAGAACGAGTGCCCGTACAGGGGCCCCAGGTCGTCGCTGCCGAACGGACCGCCGTCCGAGTTGCCGGTGGCGTCCCCCGGTGCCCGGTAGGCGACGCTGTCGGCGTCGTCGTTGTCCGCGGCCGGCGGGGCGTTCGCCGGGATCGCCACGCTGACCAGGAGATTCCCCGAGCCACCCGCCGTGCTCGGGAACGGCATCGGATCGCTCCAGACTTCGCCGCCGGCGGGGATCGTCACGCTTTCGGCACCGTTGAACTTCAGCGGCACGGGAGCCGAGAGGGTCGTCGCGACCGTTCCCGACTGCGCGGCGACCGTCGTGCGCGGCACGGTGGCCGGTACGCCCGACTGGCTGTTGGACAGCCGGATGCGCATGTTCGGCCCCGTCTTGGTCGGGTGCACGACCATCCGCAGCGTCGTCCCGGTCGGCGTGCTCACGTCGGTGGTCACCGTGGGCGGCGAGCTCCACGCGCCGAGCCAGCCGGCGGCGACCGGCGCCGGCGCGATCGCGAGGACGTGCATCGACGGCGCCGGTCCGCAGGTGTTCGTCAGGAAGCCGGTGCCCGTGTTCGGCAGGGTGACCGACGCGATCGTCTTGGTCGGGTCAGCCGGCGCGAGCACCATGTAGAGCTTCACTTCCGCCGCGCCCGGCGTCGCGCCGTTGTTCAGGTGGGACAACGTGATCGCGGCGGACCGGTCCGGCCCGTTCACCCAGTCCGGCACCGTGGGCACCACCGGGTCGGACGTGGTGCCGTCGGTGTAGGTGACGGTCATCGTGCTGGGCGCGGTGTCGCCGCACGTGCTGGTGGCGAGGAGCCCGATCGCCGTTGCCTTGACCCGGTCCACCGCCGGCAACGGGATCTTCTGCCCCATCGCCACCACGTTGTCGTTCCCGGTCGCGGCGTTCGCGGCCGGCATGGTGAACGTGGCCCGACCGATCGTCACCTTGGTTCCCGGCCGCAGCCCGGCGGCCGCCAGAGTGTTCGTCGACAGCGCGCTGCCGTTGAAGTCCAGGTCGGCGGCCGTGGTGTTGTCGGTCGCGTACCCGCGGTTGTTCATGGCGTCGGTGAAGCTCGCCGACGTGACGCTGTTGACCGGGACCGCGGTCAGGTAGTCCACTCCGGCCGCGTAACCGGACGACGCGTCGTTCTTGCCGACCACCGTGATGGTCAGCTTGTGGCGCCCCTGCCCCAGGTGCGCGCCACCCAGTGCGAGCTGCACGGTACGGCCGTTCGCCGCCTGGTAGCCGTCCCACGGCACGGTGTCGGTGCGCATCAGCGCGGTGCCGTCGACGGCGATCCGCACCTTGCCCCGGTTTTCGCGCTTGCCCATCGCGATGCCCAGTGCGTAGTCGGCTTCCACCGGCACCGTGAAGGCCAGGTCGAACGACTTGTCCTTGTCCCCGGCCGCGAAGAGCAGCTGTGCCCCCTGCGACCACGGACCGCCGTTCGCGGCGGTCTGCGTCTCGACGGTGAGCGGGACGTTCTGCCCGGCCGGCTGGCCCGGCGTCACCTGGGCCGGCAGCTCGGCCTCGTACCGGGTGGTCCGGGTGATCGTGAGGTGGTCGAGCCCGGCGAGGTAGCGCTGGCCGATCGACCGGGCGTTGGTGCCGGTCACCGTGACCGTGAAGGTGTGCGTGCCCGTGGCCAGGTGGGTGATCCCGAGCGGGGTCAGCGCGTTGATCACCTTCGGGCTGTACGCGTCGATGGAGCCCACCGGCTGGTCGATGTCCGGGCGGCCGACGGCCTGGCCGTCCAGCTTGAAGGCGACCTGACCGTAGTCGGCGGCCTTGGTGAGCCCGACGTCCAGCTGGTAGTCGGCCTCCGTGGTGACGTCGAACGCGATGGAGAACGCCTGCCCGGCCGCGTTGCCCTGGAAGAACAGCTGCTTGTGCCCGGACCAGGTCGTGACGCAGCAGTTGCTGTCCTCCTGGGTGACGAGTGGCTGCGTCTGGCCCGCGGGCTGGGACGCGACCAGCGACTCGGCCTCGTACCGGCGGGTGGTCTGCCCGGTGTTGGGGGCGACGTAGAAGACGTGCGCCGCGGTCTCGGGCGAGAGGTTGTGCGCGTCGTCGAAGCTGCGGACGTTCAGCGTGTGGTAGCCCGCCGTCAAGCCGGCCGGGATGGGCAGCCAGGTGGGGCCGGACGCGCTCGCGGGCGCCCAGCCGCCGTCGACGGCGCCGGTGGGCGTGTAGTCGCACGACCCGGTGTTCGGCACCGGCTCGGTGCCCGAGCCGGCGAACGTATAGGTGTACCCCGAGATGTTCGGGGACCCGCCGGAGTTCACCGCGACGGCGCCGGCGGCGCCCCGCGGCGCACCCCAGTAGTTCGCCGGGTAGTCGACCGACGACGTCAGCGCCGGGGCCGCGGGTGGCGGGGTCGCCTGGATCCGGAAGGCGTACCACGGCGACCAGCCGGGACTCCACAGGTTCCGGCTGCCGTCACCGGGGAAGTTGTTGTGCACGGTGATCCGGTACTTGTAGTCGCCGTCGCCGAGCGCGGCGGGGATCGTCCACGCGGCCTGCGTGCCGGACGCCACCGTGGCCTCCCCCGCGGCCTTCCGCACGGAACCGGCGCTGTCCCACACCTCGTAGTTCAGGGTCACGGTGAGCGGCGGGTTGTTGTTGTCCACCGCCGTGCCGTAGAGCGTCGGCCGGGCGTCGGGGGTGATCGCGAGGCCGGTGCAGGTGACGGCCCGCGACACGTGCTGGTTCGTGGCGTCACTGGGCTGGAAGCTGAACGTCACGTCGAAGTGCGGTGCGACCGACCCGCCACTGCCGAACTTCTTCCACTGCAGGGTGTTGCCTTCGTCGGCCGCGAGCAGTGCCAGGTGGACGTTCGGCCAGTTGTTGTTGGCGCTGGCCTGCGCGTAGTCCTTGACCGCCTGGTTCGCGAACCGGACCCCGGCGGCGCCCGAGCACTGGATGCCCGCGCCGGAGCTCTCCGTGTCGAGTGCCGAGCCGAGCGGCTGGTTGCCCCACGCGAGGCCACCGTCGAAGTAGCTTGCCGAGTACAACGTCACCGGCTCCGCGACGCACTTGTGCGCACCCCAGACCTGGGTGAACCACATCTCCGCGGAGAAGACGACCGCCGTGAACCCGTTGCGCTTCTGCAGGGGACCGGTGTCGAGCCGGAAGTACGAGCGGGCCACGGTGAGCGACCCGCACTGCCCGTCCCCGTTCCAGCAGCGGCCGACCTGCGCGTCCATGGCGGCGTTGAAGTAGTGGTACCCGTTCGCCGTGACCTCGCCCCACGCCTGTTGCTGCCCGGACATCCCTGGGTCGATGTAGACGGGGTAGTGCACGTCGTTCCCGGTCAGCGCCCGCGAGTCGGGCGCGACGGTCAGGTCGGTCGTCTTGGCACCGGCCGCGGTGGCCGTGAGGCCCAGCTGCGTGACCTTGCCGGGAACGGACTCGCTCGGCGCCGGGGAACTCTGGTCCTGGTGCGTGCTGTCCCACATGACCGGCGTCGAGCCCGAGAAGACCCGCGCACCCCGGGTGTCGCGCGCGGTGAGGGCACCGTCCTTCGCGTCGAGAGCCACGCCTTCGGTCGTCGCGCGGAGCTTGATCGCCCGCAGCGCGGGGTTCGCCGCCGCTTCGGCGTCGTGCACGACCAGGACGTAGGAATAGCCCGTGGCGTCGGCCGAGACGACGAGGTCGACACCGGGGAAGACGCCGGCGTAGGTGGCCTTGTTGGCCGTGACGGCCGGCTTCGGCAGCGGCGCGGGCCAGGTGAACGCCACCTTGCCGCCCGGCTCGGCCAGCGTGATCACCGGCCCGGTGCCACCGCCGGAGAGCCGCAGGTCGGTCAGCGTCGCCGCCGGTGCCAGCGAGCCGTCGGGGTTGGTGCGCAGCGAGGTGTCGACCGGGATCCACCGGCCGTCGCGGCGAACCCGTTGCGGCGCCGCCGAACTGCGCATGGTGAAGGTGCCGTCGGGGTTGACCAGCACCTCGCGCGTCTCCGTGGTCTGGTCCGGCAGGACCACCGGTCTGCCCGTCGCCACCGCGGTGTCGAGCGCGGTTCTTTCGGCGGGTGTGGTCGGTGCGGACGAGGTGCCCGGCACCGCGGGCGCCGGTGCGGCGGCGGCCGGCAGCGCCGTGCTCGTGGCGACGGCCGCGGCGAGCACGGTCGTGAAAAGGGCGCGAAGCATTGGAGTCCCCCCGTAGAGATGAATGGTGCGGTGCTCAGGCGGCGGCGAAGAACGTGCTCATCGCAGCCGCTTGACCAGGAAGCCGTCGATGGCCACCACCGACGCCTGCGGCACCGCGGGCGCCTGCCAGCCCGCCCGTTCCATGTGATCCACAATGGACTGTTCCAGCGCGATGCCGTAGGCCTGCACGTACTCGGCGGCGTCGCACCGCCAGAAGTACGTGCCGTCCGTCATCACCCCGGACCCGCCGGAGACGCCGAACCGGCCCTCCAGCACGTCCTCGGTGTACTCCATGAGCGCGATCACCACGGTGCCGCCCCGGAGGTAGCCCGCCACCTTCTTCCGCAGGCCGGCGTCCAGTGCGCCGACGAGCGGCCGCAGGTCTTCGGGCTGGAGGTCGAAGGGGGTGTCGCCGCCGGGTCCGAACACCCCGAGTGGCTCGACAAGATCACGCACCGCTGGCTCCTTCTTCATCGCGGCCACTCCCGCAGCACGCCGGTCGCCGGGTCCAGGTCGACCCGGAACGGGCTGGAGGTGATCGGGCCGCCGAGCAGCTCCCGGAGGTCCTGGGCCGCCCCGCACGAGCCGTGGCAAGTTACCAGGTTGATCGGCCCGCCGTTGTAGTACGGATTCTCCATGACCGCGTCGGCGATCTGCTGGGGGTGGGTGATCATGCCGTCGACGCGGAAGTTCCCGTCCCGGTCGCCGTGCACGATCACGTCGTGCCCTTCCGTGCCCCGCGAGCGGTAGAAGTTCTGCAGCGTGTTGGCGTCGTCACCGATGGCTGTGGCGGTGGGCCCGTGCCGGACGGTCGCCCCGCCGGCGAGGAAGCTGTCCATCTCCGCCGCGCGGCCGGCGCCACGCATCGCCAGCCCGGCCGCACCCTTGGCCAGCGGGCCCGCCACCAGCGGGCCGAACCCCTTGATGCAGTCGCCCACCGCGCCTTCGCGGATGCAGTTGACCATCTTGTCGGCGCCGGTCAGCGCGACCAGCAGGTCGGCGATCTGCTCCCGGACGGACTTCTGCGCCGGCGCCGGGGTGGGCGGCGGGTGGGCCTTGTTGTAGGCCGCTCGTTCGGCGCGCGTCAGCGGGTCGGGGCCCATGGTCGGGGTGTTGCCGCGCGGCTTCGCCGTCGGGCAGCTCGGCATGGTGCTGAACCAGATGGTGATCAGCACCGCGGGCAGCCACACCGGCAGCTGCGGGCCGATGAAGCCGGCCCGCCAGACCGGCAGGTAACCCCAGAAGATCGAGATGTGCGCCTGGTGGTACGTGCGGGACGCCGTCACCTGGATGTCGTGCGCCATGCCGAGCGCTTCGCTGATGCCCCCTTCGCCGACGCCGACGATCGTCAGCATCCCCGACGGGTCGCTGCGGGAGACGGGGTTGTTCTCCGCGTAGGAGTACCCGCACAGCTGGTCCGGGTCCTTCGGGTCGAGCACCGGGTCGACGGAGATGAAGCGGCCCGTGACGCTGTCGTACTTGCGCGCGCCGATGTCGGTCAGTCCCGAGTCGGCGCTGACCGGCTTGTCGAGGAACCCGTGCGCGTCGGGCCACGGGCCGTTCTCGACCGCGCCGAGGACGTTGCCGTACGGGTCCATCGTGCGGCGGGTGACCGCGAAGGTGACGGAGTCGACGGCGACCGTCGCGGTGTTGTGCTGGTCCGACACGAGGTACGACGGGTTGGCGCCGCCGACGCGGACCGCGACGGTCACACCGTTGTGCGTGTAGTACCGCGTGCCGGTGACCGCGCCGGTCGTGGTGTTGCGGGCGAGCTCCTCGCCGGGCAGGAACAGGGTCACCTTGCCGGGGTCGCGGCGCAGCAGCTGGCCACCGTCGGCGTCGTAGACGTAGCCGGTGAGCCCCCTCGGGGTCTGGACGGACGCGAGCCGGTTGTTCCGGTCCCACGTCAGCGTCTGCGCACCGTCCGGGACGTCACGGGAGACGGTGTTGCCCGCCTCGTCGTAGCCGAACGCCGACGTCTTGGTGCCGTTCGGGCCCGTCGTCGTGGTCCCGGCCAGCGCGTGCGGCCGCGCCCCGCCCGCGGCGGGGTAGGTGTAGGTCGTGGTCGTGTCACCGGCCGCGGCGTGCTGGGTCTGCGTGTCCCGCAGGCCGCCCGGCTTGAACGTCCAGGACGTCCAGTACGGGTTCGGTCCCCCGATGGTCCCCGTCGCCGCCGGGGCGGCGCAGTCGTCGGTCGCGGTCCACGCGGCGGTGAGCCTGCTCAGCGGGTCGTAGCCGAAGCACTGCGTGCGCACCGGCGCCGTCCCGGCCGGCCCCTGCGTGTCGACCGACTTGGTGATGTTGCCGACCGCGTCGTAGCTGTACCGCACGTCGTCGATCTGCGACTGGGCCTGCTGCGCCGACAGGTTGACGTCGGTCAGGCGGCGCGTCTGCGCGTCGTAGTCGTACGAGAGCCACGCCTGGTTGTTCGACGGTCCCAGCGTGAACTGGGAGTTCTCGCCGAACGGCGTGTACTTCGACGCCGACACGTAGGCGTTGTACCCGAGCGTGGTCAGCGGTTTGCCGAACTTGTCGTACGTGATGCCGATGGCCTCGCCGGGGAGCCCGCCGCCGGACGCGGGCTGCACCATGTTCAGCTGGCCGGTGCTGGTGTACCCGAGCAACGTGTAATAGGTGCCGGCGAGGCCGGTTTCGGAAGTCGGCACCTGGGTGAGCTGCTTGGCCGGCAGGCCTTGCCCGTTGTACGCCGCGACCCCGGTGATCCAGTTGCCCGTGGACGTGTACCGGGTCGAGTAGAACAGCTTGCCGGCTCCGCCCGGCGCGCCGTCCCACGTCCACGACGCGCGTTTGAACCCCGCCGTCGAGTCGTCGAACTCGGCGGTCTTGCGACCGAGTTCGTCGTAGGTGTAGGCCAGCACCTGCCCACGAGCGTCCTTTGTGGACGAAATGAGGCCGGCGAGGTCGTAGCTCGTCGTGCTGGTCCCGGAGTCCGGGTCGGTCTGCGAGTTCTTCCGCCCGAGGAAGTCGTACCCGTAGACCCACTTGTTGCCCACCGGGTCGGTGATGGAGTCCTGCAGGCCCGTCGCCGTGAAGTGGTAGAGCGTCGCCTCGTAAGCGCCGCCGGACACGGCGGTGCCGTCGACGGCGGGCAGGCTCGTGTACCGGCGCAGCTCGACGGTGCGGCCGCGCGCGTCGTTGATCTTGGTGGTGGTCACGCCGCCCGGCGGCGGGAACTCGGTCACCCGGTCGCCGCCGTAGACCGTGCGCGTCTCCCAGGTCCGGGTGAGTCCCCGGTAGGCGGCGGCGGTGACCGCGCGGCCGGCGCCGTCGTAGGCGTAGACGGTGCGGTCGTCCACGGCGCTCGGCGCTACCGCCACCATCGACGTGGCCGGCGCACCGGTGGTCAGGTAGCGGTTGTCGGTCGCGCGCTGCCAGCCGTGGGAGTCGTACACGACGTCCTTGACGATCCGGCCGCCGTCACCGGCGTCGGTCTGGGTCTGCCGGATCTGCCCGAACGAGTCGCGCAACTCGACGTTGGTGACGTAGTTGGTCCCGGTGCCGAAGTCGACGAGGGCGCGGCTGGTGATCGCCAGCGGCCCGTCCGTGCGCAGGAGGTAGTCGTAGGTGGACGACGCGGGGGTGCTTCCCTTGACCTGACCGGGTTTCCAGACCGCAGTCAGCCGTCCGAGGGCGTCGTAGGTCGCGTCGGTCCGCAGGCCCGCCACGTCGATCGTGGCGGTCGTCTTGCCGCGCGCGGGCTCCACCTCGACGGTCTCGTTCTGCCCCTTCGGGTTCGTGGTGACCGTCTTGCTCAGCACGCCGCCGTCGGTGGGCGTGTGCGCCATGGTCGTCGTGAAGTTGCGCGCGTCGGTGGTCGACAGGGTGCGCCCGGCCGCGTCGAACGCCGCCTTGCCCGTCGTCTCGAACGTCAACGTGCCGTGGTCGTTGCCGGTCGCGGTGTCGACCCGGGTCGCGTTGCCCGGGCCAGGGACCGCGCCCAGCTCGCCCTGGTTGTCGTAGTAGGTCCGCACCGCGGTGGTCACCAGCGAGGCGGTGGGATCGCCGGCGGGACACACTTCGGTGGAAGTGGTGACCTGCTTGGCCTTGTCCCGGATCCACGCCGTCGTGTTGTCCGCGTACTGCGTGCTGACGCACAGGTCGGCGACGCCGTCACCGGAGTCGGTCTTCGCGACCAGCCTGCCGAGGTCGTCGTACCGGTTGGTGACCGTGGTGGTCCGGGTGCCGCCCGCGGCGAGATCGGTGACCGACCTCGTCCGGGCCGTCTTGACGACGTCCGCGGTCAGCGCGGCCAGGCCGGAGCGGTTCCGCGTCGCGGTCGTCGCGACCTTGACCGGGTCGTTGACGGCACTGGTCAGCCGGGCGCCACCGTCGCCGTCGAACGCCTGCGTCTCCCGCGCGGCGCCCGCGAACGTGTTGTCGTCGGTGATCGAGTCGCCGAGGGAGCTGGCGACCGACACCGACCGGTGCCCGCCACCGGGCAGCGTGTCGCCGTCCATGCCGCGGAAGTACTTGGTGCGCACCAGTGTCTTCCGGTCGGCGACGCCGTCGAAGCTGCTGTTCGGGTCACCGGTGCGGGTCTCGACCTCGCTGTACCCGCGGAACTGGCCGTACGTGCGGTTCTTCGGCTTGACGACTTCGTTGTCGTCGTAGTGCCACGCGGGCGAGCCCAGGTACGTGTAGGCCGTCACCTGCTTGGGTGACAACGCGTTGGCGTCCTGCACCTCGACCTTCTCGGTGACGTACTTGTGGAAGTAGTCGAGGATCGGGTCCTTGTTCAGCGGCGGCGTCCAGTAGACCGGGTAGCAGCGCTTGGTGTTCTGCGCCGGGTCGGCCGGCATCGAGGAGGCGCTGCAGTCCGGTGTGCTGTAGGTGACGTCGATGACCGAGCCGGTGTCGGTGGTGATGTCGGTGACGCGCCAGTGCGCCATGGCGGGCTGGTTGTTGTAGCCGCTGACGCGGTTGTCGAACACCTGGCCGGTGAACTTGATCGGCGGCAGGGTGATCGACGTGCTGCCGCTGAAGCCGGTGCGGACGATCGAGTCGAGCCACAGCTCCTTGTCGGCGGCGCTGGGGAACTGCTGCGCCAGGTCGTAGGTGTCGACCTTCACCGGCCCGGAGCCGAGGTTGTACTGCGTGGTGATCGAGGTGAGCCGCTTGGTCGACCAGAACGTGGGCGAGTGGTTGTCACAGGTCGCGCCGGCGAGGCACTGCTGGTCCTGCGGGGTGTCCGGCCAGGAACTCGCGTTGGCCTTGGTGAACTGGGCCGGATCGCAGGTGATCGCCCCGGACGGCAGGCAGCGTTCCGCCACCGAGAACACGACCTGGCCGGGGGCGACCCCGCCGTACACGCTGCCGTTGGTCTTGCGGAGGCCGTAGTCGACGCGTTTGAGCGTGCCGCCGCGCGTGTACGCCACCCCCGCGGTGCCGTTGGCTACGCCGTAGTAGTTGGTCTCGGTGTTGTAGTAATAGGCGGTCGCGTTGCCGTAGGGGTCCTCGACGTAGTCGAGGTTCCAGCGCCAAGCCTGCGCGCACGACGACTGGGCGAAGCCCGCCGGGTTGTTGCACGGATCTCCCGCGTAGGCCCCGTAAACCGGGACCGTCCAGGCGGAGTTCGTCTGCTCCTGGTTCGAGTACCCGGGCGGCCGGTTGAGGCCGAAGAAGTACTGGACGCCGTCGGTGGTCGTGACCTTCCAGTGCTCGCCGCCGTGCACGCCGTTGGTGGCACCGGTCAGCAGCTCCACGCGGGCGCCGTTGTCGTCGGCCGAGCGCCAGAGGTTCTTGCCCTGGTCGTACACGAGCGCGACGGTCTTCCCGCCGAGGAACATGGTCATGATCGGGCCGGCCCAGCACAGGTCGCCGGTCTTGCTCGCCTGGGGCAGGCTGTCGTCTTCGGCGCAGGCGCGGTACGTGCGTTCGACGAACCCGGGCTCGTACTGCCAGCCCTGCCCGATCCACGACGACTGGTTGTTGGTCGCGGCGGTGCGGCCGTCGACCACGGCGGAGTTGTACGACAGCGCGACCTTGGGTTCGACGGCCTTGCCCGTCGCGGCCGGCGGCAGCTCGATCGGGTAGGACCAGGTGAACGCGCCGGTGTTGTCGGTGACCCCCCAGCTGCCGGACGGGGCGAGCGAGCTCGCGGCGAAGGAGCCCGAAGAACCGGAGCTGTCCGCGGTCGCAGCCAGCACCTGCTCGGACCCGGCCAGTGCGACTTCGGCGGTGACCACGTGCGCGGCGGTGTCGTTGCCCGACCGCAGCGGCGTGCGGGTCCGGCACTCGGCGCGTTCCGGCGTGGCGAGCACGCAGGCGGGGAGCCGGACGAGTCCCAGCCGCGAAGCGAACGAGCCGCCGACCGCATCACGGAAGGCCGAGTAGTCGACGCCGACCGAAACCTGGTCCGCGCCACCGCTGCGCGGGGCGACGGACAGCACGACCCCGCTGATCCCGGCCCGGCGCGCGAGGTCCTGGTCCGCCACGCGCACGTGCACGGACGTATCTTGCGTCCGCGCCCGGCCCGGAGCGGCGACGAGGACGGGCAGGCCGCCGGCCCGGCGAGGCGCGTCGAAGTTCGTCTCGCCGGCGTCCGCGGGCCGGCGGGGCTTCACCGGGTCCGCCGCCGCGATGACGACGTCGGCGACCCCGGCCGACGGCCAGGTAGCGGCGGGAGCGCGTCCGGCGGCCATGACCGGAGCGGTCACGTGCTTGAGCTGCTGCTCACCGTGGGGGATGACCTTGGTCGGCGCGACCGGAGGAGCCTTGACCGTCGCCGCGAGGGCCGGAGTCGTGGCCGCGGGTACGAAGGCGAGCAACGCGAGGACGAGCCCGAAGACGGTCAGTCTTCGCAGAGCCGTTCTCAACGCGCGCGAGCATGACGACATCGATCCCCCCAGGTCACAGACCACCCCACTCGATGAGCCGGCGAACTGTATCCGCGAGTCCAGGTCCAGCGAAATCCACCGAACAGCGCTGGTGCGGTTGCGCTGTTCGGCCCAGCCGGTGCCCGGCCACTCGTCGGCTCGTTGTCTGCCGTTGACCATCTGACCTGCAGGAACGACGAATCGTCACGGGCGTGGGTGCGCTACTGCGCGGGGTCCGACGGGCCCCGTCCGCACTGGTTCGAAACCAGACGGGTGGTGATGATCACCCGAACAGGCGCAGGACGGTCGAACTCGGCCGGATGATCAGTTCAGCCAGAAGAGGGTGAGCGCGGAGACAGCGAAGAGCACAACGGCCACGCCCGCTCCTGCCGCGGCGAGGCCGTTCCGGCGGTCGGCAACCCGCTGGGCGACCAGGGCGAGCGCGGCCGCGACGGGATGCCCGATCAGCAGCGCCGCACCCGGGCCCGGCGCGCCGGTGTAGAGGTCAATCCCGGCGACCACGAGGACTCCGACCGCGAGGACCGTGAGGCCCGCAGCGAGTGAGCCGGTGAACCCGCGCCACCAGCGGCCCCGCTCCTTGGCCGGTCGGGTGGGTTCTTCGGCCGCGGCATCGGCGGGCTCGATCCACTCCGGGTCGACGCGTTCCTGCGGGACGGTCTGCGTCTCCGCCATCGCAAGCGCTTCGGCCGCGCTGGTCCCGGTCGGCTCGGTCATCGGCGCCTCGGCGGCGCCGCGCTCACCACCGGCCAACCCGCCACGCTCCCCCGCGCCGGTCCCGGTCGCGAGCAGCTCGGTCTTCGCTGCCCCTGCAGCGCCGCGCTCACCACCAACCGACCGGCCACGCTCGGCCGCGCCGGTCCCGGTCGCCATTGGCTCCGCATGGCCAGGCGCAGCAGCCGTGCCACGCCCACCCGCGACAGGCCCGGTCGCGAGCGGCTCGGTCTTCGGCGCCTCCGCAGCGCTGGCCGACCGGCCACGCTCGGCCGCGCCGGTCCCGGTCGCCATTGGCTCCGCATGGCCAGGCGCAGCAGCCCTGCCACGCCCACCCGCGACAGGCCCGGTCGCGAGCGGCTCGGTCTTCGGCGCCTCGGCAGCGCCGCCCTCACCACCCGCCGACCTGCCACGCTCCCCGGTGGGGCGCGAGGGTTCCGGCGGTCCCGCGGGTGCGGGCACCGTGGCCAGGTCGTCGGTGTCCGGTGAAGCCAACCTCTTCCTCTCCCCTGTCAAGGCGCGAGCAGCTCCCACGGCTGCGCCTGGGGGGCGGCCTCCTGGCCCACCGCGCAGCTCGGCCGGAAGTCGCACCAGGCGCAACGGCGGTCCGGGCGGGCTGGGAACAGCACGTCCGCGTCGCCGCCCGCGTCCAGGGTATCCGTGGCCAACCTCAGGTCCGCGGCGGTCTCGCCCGCGCGTTGCAGGTGCCGCTGGAGGCTCTCCGGCGTGTGCTCGGCTGCCGCGATCGTGCCCGTCGGGAGGTGGTGCAGCTCGACCGCCGTGCACGGCATCCGCAGCGTTCGCGCCGCCGCCACCGCGTACAACGCCAGCGCTTGCGACGCTCGCGCCTCGTACTCGTCCGGTGGCCGCTTGCCCGTCTTGTAGTCGACGATCACCAGCTCACCGGAGCGGGCGTCGATGCGGTCCGCGCGGCCCTCGATGATCATCGACGGCCGCTCCCCCGGCGACGGGCTCACCGGCGCCGACACCCACCGCTCGAGCCCGACCGGGTCGTGCGTGACGTCGTTGTCCTCGACGTACTCCGCCACCCACCCCTTCGCGCGCGCCCGGTAGCGGGCCGCCTGCTCGTCGCTCTCGAAACCCGCGTCCTTCCAGAACTCCGCCACCAGCGCCACCGCCCGCTGCGGCACCCGCTTGAGCACCGGCAGGTCGAACAGCGCCCGCAACGCGTTGTGCACCACCGCGCCCAGCGTGCTGTGCGCCCACGGCCCGGTGCGCTGCGGGGTCGGCCGTTCGAGGTACGCGAGCCGGTACCGGCGCGGGCAGTCGTCGAAGGTGGCCA
The DNA here is from genome assembly GCF_900107925.1 of Amycolatopsis pretoriensis. Taxonomy (GTDB): domain Bacteria; phylum Actinomycetota; class Actinomycetes; order Mycobacteriales; family Pseudonocardiaceae; genus Amycolatopsis; species Amycolatopsis pretoriensis. Next base: position 273,419 of record NZ_FNUJ01000009.1, on the reverse strand, counting down.
GCCGCGCCGGCGACACCTTCGTGAGCCGCACCGGTTGCGCGACGCCGAAGTCGAACCCCATCTGCTCCTTCACGGGTGCCACGCTACGCACCACCACCGACAGTTTTTCCGGGGGTTCGGGTGGCGGAGCCCCCGACCTGGGGCGAAGCCCCAGATGTCACCGACACTTTCCGCGCGGCACCCGGAAGTCCGTGAATGGCACATTCACGGACGCTAAGTCCCTCAATGTGCCATTTACGGACTTCCTACCGCACCACCAGGACCGTGTGGGTGCCGCCGGCGACCGTGAGCGGGCCCGCAGCGCGCAGCGGCCGCCCGTCCAGCAAGACCAGCCGGCCACCAGGGACCACCAGCGAACCCGAAGTCCCGCGAGGAGCCGAAACCGTCAGCGAGAACACCGAACCCTTCTGAGACCACGAAGCCGACAACGCACCCTTCGGCGTCGGCACCGCCCCTCGCGCCCACGAGACCGAACCCGGGTGCGGCGCGACGGTCCACGTCGCGAAGCCCGGCGAAGCGGGCGAGACGCCCAGCAGCTCGTTCGTCAACGCCGGCACCACACCCGTCGACCACCCGTGCGCCGCCGACGTGTACCCCTGCTCGTAGTGCGAACCGCCTTCACCGATGCCTTCCCACGCCGTGATGCCCGGGTCGTGCGAGGCCATCCAGCCGTACATCCGCTTGATCTGGTCAATCGCCGAGTCCGGCTGCCCGCTCCGGAACCGCGCCTGCAACTCGGGGAACGACGTGAACGCGTACACGCGCTTCGTGCCGTCGGAGACCAGCGTGTCGTTGTCCATGAACGGGTTCCCGTACGGCAACGCGCCCGCCGCGAGCCGCGCCAGCGCCGAAGTGGCCTGCGAAGGCGACGCGATCCCGGCCAGGATCGCCTGGCTGTTGCCGTCTTGGCCGTGCCGCACCGCGCCCGTCCCGGAGTCGAGGTACGCCCCCGCCGCCGGGTCCCACAAGTAGGCGTTCACCGCCGACGCCACGCCGGAAGCCCGCGCGAGCCACCGATCGGCGTCCGCCGGATGCCCGGTCGCCCGCGCCAGCCCGGCCGCACCCTGGAGCGCCCGGACGTACAACGCGTTGTAGTACGTCACTTCGCCCGTACGCGGCAGGAACGCGTAGTCGCCGTAGCCGCCGGTACCGTTGAGCCCCTTCGCGAGCAACCCGCGCGAATCGGTGACCGACGGGTACCACGAGTCGAGCGTCTTCACGAGGTTCGAGTAGTACGAAGCCGCGTACGCGGTGTCGCCCGTGTAGAGCACGTAGTCCCAGCTCGACGTCACCCACCAGAGCGGATAGTCGAACAGCGGCAACGTGTAGTTGTTGATCGACGCGGGCGGGATCCAGCCGTCGGCCCGCTGGTGGTCGGCCAGATCGGCGAGCACGTTGCGCGCCGCCGTGCCGTCCTGGTGCGTCAGGTACTCAGTCAGGCCGGAGACAGCGACATCGCCGACGTACGGGTCGCGGTCGCGCTTCGCGCCGTCGTGCAGCACCAGTTTCCCGTCCAGCGAAGGCGAAAACGCGCCGCGTGGGTCCACATCGGACTCCCGGAAGGTGTCCATGCCCAGCTCATTGGTGTACGAAGCCGCGTACCAGTACTTGTTCAGCTCGGAGTCCGACGACTCGAACCAGCCGCGGTAGGTGTCCGGCGTGCCGAGGAACGGCGTGAAGTCGAGCGAGACGCCGGTGATCCGCACCTCGCCGGACGGCTGCGTGAGCGGCGCGTCCGACGCGAGCGCGTCGAGGCTGATCCGCAGGTAGCGGAAGCCGCGCAGGCCGTCCGCGCACACCTGCGTCCTGGCCGCGCAGCCCTTCGTGTCCCGCCAGACGGTCGGGGTAGCGGGCACGGCGATCTGGTCGCTGCCCGGCCCGCCGGAGAAGTCCGAGCGCGAGAAGTCCGAGCGTTCGCCCAGGTACTGCTGGGTTTCCGAGGTCGACACCCGGATGCCGGGGTGGTTCGCCGACGCGCCCGCGAAGGAGATCTTCGGGTACCCGGCGACGACCTTGCCGAAGTCCACCACCGCGACCGGCACCGGCGGGTCGGCGACCACGCCGGGCCAGACCTCGGTGACGCGGCTGAACTCCCCCGAAGGCGTGTTCTGGTCCTTCGTGACGGTGATCCGGACCTGCGTGGTCGTCACCGCCCGGTCGAACGCGACCGCGCGCTGGACCGCGGTGTTGCCGGTGACCGTGGCCGCGACGCGCCACGCGCCCGCGTCCAGCACCTCGACGGTGTAGTCCTGCGGCACACCGTCCACACTGGACAGCAGCGTGACGCCGGGCAACGTGACCGGCGCGGCCGAGGTGATGGTCAGGACGTCCGGGTAGGCCCCGATCGTGTCGTCGTTCCAGAACGTCTCGGTGTTGCCGTCGACGGCGTTGCCGGGGTCGTAGGTCCGCGGCTGGCCGTTCCCGCCGTTGTTCGGGGCGTGGAACGACGACGCGGCCGCGGTCGTCCCCGCCGGCCAGGCCGGCTTCGGCGGCGGCGCCTGCCGCTTGAACGTCGTGACACCCCGTCCGAGCAGGCCGGCCGGGTTCGTGACGTCGCCACTGGTGGACAGCACCTTCACCGGCCGTACGTCCCGCGAAGCAGGCGCGACGACGTACTTCTGCCAGCTCGGCGCGGCGTCGGCGGGCGCGGCGACCACGCCGCTCGCCACCAGCACCGTGACCGGCAGGACTGCTCTGAGCCACTTCATCGAGGCCTCCACGGAAACATTTGCGGGGCGATTGAATCGTTTCAAGCGCTGAGCTGAGGTTCAGGCTGCGCGAGCGGTGCCAACGATGTCAACGAACGAGGGAGTTCCTGTCCGGCAGGACAACCCGAACGGCGGGGTCAGTTCCCGCCGGCGATGAAGCCGCGCACGGAGTTCGCGACGAGCTCGACGGCGATGGCCGCGAGCAGCAGGCCGGCCACCTTGGCCAGCAGCGTGATGCCGCTTTCCTTGATCAGCCGGATGACGACGCCGGAGTAGCGCATGCAGATGTAGATCACGAAGTGCGTCATGACGATCGCCAGCGCCAGCGCGATGTACGCGCCGATGTGGCCGTCGGCCTGGCGGACGAACACGATCGTCGCGGCGATCGCGCCGGGCCCGGCCAGCAGCGGCGTGCCGAGCGGGACGAGTGCGACGTTGACGTCCTCCGCGGCCGCCTCGGGTTCGTGGCCGCTGCCGGTGAGCAGCTGCAGCGCGATGAGCAGGAGCAGCAGGCCGCCGGCGCCCTGCAGCGCCGGGATGCCGATGCCGAGGTAGGCGAGGATCGCCTGGCCGGCGACCGCGAAGAGGCTGATGACCAGCAAAGACACCAGGACGGCCTGCCGCGCGGCGCGGGCGCGCACGGCCATCGGCTTGCGGCCGACCAGGCTCAGGAACACCGGCACGGTGCCGGGCGGGTCCATGATGACGACCAGGGTGATCGTCGCGCTCATGAAGAGCTTCGCGTCGAAGACGTCGGCGATCGCCATGTCAGCCCTTCACGACCTGGAACCCCGTCGCTCGGGAAACGAGCTCCTCGAGCTGCCCGGGGTCGGTGGTGCACTCGCCGAGGGCGATCGTCTTGTTGGTGCCGTGGTAGTCACTCGACCCGGTGACGAGCAGGCCGAGCTCGCCGGCCAGCGCGCGGGTGCGGGCCCGCGTCGGCGCGTCGTGGTTCGGGTGGTCGGCCTCGACGCCGGTGAGGCCGTGTTCGGCCAGGCCCGCGAGGGTGTCTTCACTGATCGTGGCACCGCGGCTGAAGGCGAAGGGGTGCGCGATGACCGTGACGCCGCCGGCCGCGCTGATCATGTCGATGGCTTCTTCGACCGGGGTGTCGCGGCGGGCGACGTAGTAGCCGCGGCGCGGGCTGAGGTAGTCGGCGAAGGCCTCGTCGACGGACTTGACCAAGCCGGCGCGGACCAGCGCCTGGGCGAGGTGCGGGCGTCCGGGCGGGGAGTCCTCGGGCAGCAGGCCGAAGATCTCGTCGGCGTCGATCGGCAGGCCGTCGGCGGCCATCCGCTCGGCCATCCGGCGCAGCCGCGTGCGGCGCTCGACGCGCAGCCGGGTCTGCTCGGTGACGACCGGCTCCGACGTCGGGTCGAAGAGGTACGCGAGCAGGTGGACGCTGATCTGGCGGCCGGTTTCGGGGTTGATCGACACCGTGGAGAGCTCGGCGCCGGGCACGAGGGTCAGCCCCGGCGGAATGGCCTCGGTGGCGGGCGCCCAGCCCGCGGTGGTGTCGTGGTCGGTGATGGCGACGACGTCGAGCCCGGCTCTCGCCGCCGCGGCGACGAGACCGGCCGGCGTGTCGGTGCCGTCGGAAGCGGTGGAATGGGCGTGCAGGTCGATGCGCATCGGGTCCATTGTCGACGATGCGCTGGGTCACACGCCCGGCGGGGACGTCAGCCGACCGGCTTCTTTCCGCGGGCCGCCCGCTGGGCCTTGATCATGGAGAAGCGTTCGGCCTGCTTCTGCTTGTCGCCGAAGACCAGCTCCGAGATCGTGTCGTAGAACTCTTCGGGCCGCGGCAGGTAGTCGATCCGGTTCAGCGCCTGGATCTGACCGGCCGACTCGACGACCATCGTGCCGTAGCCCATCATGCGCCCGGTGGCGGTGCGCACGTAGCTGAGGTCGGTGACCTTGCTGATCGGCATCATCAGCACCTTGGTGGTGAAGACGCCGGTGGTCATGACGAACCGCTTGTCGGTGACCACCAGCCGTTCGACCCACCACTCCATCACCTGGTAGGCGAACCGCAGCACGACGATCAGCGCCACGTACCAGAGGATGTTCTGGCCGATGTACAGCGCCGGTGGCAGCAGGTAGGACACCAGGACGCAGACGGCCAGCAGTGCGGCCGCCTCGAAGGTGTCCCACAGCAGCACCGCCCAGTGGCGGCGGATCCGGATGACCCGCCGCTCGGTGTCGAGGAGGTACTCGTCGGGGTCGCGTGGCGCGAACATGGTTCGAGGGTAGCCCCCGATCAGCCCTTGAACACGTTGCTGACGAAGGTGATCACCGATTCGGCCGAGCTGCGCAGGAAGTCGACGATGTTGCCGACAAGGCCCGCGGCCTGACCCGGCTGGGCAATGACGAAGAACAGCACCAACGCGATACCGGCGAGGCCCGCAATCTTCTTCACGTTCACCGCGATCAAATCCCGTCTCTTACGGTGACACCGGACAACAGCAAAAATCCTGACTTTTTACGTTGTACCGCACTGAACAGGCACAGGGGAGGTAAGTCCCGCGCTTGGGTCAGCACGCGGTCCGAAGTGTACCGTACGGCTACTCTCCGTGTACAGGACATCCGTTTTCAGTTCGGTCACGTCTACCCTTCGGGACATGAACGGCCCCACCAGCACCACGATCCGCTGCGTAGGCGGTATCGCCTTCGACGCTCACGGCCGACTGCTGCTCATCCGCCGCCGGAATGACCCCGGTTCGGGGCAGTGGTCGCTGCCGGGTGGCCGAGTCGAACCGGGCGAAACAGACAAAAAGGCTGTCATCAGGGAGCTTTTCGAGGAGACCGGGCTCGACGTGATTCCCGGCACACTGGTGGGGTCGGTGACCAGGGGCCCCTACGAAATCTTCGACTACGAGTGCGCGGTGGCCGGCGGGGTGCTCACGGCGGGTGACGACGCGACGGACGCGCGTTGGTCCGATGCGGCAGACCTGGAAGCCCTGGAAGCGGCGGGGGAGCTGGTGGATCTTCTGTACGTGACGCTGCGCGACTGGAAAGCGCTCCCCCGCGCCTGACTACAGCGGCAACCAGGTCATCCGCTGCCCGTGCGGCGCCGTCCGGGCCAAAGCGTGCGCCTCCGCCTTGCCGTTTTCCCACCGCACGACGCCCAACGTCGCCAGCCCGTCGGCCCCCGCGAGGTCCGAGCGGCCGGGCAGCACCGTCTCGAGGCCGGCCCCGTAGAACTCCTCCGAGACCCACCACACCGGTCGCGAAGCCGCCAGCGAAGCCAGCTCGGAAACGAACTCCGCACGCCGCTCAGGAGCGAAGTACGCCAGCGCGTGGCTCGTCACCACGACCAGCGGCCCCTCCAACGTGGCGGCCGCGGAGGCCAAGTCGGCGACCCCGTCGCCCTCGATCAGCCGGGGGCGGTGCTTCGCCTGCTCCGCCGCCGCCGTGCGCAGGAGCCGGATGCGGTCCGGCTGGTCGGCCCAGACGCACGCCTCCAGCCACGCCAGCTCGTCCTCGTCCGTCAGGTCCACCGGCGCGCGGTCCAGCCCCGCCCGGTCCAGCAGAGCGAGCTTCTTCGGCAGCTTCGGCGCCACCGCGCCCGGCGCCAGGTCCAGCGCGCAGTGCAGGCCGACCGCGGACTTCGCCGGGCCCGCCGTCAGCTGCTCGCCGCCGTCGCACTGGTAGCGGTAGCCGAAGCGGTCCAGCCCGAGCAGGAGCCCCGCGCTGCAGCCGACCTCCAGCAACGACACCTTGCCGCCCGCTTCGCGAGCCGCCCGCGCCACGCCCGGGTACAGCAGCGCCGCCCGGCGGACCTCGTTCGTCTGGGTGTACCGCGCCGAGATCAAGGCCCGGGCCTTCTCGGAACGCTCCAGCAGGAACGACCGGAACAGCGGCCAGGTCTCCGAGTCGACGCCGTCGAAGCCGCCCAGAGACGGGTAGTAGCGCGACAGCGGGTGGATCGGGTCGGCCTGGACCAGCCGGTGCGCGGTCGCCATCAGCAGCGTCGCCCGCACCTCGCCGTCCCGCGCCGACGTCAGCAGGCCCGCCACGTCGTCATCGGCGGCCGCCTGCAGCGCCAGGTGCTCGTACAGCGGCGACACCCCGCGCGCTTCGACTTCCGCGAACGTGCGCAGTACGCCCTTGATCCCGTCCAAGTCCATCAGAACCTCATTCGTGCGGAACCGGCCGGCCCGGCTGCTCCCCGCCCCGGGTCTCGCCGTACGAGCGCTTCGGGACCATCACCTTCCGCCGGAAGGTGCACACGATCAGGCCGTCCTGCTTGTACCCGCGCGTCTCGACGTACACGACGCCGCGGTCGTCCTTGGACTTCGACGGCGTCTTGTCCAGCACCTCGGTCTCGCCGTAGATGGTGTCGCCGTGGAACGTCGGCTTGACGTGCTTGAGGGACTCGACCTCGAGGTTCGCGATGGCCTTGCCGGAGACGTCGGGCACGGACATGCCCAGCAGCAGCGAGTAGACGTAGTTGCCGACCACGACGTTCTTGCCGAAGTCGGTGGTCTCCTCCGCGTAGTGCGCGTCGAGGTGCAGCGGATGGTGGTTCATGGTGAGCAGGCAGAACATGTGGTCGTCGTATTCGGTGACCGTTTTGCCCGGCCAGTGCTTGTAGACCGCACCGACCTCGAACTCCTCGTAGTACCGACCGAACTGCACTCGTCTCTCCTGTCCGCGTAACACCGCGTGAGCCTGGTACGACACGCATCCGTAGTGAGGAGTACCCTCAACCATTGGTTCTCGCGCGTCAACGCGAGCCCCACCACTCTCCACCCCGGCCCGAAGGAGGTGAGGAACCCCGATGAGTAGTGGCGATAGTCCGCTCCCTAGTAGTCCCAGCGTTCCCACCTCACGGGTCGTCTCCAGGTAGGCCTTTTCTTCCGGGGAACGCTGGTGTCGCCGGGCGGACGTGTTCCGCCCCTGGTCAGTCGTCTCGCACGACCAACGCACGACGCCCAGGAGATCCCATGCCTGCCATTCCCTCGCTCGGCGGCCTGCGCGGCCGCGGCAACAAGGGCGCCGTCCCCGTCCGTCCGGTTCCGGTGCCGCTGTCCGCGTACGTCGTGGACTGCGCGGTGTACGTCTCGGGTGAGCGCCTGTCCGGCCGCTGGACGCACATCGAAGCGATCAAAGAGGTCCGGAAGCGGCACGAGGGGTTCGTCTGGATCGGGCTGCACGAGCCCGACTCCGAGCAGATCCAGGGCATCGCGGAGACGTTCGGGCTGCACGAGCTGGCCGTCGAGGACGCGCTCGAGGCGCACCAGCGGCCGAAGCTGGAGCGCTACGACGACACGCTGTTCCTCGTGGTGAAGACCGTCCGGTACGTCGAACACGAATCACCCACCACGGCGAACGAAATCGTCGAGACCGGTGAACTCATGGTGTTCCTCGGGCGGGACTTCGTGATCACCGTCCGCCACGGGAACCACTCGGGCCTCGCGCGCCTGCGCCGTGAGCTGGACGACGACCCCGAGCGCCTGCAGCTGGGGCCGGCCGCGGTCGTGCACGCGATCGCCGACCACGTCGTCGACCACTACCTCGACGTCACGGGCCGGATCGAGAACGACATCGACGTCATGGAGGCGCAGGTCTTCGCGCCCCGCTCGCAGATCAGCGCCGAGCAGATCTACCTGATGAAGCGGGAGGTCCTCGAGCTGCGCCGGGCGGTGATGCCGCTGGCGACGCCGGTCCAGCGCCTGGCCGAGGGCTACACGCGGCTGGTGCCGGACGAGGTCCGCTCGTACTTCCGCGACGTCGCCGACCACCTCACGACCGTGTCCGAGCGGGTGGCGGCGTTCGACGAGCTGCTGTCCACCCTGGTCGACGCGACCGTCGCGAAGATCTCCCTGCAGCAGAACACCGACATGCGCAAGATCACGTCGTGGGCGGCGATCATCACCGTGCCGACGATGATCGCGGGCATCTACGGGATGAACTTCGACTACCTGCCCGAGCTGCACTGGAAGTTCGGGTACCCGCTGGTGATCACGGTCATCCTCGGGATCTGCCTGTTGCTGTACCGAATATTCCGGAAGAACGGCTGGCTCTAGGTCCCCCTCTTCCCCCATCGGAGTGTTCGCCATGTCCCGGATGCTGTCCAACCTCAAGTTCTGGGCGCTCGCGCTCAGCCTCGTGTGGATCTTCGTCATCACTTTCGTCATCGTCGCCGACCCCGGGTTCGCGCACGGGATGAAATAACGGCACGGCGTCCTATCCTGGGCGCATGCCGAAAGCGCTGGTCGTCTCCGACGAGGTCGACGAGCGGTTGTGGACCGACGCGGTCCGCACCGTCTCCGTCGACCTCGTCATCGGCGCCGGCGACCTCCCGTACGACTACCTCGCGTTCCTGGCCGGCGCGCTCGACGTGCCGTGCGTGTTCGTGCCCGGCAACCACGACCCCGACCTGAGTGGCTACACGCGTTACGGCGGGCTGTCCATGAAGGACGGTTTCCCGACGCCCTGGCCGGGGCCGGCGGGCGGCATCAACGCCGACGGCCGCGTCGTCGACGTCGCCGGCCTGCGCTTCGCCGGCCTCGGCGGTTCGATCCGCTACAACGACGGCCCGAACCAGTGGACCCAGCGCCAGCAGGCGCGCCGGGCCCGCGGCCTGGTGCGGCGGGCGAAGTGGCGGCGTCGTCGCGACGGCCGGGACGTCGACGTCCTGCTGACGCATTCGCCGCCGCTGGACCTCGGCGACCGGGCGGACCCGCCGCACCGCGGGTTCGCGTGCCTGCACCGCACGATCGACGTGCTGCGGCCGAAGTGGCTGCTGCACGGGCACATCCACCCCCACGGCGAGCCGGTGCCGGACCGGGTCGTCGGCCAAACCCGGATCCGCAACGTGGTGGGCCACCGGATCATGGAGTTCTCATGAAAGAGACGGGGTTTCCCCGCGCGGACGCGGAAAACGACTTCCTCCGCGCGCGCCGGGGCCAAGTGCTTTCGCGGCTTTCGACGTGGCTGCGTCGCGAGCCCGACGACGTCAACATCATGCTGCCGTTCCACGAGGTCGTGGAGGCGCTCGGGTACGCGGGCGAGCACCGCATCGGGCTGCGGGTGATCAAGCTCGACTCGATCGTCGGCACGGTCGACCGCAGCCGCGACTTCGACCGCCACTTCCGCCCGACCTCGGCCCGGGTACGCGAGCGCTGGGAGCGGCTGGCCCTGGCGGCCCGCCGCGGCGAGGAGATCCCGCCGATCGAGGTGTACCGGGTGGGCGAGCTGCACTTCATCATCGACGGCCACCACCGCGTTTCGGTCGCGATCGCGCAAGGACTGTCCACAATAGAGGCGTTCGTGACTGTGGTCCGGACCAAACTGGACCCGAGCGGCATCCGCCACCGCGGCGACCTGATCGTCAAGGACTATCGAAGGCTGTTCCTGGAGCGAGTACCGCTGACGGGGCACGCGCGGGCGTCGGTGATCGTGTCGGACCCGTGGGACTACGCGAAGCTGGGCGAGCACGTGGAGGCGTGGGGCTTCCGGCTGATGCAGGACGAGGGCAAGTTCTGCGACCGCGCGAGCGTGGCCCAGCGGTGGTTCGACGAGGAGTTCGTGCCGGTGGTGGGGATGCTGCGGCAGGCGGGGTTGATCGGGGACCGCACGGACGCCGAGGCGTACATGTGGGTGGCGGCGGAGCGGTACCGGCTGATCCGGACCCACCGCTGGGACGACGACGTCATCGAGACCCTCCGCTCCCGCCGGTCGTGAGCCCGGGGGTCAACGCCAGTGCCCGCACCTGGTCCAGCGTCAACGTCGGCTCCGGACGTTGCTTCGGCAACCGCACGTCCTTCTGCTCCAGCACCCCGCTGTCGGTCGACCAGAACTGGACCAGCGCGTCCGGCGCCGCCAGCGCCACGCGGTTCTTCACCGCGTCCCCGGTGCGCAGCGTCGACAGCCACAACCCGCCCTGGGGTGTCTGCTCCGATCGGCAGCTGATCTCGTCCACCTCGCCGCACGGGGGGCCGCTCGCGCCGCCCGGCAGGATCAGCACGTACACCGATCCCGAGCCGCGGGCGTCCGTCACCCGCACCCCCATGTGGAAGATCGCGTCCCGGGGCGCGGGGCCGATCTCGTCGGCGATCAGGTGGAACGGGTCGGCCGGCGGAGTCTCCCCCGCGATCGTCAACCGCGAAATCCCGGCGTCGGAAGGCAACAGCGCGCGCACCGCGTTGCCCACCAGGCAGCTCAGCCGGTCGACCAGCGCCGAGCGCGTGTCCACCGCGGTGGGACACGGCCGCGCCGCCACCGGAGCGCGACCCGGGAGCACCACCACCGCCAGTCCCAACGCCAGCACCACCACGATCACCGCCACCGCCCCCGTCAGCAGGTGCCGGCGGCGGGACAGGCGGGCCGCCGAAAGAACAGCTTCGCCGGTCAGGCCGAGCGGCGGTTCGCCTTCGGTCACGTACTCCGTCAAAGCGGTCCGGACGTCTTCCATCACCGCTCCTCGCTCGTCGGAAAAGGCAGGGCCGCGCGCAGGGCTTCGACCCCGCGGGCCGTCTGGGACTTGACCGTGCCTTCGGCGATGCCGAGCAGCGACGCGACCTCCGCCACCGGGAGGTCTTCGAGGAACCGGAGCACGACCATCGCGCGCTGCCGGGGCGTCAACCCGGACAGCGCGCGCTCCACGTCGAGGCGCAGGGGCGTGTCCCGGCCCGGCGGCGACTCCGTCTCCGGGACGACAGCCGTCACGTACTCGCGGCCGGACTTGCGCCGCCCGGCGAGGAAGAGGTTCAGCAGGATGCGGCGCGCGTACGCGTCGGCCGTGTCCGGGCGGACCCGGCGCCAGCGCCGGTACAGCTGCACGAACATGGCCTGGACCAGGTCCTCGGCCGCGTGCCAGTCGCCGCAGAACGCGAACGCGACCCGGCGGAACCGCTGCACCCGCGCGGCGAAGTACTCGCTGAAATCGGAGTCTCTCGACGCCCCCACCCGGCCCTCCTTCGCACGGTTTCAGTCTTACTAGTGCGCGGAGGGCCGGGAAGGTTCAACTCACATGTGGATGGCGCCGGGAGCGGCTTCGCCCTTCGGGACGCCCGGACGCAGCAGCAGACCGCTGAGCAGCGCGCCGGCCGCGAAGATCACCGCCGCCCACGTGAACGCCGTCGTGTAGCTCTCGATCGCCGCCTCGGCCGCCAGTTGCGGGGTCGGGACCTTGCCCGCGAGGTACGACGTCGCCGCGTTGCCGGCCAGCGTCGACAGCAGCGCCGTGCCGATCGAGCCGCCCACCTGCTGCATCGTGTTGACCGCCGCCGACGCGACCCCCGCGTCGTGCGCCTCGACGCCGAACGTCGCGACGCTCATCGCCGGCGCCATCGCCAGCCCGATGCCGAAGCCCATCACCAGCAGCGGGCCGAGGACGCCGGACGCGTACGTGCTCTCCAGACCGATGCCGCTCAGCCAGAACAGGCCGACCGCCGCGATCGCCATGCCGGTCGGGACCAGCGGACGCGGGCCGAAGCGCGGCAGCAGCACGGCTGTCGCCGTCGTCGCCGACAGCATCAGCGTCGCCACCATCGGCAGGAACCCGACGCCGCTCTGGATCGGCGTGAACTGCAGGTTCTGCTGCACGTAGAACGTCAGGAACAGGAAGATCGCGAACATGCCGATGGCCAGCAGGAACATCGCCAGGTACGAGCCGCCGCGGTTGCGGTCGAGCAGGACGCGCAGCGGGAGCAGCGGGTGTGAGACGCGCTGCTGCAGCCACACGAAGACGCCCAGCAACACGACACCGCCGGCCAGGAAGCCCCACACCGACGCCGACGACCACGAGTCCGACTCCGCGTTCGCGAAGCCGTAGACCAGCGCGAACAGACCGGCGGACGCGGTGATCGTGCCCGGCAGGTCGAGCTTCGGGCGCGGGCCGGCGTCGCGCTGGTTCTGCAGCAGGGCCGAGCTGCCCACGAACGCGACGACCGCGAAGATGATGTTCACGAACATGCACCAGCGCCAGTCGAGGTACTCGGTGAGCACGCCGCCGAGCAGCAGCCCGACCGCCGCGCCGCCACCGCCGATGGCGCCGAACACGCCGAACGCGCGGCCGCGTTCCTTCGGGTCGGTGAACGTCGTGGTGAGCAGCGAAAGCGTGGCGGGCGCGAGCAGCGCGCCGAAGACACCCTGGGCCGCGCGGGCGATCAGCAGCATCTCGATGTTGGTCGCGAAGCCACCGAGAGCGGACACCGCGGCGAAGCCGGCCAGGCCGACGAGCAGCGCGTTCTTGCGGCCGAAGAGGTCGGCGAGCCGGCCGCCGAGCAGCAGCAGGCTGCCGAACGCGAGCGCGTACGCCGTGACGACCCACTGCCGCGCGTCGTTCGAGAAGCCCAGGTCGACCTGCGCGGACGGCAGCGCGATGTTCACGACGGTCGCGTCCAGCACGACCATCAGCTGCGCGATGCCGATCATCACCAGGATCAGCCATCTGCGGCTGTGGTGCGGGTTCTCGGCGGCGCGCACGTCCCCCGGCGGCGCGACCTCGAGAGTGGATTCGGACATGGGTGTCCCCTCACTGGGAGTGATCAGGAGGCTATGTGGAGTAGGTATCTCCCCTTACGCGACCCAAGGTACACACAAACCGGAGATGGTGCCTCTACTTTGTGAGCTAGACTGACGGGATGACACGGGACGCAGGTCCCGCCGCACCGGCGCGGCCGCTGCGGCGCGACGCCGAGCTCAACCGCCGTCGCATCCTCGCGTCGGCTCGCGAAGTGTTCGGCCAGCGCGGGCTCGACGCAACGCTGGACGACATCGCCCACCACGCCGGCCTCGGCGTCGGCACGGTCTACCGCCGGTTCCCCAGCAAGGAACACCTGGTCGAGGCCATGTTCGCCGAGCGGATGGAAGAGATCGGCGATCTCGCCGTGGAAGCGCTGAAGGCGGCGGACCCGTGGCAGGCGTTCGTCGACTTCACCTGGAAAGCGGCCGAGATGCACTCCGCCGACCGCGGGCTGCGCGAGATCATGCTGTCCAACAAGTTCGGCCACGAGCACGTCGCCGAAGAGAAAGCCCGCATGGTGCCGTTGATCACACAGCTCGTCGAGCGGGCCCAGGCTTCCGGTGGCCTACGGGCGGATTTCGCCCCGTCGGACATGGCGCTCGTGCACATGATGGTCGGCTCGGTGGTCGAGTTCACGTGCGCGGTCGACCCGGACCTGTGGCGCCGCAGCCTCGGCATGCTCCTCGACGGGCTCCGCGCCGAGCCCGGCAAGCCCTCGGAACTGCCCCGCCCGCCGCTCGACGAGCAGGAGATCGACCGCGCGATGTCCTGCTGGCGCCCCTGATGGGGTGATCGGCGCGGGATCCCGGCGCCGACCTCCCGCCCGGACACTGCACCCCGCGCGATCATGGCGACGGGGAGGTGCGGTGGCGTACTACAGCGTTCCGGCGATCAGGCGGTTGCAGCTCGGGCGCGAGCTGAAGGCCTGGCGGGAGAAGGCCGGGCTGACGTTGGAACAGGCGGGCGGCGATCTCGACATTTCGAAAAGCACGCTTTCGCGGTTGGAGAAGGGGCAGGGCGCGATTCATCCGCTGCACGCCCGGGCGATGGCGGAGCTGTATCGGCTGCCCGAGGACGATCTCGTGCGGGTGGTCGATATCGCGCGGGAGGCGAAGCGGCCGAATCAGAACCGGATCGAGGGGGTGTCGGTCAACAGCTACCCGGCGTTGGAAGCGGAGGCGGTTTCGGTCCGCAACTTCGAGCTGGCATGGGTGCCCGGACTTCTGCAGACCGAGTCCTTCACACGAGCGCTCTACGCCGACAGCGGCACTCGCGAACGCAACCACAAGCTGCACGTGCGGATGCGCCGCTGTGAGCGGCTTCGGGCCGAGAACCCCCTGAAGCTGCACGCGATCGTCGATGAGACCGCCCTGGTGCGCCGGGTCGCCGAGCCGCACGTGCTCGTGGCGCAGATGCTGCACATTGTCGAGCTCTCCGAGCTCGATAATGTGCAGGTGCAGCTGCTGCCTGCCGATATCGGAGTGCATCCCGGTCTTCGCGGCGCGTTCTCGCTGCTGCGGTTCCCGGAGGACACGATCGGAGACCTCGGCTATGTCGATCACGCCGCGGGCAACCTGCAGTTGGTCAAGCCGACGCAAATCTCACAGCTGGCCAGGCGGTTCAGCACGCTTGCTAAGCTTGCGCTGAGCGAAAAAGAGTCCTGCGAGCTGCTTCTTCGGCTGGCGGACCAGCTGAGCGCATAGGGGTGAGCCGTGAAGGAAGCTTGGCGCAAGAGCAGCTACAGCCAGGGCGAGAACACCGCATGTGTCGAGGTGGCGTTCGCCTGGCGGAAGAGCAGCTACAGCGGCAACGAAAACACCGCTTGCGTCGAAGTCGCCTTCACCACACCGACCGTCGCGGTCCGTGACTCGAAGGATCCCTCCGGCCCGCACCTCACCGTCGCCCCCTCCTCCTGGCGCGGCTTCCTCCGCTCCCTCAACTAGCGCAGTTCGCCAGCGCCCGGGCCACGTCCCGGCGAAAGGCGTCGTCCTCCCTGAACAGGTCGCAGCCGTCCGAGCGGGAAAACCGGCCGTCGGTCGCCAGCAAGTCCCGCAGCGCCGGGGCGGCCGATGCCGGCAGCGGCCCCAGCTTCGCGAGCGAGCGCGCGGCGTCGGTCGTGTGCGCCTCGACCAGGTCGGGCTCCACACCCTCCAGCGCCCGCAGGAGCACCGGCAGCGCTTCTTCCACCACGCCCGTGACCTGGCCCAGCGCCGCCGCGATGGCCACCTCCGTCCGCTGGTCGTCCGCGTGGCACGCGCGCAGCACGTCCGCCAGGGGTGCGCCCTTCTCCCCCAGGGCCGCCGCCCACCCGACCGCCGACGTTTCGCCCGCCTCGAGCGCGCTCTCCAGCAGTTCCACCGCCAACCCCGGGTCACCGCCGAGGCGGGCGCAGGCCGTCGCCGCCGCCACACGCGTGCGCCATGGCCTCCTGCGGCCCTTCGCGACCTTCTTCAGCTCCGGGACCGCCGCCGAACCGCCGATGTCCGCGAGCGTGTCCGCGCACCACTCCACGGTGTGCGGGTCGTCGTCGCGGAGCAGGCGCGTCAGGTGCGGGGCCGCCGGCGCGCCCGCCGGGCCCCACTCCCGCAACAACCTGGTCAACGGCCACACCGTGTGCCGGTGGGCGCCGGGGTGCAGCACCTGGCCCACCCACGGCAAAAAGTCAGGCGCGAACTCCGGGGCGTCCATCAGCATCTGGTGCGCCCCGGGCGCCCGGAACGGGCTCCAGTTCCCCCGTCCGCGGCCGCCGACACCACCCGTCATCAGCACGTGCTCGCGCGTGCGGAACCGCGCGAGCAGCGGCTCGACGCACCGGGCGTCCTTCAGCCGCAGCAACGCCCACAGCGCGTAGTCGCGGGCCTGTGGGTCGTCCGCGAGCGCGAACAGCTGGTCGGCGTACGCCGCCGACGCCGGCGCCACGCCCCCGAGCACCGCGGCCGCCGCGCCGCGCTCCGGCGTGTCCAGCAACGCGCCGACCAGCGGGAGCAGCCCCTCGACGGCCGACCGCCGGTCCGCGATCTCGCCCAGCACGACGCGCATCGCCGCCGCATGCCGGTTCGGACGCGCGGCCAGGGCGACCAGGAGGTCCTCGCGCGGTCCGGGAGCCAGCCGCCCGGCGGCCCAGCGGACCGGGGCCGGCCGCTCGTGGCCGTGCAGGCCCGCGAACGCCGTCATGTCCCGGCTCAGCAGGCCGGCGAGCCGCTCGACCGGCGCCACGCCGGTGATCCGGGCGGCCGTGGTCAGGGCCGCGGCGTGAATCGCGTCGGTCTCGTCGCGCTCGGCCAGCCACGGCAGCACGTCCTCGCCGCCCAGCTCCCCGACCGCGATCACGAAACCCAGCCGGACCGCTTCGGACGTCTCCTCCGGCCAGCGGTCCAGCAGCGCGGCCAGCACCGCCGGGTCCGGGTGTTCGCCCAGGACCAGCACCGCGGCCCGCCGCACGTCGGCGTCGTCGTCTTCCACCAGGGCGAGCAGCCGCGGCACGACGGCCGGCCACGCCGCCCGCCACCCCTCGTCCGACACCGCACGGGCCCGGTGGGCGAGGTCGTGGACGATCTCGGCCACGTCGGCCCGCTCCGGCGAGTCCGGGTGCTCGAGGTAGGTCAGCAGCGCGGGCAGCGCCTCGGCCGCGTCCGCGTTCCAGCCCGACGGGGGCACGAGCGTGTCCGACAGCTGCTCGTAAGCCTCGCTGAACGAGTCCCCGGACAGGTCACGGAGCATCAGGCTCCAGTGGTCATCCCAGGCCATCGGCGCAGCGTAGCGATCTTTTCGTTGCGCACCAACGGCTTTACTCGGACGGGATGACCGCCCACAGGATCAGGTACGCCACGAACTGCGGCCCGGGCAGCAGGCACGACAGCACGGCCAGCAGCCGCACGGTGCCGGTCTTCATGCCCCACCGCTGGGCGAGACCCGCGCACACCCCGCCGATCATGCGGCCGTAGCGGGGGCGGGACAGCCGTCGAGTGACCGGTGCGCTCATCGTTTTTCCCTTTCCTCGAACTTCCGATATCTCCACTTCACCACCGGAGTACCCGCTTCCGCATCGCCCGCGGGAAGGATCGCTCCCTTAGGGGACGGCAAATGCGAAAAACGTTCGGACGACCGCGCGAAACCCGGGAAATCGGGCCGTACTCCGATGACCTGCGCGTTCTCCGGCCAATGCTGGGAAAATACTGAGAGATGTCCCCGTCAGGGCTGGTTTTTCCGGCCGATGTGGCGATACTTGCACACCGTGTACCCGCGTCTGAACCCCTTGGTTGCCGTCATGCTCTGCGCCCTCTTCGCCGCCGGGTGCGCGAGCACCCAGGCCGCGCCGGAGCAGACGTCCGGGCCGACGCCGCTCACCGCGTCCGCCGCGCTCGGGGACTACGCCACCGTCGACTACTGCAGCCTGCTCGACGTGCCCGCCGTCGCACCCGGCGCCGTCGAGACGCCGACGTTCGAGACCTGCCGGGCCGATGCCGCCGGGCGCACGATCCTCGTCGGCCCGCTGGCCTTCGACTCCGACCCCAACATCCGGCCCTACCCCTATCCCGGGCCGGTTCCGGACGGCGTCGCGGTGCAGCAGTCGATGTTCAACGACCGCAGCGCGTGCACCCGCGCGATCACCTTCGCCGACGGCAACCGGCTCGACCTGTCGGTCACCGACGCCGGCGACGACCAGGCCTCGCGCTGCGGAATCGCCGACGCGGCGGTCGGCTCGGCGCTGACCGCGATCACCGCGGGCAAGGTCGGCCGGCTGACGTTCCCGGACCGCTCGTGGGGCCAGGTCGCCCCCTGCGTCCTGCTCGACCAGCCCGACCTCGAAGCGGTCGCGGGGCGGGGCAGCCGGCCGGCGACGGGCCTGTCCGGCCACAGCTGCATCCGCGGCAAGGTGGGCTTCAAGCTGACGGTGCAGACGGACGAGCCGTCGGCCCCGTCCGAGACGCTCGGCGGGCGGCCGGCGGTCGTCCGGCCGGCGGGCGCGTTCTGCCTGGTGGACACGACGCAGCCGGCGCAGGGCCTGCCGGGCCGCCGCGAGCTGGCGGAGCTCAGCGTGGTGGAGACGGCGGGCACGGCGGGCGACGGAACGTGCGCCCAGGCCCGCACCGCGGCGAACACGATCTTCCCGCTGCTCCCGACGCCGTAGGATCACGGCCAGCCGGTTCGTAGCCCAGGTGAGAACACCCCCTGAGCCGGAACGGAGTCACCATGACCGCGACCTACACCTTCGACGTCTTCGGCTACTGGGGCAAGCAGGGCCCCGAACTGCTCGCCCACCGCCTCGAGCAGTACCGCGAAGACCAGCGGATGGTCTTCGGTGCCAAGACTTTCCGGGTGAACAGCGAGATGCTCGCCGGCGACGACGAAGCGTTCGACCCGTGGGTCCGCCGACTGCGGGCGCTGCCGGCCACGGTCGTCTCGAACACCCTGCGCGGCCCGCTGGGCTGGCCGGACGCGACCGTCGTGAGCGTGCCGCCGTGGACGTCGTCGCGCGGCTCAAGGAAGAGTCCGACGTGCCGTTGCGCTGCTGGCCGCCGGGCTCGTCGACCGCGTCCAGGTGACACTGTTCCCGGTGCTCACCGGCAAGACCGGCGCCGCACCGGTCTTCGCGGGTGCGGAGGACTTCGACCTCGAGCTGCTGGAGACCCGCACGCTCGACGGCCACATCCAGGAGCTCGTCTACCGCCCCACCCGCCACCCCTGACCGGGTCGTGGGTGTTCGGGGCGGTTCCCACCGCCCCGAACACCCACGACCGGCTAGCCCTCGTAGGTGAGGTTCTTGCCGTTCGATGGGTCGAACAGCTTGATCTTGTCCGCGTCGTACCAGACTTCGAGGTCCGCGTTCTCCGCCGCGGACGACTCCGCCGACAGCCGGGCCACGATCTGGGACTCCGCGCCCGGGACGTCGGACGAACCGCTGTCCGCGGCCAGCTCCGCCAGCTCCTCGGACGTCGCCACGTCACCTTCCAGCGTGAAGTGGGCGAACTTCTCCGAACCCATCGACTCCAGGACGTCGATGTGCGCGGTGAACGTGCCGCCGCCGGACTTCTGGCCGGCCTCGACCAGCGCTGCGTCCTCGAAGTGCTCCGGCCGGATGCCGACCAGCACCTCCCGCGGCGCGTTCGCCTTCTCCACCAGCTGCCGGACGCGGTCCGTCAGCGGTGTCGTGCCGAGAGCACTGCGCAGCTCGTTGTTCTCCAGCGTCGCCGGGACGAAGTTCATCGACGGCGAGCCGATGAACCCGGCCACGAACAGGTTCGCCGGGTTGTCGTAGAGGAACTGCGGCGCGCCGATCTGCTGCACGTACCCGCCGCGCAGCACCACGACCCGGTCGCCCAGGGTCATGGCTTCGGTCTGGTCGTGCGTGACGTACAGCGTCGTCGTGCCGAGCTGCTTCTGGATCTTCGACACCGAGGTGCGCATCTGGCCGCGCAGCTTGGCGTCCAGGTTGGACAGTGGTTCGTCCATCAGGAACGCCTTGGGGCTGCGGACGATCGCCCGCCCCATCGCGACGCGCTGCCGCTGGCCACCGGAGAGGTTGGCCGGCTTGCGGTCCAGGTGCTGGGTCAGGTCGAGGATCGTCGCCGCCTCTTCGACCTTCGCCCGGACCGTCTTGTCGTCGACCTTCGCCAGCCGCAGCGGGAAGGCCATGTTCTCCCGGACGCTCATGTGCGGGTAGAGCGCGTAGGACTGGAACACCATCGCGATGTCCCGGTCCTTCGGGGCCTTTTCGTTGACGCGCTGGCCGTCGATGCGCAGCTCGCCGGAGGAGATGTCCTCCAGCCCCGCCACCATGTTCAGCGTCGTCGACTTCCCGCAGCCGGACGGGCCGACCAGGATGATGAACTCGCCGTCGGCGATGGTGATGTCCACTTCGGACACCGCGAGCGCGCCGTCAGGGTACTTCTTCGACACCTTGTCGAGGACGATTTCAGCCATGACTACCCCTTCACCGCACCGGAGGTCAGCCCCGCCACGATGCGACGCTGGAAGAACAACACGAACACAATGATCGGGATGGTGATCACGACCGCGGCCGCGCTCACCTGTCCCGTCGGGTCCTCGAACTGCGAGGACCCGGTGAAGAACGACAGCGCCGCCGGCACCGTGCGCGACGCCGTGGTCGACGTCAGCGAGATGGCGAACAGGAAGTCGTTCCAGCAGAAGATGAACACCAGGATCGCGGTGGTGAACACACCCGGCGCGGCCAGCGGCGCGATCACCCGCCGGAACGCCTGGGCCGGCGTCGCGCCGTCCATCTTCGCCGCCTTTTCCAGCTCCCACGGGATTTCGCGGAAGAACGCCGACAGCGTGTAGATCGACAGCGGCAGGGCGAACGTGATGTAGGGCA
The DNA here is from genome assembly GCF_900107925.1 of Amycolatopsis pretoriensis. GTDB lineage: Bacteria > Actinomycetota > Actinomycetes > Mycobacteriales > Pseudonocardiaceae > Amycolatopsis > Amycolatopsis pretoriensis. The sequence continues at coordinate 252,898 of NZ_FNUJ01000009.1, read as the reverse complement.
GGATCAGGCCGGGCCAGGTGTCGAACAGCCCGAGGTTCCGCTCGATGTTGAACAGCGGCGTCACCAGCGACACCTGCGGGAACATCGCGATCAGCAGCGAGAGCCCGACGAGAAGCTGCTTGCCGGGGAACTCCAGCCGCGCGATCGCGTACGCGGCCATCGTGCCCAGCACCACCGCGATCACGGTCGAGATGATCGCGATGCCGATCGAGTTCACCAGCGCCAGCAGGAACTCCGACGTCTGGAAGATGTCCGCGTAGTTCTGCCAGGTCCACGACTGCGGGATGAACGACCCGTCGGTCAGCGTGTCCTTGGTCTTGAACGACAGCGAAACGACCCAGAGCACCGGCACCAGCGCGAACACCAGCACGAGGATGTCGACCAGGCCCCACCTGACTTTGCGGCCCGTCGTGACGGTTCCCATCACCATCAGCGCTTACCCCCGTCGTCCGAGCCAGGTGCGGCCGTGCCGAACACCTTGATGAAGATGAAGGCGATGATCGCCACGGTGATGAAGATCAGCACCGCCATCGTCGACCCGATCCCGAGGTTGAGGCCCTTGACCAGGTTGTCGTAGGTCTGCATGGACACCGAGCCGGTGTCCTGCGCGCCACCGGTGAGCACGTAGATGTTGTCGAAGATCCGGAACGCGTCGAGCGTGCGGAACAGCAGCGCCACCAGGATCGCCGGCTTCATCACCGGCAGCATCACCTTCGTGAACCGCTGCCACGCGCTCGCGCCGTCCATCGCCGCGGCCTTGAGCAGGTCGTCCGGCACCAGCGCGAGGCCGGCCATCAGCAGCAGCGCCATGAACGGCGTGGTCTTCCACACCTCGGCGCCGATGATGATGAACATCGACGGCCACTGGTCGGTCAGCGGCGCCGCGTCCGCGGCCAGCCAGTTCGCCAGGTAGCCGGTCTTCGGCGTCCACGCGTAGTACCACGAGAACGCCGCGACGACCGTGACGATGCCGTACGGGATCAGGGCGACCGTGCGGACGAGGCCGCGCCCGACGAGCGTCCGGTGCATGATCAGCGCCAGCGCCATGCCGAGCACGAACTCGATGGCCACCGACACGACGGTCAGGAACATCGTCGTGCCGAACGCCGTCCACCAGTACGAATTGGACAGCACGGCCCCGTAGTTGTCGAAGCCGACGAACTGCTGCTGCGCCGGGAAACGCAGGTCGTAGCGCTGCAGCGACAGCCAGATCGAGTAGACGATCGGGTAGCCGGTGACGGCGATCATCACGACGAACGCGGGCGCGCACAGCCACAGCCCGAGCCGCCGCTCGGCCTTCTTCCCTTCGGAGAGGGCGGGTTTGCCCTTCTTCTCGCGCGACACGGGTTCCGGTGCCGCGGTGGCTCCCGCCGTGGTCGGGTCCTGGACGGTCACGGGATCACTCCCTTCGACTGGAGAGCGTCGTTGAGCTGCTCGCGCAGCTTCGAAGCGGTGGCCTGCGGGTCGATTTCGCCCGGCGGGGAAAGGACTTTCGACATCACGGTCGACATGTTCTGGTACGCCGGGGTCAGCGGCCGCACCGCGGCGTCCTTCAGCGCGTCCAGGATGGAGTCGCGCATCGGGTACTTGATCGCCATGTTCGGGTTGTCGTCACCGGCCGGCTTCGAGGGGTCGAGCGGGGTGTCGTTGTGGTACACCGATTCGATGGTCGGTGGCACGCCGTCGTTGATCGCCGAGAACTTCTGGTTCTCCGCGCTCCGCAGGCACAACGCCGCTTCGTACGCCTCGGGCTTGTGCGCCGACAACGAGCTGACCGCGAGGTCGTACCCGCCGATGGTGGTCTTGGCCGGGGTCCCGGCTTGCGCCTCGGGGTAGACAGCCCACTTCATGTGCGAGACGTCCTGCGGCTTGTCCTTGGCGTAGGAGGCGTAGACGAACGGCCAGTTCAGCTCGAACGCGGCGTCGCCGCGCTGGAACGTCTGCCGGACGTCGTCCTCCTTCGAGTTGGTCAGCGACGGGTCGGTGATCCCCGACGCGGTGATCTGCTTCAGCAGCGCGAGCGCCTTCACCGCGCCGTCGTCCATGACGACGGACTTGCCGTCGTCGGACAGGATGTGCCCGCCCATCGACTCGACGAGGGTGTTGTAGAAGACGACGAGGCCTTCATACTGCGCGCCGGTGAAGACGATGCTGTACGGCTTGCCCTGCGCCTTCAGCTCCTTCGACTTCTGGATCATCTCGTCCCACGTCTTGGGCGCGGACGGGGTGATCCGGTCGTCGTACCAGAGCAGCTGGATGTTCGTGTTCTTCGGGGCCGCGTAGAGCTTGCCGTTGTAGGTCGCGGTTTCCAGCGGTCCCTGCAGGACGCCTTCGGACGCCGCGGTCTTGTTCTGATCCTTCCACTCGTCGATCCACCCGGCTTCGGCGAACTCCGAAACCCAGGTCACGTCGAGGCCGAGGACGTCCATCGCGGTGTCACCCGCGGCGAGCCGCCTGGCCATCTGCAGGCGCTGGTCGTCCGAACCGCGCTGCAGCTTGTTGTAGACGATTTCGTACTTCCCGCCGGCTGCCTTGTTGCAGTTGTCGACGACTTTCTGGAAGCTGTCCTCGGGCGCGTAGTAGACGTTGATCTTGAGCCCGCCGCCCGATCCGCAACCGGCCAGCATGCCGGTCACCAAAGCCCCTGCCCCCAGCAGGACCGCGGTACGGCCGGGCGAGCGTCCCCGTTTGCCCGCGCCGATCCTCTTCCCCATAAGGCCTCCTCACCCGCGTGCACGCCGGATACCGCGGTGCCCCGGTGGGCACCACGACGCGATGAGGCGAAACCGCGCCAGCACCCCGACGTGCTAGTGCTCGGGCCGCCGCGCTGGTTGGGCGAGGCCGCCCGACTGGTGTCGGACAACTTATGCCGGGCGATCACACCCCGCAAGCAGTATCGGTAACGATTCAGCCCACTGCAGCTCGAACCGTGATTTTCCCCTGATAATGGCGGCTTTTTTCAGGTCATCGCGGGCGGCGGTTTGAGGGCGAGCTTGGCGAGCAGCTCCCGGCCCTGCTCGGCGGTGCGCGGCTGGCACAGGACGTCGTACCGGCCGGCGACGAGCTGGCTCGCCGAGGAGAAGTCCCGCCGCCCGCGCGACATGCTGTACCCGATGGCGGCGAACATCAGCCCGGACAGGACGCCGAGCACGAGCCCGGTCAGCAGCTGCAGCACGAAGCCCTGGTTGACGAACAGGCCGAGCAGCAACCCGGCGAAGAGGCCGAACCACGCGCCGGAGACGGCACCGGTACCGAGCACGCGGCCCCACGACAGCTTCCCGATGACCCGTTCGACGAGCATCAGGTCCACCCCGACGATCGTGACGTCGCTGACGGCGAACTCGCTTTCGGCGAGGAAATCGACGGCCTGCTGCGCCTCGCCGTAGGTCGCGTACGACCCGATCGGCCAGCCGGTCGGCGGGGTCGGCAGCCGAGGCAGGTTGCCGGGCGCCCGGCTCCCGCCGAAGGGACTACTCACCATCATCACCTGCGCACTCGTGGGTCTGGGCGTCCATCTTGTCAAGAACGCCCGGACCGTGCGAGCCGCTTACCCCGAAAGGCCGGAGCCGGTTGTCGCCGTATCGACAAAGCGGCCCCGAGCGTCAGCCGCGGGACTTGTACTCGCGCAGCAACCCGCGCGAGATGATCGTCTTCTGGATCTCGCTCGTGCCCTCGCCGATCAGCAGGAACGGGGCCTCGCGCATGAGCCGCTCGATCTCGTACTCCTTCGAGTACCCGTAGCCGCCGTGGATCCGGAACGAGTCCTGCGTGACCTCCGCGCAGTACTCCGACGCGATCAGCTTCGCCATCCCCGCCTCGACGTCGTTGCGCTCGCCCGAGTCCTTCAGCCGGGCCGCGTTCACCATCATCAGGTGGGCCGCCTCGACCTTCGTCGCCATCTCGGCCAGCTTGAACGCCACGGCCTGGTGCTCCGCGATCGCCTTGCCGAACGTCTTGCGCTGCTGGGCGTACTCCACCGCCAGCTCGAACGCCCGGATCGCGATGCCGCACGCCCGCGCCGCGACGTTCACGCGGCCGACCTCGACACCGTCCATCATGTACGCGAACCCGCGGCCCGGGGTCTCACCGAGCACCATGTCCGACCCGATGCGATAGCCGTCGAAGACCGCTTCGGTCGTGTCGACGCCCTTGTAGCCCATCTTGTCGATCTTGCCCGGGATGGTCAGGCCCGGCGCCACCTCGCCGAAGCCCTCCGGCTTCTCCACGAGGAACGTCGTCAGGTTCTGGTGGGCCTTCTCGGCACCTTCGTCGGTCTTGACGAGCAGCGCGATCAGGTTGGACGAACCGCCGTTCGTCAGCCACATCTTCGAGCCGTCGATGACGTAACCGTCACCGTCACGGCGAGCGCGGGTCTTGATCGCGGCGACGTCCGAGCCGAGGTCCGGCTCCGACATCGAGAACGAGCCGCGGACCTCGCCGGTCGCCATCCGGGGCAGGAAGTGCTGCTTCTGCGCTTCCGTGCCGTGGCGGGAGATCATGTGCGCCACGATGAAGTGGGTGTTGATCACGCCGGACACGCTCATCCAGCCGCGGGCGATCTCCTCGACGACCAGCGCGTAGGTCAGCAGCGACTCGCCGAGCCCCCCGTACTCCTCCGGGATCGTGATCCCGAACAGGCCCATCTCCTTCATGCCCTCGACGATGTCCGCCGGGTAGGTGTCGGAGTGCTCGAGCTCCTGCGCGTGCGGGATGACCTCCTTGTCCACGAACGAGCGGACGGTCGCGAGGATCTCCGACTGCACGTCGGTCAGGCCGGCGGTCTGGGCGAGACGGGCCATCACGGCTCCCTTTCCGTTGCGACGCCGGCTCCCGGCGCTGGGTTACCGGTGAGTATGACCCGAATCCCCCAACCCTGCTATGAGGGCGCTCACGCTTCGCGTCGTACAGTGCGGTTCGACAGGGGAGGGCACCATGACTTATCCGCAGGACCCGAACAACCCGTACGGCCAGCAGCCGCAGTCGGGCGGCTACCAGCAGCCCGGCTACGGCCAGCAGTACCCGAGCGGCGGCTTCCCGCAGTACCCGCCGCAGTACCCGGGCGGCATGCAGGCGCCGCCGCCGGAGGGACCGGGTCTCGCCATCGGCGCGCTGATCTGCTCCATCCTCGGCATCTTCCTCTGCGTCCTCGTGACGATCGCGGGCATCGTGATGGGCCACATCGCCCTCGCCAAGGCCAAGCGCGGCGAAGCGGAAGGCCAGGGCGTCGCGCTCGCGGCGGTCATCGTGGGGTACATCGGGATCGGGCTCAACGTCCTGGCGCTGATCCTGCTCTTCGGGTTCGGCTTCGCCCACGAGCTCTTCCGCTGACCGGTTAAATTGGGGCCCAGCACGCATCGAGGGGACCCGCCATGACCGACCCGTCCGGGGACAACGACCGTCCGGCCGTGTCCTACGACCCGCCGCCCACCGCGGAGCCGGCGCCGTACGCGCCGGAGAACTACGACCCGCCGGCGGGCGACAGCACGGTCACCGAGCCGCCGAAGCCGGAACCGGAACCGGTCGCGCCCGCCCCCGAGCTGCCGCCCGGGTCGTTCGAGACGCCGGCCGCGCACATCCCCGGCACGCCGTACGCGGCACCGGGGCAGCCGGTGTACCAGCAGCCGTACCCGCCGGTCTACGCGCAGCCGTACGGCGGCGGCCCGGCGCCGTACGTCCAGCCGCCGTACGTGCCGGGTCCGCCGCGGGGGCAGGACAACGCGCTCGCCATCGGCGCGCTGGTCTGCTCCATCCTCGGCTTCTGCTCGGGCATCACGGCGATCGCCGGGCTGATCATGGGCCACGTCGCGCTGGGCAAGACGAACCGCGGCGAAGGGGGCGGCCGCGGCGTGGCCACGGCCGCCGTGATCATCGGCTACGTCGTGATCGCGCTGTGGTTCGGCTTCTTCACGACGCTGATCGTCCTGGGCGCGAACGGCCAGCTGGACTAGTCGGCCGGCAGCACCGCGTCGCCGGGGCTGCGCGGTGCCGGCGTCGCGTGGCCGTTCGCCTCCGGCTTGGCGTCCGTCAGCTCGGGTTCCGGCTCGGGAGCCGCGGGAGCCGGTGCCGGAGCGGCCGGCTTGGGGGTCTGCGCGTCCAGGAACCGCAGGAGCTCCACCGGGAACGGCAGCACCAGCGTCGAGTTCTTCTCCGACGACACCTGCACGACCGTCTCCAGCAGCCGCAGCTGCAGGGCCGACGGGGTGTCGGCCATCCGGGCCGCGGCCTGCGCGAGCTTGTGCGACGCCTGCAGCTCACCATCGGCGGAGATGACGCGCGCACGCCGTTCCCGCTCCGCCTCGGCCTGGCGCGACATCGAGCGCTTCATCGCCTCCGGCAGCGCGACGTCCTTGATCTCGACGCGGTCGATGTGGATGCCCCAGTCCAGCGCCGGGCTGTCGATCATCAGCTCCAGGCCCTCGTTGAGGCGCTCGCGGTTGGAGAGCAGGTCGTCGAGGTCGCTCTTGCCGATGATCGAGCGCAGCGACGTCTGCGCGACCTGGCCGACCGCCGACCGGTAGTCCTGGACGTTGACCGCCGCGACGACCGGGTCGATGACCTTGAAGTAGACGACCGCGTCGACCCGGACCGTGACGTTGTCCCGGGTGATGCCGTCCTGGGCGGGCACCGGCATGGTCACGATCTGCATGTTGACCTTCTGCAGCCGGTCCGCGAACGGCACCAGCAGCATCAACCCGGGTTCCGCGACCCGGGACCGCACCCGTCCGAACCGGTAGACCAGTCCGCGTTCGTACTGCTTGACGACGCGCACGCTCGACGCGAGCCAGGCTCCACCCGCGACGACGACGGCGCTGAGGATCTCCACCAGCATGGCTGCCTCCGGGGGTTGCTTTTACCCCTGAAAAACCCAGCGTACGCCCGCGGCGACCATGACGAAACGCGCTGGACCGCACCGCCAGACTGGGGTGGTGAACGATCTCCGCGTCCCGCCCCTGTTCGCCGCCCGCGCGCCCCGGGTGCTCGGCCCCGGCGCCGTCCCGTGGCTGGCGGCACTGCCCGACCTCGCCGCCTCCTACGCGCGGAAGTGGGACCTGACGTTCGAGGGCGCGGCGATGCACGGTTACGTCGGCGTGGTGCAGCCCGCGCGGCTGCCCGACGGGACGCCGGTGGTGCTGAAACTGGGCTGGCGCGACGAAGAATCCGCCGACGAGCCGCTCGCACTGTCCACATGGGCCGGCCGGGGTGCGGTGCTGCTGCTGGAGTCCGCACCGGACGACGGCGTCCTGCTGCTCGAACGGCTCGACGCCGGACGCACCCTCGACGACCTCCCGCTGCGCTCGGCGATCCCGCTCATCGGCGGCTTGGCGCGGCGCCTGGCCGTCCCCGCGCCGGCGTCGATGCGGCGGCGGCTGCGCACCGAAGCCGCGGAACTGGCCGAGGAACTCCCCCGCCGCTGGGCCGAGCTCGGCGAGCCGTTCGAGCGGCGGCTGGTCGACGACGCCGTCGCGATCTGCCGCGAGCTGGGCCCGTCGGCGGGCGAGCTGCTGGTGAACGAGGACCTGCACTTCCAGAACGTCCTGGCCGGCACCAGGGAACCGTGGCTGGTCATCGACCCGAAGCCGCTCGCCGGTGACCTCGAGTGGGGCGTGATCCCGTTGTTCTGGAACCGCTTCACGGAGTCCACACTGGACGAACGGTTCGCGCTGATCGTCGAATCGCACGAACTGGACGCGTCCAAGGCGCGCGCGTGGACGCTCGTGCGGGCCGTGCAGAACTGGATCTGGATGATCGAGGAGCACCTCGAGTCCGGCGAGGAGAGCGACGACCCGGCGTTCGTCACAGTGGCGGAAATCGCCCCCTGGGCAGCCAGCCGATAGTGTCAGCGGCATGGCCGCGGTCAACAGGGTTTTCGCAGCTCAGCTGTCCGGGTTGCCCGTGTTCGGGCCGGACGGCGAGTCCATCGGCCGGGTCCGCGACCTGGTCGCCGGCCTGCGCCTCGACGCCCAGCCGCCGCGGCTCCTCGGCCTGGTCGTCGAGCTGGCCACCCGGCGGCGGGTCTTCGTGCCGATGCTGCGCGTCACCGCGATCGAGCCCAGCGCCGTGACGCTCGCGACCGGCTCGGTCAACATGCGCCAGTTCAACCAGCGCCCCAACGAGGTCCTGGTGCTCGGGCAGCTGCTCGACGCGCACGCCACGCTCGCCGGCTCGGACACGCGGATCACCGTCGTCGACGCCGGGATGGAACCGACCCGCACCCGCGACTGGGTGCTCGCCAAGCTCGCCATCCGCGAGCGGCGGGTCGGGCTGGGCCGCCGCCGCGCGGCGATGCAGGTGCTGCCCTGGTCGGAGGTGGCCGGGCTGGGCCTGGCCGACCTCGGCGCGCAGCCGCAGGGCGCCGGCCAGCTGCTCATGCTCTTCGACACGATGCGCCCGGCCGACATCGCCGCGACCGTGCGCGACCTGCCGCTCAAGCGCCGGCACGAGGTCGCCGACGCGATGGACGACGAGCGCCTCGCCGACGTCATCGAAGAGCTGCCGGACGACGACCAGAAGGAGCTGCTGGCCTACCTGGCCGAGGAGCGCGCGGCCGACGTCCTCGAGGCGATGAACCCCGACGACGCCGCCGACCTGCTGGCCGAGCTGGCCCCGGCCGAGCAGAGCCGGCTGCTGGAGCTGATGGAGCCCGAGGAGTCCGCGCCGGTCAAGCGGCTGCTGGAGTACTCGTCGGACACCGCGGGCGGCCTGATGACGCCGGAGCCGGTGGTGCTGACCCCGGACACGACGATCGCCGAAGCGCTGGCCCACATCCGCAACGCCGAGCTGCCGCCCGCGCTGGCCAGCATGGTGTTCGTCTGCCGCCCGCCGACCGCGACGCCGACCGGGCGCTACGTCGGCGTCGTCCACTTCCAGCGGCTCCTGCGCGAGCCGCCCGCCGAGCTGGTCGCCAGCGCCGTGGACACCGGGCTGCCACCGCTGAAACCGGGTGCCTCGCTGGCCGAGGTCACGCGGTACTTCGCGGCCTACAACCTGACCTGCGGACCGGTCGTCGACACCGAGGACCACCTGATCGGCGCGGTGACCGTCGACGACGTCCTCGACCACCTGCTGCCGGAGGACTGGCGCGAGACCGGGCTGCACGACACCTTGGAGGAAGACCGTGCCTGAACCGACTTCGGGACGGCGGCTCGACCAGCCCCGCAGCCAGAACCGGTTCAGGCTGAACATCGACCCGGACACCTTCGGCCGGTTCACCGAGCGGATCGCCCGGTTCCTGGGCACCGGGAAGTACCTGTTCTGGCAGACGCTGATCGTCATCGTCTGGATCGTGCTGAACCTCACAGCGCTGTCGCTGCGGTGGGACCCGTACCCGTTCATCCTGCTCAACCTGGCCTTTTCGACGCAGGCGGCGTACGCGGCGCCGCTGATCCTGCTGGCGCAGAACCGGCAGGACGACCGCGACCGCGTCTCCCTGGAAGAGGACCGGAACCGGGCCGCGCAGACGAAAGCGGACACGGAGTACCTGGCCAGGGAGCTGGCGGCGCTGCGGCTGGCGATCGGTGAGGTCGCGACGCGCGACTACCTGCGCAGCGAGCTGGACCGGCTGCGAGACGACCTGGACGTAAAGCCCAAGAAATCCCGTACCCCTACCAGTACGTAACATGGACTGGGTGACCAGCACCCAGCAGCTCCCCAGCGTCGACGACGTCCGCAGCGCGCTGAAGAGCGTGCAAGACCCGGAGATCCGGAAACCCATCACGGACCTGGGGATGGTCAAGGACGTGGTCGTCGGCGACGACGGCGTCGTGACGGTCGGGATCTACCTGACGGTGGCCGGCTGCCCGCTCAAGGCGACGCTGACCAACGACACGAAGGAAGCCGTCTCGAAGCTCCCCGGCGTCGCGGACGTGCGCGTGGAGCTCGACGTCATGAGTGACGAGCAGCGCTCCGAGCTGCGGAAGTCCCTGCGCGGCGACGCGGCCGAGCCGGTGATCCCGTTCGCCCAGCCGGGCTCGATGACGCGGGTGTACTGCGTGGCGTCGGGCAAGGGCGGCGTCGGCAAGTCGTCGGTGACGGTCAACCTGGCGGCGGCGATGGCCGCGCGCGGGCTGTCGGTGGGTGTCGTGGACGCGGACATCTACGGCCACTCGATCCCCCGCATGCTGGGCGCGCGCGAGAAGCCGACCAAGGTCGACACGATGATCATGCCGCCGCAGGCGCACGGCGTGAAGGTGATCTCGATCGGCATGTTCACCCCGGGCAACACGCCTGTCGTGTGGCGCGGGCCGATGCTGCACCGCGCGCTGCAGCAGTTCCTGGCGGACGTCTTCTGGGGCGACCTGGACATCCTGCTGCTGGACCTCCCGCCGGGCACCGGCGACATCGCGATCTCGGTGGCCCAGCTGATCCCGAACGCGGAGATCCTGGTGGTCACGACCCCGCAGCAGGCGGCGGCCGAGGTGGCCGAGCGCGCGGGGGCGATCGCGCTGCAGACGCGTCAGCGCGTCGCCGGGGTCATCGAGAACATGTCGTGGCTGGAGACGCCGTCCGGGGAACGCATGGAGATCTTCGGCTCGGGCGGCGGTGAGGCGGTGGCTTCGTCGCTGACCAAGTCGATCGGGTCGGAGGTGCCGCTGCTCGGGCAGGTCCCGATGGACCCGCGCATGGTCGCCCAGGGCGACGCGGGCGAGCCGCTGGTGCTGACCGAGCCGGAGGCGCCGGCGTCGGTGGTGCTGAAGGACGCGGCGAAGAAGCTGACGGTCAAGGCCCGCGGCCTGGCCGGGATGATGCTGAACGTCACCCCGGCCGGCCGCTGAGCCGTCCGGTCAGGAGCAGCGCCAGGAGTACGCGGTCGAGTTCTCCGTGGTGGAGTCGTAGCGGTAGCCGCCCGCGGTGCCGTCGTCGCCGATGACCACGGGCAGGTCGGCCGCCAGGTCGCCGAACTTCGCGACGAAGGTGCCCTGGTTCCAGACGCCGTAGCCGGTGCCGGCGGAGTCGTTGCCGCCGTTCGCGTTGTCGATGCGGCCGGTGATCAGGCCGGCGGCGTTGATCGAGAACCCCGGGTTGGCGGTGGACAGGTTGTAGCTGGACTTCGGCAGGACGTGGGCCGCGTGCTGCTGGTCCCAGTAGACGCCGACGTTCTTGCCGTTGTAGACGCCGTAGCCGACGACGCGGCCGTTCTTGATGGCTTCGGGCCACTTGAACTCCAGGCCCGGCAGGGTGCCGAGGTGGGTCAGCGTCCCGTCGCGCCAAAGATCGGAGCTGTTCAGCACGATCGTCCCGTCGGTGTCGACCGCGACCGGGCCGACGCCGGACGAGGGCGCGCCGGGCAGCAGCGTCACGCTGTCCGGCTGGGTGGCGGGCCAGCGGGCGGCGATCCGGCCGGTCCCGTCCTGCTTGGCGACGGTGCCGATGACGTCGCCGGAGTCGGTGATGCCGACGGCGTCCGACCGCGCGTAGCCCCCGGACGCCGGGAGCGGCAGCTCGACGAGCCCGCCGCCGGAGCTCTTGAACGCCTTCTCGACGACGTATCCGGAGATCGAGGTGCGCGCGGTCCCGGCGACGGCACCCGCGCGGTTCTCGGCGGTCACCCGCGGGTTCATGGCGCGGGCGACGCCGAGGTCGGTGTACCCGCCGCCGGTCCAGGCCGCGGCCCGGGTGCCGGCCGAGCCGGCGGGCCGGGTCCAGCCGGCGAAGCCGCCCTTGTCGTCGGTCGCGGTCACCTGCGCGCTGACGGAGGTGCCGGCGGCGAGCACGGTGGGCTTCCAGGTGCAGGCGGCTTCGGTGGCGGCGGACGCGGTCTGACCGGATCCCAGCAGGCCCAGGGCGAGCAGCGCGCAGCCCAGCGATCTGAGTTTCATCATCTCCCCTTCGTTCGCGGGCGGCGGCCGGCCGCCCCCGCTCGAACGTAGCGAGGAGAACGGTCGCCGCTCAGGAACTGAGGGGGACCCGGGAAACGGACAAAGGGGTCAGGTGGCGTCGGGGTCGATCGGCGGGCGCTCCCCCGGCTTCAGGGGTTCCGGCGTCTTCGCCTGGGTCGCCGGGTGCCCGTTCGAGCCGTTCGTCCCGTTCGAACCGTTGGCACCGCCCAGGTTCGGGCTGCCGTTCGTGATGCCCTTGATGCCGAGCGGGTCCGCGTCGCCGTCGAACAGGTGCTGCGTCACCACCCGCTTCGGGTCGAAGTTGCGCAGCCCGCGCAGGTCTTCGAGTGGCTTGCGGAGCTGGTCGAACTCCGGGCCCATCTCCTCGCGCAGCTGTTCCCGCGCGCCGGTCGCGAAGTCGCGGACCTTCTTCACGCTCTTCGCCATCCAGGACGCCGCTTCGGGAAGCCGTTCCGGGCCGAGGATGAAGAGACCGGCGATGATGAGGACGAGGATTTCCCCCCATCCGACACTGTCGAACACCCGTCTACCTCCGCTCGGAACCTACCCGCCCAGGGTACCCGCCCCCTGCCGCGTTCCGGCAGGCCGAACGCGGGAACTCAGTCGGAAGCCAGGGTTACGTCCACGACGAAGCTGGCGCCGTCGCGGGCCAGCTGCACCGGCACGACCTCGCCGACGTCGTGGGCGCGCACGGCGACCGTCATCTCGGCCGAGTCGCGCACCAGGCGGCCGCCGATCTTCGTGATGACGTCGCCCTCCTTGATGCCGGCGTTCGCGGCCGGGCCGCCGGGGGCGACGTTCTTCACCTGGGCGCCCATGGTCGAGGAGCCGGCGACCGTCGACGAGGCGTTGATGCCGATGTCGGCGTGCTGGACCTTGCCGTCCTTGATCAGCGCCTTCGCGATCTTGATCGCGTAGTCGCTGGGGATGGCGAAGCCGATGCCGATGCTGCCGCCGTCGGCGCCGGAGGAGCGGATCGAGGAGTTGATCCCGACGAGCGCGCCGGTGGCGTCGACGAGCGCGCCGCCGGAGTTGCCGTGGTTGATGGCGGCGTCGGTCTGGATGGCTTCGTAGGTGACCGGCGGGGCGCCGTTGTCGCCGCCCGCGGTGATCGGCCGGTTGAGGGCGCTGACGATGCCGGCGGTCACCGAGTTCTGCAGCGCCAGCGGCGAGCCGATGGCCATCACGGTGTCGCCGACCTGCAGGTCCGCGGACTTGCCGATCTGCAGGACGGTCGGGTTGGTGACGTTGACCTTGACGACGGCGAGGTCGGTCTTCTGGTCGGAGCCGACGAGCTTGGCCTCGGTGCGGGTGCCGTCGATGAAGATCGCGGTGACCTTGACGCCGGGGTCGGCGCTCGCGGAGGAGATCACGTGCTCGTTGGTGAGGATGTAGCCCTGCGGGTCGATCATGACGCCGGAGCCCTGCTCCCCGGAGTCGGCGCCGGGCTTGTAGACCTCGAGCGAGACGACGGCGGGCGCGACGCGCTTGGCGATCTCGGCGACCGAGCCGGCGGGCCGTTCCTTGGCGGCCTCGGCTTCGGAGATGGTGGCGGAGCCGGTGAGCTCGTTCCCGGTGTCGGCGACCCACCACCCGACGAGCCCCCCGACGGCCCCGACGAGCAGCGCGACGACCCCGAGCAGCGCGAGCGCCTTCGGCTGCACGCGGCGGCCGAAGAGCACCTCGGGCAGGCTGAGCAGCGCGCCGGGAGGGCGTTTCGCGGGCTTTTCCTCGTCTTCGGCGGGCATCGCGGGCCCGGCGAGGACGGCCCCGGCGCCGGGATCGCGCCAGGGGTCGCTGGTGCTGTTCCAGAGGGGCGGGTCCGGGGTTTCCGGGTCCCCGGTGGCTTCCCGCGGCCGTTCGAGCAGCACGCCTTCGGCCCCGGGCGGCCGCCGGAAGGCCTCGGCCAGCGACTCGGGAGCGGGCGGCGCGAGCCGGACGCCGTTGGGCTTCTGCGGGGTGTAGAGCTTGTCGAACGCACCATCGACCCCGGTGGGCCTGCCGAAGACGGCGGCCTGAGCGGGATCGACGGCCGGCCGCGCGAGCGGCCGCGGACCCAGCCGGTCGGCATCGCGCGCGCCGGGCTGCTCGGGATTCACGTTCGGCTCGGTCATCATTCCCCGGTGCAGAAGATCAGGTGGCTGGGCGTGACGATACCCAAGCCCAGTGCTCGGAGTCTGCCGGTCCGGCGGTGAAATGGCTGTTGCTTGGGTTCGTGGCGCCGGTCGGGCCGCGGCGGTGTCCCGAATGACTCATTCCGGTCTTCGGAGGTCCCGAATGGGTCATTCGCGACCTCCCAGGCCGCCGCCGAGCCGTCGCCGGATCCGGCCGCACCCGGCAGCGTCCCCGGCCGCCGCCGAGCCCGTCCAGCGCCGGCCGCGCCCCGGACATGCCGAAGGCCGCCACGAGGAATCCCTCATGACGGCCTTCGTGGAACGAAGTCTCAGCGCATCCCGGCCGGCACCGCGGCCGGCGTCGTGCTCACCGGGGTCGAAGGCGGCACCACCTGCTGCTGCGGGACCGCCATCTGGGCCGGCAGCAGGTTGGCCTGCTGCGGCGCCCCGCCACCGGTCTCCGGCGCGCCGTCACCGCTGTCCGCTGTCGTCCCCACCAGCGCCAGTGCGCTCAGCACCAGGCCCGAGACGACCACGCCGGCCCCCTGGGCCGCGCGGCGCTTGAAGCCGCCGACGACGTTCGGCGACTGGCCCAGCGGCGCCGATGATCCCAACGGCGCGACACCACCCAGCACGCCCGTTTCGCGCAGGCCCGCCACCCGGTCCGGGCGCTGGACCGCGACCAGCTGGCCGTCGGCGGTGATCGCCAGGTTGTCCGGGGTGCTCGGGAGCTCCGTGTGCTGCGGGATCGACTGCAGGCTCGCCAGGAACCCGGCCGACATCGACGGCGCCGACGCGCGGCGGATCGCCTCCACCGTCTGGCGCTGGGCGCGCACCTCGGCCGCGCACGCCGCGCAGCGCGTGATGTGCGAAGCCGCGCGGTCGCGCGGGCCGTGCGGAAGCTCTCCGTCGACGAACGCCACCACGGCGTCCGGCATCAGGTGCGACTCGGGGAGTCCCCAGCCTCGCGGTGCGGTCATACCGACACCTTCGCAGACTCCGGTGCGTAAGCGCGCCGGCGCTCGAGTGAAGCCCGCAGCGCCTGGCGCCCGCGGTGGATCCGGCTGCGGACGGTGCCCAGCTTGACCCCGAGCGTCGCGCCGATCTCCTCGTACGACAGGCCTTCGACGTCACACAGCACCACGGCGGCGCGGAACTCCGGGGGCAGCTCGTCGAGCGCCGCCTGCAGGTCCGGGTCCAGGTGGGTGTCGGAGAAGACCTGCTCGGGGCTCGGGTCGTCGCCCACGATGCGGTCGGTGTCCTCGGGCAGGCCTTCCATCCGCACGCGCGAGCGGCGGCGGGCCATGTCGAGGAACAGGTTGGTGGTGATCCGGTGCAGCCAGCCCTCGAACGTGCCGGGCTTGTAGGACGCCAGCGACCGGAAGACCCGGATGAAGGTCTCCTGGGTGAGGTCCTCGGCGTCGTGCGTGTTGCCGGTCAGGCGGTAGGCGAGCCGGTAGACCCGGTCGCTGTGCTCGCGGACGACCTCGTCCCAGGACGGCGGCGTCCAGACCGCCTCGTCCAGGGACACGGGCTGAGCCGCGTCGGCGTCGTTTTCGGCAACGGCGTTCTGCATCGCGGGAGCAGGCACCTCCATCTGTGTTTCTCCTGTCTGCTCCACCCAACGCGGGTCCTCGGCACGGTGTTCCCGTGTTCCTCACTGAGTCTGTCCGGACTCCTTATGGTTCTAGTGAGACTGGACTGAGAGCAGGCTGAGAACTTCTCCCCGGGTGCTTACCAGGGAGCCTGCGCTGATTTATCGACAACCAACGCTAACCTCCGTGCGTGAACACGCCCACCCCTGCGGCCGCACCGGCCGATTCCGGGTTCGTCGACGGGTACCTGCCCGACGACGAGGTGCTGGCCACGGCCCGGGCGCGGGCCGAGGACCTGGGCTGCACCCCGCTCAGCGCGGGTGCGGGCGCGACGTTGCGGTTCTTGGCCGCGACGCTGTGCGCGAAGGCGGTCGTCGAGGTCGGCACGGGGGCCGGGGTGAGCGGGCTGAGCCTGCTGCGCGGCATGGCGTCCGACGGCATCCTGACCTCGATCGACGTCGAGCCGGAGTACCAGCGGGCAGCGCGCGCGACGTTCCGCGAGGCCGGCTACGCCCCAGGCCGCACGCGGCTGATCATCGGGCGCGCGCTGGACGTGCTGCAGCGGCTCACGCCGGGCGGGTACGACCTGGTGTTCGTCGATTCCGCGCACATCGAGTACCCGGGGTGCTACGAGCTGGGCGTGTCGCTGCTGCGGCGGGGCGGGATCATCGCGTTCCACAACGTTTTGGCCGGTGGGAGGGTGATCGACCCATCGCACCGGGACCCGGAGACGCTGGCGTTGCGCGAGGTCGCGCGGGCGTTCCGGGAGGACGAGCGGCTGGTCCCGGCGTTGTTGCCGGTGGGCGGCGGCCTGCTGGTCGCGGCGGCGGTTTGAGCTGTTGTCCACAGGTCGCGCCGGCTGTGGACAACTGGGCTTCGGCGGGGTCTGTTGTCGGTGGGGGCCGGTAGACTGGCCAAGGGGACGCCCCCCTGGGTGAGGCGGGGGCCCGGCAAAGTCGGATCGTGCGACCCAACCCCGGCGACTCGGACGTCATGAACGACCCTTTCACCGCGTCTGGCGAGGTGAAAGGGTCGTTCATGACGTCCGCTCCCGGGAATCATGGCCGCGTGCCCGGCCTGTCCGGCGACTTTGCCGGAGCCCTGCCTGGGAGTGACGGCGGCCCGGCAAGTCGCGCCGGCCCGCTCCGCAGCAGCTCCGCCGGCCATCGGCGAACGGCGGCCTGCCCCCCGACTTCGCCGGAGCCCCGCCTGGGAGTGGCGGGGGTCGGCCGCGGACGTCGGCGGCCGGGTTTGGTCCAGCGGCTTCGCACTCGAGTCGAGGAGGTGGCCGGCTCAGGCGCGGACCGGTCGCCAAAGCCATGACGAATTTCGCCGGAACCCTGCCAGCGAGGCGGGCGCAGCTCAGGCGGCGCTGACCAGCTCACGCCGCTCTTCGCGAACCCGCGTCCCCACGCTCACCGCGGCCGCCGCCAGCAGGAGCCACGCCGCCACCAGCGCGATCAGCCACGGCCAGCCCGCGTGCCCGTACACCCACGCCCCCGCTGCCCCTCCGACGCTGCTCCCCAAGTAGTACGTCGCCGTGTACATGCCGCCCACCTGGCCGCGCGCGTTCTCCGGCGCGTCGGCCGCCGCCCAGCCGTTCGCCACCGCGTGCGCGGCGAAGAACGCGCACGTCAGGACCAGGAAACCGGCGATCACCAGCGGCAACGAGTCCGGCAACGTCAGCGTCGCGCCAACCGCCGTCAGCAGCAGAGCGCCGATCAGCGCCCGGCGGCGGCCCACTCGCGCGACCAGCCGGCCGGCCGCGGCCGACGACACCGAGCCCGTCGCGTACGCCAGGAACACCAGCGACGCGATCGCCGGCGACAGGTCCAGCGGGTCGCCGGTCAGCCGGAACCCGGCCGCGTTGTACAGCGCGACGAACGAGCCCATCGCCAGCAGCGCGACCGCGTACTGGGCCAGTAGGACCGGCTTGCTCAACGCCGTGACCAGGCCTTTCGCGACGGCGCGGAGCTGGGCGTCCCCACGGGCGCGGGTGCCCGGCGGCAGCGTCACGACGGTGATCGCCGAGCAGATCGCGCCCACGCCCGCGACGACGAACAGCGCGCCGCGCCAGCCCAGCGGCCCGGCGGTGAACCCGCTGGCCAGCCGGCCGAGCATGCCGCCGATCGTGTTGCCCGCGATCATCGCGCCGACGGCCGCCGCGACGCCCGCGCGGCCGAGCCGTTCGGCCAGGTACGCCGCCGCGACGCCGGGGAAGCCGGCGATGGCGACGCCCTGCAGCGCGCGCAGGACGAGCAGCGCCGGGTAGGTCGGCATCAACGGCAGCAGCAGCCCGAACACGACGGACGCGATCACCGACGTCAGGATCACCGGCCGCCGGCCGACGACCTCGGACAGCGCGGCGATCGGCAGGACGGCGATGGAGAGCGCACCGGTCGCGACGCTGACCGCGAGCGCCGCGCCGCCAGGGTCGAGGTGGTACTGCGCGGCGAGCTGGGGCAGCACCGGCTGCGGCGCGTAGAGCAGGGCGAAGGAGGAGATCCCGGCCGCGGCGACGGCGGTCTTGACTCGGCGCGTGGAAGTCACGGTTCGAAAGTAAGCAGGCCTAACCAATACGTCTAATGCACTCAGCTGGCAGAATCGATGCGGTGACGTATGACTCGCTGTCGGCGCAGGTGGCGCCGCACCTGCCGCTGCTGGCCGCCCTGCGCGAGACGAGGAACGTCACACGCGCGGCGGAGCTGCTGGGCGTACCGCAGCCGACGGTGAGCCGCCGGCTCGCGGCACTGGCAGACGCGCTGGGGGCGCCGCTGACGGTCCCGGACGGCCGCGGAATCCGCCTCACGCGCGCGGCGGAACTGCTGGCGGAGGCGGCCGAACGCGGGTTGGCAGCGGTCGAGAGCGGCGTCCGGCTGGCGCGCGAGGAGGTGGCGCCGGAGTCGGGGCACGTGGTGCTGGGGTTCCTGCACCTGCTCGGGCGGTCGCTGGTGCCTTCGCTGCTGCGCGGGTACCGGGCGCGGTTCCCGGGGGTGCGGTTCACGCTGGTGCAGGGGTCGCGGCAGGACATGGTCGCCCGGCTGGTGGACGGCGAGCTGGACCTGGCGCTGGTGGCGCCGCTGCCATCGGTGCCGTCGCTGGCTTCGGCGGGTCTGGTGGACGAGGAGATCCTGCTGTCGGTCCCGGCGGGCCACCACTTGGCGGGCCGGCGCTCGGTGCGGGTGGCGGAGCTGGCGGCGGAGGAGTTCGTACTGCTGGAGCAGGGGTACGGAGTTCGCACGTTGACGGACGAACTGTGCGCGGCGGCGGGCTTCACACCGCGGATCGCGTTCGAGGGGCAGGAGTCGGACACGGTGCGGGGCTTGGTGGCGGCGGGGCTGGGGGTGGCTTTGCTGCCGCGGTTCGGGCCGGGGACGCCGGCGGGGGTGGCGGAGGTGCCTTTGGAGCCGCGGCCTTATCGGAAGATCGGGTTGGTGTGGCGGGCGGAGGAGCCGATGACCCCGGCGGTGGCGGGGTTCCGCGACCACGTCCTGGCGACGGCTGCTAAGGGTTGAACCAGCGGACGGGCCCCGCACGGGGTGTGACGGGCGGACGAGCCGATCACCCGGGCCGTGGCAGGGTTACCCAACTGCGGCCTGGCGGCGACCGCCGGACAGCCCGCCCAAGCGTGGCGGGCCGACGAGCCAACGACCCCGGCGGGAGCCGAACTCCTCGACCGCGGCCCGGCAACGGCCGCCGGTGTTAACACCAGGAACCCCGCCCAGGCGGGGTTACCCAACCGCGGCCTGGCGGCGACCGCCAGATAGTCCGCCCAAGCGTGGCGGGCCGACGATCCGATGGCGCCGGCGGTAGCGGCGTTCGACCTCGCCAACGGCTGAGTCACCGGCGCTGGACATGCCCTGGACCCGGTAGCCACCGGGGTGAGTCCACGAGGGCAGCCGGATCGGTGGGCCGACCGCCGACCTGCCATGTCCCGAATGACTCATTCAGGACCCCCGATGTCTTGAATGACTCATTCAAGACATCGGAGCCGGCGGCGGCGGGATTCCGCGACCACGTCCAGGCGAGCGCGGCCGGGGTTGAGCCACCGGGGGCCGCCGCCGGACAGGCCCCCACCCAACCCGGGGGGCGTCCCTGGTCCAGTCTATCGGCCCCCACCGACAACACCGGTCCTGACCAGCGGGGTGTCCACAGCCGACCGGACTTGTGGACAACCACCCCGCCTCTTGCGTGCCTGGCTTCGGCAACACCAGCGGGCCTGCGGAAACCGCGTCAAGCCAGCGAAGCTGCCAGCTCCACCAAAGTCCGGGCCGCGAACCCCGTCGCTCCCGGGACCACCTCGTCGTAGTTCTTCTCCGACCGAGCCGGCCCCGCGATGTCCATGTGCGCCCACGGCAAGCCCTCGGTGAACTCGCGAAGGAACAACGCCGCCGTGATCCCGCCGGGCCCGGCCGGCGTCTGGCGCACGTCGCCGAACTCGCCCCTGACGTTCTCCGCGTAGTCCTCCACCAGCGGCATGCGCCACCACGCCTCGCCCACCCGCGCGCCCGCCGCGATCACCTCGGCGGCCAGCGAAGCGTCCGAAGCGAACAACCCGCCCGTTCGCAACCCCAGGGACACCTTCATCGCGCCCGTCAGCGTTGCCGCGTCCACCACCACGTCCGGGCTGAACCGGCGGATTCCGTACGCCAGCGCGTCCGCCAGGACCATCCGGCCCTCCGCGTCCGTGTTGCCGACCTCCGTCGTCTTGCCTCCGTAGTGGCGGACGATGTCGCCCGGCCGGTACGCGGACCCGGACACGTGGTTCTCCGCGCACGGGACCAACGCCGTCACGCGGATCGGGAGCCCGAGCGCCGCGATCGCGCGCGTTGCCGCGATCACCGCCGCGCCTCCTGCCATGTCCGTGCGCATCAGGTGCATGCCGTCGGCCGGCTTGATCGACAGGCCGCCCGTGTCGAACGTGATGCCCTTGCCGACCAGCAGCAGGTGCTTCGATGCGCCCGCCGGCTTGTACGCCATCTCGATCAGCCGCGGCGGCCGCGAAGAACCGCCGCCGACCGCCAGCACGCCGCCGAAGCCCTGCGTCGCCAGCCACTTCTCGTCGCGGACCGACACCTCGACGCGGGGGCCGGCCACCCGGGCGGCCGTGTCCGCCAGCCACGCCGGCGTCTTCACGTTGGACGGCGTGTTCGCCAGGTCGCGGGTCAACGCCGTCGCGGCCGCCAGCGCCGAAGCCCGGGCGACCGAGTCCGCCGCGACCGCGTTCGCCGTCACCAACCGGACCGTCCGCACGGACGCCGCGGGATCGGAACCCGTCACCTTGAACTTGTAGCCACCCAGCAGCAGGCCCAGCGCCAGCTCGGTGACGTGCTCACCGGACGCCTCTTCCGGCAGCTCCAGCTGCACCGCGCGAAACGCCTTACCTCCGCTGTCGACGTCGTCCGCCAGCGCCGCGTTGACCGCGCGGACCAGCGCCGCGCCCGCCTTCCGGTACTGCTTCGGCTCGCCGTCGCCGAGGCCCGCGACCCAGCGGGGACCGTCGGCCGGGACCGTCTGCACGTCGCCCGCCTTGCCGGTGATCCGGACGCCGCCGATCTCCAAGGGCTCGGACTCGACGTCGGCGGCGGGTGCGGTCACCAGCCGGGCCGTCGGGGTGCCGCGGCGGAGGTCGCCCGCGACCTCGATGTCGAGCAGGTTGGTCGGAACGGGGGGTAGCGGATTACGCACAGTGAGCAACCTTCGGGCGCAGAGGAACCGCGACCCCGGCCTCCGAAGGGAGACCGGGGTGCGACGGAAGGACGGTTCGGGGGGATCGGCTAGCCGGTGACCTCCGCCAAAGCGGCGCCGAGGTCCTTCGCTTCATCCGCGGAGAGTTCGACGACGAGTCGCCCACCACCCTCGAGCGGTACGCGCATCACGAGGCCCCGCCCCTCCTTAGTCACTTCGAGGGGACCATCTCCGGTCCGGGGCTTCATGGCCGCCATAGCGTGCTCCCTCCGTCTCAACCGGCGCGCCCGGGTCGCGCTCGCGTGAAAGCCAGCCGGGTCTGGTGTCCATTGTCCCTCATCAGCGGCCGGGCGCATCAGCGGACCGATCTTTTGCCGCCGTATCGGTGCTGGTATGCGGCTCGCGCGAGGTGAAAGACTGTCGAACGACCGATGCATCCGCGCAAGGAGAAGACGTGACCACATCCGACGTCCTGTTGACCGCCGACGCCGACGGGGTGCGCACCCTGACCCTCAACCGGCCGCAGGCGTACAACTCGCTGACCGTCGAGCTGAAGGAAGCACTGCTCGCGGCACTGCGCGAGGCGGCGGGCGACGAGGCGGTCCGCGCGGTCGTGCTGACCGGTTCCGGCAAGGCGTTCTGCGCCGGCCAGGATCTGAAGGAGCACGTGGGACTGCTGCAAGCGGGTGACCCCGCCCCGCTACACACGGTGAAGGAGCACTACAACCCGATCGTCCAGGCGATCGTGTCGATGGAGAAGCCGGTCATCGCGGCGATCAACGGCACCGCCGCCGGTGCCGGGGCCGCGTTCGCCTACGCCAGCGACCTGCGGATCGCCGCCGAGTCGTCGTCGTTCCTGATGGCGTTCGCCAACGTCGGGCTCGGCCCGGACTCGGGCGCGTCGTGGACGCTGCAGCGGCTGGTCGGCTACGGCCGCGCGGCCGAGCTGATGCTGCTCGCCCGGACCGTCGACGCGGCCGAGGCACTGCGGCTCGGCCTGGTCGGCGAGGTCGTGCCGGACGAAGAGCTGCCGGGCCGCGCCCAGAAGATCGCCGCGAAGCTGGCCAATGGGCCGACGGTCGCCTACGCGAAGATCAAGAGCGTGCTCAACCTGGCTGCGCAGTCGACGTTCGAGGAAGCCCTCGACGCCGAGGACGCCGCCCAGACCGCGCTCGGCGCGACCGCCGACCACACCGAGGCCGTCGAGGCCTTCGTCGGCAAGCGCAAGCCGAACTTCCAGGGAAAGTAGCCGCCGGGGGCTGCTTCCGGGTCAGGCGGCCCGGAAGCAGCCCTTGACGTGGTCGTCGACCATGCCGGTGGCCTGCATCAGCGCGTAGCACGTCGTCGGGCCGAGGAAGACGAACCCGCGTTTCTTCAGCTCCTTGGCCATCGCCTTGGACTCGTCGGTGATGGCCGGGACGTCCGCCATGGAGGCGGGACGCCGATGAGACGAAGGCGCGAACGACCACAGCAGGTCGTCCAGCGGCGTGTCCAGCGAAGCGATCGCGCGAGCGTTGTTGATCGCCGCCAGGATCTTGGCCCGGTTCCGCACGATCGACGCGTCCTGCATCAGCCGCTCGACGTCGGCGTCGCCGAACTTCGCCACCTTCGCCGGCTTGAACTGCTTGAACGCCTTCCGGAAGCCCTCCCGCTTGCGCAGGATCGTGATCCACGAGAGCCCCGACTGGAACGACTCGAGGCACAGCCGCTCGTACAGCTCGTCCTGTCCGTGGAGCGGAACGCCCCACTCCTCGTCGTGGTACGCCGCGTAGTCCGGCGTCGAATTGCCCCAGCCGCACCGCGCGACGCCGTCGGCGCCGAGAAGCTCACTCATCCCCACCCACCGAATAGTCCTCCGCGAACCGCGCGAACCGCCGCAGCGACAGGCGCACCCCCAGCGCGAACGCCGGCCGCACGACCGGCCAGCCGAGCCGGCCCAGCGGCCCGAACGGCAGCCGCAGGTGCTCGGCCCAGACGAACGTCGAGCGCGTCGCGCCCTTGGCCACCACCTGGAACGTGCCCGTGCCCTGGACGACGCTGCCGAGGTGGCGGACGCCGCACCGCACCGGCGGCTCCCAGCTGGTGATCTCCATCGTGTCCGTGAACCCGAGGCCGGCCAGCCCGGTGAACGCCGCGATCCGCGAGCCGACGCTGCGGCCGTTGCCCTCGACGACCTCGACCTCGGTGCCGAGCATCCACTCGCCCTGGCGGGTCCAGTCGGTCAGCGCGAGCCAGGTCGTCCCGGCCGGCGCGCGGACGTCGACCGAAAGGATCAGATCGGTCACTGGGCGCCTTCGGGCGAGCTCTCCCGCTCGCGTTCGCGCTGCTCCAGCTCGGCGACCCGGGTGCGCAGCTCGTCGAGCTCGACGCCGAGGCGGCGCATCACCCAGTCCACTTCGGACATCTTGTAGCCGCGCAGCACCAGCTGGAAGCGGACCTCGGTCAGGTCCTCGCCGGTGATGTCCTCGGCGGGCAGCCGCGTCGGCGAGCTGCCCGGCGGCAGCGGGGCGAGCTCCTCACCCCGGCCGAAGACCACCGCGGCCAGCAGGAACACCACGGCGGCCACCAGCAGCATGACTACGAGGTAGATCAGCGCGGTCGTCACGCGACGATCGTGGCATACCCACCCCAGGAACGTCTCGCGAGCACGACGAGCCGCAGCGAAAGCAGCACCCAGGCGACCATCAACAGGACGCACGGGACGCTCAAGAACAGCCTCGAGACGTCGACCAGGCCGGTCGAGCCGATGACCAGCCCGACCGAGGCGAGGTTGATGCCGACGGCCAGCGCGATCAGGACGCCGCAGAACCGGGCGAGCCGGACGGCGTCGAGGCGGCGGCTGAGCCAGCGGGTGCCCAGCAGGGCGATCAGGCCGATCACCGGCACCACGAAGACGGCGCCGTGGGTGGTGTGGGCGACCACCTTGTACCACTCCGGCGTGGGCGTCGACAGCTTCGTCCACTCGCCGAAGGTGAGGATCCGGGCGTAGTCCCAGGACGCCTGCATCAGCGGGACGCCGATGACGAGCTTCCACAGCGTCCGGACGCCGCTGAGCATGCCCAGCTCGGCCTGGTAGTCGCGGGCGACGACGGCCGCCGGGCCGAAGTCGGCGACCGCGCGGCGCTCGGCGTCCTCGTCGCTCCAGCCGCCCGCGCGGTAGGCGTCGGCGGCGTCGTGCAGCCCGTCGCGGGCTTCGTCCAGCAGGTCGGCCTTGAACCGGCCGCAGCCGTGCAGCCTGCGGTCCAAGTCGCCCAGGTATTCGTCGATCATGTCCCCAGCACTCCCCCGATGACCGTGGTGAACTCCCGCCACTCGGCGCGTTCGGCGGCCAGGGCCTGCTGCCCGGAGCGGGTGAGGCGGTAGGTCCGGCGCTTGCGGCCGGACACGACGTCCCACTCGCTGGCCAGCCAGCCGGCCCGCTCGAGCCGGCGCAGCGCCGGGTAGACGGTGCCGGTGGGCAGGTCGAGCGCGCCGTCGCTGCGCAGCTGGAGCGCCTCGATGATCGCGTAGCCGTGCAGCTTGCGGCCGTCGAGCACGGCCAGCAGCAGCGCGTCGAGGTGACCGCGCAGGGTGTCCGCCTTCATGAGTACGCAGTCTACACGTCGGCTCGCTACATGTAGGCAGACTATGTGTAGCCTGTCTACATGAACGCACTTCCGGTCGCGAGACTCCAGTTCGCGACGACGACCTCGTTCCACTTCCTGTTCGTGCTGCTCACACTGGGGTTGGTCACGCTGGTGGCCGTGATGCAGACGCGCTGGACGCTCGGCGGCAAGCCGGAGCTGCTGCGGATGACCCGCTTCTGGGGCCGCCTGTACGTGATCAACTACGCGCTGGGGATCGTCACCGGAATCGTGATGGAATTCCAGTTCGGGCTGACCTGGACCGGGCTTTCCGCATTCGCCGGCGACGTCTTCGGCGCACCGCTGGCCATCGAGACGCTCGTCGCGTTCTTCCTCGAGTCGACGTTCCTCGGCCTGTGGATCTTCGGCTTCGGGCGCCTGAACAAATGGCTGCACCTGACCCTGATCTGGCTGGTGACGCTGACCGCGTACGCGTCGGCGCTGTTCATCATGCTGGCCAACTCGTTCCTGCAGAACCCGGTCGGCAGCCGGCTCGAAGGCGGCACGCTGCACCTCGACGACTTCGGCGCGCTGTTCTCGAACCCGGCGCTGGCCGCGTCGCTGCCGCACGTGCTCAGCGCGGCGCTGGTGACCGGCGGGTTCTTCGTGGTCGGCGTCAGCGCGTACCACTTCCTGAAGCGCACGACCGAGGTCGAGTTCTTCGGCCGCTCGATGCGGATCGGCGTCGTCGCGGCGCTCGTCGGCTCGATCTTCGTCGTCAACCAGGGTTTCGCGCAGTTCGGCCAGCTGAAGATGTACCAGCCGGACAAGCTGGACGAGAGCGTCGTCGGCATGCCGCTGGGCGCCATGATCGGGCTCGGGTTCCTGATGTTCCTCTGCGCGCTCCTCGGCACGCTGCTGCTGGTCAAGAACTGGATCACCAAGGCCCGGTTCCTGCACTACCTGATGGTCGCGGCGATCCCGCTGCCGTTCGTCGCCGCGATCATGGGCTGGCTGGTGCGCGAGCTCGGCCGGCAGCCGTGGCTGGTCTGGGGGAAGCTGCGCACCGCGGACGCGATCGCGGGCGTCCCGGCGGGCCAGATCCTGTTCTCCTTCATCGCCTTTTCCGTGCTGTTCGCCGCGCTCGCGGTGGCCGACTGGGTGCTCATGGCGCGCGTCGCCAAGCGCGGCCCGGAACCGGCCGAAGAGCCCGCCGAACTGCCCGTCCTGAGCGGAGTCTGACCGGTGGCGACTTTCTGGTGGTGCGTGCTCGGCCTGCTGACCTGCGGGTACTTCGCGCTGGCGGGCTACGACTACGGCGTCGGGATGCTGCTGCCCGCGTTCGAGGCCGACGAGCGGAAGCGGCGGCAGACGCTCGGCGCGCTCGGGCCGTTCTTCCTGGCCAACGAGGTGTGGCTGGTGGCCGCGGTCGGCCTGCTCTTCGGGGCGTTCCCGCACCTGGAGGGCAAGGTGTTCGCCGGGGCGTACGTCCTGGTCGTGACGCTGCTGCTCGGCCTGGTCACGTTCACGGCGTCGATGCAGCTGCGCAGCCGCCGCCCGGACGCGCGGCGCGGTGCCTGGACGGCGGGCATCGTCGGCGGCGCGCTGGTGACGGCGCTGTCGTGGGGCCTGTTCCTCGGCAACGTGGTGCTCGGGCTGCCGCCGATCGCCGACGTGCTCGCGTTCTTCAACCCGTACGCGGCGCTGTGGGCGCTCGGGTTCGTCGCGTTGTTCTGCTTGCAGGGGGCGGCGTTCCTCGCGGTCCGCGCGCCGGCGGAGCTGACCCGCCGCGCGGTGCGGCTGGCGCGTTCGTTGACCGCGCCCGTCTTCGCGTTCCTGGTGATCGCGACGGGCTGGGGGTTCTTCGCGCTGGACGGTGTGACGGCGCTCGGCGCGGGTGTCGCCGTGCTGGCCTTCGGGGCTTTCGCCGCCTGCTGGCTGGGGTTGCGGACCCGGCGGTACCGGGTGGCGCTCGTCGGGTCGATGGTGCTGTCGGCGAGCCCGGCACTGCTGGCCGGGACGCTGCGGTTCCCGACGGTGCTCGCGTCGCCGGGCTCGACGCTGACCGTCGGCGACGCGGCGACGGCGTCCGGGACGTTCGGAATTCTGGGCTGGTTCGCCGCGCCGGCGCTGGTCTTGCTGCTCGTGGTGCAGTGGCTGACCTGGCGCGCGCACCGGAACCCCGTCGACCAGCGTTCGCTGCTGCACTTCTAGGAGTTCCCGTGCCTGCTCTGCCCGGACTCCGGCGGTACCTGTCCGTACTGGCCGCGCTCGGTGTTCTTTCCGCGGCCGCGGTGCTGCTGCAAGCCGAAGGGCTGGCCACGCTGCTCACCGGCGGCGGGGTGTCCCTGTTCCTGGTCGTGGCTTTGCTCGGGCGGGTCGCGCTCACCTGGGGTCAGGGTGTCCTCAGTGGACGCTTCGCGGCCGCGGTGCGCAGTGGACTTCGGCGACGGCTGCTCGGCTCGTCACCGGACCGCGCCGGCGTCGTCGCGACGCAGGTCACGCGGGGTGTCGACGCGACGGACAGCTACCTGACCGGGTACCTGCCGTCGCTGGTCGTCTCGGTCGTGGTGCCGATCGCGGTGGTCGTGCGGCTGTTCACGACGGACCTGGTGTCGGCGCTGGTGGTGACGGCGACGCTGCCGCTGATCCCGGTGTTCGCGATCCTCGTCGGGAAGCACACGGCCGCGCGGACTTCGCGGCAGTGGTCGTTGCTGCTGAAGCTGGGCGGGCACTTCCTCGACGTCGTGCGCGGGCTCGGGACGCTTCGCGTTTTCGGCCGGGCGTCCGCCCAGGCCTCGACGGTCCGCTCGATGGCCGCCGCCCACGCCGACGCGACGCTGAAGACGCTGCGCGTGGCGTTCCTGTCGTCGCTGGTGCTGGAGCTGGTCGCGACGCTGTCGGTCGCGCTGGTCGCGGTGCCGATCGGGTTCCGGCTGCTGGCGGGCGAACTCGACGCCCGGACGGCGCTGCTGATCCTGGTGCTGGCACCGGAGGCGTACTTGCCGCTGCGCGCGGCAGGCGCGAAGTTCCACGCGGCGGCGGAAGGGTTGACGGCATTGCGCGAGGTCCTCGCCGTGCCGGTGGTTTCGCCGCGCTCGGCTGCCCGCACTCGACGTCGAGGGGCGCCTTCGGTCGTCTTCGAGCGGGTATCGGTTTCCTACGAGGGCGTTCCGGCTTTGTCCGAAGTGGACTTCTCGGTGCCTGCCGGTTCGCGGGTGGCGCTGGTCGGGCCCAGCGGGTCGGGAAAGAGCACGGTGCTGGCTGTCCTGCTGGGGTTCGTGACGCCTGCTTCGGGGCGGGTGCTCGTGGACGGCGTGGACCTGCGATCCCTGTCCCCCGCGGACTGGCTGGCCGACGTTGCCTGGGTCCCGCAGCGGCCCACGTTGTTCCGGGGATCGTTGGCGTCGAACATCGCCCTGGGCTCGCCCGCCGACGTTCCCGCGGCGGCCCGGGCGGCGGCGCTGGATTCGGTGGCCGCGGGGTTGCCCGGTGGGTTCGACACGCCGATCGGCGAGCTGGGCGAGGTTCTCTCGGCGGGCCAACGTCAGCGCGTCGGCTTGGCTCGGGCGCTGGCGCGAACTTCGGCGGGACTGGTGCTGCTCGACGAGCCGACCGCGCGGCTGGATTCCCGCACGGAGTCGGCAGTGCTGTCCGCCACGCGGCGGTTGCTGCCGGGGCGTACGGCGCTGCTGGTCGCGCACCGGCCGGCGATGGTTTCGCTGGCGGACCGGGTGATCGAGCTGCGGGATGGGCGCGTTTGTGCGGAGGTGGCGGCGTGAACATCTGGGCTTTGTCCACAAGGGACTTCCTGCGACTTCTCCGTGCCGCCCTTCTCGGGGCCGGCGCCGAACTCGCCGCCCTCGCGCTCATGGCCACCGCCGCCTGGCTGCTCCTGCGCGCCGCCGAACAGCCGCCGCTCGGGGCCCTGACCGTCGCCATCGTCGGCGTCCGGACCCTCGCCCTCCTTCGCGGCGGTCTCCGGTACGCCGAACGGCTCGCCGGGCACGAGGTCGTCCTGCGGTGGCTCGGCGCCCTCCGAACCCGCGTCTATCAGGCCCTCGTTCCCGGCTCGCGGTTCTCCGGCGGCGACCTCGTCACGCGGCTCGTGTCCGATGTGGACGCCCTGCAGGACGCCGTCCTGCGGTGGCTGCTGCCCGCGGGCGTCGCCGCGCTGGTCGGAACCTCCGCCGTCGCGATCACGCTGACCGCGTCCGTGTCCGCCGCCATCGTGCTCGGTGCCGGACTGCTCGTCGCCGGGGTCCTGCTGCCGTGGCTGGTCGTCCGGATCACCCGCCGGGCCGCTCGGGAAGACGCTCCAAGACGAGCCGAACTCGCCGAACGCGCGGTCGAACTCGTCACCGGACATCGCGAACTCGTCGCTGCCGGAGCCCTCGACGAACACCGCGCACGGGCCACCGCAGTGGTCGACGAGATCGCCGCGACCGACCGGAAAGCGTCGGCCAAGACCGCCGTGGCGACCGCCGCCGGGACGCTCGTCCAGCTGGTCACCACGGTCGCCGTCGCCTTGCTCTGCCACGCCTCCGTGCCGTGGACCGCCGCCCTCACCCTCGCCGCCTTGACGAGCTTCGAGGTCGTCCTCCCCTTGATCGGGGCCGCCCGCCGCGTCCCCGAGATCCAGGCGTCGGCCGCCCGCGTGAAGGCCGTCCTCGAAACGCCCGTCAAGCCCACCGGCACCCGACGAGTCCAAAGTGGACACTTCCGGCTCGCGAACGCCGGCGTCCGGTACCCGGGCCGCGCGCCCGCGTTGCAGCACATCGACCTCGACCTGCCGCCCGGCAAGCGCGTCGGCATCCTCGGCCCGAGCGGCGCCGGGAAGACCACCCTGCTGCGGCTCCTGCTCGGCAGCGAAACCCCGACGGACGGCCAGGTCCTCCTCGACGGCCACCCGCTCGGCGAGTACGCCGACCTGCCGCGGATCATCTCGGGCGCCGAAGCCGACGCGCACATCTTCCACACGACCGTCCGCGAAAACCTGCTGCTCGCCAAGCCGGACGCGACCGACGGCGAACTGGCGGCAGCCTGCGCGACCGCCGGTTTCGACCTCGGCCTGGACCGCGAAACCGGCCCGGACGGCGACGCGCTCTCCGGCGGTCAGCGGCAACGGCTGATCCTCGCCCGGGCCGTCCTGGCTGACCCGAAAGTGCTGGTCCTCGACGAGCCGGTCGAAGGCCTCGATCCCGCCCACGGCGACGCCGTCCTGCAGAACGTCCTCGCGCACGCCAAAGGCACGGTCGTCCTCGTCACCCACCGGCCCGAGCACCTGGCCGGCTTCGACGAGGTCCTCACCCTCGAGGACGGGCGAGCACTTCCCGCATCGGCGGCCGGTCGGCGACCCGCACGTCCGTGACGTCCGGCAGCCACTCCTCGTCGACCTGCACGAACTGCGTGAACGGCGCGTCCGCGGCCGGGACGCCGCAGCGGTCCAGGGCCGTGCCCAGAATCTGCCGGGACATCGCGCCCAGCTGCAGGAGCGACCGGTTGCGGTGCTTGCGGACACCCAGGTTGACCTGGGCGAGCCCGTCGAGGCCGTAGCGGGCCTCGGCGTCGAGCAGCAGCCCGATCTCGACGCCGTACCCGGCCGCGAACGGCACCGACTCGAGGAACTCGCGGGTGCCCGCGTACTCGCCGCCGAGGGGCTGGACCAGCCCGCCGAGCGCCGGGCGCAGCGCCGAGAGCACCGGCCGCGCCAGCAGCTCCGTGACGCGGCCGCCGCCGGTGCTCTCCAGTCGCAGCGGACGCCGGTAGAAGCCCTTGACCAGGTGGACGCCGTTTTCGGTGAGCAGCGGCCCGAGCAGCGACGGCACGAACGCCGGGTCCGGGTCGACGAGGTCGGAGTCGAGGAACACGACGACGTCGCCGCTGGTCGCGGCCAGCGAGCGCCACAGGACCTCGCCCTTGCCGGGCACCGGCGGCAGGTCCGGCAGGACGTCCTCGCGGCGCACCACCCGCGCGCCGGCGGCCTCGGCCGTTTCGACGGTGGCGTCCGTGGAACCCGAGTCCATGACGACGAGCTCGTCGACGACACTCCCCAGGTGGGGCCGTACCGACGCGACGACGTCACCCACGGTCCGCTCTTCGTCCAGTGCCGGTAGCACGACCGAAACCGTCCGGTCACCCTTCGCGGTCACGATGTCCCCGGGCGTCCACCCGGGCTCCTGCCACGTACGCCGCTCGAACCAACTCACGAGTAACGATCGTGCCATGCTGGTGGCACCGCACCCGAGGAGGAGGACCACTTGATCGCGCTGCTTGTCCGGTTCGTGCTGGGCCCGCTGGCCAGGGCGGTGTACCGGCCCGAGGTGCGGGGCGTGGAGAACGTGCCCGCCGACGGCCCGGTGCTGCTGGCCGCCAACCACCGCGCCGCGCTCGACACCGGCGTGATCACGTTCGCGACCCCGCGGCAGGTCAAGTTCCTCGGCAAGGCGGAGTACTTCACCGGCAAGGGCCTCAAGGGCAAGCTGATGGCCGGGTTCGTCGGCGGCCTCGGCTACATCCCGGTCGAGCGCGGCAACGCCCAGGCCGGGCTCGCGGCCCTGGAGGCGGCCCGCAAGGTGCTGGACGCGGGCGGCGTCTTCGCGATCTACCCCGAGGGCACGCGCTCCCTGGACGGCCGGCTCCACCGCGGCCACACGGGCGTCGCGGCGCTGGCGCTGGCGACGGGGGCGAAGGTGGTGCCGGTCGCGCTGACCGGCACCGAGGGCCTCCAGCCCGGCGGGGCTCGCATCCCGCGTCTGGCCAAGATCGGCATCACGTTCGGCAAGCCACTCGATTTTTCGCGGTACGAGGGCCAGGACTACGCGCCGGCGATCCGCCGGTCGGTGACCGACGAGGTCATGTACGCGATCTTGGAGATCTCGGGGCAGGAGTACGTGGACACCTACCACAAGCGGCCCAGCGAGGGCGTCGCCTAGTTGGGGATCCAGAGCAGCGAGCTGGTGATGTTCGCGAAGCTGTACTTCGGCGCCAGCGGGCCCCGCCAGCCGCGGCCGATCAGCAGCTTGCGCCCGGGCTGGTAGTAGTTGTAGCCGATGTTCTCGTAGAGGGCCCAGACGTTGCCCGTCCGGTTGTAGGCGTACTGGAACTTGTCGTTGAACACGTAGCCGTTGATCGCCTTCGTCAGATCGGACGACCCGTCCTGGAAGCGGGCCCAGTGGCCGGTGGCGTCGGCGTTCTCCCAAGCGCAGAACCACCCTTCGGGGCAGTCCTGCCAGGAGCTGACGGTCGCGAAGCCGCTGGTCGCCGCCGAGGCGGGCGTCGCGGCCAGCGCCAGGGCCGCTACGGGCGCCAGCAGCACGGCCGCGAGCCGCCGGACCACGCGCTTGCTCTTCCGGACCATATTGGGCTCCTTCCCTCGGTTCGCCACCCTCCACGCGTGGCCCGGCCCGGCGGTTTAGGCCGTCACCAGGGCACCACGCCCTCGTCGTCGACGAAGGTGCCCGTCGGACCGTCCGCGCCGATCGTCGCCATCCGGACCGCTGCCACCGCGCCCTGCGCCGGGGTCCGGAAGCCGGCGTGGCCGTTGAGGTCCGTGGCGCAGTAGCCCGGGCAGACCGCGTTGACCAGGATCCCGTCGGGCCGCAGCTCCCGCGCGTACTGCAGGGTCAACGACGTCAACGCGGTCTTCGACGGCGTGTACCCCGCCGAAATGGGCAGCTCGGTGTCGAGGTCGGCGTTCCGGGTCAGCGACGCGGCGCTGCTGGCGACGTTGACGATGCGCGGCGCGGCCGACCGGCGCAGCAGCGGCAGCAGCGCGTTCGTGACCGTGATGACGCCGAAGAAGTTCGTCTCGAAGATCGTGCGCAGGGTGCCCAGGTCGGCGGTGCTCGGGCTCTGGTGGGCCGGTTCGGTGCCCGGCGGGCGGGCGATCGCGGCGTTGTTGACCAGCACGTCGAGCCGGCCGTAGCGCTCCTCGACCAGGGCGGCGGCCGCGGTGACCGACGCCGGGTCCGTCACGTCGAGGACCACCGAATCCGCGCCCAGTTCCGCGGCCGCCTTCTCGCCCAGTTCCGCGCTGCGGGCGCCGATGACGACGGTGTGCCCGAGGGCGGCGAGCTGCGCGGCGATCTCCCGGCCGATGCCCTTGTTCGCGCCGGTGACCAAAGTGATTTCGTCCATGGCCCCAGCACACCAGCGGGCCGCCCGCGCGAGCCAACACCGATGCCGCATCGGCCGATACTCTGGCGGTATGGAGACGCGGGAGCTCGCGTATTTCGTGGCCGTCGCCGAGGAACTGCACTTCGGCCGGGCCGCGCGGCGCCTCGGCATGGCGCAGCCGCCGCTGTCGCGCGCCATCCAGCAGCTCGAACGCCGCATGGGCGTGCCGCTGCTGAACCGCACGAGCCGCGGCGTCAGCCTGACCCCCGCGGGCGCGGTTTTCCTTGCGGAGAGCCGAAAAGCGCTCGACGCGGTGGACGCGGCCGTGCGCCGTGCACAGCGCGCGGGGCAGGAGGTGCCGAAGCTGCTCGTGGCGATGAAACCGGACGGCGACGCCGGCCTGCTCGAACGGATCCTCCCCGGTTACCGGGCCGACCCGGACGCGACCGAGGTCGAGGTCGTCGTGGGCGGGGTCGGCGAGCAGTCCCGCATGCTGCGCGACGGCCGCGTCGACCTGGCGTTCCTGCACGGCCCCCACGACGACTGCGTCGGGTTCGACACCGAGCTGCTGCTGGAGCAGGACCAGGTGGCGATGCTCGCGCGCGGGCACCGGCTGGCCGGCCGGTCGGCACTGGTGCTCACCGACCTGGACGGCGAGCCGTTCCCCCGCTGGCCCGGCAGCGACGTGGACGGGTCCGAGGTGCGGGACGCGGGGCAGCTGCTCCAGCTCGTGGCGCTGGGCCAGGTGGTGGCGATCGTCCCGGAGTCGGCCCGCCGCCACGCGCGCGCGGACATCGCGTGCGTGCCGGTGCTCGACGCGCCCCGGACGTCGGTGCTGCTGGCCTGGCCCGACCGGACACGATCCCGGGCGGTGGCGGCGTTCGTCCGCGCCGCCACCGCAGATGTGCGAATCGACGCCATTTCTCCGATAACGCGCGATTAATCCAAATCAAGCACGCTCGGCAACTTGATATTGAACCCTCGGTAACCCTAGTACTCTTCCTGGCGCCAGGGAGGGTGCGACAGGGGGACCATGAGGGACGAAAACCAAGCCAGCCGGATACTGCGTTTCTGGCGGTCGATAGAAATACTCAGCCCGCAAAAAGCGCCCAAGCCGACCGCGTTGGGTGCGCGGAATACCCGTGAGTGGGTTCTCGACCTCCCGCCGGGTGCGGTGTGCCCCTGGGACCAACAGCATCCGATCAGCAAGAAACCGCTGAGCCCGGGGTTTACCAGGCAGTACACCGTCTACGGTGGCTTGTTCGACCTCGCCGGGGTGCAATCGGTTCTGAAGCGGCACTTCGGCGACGACGGTAGGTACGTCGATCAGCCCCTCCGGGGTGAAGCCGCCTCGTTCGCCTTCACTCTCGACGCGCGAGGCGCGCTGATCGAGAACTCCGGAACACTGTCGGCCTGCGCCTGGGCGATCGGGCGAACGGCGAAGGTGAATCCGGAGACGCCGGAATGGCTGGAAGGCTTCCAGCAGGAGGAGCGGGACTTCGCGACCGCCCTGAACGCGTTGACCGCCTCCACGACGCTGAAGTCACGAGCCGCAGGGGTCGCCCGTGCGGCTGGGCACGCGATCGCGGCCAAGGCCAAGGCCGCCGCGATCGAAGCGGGCACCGAGGGAGCCAAATCCGCCGGAGCAGCCGTCACCACCGCGGCGGCGGCGACGGTCGGAGCCGTGGCCGGTCCGATCGTGGGTGGCGTCGCCGGAGCGGTCGCCGGGAAGTTCGCGGAAGCACTGCTCACCCCCAAGAAGCAGGACGCGTCCGAGGCCCCGGAAAAGGACGAGTACGAGGAAGCAGCCGAATCGAGTGCGCCCCGATTCGTCATCACCTCGCGCGCGTTGCATTGGTTCGCCGGGAAGCTGGGACCGAACTGGGCATCAAGGACCTGCTCGGAACTGGCGGGATCCGCGTCAAGATTTCGGTCGTCCGAGCTCGCGACGCAGCCGAGCCCGTCGAGCAGAACTTCTTGAACAGTTACCTCATGGACGACCTGGCACGCGTCGCCGACGCGGTCGCGAGTGAGAAAACCGGAACCGCACTCGCCGAGTACCTCCGAGCCGACCGAACGATCCCGGCCGGCGACCGGATCGACGTCCGATCGGACACCGCGGCGGTCGTCCGGAGTGTCGAGCCCGCACGGATCCCGCCGGGAAGGTGGCCGCAAGACCCGAAGCGGTCGCTGGTGGTGAGCCAGCAGTTCGCCGTCGACCGGGTCATCGGCGACCTCGGCCCGGATGGCGGTGTCTTCGCGGTCAACGGCCCTCCAGGTACCGGCAAGACGACTCTCCTGCGCGACGTGCTCGCCGCGATCGTGGTCCAGCGCGCCGAAGCGTTGTCCACGCTGCACCACCCCGTCGACGGCTTCTCCGGGCCGCCACGCAGGGTCGTTCTTTCCGACCGCTACACCGCGACCGTCCGTGCGCCACGCGCCGACCTCACCGGTTTCGAGATCCTGCTGGCGACGACGGGTAACGACGCCGCGGAGAACGTCACGGCCGAGATCCCCGGCATCGGCGCGGTACGCGGTGGGGAAGAAGCCGCTCTGGCCACCGACTACTTCACCGAACTGGCCACCCACGTGCTCGGCGCCGAGGCGTGGGGCCTCGTGGCGGCGAAACTCGGGAGGAAGTCCCACTGCGCGGCCTTCGTCAAGAGCTTCTGGTGGGGCGACAGCCGGCCGTCGTCGAACACCGACCAGCAGGACCAAGCCGAACCGGAGCAGATCAAGGGAATGCGCGCGCTCCTGGACGACGCCGCGCGAGAACCACTCGACGCTGCCGACTGGGCACGTTCGGTAGCTCGGTTCAAGACAGCTTTGGAGAAGGTCCGGAAGCTCGCCGACGAACGCCAGCTCATCGCCGAAGCGATAACTCGTCTGGCGCTCGAGCGAGCCGATCTCGAAAGAGTCGAGAAGAACCTCT
Organism: Amycolatopsis pretoriensis; assembly: GCF_900107925.1. Taxonomy (GTDB): domain Bacteria; phylum Actinomycetota; class Actinomycetes; order Mycobacteriales; family Pseudonocardiaceae; genus Amycolatopsis; species Amycolatopsis pretoriensis. The sequence goes on along the minus strand of NZ_FNUJ01000009.1, from coordinate 217,051 downwards.
CGGAAGCGCAGGGCCACTGGCGCCGGACCCACCAGTACGTGCCCGCGGTCTCGGCGCGGCTGCACCGAGCTCGACGCGCCTTCGCCGAGGCCGATCGGGAATACGAGCTACACCTGCGACGCAAACCGGGATTCTGGGAACAGGTGTTCAGCTTGTTCCGCCGGCTCAACGAGTGGCGCCAACGCGACGACGGGCTCGCCCAGACCCGTGAGTTCGCCCGCCGAGAGCTCCGAGAAAGCCAGTTCCACCAGGACAACCTCCACGCCGAGCTGAATCGGCTGGCTGAGCAGTGCCGGCACTACGACCAGCGACGGCGCGAAGAGCGCCGGAAGGTGACGGCCACGACGCAGATCGTCGACTCGGCTCGCGCACGGTGGCCGGACGTGCTTCCGGTGGCCGAGAGCTTCCGCGACCCGGACGACTTCCAGCTGTGGACGCCGTGGGCCGACCCCGAGTTCACCCGCGCGAGGAACGACGTCTTCCTCGAAGCCCTCCGCCTGCACAAGGCGTTCGTGCTCGGTTCCGAGGCTCGACTGAAAGACAACCTGAACACCGTCATGACCGCTCTCCGCGAGCGCCTGACGATCGCGACGGACGAGCTCCTGGCCGCGTGGCAGTCGCTGTTCCTCGTAGTCCCGATCATCTCGACGACGTTCGCGTCGCTCCCCCGCTTGTTCGGGCAGTTCAAGGCCGACACGTTCGGCTGGTTGTTCGTCGACGAAGCCGGGCAGGCGGCTCCACAGCAGGTGGTTGGCGGGATGTGGCGTGCTCGGCGTGCCCTGATCGTCGGTGACCCGCGGCAACTCGAGCCCATCGTCTCCTTGCCCCAGACAACGCAGGACGCCTTGGGCCGGCATCTTCGCGTGGACCGGAGGTGGGCACCCGGACGAGCCTCGGCCCAGCAGATCGCCGACCGGCTGGCCCGCTTCGGCACCGCGCTTCCGCAGGACGACGACAGCCCGCCGCTGTGGGTGGGTTCACCGTTGCGGGTGCATCGCAGGTGCGACCGGCCCATGTTCGAGATCTCCAACCGGATCGCCTACGGCGGCACGGTGATGGTCTACGGGACGGGTGACCGCGGTCCGTACCCCGGTTCGAACCAGTGGATCGACGTCGCGTCCGGTGAGTCGGAGGACAAGTGGATCCCCGAGGAAGGCCGCGTCTTGGTACGTCTGCTGCACGACCTGATCGCCGACGGCGTCCCGTTGAGGGACATCCGAATCATCAGCCCCTTCCGGAAGGTGATCCAGGGCAGCCAGCGGGTCGTCGGGTCGCAGCTCGGGTGGGACTTCGCCACGGAGCACATCGGGACCGTACACACCGTTCAAGGGAAGGAAGCCGATGTGGTGATCCTCGTCCTGGGTGGCGGGCCGGGCAAGCAGCGAGCCCGCTCCTGGGCGGCGGAAAAGCCCAACCTGCTCAACGTTGCCGTCTCTCGCGCGAAGCGCAGGCTGATCGTCATCGGCAACCGAGCCGACTGGGGCCGTGAACAGTACTTCGACGTCCTCCGTGCCACCCTCCCCCGGACCCTGCCCGATACGTGAAGCACCGAGGCCGCCGGTCCCGAGCCCACCGTGGCTCGGGACCGGAGCCGGACGCCACCGACGTCAGATCCCCGGCGGCTCCGTCGCCCACTTGGGCGGGGCCGGCGGTTCATACGTCTCGAACCGGTCCAGCAGCACCGCCGGGTCCGCGTCCGCCATCAGCAGCTGCCGGTAGTCCGCCTTGACGAACCCCTCCGCCACCATGTGGTCGGCGAACGCGAGCAGCGGCCCGTAGTAGCCGTCGACGTCGACCAGGCCGATCGGCTTGCCGTGCAGGCCCAGCTGGGCCCACGTCCAGACCTCGAACAGCTCTTCCAGGGTGCCCGCGCCGCCCGGCAGGGCCAGGAAACCGTCGGACAGCCCGGCCATCTTGGCCTTGCGCTCGTGCATGTCGCGGACGACGTGCAGTTCGGACAGCCCCGCGTGCGAGATCTCCACCGAAGAAAGCGCCTCCGGGATCACGCCGACCACCTCGCCGCCCGCCGCCAGCGCCGCGTCCGCGACCACGCCCATCGTGCCGACGCTCGCGCCGCCGTACACCAGGCCGATGCCGCGTTGCGCCAGGAGCTTGCCCAGTGCCGCCGCCTGCTCGGCGTAGCGCGGGGAGAACCCCATCGACGAACCGCAGAACACGCAGATCCGGGTCATCAGTGGGTGTCCTCCCAGGCCTGGTAGGACTCCTGGACCACGCGGACGGCGTCGTCGATGTCGTCGGTGACGTGCAGCAGGTCGAGGTCGTGCGGGCTGATCTTGCCCTCGGCCATGACCGAGTTCTTGATCCACTCGTACAGCCCGCCCCAGTAGGCGCTGCCGAACAGCACCACCGGGAACTTCGTGACCTTCTTGGTCTGCACCAGCGTCAGCGCCTCGAACAGCTCGTCGAGCGTGCCGAAGCCGCCGGGCAGGCAGATGAAGGCCTGCGAATACTTGATGAACATCGTCTTCCGGGCGAAGAAGTACCGGAAGTTGACGCCGAGGTCGACCCACGGGTTCAGGCCCTGCTCGAACGGCAGCTCGATGCCGAGCCCGACGGAGAAGCCGCCGGCCTCGGCCGCACCGCGGTTGACCGCCTCCATCGCGCCCGGGCCGCCGCCGGTCATCACGGCGAAGCCGGCGTTGGCCAGCGCGCCGCCGATCTTGCGGCCGAGCTCGTACTCGGGGTTGTCGCGCTTGGTGCGCGCCGAGCCGAACACGGTGACCGCGCGCGGGACCTCGGCGAGCGCGCCGAAGCCCTCGACGAACTCGGCCTGGATCCGCAGGACGCGCCACGGGTCGGTGTGCACCCAGTCGCTCGGGCCGCGCGCGTCCAGGAGCCGCTGGTCGGTGGTGCTGCCCTGGTCGCGGCGGTCGCGGCGCAGCACGACCGGGCCCTTGTGCCGCTCCACCGGGCGTTCGGGGTACTGGCCGTCCGGCCATTCAGACTGTTCGCTCACTTCCCCATGCTACGGCCTCGCCGCCAGCGAAAAAGCGAGCAGCGCCGTGGAGGTGAAGTCGATGGCGGGCTCGTTGCTGGGCCATGAACTGAGGTCGTCGGCGTAGCGACTTCCCTGGCCGTCGAAGGATTCATACGGACGGGTGCATTCCTTCGCGCCCGCCGGGAACGGCAGATCGGCGAAGTTGTCCGCGCCGTTCGGGCCGTTCACGACGGCGCCGTACAGCACTTTGGAAGGGCCGGCGAGGTTCGCGGCCTGGTGGTGCGGGCACTGCGGGAACGTCGAGCCGACACCGACCACGAGCGACACGCCCCAGGCGTTCGCGCCGAGCGTGAAGTCACGCTGTTGCGCGCCGAAGGCCGCGTACCGGGTGTCGCCGGTGACGCGCTGGTAGAGCCGCGCCGTGGCCGCGAAGCCGAAGCTCTTGCTGGCGGCGTCGAAGTCGGTGATGTCGACCGCGGTCCGGAATGGACTCTTCTTCGCCTGCTCGACCCCGGCGTCCAGCTGCCGGCGCAGGTCCGCGGCCAGGTCCCGGACGCCGAGCGCGGCGCCGGGGACGCCGGCGCGCAGGAGCCCGGCGAGGTCGGCGTGGGCGAGCGCGCTGGTGTCGTAGAGGTTCAACGTGCTCGTGTCGTCGCTGCCGATGTAGGCCTTCGCCCACTTCGCCGCGTCGCGGACCCAGCCGTTCGCGCGGGGGTCGTTCAGCTTGCGGGCGGCCAGCGCGAGCTGCGTCGCGCCGAGCTCCAGGTCGTCCTCCCAGGACGACTCCGGGTAGTAGGCGTGCGGGAACGCGCTGACGAGCTCGCCGACGCCCGTCGTCTTGGCCTGCGCGAACACCGCGGCGGCTTCGGCCAGGTAGTGCCGGGCCAGGCGCGGGTCGCGGTGGGCCTGGGTTTGCGCGCCCAGCGCGAAGGCGGCCGCGACGCGACCGGCGAGGTTCGGGGACAGCGGTGCGCCCGCCGGGGCGGCCGGGAACACCGGGCGGTACTTGACGAAGTACGCGGGGTCGCCGGGCTTGACGTCCAACGCGTCGTCGTCCTGCGGCTCGCGCCAGACGTCGTGGTCGCCGAGGAAGCCGAACTCCTCGCTGCCGGTGCCGATGCCGACCTGGGCGTAGAGGGTCCTGGTCTTGCCGTCCCACATCTTGTCGAGCCAGTCGAGGCCGAACCGGACTTCCTTCGCCAGCACCGGATCGGGGTCGTCACGCAGCACGAAACCGAGTTCGGCCAGCGAATACGCGGTGTTGGAGGTGAACTTGACGAAGTCGCCCGCGTCGACCCAGCCGCCTTCGACGTCGACCGGGCCGCCTTGAGGCTTCAGCGGTTCGACGATTTCGTCGCCGCCCTCGCCCTGGAACTTCGGTTCCGCGTAGACGGTCGCCTGCTTGTCGGCGAGGTGCGATGGCTTGCGGTCGAGCCGGCCGGGGACGACGTCGTGGCCGTCGCGCTGGGCCTGGAAGAACTCGGTCGTGGCGCGCACGAGCGGGCGGAACAGGCGGCTCGCGGTGTCGATCCGGAACGGCGGCGACGTCGCTCCCGCGGCCTTCACGCGGTAGGTGCCCGGTCGGTCCAGAGTGGACAGGTCGAGGTCGAACACGGCCGGGTAGCGGGTGTTCCAGGCGCCGAGGCTCGCGCCGGTGCGGCCCTCCCGGACGGTGCGGCCGCGCTCGTCGACAACGCTGAACTTCCCGGGCGCGCCGCCGAGCAGGTACGCGTGCTTCGCCTCGCCCAGCGCGTAGCCGACTTGGTCGACGCGCACCTGCGCCGGGGTCGCGGCTTCGGCCGGGGCGGCGGCGAGGGGCACGGCAAGCGCGGCCGCCGTCGCGAGGGGAAGCAGGCGCATGATCGGCCTCCGCTTTGTTAGGAAAGTTTCCTATTTAACGCTAGCCTGACGGCGGCCGGGGCGTCAATATGTCCGTTTCGGTTCATGCGGACACGCGTGGTGCCCGACCGGACCGGCCGTGGTCTCCGGTGCGGCGGCCCGGCGGGGCGATGACCTACCGTGGGGAGATGACCGAACCGCTCGGCGCGCGGATCCGGCGGTTGCGCACCGACCGGGGGTGGACCCAGCGCGAGCTGGCCGAGCCGGGCTACGACCGCGGTTTCCTCGCGAAGGTCGAGACGGGCAGCCGGCCACCGTCGGAGGAGATGCTGGCCTACCTGGCGCGCCGGCTCAGCCTGACCGTCGACGAGCTGCGGTTCGGCCGGCCACCCGGCATCGCCGAGGAGCTGCGCGCGGCGCTCGACGAGGGGTACCGCGACCTCGAACAGGGCCGGGTCGCCGCGGCGGAGGAGCGGTTCGCGACGGTCGCGCAGCAGGCCGCGGGCTACCGCCTCGACGACGTCGAGTGCTACGCGCGGTTCTGCCGGGCCGAGGTGAAGTGGCAGCTGTTCGACGTCTCGGGGGCGCAGAAGGAGCTGGAACACGCTTCGGAGCTGGAAGGTGCGGCGCCGCCGTGGCTGCGGGCGATGATCGTGCACCGCTGGTCGGGCTGCCGATACCTGAGCGGCGACGCCGGGACGGCGATCGCCCGCGTCGAATCGGCTTTGAGTTCGTCCGAGCTCGATCCCGACGCCGAGTTGTGCCTGCTCAGCGCGTTGATCCACCCGTTGATGGAGATGGGCGGGCTGCACCGCGCCGAGCGCGCGGCCCACGACGGTGTCCGGCTGACCCGGGTGGCCACGCGGCCGGATTTCGTCGCGCGGTTCCACCGGCAGGCGTCGCAGGTGTGGCAGGCGATCGGGCAGCCGGAGCGGGCCGAGCAGGATTTGATCGAGGCGTGCCGGCTGTTCGCGTCGGTGGGGTTCGACCGCGACGCGGCCCGTTGCCGCTGGGCGCGGGGGTACCTGCTGCGCCGCCTGGGCCGGTTGGCGGAGGCACGCGCGGAGCTGACGGCGGCCCGCGACCAGCTGGCGGCGATCGGGTCGGAGGAGGGCGTCGCGGGGGCGACGGTCGAGCTGGCCGAGGTCCGGCTCCGCCAGGGGGCGTCCGCGGAGGCGGCTTCGCTGGTGTCGGAGGTGTGGCCATTGCTGGCGCGCGATGTGGAGGCGCTGGGGGAAGCGACGGGGTTGCGCGGGCAGATCGCCCAGGCCGAGGGGGATTTGGAGAAGGCGACGCGGTTGTTGCGCGAGGCGGCGGAGATCCAGACACGGGCCTCACTGCACGGGGCGGCGGTTTCGACGGCGTTGAGGTTGGGTGACGTGCTCCGACAACGTGGTCATGTGGCGGAGGCCATCGAGGCGTATAGGCGGGGCTTGGACTCGGCGGCGGGGACCGAGGGGTAGGACGGGCGGCCGGGCGGCTCGCCGAGGCAACACCCGCGCTCGGCCGCCGGGCACCGCCGCGAACTCCGCCCAAGCGCCAAGCCCGCGCGCGCCCGCCGGGCACCGCCGCGAACTCCACTCAAGCGCAAGCCCGCGCGCGCCCACCCACGCGCCCCCGGCGAACCAGAGCCAAGCGCCAAGCCCGCGCCCGCGAACAGCGCCCAAGCGCCGGGCGGCGACCGCCCACCCACGCGCCGCCCGCCAACCCCACCCAAGCCCCAAGCCCACGCCCGCCGGCCGGGCACCGCCGCGAATCCCACCCAAGCCCCCAGCCCACGCGCGCCCACCAACACCCGAGAACTCCCGCCCCCGCCACCGCGAACCATCCCCGCCCGCGCCGAGCACCCACCCCGATCCGCCGGACCACTGGGCTCACTGGTCCGAACCATCCCCAACTCCCTACCAAAGTTGGTGAATTGGTTCAGACCAGTCGCCAACCCCGCCATTTCCTGCGGTTTCGCCCACGAGACCGTGATCTTGAACCCGCCCCACTAGGCCATTCAGCCCATTGACCAGCACACGACCGGAACCTTTACTCGGACGCGTCCGGCGCAATAACAGCAGTTATTCCGCCGGTCACACTCCCCGCGTTCCCCGGAAAGGTGCCCCATGAGATCCCCACGAGGGCTGGCGGCGATCGCCGGCCTGGCCCTGACCTTCGCCGCGGTGCCGGCGATCCCGGCCGCCGCCGCTCCCACGCCCGCCGCTCCCCCCGAAGCGCTTGCCGCGCGGGCCGCCGACCAGGCCGCGCTCAACGGCGTCGACCGGCTTGCCAAGGGTGCCGGTGAGACCTTCCTCCGCACCGGCGTCACCCCCGGTGGCGGTGGCCTCTTCTACGCCTCCTACCAGCGCACCTACCACGGCCTGCCGGTCGTCGGCGGGGATGCCGTCGTCGTCGCCGACGGGGCCGGGCACGTCCGCGGCACCGAAGCCGCGCGCACCGCACCCATCACCGTCAAGACCCAGGCCACCCTCGACGCCGGGCAAGCGACGAAGATCGCGCGCACGAAGGTGTCCCAAGTGGACAGCACGACCGCGCCCAAGCTCGTCGTGCTCGCCGGGGACGCCCCGAAGCTCGCCTACGAGGTCGTCGTCTCGGGCCACAACCAAGCCCACCCGACCAAGCTGCACGTCTTCGTCGACAGCGCGACCGGCCAGGTCCTCGACACCCGCGACGACGTCCGCGAAGCCGGCACCGGCAACTCCTACTACGCCGGCACCGTCTCGATCGACACGTCCGGCTCCGGCAGCTCCTACTCGATGACCGACCCGAGCCGCCGCGGGATCGCCTGCGGCCGCGAAGGCGGCGCGATCTTCACCAAGAGCAGCAACACCTGGGGCAACGGCTCCGGCACCGACCTCGAAACCGGCTGCGTCGACACGCTCTACAGCGTCCAGACCGAGTGGAAGATGCTCGGCGACTGGCTGGGCCGCAACGGCATCGACGGCGCCGGCGGCGGCTTCCGCGCCAGCGTCGGCCTCAACGACGTCAACGCCTACTGGGACGGCTCCTCGACCCACTTCGGGCACTCGCAGGACAACCGCCGCCAGGCCACGCCGATGGACGTCGTCGGCCACGAGTTCGGGCACGCCATCTTCCAGACCACGCCCGGCGGCGCCGGCTCCGGCAACGAGAACGGCGGGCTCAACGAGTCCACCGGCGACATCTTCGGCGCGCTGACCGAGGCCTACGCCAACAACCCCGTCGACCGGCCGGACTTCACCGTCGGCGAGGGCGTCAACCTCGTGGGCCAGGGCCCGATCCGCTACATGTACAACCCGAGCCAGGTCGGCGACCCGAACTGCTACTCGTCGTCGATCCCGAGCACCGAGGTGCACGCCGCCGCGGGGCCGCAGAACCACTGGTTCTACCTGCTTTCCCAGGGCAGCAACGCTTCCCCGGCCAGCCCGACGTGCAACGGCAGCACCGTCACCGGCATCGGCATCCAGAAGGCCGGCAAGATCTTCTACAACGGCCTCCTCAAGAAGACGTCGTCGTGGAACCACCGCGCGGCCCGCAAGGCCACGCTCGAAGCCGCGGTCGCGCTCTTCCCGGGCAGCTGCACGGAGTTCAACGCCACCAAGGCCGCGTGGGACGCCGTGAGCGTCCCGGCCGTCAGCGGTGAGCCGACCTGCAGCGGCCAGCCGCCGGCCGGCAACGACTACTCGCTGACGCTGTCGCCGACGTCCGCGTCCGTCCAACCCGGACAGACCGCGACCACGACCATCACCACGCGGGTCACCTCGGGCAACGCCCAGACCGTCCAGCTGCTCGCCACCGGCCTGCCCGAGGGCGCGAAGGCGACGATCAGCCCGGCGAGCGTCCAGTCCGGCGGCACCGCGACGCTGACCATCACCACCTCGGCCACCACGCCGCAGGGCACCAGCCAGGTGACGGTCACCGGCGACGGCACCGACGCCGACCACACCGCGCAGTTCTCGCTGACGGTCGGCACCGGCACCCCGCCGACCGGCTGCGACGGCATCGCCGAGTGGGATTCCGCGAAGGGCTACGTGCCCAACGACGTCGTCGGGCACAACGGTCACAAGTGGACGTCCACGTGGTACTCGACCGGTGCCGAGCCCGGCGCGCCCGGCTCGTGGGCCGTGTGGAGCGACGCCGGCGCCTGCTGATCCCCGCCGCGCGGCGGCGGGCGACTCCCCCGCCGCCGCGCGGCCTACCCTGAACCGGTGGAAGGGCGACCCGAGTGAGCGAGAGCGTCGGCGAACGCCTGCGTGAGCTGCGTACCGAGCGCGGGCTCACGCAGCGCGAACTGGCCGGACCGCAGTACTCGGCGGCGTACGTGTCGTCGGTCGAGACCGGCGCTCGGACGCCGTCGGGCGACGCGCTGCGGTTCTTCGCCCAGCAGCTGGGCATCGACCCCGACGAGCTGCTCGGCGGCAGCTCGCCGCGCGAGCTGATCGAGCTCGACCTCGAGCTCATCGAGACGGCGGAACGGTTCCTGGCCGGCGACGCCCGCCGCGCGATCCCGCGGATGCAGCGGCTCCGCCGTCAGGCCGAACGCCTGGACCGGCCGCGGCAGGCCGGGATCGCGTTGCTGTGGCTGGCCGGGTACTCGACCGGTGAGATCCGCACGAAGTACGTCTCGGAGGCCGAAACGACGTTGTCGGGCGAGCCACCGCCGGTGCGGGCGATGGTCGTGCCGCTGCGCGCGGCGGTGCTGTCCGGCTGGGGCGAGGCGCAGTATTCCCTGCACCTGCTGGAAACCTGCCACGCGGAGCTGCTGCGTGACGGGTACCCGCAGCCGTCGATGCTGCTGACGCTGCGCGCCTGCCTGGCCGAGCGGCACCTGCGCCAGGGCGACCTGGAACGGGCCGCGGAGTACGCCGAGTCGGCGTTGCGGCTCGCCCGGGGCGGCCCGGGCGTGCTGGCCGAGCTGACCCGCAGCCACCTCGAGGTGTGCCGCAGCCACCTGGCGGCCGACCGGTTCGCCGACGCGACCGCGTCGATCACCGCGGCCTACGACCTCATGCAGGAACGCGCGCTGCACCCGGCGATGGCGCACTGCCTGCTGGCCCGGGCCCGGGTCCGGGGCCGCGCGGGCGACGTCGAGGGCGCGCTGGCCGACCTCGGCGCCGCGCGGGAAACGGCGTGGCCGGACGACGTCCCGGCGATCACCGTCGAGCTGGCGGCGGAGTACCTGGCGGCGGGCCGGCTGCAGACGGCGGCCGCGCTGCTCGACCAGGTCCGCCCGGCCGTCGTCGCGGGCACGCCGCTGGCCGCGGAACTGCGGCTGCAGCTGGGGTCGCTGGCCCGGGCGCGCGGCGACGCCCGCGGCGCGGCGGAGTACCTGCGGGCGGCGGTCGAGCTCGCCACCGGGCTCGGCGCGCGCGGTGTGCTGGTGCGCGCTCTGCGGCCGTTGAGCGAGCTGCTCGGCGAGACCGGAAAGCAGGAAGAAGCCGCGAACGTGCTGCGGAACGGGCTGATCGCGCTGGGCGCCGAAGCCGACTGACATCGTTTTCCTGAGCAGTACTAACGATTCCCGATGATCGAGATCGTCCGGCGTTCGGATGGTGTCCGGAACAGTCCCTACGAAAGTCGTTCCGGTGCGGAATGCGCGGCGAATCCCCAGCACCGGCGGGGTTTGTACGAATTGACCGGCGAATCCGGAACGTGGTGTTGGTCCGTTCGGCGCATTGACGCCCGGAACCGCTGATCCTTTACTCGGATGCGTCCGGACGCATACCTCCTGTTGATCCCCGGGACACGTCCCCTTTTCCTTCACCACACCCATCCTTCGTGGAAGGAAGACCTCGATGACCCATCGTGGGTTCAGAACGGGCTTGGCGGCCGCCGCCGGGCTCGCCATGACGCTCGCGCTGCCGGTGGCCCCGGCGAGCGCGTCACCCCAGGCCCAGCCCGCCGCCCCGGACGTGGCCGCGGCCCGCGCGGCCGACCAGGCCGCCGCTTCCGGGCTCGACGCCCTCAAGCGGGGCCCGGCCGAGTCGTTCCGGCGCGTCGGCCTCACCGCCGGTGGCGGTGGCCTCTTCTACGGCGCCTACCAGCGCACCTACCAGGGCCTGCGGGTCGTGGGCGGCGACGCGGTCGTCGTCGCCGACGGGGCCGGGCGGGTGCGCGGCACCAGCGCCGCCGAGACCGCGCCGATCACCGTCGGTACGCGGGTGACGCTGGACGCCGCGAAGGCCGCGGCCACCGCGCGCGCTCAACTGCCCACTGTGGACAGTTTGAGCACGCCGGAGAAGGTCGTGCTGGCCGGGGCGAACCCGAAGCTGGCGTACGAGGTCGTCGTCGCCGGGCGCACCGCGACCGCGCCGAGCAACCTGCACGTGTTCGTCGACGCGGCGACCGGCGCGGTGCTCGACAAGCGCGACGACGTGCGCACGTTCGCCTCGGGCGCGCGGACCCAGGCCCAGCCCTCGACGGTGAACGTGGCCGGCACCGGCAACAGCTACTACGTCGGCAACGTCTCCATCGACACCACGCAGTCCGGCAGCACGTACACGCTGCGCGACCCGGGCCGCACCGGCATCAGCTGCGGCCGCGAGGGCGGTTCCGTCTACAGTGGACCGGACAACAACTGGGGCAACGGCTCCGGCACGGACCTCGAGACCGGCTGCGTCGACGTCCTCTACAGCGTCCAGACCGAGTGGAAGATGCTCGCCGACTGGCTGGGCCGCAACGGCATCAACGGCAGCGGCACCGGCTACCCGGCGTCCGTCGGCCTGAACGACGTCAACGCGTACTGGAACGGTTCGTCGACGCACTTCGGGCACTCGCAGGACAACCAGCGCCAGGCCACCTCGATGGACGTCGTCGGCCACGAGTTCGGGCACGGCATCTTCCAGTTCACCCCGGGCGGTGCCGGTTCCGGCAACGAGAACGGCGGCATGAACGAGTCGACCGGTGACATCTTCGGCGCGCTGACCGAGGCGTACGCGAACAACGCCAAGGACACGCCGGACTACGAGGTCGGCGAGGGCGTCAACCTGGTCGGCCAGGGGCCGATCCGCTACATGTACCAGCCGTCGAAGGTCGGCGACCCGAACTGCTACTCGTCGTCGATCCCGAGCACCGAGGTGCACGCGGCGGCCGGCCCGCAGAACCACTGGTTCTACCTGCTGGCCGAGGGCTCGAACCCGGGCGGCGGCAAGCCCACGAGCCCGACCTGCAACAACTCCAGCGTCACCGGCGTCGGCATCCAGAAGGCCGGCAAGATCTTCTACAACGGCCTGCTGAAGAAGACCTCGTCGTGGAACCACAAGGCCGCCCGCAAGGCGACCCTCGAAGCCGCGATCGCGCTCTTCCCGGGCAGCTGCACCGAGTACAACGCCACCAAGGCCGCGTGGGACGCCGTCTCCGTCACCACCGTCAGCGGTGAGCCGACCTCGTGCAGCGGCGGCGGCGCGGACTACTCGGTCGCGCTGAACCCGGCTTCGGGTTCGGTGCAGCCGGGCGCCTCGGCGACGACGACGCTCAGCACCACGATCACCTCCGGTGCGGCGCAGTCGATCACGCTGTCGGCGTCGGGCCTCCCGGCCGGCGCGACCGCGACGTTCAGCCCGGCGACGATCCAGTCCGGCGGCAGCTCGACGCTGACCATCGCGACGACCGCGTCGACCCCGACCGGCAGCTACCCGATCACCATCACGACCGACGGGGCCACCACCGACCACACCGCGCAGTACACGCTGAGCGTCGGGACCACGGGCTCGTGCGCCGCGGTGACCAACTCGACGCGGCTGAACATCCCGGACTACCCGGCGAGCGCGGTCAACAGCCCCAACACCGTCAGCGGCTGCGCGCGCAACGCGTCGAACGCCACCAAGGTCGAGGTGCACATCACCCACACCTACCGCGGTGACCTGGTCCTCGACCTGGTCGCGCCGGACGGCACCGCCTACCGGCTGAAGAACTCCAGCAGCGACTCCACCCCGAACATCGACACCACCTACACCGTGAACGCTTCTTCGGAAGCCGCGAACGGCGCGTGGCAGCTCCGCATCCGAGACGTCGGCCCCGCCGACACCGGTTACCTGTCCTCCTGGACGTTGACCGTGTAGCACCGCCCCGAAGTCCGTGAATGGCACATTGAGGGACTTTACGTCCGTCAATGTGCCATTCACGGCGTTTCCCCAACCCCCACCGAAGGAACTCACCGCCATGAAGTGGAAGACCAGATTCGGAGCCGGGGTCACCGCCCTGGCCGCCGTCTTGGGCGTCGTGTCCGTGCCCGCGGCGACCGCCGCGCCCGCCACGGCGCTCGCCGCGCCGGACATCTCGCTGGCCAACATCAAGACCCACCTCAACCAGCTGCAGACCATCGCCAACAACAACGGCGGCACGCGGTCGCCGCGCGGCAACGGTTACGCGGCCTCGGTGTCCTATGTGGAAAACCTGCTGAAGAACGCCGGGTTCACGACCACGCGGCAGACGTGCACCAGCTGCATCGGGCAGTCGCAGAACCTGATCGCCGAGTGGCCGCAGGGTGACGCGAGCCAGGTCATCATGCTCGGCGCGCACCTCGACTCGGTGAGCGCCGGCCCCGGCATCAACGACAACGGCTCCGGCAGCGCGTCGATCCTCGAAACCGCGCTGACGCTGGCCCGCACCAACCCCACGATGGCCAAGCGCGTCCGGTTCGCCTGGTGGGCCGACGAGGAGTCCGGCCTGGTCGGCTCCAAGTACTACGTCAACAACCTGCCGAGCAGTGAGCGCACGAAGATCAAAACCTACCTCAACTTCGACATGATCGGCTCGAAGAACTGGGGCTACTTCGTCTACGACGACGTCGCTTCGGTCAAGGCGATCTTCGACGAGTACTTCTCCTCCATCGGCATCCAGACCGAGGGCGACAGCGAAGGCGACGGCCGGTCCGACCACGCGTCGTTCAAGAGCGCAGGCATCCCGGTCGGCGGCCTCGCGACCGGCGCCGGCGACATCAAGAGCTCGGCGCAGGCGCAGAAGTGGGGCGGCACCGCGGGTGCGGCGTTCGACAACTGCTACCACCGCGCGTGCGACACGACGTCCAACATCCCGGACACACCGCTGGAGAAGAACTCCGACGCCATCGGGTACGCGCTGTGGAAGCTGGCCGTCGCGACGACGACGGGCAACGACTACTCCGTCGCACTGAACCCCACCGCCGGGACCGTCCAACCGGGACAGTCGCTGCAGGTCGCGGTGAACACCACGACGACGTCCGGGTCCGCGCAGTCGATCTCGCTGTCGGCGTCCGGCCTGCCCGCGGGCGCGACGGCGTCGTTCAGCCCGGCGACGATCTCCTCCGGCGGCTCGTCGACGCTGACCATCTCGACGTCGTCGACCACCCCGACCGGCACGTTCCCGGTCACCGTGACGGCCGACGGCGCGAACGTCGACCACACGGCGTCGTTCTCGCTCGGAGTCGGGACGTCGTCGTGCGCGCCGGTGACCAACTCGACGCGCCTCGACATCCCGGACTACCCGGGGGCCGCGGTGAACAGCCCGGCGACCGTCGGCGGCTGCGCGCGCAACGCGTCCAACGCCACCAAGGTCGAGGTGCACATCACCCACACCTACCGCGGTGACCTGGTGATCGACCTCGTCGCCCCGGACGGCACGGCGTACCGGCTGAAGAACTCCAGCAGCGACTCGACGCCGAACCTCGACACGACCTACACCGTCAACGCCTCTTCGGAGGTCGCGAACGGGGCCTGGCAGCTGCGGCTGCGGGACGTCGGCCCGGCCGACACGGGGTACCTGTCCTCCTGGACCCTGACCGTCTGACCCCCCTCCGGGGGCGGCACTTTCACGTGAAAGTGCCGCCCCCAGGTGGGAGCTTTCACGTGAAAGCCACGGTTGTCTAGACCACCCGATCGTAGGTAGTCAACGGTTCCCCGCGGCGCTTATGTTGATCGGACACGCCGCGTTCGCCCTCAACGACGATGGGAATCGGTATGTCCGGTCGCAGAAACCGCCTGTTCGGAACACTTCTGGCAGCGGCTTTGGCCGTCCCGCTGCTCGTGTCGGCCCCCGCGCAGGGGGCGGTGCAGGCCGACACGTGCGCGGTGAAACCGCGGCCCGCGGGCAAGGTTCTCCAGGGCTACTGGGAGAACTGGGACGGCGCCGCCAACGGCGTCCACCCCGGGATGGGGTGGGTCCCGATCACCGACAGCCGCATGGCCCAGCACGGCTACAACGTCATCAACGCCGCCTTCCCGGTGATCCGGTCCGACGGGACCGTGTTGTGGGAGAACGGGATGGACGCCGGCGTCAAGGTGTCCACGCCCGCCGAGATGTGCGCGGCGAAGGCCGCGGGCGCCACGATCCTGATGTCCATCGGCGGCGCGGCGGCTGGTATAGACCTGTCGTCCTCGACGGTGGCGGACAAGTTCGTCGCGACGGTCGTGCCGATCCTGAAGCAGTACAACTTCGACGGGATCGACATCGACATCGAGACCGGCCTCACCGGCAGCGGCAATATCAAGACGCTCTCGGCGTCGCAGTCGAACCTGATCCGCATCATCGACGGCGTGCTCGCGCAGATGCCGGCGGGCTTCGGGCTGACGATGGCGCCGGAGACCGCGTACGTGACCGGCGGCAGCATCACCTACGGCTCGATCTGGGGCGCGTACCTGCCGATCATCAAGAAGTACGCGGACAACGGCCGCCTGTGGTGGCTGAACATGCAGTACTACAACGGCTCGATGTACGGCTGCTCCGGCGACTCGTACCAGGCCGGGACCGTGCAGGGCTTCACTGTGCAGACGCAGTGCCTGAACAACGGCCTGGTCGTGCAGGGCACGACGATCCGGGTGCCGTACGACAAGCAGGTCCCGGGGTTGCCGGCGCAGCCAGGTGCCGGCGGCGGGTACATGTCGCCGAGCCTGGTTTCCCAGGCGTGGCGGTCGGTCCCGGGGCTGAAGGGCCTGATGGACTGGTCGATCAACTGGGACGGCTCGAAGGGCTGGACGTTCGGCAACAACGTCAAGTCCCTGCAGGGCCGCTGACGCGGTCGTGAGTGGTAATTCGGGTTAGAACCCGAATTACCACTCACGAGCCGGCGTGTTCCGACCGCACCAGCTCCAGCAAGCGCCCCACCCAGTTGGTGCCGCGGGAGCTCCAGTACCGCGAACCCCAGTCGTCGTAGAGCAGCCGGGCGTCGCCGGTTTCCTTCAGGTGCTGTGCCATCGCCGGGTGCCGGTCGAACTTGTCCCGCAGGAGCGCGGCCATCACGCCGAGCCGCACCGCGGACCAGCCGTCGCGGCGAGGTGCCTGCTCGCCCAGCTTCCGGGCGTCGAGGCCCTTTTCGGCCGCGGCGATCCGCTCGTGCCAGGCGTCGTCGTCGGTGGACAGCGCCCAGTAGGCGTGCATGACCGACCGGTACTCCCGGCCGTCGTGCACGACCGGTGCCGGGTAGTCGAGCTGCAACACCTCGGGGCCCGGCGGCTCCGGCCAGCCGCTCGGGTAGACCCCGACATCGATCCACAGCGGGAGCGCGGTCTCCGGCCCGTCCGCCGCGTACCGCTGCCGCGACTCGGCGATGTCGCGTTCGCTGCGGCGGAAGTAGTCCACCGCCCACTCCCGCGTCTCCGGCGTCACGGTGAGGGTGCGGTCCGGGTGCCGGGCCGGGATCGTCTCGCCCGGCTCGGCGAGCAGGATCCGCACCGGCACGTCGTTGTGGTCCATGTCGCCGAGCACGTAGATCCGCCGGTGTTCGGGCACCGCGTGGTACCGCTCTCGGACGATCTCCAGGTTGGCGGGGCTCGGCTCGGCGGCATACGCGACGAGTGCGTCCCAGCAGCGTGCGGAGGAATCCGGCCGGTCGTTGAGCCGGTCCACCTCGTCGGCGAGGTCGGCGATGAGCAACTCGGGCGTCAGCCAGGACTCCAGCCGCGCGGTGCCGGCGGCGGTGCCGTTGACGATGACCCGCGCGTCCTCGGGCGGCGTCAGGGTCAGGGTGCCGTCGGCGAACGCGGTGCGAAGGCCGTCGAAGTCGGTCTTGTCCCACTGCCAGGCGACGACACCGTCGGCGTAGACGGCGAGCGCGGTCAGGGCGTAGCCGTCATGTTCGCGGACGAAGATCAGGCGTTGCCGCCCCTGGACGACGTCGTCCTCGACGGGACGCCAGGTCGGAGTGGTGTCCGGCATGCGGGCAAGCCTACGAGTCGCCGGCCGGGATCGGGTCGTCGTACTCGCCCGAGGGGCCGGCGTAGGACTTGCCGTTCGGGAACGGCCACGGGTTCGGGACGCAGCCGTGCAGCCCGAGGGTCTGCTGCTCCATCACCGGCGCCGGCCGGCCCGCGCCCGGGCACAGCTCGTGGCCGTGGCCGAGCCGGTGCCCGGTTTCGTGGGTGACCATGTACTGGCGGTAGACGTCGAGCGGCGCGCCGTAGCCCGGGACGGCGTTGGCCCAGCGGGCGACGTTGAGCACGACGTTGCTGCCGTTGCGGCAGGAGGTGTAGCCGTCCGCGGTGCCGCCGCACAGCTTGTCGCGGCTGGCGGGGGTGGCCAGGTAGATGGTGAAGTCGGCGTCGTCGCCCGGGCCGACCTGCTGCAGCCGCCACTCGCCGCCGCCGGTCCAGCCGCGCGGGTCGCCGAGGATGCCGCGGATGGCCTTGGCGAAGGTGGCGGGGCCGACGCCGTCGATGTCGGTCTCCAGGGCGATCCGGTACCGCATGAGCTTGCCGGACTTGCCGGCCACCTCGTCACTGCCGGGGGTGAACATCCACTGGCCCGAGCCGGTGCGCGGGAAGGTGATGGCGACCTCGACGGGCGCGGCCTGGGTGACGGGCGCGGCTTCCGCGGGCGGCGGCGGAACGGAGGTGGCCTCCCCGATGGCCATGACGACCGGCCCGGCCGCGGGCGCGGCGACGGGCTGCTGTTCACAGGCGGTGAGCGCCCCGGCCACCGCCAGCGCGAGCACGGCGACGGCCGCGGCCCGTCCAGCGGTTTCGGGCATGGCTCCTCCAGGGTGCGGCTTCACCAGGGGATACGGCCGGGAACCCGGAAAAGTTGCGGTGACGACCGGTGCCGGAGCGTCACCGCAGCTCAGCGCCCGCGGGTGTGACGAGGACCACTCAGGACAGGAACTTGCGCAGGACCTCGGCGACCTGCCGGATCTCCGCGGTCCGGACGTTCTCCTGCTTCGTGTGCGCCAAGGTCGGGTTGCCCGGGCCGAAGTTCACCGCCGGCATGCCCAACGCCGCGAAGCGGGCCACGTCCGTCCAGCCCAGCTTGGCCGCCGCGCGGCCGCCCGCCGCCGTCACCAGCTCGGCCGCCGCCGGGGCCGACAGCCCCGGCAGTGCCCCCGGGGACATGTCCACAACGGACAGTTCGTACCCGTCGAACACCTCGCGCACGTGCCGCTCCGCCGCCTCCGGGGTGCGGTCGGGCGCGAAGCGGAAGTTGACCGTCAGCACCGCCGAATCCGGGACCACGTTGCCCGCGACCCCGCCGCCGATCTTCGTCGCCTGCAGGCCCTCGCGGTAGGTCAGCCCGTCGATGTCGACGATCCGCGGCGCGTACTCCGCCAGCCGCCGCAGGGGCTCGGCCAGCGCGTGGATCGCGTTCTCCCCCATCCACGCCCGCGCGGTGTGGGCCCGCCTCCCGGAGAGCCGCAGCTCGACGCGCATGGTGCCCTGGCAGCCGGCCTCGATCACGCCGTTCGACGGCTCGCCCACGATCGCCAGGTCGCCCGCCAGCCACTCCGGCAGCTCGCGCTCGATGCGGCCGAGGCCGTTCTTGACCGCTTCGACTTCTTCGTTGTCGTAGAAGATGAACGTGACGTCGTGCCGGGGCGACGGCAGCGTCGCCGCGAGGTGCAGGAAGACGGCGTCGCCGCCCTTCATGTCGACCGTGCCCAGGCCGTGCAGGATCTCGTCGTCGCCGCTGCCTTCCCGCCGCGAAGGCAGGTTGCCGTTCTCCGGCACGGTGTCCAGGTGCCCGGCGAGCACGACCCGCGACGGGCGGCCGAGGTTCGTGCGCGCGAGGACGGCGTCGCCGTTGCGGACGACCTCGAGGTGGGATGCCTGCTCCTGAAGCGCTTTCTGCACGGCCGCCGCGATTTCGGCCTCCGCGCCCGACACGCTGAAGGTGTCCACGAGCGCGGCGGTCAGGTCGACGGGGTCGGCGTGCAGGTCGAGGCTCATGCCCGGCACGCTACCGTGGGCGGGTGCGTAGGTTCGGAGTCGCCGCGGGCGGCGCGGTGCTGGTCCTGGTCCTGTCCGGCTGCGGCAACGAAGCCGGCCCGACGCCCAAGCAGGGCGGCGAGCCGGGTCCGGACGCGCTCCCGACGAAGCTCGACGCGCTGACCGTCGACCAGTGCTTCGCGAGCCCGCGCACGCAGCTGCCGAAGGGCTGTGAGAAGTACGTCACGGAGGTCGGCAACGTCCCCGGCACGGCCCGCAAGCGCGCGAACGACCGCGACCCGCAGCTGGTCGCCGAAGCGGACAAGCTCGACACCGCCGTGAAGGCCTTCCGGGCCGCCGGCTGCACGACCGTGCCCGATCCGGGTGGCCCGTGCACCCAGGCGCTCGTCGACATCGCCGGTGCGCTGACCGACCTGAAGAAGCAGGTGGCGGCTCAGCCCACGAGTGGTTGATCCGCGTCACTCGACTACCGTGTCGGGCGTGAGCGAGCAGAGCCCGAACCCCGAAACGACCGGCGCCAGCGGCGTCGGGCTGGCCACCGTCGCGACCGACGGGACCGTCCTGGACACCTGGTTCCCGCACCCCAAGCTCGTCGAAGCCGGCACCCCCGGCACCGAGCGCCTGAGCGCGGACGAGGCCACCGAGCTGCTGGGCGAAGCCGCCGCGGCGCTGCTCGGCCCGGACACCGACCGCGGGGTCGAGGTCGTCGCCGTCCGCACCACGATCGGCAAGCTCGCCGACGCGCCCGCGGACACCCACGACATGTACCTGCGGCTGCACCTGCTCTCGCACCGCCTGGTCCGCCCGCACGGCCAGAACCTCGACGGCATGTTCGGCCTGCTGGCCAACGTCGTGTGGACCAACCACGGCCCGTGCCCGGTCGAGGGCTTCGAGACGACCCGCCTGCGGCTGCGCTCGCGTGGCGCGGTGACCGTCTACAGCGTCGACAAGTTCCCCCGGATGGTCGACTACGTCATGCCGGCCGGGGTCCGGATCGGCGACGCGGACCGCGTCCGGCTCGGCGCGCACCTGGCGTCCGGCACGACCGTGATGCACGAGGGTTTCGTCAACTTCAACGCCGGCACGCTCGGCGCGTCGATGGTCGAGGGCCGGATCTCGGCCGGCGTGGTCGTCGGCGACGGCTCGGACGTCGGCGGCGGCGCGTCGATCATGGGCACGCTCTCGGGTGGCGGCAAGGAGACGATCTCGCTGGGCGAGCGCTGCCTGATCGGCGCGAACGGCGGCGTCGGGATCTCGCTGGGCGACGACACGGTCGTCGAGGCCGGCCTGTACGTCACGGCGGGGACGAAGGTCGTCGTCGAGGGCAAGGTCGTCAAGGCCCGCGAGCTCAACGGCATTTCGGGCGCGGTTTTCCGCCGCAACTCGGCGACCGGCGCGGTCGAGGTCGTGCCGCGGACCGGCTCCGGTGTCGAGCTGAACTCGATGCTGCACGCGAACGACTGAGACCGGTTGTTCACTTAGTATTCATGAGGTGACCGCCGAATCGTTGCCTCGCACCCCGGTGGAGCTGGGCCTGCCGGAGCTCCCGGTCGAGGTGGGCCCGGCCGATCCGGCGGACCACCACGTGCGCGCCAAGCTCGACCGGGAGATCCGCGCCCTGCTCGCGCACGAAGCCGGGACGCGCTCCGGCGCCGACCCCGAGGACCTGCACCAGATGCGCGTCGCGCTGCGGCGGATGCGCAGCGTGCTGAAGCTGTCGGGCCGGCTGGTCGGGGACGGCGCCGAGCCGGTGCGCGCGGAGCTGGGCTGGCTCGGGCAGTCGCTCGGTGAGGTGCGCGACCACGACGTGCTGATCGGGCACCTGCGCGAGGTCATCGCCGACTTCGAGGTCCGCGACCAGCAGGCCGGCCGCCGCCTGGTGTCCCGCTTCGTCACCGAGCGCGCGACGGCGAAGCGGCGCCTGACGCGGGCGCTGTCGAGCGCGCGGTACTCGACGTTGCTGCGGGAGGTCAGCCTGCTGACCCGGACGTCCGGCGACGCGCCCGGCGAGCCGCACGACCTGGTGACCGGGCTGGCGAAGCCGCACCGCAAGCTGGCCAAGGCGGTCCGCGCGCTGCCGGCCGACCCGCCGGACGACGACCTGCACGCGCTGCGCATCCACGGCAAGAAGCTGCGGTACGCGGCCGAGCTGGCCCAGACGTCGGCGAAGAAGAAGCGCGCGAAGCGGATCAAGAAGCTGATCCAGGCGACGAAGGACTTCCAGACGGTGCTGGGCGACCACCAGGACGCGGTCATCGCGGCCGAGCGGATGCGCACGGTCCTGGCGACGGCGGACGGCGAGCTGGGGTTCGTGGCGGGCCGGATAGCCGAGCGCGAGCTGGGCCGCCGAGCCGAGGCCCGCGCGGCTTGGGGCAAGGCGTGGGCCAAGGTCGACAAGGCCGCGAAAGCCCTGCACGCCTGACCCGCCCCGCCCGCGGCCTACGAGACGCCCGGGCCCGCCCCGACGTCATGAACGAGTCGTTCATGACGCCCGACGCGCTGAACGAGTCGTTCATGGCATTTCGGCCGTCCCCGACCCGGCGCCGCGGACCCCAGACTCGGCCGATGGAGACCGCGCTGACCCTGGCCATCGGCGGAGTGATCCTGCTCGTCCTGGTCATCCTCACCATCGGCGTCCTCGCCGGCCGCCGGGTGCGGCGGGGGCGGAAGGCCGGCCGCTACCCCTACCGCGCCAAGCCGAACGGGACCTACGACAACTCCACGCACACCGGCATGTCGTGATCAGGCCACCGACCAGACGTACCCGTCCGGCCGGACCAGCACCTCGGCACCCGGCTTGACGTCGTAAGCCGCGTACGCGTACCCACCCTCGTCCACCAGCGCGCCCGGCTCCGCGACACTCCCCGCCGGCAGGATCCGGACCCCCTCGGCAGGCCCGTCGCCGAAGACCAGCCGCGTCGCGTGCGGGCCGCGGAACAGCTCGAACAGCCGGACCCGGGTGCCGTCGAAAGAAACCAACGGCGAGTCCGGCGCGCGGTCGCCGGGCCGCAGCGCGCCGTCACCCGGAGGGGACAGCGGGCCGCCGCGGTAGCTGATGTCCAGCTGCTGCGTCTCCTCGCCGCGGTGGTGCGCGTCTTCGTCGCCGTCGACGTACTTCTGCATCAGCCCGGTCGAGACCCCCAGCACCCGCGCCGCCACCGTGCGGCGCTCCACCTCGTAGCTGTCGAGCAGCTCGGGTGACCCGTCCGCGAGCTTCCAGCCCAGGTTGTACGCGTCCTGGACGCCGGTGTTCAGGCCCTGGCCGCCGGTCGGCGGGTGGACGTGCGCCGAGTCGCCCGCCAGGAACACCCGGCCGGCGCGGAACCGCGCGGCCAGCCGGACGTTCGGCCGCCACACCGTCGACCACGCCAGGTCCGACAGCGTGATCCCGCCGCCGCTCAGCGCGTCGAGCCGGGCCTGGATCGCCGGCAGCGCCGTCTCGGCGTCGAGGTCGCCGTCGCCCAGCGGCGAGCCGAACTGGAACCACGGCGTGCCCGGCAGCGGGCTGAACATCATGCCGCGCATCGGGTTCTCCGCGTCGCCGAACCAGTGGCCGTAGCCGCGGTCGAGGCCTTCGGCGTGGACGTCGCCGAGCAGCATCCGGATCGACTCGTCGGTGGTGCCCTCGAACGCGATCCCCAGCGCCTTGCGCACGAAGCTCTTGCCGCCGTCGGCGCCGACCAGGTACGCGGCCCGGACGGTCTCGCCGGTGCTCAGCGTGGCCGTGACGCCGTCGGCGTCCTGCTCGAAGCCGGCCAGCGCGGTCGCCGGTTCGACGTGGACGCCGAACTCGGCCAGCCGGTCGCGCAGGATCCCCTCGGTCTGCGACTGGCCGAGGAACCAGCCGGTCGGGTACGGCTTCTCCGGCGTCGGCTCGACCAGG
Source organism: Amycolatopsis pretoriensis (assembly GCF_900107925.1). GTDB lineage: Bacteria > Actinomycetota > Actinomycetes > Mycobacteriales > Pseudonocardiaceae > Amycolatopsis > Amycolatopsis pretoriensis. The sequence continues at coordinate 194,256 of NZ_FNUJ01000009.1, read as the reverse complement.
TCGAACATCATCCGCTCGTCGACGACCTCGCCGCCGACGTGGATCCGCATCGGCACCGGCGCGGCTCCCCGCGCCAGCACCTCGTCGAGCACACCGAGGTCCTCGAAGACCTCCAGGGTCCGCGGCTGGAGCCCGTCGCCGCGCGAGCCGACGAAGAACGTCTCGGCCTTGTCGATGATCCGCACGGCGACGTCGCGCCGCGCCAGCTCGATGGCCAGGGTCAGCCCGGTCGGTCCCGCCCCCGCGATCAGCACCTGTGTGTCCATGTCGGCCTCCCAGTGAATTATCATTCAGTGAATCTGGATTCAGAATGACACTGCTAGCGTCCCGCGTCAAGGAGGTGCCGGTGAACCGCAAGGAGATGGCCGCGGAGACCGAGGCCGCGCTGAAGGCGGCCGCCCGGCGCGTGTTCGCGCGCAAGGGCTACCTGAACACCAAGATCACGGACATCACCGCCGAGGCGGGCCGGGCCGCGGGGTCGTTTTACAACCACTTCGCGAGTAAGGAAGAGCTGCTCGAGGCGCTACTGGGCGACATCGCGGCGTCCGGCGACGAAAGCGCGCTGTCCGAGAGTCACCTGTCCGACTTCAGCGACCCGGCGGCGGTGCGCTGGCACGTGGCCCAGTACTGGGACTTCTATAAGGAGCACGCGTCGACGATGCAGGCGCTGCACCAGGCGGCGATGGTCAACGACGCCTTCGCCCGGACGCTGGCGAGCTTCGGGGCGACCCAGTCGGCGGACCTCAACGGCCACTTGGCGCACGTGACGGCGGCCGGGATGCGGCTGCCGGCGAGCACGGAGCTGTCGATCTCGATGATGTACCAGCTGGTCGACAGCTTCGCGCAGATGTGGCTGCTCGACCCGGTGCCGGCCGGGTGGACGCCGCCGACCGACGACGAGGCGATCGAGGCGCTCACCCGGTTCGTCTACCGCGGTTTCACCGGCCGGGACTACTGAGTCAGGCGTTCCACGGCGGCGTCGACGCGCTCGTCGGTCGCGGTCAGCGCGACCCGGACGTGCTTGCCGCCCCGGGGTCCGTAGAACGTGCCCGGCGCCACCAGGATCCCGCGGTCGGCCAGCCACTCGACCGTCGCCGCGGCGTCCTCGTCGCGCGTGGCCCACAGGTAGAGCCCCGCCTCGGAGTGGTCGACGCGGAAGCCGTTGTCCAGCAACGCCTTCCGCAGCGAAAGCCGGCGCCGGGCGTAGCGCTCGCGCTGGGCGGCCAGGGCCTCGTCGTCGGTCAGGGCGGCGACCATCGCCTCCTGGACCGGGCGCGGCACGATCATGCCCGCGTGCTTGCGGATGTCGAGCAACTGCCTGATCAGCCGCGGGTCACCGGTCAGGAACCCGGCGCGGTAGCTGGCCAGGTTCGCCGACTTGGACAGCGAGTGCACGGCGATCAGGCCGTCCGTGCGGCCGTCGCAGACGTCCGGGTGCAGGACCGACAGCGGTTCGGCGTCCCAGCCCAGGGCCAGGTAGCACTCGTCGGACACCACGACGACGTCGCGTTCGCGCGCCCACTCGACGACCTTGCGCAGGTGCTCCACCGGGAGCACCTTGCCGGTCGGGTTGGACGGCGAGTTGATCCAGATCATCGCCGGCCTCTGCGGGCCGATCGCGACCGTGCTGTCCGCGCGCAGGATCGACGCGCCCGCCAGGAGCGCGCCGACCTCGTACGTCGGGTAGGCCAGCTCCGGGATGACGACCAGGTCGCCGGGGCCGAAGCCGAGCAGGCGCGGCAGCCAGGCCACGGCCTCCTTCGACCCGATCGTCGGCAGCACCGCGTCCGGCTCGATGCCGGTGACACCGTGCCGGCGGCCCAGGGCGGCGATGGCCGCCGCGCGCAGGGCCGGGATGCCGTGGGTCGTCGGGTAGCCCGGGATCTCCGACACCGACGCGAGCGCGTCGCGGATGCCGGCCGGGACCGGGTCGACCGGCGTGCCGATGGAAAGGTCGACCACCCCGCCGGGATGCGCCTGCGCCTTGGCCTTGACCGCGGCGAGCGAATCCCAGGGGAAGTCGGGCAGCGCGACCGGGCTCATTCGCCCTGCGGGGGCAGGGCCTTGATGAACCCCGGGTCGTGCGCGGTCTTGCCCACCTTGGAGGCGCCGCCGGGCGAGCCCAGCTCGTCGAAGAAGTCGACGTTGGCCTTGGTGTAGTCCGACCAGTTGTCCGGGACGTCGTCCTCGTAGTAGATCGCCTCGACCGGGCAGACCGGCTCGCAGGCGCCGCAGTCGACGCACTCGTCCGGGTGGATGTACAGCATCCGCTCGCCCTCGTAGATGCAGTCCACGGGGCACTCGTCGATACACGCCTTGTCGAGCACGTCGACGCAGGGCTCGGCGATCACGTAGGTCACTGCGCACTCCTGCTTTTCTCTGCAAACAGCCAGTCGTGGCCGACACTACGCGGTTCGGCCACCCGTTCGGTTGGTGAGGCAAGCCTTAGCCATACCCGGGGTATGGCGGGTGCTCACCTCGGCCGGCGGCGCGGGGGCGGGGTCGCCCGGGCGTCACCGGTGATGACGAAGCGCGGCTTGGGCGCCTCGTCTTCTTCCTTCTTCTCCCCCACAGCTCGGTTGAACCCCTCGGAGATCTCGTCGACGAGCTTCTCGTTGTGCCGCTCGTCCTTGCGCTGGATGCCCACGGCCCACCTCCTCCTCGGGGGAAATCCGCTCCACGCCTGTCACTGTCTCGGTCACAATCTAGTCGTGAACGCACGTGAAGCGCTCGAAGTCGTCTGCAGCAGAGCATGGCCGCCCCTGGTCGAGGAACCCCTGAAAGACTGGCGGCTGCGCTGGGCAGGGGGCTTCACCGGCCGCGCGAACAGCGCTCTCGCGGTCGGCGACCCCGGCCGGCCGATCCCGGACGCCCTGCGCGCGGTGTGTGACTTCGCCCACGATCGGGGGATCCAGCCGATGGTGCAGGTGATCCGCGATAGCCCCAACGAGCGCGCGGTCGTCGCCGAGGGCTGGTTCCAGGCGACCCGCCACCACCGCGGCCACGAGGTCACCGTCCTCACTGTGGACAACCTCAGCTTTCACGTGAAAGCTCCGCCCCCGGGTGTGGACAACCGCCACTTTCACGTGAAAGTGGCGGATGAGCCGACGGCCGACTGGTGGGAACTCACGTTGGGGCCCGGCGAGGACATCCCGGCTGCACGCAGCGTCCTGACCGGCGGGAAGGTCGGCTACGGCGTCGCGACGCTCGACGGTGTCGTGGCCGGGGTTGTCCGCGGGGCCTTGGTCGACGGCTGGCTGCACGTCGGGCGCCTGGAGGTCGACCCCGCCTTCCGCCGCCGCGGGCTCGCGAAAACCCTGATGGGCGCCCTGCACACGTGGGGCGCGGAACACGGGGCCGACCACGCGGTGTTGCAGGTGGCGGAGGGGAACGCGGGCGCGCTCGCGCTCTACGCGGGGCTCGGCTACGCCCCGCACCACAGATACCGGTACTGGGTTCCTGAACCCGGCTCGTGCGAGGATTCGACGTCGTGAAGATCGTGGTGATGGTCGGCGGAGTGGGCGGGGCCCGCTTCCTGCTGGGTTTGAAGTCGGCGCTGGGCATGTCCCCCGAAGGCGCGAGCGAGTCGGAGCACGAGGTGACGGCGCTGGTCAACACCGGCGACGACGTCTGGATGCACGGGCTGCGGATCTGTCCGGACCTGGACACCTGCATGTACACGCTCGGCGGCGGGATCGACAAAGAACGCGGCTGGGGGCACTCGGGCGAGACCTGGGTCGTCAAGGAGGAGCTGGCGGCCTACGGCGCCGAGCCGACGTGGTTCGGCCTCGGCGACAAGGACATCGCCACCCACCTCATCCGATCGCGGATGCTGCGCGCGGGCTACCCGCTTTCGGCGGTGACCGAGGCCATGTGCGACCGCTGGCAGCCCGGCGTCCGGCTGCTGCCGATGTCGGACGACCGCGTCGAGACGCACGTCGTGATCGACGACCCGGAGCAGGACGGCCAGCAGAAGGCCGTGCACTTCCAGGAGTGGTGGGTGCGCTACCGCGCCGAGCCGAAGGCCCATTCGATCGTCGCGGTCGGCAACGACGAGGCCAAGCCCGCGCCGGGCGTGCTCGACGCCATCAAGGACGCCGACGCGGTGCTGTTCGCGCCGTCGAACCCGGTGGTGTCGATCGGCACCACACTGGGCGTGCCGGGGATCCGGGACGCGCTGCGCAAGACGTCCGCGGGCGTCGTCGGGGTGTCGCCGATCATCGGCGGCAAGGCGCTGCGCGGGATGGCCGACGCGTGCCTGACCGCGATCGGCGTCGAGACGTCGGCGGAGGCGGTGGGCCGGCACTACGGCTCGCGCAAGGACGGCGGGGTGCTCGACGGCTGGCTGATCGCCGAAGGCGAGACGGCGGACGTGCCGGGCGTGACCGTCCGCGACGTCCCGCTGCTGATGTCCGATGTGGACGCGACCGCGGCGATGGCCCGCGCCGCCCTCGACCTCGCGGGAGCCCCCGTTGCCTGACCACGCTTCCCCCAAGCTGGAGATCCTGCCCGTCACCGGGCTGCCGGAGTTCCGCCCCGGCGACGACCTGACCGGCGCGATCGTCAAGGCCGCGCCGTGGCTGCGCTCGGGTGACGTCCTGGTCGTGACCAGCAAGATCGTCTCGAAGGCCGAGGGCCGGCTCGTCAAGGTGCCCAAGGATCCCGAAGTCCGCGACGCCGAACGCCGGAAGCTCGTCGACCGCGAGGCCATCCGGGTGGTCGCGCGGATCGCGCGCACGGTGATCACCCAGAACCACCTGGGGATCGTGCAGGCGGCGTCGGGCATCGACGCGTCGAACGTCGAGGGCGACGAAGTCGCGCTGCTGCCGGCCGACCCGGACGCGTCCGCGCTGGCGCTGCGCAACGGGCTGCGCGAGCGGCTCGGCGTCGAGGTCGCCGTGGTCGTCACGGACACGATGGGCCGCGCGTGGCGGGTCGGGCAGACCGACGCCGCGATCGGCTCGTCCGGCCTGCGCGTGCTGCACGCCTACCGCGGCGAGGTGGACGGGCAGGGCAACGAGCTGGCCGTCACCGAGGTCGCCGTCGCCGACGAACTGGCCGCGGCCGCCGACCTGGTCAAGGGCAAGCTCGGCGGCACGCCGGTCGCGGTCGTGCGCGGGCTCGACCTCTTCGACGACGGCTCGACCGCGCGGAACCTCGTCCGGCCGCTGGAGGAGGACCTCTTCCGGCTGGGCACGAACGAAGCGATCGCGCAGGGCCGGCGGGCGGCCGTGCCGTCGCGGCGGTCGGTGCGGCAGTTCGCGGACGAGCCCGTCGACCCGGCCGCGATGCGCCGGGCGGTGGCGTCCGCGCTGACCGCGCCCGCGCCGCACCACACGCACCCGGTGCGGTTCGTCTGGCTGCGCGACGCCGGGCTGCGCCACAAGCTGCTCGACGCGATGCGCGAGTCCTGGCGGGCCGATCTCGAACGCGACGAGTTCACCCAGGACCAGATCGCGAAGCGGCTCAGCCGCGGCGACATCCTTTACCGCGCCCCGGAAGTCGTCATCCCGTTCCTGGTCCCGGACGGCGCGCACACCTACCGCGACGAGCGCCGCAACGACTGCGAGAAGACGATGTTCACCGTCGCGGGCGGCGCCGCGGTGCAGGGCCTGCTCGTGTCGCTGGCGGCCGAGGGGCTCGGCTCGTGCTGGATCGGGTCGACGATCTTCGCCGCCGACATCGTCCGGGACGTCCTGGGCCTCGACGAGCGCTGGCAGCCGCTGGGTTCGGTCGCGATCGGCGTCCCGGCGGCTGATCCCGGCCCGCGGGGGCCGATCACGCCCGGAGAGGGGCTTCTGGAGCTGTGAGCCTGCACGCGGAAGCCGTCGCGACGCTGGGTTCGTGGCGGCCTGCTCTCGCTTCCCAGGAGTCCCTGCGCCAGGCGTTCCTCGGGTTCCTGGCGGCGCGCGAGGACTCGTGTCAGCGGTCGTGCGCGGCCGGGCACCTCACGGCGTCGGCGGTGGTCCTGGACCACACCGGGACGCGGGTGCTGCTGACGCTGCACCCGCGCGTCGGCCGGTGGCTGCAACTGGGCGGGCACTGCGAGCCCGAGGACGCGTCGCTGGCCGATGCGGCGCTGCGGGAGGCGACCGAAGAGTCCGGCATGGCCGGGCTGCGGATCGACCCGCAGCCGGTGCACCTCGACGTCCACCCGATCACGTGCTCGCTCGGCGTGCCGACGCGGCACTTCGACGTCCGGTTCGCGGTGCACGCGCCGGAAGGTGCGTCGCCGGTGCGCAGCGACGAGTCCGACGACCTGCGGTGGTGGCCGGCGGACGCGCTGCCGGCGGGGTCGGAAGATCTCGCCGATCTGGTGAAAGCGGCCGTTCCTGTCGGTACCGGGCACTAGCCTGGGGTGTGGACAGGGAGGGACCACATGGCTACGCAGTTTCCGCAGCGCGTGCACTACCACTCGGGAGGGGGCGGCGGCGACGGTGTGTTCGGCTACATCGTCGTCGGCCTGCTGATCCTGGCGATCATCGTGTTCGTGGTCGTCGTCGCGGTGCGGGTGTCGAAGATGCGCCGCGAAGAGGCGATGAAGAACGGCGGGCAGTTCCCGCCGCGGCAGAACTTCCCGCCGCAGCAAGGGTTCCCGCAGCAGGGTTTTCCGCCGCAGCAGGGGTTCCAGCAGCAGGCGTACCCGCCGCAGGGGTTCGCGCCGGGGCCGCAGGCCGGCTTCCCGCCGTCGCAGCCGGTGCCGCAGCAGCCGAGCTTCCCGCCGTCGCAACCGGTTCCGCAGGGGCCGTACGGGCAGCGGCCACCGGGCCCGGGAGCGGGTCCGCAGAGCTGGTGATCATCCCCTTCGACAGCGCTTCGCCGGTCCCGCCGTTCGAACAGGTGCGGTCCGGGTTCGCGACGCGGATCAACGACCGGAGCCTGCCGGTCGGCACGAAGCTGCCCACCGTCCGCGCCCTGGCGGCCGACCTGGGCATCGCGCCGAACACGGTGGCCCGCGCGTACCGCGAGCTGGAGGAAGCCGGGCTGATCGAGACGCGCGGCCGGGCGGGCAGCTTCGTCGCGGCGGCGGGCGACCAGAGCCGCCGCCGCGCCCAGCAGGCGGCGGCGGAATACGCTGCGCTGACCCGCAAACTGGGTTTGGACGACGCGGAAGCACTCGCGATCGCCCGGGCCGCACTCGACGAGGGGAAGAACTGATCGTGAGCGTGCTGATGCTGCTGATCATCGTGGTGGTGCTCGGGGGCCTCACCGGAGCGGTGCTGCTGATCATCAACATGAACAAGCCGAAGCAGCCGCCGTACCCGCCGCAGCAGTACCCGGGCTACCCGCCCCAGCAGGGCTACCCGGGCCAGCAGCCGGGCTACCCGCCGCAGGGCTACCCGCAGCAGGGTTACCCCGGTCAGCAGCCGCCGGGATACCCGCCGCAGCAGGGCTATCCGGGCCAGCAGCCGCCGTACCCGCCCCAGCAGGGCGGCTACCCCCCGCAGCAGTGACGAAGTCCGTGAATGGCACATTCACGGACACTTGGTCCCTCGATGTGCCATTCACGGCTCACGGCCGGAGTCACATCGCGCGGTAGTCGCGCAGCTCGATCCGGGGTCCGAACCGCGGCCGCCGGTGGCCCGCCGCTTCCAGGTACCGCACCGCCCGCTGCCGCTGCGGGGCGTACGGCGCCAGGACCTCCGCCATCCCCGCGTCGTCGAGTTTCGTGCCCAGCACGGCGTTCCCGACCATCGACGGGATGTTGTAGTCGCCGAAGCTGACCGCGTCCGGGTCGCCCCAGGCGCGCTGGGCGATCTCCGCCGCCGTCCACACGCCGATGCCCGGGACGTTCCGCAGCAGGTGCCGCCCCGCCAGCCCGCGCAGCTCGACCGCCCGCTCCAGGTGGTGCGCGACGCGCGCCGCGTTCAGCAATGCCGTGCGTCGCTTGATGTCGACGCCCGCGCGGTGCCAGTGCCAGTCCGGCAACGACCGCAGCGCCACCGGCGTCGGCGGCACCCGCAGCCGCTCAGGCGCCGGTCCCGGGGCCGGCGCGCCGAACCGGCGGCACAGCTCGGCCCACGACCGGATCGCCTCCTTGCCGGTCACCTTCTGCTCCAGCACGGCCAGCACCAGCCAGTCCCACACGACACCCGTCGAGCCGAGCCGCAGCCCCGGGTTCTCCCGCCGGGCGCGCGCGACGACGTCGTGGTGCGCGACGAACTCCGCGTCGTCGTCGTCCGCTCCCAGCAGCGCCGGGACGCCGGTGAGCAGCCGGTCCGCGCCGTCGCCCCAGGCCGCCGCCTCGATCCGGCCGTCGGCGAGGCGGCGCAACGCCAGCGTGCCCGGACCGTCGGGCGTGTTCGACGCGAGCCACGTGATCCCGCGCTCGTCGGTGAGGATGTTGAGCGACCCGCGCCCGCGCTTCAGCGGACTCAGGACACTGCCCAAGTCGACTTCGAACGCGGGTCGCCAGAACATCGGCTACGCGTCGCTCGAGAAGCGGACGGAACCGTCGGGCAGCACGGTGTCGGGCCAGATCCGGGCGCCGTCCAGGAGTTCGCAGCCGGCGCCGACGGACACGCCGTCGCCCAGCACGACGCCGCGCAGCACCGCGCCGGCGCCGACGCGCGCGCCGTGCCCGAGCACCGAACGCTCGACGATCGCGCCTTCGGAGACGGCCGCGCCGTCGAACAGCACCGAGCCGTCGATCTTCGCGCCGGAGCCGACGACCGCGCCGCCGCCGATGGTCGAACCACCGCACAGGTGGGCGTCTTCGGCGACGGAAGCGCCGTCGAGCACCAGGAAGTCGCCGGGCCGCCCGGGCAGCGCCGACGTCGGCGCGACACCGCGCACCAGGTCCGCCGAGCCGCGCACGAACGCTTCCGGCGTGCCGACGTCCAGCCAGTAGGACTCGTCGACGAAGCCGTGGATGTGCGCGCCCTGCTCCAGCAGCTGCGGGAACGTCTCGCGCTCGACCGACACCCGGCGCCCGGTCGGGATGGCCTCGATCACCGGGCGGCGGAAGACGTAGCAGCCGGCGTTGATCTGGTCGGTCGGCGGGTTCGGCGTCTTCTCGAGGAACGCCTGGACGCGGCCGGTTTCGTCGGTCGGCACCGAGCCGAACCGGCTCGGGTCGGGCACCCGCTGCAGGTGCAGCGTGACGTCGGCCTCGGACTCGCGGTGCACGCGCAGCTGCTCGCCGAGGTCGGAGCCGGAGATGATGTCGCCGTTGAAGACGATCACGTGCTCGGCGCGCAGCTTGTCGTAGACGTTGCGGATGGCGCCGGCCGTGTCGAGCGGCTCCTCCTCGACGACGTACTCGAGGTCCAGACCGATCGACTTCCCGTCGCCGAAGTACTCCTCGAACACCTCCGCACGGTAGCTCGTGCCCAGCACGACGTGCCGGATCCCGGCCTCGCGGATGCGGGAGAACAGGTGGCTCAGGTACGGCGTCCCGGCTGTCGGGAGCATCGGCTTCGGTGCCGAAAGGGTCAGTGGCCGCAGGCGCGTGCCCTTGCCCCCGACCAGCACGACGGCGTCGATCTCGACCTCGGACGTCACGGAAATCTCCTCTTGTATCACGCACCGCTGAGCGACAAGCCGCGGGAAACCCTGACGGAGGTCGCCCGGAGGGCCTACCCTAGACAGGAAACAGGCGGGCCTTTCCCCAGAGGGCCCCGGGTCAGTCGGGAGGCCGAGGGGATGGACCCCCGCGATCGGGCGGACGCCCTGCTCGCACGAGCCCAGGCGCGCGGTGTGTTCGTCGTGACACCCGACAGCGCGACGTCACCGATGGACTCGTCGAACACCCAGCAGATACCCCGGGCGCAGATCGACGGGCTCGACCGCGGCCAGGACCCCGACACGACCACGCAGCTGCCGGCGTCGCTGATCGAGGAGAACGACCACCCGCTCGCGGGCGCGTCGCCGACCCGGCGGCTGGAGGCCACCGGTGGCTCGCGCCGTCCGCAGCCGACCACGCCGCTGAGCACGCCGACACCGACGACACCGCTGCACAAACCGGGCACGCAGGTGACGGCCCCGCTGTCCCGTCGTCCCCAGGCCGAGCCGATCACGAGCCCGTTGAAGGAGCCCGACCCGGAGGACACCGGCCTGGTGCCGACGGTAACGCAGAACAACGGCAGGTCCGACCTTTCGCGCCGGCTCGACGGGATCTAGCGGGTCTCGAGCTTCAGCCGGAGGGCCAGCCCGAGCTTCACGGCGGCGAGCACCGGCTTCCAGGCGAGGCCCGGGTGGCGGTCGGCGAGGTAGCGGTAAGCGCTGTCGTGGTGGGCCTTGAGCATCTTCGCCGAGGCCTGCGACGTCGAGTGGCCGCCTTCGTGCGTGACGCTCGCCGAGGGCGCGTAGACGTTCAACCAGCCGGCCTGCGCGAGGCGGTCACCGAGGTCGACGTCCTCGAAGTACATGAAGTAGCGCGTGTCGAAGCCCCCGACGGAGTCGAAGGCCTCCCGGCGGATCAGCTGGCAGGAGCCGGACAGCCAGCCGGACGTGCGCTCGACGGGGGTGCCGGTCTCCTGGCGGTACTGCTTGGTCCACGGGTTGCCCGGCCAGACCTTCGCGAAGACGGCGTGCCCGATGCCGCGCCCGAAGGAGGGCAGCAGGCGGGCGGAGGGGTAGACGGTGCCGTCGAGATCGTGGATGAGCGGCCCGAAGGCCCCACCCCGCGGCCACCGGCTCGCGGCGTCGAGCAGGGCGTCGAGCGACCCGGGCTCCCATTCGAGGTCCGGGTTGACGACGACGACCCAGCCGTAGCGGTCCTCGAGCTCGGCGGCCCCCCGGTTGGCGGCGGCCCCGTAGCCGACGTTCTCGCCGATGCTGAGCAGCTGAACGTTCTTCCGGTGCGCGGTGGCCTTCTCGAGGGCGCCTTCGACGGACGCGTTGTCCGCGACGACCACCTTGACCTCGCGCTCGGTGGCCTTCTCCAGGGTGTCGAGGAACCGTTCGATGGTGTCCTCGGAGAAGTAGGTCACGGTCACGACGCCGACATCGTCGCCATAGCGGGAGTGCTCAGTCACCCGGCCATTGTCCACCGGTCACAGACGGCGACCCCGCCACCCCACAGGGCGTGGTCAGCGGGTCCGGAGGTGCCGTGACCAGGCCTTGGCGTAAGCCTCCCGATGCCGTTCAGCGGTGGTAGCCCAGGAAAACTCTTTGGCCCGCTGCTGAGCCGCCATGGCCAGCTCCGCCCGCCGACCCGGGTCCGCCAACAGCTCCGCCAACCCCGCGGCGACATCCCCCGCCCCGACCCCGCAGTAAGCCACGGCGTCGCCGCCCACCTCGGGCAGCGACAACCGCCGGGTCGTCAACACGCAGGCCCCGCAAGCCATCGCTTCCAGCACCGGCAGCCCGAACCCCTCGCCCAGCGACGGGTAAGCCACCAGCTCGGCACCGCCGAGGAACCCCGCGAGTGTCCCGAAGGGCAGATATCCTGCCCGAATAACGCGAAGCCGATGGGGGACGGCGTCCAGCGCCCGCTCCACCTGCGTGTCCCAGCCCGGCTGCCCGGCCAGCACCAACGCCGGCGCGTCACGCCGGCCCGCCACCGCCCGGGCGAACCCGCGGATCAGCGCCGGCACGTTCTTGCGCGGCTCCAACGCCCCCAGGAACGCCACGTACGGCGTCCGGCCGAGGCCCACCGCCGAACGGGCGGCCGCGACCTCCGCTGGTGACGGTGGGTGAAAGCGCTCGCTGTCGACGCCGTGGTGAATGACTTCCAGGGACGCGTGCCGGACCGGGCCCACGCGGGCCAGTTCCGCCGCCGTCGCCGCCGAGGGGACCACGCACAACGTCGCGCGGCGCAACGCCGTCGCCGTCCACGCCCGGAAGAACCGCGCCTTCACCGACGAGTGCAGCACGGCGTCGGTGAAGAAGGTCGCGTCGTGGAGCGTGACGACCGATGCCGCCGACGTGGCCAGCGGCATCGTGTAGTGCGGCGAGTGGACGACGTCCGCGCCGAGGCGGCGCACCAACCGGGGCAGGGTGGCCTGTTCCCAGGTCAGCCGCGCGGTGCGGGTGGTCGTCGACGGCGACGCGGGCACCACGCGCGAACGCGGCGCCAGCCGATCGTAAAGCTGCAGGTCCCGGGGCTGGCACACGACGGTGAGCCGCGCCCCGTCCGCGTCGAGCGCGGCGACGAGCGAATCCACGTACCGGCCGACCCCGCCGCGGTCCGCGGGAACCGCGGTCGCGTCGATCAGCACCCGGGGGTCATCGCTCACCCCTGCAGGGTACGGCGGTGACCCCGCGTCATGGTGGGGAACTGGCAAACCGGTCACGCGTGTGAATGGCCCAGACGGCTTCCGCGGCGCGGCGCCAGGTGAACGTCCGCGCGCGCGCCCTCCCCGATCGTGTGAGATCAGCCGCCACGGAGGGTGATCCCAGCACCTCTCGCAACGCCGCGGCCAACGCCCGGGCGTCGCCGCGCGGGACCGTGATCCCCGCGCCGCCCGCCACCTCGGCCAGGGCCGGGACGTCCGTGTGCACCACCGGGACCCCGGCCGCCATCGCTTCGAGCAGGCCCATCCCGAACCCCTCGGCCAGGCTCGGCACGGCCAGCACGTCGGCCTGGCGCAACGCCGTCGCCAGCTCGGCGTCCGACACCTTCCCCAGCACCCGCAGCCGGTCCGCGGGGAGCCCGCGATCGGCCGCCAGCGCGGCCGGGTCGATGCCGCCCCAGCCGGGCTGCCCGGCGAGCACCAGCACCACGCCGTCGAGCGCCGCGACCGCGTCGACCAGCACGTCGATGCCCTTGCGCGGCTCGATCGTCCCGACGGCCAGCACGTACCGCGGCGGCAGGTCCAGCGGCGCCGACCCGGCCGGGACCCGCACGCCGTGCGGCACCACGCGCACCGGGACGTCGACGTCGATCAGCACCGCCAGCTCGTCGGCGACCGCCCGCGTCGGCACGACCAGCCCGGACGCCCGCCGCGCGGCCCGCGCGATCATCGACCGGTGCCAGCTGACCCCGCGCGCGGTGAGCGTCTCGGGGTGGGTCCACGGCACGGTGTCGTGCACCGTGACGCTCAACGTCTTCCCGGCCGGCGCGCGCGGCGGCGCGAACGGCGTCGGCGCGTGCACCGCGTCGCCACCCGGCCACCACGGCAACCCCAGCTGCCAGGCGCCGACCAGCACCCGCGGCGGCGAACGCAGCACCCGCGGGCCTTCGACGCCGTCCAGCCGGGCCGCGCCGACGTCGGCGTGCCGCGCGACGACGCTGGAGACCGTCCACCCCTTCGGCGCGGTCCGCGCGAGGGCGGGCAGCAGCTCGGCCGTGTAGCGCCCGGTGCCACCGGGCACGGGCGCGAGGAGCTGCTCGGCGAGCACGACCAGTTCGGGCACGCGGCTATTGTGCGGGACGTGACCGCGAATCCCGCCACCACGGTGGTCGTCGTGACCTGGCGGGGTGCCGGGCACGTCACCGCCTGCCTCGACGCGCTCGCCGCGCAGACGCGTCCACATCGGACGCTCGTGGTGGACAACGCCTCCGACGACGGCACCGCCGCCCTGCTCGCGGCCCATCCTTCGCGTCCGCAAGTAATCCGCCTGCCGCGCAACACGGGGTACGCGGGCGCGCTCGCCGTCGCCGCGAAACGCGTCGAAACCCCGTTGATGGCGTGGCTGAACGACGACGCCGAACCCGAGCCGGACTGGCTCGCGACACTCGAAGACACCCTGGAGAAAGCACCCCTGGCCGGCGCGGCGACGTCGTTGCTCGTGCGGGGTGACGGCAGCACGCAGTCCGCCGGCGTCCGGCTGACCGCCGACGGCCACGGCGCCGACCTCACCGAGCCCGCCGCCGAGGTGTTCGGCTTCTGCGGCGGCGCGGCGCTGCTGCGGACGGACGTGCTGACGAGCGTGCACGGCGTCCCGGCCGGGTTCTTCTGCTACTACGAGGACACCGACACGGCGTGGCGGCTGCGGCTGGCCGGCTGGGACGTCGTCGCGGCGCCCGAGGCCCGCGTCCGGCACGCCCACGGCGTCAGTACCGAGCTGGGTTCGCCGCTGTTCCACCGCTGGAACGAGCGCAACCGGCTGCTCATGCTGCTGCGCTGCGCGCCCCGCGCGGTCGCGGTGAACCAGCTGGTGAAGTTCGCCGTGTTGACAGCGGTGCTGCCGCTGCGCCCGGGCCGTCCGGCCGCGGCGAACTTCCGCTTCGGCCTGCGCTGCCGGGTGCTGGCCGAGGTGGTGACGCGGCTGCCCGCGACGCTCGCGGCCCGCCGCGAGATCGGCCGCGAGGCCGCGCTGAGCCGAGGCGCGGTCTGGGAGGCTTGGGCTGGCCTTTAAGCTGGCGCAATTCCCGACGAAGGAGCTGGCTTTGGCGCAGGGGGAACCGCAACCGCTCGTCTCGGTGATCGTGGTCAATTACCGCGGTGCCGACGACACGATCGCCTGCCTGCGCGCGCTCGCCGAGCACGACTACCCCGAGCTCGAGCTGATCTGCGTGGACAACTCCGTCGACTCCGACGAAGCCGCGCTCATCCGCGAAGCCGTTCCGCGGGCCAACGTCGTCGAGGCCGGGCGCAACACCGGGTTCGCCGGCGGCTGCAACCTCGGCGCGAAGCACGCGAAGGGCACTGTCCTCGCCTTCCTCAACAACGACGCCCGCCCGGCCCTCGGCTGGGTCTCCGCCGCGGTCGCCGAGCTGCGCGCGCAGCCCCGCGTCGCCGCCGTGGCCAGCAAGGTCCTCGACTGGGAGGGCACCGGCGCCGACTTCGTCGACGGCGGCCTGACCTGGTTCGGCATGGGCTACAAGCGTCACGCGGGCTCGCCGCTGGCCGACGTCCCGGCCGCCGAGCACGAGGTCGCCAAGGACGTCCTGTTCGGCACCGGCTCGGCGATGTTCGTCCGCTCTTCGGTGTTCGCCGAGCTGGGCGGCTTCGACGAGCGGTTCTTCATGTTCTACGAGGACGTCGACCTCGGCTGGCGGCTCAACCTGCGCGGCTGGCGCCTCCGGTACGTCCCCGAATCGCTGACCTACCACCGCCACCACGGCACGATGGCCGCCGTCGACACGCCGGAAACCGGCCGCGAGACCTTCCTCCTGGAGCGCAACGCCCTCGCCGCGCTCTACAAGAACCTTTCCGACGAGACGCTCGCCCGCGCGCTGCCCGCGGCGCTCGCCCTGGCCGTGCGCCGGGCCACCGCCCGCGGCGAACTCGACGCGACGCAGCTGGACCTCGAAAAAGGTGTCGGCCCGATCGAGTCCGGCGACGTCGCCATCCCGCGGACGACGCTCGCCGGGCTGCTCGCGATCGACCAGTTCGTCGAGCAGCTGCCGTCGCTGGCCGAGTCGCGCGCGGTCGAGCAGGCCGCCCGCGTCCGCACCGACGCCGACCTGCTTCCCTTGCTGCGCAAGGCTTTGGAGCCCGCGTACCCGCTGCCGCGCTACCTCGCCGCGCACGACATCCTCGTCGAGGCGTTCGGCATCGAGAAGGCGTTCGGGCAGCGTCGCAAGATCCTGGTGATCACCGGCGACGCGCTCACCGAGCGGATGGCCGGCCCGGCGATCCGCGCCTGGAACATCGCGCTGGCGCTGTCCGCCGAGCACGACGTCCACCTCGTCACCACCAACCCGCTCGCCACGCCGCCGCCGGCGCCGTTCCGCGTCAGCGCGGGCAAGCACCGCGAGCTGGAAGCGCCGGTCGCCTGGGCCGACGTCGTCGTCCTGCAGGGGCACGTGCTCGAACTGGCGCCGTCGCTGAAGAAGGAGCACAGCGGCAAGATCGTCGTCGCGGACCTCTACGACCCGATGCACCTGGAGCTGCTGGAGCAGGGCAAGGGCATCGCCGACGACCGGCGCGCGGCCGACCTCGCCGGCGTCACCCGCGTGCTGGACGCCCAGATCGAGCGCGGCGACTTCTTCCTCTGCGCGTCCGAACGGCAGCGCCACCTCTGGCTCGGCCACCTCGCCGCGCTCGGCCGGCTTTCCCCGCGGCTCTACGACGCCGACCCGACGACGCAGTCGCTGCTCGCGGTCGTCCCCTTCGGACTGTCGCCGCAGGCGCCGGTGCGCACCGGGCCCGGGCTGCGCTCGTCGCTGGGCATCGGCGGCACCGACCACGTCATCCTGTGGGCCGGCGGGGTCTACAGCTGGTTCGACCCGCTGACGCTGATCCGCGCGATGGACGAGCTGCGCCGCCGCCGTGCCGACGTCCGGCTGGTGTTCCTCGGCATGAAGCACCCGAACCCCGAGGTCGCCGAGATGGACATCGGCACGCGCACGATCCGGCTCGCGGATTCGCTGGGGCTGACCGGGAAGCACGTCTACTTCAACGAGCAGTGGGTGCCCTACCACGAGCGCCAGAACTGGCTGCTGGACGCGAACTGCGGTGTCACGACGCACTACGAGCACGTCGAGACGACGTTCGCGTTCCGCACCCGCGTCCTCGACTACCTGTGGGCCGGGCTGCCGATCGTCACCACCGACGGCGACTCGTTCGCCGACCTCGTGCGGGCCGAACGGCTGGGCGTCGTCGTCCCGGCCGAGGACGCGTCCGCGCTGGCCGAAGCGCTCGAGAAGTGCTTGTACGACGAGGAGTTCGCCGCGGGCTGCGTCGAGCGGATCGCCGCCGTCGCGCAGCGCTACACCTGGCCGGAGGCGCTGAAGCCGCTGGTGGAGTTCTGCCGCGACCCGCGTCCGGCGGCCGACCGGCTGCCCGGCTCGGCGGACCTGACGACGACGGCGCCGGCGCGCGGCCGCGCGATGCTGCGCCGCGACGCCGACCTGATCCGCGAGTACCTCGCCGCGGGCGGTCCGTCGGAGCTGGCGCGGCGCGCGGGCGGCCGGGCGTTGAAGCTCGTGAAGCAGCGGCTCCGCCGTGGCTAGGTCCCTGAGCGTCCTCCTCGACGGCACCCCGCTGCTCGGCGCGCGCACCGGCATCGGCCGGTACACCTCGGCGCTGATCGAAGAGCTGGTGTCGATCCCCGAGGTGGACACGCGCGCGGTGGCGTTCACGCTGCGCGGCTGGCGCCGGCTGCGCCACGTGCTCCCGTACGGCGCCCGGGCGCGCGGGATGCCGGTGGCGGCCCGGCTTCTGCGGGCGGCGTGGGAGCGCTCGGACTTCCCGCCGGTGGAGCTGTTCGCCGGCCCGACGGACGTCGTGCACGGCACGAACTTCGTGCTGCCGGGCCGGTTCCGCGCGGCGGGCGTGGTGACGATCCACGACCTGGCCTTTTTGGACAATCCCGCGGAGCTGGCCCCGAGCGACCGCGGTCTGCCGGAACTGGTCCGCCGCGGCGCCCGCCGCGCGAACGTGATCTGCACCCCGACGTCGGCGGTGGCCGACTCGGTGGCGGAGCGCCTGGACGTCTCGCGCGACAAGATCGTGGTGACACCGCTGGGCGTCAACCCGGCGTGGTTCACGGCGCGCCCGCCCGACGACGAGCGTCGCGCGCGTCTCGGGCTGCCGTCGCGGTACTTGTTGTTCGCCGGGGCCGCGGGGCCGCGCAAGGGTCTGGACTGGCTGACCCGCACGCACGAGGCCGCGCCGGACCTGCCGGACCTGGTGTTCGCCGGCCCGGGCCCGTTCCCGCGCACGGCCCGGACTTCGCAGACCGGCTATCTGTCCGATGTGGACCTGCGCACGGTGGTGGCCGGGGCATCGGCGCTGGTGCTGCCGTCCCGGGACGAGGGGTTCGGGCTGCCGGTCCTGGAGGCGATGGCGTCGGACGTCCCGGTGGTGTGCACGGACATCCCGGCGTTGCGCGAAGTCGCGGGCGACTGCGCGAGCCTGGTCCAGTACGGCGACGTGGACGGGTTGGCGGAGGCGTTGCGAACGGCGGTGACGGACCCGCACGCGGTGGCAACGTCGGCTTCGCGTCGCGCGCACGCGGCGAACTTCACGTGGCGGACGTGCGCCGAGCTGACGGTCGGCGCCTACCGGATGGCCTCAGGCCGTCACTGAGCCGGTCCTGTCGCTCCGTTCACTGCTGCACTGAGGAAGCGCAACCGCGCTGCTACCGACTCGGCCGGAAACCCTGGCAAATACCCGTTCCTACCGTCAGCTTTGATTCCTTGAATCAACGGCGAAGCAAGTAGGTTCAAAGCCTCTTGGACTTCAGTCATGTCCGGCGATGGATCAACTGATCGCCTCAACGACCGGTGGATGTCCCGTGTCGAGAAACTTCCGCCGGTTTCCGCGACGTACTCCGACTCGTCTTCAACGGCCACGATCACGGCTGCCATGACCTCAGCTCGTCGGTCGGCGTCGGACCACAGCTTCTCTTTCATCGCCGGGATGAACAGATTGACGAGTTCGACAGGGGCCAGCGGCTCGACCCGACAACGCTCGATCACACTTACGAGTTCGTCCACCGTGATCAGGGCAATCCCCGTGGCTGCAGCCCGGCTCTTGACGCGCCCAGAATCGAATCCGACCGCCACCAACGCAGCGTGGTCGGCCTGGTGCTGGCCACGATGCTCAACCAGCGTGGAAAAGTCGACGGCTCCCTCATGAATGGCCTGGTTCTTGGTGGCCTTAGCGTCAACGATGATCCTGACCAGCTCGGTCGGACTTCGCCTGACCGTGATCACGATGTCGGTGCGTCCAGCACCACCGAGATGCTCCGCATCCAACCCGATCGACTGGAAAGCGACCGTCAGTGCGCGCTCGAAGTTGTCGGAATGAGCAGTGTCGGCTGCGGCATCGATAAGATCTTGGACGACGCTGTCCACGGTTCCAACGGTATTCTCGCTGGCCTTCTCCTCATTCGCAGAATTCTCGACCTCAAGAGGAAGTGTGCACGCGAAGACACGTCCCTTGGACGTGGCTCGGTATGAACTGAACGAAGGCTGCATTACCAGCCCTGCTTCACGGAGCAACTGCAGGCGGTTCCGCAAAACCGGCGTCTTCAGCACCAAGCCACCGAACCGCACACGTGCCATTTCCGCAAGCTCCCCGATAGTCCGGTTTTCTTCCAGCAGGGGGAGCAGTTCGCCGACACAACGAATATTGGCATGCACGATTCCCACCAAGTCCAGGACGGTGTTCGAGGTGCGCCAGGCGCGGGCGGCTTCGGTCGCCGCGAAAGTATCCCGTCCGATCTGAGTGAGCAGTCCAGTATTGCGCACGGTGTCGAGCGCGGAAGTGGATGAACTCGGCTTGGCCGTGAACTCTCGAGAACAGAATTCCACGAATTCACCGCGCTCGATGGCGGGCGTCGCCGCATCCACCTGCGCGGCCAGCGACTCTACGGTGTTGTATTGGCCCCCTTTGGGGACGTAACTCATACCTGCAGCTACTCGTCCGGCCAAGCCTCGCCGGGCGGCATCTTCGAGCAACGCGACCACCACTGGAGACAACTGATCGAGTGCGCCCGAATCCGGCTCATCATCGATGAGCCCGAATTCGTCACGTCCGACGACCACTAGTCGAGCGAGAACCTCGCGACCACGCTCGGTGAGCACTACTTTTCCCGTGAAGAGGAGTTCCACGACGCCTGTGGCGCGTAGCCAGTACGTGCGCCGGTTGACCTGATCGAGCGTTGCCCAATCCAGTTGATAGTGCAGGCGTGCCACTTCAGCGATCTCAGCAGTCGTCAGCCCGCCACCATCGACCTCGACCAACAATTCCCCAACGAACCGTAGATTGCGGTGAAAGATCTCAACCAAAACCGCAACGTCGTCTGTTTCCAACCAGCGACGAGCTTCTGCAGCGACTTCGACGGTGCCGTCGGAATTTCGCAGCACGAGACCCGCCGGAGCAAGTTGCTTCACGGCTTCCAAGGCTGAAATCAGAGAGTCTGTACCACCCCAAGGAATGAGCGTCTCTTTGGCAACCGGCGTGGCCATCGCCTCGAGCGCGGTCCGCAGCACCGCCAGATAGTTCTCGTGCCCACCCCGCAAGAAAGGAAAACTCCCCTTTCGAGGACCCCAAGGAGTACCGAAGCCACCAGACAAGGCCCTGCTCACCATGTCGGACAGCCTACCAATACCACCCGAGTCATCCTGCCTGCCGATCGAACTGCACGAGCGGGACTTTTGCACAGGCAGAGGCCTGATTCACTAACCTGCTAGCGGTCAGCCTCGAAGTAAGCGGCCAGGGCTTCTTCCCACGGCCGCAGCGGGGTCAGCCACGCCTCTTTCCACGACGCCGGCGACAACACCGAGTAGGCCGGCCGCGTCGCCGCCTGCGGGTACTCCGCCGACGTGCACGGCTTCACCCTCGATGGATCCGCGCCCAACTGGGAAAAGATCGCCCGGGCGAACCCACACCAGCTCACCGAACCACCGTTCGTGCAGTGCAGGATCCGCCGCTCGGGCCCATCGCCGGCAGCCGCGCGCGAAGCCAGCTCGAGAAGCCCCGACGCCAGATCGGCAGTCCACGTAGGACCCCCGACCTGATCGTCCACAACGGACAACTCCGGCCGCGAAGACTCCAACCGCGCCATGGTCTTCACGAAGTTCGAACCCGAATGCCCGTAGAGCCACCCCGTGCGCACGACCCACGACGAAGCCCCCGAACCGAGCACGGCGTCCTCACCGGCCGCCTTGGTCCGGCCGTAAGCCGAACGCGGCCCCAGCTCGTCCGAAGGCTCATACGGCTTAGAAGCGTCCCCCGGAAACACGTAGTCCGTGGAAACGTGGATCAACGGCACCTGACGGGAAGCGCACGCCGCCGCCAACACGCGCGGCCCGTCCGCGTTCACCGCGAACGCCCGCTCCTCGTCCGTCTCCGCCTGGTCGACCGCCGTGTACGCCGCCGCGTTGATCACCACCGGCGACGAGCCGTTCTCGCGGGCCCGGTCGGCCAGTGCGCCGACCGCGGCCAGGACCTGGCCCGTCGAAGTCACGTCCAGCTCGGCCGAACCGGGAGCGACGACGTCGACACCGGGCGCGGCCAGCGCGGCCAGGTCGCGGCCGAGCTGCCCGGAACCCCCGGGCACCAGCACCGTCAGCGGCACGAAAAACCCCTACTTCTTCAGCGCGGCCCGCTCCGCCAGGGGCTCCCACCACGCGCGATTGTCCGTGTACCAGGCCACTGTCGCGGCCAGACCGTCCTCGAAGGACACGCGCGGAGCGTACCCCAGCTCCGAACCGATCTTCGTGATGTCCACCGAGTACCGGCGGTCGTGGCCCTTGCGGTCCTCGACCGGCTCGACGCTGTCCCAGCCCGCGCCCACCGCCGCCAGCAGCTTCTCCGTCAGAACCCGGTTCGTCAGCTCGGTGCCGCCGCCGATGTTGTAGATCTCGCCCGGCCGCCCGCCGTCGGCGACCAGCTGGATGCCGTGGCAGTGGTCGTCCACGTGCAGCCAGTCACGGACGTTGAGCCCGTCGCCGTACAGCGGCACCTTCCGGCCGTCGAGCAGGTTCGTCACGAACAGCGGGATGACCTTCTCCGGGAACTGGTACGGACCGTAGTTGTTGGAACACCGCGTGACGCACACCGGAAGCCCGTGGGTGCGGAAGAACGACCGCGCCACCAGGTCGGACGACGCCTTCGACGCCGAATACGGCGAGTTCGGCTCCAGCACGTGGTCCTCGGTCCAGGATCCGGACTCGATCGAGCCGTACACCTCGTCGGTGGACACGTGCACGAACTTCGAGACGCCCGCTTCGAGGGCCGCCTGCAGCAGGTTCTGCGTGCCCAGCACGTTCGTCAGCACGAAGTCGGCGGAACCGAGGATCGAGCGGTCCACATGCGACTCCGCCGCGAAGTGGACGACCAGGTCGACCCCGCGCATGACGTCGGCGACCTTGCGCGCGTCGCAGATGTCGCCGCGGACGAACCGCAGCCGCGGGTCGGCGGCGACCGGGGCCAGGTTGGCCTCGTTGCCGGCGTAGGTGAGTTTGTCCAGCACGACCACCTCGGCGTCGCGCAGCGCCGGGTAAGCGCCGCTCAGCGCCTGCCGGACGTAGTGCGACCCGATGAAGCCGGCGCCCCCGGTGACCAGGACCCGCATCTTTTCGCCTTTCCCTCGACCCCCGACCGGGGCAATCGGCCCCCAGCCTACGGAGGCCTGACAACACCCTCAGTAGAGTCATGGTGGAGGCACATCGGTGCCCTGGGGGAAGCACGGGGTTTCACAGGGGAGGAAGCGCGTGACCGAATGGCCTGCGCCGACCATCCCGGCGCGACGGAGCCACGGCGCCGCGGTCCTGGCCCGCCGCGGCGGCAAGGTCGTCGTGTCCCTGCTGTCCGTCGCGATCCTGGCCCTGACCTGGTACGGCTGGCACTTCATCGGTGACCCGAACACCGGCCTGACCACCACGAACGTCTTCGCCGACACCGAGGCCCACGCCAAGCCGCTCGACGGCGCGATCGACATCCTCCTGGTCGGCCAGGACAGCCGCACCGACGCGCAGGGCAACCCGCTGCCCCGCGAGGTGCTGGACATGCTGCACGCCGGCGTCTCCGACGGCGAGCTGAACACCGACACGATGATCCTCGTGCACATCCCCCAGAACGGGAAGCACGCGATCGCGATCTCGTTCCCCCGCGACTCCTGGGTGGAGCTGACCGGCGGCTACGGCAAGCACAAGCTCAACAGCGCCTTTGTCTACGCGTACACGGACACTTACAAAACGTTGCAGCGCCAGGGTATGACCGACCTGAAGCAGGCCGACCAGGAAGCGAAGGTCGCCGGGCGGAAGAACCTGATCGCGACGATCGAGAAGTTCATCGGCAAGCCGGGCATGATCGACCGCTACGCCGAGGTCAACCTGGCGAGCTTCTACGAGATCACCAAGTCGATCGGCGGCGTCGAGGTCTGCCTCAACGGACCGGTCAAAGAGGTGAAGTCCGGCGTGGACCTGCCGGGCGGGCGCCAGACGATCGAGGGCGTGCAGGCGCTCGCGTTCGTCCGCCAGCGCTACGGCCTGCCGAACTACGACCTCGACCGGATCGCGCGCCAGCAGGCGTTCCTCTCCGGGCTGGCCCGCAAGGTGATCTCGTCCGACGTCCTGACGAGCCCGACGAAGATCGCCGACCTCGTCTCGGCCGTGAAGAAGTCCGTCGTGGTCTCGCAGGGCTGGGACCTGACCGAGTTCGCCGAGCAGATGCGCGGCCTGACCGGCGGCAACATCGAGTTCCACACGATCCCGACGCTGGGCAACGCGGTGATCGGCGGCGCCGACGTGCTGCGCGTCGACCAGGCCGCGGTCCAGGCCGAAGTCGCGCGGCTGACATCGGACGGCGACGCCCCGGCCCAGCCGACGTCGACGCAGCTGCCGGGTGCGAAGGCCGTCACGATCGAGCTGTTCGACGGCTCCGGTTCGCCGTCGCTGGCCGGGCAGACGCACACGCTGCTCCAGGGCAAGGGCTTCACGCTCGCCGCCGACCAGAAGCTGAGCACCCGCAACACCACCGTCGTCCGGTACAACCCGGCCGACTCCGCCGCGCTGGAGCTGGTCAAGCAGGCGCTGGGCACGACGGTCCAGGCCGAGCCGGACCGCGACGTCACCGCCGGGCACGTGCGCGTCCTGCTGGGCAAGGACTTCCGCAGCTCGGCCGCCGGCGCGGGCGGCGCGCCGACGTCGTCGGCCCCGAAGGCCCCGCCGTCGACCGCGGCTTCGTCCGCCCCCGCCGCGCCGCCGATCACCGCGGGCGACGTTCCCTGCGTCAACTAGACTGAGCACGCAGGGTGGTCGGGGGAGGTAAGCAGGGGATGGAAGACGAGCAGGACCAGGCGGAACCGGCGGCGACGCCGGTGACGGAGCGCGACGATCCGGAGTGGAAGCCGTCGCCGTTCCCGCGGACGGCCACGGTGGCCGAGGCCCCTTCACGGGCGCGCCGCGCCGGGCGAGCGACGCGCCGGATCGCGGTCGGGCTCGTCTCGCTGCTCGCGCTCGGCGCCAGCGGCTACGCCTACGTCACCAAGGACCAGCTGCAGGAGAACGTCCCGACGACCGACGCGCTCACCCCGCGGGCCGGCGAGCCCGCGCCGCCGCCCGCCGACGACGGCGCCGACGACATCCTGCTCGTCGGCAGCGACGCGCGGACGGACGCGCAGGGCAACCAGCTCCCGCTGCGGGTGCTGAAGGAGCTGCGGACCGAGGCCAACAGCGGCGCGGTGAACACCGACACGGTGATCCTGCTGCGGGTGCCGAAGGACGGCTCGAAGCCGTCGGCGGTGTCCGTGCCGCGGGACACGTGGACCGAGGTCCCCGGCCGCGGCATGGCGAAGATCAACTCGGCGTACGGCATCGCGAAGGCCCGCTTCGCGCAGCAGCTGCGTGCGCAGGGCGAGCGCGACCAGGCGAAGATCGAGCGCGACTCGGACACCGAGGGCCGCCGCGTGCTGGTGCAGACCGTGCAGGACCTCACGCAGGTGCGCGTCGACCACTACGCCGAGATCAACCTGCTGGGCTTCTACCTGCTCACCGAGGCGCTCGGCGGGGTCAAGGTGTGCCTGAACCACTCGACCGAGGACAAGGACTCGGGCGCGAACTTCCGCCGCGGCCAGCAGACGGTCTCCGGCGGTGAAGCGCTTTCGTTCGTCCGGCAGCGCAAGAACCTGCCGCGCGGCGACCTCGACCGGATCGTGCGGCAGCAGGCGTTCCTGTCCTCGGCACTGCACCAGGTGCTCTCGGCGGGCACGCTGACCAGCCCGGGCACGCTGAACAAACTGATGGACGCGGTGCACCGGTCACTGGTCCTCGACCCGGGGCTCGACCTGCTGCAGTTCGCGCAGCAGGCGAAGGGCATCGCATCGGGCGACCTGTCGTTCGCGACGATCCCGGTGATCACCGCGAACGGGCGCAGCGAAGACGGCCAGAGCATCGTGGAGATCGACCCGAACGCGGTCCGCACGTTCGTGGCGGGCCTGGCCGGCCGCCCGGCCCCGGGCGGCTCCCCGGCGGCCGGCGGCGCGCTCCCCGCGGGCGGCGGTGGCTCGGGCAGCGGCGCCGCCCCCGCCGCGGCACCGCTGCGCCAAGCCTCCGACGGAGTCCCCTGCGTCAACTGACCGGAGCTTTCACGTGAAAGTTCCGCCCCCTGGTCGCAGCTTTCACGTGAAAGCTCCGCGGTGGTCCTCCACCCACTGCCGGAACGTGCGTGGTGCGTGGCCGGTCACCTCGCGCACGACGTCCGTCACCACCGAAGGCTCCCCCGCCGTCCGCGCCCAGGCGCGCAGGATCTCCGGCGGCACCTCGGGCGGCCACCCGAGCGCGACCATCCGCTCGGCGGCCTGCTCCGGCGTCAGCTCCTCGACCGGCAGCGGCTTGCCGAGGACGTCGGCGAGCACGGCCGCCTGCTCCCGGAAGCTGATCGGCTCGGGTCCGCTGAGCTGCAGCGCCTCGCCGGTGTGCGAGCCGTCGACGAGGATCTTCGCCGCGACGGCGGCGATGTCCTTCTCGTGGATGGCGCCGACCCGCGAGTCCGGGTACGCGGTGCGGACGACGCCCTCGGCGATGTCCGCGCGCCAGCCCAGGACGTTCGTCGCGAACGCGCCCGGGTTGAGCCGCGTTTCCGCGAACGGCGCCGCGATCAGCGCCCGCTCCACGGCGTGGTGGAGCGCGGCGATGCGGCTCTGCGCGGACTCCGGTTCGAGCGTCGCGCCCGACGACAGCAGCACGACGTGCCGCACGCCGGCCGCTTCGGCCGCCTTCACGAAGCCCTCGATCCCCGACGGCCGTGTGTACAGGAACACCGACTCGACCCCGTCGAGCGCGGCGTCCAGTGTGGACGGATCTTCGAGGTCGGCGCTCACCTTGGCCGTCGGCACGTCGAGCGTGGCGGCGTCACGGCTCGACGCTCGCACGTCCTGACCTGCGGCGACGAGCACGTCGAGCACCGCGCGGCCGACGTGTCCGCGCGCACCGGTGACGAGAATGGTCATGGCTGTCCCCCAGCTCTCATTTTACATTTGCTTGCAAAGCAAACGTACTGAGCGGGGCGAGGTGGTGTCAACCGGCGAAGCGCGTGGTCCGCGCTTTAGCCTGTGCGCATGAGCCTGACCGACGAGCTGCTGCGCCCGCTGCCGGCCGCCCGACCGTTGATCACCCACTACGACGACCAGCTGGGCAGCCGCGTCGAGCTGTCCGTGGCGACGACCGCCAACTGGGCGGCCAAGACGGCCAACTGGCTGACCGAGGAGTTCGACGTCGAGCCCGGGGACGCCGTGGCCGTGCAGCTGCCGGCGCACTGGCAGACGGTCGGTGTGCTGCTCGGCGCGTGGTGGTGCGGCGCGCGCGTCGTGACCGAGGGCGCCGGCGCGCGGGTGGCGTTCGTCGGGCCGGACGACCCGGAACCGACCGGCGCCGCGGCGACGGCCGTCGTCACGCTCGACCCGATGGGCCGCGGGCTGGCCGAGCCGCCCGGCGGCGGCGCGTTCGACTACCTGACGGAGTCCCGCACGGCGGGCGACCAGTACAGCCCGCTCTTCCCGATCCCCGGCGACACGGCCGCGCTCTTCGAGTCCACTGTGGACGAGGTGCTGGCCGAAGCCCGTGCGCGGGCGGCGAAACTGGGCCTCACCGCGGACGACCGGGTGCTGTCCACCCGGGACTGGAGCGCGCCGGAGGGCATCCTCGACGGCCTGCTCGTCCCGCTCGCTGCGGGCGCCCACCTGGTCCACATCAGCAACGCCGACCAGGCCAAGCTGCAGGCCCGCCGTGATGCCGAGCGCACCACGGCGGACCTCCCGGCCTAGGCGTTCTGCAGCTCGCCGACCTCGGCTTCGCGGCGCGCCCGCCTGCGGCCCCACAGCAGGTGGTCCAGCGACAGGCGGCCGCCGTTGAAGCCGAGGGCGAGCCCGGCCAGCGCCAGCACCAGGACGAGCTCGTAGCCGCCCTGGCCGGTCAGGCCGTTGTCGATGTGCACCGAGAGCAGCGCACCGACCGAGATCACGACGTACCCGATGCCCACCAGCGGCATCAGGAACCCGACGATGAAGGCGATCGAGCCGAGGATTTCGACCGTCATCGCGAAGACCGCGGCGACCGTGGGCAGCGGGATGCCCGTCATCTCGAAGAACTTCGCCGTGCCGTCGATGCCGTTGTTCCACTTCTGGAGCCCGTGCGCGAGGAAGACGACCGCGACGCCGATCCTCCCCAGCAGCAGCGCCACGTCCTTGACTCGTCCGAACATCGGTTTCAGCTCCCCGGTGGGTGAATTTTCAACTGACAGCCCCAAGCTAGGGGCCCGGAACGCCCGATCGAAGCTCCGGAGGGTGATCGACAGGGAACCGACAGGGACCGAAAACTCACTTGGCGACCGCCGGAACGAGCGCTACGTTCGCCCTGACCTGCGTCAACGACCGTGAGGAGACCCCGATGCGCCGACAGACCGTCCTGCCCGGCCTGTCACCCGCATCACAAAGGACTCCTCGCCATCGTGAAAACCCTGAACATCGGCATCCTGGCGCACGTCGACGCCGGTAAGACCAGCCTGACCGAACGCCTGCTCTTCGAAGCGGGCGCGATCGACCACCTCGGCAGTGTCGACGGCGGCGACACCCAGACCGACTCCCTGGAGCTGGAACGCCGGCGCGGCATCACCATCCGTTCCGCGGTGGTCTCGTTCCTGGCCGGCGACACCCGGATCACGCTGATCGACACCCCGGGCCACTCGGACTTCATCGCCGAGGTCGAACGCGCGCTGCGCGTGCTCGACGGCGCCGTCCTCGTGGTGTCCGCCGTCGAAGGCGTCCAGGTCCAGACCCGCGTGCTGATGCGCACGCTGCGCCGGCTCGGCATCCCGACGCTGGTCTTCGTCAACAAGGTCGACCGGATGGGCGCCCGCGACCAGCTCCCCGACATCCGTGCGAAGCTGGCGCCGCGGGCGGTCGCGGGGCCCGACGCGACGTCACCCGAATTCCTCGCCGACGGCGACGACGACTTTCTTCAGTCCTATGTAGACGGTCGCGTCGACGAAGCCGCGTGCCGGGCCGAGCTGGCCCGCCAGGTCGCGCGGGGCCTGGCCCACCCCGTCCTGACCGGCTCGGCGATCACCGGCGCCGGCGTCGCGGACCTGGTGACGGCGATGACGGAACTGCTTCCGTCGACCGAACGCACCGGCACCGGCCGGCTGGCCGCGACGGTGTTCAAGATCGACCGCGGCCGCGCCGGCGAGAAGATCGCCTACGCTCGCCTGCACTCGGGCTCGCTCGCCCCGCGGCAGCGGATTCCCGTCTATCGCGGCGAAACCGAGCTGACCGGCCGGGTCTCGGCGGTCGAGGTCGCGGGCGGCGGCGCGGCGCTCGCCGGGGACGTCGCGCGCGTGCGCGGGTTGCGCGAGGTCCGGATCGGCGACCGGCTCGGCTCCCCCGGCACGGCCCGCGACGGCGTGTTCGCGCCACCCAGCCTGGAAACCGTGGTGCGGCCGGTCCGGCCCGAGCAGGCGGCCGCGCTGTTCACGGCGTTGACGCGACTGTCCGAAGAGGACCCGCTGATCGACGTCCGCCGCCGCGGCCACGACGTTTCGGTCCGGCTCTACGGCGAAGTGCAGAAGGAGGTGCTGCGCTCGATGCTGGCCGAGGGCGCCGGCATCGACGTCACCTTCGAAGAAACGCGCACGCTGTACGTCGAGAAGCCGATCGGTACCGGGGAGGCGGTCCAGGGACTGGATCCCGCGCAGCGGCTGTACTTCTTCGCGACGGTCGGGCTGCGCGTGGAGCCCGGTCCCGGGGTGTCGTTCGGGCTGTCGGTCGAGCTGGGCTCGTTGCCGCCGGCGTTCCACAAGGCGATCGAGGAGACCGTCCACAGCACGCTCGAGCAGGGGCTGTACGGCTGGGAGGTGCTCGACGTCGCCGTCACGTTGACGCACACGGCGTTCTTCAGCCCGCTCAGCGCGGCGGGCGACTTCCGCAAGATGACGCCGCTGGTGCTGATGGCCGCGTTGCAGGAGGCGGGGACGCGGGTGCACGAGCCGGTGCACCGCTTCGAGCTGGAGATCCCGGCGAACGCCGTCAGCGCGGTGCTGCTCAAGCTCTGGCAGCTGCGCGCGGTGCCCGGCGAACCCGCCGTCGGGCCGTCGTCGTGCACGCTGCACGGCACGATCCCGGCCGAGCACGTCCACGCGTTCGAGCAGGCGCTGCCCGCCCTGAGCCAGGGCGAGGGCGTCTTCCTCAGCGAGTTCGCCGACTACCGGCCGTACCCCGGTCCGCCGCCGACGCGGCCGCGGACCGGCGAAAGCCCGTTGGACCGCAAGGAATACCTCGCGCGGGTGGCGCGGCGTTAGCGCTTGTGCGCCCAGGCCGCGCCGAAGCAGTACGCGCCGAACGCGGCGAGGCCGAGCGCGACGACGGTCAGCAGCACGGTGCCGAAGGGCTGGGCGGCGAGCGTCTTGAGGGCGCTGTCCAGCCCACCGGCCTTGTTCGGATCGGCCTGGAACCCGGCGATGGCGAGGAGGATCGCGACGATCGCGAGGACGACACCCTTGGCGAGGTAGCCGACCCGGCCGACGCCGCCGATCCACCGCTTGGTCTTGCCCGGCAGCTCGGTCGTGTTCAGGTCTTCGAGGAACTTCTTCTTGAAGCCCTTCACCCCGGCGGCGATGGCGACCCCGAGGACAGCCGCCGCGGCGATGACCACCAGCGCCGGCCCGGCGGGCAGCTTCAGCAGCTCGGCGGTGAACTCCTGCTGCTTCTGGCTGCTCGAGCCGCCGCCCCCGCTGCCGGTGGCGATCCGGAAGGCGGTGAAGCCCAGCACGATGACGACGACCCCGCGGGCGACGGCGCCGATCCGCTTGCGCGTCCGCTTCCCGCCGCTGACCCACTCGTAGCCGGTGGCGGCCATCATGAACTGCCAGAGGCCGAACAGGACGAGCCCGATGGCCACGATCCACAGCAGGACCTGGCCGAACGCCGTCGAGCCGATCTGCTGCAGCGCACCCTTCTGGTCGGCCTGTTCACTGTCGCCGAAGGCGACCTGGACGGCGAGGTAGGCGATGACGAGGTGCACGACGCCGTAGCAGGCCATGCCGATCCGGCCGAGCAGCTGCGCGGTGTCGCTCTTCTCGCCCCGCTGGGCGTCGGCCTCGGTCCGGTGCACGCCTCTTTCGGCCTTCGCCTCGGCCCGGTTCGCGCCGTCTGATGTCCGGTTCATGCCTGCTCGGGTACCCACTCCGGGTCGTGGTCGGCTGGGCCAACCGGCCTAATCACTTGCTGTGCCTGTGGAACGATCCCCGGGTGAACACGCGATTGGTCGGCTACTGGTCGGAGTCGGAGCTGTACCCCGGCTCGCCCGAGTACACCGAGCTCGGCTTCCGCGCCGACGGGACGGGCTGGCAGTACTGGTCCAGCTGGAGCACCGGTTTCTGCGTCCACCGCTTCGACTGGACGGAGCCGAAACCGGGCCGGCTCGCCGTGCGGCTGCGGATGGAGCTGGACGGCACGTGGTCACTGGTGGAGGGGGAGGTCGCCCACCGCATCGAGCGCCGGCAGCACGTCGACACGCTGATCGAGCTCGCGTGGACCCTCGAGCCGGGCCCCGACCTGACGCTCGACCGCCCGCTCGAGCAGTACCTGGGCGGCACGCGCTTCCGCCTCGTCGAGGGCGGCGGCACGGACCCGACGCTGGCCTAAGCGGGCCGGCGCCGGACTTCGTCGAGACGTGCCCAGCCGCCGTTGACCGCGAGCAGCGTCAGCACCTCCTCGGCCTGTTCGGCGAAGCGCGCGAGGTCGTCGTGCAGCAGGGCGGCGCGTTCGCCGTCGAGCTGGTCGAAGTCGTCGAACCAGAGCGAGATGGCCGAGCCGGCGGTGACGGCGAGGCCCTGGGTCAGGCTGAGGAACCCGGGCGAAGGTTCGACGGAGGCGGCCCGATAGGCCGTCTCGATCTCATCACAGGCGGCGAGCAGTTCCCGCAGCTGGAGGACCGCACCGGCGGGCGTGCCATCCCAGGCGGCCGTCGGCCAGGCGCGATCGGACAGCTCGAGCCACAGCCGCCAGCCGGCGACCAGCTCGGCTTCGTCGTGGGGCGTCCAGGACGCCGGAACCGGCCAGTACATGCTTCGAGAGTGACACCGCCGGGGCGCGAATCCGCCCCGGCGGTGGGTTATGTCTCATGTGGCAAAGCTCAGCTGATCACCGGCGGCACGGGCACGCACGGAGGCGTCTTGGCGTGGGCCGGGTCGAGCGCGTTGAGGACGAGCCCCTCGGCGACGGGGTCGTAGGTGATGCCGAGGTGGTCGGTGAAGTCGAGCCCGCAGACGTTCTGCAGCAGGATGTTCTTGACGTTGGGTCCGGCTTTGAGGAACGCACTGGTGTAGGGCGTGACGACATCGTCGTACCGGGTCTGGATGACGGTGTACTGGATGCCATCGACGGTTTCGCCCCCGGAGTTGAGCTGGGTGAGGAAGTCCGAGCCGACGGCCTGTTCGTTGCAGGCTTGGCAGACGGTCCCGAGAGCGGCGGGCACACCGGGGATCATTTCGAGGGTGCTGAGCAGGCCGAAGAGATCGGTCCCGTGGTTGGAGGGCGAGAGCCCCACGAGCCGGCTGATCTTGGTCGCGCCGCCGAGGTACTTGATCCAGTACCGCACGTTCATCCCGCCTTGGGAGTGCCCGACAACGTCGAGCTTCGCGGCCCCGGTCGTCGCCAGGATCTTGTCCCCGAAGGCGGCAAGCGCTTTCGTGGTGTCGGCAACGGGCCCGACGGTCTGCAGGAAGGAGCCGGGAGCCCCGCCGAAGTTCCCGGCGAAGACGCAGTAGCCGGCGTTGGCGAGTTTCCAGGAGAGGTTGGCCCAGTTTTCGTAGGCGTTGGCGGTGGTCCCGTTGGAGAGCAGGACGGGATTGGGATGAGCGGCGCTGGGTTTGCAGTCCCAGTCGTTGGCGCCGGGAGGAGCGATGGTCGGGTTGCCGAGCGAGTAGACCGCGGCGGTGAGAATGTTGGGCTGAACGGGCCCGGTGGGTTCTTTGCCGGAAGCTTGAGCGGTCCCGGCCCCCAGCAGGAGAGCCGCCCCCAGGGAGACGGCCGCCGTGAGCCACCTGCGCGTAGTCGCACCCATCTCGTTTCACCTCTCTGTGAACCGATGGTGATCCGCGTCACCGATGAGTTAACGCGCGGGTAACATGTCCGGACACTCCCCCTGGTGGGTCATTTTCTTCCCGAGTTCGACCTGGTAGAAGCCGTGCGGCACCGCACGTGACGTGGTGTCGACAAGGTGCCGGCAAGCCAAAGCCCCCGGTGAGGTCCCACCGGGGGCCGAGGCACAAAAGGAACCGGCCCGAGAACCAGACCTCCCCGCAACCCCGATCCAAAGCCCCAACACGGCCGGCGGTGCCGGGTCAAGGCATCTTTCCCGCCTTGACGCGGTACCGCCGGCCGTAGTTACAATCAGGCATCGGGGTGGCGGAGACCAAAGCGAGTTTCAGGGGGTCGCGAAGCCACCTGAACTTCTCGCAAAAATCCCGCGCCCGGCTTCAATCACTTACCGGTGACCGCAATCGCCTCAACCTCGATCAAATACCCGGGCGACAAACGATGCACCCCGATCAGCGAGTCAGCCGGCTTGTGCCCCCCGAACAGCGAAACCCGCGCCTCTTCGATCACCGGCAAGTGCTCATCCCGCTCGTAGCCGACAACGTAGATCGTGATCCGGGCGACCTGATCAGGCGCAGCCCCGGCAGCGGTCAGCGCCCGGCCGAGGTTGACGAACACCTGCCGGGCCTGGACAGCAAAGTCTCCAGGGCCGACGAGGCGCCCTTCCGCGTCCTCGGGCTCCTGGCCGGCGATGAACACCAATCTGCTCCCGGTCGCCACCACGACCTGCGTGTAGGTGTCGGGCACGGGCAAGCCGGACGGGTTGATGAGCTCAAGTGTCATGACCGGAGTCTGTCAAAAACGGCCCCCGGTGCGTATCGCACCGGAGGCCGTTTCGATTTCCGAGATCAACCCTTGAGCAGCGCCCGGGCCATAACAACCTTCTGAATCTGGTTGGTGCCCTCGTAAATCTGCGTGATCTTCGCGTCCCGCATCATGCGCTCGACCGGGAAGTCCCGCGTGTAGCCGGCCCCACCGAACAGCTGCACGGCATCCGTGGTCACCTCCATGGCGATATCGGACGCGTAAGCCTTCGCAGCCGAAGCCATGAACCCGGCCCGCTTGTCCCCGCGCTCGGAAGCCGCCGCCGAGGCGTAAACCAAATGACGAGCGGCCTCGATCTTGGTCCCCATGTCGGCCAGCATGAACTGAACACCCTGGAACTCGGCGATCGACTTCCCGAACTGCCGGCGGTCCTTCACGTAAGCCACCGCGGCGTCCAAAGCACCCTGGGCGATACCCAACGCCTGCGCACCGATCGTCGGCCGGGTGTGGTCCAGCGTCCGCAGCGCCGTCTTCAACCCCGTGCCCGGCTCGCCGATGATGCGGTCCTCCGGGATCGTGCAGTTCTCGAAGTAGATCTCACGCGTCGGCGAGCCCTTGATGCCGAGCTTCTTCTCCTTCGGGCCCACCGAGAAGCCCGGGTCGTCCTTGTGCACGACGAACGCCGAGATGCCGTTGGCCTTCTTCTCCGCGTCCGGGTCGGTCACCGCCATCACCGTGTACCAGGACGACTCGCCCGCGTTGGTGATCCAGCACTTGGTGCCGTTGAGCACCCAGTGGTCGCCGTCGAGGCGGGCGCGCGTGCGCATCGAGGCCGTGTCCGAGCCGGCCTCGCGCTCCGACAGCGCGTACGACGCCGAAGCCTCGCCCGACGCGATCGAGGGCAGCACCAGCTTCTTCACGCTCTCCGAACCGGACAGGATGATCGGCTGCGTGCCGAGCTTGTTGACCGCCGGGATCAGCGACGCCGACGCGTCGACGCGCGCGACCTCTTCGATCACGATGCAGGCGCCGACGGCGTCCGCGCCCTGGCCGTCGTACTCCTCGCCGATGTGGACGGCGTTGAACCCGGACTTGACCAGCGCGTTGTACGCCTCGATCGGGTAGCGCTCGTTCTCGTCGACCTCGGCCGCGTACGGCGCGATCTCCTTCTCGGCCAGGGCCCGGACCGCGGCCCGCAGCTCCTCGTGCTCCTCGGCAAGCTGGTACAGGCCGTCGGTCACTTCGGGTCACCTTCTCTACGACGTCGGGAGAGTCCTGCTCGATGTTAGCGCTCGTTCACCGAGCGGCTGCGTCCTTGTGTCGTGGACCGCAGAATTCGTAAGGTCGAGTGATGCCGCTCACCGCGCCGACGACGCCGCCCGGTTTGCCCGCCTCCCTCGACTACCCCGAAGTCCCGGTCGGTTCGATCCTCGCCGCGGGCGCCGCGCGCTGGGGCGACCGGACCGCCTTCGCCCACGACGGCCGCAGCCTCACCTTCGCCGAGACCTACCGCGCGGCCTGCCGCTTCGCCCACGCACTGCGGGCGCAAGGCATCGGCCGCGGCGACGTCGTCGCGCTGCACCTGCCCAACTGCCTCGCCTTCCCGGTCGCCTACTACGGCACCCTGCTGGCCGGGGCCACCTTCAGCCCGGCCAACCCGCTGCTCCCGCCGGACGACCTCGCCTTCCAGCTCACCGACTGCGAGGCCGCCGCCGTCGTGACGTTCGGGCCGGTCGCGGGCGCGCTGGCGAGCGTCGCCGACCGGATCCCGGCGCGGCTGACCGTCGTGGTCGAGCCGACCGGCGACCTGCCCTACGGCGGGTTCGAGTTCGAGGCGTTCCAGGCCGGCCACCCGGAGACGCGTCCGGACGCCGGCACGGTGATCCACGAAGACCTCGCGCACCTCGCCTACACCGGCGGCACCACCGGCCGATCGAAGGGCGTCCGGCTCACGCACCGCAACGTCGTGGTCAACACCCTGCAGCACTCGTGCTGGGGCAGCGGCTCGGTCCCGGCGCTCGACGACCACGGCGACATCACCCTCGACCAGATCGGCAGCGAGGACGAGTGGCCGACGCGCCTGGGCACCGGCGTCGCGATCAACCTGACGCCGTGGTTCCACGCGATGGGCATCATCGGCGGCCTGAACGCGGCGGTGATGGCCGGCACGACGATCGTCCTCCACTCGCGCTTCGACCCGCCCGCGTACGTCGCCGACGCCGAACGGCTGCGCATCACCGGCATCGGCGGCGCGCCCGCGCTGTTCGCCGCGCTGCTCGCGACGCCGTCGTTCCACACGGCGGACCTGTCTTCGGTGCGCTCGATCGGCTCGGGCGCCGCGCCGATGAACCACGCGATGATCAACGCGCTGCGCGAGCGCTTCCCGGGCGTGGTGGTCAGCGAGGGCTACGGCCTCACCGAGGCGACGATGGGCGCGGTCATCTCGCCGACGTACACCTCCGGCACGCGCAAGGTCGGCTCGGTGGGCGTCCCGATCTTCGACACCGAGGTCAAGGTCGTCCCGGCCGAGGGCGGCGAGGAGCCGCTCCCGGCGGGCGAGAAGGGCGAGGTCTGCCTGCGCGGCCCGCAGATCATGCAGGGCTACCGCAACCGTCCCGAGGAGACGGCGGCCGCGCTCGTCGACGGCTGGCTCCACACTGGCGACATCGGCATCCTCGACGCCGACGGCTACCTGTCCATCGTGGACCGCAAGAAGGACATGCTGCTGTACAAGGGGTACAACGTCTTCCCGCGCGAGCTGGAGGAGCTGCTGATCACGATGCCCGGCGTCGCGGCGGCGGCCGTGGTGGGCCGCCCGGACGTCGAGGTCGGCGAGCTGCCGGTGGCGTTCGTCGTCCCGCGCGGCCCGCTGGACGCCGACGAGCTGATGGCCGCCGTGAACGAGAAGGTGCTGCCGTACAAGCGGTTGCGGGAGGTGCACGTCGTCGAGCAGATCCCGGTGTCCGCCGCCGGGAAGGTGCTCAAGCGGCAGCTGCGCGACCAGCTCTCAAGCTAGCCGGTCACCGGAGAGCCGGGTGCCGGCCTGCTTGACGTGCCGCAGCAGCGGGGAAACCTCCATGCTCTGCACGCCGGCCAGCGAACCGATGCGGTCGGACGTGAACTCGAACAGCTCGTCCAGGTCGTGGCAGTGCGCGACGGCGTGGAGGTTGTGCGGTCCGGACACCGCCGCGGCGAACGCGATCTCGGGCTCCCGGGCCAGCGCGCGCCCGACGCTCTTGACCGCCGACGGGTGCACGCGCAACCACAGGTTCGCCCCGGCGTGGTAGCCCAGCGCCGTCGCCGCCAGCTCGACGTCGATGTGGACCACCCGGCGGTCGACCAGCGTCCGCAGCCGGCGTGAGACGCGGCCCGGGGTCAGGTTCGCCGCCTCGGCGAGGTCGACCAAGGGCGCCCGGCCGTCCTCGGCCAGGACGGCCAGCACCCGCTCGTCCTCGGCGGTCAGCCGGACGGGGTCGCGGGCCACCACGGGCGACTCCGTGAACGGCGCGTCGCCGCCGAGTGCCGCCTCCTGCTCCTCGGTCAGCGTGCCGCGCAGGGCGACCCAGTAGTGGCCCCGGCCGCCGACGAACTGCCGCAGCATCGCGGCCGCGTGGATGTCCAGGACCGCCGCCGTCCGCGGGAGGCGCCGGCCGAGCAGGTCGTCCCGCGCCTCCCGGGACCGCGAGCGGACCGCGCAGGTGATCTCCGAGCCCCCCGCGCACAGCGCCACCCAGCTGACGTCCTCCCGCTTCGCGAGCCCGTCGGCGATCGCCTCGACGGCACCCGGCCGGCAGCGCAGCCGGAGCATCCACTTGCTCTGCCCCAGCGCCCCCGGGTCGACGATGCCCGCCACCCGGACGACGCCGTCCGCCCGCAGCCGCCGGTACCGCCGGGCGACGGCCGCCTCGGTGACGCCGAGCACGGCCGCGATCGAGGCGAACGACGCCCGCGGAGCGACCTGCAGCGCCCGGATGAGACGCACATCGTCGGGCTGCACATCGATGGATTCGGTCATGAGCACCCCCGAAATCGGGGCAATCCTACAGAACCGAGCCGGGCACGCACCCCGGCGACGCGACCGGGGCAACACTCGGCACGCAACCGCAACGAAGGGAACCAGCCCATGAAAACCGCCCTCATCGTCGGAGCGTCGCGCGGTCTGGGGTACGCGATCGCCGCCGAACTGGTCACCCGCGGGTGGCAGGTGATCGGCACGGTCCGCGACCCGGACGCCCGGACGCCGCTGCACGACCTGGCGGACGCCTCGGACGGCCGCGTCGAGGTGGAACACCTCGACACCACCACGCCCGAGCAGCTGCCGCCCCTGCGCGCGCGGCTCGCCGGCCGCCGGCTCGACGTGCTCTTCGTCAACGCCGGCACCGCGAGCAACCAGGACACCCCGATCGGCGCGGTCCCGGCCGCCGACTTCGTCGACGTGATGGTCACCAACGCCCTCGGCCCCCTGCGCGTCATCGAGGCGCTCGAAGACTTCGTGCGCACCGACGGGCTCATCGGGGTCATGTCGTCCGGACAGGGCAGCATCACGAACAACGTGACCGGCTCCCGCGAGCTCTACCGCGGCAGCAAAGCGGCGCTGAACATGTTCGTGCGCGGCTACGCGGCCCGGCGGACCGAACGGGCGCTGCTGCTCCTGGCCCCCGGCTGGATCCGCACCGCCCTCGGCGGTGACCAAGCTCCGTTCACCGTCGAGGAGTCCGCGCCGCTGCTCGTGGACGTCCTGCTGGGCAAGGTCGGCAAGCCCGGCCTCGACTACCTGGACCGCGACGGCGAGACCGTCCCCTGGTGACGCCTCAGCGGCCGGCCTTGGCGCGCAGGGCCGCGTCCTTGTCCAGGACCAGCTTTTCCAGGTCCTGCTGGAACTTCGCCATCTTCGAGCGCAGGCCCTCGTCGGACGCCGCCAGGACGCGGACCGCCAGCAGGCCCGCGTTGCGCGCGCCGCCCACCGACACCGTGGCCACCGGGACGCCCGCCGGCATCTGGACGATCGACAGCAGCGAGTCCATCCCGTCCAGGTACTTCAGCGGGACCGGCACACCGATCACCGGCAGCACCGTCGCCGACGCCACCATGCCCGGGAGGTGGGCCGCGCCGCCCGCGCCCGCGATGATCACCCGGATGCCCCGGGCCACCGCCGACGTCGCGTAGTCCAGCATGCGCTGCGGGGTCCGGTGCGCCGAATACACGCCGACCTCGTACTCGACGCCGAACTCGTCCAGCGCCGCGCCGGCCGCTTCCAGCACCGGCCAGTCCGAGTCGCTGCCCATGATCACGCCCACCTGCGGCGCCATACCCGATACTCCCGTCAGTGGATCTCGTAGCCGTCGAGCCAGACGGCGTGGGACAGCCAGTGCGCCGACAGCAGCGCGCGGTTGCGCAGGTCGTCCATGCGCTCGCCCGTGAAGTTGACGTGCCCGAGCTTGCGCCCCGGCCGCTCCTGCTTGCCGTACAGGTGCACGCGCACCTCCGGGTACCGCGCGAACAGGTGGTGCAGCCGCTCGTCCGGACCCATCTCCGGCAGCTCCGGCGCACCCAGCACGTTCGCCATCACGCACGCCGGCGCGATCAGGTCCGTCCGGCCCAGCGGGTAGTCGAGCACCGCCCGCAGGTGCTGCTCGAACTGGGACGTGCGCGAGCCGTCCATCGTCCAGTGCCCGGAGTTGTGCGGGCGCATCGCCAGCTCGTTCACCAGCAGCCCGGTGTCGGTCTCGAACAGCTCGACGGCGAGCAGCCCGGTGACGTCCAGCGTCGACGCGACCCGCAGCGCCAGGTCCTGGGCCTCGTGCACGCGCGAGTCGGACAGCCCCGGCGCCGGGGCCAGCACCTCGGTGTTGATGCCGGCGGACTGCACCGTCTCGACCACCGGATAGGCCGCGCCCTGGCCGAAGGGCGAGCGGGCGACGAGCGCGGCCAGCTCCCGCCGCATCGCCACCTTCTCCTCCACCAGCAGCGCCGTGCCCGCTTCGAGCAGCGCCGGCACCGTTTCCCGGGCGTGCTGCGCGGTGTCGAGCATCCAGACGCCGCGGCCGTCGTAGCCGCCGCTCGACGCCTTGAGCACCACCGGCCAGCCGTGCTCGCCGCCGAACGCCACCACGTCGTCCACAGTGGACACCTCGGCGAAGGCGGGGCCGGGCACGCCGAGCCCGGCCATCATCTCGCGCATCACCAGCTTGTTCTGCGCGAAGCCCAGCGCGGACGGCGCCGGCCGGATCGCGTAGCCCTCCATCGCCAGCGTCAGCAGGTGCTCGCCCGGCACGTGCTCGTGGTCGAACGTGAGCACGTCGACCGAGGCCGCGAACTTCCGCAGCGCGTCGAGGTCGGTGTGGTGCCCCAGGGTGACGTCGCCCGCGACGAGCCCCGCCGCTTCGTTCTCGCTCGCGGCGAGCACGCGCAGCGACTGGCCGAGGGAGATCGCCGCCTGGTGGGTCATCCGGGCCAACTGGCCGCCGCCCACCATGCCCACGACGGGCAGACCGGTGTGTTTGTCCATAGCGCCGATCAGCCTAAACGGTCACAAGGCGGGTCGAGCGCCGGACCAGGCGAAGCTCACGCGCCGCCAGCCCGAGGATCGCGGCGGCCGCCGCGAGCACGTAGACGTTGCCGAGGACCGACCAGCCCAGACCCCAGCCGAACTCTCGATCACCGCCGTTGGGCACCAGCATCACGATCTGCGACGCGAACAGCAGTGTGACCGCCGCCGCGGCCCACCACCGCGCCTTCACCACCAGCAGCGTGAGCAACGGCACGCACCACACCCAGTGGTGCGACCACGACACGGGCGACAGCAACAGCCCGTAGAACGCCGTCACGAGCAACGCGCCCGCGTCCTCGCCGCGCCGGTGCAGCCGCACGACCAGCCACACCGCGGGCACGGCCAGCACCGCCGCCACCCCGACCGCCACCGCCAGCGACCAGGGGGCCAGCGCCGAAGCCCGGTTGACCAGCCCGTTGAGCGACTGGTTGAAGATCCAGTGCACCGACCCGACCCGGCTCGGGTCGGTCGCCGAATCCCGCCAGAACCGCGCCGCGTCGACCGGGATGACCGCGAACATCACCGCTTCGAGCGCCACGAACGTGCCCAGGGCCCGCAGCCCGTCCTTCCACCGGCCCGTGAAGAACAGGTGCGGCACGAAGATCAGCGGGGTCAGCTTGATCGCCGCCGCCACGCCGATCAGCACGCCCGCCCAGCGCGACCCCCGCGCGGACAGCACCAGGACGTCCAGCACCACGAACGCCATCAGTATCAAGTTGATCTGACCCAGGAACAGCGTCTTCCACACCGGTTCCAGGACCAGAGCGATGGCCGTTCCCGCCGGCAGCGCCCACCACCTTCTTCCCAGAAGGGATGCGCGCCCCGGCGACGACGAGACCACCGTGATGACGACGATAAGGGCGACCACCGACAAAAACGCGATCACGCCCCACACCAGGCCGGACGGCACGAGCGCGAGCGGCAGGAACAGCGGTGCGGCGGCGGGCGTGTAGGTGAACGGCAGCCGCACCCAGTCCGGCAGCGCGGTCAGCACGTCCCGCGTGTACAGCGGATCGCCGTGCACCAGCGTCAACGCACCGGCGCGGTAGACGGCGCTGTCTGCGCCCAGGTGCCACCGGGCCAGCCAGACGACGACCCCGAACCCCAGCACCAGCAGCGCGATCCCGCCGGCCAGGAGCCGGCCGCGCCGCGCCTCAGACGCCGGTCGCGACGTCGACATGCTCGTCCGAAGCCGCCTTCTTCCGCGCCCGCCGCTGCAGGCCCCAGCGCAGGATCAGCGCCGCGGCCAGCACGACCGGCATCAGGATGTAGGCGTCCCCCAGTACGTTCTGCCACACCTTCCAGTGCAGCTCGACGTTGCGGCCGTTCGGCAGGATCAGCAGCACGCAGCTGACGAACACGAACGCCACCAGCCCGGTCCCCACCCAGCGCTTCCACGCCGTCTTCGGGGTGGTCTTCGGCAGCCGCGAGACCAGCAGCACGATCAGCGGGATCACCCACACCCAGTGGTGGGTCCACGAGATCGGCGAGA
Organism: Amycolatopsis pretoriensis; assembly: GCF_900107925.1. Taxonomy (GTDB): domain Bacteria; phylum Actinomycetota; class Actinomycetes; order Mycobacteriales; family Pseudonocardiaceae; genus Amycolatopsis; species Amycolatopsis pretoriensis. Next base: position 153,568 of record NZ_FNUJ01000009.1, on the reverse strand, counting down.
TCAGCAGCGTCCAGAACGCCGTGACGAGCAGCGCCGCCAGCGCCTGGCCCTTGCGGTGGAAGCGGATCAGCAGCCACAGCGCCGGGATCGCGAGCAGGAACCCGATGCCCATCGCCGCCTTCGACGCCCACGGCGCCAGGTCGGTGGCCCGGTTCATCAGCGCGTTCAGCGACTGGTTGCCCGCCCAGTGCACCGGCCCGATCCGGCCGGTGTCCGGCAGCGTCACGGTCCAGTACTTGGCGGCGTCGTGCGAGTTGATCAGGAACATCAGGCCCTGCAGCACGATGAACGTCGCGAAGCCGCGGATGGCGTCCATCCGCCGGCCGGTGATGAACAGGTGCCCCAGGAACACCAGCGGCGTCAGCTTGATCGCCGCGGCGACCCCGACCAGCACGCCGCCCCAGCGGCTCCCCCGCGCGCCGATGACCAGCATGTCCAGCAGGATCATGGCCATCAGGACCAGGTTGATCTGGCCGAGGAAGATCGTCCGCCACACCGGTTCGAGGCCGAGGAAGACCAGGAAGAACACGATGGTCGAGCGGGCGGGCGAGGCCCACCAGCGCGGGCCGTCGTTCGCCGGGCGGGGCAGCGCGCCGATCGCGATCCGGATCGACAGCGCCATCGCCGCCAGCGAGATCGCGGTGATCAGGCCCCAGGAGATCTGCGTCGGGAACGCGGCGAGCGGCACGAAGATCAGCGCCGCCGTCGGCGGGTAGGTGAACGGCAGCAGCGCCCACCACGGCTCGGGGGCCAGCGTGTTCGCGTCGTAGAGCGAGTCGCCGTGCAGCAGCGTCAGCGCGCCGGCCCGGTAGACCGCGCTGTCGACGCCGAGCACCCAGTCGTGCTGCCAGCCCCAGATGCCGTACCCGATCGCGACCAGCGGGATCACCGCGAGGATCAGGATCGACCGCGGGCGCACGGACAGGCGGGCGAGCGACTTCCGCAGGGCCAGGCGGTGCTGGGGTCCGGCCGCGATCGCGCCGTCGACGTCGGTGGGTACGGTCCGGGTCACCTCACCAGGAAATCATGAGCCACGCGATCCCGGTCGGAAGGGTCCGGGGCAAACCGGACTTTTCGCGCGTTCTACGCCCGGGCGAGCCGCGCCAGCAGGTCGCAGGCCATTTCGTGGGTGGCGGGCAGCCGCACGGCCGACACCCGCGGCCGGCCGGCGTCGGCGAGCTGCGAATCGACCGACAGCCGCTCGTGCAACGCCCTTCGCAGCGCGACGCCGTGCGAAGCGACTCCCTCGTCCTTCGGGACCAGCGCCGCGACGACGGACGGCCCCAGCGAAGCGAGGCTCTGCCCGCGGTCGAACACCGCCCGCAGCGCGTCGGCGACCAGGATCATCCCGGTCAGCCGCGGGAACCCGGCGATCGCGCTCAGGTCGAGCGAGACGACCAGCAGGACGTGGTCCTCGGCGGCGGGCCGCTCGCGCGCGGCCGCGGCCTGGTAGACCTCGGCGAGCCGGGTGCGCAGGTAGGCGGCCGAGGGCAGGCCGGTCAGCGGGTCCGTGACCTCGGTGTGCGCGAGCTGGTCGGTGGCGACGTCGGCCCAGGCCAGCGCCGTCGTCCGGAGCAGCCGCGCCGGCGTGGCGTCGACGTCCGGGGAGACGAAGCCGTCCTCGCCGTGACCGAACACCGCGTGCAGCGCGGCGAGGTCGGCGAGGGTTTCCGCGAGGCCGGCGCCGGCGGCCGCGCGCGCCCTGGCCAGCCCGGCCAGCGCGGTTTCGGCGGCTTCGACGCGGCCCTTGGCCATCACCGCCGCGCAGACGGCGTCGACCTCGGGCAGGGCCCAGTCGCTGGGGAAGCGCCAGCCCGCGGCCAGGCTGGCCGCGCGCCAGCGGGCCCGCAGCGCGAGCAGGGCGCGGTCGGCGAGCGGAGCGTCACCGGGACCGGAACGCGTAGCCGGAACGTCCACTGGCCCCCTGTCCCTTTCATCCGGTGCGTGTCGATCTTGCTCGGTGCTTCACGGTGAGGACGTGCCCCACCGGATCCCGTGACGCGTACTCGCGAGTTTTGTTAAGAAGCTTTTCCACGGCGCGACCCGGGGATGGGTGATTTTGCTCCGCCGACGGAGTCAACACCCTGCCCACCGCGTGACGGCCCGGGGTGGGTCAGTCACACTTGTCTCGCGCCCCGGACCGGCCTGTAATGGCAGGTCCTGGCCCTAACCGACCGAGGAGTGCCGTGTCCACCGTTCCCGCCGATCTCAGCGGAAAGAGTGACGCCGAGCTGATCGCCGAGGTCCGCGCCGGGAAGATCGAGTCGTACGGGCCGCTCTACGAACGCCACACCGGCGCGGCGCACAACCTCGCTCGTCAGCTGGCCCGGTCGAGCTCGGAAGCCGACGATCTCGTGTCCGAGGCGTTCGCCAAGGTGCTGGACACGCTGCGTGGTGGCAAGGGGCCGGACACAGCCTTCCGGGCGTACCTGCTGACTGCGCTGCGTCACACCGCGTACGACCGCACGCGCAAGGAACGCCGGGTCGACCTCAACGAGGACATGACCGACGTCTCGGCCGAAGCGCTGACCGTGCCGTTCTCGGACACCGCCGTCGCCGGGCTCGAGCGGACGATGGCCGCCAAGGCGTTCGCGCGGCTGCCCGAACGCTGGCAGGCGGTGCTCTGGCACACCGAGATCGAGCAGCAGAGCCCGGCCGAGGTCGCGCCGCTGCTGGGCCTGACCGCGAACGGCGTCTCGGCACTCGCCTACCGCGCTCGCGAGGGCCTGCGCCAGGCGTACCTGCAGGTCCACCTGCAGGAGAACGCCGAGGAACGCTGCCGCGCCTGCGCCGAGCGGCTCGGCGCCTGGACCCGCGACGGGCTGTCGAAGCGCGAACGCAACCAGGTCGAGAACCACCTCGACGAGTGCGACAACTGCCGCGCGCTGGCCGCGGAGCTCGCCGACGTCAACGGCGGCCTGCGCGCGATCATCGCCCCGATCGTCCTGGGCGGCGCGGCACTCGGCTACCTCGCGACCGTCGGCGCCGCGAAGGCGAGCGCGGCCACCGCGGCGGCGGCCGGTGCGGCCGCCGCCGGAGCCGCGGCCGGGGGCAAGGCCGGCGCGGCCGCGGGAGCCGCCGCCGCGGGACCCCGCCAGTTCGCCGGGGTCGCGGCCTCGGGCACGGCGATCGTCGCGGCCGTCGTCATCGCCCTCACCGCCGGCGGTGGCGCGCAGGAGATCCCGGTCGCGGCCCAGCAGCCGCCGCCCGCGGCCCAGCCCGTCCAGCCGCCCCCGGCGCCGCCGAAGCCCGTACCGCCGGCCCCGCCCGCGCCTCCGCAGCCGCCGCCTCCGCCGGTGGCGCCGCCGGTCGAGCCGCCGCCGCCCGCGGTCCAGCCGCCCGCACCCGCGCCCGCGCCGCCGACCCCGGCCCCGCCCGCCCCGGTCCCGCCGTCGATGTCCGCGACGACCCCGCCGGACGGCGTCGAGCTCAGCCCCGGCTCCGCGACGAACCTGCCGATCACCGTCCGCAACGACGGCGGCAGCCCGTCCGAGCCGGTGGCCGTCGCGCTGAAGCTGCCCCCGGGCGTGCACGCGGTCGACACCGGTGGCGGCGGCGCGCCGATGGCGTTCGCGCAGGACGGCACCCCGATCTCGGTGAACTGCCCCGGCGGCGACGGCACGGTGACGTGCAAGACCGGCGCCGGCCTGCAGCCCGGCCAGAGCGCGACGCTGAACTTCCGGCTCCAGGCCGACGAAGACGCCGAAGGCGGCACGGTGACCGGGGCGGTCACCGCGGGCGTGCAGATCAACGTCGAGGTGAGCGTCAAGGTCACCGTGAAGCAGCCGCCGGACGCGGTGGTCCTCGAAGCCCAGGGCGACGGGCTCTCGGCGTTCCCGTGGACCCGCAACCCGCTGGTCTACGTGCGGGTCCGCAACACCGGCGAGACGACGAGGCCGGTCACGGTCACCTTCGACCACCCGCTGTGGCAGTGGTGGAGCCTGCGCGGCTTCCCCTGCACGACAACGTCCGACGGCGCGACCTGCACGACGAAGAGCGCCCTCGCCCCCGGCCAGCACGTCAACCTGTGGGTGCGGCTGAAGGGCCGGCCCGACGACGGGCGCGTCACGATCGGCGCGAAGCTCGGCAAGGCGTCGGCGGAACCGGTGACGATCGACTTCGGCTGCTACCACCACTGGTGCGGCAAGGATCCGCTGCCGACGACGTCTGCTTCGCCGTCGACGACCCCGTCGAAGCCGACTCCGACGAAGCCCTCGAAGCCCACGTCGACCCCGCCGACCACGACCTCGGAGACCGAGCCGACGGTCGAGCCGCCGACGTCGTCGACCACGACGAGCGCGCCGCCGCGGCCGGGCACCAAGCCGGGCAACCAGCCGCCGACCGTCACCCCCGAGAAGGGATTCGGCTGGCTGACCGGGTAGCGTCCGCGCGGTGCGCGAGCTGCTGAAGAAGCATCGCGAGCTCCTCCGCTTCGCCGTCGTCGGCGGGATCAGCTTCGTGATCACCATGTCCGTCAACTACGGCCTGAAGTTCACCGTGCTGCGGACCCACCCGGTGACGGCCCTGATCGTCGGCGTCCTCGTCGCGACGATCTTCTCGTACGTCGCCAACCGCGAGTGGTCGTTCCGCACCCGCGGCGGCCGTGAGCGGACGCACGAGGCCGCGCTGTTCTTCCTGTTCAGCGGCATCGCGCTGGGGCTGAACGCGCTGCCGCAGTGGTTCTCGCGGTACGTGCTCGACCTGCAGGCGCCGCGGCTGTCGCCGTTCGGCGTCGAGGTGGCCGACTTCGTCAGCGGCATCATCATCGGAACCCTGCTCGGCACGGTGTTCCGCTGGTGGGCGTTCAAGAAGTGGGTGTTCCCGGCCGAAGGGGCGCGGGTGCTCGAGGTCGCCGAAGATCCGGACATTCAGGACCGCAAGGCCGCCTGAACCACAGGTCAACGCGGTGTGCTCCTAGACTGCGTGGTGTGACCGTTGTGGAAACCGTCCTCAAACGCACGCCGGAACCACTGCGTTCGGTGCTGATCAAGCACCGGGAGCTGCTGAAGTTCGCGATCGTGGGCGGCACGACGTTCGTGGTCGACAACGGCGTCTGGTACTTCCTGAAGCTGTCGGTGCTGGAGTCGAAGCCGACCACGGCGAAGGCGATCGCGATCATCGTCGCGACGATCGTGTCGTACATCCTCAACCGCGAGTGGTCGTTCCGCACCCGCGGCGGCCGCGAACGCCACCACGAGGCCGCGCTGTTCTTCGTGATCAGCGGGATCGCGGTCGTGGTGAACCTGATTCCGCTGTACGTGTCCCGGTACGTGCTGGACCTGGAAGTCCCACACGTGACGCGGCTGGTGCAGGAGGTCGCGGACTTCGCGAGCGGGTCGATCATCGGCATGCTGCTGGCGATGTTCTTCCGCTTCTGGGGGTTCAAGAAGTGGGTGTTCCCGGATGAGCTGGGCGAACGTCGGCGCGACAGCGGCGACGTGACCCGCCTCCACTGAAAACTACTTGTCTTCTGACATGTAGTTGTCTACAGTCAACTTCGTCAGTGTTCTTTCGTGAGGACGCCGTCCGGGTTCGGCCGGGCGAGCGGGACGATTCGAGGTGGTTTCCGAGCGCGAAGAGGTCGCACCTGCTCCGCGGGTGACGATGGAACCTTTTCCCGACTCGACGGGACGTGCGTAAAAGCACGTCCGCATCTCTCGTCCCTCCTGACGAAACAAGGACATTCTCTTGAGCACCACCGCGCTGAAACGCGCCCAAAAACCAGCCCTGATCGGGCTTTTCCTGTCCGTCTTCCTCGCGATGCTCGACGCCCAGGTCGTCGCCACCGCACTCCCCCGCGTCGCCGCCGACTTCGGTACCACCGGGACCTACGCCTGGGTCACCACCGCCTACCTGCTCGCCGGGAGCGTCACCGCTCCCCTCTACGGCAAGCTCGGCGACGTCTTCGGCCGCAAGCGCGTGCTCCTCGGCGCGCTGGCTCTGTTCCTGCTCGGTTCGCTCGCCTGCGGGCTCGCGCCGTCGGCAACCGCGCTCATCGTCGGCCGGGTTCTGCAGGGCGCCGGCTCTGGAGGCCTCTTCGTCTCCGTAGGCGCTTCGCTCGGCGAGATGTTCTCGCCCCGCGAAGGCGCGAAGTACTTCGGGTGGTTCTCGATCTGCTTCGCCGTCGCGTCACTCGCCGGGCCCGTCGCGGGCGGTCTGCTCACTGGTGTCGCCGGGTGGCGGTCGATCTTCCTCGTCAACCTGCCGCTCGGCCTGGTCGCCGTCGTGCTCCTGCTGAAACTCGACCTGCCGAGACGGCGACGGGAAGCGCCCTTCGACTTCGCCGGAGTCGTCCTGCTCGGCTGCGCCATCACCGGGTTCACCCTGCTCACGCCGTGGTCGGCCGCGCTCGGTGCCGTCGCCGCCGTCGCGTTCGTGCTCGTCGAACGCCGAGCCGAAGCGCCCGTGCTGCCGCTGAGGCTCTTCAAGGACCGGACGTTCACCGCGTCCGTCCTGCTCAGCGTGTTCGCCGGGTTCGCGTTCCTCGGCTCGGTCAACTACATCGCCGTCCTCCTCCAGCAGGACGCCGGACCGGCGGAAGGCGGGCTCCTGCTCGCACCCATGACGCTCGCCGTGGCCGCGTCCTCCGTGGTCGCGAGCAAGGTCATCGCCAAGACCGGCCGGTACCGCTGGGCCCCGCGGCTCAGCATGGCGCTCGGCTTGCTCGCCGTCCTCGGCCTGCTGACCGTCGACGGGCTCCCGCAGATCGTCGCCTGCCTGGTCGTCTTCGGGCTCGCGGCCGGGCTGAACCTGCAGGTGCTCGCCCTCGCCACGCAGAACACCGCGCCACCCGAAGACCGTGGCGCGGTCGCCGCCGGCGTCAACCTCGCCCGCGCGCTCGGCTCGAGCCTCGGCCCGGTCGCGCTCGGCTTCGCCTACACCGCCGGCACCCACGGCGTCTTCCTCGCCCTGCTGCCGGTGCTCGCGCTCGCCCTCGTCACGGCGTTCGCGCTCCCCCACGTCCCGCTTCGCGGAAAAGGAAACCACCGATGATCTTCGTCCTCGGCGCCACCGGCAAGGTCGGCCGCGCCCTCGTCCCCGCCCTGCTCGACGCCGGCGCCGCCGTCCGCGCGCTGACCCGCGACCCGGCCAAGGCCCGCATCGATCCGCGCGCCGAAGTCGTGCAAGGCGACCTCGACACCGCCGACCTGCCCGCCCTGCTCGACGGCGCCGACCGCGTCTTCGTGCTGACCCAAGGCCACAGCACCGAACGCGAAACCGCGGTCGCCCAAGCCGCCGCGCACGCCGGGGTCACCCACCTCGTCAAGCTGTCCACCACCGGTGTCTACTTCGGACAGACGGACCCGATCACCCGCGCCCACGCCGAAGCCGAGCAGGCGATCCGCGAAGCCGGGCCGGCCTGGACGATCCTGCGGCCCGGCGCGTTCATGGACAACCGGTTCGCCTGGCTCGGCTCGATCCGCGACGAGAACGCCGTGTACGTGCCCGAAGGCGACCCCGCGTCGGCACTGGTCCACGTCCGGGACATCGCCGCGGTCGCGACGCTCGCCCTCACGACGTCCGGGCACGAAGGCGCGACCTACGAACTCACCGGCGGTGAAGCCCTCACGACCGCCCAGCAGGTCGCGATCCTCGCCGACGCGATCGGCCGTCCGGTTGAATTCGTCGAAGAACCGGAAACCGCCGCGCGGGAACGCATGGTGCGCCGATTCGGCTGGCCCGCCGAAGCCGTCGACGGATTCTTCGCCCTGAAGCGGGAATCCGCCGAGCGCGAACACGTCGTGTTCGACACCGTCGAACGCGTGCTCGGCCGGCCGCCGCTGACCTTCGCGAAATGGGCACGTGAGAACGCGGCCGCCTTCACTTACCATTACGGGGGGTGACAGCGGGGAGGTGACCGGATGGGTCTGCGCGTGCTCGTCGTGGACGACCACCCGTTGTTCCGGTTCGGCGTGTGCACGCTGCTGGACGCCGAGCCCGAGATCGAAATCGTGGGTGAGGCGGCCAGCGGCGCCGCGGCGATCGAGGCCGCGGGCGCGCTGCTCCCCGACGTCGTGGTGATGGACCTGCACCTGCCCGACCTGTCCGGGATCCAGGCGACCCGGCACATCGCGGCCGTCAGCCCGGACACCGGCGTGCTGATGCTGACGATGGCCGACGAAAGCGAGTCGGTCTTCGCGGCGATGCGCGCCGGTGCCCGCGGCTACCTGCTCAAGGACGCCGAGCCGGACGAGATCATCCGCGCCGTCCAGGCGGTCGCCCGGCGCGAGGCCATCTTCGGTCCCGACATCGCGAACCGCGTGCTCGGCTTCTTCAACCAGCCGCCGCCCACGAGCGAGCCGGTGTTCCCGGAGCTGACCGGGCGTGAGCGCGAGGTCCTGTCCCTGATCGCGGCCGGGCACAGCAACGGCGTCATCGCGAACACGCTCTGCCTGAGCCCGAAGACGGTGCGCAACCACATCTCGAACGTTTTCGCGAAACTGCACGTCGCCGACCGCGCCGAAGCGATCGTCCGGGCGCGCGACGCGGGACTCGGCCGGTCCTGACGGGCAGTATTCCGGGCAATTCGGGACGCCGGTCCCATGCGCCCGGGACACCTTTCCGGGCACTGTGGATGGGGTGAGGGGTGGAAACCCTCGCACCGTTCGAGGGGAATGGGTGACGATGTTCGAATCCGACAGGACGCCGGTGGTGGTCCGCGCCACCGATCCGATCCTGCACAACGGCGTCTGCATGGCGCTGCGTTCGCGCGACGAGGTCCGGGTGGTCGACGGGGAGGCGGCCGACTCGGCCATGGTCGCGCTGCTGGTCGCCGACCGGCTCGACGAGACGATGACCCAGCTGCTGTCCGCGCTGCACCACCAGGGCTTCACCCGCATCGTGCTGGTCGCGGGCGAAGTCGACGACAACGAGATCCTCAACGCCGTCGAGCACGGGGTCTGCGCGGTCGCCCGCCGCGCCGACGCCGGGCCGGAGGTGCTCGTCCGGCTGATCAAGGCGGCCGCGGCCGGGGAGGGCGCGCTGCCGCCCGACCTGCTCGGCCGGCTGCTGACCCGGGTGTCCCGCCTGCAGCGCCAGGTGCTCCAGCCGCGTGGCCTGCACCTGGGCGGGATGAGCAACCGGGAGACGGAGGTGCTGCGGCTCGTCGCGGCGGGGTATTCGACGCAGGAGATCGCCGACCAGCTGTGCTACTCGCAGCGCACGGTGAAGAGCATCCTGCACGACGTGACCAACCGGTTCCAGCTGCGCAACCGGTCGCACGCGGTCGCGTACGCACTGCGTGAAGGGTTGATCTGACCCATGATCGCCCAGGTCGACGACGCTTTGTGCCGGCTGTTGCGGCCCCGCCTGCCGGCGGGCACGCAGATCCGGCTCGATCCGCCGAAGCCGACCTGGCAGACGGAGTCGCAGGTGCGGAGCGTGGAGCTGTTCCTCTTCGCGCTGCGCGACGCCGTCGGGGAGGGAAACGAGGGGGAAGGGAAGCGCGCGGCCCGGCGCTGCGCGCTTTCCTACCTCGTCACCGCGCGGGCCGGAGCGGTCCAGGACGAGCACGCCCTGCTCGACGCCGCGCTGCACGCGGTGCTGGACGCCGGGCGGCTGCCCGCGGAAAGCGCTTCCCCGGTGCGGATATCCTTGGCCGCAACGGATCCGACGGGACTGTGGACGAGCCTGGGTATGCCCGCGCGAGCCGGGTTCGTCCTGCTCGTCACGGCCGACGCGGACTAACGCGGGACGCGCTCCGCGGGCCACCGGACCTCGGGCACGTCGCTCGGGCGCGGCACCTTGAGGAAGAGGCTGAACACCGCCGGCCGCCGGTTCGACAGCTCCAGCCGGCCGCCGTCCGCTTCCACCAGGGCGCGCGCCAGGGCCAGCCCGACGCCGGTCGACCCGCCGCCCGAAAAGCCGCGTTCGAAGATGTGCGGGGCCAGCTCGTCCGGGACGCCCGAGCCCGTGTCGCTGACCTCGATCACCACCGTGCCCTCGGCGTCCCCGCGGCGGGCGGCCACCATGACCGTGCCCGAACCGTGACGCAGGGCGTTGTCCAGCAGCACGCCGACGACTTCGCGAAGACGCCCGGGGGTCGCGCGGGCCATCAGGCCGTCGGCCACCCGCATCCGGAGGTTGCGGCCTTCGGCGCGCAGCAGCTCGCGCCACTCCTGCGCCATCTCGGGCAGCTGGGTCGGCAGGTCCACCGGTTCCGCGCCGACCTCGCGCGCCGCCCGGGCCGCCGCCAGCAGCTCGTCCAGCGCTTCGGCGAGCCGGTCAGCCTGTTCCTGGGCCGCCTTCGACTCGTCGGCCACCTCTTCGTCCGGGTGCACGGTGAGCGGTTCCAGCCGCAGCTGCAACGCCGTCAGCCGGCTGCGCAGCTGGTGCGAGACGTCGCCGACGAGCTGGCGTTCCCGTTGCACGAGCTGGGCGAGCGCGGTGCCGGACGCGTCCAGGGCCTCGGCGACCATGTCGAGCTCGCCGACGCCGTAGCGGCTCGGGTCGGGCCGGAAGTCGCCGCCGCCGAGGCGGGACGCGCGTTCGGCGACGTGCCGCAGCGGCTTCGCGAGCCGCCGGGCCGTCGCGATCGCGACCACCGCGCCGGTGGCCACCGACAGCAGCACCAGCAGCACGACGACCAGCGTCACGGTCGTCTGCCGTTCGTGCATCGGACCGGCCGGGACGGCGATCGCGACCTTGCCGTCGCGGGCCAGGTCGGCCGTCTCGGTGACGGTGTCCGGCCCGGGGTCGTTGCCGTAGCGCTTTTCCTGCTGGTCGGGGACCTGCACGGTGAGCAGGCCGTTCGCCGGCACCGCCGCGCGAACCTGGTCGAGGTCGATCGGCTGGCCGTTGGCGATCTCGGTGTCCAGGATCGCCGCCGCCGCGCGGGCGTTCTCGGCGAGCGTCTCGCGGTAGCTCGACTCGATCTGCCAGCTCGCCACGATGCCCAGCGGGATGCCGAGGACCGCCGCGGTGACGGCGACGGCCAGCAGGATGGCCAGCAGGATGCGGCGGCGCACGGCTTATTCGGCGTTGAACCGGAAGCCGACGCCGCGGACGGTCGCGATCCGCCGCTCGCCGTCGTGGGCCTTGCTGGTGCGCCCGGCGGCCTCGTCCGCGGCGATGGCGAGCTTCCGCCGCAGCCACGACATGTGCATGTCGAGGGTCTTGGACGTCTTCGACTCGAGGTCGTTCCAGACCTCGGCGAGGATCTCGTCGCGGCTGACGACCTGCCCGGCGCGGCTCATCAGCACGCGCAGCAGCTCGAACTCCTTGTTCGCGAGCTGGACCTCGTGCAGGTCGACGGTGACCAGCCGCGCACCCAGGTCCATCCGCACGCCGCCGGCCTCCAGCACCTCGGGCACCCGGCGGCGCAGCAGCGCGCGGATCCGGGCGAGCAGCTCGGCGAGGCGGAACGGCTTGGCGACGTAGTCGTCGGCGCCCGCGTCCAGGCCGACGACGAAGTCGACCTCGTCGGTGCGAGCGGTGAGCATCAGGACGGGCAGCTCGGTGCCGTTGGCCCGCAGGCGCCGGCAGACCTCCAGGCCGTCCATGCCGGGCAGCCCGAGGTCGAGCACGAGCAGGTCGACTCTCTGGGCGGCGGTCGCGTCGAGGACCGAAGGGCCGTCGGTGACGACGTGGATCTCGTATCCCTCGCGTTCGAGGGCGCGGGAGAGCGGTTCGGCGATGGCCGGATCGTCTTCGGCAAGTAGGACCATGCTCACCTGGCCAACTCTACGGCGCACGGGCGTGAAACCATCGTGACCGTGCCTGGCTACGAAGATGATCTGGCCCTCGCCACCCGGCTGGCCGACGCCGCCGACGCGATCACGACGGCGCGGTTCCGCGCCCTGGACCTCGCGGTGGAGCGCAAGCCCGACCGCACGCCGGTGACCGACGCGGACACCGCGGTGGAGGACGCGATCCGGTCCGTGCTCGCTTCGGAACGCCCCGCGGACGCGGTTCTGGGCGAGGAGCGCGGCGGCTCGGCGGCGACCGGCCGGGCGTGGGTGCTCGACCCGATCGACGGCACCAAGAACTTCCTCCGAGGTGTACCCGTCTGGGCGACCCTCATCGCCCTGGTGGCGGACGGCGACCCGGTCGTCGGCATGATCAGCGCGCCGTTGCTGGGCCGCCGCTGGTGGGCGGCGACCGGTTCCGGCGCCTTCTCGTCGGACACCGCCGGGACCCGGCAGCTGGCGGTTTCGAAGGTTTCGTCCCTTTCGGACGCTTATCTGTCCACTACGGACTTGAACTCGTGGACCGAGTACCACTCGCGCGAGAAGTACCTCGGCCTGGTGGACGCGTGCTGGGAGACGCGCGCGTTCGGCGACTTCTGGCACCACGTCCTGGTGGCCGAAGGCGCCCTCGACGTCGCGGCGGAGTGCATCGTGAACCCGTGGGACGTCGCGGCCGCGCAGGTCATCGTCACCGAGGCCGGCGGCCGGTTCAGCGACCTCGACGGCGTCGCGCGGTACGACAACGGGAGCGCGCTGTCGACGAACGGCCTCCTCCACGACGACGCGCTCGCGGTCCTCAAGCGGTAACCGGGTAGGCCGCTCGGCGGGAACTTCTTGACCGGCCTGAACCACCGGTGCTTCACTCCCAGTGCTCACCGGGTCACCCGGTCCGTTGACAACGTTGTCAGCACGGGCGGCCCGCTCACCCCGGGAGGAAGAGCATGCGCAGAGTCGTCACCGCGGCTTTGGTCATTCCCCTGTTCACAGCCGTCGCGGCCACTCCGGCGGCCGCCCACGAGACCGACCTCGCGTCCTACGTCAACCCGTTCGTCGGCGCGAAGGCCGGCGACACCCCCGAGACCAACACCTACGCCGGCGACACGTTCCCCGGCGCCGACGTCCCGTTCGGCATGGTGCAGTGGAGCCCCGACACGCCGCTGCAGCCCAAACCGCCCGCCGGGCAGGGCCGGTACTACGCCCGCGACCGCGACGGCGGCTACGCCTGGGAAGAGAACAAGCTCCGCGGCTTCAGCCTCACCCACTTCAACGGCGCCGGCTGCGGTGGCGCGGCCGGCGACGTCCCGTTCCTGCCGTTCGCCGGGAACATCACGACGTCACCCGCCGTCGACGCGACGAAGTACTTCCCCACCTTCAGCCACGCCAACGAATCCGCGTCGCCCGGCTACTACAAGGTGACGACGGACTCCGGCATCACGACCGAGCTGACCGCGACCCAGCGCTCCGGCCTGGGCCGCTTCACCTTCCCGAAGGACTCCCCCGCCACGCTGCTCATCGACGTCGCGCAGTCGGCGATGGGCAGCGACGACGCCTCGGTGACGGTCGACCCCGCGAACCGGACCGTTTCCGGCTGGGTGTCCAGCGGTCACTTCTGCCGCGGTCCCAACACGTACAAGCTCTACTTCAGCGCGTCGTTCGACCAGCCCTTCACGACGTCCGGGACCTGGCAGGACGCCGTCGTGACACCCGGTGGCACCAGCGCCCGCGGTGGTGACCTGAGCAAGACGACCTGGGACAAGCAGGTCGTCACCGCCGACGGCGGTTCCGGCGCCTACCTGACGTTCGACCCCGCCAAGCCGGTCCAGGTGCGCGTCGGCGTGTCCTATGTGGACGCGCAGGGCGCCCGGCTGAACTCCCTGCTGGAACAGCGGCACGACTCCTTCGACACGGTCAAGGCGCGGGCACGGCAGGCCTGGAACGACCGGCTGCGGCAGATCACCGTCGAAGGCGGCACGGACGCGGCGACCCGGACGTTCTGCACCGCGCTCTACCACACGCTCCTGCAGCCGAACGTCTTTTCCGATGTGGACGGTCGCTACGCGGGCTTCGACAAGAAGATCCACCTCACGAAGCCGGGACACGCGCAGTACGCCAACTTCTCCGGCTGGGACACCTACCGCGACGAAGTCCAGCTGCTGTCGATGCTCGCGCCGCACGAAGCCGCCGACATGGCGCAGTCGATGCTCAACCAGGCGGACCAGGCCGGCGGGATCTGGGACCGCTGGTCGCAGAACAACGACTTCATGGGCGTGATGGGCGGCGACCCGTACCACTCGATCATCGCCAGCACGTACGCCTTCGGTGCCACGGACTTCGACGCGTCCCACGCGCTGAAGTCGATGGTCACCGGCGCCACCCGTGTCCAGCAGGCCGGTGAACGCGCCCTCGAACGGCCGGGCCTGTCGGACTACCTGGCGCTGGGGTACCACCCCAACAACGTCTCCGACATGCTCGAGGACACGACCGCGGACTTCGGCATCGCGCAGCTGGCCCAGCGGCTCGGTGCTTCGGATACCTACCACCACTTCATGTCCCGGGCCCAGTACTGGGAAAACGTCTACAACCCCGCCACGGGCTACCTGCAGACGCGGCTGCGCGACGGCCAGTTCCTCTCGCCGTTCGACCCCGCGAAGTACGAGGAAATGCGTTACCAGGAAGGGAACGCGGCGCAGTACACGTGGATGGTGCCCTACGACGTCCGCGGGCTCTTCGACGCGATGGGCGGCGACGACGCGGCGAAGAAGCGGCTCGACTTCTTCTTCACGAAGCTGAACAGTGACGCCAGTTCGCCGTACGCGTTCATGTCGAACGAGCCGTCGTTCGAGGTGCCGTGGGAGTACGCGTACGCGGGGGCGCCGGCGAAGACGCAGGACATCGTGCGCCGCTCGGCGGAACTGCTCTTCAAGCCGACCGAGGACGGCCTGCCCGGCAACGACGACCTCGGCGCGACGTCGGCGTGGTACGTCTTCGCCGCGCTCGGCATGTACCCGGAAGCGCCCGGGCGCGCCGAAATGGTGCTGGCGAGCCCGATGTTCCCGAAGATCACGCTGACCCGCGCGACCGGGCAGCAAATCACGATCACCGCGCCCGGCGCGTCCAGCTCGGTGAAGTACGTTCAGGCCCTTCGGGTGAACGGAAAGTCGAGCACCAAGCCGTGGCTGCCGGAGTCCTTCGCGGTGAACGGCGGACGACTCGACTTCACGCTCGGTGCGTCGCCGACGTCGTGGGGCTCGGGTGCTTCCGACGTCCCACCGTCCTTCCGTGACGGTGAGGTCCCGGTGCGCGGGCGCGTCGGGCCCGGCCGGGTCGTCGTCGCTCCCGGTTCCGCGACCACGGCCACGGTCATCGCGGAAGGCATCACGGGCGGCGGCACGGTGACGTGGCAGGCGAAACCGCCGGCCGGGATCACCGTGACGCCGTCGAGCGGGACGCTCACCGTGGGCGCGCACGGATCCGCGTCGCAGCAGGTTCGTGTAACCGCGGCGGCCGGGACGCAGGACGCGTACACGAGCGTGCCGGTGGAGTTCGGCGGTCAAGTGCCCGCGCAGCTGCCGGTGACGGTCGGGACACCGGGGTCACTGCACGCGGCGAACACGAACGTCGGCGTCACGGACGACAAGTTCGTCCAGTACGGCGACTTCGGCGAGACCGACCTCTACCCGGGCCAGTTCGCCTACTCCGCGCAGGGGCTGGCCGCGAGCGGCGTCACGCCGGGCGCGAAGGTGCGGGAGTTCACCTGGCCGTCGAGCCCGGCGGGGGCGCCGGACAACGTGATCGCCTCGGGGCAAACGCTTGCGGTGAACGCGGCCAAGGGGGCGACGAAGCTGTCGTTCCTCGGTTCGGCGACCGGCGGCGACGCCCAGGGCACCGTGACGGTCACCTACACCGACGGCACGACCCTGGCGGCGCCCTTGGGCCTGTCGGAGTGGTTGCTGAGGGGTGGTGAGGAGACGCCGCAGTTCGGGAACACCGTCGTCGCATCGGTGCCGTACGTGAATTCGGCGTTCCCGAGGTACATGTTCCGGCTGTCGCGGCCGTACACGTCGTACCTGTTCGCGACGGCGCCGGTAGCCCTGGACCCGGCGAAGCAGGTCCGCAGCATCACCCTGCCGACGTCCACCGGCGCCGGCCAAGCCCACATCTTCACCTTCGCGGTGAGTTGACCGGCCACAGCTTTCACGTGAAAGCTCCCACCTGCGGGCGGAGCTTTCACGTGAAAGCTCCGTTCAGGAGCCGGGGAGCAGGCCGACGGCGCCGCGGGCGACCTGCGCCCAGGCCAGCCGGCCGAAGAGGTAGTGGCACGCCACCTGCTCGCTGGTGAACCGCGCCCAGTCGTAGCGGTTGCCCTGCTCCCGCCAGAAGACCTCCCACGCCTCGTCCTCGCCCTGCATCAGGCACCAGGCGTTGTCGACCTCGGCGCCGAGCGAGACGACCTCCGGCGGCACGCCCAGCACGCCGAGCCAGCGCTGGATCGACTGCGTGTTCATCAGTCCTCATCCCCCTTGGCCTCGGCGAGGTAGCCGAGGGTCACCAGTTCGTCGGCCGCCAGCAGCGCACGGTACCGGCTGCCGCCGCCGACCTGGCCGAACCAGTTCGCCGTCTCCGCCCGCCACATCGGCACCGCGCGCACCACGACGTACCGGCGGTACTCGGCGTCGAGCATCCCGGGCGGCAGCGAGCGTTCCGCGAAGGGCGTCCCGTCGGCGAAGAACACGCGGCCGTGCGCCGGGCCGAAGCGGTCGAGCACGGTGTTCATCGGGACCATCACCGGCTCGCCGTGGTCGACGCAGCCTTCGGGGTAGTAGTCGCCCGGCGGCCACGCGTATTCGGGCCCGAGTTCGCTGTGCCCGACGACGAACCGGCGGATCCACACCGCCTGCGTCGCGTGGGCGTACGGCACGTACCCGTTGGTCAGGTGCCGAGGCACCGGCCGCGACGGCGCCGTCGGCGAGCGCCGGAACCCGGCGGTGACGTTGGTGAGCGCCTGGTCGTCGAAGATCAGCCGGGCGTCCGGGTGGTCGTTCGGGCCGAAGCCGTCCGGGTCGTCGGGCAGCGGCAGCTGCAGCGCCGGCCTGTCCATGGCGACCGGCAGGTGCCCGATCGGGAACATGTGCACGAGGAACAGCGCGACAACGCTTTCCCGTTCCGTGCGCGGCGACCCGAGCGGCGGCACCGGCGCCGGCGAACCGGGGCTGAGCGGCGGCCCGGCGACCGGCGGGGGCGCCGCGACCGGCGCAGGAGCCGACACCGGAGCCGGCGGGGCCGGCGGCAGCGGGAACGGCGGCAGCAGCGGCGACACCGCGTGCGGCCACGCCGCGGGGTTGCCCGAGGGCGGGGTCGGCGCCTCCTCGAAGGCACCGGAATCCGTCAGCCCGTACTCGGGCAGCCGGATCGGCCCCGTGTCGAGGTCGGCCTCGACCGGTTCGGAGCCCGCCTCGGAAGGCTCGGTCACACCCATCCTCCGGCTCGGTCGGTGCCCGCGGGCACACATCGTTCGACGCGGCCGCGGTGCTGCCGGTCCCCCTTGATACCGCACCCCCCGGGCGCGGGTGCGGGCGAGGTCAGCTGAGCGCGGCGACCACTCGGGACGGGCTCGGTCGGCCGAGCTGTCCCGCCATCCAGGTGCTGACCGCCACCAGCGCGTCCAGGTCGGCTCCGTGAGCGATACCCAGACCGTCGAGCATCCACACCAGGTCTTCGGTGGCCAGGTTCCCCGTCGCCGACTCGGCGTACGGGCAGCCCCCGAGCCCGCCCGCCGAAGAGTCCACAGTCGACACTCCACATCGGAGCGCCGCGAGCGTGTTGGCGAGAGCCTGACCGTAGGTGTCGTGGAAGTGCACGGCCAAAGTACCGACATCGCCGAACAGCCCGATCAGGTTCTCCACCTGGCCCGCGGTCGCGACGCCGATGGTGTCGCCCAGCGAAAGCTGCGAGCACCCCATGTCGAGCAGGCGGCGGCCGGCGTCGGCGACCTGCTTGGCCGGCACGGCGCCCTCCCACGGGTCGCCGAAGCACATCGAGAGGTAGCCGCGCACGTCGACGCCCGCCTCCCGCGCCCGCGTCACGACCGGCTCGAACATCCCGAACTGCTCGTCCAGCGAGGAGTTGAGGTTCTTCTGCGCGAACGTCTCCGTCGCGCTGGCGAAGATCGCGATGTGCTCGACACCGGCGTCGAGAGCCCGGTTGAGGCCCTTCTCGTTCGGCACGAGCACCGGGTAGCGGACGCCCGCGCGGCGATCCAGCCCGGCGAGCAGCTGCTCGGCGTCGGCCAGCTGCGGCACCCACTTCGGGTGCACGAAGCTCGTCGCCTCCAGCGTCGTCAGGCCCGCGCCCGCGAGCCGGTCGAGGAACTCCAGCTTGACCTCGACCGGCACGATCGTCTTCTCGTTCTGCAGGCCGTCCCGCGGGCCGACCTCCCAGATCGTGACGCGCTCGGGCAGTTCGCTCGCCGAGGGGACCCGCTCCGGCAGGCCCAGTTCACGCGTGCCCATCAGCGGCGTCGATCGCCGCGCGGCGGGTGCCCGCCCTGGGGCGGCAGCGGCTCGGTCCGCTGGGGCTGCTGCTGGGTGCCCGGCCGGTAGTCGTCGTACGGGTTGTCGTTGACCTCGCGGTAGATGACCGTGTGCACCTTCTCGACGTGCGGGATGTCCTCGAACCGCAGCGGCTCGTCCGACGCCGACTCGATGATCAGGGTGCCGCAGCCGAAGACCCGGTCGAGCAGGCCGTGCTCGAACTGGACGCTGTTGATGCGGCCCATCGGGATGTCGATGCCGGTGCGCTTCAGCACGCCTTCGCGGGCGATGAGGCGGTCGGTGGTCACGATGAAGTGGGTGGTCCGCCAGCGGACGAGCGGCGCCAGGAACAGCCACACGATCAGCACGAGGGCGACGACCGCGATGGCGATCAGCCCGACCGTGTTCCACGGCGAGCCGGCGTCCTTCGCCAGGATCGCGAGCCAGATCCCCGCGCCCAGGGTGACCAGGAACGCGAGCGTCGGGAAGATCAGCATCTTGAAGTGGGGGTGACTGTGCACCACGACGTGCTCTTGCTCGCTGAGCAAATCGTCCGGATAAGCCACGGCGGACACTCCCAAGGTCGGTGCGGCGGTGTCGCCTCACCGTACCGGCGAGACGCCCGGCCGGTGAGTGCAACGCCCCGAAGAATCAGGCCGGGCGGACGTGCACCACGTCACCCGCGAACACGGTGTGCCGCTGGCCGCCCACCATGTCGACCTGGAGCTGGCCGGCGGCGTCGATGTCGGCGGCGCGCCCGGTGAGCGACGTGCCGTCCGGCAGCTGCACCTCGACGTCCTGGCCGAGGGTCGAGCAGTGGGCGCGGTAGTCGCCGAGCAGGCCCGCCTCGGTGAGGTCGCCACCGGCGAGCCGCCAGCGCTTCTCGAGCTCGTCGAACTCGGTGAGCAGCGCGATCGCGACGTCGGTGCGGTCGGTGTTCGTGGCACCGAGCTCGGCGAGCGACGTCGCGGGCAGGCCGCCCGGGCCCGGCTGGACGTCGCCGAGCGGCAGGACGTTGAGGCCGATGCCGAGCACGATCGACGGCGGGTTCCCGGCGACGGCCTCGGCGAGGATCCCGGCGCACTTGGCGCCCCCGCAGAGGACGTCGTTGGGCCATTTGAGCGCGGCGTCGACCCCGACGGAGGCCGCGGCCGCCCGGACGGCGAGCCCGGCGACGACGGAGAGTGAGCCCAGCGCCGTGAACGGGACGTCCGGCCGCAGCGCGACGCTCAGGTACAGCCCCGCGCCCTTCGGGGAGCTCCACTGACGCGCCCGGCGGCCGACGCCCGCGGTCTGCTCCTCGGCCAGCAGAACGGTCCGGTCCGCGGCGCCGTCTTCGAGGCCTTTCCGCAGGTCGGCGTTGGTGGAGCCGGTGCGCTCGACGACGTCGATCTTCGCGTACCGATCCTGGAGTGCCGCACTCAGCCGGGCAGCGTCGATCTCAGTCATGTGTCCACCATATGAGAGTCCCCCTAACGTGCAAGCTACTCAGTCGTTCACCAAGAGGTGCGCTCTTCTAAGTTGGATCCCGTGACGACCAAGCCGACCTCCTGGGCTCGTGGCGCGGCCCTGCGCGGCCTCGTCGCGCTGCCGCTCGTGGCGGGTCTGGTCACCGCGGGCTTCCTCTTGGCCGACCGCGCGCCCGAACCCCCGCCCGCCCCGCTCCCGGTGGCGCGCGACGCGGCGTCGGGCCCGTCGGTCCTCGAGGTCAGCGCACCGGTGAAGGCGCAGGAGCCGGGTCAGGGCGCGTCCGGCCAGGGTGGCAAGAGCCCGTTGCAGCAGTGGGCCGAGCAGCTGGCGGGGCCGTTGGACATCCCCGCCGACGCGCTGATCGGCTACGCGAACGGCGAGCTGACGCTGCGGAGCGAAGACCCGTCGTGCCACCTCTCGTGGGTCACGCTGGCGGGCGTCGGCTCGGCGGCGTCGAACCACGGCCGCGCCGGCGGGAACGCACTGGGGCTGACGGCGGCACAGGCCAAGAAGTACGGCGGTGAGGCCCCGATCGCGGCCGGCCGTGCGCTGTGCGCGGGCGGCACGGACCTCGGCGCGGGCCAGGGCTGGTGGAAGGCGATCGCGGCGTACCACCCGGGCAACGACACGGAGCTGTTCCGCCAGCGCGTCCTGGGCATGGCCCAGCTGTACGCGACGCTCTCCCTGGACCCGGCGTCGGCTTCGTCACCGCGCGTCCAGGCGACGCGGTTCGCCCTGGGCCAGCTCGGCCTCCCGTACGTGTGGGGCGGCAACGGCCCGGACGCGGGGGCGGCGGGCTTCGACTGCTCGGGCCTGACGAAGGCGTCGTACGACAGCGCGGGGGTGTCGTTGCCGCGGACGGCGGACAGCCAGTTCCGCGCGCTGCCGCCGGTCCCGGCCACGCAGGAGCCCCGCCTGGGCGACCTGGTGTTCTACGGCAGCCCGGCGACGCGCATCCACCACGTGGGGCTGTACCTGGGCAACGGCCTGATGATCAACGCGCCGACCGAGGGCCAGGCGATCCAGATCCACACGTACCACTCGAAGGGCGACGACTACGCGGGCGCGGGCCGCCCGGCCTGAATCACCGGAGCCGATCAGCAGCGAGGAAATCCGTTGGCCAGTGACGAGGCTCGCCCAGGACTGGCGCCGGGTTCCCGCGGTATCGCGGGAACCCTGTTCGCCGCGCTCCACGGTGAGCTGACGCCGCGCCCGGACCGGTTGCCGGACACCGATCGCGACCCCTGCATCCAGTTCCACGACCGAGCGCGGGCCATGGGCTGGCTCGACAGCCTGTGGGGCATGAACGACGCCGGGCGGGAGCATCCGCTCGCCGGCCCTTCGCTGGTCTCGTGGTTCCAGGTGGGGGTGGATCCGGTGTCCGGCGACCGGCCGTTGCCGGTGCAGCCGTTCCTCCGCTGCGCCGGCGACGTCACGGCCCGGCTCGGTGCGCTGGAGCTCCGGACGGCGCAGGTGCTGGTGCCGGCGCAGAGCCTGGACGTCTCGGCACGCCCTCAGCACGCGCGCATGCCGTCGTTGTCCACCGCTGCCTGGTTCGACGACGTGGCGTCCCCGACCCCGGTGCACGTCACCGTGGACAGCGGCCAGCACCCGGCCGTACCCACTGCGGCACACCGGATCCGCCACTGGCTGGGCGAGCTGCCCCAGAACGTTTTCCGCTGCGGGGAGCTGTCCGAGCGGGCTCCCCTGGCACCACCGCTGCCCGACGCGCTCTGGGACGGCCCGCCGCGTCACCGCGTGACGTTCGAAGGCAGGTTGAGCGAGTGGTCGCTGGATGCTGTCGGCTGGCTCGGCGGTTTCCTCGCCGACCTGGCCGCTCGGGAGGGCGCGGGGGTGCCGCTGCTGCTCACCGTGAGCCGATCGACGGGTTCACCGGCGAGCTGAGGCCGGACTCGTAGGCGAACACGACCAGCTGCGCCCGATCCCGCGCCCGCAGCTTCGCCATCGCCCGGTTGACGTGCGTCTTCGCCGTCAACGGGCTGATCACCATCCGCGCCGCGATCTCGTCGTTGGACAGGCCCCGCGCGACCAGCACCACGGCCTCCCGCTCCCGGTTGGTCAGCTCCGCCAGCCGCGCTCCGGGCACCGGCGGCTGCGTCACGTACCGGTCGATCAGCTTGCGGGTGATCGACGGCGCGAGCAGCGCGTCGCCGCGGGCCGCGACGCGCACGGCGTGCAGGAAGTCCTCCGGGCGGATGTCCTTCACCAGGAACCCCGCCGCACCGGCGCGCAGGGCTTCGAAGACGTACTCGTCGAAGCCGTAGTTGGTCAGGATGACGACGTGCACCGCGGCCAGCGCCGGGTCCGCGGCGATGCGGCGAGTCGCCTCGAGGCCGTCGACGCCCGGCATCCGGACGTCGAGGAGCACGACGTCCGGCAAGTGCTCCAACGCGAGCGTCACGGCTTCGCCGCCGTCGGCCGCTTCGGCCACCACCTCGACGTCGGCCTCGGCGTCGAGCAGCGCGCGGAACCCGCTGCGGATGAGGGGCTGGTCGTCGGCCAGCAGGACGCGGATCACGCCTGGCCGTCCACGGGCAGCTCGGCTTGGACGCTGAAGCCACCTTCGCGACGCGGCCCGGCTTCGAGCCGGCCGCCCAACGCCATGACGCGTTCGCGCATCCCGGTCAGGCCGACGCCGGGAGCGCTGTCCACAGTGGACCTACCGTCGTCGTCGACGCGGACGACCAGCGTGCCGGGCCGGTGGTCGATCCGGACCGACGCGGTGGCCGCGACGGCGTGCCGGGCGACGTTGGTCAGCGACTCCTGGACGATCCGGTAGGCGGTCCGGCCGACCGCCACCGGCACGTCGTCGCACCGGCCCTCGATCGTCAACCGCGCGTCGAGACCGCCGGAGCGGGCCCGGTCCACCAGCTCCGGGACGTCGTCGAGCCCGTGCGGCGGGTTCTTGCCGTCGTCGCGGAGCGCCTCCAGCGTCGCCCGCAGTTCGCGCGCGGCGTCACGGCCCGCGTCGCGGATCGCGAGCAGGGCCTCCGGCACGTCTTCGCCGCGCTTGGCGGCGAGGTGGACCGCCACTTCGGCCTGCAGCTTGATGACGGAGATCTGGTGGGTGAGCGAGTCGTGCAGCTCCCGCGCGATGTGCAGCCGCTCCTCGCCGGCCCGCCGTCGTGCGGTCTGCTCGCGGGTCCGTTCGGCTTCGTCGGCGCGACGCTCGGCCTGGCGCAACGCCTCTCCCGCGGCGCCGGCGGCGATCAGCCACGCGATCTGGAGGACGTCACGGGACTGCGTGAACGCTTCGCCGGTGGAGTGCAGGCCCGTGGCAAGGATCGCGAGTGGAACCGCGCCGAGCATGAGCACCGACGCCACCACGGCGGCGACGCGGTGACCAGCCCGGACGGCGGCGTACACCGCGAACAGGTAGGCGACGACGGGCACTTCGAACCCGGCGGCCTGGTAGCCCAGCGCGCACGCCGCGGTCACCACGAGTACGACGACCGGCGCCCGGCGGCGCGCCACCAGCGCCAGCCCGCCGGCCACGAGGAGCGCGTATCCCAGCACGTCGAGGTCCGTGGGCGCGTGGCGCGCCGATAGCCCGGCGACCAGCAACGCCGCCGCCACCCCGACGGCGACCACCCCGTCCACGACCCGCATCCCCGCACCCTAACCGGATGTTCCGGACGGCGAATCCGGCTTGGAGAGCATTCGCGGACTACCGCGGACGCGGTACACCGGCGGTTTCTGCGGCGGCCGCGGCAGCGGGAAGTGCCCACGTCCGCACGACGACGGGCGGCGGGTCCGGCGGACATGCTTCCCGGACACCGGAGATGGGAGTACGCCATGAACGTTGCCGCTGCTTACGCCTTGACGCCGGGGCGCGTGTGGTCAGTGATCGCCGCCGTGGTGGGACTGGCCGGCGTCGTCGCCGGCGTGCTGGCCCTGACCCGCGGCCGGGGAGCCGTCGTCGCACTGGGTTCGGGGATCGCCGGCGCGGCGGGCGGCGCGGTCGTCGTGGCCGCGGCGAAGGGCGGTCCCGGCACGGGGTACGGGATCGTCGGAGGCTGGGCGGCGCTGGTGATCGGGGTGGTCGCCGCCGTGCTGGGCGGGCTGGCGCTGGCTCGCTCGCGCGGTTTTGTCGGTGGTGGCCGCTAGCGTCGAGGCATGTTCGAAGTCGACTTCGTCGAGTTCCCGTCCACGTCGGCCACCGCGTCCGGCGAGTTCTTCACGCGCGCCTTCGGCTGGCAGGTGACGCCGTACGGCCCGGGCTACGCGGACGTCCGGGCCGCCGGCCTCACGTTCGGCTTCCAAGCGAACGCGGCCGAGCAAGCCCGCGCGCCGCTGGTCACGGTCCGCACGGACGACCTGGCGGCGGCCCGCACCGCGGTCGAGGCGGCCGGCGGGGAGGTGACGAAGGAACCGTTCTCCTTCCCGGGAGGGCGGCGCTTCCACTTCCGCGAGCCGGGCGGCAGCGAGCTGGCGGTGTGGTGCCCGGAGTAGCGCGACGACCGCTTTCCGCCGGTGACCCGCCCACCGGCCCGCCACGATGACCGTCATGAGCGTCTCCGTTCTCGAAGGCATGTACGCCGCCGAAGCCGAGTACTTCGCCACCGGTGATTTCGAGCCGTTGCGGTCGTACTTCGCCGCGGACTTCGTGTTGCGCCAGGCCGAAGGGCTGCCGTTCGGCGGTGTCTGGCGCGGTCACGACGGTCTGCGGCGGTTCTTCGCGGAGATGAGCCGCACGTGGGCCGTCTTCGAGCTGGGCGAGCAGGCGTTCCTCAGCACCACGTCCCCGCTCGTGGTGCTGACGAACGTGCGCGCCCGGGCGCGGGCGACCGGGCGCGAGCTGGAATTCCCGATCCTGCAGGCGATCACGGTGGCGGACGGCCGCATCACCGAAGTCCGCCCGTTCTACTGGGACACGGCGGCGATCGCGGCCGCCTGCTCGACGTAACCGGCGGCCCCACCGCCGTAGTAGGTCGCGGGATCCCCGGCGTCCAGCGGCAGCCCGAGCGCGAACCGCGTCACCAGATCGGGGTTGGCGACGAAGTGCCGGGCGTACGACACCGCGTCCGCGATCCCGGCGTCGACCACGGCATCCCCGGACTCGCGGTCGAACCCGTTGTTCACGATCAGCGACCCGCGGAACAGCCGCCGATACCGGGCGAAGCCGGCGAAGTCCGGTCCGGCGTCGGGCCCGCGGAGATGGAGGTAAGCGACATCGAGTGAAGCCACCAGCTCGTCGTACTCGGCGCGCAGGGATTCGTCCACAGTGAACAGTCCGCCGGACCACCACGGCGAAAGCCGTACCCCGACGGCGATCCCGGCCGCGCGCACCGCGTCGACGACGTCCAGCAGCAGCTTGCCCCGGTACCGCCCGTACGCGTCGGTGCGCCGGTTCAGCCGCGGGTGCAGGAACTGCGCGAGCAGGTACACGCCGTTGGCGGCCAGCTCGACGCCGTCGAAGCCGGCGCGCCGCGCGTTCTCCGCCGCGTGGCCGTAATCCGCGACGACGTCACGGATCTCGGCGGCGCCCAGCTCGCGCGGGGTCACGGTCGGCCGCCGGCCCGAAGCGGTGTGCACCGTCTCCCCCGGGTTCACCGCCGACGGTCCGGCCGGCCGGTCGCCGAGGAAGTGCGGGTGGGACACCGCGCCGGTGTGCCACAGCTGCGCCACGATCCGGCCGCCGAGCGCGTGCACGACGTCGGTGACCGGCCGCCACCCGGCCACCTGGGCGTCGGTGTGCAACCCGGGAACGCCGTGGAATCCCACGGCCTTCTCGCTCACCCACGTGCCCTCGGTGACGATCAGCCCGGCGCCGGCACGCTGCGCGTAGTAGGCGGCCTGCAGCCCGCCGGGCACGCCGTCCGGGACGCGCGCGCGGGTCGTCGGGGCGAGCACCACGCGGTTCGGCAGGCGCCACGCGCCCAGGTCGACGGGGGTCAGCAAGCTCATCGGTCACCTCTGGTCGCCGGGATACGTCGGGAGTGCGACGGTGGGTGCGGGCGAAAGGTGACCGATGGACGAGCTGGCCGGGGCGTTCGAGGCCGAACGCGGCAGGCTTCGCGGGTTGGCGTTCCGGATGCTCGGTTCACTGACCGAGGCGGACGACGCCGTCCAGGAGGCCTGGCTGCGGCTGAACCGCGTGGACTCGGTCGACAACCTGGCGGCCTGGCTGACGACGGTCGTCTCCCGCGTCTGCCTCGACGTCCTGCGCTCGCGGAAGGCCCGTCGCGAGGATCCCTTCGAGGTCCTGCCGGAACCGGCGGCCGACGCGGACCCGGCGGGCGAGGTCGAGCTGGCCGACTCGGTGGGCCGCGCACTGCTCGTCGTGCTGGACGCGCTGGGCCCGGCCGAGCGGATCGCGTTCGTGCTGCACGACCTGTTCGCGGTGCCGTTCGAGCGGATCGCGCCGGTGCTGGACCGCACGCCCGTCGCGGCGAAGAAGCTAGCGAGCCGGGCAAGGCAGCGGGTCCGGGGCACGTCCCCGCTGCCGCCGGCCGACCTGGCGCGGCACCGCCGGGTGGTCGACGCGTTCCTGGCCGCGGCCCGCGGTGGTGACCTCGGTGAGCTCCTGGACGTGCTCGCCCCCGACGTCGTCCGCCGCGCCGACGCGGCCGCGTTGCCCGTCGGCGCGGCTCTCGAAGTGCGCGGGGCGCGTGCGGTGGCCCGGGAGACCCAGGTGTTCGGGAAACGGGCCCACTTCGCCGAAGCGGCCCTGGTGGACGGCGCGGTCGGCGTCGTCGTGGCCCCGCGCGGCCGGCTGCTGCTCGCGCTCGCCGTGGCGGTCGAAGGCGAGCGGGTGGCGGCGTACGAAGTGATCGCCGATCCCGCCCGCCTGGCCGCGCTGCACGTCACGCTCCTCGGGTGACCCGGTAGGACAGGTGCGTCACGCCGGTGCCCTCGACGACCTCGGGACCGGTCAGGGTGATGGTCTTGTCCAAGTTGCCGAAGAAGCGGACGCCGTCGCCGAGGAGCACCGGGATCAGGTCGACCTGGATGCCGTCGAGCAGCCCGAGGTCGAGGCACTGCTGCGCGATCGTCGTGCTGGCGACCGCGACGTTCTTGTCGCCGGCGACCTTCTTGGCCTGCTCGACGGCGCTTTCGAGGCCGTCGGTGACGAAGGTGAACGGCGCGTCGGGGTGCGGCCAGTCCGCGGGCTCCTCGTGGGTGACGACGAAGACCGGGACGCCCATCGGGTGCGCGCCGCCCCAGCCTTGGGTGAGGTTGAAGAGGCGGCGGCCGGTGATCAGCGCGCCGACGTTGTCCATGGCGTCGCGCAGCATCTTCGCGCTGGCTTCGGAGGTCTTGAAGGTCGCCCACTCGACGGCGGTGGGGACCTCGACGTCGCCGTTGCCGAACCACCCGAACAGGTGGTCGATGCCGTCCTGCGGGTCGGCGACGAAGCCGTCGATTGACATGGACATGTTGGCGATGACGTCGGCCATTTCGAGCTCCTTTGTGCTGGTCGGAGGCGGTTTGCCTCGATGGGGGAAGTCTTGCGCGATCGCCCGGCCGGAAGATCTGCCACCTGGCCGACATCCGGTGGCGGGGTGGCCGATGCCTTGACAGCCGGCGCGGTTCCCGGGAGCATGAACGAGTGTTCATGAACGCATGTTCACAATGGAGGAGATGGGGATGACCGGGATCGTCAACACCGCCCAGGCCGAGGCGTGGAACGGGTACGAGGGCGAACATTGGGCGTCGCACGCCGATCGGTACGACGCCGTGAACAGCGGGTTCAACGGCTATCTGCTCGACCTGGCCGGTGCCGGCGACCGGGTGCTGGACATCGGCTGTGGCAATGGCCAGCTGACCCGGCTGGTGGCGGCGCGGGCCCGGTCCGCGACCGGCGTCGACCTGTCCGGGCCGATGCTGGCGACCGCGCGGGCGCGGGCGGCGGAGGTGCCGAACGTGGTGTTCGAGCAGGGTGACGTCCAGGTGCACCCGTTCGCCGAAGGCGGGTTCGACCTGGCGGTGAGCCGGTTCGGGGTGATGTTCTTCGCCGACCCGGTGGCGGCGTTCGCCAACGTCCGGCGGGCCCTGAGCCCCGGCGGCCGGCTGGCCTTCCTGTGCATGACGGCGCTGGCGGGCACCGACCTCGGCCGGGTGTTCGGCGCCCTGGCCGAGTACCTGCCCCAGCCCACCGGCCCCGACGGCAGCGGGCCGACGTCGTTCGCGGACCCGGACCACACGACGGCGGTCCTGACCGAAGCCGGCTTCTCGGACGTGGTGTGCACCCGCGTCGAGGCCGGCCAGGTCTGGGGGCACGACGTCCCGGACGCGGCGCGGTTCATCAGCGACTGGGGCCCGGTCCGCCACCACCTGGGCCTGGTCGACGCCGAGACCGCGGCCAAGGCGACCGAGGCCCTGACGGCGGCGCTGGCGCCGTACGCGGGCCCGGACGCGGTCCGCCTGCGCGGTACGGCGTGGCTGGTCACGGGAAGGAGGTCGTGAAGCCCTTACGATGGCGGTGATGTCACCGAGGAAAGCCGCGGCGCAGCGGGACGGCCAGTCGCTGCACGACCTGCTGGTCGAGACCGCCCAGAAGATGATCGCCACGCACGGGACGACCGGGATGACCGTGCGCGAGATCGCGCGCATGGCGGGCGTCGCCGACGGCGTGCTCTACAACCACTTCTCCGACAAGGAGGAGCTGGTGGCCCGGGCCTTGCTGGAGCACGTGCGCACGACGGAAGCGGAACTGGGCGACCTGCCGGTGGCGGGCGAAGGCACCGTCGAGGGGAACCTCCGCCGCCACCTGGAGTTCGGGCTGGCGCTGCACAAGGTGATCGTCCCGGCGTTCAGCGGCCTGCTCGGCCAGCCGAGGGTGCTGGAGCGCTTCGCGGAGATCAGCGAGCGATCGGGGTACTGGCGCGACCGCCTGGTGGCATACCTGAAGGAGGAGCGAACCCTCGGCAGGCTGCGACCGGAGTCCGAAGTGGACGCGGCGGCGGCCATGCTGGTCGGCTACTGCCACGCCTCGGTGCTGGCGGCGGTCTTCCCGCACACGGGTCCCCTCGAACCACCGACTCCGGAGTCGGTGGTGCGGGCGATGCTCGAGGGCGTCGCGCCGTAGCCCGCAACCCGGCCGCTCCAGCGCCCACCGGCCCACCGCCGCCCACGCCCGTGGATCCGGTGACGCAAGCAGCTCGCCGGCACCGCAACCGATCCCGGCCAAGTCCTTGCCCGGCAGACCTCTCCAACCACGCCCGCCTTACGTCGCCTACGCCAATCCTCCGCCGAAGCGCGCCCGCCATACCCGGCCTCCGCCACCCTCCACCGAAGCACGCCCGCCCACCCCGACCGAACCCCGTCACCCGAACTCGTCATACCGCGCCACCGCCGACCCCTCGACCCACACTTCCGCTCGGTTTCCGCAGCACGATCTCCTTGTCCCGCTGGGTTTCCGTCATCACTGTCCGTCCTTTGTGGAGTTGTCGACACCAACTCCACCATCCGCTGAAAAGAAAGGGAAAGACCGATGGACTCTGCCGCGATACCCTCGCGGTATGGACGACGTCGAGGTCCGTGAGCTGCGGTACTTCCGCGCGGTCGCCGAAGAGCTGAACTTCTCCCGCGCCGCCGAGCGGCTCGGGATGGCGCAGCCCCCGCTGTCGCGCGCGATCCGGTTGCTGGAGCGGCGGCTGGGTGTCCAGCTTTTCGAACGCACCAGCCGGCACGTCGAGCTGACGCCGGCGGGGAACGTCCTGTTCACGGAGTCGGCGAAGGCGCTGGACGCGGTCGCGAACGCCGTCCGGCGCACCCGGCGGGTGGCCCAGCAGCCACCGGCGCTCGTCGTCACCGCGAAACCCGGCGTGGCCACCGAACTGCTGCGGCGGATCGCCGACGCCTACCCCGGCCCGGTCGAGATCCGGGTCAGCGGGTTCGGCGAGCAGGTGAGCATGCTGCGCGACGGCCGGGCCGACGTGGCCCTGCTCGGCTGCCCGGGCGACCACGGCGACCTGGACGTCGAGGTGCTGTTCACCGAGCCGCGCGTCGCCGCGCTGTCGTTCCGGCACGAGCTTGCCGACCGGTCCGCGCTGACGTGCGCGGACTTCGCCGGGCGGCCGACGCCGTGCTGGCCGGACGCGTCGGCCGCGGACCGGGCCTACTGGGCGGGCCAGGACGTGACCGGCCGGCCGGTCACCCCGGGGCCGGTGGTACACGACAGCGCCCAGTTGCTGGAGACGGTCGCGCTCGGGCAGGCGATCGCGCTGCTGCCGGTGTCGTTCGCGGAGTGGCACCGGCGGGCCGACATCGTCTACCGGCCGGTCGGCGACGCGACGCCGTACTCGCTCGCCCTCGCCTGGCCGGCGGGTGCGCGGGACCTGCGGATCGCGGGGTTCGTGCGGACCGCCGCCGAGGTCAGCGACGCACAACCCCGGCCGGGAGCCGTCCAGGCCGGCTGACCGGGCGGATCAGCCCGCCTGCGCCGCCAGTTCGCCGCGGAACGTCGACCGGTACGCGCTCGGCGACACGCCGAGCGCGGCTTGGAAGTGCTGGCGCAGTGACGCCGCCGTGCCGAAGCCGGCTTCGGCCGCCACGCGGTCGACCGGCAGGTCCGACTCCTCCAGGAGCTGGCGGACGCGCTCGATCCGTTGCTGCGTCAGCCATTGCAGCGCTGAGACGCCGACCTCCTCGCGGAAGCGGCGGGTGAACGTCCGGGTGCTCATCGCCTCGCGGGCGGCGAGCTCGCGCAGCGTCAGCGGGCGGTGCAGGTTCTCCAGCGCCCACGCGCGCGCCGCCTTCGTCGACGACGTGCGCGGCTCCGGCACCGGCCGCCGGACGAACTGGGCCTGGCCGCCTTCGCGGTGCGGGGAAACGACCGTGCCGCGGGCGACTTCGTTGGCGACGGCCGCGCCGTGGTCGCGGCGGATCATGTGCAGCACGAGGTCGATCCCGGACGCGACGCCCGCGGAGGTCAGGACGTTGCCGTCGTCGGTGTAGAGGACGCACGGGTCGACCTCGACCTCCGGGAACCGGTTCTGGAGCTCGTCGGCGGAGCGCCAGTGGGTGGTCGCGCGGCGGCCGTCGAGGAGGCCGGCCGCGGCGAGGACGAACGCGCCGGTGCAGATCGAGGCGATCCGCGCGTCCGCGCGGAGGCGGTCCAACGCGGCGGCGAGGGGCGGGGTCAGCACGCGGGCCATGGGTTCGTACTCGGCCAGCGACGCGGGAACGATCACCGTGTCGGCCTCGGCCAGCATCTCGGGCCCGCGGTCGATCGGGATGGTGAAGTCCGAGTCGGTGCGGACCGGGCCGGGCTCGAGCGCGCAGGTCACGACCTCGTACAGCGGCTCGCCCGAGGCCGAACGCGCCTGGCCGAACAGCCGGTGGACGATGCCCAGCTCCATCACGAGCATGCCGTGCCGGACCAGTACGGCGACGTGGTGACGGTCCGGGTGCACGAATTCGGCCATGGCTCGATTCTTGCACATGTTGGCTATCAGGCCACTCGATCGAGCGGGCGGCCGGCGTGACCATCGAGGTCATGAACGTGTTGTGGGTTTTCGCGCATCCCGAACCGCGCTCCCTGAGCGGCGCCCTTCGCGACGACGGCCTCCGGACGCTCCGCGAGCTCGGTCACGACGTCCGGGAGTCGGACCTGTACGCGATGAAGTGGAACCCGGTCGTCGACGCGGCGGACTTCGGCGCCGAGGCGGGCGACGACCGGCTGATCGTCGGAGCGACGTCGGCCCGCGCGCACGCGAACGGCGAGCTGAGCCCGGACATCGTGGCGGAGCAGGAGAAACTCGACTGGGCGGACGCGCTCGTCGTGCAGTTCCCGCTGTGGTGGTACGGCTTGCCCGCGATCCTGAAGGGCTGGTTCGACCGCGTGTTCGTGAAGGGTTTCGGCTACGGCGTCCGCGGGGAGGACGGCCGTACCTCGCGCTACGGCGAAGGCCGGCTCGCGGGCAAGCGCGCGATGGTGGTGCTCACCGCGGGAGCCCGCGAGCCGGCCATGGGCCCGCGCGGCGTGAACGGCGCGCTGGACGAGGTCCTGTGGCCGTTGCAGCACGGGACGCTGTTCTACGCGGGAATGTCGGTCCTGCCGCCGGTCCCGGTGTACGGCGCCGACCGGGTCCCGGACGAGCAGTTCGCCGAAGCGAGGCAACGGCTACGAGAGCGCCTGCGAACGCTGGAGACGACGGAACCGATCCCGTTCCGCACGCAGAACGGCGGCGACTACGACGACGACCTGGTGCTGCGCCCCGAGCACGCCCCAGGCGCGACGGGGTTGGGTGTACACGTCAAGCCGGCAACGTGAGCCGCTGGCCCAGCCCTCCGTCCACCGGCAAATCCGCACCCGTCGTGAACGTCGCCTCGAAGGCCAAGAACAACACCGCGGCCGCCACCTCGGCCACCGTCGCGTGCCTCTTCAGCGGCGTCACCTCGTCGCCCGTCTCCTTGAACGCCGCCAGCACCTCGTCCGGCACTCCCGTCACCCCCATCGTCGGGGTGTCCGTGTAGCCCGGGCTGACGACGTTCACCCGGATCCCGCGCGGGGCCAGCTCGGCCGCGTACGTCAGCGCGAACGACCTCACCGCCGCCTTCGCCGCCGAATACGGGCCCATTCCCGCTATTCCCGCCCCCGCCGCCACCGAGGTCGTGAACACCAACGACCCTCCCGGCCGCACCAGGCCCGACAGCCGCTGGGCCGTGAAGTACGCGCCCTTCGCGTTCACGTCGAACGTGCGGTCGTAGATCTCCGGGGTCGCCTCCGCATACGGCGTCAGCGTGGCGAATCCGACGTTGAGGAACACCAGGTCCAGCGTCCCGAGCTTGTCCTCGGCCACCGCGGCCAGCGAGTCGATGTCGGTCAGCGACGCCGCGTCCGACGACAGCAGGTGCGCCCCCGGGATGTCCAGGCCCGAGACGTCACGGCCGGTCGCCAGGACCTCCGCGCCGCCGTCCAGCAGCGCGCGCACCACCGCCAGGCCCATCCCGTGCGTGCCGCCCGTGACGACCGCCTTCTTGCCCGAAAACCTCACCGGATCTCCTCGATGACACTCGCGATCGCGTGCGCGCCGTGGCCCGATGCCACCGCGCGGTCGAACAGCTCCCGCACCGCCGCGGGCACCGAAGCGTCGATGCCCTGGGCGCGGCTCGTCTCGACCAGCAGCCCCAGCCCCGCCGCGTTGATGTCCAGCGCCGACACGTCGGTCGCGTACTCGCCGCTCGCGACCTGCGCGCCGATCCCCGGCAGGAACCCGCCGACGGCCGAGAGCCACGACAACGCCATCGGGGTGAACGCCGCCGGCGCCACGCCCTCGGTGCCGACCAGTGCCAGCGCCTGCAGGTACCCCGCCATCGTCGACCACATGATGCCCAGCAGCGCCAGGTCGTACAGCGCCGCCAACCCGGCGTCCTCGCCGAGGAACACCGGCTCCCCCAGCACCGACAACACCTCGCGCTGCGCGGAAAACGCCGTCGGCGAGCCCCCGTAGAGGATTCGCGACTGCGCGGTCCCGATCCCCTGCGGAACGGCCATGATCACGCCGTCCACGTAGTCGATCCCCGCCGACGACGCCCACGCGGCAGCCGAACGGGCCTCCGCGGGCGTCCCCGAAGTCAGATTGACCAGCACCTTCGGCGAAGCCGCTTCCAGCACCGGCTGTTGAATGTCGTATGTGGACAGACAGCTGAGGACGACGTCCGCCGAGGCCGCCTCCGCGGGCGTCGCCGCGAGACGCGCGCCGCGGTCCACCAACGGTCCCGCCTTGAGCGGCGACCGGTTCCACACCACGACGTCGTGGCCCGCCCCCAGCAACGCGCCGGCGAGGGCGGCGCCCATCCGCCCCAGGCCGAGCACGCCCACCTGTTTCTTGCCTTCTCCCATGGCGATCATGCTGCTGACGCGCTTTACGATGGACAAGTACCGACTAATAAGTCAGGTACCCACCGAAACGTAAGGATCCTGGATGCTGGCGAGAACCTACCGCTGCGGACTGGACGCGGCGATCGACGTGGTCGGCGGCCGCTGGAAGGCGCTGATCCTCTGGGCGCTGCACGCCGAGCCGCTGCGGTTCGGCGAGCTGAAGCGGAAGGTGGCCGGCATCAGCGAAAAGATGCTCATCCAGGCCCTGCGGGAACTGGAGGCGGACGAAGTCGTGCACCGCGAGGTGTTCCACGAGATCCCGCCGAAGGTCGAATACTCGCTGACCGAGCTGGGTCAGCGGCTGAACACCGCGTTGCTGCCGCTGGGCGACTGGGGCGAGGAGAACATGGCCGGCATCGCGAAGCGCCGCGGCGTCACGCCGGCGCCCCCGCATACTCCTTCAGCGTGATCGCGTTGCCCGCCTTGAGCGGCAGCTCCTCGATCACCTTGCGCCACGGCAGGTACGGCAGCAGCTTGTAGTTGAGGTTGCGCAGCCGGATCCAGCCGCGCGTCGGCGGCACGAACCACTTCCCGTTGCCCTGGGCCAGTTTCTGGCACGCGTCGACGAAGCCGCGCATCTCGGATTCGTACGCGCGGAACGCCGAAACGTGGTCGCCGGCCGCCAGCTCGCCCGCCAGCACGTACGCGCCGACGATCGCCAGGCTCGTCCCCATGCCCGAAAGCGGCGAGGCGCAGTACGCGGCGTCGCCGACCAGCGCGACGCGGCCGCGTGAGTACGTGTCGAGCACGATCTGGCTGGCCGAGTCGAAGTAGAAGTCCGGCGCCTCGCGCATCGCCGAAAGCAGCTCCGCCGTTTCCCAGCCGACACCGGCGAACTTCTCCTCGACGATCCGGCGCTGCTGCCCGACATCGCGGTGGTCGTAGTCGAGCGAGTCCGCGCCGAACCAGAACAGCGCCTTGGCCTCGGCGTTGTCCCGCGCGCTGTAGACGCCGGCCGTGCGGTTCGGCTCGTTGTGGAACCGGCCCGCGTGGTCCAGGCCGAGGTGGTTGGGCACCGTGCAGATCGAGACGTAGTAGCCGAGGTCGCGGCGGTACCAGGACTCGTCGCCGAAGACCAGCGAGCGCACGGCCGAGTGCAGCCCGTCGGCGCCGACGACCAGGTCGAACTCGCGCGGCTCGCCGCGTTCGAACGTCACCGTGACCCCGTCCCGGTGGTCGAGGATGCCGGTGATCGCGTCGCCGAAGACGTACTCGACGTCGTCTTTCGTGGCGTCGAACAGGATCCGCGTCAGGTCACCGCGCAGGATTTCCAGCTCACCGCTCTGGAACGAGGCCGGCGTGACGGCGAGCGGGCGGTCGTCACCGTCCACATAGGTCACTTCGCCCATCCGGGTCGCGGCGGCTTCGACCTGCGCGAGCAGGCCCATCCGGTCGAGGACGCGCAGGGACGCGCCGCGGAAGTCGACCGCGTAGCCACCGTCGCGCGGCTCGGGAGCGCGCTCGACGACGGTGGGCGTGAAGCCGTGGCGGCACAGCCAGAAGGCGAGGGCGGGGCCGGCGACACCGGCGCCGGAGATGAGGACTCGTCGATTCGTCATGCCGAGAACCATAAGCGCGATTTGGGCGATCGCGCAAGGCGATCGCCTAAATCGATCGCCTAAGGCGTTCGTGCTAGGCTGCGGCCATGGGCAACAAGGAAGCACTGCTGGCCGGCGCGAAGCGCTGTCTCGACGAGAAGGGCTACGCCCGCACGACCGTGCGCGACCTCGCCTCGGCGGCGGACGTGAGCATGGCCGCCATCGGCTACCACTTCGGCTCGCGAGAAGCGCTGCTCAACACCGCGCTGATCGAGGCGAACGAGGAGTGGGGCGAGACGCTGGCCGGGGTGCTGCGGGTCGAGACGCCCGCGGGCGCGTCGCCGGCGGAGCGGTTCGAGCTGATCTGGCGCCGCGTGATCGAGACACTGGACGAGCACCGCCGGATGTGGGCGGTCAGCATGGAGGCCTGCTCCCAGCCCGACCTGGACCCCGAGGTGCGCACGCAGCTGGGCAACGCGCTGGAGCAGGCCCGCTTCGGCCTGGCGAACCTCTTCCAGGGCCTCGACGACGGGAGCGACGAGGCCCGGGCCGTCGGCACCGTGCACCAGGCCCTGCTCTCGGGCGTGGTGCTCCAGTGGCTGATCGACCCGGACCGCGCCCCCTCGGGCGCCGACCTGGTCCGCGGCCTCCGCCTGATCGCGGGCGACGTCCTTACGCGGTGACCAGGTCCGCGCCGGCGAAGAACGTCGAGGCCGCCGCCATCGCGTCGGCGTCCAGGAGCACGTCGCCGGGGCGGCTGCCGTTGCCCAGGAGCACGCCGCCCCAGTCCATGGCCAGGTACTCCGCGCACAGCTCCAGCGTGCCGATCAGCGGCTGGGCCTCGCGCGCCGTCTCGCTCAGCACGCTCACGCCCCACAGCGTCTTGCCGCGCATCTTCGGCTTGAACTCGACCGGCAGCCGCATCCAGCCCGACCAGTAGTCCAGGTAGAGCTTCACGCTCGCCGCGACCGAGTACCAGTACACCGGCGACACGATCACGATGTCGGTCGCCGCGAAGGTCGCGTCCATCAGCAGCTGCTCGTTCTCGCCGGGCTCGGGATGCGAACCGGCGCCGTGGCGGCGGTCCTCGAACGGCGGCAGCGGCAGCTCGGGCAGCCGGAGCCACCGCTGCTCGACGTCGCCGGGCAGCTCCTTCGCCGCCCGCCGGGCCAGCATCTCGGTGTTCCCGCCGGCCCGCGCCGCGCCGACCAGGAAGAGGAAGTTCCGCGTCATCGTCGATCCCCTCAGTTATTTGCATGTACATATAAAGACTGCCCATGGACTATCCTGGCGTCAAGAGGAGGGCGGGAAATGACCGTCGACGAACAGTCCTGGGGACGCATGCTCGTGCTGCACGCCCGCATCGAGCAGGATCTGGGGAAAGCGCTGCAACGGCGTCACGGGCTCGGCCTCTCCGAGTACCGCGCGCTCGGCAAGCTGGTCGCGGGCCCGCGCGGCGGCCTGCGGATGCAGGAGCTCGCCGAGGCGATCGGGCTCAACCAGAGCTCGGTCAGCCGGATGTGCGCACGCCTCGAAGACGCCGGCCTGACCGTCCGCGACCTGTGCGAAGACGACCGCCGCGGCGTCTACTCGGTGATCACCGACACCGGCCGCAAGCGCTACGCCGAGACCGAGCCGACGTACTGCGCGGTGCTGCGGACCTCGTTGGACAAGGCCGCGAGCGACCCGGAGCTGACCGCCGCGGTCGCCGCCGTCCGCGGCGCTTGACCCGCATATGCCTCGGTGGTTATATACGGGCATGCCCGCCGAACTGCTGACCGACGAGGAACGTCCCGCCCTCCGGCTGGAGCGCCGGCTGAAGCACGCGCCCGAGCACGTCTGGCGCGCCATCACCGAGCCGGCCGAACTCGAGCACTGGTTCCCGGCGAAGGTCGACGTCGAGCTGCGGGCCGGCGGCGCCATCCGGTTCACCTTCCCCGGCCAGGACACCTCGACGACCGGCCGGGTCGTCACGGCCGACCCGCCGCGCGAGTTCACCTTCGTCTGGAACGACGACACCCTGCGCTGGCTCATCACCCCGGACGGCGAGGGCAGCCTCCTGGAGTTCACGCACACGTTCGGCCGCGGCGAGCCGGCGATCGCGAAGCTGGCCGCGGGCCGCACCGCCGCCGGCTGGGACTTCTGCCTCGACGCCCTCGACGCGCGGCTGTCCGGGCGCGACTTCGAGCAGCCGGAGGACTGGCACGGCCCGATGGCGTCCTATGTGGACGAATTCGGCCTCGGCGACGGGGAGGTGCTCGAAGACGGCACGATCCGCTTCCGCCGCGACCTCGTCTGGAAGCCGGTGGACGAGGTCCGCGCGCTGCTCCCGGACGAACCCGGCTGGCACGTGCTCCAGGATCCCCTCGACGGCACCCGCGTCGAGCTCACCGAAGCGCCGGAAGCGGACGTCCCCGCGCAGCTGGCCCGGCGTCACGAGCAGCTCGACAAGCTCTTCGCCGCGACGCACGGCGTCGACCTGCCGGACTGGACGCCGGAGCACGTCGAGGCCGTGACGAAGCACTACGCGGAGCGTCCGACCCAGGGTTGACGCGCGGCGCCCGCGGGCGCATTACGTTCGGTTCATGCGAATTCGCGTGGTGCTGGACGCGCTCGCCGTCCTGGTGCTGGCGGTCGGGGCCGGCGGGAACCTCGCCGCCGGGGCGTGGGCGCTGCCGCCGTGGCTGCCCGGGTGGCTCGGCTGGACGATCATGCTGACGAGCGTCACGCCGATCCTGCTGCGGCGCTGGTGGCCGCGGCCCGCGTACGTCCTCGCGCTCGTGCTGACCGCGACGGCCATCCCGATCGGCGGGCCGGTGCTCGCGGTCGCCGTCGTGGGGGCCGGGTGCGCGCTCTACACGTTCGTCGTGGCGCGGGGCAGCCGCGCGTCGCGGGTCGGGTTCGCGGCCGGGCTGCTCGCGATCGGCCTGCTCGGCGTCGCCGTGCCGAACCCGAGCGTCGCCACCACGATGAACTTCGGGGCGTCGGCGCTGATCGTCGGGTTCGCGCTCGGCATCGCCGTCCACGGCCGCCGCGAGTACGCCGCGGCCGAGCGGGAAAACCACGCGCGGGAAGCGGTTTCCGCGGAACGGCTGCGCATCGCGCGCGAGATGCACGACGTCGTCGCGCACAGCATGAGCCTGATCGCGGTGAAGGCGGCGGTCGGCAACCACGTCGCGCTGGAGCAGCCCGCCGAAGCGCGCGAAGCGTTGCACGTCATCGAAGACACGAGCCGCGAGACGCTGGCCGAGCTGCGGCGGATGCTCGGCGTACTGCGCGACGGCACCGGCGTTCCGGCGCTGGCGCCCGCGCCGACGCTCGACGACCTGCGCGCGCTCGCCGACCGCGCGCAACTGGCGGGCCCGGCCGTCGACCTCGCCGTCGAGGGTCTCGCCGAGCTGCCGGGCGGGGTCGGCCAGTCGGTGTACCGGATCGTGCAGGAGGCGCTGACCAACGTGGTCAAGCACGCGGGGGCGGCGAAGTGCCGTGTCCGCGTCACGGGCGGCGAAGGCGAAGTGAGCATCGAGGTCCGCGACGACGGCCGGGGCGGCTCGGCGACCCCGGGCCACGGGCTGATCGGGATGCGCGAACGCGTGGCCGTCTACGGCGGCGAGTTCTCCGCGGAGCCCGCCGACGTCGGCTTCCGCGTCTTCGCGCGCCTCCCCTACGAGACGGCGGCGGCCCGATGACCCGCGTCCTCATCGCCGACGACCAGGCGCTGCTGCGCGGGAGCTTCCGGGTGCTGGTCGACAGCGCGCCGGGGCTGGAGGTGGTCGGCGAGGCGTCGGACGGCGTCGAGGCGGTGGCGCTGGCGCGGCGGTTCACGCCGGACGTCGTGCTGATGGACGTCCGCATGCCCTCGATGGACGGCATCGAGGCGACGCGCCGGATCTGCGCTTCCTCGGACGTCCGGGTGTTGATGCTGACGACGTTCGACCTGGACGAATACGTGTACTCGGCACTGCGCGCGGGGGCGAGCGGGTTCTTGCTGAAGGACACGCGGCCGGCGGACCTGCTGTCGGCGATCTCGATCGTGGCCGCGGGTGAGGCGCTGTTGGCGCCCTCGGTGACGCGCCGGCTGGTGGCCGAGTTCGCGCGGCTGCCGGCGGGCCCGGTGACGACCCGGCTGGACGGGATCACGGCGCGCGAGCAGGAGGTGCTGACGCTGATCGCGCGCGGGTTGTCGAACGACGAGATCGCCGCGCGCCTGCACCTGGGCATCGCGACGGTGAAGACCCACGTCGGGAGGCTGCTGCACAAGCTCGGCGCCCGCGACCGGGCCCAGCTGGTGATCGCGGCCTACGAGTCGGGCCTGGTCCACCCCACCGCGTCGTGAGTGGTAATTCGGGTCAGAACCCCAATTGCCACTCACGACAGCGTCAGCCGAGGGCGCGGGTGAACGGAGCGAAGCGGAGTGAGGCATCGCCCGGGAGCGGGCGGCCACCCAAGATCAGGCGCGGTGCCGAAACACCGGGCACCAGCCCGCGGTCCCGCAGCCACGTCGTGAACGACGGGAACCGGTAGTCCGGATCCACCCGCACCTCGCCCGGCACGGACCTCGCCACGCCGCGGACCACCGCCTTGGCCGCGTCCTCCGACTCCGCCACCACCGGACCGATCACCGTCACGTGCCCGATGTCGACCCCGAACGCGAACCCGCCGTCCGCCACGTACGGCGTCCCCAGCCGTTCCAGCAAGGGCCGCCGTCCGACGCCCTGGGCGCGCAGGTCCAGCGGCACCACCGAAGACAACGACCCCGGCGCCGCCCCCGGCCCGCCGTCGTCGGCGAACGTCCCGACGTGGCCCCGGCACCCGCCGTCGGCGACGAAACCCATCGACTCGTACAACGGCCGGCCGGACGCCGACGCGTGCAGCCACACCGCCCGGTCGCCCGCCGCCGCAAGCGCTTGCGCCGTGATCGCGCGGCCCAGCCCCCGCCGCTCGAACCGCCGCGCGACCAGCACCATCGAGATCGACGCCACCGTCCCGAATGGAACCACCGCCGCGCACGCCGCGAGCCCGCCGTCCGGGGCGTCCACCCCAAACACCTGCCCGACCTCGTGGAGCAACCGCCACTTCGGGGGCTCGCGCGGCCACGACCTGGACTCCGCCAGATCGGAGCAAGCCGGCAGGTCCGCGGCACCGAGCGTCCGGATCTCCATGGACGTTGCCTACGCCACACGCGAAGTGACTTGCAAGTAGCTAAGCTCCGATGCCATGAGCAGTGCGACGGAGCCGCTCGGGACGCCGCCCGAGGATGAACCGGACATCCACACCACGGCCGGCAAGCTGGCCGACCTGTACCGCCGGTACGACGAGGCGGTGCACGCGGGCTCGGCCCGCGCGGTGGAGAAGCAGCACGCCAAGGGCAAGAAAACCGCGCGGGAACGCATCGAGCTGCTGCTCGACGAGAACTCGTTCGTCGAGCTCGACGAGCTCGCCCGGCACCGCTCGACCAACTTCGGCCAGGAGAAGAACCGGCCCTACGGCGACGGCGTCGTCACCGGCTACGGCACCGTCGACGGCCGCCCGATCTGCGTCTTCAGCCAGGACGTCACCGTCTTCGGCGGCAGCCTCGGCGAGGTCTACGGCGAGAAGATCGTCAAGGTCATGGACCTGGCGATCAAGACCGGCCGCCCGATCGTCGGCATCAACGAGGGCGGCGGCGCGCGCATCCAGGAAGGCGTCGTCTCGCTGGGCCTCTACGGCGAGATCTTCAACCGGAACGTCAAGGCCTCCGGCGTCATCCCGCAGATCTCGCTGATCATGGGCGCCAACGCGGGTGGGCACGTCTACTCCCCCGCGCTGACCGACTTCGTCGTGATGGTCGACGAGACCTCGCAGATGTTCATCACCGGCCCGGACGTCGTCAAGACGGTCACCGGCGAGGACGTCACCTTCGAGGAGCTCGGCGGCGGCCGCACGCACAACACGAAGTCCGGCGTCGCGCACTACCTCGGCAATGACGACGAAGACGCCATCGCGTACGTCAAGGAACTGCTCTCCTACCTGCCGCAGAACAACCTCTCCGACGCGCCGGTGTTCGAACCGTCGGACAACCCGGCCGGCTTCTTCGACAACGTCACCGACGCCGACCGCGAGCTCGACACGATCATCCCGGACTCACCGAACACCCCGTACGACATGCACGAGGTCATCAACCGCGTCCTCGACGACGGCGAGTTCCTCGAGGTCCACGAGCTGTTCGCGCCGAACATCCTGGTCGGCTTCGGCCGCGTGGACGGCCAGAGCGTCGGCGTCGTCGCCAACCAGCCGACGCAGTTCGCCGGCTGCCTCGACATCGACGCGTCCGAGAAGGCCGCGCGGTTCGTCCGCACCTGCGACGCGTTCAACATCCCGGTGCTCACCTTCGTCGACGTCCCCGGTTTCCTCCCGGGCACCGACCAGGAGTGGAACGGCATCATCCGCCGCGGCGCGAAGCTGATCTACGCCTACGCGGAGGCGACGGTCCCGCTGGTCACGATCATCACGCGCAAGGCGTACGGCGGCGCGTACGACGTCATGGGC
Organism: Amycolatopsis pretoriensis; assembly: GCF_900107925.1. GTDB lineage: Bacteria > Actinomycetota > Actinomycetes > Mycobacteriales > Pseudonocardiaceae > Amycolatopsis > Amycolatopsis pretoriensis. The sequence continues at coordinate 111,963 of NZ_FNUJ01000009.1, read as the reverse complement.
TCCAAGCACCTCGGCGCCGACATCAACCTCGCCTGGCCGACCGCGCAGGTGGCGGTGATGGGCGCCCAGGGCGCGGCGAACATCGTGCACCGCAAGACGCTCGCGAAGGCGGCTTCCGAAGGACAGGACGTCGACGCGTTGCGCGCCGAGCTGATCCAGGAGTACGAGGACACGCTGCTCAACCCGTACGCGGCGGCCGAGCGCGGTTACGTCGACTCGGTGATCGTGCCGGCGCACACGCGCGGCCACGTCGCGCGCGCGTTGTCGTTGCTGCGCAACAAGCGCGAGTCGCTGCCGCCCAAGAAGCACGGGAACATCCCGCTGTGAGCGGCGAAGAAGAACGTCCCCTGCTGCGGGTGGTCCGAGGAAACCCGAGCGACGCCGAGCTGGCGGCGCTGACGGCGGTCGTCGCCGCGGCGTCGGCGGCTTCGCCCGCGGAGAAGCCGAAGCCGCGTACGTCGTGGTGGGGCGATCACGCTGCTTCGCTGCGTAAACCGCTCCACCCCGGCGAAGGTGCTTGGCGCGCTTCGGGTCTGCCCGGTTTCTAGACGACGTCCAGGAACACCGTCGGGACTTCGTTGTCCCGCACGACCCGGCCGAGCAGTGCCGCGAGGCGGTCGCGGTCCGTCGCGGGCAGGCCCGCGGCCAGGTCGTCGACCCGCCGGCACGTCGCCGCGTAGAAGTCCTCCGCCAGGTCACGGCCTTCGTCGGTGAGCACGACGTGCACCGCGCGGCGGTCGTCCGGGTCGGGCTCGCGGCGGACGAGCCCGCGCCGGACCGCGCGGTCGACCAGCCCCGTCAAGCTGGACTTCTCGAGGCCGAGCGTCGCGCCGAGGTCGCCCATGCCGTACGGCCGGCCCATCAGCACGCACAACAGCTGCCCCTGCTGCACGGTCAGCCCGTACTCGCGGGCCGACTCGGCGTAGACGGCGTTCACCAGGAACGACGCCCGCACGAGCCCGGCCACCACGCCGAGGTCCTCCCCGTGTTTCCCCATCGCGCCAGCCTACTTCGCGACGGCTTCCCGCACGGCGGGCACGATCTCCTCCGCCCAGCGCGCGGCGGACACCGCGTCGGGGGTGGTGCCGCCGGGGCCGAAGAGGACGAACCCGGCGGCGTCGTGCTCCAGCACCGCGCCGGTCAGCTCCTCGACCCACTGGCCGGCCGAGCCGCCGACCCAGCGGCCGTCATCGGTGCGGGTCTTCGCCAGCGACTCGGCGGTGATGCGGCCGGGGAAGTTGTAGACGGTGGCGACGTCCGCGGGGTCGCGCCCGGCGTCGACGGCGGCCTTGTCGATCAGCGGACGCGAGGTGCGGAAGCGCTCACTGAGCCAGTCGGCGGCGTGGCCGGGCATCCACCCGTCGGCGACCCGCCCGGTGACGGCGAGGGACTTCGGCCCGACCGAACCGGTCCACACGGGAGGCATGGTCTCGGCGGCCGGTTCCAGGTCCGTGACCTGGTAGAACTCGCCGTCGAAGGTGACGGGTGCGCCGCCCCCGCCGAGCATCTTGACGAGCCGGATGCCCTCTTCGAAGGCCCGGACGGCCTGCCCGGGAGTCAGCTTGGTGAATCCGAGCCGCGCGATGTCGTCCCAGAGGCCGCCGACCCCCATCCCGAGCACGATCCGGCCCCCGGTGAGGGCACTCAGGCTCGTGACAGTGCGCGCAAGCATCGAGGCGGGCCGCGTCGGCAGGTTGGTGACGCTGACCAGGCCGGAGATCCGTTCGGTGCGCCCGAGCAGGACCCCGATTTCGGCGTACGCGTCGAGCCGGTCGGCGTGGTAGGGGTGATCGGAGACGGTGAGCAGGTCCAGCCCGGCGCGATCGACCTGGACGGCGAGTTCGAGGGTGCTCGGGACGGCGGAGACCGCGGTGGAGACGCCGATGCCGAAGTGCGTCATGATTCCTCCCAGTGTTAGTTCGTGCTACGAACTGACTATACATAGTTCTTAGCACGAACTAACCCCTGGCGGCCAGGCGCGACCCCGACGGCCCGGCCGGATATTCGGTTTCGCCCGGACTCCGCGGCGGCTAACGTTGCTCTCGCCCGGTGCGGCGGTGAGGGTTACTTCTCTGGTATCCCATGGGTTCGACTCCCGAAAGCCTTCACCACTTCGATCTCGGGCGGCGTCACGGCTTCACCGATGCCCGGTGCGCAGGCGAGGGTTACTTCCTTGTAATGGGCAGGTCGGGGGTTCGAATCCCTCCCGGGCCACACGGTCCGGTAGCTCAGCCCGGCAGAGCAGCAACGTACCTTCACCGACTTCGATCTCGGGCATCGCTGAAGCCGTGACCACGAAAACCCAGGGGGAGAAATGAGCAAGTTCAACACCGCACGCGCGCCGGCCGCGACCTCGCCGGTCCGTGGCGACGCCACACCTTCCGGTGTCACCTACGAGGGTGGCCCCGGCTACGCGCGCGACGTCCGGTCCGAACTCTTCCTGCTCGCTGTCACCAACATGGTCGGCGAGCACACCTTCTACGAGTCCGCGAACGCGCGCGACACGCGGTACACCGCGCTCGTCCGCGCCGCAACGCTCGAGGATCCACAGTGGACCGCGCGGTTCCTGCGCTGGCTGCGCTCCGAGGCGCACCTGCGCACCGCGTCGCTCGTCGGCGCCGCCGAGTTCGCCAAGGCTCGGCGCGACGCCGGGCTCGACGGGCTCGGCCGGCAGGTCGTCGCCGACGTCCTGCAGCGGGCCGACGAGCCCGGGGAGCTGCTCGCCTACTGGACTTCCGTGCACGGCAGAAACATCCCGAAGCCGGTCAAGCGCGGCGTCGCCGACGCGGCGCGGAAGCTCTACGACGAGCGCGCTTGCGTCAAGTGGGACTCGGCGGCGCGGGCGTTCCGCTTCGCCGACGTCCTCGAGCTGACCCACCCGGCGAACGGCGACACTCCGCTGTTCAAGCACATCCTCGACGAACGGCACAGCCGCGGGAACCCGCTGCCGGCCGAGCTGACCGTGCTGCGAGCCCGTGCCGAGCTGATGGCGTGGGACGCGCCGCGCCGGCGTGCGCTGTTCACGCGGCCGGACGCGGCGGACGTCCTGCGCGCGGCGGGCATGACGTGGGAGTCGGTCGCCGGCTGGCTGCAGGGCCCCTTGGACGCGCGCGTCTGGGAGGCGCTGATCCCGTCCATGGGCTACATGGCGCTCGCCAGGAACCTCAGGAACTTCGACGAGACGGGCGTCTCGGACGACGTCGCGCGGCGCGTTGCCGCGAAGCTCGCCGATCCGGCGCAGGTCGCGAAGTCGCGGCAGCTGCCGATGCGGTTCCTGTCGGCCTACCGGGCCGCGCCGTCGTTGCGGTGGGCGTGGGCGCTGGAGCAGGCGATCGCGCACTCGCTGGCGAACGTTCCGGAACTGCCGGGCCGGACGCTCGTGCTCGTCGACACCTCCACGTCGATGAAGATGGGCTTCAGCCGTGACGGCACCCTGATGCGCTGGGACGCCGCCGCGGTCTTCGGCCTCGCGCTGGGCCGCCGGTGCGCGGACGCCGACGTCGTGTCGTTCTCGGACGGCTTCCTCCTGGGCGGCCCGCACACGAAGGTGTTCAAGCTGCGTCCGGGCGGGTCGCTGCTGAGTGACGTCGAGCGCTGGAAGTCCCGCGGGTACTTCCTCGGCGGCGGCACGAACACGGCAGGTGCGTTGAAGCGGCACTTCGCGCAGCACGACCGCGTCGTCATCCTCACCGACGAGCAGGCCGGCCACGGCGACGTCGGCCACGCGCTGCCCGCGCACGTGCCGCTGTACACGTGGAACCTGGCCGGCTACCAGTACGGTCACGCGCCGTCGGGTGCCGCACACCGGCATACGTTCGGCGGGCTGACCGACCAGGCGTTCCGGATGATTCCCCTGCTCGAAGCCGGGAAGAACGCCGACTGGCCGTTCTGAGAGAAGCCGCGGAGGCCCCCATGACGGGATCATGGGGGCCTCCACGCTGTGTACGGACCGTCACAGGATTGGCCATGGACCGCGCACTATTCTGCGCCGTATAGTCCACGTGGAATAAACGACCTGGAGTCATCCGAAGGGACCAACGATCATGGCCTCGGCCAAGCTGACCCCGCTCGGTCTCGCCGTGCTGGAACTGCTCCACGAGAAGCCCATGCACCCGTACGAGATGGCGTCACTGATGCGGGAGCGGTACGTCAGCACCCGCGTCAACGTGAAGGCCGGGTCGCTCTACCACACCGTGGAACGCTTGCAGCGCAGCGGTTTCATCGAGGTCGTCGACACCCAGCGCGACGGCAGGCGGCCCGAACGGACCGTCTACGGCATGACCCAGGCCGGCCTGGACGAGTTCAACCAGCGCGGCCGCGAGCTGCTCGGCGACCTCGTCGAAGAGTTCCCCGCGTACCTGTCCGGGCTCGCCGTGATCGACGAGCTCGGCAAGGAGACGTCGCTGATCGAGCTCGAACACCGGATCACGCGCCTGCGCGCGGCCGTCGCGGCCGACCAGGCCGTGCTCGAGCGCCTCGCCGAGGACCACACGCCGCCGATCTACTGGCTCGACTGGAAGTACAAGTGCGACCAGCGGAAGTTCGAGCTCGAGTGGACCGAGCGCCTGCACGAAGACCTCGAGTCCGGGCGGATCCCGTTCCAGGACTGCGAACAACCGAAGCTCACGCTCATCACCCAGGAAGACGACGATGAACGCAAGACAAGCTAACCCGTGGGCGGCGCTCGGCGCGCTGTGCCTCGGCTTCTTCATGATCCTGCTCGACACGACGATCGTGTCGATCGCGATCCCGACCATGTTGCGCGAACTGAACGCCGGGCTGAACTCGGTCGTCTGGGTGATCAGCGTCTACCTGCTCACCTACGCCGTGCCGATGCTGTTCACCAGCCGGCTCGGCGACCGCTTCGGCCCGAAGCGGGTGTTCCTCGCCGGGCTGGTCGTGTTCACCGGCGCGTCGCTGTGGTGCGGCCTGTCCGGCAACGTCGAGATGCTGATCGCGGCGCGCGCGGTGCAGGGGCTCGGCGCCGCGCTGATGACGCCGCAGACGCTGGCGTTCATCACGCACCTGTTCCCGCCGGCCAAGCGCGGCCCGGCGATGGGCATGTGGGGCGGCGTCGCCGGCCTGGCCACGATCGCCGGCCCGCTGCTGGGCGGCGTGCTCGTCGACCACTTCGGCTGGGAGTGGATCTTCTACGTCAACGTGCCGATCGGCGTGATCGCCATCGGGATGACGCTCGCCCTGGTGCCGGACTGGCAGCCGAAGCACTCGCACTCGTTCGACCTGCTGGGCATCTTCCTCTCCAGCGCGGCCCTGCTCTGCATCGTGTTCGGCGTCCAGAACGGCCAGCAGTACGACTGGGGCACCGTCTGGGGCGGGATCACGGTGTTCGAGATCATCGGCGCCGGCGTGCTGCTGCTGATCGCGTTCCTGGTGTGGCAGCGGTACAACAAGCGCGAACCGCTGCTGCCGCTGCAGGTCTTCTCGAACCGCAACTTCTCGGCCGGGACGCTCACGGCGACGACGGTCGGCTTCGCGATGACCGGCATGTTCCTGCCGCTGGTGATCTACATCCAGTCGGTGCTCGGGCTCACCCCGACGATGGCGGGGCTGCTGACCGCGCCGATGTCGCTGCTGTCGGGGATCGTCGCGCCGTTCGTCGGGAACCTGTCGGACAAGGTGAACGGCAAGTACCTGGTGATGTTCGGGCTGGCGGCGCTGGCGGCCGGGCTGGGGATCATCGCGCTGCAGGCGTCGCCGGACAGCAGCCCGTGGAGCTTCGTCCCGGCGCTGCTGGTGTGCGGCCTGGGGATCGGCTGCATCTTCTCGCCGATGAGCAACATGACGATGGGGTCGGTGGAACCCCGGCTGGCCGGGACGGCGTCCGGGATCTTCAACACCTCGCGCCAGGTCGGCGGCGTGCTCGGCTCCGCGGCGATCGGCGTGCTGCTGCAGGCGCGGGTGAGCTCCTCGATCGCGGACGAGGCGGCGAAGGCGGCGACGCAGCTGCCGGAGCAGTACCGGGCGCCGTTCGCCGAGGGGATCGCGAAGGCGGCGGCGAGCACCGGTGAGTTCGGGTCGGCCGGCGGGCCGTCGCCGATGCCGGGGCTGCCGGCCGAGGTCGCCGCGCAGGCGGGCCGGCTCGCATCCGACGCGGTCCACAGTGGACTGACGGACGCGGCCCGCGTGACGATGCTGCTGCCGATGGTCGTGCTGCTGCTGGGCGTGCTTTCGGCGGCGATGCTGCGGAAGGTGAAGCCGCGCTGGGCAGCCCCGGCGCCGGCTCCCGAAACCGCCGCGGCGTGAAAACCGGGCGAGCCTCCGGTGGTCGGGTACCGGAGGCTCGCACGGACCGCGGGAGCGGTGGTCTAGCGGGCGGCTTTCGGCGCCGACGCCGAGTCCGCGCGGATGGTCTCGCGGCCCTTCGGGGTCCGCAGCCTGGCCCACCACAGCGGCTGCGACCTGGTGGCTGACGTGGCCGTCACCCGTACGGTCATCGGTCACCTCCGAGCATCCCGGTGCCATATGTTGCGAGCCACAACAAACTAACTCCGTTGCGAAGTGGCGCCGGTCACAATTCGGTCACGACGGGCCGCCGGGTACGTTCGTCCCGTGCAGTTCGTCCTCGCCTCCCAGTCCCCCGCCCGCCTCGCCCTCCTGCGCTCCGCGGGCCTCGATCCGGCCGTGTTCGTCTCCGGCGTCGACGAAGACGCCGTCGCCGCGTCGCTGACCGACCCGGCGCCGTCGGAACTGGTCGCGGCCCTCGCCGCGGCCAAGGCCGAAGCCGTCATCGACAAGGTCGCCGCGGTCCACCCCGACGCCGTCGTCGTCGCCTGCGACTCGATGCTGCACATCGGCGGGCAGATGGTCGGCAAACCGGCCGATCCGGACACCGCGCGGCAGCGGTGGGCCGCGATGGCGGGGGCAACCGGTGAACTGCTCACCGGGCACGCGGTCGTCCGGCTCGACGGCGGGACGCGCGCGAAGGAGACCAGCGGCTGGGAATCGACCACCGTGCGGTTCGGCACGCCCAGCCCCGCGGAGATCGACGCCTACGTCGGCACCGGCGAGCCGCTGCACGTCGCCGGCGGGTTCACGATCGACGGCCTGGGCGGCTGGTTCGTCGACGGGCTCGACGGCGGCCACACGAGCGTCATCGGCATCAGCCTCCCGCTGACGCGCCGGCTGCTCGCCGAGGTCGGCGTGAGTGTCGTGGATCTCTGGCGGACTCCCGCATCCTGAGAAGGACGCCACACGAACGGCTGATCCGGAAGAGTCCCGCCTTGCTTAACGTTCTTCTGACGAGGCAAGACAGGAAATTTCGAGCACCGGAGTAGCCCCGTGTCTTTCGTACGGACATACACCAAGCCGCGGGTGTTCGCGGCCGCGGTTCTCGGCTCCCTCGTCGTCGGCGCCGCGCTCGGCGTCGTCGCGCGGCAGACCGAGGCCGGCTGGCTGACCGATCTCCTCGACCAGATCGGCACCATCTTCACCACGCTGCTGCAGATCGCGGTGATCCCGCTGGTCTTCACGGCGATCGTGGTCGGCATCAACAGCCTGCGGAAGCTCGGCGGTGGCCGCACCGCCGCCCGCCTCGGCGGCAAGACCGTGATGTGGTTCGCGATCACGTCGTTCATCGCGTCGCTGATCGGCATCGCGGTCGGCAAGATCTTCAACCCCGGCTCCGGCGGGCTCGGCGGCGTCACGGCGACCGCCAAGAACGCGGACAAGGCCGCCGCCAGCGTCGACCACTGGGGCTCCTGGGACGCCTTCGTCAACGGGCTGCTGCCCGAGAACTTCCTGAAAGCGTTCACCGACGGTGAGACGCTGCAGGTGCTGTTCCTCGCGCTGGTGATCGGCGCGGCCGCGTACAGCCTGGGTGACAAGGCGAAGCCGTTCGTGGACTTCACGACGAGCGTCTTCGAGATCATCCAGCGCTACCTCGGCTGGATCGTCCGGCTGGCCCCGATCGGCATCATCGGCCTGATCGGCGCGGCCGTCTCCAACTACGGCGACGCGTTGTTCCGCCCGCTGTTCTCGACCACGCTCGCGGTCTACGTCGGCTGCCTGCTCGTGCTGTTCGTCGTCTACCCGATCCTGCTGCGGTTCGTGGCGAAGGTCAGCCCGCTGACGTTCTTCTCCAAGGCCGGCACGGCGATCCAGTTCGCGTTCGCTTCGCAGTCTTCGGCCGCGACGCTGCCGCTGACCCGCCAGTCCGCGGTGAACCTCGGCGTCCAGCCGGCGTACGCGGCCTTCGCGACCCCGCTCGGCAGCGCGACGAAGATGGACGGCTGCGCGGCGGTGTTCCCGGCGATCGCGGCGATCTTCGTCGCCAACCTGGCCGGGGTGTCGCTGAACTTCTGGCAGTACGTGGGCATCGTGGTGGTCGCCGTGGTCGGCGCGCTGGCGACGGCCGGGACCACCGGCTGGCTGACGGCGTTCACGCTGACGACGTCGTTCATCGGCCTCGACGCCAAGCAGGTGGCCCTCGGCCTGGCGCTGATCTACTCGGTCAACCCGATCATGGACATGATGCGCACGGCGACGAACGTGGCCGGCCAGATCGTGGTCCCGACGATCGTGGCGCGCACCGAGGGCCTCCTCGACGACGAGGTCTTGAACGCCCCGACCGACCGCCCCCAGACGACGGACGAAGGCACCGAAGCCCGCCACACGGAACCCGCCCCCGCCTGACCCGAAGTCCGTGAATGGCACATTGAGGGACACTTGGTCCCTCAATGTGCCATTCACGGCGGTTCAGGAGCTGGGGCAGGTGCGGAGGTCGGCGCGCGTGAGGCGGATGTCCGGCCAGCCGCGCAGGTCCGAGGGTGACGTGTACCGCCGCGTGCAGCCGACCGGCTTGCCCGACACGTCGTACACCTGGCCGAGCACCGGGGCCGCGTCGCACTTGGCCGTGCCCGGGTCCGCGCCGCGGCAGTCGTGGCGGACCACGATCACGTCGGGGCGGCCGTCGGCCGTGACGTCGTAGAGCGACAACGTCCCCGCGTCCGCGAAGTACGGCTTGCCCGGCGCGCGCCACACTCCCCCGCTCGCCACGAGCAGCTCGCCGTACGCCGCCTTGCCCTCTTGGCCGACGTCGCCGCGGACCAGGCACGTCGGTGCCGTGCCGTCGATGCAGCGCAGCGAGTTCTGGTCCAGGCGCGCGCCCAGCTTGGCGATCGACAGCTCGAACACCGTCCCCGGCTCGGCCCCGACGCGCACCCGCGCCGATCCGCCCGCCGCGTCGGAGAGCAGCACGACCGGCGTCCCGCCGACCGTCACCGCCGCGAGCTCGCGGCACGGGCCGCCGCCGCACGTCACCGCCGCGGTCACCGGGGCCGCCGCCGGCTCGGCCGCGCCGGCCGGCGCCTCCGGGCGCGGGCGCAGCAGGAAAACCGCGCCGATCGCGCCGAGCGTCACCACCGCCGCCAGCACGGCGGTGAGCAGCGCCGACCGAGGCGTCCGCGCTGCCGAAGTCCGCATGAGACAGAGCGTAAGCCGCTTCGCGACTGTGTGTGGGCGGCGCCCCGGCGGGGTGTGGCCGAAATCCCCCGGCCGTGCACCCCACCAGGTCAACCCGGCTTGACGGAGCGTATCCGTCTATGTTGTCCGGGTGACCAACCCGAACCTGCCTCCCGCCCTGTACCTGCCGACCGGCCCGGCGAGCGCCGAGACCGAAGGCGCGTCGATCGAGCTGCGCCGCACGCCCGACGGCCGCACCGCCCTGGTCGCGTTCACCGCGCTGGACCGGCTGATCGACTGCTGCGGCGAGCACCAGCCGTGGGTCCTGGTGAACACCGAGCACCTGCCGAAGGTGCACGCGGCGAACCCGTACGACGTCATCGTGCTCGACTCGCCGCTGCCGCAGGAGCTGCGCCACCACGTCTGAGCGTGGTTCAGCTCTCACTCAAGAGACTCCCGACGCCAGGTCCGTAGACTCCCCGGTACCGCGAAGGCGGTCAGCAATGCAGCTGTCGGGACGCAGGAGGTGCGGGGTGGCCGAGCAGGTCGGCGAATCCACCGGTGGTCCGGTGACCAAGATCCTGGTCGCCAACCGGGGCGAGATCGCGGTACGCGTGATCAGAGCCGCCAAGGACGCTGGGCTGACCAGCGTGGCGGTGTACGCCGATCCGGACCGCGACGCACCGCACGTGCGCCTGGCGGACGAGGCGTTCGCGCTCGGCGGCACGACGGCCGCCGAGAGCTACCTGAACTTCGACAAGCTCCTCGACGCCGCCAAGCGCGCGGGCGCCGACTCGGTGCACCCGGGCTACGGCTTCCTCTCCGAGAACGCGGACTTCGCCCAGGCCGTCCTCGACGCCGGGCTGACCTGGATCGGGCCGAGCCCGCAGGCCATCCGCGACCTCGGCGACAAGGTCACCGCCCGCCACATCGCGATGCGCGCGGGCGCGCCGCTGGTGCCGGGCACGAAGGAGCCGGCCAAGGACGCCGACGAGATCGTCGCGTTCGCCGACGAGCACGGCCTGCCGGTGGCCATCAAGGCCGCGTTCGGCGGCGGTGGCCGCGGCCTGAAGGTCGCGCGCACCCGCGAAGAGATCCCGGAGCTGTTCGAGTCGGCCACGCGTGAGGCCGTCGCCGCCTTCGGCCGCGGCGAGTGCTTCGTCGAGCGCTACCTGGACAAGCCGCGCCACGTCGAGGCGCAGGTCCTGGCCGACATGCACGGCACCGCGATCGTCGTCGGCACCCGCGACTGCTCGCTGCAGCGCCGCCACCAGAAGCTCGTCGAGGAGGCGCCCGCGCCGTTCCTGAGCGACGAGCAGCGCAAGCGCATCCACGAGTCCGCGAAGGCGATCTGCAAGGAAGCCGGGTACTACGGCGCCGGCACGGTCGAGTACCTCGTCGCCACCGACGGCACCATCTCCTTCCTCGAGGTCAACACGCGGCTGCAGGTCGAGCACCCGGTTTCGGAAGAAACCACCGGGCTCGACCTCGTGCGCGAGATGTTCCGCATCGCGCGCGGCGAGAAGCTGCGGATCACCGAGGACCCCGAGCCGCGCGGTCACTCGATCGAGTTCCGCATCAACGGCGAGGACGCCGGCCGCGGCTTCCTGCCCGCCCCGGGCACGGTGACGAAGTTCGTCGCGCCGAGCGGGCCGGGCGTGCGCGTCGACTCCGGTGTCGAGTCCGGCAGCGTGATCGGCGGCCAGTTCGACTCGATGCTGGCGAAGCTGATCGTCACCGGGTCGGACCGGAACAACGCCCTGGAACGCAGCCGGCGGGCCCTGGCCGAGATGGTCGTCGAGGGCATGGCGACGGTGCTGCCGTTCGACCGCGTGATCGTCGACGACCCCGCGTTCATCGGCGACGAGAACGGCTTCAGCGTGCACACGCGCTGGATCGAGACGGAGTTCGACAACAAGATCGAGCCGTTCGTCGCGCCGGACGTCGAGGCCGCCGAGGAAGAGCCGCGCCAGAACGTCGTCGTCGAGGTCGGCGGGCGCCGGCTCGAGGTGTCGCTGCCGGGCGGGTTCGCGCTCGAAGGCGGCGGCGGGGGCGGCACCGCCGTCAAGGCGAAGCCGCGCAAGCGCGCCGGCGGCGGCAAGGCCGCGGTGAGCGGCGACGCCGTCACCGCGCCGATGCAGGGCACCATCGTCAAGGTCGCGGTCGAAGAGGGCCAGAGCGTCGAAGCCGGTGAGCTGATCGTCGTCCTCGAGGCGATGAAGATGGAGAACCCGGTCACCGCGCACAAAGCGGGCACGATCACCGGCCTTTCGGTCGAGGTCGGCGCCGCCGTGACGCAGGGCACGCAGCTTCTCGAGATCAAGTAGCGCAGTTCGTTACAGATGTCGTGGTGGGCCGCCCCCGGGGCGGCCTACCATCGACTACGTGACCGAAGTCCCGTCTCCGCAGCTGCGGATCAGCGACCAGAACCGCGAGTCCGCGCTGTCCGCGCTCGGTGAGCACATGAGCGCGGGGCGGATCGACATCGAGGAGTACGGCGAGCGCTCGGCGCGGATCACCGCGGCCAAGACGCGCGGCGAGCTCGTCGAACTCTTCGCGGACCTCCCCGCGCCGCACCCCCAGTACGAGGAAGTCCGGCAAGCCGTCGCGGCTCCCGAGCCGGCCGCCGCGCCCGTGCCGGCGGCCCCGCGCACGCCCGACCAGTGGTCGCCGCCGCAGCGGTTCCTCGCCGCGATCGTGCCGCTGGCGTTCATCGCCGCGATCGCGCTGATCGCCACGGGCACGCTGGCCTGGCCGATCATCTTCGTCCCGATCGGGCTGACCGTGTTCGGCAAGTCGATGTGGGGCCACGACTGGAACCACGACCAGCACCACCGCGACCGCCGTGACCGGCACCTGCGCGACCGGGACCGGCGGCGCGAGCTGCGCGACTCGTTCCGCGACCACCGGCGCGGCCTGGACCGCTGATCCACCGTGGGTGACATGCGGTTGAGCGACGACGAACGCCAGGACGCCCTGGACGTCCTCGAAGAGCACGTCCGCAGCGGACGGCTCGACATCGACGAGTACGGGACCCGCTCCGCGAAGGTCACCGCGGCCAAGCGGGTCAGCGAGCTCGTCCCGCTCTTCGACGACCTGCCTTCGCCGCGCCCGAGCGCCCTGCTCAACGGGGCCACCGCGCCCCAGGTGCCGGTGATGTCCGGCGACAGCGCGCTGGTCACCTTCCTGCAGCGCGGCGCGGTCCCGATCGCGATCGTCCTGGCGATCGTGGTGCTCATCCTGTCCCGCGGCCGGCTGCTGATCGTCTCGGTCGCGCTGCCGCTGGTGATCGCGATGCTCGCCGGGGCCCGCCGGCGGCGCTGAGCCTGCGAGAATCGGCCGGTGATGGGCGTGGTTCCGGGCGTGCTGGACGCCCGAGGCGAACGGCTGGCGGGCCCGATCTTCACCGGGGTCGGCCTGGCCGCGCTCGCCGCGTGCGTGCTCTGGGGGCCGGGTGTCCACGGCGCCACGCTGGTCGTCGTCGTGGTGACGGCGGTGTTCGTCCCCCTGCTGATCCCGGTGTTCCGGTACCGGCGGACGCACCCGTGGCTCGCCGCGGCCTACTACGCGGGGGTGCTCGCGGCGGCGACGCTGCTGGTCACGCGCGACGACACGTTCATGGGCTTCGCGTCCTTCGGCTACCCGCTCGCCTTCGTGCTCTTCCCGGCCCGGTGGGGGTTCTTCGCGGTGGCCGCGACGGCGACGTTGCCGCTGCTGGCCGCGAACTCCGACTCGCCCAGCCCGACGTGGGTGCTCGTGCTGTCGATGGCCGGGCCGCTGCTGTACGCGGCGTGGTTCGTCGGGGTGGAGAGCGAGCAGCGGCGGAAGGCGAACGTCCGGCTGGAAGCCGCGCTGGACGAGAACGCGAGCCTGCACGCGCAGCTGGTGGCGCGGGCGCGGGAAGCCGGCGTGCTCGACGAGCGGCAGCGGCTGGCCCGCGAAATCCACGACACGCTCGCCCAGGGCCTGACCGGGATCGTCACGCAGCTCGAAGCCGCCGACGGTCCCGAGCGCGAGCGACGGCTGGCGCGGGTGCGCGAGCTGGCCCGCGACAGCCTCGGCGAAGCGCGGCGCGCGGTCCAGGCACTGCGGCCGGAACCCCTGGACGCGGCCCAGCTGCCGGAAGCGCTTTCCGAGCTGGCCCGCCGCGTCGCCGAGACGTCCGGAGCCGCGGTGGAAGTCGAGACGACCGGCGAGATCCGGCCCCTCCTGCCCGAGCTGGAGGTGACGCTCTACCGCGTCGCCCAGGAGGCGCTGGCGAACGCGGAGAAGCACGCGAAGGCGTCTCGGATCGGGCTGACACTGTCCTATGCGGACGATCTGGTCCTGCTCGACGTCGTCGACGACGGCGTGGGCTTCCGGCCGGGCGACCGCGGCGACGGCACGGGCTTCGGCCTGGAGGCCATGCGCCGGCGCGTCCAGCGGGTCGCGGGCACGCTGACCGTGGAGAGCACCCCGGGCGACGGCACGGCCGTGAGCGCCCAGGTGCCGGCGCTCTGAGATTGCTCCGTTCGCCGGGCAACCGGTTCCCCTGCCCGGACGTGGAGAGCACGCAGGTCGGGGGAAAGGGGACATGATGAAGAGGACATGGCTGCGGGCGGGGGCGATCGCCACCGTGGCGATCGCCGTCACCGCACTGGGCATTCCCGCGGACGCCGCGGCGATCCGGCTCGCCTGGCGCCCGACGGTCCTGCCGTTGCCGCCCGGCGCGGGCGCGGGCAACATCACCGGGTCGGACGGGAAGGGCGAGTACACCGGCACGTTCCGGGTCAACGACGTCACGCAGGTCGTGAGCTGGCGCAACGGGCAGCCGATCCTGCGCGGCGTGCCGAGCGGGTTCGAGCGGGTGGACGCCAACGACGAGAACGGCTCGGGCGTCGTGGTGGGCACGATCCACGACTACGAGACCATGGTCAGCCGGACGTACACCCTGGACGCGTCGGGCTACCACATCAAGGACAACCCGGCGGGCTACCAGGAAGTGACCGGCGTCGCGATCAACACGCGCGGCGACGTGCTGGGCGAGGCCTACCAGCCCGGGACGGGCAGCGCCGTCGTCCTGTGGCGGGCCGACGGCAGCGCGCCGGTGGTCATCCCGGAGACGGGGGACATCTCGAACCCGCGCGACCTGGACGACGACGGCACGATCCTGATGAGCACCGGCAACAGCTCGGCGTTGTGGAAGGACGGCGTCCTGCGGAAGCTCACGCCGAGCCCGTCCGGGCAGGCCGAGGGGACCGCGATCCGCAACGGGGTCGTCGTCGGGTGGCGCCTGTGGGGTGGCAACCAGGCAGCCCGGTGGTCCACGCCGGACGGGACGACCGGTCTGGAGGGCGGTGGCATCGCCGTGAGCATCAACAAGGCCGGGTTGACCGTGGGCTGGGTCTCCACGCCGTCGGGGCCGCAGATCTACGGCAACGCGGCGGTGTGGCGCGGCACGGTCCCGGGCGTGGTCCAGGGGCCGAGCGGCTATTCGACGTTCCGGGCCGAGGTCGCGGCCGACGACGGCACGCTCGCGGGCTACGCGTCGAACGACGCGACCCCCAGCCAGGGGGTGCCGGTGATCTGGCGCCTGACGCCGTGATCCGGCCTTGATCGCCGGGCCGGGAGCGACGTGCTCCCGGCCTGGCTAGGCTGGGTGGAGTGGAACCGGTGGAGATCAACGCGGGCACGTACTACCTGCGCCAGCTGCGCGCCGACCGGCACATCGACGACCGCCCGTTGCTGATGGAGGCGTTCGCGGACCCGACGCACCGCAAGTACGTGCTGAACTACCGCTTGCGCACGCCCGACGAGGCCACGGAGTACGTGGCGCTGCGGGCGGCCCAGTGGGCGGGCGACGAGCGCTGCTCGTGGGCGATCGCGGAGCCGACGTCCGGCCGGCTGCTCGGCGAGGTGGGCCTGCGCGAGCTGAACCTGGACGCGGCGTACGCCGAGGCGACGATCTGGGTCCACCCGGCCGAGCGCGGCAAGGGCATCGCGACCACGGCGTTGAGCGCGGCGCTGCGCTTCGGCTTCGGCGGGCTGGGGCTCACCGAGGTGACGTACCGCTACGAGGAGAGCAACGCGGCCTCGGCGATCGTGGCGGAGCGCTGCGGGTTCACGCTCGTGGGCCCGGAGGCCGAGCGGGCGCCGACCGGTGAGCGGCTGATCCGCTGGCACCGGACGAGCTGAACCGGCCGCCGCTCAGCTCACCGGCTCCACGATGCCCGCGCGCGCTTCCGGGGCCGCCGACCGCAGGGCGTCCGCCGCCTCGTCGCTCGGCTGGGACTGCGACTCCCGCTCCGCCTCGACCCGCGCGTTGTAGACCTCGATTTCGCGCTTCACCGTTTCGGGTGACCAGCCCAGGACTTCGCCGACCAGCGCCGCCACCTGCTCGGCGCAGTCCACGCCGCGGTGGGCGTACTCGATCGAGATGCGCGTCCGGCGGGCCAGGACGTCCTCCAGGTGCAGCGCGCCCTCGTGCGAAGCCGCGTACACCACCTCGACGCCCAGGTAGTCCGGCGCGTGCTCGATCGGCTTCAGCAGCTCCGGGCGGCCGCTCGCCGTCGCCAGGACCTCGTTGACCAGCGAGCCGTAGCGGTCCAGCAGGTGCCGGACCCGGTACGGGTGCAGGCCGTGCTCGGCGGCCAGGTGGTCGGCCTGGTTGACCAGCGCGTGGTAGCCGTCCGCGCCCAGCAGGGGGACCTTGTCCGTGATCGACGGCTGCGAGCGGCCCGGCAGGTCGATCGCCGCCGCGTCGACGGCGTCCGCCGCCATCACCCGGTACGTCGTGTACTTGCCGCCGGCGATCGCGACCAGGCCCGGCGCCACCCGCGCCACCGCGTGCTCGCGCGAGAGCTTCGACGTCTCTTCGCTCTCCCCCGCCAGCAACGGGCGAAGGCCCGCGTACACGCCTTCGATGTCGTCGTGCGTCAGCGGCGTCGCCAGGACGCTGTTGACGTGCTCCAGCAGGTAGTCGATGTCGTGCTTCGTCGCCGCCGGGTGCGCCAGGTCGAGGTTCCAGTCCGTGTCCGTGGTCCCGACGATCCAGTGGTTGCGCCACGGGATCACGAACAGCACCGACTTCTCGGTGCGCAGGATCATCCCCGACTCCGACACGATCCGGTCGCGCGGCACGACGATGTGCACGCCCTTGCTGGCGCGCACGCGGAACCGCCCGCGCCCGCCCGACAGGCGCTGCAGCTCGTCGGTCCAGACGCCGGTGCAGTTGATCACCGCCGCCGCCGAGATCTCCGTCTCGCGGCCGTCCTCGACGTCGCGCACGCGCACGCCGGACACCCGGTCGGCTTCGCGCAGGAAGCCGACGACCTGGGTGGACGTCCGCACGACCGCGCCGTAGTGCGCCGCCGTCCGCGCCACGGTCATGGTGTGGCGGGCGTCGTCGGACTGGGCGTCGTAGTAGCGGATCCCGCCGATCAGGGCCGATCGCTTGAGCGCCGGCACCATCCGCAGCGCGCCCGCGCGGGTCAGGTGCTTCTGGCCCGGGACGCTGCGGGCGCCGCCCATCGTGTCGTACATCAGCAGGCCGGCGGCGGTGTACGGCCGCTCCCACACGCGGCGCGTCAGCGGGTAGAGGAAGCTGACCGGCTTGACGAGGTGCGGCGCGATCGTCGTCAGCATCAGCTCGCGCTCGCGAAGCGCTTCCCGGACCAGGCCGAACTCGAGCTGCTCCAGGTAGCGCAGGCCGCCGTGGAACAGCTTGCTCGACCGGCTCGAGGTGCCCGAAGCGAGGTCACGGGCTTCGACGAGGGCGACGCGCAACCCGCGTGTCGCGGCGTCGAGCGCTGTGCCCGCGCCGACCACGCCGCCGCCGATGACGACGAGGTCGAACGTCTCGTTGCCGAGCCGCTGCCAGGTCTCTTCCCGCTTGACCGGGCCCAGTCGAGCCGGGTTCGTCTCCGCTGCGTGCTGCGCCACGTGACATTCCTCCTCGTACCGGCGAAGGCTTCCAGCATCGCACGACCCGGTGATCCTCCGCCCGTTCGCGGATGACACGTGTGGCGTAACCATCATCGATCTTGAAAAGATTCGGCTACCCGGTGCCTGGAATGATCTTCGGCACACCGGTAACGTCCCCCCGACGTGGGTCGGCAACGGTGCCGTGGCACGCCGTGATCGACCCTGCGCAGAGTGTCCAGTGTGGAGGTGCAGCGGTGAGTGCTGGGGCAATAATCGTCTGGGAAATACTGGGAACGGCCGCGCTGATCGTGCTCGGCACAGGTGTGGTCGCGAACCACGTGCTCCGCAAGACCAACGGCAACAACGGCGGAATCCTCTTCATCAACTTCGGCTGGGCGTTCGCGGTCTTCACCGGCGCCAGCATCGCCGCGCCGACCGGCGCGCACCTCAACCCCGCGGTCACCCTCGGCCTGGCGATTTCGGGCAAGACGCCGTGGTCCGACGTCCCGTTCTACTTCATCGGTGAGATGGTCGGCGCAATCCTCGGCGCCGTCCTCTGCTGGGCGGCCTACAAGCTGCAGTTCGACGACCACCCCGAACCCGAGAACACGCTCGGCATCTTCTCCACCGCACCGCAGATCCCGAACACCGTCTGGAACCTCGTCACCGAGATCATCGGCACCTTCGTGCTGGTGGCCTGGATCCTGCTCAGCCCGGTGGCCGCGGCCGGCGGCGACGGGGTGCCGACCTTCGGCAACTCCGCGCTCGGTTACGCGGGTGTCTCGTTCGTGGTGCTCGTGATCGGCACCTCGCTCGGCGGGCCGACGGGCTACGCCATCAACCCGGCGCGCGACCTCGGCCCGCGCATCGCGTACGCGTTCCTGCTGCCGATCAAGAACAAGGGCAACGCCAACTGGGGCTACTCCTGGATCCCGGTCGTCGGCCCGCTCGTCGGCGGCGCGCTGGCCGCGTTGCTCTACCTCGGCGTGCACAACCTGACCTGATCGCCTCCCCAACGGATTCCTGGAGCACACATGACTTCGTACGTAGCCGCGATCGACCAGGGCACCACCTCGACCCGGTGCATGATCTTCAACCACGAAGGCCGCGTCGTCTCGGTCGACCAGCGCGAGCACGAGCAGATCTTCCCGAAGGCGGGCTGGGTCGAGCACAACGCCGAGGAGATCTGGGAGAACACGCGCCAGGTCGCCGCGGGCGCGCTCGCCAAGGCCGACATCCACGCCAGCGACATCGCCGCGGTCGGCATCACCAACCAGCGTGAAACCGCGCTCGTCTGGGACAAGACGACGGGCAAGCCGGTGTACAACGCGATCGTCTGGCAGGACACCCGCACCGACCGGATCGTCACCGAGCTCGGCAACCTCGGCGGCGGCCAGGAGCGCTACCGCGACAAGGTCGGGCTCCCGCTCGCGACGTACTTCTCGGGGCCGAAGATCAAGTGGATCCTCGACAACGTCGAAGGCGCGCGTGAGAAGGCCGAAGCCGGTGACCTGATCTTCGGCAACATGGACACGTGGGTGCTGTGGAACATGACGGGCGGCGCCGACGGCGGCGTGCACGTCACCGACCCGACCAACGCGTCGCGCACGATGCTGATGGACCTCGACACTCTGCAGTGGGACGAGGGGATCGCCGGCGAGATGGGCATCCCGCTGTCGATGCTGCCGGAGATCCGGTCGTCGTCGGAGGAGTACGGCAAGGTCCGCGAGAAGGGCGCGCTGGCGGGCGTGCCGATCGCGGGCATCCTCGGTGACCAGCAAGCGGCGACGTTCGGCCAGGCCTGCCTTTCGCCCGGGGAAGCCAAGAACACCTACGGCACCGGCAACTTCATGCTGCTCAACACCGGCACCGAGAAGGTGATGTCGCAGAACGGGCTGCTCACGACGGTCTGCTACAAGATCGGCTCGAACGACACGGTGTACGCGCTGGAGGGATCCATCGCGGTGACGGGGTCGCTGGTGCAGTGGCTGCGCGACAACCTGGGCATGATCACGACGGCGGCCGAGATCGAGGAGCACGCGCGCGGCGTCGAGGACAACGGCGGCGCGTACTTCGTCCCGGCGTTCTCGGGTCTGTTCGCTCCTTACTGGCGATCCGACGCCCGCGGCGCGATCGTCGGGCTCACCCGGTTCGTCAACAAGGGACACCTCGCGCGGGCGGTCCTGGAGGCGACGGCGTTCCAGTCCCGCGAGGTGATCGACGCGATGAACGCCGACTCGGGTGTCCCGCTGAAGTCGCTCAAGGTGGACGGCGGCATGGTGGTCAACGAGCTGCTGATGCAGTTCCAGGCGGACATCCTCGGCGTGCCGGTGATCCGCCCGGTGGTGAACGAGACAACGGCCCTGGGCGCGGCGTACGCGGCCGGGCTGGCGGTCGGGTTCTGGGAGTCCGAGGACGACATCCGCAACAACTGGGCCCAGGACAAGCAGTGGGACCCGGCGATGGACGACTCCCGCCGCGAGCGGGAGTACCGGAACTGGAAGAAGGCCGTGACGAAGACGTTCGACTGGGTGGAGGACGAGGACTGACGGCGACGGGTCGGGGGCGCCGGTCAGGTGCCTCCGGCCCGACAGCCGCGCGACCGGCCGGCCCGCCCCGACCGGCCCGCCGACCTCTCAGTCCTCCCAGCCCTCCGGCTTCCCGGACTGCTCGTTCGGCGAGATGACCAAGAACGGCACCCCCTGGTCGTCCAGCACCCGAACCTGCCGCCCATAAGGCGAATCGAACGGCTGGTCCAGCACGCGCCCACCCAATTCGGTCACCCGGGCCGCGCTCGCGTCCGCGTCCGCCACCGAGAAGTACGTCGACCAGTTCGACGGCACCTCCGCCGGCACCGACTCCGGCAGCCCACCCAAGCCCCCGACCGGGCGGCCGTCGATCAGCAGCACCGCGTACGTGAAGCCGTCGTTCGACAGGTCCTGGAAGCCGAACCCGAACACCCGCTCGTAGAACGCCTTCGCCGCCGGGTAGTCGCGGCTCATGCACTCGTTCCACGCCAGGGTTCCCGGGGCCGCCGTCACCTGCGTGCCCAGGTGGTGGCCCGGCTCCCACAGCCCGAACACCGCGCCCGCCGGGTCGGCCGCCACCGCCATCCGGCCTTCCTTCAGCACTTCCATCACCGGCATCACGAGCTGGCCGCCGGCCTCGGTGATCGCCGCCGCGGTCTTGTCCACGTCGGACACCGAGAGGTACGTCGTCCACACCGGCGGCATCTCCTGCCCCGGCGGGATCTGGCCGATGCCGGCGACCGGCCGGCCGCTCAGCTCCGCCATGCCGTAGAAGCCGGTCTCCTCCCCGCCCGTCTGCACGTCCCAGCCGAACAGGCCGCTGTAGAACGCCACCGCTTTCGCCTGATCGGGCACCATCAGGTCCACCCAGCTGGGCGTGCCGTCAGGCCACCGCTCGTCCCGGAACAACATGTCGACTCCCAACCCTCGTCCGCGCCGCCTCGGGTGACGGCCGACACAGTCTGGCACCCACCACCGACAAAACCAGGGCCGAAGGACTCTCAACCCCCGATGAGGCGGGCGTACACGACGATGTTGTCGACGTAGTTGTGCGCGCTCCGGTCGAACACGCCGCCGCAGGTGATCAGCCGCAGTTCGGGACCGGGGGTGTCGTCGTAGACACCCTCCTTTTCGAACTCCTGCTTCGGCACCTGGTGCACCTTCGTCACCTCGAACAGCGCCGTCGTGCCGTCCTTCCGCGCGATCGAGACGCGGTCGCCGGCGGCCAGTTCCTTGAGCCGGAAGAAAATGCCCTTCTGGTGGTTGCCGTCGACGTGCCCGAGGACGACGGCCGGGCCGATCTCGCCCGGTGTCGGCGCGTACGTGTACCAGCCCGCCTGCAGCGGCGTCGTCACCGGCGGCACCTGGATCGTGTCGTCCGCGTTGACGCCCAGCGGCACCAGCGTCGAGTGCGCGCCGATCTTCGGGATGTCGATCGAAACCGGGTCCGACTTCGGCAACGCGGCGACCGCACCGGAAGCGGGTTCCGGGTCGACCACGACCGGCTGCGCGGGCGGCGGTTGCGCGGTCGACGGCGCGGGGTCGCCGCCGAGCGTCAGCGCCAGCACCACCAACGCGGCCAGCAGCGCCACGATCAGCGCGATCCAGTACCCCCGGCGGCCGGTGGTCCTCGTCGTCATGTGCTCCCCCTTCTCACGGGTTACACGTCTGGGCGGCCCGATCCGCCGGGCCGCCCAGACGCTACCCCCGCTCCCCCTCGGGAGGTCAGCGGCGGCGGACCCGCCGGGCCAGCACCAGACCGCCGCCGCCGGCCGCGAGCACGCCCATGGCGGCCGCGGCCGCGAGCGGTGTGCCGGAGTCGTAGACCGGGCCGTCCGTGCCGCCGGTCTGCGGCGCACCCGCCGGCACCTTGGTCACCTGCTTGGCGCCCGGCGCCTTGGCGGCCACGCGGTCCACGACGAACGCCACGTCGACGAAGGTGTCGGGGCGGCCGTCCCGCGGGTGGCAGCGCAGGTTGACGGGGTACTCGCCGGCGCGGACATCGCGCACGGTCCCGACGTAGGCCCGGACCGAGCCGTTCGGGCCGGTCCCGGTGGCGAAGGCGTCGACCGCTCTGGAGGTGACATACGCCTCGCCGTCGCACTCGGCGGTGATCCGGAGCTCCGTGCCGGGCACGCCGTGGCGCGGGGTGATGGTGAGCTTGGGAGCGGCCGGCTTGGCGGTGGTGCCCGGCTCGGGGGTCGCGCTCGTGCTCGTGCTCGGCGCGGTGCTCGCGAGCGCCGCACCGGGCGCGAGGACGAGGAAGGCCACGGCGATGCCCGCGACGACAGCGGTGTTCTTCATTCTTTTCTCCCCTGGCAAATGAATGGACAAAGCAATTCCGCGGACTCCGCCACAGTCGCCCCCGCTTCGGCTTCGTCCGCTTGCTTATGTACTCCAAGACGTCCCCACCTGCGGGAGGTTGCGCGCGAAGGTCACGAAACAGTCGCGAAACCGTCCGGCGGGAACAGAAGAAAAAACCGCCCCGGAGCCGAGCTCCGGGGCGGCTTTCGCGCAATAGAAGAATCAGCCGGCCATGCTGCCGTCGCCGGCTTTCGCGGCACCGGACGGCACTTTCGATACCTGCGGCGCGGGCACCGTGAACTGCGTGCGGTACGTCTGGTCGCCGCAGGTGACGGTCAGCGGGTACGTCCCGGCCGCGGTGCCCGGGTTGAGCGCGGCGTCGGCGCTGATGTTCGCGTCGGTGCCCATGAACGGCCCCGGCGTGTAGTTGGAGAACGTCAGCGCCGGCGAGGAGAACGCGGGCGAAGCGCCTTCGCACTTCGCGAGCGCGACGTTCGGTGCGTCGCGGACGTACTTGTCCACGAGCGTCCGGTTGATCGCGGTGTTGACGTTGAGCTGGACGCTGCCCTTGGCCGGCGCGCCGCTCGGAGCCGGGACCGTGCTCTGCTGCGCCTGCGCCGGACCCGCCAGCGTCGTCGCCCCGATCACCGCTGCCACAACGAAAACCACCGTCTTGCGCACCTTCGCACCCTTCGCGTCCTTCAGCCGTACACCCGACAAGACGCGACGGGGCGCGACGGGTTGCCTACCGATCTCAGTCGAGATCGTCGTGGCGCATGAGCTGGCGCCCGGCCTCGGTGATCGAGCCCGACAGCGACGGGTACACCGAAAATGTCAGTGCCAGGTGGTCCACTGTGAGCTGGTTCTGGACGGCGAGCGCGATGGGGAGGATGAGCTCGCTCGCCTGCGGCGCCACGACGACTCCACCGACGACCACGCCGGTGGCGGGGCGGCAGAACAGCTTCACGAAGCCTCGGCGGAGGCCCTCCATCTTCGCGCGCGCGTTGGTGGCCAGGGGCAGCATGATGGTGCGCGCGGGCACCTCGCCGGAGTCGATCGCCTGCTGGCTGATGCCGACGGTGGCGATCTCCGGGTGGGTGAACACGTTGGCGGCGACGGTCTTGAGCTTGATCGGCGCGACGCCCTCGCCCAGCGCGTGCCACATCGCGATGCGGCCCTGCATGCTCGCCACCGAGGCCAGCATGAGCACGCCGGTGCAGTCGCCGGCGGCGTAGATCCCGGGAACGGAGGTGCGCGAGACGCGGTCGACGGTGATGAACCCGCCGGGGCCGGGTGAGATGCCGACCTTGTCGAGGCCGATGTCCTTGGTGTTCGGGACCGACCCGACGGTCATCAGCGCGTGGCTGGCTTCGATCACGCGGCCGTCGGCGAGGAAGATCTCGACGCCCTTTTCGGTGCGCTCGACGCGGTCGGCGCGCGCCTGCTTCGCGACGGTCGTGCCGCGCTGGGAGAAGACCTCCTCGAGCACGGCGGCGGCGTCGGCGTCCTCGTGCGGGAGAACGCGGTCGCGGCTGGACACGACGGTGACCTTGACGCCCATTTCGGTGTAGGCGGACGCGAACTCGGCGCCGGTGACGCCCGAGCCGATCACGGCGAGGTGCTCGGGCAGCTCCTGCAGCTCGTAGAGCTGGCGCCAGTCGAGGATGCGCTCGCCGTCGGGCACCGCGCCGGGCAGGACGCGCGGGGTGGCCCCGGTGGCGATGAGGACGACGTCGGCGGGCAGCTTCTCGGTGCCCTCGGCCGTCGTGACGGCGACCTTGTGGGTCGCGAGGCCGGGCTCTTCGTCGCAGAAGCGCGCTTCGCCGGCGATGACGCGGACGCCTTCGCGCTGGACGCGGGCGCGGATGTCGGCGGACTGGGCGAGCGCGAGGCCCTTCACGCGGCCGTGCACGGTCGGGAGGTCGACGCTGGTGTCGGCCAGGTCGGTGTTGATGCCGAGCTCGCCGAGGTCGTGCATCTTCGCGAGGGCCCCGGAGGAGGCGATGAACGTCTTCGAGGGAACGCAGTCGTAGAGGACGCACGCGCCACCCAGGCCGTCCTTCTCGACGATCGTGACGTCGGCTCCGTGCTGGGCCGCGACCAGCGCGGCTTCGTAGCCGGCCGGGCCCCCGCCCATGATCACGATCCTGGTCACCTGGGTCCTCCTCAAGGCTGTCCGTGCGGTGCTCTCACCGTACGCGGCGAAGGTGACCGGACACTGAAGTGGGCGAACACGGCGAGTGCGTCCACTCGGGTCAGCGATGGGTCGCTACGCTGTCGGCGTGCCGTTGTATGCCGCGTACGGATCGAACATGGAGCCCGCCCAGATGCTGGAGCGCGCGCCGCACTCTCCGATGGCCGGCACCGGCTGGCTGGAGGGGTGGCGCCTGACCTTCGGCGGCGAGGACCTCGGCTGGGAAGGTGCCCTGGCGACGATCGTCGAGGACCCGGGTTCCCGGGTCTTCGTCGTGTTGTACGACGTGACGTCGCTGGACGAGACCGGGCTGGACCGCTGGGAAGGCGGCGAGCTCGGGATCCACTCGAAGATCCGGCTGCGGGTGCAGACGATGGACGGCTCGGCGCTGGCCTGGCTGTACGTCCTGGACGCCTACGAGGGCGGTCTGCCGTCGGCCCGGTACCTGGGCGTGCTGGCCGACGCCGCGGAGGCCGCCGGAGCGCCCGCGGACTACGTCGACGACCTGCGCACCCGCCCTTGTTCGGGCATCACCGGCTGACTCCACACCCTGTGGACAACTCGGCGGCCTGAGCGCTACCACGGCGCCCCGCCGAGCCCCACCGGCACCCCTGCGATCCCGCACACCCGGGCCCTCGCGCGCGCTTCGACGTGCTCTCACGCGAACGTGATTCACGTTGCCGCACAAGGAAAGGCGCAGGTGGACCGGGCTCCCGGAGCCAGGCCGCCGTCCAGTCTGCCGCCATGATCACGGACGCGCAAAACGGCCCTCCCCCGATCAGGGGAAGGGCCGTTTCACGGCCTGTGGACAAGTGCGAAAAGCTGTGGACAACCCCGCTCAGGCGAGGGTGGTCAAAGCGGTGTGGACCAGGGTCCGGACCCCGCACAGCAGGGCTCGCTCGTCGAGCACGAAGGTCGGGCGGTGGATGTCGGACTGCGGGTCCGGCTCGCCGGGCCAGACACCCAATCGGGCGAAAGCGCCCTGGACGTGTTCCAGGTACCAGCCGAAGTCTTCACCGCCGGAAGACTGCTCGGTGCCGGCCACCGCGCCCTCACCGAGAGCCGCCTCCACGCCCGCGCGCATCAGCGCCGTCGAGTCCGCGTCGGACACGACCGGCGGGACCCCGCGGCGGTAGTCCAGCGAGAAGCCGACACCCGTGGGCGCCAGCAGGGACTCCACCGACGACGCCACCAGCGGCTCCAGGGCCGTCCAGACCTCGTGGTCCGCGGTCCGCAGGGTGCCGCGCAGGACGCCGTCCTGCGGGACGGCGTTGGCCGCCTGGCCCGCGTGCACCGCGCCCCACACCAGGACCGTGCCCGAGCGCGGGTCGACCCGCCGCGAGAGCAGCGCGGGCAGCCCGGTGATCACCGTGCCCAGCGCGTGCACCAGGTCGGCCGTCAGGTGCGGCCGGGACGTGTGGCCGCCCGGCGAGGTCAGGCGCAACTCGATCAGGTCCGCCGCCGAGGTCAGCGCGCCGACGCGCATGCCGACCTTGCCCACCTCGAGCCGCGGGTCGACGTGCAGGCCGTAGATCCGCTCGACGCCGTCCAGGGCGCCCGCCGCGATCATGTCCAGCGCGCCGCCGGGCATGACCTCCTCGGCGTGCTGGAAGACCAGCCGGACGCGGCCGGGCAGCTCCGGCGCGCCGGCCAGCGCGCGGGCCGCACCCAGCAGGATCGCCGTGTGGGCGTCGTGGCCGCACATGTGGGCCGCGCCCTCGACGGTCGAGGCGTAGGGCAGCCCGGTCGCCTCGGTGAGCGGCAGCGCATCCATGTCCGCGCGCAGCGCCACGCACCGCTCGCCGCTGCCGATGTCGCAGACGACACCGGTGCCGCCGGGCAGCACCCACGGCTTGAGCCCGACCGAGCGCAGCAGCGTGACGATCAGTTCGGTGGTCGCGAACTCGTGGCGCGAGAGCTCCGGGTGCGCGTGGATGTGCCGGCGCCAGGCGAGCACGTCGGTCGCGTTGGCGCGCAGCCAGTCGTCGAGCCAGAACGGGCCGCGGCCCGCACCAAGGTCCTCCACGGGAGCCATGCTTACGCCCGCTTCGGAAATGAGCGCCTCGGACCCCTCCATGGGGTTGATGATGCGCCCATGGGGGTCGCCTGGAACGTCCGGTCGTGAGTCCAACACCGTCACGCCGCACCTCCTCCCGCAACACGGGTAACCCGGGCAGCGGCTGGGGTCACGCAACGTGCCGATCGATCTGTCGTACGCATTTGCAGACGATCGTGCACCATGCAGGCGGCAACGCGCGCCTCGAAAACGGCCGTCCTAGATGGCCGGTACCGGATCTGCGTTGAACGGCGTGCAGTACTTCGGCACACCCGAACGCATCAGGAGCTCTTCGCCTTCTTCGAACGGATCCGCCGTCCCCAGATGACGATGCCGAGCAAAGCGACGGCGACGACGCCCGCGATCAGCTTGTTCTTCGTCTTCTCGGTGTTCGCCTTGTCGGTCTGGGCCGGGTCGAGGACCGGGCCCGGCGGCTGGGTCTGCACCGGGACGAGCGCGGCGGACGCGTGCGCCACCGTGACCGCCACGGACGCTTGACGCACCGGTTCGGCGGACGCCGGCGACGCGGTGAACAGCACCGCGCCGAGCACGCCCACCAGGACCAGACCCCGCAGTTTCGCCATGTCATCCCTTCGCCGCCACCAGGCATTCTGCCCGCGGACCGCGCCGGCGTCAGCCACCAGCGGGTGGATTGAACGCGTCGAGGATCCGCTGAGCACCGAGGGTAGCCGTCAGTTCACCGTCCCGCACCGCCCGTTCGACGTCCGGAACGACCGTTCGCACGTCCGGATGCGCCGCCAGGCGACTCAGCAGCTGTTCGCGAACCATCGCCCACGTCCAGTCGACCTGCTGCTGCCGGCGTCGCGATTCCAGCTCGCCGGACGCCGTGAGCGTCTCGCGGTGCTGCTCGATCGCGCCCCAGACCTCGTCGAGGCGCAGGTTGTGCAGGCCACTGCAGGTCAGCACCGGCGGAGTCCAGGCCGCCTCGGGCCCGTAGATCATCCGCAGGGCGCCCGAAAGCTCGCGCGCCGCGCGCTTGGCGTCCCGTTCGTGGTCGCCGTCGGCCTTGTTGACCGCGATGACGTCGGCCAGCTCCAGCACGCCCTTCTTGATGCCCTGGAGCTGGTCGCCCGTCCGCGCGAGCGTCAGGAACAGGAAGCAGTCGACCATGTTCGCGACGGTCACTTCGGACTGTCCAACCCCGACGGTCTCGACCAGGACGGTGTCGTAGCCGGCCGCTTCCATCAGCACGATCGTCTCGCGGGTCGCCCGCGCGACGCCGCCGAGCGTCCCCGACGTCGGCGACGGGCGGATGAACGCCCGTTCGTCGACCGCCAGGCGTGCCATCCGCGTCTTGTCGCCGAGGATCGACCCGCCGGTGCGCGTCGACGACGGGTCGACCGCGAGCACCGCCACGCGGTGGCCGGCCGAGGTCAGGTCCGTGCCCAGCTGGTCGATGAATGTCGACTTGCCGACACCGGGCACGCCGGTGATCCCGATCCGCCGCGCGCCGCCGGACGACGGCAGCAGCTCGACCAGGAGCTCCTGCGCCAGCGCCCGGTGGTCCTCCCGCTGCGACTCGACCAGCGTGATCGCCTTGGACAGCGTTCCGCGGTCGCCCGCCAGCACGCCCTTGGCGTAGGCGGTGACGTCGATCTTGCGCGGCAAGGGTCAGGACTCCTGCGCCGTCAGCTGGCCGAGCAGGTCGATGGCGGCGTCCGCGAGGACCGTGCCGGGCCCGAAGATCGCGGCCGCGCCGGCCTCGCGCAGCGCCGGGTAGTCCTGCGGCGGGATGACCCCGCCGACCACGACCATGATGTCCTCGCGGCCCAGCTCGGCGAGCTCGTGGCGCAGCGCGGGCACCAGCGAGAGATGCCCGGCGGCCAGCGACGAGACGCCGACGACGTGCACGTCCGCCTCGATCGCCTGCCGCGCGACCTCGGCCGGGGTGGAGAACAGCGGGCCGACGTCGACGTCGAAGCCGATGTCGGCGAAGCCGGTGGCGATCACCTTCTGGCCGCGGTCGTGGCCGTCCTGGCCCATCTTCGCGACCAGGATCCGCGGGCGGCGGCCCTCCTCCGCGGCGAACTCCTCGACCAGCGCGCGGGCCTTCTCGACGTTCTGCGACTTACCCACCTCTTCGCGGTAGACGCCGGAAATCGTCCGGATCTGCCCGGAGTGGCGGCCCCAGATCTTCTCCAGCGCGTCGGAGATCTCGCCGACCGTGGCCTTCGCGCGGGCCGCGTCGATCGCCAGTTCCAGGAGGTTGCCGCCGTTGCCGGCGCCTTCGGTGAGCCGCCGCAGGGCGTCTTCGGTCCCCTGGGGATCGCGCTCTTCGCGCAGCCGCCGCAGCTTCTCCAGCTGCTGGGTGCGGACGCCGGCGTTGTCGACCTTGAGGACTTCGATGTCCTCGTCTCCGGTGACCTGGTACTTGTTCACGCCGATGACGGGCTGGCGGCCGGAGTCGATGCGCGCCTGGGTGCGCGCGGCGGCCTCTTCGATGCGCAGCTTCGGGATGCCCGCGTCGATCGCCTTGGCCATGCCGCCGGCCTGCTCGACCTCGCTGATGTGGCCCCACGCCTTGCGCGCGAGGTCGTAGGTCAGCTTCTCGACGAACGCGCTGCCGCCCCACGGGTCGATCACGCGCGTGGTGCCGGATTCCTGCTGCAGCAGCAGCTGCGTGTTGCGGGCGATCCGGGCCGAGAAGTCGGTCGGGAGGGCCAGGGCCTCGTCGAGGGCGTTGGTGTGCAGCGACTGCGTGTGGCCCTGGGTCGCGGCCATCGCCTCGACGCAGGTGCGGACGACGTTGTTGTAGACGTCCTGCGCGGTCAGCGACCAGCCCGACGTCTGGGAGTGCGTCCGCAGCGACAGCGACTTCTGCGACTTCGGGTCGAAGCCCTTCACGAGCTTCGCCCACAGCAGGCGCGCCGCGCGCAGCTTCGCGACCTCCATGAAGAAGTTCATGCCGATCGCCCAGAAGAAGGACAGCCGGGGCGCGAACTTGTCGACGCTCAGCCCGGCGTCGACGCCCGAACGGATGTACTCGACGCCGTCGGCGAGCGTGTAGGCCAGCTCCAGGTCGGCGGTCGCCCCGGCTTCCTGCATGTGGTAGCCGGAGATGGAGATCGAGTTGTACTTGGGCATGTGCTGCGAGGTGAAGGAGAAGATGTCGGAGATGATCCGCATCGACGGCTGCGGCGGGTAGATGTAGGTGTTGCGGACCATGAACTCCTTGAGGATGTCGTTCTGGATGGTCCCCGCGAGCTGCTCCGGCTTCACCCCCTGCTCCTCGGCCGCGACGACGTAGAGCGCGAGCACCGGCAGCACCGCGCCGTTCATCGTCATCGACACCGACATCTTGTCGAGGGGGATGCCGTCGAAGAGCTGGCGCATGTCGTAGATGGAGTCGATCGCGACGCCCGCCATGCCGACGTCGCCGGAGACGCGCGGGTGGTCGGAGTCGTAGCCGCGGTGGGTGGCCAGGTCGAAGGCGACCGAAAGCCCTTTCTGGCCGGCGGCGAGGTTGCGCCGGTAGAAGGCGTTGGACTCCTCGGCGGTGGAGAACCCGGCGTACTGGCGGATGGTCCAGGGCTGGTTGACGTACATCGTCGGGTACGGGCCGCGCAGGAACGGCGCGACGCCGGGGTACGTGTCCAGGAAGTCCACATCGGACAGATCGGCGGCGGTGTAGACCGGCTTGACGCCGATGCCTTCGGGGGTCTCCCAGGCCAGGGCGTCGGGGCCCTTGCCGGTGGCTTCCTGGACGGCCTTGGCCCAGGCGTCGCGGTCGCCCGGCGACGGCGTGCCGAGGTCCAGACCGGCGAAGTTCGGGATGCTCATCGGGTGACTCCCAGCTTGGCGTGCAGGCTGTTCAGGACGTCGAGGGCGTCGCAGCCGGCGAAGACGTTGGCGTCCACGCCTTCGTGAGTGCCCTTGCCCGCCAGTAGTACGTATTCGGCGCCGAGCGACTTGGCGACCTCGGCCGCTTGGGCCGCGTAGGCGTCGTCGGTGCCGCAGAGGCAGGCGACCTTCGCGCCGGACGACCGGAACGCGCCGGGCAGGTCGTCGGTCGCGCCCGGGTTGACGACCTCGAGCCCGCCCGCCTGGAAGAGGTTGGCGGCGAACCCGGCCCGCGTGGTGTGCGCGGCGACCGGGCCCAGCGTGGCGAGGAAGATCTTCGGCCGTTCGCCGTGCTCGGCGAGGTACGCGTCCGAAGCGTCCCGGAGGGCTTCGAAGCCTTCGGCGTACCGGTGCCGGGGCAGCCCACCGTCCACAGGGGACTCCAGCGGCTCGCGCGTCACGGGTTTCTCGGTCAGGTTCGGGAATTCGCTGACGCCGGTGAGCGGGTCGCGGCGGGTGGCGATCCGCTGGGACCGCTTCTCCCACGTCTCGGCGAGCCGCCCGGCGAGGGCGCCCGAAGCGAGTTCGCCGACCAGGCCGCCCGCGCCCTCGATGGCGGTGAACTCGGCCCAGGCCGCGTGCGCGAGGTCGTCGGTGAGCTTCTCGACGTACCAGGAGCCGCCCGCCGGGTCGACCACGCCGGCCAGCTTGGACTCCTCCAGCAGCACCGCGTGGGTGTTGCGGGCGATCCTCGCGGAGAACGCGTCGGGCTTGCCGATCGCGGCGTCGAACGGCAGCACGGTGACCGCGTCCGCGCCGCCCACACCGGCGCCGAAGCAGGCGACGGTCGTGCGCAGCATGTTCACCCAGGGGTCGCGCCGGGTCAGCATCGCCGGCGACGTCACGGCGTGCTGGCGCATCGGCGAGGAGAAGCCGCACACCTCGGCGACCCGTGCCCACAGGCGGCGGGCCGCGCGCAGCTTGGCGATGGTGGAGAACTGGTCGGCGGTCGCGGCGATCCGGAACTCGAGCTGCCCGGCCGCGGCCTCGACGTCGAGACCGGCGTCCGTCAGCGCACGCAGGTAGGCGACGCCGGCGGCGACCAGCGCGCCCAGCTCCTGCGCGTCCGACCCGCCGGCCTCGTGGAACGGCAGGCCGTCGGCGACGACCGTGCGCACCTTCGGGTACTTCCCGGCGACACGCGCGGCGAGCGCGGCGGCCGGTCCGAGGTCGGCGGCCGAGCCGGTGCGCGCCGCGAGCCCGATCGGGTCGGCGCCCAGCACCGCGGTGGCCTCGCTCGCCGGGATCTCGCGCTCGGCGAACAGCTCGAACAGCGCGTCGGCGGCGGCTTCGAACCCGGCGCCCGCGTCCAGGACGACCGGCGCCAGGTCGAGGTAGACCTCGTTGAGCGCGTCGGCGAGCGACGCGGGCGGCACCGAGAGCCAGATCGACGTCACGCCGCCTTCGAGGTCGGCGAGGATCGCCCGGTTGACCGCGCGGGCGTCGTCGCCGGCGAACCGGGCCCGGACGTCCCAGCCGGTGCTGACCTGGCCGTCCGGCCGCGCGCCGCGCACGTAGGGCGGCAGCCCGGGGAAGCCGGCGTCACCCGGCACGTCCTCGGCCGTGTACAGCGGCTGGATCTCGATCCCGTCGTAGGTCCGCGTGACGAGCTTGCTCTCCGGGGCGCCCTGGAAGTCCTCCGGCAGCCTGCCGCTCTTGCGCAGGACGCCGGCGACGAGCTCCTGCCACTGCTCGCGCGTCGCCCGCGGGAACTCGGCCGCGAGGTCGAGCTCGGAGATCGGCGCTGACTCCGGACCGGCCACTTCAGTCATACCCAGTGATGGTAGAGGCACGGGCCGGGTCCGACCTGTGACTCTAGTCGCGCCCCTAGGCAGTCAGGGGGGATTCGGGTACGACACAATCAGGGGGTGCCCCCCTCCAGTGAAGAGACACGACTGGTCGCCGGTCGCTACCGGCTGCGCTCGGTGCTGGGCTCGGGGTCGATGGGCACGGTCTGGTCGGCCTACGACGAGTTCCTGCACCGCCAGGTGGCCGTCAAGGAGATGAAGGTGCCGCCGGGCATCCCGTCTTCGCAGGCCGACGAGCTGCGGGAACGCACGCTGCGCGAGGCCCGCGCGATCGCCGTCCTCTCCCACCCGAACGTGATCATCCTGCACGACGTCGCCCGCGAGGACGACCAGCCGTTCGTGGTCATGGAGCTGCTGCCGTCGCGCAGCCTCGCGCACATCCTGCGCGACCACGGGCCGCTGACCGTCGAGCAGGCCGCCGCGGTCGGCATCGCCGTGGCGTCCGCGCTGGAGGCCGCGCACGCCGCCGGGATCACCCACCGCGACGTCAAGCCGGGCAACGTCCTGGTCGCCAGCGACGGCCGGATCAAGCTGACCGACTTCGGCATCGCCCGCAACGTCTCCGAGGCGACCATGACCCGCACCGGGATCATGCTCGGCTCCCCCGCCTACATCGCGCCCGAGGTCGCCTCCGGCGGCGCGGTCGTCCCGGCCGCCGACCTGTGGGGCCTCGGGGCGACGCTGTTCGCCGCGGTCGAGGGCGCACCGCCGTACGACGCCGACGGCGACCCCCTGGAGACGGTCGGCAAGGTCGTCAACGGCAAGGTGCCCAAGCCGAAGGCCGGCCCCCTCTCCGACGTCATCACGGCGTTGATGAAGAAGGAGCCCGGCGACCGGATCACCCTGCGCGAAGTCCGGCACCGGCTCTACCCGCTGCAGACGAAGACGCCGCTCGACCTGTTCGGGCCGGAGCTGTTCCGCACCCCGGACGGGAAGAAGACGTCCGCGCAGCCGGACGCGACCGACACGCAGGTGATCAAGACCGTCCTGCCCGAGAAGAAGTCCGAGGAGTCGAGCAGCGAGCTCGCCACGGACCCGGGTCCGCTGCCGTTCCTGCGGCCGCCTACGCCGTCTCCTTCGCCGTCACCTTCGCCTGCCCCCGAACCGGCGACGTTGTTCGTCGCGCCGCCGCGGGCCGGGCGGCGCACCGCACGGGCGACGGCGGTGCTCGTCGCGGTGGCGATCCTGCTCTTCCTGGTGGCCGCGGGCGGCGGGTTCGCGCTGGCCAGGACGGTCGGCGGGCAGTCCCTGCTGCCGCCTGCCGCCGAGCCGGCGGCCACCTCGAACGGGCCGACGCAGGTGCCGCCGCCGACCCTGGTCCACCAGACCGGCAACGGCAGCTACCTCGTCAACGACGGCGGCCAGTACGGCCTCGACGTGCCGGAGGGCTGGCAGAAGTTCGTCGCCCCGCACACCACGAAGTTCGGCACGAGCCTGGTCGTCCAGTACGTCTCCCCGGACGGCCGCCGATCGCTGCGCCTGGAGCGGCTGGCGAAGTACTTCGACCAGTCCGAGGGGTACGACGACTACGTCGCCTGGCTGCGGCAGTCCTACCCGGACGACTCGTTCCAGCTGTACGGCCCCTTCCCCCAGCAGGACAAGACGGTGACGCTGACGTACCGCCTGGCTGAGGGCGGAGCACAGCCCCAGAGCGACGGCGGTGGGGGCACGCTCGTGACGTTCGTGAAGATGGTCCAGGCCGGGACGAGCCTGTGGATCCTCTCGGTGACGGTCCCGGCGGTCCAGGAGAGCGCGGGCCAGCAGGACGTCTTCGAGCGCGTCCAGAAGACGCTGCAGGTTTCCGACTAGGGCGCCCGGTTCAGCACCTCACGGGACACGAACTCCTGCGCGAGGTGCCGCAACCCCGTGAAGATCCGGTCGCCGAGCACCGTCGCCACCAAGCCAGCTTCGATGATCTTGTCGAACGACGTCAGCCCCGTCACCACCTCGACGTCCAGCTCCGCCACGCGCATCGCCAGCGCGAAGTACTCGTCCAGGCGCTCGGCCAGCTTCTCGTGCCCCAGCTCCTTCGCCGTCGCCAGCGCGGCCACCAGGTTGCCGACCGTGTAGTCCTCCATCCCGTGCCACTTCCAGCCGTGGCGCAGCGCCAGCTCGTGGAGCAGCCCGGCTGCCCATTCCGCAGCCTCGCCGGACACCTTCGGCGGCGGCCCGGCCAGCTCCTGCTGGACGACGCCCATCGTCTCGTGCGGGGTCGCGTCGCCGTCGATCGCGGCCAGGACCGCTCCCACCGACGCCAGCGGCAGCCCGCCCACCTCGGTGAGCGCCTTGACCAGCCGGAGGCGCTGGACGTGCGCCGCGGAGTAGCGGGCCTGGTTGGGGCTCGTGCGCTCGCCCGGGAAGAGCAGGCCTTCGCGCAGGTAGTACTTGACGGTCGCGACCGGCACCCCCGACTCGGCGCTCAGTTCGGCCATCCGCATGCGCATCCGCTCCGATCCCGGGGTTCGTCTCCGGGGCAACCCTGAAGACTTCTCAGCATGGATAGTTTAGCTTCCCATAACGGAGAGCTTGACTATCCATTCTGGGAGGAACCATGACCATCCTTGCCGACGTCCGGAGCAGAACGCGCGGGTGGCACCGCCCGTCCGCGATCGCGGCCGCCACCCTGGGGGTGGTGGCGGTGCTGTGCGTCGCCGCGCTGCTCGTCGACCAGCGGACCCTCGCCGGCGCGCCGATCTGGGCGAAGCCGTTCAAGTTCGCGATCTCGGGCGCCCTCTACTTCGCCACCTGGAGCTGGCTCGTCTCGCTGCTGCCGCGGTTCCGGCGCACGGCGTCCTGGCTGACGAACTTCCTCGTGGCGATCTTCGCCGCCGAGTACGTCCTGCTCGTCTTCCAGGCGGCCCGCGGCCGGGCGAGCCACTTCAACAACGCGACCCCGCAGGACGCCCTGATCTACAACGTCATGGGCAAGATGATCATGGGTCTCTGGGTCGCCACGCTCGTGCTGACCGTCCTCGTCATGTTCACCAAGCTAGAAGACCGGGCGAGCTACTGGGCCGTGCGCGCCGGCGCCGTGCTGTCCCTGGTCGGGATCTCGCTGGGCATCCTGATGACGAACCCGACCGCGCAGCAGCTCGCGCAGTGGCAGACGGGCGGCACGCCGGACATGGTCGGCGCGCACACCGTCGGGCTCGCCGACGGCGGTCCCGGCCTGCCGATCCTCGGCTGGAGCACGGTGGCGGGCGACCTGCGGATCCCGCACTTCGTCGGGATGCACGCGCTGCAGGTGCTGCCGCTGCTCGCCATCGCGCTCGCGGCGCTGGCCCCGCGGTTCGCCCGGCTGCGCGACGACGCCGTCCGCGCGCGGCTCGTCCTCGTCGGCGCGGCCGGGTACGCGGGGCTGACGGC
The DNA here is from genome assembly GCF_900107925.1 of Amycolatopsis pretoriensis. GTDB lineage: Bacteria > Actinomycetota > Actinomycetes > Mycobacteriales > Pseudonocardiaceae > Amycolatopsis > Amycolatopsis pretoriensis. The sequence continues at coordinate 76,524 of NZ_FNUJ01000009.1, read as the reverse complement.
GCTGGTGACGTGGCAGGCGCTGCGGGCGCAGTCGATCGTGCACCCGGACGCGGCGACGCTGGGGGCCGCCGCGGCGCTGGTCGCGGCCGTCGGGCTCGGCTCGTGGGCCGTGACGCGGTGATCCTCTTCGACCTGGCGTTCCCACTGGCCGTGCCGTTCTGGGCCTTGATGGTCCTGGCGCCGAACTGGCGGTGGACGCCGCGGGTCATGGCGTCGCCGTGGGTGCCGCTGCTGCCGCTGGCCTGCTACTTCGCGCTGGTGCTGCCGCACTTCGGCGAGTGGGGGCGGGCGATGCTCTCGCCGGACCTCGGCGTGCTGCAGACGCTGCTGGCCACGCCGTGGGGCGCCGGGCTCGTCTGGGCGCACCTCATCGCGTTCGACCTGTTCATCGCGCGGTGGATGTACTTCGAGGGCCGGCGCGTGGGGCTTTCGCCGTGGCTGGTCAGCCCGATCCTGGTGCTGACGATCTTCCTGTCGCCGTTCGGGCTGGTGGTGTTCCTGGTGGCGCGAAGTGCCCGGTTACGCTCCCGGGCATGAGTGAACACGAGGCCGCGGCCGCCATCGCCAAGCGCACCGGCGTGGACGCGCACGACATCGCGGTGGTCCTGGGATCGGGCTGGCGCCCGGCGGCGGACGTCATCGGGGAGTGCGAGACGGAGATCCCGTTCGCCGAGCTCCCCGGCTTCACCACGCCCGGCGCGGTGGGCCACGGCGGCACCATCCGCTCGCTGAAGATCGGCGACAAGAACGTCCTGGTCATGCTCGGCCGCACGCACTTCTACGAGGGCAAGGGCATCGACCCGGTGGTGCACAACGTGCGCACCGCGGCGGCGGCCGGCGTCCGGTCGGTGCTGCTGACGAACGCGGCCGGCGGGTTGCGCGAGGGGTTCCGCGTGGGTCAGCCGGTGCTGATCTCCGACCACCTGAACCTGACGGCGCGCTCGCCGATCGTCGGCGCGAACTTCGTCGACCTGACGGACCTGTATTCGGCGCGGCTGCGCGGGATCGCGAAGGAGATCGACCCGTCGCTGGAGGAGGGCGTCTACGCGGGCCTGACCGGGCCGCACTTCGAGACGCCGGCCGAAATCCACATGCTGCGCACGCTGGGCGCGGACCTGGTCGGCATGTCGACGGTCCTGGAGGCGATCGCGGCCCGCGCGGCCGGCGTCGAGGTCTTCGGCCTGTCCTTGGTCACGAACCTGGCGGCCGGCATGACGGGCGAGCCGCTCAACCACCAGGAAGTCCTGGAGGCGGGCCGCGCGGCGGCGACCCAGATGGGCTCCCTGCTGCGCGAGCTGGTCACCCGCGCCTGACCCAAGACCGTGAATGGCACATTGAGGGACTTAGCGTCCGTCAATGTGCCATTCACGGCTTTCCGGCGACGGCTCCTGCACCCCCGGCCCCAGCCCGTAGGCTGACGCGGTGACGATCGATTCGACCTTGCGTGACGCCGCCTTCCGCTGGATCGCCGACGACCCGGACGACGACGCGCGCGCCGAGCTGCAGGACGTTCTCGCCAAGGCGATGGGCGGCGACGCCGGTGCCGCCGGCGAGCTGGCCGACCGGATGGCCGGGCCCCTCGAGTTCGGCACGGCGGGGCTGCGCGGGCCGGTGCGCGCCGGGCCGAACGGGATGAACGTCGCCGTCGTCACGCGCACGACTGCCGGTGTCGCGGCGTGGCTCACAGCCCACGGGCACGCCGGCGCGCTGGTCGTCGTCGGCCGGGACGCGAGGCACGGCTCGGAAGCCTTCGCGACCGCGGCCGCCGAAGTCCTCACCGCCGCGGGCTTCGACGTCAAGGTGTTCCCGAAACCGCTGCCGACCCCGGTGCTCGCGTTCGCCGTCGGGCGGCTCGGCGCGGTGGCCGGGATCCAGATCACCGCGTCGCACAACCCGCCCGCCGACAACGGGTACAAGCTCTACGACGCGACCGGCGGCCAGATCGTCCCGCCGTCCGACGGCGAGATCGAACGCGCCATCCAGGCCGCGCCCGCCGCGGTGAGCGTGCCCCGCGCGCCCGGCGCCGAGGTCGTCGACCTGCTCGACTCCTACCTCGACGAGGTCGCGACGCTGCCGATGGGCGCCGAGCGCGCGGTGCGTGTGGCCGCGACCGCGTTGCACGGCGTCGGCGCCGACACGCTGCACGCGGCGTTCGAGCGGGCCGGGTTCACCGACCTGCACCTGGTGGGCGACCAGGCCGCGCCCGACCCGGACTTCCCGACCGTGTCGTTCCCGAACCCGGAGGAACCCGGCGCGACCGACCTCCTGCTGGCGCTGGCGTCCGAAGTGGACGCCGACCTGGCGATCGCGCTCGACCCGGACGCCGACCGCTGCGCGCTGGGCGTCCGCGAGCGGGATGGCCGGTGGCGGATGCTGCGCGGCGACGAGACCGGCGTCCTGCTCGGCTCGTACGTCCTGTCCACAGTGGACCGGACGCTTCTGCCGGACCCGCTGGTCGCGACGACCATCGTGTCGTCGTCGATGCTCGGCGAGGTCGCGAAGGCCGAAGGCGCCCGCTACGCCGAGACGCTCACCGGGTTCAAGTGGCTGGTCCGCGCCGGCGAAGGGCTCGTCTTCGCGTACGAAGAAGCGCTCGGCCTGTGCGTGAACCCGGGTTTCGTGCGCGACAAGGACGGCATCGCCGCCGCGACACTGGCCGCCGGCTACACCGCGCGGCTCAAGGCCGAGGGCCGCACGCCGCTGGACGTCCTGGACGAGCTGGCCCAGCGCCACGGCGTCCACCTCACCGACCAGGTTTCCCTGCGGGTGACCGATCTCGCCGTCCGCGGGCAGCTGATGGCTAAGGTGCGGGAGACGCCGCCGGCCGAGCTGGGCGGGGTCGCCGTCGCGCTCGACGACCTGCTGCCGGACGCGGATGTGCTGCGCCTGACCGGCGAAGGCGTGCGCGTGGTCGTCCGCCCGTCCGGGACCGAGCCGAAGCTGAAGGCGTACCTGCAGGTCGTGGCCCCGGTGACGGGTTCGCTCGCGGAGGCCCGCGATGCCGCGAGCGCGCGGCTGGGCGCGTTGCGGACGGCGGTCGAGGAGCTGCTCGCCTGATGCCCAGGCTGCTGATCGTGCACCACACGCCGTCGCCGTCGACGCAGGCGCTGTTCGAGGCGGTGCTGGCCGGCGCGACGCACCCGGACATCGAGGGCGTGGAGGTGGTCCGCCGCGCGGCACTGGCGGCGACCGTCCCCGACGTCCTCGAGGCGGACGGCTACCTGCTGGGCACACCGGCGAACCTGGGCAGCATGAGCGGCGCGTTGAAGCACTTCTTCGACACCGTCTACTACCCGTGCCTGGACGCGACGCGGGGGCGGCCGTTCGGCTACTGGATCCACGGGAACAGCGACACGTCGGGGACCGAACGCCAGCTGCTGTCCATCACCACGGGCTTGGCGTGGGAAAAGGTGGCGGAGCCGGTCATCAGCACGAGCGAACCGGACAAACGGATCCTGGAAGCGTGCACCGAGCTGGGCGGCACCGTGGCCGCCACTTTGATGTCCTGAAAAAGTAAGGGGCCTGTCACCGGAAGCCCTGGGGGTCGACCTCCGGCAACAGGCCGTGGCCAAGGGATCGCCGCGAGGGCGTTCGACCTTGACAAGCTGAAGCGTACTACACCCAGGCGATCATGACGAGTCGAGAAGACGCGACAGCCTCTCGTCTTGCGGTTCCGTACACCCCCAGGGTACGGAGAGCAAGACGAGAGGCGTGCCAACTGTAAACCACTGCATACGATAGCTGTCAACATGTGCGTACAGTGGTTTCCCGGCTAGAATTTTCACGGCGGAAACTCAGGGGGCGGGTATGGCACGGGAACGCACTTTCGCGGAACGGCTGAGCGCCCTGATCGAGGCGGCTCGGCTCGACGGGCGCGCGCCGCACAGCTACCGGGAGATCTCGGCGGCGGTGGAACGGGCGGGTGGGCCGGCGATGTCGCCCGCCTACCTGCAGCAGCTGGCCACGGGCAAGCGCGTCAACCCGAAGATCCACTACGTTGAGGCCCTGGCGAAGCTGTTCGGCGTGCCCGTCACGTACTTCTTCGACGAAGAGGCAGCCGCGCCCCCGGCCGGGGAAGCGCAGCTGATGGCGATGCGGGCGCAGGAGCTCTCCCCGCAGGGGCGCCGGCAGGTGATGGACCTGCTGGAGCTGGTGGAGCGCTACGAACGGGCCGAACGCGAGGGCCGCAACCCGGAGGACACCGCGCGATGAAGGAACGAGAGCTGCGCCGCCGCTGCCGCACGCTGCTGAAGCAGCTCGACATCGGCCCGCCGCTCGACGTCGAAGTGCTCTGCGCGCGGCTGGGCGAGCAACGCGGCAAGCCGATCCGGCTGATGGCCTACCCGCTGGAGGTGCCCGGCCCGTTCGGGTGCTGGATCGCCACTTCTTCGGCGGATTACATCTTTTACCAGGCCGAAACCACGAAATCCCACCAGGACCACATCATCCTGCACGAGCTCGGCCACATGCTCGCCGACCACCACCCGCACGGCGACGCCCAGCCGGCCGACTTCCTGCGCGGCCCGGTTCCGGATCTTGACCCGGATGCAGTACACCGCGCACTGCGCCGGTCGTCCTACGATGACGCCCACGAGTGGGAAGCCGAGACCGTCGCGACCATCATCCTCGAGTGGGCGTCGGTCCTGAACTACACGATCCCGCGGCGTGCTGCGGACCGGGATCTCCGCCGGATCCAGGGGACGCTCGGCGATCACCAAGGGTGGTTGTGAGCACACTTTTCAGCCCCGTGAACGTACTCGCGATGGTGCTGTTCGCCGCGGCGTTGGCGTGGCGGATCTACCAGGTGCAACGCGCGCCGACGGTGCCCAACTGGGCCGTCACCGCGTGCGTCGCCGGGTTCGCCCTCGCGTTCCTCCTCCAGCAGCAGGTGATCTCCGACGACATCGACGCGGTGTTCGGCCTGGGTGCCGCGCGGGTGCTGAACAACGCGCTGCTGGCGTGCGCGGTGTGCGCGCTGGTCGTCTTCTTCCTCGGCTCGGCGCTGGGGCCGCGGCGCTACCGGCGGGTGGCGGTCGAGCTGGTGCCGCTGGCGGCCGCGATCGCGTTGATGGTCGTCGCGATGGCCCTGACCCCGCCGGAGCTGCGCGGGCTGGCGCTCGGGCCGTCGACGATCCACGACAGCGGGGTCGCGGTGTTCTACCTCGGCGCCGGGCTGTACCTGATCTACGGCCTGATCGCGTGCGCGGCGTGGATCGTCCGCTACCTGCGGGTGGCCGACCGCGACCTGCGGATCGGCCTGCGGATGAGCGCGGTCGGCCTGGCCTGCGCGGCGGCCGGCAGCATCTTCCGCGCGCTGTACATCGTGGTGGCGTGGGCGTTCGGCCCGGTCGTCAAGGTCCTGCTGCTGCTCGGGGTGCCGTTCGTGATCATCGGCGGGATGCTCTTCCTGCTGGGCGTCACCTACCCCGGCGTGCGGGCGCGGTTCTCGGCGTTGCGGCGCCGGCGTCAGCACCGCCGCGAACACCAGGCGTTGGGTCCGTTGTGGACGGTGCTGGTCCAGGCCTTCCCCAGCATCGTGCTGCGGACACCGCCGCGCCGGCGGGCCGAACGCCTGTCGCCGCGCAGTGTGCACCGCGTGTACTACCGCCGGGTGATCGAAATCCGGGACGGCCTGGTGCAGCTGTCGCCGTACCTGGACGCGGGTTTCGGCGACGTCGTCGCGACCGATCCCGGCGCCGCGGCGGACGCGTTGAAGGCGGCGCTGGCCCGGCACGCGGCCGGCGAGAAGAGCGACGGCCACGCGAAGCAGGTCCTGCCCGCGCCGGCGGACGACATCGAATCGGACGTCCGGCCGCTGCTGGCGCTTTCGGCCGCGATGGAGTCGTGACGTGGACACGGTGATCACCGCGGGCCGCGTGCTGCCGCGGCCCTCGGCGCCGGTGGTGGACGGCGCGGTGCTGGTCCGCGACGGCGTGATCGTGGCGGCCGGGCCGCGGGCGGACGTGCTGGCGCGGGCCGCGCCGGACGCCGCCCGGCACGACTTCCCCACCGGCACGGCGTTGGCGGGGTTGTTCAACGTCCACGTGCACCTGGCTTTCGACGCGTCGCGGGAGATGCTGGCCCATTTCCAGGCCGGCACTTCGGTGGCGGACGCGCGTTCTCGGCTGTCGTCGATGCTGCGCAGCGGCGTGACGACGGTGCGCGACCTCGGCGACCGCGGGCACCTGGGCGCGGCGGTCCGCGAGTCCTTCGCGGGCGAGGTGGCGCCGCGGCTGCTGGTGTCGGGCCCGCCGATCACGGTGCCGGCCGGGCACTGCCACTTCTTCGGCGGCGAGGTCGCTTCCGACGCCGCGATCCGCTCGCTGATCGACGAAAACGCGGCAGCGGGCGCGGACGTGATCAAGGTGATGGCCAGCGGCGGCCAGATCACCGAGGGCGGCGCGGACATGTGGGAGTCCCAGTTCGACGCCCGGCAGCTCTCGGTGGTGGTTTCGCACGCGGCGTCGCACGGGTTGCCGGTGGCGGCCCACGCCCACGGCGCGGACGCCATCGAGGCGGGGGTGTCGGCCGGGGTGTCGACGGTGGAGCACTGCAGTTTCCTGACCGGACCGCGGTCGTTCGACCGGCGGGACGCGGTGGCGTCGAAGATGGCCGCCGACGGGATTTCGGCGTGTTCGACGAGCAGCCGGAACTGGCGGATGATCGTCGAGAAGCTCGGCGACGAGACGGCCCAGGCGATGTACGGGCGGCTGCCGTGGCTGGAGGAGCACGGCGTCCGCCTGCTCGCCGGAACCGACGCGGGCTTGCCGGGGTCGGTGTTCGACGATCCCGTGGGGGCGTTGGAGTTGTACGAGTGGCTCGGGTTTTCGCGGCGGCGGATCTTGGAGATCGCCACCTGCGACTCGGCGGCGGGATTGGGGCTGACTGAGGTGACCGGCCGGCTCGAGGCCGGCTTGGCGGCCGATGTGCTCGTCGTCGAGGGTGACCCGCTGGCTTCGCTCGCCGCGTTGCGGAACCCGCTGCTGGTGCTGGCCGGGGGCCGCGCCGCCTAAGTCCACGATCGGGGAACGCCCAGTTTGGTGACACCGTTTTAAAACAGTGTTACCGTAGCTTCCACCACCCCGAGAACGAGTCCCCCGATGCACGGACCCACCCAGCTCTTCACCGTGATCGCCCTGGTCTCGCTGCCCACCGTCATGTACGGCGGCTACGCCCTCATGGGCGTCATGCGAGATCGCAAGCTCACCGAACACCAGCGCGCGATGTTCCGCGCCGGTCACGCGCACGCCGGCGTGCTGCTCGTCCTCGCCCTCGTCGTCCTCCAGATCCTCAGCCGCACGGACCTCTCCGACACCACCCTCTGGATCACCTGCTTCCTGCTGCTCTTCGGGATCCTCGCCCAGTCCGGCGGCTTCTTCCTGCACCTGCTCCCGAACCGGGGCAAGCTCGGCGGGCGCGTCACCAGCGCCGGCGCCGTGCTCCTGGCCGCCGCCGTGCTCGTCACCGCCTACGGGGTCGCCTGAACCGGTCGTTAAGCTGGTGACGTGCCTGAATACCTGCCGACCGCGCCCTACAAGGGGACCCGGGACTTCCTGCCCGCCGAAATGTCCGTGCGCACGCAGGTGTTCGGTCATCTCTACGACGTCCTCGAGCGCCGCGGCTTCCTCCGCTACGACGGCCCGATCCTCGAATCCGCCGAGATCTACGAGCGGAAGTCGGGCCAGGAACTCGCGGACAAGCAGCTCTACACCCTCACCGACAAGGGTGGGCGGCGGCTCGCGCTGCGGCCGGAGATGACGCCGTCGGTCGCGCGGATGATCGCCGGGAGCGCGAAGTCGCTGTCGTTCCCGGTGCGGTGGTACAGCCACCCGAACTGCCACCGGTACGAGGCGCCGCAGCGCGGCCGCGTCCGGGAGCACTGGCAGATCAACGCCGACATCTTCGGCTCGGACAGCGCCAACTGCGAGATCGAGATCTTCGAGCTGGTGCACGACATGATGGCCGCGCTCGGCGCGACGCCGGACATGTTCGTGCTGCGCGTCAACGACCGGAACCTGCTGACGTCGGCGCTCACCGACGTCGCCGGCGTCTCCGAAGACCACCTGGCCCAGGTGTTCGCGCTCGTCGACCGGTGGGAGAAGTACCCGCGCGAGAAGCTGGCCGAGAGCGCCGGCGAGATCGGCTTGTCGGACAAGCAGTTCGAGAAGCTGGCCGAGACGCTCGGCATGGGCGAGGCCCTGCTCGACGAGCTGCCCGCCGAAGTGCGCGAGCAGTCGAACCTCGTGAAGGTGCTCGACAGCGGCGCCAAGGACCTGGTCAAGTACGAGCCGATGATCGTGCGCGGGCTGGCTTACTACACGTCGACCGTGTTCGAGGTCTTCGACACCTCACCGGAGAACCGCCGGGCGCTGTTCGGCGGCGGCCGCTACAGCGACCTCGCGTCGATGTTCACGCCGCAGCAGATCCCGGGCATCGGGTTCGGCATGGGTGACGTCACGCTGATCGACTTCCTCGACACGCACGGCCTGACCCCGGCCCCGCGCAGCGAGGTCGACGTCATGGTGATCCCGGTGACCGAGGACCTCTCGGACGCGGCCCGCTCGGTGGCGGCGTCCCTGCGCGGCGCCGGCCTGCGGACGTCGACGCCGATCGAGCACCGCAAGCTGGGCAAGGAGCTGACCCGCGCGGACAAGGCGGGCGCGGTCGCGGTGGTGATCGTCGGCCAGGAGGACTGGGCGGCCGGGAACGTGACGGTCCGCAGCCTCGCGACCCGCGAGCAGAATTCGGTCGCGATCGCCGACGCCCCCGCGGCGGTCCAGACCCTGCTGAGCTGAAAACCCACTCGACGCCCCTGGCACGCTGAAGGGGTGTTGGACCTTGACCTGCTCATCGCCGGCGACGTGCGGCGGTGGGCGGATTTCGACGTGGAACTCCGGCGGACGTACTGGCCCGCCGGCACCCGCTGCACCCCGCGGGAAGCGCTGGTCGTCGCCGCCTGCTCCGGCGACGGCTACCTGCGGGAGGCCGCGGTCCACCGGCTCGCGGTCAGCTCCGACCCCGAGGCGTTGCCGCTGCTGCTGATCCGCTGCGTCGACTGGGTGGCGCCGGTCCGCGCGGCGGCACGCCGGGCCGCGGTGTCCAAATTGGACGATTCGTCGCTGCGCGCGATGCTTCCGCTCCTCGGCGTCCTGCGGCGTCGGCAGGTCGACGACTGGATGATCGCGCTGCTGCGCGAAAACCTGCCCGGGCTGCTCGACGTCGCGCTGGCGCTCGAAGACCGGGAAACCCGCCGCTGGGCTCACCGCGAAGCGCTCGGTCTCCTGTCGCGCGAACGGCTGCTGGACATCGCGACGCGCGACGAGGACTTCGTCGTGCGCGCGATCGCCGGCACCGCGCTGCTCGACCGCGGCGAGTGCGTCGACGAGGCGCTGGCGGCCGGGGCACCGAAGGTCCGGATGCGCGCCCTCACCATGGCCGGCGGGGCCGAGGAGTACCTGGCCGACCCGACGTCCGCGGTGCGGTCGATGGCGCAGGCGCTGGTGCTCAAGGCGGGCGGCGACCCGGCCGCCCACTACCGCACGCTGCCGGACTCGTTCGGCGTGCTCGCCGGGCTCGGCGAAACCGGGACCGCCGGCGATGCCGAGCGGCTGGAGCGCGCCCTGAGCCACGACCACCCCCGGATCCGGCGGGCGGCCGTCCGCGGACTGCGTCGGATCGCGCCCGAATCGACCGCGGTGCTGCCGCTGCTGACCGACCCCTCCCCCGCGGTCACCCGCCAGGTGGTGGAGTTCCTGCGCGGCAAGTTCGTCGAGGTCGCCACGCTCCGGGAGCTGCTGGCGGCGGACCGCCCGGTCCACACGCGACGGGCGGCCGCGGCGCTGCTGCGCGACCGCGACACCTGGGTGCGCCTGCACACCGACCTCACGCTGCTGGCCGACGCGGACCTCGGCGCCGACGCCGAGCAGGACCTCCACGCCTGCCGGCAGCACCTGATCGGCGTGTACACGAAACCCACAGCCCGGCTGCGAGCGGAACTCGAGGCCGCCTGCGACGACCTCGACCCCGCGATGGCCCGCTGGATCCGCTTCCTCTTGAGTTCCGCGCAGTACCGATGATCAGGCGGAGCCGGCGCGGCGCAGCCGGAGCGTGAACGTCGCGCCCGCGCCGGGACGGCCCGCCGCCGCGATCGTGCCGCCGTGGCCCGTCACCACTTCGCGGACCAGCGCCAGACCCAGCCCGAACCGGCGGCCGTCGCCGTCCGAGCCGCGGGCGAAGCGCTCGAAGATGCGGTCCGCGTCGGCCGCCGGGAAGCCGACTCCGGTGTCGCGGACCCGCAGCTCCACGTGTCCTTCGTCCGGCACGCCCAGCCACACCTCGATCGACCCGCCCGGCGGGGTGTGGCCCAACGCGTTGTCCAGCAAGGCGGACAGCACGCGCCGCAACGCCGTCGGGACGCCCTGGACCACGTACGGCCGCCGCTCGCGCGTCACCGCCAAGCGGACCCGGCCCTCGCCCGCGCGGACCGCTTCCGCCTCGACCGCTTCCTCCGCGAGCGACCCCAGTTCCACCAGCTCCAGCGATTGCCGGTCGCACGCCCGCGCCGACAGCAGCAGGTCCTCGACGACTTCGCCGAGCTCCCGCGTGCCGCGCACCAGCTGGTCGAGGTCGTCCGCGTCGCGGCCGGACGCGCGCCGGGCCAGCAGCTGTGCCCGCGTGTGCAGGCGGGTGAGCGGGGCGCGCAGCTCGTGGGACGCGTCCGCGACGAACGTGCGCTGCCGGCGCAGCGCGTCGGCGAGCGGCCGGATCGCCCGGCACGCCAGCACCCGCCCGCAGAGCACAGCGGCCAGCAGGGCGAGCACCTCGGCGACCACCAGCCCGGACACGAGCGACGAGCGGTCCTGGATCTGGTACAGCTCCTCGAAAAATGCCTGCGAGACGACGCCGCCGCGGTTCTCGACGCGGATCGTGTACGTCATGTCGCCGATCGAACGCCGTTCCGTGTGGACGTCCCCGGCCGCCGGCACCGTCGCGTTCAGCGCCGCGATCGGCATCCCGGCCGGTGGCCGGCCCGCGGGTGCGTGCAGGGCCGGGGTGAACAGCCAGACGCAGCCGGGCGGGGTCTCGGCCGGGCCCAGCTCGACCGTCCTGGCCAGCGTGCGGTCGGCTTCGGCGTGCTGGCGGGACAGCAGGATCGCGTAGGCGATCCCGCCCGCGACGGCCACCAGCAACGACACGACCACGGCGATCTGCGCGGTGATCGCCCACCGCGCCCGCCGCAGGGCCCGCTCCTCGGGGTCGGGTTTCATACCGCGCCGATCTGGTAGCCGAGGCCGTGCACGGTCCGGACGACGCCGCGGCCGAGCTTGCGCCGCAGGTAGTAGACGTACGTGTCCACAATGGACTCCCCGGTCGAGTCGGCGAAGACGTTGGTCCGCAGCGCCGCCCGCGGGTGGATCGCCTTCGGCCGCTGCGCCAGCGTCCGCAGCAGCTCGAACTCCCGCCCGGACAGCGTGATCCGCTCCCCGCGCGGCAGCACGACCTCGTGCCGCAGCAGGTCGAGCGCCGCCGCACCGAGCGGGAGCGACTCCGCTCCTTCGAGGTCGCGGCGACCGAGCGCGCGCAGGCGAGCGAGCAGCTCGTCGGCCTCGAACGGCTTGACTAGGTAGTCGTCGGCGCCGGCGTCGAGCCCGCCCACGCGGTCGGCGAGCTCGCCCAGCGCCGAGAGCACCAGCACGCGCGTGGTCACGGCGTGGGCCCGCAGCTGCCGCAGCAGCTCCAGGCCGTCCAGCACCGGGAGCCGGCGGTCGATGATGAGCACGTCGTACTGCCCGGTGAGCCCGAGGTGCAGCCCCCGTTGACCGTCGTACGCCGCTTCGGTTTCGTAGCCTTCGTCCGCGAGCAGCTCGGTGAGCATGCCCGCCAGTTCCCGGTCGTCCTCGACCAGGAGCACCCGCGGTTTCGCAGCCCCATCGTGCACGCATCCATACTGGCAGTTATTTTCCGAAATTGAACTATCAACTTTTCCCGGTGGCCGGGACCGGCTCGGCCGTCAGGACCAGGTCGCTGCTCCCCTTGCGGGCATCGCGCCGGTCGAGCCAGGCGAGCACCGGCGCGGTCATGATCGTGGTGACCAGCGCGACGAGCACCAGCACCGTGAACAACGCCGGCGAGACGATCCCCGCCGCGAGCCCGACATTGAGCGCGATCAGCTGCATCAGCCCCCGGGCGTTGACGAGCACGCCGACGCGAGTGGCGATCGCCTGCGGCTCCCCCGCCAGCCGGGCCGCGCCCCAGGACGCACCGAGCTTGCCGACGATCGAGACCGCCACCGTCAGCAGCGCGAAGGCGAGCAGCTTCGGGTCGGCGAGCAGCGCGAACCGGGTGTTCAGGCCGGAATAGGTGAAGAAGAGCGGAACGAACACGATCGACCCGATCGGCATGATCTTCGCGAGCACGGCGTCGGCGGCCGCGCCGCGCGGGAACGCCACCCCGACGGTGAACGCGCCGAACACCGCGTACAGGCCGATCGTGTCGGTGAACCAGGCGGCCGCGAACAGCGTCATCGCGGTGATGAGCACCCGCTGGTCGACGCTCACCCGGTCGCTGCCCATCACCCGGGTCAGCAGGCGCCGCCCGACGATGAACACCAGCAGCGCGAACAGCAGCCCGCCGCCGAGGGCGAGCGCGATCGGCCCCAGCGATCCGGCGTGCATCCCCAGCACGACCGCCAGCAGCAACCACGCGAGGACGTCGTCGAGCGCGCCGCAGGCCAGCGCCAGCGACCCGAACTTCGTCGAGCCGATCCCGCGTTCGGTGATGATCCGGACCATCATCGGGAACGCCGTGATCGAAACCGCCACCCCGACGAACGCGGCCGACGTCACGAGCGAGACGCCGTCCTTTCCGATGCCGACCCACGACGTGCCCAGCACGGCGACGCCGACCCCGAGCGCCAGCGGCACCAGCGTCCCGGCCGACGAGATCGCCGCGACCGACTTCCGCGACTGCTTGATGCTGTTCAGGTTGAACTCGTAGCCGGCGCCGAACATGTAGATGACCAGGCCGATCTGGCCGCCGACGTAGAGCAGCGGCCGGATCGCGTCCGGGAACAGCGCCGCCTGGACGTCCGGCAGCAGCAGCCCGAACAGCGAGGGACCGAGCAGCACCCCGGCGACCATCTCGCCGACCACCGGCGGCTGGCCGAGCTTGACCGCGACCAGGCAGACCAGCCGGACCACCACGAGGATCGCCACGACCGCGAGGAAGAACGTGGGTGCCGCCTCGGACGGGCTCATCGGTTACCTCCGGCGAAGTAGGTGGTGCACAAGGCTTGGCGACGGGCGTCGAGGACCATGTACGTGCCGAACACGAGCTGGGCGAAGCTGCGCCAGACGTCTTCCCAGCGGTCGCGGACCGCGAGCCACACCAGCGGCGCTCGCCGGGTGCGGGCCCCGCGCGGGGTGAGCAGCGCCGGGCCGCGGTTGGGGATCGAGCGCGTGTGCCCGGCCGTCGTGGCCAGGCTGAACCGGCGCAGCACCTCCCGCGTCACGACGCGCATGGTCGGCGGGGCCAGCCCGCGGGCCGGGCAGGCGCGGTTCTGCGCGACGCCGAACGGGACGAAATCGTCCTTTCCGGACTGTGCCGCGTAACCCGGGTAGCTGAAGCACAGCACCGTCCCCGCCGGGATCGTGAGGTGCTCGAGCTCGATGTCCGCGGTGGAGATCCGGTGCGCGATGCCGAACAGCGGGAACTCGCGCAGGCCGTCGTCGATGACGCGGTCGAGGTAGGCGTCGTCGTCCGGGTGCTCGGCCAGCCGTCGTTGGACTTCGGGCCGTTGGGCGATGATCATCAGCAGGTGTGCCATCGCCTCGGACATCTGCACGACGGCGGTGTTGAAGAACGTCCCCTGCAGGTAGTAGGCCTGCTCCTCCGGGGTCAGGGACTCCGGCAACGGGTGCGGGATGTCGGCGAGGCGCCGCCGCAGGTACTTCGTCAGCTTCGCGCGACGGCGCATGTTGCGCGGCCGCACGCACTTCAGCGCCGAGACGACGTCGTCGGCGTGCCCGACGATGAGGTCCCGCGCCTCGGGCGGGCACGGCTCCTCGAACACCAGCTCGTAGTACAGCTCGGCCCAGACCGGCATCATCGCGTCGCGGAACCGGACGAGCCCGGGGCCGACGTCGTCGAGGACGTGCGCGGCCACCCGCCGGGCCAGCTCCTCGGAGTCCTTTTTGGACCGGACGAGGATGTGCCGGGTGCACTTGGCGACCTCGTCGTAGCGCGGGCCGGCTTCGAGATGCTCCTGGTGCACCTGGGGGCCGGGCGCGAGCCAGTACCAGAACAGGTCGGACAGGGCGGCACCGCGGCTGCGGCCGTTCGCCGCCGGGTCGGCGTAGACGCGCTTGAAGTCCGCGGCGCCGACCTGCTCCCCCGGGATCGTCACCGTGTCCTGGCCGTTGACCAGCGCGAAGATCTTCATCCGCAGGGCGACGACCCGGGCGGGCAGCCAGGCGGGCGCGGTCAGCGCGGCGGCCGTCGCGAGCGCTTTCCCGATCATCGGCGCACCTGGTCCGGGGTGAGGTCGGCCGGGTGCCGGCCGCCGCACATGGCGAGGGCCTGGTCGAAGTCGTCGCGCAGCAGGTCCAGGACCTGCGTGACGCCTTCGCGCCCGCCCGCGGCCAGCCCCCACACGACCGGACGGCCGACGCCGACCGCGTCCGCGCCGAGGGCGAGGGCCTTGACGACGTCGGTGCCGCGCCGGATCCCGCCGTCGAGCAGTACCGGTATCGCGCCGCCGACGGCCGCGGCGATCTCGGGGAGGACGTCGATCGTCGCCGGCACGGTGTCGAGCTGGCGGCCGCCGTGGTTGGAGACGACGATCCCGGCGACGCCGTGGTGCACCGCCAGCCGCGCGTCCTCGGCGTGCAGGACGCCCTTGATCAGCACCGGCAGCTTGGTCTTCGACCGCAGCCACGCGATGTGGTCCCAGTTCAGCCCGGCCGACATGACGATCTCGCGGACATGGCTGGTGTTGCCGCCACTGCGGTTCTCGCCGATGTTGCGGAGGTTCTCCACGACCAGCCCCGACGGCAGGTCGTGGAAGTCGTTGCGGTCGTCGCGTTCCCGGCGGCCGAGCACCGGCGAGTCCACGGTCACGACGAACGCCTTGACGCCGGCGTGCTCGGCGCGGCGCACGATCGCCTCGGTGAACTCCAGGTCCGGCTGCAGGTAGAGCTGGAACCACAGACCCGGGTCCGGCGCGACCTCGCGGGCCGCCGCGGCGATGTCCTCGATCGCCGTGGTGGCGGCCATGCTGACGATCATGATCGTCCCCGCGCGGGCGGCCGCCCGCGCCGTGGCGAGTTCGCCGTCGGCGTGCGCGAGCCGGTGGAACGCCGTGGGCGCGACGAGGATCGGCATCGACGACGGCGTCCCGAGCAGTTCGATGCTCAGGTCGCGCTTGTCGCTGCCGCGCAGGACGCGTGGGAGCAGCCGCAGCTTCCGGAACGCGGATTCGTTCTCCGCCACGGTGATCTCCTCCTGCGCGCCGCCCGCGAAGTAGTCGTAGTGCACCGGGTCGAGGCGCTGCCGGGCCGCCGCCTCGAACTCCGCGATCGTGCGCATCACAGCTCCCGCGTGAAGAACGCGGTCAGCGGCTCGACGTGCACCTCTTTGTCCCACTCGTTCTCGAGGTTTTCGGTGACGTGGTGGGTCGCGACGAGCTCGCCGCGGCAGTAGTGCCGGACGATCGGGTGCAGGTAGTGGCCCTCGCCGCTGTCGTTGGCCTTGTCCTGGGCGGCGCGCGCGACGAAGTCGAACGGGTCGATCTTGTCGTGGTCCGGGCCGTAGTCGAGGGTGACGACGTAGGCGTCCTCCGGCGGGTCTTGGAGGACCCGGTCGACCGGCACCTCTTCGAGGTAGCGGGCGGTGTCGCCGTCGATGATCAGCGCGTCACCGAGGAAGCCGAACTGCTGGTACAGCGCGGAAGTCCGGTTGATCCGGGTGATCACGGCGTCGGTCAGCGCGTCCGGTTTGGCGGGTAGTTCGGTGTTCGGCCACGGCGTTTCGTGGTGGCGCTCGTTGAGGACCCTGGCCAGCGCGCGGACGCCGTAGCGGAAGCCGTGGATGAAGGCGCTGGTGGCCTTCTTGAAGTCGCGGACCTGCGTGATCGTGCCGGCGAAGTAGAGGCCGGGCACGTTGACCGACTCCCAGTCCGGCGTCTGCGCGGGGAAGCGGTCGTTGATGGTGAGCTGCGGACGGCAGTCCTCGTCGAACAGCGACGCGTCGAAGCGGAAGCCGGTGCAGCCGATCACGCGGTCGTAGCGGATCTCCTTGATCACCTCGTCGGCGCGGGCGAAGGCGAACTTGACGTGGTAGCCGTCGGCGTCCTTGCGGACCTCGCGGACTTCGCCGTCGAGGATCGCGTGCTGGAGTTTCAGCTGGTACATGTCGAGGATGCCGGCGTTGTAGGCGCGCAGGTGGCCGACGAAGTGGGTGCGCCAGGCGAGCTTCACCGGCCGCGGGCCGCCGACGTGCACGACCGCCGCGGTCTCGATGAGGTTGTCCGCGGTCTCGAACGCGGAGTTCCCCTTGCCCAGCACGAGAACGCGCTGGTCGGTGAAGCTCTTCGGGTCGACGTCGACGTCCACGTACTGGTCGATCAGCTCGACGCCGGGGAACTGCGGGATGTACGGCTTGGTGACGCCGGAGGCCATGACCAGCCGGCGCGCCCGGAACTCTTCGTCACCGGCGGTGAGAACGAAGAGAGCGCTTTCCGGGTCGCGGCGGATGCGCGTCACCCGGGTGTCGTAGCGGACGTCGACTTTGTGCTTCTCCGCGTAATCGGCGAGGTAGCGGAGGAAGTCCGGGGCGTCCGGGAAGAGCTTCTCGCTGTAGTCGGTGAAGACGAGTTCGTCGCCGAGATCGGCGAGGATCGAGTTCCAGTCCATCCGCATGCGCAGCTCCGGGTCGGCGTACCCGGTGTGCTTCTTGTTGATGGAGATGAGGGTCCGGTGCCGGGGGAAGGTCTCGAAGAAGTGACCGGGCGCGGACCCGGCCTCCAGCACGAGGTACCGGTGCCCGGCGTGACCGAGGTGCTGCCCCAGTTGCAACCCCGCGGGTCCCGCCCCGACAACCAGATAATCGAGCACTTCCTCCACCACGACCTCCTGAGGCTCGGCACCGACCTTGATCGGCGCCGAGCCTGCTCCGGAGATCTCAGAAAAGGCTCAGAGCGCAGCTTTCACGTGAAAGCTACGCCCCCAGGTGGGAGCTTTCACGTGAAAGCTACGGCTTACTTGCCGGCCGCGCGGGCCAGGCGTTCCGGGTAACGCTCCCCCGCGATCGCCTCCGCCGGGGCCGCCGCCTCGATGGCCGCGAGGTCATCCGGCGTGAGCTCGAGGGAAGCCGCCGCCACGTTCTCCTCGAGGTACTTGCGGCGCTTGGTCCCCGGGATCGGCACGACGTCCTCGCCGTGGGACTGCACCCACGCGAGCGCCAGCTGACCCGCCGTCACGCCCTTCTCCTCCGCCAGCTTGCGCAGCGCGTCGACGATCGCCATGTTGCGGGCGAAGTTCTCCTCGGCGAACCGGGGCAGGCCGCGGCGCATGTCGTCCTCGGGCAGGTCCGCGACCGACTTCACCGCGCCCGTCAGGAACCCGCGGCCCAGCGGCGAGAACGGCACCACGCCGATGCCCAGTTCGCGGCACGTGTCCAGGATTTCGCCTTCGATGCCCCGGGTCCACAGCGACCACTCGCTCTGCAGCGCCGTCACCGGGTGGACCGCGTGCGCGGCGCGGATCGTCGCCGCGCTCGCCTCGGAAATCCCGGCGTACCGGATCTTCCCGGCTTCCACGAGCTCGCCGAGAGCGCCCCACGTCTCCTCGATCGGCGTGTCCGGGTCGACGCGGTGCTGGTAGTACAGGTCGATGTGGTCGGCGCCGAGCCGGCGCAGCGACTCGTCACAGCTCTGCTTGACGTACTCCGCGTCCCCGCGGGCGCCCATCGCGCCGTCGGTCCACACGATGCCGAACTTCGTCGCGAGCACGACCTCGTCGCGGCGGCCGGCGATCGCCCGGCCTACCAGCTCCTCGTTGGCACCGGCACCGTAGACGTTCGCGGTGTCGAGCAGCGTGACGCCGAGGTCGAGAGCCCGGTGGACCGTCGCGATCGACTCGTCGTCGTTGTCGCGGACGCCGTAGGCCTGGCTCATCCCCATGCAGCCGAGGCCCTGGGCGCCGACCTCCAGACCGCCGAGCTTCCTGGTCTTCACGCGGAAATCTCCTCCCTGCCCGGTTCCACGCCGAGCACGTTGCGCTCGACCTGGGCGTAGTTGTCGATCTTGTAGTCGAGGATGTCGAGGCACCCCTGCAGTTCGGCGATCCGCTCGGCGACCGACCGGCGCTGCTCCACCAGCAGGGCCTTGCGGCGGCCCGCGCTGGCCACGCCGTGGCGGCGCAGCGACGCGTACTCGCGCATGCTCTTGATGGGCATCCCGGTCGTGCGCAGCTTGGTCAGGAACCCCAGCCAGTTGAGGTCGTCGTCGGAGTACGCCCGGCGGCCCGCGGTGTCCCGCGCGGGCGGGTCGAGCAGTTTGATGCGCTCGTAGTACCGGAGGGTGTCGATCGACAGTCCGCTACGTCGCGCGGCTTCCGCTATCGAGTAGCTCATGAGCTCGACACTACGACCTGGAGTGCACTCCAGGTCAACTCTTCACCCTGGTCTTCCATAACAGCGTTCCGATACGCTCTGTGGATGGCACGGCCACGCACGCATGACGAAGCCCTCCGGCTGAAGCTGCTCGACCGCGCCGGTGAGCTCATCGCCGCCGACGGGCCGAAGGCGCTTTCCCTGCGGAAGCTGGCCGCCGACGCCGGGACGTCGACCACCGCCGTGTACTCCCTCTTCGGCAGCAAACCCGATCTGGTGAACGCGCTCTACACCGAGGGCTTCCGCCGCTTCGGCGCCCGCATGGCCGGCACCACGCTGACCGGCGACCCCGTCGAGGACCTCGTCGCGCTCGGCAGCGCCTACCGCGCCAGCGCCCTGGCCGACCCGAACCTCTACGGGATCATGTTCACCAGGTCGATCCCCGGGTTCGAACCCAACGAAGACGCCGAAAAACTCGCCCGCAAGACCCTCGAACCCCTCGAAGCGATCATCCGCCGCGCCATCGCCGACGGCGTGTTCCTCGACGTCCCGCCGGAGACGGTCGCGGTCGGCTGCTGGGCCGTGGTGCACGGGCTCGTCTCCCTGGAACTGACCGGCAACCTGCCGGAGGAGTTCGACGTCACGGGCTCATACGAGACGGCCCTGCGCGCGAACGCCTCCGGCTGGCTGCGGCCTCACCTCAGCCGCAGCGAACCGTCGTAGACGGTCCGGTTGAGCGAGTCACGCGCGCGCACGTGGACCGTCGCGTCCGGCAGCAGGTCGATGTTCCCGGGGACCCACGCGGCGACCATCCCGTCGACGACGTCGGCCTCGACGCTCGTCCCGATGCCGAAGTCGATCGTCGCCTTCGCCGCCGTCAGCGGCAGCGCCGCGGCGAACGGGTGCCGCGACTGGCCCCGCGGGGCGCCCGACTCGGCCGCGCCCAGCGTGTCCACGGTCAACGTGCGGGCCGCCTGGGTCTGCGGTCCGATGAAGCCGGGGAACGCGCGGGACTTCGTCCGCCCCGGCCGCTGGTAGTCGGGCTGGGTCTCGCAGACCACGACCCGGTCGCCCCGGCGGCCCATGACCACGCGGAAGTCCCCGGTGTCGAGCAGTGGGCCCGGCGCGTACGCGGCCGCGTCCGGGGTCACCTCTTCGGCGGTGTTCAAGCACTCGTCCAGTGCCCGGCCCGCGGGTGACGTCCGCTCGGCGGTCACCGGCCGGTCGACCGACATGACCAGCCACGGCGGCGACTGGGGCAGCACGGCCGCGCGCGGCGCCCCCGGGGTTTCGACGGTGAGCGTCGTCGTCCACAGGGCGGTCCGGGTCATCGCGACGAACTGGCCGCTGACCGGGGACGTGCGGATCGACTGCGACATGTTTTCCCCGCCCTCGGTCCGCGACCCGAGGAACCCGGGCGCGGTCCCGGGGTCCACGATCCCGGCGACGGTCCCGGTCGCGCTGTGCAGCAGCACCCCGACGTGCGTGCCCGGCGCGTACGCGGGCGCGGCCGCCGGGTCCGACACCGTCACGGTCGTTTCGGTGGTCTCGCAGAACATCGGCTTGCCGGCCGCGGTCGCCGCGACCACCGCGTCCGCCTGCAGGACTTCGGTGAACAGCGGGACCCACTCCGCCCGCGGCGGCACCCGGTCCGTCTTGCCCGCCGCCTGAACGGCCGCCCAGCAGCGGTCCAGCGCGGCCGTCGCCACCTTCGGGTCGAGGGTGAGGTGGTTGCCCGGGTCCGGCGGCGGCCCGGCGACGGGCTGCTCCCGGAACGTCTTCGTCGCGACGACCGCCCCCGCGGCCAGGACGAGCACCGCGGCCGCGGCGGCGTACCAGACGCGGTGGGTCCGCCGCGGTGCCCCGATCCCGGCGCGGACTTCGGCGCGCAGCCGGTCGCGGACGTCGTCCGGCAGCGCGCGCCGCGGCGGGAGACCGAGGTCGTCGCTCATTTCTCCTCCAGCAGCGTGCGCAGCCGGGCGCGGGCCCGGGACAGGTGGGCGCGGACGGTGACCTCGGCGACGGCCAGCGCCGCGGCCGCGTCGGCGACGCTCAGGTCGCCGAGCAGACACAGCTCGACGACCGCGCGCTGTGCCTTCGGCAGGGCTCGCACGGCGTCGACGATCTCGCGCAGCCGTTCCTCGCCGTCGAGCCGCTCGGCCACCGCGTCGGCGTGGTCGGACACGACCGGCGGGTCCGGGATCTTCCGGAGCAGCCGCAGCCGCCGTCTCGCGCCGCGGTGCTCGTCGCGGGCGGCGTTGCCGGCCACCGTGTAGAGCCACGGCAGGGCGCTGTCCCGCACCAGCGTCACGTCGGCGCGGCGGCGCCAGGCGGTCAGGAACGTGTTCGAGGTGAGGTCCTCGGCGGCGCTCCACGACCCGGTCAGCCGGTAGGCGTGGTTCCAGACTGCTTCGGCGTGCCGCTCGAAGAGCTCGCCGAAGGCCGCCTCATCGCCCCCGGCGGCCCGATCCCACAGGACCCGATCGTCCACCGGCGCCCCCGTCGCATGGCTGGTCACACCCCTCAGTGGCCGGCACCTGCCCGGATGTTGCGCGCAACTTCCGGCGCACCGGCGGCCACTTCCGGTCGTGATCATGGAGCAGGTCCGGACGACGGACAACCTTCGCCTGCGGCTGCCCGCGGCGGTCGCGTGCGTGTCGGCGCTGGTGTTCGCGCTGGCCCGCCCGCACCTCATCGACGACACGTTCATCACGCTGGCCTACGCGCGCAACCTCGCGTTCCACGGCCACTGGGGACTGCTGGCCGACGCGACGTCGAACTCGGCGACGTCACCGGCGAACGTCCTCGCCTTGGCCGCGTTGACGTTCGTGGTGCGGGACGCCGTCTTCGCGGCCGGCGTGCTGTACGTGCTGAGCCAGGTCGCGCTCGTCCTGGCCCTGCGGCGGCTCGGCACGGCGTTGCCGCGCTGGTTCCCCGCGCTCACGTTCGCAGCGCTGACCGTGAACCCGCTGCTGCTCTCCTCGATCGGGCTGGAAGTCGCGCTGGGCTCGGCGGTGCTCGGGTGGGTGACGGTGTTCGCGGTCGAACGACGTCCCCTGGCTTTCGGGCTCACCGCGGGCGCGCTCGCGCTCGTCCGGCTCGACCTGCTGATCTTCGCCGTCGTCTTGGGTTTCTCGGTGCGTTCCGGACGGGCGGTGCTCGGCCTCGCGCTGGTGGCGCTGCCGTGGTTCGCGTTCAGCTGGGTCGTGCTCGGCGCGGCGGTGCCCGACACGGTCGTGATCAAGACGCTGCAGGGCGCGCAACGAGCTTGGGGCGACTGGAACTTCGGCAACGGCCCGCTCTTCTACGCCCGGACTTCGCCGTGGACAGCGCTGTTGTCCTTCCTGCCGCTCGCGGCGTTGCCGTTCGCGTTCCGGCGCGGGCTTCGGCCG
Organism: Amycolatopsis pretoriensis; assembly: GCF_900107925.1. Lineage (GTDB taxonomy): Bacteria > Actinomycetota > Actinomycetes > Mycobacteriales > Pseudonocardiaceae > Amycolatopsis > Amycolatopsis pretoriensis. The sequence goes on along the minus strand of NZ_FNUJ01000009.1, from coordinate 54,523 downwards.
TTCACCCTCCTGGCTCTCGGCGGTGTGCTCTACCACCTGACGTACGTGCTGCTGAACGTTCCGCCGTACCACTGGTACTACGGCCCGGGGATCACCGCGGCGACGATCTTCCTGTGCGCGTGGGCGTCTTCGCGGCGGGTCGCGACCGGTTTCGTCCTCGGGCTCGTGGCCGCTTCCGTGCTCGCGTACGCGGGCTCGTCACGGGAGTTCGCGCCGCTGACGTCCAACTACGCGTCGACCGCCCGGTACGAGGAGATCGGCCGCGACCTGCGTGCACTGGCCGGCGGCCGGGTGATCGGCAGCGCGGGCGAAATCGGCGTGTTGGCTTACACGTGCGACTGCGCGATCGTCGACGTCTTCGCCGACCGCGGCCTGCTTCCCGCGGCGATCGAGGCCCGCGGTGCTTCGAGCCGGTGGGTCCGCGCGGCGCTGCGCGTCGACTACGCGTTCTTCGACTTCGACGTCCGGCCGCGGCGTCCCGACCTGGTCCTGCGGCGTCTGCCGAGCCCACCACCGGACGCGCTCGCGCACTGGACGCTCGACGCGCCGACGCTCGGGAAGCAGGAGCTCTACCTGGTACCGAACTGAGCGTCCGCCAGGTCGAGTTCCGCGTGTTCGCCGCCCTCGAAGTCGGCGCCCTCTTCGAAGACCGTGCGCGAAAACTCGAACCGGCCCCCGGAGCGGATCCGCGTGAAGCGGACATTGCTGGTGAAGTGCGCCCGGGAAAAGAAAGCGCCTTCCTCGAAGACCGACCGGTCGAAGTTGACGATGTCGCGGAACTCCGTGCCGTAGAACCCCACGCGGCGGGCGAAGTGCGTGCCGCGGATGTGGAGCTGACCGACGAACCGCGCGCGGCTGAAGTCGGCGGCGACCAGGGTGCACCCGCTCAGCCGGAAGTCGACGAGGGTGGCTCGCTGGAGGTCGATCGACATCCCCGGCCAGTAGCCCGCCGCGTCGTGGCTCAGGTGCGTCTTGAGCAGCTCCTGCACGGCCAGCCGGACGAGCAGCTCGCCTTCTTCGGGGTCGTCGGCCAGGTCGCGCGCCGCGGTGCCCTTGAGCCCGACGACCGGGGCCTTGAACGGCATCCGCAGGTACGCGCACAGCACGTTCACGATCGTCTGGCGCTGCTTCGGGTTGTCCTGTCCCAGCCGTTCCAGCGCGTAGAGCCCGCCGAGCCGCACGGGTGCCTTGTCGCTGCCGAGCTGCTCGACGGCCTTCGTGTACAGCTCGGTGACCCGCCGCTCCTCGAGGTCGCGTTCGGTCACGCCCGCCACGCGGGTCGTCTCGGCGAGCTGCAGCTCCATCGTGCGCTGGCGGCGCGTCGCCAGCCACAGGGCGAAGACGCCGCCCGCGCCGGCGCCGATGCCGAAGGCCGTCTTGACGGCGTCGATGCGCACCGGCGCGTCCGGCGTCCCGGACCAGCCGAGCAGCAGCCAGAGCAGCCCGGCCGTGACGAGCGCGACGGCGCCGCCGGCCACGGCCACCCAGCGCCACTTGAGGACGGGCAAGGCTCAGCGGGCGCCGTACTGGCGGTCACCGGCGTCGCCGAGGCCCGGGACGATGAAGCCCGAGTCGTTGAGGCGCTCGTCGATGCTCGCGGTGACCACGCGGACCGGCAGGCCGGTCTTCTCCAGGTGCGCCAGGCCTTCCGGCGCGGCGAGCGCGCAGATGGCCGTGACGTCGTCGGCGCCGCGGTCGGTGAGCAGCCGGATCGTGTACTCCATCGAGCCGCCGGTGGCGAGCATCGGGTCGAGCACCAGGACCGGCCGGTCGGCGAGCGACTCCGGCAGCGACTCGAGGTACGGCGTCGGCTTCAGCGTCTCCTCGTCGCGCGCGAGGCCGACGAAACCCATCCGCGCGTCCGGGATCAGCTTGTGCGCTTGGTCGGCCATGCCGAGGCCGGCCCGCAGCACCGGGACGAGCAGCGGCGGCTCGGCCAGCGTGTAGCCCTCGGTGCGCGCGACCGGCGTGTGGATCCGCTCGGTCTTGACCGGCACGTCGCGCGTGGCTTCGTAGACCAGCATGACGGTCAGCTCGTGCAGCGCGGCCCGGAACGCGGCGTTGTCGGTGCGCGCGTCGCGCATCGTGGAGAGCCGGGCCTTCGCGAGGGGGTGATCGACGACGTGCACATCCATGCGGGTCAATCTAGCCGTTTCGCGAAGCTCTTCACCCAGCCGCGCTGCCAGGGCGTTTCGACGGCGCGTTCGTGGTAGTGCTCGCGGGTCCAGGCGACGGCTTGGTCCGCGGGCACGCCGGACAGGATCGCCAGGCAGGCCATCACCGTGCCGGTTCGCCCGGCACCGCCGTAGCAGGCGACTTCGACGGTTTCGGTCTTGGCGCGTTCGTGGAGGGCCTTGATCTTCTTCCGGGCGTCCTCGGGATGGGCCGGCAGCAGGAAGTCCGGCCAGGTGACCCATTCGTGCGGCCAGGCGATGCCGCCGCCGTGCTTGCGCCGCAGCCGGCTCGTCCCCAGGTAGAGCCCGAAGTCCGGCTCGGGCCCGTCGGGGCGCGGGCGGCCCAGCCCCCTGCCTTGTACGTGAGTGCCGTCGGGAAACTCGACCATCGGCCCAGTGTCCTCTGAAAGGTGGACACGCAGGGTGGTTATCGCCGCTAAGCTCCGCCGGGTGAGCGAACTGACGCCCGATCAGATGAGGGCTTCCGACGCGGACCGCGAGCGCGTCGCCCAGGTGCTGCACAACGCCCTCTCGGAAGGGCGGATCACCGTCAACGAGCTGGAGGAGCGGCTTTCGACGGTCTACGCGGCGAAGACGATCGGCGAGCTCAAACCGGTGACGGCGGACCTGCCGACGTCGTCCGCGGCTCTCGAACCGGCACCGACCCGGGCGCTCGGCTTCCCGGACCAGCGCATCGGCGGCCACCCGGGCAGCCCGGTGTCGATCGGTGTGATGTCGGGCGCGGTCCGCAAGGGCAGTTGGGTCCTCCCCCCGCAGCACACGAGCTTCGCGTTCTGGGGCGGCGCGGAGATCGACCTGCGCCAGGCCCGTTTCGCCGACCGCCAGTGCACGATCACGGCGGTGGCGATCATGGGCGGCATCACGATCACGGTCCCGGACGACATCAACGTCGACGTGACGGGCATCGGGTTCATGGGCGGGTTCGTGCTGGAGGACAAGTCGGGAGCACCCCCGGCACCCCCGACGGCGCCGACCGTGAAGATCAACGGGTTGGGGTTCTGGGGCGGGGTGGTCGTGTACCGGAGGCCGGCTCAGCGGGCGGAACCACCGCAGATCGAAGGGGCTTAGAGCAGCCCGGCGAGGTCGACGTTCACCGTGAAGGGGTCGGTCACGGTGAACGGCCCGTCGTGGACGGCGGCCGGGGCGTAGGTCTTGGTCGTGGGGTCCAGCTGGTAGCGGAACACTCGGAGCTTTTCGGGGTCGTCGGTGTTCTCGACGCGCCAGAAGTGCTGGATGCCACCGGCTGCGTACTCGCCCGGCTTGTCGATCTGGTCGGCGGTGACCGAACCCGGTGACATGACCTCGACGACGAGCACGCAGTACTCCGGCCGCAGGACCAGCTCATCGGGCAAGGACGAGTCGTACACGACGATGTCCGGCCGTCGGTTGAGCAAGGGAACGTCACGGAGCCGCAGGTCGACGTCGGTCGAGACCTCGAACTCCGGCCCGCAAGCGTCCTCGAACACCTGCGCCAACCGCCGGGCGAAATTCTGGTGCGAGCGGCGCGGGGACGGGTTCACAAGGATGGCTCCATCGACAATCTCGATACGCCGGCAGATCTCTTCCGGCAACGCATCGTAATCGTCCGCACTCAACCCTGCGGACGGCAGATCCATCCAGTCCGGCAGAGCGGTCATCGTCACGCTCCCTCGCTGGCCTGGCACTGCGCGCCAAAGTGCACAGTAATAACGCCAACAGTAGCGGATGAGGTGCAATCTTTATACCGCAGCCGTGACACAGCCTGCCGATAACGTCACACCGGGTGACCCGCCTCCGGACCCCGCGCACTGTCGGACCCGCCGCCTAGACTCAGGCGCATGACAGCCACGACCAGCACGTCAGCGGCGCCGGCCACCCCGGCACCGCTGGTGGACGCGACTCGCGATGACGCGAGCCTGCGCCGCTTCCTGCTCGGGCTGCCCGGTGTCGACCAGGTCGGCGTCGAGCAGCGCGCGGCGGGCCTCGGCACGCGCAGCATCAAGAAGGACGCCAAGCGGTGGGCCATCGACACCGCCATCTCCATGGTCGACCTGACCACCCTGGAGGGCGCCGACACCCGGGGCAAGGTCCGGGCGCTCGCCGCGAAGGCCGTCCGCCCCGATCCCGAGCGGCAGGACACCCCGCGCGTGGCCGCCGTCTGCGTGTACCCGGACATGGTCGCCACCGCCGTCGAAGCGCTGGGCAGCAGCGGCGTGCACGTCGCGTCCGTCGCCACCGGCTTCCCCGCGGGCCGCACCAGCCGCGAGATCAAGCTGGCCGACACCAAGATCGCGGTCGACGCGGGCGCGCACGAAGTCGACATGGTGATCGACCGCGGTGCGTTCCTCGAAGGCCGCTACATGGACGTCTTCGAGGAGATCCAGGCCATCAAAGCCGCGTGCGGCGACGCCCACCTGAAGGTCATCCTCGAGACCGGCGAGCTGGCGACCTACGACAACGTGCGGCGCGCGTCGTGGCTGGCGCTGCTGGCCGGCGGGGACTTCATCAAGACCTCCACCGGCAAGGTCTCCCCCGCCGCGACGCTGCCGGTCACGCACATCATGCTGCAGGCCGTCCGCGACTGGCACGTCCGCACCGGCGAGCTGCGCGGCGTCAAGCCGGCCGGCGGCATCCGCACCACGAAGGACGCGATCAAGTACCTGGTCGCCGTGCACGAGGTCGCCGGCGAAGAGTGGCTGACCCCGGACCTGTTCCGCTTCGGCGCGTCCAGCCTGCTCAACGACCTGCTGCTGCAGCGCCGCACCCAGGTGGACGGCCACTACAGCGGCCCCGACTACGTGACGGTGGACTGATGCCTGTTTTCGAGTACGCACCGGCGCCCGAGTCGCGCGCCATCGCGAACCTCAAGGACCACTACAAGCCGTTCGTCAACGGCGAATTCGTCGACGGCTCGGGTGAGCCGCTCAAGACGATCAACCCGGCCACCGAAGAGGTCCTGGCCGAGGTCGGCACCGTGTCGAAGTCCGATGTGGACACCGCGGTCAAGGCCGCCCGCAAGGCGTACGACTCCGTGTGGTCGAAGCTGCCGGGCGCCGAGCGCGCGAAGTACCTCTTCCGCATCGCGCGGCTGATCCAGGAGCGCTCGCGCGAGCTGGCCGTGCTGGAGAGCCTCGACAACGGCAAGCCGATCAAGGAGTCGCGCGACTCCGACGTCCCGACGGCGGCGGCGCACTTCTTCTACCACGCCGGCTGGGCCGACAAGCTGGAGTACGCGGGCTATGGCGCCAATCCGCGGCCGCTGGGTGTCGCGGGGCAGATCATCCCGTGGAACTTCCCGCTGCTGATGCTGGCCTGGAAGATCGCCCCCGCGCTGGCCACCGGCAACACGGTCGTGCTGAAGCCGGCCGAGACGACGCCGTTGACCGCGCTGGTCTTCGCGGAGATCTGCCAGCAGGCCGAGCTGCCGCCGGGCGTCGTCAACATCCTGCCGGGCGCGGGCGACATCGGCGCGTCCATTGTGGAGCACGCCGGCATCGACAAGATCGCCTTCACCGGCTCGACCGACGTCGGCAAGGCGATCCAGCGCCAGGTCGCGGGCACGCCGAAGAAGCTGACGCTGGAGCTGGGCGGCAAGGCCGCAAACATCGTGTTCGAGGACGCGCCGCTCGACCAGGCCGTCGAAGGCATCGTCAACGGCATCTTCTTCAACCAGGGCCACGTCTGCTGCGCGGGCTCGCGCCTGCTGGTCCAGGAGTCCGTCGCCGAAGAGGTCCTCGACAAGCTGCGCCACCGCGTCTCGACGCTGCGCATCGGCGACCCGCTGGACAAGAACACCGACATCGGCGCGATCAACTCGGCCGAGCAGCTGGCGAAGATCCGCGGGCTCGTCGAGTCGGGTGACGCCGAAGGCGCGGAGCGCTGGACCAGCCCGTGCCCGGTGCCGGACCGCGGGTTCTTCTTCGCCCCGACGGTGTTCGCGAACGTCCACCAGTCGATGCGGATCGCGCGCGAGGAGATCTTCGGCCCGGTGCTGTCGGTGCTGACGTTCCGCACGCCGGACGAAGCCGTCGCGAAGGCGAACAACACGCCGTACGGGCTGTCGGCGGGCATCTGGACCGAAAAGGGCTCCCGGATCCTGTGGATGGCGAACCAGCTGCGCGCCGGCGTGGTCTGGGCCAACACCTTCAACCGCTTCGACCCCGCCGCCCCGTTCGGCGGCTACCAGGAATCCGGCTTCGGGCGCGAAGGCGGCCGCACCGGGCTGGAGGCGTACCTGAATGTCTGACCGGATTTCCGTCGCGAAGACGTACAAGCTCTACATCGGCGGCAAGTTCCCGCGTTCGGAGTCCGGCCGGGTGTACCCGGTGACGGACACGAAGGGCAAGTTCCTGGCGAACGCGGCGCACGCGTCCCGCAAGGACGTCCGCGACGCGGTGGTGGCGGCCCGCAAGGCATTCCCCGGCTGGTCAGCGGCGACGGCGTACAACCGCGGCCAGGTGCTCTACCGGGTGGCCGAGGTCCTCGAAGGCCGGCGCGACCAGTTCGTCGCGGAAGTGTCCGCTTCGGAGGGTCTGGCCGCGAAGAAGGCCGAGTCCATTGTGGACGCGGCGATCGACCGCTGGGTCTGGTACGCGGGCTGGACGGACAAGATCGCCACGGTCCTCGGCGCGGCGAACCCGGTGGCGGGCCCGTACTTCTCGTTCACGGTCCCGGAACCGACAGGCGTGGTGGGTGTCTTGGCGCCCCAGCAGTCGTCCTTGCTGGGCTTGGTCGAGGTCCTGGCCCCGGTCCTGGCGACGGGCTCGACGGCGGTGGTGGTGTCGAGCGCGGAGAGGCCGTTGCCGGCAATCACGCTGTCGGAGGTCCTGGCGACCTCGGACGTCCCGGGCGGAGTGGCGAACATCCTGACGGGGCGGGCGGCGGAGCTGGGCCCGTGGCTGGCTTCGCACGGTGACGTGAACGCGCTGGATCCGACGGGAGCGTCCCCGGAGGACCGCACGGGGCTGGCACGCGAAGCGGCGAACACGGTGAAGAGGGTGCTGACGGTCCCGGCGGCAGAGCCGGACTGGACGACGGCCCCGGACATCACCCGCCTGCGCCGCTACCTGGAGGCGAAGACGGTCTGGCACCCCCTGGGCGTCTGAGCTGCTCGAACGGAGGCCACCACCCGGGCCGGGTGGTGGCCTCCGTCGCGTCCGGGCAGCCGGCTTCTAGCTCATCGTCACCGAGAAGTCCGTCAGCGTGAACCGCGCCTTGCCCCCGCCCGTTGAGCAGAACTCGATCCCGTACCCGATCTGGTTCACCGTCGGGTTCGGCGGGATCAGTCCCTTCCCGATCGACCACGCGATCATCGCCTTCAGGTCGATGCTGCCCGAGTACTGCGTCGCCCGGGAAACGAACGCCACGTACCCGTCGTCGTCCGCCCAGACGTCGTACGTCGAGCCGCCCGCTGTGTACGTCGTCAGCTTGTCGCCCGACGGCTGCTGCTTCAGGTTCTCCGTCCACACCATCAGCTCGCTGACGCCCTTGCCGTCGCCCACGCCGTTCAGCCACAGGTCGTACGCCACGTCGTAGACGCCCACGCCCGGGCCGCGGCCGGCGAACGTCGAGTGGATCACCGAATAGTCGTTGAACGGCTTCCCATTCTGGTTGTTGATGTCCTTGTGGACGTTCGGATAGGTTTTCACCGACGTCGAGTCGGGTTGGCTGGATTCGACGTACCAGTTGTCGTACGCGCACGCGCGCAGCGTTTCCGGGCCTGCCTCGTCCGTGTTCCACATGTTGTTGTGGACGTAGTAGCCGCCGTCCGACCAGCCGCCGTCGGGCTCGGACGTCGAGAACTCCGGGCTGCGGCAGCCGCGCACCGGCGTTGTCGACGGCGGGGTCGGAGTCGGTACCACCGAACGAGAAGACGGCGTGACCGACGTCGGCGGCGCGACGGACGAGGTACTCGAAGAAGCCGAAGGGGACGCCGGCGTCGAAACGGGCGCGGCCGCTCCGGCGACCGGACCGGAACCGCAGCCCGCCACCACCAGAAAGGGAATCGCCAACAACCAGACCGGTATTCTTCGTCGCATTTTTTCCGCCCGCGGCCACAATTCGGCAGAACGAGGCGGAACCCTAACACGAAAAACCGGGAATCAGGCGTGGTCTTCCGCGGGGTCCAGATCGTGCGACGTGATCGGGCGGCCCGGCAGCTCGGTGCCCGGCCGGGCACTGAGGCCGTCGATCATGATCCCGACGCAGCGGCGCGCCGCCATCTCGGCCACGTCCGGCGCCTTCGCCCGCACCTGCCGCAGCAGCGTCGCGAAGAGGATGGCGATGTCCCCGGCACCGACGTCCGGGCGCAGCTTGCCCTCGGCCTGGGCGCCGCGGACGAAGTCGTCCACCACCTCCAGGATCTCGTCCCGCAGGCGCCGGACCTCCGGGTCGCCCTTGAGGATCACCAGCGCCCGGTGCGACACCATCGCCAGCTGGATGCTCAGCTGCAGCTCCACCGACTGCCGCAGCAGCCGCTCGAGCGCGCGCCACGGCGACGTCTCCTCCGCGGCGATCGCCCGGGCGTCGACCAGCACGCGCTCGAAGTTGTCCATCGCGACCGCGCGGACCAGCGCGTCCCGGTCCGGGAACCGGCGGTAAAGCGTCCCGACGCCGACGCCGGCCGCGCGGGCGATCTCCTCCATCGGCACCTCGGGCCCGGAGACGGCGAAGATGCTCTTCGCGGCGGCCAGGATCTGGTCGCGGTTGCGGCGCGCGTCCGCCCGCAGGGTGGTCTCGGGGTCTGCCGTCATGCCGTTCGCCTTCCGCTGAATCGCGCGGGCTGATTCTCGCATGGTCAAGCGGCCACACACCGGATCCACATCGAGTCACCCGTTAGCTAGTGGACGACTTCCTTCCGCTTCGGTACCTTGGCCGTAGAACCGGAATGTAATCCTCCGCATACTTTACGTCCGCTTTAGGGGGCCCGAAATGACCGAAGTCGCCGAACCCACCACTCAGGGCGACGTCTTCCCGCTGGAACGCACGTGCCCGTTCGCGCCGCCCGCGGCGTACGAGCGGCTGCGCGAAGCGGGGCCGGTCCAGCGCGTCGAGCTGCAGTCCGGCCAGGAGGCCTGGGCGATCACCCGGCTCGAAGACGTCCGGCAAATGCTCACCGACCCGCGGTTCAGCTCCGACCGGTTCAACCCCGGCTTCCCGTTCCTGACCAAGCAGGGCCGGCCGATCCGGCGGACCAACTTCACCGCGTCGCTGATCAACATGGACCCGCCGCAGCACGGTGCCGCCCGCCGCGAGGTCGTGGGCGAATTCACGGTCAAGCGGATGAAGGCGCTGCAGCCGCGGATCCAGCAGATCGTCGACGAGCACATCGACGCGATCCTGGCCGGTCCGAAGCCCGCCGACCTCGTCACGGCGCTGTCGCTGCCGGTGCCGTCGCTGGTCATCTGCGAGCTGCTGGGCGTGCCCTACGGCGACCACGAGTTCTTCCAGGTCCGCAGCTCGACGCTGCTCAACCGCGACGTCGACCAGGAGGTCCGCGTCCAGGCCGTCGACGAGCTGCAGGAGTACCTCGACCAGCTCGTCGCCAAGAAGGAAGCCGAGCCGACCGACGACCTGCTCGGCCGCCAGATCCTCAAGCAGCGCGAGGAGCACGGCGACGTCGACCACGACTCGCTCGTGTCGCTGGCCTTCCTGCTGCTCATCGCCGGGCACGAGACGACGGCGAACATGATCTCGCTCGGCACCGTCGCGCTGCTGGAGAACCCGGACCAGCTCGAAATCATCAAGAACGACCCGGGCAAGACGCTCGACGCCGTCGAGGAGCTGCTGCGGTACTTCACGATCGCGGAGTTCGCGACCTCGCGCGTCGCCACCGAAGACGTCGAGATCGGCGGGCAGCTGATCCGCGAAGGCGAGGGTGTCCTGGGCCTGAGCTACTCGGGCAACCGCGACGCGGCCGCGTTCGAGAACCCGGACGAGCTCGACCTCGAGCGCGGCGCCCGCCACCACGTCGCGTTCGGCTTCGGACCGCACCAGTGCCTCGGCCAGAACCTGGCCCGGATGGAGCTGCAGATCGTGTTCGACACGCTCTTCCGCCGCCTCCCGGAGCTGAAGCTGGCCGCGCCCGTGGACCAGCTGCCGTTCAAGCACGACTCGTCGATCTTCGGTCTGTACTGCCTGCCCGTGACCTGGTGAAGGGGACGCCATGACCACCGTCGAAAAGCACGAGTTCCCGATGACCCGCACCTGCCCGTTCGCGCCGCCACCGGCGTACGAGGAGATCCGCGAGGGTGACTCCGTCGAGCGGGTCCGGCTGCCCGAGGGCGGCCACGCCTGGGTGGTCACCCGGCTCGAAGACGTCCGGACCGTGCTGAACGACCGGCGCTTCAGCGCCGACCGCCAGCACCCGGACTTCCCGCAGCTGGTCAAGGGCGGGTTCCGGCGCAAGGGCGACGAGCGCACCATGATCACCATGGACGCGCCCGAGCACGGGCCGGCGCGCAAGGCCGTGCTCGGCGAGTTCACCGTGCGCCGGATGGAGGCGCTGCGGCCGCGGATCCAGGAGATCGTCGACGGCCAGATCGACGCGCTGCTGGCCGGGCCTCGCCCCGGCGACCTCGTCGAAACGTTGTCGCTGCCGGTGCCGTCGCTGGTGATCTGCGAAATGCTCGGGGTGCCCTACGCCGACCACGGCTTCTTCCAGGAGCACACGGCGAAGCTGATCAAGCGCGCGACGCCGCCCGAAGAGCGGCGAGCGGCGTTCGACACCATCCGCGGGTACATGGCCGACCTCATCGCGACGAAGGAGGCGAACCCGCCGGACGACCTGCTCGGCCGGCAGATCGTCAAGCTCCGCGAGGACGGCACCTACCGGCGTGAATCGCTGGCCGCGACCGGGTTCCTGCTGCTGGTGGCCGGGCACGAGACGACGGCGAACATGATTTCGCTGTCCACCGTGGCGTTCCTGCAGAACCCGGAGCAGCTCGCGGCGATCAAGGCCGACCCGGGCAAGACGCTCGACGCCGTCGAGGAGATGCTGCGCTACTGGACGATCGTCGACGCGGCCACCGCGCGCCTGTGCGTCGAAGACATCGAGGTCGGCGGGCAGCTGATCAAGGCTGGTGAAGGCGTGCTGGCGCTGGGCTACGCGGCGAACCGCGACCCGCGCGCGTTCGAGAACGCCGACGAGCTGGACATCGAGCGCGGCGCGCGCCACCACGTCGCGTTCGGCTTCGGCCCGCACCAGTGCCTGGGGCAGAACCTGGCCCGGATGGAGCTGCAGATCGTGTTCGACACGCTGTTCCGCCGCATTCCGACGCTGGCGCTGGGTTCGGACGTCGACGACCTGCCGTTCAAGGACGACGCGAACATCTACGGCCTGTACCGGCTGCCGGTGACCTGGTAGAGATCGAAGAGCTGCGTTTCCCACCACAGGCAGGAAGAAGAACCATGAAGATCATCGCGGACACCGGCAAGTGCGTCGGCGCGGGTCAGTGCGTGCTCACCGAGCCGGCGCTGTTCGACCAGAGCGAGGACGACGGCACGGTCATCGTCCTGAACGAGCAGCCGGAGGGTGAGCTGGTCGAGAAGGCCCGAGAAGCGGTGCACGTGTGCCCCAGCCAGGCCCTCTCACTCCAGGAGTGACGTGGGAACGGCCACCTCGCGGGTAAGGGGTTCCCGCGAGGTGGCCGTGGCTCGATCGTTTCAGGAGAGGCGCAGCGTGGTCTCCGGGTGGAAGGCGTGGGTCTCGCCTTCGCCGCGCAGGCCGACCCGGACGTTGTCGCCCATTCGGGGTGGCGTGCGGCCGTCGACCCGGACGACGAACCGGTCGTCGCCCACCTTGCCGTGCAGGTACGCGTCCGCGCCGAGTTCCTCCACCAGCTCCACCACCAGCTCGAACCCGCCTTCGGACACCAGCTCCAGCGACTCCGGCCGGACACCGAAGACCACTTCACGGAGGTCGCCGGCCGCCGATAGAACCGACCGCGGCAGCGGCAACACGACGTCGCCCAGCTTGACGCCGCCTTCGGTCAGCGGCAACGTCGCCAGGTTCATGGCCGGTGAGCCGATGAACCCCGCCACGAAACTGTTGCGCGGGTTCTCGTACAGCTCCCGCGGGGACGCGCACTGCTGCAGCACGCCGTCGCGGAGCACCGCCACCCGGTCGCCCATCGTCATCGCCTCGACCTGGTCGTGCGTGACGTAGATCGTCGTCGTCCCGAGACGCTGTTGCAGCTGGGCGATGTTCGCGCGCGTCTCCACCCGGAGCTTCGCGTCCAGGTTGGACAGTGGCTCGTCCATCAGGAACACGCTCGGCTCGCGCACGATCGCCCGGCCCATCGCGACGCGCTGCCGCTGCCCACCGGACAACGCCTTCGGCTTCCGATCCAAGAAGCGGGAGAGATCCAGCAGCGCGGCCGCCTCGGCCACCTTGGCATCTATGTCCGATTTGGACAGTCCACGCAGCTTCAGCGCGAAGCCCATGTTCTCGGCCACCGTCATGTGCGGGTACAGCGCGTAGGACTGGAACACCATCGCGATGTCCCGGTCCTTCGGCGGCAGGTGCGTGACGTCGCGGTCGCCGATGTGGACGGCACCCTCGTCGATGTCCTCCAGCCCCGCGAGCATCCGCAGCGCCGTCGACTTCCCGGACCCTGACGGCCCGACCAGCACCAGGAACTCCCCGTCCGGCACCGCGAGGTCGAACTTGTCGACGGCGCGAACCGCCTGGGCGCCCGGGTAGATCCGCGACGCAGCTTCGTAAACGACTCCGGCCATGGCTACTTCACCGCTCCCATCGACAGCCCGCGGACGAGGTGGTTCTGCGCGATCCAGCCGACGATCATCACCGGCAGCGAGGCCAGCAGCGCGGCGGCGGAAAGCTGGGCCCAGTACAGGCCCTCACTGGTGATGAACCCGACGAGGAACACCGGCACGGTGCCGGCGCGCGCCGCCGTCAGGTTGACCGCGTAGAAGAACTCGGTCCAGGAGAAGATGACGCAGATCAGCGCCGTCGCCGCGATCCCGGGCGCGACCACCGGCATGATGATCTTGCGCAGCAGCGTCGGCAGGTTCGCGCCGTCGATCCGGCCCGCCTCGATCATCTCGTGCGGCACCTCGAGGAAGAACGACCGCATCATCCAGATGGCCAGCGGCAGGTTCATCGACGTGTAGAGAATGACCAGCGCCCACACCGTGTCCAGCAGCTCGGTGTTCTGGGAGATGATGTACAGCGGGATGATCGCCGCCACGATCGGCAGCATCTTGGTCGAGAGGAAGAAACCCAGCGCGTTCGACGTGCCCTTCACCGGCGCCAGCGACAGCGCGTACGCCGCCGGGACGCCGAAGAGCAGCACCAGGATCGTCGAGAGGATCGTGACGAACGCCGAGTTCGACACGTACGGCAGGAACCCTCCATTGAGGACGTTCGCGATCTGGTCGAACGTCGGCGTGAAGAACAGCTTCGGCGGGTCGGTGTAGGCGTCCGCCTCCTGCTTGAACGCCGTGAGGATCATCCACAGCAGCGGGAAGACGAACAGGATGGCCAGGACCCAGGTCACCAGGGTCAGCGATCCCTTGCCGTAGGCGCGTTTGCGGGGAGCGACGGCCGTGGTCATTTGATCCCTCCGCTCACGGAGAACGTGCGGAACATCAAGCGCAGCGCGAAGGTCGCGACGATCATCGTCAGGATCACGACGATCACGCCCATCGCCGACGACTGTCCGACGTCGAAGCCTTCGAACGCGCGCTGGTAGATGTAGTACGGCAGGTTGGTGCTGGCCGTGCCCGGTCCACCCTGCGTCATCAGGAAGATGGCGTCGAAGCTGTTCACGATGTAGATCGCGCCCAGCAGCGTCGCCAGCTGCAGGAATCGGGACAGGTGCGGCAGCGTGATGGAGACGAACGTCCGCCACCGGCTCGCACCGTCCACAGAGGCTGCTTCGAGGACCTCTTTGGACTGGCTCTGCAGGCCGGCGAGGATGAGCAGCATCATGAACGGCGTCCACTGCCACACGATCTGCGCCATCACCGCGGCCAGCGGGAACTCCGAAAGCCAGTCGACGTCGGTGCCGAAGACGAAGTGCAGCAACCCGTACGTCGGGTCGAACACCGTGGTCTTCCACAGCAGCGCGCCCGCCGCCGGGAGGATGAGGAACGGCGTGATCAGCAGCGTCCGGACGACGCCGCGGCCGAAGAACTTCCGGTCGAGCAGGATCGCCAGGCCGAGGCCCAGCAGCAGCGCGACCAGCACGCACACCACCGTCAGCAGCACGGTGTTGAGCAGCGCGACCAGGAACGTCGTGTCGCTGAATACGTCGATGTAGTTGTCGAGGCCGACGAAGTGCCGTGAGCCCGGCCGGACCAGGTTCCACGACTGGAACGAGTAGAACACGGTGAGCAGGAACGGCAGCTGCGTCACCGCGACGACGAAGATCAGCGCGGGCAGCAGCGGCAGCCGCCGCTTGGCCGCGGTGCTCAGGCCTTTCTTCTCCTCGACCTTCGCGTGCGTCTGGGAGGTGGGGGTTTCTACGGAGAGCGTGGACATCACTGCACCGCCTTGTAGGAGTCGCCCACCGTCTGGGCGTAGTCCTGGGACTGCTTCAGGGCGTCTTCGACGGACTCGCGGCCGGCGATCGCCGCCGACAGCTGCTGGCTCACCCGGGTGCCCAGGTCCTGGAACTCGGGGATGCCGACGAACTGGATGCCGGGGTAGGGCACCGGGTTCGCCATGGCCTTCTGCTGGTTCGCGTCCGCGATACCGTCCAAAGTGGGCTTCGCGTAGGCCGCCGCGGCCTTGGCGTAGTCGGGAATCGCGTACGTCGACTGGCGCACGCCCGGCGGGACGCGGTTCCAGCCGTAGGTCGTCCCGACCTTCTGCACGTACGCCTTGTCGGTCATCCAGGCCATGAACTTCCAGGCCGCGTCCTTGTCCTTGGCGACCTTCGGGATGCCGAGCGCCCAGGTGTAGAGCCAGCCGCTGGCCTGGGTCTTGACGACCGGCGCGGGCGCGTACCCGGACTTGCCGACGATCTTGCTGCTCGACGGGTCCTCGTTGGTTCCCGCCATGACCGTGGCGTCGTACCACATCGCGGCCTGGCCCTGGGTGTAGCGCGTGCCGCACTCGGAGAACCCGGCGCTGGAGGCGCCGACTTCACCGTGTTCGCGGATCAGGTTGACGTAGAAGTTCGCGGCTGCGGTGAACTCGGGTGACGTCAGCTTGGCGTTCCAGTCCTTGTCGAACCATTGCGCACCAAAAGTGTTGGCCACGGTCGTGAACGGCGCGAGGCTTTCACCCCAGCCCGGCTTGCCGCGCAGGCAGATGCCGCTGACGCCGGCGGCCTTGTCGTCGAGCTTCGCGGCGAAGTCGGCGATCTGCTGCCACGTCGGCTTGGCCGGCATGGTGATCCCGGCCTTGTCGAAGAGGTCCTTGCGGTAGGCCAGGAACGACGACTCGCCGTAGAACGGCACCGCGTACATCTGGTTCTGGTACGACAGCGACTGCTTGATGCTGGGGATGAAGTCGCCTTCGTCGTAGCCCTGGGTCGAGGCCATGTGCGGCTCGAGGTTCTCGAGCCAGCCGTTGGCCGCCCACTGCGGAGCCTCGTAGTTGCTGATCATGACGACGTCGAACTCGCCGCCCTCGGTGGCGGTCGACGCGGTGATCTTCGCGCGCGCCTGGTTTTCCGGCAGGGAAACGAACTTCAGGTTGATGCCGGTGGCCTTCTCGAACTCCGGCGCGAGCGAGATCGCGTCCTTCATCTGCGGGTTGGACACGATCGCGATGACGAGCGTGCTGGTGCCCTGGCCGATCGAGCCCGCGCCCGCGCAGCCCGTGGCCAGCAACGACGTCGCGGCGAAGAGGGTGAGGAGCTTACGCACGGCCGCCTCCCGGGAGTACCTGCACCTTGAGGCCCGAGCCGCTGCGCATCTTGGCCAGCGCCTCGGGGTACTGCTCCAGCGGCAACCTGTCCGTGAGCAGCGAATCGGTGTCGATCGCACCATTCGCGACGAGGTCGAGCGCCGTGCCGAAGCTGTGCAGCACGGCCATCGAGCCGACGATGGTGATCTCGTCGTTGTAGATGCGGAACGGCGAAAGCGCGACGCGCGCTTCGGCCGGGGCGACGCCGAAGACGAGCAGCCGCCCGCCGCGGCGGATCGAGTCGAACGCGGCTTCGATGGCGGGTGCGGCGCCGGTGGCGTCCACGGCGACGTCGAACTTCTCGCCGTTCAGGTCGCTGACGTCCTTCGCGGTGGCGACGGCGCCGAGGCTTTTCGCTCGTGGCAACCGGGTTTCGTTGCGGTCGACGACCGTGACCTGCGCGCCGGAGCGCTGCAGCAGCTGCTGCATGATCAGGCCCATGGTCCCGGCGCCGACGACGAGAAAGCGCTCTCCGGCTTCGACGCCGACGCGCCGGACGCCGTGCACCGCGCAGGAGACGGGCTCGACCAGCGCGCCTTGTTCCCACGTCATCGAGTCGGGCATCCGGTAGCAGGTGGACGACGGGACGGCGACGTACTCGGCGAAGGCGCCGTTGACGGTGTCGCCGGTGGCGCCCCAGTTCGCGCAGAGGTTGCCGTGGCCGGCGCGGCACGGGCCGCAGTAGCCGCAGAACAGCGACGGGTCGACGGCGACGCGGTCGCCGACCTTCCACTCGCCCGGCACGTCCGCGCCGAGCTCGACGATTTCCCCGGCGAACTCGTGCCCGGGGACGATGGGGTACGGGGTGGGCGGGAAGTGCCCGTCCGCGATGTGCAGGTCGGTCCCGCAGATCCCGCACGCTCCGACCTTGACGACGACCTGGCGTTCCCCGGGTTTCGGATCGGGCACCTCGCCGACCCTGATCTCACCGGGCCGGTCGACGATGGCGGCACGCATGCCTAGCCCCTTCCTCGCGCTCATATGAGCAGCGTTGACCTATGGCGTCGAGAACATGTGAAGGCATTACAGGACTGACCTCGGTGTTACGTCAACCTTTCGGGCGGATTTCGCGCTATAGTGCTCAGATGAGCGCTTCTCGCAAGGGCGCGTCGCTCTCGGAAGCGATGCTGCTCGCCACCATCGCCCGGCGCTTCTACGTGCAGGGACGCTCCAAGCTGGAGATCGCCGACGAATTCGGCGTCAGCCGGTTCAAGGTGGCCCGGATGCTCGACACGGCCATGGAGTCCGGCCTGGTCAGGGTGGAGTTCTCGCTGCCGGCGCCGGTGGACCTGGCGCTGTCGGACGAGGTGCGCTCGGCGTACGGCCTGAAGCAGGCGCTGGTGCTCGAACGCTCAACCGAGCGCGAGCCGCGCGAGGTCGTCCGCGCCAAGATCGGGACGCTGGCGGCCCGGCTGCTGGAGGAGATCGCGACGCCGTCGGACGTGATTGGCTTGTCGTGGGCGCGGTCGGTTAACGCGATGACCGAGGCGATCCGGTCGTTGCCGCGGTGCCCGATCGTCCAGCTGTGCGGGGTTCAGGCGGGGATGGACATGCGCGGCCGTTCGGTGGAGACGGTCAGCCGCGTGACATCGGTGTCCGGCGGCGACGCGTACCCGATCTTCGGCCCGCTGGTCCTCCCGGACCGCCGCACGACGGAGACGTTGCGCCGGCAGCCGGGGATCGCGGAGACGTTCGGGCAGTTCCGCCACCTGACGAAGGCGGTGGTCAGCATCGGCGCGTGGCAGCCGGGCGAGTCGACGGTGTACGACGCCCTGGACGAGGCCGAGCGAGCGGCGATCGCCGCTCGTGGGGCGACGGCGGAAGTGGCGGCGCGGTTGTTCGACGCTTCGGGGAACGCTTTGTCGACGGGGTTGGCTCATCACGTGCTGGCGATCAGTCATGAGGAACTGACGGCGGTGCCGGAGGTGATCGCGCTGGGGTACAGCCGCCCGAAGGCCGCGGCGGTGGACGCGGTGCTGCGGTCGGGGATGGTGTCGACGCTGATCACCGACGCGGCGGCGGCGGTGCCGTTGCTGGCGTTGGCAGCGAAGAACCCACCGGCCCCGCGCGGCTGAGAACGCTTCCTCGTCCGGCGGTGCGCAGCGGCACGCCACCCACACCGCCGCCCTCACCGCCGAGTGGGCGGCTCGGCGGCCGAGCGGCGCGGCCAACCCGCCATGCCGGCGAGCCGATCTCGCGGCTGGCCTACTCCCGCGGGAGTACCTCCTCCCCGGCCGCGTACTTCCCCTGGCGCACTCCACTCCTCCCCGCCTCCGGGGCGAAACCCGGGTCGCGCCCGATGTGCCCGTGCGCGTGCTTCGCGAGCCTGGGAGGTGTGAAAACTTCCCCTCGCTGGCGCCAGGCCGTCGTCTGGCTGCACGTCGTCTCGTCCGTCGCGTGGATGAGCCAGGCCCTCGCCCTCGTCGTGCTCATGTCGTCGGGCGCGCCGGTACCGGCCGACCGGCTCGACTCCGTCCTGCTCGCCCCGATGGCGAACGTCTCCGCGTTCACCGGCCTCCTCCTCGCCGGCGCGACCGCGTGGGGCTACTTCCGGCACTGGTGGGTGCTGGTCAAGTTCGCCCTGACGCTGATCCAGCTCTACGCCGGGAT
The DNA here is from genome assembly GCF_900107925.1 of Amycolatopsis pretoriensis. Taxonomy (GTDB): domain Bacteria; phylum Actinomycetota; class Actinomycetes; order Mycobacteriales; family Pseudonocardiaceae; genus Amycolatopsis; species Amycolatopsis pretoriensis. Next base: position 35,860 of record NZ_FNUJ01000009.1, on the reverse strand, counting down.
CTTCCTGCTCTCCCCCGCCCTGCGCGAGTCCGCCGACACCGGCGAAGTCGCCTGGGCGCAGATCGCCGGGGCATCGCTGATGGCGAGCGCTTTGGCGTTCCAGGCCTGGCTTTCGGTCGCGAAGCCGGGCCGCAAGACACCGTGGTCCCCGGCCGCGAAGCCGCCGACCGCGCCGACGTGGGTGTTCGTGGCGGGCCTCATCGCACCGGCGTCCGACGTCACCGCCGGGCTCCTGCTCGGCTACCCGCTCCCGGCGTTGTCGCTGGTCACGCTGATCGTGCTCGGGTTCGAGCGGCGACGACGGCGTCGCCGTGCGCAGCGGCCCACCGTCCGAATCCCTCGATCGGCGCCAGGAAGCTTGAACCCAGCGCCGTGAGCGCGTAAGTGCCTTGGCGACGCTCGACGAGACCGCAACGCCCAGAGCACAGCCGGTCCTCAAGCGACCGCGGCGTTCGTCATCGGGTTGTGGTTCGCGGGCGGAGACGCCCAGGCGATCTTGACTCCCGCCGGGTGAGTGTCAGAGGCCGTACTCGATGGCGGTGGCGTCGGTTCCGTACTCGACGGCGGTGGGCACGAGCGCGTACTCCACCATCGAAGCGGCCGACGCGACCGGCGCCAACCCCAACGCCAGCACACCGGCGACGAACATCCCGGCCAGCAATCGCTTCACCATGGTCCCCTCCCAGGTTTCCGGAGCGTCCACGCTAACCCCGGGAGGCCATGGTCAGGAGAGGATTGCGCCGTTGAGCGCACCGACTGCGGCCAGGTTGCCGGAAGCCAGATCCGCCGCACGGGCCCGCAACGGACCACCCCCGCGCGGCACCACCGTCACCTCACCCGACGCCAAATCCGTCACCACCGTGCTCAAGGTCATCATCAGCGGATCGCCGTCGACGGCGTTCCGGTGCACAGGACCAGTCAACGCCGAAACCAGCCACTTCACGTCCGGCTCCACCGGAGCCAGGTGCGCGCACACCTCGGCGCGCGCCAAGCTCTCCTCCGACGCCGAATCCAACGACGGTGACAACCGCCGGAAGTGGTTGGTGTGCCAGGCAAGTCCACTATCCACAGTGGTCACCGCGGTCTCGTGTCCCGCCTTCTCGACCACCGTCACCACAGGCGAACCGACCTGCCCCATCGTGTAAGCGAACCCACCCGCCGAAGGGCGCGACCGCAACACCGACACCGCCTCGGCCAACCCCGACGCACGCTGGGCCGTTCGCGCCACGAAGTGCCGGCCAGCACACGGCGACGGCGTCACCACGCTCACGCTGTCGATCCCCCACACCAGCCCGTGCGTGGTCAGCGTGAACGTGTTCGACGGGAGGAACCCCGGGTACCACCACACGCACACCCCCGGCTCGCCGTCGATCAGCAGCGTCAGCAGGCGGCCGATCCCGTCGAACACCGGGGCGCCGTCTTCGTTGTGGCCCAGCAGCGACGACGACCCAGCCCACGCCAGGTCCGTGCAGCCCGTCCCGTCCCCCGCGCCCAGGTCGCCGCGCAGGTTGGCCAGCAGCAGGTCGTCGAACGGCACTCCCGCGCCCGCCGCCAGCGCCGTCAGCTCGGCGTACGCGTCCGGGTGCTCGACCTGGGACGCCGATTCGATCGCCCGGAACAGCACCGGCGACCGCCGGGCCCGCGACGCGACCGGCCACGACGGCAGTCCGTCCAAAACGGTCCGGATGTCGGCCGCGGCGTGCGCGCCCAGCGCGTGGAAAGCGGCTTCCCGGGGACCTCGGACGATCGTCCAGCGCACGTCGCCGATCCGGTGCTCCCGCACTGTCGCCACCATGGGATCACGATGACTGACCAGTCAGGAATCCGCAACGGTCAGTGCGCGCCCACGTCGGTCACCCGGATCACCGCAGCGCCGGCTTCGTCAGACGCCGCCAGGTCGACCTCCGCGCTGATGCCCCAGTCGTGGTCGCCCGCCGGGTCGTCGAAGATCTGGCGGACCTTCCAGACGTCCGGCTGCTGCTCGATCATCAGCAGCTTCGGGCCGCGCGCGTCCGGGCCGGTGCCGAGGGAGTCGTACTCCTCGAAGTAGTCCTCGATCGCTTCCTGCCACGAGTCGGCGTCCCACCCCGAAGCGGCGTCCAGCTCGCCGAGCGGGAACCACGCCCGCCGCGCGAACAGCTCGACCCGGCGGAACAGCTCGTTGCGCACCAGCACCCGGAAGGCGCGCTCGTTGCGGGTGACGCCCGGCGGTTCCGGAGGCGGGCGGTGCGACACCGGCCCTTCTTCGGACGGGTGGCGCAGCGCCTCCCACTCGTCCAGGAGACTGGAGTCGACCTGCCGGACGAGCTCGCCGAGCCACTCGATGAGGTCCTGCAGCGGCTCGGTCTTGGCCTCGTCGGGCACCGTGTGGCGCAGCGCGTCGTAGACGTCGGCGAGGTAGCGCAACACCAGGCCTTCCGACCGCGCCAGCTGGTAGAACCCGATGTACTCGACGAAGTTCATCGCGCGCTCGTACATGTCGCGCACGACGGACTTGGGCGACAGCTCGTAGTCGTCGACCCACGGGTGGCCCTGGCGGTAGCTGTGGAACGCGCCCTGCAGCAGCTCTTCCAGGGGCTTCGGGTACGTGATGTTCTCGAGCAGCTCCATCCGCTCGTCGTACTCGATGCCCTCGGCCTTCATCGCGTTGACGGCCTCGCCGCGCGCCTTGAACTGCTGCTGCGACAGCACCGGCCGCGGATTGTCCACCGTGGACTCCACAGTGGACACGACGTCGAGCGGGTAGCTCGGCGACTCCAGGTCGAACAGCTCGATCGCGGCCAGCGCGAACGGCGAAAGCGGCTGGTTGAGCGCGAAGTCGAACTGCAGGTCGACGGTGAGCCGGATGATCCGGCCCTGCTCGTCCGGTTCGGACAGTCGTTCGACGACGCCGGCGGCGAGCAGCGCGCGGTAGATCGCGATCGCGCGCAGGATCAGCTTGCGCTGCGACGCGCGGTCCTCGTGGTTGTCCTCCAGGAGGTGACGCATGGAGTCGAACGCGTTGCCCGGCCGCGAAATCACGTTGAGCAGCATCGAGTGCGTGACCTTGAAGCTCGACGTCAGCGGCTCGGGCTCGGCCGCGATGAGCCGGTCGAACGTGCTCTCGGTCCAGTTGACAAACCCTTCCGGGGCCTTCTTCCGGACGATCTTCTTTTTCTTCTTCGGGTCGTCGCCCGCCTTCTCCAGCGCCTTCGCGTTCTCGACGACGTGGTCGGGCGCCTGCACGACGACGTAGCCGTCGGTGTCGTAGCCCGCGCGCCCGGCGCGGCCGGCGATCTGGTGGAACTCGCGGGCCTTGAGGTGGCGCTGGCGCACGCCGTCGTACTTGGTGAGCGCGGAGAAGACCACCGTCCGGATCGGTACGTTGATCCCGACCCCGAGCGTGTCGGTCCCGCAGATCACCTTGAGCAGCCCGGACTGGGCCAAGGTCTCGACCAATCGGCGGTACTTGGGCAGCATGCCGGCGTGGTGGACGCCGATGCCGTGGCGGACCAGCCGCGAGAGCGTCTTGCCGAAGCCGGCGGCGAAGCGGAAGTCGCCGATCAGCTCGGCGATGGCCTCCTTTTCGGCCTTCGTCGTGACGTTGATGCTCATCAGCGTCTGCGCGCGTTCGATGGCCGCGGCCTGCGAGAAGTGCACGACGTAGACGGGCGCCTGACCGCCGTTGAGCAGCTCGGACATCGTTTCGTGCAACGGCGTGAGCGCGTACCGGAAGGTCAGCGGCACCGGGCGCTGCGCCGAGGTGACCACCGCGGTCGGCTTGCCGGTGCGGCGCGTGAGATCCTTTTCGAAGAAGGACACGTCGCCCAAGGTCGCCGACATCAGGACGAACTGCGCGTTCGGCAGTTCGAGCAGCGGCACCTGCCACGCCCAGCCGCGGTCGGGCTCGGAGTAGAAGTGGAACTCGTCGGCGACGACCTGCCCGACCGGCGCCTCGGCACCGAACCGCAACGCGATGTTCGCCAGGATTTCGGCCGTGCAGCAGATGATCGGGGCGTCCGGGTTGACGCTGGAGTCACCCGTCATCATCCCGACGTTGTCGGCCCCGAAGATCTCGATGAGCTGGAAGAACTTCTCCGAGACGAGGGCTTTGATGGGCGCGGTGTAGTAGCTGCGGCGGCCCTGGGCGAGCGCGGTGAAGTGCGCGCCGACGGCGACGAGGCTCTTCCCGGAGCCGGTCGGCGTCGAGAGGATGACGTTCGATCCGGAGACGACCTCCATCACCGCCTCCTCCTGCGCCGGGTACAGCTCGATGCCCCGATCGGCCGTCCAGGTCGTGAAGGCTTCGAAGAGGGCGTCGGGGTCGGATTCCGCAGGCAGGAGGTCGGTGAGAGTCATCAGACGTCCATCGTGCCATCCGCTCGTCGCAAAGTCGGCAGGGGCGATCGCATCACGAGTGGTAAACCCGTAGGCTTCGCGTTACCGCGCTTCGACCGGGAGATACGGTGTCGCGCGCACACGGGCGGTACACCGGAGGGCTTAGGAATGGCACAGGACATCATCCCGATCGAACTCGGGCTGCCGCAGGGCGACGTCGTCACCCTGTGGGCCCCGCGCTGGCGGGAAGACGGCGAGGAGTGGGAAGCGTTCCTCGGCGATGAGGACGACCTGTACGCCTTCCCGGACGCCGCGCACCTGGCCGCCTTCGTCCGCACGTCGGAGCGGCACGACCTGATCGACCACCCGGCGTGGGACGCCGTGCCGTCGCTGAACGTGCCGGAGCTGATCCCGGACGAGGACCACACGTACGACCTCGTCGGCGTGCCCGAGCTCGTCGCCGAGGAGCCGGACGTCTGGCACATCGCCGAGCTGGCGGAGATCGTCGGCATCGTGCGGTCGCTCGCGGACGTCTGCGACCTCGAAGAGGTGCACGAGATCCTCGACTCGACCGAGGGCTTCTCGCTGCTGGACCAGGGCACGCTCCCGTTCACCGGGAGCGTCGGCGTCCAGGTGTGGAACGACCTGTCCGAGACGGTGTCGCAGAAGTGGGACACCGTGCTGGACGCGATCGACGGCCTGGTGACCACGCCGGACGTCGACGAGAAGGTGCTCGAGCAGACCGCCGAGGAGCTGGCGGCGTTCCACGAGGAGTCCGCCGAGGCCGAGGCCGGCGCCGAGGGTGAAGAGGACCTCGAGGCGATCTCCTCGGAAGACGACGAGGACGACGACGAGGTCGAAGAGGGCCCGGTCGGCTTCTGGGCCGAGGTGGGCATCGACCCGATCAAGATCATCACGTCCGGCGCGGAGTACTACACGCTGCGCTGCTACCTCGACGACACCCCGGTGTTCCTGGGCAGCGAGGGCGAGATCGACGTGTTCACGTCGGAGAAGGCCCTGGCCCGCGCGCTGGCCGACGGCAAGGACCTGGCCGACACGGACCTCGCGGACGTGTCCACGTGGGACGAGGTCCTGGCCAAGGCGACGGCCGGCGAGCTGGAGATCGAGGTCGACCCGGAGAACACGTACGTCCTGACGGGCCTGGACGCGGACATCGCGGAGGGCCCGGAGTCGATCGACCCGACGCAGCTGGAGCTGGCGGTCGAGCTGATCACGGACGCGGCGGACTGGGCGGGCGACGACTCGGCCGAGACGGCGCTGGCGGGCAACGAGAGCCTGGGCTGGCTGGTGTCGTTCGTGCTGCGCCCGGACCCGACGCGCCTGGAGCCGTCGGCCCCGTTCGACGCGGAGCAGAGCGCCTGGCGGAAGCTCGTGGAGGGCTTCGAGAACCGGCTCACGGTGGCTTGATCTTTCGGCTCACGAAGGCCGCCTCCCGAGGTTGGGGAGGCGGCCTTCGTCGTGTCCGGGGTCCGCCGGATGGCATGAAAGGGTCGTTCATGTCGTCCGGCGACCTGAACGGGTCGTTCATGCCATCTGGGGGCCGAGTCCGGTCGTTCCACAGCCCGGGCGAGATGTGGACAACTCGGCCGTCGGCCGCTTCGGCGACCGGTTTCCGTCGGCGGCGGCCGATACGCTGGAGACGGGGGGCGCCCCCGCGGGCGGGCGGCGTGGCGGCCTCAGCCGCGACCCCGGGCAGCCGGCCAACCGCGGCCGGCCCCCACCGGCCCGGAGCAGCTTCAGTCCTCCGAAGCGTGTTCCGCGCGGACCGGGACCACCAGCACCGCCAGCGCTGGGAACACCGCCGCCACGCAGAACGCCAGTGCGTACCGGCTGTCGCCGATCACCAGCCCCAGCAGTGGCGGGGTCAGCGAGGCCGCGATGTTCTGCCCCGTGTTCTGCGTCCCCATCGCGCGGCCTGACCACGCCAACCCCGCCAGTTCCGCCGAGGCCGTGAAGCCCAGCCCGTTGTCGGCCACCGTGATGATCCCCGCCAGCGCCAGTGCCAGCAGCACCAGCCAGAGCCACGAGACGTCGCCCAGCGCCACCAGCAGCATCACCACGCAGCTCAACACCGCCAGCTGACGCATCGGCCGCAACCGGCTGCCCACCCGGTCCGACCACCACCCCGACCCGAGCCGCCCGGCCGCGCCCAGCACCTGGACCACCGCCAGGTACCAGCCCGCCGACAACGGGCTCCAGTGCTGCACCGCCACCAGGTACACCGGCGCGAACGCCGACACCGCGAACTGCGGCACCACCAGCAACGCGCTCGCGCCGTGCACCCGCCACAGCGCCGCGTGCCGGTACGGCGACGGCGGCTTCTCCCCGGACGCCGGCCGGGGCGGGCGCGGTGGGTCCGTCACCAGCCACGCCACCAGCAGCGCGACGACGATCGCCAGCCCGGCCGGCAGCAGGACGGCCGCGCGGTACCCGAAGTGCGCGGCCAGCGGCGGCAGCCCGAGCGCCGCGACGCCGACGCCGAGCGGCTGGGCCGTCTGGCGGATGCCCATCGCCACCCCGCGCTCGGACTTCGCGAACCAGCCCATCACGACGCGGCCGCTCGCCGCGTTCACCGAAGCCGTACACGCGCCGGCCGCCAAGAACACCCCAAAGAGCAGCCCGACCGGGTGAGTTCCGACCCCGGCGTACACCAGGAGTAACCCCGAGGCACCCAGCCCGAGGGCCATGATCAGGCGCTCTCCGTAACGGTCCGCAGCCGCGCCCCACACGATCAGGGTGAACAGGAGGCCGATGCTCGGCGCCGCGACGACCGTGCCGGCCTCGGCCAGCGTCAGGCCTTCCGCCGCGCGCATGGCCGGGACCAGGAACGGGATGCCGTAGAGGAACGAGCAGCTCGCGGTCTGCGCGGCGAGGCCGAGCGCGAGGATGAGCCACCGCCGCGAACTCGCGTGCACCTGCTCACCCGCACCGCCGGCGACCTGCGTCATCGTCCTCACCGTCTCAAAATATGGGACTCACTTCCTATATAGTGAACGATAGTTGGCATGGCTAAGGACCGCAAGGACCCGAAGCGGACGTCAGGCCAGCGCGGCGTACCCGGGCTTGATGACGTCGTCGATCAGCGCGAGCCGTGCGTCGAAATCGATGAACGCGGATTTCATCGCGTTGATCGTGAACCACCGGAAGTCGTCGAGGCCGTACCCGAAGGTCTCGTGCAGAGTGGTGAATTCGCTGGTCATCGTGCATCCGCTCATCAGCCGGTTGTCCGTGTTCACGGTCACCCGGAAGCGCAGCCGCTTGAGCAGGGCGAGCGGGTGCTCGGCGATCGAGCGGACCGTACCTGTTTGGACGTTCGACGTCGGGCAGATCTCCAGGGGGATGCGGCGGTCGCGGACGTACGCGGCCAACCGTCCAAGGTGGACCGTGCCGTCCGCGTCGGTCTTGACGTCCTCGACGATCCGCACGCCGTGCCCGAGCCGCTCGGCGCCGCAATGCTGAATCGCCTCCCAAATGGACGGCAGGCCGAACGCTTCTCCGGCGTGAATGGTGAAATGCGCATTGTTCTGCCGCAAATACTCGAAAGCGTCGAGATTGCGGGTCGGCGGGAATCCGTCTTCGGGGCCGGCGATGTCGAACCCCACGACGCCGGCGTCGCGGTACCGGACCGCCAGGCTCGCGATCTCGAGGGCGCGGGCGTGCTGGCGCATCGCGCAGAGCAACGTCCCGACGCGGATGCCGCCGCCGTTCGCGGCGACCCGGCGTGTGCCCTCCGTGAACCCCGCTTGGACAGCCTCGACTACCGCATCGAGTGACAGACCGCGTTCGACGAACAACTCCGGTGCGTAGCGCACCTCGGCGTAGACGACGCCGTCGGCGGCCAGGTCCTCGACCGCCTCCGCGGCGACCCTGACCAGGGATTCCTCCGTTTGCATCACTCCGCACGTGTGCGCGAAGGTCTCGAGGTAGGAAACGAGTGAGCCGGAGTCGGCCGCCCGGCGGAACCAGCTGCCCAGCTCGGCCGGGTCGGTGGTGGGCAGACCGGCATAACCGGTGGCGTCGGCGAGCTCGGCGACGGTGGCCGGGCGGAGGCCGCCGTCCAGGTGGTCGTGCAGGAGGACCTTGGGCGCGCGGCGGAGTGTCTCGCTGGTCAGAACAGGGCTTTCGTCAGGCATCCCCCAACGGTAACCTCGTTGTCATTCCCCTACATGGCCGTAAGTCTCAGGCTGGGGCTAACCCTCAGCGTCGACGATCATGTGACGAATCGGCCATCCGGGGGCAGCCTCCGCAATAGGCTCTTCACGGGGGCCATACAGACAGCAATTTTTGCAATCGATAAGCTTCGTGGCACGTCCCTCCATTTCCCCGCCGACGAAGGACACACAGCAGTGACCACTGACAACCACATTGCCGCCCCGTCCTTCGACCGGATGCGCAACATGCTGGTGCGCGCGGCCGAAGTGCGTGAGAGCGAGCAGCAGCAGATCTTCGACGCGCTCGACGACATCTACGCCCGCCTCGCGCCGGTGGACTCGCTGGGCGCGGTCCGCAAGCGGCTGTCCGAGATGCCCGACCGCACCGAGGTCGGCGTCCTGGCCGAACGCCTCGACGAGGCGATGTCCCGCCTCGAGGCGCAGGACAACGCCATCGCGGCGCTGACCCGCGCGATCGAGAGCCTGCCGGACAAGCTCGCCAAGCCCTTCGCGCAGCTCGACGGCCGCCTCGACGGCGTCGCCGCGCGCTTCGAAGGTGTCGCCGGGCGGATGGACGGGCTCGAGGACAAGCTCCAGAACATCCACCGCCGGCTCGACGAGCTGGGCGGGCACCTCGACAAGCAGGACGCGAAGCTCGACTCGATCCCGCAGTCGGTGCACGGCCCGGTCCGCGAGCGGATCGAGCAGGCCGAGTCGACGCTGCGCGAGCGCGTCGACACCGCCGACCACGAGCTGCGCGCGAAGGTCGACGAGCTGGACCGCGCCACCAAGGAGCGGATCGGCGCGAACACCGAGGCGCTCAAGACGGCGCTGACCGAGACCGGCGAGATGATCGACGCCTCGGACCGCCTGGAGAAGCTGGGCAACCGCCTCGAGACGGTCACCACCCGCCTCGACGAGCTGGCCGGCCGCCTCGACAAGGTGGAGGACGGCTTCCTCTCCGGCATCGGCGACCTCGACGGCGCGCTCAAGAGCGGCCTGTCGAAGGTCGAGGACACGCTGGCCAAGCAGCCGGACTCCGACTCGGTGGACTCGCTGGTCCGCAAGAGCAACGACGAGAGCGTCCGCCGCATCGGCGGCCAGCTCGACGAGGCGATGGCGACGTTCGCGGAGCTCATGCTCGGCGGCGGCCCGGCCGTCCAGCAGATCGCCCCGCCCCCGCCGGCCCCGCGCCAGCCGCGTCGCAGCTCCCGCAACGGCCGCGCCCCGAAGGCCGCGGACGTGAAGGCCAAGACGGGCGAAGGCTCGGAAGAAGCCACGGAGTAAGACCACACGAAGAAGGCCCCCGCCGGACGAACCGGCGGGGGCCTTTCTCATGTTCCGGAGTGACCACTCCAGGTCGCTTTCACGTGAAAGCTGCGACCTGGGGGCGGAGCTTTCACGTGAAAGCTCCGTGGGGGTCACTCGGTCGGGTGATCATCTTCGCGATGATCATCACAGCTGGCCGCGGATCGTCTCCCGGACGATCGGTTCCGGAGCCGACGCTGCCGCAGCGACCGTGAAGCCGCCTTCGAGTGCCTCCAGGGCCGCGGGGACCGCGTCGGGTGTGTCCGTGTGCAGCTCCAGCAGCGGCTCGCCCTCGGAGACGGTGTCGCCGGGCTTGGCCAGGCACAGCACGCCCGCCGCGGCCTGGACCGGGTCCTCCTTGCGGGCCCGGCCCGCGCCCAGCCGCCACGCCGCGACGCCCACCGCGTAGGCGTCCAGCGAGGCCAGCACGCCCGAAGCCGGAGCGACGACCGTGTGGACGTGGGACGGCGTCGGCAGCGGCGCCGACGGGTCGCCGCCCTGGGCGGCGATCATCCGGCACCACGTCTCGTACGCCTCACCCGAAGCCAGCACCGCCGCCGGGTCCGTCGAAATCCCGGCCAGGGCCAGCATCTCCCGAGCCAGGGCGAGCGTCAGCTCGACGACGTCCGCCGGCCCGCCGCCCTTGAGCACGTCGACGGACTCCGCGACCTCCACCGCGTTGCCGACCGCGCGCCCCAGCGGGACGTTCATGTCGGTCAGCAACGCCGTCGTCGGGACGCCGTGGTCGCGGCCGATCGACGTCAGCGTCGAGGCCAGTTCCCGGGCCTGGGAAAGCGTCTTCATGAACGCGCCCGACCCGAACTTCACGTCCAGGACCAGCCCGGACGCCCCTTCGGCGATCTTCTTGCTCATGATCGAGCTGGCGATCAGCGGGATCGACTCCACTGTGGACGTCACGTCCCGCAGCGCGTACAGCTTCTTGTCCGCCGGCGCGAGCCCGGACGTCGCCGCGCAGACCACCGCGCCGACGTCGTTCAGCTGCGCCTGAATCTCCGAAGTGGACAGTGACGCACGCCAGCCGGGGATGGACTCCAGCTTGTCGAGCGTGCCGCCGGTGTGGCCGAGCCCGCGCCCGGACAGCTGCGGCACCGCCGCGCCGCACGCGGCCACGAGCGGCGCCAGCGGCAGCGTGATCTTGTCGCCGACCCCGCCGGTCGAATGCTTGTCGACAGTCGGCCGGGAAACGTCCAAAGACAGCCGCTCCCCCGACGCGATCATCGCGTGCGTCCAGCGCGAGATCTCCGCCGAGGTCATCCCCCGCAGGAAGATCGCCATCGCTAGCGCCGACATCTGCTCTTCGGCGACGACACCGTGGGTGTAGGCGTCGACGACCCAGTCGATCTGCTCGTCGGAGAGCGTGCCGCCGTCCCGCTTGGCGCGGATGACGTCGACCGCAGCGAACCCGCTCACGGCAGGTCGTCCGGGCCGAAGGCGTCCGGCAGGACGTCGGACATCGGCAGGATCCCGCTGGGCGTGTCCACCAGACACGAAGAACCGCCCAGCTCGAACAGGATCTGTCGGCACCGTCCACACGGCATCAGCAGGTCACCCGCGCCGCTGCGGCACGCCACGGCCACCAATCGACCGCCGCCGGACAGCCGCAGCTGCCCGGCCATCGTGCACTCCGCGCACAGCCCGAGCCCGTAGGACGCGTTCTCGACGTTGCACCCGGTCACGACCCGGCCGTCGTCGACGATTCCGGCGACCCCGACGTGCAGGCCCGAATAAGGCGCGTACGCATGGGAAGCGGCCTCGATGGCCCGCGCGCGCAGCGCATCCCAGTCCACAGTAGACACTCAGTCCTCACCCCGCCGGTACGGCTGCCCGTCGGCCTTCGGCGGCCGCAGCCGCTGCGAAGCCACCGCCAGCACGATCAGCGTCACGAAGTGCGCGGTGTACGGGATCAGGTCGGACGGCAGCGTGTCGTTCGACCAGTAGATCGCGTACAGCACGCCCGCGCCGACGACGCCGAGCCCGGCGGCGATCCACTGCTTGCGGAACAGCTGCACGACGACGATCACGCCGACCAGGATCACCGCGCCGTACAGCAGCGCGAGCACCGCTTCGCCGCCGCCGGCCAACTGCAGGCCGTCCGCGTAGCCGAACAGCGCCGCGCCGCCGAGCAGGCCGCCCGGGCGCCAGTTGCCGAAGATCATCGCCGCGAGACCGATGTACCCGCGGCCGTTCGTCTGGTTCTCCAGGTAGTCCGCGCCGCCGCGCAGCAGCACCAGGGACGCCCCGCCCATGCCGGCGAACGCGCCCGAGATGATGACGGCGACGTACTTGTGCAGGTACACGTTGACGCCCAGGGACTCCGCGGCGACCGGGTTCTCGCCGCACGAGCGCAGCCGCAGGCCGAACCGGGTCCGCCAGAGCACCCAGAAGCTCACCGGGATGAGGATGATCGCGATCATCGTCAGCGGCGCCACCTCGGTGACCAGCCCGCGCAGGATGCCGGCGACGTCGGAGATCCCGACGCGCTGCTCCTTCTCGAGGTCGCCCAGCCAGTCCGAGAGGAACGACGCCGAGTAGGTGTCGAACTTCGGCACCACCGGCGACTGCCGCGGGTTTCCGGAGATCGGCGCGAAGATCAGGTTCGCCAGGTACTTCGTGACACCCAGGCCGAGCAGGTTGATCGCGACACCGGAGACGATGTGGTTGACGTTGAACGTCACCGTCGCCACCGCGTGCAGCAGCCCGCCCAGCGCGCCGAACACGATCGCGGAGATCAGGCCGGCCCAGACACCGCCGTTGTACGAACCCCAGGCGGCGCCCCAGGTCCCGAGGATCATCATGCCCTCGAGGCCGATGTTGACCACGCCCGCGCGTTCGGCCCAGAGGCCGCCCAGCGCGCACAGCAGGATCGGCAGCGCCAGGCGCAACGCCGTCGACGCGGTGTTGGACGACGTCAGCGCGGCGACGCCGGTGGAGTACGAAGCCGTCGAGATGACGGCGATCGCGATGACGGCCCAGATCACGCCGCGCAGCCAGCCGGGGACCCGGCCCCGCTTGCGCTGCTGCACCGGCATGGTGGAACCGGATTCGGGAGCGACGTCGGTGATCACACCGCACCCCCTTCGGTGACCGAGGAACCCTTGCGGCCGGCGAGCGCGCGGCCCACCCTCCGTTGTTCGGCCGCGAGGTCGGCCCGGCGCACGACTTCGTACGCCACGACGACCGACAGCACGATGATGCCCTGCATGATCGTCGCGATCTCCTTGGACACGTTGATCTGCTCCAGCGACACCGCGGAGGTGTCGAGGAACGCCCACAGCAGCGCGCCGAGCGCGATGCCGCCGGGGTGGTTGCGGCCCAGCAGCGCGACCGCGATGCCGGTGAAGCCGTACATCTGGGTCGCGGTGATGCCGTAGCTGTAGTCGCGGCCGAGCAGCTCCGGCATGGCGACCAGGCCGGCCACGCCACCGGAGAGCAGCATCGCGATGAGCGTCATCTTCTTGGCGTTGACGCCGCCGGCGGCCGCGGCCGTGGTGGACTCGCCGGACGCCTTCAGCTCGAAGCCGAACCGCGTGCGGTTGAGCATGAACCAGTAGGCCGCGCCGACGATCGCGGCGATGACCACGAACCCGAAGAGCGTGCCGGAGCCGAGCGGGATGCCGGGGATCCGGCCCGAGGGCTCGATCACGCGGGTGCCGATGTTGTTGCCGCGCTGCACGCCGAACTGGTCGGCGTTGATGAGGAACGCGATGATCCCGGCGACGATCGCGTTGAGCATGATCGTCGAGATGACCTCGCTGACCCCGCGGGTCACCTTGAGGATCGCCGGGACGGCCGCGTAGGCCATGCCCGCCACGACCGCGACCACCAGGATCGCGAGCACGTGGATGACCGGCGGCAGCTTCATCGCGCCGCCCGCGATGGCGGCGATGACGGCGGCGAAGCGGTACTGGCCCTCGACGCCGATGTTGAAGAGGTTCATCTGGAAGCCGATGGCGACCGCGAGCCCGGACAGGTAGTACACGGTCGCGAGGTTCACGGTGTCGACCGCGGTCGAGCCCTTGAACATCTGGCCGATCATCGTGCCGTACGCCTGCAGCGGGTCGGCGCCGGAGATGATCAGCGCGATCGCCGACAGCAGCACGGCGAAGACGATCGCCAGCAGCGGTGGCAGCAGTTTCGTGCGCCAGGAAGTCATTCTTCGTCACCCTCTCCGGCGCCGGTCATCGCCGAACCCAGTTCCTGCGGCGTCACGGTGGCGGGGTCGGCCTCGGTGACGAGCCGCCCGCGCAGCATGACGCGGATCGTGTCCGACAGGCCGATCAGCTCGTCGAGGTCGGCGGAAATGAGCAGCACCGCGAGGCCGTCGGCCCGGGCCTGGCGGATGTTCTCCCAGATCAGCGCCTGCGCGCCGACGTCGACCCCGCGCGTGGGGTGCGAGGCGATGAGCAGCACCGGGTTGCCCGACAGCTCGCGCCCGACGATCAGCTTCTGCTGGTTGCCGCCCGAAAGCGCCGCGGCCGGGACGTCGATGCCGGGCGTGCGGACGTCGTAGTCGCGCACGATCCGCTCGGTGTCCGCGCGGGCGCCCGCGATGTCGAGCAACTGTCCTTTGGAGACCGGTTCGCGGGTCTGGTAACCGAGGATCCGGTTGACCCACAACGGCTGCGTGAGCAGCAGGCTGTGCCGCGTGCGGTCTTCGGCGATGTAGCCGATGCCGGCCTCGCGCCGCGCCAGCGTGCCCGCCTTCGTCAGGTCGCGCGCCTTGCCTTCGGCGTCAACCAGCTCGATGGTGCCGCCGGACGGCTTGCGCATGCCCATGATCGTCTCGACGAGCTCGGTCTGGCCGTTGCCTTCGACGCCGGCGACGCCGAGCACCTCCCCCGCGTGCACGGTGAAGGTGACGTCGTCGAGCGCGTTGCGGTCCGAGCCTTCGGCGCCGAGTGTCAGCCCGGTCAGCCGCAGCACGTCCCGGTCGGTGACCGTGGACTCGCGGGTCTCCGGGCTGGGCAGCTCCGAGCCGACCATCATCTCCGCGAGCTGGCGCGAGGTGATGGTCTTCGGGTCGGCGGTGCCGACGGTGGTGCCGCGGCGGATCACCGTGACGGTGTCGGCGATCGCGCGCACCTCGTCGAGCTTGTGCGAGATGAAGAGGAACGTGTAGCCGTCGGCCTTCATCTCCCGGACGGTCGCGAAGAGCGCGTCGACCTCCTGCGGCACCAGCACCGCGGTCGGCTCGTCCAGGATGATGATCTTCGCCCCGCGGTAGAGCACCTTGACGATCTCGACGCGCTGGCGGTCGGCGACGCCGAGCTCCTCCAGCAGCGTCTCGGGCTTGGCGTGCAGCCCGGTCCGCTCGGCGAGCTCGGCCAGCCGCGCGCGGGCGGCGCGGCCGATGCCGTGCAGGCCCTCGGCGCCGAGGAAGACGTTCTCGCCGACCGTGAGGTTGTCGGCCAGCATGAAGTGCTGGTGCACCATGCCGATCCCGGCGCGGATGGCGTCCTGCGGGTTGCGCAGCTTCACCTCTTCGCCGTTGATCGCGATGGTGCCCTCGTCCGGCGGCTGCATGCCGTAGAGGATCTTCATCAGGGTGGACTTGCCGGCGCCGTTCTCGCCACAGATGGCGTGCACCTCGCCCGCGGCGACGGTGAGGTTGACGTCGGAGTTGGCCACCACACCCGGGAACCGTTTGGTGATCCCGGTCAGCTGGACGGCGGGGACGCCCCGGTCGGGGACGGCCTCGGCCGGGGCCTCGGCAGTGCTCATGGGCGGGAGGATTCCATATCTCTGGAACGCGTGAGGGGCCCGGAGGGAAATTCCCTCCGAGCCCCGGCACGCGTTGAACTACTTCTGCGGCTTGTCCGAAACGGTGATCGCGCCCGAGATGATCTGGGCCTTGTACCCGTCGAGGACGTCCTTGATGTCGTCGACCTTGCCGCCGGAGGTGGCGTAGCCGACGCCGTCGACCTTGAGGTCGAACCGCTTCGGCAGGCCGGTCAGGTCACCCTTGGCGACGGCCTGGATGTAGTCGAACACCGCGACGTCGACGCGCTTGAGCATGGACGTGATGATGACGTCCTTGTCGGCCGCGACGGTCTTCTGGTTGTACTGGTCGGAGTCGACGCCGATGGCCAGCGCGTTGCCCGCCTTGGCGGCGTCGAACACGCCCTTACCCGAGGCGCCGGCGGCGTGGTAGATGACGTCCGCGCCCTTGGCGATCTCGGCCGCGGCCTTCGCGTTGCCCTTCGGCGGGTCCTGGAACCCGGAGAAGTCACCGGCCGGGGTCAGGTACTCGTCCTCGATCTTGATCTTGGACGAAACCGTCTTCGCGCCCTGCAGGAAGCCGGCCTCGAACTTCTGGATCAGCGGGGTGTTGACGCCGCCGACGAAGCCGATGTGGCAGCTCTTGCTCTTGTACGCGGCGGCGACGCCGGCCAGGAACGAGCCCTGCTCCTCGGCGAAGACCAGCGGCGTGACGTTCGGCAGCGTGATCGAGTCGTCGTCGACGATCGCGAACTTGGTGTTCGGGTACTTGGCGGCGACGGCCTTGACCGAGTCGGCGTAGGCGAACCCGACCGCGACGATCGGGTTGAGGCCCGAGGAGGCCATCTGGTCGAGGCGCTGCTGCTTGGCCGACTCGGCTTCGCTGGCGCTGGCGGTGCTCTCGTTGACCGTCGTGACGCCGAGCTCGCTCTTCGCCTTGTCGGTACCCGCGGCGGCGGCGTCGTTGAACGACGCGTCACCCCGGCCGCCGACGTCGAAGGCCAGGCCGATCTTCAGCTTGCTGCCGTCGACCTTGCCACCGGCGGCGGCCGTGCTGCTCGACGCGGCGGGGGCCGCGGGCGGCTTCTGCGCGGTGACGCAGTCCGAGCCGCCACCCGACGAGGCCGCGGTGTTGTTCGAGCTGTTCCCACCGCCGGAGTCCTTGGCGCACCCGGCCAGGGCGAGCACCCCGGCCATGGCCGCGGCGGCCAGCGCGGTTCCACGCATGCGACGCAACGTGTTTCTCCCTCCCCGCTGATCCAGCGGATGTCCAGGGCACGACCGGGCCCACTGCCGGGTCGACTGGTGGACCGTACCCGCCGGACAGGAATGCGCCATAGGAAAGGCACGCTACGTAACACAAACGTTTACTCAGCAGTCTTGCGCGCGACGAACTGGACACCGAACGTGATCATCGTCCCCGTTCGGCGCTACTTTCGGCGGTTGGCCGCGCTCTGGGACGGCTTAAATGCCGTTTTGTGTCACTCAGTGTGCCGGGCTGACCGAAGGTTGGGCCAGCCCGGTCACCCTGTGAGATGACGCCCGTTCAGCCGCAGGTGAGCCGCGCGGCGGCCCAGTCGGCGCGGTCGTAGGAGTTGCCGTCGCCGCCGTCGGTGACCACGAGCCTCAGGTACTGGGCCCCCTGCAAGTCGGCGTTCAGGGGCAACGCCGGGTCCTGCCAGGTCCGGAGTCCCGTCGCCGCCACGCGGGAGCCGTCCGCGTAGACCTCGAACGTCGTCGAGCCCTGCTTGTTCGTCGCCTCGCGTTCGTCGTCGACGCCGACGTCCGCCGTGAACGCCGTGCAGCGGCCGCCCACGTAGAAGACGACTTCGCTGGGTGCGTGGGCGCCCAACCCCTTCGAGTAGCCCACGCCGTTGATCGTCAGCGGCTTGCCGTCGCCCGCCGGGATGCTGCCGTTGGACATGTCGCGCTCGACCGGGCCGTAGCCGTTCTTCTCCGCCGCCCAGCGCAGGTCGCTCGCCCACGCCGGGGCCGCGGGCGGGGCCGTCGGGACCGTCAGCTGCTGGGAACCGGCCCAGCTCCGCTGCCCGAAGCCGAGCGCCCGGTACGTGACGCCGCCGCGCAGGACCGCCGTCGTGCCTTCGGTGCCGGACGGCGGGGTCACGCGCCAGCGCCCCGCCGCCGTGTCGCCGGTGCCCAGCACGAACTCCCGGGGCCGCGCGAGCTGCTCGACCCGCCAGCCGGCGGGCGCGGTGAGCGTGACGCGCGGGTCGAACACCGGGACGCGGGCCTCGTCGGTCGCGGACACCGTCACCTCGAAGGGTTTCCCGGCCGGCGTGATCTCCCCCGGGACGCCCGGCACCGGCGCGGCCAGCTCGAGGCCGGTGCTGACCAGGGGTTCGGCCCGCAGCCAGGCGCCGCCCGCGTGCACCCGGTAGACCACCGTCGCGTGCGGCGGGACGACCGCGGAGAGCCGGCCGGCGGTCTGGAGGTCGCGGTGGCCCCAGAGGTCCCGCGCGGTGTAGCCGGCGGCCTTCGGCAGGCCCGCGGCGGCCGCGGTGGTGCCGATCGCCGCGCTCGACGTCGTCTCGTTGAAGAGCGCGACCGCGACGTCGCCGTTCGCGAGGGGCTTGGCGAAGACCCAGTGACCGTCCTGGTTGGACAGCACGCGGGCCTGGACCCCGCGGCGGTCCTGGTCGAGCGCGATGACCTCGGTGTTGCGCAGCACGTCGAAGTCCGCCGGCGGCACCTTCCGCAGATCGGCGCCGATGAGCAGCGGCGCGGCCATCATCGCCCACAGCGAGAAGTGCGACCGGTACTCCTCGGTCGTCATGCCGCCGTTGCCGACCTCGAGCATGTCGGGATCGTTCCAGTGCCCCGGCCCGGCGTACGGCGCGAGCGGCGCGTTCGCCTTGAGGATCTGGACGACCTTCGCCCAGTTGTCCTTGATGTCGCCGGTGGTGCGCCACAGGTGGCCGACGTCCGCGCCCCACTCCCACGGCTTGTTCTCGCCCCACTCGCACAGCGAGTACACGATCGGGCGACCGGTCTTCTTCAGCGCGTCGCGCATCTTCGTGTAGCGCTCGAGCGCGGGCCGGCCCTGGTTGTTGCAGTTGTCGTACTTGAGGTAGTCGACGCCCCAGTCCGCGAACGTCTGCGCGTCGACGTCTTCGTGGTCCAGCGCGCCGGGCTGGGTCTTCGCGCAGGTCAGCGTGCCCGCGCTGGTGTAGATGCCGAACTTGAGGCCCTTCGCGTGGACGTAGTCGGCGAGTGCCTTGATCCCGCTGGGGAAGCGCGCCTTGTTCGCCTGCATCCGGCCGTCGGCATCACGCGCCGGCTCGGCCCAGCAGTCGTCGACGTTCACGTACTGGTAGCCGGCGGCCTTGAGTCCTTTGTCGACGAAGAGGTCGGCGGTGTCGCGGATGAGCTGCTCGTCGACGGCGCAGCCCGTCGTGTTCCAGTTGTTGAAGCCCATCGGCGGAGTCGGCGCCAGTCCGTCCGGCAGTGCCTGCGCGGGAGTGACCGCCACCACGGGCAGCAGCGCCGCGACGGCGATCACCAGGCCGAGTCGTCTCACCAGAACGTCACCCCATCGTGAAAGGTCCGATGTCTATGCGAGCGACAGTAGGAACAGCGTGAAGTCCGGTCAACAATCCACGAACTCAGCCAGCCTATTGGCGTAGTGCATCAGATATGAGATTTCTCAGAGGTCCGACCTACCGCGTTTCCGCTGATCGGGACCGTCGCGCCGCCGAGTGCGCTGCGCCACACCACCGGGTGGCGGTGCCCCGGTACCGGTGTCTGGTCCATCACAGACAGGAACCCGGAGGTGAGCCGGGTGCCGGGTGCGGGTCTAGCATCCGATTCATCCAGGCTCGATGACGTTGATCTCGGCACTGCCGCCGTTTCACGGCGACTGCGGACCTCACGGCCACCGGGCACATAGTCAGACGTTGGAGGCCGTTCACCGATGTCCACCACGGCGAGCACTGCCGCTTCGGCAGGCGCGAGCGATCGGGCGGGTGCCTCACGCCGGCAAGGGACCTTCTACCGGGGTGACCCCGGCATGTGGTCCTGGGTGCTGCACCGCATCACCGGCGTGCTCACATTCTTCTTCCTGTTCGTCCACGTGCTCGACACCGCGCTGGTGCGCGTGTCGCCGAACACCTACGACCAGGTCATCGAGACCTACAAGACGCCGATCGTGAACCTCCTGGAGGTCGGCCTCGTCGGCGCGGTGCTCTTCCACGCGCTCAACGGCATCCGCGTCATGCTGGTCGACTTCTGGTCGAAGGGCCCGAAGCTGCAGAAGGCGATGCTGTGGGTCATCGGCGTGGTCTGGGTCGTCGTGATGGTCCCCGGTGCGTTCTTCATGCTGAAGCGCACCGTCGAAACGCTCTTCGGGGGTAACTGACATGGCCGACCTCGCGATCGCCAACCCCCGCGCGCCGAAGCGTCCCGCCGCCCGCCGCAGCAACTTCGAGCTCTACAGCTGGCTGTTCATGCGGATCTCCGGACTGGCCCTGATCATCCTGGTGCTCGGCCACCTGCTGATCATGAACATCCTCGACGGCGGCGTGCACCGGATCAACTGGGGCTTCGTGGCCGGCCGCTGGGCCTCGCCGTTCTGGCAGTTCTGGGACCTGGCCATGCTCTGGCTCGCCGAGATCCACGGCGGCAACGGCCTGCGCACCATCATCGACGACTACGCGCGCAAGGACAGCACGCGGTTCTGGCTGAAGATCCTGCTCTACGTCTCGATGGTGCTGATCCTGGCCGTCGGCACGATGGTGATCTTCACCTTCGACCCGAACATGCCCGCGAACTGAAGCCCCGGAGACCTCCCACCATGCAGTTCCACAAGTACGACGTGGTGATCGTCGGCGCCGGCGGCGCCGGCATGCGCGCGGCCATCGAGTCCGGCCAGCGCGCCCGCACCGCGGTCCTCACCAAGCTCTACCCGACCCGGTCCCACACCGGCGCGGCCCAGGGCGGCATGTGCGCCGCGCTGGCGAACGTCGAAGAGGACAACTGGGAGTGGCACACTTTCGACACGATCAAGGGCGGCGACTACCTGGTCGACCAGGACGCCGCCGAGATCATGGCGAAGGAGGCCATCGACGCGGTCCTCGACCTCGAGAAGATGGGCCTGCCGTTCAACCGCACGCCCGAGGGCAAGATCGACCAGCGCCGCTTCGGCGGCCACACGCGTGACCACGGCAAGGCCGCGGTGCGCCGCGCCTGCTACGCCGCGGACCGCACCGGCCACATGATCCTGCAGACGCTCTACCAGAACTGCGTCAAGTACGGCACGGAGTTCTTCAACGAGTTCTACGTGCTCGACCTCGTCACCACCCCGGACGAGAACGGCAACCCGGTCGCCTCCGGCGTCGTCGCCTACGAGCTGGCCACCGGCGAGCTGCACGTCTTCCAGGCGAAGTCGATCGTGATGGCCACCGGCGGCGCGGGCAAGATCTTCAAGACGACGTCGAACGCGCACACCCTCACCGGTGACGGCCTCGGCATCATCTTCCGCAAGGGCCTCCCGCTGGAGGACATGGAGTTCTTCCAGTTCCACCCGACAGGTCTGGCCGGGCTCGGCATCCTGATCTCCGAAGCCGTCCGCGGCGAGGGCGGGATCCTGCGCAACGCGTCCGGCGAGCGGTTCATGGAGCGCTACGCCCCGACGATCAAGGACCTCGCGCCGCGCGACATCGTGGCGCGCTCGATGGTGCAGGAAGTGCTGCAGGGCCGCGGGTGCGGGCCGAACAAGGACTACGTCGTCCTGGACGTCACGCACATCCCCGAGGAGACGCTGAACGCGAAGCTCCCGGACATCATGGAGTTCTCCCGGACCTACCTGGGCGTCGACCCGGTCAAGGAGCCGGTGCCGGTGTTCCCGACCTGCCACTACGTGATGGGCGGCATCCCGACCAACATCCACGGCGAAGCGCTGCGGGACAACGAGAACGTCATCCCGGGTCTCTACGCGGCGGGCGAGGTCGCGTGCGTGTCCGTGCACGGCTCCAACCGCCTGGGCACGAACTCGCTGCTGGACATCAACGTGTTCGGCCGCCGCGCCGGCATCGCCGCGGCGGAGTACGCGCTGGCCCACGAGCACGTCGAGCTGCCTTCGGATCCCACGAAGCTGGTCGAGGAGCAGCTGGCGGGCCTGCTGTCGGAGCACGGTGACGAGCGCGTCGCCGACATCCGCAAGGAAATGCAGCAGACGATGGACTCGCACGCGTCGGTGTACCGGACCGAGGACACGCTGAAGCAGGCGCTGACCGACATCCAGGCGCTGAAGGCGCGTTACCAGCGGATCACGGTGTCGGACAAGGGCAAGCGCTACAACACGGACCTCCTGGAGGCCGTCGAGCTGGGCTTCCTGCTGGAGCTGGCCGAGGTGCTCGTGGTCGGAGCGATCGCCCGCAAGGAGTCCCGCGGCGGCCACGCCCGCGAGGACTACCCGACCCGCGACGACACGAACTTCATGCGCCACACCATGGCCTACAAGCAGGGCGCCGAGCTGACGTCCGACATCCGGCTCGACTACAAGCCGGTCACCTTCACCCGCTACGAGCCGATGGAGCGGAAGTACTGATGACTAGTGTTGCCGAAGCTCCTGCTTCTTCCTCTTCTTCCGACTCGGACCACACGCCGATCACGGTCACGCTGAAGATCCTCCGGTTCAACCCGGAGGTGGACACCGAGCCGCACTGGGAGTCCTACGAGGTCCCGGCGCAGCGCACGGACCGCCTGCTGAACCTGCTGTTCTACGTGAAGGACTACATCGACGGAACGTTCTCGTTCCGCCGCTCGTGCGCGCACGGCGTGTGCGGGTCCGACGCGATGCAGATCAACGGCATCAACCGCCTGGCGTGCAAGGTCCTGATGAAGGACCTGCTGTCGCCGAACGGCAAGCCGACAACGATCACGATCGCCCCGATCAAGGGCCTGACGACGTTGAAGGACCTGTACGTCGACATGGACCCGTTCTTCGAGGCGTACCGCGCGATCAAGCCGTACCTGATCACGTATGGGAACGAGCCGACGCGCGAGCGGATCCAGTCCCAGGCGGACCGCGACCGGTTCGACGACACGACGAAGTGCATCCTTTGCGCTTGCTGCACGTCGTCGTGCCCGGTGTACTGGAACGACGGGTCTTACTTCGGGCCCGCGGCGATCGTCAATGCGCACCGGTTCATCTTCGACTCCCGTGACGAGGGTGCGGAGGAGCGGCTGGACATCCTGAACGATGGTGAGGGTGTGTGGCGCTGCCGCACGACGTTCAACTGCACGGACGCTTGTCCCCGTGGAATCCAGGTGACGAAGGCGATCCAGGAAGTGAAGCGAGCGCTGCTGTTCAAGCGCGTCTGACGTTTATACGAAGAAGGGCCCCCGCTCGGGTGAGTGGGGGCCCTTTCTTTTGTCCCGCGCGGGCGGGCAACCGCCGGCCGGCAACGCAGGACGACCATGAGGTCACCAGACCCGCCAAAGCCGCGGAAGAAGTCTTTTTCTGCTGCGGGAGCGGCTCTGTCTTCTCCCACGGCGAAAAGCAAAAGCATGTCCTCGCCGGACGGGCAGGCTCCGGGATGACCCCTAGTCCCGCTGCCACCTCTCGTTTGGGAGGTGGGCCGCTGGGTTGGTCATCCCGTCGCCTGAACGAGGCCTATCACTTTGAGCCGGGCCCGCAAGCTTGCGCTGTCCCCCTCACCTTTGCGAGTGGGTTGCGGGCCCGGCTCAAAGTGATTTGACGGCCTCAGGCGACGGGATGACCACCCAGCTCCTTATTGGGGTTGGGTCAGCGCACCGCGTCCAGTGCGTTCACCAGACCGTGGCCGTAGTACGAGTTGTTCCTCGCCGGCCCTGTGCACTCCGTCTCCGTCGATGCGCACTTCACCGGGTCCGCTTCGCCCACCAAGATGCGCGACAGCGCCCACGGGGAGATCCCGCGGAACCGCGAAGCCAGCAAAGCCGCCACCCCAGCCGCGTGCGGCGATGCCATCGATGTTCCGCACTTCGACCCGTACGGCCCGCCGAACACCGTCGTCGACAGTGGGCACGATGGGCCCTCGCCGGAAGGCGGCGTTTGCGAGAAGTCGCCACCCGGGGCCGTCACGTCGACCGATCCGTAGTTGCTGAACGACGACTTCGTCCCCGCGTACCCCACCGACGACACCGTCACGACCCCGTCGATCGCCTTCGGCAGGATTCCGCACGACGCGTCCACCGGGTGCGGCCGGTTCGGGTCCGTTGTCTGCGACGTCGTGTCGAAGCCCGAATTGCCCGCCGCCGACACGTTCAGCACCCCGTGGCGCGTTGAGAACTCGATCGCGCGACGCACCGCTTCATACGCCGCCGCGTCGCCCGGCTCCTTCGAGCAGAAGAACATCCCCGGGTCGATGTAGTAGCTGTTGTTCGTCACCTGGAAGCCGTGCTTGGCCGCCCACACGAAGCCGCACACCGCCGCCTCCGGGAAGATGTAGCCGTCGTCGTTGACGACCTTCACCGCCGCCAGCCGCACGCCCGGGGCGACGCCCGTGAAGCCCGCCGCCGGGTCCTTGCCCGCGATCGTGCCCGCTACGTGCGTTCCGTGGTCGGACGTCGTCGGGGCCCAGGACGCCGGCGAAGGGTCGGCAGCTCCCGTTACACAGCCGGCCGACGCGGACGGCGAGACCGCCGCCTTCAAAGCCGGGTGCGTCGCGTCGATGCCCGAGTCCAGCACGCCGACCGTCACCGAACTGCTGCCCTGGTACTTCTTGTTCGCCTCGGGCGCGTGGATCGCCTTCATGTCCCACTGCTGCGCCGACAGGTCACCCGCGGCCACGACCGAACGCGTGTCCTCCAGCGTCTTCACCGCACCGAGTGAACGTGCCGTGGCACCGGACGTGGAGGCCACGTCGCGACCGCCCGAGTACGCCCGGTACACGCCGATCTTCTGCTGGAAGTCCGCGTTGCGCGAGCTGGCGATCGCGACGCCGATCTCGCCGTAGTACGCCACCTTCGTGCCGCACTTCGCCGCCAGCTCGCGATCGACGGACGACGCGCGCGTGCCCGGCTGGTACGTCACCACGTACGTGTACGGCGTGCTCGTCGTGTCGCACGCGACCGGCGCGGCCTCGGCGGCGGGGACAGCGGCGAACAGGCCGCCCCCGACGGCCAGCGCGAGCGGGGCCGCCATTCGGCGTAAACGGGACATTCCACCTCCAAATTCGGTGGCGTCAACCTAAACCGGGCCCGGAGACCGCGCCACCGACCAAAGTCAGGAAGAGGTGCGCACCCCGCGCCAGCCCAGCACGCCGATGATCGTGCCCAGCACGAACGACACGACCGTCAGCACCGCGTGCACGATGAAGTACGCGGTGGGCGAGCCGTCGGCGGCCCAGGCCCGGTCGCTCTCCCAGAGGTTCTTGGCGAACGTGATCCAGATGATCCACGACCACACGCCGAAGGCCAGCAGGAACAGCGAGGTCCGTCGGGAAATGCGCATGCCCCTGAGTATGCGACGCGCGCCTCGGCGCTAGATTGCGTGGGTGCACTCCGCTGTCTCCCGGTCGCTCAAGGTCTTCACGACGACGCTCGCCGCCGCCCTCCTGGCCCTGAGCACCCCGGCCCTCGCGGCCGCGGCGCCGCAGCAGGGTCAGTGCGCGAACCACCAGGCCCCGCCGGCTCCCGTCGACACGTCGGAGAAGCCCGCGCCCGGCAAGCTGGTCCCGCCGCCGCTGGCCGTCCCCGCCGACCCGGTCGGCGGCCCGCGGATGGCCGAGTGCGGCCTGATCACCCCGGACGGCGCGCTGAACCCGCCGGAGGGCAACACCGCGGCGTCGTGGGTGGTGCAGGACCTCGACACCGGCGCGGTGGTCGCGGCGAAGGACCCGCACTCCCGCCAGCGGCCCGCTTCGCTGATCAAGACGCTGCTGGCGCTCGTTGTCGTCACCCAGCTGAACCCGCAGCAGGTGATCGTCGCGACGAAGGAGGACGCCGAGCAGGAGTGCACCTGCGCCGGGCTCGTCGCCGGCGGCCAGTACACGGTCGACCAGCTGCTGCACGGCCTGCTGATGCACTCGGGCAACGACGTCGCGCACGCGTTCGCCACGTCGCTCGGCGGGGTCGACGCCGCGGTGGCCAAGATGAACGCGCTGGCGGCCCGCATCGGCGCGGCCGACACGCGCGCCGCGACGCCGTCGGGGCTCGACGGGCCGGGCATGTCGACGTCGGCCTACGACCTCAGCGTGATCTTCCACTACGCGATGAAGCAGCCGGAGTTCGCGCGGGTCGTCTCGACGAAGAACTTCGAGATCCCGGCGACCGGCGGCAAGCCGGCCATCCCGATCTACAACGACAACAAGCTGCTCGGCGTCTACCCGGGCTTCCTCGGCGGCAAGACCGGCTTCACCGACGACGCCCGCCACACCTACGTCGGCGCGGCGCAGCAGAAGGGCAAGCGGCTCGCGGTCGTGATGCTGCGCGCCGAGCAGAAGCCGACGAAGGTCGTCGACCAGGCGGCGAAGCTGCTCGACTACGGCTTCGCGCTGGAAGCCGACCGCGCCGCGCCGGTCGGTCAGATCAACTACCAGGCGCCGGCGGCCACGCCGTCGGGCACCGACCCGTCCGTGCTCGCGGACGGCGGCACCGGCAACAGCGGGACGTCGTCGGCCGCGGCCGCCGCCAAGGACGACCCGTTCGGCGTCACCGGCTGGATCATCACGCTGGTCGTGTTCCTGATCATCGTCGGCGGGTTCGTCGTGGGGCACCAGCGCAAGAAGGCCGCGAGCTAGCGGAACCCGGGGCCGGGCTCCGGAGTGACGTTGCCGGTGGCGATCGCGCCACCGCAGTGTCCACAAGCGACATACGTGCCGGCGATCTCGCCGCAGTCTTTGTGCCGCAACCGGATCGGCGGGCCGGCCGGCCCTGCGAGGTGCTCGTCGCCCCACTGCATGAGCGTGACGACGGCGCCGAAGAGGTCCCGGCCGGCCCGGGTCAGCACGTACTCGGGCACGGGGTCGACGCGGTCGAGCACGCCCGCGTCGACGAGGGTCTTGAGCCGCGCGGACAACGTCGGGCGCGGGATCGAGAGGTTGCGCGCGAACTCGCCGTAGCGGCGCACGCCGAAGAAGGCCTCACGCAGGATCAGCAGGCTCCACCGCTCCCCGACCAGGTCGAGCGCGCGCCCGACCGAGTCGTGCGTGAACCGGTGCGACAGGTCGGTCACAGCTGCTCCGTGCGGGCCGGGACGCCCAGCAGGAGCTTCCCGGGCAGCTCGAAGCTCGCCGGGTTGACCTGGAAGTGGGCGGTCGCGGTGTGGGCGTCGCGGAACCGGCGCTGCAGCGGCGAAGTCTCGTAGATCGCCGCGCCGCCGCCCAGGTCGTACATGCTTTCGGCGACCTTCGCGGCGGTGCGCGTGACGTGCGTGGCGGCCAGGCGCAGACCCACCTTGAGCGCGTCCGGCACCGGCTCGGTGCCCTGCGCGGCCTGCCAGGCGTCGTCGATGCTCGTGTAGTAGAGCAGCCGCGCCGCACGCAAGGCGGCTTCGGCTTCCGCGACGGCGGCTTGGGTCGCCGAGCGCTCGGCCAGCGACCGGCTGGAGCCGAGCGGTGTGCGCGTCGAGGCGAGTTCGACGAGGTCGTCGATCGTTCCCCGCGCGTTGCCCAGCGCCGCGGCCGCGACGGACAGCGCGAAGTAGCCGAAGAGCGGGAAGCGGTGCAGCGCGACGGCGTCGGCCGGCGGGCCGCCCATGACCGAGAAGACGCGGTGCTCGGGGACGAACACTTCGTCGGCCACGCAGTCGTGGCTGCCGGTGCCGCGCAGGCCGTTGGTGTGCCAGGTGTCGAGCACCTCGATCTCGGCCTTGGGGAACGCGCCGACGTAGAGCGCGCTTTCGTGCACGAACCCGGCGAAGAGCCAGTCGCAGTGCGGGATGCCGCTGCAGAACCCCCAGCGGCCGGACACGACGTAACCGCCGTCGACCTTCCGCCCGGTGCCGCGCGGTGCCCAGACCCCGGCCGCGACGGTCTTGGGGTCGCCGAAGACCTCCTCGGCGCACTTCCGCGGGGCGTAGGCCGAGAGCAGGCTGCTCGTCACGGCGATCGAGACGCACCAGCCGGCCGAGGCGTCGCCGCGCGCGACCGTCTCGGCGGTTTCGAGGCTGAGGGCGGGCGGCGCTTCGGGGCCGCCGAGGTGGCCGGGGACGCCGCTGCGCAGGAGCTGGGCGCCGGTCAGCTTCTCGACCAGCTCGGCCGGCAGCGCACGCCGTCGTTCGGTGACGGGCGCGAGGGTCTTGGCGAGGTGGGCGCACTCGCGGGCGGCGTCCAGCATGAAACCTCCGGTTCAGATTTCTTACCGGTTCAGTTTCTTTACTGGGCGGATCGGTGTCAAGGCTTGCGACGGCCCCCGAGCCACGCGAGCAGCGCCCCGGCGCTGAAGGCCCCGGCGACGGCGCCGAGCCCGGGCCCGCGTTGCACGGTGACGCTCTGCTCGAGCCGCACCGGCGGCGGAGGCGCGACGACTTTGTGCTGGTTCTCCTCGGCCGTCGCGGTCCACGCCGTGATGAGCAGCAGGAAGCGCGAGACGAGGTTCGCGAAGACGAGCAGACCGATGACCGGCCCGAACAGCGCGGCCGACGGCGACTTCGTGACGCTGGCGAGGTAGATCGAGCCGACCTGCTGCAGGACGACGAACCCGACAGCGGCGACGATCGACCCCTTGACGGCACTGCGCAGCGCGACCTGCTCCCGCGGCAGCCGCGCGATCACCCAGAGGAAGACGAGGGTGTTGGCGAGCAGGCCGAGCACGATCGTGGCGGCGCGCAGCAGGTAGATCGCCCAGGTCTGGTCGGCGAGCCCGACCTGTTCGAGCAGGAACTGCCCGACACCGCCGCCGACCGCGGTCAGCGCGAAGGAGACGATGAGCGCGACACCGAGGCCGATGAGCGCGACGAAGTCCTTGAGCGTCTGCTTGACGATCGGCTGCGACTGCTTTTCCTGGCCCCACTGCGCGGTGAGCGCGTCGCGGAGGTTCGACATCCAGCCGATGCCGGAGTAGAGGGCGATGAGCAGGCCGAAGATGCCGATGCCGCTGCCGGAGTCGAGCGCCCCGTTGACGATGCCGGAGACGAGCGACTGGAGGCCTTCGGGCACGGAGTCGTTGATGCCCTTGGTGATCTTGCCGATGATCGTCTTGTCGTGGTTGACGACCAGCCCGACCACGGCGAAGGCGACCATGAACAGCGGAAAGACGGACAGCACGCTGAAGTAGGTGATGGCGGCGGCGTAGTGGTTGCCGTACCGCTCGCCGAAGGCCTCGTTCGCCCGGATCAGGTGATCGAGCCACGGGTACTTCCGCCGCAGCCGCGGCAGGAGCTTTTCCTTCTCTTCTTCTTTCGCCACCGTGAAACGCTAACCACGCCGAGTGACTCCCGCAACGCGAGCGGCTCAGGTGAGGGAGCCTGGCAGGGCTTGGTTCGCGGCTTTCGCCCCCGGCATCGACAACCAGCGGCCCTCGGCTCCGGGCCTGCCGGTTGTCCACAGCGGTCGGCAGTTGTGGACAACCGGCTCACTCAGCGCCGCGAAACCCCGAACCGTCGGTGGGCGCCGATAGACTGGAGCCGGGGACGCCCCCCAAGGGAGGTGGTTTCTAGGGGTGGTTGCAGCACCTGAGTGTTCAGGAGTTGCTCATGCCTAGACGGGATCGAGACCGTGCCTGGGGTGACCCGGGCCGGCGGGCGCAGCAACACCCGGTATGTGATGCTTCTGCACCTGCCCGAGGGCTACATGCCGAGTCTGGTCCGCGACGCCCTCATAACCAAGATCCAGACTCTGCCCGAGCAGCTGCGGCGGTCGCTGACCTGGGACCAAGGCAGTGAGATGCACCTGCACGCCCAGTTCACCGCGGCCGCGACCATGCCGATCTGCTTCTGCGACCCACACGCCCCCTGGCAACGCGGCTCCAACGAGAACACCAACGGCCTGCTGCGTCAGTACTTCCCCAAAGGCACCGACCTCACGGTGCACACCGCCGAGCACCTGGACATGGTTGCCGTCGAGCTCAACGACCGCCCGAGAATGACCCTTGGCTGGGACAGCCCAGCCGAACGCATGACACAGTTACTCAACACCAACCACAGCCAGCAGCAGTGTTGCAATGACCGTTAGAAACCGCCGGAAGGGCGGGGGCCGCTCTCGGTCGGCTGGTGGTCGCACTCGGCTCAGGTCAGGGCAGCGAGGAAGTCCTGGTACGTGGTCTCCCCGCCAAGGATCGCCGCCCGGGGCCGCGTTGCCGCGTACTCGGCGACGCGGTCGTACATCGTGGCCAGGTCTTCCTCGGTGAGCGGTCGCGCCGTCTCGACTTCCGATTCTCCGCGTCCGGCCAAGCGCCGGCGGGTCTCCTCGAACCCCGGCAGCAGCACGATCTCGTGGAAGCTCGCGCCCGTCTCGCCAGCCAGGGCTTCCAGCCGCTCGGCGAAGCCCGGCCGGCCGAGGAGCTGCGGCACCACGACGTCGTGCCCCGCCGAGAGGTGCGTGCGCGCCGCCGCCAGCGCGATCTCCCGGGCCAGCAACCCCGCTTCACCCGGTGACGCCCGCCAACCGCCGATCATCGCCCGGACGCGGTCGACGTCCAGGGCTAGCGCCGGTGGGTGGGCGTCGGCGTAGCGGCGGGCGAGCGTCGACTTGCCGCTGCCCGGCGGGCCGTTCAGCAGGACCAGCTTCACCGCACCGGCGGCAGGAAACCGATCCGCTGGTACGTCTTGGCCAGCGTCTTCGACGCCACCTCGCGGGCGCGTTCGGCACCGGCGGCGAGGATCTTGTCCAGCTCGGCGACGTCGTCCAAATAGGACTTGGCGCGGTCCTGGATCGGCGTGACCCACTCGACGAACACCTCGCCGAGGTCCTTCTTGAGGTCGCCGTAGCCCTTGCCCTCGTACGCCGCTTCGAGGTCCGGGATCGTGCGCTCGGTGAGGGCCGAGTAGATGGTCAGCAGGTTCGAGACGCCGGCCTTGTTCTCCGCGTCGAACTTGACCTCGCGGCCGGTGTCGGTGACGGCCGAGCGGATCTTCTTCGCCGAGCGCTTCGGGTCTTCGAGCAGCTCGACGATGCCGTTGGCGCTGGAGGCCGACTTGCTCATCTTGGCCGTCGGTTCCTGCAGGTCGTAGATCTTCGCCGTGTCCTTGATGATGTACGGCTCGGGCACGACGAACGTCTTGCCCAGCCGGTTGTTGAAGCGCTGCGCGAGGTCGCGCGTGAGCTCCAGGTGCTGGCGCTGGTCCTCGCCGACCGGGACGGCGTCCGCGCGGTAGAGCAGGATGTCCGCGGCCTGCAGGATCGGGTAGGTGAAGAGGCCGACGCTGGAGCGGTCGGAGCCCTGTTTGGCCGACTTGTCCTTGAACTGCGTCATCCGGCCGGCCTCGCCGAAGCCGGTCTGGCATTCGAGGACCCAGCTCAGCTGGGCGTGCTCGGGGACGTGGCTCTGCACGAAGAGGGCGCTGCGCTCGGGATCGATGCCGATGGCGAGCAGCTGAGCGGCCGAGACGCGGGTGCGCTGGCGAAGCACCTTCGGGTCCTGCTCGACGGTGATGGCGTGCAGGTCGACGACGCAGTAGAAGGGCTCGTGGGTGTCCTGCAGCCGCACCCACTGGCGCAGCGCACCGAGGTAGTTGCCGAGGTGGAACGAGTCGGCGGTGGGCTGGATCCCGGAAAGGACCCGCGGACGACGTTCAGCGGCGACGGTCTGCTCTTCGGACACGGCACGATTCTTCCAGGCCGGGCCGGGTGGCGGGCGTGGAGGGGGTTGGAGCTGGGGATTCTTCCAGGCCGAGGGAGGGTGAAGTGGCCGAGCCGAGCGCGCGGGGCTCGCTGGAACGCGGCACACGGCCCCGGCGGAGGCGCCGAAACCGGGCCGGATCGCCGCGAGCGGCCCAGCGCGCGGTTGGCCGCGGTTCAGGTGGCGGGTAGTGCGGAGTGAAGGGCAGGTCTGCGGGGCACTGGGTCATGACCAGCGCGGGCGGGCTTCACCTGCGGCGCATCGGAGGTGAGTCGGCGAGTCGCGGCGGCAACAACCGCCACCGGCGGCGGATCAGCTCAGGCGTGCGGGTTCTGCGTCAGGAACGGGCGGGTCGGCGTGGCGTCCGGCTCGCCGAGCACCGCTTCGGCCATCGCCGTGACCGGGCCGGGCGTCTCGGGGACCGCCGGTGCCGCCTCGGCCACGCGGGCCTTGCGGCGCTGGCGCAGCACCCCCAGCGTCATCCCGACGATGCCGAGCGCCACCGCGACCAGGCCGACCGGGCCCAGCACGCCGAAGCTCTCCGCGTTCGTGTCGGCCTGCGCGGTCGTCACGTCGGCGACCGCGCTGCCGCCGCCGGCCAGCACCAACGCCGCCGGGACGAGCGCGACCACCGCGGCCGCGCGGAAGCCGCGCAGCGTGGATCGCATCAGGCTTTGACCTGGGTTGCGCACCGGAGTGCCTCCCGCGAGTGACGAGCGAACGCTCTCACCCATCCGAGTGAGATGCTGCGTGCTACTGGTCAAAAAACTACCGAGCGTGTCAAGACCTGCCGTCCTGATCGACTCGGGGGCCGAGACTAGCCCCCAACCGAGAACACGGTCCGGCCACCCCCACGGTTCACTCCAACCGCCCAAGCGGGTGTTGCGGAAGACGGAACGCTCATACCCAAAGTAGAGAGTGACCTATCCGTGTCCGGTCGTTTGTCACCCGTTCATCGCAAATTCGGCTCACGCTCTGCCATTCGTCGCAGCCAGGACTGGTCCGATCGCGGCGACTTATTCGGAAAACTTTTCACTCGATAGTGATTGGTCTATACCTCTTGGAGTAGCCCATTCGGCTCGGTCGGACCGCGCACGACCGGCGTGATCAAGAGGAGTCCCGAATGTCGATTGCCCGGTTCCTGAAGCGCGCCGGAGTGGCGGTGAGCGCGCTCGCCGCGGCGAGCGCCGCCGTCGTGCTGCCGGCCACCACCGCGTCCGCGGCGGTGGACGCCTCGTTCGTCGTGAGCGAGGCCCAGTTCAACCAGATCTTCCCCAACCGCAACAGCTTCTACACCTACAGCGGCCTGACCGACGCGTTGTCGGCGTACCCCGGCTTCGCGAACACCGGCGACGACACCGTCAAGAAGCAGGAAGCCGCCGCGTTCCTCGCGAACGTCAACCACGAGACCGGCGGCCTCGTCTACGTCGTCGAGCAGAACACCGCGAACTACCCGCACTACTGCGACGCGAGCCAGCCCTACGGCTGCCCGGCCGGCCAGGCCGCCTACTACGGCCGCGGCCCGATCCAGCTGAGCTGGAACTTCAACTACAAGGCCGCCGGCGACGCCCTCGGCATCGACCTGCTCGGCAACCCCTACCAGGTCGAGCAGAACGCGGCCGTCGCGTGGAAGACCGGGCTCTGGTACTGGAACACCCAGACCGGCCCGGGCACGATGACGCCGCACGACGCGATGGTCAACCAGCGCGGCTTCGGCGAGACCATCCGGAGCATCAACGGCTCGATCGAGTGCAACGGCGGCAACCCCGCCCAGGTCCAGAGCCGGATCGACAAGTACACGCAGATCACCGGGATCCTCGGGGTCCCGACGGGAGGCAACCTCTCCTGCTGAGCCGGGCGCGGCGAGAAGGGCCTCCCCGGCCACTCGGGGAGGCCCTTCTTCGTGGTCAGGCTTGGGGATCGAGGTAGCCGAGCAGCTTGCGCAGGACGTCGTCGAGCAGGCCCAGTTCCTTTTCGGACAGTCCGGACAGCAGCTCGGAGACGTTCGCGGTGTGCTCGGTCATCGCGGCGTCGACGGCGTCGAAACCACTGGCCGTCAAGCGGATGCGGAAGCTGCGGCGGTCGTTCGGGTCCAGCGCGCGCTCGACGAACCCGGCCTTCTCCAGCCGGTCGAGGCGGCTCGTCATGCCGGCGCGGGACATCATCAGCGTCGCCGACAGCTCCGACGGGATCAGCGTGTACGGCCGCCCCGAGCGGCGGAGCGCGGCCAGGACGTCGAACTCCCCGCGCTGCAGGCCGAACTTGCCGAACACCCGCTCCTGCGCCGGGCCCAGCACGAGCGCGAGCCGCCCCATCCGGCCGGCGACGCCGATGGCGGCCAGGTCGAGGTCGGGGCGTTCGCGGTGCCACGCCGACACGACGGCGTCGACGGCGTCTTCGTCAGTCACGCCGCCCACTCTATTCGACGCCAGCACTATTCGTCGCCAGATAGTTTGACAACGAACTATCAGGCGTGGAACCATCATTGGCATGACGACACTGCTGGTACGCCACGACGAAGCCGAGCAGCTCGGCTCGACCCCTGACACGATGACCCTGCTCGCCGACGTCGACCAGACCGGCGGGCACCTGAGCACGAACCGCGCGTCCCTGGGCCGCGGTCGCGACGGCGCGACGCCGCACTTCCACACCTCGTCGGCCGAGATGTTCTTCATGCTGGACGGCGAACTCGAAGTCCTGAACGGCGACGAGGTCGTGACGGTCCGGACGGGTGACATGCTGTTCGTGCCGCCGCACACGAATCACGCGTTCGGGGCGACGATGCGGTCGGGCGCGGACGTGCTGATCGTGTTCACGCCCGGCGTCGAGCGCTTCGAGTACTTCCGGATGATCGACCGGATCCGGCGGGGCGAGGCGTCGCCGGCGGAGATCCTGGCGTCGCAGGACCGGTTCGACAACCACTTCGTGGACAGCGCGACCTGGCGCGCGGCCCGCGCGGCCTAGATGTCGTAGGTGGCGGTGACCGGCGCGTGGTCGGACCAGCGCTGGTCGTAGGACGCGGCGCGCTCGACGACGACGTCCACGACCTTCTCGGCGAGGCCCGGGGTCGCGAGCTGGCAGTCGATGCGCCAGCCGGAGTCGTTGTCGAAGGCCTGGCCGCGGTAGGACCACCAGGTGTAGGGGCCGGGGCCTTCGGGGTCGAGGCGGCGCTGGACGTCGGTGTAGCCGGCTTCGGTGTAGACGCGGCCGAGCCAGGCGCGTTCTTCGGGGAGGAAGCCCGAGTTCTTGCGGTTGCCGCGCCAGTTCTTGAGGTCGACGGTGTCGTAGGCGATGTTCCAGTCCCCCATGACGACGACCTCGCGCCCGGCCGCGGCGGCCTTCGCGCGGAGCTCGACGAGGTAGGGCAGGAACGCGGCCATGAAGCGTTCCTTTTCGTCCTGGCGTTCGGTGCCGACGTCGCCGCTGGGGAGGTAGAGGCTGGCGACGACGACCTTCGCGAAGTGGACTTCGAGGTAGCGGCCGCTGTCTTCGAACTCGGGTTCGCCGAAGCCGATCCGGACTTCCGCGGGCTCTTCTCGGCTGTAGACGGCGACGCCGTTGCGCCCCTTGACGGCCGAGGGGGCGTGCACCGAGAACCAGCCTTCGGGCTCGACGACGCTCGCGGGGAGCTGGCTCGCCTCGGCGCGCACCTCCTGGCAGGCGACGACGTCGGCCTTCGTGGTGGCGAGCCACTCGACGAAGCCCTTCTTGGCGGCGGCACGGAGTCCGTTGACGTTCACGGTGGAGACGGTCAGCACGTCCCGCACGCTACCGGTCGGCTCTGCCAGACTGCCGGGCATGGGTGAGCTGACGGTGCTCGGCAGCTGCGGCGCGTTCCCCGAAGCCGGGCGGGCGTGCGCGGGGTTCCTGTTGTCGCACAACGGATTCCGCGTCGTGTTGGACCTCGGGTACGGCGCGGCCTCGCGCCTGTTCGGCCACGGGTTGCCGGACGCGGTGGTGGTGACGCACGAGCACCCGGACCACTGCGCGGACGTGAGCGCGCTCGGGCGGGCCTCGTTTTACGGCGACGGTCCGCGGTTGCCGCTGTTCTGCACGCCCGGCACGGTCGGCAGGCTCGCGGCGATGGAGCCGCGCCCGCACCCGACGGAGGTGTTCGACGTGCGCGACTTGGCGTCGGCTGCTTCGGTCGGGCCGTTCCGGTTGACGACGTTCGCGTTGCCGCACCACGTGCCGAACTTCGGCGTGCGGCTGGCCGCGCCCGGGTTGACCGTGGCGTACACGGGTGACACGGGACCTTCGCCGGTGTTGGCCGAGCTGGGGCGCGACGCGGACCTGCTCATTTGCGACGCGACTTACCGGACGCCGCCTTCCGGGGACGAGCCGCGGTACTTGATGACGGCCGCGGAGGCGGGCGAGTGGGCGGCCGCGGCCGGAGCGCGCAGGTTGATGCTGACGCACTTCTGGGCGGGCACCGACCGGGCAGCCGCGGCGGCGGAGGCGCGCGCGGAGTTCGGCGGCGAGGTGCTGGTGGCAGAGGAAGGGTTGACGGTCGAGCTGTGACGCTCGGCTCGGCTCGGCTCGGCTCGGCTCGGCTCGGCTCGGCTCGGCTCGGCTCGGCTCGGCTCGGCTCGGCTCGGCTCGGC
>NZ_FNUJ01000004.1 GCF_900107925.1 Amycolatopsis pretoriensis | reverse complement strand
CCCCTCCACCGCCTCGCCGGCGACCACCACATCAGCATCGCCACCACCTACCGCTACCTGCACGAAGCCATCACCGCCCTCGCCGCCTGCGCCCCCGACCTGCAGCAGGTCCTCACCGACCGCCGGGCCGCCGGCGACACCCACGTCATCCTCGACGGCACCCTCATCCCCTGCGACCGGGTCGCGGCCACCACGATCAAAACCAAAGGCACGAACCGGGGAGCCACGGTGCATCTGTGGTACTCCGGCAAACACCGCAGCTTCGGCGGGAACATCCAGTTCCTGGCCACCGCCGACGGGTTCCCGCTCTGGGTCTCCCCAGTGCTGCCCGGCTCCCGCAACGATCTCTCCGCCGCCCGCGACCTGGGCATCACCGGCGCGTTGACCGCCGCCGCAGCCGCAGGCCTGCCGACCCTGGCCGACAAGGCCTACCACGCAGCCGGCATCGGCATCCGCACACCGGTCAAGAAAACCGCAGGTCAACCGCTTCTCGGCCCCCGGCAACGGGTCTACAACCTGCTGCAATCCCGGGCACGGGCCCTCGGCGAACGCGCTATGGCCATCCTCAAAACCCGCTGGTCAGCCCTGCACCGCATCAGCCTCTGCCCGAAACGCATCGGCGCGATCGTCCAAGCAGCCCTCGTCCTGACCCACCACGAACACCAGGGGCGCTACTGAGAAAACCTCATTGGGGCGCTTGGGCCTAGGAGCCGGCGACCGGGGTCCCGCCGCCGCGGACGTGCGTCGGCGGGCCCTCGACTCCGCAGTGGTAGCACTCGCCCAGGTGGGGGCACTCGTCGTCCGAGGGTGCGGCCGGTGTCGGGGGCTCGAGCACGCCGTTGTGGATGCCCAGCGCGATCAGCCCGCCCGCGATCGCCAGCGCCGCGCAGATGACCAGCGCCGTCCGCCAGCCCGCCGTGAGCGCCACCGGGTCCGCGTACGCCTCGCCCGTCAACCCGGCCGCCGCCGGCAGCACCGCCACCGCCAAGAGCCCGCCCGACCGCGCGATCGCGTTGTTGACTCCCGACGCGACCCCGGCGTAGCGGTCCGGCGCCGCCGCGAGCACCGTCGCGGTCACCGGGGCCACCACCGTCGCCAGGCCCAGGCCGAACACCACGACCGCGGGCAGCACCGCGCCGAGATAGGACGCGCCGGGTGCGATGCGCAGCATCAGCAGCATCCCGACGCCGACGACGATCGGCCCGACGACCAGCTGCGTCCGCGGTCCGATGCGCTGGGCCAGCGCCCCCGAGCGGCCCGACAGCAGCAGCATGACCACCGTGAGCGGCAGCCCGGCCAGGCCGGCCGCGGTCGGCGAGTAGTGCAGCGACACCTGCAGCTGCATGACCAGCAGCATCATCACGCCGCCGAGCGCCGCGTACATGGCGAACGTCAGCGCGTTGGCCAGGGTGAACGTGCGGTCGCGGAACAGCGACGGTGGCACCAGCGGCTCGCGCGCGCGGTGCTGGACGACGACGAACGCGGTCAGCCCGGCGATCCCCAGCAGGCCCGCGACCAGCACGATCGGGTCGCCGATGCCTCGCCCGGGCGCCTCCACCAGCGCGCCGGTGACGCCGGCGAGGCCGATCGCGCCGAGGGCCGCGGCGCCGAAGTCCGGGCGCCCGGTCGCGTCCGGGTCGCGCGACTCGGGGACGAACTTGCGGGCCATCAGCACGACGACGATGGCGATCGGCACGTTGATCATGAACGCCAGGCGCCACGACCAGACCTGGACGAGGAAGCCGCCGAGCAGCGGGCCGGCGGCCGCGGCGATGCCGCCGAGGCCGGACCAGGCGCCGATCGCGCGGGCGCGGGCGTCGTGCGCGAAGGACGACTGGAGGATGGCGAGCGACCCGGGCGTCAGCAGCGCGCCGCCGACGCCCTGCAGGATCCGCATCGCGACCAGCATCTCGGTGGACACGGCGGCGGCGCACAGCCCGGAGGCGACGCCGAACCAGACGACGCCGATCAGGTACATGCGGCGCCGGCCGTACCGGTCGCCGAGCGAGCCGGCGACCAGGATGAGCGCGGCGAGCGCCAGCATGTAGCCGTCGAGGATCCACTGGAGGCCGGCGACGGAGGCGTTCAGCTCGGCGCCGATGCGGGGCAGGGCGACGTTGACGATGGTGCCGTCGAGCATCGCCATGCCCGAACCGAGGATGGTGGTGGCCAGCACGCCGCGCGCGGCGTGGGTGCCCCACCTGATCCCGGTGTCTTCCGTGGCGGTCACGGCATCAGCGTAGTGACGAACTTGTAGCGGTCGCCGCGGTAGACCGAGCGGGCGTACTCGACGGGCTTGCCGTCCGTGGCGAACGAGTGCCGGGTCAGCCGCAGCACCGGCATGCCGACGTCGGCGCCGAGCATCTCCGCCTCTTCCGGCCCGGCGAGCGAGGTCTCGATCGACTCCTCGGCGCGTTCGAGTTCGACGCCGTAGTGCTCGCGTAGAACGGCGTACAACGAACCGCCCGCCGAGACGTGCTTGCGCAGCCCGCGGAATCGGCCGGCGGGCAGGTGCGAAGTTTCCAGGGCCATCGGCTGCGAGTCCGCCAGTCGAAGCCGTCGAAGGCGAAGAATTTTCGCACCAGTACGGATTCCGAGCAGTTTCGCGAGGTCGCCCTCGGCCGGCAGCTCCTCGAGTTCGAGCAGCTTCGACGACGGCTTCAGGCCCTGCCGGCGCATGTCCTCGGTGTAGGACGACAACTGCAGCCGCTGCGCGAGCTTCGGCTCGGCCGCGAAGGTGCCCTTGCCCTGCACGCGGTGCAGGCGGCCTTCGGCGGTGAGGTCGGCCAGCGCCTGGCGCACGGTGGTGCGGGAGACCGTGAACTCCCCGGCGAGCGCGCGTTCGGTCGGGATCGGCGACCCGGGCGGCAGCACGTCCAGGAGGTCGAGGAGGTGCTGCTTCAGCGCCCAGTACTTGGGCTCGCGCTGCCCGCGCATCCCGGCGACGGCGCTCGCCTCGCCCGTGGTGGTGGTCTCCAACATGCCCGACTCCCTATGTCTTCCCTCATCGCACGCCACGTCCCCGTAAGAAACGTACCCTTTTCCCCAAACGCGCCGCCCCACTAACATTGGTCTAGACCTGACCGACGCCGCCTGAGTCCGGTACATAATGCCGGAGGTGGAGAGGAAAATGATGACCGAACAACGGCCCGGCGAGCACATGGCCGCGGAGATCGCCCAGCAGCCGGAGGTCCTGGCGGGACTGGTGGAGCGTCAGGCGGAAATCGCGGAGGTGGCGGAAAAGATCTCACAGAGGCCGCCGCGCTTCGCTTTGCTCGCCGCGCGTGGATCGAGTGACCACGCAGCGTTGTATGCGAAGTACCTGATCGAGGTACTGCTCGGCCTTCCGGCTGGTCTTGTCTCCCCGTCCACGGCGACGCTGTACGGCGCGCGGCCCGATCTGCGGGACGTGCTGTTCGTCACGGTCAGCCAGAGCGGTGGTTCGCCCGACCTGATCGAGGTCACCGAGTCGGCGCGGCGCCAGGGCGCGCTGACGGTGTCCGTCACCAACACGCCCGAGTCGCCGCTGCGGGCGGCGTCCGAACTCGGCGTCGACATCGGCGCCGGCGTCGAGAAGGCCGTCGCCGCGACCAAGACGTACTCGGCGACGCTGATGGCGCTCTACCTGCTCATCGACGCCGTCCGCGGCGGCAAGGCGGCCGACGCCGAGAAGATCGGCGAGCTGGCGAGCCAAACCCTGGACGGCGCCGCCGAGGGCGTCCAGCGCGCGGTCGACCGGTACCGCTTCGTGGACCGCGTCCTCACCACCGGCCGCGGCTACTCCTACGCCACCGCGCTCGAAGGCTCGCTCAAGCTCGCGGAGACCAGCTACCTCGCCGCCCGCGCGTACAGCGGCGCGGACCTGCTGCACGGCCCGGTCGCGGCGGTCGACGGCGAGACCGCCGTCCTCGCGGTGACCAGCCGGGGTCAGGGCGGGCAGGCCATGCACGAGGTCCTCGACGCCGTCGGCAAGCGCGGCGCGGACGTGCTCGCGGTCGGCTCGGCCGCGTCCCAGGTGCCGGCGGCGCTGCGCATCGACGTCGCGCCGACGGTCGAAGAGCTCGCGCCGATCCTGGAGATCCTGCCGATCCAGCGGATCGCGCTCGGCCTGTCGCTCGCCCGCGGCGGCGACCCGGACAGCCCGCGCGGCCTGCTGAAGGTGACCAAGACGAGGTGAGCTTCGCGATCGGCGTCGACGCCGGCGGAACGTCGACCAGGGCCGCACTGGTCGACGCCGCCGGCGCGGTGCTGGGCACCGGCCGCGGCGACGGCGCCAACCCCAATTCGCACGCGCCCGACGTCGCCGCGGGCCGGATCGCCGACGCGATCACCGCGGCGCTGGGCTCCCGCGACCCCGGCGACGTGCGCGCCTGCGTCGTCGGCATGGCGGGTGTCAGCAAGCTCAGCGACGTGCGCGTGGCGGCGGTGTTCGACGCGGCCTGGACGCGAATCGGGCTCACGAACGTCCGAGTGGTCGCCGACGCGGAAGTGGCGTACGCGTCCGCGACTTCGGCGCCGGACGGCACGGTGCTCGTCGCCGGCACCGGTTCCATCGCGGGCCGGATCCGCAAGCGGCGGCTGGCCGGCACCGCGGGCGGCTACGGCTGGCTGCTCGGTGACGAAGGGTCGGCGTTCTGGCTCGGCCGCGAAGCCGTCCGATCCACTTTGGAGGCTCTCGGCCGCGGGTTGCCCCTCGACGGGCTGCCTTCGGCGGTGCTCGCCGCCGCGCTCGGACCGTCCGGTTTGGACGTCCGGACGGACGCCGAGCGGCTCGCCGCGTCCCGCGCGTTGATCACGGCGGCCAACGCCGAGGCACCGGTCCGGCTCGCCCGGTTCGCCCCGTTGGTGAGCGCGGCGCACGACGCGGGCGAGCCCGCCGCGCGCGCGATCGTCACCCGTGCGGCCGAACTCCTCGTCGCCAACACGCTCGCCGCGCGCGAGCCCGGCGAGTCGACACCGGTCGTGCTCGTGGGTTCGGTGCTCACCGGACAAAGCCCGATCGGCGGCCTCGTGCGCCGTGGTCTGTCCGGGCTCGAGGTGCTGACCAGCTCCGACGGGGTGCTCGGGGCGGCCTGGCTCGCCGCCGTGGACGCGTTCGGCGAAGGGGTGGTTAGACCAGTATTTCCCCAGACCGGGCAATTCCCTTGCCAGGAACACGTCAAAACGTCGACTGAACCCGGGTTTTCCGGGTAACGTAGGCAGTGGCCCCCGGACCCTCCCCCCTCGCCGGGGGCCGCCTTATGTCCGGGGTACGTCTTCCCCGCCGGTTTCGGGGGCCAAGCGCAGCCCCGGGTGCTCCGGCGGCAGGGCCCGGTAGAGCACCCAGCCGCTCACCGCGACGGTCAGCGCGACCAGGGGCCACGACAGCACCGTGCGGGCCACGCCGAGCGCGATCACCTGGCCGGACCACCACAGCAGGCCGTAGACGACCACGCGCAGCGTGTACTGGCCGAACACCCACACCCAGCTGGCGCGCGAGTACGCCTTCAGCAGCACGGGGTCGTGGCGCCAGCGCGTCTTCTGGCCGAGCACCAGGCCCACGACGACGCCGAGCAGCGGCCAGCGGACGACGATGCTGGCCGCCCAGAGCAGCGCGCTGGCCACATTGGACATCAGCTGCAGCAGGAAGAAGTCCTGGGCGCGGCCGGTGTGCAGGGCGATCAGCGCGGCCGCGATGACGGCGGCGAGGCTGACGACCAGCGCCCGCACCTTCCCGCCGCGCGCGACCCGGTAGGCACCGAGCGCGACGGCGACCACGACGGCGGCACCGGCACCCCAGGCGATGGACTGCCCGGCCGCGAGCCAGCCGGCGACGAAGCCGACGGGCGGCATGCTGGCGTCGAGCGCACCTCGGCGGCCGCCGAGGATCTGCGCGAGCGACTCACGGGGTTCTGCGGACACTCCTCCAGCGTGCCGGATCGCGTCGCGAAGGCTCCAAGCAGGGAGATCTTCGCCACACCGGGCGGGGTAATGGCCTCCGAGTGTGCTGTCTCACGGCATGCGGAAGGTGAAGACTACGTAATAGAGAGGCGGAGAAGACCGACAAGATAAGACACTGTTACCACAGGCTGAACGCGGGCAGGGGGTCCCGATGGTTAGTTGGGGTGTACAACTACATGTCGGGGAGTCGGTCGCAGGACGGGAAGGGGACCCAACGTGTACGGATTCGACAGCTATGTGGCGATCGGGGACAGCTTCACCGAAGGGCTCAACGACGAGCTCCCGGACGGCTCGTTCCGCGGCTGGGCCGACCGGCTCGCGGAGATCCTGGCGGCCGGGCGGCCCGACTTCCGGTACGCGAACCTGTCCCTGCGCGGCAAGATGCTCGACGAGATCATGGACGAGCAGCTCCCGATCGCGTTGGAGCTGAAGCCCGACCTGGTCACGCTCTGCGCGGGCGGCAACGACATCATCGTCCCGGGGGCGGACGTGGACGCGGTGGCCGCCCGCTTCGAGGAAGGCGTGGCGAAGCTGCGCGCGGCGGGCATCCCGGTGCTGATCTTCAACGGCCCGGACACGAAGGTTTTGTCCGTGATGTCGGTCTTGCGCGGCAAGGTGGCGATCTACAACACCCACTTGTGGGCGATCGCGGAGCGCCACGGAGCCCGCATGGTGGACCTGTGGACGATGGGGCCACTGCACGACCGCCGAGCGTGGAGCGACGACCGGCTGCACTTCTCACCGGAGGCCCACCGCCGGATCGCGATGAAGTCGGCGGAGGTGCTGGGGATCCCCCTCGAGGGCGACTGGCGCGAGCCGTGGCCTTTGGAGGCGGCGCCGTACCGGTGGATCGACTCGCGGCGGTCGGATTTGACGTGGACGAAGGTGCATCTGCTGCCTTGGATCCGGCGGCAGCTGCGGGGGCAGTCGATGGGGGATGGGTTGTCGCCGAAGCGGCCGCAGCTGGCGCCGCTCTTGCCGTTGGATGTGCTTGAGGTTCCGGACAACGCTCAGGCTCGGCAGCAGGCCAGCTGAGGGGGTCTTTCGTTCGCGGGGCCGCTGCCGGCGGGGGTCGGTGGCGGCCTTCGCACGTTCTTGGTCGCTGCCGGGGGCTCCGGTGGCGGCCTTCAGCGTTCTTGGCCGGGTGTTGCTCGGCCCAATGACCTTCGCGCGTTCTGGCCGGTGCCGCTCGGCTCGATGCCCGGGTTCGCGGCTGCTGCCTCGCGTGTCTTGAATGAGTCATTCAGGTCGTCGGAGGTCCTGAATGACTCATTCAGGACCTGGCGAGGCCACTGCGGGGGATCT
This sequence comes from Amycolatopsis pretoriensis, assembly GCF_900107925.1. GTDB lineage: Bacteria > Actinomycetota > Actinomycetes > Mycobacteriales > Pseudonocardiaceae > Amycolatopsis > Amycolatopsis pretoriensis. Next base: position 830,427 of record NZ_FNUJ01000004.1, on the reverse strand, counting down.
CGGCGCCCCACAGACATTCCCCGCCGCGCCCAGGGGGGCGTCCCCGAGTCCATTCTATCGGCCCCTCCCGACACACCGTGCTCAACCGATCACCGCGCCCCGAGTTGTCCACATGTCGACTTGCCTGGGGACAACTTGTGGAAGACCACCCTTCCCCGGGTCGCCAACCCGCCCCACCCGGCTTACAGTCCCCTTATGTCCGGTGGTCGTCGCTGGATCCTCGTGGTCCCGATCGCGGTGCTGGTCACCGCCTTGCTGGCGGGGGTCGTCACCTGGGCCCAAGCCGGGAACATCCAGCGTGACCTCACCGCCGACGCCCAAGCTGCCCTGACGCAAGCCGGCCTCGGAAAAGGCTCCGTTACCTTCGACGGCCGCGACGCCACCCTCAGCGGCTTCCCGCCCGACCAAGCCCTGCGGGCCCTCGAAGTCGTCCAGAACGTCGATGGCGTGCGGGCCGCCCAGCTCCAAGGCGACGTCGTCCCGGTGGCCCCGAGCACGAGCACGCCGCCGCCCACCAGCGCGCCGGCTCCGACCACCACCGCGCCGCCCACCACCAGCGCCACCGCTCCGCCGCCGCCCACCGACAAGGCCGGCGTCCAAGCCGAGATCGACCGCATGCTCGCCGAAGCGCCGATCACCTTCGAACCCGACAGCGCCCGGCTCACCCCCGATGGCGAACAAGCCGCCCGGGCCGTCGCCGTCGCGCTCGCCAAGTCGCCCGACACCTTCCGGTACCGCGTCACCGGGCACGCCGCCCGCGGGACCGGCAGTGCGAGCGGCGCCCTCAAGCTCTCCCGGGACCGCGCCAGGGCCGTCACGCGGATCCTCACCACCAACGGGCTGACGACCAAGCGCGTGACCTACCGCGGGCTGGGCGACACACGCCCGGCGGGCGGCGAAGAAGACCGGCGCGTCGAAATCACCGTCGTTTGAAGGGGTGAGTGAGCAGATGGTGTGGCTGTTCGGGCAGATCTGGCTGTGGCTGATCGTCGCCTTCGCCCTCGGCGCGCTCACCTCGTGGCTCGTCCTGCGCACCGCCCAGCGCCCGAAACCGCACCCCGAGACCGACCCCGTCCCGGTGGTCGAGGACCACTACGAAGAGCCCGCCGAGCAGACCCAGTTCATCCCCGCCGCGTGGATGCAGCCCGGCACCGAACGGCCCCACGACGTCCACGAGGACGACGAGCCCGAGCCCGTCGGCCACCGCGAGGGCCACCTGCCGCTGCCGCCGCAGCGCGGGGCGCAGGCCGAAGACTGGCCGACCGAGGAAGAACCCGCCTGGCCCGAGTCCGAAGAGGCCACCCCGCAGTGGCCGCAGCAGCCTGGGCGCGGTGGCTGACACCCATCCTGGTAAGTTCGGCTACGCACTGTGAGCGAGGGCTGAGAAGGGGGTGGCGTGGCGCTCCCCCATTGGACGCCCCAGCTGGTTCTGCCGCCGGGCCGCCACGCCTGCGACCTCGCCGACGTCTACGAACGCCTGGTCTTCGACGCCCCGCACCAGAACGAGCGCGAGATCCTCTTCAGCGCCCTCAACAGCTACCTCGGCGTGGCCCGGCGGATCATGCCGTCCGGCCGGGCCTGGATCGGCGGCGAGCTCATCACGCGCGGCGCGCACCCGCCGCAGAGCCTCGACGTCGTCCTCATCCCGGACGAGTGGGGCGCCCTGAAGCGGCTCGACGACGCCGGCCGGTCGGCGCTGTACGGCCTGCTCACCCTGCGCGGCGTGATCGTCGGGCAGCCGGCGATGTACCTGGATCAGGTGCAACCGGTCGGGGGCATGCTGGACGGCTTCCTCTGCCGTCCCGGCGACGAGGACGTCTGGGCCGAGGTCTGGGCCGAAGGCGGCAGGGGCTACCCGGAGATGATCTGGTGAGGAACGAGTTCCGGCGCATCGCCGACGAGATCCCGGGCGGCACGTGGCTCGACGACCTGGCGCGCGCCTCGGCGATGGCCGCGAACGCCAAGTTCGAGCGGACGTCCCGGTCGCCGCTGCTGCACGTCTCGGTGATCGGCGAGCAGACCATCGACGCCTACACCTTCTCCGACATCAGCCGCGCGCTGCAGGACGCGACGGCCAAGATCGGGCACATCATCCGGAACCCCTCCGGCGAGGTCACCCAGGTCCAGCAGGCCGACCGCGACAAGGCGCCGCTGATCCAGCGCGGCCAGGCGGGCAACGCGATCTTCTTCGGCTTCCCGGAACCGGTGGCCGAAGACGCGCTGATCGTCGACGGCATCGAGACGCTGTCCGAACGCGCCGTCAAGGAGCTCTGCGACTTCCTGCCCGCCAACGGCTCGGACGACGGCGCGCTCGACGCCGTGCTGCTGCAGCGCGACACGGTCCGCAACGCCGTGAGCGACATCGTGAACGCCGTCGCGAAGAACGCCGGCATCGGGATGGCGCTGACGCCGACGGCGGGCGAGCAGGTCACCCGCAGCATGACCACCGAGCAGGCGCGGATCCTGCAGGGCAGCCTCCGGGAGTCGCGCGAGGCGGTCGGCTACGAGACCGTGCGCGGCCGGCTCGACGGCGTCCGCACGCGGCGCCGAATTTTCTACCTCGACCGCGAGCCGGGCGGGACGATCCAGGGCGCGGTGGCGCCGGACCTGCTCGACCAGATCAAGGAGAACCTCGACCGCCCGGTGACCGCCCGGCTGCGCGTCGTGCGCACGACGACGATCGACGGGCGGCGCGGCCGGCCCGTTTTCGAGCTCCTCGAAATCACCCCCGAAGTGAGCCTTTTCGACTGAAAAGTCCAGGTTGCGACTTTCGTCTTGAACACCGGAACCGACGGTCGTCGTAGGCCGTCCGGCCACGAAAACAGTGGGAACCCCGATATTCTCCCCATTGATCACCTGGCCACACCCTGCGCGAGATGTCAGGAAATACCGGTACTTCGCGCGAAATGGTGGGACAATGACTTTTTCCAGAATGTAACAATTTCGTTCGCGGGCACTCTTATGGGTTAACGTCGTCGCACTCCCACCCGAAGGGGCCCGCATGATGACCGACCCGCAGTACCCGCCGCCGACCGCCGCGCGCCACGGACGGCCCGCGCCACCGGTGACGGCCACGGAGCGTCGTCAGGCCAACGCGAAACCCGGGCGGAACATCCTGGCCATCGTCGGCCTGCTGCTGGGCGTGGCCGCCCTCGTCGTCACGTTCGTCCCGGACGTCGAGTTCGTCGCGTGGCCGCTGGCCGGGATCGGGCTCGTGCTGGCGATCGCCGGACTGGTCCAGGTCAAGAAGGGCACCGTGGGCGACCGCGGGCTCGCGATCACCGCGCTGGTGGCCACGATCGCCGCGCTGCTGACGGCGGCCGGGATGCTGCTGTACTCGACCTTCCTCAGCGGCGGCGAGTCCGGGCTGCACATGCCCGCGGCGAGCGGGGACAAGCACACCGTGACGTTCCAGGTGACCTCCGCCGGCGGCGCGACCGTCCGCTACGGCAGCCTGTCGGACCAGCGCACGGAGAACGCGCCGGCGAGCACCGACGCCTGGGAGGGCGGGGCGTCCTACAACAATGGTTCGTACCTGTTGACGCTGACCGCCGACACGCGCAATTCGAACATGACCAACGAAATCAGCTGCGCCATTCTCGTCGACGGCAAGAAGGTCGCGGAAAACAGCGGGACGACGATCGCGCTCTGCACGGCGAACGTGAGCTGAGGCGAGCCTGGCGACCGGCCGGCCTACCCCCAAGTCGGCCGGCCGGGCCGCCACGAGCCGCTCCTGGCGGCTCCCGGCCCCGGCGGGGTTTTCCCGCAGGGGCCCGGCACCGGCGTCTCAGCCTGCCCCTCCCCTAGGGCTCAGCCGGCACTGCCGAACCTACGCGGACGCCGCCCGGGGGCACTAAGAATCCACTAAGGATTCACGAGGATGCCGTGGGCCGTGATCCATTCGCAACTCTCTTCACGAAAGTCGATCTCCGGCGCGGAGTTGTCGCGGAAAGCCCTCACTGGAGTTCGGCGAGTTCGCTCCGCACCTCTCCGACGAGCTTCGGGTGGACCCGTTCGTAAATGCGCACCGACAACGCGAGCTGCTCTCGCGCGCCGTCGAGATCGCCCCGGGCCCGCAGCACCCGCCCCAGCGTCAGCCGCAAGGCGCCCTCGCGGGCCACGAACTCCCGGCTGATCGCGAGGTCGATCGCCTCCCAGACGTGCCGCTCCGCCGCCTCCAGGTCGCCGGCGCGCAGGCTCAGGTCGGCCAGCTTGTCCAGCGCCACCACGACCCGGTCGTCGTCGCCGAGCGAGCGGTCGATCGCCAGCCCGGCGAGCTGGTGGGCGACCGCCTCGGCCAGCCGGCCCGCCCGCTTCTCCGCCTGCGCGCAGCTGCTGAGCGCCTGGCCGCGCAGCGTGACGTCCGGGGCCTCGGCGATCGCCTTCGCCAGGCGGTCGATCGCCTTCTGGTGCTCGCCGCGCCGGCTCAGCGCGCGTCCCAGGTGCAGGTCGGCCGAGGTGACCAGGCTCGGGTCCGACACCCGCGCGGACAGTTCCGACGCCCGTTCGGCGTCCGCGAACCCGTGGCCCGGCAGCTCGAACACCAGCGCGATCTCGCACCGCGCGAGCCGCAGCCAGCACTGGCCCTCGACGTCGCCCGCCGCTTCCGCGGCCGCGACCCCCAGGTCGGCCATCCGCGTCCACTCGTCCAGCAACGGGCACACCACGCGGTAGGTGTGGCCCAGGAGCGCGAGCCGCCAGACGTCGTCGTGGCGGCCGGCCGCGTACGCGGCGTCGAGGGCCGCGAGGAGGTTCGGCCACTCGGCCGCGAACCACTCCTGCGCCTCGCCGAAGCCGGTCAGCGGCGGCATCGCCTCCTCGGCGAGCACGCCGGTGAAGTCCAGCGGGTCGGCCACGTGCCCCAGCCGGCGCCGCGCGCGGTCGGCCACCGCCTGGTAGTAGCGGACCGTCCAGCCGAGCGCCTCGTCGCGTTCCTTCTCGCCCAGCTCCTGTTCCGCGAGCTCGCGCAGGTAGAGCCAGACGAGGTCGTGCGGCACGAAGACGTCCCGGGCGGTTTCCTCGATGAGGTTGTGCGCGGCCAGCGCGCGCAGCCGCCGCCGGGCCTCGGCGACCGGGATCTGCGCGGCCGCGGCCATCAGGTGCGGCCCGACCATCACCCCGGGCACGGCGCCCAGCTGCAGGAACGTCTCGGCGATCTCGCCCGGCAGACCGCGGAAGGAGACGTCGAACGCGGCGCGCACGCCGTCGTCGGCGCCTTCGACCTGCAGTCCCGCCAGCCGGGTGCGTTCGTTGCCCAGCTCGTCGACCAGCTCCTCCGCGGTCCGCTGCGCGCTCGCCGAGAGCCGCGCGCCCGCGATCCGCAGGGCGAGCGGGAGGTAGCCGCACAGGCGCGCCAGCGCGTGGTTGAGCACGGCCGGGCCGGCGAGCTCCTCGATGAGCCGCACGGCGTCGTCGGGCGCGAGCGTGCCGAGGACGCGCTGCTTGGCCGCGTTCGACACGGCGAGCCCGTCCAGGCGCGACCGGCTCGTCACGACGGTCATCGTCCGCGCGCTCGGCGGCAGCAGCGGACGCACCTGCTCGGCGGCCCGGGCGTCGTCCAGCAGCACGAGCATCCGCCGCCCGGCGATCAGCGACCGGTAGAGCGCGACGCGTTCGTGGAGCAGCTCGGGGATCTTCGCGGTCTCGACGCCGAGGCCGAGCAGGAACTGCGTGAGCAGTTCGGCCGGCTCCAGCGGCGAGTGGTGCGGGTCGAAGCCGCGCAGCGACGCGAACAGCACGCCGTCCGGGAAGCGCGGCGCGACGCGGTGCGCCCACCACACGACCAGCGTGCTCTTGCCGACCCCGGCGGTCCCGGTGACGACGGCGATCGTCGTCTCGCCCGCTTCGGCGCGGGTGACCAGGCCGTCGAGCCAGGCGAGCTCGTCGGCGCGCCCGGCCAGGCTCGGCACCGCTGCGGGCAGCTGCGACACCGGCTGCCCCCGCTCGTCGCCCGAGCTTTCACGTGAAAGCTCGGCCCGCAGGTGGGAGCTTTCACGTGAAAGCTCCGGGAGGGTGTCGTTCAGGACGCGCTCGTGCAGCCAGCGCAGCTCGGCGCCGGGCTCGACACCCAGGGTGCGCAGCGTGGCGCGCGAGACGGTCCGGTACAGCTCGAGCGCGTCCCCGCGCCGCCCGGCGTGGTACAGCGCCCGCATGAGCTGGCCGGCGGTCCGCTCGGCGAGCGGGTCGGCGCGGACGATCGGGCTCAGCTCGACGATCAGCTCGGCGTGCCGGCCGAGGTCGAGGTCGGCGTCGACGCGGGCGCCGTGCACGGCCAGGCGCAGGTCCTCCAGCTCGGGCGCCCGCAGCGAGTCCGGCACGCCGCCCAGCGCCGGGCCCTGCCAGAGCGCGAGCGCTTCGGCCAGCAGCGCGGCGGCGGTCTCCGGGCCGGCGAGGGACGCGCGGTCCAGCAGGCTGCGCGCCCGGTGGACGTCGACGCGCTCGGGCTCGACCGCCAGCAGGTAGCCCGGCGGGGCGGTCAGGATGCTCGGGCCGTCGACGTCACGCAGGATCCGCCGCAGGTGGGAGACGTTGCCGTGGACGATGGTCCGCGCGCTGGCCGGCGGGTCGTGGCCCCAGAGGGCGTCGATGATCTCGTCGAGCCCGACGACCTTGCCGGGCTTGAGCGCGAGCAGGGCGAGCAGGCCGCGGACGCCGGGACCGCCGATCGGGACGGCGACGTCACCGGCGAAGAGCTGGACGGGCCCGAGCAGCTGGAACCGGCATTCGGCCATGCTCGCGCCCACCTCCCCGGGGGTCCACGGTCGGTTCGGCGTCTCCCTCGCCGGAAATCAACCTACCGTGGTCACCGGCTGTCGAGCGGGGCCGGTACCAGGAGTTTTGGGCTTTCTGCGAATTCCGTAGCGGTCAGCGGGAAGCGGTGCGACATCCACCGGCGGACATGACACGACCCCCTACCGGCGGTCCCGATCCGCTGGTAGGGGGTCGTGGTGAAGCCTCCGGCCGGGCCGTCAGGGGGCACGGTCCGCCCGTCGTCTTCCCAGGCGACCGGGCGGGTGAGCTCACCCCGAGCGAAGCACCCGCCGATCGTCCGCGAAGACGTCTGTTGCGCGGACCACACGCCCACGCGGTGGCGACACGGTAACAAAGCGCACCGGGTCGGTCACCGCCGGGTCGGTGCGGCTCAGCGCGAGATCGGGGTCGAGTCGCGGCCGGCGATGAACGCGGGTCGCGGCGCGCTCGCCGCGAACGGCTCCTGCAACGCGTTCTCCACGCTGTTGAACACCAGGAAGATGTTCGAGCGCGGGTACGGGGTGATGTTGTTGCCGGAGCCGTGCATGATGTTCGAGTCGAACCACAACGCCGAGCCCGCCTGGCCGGTGAACTGGTCGATGCCGTGCTCGGCCGCCATCTTCGTGATGTCGTCCTCGCTCGGCACGCCCACCCGCTGGTCCTTGAGCGAGCTCTTGTAGTTCGCCTCCGGCGTCTCGCCGGCGCACTGGACGAACGTCCGGTGCGAGCCCGGCATGATCATCAGGCCGCCGTTGAACGGGTAATTGTCGGTCAGCGCGATGGAGCAGCTGACCGCGCGCGGGGACGGCATGCCGTCCTCCGCGTGCCAGGTTTCGAAGTCCGAGTGCCAGTAGAACCCCGTGCCCTTGAACCCGGGCATGTAGTTGACGCGGCTCTGGTGGACGTACACCTCGGAGCCGAGCAGCTGCCGGGCCCGGTCCAGCACGCGCGGGTCGCGCACCAGTTCGGCGATCAGGGCGGAGATCTCGTGGACGTCGAAGATCGACCGGACCTCACCGGTCTTCGCCTCGGTGATCACGCGCTCGTCCCTGGCCAGCTCGGCGTCGGAGGACAGCCGCACCAGCTCCTGCCAGTACGTCTGCACCTCCCCGACGGACAGCAGGTCGTCGACCACGGTGTAACCCTTGGTCTCGTGGTTCGCCAGCGTCGCGGCGTCGATCGGGCCGTCGGCTTCGGTACCCCACACGGTGGGGTGCACGCGCGGCAGATGCGCCGGTGTACCGGTGATCCGGGTCGGGTAACCGTCGTCGACCCGGGTGTCCGTCAGCGTCACGGGCTTCGCCTCCTGTTTCCTCTCCGGTTCTTATTCGGTGATCAGCGGGTACACGCCGTTCTCGTCGTGGACCTCGCGGCCGGTCACCGGCGGGTTGAACACGCACACGCACTTGATCTCGGTCTTCGGGCGGACCTGGTGCTTGTCGTGGTCGTTGAGCAGGTACAGCGTGCCGGGCTTGAGCTGGTGCACCTCACCGGTCGCGAGGTCTTCGATCTCGCCCTCGCCGGAGGTGATGAACACCGCCTCGATGTGGTTCGCGTACCAGAAGTCGTTGACCGTCCCCGCGTACAGCGTGGTCTCGTGCACCGAGAAGCCGACGCCCTCCTTGGCGAGGATGATCCGCTTGCTCCGCCAGTTCTCGGTCTTGATGTCGGCGTCGGTGTCGGTGATCTCGTCGAGTGTGCGGACGAGCACGGGCGATCTCCTTTACTTCTTCAGGACGGCCTTGATGGACTCGTCGATGATCGACAGGCCCTGCGTCAGTTCGTCGTCGGTCAGGGTCAGCGGCGGCAGCAGCTTCATGACTTCGCCGTCGGGGCCCGAGGTTTCCATCAGCAGGCCGCGCGCGAACGCTTCCGCGCAGACGCGGCCGGCCAGGTCGCCGTTCTGGAACTCGATACCGCGCGCGAGACCGCGGCCCTTGGCGAACAGTTCCGCCTCGGGGTAGGCCTCGACGATGCCGGAGAAGGCCGCGGCGATGCGCTCGCCCTTGGCCTTGGTCGACTTCTCGAGCTCGTCGTCGCTCCAGTAGACGTCGATCGCTTCCTTGGCGGTGACGAACGCCGGGCTGATGCCGCGGAACGTGCCGTTGTGCTCGCCCGGCTCCCAGACGTCGAGCTCCGGCTTGATCAGCGTCAGCGCCATCGGGATGCCGTAGCCGCCGATGGACTTCGAGAGGCAGACGATGTCCGGCTTGATCCCGGCGTCCTCGAAGCTGAAGAACGGCCCGGTGCGGCCGCAGCCCATCTGGACGTCGTCGAGGATCAGCAGGATGTTGTGGCGCTTGCAGAGGTCGTCGAGGCCCTTCAGCCACTCCAGGCGGGCGGCGTTGATGCCGCCCTCGCCCTGCACGCCCTCGACGATCACCGCGGCCGGCTCGTTGAGCCCGCTGCCGGAGTCTTCGAGGAGCTTCTCGAAGTACAGGAAGTCCGGCATCGCGCCGTCGAAGTACTTGTCGTACGGCATCGGGGTGGCGTGCACCAGCGGGACGCCGGCGCCGCCGCGCTTCATCGAGTTGCCGGTGACCGACAGCGCGCCCAGCGTCATGCCGTGGAACGCGTTGGTGAAGTTGATGACCGATTCCTTGCCGGTCACCTTGCGCGCCAGCTTCAGTGCGGCCTCGACGGCGTTCGCGCCGCCCGGACCCGGGAAGACGACCTTGTAGTTCAGGCCGCGCGGGTCGAGGATCTTGTCGCGGAAGGACTGCAGGAAGTCGCGCTTGGCCACGGTGAACATGTCCAGGGCGTGGGTGACGCCGTCGCGCTGGATGTAGTCGATCAGCGCCTGCTTCAGCTGCGGGTTGTTGTGCCCGTAGTTGAGCGCGCCGGCGCCGGCGAAGAAGTCGAGGTAGCCCTTGCCGCTTTCGTCGTACAGCCAGCTGCCCTGGGCGCGGTCGAACACGACCGGCCAGCCGCGGCTGTAGCTGCGGACCTCTGATTCGAGCTCTTCGAAGATGCTCATGACGTTTCTTTTCTCCTACTCGCCCGGATCATTGCGCGGCTTCAGCGGACCGATGCGGTAAAGCTCTTCCGGTAGGTGTTCACCGTCGCCGGGGAAATCCGTGCCGTCGAACAGCACGGTGGTTTCCACCGAGGCCTCCCAGCGCTTCGCGAAGGAGGTGAACAGCCGGATGGACGCTTCGTTGTCCGGGGTGATGGTGGTCTCGAGGTAACGCACGCCGGCGTCGACCAGGCGGTCGTACAGGGCGTCGAGCAGCTTCCCTGCCAGGCCCTTCCCGCGCTGGGACGCGTCGACCGCGACCTGCCAGACGAACCCGACCTCGGGTTCACCCGGTCTGCGGTAGCCGGTGACGAATCCGACCGCCTTGCCGTCTTCACGCGCGACGACCGAGGACTCGGCGAAATCGCGGCACCACAGCATGTATGCGTACGGCGAGTTGAGATCGAGCTTGGCGGAATCGCGCGCGATTCTCCACAGCTCCGCGCCGTCCGCCTTGGTCGGGGATTCGATCAAGTGCGTTACGGACATACTCAGGAAACGTAACAGAGAATTTTCCGCTCGCCAGCGACGCAGCTCACGACCCCCGTGATGACCTGCGGCGACGCGGAGTACCCGGTGAGCAGGCCCACAAACATGTTTGAATCCGGCGGTGCTTGGGCACACGCGCGCCTGGGCCGTTCGCGCGTGGCTCACGACCTATGCGCACGATGAACCTTCGGAGCCGTGATCGCAAGGCGACGGGCCGTGGCAAGCCCTCACGGTGTGCGTTCGGGAGCCGGTTCCGGTGCCGCCGCGGTCGCGTCCGGGGCGGTCACGGTGGCCGGGGTCGCCAGGACGACCGGCTCGGCCTTCGCCCCGCCCACGGGCACCGCCGGCCGGCGGTCACCGGGGCGGGCCCACCGCCACAGCGTGCCCAGCGGTGGCACGACCCACGGCAGCAGCAGGACGACCACGAAGACGACCCACCAGACCGGCGCGTCACCACGGCCCCAGCCCGCGACCACCGAGCCCAGCCAGCCGAAGAACGGCCGCGCGAGCACCGGCAAGAAGGGCGCCAGCAGCAGGCCGAGCACCGCCAGCAAGGCGAGCAGGTAGGCGAAGACCAGCGGCGACTTCTTCGACATCAGCAGCACGTTGACGACGACGAAGACCACCGCGCCGGCCAGCACGGGCAAGCCGATGAGGCCCACGACCACGCTGCCGTTGCCGCCCATCAGCAGCCCCGCGACCAGGGCCAGCGCCGCCGCGACGATGGTGCCCGGCGTCTTGAGCGCCATCGAGCCCTTGGTGATCCGCCAGGTGCTGCGGGCGGTGGCCCGCACGGCGGTGACCATCGACTTCGCGGCCTTCGGTGTCGACGGCGGCACCGTCGCGGCCGCCGCGTTGACCCCGGCCGCCGCCAGCTTGATCATGGTCTTGACCAGCAGGGGCGACCCCCGCTCGTCGGAGATCCGTTCGGCGGAGACGCGGCACGCCTGGAAGGTCTGCTGCGTCTGGCCGTCACCGTCGAGGGGCAGCTCCGGCTTGGCCAGCCCGCGGAAGACCTTCGACTTCTTGTCGCTGCCCTTCTCCTTGACGACGTCGTCTTCCGCGTGGCGGCACACGACCGGCAGCTCGGCCCGCGCGATCTCCAGCTGCCGTGCCCGGGCGAGCACGAGCGCGGTCACCGGCATGCTCGCGGGCTCCGCGGTGGCTGTTTCTTCGAGCGGCTCCAGCCGGGCATCGAGGCCCAGGAAGGCCAGCTCCTCGCCGAGCTGGCAGGTCAGCACGTCGACGTCGGCCTTTTCGAGGTTGTCGGCCTCCCGCGGCGGGCACCAGCCGATCGCCAGGAAGGTGGACCGCACCTCCTCGCGGAACGCGTCGCGCCCGGCGAGGTCCCGGAGGTTCCGCAGCCGGACCGGGTCGAGGAGCACCTGCATGAGCCAGCCGGCGCCGTCGATCCGGCCCCACATCCAGTCGTTGGCGCGCCAGGACGCCTTGTAGAAGGCGCCGAAGTAGCCCGCCTGCATGCCGGTCAGCTTGTCCCACGAGCGCCGGCGCGCCATGTCGAGCAACGATCGCGAGTCGGCGCTCACCTGCACGAGATCGGCCCGCTGGTCGACGGCCGGCGCCTCCGCCAGCAGCCCGCGGCCGGCGACGTGCAGGGCGAGCAGCCGCGCCCGCACGACGTCGTCGTCGGGTTCGCCGTCGAGCGCGAGCCAGTCCAGCAGCGTCCGCACGGTGTCGCTGTCGTCCGGACGCTCCTCGACCAGGCGCCGCAAGGCGGGTGCCGTGGTGCGCAGCGCCACGACGACGGCGGACCAGGCGTCGGCGAGCCCCGGCGTCTTGCCGAGCAGCGCCCATTCGCGGGCGAGCTCCCGGAGCCACGTCGCGAGCGTCTGGTCCGGTTCCGGCGCCGCGTGGGCCATGACCCACTGGTCCAGCTTCTCCTCGCGGGCGGAGTCCATCCGGGCGCGGTGCAGCTCGGCCCTGGCCTGGTTGAGGACCGCCGCGTCGGCCGCTTCGGGACCGAGGCGGAAGCCCGCGTTGATCAGCTGCAGCCCGGTGGCGACGGCGTCGGCGAGGGCCGACGTGCGGTACGGGACGAGCGCGGCCGAAGACATCCGGGTGGCCGGCGGCTCGATCGGCACCCCCTGCGCCAGCCCGGCCGCGACCGTCTGGCGCAGGGACACCGACATCCCGGTGAACCACTGCAGTTCCGGACTGTCCACACGGGACTGCGCGTACCGCCGCGCGGCGAGCTCGACCAGCTCGGCCGCGTCCGCCGCCGTCCGCCGTTCGAGGTAGGCCGCGGACAGCCGCTGGTCGATCAGGGACTCGGCGCCACCACGCAACCCGAGCCCGGCCAGGATGACCCGGGTGTCCCGGGTCCGCGTGACACCGGCGTTGTGCCGGGAAAGCTCCTCGAGCTCGGAACTGATGGACTGGCTCATCACCGCGGTGACGACCTTGCCCATGGTGTTGGTGAGCAGCGGGAAGTCCTTGGGGTCGCAGGGGTGCGCCTCGGCTTCCCGTTCCCCGGTGGGCACGACGTACAGCAGCAGCCGCCGGACGTCGGCGGCGGCCGGCCGGGCGAAGATCTCCTGCAGGGCCGGGCGGAGCGGCTTGTTGAGCAGCACCCCGCCGTCGGTGACCCAGTGCGAGCGGGTGAGGGCGGTGTACGGGCCCATGTCCGGGTGCTGCTCGTCCGCCTGGTCCGCACCGACGGGCACCCGGGACAGCTCGAACGCGCCCGGGTAGGAGGCGGTGGACCGGGCGGCGAGGGCGAGCGGCGCGACCACCTTCGCCGTGCGCCACTGGTCACCGTGGAACCGGAAGAGCATGCGGTGTTCGGTGTCCCGGACCAGGTTGCCCAGCGCGTCTTCGTAGCGGGTGCTCTCCCCGTCGATCATGGTGCCGGTGAGCAGCACGGTGAGGTCGGCCGCGCCCGCCGCGGCCGGCTGCCCGCCCCGCACGATCTGCTCGAGCGCGCCCCGGACGCCGTCGAGCAGGACCCGGTCGCCGTCGAGCAGCGACCGCGGGTCGGGCTCGGCGGGGTCGCGGGTCAGGTTGTCCAGCGAGCCGGTCGAGATCCAGGTGTCGCGCAGGCATTCGGGGGTGGAGCCGAAGGCTTCGGCGAGCCCGAGGCAGGCGGCGTTGACGCCCCCGGCGCTCGTCCCGGTCAGGACGTCGACGGAGAGGTCGGCCCGGAGCAGCCCGGTCAGCTTCCGGTAGAGGCCGGCGGGCGCGCTGCCCCGGGCCTCGCGCAGCAGCTGGGACGTCTCGCTCGCGACGCCGCCCATCCAGACGGCGAGGCTGGCGCCGCCGACCATGGTCATCGCGAGCCGGATCTCCTGCCGGGGCAGTGCGTCCGCCTGCGTCTCCGCCGTCTCGGTCATGGGCTCCCCCGCCCGGTCGTCGTCCTGACGCAGAGTAGAGGCGCGAGGTGAGCACTGGGATACGTCCGGGTGTACGGCCGTTCGGGTGGAGTTCCTCGCCCGTCCGGGCTCAGGCCGCCAAGTGCTCCAGCAACAGGACCTGGCCCTCACCGACCGCGAACCCCAGCACCGCGCCGGTGGCGATCAGAATCCACTCGTCCTGCTCGAAAGCCGGCCGGAGCAACCGCTCGAACTCCCGCGGTGACAGTTCCTTCATCTTCGACACCAGCACGTTCCGGATGTCCATCGCGTCCGCCGCGTAGTCCTCGATGTACCGCATCGTCTCCGGCAACCGGGACATGATCTGCGACGCGATCGCCAGCTTCACGTCCTGGTACTTGCGCGAACCCACCGCGAACACCAGCAACGGCTTCGCCACGCTCCCGAGTTCCCGGTCCAGCTGACGCTGGATCAACGCCAGCACCCGGTCCGACAACGGCCCGTGCAGGATGGCCTCGATGACGTTGTGCGGGGTGATGATCTCCTTCGCGATCAACGACCCGTACGCCTCCGCGACCTCCGCGCGCCGCTTCAGGAACAGCCCCTGCCACTCGACTCCGAAATACCGGCGCGGCTCGATCGGGTAGAAGATCATCCGCAACGCCAGCCAGTCCGTGAACCAGCCGGTGAACAAACCGAAGATCGGCATGATCGGCGGGAACTTGAACAGCACCCACGCCACCATCTGGATCACGCCGATCGCGCCGCCGAAGACCAGGCCGGAGCGCGCGATGAACTTGAACTCCTTCGCGCCCGCCTCCTGGAAGATGCGGTTCAGCAGGCGCTTGTCCTTGACCAGGCTGGTGACCACCATGCCCTTCAGGTCGAAGACACTGTCCACATCGGACTTGATGAGGTCGAGCACCGCCGCGACCATGCGCGGCGACTCGTGCTGGACGCGCTCGATCACCAGGCGCTGCACCCGCACCGGCAGCGATTCCCACAGCCCCGGCTGGTAGTGCCCGGCCACCTCGCGGACGATGTCCTCGACCCCCGCCAGCAGCGGTTTCTCGATCTCCTGCGCGATCCGGGACGCGTCCAGCCGCGCCACGACCTCGGCCGGCTTGATCAGCTGCTCGGTCATCGTGTCGCACGCGATGCTCGCCATTCGCGCCGCGCGCTTGGGCACGATGCCCTGCCAGCCCAGGAACGGCTTGACGCCGATGAACTCCACCGGCTGGAACATCATCCGGATGGCGACGAGCTTGGTGCCGTAGCCGATCAGCGCGGCCACGATCGGGATCGAGACGTAGAGGGGCCAGTGCTGCGCGAAGTCGGCGAGGATGCCGCTGAGGAAGGCCCCCATCCGGCTAGGCGAAGCTCGGGTCGCAGGCCTGCCAGAACTGCGCACCCAGGCGCGAAATGTGGATCGTCCGCCGGACGTACTTCGCGCGCTTGACGTGCTTTTCCGCGTCGCGCACGGTTTCGTCGGTCAGCAGGATCTCGTACTGCGTCTCCAGCGACGGCACCTCTTCGTCGAGGTCGACGAGGCCCAGCCCGATCAGCCGCGTCACATACCCGGGCACCTGGTCGGGCAGCGACACCCCGGCCGCCTTGCCGACCGTCGACGCGTTGCGCAGCGCGACCCGGCCCGTGCCGCCGATGCCGGTCCGCTCGACGACGTCGATCGCGGGGAACGGCGAGCCGTCCGACAGCGCGGAGAGGATGCGCGCCTCGTCGGGCGTCAGCTGGCGCAGGATGATCGCGTAGAAGTATTCGCGGGCGCGGTCCCGCCCGAAGCCGATGGAGTGGTTGAGCAGCTCGGCCATCGCGGCGCGCAACGGCTCGACGTGGTTGTCGCGCGCGGGCACGAGCGTCACGGACGCTTCGACCTTGCCGGGCACCGCCGGGCGGTTCATCGCCGACGCCGCCGTCAGGGCCGCGTGGTACGGGTCGTCGACCTCGTCGAGCCGGCGGCGCAGCTCGGCCAGCAGCTGGCGCTCGACCTGCCGCACCCCGCGTTCGGCAGTCTCGACGCCGGGGAGCTTGCGGCCCAGCGCGAAGCCGGTGCGCGCGGCCCAGCCGGCCAGCTGCCCGGCGCGGCGCGCGAGGTCGGCCACCTCGTCGCCGGTGCCCCGGCCGTTCGGTCGCTCTGCGTTCACCAGGCCACTCCCCTCTGCGTACGCGGCTGATGCTACCTGTGGGTAGGCCGAACGGCGGTGTTTGGATGCACACATGAGTCCGACGCGCTGGGGTCCGCCGATCGACGTCCTCCCGTACTTTTCGAAAGAGGAACAGGCGCTGATGACGCTGCTCGGCGCGCTGACCGACGAAGACTGGACGCGCCCGACGATGTGCGCGGGCTGGTCGGTCAAGGACGTCGCCGCCCACCTGCTGGGCGACAAGGTCGGCCGGCTGTCCCGCGGCCGCGACGGGCACTCCTCAGATGCCCCCCGTCCGGGTGAGGCCTTCCCGCGGTTCATCGACCGGATCAACGAGGAGTGGGTCGTCGCGTGCCGCCGGCTTTCGACGGACGTGCTGCTCACGATGATGTACGAGTTCATGGGCCAGACCACCGAGTACTGGGCGAAGCTCGACCTCGGCGCCCTCGGCATACCGGTGAGCTGGGCCGGCGACGAACCGGCGCCGCGCTGGCTCGACGCGGCCCGCGACTATTCGGAGTTCTGGGTCCACCACGTGCAGATTCGCGAGGCCCTGGAACACACCCCGCTCGAAGCCGAGTACGCCGAGCCGATCGCCGACACGTTCGTCCGCGCACTGCCGCACACCCTGCGCGAAGTCGACGCCCGCGTCGGCAAGCAGGTCGGCTACACGGTCACCGGCGCCGGCAAGTGGCACGCCCGCCGCGAGCGCGACGGCTGGACGCTCGACCGCGGCGCCCCGCCGTCACGCACCCCGCTGGCCACGGTGACGACGGACCTGGACACGTTCTGGCGCCTCTGCACGAAGAACACCGCCGACGTCGGCCGCGTCCGCACGACCGGCGACGAAAACGTTTGCGCACAGGTCCTGACGATGACGTCGATCATCGTCTGAAGCGGAGCTTTCCCTATGAAAGCTCCCACCGGAGGGGCGGAGCTTTTATAGGGAAAGTGACACCTAGCGGCGGCGGGCCTGCTTCCGCAGCTGCAGGATCCGGGCGCCGCCGATCAGCGCGACCAGCACCGCGCCGCCGATCGCGGAGAACAACATCGCGATGGCCAGCGGCAGGCTGCCGTCCGCGCCGAAGAAGTGCACGGTCACCGAGTCCAGGTTCTGCAGGATGAAGATCAGCAGCACGATCAGCACGACCAGGCCGGCGATGACCGCGACCCAGGTGCCGCTGATCCGCGTCGGGCGCGCCTTCTTGGTGGCCGCGGGCCTGCTCGGCGCCGGACGCACCGGCGTGACCTCCTCGGCGCCGGGCCGGACGTCGCCCGCCCGCAGCTCCGCGGGTTCGAGCGCGCCCTCGGGCACGTCGTTCTCGCCCAGCTGGTGACGGCCGGGACCGTCGTTGCCGGGCAGGTCGTGACTGGTGGGGCCGGTGGGGCGGTCGGCCGCGCCCCCGCGCGCGTGCGTCATGTCCTCAGTGTCCGTCCGGTGCGCGGGGAGCGCCGTGCCAAACCCCCTAACGGGCGAAGCCGTCGACCTCCCGGAGTACGCGGAGCGTGTTCTTCCCGGCCAGTTTCGCGCAGTCTTCCTCACTCCACCCGCGCTCGAGCAGCGCCGCGAACAACACCGGGTACTTGGACGTGTCCTCCAGCCCCTCCGGCAGCGAGCCGACGCCGTCGTAGTCGCCGCCGAGGCCGATGTGGTCGACGCCGGCGACCTCGCGGGCGTGCTCGACGTGCGCGACGACGTCCTCGACGGTGGCCTTCGGCTTGGCCGGCCCGTCCCACTCCTTCACGAACTGCCCGCGCAGGGTCAGGTTGCGGTAGTCCTGGCCCGCGTCGGCCATGGCCGCCTTCAGCTCCTGGTCCCACGCGGTGACCTTCGGTGAGATGAACGCCGGCACGAACGTCGTCATCGCGACGCCGCCGTTGCCGGGCAGCAGCGCCAGGACGTCGTCCGGGATGTTGCGCGGGTGGTCGTTCACCGCGAGGCACGACGAGTGGCTGAAAATCACCGGCACCGAGCTGACCTCGATCGCCGCGCGCATGGTCGACGGCGCGACGTGCGAGAGGTCGACCATCATGCCGATCTTGTTCATCTCGCGCACGACGTCGCGGCCGAATTCGGTGAGCCCGCCGTGGACCGGCTCGTCGGTGCCCGAGTCGGCCCAGGTGGTGTTGTAGTTGTGCGTCAGCGTCATGTAGCGGACGCCGAGGCGGCGCAGGATCCGCAGCACGCCGAGCGACTCGGCGATGCTGTGCCCGCCTTCGGCGCCGAGCAGCGACGCGATCCGGCCGTCGGCGAACGCGGCCTCGGCCTCGTCCGCGGTGTCGACCAGCCGCAGCCGGTCGGGGTAGCGCTCGGCCAGCTGGTGCACGACCTCGATCTGCTCCAGCACCGCCGTCACGGCGCTGTGGCCCTCGAACTCGCACGGCACGTACACCGACCAGAACTGCATGCCGAGCTTCCCGTCGGCGAGCTTCGGGAAGTCGGTGTGCAACGCGGGCTGCCGGACGGTCAGGTCGAGCGACGCGGCCGCCTCGACCGGGTTCGGGCCGCCGTGCATCCGCAGTTCCCAGGGCAGGTCGTTGTGCCCGTCGGCGAGGATGACGGCGTCCAGCAGTTTCGTAGCACGCTGTAGTGCCTCGTTAGTCATCGCCCGATCGTAGGGCGCGCCGGTATACGCTCCGTACAAACGTCAGGTCATGATCCACTTCGCGGCCGCGCGGACGCCGTCGAGCGTGATCTGGTGCCCGCCGGGGTGGCGCTGCGTGACGACGTCGGCACCGCGCTCCCGCAGCAGCCGGACCAGCTCCTCGGTGGACGCCAGCGGCGCCATCGGGTCGCGTTCGCCGTTGACCAGGAAGACCCGCGTCGCGCTCAAGTCGTGCGACGGCGGCTGCGGGACCGGCGACATCGCGGCGAACAACGCGGCCTCGCGGACGACCTCCGGCCGCAGCAGCGTCACCGCGGCGGCGATGTTGGCACCGTTCGAAAACCCGACGGCGACCAGCCGCCGGTCGCCGAGGCCGTACTTCTCGCGGGCTTCGACGACGAAGTCCGCGAGCTCGTTCGCGCGCTTGACGACGTCCTCGTGGTCGAAGACGCCCTCGGCGAGCCGCCGGAACCAGCGCGCGGCGCCGTGCTCGGACACCGGGCCGGCCGGGGCCAGCACGGCGGAGTCCGGGCTCAGCTCGCGCGCCAGGCCGAGCAGGTCGTCGGGGCTGCCGCCGGTGCCGTGCAGCAGGAGCAGCAGCGGCGCGTCCGGCGAGCCCTCGACGTACTTGTGCTCCAGCGTCATGACAGCTCCGGGTTGTTCTCGGCGGGGAGGTCGAGCTTGGGCAGCATGTGCTGGATCTCTTCGCGGCGCGGCTCCAGCCACGGCGGCAGCTTGAGCGCGCGGCCCAGCTCCAGCAGCGGCTCGTCGATGGCGAAGCCCGGTTCGTCGGTCGCGACCTCCAGGAGCGTGCCGCCCGGCTCGCGGAAGTAGATCGAGCGGAAGTACTGGCGGTCCAGGATGGACGTGACGTGCACACCCTGGTCGACGAGCTCTTCGCGCCAGGTCTTCTGGGTCTCTTCGTCCGGCGCGCGCCAGGCGACGTGGTGCACGGTGCCGGCGGCGACCAGGCCACGCGGCGCGTCCGGCGTCACGAGGACGTCGACCAGCGCGCCCGGGCCACCGTCACCGGCGGCGAAGCGCAGGCGGTTGCTGTCCTGGTTGGCGAAGGAGAGGCCGAGACCGTCGGTGAGCATGCCGGCCGTGGCGTCCTCTTTGGTCACCGAGAGTGTCACCGAGTGCAGCCCGCGGATGGCGTGCTCGGCCGGGACCAGCTCGGTGTCCCAGGGGTCGCGCGGGTCGCCCTGCGGGTGCGCGACCAGGGCGAGCCGCAGGCCGTCGGGATCGCGGAACGTGATCGTTTCTTCGTTGTCGGCGTTGCGGACCTGACCGGTTTCGATGCGGTTCGCGGCGAGGTGCTGCTTCCACCAGCCCAGCGACGCTTCGGGGATGGAGAACGACGTGGTCGTCGCCTGGCCGGTGCCGTGGCGGCCGCTCGGCGCGTCGGGCCACGGGAAGAACGTCATCAGCGAGCCCGGCTTACCCGAGCTGTCGCCGTAGTAGAGGTGGTAGGTGCCCGGGTCGTCGAAGTTCACGGTGGTCTTCACCAGCCGCAGGCCCAGGGTCCGCAGGTAGAAGTCGGCGTTGCGCTGCGGGGCGCCGCCGATCGCGGTGACGTGGTGCAGGCCGGACGTCTTGATCGACATGGTTGCCTCCTCTTCGTAAGGTAACCGCAGAACCTCTCGCTCGCAAGATATATTCCGTACAGACTTTCGGGTAGGCTGACGCGGTGGATCCGAAGACCGACGACGACGAGATCGTCACGTGGTGGGGCCTGGTCATCGAGGGTTACCTGGCCACGCAGGACAAGCTGATGGGCGAGATCGCCGACCGCCTCGGCCTCGCGCCGGCGTCGTTCGACATCCTGCTGCGCCTGGTCCGCTCGCCGGAGCACCGGATGCCGATGACCAAGCTGGCCACCGAGGCGGCGCTGTCGAGCGGCGGCTTCACGAAGGTGGCCGACCGCCTGGTCGCGGCGGACCTGATCTGCCGCGTCCCGAGCCCGGACGACCGCCGCGTCACGTTCGCGGCGCTGACCGACCACGGCTTGGACATGGCGAACAAGGCCCGCTCGGCGGCGGCGGAGATCCTGCGGCGCATTGTCCTGGCTCCGCTGGGTGACGACGCGCAGCCACTCGCGGAAGCGATGCGGACACTGCGCGCATTCAACGCCTGACGTTGAAAAAGGCTCGCTGGTCAGCGGTTTTCGCAGCGCGCACGATGGACACATGCTCACCGAATCGACGATCACGACGATGCTCCCGGTGACCGACAGCGAACGCGCCGGCCACTTTTACGCGAACTCCCTGGGCCTGAAGCAGACGGGGAAGGGCGAAGACGGAACGCTGTACTTCGCGGCGGGCGCGGGCGCCATCGGGCTCCGGACCATGCCGGCGGGTGCGCAGAGCGAGAACACGGCGTTGAGCTTCGAGGTTTCGGATCTACCGGCCGAAGTCAGAACCTTGGAGGACCGCGGGGTGCGGTTCCAGGACTTCGAGCTGGAAGGCCTGAAGACCGTCGACCACATCGCCGAGCTGGGCGGTGAGCGGGCCGCGTGGTTCACCGACTCGGAGGGCAATGTGCTTTGCCTGCACCAGGTCCTAGGCTAGGCCAGGCATCAGCTTGACCGCGTTGCCCGACAGCACCCCGGTCAAGACGTCCTCCGGCAGGCCCAGCCCGATCAACGTCCGCACGTTGGCCGCCACGCTCGGCACGCCGGGCCAGTCCGTCCCGAAGATGAACTTGCCCGCCAACCGGGCCAGGTCGAACCGCTGGTAGTACTCCGGCAGCTTCTTCGGCGGCAACCCGGCCAAGTCGAGCCACACGTTCTCGCGCGCCAAAGCCAAGAACGCCGCCACGTCGTACCACCACCCGCGTCCGCCGTGGGCGAAGACGAACTGCACCGACGGGAAGTCCTCGACCACATCGGACATCAGCTCGGGATTCCCGAAACTGGTCCGGGACCCCGGGAAGCTCGACGTTCCCGAATGGAGGATCACCGGCACCCCGCGCTCGGCGCACAACGCGTAGACCGGGTACAACTCTTTGTCCGCCGGCGAAAACGCGCCGTGCACGGGGTGGATCTTCAGCGCCACCGCGCCCAGGTCCAGCTGCCGCGCCACTTCCGCCGCCGGCGGGTGGTGCACGTACGGGTTGACGTTCGCCACGAGCCGGAACCGCGCCGGGTTGTGCTCGACCAGCGGCAGGTTGTCCTCAATGGACTGGATGCCCGTCGCCCGTGGGCTGTACTCGCAGAACAACAGCACCCGGTCGACGCCTTCGGACTCCATCAGCTCGTCCATCGCAGACGGAATCACCGACCCGTCGGCGGAATACACCGAACGCCACGGGTAAGACCCCGCGAAGTCGTGCGCCCACTGCAGCCACGCGGGTTTGAGCGTCGGCAGGCGCGGTGCGTGGACGTGCGCGTCGACCACGAAGTACCCGTCGATCACGGTCTGGGCACCACCCGCAGCACGTCGCGGACCTGCTCGCGGATCACGTTGCGGCGGATCTTCCCGGTCGCCGTCTTCGGCAGTTCCGCCAGTTCGACCACTCCCCGCGGGCGCTTGAACGCCGCGAGACCCTCGCGGCAGAACTCGATCAGCTCGTCCGGGTCCACGGTAACCCCGGGGGCGGCCACCACGCACGCCACCGGCTTGTCGAGCCCGTCGGCGTCCGGCGCGGCGACGACCGCGACCTCCGCCACCGCCGGGTGCTGCCGCAGCCGTTCCTCCACTTCGGACGGTGACACCCAGATCCCGCCGGCCTTCAGCATGTCGCCGAACCGGCCCAGGCAGGTGAACGTGCCGTCCTCGTTGCGCACGTAGCTGTCGCCGGTCCGCAGCCACTCGCCCTGGAACACGAGCTTCGTCGCGTCGTAACGCGCCCAGTAGCCGGTCGCCGTCGACGGCCCGGCCACGAACAGCTCGCCCGGCTTGCCCGCGGCGTCGATCACCGCGCCGGCCTCGTCGCGGATCTGCAGGGAATACCCCGGCACCGCGACGCCGGTGGTGCCCGGCCGCACCGCGCCGGGCCGGTTGGACAGGAAGATGTGCAACGCTTCGGTCGACCCGATGCCGTCCAGGATCTCCAGGCCGAAGCGGGCGCGGAACCGTTCGAAGAGTGACGCGGGCAGCGGCTCGCCCGCCGAAACCGCGTGGCGCACCGAGGCGAACGAGTCGTCCGGGACGTCGCTGGCGAGCAGTGCCGCGTAGAACGTCGGGACGGCGAAGAA
Organism: Amycolatopsis pretoriensis; assembly: GCF_900107925.1. Taxonomy (GTDB): domain Bacteria; phylum Actinomycetota; class Actinomycetes; order Mycobacteriales; family Pseudonocardiaceae; genus Amycolatopsis; species Amycolatopsis pretoriensis. The sequence goes on along the minus strand of NZ_FNUJ01000004.1, from coordinate 807,877 downwards.
CAACGACGGCTGCTCTTCACGCGCGCGTCTCGCGAACAACGCCGGGGTCGGCCGCGAAGGTTCGAGCAGCGTCGTCCCGCCCGCGCCCAGCGGGAAGAAGCACGAATTCCCCAGCCCGTAGGCGAAGAAGAGCTTCGGCACGGACAGAAACCGGTCGACCGGGGTCGTCGCCAGCACCCCGCGCGCGTACGTCTCGCACACCGCGCGAATGCTCGCGTGCCGGTGCATCGCACCCTTCGGCTGCCCCGTCGTCCCCGACGTGTACAGCCACAACGCGGGCGAGTCCGCCCAGGTCCGTCCACTGTGGAACGTTCCGGCGAGCGCCGGCCACTGGTGCGTCCGGACCCCGAAGCCGTCGCCGTCGGACCGGTCGAGCAGGACGTCGGTGACCTCGGGCGCGAGACCCACCGCCGTCACGGCCTGCTCGGCGAATTCGCCGGACACGCACAGCAGGCGCGCCCGCGAGTCGGCCAGCATCTTGCCCAGTTCGAGGCCGGTGACCATGGTCGACACCGGCACGGCGACCGCGCCGGCGAGCATCGCGCCGAGGATGCCGGTGAGCAGCTCGACGTCGTCGACCATGCAGAACATGACGCGCTCTTCGGGCCGCACGCCGAGCTCGAGGAGACCGCCCGCGACGCGGCGGGACTCCTCGGCCAGCTCGCCGTAGGTGAGCGACCGCCGGGGCGACACGACCGCGGTCGCGTCCGGGTGCCCGGCGGAAAGCAGGTACTCCGCGGCGTTGAACGCTGTCGCCACCAGACCTCCTACGTGAGGTGCACGTACTCGTAGTCGAAGGGCTTCCCGTTGATGCCCTGCCGCGGCGGGGCCACCCAGCTCGCGATCTTCCCCCGCTCGTACACCGGGTGCATCAGCGAGCGGACGAACGCGAGGTCCTCGGTGGTGGGCAGCCACTTGCGTTTGCCGGCCTCCCAGGTCGCCTCGTCGACGATGGTCCCGTCGGGAGTGACGTGGTGGCCGGAGTTTATGCCGACTTCGCGGTTGAAGCCAGGGTGCGGCAAGCGGAACGTGTGGTCGATGCCGGCCTCGGCGAGGATCTTGTTCCAGCGGTTGACGCCGGTCTGGCAGTCGGCCACGTACTCGCTGCGCAGGTCGAGGTTGAGCAACAGGATCGCCTGCAGCTCCTCGGACGTCCACGTGCCGTCGGCGGCCGGCTTCTCCAGCCTGCGGGCGTCGTCGGTGAGCTTGTGGTCGTCCTTGCGGCGGGTCTCCTGCCAGCGGCCCTTCAGCCCGGCGGTGTAGTAGTTCGCCGCGTTCGTCGACGTCTCGCTGCCGAACAGGTCGAGCGAGACGGTGTAGTGGAAGTTGATGTACTTCTGGATGAGGTCCAGGGGGATGCCGCCGTGCGGGCCGATGTCGAGCGTGTCGTGCTCGCGGATCAGCTCGGCGCTGCGGATCACCACGCGGTCGACGCCGGTGGTGCCGACCATCATGTGGTGCGCCTCCTCCTTCAGCATGAACTCGCAGGTGCGCGAGAGCGGGTCGAAGGAGGACTCCTTGAGCGTGCCGAGCTGGTACTTCCCGTCGCGGTCGGTGAAGTAGGTGAACATGTAGAACGCCAGCCAGTCGGCGGTTTCCTCGTTGAACGCGCCCAGGATGCGCGGCGCGTCGGGGCTACCCGAGTTGCGCAGCAGCAGCCCTTCGGCCTCGTCGCGGCCTTCGCGGCCGAAGTAGGCGTGCAGCAGGTACACCATCGCCCACAGGTGCCGGCCCTCTTCGACGTTGACCTGGAACAGGTTGCGCAGGTCGTAGAGGCTCGGCGCGGTCAGGCCGAGGAGCTTCTGCTGCTCGACGGACGCGGGTTCGGTGTCGCCCTGGATGACGATCAGCCGCTGCAGGTCGGCGCGGTATTCGCCGGGCACCTGCTGCCAGACCGGCTCGCCCTGGTGCTCCCCGAAGGCGATCCGCCGGTCCGGGTCGCGCTCGGCGAGGAAGATGCCCCAGCGGTAGTCGGGCACGTTGACGTGGTCGAAGTGCGCCCAGCCCTCGCGGCCGACGCTGACGGCGGTGCGCAGGTAGACGCCCTGGGTCTCCAGCGTCGGGCCCATCTCGCCCCACCAGTGCATGAACTTCGGCTGCCAGCCCTCCAGCGCCCGCTGCAGGCGCCGGTCCTCGGAGAGGTTGACGTTGTTCGGGATCTTGGCGTCGTAGTCGATCTTCTCGGGCATCTGCGCTAGACCCGCTTCCTGTCGAAGACGGCCTTCTGACCGGTACCGTATCGGCGCAGCGCGCCTTCCGGCCCGGACGCGTTCGGCCGGGTGAAAATCCAGTTCTGCCAAGCCGCCAGCCGGCCGAAGATCTTGGTCTCGATGGTCTCGGGACCGACGAACCGGTGGTTGGCCTCCATCCCGGTGAGGGCGTCCGGGGAGAGCGACGCCCGGCCTTCGAGCGCGATCCGGATCTCGTCCTCCCAGTCGAGGTCGTCCGGGGCGTCGGTGACCAGGCCGAGTTCGACGGCTTCGGCCGCGCTCAGCTCGTGGTCCTTTTCGCGCGCGAGCCAGGCGAGGTGGTCGTCGTCGCCGTAGAAGCGCGTCTGCAACCTCGTGAGCCCGTTGCCCATCGGGAACGGGCCGAAGTTGGCTTCGGACAACCTGATCGTGGCTCGCTCTTCGGAATCCTCGTCGTCGATCGGCGGGCCGTCGAGGATGTACTGGCGGTCCGCGGCCAGCGCGAGTTCGAGCAGCGACCCGGCGAAGCAGCTGCCGGGCTCGATCAGCGCGATCAGCGTGCGGCTGGTGACGTCGAGCCGCTTGAGCGTGCGCTTGAAGTAGTGCGTGATCTCGTTGCCCAGCCAGTCCTTCGCGCCGAGGACGGCCTGTTCGTGCGCGAGCACCTTCTCCGGGTCGCCTTGCGTTTTCAGGATCCAGGTGCCGGCTTCGACCTCGTTGGTGCGCAGCCGCAGGATCGTGTCGTCCAGCTCGCGGGTCATGGCGAGGAACCAGCCGTTCGCGCCTTCTTCGCGCAGGTCACCCGGATCGTTTTCGGGACCCTTGATGGTGATGGTCGCCTGGTCTTTGACTACTTCTATGTCGACATAGCGATGTTCCAGCGGTGTCAGCTCGATGCCGCCCTCACCGGTCCGGTCGGACTCGCGCGCGATCTCCCGCGCGCGCTTCGCCACGGCGTCACGGAACCCCTGGCGGGGCACCAGTTCGTCGACCAGCCGCCAGTCGACCGCCGTCTTGCCCTTGACGCCGTCCGGGCGCGTCGCGAAGACGTCGGCGAGGTCCCGGCGCACGCGTCGCTTGTCGACGACCCGGGTCAGGCCGCCGGTGCCGGGCAGGACGCCGAGCAGCGGCACCTCCGGCAGCGCGACCGTCGAGGAGTTGTCGTCGATCAGCAGGATCTTGTCGCAGGCCAGCGCGATCTCGTAGCCACCGCCGGCGCAGGTGCCGTTCACCGCGGCGACGTACGTCTGGCCGGAGTGCGCGGTGGCGTCCTCCATGCCGTTGCGGGTCTCGTTGGTGAACTTGCAGAAGTTCACCTTCCAGTGGTGCTCGGACGCGGCGAGCATCCGGATGTTCGCGCCGGCGCAGAAGACCTTGTCCTTCGCGCTGGTCACCACCACCACGCGGACCTCGGGGTGCTCGAACCGCAGCCGCTGGGTGGCGTCGTACAGCTCGATGTCGACCCCGAGGTCGTAGGAGTTGAGCTTGAGCTCGTAGCCCTCGACGAGCCCGCCCTGCTCGTCGACGTCCAGCTCCAGCCAGGCCACCTCCCCGTCGAGCTGGAGGCGCCAGTGGCGGTACTCGTCCGGACGGCGGTCGAAGGTCACCGGTGTGGTGGTGGTCACTCACCCGATTGTCTACACAGGTACGACGAACGTCAATGTTGTGTAGAAACTTGATCTCGCGAGGTCACCCGGTTGAGCACCGACCACGCCCACGTTACGAACACCCACAGGGCCAGCGCTGCCGCCGAGTCGGTGAAGATCGTGGCGAACCAGAACGCCGGGATCCGCGGCACGCCCACCAGGAAGTGGCCGGCGCTGGCCAGCCCGGACAGCGAGTAGACCAGCAGGAACGCGAGCGCGCGCGGGTATCGCCCCTGTTCGTACGCCCGGTAGCCGAGCCAGCCGAACACCGTGAACAGGACCCAGCCGAACGCGACGACGACCTGCGTGACCAGCAGCGGAATGCCCGGGACCGGCGGGTAGTCCGCCGCCCGGATGACGTTGTGCGCGTAGTGCAGCGTGGTCGTGAGCAGCGAGAAGCCGAGGATCACGCGGAGCGGCGTCAGCCCCTTTTCCTTGAGAACGTCCATCACAGCCCCCTGGATTTGATAGATCGCTCTAGCGAAGGTACCGCCGCCTCTTTCACAGGGAAAGTGCCGGGCGGCACTTTCCCTATGAAAGCTCCGCCTCAGACCAGGTCGATGCGGTGCTGCGTCACCGGGTAGCCGGCCTTGGCGAACGCCTTGGCCATCGGCACGTTGCCGACGTCGGTACCCGCGACGATCTGCTCCGCGCCGTACCCGACGAGGTCGTGCGTGGCCTCGACCAGCAGGTCGTAGGCGTAGCCCTTCCCGCGCTGCTCGGGCACCACGGCGATGTACCCGACGACCGGGTCGTACGCGTTGCGGCTCGGCAGGGTGAGCCCGACGAGCTCGCCATCGGGGGTGTACGCCAGCCGCCACCAGTCCCGCGGCGCCGGCATCCACAGCATGATGTCCAGGTCTTCGCGGGCGGCCGCGTCGAGCCCGTGCTCCTCGATCGTCTTGCGGACGTGCGCGTCGAGGCTGCCGACGTGCACGCGCTTGAAGACGTCGAGGAACACGTCGTCGTCCGGCTCGGGCCGGAACTCGAGCCGGCCCGGCTTCTCCGGCAGGCCGTTTTCCGGCGTCCAGCAGAACCGGTAGCGCTCGACGAGCTTGCGGTAGCCCGCCTTCTCGGCCGCTTCGACGCGGATGGTGACCTCGTGCTTCACGTCGGGGTCGTCCTGCCACGCGGGCGGCGTGTTCAACGCGTACTCCGCACGCAGCGGCACCTTCTTCAGCAGCTCGACGCCCGCGTCGAAGTCGGTGAAGTCGAACCAGTCGAGCGCGATCGGCGTCTCGTCCTTCGGCGTGCCCCACCAGGCGGCCCGCGCCACGACGACGTCGTCGCGCAGGGCGACCCAGACCCACCCGGGCCGGTATTCGCCCTTCGCCGCCATCTCGGTGAAGTCGTTGCCGAACAGCTTGCGGCCGACGAGACCGCGGTCGGGCAGGGAGGTGAACAGGGCTTCTTCGCCCGCTTCGAGCGGGCGGATGACCAGATCGGTCACGGAATTCCTTCCAGGAGTACGCGCTCCCGGTCAGGTACCCGGCACCCTCGTTCCGAGGTGGGAGCGCGTGATCGGTTGGGTGATCATCGGTCCCACCTCCTTTCGCTGATCATGGGTGCTCGCGTGAAGTTAGGGCCTCCGGCACCGGGCGTCAACGTATTTTCTGGAGGACGACCCGCGTGCTCAGCCGCGGCTGGTCGTAGGAGTGCGACGCCTCCAGGACGTACTCGCCGGCGATGTGCTGCCAGCCGTCGCGCCAGACCTCGGCGGACCTCGGCGTGACGACGATGTCGGTCTCGACGGCCTCACCGGGCCCGGCCTCGACGCTCGCGAAGCCGGCGAGCCAGCGAGGTGGCCGGTCGCCGCGTTCGGTCGGCGCCAGGTAGAGCTGGACGACTTCGCGGCCCCTGCGCGTCCCTGAGTTGCGTACGCGGACTCGGACGCGCGCGCCGCCTTCGTCGTCCGGGTAGACGTCGAGTTCCTCGTACACCCAGGTCGTGTAGCCGAGGCCGTGGCCGAACCAATACGCGGGTTGTGTCTCCGCTTTCGCGTACGCGCTGTACCCGATGTAGACGCCTTCGCCGTACTCGAGGACGCCTTCTTCCGGGGTGACGTCGGTGACCGGGGCGTCTTCGAGCTTCGCCGGCCAGGTCGTCGGCAAGCGGCCGCCGGGCTCCTCGCGGCCGAAGAGGACATCGGCGAGCGCGTCGCCGCCGGCCTGGCCGGGGAACCAGGTGAGCAGCACCGCGGCGACGTCGTCGCGCCACGGCAGTTCCACCGGGGAGCCGGCGTTCACGACGACCACCGTGTTGGGGTTGGCCTTCGCGACCCGGGTGACGAGTTCGTCCTGCCTTCCGGGCAGGGCCAGGGAAGTCCGGTCGAAGCCTTCACTCTCGACCTCGGCGGTGGTACCGACCACGACGACGGCGACGTCCGACTTCCCCGCCAGGGCAACGGCTTCGTCGAGGGCTGCGTCCGGGGCGGGCACCGGGCCGCGGTGGCCGAGCGCGAAAGTGACCCAGGCGAACGTGCCGCGGGCGAACTCCGCCATCTCCGACGGGATCCAGTACGTGAGGCTGATGTCGACGAGCTCGCCGGCGGTCAGCTCGACCTCGCGGCGCTGCTCGATGACCTGCATGATCGACGTGAAGACGTCGCCGCCTTCGGGCAGGTTGACGCCGTCGAAGAGGGTCTGGCCGGCCACCGTGAGGCGCAGGTCGCCGGGGCCGGTGACGGCGAAGGTGTGCGTGCCGCCGCGTTCCGGCAGGTAGGTGCCTTCGATCTCGACCGACGCGAGCGTGGCGAGGTCGAGCCCGCGCGGCAGCTCGCCGATCCAGTTGATTTTGGCTTCCCTGAGCGGAAATTCAGCCAATCGGGTGCCATCGGCCGCTTTGGCGGTCGCGCGGAGCCGGAAATTGTCGGTGGCCGGCGGTAGCGTCGTTCGCGGATCGGCACCGAGGGCGAACGCCAGGTCGGTGCCCGGGGGAACGGCCTTGCGGAGGCCGTCGAGAGGGGAGACGACGTGATCGGGGAACACGGTGGCGCTGCCGCCACCCAGGATCTTGGGGTCCTCGGCCAGCGCGCCGATCAGCGCGATGCTCTGCGGTTGCTTGAGCGGGAGCACGCCGGTTTCGTTGCTGAGCAACACGAACGACCGGTGCGCGACCTCGCGCGCGATCGCGTCACCGTCCAGAGTGGACGGTGCTGGGACAGCTGCGCCGCCGAGCGCGCCGGTCCGGTGGGCCAGCAGGAGCACGCGGCGGACCATGTCGTCGACGACTTCTTCGTCGACTTCGCCGCCGTGCACGGCTTCCGCGAGCTGGTCGCCGAAAACCGTGCGGGGGCCGGGCATCGCGACGTCGAGGCCGCCGTTGGCGGAGGCGACGGTGTCGCGCGCGGCCAGCCAGTCGGAGACGACGAAGCCGTCGAAGCCCCATTCGTCGCGCAGCACGCCGTTGAGGAGCCCGGCGTGCTGGGTCATCGTGGTGCCGTTGACGCTGTTGTAGGCGGCCATGATCCCCCACGGCTTCGCCCGTCGGACGATGAGTTCGAAGGGTGCGAGGTAGAGCTCGCGCAGGGCGCGTTCGCCGACGCGGACGTCGGCGGTGAAGCGCTCGGTCTCGAAGTCGTTGGCGACGAAGTGCTTGACCGTGACGGCGACCCCGCCGTCCTGCACGCCGGTGACGTAGCCGGCGCCGATCATCCCGGCGAGGAGGGGATCTTCCGAGTAGCACTCGAAGTGGCGGCCGCCCAGGGGCGAGCGCTGGAGGTTGACGGTCGGGGCGAGCAGGACGTGCACGCCCTTGCGCCGGGCTTCCTGCGCGAGCAGCCGGCCGACGCGCACGGCCAGCCGCGGGTCCCAGCTCGCGGCGAGGGCCGTCGGGCTGGGGAGCGTCACCGAGGGGTCGTCCGGGCTCCACCGGACCCCGCGGACGCCGACGGGGCCGTCGGAGAGCACGAGGGAGGCCAGGCCGAGGTCCGGGTGCGCGGGCAGGCTCCAGACGTCCTGGCCGGCGAGCAGGCTCGCCTTGGTGTCCAGGTCGAGCCCGGCCAGCAGCGCGTCGACGTCGAAGCTCATGGGCGCTTACTGTACCTGGCGATGACTAGTGAACGTTACAGTTTCGTGACAGCGCGTCCCGTAGGCTCGGGATCATGACCCGGGCCAGGGGCGCCGACCGCCGCGCGAGCATCGTCCGAGCGGCGTTCGAGGTGATCGCCGAACGCGGCTACCGGGGCACTTCGCTGGCGGCGGTGGCCGACCGCGTCGGGCTGACGCAGCAGGGGCTGATGCACTACTTCCCGACGAAGGAGGACTTGCTGACGGCGGTGCTGGAGACCCGCGACGAGTGGGACTTGCTGCACTTCGGGCACGCCGAGTCGTCGATGACGGTCAACCAGCTGGCGGACCTGGTCGACTACAACGCGACGCGGCCGGGAATAGTCCAGACGTACACGGTGCTGTCGGCGGACAGCGTGACGGAGGACCACCCGGCGCGCGGGTACTTCCACGACCGGTACGAGCGGGTGCGCGCGGGCATGACGCAGATGCTGGAGCGCCACCGGGACGAGCTGCCCCCGGGGACGACCCCGGAGCAGCTGGCACCGATCGCGATCGCGGTGCTGGACGGGCTGCAGCTGCAGTGGCTGCTGGACCGGTCGGAGGTCGACATGTCGGCCGGGTTCCGCACGTTCTTGACGCTGCTGGGCATCAAACCGGACTGACGGTCGCGGGCTCCGAGGGTTCGCGGCGCATCGGCGGCCGCGGGGCGGGGCGGGGCGGGGCGGGGCGGGGCGGGGCGGGGCGGGGACAGCCTGACCAGCCGGCACCGCCGGCCGGCCCACGCCAGGCGGCTCAACTCGGCCCCACCAACCCACGCAAAGCCGCCCGCCGGCCGGCCCACGCCAGGCCCCACCAACCCACGAGAGCCAGGCCGCCACCGCCAACGACCCACCCCGGGAGGCCGCTTACCTGGCCGACAGCCGCCCGCGGCCAGCGCTCCACCCAGGCAGCCGCCCGCCCGGCCGACCCGCCGCCCGCCCCCACCTCGCAGCCTCCACCCCGGGCCACCGAAACCGTTCCCCCGGTGTGATTGCGCCAACCCCCACCACCTGACACCGTGTTCCGATGCTGAAGCAGGTAGCCGACGGCGTGTGGGTCCGGCAGAGCGAATGGGTCTGGAGCAACACCACCGTCATCCGCACGGACGACGGCCTGGTCCTCGTCGACCCCGGCATCACCGGCGCCGAACTGAACGAGCTCGCCGACGACCTCGACCAGCTCGGCCTCCCCGTGGTCGCCGGGTTCTGCACCCACCCCCACTTCGACCACCTGCTCTGGCACCCCCGCTTCGGCGACGTCCCCCGCTACGCCACCCCAGCCGCGGCCGAAGTCGCCACCGAAGCCCGGGAGCGCGCGCAGGCCATGGCGGCCGAGACCGCGCCCGACATCCCCCTCGAGCCGATCGCCCTCGTCACCCCGCTGCCCGCCGACAACCCCCTGCCCGGCGAGCTCGTCGAGCACGATGCCCACGCCGTCGGCCACGCCGCTCTGCTGCTGGCCGACCGGGGCGTCCTGCTCGCCGGCGACATGCTCTCCGACGTCCTGATCCCGCTCCTCGACCCGCGCCGCTCCGGTCAGGAAGACGCCTACCCCGCCGCGCTCGACCGGCTCGAAGCGGCCGCCAAGGACGTCGACGTCCTGATCCCCGGGCACGGCGCCATCGCCGAAGGACACGAGATCGCTGCCCGCTTCGCCACCGACCGCGCCTACCTCGCGGCGTTGCGGCGCGGCGAAGAACCGGCCGACGAACGCTGGGGAAAGCGCAAGTAGCTCAGCCCATCCCGATGCTCTGCCGCTCGACCTCGATCAGCCCGACCACCCGCACCTGCTCCCGCGGGTAACCCTGTCCGATGTACTTCGTGGCGATGCGGTCGACGATCTCCCAGCCCCTGTCGCCGTCGATCCACTCGACCACGCGGCCGCGGATGATCACCGGCTCGAACGGGTTGTCCGCCGGGGTCAGGGACAGCGCCACCCGCGGGTCGCGGCGGAGGTTGCGGGCCTTGCGGGAGTCCGGGCCGGTCATGATCGCGATGTGGTCGCCCTCCGGGTCGACCCACAGCGGGATCGAGTGCGGGGCGCCGTCGGGCAGGACCGTGGCCAGGTGGGCCACCACGTTCGTCGAGAGGATGCGGCGGACGTCTTCGTTCAGCATGGCTTTCTCCTTGGGTGAGTTCAGGCGACCGAGTAGTGGAGGTGGGTGACGCCGGGAGCGGCGACGGCGTCGACCAGCCGCAGCCGCACGTGCGAGGGCAGTTCCTGGAAGAACGAGCGCCCGCCGCCGAGCAGGACCGGGACCTGGTGGAGGACGACCTCGTCGACCAGGCCCGCCGCCAGCGCCGACGTCAGGACGCCGCCGCCCATCAGGCCGACATCCTTGCCGCCCGCCGCCTCGCGCGCGGCCTCGATGGCCTCCTCGATGTCGCCCACCAGGGTCTGCCGCGGCGTCAGCTCGGGCGCCGGGCGGTGGCTGAGCAGGAAGAGCGGGGCGCCGGGGTGCGGGCTGCCGCCGCCGAAGTGGTCCGAGTCCTCATAGGTGTTCCGGCCGGCCACGATCGCGCCGACGCGCCCCGCGAGGTCGTCGAAGACGCGGGCGCTCGGTTCGCTGAGCTTGAAGAAGTCGAACACGCGGCTCTGGGTGTCGCCGTCGGTGTACCAGTCGAAGAGCGTCCCGCCGTCGCCGAGACCGTGCCCCGGACCGGCGCCGCGGCCGGTGATGTACCCGTCGACCGACACTGCGTGGGCACTGAAGACCTTGCTCATCGCGATCCTTCCGGAGTTCCTTGAGGAGACTCCGTAACCGTAGCAGGACGAGTTCCCTAAGGGAACCCCGAATGCTAAAGTGGTCTCATGCAGCGCACCCACTTCAGCGAACTGGCCGCGTGCTCGATCGCACGCACGCTCGACGTCATCGGCGAGCCCTGGTCACCCCTGATCCTGCGGGACGTGTGGGTCGGGGCCAGCCGGTTCGAGCAGATCCAGGCCGACCTCGGCATCTCGCGCAAGGTTCTCACCGAACGCCTGAATCACCTCGTCGACCAGGGCATCGTCGAGCGGCGGCCGTACGACCGGCGGCCGCGCTACGAGTACGTCCTGACCGAGAAGGGCACCGAACTCGTCGACATGCTGATGGTCATGACCCGCTGGGGCGACAAGTGGCTCGCGGGCGAGGCCGGCCCTCCCGTGCTCTACCGGCACCACGCGTGCGGCGAAATCACCACCGTCGACCTCCGCTGCACCCACTGCGGCGAGCCGATGCACGCACGCGACGTCGACGCGCTTCCCGGCCCCGGCGTGGCCGCGTAACCCTCAGTGCAACCGCGGCTGCGCGACGACCTCACGCAGCCGGCGCAACGTCCGCAGCGTCGTTTCCAGGTCCTCCTGGGACACCGCGCCCGCCACGTCCTCCGCCCACGCGACCTGCGCCACCCCCAGTTCGCGCATCGCCGCCTTCGCCCGCCGCGTCAACGACAGCAGCGGCGCCCGCGCGTCGGCCGGGTTCGGCAGGCGGTCGAGCATTCCGTTGCGCAGCAAGCGGTTCACCGTCTCCTGGACACTCTGGCGCCGCAGCCCGCGGCGTCGCGCCACCTCGGCCGCGGTCGCCGGGCCGTCCTCGAGGAAGCCGAGGACCTGCCACTGCGCGGCCGTCAGCCCGACCGGCTCGGTCAGCGCGTCGCCCGCGGTCAGGAAGCCGCCGTTGCACGCGAAGACCGCGTCGATCACCCGGGTGAACGTCTCGGCTCGATGGGACCGCATGCGTGCTAGTCTCGCACATCGACAGGTACCTGTCGAAATGGAGACGACCATGGACATGCCCACCCTCGGCCCCGCGCACGACGCGTTGAAGGCCTTCGCCGGCGACTGGACCGGCACCGAGGAGCTCGCCGCTTCACCGTGGGCGCCGGCTTCGACCGCGCGCGCCGAGTGCCGGTACCGCTCGGAGCTCAACGGGTTCGCACTGGTCCAGGACTACCGCCAGCTGCGCGACGACGGCACGGAGTTCCTGGGGCACAACATCTTCACCGTGGACCCGCACACCGGCGAGACGCTCTGGTACGGCTTCGACAGCTACGGCTACCCGCCCGAGTCGCCGGCTCGCGGAGACTGGTCCGGCGCGACGCTCGTCCTCGAGAAGCAGACCGCTCGCGGGGTGGCCCGGCACCGGCTCACCCCGGACGGCGCCACCCTGACCCACGAAATCGACATCAGACTGGGCGAAGACGGCGAATTCAGCGCATTTCTGCGGGCGCGGTACACCCGCGAAAACAGGTAGGAGGAAACAGGCGACGCCCCTCCCCCCTGGCACGAGGACGTCACCTGTTTCCGGTCTCTGCCACCACATCCGCGGACCTGCCGACCCGGGCGGCCCAGCGACGGGTCAATTTCACAACAATTATTAGTTATTCGGTGTTGCTCGATTCGAGGTTCTGCAGCGAGTGTGTCCCCGACACTCGCGAAGGCCCAGAGAAATCGATTACTTTCACCCGAACGGCCTAGCGGCGCTCCGAAATTGTCGGACCCCCGGAGTAGAGATGGATGCGTGCGCAGACCCGCCGGAACACCCCAGGACGCCACCGACGCGGCCCCGCTGATCGGGGTCGAGAACGTGAAGATGCCCGAATGGGCACGCGTCGACGAACGCGTGGCCGCGGCCGGCTTCGGCCAGGCCGTGCGCGCGTTGCCGACCGCGATCGCCGTCGTGCTGCGGCTGGCCTGGCGCACGTCGCCACGGCTGACGCTGCTGGCCGGCTTCGTGCACGTCATCTCGGGCTGCGTCACGGCGTTCGGGCTGCTCGCCACCGCGAACGTCTTCACCGCGCTGCTCGAACAGGGCCCGACACCGGATCGGGTGCTGCAGTCGCTGCCCGCGATCGCGGTCGTCACCGGCTCGTACGCGGCGCGCGCGTTGCTCGACGCCGCCGTCGCGGCCGTCGAGGGCGCGTTGCGGCCCCGCGTCACCGCGGCGGCGGACGACGCGGTGACGGCGGCGGTCGTGCGCGTCGGGCTGATCGCGTTCGAGGACGCCGACTTCCGCGAGCTGGCGCGGCAGGGCGCGCGGTTCGGCGTCCGGTCGATCGAAACGAGCCTGCGCCGGCTGGCCGACCTGACGTCGTCGGTCATCTCGCTCGCGGCTGCGATGCTGACGGCGGGGCTCCTCAACCCGTGGCTGGCGCCGGTCCTGCTGCTCGCCGCGGCGGCCGACGGTTTCGCCGCCGCGCGCATCGCGAAGCTGAACTACCGGCACTTCATCGACACGGTCGGGCGCAACATCCGCAAGTCGGTGGTCGAAGAGGTCGCGACCTGGCGGTCGATGGCCCTCGAACGGCACGCGCTGACGTTGCAGGAACCGTTGCTCGGCGAATACCGGCGCATCTCGCGCAGCCTGATGCAGGAAGAGGTCCAGCTGGCGCACCGCAGCAACCTGGTGCGCACGACCGGCCGGGCGGCGGCCGGGTTCGGCACCGCCGTCGCGTACCTGGTGCTCGGCTGGCTCCTCTACTCCGGCGGGATGGAACTGGCGCTGGCCGGCACGGCGGTGCTGGCGATGCGCACGGCGTCGACGGCGCTGTCGAACACCATGCGCGCGGTCAATTCGCTGTACGAGGACTCGTTCTACATCGGGTTCTACAACCAGCTGCTGGTGGAATCGGTGCGTCGGCAACCACCGCCGACGGCGCTGACCGCGCCGGCCGACCCGGGCGAGATCCGGCTGGAGGGCGTCTCGTTCACCTACCCGGGCCAGCAGCGGCCGGCGCTGCGGGACATCTCGCTGACGATCCGGCGCGGCGAGGTGGTCGCGCTCGTCGGGGAGAACGGGTCGGGCAAGACGACGCTGGGCAAGCTGCTGACCGGGCTGTACCCACCGGACGAAGGCGTGGTCCGCTGGGACGACGTCGACCTCGCGCACGCGGACCCGGCGTCGGTGCACGCGAACATCGCGGTGATCGCGCAGGAACCGGCGGAGTGGCCGATGACAGCGGCGAACAACGTCACGGTGGGCCGCCTCGGCCGCGCGGACCCGGACGGCCGGGCGTGGCGCGAAGCGGTGGACTACTCGGGCGCGGACGAGGTGATCGAGTCGTTGCCCGCCAAGGAGAACACGGTGCTGTCCAAGAAGTTCGACGAGGGCCAGGACCTGTCGGGCGGCCAGTGGCAGCGCATGGGCATCGCCCGCGGCATCTACCGCGACGCCTCGGTCCTGGTGGCCGACGAACCGACGGCGGCGCTCGACGCCCGCGCGGAGGCCCGGGTGTTCGCCGGGCTGCAACACGCAAGCGCGTCCCACGACGGCCGGCGCACGACGATCCTGGTCACCCACCGGCTGGCGAACATCCGCTCGGCGGACCGGATCCTGGTGCTGGAGAAGGGAAGACTGATCGAGCAGGGAACCCACGAGGAGCTGACCAGGGCGGCCGGGGTGTACCACGAGCTGTACGAAATCCAGGCGCGCGCCTACCGCGCGGGCCCGGAGGTCCCGGAGCCGCGCACCATCACTTCTTGATCCCGCTGCCGCCGCTGATGAACATCGCGCCCACGATGGTCGCGGCGGACCCGACGAGGGACGGCACGATCAGCCGGCTGAGCTCCAGGCCGAACTCGGGAGTGATGCCGTGGTTCCAGACCGCCGCCAGCACCAGCCCGAAGACCAGGAGCAGCACGACCATGATCGAGCCGAGTACGAGCCGTTGCATCTGCGAGCGATGCCGCAGCTCCTCCTTCTGCAGCTGGGTCTCGTGATTGTATTCGCGCGTGAGCATGACCTGGTCGTGCTCCCGCTCCAGCTGCTTGACCTCGTCGGCCCGGCCCAGGGTCGGCGGCAGTGCCAGCGTGACCGGCACCGCCGGGGGCTCCGGCACCAGCACGCGCACGACCTCGCTCGTCTGCGGCGGCGGATCGCCGAGGCCGAGCTCGACCGGCTCCGCGTCCTCTATCACCGTCTCCCCGTCGCCGGCCTCGGAGTCGACGGCGGCAACGACCGGCTCCTCACCTTCGGCTGCCGGTGGCGGGGCCTCGTCGTCAGTCATCGTCCCCGGCCTTTTCCGGGCGCGGCGGGACGTCGGTCCGGCAGCGGCTTCGGAGGAAGGGGGTGGTCCTGGCCTCGTGTTCGAACCCCTCCAGCGTCGAGCCTTCAAGCCACGCGAGCACCCGGGAGTCTTCCCACCAACGCTGGTCGTTCTCCGCTTCTTCGGCGTGCGTCGCGGTGGCGTCGGGGCGTGGCGGCGGTGTCCTGTGCTCGGGTGGTTTGGTCATGGCTGTCCTTTCCCGGTCCATCGACGGATGGCACCCGACGGGGACAAGTGCCGTGCGCGGTCACTGCTATCCCCAAGGTACCTTGATGTGTGCTGTACGTGTGTTGATGCTGTGTCTAGCGTGTGTGTACTGTGGGTATCAAAGAGTCTCAGCGTGGTTAAGAAGTGTGAAACCCGCCGCTTGGCGGTGGTGATCTGCCTGAGCGAGTGGTTTAGTGGCTAGCGAAGCCCACGGGCTCGGACCAGGGCAGCGCTACCGCCGGGACGAAGACGGGAGCAGCAGATGCGCGCTTGTCGCTCGCTTTCACCACGTTGAAAGCAGTCCAGAGGTGGCGTCTGGCCAGGGGCCGGGCACATAGTGGTACTGAGCGGGGAGCCGGGCACCGGACCTCGCCTGCCGGCGGCGCGCTCGGGGAGGCGTCGCGAGCCCGGGGACCACCAGAGGAAGGGACACGACCATGAGCAGGCCTACCGCCACGTCGACGACCGACCGCACCGATATCCAACCGGGGCCCGCGGCGAGTCCGAAACCGAAGCCCGCCCCGAAGCGCATCAACGTCGCCGTCAACGCCGATACCCTCGCCGCGCTCGAGAACGTGTGCGAGCGGGAGAACGTCTCGCTGACCGAAGCGGTCCGCCGCCTGACCGGCATCGGTGACGTCATGTACCGCGCCGTCAAGGAGGACCACGCCGAACTGCTGGTCCGAACCGAGACCGAAACGAAGCAGATTCTCATTCTTTGAGCCTGGTCCGCGGTTCTCACGAGGGGTCGGCAGCGCGTCTTCGGCCCCTCGAACCGTGTTCTGGAATTGTCAAGGATCCCCTCCGGAGACACGGCGAAGTGCCGGGCTTCCGCGTCCACCTTCCGTGTTACGCCGCTTTGCACGGATCCGAAACGAAGCGAAGAAGACCAGTGTGAATTGACCAGGATTTGTCACGACGGATTCGCACGCCGTCGTGAAGATTTCCGACCGGACGCGGCTCGCTTCGGTTGATCACGTGTGCCGCTCGCGTACTCCGGCCAGCGGATTTACCGCGCCGATCCCGCGGGGCAGACTGGCCTGTCGAGCCCGAGGAGGCCTGATGCGCCAGCTCACCGCCCTGGACGTGCAGTTCCTCAACGCCGAGTCGACCACCACCACCGGGCACGTCGGGGGCCTCTCGATCCTCGACCCCCTGACCGCGCCGGACCGGACCCTCACCCTCGACGGCCTGCGCGAGCACATCGGGTCGCGGCTGCACCTCGCGAGACCGCTGCGCTGGCGGTTGCTGCCCGTGCCGCTCGGGCTCGACCACCCCTACTGGATCGACGATCCCGAGTTCGACCTCGAATACCACGTCCGCGAGATCGCGCTGCCCGCTCCCGGCGATCCGAAACAGCTCGGGGAACAGATCGCGCGCCTCACCGCGCGGCCGCTCGACCGGCGGCGGCCGCTCTGGGAGGCCTACCTCATGCACGGCCTGCACGACGGCACCAAGGCCGTCTACACGAAGGTCCACCACAGCGCCATCGACGGCGTCTCCGGGGCCGAGCTCATCGGCGTCCTCATGGACACCACCGCCGAACCGGCACCGCGAAAACCACCCAAGACCCCACAAAAGGAGCCCGTCCCCACGCCCGTCGCACTCGCGCTCAACGGGACCCGGAAGCTCGTGCTGCACCCCGTCAAAGCCGCGCTGCAGGTACCGAAACTGCTGCAGCACCTCGACGACGTCCCCGGCCTCGGCCGCTACCCCGGCGTCGGGCTGCTGGCGAAGGCCGGCAGCGTGCTCAACCGCGTCACGCGCCAGGGGCCCGGGCGCCACGAGGCCGCCCGGCCGCGGCTCGTCGCGCCCGACACGCCGTTCAACGGGCCGATCAGCCCGCACCGCCGGTTCGCGTACGGCTCGCTGCCCCTCGACGAGGTCAAGCACGTCAAGAACACCTTCGGTGTCACCGTGAACGACGTCGTGCTCGCGTTGTGCGCGAGCGTCATGCGCCGGTGGCTGGCCGATCACGACGCCCTGCCCGACCAGCCGCTCGTCACGCTCGTCCCGCTGTCCGTACGGACGCCCGAGCAGGCGAAGGACGCCGGCAACCAGGTCTCCGTCATGCTCGCGCCGCTGCCGACGCACCTCGCCGACCCCGCCGCGCGGCTGGCCGAGGTCACCAGCGCGATGGTCGCCGCGAAGCAGCGGTACCAGCCGCTGCCGGCGTCGTGGCTGGTCGACTTCAGCGGGATGCTGCCGGCCGCGCTCGGCGGGCTCGCCGCCCGCGCCACGATGAAGTTCCTCGGCGCCACCGCGCCGGTCGTCAACCTCGTCGTCTCGAACGTGCCGGGCTCGCAGCGGCCGCTGTACCTCGCCGGCGCGCGGCTGCTCGGCAACTACCCGGTGTCCGCGATCACCGACGCGAGTGGCGGGCTGAACATCACCGTGATGTCCTACGACGGCAAGCTGGACTTCGGGCTCGTCGCCTGCCGTGAGCTGATCCCGGACGTCTGGGACCTGATCGGCCACCTGCACGACGCACTGGCCGAGCTCACGAAACTGGCCGCCGAGCACACCCGGGAGCCCTGATGGCGGAGCAGGTCACCGAGGTCGGCGGAGTCGAGCTGTGCCACGAAACCTTCGGCGACGCGGGCGGCCGGCCGCTGCTGCTCGTGATGGGCCTCGGCGCGCCGATGATCTGGTGGGACGAAGAGTTCTGCGCATCCCTTGCCGCACAGGGGTTCCGGGTCGTCCGGTTCGACAACCGGGACGCCGGCCGGTCGAGCCGGATGCGGGGCCGGGCCAACCTCGCGCAGGCGTACCTGCTGCACAGCGCGCCCTATTCGCTGGCCGACATGGCCGCCGACGCCGCCGGGCTGCTGGACGCGCTGGGCATCCCGGCCGCGCACGTCGTGGGCGCGTCGATGGGCGGGATGATCGCGCAGACCCTGGCGATCCGGCACCCCGCGCGGGTGCTGTCGCTGACGTCGATCATGTCCAGCACCGGCGGCCGGCTGGTCGGCCGCCCGAGCGGCCGGGCGATGTCGATGCTGCTCAGCGCGCCGCCGCGCAGCCGCGCGGAGTACGTCGAAATGCTCGTGCGGACCTTCCGGCTGATCGGTTCGCCGGGCTACCCGTTCGACGAGGCCCGCATGCGCGACCGCGCCGAGCGCACGTTCGACCGCGGCGTCCACCCCGGCGGCACGCTGCGCCAGCTCGCGGCGATCATGGCCGAGCGCGACCGGGCTCCGCGGCTGCGGAAGGTGCGCACACCCGCCTTGGTGGTCCACGGCGCCCGCGACCCGCTGGTCCACGTCTCCGGCGGCCGCGCGACGGCGCGAGCCATCCCCGGCGCCGACCTCGACGTCGTCCCGGGCATGGGCCACGACCTGCCCCGCGAAGTCTGGCCGCGGATCGTCCGCGGCATCACGCGGATCGCCGAGCGCGCCGAGGTCAGCCCGAAAGCGTGATCGAGCCCAGGTGGGAGAAGTGCGCCGCCACGCGGGAGCCGCTTCGAAGCGGGACGGCGTCCGTCATGCCGCCCGTCAGCACGATCCAGCCCGGCTCCACCGCCAGCCCGCGCGCGCCCAGCGCGTTCGCCGCCAGGGCCAGTGCTTCGGCCGGGTGGCCCTGGACTGCCGCGCCCGTCGCCGTGTCGACGATCTGGCCGTCGACCTCCAGCAGCGCCGCCTCCAGCGAGAGATCCAGCGACGCGGGCGGCAGGCCCACCGGGCCCACGCTGAAGTACGCCGACGAGCCGTTGTCCGCGACGGCGTCCGGGAGCGTGAAGCGGTAGTCCGCGTAGCGGCTGTCGATGATCTCGACGCCGCCGTACACGCGGTCGACCGCGGCCAGCGCCGTCGCCGCCGTCACGCCCGGGCCCGCCAAGCGGTCCCGCATCACGAAGACCAGTTCCGGTTCGGCGCGCGGGTGGATCAGCCGCGGCACGGGGACACCGGCGGGCAGCACCATTGCGTCCGTCAGCCAGGCCAGCAGTGGCGCGTCGATGCCCATCCGCTCCTGCTTCGCCCGGGACGTCAGGCCCAGCTTGAGCCCGACCAGCGTCTCGCCGCGGGCCCGTCGCTGCCGCAACGCCTCGGCCTGGATCGCGTACGCCGTGTCGACGTCCAGCTCCGGCCACTCCTCGGACAGCGGCGAACGCTCCGAAGTCGTCCCCAGCAGCGCGGTGGCCGCTTCCCGCACGTTCACGATTCCTCCGAAAAGACCGCGGTGACACTGCCCAGGCCGGCGATGGTCGCGACGACCGTGTCGCCCGGCGAAACCGGGATCGCGCGGGTCATCGAGCCCGGCAGCACGACGTGCCCGGGTTCGAGCGTGACGCCCAGCGGCCCGACCGTGTTCGCCAGCCACACCAGCGAGTTCAACGGCGACCCGAGCACCGCGCCGCCCGCGCCGGTGGCCGCCACCTCGCCGTTCTGGTGCAGCACGCAGCCGGCGAGCCGCAGGTCGGCGTCGCGCAGCGCCGTCGGACGGCTGCCCAGCACCACCCCGCCGGAGGACGCGTTGTCGGCGATCGTGTCGAACAGCGAGATCTTCCAGTCCCGGATCCGCGAGTCGACGATCTCCAGCGACGGCAGCACGAAGTCGACCGCCCGCACGGCGTCGGCGACCGTGACGCCGGGGCCGCGCAGCGCCGAGCCGAGGACGAACGCGATCTCCGGCTCGATCCGCGGCTGCAGGAACGCCGCCGTCGGGATCGGCTGGTGCTCCAGGTGGAACATGCTGCCGGTGAGGTGCCCGTAGTCGGGCTGGTCGACGCCCATCTGCCGCTGCATCGCGGCGGACGCGAGCCCGACCTTGTGCCCGCGGACGGCGTCCCCGCCCTCGACCCACTTCCGCACCTGCTCCTGCTGGATCCGGTACGCGTCTTCGACCCCCGCGTCCGGGTAGAGCTTGATCAGCGGCTCGATCGGTTCGCGCGTCGCGTAGGCCCGCGCCAGTACGGCGGCGGCCTCCTGCACCAAGCTGGCATCCACGCTCCGGACTCTGCCGTGCGGGCACCCCGCACACAAGCCTCGGCGTTCCGGTCAACGGAACTCTCGCCAAGCAACCTCTTGCACGCGAGATAAATCGAGCGTAGCTTGGAGAACACCACCAGGAAGGGACGTGAGGGACATGGCACCGACCCAGGCCGAGGTCACCAAGCTCGCCGAAATCCGCGACGAGCTGCGCGAGCGCCACCTGCGCCCGGCCGCCGACCGTCCGGCGACGAACGGGCGCGGCATCCACCACACCGCGCTGATCTCCAGCGACGTCGAGCGGACCATCGGGTTCTACCAGGACATCCTGGGCTTCCCGCTCACCGAGCTGATCGAGAACCGCGACTACCCCGGTTCGAGCCACTTCTTCTTCGACGTCGGCAACGGCAACGCGGTCGCGTTCTTCGACCTGCCCGGTCTGGACCTCGGCCCGTACGCGGAAGTCCTGGGTGGACTGCACCACCTGGCCCTGTCCGTCACTCCCGAACGGTGGAGCGCGATCAAGGACAAGCTCGACGAAGCCGGCGTGAAGTACCTGCTGGAAAGCAAGACTTCCATCTACCTGTCCGATCCGGACGGTGCCCGCGTCGAGCTGATCTCCGACCCGCTCGGCGAGATGTACGGCGAGAAGATCGGCTGAAACCGTGTTCCGGGCGTCGCGCGGCGTTTAGCCTGTGCGCGACGTCTGGAGGTCCGATGTCCGACTGGTCGCTTTCCCGCGCGAAGGCACGGCTCGATCGCCGTGAGCTGCTCGACGAACTCACCGCGCGCACCCGCTTCGAGGTCCGGCTGCACCTGAACGAGCCGGCGACGAACGGCGCCTACGACGAGCTGACGAGCATCTTCGCGATCGGGCACGGCGAGTGCGCGGCACTGCTGGCGCACCACCGGCTGCTGCCGTGGTGGGAGCGCGCGTTGCTGTTCCGGTACGCGCGGCGCCTGCACGGCAAGGCGATCACGCGCAGCGTCGGCGTCGTGCCCGCCGAGGTGGCGCCGCAGGCCGCCCGCGCGTTCGGCGCCGAGATCGCCGAGCTCGCCCCGGATTCCGGCGACACCGGCGCGAAGTACGACCTCCAGGGCCGCGGGCTGCTGACGGTGTTCCGCATCGCCGTCGGCGCGAAGGGCGCGGCGTGGCCCGACCAGCACGAAGTCGCGGTGACGTCCGCCCGCAACATCCTGACGTGCGCGGCGACCTTCGCCCGCCGCAAGCCGTGGCATGTGATCTGGCCCGTCTACCGGGTGCGTGGCCTGCGGCTCTGGAAGCTTTGACGCCCGCTCGGCGTTCTGACTGGCATGAAGGCAGAGGAAATCCTCGAAGGCGCGAAGACGATCGCCGTGGTGGGCCTGAGCCGCGACCCGGCCAAGGCCGCGCACGGCGTCCCGGCGGTCCTGCAGGCGCACGGGTTTCGGATCATCCCGGTCCACCCGACGGCCACCGAGCTGCTCGGCGAGAAGGTCTACCGGTCGCTGAAGGACATCCCGGAGCCGGTCGACCTGGTCGACGTGTTCCGGCCGTCCCCGGAGGCGCCGGGCATCGCGCGCGAAGCGGTGGAGATCGGCGCGAAGGCGTTGTGGCTGCAGCAGGGGATCATGTCGGCCGAGGCGCGGCGGATCGCCGAGGAGGGCGGCCTCGAGTACGTCGAGAACCGCTGCACGGCGGTGGTCCGCGCGACGGCGGCGATCTCGAAAAACTAGGCGGCGCTCCTCGTTCGGCGGCCTATGCTCCGAAGCGATGACCACCGAGACGAACCCGCGCACCGAGACACTGCGAATCCCCACCCCCGACGGCGAGGCCGATGCCTTCGCCGCGTTCCCGGGCCACGGGCGGCACCCGGGGGTGCTGATGTACCCGGACGGCTTCGGCATCCGGCCGGTGCTGCGGGACCTGGCCCGCGAACTGGCCGGTCACGGGTACTACGTGCTCGTGCCCAACATCTTCTACCGAACCGGACCCGCCCCGGTGCTCGACCTTCCCGAGCACATCGGCGAAGAAGCCCGGCCCGCGATCTTCGCGCGGCTGATGCCCATGATCGAGGCGCACACCACCGAACGCGTCCTGCGGGACGCCGGCGCCTACCTCCGGTTCCTCACCACGCGACCTGAAGTCGGCGCCGGCCCGGTCGCGGTGACCGGCTACTGCATCGGTGGCCTCCTCGCGACGCGCACCGCGGCGGCCCACCCCGAGCAGGTGGCCGCCCTCGCCGCGTTCCACGCCCCGGTGGGCGCCGCCGGGCCGGACGACCTGCACCGGATCACCGCCCGAGTCCACTTCGGCCACGCCGCAACCGACCTGACGCCCGACGCGCTCGTCGAGCTCAACCGGACCCTCGACGCCGCGGGCATCGACTACACGTCCGAGATCTACCCCGGAACCGTGCACGGCTTCACGATGTCCGACACCGACGCCTTCGACCCCGCCGCACTGCGGCTGCACTGGGACCGCCTGCTGCCGCTGCTGGCCTAGGCCGACGCTCCGAAGTGGACGATCCGGTGGTTCCCGGTCTCCGCGACCCAAACCCCGCCCAGACCGTCGTCGGCCATGTCCCTCGGGGAGCTGATCGGCTCCGTCGTGTCGGACAGGGCCGCACCCGTCCGCGTGTCGAAACGCGCCACCCGTCCGGTGTCGTCGACCAGCAGCCGCCCCGCGTGGTCCAACGCCAGCCCGCGCGGCCGGTCCAACCCGCCGAACTCGCGCACGAACCCGCCCCACCACGAGAACTGGACCACCCGGCGGTTGCCCGTGTCGGCGACGTACACGTGGCCCGCCGCGTCGACCGCGACCCCTTCGGGCGCCTTCAACCGTCCGGCGAGGACGCGCACGAGCGCGCCGTCGTGGGTGAACGCCTGGACGCGGTCGTTGCCCGTGTCCGCCACCCACACCCGGCCGCGGACGTCGACCGCTATCCCGGACGGCGCGCGGAACTGGCCCGGCCCGGCGCCGGGCCCGCCGAACGCGCGCGGGAGCGACGCGACTTCACTGGTGGCCACGGCACCAGGATCGCCGACCGCGAGCCACGGCGGCCAGTACCGAAAAGAGTGTTCAGCGACTGTTCGGCCGTCGCTCACCACGTCCACCGCGAGCACGTTCGCCGGTCCAGGAAGCTGTACGCGGGCAGCGGCCCGATCCAGTCGGCCTGGACGCCGCCGCCGCGGGTGAGCCCGGTGACCGCGTCGCGCACCACGAGCAGGTCGCCCATCCCGACGAGGAACGCCCAGCGCTCGTCGGCGGACTCGCCCGCCGGCAGCGCCACCGAATCCCGCGCCCGCTCGGCGACCTCGGAGAGCAGCACGTCGGAGCGGGCGGACCGCCACGCCGAGCCGGGCTCGGTGAACCGCAGGCAGACGTGCACCTCGGCCAAGCCGTCGAGTCGGTCGAGGTCGGATCGGTAGGTGTCGGCCGCCGGCATCAGCACGTCGGCGCGGACGGCGTCCTCGTCGTCGGCCACCGTGCCGAACCGGACCGGCAGCACCGGACCGCCCTCGACCAGCGCGGACACCACCGCCAGGTGCTTGGCGGGGTCCGGTTCGGGTTCGCCGACGACCATCGCCAGGTCCTCCCAGCGCACCGTCCGCGGCGCCCGCGGGTGCCCGGCGCGCACGACGCCGTAGAGCTGCAGCGTCACGGCTGTTCGACCGGGATCGCCGGCTCGACCGGCACGGCCACCGCCGGCGTCGGGGCGGGCGGCGGGATGAGCCCGGTCGTCTGCCCGAGGCCCTGGGAGATCTGCCCGGGCACGGGCGTGTTCTGCAGCCGTTGCATCGCTTCGAGGTAGCGGATGTAGGTGTCGACGCTGGCGATCACGATCCGCGCCTCGATCGCCAGCAGCTCGATCCCGATCACCGACACCCGCACCGAGGCGTCGATGACGAGTCCCTTGTCCAGCAGGATGTCGAGCGTGTCGGCGAGCCCGCCGCCGGTCTGTCCCGGTCTGGTCACCTAGAACCTTTCTTCGAGGACCGCGCGCAGCTCGGCGAACCGGGCGTCCAGTGCGATCAGGGCCTGGCCGAGGTCTTCGACCTGGGCGGGGGTGAGGGTTTCCAGGCGCCGCAACGCCTGCCGTTCCAGCACTTCGCGGAGGATGTCGAGCACGGTGACGACCAGGTGGCCGAGCCCCCGGCCGGCGTCGGCGGGGATCCGGATCGGCTCGCTCACCCTTCGAGCCCGAGCAGCAGCAGCCGCAGGTCGAGCCGGACCAGGTCGATGCCGGCGAGCGAGATGATCACGTCCCCGGTCACGACGGCGCCGCGGTGCACGACCCGGTCGAGCAGGTCGGCGACGGACTCCACGGCGGCGTCAGCCATCGGCCGGCACCCCGAGCTCGACGTCGGTGAACGAGTACGGCGGCCACGGTCCCGACGTCTCCACCGTCGCGCCCGCCGCGCGCAGCTCGCGGGCGAACCACTCGAACTCCGCGTGGAACGCGGCCTCGCGCCCGGTTTCGACGAGGTACGCGGTGTTGACCAGCACGCCGTGCGGGCGCGCCCGCTCCATGCGGTCGGCGGCGTGCCGGCGCAGCGCGTCCTCCAGGCGCCCGGCCGCGGCGACGACGTCCTCGCGCGCCTGCTGCAGCGCCTTCAGCCGTTCGCGGCGCCGGACGAGGTACTGCGTGCCGGTCAGGCCCGCGGCGTCCGGCCGGGTGGTCGCGGCGGGCTCGGCGTGCCGGACCCGCACGCCCCACTCGCGGTGCCCCTCGACCTCGTCGAGGCAGTCCCGCGCCTGGTCGTAGGCCACTTCCAGGAGCCGTTTCACCGAGGCTTCGCCGTCGAGGACCGTGCCGAACCGCAGCGGCAGCACCGGTTCGTGGCGGAACACCGCGCGCACGACGGCGTCGTGTTCGCGGGCCAGCTCGGCGAGCGCGCCGTCGACCGGGTCGAGCGTGTCGATGCGGTCGAAGCGCGCCGGGCTCACCTCCGAGACGACGACGCCCAGGTCGCGGAAGCCGACGAGCCGGGGCGCCGGGCCGAGGTCCAGCCCGTCGCGGTTGCGGGTGATCGCGTAGGCGCAGAGCCATTCGCGGGTGCTCACCGGGGTTCTTCCCTTCCGCTCGGCACGGGCAGCCGGGCTTCGAGTTCGGCGACGCGCGCCGCCAAGTCGGTTCTCGCCAGTTCCTCCCGCGGCGCGTTCGGTGCGAAGAACGGGTCGTTCGTCCACCAGTCCATGCCCATTTCCCGCGCGGTCTGCGCGGACGCGATGAACAGCCGGATCCGCAGCGTCAGCAATTCGACGTCGACGACGCTGACGCCGATGTCACCGGCTATCACGACGCCCTTGTCGAGCACGCGTTCCAGAATGTCCGCCAATGAATCGGACGAAGCGGCCAATCGTGTCACCCTTCCTTTCAGGAATCGGTGGTGCCCCGCGTGAACCGCCGCAGGCGCTCGCACGCGGTCAGCTCACCGGCGACGTCGACGTCGACCCGGTAGGTCGCCAGCACACTGGTGGAGTCCGGGATCCGGGCCAGCTCGACGACGTCGACGAGCACGGACCAGCCGCCGTCGGCGCGGGTCCGGACCCCGGTCACGGCGTGCGGGGTCATCCCCGTGACCACGCCGAACTGGGCCGTCGCTTCGCGAATGGCGTCGACGGCACGAAGCCGGGAAACGGATTTCCCGGAGCTTTCCGGTATATTGTTGTTTTGGGCAAGGAACGGCTGCGGCGATTCCGTCATCGCTTTCCTGGTCTCGGGTGGGTGCCCACCGTAGCAACGGGCACAACCACGCGCAGGTGAGCCGCACCACGGCATTTTTCACCGGTTCGCGGGAACGGCTGGGCGATCTGCGGCAACCGGCGGCGTCAAACGGCGGAGCACCGGCACGCCCAGCGGCACCAATTCCGGGATTTCCCCCGGAAGATCACGATCGAGTAACGTCTACCAGCCGGTAGCCGACACCGCGGACCGTCTCGATGGTCCGGGTGCCGAACGGGACGTCGATCTTGCGCCGCAGGTACCCGACGTAGACCTCGACGACGTTCTCGTCGCCGTCGTAGTGCGCGTCCCAGACGTGGCTCAGGATCTCGTTCTTCGTCAGCGCCGTGCCCGGTCGCCGCAGCAGGAACTCCAGCAACCCGAACTCCCGCGCGGTCAGCTCGATCCGCGTCTGTCCCCTGTGGACGGTGCGGGCCGACGGGTCGAGCCGCAGGTCGGCCGCCTCGAGCACGGCGGGCCGGGCCGGCGCGCCCCGGCGCAGCAGCGCGCGCAGCCGGGCGATCAGCACGACGAAGGAGAACGGCTTGGACAGGTAGTCGTCGGCGCCGAGGTCGAACGCGTCGGCTTCGTCGTACTCGCCGTCCTTCGCGGTGAGCATCAGCACCGGCGTCCAGTTTTCGGCCGCGCGCAAGCGTTTCAGCACCTCGTAGCCGGACAGCTCGGGCAGCATGATGTCGAGCACGACGACGTCGTACTCCTGCTCGGTGGCCCGCCAGAGCCCCTCACGGCCGGTGTGCGCGACGTCGACGGTGAACCCCTCGGCGACCAGGCCGCGCCGCAGCGTCTCCGCGAACTCGCGCTCGTCCTCCACGATCAGCAGCCGCACTTACTCCTCCTCGGGCAGTTCGAGCACCGGCAGTTCGAGCACGAACCGCGCGCCCGGCTCGTCCGACGCGGCGTAGCGCGCGCTCCCGCCGTGGCGTGCCGCGATGCCCGCCACGATCGGCAGGCCCAGGCCGGTGCCGCCGTGTTCGCGCTGCCGCGACGCGTCGAGCCGGACGAACCGTTCGAAGATCCGGTCGCGGTCGGCTTCGGCGACGCCGGGGCCGTCGTCGCTCACCTCGACGACGGCGAGGTCGCCGCGCACCGAGCTGGCCACCCGGATGCGCGTGCGCGCGTGGCCGCGGGCGTTGTCGACCAGGTTCCGCACCGCCCGGCGCAGCTGGGCCTCGCTGCCGCGGACCTTCGCCGGCCCGGCGCGAACTTCGACGTCCAGCGCGCACTCGCCGCGGACCCGCTCGGCCTCGGCGCGCACGATGTCGTCGAGGTCGACCTCGACGCGCGACGGCCGGTCGGTCGCGTCGTCGGTGCGGGCGAGCATGAGCAGGTCGTCGACGAGCTCGCGCAGCCGCGCGGTCTCGCGGGCGATCACCGGCACCAGGTCCTCGGTGCTCTCCGGGTGCCGCCCGGAGACGTCGAGCGCGGTGCTGATGGTGGACAGCGGCGAGCGCAGTTCGTGGCTGGCGTCCGCGACGAACCGGCGTTGCGCGGCCTGGGCCGACGCGAGCCGGCCGAGCATCTCGTTGAGCGTCACGGCCAGCCGGTGCACCTCGTCACCGCCGGGCGGCAGCGGGACGCGGGCGGCGAGGTCGCGCGTCGAGATCTCGGCGACGGTCCGGCGCATCCGCTCGACCGGCCGCAGCGCCGAGCCGACCGCGCGGTAGACGGCGAGGCCGGAGATCGCCAGCAGCGGGATCGCGATCAGGCCGAGCAGCAGCGTCAGCCGCGTCGAGGCTTCGGTCACCGGCTCCAGCGACCGCGCGGAGATCACCGTGTACGGCCCGCCGGGACCGTTGACCTGCTGCGACACGACGCGGTAGTCGTCGCTGTCGCCGTTGAGCCCGAGCGGGAGGGTCTCGATGGCTTCCTGCCCGACGGCCGGGCGCGCGGCGGTCAGCGGCGGGTGCCCGACGATGGCCGGGTCGCTCGCGATCGGCACGCCCCGGGCGTTGAGGACCTGGGTGACGGCCTCGGTGTCGCCGGTGCTGGCGACGTCGGAGGCGCTGAGGTCGCGCGCGCCCTCGCGGACGAGCTGGATGGCGACCTGCCGGCCGGTGCTGCGGGCACTCTCGGTGACGCTGCGGTCGAGCGACTCTTCGAGCAGCACGACGACCACCGCGAGCGCGGCGGCGATGGCCAGCGCGAGCGCGAAGACGGCCACGGCGGTGGTCCGCATCCGCACGCCGGTCGCGGCGATCACCTTGCCCAGTTTCACCAACTCAGCGTAACCACGAGCGGTGGCCCCGACCGCGGAGGCGGCGGAAGGCCACCCGGTCACGAAGTCCGCCGGCGGCGGGTGGCGGTGAGCCGCTCCACGCGCAGGCGGTCCACCTCGGGCAGCTCCAGTGGCGGCAACGGGTGGCCGGCCGCCCAGGCCAGCAGCAGGTCCGCCAGCGCGGGGTTGCGGGCGAGCGCCGGGCCGTGCAGGTACGTGCCGGCGACGTGGCCGGTCACCGCGCCTTCGGTGCCGTCGCCGTTGCCGGTGCCGCGCACGACGTGCCCGAGCGGCTCGCTGTCGGCGCCGAGCTTGCTGATGCCGAGGTGGTTCTCGAAGCCGGTGAGCGGCCCCAAGGGTTCCGGCGACGTCGCGACCAGCTCCGCGACGGCCCGCCGCTCGCCGGGCTCGGTGGTGACGTCGAGCAGGCCGAGGCCGTCGTGGTCGACGCCGTCGAGGCCGCGGAAGCGGGTGCCGAGCACCTGCAGGCCCGCGCAGACGCCGAAGACCACCGCGTCGGGGGTCAGGGCCCGCCGGTGCTTGCGCAGGTGGGCCGCGGCGAGCGCCTGCGCGCCGTCCTCGCCGCCGCCGAGCAGGTACATGTCCAAAGTGGACGGTACCGGTTCGCCCAGCCCGACCGGCACGACCTCGGCGTCGAACCCGCGCCAGCGCAGCCGCCGGCAGAGGACCTGCGCGTTGCCGCTGTCGCCGTAGGTGCCGAGCACCTCGGGCAGCAGAAGTCCGATGTGGACGGTCGACTCAGGCACCGGGCAGCCTGCCGACGAGGTCGCGGAAGGCGGTGTAGTTGGCGACGAGCTCGACACCACCGGGCGGCAGCGCGTCGATCGCGGCGACCGGATCGGGTTCGGCCCAGTGCGCGACCTCGGCGTAGCAGAGCCGGACGGCGAGGTCGGCGCAGCGCTCGCCGGTGACGACGACCTGGCGGCCGCGGAGCCGTTCGAAGTGGACGTCCCAGAGCCAGGACAGGTCGCGGCCGTCGGCTTCCTGGGCGTTGACGGCGACGACGACGGGCGTGTCCTCGTCGAGCACGCGCAGCGTTTCCACCCAGCCGGCGGGGTTCTTGGCGAGCATCAGCCGCACGGAGTGCCGCGACCGCCGGATGGTCCGGTAGCGGCCGCCGATGTCGGTGATGGTCCGCAGCCGCGCGGCGGCGGTGTGCGGCGGCACCCCGAGCCGGTGCGCGGCGGCGAGCGCGAAGGCGGCGTTCGCGCGGTTGGCGTCGCCGGGGAGCCGGAGGTCCAGGTCGACGTGGCGGCCGCCGGGGGTGCGGACGAGGTCGCCGTCGAGGGTCCAGGCGGGTTCTGGGCGGGCGAGGCCGCAGGCACAGCTCCAGTGGTCTTTGACGTGGTCGATCAGGCCGTCGCAGCGGGGGCAGGCGGTGGAGTCGCCGGTCCAGCGGCGGCCGGTGCCGACCCAGATCCGCTTGCCGGCTTCGGTCGCCGCGGAGGCGACGAGGATGTCGTCGGAATTGGCGACGATCGTGGTTTCGGGATGGTTTCCGATCGCTTTGCGGAGTTCCCTTTCGGTGGAGCGGACTTCGCCGACGCGGTCGAGCTGGTCACGGCTGAGGTTGAGCAGGACGAGGACGGCGGGGTTCAGCTGGTCGGCGACCCAGGGGACGTAGGTTTCGTCGACTTCGAGAACGGCGTAGGGCGCTTCGGGGCGCGCGGCCAGGGCAGCGAGGACGCCGTCGGGCATGTTGGCGCCGTCGCTGTTGGCGGCGACCTCGGCGAGGGCTTCGAGGGCCTTGGTGATCATGAGCGCGGTGGTCGTCTTGCCGTTGGTGCCGGTGACGAGCACGACGGTCCGGTCCCGCCCGACCCGCCGCAGGGCCTTCGGATCGAGGGCGAGGGTGATGCGGCCCCCGATGACGGCACCTTTGCCGAGGCCGGCGCTGCGCGAGAGCCAGGCGGTGAGGCGCCCGGCGGACACGGACGCGCGGGTACGGAAGGGGGTCACCGGCTGGATGGTGCTCGGTGGGCGCTGTGAGTTCGCTGAGTCCGTGACCCGGGCCACCGGGCGGCGCCGGGTCTCGGCGAAACGTCTTGAATGAGTCATTCAGGTCTCCTGAGGTCCTGAATGAGTCATTCAAGACGGTCTCTACTTCCTTCACAGCCCATTCACGAATCTGAACCAGCACCTGTCGAACTCGTCGAACGAGCCCGTCAACCCCTCCGCAACCGCCATAGGTAGGAAACTTAACCATCGGAGGTTGTACCAATTAGCACCCGCAAGTAACCGCATTCTTCCTGAAGCGTTTCAAGATCTTCCGCCCATACATCGGAGGTGTTACCGTCCAACCCCACCCAGCGGAAATGCGTACCGCTGAGCGGAAACCGGGAACGTCCAACGGAGGGCAGCGTGGGACCGGAGCGCGGGCTGGAGAACAGCGGAACTCTCGAACGCGGACTCGCGGTGCTCGAGCACGTGGGTCGGCACCAGGAGATTTCCACCAATGCGATCGCGCGGCAACTGGGGCTTTCCCGCAGTGCCGCCTACCGCATCGTCGGCACCCTGAAGAGCCTCGAATACCTCGAGGCCGACCAGGTCACCGGGCGGGTGCGGCTCGGCACGAGACTGGTCGAGCTCGGCGCGCGGGCCATGGCCGCCACCGATCTGCACCGCTGTGCGCCGCGGTACCTCGCCTCGCTCGCCGAACGGTCCGGCGAGACCACCTACCTCGCCGTTCCCGACAACGACACCATGGTCTACGTCGCCACCGAACGCAGCGCCAGCGCCGTCACCCTCGCCTGCCGGCTGGGCACGCGACGCCCGCAGCACGCCACCTCGCTCGGGAAAGCCTGGCTCGCCGCGCTGCCCGAAGCCGATCGGGCCGAGCGCGTGCGGCGCATGAAACTGGACTCCCTCACGCTCAAGACGATCAACGATCCCCTGCGCCTGCTCGACGACCTGGCCCGGACCAGCCGCCGCGGGTGGGCGATCGACGAGGTCGAGAACGAGCCGGACGTCGGGTGCGTCGCCGCCGCCGTGCGGGACCACTCGGGGCGTCCGATCGCCGCCATCAGCATCGCCGGGCCCGCGCCGCGCGTGCTGCGCCGGCTCGACGAGCTCGGCGCCTCCGTCGCCGGGACCGCCGCCGCCCTTTCGCTGCGGCTCGGGTACGTCCGGGGGCAACGCGCATGACCTGGCTCCAGGACTACCAGCCGGCGGGCGGCCTGTGGATCTCCGCGCTGCTCGCCGCGCTCCCGATCGTCGTGCTGCTCGTCGCGCTCGGCGTCGTCCGGCTCTCCGCGCACCTTTCGGCCGCGCTCGCGCTCGTCACCGCGCTCGGCGTCGCCCTGCTGCTCTACCGGATGCCGGCCGCGCTCGCGTTCGACTCCGCGGCCATGGGCGTGCTCTTCGGCGTGTGGTCGGTCGCGTGGATCGCCTTCCACGCCGTCTACTTCCACAACGTCACCGTCGCCACCGGCCGGTTCGACGCCATCAAGCGCGTCCTCGCCGGCTTCAGCGAGGACCGGCGGCTGCAGGCGCTGCTCATCGCGTTCGGCTTCGGCGCGCTGCTCGAAGGCGTCGCGGGCGGCGGGTCGCCGATCGCGATCACCGCCGCGATGATGGCCGCGCTCGGGTTCCCGCCGGTGAAGGCCGTCGTGCTGGCGCTGCTGGCGAACACCGCGCCGGTCGCGTTCGGCGGGCTCGGCAACCCGCTGATCGTGCTCGGCCGGCTGACCGCGCCGATCATGCACCTCAAGCAGGACCAGGCCACCGAGCTGTTCTCGGCGGCCGTCGGCCGGCAGGTTCCGGTGCTGGCGCTGATCATCCCCGCGTTCCTGGTCGTCGTCCTGGCCGGCTGGAAGCGCATGCTCGAGGTGTGGCCCGCGGTGCTGACCGCCGGGCTCGCGTTCGCGGCCATGCAGTTCGTCGCGTCCAACTACATCAGCGCGAGCCTCGTCGACGTCCTCGCCGCGCTCACCGCGATGGCCGCGCTGTGGGTCCTGACGCGGTTCTGGCAGCCGGCGTCGGTCTGGCGTTTCGAGGGTGAAGAAAGCGCTGTCAAGAACCTCGGTGCGGCGCGGTCCGAGCGTGGCGCGCTCTACGCGTGGATGCCCTACATCATCCTGATCCTGGCGATCTTCCTGTCCCGGATCGGCACGATCTTCAAGAACCTCCCGACCTGGCTCGACCTGACGAAGCTGCTGCACAGGGCCGACTGGATCTTCGCCTGGCCGGGGCTGCACAACCACGTCGTCCAGCACCCGCCGATCACCGCGAAGAACGCGCCTTACGCGGCGACGTTCACCGTGGACTTCCTGTTCTCGCCGGGCACGGTCGCGCTGATCGCGGCGGTCATCGCCGGGTTCGCGATGGGCGGCCGGGCGAAGCTGCTGCTCAAGACGTACCGCGAGACGCTGTTCCAGATGCGCTGGGCGCTCGCGACGATCTTCATGATCCTCGCGATCGCGTTCGTGATGAACTACTCGGGCGCGACGCAGACGCTGGGCCTGGCCCTGGCGACGACGGGCGCGGTCTTCCCGCTGTTCTCGGCCTACATCGGCTGGCTGGGCGTGTTCCTGACCGGCTCGGACGCGTCGACGAACAGCCTGTTCGGCCCGATGCAGGTGATTTCGGCCCAGCAGCTGAACCTGAACCCGATCCTGGCCGGCGCGACGAACACGTCCGGCGGTGTGATGGGCAAGATGATCTCGCCGCAGAACCTTTCGATCGGCGCGACGGCGATCGGGCAGAGCGGCAAGGAGGGATCGCTGCTGCGGCAGACCTTCCTGTGGTCGCTGCTGCTGACCGCGGTCGTCGGCGTCATTTCGCTGCTGCAGGCGACGATCCTGACGGCGATGATCCCGGCGCCCTAGGCTGGGCGGCATGAGTGTCGAGGGGCTGGCCGCGTTCGGCTACGAGCTGGGCCTGCTGAAGCGCGTCCGGCGGTCGGGCTGGTGGCACGCGGGGGTCCGCGACCCGGAGTCGGTCGGCGAGCACAGCCTGCGGGCGGCCCAGCTGGCGGCGCTGCTCGCGGCGGAGGAGGGAGCGTCCCCGGAGCGGGCGGCGTTCCTGGCCCTGTGGCACGACACGCAGGAGACCCGGACGGGTGACTTGCCGCTGACGGCGGTCGAGTACTTGCGGAAGCCGGAACCGCGGGCGATCACGGCCGACCAGACGGCCGGGCTGCCTTCGCGGTCCCGCTCGCTCGTGCGCGAGGCGGTGGACGAGTACGAGACCCGCGAGTCGGCGGAAGCGTTGTGCGCCAAGGACGCCGACAAGCTGGAGATGCTGCTGCAGGCGCTGGAGTACCGGGACGTCGGGGTGCAGCGGGTCGACGAGTGGATCGAGTCCGCGCGGAAGGGGTTGACGACGGAGACCGCGAAGCGGCTCGCGGAGGCTGCGTTGACGCTGTCGCCGATGGCTTGGCGGGACCGCTAGTCGCTCATCGCCGCGGAGCTGATCGTCCCGTCCGCGAGGCTGTGCGCGATCATGCTGTGGGCCTCGCGAAACAGTCTGCGTGCTTCGAAAAAGAGGTAGAGGTCGGCGACGCAAATCGCCACCACTATGGCCGCTTCGAGCCACGTCGGGGCGGCCAGATTTGCGCAGACCGCCACCGTGAGTATCGGCAAGGGCAGCAGGATCGCGTCCCGGAACTCACTTTCGGCCTTGATCCGCCCGAATTCGGCATGCAACTCGGGTTTCGCGACGATCAGTCTCGGGGACATGTGCAGCACCTCGCCCAGCGCTTCGATGGCACGCCGGTCGACCTCCAGGCGGTCCTCGCCCCGAGGCGACGCATCGGACACCGTGGCTTCCTGCTGCTTCCGGTACTCCTTCCTTGCCCGGCTACGAACCCGGGCGACCGCACGGCCGCTGACCGGCCGGAACACCGACAGTAACCCTCGGGGTCGGTGGTCGAGATCATCAGCGGTCAGGCGGCGGAGGTATCCGAGGCACACCCGGTAGAAGAATGCCTGGACAAGCCTGCTCGTCACCTCGCCGATCAGCAGACACAGCACGCTGATCGCCGCGAGCCGACCACCCGTTCCGAACAGTTCCAGCAGCTCCAGCGCCGGCTGGGCCAGCAGCCCGGCCGGCGGCGGGTGGTAGTGGCCGATCAGCAGCCAGCCGGCGCAGAACCACATGTAGCCCGCCACCAGCGCACTGCGGACGTCCCGGAAGCCCGGCAGCAGCGAGGCCAGCACGGCGTCAGCCGCCCACCGCCGTCGCGCGGTCCAGCAGCAACGCCCGCTCTCGCGCGTTCTCCGTCATCTCCGCCGCGCGTCTGAACTCCTGCTCCGCCTCCGCCAGCCGGCCCAGTTTCTGCAGCAGATCCCCCCGGACGCTCGGGAGCAGGTGGTAGTCCTTCAACGCCGGGTCCGCGGCCACCGCGTCAACTACCGCCAAGCCCGCCTCGGGCCCGTCCGCCATCGCCACCGCGACCCCGCGGTTCAGCTCGATCACCGGCGACGGCTGGAGCTTCCCCAGCCCCTCGTACAACGCGGCGATGCGCGCCCAGTCCGTTTCCGAAGCCGTGCGGGCGCGCGCGTGGCACGCCGCGATCGCCGCCTGGGCCGAATACGGGCCGTACGCGCCGTCGGCTATCTGCTCCGACAGCGTCAGCGCCGCCAGGCCGTGCTGGATCAGGAACCGGTCCCAGCGGCCGCGGTCCTGGTCGAGCAGGAGCACCGGCTCGCCGTTCGGGCCGGTGCGGGCCTTCGACCGGGACGACTGCAGCTCCATCAGCGCGACCAGGCCGTGCACCTCGGACTCGCCCGGCATCAGCCCGGCGAGGACGCGGCCGAGGCGCATCGCCTCCTCGCACAGCGCCGGGCGCATCCAGTCGTCGCCGCGGGTGGCCGAATAGCCCTCGTTGAACACCAGGTAGATGACCTCGAGGACGGACGACAGCCGGGCGACGCGCTCGTCGCCCTCCGGTACCTCGAACGGCACCTTCGCCGCGGCCAGGGCCTTCTTCGCGCGCACGATCCGCTGCGCGATCGTCGACTCGCGGACCAGGAACGCGCGCGCGATCTCGTCGGTGGTCAAGCCGCCGAGCATCCGCAGCGTCAGCGCGACGCGGGCCTGCGTGTTCAGCACCGGGTGGCACGCGACGAACAGCAGGCGCAGCAGGTCGTCCTCGATGTGGTCGTCCAGGCCCGCGTCGAAGTCGGGCAGGACGCCGTCGCCGACCCGCTCGCCGCGGCCGACCTCCTCGAGCTTCTCCGCGTACCGCTCGTTGCGGCGGAACTGGTCGATCGCCCGGCGCTTGGCGATCGTCATCAGCCACGCGCCGGGGTTGCGCGGCACGCCGGACCCGGGCCACTGCTCCAGCGCGGCGACGAGCGCGTCCTGCGCCAGCTCTTCGGCGAGCCCGACATCGCCACGCGCCATGCGGGCGAGGCCCGCGATGAGCCGCGGCGATTCGATGCGCCAGACCGTCTCGACCGTGCTCCGGGTGTCCGCAACCGTCACCCGGCCATTCGACAGGGTGATCGGTCGCGGTGCAACCCGCTACTCGCTGATCGCGCGGATCTCGATGACACCGCCCTTCGCCTCGGGGTTCGGCGCGCGCCGCATCAGCGCGACGACGTCCTCGAGCGACTCCCCGTTGAGCACCCAGATCCCGGCGACGAGCTCCTTCGTCTCGGCGAAGGGGCCGTCGATGACCTTCGGTTCGGCGTCGCCCTCGAAGAGGACGCGCACGCCTTCGGAACTCGGGGTGAGGCCTTCGGCCAAGACGATCCGGCCGTCGTTCAGCAGCTCTTCGTTGAACTTCGACATCGTCTCCAGCTCTTCACGGCTGGGTCCGGCGCCGGCTTCGGACTCCGGACTGGCCTTGACCATCACCAGGAACCGCATCACGCCTCCCCGGCGCTCTGCGCGCGAAGCCGTCCTTCCAGCTCCTCGACCTCGGGCGTCATGTTCTCGAAGTCGGACGCCTCGGCGACGCGCCGGATCTCGACGACACCGGCCTGGCCGTCCGGGTTCGGCATCCGCTTGATCCACTCGACGCACTCGTCGCGGTCGCGGCACTGGAGGATCCAGAAGCCGCCGACGAGCTCCTTGGTCTCGGCGAACGGGCCGTCGACGACCTTCGGGTCCTCGCTGCCGGAGAACACGACGCGCGCGCCCTGCGAGCTCGGTGTGAGGCCCTCGCCGGCGAGCAGGACGCCGGCCTTGACCAGCTCTTCGTTGAACTTCCCCATCTCGGCCAGCAGCTCGGCGCTCGGGCCGTGCCCGGCCTCGGACTCCTCGTTCGCCTTGACGATCACCATGAACCGCACCGCGGTCTCCCTTCGCTCGTTTGCTGCCTACGCGTCGAACGGCCACGCCCCGGATCGACAGCGTCCGCCCAAAAACTTTCTCGGCGGAAAACTAGCAGCTCAGGGCCGGTCCGGGCGGGCAATTCGGACAGGGGAGAATCGTCAGCCGTGGCGGTACTCCCCGACGACCTCTCCTCCGCGCTCGACGACGAGCTGGCCCGGCACCCGCTGCCGCGGCTGACGCAGTCCGTCGACCGCCTGAGCACGCGCTACCGCCAAGGTGACGCGGCGACCTCACCGATCCTCACCTCCGACGTCGACGTCGCCGCGTACGCCGGTTACCGAATGCCGGCCACCTACGCGGCCGTACACGCTGTGCTCGCCGAAGCCGCTTCGCGCGCGCCCGGGTTCGAGCCGCGGACGCAGATCGACGTCGGCGGCGGTACCGGCGCCGCGGTCTGGGCGGCCGCCGCCGTCTGGCCTTCGCTGGCGAAGTGCACGGTCCTGGAGCAGGTCGCCGGGGCCATCGGGCTGGGCAAGCGGCTCGCGGCGGGCGCGTCGCTGCCGGCGGTGCGGGACGCGCAGTGGCGGCGCGGGCTCGTCGACCCGGCCGCGCCGGCGCCGGACGCCGACCTCGTGACGCTGTCCTACGTGCTCGGCGAACTGCCGGACGCCACCCGCGCGGACGTCGTGCGCTGGCTGGCCGGCTCGGCGGGGACGGTCGCCCTGATCGAGCCGGGGACGCCGGCGGGCTACGAACGGATCCGCGCCGCCCGCGCGCAGCTGATCGAGCTGGGCCGGCACGTCGTCGCGCCGTGCCCGCACGACGCGGCATGCCCGATCGTGCCGGGCGAAGACTGGTGCCACTTCGCCGCGCGGCTCCCGCGGTCGGGCCTGCACCGGCGGCTCAAGGCGGCCACGCTGGGCTTCGAGGACGAGAAGTTCGCGTACGTCGTCGCGTCGCGGTCGGAGCCGGAGCGGCCGGCCGCGCGGATCATCCGGCACCCCAAGAAGCACAAGGGCTGGGTCGCGCTCGACTTGTGCACTTCCTCGGACGGGCTCACCCCCGGCGTGGCAGTCTCGAAGAAGCAGGGCGCCCAGTACCGCGCCGCCCGCGACGCGGAGTGGGGGGACGGCTGGTGACGGCCGGCTGAACTAGGGCATCCGGACGGTCCGCAGGAACGCCGGCAGCAACCACGGCCGCGGCCCGCCGATCCGCACCCCGCCACCCAACACCGCGCGCACGCGGGAAATCCGGCCGAACATCATCGGCACCAGCACGGCCGGGTCGAACGTCAGCCGGACATCAGCGGTCCCGTCCGGTTCCTCGTACCGCAACCGCCCGTGCTGCAACGCCAGTACCGACGGCGGTGTCAGCGCGGACCGGAACTCGACCGCGATCCGGCGCGGGGACGGGGTCGCGTCGTCGAGCAGGTGGCCCATGTCGTTGCGCACCATGCCGAACAGGAACAGCTCCAGGAACAGCGCCTCGTGCGCCGCCGGGATCGGCCACGGGCGGCGGACCGCGCGGGCGATGTCCAGGCCGTGGATCAGCATCTCGTTGACCAGGTGCGCGAGCACCCCGGCCACCGGCACGCGCGAACCACCCAGCCACCACACCGGCTTCTCCGGGTCCAGGTCCGCGCTGACCAGCAGCACCTCCGCGATGTCCGCGCGCAGCCGCTCGGTCAGCCGGACGGGGTCGCGTTCCGGGTAGAGCTCCAGCGCCAGCGCGTTCATCCGCGAGATCGTGTCGACGCTCGCCGCGTCGATCGGCTCCGCCAGGCCCGGCAGCGGCAGCGGACCGCCGTCGCCGCGGATCATCGCCGTGTACATCAGCGCGATCATCCCGACGTGCGACGCCGTTTCGGCGATCGTCCACTCGCCGAGCGCGGTCACGTGCCCGTGGCGCACGCCGGCCACCAGGTCCGCGAACCGGGCGCCGGTCTCCGGCAGTGCCGCGCGCACCGCCTGCCACTTCTCGAACGTCACGGCTTCGACGGTAGGAGCCCGGACACCGATCCTGGATCTCCGAAGGTGCGGTTATCTTCGGGGCCATGATCCGGCTCCTGCCCCGGTCGACCCGGTGGCGGGTCGCCCTCTTCGCCGCGCTCGCGTCGGCGCTCGTCCTCGGCCTCGGGTCGTACTGGTTCGTGCAGGCGCTGCGCGGCGGGCTGGACAGCTCGGCCGGCCAGCTCGCCAGCGAGAAGGCCGAAGCGATCGCCTCCCTGCTCGACGCCGGGCTCAAGCCCGCCGACGTCGCCCGGCAGGTCGACTACACCGGCTACTGGATCAGCCCCGACAAGACCGACGACTGCCCGCGCGAGTCGCCCGCCACCGTCGGGCACGCCATCGTCTACGGCCCGGACTGCGTGCTGGGCTGGCCGTTCGGCGGGGAGAACACCGTCCTTTCGCAGTCCGGCACGCGCGACCAGCGGCACTTCGTCCGTGCGACGGTGCCGATCGACCCGCTCGGCCTCGAAACCGTCGCCACCGCCCAGCGGATCCTCTGGGGTGGGGTGCCCGCGGCCGCGCTGCTCGTCGGCGGCGTCGCCTGGTTCGCCGTCCGGCGGTCGCTGCGCGCGGTCGGCGCCATCCGCGCGGAGGTCGACGGCGTGCGCGCGGGCGACCTCGGCCGGCGCGTCCCCGTGCCGGACTCCGGCGACGAGATCACCGAACTGGCCGTGACGATGAACGAGATGCTCGGCCGGCTCGACCGGTCGGTCCGGCGGCAGAGCCAGTTCACCGCGGACGCGTCGCACGAACTGCGCACGCCGCTGGCGTCCCTGCGCACCCAGCTGGAGGTGCAGCTCGCCCACCCCGACCGGCTCGACTGGCGGCGCAGCTGCGAAAACGCCGTGCTCGACGTGACGCGGATGGAGACCCTCGCCGCGGACCTGCTGCTGCTCAGCAAGCTGGACGCCGACCAGCCGGCCGGCGCCGAACCGGTGGCACTGGCCGACCTGGTGACCGCGCTCGGCGAAGCACGGGACGCCGTCGAGGTGAACATCGAGGCACTGCCGGTGGTGCGCGGCCACGCGGGACGGCTGGAGCGCGTCTTGCGCAACCTCGTCGACAACGCCGAGCGTCACGCGAAGAGCCGCGTCACGATCACGCTCACCGCGAACGACGGCCAAGCCGTGCTGGCGGTCCAGGACGACGGACCCGGTATCCCGGCCGATGAACGCGAGCGCGTCTTCGACCGGTTCGTGCGCCTCGACGCCGACCGCGCCCGCGAGGACGACGGCGGGGCCGGGCTGGGCCTGGCGATCGCCACGGAGATCGCCCGCTCGCACGGCGGCTCGCTGCGCGTCGCCGACAGCACGTCAGGCGCGCTCTTGGAGCTGCGCCTCCCGCTTGCCTGAAGACGTCTTCAGCTCGCTTAAGCTCCGGTTCAGCGTGGCCCCAACAGCATCCCGCCATGCTGATCGACTTCGCACCGGTCCAGGTGCGTACGCGCGCGGTCCCCCACGTCGTTGCCGCGGTCGCCTTCGCCGGTTACTCGCTCTGGTCGCTGCAGCGGCTGCGGACGTTCGACGCGAGCGGGTTCGACCTGGGGATCTTCGAACAGGTCGTCCGGTCGTACGCGCACGGGCACTGGCCGGTGGCGGACCTGCTCGGCCCCGGCGTGCCGGCGCTCGGCGACCACTTCCACCCGATTTTGGCGCTGCTGGCGCCGTTCTACCTGCTCTGGCCGTCGCCGGCGTGCCTGCTGGTCGCCCAGGCGTTCCTGTTCGCGTTGTCGGCAGTGCCCGTGACGCGGTGCGCGATGCGGGTGCTGGACAGTCGCCGGGGCGCGGTCGTCGGCGTCGGGTACGTCCTGTCGTGGGGGCTGCTGTCCGCGGTGAACTTCGATTTCCACGAAGTCTGCTTCGCCGTCCCGATGATGGCGTTCGCCGCGGAGCACCTGCTGCGCGAACGGTGGCGGGCCGCGGTCTGGTGCGCGTTGCCGCTGGTGCTGGTCAAGGAGGACCTGCCGCTGACGCTCGCCGCGGTCGGGGTCGTG
The DNA here is from genome assembly GCF_900107925.1 of Amycolatopsis pretoriensis. GTDB lineage: Bacteria > Actinomycetota > Actinomycetes > Mycobacteriales > Pseudonocardiaceae > Amycolatopsis > Amycolatopsis pretoriensis. The sequence goes on along the minus strand of NZ_FNUJ01000004.1, from coordinate 767,643 downwards.
CTGGTGCTCAACCGGCAACGCCGGCTCGGCTGGGCGGTGATCGTCTTCGGGGTGGCCAGTTCGGCGCTGTTGTTCCTGGTCGTCCTGCCCGCGTTGAACCCGGCCGCGGTGTACGCGCACGGCGGCGGCGTCAACCCGTTCGGTGGCGCGATCGTCAAGGTCTCGCTGCTGCTGGCGCTGCTGGTACCGACGGCGTTCGCGGCGCTGCGGTCGCCGTTGCTGCTGCTGGCGGTGCCGACGTTGCTGTGGCGCCTGGTCTCGGCGAACGACCGCTACTGGGGCATGGGCTACCACTACAGCGCGGTCCTGATGCCGATCGTGTTCCTCGCGGGCCTGCACGGCGCCCGCCGAGCGGCCCGGCTGCTGCCCGCGTGCGCGTTGGTCACCGGGCTGGTTTCGCTGGGGTTGCAGGCCGCGCACCTGACCGACGGAGTCTGGACGCCGTCGCAGCGGGCCGGTATCGACGCGGTCCTGGCCCGCATCCCGTCCGGGTCCACGGTGCTGGCGTCGAACCGGCTGGCCCCGCGGCTGACGTCCCGCTGCACGGTGCTGTTCTTCGACGGCGTGACGCGGGAGCGGCCGGAGTGGGTGGTGGTGGCCCGCCCGGAGCAGTCGTGGCCGACGACGCTCGCGACGAAGGCACTCGCCTTGAACGAACTGGAGGACACGGGGTACCTGCGCGTCGAGGAGACGGACTCCGTCGTACTGCTGCACCGTGAGTAGAGAGGCCGCAGCGGTAACCGGCCAGTCGGGGGGCGTGCCGGCCGGTTACCGCCGCACGAAGAAAGAGGGGGCCACACGCCAAGAATGACGCGCGGCCCCCCGCTTCACCCGATCGAGTGACGAAAGACGGATCAGGCCGGGTCGGCCAGGATGCCGTTCACGTACGAACCCGGGTGCGTGGCCGCGTCCTGGCGCAGCACCGGGAGGTCCGCCGGCCACTGCGCGGTGAGCGCGGAAGTCGAACCCGGCGGGATCGTGTTCAGCTTCGCCGGCGTCCACGTCGGCTCGCCCGCCGCCGGCTTGAGCACCGTGATCGTCGCCGAAGCCGTCGTTCCCGCCGTCACCTCGTTGTACTTCACGCCGTTGTCGATGCGCGGCAAGTGGTACACCGGGCCGAACGTGGCGTCGTCCGGGCCGACCAGGTCGACGCCCGGCACGCCGTACAGGCCGCACGTGTGGTCCGTCGTGTTGCGGTAGGTCAGCGGGATGTCGTACTGGCCCGGCGCGTCGTTCTTCTCGGCCGGCTTGCCCAGCAGGACCTCCAGGTCGGCCGTGGTGCAGCGCGGTGTCGCGGTCGACGCCGCGGCGACCCCACCCCCGGCCCCGCCCGCCGCCGGTGCCTGAACAGCGGCCGGAGCGACCGGTGTCTGGGCCGCCGTCGACGTCCCGCACGCCGTCAGCGCGAACGCGCCCGCCGCCGTGCCGATCCCCATCAGAACGCGCTTCATGTGGATTCCCCTCCCCGGATTCAGTTGCTGACCGGCGTGACCTGGACGGAGTCGCCCTTGACGGCCGCTCCCGCGGGCCACGCGACGCTCACCGGCTGGCCGAACGGCCCGGTCGGCAGGTCGAACGTCACGAACTCCGGCGCCCCCGACGGCGTCGCCGCCGAACGCTGGATGATCCGCGACTCGGCCGGGTGGCCGGCCCGCAGGTTCACCGGCACGGACTCACTGCCGTCCGGCGTCGCGGAGACCGACAGCGGCTGCCCGCCGGCCAGGAACGACACCGCCGTCGGCGCGCCTTCCAGCTTGCAGTTCGTCGTCGGCGACGCCGCGGTGTAGGTCAGCACGTAGGCCTCGTGCCCGGCGGCGTTCGACGGGTCCGGCGCCACCGACACGCGGACGTCCGAAGCCCCGCACGGGTGGTCGCTCGGCATGGCGTTCGCGGCCCCGGCCGCCAGCACCAGCCCGCCGGCCACCAGACCCCCGGTGAGCACCGTGATCGCAGTGCGCTTCATGGTCATCCTCCCTCGTTCCGTGATCAACTGGACTCACTGGAGGAGATGCCCAGAGGCCGCCCGGGGATGCGCCGGAATGGGGTCGATCACCGGAAAGCAACCTCGGCGAACCCCGTACGTCAAAAGGAATGTCAGCTGCGGCCGAAGCAGACGAACGGCATCAGCGGCTCGGCCTGGGCCGCGTCGGCCAGGGCACGCGCAGGGGGCGTGCCCGCCGACAGCGCGCGGTGGTAGGCCAGCATGACCCCGCCCGCCGTCCGGTCGTCGACCCGCGCCACGCTCGAGACGACCGTCCGGCTGCCGCCGTAGAGCAGCGCCGCCGTGAACCCGAGAACCTCGTCGCCGGCGCGGACCACCGTCTGGCCGACGTCGCACGACGACAGCACCACCTGCTCCGGTGCCGTCGAAAGCTGCTGGACGTCGTAGGCCATCAGCGGCCCGTCGGCCAGGTTGAGCCGGGAGAACAGCACGTTCTCCTGTTCGTGGTGGCCGTGCGCGGCGAAGTGCGCGAGCCGGCAGCCGTCGAACGCCTTGAGCGTCGCCGAAACCGTCGCGTCCGCGCCCGTCAGCACCTCGGCCTCCGGGTAGAGCGGCGCCAGCGACGAAACCTCGGTCTCCGCGTGGGTCAGGTCCGAGCCCGCGACCAGCAGCGGCGCCCCGGCGGCCCGGCGCGGCCGGCGGCCCGCGTCGAGCCAGGCCGACGACGACGGCGTGACCGTCACCGGCCGGCCGTGCAACGTCGGCAGCAGGCCCCACGGAATGGCCGAAAGCGCGCCGGTCGGCACGACGACGACGTCGAGGTCGCCCAGCCGGGAAGCCAGCGGCGCCAGCAGGATCGAGTCCAGCGCCGTGACCTGCGTCCGCACCGAGCGACGGATGACCTGGTCGAGCTTCGACGGCAGCTGGCGCCCGCACAACGCGTCGAGGTCGCTGTGCAGCCGCGCGACCGGCTCGGCGACGGCCGACGCCGGGCCCAGCTCGATCAGCGCGACCCGGTGGTTCGCGATCACCTGCGCGCACAGCGCGCCGTGGTCGGCGAGGAAGCAGACCATCGCGCTGCCGGCTTCGGCGAGCTCGTCGCCGACCTCGCGCAGCTTCGCCTCGGGGTGGTCGACGTCGGTGCCCTCGGCCTGCCAGCCCTTGGCGCGGATCTCGCGTTCCAATGCGGCGCAGCGCTTCACGGCCTGGGCGTCCGGCTTGCCGGACAGCTCGCCCGCGCGGATCTGCATCGAGAGGTACCGCAGCTCGGCGACGGCGTCGACGGTCTCGGGGTGCGCGGGCGGGCGCACCGGCCGGAACCGGAACGCCTGCGCGCGCGAGCGGTCGAGCCACCGGAACACGACGCCGGGCGACCGCTGGGCGAGCGCGGCGGCGAGGCCGGCGTCGGCGAGTTCCTTGCCCAGCGACGTCGTGCCGGTCTGCAGGTCGATGCTGCCGAACCGGCCGCGGTGACGCTCCAGCTGCGTCAGCCCGGCGCGCGCGTTCGCGAAGGTGACGCGCCGGTCGCCGCTCGCCGCGCCGAGTTCGGCGAGCGCGAGCCGCCGCACCAGGCGGTTTTCCAGCGGCGCGGCCCGGCGGTCGCGCGGAGCGATGCCGGCGCGGGCGCCGTCGAGGTCACCGAGGGCGATGCGGGCGCGGGCGGCCAGGAGGGCGGCGATTTCGGCGTCGTTGCGCAGGCCCAGCCCGGTGAGCCGGTCGGCCAGCGCGGTCGCTTCGGCGGCGACGCGGGCGATCCGCCGGCCGGCCGCGAAGTCCGCGCGCAGCACGGTCAGCTGGGCGACCGCGGCCCAGGTTTCGTTGCCACGACGGCGGAATCGCCGTTCGGCGCGCCCGGCCCAGCTGCGCGCGGTCGACGGCTCGCCGCTCGCCAGCGCGGCCAGCGCGCGGGTCAGCTCGGCTTCGGCGTGCTCCTGGTTCATCCGCGACCGCGGGAACTGTTCGAGGGCCGCGTCCAGTTCGGCGGCGGCTTCCTGGGGCAGCCCGGCGGCGAGCAGCGCGCGGGCCTTGTCGACGGCCAGCACCGGCAGCATCCCGACGCTCTGTTCGGCGTAGAACCCGCTGGCCGCGTCGAAGTCCCGCAGCGCGCCCGGGATGTCTCCGGTGAGGACCCGCGCTTGGCCGCGGCCGTGCGCGGCTTTGGCGAAGATCCGGGCCAGGCCCTCTTCTTCGGGTTGCCCGGCGCCGATCTGCTCGCACTGGTCGAGGTCGGCGAGCGCGAGCCGGACGCGGCCGGCGTACTGGTGCAGCATGGCGCGGTTGAGCAGCGTCCGCGCGAGCACGACGAACTCGCCGGCCTGGCGCAGCAGCGGGATCGCTTCGTCGAAGCAGACCAGCGCTTCGTCCATCCGGCCGATCAGGATGAAGACGAGACCCCGTTGCTGGCGCAGGATCCCGCGCCCGGCGTCGGAGACCAGGACGTCGGCTTCGTCGAGCAGGGCCAGGCCGCGGGTGCTGTTGCCGAGCGCGGTTTCGACGGCGGCGTACGTGCCGAGGACGCGCGTGGCGAGGTCGGGCCAAGCGGGCCATTCCGGCGGCGGCTGCGTCGCGGGCAGGCCGAGAAGCCGTGCGGCGGAACGGATGAGGCGCCCACCGACGACCGGCTGGCCGTTGTTGGTCGCCGCGACCGCACGCCGATGCAGGTCGCGCACCCGGTCTTCCGCCCTCGGCGACGCGACCACAGGCTGCCCTTCCGGCCGGGGCCGTCCCCCTCGGCCGAGAAGGACGTCCCGGATCGTACCTCCGGGTCGCGGCCGTGCGGGAGTTCTCGCCGGGTGGGCAGATTTTCACTTCAGGGCGCGGCATCCGGGCAGCCGCGACCCCGTCACAGTTCGACCGCCGGGGTGCTCACCGTCCTCGACCGGCCCAGGGTCCGCACCAGCACCTGCACCATCCCGTGCGGCACGCCGCTCACCGCGAACCGCCCCTCGGCGTCCGAAGTGGTCGTCAGCGGTCCGGTCGCCGTCCGTACCTCGATCGGGTGTTCCGCCGGGGGCGTCAGCCACCCGTCGAGCCGGATCGTCCCCCCGGGCTCGGGACTCACGTTCACCATGATCGTCAGGCTTTCGCTGTCGAACGTGATCAGCCGGCCCTGCTCCGCGGCGCTGCGCGCGCCCGCCAGTCCCTCCTGTTCCCGGATCCGCATCACTTCGAGGTCGACGTCCTCCAGCTGGATCGCGAAGCGGATCTGCTCCACGAGCGTGGCGGGCATCGGGTCGGCGTCTTCCCACAGCTCGCGCAATCCGGTCAGCAGCCGGAAGTCGAGCTCGTCCAAGGGCTCGTTCGCGCCGGGTGGTTCGACGGTGGTCACAGCCAATCTCCTTCGCCGTTGGCGAGTAGCTGCTCGCGCAGGCGCGCGAGGCAACGTCCCCTGGTCGGGCCGATACTCCCCCTCGGCATTCCCAGCCGGGCGCCCACTTCGGCGTAGTCCGGCCGGTGCACGAACGCCACGATCCGCAGCAGGCTGCGGCAGCGTTCGGGCAACGTGTCGACCGCGCGCCAAAGTCGCGCGCGCTGGTCGTCGCGCAGCACCCCCTCCTCGGGTGCCGGTGACGCTTCGGTCAGCCGCTCCGGAAGCTCCGGCAGCGGCCTTTCGACCTGGCGTTTTTCCCCAGCCCGCCAGGCCTCCCGTTTGGTCACGGTGATCAGCCAGCCGGTCAGCGCGACCGGCGAGCGGATCTCCGCGAACGAGCCGAGCAGGCGCAGCCACGTCGTCTGCACGACGTCGGCCGCCTGGTCGGCGTCCAGCCCCTGATCGCGCGCGACCTGCCAGAGCAGCGGCGTGAGCAGGGAAACCAGTTCGTCCAGCGCCGCGCGGTCACCCGACCGCGCGGCGTCGAACAGGGCCGCTACCCGGCTGTGGTCGGTCTTGGCCACGTTCACAGCGAGCCCAGCGCGGCCCAGGCGCGCTTGACGACGGTGTCGCGGTCGACCGTCGCCAGGTCGCCCGAGTGCTGGACCAGGGCCTTGGCGATCTCGGCGGCGGCGAGCGGCGCCGCGAACGACGTCCCGTCCCAGACCGCGAACCCGGCGCTGTAGTCGTCCGGGTCGAACGAACCGCGCCCGGGCAGCTCGTGGTCGGCGGCCGCGCTGCCGCGGACGTCGTCCGGGTACGTGCTGACGATGCCGGCGCCGGTCGCCCAGCACTTCACCCACGGGCCTTCGTTCGAGAACAGCGCCCGGCTCGCGCCGACGTCGGGGTTGAGCGCGCCGACGCTGATCACCTGCGGGCCGCAGCCGCTGCCGAGCGGCTGGTCGGCGAAGGCCGCCGGGTAGAACCGGCGGGTGGTGGCGTCGTTGCCCGCGGCCGCGACGACCAGCACGCCGAGGGAGAGCAGGTCCGCGATCGCCGCGCCGAAGAGGCCGGTGAACGCGACGTCCGCCGGGTCTTCGACGTAGTAGCCCATCGAGAGCGACACGATGTCGACCATGTCCTCGGGCCGCTGGTTCGCCTGCGCGTCCCGGACGCGGTCGGCCAGCAGGTGCAGCGCCAGCAGCACGTCGGCCTCGTACGCGACGCCGTCGCTGTGCACGACGCGGATGGCGAGCGTGTCGGCCTCGGGGCAGGCCTGCCGGATGATGCCGGCGATGAACAGGCCGTGCCCGGTGTCGGTGTCGATGTCGCCGATCAGCGGCTGGCCGGTCGTCGGCGCGTCCCAGTAGTCGTCGAGCAGCTGGGTCGGCAGGGTGCTCGACGCGAGTTCGGCCTGCAGGATCGCCGTCTGGATGCCGGGGGCGACGCGGAGGCCGGAGCCGGCGGGCGGCGGGCCGCTGCGGTCGGGCACCCCGAACCAGCGGTGCGGGCCGATGCCGGTGTCGAGCACGGCGATGACCGGCCGCCGGTGGGCGGGCTTCTTGCTGCGGTAGGGCGGGTCCGCGGCCAGCGTCACCGGGATCCGGTTGGCGCCGTGCGTGCGCCCGTACGAGCTGCCCGCGCCGAACCCGCTGGTCTCCCAGGGCGTGCCGCCGAGGCCGCTGGTCTCCCACGGGACCCCGCCGAACACGGGCGAGGTGAAGAGCAGGTGCTCGACGGAGACGTTCCGGACGATCTCCGGGTCGATCTCGGGCTTCTCCCCGGACGCGGCCGAGCGCAGCAGCTGCAGCGCCTTCCAGCAGTCGACGACGACGGGGTCGGAGTCCTCGCGGACGTTCAGCAGCGCGCGGGCGGGCAGGTCGTCGAGCTGCCGGGCGCGGGCGTACTCCTTCGAGTCGCCGCCCCGGTCGGCCGGTTCGGCGTAGATGCCGAGGCGGGCGAGCACCCGGTTGATCGCGGCCAGGGTCTCCTGGTCGCGCAGGTACCGGTTGGGGAGCAGGAAGGTGCCCGGCCGGTACACGGTCGTGCGCGGGACCGGCTGACCGGCGGCGACGACCGCCGTGGCCGGGTCGAGCACCCGCGCGCCGTGGCGGTCGAGCAACTGTCTGGGCGGGGTCGGGAGCTCGTTGAGCGTGCTCGCGTCCTCCGCCGCTTCCGCGGTCTCGTCCCGCACGAACTTGACGACCATCGGGTCCACCCTCCGCCATTGATCACTGATGGCACCCGGGAAAGACCCGTGGGCCGCCACCGGGATACGACACCAACATCACGAATGGGTAACGACGACGGCAAACGGGTGAAGACGTATCTGACGGGTCCGGCTCACCCACTTGGCCCCCGGAAGTCACGGATGCATTCGGGGAGATCAGCATGGTTGTGCTCCGGTCGAGCGCTCAGGAGGCGGAGCGGCCCGCGCCGGTCCGGGGGCTGGGCGGCGCGTTCGCGCCGGACCCGGCGACCGGGGGCGGCAGCTTCGCCGTGCCGCTCGACCTGCCCCCGGGTCCCGGCGGCGTCGCGCCCGCGCTGGCGCTGCGCTACACGACCGGCGCGCCGAACGGCGTCTTCGGCGGCGGGTTCGCGCTGCCGCTGCCGCACGTCCGGCTGGCCGACGGCCGCGCGCACTCCGGCGACGGCGGCAAGCTCGTCCGCCGCGGCGGCGGGTTCGTGCTCACCACCCGGTCGGGGGTCCGGCACCTGCTCGGCACGACCGACGGCGGCCGGTCCGCCGGCACGGCCTGGTACCTCGAACGGACCGAGGACCCGTTCGGGAACGCCGTGGACTTCGGCTGGGCGCACCACAGCGGGCAGGCGTACCTCGCGCGCGTGTCCTACGGCCCGTACGAAGTGGACTTCACCTACGAGGAGCGTCCGGACGTGCTGCGCTGGGGCCGCAACGGCACGCTCGTCACGACGGCGCTGCGGTGCACCCGCGTCGACCTGCGGGTGCCGGCGGACGCGCGGCCGCTCGTCCGCCGGTGGCACCTCGGCTACGACGAGGACGAGGTCACCGGCGCTTCGCTGCTGACGTCGGTCGCGCTCACCGGGTTCGACGCGCACGGCGCCGAGGCGGCCGCGCCGGTGCTGCGGCTGGCCTACGCCCGCGCCGAACCGCCGGTCGCGCACCGGGTCCACGTCGCCGCTCCAGCCCGGGCCGGTGGTGGGGGTGGCGGGGTGCTGCTTCTCGACGACTCCGTGCCCTGCTACCCGCTCGATCCTCCCGACCTCCCGCGCACCGGGCGGCTGAGCGAGATCGACAACGGGCTCGGGCTGCTCACCTCGGTCGAGTACGCGACCGTCGAGACGGTCCCGGTGGTCCGGCGCGTCACGCGGCACGAGGCGGTCACGGGACAGACCGGCGTGACGGAGTTCTCCTACCACGACGGCCGGTTCCCCGGCTTCGGCCGCGTCGTCCAGGACGAGCTCGGCGACGAGTACGCGCCGACGCTGCGAACCGTGCGCTGGTTCGGCGACGGCGGTTTCGTCGACAAGGAAGAGGTCTACGGCCTCGACGGGTCCACCCAGGAGGATCGGCCGTACATCCGGGTGGAGCACGCCCGCCGTCCGAAGTGGACTCGTTCGGTGGCGACCGACTTCGAGCGCCGCGAGCGTCCGGTCTCGGTCACCACGACGGAGACGGACTTCGACCCCGCCGGCAACCCGGTCCGGGAGGTGGAGACGGTCAAGCGGCCCGGCCGCGAGCCGGTCGTCCGCGACACCCGCACGACGTACGCGACCTCGCCCGAGCGCCGGTTCACCTCGCTGCCCGCCCGCGTCCGCGCGGTGGACGGCGACGGGAAAGTCATGTCGGACACGGTGTTCCGGTACGACGAGCGGCCCGACGGCACCGCCGGCACCCACGGCCTGCTCACCGCGCGGGAGGAGCTGGCACTGACCGACGCGCTCGTCGCCGGCGTGTACGGCCCGGTCGTGCCCGACTTCCGGCACCACGGCTACCACCGCCGCCCCGGCGAGGACGGCTGGTGGGTGACGACGTTCCACGGACGGCTCGACACCGTCGCCGGGCTGCGCACCACGACGACCGGGCCGCACGGCCACACCCACGAGGTGCGGTACTCGGCCGACCGGTGCTTCCCGGAGGTGTTCTCGGACCCGCTCGGGAACGTGACGGCGACGCGGTACGACGTCCGCACGGCCCGCGTGTGCGAGGTGACCGATCCGGCGGGCGCGGTGACCACGATGACCCTGGATCCGCTGGGGCGTCCGGAAACCGTGGTGCGGCCGGGTGATTCGGCGGAGCTGCCGACCGTCCGGTACCGCTACGAAGGGGCCCGGGTGACGACCGAGCGGCGGGCGGTGTCCGGCGAGGCCGAGGTGCTCGTGACGGCGGAGCTGCGCGATGGCGCCGGCCGGCTGCTGCAGCGCCGGCACGCGGAGCTGCTCGGCGACGTCGTCGACGAGCACCACGAGTACTGCGCGCGCGGGCTGCTGAGCCGGACGAGCCGGGCGTTTCCCGCTTCCCAGCCCCCGGTGGCCTTCGAGTCGTTCCACTACGACGCCCTCGGCCGTCCACTTGGTACGTCCACATCGGACTCTCCGGCTGGGATCGTCCGGGACCTGCTGGGCCGTGAACTGCGTGACGCGGACGGCGTCGTGCACGCGCGGGACGCCGCCGGCAACGCGGTCGAGACTCGGACCGCGAGCGGGCACACGGTGTACCGCGTGCACGACGCGGCCGACCGGGTGGTCGCGGTGCTGGTCGACGACCCGGGCGGCACGCCGGTCACGACGTACACCTACCACGACGGCGGGCTCCCGGTCCCGCTCGAAGCGGGCCCGCACAGCTGCGGGCGGCTGGTGCGCGTCGCCGACGAATCCGGCGTGACGCTGTTCGGCTACGACCCGCTCGGCCACCCGGCGGAGCGGCGCTGGCGGCCGGCGCACATCGCCGTCGAGTACCGGCTGAACGTCACGCGCCGGGCGGACGGCCGACTGTCCGAAGTGGTCTACCCCGACGCGGGCGACGGGCGGTTGACCGTCCGCCACCAGTACGACGAGGTCGGCCGGCTGGTGAGCGTGCCGGGGTTCGTCGACGCGGTCCAGTACGACCTGCGCGGCCGACGGACGGCGGTGCACTACGCGAACGGGGTGAGCGAGCACTTCACCCCGGAGCACGTCGTCCGGGGCCCGGGCTGGTTGCGCCCGATCACGCCCGGGACACCGGCGGAGCCACGGCCGGGCAGCGAGATCCACGACGCGTTCGGCCGGCTGCGCGGGGTGCACGGCGACGACGGCGTCAACGCGCTGTACGGCTACGACCACACGGGCCGCCGCGTCCGCACGCTGACGACGAACGGCACGCACATCCACGAGGTCCTGACCCCGGACGACCTGTACGCGATCGAGGACGGCGAACTGGTGGTCGTGGTGGCGGGAACGGTCCGCCAGCACGCGGACGGCCACCGCGAGTACGTGCACTTCGACGAGCGCGACGAGATAGCCCTGATCACCGACGACTCCGGCACGGTGGTCGCCGAAACGCCATGAACGACTCTTTCATGACGTCGGACGCGCTGAAAGAGTCGTTCATGTCCTCGGGTCAGTCGAGAACGGCCAGGTCCAGGCGGCTGAGGCGCTCGGGGTCGGCCAGGATGTCGATCTCCACGATCCGCCCGCCCGCCACCGTGAAGCCCAGCACCGAGAACGGCCGCCCCTCGCGGATGCCGACCACGCCCGCCGCGCCGTTGACCAGCGCCCGGCGGACCGTGCCGCCGCCCGCTCCCAGCCGGGAGAATGTCAGCGCCTGGTCGGCCACCGCCGCCGGGCCGTGGACCTCCACCGAATCGCCGGCGGCACCGCGGTCCGCGCGCAGCACGACCTCCGGGTCGAGGACCGACACCAGCGCGTCGAAGTCGCCGCCGCGGGCCGCCGCCAGGAAGGCCTCGACCACTTCGCGCTGCCGGGCGAGGTCCGGGTCCGGGGCCACCGGCGCGCCCTGGACGCGGCGCCGGGCGCGGCTCGCCAGCTGGCGGGTCGCCGCCTCCGACCGGCCGACGATCGGCGCGATCTCCTCGAACGGCATCGCGAACATGTCCCGCAGCACGAACGCCAGCCGCTCGCCCGGGGTGAGCGTGTCGAGCACGACCAGCAGCGCGAGGCCGACCGAGTCCGCCATCAGCGCCTCGTGCTCGGGCCCGGCGTCCTCGCGGCTGACGATCGGGTCGGGCACCACGACGTCCCACGGCTCCTCACGCCGAGCCTTGCGCGAGCGCAGCATGTCGAGGCAGACGCGCCCGACGACCGTCGTCAGCCAGCCGCCGAGGTTCTCGACCGCGGCCGAGTCGCTCCGGCTCAGCCGCAGCCACGACTCCTGCACGGCGTCCTCGGCCTCGCTCAGCGAGCCCAGCATCCGGTAGGCGACGGACCGCAGGTGGCTGCGGTGGGTCTCGAAGCTGCGGGCCAGCAGATCGTCGTTCACGAGTCGGTCCTTTCGCGGGTCGTCACCACCTTGACGTATCCCGCGCCGAGTATGTGACAGGTCTGACGACTAAGTCCCGATGAGCGGCATCTTCCCTTGACGTCTGATATATGACCACATAATCATCGGACCTCTCCGACGAAGGAGCGGCCCATGAGAGTCCGAGCCTGCCTCGCCGCGGTCATCGTGCTGCTGGCGACCCTGGTCACCCCCGCGCACGCCGAGCTGTACCACCCGCGCCAGGACTGGCTGCGCGCGTCGACGGCCGGCCTGTTCCTGCACTGGGGCATGTTCACCGCGCCGCGGCACACCGACTGCGCCGCCTGGGAGCACGACGTCACCGCCGGCGGCTGGACGCCGGACTACTGGATCGACGAGGCGACGAAGCTCGGCGCGTCCTACGTCGTCCTCACCACCTTCCACAGCCGGCTGGGCTACGCGCGGCCGTGGCCGTCGAAGATCCCGGGCAGCTGCTCGACCCAGCGCGACTTCCTCGGCGAACTGATCGCCGCGGGCAAGGCCAAGGGCGTCCGAGTGATGCTCTACATGACCGACGATCCCCAGTGGCACAACGAAACCGGCCACGAGTCGCTCGATTCGGCCGCCTACTCGGCGTACAAGGGCCACCCCGTCGACCTGACCACCCGGCCGGGCTTCGGCGAGTACAGCTACGACCTGTTCGACGAGGTCATGGACCGTTACGCCGACCTCGCCGGGTTCTGGATCGACAACGACAACGAGTACTGGGAGCAGCACGGGCTCTACGAGCACATCCGCGAGAAGCGGCCGTCGATGTTGCTGAGCAACAACAACGAGGACACGCCGATCATGGACACGGTCAGCAACGAACAAAAGACCGGCATGACCCCGTCCTACGACTACCCCCAAGCGATCTACACGCCGATGCCGCGGCTCACCGAAGCCGACTACAAGCTGCCGACCAACGGCGACTGGTGGTACAGCGGCGGCGACCAGGCCGTCGACTTCCGCCTCTCCACCGGCCGCTACATCACGAACGCGGGCTCGTCGATCAAGTCGCTGATGGCCGAAACCGCCATGCTGAACGGGAAGTTCCCGCCGCAGCAGGAGGCGTTCAACAACTTCATGGCGTCCTGGACGCAGCCGATCAAGAAGACCCTGGAAGGCACCGAAGGCGGCGGCTACATGTACGGCGGCATGCAGCCCGGCTTCTGGAACGACGGCGCCCACGGCGTCATCACCCTGAAAGGACAGACGCAGTACGTGCACGTCGTGACGCGGCCGTCGACGAACCTGGTCCGCTTGCGTGACAACGGCTATCGCGTCACCCGAGTGTCCGATGTGCGCACCGGCGAGCCGATGCGGTTCGCCCAGTCCGGCGGCTACCTGTCTATTCTGGACATCAAGGACTGGGACACCTACGACACCGTGTTCGAAGTGGACACCGCCGGACAGCAGTACTTCTACGACAAGAGCACGATCAAGGCGACCGCGTCGGCGTCGGCACCGGGCCACCCCGCGTCGAACCTCACCGACGGCAGCTACCTGAACTACTGGGACGCGGGCGGGCAGCAGCCGGTGTCGGTGACGCTCGACCTCGGCAAGAAGCGGTCCACGGCGTACCTGGCGGTGCACGAGCGAGAGTCGTCGCCGACGGCCGCACGCGAATCTTTCGGTCGCGCCGAAGATTCCGCGCGGATCAAGGACTACCGCGTCTACGCCGGCGACGACGGCAAGAACTGGCGCTCTGTGCGCACCGGTGCCCTGCCGAGCACCCGCGGCGTCCAGTTCGTCGACGTCGGCGAGGTGCACGCGCGCTACCTCAAGCTCGAGGTGCTGAACACGTGGTCGGGCCCGCAGGCCAAGCCGTTCTTCCACCAGCTCGCGCTCGACGAGATCGACGTCGCCTATGGCTACCCCGACCCCCGCGGCGAGGTGCCCCTGGAGGCGGAGTCGTGGCGCAACGGCTTCGAGGGCAAGGCATCCCCGGTGTGGTGCGAGGCGTGCTCGGGCACGGCCGCGGTCAGCGGCCTCGACCGCGGTGCCGTCGTCTTCCGGAACGTCCAGGCCGCGGGTCCGTCCCAGCTGCAGCTGGACACGGCCGGGCCCGGAACGCTGTCGGTGAGCGTGAACGGCGCCGCACCGATCACCGTGAACGCTCCGGCCGCGATCCCCGTGCCGCTGAACCCCGGCGGCAACACGATCAAGGTGTCCGGCACGACCGCCCTCGACCGGATCGCGGTGGCACCGCTGCCACCCGAGTCGTACACGCCGAAGACGACGTTGACCGTGGAACCCGCCGGCGTGCAATGGGTTTCGCCCGGCCGGCAGTCCATAAAGGTCGCCGCGTCGCTGCGGCTCGACGTCGACGACCCGGTCGGCCAGGTGTCGCTGGCCCCGGTCGTCCCGGCGGGCTGGACGCTCGAGGGTGCCCCCGTGACCGCGGCGAACCTGCGGCTCGGCCAGGTCCTCAGTGGATCGTGGACGGTGACCGCCCCGGCCGCCCAGGACGTCACCATCCCGGTGACGGCGAACTTCACCACGCTCGGGCGCGCGAAGTCGGTCAGCAAGCCGGTGCAGGTGAAGCCGCGCCCGGCCGGCCGCGTGTTCATGCGGGAGGCGGAGGACTCGGCCAACGACATCGGCGACGCCGGCGTCACGAGCTGCTCCCCGTGCTCGGGCGGGCAGAAGGTGCGCAACATCGGTGGCAGCGCGGGTGCCGCGGTGACGTTCCCGGACGTCGTCGCCGGCGCGGCCGGTCAGTACACCCTGTACCTCGACTTCACCGTCAACGGCGACCGGTCGTACTTCGTGTCGGTCAACGGCGGCGCGCCGGTGGAGGTCAAGGTGAGCGGCGCCGGCAACAGCACGCCGTACACCACTTCGGTCCCGGTGACGCTGACCGCGGGCGCCAACGCGATCCGGATCGGCAACGACCGCGCGGGGGCTCCGGATCTGGACCGGATCTCATTGGGTTAGCTCGCGCAGGACCCGGGCCGGATCGATGTCGAGCGCCCGGCCCGGGTCGCCACCCGCCGCGCTCCAGGCGACGGTCACCCAGAGCTCGGCGTAGTCGCCGCGTTCGACGGCCGGCAGCTGCCAGGTGAGCCGGCCGCCGGTCCGCTCGACGGCGTCGCCGCCCAGCAGCCGCGACCAGTACGGCGGCACGTGCTGCCCGGCTCGCGAGCACCGTCGCAGCACGTCGGCGCTGGGGCCGCCGACGCTCACCACCGCGTCGGCGGTCTCGGCGGTGAAGGCGCTTTCCCAGACGCGCGCCTCGACCGGCGCGCCGGTCAGCTCGGCCTGGACGACGAACTCGCCGACCGTCTCGCGGGCGAGCACGCGGAAGATCGTGGTCTCGCGGGTCACGCCGGGCTCCCCGGAGGCGGTGGCCCCGGAAAGCACGTCGAGCCGCACGGACCGGTGCCGCCACCGGCACAGCCGCGCGCCGGAGCCGAGTCCCCAGGTCAGCTCGGGTCTCGCGGGCACGTCCCAGCCCCCGGCGCGGACGGCGAACCGCACGTCCCCGAGCGGCGTGACGACGTCGAGCGCCCGCGAAGGCGCTTGCGAGAGGACTTCGGTGTCCAGCATGCAGACATCCTTACCCCGCGCGGGGACACGCGAAAATGCGCTGCACGAACGTCACCCGTCCGTGCAAGATCGGTCCCGTGAACAAGCTCCCCCCGGTCGGCGCGGTCGTCGACCACGACGGTCCGGTCGTCCGGACCCACTACGGCACGCACGGCGAGGTGAGCCACGGGCCGCTGCCCGAGCGCGATCTCGACGCGCTGGTCGCACGCCAGGTCGAGGCCTTCGCGCGGCGCAACGAGCCGATCGTCTGGCCGGTGTACGGCGACGCCCGGCTCGGCGAGGCTCTGCTCGCCGCCGGTTTCGAAGCGGAGCCGGCTCGGGCGGTGCTCGCCTGTCCGACCGGGACGGACACCACCCCGCTCCCCGGGATCGGGCACGACTGGGCCGGCCATCAGCGGGTGGCAGCGCTGGCCGCGGCGACGGGTCCGCACCGCCGTCCGTACGCCGAGTTCCTCGCCGACGCGGCCCACCTGAGCCAGTCTTCCGAAGTCGTCCTCGACGGCGATCGGGCGGCTTGGCTCGAGGAGATCGGCGACGCCATGGTCGTCGGCGGCGTGACCGACCCCGGCTTGGCCGCCACGCTCGTCGACCACGCCTGGGGCCGGTCCGAGGTGCGGTTCCTGCGCGCCGAGGTGGGTGGTCCCCTGCGTGACGCGTTCGAAGCCGCCGGAATGCGCGAGGTCACCACCGTCACCCGCTACCACCTGCCGTCGCCCGGCGAACCCGCCCGCGCCCGTCCGGTCCGCCGGTTGTTCTCCGAGCCCGAACACGACGACATCTGGGCGCGGTTCTACGAGAGGTTCGCCTTCCGCCCCGACACGCGCGAGTTCCCCGGCATCACCGAACCGGCGAACTCCGCGACCTGGTACGTCGGCGACGCCGAGGACACCGCCCTCGACAGCTTCCTCGCCACCATCCACGAAGGACTCCGCGAGTCCGTTGTGGACGGTGAAGAGCTGTACTGGCTCGACTGGCACCACGCCGGCTACCGCTTCGACCCCGCCCGGGTCGACGGCGCCGGACCGCGCTGGCCCGGTTTCACCTTCCCGGACGGGGACTACCACATCTACCTGACGCGCGACCTCCGCCTGGGCACCTTCGGGCACCCCTGGGAGGAAACGATCTGCGTCTTCGGCGACCTGCTCACGCGGATCGACGACGACCTGACCGCCGCGCTGGGCGAGCCGATCCGGCGCTCAGAACCCTGAGGTGCCGTTCGGCGTGCCCAGGCCGGTGGGCCCGTCGTACCCGGCACCCGCCGTGCACAGGTACGTCCCGCCGCAGCTGCCGTTCGAGCCGGACGTCACGTCGTACAGCCCGCCGGTGTGCGCGTACGGGTACGACCCGGACGTCACCGAGTTGCCCGCCAGCGCGTACACGCTCGCGATCACCGGCGACGACAGGCTCGTGCCGCCGACCTGCACCCAGCCGTCCGCGCCCTGGGCCAGGCCCAGCGCCAGCAGGAAGTCGCAGAACGACGAGCTGCCGCAACTGTTGTAGGTGTCGTAGACGCCGAGCCCGGTGGCCGGGTCCGCGACCGCCGAGACGTCCGCGACCGTCCTCTTGGCACACCCGGTGTCGTGCTGCCACACCGGTTTCGCCTCCAGCGCGGAACATCCGGAGCCGCTGCCGCTCCACGTCGTCTCGGTCCAGCCGCGCGCGGCGGTCGTCGACTTCTTCAGCGTCGTACCGCCGACCGCCGTGACGTACGGCGAGGACGCCGGCCAGCTCACGCCGTAGCCGGAGTCGCCCGAGGACGCCGTGACGGCGATGCCCGGGTGGTTCAGGTGGGCGTCCGCGGCCAGGATCGTCGAGTCCTCGGCGCCGCCGTAGCTGTTGGAGATGGCCACCACGCCCGGCGTCGCCGCGGCCGTGTCGACCGCCGTCATCAGCGGGTCGATGTCCGGGGAGTCGGCTTCCACCAACAGGATCTTGCAGTCCGGGCAGGTCGCGGACACCGCGTCGAGGTCGAGGCTGATCTCTTCCGCCCAGCCGTAGTCGGGCGCGGGCAGCGGGCTCGCCGCGCCGTTCTGGTTGACCTTCTTGAAGCAGCCGTTGGCCGTGGTGCACGGCGAAAGTCCCCGCGCGAAGCGGAACTTCGCGAGATCCGCCTCCGCCGTCGGGGCGTCCTGAGCGTCCACAATGGCCACCGTGCGGCCGTTGGCGTGCAGCCCGCCGAGGTTGTAGGCGGCCTGGATCTCGGCCGGGCCGTAGCCGACCGGCGTCGAGACGACCAGCGGCCCGTTGCCCTTCGGCGAGCGGATCGCCTTGCCGAGGCAGTGCATCTTGCCGGAGGTGGCACAGCCGAAGTTCACGACGCCGCCGCTCTGCAGCGGCGTGGCTTCGGCGGTCGAGGTGGCCACCGTCAGCGGGGCCGCGACGAGGGAGAGGACGACGAGGGACCGGAACAGCCGTGGAGGCGCCATTGCCTACTCCTCGGTAGGGGACGAGGTGTGGCACGGGATCGTCGCATGTCACCGCATCGGGGTCACCCGACAGAAGAAGGTTTCTCGGTTCAGTCATTCGCCCACCGTGACCACAATCCGACGAAGAGTGACGAACCGCTTCACCCGTTCGCGCATTGGTCCAGACAAGTGTTATCAAAAAGTAACTAAAAGCCCGCTGAGCGGGAGCTACTTTGTTGTGACTCGCAACAAATGGCTCGTGGATCCCCAACGGCGGAGGTGTCACGGCGTGAACCGGACCTTGGACAAGCTTCGACGGCACAGCCCAAGGCTGGCGCTCGTCGCGTCGGCGTTGCTGGTGGCGGCCGGGCTGAGCGCCCCCGCCGCCCTCGCGGCCGACGACTACACCCAGAGCGTCAGCCAGCTGAGCTCGACGCAGGTGCAGCTCAACTTCACCCCGACCACCCCGGCGCTGTACGTGGACGTCCACTACACCGGCGTCCCGGGCGTCGGCCAGCAGAACGTCCGGATGACCAACGGCTCCGGCACCTGGCGGTCCACCGTCAGCGGCCTGAGCAGCGGGAACGTCCTCGACTACTGGTTCACCTACGAGAAGAGCGGCCCGCAGTACGACACCCCGCACTTCAGCTACACCGTCGGCGGCGGCACGACGACGGTGGCAGCACCGACGTTCAGCCCGCCCGGCGGCACCTACTCGGCCGCCCAGACGGTGACGATCAGCAGCGCCACCTCGGGCGCGACCATCCGGTACACAGTGGACGGCTCGACGCCGACCGCGTCCTCGACGCTCTACAGTGGACCGATCAGCGTCCCGAACTCCCGCACGGTCAACGCGATCGCGCTCAAGTCCGGTTCGACGAACTCGCCCGTGTCGAGCGCGACCTACACGATCGGCACCCAGGCCGGCTGCCCGACGCAGTCCGACACCCCGAACTTCGGGCCGAACGTGCGGATCTTCGACCCGGGCATGTCCGCGGCGACGATCCAGGCGCAGCTGGACACCGACTTCAACAACCAGAAGGACACGCTGACCGCGCAGATGGCGGACCGGCGCGTCGCGCACCTGTTCAAGCCGGGCACTTACAACAACGTGCACGACAACGTCGGCTTCTACACCTCGGTCGCGGGCCTCGGCCAGAACCCGGGCGACGTCCTGATCAACGGCGACGTCACGGTCGACGCCTTCAACGCCTCCGACAACGGCGTCGCGCTGCAGAACTTCTGGCGCTCGGCGGAGAACATGGCCGTCAACCCCTCCGGCGGCAACGAGCGGTGGGCCGTCGCGCAGGCCGCGCCGTTCCGCCGGATGGACGTCCGCGGCGGGCTGCAGCTCTACCCGGCGAGCTACGGCTTCGCCAGCGGCGGCTACATCGCCGACACGAAGGTCGCCGGCCAGGCCGCATCGGTGTCGCAGCAGCAGTGGTACACCCGCGACTCGCAGCTCGGCAGCTGGAACGGCGGCGTCTGGAACATGGTCTTCTCCGGCACCAGCGGCGCGCCGGCCAACACGTTCCCGAACCCGCCGGAGACGACCCTCTCCACCACCCCGGTTTCCCGCGACGTGCCCTACCTCTACGTCGACGGCACCGGCAAGTACCGCGTGTTCCTGCCTTCTCTGCGCACCAACGCTTCCGGCCCGAGCTGGGCGAACGGCAGCACCCCGGGCACCTCGGCGCCGATGAGCCAGTTCTACGTCGTCAAGTCCGGTGACACGGCCTCGTCGATCAACAACGCGCTGGCCGCGGGCTGCAACCTGTTCTTCACGCCGGGCGTCTACCACCTCAACCAGACGCTCAACGTGACCAAGGCCGGTACCACCATCCTCGGTATCGGCTACCCGACCCTGGTGCCGGACAACGGCGTCAACGCGATGCAGGTGTCCGATGTGGACGGCGTGCGGCTCAAGGGCCTGCTCTTCGACGCGGGCACGACGAACTCGCAAGCTCTGCTCACGGTCGGCCAGTCCGGCTCGTCGGCGTCGCACGCCTCGAACCCGACGACGGTCCAGGACGTGTTCTTCCGGATCGGCGGCGCGATCGCCGGCAAGGCGACGAACAGCCTGATCGTCAACAGCGCCAACACGATCATCGACCACATCTGGGCTTGGCGGGCCGACCACGGCAACGCGGGCACCTACGGCTGGAACACGAACACCGCCGACACCGGGCTCGTGGTGAACGGCGCGAACGTGACGGCCACCGGCCTGTTCGTCGAGCACTACCAGAAGTACCAGGTGATCTGGAACGGCCAGGGCGGGAAGACGATCTTCTTCCAGAACGAAATGCCCTACGACGTCCCGAACCAGGCATCGTGGAACGCCCCATCGGGAGTCGCGGGGTATGCCGCCTACAAGGTCGGCGCGAACGTGACGTCGCATGAGGCGTGGGGTCTCGGGAGCTACTGCTTCTTCGACACGGACCCGGCGGTGTCCAGCTACCACGCGTTCGAGGTGCCGAACAACAGCGGCGTCCGGTTCCACAGCCTGCTGACGGTGTCGCTCAACTACCGCGGCACGATCACCCACGTCATCAACGACACGGGCGGGGTCACGCCTTCGGGCACCGTGCCGGTCAACGTGGTGAACTACCCGTAACCCGGGTGAACAGCGGCCTCGCACCGGTCCCGACCCGGTGCGGGGCCGCTTTTTTCACGCGATGTGCAGGACGGCGCCGGCGGCGTCGAGCAGGTCCTGGGTGAGCGGTGCGTACCGGTGGTCGGCGTCTTCCCGGGTGCGGCCGGCCGGGATGTCGGTGGTCAGCCGCCAGGTCTTCGTTTCGCGTTGCAGCGAGCCTTCGTAAGTATCGGGGTCCGGCTCGCCGAGGCCGAGCGCTTCGCTGTGGCCGAGGCTGCCGGCGATGAACGCGGACCGGCCGCCGAGCCGCGACGCGACGATCGCCCCCGCGCCGGATCCCAGGTGGGCATTGTGCGCGAACACGAACGTCCGGCCCGGGTGCGAAGCGTGGATGTCCAGGAGGTTCCGGGCCATGATGACCGCGCGGGCGCCCGCGAGCCGCGCGATCCTCGTGTCCCGGTCGCCGGGCAGCGCGGACGCGGCGTGGTAGCGCAGCAGGTCGAGCCCGGCGGTCGCGTGGATCCGCGCGACGCGTGCGGCCGGCTCGACGCGGGCGTCGAGGGCCATGAGGAGGTCGTCCGCGATGACCCGCAGTTCACGGGCCTCGGGTGACGCGCCGGGCGACGCGGCCGGGTCGAGGATCGCCTCGGACCGGCTCCAGCGTTCGTCGTCCCCGGTCAGGGCCGCGATGTCGACGCTCACGCCAAGGTGGTCGCGGGCGTGTTCGAGGTAGGCGCGCGGGCTGGGCGCGCTGAACATCTCCGTCGGGGCGTCGAAGCCGTGGAAGGTCAGCGGTTCGGCGGCGGTCTCGTTGTACTCACGCAGCCAGGCGAGCAGCTGCTGGTTGCCGGCCAGCTCGCCGAAGCCGTGCGAGAACCCGCCGTCGAGCGCGGCGACGCGGTCGGTCTCCAGCGCGATCGCCCGGAAGCCGTGCTCGGCGAGCCGGGCGAACAGCTCGTTGCGGACCCGCGCGAAGGCCGGTTCGAAGTGCGTCGGCTCGCCGAACGCGAGCAGTTCGGCGGTGAAGTCCGTGATGTCCATGTGGTCGAATCGTATCCTTGAACACTCCATTGAGACCTGCGGACCTCGCCCGTGAGCACGGCATCTCCACGCAGGCGGTCCGCAACTACGAGCAGGACGGCTTCCTCCCGCCTGCCGACCGCACAGCCAGTGGATACCGGATCTACACCGACGCCCACGCGTCCGCCCTGCGTGCGTTCCTGGCGCTGGTCCCCGCGTACGGCCACGCGACGGCCGGCGGGATCATGCACGCCGTCCACGACGACGACCTCGGCCGCGCCCTGACGCTCGTCGACCGCGGCCACGAGCAGCTCCTCCGCGACCGCGAAACCCTCAACGCGGTGCGGACAGCCATCAGCCATCTGACGACCGCGGCACCCGAGCCGGCCGCGACCGACTTTTCGATCGGCGAACTCGCCCACCGCCTCGCCGTCACGGCGGCGACCATCCGGGCGTGGGAACGCGCGGGCATCCTCGTGCCGCGCCGCAACCCCGCCACCGGCTACCGGGTTTTCACCGCGGCCGACATCCGGGACGCGGAGCTGACGCACCTGCTGCGGCGCGGCGGCTACCCACTGGAACACATCGCGACGGTGATCGGCCAGGTCCGCACCGCCGGCGGCACGGAGTCCCTCGTGGACGCCCTGGAAACCTGGCGGGAGAAGCTCACCGCACGGGGGGTGGCCATGCTCGACGCGGCGGGCCTGCTCGGCGCGTACCTGCGGTCACGGCCGTGACCTCGGGTGCAGCCGGTCGTACTCGAGCGCGGCCGAGTGCTGGGTGCGCACGGGCAGGGACTGCTCCTTCTCGTCGTCCTCGGTCTCGTGCAGGCCGAGCTGCACGGCTTGGCGGATCTGCTCGCGGTTGTCGCGCACGACGGCCGAGAAGAAGTCGTCGATCCGCGGGTCGACGAGCACTTCGAGCAGCACGCGGAACGACGTGTCGACGACCGTCCGCACGATCTCGTCGTGGAACGGCAACCGCTTGAGCTTCCCGAGCTGCGGGTCTTCGGCGATCTTCTCGGCGATGATCGTGCGCAGCTCGTCCTTGTTGGCGTTGAGGGACTTCGCGAGGTTTTCCGGGTAGTTCCCGGTTTCCAGCACCTTGACGACCTCGTCGAGCACGGCGATGGTCACCGGCTTCTTGATCGCCTTGACGATCGGCTCGGACAGCTTGTCGACGAGCCGGTAGGTGAACTGCTCGCCGACGGCCCGGTCCGCGGCCCGTCCGATCCGGATCAGCAGCAGCACGACCCCGACGAACTTGTGCGCGGCCGCCACGGGGTGCGCGAACGGGATCATGGCGAACAGCTCGTACCAGTTGCGCACGAGGAACTTCTTGGCCCACCGCCGTTTCCGCCACCGCCAGAGGAACTCGAGGAGGAACACCCCGCAGATCCCGCAGTCGACGTAGAAGATCACCAGGCCGGCGTCCCGCCCGGGCGGGCTCAGCAGCATGAACCCGAGCAACCCGACCGAACCGGCGGCGAGGACGAGCATGACCCAGTCGTCGGCCCGCACGTTCCCGGGCAGGACCCCGCTGTTGAGCTCCGGCTCACGGGTATCGCGAAGGGTGACCATGCCCGATGATGGCACGCACGGCCTTGATCAGCCGGTTCGCCGTCGTGTCGCGGACCAGGAGCTGCCCGTCCACGCCGAAGTGGGTCAGCAGGGCGTGCCGGACGAGCTCCCCCACCGGCTCCGCGCGCCGGACCCGCCGCGGCACGGGCGTCCGGGCGATCGCGACCTCGCGCAGGACGTCGGCGGCGGTGCCCGTCACGGCGTCGAGCGCGCCGGCGATCCCGGTGGCGCTGCGGCGGTCGCGCAACGCCGTGCAGACGCTCGTCAACACCATCGGGTGCCCGCCGCACCGCCCGACGAGCCGGCGCACGGCCGCGAGCTCGACGGGGTCCGCCGACCCGGCGATCTCGGTGTACAGCTCGGTTCCCTCGTCCTCGGTCAGGCCGCCGAGGTCGACGACCGGAGCCGGCCAGGCGGGGTGGCCGGAGCGGGTGGTGAGCACCGTCCGGACGTACGACGTCGGCATCACCAGCTCGTCGAGCACGGCGGCCGGCAGGTCCGGCGGGACGTCGTCGATGACCCACAGCTGCGGCTTCCGCGCGGCTTCGAGGTGCCGCGCGACCAGGTCGCGAACCTCCTCCGGGGACCGGTCGCCGACGTCGGCGCCGAGGTCCGCCGCGATCATGCGGATGTGCGCGTGGAACCGCGCGAGCGCGCCGGCGGGGTCGTCCGCGCCGGCCAGGTCGAGCCACCGCACGCCGCCGGGGAAAGCGTCCCGGAAGAGGAACGCGTACTGCTCGGCCAGGCTGGTCTTCCCGAGGCCGGCGGGGCCGCGCACGACGGCGAGCGCGGCCGACGTCCGCGGCGTGGTGGCCGGCAGGTCGCGCGCGTGCAGAGCGCTGTGCACCGCCCAGAGCTCGCGGTACCGGCCCACGAACCGCCGGGGCCGCAGCAGCCGGGGCAACAGTGGCGCCGTGCTGGGCACCGCGCCCAGCGGGGTGTCCGCTTCCCGGCTCATCTCGGCGACCCGCTCGGCGATGCGGGTCAGGTCCCGCTCGGTGCGCGGCCGACCGAAGTACGCGGCGTCGGCGAGTTCGACCGGGGCGATGTGGTTGCCGTCGGGCTCGGGGTTGACCACGAGCACCCGGCGCCGGGGATCGCCGAAGCGCTGCGCCGCGAGAAAGGCGGAAGTCAGTTCCCATTGGCACGCGTACCGGGTCGGGAACCGGCGTGAATAGTAGGCGAGCAGCACCTTCGACTCGGCGAGCGCGGAGACGAGCTTCTCGGTGACGCCGTCGAACCTGTCGATTCCCCGATCCCGGAATACCCGCAGCCCGGCGGCGCGCAGAGCGCTCTCGAGCGCGTTCACCTCGGCGGTGTCCGACCAGGTGAAACTGAGGAAGACGTCATGGGGGCGCATCGAACCTCCTCGCGGTTTACGGCGCCTCGCCGAAAGGATTCTTTCCGCGGACGTCGCCGCATTAGCGCGACACGTTACCGGCGCCACGCCTCTTGACCGGATCGTCACCGGTTCAAAAGCGACCGGTGAAATTCGCCGGAAAAGACGTCAGCCGGCCGGAGTGGGAAGTGTCGTGGTTTTGTCGTGTGTCCGGTGCGGATTTCGGGCGCCGGATACGGCATTCTGAAAGAAGACGCACGCGAGGAGAAGTATGACGCGGTCAGCCGGCCGGCTGCCAGCCCACCCCGTAGGACCGGGCGGGCTGGAGGCCGTGGAACTCGGTGCGCACTTCGCCCGCGCTGTCGAGGAACAGGGGCTTGCGGGGCGGCACCGGATCGCCCGCGTCCTTGGAGAGGTCGCCGTCGATGCGCCAGATCCGCTGCGGCGGCTCGGTCCGGTCGAACCGGACGTTGAGGTCGAAACTGTCGCACGGGAATTCCGGCGTGCAGCAGTAGAACGGCACCGGCAGCTCGTCGAGCCGGATGCGGAAGAAGAATTCGTGCTGGTCACCGGCGTCCAGCGGGCGCGGCGGCCGCAGCCGGAACGCCACCCGCGTCGAGGACGCCAGCCGCACGGAATGCACCTCGCCGCCCGCGACGACGTCGATGCCGAGCCGGGAGAGGTCCGGCGGGGCGGTCGTGCTGGCGGGCCGCGCGAGGGAGACGCCGTGCTCGATCTCCTCGAGCCCGGCGACGTGGCTGACGATGCGCCGGGTTTCGAAGACCTCGGCCGCGGCCCCGGTGAGGGTCAGCCGGACCGCCAGCGTCTTCGTGTGCCACGGGTCCCGGCTGTCCGGCGGCGCACCGCCGAACTCCGCCGGCGACTGGTACGCGGTCTCGGCGATCAGGTAGAGGACGTCGTCGGCCCGGCGCTGCATCGTGCGGACGTTGCGGTCGGCGCCGCTGCCCAGCAGTTCGAGGCGCGCGGTGTAGCGCTCGTTCGCGCCGGTGCCGAAGCCGAGCACGATCCGCGCCGTTTCCCGCTGCGGCGCGGGCAGCTTTTCGATCAAGGACACCAGCGTGGCGACGACTTTCGCGCGGACCGTTCCCGGCGCGTCGTCATCGTGGACCCCGCACACCTCGCGCAGTGCTTCGCCGACGTTCCCCGGCAGGTTCTTCGCTTGGACGCCCAGGCCTTTGCGAAGCAGTTTCAGCTCCGTTGAGAGAGCGTTGATCTTCGCTTCGGCCGACTCCTGAGCCAAGCCGCACCTCCGTCCTGGTCGCTGCGGCGAAGTGTACTCATGGTGCGCCGCCGCGGCCGCGCCGTCACCCGTTTCCAGCCGGTTTCCGGAACCGGGAAACAGCGCAGGCCGATGCGGTAGCCGCGGTTTCCCCTTGGCCGGCAACGGGAAACTCCTGTTCGCGCCGGATTCACCGGGTGATGCTGGTTCCGCCGAAATCGTTTCGGCAAAACCAGGAATCCGACGCGAAAGGGGAAAGCGATGCACACGCACATCGTCATCGTGCTGGGCCAGCTGGTCTCGCTGCTCGGCTGACCAGGAACCGGCCGGCGGGCCCGGGCCGCCGGTCACACCTTCCCCCCGTTCGCCGAATACAGGATGATTACCCGATGCCGGACTTTGGAGCGGAATTGAAACGTCGACGGACGTCGGTCGGCATGTCCCTGACCGGACTCGCGGCGGCTGTGCATTTCACCAAGGGCTACTTGAGCAAGGTGGAGAACGGCAAGGCGCGGGTGAACCGCGAGCTGGCCAAGGCCTGCGACGTGGCGCTCGGCGCCGACGGCGCGCTGCTCTCGCTCGTCACGGAAGCCGGAACGCCCGCGCGGCGCAGTGCCGGCGGGATCGCCGGGCTGCCGCACGCGGGCCGGTACTTCGTCGGCCGGGAAACGGAACTCGACGCGCTGTCCGCGCGGCTGCTCGACCCGGACGACGCCCGGGTCGGCGTGGTGCACGGCATGGCGGGTGCGGGCAAGACGGCGCTGGCCGTCGCCGCGGCCCGGCGCGTCGAGAGGTCCTTCCCGGACGGCTGCCTCTTCTTCGACCTTCGCGGGCACACGCCCGGCGCGGCCGAGCTGTCCGCCGGTGAGGCGCTGGGCCGGCTGCTGCGGCTGCTGGACGTCTCGGCCGACCAGCTGCCCGCCGACGAGGACGGCCTCGCCAACCTGGTCCGCGACCAGCTGCGCGGCCGCCGGATGATCCTCGTGCTGGACAACGTGCGCTCGGCCGAGCAGATCCGCGCGATCGTGCCGGGCGAGACGTCGTCGCGGATCCTGGTGACCAGCCGGGGCCGGCTCCCCGCGCTCGACGACGCCTGGCACTTCCCGGTCGACGTGCTGCCGCTGCCCGACGCCGTGCGGCTCCTGCGTTCGGTCGCGGGTTCGCACGCACCGGACGACGAGGGTGTCGCGACCGAGATCGTCCGGCACTGCGGGCAGCTGCCGCTCGCCGTGCGCATCGTCGCCGCCCGGTTCGTCGCGGGCGGCTGGACGGCGGCGCGGCTGCGCGACCGCCTCGCCGACGAAACGACCCGCCTCGGCACGCTCGACGACGGCGAGCGCAGCGTCGCGACGGCGTTCACGGTTTCCTACGAATCCCTGCCCGGCGACCAGCGGCGGTTGCTGGGTTTGCTCGCCCTGCACCCCGCGACCGCGGCGGAGATCGCGGCGGTCGAGGCGCTGGCGGGCCTCGGTCCCGGCGAAGCGGACCGGCTGGTCGACCGGCTGCACGACGCCCACCTGGTCGTCCGCGACGAGCGCGGGTACGTCGAGCTCCACGACCTGATGCGGATGTTCGCGTCGACGCACGCGCTGCCCGGTGTCGAGCCAGAGGATCGCTCGTCGGCGATGGGCCGGCTGGTCGACCACGCCCTGGCGACGACGGTGGCGGCCGACGAGCTGGCGGAGCCGTACCGCTTCCGCCCACCCACCGGCCTCCCGGCAGCTTCCGGCGTCCCGTTCACCGACGCGGACGGCGCGCTCACCTGGCTGGCCGCGCAGTGGCCGACGTTGGTGGAGATCGTCGATTCCGCGTTCCGCCACGGGTTTCACGACCGCTGCTGGCAGCTCGCGTTCGTGCTCCGCGCGTTCTTCTTCCGCGAGAAGCTGTTCGAGCCGTGGATCCGCACGCACGAGCGCGCCCTCGAGGCGACGCGCGCGATCGGCGACCTGAGCGCGACCGGTATGATCCTCAACAACCTGGGCATGGCCCACGTGGAGTCGGGACGCGTCGACGAGGCGATCGGCTTCCACGAGCGGGCCCAGGAGTGTTTCGCCCAGGCGCGCGACGACCGCGGCGCGATCGACGCGCTGTCCAGCTTGGCGTGGGCGCGTTTGTACCGCGGCGAGGCGGAAGCGACGTTGACGGATTTGACGACGGTGCTGGCCGTTTATCGCCGGACCGGGCGGACGCGCAATGTGGTCATCGCATTGCGGGGAATCGCGCTCGCTTCGACGGTGCTGGGGCGGTTTCCGGCGGCATTGGCGAGTGCGCAGGAGGCCGTCCAGCTCGCTCAGTTACCGGTGGATCGGGCGATGTCGGTCAATTGCGAGGCCTGGGTGCGGTTCCGCGCGGCACAGTGGGCGGACGCGGAGAGCGGGTATCGCCGCGCGGCGGAGCTGGCGGACGACGCGGGGAGCGAGTACGAGCGGGCCCGGGCGTTGACGGGGTTGGGCAACACGGCGGCCGCCCGAGGGGATCGCCAGGGGGCGGCTCGCCGGTGGACGGAAGCGGCGGCTTACCGGGTCACACTGGATCCGAGGGTGCTCGGGGAGGCGGAGTACCGGGATCGAGCGGCGGTCGCTTGAGGGTGAGGTGAGGGCCGGCGCTGCCGGTTGGCCGGCGGTTCGCCCGCCGGCCACCTGCCCGCCCGTCCGAACAACTTCACCCCCGAGGGCCCGCGGGTTTCCGCGGGCCCTCTTTCGTGCCACCCCGGGTTTCCCCGCGCAAGCCCGTTTCCGGCAACGGAAACACCTTCCCCCCGAGCCCGCGGAAGCGCACCATCAATACAGTCCCGAAATTCCGCGGCCACCGCGCGGAATCGCCGAAATCCCGTTGATCCGGGAAATCCTCCAGGAGCGAGTCATGATGGTCGTCTGTTCGTTTTCCGCCCTCGTCCGCGCCGCGCTTTTCATCGTCGCCGTGGCGCTCGTCGCCGGGGTTTCGCTCGCCGGCCCCAGCACCCCCTCCGGCACGCCCGGCCAGGGGCCCGCCGTGGCCACCTCCGAACCCGTCGAGCACTGACCTCAGGTGGCGGACAAGTGCTCCACCAGCTTGGCCAGCTGGTCGGCGTACCGCTCCACGAACTCCGGCGAGTCCGGCGCGGTCCGCGTCAGCCCCTCGGCCACGTGCGGCAACGTCACCGGGGCCATCGCCGCCGCCATCAGCAGCACCGTCAAGCACTCCGGGTCGACCCACGCGGGCAGCCGGCCCTCGGCCTTCATCGCCGCGATGCGCTCCACCGTCCCGGCCAGGCGCTGCGTCCTCGGCGCGTGGTCGGGATCCGACTCGGCGCCCTCGTACTCCAGGCCCGACCACGCCACCAGCCGCATCCCGTCGCGGCTCGACAGCGCGTGGCGCCGCACCTGTTCCGCCAGCGGCGTGTCCGGCGCGACCAGCTCGCGTTGCTGCTCGGTCCACTGGTCCGACAACGCCCGGTACAGGCCCTCTTTGCCGTCGAAGTAGTACGAAATCAGCTGCTGGTTCACGCCCGCGCGGCCCGCGATCGACGCGATCCGCGCGCCCGCGTAGCCCTTCGCCGCGAACTCCGCGCCCGCCGCGTCCAGGATCAGCCGGCGGGTGCGTTCCGGATCCCGTTGCCGCTCCTGGGGTTTCGGCGAACGGCGGGGCTTCGAGGCGGTCACGCCGCGACTATACGTCAACCAACCGCTTGACTCTGCGGAACAGACGGGTGACGGACCGGCAGCGCCGCCGTCAGCGCGAGAGCCAGCACCAGCACGCTCGCGCTCACCGCGAGCGCGCCGGCCGTCGCGGACGCGTACCCGGTGTCGAGCCTCGTGAAGAACACCGTGCCGAACAGCGCGATCCCGGTCGCCGTACCGAGCTGGACGGTGGTGTTCACGACGCCGGACACCACGCCCGCCTGGTCCGGCCGGATCGCCGCCATCGCCGAGCCGAACAGCGCGTTCAGCACCGCGCCCATCCCCAGCCCGACGCCGATCACCGGCCCCGCCAGCGCCCACCCGCTCAGCGCCGCGCCCTGCGATAGCACCAAAACGGCAACCCCGGCCAGGCTCGCCAGCAGCACCCCGACGGCGCCCGCGGCGAACGACCGCCCGAGCGCCGGCGCGAGCCGCATGGCCAGGACGTTGCCCGCGACGATCCCGAGCGTCGACGGCGCGAACGTCACCGCCGCTTCCCACGGCGTGAACCCCAGGCCCAGCTGCAGGTGCAGCGTCAGGACGAAGAACACGCCGACCCCGGTGTTGACGCAGAACAGCACCGTCTGACCGCTCGCGAGCCGCCGCACCAGGTCCGGCGGCACCAGCGGTTCGCCGCCGCGACGGGCCTGAAACCGTTGGTACAGCGCGAAAACCCCGAGCAGCGGGACGGCCGCCGCCGGCAGCACGACCGACCACCCGGGCCAGCCCAGCTCGCGGCCTTGCACCAGCGGGTAGAACACCGCGAACAACCCGGCGGTCAGCAGCGCGAGGCCGCCGAGGTCCAGGCGGTGCCGGAGGAACCCGGGCCGGCTCGGCATGGTCACCGCCGCACCGGCCAGCGCGAGCACGCCGATCGGCACGTTCACCAGGAAGATCGCGCGCCAGCCGGTGCCGAAGACGTCGGCCTGGGTCAGCGCGCCGCCGAGCAGCGGGCCGGCGAGCCCGCCGACCGGGAACGCGCCCGCGTACCAGGCCATCGCCTTCGGCCGCTCACGCTCGTCGAACTCCGCGTGGATGAACGAAAGCACCTGCGGCACCATCAGCCCGGACCCGACGCCCTGCACCACGCGCGCGGCGATCAGCACGCCGACGTGCCCGGCGAGACCGGCGGCCAGCGACGCCCCGGTGAACACGAGCATGCCCGCCACGAACAGCTTCTTCGTGCCGTGGCGGTCGCCCAGGCGGCCGCCGGTGATCAGCGTCAGCGCGAACCCGAGCGCGTAGCCGGCCGAAATCCACTGCAGCGCGGCGTCCCCGGTGCCGAGCTCCCGCCGGACGGTCGGCAGCGCCACCGCCACGATCTGGTTGTCGATCATGTCCACCAGGACGGCCAGTACCGCGACCGCCAGTGCCCACCACCTGAGCGCGTGCTTCCCCACGACGTCCCCCTTGCTCCACGAGCGAACTCGACGCAGCAAGCATCAACCAGTCGACGTACTCTGTCAACCAGTTGTTTGATTCAGTTCGTCAGCGGGATGATTATCAGCCTTCGAGCACCTCCCGCAGCTTGCGGGCGAACGCCTCGGGCTGCCCGGCGTAGCCGAACTCGCCACCGAGGAAACCGCCGTGGTGACTGGGGAAGACCGTCGCCTCCTGGCCGAGGCGGGCAGCGGTCCCGATGGCGGCGCGCCCGGTCATGACGTCGACGGACTCCTCGCCGACGGCGATCACGATCCGCGTCGGCGCCGCTTTCAGGGCGTCGACGTCGAGCTGGTAGGCGGAGACGGCCAGCGAGCGGTCGCTCATCAGCGGATCGTCGCGGCGGCCGTCGTCTTCGGTGGGCATGCCGAACTGGGCCGGGTCCGGCGCGGGCTGGGCGAAGTAGTCGTCGGTGAACTCGCCCTTCCACGAGGTCATGGCGATGAAGGCCGCCATGCCGGCGCCGAAGCCGCGCGCCTGGTAGGCGTCCCGGAAGGCCTTGCCGGCCCGTTCGGCCGCGTCGGCGTCGGACAGCACCCCGACGAGCGGCGGCTCGTGCGCGACGAGCGTGCGGACGTCTTCGGGGTGAGCGGTGACGAGCGCGAGCGCGGCGACAGCGCCCCCGCTGCTCCCGAACACCTCGACGGCGCCGACGCCGAGAGCTTGGATGACCCGGTGAAGATCGCCCGCCTGGGTGACGGGATCGTGGTCTTCCCGGCCGTCCTTGCGGACGCTGCGCCCGAGCCCGCGCGGGTCGTAGGTGACGACGGTCCGGTCGGGGAAGTAGGACGCCAGGGTGCGGAAACCGGTGGCTTCCATGGGTTGCCCGACCATGAGCAACGGTGGCCCATCAGCCGGGCCGTGGACGTCGTAGACGATGTCGGCCTCGGGTGTTTCCAGTGTGTGCGTGGTCATGGTGCCTCCCCAATTCGGACGTTGGGGGGAGCGTAAACGGGGGTACCGACAGTTTCGGGTGGTCGCGCGCCGTGGTGTCGATCCACGTGGGCGGGGCGTATGAGACCCCGCTGGTTGCCGAACCGCGCGCGGGGCGCGCCAACGCGCCTGGGCGCACTCGCGTCCACCGCAACAATGGCGACGAAGACGAGCGCAGAAAAAAGCTCAAGAAAAAGAATTGCGTTCCCGCACGAAAAACATCATCACCCACTCGGCCGAACGACGTCAACGCATTAACTGACCAGCCCGGTCCGGTACGCGTACACCACGGCCTGCACCCGATCCCGCAGGTCCAGCTTCGTCAGGATCCGCGACACATACGTCTTCACGGTCTCCTGGCTGATCACCAACGCGGCCGCGATCTCGCTGTTGGACAACCCGTCGGCGATCAACCGCAGCACTTCCAGTTCCCGGGGCGCCAACGCGACCTCACCGGAGGAAGCCGGCCGGATCCGCGCCGCGTACTTGCCCACCAGCCGGCGCGTCACCTCCGGGTCCAGCAGCGCCGCGCCGGTGGCGACCGTGCGGATCCCGTGCAGCAGCTGCGCCGGCGGGGCATCTTTCAGCAGGAATCCGCTGGCGCCCGCGCGCAACGCCTCGTACACGTACTCGTCGAGGTTGAACGTCGTCACCACCAGCACCTTCACCGGCTGCGCGACCCCCGCGCCGGCGAGCAGGCGGGTCGCCTCGATGCCGTCCAGGACCGGCATCCGGACGTCCATCACCACGACGTCGGGCCGCAACGAGCCGGCCAGGTCGATCGCCGTGCGCCCGTCGCCGCATTCGCCGACCACCTCGAGGTCGGGCTGGGCGTCGATGATCGTCGCGAAGCCCGTGCGGATCAGCGCCTGGTCGTCGCAGACCAGCACTCGGATCACTAGGCCCTCCCCGCCGGAATTCGGGCTGTCACGACGAATTCTCCCTCACGACGCTCAGCGGTGAATTCTCCGCCGAGCACGTCGACGCGTTCGCGCAGCCCCACCAGGCCCCGCCCGCTCCCCGGCAGCACCACCGGGCCCGCGGGGGCGCCCCCGTTTTCCACGCTACCGGACGGCACCGACAATTTCGGCGTCCCGGAAGTCACCTCCACGACGATCTCGCGAGCGCCGTGCTCCACGCGGACCTCGGTGCGGCTGCCGTGCGCGTGCTTGAGCGCGTTCGTCAACGCCTCCTGGACCACGCGGTACGCCACCGCCTCCGCACTCCCCGCCGCCGCGGGCGAACCGACCTCGGTGAACTCCACCGGCTGGCCCGCCCGCCGCGTCTGCTCGATGAGCGTCTCCAACGAGCCGGACGTCCGCGGCTCGGTGCCGTAGCCGGGGTTGAGCAGGTCCAGCAGGTGCCGCAGGTCGGTGATCGCCAGGCGTCCGGTGTCGGTGATCGCGCTCAGCGCCTGGTCGAGCCGCTCCGGCGCCGCCGTCAGATAACGCGCTGCTTCCGTCTGCACGACCATCGCCGTCACGTGGTGGGTCACGACGTCGTGGAGCTCGCGCGCGATGCGGGTGCGTTCGGCGGTCCGGGTCGTCTCGGCGACGTGGCGGCGGTGCTCCGCCTCCGCGGCGCGCGACTGCCGCAGCCACGCCCCGATTCCCCACGCGAGGGCGAGCGCGAAGTAGAACGTCACGAACCCGGTCCAACCCTCGGACGACCCGCGCGAGGCGAGAGCGACGGCGAGTGCCGCGTACGCCGCCGAAGCGCTGGCCACGGTCGTCCACCGGTACCGCGGCAGGTAAGCCGCCGCGCTCAGCAGCGCGATCGGCAGCGCGGAGCCGGAAACCGTGTGGTAGCCCCAAAGCTGGTCGACGGCGAAGCCGGCCGACACGAGCGCGAGGCAGCCGGCCGGCCACCGCCGGCGCAGGGCCAGCGGCAGGCACTCGACGGCGACCACCAGGAGCGCGAAGGCGTCCATGGGCCGCGTCGGCAGGTTGCCGACCTGGGTGCCGTAACCGCCGAGGGCCGGGATCAGCGCCAGGCCGGCGAGCAGCAGGCCGAACGCGAGATCCCGGACCGTGACGTCGAGCCGCCGCCAGAGGTCGATCACGCGACGACAGTAGCGGCGTCGGTGGTGCGCCCGCGAAGGGGAACGATGTTCCCGC
The DNA here is from genome assembly GCF_900107925.1 of Amycolatopsis pretoriensis. GTDB lineage: Bacteria > Actinomycetota > Actinomycetes > Mycobacteriales > Pseudonocardiaceae > Amycolatopsis > Amycolatopsis pretoriensis. The sequence goes on along the minus strand of NZ_FNUJ01000004.1, from coordinate 734,038 downwards.
GTCGCCGGGCGAGGACCATGAAGACGGCCGTCGTGATGACGCCGGCGACCACCGAGTAGATGCTCGCCTCGGGCCCGAACTCGCCGCCGGTGAGCGCGGCCGGGCCGGACGTGACGGCGTCGAGCAGGCCCTGGGGAGCGTCGGTGCCCGAGACCCCGGTGCCGAAGATCCCGCCCTCGGCGAAGTTCCACGCGAAGTGCAGCCCGATCGGCAGCCAGAGGGTCCGGGTGGCGGCGTAGGCGGCGGCGAGCATGCCGCCGGCCTCGACGGCGATCGCGAGGGCGCCCCAGATCGTGGCGTGGGCGTTGAAGAGGTGCGAAAGCCCGAACAGCACGCCGGTGAGCGTCAACGCGAGCCAGGTGCCGGTCCACCGTTCGACGAACCGGAAGAGGATGCCGCGGAAGAGGAGCTCTTCGGTGACGGCGGCGGCCGCGCTGAACCCGAACAACGCGAGGGCCCCGCCGATCGACCCCCAACCGAGCACGTCGTAGCCGCCGACGAGCGCGATGTTCCCGATGACGCAGGCGAAGAGCCCGAACCCGATGACGAGCCCCCGCCCGAGAGCGCCGTTGTCCTTGGCGATTTCCGCCGGCACGCGGTGTTCGGTCTTGCGGACGATCCACCGGTAGGCGACCACGGCGAGGGCGGCGCTGCCGAGCCCGAGAACGAGGGTGAGCGGGGTGTTCCACTGCACGGCGCTGACGGCGAGGCTGCCGGCGAGGGCAACGACCGCGACGGTCACGAGCTGCGAGAACAGTCGCACGACGACTCCTTAGCGAGAACCCCCGGCGGGGTGCTGGGGACGTGGAGAACGCTAGGGATTTCGGAGCCGCGGAACGTCACCGCGGAGTGGACAGTTGTGAGTAGCTCGCGCGGGGGACAAAAACTTCAGGGCCGGAAGCGCGCACGCTTCCGGCCCTGAACCTGGGGATGGGGAACTACTTGCCCAGCATCTTGGTGACCGACTCGAGGGTCGCCGGGCCGTGCTGGGTGACCGGGGCCGTTACCGCGCTCGTGCTGTAGCGGCCGCCCTGGTTGAGCGGGGTGCTCCCCGCCAGCTTGGTCAGCCCGGTGAGCGATGCCAGCTGGGTCACCCCACCCAGCTGCTGCGTCGGGAGCAGGCTGCCCAGCAGCGGGAGCCCCGTGTCCGCGCGCTCGGACGTGGTCAACCCGTGCACGTGGGTGCCCGACGCCGGGTCGAGGGGCTGGGTCGAGACGGTTCCGTGCAGCGGCAGCCCGCCGCCGACCGGGGTGATCGTCGCCTGGTCGGACGCCGTGTCCGCCGTCGCCGTCAGCGGGACCGCGATCGGCAGGGACGGCACCTTGGTCGCCGTCAGCTCGCTGCCCAGCGGCGCGTTGAGGTCGTGCTCCGGCAGGTCGCCGCTGACCTCGGTGCTCGGCGCGACCTCCTGCTGGAACAGGTGCAGGGGCACCGTGTGCAGCAGCGGCGCGGGAGCCGCGGGAGCGTTGGTGGCCGGGGCCGCAAGCTGCTGGCTCGGCGCGTCGGTGACGGCCGCGGTGGCGGCTCCGGTGCCGACCAGCAGCAGGCCGCCGCTGACGAGGGCCACCTGCAGGGTTCGCTTCATCTGGATACGCATGGCAAATACTCCTCGGAAAAAGAAAATGGATTCAGGGAAATGAGCAGGCCGGAGCGCGGATCAGTCAGTCCGGCGTGACGCCGGGCTGGATTTCCGCCGCTGCCACGGCTCGGCTCCGCACGCCGTTCCGGCGGTGCGACGGCCGCGGGTGCACCGCGGCCGCTTCCTGAATCGCGTCACCGCAATTGCGGTCGTGGCCGGCGGTGAAACCGGCGCTGGCCGGCCCCACGCAAGACGGCGGCCACGATTGCCCGCTGTTTCCACGTGCACCCGGCTCGGACCGGTCATCGGCGTGCGACCGGCTGACGGCCGCCGCGCGAACCGGAATTGCCGGGGAACGGAAGGTGGATCGTTCCCGCTGGCCGCCGGGAGCCGGTGCGCTCGTGACGTCGTCCGCCACGGCGACAACGGGACCGGCGGACTTTTCGACGTGCTCGCGCGGGCCGGCGACCGGCGGAACCAGCGCCGCCACGGCGGTGCGCCCGACCTCGACGACGGTGGCCGGAACCGAGGCCACCACGCGGGTTGCGAGGCGGGCGGTGTGCGCGGCCGCTCCAGACAGCACGCGCACGCGGTCGACAGCGGTGTCGCGGGCCTGCCGCACCAAGGGAACCTCGCCGGCGGACGGCACGACACCCGCGGCGGCCGACGCGATCGGCCCGTCCGCGACCTCGGTGACGGTGCTGGCCGACGCCGTGGCCGTCAGCCACGCGATCGCGCAAGCCGCGACGGCGCCCCCGAGCACGACCAGCGCGCGCAAGAGGATCCGACCGGCATTCACCGGGTCGCCTCCCCGCCGCGTCGCACTCGTCACGATCCCGCCCGTTCACTTCGGCCATCGAATACCGCCCAACCATAACCACACGCCATTCACCACTCCCGCGTTACCCCCGGATTAGCACCGCGCCGACCAGTGATTACTCACCCGATTCAGCTACAACGCCATGGAATTTCGACCTTTTCCCGGAACACGATCGAGGGTCCCGCGCATGAATCGCGACCCCGGCGTGCACCCTCCCCACCGACGGCGCTTTCCCCCACGCCGTCGTTCCGCGTTTCACTCTCATCCGAGTCCGAGGAGATCCCCATGATCAAGAAGATCGGCCTGATCACCGCCGCCCTCGCCGCCGGCGCGTTCCTCTCCGGCGGGATCGCCTCCGCCGACACCCCCGGCGGCTACGACGACGACTTCGGCCAGGCGGGCCTGGTCAACCTCGACAACACCGAGGTCCTGCACAACACCAACGTGACGCCGGGCGTCTGCGGCAACAACGTCAACGTCCTGGGCGTCCAGGTCCCGATCCAGGACTCGCTCAACGGCATCGGCGTGCCGATCCTGTCCCCGGGAGAGCACGAGGCGGACGGCGACAACCCGGACAACTGCGCGGCGGGAGCCATCACCGACGGCGGCACCAGCCAGGGCAACTGAGGTTCGAATCAGTTGGGGGCGGGCCCCGGCCCGCCCCCGATTTCGGGCATCGCGAAGCGGGCCACGCCGGTGATCGCGACGAGCAGTTCCTCGACGCCGGCCGGCGTGAACTCCGTGATTTCGTACCGCGTGGTGGAATAGGCGTTGAGGAACGACGGAATCTCTTCCACGCGACGGCCCGGCAGCACGACGGGCAGGATCCGCCGGGTGGCCCCGGGCAGGTCCTGGGTGAGGTTGTCCCGGATCATCGCGGCCTCGAACTGCGCACCACGCCCCAGGTGCGGTACCTCGGCGCCCTCCGCCCGCCGTTTGTAGTCGGGCGACGCGATCACGAGCACGAAATCCGCTTCGGCGAGCTGCTCGATCGCCCACAGCGACCAATCGCGGCGACCGTCGTCGGCCCATTGGTCCAGCCGGACGTCGAGGCCCACGTCGGCGCGCAAGAACGTTGCGAACTCACGCACGAGGTCATAGTGCCGCTCGTTGTCGTGGGAATAGGTGATGAACACCCGGGGCGGCTTTCCCACGACCGGCACGCTGGGAGACGCGGGACGCGATTCCCTCGGCGGAGCGGCCGCTCGCCCGACGTCACCCCCGCGCACGGAACCGTGGACGGTACCGCCGAAGATCACCGGCCCGGTGTTCGTCCCGGTATTGGTGAAGGAATTCTGCTCGGGCATCGAGTTCCTCAGGTCCGGGACGCGAGCGTTCCGCCGGTGACATCGCCTTCGACCACCCCGCCGAAGACCATCGGACCGGTGTTGCTGCCGTGGATGGTCACGTTGTTCGTCGTGACGGCGGCGACCCGGCGCTCGAACGACGCCGGCGAGTACCCGGAGTCGCTGAGCACCTTGCTGATCGCCGGCACCAGCCGGCTTTCCAGCAGCTTCGTGTACCGCTCGGCGTCGACGACCTGGAAGTAGTCGCGGGCGGCATCGGCCGCGCCGAGTTCCCGCAACGTGCGCGCCGAGCCGTAGCGATCGGCGTTGAGCGTGTGCCCGTCGTGCGGCAGCGGCCGGATCACCTTGAGCGCGGCCCAGAACCGGCCCGGGCCGGTCACCGGGAGCTTCAGCCACCGGAGGAAGCCCTGCCAGACCGGTCGCCACCAGTCCGCGGTCATCGTGTCCCCGGCGCGGAACTCCTGCCGGATCGGCGGGAGCACGCACGGCGTCCACTCGATGTACAGCGTGCTCTCCTCGACGGCCGCGTGCAGGAACGCCGAGAGGACGAGCTCGCGGTTCCACGTCTCGACCTGGAAGCAGAGGTAGTACCGCGCCCACTCCCGCGGGCGGTGGTAGATCCGCTGCGCCTCCTCCGTCGGCAGGAAGTGCGCGGGCGGCTCGGAAACCCCGCGCAGGTAAGGCTTCGTGACCGGGTCGTGCACGCGGTCGATCAGGCCTTCGGCCGGGCTGAACACCATGCCTTCGACCCGCAGGTCCCGGAGGCGTTCGTCCGGGGAGAGAGCCGCGTGTCGCTGCAGTTCCTCGACCGCTTTCCCGACTTCTTCGTAGAACCGCGCGGTGGTGAGCGGCTCCTCGGCCGCCGAGCCGAGCTGTTCCAATGGCAGCGCCAGCGACCACGGGGTGACGCTGGTCCCGGCGCCGACGAAGGGATTGCGTCCCCGGTAGACGATCAGTGGCACCCGCGCGTCGGGCGATTCGCCGACGCGGCCGGCGCGGTGGCGCTCGAGACCCCGGCGGAGCCGCGGCGGGCTGAAGAGGAGCGCGAGACGGTCGGGCGACGGGCGTTCGCCACCCGGCACCCGGGCCCGGCGGCCGAAGTACCGCCTGACCGTCCGCCAGACGACAACGCGGTCCGCGATCAGGATGACCAGCATCAGCACGGCCGAAGAGCCGGAGATCACCGCCGCGTCCAGCCCGAACCAGCTGGGCAGCAGGTCGGAGGTGTCGAACGGATTGCCGCCGGAGCTGACGCGGGTGCTCCGGCTCGAGCTGCTCTGCTGCTGCAGCCAGGAGATCAGCTCGCCGAGCAACGGCAGCAGGATGGCGCCCGTGAACAGGAAGAAGACGGCCGCCAGCTTCCCGACGACGAACAACCCGGAACCGGGCCGGCCCCACCGCACCGATTTCCAGATCGGCTTGACCGACAGCAAAGCCGCCCAGCTCAGCCACGCGGCCAGGAAGGGGCTGCCCAAACCGGTCGTCACGAAAGCGAACGTCAACAGCGCCAGAGCACCGTCGCGGAACTTGCGCCGCGTCCGCGCCGCGACGACTTCGGTCAGCACCGTGGCGGTGTCCAAACCGGGCGTCAACGGCACTTGGCGCGTATCTTCGACCAGCGATTCGCGGACGACGTCGTCGGCATAACGGCGGTCGAGGTGGGCGGCCGCGGCGAGGTAGCGGGTGTTGTCGTCGAGTGGAGCCGATTCGGCTTCGGCGTGCTCGGCCGTGGCGAAACGCGTCCAGTCGGTCGACGGCTCGTGGATGGTCACGGACGGCTCCGGTCGAGCATTGTGGTCAGCAGTTCCGGCATCGGCTGCCACGCCGAGTCCAGGGCGGACACGTACACGAAATACTCCACTCCTCCGCTGCGCCAGTAGACCGCGCGCACGTGCCGCGTTCCCTGCGTCGACGACTCCCAGGTGAATTCCCAGTCGACGGCTTCGCTGCCGCGCACGTCGATCCGGTCCATCCGGACGCGGTGCAGGCCGGTGAGCCGGGTGGCCGTGTCCTTTTCGGCGGCGACGTGGGTGTCGACGAGGTCCCCGCGCGCATCACTGGCGCCGTAACGGACGTAGTGCGATTCGTCGGCCGGATCGGTCGCCTGGTACGAGCCCGGGTTCTTCGGCTCACTCGGCCAGCCCCGCGGGACGACCGTGCTGAATCCGTCGGGCGCGGTGACGGTTTCGTAGCTGTCGGCGACCGGCTCCGGCGTGGTCGAGTAAATGCCGGTGGTCGGGGTCGACGATTCGTAATCAGGCGCAACCGGATCTGTTACCGAAACCGACTGGACGGTTTGTCCTTCGCTTCCGTTCACCAGCAGCAGTACCGTTCCGACCGCCGCGCAAAGAAGGAAGTTCGCCGCACCGACAAGGGCTGCGAACCGGGTGTTGCTCGCGGACATTCCCGAGATCCTCCCCAAAACCGTGATCTGGCCGCGTCGCCGAGAGCGGAGACCGTAGCATGGTGCCCCCGACCGATGTGAACGCTCTGGAGAATCCTCGCGTGAACAGTTCCCTGAAAGATCTTTTCGCCGACTTGAAACGTCTGGAAGACGCGATTACCACGGATCCCGGCGACGAGGAAATCCGCGACCGGCTCGCCCGCGCGCTCGCGGAATCGACCGTGCGGGTGCGAAGCCTGACCCGCGACGACCGTCCGGTCATGACGACGCGGGAGCAGCGGGAGTTCTGCGCGGCCGCGGCCGACCGGATCATCGAACTCGGCGCGGGCGGCACCGCCGTCCAAGAGACGGCCCGATCGCTCCGGAAGGAGATCGAGGCGGGCGAGGAGTGGACGTGGCGCGCACGGTCTCGGCGTTCGCGCTCGCCGCGTCGGCCGCGGTGATCGGCATCATCTGGGCGATCAACGGCGGCCTCGACGGCGACATCGCCGCCGTGGCGGCGGCCAGTGTCCTCAGCAGTGCCACGCTCGTCGCCGTGACACTGCGGCACCGGTTGCGGCGTTGGCAGCTCGAAGCCGACCGGGTCGCGGCTCTCGTCTGCCGCAACGGCTTGTAGCGGAGCCGCCAAGGGGGCTCGAACCCCTGACCTTCTGTTTACAAGACAGATGCTCTACCAGCTGAGCTATAGCGGCCTGGCGCCCAAGAGCGCCGCCCCCAGTGTATCGGCCCCACCACGAGACCCCGTCAAGAGGCAAGATCACCTGCTCCAGGCCACTATGGAGCAACGTGGTCAACGCCACTGCAACGACGGACACACCCCTGTCGATGCACCCCAGGAGACGACACGACGAGGAGGTGGATCTTGAAGATCGACAGCAACGGGCACAGCACGACCAGATGGCCCCTCCTCGAACCTCCCGAACAAAAACCGCGGGTCCACCGCCCGAACCTCCTCAAGCGCCGCCCCTGGCACGTCCTCGAAGCTCCGACCGGGGAGTTCCCCGCCGTTGACGCCGAGGAGGCCATGGGGCCTCAGCTGCCCGACGAGGCCACCGTCAACTTCGTGCTCGACCTCTCCCTGCGCATCGGTGAGGTCCAGATGGCCAGCGGTGCCGGCGCTTCGGACGTCACCGCCACCATCATCGCCATCGCCGGGGCGCTCGGGCTGCCGCACTGCGAGGTGGACGTCATCTTCACCTCGATCACCGTCACCTGCCACCGCGGCAGCGACCTCTCGCCCGTCACCGCGCTGCGCGTCGTGCGGAGCCGGAGCCTCGACTACACCCGGCTCACCGAGACCGAAAAGCTCATCCGGCAGATCGTCCGCGGGAACGTCGGGGCTGAGCAAGCCCAGCAGGAGCTCGAGCGGATCACGCAGGCTTCGCACCCCTACCCGCGCTGGACCGCGACGCTCGCCTGGGGCGGGGTCGCCGCCTTCATCACCCTGCTGCTCGGTGGCGGCCTCGACATCGCGCTCGTCGCCTTCGTCATCTCCGGCGTCATCGACCGGATCGGGCGGTTCGTGAACCGCTATGGCCTGCCCTTCTTCTTCCAGCAGGTCATCGGCGGCCTGGTCGCGACGCTCTCGGCCATGGCCATCGTCAGCTTCAACGTCCTGACCACCGACAAACCGACACTCGTGGTCGCCGCCGCGGTCACCGTGCTGCTGTCGGGCCTCTCCACCGTCTCCGCCGTTCAAGACGCCATCACCGGCTACAACGTCACCGCCGCCGGACGCACCATGGAAACGGCACTGATGTCCGCCGGCCTGATCGCCGGGGTCGTGCTCGCCCTGCGGATCGCCGTCATGCTCGGCCTCCCCCGCACGCCGCTGCCGGACGTGCCGACGTCGACCGCGACGCAGCTGCCGATGGTCGTGCTCGGCGGGGCCGGCGCCGCCGCCTGCTTCGCGCTCGCCAGCTACTCCAAGATGCGCGCGATGCTGGTCGCCGCGGCCGCCGGGGGGATCGGCGCCGCCGTCTACGGGTCGCTCATGCTCGCCCGATTGGACGGGGTCAGCTCCTCCGCCATCGCCGCGACGCTCGTCGGCTTCTGCGGTGGCGTGCTCGCGCGGCGACTCGGTGTTACTCCACTGGTAGTAGCCGTGTCCGGGATCACTCCGCTGCTTCCGGGCCTCTCGACCTACCGTGGTCTGTATCAGATCGGGGTCGAGCCCAGCGGCAACATCTCGACGCTCATGACCGCCGTCGCAATCGGGCTTGCGCTGGCAGCGGGCGTGGTACTCGGGGAATGGCTCGCCCAGCCGGTGCGGACCGGCCTGGGCAGGCTCGAGCGGCGGTTCGCCGGACCACGCATGGCTGGTCCGCTCGAACCGACCGAACGAAGCTTGGAGTAACTCGGCGGTCACCGGCTGTTCATGGTTATCGCGATAGGGTTTCACTCTGGGGCCGCGACCCAGGACGCGAGGAGCAGCAGCTGTGAGTGACAAGGAGAACGGGAACCAGGCCGACTTCGTCGTAGTGGCGAACCGGCTACCGGTGGACCTCGAACGCACCACGGACGGTGAACGCCGCTGGACGGCCAGCCCCGGCGGGCTCGTCTCGGCGCTCGAGCCGTTCCTCCGGTCGCGCAAGGGCGCCTGGGTGGGCTGGCCGGGCATCCCGGACGTCGACGTCGACGAGTTCGACGACGACGGCCTCGTGCTGCACCCCGTCTCGCTGAGCGCCGACGAGGTCCGCGACTACTACGAGGGCTTCTCCAACGCCACGCTCTGGCCGCTCTACCACGACGTCGTCGAGCGCCCGGTGTTCGACCGCGCGTGGTGGAACAGCTACGTCAAGGTGAACCAGCGGTTCGCGAAGGCCAGCGCCGAGGTCGCCGCCCAGGGCGCGACCGTCTGGATCCAGGACTACCAGCTGCAGCTGGTCCCGGCGATGCTGCGCGAGCTCAGACCGGACCTGCGCATCGGCTTCTTCCTGCACATCCCGTTCCCGCCGGTCGAGCTGTTCATGCAGATGCCGTGGCGCGCCGCGATCATCCGCGGCCTCACCGGCGCCGACCTGGTCGGCTTCCACCGCCCCGGCGGGGCGCAGAACTTCCTCTGGCTGTGCCGCCAGCTGATCGGCCTCGAGTCGACGCGCGGCGCGGTCGGCGTGCGGTCGCGGCCGGGCACCATGCAGGTCGGCGACCGGACGGTCCGCGTCGGTGCCTTCCCCATCTCCATCGACGCCGCCGGCCTCGACACGCTCTCCCGCACCAAGGGTGTCCAGGAGCGTGCCGCGCAGCTGCGCCGCGACCTCGGCAACCCGAAGACGGTCCTGCTCGGCGTCGACCGCCTCGACTACACCAAGGGCATCGACCTGCGGCTGCAGGCGCTGCACGAGCTGCTGCACGAGGGCCGGCTGCAGCCGGACGACGTCACGTTCGTGCAGCTCGCGACCCCCAGCCGCGAGCGCGTCGAGCACTACCAGCGGATGCGCGGCGAGATCGAGCAGATGGTCGGCCGGATCAACGGCGAGTTCTCCCGCGTCGGCCACCCGGTCGTCCACTACCTGCACCAATCGGTCGACCGCACCGAGCTGGCCGCCTTCTTCACGGCCGCGGACGTCATGGTTGTGACGCCCCTGCGTGACGGGATGAACCTCGTCTGCAAGGAGTACGTCGCCGCGCGGCACGACCTCGGCGGCGCGCTGGTGCTGTCCGAGTTCGCCGGTGCGGCCGCCGAGCTCTCTAGCGCATTCCTCGTCAACCCCCACGACCTGGACGGGGTGAAGGACGCTTTAGTAGCTGCCATTACGCTCGACCCGGCCGAGGGCCGTCGCCGGATGCGCGCCATGCGTCGCCAGGTCCTCACGCACGATGTCGATCGTTGGGCGCGCTCTTTCCTACAGGCTTTGGGTGCCGAAGCGGTCGACTGACCCGAACGACCACGCACGAGCTCCTGAGGAGGAGTGTTGACTGCCGAGGCCCTGCCCGCCGAGCTGCGGCGTGCGATCGTCCAGATCGCCCGCACGCCGCGTCTGCTGGTCGCTTGCGACTACGACGGCACGCTGGCACCCATCACCCTCAACCCGGACGAGGCCCGTCCGCTGCCCGAGTCCGTGGGCGCCCTCAGATCACTCGCCGGTCTCCACGAGACCACCACGGCGGTCATCTCGGGCCGCGCCCTGCGTGACCTGGCGACGCTCTCCCGGCTGCCGTCGGAGGTCAACCTCGTCGGCAGCCACGGCTCGGAGTTCGACATCGGCTTCATCCACGCCCTCGACGAGAAGGCGCGCGAGCTGCACCGGCGGCTGGAGGCCGAGCTGGAGCAGCTCGTGCTGGACGTCCCGGGCGTGTCGCTGGAGGTCAAGCCGGCCAGCATCGCGGTGCACGTGCGCCGCGCCGAGCACGAGGCCGGGCGCCGCGTGCTCGCGGCCGTCCACAACGGACCGTCCACATGGGAGGGTGTGTCGACCACCGACGGCAAGGAGGTGGTCGAGCTCGCGGTCGTCCAGACGGACAAGGGACGCGCGCTCGACATCCTGCGCCACCAGGTCGGTGCCACCGCGGCGATCTTCCTCGGCGACGACGTCACCGACGAGAAGGCCTTCGCCCGCCTGTCCGGCCCGGACCTGGGCATCAAGGTCGGCGACGGCGAGACGCTCGCCGGCTACCACGTTCCGGACACCGTGGACGTCGCCCTGGTGCTCGCGTTCATGCTGGAAGAGCGGCGCAACTGGCTCTACGGCGAGTCCGCGCCGCCGATCGAACGCCTGTCGATGCTGGCCAACGAGCGCTCGGTCGCGCTGCTGACGCCGGACGCGAAGCTGACCTGGCTCTGCCACCCGGGCCCGGACGCCCCCGCGGTGTTCGCCGACCTGCTCGGCGGCGAGGGGGCCGGCCACTTCTCCATCAAGCCGCACCGCAACGGCCTGCCGCTCGGCCAGCGCTACCTGCCGAACACGATGACGGTCGAGACGCGCTGGTCGCGCCTGCTCGTCACCGACTACCTCGAGCCGGAGAGCCCGCAGCACCGGACCGACCTGGTCCGCGTGATCTCGGGTGAGGCGGTCGCGAGCGTCAAGTTCGCGCCGCGTCCCGAGTTCGGCGGCGTGCCGGTGAAGCTGGAGATCGTCGAAGGCGGCGTGCGGGTCCTCGGTACGTCGGAACCGTTCGTGCTGTACTCGCCGGGCGTCGAGTGGACCATCACCTCCGACGGCCTGCACGACACCGCGAGCGCGCTGGTCCAGCCGACGCCGACCCAGCCGGTCGTGCTGGAGCTGCGCTGCGGCACCACCGACCTCGGCCCGCACGAACTGTCCGAAGTGGAGCGACGCGACCGCGCCGGCCGCTACTGGAGCGAGTGGACGTCGAAGCTGCGGCTCCCGACGGTCCAGACCGACCTGGTGCTGCGCTCGGCGCTGACCCTGCGCGGCCTGGTCAACACCGACACCGGCGGCGTGCTCGCCGCGGCGACGTCGTCGCTGCCGGAGGAGATCGGCGGCGTCCGCAACTGGGACTACCGCTACTGCTGGATCCGCGACGCCGCGATGACCGTGCGGGAGCTCGTGCACCTGGGCTCGATCGAGGAGGCCGAGGGCTACCTGCGGTGGCTGCACGGCGTGCTCGCGACGCTGGCCGGCCCGGAGCGGCTGCACCCGCTGTACACCTTGGCGGGCAGCGTGATCGGCGCCGAAGCGGTCATCGAGTCGCTGCCCGGTTATGCCGGTTCTCGCCCGGTTCGCGTCGGAAACCTCGCGAACCACCAGGTGCAGCTGGACGTTTTCGGCCCGGTTGTCGAGCTGGTCGGCACGCTGGCCGCGGCGCGCAGCGACCTGCGTGACGAGGACTGGCAGCTGGTCCGCGCGATGGCGGAAGCCGTGACGCGGCGCTGGAACGAGCCCGACCACGGGATCTGGGAGGAGCGGCACGTGCCGCGCCACCGGGTCTACTCGCGGGTGATGTGCTGGGTGACCATCGACCGCGCGATCAAGCTCGGCGAGCAGTACGGCCGGGAAATCCCGGGCAACTGGCAGGGATTGCGCGAGGAGATCAAGCACGATGTCCTCACGCACGGCTGGAACGACGAGGTCCAGGCCTTCACCACGGCTTATGACGGCACGGACCTCGACGCCGCCTCGCTGTTCGTCGGGCTCACCGGCCTGATCGACCCGGCCGACGAGCGGTTCCAGCAGACGGTCACCGCGATCGAGGCGGAGCTGCGCAGTGGGTCCACTGTGTACCGTTACCGCCGCGACGACGGCCTTCCCGGTGGTGAGGGCGGGTTCCACATCTGCGCGGCGTGGCTGATCGAGGCGTACCTGCTCACCGGGCGGCGCACCGAGGCCCAGGAGCTGTTCGACCAGATCGTCGCGGCCGCCGGCCCGACGGGCCTGCTGCCCGAGCAGTACGACCCCATCGCCGAACGGTCCCTCGGCAATCATCCGCAGGCCTATTCGCACATCGGGCTGATCCGGTGCGCCAACTTGCTGGCGGCCCGCTAGCCCTTTCGGTCTGAATCGTCGTGAAGGCCACCATGAGGAAGCACAAGTTCCTTATGGTGGCCTTCACGGCGTTCGGAGGTGAGGTCGGTGCAGGGAACCTTCGGTCAGGTCGAGTTCATGCCCCTGCCACCCCGGTTCGCCGAGCGGGTGCGCGCGGGCTCGGTGGTCGTCGGGTGCTCGATGATCGCCGCGATGGTGGCGCTGGTCGGCCTCACGACGTTCCTGGAGAGCCTCGCCCACGGGCACCCCTTCCCGGATTCGCTGGTCGAGAAGGGCGCGGTGGTGCTGCCGCCGGCGGGCGTGCTGGCGATCGCGGTGCTGGTGCTGACGTCAAGGCGCTGCCTGCGCGGCGACTACCTGGTGGTCGCGACGGCGACGGCGGCGCGCACCGCGTTGTTGTTCACGTACGTGCTGACGCTCGTGCTGATTCTCGGGCTCTTCGCGGTTCCGATCGTGTTCCGGCTGCGGCCGGACCTGCTGACGACGCTGGCGACGTTCGCGTTCGCCACGTTGGGTTACGTGGCCGGGATGTTCTTCGTGCGGCCGTCGGTGCAGACGCTGCGGAAGTTCAGCGATCACCCGATGTGGTGAGGAAGGCCGACCAGGCGGCGGCGCTCAGGTGCAGTTCGCCGGCCGGGGCTTTGGAGTCCCGCACGGCGACGGGTGCACCGAACGCCACCTCGACACAGTTGCTGTTGTTGCCGCTGGTGCTGTAGCTGCTCTTCAGCCACGCCACCTCGACACAGTTGCTGCCCTCACCGTCGCCGCTATAGCTGCTCTTGAACCACCGTGCGTCCACAGTGGACATAATCAGCCTCCCGCGCAGAGCCGCTCGATCAGCGCGACCGAATCCTCCTCGTCGAGAGCCCGGTCCGCAAAATCCTTCAGAGCCAGCCTAGCAGCGGATACCTCGTCCTTTTTCTCGATGTGAACGGACCCGATGATGTGCTCGACGTAAGCGATGTCCGGCTCCTCGGGATCTTCGAAGCCCGCAACGGTCACGCTGCCGAACTGCCCGGGGTAGGCACCGACCTCCTCAGCCACCACCTGGACCGTGACATTCGGCAAGACGGCCCGCTCGATGATGTTCCGCAGCTGCTCCTGGCGCGCCTTCCCGTAGAGGATCGGCCGCCGCAGGGTGCTCTCGTCGATGATCGCGTGATAGGTGAGGAGCGGCTCCTCGGTCAGCCGCAACTGGCGCCGCAGGCGCACGGCCACCTGGTTCTCCAGGACCTTCGGCTTCATCGGCACCCGCGCCGCCACGAAGACCTCGCGCATGTAGGCCTCCGTCTGCAGCAGTCCGGGGATGTAGCCGAACTGGAACTCCTGCACCTTGCTCGCCTCGGCTTCGATGGGCAGGAAGCCGCGATTACCCACCCCATAGTGGTGCCACCAGCCCTTCTCCTTCGCCCGGTCGTAGGCGGAGATGTACTCGTCCCAGTCGGAGACGATCACGCCATAACGATCGAGGAGCGCGCGAAAGTCGTGATAGGGCGGCAGGTACCCCATCTCGATGCGCGACATCTTGCTCGTCGACATGCGCAGCGGCGCGCCGGCTTCGTCCTGCGTCATGCCGAGCCGTTCGCGCATGCGCTTCAGCTGACGCCCCATCTGCCGCGCGGGCAGGTTCGGCTCACCCACGGCTGACCCCTCGGAACCACATGGACACGGATAGTAAGACCCGGGTCCGACAATCTGGGATTCCCGCGTACACAGATTTCTTTGCACAACTTTCTTTGCACGGCTACAGTCGTGTCATGACCAGCGCTCCACCACCGGAAGAACTGGACCCGGACGTCCTGAAGGCCGTCACGCACCCGTTGCGCCGCCGGATACTCGGCGTGTTGTCCGCGGGCCCGGCGACAGCCACGAAGCTCGCCCAGACGCTCGGCGAGAACACCGGCGCGACCAGCTACCACCTGCGGGAGCTGGCGCGGTTCGGGTTCGTCGAGGACGTCCCGGAACTGGCCAAGGGCAAGGAACGGTGGTGGCGGACGCGGCCGCGGGACATCCGGTGGCCGCGCCGCAGTTCGCAGAGCGCCGAATCCCGCGTGCTGTTCGACGACATGCAGCGCCAGGGGTTCGAGGACGACCTCGAAAAGCTGAACCGGTTCGCGGAATCGCGCGAGGAGCTACCCGGCGACTGGCCGGACGCGCTGCTCTACGCCCGCGGCGGCACGTGGCTCACCGCGGAGGAACTGAAGCAGTTCTGGGACGACTACATGGAGCTGTTCCGCCGGTACTGGCGGCCCGAGGACGACCGGTCACCGGAAGCGCGGCGCGTGCTCGTGCGCCTGCTCGCGTTCCCGGACCCAGGGGAAAAAACATGACAGGGGATCTCACATGCGAAGAGGGGCTCTACTACTGGCCGGGGTGATCCTGGCTCTTTCAGCTCCGCCGGCTTCGGCCGCGGACAGTTCGGACGTGACTTTCACGAACGGCGGAGTGACGTTGCACGGCAGCGTCGTCGCACCACCGGGGGGCACGAAACTACCGGGCCTGGTGATGATTCACGGCTCGGGGGAACACAGCCGTGAGGACTACCGCGACCAGGCGGAAGTCTTTGCGCGGCAAGGAATCGCGACGCTCATCTACGACAAGCGGACCGAGGGGTATTCGCAGTTCTCGCGGTCGTATTCGACACTGGCGGACGACGCGCTGGCGGCCGTCGAGGCGTTGCGGAAGCGGCCGGAGGTGGACCCGTCGCGGGTCGGCGTCTGGGGGTTGAGCGAAGGTGGCTGGGTGGCACCTCTTGCCGCTTCCCGTTCCGCCAACGTGGCTTTCGTGGTGACGCTGGGGGCGAACGGGGTGGAACCGTCGCGGCAACAGGCGTGGGCGATCGAAAACCAGCTGCGGCGCTTGGGGATGGACGGCTCGATGGTGCGGATGGCGTCGTCGACGATGATGCGCCAGCTGGTCGGCGGCGGCGTGTTCCCGGAGGCGTACTACGACCCGGTGCCGGTGCTGAAGAGCCTGCGTCAGCCGGTACTCGGGCTGTGGGGCGCGAAGGACATCCTGACACCGCCAGGAGAAGCCGTCCGGATCTTCCAGGAGTCGTTGGCACACTACACGTTGCGGGTGTTCCCGGACGCGCAGCACCAGCTGCGTCGCACGACGGACGGCTACGACAAGCTGCCCGGTTACGCGCCGGGCTACCTGGAACTGGTGGGCACGTGGGTGCACGACCTACCTGCTGCGTCTTCGGCTGACGCACCGCCCGCGCAGGACCGGCCGAGCGGCTCCGTGACTCCGCTCGCCTGGTACGAGTCGACGTGGCTCCAGCTGGCAGTGCTGGTGTTCCTGCTGGTGGCGTTCGGCTTCAGCCTGCGTCGCGGCACGCGCTGGCTGGGCGTGACCGGGCTGCTGGCGGTGGTCGGGTTCCTGGTCGTCGACGTGCTGATCCAGACGACGATGGGCAAGGGACTGGGCCCGGTCGTGCTGGGCAGGCCGTTGCCGTGGCTCGTGTTGCAGCTGCTGGCGCTGGGCGCGGTGGCCGCCACCATCGGCACGGCGGTGGCGTGGTGGCGGCACCGGACCCCGCGGCTCGGCGTGGCTCTGGCCGGCGGTGTGGTGTTCATCCCCTGGGCTCTGTATTGGGGGCTTTTGGGGATCTAGGCGGAGTAGCCCTTCGGCGGGATCAGCGTCGCGAGCTGGTTGAAGCTGAGCCAGTAGATCTGGTTCCCGCCGAAGCTCGCCGGGTCCGCGATCTTGACGGTCATGTCCGAGCTGTCGTAGCCGATGATCGTGAAGTAGTGGTAGATGGTGTAGTTCGGGTAGCCGGGCGGGTGGTTGTTCGCGGGCGCGACGATGTTGGCGACGATGGCGTAGCCGTTGTTGATGTCGAGGGTGATGTCCCGCCAGAGCAGGTCGCGCTGGGCCTGCGTGGGCGGGTCGTTCGGCATTTCCTTGGTCTCGTACCAGGAGGTGCCGAGGTCTTGGTTCAGGACGCCGGTGACCTGCCCGACCCAGTCGGTGCCGTTGGTGGTGGTCCCGAGCTGCGCGGCGAGGGTGCCCTGGCTGGGCAGGTTCCCGGTCCGCGCGGACATGGCGATCCGCGTGGCGGCGGGCCCGCACCAATAGCCGGTCTGCTGCACTTGGTACTGGATGTTCAGAACGGCTTCGGTGGTGGCTTGGGCAACGGCGGGCAGGCCGACGAGCCCAAGGGTGGCAACGAGCGCGACGAAGCCCGCGCGGAATCTACGCATGGCGATCCTTCCCCAGGTGTGGCGCTAATGAGTTGGCGCCTCACGAGGATGATCGGGGTCCGGGGCGGTCGTGTCTCTCACCCCGCCCCGGATGGATCACGCCGAAAGGTGGTCTTTGACCTGTTTCAACCAGTCGAGGCAGGTCATGCCGTCCCGGGCGGGGTCGTAGCCGGCCCCGCCCTCGACGAGCCAGATCCGGTGCGCGACGACGTCGTCCATGCCGGCGGCGAAGAGGGCATCAAGCTCGGCGACGATGGCTTGTTTCTCGTCGTCGAGGCCCTCGTAGATGTCATCGATGAGGCCGAGCGGCGTGTCGGCGACCAAGTCGTGGTCCTGGTGGAACTGCTCGGCGAGCTCGAGGAGCACGTCGAAGGAAGGCGTCGCCTCCACCGGGAGCGCACTGGTCCTGGCCTGCACCTCCCGGGCGAAGGGCCGTAGCGCGACCTGCCGCAGTTCGACGAGCTCGGCCATGGCGGCCGCTGTCGGCAGTGCACTTCACGATCATCGGACCACGCCCGCAAGGTGGTCCCGGACCTGCTTGAGCCACTCGAGACAGGTCACCCCATCCCGCGCCGGGTCGTACATCGACCAGCCTTCGACGATCCAGATCCGGTGCGCGACAACCTCGTCCATCCCCGCGGCGAACAAGGCATCGAGCTCGGCCACGACGGCCCGGACTTCTTCCGCCCGGCCCACGGCATAGGCGTCGACGACACCGAGGACCGTGTCGGCGACCAGGTCGTAGTCCTGGTGAAAGTGCGCGGCCAAGTCGACGAGCGTGGCGAACGGAGACGTCGCCTCGACCGGCAGTGCGCTGGTCCGGGCCTGCACCCGCCGGGCGAAGGGCCGCAGGGCGTCCTGCCGCAGCTCGACCAGCTCGGCCATGACGGTCTCCGAAGCAGCCAGTTCGGGGTAACCGAGGACGAACTCGTACCCGTCACCGCGCCCGGCGCGCCAGTCGGCCGGCACCGCGCTGTCGAGGACCTCGAACACGCTCGTCGCGTACCACTCCGGGTAGCGGTCGTCGTTGCGGACGAGGAACGCCGGTCCCTTCTCGAACAGCGCGAACCCGTAGACCTCGTACTCCCGCCCCCTGGCCAGCCGGAACTCGGGCGGCCGGACGTAGGTCAAACCATAGGCGGGCGCCACCCGCTGACCGCCGCTGTCGGCAGTGCACTTCACGATCATCGAAATCCCCCCAAGTCCACCGTGAACGCTATCGTCCCCTGCGGGCAACTGGGGGCATGCAGGTGATCCACGAGGGATCGGAGATCTGGGGGCACGACCGCCCGAACCTGGGCGGAAGCGAGCCCGGGCCGGCGTTCGGGCGGCTCTTCGACGCCCATGCCGCCGCTCTCCGGCGCTACCTCGCCCGGCGCGTCGGGCCCGAACCCGCCAACGATCTCGTCGCCGAGACCTTCCTCGTCGCGCTCAAGCGGCGGGAGAGCTACCAGCCCGAACTCGGCACCGCGCGCTCGTGGCTCTACGGCATCGCCACCAACCTGCTGCGCCACCACGTGCGGTCCGAACTGCGCGGGCTGCAGGCCACCGCGCGGCTCGCCCGGGCCGGCGAGCACACCCACGCCGCGCACGACGCCCGCGTCGCCGAGCGGGTCGATGCCCAGGTGCGCGCCGCGCAGCTCGCCGGGGCGCTGGCCAAGCTCAGCCCCGCCGACCGCGACACGCTACTGCTCGTCTCCTGGGCCGGGCTCGAACCGGTCGAGGTCGCCGAAGCGCTCGGCATCCCGCCCGGTACCGTCCGGTCCCGGCTGCACCGGATCAGACGCTGGCTCAGGACGAACGCCCCGGCTCAAGAGGAGGTGCAGGACCTTGCGTGAAGACAACGTCCGGAAGATCTGGTCCGACGCCGAACTCGACGCGGCCCTCGCCGACCTGCACGACGACGTCGACGAAGACGACAACCTCGCCTTCGCCCGCGCGTCGCTCATGGCCGCGGCCGGCACCGCCGAAGAAGCGCAGCCCCGGCCGCGCCGGCGCGGGACCTGGCGGTGGATCACGGTGGCCGCGGCCGTCGTCACGCTGGTCGGCGGGCTCGGGATCGTCGTTTCGCTGCGGCCGCCGGCGCCCGAGCCGGCCCGCCCGGCCACGTCGCTCGCCTACCTGGACCGCCCGCTGGCACCGGGCGAGTTCCACTACGCGCAACGGCTCACCTGGGTGCCGGAGATCGTGCTCGGCAAGCCGGTCAACGTCCAGCGCAAGGTGGAGCTGTGGATCCCCGCCGACCCGAAGGGGACATGGCACCGCCGCACGATGTGGACGGGCGCGATCGACGGCCTGCCGCCGGGCGAGCGCGCGGACGTGAACCGCGCCCCGAAGGACG
Organism: Amycolatopsis pretoriensis; assembly: GCF_900107925.1. GTDB lineage: Bacteria > Actinomycetota > Actinomycetes > Mycobacteriales > Pseudonocardiaceae > Amycolatopsis > Amycolatopsis pretoriensis. The sequence goes on along the minus strand of NZ_FNUJ01000004.1, from coordinate 714,935 downwards.
AGTACGGCCCGGCCGGCGTGTTCCCCGGCGAACCCCGTATGACCGGCATGACCCAGCCCGGGTGGAACACCCCGCTGACGAACTGGCTGTCCCCCGACGCCGACCTGGTGGCATCGCTGAGCGCGGACCCGGCGAAGCTGGTCAAGCGCCTGCTGTTCGACACCATCGACGTCACCGAAGACGGCCGCGCGCACACCGCCAACGAGGCCCTCACGATGGTGCGGATGGTGCTGGAGCTGGGCCTGGCCCCGAAGCCGGTCCGCGAGGGCCTGCGCGACGCCCTCAGCGGGATCGCCATGGGGTTCGCGGTCCCCGGCCAGGCGCCGGACGGCCGCCCGGCCACGGTGGTCGGCGAGAAGGACACGGGCCAGCGCCTGTACTTCGACCCGGCGACAGCCCAGCTGCTGGCTTGGGACTTCCCCCCGGGCACCCCGGTGACGACGACCACCCGCCCGGACGTACCGCTGAGCGTGCCCGTGGGACCACCGAGTTCGGTGGGTCCGCCGGCCACGACCACCGAGAACAACGTGCCGTTCGCGCCGCAGGCCCCCCGGGCCCCGGCGACGCTGTACTTCTTCGCCATCACCGGGACCTCGGGGTGATCAGCGGGCGTGACTGGCCGCGTTCAACGCGTCTGCGACGTTCGCCACCTCCAACACGCGGATTCCCGCCGGCGGCTTCCCGGAGTCCGGCGGGACCAGGGCGTGCGTGAAGCCGAGTCGCGCGGCCTCGGCCAGCCGGCGACCGACGCTCGGCACCCGGCGGATCTCGCCGGCCAGGCCGACCTCGCCCACGGACACCAGCCGGGGCGACAAAGCGACGTCTTCGAAGCTCGACGTCAGCGCCAGCACCAGCGCGAGGTCGATCCCGGGCTCGGTGATCTTCATGCCGCCGACGGTGGCGGTGTAGACGTCCTTGTCGCCGAGCTTCAGCCCGCCGCGCTTCTCGAGGACGGCCAGGACCATCGCCACGCGCGCGGAGTCCAGCCCGCTCACCGCGCGCCGCGGCTGCGGTGCCGACGTCGACGACACCAGCGCCTGGACCTCGCCCAGCAGCGGCCGCTTGCCTTCCAGGGAGACGGTGATCGCCGTACCGGGAACCGGTTCCGCCGTGCGGCTGATGAACAGGCCGGACGGGTCCGGCACGCCGACGATGCCTTCTTCCTGCAGCTCGAAGCAGCCGATCTCGTCGGCCGCGCCGAAGCGGTTCTTGATGCCGCGGACCATCCGCAGCGTCGAGTGCTTGTCGCCCTCGAACTGCAGCACGACGTCCACCAGGTGTTCGAGCACGCGCGGGCCGGCCACCGAGCCGTCTTTCGTGACGTGCCCCACCAGGACCACGGGCAGCCCGCGCTCCTTGGCGAGCGCGACGAGCCCGGACGTCACCGCGCGGACCTGCGTGACGCCACCCGGCGAGCCGTCGACCTGCGGTGATGCCATCGTCTGCACCGAGTCGACGATCAGCACGCCCGGTTTGACGTCGTCGACGTGGCCGAGGATGGCGGAGAGGTCGCTCTCGGCGGCGAGGTACATGCGGTCGTGGACGTTGCCCGTTCGCTCAGCGCGCAACCGGACCTGGCCCGCGGACTCCTCGCCGGTTACGTACAGGGACCTGTCGACGGTCTTCGCCCATTGGTAAGCGACTTCGAGCAGCAGGGTCGACTTGCCGACACCGGGCTCACCGGCGAGCAGCACCACAGCGCCCGGTACGAGACCCCCGCCGAGTACGCGGTCGAGCTCGGAAACGCCGGTGTGCTTCGCGCGCGCGGCTTCGACGTCGACCTCGCCGATCGGCCGCGCGGGCGCGCTGGGCGCCCCGGCGGCGACGCGCTGGATGGCCGGCTTGACCGGCGCCCCGCGTTCCTCGAAGGAGCCCCATTCCTGGCACTCCGGACACCGGCCCAGCCACTTGGCCGCTTCGTACCCGCAGCTCCCGCAGCGGTAGGTGGTCCCTTTCTTCACCCCGCGAGGCTATCGGCGACCACCGACAAAACCGGGGACCTACTCCTTGACGTGCGCCGGAGCCGCGACCGGCAGCTCCACGGTGACCGGGCCCGCGTTCTGGAACACGAACGTCACCTTGATCGTCTGCCCGGGCCACAGCGGCTGCTTCAGCGCCGGCAGCTTGACCGTGGCCTGGCCGACCTTCTCGGGCGCCGTCGGCGTCGCGCTCGACGTCGGCGCCTCCGGCGTCGTCGTGGCGGTGGCGGACGAGCTGGAGCTCGTGCCCGTGGCGGTCCCGGTGGAGCTCGGCGCGCCGGAGGTCGAGGTCGGCGGTGTGGTCTGCACCTCATTGGTGGACTCGACGGCGTCGTCCGGGCCGATCACCAGCGAGTGCGCGGCGACGACGGTCTTCGAGCCGCCCACGGTCGCCTGGGTGCCGTCCTCGGTCGTCACCGAGACGAGCGAGTCGTCCTGGGTGCCGATGTTCACGACGGTCAGCGTCAGCGACGGGGTCGCACCGGCGGGGTAGCCGGGACCCGACGTCGGGTACTGGACCGCGGCGTCGCGCAGCACAATGGTCTTGACCTGGGCATGCGTGCCGTTGACCGCAGGCTGCTGCGAGTCGGTCTGGGTGAGTTGGCCGGCCCCGCACCCGGCGAGCGCGAGCGCGGCACCGAGCGCCAGCACGCCCGCGCCGAGCACGCGACGATTCTGCAGCCTCACGTCGCAGTCCTTCCAGTTTCACGGCCTCGTCCCCGCGAAGACTAGCCGGGCGCGATCTCCCGGGCAGAACCGGTCCGCGTTGCGCCCAAGATCAACCGTCCACAAAGGATTCCGTACCACCTCGGGAAACGCGTCCCCATCACCTGCATGAGCACGGGCGTCGGACGTTTGTCAAGCCCCGCTCAGGCCGCTGACCTGCGAGGACGAGTCCGGCCCGCTAGGTGGGCACTGGCGGACCGTGCTAGGATGGGGTCAGCGAAAGGGGCAGAGGACACATGGTTTTCAAGGTCGGAGAGACCGTCGTCTACCCGCACCACGGTGCCGCACTCATCGAAGCCATCGAGACCCGCGTGATCAAGGGCGAGGAAAAGAAGTACCTCGTCCTCAAGGTCGCGCAAGGGGATCTCACGGTTCGCGTGCCCGCTGACAACGCCGAGATCGTAGGCGTACGCGATGTCGTCGGGCAAGAAGGACTGGACAAGGTCTTCGACGTTCTGCGTGCTCCGCACACCGAGGAGCCAACCAACTGGTCTCGTCGGTACAAGGCCAACCTCGAGAAGCTCGCCTCCGGCGATGTGAACAAGGTGGCCGAAGTGGTGCGCGACCTCTGGCGGCGAGAGAAGGACCGCGGGCTTTCGGCAGGCGAGAAGCGCATGCTCGCCAAGGCGCGGCAAATTCTGGTCAGCGAGCTCGCGCTCGCGGAGGGCACCGACGAGGACAAGGCTGAAGTCCTCCTCGACGAAGTTCTGGAAACCGCGACGGTCTGAGCCCAGGGTGGTCCACCCGACGGGCGGGTGGATGCCTCTACGATCGCGAACCGATGAACGTCGTCGTGATCGTGACCGTCGCACATCATGCCTCCGACGGAGAGCTCGCTCTCACGCCGGTCCATGGTGAGGCGCTACTCACGCACACCGTGCGGGGGCTGCTCGGCGTACCGGAGATCGATTCGGTGCTCGTGGCGGCCCCCCAGCGGTGTGCGTCGTTGTTTTCCGAGGTCCTCTCGGACCTCCCGTGCCGGGTCGTCCCCGGCTCGCTCCGGCAGGCCTTCGCCGCCGTCGAGCCCGATCTTTCCCGTGACTCAGTTGTACTCCTCCACGACGCTCTGCGTGCCTTCATTCCTGCGGAAACCGTGCGTGAGGTCATCAACGCGGTGGGTGACAGCCCGATCGTCGTCCCGGTGCTCCCGATGGCGGACACGGTGAAGGTGACCTCAGCCGACTCGCTCATCGTCGGCACGGAGGACCGGACGCACCTGCGCACCGTCCAGACCCCGATCGGTTACACACTGCCGGCGTTCCGGGCGGCGGCCGACCCGTGGGACGTCACCGGCGCGGCACTGGTCGACGGCCACCCGGACGCGATGCGCGTCACAACGGATTTCGAACTGTCCCTGGCCGAGGCGATCGCGGCGGCACCGAAGAACGAGGAGACGCTGTGAGGATCGGCAACGGGGTCGACGTCCACCCGGTCGAAGCGGGCCGCGAGTGCTGGATGGCGGGTCTGCGGTGGCCGGGAGTGGACGGCTGCGCGGGGCACTCGGACGGCGACGTGGCAGCGCACGCCCTGTGCGACGCGCTGCTGTCGGCGGCGGGGCTGGGGGACTTGGGCGCGGTGTTCGGTACCGGTGATCCGCGGATGGACGGCGCTCACGGCGTGGACATGCTGGCGGAGGTCCGGGAGCTGGTCGTCGCCGCTGGCTGGCGGGTGGGGAACGCTTCGGTGCAGATCGTGGGCAACGCGCCGCGCGTGGGGAAGCGGCGCGAGGAGGCGCAGAAGGTGCTGTCGGAGGCGGCGGGCGGCCCGGTGAGCGTGTCGGGGACCACGTCGGACGGCTTGGGGCTGACCGGGCGCGGGGAGGGGATCGCGGCCTTCGCGACGGCGCTGTTGCTCGCCGCGGATTAGCCCCCAGGCTCTAGGGTCCGGACCATGTTCAACGACGCCACCAAGGCCCTCCTCGACGGCCGCAACTACCCCGTCGTCGCCACCACCAACGCCGACGGCTCGCCGCAAAGCTCGGTCGTCTGGGCGAAGCGGGACGGCGACACCGTGGTCTTCGTGACCGTCCAGGGCCGGCGCAAGGAGCGCAACATCCGGCGCGATCCCCGCGTCTCGCTCTCCGTCTTCGACCTGGCCGATCCCGAGAACTACGTCGAGATCCGCGGGCGCGCCGAGGTCACCGTCGAAGGCGGTGCCGAGCTGAACGACGAACTCGCCCGCAAGTACACCGGCGACGTCTTCCCGCCCGAGCCGCCCGAGGTCGTGCGCGTGCTCGTGCGCGTTTTCCCCGAACACATCACAGGGCATTCGGCCTGAGGGTCCCGTTAGGCTGGAAACCATGACGATCAGGGCCGTTTTGTTCGACTACTCCGGCACGCTCTTCCGGCTCGAGCAGGACGAGTCGTGGCTCACCGAACTGACGAACCACGAAGGCGAGCCGCTCGACATCGAGGCGCAGGCCGAGCTGATGCGGCGGATGACCGCCCCGGTCGGGCAGGTCGTCGAGCTGGACGCCGAGCACGTGCACGCCTGGCGGGAGCGCGACCGCGACCCCGTGCTGCACCGGAAGGTCTACCTCGAGGTGCTCAAGAAGTCCGGCGTCCCGCACCGCGACCAGGCCGAAGCCCTCTACGACCGGCTCATCGATCCCAGCCAGTGGACGCCGTACCCGGACACCGAAGCCGCGCTGAAGGCCGCGTCCGAGCGGGGCCTGAAGGTCGGCGTGCTGAGCAACATCGCCTTCGACATCCGGCCGGCCTTCACCGCGCGCGGGTGGGACGCCTACGTCGACGAGTTCGTGCTGTCCTTCGAGGTCGGGGCCATCAAGCCGGAGCTGGAGATCTTCCGCACGGCCGTGCAGGCCCTCGGCGTCCCGGCCACCGAGACGCTGATGGTCGGCGACAGCGAGGAGGCCGACGGCGGCGCCCGCGCGCTCGGCTGCGAGTTCGCGCTGGTCGACCCGCTGCCGACCGCCGACCGGCCGGACGCCCTGCTCACGGCCCTGCGCACCCACGGCGTCGGCTGACACCCAGAGATATTCCTCTCGCCCGACCCCGTACCCTTTGAGGGTGGCCCTTCACCTTTTCGACACAGCGACCCGGAGCGTGCGGGAATTCCACCCCGTCCGTAGCGGAACGGCGTCGATCTACGTGTGTGGGGCCACCGTGCAGGGCGTTCCGCACATCGGGCACGTCCGCGGCGTCCTGAACTACGACGTCCTGCGCCGCTGGCTCGTCCACAGTGGACTGGACGTGCTGCTGGTCCGCAACGTCACGGACATCGACGACAAGATCCTCACCAAGGCCGCCGAAGCCGGCCGGCCGTGGTGGGAGTGGGGCGCGACGCACGAGCGCGCCTTCGAAGAGGCGTACGAGCAGCTCGGCTGCCTGCCTCCGTCCGTCAACCCGCGCGCGACCGGGCACGTCACCCAGATGGTCGAGCTGATGGAACGCCTCATCGAGAGCGGCCACGGCTACGTCGCGGACGGCGACGTCTACTTCTCGGTCAAGTCGTTCGACGAGTACGGCAAGCTCTCCGGCCAGGTCCTCGAGGACGTCCAGCAGGGCGAGACGCCGACCCGCGGCAAGCGCGACCCGCGCGACTTCACCATGTGGAAGAGCGCGAAGCCGGGCGAGCCGTCGTGGCCGACGCCGTGGGGCGACGGCCGGCCGGGCTGGCACCTCGAGTGCTCGGCGATGGCGACGGCCTACCTCGGCGCGGAGTTCGACATCCACGGCGGCGGCATCGACCTGGTCTTCCCGCACCACGAGAACGAGCGCGCCCAGTCGAACGCGGCCGGCGACGCCTTCGCGCGGTTCTGGCTGCACAACGCCTGGGTGACCATGTCGGGCGAGAAGATGTCGAAGTCGCTCGGCAACACCGTGTCGATCCCGTCGATGCTGGAGCGCTACCGCGCGCCGGAGCTGCGGTACTACCTGGTCCAGCCGCACTACCGCTCGACCATCGAGTACTCCGACGGCGCGCTGTCCGAAGCCGCACAGGGCTACCGGCGGATCGAGACGTTCCTGCGTCGCGCCGCGCAGTCGGGTGAAGTGACGCTGGGCACGATCCCGGCCGAGTTCGCCAACGCGCTCGACGACGACCTGGCCACCCCGCAGGCGTTCGCCGTGGTCCACAACACGGTCCGCGACGGTAACGCCGCGTTCGACGCGGGCGACACCTCCAAGGCACTCGACTTCGCCGCGGCCGTCCGCGCGATGACCGACGTGCTCGGCCTCGACCCGCTGTCCGCGCGCTGGTCCGAGGCGGGCGGTTCCGACACGCCCACCAAGGACGCGCTGTCCCGGATCGTCGAAGGGCTGCTGGCCGAGCGCCAGCAGGCCCGCGCCGAGAAGGACTTCGCCCGTGCGGACGCCGCCCGTGACCGCCTTTCGCAGGCGGGCATCGTGGTGGAGGACACCCCCAACGGTCCTCAGTGGACAGTCAAGTCCGACTGATCCCGTTACTAGCAAGGAAACTTTCACCATGGCAGGCAATTCGCGGCGCCAGGGCGCGATCCGCAAGACGGGCACCAAGAAGGGTGCCGTCGTCGGCTCGGGCGGTCAGCGCCGCAAGGCCCTCGAAGGCAAGGGGCCGACCCCGAAGGCGGAGGACCGCCCCGGGCACAAGGCCTACCGCCAGGCGAACGCCCAGACGAAGCGCGACGCGGCGCGGCAGAAGAAGGCCGACAAGCCGGAGCTGATCGCCGGGCGCAACCCGGTGGTCGAGGCGCTGCGCGCGGGCGTCCCCGCGACCGCGCTGTACGTCGCGCTGAACATCGAGATCGACGACCGCGTGAACGACGCCGTCCGGCTGGCCGGCGACAAGGGCATCTCGATCCTGGAGATCCCGCGCGAGGAGCTGGACCGCAAGACGAACCGGGCCGTGCACCAGGGCCTGGGCCTGCAGGTCCCGCCGTTCGAGTACGCCCACCCGGACGAGCTGATGGCGGCGGCCCGCAACTCGGGCGAGGTGCCCCTGTTCGTGGCGCTGGACGGCGTCACCGACCCGCGCAACCTGGGCGCGGTGATCCGCTCGGCGGCCGCGTTCGGCGCCCACGGCGTGCTGCTGCCGGAGCGGCGCAGCGCGGGCATGACCGCGGTGGCGTGGCGGACGAGCGCGGGCACCGCGGCGAAGCTGCCGATCGCGGTCGCGACCAACCTCACCCGCCAGCTCAAGGCGTGGGCGAACGAAGGCCTGATGCTGGTCGGCCTGGACGCCGACGGTTCGGTGGACATCGACGAGCTCGAGCTGGCGGCGGACCCGCTGGTCATCGTGCTCGGTTCGGAGGGCCGCGGGCTGTCGCGCCTGGTCCGTGAGACGTGCGACGCGACCGTGTCGATCCCGATGGCGGCGGGTGTGGAGTCGCTGAACGCGTCCGTGGCGGCCGGTGTGCTGCTCGCGGAGGTGGCGCGCCGCCGCCGTGTCGCCGGTCGGGTCTGACGGCACCACCCGGTCGGGTTAAGGTCACCATCGGATAAAGCCGAGGGGACCCGATGTCGTTCGTATCGCCACTGTTCCTGTGGTACTTCATGCCGGCGGTGCTCGTCGCCGTGCTGGTGTGCCCGCGGAGCTGGCGAAACGGCATCGTGGCGGTCGGCAGCCTGCTGTTCTACACGATCGGCGCGGGGCCGTTCGTGTTCCTGCTGCTGGGCTGCATGGTCGTCAACTTCCTGGCCGGCCCGCTGCTGGCCCCGAACCCGTTCGACGTGCACGGCGTCCGGCGGCGCCGCATCCTCATCGCGGTGGTGTCGCTGGACGTCGCGGTCCTGCTGATCTGGAAGTACGCGGGGTTCGCGACGCAGCAGATCGCGGCGGTCGCGCACTGGTTCGGCGGCAGCGTGCCGGTGGCGAGCCTGGTGGTGCCGATCGGCATCTCGTTCTACACGTTCCACCACATTTCGTACGTGGTCGACATCTACCGCGGCGAGCGCCAGGCGCTGCGCAACCCGGTGGCGTTCGCGGCGTACATCGCGATGTTCCCGCAGCTGGTGGCGGGCCCGATCGTCCGGTACCGCGAGATCGCCGACCAGCTCCCGCAGCTGCGTTCCCACCGCCTGGACGACATCGCGGCGGGCTTCCCGCGGTTCGCGCTGGGGCTGTGCAAGAAGACGATCATCGCGGACTCGCTGAGCCCGCTGGTGGAGGCGTGCTTCAAGGTCCCGCCGGACGAGATGACGTTCGCGACGGCGTGGCTCGGCGCGATCGGTTACACGCTCCAGCTGTTCTTCGACTTCTCGGGCTACTCGGACATGGCGATCGGCTTGGGCCGCATGCTGGGGTTCAGGCTGCCGGAGAACTTCGCGCGGCCGTACTCGTCGGTGACGATCACGGAGTTCTGGCGCCGCTGGCACATGAGTCTCAGCCGCTGGTTCCGCGACTACGTGTACATCCCGTTGGGCGGCAACCGAAACGGCGCAGCGCACACGTACCGCAACCTGTGCATCGTGTTCCTGCTGACGGGTTTCTGGCACGGCGCGCAGTGGACGTTCCTGGTGTGGGGCTGCTACCACGGGGCGCTGCTGGTGATCGAGCGCCGGTTCGGTTTCGATCTGAACCCGTCATCCCGCTGGTCACGTCTGGGCCGCCGGGCGCTGACGATGCTGCTGGTGGTGTTCGGCTGGGTGTTCTTCAGGTCGGCGGACCTGGGCCACGCACTGTCGATGATCGGCCACATGCTGATCCCGGACTTCGACGGGCTGGGCGCGGGCGTGGCAGAGGCGTTCACGAACCAGCGGCTGGTGCTGCTGCTGGCGGCGCTGGCGGTTTTCTTGTTGCCGGCCCACCCGGTGACGGGGCCGTTGCTGGAGTCGTCCCGGAGCAAGCCGGCCACGGCGTTGCGCATCGGCGTGATGACGGTGGGGCTGGTGTACGCGGCGATCCTGATCGCGACGGGGACGTTCAGCCCGTTCTTGTACTACCAGTTCTGAGTGGAGCCCGAAGGATGACCGAGCCGACCGACCTGGCCAGGGTGCCCGGCGTGATCCCGTATGTCGACCACCACACCGGGCCCCGCCGCCTCCTCACGATCGACATCCCCCACCTCGGCCACACCGTCCGCGCCTACGCGCCCATCGCCAGCGTCGACGGCCGCCAGTACATCGTCTCCTGGGGCGCCGTCACCTTCGAGATCCCCGCCGATCGGAACGTCCACGTCAGCGTCCACCTCCAGACCAACAGCGGCCGCGACTACACGATCACCCCGTTCGCCTCGACCGTCCTCCCGCCGCACCCCGCGCCGATCCGGCTGCAGACCCAGTTCGCGCCCAGCCAAGGCCCCCAGGGTGCACTCGTCCCCGTCGGCTGATGCTCGCGACGCGCTACCTCTTCCTCACCCGACACGGCGAAGCCGGGCCCACCGGTGATCTCACGGAAGCCGGGCGCCGGCAAGCGCTTCTGCTCGGCCGGCGGCTGCGGGAGGTCCCCGTCAACGCCGTCCACCACGGCCCTCTCCCGCGCGCGAGCCAGACCGCCGCGCTCATCGCCACCCAGCTGCCCGGTGTTCCCGTCTACGTCGACGAAGCGGCCGGCGACTTCGTCCCCTACACGCCGATGCGCGAGGAGCTCCCCGAAACCTCCGGTGACCTCCTGCACGCCTTCGCCCGCCGGCTGCCGCCCGCCGACGAAGAGCTCGCCGCCGAGGCCGAGCGGCGGTTCGCCGGGCCCGTGCCGGGTGCCGAGACGCGGTACGAAGTGCTCATCACGCACAACTTCCTCGCCGGCTGGCTCGTGCGCGCCTCGCAGGACGCGCCGCCTTGGCGGTGGCTCGCGCTCAACCACGCCAACGCCGCGCTCACCGTGATCCGGTACTCGCCGGGACGGCCCGCCGCCCTGCTGACGTACAACGACGTCGGTCACCTGACCGCCGATCTGCGCTGGACGGGCTTTCCGCCGGAGTTTTACCTTCCGTAACCGATGAACGCGGAGCGTTGCCACCCCGGAAAAGGAGGCTCGCCCGAATGGCCGCACCTGTCAGGATGGCCGGATGAGTCCCGTTCCGTCGCCCACCTCCGTTCGGCTGAGCGACTACCTCGTCTCGGACGCCGTTGTCGATCACGAGCACCCGTCGATCCGCGCCCAGGCCGACCGCTTCCGGGCAGCCGGGGACGATCCCGTCGCCCGCGCCGAGGCCGCCTTCCGGTTCGTCCGGGACGAAGTCGACCACGTGATCGACGCGGGCGACCTGCGGGTCACGTGGCGAGCGTCGGACGTCCTTCGCGAGCGCGTCGGGATCTGCCACGCCAAAGCCCACCTGCTCGCCGCTTTGCTGCGCGCACAAGGGATTCCGGCCGGGTTCTGCTACCAGGAGCTGTCCGCGCTGCACGGGCTGAACGGCGTGCACCTGCGCGGCAAGTGGGTGCGGCTCGACGCGCGCGGCAATCGAACAGGCGCGCGCGGGGAGTTTTCGCTCGACGAGGAAAAACTGGCCTGGCCGGTGGACCCCGCGCGCGGCGAACGCGATCACCCGGAGATCCACCCGGCCCCCGCGGCGGTCGTCGTGGATTTCCTGATGCGCGCCGAACCCGGCCCGGGCTGGTACGAAAAGGGGCTCCCGGCCACGCTCTGAGGCCGGTTTTCCGTGATTTACGAAAACCTCGTCAACCTGGTTAATTATTGCCGAGAGTGACGTCCGTCCGTCAGCCTTGTCCCCCGAACTTCTTATTTCGCGCCCCCCGCAGGACGCGTAAAGTGACTCCGCGCGCTCGAACAGACACTTTACGCGTTCGTCCGTTCGGGTGGTTCGAGGGAGGTGAAGCAAGTGGCCGCGGATGGCGGATCCCGCCGCCGTACCCCACTGCAGGAGATCTTCTGGACCAGGACGAGCTTGCTCCTCACGGTGCTCGTCGTCGTCGCCGGCCTCAGCCTGTGGCTCGCCGGCCTGATGGACCCCGGCACCGGGAAGAACCTGGTGACGTCGCTGGGCACCGGCACCCTGATCTCCGCGATCGTGGGGTTCGGCACCACGCTGATCACCGCCAGCGCTTCGCAAAAGGCGCTGGTGACCCCGGTGATCGAGGAAAGCCGGCGCGCGCTGGAGGACCTGAGCTCCGAATACCGCGCGCTGAACAAGGAGTTCTTCCCCACCGACGTGTTCGAGGCGACCACGGACCCCGACCCCGGCTTCAACCGGTTGCTGATGGCCGACCTCAACGCGACCCGGCAGTACTTCTTCCGCGGCTTCTCCGGGCGGCACGCGGCCGCCCGCCTGTTGCTTTCCCGCACCGAACGCGAACTCCGGGCCGTCATCGCCGACCCGCGTGACGCCAGCTCGATCAGCGGGCGCGCCCGCTACCTGCTGCGCCGCGAGGCGGGCGACGTCGACTCCGAACAGATCCAGACCCGGCTCGACGAAGAGATCCGGATCGGGCTCGTCGGCCTCTTCCTGGCGCGCAGCCGCTGCGCGCAGGTCGACATCACCGTGGTCGCCGACCCGCCGCTGGACCGGCTCGAACTGTTCGACGACAGCGTGTGGGTGTCGCTCTACAGCGACGTCCGCGGCGCCACGAAGCTGTACCCGCGGTCCTTGCGGTTCACCGAGGGTTCCTTCCTCTACAACATGGAGCGCGCCGAGTTCGTGCGCGTCTCGCAGTCCCGGACCGGCCGCCACTTCCGCATCACGTCCGCGACGACGCGGACGGATTTCCTGGCGCTGTTCGAAAAGATCACCGGATCCCCCCTGTCCGAGGAGCAGTTCCGCGAGCTGGAAGGCAAGTTCCACGCTTTCCGCACGGAGTTCTCCGAAGTCGCCGAGCTAGGGAGCTGACCTTGCTCACCCGCCTGTCCCCCCTTTCCGAACTGGCCACGCGGCTACGCGCGGCCGAGTTCCCCCTGGCCGCCGGCTGGCGCGCCGTCGACGAGTGGTTCCGGCCGTGGGCCGCTCAGCCGGGCCTGCGGGACGAACTGCGTACGCAACTGCGCGCGCTGTCGTCCACGCAGGCCGCGAAGGTGCTGCGCTCGTCCCGCGAAACGACCACCCACTTCGCCTGGTGCCTGCTCGATTCGCCGTCCGACCCGTTTTCCTTCTGGCTGCACGAATACAAGGCGCAGGCGGACTGGCGGGAAGGGTACGCGGATTCCGTGCACAACCACAGGTACCACTTCTGCACCACCATTCTCCGTGGTGACTACCTGCACGAGAGATACGAGACGACGGTCGACGCCGGCACCGGGCTGATCACGTCCGCGCGGCGGCGGCGCAGCATGTTGTGCCAGGCCGGCGCGTGCATCACCATGCTGGCCGACGAATTCCACCGCATCCCCGAAGCGGCCGACGGCACCATGACGTTCCTCGTGAAATCACGGCCGGTGAGCAGCTTCAGCATTTCTTTCGATCCCGCCACGGGAATCGGCCATCGTCACGTTCCGGTAGAGGTCCGATTGGGGGAATTGGCCGACCGCATCTAGCTACACACCGGCGTCAAGGGCGCTTACCATTACTCCACCCGTCTGAACACCACGGCCGGGATCGGAGAGGTGTATGCGCACGCAGGAAAGCACGATCGACCATGTCATCGTCGACGCCGTCGCGAACCGGGTTCACCGGCTTTGCCGCCGTTATGCCGAACGGCTGCCGTTCCACGGCTGGCACCACGTGAGTTTCGTCCGCGCCAAGGCGGCCGGCTTCGCCCAGCACAACGGGGCCGACCGCGCGGTCGTCGAGGTGGCGGCACTGGTGCACGACGTCAACTACCTCGTGCTCCGCAACTCGCCCGCGGCGGCGGGCCGGAGCCTGCGGCTGGAGATCCTCGAGGAGTGCGAGGTTCCTCCTCGGGTCGCGCGGTGGATCGACGAGATCATCGACGAAGCCGAAATGGCCACGCGCGGCCGTGACATTTCGCTGGAAGCACAGGCGTTGAGCGACGCGGACACGTTGTTCAAGGCGCTGCCGGTGACGCCGGTGGTGCTCGCGCACCGGTACCTGCGCGAGAACGGGCTGAGCCTGCGCGAGCTGGCGGACAAGATCGTCGGCGAGCAGTGCGACGTCCACGACGAGGGGTACTACTTCTACAACCCCGAGGCGGCGGCGACGTACTCCCGCTGGGCGACGGCGAACCTCCAGCTGTGGCAGTGCATCAAGGAGGCGGTCGACGACCCGACGGTCGCGGAGCTGCTGGACGCGGTCCACGCCGTCGACGCGCTGGCGTCCTAGTTCTGGCCGTAGCCCCGCAGCCGGTCGACGACCCTCGCCACCTCGGGCGGCGGCAGCAGGGCGGGCCGGCCGGCGCCCTGGGCGAGCAGCCAGACGCGGCAGGCCCATTCGAGCTGCTGGGCCCGGTGGTAGGCGGCCTCGAGGCCGTCGCCGTAGGTGAGGGTGCCGTGGTTGGCCATCAGGCAGCCACGGCGTCCGTCGAGCGCGTCCAGCACGGCGGCGGCCAGCTCGGGCGTGCCGTACGTGGCGTAGCGCGCGACGCGCACCGAAGGGCCGATCGTCGCGAGGATGTAGTGGATGGGCGGAACCTCGCGCACGAGGGTGGAGACGGCGGTGGCGTGCGGCGAGTGCGTGTGCACGACAGCGGTGACGGGCTCGCTGTCGGGATCGCGCACGTCCCAGTACACGGACAGGTGCATCGGCAGTTCGCTGGTCGGCTTGAGCGAGCCGTCGACGACCTGGCCGCCGAGGTCGACGACGGGGACATCGGCCGGGTTCATGCTGGAGTAGGGGACGCCGGTCGGCGTGACGGCGACGAGGTCCCCGGCCCGCACGGAGACGTTCCCGGAGGTCCCGACGACGAGGCCGTCCCCGACCATCCGCCGCGCGTAGGCGCACACGGCGGCCCGTTCGGTCTCGAGGAGCATGCGGCGGGTCCGTTCTCGCGGGGTGATCAAGCGGCTGTCATGCAGACTGCCAGCCACCCACGAGCTTCGGCCACCTCCCCGGCCGGGGGATTTACACGATTGGCCCGGGATGCCCGCGGCCGCTCGACCGGAGCGCCGCCGGAGCGAAGCCCGAGTGTCTTGAATGACTCATTCAGGTCTTGGGAGGTCCTGAATGAGTCATTCAAGACATTGGCGTTCTGGTCGGCGTCGAGGGTCCACCCGCCGGCCTGGACGAGGAAGGCGCCGACGCGGTCGCGAGTGTCGTTGAAGACGAGCCCGGTGCGGCCACCGGTGGTCAGCTTCCGCGCGACGGTCTTCAGGCGCCGTGACGGCCGAGTCGGTGCTTGATTGCCGGGTGGTGCGCATGGCCGAGGATCGCCTCCGCGAGCCGGGCGGGCTCGGGAACCCTTGGCTCGAAATTGGCCCGGCTCCCCTCGACGATCCGAGGGGAGCCGGCGTTCTGGGGCGAGCCGTCAGGCCTTCGCCGGTGCGGCAGGCGCGGGCGCGGCCTTCGGCGCAGGAGCGGGAGCCGGCTTCCGCTCCCCGTTCTCCGTCGCAGCAGGCTCCGGAGCCAGCAACCGCATGGCTTCCTGCACCGCGACATCCGTCGCCGCGATCCGCTCCGCGACCTTCGTCCGCAGGTCCAGCGCCAGCTTCCGGTTCCGATCGGCGTCGGCCTGCTGGGACCGAGCCGACGTCAGCGCCGCTTCCGTCTCCTGCTTCTGCCGCGCGTTCTCCTCGTCGAACTTCTTCTTCCGCGCCGCCAGCTCCTCCGCAGCCACCCGGTCCGCCTCGGCCCGCGCCTCCGCCGCCTTGGCCTCGGCCGCCGCGTCCGCTTCCTTGCGGGCCCGCTCGGCCGCCGCCGCCTGCTCGACCCTCTTCGCGCCCGCCGCCGCGTTCAGCTTCTCGATCTCGCCCTTCGCCTCCGACCGCAGGCGCGCGCGCTCTTCCTCCGCGTCCTTCGCCAGCTTGTCGGCCGTGCGGCGGGTCTCGTGCGCGTACTTGTCGGCCTGGTCGCGGGTCGACGCCGCGTCCGCCTCCGCCGCCGCGCGCAGGTCCGCGATCTCCTCCTCCGCCAGCTGCATCATCATCCGGACGCGCTCGGCCATCGCGCCCGCGCCGGACGGGCTCGAGCTCATCCGGGCCAGCGCGGCCTTCGTCTCGGCCAGCTCCTTCTGCGCGTACGCGAGGGCCTTCGAGAGGTCCGACGACGTCGCGACGGCTTCGTCGCGGCTGCGGGACGTCTCGCGCAGGTCCTTGTTCAGCTCGGCGAGGCGTTCGTCGACCTGACGCTGGTTGTAGCCGCGGACACCCACGGCGAACTGGGCTGTCTTCGGGGCGGACTGGGGCTTCTCAGGCGCGACCATCGCGCCACCTTAATGAGCTGGGGCCTGTCCGCACGTACCGCCAAACGGATGCATCACGGATATTGGAACCCCCGGTGACGCATGGCATCCTGACCGGTGTTGACCAGCGGTCAAAGCGAGGAGGCCACTGTGGACATACTCGCTGACATCGCCGCGCACTGGCACGTCTACGCCACCATGCCGCTCATCGCCGCCCTCATCGGCTACCTCACCAAGCGCGTCGCCATCGAGATGATGTTCCGGCCGCTGGAGTTCAAGGGCGCCAAGCCGTTCTTCGGCTGGCAGGGCGTCATCCCGGCCAACGCGCGGCGGATGGCCACGACCGCCGTCGATCTGCTGACCCACAACCTCGTCGACCCGCAGGAGATCTTCAGCCGCCTCGACCCGGAGGAAATGGTCAAAGAGCTCGAAGCGCCCCTGCTCAAGGCCGTCGAGGACGTCACGCGCGAAGTCATGGAGACCTACCAGCCCCGGCTCTGGGAAATGCTGCCCTCGCGCGCGCAACGGCTGCTCGTCGACCAGGTCCGCGCGCAGGCGCCGCAGGTCGTCAAGCGGCTCATGCGGGAGGTCTCGACCAACATCGACGACGTCCTCGACGTCAACGACATGCTCATCGGCGCCATGGTCCGCGACAAGTCGCTGACCTGCCGGCTGATCCGCGAGGTCGCCGCGCCCGAGTTCAAGTTCATCGCGCGCTCGGGCATCTGGTTCGGGTTCGTGATCGGGCTCGTCCAGTTCGTCGCCTGGGCGCTGACGAAACAGCCGCTGATCATGCCGATCTTCGGTTTCGTCACGGGCTTCGTCACGGACTGGCTGGCCCTCAAGATGATCTTCTACCCGCGCGAGCCCCGCGGGTTCGGCTTCTTCCGCTGGCAGGGCATGTTCCAGAAGCGCCGTCAGGAGGTCGCCGCGGACTACGGCGCCTTGATCGCCGACGAGGTCCTCACCGTCCGGAACGTTCTCGAAGCCATCCTCACCGGCCCGCGCGCGGACAAGCTGTTCGCGCTCATCACCCGCGAGGTCCAGCGCACGATCGACGCGCAGGTCAGCGTGGCCAAGCCGGTCGTCGCCCTCACCATCGGCGGCCGGCAGTACCAGGAGATGAAGCGCGCGGCCGCCGCCAAGGTGATCGAGTACCTCCCCGAAACGGTGAAGCACGTCGAGAGCTACGCCACCGGCGCGCTCGACGTCCGCAACACGATCGTCGAGAAGATGCGGCAGCTGACCCCGCTGGAGTTCGAAGGCATCCTGCGCCCGGCGTTCAAACAGGACGAATGGAAGCTGATCGCCGTCGGCGCGGTCATCGGCGGACTGGTGGGTGAACTCCAGGTGCTGCTCCTGCTGCACTGATCAAGTGCCGATAGCGTGCGCGAGTGGACTTCAGCTCGCACTGGCAGGTGTACGTCACCATGCCGTTCGTCGCGGCGCTGATCGGTTACGTCACCAAGCGCGTCGCCATCGAGATGATGTTCCGGCCGCTCGAGTTCACCGGCGTCAAGCCGTTCCTCGGCTGGCAGGGCGTGCTGCCGGCGAACGCCGAGCGCATGGCGGCGACGGCCACCGAGATGCTGACGACCAACCTCGTCGACCCGAAGGAGATCTTCGCCCGGCTCGACCCGGCGCAGGTCGCGAAGGAGATCGAGCAGCCGCTGCTGCGGGTCGTCGAAGACGTCACGCGCGAAGTGATGGAGACCTACCAGCCGCGGCTGTGGGAAGTGCTGCCGAACGGCGCCCAGCAGCTGCTGCTCAAGCGCGTGCAGGCCGAGGCGCCGAAGGCGATCACGAAGATCATGCGCGAGATCGCCGGCAACATCGAAGACGTCCTCGACCTGCAGCACATGGTCGTGACGAACCTCGTCCGCGACAAAGCGCTGCTCAACCGGCTGATCCGCGACATCTCGCGGCCCGAGATGCGGTTCATCGCGCGCTCGGGCGTCTGGTTCGGGTTCATCCTCGGCTGCGTCCAGCTGGTGGTGTGGGCGTTGACGAAGTCGCCGATCGTGCTGCCGCTGTTCGGTCTCGGCATCGGCTGGCTCACCGACTGGCTGGCCCTGAAGATGATCTTCCTGCCGCGCGAGCCGCGCCGGTTCTTCGGGCTCTACACCTGGCAGGGCATCTTCCAGAAGCGCCGCGACCAGGTCGCCGCCGACTACGGCGACATGATCGCGCGCGAGATCATCACCATTCCCAACCTGCTGGAAGCGGTGCTGCGCGGGCCGAAGTCGGACAAGCTGTTCGCGATGATCACCCGCGAGGTGCAGAAGACGATCGACGCGCAGGCCAGCGTCGTCAAGCCGTTCGTCGCCATCGCCGTCGGGACGAAGAAGTTCCAGGAGATGAAGCAGACGGCGGCGGCGAAGGCCGCGGAGCGCGTCCCGGAGACGATCCGCTACGCCGAGAACTACGCGATCAACGCGCTCGACGTGCGCAACACGATCGTCGACCGGATGAAGAAGCTGAGCGCGCTGGAGTTCGAGCAGCTGCTGCGCCCGGCGTTCCGGCAGGACGAGTGGAAGCTGATCGCCGTCGGCGCGGTGATCGGCGGGCTCGTCGGCGAGTTGCAGGTGCTCGCCCTGCTCGGGTAGCCGGTACGGTTCCGTTCTCGGGATGAGGAGGTCGGGGTGGACGCTGTCCTGCACGACCTCGCCCTGCACTGGCCGCTGTACGCGGCGATGCCGTTCATCGCGGCGCTGATCGGGTACGTCACCAAGCGCGTCGCGATCGAGATGATGTTCCGGCCGCTGGACTTCGTCGGAATCCCGCCGCTGCTGGGCTGGCAGGGCGTCGTCCCGAAGCACGGCGGGCGGATGGCGGCGGTCGCGACCGAGCTGCTGACGGCCAACCTGCTCGACCTGCGCGAGGTCTTCGGCCGGATCGACCCGGTGATCATCACCAGCGAGCTGGAGCAGCCGCTGCTGCGCGCGGTCGACCACATCGCGCGCGAAGTGCTCGCCGAGCACCACCCGCGGCTGTGGGAGGTCATGCCGACGCTGGCCCAGGAAATGCTGATCAAGCAGGTCCAGGCGTCGGCACCGCGGCTGGTGCGGGAGTTCCTCGACGACGTCCGCGAGAACCTCGACGAGGTCCTCGACGTCCAGCACATGACGGTCCAGCGGCTCACGCGCGATCGCGCCCTGCTCGTGCGGCTGATCCGCGAGACGTCCCGCCCGGAGATGGCGTTCATCGCGCGGATGGGCATCTACTTCGGCTTCGGGCTCGGCCTGATCCAGACGATCGTCTGGGCGTTCACGCGCGAGCCGTGGATCCTGCCGGCGTTCGGCGGCGTGATCGGGCTGTGCACGGACTGGCTGGCGATCAAGCTGATCTTCGTCCCGCGCGAGCCGGTCCGCGTCGGCCGGGTGATCTTCCAGGGCAAGTTCCAGCGCCGGCGCGCGGAGGTCGCGCGGCAGTACGGCGAGCTGATCGCCAACGAGGTGCTGACGGTCCAGAACCTGCTGGACGCGGTGCTGCGCGGCCCGCGCGCCGACCGGCTGGCGGCGTTGGTGGAGCAGATGGTGTCGTCGGCGGTGGACGCCCAGCTGCCGTTGTCCCGCACGCTGGGCGGCACGCGGCTTCGCGAAATGAAGCACGCGGCGGCGTTGAAGGCGCTGGAGCAGCTGCCTTCCACGGCCCGGTACGCCGAGGGGTACCTGACCGAGGCGATGGACGTCGCGAAGATGATCGAGCAGCGGATGCTGGCGTTGACGCCGTTGGAGTTCGAGGGGCTGCTGCGGCCGGCGTTCCGCCAGGACGAATGGAAGCTGATCGCGGTCGGCGGGGTGATCGGGTTCGTGGTCGGGGAGCTGCAGGTCCTGCTGATGCTCGGCTAAAGCGGCACTTTCACGTGAAAGTGCCGCCTCAAGCCGCCGCGACGAGCGCGGGTTCCACCGTGCTCACTCGGGTGCGGCGGTCGCGTTGCCAAGCGATCACCCGGCAGACCACGTAGATCAAGAACGAAATCGCCGTCACGAAGGCGCTCACCGGCAAGCCGGGCGCCAGCGACAGCACGATCCCGCCGATCGCCGAAACCTCCGCGAACACCACCGACAGCACCGTCGCCTTCCACGGCGAAGCCGTCACGCGAGCGGCCGCCGCGGCCGGCGTCACCATCAAAGCGACCACCAGCAGCGACCCGACGACCTTCACGCTCAACGCCGTCGAAACCCCCACCAGCAGCGCGAACACCACCGTCAGCGTCTTCACCGGCACCCCGCGCGCCACGGCCACGTTCCGGTCCACCGAAGCGAACAGCAACGGCCGGTACACCAACGCCAGGACCGCCAAGACCACCACCGACGACACCACGAACAACGTCAGGTTCGTCGAATCGATCGTGATGATCTGGCCGGTCAGAATCCCGAACTTGTTCCCGGACCGTCCTTTGTAGAACGACAGGAACAGCACGCCCATCCCGAGCCCGAACGACAGGATCACGCCGATCACGGAGTCGCGGTCCGCGTCACGCGCGCCGAGGATCCCCAGCAGCAGCGCCGCCACCACCGCGCCGATCAACGCCCCGTACTCGACGCCGATCCCCAGCAACAGGGCCGCCGCGCCGCCCGTGAACGCCAGCTCGGACGTCCCGTGCACCGCGAACGACATCCGCCGCATCACGATCAGCGGGCCCAGCACCCCCGCCACCAAACCGAGGATCGCCGCCGCCAGGAGCGCCGTCTGGACGCCGTCCAGCTCGGTGATCAGCTCCCACGTCTTGCCGAAGTCGAACAGATCCAAGACTCAGCCCACTTGCTCTTCGACGTCGTGTTCGTGGTGGTGCGGCTCCTCCTCGCACAACGCGCTCTGCGCGCCCGCGATGTGGATCTGCCCGCCCACCTTGAGGACCTCGACGCGGGTGCCGTACAGCTCCGACAGCGTCTCGGTGGTCATGACCTCGTCCGGCTTGCCGATCCGGAACGAGCCGTTGACCAGGTACAACACCCGGTCGACGAACGGCAGCACCGGGTTGATCTCGTGCGTCACGAACAGCACCGCGGTGCCCGAGACCCGCCTTCGCCGGTCGATCAGCTCGCTGATCGCGCGCTGGTGCGCGAGGTCCAGGGACAGCAGCGGCTCGTCGCAGAGCAGCACCTCGGGGTCGCCGACCAGGGCCTGCGCCACCCGCAGCCGCTGCTGCTCGCCGCCGGACAGGCGCCCGACCGGCTGCTTCGCGTACCGCGTCGCGCCCACCGCGTCGATCGCTCCGGCGACGAGCCGGCGCCGGGCCGCCATGCCGAACAGTCCCGGCCCCCAGCGGTGCCCGTCGAGACCCAGCCCGACCAGGTCGACGCCGCGCAGCGTCAGCGACTCGTCGATCGCGCGCTGCTGCGGGATGTAGCCGACCTTGCGGTTCGCGCCGCCCGGGCGGCCGCCGGCGATCTCGACCGAGCCGGCCGAGAGGCCCTGCATGCCGAGCAGCGCCTTCAGCAGGCTGCTTTTGCCGGAGCCGTTCGGGCCGAGCACGGCGAGGAACTCCCCCGGCTCGACGACGAGGTCCAGCCCCGACCAGAGGGTCCGGGGTCCGAACGCGAGGCCCGCCCCGCGGACCCGGACCGCGGGGCGTACGTCGTCAGAGACAGGAGCCATGCCTACTTCAACGCTCCTGCCAGCGCGTCTACTTCCCCGGTCATCCAGCCAATGTAGTCGGTCACACCCTGCGGCAGCGTCTCGGTCACGTCGACGACGCCGATCCCGGCGGCCTTCGCCTGCCCGACGACGTCCTGGGTCAGCGGGGTCACCGTCTGCGCGTTGTTGATCAGCGCCTTGACCTGCTTGGTGGCGATGAGCTGCTTGTACTCGTTCACCGCGCCCGCCGGGACGTCGGTGTCGTTCTCTACGGCGTCGGAGAACGCCTTCGGCGTCGCGTCGGTCAGCTTCGCGCTCTGGAGCAGGTAGTGCGCGACCGGCTCGGTGACGACGACCTTCGCGCCCGGGTGGGTCGTGCCGAGCTCGCCGAGGCGCTTCTCGAGCGCGTCGACCTTCGCCTTGAACGCGGTCGCGTTGTCGGTGAAGGCCTGCTTCGACGCGGGCTGCAGCTCGCCGAGCTGCGCGGCGACCTGGTCGGCGACCTTGTCGACGCCCGGCAGGTCGTACCAGACGTGCTCGTTCTCGTCGCCGGTCGCGGCGATGTCGTAGGCGACGAGCTTCTTCGCGTCCCCGGCCTGCGCGGTGAGCTTGTCGAAGAACTCGTCGTAGCCGCCGCCGTTGGACAGCAGCAGCTTCGCGTCCTTCGCCGCGAGGGCGTCGTCGGCGGTCGTTTCGTAGGAGTGCGGGTCGGCCGACGGGTCGTGGATGATCGCCTTGACCTCGACCTTGTCCCCGCCGACGGCGCTGACGACGCTGCCCCAGACGTCCGTCGAAGCGACGACCTTGACCTTGTCCGAGCCGCCGGACTGCCCGCCGCCGTCGGAGGTCCCACCGGAGCACGCGGCCAGGGCGAACAAGGACAGGGCCGAAGCGGCGGCGAGCACGCTCCTGGTGCGACGGGAACTCATTCGGTGACTCCTGAAGACGCTAATGGAAACCGTTGTCAGATTCACCTTACCCCATCCGGATGACATCCTGGCCATCCGATCACGTTTTGGTGTATGCGAATGCGTGCATGCGGATCGAGACATCGACCACCCGGGGTGTCTCTTCAAGAAAGTGATCTGAACCGTTACGGTTTGCTGATGGGACGTCCTATTCGCACCCGGAGGCAGGCGACGCTGGCGTCGCTCGCGGCGGAGCTCGGTGTGTCCAGGACCACGGTGTCCAACGCCTACAACCGGCCGGACCAGCTGTCCCCGGAACTGCGCCGCCGGGTTCTCGAGACCGCGCGGCGGCTCGGCTACCCCGGCCCGGACCCGGTCGCCCGCTCGCTGCGCACGCGCAAGGCGGGCGCGGTCGGGCTGCTGCTCACCGAGAACCTCTCCTACGCCTTCCGCGACCCCGCGGCCGTCGGCGTCCTCGAAGGACTGGCGCTGGCCTGCGAAGACGCCGGCGTCGGCCTGCACCTGGTGCCCGCCAGCCCCGGCCGTGAAGACGTCGCCGCGGTGCACCGGGCCGGTGTCGACGGGTTCGTCGTCTACTCCGTCCCGGACGACGACCCGCACTTGGCGGCGGTACTGGAACGCCCGGTCCCGACGGTGATCATCGACCAGCCGAGCCTCGAGGGCATCGACCGCGTCGGCCCGGACGACGCGGCGGCGGTCGGCAAGATCGCCGAGCACCTCGTGGCGCTGGGGCACCGGCAGGTCGGCGTCATCTGCATGCGCCTGGCCCGCGAACGCAACGACGACTTCGTCACGGCCACGCGCCAGAGCGGCGCGCACTTCCACGTCCAGCGCACCCGGCTGGAAGCGCTCGCCGTGGCGTTCTCGGCGGCCGGCGTCGACTGGGCGGGCGTCCCCGTGGTCGAGCGCTTCGACCACACGGTGGACGACGGCGCGTCCGCCGCGCGTCAGCTGCTGGACGCGTACCCGCAGATCACGGCCGTGATCTGCACCTCGGACATCCTCGCGCTCGGCGCCATGGCCGAGGCCGAGCGGCGCGGGCTGCGGGTGCCGCAGGACCTGACCGTCACCGGCTTCGACGGCATCGCCGAAGCCGAGCGGATCGGGCTCACCACGGTCCACCAGCCGGTGCTCGAGAAGGGCAAGATGGCGGGCCGGCTGCTGCTCGGCTCGGCCGAGCGCAGCGCGCCGAAGGTGATCACGCTGCCGACCGAGCTGCGCGTCGGCCGCACGTCGGCACCCCCCAGGACGGTCGAGGAGCCCTGGTTCGGGGGCTGACCCGTGACATAGCTCGTTTTGCATTGCCCAGCGGGGTACTCACCGGGTCAAATGGAGTGGCACGCCCGCGCCGCGGGGCCACTGGCCGGAAGGTGACCGATGACCTCGATCGACGTTCTGCTCAAGCGCAACCAGGAACTCGGCGAGGTGACGCCCGGCGACCGGTCGTCCCCCAAGCCGTCGCTCCAGGTGGCCATCCTGACCTGCATGGACGCCCGCATCCGGGTGTTCGAGCTGTTCGGCCTCCTGCAGGGTGAGTCGCACGTCCTCCGCAACGCGGGCGGCGTGGTCACCGACGACATGATCCGCTCGCTGGCGCTTTCGCAGCGCAAGCTGGGCACGCGTGAGGTGCTGGTCGTCCAGCACACGGAGTGCGGTCTGTCGACGGTCACCGAGGACGACTTCAAGGACGAGCTCGAAGAGGCCACCGGCCTGCGCCCGACGTGGGCGGTCGAGGCGTTCCGCAACGTCGAGAACAGCGTCCGGACGTCGGTCGAGCGGGTGCGGCGGAGCGCGTACCTGCCGCACACCGACAACGTCCGCGGGTTCGTCTACGACGTGAAGACCGGGAAGCTTTCCGAGGTCAAGTAGGCCTTGCGCGTCCTCTTCGCCGGCCTCGCTTCGGCCGGTCACACGTACCCGATGGTCCCGCTCGCAGTCGCGGCGCGGGACGTCGGGCACGAAGTGCACTTCGCCGCGGGTGAGCACGTCCACGCCCCGCTGGACCGGCTCGGGTTGAACCCGTTCCGGCCCGCGGACTCGTTCTACGAGATCTACGCCGAGGACCTCGAGCCGGACCTGAAGCGGCTGCGGCCGGACCTGGTCGTGCACGGGTGGGGCGTCCCGGAGGTGGCTGTCGCCGCGGAGCGGGCCGGGATCCCGGCGTTGTGGCACGGCTTCGGCCGGCTGTTCCCCGACGGGATCGGGCTCGTGCGCCCGGCCGGCGAGACGCACCTGGACATCTGCCCGCCGTCATTGCAGGACAAGGACTTCCTCGCGACCGCGGACCGGATCGCGCTGCGCCCGGTGCCGTTCGCCGAGCCGGGAGACTTCCGGGGGCCGCTGATCTACCTGACGCTCGGCACGGCGTTCGGCACCCCTGAGGTGCTCGAGACGGCGATCGAGGGGCTGGCCGCGCTCGGCACGCCCATCGTGGTGGCCACGGGCGGGGTGCCCCTCCGGGCGCAGCCGGCCCACGTGACGGCCCGGGCCTGGATCCCGCAAGCGGCGGCGATCGCACAGGCGGAATTGGTCGTCCACCACGGCGGCAGCGGCACCACGCTGAGCGCGTTGGCCGCGGGTGTCCCGCAGCTGGTCCTGCCGCAGGGGGCTGACCAGTTCGCCAACGCCGAGGCCCTGGTCGCCGTGGGTGCCGGGGTGCGGCTGCTGCCCGGCGAGCTGAGCGCGGACGCCGTCGCCGAGCAGGCCCGGAAGGCGTACTCGTGCCGTGAGGCGGCCCAGGCGGTCGCCGCGGAGATCGCTGCGATGCCGTCACCGGACGAGGTCGCTCGCGAGCTGCCGAAGCACGCGAAGTAGCCTCCCGGCGTGGCTGTGGACGCTGACGTACTGCTCGACTGGTTCTCCACGCACGGCCGGGACCTGCCCTGGCGCGAGCCGGAGTGCTCGGCGTGGGGCGTGCTCGTCAGCGAGATCATGCTGCAGCAGACCCCCGTCGCCCGCGTGCAGCCGATCTGGCACGAGTGGATGGCGCGCTGGCCGGTGCCCTCGGCGCTGGCCGCGTCGAGCCAGGGCGAGGTCGTGCGGGCCTGGGGCAAGCTCGGCTACCCGCGCCGCGCGCTGCGGCTGCACGAAGCCGCCGGTGTCATCGCGCGGGACCACGGGGACGTCGTTCCGTCCGATGTGGACACCCTGCTCGCGCTGCCCGGGATCGGCGCCTACACCGCGCGGGCCGTCGCCGCGTTCGCCTACGGCCTGCGTGCGCCCGTCGTCGACACCAACGTGCGGCGGGTCGTCGCACGGGCCGTGCACGGCGCCGGGGACGCCGGGCCCGCGTCGAACACCCGGGACATGAACGACGTCGAGGCGCTGCTGCCTGCCGAAGACGCGCCCGCCGCCCGCTTCTCCGCGGCGATCATGGAGCTCGGCGCGCTGATCTGCACCGCGCGGTCGCCGCGGTGCGCGGACTGCCCGATCTACGACGAATGCGCGTGGCAGCTCGCCGGGAAACCGGAGTACGCCGGCCCGGCCAAGCCCGTGCAGAAGTTCGCCGGCACCGACCGGCAGGTCCGCGGCCTGCTGCTGGACGTCCTGCGCGGCAGCGAGGGCCCCGTCGAGAAGGCGCGGCTCGACCTGGTGTGGCACGACGGCGGTCAGCGTGACCGCTGCCTGGACTCCCTGCTCGTCGACGGGCTCCTGGAGCAGACCAGCGGCGGTCTCTTCGCACTGCCGGGCGAACACTAACGCGCTACGACAAAAGTTGGTCAATAGTTGTCATAGGCGCGCTTCGGGGCTACCTTTCCCGCATGGTCACTGTTGACCGCCGGACCCTCTTCAAAGCGGGGGTGACCGCGACCGCGGCCGGCGCACTGGGGATGACGACCACCGGGACGGCGTCGGCGGCGGTACCGACACCGACCATCCACGGGTGCGCCGAGTGGGGCGCGCGGCCCGCCAGCGGGCCGATCGTGGTGGAGAACCACAAGCCGACCTACATCGTCGTGCACCACGCGGTCGATCCGCCGATGAACAACGACTTCTCGCTGGCGCGCGCCTTCTACGTCGCGAGGTACATCCAGAACCTGCACATGGACAAGAACGGCTGGATCGACAGCGGCCAGCAGTTCACGAACAGCCGCGGCGGGTTCGTCACCGAGGGCAGGCACCGCAGCCTGGAGATCCTGCGCGGCGGCACGCAGCACGTCCAGGGCGCGAACGTCGGCAACCACAACAGCGAGGTCATCGGCATCGAGAACGAGGGCCTCTACAGCACGGTCGACGTACCGCAGGCGCTCTGGGACTCGCTGGTGAACCTGGTCACCTACATCGCGCACCAATACGGCATCTCGCCCGAATTCATCAAGGGCCACCGCGACTTCAACTCGACCGAGTGCCCCGGCACGGTGCTCTACAACCGGCTGCCCGAGCTGCGGACGGCCGTCGGCCGCGTCCTCGGCGTCTCGGTGGCGCGCGCCGAAGCCGAGTGGCCGCTGCTGAAGCCGGGCGACACGGGCCGTCAGGTTCAGCAGGCCCAGCGGTTCCTGCGCGCGTACGGATACGACGTGCCGACCGACGGGGTGTTCGGTAAGTCCACAAAGGACGCCGTGGCCGCTTTGTCCGTTCAGGCCGGGTTGCCGCGCCACACATGCACCGCGACCAGGGTGACCGACGAGACCGGCTTCCTCGGCGCGGACGTCTGGCCGCTGATCGTCCCCTCCGATCGCTCGACAGCGGCTTGGCGGGCGGACCTCGCTAGCGCTTGAGGACCTGGCTCAGGAAGGCTTCCACGGCACCCCGGTAGATCTCCGGGGCTTCGTCGTGGGGCAGGTGGGCCGAGCCCGGGACCACGACGTGCTTCGCGCCCTCGACCCGCGTCGCGACTTCGGCCTGCTGGCCGGGCGGCATCGCCGTGTGCTCGCCCTCGACCAGCAGCAGCGGGCAGCGGATCGCGTCGACGACGTCCCAGTAGTCCCGCCGGCCCCACTCGGCGGCGATGACGTACAGGTCTTCGAGGTCGGCGACCAGGTGAAACCCATCGGAACGCTCCTCGACGCAGTCGGCGAAGTACTCGCCCGCGTCGCCGAAGAACTCGCGGACGTGGCCGAGTGACTCGAACGGCACCGGCCAGCTCTCGAAGTACCCGCGCCACGTCTCGACGGTCCGGCCGCGCTGGTCCGGCGCGAAGTCCTCGGAGACGACCGCGCGCACCAGCTCCGGGTGCTTCGCGGCGGTCGTCCACGCGTGCAGGCCGCCCATCGAGTGCCCGATGAGCACGGCCGGCCCGGCGTCGAGCGACCGCAGGGCGGCGGCGACGTCGTCGGTGAACCGTTCGGTGGTCCAGGGGCCGACGCGCGGCGCGCTGCCGTGTCCGCGCGCGTCGAGGCCGTAGACCGCGCCGTAGGGCCGGAGCCACTCCGCGACCCGCGACCACGTGCGCGCGCGGCCCATCAGTCCGTGGAGCAGGACGATCGGCACGCCGGTGCCGCCGAAACAGAGCACGCGGTCACCATAATGGCTGGTGCGGACTGTGACCGAGTGATCGCTTTCCATCACCTATGGTGGTTCGTATGCGCCGCCGACTCGCTGCCCTCGCCGTCTGCGCCGCGGTGGTTCTCGCCGCGGCGTGCAGCGGTGACGCCGTCACGGCGCCGCCACCGCCGCCGCCCATGCACCCGCTTCCGGGGGCCGCCGGCGCCGGTGATCCGTATTACCCGGACGACGGCAACGGCGGTTACGACGCTCTCGGCTACCAGGTGGGCGTGACGTACGACCCGCCGAGCGGCCACCTCGACGGCGACACGACGGTCACCGCGAAGGCCACCCAGGACCTCAGCCGGTTCGACCTCGACCTGCGCGGACTGGACGTCCACGGTGTCGAAGTCGACGGGCAGCCGGCGCACTTCACCCGCGAGAAGGCGTTCGAGCTGGTCGTCACGCCGGCGTCGCCGATCCGCGCGGGGACGACGTTCCGCACGCGGGTGCGCTACGGCGGCGACCCGGCCAAGACCCCGCACGACGGCGGCAGCGAGAACGGCTGGCAGCACTCGGCCGACGGCGGCGCGTACATGGTCGGCGAGCCGCACTCGGCGGCGTTCTGGTACCCGGTGAACGAAACCCCGCGCGACAAGGCGACGTTCACGCTGACCGCGCACGTCCCGCCCGGCTGGACGGTGATTTCGAACGGCCGAGAAGGCCCGCCCGGGACGTGGACCGAGCCGAACCCGGTGGCGAGCTACCTGACGACGATCGCGATCGGCAAGTTCAGTGTCGACAGGTCGACATTGCCGGACGGCACCCCGGTGGTCTCGGCGTACTCGCCGGGAGCGGAAAGCCGCCGCGCGATCGGCGACCGCCTCCCGGAAGTGCTCGGCTTCCTGAAGAGCAAGTTCGGCCCGTACCCGCAGTCGGCGGCGGGCGGGATCTTCTTGAACGAGGACGTCCGGTTCTCGTTGGAGACACAGACCCGGCCGACGTACGCGAAGTGGGCGGACCTGCCGACGCTGGTCCACGAGAACGCGCACGAGTGGTTCGGCGACTCGGTGTCGCTCCGGAATTGGTCGGATATTTGCCTGAACGAGTGTTTCGCGTCGTACGCGCAGTGGCTGTGGGCCGAGCGCGAGGGCCAGAGCCTCGACGACCGCTACCGCGCGGCGATCGAGATCACCCGGGGCAGCACGGATTTCTGGGGCCAGAAGCTGGTCGGCATGGGCCAGGGCCACGAGTTCGAGGGCGTGTACAACAAGGGGATTCTGGCGCTGCACGCGTTGCGAAGGCAGATCGGCGACCCGGCGTTCGACCGGCTTTTGCACGACTGGCCGGCGCGGTACCGCCATGGGAACGCTTCGTGGGCCGACTTCGAGAAGATGGCTTCTTCGGTGAGCGGGCAGAATTTGAAAGCGTTCTTCGACGAGTGGTTCCGGGGGACGAAGCTCCCCGCGGACGCCGATCTGTTCCCGGGTTCACTGCGCAGCTGAGCGCCTCTTCACCTGCCGTCGCGAAGTCGCCATGATGGAGCGATGGCCGAAGACGAGGTGGTCTGCCCGCACTGCCGTACTCCTGCCGAGCCGGGAATCGGGATCTGCCCCCAGTGCGGCGTCACCATCTCGATCACCCCGCGGGGCGCGACGCGGATCCACGTCGTCGGCCGGGACGCCACCGAAGTGGAGGCGGTGTCGCGGCAGCTGTCGGCGAGCGCGTTCGAGCGGCGTGAAGCCCGGCGGTTGCGGTCGCCGTGGTTCTCCGGCCTGTTCTACCTGACGGTCGTGGTCGTCGTGGTCGCCCTGCTGCTGGTGGCCGGCCGCGTCCTCGCGCTCTGGGCCCTGCCGGTCGTGGTCATCGGTGCCGTCCTGCTGGTCACCGTCGTCGGCGCGTTCCAGCTGCGCGCCGACGACCGGCTCGCCGAGCGGAACTTCGTCAAGCTCATGGGCGACGTCCTGCGGAGGCTGCCGTCGGTCTTCACGCGGTCCCGCGCGGAACGCCCGGACGACTGAATCCGTACGCTGGGCTCATGAGTGTCGTGAAGATCAACGCGATCGAGGTTCCCGAAGGCGCCGGCCCCGAGCTGGAGAAGCGGTTCGCCGCGCGGATGCACTCCGTCGACCAGCAGCCCGGCTTCCTCGGCTTCGAACTGCTGCGCCCGGTGTCCGGCGAGACGCGCTACTTCGTCTACACCAAGTGGGACACCGAAGAGGCCTACCAGGCGTGGGCCAAGGGCGGCCCGGCCGCGGCGGCGCACTCCGGCGAGCGCGCCAAGCCCGTGTCCACCGGTGCCAACCTGCTGGAATTCGAGGTCGTTCTCGGTTCGAAGCCGGGTGAGTGACGCCCTTGAACGGGCCGCGGAGCTCCTGAACGGCGCCGGCGCGCTGCTGATCTGCGCCGGCGCCGGGATGGGCGTCGACTCCGGGCTGCCGGACTTCCGCGGCGGCGAAGGGTTTTGGCGCGCCTACCCGCCGTACGCCCGGCTCGGGCTGCGGTTCGAGGAGCTGGCCGACCCGCGCCACTTCGCCGACGACCCCGAGCTGGCCTGGGGTTTCTACGGCCACCGGCTCGACCTGTACCGGAAAACCGTGCCCCACGAAGGTTTCCGGTTACTGCTCGGCTTCGCGCCGTCCGTGCGCGTGTTCACGTCCAATGTGGACAGACAGTTCCAGAAGGCGGGTTTCGAGCACGTCGCCGAGGCGCACGGCTCGATCCACCACCTGCAGTGCCTCAACCGCTGTTCCGACGACATCTGGCCCACCGACGTCGAAGTCGCCATCGACGAAGACACCATGCGCGCGGTGCCGCCACTGCCGTCGTGCCCGCGGTGCGGCGGGCTCGCGCGGCCCAACATCCTGATGTTCGGGGACTTCGACTGGGTCCCGGACCGCAGCCAGGCCCAGCTCGACGAGCTGACGGCGTGGCGCCGGACCGCGCGTGACCTCGTGGTGGTGGAACTCGGCGCGGGCCAGGCGGTCCCGACGGTCCGCCGCTACAGCGAACTGGCCAGCGCGGCGACCGGCGCGCTGATCCGCATCAACCCGCGAGAGCCGGAGATCCGCCACAACCGAGGCGTCTCGATCCCGGCCGGCGCCCTGGAAACGCTGCGAGCCCTCGTCACGGCAACCTGACTTCGGCGAACACCGCCCGGTGGTCGCTGCCCGCCACGTCGAACACGCGGTAGTCCTGGACCGCCGCCCGGTTGTCGACCACCACGTGGTCGATCGTCACCACCGGGGACGACGACGGCCACGTCGGCGTCAACCCCGCGCCGCGCTCCTCCGCCGCGTCGTTGTAGCCGCGGGAGAGCACCGTGCGGAACGCCGCGTGATCGAGCGTCGCGTTGAAGTCGCCCGCCAGGATGCGCAGGCCGTGCTCGCCCGCCGCGCGGGACAAGTCCTTGATCTCGCGCTCCCACGCCCGCGTGTCGACGTCCGGGGAGATCGGGTGGACGGCGACGATCTCCGCCACCACGCCGTCGCCGAGGTCGGCCTGCGCGCCCGGCTGCTTGGCCGCCGAATCACCCGTCAGGTTGACCTCCTTCAGCGGGAAGCGCGACACGATCCCCGAACCGAACGCGCCCGGCGCGGGGTGCAGCACCCGGTAAGGCAGCAGCTGGAACAGCCCGGCGGCGGTCAGCCCGTCGACCACCCGCGGCGTCATTTCGACCAGGTTCAGCACGTCGATGCGCTGCTCACGCACCAGATCGACGACGGCCTTCGGGTCCGCCTGGCCGTAGAGCAGGTTCGAGGCGAGCACGCGCAGTGTCTTCCCGTGCACTTCGCGCTGATCGCTCGCCGACAGCCGCGGCACGACCAGGACGGCCAGCGCGATCGTCAGCACCAGCGCGATCCCGCCGACCCACCAGCGCCGCAAGGCCAGCGCCAGCCCGCCGAGCAGCAGGCCCGCGACCGCCACGAACGGCGTCAGCGACAACGCGACCAGCGTGTACCAGTCGCCGTCGTAGCCGATCAGGCGCAGCGCGGCCAGTCCGGCCAGCGGCACCAGCGGCACCACCAACAGGGCCGTGACCAGCGGTTTCTTCCGCCGGACGCGCGTCTCTTCCGCAACGGTCATGTGCCGAGTATGCCGAGCCCACCGCGGCGCGGCCCGAGCACCGACAACTCCTCCACAAGATCTCCACCAGCGGCTGCCAGCGCCTGCCAGCGCGCTGTGCGCGTGCTGCCAGCGCGTCCGGTCAAAGTGTCCCCAGAACGCGACAGTGAAGGAGGACGCCCATGTCGCACGCGATCCAGGCCGAGGGCCTGGTCAAACACTTCGGGGACACCAAGGCACTGGACGGGGTGGACCTCGAGGTCCCGTTCGGACAGGTCGTGGGGGTGCTCGGCCCGAACGGCGCCGGCAAGACGACCGCCGTCCGGATCCTGGCCACCCTGATGAAACCGGACGCCGGCAGAGCCACCGTCGGCGGCTTCGACGTCGTCACCGACCCCGTACGGGTCCGCAGCCTGATCGGGCTCACCGGGCAGTACGCGTCGGTCGACGAGGACCTCAACGGCATCGAGAACCTCGTCCTCATCGGACGGTTGTACGGCCACTCCCGCGCCCAGTCCAAAGCCCGCGCGATCGAACTGATCGAGCGGTTCGAGCTGACCAAGGCGGCCAAGCGGCCGGTCCGGACCTACTCCGGCGGCATGCGGCGGCGGATCGACCTCGCCGCCAGCCTCGTCGGCCGGCCCGAGGTGCTCTACCTCGACGAACCGACCACCGGACTCGACCCGCACGCCCGCAACGAAGTCTGGGACGTCGTCCGCACCCTCGTCGCCGAGGGCGCGACGGTGCTGCTGACCACGCAGTACCTCGAAGAGGCCGACCAGCTGGCCGACAAGATCACCGTGTTCGACCACGGCCGCGTCGTCGCCGACGGCCGCGCCGACGAGCTCAAGCGCCGCGTCGGCGGCCAGACGCTGCAGGTCCGGCCGACCCAGCTGTCCGACATGGAGGCCGTCAACCGGATCCTCGGCGACCTCACCGGCGTCCGGCCGAGCCGCGACGACGCGACCGGCCTGCTCACCGCGCCGGTCAACGACCCCGTCCTGCTGTCCACTTTGGTCCGCAAGCTGGACGAAGCCGGGATCACCGCCGACGAGCTGGCGCTGCGGCTGCCCAGCCTCGACGAGGTGTTCCTCGCCCTGACCGGGCACACCGCCGAACAGTCCACTGAGAACAAGACCCTCGAAGGGAGCCTCGCATGACGACGCTGGCGCTCGACCGCCCGGCTCCGCCCCGGCACATCAGCCCCGCCAAGGGGTTCCAGCACGCGCTTTCCCTGGCGTGGCGCGGCATCCTGAAGATCCGCAAGAACCCCGAACAGCTCGCCGACGTCACCCTGATGCCGATCATCTTCCTGGTGATGTTCGTGTACCTGTTCGGCGGCGCGCTGTCCGGCTCGACCGACGCCTACCTGCAGATGGTCGTGCCCGGCATCATCGTGATGAACATCCTGCAGGCGTGCCTCACCGTGGGCACCAACCTCAACACCGACATCACCAAGGGCGTGTTCGACCGGTTCCGCAGCATGCCGATCGCCCGGTCGGCCCCGCTGATCGGCGCGGTGCTCGCCGACGTCGTCCGCTACGTCGTCTGCCTGACCGTGCTGATGGTCGTCGCGACGATCATGGGCTACCGGATCGCGACCAGTCCCGGCGAGTTCGTCGTGGCGATCCTGCTGGCGCTCGCGTTCGGGCTGTGCTTCTGCTGGGGCTCGGTGTTCGTCGGCATGCTGATGAAGTCGCCGGGCTCGGCGCAGGCGCTGATGTTCGTCTTCATCATGCCGCTCACGTTCGGCAGCAACGTGTTCGTCCAGACGTCCACGATGCCGGGGTGGCTGCGGGCGTGGGCGGACATCAGCCCGGTCAGCCTGATGGCGGACGCGCTGCGCGGCCTGATGAACGGCGGCGCCGTCGCCGGGCCGCTCGCCGGGGCGCTCGCCTGGATGGCCGGCGCGGTCGTCGTGTTCTTCCCGCTGGCGACTTGGGCTTACCGCCGGCGGGTCTGAAAAGGCGCGCGACACGGGGGTGACCCGCGCCAGGGGGAGCTGAAGGGCACCTTCCTTGCATCTGATGCGAGGAAGGTGCCCTTCAGCGCGTCCCATGCACTGAAGGTGCCCTTCAGCCGATTTCGGCCAGGAGCCACGCGATCGTGTCCTTTTTGGACACCGCATGGGACTCCTCGTAGCGGGAGTCGTAGTCCGGCAGCGCCGCACGCAGCTCCTCGATCAACGCCCGCACCTCCGGGCTGCCGAGGTCGAGCCGCCCGCGGACGACGGCGGAAGCCGCGAGCACCCGCGTGGCCTGCTCGGGACGGCCCTGCGCCGCGCGCACCATCGCCAGCAGTTCCACCGACCCGGCCAGGTCCGGCATGTCACCGCGGCGGTTCGTCGCCCGGATCGCGATGGCCACGTGGGATTCGGCTTCGTCCGGGCGGCCCTCGGCCAGCAGGATCCGGGCTTCGAACGCGTGGATGAACTCGTCGCCGATCCCGCCGGGGAACCAGTCCTCGCCCCCGAACGCGGCGACGCGGTCGAGCAGCGTCCGCGCTTCGGCCAGCTCGCCGGTGCGCAGCAACAGTTCCAGGCGCCCGAACATCAGGATGGCTCGCTGCTGCGGGTTCGTGATGCCTTCGCCGTAGCGCTCCGCCGCCTCCTGGTCACGCCACGCGCCGGCGAAGTCCCCGGTCCGCGCCCGCTCGACGGACAGCCGCCACCAGTGCTGCACGGCGTCCTCGTGCGAACGCAGCTCCATCGACAGCGCCAGGCCCTGCTGGTAGATCTCGATGGCCTCCGCGCTCTTGCCGTCCTGCGACAGCGCGTAACCCTTGAAGCTCAACGTCATCGCGGTGCCCCAGCGGTCGCCGACCTCGGCGAACCCGGCGTGGGCCAGGTCGCGTGCGCGGTCCGCGCCCTCGACGTCACCGGCGTCGTCGAGCAGGAAGCTCTCCACCCAGTGGCCGCCGGCCCGGGTCCACGGGTCCGGGTGCCGCGCGGCCCGGTGCACCTCGCGCACGGCGATTTCGCGGTCGCCGCCGAGGAAGGCCAGCATCGGCAGGGCCACCGCGAGCCCGGGGTAGCGGTCCACGGCGTCGGTGCGCACGCATTCGTCGACCAGCCGCAGGATCTCGGCCTGGTCCGAGCGCACCGGGACCGCGTCCATGAGGTAGATCAGCGCGTGGTAGGCCGCCGACACCGGCGGCGGCAGGCGGTCGCCGAACTCGAGGGTCTCCCGCAGCAGCGCGCCGACCCGCCCGCCCTGGCCGAGGATGGTGAGGTACCAGAACATCCCGTCCAGCAACGCGACCGCGTTGTCCACATCGGACATCTCGATCGCGCCGCGCAGGGCCGCGATCATGTTGTCGCTCTCGGCCTCGAACGCGTCGATCGCCTTCAGCTGCTCGGCGGTGCGCAGCGTCGGCTCCAGCCCCTGCGCGAGGTCGGCGTAGTACGCCGCCATCGTCCGGCGCGACCGGTCGTGCTCGCCCGACTCGATCAGCCGCTCGGTGGCGTACGCGCGCAGCGTTTCCAGCATCCGGTACCGGGGCTCGCCACGGCCGCTCTCGACGGTGTCCACAATGGACTTCTCGACCAGGCTGCCGAGGACGTACGGGACGTCGCCGGCGGACAGGTGCTCGTCCACGCAGACGGCCTCGATCGCCTCCAGCTCGGCGCCGCCGGCGAACACCGCGAGCCGCCGGGCCAGCACCAGCTCGGCCTCGGTCAGCAGGTCCCAGCTCCACTCGACGACCGCGCGCAGCGTCCGCTGCCGCGGCAGGGCCGTGCGGCTGCCCGAGGTCAGCAGCCGGAACCGGTCGCCGAGCCGCCCGGCGATCTGCGCCACGGTCATCGACCGCAGCCGCGCCGCGGCCAGCTCCAGCGCGAGCGGCATCCCGTCGAGCCGGCGGCAGATCTCGCCGACCTGGTCCACAGTGGACTCGTCGAGCACGAAGTCGGGGCGGACGGCGGCCGCTCGGTCGAGGAACAGCCGCGTCGAGTCGAGCTCGGCGGCCTCCGCGGGCGCGGCGCGTTCGGCGGGCACCGGCAACGGACCGAGCGGGCACAACGCCTCGCCGGTGATCGCGAGCGGCTCCCGGCTGGTGGCGAGGATCCGCAGCCGCGGCGCCCGCTGCAGCAGCTCGTCGGCCAGCCGGGCGGCGGCGTCGACGACGTGCTCGCAGTTGTCCAGCACCAGCAGCGCTTCCGCGCCGCCGAGCACCTCGACGGCCTGCTCGACGGGGTCCAGCGGCCGGCGGATCTCGGTGTCGGTGCTGCGGATGTCCCGGATCTCCAGCGCGCCGAGCAGCGCGCCGCCGAGGTCGTCGGGGTCGCGGACGCCGGCCAGCGCGGCGAACCAGACCCGGCCCTGCTGGTGCGCCGGGTGCCGCGACGCCGCTTCGGTGGACAGCCGCGTCTTGCCGGCGCCACCGGGTCCGGTCAGGGTGACCAGCCGGGCGCCGCCGAGCAGCTCGGCCAGCAGCTTGAGCTCGTCGTCGCGGCCGATGAACGAGGTGAGCCGGGTCGGCAGCCGGTCGGTCACCGGTGACGGCGGCGCGAACTCCCCGCGCAGCGCGGCGAGGTGGATCTCCTGCAGCTCGGCCGACGGGTCGACGCCGAGCTGGTCGGCCAGCGTGCGGCGGATGCCGGAGTAGACGCCCAGCGCCTCCGACTGCCGCCCGGCCGCGCAGAGCGCGCGGATCCGCAGCCCGGCGAGGCGCTCGCGCAACGGATCGGCGTCGGCCGCGGCGGTCAGGTCGGCGAGAACGGTGGCGTGCTCGCCCAGCCGGATCAGGGCGTCGAAGCGGTCTTCGGCCGCCTCGGCCCGCAGCTCGGTGAGGCGGCGGGCGGGCGCCGGCGCGAAGGGCGCGTCGAGGACGTCGGCGAGCGCGCCGCCCTGCCACAGCGTGAGGGCCTCGGCGAGCAGCTCGGCCGCGTAGGCGTCCCGGCCCGCGGCCAGCTCGCGGCGGCCGTCGGCGGCGAGCCGCTCGAAGCGCTCGGCGTCGACGTCTTCGCGGGCCACGGCGAGCCGGTAGCCACCGGGCCCGGATTCGACCGGCACCGGCAGGGCTTTGCGCAGCCGCGAGACCAGCGACTGCAGGGCGTTGGCGGCGTCGGCGGGCGGCTCACCACCCCAAAGACCGTCGACGAGCGCGTCGGCCGGGACGGCGCGCCCGGCGTCCAGCGCGAGCCGGGCCAGGAGCATGCGGAGGCGGGCGCCGCCGATGTCGATCGGCGTGCCGTCGTCGTTCACCGCCCGCAGCGGGCCCAGCAGCGCAACGCGCATGTGTCCAGCTTTCCAGACGACGCCCGGGCAGCGGGGCGGGCCGACGGAAGTGCTGATTATCCGGACAAAAACGACGCAACCCCTTCGAACCATGCAGCCGGGCCGATACGTTGCAGGCGAGGTCCATCCGATACGGACAGGAGCGTTCATGAGGGGA
The DNA here is from genome assembly GCF_900107925.1 of Amycolatopsis pretoriensis. GTDB lineage: Bacteria > Actinomycetota > Actinomycetes > Mycobacteriales > Pseudonocardiaceae > Amycolatopsis > Amycolatopsis pretoriensis. Next base: position 677,711 of record NZ_FNUJ01000004.1, on the reverse strand, counting down.
CAGAAACCGGCCGTGGTCGCGGCCGCTGTGATCGCCAGCCTCTGCCTCGGCACCGGCGTGGCCGCGGCGGGCGACGGCTGGGGCCCGGCGCGGCCCGGCAGCGACGGTGCCGGGGACAGCTACTACCCGCAGGACGGCAACGGGGGCTACGACGTCGCCGATTACAACCTCAAGGTCACCTACGACCCCGCGTCGCACCAGCTCACCGGGCTCCAGGACATCGCCGCGCGCGCGACCCAGTCGCTCAGCTCGTTCAACCTGGACCTGCGCGGCCTGACGGTCGACTCGGTGAAGGTCGACGGCCGCGACGCGAAGTTCAGCAGGACTGGGGATCACGAACTCGTCATCACGCCGTCGCGCACGCTGCGGCGAGGACAGAAATTCGAGGTCAAGGTCGCCTACCACGGGGTGCCGGCGCCGATCAACGACCCGTCGCTCGGCAACAACGGCTGGCAGTACGCCCAGGCGGGCGGCGCGTTCGCCGCCGGCGAGCCGAAGTCGGCGACCACCTGGTACCCGGTCAACGACACCCCGCTCGACAAGGCCACCTTCCACCTCGCGATCACCGTGCCCGACGAGTGGGGCGTGATCGCGAACGGCCGCGAGAAGCCGTCGATCAAGACGCCGAACGGCACCACGCACGTCTGGGCCGAGGAAACGCCGATCGTGCCGTACATGACGACGGTCGCGATCGACAAGTGGACCTTCGACCGGCAGAAGCGCAAGGACGGGACGCCGATCATCAGCGCGTTCGCGCCGGGCGTCCCCGACTCGACGAAGCAGGCCGAAGCGCGGCTGCCGGAGATCCTCGACTTCCTCGAGTCGAAGTTCGGCAAGTACCCGATCGACGCGGCGGGCGGCATCTTCCTCAACGAGCAGATCGGCTTCTCGCTGGAGACGATGAGCCGGCCGATCTACTCGGCGGGCTGGGCCGGCACGGTGCCGACGATCGTCCACGAGAACGCCCACCAGTGGTACGGCGACTCGGTGGCCGTGGCGCACTGGAAGGACGTCTGCCTCAACGAGTGCTTCGCGTCCTACGCGACGTGGCTCTGGGACGAGGGCAAGGAAGGCGTCGACCTGAACAAGCAGTACGCGGACAACGTCAAGAAGGCGTCGACGGCGTTCTGGAACGGCAAGCTGTACGACATGGGCGCCGGCAACGAGTTCACGTACGTGTACTCCAAGGGCCCGATGATGCTGCACGCGCTGCGCAACTACGTCGGTGAGCAGGCGTTCTCCCGGGTCCTGAAGACCTGGCCGGCGCTGCACCGCAACGGGAACGCGAGCATGCAGGAGTTCCAGCGGTACACCGAGCTCGTCGCGCACAAGAACCTGCAGGGGTTCTTCGACGCGTGGGTGTACGGCGCCGGCAAGCCCGCGGACCAGTACCTGTTCCCGGGTGGGCTGAAGCCCGCCGCCTGACCGATCCGTGGCACGTCCGTGAATGGCACATTGAGGGACTTAGAGTCCCTCAATGTGCCATTCACGGCTTTCGGAGGTGGGCATGGCCAGAGTGTTGATGACGGGGTTCGCGCCGTTCGGCGGCGAGCCGGTGAACCCGTCGTGGCAGGCGGTTTCGCTGCTCGGCGCGCGCCGCGACGACGTCGCCGCGGTCGAGCTGCCGTGCGAGTTCGCCGCGTCGCTGCCGGCGTTGCGCGCGGCTTTCCTCGAACACCGGCCATCGCTGGTGGTGTGCGTCGGCCAGGCGGGCGGCCGGCTCGAGGTGACCCCGGAGCGCGTCGCGATCAACCTGGTCGACGCCCGCATCCCGGACAACGCGGGCGAGCAGCCGGTGGACGTCCCGGTGGTCCCGGACAGCCCGGCGGCGTACTTCACGACACTGCCGGTGAAGGCGTGCGTGGCGGCGATCCGTGAGGCGAGGGTGCCGGCTTCGGTATCCCACACGGCGGGGACGTACGTGTGCAACCAGGTGTTCTACGGGTTGATGCACCTGCTGGCGGAGTTCCCGGGGGTACGCGGCGGGTTCGTGCACGTCCCGTTCAGCCCGGAGCAGGTCGCGGCGTCGGGGAAGGCCGCGCCGTCGCTGGGGGTGGACCGAATCGCGCACGCGCTGGAAGCGTTGGCGGACACCGCTTTGGCGACGACGGAGGACCTGGCGGTCTCCGCGGGCGCGGAGCATTGACCATGATCGTGATCTGACGCACACCACCTCCGAATCCCCCTGGCGGGCGACCGAACGGTGTTTACATGTCGGGACGCCTGCCCGGAAGAAGAGGTGAACGATGATCGGGTTCGAGACCGACCTGCAGGATCTCCGCGACTCCGCTCGCGCGCTGGGGAGCGCCGCCGATGCCGCGGAAACCGCGTCGAGCGGCCTGCGCGGGACCGATGTCCCGGTGTCGTCGGACGGGGGCGGGATCTTCGGTGGCATCACCGGGATGCTGCCCGTCCAGAACGCCTTCGGCCGGACGCTGGGGATGCCGGCCGTCGCCAAGGCCTACAACGACCACCTGACGAAGATCCAGAAGCTGGTCGCGCAGCTGCACCAGACCACCGCCGACACCAGCCACGCGCTGATGCGGGTCGCGGAACTGTACGAAAAGGCCGACGAGAACTCGAAGCAGCACGTCAACCGCGCAGCCGCGGGCCTGGAAGCGAACTGAGGGAACCAATGGACGGCTACTTCGACACCGGCCTCGACGCCGAACCGATGTCCAGCGGCGACGATCGCCGCGCCGAGCTCCTCGACGGGATTTCCGAGGACCTCAAGGAGGGCGCGAACGACGCCCTGGACGCCATCGACGTGCTCCGGACGACCGACTTCCTGTTGTTCGGCTTCGACAGCTCCAACGAGAACGTCCGGAAGATGCAGGACGAGATCGCCGGCGTCTACCGCGAGTTCTCCGACGCCGACATCGACCACGAGTCGGCGTCCGGCCTGCAGCACCTGATCATGAACCACGACGCCGTCTGGAAGCAGCTGCAGCGCGACGCGAAGCCGAAGCTCGACGACGCCCGGCAGTTCCTCGAGGTCTGGCGCGGCCAGGCGGCGAACGCCGTCAAGGCCTACCTGAACGACCTGGCCGACACCTTCACCCAGGTCGAAACCAAGATCACCGTGCTGGAAAGCGACCTCGTCGCGGCGCGCGAGGCCATCGCGTCGGCCCGGCAGGACCTGAACAACCTCGGCTCGACGTTCAAGCAGACGGCGGAGGACTACAAGAAGGACCAGGACCGCAAGCGCGAGGGAGCGGCGTCGAAGGTGCTCGCGGCGACGTTCGCGGGCGCGGTCACCGGGCTGCTCGCCGTCGCCACCGGCGGCGCGGGCGCCGCGGCGGGCGCGTCGATCTTCACCGCCGCCAACGGCGCGCTGGTCGCCGGCAACGCCGCGGGCGGCGCGATCACCGCGGTGGTCGCCAACCAGGCGGAGATCAAGGGCGACAACGCCATGGACCTGTACAGCAGCTTCATGGACAGCGCGGGCAAGATCCGTGACGGCGCCGGAGAAGCGGCCCAGACGCTCGCGGACCGCATCGGCGACGAGGCCGTCGACCTGCCGGCGATCCCCGACGCGCCGGACGTCAGCCCGGGGTCGAGCTTCGACCCGGACAACTTCGAAACCGACCACACTTCGCGTCAGACCGAGAAGAACGTGCGCGACGCGAACGTCGACATCGCGCCGGACGGGCAGGTGTCGAGCGGCGCGACGCACATCGGGAGGCTGGATGGCTGACCGCGAAGCCCTCCTGGCCGAGCTGTCCGCGCTGTCGGCGACGGCGACGTCTGCCGACGGCGCCGTTTCGCTGTCGGTCAACACCGACGGCGTGCTGACCCGGCTGCAGCTCACCGACGCCGTCGCCGGGATGGCGCCGGCCGAGATCGCGGACGTCGTGCTGCGGACGTACAACGACGCGCAGCAGGAGTCGGCGAAGCGGACGGGACAGCTGCTGGCCCAGGTCGGTACCGGCGGCTACCTGATGGACCGGCTGCGCTGGCGGGTTCAGTTCGAGCCGGTTTTCTTGCCCGCGCCCGTTCCTGCTGTTCCTTCGCCCGCCCCGGACGACGTCGTGCTGAAGGACCGGTCTTCGGACGCCGCCCCCGCGGCGCCGCCGGCCGGACCGGTCGGGGACGACGACTGGTACGACAAGGGAATGCGGCTCGGCAAGGCCTGGTGAGTCAGGACGGCTTGACCGCGCGGGTGAAGCCGGCGACCAGCTCGTCGAGGTGGCTGGGCTGGTCCGGCACGTAGGACGCGACCACCCGCTGCCCGTCCACACCGAAGATCAACATCGACGATTTCTTGCCCGCACTGGCGACGTAGTGGCCGTGCAGCCCGCCGCCGTCCCAGGTGCCGCGGCCGACGGCGCTCTCGAGAGACACCAGGTGCACGTTCACCTCGAACTCGTCGACGGTCACGCCCTGGTAGTAGCCGACGATGCCGCCCGCGAACTCGCACATGACCGTGGCCTGGAGACCCAGCAGCTGGGCGGTGTGGTCATCCTCCCGGCAGGTGCTCCGGTCCGGTACCGAGCCGGCCAGTGAGCGCAGGCAGGGGGTGAACCCGGCCCGGTCGCGGTGCGCCGTCGACGTGCAGTCCGGCGCGGCCTGCGCGGCCCCGGCGCGGCTGACGAGCACGACGACGGTGGCCACGACCGCCGCGACCACCAGCAGGACGAGCGCGAGGAACCACGGTTTGCGTTTCCGGCGAGGCGGCGGTGGCGCGGGCCGGGCGGGTTGCTGTTGCTGTTGCTGTTGCCACGCCTGGGGCCGCGGCGGCGGCACGGGCGGGCGGACCGGCGCGAACGCGGGCACGGTGAGGTCGGCGGCGTTGCCCAGCGGGACGTGGTGCAGCCCGAAGGCCACGGCGGTTTCCGGCTGGTCCTGCGTGGTCGGCACGACGCCGAGCTGACGCGCGAGGAGCGTCGCCAGCAGCGGCATCCGGCTCGGCCCGCCGACGAGGTGGACGCCGGCGAGCTGCGCGGGGGTCAGCCCGGCCCGGCGGATCGTCGCGCCGAGCAGTTCGGCGCTGCGGAGCAGGCTGGGCCGCACGAGCGCTTCGAGCTCGTCCCGGCTGACCAGGACGTCACCGAACGGCTCGGGCATCGGCACGTGGGTCTGGGGGTGGCGGGAGAGGCTTTCCTTGGCGTCCCGGACGTCCTGCAGCAGCGCACGCCGGAGCCGGCGGTCGGCGGTGGACTGCGGGCGCAGCAGCCGTTGCCACTGCGCGGGATCGGCGTGCGAGACCGACCGTCCGATGTGGACGAGCAGTGCCTGGTCGATGTCGAGGCTGCCGAGGTCGGGCAGGCCGTCCTCGGCGAGCACGACGAAGCCCTGCCGCGTCACGCCGACGACGGCGCAGTCGAAGGTGCCGGCCCCGAGGTCGTAGACGCCGATGGGCCCGGAGTGGTGGTGGCCGGCACTGGCGTAGTGCGCGGCGGCGGCCACCGGTTCCGGGATCAGCCGGACGTCACCGAGCCCGGCTTTGGCGGCGGCGGTCCGGACGACGTCCTGCCGGGTGCCGCCCCAGCCGGCGGGGTGCGAGATCCGCGTCTGCGCGGGCGGCCGGCCGAGCTGCCGTCCGGCTTCCTCGCCGATCCGCCGCAGAACGGCGGCGAAGGCGTCGGTGACCTCGACTTTCACGCCACCGAGGTCCAGGGTGCCTTCATCGATGCGCCGCTTGGGGTTGGGTTCGAAGCGGCTGGGATCGAGCCGGGCCTGCCGCTCGGCGTCCTGGCCGACGATGAGGAGCCCGTCGTCGTGGACGAAGACGGCGGAGGACATGGTGACGGACCCGTCGACTTCGATGGCCCGCGGACCGCGCCCGAAGGCGGAGAGGACCCCGACGGTGCTGGAAGTCCCGAAGTCGATCGACAGCACATCCACGGCGGTTCCCTCCCAAGCCCCGCGGGCATCGTCTCACGGGCTGGGGGTACGGCTCCGCTCAGGCGCAGACGTCCCGCTCGGCGGCCGAGACGGTGACATCGCGATCATCGAAATCCGCGACGACCCGCATCCGGCCGCCGAGTGCGGTGATGTAGCGGCGGAGGGTGTCCAGCTCCATCTGGCCGGGATCACCTTGCTCGAGCTGGCTGATCCGGGGCTGGCTCACGCCCATCCGCTTCGCGAGCTCGGTCTGGCTGATACCGGCGTCCTCCCGGAGCTGAGCCAGGCGGAACCCGAGCACGTAGGCCTCGGTGGCCTCACGCGCGGCGGCACGAGCAGCCTCGACGTCCCGGCCGGCCGCTCGGTCGACAGCCGCCTTGTCCGCCTTGACGGCCTTCCAGGTTCGGCTCATCTCCTCAGCGCTCCTCTCCGTGCGTCAGGTGGTCGCGGAAGCGACGCTCCGCGATCGGGATGTTCTGGTCGTACCAGCCTTTCCAGTTCCCGGCCTTGTCGCCGGCGACCAGGAGCACGGCTTTTCGTATCGGGTCGAAGGCGAACAGGATCCTGATTTCGCTGCTTCCGGCCGACGCTGGTCGTAGCTCCTTCAAGTTGTGCAGACTCGAACCCTTCACTCGGTCGACCAACGGGCGTCCGAGACGAGGGCCTTCACGAGCGAGAAGGTCGATCGCCTCCTCGACCCGGTCCGCGGAGACCGGATCTTCGCGGCACAGGCCGACGAACCACCGGTCAACCTCGTCGTGAAGCTCGATCTCCCACACCATCTCGGCGACTATAATGTACGCCTTATAGCCAGATCTCGCCAGACACCAGAAGGGCGGCTCCCCCACGGGAGAACCGCCCTTCGGACGAACCGACTCAGCCGATCACTCGTTCTCGGCTTCGCCGCTCTGCTCTTCGTGGCCCGCGCCGATGCTGACCGGCGGGGCGTCCGGGACCGACGACGGCTTGCGCTCACCGCGGAAGGTGAACCGGGCCTGGTCGTCCTTGTCCTCGGGGTTGCCGCTCCAGCCTTCGACGTCGACCAGGATGATCTGACCCGGCTCGACCTCGCCGAACAGGATCTTCTCCGACAGCTGGTCCTCGATCTCGCGCTGGATAGTGCGGCGCAGCGGCCGCGCGCCCAGCACCGGGTCGAACCCGCGCTTGGCCAGCAGCGACTTCGCCTTCGCCGTGAGCTCCAGCTCCATGTCCTTCGCGCGGAGCTGGGTCTCGACCCGGCCGATCATCAGGTCGACCATCATGATGATCTGTTCCTGCGTCAGCTGGTGGAACACGATGATGTCATCGATCCGGTTCAGGAACTCCGGGCGGAAATGCTTCTTCATTTCCTCGTTGACCTTCTGCTTCATCTTCTCGTACCGGGTGCCGGTGTCGTTGGACCCGGCGAACCCGAGCGAGACGGACTTCGAGATGTCCGACGTGCCCAGGTTGGACGTGAAGATGAGGACCGTGTTCTTGAAGTCGACCGTGCGGCCCTGACCGTCGGTCAGGCGGCCGTCCTCCAGCACCTGCAGGAGCGTGTTGTAGATCTCCTGGTGCGCCTTCTCGATCTCGTCGAACAGCACCACCGAGAACGGCTTGCGCCGCACCTTCTCGGTCAGCTGGCCGCCCTCTTCGTAGCCGACGTAGCCCGGAGGGGCACCGAAGAGCCGCGAAGCGGTGTAGCGGTCGTGGAACTCACCCATGTCGATCTGGATGAGCGCGTCGTCCTCGCCGAACAGGAACGAGGCCAGCGCCTTGGACAGCTCGGTCTTACCCACACCGGACGGGCCGGCGAAGATGAACGAGCCCGACGGGCGCTTCGGGTCCTTCAGACCGGCGCGCGTACGGCGGATCGCCTGCGAGACGGCCTTGACCGCGTCCTCCTGGCCGATGATGCGCTTGTGGAGCTCGTCCTCCATGCGCAGCAGCCGGGTGGTCTCCTCCTCGGTCAGCTTGAACACCGGGATGCCGGTCCAGTTGGCCAGCACCTCCGCGATCTGCTCGTCGTCGACCTCGGCGACGACGTCGAGGTCGCCGTCCTTCCACTGCTTCTCCCGCTCGCCCTTCTGGCCGAGGAGGGTCTTCTCCTCGTCACGCAGGCGGGCGGCCCGCTCGAAGTCCTGCGCGTCGATCGCGGACTCCTTGTCGCGGCGGACGTTCGCGATCTTCTCGTCGAACTCGCGCAGGTCCGGCGGCGCGGTCATCCGGCGGATGCGCATCCGGGCGCCGGCCTCGTCGATCAGGTCGATCGCCTTGTCCGGGAGGAACCGGTCGTTGATGTACCGGTCCGCCAGGGTCGCGGCGGCGACCAGCGCCGAGTCGGTGATCGAGACGCGGTGGTGCGCCTCATACCGGTCGCGCAGGCCCTTGAGGATCTCGATCGTGTGCTCCAGCGACGGCTCGCCGACCTGGATCGGCTGGAACCGGCGCTCGAGGGCGGCGTCCTTCTCGATGTACTTGCGGTACTCCTCGAGCGTGGTCGCGCCGATCGTCTGCAGCTCACCGCGGGCGAGCATCGGCTTCAGGATCGAAGCCGCGTCGATCGCGCCCTCGGCGGCACCCGCCCCGACGAGCGTGTGCAGCTCGTCGATGAACAGGATGATGTCGCCGCGGGTCTTGATCTCCTTGAGCACCTTCTTCAGGCGCTCCTCGAAGTCACCGCGGTAGCGGGAGCCGGCGACCAGCGAGCCCAGGTCCAGCGTGTAGAGCTGCTTGTCCTTGAGCGTCTCGGGCACCTCGCCCTTGACGATGCTCTGCGCGAGGCCTTCGACGACGGCGGTCTTGCCGACGCCGGGCTCGCCGATGAGCACCGGGTTGTTCTTGGTCCGGCGGGACAGCACCTGCATGACCCGCTCGATCTCCTTGCCGCGCCCGATGACCGGGTCGAGCTTGCCCTCGCGGGCGAGCACGGTCATGTTGCGGCCGAACTGGTCCAGGACCAGCGACGACGACGGAGTGCCCTCGCCGCGACCGCCGGAACCGGTCTCGGTGGACTCCTTGCCCTGGTAGCCCGAGAGCAGCTGCAGCACCTGCTGGCGGACCCGGTTGAGGTCCGCACCCAGCTTGACCAGGACCTGCGCGGCGACGCCCTCGCCCTCGCGGATCAGGCCGAGCAGGATGTGCTCGGTGCCGATGTAGTTGTGGCCGAGCTGCAGCGCTTCGCGCAGCGACAGCTCCAGCACCTTCTTCGCCCGCGGCGTGAAGGGGATGTGCCCGCTCGGGGCCTGCTGGCCCTGGCCGATGATCTCCTCGACCTGCTGGCGGACACCCTCCAGCGCGATACCCAGCGACTCCAGCGCCTTGGCGGCGACACCCTCACCCTCGTGGATCAGACCCAGGAGGATGTGCTCGGTGCCGATGTAGTTGTGGTTGAGCATCCTGGCCTCTTCTTGAGCCAGGACGACCACCCGCCTCGCGCGGTCGGTGAACCTCTCAAACATGTGCACTCCCTCGACTGCTGCGCCGGCGGCCCGTTTCCATCGTGCTTTCACCGCGATGGATTCAGCACCGTGAGACCACTCTAGTAGCCAAGCCGTCGCGCTGGCGTACCACTACGGCTCTTCGTGGCCTTTTCCGCACCCGGACGTGGGGTCTGCCGGGTGCTTCCATCTTCAGGTTGCCCTGCACCTTTACGTCAACCCCAACGTGCGACCGGCCACCCGGATTCCGCCGTTCGCGCGGTGTCCGCTCACCGCGAACAGTCCGCAACCTGGGAGTGACCGGGGTGACAGCCACCCGATCGGCGCAATCCGTTAGGTTAGGCACGCCTAAGGAGGACGTCGTGACGCAGCCGAGCACCCGCGAGACAGCCGACGGCCTCGCGCCGTCCCTGCGGCGGCTCGACCTGCGGCGGGACGTGCCCGCGGGCGGGCTCCGCTGTTCGACGGCCTTGGGCGGCTTCCTGGGCGAGTGGCGCACGCGCCTGACCGGCTGGCTGCGGCGCGAGTACGGCGAGGCCCCGCCCCGGACCGCCGACGCGTACCTGGTCGCGTGGTACCTGGACGTCCCGGCCCGGATCGGCGCGCTGCTGCTGCACCACGAGCGGCGGGTGCCCTCGCTCCGGCCCGCGGACCTGGCCTTCCGTCTCGGTACCGGTCAGCCCTACCCGGAGGCGCCGGCGGTGCTCGGCGACGAGTTCTGCTGCCTGCCGACCGACCCGGCGTCGGCCACCCCGGGCGCGACGGTGGTCCGCGACGAGCGGGCCCTGGCGGCGGTCCTCCGGGCGCGCTACACGGCGCACGCGGCCGAGTTCGTCCAGGCGTACAGGCCCCACAGCCCCTTCGGCCGCCGGACGCTCTGGGCCGCGGCGACGGACGCCTTGGAGAGCGCCCTGTGGGGAGCGGGCCGGACCCCGGAGACCGAGGGCGCGGCCGTCGCGGACGCGGCCCTGGTGCTCGACGCGCGCTACCCGCCGCTGACGTCGGCCTCGACGTTGCGCCTGGCGAACCGCCAGTGGACCCGGCGGCGCGAGAGCTGCTGCTTTTCGTACTTGCTCCCGGCGGAGTCCGAGTGCGACGGCTGCCCACGCACCTGCGCCCGGTAGCCCCAGACCCCTCGGATGCCCCCGGCCGTCCCTGACAGGACTGCTGCAAGGGTCGCGGCCCAGGCCGGTGACCGGCTCGCCGGATGTCTTGAAAGGCTCATTCAGGGCTTGGGAGGTCCTGAATGACTCGTTCAAGACCTTTGCCGAGCCGCCCGCACGTGAGTCGAGGAGGTGGCCGCCGCGGCCCGAGGCTGGTTGCCAAGGCCTTGACCCCTCAAACAGCCCCCGCCCGTCCCTGGGGGGCGTCCCCGTCCCAGTCTATCGCCCCCCCCGGCAAAACCGGCCGATCGCCGCCCGAGCACCGAAGTTGCCCACATCCGAGCACCCCTGTGGACAACCGTCAGGCGGTCCAAGCCGGATCCCGCCCCGAAGCACCGAGAGCCCGCTCCAACGGCGAAGCTCCCTCCGAAACCACCACAGCCTCCCCGTAAACACCCATCGACCGCGCCTGCTCACCCATGGCCACCGCGGACTCGTACACCGCCGTCGCCGCCTCGGGTGCGCAGCGCAGCTCCTGCCCGCTCGCCCGGGCCAGGTCCCAGCCGTGCAGGACGAACTCGCCCAGCACCATGTCGCCGACCACCGCCGCCGGCAGCTCGGCCGTTCCCAGCGCCGTCATGCCCTCCCACACCGATGGTGTCCCGAAGACGTCCACCAGCGTCTCCGTCTGCTTCTCCAGCGCCGCCCGCCAGTCCTCGGTCACCAGACCGGCGGAAGCCTCGGGGGCCGACGGCACCGGCGGGTCCTCGCGGCGGCCCGCGGCGAGGAGCCACGGGCCCCAGTACAAGAGGTGGTTCAGCAACCCGCGAACGTCGTAGCCCGCGCACGGCGTAGGAGTGGACAGGTCGGTCACCGCGTGGGCGACCCGGAGGAACTCGGCCGCGGCGGGCCGGACGAGCGAGGCGGTCATCCCGCGATCCAACCCGGCGACCGCCGGGCCGTCTTGAAGGAACGCGACAGCTACCGTGGGCACGTGGGCGAGCACCGGATCCCGCGCGGCATCGTGGCCGAGGCCACCGCGCGCACGATGTTCACGCTCAACCGCTACGCACCGGCGCCCGAGCTGGCGGACTTCGTCGACTACCACTGGGTGCTGCACTGGGACCTGCGCGGCAAACCGGCCCACGACCAGCGCGTCCTGCCGAACCTCGCGGTGCACGTGACGTTCTTCCCCGGCGCGTCCGGCGTCTACGGACCGGCGCACGACGTCTTTTCCCACCGCCTCGAAGGCCGCGTCCAAGGCTTGGGTGTGCGTTTCCGGCCCGGGTGCTTCCGCGCGTTCCTCGATGCCCCGGTGAGTGACATCACCGACCGCGCTGTCCCGCTCGCGGACGTTTTCGGTCCTAAGGCGATCGAAGCCGCGGAATCGGTGCAGAACGCGGCCGGCGACGAGCCAATGGTCCGCGCGATCGACAACTTGCTGATCGCAAATCCCGTCGTGCTCTCACCGGCCGCGAGGCGGGCCGCCGAGGCCGTGGAATCAATCGCACGAGATCCCGGAATTACCCGGGTGGCGCAACTGTGCGCGGATACTGGACTAACCACCCGGTCCGTACAGCGGTTGTTCGCCGAACACGTCGGGTGCACCCCCAAGTGGGCGATCCGGATTTACCGGCTCAACGACGCCGCGCAACGGATCACCACTCAAGGTGAGCCGGATTACGCCGGACTGGCGGATCGGCTGGGCTATAGCGACCAGTCGCACTTCATCCGCGATTTCCGGGCGGTGACGGGTGCGCCGCCCGCGGAGTACGCCCGGGCGGCGCGAGCGGACAGCGAACGGACACCGGACAGCGAACGGACATGAAGAAAGCCGCCGGGCGAATTCGCCCGGCGGCCTCGGCTGTACCCCGCTTCGAGGAGTTTCCGGCCGGCCCGGTGACCTGCGTGCACCCGGACCGGCGGAAGGGTCCTCAGTTCTTCTTGTGGTAGGCGTCGACGACCTCGGACGGGATCCGCCCCCGGTCCGAAACCGCGTAACCGTTCTTGCGCGCCCACGCCCGAATGGCCTGGTTCTGCTCGCGGTCGACGGCGGCCGGACGGGACGGTCCCTTGCCCGCGACCGGACGCACCGAAGCGCGCTTGCGGCCACCCGCGCGACGGGCGTGCTCGACGTACTGGGCGAGCGCGTCCCGCAGCTCCTCGGCGTTTTCCGAAGAGAGGTCGATCTGGTAGCTGACGCCGTCCAAACCGAACTCGACGGTCTCTTCCGCTTCGCTGCCGTCCAGGTCGTCGACCAGCGAGACGAGCACCTTCTGTGCCATCCGATTCCTCCTGCGGGGACTTGCGCAATGATCTGGTTACGGGGCGAGCCCCGGACAGAAGACTTTGTCTAGAACATTAGTACCCGCTTCTGGAGGACAGCGCAAATCTCATTGCGGTAAACGACACTGCCGGGTTATTCAGGTCGCACGAGCGGGAAGAGGATCGTCTCCCGGATACCGAGACCGGTCAGCGCCATCAGGAGCCGGTCGATCCCCATTCCGACACCGCCGCTGGGCGGCATTCCGTACTCCAGGGCGCGGAGGAAATCCTCGTCGAGCCGCATGGCTTCGCTATCACCCTGCGCGGCCAGCAGTGACTGTTCGGTGAGCCGTTCCCGTTCGACGACCGGATCGACCAGCTCGGAGTATCCGGTGGCGAGTTCGAATCCGCGCACGTAGAGGTCCCACTTCTCGGCGACGCCGGGCCGCGAGCGGTGCTGCCTCGTCAATGGCGACGTCTCCAGCGGAAAATCACGCACAAACGTGGGGGCGTGCAGGTGATCTCCGACGAGGTGTTCCCACAGTTCCTCGACGAGCTTCCCGTGCCCGAGCTTCGGATCCACTTCCAGGCCCCTGGCCTGCGCGAATCCGTGCAGTTTGGCGGCGGGTGTCTCCGGCGTCACCTCTTCGCCGAGGGAATCGGACAGCGACTCGTACATTCCGAGTGTGGTCCATTCGCCGGAGAGGTCGTACTCCGAACCGTCGGGCAGGGTGACCACCTGGGTGTCCAGCACCGCCTGCGCAGCCTCCTGGATCAGCTCGCGGGTCATCGCCGCATTGGTGTCGTAAGTGGCGTACGCCTCGTAGTACTCGAGCATCGCGAACTCCGGCGAGTGCGAGGAGTCACTGCCCTCGTTCCGGAAGTTGCGGTTGATCTCGAAGACCTTTTCGATGCCGCCGACGACGCAGCGCTTGAGGTAGAGCTCCGGCGCGATCCGCAGGAACAGCTCCATGTCGAACGCGTTCGACCGCGTGACGAACGGGCGGGCCGCGGCGCCGCCGTGCAGCGTCTGCAGCATCGGCGTCTCGACCTCGGTGAACCCGCGGCGGTGGAACGACTCCCGCAGCGACCGGACCACGCCGGCGCGCGTGCGCACGACGTCCCGCGCCTTCGGGCGCATGATGAGGTCGACGTAGCGCTGGCGGATCCGCGTCTCCTCGGCCAGGTCCTTGAAGGCGTTGGGCAGCGGGCGCAGCGCCTTCGACGTGATGCGCCACGCGTCGGCCATCACGGACAGCTCGCCGCGCTTCGAGGTGATGACCTCACCCTGCACGAACACGTGGTCGCCGAGGTCGACGTCGGACTTCCACGCCGCCAGCGCGTCCTCGCCGACCTTCGCCAGGCTGATCATGGCCTGCAGCTCGGTGCCGTCGCCCTCGCGGAGGCTCGCGAAGCACAGCTTGCCCGTGTTGCGCAGGAACATCACCCGGCCGGTGACGCCGACGGTCTCGCCGGTGGCGGTGTCGACGGGCAGCCCCTCGTGCGCCGCCCGCACCTCGGCGAGCGAGTGCGTCCGGGGTACCTCGACCGGGTAGGGATCGATACCCTCGGCGAGGATCCGGTCGCGCTTCTCCCGGCGCACCCGCATCTGCTCGGGCAGTTCGTCTTCGGCGGGCACGCTGGTGGAAGCGGGGTTTTCGGTCATGGCCCATAGGGTACGAACCCGGGTGCGCGCTACGCCAACCGGATTACCTTTCCTTTCCGTCCATTAACCTGGGCCGGGTGAGTGATCCCACGCGCGCCCGCCGGGCGGCTTCGTTCGGCAGCCGGGCGGCCGCATACGCCGAGCACCGGCCCGGCTACCCGCGGGAAGCGATCGAATGGGGCCTTTCGGGCGCTCGCGATGCACCGCGGCGCGTACTCGACCTGGGTGCCGGGACCGGCAAGCTCACCCTCGCCCTGACGGAGCTCGGGCTCGACGTCACAGCGGTCGAACCGGACCCGGAAATGCGCGCCGAACTGGGGCGCGTGGTGCCATCGGCGACGTCGCTGGCGGGCCGCGCGGAACGGATCCCGTTGCCCGACGCGGACGTCGACGCGGTATTCGTCGGCCAGGCGTTCCATTGGTTCGACGTGCCGGCGGCGATGACGGAGATCGCCCGCGTGCTGCGCCCGGGTGGCGTGCTGGTGCCGATGTGGAACTACGAAGACGATTCGGTGCCGTGGGTGGCGAAGTTCACCGAACTCGACCGCGAAGGTGCCCGCCGGCCGGCGGCCACGGAGGATTTGCGCGGGGTGGCGCACCCGGAGTTCGAACCGTTCGAAAGCGACCGGTTTCACCATGCGCAACGGCGCACGGCGGAGAGCCTGCTGGAAACGATCGGAACGTATTCGATGGTGATCGTCTCGGCACCGGAGGAGTCGGCGGCGCTGTTGACGAGGCTGCGCGAGTTCCTGGCGGCGAATCCGGCGACGGCGAGCGGCGAGTTCGACCTGCCATTGCTCACGTGGGGACTGCGCGCCCGTCGCCGTTGAGACATTTTTTGTCATGCTAACTTCGGAAGGGACCCCACCCGGGCGTCCCGGACGAGCGCGTCGTACCCGGTCAGGACAAGACGGCGCAGTGTGTACCAGCACTGCGAAAGGGTTGTCATGTCCTGGTTGGTCTTGGTGGTGTCCGGAATCCTGGAAACGGTCTGGGCGGCGGCCCTCAAGGGGTTCTTCAAGCCGGCTTCGGTGGCGACGTTCGTGGTCGCGCTGGTGTTGAGCATGAGCGGGCTGGGGTATGCGCTGCGGGAGATCCCGCTGGGGACGGGCTACGCGGTGTGGGTGGGCATCGGCACGATCGGCACGGCGCTGTACGGGATGGTCGTGCTCGGCGACTCGGTGACGGCGGCCCGGTTGACGTGTCTGGGGTTGATCGTCGCGGGTGTGGTCGGGTTGAAGATCCTGCCTTGACCTCGATCAAGCTGGAGGTTCCATACTGCGGGGATGAGCAGGAAATCGTTGGGACGAGCATTGATCTCGCTGACGTCACTCGTGACGGCCGTCGGTCCGTACCGTGCCGATTGGAACGAAACCCACGTCCACAACCCGGCTTGGCCGCCGCACGCGAAGTTCCACAACGGGCAGACGATGAGCCTCGGTCTCGCGCTGGGGGCGACGAGCCTGTGGCAGCTGTGGCGCCGGCCGTCGACCCGGGAGGGCCTCGACGCCGGGGCCGTCCTGGCGTCGCTGTACTGGCTGACGCAGATTTCCGCATTGGCCTACCCGGGCTCGAAGGCCGTGGATCCGCCCGGGACGAAGAAGTTTCCGCAGGCCAAGGTGGCCTTCCCAGCCCTGGCAGTGACGACCCTCGGGTACGCGCTCGAACGGCGCCGGCTAGCGCGAACCGGCAACGGGAACTAACCCCGGATGTTGCGCTCGTAGACCAACCGCAACCCCAGCAACGTCAGATCCGGCACGTGATCGGTGATCGTCTCGGACTCACCGATCACCAACGGCGCCAAACCCCCGGTCGCCAGCACCGCAACCGGTTCCGTGCCACCCGGCGACAGCTCGCGCACTATCCGCTTGACCAACCCGTCCACCTGCCCGGCGAATCCATACAAAATCCCGGACTGCAAGCACTCCACGGTGTTCTTGCCGATCACCGACCGCGGCGGGACCAGCTCGACCTTCCGCAACGCCGCCGCGCGCAACGCCAGCGCGTCCACCGAAATCTCGATGCCCGGGGCGAACGCGCCGCCCAGGAACTCGCCGCGGGCCGAGATCGCGTCCACGTTGGTCGACGTGCCGAAGTCGACCACCACGCACGCCGTCCCGCTGTGGAGGTGGTGCGCGGCCAGCGTGTTCGCCAGCCGGTCCGCGCCCACCTCCTTCGGGTTGTCCACCAGCAGCGCCACGCCCGTGCGGACGCCCGGCTCCACCACGATCTTCGGAACCGCCGCGTAGTACCGCGCAAGCATCACGCGCAGTTCGCGCAGGACCGCCGGCACCGTCGACAAAGCACTGATGCCGGACACGGAATCCGCGTGCGGGCCCAGCAGGCCGCGCACCGTCAACGCCAGCTCGTCGGCCGTGATGCGCGCGTCCGTGCGCATGCGCCAGTCGCCGACCAGGTCGTGGCCGGACCAGAGCCCCAGGACGATGTTCGTGTTGCCGACGTCGACGGTGAGCAGCAAGCGCGTCAGCTTTCGGCGTGCAGCAACGCGTCGAGGCGGCGGGCGTCGGCCGTCTCCGCGACCGGGAACACCGCCGTCTCCTCCTCCGGCGGCAGCGTCACCGTGCCGGACAGCAGCCCCGATCCCTCGGGTGCGTAGCCCGGGTCGGCGTGCCGGTGGACGATCCGGTTGTCCGCGTCGACGAACACCACGCGCGGTTCGTACGTCGCGGCTTCGGCGTCGTCCATCTGCCCGTAGGAGATGAGGATGACCAGGTCGCCCGGGTGCACCAGGTGCGCCGCGGCGCCGTTGATGCCGAGCACGCCGCTGCCGCGCTCGCCCTTGATGACGTAGGTCTCCAGCCGCGCGCCGTTGGTGACGTCCACAATGGACACCTGTTCCCCCGGCAGCAGGTCCGCGGCCTCCATCAGGTCCTCGTCGACCGTCACCGAGCCGACGTAGTGCAGGTCGGCCTGGGTCACGGTGACGCGGTGGATCTTCGACTTGAGCATGGTGCGGTACATGTGGACTCCTATTCCCCTGCGTCCAGCCGCTCCGGGTGTTCGACGGCGGCGCCGAGCAACACCGGAACGTTGTCGATCAGCCGGGTACTCCCCACCCGGGCCGCGATCAACAGTCGTGCTTCACCATCGACGGGCGCGGGCCCGAGGTCGGTTCCCCTCAACTCCAGGTAATCCACCTCGACCGCGGGCCGCGCGGCGAGGGTCTTCGACGCGGCCTCGAGGACCGCGTCCGCACCGTCGCGCCCGACGAACGCCCCCGCGGTGAGGGCGGCCGACAGGACGACGGCGTCTTCGCGCTGCTCAGGCGTCAAGTAGACGTTGCGCGACGACAGCGCCAGCCCGTCGCGCTCCCGCACGGTCGGCACGCCGATGACGTGCGTGTCGATGTTCAGGTCCCGCACCATCCGCTTGATCAGGACCAGCTGCTGGTAGTCCTTTTCCCCGAACAGCGCGTAGTCGGGGCGAAGCAGGTTGAACAGCTTCGCGACGACCGTCAGCACGCCGGCGAAGTGGCCGGGCCGGACCGCGCCCTCCAGCTCGTCGCCGAGCGGGCCCGGGTGCACGGTCACGGCCGCACCTTCGCCGTAGAGGGCGTCGGCGCTGGGCGTGAACGCGATTTCGACGCCGTCCTCGCCCAGGACGGCCAGGTCGGCCTCCAGCGGACGCGGGTAGGCCTCGAAGTCTTCGCCCGCGCCGAACTGCAGCGGGTTGACGAAGATCGACGTGGCCACGACGTTGTTCGGCAGCCGCTTCGCGCGGCGGATCAGCTCGCGGTGGCCGGCGTGCAGCGCACCCATGGTCGGCACGAGCGCCAGCTTGCGGCCGACGCCGTGCAGGGCCCGGCTGACCTGGCTCATCTGCTCCGGCGACGCGAACGTGTTCAACGTGCCGCGGCTGAATTTCGGTGTGGTCACTGGTCGTGCTGCCCTTCGGCGGGATCGTCGAGGAGTTCGGTGAGGTCTTTGGCGGCCGCGGTGTCCAGCAGCCCGGCAGCCGACGAACGCGCCACCGTGCGCCTGGCCAGCGCGCGATAGGCCGGCTCCACCTCCGGCGCCCGGTCCGCCAGCACCGCGAGGTGCTTGCGGACGGTGCCGAGATCGCCACGCGCGACCGGCCCGGTGAGGGCGCGGTCGCCGTGTCGCAGAACATTATCCAACGCCGCCGAAAGCAGTGGTGCCACCAGGCGCTCGGAATGCCCGATTCCCGCTTCCCGCAAGACTTCCGCGCAGTCGGCGACCAGCGTCATCAGGTGGTTCGCGCCGTGGGTCAACGCAGCGTGGTAGAGCGCTCGCGCGGAGTCGGGGATGCGCACCGGCTCGGCGCCCATCTCGACCGCGAGCGCCTCGCCGACGTTCCACGCCGCTTCGTCGTCCGCGGCCGCGGTGACGCCGATGCTGCACGCCGTCAGCCGCTCGAGGTCCTCTTCGCGGCCGGTGAACGTCATCACCGGGTGCAGCGCGAGCGCCAGCGCCCCGGCCTCGGCGGCGGGGGCGAGCACGTCGATGCCCTGCGCGCCGGAGGTGTGCACGACGATCTGGCCGGGCCGCAGCGACTCGGTCGCGACGAGCCCGCGGACCATGCCGGCCAGGGCGTCGTCGGGGAGGGCGAGCAGCACCAGGTCCGCCTGGCGGACGGTTTCGTCGGGCGGCAGCAGGGGCACGTCGGGGAGGAGGCGTTCGGCACGGGCCAGCGACGCGGCGGACAGCCCCGACGCGGCGACCACGGTGTGCCCCGCCCGGGCCAGCGCGGCACCGAGCACGCTGCCCACCCGGCCGGCGGAAACGACGCCGACCGCCAGGCGAGCGGGCCTCATCATGGCGTTCGCCTGTGGACGCTCATGGTTGGCAGACTCCCTCTGCTCTCGTTCCAGTCCCTTCCCGGGTACCGGACGAACGGCGCGAGACTAACTCGATTGAGCGCGCAGCGTTCAGCCCGGGTGACAAGCTTCACCCGGACCGGGTCACCCTCGGGCGGCCTCGTCGGCGAGGCGCGTCGCCTCCGCGCGGGCGGCCTTCAACGTGCGCAGCAGCTCCTGCTGGCGCTGCCGGTCGTCGTCGCTCGTGAGCTCCTGGCGGTCCAGGAACGCGAGCTCGGTCACGCTCGCCTGGTAGACGGCGACGGCCTTCGCGGCGCGCTTGCCGGACTGGCGTTTCGCCTGCCGCCGCCAGGCGCGCCGCCCGGGCAGGCTCGCCAGCAGGTCGACCTCGGACGGCGCGATCCACCGTTGCGCGGCCATGTGCGGCAGGGCGGTGGCGATGATGCGCTGCTCACGCCGTCGTTGCAGGACGACCAGGTAGACCACGCCGAGGAACAGCGGCAGCATGATCAGGAAGTAGACGGTGAGGAACTTCGAGCCGCCCAGCAGCGCGGCGCTGTTCCACAGCGCGTGCAGGCAGACGGCGGCCAGGTAGCCGGCGATCGGCGCGAGGACCCGCATCGCCTTCGTGGTCGTCCGCGCGGCGATGCCGATCCCGATGCCGGTGAGCACGGCGAACAGCGGGTGCGTGAAGGGCGCGAGGACGCCGCGGAGGAAGAACGCCGTGATGACGCCCTGGCTGTGCCCGTCGCCGAAGCCGTAGTCGGCGAACGCGCGGCCGAAGTAGTAGATGTTCTCGGTGAACGCGAACCCGGCGGCGCTGAACCCGGCGTAGACGACACCGTCCACGACGCCGTCGAACTCTTCGCGGCGGCGCCACACGAGGAGCACCACGAAGAGGGCCTTCGCGGCCTCCTCGACGATCGGGGCGGAGACCAGCGCGGCGACGGTGTTGCCGCTGCCCTTGCCGAGCAGCTCGTCGCCGACGGCCTCGGCGGTGGTGTTGATGAGCAGCGCGGTGATGGTCGCGATGCAGGCGCCCCAGGCGAAGGCGAGGAGGAGGAACTTCGCGGGTTCGGGCTCCCAGCGGTCGACCCAGAGGAACCCGGCGACCACGCCGGCGACCGGCACGAGCGCGGCGAGAACCCCGATGGTGACGGCGAGCGGGCCGACCCGCGCGGTGGCCAGGCCGAAGAGGAACAGGCCGCAGAGGGCGACCACGATCAGGCCGAGCACCGGCAGCAGCACGGTGATCCGGCGAGGCCGCCGTCCCCGGTCGAGTCCCGTCGCGGGCGAGAGGGTTCCGCTCACAGCCGGTCACCCTACGCAGACCGGACAGGAACGGAAACGCCACCTGGCACACACGGCTTGGGTTCAGCCTGCTGGGCGCCCCAGGTCGGCCCGCCGAGCGACCCGGATCGGCCCGCGGGCGCTGTGGTCGGCCCGCCGCGCGCTCGTGGCCGGCAGCCGGGCGCTCCGAGTGCGCCCCAATGTGGCCTTGGTTGCGTCAGGCGCACCCAATGTGGCCTTGGTTGCGTCACGCGCACCCAATGTGGCCTTCGGTGCGTCACACGCACCCAATGTGGCCTTCGGTGCGTCACACGCACCGAAGGCCACATTGGGGCGCTTGGGTCCTGCGGTCCTCAGTCCTCCGCGCGGCGACGGCGGCGGGGCGTTGAGCCCGTTCCGCCGTTCGCCGCAAGCAGCTCGCTCACCGAACGGCCCGCCGTGTGCGAACCGCTGCCCGGCGCCTCGGTCGAGCGGCGGCCGTTGCGGGCGTGGCCGTTGCCGTTGCCGTTCTGCTCCACGTCCGCCGGGTCGACCGGGGCCATGTTGCGGCGCGACATCGACGCCCGCTCGGCGACCATGCCCTCCCACGCCGGGGGCTCGCCGTCCGGGCGACGGCGGCGGCCACCGCCCGTCGGCTCCGGCGGGGCGGCGGGCACGGCCGGCATCTGCTGCGACTCGTCCGGCTTGCGGCGGCGGCCGCCCGAGCGGCCCTGGTAGTTGCGGACCGACTCCGGCAGCGTCGGGTTCGCCATCGGCGTCTCGGCCTGCGCGGCCTCGGCGGGCGCGCGGTGCGAACCCCCGTGGCGCGACGCCGGCTCCTCGAGGATCGGCGACATGTCCGCCCGCGAGAACTGCTCCAGCCGGGACGGACGGCGCCCGTCGGCGGCCGGGACCGGCGTGGTCGGCGGCACCACCGGCGGCAGGTTCGTCCGCGACGGCTGCCGCGCGGCCGGCGGGTTGTTCGGCACCGGGGCCGTCGGCGGGACGACCGGGAGGTCGCGACGCGACGCCGTGGCGTCCCGCGGCATCGGCGGCGGCTTCGGCTCCGGCGGCTTCGGCCGGTTCGGGCGCTGGCGCTCGGCGAAGTCGTCGCGGTTCTGGAAGGCCGCGCTCAGGTCGGTCACCGGCCGGATGTCCGACCGGGACATCTCCGACGGATTCACCGGGGCGGGCCGGGCGGGCGCCGGCCGCGGCGGCTCGGGCGGCTTGGGACGCGCACCGTTGCCGACGCGCGGCAGGTCCGGCCGCGACATCTCCACGCGCGGGATGTCCGGGCGCGACATCTCCACCCGCGGAATGGCCGGCATCGACCGCTCCACCGGCGGGATCGCGGGCATCGAGCGCTCCACGCGCGGGATGTCCGGCCGCGACATCTCCACCCGCGGAATGGACGGCATCGACCGTTCCACGCGGGGGATGTCCGGCATCGACCGCTCGACCCGCGGGATGTCCGACCGCGACACCTCGCCCGGCCGCGGCGCGTCGACGCGCGGCAGGTCCGAGCGCGACACCTCGGCGGGCCGCATGGCCGGCCGCGACAGCTCCGCACGGCGTGCGGGCGGCGGCTCGGGACGGCGGATCTCCGTCTTCGGCTCCGGCGCGCGGCGGATCTCGGTCTTCGGCTCGGGCCGCGGCACCTGGCGGGTCGGCTCGGCGGCGGCCTCGGGACGGCGCTCGGGCTGCTTGGCGACCTCGTCCGGCTTCGGCAGCCGCATCGGCTGCGACTCGGCCTGGCGGCGGGCCGCCTCGGCGCGCAGCTCGGCGGCCTTCAGCTCGCGCTGCGCCGCGTTCAGCGCCGGGTCGACCGACGGCACCGGCGGCCGGCGCTCGCTCAACGGCGACGGCCGCGAAATCTGCTGGGTGCTCTGCACGGAGACGTTCGCCGGGGCCTTCGGGACCGGCTTGCCGCCGAAGCCCTTGCCCTTGCCGAGTCCCTTGCCGTTCGCGGGCTTCCCGTTCGACGCCTTGCGACGTCGTTCGTCGAGCACGCGGTCGATCAGCTCGGTCGGCCGCTCGCCCTGCTCGGCCGGCTTCTTCCCGGCCATCAGCTGCGCCGGCTTCTTCTTCGGCGCGGCGTCGGGGATCATGCGGTTCTCGTCGGAGAGCTTGCGCATCCGGGTCGCCTGCGCGGTCAGCGCGACGCGTTCGAGCAGCACCTCGCCGCCGAACAGCGACTGGAGGCTGTCGCGCAGCGCGGAGACTTCGGCGCGCAGCGCCTCCAGCTCCTCGCGGCCCTGGGAGTCGGCCGCGGTGCGGTTCTCGGCCTCCACCTCCAGCTCGAATTCACGCCGGGCCGCGATCTCGCGTTCCAGCTCCAGTTCGTACACAGCCTGCGCCTCGGCGACCGCGTCCTCGCTGTGTGCCGCGTGCTTGCGGTACTTCACGGCGAGGAAAGCGCCGATCAGGGCAGCCCAGAGGGCGGCGACGATCCCGAGCCTGAGGTAGCGGAGATCGTCGCTGAGCACCAGTGCGAGGGTGGCTCCGATGGCGAGGACGAATCCGACGACGAGCCACGGCCTGCCCAGTAGGCGGCCGCGCGAGTCGTCACCCACGCCGGTCATGCCTGACACCGTACCTGCTCGTAATCCGAACGAGACCTACTCGGTCCCGCGAGCGGTGGGATTCCAGCGCTAACCGGTCGTCCCGCGGGTGTGCTCCCGCTCTTGGTCGCGCGGGGTCCGGCAGCAGTGCTCCAGCCACAAACCCGCTGCTACCAGGGCCGCTGACGACACGACGCCGACGACGCCGGCCCGGGTGTCGAGAACCGCGGCGACGAGTTCGTCACGTCGCGGGAAAACGTAGGCGAGCGCGGCCAGCCAGGCGCCGCCCATGAACGCTCCGGCGAGTGACGAAGCCTTCGCCAGGGCCACCGATCGGGCGATCCCGATAGCGGCAACGACCCGGCCGTTCTTGATCCGGGAGCGGATGGAGAACGCGAGCCCGGCCTCGACCAGGGCGAGCACGGCGAAGGTGACGCCGGCGAACGTCGGCAGCTGCGGCAGTGAGCCGTACGCGACGACGAAGAGGAGGTAGCCGAGGACCAGGCCGAGCAGCCCGGCCACCACCAGGTCGCGAGGCCGGGTGAAGTGCATGGGACAACCGTACCGTGCGAGGCTTGACTCTCCACCGACTGGAGAGTTCATCATGCGTCAAGTGGGCACCACCGCGACTTTCACCATCGGCGAGCTGGCCCGGCGGACCGGCCTGCCGGTCAAGACGATCCGCTTCTATTCGGACGAGGGCCTGCTGCCCCCGACCGAGCGGACGGACGCCGGTTATCGCCTCTACGACGCCGCGGCGATGGCCCGGCTCGAGCTCGTCCGCACCCTGCGCGAGCTGGGGCTGGGCCTCGCCGACGTCTCGGCTGCTTTGGCGCGGTCGGCGACGGTCGGCGAGCTGGCGACCCGGCACGTCGAGGCGCTGGACGAGCAGATCCGGCGCCTGCGGCTGCGCCGGGCGGTGCTGCGCGCGGTGGCCAAGCGTGATTCCGAGCTGGAGGAAGTGAAACTGATGAACCGTCTCGCGTCGATGTCGGACGAGGAGCGCAAGCGGCTGGTGGACGAGTTCTGGGACGAGATGGTGTCCGGGCTCGAGATCGACCAGGGGTTCTACGAGCGCATGCGCGCGGGCAAGCCGGAGCTGCCGGACGACCCGTCGCCGGAGCAGCTGGAGGCGTGGATCGAGTTCGCCGAGCTCGTCCAGGATCCTTCGTTCCGGGCGTTGATCCGCGGCATGAGCGAGACGCAGGCCCAGCAGATCCGCGACGGCGACTTCGAGCAGCCGTCCTCGGCCTGGCAGACCAACTGGCCGGGCTGGGTCTCCCGCGCCGAAGCGGCGGTGGCGGCAGGAGATTCGCCGACGTCGGAGGCGGGGCAAACGCTTGCGGCCGAGATCGCGGCGGCGACGGCCCGGCCGGACCAGGACCCGGCGTCCCCGGTGTTCCGCCGCGAGATGGCGGACCGGTTCGAGACGAGCGGCGACCCGCGCGCGGAGAGGTACTGGCAGCTGCTGGCGACGATCAACGGCTGGCCCCCGGTCCCGACGGCCCAGCCGGCGGTCCGCTACATGATCGAAGCCCTGCGCGGCTGACCGCACGGGAACGACAACTCGGCGACGGGCCGGGCGTGATCGGTAACGGCCACGTCCGGCTCACCGATAGGCCATCTTTCCGCCCCCCCCCGGCCGCTCGGGGGACCCCCGGTTTCAACGTTACTCGCGAGGACCGACGATTCCGGTTCCACGCAGTCGGGTTGTCCACAGGGTCCGGAGTTGTCCACAGGCTCCGGCACTGCAGCGGGAGGCAGTTGGCCAGCCGGTCAGGCGCCCGCGCACCCGTCGCCGCACTTGGCTGGCCGGCCTACCTGTCGGGGTGGCACTTGGTCAGTCAGGAGAGCCGGCCGAGGTTCGCCTCCACGCCGGGTCCGGCCGTTGGCGGCGGGCGGCCGCCCGCTGCCCGGTGATCGACCGCCCGCCTCGGGGCGGTGGGGAGCTTTAGCGCAGTTCGAGGTCCGTCCGGCGGACCGTCGCCACCTCGTCCGCCGGGCGGGCGGCCAGCAGCTGAGCGATCGGGCCGTGGCCCGGGAGCACCGCCGCCGGCTCGATCTCCGCCCACGGCACCAGCACGCTCGCGCGGTCCGGCGTTCCCGGGTGCGGCAGCAGCAGCTCCGGGTCGGCCGACTCGACGCCGTCCACCGTGACCACGTCGACGTCCAGTGTCCGCGGCCCCCAGCGCAGCTCGCGGACCCGGCCCGCCGCCTGCTCGGCCGCCTGGCCCGTGCGCAGCCACGCCCAGTGGTCGCGCGCCGGGTCGTCGACCACGCACACCGCGTTCAGGAAGTCCGGCTGGTCCTCGACGCCCCACGCCTTCGTCTCGTACACGCTCGATACCGCGACCAGCGCCGGCCGCACCGCGTCGAGCGCCAGCTTCAGGAAGCCGAGCCGGTCGCCGAGGTTCGAGCCCAGCGACAGCACCGCGCGGCTCACCGATCGCGCCGGACCGTCACCGCGACGTCGTCGAACGTCAGCGGGATCGGCGCCGATGGCTTGTGCACCGTCACCTCGACCGCGCCCAGCCGCTCGTCGCGCATGACCTCGTCGGCGATCTTGCCCGCGACGCTCTCGATCAGGTCGTACGGCTCGCCCGCGACGATCCCCGCCGCCAGCTCGGCCAGCTCGCCGTAGTGCAGCGTCTTCGTCAGGTCGTCCGACGCGGCGGCCGGCCCGAGGTCCAGCCACACCGTGACGTCGACGACGAACTCCTGCCCGTCGCGCTTCTCGTGCTCGAACACGCCGTGGCGGCCGAACACGCGCAGGCCGGTCAGCGTGATCCGGTCAGACATCCGGGGAACCCTTCCACCAAGCGGCGGCCACGGCGACCGCGTCCAGCGACGCCCCGACCTCGTGCACCCGTACGCCCCACGCCCCCGCGGCCGCGGCGAGCGCGGAAATGGCGGCGGTGGCGTCCTCACGGCCGTCCGGCGGCCGCGGCGTGCCGTCCTTTTCGGACAGCAGCCGGCCGAGAAACCGCTTGCGCGACGCCCCCACGAGCACCGGGAAACCCAACGACAGCAACGAGTCCAGCCCGCGCAGCAACGCCCAGTCGTGCTCGGCGTTCTTCGCGAAACCCAGCCCGGGATCCAGCACGATCGCGCTTTCGGCGACCCCCGCGGCGAGCGCTTCGTCCACTCGGGACAGCAGCTCGGCCCGCACGTCGGCGACGACGTCCTGGTAGGACGCCAGCGCCTGCATGTCCTGGCTGTGCCCGCGCCAGTGCATCAGCACCCACGGCACCCCGCTGTCCGCGGCGACGCGCGCCATGTCCGGATCGGCCAGCCCGCCCGAGACGTCGTTGACGATGTGCGCCCCGGCCTCGAGCGCCGCGGCGGCGACGGCCGCGCGGGTCGTGTCGACCGACAGCGCCATCCCTTCGCCGGCGAGCGTGCGGATGACCGGCAGGATGCGCCGCAGCTCGGTCTCGGCGTCCACCCGGGCCGCCCCGGGCCGCGTCGACTCGCCGCCGACGTCGATCAGGTCGGCCCCACGCGCCCACATCTCGCGCGCGTGCTCCAGTGCCTGCTCGAGCCCGAGGTAGCGGCCACCGTCCGAAAAGGAATCGGGCGTCACGTTCAGCACGCCCATCACGACGCACCGGCCGGGAGCGGGAAGCCCTACGCTCACCGGCGCGCCTTGATCAGGTCGAGCGCCTCCGCCCGCGACGACGGCGAGTTCTTCAGTTGCCCGCGCACGGCGGAGGTGGTCGTGCGCGCACCGGGCTTCCGGATACCGCGCATGGCCATGCAGAGGTGCTCGGCCTCGATCACGACGATGACTCCGCGCGGTTCGAGCTTCCGCACGATCGCGTCGGCGACCTGCGAGGTCAGGCGCTCCTGGACCTGCGGGCGCTTGGCGTAGAGGTCGACGAGCCGGGCCAGTTTGGACAGCCCGGTCACCTTCCCGGCGGCGTTCGGGATGTACCCGACGTGCGCGACGCCGTGGAAGGGCACCAGGTGGTGCTCACACTGGCTGAACATCGGGATGTCCGTGACCAGCACGAGTTCTTCGTGCGACTCGTCGAAAGTCCGGTCCAGCACCGAGTCCGGCTCGGTGTACAAGCCCGCGAACATCTCGTGGTACGCGCGGGCCACCCGGGCGGGGGTCTCCTTGAGACCGTCCCGCTCCGGGTCTTCGCCGCACGCCAGCAGAAGCTCGCGGATCGCCTTCTCCGCCCGGTCCTGGTCGAAGACCGGGCGGTCGGCGTCACTGCGGCTTGTCTGGTCCATCCACGTCACGACGTTCTCCCTCGTTCTGCTGGTTGCCCGCCTGATCGGCGAACCAGCCGTGCTCACGAGGGCGTTCTTCACCACCGGGCCGCCACGACTGACCCGGCTGACCGCCCGGCGAGGTCGCGGGCGTCCAGCCCGGAGGGGCACCGTAGTTCGGGGGGCCGCTCTGGCCGGGCGGGTAGCTGCCCGGCTGCTGGCCGCCGTAGGTCTGCGGCCAGTGCGACGTCCCGTTGGGGCCACCGTTCGAGCCGCCGTACGGACGGCCGCCGTTCGGGTAGGCGCCCGGCTGCGGCGGGGCGTACGGGTTGGCGTTCGGGTCGGCCGGCGCCGGGTACGGCGGGCCGCCCGGGAGGTCGCCCGCGCCCTGGGCGGTGCCGACCGGGGTCGGCTCCGGCTTCAGGACCGGCTTCTCCTTCTCCGGCGGGGGCCACGGCTCGCCGCGCTCCATCGCCAGCTCGCCCGGGGTCTTGATCGGCGGCTTGTCCGACGGCGTCCGCTCACCGAACTCGTTGAACACGGTGATGTGCGGGCGCTTCTCGACCGTCGCGAAGATCCGCTCCAGGTCCTTGCGGGTCAGCGTCTCCTTCTCCAGGAGCTCGATGACCAGCTCGTCGAGCACGTCGCGGTAGGTGTTGAGCACGTGCCACGCCTCGGTGTGCGCCGTCTCGATGAGCTTGCGCACCTCCTCGTCGATCTCGTGCGCCACTTCCAGCGAGTAGTCCGCCTGCCGGCCGGCCGAGCGGCCGAGGAACGGGTCACCCTGCTCCTGGCCGTACTTGACCGCGCCGAGCCGGGCGCTCATGCCGTACTCGGTGACCATCGCGCGGGCGATCTTCGTCGCCTGCTCGATGTCGGAGGACGCGCCGGTGGTGGGCTCGTGGAAGACGAGCTCCTCCGCCGTGCGGCCACCCATCGCGAAGACCAGCCGCCCGATCATCTCGGAGCGGGTCATCAGGTCCTTGTCGTCCTCGGGGACGAGCAGCGCGTGCCCGCCCGTGCGGCCGCGCGGCAGGATCGTCAGCTTGTAGACCGGCTCGATGTCCGGCATCGCCCACGCGGCGAGCGCGTGCCCGCCCTCGTGGTAGGCCGTGATCTTCTTCTCCTTCTCGGAGATGATCCGGCTCTTGCGGGCGGGGCCGCCGACGACGCGGTCGACCGACTCTTCCAGCGCGACGTCGGTGATCACGTGCCCGTTCTGGCGGGCGGTGAGCAGCGCGGCCTCGTTCAGGACGTTCGCCAGGTCCGCACCGGACATGCCGACGGTCCGCTTGGCCAGGCTGGTCAGGTCCGTGCCCTGCGCGATCGGCTTGCCCTTGGCGTGCACCTCGAGGATCGCCTTGCGGCCGCGCAGGTCGGGCGCGGACACCGGGATCTGCCGGTCGAACCGGCCGGGGCGCAGCAGCGCCGGGTCGAGGATGTCGGGCCGGTTCGTGGCCGCGATCAGGATGATCCCGCCGCGGGCGTCGAAGCCGTCCATCTCGACGAGCAGCTGGTTCAGGGTCTGCTCGCGCTCGTCGTGACCGCCGCCGAGGCCGGCGCCGCGCTGGCGGCCGACCGCGTCGATCTCGTCGACGAAGATGATGCACGGCGCGTTCTGCTTGGCCTGCTCGAACAGGTCACGCACCCGAGACGCACCGACACCGACGAACATCTCGACGAAGTCCGAGCCGGAGATCGTGTAGAACGGCACGCCCGCTTCGCCGGCGACGGCTCGCGCGAGCAGCGTCTTACCGGTACCCGGCGGCCCGTAGAGCAGCACGCCCTTCGGGATCTTCGCGCCGAGCGCCTGGTAGCGCGCCGGGTTCTGCAGGAAGTCTTTGATCTCATACAGCTCTTCAACGGCCTCGTCGGCACCCGCGACGTCCCCGAAGGTCGTCTTGGGCATGTCCTTGTTCAGCTGCTTGGCCTTGGACTTGCCGAAGTTGAGGACGCGGTTCCCGCCACCCTGGGCGTTGTTCATCATCCACATCAGCAGGCCCAGGACGAGGGCCAGCGGGATGGCGAAGATGAGGATCTGCGTCAGCACGCCCTGCTGGGTCACCTTGGTGGTGAACTTGATCGGCTGGCCGCCGTTCTTCGCCGCGATCAACGAGTCGTAGATCGGGCGGGTGGCGTCCGAAGGGTACTGCGAAATGATCTGGGTGACCTGCTGGCCATCGACGTCGACAGGCTTGTTCAGCAGCAGTTTGAGCTGCTGTTCCTTGTCCTCGAGGCTGGCTTCCTTGACGTTGTTCGAGGAGATCTGGGAGTTCGCCACCGAGATGGGTGCCTGGGTGTACCCACGATCACTGTCGAAGATCGTGTTGTACGCGAACAACGCCAGCAACCCCGCGACGATCCACAGCAGTGGGTTCCTGAGCACGCTCTTCCGGTTCATACGACTCGGCCCTGGTGGCCTCGACCCTCCCTGGTTGGGCGGCTCCTGTGATACCCGCCATCACGATGTTGACAACCCGGTGCCTGGACACCCGTCCCATCAGGGTACCGTCCGCCGCCGCGTTCATCCCCTGTGAGCCTCTCGCAGGTCAACGGGCGATACCGCGCCCGGGTTCCCGGCCGGCGTCCTCGGAGGTCACGCTAACGCGTGCCGTCCGACACACTGCTCACCATCTCGCCCAGCCGGGTCCGCAGCGTCGCCGGGTCGGCCGGGGCGACCGTGACCCACTCGCGGCCGTCCGTACCTGCGCGGGAGAGGCTGAGGTAGCGCCCGGTCGCGGTGTCGAACCAGGCCAGCACCCGGGACCGTTGCTTGGCCCCGACCTGCGAACGGCTGTTCGCTGCCAGCTGACCGCCGCACTGCCGCGGCTGCCCGGAGATCCGGCCGTACGCCTCCCGCGGGTCGGCCGTGACGCGTTCGCTCAGCGGCGTCCGGCGCGCCTTCCCGCGGTCTTCGCCCGGGTTGGCCGGGAGGGAGACGGGCACCCGGATCGGCGCGGTGCGCAGGGCGTCGTCCAGCGGAAGTGTGACCGACGCCTCGCTCCCGCGCGGCCCGGCCGGGAGCACGCCGACGACAGCGGAGACCAGGCCGTCCGGTGGGATGTCCCGCAGCCAGATGCCGTCGGCGTCCTGGACCACGAGGACACCGAGGGTGTCGTCGGCCGCCGCGAGCACGCCGACGGTGGGCGCCTCGAACCGCGGGATGTGCAGGGCGTCGATGGTCAGCGGGGCGAAGGCCAGCAGCTGCAGGGCGTCCTCGATCGGCGGCGCGAGCCGGCCGCGCGGATCGCGGATGCCGCGGGCCTTCAGCTCGGCGTCGACGCGGTGGCGCAGCGAGACGCGCTCGTCTTCGGTCGCGCCGTGCGACCGGACCAGCAACGGGTACGGCAGCTCCCCTACCTGCGCCGACTCCCACATGAAGTCGAACACGAGCGGCGAGAAGAACTCTTGCATCACTACTCTCCCGGATCGGACTCTTGCTCAGCGTAGCCCGCGGTACCGACAAAAAGTGATCGCCGGATCACGCACGCTCGGAGAAAGCCGGAGCCCGATCTTGGCAGAAGCGCCGAAGCGGCCGTCAGACCGTGCTCGTCTGCGCGGCTCCCGCCAGCATCTCGCCCAACCGGTGGCGCAACGTCGCCGCGTCGGCGGGGGCGATGGTGATCCAGTCTCGGCCGTCGCGGCCGCGGGTTGCCTGGGTGAAGTAGCGGCCCGTCTCCGTGTCGAACCAGCTCAGCACCGGTGTCCGGGTGCGGCCGCCCACGCGTGAACGCGCGTTGGCCGCGATCTGGCCGCCGCGCAGCCGCGGCTGGGCGTGCAGCTTCGCCAGCGCCTTGCGGTCCTCGTCGGCCGACGCGCGCTCGTCGCCGTTGCCGCGGCGGGACAGGAAGTCGACCCCGTGCGCGCCGACCAGCTGCTCCAGCGGGACCGTGACCGACTTCTCCGAACCGCGCGGGGCGCCCGGGAGCAGGGAGACGATCGCGCTGGCCAGCCCGTCCACCGGGCACGGCTGCAGGTGCAGGCCCCGCGTGTCCTGGACGGCCAGCAGCCCCTGCCCGCCCAGCACGCCGGCGATCGCCAGCAGCGGCTCGGCGTCCGGGGCGATCAGCTGGACCGCGTCCAGGCTCAGCTCGGCCTGCGCCAGCACGCCGAAGTAGTCCTCGACGTGCGGTTCCGGCCGGCCGCGGCCGTCGGCCAGCCCGCGTGCGACCAGCCCCTCCAACGTGCGCCGGCGCAACAGCGACCGCTCGTCCACGGTCTCCCCGTGCGAACGGACGCGCAGCGGGTACGGCAGCTCGCCCAGCCCGGCGGACTCCCACAGGAAGTCCACCTCGACCGGGGTGAGCAGCTCAGCGTTCGGCATCGAGCCACCCCCAAGAGAAAACGGGCCGGGCACGCGGTCGGCGTGCCCGGCCCGGAAAGGATCAGCGGTCTTCGTCGTCCTCGGACCACGCACCGATCACCGGCGGCGGGGTCGCCTGGTCGGCGCCGAAAGCCGCGTCCGGGTCGGCCTCGATGAGGAACGACGCGTGCGTGTGCTCCTCGTCCTGCTCGCCCTGGGCGCCGTGCGGGGCCATGCCGCCCATGCCCGGGTTCATCGGCGGCGGGGTCTGCCCGCCGATGGTGCCCGCCGACGAGACGAGACCCTGCTGCGGCGCCTGGGCCGACGCGGCGCTCTGGCCCTCGGCCGAGGCCAGCGACGTGTCGTTCGCCTTCGCGCCCGACTTGCCGCCCTTGCCCAGCGCGCGGGAAGCCAGCGCGCCGAGGCCGCCCGCGGCACCGCCGATGCCGAGGCCCATGCCGATCTTGCTCAGCGGGCTGCCGCCGCCCGGCTGCCCGGCACCCGTGGTGACGTGGCCCGCGCCGGTGCTCGTGCCCGTGCCCGTACCCGCGGCCGTGCCGCCCACGCCGCCGTCGCTGCCGAGCGCCGCCGCGTCGTGGCCGAAGCCGCCGGCGCCGTGGACGCCGTTCGGGCCGACGACGCCCGCGTGCTGCGCGTCGAACGCGCCGCCGTGGCCGCCGAAGCCCGCGCCGTTCGAGGCGAACACCGCGCCGCCCGCGCCGGACAGGCCCTGGACCGGGCCGGTGCTGCCGACGGAGCCGATGCCGCCGAACGACACGGAGTTGTGCGAACCGGTCGGCTTCATTCCGAGCGACTCCGGGCCGAAGCTCGGGGTCGAGCTGTCGACCTCGCTCATGGCCTTGGTGTAGGCGTTGAAGAACGCGACCTGCTGCGCCTTGACGTCGTTGGCCGCGTCCGCCTGCGCCTTCTGGTCGGCGATCAGCGCCGCCGGGCCGCCGGCCAGCGCGGCCGCCATGGACTGCTTGGGGTCGTAGTCCTTCGGAGCCGGCATCTTCTTGACCTCGGCGGCCGCCGCGGCCTGCCGGGCGAGCCGGTCGGACATCGTGTGCGCGGCGTCGGAGGCCTGCGAACCGGAGTTCGCGATGGCCACCAGCGCGCCCTGCGCACCCGCGGCACCGCGGCCGACCCAGGCGTTGCCCAGCTCGGAGATCGCGTTGTACAGGTGGTCGGACGCCTGCTTCAGCTCGGAGCCGTGGTGGGACCAGGCGTGCCCGGTCGCCTCGGCCGTGCCGGGGTCGTTGTTGTTGACCGCGCCGTTGTACAGCTGCTGGCTGGCCTGCGCGTTCCAGTTCGGCGGGTTGGCGATCGCGCGGTCGCTGCCCATGTCGAAGCCGCCGGCGCTGCCGCGGGCGTTGTCGACGATGTTCTGCGAGGACGCGTTGTCACCGAGCGGGACGAGCGAACCCGGGTCCGTCGTCGCCGGCTGGTCGCTGTGGTTCGGAGCCATGACTCGAAATCCCCCTCTGGGCTCAGGCGTTGCGGAACGGGTCGGCCGCGGCCTGGTCGATCTCGTGGTACCGGGACATCGCCGTGACGATGCCCTCCTCGGCGGCGGTGTACTGGTCGAGCAGGTTCTGCAGCGCGGCGGCGTAGGAGTCGTTCCCGCCGTCGGCGCGCTGCACGAACTTGGCCGCCATCGCGTTGCCGACCGGGTTGTCCCCGAGTTTCGGCGGCTGCGCGAGCGTGCCCGCGCCGCTGAGCAGGGCCTCGACCGCGTCCTTGCCGGTGCGGATCTTGTTCAGCACGGTCTGCGCGGCGTCGGGGTCGATCCCGACCTGACCCGCCGCGGCCGCGGCCTTGAAGGCGTTCGCGTCGGCAGCGCTGCTGTTCCCCATCTGAGCTCTCTCCCGTTCCCCCGACCCGGTCACCGCGGGCACGAATGGTCTTCGCATAGGTTAACGCACGTGATCAGAGCGTATGACGCAATCTCGGACCGCGGGGTTCCGAAAATCCGGTAGTTGCGGTGAACGGTCGGCGAACTACGCCGTGTACACCTTCGGGTCCAGCGTCCCGATGTACGGCAGGTCCCGGTAGCGCTCGGCGTAGTCCAGGCCGTAGCCGACGACGAACTCGTTCGGGATGTCGAAGCCGATGTACTTCACCGGGACGTCCACCTTGACCGCCTCCGGCTTGCGCAGCAGCGACACGACCTCGAGCGACGCCGGGTTCCGGCTCGCGAGGTTCTTCAGCAGCCACGACAGCGTGAGGCCGGAGTCGACGATGTCCTCGACGATCAGCACGTCCCGGCCCGCGATGTCGCGGTCGAGGTCCTTGAGGATCCGCACGACACCGGACGACGACGTCGCCGAGCCGTACGAGGAGACGGCCATGAATTCCAGCTGCGTCGGCAGCGGCAGCGCGCGGGCGAAGTCGGTCATGAACATGACCGCGCCCTTCAGGACACCCACCAGCAGGAGTTCACCCTGCCCGTTGGCCGGATAGTCGGCGGCGATCTGCGCCGACAGCTCCGTGATCTTGTCCTTGATCTGCTGCTCGGTGACGAGCACGGAGGCGATTTCGCCCTCGTACACGGGTCATTCTCCTCAGGTGGTGGGTTGGGAGGTGACGCAGAGCCTGCCATGCGCCCGCCGCGCCTCCAAGTTGCCGGGCAACCAGACACCACCCTGACCACGCCACCGGGCGACGAGGCCGTCGACCGCGCGGAGGTGCGCGTCGGTGAGCTCGCGCACACCCGATTGCAGCAGCCACCTGCGGATAACCCGCCGCCGGATCGCCGAGGGCTCGGCCGCGAGGACGCCGGCATCCAGCCCTTCGGGGCCGCCCGCGCGGGTGAAGATCATGTCCGCCATTGTGTCCAGTGCCTCACTGTCCTCACGCAGCTGCGCGGCCGTGCGGGCGAGTGCGCCGGCCACTCCGCCGTTGAGGACGTCTTCCAGCAACGGCAGGACTTCGGTGCGCAACCGGACGCGGGTGAAGCGCGCTTCGGCATTGTGCGGGTCCTCCCAGGGCTCGACGCCGAGCTCGGCGCAGGCGGCCCGGGTGGTCGCGCGCGGGACGGCGAGCAGCGGGCGGCCCCACGGCGGGTCGTGCGGGCGCATCCCGGCCATGCTGCGCGGGCCGGAGCCGCGGCCGAGGCCCAGCAGGACCGTCTCGGCCTGGTCGTCGAGGGTGTGGCCGAGCAGGACGAGGTCGTGGCCGGCCAGGGCGCGGTAGCGGGCCTTGCGCGCGGCGGCTTCCGGGCCGCCGGGCCCGGTGACGTCGGTCCGGCGCACTTCGGCTTCGTCGGCGCCGAGCGACTTCGCCGCGGCGGCCGCGTCGAGCGCGATCTTCGCCGAGCCCTCCTGCAGGCCGTGGTCCACGACCAGCGCGCGGACGCGGTGGCCGCGGTGGTGCCCGACGTACGCGGCGGCTTCGCACAGCGCGAGGGAGTCGGCGCCACCGGAGACCCCGACGCAGATTTCGGGCGGGGCTTCGACGGCGTCCAGGAACGTGCGGACGGCCCGGCGGACGGCCGCGACCGCCTTGTCCGTCATCCGTGCAGGCGCCGGACCCACGCGGCCGGGTCGGCGATCTCGGCGCGCGAAGGCAGGGTGTTCGGCGAGCGCCACACGGCGTTGAAGCCTTCCATGCCGACGGCGTCCACGACGTGCTTCGTGAACTTCGCGCCTTCTTCGTACTGACGGATCTTCGCGTCGACGCCGAGCAGCGCGCGCAGCAGCCGGTCGAAGACGCCGCCGCCCTTGCGCCGGGCCGTGAACCGCGCGCGGATCGTGTCGACGCTCGGGACGACCTGTGGGCCGACGGCGTCCATCACGAAGTCGGCGTGGCCCTCTAGGAGCGTCGAAAGCGCCAGCAGCCGGTCGAAGACCGCGCGTTCCTTCGGCGACTGGAGCAGCTCGGCGAGGTTCAGCTTCGGCCCCTGCTTGATCGCCTCGGGCAGCCGTCCGACGAGGTCGGCGAGGCTGTCGGAGCCGGCGCCCGCGAGCCCGGCGACGAGCCGCTCGACCTCGTCGGCGAAGTAGTCGCGCAGCCACCGGACCGCGGTGAACTGGAGGCGGTGGGTGCATTCGTGCAGGCAGACCCACAGCCGGAAGTCGCGCCCGGGTACGTCCATCGCCCGCTCGGCGGCGACGACGTTCGGCGCGACGAGCAGCAGCTGACCGGCCTTGTCCGGCCCGCCGAACGGGTCGTACTGGCCGAGCACGCGGCTGGCCAGGAAGGCGAGCACCAGCCCGGTCTGCACGCCGGCGCCGCCGGCCAGGATCGGCCCGAACGGCCCGCCCTGCCGCGGCAGCGCGCGCCCGGTGAGCGCGTCCAGCCCGCCGGCGGCCGAGCGCACCCAGCCGGGGCGGTCGACGACCTCGCCGGGCAGCAGCGGCAGGTCGAGGCCGAGGTTCGTCAGCTCGCGGACGTGGCCTTCGGCCGTGATGGTCAGCTCGCGCAGATCGGTGACGGCCGCCTCGGCCTCTTCTCTCGGAACCTGCGGGCCGCCGCGCACGAGCAGCGCGCCCGTCTGCGCGGCGAGCGCCCAGTCGACCATGGGCCGGGTCTCGGTTTCCTGACTCACCCTTCCGACGCTACCTGGCCCAGGTCGGTTTCCGGCCACGATCTTCGTACGGTTCTACGAGCACCCGCACTTGCGGAGGCTCGTCGCGAGGGCGTCGATCGCGTCCCGGCCCGGTTGCTGGTCCGAGCCGTTGGACATGAACGCGAACACCAGCACCCGCCCGTCCTGGTCCAGGACCAGCCCGGCGAGGGTGTTGACGCCGGTCAGCGTGCCCGTCTTGGCCCGCACCCAGCCGCGGCCGGCCTGCGACGCCGGCGTCTCGAACCGCTTGTCCGCGAGGGTGCCCGAGCCGCCCGCCACCGGCAGGCCGGCCAGCATCGCGCGCAGCTTGCCGGTGTTCGGGTTCTTGCCGTCCGGGGCCGCCGCGGCCGCCATCAGCTGGGTCAGCAGCTTCGCCGGGATCTTGTTCTCGGTCGAGATGCCGCTGCCGTCGGACAGCTTGACGCCGGCGGTGTCGAACCCGTGGTCCTTGAGCACCTTGATGGTCGCCGCGGCGCCGCCCGCGAAGGTCGCCTCCTGGCCGGTCGCCAGCGCGACCTGCCGGGCGAGGGCCTCGGCGAGGACGTCGTCGGACAGCTCCATCGTGTCGGACACCAGCTCGGTCAGCGGGGCCGACTTGACCTCGGCGAGCACCTTCGCGTCCTTCGGCGCGGCCGCCTGGCCGCCCGCCGACGCGCTGAGCTTCGACGCGATCGTTCCCGCCAGCGCGCTGCCCGCGTTGGGCACGCGCTGGGAGTTGTTGTTCTTCGGGTCCTGGCGCCCGGCGTCGGCCATCACCGAGCCGATCTGGGTGGCGAACGTCGACGGCGCGTCGCCCGCGGCCCAGCCCGGCGCGGTCGTCGCGCCCTTGAACAGGCTGAGGTCGACCTGCACCTTCTTGACGTTCGGGTTGGCCTTCTTCACCTGCGCGACCAGGTCGTCGACGTGCGCGGCGCCCGGGTACAGCGGCGACTCGGTGCCCAGCGGCAGCGAGGTCAGGGTGACGTCACCGCCGCCGACCAGGATCACCGTGCCCGGGTCGGCGCCCTGGACGATCTTCGTCGACAGCCGCGTGTTCGGGTCCATGGACAGCAGCGCGGCCGCCGTCGTGAGCACCTTCGTCGTCGACGCGGGGGTCACCGCCGTCCCGGCGCTGTGGTCCCACAGCGTCGTGCCGGTCACCGGGTCGACGACGCTGCCGTTGAGCTGGCCGAGCGCGCTGTTGCCGGCCGGGCCGGACAGCACGGACTTGACGCCGTTCGCGGTCGGCGCCTGCCCGGCTGTGTCCGGCCCCTGCAGCTGGCGCGTGGCCGCGACCGGGTCCGGGCTGTCGCCCTTCGGCGCGTTCGGTGCCCACGGCAGGCCGAGCCGGTTCGACACCTTCGGCATCGCGGCGGCGACCCCGCCGCCGGCCAGCAGCAGCACGACGACCGCGACGATGGCGATGATCTTGCCCTTGCGGCGCTTCTTCGGCGGTTCCTCGGCGGCCGCGGGCTCGGCCGGGGGCGGCGGCGGTGGCTCCGCGGGGGGCTCGTTGCGCGGCTGGGGCTGCTGCTGGAAGGCGCCGGGGAACTGGGTCGGCCGCTCGATCCCGACGGTCGCCTCGGCGTCGAACCGCTGCCCGTCCGGCTCGATCCGCATCGGCCGGGCCAGCGACCCGGCGGACGCCGACGGGACGATCCCGCGCGGCGGCTCCGGCGGCAGGCCGGGACGCCGTTCGGCCGGCTCGGCGGTGCGTTCCGGGACGTCGATGCGCTGTGCCCAGGGCGCTTCGGCGCGCTGTTGCGGCTGTTGCGGCGGCTGCGGCTCCTGACGGCGTTGGGTCAGCTGCTCTTCGCGGCGCTGCTGCTCCTCGCGCCAGAGCTGGAGCTCTTCGCGCCACGGCTGCGCTTCGGGCTTGTCGGACCGGGGCTCGTCGGACCGTTCCGGCTGCGCACCGGGCCAGACGTTGCGCTCCACCGGCACGATCGGCGTCCGCGGCGCCATCTGCTGGGTGTCCGCGGGCTTCGGCTCGGCCTGGATGTACTGCGTGCTCTCGGCCTGCTTGACCTCGATGAACTGGGTGCTCTCCGCGACCGGCGCGGCCTCGGCCGGTTCGGGCTTCGGCTCCGGCTTCGGCTCGCGGGACCCGAGCCGGTCGGCGAGGTCCTGCTTCGCGGGCGGCGGGGGGGGCGGCGGCTCCTCGGTGGGCACGTTCAGGCCCGGGATCAGTTCGGGCGCGACGTTCGGCGCGAACCACGATCCCTTCGGCGCTTCACTGCTTGTGACCTTGGGCACGCCGGGCCCGTCGGGAGGGCTCGCCGGCGGGTCGGGCAGCGCCATCGGCGTGGTCTCCCGCGCACCGGACGACGAGCCGTCTTCGTCCGACGACGGCCACATCGGCTGGTCGTTTTCCGGCACCCACCACTCCTTCTCACCTGCCCCGGAAGGGGCCAAGCTCACATGCCCCGGGGCCGACATCGATGCGACCCCGACGCAGGGCGTAGTCCACACTAGGAGACGTCAAGACAGTCATGAAGGTTGCCGCCCGCGACGCGTGGCATGCCGGGACCTATGAAGAAGCAGTGAGGACAGGCGTGGAGTTCGACGTCACGATCGAAATCCCCAAAGGGGAGCGCAACAAGTACGAGGTCGACCACAAGACCGGCCGGATCAAGCTGGACCGGACCCTGTTCACGGCCACGCAGTACCCGGCCGACTACGGCTTCATCGACGACACCCTCGGCCAGGACGGCGACCCGCTGGACGTGCTGGTCCTCGTGCAGGAGCCGACGTTCCCGGGCTGCCTGATCCGCTGCCGCGCGATCGGCATGTTCCGGATGACCGACGAGAAGGGCCCGGACGACAAGGTCCTCGCGGTCCCGACGAACGACCCGCGCCTCGAGCACCTGCGCGACATCCACCACCTGAACGAGTTCCACAAGCTGGAGATCCAGCACTTCTTCGAGGTCTACAAGGACCTCGAGCCCGGCAAGAGCGTCGAAGGCTCGTCCTGGGTCGGCCGCACCGAGGCCGAGGCCGAGATCGCCCGCTCCTACGAGCGCGAGACCGACCGCCTGGCCAAGGAAGAGGCCAACGGCGGCGCGGCCCACTAGCCCGCACGCGAAAAGGCCCCCTCGGGATTCCCGAGGGGGCCTTTTTCACGCGGTCAGTGCGCCAGGGCGAGCGCCGGGGCGTCCGCCTCGGCCTCCGCGCGCTGCTCCATCGCCGACTTGTCCGAGAGCGGCTTCTCCTTGAGGAACCACACCAGGGCGAACCCGACGGTCAGCACGATCCCGCCGACCAGGAACACCGTGCTCATCGACTCGGCGAAGCCCTGCAGGATCGGCCGGGCCAGCGTCGGGTCGAGCGTGGACAGGAACGACGTGTCGTTGACGTCCAGCGCGCCGCTCTTCATCTGCTGCGCGAACGCGGGGTTCTGGGCCAGCGCCGACACGTAGGCCGGGCTGGTCATCGCCGAGCGGATGGCGTTCGCGATCCGGTCGCCGACCGTGCCGAACAGGATGGACAGGAACACCGCGGTGCCCGCCGTGCCGCCGATCTGGCGGAAGAAGGTCGCCGCCGAGGTGGCGACGCCGATGTCCT
This sequence comes from Amycolatopsis pretoriensis, assembly GCF_900107925.1. Taxonomy (GTDB): domain Bacteria; phylum Actinomycetota; class Actinomycetes; order Mycobacteriales; family Pseudonocardiaceae; genus Amycolatopsis; species Amycolatopsis pretoriensis. The sequence goes on along the minus strand of NZ_FNUJ01000004.1, from coordinate 638,146 downwards.
GCGGGCGGACGTCGTTGGTCGCGGCCAGCACCAGCGTCTGCATCGAGGCGCCGAGGCCGAGGCCGATCACGAAGGCGATGACCATGACCAGCGCGAGCGAGCTGTCGACGGTGATGGTCGAGAGCGCGAACAGCGCCGCCGCCATCAGGCCGATCCCGGCCACCGCGAACATCTTGTAGCGCCCGGTCTTCGAGATCAGCCGGCCGCTGGTCAGGCTCGCGGACATGATGCCCAGGGTCAGCGGCAGCATCTGCAGGCCGGCCTGGGTCGGCGTCGCACCCTTGACGATCTGCAGGTACAGCGGCAGCGACATCATCGCGCCGAACATCCCGGCGCCCTGGACGACCGTGACGATCGTCGACATCCGGAACACCGGCCGCTTGAACAGCCGCAGCGGCAGCAGGGCGGCGTCGCCCATCCGGCGTTCGATCCAGACGAACGCGGCCACGCCCAGCCCGCCGACGACGTACATGGCGATCGAAGCGGCGGAGCCCCAGCCCCACTCACGCCCCTGCTCGGCGACGATCAGCAGCGGCACCAGGCCGGTGGCCAGCGCGACGGCACCCCAGTAGTCGACCTTCTGGTCCACGCGGGTGTGCGGGAGGTTCAGCACCTTGGTGACGACGACCAGTGCGGCGAGCGCGATCGGGACGTTGACCAGGAAGACCCAGCGCCAGCCGGTGATGCCGGCGAAGGTGTCGATGCCGGCGAAGAACCCGCCGACGACCGGCCCGGCCACGCTCGAGATGCCGAAGACGGCCATGAAGTAGCCCTGGTACTTGCTGCGCTCACGCGGCGCGGTGATGTCGGTGATGATCGCCAGCGCCAGCGACATCAGGCCACCGGCACCGAGGCCCTGGAAGGCGCGGAACGCGGCGAGCTCGTACATCGACGTCGCCATGCCGCTGGCCAGCGAGCCGACCAGGAAGAGCGAGATCGCGGTGAGGTACATGGGCTTGCGGCCGTAGAGGTCGGACAGCTTGCCGTACAGCGGCGTCGAGAGCGTCGCGGTGATCAGGTACGCCGTGGTGGCCCAGGCCTGCAGGCTCAGGCCGTGGAGCTCGTCGGCGATGGTGCGCATCGAGGACGAAACGATCGTCTGGTCGAGCGCGGCGAGGAACATGCCGAGCATCAGCCCGGACAGGACGGTCAGGATCTGGCGGTGGGACAGTTTGCCGTTCGTAGCGGCTGCTCCTTCCGCCGTGGTGGTGTTGCTCATGGTGGGTCTCCCTCAGCCTTCGTGCGTAGTTGCTTGTACCGCTCAACTACTTGTCTCGACCAAGTATTCCCAGAGAGCTTGCATGGTGCAATCAAATTTTCTGTGAGCCCGGTCTCGCGCCTCGTTTGACAGCTTTCGCGACGACCGTCACCTCGGCGGAAGGGACATCGAGGCTGGTCACGAAGCCGTAGAGGGCCGCGAGGTCCCGGCACCAGACGGCGGCCATCAGGTTCGTGACACCGGTCGTGGCGAGGGTGCCGTGGACCATCGGGTGCGTCGCGAGCGTTCGCCCGACCTCGTCGAGCCGGCCGGGCGGGACGGTCATCCAGACGTTGGCGTCGATTTCCAGGCCCAGCGCCCTGACGTCGATGTTCGCGTAGGTGCGTAGGCGACCGGCCGCGGTCAGCCGCTCGATCCTCCGGCGGACCGTCGACTCCGGCGCTTCTCCGGCCAGCTCACCGGGACCGAGCCGGGCATCGGCGGTCAGCCGGTCCAGGAGGCGCCGGGCGAGCTCGTCGAGAGTGACGTCCTCGCCGGGCGGCGGCGGAGCCAGCGCCGCGACCTCGTCGGAGGTGAGCAGGCCGGTTCGCCACTGCGTCGCGTCGGAGAAGACGTGCAGGATCGAGTGCGCGCGCAGCTCGGTGACCGCGGAGGTCGACGGCAGCGCGTCGTGCACGAGCCGGCCGTCGACGCCGCCGAGCGCGACCGCGCTGATCTCCTCGCCGCCCGCGAGGATGTCGACGAAGAGGACGTCGTCGCGGGCGGCCAGGGCGTCGGCGATCACCGGCGTGCGGCCGCGGAGGACCTTGACTCGCAGGAGCATCGCGCCGCGGAGGCCGTGCGCGGGATTGGGTACGCAGACGACTTTCAGCCGCCCGTCGGCGCGGAGCCGGGCGATGACCCGGGTGACCGTGCGCGGCGAGAGATCGAGGACCTCGGCGATCCGGCCTGGTCCGGCGCGGCCGTCGACCTGCAGAGCCGAGGCAACGCGCTGTTCGATTTCGGTCATCAGTAACGCCATGGAGTCCAGTTTCGCTCACTTCAGGACACTGGAGTACCCGGTAGAACCATCCGGGCCAGATCCTGAGTGCATGCTGACATCCGTGATCGACATCGTGGAAACCCTGGCCGCTGACGTCCGCGCACCGGAACGGCCGCCCGCGTCCCTCGAAGAGCTCGGCGAAACCTTCTCCGCCATCGACGACCCCTTGGCGGCGAACCTCCGGTCGGCACTGGCCGAGGTAAGACCCGGAGCCGGCTGGGCCGGCGAGTTCGAAGACCTCCCGGCGGGCGAAGTCTGGGTCGTCGACGCCCTGGACGGTGCCGTTCAGCTCCTCCAAGGCCTGCCGCAGTACTGCGTCACCGTCACGCTGCTCCGCGACGGTGAGCCCGAGCTGGCCGTCCTGCATTCACCGAACCTGAACGAGACCTACGCGGCCCAGAAGGGCGACGGCGCCACCAGGAACGGAAAGCCGATCGAGCCGTCACGCAAGCAGAACCTGGACGCGGCGGTAGCGGCGACCAGCCAGCCGCCGTTCGTCACCGGGCAGCCGGGCGTGGCCGAGGCCGCCGGGCGGTCGCTGACCGCGGTGCTCGGCGAAGTCGCCGCCGTCCGAAATCTCGGCCCGACCTCCTGGCAGGTCGCCGACGTCGCCGCCGGGCGGCTCGACTTCTTCTGGCAGTACGGCACCGACGCCACCAACCTCGCCGGCGCCGCGCTGATCGCCCGCGAAGCCGGTGCGGTCGTCACCACCGCCGACGGCGCCCCGTGGACGCCGTCGGCCGGCAGTTTCCTCGCCGCCGCGCCACCACTCCACGCGGCAGCGCTGAAAACCCTGCGTCAGGCCGAGTAGCCCGGGATCGGGAACGGCGCCAGGAACTCGCGGATCTCCGCGGCGATCGTGTCGAGCGCGGACTCGTCGGACGCGGCCGCCGCGGTGATCGTGCGGTCGATCCAGGCCGCCACCTCGACCTGGTGCTCCGGGCGCAGGCCGCGGGTCGTGATCGCGGACGTCCCGAGGCGGATGCCCGACGGGTCGAACGGCTTGCGCGGGTCGAACGGCACCGTGTTGTAGTTCAGCTCGATGCCCGCGCGATCGAGGGCCTGCGCGGCCGGCTTGCCCGCCACGCCCTTGTTCGTCAGGTCGATCAGCAGCAGGTGGTTGTCCGTGCCGCCGGACACGAGGTCGTACCCGCAGGCGAGCAACGCGTCGGCCAGCGCCCGGGCGTTCGCGACGATCGTGTGCGCGTAGTCGCTGAACGACGGCTGCTGCGCCTCCCCGAGCGCGACCGCGATCGCCGCCGTCGTGTGGTTGTGCGGGCCGCCCTGCAGCCCCGGGAACACCGCCTTGTCGACGGCCTTCGCGTGCTCGGCGTCCGAAAGGATCATCGCGCCGCGCGGGCCGCGCAGGGTCTTGTGCGTGGTCGTCGTGATGACCTGCGCGTGCCCGACCGGCGACGGGTGCGCACCACCCGCGACCAGACCCGCGATGTGCGCGATGTCGGCGACGAGCACCGCGTCCACCTCGCGCGCGATCTCGGCGAACGCCGGGAAGTCGATCGTGCGCGGGATCGCCGTACCACCGGCGAAGATCAGCTTCGGCCGGTGCTGACGCGCGAGGTCGCGAACCTGGTCGAGGTCGACGCGGCCGGTCTCCTTCGCGACGCCGTAGCGCACCGGGGTGAACCACTTGCCGGTCGCGGAGACGCTCCAGCCGTGCGTGAGGTGGCCGCCGTCCGGCAGCGCCATGCCGAGCACGGTGTCGCCCGGCTGCGCGAACGCCAGGTACACGGCCAGGTTCGCCGGAGACCCGGAATACGGCTGGACGTTCGCGTGCTCGGCGCCGAACACCGCCTTCGCCCGTTCGATCGCCAGCTGCTCGACCTGGTCGATGAACTGCTGGCCCTCGTAGTAGCGCTTGCCCGCGTACCCCTCGGAGTACTTGTTCGTGAGCACCGTGCCGGTCGCCTCGAGCACGGCCTGCGAGACGTAGTTCTCCGACGCGATCAGGCGGATCTTGTCGTGCTGGCGCTTCGCCTCGTCCTCGACGAGCCCGGCGATGGCGGGGTCGGCGGCGGCGAGTGCGTTCAGTTTCGGCTGGTGTGTCATGGCGTACTCCGGCTCTGGAGTGGCCTTCACCCAGGCGCGCGGTGCCGGCCTCGTCGTCGCTTCCCGGTGGTGCTCCACCTCGATGGCGCCAGTCGCTGCTGCGCGGGAAAGCTTAGTCCACCGCGCTTGCGGCTCGACGGTGTTCGGCACACCACTTGCGGGTGCACCCCGAGGTGCGGTCGCAGAACGGCCGGCCGAATTCTTGCGGACCGTCACTTTCACGTGAAAGCGACCACCTGGGCGCGGAGCTTTCACGTGAAAGCTCCGCGCCGTCGGGACAAGGTGGCGCCACCGTGTTCTCGTCCGGTGCCCCCATGCGATCTCGTTTCGTATGCTCAGTCGACGACCACGACGCCCATGGACCGGGCCGTGCCCGCGATCGTGCGCATCGCCATGTCGACGTCTGAGGTGTTGAGGTCCGGCAGCTTCCGCTCGGCGATCTCGCGCAGCTGCTCCTTGGTGATCTTCCCGGCGACCTCGTGTCCGGGACGCGAAGACCCCTTGTCCCCCAGCGCCTTCTTGATGAGGAACGACGTCGGGGGCGTCTTGAGCCGCAGCGCGAACGAGCGGTCCTCGAACACCGAGACGACCACCGGCACGATGTCGCCGCGCTGGGCCGCCGTCGCCGCGTCGTAGGCCTTCTTGATCTCGACGAGGTTGACCCCGGTCTGCCCCAGCATCTTGCCGAGGTCGACGACCGGGGCGTTGCCCGCGCTGAGTTCGAGCGTGACCTGGTGGGTGAGTTTCTTCGGAGCCATGCCCCGAAGCTAAACTCTCCAGTTACTGGAGAGTCAATCCAGCGCTTCGACGCCGGTCTTGTGCCGCTTCGCCAGGTCCTGGTAGACCGCCGCGTTGTGCTCGACCCACAGGCGCGCCGAGTCCGTCAGCGGGACGAACTTCTTCGCCGGGCTGCCCATCGCGACCACCTCGGACGGCACCTCCGTCCCCGGCGTCACGGTCGCGCCGGCCGCGACCAGCGTCCGCGCGCCGATCTTCGCGTCGTCCAGGACGGTCGAGCCGTTGCCGATCAGCGCCTGCTCGCCGACCGTGCAGTCGTGCACCAGGCACTGGTGGCCGACGGTGACGTTCTTGCCGATCTCGCACACCTTGCCGACGTTGACGTGCACGACCGAGTTGTCCTGGATGTTCGCGCCCTCGCGGACGACGATCTTGCCGAAGTCCGCGCGCAGCACGGCGCCGTACCAGATCGAGGCGTCCTTCTCGACGACGACGTCGCCGATGAGGGTGGCGGTGGGGGCGATGAAGGCGTCCGGGTGGACCTGCGGGCTGCGCCCTTCGAACGAGAACTGAGGCATGCCCAGACCCTAAACCGCCCCCCTGCGCTCAGCCGGTGATAGCCGCGTTGATCAGGATGTCGACGGCCTGGTCGTTGCGCGTGGTCTGCGGCACGATCTGGGTGTCCCGCGGGTAGAAGCCGGGGCTGCCGCCCTTCGGGTACATCTCGAAGGTGAAGCTCCAGATCTTGTGCGTCGCCCACATCCAGTCGTTGACGCTGCCGTCGGTGATGTAGAGGTCACTGGACTGTTCCGGCGTGTAGCCGTTGGTCGCGGCCATCTGCCGGCCGAGGTTCTCGAACTTCGTCGCCTCGGCCGCGGTGAGCCCGGGCGCGGTCCGGTCGTAGGTGTAGCCGAACGGCCAGAGCACCAGCTCGGAGTAGGTGTGGAAGTCGATGTGCGTCTTGATCTGCTGGACGCCGCCGACCACGCGGGAGTTCACCCAGTTCGAGACGGCGCGGGTCTCGGGCGCGGAGAAAGCCGCCGTGCCGCGGTAGGTCTCGCTGGACGTCGAGCCCGACGAGCCGCCGCAGCAGCCCCACTTGTAGCCCCAGTTGCGGTTGGTGTCGGTGCCGGGGCCCTGGCGGTTCTTGCGCCAGCTGTGGAACGTGCCGCCGGAGATGTCGTACTCGGAGCCGTCCGGGTTGACGCTCGGGACGACCCAGATCTCGGTGCTGTCGACGAGCCGCTTGATCGCGCTGTTCGTGGCGTACCCGCTGGTCAGCTGCTGCACGATGTGCAGGCACATCTCGGTCGTGAGGTGCTCGCGCGCGTGCTGGTTGCAGGTGAAGAGCACCTCGGGCTCGTTCTCGTCGGTCGCGGCGTTGTCGGAGATCTTGATCAGCGAAAGCGCGCGGCCCTCGTACGACGTCCCGGCGCTGCCCAGCTTCGTCAGCGACGGGTAGTTCGCGACGGCTTTCTGCAGCTCGGTCTGCGTTTCGGCGTAGGTGTGATAGCCGGTGTAGCCGGCCGGGAAGTCTTCGACGGTCGCCGCGGTCCGCGGCCGGTTGACCGCGCCGAGCGCCTTGACGCCGAAGCCGAGCGCGCGCAGCTGGGCGGCTTCGCCCGGGTTGGCGATGACGGTCGTCGTGCCGTTCGTGCTGTCGAGGATGTCGGCGCCGGTCCGGGCGACTTCGGTGCGTTGCTGGGCCGTGCCGGTGCCGGTCACCTCGTAGACCTGGGGGCCCGCGGGCTGGGCACCGGCCACGCCGCCGGTGGTGAGCATCAAGAGGGCGGCCGCGGCCGCCGCCAGGCACGTTCGTGGGCGCATAGCGTCTCCTGCTCTCGGGGGTCTCTCGACCCTGGCCGGAGCCGGACGTACCGCGCAATCCGTACGTCTACGGATCTAAAGGGCGTTGCTAGCCGTAGTTGGCGAAGCAGAGCGCCTCGATGTCGCCGCGCAGCGCGGCAAACGGCCGAGGGCGCACCCGCTGCTGGACGACCGTGCCGAGCAGGTACGACAGGAGCGCGCGGGCCCGGGCGCGCGGGTCGTCGACGTCCAGCGGCGCGAGGAGCTCGGCCAGCAGCTCGGTGAGCGACGTGAGCATGGCGTCGATGGCCTGCGGGTGCTGCGCGCGGCCGGCGGCGATCCAGTACTCGAACCAGAGGAACGCCGCGTTGGGGTTGGCGGCGAAGACGCTCAGGTACTCCTCGAGGACGGCGAAGAGGCGCTTGCGCGGGTCGGTGTGCTTCTCGGCGACCTCGCGCAGCCCCGCGGCGAAGGCGGTGATGTGCGCGGCCATCGCGCGGTCGATGAGGACGTCGATGTCGGCGAAGTAGTAGTGGATCGCGCTCTTGGTGAGCGGGCCGGCGTCGGCGATGGCCCGGACGGTGCACCCGGCGAGCCCGTCGCGGGCGAGGACGATCCGCGCGGCCTCGACGATCTGCTCCTGCTTGGCCAGCTGGTTCGGGGAGAGCCGGTCGCTGCGACCGGGGACTGCGCTCACGGTGATTCTCGTTACCTTCTGACTGGACGGCAGCCCCGAATCCTAGGGCAGACGTCCCGTGGATGACCTCCGGGTGAAAAACCGGATTGGCCACCCCGGTCCGCGCAGCGGACAATGCGCGGCATGGTGATCTCAGGGGACAAGGGGCTCAGCTCGGCAGCGCGCAGCCAGCTGGAGAAGGAAATCGCGAACCTGCGCGCGCAACGGGCCGCTCTCGCGCCGCAACCCGGCGAGCAGGAGCGCACCGGCGACGCGGCGGACCAGGCGGACGTGATCGACCGCGCGGAGGCGGCGGCAAGGCTCGACCGCCAGATCGCGGACCTCGCGGCGAAGATGGAGCACGGCGGCTACGGCAACTCCCAGCTCCCCGACGGCACGGTGGTGACCCTCAGGTTCTCGGACGGCGACGAAGAGACGTTCCAGGTGGTGACGGTCCCCGGCGAAGACGCGGACGCGATCACCTCGGACAGCCCGCTGGGTTTGGCCCTGGTCGGCGCGAAGGCGGGCGACGAGATCACCTACCGAACCCCCCGCGGCGAAGCGAAGTCCACCGTGGTCAAGGTGACGGCCCCGAAGTAAGTCCCCCTGCTCATCCGAAGGCCCTCAGCCACAAGCTGGGGGCCTTCGCTCGTCTTGAGGTGCCCCGACCGGGTGGTCTCACTTCTTGGCGATCCGCGAAAAGAGCTCGAGCGTGCGGTCGAACAACGTCCGTCCGGTGCCCAGTTCGCCCAGCGCGCTGAGCAACGCGACCAGGAGCCAGGCCCAGAGAATCGTCCACACGGGCCCGGCGACGTCCTTCGGCGGGGAGACGCCGAACAGGTCGAGCGCGTAAAAGGCGCCGAGCGGCAAGACTCCGATGAGAACCGTCCGCAGGAAGCCGAGCAGCAGGGTGAGCCGGGTCTGCAAGCTGATGGCGCCGCGGAGGGGCTCGACCGGGAGCTCGTCCAGCCGACCGGACATCAGCGTCTCCGCGAGCGCGCACATCCGCTCCTGGTAGTCGGCGCGGGTCGTCTTCGCGGGCAGGGTGACCCAGACCCCTAGCACCTCGACCGTCTGCGCGGCGAGTGCGCACCGGTGCTTCAGGACCGAACGCGCCAGCCGGTTCGACGGCCGCACGGACTTCCACAGCGCCACCTTGAGGATCACCGCCAGCTTCGCCATCTGCCGGACGAGCTCCCGCCGGTTGTCCGGGTGCAGGAACGGCTCGTCCGCCGCCGACATCGCGATGGACTGGAACAGCAGGCGCAGGCTCTGCGAGCGGGGAAACGCCAACAGCCGATAACGTTGCGCGTACAGGGCGACCGGCCAGCCGAGGACCACGGCGGCCACCAAAAGCCCGGTGGTGAGGACGCCTTCGACCACCGCGAAAGCCAGCGCGCCGGGGATGGCGCCGGCGCCGACAAGCGCACGCACCGGCCCTGTTCCGGCGAATTCGCCGTAGACGATCAGGCCGGCCGCGACCGTCACCGCGACCAAGTACAAGCCCACGAAGACAAGCTGGAGCGACGGCAGGCGCGACAGCAGCCAGGCGACCACCATCATCGGCGCGGCAACGAGCACATAGCCACCCATACCCGCGAAGATCATCACGGCCGCGTTGGAGTGGTTGCCGAAGTACTCGCCGACACCCACCCAGAACGCGAACAACACGACGAGCCCCGCGATGAAGCCCGCGAACTGGAAGCGGCTGGTCGACAGCTCCTGCCGTGCCAAGGTCCGGTACACGGCCCGGTGTTCGCCCGCGATGACGTCGGGTCGATGACCGCGTCGCGCGAAGGCCTCGACGACCGAGTCCCGGCCGCGAACCTGCTCCTCGGTGATCGACCTGGTCTCGGTGAAGGTGAACCCAAGCCAGCCCGCCCGCCACGACTCCCGCGCCGAAGCGACCTTCTCCGCAACCCATTCGACGCCCCGCAGCCACATGAGGCGAGTCGACCATCGAGCACCGGGCCTGCTGTTCCACCCAACGGCTGAACCTGCGGAACTTTCTCGTCGGCGGCGGCCACCCACTTAGTCACCCGCCAGACGAGTCAGGCCCCACCCGAAGACTCTCGGATGGGGCCTGACCTGCGGAGCCGCCTAGGGGAATCGAACCCCTGACCTATTCATTACGAGCGGAATTCGTCACTTGTTGACCTCAACGACAGGGCTTTGACCTGCACGTTCAGTATCCCCAAGTGTCCGTGGACATCCGTCGCTTGCCACCCTGATTGTCACTCGCTTCGTCACTCAGCAAGCGCCGACGAGGCTGGATCGCGGATGCACCCGCTCCACGCGTGACACCACACGGCATCTACCCCCTCGGGCAAGCTCGCTTCCGCTCCGGCAGATCGTTGCAATCGGCAGCCACGGGCCTCTACACACCTCAGAGGCATCGCGACATACTCAAAATGCCAGGTCAGAGCAATGCACCGGACAGGGCAAGCCATGCTGCCTATCATCGACTCCTGACCAGAAGAGCAAGCCGCACGGTGGAGGGGACCCGATACCTATATATGGGTGCCTCGCGTAGTGAAACCGCAAACCGCCGATGGTGAGGCTCTCCCGCGGCGATTGGGTCGCGCTCGGCCGCGCAGCGATCCTCGACCTGCTCGCGGAGCAGCACGCGGCGCCGCTGGTCGAGCTCGAGGCACGGATCTGCGATCGCTCGTGGAAGGACCGACACAACCCGATCGACCCGCACCTACTCACCATCGCCCGCAAGGAACTGCTAGCCGAGGGCCTCGTCGACGAACTTGTCGCCACCACCCGCGGTGGTGGCGACGTCGCCGTCTTCCACCTGAGCCCGGTCCAGCGCGGCATGGCACGCCGGATCTCCGACGCGGCCGCGCGGAAGCGGCTGCTGATCGCCCGCTGGAAAAGCTGGTCCCGCGGCACCCAGCACATGCCGAACCTCATCGGCGCCGGCGGCGAGGCCGTCGTCCACCAGTCCCTGCTCACCTCCGCCGCCTACGGCTACCGGGTCCTGCAGCCCACACGCGGTGAAGTCGCCACCATCTACGAACAGCCCGTCCCCGGCGGGCCGCTCGACAACGCCGCCTGGCTGCTGACAATGGACCCGCGCACCCAGATGCCTGGCGACCCCTACCTTGTACCGATCGAGGTCAAGAACGTCCGGCACACCCTCTACCCCAACCACTGGGAGAGCTACCAGCTGCTACACAAAGCCGCCGGCCTCGCCAACTCCCACCCCCGGTACCCGGTGCTGCCCATCCTCATCTGTCGAAAAGCTCACTACCGCGCCCGCCAGCTCGCGAAGGATCTCGGCTTCCTGATCTTCGAAACCCACGACCAGTACGTCCTGCCCAGCGAACGCCTCCAGCTCGACCATGTCGAGGAAGTCCGTGCCGAACTCGGCTTCGCCGACCTCACCGTCACCGACCAAGCCAATCCACGCCTCGTCGATTGGCTCTCCGGCACCGTCCACCGAGAGGCACCGAAATTCGCAACCCGCTGGATGGACTTCGGCCGCCACCACATCGGCATCTATGCGGCACTGCGCGACGAACGCCTGCGTTGGCGCCAGCGCACCCCATGGCTCGAAGCCCTCCATGCCGCAGTCGAAGCCAACTTCGACACCGCCGGAGGCTGGGCGCCCTCTGAGGAGGACGAACCCGGCTTGATGTAGACCGGTTGACCCGGTGGACGTCCACCGAGACATCCGACGCCATGGGGCGATTGTTAGGTAGGTCGGCAGGCGCCAGCGAGCGCCGACCTGTGAGAACGACGCTTGACTTCGCAGGGACCCCGTACTTCGTACCAGGTCCTCCAGAGGATCAGAGCCCAACCGGCGCCCGCCACCGTCAAGGACGTCGGACAGTAACGAAAAGATAACATCTCGCCACGGAGGGGTAGTTCGACACGACAGCGGTACGTTTCTGTCAGTGGTTCCGCACATGATGTCAGCAGGAGTTCGACGAGCCGGGAGGGGGCAGCGATGACCGTTGAAGTGATCAAGGTGTCGACCGATCAGCTGCGCAGGGATCGCGAGCAGCTGCTTCGCGACCTTCGGATCACCGAGGATGACTTGCGCAGCCGAGTGACCGGCGAGCTGGCGACGAGCGACGAGCGCGCAGCACTGGAACGACTCAAGGAGATTGCCTTCTTGCTTGGCGAGGACGAGTGACAGCTGACCTCCACGAGGAAAGCGTCAAGTTCGCGCAGCAGATACAAGATCTGCTCGACGCGGTCCTGCCGATGTCGGAAGCAGAAGACCAGGAAGTTCGAAAACTCAAGGTAATCGAACACGAGGACAGCTATGCCATCCGACCAGGAACCCTGCAAAAGGTCGGCGCAGTCTGGCTTACGAAAGGTGGGGATCATGTCGCAGATCTCCACCTTTCGTACTTGTGCGCCCTCGACCGCAGTCGAGGGTTCCTAGCTGTTCGGAAGTCAAAGTTTCAACTGACTTCCGCTCGCCCGAAAGAGGGGCCACCCCTCTTTCGGCTGGATTTCGACAACAAAGCCCACACCGTGCCTGCTGCCCACTGGAACGTGAACGGTGAACGCGGAGCCACCTCGGTGCTACTTGCCCGGTGCAACCCCGATCACGTCGGCTTGCTTTCACAGGTACACCTGCCCGTCGGCGGCGTCAGATATCGCCCATGCCTAGAAGATTTCTTGGACTTGCTACTGACGGAGTTCAAATTTGACCGCAACCCAGCATGGCAAGACCGAATCGAGGATGGCCGCGAAAGCTGGCGACGCCTACAGACACGTGCAATCGTGCGCGACTCACCTGAGGACGCAGCAGAAGTGTTGGCCAAACTTGGCTATTCAGTAACACCTCCCGATAGCGGCCACACTGCCACCAATCTCGAAGCCTTACGTTGCCGCTAGCGTCAACACCTTGTCGGTGGCCTCTGAGCGTGGCTGCGTCGCGTCACGAATGCAGCGCAGCTGCGTATGCGGCGCCGGGGGACTCGATCGTACGGTTCCGCGTCGATTGAGGCCGTTCCCGTAGTTCCGGCACCATAGATCCCTATTCGACCACGCCGTAGTGGGTGGCGAGCGCAGCGAACTCCGACCCACGACGCCGTGTAGCTCGATCGACCAGACGACGCATCGTGGTCTTGCCGAGTGGCTGATAGCGCACCCAATCAGGGGCCAAATCGCGCGCCTCGGCGAGCCAGGCCAGCGCGTCTCGGTCGTGGCGAAGGTCAGCAGCTGCCGCCGCCAGGAGCAGACGATGGCCAGCTTCCCAGAACGCTGGAACATCGCCCGTGGTGTCAGGTACGGCGGCCGCCAGACGGAGGGCCTGTTCGGGGTCGCCTGACCTCGCCGCAAGCTCGACGTTCTGCAGCGCGGCGACGCGCGGACCGAAGATCGCGGCCTCCGAAGCCGTGTCTCCTCGTGACCGGATCGCAGGTGCGTGAGCAGCGGCGAGAAGGTCCTGAGCTCGGCCGGCACTCCCAGTACGCAGCGCTGCGGTTGCCGCGTTGAACAGCAGGTTGCCGAACACACCAGCGCGCACCGGGTCGCGGTCGAGCATCCGCGGTTCGATCGCGGCCGCGGCCTGCGTAGCGACGCGCTCTGCGTCCTCATCGCGGCCTTGACGAACTAGCGTCCACGCCAGGTAGCGCAGCGAAATTGCCGCCTCGACCTCCGGAGTGTCCGACTCGGCCGCGGCCTCGATCGCCCGCGCCGCGGCGGTGTATGCCAAGTCGTCGAAGCCGAGTCGGCCCGCGATGCCGGCGCCGAGCCGGTACGCGGTCGACAAGACGCGGTGCGCGCCGGCGCGCTCCTCGTCGCGGGTGTCGCGGACGCCCCGACGAGCGTCGGCAAGGACGACCGGCAGCGCGTGCAGCAGCTCGGCATGGCGCCCATCGACGTACGCCCTCCAAGCAGCGTGCGCGCTGGCTGTGAGTTCTGGGAGCGGCAGCAGCTCGCGGGTGTCGGCCAGGTCCTCAAGACCGGGAATGGACGCATCCGCGGTGATCGCCCGACGGAGCGGAGCCACGTCGACATCGCGGGAGTGCGGCGCCGGCATCGTGCCGAGCAGCGCATCGACCGGGACGCCGAGCGCGGCCGCGAGCTTGCGGAGGGTAGCGGGGCGGCTGGTCGTCCGAGTGCCCTGCTCGATACGCGCCACGGTGTCGACGCCGACCGAGGCGGCCTCGGCGAGGCCCTCTTGAGAGAAGTCGCGGGCTTTGCGGATGCGCGTCAGGTTCTCGGCGAGCGGGTTGTGAGCGGTCATCCGTCCTCCGGCTGTGTGCACGCAGTAACCAGACTACTGCGCTATGCGCCTGCCGTCCTCACATATCAGCAGCTCACCGGCGCGCGCGGCGTCGAGGGCAACCGCCATCACAGCAGGCATTGAAAGCTACCGCCGGCGACGACTGGCACGACCAGGCACTCGTGTTCGCAACCAACGTCGGCACCGAACGGGACGTCAACAACGTCCGACGAGACTTCCGCCGGGTGATCAAGGCGGCCGGGCTCAACTCGGCGGAGTGGACGCCCCGGGAGCTACGGCACAGCTTCGTCTCGATCCTATCGGACGGCGGAATGCCGATCGAGGAGATCTCGCGGCTGGTCGGGCACAGCAGCACCGCCGTGACGGAGCTGGTCTACCGGAAGCAGATCCGGCCGGTAGTCGAGTCGGGTGCCATCGCGATGGACCGGCTCTTTCCCGGAACGAGTGAAACTGCAGAACGTTCGCCGTCAGCCGACCAAGCGCCTTAGCCATTACGACACGAGCCAGGCTCCCGCCCGTTAGCTCGGGCGGGAGCCTGGCTCGTACGCACTACGCCAAGCCACAGCACTACGACGCCGGAGAGTTCTAAGGCGCCGCGGTTGACGCGACTCACTTGTGCAGCAACAGGCAAGAAGCCCCAATCGAATTTGATCAACCCTGACTCGTTACGCTACCGACTTATTTGGCTTCATTTACCCGCCGAGCAGAGACCGCAGCTTGCTCAGAGTGTCGGTACATCTGGGTGCGGCATCGCGCGAAAATCCTCAGTCTCAGCTTCACTCCCCGGTTGCTCACCGAGCAAAAGCCTAAGGTTCGACAGAGCGTCGGTATTACCTGCGGCGACGGCCTCGCGGAAAAACTCCTCAGCCTCCACCTCACGACCTGCCTGCCCGGCAAGCAGAACACCAAGGTTATTCAGCGCGTCCGTATGACCTGCGTCGATAGCGTCGCGATAGGCGAGTTCGGCCTCAGGCTCACGCCCTGGCTCCTGGGCGAGCAGAAGACCCAGATTGGCCAGAGCTCTGCTGCTACCAGCGGCGGCAGCCTCGCGGAAAAATTTCTCAGCTTCAGCCTCACGTCCCGACTGCTCAGCGAGCAGAAGACCCAGGTAATTCAAGGCGTTGGTGTCGCCTGCGGCGACGGCCTCGCGGAAAAACTCCTCAGCCTCAGACTTTCGACCTGTCTGCCCGCCGAGCAGGACACCCAGGTTGAACAGAGCGTCGGTATTACCTGCGGCGACGGCCTCGCGGAAAAACTCCTCAGCTTCAACCTCACGACCTGCCTGCCCGCCGAGCAGAACACCCAGGTCGTCCAGGACCCTGGTGTTACCTGCGGCGACAGCCTCGCGAAAGACATGCTCAGCCTCAGCCTCACGCCCTGACTGCTCAGCGAGCAGGACACCGAGGTTGCTCAGGGACCTGGTGTCACCAGCAGCCACAGCCTCCCGAAAGATCTCCTCAGCCTCAGCCTCACGTCCCGACTGCTCAGCGAGCAGAACACCCAGGTTGTTCAGGGCCCTGGTGTCGCCAACGGCGACAGCCTCGCGAAAGACATGCTCAACCTCAGCCTCACGCCTGGGCTGCTTACTTAGCAGCAGACCCAGGTTGAACAAAGCCTTGGTCTCACCTGACGTAACAGCATCACGCAAGACCTCCTCAGCCTCAGCCTCATGCCCGGGCCGCTTACTTAGCAGCAGACCCAGGTTGAACAAAGCCTTGGTCTCACCTGATGCAACAGCATCACGCAAGACCTTCTCAGCCTCAGCCTCACGCCCCACCTGGCCGGCGAGCAGAACTCCTAGATTGTTAAGAGCTCCGGTGTTACCTGCGGCGACGACCTCGCGAAAAACGTCCTCGGCCTCAGCCTCGCGCCCGGGCCACTTACTTAGCAAAGTTCCTAGATTGAACAAAGCCTTAGCCTCACCAGCGGCGACAGCATCACGCAAGACCCCCTCAGCCTCAGCCTCACGCCCCACCTGGCCGCCGAGCAAAATACCGAGATTGGTTAAAGCCTTATTGGTACCCTCAGCGAAAGCACCACGCAGAACCGCCTCAGCCTCAGCCTCACGCCCCGGCTGCTTACTTAACCAAGTTCCCAGGTTGAACGGAGCCTTGGAGTCACCTGAGGCAACAGCGTCGCGCAGGGCCTCCTCGGCCTCAGCCTCACGACCAGCCTGCCCGGCGAGCAGAATACCCAGGTTGTTCAGGGCCCTGGTGTCGCCTGCGGCGATAGCGTCGCGGAAGACCTGCTCAGCCTCAGCCTCACGTCCGGGCTGCTGGTCAAGCACGATTCCGAGGTAAAAAAGCGCTTTTGGATCGGAGGTCGCACCGGAGATAAAAGCCTGCTCGGCGATGTCATAACGGCTGGCGAAATAGGCGCTAGCGCCTATGCGGAAGTTTTGCGTAGGGGTGAGCGCGGCAGTGAGGACGGACCAGGTTCTGTCTCTCACGGGACCAGTGAGTGGTGCGGTTGAGTCCGCGTGGGCTTGCTGGGCGCGGTCGAGCAGGTAGTCGGAAGCAAGGTAATGCTGGTCAGAGGTCGGTTGCAGACAGGAACTGGCGCCGAGGACCCGCCGGGTCGCCCAGTGCAACCCAACGTCAAGCGAGGGCAGGTCAGCACGGTCCCGCCAGACGGACGGCAGAAATTCGGTGTGCAGGTCGGCCAGGAGCGCGACGGGCACAGGATCGTGGTGTCCAGCGCGACGGCAGTCGACGGCTGCGCTGATTAGGGCTTGGCCACGGACGAACTCAGGTGATTCGCCAGTACTCCAGCGGTCCATCATCGCAGCTCCAGCAGCCAGGTACTCAGCGAATCCTTCGCGCGCCGCTACGGCGCGTCTGACCCGGGCGTCACGTTCACCGACCTGCGCAGCGCGGGTTCGCTCGGTGTCGGTGAGCGCCGCGGCAACTCTGATTCGCCGGCGTCCGCGGACCCCGGCGAGGACCTCTACCGCAGCCTGATCGATACCTGTACTGGTGTCAGCGATTGAGCGAGTAGCGGCGTGGGCGTGGAGGGCTAGTTGCTCATCGCGCATCGTTGCGACCATCGCAATCCCAGTACCCCCGGGCGGGCATAGCCGCTGCAGCAGCCCGACGTCAAGGCCCTCGGCGCCAAGGTAGCGTTCCAGGTCGTCGAGCCAGATCACCGTCTCCGACAAGTCCACGCCGGCGTCGGCGATTTCCCGCAGTGCAGGGCCGCCGTTCGGAACGAGCAACTTGTGGTTGGGTCGCAGCCGGCGCAGTGCCTCGGCCGCGGCCCGGGATTTCCCCACCGCGGCTGGGCCGTGCAGCAGCACGATCCCTCCGGCGTGGATAGCCCATTCCAAGTCCTCATCGATGTCCCGGGCGACATAAGGGGGCAGATCGGAGCCGTCCTCAGCGTGGGTGTCGATCGCAGGCTTCACCCGCAGATCAAGCAAGCCGACCGCCGACACCGGCGGCAGCTCACCATCGACCAGGTGCAGCGCTCGCCCCACCAAGGGACTTGGGGCCCGTTCGGCCAATGTAGGTTGTAAGTTAGCTGATCGGCCGCGCATCCATCGCCACAACCCGGGCGCGCCCAGGGCCAAAGTAGCCACGATTCCCGCGGGCCAACTCAGCCCCTCTAGAACGTTGCGTACCGGATGCTGATCGGCCAGCAGCCAGCCCGGAAGACCGAACGTTCCCACCGCCCAGATCGCCGCCGCCACAACTCCGAACACCGCTGCGACTCGCGGCCACCGGCGAGACCTCACTTCAGTTCCTTGCACCTCACCCGCGCCTCCGCTCGGTCATTGCTCGCCACCCTTACAGTCGCGCGCGACTGCAGTTCTGATACCAACGCTGCGTAGTGGCGACGCTACGCACAAGACGCCTCCGTGCGTCCAGGTGGCGCGCCTACCCCCCAGTCGAGTTCGAGGTACTGGTACCTCCGCGGTTGCTCCGGCGGATCCGAGCGACCGGCGACTGACCGGATTTACCCGAAACGGGTGAACGGTCGGAACATCCTCCACCCACCGACCAGGCATCTATGTCACTCACTATGTCACCCACCGCACGGAACAGGCCCCACCCGAGGACTCTCGGATGGGGCCTGACCTGCGGAGCCGCCTAGGGGAATCGAACCCCTGACCTATTCATTACGAGTGTCTGTGATGTTGCTCACCATGTCTTCCATCAGGCACTTTGCGTGCGACCCACATGGCTACATGCGCTCGAAAGTCCTCGACCTGCCCCAGTTCGCAACACGACTGGCTACATGCGGACGAAGCAAAAGCGGAGACACCGTGACCGAACTATCGATCGAGCGCCTGCGCAGAGCGTGAGCCTGGAGGCCGTCCAGGTGCAAGTCCAAGCTTGCACCCAAGCGTGTCGGCGAGCCGGCCCCCGATGCTAGCGCTACACCCTCCACGCGATGCACTACTTTCGCGTGGCCACCTGCGCGCCGACAAAGTCGGCAGCCATATCGAACATAAGTTCGAATATGTGAGGTATGCTGGCACGCGTGCAGAAGGGAGCAAGCCATGGCGGACAGTTCAGCCATCGAGTGGACCGAGGCGACCTGGAACCCAACCACTGGCTGTGACCGCGTCTCGCGAGGCTGCGATAACTGCTATGCCATGGCGATGGCGAAGCGCCTTAAGGCCATGGGGCAGCCGCGCTATCAGCTCGACGGAGACCCGCGCACGAGCGGCCCTGGGTTCGGAGTCAGCTGTCATCCCGACGCGCTCCAACTCCCGCTAACATGGCGAAAACCTCGTCTAGTATTCGTCAATTCAATGAGCGACCTATTTCACGCCAGAGTACCTGTCGAGTTCATTAAACAGGTATTCGACGTAATGTCACGCACCCCGCAACATACCTACCAAATACTCACAAAACGAGCGCGACGCCTACGGAAAATCGCACCCGAACTACCTTGGCCCGAAAACGTCTGGATGGGGGTCTCGGTCGAGAGCGCAGACGTGTCCGATCGCGTCAATGATCTCCGCTCAGTGCCGGCCGCCGTTCGGTTTTTATCCTGCGAGCCCCTACTTGGCCCCGTAAATAACCTTGAGCTCAACGATATTGATTGGGTCATAGCAGGCGGAGAAAGTGGGATAAATGCTCGACCGATGGACCCCAAATGGGTCTCCGACCTACGCGATATGTGCAGAAGCGACAATGTCGCATTCTTCTTCAAGCAGTGGGGCGGAAGAACCCCAAAGACCGGTGGTCGCCACTTAGACGGTAAGACCTGGGATGAAATGCCATCAAGGGCGACCATCTAGGGGAAGTCGATCGTCACACCGTCCGTAAACTGCTTCTTCCCCGGAGGGCGGTTCACGGTAATGATTTTTTCTTTCTCTAAAAGGCGAAGAACTGGGCGGACATGCGTCTCCCGATAAGGAGTTCGCAGAATTGCATGCCACTCTATGTAATCGACCGAAACACCCTTGGCTCCAGCGAAGCTAGAAAGCAAGTCTTCTCGAAGAGGCTGCAAGTTAGGTTCTGGCGTGAAGAGCACGTCCTTACCCGCAAGTCGATCCGAGAAGGTGAACCCGCCGCCTGGATCGACCTTCCACATGGCACTCTTCATCACCTTGACGCCCGCGCGATGCTTAGTCCCATGCAATAGGTAGTATCCGATATTTCCAGTGCTATTGATCATCGCAAATGACTGGACGTAGTCGAACTTTGCCTTTTCCTGCAACTGTCGCTCGTAGACGGCGCGAAGATATTCGACACGGTCACCCTGACCATCGTACCCGTCAAGAACCTCTCTCACGTCGATACCAAACAGGCTGCGCATCGCGTTCTCTTGGCCGTCACGCTCGATAAAACGTTGCACGTGGCCGACCATAAAGTTCACAAATACCTCAGTGTGCGGGTGATCGAGCAAGTTCGCCAGAAGATCCATCGGCAGACCGCTGTATCCGAACGGATCAACGAACGCAAAAGTAGGCGCTAGATTCTTCTTCTGCTCGCGCAGATAGTCAATCATCGCCGTCGCCGTCACGTCGAATTTGTCGTTAACGACGCTTACTTTTACATTCTTAGGCCACGGCGCACGCTCCGACTTGAACTTATCGATCTCTTGCTGAAGCGACTCGGCGTTGGCGTCGTTGGCTTCAACAAACAGGAATACAAATTCACGATCGCGCATCACTGGAAAGCTTCGATGATCTAATAGATGCCTGAGTGCAACTAGCGGTGACCCTTCAGAGCCGTCGTTATATCGACCACGACCGGCAAAACCGTCCAGAAATACGACCCGACCACTCCAGGATGCTAGAATCGGGAACCAACCGTCGAGGTAGCGACCCAGCATGTCGTGCTTCGCTTTTGTATGCGGGGGACAATCCCACTTGCCAGGATCATCATCGGCAGCCATTCCACGCTCCCCTCTATCGAGCGAATCTAGTCCTGCGACAGCCGAGCACCCCGCCCCGTCCATAACAGACCGACGACTTTAGGCGCCTTGGAGCAGGCACGCTAGGCTCGCAAGCAGAGATCACCCCACTGGCGGAATGATGACCCCAGCATTTCTTTGGGTGGCACCGCATCTGCGCAGATGGATAGCGACTTACAACGTCTACTGACGAATAGAGTCTGCGACGAGTCACTGAAAGTCACGACGACAGCGCAGCGTCAAGATAAGCTTGAACGGGCACATAAAACGGGTACGGAACGTACTCCGTCAGATTTTCACGTCCCGACCACGCGACCTCGACAAGTTCGTCGTCGTCGACGACGCTGGCGGCACCCTCAACTACGTCACACGCCACGTAAATCATAGTGCGACCCGTGTTCGGGTGGACGCGCTCACCGAGCACCTTGACCTCGGTCACCGTCAGCCCGGTCTCTTCCTGCGTCTCACGGACCGCTGCCTGGCTGCCCGTCTCTCCGGGCTCGACTTCGCCGGCCGGGAACTGCCACGACAAGCTGCCTTCCTTCACGCGGCGCTTGACGAGCAGAACCTTGCCGTCCTGCACGATGACGGCGGCCGCGATCGGGGGCCGCACCTCGTCCGAGCTCACTCCGGGACCTCCAAGGCTTCCAGTATCGGTGGAAAAATCTGCTGGGCCGGGATGAATCGCGTCAATTTCGACTTGTCGATCCAGACGACGCTGACATTCTCGACCACATCCATGTTCTGCGCATCCCCTGTCAGGTACTCACAAAGAACGTACTCGCAGAAAACGTGAGTGACCGGATGCAGTCGGCTGCCGAGCTTGCGCAGGACAGCACAGTGGACACCCGTCTCACCGAGTGTCTCCCGCACGGCCACCGTCTCGGGTGAAGCCCCGGGCTTGACCATGCCGGCCGGGAACTGCCACGAGATCCCTGCCCCGTCTTCTCCGCGTCGGCAGACGACCAGGACATCGGCGTCATTCACGACGACAGCCACCGCGACGCGGAGAGCCTGCGCGCTCGCCGCGTCCGTGTCGGCCGAGCTGTTCGCCGCCTCGAAGTACTGCGCGAAGCGCGCCTTGACCAGGTCCGGCGCCCGGCTCAACGCGGTGTCGAGAGCATCCTGTATCTCCGCGCGCGGCGTGACGCCGGACTTCGCATGCCAGGACGCGACCGTGCGGACGGCTACGCCGAGATGCTCCGCGAACGCCTCATTGCTCATGCGGAATGCGGCTTGGAGCGCACACGCGGTTTGACCGGTCCACGTGTTCACGAACTCCACGGGCAGCACCCCCGGAACTCACAAAGTGCACCGTTGATGCACTGCTTGTGCAGTGGACCTGCAGTGGTTGTGCATCGTTCGAGACGAGTGTTCGGCGTTGACTGAGAGGCATGGAAACCAGTCATCCGAACTCCTCAGCGGCGGCGCATTTCACGGTCGTTGGAAACGTGCTTGAGCATCGTTTCGACGTTAGCGTTTATCTCGTCGAGCCGCTCGTTCACGTCGCTCAATTGGTTGAGCCGGTCGGTGATCTCGCGCAGCTGGTGTTCGATCACGGCCAGCCGGCCCGGGATGTCATCGTCACCTCTGAGCACCGGCTCGCCCAGCTCAGGCGGCCGTCGGCCGGCCAGGACCGCGGCCAAGTGCCCGGCGTGCAGGTCGAGCGCGAGGGACAGCGCTTCAAGCGTGCGATCGCTCCGGCGTCGCTGAGCCGTGTTGTGCTGAATTTCGCGAACTGTCGCCTTGGAGACCTGCGAGCGCGCAATGAGCTCGCGCTGGCTGAGATCGAGCTCGGCCAAGCGCTGATTGATTGCTCTTGCGACTGCCGCCCAGTCTTCCGACACGTATCCCTCCGCGCTCCGCCTCGAAGGCGAGACTAGCGCGACGCGCGATTCCGCGTCCCACTCTCCGCTCTCATGCGGACGCATTCGGGCCTTCTATGCCTTCGCGGGATTAAATCATCCCGAATTCAAGCATTAAATAGCACTTCGATCAAAGGGTTCTCTCATGGATACCAATCCGAACGTCGGACCGACGTTCTACACAGTCGGGGAAGTGGCGCGCATCCTGCGCGTCAACCCGGTGACGCTGTACCGCGCCATCCGGGACGACGCCTTCCCCGCAGTCCGCATCCGCACTCGCTACGTCGTGCCTGCTGCCGCCCTCAACGAACTGATTGCCGAGGTCACGGCGTCGGGCGGCTGTGTCGACCTTGCCGACTTGATCGCCAAGCGCCGGATGGAGCGCGAGGCCCACCAGGCGACGGGAGGTGCGTCGTGGTGAGCCAAGACAACTTCAAGGAGATCGCTGCCTACCTCGATCGGTACGCCATCGTGCCGGAAGGCGTGCTCGCCGAGGTGGTGACCCGAGACGGCCTGTGCTTCTGGGCGTTCGACCGCTCGGAGATGCCCACATTGACCGGCGAAGACAACCCCGACCGCGAACTGGCCGCTCGGTTGTGTGCCGGGTGCCCGGTAATGAGCGAGTGCCTCGAACTCGAACTGCGATCCGCCGGCGCCAACACCGTTGGAGTCTGGGGTGCGCTGCCCGAGTCCGACCGGCGGGCCGTCTACCAGGCCTGGCGCGAACGCCGGGCCGGTCGTGGGCGGGGTGAGCAGCGATGACCGTCAACCTGACTCCGGCTCAGATGCTCGCCGGGCTCGGTGCCCTGCTCGTCTTGTTCGCGGTCTCGCGATTCGGTGCGCGCAAGGCACACCGTGCCGCCGACGCGGCCCGCGCATCCGCACGGGTCGTGTCGCTGGCCGGACGTGTCCTGTTCACAGGTGCCGCGTTCACGGGGATTCAGTGGCTGGTGATCACGCATCCTGGCAATCCGACGCTGCTGCTCGTGGTGCTCGGCGTGCCGGACCTGATCGCCGCCCACGTACTCACCCGGGCCCTGACAGTCACGTCGATGGACACCACCAGGCGTCACGGCGGTGGTCGGCGATGACGAAACTCCGAGGGTTGGAAGGGGTGGCCGCCGCTGGGCGGCCACCTGCCCCGGCCAGTGCGCAGAGGCTTGCCGCTGACGCGGCCGACGCGGCGGCTGTGCGTCGCTGGAAGGACCATCCCGACGTGATCGCCCTGCAGGTCGAGCGCGTCAGGTCTCAGGTGGACAGACTCTGCTGGTCCGGGATCGTGCTCGGCTTGGCGTTCACCATGGCCAACGTTCAGTGGTTCGCTGCTGCCGGCTCGGACCCGTGGTCGCTGCCGTGGCTGGCAGCTTGGCTGCTCGATCCCACGGTGTCGTTGGTTCTGCTGGCGATCCTGCGGGCGGAGCAGGTGACCGCGCGGTACCAGGTCCACACGGGCCGGTGGGTTCGCGTGGCGAAGTGGCTGGCACTAGGCGCCACCTACGTCATGAACACCTGGGCGTCGTTCGCGGCCGGTTCGCTAGCCGGGGTCGTGCTGCACTCGGTGCCGCCCCTGATCGTGTTCGCCGCAACGGAGGCAATCACGGATCTCCGCGACAAGCTCACCGAAGCTGTGAATGTGGCGTTCACGGTGGCCGTCGACCACGCCGAACCGGAGGTTCATCAGTCGACGCCCGCCAGCCAGCAGAGGACTCGCCAGACGACAGGTCGGCGCAAGTTGTTCGCCGACTATCTCGCCGACGCCCGGACTGCCTGGTCGGCTGGCACGGCCGTCACGCCGGCGTGGGTTCGCCAGGTGACGGGCTGCTCGCGTGGGCTGTCACCTCGGCTTGCTGCCGCCCTTGCGGCGGAACTCGGCACCGGGGAGGCCAGTCATGAACGCTGACAACGGCGTCTCCGTGAACGGTGCAACGGTCTCCTCTCGGAGTGAGCCCGGCGAGGTCGAGCACGTGGGACCGGTGCTGGACGGCGAACTGATCGACGACACGTTGCCGCAACCGCGTCGCCGGACAGCGCGCCACCGGTTCCGACGATGGTGGCTGCACTCGCCAAGGGTGCCGCTATGGCTCAAGAGCAAGCCGCAGGCAACGCAGGCTGCCAAGGACGCGGTCGCGGCGGTGCTCCGGTCGCCGTGGCGCTACCTCGGCGCGGTGGTGCGCGGAGCGGTGGTCGGCGTCCGGTGGTGGCGGCGTTGGGTTCGAGTTGCCGACTACCGGACGGCGGCGGAGGAGTCCGAGAAGCTGGCCGACAAGTTCACGGAGATCCGGGAACTGACGCTGTTCCGCTGGAAGGTCACCGGCGCTGTGCTCGCCGCTGCCGCGCTGGCAGTCGCGGTGGTCGATCTCGTTTACGGGGCCGATCCTCTGTGGATCGCCGGGGCCACAGTGTCGGCGGCGCTGGCGGTTCTCGGGCGGCGGAAAGACGGCAGTCCGGGCCGCAAGCCCGCGTTGGCGGGCCCGCGGACGCTGACGTGGACGATGGACCCGCAGGTCCTGGTGGACGCGTTCCGGGACGCGAAGCTGATCGGCAAGGACGAGTCGTTGCGGCTGGTCGAGCGGGCCACGCGGATCGGCGACGGTTGGGCGGTCACGGTCGACTTGCCCGCAACCCGCAAGGCTGCCGACGTGGTCAAGAATCGGGACGCGCTGGCGTCGGCGCTGGCGGTCGATGAGGTGCAACTCATCGTCGAGCGCGTCCGTGGCAACGGCGGGCATGCAGGGCGAGTAGCGATGTGGGTCGCGGATGAGGACCCCTACGCGTCACCAGCCCTGCGGACGCCGTTGCTCGGGGTCTCTCGGTGGGATGCGTGGCGGCCAGTGCCGTTCGGTCGCGACGCCCGGGACCGGCGGATCGACCTGCCGTTGGTGTGGACCTCGCTGCTGGTCGGGGCTATCCCTCGCCAAGGGAAGACGTTCGCCGCCCGGCTCGCGGCGGCCGGGCTGATCCTGGACGCCTGGGTCCGGCTGTACGTGGCGGACTTCAAGGCTGGGAAGGACTGGGACGCCGCCGGCCAGGTCGCGCACCGGTTCATGTCCGGCGACGAAACCGAACACGTCCTGGCCTTGGTCGATTGGCTCGTGGAGTTGGTCGGCGAGGTCCAGGGCCGGTTCCGCCGCATGCGAGATCTGGACGACCTGACGTGTCCCGAATCCAAGGTGACCCCGGACATGTCCCGGGACGGAACCCTGAACATGCCGATCACGGCCGTGTTCATCGACGAAGTACAGGTGCCGTTGGAAGACCGGACGCCGGTGACGGTGCAAGGGAAGAAGCTCACTGCGGGCGAGTACGTCGGCAAGTTGCTGACGTGGCTGGCCAAGAAGGGACCGGCGGCCGGCATCGTGCTCGTCGTCGCGACGCAGCGGCCGGACTCGAAGACCATCCCGTCCGGACTGCGAGCGGTGCTCGGCTCTCGGTTCGCGTTGCGGGTGATGGACTGGCGCGACTCCAACATCGTGCTCGGCGAGCAGATGAACACTCGCGGCTTCGACTCGTCTCGACTGCTGCCGTCCCACAAGGGCGTCGGCATCCTCCGCCCGGACGGCGACACCGCCGCCGGGGCCGACGTCCTCGCGATGACCGTCCGGACCTACTACATGCCGAACGAAGATTGGCAGACCATCTGTCAGCAGGGCCGGGCCCTACGGGAAGCGGCGGGGACGCTCTCCGGGCACGCCGCCGGGCAGGACTCCCGCCCTACGCTCGACCACGCAGCTGTGGCACGCGCCATCGGGTCGAGCCGCACGGAAGCGGCGACGGTGGCGGCTGAACGAGTCGAGCTGCCCGAACCGCTCGCGGCAGTCGTCGAGTACCTCGGCGACGACCTCGAAGAGGGTGGCCGGGACTTCGTGCCGACCGCCGAGCTGGTCGAGTCGCTCGACGTCGAGCCGACGGCGTTCGGGAGGCAAATGGGCGACTACGGATGCCGTCCTGAGCGGTTCCGGGTGCCCGGCGAGGACGGCCGGACGAAGCAAGTACGCGGCTACTCGACGGCCGACGTTCGGGCTGCTGTCGACGCCGTGGCTGTGGGCAAGCTAGATCCCGGGGGCGGGGAGGACGACCCGTAACCCGTCTCGGTACCCGTCACGCCGTCTCAAGCGGCGTGACGGGTATCAGCCGTAATTGGCCTGCGGAAACATGGCTGGTGACGGGTGAGACGGGCACAGCGAGACCCGTCTTACTTCGTCCTGCCAGGTGGTCATGGGCCGGGTTCCGAGACGTCGCCAGCCCGGCGTCACACTTCGTCGCGCTGGCCGGCTCCTATCGCGGCCAGCCTGCCGGCGCGAGACACCACGGCTTGCAGCGCCTTCAGATGGTTGACGAGCCGCCTGCTGCCTTCGCGCGTCAGGCACGCCTGAAGTTCTCGCCCGCGCGTCCGCGTCTGCACGATCCCTGCTTTGCGCAGCTTGGCCAGCTGCCTTGAAAGGTTCGGCGAAGCGATGTCCAGAGCGGTGATGATGAAGCCGCACGTGCACCACTGGCGCTCGGACAGCAACGTCACGATGTACAGACGAGTCGGTGCGAGCAACAGCGGTTCAAGATCCATGCTGGAGTTGGCGATCGGAATCGGCCGGCCCCGCTCCACCACCACGGAGGTCGGTTCCTGGCCGGGAGCGCGACGTAGGCATGGCTCACAGGGCATCCCCTGTAGACGGTCGAGCCGCTCAAGCTCTCCGCGACCGAAAGAAGAGCCGCAGAGCGCGGTCAACTGCTCCGGTGCGCCGTCATCGAGCAGCACTTCGAACAGGTGCACCACCCTGCTGGATTCGCCGACCGCGCCGGGCAACGAACGACCGAGGAGCAGACGCGCGTTCATCGGCCGTCCGCCGCTCGCCGAGCCTCCATGTTGGCCGATCGCTGCCGATGGCCGCACTTTCGGCACGCGGCTGCCCAGTTCGGTGACGGGACGCGTCCGCGCCCGACGCTGTCCCGGTCGTGCCGCAGCGGGAACCGCTGCCCTTCCTCGCACCACGGCGTGAGCAGGTAGACGTCATAGTCGGCGAGCTGGTCCAGCCGGTAGCAGTGAAGGCCATCGATGAACCAACGCCATTCGTATGCCTCGGCCCGCGAGACGACGCGGCCAAGCCGCCGGACCGGACGCTCGGCGACCACAGTCACCAGCTCGGCCTGTGCTCAGCGTCGAAGGCACTCAAGGCTGCTTCGGCCTCGGTCCAGTCCTGCTCAGTCATGTCCGCCATCGACCTCGGCGACGGCACGTCCAGATCTATCTCGTTAAGCCGGTTCCCACTTGTGTCGAACTGCGATCCGCCGCACCAGTACGTCAGGCGTTTCCCGTCGTTCAGCCCCATCGCTCCCGAGCCCTTCACCTTCACCTAGGGTCAATATTGACCTTCATGTAAGAATGAAATGAGTCTCAGTTTGAGCTGGTCAGCAGGCCAGGACAGGGACACGACTTGCGGAAGCCATGAGGACGACCCGGGAGCGAAGATGCGGGACTTGGACGGGGAACAGCCGGCATCCCGGACGTTGCTCGAACAGCTGATCCGGGAACGGCGCCAGACCTTCGAGGAGTTCGCCGAGTTCGCCGAGACGTTCGCTCGCGAGCACGACGAGCCCGGCACGCTCAGCGTTCGACACCTCAGCCGCCTCGTCGCTGGCGCCCATCCGGACGGTCGGCCGCTGGGCGCCGTCCGCCCGGCCACGGCTCGCCTCTTGGAACACATTTTCGGGCTGAGCATCGATGAACTGCTAGCGCCGCTCGACCGGCTGACCGCGACCGCGCTCCAGCCGCTACGCGTCGCGATTGCCGTGGTCGTCCGGGGCTCAGAAGTGCTCATCGTCTGCCGCCGAGCCGAGGACGCGAACGGCCTCGACTGGCAGTTTCCCGCTGGCGTCGTCAAACCAGGCGGTCGCCCGGCCGTGATCGCCGTGCGGGAGACCCTGGCCGAAACCGACGTCCATTGCATCGTGACGCGCAAGCTCGGCACTCGCCTACACCCGACGACCGGCGTGCTGTGCGAGTACGTCCTGTGCGACTACGTGGCAGGTGAGGCGCGCAACGTCGACGTCGTGGAGAACGTCGCGGCAATCTGGGTGGAGCGCGCCGACCTGACTCGGTTCGTACCCGCAGATCAGATCTACGGGCCAGTCTTGCGCGCCCTCGACATTCTTCCCACGCCAACGGCCTAGCGAGTTCGCGTCGACCGCGAAGCAGAAGGCCTTCGCAAGCACGAAGTCGGCGAGCCCGTCCTGGATGCCGTCGACAAACTGCGGAGGCCCGCCGGCGGCAACGCAGGCCGAGGCGGGCTCCGATCGCAAGATCGAGCGATATGACACTCCAGGCCAACGTTGAGCGAAGGTCGCGACCCGGTGGTTTACAAGCCACTTCGCGAAGTCCTACGGAACCTCCAAACCAGAAAATACTAGGTTACTCCAGGAATTACCAGAGGCGATTGTTCAGCCATATTCAGCACTCCCCTGCACCATTTTGCACCATTTTGCACCAAGTACTGTGCACCAGTACTCGCCAAACATCGACATGCGGCGCCATGCGTCGCCATGCGTCAGCATGCGCCCTGGTCAGCACATAGAAGCACATAACCACACACCGAGACCATGATCCAAAAGAGTCACAAAGAGTCGCACGAGCTCTTCGTTTCTCTTCCCACCCCTTCCTGCACCTGACGCGACGCGCCGAGAAAGGGGGTGTCACGTGACCAGTGCGGCCGCAGTGGGCTAACGTACGTCGACCAACTCGCATTAGAAAGCGCTCGGTCCCCCTGGTTTCCTAGGCCATGACGGGGGTCCGAGCGCCTCATTGCCCGCGTAGGAGCGGCCCCATGGTATCCAACCTGCCCTCTGCGCGGCGCACCTTGCGCACCGGCATGGCGGGCAACACGTGTCAGGCCCCGAACAAGACCAACACTGCTCCGGCTCACGAAGCGTTCGGTCGCAAGTGCGAGCACGAAATCGATCCAGGCCGCCCTTCTCCCGGCGGAGGAGCGCTCACGGCACGCAAAGACCATGGTCTGCTTGCGCCGCGCCCCAAGTCGGGACATGCTGGTAGGGCCTACAACTTCACACCGAACAACTTCAGCTCTCAAGGGTTCCCTGAGAAGGGGGCTCGGGCGCCCCGAGGCACAGGAAAGGTGCCTCGATGCGCCTGGCGCGTCAGGTCAGACCTCCGGGTCGGCAATCCGCGGGAGCAAGGGAATCACGTCGATGACCAGTGAAATTGTTCAAGTTGGTGGGGTTGCAGGGACGGCACTGGTCGTTCGGTACGTGACGCAGTTGATCGTGATCGTCTGGTCCTTGCGAGCAGACGAGCCGGGTCGCAAACATGCAATCCGGCTACTCGAACTGCTTCGCGGCTCGCGACGCCAACGCCGTCCACCCCCGTAGATGGGCCCGTTTCGACCTAGCGCCCCCACTCCGCCGAAGCGGGCCCTCCGGGGGGCTCAAATCGAACCCTACTTTTCGCGATGCTCGCGCAAGCCGATGACTTTCGCGGGCTCCACCTCACCGGCAGATGCCGGGTCAACGACCACTGCGCGCTTGCCTCGGCTCACGCTCACCAGCCCGGCGGCCCTCAGCTGCGCTATGGCGCGCTGAGCCGTCCCAAACGACACCTCGTACCGCTTCGCCAGGTCTACGACCGTCGGGAGCTGGTGGCCGGGCGCGAGCACACCAGCCACGATCGCCCCCTGGAGATCCTTCGCGATGCGCTTGTACGGGCTCTCGTCCTCGGGCGCGACATCCGGCGTGGCCGGTACGAGCTTGCCTTCCGCACTGAGCACGACCGGCAGATCAGGCAGTCGCCCGGCGAGGGTGCCGGATGCGCGGTCGTCGGCTTCTGCAACCCACGCGCTGTAGACCTTCAACGTCGTCGAGCCGCCGCCACCGTGGCCCAGCCGTCCGGCGACCGTTCGGATGTCCGTGCCGGCCGCGATCAGCTCGGTTGCCGAGTAGTGCCTGAGCTGGTGGATGTTCATGTCCCAGCCGAGGCGGGCGCACATCCGGGCGTAGCGCTGGCTCACCGAGTCGGGCTTGAGCCATGTACTGCCGTCCGGTGCGAGCGAGAAGATCCGGGCCTCGGGCTTCAGCGTCTTCAGCCCGGCGCGCTCTGCGCAGTGTTCGCGGTACGAGCGCAGCAGGGCCACGGTGCGCTCGTCGAGCGAGATGCGGCGCTGCTGATGCGTCTTCGTGGCCTTCTCCCACGTCTTGCCGCCTGACTGGGCGATGCTGCTCCGGATTGTCAGGACGCGGGTCGAGAAGTCGAGCCGATCCCACGCAAGCGCGCACAGCTCGCCCCGCCGCGCGCCCGTGATGAACGCGAGCCAGACGAGCATTCCCCAGTCGAGTTCTCGCCATGCCTCCGTCGCGATCCGAGCGGCCTGCTCCACAGTCGGCGGCTTCGGGTCGGGCCGGGGCACCGGAAGCGGCTCGGCGAGGTCGAACGGGTTGACGCCGATCCAGCCCCAGCGGACCGCGCGCTTGCCAGCGCCGGTCAAGATCGCCTGGATCTTGCGGATCGAGCTGTCGGCCAGCGGCTTGCACTTGTGCGGCCCGCACCGGTTGTCGCACTCGTGCGGCCGGTCCGTGCGGTGCTCAACGAAGCTGCGGCCCCGGCAGTGAGCGCGGCACGTTCCGAGTTGCTTGTAGAACGAATCCAGGATCTCGCCGTCCAGCTTGCCGAGCGCGGAGTCCCCGAGCAGGGGCTGGATGTGATTCCGGACCAGAGATTTGTAACCCTCGCGGGTGGTTTCTTCGATCTTCACCAGTTCGAAGTACCGGTCAAGCAGCTGAGACACGGTCGCGCGGGTCCGTGAGCTGCGCTTTTCGTCCACCTGGTTGAGGAACTTGGTCCTGAGCTTCTCCGCCTCAGCTGCGGCTTTGGGACCAGCGGGCACCACCTCATCCAGGTAGTACCGCTTCTTGGTCACGGGGTCGATGCCCGCGTAGACCTTCACTCTGAGTGACCCGCTGGGGAGCGTCACGATCTCGCCGCGAGTGCGCTTCCGAGAGCTGTTTGCGCTGGTCATAGGGCCAGCATACGACTGAGCGGCTACACGGATGGCTACACAGAAAGCAACCAGGGACCCTCCGGAATCCGGAAAGTCCCTGGTCAAGTGGTGGAGCCGCCTAGGGGAATCGAACCCCTGACCTATTCATTACGAGTGAATCGCTCTGGCCGACTGAGCTAAGGCGGCATGTCTCCGGCTCGCGCTGGCGACGGTAGCAAGTGTAGCGGAGGCTCTGCGCGTCACTTTCCGGGGGGACCGTCGTTAGGGCCCTATGACGTCGGTCTCACTCCCCGGTCGACCTATCTGGAGGCTCTGGCACATGCGGCGAAGACTGCCCCGTTCGGTGGCCCTGCCGGCGGCTGCCGCGTTGGTCTTGTTCAGCGCGGTGCCGGCGTACGCCGATCCGACCTATCCGACGACGCCGATCCCGCAGCCGGCGAACCCCGGGCAGGCGCCGATCTCGGCGCCCATCGGGCCGCAGCCGCTGGGGCAGGCCGTCGGGGATGCCGGGACCGCGCTCGGGATCATCCGGCTGCTGCCCAACGCCGTGCCGACGAAGACCATCCTGCCCGGGTTCGGGGACACCCTGCCGAAGCAGTCGGCGCTCGAGGCGGGCATGGGCCTGTCTAGCGCGTCGGCGAACTCCGACGCCTACCTCAGCTACGAGAAGGCGATCGCGCAGGCGTCGCCGTTCGGGTTGTCGATCGGCGGGAACGCGCCGCAGACACCCGGCAGCGTCGTGCAGACCGCGTTGCCGGACAACCCGCAGCCGATCAGCGGCGGCCTCAACGCGCCGTCGAACCCGCTGCTGAACGTCGGGCTGCTGAACGGGAGCGCGCACGCGCGGTGGAGCCCGACGCTCGGCCCGTGCGTCGACACCATCGCGGACGCGAGCACGTCCGTGGCGAGCCTGTCGCTGCTGAACGTCATCCCGTCGATGCCGAACCTCGGCCTCGACGCGCTGAAGCCGAAGCTCGACCCGAGTTCGCTGGCCAGCGGGTTCGACCTGACCAAGGGCCTGCAGAGCCTGGGTGGCCTGCTGCAGGGCGGCGGGCAGACAGCGGCGAACGGCACCGGCTCGCTGCTGAGCCTGCCGAACACGCTGTCGTCGCGCTCGCAGGTGAAGCTCGTCGACGTGCCCGGCTCGAAGAACAAGGCCGTGCAGTCGACGTCGACGCTGCAGGCCGCGGACATCGAGATCCTCAAGGGCACCCCGCTGGCGCTCAGCCTCAAGGTGGCCAGCCAGCCGACGCTGAAGGTGACCTCCACCGGTGACGCGAAAACGTCCAAAGTGGAGTACACCGCGCCGGTGCTGACCATCGCGGCCGGCGGCAAGACGCTGTACACGCTGGACGCGGCGCACCCGACCAAGGACATCCCGATCGGGCTGCCGCTGAAGGGCCTGAGCGACCAGTTCGGGCAGCTCAACGACATCCCGGTGGTCGGCGGCCTCGTCTCGACGCTGACCAACGGCATCCAGCAGGTCGGCGACACCGCCGGCACGGTGCTGGACCTGGGTGTCCTGCGGCTGAGCATCGCCGGGCTGGACCAGAAGTCGGCGAACATGACCACGCCGTTCAAGGGCTTCCAGCTGGGCGCGTCGGCGCGGTTGTTCGACCTGCAGCTGCTGCCGACGACGAAGCTCAAGAGCCTGCTGCCGGACGACCAGGCGAAGAACCTGCCGTCCTCGCTGGCCCAGCTGTCGCTCGGCGAGCAGGTCGCGCGGGCCTACGCGCCGACCGGCGGCGTCGTCTGCGGGTCGACGTCGACGCCGCCCGCGGGCGGTCAGGCGCCGAAGGGACCGGTGAAGAACCTCGCCTACACGGGCGGCGCGTACGACACCGTGCCACTGTTCTGGTCGGGCACGGCGATGTTGCTGCTGGGTGTGGTGATGGTGGCCGCGATGCCGGGCACGCGCCGGCGTCCGTTGGCGATCGCCGTCGAAGAGAAGCCGTTCAAGCCGTCACCGCGTCCGCGCGACTGACCCGAGGGGTGTGAAGGAGCCCGCCAGGTTCGACTGGCGGGCTTCTTCGTGCTCAGCCCTGGCGGAGAGTCGTGACCATCGCTTCGACGGCGATGCGCGGCTTCACGTTCAAGTCGATCGCCTCTCGGCATTCCAGCACCGCTTCGAGACGGCGCAGCGTCGACTCCGGCGTCCACGCCTGCGCCGCTTCGCGGATCTGGTCGGCGTGGTCGGGGTGGTTGAGCGTCGCGCCGGAGCGCGTCGTCGTCACCAGGACGTCCCGGTAGAAGCCGGCCAGGTCGATCAGGGAGAGGTCGAGCGTGTCGCGCTGTGTGCGCGTCGCGCGGGACTTCTGCTTCTTCTCCAGCTGCTTGACCGCCGCTTCGGCCGCCCGCTTCGCGCCGGCGACACCCTTGCCGACGCCGTCGCCGCCCATCGCCGTCCGCAGCTCGTTGCGCTCGTCTTCGTCACGGGCCTTGCTCGCCTCGCCCGCGTCGGCCTCCGCCGCGCTGATCAGCTGGTCCGCGCTCGTGAAGACGTCGCTCGGCCGCCGCAGGCCCAGCGGGATCCGCAGCACCGTGGCCCGCCGCTGGCGCGCGGCCTCGTCCGTGGCGAGCCGGCGCGCGCGGCCGACGTGGCCGCCGCACACCGAAGCCGCCCACTGCGCGCGCTCGGGGTCGACGTGGTCGCGGCGGACCAGCACGTCCGCGATCGCTTCCGGCAGCGGCGTCCGCAGCGTCACCAGGCGGCAGCGCGAGCGGATCGTCACCGAGACGTCCTCGGGGTGGTCCGACGGCGCGCAGAGCAGGAAGACCGTGCGGTCCGGCGGCTCCTCGACGGCCTTCAGCAGCGCGTTCGACGCGCCTTCGGTGAGCCGGTCGGCGTCCTCGATGATCACGACCTGCCAGTGGCCGGTGGTCGGGCGGCGCGCGGCCGCCTGCACCAGGGCCCGCATCTCGGCGACCGAGATGGACAGGCCCTCCGGCACCACGAGCCGGACGTCGGCGTGGGTGCCCGCCATCGTCGTGTGACAGCCGGGACAGGCGTCGCAGCCGGTCCCGGTGCTGCACTGCAGAGCCGCGGCGAACGTCCGCGCGGCCACCGAGCGGCCGGACCCGGGCGGGCCGGTGAGCAGCCACGCGTGCGTCATCGCGCCGGGCGGGGCGGGCTCCCCGGCGACGATCTTCGCGGCGGCGGACGCGGCGGCGCTCAGCGTTTCGACCGCGGGATCCTGGCCGACGAGCTGGTTCCAGACGCCGATGCGCTCGGTCGTCGTCACTTCGCCTCCACGCGAGGCTCTTCCGGGGTTTCGACGGGCAGGGTGACGTCGACGTCGACGTCCAGCGGCAGCGTCACCGGCTTTTCCGTCGCCGGCGCGAGCGCGGACAGGCGGCCGACGAACACGGCGCGCAGCGCAGTGCGGATGCGCTCGGCCACCTCGGCGTCGGTGCCGTCGGCGTCGATCACGACGTACCGTTCCGGGTCGGCCGCGGCCATCTCGGTGAGCAGGTGCTGGACGCGCCACTGGTCGTTCATCGCGGTCGACCGGTCGCGCGGCGCGCCGTGCGGCGCGGAGTCCAGCAGGACGGTCAGGTCCGGGCGCAGCCGCCCGGTCGCCCAGTCGGCGAGGCCTTCGAGCTCGTCGCTGTCCAGGCCGGCGACGGCCGAGAGGTGCGCCAGCGGCGAGTCGACGAACCGCTCCATGACCACGACGGAACCGGCGTCGAGCGCCGGCTGGACGTGCCGCTCGACGATGTCGGCCCGCACCGCGGCGGCGGCCAGCGCCTGGGCCCGCGCCCCGGTCAGCGAAGCGCCGGAGACGAGGGCGGTGAGCCGCTTGTCGTCGAGGGCCGGATCGGCCGCGACGACGACCGGCCGGGTGCCGCCGCGCATCCAGTCGGCGAGGTTGACGGCCTGGATCGCCGTGTTGATCGCGGTGGTGCCCTCGACGGCGATCAGGAAGCCGTTGACGCGCCGCGGCGTGCGGCGCAGCGCGTTGCGCAGGTCGGAGAGGATCGGCTCGGTGCGCTTGTCGTCCATCTGCCGATAGGCGAAGAGGCCCGCGACCAGGGCGATCACCGCGCCGACGAGCATCACCGGGCGCGTGCCGTCGATGGTGAGCGGACTGCCCCAGACGCTGATCGTGTGTCGCTGCACCGCGCCGACGATCAGCGGCACGGTGACCGTGGTGCCGAACAGCACCAGCTTCATCATCAGCTGGTAGATCGCGTTGATCCGGCCGCGGATGGCGTCCTCGACCCGGGAGCCGATGATCGTCACACCGGTGAGGAACGCGGTTCCGGCGCAGACGCCGACCAGCACGACGGCGATCAGCGAGATGGTCAGGTGCGGCGACAGCGCCACCAGCGAGAGCGAGACCGCGGCCGCGATGATCGAGAGGCCGAACAGGCGGTCGTGCGGGAGCCGGCGGGCGAGCTTCGGCGCGAAGACCATGCCGGTGGCGAGGCCGAGGAAGACGGCGAGGACGAGCAGGCTGAACGCCGAGTCACCGGCCAGCAGGCTCGAGGAGTACGGCTTGGCCGAGCCGATCACGGCACCGCCGGCGGCGAACGCGCCGAACGCGCCGACCAGCAGGCCACGCACGAGCGGCGTGCTGCGGATGAACCGGAAGCCGTCGGCGATCATCGTGCCGACGCCGAGCTTCTCTTCGTCGGCCTGCTTGACCTTCTGCTCCGGCAGCGCGTGGACGTTGCGCAGCGACAGCTCGGGGATGCGGGTGGCGATGATGATCGCGCTGGCCAGGTAGAGCAGGCCGGTGATGATGACGACCAGCTTCGCGATGCTCAGGCTCGCGCTGTCCCCGGGGAACAGGTGGAAGGTCGTGTTGACGCCGGTGATGATCGCGTTCGCGCCGGCCGCGGTGATGACGGCAAGGCCGTAGGTCATCACCATGCCGAGCTGGTTGGCCGTCTCGACCTGGTCGGGCCGGCGGAGCAGGTTCGGGACCGCGGCCTCTTTCGAGGGGATCCACATGCTCGCGGCGCTGCCGACGAGGAAGTTGCCGACGAGCAGCCACCACGGCGCGCTGACGATCGCGACGGACAGGAGGAACCCGCACCGCAGCAGGTCGGCGACGACCATCACCTTGCGGCGGTCGAACCGGTCGGCGAGCAGCCCGCCGACGGGCGCGAACAGCAGGCCCGGCGCCAGGCCGGTGAGCACCACGCCGACGAACGCGAAGTTCTGGGCGAAGTAGTTGTCCGTGAGCTTCGTGGCCAGGCCGGTCAGGGCGAGGATGTTCAGCCAGTCGGCCACGCTGCACAGGTACGTGACGCCCCAGAGGCGCCGGAACGGTTTGATCGCCAGTACCCGCCGGACCCGGTTGATCGTGGACGCCTCGGCGCCCGACGACCTACCCGGGCCGGCCCCGGGTACCGATCGCACGCCCTCGCTGATACGCCCACCCCACTAGTCACGGCGGTGCCGGACGCCCTCGTGAGGTCGCCCGACCGTGAAGTCAGGGTAGCCCGATCGGCCCTTGCCGCGCGGACGGCCCCGAGGTCCCGGCGGGACGGGGACCAGCGAGCGGACGCTAGTCGAACAGCCCGGTCACGCTGCTGACCAGGCTGGAGACCAGCTCGATGGCGACGAAACCGAACACGATCAGCAACACGACGGCGAGCATCACCCCCGCCGCACTCGACGACGGCCGGTTGAACGCCGGCATCGACATCGCCGGCAGCCGCCGCCGCTTGACGGGCACCACCTCGAGGTCTTCGTCGAAGTCGTCGCCGGCGTCCACGGGCGGCTTCCGCCGCAGGGGTCGCTGCAACGGCGGCCGGTTCGGCCAGGTGCGCCGCCGGTTCCGCTGCCGCGGGAGCAACCCCATCGGCGGAGCGGCTCCTCCGCCGACGGTGCTCGTGGTGCCCGCGGGCGGGATCGCCTCCGGGGCCTTGGTGTCGTCCTCCCGGAGGGTTTCCTCGACCATCCGGCGCACGGCCTCTTCGTCGTGCGGCACCGGCCCGGCCACCGGGATGGCGGGGGGCTCTTGGCCATTCGCGACCGCGGTACGTGGCTCGGGGTCGGTCGTGACCAGCCCCGAGACGGGGTCGGCGAACACTTCGCCGGGTACTGCGGACAGAGTGCCGTCGCGCTGAGTGAGCTCGGGGGCATTGAAGAAGGGAGCCTCACCGTTCGCGCTCATGGTGACCACCTCACTACTGAATGTCCTCGCCTTTCCAGGGTAGCGACGCTGGCGGATAACGCATCCGCCCAATGGCTCTGTCTCCATTGGAGGGTCGGTCACGCAGCGCAAGCCCGTGCCCGAACCCCCAGCAGTGTCCAGTCCGCCGGTGGTCCGGTCGACCGCCAATGGTGACTGATTGTAGTGAGTCCGGTCACAGGGACTGGCGGCGGGGCGGTGGCCGGCAGGTGGCCTTTGGTGACCAGTTTGCCGGGTTCTGGTCGGGTTGGGCATGAGTTGGCGTCGAGGCGGAGGTGGGTGGGGTACGCCGGTTGGGGGTGCGGGTTGGGCGGTTGGAGCAGCGACGGGTTTGGGCGGGCGGCGGCCGGTCCGGTGCGATGGCGAGGGGCGTGGGTTCGCGGGCGCGGGTTGGGGCTGCGCTTGGGCGCGGCCGGGCCCGCGGCGGGCCGAGCAGCCGCTGCAGCGGGGCTTGCGTTGCCGCGCCCACCGGCGGGCCGGCTCCGGGGTTGGGCGAGGCAGCCGGGGCCGAGTCGGCGCTGCGGGTCGGGCCGGCCTGGCACCGCATAGCTCGGCTCGGGCCGGGCTGGCCCGGCCTGGCACCGCATAGCTCGGCTCGGGCCGGGCTGGCCCGGCCTGGCACCGCACAGCCCGGCTCGAGTCCAGTCGGGCTGGCCCGGCCCGGCACCGCACAGCCCGGCTCGAGTCCAGTCGGGCTGGCCCGGCCCGGCACCGCACAGGCCGGCTCGAGTCCGGTCGGGTTGGGCGGTTCGGGCCGGGGCAGCTTGAGTCGGCCTGGGCACTCGGCTCGGGTCGGCCGGTCGGCACGATGCGGGTTGGAGCGGTGCGGGTTGGAGCGGTGCAGGTTGGAGCGGGTTGGTTTGAGTCGGGTCGGCTCAAACCAACCCGTCGGCGGGGTCACCGCGCCCCTTTGCTCAGGGCACCTCCTCCTGTCCCAGGTCGATCATCTTTCGGCACCAGTCTC
Organism: Amycolatopsis pretoriensis; assembly: GCF_900107925.1. GTDB lineage: Bacteria > Actinomycetota > Actinomycetes > Mycobacteriales > Pseudonocardiaceae > Amycolatopsis > Amycolatopsis pretoriensis. Next base: position 600,038 of record NZ_FNUJ01000004.1, on the reverse strand, counting down.
GGAGCATTCCGCGGCTGAACGGGCTCAACACCAGCTGGCGGAAGCCGTCGCCGCGGTCCAGCGCTGCCAATGCGAATCTGCCGAGGTCCGTGTCCACCAAGACGAACCCGTGGTCGGGGAACTCCGCGCACAAGCCGCCGAAGGCGAGCATGTCCAGGACCGCCGTGCCCGAGCGGGGCCTTGCCAGCAGCTCGCGCATTGCCCAGACGTCGTCGTCCTGGCCGTCGTGGACCAGGCCGTCGTCGTCCACCGCCAGCCAGATCGCGCGTGGGGACGCGCCGAACGGGACCTCCGGCAGCTCCGCCACCAGCATCTCCGGCAGCTCCTCGAAATCCGCCAGGTGAATCGCCGTGCGGCCCGGCAGCGAGCCCATCATGAACGCCCGCTCGCCGTCCGCGTAGCAGCGGATGTCCGCCGTCTCCGGCTCGCCGTCGAACACGCCGCACAGCGCCGCCCGGACCGAGCCGCGCAGCATCAGCGACACCACCTCGAAGCCCAGCTCGTTCAGCTCACCCTCCTCGCCGAACGGTGTCCCGTCGATCCAGGCCGCCCACGCCGTGTGGCGCTCGACCTCGGCGACCAGGTCCGCCGGGTCGTCCGAGACCGGGCCGTGGACCAGGATGTCGTGGTCGCTGACGTCCGGGTTGTAGAGCCGGTCGACCGGGTCCCGGTCCGGCATCGCCGCCAGCACCGGACCGGCCGCCAGCTCGAGCAGCTCGCGGGCCGCCGTGCGGTCAGCCATTCCGCCGCCTCTCGCTCGGACCGGGCTCGTCGTCCGCGCGCGGCTCCGGAACGCCGCTGTTCAGCTCGGCCGCCTCGAGGATCGCGTCGCGCACCGTCAGGTCCCGAGGAGCCGCCGCGACCACCCTGTCCACTCCCTCCCCGTCCGTCGTCCGCACCGGCTCGTGCTCAGGCATGGCTCTGCACCGCCTCGACGATCCACTGCTCGGCCGTGCTCCGCGAGGCCGGACCCCACGTCACCGTCCAGCGGCCGGTCCGGCCGACCGCCGCGCTGAACTGGTAGCGGCCCAGGTCGTTGTCCACCAGCCCGAACGCGCCGTGCGGGTACTCGGCCAGGATCGCGTCGCGCACCGCGAGGTCGACCAGCACCGTGCCCAGCCGCGGCCGGGCCGCGCACTCCCGGATCTGCTCGATCGCCCGCTCGCACCGGCGCGGGATCAGGCCGCCCTCGTCGGTTTCGATGCGCAGGTGCGGCCCGGGCCCCGGCGGCCGGTCGGGCAGGCCGTCGAACACCCAGCCCGGCAGCTCGCTCAGGAAGCCGGACCGCAGCCGCGCGCGGTTGCCCAGCTTGTGCAGCACCGTGGTGTAGTCCTCGTCGCCGAAGAACCGCACCTCCCACGGCTCCCGCCGGGCCGGGAAGACGCCGGTGACCACGCCGCGGATGAACCCGCCGCGCAGCGCCCGGTACAGCCCGACCGCTTCCGCCGTGACCTCGCCGCCCGGGGCGAGGCCGATCGCGGCCATCCCGGCGACGAACCGGGTGTACTGCTCCACCTCGTCGGCGAGGCTCGACGCGGGCGAGGAGCGACGCCCCGGCAGCGGTTCGGTGTCCGCCAGCACCGGCGGGATCTCGAACTCGGGGTCGTAGAACTCCATCACCGAGGGCCGCTCCGGCACCTCGGCCGAGAGCGGAGCGATGACCTCGTCGATGACGTCGAAGACGGCGACTGAAGTGTTCACCCCTAGATTGAACACCCTGGCACCGACAATTTCTCGCACATATGTTCGAGAGGGTGACGTCGTTCGGTGAACGGTCGGCGAGCGGTTCACGCATGCTCCGGCACCCGCCCTTCGACGAACTCCGCGAGCCGGTCGACACTGCCGGGCACCCACCAGAGCCGACGGTGGCCGCCCCGCGGTCTGCTCAGCGCCGCCAGGTGCCGGCCGCGGTCGTCGTCGACGAACGCGAGCACTTCCCACCGCGACGGCGTGCCATCGCGGGCGATGTCGAGCTGGACGGTGCCGCGCCGGGGCCGCCGCAGGTCGTCCATCAGATCGAGGACGAGGCACTCCTGCTCGGGCTCGAGCACACCCCGCTCGTCGGCGTCGAGGTACAACCCGCCGCCAGGTGCCGGCGGCAGCGGAGGCAGGCGCGTCAACGCCAGGCGAAGCAGCTCCGCGACGCCGCCCGGCGAAGGCCCGGACAGGCGCAGGCCGTCCCCGCGGATCCCGAACTTGACCCGATCGTCGAAGAACGCCGAAGTCCACGGCTCGTCGGACATCGCGACGGCGACGCCGCAGACGCCGCGGGTGCCGATGAAGCCGGTGAGTGACTCCATCATGTCCATGGCGGTGGCGCTGCCGGCGGCCGCCGCGCGGACCGGCTTGAGGATCTTGGTGGTCACCGAGTGCACGGTGCGTGGTGTCTTGGTCACGCGTCCATGAAACCCGAGACCACCGACAATTTCCCGAACATCCGTTCGAGAGGTCACCCGAAAGTGTGGCCGGGCGCCGTGAAGGCCCCCGGCGGACCAGGGGCCTTCACGAGCGAGCGGTCTTACTTGGCCTTCGTCGCGGTGGAGCTGCGCTTCGTCGTGGTGGACTTGGCGGCCGCGGTCTTGGCGGTCTTGCTCGTGCCCGCCTTGACCGTCTTCGCCGTCGTCGACGCCGGCTTGCGCGCCGGTGCCTTCCGCTTCGGCGCCGGGCCCTTCGCCCGCTTCTCGGCCAGCAGCTCGGACGCCCGTTCCGCGGTCAGCGACTCGATCTCGTCGCCCTTGCGCAGGGTCGCGTTGTACTCGCCGTCGGTCACGTACGGGCCGAAGCGGCCGTCCTTGACGACCATCGGCTTCTTCGAGACCGGGTCCTCGCCGAGCTCCTTGAGCGGCGGCTTCGCCGTCGCGGAGCGCCCACGCTGCTTCGGCTCCGAGTAGATCTTCAGCGCCTCTTCGACCGTGATCGAGAAGAGCTGGTCCTCGGTCGAGAGCGACCGCGAGTCCGTGCCCTTCTTCAGGTACGGCCCGTAGCGCCCGTTCTGCGCGGTGATCTCGTCACCGGACTCCGGGTCCTTGCCGACCACGCGGGGCAGCGAGAGCAGCTTCAGCGCATCGTCCAGCGTGATGGTCTCGATGTCCATCGACTTGAACAGCGAGCCCGTACGCGGCTTCGGCGCCTTCGCCTTGGCCGCCTTCTTCTGCGCGGCCGTCGCGTCTTCGGGGATCTCGATCTCCGGCAGCACTTCGGTGACGTACGGCCCGAAGCGGCCTTCCTTCGCGACGATGTCGTGCCCGCTCACCGGGTCGGTGCCCAGCGTGCGGCCCTCCTGCGGGGTCGCGAACAGCTTCTCCGCGATCTCCTGCGAAAGCTCGTCCGGCGGCAGGTCCTCGGGCAGGTTCGCGCGCTGCGACTCGCCGTTGACCTCGCGCTCGAGGTACGGCCCGTAGCGTCCGACGCGGACGACGACCGTGTGCCCGTCGGCGTCGCTGAACAGCGGGATCGAGTTGATCTCGCGAGCGTCGATGTCCTCGACGCTGCCCTCGACCAGCTTCTTCAGCCCGCCCAGGCGGCCGATCGAGCCGTCGACGCCCATGTCGCCGCCGAAGTAGAACTTCGACAGCCACTGCGCGCGCTGCTCGTTGCCCGCCGCGATGCGGTCGAGCTCGTCCTCCATGCCGGCGGTGAAGTCGTAGTCGACGAGCCGCTCGAAGTGCCGTTCCATCAGGCCGATCACGGCGAACGCGACCCACGACGGGACGAGCGCGGAGCCCTTCTTCCAGACGTACCCGCGGTCCTGGATCGTCTTGATGATCGACGCGTACGTCGACGGCCGGCCGATGCCCAGCTCTTCCAGCTTGCTGACCAGGCTCGGCTCCGAGTACCGCGCCGGCGGCGAGGTCGTGTGGCCGTCCGGGTTCAGGTCCGACGCGGTGAGGTCCTGGTCCTTCTCGAGCACCGGCAGGCGGCTCTGCTTGTCATCGGCTTCGCCACCGGTCTCGGTGTCGACGGCCTCGACGTACGCCTTGAGGAAGCCCGCGAAGGTGATCGTGCGGCCCGAAGCGGCGAAGGTGCACTCCTCGCCCGAAGTCGCGTTGCCGACGATGCGCACGGACATCGTGGTGCCCTTGGCGTCCGCCATCTGCGACGCGATCGTGCGCTGCCAGATCATCTCGTAGAGGCGGTACTCGTCGGTGTCCAGCTCGCTCGCGACCTGGCCCGGCGTGCGGAAGACCTCGCCCGACGGCCGGATCGCCTCGTGGGCCTCCTGCGCGTTCTTGACCTTGCGCGTGTACTGGCGCGGCGACGGCGAGACGTACTCCTTGCCGTACAGCTGCGTGGCCTGGCTGCGCGCCGCCGAGATCGCCGACTCCGACAGCGTCGTCGAGTCGGTACGCATATAGGTGATGTAACCGTTCTCGTACAGCTTCTGCGCGATCCGCATCGTGCGCTCGGAGGTGAACCGCATCTTGCGGCCGGCCTCCTGCTGCAGCGTCGAGGTCATGAAGGGCGCGTACGGCTTGCGCGTGTACGGCTTCTCTTCGACGCTCGAAACCTTGAAGTCACGCTGCTTCAGCGCGTCGGCCAGGCGCCGCGCGTCGGCCTCCGCGAGCACGCGGACCTCGGTGTTCGAGGACTTGAGCTGCCCGTCCGAGCCGAAGTCGCGACCGGTGGCCAGGCGCGCGCCGTCGACGGCGACCAGGCGCGCCGGGAAGTTCCGCGGCGAGGCCTCTTCACCCGCGTCCATCGTCGCCGAGATGTCCCAGTACGACGCCGAGGTGAAGCGCATCCGCTCGCGTTCGCGCTCCACCACGATCCGGGTCGCCACCGACTGGACGCGGCCCGCCGAGAGCTTCGGCATGACCTTCTTCCAGAGCACCGGCGAGACCTCGTAGCCGTAGAGGCGGTCGAGGATGCGGCGGGTCTCCTGGGCGTCGACGAGGTCGGCGTCCAGCTCACGGGTCGAGTCGGCGGCCGCGCGGATGGCCTGCTCGGTGACCTCGTGGAAGACCATCCGGCGGACCGGGACCTTCGGCTTCAGCGTCTCGAGCAGGTGCCACGCGATGGCCTCGCCCTCGCGGTCGGGGTCCGTGGCGAGGTAGAGCTCGTCGACGTCCTTGAGCAGCCCCTTCAGCTCGGTGACCTTGGACTTCTTGTCCGGGGTCACCACGTAGAGGGCCTTGAAGTCGTTGTCGACGTCGACGCCGAGGCGCGCCCAGGACTCGCCCTTGTACTGGGCGGGCACGTCGGCAGCGCCACGCGGCAGGTCGCGGATGTGCCCGACGGAGGACTCGACGACGTACCCGCCGCCCAGGTAGGGGGCGATCTTGCGGGCCTTCGTCGGGGACTCGACGATCACCAGCCGCCGGTGCCCGGCGCCGTTGTCCGCCGAGGCTCCGTTCTTCTTGGTCCGTGCTCCTGCCACGCTGTCCTGCTCTCCGCTCATCTCGTCCCGCCAGGCGGAACTGCACCACGTCCCTGCCCAGGGCCCGCGTCTCGACCTGCCAGTGTGCACGCTGTCGCGGCCCGGACGGCGTGGAGGTGGCCCAACACGCCGCCGTTCCTGTGTCCAGCGCATCGCCGCTGACCTCGACGATGTTTCCCCAACGTACCCGCCACGTGATTTCGGCCACGTCCCGCGCAGCCTAGCGCGTGACCATCCGGATACCCTCCGTTCGACGGTGGTGGGCGCGGGGACGTCACCGCTTCACTGGTTTCCCCGCCCAGCCGAAAGGATCCGCCATGACCCGACGCCTCCTCGGCGCCCTGCTCACCGCCGCGACCGCCACAGTATTACTGGGGACAACCCCGGCGAGCGCGGCCGCGGCGAACTTCGCCGGCACGGTAGCCCTCTCCAACTGCTCGGGCTCGGTCGTGAAGCCGGCGGCGACGCCCGACTCCGCCCCCGCGCTCGTCATGTCCAACGGGCACTGCCTCGAGGCCGGCTTCCCGGCTCCTGGGCAGGTCATCACCAACCGCTCGTCGAGCCGCACGTTCACGCTGCTCAACTCCGGCGGCGGCAACGCCGGCACGCTGCGCGCGAAGAAGATCGTCTACGGGACGATGACCGACACCGACGTGTCGCTCTACCAGCTCACCACCACCTACGCGCAGATCAAGTCGAGCTACGGGATTTCGCCGCTGGAGCTGTCCAACGCGCACCCCACGGCCGGCGCCGCGATCGACGTCGTCTCGGGCTACTGGAAGCGGATCTACTCCTGCAACATCGACGGTTTCGTCTACCGCCTGAAGGAGGGCAGCTGGACCTGGAAGGACTCGATCCGCTACACGTCCGCCTGCCAGACCATCGGCGGCACGTCGGGCTCGCCGATCGTCTCCGGCGGCAAGGTCGTCGGCGTGAACAACACCGGCAACGAGGACGGCGCCCGCTGCACGGACAACAACCCGTGCGAGGTCGACCAGGCCGGGAACGTCACCGTGCACTACAAGACGAACTACGGCCAGGAGACGTACGGCATTCCCGCGTGCCTCACCGCGGCCAACGAAATCGCCCTCACGCAGGCCGGCTGCACCCTGCCCCGGCCGTGACGCGCCGCCCGCGCCCGGTCAGGCCGTGCTCGTCACGGCCTCCGGGTGCGGGACCGGCTGCGGTGCCGCGCCGGGCCACGCCGCTTCAGCGCCCGGTGGCGGTTGCCCGATCAGTTCCAGCAGCGCCTCCAAGCGGCGTTTCCCAGTGATTTTGACGGCCGGGACCTCGGCCTTCGGGCCGGTCAGCTTCGCCGCGACACCCAGCGGCGTCAGCGCCTCGACCAGCCGCTCGTGCATGTCCGGCGCCAGCGGGTCGACGCCCAGCAGGTAACCCTGCGTGCCGGGCCGGCCGCCGGCCAGCACCCACATCCGCAGCATCGCCCCGCTCAGCCGGAAGTCGTCCGGGACGGCTTTGCCCGAGTCGTCCTCCGCCGGGCCCGCGCAGCCCTCCCGCAGCCACCTCAGCGCCAGCGGGAACAGGTCGACGCGGAAGGACGTGCGCACCTGCGGGTTGCCGCACTCGGCCTTCGAGACCTGCACGTCGGCACCTCGGCAGCGGAACTCGCGCGCCAGGACGTGCGCCCGCCACGGCTCCTCGACGACCACCGACAGCCGGGCGGCCGTGCGCCCGAAGCCGGTGATCTGGCCGTGGCAGCACAACAGGCCGGCCAGGTCACCCAGACCCGGCCCGCTGGCCTCGGCGGAAAAGAGCGAGATCGTCCGATCCACCGCGCTATACTAGAACACAAGTTCGATTCAGCGCGAGATCTTCACCTGGGAGATTGATCGAGCTGGCGGCATGCCGGAGCCCGTTGCTCCGCCGCGGCCAGCGCGGGCACGCCCTCGAGGCCCTTGAGGTAGTCGAGGGCGTCGATGCGATCGAGCGTGGCCTTGGCCTCGCCGAGCGCCTCCTTGGTGGCCGCCGCGTCGCCGCGGACGGCCTCGATGCGCTGACGGGCGTTCTCGGCCTGCGTGCGGATCTCGGAGAACTGGCCGATGACGTGCTCGCGGCCACCGTCCGCCGATGGCACCGGGGGCGCGCCGAGCGCGTTCAAACCGGCCAGGCTCTGGTCGAGGCCGCCGACCACGGAGGAAAGCAGGTCACTGGACGTCCTCGACGCCTGCTGCGGCGTGCTGGGGTCGACGGACGGCAGGTCCGCCAGGGTGCGGACCAGGTGCGTCACCGCGCCGCAGTAGGCGTCCGCCCATCTCGCCGCGGGATCGGCCTGCGGCACCACGGTCGTCACCGACAGACCCTGGTCCCGCGCCGGCGACTGCGCGGGGGCTTGCTGCCCGCAGCCGGCGAGGCCGATCGTGATCGTCGTGGTTAGGGCGGCGAAGACGGTTGACCGCGGCCGCACCTGAACACCTCCTGCTCGACGACGTCCCGGACGGCCCGACGGTACCGACTCGGTGCCGCTTCGCAAGTCGCCGGGCCTGTGTGGGATGGCCTGACACGCCCCGGGCCCGGCACGCGACGCTGCGTGCCGGGCCCGGGAACGGTGGTGCGTCAGGCCTTGATCTCCGTCGGGGTGTCGGAGAGGACCGTGCCCCGGCGCTTCGAGACCACGATCGCCGCCACGATGATGGCGACCGCGACCAGCGAGATGATGATGCGCACGGCGGCGTTCTCGTCCGGACCGATCGAGAACTGGACGACGGCGGGCGCGATCAGGACCGAGACCAGGTTCATGACCTTGATCAGCGGGTTGATCGCCGGGCCGGCGGTGTCCTTGAACGGGTCACCCACGGTGTCACCGATGATGGTGGCCTCGTGCGCGGACGAGCCCTTGCCACCGTGGTTGCCGTCCTCGACCAGCTTCTTCGCGTTGTCCCACGCGCCACCCGAGTTGGCGAGGAAGATCGCCATCAGGGTGCCGCAGGCGATCGCGCCGGCCAGGTAGCCGGCGAGCGCGCCGGTGCCCAGGCCGAAGCCGACCGCGATCGGGGCGAAGACCGCGAGCAGGCCCGGCGTCGTCAGTTCACGCAGCGAGTCGCGCGTGACGATGTCGACGACCTTGCCGTACTCGGGGCGGGTGGTGCCCTCCATGATGCCCGGGATGTCGCGGAACTGGCGACGGACTTCGTAGACGACGGCGCCGGCCGCGCGGGAGACCGCGTTGACGGCGAGACCCGAGAACATGAACACCACGGCCGCGCCGATGATGACGCCGACCAGCGTGTTCGGGCTGACGATCGCGTTGACGAACGACTTGGCCGCGTCCATGCCGGTGACGACGCCGTTGCCCATGCCGGCCAGCGTCTTCGTGATCGCGTCCGAGTAGGAGCCGAAGAGCGCGGTCGCCGCGAGGACGGCCGTCGCGATCGCGATGCCCTTGGTGATGGCTTTGGTGGTGTTGCCGACCGCGTCCAGCTCGGTGAGGATCTGCGCGGCCTTCTCGTCGACGTCGCCCGACATCTCGGCGATGCCCTGCGCGTTGTCCGAAACCGGGCCGAAGGTGTCCATCGCGACGATGACGCCGACGGTGGTCAGCAGGCCGGTACCGGCCAGCGCCACGGCGAACAGCGCGACGCCGCCGCCCAGCAGGTACGCGCCGAACACGGCCGCGCCGATCACCAGCGCGGTGTAGACGGCGGACTCGAAACCGACCGAGATGCCCGAGAGGATGACGGTCGCGCCACCGGTCTCCGACGTCTGCGCGACGTCCTTGACCGGCTTGTACTCGGTGCCGGTGTAGTAACCGGTCAGCTTCAGGATGACCGCGGCGAGCACGATGCCGATGATCACCGCGATGGTCGCGATGACCGCCGGGTTGCCCGAGTTCTCGAAGCCCGCGCCGAAGTCGGAGAAGCTGCTCGGCAGGTAGACGAACGCCGCGATCGCCGACAGGACCGCGGAAATGACCGCGGAGATGTAGAAGGAGCGGTTGATCGTGACCAGACCGCCTTCACCCGCGCGCGCCTTGGTGATGTAGACACCGATGACGGCGGTGATGACACCGATGGCGGGGACGATCAGCGGGAAGATCAGGCCGTGCACGCCGAAGGCGGTGCTGCCCAGGATCAGCGCGGCGACCAGCATGACGGCGTAGGACTCGAAGAGGTCCGCGGCCATGCCGGCGCAGTCGCCGACGTTGTCGCCCACGTTGTCCGCGATGGTCGCGGCGTTGCGCGGGTCGTCCTCCGGGATGCCCTGCTCGACCTTGCCGACCAGGTCCGCGCCGACGTCGGCGGCCTTGGTGAAGATACCGCCGCCGACACGCATGAACATCGCGATCAGGGCGGCGCCGAAGCCGAAGCCCTCGAGCACCTTGGGCGCCTGGCCGGTGTAGACCAGCACGACGACCGCGGCACCGAACAGGCCGAGGCCGACGGTGATCATGCCGACGACACCACCGGTGCGGAACGCCACGCGCATGGCGACCTCACGGCCGCCTTCCTCGCGCGACGCGGCGGCCACGCGCAGGTTCGCCTGCGTGGCCAGCCACATGCCGAGGTAGCCGATCGCGAACGAGAAAGCCGCACCGACCAGGAAGAAGATCGAACGGCCGATCTTCTCGTTCCAGTCGTCGGCGGGAAGTGCGAAGAGCAGGAGGAACACGATCACGCCGAAAATGGCGAGGGTGTTCCGCTGCCGCTTGAGGTAAGCGGCCGCGCCTTCCTGCACCGCCTTGGCGATGTCCTGCATCTTGGCGGTGCCCTGGCCTGCGGCCAGCACCTCCTTGAGCAGGACGTAGCCGATGACGAGTGCGGCAAGCGCGACCACGGCGACTACACCGACAATCGTGTAGCCACCTCCGGTGAGCGCAATGTTGCCTGCGCCCTCCGTGAGGAACTGCCGTGACATTCGTCCTCCAGGAGACGTCGCCGATCGCCAGCGTCGACGGCAAGCCGAGGGTTCGACACGGCCGACGCTGGCATGGACCCTGTACCGAGCGACACGCTAGCCGTGCGGCGATGCACGTCTCGCATGACGCTCACCACAGAGGGTGTGGATTGCGGGAGTGTATTGGTATCGCAACCAGCGCCTTTAAGGCGTCCCCGGGACAGTACATTCCGTTACCTTGTGAGCCTCCTCACTTGATCGATCCCTCTGGCCGGATTCCGTTGGGGCTCCGGCGATCTGGCGGAACTGTCGTACCCCTGTGCCAAGCTCGGCGGGTGGACGAATCACGGGGCCGGCGGCTGCTGGGGCGGGTGACCGCCGGCATCCCCGCGCGCGAAGACCCGGTCACGCACGTCGCGGACCTGCCGGGCCGGTCCGCGACGTGCGTGCCGTGGCCGTCGTGGGCCGATCCGGCGGTGGTCCGCGCGTTCGGTGACTGCGGGGTGGCGCTGCCGTGGGCGCACCAGGCGGAGGCGGCTTCGCACGCGTACGAGGGCCGGCACGTCGTGGTTTCGACCGGCACGGCGTCGGGCAAGTCGCTCGCCTACCAGCTGCCGGTGCTGTCCCGGCTGGCCGCGGGCGAGAAGACGAACGCGCTCTACCTGTCGCCGACCAAGGCGCTGGGGGCGGACCAGCTGCGCTCGGTGTCCTCTTTGGACGTGCCGGGCGTCCGGGCGGCGTCGTTCGACGGGGACACGCCGATGGTGGAGCGCGACTGGGTGCGCGCGCACGCCAACTGGGTGTTCACCAACCCGGACATGCTGCACCGCGGGATCCTTTCGCAGCACGGGCGGTGGGCGGCGTTCTTCCGGCGGCTCGGCTGCGTGGTCGTCGACGAGTGCCACAGCTACCGCGGTGTCTTCGGCTCGCACGTCGCTTTGCTGCTTCGCCGGCTTCGGCGCGTGGCCGAGCACTACGGTGCTTCGCCGGTGTTCGTGCTCGCCTCGGCGACGACGGCTTCGCCCGCTTCGTTCGCTTCACGGCTTACCGGGGTTCCTTGTGAGGCGGTGACGGAGGATGCCTCGCCCCGCGGCGCCCGGACGGTGGTGTTGTGGGAGCCGCCGTTGCTGGAGGAGCTGACCGGGGAGAACGGCGCGCCGGTCCGGCGTTCGGCGGGCGCGGAGACGTCGCGAATCCTGGCCGACCTGGTCGTCGAGGGTGCGCGGTCGCTGGCCTTCATCCGGTCCCGGCGGGGCGCTGAGCTGGCCGCGCTGGGTACGCGTCGCATACTGTCCGAAGTGGACCCGGCGTTGACGGAAACCGTTGCGGCGTATAGGTCTGGATACCTTCCGGAAGAGCGTCGCGCACTGGAGGCGGCGTTGCTGTCGGGACGATTGCTCGGCGTCGCGACGACCAACGCTCTCGAGCTGGGCGTCGACATCGCGGGGCTGGACGCGGTGGTGCTGGCCGGCTACCCGGGCACGCTCGCGTCGTTCTGGCAGCAGGCTGGGCGGGCGGGCCGTTCGGGTGACTCGGCGCTGGTGGTGTTCGTCGCCCGGGACGATCCGCTGGACACGTACTTGGTGCACCACCCGGCAGCGTTGCTTTCGCGGCCGGTCGAGACGGCGGTGCTCGACCCGGCGAACCCGTACGTGCTGGCGCCGCAGCTCGCGTGCGCGGTGGCGGAGCTGCCGCTGACGGTCCCCGAGCTGGAGATGTTCGGCGGCGCGGCGGCTCAGGAGGTTCTGGCGGAGCTGACGGAGCAGAAGCTGCTGCGCCGCCGGTCGAGCGGCTGGTACTGGACGTCCCGCGACCGGCCGCACGCCGAGGTCGGGATCCGCGGCACGGGCGGCGAGCAGATCGCGGTGGTCGAGTCGGACTCCGGGCGGATGCTCGGGACGGTCGACCCGGGATCGGCGTGCTTCGCGGTCCACCCCGGCGCGGTGTACCTGCACCAGGGGTCGTCGTACGTCGTCGACGAGCTGGACCTGGACCAGGGGCTGGCGATGGTCCACGCGGAGAACCCGGACTGGACGACGACACCGCGCGAGATCGTGGACATCGCGGTGCTGAGCACGCAGGAGAAGCAGGAGTTCGGCGGGGTGAGCGTGTGCCTCGGCGAGGTGGCGGTGACGTCGCAGGTGGTCGGCTACCTGCGACGACGGCCCTCGGGCGAGGTGCTGGACAGCACGCCGTTGGACCTGCCGGAGCAGAGCCTGCACACGCGGGCGGTCTGGTACACGATCTCGTCGCCGCTGCTGGGGCCGGCGGTCGGGGGACGTCCGCGGGTTTCGGCATCGGCTTCTACATCGGCTTCGGCTTCGGCTGATGGCGAGGTGGGGACCGGGGGCCATCGGGTGGGGACCGAATCTGCGGGGCCGGTGGGGACCGGGGAGGAACCCCTGGCGAACGGTCGGGGGCCCGTTCACGAGGGTGGTGGCAGGGCACCGGGGAGTGCCGGACTGATTCCGGCACGAGTCCCCGGTGCCCTGCATGCCGCCGAGCACGCGGCGATCGGCCTGCTACCGCTGTTCGCTACGTGCGACCGATGGGACATCGGCGGGGTGAGTACCGCGTGGCACGAAGACACCGGGGAGGCGACGGTGTTCGTGCATGACGGCCATCCCGGGGGTGCGGGATTCGCCGAACGCGGTTATGCCGCGATTGTCCCGTGGCTGGCCGCTACGCGGGAGGCGATCGTCTCCTGCGAGTGCCCGACGGGCTGCCCGTCCTGCGTCCAGTCGCCGAAGTGCGGGAACGGCAACGATCCGCTGGACAAGGCGGGGGCAGTGGCTGTCTTGGGAACCGTGCTCGGGGCGTTGCGTCAACACGGTGCCTAGACGGCCACTTGGTGGTTCATGGAGTTGTGTCGTGCTCCGCCTCGACCGGGCTGGGACCGGCCGGCGGCGGTGGTTCGGGTGGTTCAGGCCGCGGTGGACTGGACCAGCTGCGGGGTTTCGGCACCGGCGAGCGCGCGGACGAGCACGTCGTGCACCTCGGCGGCGTCCGGCAGCTGCCAGCCGCAGACCTCGGGCTTGACGCGCCAGTGCACGACACCGTGCTGGAACGGCGACGGCGGCAGCGGGATGTAGCTGTCCTTGCCGTGCCACTGGATGTCGGCGCGCGACGCCAGCTCGGCCGGCACGCGGTCGGCGACGGTGGTGAGGAAGAGCCAGCGGCCGTTCGGCAGCGCGATGATCGGCGCCGGGTGACCGAGGGCGCGCAGCAGGCGGCAGGCGCGCTTGCCGAGTTCGTCGTCGACCTCGATGGCGTCGAGCACGGTGCCGGTCGCGACGAGGAGGCTGTGGGTGCGGTCGGAGAACCAGGTGGCGACCTCGTGGGCGTGGGTGCCGATCTGCTCGCGCCAGGTGTCACTGGCCGGCACCGGACGGCGCCAGGTCAGGTCGTCGCCTTCGGTGAGCGCGGGGTTGACGCCCGGGAGCACCGGCCAGCCGCGCCAGGCGAGACCGATCGCCTCCGCCCGCAGTTCGATGCGGAAGGCGCCGCGCCAGCTGTCCGGCCAATTCGCGTCCAACATTGTCTTTCCTGCCTTAGGTTCCGGTTCTCCGCGACCCGCTAAACCTTGCCGTGGTGTCGCACATCTCACTTAACGGCAAGTTGCACATTGCCCGGAACCCCCGCGCGACAACCGGTGGTTACGCGGCGATGAACGCCCGGTAGTCCCTACCGCCCGACCGAACCCGGCGGCGCGGATCGACGGTGAACGGCAGCCGCCCACGGACCGTTCGTCGCGCTGGCTCCCGGGCTCCGGGGTACTCGCACCGGCCGAGCGGCGGCTTTCGCGAGCGGTATCGGCGCAGGTGAGCGGGGTGGCCGACCGCTCGCCGTGCACTATCGACCGCTGCCCGTGACAATTCGCCACTTATCGTCCGCCCCGGCGGATCAGCCGGTCACCGTGGCATACCGACCGGTCGGCGTCCGGCGGGCGGGCGGCCCGCCGGGGGTCCCGGTGAGCGGTCACCGGCCGCGGCTGGGTCGACGGAGGTGGGTTGCATCGGCTGGCTCGGTCGCCGGGCCAGCGGTCGCTGGCGTGGGCTCCCTCCTATAGATGGGTCGCGGCGGTCGGACGATGGGTCCGGCGCGCGCCATGGCTGGCGAACCGGGCACCTTGGCCAGCCGGCGGGGTCCGGCGCGTGCCATGGTCGGTGGGCCGGTCACGGTGGCTGGCTCGTGGGTCCGGCTCGGGCCCTGGCTGATGGACCGGGCAGCCCGCCGAAGGGCAGGCCCGGTGCCTGCACCTCGACGAAGGCGTCCAGCCGCTGCCATCTGCACGTCAGGAGCGTGACCGCCATCCGATCCGCGATCCACCTGGCGCGCTCGCAGGCCCGGGCTGGGCCTTCCACTGCATGCGAGGCCGCCGCGAGCGCGCCCAGGTCGGCTGCTGTCTCTGCCCGGTGACGGGCGAGCACCGCGGTCGCGAGCCAGCAGCCGAGGAGCGCGACTCCCGTCAACGCGGCCACCGCCATCGCCGTCCAGATGGTGGCCACGCCGCTGTCCGGGTGTGGGTCAGCCGGGCGCATCGGCGACCTCCGTTCCTGGTTCGGCGACCGCGTAAGCCGTCGCTTGCAAGTCGACCGAGGGCAGCAGGCCGGCCACCGAGTGGGCAGTGACCTCGACCGTTATTGCGTCGCCTTCCTGGTGGATGGCGAGGTTCGCGCCCGGTGGGGCGATCTGGTGGACCGCCGATGCGGCCTCGTGGGGTTGGCCTCTGGCCAGGAGCCGGGCGGCTTCGCGGGCCGCGTCCGTGCAGCGGAGCTGGCTCGCCAGGACCGTCAGGCCCGCGACCAGCAGGACCGTCACCACGGTCAGGCCGGCCAGACCGAGCGCTGCTTCGACCGTCACCGCTCCTTCGTCTCTTCGGCTCACGACGGCACCGTCAAGGCCTTCATGACCAGGTTCGTCAGCCACGAGACGACCGAGTCGCCGGTGAGGAGGGTGTAGAGGACGGCCGCGAAAGCCGCGACGGCGACCGTGACGATCGCGTACTCGACCGTCGTGGAACCGTCGTCGGAGCGGGGCGCGCGCATGGGATTCCCTTCACTGCTTTGTCGGTGGTCAGAAGAGCGGGCCGAGACGTCCGGCCAGGCCGAGCACGACCGGCAGCACGCCCAGGCAGAAGAAGGCCGGCAGGAAACACAGGCCGACGGGCAGGGCCAGCGCCACGCCGGCCCGTTCGGCGCGCTCCTCCGCTTCGGTGGCGAGCTCCTCGCGGAACCGCCCGGCGAGGTCGGCGGCCGCCGTGGCGAACGCCGCGCCGGACCGGGATGTCCGGATCGCCGCGGCCGCCAGTTCGCCCGCGAGGGCCTGCACCGGTGCCCAGGCCTCCTCCGCCGGGGAACCGAGGGCCAGCAGGCCGGCGGTCGAGCGCAGTGCCGCGCCCGCTTCGGCCGGCGCGGTGTCGGCTACGGCGTCGAGTGCTGACGGCACCGGTAGACCTGCGCGGAGGCAGGCCGCCAGGAGGTCGAGTGTCCGGGCGAGGTGGAGCTTGGCGGTTGGGTCGAGGATGGGTGCTCGCGGCCGCCGGGTCCGGCGGACGGCCCACCAGCCGGCGGCGGTCACCACGGCTCCGATGACTGCGCCGGGGAGGCCGCCGATCAGGACCGCTGTCGAGATGCCGCCGAGGGTGGTCGCGAGGTGGGGGATCGTTCGGGGCCACTTGCGGGGCTCGGGGGCCGGGGTGCCGGACAGCCAGGTGAATCTGCGAGCTGCGGCTTCGCTCGGCCAGATGAGTAGAGCCGCGGCGCAGAGAAGGAGGGCGGTCGCGGTCATCGGCTGCGCCTCCGGCCGCTCACGGGACGGGGCGCGCTGGGCGGCAGTGCGGTCCGGGTCATCGGCCGCGCCTCCGCTCGTTCAGAGGACGGTGTGCGGGGAAGGGCGCGCCCCGGCGAGGGACGCTCGTCGGCACCTCGGGGTGGCGGCGGGCCGTGTGTGCTGGGGTGGTCGGGGTCATTGGAGTTGCACCCGGCCCGTCAATGCTCGGCACCAAGCCGTTCCGGCCCACAGCAGGATGCTGCCCACCACCAGCAGGACCTGGCCTGGCGTGCTCTTCGTCAGTACCTGCAGCGGGGATGCGCCCATTACCTCGCCGAGCAGTACGCACAACGCCGGGAGCCCCGTCAGGACCGCTGCGCTTGCCCTCGGGCCGGCCAGCTTTGCTCGGGTTCGGCGCGCGAATGTCAGTGTTGCTTCCGCGTCGCGGTGGGTGGATTGCAGTACTTCCGCCAGTGGGAGGCCGTGGCGTTTGGCCAATGTCCATGCCGTTGCCAGCTGGGGGATGGCCGGTGCCTTCAGCTCGCCGTCGAGGCGGGCCGATGTTGCCAACGCGCGCAGGTCGCCGGATAGTGGCGGGACCACCTCGGCCGCTGCCTCCGCTGCTGTTACCGGGTGGGCTCCTGAACGCAGCTCGGAGACCATCGTGCGCAATGCCGTTGCCGTGTGGGTTGCCAGGTCGATGTCCGTCGCCGTTCGGCGGTGGGCCTTTCGCTCCTGGTGCCACGCCAGCGTCAGTACGCCTGCCGCGATCGCCCCTCCGGCGCCCGCCAAGAAGGCTGCAGCGGCGGTTGGGAGCAGCCAGCGGAGCACTGCCCACGCGTCGGGGACTCGGAATATCGTCGGGGGCTCGACCGCAGCTTGGAGACGCGTTGGCGACGCGGGCCAGCACGCCAGGGCCGCTCCCATGCACAGCGGGAACCATGGGGTGACGAGCGCGCTCAGCATGCGGTCGCCTCCTTTGTGGGGAACAGGTGGCGGTCGACCGTCCAGCGGCCCGCTCGCCACACCGGTACCACTCGTGCGCGGCCGTGTTCTGCTCGGAGAACGGCGACCTCCGCCAGACGTCGGTGGCCGCCTGGGTCGCGTCGCATGTGGAGGACCACTCGGATCGCCGCCACCAGCTGGCTGTGGACCGCGTCGCGGCTCAGGCCGCCCAGCGCCGCCAGCGCCTCCATGCGGGCCGGGACCTCGGCCGGGGAATTCGCGTGGACCGTGCACGCGCCGCCGTCGTGGCCCGTGTTCAAAGCGACCAGCAGTGCGCCGACCTCGGCGCCGCGGACCTCGCCGACCACCAGGCGGTCGGGGCGCATGCGCAGCGCCTGGCGGACCAGCTCCGGCAGGCCCACCGCGCCCGCACCCTCCACATTGGCCGGCCGGGCGACGAGGCTGACGAACTGGGGGTGCGCCGGCTGCAGCTCGCCGGCGTCCTCGACGCACACGATCCGCTCGGCCGGGTCGACCGCGCCGAGCAGCGCCGCCAGCAGCGTCGTCTTGCCCGCGCCCGTGCCGCCGGTGACCAGGAACGCCATCCGCCGCGAGACGACCGTCCGCAGCACCTTCGCGCCGTTCTCGTCGAACGCGCCGAGCTCCTGCAGCCTCGCGAGATCGTGCGTCGCCGGGCGCAGGACGCGCAGCGACAGGCACGTGCCGTTCGCCGCGACCGGTGGGAGCACGGCGTGCACGCGGATGCGGCCGTGGGGGCCGGCGCCGGGGAGCCAGCCGTCCACAAAGGGCTGTGCGTCGTCGAGCCGGCGGCCGGCCGCGAGCGCCAGGCGCTGCGCCAGCCGGCGGACGGCTTCTTCGTCCTGGAACCGGATATCGGTGCGGGTCAGGCCTTCCGCGCCGTCCGTCCAGACCTCGGCCGGGCCAGTGACGAGCACGTCGGTCGTCGCCGGGTTCTCCAGGAGCGGGGCCAGCGGGCCGGCGCCGACGAACTCGTCGCGGGCCCGGCGGGCCGCGTCGAGCACCTCGTCGTGGCCGAGCGCGCCGCCGGCTTCGGCCCGGACAGCCGTCGCGACCGCGACCGGATCGGCTTGGCGGCGGTCGCCGGCGAGGCGGTTGCGGACGCGGTCGACGAAGTCGGTGGTCACGGTCGCACCGCCTGGGGCCGGGTGGCACCGAGATGGGCCGTCACTCGAGTGCCCGCCGGCGCGGCCAGGAAGTTCTCCGTGGCCGGCAGGAGCTCGGCAGGCGGTACCGGCGGGTTGGTGCTCATCGGGCCACCTCCCGGGGCCGGGTGGCACCGGCACGGGCCGTCACACGAGTGCCTGCCAGCGCGGCCAGGAAGTTCTCCGTGGCCGGCAGGAGCTCGGCAGGCGGTACCGGCGAGTTGGTGCTCATCGGGCCACCGCCCGGGGCCGGGTGTCGCCGGCATGGGCCGTCACGCGAGTACCTGCCAGCGCCGTCAGGAAGTTCTCCGCGCTCACCGGGCCGCGGCCGGCGAGGGCCAGGACCGTGGGCAGCAGCAGCTCGGCCACCTTGACCGGCGGTGCCGGCGGGCTGGCGTTCATCTGCTCACCGCCCGGGCTTCGCGGCGCGCTACCGCCAAGACGTCGGCTGCCGCTTTGGCCAGCGGGCCCGCCGGCTTGGCCGGGAACTCGCCGCGCTCGATCGCCGCCGGCAGACCGCGCTCCGGCGCCATCGACGCCAGCAGTGGCGGGCCGAGGAGGCCGGCCGTCTGGACCGGCGGGACGCCGGATCGGGACCGTCCACACGCGACCACCCCGAGCCGGGCCGTCAGCGCCGACAGCGGCCGCAGCACCTGTTTCGCCGCCATGCAGGCGCGGAACTCCACCGGCACCACCAGCACGACGAGGTCGGCCACCGCGACCGCTTCCGCCGCCGCGTCGGTCAGCGTGCGCGGGAGGTCGCAGACCACCGTGCGGCCCGACCGGCGGGCGGCCGCGAGGACCGCCGACAGGGATTCGACCGCCGGGCCTTCGCCCTCGCGGCCGCACGCCAGCACCGGCAGGCTGCCGCCGCGGTGCCTTCGCTGCGGGAGGGCCGCCGCCAGCGCCGGTACCGAGACGCGGCCGCTCAGCCGGACCTCCGACCAGCGCGGTCCGGGGGTCTTTTCCAGCCCCAGCAACAGGTCGAGACCGCCGCCGAGTGGATCGCAGTCGACCAGCAGGGCCCCGCCCGGATCCCGGTCGGCCGCCAGCGCCAGCGTCGCGGCGAAGACGGACGCGCCCGCGCCGCCCCGGCCGCCGACCACGCCGAGCACCAGACCGGCCTCCTCCGCCGGGGTCTCGACGACGTCGGCGAAGGCGCCCGCGAGCTCGGTTTCCTCCTCCGGCAACGAGATCACGCGCTCGACGCCGCAGCGGAAGGCGCTCTCCCAGGTCCGCGGGCCCGGACTGCCCTTGCAGACCAGGAGGATCCCGGCCCGCCTGGGCAGCACGGGTGGCAGCCGCGCGGCTTCTTCGTCGAGGACCACCAGTGGCGCGCGGGCCCAGTGGCCGCGGGCCGCTGTCAGGTCCGGTGCGCGGTCGAGCTCGCAGCCCGCGACCGCTGCCACACGCAGGATTTCGTCGAGCACGGTTTCGTCCGCGGCGACCACGAGCGGTCGTTCCCCCGTCATGCGTTCCTCCCCCGTCGTCGGTGGGGCCGTGGGTGGCCCGGGTTCCACCGTCGCGGGGGGCGGCCCGGGGGCGCAACGGGGCGGACGGGCGGCTGTGGACAACCGGGGTGTTGTGGACAACTGCCGTCCGGCGCGCCGCTCGCGAGCCGGTTCTGTCGGTGGGGTGTGGCAAGATCGCGCCCGCCCGCGACGCACCTGCGGAAGAAAGCCCGGACGAATATCCGCATTCGAAGATTTCGACCGTTTTCGAGAATGTCCGGAAAACGGAATCGAGAAAGATTAGCGGAAGGCAAAACGGCCCGCACCGAAGGCGCGGGCCGAATGCAAGAAGAAGGTTAAGAGGGCGGCCCCCGCCAGGGGGGAGGGACGGGGGCCGCCGTGGGTTCAGCCCCGGGGGGTCGGACTGAACCGGCCCGGTTGGACACCGGGCTCCATCACTGTAACTCCGCCGGTGGCCGGTTCGCGCGCCGGGCGAGGCACACAGTTCGGTAACGGCACAGCGCGCCGGAAGTGCCTTCCTGTCATGGATTTTCCCCCCGCCGCGCCGCGCGGGTGGTGGATCAACGGGACGCGCCGCGATCAAGCTCCTATCCTGGGCAGGTGGCCGAACCGAGCAGCGCCCCGTCGCGCATCCGGAAGCCGGGCCCGGAGCACGCGGTGGCCGCGTTCTTCGACCTGGACAAGACGATCATCGCCTCGTCGAGCGCGCTGGCGTTCAGCAAGCCCTTGTTGAAAGAAGGATTGATCAACCGTCGCGCCGCGTTGCGGAGCGCCTACGCGCAGCTGGTCTTTTCGCTCGCCGGCGCCGACGAAAACAAGACCGAGCGGCTGCGGGCCGAGGTTTCCGCGCTGTGCGCGGGCTGGGACGTCGCCCAGGTTTCGGCGATCGTCCGCGAAACCCTGCACGACGTCGTCGACCCACTCGTGTATGCGGAGGCGGCCGAGCTGATCGCGCGCCACCGCGAAGACGGGCACGACGTCATCGTCCTGTCGGCGACCGGCGAAGAGGTCGTCGCGCCGGTGGCGGAGATGCTCGGCGCGACCCGGAGCGTCGCCACGCGGATGCAGATCGTCGACGGCCGCTACTCCGGCGAAGTCGACTTCTACTGTTACGGCGCCAACAAAGCCGTCGCCGCGAAGCAGCTCGCCGCGACCCACGGCTACGACCTCGCCGAGTGCTTCGCCTACACCGATTCGAGCACCGACATCCCGCTGCTCGAAGTCGTCGGGCACCCGCACGCGGTCAACCCGGACAAGCTCCTGCGGCGCGAGGCGCTCGAGCGCGGGTGGCCGATCCTGGCGTTCGACCGGCCGATGTCGCTGCGCAGCCGGATCCCCACCCGATCGGCGGGAATGGTCGCGCTCGGCGTCGGCGCGGTGGCCGCCGGGGCGACCTGGTACGGCCTCAATCGTCGCCGTCGGTCCCGATAGCCGACCGGGTCGCCACCCACACGGCCGCACGGCCCCGGCTTTGCTTGGCCCAGCCCCGAATTGTCCGTCGCGCAGGGTGCCGGTGTCACCCGATCCAGCCTCTGTACCGGTGCACCCATCCGCGCACTTGAAGTGACCGGGCTCACGGCGTAGAAAGTAGGTGCGGACGTTCGGTCGGCCAGGGAGCAGGTAGAAGAGAAGCCTGTTCCACCCCGGCAAACCTCCGTGCGCGGACTCCGGGTACCCACGCGCAGCGCGCCGCGGGAGGCTCGTCGTCTAGGGACTGCGTAGTGGGACGCCACACGCCGAGTCCATGTAGGTACGACCAGAGTTGCACGCTTGGTCGCCCGAGATGTTCGCGCTTGCAGGCGGCGCCCGTTGGCCCTTCGGGGTCACGGGCGCCGCCTCGTCTATGCGGTAGGCAGGTTTCCGGGAAAGCCGGGACAGCCCAGTGGAGGCGGTGGTCCGCCCCCCGTTCGGCCGCCGCGCACGCCGCGAACAGCGGCTTCCCCTACCGATCCGGGTACGACTCGGCCGTTGCCTCGGTCGGTCGATGGACATCGACGGATTCGGTGAGTAGCTTCCCGATACTGGCGCCTCCGAGTGGACTTCTCACGTCCGCCGGGCGCTCGCAACTTTCTGGGAGGCTGGTCGTGACGACCCGAAATCGGAGGTTCCATGCGCTCGCCCTGCCCGTCGCGGGGGTGCTCGCCCTCACCGGTGTGGGTGTCGCGACCGCGGCCAGTGCACCGCGGGTGAGCGCCGACGCGCAGGCCGAGGCCATGGCGACGCAGGCGCTGCGGGGGCTGACGCTCGAGCAAAAAGTCGGGCAGCTGTTCGTCACCTGGGTGAACGGCAAGTCCGCCGACGAGGTGAACCCGAAGAACCAGACCGACTTCGGGGTCGACACCCCCGCTCAGGTCGTCCGGAAGTACCACCTCGGTGGCGTCATCTACTTCAACAACGACTCGCGCGACAACTTCGACGACCCCGTCCAGGTCGCGAAGCTGTCCAACGGCCTCCAGATGGCCGCCATCACCAGCGGGGCGCACATCCCGCTGCAGGTCGCCGCCGACCAGGAAGGTGGCACCGTCACCCGGATGGGCGCGCCGGCCACCGAGTTCCCAAACGCCATGGCCATCTCCGCCGGGCGGGACACGAGCCGCGCCACCAAGGCCGCGACCATCCTCGGCCAGGAGCTGCGGGCCGTCGGCATCAACCAGGACTTCGCGCCCGACTCCGACGTCAACTCCAACCCCGTGAACCCGGTCATCGGCGTCCGCTCCTTCGCCGGGCAGCCCGGCCTGGCGAGCGACTTCGTCACCGCCGAGGTCGGCGGCTTCCAGAAGTCCGTCGCCGCGACCGCGAAGCACTTCCCCGGCCACGGCGCCGCGCCGACCGACAGCCACACCGGGCTGCCGCGGATCGACAGCACCGAGGACCAGTGGCGGGCCACCGACGTGCCGCCGTTCAAGGCCGCCATCAAGGCCGGCATCGACTCGATCATGACCGCGCACATCCAGTTCCCGAGCCTCGACCCGTCGCTGGAGCCGGCGACGCTGTCGAAGCCGATCGTCACCGGGAAGCTGCGGAACGAGCTCGGTTACAACGGCGTCGTCGTCACCGACTCCCTCGAGATGCAGGGTGTCCGCGAGATGCACAGCGACGCCGAAATCCCGGTCCTCGCCCTGAAGGCCGGCGTCGACCAGCTGCTCATGCCGGTGCACCTCGACGTCGCCATCAACTCGGTGCTCGCCGCCGTGAAGTCGGGTGACATCCCGATGCAGCGGATCGACCAGAGCGTGCTGCGCGTGCTGAAGCTGAAGTTCAAGAGCGGCATGCTGTTCGCGCCGTTCGTCGACCCGAACCGGGTGATGAAGACCGTCGGCACGCCGGCGAACCTCGCCACCGCGCAGGACATCGCCGACCGCGGCATCACGGCCGTCGCGAACGACGCCGGCGTCCTGCCGCTGAAGCAGAAGCCCGCCACGGCGCTCGTCACCGGCTGGGGCGTCTCCACGACGACGACACTCGCGCAGAAGCTGACCGCCCACGGCACGGCCGCGACGGCCTACCAGACCGGTCAGGCCCCGACGGACGCCCAGATCGCGCAGGCCGTCGCGAACGCCAAGAACGTCGACCTGGTCGTCGTGCTGACGAACAACATCGGCGGCTTCCCCCTGCAGACCAAGCTCCTGAACGCGCTGCAGGCCACCGGCAAGCCGGTCGTCGCGGTCGCCGCGCAGATCCCGTACGACGCGGGCTACGCGTCCACCGTGCAAACCTGGCTGGCGACCTACGGCTACATCGGGCCGACGCTCGAAGCGCTGGCCAAGGTGATCCTCGGCGAGACGAAGCCGGTCGGGAAGCTGCCGGTCGACATCCCGGCGGGCGCCGACGTGCACACCGTCAAGTACCCCTTCGGCCACGGGCTGACCTGGTGAACCTGAACCGGCGCCACTTCCTCGGCGCGGGCGCGCTCGCGGTCCCGGCTCTCGCGGGCGGCTCGGCCGTCGCCGAGGCCGAACCGGACAGCAAGCCCACCAGGGTGCTCACCGGCGCGGAGCAGCTGGCCGCCCAGGGCTGGCGGTCCCTCAAGGGCCGCAAGCTGGGCGTCCTGTCGAACCCGACCGGCGTCCTGCTGAACGGCGACCACATCGTCGACTCGATGGTCGCGGCCGGCGTCAAGCCGGTCGCGGCCTTCGGGCCCGAGCACGGCTTCCGCGGCAGCGCACAGGCCGGCGGCTCCGAAGGCGACTACACGGACCCGCGCACGGGCGTGCCCGTGTACGACGCGTACGGCGCCGACGCGGCGAAGCTCGCGACGCTGTTCACCAAAGCGGGCGTCGACACGGTCGTCTTCGACATCGCCGACGTCGGCGCGCGCTTCTACACCTACATCTGGTCGCTCTACACGGCGATGGTGGCCGCCGCGAAGACGAACGCCGCCTTCGTCGTGCTCGACCGGCCGAACCCGATCGGCGGCCGGGCGGCCGGCCCGCTGCTCGACCCCAAGTTCGCCTCGGGCATCGGCAAGAAGCCGATCGTCCAGCAGCACGGCATGACCGCCGGCGAGCTGGCCCGGTTCTTCGCCGAGGAGTTCCTGCCCGGCGAGGGCGTCAAGCTGGAGCACCTCGACGTCGTCGGAGTCCGCGGCTGGCAGCGTGACACGCTCTTCGCGCAGACCGGCCTGAACTGGGTGCTGCCGAGCCCGAACATGCCGACCCCGGACACGGCCCTCGTCTACCCCGGCACCGGCATGTTCGAGGGCACGGTCTTCTCCGAAGGCCGCGGCACGACCCGGCCGTTCGAGATCATCGGCGCGCCCGGGCTCGACTGGCGCTGGCGCGAGAAGCTCGAAGACCTGCGGCTGCCCGGCGCGAAGTTCCGCGAGACCTACTTCGTGCCGACGTTCAGCAAGTTCGTCAACCAGACCTGCGGGGGCGTGCAGGTCAGCGTCGACGACCCGCGCGTCTTCGACGCCATCCGCACCGCCGTCGCCATGCTCGTCACTGCGAAGGCCCTGCACCCGGACGTCTTCGCCTGGCGCCCGGACAACTACATCGACAAGCTCTCCGGGTCCGACCGGCTGCGGACCATGGTCGACGCCGGCGCGGGCGTCGACGAGGTCACCGGGGCCTGGCGGGCCGAGCTCACCGAGTTCGACCGCAGACGTCGTCACTACCTGCTCTACCGCTGAGGGGGAACTCGTGCGTGCTAGGAAGGTCATCGCCGCGGCCACCGGAGTGCTGGTCGCACTGACCACGTTGACCTCGGGAGCCAGCGCCATCGGACGCCACGACGACGCGGGCCGTTTCGACCGGCCGCAGCACGGCTTCGCCGCGCCGTGGACGACCCTGCGCGACGGACGCCCGCAAGAGGTCAACCTGGACCCGGCGCCGATCAAGGCCGCTGAGGACTTCCTGGCGAGCTGGACGAAACCGGACACGACCGGGCACCCGCACTTCTCCGGCGCGGTCGGCCTGCTGGCCCACGACGGCGTGGTCGTCGACCGCTACGCCGTCGGCGGCGCGCTGCGGTACGCCGACGCTGCGGGCACCGAACTGCCCGTCGACCAGCAGGTCCCGATGCGCAACGACACCATCTTCGACATGGCGTCGATCTCGAAGCTGTTCACCTCGATCGCCGTGCTGCAGCTGGTCGAACGCGGGCAGCTGACCATCGACACGCCCGTGTCGAAGTTCTTCCCGGAGTTCGCCACGGGCGACAAGGCCGCCATCACCATCAAGATGCTGCTCACGCACGTCTCGGGGTTCGACGCCGACCCGATCCCGTCGCTGTGGGCCGGCTACCCGGACATCCCGTCGCGCCGGCAGGCCGTGCTCGACAGCCCGCTGAAGAACAAGCCGGGCACGACCTACCTCTACTCCGACATCAACCTGCTCACCCTCGGCTTCATCGTCGAGAAGCTGACCGGGCAGCCCCTCGACAAGGTCGTCCACGACCGGATCACCGCGCCCCTGGGCATGGTCGACACCGGCTACAACCCGCCCGCGTCGAAGCTGAACCGCGTCGCCGCCACGGAGTACGAGGCGAACCCGCCGCGTGGGATGGTCCGCGGCAGCGTGCACGACGAGAACGCGTGGTCGCTCGGCGGCGTCGCCGGGCACGCGGGCGTGTTCAGCACCGCGAACGACATGGCCGTCCTCGCCCAGACGATGCTCAACGGCGGCAGCTACCGCGGGCACCGGATCCTCGGCGAGGACACCGTGCGGCAGATGATGCTGACGAACTACAACCAGCAGTTCCCGGACGACGCGCACGGCCTGGGCTTCGAGCTCGACCAGCCCTGGTACATGGGCGCGCTGGCGTCCCCGGTCACCGCCGGGCACACCGGCTTCACCGGGACGACGCTGGTCATCGACCCCGAGTCGCGCTCCTTCGCGATCCTGCTGACCAACCGCGTGCACCCGAGCCGGAACTGGGGCTCGATCAACACCGCGCGCCAGGTGTGGGCGACCTCGCTGGCCCGGGCCATGGCCGTCGAGCCGAAGGCCGGGAAGGACGCCTGGACGAGCACGCTGGGTAACGCGAGCGTCGCCACGCTGAGTACCGGCCCGTTTACTACGCAAAGTGATCAAGCGCGCGTGTCCTTTTACGCCTTCGTGGACACCGAGGGAAGCTCTGATCCACTTCAGCTGCAAGCGACCACCGACGGGGTGAACTGGCAACCGATCGCGCTGTCGGTTTCCGGTCCGGGCGCACCCTCCGGAGATGTGACGTCGCTCTCCGGGCACGGGCACCGTGCCTGGTGGCGGGCGGCGGGCACGCTGCCGCGCGGCGCGTCGGTGAGCCTGCGGTGGCGTTACAGCACCGACCCGAGTTACACGGGTCGCGGAGTTTCGGTCGACGGTGTGAAAGTCACCGAGAGCGGCCGATCACTCCTCGACGGTGAACGAAATCCCGCCGCGTTCGTCGCGGAGGGTTGGCAGTTGAGCTCAAGGTGACAGCGCTGTCGCTGACCGTCGAACTTCGAACCGAATTTACCGTCCGCTTGCCGTTTGCGCCGCGACACTAAGTTGCCAAGTCGTTAGCTTGACCTCGTTAACAAGACCGACCTGGTTGGCGACTTTCTGGTCAGTGATTAATCGCAAATCCAGATCCGCAGACACGGACGGGTTGCGATCCGACCGAAGGGTGTGGGTAGCCTTGTCGCAGATGCCAACGGTTAGTAACTTTCCGACGGTGAGTGATACCGAATCCGTAGTCGGCACGGCACCGTCCGAGCCCGTATCGGTCCAGCCGGCCGTGCGGGACGCGGACGCGAGCCCGCTGGTCCGGATCCGGTCCCTGCTCCCCGGCCTGGCCCGCGCCGAGCAGCGCGTGGCGAAGGTGGTGCTGGAGGATCCCGCGCAGGTCGCGAGACGCAGCATCACCGAAGTGGCCTTGGCGGCCAACACGAGCGAGACGACGGTGACGCGCTTCTGCAAGGCGGTCGGCGTCGGCGGGTACCCGCAGCTGCGCATCGCGCTGGCCGCGGACACCGCGCGCACCGAGGCGCGCACCACGCGCAACCTCGGCGGCGAGATCGGGCCGGAGGACGACCTCGCGGCCGTCATCGGCAAGGTCAGCTTCGCCGACGCGCGGGCCGTCGAGGAGACGGCCGACCAGCTCGACGTCGCCACGCTGGAGCGCGTGATCGAGGTCGTCGCGAACGCCGGCCGCGTGGACGTCTACGGCGTGGGCGCCAGCGCGTTCGTCGCCGCGGACCTTCAGCAGAAGCTGCACCGCATCGGCCGCGTGTGCTTCTCGTGGTCGGACACGCACATCATGCTCACCTCGGCCGCGGTGCTGAGCCCCGGTGACGTCGCCATCGGCGTCTCGCACACCGGCGCGACCACCGACACCGTCGAGGCGCTGCGGGTGGCCCGGGAGCACGGCGCGATCACCATCGCCGTGACGAACTTCCCGCGGTCCCCGATCACCGAGGTCGCCGACTACGTTTTGACGACGGCAGCCCGGGAAACCACGTTCCGGTCGGGCGCGACGGCGAGCCGCATCGCCCAGCTCACCGTCATCGACTGCCTGTTCATCGGCGTCGCGCAGCGGCACATGGACGCGTCGGTCAACGCCCTGGACGCGACCAGGGACGCGGTCGGCTCGCACCGCTTGGGGGTCAGGCCGGACGGTCGTCGCCGTCCGCGGGAAACCGGCAAGTAATGACCGGAGAAAATGTGAGGCGCATGATGACCGTCCCCACGCAGGCGGTGCACGTCGATTCGCCGACCGAAACCCGCAATCCCCGCACCACGGACATCGACCTGATGTCCACCGCGGGGATCCTGGGCGCGATCAACGCCGAAGACCGCACGGTCGCCGGCGCCGTGGCCGCGGTGCTGCCCCAGGTGGCGCGCGCGGTGGACTACGCGGTGGACGCCCTGCGGGCCGGCGGCCGGGTGCACTACGTCGGCGCGGGCACGTCCGGGCGCCTCGCCACGCTGGACGCGGCGGAGCTGGTGCCGACGTTCAACGTGCCGTCGGACTGGTTCATCGCGCACCACGCCGGCGGCGAGCGCGCGCTGCGCCAGGCCGTCGAAAACGCGGAGGACGACGACGGGGCCGGCGCGGCCGAGATGGCCGCGATGGTCCAGCCGGGCGACTTCGTGCTGGGGCTGACGGCGTCGGGCAGGACGCCGTACGTCTTGGGCGCGCTGCTGGCCGCGTCGCGCCAGGGCGCCCGCACCGGCCTGGTGTCGGGCAACCCGAAGGCCGCGAAGCCGGCGGGCGTCGACGTGCTCATCGCGGTCGACACCGGCCCGGAGGCGATCGCCGGCTCGACCCGGATGAAGGCGGGCACGGCGCAGAAGATGATCCTCACGTCGTTCTCCACGGCGACGATGATCAAGCTGGGCCGGACCTACTCCAACCTCATGGTCAGCATGCGGGCGACGAACGCGAAGCTGCGCGGCCGGACCATCCGGATCCTGCAGGAAGCCACCGGCATGACGATGGCGGACTGCTCGGACGCGCTCACCGAGGCCGGGGGCGACCTCAAGGTGGCGCTGGTGCACTTGCTGTCCGGCGAGGACGTCAAGAGCGCGGCGAAGGCACTGCACGCGTCGGGCGGGCACGTGCGGAAGGCGCTCGACCTGGTGCGGGTGCGCGCGAGCTAGACCATCATCTGTTCACCTGTCTAACCTCTCAGATGAGGAAGGGCGGGCGGCGATGGTGGGCACGGGTACGAAAGACGGCTCGCGGCGTGGGCTCTCGCGCCGCGAGTGGGTGTCCGTCGGCGGGATGGCGGGGTTCGTCCTGCTCCTCAACGTCGTGGGCTGGGTGGTGCTGGCGGTCTTCGTCGCGCCCCACCACTACGCGCTGGGCACGACGGGCGTGTTCGGGATCGGGCTGGGCGTCACGGCGTTCACGCTCGGCATGCGGCACGCGTTCGACGCCGACCACATCGCGGCGATCGACGGCACCACCCGCAAGCTGATGGCCGACGGCCAGCGCCCGCTTTCGGTCGGGTTCTGGTTCTCCCTCGGGCACTCGACGATCGTGTTCGCGCTGTGCCTGCTGCTCTCGCTGGGCGTCCGCGCGCTGGCCGGGCAGGTCGAGGACGACTCCTCGGCGTTGCACGACGCCACCGGCCTCATCGGCACGTCGGTGTCCGGCGTGTTCCTGTACGTGATCGCGATCCTCAACCTCGTCGTGCTGATCGGGATCCTGCGGGTCTTCAAGAAGATGCGCCACGGCGAGTTCGACGAAGCCGCGCTGGAGCACCAGCTGGACAACCGCGGTGTCATGAACCGGCTGCTGCGCGGCGCGACGAAGGCCGTGCGCAAGCCGTGGCACATCTACCCCGTCGGCGTGCTGTTCGGGCTGGGTTTCGACACCGCGACGGAAATCGGGCTGCTGGTGCTGGCCGCCGGCGCGGCGACGTTCGCCCTGCCCTGGTACGCGATCCTCGTGCTGCCGATCCTGTTCGCCGCCGGCATGAGCCTGTTCGACACCGTGGACGGCTGCTTCATGAACTTCGCCTACGGCTGGGCGTTCGCGAAGCCGGTGCGCAAGATCTTCTACAACATCACGGTGACGGCGTTGTCGGTCGCGGTGGCGCTGGTGATCGGGACCATCGAGCTGGTGTCGATCCTCGCCGAGAAGCTGGACATCACCTCGGGACCGCTGGCCGCGATCGCGTCGGTGGACCTGGACTACGTCGGGTTCGGGATCGTCGGGCTGTTCGTGCTGACGTGGGTCGTCGCGCTCGCGGTGTGGCGGTTCGGGCGGATCGAAGAGAAGTGGTCGGCGAAGCTGTCCAATTAGGACGCCGCGTCCGAAATGCTCTTCGCTTCGCGCGCACCGGCTTCGAACGCTTCGCAGCAGAAGAGCAGCCACTCGCGTACGCCGTCCGGCGAACCGCTCGCGAATCCCTCCGCGGTTTCCAAATACTTTGGCACCCGCCGGAAGAACGCGACTTCGGGAACGCTCAACGCCTTCGGGTCCAAGCCGGTCGCGACCATCGTCAGCCGCGCGGCCGCGCGGGCCACGACACCGTCCGCGCTGCCGAACGGCTTGAGCGCCAGCAGTTCTCCGTGCACCACGGCGGTCAGGACCGGGCCCGGCACCGACGTCGCACCCGTGACGAGCTGGGCGAGCAGTTCCAAGCGGCCGCCACCGGACCGCGGGCGGCCCAACGCGTCCAGGTCGTCGACGAGGTCGGCCGCGGCGAGAACGTGCAGGCGCGCCAAGGCTTGCAGAGGCGCGCGGCGCCACGTCGGGAGCAGCGTTTCGAGCGTCTCCGCGACGCGCAGCGCGCCGGCGAGCACCGGGTCGGCGACGGCACCGTCAAGAGGTAGTTCGGGGTTCGCGCCCTCGATGCCGGCGGACGCGCGGGCCGCGCGGACCGACGCCTCGGCCGCGGTCGCCGCGCCGCCGCGGAGGTTGGCCGGGAGCCGGTGGACCGCGAACACGGCGTCCTGCGCGGACTTCGCGGCCGCGGCGACGCCTTCGAGGTCGAGGAGCGGCTTCAGCGGGTCGGTCATGCGTCGAGCACCTGTCCTTCGCGGGCGACCACGGGCGGCAGCACCGACCACGGGAAGTTGATCCACTTTTCGGTGTGCCGCCAGACGTACTCGCACTTGACCGTCGAGTGCGGCTTTTCGTAGACGACGGCCGAGCGCACCTCGGCGACGTGCTCGAGGCAGAAGTCGCGGACCAGCTTGAGCGTGGCGCCGGTGTCGGCGACGTCGTCGGCGATCAGCACCTTCTTGCTCGTCAGGTCGACGACGTTGGGCACCGGCGGCAGCATCACCGGCAGGTCGAGGCGCTGGTCGACGCCGGTGTAGAACTCGACGTTCATCACGTGCAGGTTCTTCACGTCGAGCGCGTAGCCGAGCGCGCCGGCGACGAACAGGCCGCCGCGGGCGATGGACAGGATGAGGTCCGGCGCGAAGCCGTCGTCGGCGATGGTGTGAGCCAGTTCACGGCTCGCGGTGCCGAACAGCTCCCAGCTCAGCTCTTCCCGCTCTTCGGCCATCGATCTCGCCCTTCGTCGTGGTTCAGCCGAGCATAGGCAACGCCGAAGTGGCCTGTGGAAATGCTCGGAAATTGGCTATCAGAGACAGCCATTGCGCCGCTTACGGTGAGCATGTGACCGACTGGAGCACCCGACCGACCCTGTCCGGCGAGCACGTCCGTCTTGAGCCGCTGATGCCCGAGCACGCCAAGGGCCTCCTGGAAGCCGGCGCCGACCCGGGCATCTGGGCGTGGCTCAGCATCCGGCAGCCGGGGGATCTTCCCGAAGCGGAGCGGATGGTCGAGCAGGCGCTCGAAGAGCCCGGCCGGCTGCCCTTCGCGCAGATCGACGCCGCTTCCGGACGCGTCGCCGGGACGACGTCGTACTACCAGGTCGTCGAGAAGCACCGGATCCTTTCGATCGGGCACACGTGGATCGGCGCGGACTGGCAGCGCACCGGCCTGAACACCGAATCGAAGCTGCTCCTGCTGACCCACGCCTTCGAAACCCTTGACGCGCAACGGGTCTGCTGGGAGACCGACATCCGCAACCTGCGCTCGCAACGCGCCATCGAACGGCTCGGCGCGCTGCGCGAAGGTGTCCTGCGCGCGCACCGGATCCGGCCGGACGGCTCGTCGCGCGACACCGTCACCTATTCGATGCTGGCGCCGGAGTGGCCCGCCGCGAAGGCGCGGCTGAACGAACGCTTAGTCACCGGGGCTCGCCTGGCACGGTGAAACGGGCGGGCAACGTGGGTGCAACCTTTTACAAGGCGGACTAACGTCGCTAGCGTGCCGCTAGCCGTCATGTCGGCGCACTACAGGAGGCCTTGCAACCATGACCGAGCAGTCCCCCGCCCTGGACAACCTGCTCACCGAGAGCCGCACGTTCCCGCCCAGTGACGAATTCGCTGGCCAGGCCAATGCGAAGGCCGATCTCTACGCCGAGGCGGACGCCGATCGCGAAGCGTTCTGGGCGAAGCAGGCGGAGCGGCTGACGTGGGACACGAAGTGGACCACGGTACTGGACTGGACCAATGCGCCCTTCGCGAAGTGGTTCGTCGGCGGCAAGCTGAACGTCGCGTACAACTGCGTCGACCGGCACGTCGAGTCCGGGCACGGCGAGCAGGTCGCGATCCACTGGGTCGGCGAGCCGGGTGACACGCGGGACATCACCTACGCCGAGCTGAAGACCGAGGTTTCCAAGGCCGCCAACGCACTCGCGTCCCTCGGTGTCGCCGCCGGCGACGTCGTGGCGATCCAGCTGCAGATGGTCCCCGAGGCCATCTTCGCGATGCTCGCGTGCGCGCGGATCGGCGCGCTGCACAACGTCGTCTTCGGCGGCTTCTCGCCGACGGCGTTGCGGGCCCGCGTCGACGACGCCGCCGCGAAGGTCGTGATCACCTCCGACGGCCAGTTCCGCCGCGGCAAGGCCGCGCCGATGAAGGCCAACGTCGACGAAGCGCTCGAAGGCGCCGAAACGGTCGAGAAGGTCATCGTCGTCAAGCGCACCGGCGACAAGCTCGAGGGCGACGTCCCGTGGACCGACGACCGCGACCTCTGGTGGCACGAGCTCGTCGACGAACAGTCCGAAGAGCACACTCCCGAAGCCTTCGACAGCGAGCACCCGCTGTTCATCCTCTACACGTCCGGGACGACCGGGAAGCCGAAGGGCATCCTGCACACTTCGGGCGGCTACCTGACGCAGACGGCGTACACGCACCACAACGTCTTCGACCACAAGGCCGGCGAGGACGTCTACTGGTGCACCGCGGACATCGGCTGGATCACCGGCCACAGCTACATCGTCTACGGCCCGCTCGCCAACCGCGTCACGCAGGTCGTCTACGAAGGCACGCCGAACACCCCGCACGAGGGCCGGCACTGGGAGATCATCCAGAAGTACAAGGTCTCCCTCTACTACACGGCGCCGACGCTGATCCGCACCTTCATGAAGTGGGGCGCGGAAATCCCGGAGAAGTACGACCTGTCGTCGCTGCGGGTGCTGGGTTCGGTCGGCGAGCCGATCAACCCCGAGGCGTGGATCTGGTACCGCGAGAACATCGGTGCGGGCAAGACGCCGATCGTCGACACGTGGTGGCAGACCGAAACCGGCGCGATCATGATTTCGCCGCTGCCGGGCGTGACGTCCACCAAGCCGGGCTCGGCGCAGAAGGCGCTGCCGGGCATTTCCGCGAAGGTCGTCGACGACCAGGGCACCGAGGTCGGCCCGGGCGGCGGCGGGTACCTGGTGCTCGACAAGCCGTGGCCGTCCATGCTGCGGGGTGTCTGGGGCGACGAGGAGCGCTTCCGCGACACGTACTGGTCGCGCTTCAAGGACCAGGGCTTCTACTTCGCCGGCGACGGCGCGAAGTACGACAACGACGGCGACGTCTGGCTGCTGGGCCGCGTCGACGACGTGATGAACGTGTCCGGCCACCGCATCTCGACGACCGAGGTCGAGTCGGCGCTCGTGTCGCACCCGACGGTGGCCGAGGCCGCGGTCGTCGGCGCGACCGACCCGACGACCGGCCAGGGCATCGTCGCGTTCGTCATCCTGCGCGGCAACGCGGTCGACGGCGGCGAGGAGGCCATCCAGGCACTGCGCAACCACGTCGCCAAGGAGATCGGGCCGATCGCGAAGCCGCGGCAGATCATGGTCGTGCCGGAGCTGCCGAAGACGCGTTCGGGCAAGATCATGCGCCGCCTCCTGCGTGACGTCGCGGAGAACCGGCAGGTCGGCGACGTGACCACGCTGGCCGACTCGTCGGTGATGGACCTGATCTCGTCGGGCCTGAAGTCGGGCAAGTCCGAGGAGTGAGCTAGCGTTCTCCCCGTCAGAGCCCTTCCGGCTTCGCGCCGGGAGGGCTCTGTCATGACCCCCCGAGTGGCACGGCTCGAACGCATGTTCTACGCTGTGCCGCGAACCACACCCCCTTCCCGGGCAAGGAGACGACACGACGATGACCGTGGATGTCCTGACGCACGACGAGGAAACCGCTTCGGCTGCTCCGGCTTCGACTCCGGAGGTTTCTTCCGACGAGGCGACCGTCACCGAGTCCGCGTCCCCGGCTTCTTCGGAGGGCTCGGAAGAGCCCGCCGCCGAGGAGGCCCCCAAGCCGAAGCGCGGCCGCCCGAAGGGTGCGACGGCGTCGACGGCGAAGAAGACCCGCACGGTCGAGCTGATCCTCACGGTCACCGGCACCGCCGACGGCGAGTGGCAGGCCGAGCTGAAGAACGGTTCGAAGTGGGTCGCGAAGGGCCTGGAGATCCCCGCGGCGGCGGTGTCGCGCGCGGCCAAGGAGCTGCACGCGGACCTGTCCGGCCCGATCGACGAGGTGATCAACCAGGCCCGCGAGGCGCAGGCGGCGAAGGTCGCGGCGCTCGAGGCCGAGCTCGAGAAGGCCAAGCAGGCCCTCGCCGAACTGGACGCCTGAGGCTTAACTCCCAGGAGACGCCCGGTTCCGCTTCGAGCGGGGCCGGGCGTTTCCGCTTTCAGGCGATCGGCGGGTTACCCGGCAACGGCGACTTGAACTCCACCCACATCGAGTCCGTCAGCGCCTCCACGTGGTGGGCCACCCCGCGTGGGTGCAGCACCGAATCCCCCGGATCCAGCTCCGTCTCCACGCCGTCCACCGCTCCCCGCAGCCGGCCCGACAGCACGTACACGATCGAGTCGTGGTCGTGCGCGTGTGGTGGCGATGCCACCCCCGCCGGGTAGTGGATCAAATACGCCAGCCCGCTCGGCGCCGTCTCCAGCAGCCGGAAGCGGCCCTCGCCGCCTTGTAGCGGGAGGCCCTCCACCGTCCGCAGCGGCTGCCACACCTGGTCCTCCATACCCGCCATCATGGCCCATCGCGGCTGAGAGTCCACACAGGACGGCTTAGGTAAGGCATTCGTTAATTAGGCGTACCTGACAGAAAGAACAAGTCTCGCCACGATTCCCCATTCGTGTTTCACTTGTCCCGTGACCGATATCGCCGTGGAGCACGCCCACGAACCGCACCAGGGCGTGGGCGGCAAGCTGAACTGGCTGCGGGCCGGGGTTCTCGGGGCGAACGACGGGATCGTATCCGTCGCCGGCATCGTCGTCGGGGTCGCCGGCGCGACCACCGAAAGCACCACGATCCTCACCGCCGGAATCGCCGGGCTCGTCGCCGGCGCCTTTTCCATGGCCGGTGGGGAATACGTCTCCGTCAGCACCCAGCGCGACACCGAACAGGCCTTGCTCCGGCTGGAAAAGCAGGAGCTCAAGACGATGCCGGAGGCCGAGGAGCGCGAGCTCGCCGGAATCTACGAAGGCAAGGGGCTCTCGCCGGACCTAGCGACCCGGGTCGCCCGCGAACTGACCGAAAAGGACGCCCTGCAGGCGCACGCCGAGGCCGAACTCGGCATCGACCCGGACAACCTGACCAGCCCGTGGCAGGCGGCGTGGGCGTCGCTGCTCGCGTTCTCGGTCGGCGCGCTGCTGCCGATCCTGTCCATCGCCTGGGCCGGCGTCTCCCTGCGGGTGTGGGCGTGCGCGGCCGCGGTCGTCGTCGGCCTCACGCTGACCGGGTGGGTCAGCGCGAGGCTCGGCGACGCGAACGTGGGGCGCGCGATCCTCCGCAACGTCGGCGTCGGCGCCCTCACGATGGTGGTGACCTACTTCGTCGGGGTGATCTTCGGCGTCACCGTGGGCTAATGCACGCCCTTCATCAGCTTGCGGATGAAGGGGATACCCAGGAACAGCAGCACGCCGACGCCGATGGCGACCCCGCCGACCGTGCTGAAGTACGGCGCTTCGTCGTCGACCGAGTAGTACTCGGCGAGCTTGCCGGACATCGCCGTGCCGAACGAAACCGACAGGTAGTTCAGCGCCACCATCTGCGTCCGGAACGCCTCGGGCGCGAGCTTCGTCGACAGCGACAGCCCGACCGGCGAGAGGCACAGCTCGGCGATCGTGAACACGAACAGGATGCCGACCAGCACGAGCATCGGGCTCGCGTTCTTGCCGCTGCCCACCATCGGCAGGAACAGCAGGAACGCCACACCCATCAGCACCGTGCCGAGGACGAACTTCATCGGCGTCGACGGCTGGCGCTCACCGAGCTTCGTCCACAGCGCCGCCAGCAGGGGCGCGAACACGATGATGAACACCGGGTTGATCGAGGCGACCCAGGGCACCGGCAGCTCCCAGCCGAACAGGCTCCGGTTCAACCGCTGGTCGGTGTAGGCCGCGACGACCGTGAACTGCTGCTGGTACAGCGAGAAGAACACCGCGCTGGCGATGAACATCGGGATGAACGAGAACACCCGGCTGCGCTCGTCCGAGGTGATCTTCCGGCTGGTCAGGATGACCAGGAAGTAGATCACCGAGATCACGCCGACCACCACGACGACGACGTCGGCGAGGTTGCCCGGGGTGACGACGCCGGTCATGACCAGCACCAGGATCGCCGCCACCAGCAGGAGGGCGCCGCCGACCGCGAGCGCGCGATGCGACGACGGCAGCGGGTTGGGGACCTCCCTGGCCTTGTCGCCGAGGTTCTTGCGGCCGACCGCGTACTGGGTCAGGCCGAGCGCCATACCGACGGCGGCGAGGCCGAAGCCGAGGTGGAAACCGACCTCCGACTGCGCGAGCCCGGTCAGCAGCGGCCCGACGAAACCGCCGAGGTTGATGCCCATGTAGAAGATCGTGAAGCCGGCGTCGCGCCGTTCGTCGCCGTCGGCGTAGAGCGTGCCGATGATCGCCGTCGCGTTGGACTTCAGCCCGCCGCTGCCGACCGCGACGCACACGAGACCGACGCCGATGCCGGTCAGGCCGGGCAGCAGCGCCAGGCTGATGTGGCCGATCATGATCAGCACGGCGCTGTAGAAGAGCGTGCGTTCGGAGCCGAGCAGCCGGTCGGCGACCCAGGCGCCGATGACGGCGGAGAGGTACACCAGCCCGCCGTACGCGCCGACGATGCCGAGCGCCGTCTCCTGCGCGAGGCCGAGACCGCCCTGGTCGACCTGGTAGTAGAGGTAGATCGGCAGGATGCCGAGCATCCCGTAGAAGGAGAAGCGCTCCCACATCTCCACGCCGAAGAGGTTCGCCAGTCCTCGTGGGTGCCCGAAGAACCTCGTGTCCCGCTGGACCTCGGTAGAGGTGCTCACAACTCTGTCTTCCTTTGTCTCGGACTTCGTTGTCGTTTCGCATGCTAAGAGGGCTCGCTGGTTAATCACCACCGGTACCCGATGTGGCGGCGGCCATAACGGTCCGTGACAAAGAGGGATTAAAATAACCTCAAGGTGCGCCGGGAAGTCTGGTCGGCAACAGTGATCAGCGACCCCGGGAGCCGCCCCGATGACCCGCCCGTTCAGCGAATTCGCCCGCTACCTGCGCACCGAGACGACCGGCGGGCTGATCCTGCTCGCCGCGACCGCCGTCGCCCTGCTCTGGGCCAACTCCCCGCTGCGCGACAGCTACCACGCGCTGCGTGACTTCCGGCTCGGCCCGGAGTTCCTGCACCTGAACCTGACGCTCGGCGACTGGGCGAAGGACGGCCTCCTCGCCCTGTTCTTCTTCGTCGCCGGGCTCGAGCTCAAGCGCGAGCTCGTCATCGGCGAGCTGTCCCGCTTCAAGCAGGCGATCCTGCCGGTCGTGGCCGCGGCCGGCGGCATGGTCGTGCCCGCGCTCGTCGCGCTGTCGGTCGGCTGGGGGACGCCGGGCATCGAACGGGCCTGGGCGATCCCGGTGGCGACGGACATCGCGTTCGCGCTCGGCGTGCTCGCGCTGACCGCGTCGAACCTGCCTTCGAGCGCGCGGGTCTTCCTGCTGTCGCTGGCCGTGGTGGACGACCTCGGCGCGATCGTCGTCATCGCCGTCGTCTTCACGACGGGCTTCGACCTGGTCGCGGTGGCCGTGGCGGTGGCCGCGCTCGCGCTGTACGCCTTCCTGCAGCACCGCCGGGTCCGCACGCCGTGGCTGTACGTGCCGCTCGCGCTGGTCGTCTGGGTCGCCGTGCACTCGGCGGGCATCCACGCGACGATCGCCGGCGTCGCGCTCGGCCTGCTCACCCGCGTCCGCGCCGACGAAGGCGAGGCCGAAGCACCCGCATTGCGGCTGGAACACCGGCTCCAGCCGTGGTCGGCGGCCGTCGCCGTACCGCTGTTCGCGCTGTTCGCGGCCGGGATCTCGGTCAGCGGCGACGCCCTCGGCGCGGTGTTCACGACGGCGTTGCCGCTCGCGGTGCTCGCCGGGCTGCTCGGCGGCAAGGTCGTCGGGATCTTCGGCGCGAGCTGGCTCGCGGTGCGGCTCAAGACCGCCGAAATGCCCCGCGGCATGGGCTGGCGCGACATCGGCGCGTTGTCCGTGCTCGGCGGCGTCGGGTTCACGGTCAGCCTGCTGATCGCGGAGCTGGCGCTGCCGGGGGACACGAGTGAACTGGCGAAGGCGGCGGTGCTGATCGCCTCCGCGGTGGCGTCCCTGCTCGCGGCGGTTCTGCTCCTGAAGCGCAGCCGGGTGCACGCCGAAGCGGATTGATCGCCGACACTCGCGTACTCCGCCGCGCCCGCTCCAGGGCGTCATGGCACGATGACCCGGTGAGCAGCCCCAAACACGAACGCACCGGCCCCGACGGCGTGGGGGCCGTGCCTTACCTCCCGCTGTCCTCCGACACCGACGTCCCCGGCGACCAGTCGATCGGCAGGCTCGTCGGCGACGCGACCCAGCACATCTCGACCCTGGTCCGGGCCGAGATGGAGCTCGCGAAGTCCGAGCTGGTCGGCGAGGTGAAGAAGGGCCTCAAAGGGGCCATCTACTTCCTGATCGCGCTGACGGTCCTGCTGTACAGCTCGTTCTTCTTCTTTTTCGCCCTCTCCGAAGGTCTCGCGGACTGGTTCCACGGCCTTCACCGCTGGGGTGCGTTCCTGGTCGTCCTGGGCCTGATGTGGGTCGTCACGGCGGTGGCCGGGTTCCTCGGCTACCGCAAGGTGAAGAAGTTCAAGGCACCCGAGCGGACGATCGCCAGCGTCAAGGAGACGGCCTCCGCGCTCAAGCCGCACAAGGCGGCCGACGCCGACTTGACCACCACGCGCGACTGAGTCGTTGCACCCGTCCCCCGACCCGTCGAGCGTCCGGCTCGACGGCCCGTGGGCGCACCGCGACGTGTCCGCCAACGGCATCCGGCTGCACGTCGCCGAGCTCGGCGAGGGGCCCGTCGTGGTGCTGCTGCACGGGTTCGCCGAGTTCTGGTGGACCTGGCACCACCAGCTGCGGGCACTCGCCGACGCCGGGTTCCGCGCGGTCGCCGTCGACCTGCGCGGCTACGGCGACTCGGACAAGCCACCGCGCGGTTACGACGCCTGGACGCTCGCCGGTGACGTCGGCGGCCTGATCAAGTCGCTCGGGGCGCGCCGCGCCCACCTCGTCGGGCACGCGTGGGGCGGCATGCTCGCCTGGACGGTCGCGTCCCTGCACCCCCGGCTCGTCTCGTCGGTGACGGCGATCGGCGCCGCCCACCCCCTCGCGCTGCGGACCGGCGCCGCCCGGCCGTGGCGCGGCCAGGGCCGCGCGGCCGGGCACCTCTTCCGCTTCCAGGTGCCGATGGCGCCGGAGAAGTGGCTCGTGAAGGACGACGCCCGCGCCGTCGCGGACCTGTTCGGCGGCTGGGCCGGGAGCGGCTGGCGGTCCACTTCGGACTTCACCGCCAGCGTCGAGGCGTTCCGGCAGGCGATGCTCGTGCCCGGCGTCGCGCACAGCGCGCTCGAGTACTACCGGTGGGCGTTCCGCGCGCAGTTCCGCGGTGAGGGCCGCCGGTTCACCGACGCCGTCGGAAGCCGGATCGCGGCGCCGACCCTGCAGCTGCACGGCGCCGACGACACCTGCATCCTCCCCGAGACGGCGACGGCGTCGGTGCGCTGGGCGGGCCCGCACGCCGAGCCGGAGCTCTGGCCGGGCGTCGGGCACTTCCCCCACCTCGAAGCGCCGGACCGCACGTCGGCGGCGCTAGTGGACTTCCTCGAGTGAGATGGCGTTCTTCGCGCGCTCGGTCGACTCCTCGGAAGGCCCTCCCGTCGGGTTTTCCGTGGCCAGCGCCTGGTTGAGCGCCACGAACGGCCGCATCCGACGCTCGTAAGCCGCGAAGGCGGTTTCGTGCTCCGCGCGGCCCAGTTCCTGAGCGAGGACGTACGCGCCGACGAGCGCGAGGCTCGTGCCCTGGCCGGACAACGCGGACGCGCAGTAGCCGGCGTCCCCGACGAGCACCACGCGGCCGGCCGACCAGCGGTCGAGGTGGATCTGGGCCATCGCGTCGAAGTAGAAGACGTCCGCGGCCGCCATCGCTTCCAGCAGCTTCGGCACCTCCCAGCCGACGCCGCCGAGCCGTTCGGCGATCAACCGCTTCTGCTCGGGGACCGTCATCCGGGGCAGGGGCTCCGAGCCGAAGCCGAGCGTCACGCGCAGCTCGGTGTTGCCGCGGACCGGGTAGACCACGCCGCCGGTGTGCTCGTGCCGGAACCAGACCTGCCAGTCCTCGAGGCCCAGGAAATTGGCCGTGGGGAAGATCGCCAGGTACTGGCCGAGGTGGCGGACGAACTCCGCCTCCGGCCCGAAGGCCAGCCGCCGCACCGCCGAGTGCAGGCCGTCCGCGCCGACGACCAGGTCGAACGTCCGGAAGCCGCCGTGCTCGAACTCCACGCGCACGCCGTGCGGTTCCTCGGTCAGCGCCGTGATCACGTCGCCGTAGACGTACTCCACGTCGGTCGCCTCGTGCAGGATCGCGACGACGTCGTCGCGCAGGACCTCGAAGTCCTCGCTGTCGAGCCGTCCGCTGCTGTAGGTGAACTCCTCGGACCGGAACAGCTCCTGGCCCTCACCGTCCACCATGGACATTCCCCGCATCCGGGTGCGCAGGGCGCGCATCCGGTCGCCGAGGCCCATCCGGTCGACGACGTCGAGCGCCGCCCCCCGCACGTCGATCGCCTGGCCGCCGGTGCGCGGGCCGGGCGCACGCTCCACGACGGTGACCGCCCAGCCCGCGCGGGACAGGAACCAGGCCAAGGTGCCGCCGGCGACACCGGCGCCGGAGATCAGAACGTTTCGCAAGA
This sequence comes from Amycolatopsis pretoriensis, assembly GCF_900107925.1. GTDB lineage: Bacteria > Actinomycetota > Actinomycetes > Mycobacteriales > Pseudonocardiaceae > Amycolatopsis > Amycolatopsis pretoriensis. The sequence continues at coordinate 558,960 of NZ_FNUJ01000004.1, read as the reverse complement.
GATCCTCCAGGGTTGTACGCTGCTGCGCACCACAGTGGAGTTACCGCAGCTGAACAGGCAAATCTGTACTAGTACAGCCGGCTGTCTGTACTGGATCAGGGGGAAGCGTGAAGTACGCGGTCATCGCCGACGAGCTGCGCGGCCGGATCGCCCGCGGCGAGCTCCCGCCGGGGGCGCGGGTGCCCTCGACCCGGCGGCTCGCGGCCGACCACGGCGTCGCGATGGCAACGGCCGCCAAGGCCCTGGCCGTGCTGAGCCAGGAGGGGCTGGTGCGCGCCGAGCCGCGCTCGGGCACGGTCGTCGCGAGCCGGGAGCGGCGCGGCAGCCAGCAGCGCCTGACCCGCGATCGGATCGTGCGCACGGCGATCGAGATCGCCGACGCGGAAGGCCTGGCCGCGTTGTCCATGCGCGGCGTCGCCGCGCGCCTGGGCGCCGCGACCATGGCGCCGTACAAGTACGTCGGCGGCAAGGACGAGCTCGTGCTGCTGATGGCCGACGCCGCGTACGGCGAGCGCGGCTACCCGGAGAACCCACCGCCGGGCTGGCGCGACCGGCTGACGCTCGGCGGCCGCACGCTCTGGTCGCTCTACCGCCGGCACCCCTGGCTGGCCCAGCTCGCGCCGGTCACCCGTCCGTTGCCGCTGCGCAACCTCGGCCTGCACGCCGAATGGGCGCTGGCCGCGCTGAGCGAGCTCGGCGTCGACGCGGCGACGCTGTGCGATCTCCACGTGCTGTTCTTCAGCTACATCCAGGGCATCGCGATCCACCTCGAACGCGAGCAGCACGCGCTGGCCGCGTCCGGGTTGTCCGAGGAGCAGTGGATGGACAAGCAGGCTCCGGCGATGGCGCCGATGGTCAGCGGCCGGCCGGTGTTCGCCCGGATGCTCCGGGAGCTGGGCGAAACCGGCTACGACCTGGTGCTCGACGACATCTTCGAGTCGGGCATGCGGGCGCTGCTGGACGGTCTCGCGCTGCGGTTCGGGCGTTAGGCCGCGCAGGAGCCGGTCGACACGTTGGTCGTCTGCGACGGCGCCGCGTCGACCTCGGCCCGCACCTGCTCGGCGGTCAGCGTGAAGCCGGTTTCCGGGTCCTCGACCGCCGCGCCGAACACGACGCCGATGACCCGGCCGTCCGGCGTCACCATCGGGCCGCCCGAGTTACCGCTGCGGATCTCGGCGCGGACGGTGAAGACGTCCCGCTGCACGGTGTTGGCGTCGTAGATGTCCGGGCCGCGCAGGTTGATCCGGCCGCGCACGCGGGCGGGTGTCGCGCGGTACGGGCCGTCGAGCGGGTAGCCGAGCACGATCGCGCTGTCGCCGGCGAGGGCCGTCTCGGACGCGAACTGCAGGGCCGGGGCGCGCAGCCGCGGCACGGCGAGCACCGCGATGTCGACCTCGGGGTCGAAGTAGACGACGCGCGCCGGGTAGTCGCCCTGGGTCGTCTCGATGCCGACGGTGTCGGTGCCGGCCACGACGTGCGCGTTCGTCATCACCCGCTGCGGCGCGATCACGAACCCGCTGCCTTCGAGGGACCGCGAGCACGAGCTGGCGCTGCCGCGGATCTTGACGACGCTGCCGTGCAGCTGCTGGACGGTCCCGCTGCTCTGCAGCGCCGGGTCCGGCGGTGACGTGTCGGCCGTCGGGGCCTTCTGGAACGGGTCGACGATGGACGGGAAGCCGGACGCGTCGAGCAGCTTGCGCAGCTGGCTCGGGAAGCCCTGCGCGGCCTCGGGCATGGCGTCGTTGACCTTGCCGAGCACCACTGAGCCGTTGATCGCCTTGGCGAGCCCCGGCACGCCGGACACGGTCGTCAGCGGCGTCGCGATCAGCCACGCCACCACGAAGACGACGAGGGCCTGGACGACCGCGCCGAGCGTCTTGTCGATGCCGGAGAGCTTGTCGGGGTTGATCTTCTGGCGGAGCTTGCGGCCGACGTAGACGCCGATCGCCTCGCCGAAGGCGACCAGGAACACGACGGTCGCGACCGCGAAGGCGACCTTCCACACCGGGTCGTCGAAGAAGGCGACGACCACCGGCGCGAGCTTGATCCCGATGAGCGCGCCGAGCACGACGCCGACGAGCGACGGCAGCGCGACGATCACGCCCTGGTACGCACCGGACACCGCCGCCAGCACCGCCAGCAGCAGGACCAGCACATCGACCCAGTTCACGCCGTCACCCCTCTGCCAGCCGCGCCTGGTAGGCGGCGAGCGCCTCGTCGAGGTCCCGGACGTCGCCCGAGTCCCATTCGCGCTCCCAGCCTCCCAGGCCGAGCAGGACGGACAGCAACCCGGCGGTGAAACCCCAGACGAACAGGCCCGAGACCTCGAACGCCGGGCCCTTCCAGGGCGCGCCGGCCTTCTGGACCGTGAACCGGTTGGCCGGGTCGGCCAGGTCGGCGAGCGCGACGCGGGCGACGGACGCCGTCTCGCCCGGGTCCACGGCGTGCACCGGCGAGGGGGTGTCCCAGTGCGCCAGCACCGGCGTCACGGCGAACTTCGAGACCGGGACGAACAGCTCCGGCAGCACCGCGACCGGCCGGACGCCGGACGGGACCACCCCGGTCTCCTCCTCGGCCTCGCGCAGCGCGGTGCCGATCGGGCCGCCGTCGCCGTCCTCGGCGCCGCCGCCCGGGAAGGCGACCTGGCCGGCGTGCGAGCCCAGGGTGTCGGCGCGACGCTGCAGCAGGACGTCGGGCTCGCCGTCGGCCTCGCGTTCGCCGAAGAGGATGAGCACCGCGGCGGCGCGCGTGTAGGTGCCCTCGGGCGGGCTGAACCGGGTGAACGTCTTCGAATCGACCTCGCCGCTGACCTTGACCAGCGGACGGAGCCACTCGGGGACGGACTCCGGCTCGACCAGCGGTCCGATCATGAAGTCCCTCCCACAGCCGCGCGCACCTGGTCAGTGTTCCCGAACGTCGGCGGGTTCGCGATGAACCGCACTTCGCCGGCCGCGGTGACGAGGTAGGAGACCGGGAGCCGCGGCGGCACCTTCAGCGCGGTGCGAATCGGCCCGCTCTGCCCGTCGCCGTCGTAGACCGAGGGCAGGTGGACGCCCAGCTTGGCGAGCAGTTCCAGCCCGTCCTTCGCGGGGCTCTGCACCTGGACGCCGAGCACGCGCACGGCCCCCGGCTGCTTCGCGTACTCCTGGAGCACGGGCAGCTCGGTCCGGCACGGCTCGCACCACGACGCCCACACGTTGACCAGCACCGGAGCCCCGGCAAGGACCTGGCCGACGTCGACGCTCGCGCCGTCGCCGAGGCACTCCGCCTTGACCCCTTCGAGCTGCTTCACCGGCCGCGTCGAACTCGGAGCCGGACACGCTTGGAGCGCCGCCGCGGACCGGGCCGGGGCCAGGTCCTCCGACGGCTTCGCGGCGCTGTCGTCACCCCCGCGGGGCAGCAGCGCCACGATGAGCGCCACCGCCAGCACGGCGGCGGCCAGCGCCCACTTGGTGACGGTCGTCACCGGGGCGCCGCCATGGCCAGGATGTGGTCCTTTTCGACCCCTTTGACCAGCTTCGCGGCTTCCTCGAAACCGGTCGGGCCGGTGCCGTAGGACGGGCAGTCCCGGGCCAGCGGGCAGGCGCCGCAGGCGGGCTTCTTGGCGTGGCAGACGCGCCGGCCGTGGAAGATCACCCGGTGCGAGAGCATCGTCCACTCCTTGCGGGGGATCAGCGCGCCGACCGCGTGCTCGACCTTGACCGGGTCCTCTTCGGCCGTCCAGCCCCAGCGGCGGACCAGCCGGCCGAAGTGGGTGTCGACGGTGATGCCCGGGACGTCGAAGGCGTTCCCGAGCACGACGTTGGCCGTCTTGCGGCCGACGCCCGGCAGCGTGACGAGGTCGTCGAGCTTGGCCGGGACCTCGCCGTCGAAGCGCTCGACCAGCGCCGCGCCCAGGCCCATGACGGAGTTCGCCTTGGCCCGGTAGAAGCCGGTGCTGCGGAGGTACTCCTCCAGCTCGGTCCGGTCGGCGCCGGCGTAGTCGGCGGCGGTCCGGTAGCGCTTGAAGAGCGCGGGCGTGACCAGGTTCACCCGGACGTCGGTGGTCTGCGCGGACAGCACGACCGCGACCAGCAGTTCCAGCGGAGTGGTGAAGTCGAGCTCACAGTGGGCGTCCGGATAAACGTCGTCCAAGCAACGCTTCATCCGCCTGGCGCGTCTCACCAGAGCTAACCGGCTTTCACCAGCGCCCTCACGGGGGGCGTTCGTGGTGGCAGGTGGCACCCCGATAGCCTACGGGCGCCGTCGGACGAGCCGGTCAGTGCACCGGTGGACGACCGACACGCCAGAGCACCACCTCGGCGCAGTTTTCCGGCCGCCATGAGCGAGGATCTGGAGTAGATGCTTTTCACTGAGTGTTTCGGGGTCCGGTCATGACCGTCTGGTTCGTCATCCTGGTCCCCCTGGTGATCATGTTCTTCGCGCTGTTCATGGAACGCGTGGAGAGCCGGCTCAAGCACGTCGCGGTGCAGGAGAACGAGGTCGAAGAGTTCCTCGAGCAGGCGCAGCCCAACGAGGTCAGGGCGCTCTACGGGCACGGCATCGGCCGTGCGCTGGAGCTGTTCCGGCTGCGTAGGCTGGGCGGACGGGCAGCCAGGCTACGCGCGCGTCGCGTGCGGAGTTAGGCTCCACGTTCGAACGAGATCATCCGGCGGGCGCGCGCGTCCGACGGGCGATCTCGTGAGTACGCCCTAGACTGACGCGCAAGTGATCGGCGTCACGCTCTTCCACACGAGGGAGGGCGTGAACGTTTCTCGACGAGGAGGCACCCGAGGTGGACGAAACCCTGGCCCGTGCGGGCATTTTCCAGGGTGTGGAGCCGGCAGCGGCGGAGGCGCTGGCCCAGACCTTGGAATCCGTGGAGTTCCCCCGCGGCCATGTCATCTTCAACGAGGGTGAACCCGGCGACAAGCTGTACATCATCCAGTCCGGCAAGGTGAAGATCGGCCGCAAGTCGCCCGACGGCCGCGAGAACCTGCTGGGCATCTTCGGCCCGTCCGACATGTTCGGCGAGCTGTCCATCTTCGACCCCGGCCCCCGGACGTCGAGCGCGACCACGGTCACCGAGGTCCGCGCGGTCACCATGGACCGCCCGGCCCTGCGCCAGTGGATCTCGACCCGCCCGGAGATCGCCGAGCAGCTGCTGCGCGTGGTCGCGCGCCGCCTGCGCCGGACGAACAACATGGTCGCGGAACTGATCTTCACCGACGTCCCGGGCCGCGTGGCACGGGCGCTGCTGCAGCTCGCGCAGCGGTTCGGCAGCCAGGAGGCGGGCCTGCTGCGGGTCACGCACGACCTGACGCAGGAAGAGATCGCCCAGTACGTCGGCGCGTCCCGCGAGACCGTCAACAAGGCTTTGGCCGACTTCGCCCACCGCGGCTGGCTGCGGCTCGAAGGCAAGAGCGTGCTGATCCTGGACCCCGAGCGGCTGGCTCGCCGGGCTCGCTGAGTTCTTTCACGAAGAAGGCCCCCTCACCCTTTCGGGCGAGGGGGCCTTCTTCGTTGGTCACCCAAAACGCAGTGTTTGATCAAAACAAAGAGCCGGGCGCCACCCCCGACGTGGCGCACCGGCTCTTCGTTTGTCGCGCGGACCATCCCCCGACGATCCGCGCTCCCCGCCCTCCGGGATCAGGCCCCGACCCAAGTGCCGGAGGGAGCTGGGTTCTGTGCTGTTGTTCAACCATCACGGCCCATACCCACGAATTCAAGGCCATTCACTCTCAAGGACGCCGTCCCGGCCGTTTCGTTGCACGAGTTCACGGAGAATATCGTTAGTGTTACCCGATCGAGACCTGGTGACGCAGCTGACCGTCAAATAACTGGTACTCACGTACCACTCTGCGGCATACTGGTACGCGTGTCCCACTCCGAAGGTCGTACGTCTCTGGCCGACTACCGCGGCGCGCTGACGACCCGCGCCGCCCGGTGGCCCGCCGTCGCGTCCGTGCTCGCGCGCCTGCCGATCGCCATGATCGGCATCTCGGCCCTGCTCTACGTCCAGCGCGAGACCGGGTCCTTCGCCGCCGCCGGGCTGGTCTCGGCCGGCTCGCTCGTCGGCGTTTCGGTGGGCGCGGTGATCCAGGGCCGGCTGATCGACCGATTCGGCCCGACGCGGCCGTTGCTCATCGTGTCGGCGCTGCTCGCGCTGTCCATGACCGCCCTGGTCGCGGCCATCGAGTCGCACGCCCCGACGACGGTGCTCGTGGCGTTCGCCGCGGCGACCGGCCTGTCGGAGCCGATGGTCGGCTCGGCGTCCCGCGCCCTGTGGACCCGCCTGCTGCCCCCGGGTGGCGCGCGCAACGCGGCGTTCTCGTACGAGGCGATCAGCATGGAGGTGTTCTTCATCCTCGGTCCCGGTGTCGCCGGGCTGCTGGTGCTGGCCCCGTGGGCGGGCACCGGCCTGGTGCTGGGCGTCGCGGTGCAGTTCACCGGCGCGGTGCTGTTCGCGCTGAGCCCGGCCGTGCGCGCGTGGGGTCCCGCCGAATCTTCGTCCGGCTCGCTCTTGGGCGCGCTGGCCAGCCCGGGCATGCGGACGCTGGCGCTGGCCGCGCTCGGGTTCGGCGTGGTGATCGGGTTCGTCGAGGTGGCGGTCCCGGCATCGGCGACCGAGGCCGGCGCGCCTTCGTTCGGCGGGCTGCTGCTTTCGGCGTGGTCGCTGAGCTCGGTGGCGTTCGGCGTGGCGTACAGCCTCCGCCCGTGGCCGCGCCGGATGGGCCAGCGGCTGCCGGCGTTGCTCGGCGGCTTCGGGGCGCTGGTCGCGCTGCTCGCGTGGCCGTCTTCGCTGTGGGGGCTGGCGCTGATGATGCTGCTGGCCGGTGCGTTGATCACCCCGCAGTCGACGGCGCACTCGTCGGCGATCGAGCTGGTCGCGCCGTCCGGGACCGCGGCGGAGGCGTTCGGCTGGGTGCTGACGGCGGTGACGCTCGGCTTGGCCGCCGGTCAGTCGGTCAGCGGGTACGTCGTGGAGCACGCCGGCCCGTCGGCGGCCTTCTTGACGGCGAGCGTGGCCGGGTTGGTGCTCGCGCTGCTGGTTTGGCTGTTGCGGGGGACGGTCCGGGCTCCCGCCTCCGCCCCGGCGGCTCCGTCGCTGGTCGGCGCCCGCTAGTCGTTTTCGCAGGTCAGCGGCTTCTGGTGGCGTTTTTGTCGGTGGTCACCGCTAGCTTGCGGGTATGGACGTCACCGCGCCTGCCCACCGCCTCTCGGCGGCCGTGTCCGCCGCTTCGCGGCTGCTGCCCGCCCGCGCCGGGCTGCGGTTGCGGGCGGACGCGGCCGGGCTGACGGTCGCCGGCAGCGACCCGGATCTGGCCGTCCGGTTCGACTGCCCGGCGACCGCGCACACGGACGGTTCGGTCACCGTCCCGGCGGCCCCGCTCGCCGAGACGTTGAAGATGCTCGACGGCCTCGTGCGCTTGGTCGTCGAAGGCAGCCGCCTGGCCTTGCGGCTCGACAACGCCCGTTTCGCGCTGCCGCTGTTGTCCACCGAGTCCGGCCCACCGGTCCCCGAGCCACCCCGGGTGTCCGAAGTGGACGGTGGCGCGTTCGCCTCGGCGCTGCGGATCGTGGCGGGAACGGCGTCGAAGGACGACCCGCTCCCGCTGTTCACGGGAGTCCGGCTCCAGGCGGACTCCCGGCTGACGCTGACGGCGTCGGACCGCTACCGGATGGCGGTGGCCCGGCTGCCGCTGCTGTCCCCGGGGTCGTTGGACGTCTTGGTCCCGGCGACGCTGCTGACCGAGGCGGCCCGCCAGGCGAAGGGCACGGTCGGTCTGCACGCGGGCCCGGGCCGGTTCGGGTTGAGCTGGCCGGGCGGCCTGGTGGGCACGGCGGTCCTGGACGCGGGGTTCTTGTCGGAGGACTCGATCCCGTCCTCCGCGGTCGACACGAAGGTGACGGTGGAGGCGGACGCGCTGGCGGCGGCGGTCCGCCGGGTGGGGGTGTACGCGGAGGACAGGCGAGTGCTGACCCTGGAGGTCGGCGACGCCCAGGTCCGCTTGGCGAGCGCCCGCCAGGACACGGGTGAGGCGGAGGAGACGCTGAAGGCCGAGGTCAGCGGAGGTCGGACGTCGCCTTCGTTCCAGGCTCGGTATTTGCTGGACGCGTTGCAGGCGTTTGCGGGCGAGCGGGTGGAGTTGTCGATCCAGCCGGGGATGCGGGCGTGCATCTTGCGGGCGGCGGAGGCCGGGGAGGTGGAGCTGACTTACTACCTCATGCCGATGCTGGCCCGTTAGGGCTGCAGGGTGCCGAAGCGCTTCAACGTCCTGATCATCGGGGCCGTCTCCACCCGCTGAACTCCCGTCAACCCACCCAGGTCCTCGGCCAAGTACTCGTACAGCGCCGCGTCGTCGCGGCAGCCCACGTTGGCCACCATGTTCGCCGGGCCCGTGGTCGCCGCCGCGAAGGCCACCTGGGGGTGCTTTGCCAACGCCCGCCCCGTCGACTCCAATGCCGATGGGGCCACCGTCAACCACAACGTCGCCGTCAGCGGGTAGCCCAGCAAAGCCGCGTCCACCTCCACGTCGAAGTACAACGCTCCCGACCCTCGCAACGCCGACAACCGACGGCGGACCGTCGACCCCGAACGGCCCGATGCCGCCGACAATGTCGACATGTCGGCACGACCGTCCTGGGCCAGCGCCGTCAGCAGCTCCACGTCGCCCGGCTCTGGAACGTAAGACGCCACCGAAAGAACCGGCCGCAAAGCAGCGACCTGGGCAGCGGACAACGCACTCGACCGGCCTGACCACCCTGCCGGCCCGCCCGCGAACCGGCGCAGCAGCCGGTACGCCGTCATCGACACCACCCGGGGCGTCCGGGGCAGGTGACCCAGCAACAGCCCGTCCGCCTCCTCGCGCAGCGGCGCCCGGATGAAGCACACGATCTCCGTTCCGCCGGACATCAAGCTCACCCACTGCGTGTCCGGCCGGCGGGCCAGGGCCGCCGCGATCGCGCCTGCCGCGTCCGGGACGCAGCGCAGCCGGACCAGCCAGTGCACCTGCCCCAGCGGCGCCGCCTCCGGGACGCCCACCACCCGCAGCACCCCGGACGAACGCAGCTTCCGGTAGCGGCGCGCCACCGTCTGGTCCGAGACCCCCAGCACCGCTGCGATCGTGCTGAACGACGCCCGACCGTCCAGCTGCAACGCGTGCGCCAAACAGCGGTCCAGGTCGTCGAGCAGGCCGGATTCCACCAAACAAGCCTAGACATTGTCGGATTCCGCGCACAATACGAGCGCAGAGGGAAGGAACGGCCGAAGGCGCCCACGCTGGAGCCGTGAACATCGACCACACCGTCTTCCTGACCCGGGACTACGAACGCACCTGGCAGCGCTACGAGCAGCTCGGCTTCACGCTCAGCCCGCCGTCGCGGCACTTCGCGTCCCCGACCGGCACGAGCGAACCGGTCCCGAGCTGCACCGCGAACCGCTGCGCCTACTTCGGCGGCTCCTTCCTCGAACTCATCGGCATCGTCGACGAAGGCGCCGGCGACCCGTGGCACGTCCTGCCCATCCTCGACGCCCGCGGCGACGGCCTCCACGGCTGCTCCTTCGGCGTCGACGACTCCGACGAAGCCGCGAGAAGGCTGCAAGAAGCCGGTCTTTCGACGTCGGGAGTCCTGAAGCTGCAACGGGACGTCCAACTACCCGAAGGCACTCGCACCGCACGCTTCCGCAGTGTCCACATCAGACGCGACCGCACTCCCGAAGGCATCCTCCACACCGCAGAGCACCTCACCCCCGAGTACGTCCACCAGCCGCGCTACCTCGACCATCCCAACGGCGCCAAGGCCGTCGCCGGGATCGTCCTCGTCGTCCCCGATGACGAAATCGCCGCCTACAAGAGCCGCTACGCCGTGATCACCGATGGCCAGGACCTCGTCGACATCGTCGGCGTGACCGACCTCCTACCCGGCGAAACCCCGAAGGAACTGCCTTACTTCGCGGCCCACGGCGTCGTGGTGGCGGATCTCGCGAAAGCGCGGACACTGGTCGAGCGGCACGTCCCGACCACGACTCACCGCAAGGGATTCTTCGTCCGCGCCGAGGACGCCCTGGGGGCCGCCGTCTACTTCGAACAGGAGGCACGATGATCGTCGAAACCAGCACCGGTCGGATTCGCGGCAACGCCGGAGCGTTTAAGGGAATCCCTTACGCCACAGCGAAACGCTTCGAACTGCCGACCAGGCCGCGGCCGTGGACCGGAGTCCGCGACGCGCTGGAGCCCGGCCCCGCGGCGCCGCAACCGCCGTCACGCCTGGAGCACGCCCTGGGCCCGATGCCCCTGCCGCAGAGTGAGGACTGCCTGAGCCTCAACGTCTTCACGCCGTCGACCACCGGGAGCCGGCCGGTGCTCGTCTGGATCCACGGCGGCGGGTTCTCCAGCGGCTCGGGCGGCCAGGTCTGGTACACCGGCACGCGCCTGGCCCGCGAGGCCGACGTCGTCGTCGTGACGCTCAACTACCGCCTCGGCGTGCTCGGATTCCTGAGCGCCGAAGGGATTCCGCCGAACCTCGGGATCGCCGACCAGCTCGCCGCGCTCGACTGGGTTCGCGACAACATCGCCGCCTTCGGCGGGAACCCGGCCGAGGTCACGCTCAGCGGGCAGTCGGCCGGCGCGCAGTCGACGCTCGCCCTGTGGTCGTCCCCGCGCACCGAAATCAAGCGGATCGCCCTGCAGAGCGCGCCACTCGGGATGCGACCGTCCACACCGGACGAAGCCGCGGTGTCCGCCGGCCGTTTCACCGAAGCCCTGAAAGACGACATCCGCACGGTCCCGATCGACCGGCTGCTCGCCGCCCAGCTCTCGGTCCCCGGCAAGCCCGGCTCGATCGAACCGCCGTTCCAGCTGGTCGCCGACGGCGATCTCGTCGCGGACGACCTCATCGAAGCCGCGCCCGAAGGCCCGGCGCTGATCAGCTGGACCCGCGAAGAACTGCGCGCCTTCGTCCCCGACGCTCCCCCGGAAGCGATCGACGAGGCGAACAAGTTCTTCACCAGCGACCGGCTGACGGAGAAACTCGGCGCCTTCACCTACCGCTTCGACTGGCAGGCACCGGGCAACCGGTTCGGCGCCTGCCACTGCATCGACATCCCGTTCCTCTTCGGCACCCACGACGTCTGGGACGCGCCGATGCTCGACGGCGCCCCGGCGGGCCTGGAGAACGAAACCGGGCTGCGCGAGGTGTGGGCCGCCTTCCTCCACGGAGAGCGGCCCGGCGCGCTCAGCCCGCCGAAGCTGCCTTGACCGCGGCCTCGACCTCGGCGAAGGAGGGGTTCACCATCGCTGTCGACCCGACGATCACGGTCGGCACCGTCTCGTTGCCGTTCGCGACCTCGCGCACGCGCGCGGCGGCGTCGGGGTCCTCCCAGATGTTGATCTTGCGGATGTTGAAGCCGCTCCTGGACATCGGCCGGTCCAGCGCGGCGCAGAACCCGCACCCCGGACGCCAGTAGAACTCGACCTCGACGTTGCTCATCCCTGTTCCTCCGACCGCAAGTAGTCCAGCTGCGCCTGCACGCTCAGTTCGGCCGGCGCCCACAGCACCCGGTCGACGTCGGCGTACACGACTTCGACGACCTGGCGCGGGGTCGCGTCCGCACCCAGCTCCTTCAGAGCCGAACGCACCTGGTCCAGCCGCTGTTCCCGGTGGGCAAGGTACTCGCCGGCGGTCGCGGCGAGATCGGGCAGCTCTGGACCGTGCCCCGGCAGGCCGAGCGTGCCGGCCGGCAGCTCGATCAGCTTCCGCAGCGAGCGCAGGTAGTCGCCGAGGTCGTGCAGGACCGTCGTACCGCGGCCGAGGATGGTGTCGCCGGTCAGCACCTGGCCGTCGAGCACCAGCGACACGGAGTCGTCGGTGTGCCCGGGGGTGTGCAGCACGCGAATCGACAGACCGCCCGCCGAGATCACCTCACCGTCCACAAAGGACGAAGCGCCGAGGCACAGTGACTGGTCGAACGCCCGTACCGGCGCGCCGACGCGCTCGGCGAACCACGGCGCGCCCTCGGCGTGGTCGGGGTGGAAGTGCGTGAGCAGCACCAACTCGACGTCGCCGACGCCGGCCAGCAGTTCGAGGTGCTCGAGGTCACGGTAGCCGGGGTCGACGACCACGGCCGGGGTCGACGGCGTCGCCCGCAGCACCCAGCTGTTCGTGCCTTCGAGCGTCATCGACGACGGGTTGTTCTCCAGCAGCACCGACGCCGTCTCGGACACCTGGCGCAGCACGCCGTACGCGGGGGCAGTCATCGCTTCTCCAGTACGACGCGGACGTGGTCGTTCTCACGGACGAGCGTCGGCGCGATGCGGACGATCTCGCGCCGCTCGTTCAGGATGTCGTCGGCGGTCGCGAACTTCGCCAGCTCGCTCAGTGTCAGCCAGGTCGGCGGCATCAGCATGCGGCGGCCTTCGCGCGCGTCCGCGATCGCGTCTTCCGGGCGCTGCCAGCCGGAGCCCGACGCCTCCGACGTCGCGCCGTCGGCCTGCTGCCCGTCCGGCAGCTTCGCGACGTAGAAGCGGGTGTCGTACCGGCGCGGCTCCTGCTCGGGGGTGATCCAGTGCGCCCACGGGCGCAGCAGGTCGGCCCGCAGGGTCAGGCCCGCGTCGGTGAGGAACCCCGCCAGGGACACCTCGCGCGTCTCCAGGGCCTGCCGGGCGGCCGCGTACGGCGTGACGTCGGTGAGGACGGCGTCCGCACCGCCCGCGAGCAGCACGCCGGACTCCTCGAACGTCTCGCGCACCGCCGCGCAGGTCAGCGCCCGCGCGAGCGCGTCGTCGCAGCCGAACCGCGAGGCCCACCACGACGGCTCCGGGCCGGCCCACGCCACCGACGCGTCAGCGTCGCGCTTGTCGACCCCGCCGCCGGGGAAGACAGTCATCCCGCCCGCGAACGGCATGCCCTTGACCCGGTGCTGCAGGAAGATCTCGACGCCGTCGGCGCCGTCCCGGACCAGGATCACGGTGGCCGCGTCCTTCGGGACGACGGGCGGCCCGTCGGCGTTGGCGCGGGTGGCTACCCCGGCACCGACGGGGAGGTCGAAGACAAACTCCGTTGGCTGCTCCACCACCGGAACATACCTCCGGACCCCCGCGTTCCGTCGCGCGGTTGTGGCATCCCAGACAGCGGAAAGGCGGAGCTTTCACGTGAAAGCTCCGCCTTTGCCGAAGATGAACCTAGGGAGCGGTCCAGCCGCGCTGGTCGCCGCCGGAGCGGGAAGCGCCGTTGAGCCGCATCTTCGCCGCCTCGGCCCGCTCGCGCTCGGCCAGCTCCGCGTGCAGCTCACGCAGCAGCGCCCGGTCGCGCTCGCTCAGGCTCGGGTCGTCCAGGTCCAGCGCGGGCAGCTCGACGACCTCGTGCATCGACGGCTTGCCCGCGGCGATCTCGCGGCCCTTCTCCGGGTCCTCGGCCAGCGCCTGCCGCAGCTGCGCGACCTCGGCCGGTGTCAGGTCGGCGGTGCGCTCCGCCCGCGTCTCGGACCGGTCGGACGACCGCTCCACGCGCGACTGGCGGGGCGGCTCCGGGGCGGGCGGCGGCGACACGATCGGCACCACCGGGGCCACCGGCTCCGGCGGGGTCGTCGTGGCCGTGCTCGACCGGATGCTGTGCCGGCTGCCCGAAGACTCCGCGACCGGCTCGGCCTTCACCGTCACCGGCGGCTTGACCGGCTCGGGCCGGTACACCGAAGCGGACGACGTCGTGCTCCCGGTCACCCAGGCGGGCGACGCGGCCGCCGAAGCGGCCTGGTGGTACTCGGAGTGCGCGACGCCCGGACCGCTGACCTCGACGACGGAGTGGATCCCGGCCCGGCGCAGCGCCGTGTCGACGCGGAACGCGACGGCGGGCGGGTTGCCCTCCGGCCCCAGCTCGACCAGCACCACCCGCTGCGGCAGCGCGCCCGGCACGCTGCCGGCCGGTGTGTTGCGCCACACCGCGTGCACCGACCGGACGTCCGGCAGCACCTGCAGCGTCCGGTCGAGCGCCTCGGCGATGCCGAACTCCGGGGAGTTCTCGCCGGTGAACCGGTGCGTGTTGACCGGCTCGGCCTCGTCGACCAGCAGGTCGTTCGCCAGCGTCGCGTCCGAGCGGCTCATCTCGAGGACGAGCGCGAGCTCGCGCTGCTCGGCGGAGCTGACCGGGATCCGGCCCGCGATGAGCGTGCCGGTGGTCAGCTCGACCGCCTCGTCGATGTGGGCCCGGGCGATCAGCTCACGCGCTTCGGTGAGTGCGCTGTCGTCGATCCGGCCCGCCAGGGCCAGCAACAGGTTGTGCAGGCGCAGGGGCACCGAAAACCCGTCCATGGGCGGGCCGTCGTGGACCTCCACCATTGCCTTGCTCCCTCCCAGCTCGCTGGCGGGCGAGCGTTATGCGGCTACTAGCCGGTTCCCCGCAGCGGCGCCCACGCAGACCAGTTCCGAATCGGCCAGCGCGGCCCGGTGGTACTCCGGCAGGTCGAAGCGCGGCGGGATGACCTCGACGCTGGGCTCTTCGTCGCCCAGCACGCGCAGCACCCGCTGCAGTTCACCGGTCAACCTCGGCAGACCGTTGAGCGCGGTGATCAGCAGGACGCGCTTGGCCGTGCCCTGCCCGACCACACCGACGTGTCGCCAGCTCTGCCGCACTTCCCCCACGTCCGGGCGACCGCGCAACGTTGCGTGGATCAACACGGACACGGAGTCGACCGAGTTAACCCATTCGGGCGCACTCGCCGTGAATGTGTACCGGTTCTCGGCAACGTCGTCTACCCCCAGCGTCGAACTGACCTGGTGCCAGTCGGCGCCGTGCGGGATGAGACCGGCCACGAGCAGGCGGTACTCCGTCTGGTCGAGGTCAATCCTGTGCTTAAGCAAAGACCTCGGCAGGGTCCGGGCGAGCGTGCCCATGGCGCCCTCGCCGAGCCAGTCGCGGAACCGCCACAGCAGCTGGTCGGGCAGCCGCCCGGCCAGCCGGAGCAGCAGCTCGTGGGTGGACTGCTCGATGTCCGGGTCCATCACTGCACCTCCACGATCAGTTCGACCTCCACCGGCGACCCGATGGGCAGCTCCGCGACGCCGACGGCCGAGCGGGCGTGGATGCCCGCGTCGCCGAAGACCTCGCCGAGCAGCTCGGACGCGCCGTTGACGACCGCCGGCTGGCCGGTGAAGCCCTCCGCGGAAGCCACGAAGCCGACAACCTTGACGATCCGCGTGACGTTGTCAATGCCGACCAACGCGTGCACGGCCGCGAGCGCGTTGAGCGCCGACGTGCGGGCGTGGCCCTTCGCCTCTTCGGGGCTGATCTCCGCGCCGACCTTGCCGGTCGCGGCGAGGACGCCGTCGACGAAGGGCAGCTGGCCGGAGGTGTAGACGTGGTTGCCGCTCTGGACGGCGGGCACGTAGGCGGCCAGCGGGGCCGCCACGCCGGGCAGCTCGAGGCCGAGCTCCTTCAGCCGTTCGCTCCAGCTCACGAGGTCAGCCCTTCGGACGCTTGAGGTACGCGACGTGCTGCTCGCCCGTCGGGTTCGGCAGCACGGTGACCAGTTCCCAGCCGTCCTCGCCCCACTGGTCGAGGATCTGCTTCGTCGCGTGGATCAGGAGGGGGACGGTCGCGTACTCCCACTTGGTGGCGCTCATGAAACGGGAGCGTAGCCAAGCGGGCAAGACCGCCGGGGGCCACCGCCGGAAAACGGCGTGCGACGCGCCGGGGTGTGGTTCATCTCACGTCGCTAGCGTGGACCCGTGGATACGTGGCGCGTGATCGCGACGGCGCTGCTCGCGGCGGCCGGGCTGCCCCTGGTGCTCGTCGTGATGGCCAAGGTGCGCGACCGGACGCAGAGCTCGGGCCAGGTCGCCCTCGGCGGCGTGATCACCTTCACGCTGCTGCTCGTCGTGGGTGTGCTCACCCTCACGGTGCTGCCCGGGCTCGTCGCCTGGGTGCTGGTCGCGGCGGTCGCCGCTGCGGTCAGCGTCATGCTGCTGGCCAGCTGAGAGCTGATTTAGGGTGAAGAAGTGACCATTCCCCATGCCGGCTGGACCGACGAGCTTGCCCGCGCCCGGCTGCACTTCGTCACCGGCAAGGGCGGGACCGGCAAGACGACGCTGGCCGCCGCGCTCGGCCTCGCGCTCGCCCGCGAAGGCCGCCGCGTGCTGCTCATCGAGGTCGAGGGCCGCCAGGGCATCGCCCAGCTCTTCGACACCGAGCCGCTGCCCTACGCCGAGCAGCGCATCGCGTCCGTCCCCGGCGGGGGCGAGCTGCGCGCGCTGCACATCGACGTCGAAGCCGCGCTGCTCGAGTACTTCGAGATGTTCTACAACCTGGGCTTCGCCGGCCGGACGCTGCGGCGGATGGGCGCGATCGAGTTCGCGACCACCCTTGCCCCGGGACTCCGCGACGTCCTGCTCACCGGGAAGGTCAAGGAGTGCGTCGGGCGCACCGAGTCCGACGGGCGGCACACCTACGACGCCGTCGTCGTCGACTCGCCGCCGACCGGCCGGGTCGTCAAGTTCCTCGACGTCACCAAGGCCCTCACCGACCTCGCGAAGACCGGCCCGATCCGCGGCCAGGCCGAGGGGGTCGTGCGGCTGCTGCACTCCGGCGAGACCGTGATCCACCTCGCGACGCTGCTGGAGGAGATGCCGGTCCGCGAGACCGTCGAGGCCGTGGCCGAGCTGGACGGCGCCGACCTGCGCCCGGGCGCGGTGCTGGTCAACCGGGTCAGACCGCCGCGGCTGCCCGCGCGCTCGGTGACCGCTGCGGCGGACGGGCGCGTCGACGCCTCCCGCGTCCGCGACGGGCTCGCGACGGCCGGGCTGAAGCTGCCGCAGGAGACCCTGGACGCGCTGGTCGACGAGACCGTCGAGCACGCCGTGCGCGTCGCCGCCGAGCAGCGGGCGCGCGAGCAGCTCGCCGAGGCCGACCTGCCGACCCTCGAACTGCCGGACCTGACCGACGGCGTCGACGTCGCGGCCCTCTACGACCTGGCCGAAGCCCTGACCGACCAGGGGGTGCGGTTGTGACCACCATCGACATCGACGCGCTGCTCGACGACCAGGAGAGCCGCGTGATCGTCTGCTGCGGCTCCGGCGGCGTCGGCAAGACCACGACGGCCGCGGCGCTGGCCCTGCGCGCGGCCGAGCGCGGGCGGCAGACCGTCGTGCTGACGATCGACCCCGCGCGCCGGCTCGCCCAGGCGCTGGGGTTGCGCGAACTCGGCAACCACCCGAAGCAGGTGCGGGTCGACGGGTTCGAGCCCAAGGGCGAGCTGTGGGCGATGATGCTCGACATGCGCCGCACGTTCGACGACATGGTGCGCGTGCACGCCGGCCCGGAACGCGCCGAAGCGCTGCTGAAGAACCCCTTCTACCAGACCATTTCCACGTCGTTCTCCGGCACGCAGGAGTACATGGCGATGGAGAAGCTGGGCCAGCTCGCGGCGACCGGCGACTGGGACCTGATCATCGTGGACACCCCGCCGAGCCGGTCCGCGCTGGACTTCCTGGACGCGCCGACGCGGCTGTCGTCCGCTTTGGACGGCCGGATGATCCGCCTCCTGACGGGCCCGGCGAAGGCCGGCGGCTGGGGGCTGCGCAAGGTCGTCAACGCGGGCTTCTCGATGTTCGCGAAAGCGGTGTCGACGATCATCGGCGGCCAGCTGCTGACCGACGCGTCGGCGTTCATGCAGGCGTTCGACAGCATGTTCGGCGGCTTCCGCGAGCGCGCCCGCAAGACGGCGGAACTGCTGCGTTCGTCCGGGACGTCGTTCCTGGTGGTGGCGGCACCGGAGCCGGACGCGCTGCGCGAGGCGTCCTACTTCGTGGAGCGGCTGTCGTCGGAGTCGATGCCGCTGGCGGGGTTGATCGCGAACCGGACACACCCGGTGCTGGCGTCGCTGTCGGGCGCGGAGGCGCTGGCGGCGGCCGAGACGCTGCAGAACGCACCGCTGGCGGAGGCGGTGCTGCGGCTGCACGCGGACCGGGTCAGCTTGGCGGCGCGCGAGGAGCGGTTGCTGGCGCGGTTCACCCGGGCCCACCCCGAGGTGGCGCTGGCACGGGTGCCCGCGCTGGCCGGTGACGTGCACGACCTGGAGGGCCTGCGCGACATCGGCGTGAAGCTGGCCGGCTGACGCGGAGCTTTCACGTGAAAGCTCCGCCCTGCGGGCGGCACTTTCACGTGAAAGTGCCGCTCGGGGGAGTGCGCGGTGGCAGGACCGCGCACCCCACCGCGGCGCTCAGCCGACTTCCACCCGCTCCTCCGCGTCCCTCTTGGCCGCGTCGAGCAGGTCCGCCCAGCTCACCACGTCGGGGCGGCGGCGCAGCAACGCCCGCCGCTCCCGCTCGGTCATGCCTCCCCACACGCCGAAGTTGATCCGGCCGTCGAGTGCTTCGGCGAGGCATTCCGTCCGGACCGGGCAGCCCATGCAGACCGCCTTGGCCCGGTTCTGCTCCGCGCCCCGGACGAACAGGCCGTCCGGGTCGGCGTCCCGGCAGGACGCGTTGATTCGCCAGCTCGACTGGTTGGTTTCCATACCCCCAGCTCCCTACCCTGGTGATCGACGCACCAGCGGGGAAAGGCACTGCGCTCCTTGCCCCCGCGAGCGTGTCTCCCTCTGCTCACGTCGGTTCCGGGCACCTCCCCGGTGCCGGTGCCGCCGATCGGACCAAGCGAGCTCCCACCCGCGTTGATCCATCCGTCGGCTTGTCTACGTGAGACGTTGACGGACTGTAGGGGCCCTCGGTTCCCCCCGTCGAGACCCAGGATGCCTTCCGTTACCAGATGTCACCGAAGGGGGTCGGTTTTGTCACTGAATTCACACCCTCGGAGACACGGCGTCACCGGCACCCCACCCGCCCCGGGTAGCCTGGCCCTCGTGCGAAAAGCGGATGGTTTGTTCAAGCTCATCGGCCTCTGTCTGCTCGCGGGGGTGCTCGTCGCCGGCATGCTCTTCCCCGTCGTGGGGGCGGCCGGTGTCATGTCCAACCAGGCGAGCGAGACGGTGGAGAAGACGTCGTCGGACCTCGCCGACATCCCGCCGCCGCTGGTGACGACCGTCACCGACAGCACCGGCAAGCCGATCGCGACCCTGTACGACCAGTACCGGCTGCCGATCACGCCGGACCAGATCAACGAGGCCATGAAGTGGGCCCTGGTCTCGGTCGAGGACAAGCGGTTCTACGAGCACCACGGCGTCGACTGGCAGGGCACCCTGCGCGCGGCCGTCAGCAACAGCACCGGCGCGGACACGCAGGGCGCGTCGACGCTGACCCAGCAGTACACGAAGAACTACCTGATCAACGTCGTCTACCGGAACGACCCGATCGGCCAGAAGAAGGCCCAGGAGCAGTCGATCGCCCGCAAGCTCAAGGAAGCGCGGATCGCGATCCAGCTCGAGACGAAGCTGACCAAGCAGCAGATCCTCGCGGGCTACCTGAACATCGTCGAGTTCTCCCGCCAGATCTACGGGATCGGCGCGGCCGCGCACGCGTACTTCAACACGACGCCGGAGAAGCTCACCGTGCCGCAGGCCGCGCTGCTGGCCGGCCTGGTGAACAACCCGATCAACAACGACCCGTGGAAGCACCCGGACAAGGCGACCGCGCGCCGCAACCTGGTGCTCGACCGGATGGTGGAGAACAAGAAGCTGGCCAAGGCCGACGCCGACCGCTTCAAGGGCGAGCCGCTGGGCGTCGTGCCGGACTTCCCGGCCAAACCCGCGGCGAACTGCATCGGCGCCGGTGCCGAAGCCGGCTTCTTCTGCCAGTACGTCGAGGACTACCTGCTCAAGGCGGGTGGGATGACCAAGGACCAGCTGTACACCGGCGGCTACACGATCAAGAGCACCCTGGACGAGCGCGCCAACCACGAGGCGAAGGTCTCGGCGGAGACGCAGGTCAACAAGACCCAGAAGTACGTCGCGAACACGCTGTCGCTGATCAGACCGGGCAAGGACCGGCACGAGGTGGTCGCGCTGGCGGCGAACCGCGACTACGGCCAGGACCAGGACGCCGGCCAGACGACGTACGCGCTGCCCACCGGCGTCTACAACACCGGCGGCGCGGGGTCGACGTACAAGATCTTCACCTCGGCCGCGGCGCTCGAAAAGGGCGTGGCGGGGATCTACTCGCCGGTCCAGGTGCCGGACACCTACGTGTCCCACGTGTTCAGCGGTGGCGGCGACAACTGCCCGTCCACGGGGCCGCCGCTGCGTTCGCGCTGGTACTGCGTGGGCAACGCCGGTGACTACAGCCGGATCGCCCAGGGCGCGACCCTGCAGACGGCGCTCGCGACGTCGCCGAACACCGCGTTCGTCGAGCTCGAAGACCGGCTCGGCAGCACCGCGCCGGCCATCGACATGGCCAAGCGGCTCGGCATGCGCGACACGATGGCGAGCAACGCCGGCGGCGGCACGGTCGACCCGAAGGCGGAGAAGGACGAGAAGCGCCTGAGCCAGGCCGAGTTCTACGGCCCCAAGGGGAACTGGCCGGGCTTCGGCGCGTTCACCCTGGGCTTCAGCCCGCTGAGCGGCCTGGAGCTGGGCAACGTGGCGGCGACCATCCTCTCGGGCGGCGTCTGGTGCCCGCCGACGCCGATCGCCGGCGTGACCGACCGCAACGGCCAGCCGGTGCCGATCAAGGAAGCGCCGTGCGAGCAGGCGGTGCCCGAAGGCCTGGCGAACACCCTCGCGGTCGGCATGAGCAAGGACGACCAGCCGGGCGGCACGTCGGCCGGCGCGGCGAGCGCGGTGAAGTGGGACCGGCCGATCATCGGCAAGACGGGCACGACGCAGGGCAACGTCTCGGCGACGTTCGTCGGCGGCACCCCGCAGCTGGCGGGCGCGGCCATGACGTTCAAGTTCGGCGGCGGCCAGGGCGGCATCTGCGACGGCAACGCACCGGGCTCGGTCCGAGTGTGTCCCAGCGGCAACATCTTCGGTGGCAAGGCGCCGGCCCGGACTTGGTTCGGCGCCATGAAGAACATCATGGAAGGCCAGCCGAGAGTGGAGCTGCCGCAACCGGATCCGCGGTACATGGGCGGCGGCGCCCGGTAGCCGGAGCAGAAGGGCCCGCGGGGAACCGCGGGCCCTTCTTCAGTTCTGCGGCATGTCCGACAGGATCTCGGTGTTCCACCACTGGTAGAGCTTGTCCAGCTCGTCGTTGTCGGTCACCTTGGTGGACAACAGGATCCCCGCGACGAGATCCTTCTTCTCCGTCCAGATCAGCTGGGCCGGGTCGCCGAGGAAGCACGTCAGGTACTCGCCCGGGATCGGGTTCGGGACCTCCGCGCGGTAGTACGTCCCCCAGATCTTCGGGTACTTGTCCGGCCGGCACGCGCCCTGGGCGTCGTTGCGGGTCAGGCCCTGGGTCTTCACGACGTCCTGGAAGAACGCGTCCATCGCCGCCGCGTCCGCGAAACGCAGGAAGCGCGCCCCGGTCGGCTGCTGGAACACCACGTTGCCGATCTTCACGTCGCCGACGGTCGAGTCCGTGCACTCGGCCGCCGCGGCCGTGCCGGCCGGCGGTGCGGCGGGCACGCACGTGTACTGCTTGTACACCGCGGGAAGCGCGGCGAACAGCTTGCCGTCAGGTGCCGGTTTTGTGTCCGAAGTGGACGGTGGCGGGCTCGACTTCTCCGTCGAGCTCTCGGGAGCCGGCGTCGACGACGTCGGGGGCTCGACCGTCACCGGTGGCGTCTGCGGGCCCGGGCCGGCGGTCTGCGCGTTGTCCTTGGTCACCAGGTACGTGATCAGCAGCGCGACCACGACTACGCCGGCGAGCGCGCCGCACAGCGCGATCCACCGGTTCCGCTGGGACTTCGGCGGCCTGGCCGCGGCCGGGGCGAGCTTGCCCGACGGCCCGGTGAAAGGCTGCGGGCCCGTCCGCGGGCCGGGGTACGAACCGGTCGGCGGGCCCGCGTACGGGGTGGCCGGCATCGGACGCGGCGGGGTCATCGGGGCGGACACCGCGTGCTGCTGCGGGATCGGCCCGGAGAAGGTGGGTGGCGGCCCGGCCAGCGTGGGCGGCGGTGCGGCCAGGGTCGGCGGCGGGGTCACCGGGCCCGGCAGGGTCTTCTGCCACGTCGGCTGCGGAGCGGCCGGGGCACTCACGGCCGCGCGGGCGGCCTCGGCGAACGCCTGGGCCGTCGGGTAGCGGTCGGCCGGGTTCTTAGCCATCCCGCGCGCCACCACCGCGTCCAGCGCCGGTGGCAGCCCGGGCCGCTCCTGCGACGGCACCGGCGGCGGCGCGTTCAGGTGCGCGCCCAGCTGCGCGGCCGCGCCCTCCGCCGGGAACGGGCGCCGTCCGGTGAGGCATTCGAAGAACACGCACGCGAGCGCGTAGACGTCGACGAGCCCGGTGATCGGCGCGTCGCCGAAGCGTTCGGGCGCCATGTAGTCGAGCGTGCCGATCACGTTGCCGGTGCCGGTGATCGACGTGCCTTCGGCGGTCATCGACCGCGCGATGCCGAAGTCCACGAGGTACACGAAGTCCGCGCTCGTCACCAGGACGTTGGACGGCTTGACGTCCCGGTGCACCAGGCCGTCTTCGTGGGCGGCGTCGAGCGCGCCGGCGACCTGCTCGACGATCCCGGCGGCCCGCGCGGGCTCGAGCGGGCCGTCTTCCAGCAGCTCCTTGAGGTCCTTGCCTTCGACGAGCCGCATGTCGAGGTACAGCTGCCCGTCGATCTCGCCGTAGGCGTGGATCGGGATGACGTGCGGTTCGCGCAGCCGCGCGACGATCTGCGACTCGCGGCGGAACCGGGCCCGGAAGGCTTCGTCGCCCGCGTTCGGACCGGACAGCAGCTTCAGCGCGACGACGCGGTCGTGCGCCGTGTCGTACGCGCGGTGGACCTCGCCCATGCCCCCTCGGCCGAGCAGGCCTTCGATCTTGTACGGCCCGAACTGCTCCATCGTTCTCCCCAAGCCCCCCGGCTTGATTCCCGTCTATCGGGCCGACGCAAATGCTAAGCGGCAGGTTCCCCGGAACGGCGGCGAGTTCACCCAACCGTTGAGCACGTATCCTGGGCTTCGTGAGCACGCTCAGTAACACAAGCACGTCGGGGGCGACCGCGAAGCGCCTCGCCGCGGGGACGGTGGCGCTCGGCGTCGCGACCCTCGGTTACGCCGTCGGCATCGAACGGCGCCACTGGACCCTGCGCACCGCCGAGCTTCCGGTGCTGGCGCCCGGGTCGCGGCCCTTCACGATCCTGCACGTCTCGGACCTGCACATGCTGCCGGGCCACCGCAGCAAGCAGCGCTGGGTCGCCGCGCTGGACGAGCTGAACCCGGACCTCGTCGTCAACACCGGCGACAACCTGTCGCACCGGACGGCGGTCCCGTCCGTGCTGCGCGCGCTGGGCCCGCTGCTCGACCGCCCCGGCCTGTTCGTCTTCGGCAGCAACGACTACTACGCGCCGAAGCCCAAGAACCCGGCCCGGTACCTGATGCCGAAGGGCAAGAAGAAGCGCATCCACGGCGTCCAGCTGCCGTGGCGCGACCTGCGGGCGGCGTTCGTCGAGCACGGCTGGACCGACCTGACGCACGTCCGCCGCACGATCGACGTCGGCGGCCAGGCGGTGTTCGCGGCCGGTGTCGACGACCCCCACCTGCGCCGCGACCGCTACACCGACATCGCTGGCCCGGCCGACAGCGGCGCGGCGGTCCGCATCGGCGTGACGCACTCGCCGGAACCGCGGGTGCTCGACACGTTCGCCACGGAC
Source organism: Amycolatopsis pretoriensis (assembly GCF_900107925.1). Lineage (GTDB taxonomy): Bacteria > Actinomycetota > Actinomycetes > Mycobacteriales > Pseudonocardiaceae > Amycolatopsis > Amycolatopsis pretoriensis. The sequence goes on along the minus strand of NZ_FNUJ01000004.1, from coordinate 535,284 downwards.
GGTTACGACCTGGTCCTGGCGGGCCACACGCACGGCGGCCAGCTCCGGCTCCCGGGTTACGGCGCGCTGGTCACGAACTGTGAGCTGGATCGCAGCCGCGCGCGCGGGGCCTCGCGGTGGGGCGCGCACATGTGGCTGCACGTTTCGGCCGGTTTGGGGACGTCGCCGTGGGCGCCGGCTCGGTTCGCGTGCCCGCCCGAGGCGAGCTTGTTGACCCTGGTCCCGCGCGGATCGGGGTCGCCGAAATCGCGTAAGACGGCCCCCCGAAAAGCCCGCGACACCGTCCGCTAGACTTCTCCACGACCCGTTAAGCAGTACCTCGGGGTGTGGCGCAGCTTGGTAGCGTGCCTCGTTCGGGTCGAGGAGGTCGTGGGTTCGAATCCCGCCACCCCGACGAGAGAGCCGAGAGGGCCGGTGTGTTGGCGGAAAGCGCCAACCTTGCCGGCCCTCTCGGCGTTCTTTGGGGGTCGAACCCCCAAACCCCCGCCAGGGCGGCTTCGCCCCCTGGACCCCCGACGCCACGCTGCGCGTTACCCGGCTCTCCGTTTCCGTCTGGTTTCAGCGGGTCGCCGTCACTTCGACCCAGCACTGGCTGAAGTCCCCGTCGCCGCCGCGGGTCCACATCCACGCCGAACGGGCCGCGCTCGCCAGCTGGTCTCGGTCCCGGCCCTCCTCCTTGAGCGCCGCCTCCAGCCGCGTCTCCACGTACCTCGCCAGATCGCGGTAGCTCATGTCCGAGCGGTAGCGGGCTCTCGACACCACGTCGGTGAAACCCGCCGCCGCGCACTGGTCGGCGATGACCCGGCCCGCGAACGGGTTGCCGCCCGCCTGGCGGCGCAGCAGGTAGTGCCCTCTCAGCGCCGCGTCGACGTTCGCCGTCTTCGGGCGCAGGCGCGCCTTGCTCCAGTCCGAAGTGGACAACGCCAGCCTGCCGCCCGGCCGCAGCACCCGGCGCAGCTCCGCGAGCGCGTCCAGCGGGCGGGACAGGTGCTCGAACAGCGCGTGCGAAAACGCCACGTCCACACTGCCGGTGGCGAACGGCAAGTCGTACGCCGACGCCACGAGAAAGTCCACAGTGGACCTTCCGGCGCGGCGCGCGGCAGCGCGGGCGAGCTCGACCTGACCCGCGTCGAGGTCGAGCCCGGTGACGCGGGACTCCGCCGCCAGCCCGAGGGTGATCGAGCCCGGGCCGCAGCCGAGGTCGACCACCCACGTCCCCGGTGCGAACAGCGGCTGGGCGAACGTCGCGCGCTCCACCGCCGTGCGCGCGGACATCATCGAAACCGCGTCTCGCCCGTAGCCCGGCGCGTAACCCTCCAGCACCCCGCACACAGTACGGCCAGAAGGTGGCAGGATCGAGGGGTGAGCACGCAGTCAGCGAACCAATATCCGCCCGCGGAGGTCCCGGACCGGCTGTTCGACGACGCCGAAGCCGAGAACCGCTGGCGCGCCCGCTTCCACGCGCCGCGCATCTCCTCGCCCGAGTGGGCCCGCGACGCCCCCGACGCCAACATCTACGTCTCCAACTCCAGCGGTGTCTGGGAGGTCTACGCCTGGAACCGCGCGACCGGCGAGCACCGCCGCGTCACCGACCGGCCGAACGGCACCCTGCACGCCACGCCGTCCCCGGACGGCGCGTGGATCTGGTGGTTCGACGACACCGACGGCGACGAGTTCGGCTCGTGGGTGCGCGAGCCCTTCGCCGCGACCGAAGGCAGCGAGCCCGAAAAGGCCGTGCCGGACGTCCACGACGGCTACCCCGCCGGCCTCGAGATCGGCGCGAACCTCGTCGCGGTCGGCGTCTCGACCGACGACGGCAGCGAGCTGTTCGCCCGGATCGGCGGCGAGACGCAGCGCTTCTACAGCCACGCCGACGACGCCGGCATCGCGTCGCTCTCCCGCGACGAGAGCCTGATCGCGATCTCCCACTCCGAGCACGGCGACTCGCGCCACCCCGCCCTGCGGGTGCTCGCCACCGACGGGTTCGCCGCGGTGGCCGACAAGTGGGACGGCGAGGGCAAGGGCCTGACCGCCCTCGAGTTCTCGCCGCTGCCCGGCGACCAGCGCCTGCTGGTGCTGCACGAACGCCGTGGCCGCGAAGAGCTGCTCGTCTGGGACGTCCGGGCCGACAGCGAGACCGAGATCGAACTCGACCTGCCCGGCGAAGTCGTCGCCGGCTGGTACCCGGACGCGCGCGCCCTGCTCGTCGTCCACTTCCACGAAGGCCGCAGCTCGTTGTACCGCTACGACCTCGACACGGCCGCACTGTCCTCTGTGGACACACCGGCCGGGCGCATCGGCGGCGCCGGCGTCCGTCCGGACGGGACGGTCGAGTACTCGTGGTCCAGCGCCGCCGAGCCGGCCGCCGTCCGGTCGCGCACCACCGACGGCACCGACTCGGTGCTGCTCGAGCCGCCGGGCGAGCGCGCGCCGGGGTCCGAGCCGGTGACCGACGCGTTCGTCGAAGGCGTCGGCGGGCGGATCCACGCGCTGGTCTCGCGGCCGTCGGACGCGCCGGAGGGCCCGTTGCCGACGGTGTTCTCGCTGCACGGCGGCCCGCACGCGGCCGACGAAGACCGCTTCTCCGCTTACCGGGCGACCTGGCTCGACGCCGGGTTCGCCGTGGTCGAGGTCAACTACCGCGGTTCGACCGGCTACGGCTCGGCCTGGCGCGACGCCATCGAAGGCCGGCCCGGGCTGACCGAACTGGAGGACGTCGCCGCGGTGCACGACTGGGCCGTCCAAAGTGGACTCAGCGATCCGGCCAAGTGCGTCGTGAACGGCGCTTCGTGGGGCGGCTACCTGTCGCTGCTCGCGCTCGGCACGCAGCCGACGCGGTGGGCGGCGGGCGTCGCCGGGGTACCGGTGGCGGACTACGTCGCCGCGTACGAGGACGAGATGGAGCAGCTGCGCTCGTTCGACCGCGCGCTCTTCGGCGGTTCGCCGGAGGACGTGCCGGCGGTGTACCGGGAGTGCTCGCCGCTCACGTACGTCGACGCCGTGACGGCGCCGGTGCTCGTGCTGGCCGGCGACAACGACCCGCGCTGCCCGATCCGCCAGATCGAGAACTACCTCGACCGGCTCGGCGGCCGCGACCTGCTCCACGAGTTCTACCGCTACGACGCCGGCCACGGCTCGCTGGTGATCGCGGAGACGATCAAGCAGACGTCGATCGAGGTCCACTTCGCCCTGCGGGCCCTCGGCCTGCGCTGACCGCAAGTCCGTGAATGGCACATTGAGGGACACTTAGTCCCTCAATGTGCCATTCACGGCGTTTCAGCGGTCGGAGTGCAGGACGCCGCCGGTGGCCCAGTGGTCGGCGCCGATCTCGACGAGCGTCACCTGGACCCCCTCGGGCTTGCCGCCGCAGGTGCGGATGAACGCGTCGGTCAGTTCCCGGACCAAGGCGCTCTTCTGGGCCGGGGTGCGGCCGGGGAACATGGCAACGCTGATCATCGGCATGACGCGCAGCCTAGAGCCCCCGGTTCACCGACTGAAGCTTGGTGACGGCGGCCGCATCACCTTCGAAGCCGAGGTCGACGGCGTCCCGGCCGAAGACGAAGAGCAGCAGGTCGACGGGCTCGCCGACGACGGTGACCGGGTCGGGCCCGGTCTTGACGGCGGCTTCGCGGCCATCTTTCGTGCGCAGGGTGACGCCGACGGGTGCTTTGCGGAGGTTGAGCTTGGCGGCTTGCCGGGCGGACTTCCAGGCGGCGGCGTCCCGGGTGGCGTCGGCGGGCCGCGGCTCCCAGCCGGGCTGCGCGCGCCGGACGTCCTCGTGGTGGACGAGGAACTCGGCGGTGTTGGTCAGCTCGTCGAGCGGGCCGATGGCGGTGGGCCAGAACTTCCCCGGACCCTGCCGGACCTGCGCGACGAGGGTCTCCCAGGGTTTGGCGGCGTAGCGGTCCTGGACCTTCTGCGTGTACCCGGCGAGCGCGGGCACCACGATTCCGGGAGCGGCGTCCGGCCGGTGCTCGCGCACGACGAGGTGCGCGGCGAGGTCCCGGGTGGTCCACCCTTCGCACAACGTGGGCGCATCCGGCCCGAGTTCGTCGAGGAGGGAGCTCAAGGCCTGGCGTTCGTCAGCAGCGACACCCATGTGGTCGACGTTACTCGCCGGTACCCGCGGAGGCGACGGGAAGAGACGGCCGGCACGTGTCGTTGATCCTCTACGTGAGCCGACTCTTCAGCCCGATCACCGTCCGCGGCCGCACCCTGCCGAACCGCGCGTGGGTGTCGCCGATGTGCCAGTACTCCGCGACCGACGGCGTCCCGGGTGACTGGCACCTCGTGCACCTCGGCCAGTTCGCCACCGGTGGCGCCGGCCTCGTCATGACCGAAGCCACCGCCGTCACCCCCGAGGGCCGGATCAGCCCGCAGGACACCGGCATCTGGAACGACACCCAGGTCGAAGCCTGGCGCCGGATCGTGGACTTCGTGCACGGCCAGGGCACGGCCATCGGCATGCAGCTCGGCCACGCCGGCCGCAAGGGCTCGGCGCACCGGCCGTGGGAAGGCCCCGGCAGCGTCCCGCCCGCCGAAGGTGGCTGGGAGAGCGTCGGCCCGTCCGCGACGGCGTTCGGCCAGTACGCCGTCCCGCGCGCGCTCACCACGGCCGAAGTGGAAGCCCTGCCGGAAGCGTTCGCGGAGGCCGCGCGCCGAGCGGAAAGCGCCGGGTTCGACGTGCTCGAACTGCACTTCGCGCACGGCTACCTCGTCCACCAGTTCCTGTCGCCGCTGTCGAACACCCGCACCGACCGCTACGGCGGCGACTTCGAAGGCCGCACCCGGCTCGCGCTGGAGATTGCCGACGCCGTGCGGGCGACGACGGACGTCCCCCTCTTCGCCCGCCTCAGCGCCACCGACTGGACCGAGGGCGGCTGGACCCTCGACGACTCCGTCCGGCTCGCGAAGCTCCTGGCCGAGCGCGGGATCGACCTGATCGACACCTCGACCGGCGGCAACAACCCGGCCGCCGACATCCCCGTCGGCCCGGGTTACCAGGTGCCGTTCGCCGAGCGGATCCGCGCCGAAACCGGCCTCCCGACCGGCGCGGTCGGCATGATCACCGACCCGCGGCAAGCCGAGGAGATCATCGAAAACGACCAGGCCGACGTCGTGTTCCTGGCCCGCGCGCTGCTGCGCGACCCGCACTGGCCGCTGCGCGCGGCGAACGCGCTCGGCGCGGACGTCCCGTGGCCCGACCAGTACGCCCGCGCCAAGTCCTGGCACTGACCGGAGCTTTCACGTGAAAGCTCCGGCCTCAGTGGTGGAAGGCGGTCGCCTTCGACGGGTCCTTCGGGCGGCCGCCCTCCTTCGCCAGCTCCGGCAGCACCCGCTCGAGGTCGGCCAGCAGCAGGTCCGCGAGGTCGTGCGTGAAGCCGTTGCGGACGACGATCCGCAACACCGCCAGGTCCGTCCGGTGCTCCGGGAACGTGTACGCCGGCACCAGCCAGCCCCGCTCGCGCAGCCGTCGTGACACGTCGAAGACGTCGAACCCCGCGTCCGCGCGAGTCGTGAACGCGAACACCGGCAGCTGGTCCCCGCGGGTCAGCAGCTCAAACGGCCCGAGCCCGGCGATTCCGGCGGACAGGTGGAGAGCGACGTCGCGCGAAGCCTGCTGCACCGCGCGGAATCCCTCGCGGCCGAGCCGCACGAACGTGTAGTACTGCGCCGCGACCTCGGCGCCCGGGCGGGAGAAGTTCAACGCGAACGTCGGCATGTCACCGCCGAGGTAGTTCACGTTGAACACGAGCTCCGACGGCAGCGCGGCCTGGTCGCGCCACACCACCCAGCCGACGCCCGGGTACACGAGCCCGTACTTGTGGCCCGACGTGTTGATCGACGCCACCCGCGGCAGCCGGAAGTCCCACTCCAGGTCCGGGTCGAGGAAGGGCGCGATCATCGCGCCGGAAGCGCCGTCGACGTGCACCGGGATGTTCCAGCCGGTCCGCTCCTGCAACGCGTCGAGCGCCGCCGCGATCTCCGCGACCGGCTCGTAGCTGCCGTCGAACGTCGAGCCGAGGATCGCCACCACGCCGATCGTGTTCTCGTCACACCGTGCGACGGCCTCTGAAGCCGAGAGGTGGTACCGCTCGCCGTCCATCGGCACCAGCCGCGGCTCGACCTCCCAGTACTCGCAGAACTTCTCCCAGCACACCTGGACGTTCACGCCCATCACCAGGTTCGGCTTCCCGGTGCGCCCGAGCTTGGACCAGCGCCGCTTCAGCGCCATCCCGGCGAGCATGCAGGCCTCCGACGACCCGGTCGTCGAGCAGCCCATGATGTCCGTCGGATCGGGCGCGTGCCACAGGTCGGCGAGGATGTTGACGCAGCGGCGCTCCAGCTCGGCCGTCTGCGGGTACTCGTCCTTGTCGATCATGTTCTTGTCGACGCACTCGGCCATCAGCTCACGCGCCTGCGGCTCCATCCACGTCGTGACGAACGTGGCGAGGTTGAGCCGCGCGTTGCCGTCGAGCATCAGCTCGTCGCGCACGAGCTGCAGTGCGGAGTCCGGCGGGAGCGAGTCGTCGCGCAGCTTGTCGTGCGGCATGACGAAGCCCGCCGCGAGCGCCGGGTTCGCCCCGGCGTACATCGGATTCGTGCCGCCGGCTCGGTCCGGGCGGTCGGCTTTCCCCTGATGCAAGACCATGCCACCGAACGTACTGAGCCCGGCAACGCGAAAGGGGCCGTCCCGTCCGGAACGACCCCTTTCGCGCGAAAAAATCAAGCCTGCTGGGCCTGCCACATCCAGTGCGCCTCTTCGAGCGCGCGGGTGATCTCGATCAGCAGGTCCTGCGTCACGAGGTCGCTCTTGTCGGTCTCGTCGATGCGCTGGCGCAGCCGCTCGATGAGCGCCGCGAGGATCTCGACGATCGCGGCGACCGTGGACTCCACGGACTGCCAGTTGTCGGGGTACTCGGGCACACCCGAGCTCTCGACGACGGTCTTGGCCTTGCCGTTCGGCGAGATGCCGATGGCGTTGGCGCGCTCGGCGACTTCGTCGACGTACTGGCGCGCGGTGTTGACCAGCTCGTCGAGCTGCAGGTGCGCGCTGCGGAAGTTCGAGCCGACGACGTTCCAGTGCGCCTGCTTCGCGATGAGGGACAGGTCGACCAGGTCGACCAGGGTCGCCTGCAGGGCGTTACCGGTGATCTCCTTGTCGGCCTCGGAAAGCGGGCTCTTGATCGGAGACTTGCTCATCTCTGGTGATCCTTTCCTCGGACTCGTGCGGGCTTGGGTGTCAGACGGTGGCGGAAAGCGCGACCTCGATGTTGCCGCGGGTCGCGTTGGAGTAGGGGCACACCTGGTGGGCCTGCTCGACCAGCTGGTCGGCCTGGGCCTGCTCGAGGCCCGGCAGCGAGACGTTCAGCGCGACGCCGAGACCGAACCCGACGTCCTGCTTGAGCACGCTGACCTCCGCGGTGACGGTCGAGCCGTTCAGCGGGACCTTGGCCTGGCGCGCGACCAGCTGCAGGGCGCTGTGGAAGCACGCCGAGTAACCGGCGGCGAAGAGCTGCTCGGGGTTGGTCTTCTCCCCGCCCGGGCCGCCCATCTCCTTCGGGATGGCCAGCGACTCGTCGATGACGCCGTCGGACGAGGTCACCTCGCCGTTGCGGCCGTCGCCGCGCGCCGTCGCCACCGCGGTGTAGATCGCCTGACCCATGCTCAGCCTGCCTTCGTTCGCGGACGCTCCACAGCGAGCGTCTCACTGGGCACAACATCCCGCACCCGCGGAACAGTGCCCCCACATGGCGGGCATCACGTCGATCGATTACCCGGCGGCCACCGGGCAAAACGTCATGCGGCGCGCGTCACCGCGAACTCGGCGACCTGCCGCCCGATCAGGCGAAGCGTGCGAACGCTCTTCTCGTCCGACGCGCCACCGCCTTCGTCGAACTTGGTCTCGGCGGAGTTGATCGAACCACCCAGCGGGGTGGCCCAGCCGCGCAGCGCGTGCGTGATCGTGCGCAGCTGCTCGAGCGTGGTGACCGCGGCCTGCCAGCCGTACGCGACGGCGGCCAGCCCGACGGCGCGGCCGTCGAGGTAGGGCCGCTGGTCGTCACGCAGGTCCTCGACGTAGTCCAGGGCGTTCTTGACCAGGCCGGACAGCGCGCCGTGGTAGCCCGGCGACACGACGATCAGCCCGTCGGCCTGCCGGACGGCTTCGATGAGGGTGGTGGCGCGCTCGTCGCGGTCCGGCTCCCCGGCGTCGTAGAACGGCAGCACCAGTTCCGGCCCGGAAAGCAGCCGGGTCCGGACGCCGACTTCGGCCGCGCCTTCGAGCGCGATCCGCAGCGCGCGTTCGGACTGGGAGCCCTCCCGCAGAGAGCCGCCGATCCCGAGCACGTTGAGCGTCCTGGCTGAAGTCACGTCTTTCAGGCTAACCCCTCCACTTAAGTGGACATCCAGAGTTTGGGACCGAGGGCCGCGTCACAGCTGGACCGGATACCTACTGACGAGTAACGTCCCCGGCGACCCCCAGGAGGCAACGATGGCGATCCCGCTCCCGGTCCGCGCCCAGGCCGCGGCGTCCCAGCTCGCGTTCTGGCTGCCCACGCCGGTGAAGCGTGCCCTCGCGGGACGTCCGGTGCGCATCGACGGCCAGGACCTCGCGCTCGACGCCCAGCTGCTGCTCCGGCTGCAGAAGCTGTCCGGCGCGGAGCTCGTGCAGGGGTCGGTGGAGCAGTCGCGCGCCCTGCTCGACGTCGGGCGGCACCTGGTCAGCGGCAAGCCGATCGAGCCGGTTTCGGTGCGCGAGATCGCCGTTCCGACGCCTGATGGCGACTTGCCGGCGACGCTCTACACGCCGGTCGGGCTGCCCGAAAAGTCGCCGCTGCTCGTGTTCTTCCACGGCGGCGGCTGGGTGATCGGGACGCGCGAGAGCCACGACAACGCCGTCCGGTTCCTGGCCAAGCACGCCGGGGTGCGGGTGCTGTCGATCGAGTACCGGCTGGCCCCGGAGTTCCCGTTCCCGTCGGCGACGGAGGACGCGCTCGCGGCGTTCGAGTACGCGGTCGCGAAGGCGAGCGACCTCGGCGCGGACCCGGCGCGCATCGCCGTCGGCGGCGACAGCGCGGGCGGCAACCTCGCGGCGGTCACGGCGCAGCAGGCCGTGCAGCGGGGCGGCCCGGCGCCGGCGTTCCAGCTGCTGATCTACCCGGCGACGGACTTCTCGCGGCGGTACCGCTCGCAGGACCTGTTCGCCGAAGACCTGTTCCTGACCGACGTGCACATGAAGTGGTTCGAGGGCCACTACGTGCCTTCGGGCACGGACCTGACCGACCCGCGGCTGTCGCCGTTGCACGCGGACGACTTGAGCGGCTTGCCGCCGGCGCTGGTCGTCACGGCGGGTTTCGACCCGCTGCGCGACGAAGGTGAGGCGTACGCGGAGAAGCTGCGCTCGGCGGGGGTCGAAGTGGCGCTGCGGCGGCACGAGGACCTGATCCACGGGTTCATCAACTTCACGGGCGTGGGTACGCGGTTCCGCGAGGCGCTGGCCGAGACGGCGGGCGCGTTGCGGCAGGGTTTGTCGTTCGCCTGACTCGTTCGCTTGACCACGAACCCGGAGCCCGGCGCGGAGGAATGTCCGCGACCGGGCTCCGGGTCCCCCTGTTTTTCGGTGGCTGCTTTCGGTGGCTGCTTTCGGTGGCTACGAGCCGGGGACCGGCAGCGGGGGCACCGGCAGCGGCGGCACGGGCAGGCCGCCGAGGATCCCGCCCAGGATGCCGGTGACGGCGGCGAGCAGGGCTTTCACCAGGTCGCTGACGATCTTCAGCGGCCCCGGCAGGTCCGGCAGCGCCGGGATCGGCACCGGCAGCGGCGGCAGCTGGCGGGCCTTGGCCGTCGGGTCGGCCAGGAGCCGGCTGGACTCGTCCGCCCGGCCCTTGGCCAGGCCGGCGAGCTGCTCGGTGTCGGTCTGGACGGTGTAGCGCTTCCCGGCGGCGATGTCCGCGAGCACCGGGCTCAGGTGACCGAGGTCGGTGCGCGTGGCACCGACGTTGCCCGCGTAGGCCACCTTGGTCAGGTCGTCGCGCATCTGGAGCACCTGCGCGGCGAGGGCCTGGGTGCTGGAGGAACCCTTGCCCCCGCCCGGGCTCGCGGCCGCGAGCCCCGCCATTCCGACCGCCAGCAGACTGCTCGCGGCTACCAGGGCGATGGACCGCCCGAACTTGCCTTTCATTTCCTACCTCCTGGCGTCGAGACCTGACGGGGTAAATCGATACCCCCCGTATCGGAGATAAGCCACCCGATCACCGGTTGGGGACGTTTTCTAACCCTTACGTGCCGGATGCGTTTGAGGTGAACTGCCCCGCAATTGATTAACGTCGAAATCTTGCCCTTCCCCCTGAAGATCATCCTGGCCTGTTGTTGTCGTTACTGGTGGTAGTGGGAGTCCACTGTGGAGCAGTTCGGTCACTCACGCGGGTGTAAACGGTGATCATTTGGCTTCATCACTCCGTCGGACCGCGTGTCGAGACTGCTCCAGACGGGTCGTCCCCCACGCTCGCACCGCCACCCACACGGTGTTCCCCGAGGTGGGGGTGGGAATGCGAAATCAATTCCGAAATCGGGCGCGGGGAAGGGTGGGGAAACGGCCACAGGTGGGGCGGGAGACACGGATGGCCGATCGGGTGGCTTACGGCGGTCGGCCGCGCGAGCACCGCCTGCCACATGCGCCATCGACCGGCCAAGCCTCGCCGGTGGGGTTGCACCCGCCCCGCCGCGGGCTGGCGCCTTTCCCGAGCACCACCGGCCGCATGCGCCCATTCGCCGGCAGGGCACCCCACCCGCTAAGCGGCCGCCAGCCGGGCGCCACCGCTAGCGCGCGTGCCACCGCCGCGAGCAGGCGCCCTCCCGGCCGCCCGCGCCCAACCGCGCAGCCGCAGCCCCACTCCTACAGCGGCAGCCCCGCCTCCAAGTGCGCCACCGCTCGGTCCAGCACCACCAGCGTGTCCATCTCCGGGTCGGCCGCCGCCCCCACGAACGCGGCCAGCACCACCCCGACCACCGCCCCCGCCCAGTTGCGGACCTCGAAGTCGTCCGGCGACCGGCCGGTCCGCTCCGCCGCCATCCCCGCCAGCAGCTCGATCCCCTCCGCGAACTTGTCCATCACCGCCAACCGCAGCTCCGGCTCGCGGAACACCAGCAACTGCCGCTGCCGCTCCTGCTCCCACGCCTCGCCCGACAACTGCTCGCGGATCACGTCCACCGTCGCGCGCAACGCGCCGATCGGGCTCAGCTCGGCCGGCTGGGCCAGGGCCGCCGCGATCAGGAGCGGGTCGAACGGGTCGTACAGCACCGTCTCTTCCTTCGTCGGGAAGTAGCGGAAGAACGTGCTGGGGGAGATCTCCGCCGCCGCCGCGATCTGGTCGACCGTCGTGGCCGCGTACCCCTGCTCGCGGAACAGCCGCAACGCGTGCCGCTGGATCGCGGCGCGCGTCTTGGCCTTCTTGCGTTCCCGCAGCCCCGAGGGCTCAGCTGGCGACGACGTCATGCTCCGATTCTCGCGGCCGCACCTCCGGGGCCGCCCGCCCGGGCAGGAACAGCAGCGCGAGCAGCGCACCCGCCACCCCCAGCCCGGCGCAGACCCACAGGGTCGCCGCCATGCCGTCGGTGAACGCCACCCGCGCCGACTCCGCCAGCGACGGCAGGTGCAGCTTCTCCGCGACGGCCACCGCACCCGACGCACTCCCGCGCACCGCGTCCGCCACCGGCGCCGGCAACCCTCCGACGGCAACACCGTCCCGGTAGACGCCGTTGAGCACCGTGCCCAGCACCGCCACCCCGATCGTGCCGCCGACCTGGCGCAGCACCTGGATCAGCGCCGACCCGGCGCCCGAGCGCCCCTCGGTGAGCGCGCCCATCGCCATCGTCATCAGCGGCGGCAGCGTGCACCCCGTGCCCAGCCCGATGACGCTCGCCCAGGCCACCGTGAAGCCGTAGCCGTCCGACGGCGACGTCGCCGAACCCCACGCCAACCCACCCGCGAGCAGCGCGAACCCCGCTGTGACGACCACCCGCACGCCCACCACCGCGACCAGCCGTTCGGCGACCTTCGCCGACACCAGCATCCCGCCGATCAGCGGCAGCAGCCGCACGCCGGTCTGCAGCGCGTCGGCCCCCTGCACCGCCTGGAACAGCTGCGGCAGCACGAACAGCAAACCCATCAGCGCGAACGACGCCATCGTCGCGAGCACCGCGCCCCAGACGAACCGCGGCTCGCGGAACAACGCCAGGTCGGTGAGCGGCGCGGCCGTGCGCGTCTGCGTCCAGCCGAACACCGCCAGCACCGCGACGCCGAGTGCGATCAGGCCGTACGTCACCGGGTCGGCCCAACCGTGCTCGCCCGCGTGGACGAAGCCGTACGTCAGCGCGACCAGCCCGGCCGCCGAGAGCGCGATGCCCGTGAAGTCGATCCGGCCGCGGCCGGAGCCGGGCGTGAGCGGCACCAGGAACAGCACCGCGACCAGGCCGACGACGGTCAACGGGACGTTGATCAGGAACACCGAACCCCACGCGTAGTGGTCGAGCAGCCAGCCGCCGAGCAGCGGCCCGAGCGGGATGCCGGCGAACGTCGCCATCACCCACGTCGTCAGCGCCTTCGCCCGCTCCTCCGGGGGGAACAGGGTGTTGAGCAGCGAAAGCGACAGCGGGATGAGGAACGCCGCGCCGGCGCCGAGCACGACGCGGGCGGCGATCAGCTGGCCGGGCGTGCTCGCGTAGGCGCAGGCCAGGGAGGCCAGGCCGAACAGCGCGAGCGCGCCGAGCAGCAGTTTCTTCGGGCCGAACCGGTCGCCCAGCAGGCCCGCCGGCAGCAGCAGGGCGGCCAGCGCGAGCGTGTACGCGTTGCCGAACCACTGCAGCTGCGTGGTCGTGGCGCCGAGGTCGACGGCGAGCGTCGGCACGGCGACGTTCAGCACGGTCAGGTCGAGCCCGACGGTCAGCAGGCTCACCGCGAGCGCTCCGAGCGCCCACCACCTGCGTGGCTGGAGTTGAGTCATAGCTACTCCCAATTGATAGTTACTGCCAAATGAGAGTAGCTCTCAAAATCGGTGAACGCCACGGGGAAATAACTTGCACGCGCGTACCACCTTGGGTTCTCATCGAGTACGTGCCGTTCCAGCCGTACCGCCGGGTCCTGTCCGTCCCCCGCGTCCCGTCGACGATGGCGCTGATGTTCCTGGCGCGGCTGCCGATGACCATGAACGGCGTGCTGCTGACGCTGTACATCGTCACCGGGCTGGGCCACGGCTACGGCGCCGCGGGGCTGGTCGGCGCGGGGATCACCCTCGGCATGGCCCTCGGCGCGCCGCTGCTGGGCCGCTGCTTCGACCGCTACGGCCTGCGCCCGATCGTCGCGCTCTGCGGCACCGGCACCACGGTGTTCTGGTTCGCCGCGCCGCACCTGCCCTACGCGGCGCTCGCCGCGGTCGCGGTCCCGGCCGGGATGCTCTCCGTGCCCGCGGGGTCGCTCGCGCGCCAGGTCCTGGCCGCGCTCGTGCCGGTCGAGGAGCGCCGCGCGGCGTACTCGCTCGACACGATCTCGATCGAAGCGACGTTCATGATCGGTCCGGCGCTCGGCATCGCGGCGATCACGACGCTCTCCCCGACGTTCACGCTGAGCGCGCTCGGCGCGTTGTTCGGCGGCACGGCGTTCCTGATCTGGCTCGTGAACCCGCCGATCCGCGAAGCCGTCGAGCCCGGCGCGTCCACCGCCCGGCCGCCGCTGCGGAGCTGGCTGACCGGCCGGCTCGTGGCGACGCTGCTGATCGCCGCCGGCACGCTGTTCGTGCTCGTCGGCACCGAGCTGGCGACGCTCGCGACGCTGCGGGAGAACGGCGACCTCGGCGTGACCGGGCTGGTGATCGCGGTGATGTGCGCGGCGTCGATCGCCGGCGGCATCGTGCACGGGGCCGTGAAGCGGTCGCTGCCCCAAGGCGTGCTGATGCTGCTGCTCGCGCTGCTGGTGGTACCGGTCGGGCTGGCCGGGCACTCGTGGTGGCTGCTGACGCTGGTGCTGATCCCGACGAACCTGCTCTGCGCGCCGACGCTCGCGGCGACCACCGAGACGGTCAGCCGGATCGCGCCGCCGCAGGTCCGCGGCGAGGCGATGGGGTTGCAGGACGCGTCGACGCGGCTCGGCCTGGCACTGGGCAGCCCGGTGGTCGGCTTCGCGATCGACCACTCGAACCCGGCGTGGGGCTTCGCCGCGGCCGGGCTCGGCGGCCTGGTGGTCGCGGCGGCCGGCCTGCTCCACCGGCGAGCACCGGAACCGGCCGCGGAGCCGGTCCCGGCACTGGCCGAGGGTTAGCCGTAGCTTTCACGTGAAAGCTCCCACCTGGGGCGTAGCTTTCACGTGAAAGCTACGCTTTCGCGCGTCAGCTGCAGGCGGTGCGGAGGGCGTCGAGCTTCTTGACGTTGCGCTGGACCCACTGGGCCACGACGCCGGCGTCTTCGATGCGTTCCTTCTGCACCTCGACGTACGACCCGGCCATCCCGAGCAGCGCGTTCTTGACGTCCTGGTCCTGGACGTCCCCGGCGAGCTCCCGCAGCCGCTTCTCCTTGTCCGCGGCCCGCGCCTTGAGCTTGTCCGGGTCGACCAGCGGGTTCAGGTCCGCGAGCCCGAGCGCCTCGGTGCAGACACCCACCTTGTCGACCGTCTTCGACCCCTGATCGACCGCGTTGCCGACCTCGTCGCACCCGCTCAACAGCAGTGCGGCGGCGGCCAGCAGCGCGGCCGTCGTTCCACCCCTCGTCATGGCGCCAAGGTACCGCTCAGCCCTTGACGCAGACCACCTGCTTGAGGTGCGCCACGACCTCGACCAGGTCCGTCTGGGCCTGGATCACCGTTTCGATGTCCTTGTACGCGGCCGGGATCTCGTCGACGACCCCCGAGTCCTTGCGGCACTCGACGCCCGCCGTCTGCGCCGCGAGGTCGTCGGCCGTGAACAGCTTCTTGGCCTTGTTGCGCGACATCCGGCGGCCGGCGCCGTGCGACGCCGACTCGAAGGACGACTTGTTCCCGAGACCGCGGACGATGTACGAACCGGTCCCCATGCTGCCCGGGATGATCCCGAGGTCACCCGAGCCGGCGCGGATCGCGCCCTTCCGCGTGACGAGCAGCTCGACGCCGTCGTAGGTCTCCTCGGCGACGTAGTTGTGGTGGCACGAGATCGCGTCGTCGAAGGTGGTGCCCGGCACCACCTCGGCGAGCGCCAGCTTCACGAGCGCGACCATCGTGGCGCGGTTGCGCGCGGCGTAGTCCTGCGCCCAGAACAGGTCACGCCGGTACGCCGCCATCTCGGGCGTGCCCGCGACGAACACCGCGAGGTCCCGATCCGGCAGGTCGGCGTTGTGCGGCAGCTTCCGCGCGACCGCCATGTGCCGCTCGGCGAGCTCCTTGCCGATGTTGCGCGAACCCGAGTGCAGCATCAGCCAGACGCGCCCCGAGTCGGCGCCACCCTGCTCGAGGCAGACCTCGATGAAGTGGTTCCCGCCGCCGAGGCTGCCGATCTGCCGCGCGGCCCGGTCGTGCAACTGCTGGACGCCTTCGTGCAGCCGGCCGAAGCCCTGCCAGAACGCGTCCCAGCCGCCGACGCCGTGCACCTTCGCGGGGTTCACCGGCGACTTGTGCAGCCCGAACCCGACCGGCACGGCGCTTTCGATCCGGCGACGCAGCTTCCCGAGGTCGTCGGGCAGGTCGGCGGCGGTGAGCGACGTCCGCACGGCGCTCATCCCGCACCCGATGTCGACCCCGACCGCGGCGGGCGAAACGGCGTCGCGCATGGCGATGACGCTGCCGACCGTGGCGCCCTTGCCGTAGTGCACGTCGGGCATCACGGCGAGCCCGTGCACCCACGGCAGGTTCGCGACGTTCTGCAGCTGCCGCATGGCCTGGTCTTCGACCGACGCGGGATCCGCCCACATCCGGATCGGGACGCGGGCTCCGTCGACAGCGGTGTACATGGTTTCCTCCCCTGGAAAGCGTTTCGCGGTGCCCAGGATCCCCCGGGCACCGCGAAACGGCCAAGCGAGTTTATTCGTCCACTGTGTACTACGACTGCTCGGCGATCAGCTCCGCGATCTGCACGGCGTTGAGCGCCGCGCCCTTGCGCAGGTTGTCGTTCGAGATGAACAGCGCGAGGCCGTTCTCGACGCCCTGGTCGACGCGGATGCGGCCGACGTAGCTCGGGTCGTTGCCCGCCGCCTGCAACGGGGTCGGGACCTCCGACAGCTCGACACCCGGCGCGTGCGTCAGCAGCTCCGTCGCGCGCTCGACCGTCAGCGCCCGCTCGAACTGGGCGTTCACCGAGATCGAGTGGCCCGAGAACACCGGCACGCGCACGCAGGTGCACGAGACGCCGAGGCCCGGGATGCTGAGGATCTTCCGGCTCTCGTTGCGGAACTTCTTCTCTTCGTCCGTCTCGAACTCACCGTCGTCCACAATGGACCCGGCCATCGGGAGGACGTTGAACGCGATCGGGCGGACGTACTTCGCCGGCTTCGGGAAGTCGATCGCCGCGCCGTCGTGGGTCAGCAGCGCCGCGTGCTCGGCGGCCGCCTTGACCTGGCCCGCCAGCTCGTCGACGCCGGCCAGCCCGCTGCCGGACACCGCCTGGTAGGTCGACGCGACCAGCCGGACCAGCCCGGCCTCGTCGTGCAGCGGCTTCAGCACCGGCATCGCGGCCATGGTGGTGCAGTTGGGGTTCGCGATGATCCCCTTGCGCGCCTCCTTGACGGCCTGCGGGTTGACCTCGCTGACGACCAGCGGCACGTCCGGGTCCATCCGGAACGCCGAGGAGTTGTCGATCACCGTCGCGCCCGCCTCGGCGAACCGCGGCGCCTGCGCCTTCGACGTCGACCCGCCCGCGGAGAACAGTGCGATGTCCAAACCGGACGGATCCGCTTCTGCGGCGTCTTCGATCGTGATCTCGGTGTCGCGCCAAGGAAGCGTCGAACCCGCCGAGCGCGCCGAAGCGAAGTACCTCAGTTCGGCGATCGGGAACTCCCGCTCCGCCAGCAGTTTGCGCATGACCGCGCCGACCTGGCCGGTCGCACCGACCACCCCGACCCGCAACCCATTCGCCATCAGCGACCACTCCCCGCGTAGACCACGGCTTCCTCGTCGCCGCCGAGCTCGAACGCGTCGTGGATCGCGCGCACGGCGTCGTCCAGCTGAGCGTCGCGGATCAGCACCGAGATCCGGATTTCCGAGGTGTTGATGATTTCGATGTTGACGCCGGCGTTGGCCAGCGCTTCGCAGAACGTCGCCGTGACACCCGGGTGCGAGCGCATCCCGGCGCCGACGAGCGAGACCTTGCCGACGTGGTCGTCGTAGAGGACCGACTCGAAGCCGATCTCCGCCTTGACCTTCTCGAGTTCCTTGACGCCCGCGGCGCCGTTGGCCTTCGACAGCGTGAACGTGATGTCCGTGCGGCCGGACACGGTGCTGGACACGTTCTGCAGCACCATGTCGATGTCGATCTCGGCGTCGGCGATCACGCGGAAGATCCGGGCCGCGGCACCGGCGTGGTCCGGCACCCCGGTGACCGTGATCTTGGCTTCGGAGCGGTCGTGCGCCACACCGGTGATCAGGGCTTGTTCCACGGGGATCTCCTCGATAGAACCGGTCACCGTCGTGCCCGGCTTGTCACTGTAGGAAGAACGGACACGGATCGGGACGCCGTAGCGGCGCGCGTACTCGACCGAACGCAGGTGCAGGATCTTCGAACCGCTGGCGGCGAGCTCCAGCATCTCTTCGTAGGTGACGGTGTCGAGCTTCTTGGCGTCCGGCACCACCCGCGGGTCGGCGGTGTACACACCGTCCACATCGGAGTAGATCTCGCAGACGTCGGCGTTCAGCGCGGCGGCCAGCGCGACGGCGGTGGTGTCCGAGCCGCCGCGGCCGAGCGTGGTGATGTCCTTGGTGTCCTGCGCGACGCCCTGGAAGCCCGCCACCAGCGCGATGTAGCCCTGCTCGAGCGCCTCGGTGACGCGGCTCGGGGTGACGTCGATGATGCGCGCGTTGCCGTGCACCGACGTCGTGACGACGCCGGCCTGCGAACCGGTGAACGACCAGGCTTCGGCGCCCTGGGCCGCGATGGCCATGGCGACGAGCGAGTTCGAGATGCGCTCACCGGCGGTGAGCAGCATGTCCATCTCCCGCTCCGGCGGCGCCGGGTTGACCTGCTGCGCCAGGTCGAGCAGCTCGTCGGTGGTGTCACCCATCGCCGAGCAGACGACGACGACGTCGTTGCCCGCCTTCTTCGTCGCGACGATCCGCTCCGCCACGCGCTTGATCCGGTCGGCACTTTCCAGCGACGATCCGCCGTACTTCTGGACCACGAGGGCCACGCCCGAACCTCCTCGCGGGCCGGGCGGCTCCCTGGTGGGCACCGGAGAGCCCCCGCGTCCCATGATTTGAAGAGGAGCCTACCGGGGGTTGGACCGCCCGCCACCCTCTTGACGTGGGGCTGACCCTTCGCGTGGGTCACTCGGAAGTAAATCTTCCGCAACACCAAGGAAATGCGCGAAGCCCTTCCTCCCGAGTGACGCACAGCACTCGCGGGTACCGTCTTGATCGTGCGAAAGCCAGCTGTGACGAGCGTCCCGATCGCTGCCCTGATGGCCGAGCGGTGGAGCCCGCGGGCGTTGGACTCGTCGTTTTCGGTGACGTCCGACCAGGTGCGGGCCCTGCTGGAGGCGGCCCGCTGGGCCCCGTCGTTCGGCAACACCCAGCCGGCCCGCTATCTGGTGGGCCTGCGCGGGACACCGTCGTTCGACGCGATCTTGTCGACGTTGAACTCGGGGAACCAGGCCTGGGCCCGGCGGGCGAGCCTGTTGCTGATCGGCGTGATGGTGACGACGAACGCGAAGGGGTCGGTGCCGTACGCGGAGTACGGGCTGGGGTTGGCTTCGGAGAACCTGGTGCTGCAGGCGGTGGAGCTGGGCTTGGTGGCGCACCAGATGGCGGGCTTCTCGGCTTCCGACGTGAGCGCGGCCTTCGGCCTGCCGGACGACGCGATCCCGAAGGTGGCGATCGCGGTGGGGTCGCCGGCTGCGCCTGAGGTGCTGGAGGAGGACTGGCGGGTCGAGCGCGAGAAGTCGGAGCGCGTGCGGGTGCCGTTGGAGGAGTTCGCGTTCACCGACCAGTGGGGCAAGCCGGCGTTCTAGGCCGGCAGGACGATCGCCCGGTCGCGCACCCGGTCGAGGGCGGCATAGGGAACGACGGTGCCGACATCGTCGACGGCGGCGAACCCACCGACTTCCACCCTGATGCCGACGATGGCCTCGGCGGTTTCGGCGTCGAGCCCGCAAACCGACGCGATGACGGCCGCCGGCGCGTTGTTGAGGTCGACGAGGCCGCCGTCGTCGTAGTTCCGCGGCAGGTCGGGCCGGCCGATCCGGAGGTCCCGCGCGATGAGCGGGTCGCTCGCGACCAGCTTCCGTGCTTCGGTGCGGCGCGCCCGCGCGGCCAGCGCGGCGGCGAGGGCCGGGTCGCCCTGTTCGGCCGGCGCGAGGCCGAGAACCTGCCGGCGGAGCTTGACCTGCTGGACGCAGGCGACCACCACGACGACGAGGCCCAGTACCGACGCGACCGAGGTGAGCAGGTTCCCGGTGGTGCCGACCGTGTGGCCCGCGGCGTCCTTCGGAGACAGGGACAGCAGCGTGAACATGACCGCGGCGGCGGCCCCGAAGACCGCGGCGCGCGCGTAGAGCGACTTCCGCCCGAGCCGGACGGCGGCGTGCACGAACGGCACCCAGGCGAACAGCCCGATGGTGGCGATGGTGACGACGAAGTACCAGCGGCTCCCCACGCGGGCGACCGCGCTCGGCTTCGGCACGACAGGCTGGGAAACGGACATGATCAGCACTCCTTCCGGCGTGCTGATGTCGCCCGGCGGCGACCGTGCGTTACGACGCCGCGCCGATCGTCATCCGCGAGATCAAGCCCCTCCGCCCACCCGGCGGATCACCTTCGCGAGAATCCCCGACACCACGAGCCAGAAGATCGCCGCGATGCCGTAGTTCACCAGCACCCGCAGCTTCTCATCACTGGGCGTGAACAAATCGCTGAACCCCAGCGCCAGCCCGTCCGCCCACGACTTCACGAACGACACGATGCCGTTGTCCGGGTTTGCCGAGCCGACCGTGAAGATCACGTGGATCACCAGGAGCGCGGCGAAGATCAACCCCACCCAGCGGACGATCGACGCCAGCGCCGAGGCCGCCCGGCCGCTCGCGCCGCGCCAGTCGACCGGGGCTCGGCGGGAGACCTTCGTCTCCTCCTCCGACGACGCCGCCGAAGATGACGACTCTGCGTGCTCACCCATGGTCGCAGTTTCGCACGGCGACCGGCCAATTGCTACCCACAGGTAACCCCCACGGGGAGAAGCCCGGCTTCCCTCACCCCGCGTTGCGTGGTTATGGTGGGGGCGTGGCGCGTGTTCTCCTGCTTCGCTGCCGCGACGGGGCCTGATCTGACCGGCTCCTCGTCGCGGGGCTTCGTGGTGCCGGTCGCACCCGTCGAGCTGGAGACCTTCGAAATCCCATGAGCAAGATCCGCAAGCCTTCGCGTACCGCGCCCGCTGACCAGCCCTCCTGGAACACCCAGCGCGGCACCTCCATGCCGGTCCACCGCTACCGCCCCTGGTACGACCTCGTCGAGAACATCGACCTGCCCGACCGCACCTGGCCGGAAAAGCGCATCGAGCGCGCGCCGCTGTGGTGTGCCGTCGACCTGCGGGACGGCAACCAGGCCCTGATCGACCCCATGTCGCCCGCGCGCAAGCGCAAGTTCTTCGACCTGCTCGTGCGCATGGGCTACAAGGAGATCGAGGTCGGCTTCCCGGCCGCGTCGCAGACCGACTTCGACTTCGTCCGCGAGATCATCGAAGAGGGCGCCATCCCGGACGACGTCAGCATCCAGGTGCTGACCCAGTGCCGCCACGAGCTGATCGAGCGGACCTTCCAGGCCCTCGAAGGCGCGCCGCGGGCGATCGTCCACATCTACAACTCGACGTCGATCCTGCAGCGCCGCGTCGTGTTCCGCGAGGAGCGCGAGGGCATCAAGAAGATCGCGACGCAGGCCGCGGAACTGGTCGTCGAGCTGGCCGCGAAGCAGCCGGACACCGACTTCCGCTTCCAGTACTCGCCGGAGTCCTACACCGGCACCGAGCTGTCCTACGCGCTCGAGGTCTGCAACGCCGTCACCGAGATCTGGCAGCCGACGCCGGAGAAGCCGGTCATCCTGAACCTGCCGGCGACCGTCGAGATGGCGACGCCGAACGTCTACGCCGACTCGATCGAGTGGATGTCCCGCAACCTGGCGCGCCGCGACTCGGTCATCCTGTCGCTGCACCCGCACAACGACCGCGGCACCGGCATCGCCGCCGCCGAGCTGGGCTACCAGGCCGGTGCCGACCGGATCGAAGGCTGCCTGTTCGGCAACGGCGAGCGCACCGGCAACGTCGACCTGGTCGCGCTGGGCATGAACCTCTACAGCCAGGGCATCGACCCGCAGATCGACTTCTCCGACATGGACGAGATCAAGCGGACCGTCGAGTACTGCAACCAGCTGCCGGTACCCGAGCGCTCGCCGTGGGGTGGCGACCTGGTGTTCACGGCCTTCTCGGGCAGCCACCAGGACGCGATCAACAAGGGTCTCGACGCGCTGAAGGACGCCGCCGGCAAGCAGGGCGTCCCGCTGGACGAGTACCCGTGGGAGGTTCCGTACCTGCCGATCGACCCGAAGGACGTCGGCCGCACGTACGAGGCCGTCATCCGGGTGAACTCGCAGTCCGGCAAGGGCGGCGTCGCCTACATCATGAAGGCCGAGCACCAGCTCGACCTGCCGCGGCGGCTGCAGATCGAGTTCTCGAAGGTCATCCAGCGCTACACCGACACCGAGGGCGGCGAGGTCGACCCGGCCACGATGTACAACGCCTTCTCGGCCGAGTACCTGGAGCTGAAGACGCCGCTGGAGCTGGTCCGCCAGCACGTGCGCGACAACGGCGACGGCGAGTACGACATCACCGCGACCGTGAAGGTGGAAGGTGACGAGCACGAGGTCACCGGCCGCGGCAACGGCCCGATCGCGGCGTTCTTCGACGCGCTGTCGACGGTGGGCTTCGACCTGCGCCTGCTGGACTACTCCGAGCACACGCTCTCCCCGGGCGACGACGCGCGCGCGGCGTCGTACATCGAGTGCGCGATCTCGGACCGGGTGTTCTGGGGCATCGGCATCGACCCGTCGATCGTGACGGCGTCGCTGCGCGCGGTCGTCTCGGCGGTGAACCGCGCCAACCGCTGAACCTGTGGGCCGCCTGTCGGGTTCCTGTGAGTACTCCTTGATCAGGAGTTTTCCGGGCCCGGCGAGCGGTTAATGGAGATGTGGACGCGACTACGGCCGGACTGCTGGTGCTGTTCGTCGTCTCGCTGGTGCCGCTGCTGCCCACCGAGGTGACGCTCCTCGGCATGGGCGTCGCGGCGGCCCAGGGCGGGACGTCGCTGGCGGTCGTGATCGCGGTCGCGAGTGCCGGGTGCCTGGTCTCGGACCAGGCGCTCTACGCCCTCGGCCGGTTCGGTGGCCGGGCGGCGCTGAACCGGCTGAGCCGGCGGCGGAAGATCGCCGCCGGCATCGGCTGGCTCGACGGCCGGCTGCAGCGCCACCCGCGGCCGGTCCTGGTGGTCGCCCGCTGGCTGCCGTCGGGCGGCACGGTCGGCGCGCTGCTCGCCGGCTCCCTGCGGTGGCCGATGGCGGAGTTCTTCACCGCCTCCGCCATCGGCGTCACGCTCTGGACGTCCTACGTGGCCTTCCTCGGCTACGCGGGCGGCCGGATCATCACCGAACCCGGGATCAGCATGCTGCTCTCCCTGGGCGTCGCCCTGGTCCTGGGTTCGGTGATCACCTACGGCGTGAAGCGCGGCGCTAAAGCGATTTGAGGATGTCCGCCGGTTCGGTCCGCGTGACGAAGTCCGGGTGGACGTCGACGAACCGCAGCGTGCGGTCCTGGTCCACCACGACGACCGCCGGGTGGACCAGCTCCCAGGTGCCGTTGACCTGCTCGAGGTCCGTGCCGAGCTGCTCCATCGCCTCGCGGACCGGGGCGGACACGGGATAACTCAGGCCGAGTCCCCGAGCGACGGTGCTGCTGACGTCCGACAGCACCGGGAACTCCAGGCCCTCCACGGGCACGGTGCCGTCCGGCATCTGCGGGCTGATCGCCGTCAGCGTCGCGCCGCGCGACGTCAGCTCGGGCAGGAGTTCCCGCTGGTAGGTCCGCAGGGTCAGGTTGCAGTACGGGCACCACTGGCCGCGGTAGAAGACGAGCACCGCCGGCCCGTCGGCGACGAGGTCGCCCAGGCTCGTCGGCGTGCCGTCGGCCCCGGGCAGCGTGAAGTCTTCGATCTTGTCGCCCACCTCGGCGAACTTCGTCTCGGCCGCTCGGCGCCGGGCCGCTTCGAAGACCTCGAAGATCTCCGGCGGCAGCGCACCGCGGGCCTTCGCGTTGACGTCGGTCAGGGCCTCGTTGAGCGTCATGGAACCCCCTGGTTCAGTTGTACTGATCGGTACAGTGAGGCGAACTGTACTATCCAGTACATGGAGGCGCAAGCGGCTTCGACCCCACGCGGCAAGCGGACCCGCGACGCGATCGTCGACGCGGCGGCCGCGCTGATGTACGTCGACGGCGTCGCGGGCACGAGCGTCGACAAGGTGCTCGCCGCGAGCGGCGCCGGGAAATCGCAGATGTACCACTACTTCAAGAACAAGGAACAGCTGGTCGCGGCCGTGATCGACCGGTACCTCGAGCAGATCCTCGGCAACCAGCCGGCGATCTTTACACTGGCTTCTTGGACCGATCTGGAGACGTGGACCGAGCAGCTGCTGGACGTCCACCGCCGCGCGGGCGGGCCGATCGCGTGCCCCCTGGGCAACCTCGCCGGCGAGGTGGGCGACAACCCGAAGCTCGCGCCGCTGGTCGACCAGGCCTACCGGACGTGGGAGTCCCACCTGGAACGCGGGCTGACCGCGTTGCGGGACAAGGGAGAGCTCGCGCCCGGCGCCGACCCGGCGCGGCTGGCGCAGGCAGCGATGACGTCCGTCCACGGTGGACTGTTGCTGGCCCACGTCCGCCACGACCTCACGGCGCTGGAAGACGCGCTGGGCATCGCGCTGGCCTACCTGCGCGGCTTCAAGCGGTGAGCTGGGCGACCTCCGCGCGCAGCTCGTCGATCACCTGGGCGACCGCCGGACGCTGCAGCGCTCCCGTGCGGCAGACCGCTTCCACCAGCCGGGCCGCGCGGATGCCCGCCAGCGGCCGGCTGACCAGGCCGCTGCCGCGGCGGGTGTCGATCGTGTAGCGCGGGACCAGCGCGATCCCGTGGCCCGCCGCGACGAGCCGCTCGGTGATGCGGAAGTCGTTGATCCGCTGCACCACCACCGGCCGGACGCCGGTGCGGACGGTCAGCGAGCGCAGCACGTCGTCCACCGGGAAGCCGTGGTCGACGCCGATCCAGCGTTCGTCGGCCAGCTCCGCCAGGTCCACCCGCCGCTTGGCCGCCAGCCGGTGCCCGGCCGGGAGCGCGACGTCGAGCGGCTCCCGCAGCAGCGGCACCACGTCCAGGCGCTCCTGGTCGAACTCCGGCGCGTGCTCGTCCCGGTGCGCGACGACGACGTCGTAGTCCGCGACCAGGCCGGGCACCTCCGGCGGCGTCATGTCGACGTCGCGGACGTCGACCTCCAGGCCGTCGTACCCGGCGACGCGGGTCAGCAGGCCCGGCAGCAGCATCAGCCCGGCCGACTGGAAGATCGCGATCCGCACGCGCCCGCGCGGCGCGCTGCGGTAGGTGTCCAATTCGGACTCCGCGCGTTCGAGCGCGGCCAGCACCTCGTCGGCGCGGGCGACCAGCGCGCGGCCGGCGTCGGTCAGCCGCAGCCCCCGCCCGGCCGGTTCGGTGAGCGGCAGCCCGACCTCGCCCTGGAGCGCGCGCAGCTGCTGCGAAACCGCCGACGGCGTGCAGTGCAGCGCCCGCGCGGCCGCCGTCACGCTGCCGCGGTCGGCGAACTCGCGCAGCGTGCGCAGGCGACCCAGATCCACGGCCCCAGCGTAGTTGAAGCGCGGCTACACAGTGGCGGCGCTTTCGGTGACCTTCGCTTCACGGTCGTGACGCAGCCGCGCGACCGTTCCGGCGCTGACCAGCGCGACGATCCCGGCGACGCAGCCGAGCGTGAGCACCGACGGCGTCAGGCGGTGGTCGGCGAGCTGCATGACGTAGGCGAACAGCGGCGAGAGCGTCAGCAGGATCGACGCGGTGATCGGCTCGGTCCGCCGGATGCCGACCTGCAGCAGGTAGAGCGGCAGCGCGACGCCGAACAGCGCGATCAGCGCGGACGGCCCGAACGCCGCCCCGACGGCCGGCGCGTCGTCGATCGCGACGAGCACCCAGGTCATCGCCAGGATCAGGAAGAACCGCACGGCGAGCACCCGCCGCGGCGGCAGTTCGGCGTCGCTCAGGCGCTTCGAGTAGATGACGTTGGTGACCGAGCCGACCCCGGTGATGAGCACGAGCACGACACCGGTAAGCGTCTCGCCGGGCGTCCGGTCGAGTCCACTGTGGCCGGTAAAGGAACCCCAGACCAGCAGCCCGATCAGCAAACCGATCCCGATCGCGACCCAGGATTCGGCGCGCAGGATCGCGGTCCCCTTGCGCAGCAACGGGTTGAACGCCAGCGTCAGCACCGGGCCGAGCGCGATGCCGACGACGTTCACCACCGCCGGTTCGAGGTAGCGCAGCGCGAAGAGCATCGAAAGCCAGGTCGCGGCCGTCGTCACGTTGATCATCACGACGTCGCGGCGCAGTTCGCGCAGCGGGCGGAACGTCACGGCCACGCCGTCGCGCACCAGCGCGAACACCAGGAAGAACACGGCGGCGAGGGTGAACGACACCGCGGCGACGGTCGCCGGCCGCAACTGCTCCAGCTGGTTGCCGGCGAAGACGTCGAGCGCCGCCGTCAGCGCCGCGAACCCGGTCAGTGGCAGTACGCCTCGCAGCATCGGAAACTCCCAGTCGTCGGCGGACGCCCATCGTCACCGGATCCGGACATCCCGGGCAATAGCGTCCGGGGCGGGTGAGCAACGCCCGAGACGAGACGTCCACCGATCGGCCCAGGTCAGAGGTCATTTTCGTGAAGCTCCGCTACAAGGTTCGTGCAGATAATCTCGCTGGTCCTTCACTGTCGGCCTTGCGACAGTGGAGACATGCCCACCCGTGACCGCCTGCTCGCCGTGCTCGTCGCCGTCCTCTGGGGACTGAACTTCCTCGCCATCCACGCGACGCTCGGCCAGTTCCCGCCGGTGTTCGCGGGCGCGCTGCGGTTCGCCGTCATCGCCGTGCCGACGATCCTGTTCGTGCCGTGGCCGAAGGTGAAGGTGCGGCACCTGCTCGGCTACGGCCTGGGCTTCGGCACCGGGCAGTTCGCGTTCCTGTTCATCGCGATGGACACCGGGATGCCGACCGGGCTCGCGTCGCTGGTGCTGCAGGCGTCGGCGCCGTTCACGGTGCTGCTCGGCGCGGTCTTCCTGCGCGAACGCGTCACGCCGCACCAGCTGGCCGGCATCGCGCTGGCCGTCGCCGGGATGGTGGCGATCGCGTGGCAGCAGTCCGGGCACGCGGCCCTGCTACCGATGGTCCTGACGCTGCTGGGCGCGCTGAGCTGGGCGTTCGGCAACCTGAGCACGCGCAAGGCCGAGCCGGACAACCCGCTGCACTTCACGCTGTGGATGTCGGTGGTGCCGCCGTTGCCGATGTTCGCGTTGTCGCTGGTCATGGAGGGCCCGGCCGCGCAGTGGCACTCGCTGGCCACGCTGGGGACACCGACCGGGCTGACCGCGCTGGGTGGCCTGACCTACGTGGTGCTGATCGGGACGGTCGTCGGATCGGGTGTGTGGACGACGCTGATGCGCCGCAACCCGGCCGGCGTGGTGTCGCCGTTCTCGCTGCTGGTGCCGGTGGTCGGGCTGACGGCGTCGTTCCTGTTCCTCGGCGAGCGGCCGACCTGGCTCGAGGTCGGCGCCGCCGTGGTCGTGATCGCCGGGGTGCTGCTGGGGTCGCTCCGGCCGGTGCGCAAGCGGTCGCCGGAGCTGGTGACGGTCTAGGCCGCGTTCTCTTCCTGCTTCGGCGCTTCTTCGCTGTCGTGCTTCTTGCCGAGCCGCTTCTTCATGATGAAGAAGACGACGATGCCGATCACGATCGCGGCGACGAGGCCGTACTTGGAGAAGTTCCCGAGCCACTCTTCGGCGACGACACCGAGGTAGTAGACGGCGGCGGTGGTGCCCCCGGCCCAGACGATGCCCCCGGCGGCGTTGGCGAGCAGGAACTTCGGGTAGTGCATCCGGAGTGAACCGGCGAGCGGCCCGGCGAGGATGCGCAGGAACGCGATGAAGCGGCCGAGGAAGACGGCCCAGACACCGCGTTTGTTGAAGATCCGTTCGGCGTTGGCGATGTGCGTCGGGCCGAAATGCTTCGGGAATTTCCGGCCCGCCCACGCGAACAGCCGTTGCCCGCCGGTCTTTCCGATCAGATAGCCGATGCTGTCCCCGATGATGGCGCCGGCGCTGGCGAGAACACCGATCCACAGGGGGTTCAGGCTGCTGTGCTGCGACGCCAGGAGGGCGGCGCTGACCAGCACGATCTCGCCGGGCAGCGGAATGCCGAGGCTTTCGATCATGATCACCGCGCCGACGATCAGGTACACCGAAAGCGGCGGGATCGCCTCCAGCCATTGGTCGATGTGCACTGCCCGTACCCCCTGCTGTCGCGGAATCTGCTTTTCGCAGGGTACCGGGGGCGGGGTGCCGGAGGCGGCCTACTCAGGTATTGCCAGGGGTACTACTTCAGTCGGGGTCACCCGGTTGGGGTGGCAGTTGTCCACAGGGTTCACCCCCATGTGGACAACTTGGGGACGGCGGGGGTGAACGGCGGTTTCGGTCGGTGGACGCCGGTAGGCTGGACTTGGGCACGGCCCCCAGGGATGGGCGGGGTTCTGCTGCTGCCGGTCAGGGCTTCAGCTTCGCCGCCCGCATCTGCAGATACCCCTGCTCCGGCAAACTCAACGTCCGCCGAGCGGCCGCCAGATACGCCTCCCGGGCCCCGGCGAAGTCCCCCACCTCCTCCAGCAAGTGCGCCCGCACGGCATCCACCCGATAGTGGTCCTTCAACTCCACGCCCGCCAGCTCCACCAACCCCGCCTCGGCCCCATGGACCTGCGCGAACGCCACCACCCGGTTCAACGTCACCATCGGCCCCGGAGCCACCACCCGCAGCAGGTCGTACAGCGTCAAGATCTGCGCCCAGTCCGTCGACTCCGCCGAACCGGCCTCCGCGTGGACCGCCGCGATCGCCGCCTGGAGCTGGTACGGGCCGATCGGTGCGGAAGCCAACGCCTCAGTGATCAAGGCGACCCCCTCCGCGATGAAATCGGACCGCCACAGCGAACGGTCCTGCGAAGCCAACGGCACCAGCGCCCCCGCCGCGGACATCCGGGCCGGGCGGCGGGCCTCCGTCAGCAGCATCAGCGCCAGCAAGCCCGTGACCTCGCCGTCGGCCGGCAACTCCGCCCGCAACCCGCGGACCAGCCGGATCGCCTCGGAAGTCAGCTCGACACGGCTGACCGACCCGCCCGAACTGGCCGTGTGGCCCTCCGTGAAGATCAAGTACAGCACCTGCAGCACCGCCGCCAGCCGCTCGGGATCCGCGTCCCCGGAGAAGCGCTCGGCGCGAAGCGCACGCTTCGCCCGGCTGATCCGCTGGCCGATCGTCGCCTCGGGGACCAGGAACGCGCGGGCGATCTCCGCCGTCGTCAAGCCGCCCACCGCGCGCAGGGTCAACGCCACCTGCGACGGCCGGGACAGCGACGGGTGGCAGCACAGCAGCAGCAACGTCAGCGTGTCGTCGACCGCGACCGGCGAGGGGTCCGGAGGCTCCGCCGAAAAGACCGCCTCCTCGCGACGCTGCCGGGCCGAATCGCTGCGCAGCTGCTCGATGCGCCGGCGGGACGCCGTCGTGATCAGCCACCCCTTCGGGTGCTCCGGGATGCCCTCGGACGGCCACTGCCGCAACGCCGCCAGCAACGCCTCCTGGACGGCGTCCTCGCACGCCTCGAAGTCGCCGTAGCGGCGGACCAGCGCCGCCAGGACCTGGGGCGCCAGCGTCCGCAGCAGCTCCGGGTTCACAGCTCCGGCCCGTGCAGCCCCATCACCGGCCGCACCTCCACCACCCCGAACGCCGCCTCCGGGACGCGCGCGGCGATCTCCAGCGCCCGCTCGCGATCCGCGCAGTCGAGCAGGTAGAAGCCGGCGAGGAACTCCTTGGCCTCGGCGAACGGCCCGTCGGTCGTCGTGCCGGCGCTGATCCTCGTCGCCAGCTCGGGGTAGGCCAGCCGCTCGGAGACGATCCGCTCGCCGGACTCGTCGAGGTCGTCGTTGAGCTGCTGGTAGTACGCGAGCCCGGCGGCGCGCTGCTCCTCGCTCATCCCCTCCCACGCCTGGCGCGACTCGGGGTTGCCGTAGATCAGCACCACGTATTTCACGATCGCCTCCGCAAGAGTGTCGAAATCCGTACGGCGGCGCCTACGTCTCCTCCGAACGCCCACCGCACACAGGAGGATGGCATGACCGAGCAGCGGATTCGCGAACTGATGACGGCCCGGGCGACGGCGATGACCGCCCGCGACGCCAAGGCACTGGCCGAGCAGTACGCACCGGACGCCGTGGCGTTCACCCTCGCCCCGCCGCTGGTGCACCACGGCGAAGACGTCGAAGCCCGCGAAGCGTGGTTCGGCGGCTTCGACGGCCCGATCGAGTACGAGACCCGTGACCTTGAAATCGCCGTCGGCGGGGACATCGCGTACTGCCACGCGCTCACGCGGCTGTCGACGACGCCGAAGGGGATGCCGCAGCCGTTCGAGCTGTGGTTCCGCTCGACCGTCTGCTTCCGCCAGGAGGACGGCGAGTGGCGGATCACCCACGTCCACGACTCGACGCCGTTCCACATGGACGGCACGATGAGCGCCGCGCTCGACCTCAAGCCGTGAAAAAGGGGCCGGCCGGGGCGAAACCCCCGGCCGGCCCCCTCGGAACGAGAACTCAGAGGATCTCGGCGGCCGTGCCGACGTCCGGCGGGCCCAGGTCGGGGTTCAGCGCCCCGCTGAGCTCCACCAGTTCCGGCTCGACCTCGTGCGGCTGGATGCGCCCGTCGCGGATGTCCTCCGCGTAGTGGCACGCCACCCGGTGCCCGCCGCCGATCTCGCGCAGCTGCGGGCGGTCGGTGTCGCACAGGCTCGCCTGCTTCCACGGGCAGCGCGTGTGGAAGCGGCAGCCCGACGGCGGGTTCGCCGGCGAGGGCAGGTCACCGGCGAGCAGGATCTGCTCGCGGGTGTCCTCGACCTGCGGGTCCGGCACCGGGATGGCCGACAGCAGCGCCCGCGTGTACGGGTGCAGCGGGTCCCGGTACAGCGAGTCTGCGTCGGTCTCCTCGACCAGCGCACCCAGGTACATCACGCCGATGCGGTCGGAGATGTGCCGCACCACCGCGAGGTCGTGCGCGATCACCACGTACGTCAGGCCGAGCTGGGCCTGCAGGTCTTCTAGGAGGTTCACCACCTGGGCCTGCACCGAAACGTCCAGTGCGGACACCGGCTCGTCGGCGACGATCAGGTCCGGCTCCACCGCCAGCGCCCGCGCGATGCCGATGCGCTGGCGCTGCCCGCCCGAGAACTCGTGCGGGTACTTGCGCAGCGACGTCTCCGGGAGCCCGACCGCGGCCAGCAGCTGACGCAGCCGCCGCTGGGTGGCTTCCTTGTCCTTGTCGAGGCCGTGCGCGTGCATGCCCTCGAGCAGGATGGACTCGACCGACTGGCGCGGGTCCAAACTGGACATCGGGTCCTGGAAGATCATCTGCATCCGGCGCCGGGCCTTCCGCAGCTCCTCTCCCTTGAGCTGCGCGACATCGGTGCCGTCGAACTTCACCGAACCCGAGGTCGGCTCGTTGAGCCGCAGGATCGCCCGGCCCAAAGTGGACTTGCCGCAGCCCGATTCGCCCACCAGGCCGTAGGTTTCGCCGCGGCGGATGGCCAGGTCGACGCCGTCGACCGCGTACACGTGCCCGACCGTCCGGTCGAACACGACGCCGCGCTTGATCGGGAAGTGCACCTTGAGGTCGTCGACCTCGAGCAGCACGTCACCAGCAGGACGGGTCATCGGGTTCCTCCTCCCGCGGCGACCGCGGGCCGCACGGGGTTGTGGCAGCGCAGCAGCCCGCCGTGGTCGGGCACCAGCTGCGGCTGGACCTCGCGGCAGGCCTGGACCGCGTTGGGGCAGCGCGGCGCGAACGCGCACCCGTGGTCCCACGGGATGTTGTCGGCCACCGAGCCCCGGATGGGGATCAGCTTCTCGCCGCGGCCCGCGTCCAAACGCGGGATCGAGGCGAGCAGGCCGTGCGTGTACGGGTGCCGCGGCTCGGCGAACAGCTGGTGCCGCTGCGCGCGCTCGACGATCTTGCCGCCGTAGAGCACGTTGACCTCGTCGCAGAGCCCGGCGACGACGCCGAGGTCGTGCGTGATCATGATCAGCGCGGTGCCGGTGTCCTGCACCAGTTCCCGCAGCAGCGCCAGGATCTGCGCCTGGATGGTGACGTCCAGCGCGGTGGTCGGCTCGTCGGCGATGAGCAGCCGCGGCCGGCACGCCAGCGCGATCGCGATCAGCGCGCGCTGCCGCATCCCGCCGGAAAGCTGGTGCGGGTACTCGGAAAGCCGCCGCGACGGGTCGGGGATGCCGACCTTGTCGAGCAGGTCCACCGCTTCGACGGACGCCGCCTTGCGCGACATCCCGCGGTGGCGCTCCAGGACCTCGGTGATCTGCAGCCCGATCGGGATGACCGGGTTCAGCGAGGACAGCGGGTCCTGGAACACCATGCCGAGGTCGCGGCCGCGGCGGTCGCTCATTTCCTTGTTGGACAGCTTGAGCAGATCCGTGCCTTCGAAGCGCACTGAACCGCTGACCTTGTTGCCGCGCTTGGCGAGCAGCCGCATGATCGCCAGCGACGTCACGGACTTGCCGCAGCCGGACTCGCCGACCAGGCCGACCGTCTGGCCCGGCTCGACGTCGAAGCTGACGTTGTCCACCGCGGTGAACGACTGCTCGCCACGGCGGACGAACTGGACCGTGAGATCACGGACCTCAAGGAGTGCCATGGGGGTTCACCGCCTGTTCTTCGGGTCGAGGGCTTCGCGGAGGGACTCGCCGAGCAGCGTGAACCCGAGTGCGACGACGATGATCGCGATCGCGGGGTAGTACGCCAGCTCGGGCCGGACGTCGAGGAACTGCCGGGCACCCTTGCTCAGCATGATGCCCCACTCCGCCCGGTTCGGGTCCGGGTCGCCCAGCCCGAGGAACGACAGCGCCGCGGCTTCCAGGATGGCGGTCGCCAGGGTCAGCGTCGCCTGCACGATGACCGGGCCGAGCGAGTTCGGCAGCATGTGCCGGAACACGATCGCGCCGCGCTTCACACCCAGCGACGTCGCCGCGAGGACGTGGTCGCTGCCCCGCTGCACCAGCATCGAGCCGCGCAGCAGCCGCGCGAAGATCGGCACCCCGATCAGCGAGACGGCGAGGATCACCGTCCACTGGCTGGGCTTGGCGAACAGCGCCGCGACCGAGATCGCCAGCAGCAGCGACGGCACCGACAGCATGACGTCGACCAGTCGCATGAGGACGGTGTCGACCCAGCCGCCGAACGCGCCGGCGAGACCGCCGATGATGACGCCGAGGAGCACGCCGATCACGGTGGCCAGCACGCCGACCAGCAGCGTGTTCTGCGCACCGACGATCAGCCGCGACAGCTCGTCGCGGCCGAAGTCGTCCACGCCGAGCGGGAAACCCGGCTGGGCGCCGGGGATGATCCCCTGGCCGAGGGCGACCTTGTCCTGCAGGTACCGCTCGAACGGGTCCTTGGGCGCGATCAGCGGCGCGAACACCGCCAGCAGCACGAACAGGCCGGTGATCGCGGCGCCGGTGATGGCGACCGGGCTGCGCAGCATGCGCCGCAGGGCTTCGCCGCCGAGGCTGTGCCCGCTCGCCGCGGCGAGCTTGTCGATCGGCTCTTTCTTCTTGCTCAGCAGAGTGTTCATCGCACACGCACCCTCGGGTCGATGATCCCGTACGAGACGTCGACCAGCATGTTCACCAGCACGTACACCAGAGCCCCGAACAGCAGCAGCGCCTGGAGCCGGGGGTAGTCACGCCGTTCGATGCCTTCGGCCAGCAGGAACCCGAGGCCGCGGAAGTTGAACACGCGCTCGGTCAGCACGGCGCCGCCGAGCAGCGCGCCGGTCTGCAGGCCGATCGTGGTGACCACCGGGAGCAGGCCGTTGCGCAGCACGTGCCGGCGGCGGACCACCGGCTGCGTGAGGCCCTTCGAGTTGGCCGTGCGGATGAAGTCCTCGTTGAGCACTTCCAGCACCGACGCGCGGGTGATCCGGGTGATCACCGCGAGCGGGATGGTCGCGAGGGCGAACGCCGGGAGGATCAGGTGCTTGATCGCGTCCCAGACGGCGTCCCACTCGCTGGTCATGATGCCGTCGAGGACGGCGAAGTTCGTGATGGCGGTGGCGTCGAGCCCGGCGGTCTGCCGGCCCTGCGACGGCAGGCCCAGGGGGCCGGCGAGCAGGTCCTGCATCATGTAGCCGAGGAAGAAGACGGGGACCGCGACACCGATCAGCGTCAGCACGATGATGACGTTGTCAGCGGTACCACCGCGGTAGCGGGCCGAGAGGTAGCCCGCCGGGATGCCGATGAGCACCGCGACGATCATCGCGGAGACGCCCAGCTCGATGGTGGCGGGCAGGAACGTGCCGATCTCCGACATCACCGGCTGGGTGGAGACCAGCGAGGCGCCGAAGTCACCGGTGATCGCGCGGCCGAGGAACTTGAAGTACTGGATGACGACCGGCTGGTCGAGCCCCAGCACGTGGTTGAGGTTGGCGATCTTCTCCGGCGTGGCCTTGTCACCGAGGAGGGCGGCCGCGGGCCCTCCGGGCAGCGAGCGGAGCCAGGCGAAGACCAGGATGGACAGGATTAGGAGCGTCGGTATCGCTTGTAGCAGCCGGCGCACGAGAAAACGGAGCACTTGCAGTCCTTTGGGGCGAGCCCGCTGAGTACGGGCATGGGGTGGGCGCGGTAGCACCCACCCCATGCCTCACGTGGTGGAACGTCAGTTCACAGTCACGGTGTTGAACCGCTCGTCGGTCAGCGGACTGGCCACCAGACCCTTGACCTTCGGGCCGACCACGATGGCGGGCGGGCCGTAGGAGATCGGGATCGCGGGCAGGTAGTCCATGATCTGCTTGTTCACGTCCTGGTACGCCTTGGCGTGCGCGTCGCCGGCGGGCGAAGCGTCCGCGGCGGCCAGCGCCTGGAACAGCTGCGGGTTGTCGAACCCGAACTCCGGCTTCTTGCGGCCGAAGAAGGTGCCGACGAAGTTGCCCGCGTCGTTGTAGTCACCGGTCCAGCCGAGCAGGTGCAGGTCCTGCTTGCCGAACTTCTGGACGTCGTCCTTGTAGCCACCGTTCCACGGCTTGGCGACGGCCTCGACCTTGATGCCGATGGCCTTCAGGTCCTCGGAGATCGACGTGAAGACGTCCGCCGGGTTCGGCATGTACGGACGCGTGACCTCGGTCGGGTAGTAGAACTTCAGCGTCAGGTTCGTCGCGCCCGCCTGCTGCAGCAGATCCTTGGCCTTCTGCTGGTCGTACGGGTACTTGGTGACGTCGTCGGTGTAGCCGGAGATCGTCTTGGGGACGAACTCGGTGGCGACCTCGGAGCCCTCGGGCAGCTTGCTCTTGACGAACTGCTCGCGGTTGATGCCGTAGGCCAGCGCCTGGCGGACGCGGACGTCCTTCAGCTTCTCCCCGGCCGGGCCGGACTGGTTGATGCCCAGGTACAGCACGTTGAATGGCGGCCGCACGAGCACCTGCTCGCCGTCCCCGCGCAGCAGGTTGTAGTCGGCGGGCGCCGGGTAGTCGTAACCCTGGATGTCGCCGGCCTTGAGGGCCTGCTTGCGGGCGTTCTCGTCCGGGATGACCTTGAAGATCAGCTTGTCGAGCTTCGCCGTCTGCGTCGGGCTGGTGTCGTTCTTGAGCAGGGTGATCTCACCCTTGCCCTGGTCCCAGCTGTCGAACTTGAACGGCGCGGTGCCGACCGGGTGCTTGTTCGCGTACTCGCTGTAGGTGAACGAGTCGCCGCTCTGGGTGACCTGGTCCGCGTTGTACTGCTTCAGCGCGGTCGGGCTCTGCATCGCGAACGACGGCAGGGTGAACGCCGCCGGGAACGCGCCCTTGGCCTTGTTCAGGTTGACGACCGCGGTGCCCGGGTCCTTCGCCTCGCAGCTCTTGTAGACCGGGTCGCTGTAGTCGTCGCTCTCGTTCTTCGCGAAGCCGCCGAAGACGTCGGCGTAGTAGATCATCTGGCTCTGGGCGGCGGCGCCCTTCATGTTGTACCAGCGGTCGAAGTTGTAGCAGACCGCGGTGGCGTCGAACGGGGTGCCGTCGGAGAACTTCACGCCTTGCTTCAGGCTGAAGGTCCACGTCTTGCCGTCGTTGCTCGGCTCCCACTTCTCGGCGAGGGAAGGCTCGAGGTCGGCGGTGCCCGGCTTGTTCTGGATCAGCGTGTCGAAGATCTGCCGCGTGATCCGGAAGGTCTCGCCCTCGTCGTTGAAGATCGGGTCGAACAACTTCGGGTTACCGGCCGCACCGAAGATCATCGTGCCCCCGGAACCACCCCCCGCGCCCTCTTCACGCTTGGATTCCGCACAAGCGGACAGCGAAACCGCGAGCGCGCCGGCGAGCCCGATCAGGGCCACGCGGCGTGTTCGGGTCAGCCGCAATTGCTGCATCTGGCACCCCTTGGGAGATGTTCGGGTTTCAAAGTCACCGTCCGGTCGGTCAGGAACTCGACGGACGATCGGTGTGCCCCGCGACACTAGCGGGAACTCGGCCCAGGCTTAAGTACGTGAGGTTACGATCGCGCTACGTGGGCACCGATTTGACCGCAATGTGTCCGTAAATCGTGACAAACTGTGACCGTTTGCGGCCCGCAACTGCACCCGGTGCCGGATCACTAACTCAGATGGCGGTACCAACGTTAGCCCGGTCGTGGTGGCGCAACCGTTGCACCTTGATCGATCCGGAGTCCAGTGTTCACGCACGGTGACCGAACGACCTCCTACGAAAGTCGGGTCCCGGCGGCCTCGGCGGTGCCGTCGACGGCGAACCAGCCCCGCTCGAAGCGTTGCCAGCGGCGCAGTTCCGCCTGCGCGGCCGCGCCGTCGCGCTCGACGGCCCGGGCCAGCCGCTCGGCTTCCGGGCCGCCGGAAAGCCAGCAGAGGTGCGAAAGCAGGGGTCTTGCCGAAGTGCGGCCGCTGGAAACGCCCTCCAGCACCAGGACGTCCGGCACCGGCACCCGGACGAGCTCGCCCGGCCGGGGCGTCCCGCTCGTCCAGTCCAGCCGCCGGTAAGCGCCTTCGACGCCGCCGGAGAGGGGCCGCAGGACGCCGGCCACCAGCCGCGGCCACCACGAAACCGGATCGTCCCAGGTCGCGAAGGCATCGGTGCTCACCAGCTCGGTGCGGCAGCCGCGCCGGCGGAGTTCGGCGACGACCTGGGCGGCCAGTGTCGACTTCCCCGCACCCGACGGGCCGTCGATGGCCAGCAGGCGCACCCCGCCCAGCCGCGCGGGCGCGGCGAGCAGGGCGTCGATCACGCGGTCACTTGCTGACGCGCTCGACCTCGGGAAGCCCTTTGACGTCGTCGGGCGCGGTCGTGCGCGCCTCCAGTTCGCTGATCCGGCCCGCCAGCTCGCGCTTGGCGTCCTCGAGCTCGCAGCGCAGCAGCGCGATCTCCTCGACCGACGTGCGCACCTCCTCCTCCAGGTGCCCGACCTCGGTCGAGAGGTGCAGCGACACCAGGGCCAGCACGACGCCGGCGAGGAGGAAGACGAAGTTCGACGGCGTCTGCACGCCGGTGTGCTTGGCGAGGAATTCGGCCGCCTGCGGCAGCACCGCGAGGACGACCACGCCGACCGCGACGACGAGCCACACGCCCGCGTACTTCTCGCGCAGCTTCCGCCGCCGCATCATCTCGATGACGACGAAGAGCACGACGCCGGCGACGACGATGCTGAGGATGCGCCAACCGTCCATGTTCTGCTTCCCCTTACGCCGAGTCGGACGAGTCGACCGCCGGGCGGCGGCGCACCAGCGCCAGCAGCAGCGCGAGCCCGGCCCGGCCCAGGTAGACGGCGGATTTGACGGGTGAGTGGCTGGGCGTGCCGCCCGCGCGCTCCCGCATGACGACCGGGATCTCCTTGATGACCAGCTTGGCCCGGATGGCCATCACCAGGGATTCCACGGTGTCGCCCAGGTACTCCGCCGGGTAGTAGCCGGCGAACAGCCGGATCGCGCGCGGCCCCATCGCCTTGAACCCCGACGTGACGTCGGTGAGCTTGGTCTTGCCGAGCCGCGAGAACACGAGCGAGAGCGCGACCATCGCGTACTTGCGCGGCCCGCTCGCCTTGTAGGAGCCCTTGCCGGCGAACCGGGAGCCGATCACGATGTCGGCGTCGTCGAGCCCGCGCAGCAGCGCGTCGAGCTCGTCGGGGTCGTGCTGGCCGTCCGCGTCCACCTGCACGACGACGTCGTACCCGCGGGCGGCGGCGTAGCGGAAGCCGGTGCGCATCGCGCCACCGACACCCAGGTTGACCGCGAGGCGGGCCACTTCGGCCCCGGCCGCGCGGGCGAGCTTGGCGGTGTCGTCGACCGAGCCGTCGTCGACGACCAGCAGGTCGCCACCCGGCAGGGCGCGTTTCACCTGGTCGATGACCGAAGCGACGCTCGCGGACTCGTTCAGCGCGGGCATCACGATGAGCACGCGGCGGCTGGTCACGGAGGTGCTGGACACGCGATCACTCTAGCCTTTCACTGCCCGTTACCGGCCCCGGACCCTGGAGCGGCCCCAGCTGCGACGACCCCCTGCTGGCCCTCGATCTCGTACACGGTCGCGCCGGGGTTGCGGAACACGACCTTGAAGCCGGGGGTGGTGTCGAGGTGCATCAGGCCGGGCCCGCTGTTCGTCCCCGACGTGACCTTGCCCTTGCCGACGAAGACGTACCGGACCTTGAGGTCGGTGAGCAGTTCCCGCACGTGCGGGAACCGGTCGATGTCGTCGAGGTAGACGCTGAGGTAGCCGGCTGGGGTGTCCATTTCGGCGCCGTAGAACGTCCACTCGACCGGCTGGACGCCGTCGAGGGCGTACATCCAGACCGAGCCGTCGGCCTTGCCGTTCATCACGCGCTCGCCCGGCCCGACGTGCCCGGCGAGCCAGTCGAACGCGGCGCGCTCGTCGTTGCTGACCGTCGGGCCGCCGCTGTAGTTGATCTGCAGGCGGGCGGTGTTGCGGCCGATGTAGCCGCCGCGGCTCAACCCGCCGATGACGACGACCAGCAGCACGACGCCGACCGCGGTCAGCGTCGTCGGGGAGACGTTCGGCAGCCGGCCGCCCGCCTTGCGCGCGATCCAGCGGGCGGCGGTGTCGGTGAACTCGCCGAACGCGACCGCGCCGGCCAGCGGGACCAGCGCGCCGATCCGCCAGTGGTCGTTGTAGAAGATGCCGGTGAGGGTGTGGATGAGCGGCGTCTCGAGCGACACCGTGGCTGCGAACAGCCCGCCGAACACGACGTAGGCGGCGACCATCCACAGCATCCGGCGGTGCTTCACCAGCAGGAAGATGCCGATCAGGGCCGGTACGCCGATCCACCACTGCGGGAACGCGGCCATCGGCGAGAAGGTGAGGGTTTCGCCGAGACCGCCGGAGACGGTGGCCTCCGAAGCCCAGAACGCGCTCGTCACGCCACCCGCGTTGTACAGCGAAGGCAACGCCAGCGGCAGCCCGCAGACGACGGCGAGCGCGACGGTGGCCCCGAGCGAGGCCGCCGAC
Source organism: Amycolatopsis pretoriensis (assembly GCF_900107925.1). GTDB lineage: Bacteria > Actinomycetota > Actinomycetes > Mycobacteriales > Pseudonocardiaceae > Amycolatopsis > Amycolatopsis pretoriensis. The sequence continues at coordinate 496,235 of NZ_FNUJ01000004.1, read as the reverse complement.
CGGCGCCAGTCGATCCGCTCGAACTTGAAGAGCACGGCGAGCAGGATCAGCAGGAAGTACACGACAACGACGAACGCGACGCTGGTGTGCAGGCCGATCAGGCCCGCGACGCCGACGCCGATCGCGACCGGGCCGGAGATCCCGCGCGGCTCCAGCAGCCGGCGCGCGAGCGCGAGCATCGCCGGGATCAGCGCGACACCGGCGACGTACGGCCAGAGCGGGCCGCGCCACAGCGAGTCGTACGGGAAGTTGGTGAAGGACGCCGACACCGCGGCGGCCGCGGCGACCGCCAGCGCGGGCATCCGCCAGACGTGGCCCATCGCCGCGACACCGATCGGCACGCACAGGATGACGGTGAGCGCGCCCATGTTCAGCGTCGGCATCATCGCCAGGCCGGCCTTGTCGAAGACCAGCGCGAGCAGGGCGTGGTAGGTGTCCGGGTAGAAGTAGTTCGTCTGGTCCGGCAGGTTCGCGATGGTGCCGACGGTCGAGGGCCGGGCGTCGCCGTGCTCGGCGATCCAGCGGACCAGGTTGGCGTGGAACGGCGCGTCCCAGCCCTGCTGGACCTGGTTGAGGCCGCGGGCCCCGCGCAGGAACGTGACGATCCCGACGAGGCTGCCGGCCCCGACGCCGGCGCCGATCAGCAGGTGCTCGCGCAGCGAGCGGGCGGGCGCGGCCGCCTCGGCCTCCCGCTCGGCCCAGTCCGGGTGGCGGCGCGCGGTGAAGCGCTGCACTCCGAAGGCGAGCCCGAAGCCGATGATCGACAGCACGAGCGTCCACAGCGCGACGTCGAGCGTGGTCCAGCGGATGCCGAGCCCGCCGAGCACCGGGACGCCCAGGCTGACGATGCCGAACGTCAGGATCGGCGCGGCCGCGGCGAGCAGCCAGCCGCGCAGCCGGATCGCGGCCCCGAAGACGAGGCCCGGCAGCCAGAAGGCGAGCACGACCAGAAGTACGTTCATGGTTTTCCGCTGTCCAACCTCACCGGCGTTTCACGCCGATCCTGTCCCGGTTCCGGCCGGGTCACCCTACTGGGACGTCCGAGGCGGGCCGCACGTTGCCCGGCCGCCGCAGGACGAACATCAACACGACCACCAGGCCCAGCGTGGGGCCCCCGGCCAGCCCGGCGACCGCCTTGAGGATCGGGTCGCCCGGCACGAGCAGCAGCGTCGCGGCAGTGGCGACCGCGACCACGGCCCAGGTGACCAGCACCTTGTTCGCTTCCTTGCGCGCCACGAGCACGGCGGTCATCAGCTGCAGCGCCGTGAGCAGCACCGCGCCCCACACCATCCACGCCACCCACCAGCCCTGGGCGACGAAGTCCTTGTCGTAGAGCAACGAGACCAGCCACGGCCCGATCAGCCAGCCGACCAGGGCGCCGACCACGCCGACCACGATCGTGCCGAGCGCGCCGACGGCGAGCAGCTTCCGCAGCCGGTGCCGCCCCTCTTCGGTGCCCGAAAGCCGGACGACCGTCGGCACGGCGAGCGCCTGGAGCGGCGACAGCAGCAGCAGCGGCACCCGGGACACGGTGAGCGTCGCGAACAGGACGCCGACGTCCCGCGCGGACCCGCCCGGCGCGAGCAGGCTGACCATCGCCGGGTAGCCGGTGATGACGCTCGCGGTGAGCGCGGCGCCGGCCATCAGGACGAGGATCCGGCCGGTCACCGGGGCCCAGCCCTCGCCGTCGGCGTGCGGGTCGACCAGCCGGCTGATCGGCCGGACGAACAGCAGCCAGGCGAACGAGCCGGTGGCGGCCGCGATCGCGAACGACGTCACGCCGGTGAGCCCGGCGGCGACGATCCCCAGCAGCACGACCACCCGGACCACCGCTTCGGCGACGACCAGGCCCGAGTACGGCTTGATCCGCTGCTGCCCGACGAGCAAGCCACGCGCGGCGAACTGGCAGGCGAACGAGATCGCCCCGCACAGCACGATGACACCCAGCGCGGTGTTCCCGCCGTAGAGCCGGTCCGACAGCACCGGCACGGCCATCGTCAGCGCCGCGACCACGGCGACGGCCACCGCGCCGACGGTCAGGGCGCGCAACGCGGGCTTGCCGGCCTTGCCGCCGTCGAGCGCGGCGACCGCGGACTGGCGGGACAGCTCCTGCTCGAGCGGCGACAGCGCGCTGCCGAGGCCCATCAGGATGCCCCAGAACGAGAGGTAGACCTTACTGTCCACCGGGCCGAGCCAGCGCGTCGCGACCACGGTCAGCACGTAACCCAGCGCGATCGCGACGAGCAGCGAGACGCCGATCTTCCCGGCCGAGCGCCCGGTTTCCTTCGCCAGGCTGCGCCCGTCCGTCTCGTCTGGCTCGTGGGTCACCGGTGAGCTCATCGTCCCCGCCGCCGGCGGGCGCGCAGCGCCATGACGAGGCCGCGGACGGCACCGGCGCCGAACCCGGCCCCGAACACCGGGGCGAGCTTGGCGACGGCCTTGGCCTCCGCGTTCGTCGCGCCGAAGCGCGTCACGGCGGCCCCGGCCGCGGCCGAACCGGCGGCCGCGAGCAGCACGGCCGTCTTCGGGCGCTTGACCGCGACACCGAGGCCGAGCAGGCCGACGCCGAACGCGGCGAACAGGCCGTTGCGGGCCGGTCCGGGCGAACCGAGGTAGGAGTCCACGAAGGTCGTCCCGCGGAAGTAGGCCTGCGCGGCGAACTTCTTGAAGCTGTCGCGCCCGTGGTAGGTCGCGGAGAACTCCGGCGCGAGGAAGATGCGGTGGCGCTCGGCGATCCAGCGCAGGACACCGGTGTCGTCACTGGCGAAGCGGACGTCGTCGAACAACGAGACGAAAGCGTCCGAAGCGGCTTCGAGAACGCCGCGCGGCGCGGAAAAGAATCCGGTGCCCTTCGGGAAGAGGTCGAACTCCTCGATGCCGAAGGACATCAGGCGCGGGTCGGCGCAGTAGCGGCGCCACGGAATCTTCACCAGCCCGGCCATGAAACCGGCGTACGGGTTGTTTTCGGAGGCGACGTTGACGTGCCCGTTCCACACCGTGCGCTCGGGGTGGTCGACGAGCTGGTCGCGCAGGAAGGTCAGGGCGCCGTCGTCCACCACGACCCGGCTGTCGAGCAGCAGGATCTGGTTCCCGCCGGCCTTGGCGATGCCCGCCCGCCGGGCCTCGAAGCGACCCGAATTGGCCTGGCTGACGACGGTGATGCCGTGGCGTTCGCGCAGCTCGTCGAGCCGCGCCGGGGTGGCGTCGGTGCTGCCGTCGTCGACGACGACGACCTCGATCGGCCAGTTCGCCGTCTCGGCCGAGGCGAGCAGCGCGCCGACACTGCGTTCGATCCAGTCCTGCTCGTTGTAGACCGGGATCACGACGCTGAGCGAGGGGAGGAGCGGGTTCGCACTCACCGGGCCGAGGCTACCCGGCGGCCCCCGCGGGAGGTCGGCCAGTATCCTTACGCCACCGCACCCGACCAGAAATGGGCTTTCACGGTGATTTCCTTCATTCTCGGCACCACCGCGGAACTGATCAAGATCGCGCCCGTCTACCACGGGATCCGCGAGCGCGGGATGCGGCCGAAGATCTGGTTCACCGCGCAGCACGTCGACGAGGTCGCGGACGTCCTCGCGGACCTGGACATGCCGGCGCCGGACGTCTGGCTGGTGCCGGAGGAGAAGGCCCACAACCTCGAGTCGCCGGCGCAGGTGCCGGGCTGGGCCGCGCAGGTCATGCGCACCGCCTGGAGCCGCCGCCACGAGCTGCGCGCCGCGCTGACCGAGGACGGCCGTCCCCCGCTGGTGCTGGTGCACGGCGACACGTTCACCACGCCGTACGGCTCGCTGATCGGGAAGCGCATCCTCAAGTCCCGCGTCGGCCACGTCGAGGCGGGCGCGCGGTCGGGCAGCATCCTGTCGCCGCTGCCCGAGGAGCTCAACCGCAAGATCGCGGCGAAGATCGTCGACATCCACTTCGCGCCGAGCGCGCGTGAGGTGAACAACCTCCGCAACGCCCGCGGCGTGGTCGTCGACACCGAGGCGAACACGGCGATCGACGCGATGCGCCTGGCCATCAACGGGCCGCTGGACGTGCCGAACCTGCCGGAGAAGTTCGGCCTCGCCACGCTGCACCGCTTCGAGCTGGTCTCGCGCCCGGACAAGTACCGCGAGGTGCTGGAGATCCTGCGCGAGCAGAGCCGCAAGATGCCGATCCTGTACATGGCCGGCGCGCCGGAGCGCGAGAAGATCCGCGCGCTGGGCATCGGGAACATCTTCGACGACCAGTTCATCGTCCAGCCGAAGATGCGTTACCTGAAGTTCCTCCCGCTGGTCGCGCGCGCCGAGTACGTCGTCACCGACTCGGGTGGTCTTTCGGCGGAGTGCTACTACCTCGGGCTGCCGTGTGCGGTGCACCGCGAGCGCACGGAGACGCCGCAGCACCTCGGCGAGACGGTCGTGCTCACGGAAATGCGCGGCGACAAGCTGCAGAACTTCCTCGACACGTACCAGAACCGGCGCGGCGAGTCCTGGATGGACAAGTACCACCCGTCCGAGATCGTCGTGGACACGCTGGCGCAGCTCGGCTACTGCTGAGGCCACTTTGGAGTGACTTCCGGTTTCGCCGGGGGTGAGCCGGGCAGAGTGTCGCCATGATCCACATCGGACTGGCGGCGCTGCTGGCGGTGGTCCCGCCGCCCATCGACCAGGCGTCGGTGCGTGACGCGGCGCTTTCGTCGGGCTTCCAGGAAGCGTACGTCGGTTCGGCGGGCCCGATCGCGCGCGCGATCCACGCGGCGTACGACATCCCGGCGTCGGTGACGGTGGCGCAGTCGATCCTGGAGTCGAACTGGGGCCGCAGCAAACTGTCGGTGAACGAGCTCAACTACTTCGGCTTCAAGTGCGTGACGCCGACGAGCCCGGGCCCGATCGCGTTGCGGTGCGCTTCCTACCCGACGACGGAGTGCATTCCGGCGCCTTGTCATCCGGTGGATGCGTTTTTCCGCTCGTACGCGTCGATTTCCGACTCTTTCCGCGACTACGGCCGGCTGTTGACGACGTCGTCGAACTACGCGGCGGCGTTGCCGGTGCGGGACGATCCCGACGCGTTCGTCCGGGCGGTGGCGCGGAAGTACGCCACCGACCCGGAGTACGCGAACAAGGTGATCAGGTTGATGGACCTGTACGACCTGCGCCGCTTCGACCGGTGAGCTGTTCGACCTCCCGGTCGTGGAAGCGGCCGGTCAGCTCCGCCAGCTTCTCGAAGAACTCGACACCGCCCATGGCGAGGGCCGCGAGCAGGTCCTCCTCGCCGGCGACGTTGCTCAGGCTCGTGTCTTCGCTGTACGCCAGCGTGAGCCGCGCCAGACCGCCGGGGATCGCCTCGAGCCGAAGCTCGCCCGGCTGGTCGGGCAGGTCCGTGGTGGCCTTGCCCGCCTCGCGGTAGCCGGCCACGAGGCCGGCGATGTGCGACCACATCATCTTCACCTCGGTGTCGAGCGTGGTCCGGCCGATGACGGCGGGCTCACCGAACGGCAGCTCGATCGAGCCTTCCACGAGGCCGGACTTCGCGGTCCCGGGCAGCTCGGTGCAGTCGAGGATGTCGACGTACCGCCCCTTCCGCCCCCGCCCGATCAGCAGGAGCGTCCGGATCCGCGGAACCGGCCGCCCGTCAAAGGGCACGGCGGCCCGAAAGCGCGCGACCCAGGGTCAGCTCGTCCGCGAACTCCAAGTCACCGCCCATCGGCAGGCCCGACGCCAGCCGCGTCACGCTCAGCCCCGGGAAGTCCCTCAGCATGCGGACCAGGTACGTCGCCGTCGCCTCGCCCTCCGTGTTGGGGTCCGTGGCGATGATGATCTCCTTGATGTCCGCCTCGCCGATGCGCTTGAGCAGCTCGCGCATCCGCAGCTGCTCCGGCCCGATGCCCGACAGCGGGTCGAGCGCGCCGCCCAGGACGTGGTAGCGGCCCTTGAACTCGCGCGTCCGCTCGACCGCCAGGACGTCCTTCGGCTCCTCGACCACGCAGATGACCGTGAGGTCGCGGCGCTCGTCGCGGCAGATGCGGCACTTCTGCTGCTCGGAGACGTTGCCGCACACCTCGCAGAACTGCACGCCCTCCTTGACCTTGCCGAGCACGTCCTGCAGCCGCGCGATGTCGGCCGGGTCGGTGGCCAGCAGGTGGAACGCGATCCGCTGGGCGCTCTTCGGCCCGACCCCGGGCAGCCGCCCGAGCTCGTCGATCAGGTCCTGGACGACACCTTCGTACAAGTTCGTCAGCCGCCGAAGCCGAGGCTGCCGAGGTCCGGCATGCCGCCACCGCCGCCGAGGCCGCCGGCCAGCGGGCCGAGCTTCTGCTCGGTGAGCTTCTGCGCGCTCGCCGACGCGTCGCGCACCGCCGCGACGACCAGGTCGGCCAGCGTCTCGACGTCGTCCGGGTCGACCACCTTCGGGTCGATCTTGAGGCTCTTCAGCTGGCTGTCACCGGAGACGGTCGCGGTGACCAGCCCGCCGCCGGCGGTGCCGGTGACCTCGGTGTTGGCGAGCTCTTCCTGGGCCTCGACGAGCTTCTGCTGCATCTGCTGCGCCTGCTGCATGAGCTGGGAAATGTCGAAGCCGCCGCCGGGTTGCGCCATGATTCGCTCGGTCCTCTCTGCACGCCTGTGTCAGCCACCAGGGTAGTCGCGCCACGCGGGGTGCCGGGCTGTGGCACCGTGGTCGCCGTGCGACGCGTGATTGTCCCCCTCCTGCTGGCCGGTGCCCTGCCGCTCACCGGCTGCTCCGGCGACGTCCCGGCGGCGCCGGCGCCCGTTCCCGTCACGACGAGGACGGTCACGCCGACGACCGTGACGTCTGCTCCATCTCCTCCGCCTTCTTCTTCGTCGGTGACGCCGCCGTCCGCCCCGCCGATCACGTCCGGGAAGGTCGTCGTGCTGGATCCGGGGCACAACGGCGGGAACGCCTCGCACCCGGCCGAGATCAACCGGAAGGTGCCGGCGGGGCGCGGGCAGACCAAGCCGTGCAACACCACGGGCACCGCGACCAACGCCGGCTACCCCGAGCACGAGTTCACCTGGGACGTCGCCCAGCGGGTCGGAAAGGCGTTGGCGGGCAAGGGAATCCGCGTTGTCTACACGCGACAGAACGACAGCGGGGTCGGCCCCTGCGTCGACCGCCGCGCGGCGATCGGCAACGAGGCCGACGCGGACGCGGTGGTCTCGATCCACGCGGACGGCTCGACCGCGGCGGGCGCGAACGGCTTCCACGTGGCGTACTCGTCACCGCCGTTGAACGCGGCGCAGGGCGAGCCGTCGACCCGGCTGGCCCAGGTGGTCCGGGACACGCTGCGCACGGGCGGCTTCAGCACGTCGAACTACATCGGCGGCAACGGCTTGTCGGCGCGGTCGGACCTCGGCGGGTTGAACTTGTCGACGCGCCCGGCGGTGCTGGTCGAGTGCGGCAACATGCGCAACGCGGCGGAGGCGGCCCGCATGACGAGCGCGGAGGGGCGCCAGCAGTACGCGTCCGCGATCGCGGCGGCGATCGAGGCCTACCTGGCTTCCTGAGCCGCGACGACGGCGTCACCGTTGACGGTCGCCCACTTCGTGAGGACGCCGATGGGTTCGACGAGGGTCTGCCCGAGGCCGGTCAGCCGGTACTCGACCCGCGGCGGCGCCTCTGCGTACGCGCGGCGGTCGACGAGGCCGTAGCCCTGGAGCTTGCGCAGGGTCTGGGTGAGGACCTTGCGGGAGATGCCGCCGATGAGGTCGACGAGCTCGCCGTGCCGCCGCGGCCCGCGGCTGAGCGCGAACACGACGACGACCGCCCACTTGTCGGCGATGATCTCGATCGCCAGCCGGGCGGGGCAGTCGGCGAGGAAGACGTCACCGGAGAAGTCACCCACGGGAACCAAGGTACCCAGCGGTACCTATCGGATTTCTAGTCTCGAAGACATGGAACTTCCCGAAAGCACTCACCGCCTGTTCGAGCGGCCGTTCAACGCCGTGCTGACGACGATCAACCCCGACGGCTCGCCGCAGACCTCGATGGTCTGGGCCAGCCGCGACGGCGACGAGATCGTGATGGGCATGGAAGGGCGGCGGCCCAAGGTGCGCAACATCCGGCGCGATCCGCGGGTGACCGTGCTGATCGAAGACCACGACGGGCACGACGAGCGTGGGCTGCCGCAGTACCTGCTGGTTCGCGGCACCGCCCGGATCGTCGGCCCGGACATCGCCGAGGAGTTCACGGCCTTGATGGACCGGCAGGCCCAGCGGTACCTCGGTGTTCCGAAGTACCTGCTGGGCAACCAGGGCTCGCCGACCGCGGTGATCGTGCGGGTCACCGCCGACCGGGTGACGGGCATCGGCCCCTGGGCCTAGTCCAGGGGGCGGGCGCCGAGGTGGTCGGAGATGAGCTTGCGGGCGAGCTCGTCCGGGTCCTGCTCCGGCGGCGGTGGGGGCGGCGGCGGGGCGGGGCTGGCGTCCTCGTTGTAGAGGTCGTCGTCGTCCTCGTCGGCGGGTTCCGGGGGCAGCGGGATGTCCGGCTCGGCGGTGGTGACCTTCGGCCGCGACGGCGCGGCGGGCGCCGGAGCGGGCGCGGGCCGCGTGGGGGCCGCGGCGGGCGCCGGGGCGGCCGCGGACTGCCGGGTGAACGACCGTTCCGGCGCGGGCGCGGCCTGCTGGGCACGCGCGGCGGGCGCGGCGGGGGCGTTGCCGTGGACGCAGCGGACCTGCCAGTCGCCGCCGAGGACGTCCGACAGCGCGCCGGCGATCTTGCGGGCGTTGTCCTGGTCGGACAGGCGGCGGGCCAGCGGTTCGGACTTGTGGGTGAGGGTGAGGGAGTTGCCCTCGACGCTCGCGACGGTGGCCTGGGTGAGCATCGCCTCGAGGCTCCGGCCGCCGGTGAACTTGCGCAGGGCGGTCATGAGCTCCGGCCAGACGTTCCGGATCCCGGCGGCATCGAGCGCACCGGACGCCGCGGGGGCGCTGGGCTCGGCCGGGGCCGGGGCCGGGGCCGGGGTGCTCGGGACCGGCTTGGAGGCGGGAGCCGCAACGGGTTGGGCCGGAGCGTCGGCGTTCGCAGCTGCCGGCGCGGGAGTACCGCCACCCGGGGTGCGCGGCGTTCCCCAGCCGCTGTCCGCGGAACGGGTCGCCGGCGCGCTGGTAGCCGTGGCAACAGCCGCCGGGGCAGGCTCAGGGGCCACCGCGGGAGCGGGTCGCGTGGCGGGTTCCGGAGCCGCCACCGGGGCCGGCCCAGCCGATGCCGCCCGTTGGGAAGGCCGGGAAAACTCCCTCTCCGGCGCCGCCCGCATCGGGGGCTCCACGCCACCCTCCGCGGGCGCCCCACCGCCGCCGGCCACCGTCGCGCGGCGTTCCAGCCGCTCGATGCGGGCCAGCAGCGCCTTCTCCGCGTCCGTCACCGACGGCAGCAGCATCCGCGCGCACAACAGCTCGAGCACCAGCCGCGGCGAAGTCGCGCCGCGCATCTCCAGCAGTCCATTGTGGACTATGTCCGCGTACCGGGACAGCGTCGCCAGGCCGATGCGCTCCGCCTGCGCCACCATCCGGGACAACTCTTCCTCCGGCGCGGACACCAGCCCGCCCGCGGAGTCCGGCACCGCGCGCAGCAGCACCAGGTCACGCAGGCGATCCAGCAGGTCCGTCGCGAAGCGGCGCGGGTCGTGGCCCGCCTCCGCGAGCTTCTCCACCGTCGAGAACACCGTCGCGGCGTCCTCCGTCGACAGCGCGTCGACCATGTCGTCGATCAGCGCTACGTCCGTGACGCCCAGCAGCGCCACCGCGCGCGAGTACGAAACGCCGTCCGGGCCCGCGCCCGCCAGCAGCTGGTCCAGCACCGACTGCGTGTCGCGCGCCGAGCCGCCGCCCGCGCGGATGACCAGCGGGAACACCGCCTGCTCGACCTGGACGCCCTCGGCCGCGACGTTGCTCTCCAGCAGCGTGCGCATCGAGCTCGGTGGGATCAGCCGGAACGGGTAGTGGTGCGTCCGCGACCGGATGGTCGTGAGCACCTTCTCCGGTTCGGTCGTCGCGAAGATGAAGATGACGTGCTCGGGCGGCTCTTCCACGATCTTCAGCAGGGCGTTGAAGCCCTGCGTGGTGACCATGTGCGCCTCGTCGATGATGAACACCCGGTACCGCGACTCGGCCGGCGCGTAGAACGCCTTGTCCCGCAGCTCACGGGCGTCGTCGACGCCACCGTGGCTCGCCGCGTCCAGCTCCGTGACGTCGACGCTGCCCGAGCCCTCCGGCGCGAGCGCCTTGCACGAGTTGCACTCGCCGCACGGGTCCGGCGTCGGCCCCTTCACGCAGTTCAGCGAGCGCGCCATGATGCGCGCGCTCGACGTCTTCCCGCAGCCGCGTGGACCGGAGAAGAGGTAGGCGTGGTTGATCCGCCCGGCGGACAGCGCCGTGCGGAGGGGTTCGGTCACATGCTCCTGCCCGACGACCTCGGCGAAGGTTGCCGGACGGTACTTGCGGTACAGCGCGAGAGCCACCTCGCGAGGGTACCGGCAGGGTCCGACAACCTTCGCCGTGCGGTCAGGGCAGCTGGGCCAGCAGGCCGTTCACCTTCGCGACGTGCGCCGCGGTGAAGGCGTCCCGCGCCCGCGCCTTGCCCAGTTCGCCGTCCAGGTACGGCTGCAGGTACGAGTCCGGGCCGTCCAGGACGCCCTGCGCGACCGCGTTGACCTCCGGGCCCTCCGACAACGACTGCGCCACCCGGATCCGCAGGTCGTGCGTCCGCGCGACGTACCGGCCGGTGGCCAGGAACGCCCGGACGTCGGCGACGGTGCCGTCCAGCGCCTGCTGCGCGGCCGACTTCGTCGCCGGACCGCCGGTGGCCATGATCTGGTTGACCTCGACGCGGTCGTCGGTGTCGCGGCCCGGGTAGTCCCCGGTGCGCAGCAGCGCGGCGACGCCGGCGTACGGGCCGGCGAGCGCGTCACGAGCGGCCTGACGCAAGCCCGGGCGAGCCGTGGTGTCGGCCGCGATCGCGGCGACGGCGGCGCGGTCGTCCGACTCCTGCGCGACGGCGAGACCGCTGCGCACGAACGTGACGACGTCGTCGTCCGAGCCGCTCAGCGCGGCGCGGGCGGCGTTCTTGACGGCGGTGCCGCCGTTGCGCAGCAGGTAGACCGACGCGCGCCGGCCGTTCGGCACGGTCAGCGCCGGGTCGGCCGCGTCGGCGAGCAGCTTGTCGTTGTCCGTCTTGGCCTGCGCCGCGCGGGCGGCGGCGTCCTTGGCCTGCTGCTCGGCGTCGGCGGCCGCGCCGCGCGCGACCTGGGCGTCGTGCTGCGCCGCGGACTGCTGGGTCGCGAGCCGGGTGGTGTTCGCCGTCCGCGCGTCCGAAGCGAGCTTCCGCGCCCGCTCCCCGGCGAGCCGCACGATGAGCGGGTGGTGGGCGGCCGCGCCGGCCTTGGCGCCGTCGAGCTGGCCCTGGACCGCGGCGAGCTCGGCGTCGCCGTCCGCGGCAACCTGGCGCCAGACGGACAGGAAGTACCGGACGTCGGCCGGGGTGCCGTCGAGCGCGGTCTGCGCGGCGGCCTGGACCTCCGGACCGCCGGCGGCGAGCGCCTGGTCCGTCGTGATCCGGTCGTCGGTGTCGCGCGCCTGCTGCAGGCCGGTCTCGAGGAACGCCCGGACGTCGGCGGGTGTGCCGTCGAGCGCCTTCTGCGCGCGCTCGTTGACGACCGGGCCGCCGGTGCTCATGGCCTGGCCGACGGCGATGCGGTCGTCGGCGACCCGGGCCTGGGCGAGGCCGGTGGCCAGGAAGGCGCGGACGTCCTCGATCGTGCCGCCGAGCGCCTGCTGGGCGGCGCGCTTGGCGACCGGGCCGCCGGTCGACAGGACCTGGGTGACCAGCACCCGGTCGTCGTCGTCCCGGGCCTGCTGACGGCCGGTCGCCAGGAAGGTCTGCAGGTCGGCCGGGCTGCCGAGCAGGGCCGCTTCGGCGGCTCTGGCGACGCCGGGGCCACCGGTTTCCAGATACCCGACGGCCTGGGCCCGGTCGGGCAGCACGTCCGCGGCCGCCGGCGTCGCGAAGACACCGGCGGCGAGCGCCGCGGCGACGATTACTGCGTTCGCACGCAAGGAAAACCCCCTCGATCGATGATCGTTCCGCTCACTTATCGCCAGGCCGGGCGGAATGTTTCCGATACGCTCCGACTTCGTGAGCCGTTCTCGAAAACCCGGTCCGGTGCCCGGGCGGTACCCGGTCCGGTTCGGGACGGCGGAGCTGCTGCGCGACGCCGACCGCGGCAACGCGTGGCTGGTGTCGGTGGACGGGGTCGCCCAGTCGTACGTCGACCTCGACGACCCGGCCAACCTGGAGTTCGACTACGTCCGGCGCTTCGGCGACGTCGTGGACCACCTCCCGCCGGGCCCAGTGGACGCACTGCACATCGGCGGGGCGGCGTGCACGCTGCCGCGGTACGTGGCGGCGTCGCGCCCGGGTTCGCGGCAGCTGGTGTTCGACGCGGACGGCGAGCTGGTGGAGCTGGTCCGCGCCCAGCTCGGGCTGCGGATACCGGGGCTGCGCGTCCGCATCACGGACGGCCGCGCGGGCCTGGCGACCCGCCGCGAGGACACGGCGGACCTGGCGGTGGTGGACGCGTTCGAGCGAGCGACGCTGGCGGGCGGCCTGGCCACGGTGGAGGCGACGCGGGCGATCGGCGGAATCCTCCGGCCGGCGGGGATCTACCTGGCGAACATCACGGACGGCTCGGGCCTGCCGTTCGCCCGCCGTTTCCTGGCGACGCTGCTATCGGTGTTCCCGGAAGTCTTGCTGCTGGCGGACCCGGCGGTGCTGAAGGGCCGCCGCTTCGGCAACTTGGTGTTCGCGGCCTCGGCCGCGCCGCTGCCGACGGCGGAGATAGCCCGCCGGACGGCCTCGGCGGCGTTCCCGACGAGGTGCGTGGAGGGGGCGGAGCTGCGAAAGCTGGCGGGGAGGGCGACCCCGATCACGGACGAGGACCGGCCGCCGTCGCCGCAGCCGCCGGAAGACGTGCTGGGCCTGTTCTGAAGAGGTCGCGGCAGACCAGCGAACTCGCGAGGAAGGCCGCGGAAGACCCGAAGACCTGTGAGCGAGGCACCGTGGGGGTCCGGGGGGCTCGGCCCCCCGGGTGAAGGGACGAAGTGAGGTGGCCCGGCGAAGGGGCGAAGCCCCGAGAGCCGGAGCCAGTGAACAAAGGGGACCCCGCGCACCCGTCAGAGCCTGCTTATCCTTGCTGCCTTCCGGCCCTGGGGAGGTTCACAGGGTGGACGCCGCGCGGGGTCCGTGGATCAGTGTAGCGAAGAGCCCGCGCCCGCCTGGGCTCGGGCCTTCTTGAACGTGTTGCGCAGGACCGCCAGCAGCGCGTCGCGCACCGAAAGCTTCTGCCGGGCGTCGAACGTGATCAGCGGGACGTCCTCGCTGACCGCCAGCGCCCAGCGGATGTCCTCCAGGTCGTGCCCCAACGACCCGTCGAACATGTTCACCGCCACCACGAACGGCAGGCCCGCGTTCTCGAAGTAGTCGACCGCCGGGTAGCAGTCGTCCATGCGGCGGGTGTCCACGATCACCAGCGCGCCCAGGGCGCCGTGGACCAGGTCCTGCCACATGAAGCCGAAGCGGTCCTGGCCGGGTGTGCCGAACAGGTACAGCTTGACCTCGTCGTCGATCGTGATGCAGCCGAAGTCGAGCGCCACCGTCGTCGTGGTCTTCGCCGGGACGTGGCCGGTGCTGTCCACCGAAGCCGCCACCGACGTGATCGCCGCCTCCGTCGTCAGCGGCTTGATCTCCGAAATGGCGCCGACCGCCGTCGTCTTGCCGACGCCGAAGCCGCCCGCGATGACGATCTTGACCGGGGCCGGTGGGCGGGGCGCCGGTTCAGTGAATGGCTTCGAGTCCACGAATGACCCTTTCGATCATGCCGAGGTCTTGCGACGTGTGGTTCGCCGGCCGCCGGACGACGACGTAGCCCAGCTCGGCGAGGTCGGCCACCAGCACGCGGGCGACGCCGATGTGGAGGCCGAGCATGGCCGCCACCTCGGCGACCGACATGGTGTTGCGGCAGAGGGAAACGATTTCCTGCCGTTCGAAGGTGAGCTTCGGGTGCGACTTCGCGCCCAGGCGGGACGTCATCACCTGCGCCTCGATCTCCAGGCTCTGGTCGACCGGCTGGGCCCGCCCCGAGGTCATCAGGTACGGCCGCAGCAGCGAAGGCTCTTCGGTCATCACGCACCCACGGTGTTCTTCAGCTCCTCGATGAGCCCCGGCGTGAGGACTTCGGTGGCGCGGTTGGCGAACATCGCCATCTCGTAGGCGATCGTGCCGAGGCTCGCCTGCTTGTTGGCCAGCACGCCGAGCGAACAGCCGATGCTGATGGTGCAGACCAGCAGGTAGCCGTGCTCCAGCTCGATGATCACCTTGTCCGGCGAGCCGAGCGGGTGGCTCTCGGAGACGCCGTGGGCGAGGCCGAGCATGGCGGAGGAGATCGCGGCGAGGCGGTCGGCGTTGGACCGCTCGAGCTCCGACGACATCGCGATCAGCAAGCCGTCGGCCGAAACCGCGATGGCGGCGATCGCGCCCGCCGTGTGCTGGGCGAAGCGGCTCACCAGCCAGTTGAAGTTCTGGGCTTCGACGCTGACACCGGCTGCGGGGATGCTCATTTCCTGCTCTCTTCTGCTCGTTCCGTCACACGACCGGCGACCACGCCAGGCGGCGGGCTGTCTGCCGTCACCACGTCCGCCTTGGCGAGGCCGGCGGCGAACGCGTCGAACGCCGCTCGCTCGGCCGCCGGGTCCCGCCTGGTGCGGTTCACGACGGCGCGGGCGATCGGCCTGCCCGTGGCCTGCGGGCGCAGGCCGGGGGCGAGCTGGGCACCGGGGACCCGGCGGACCAGGCCGTCCCGGGACTGCGGGGCGGCCGGGACACCGGCCGGCGGGGTGGCGAGGCCGCGCGCCGGGTGGGACGCGGGCATCGCCGAGTCCCCGGGCACGCGCACCGGCAGCGAGGCGCCGTCACCCGGCGAGGGCGGGACGGAGCTTTCACGTGAAAGCTCGGGTCCCAGGTCGGAGCTTTCACGTGAAAGCTCCGTCCCCTGGTGGGCACTTTCACGTGAAAGTGACGCTTTGACGAAGGCGCTCTCGAAGCCGTCCATCGCGGCGCGGGTCGCCTCCGGGTCGTGGCGCGGTTTCTCCGCGGCCACCGGCGCGGTCGCGCCGGGGCCGGGCAGCTGGGCGCCGCGGACCCGGCGGCGCAGGCCACCGCGGCTCTCGGCTTCCGGTTCGGCCGCGGGCTCGGCGGGTTCGGCGTCCGGCCACACCGGTTCCAGCTGGTTGAACCAGCGGAAGCCGTTGGCGTGCGCGACGCTGAGCAGCGCCGGGATCGCCGGCGCCGGCAACGGCTCGGCCGGCCGCGGAACGTCCGAAGTGGACACCGCGACGGCCTCGGCGGGCCGCGCCTCGATCGGCGTCGGCGCGGGGTTCGGCTGCCGCAGCCCCGAGCGGTGGCTGAACAGCGACGGCGGGATCGTCAGCCGCGCGGTCACGCCGCCGGTGGTCGGCGTCGCGAGCAGTTCGACGCCCAGGTCGTGCCGCCGCGCGAGGCGGCCCACCACGAACAGGCCGAGCACACTGGTCGGGGCCAGCTCGAGGCGTTCGCGCTCGACGAGCCGCTGGTTCTCCTCGGCCAGCTTCTCGGCGGTCATGCCGATGCCGTGGTCGACGATGTTCACCAGGCACGACCCGCCGGCCAGCAGCATCGTGTCGACCTCGACCATCGACCCCGGCGGCGAGAACGACGTCGCGTTCTCGAGCAGCTCGGCGAACACCAGCACCAGGTCGGCGCCGAGGGCCGAGGACAGCAGGATCTCCGCGACGACCCCGAGCTTGACGCGCTGGTAGTCCTCGATCTCGGCGAGCGCGGAACGCAGGGCCGTGGACAGCTCGATCGGGCCGGCGATCCGGGTTTCGTCGCGGGTGCCGGACACCACGAGCAGGTTGTCGGCGTTGCGGCGCAGGCGGGTCGAGAGGTGGTCGAGCCGGTAGAGGCTGGCCAGCAGCCGGGTGTCCTGCTCGTTGCGCTCGACCTCGTCGATCAGCGCGAGCTGGCGGCCGACGAGGTTCTGCGTGCGCTTGGCGACGTTCGCGAACATCAGGCTGGTGTTGCGCCGGGTGAGCGCCTGCCGTTCGACCAGTTCGGCCGCGGTGGTCTGGACCCGGTTGAACGCGGCGGCCAGCTTGCCGAGCTCGTCGCTCGAGACGACGTCGATGGTGGCCAGCCGCGGGACCTGCTGCTCGGCCTCCTCGGTGTCGGTCACGCGGACGAGTTCCGTGCCGGCGAGGTCGGCGACCGACGTCGCCGCGGTGGTCAGCCGTCGCAGCGGCCGGGCGATCGAGCGGGAGACCGCGACGGCGAGGAAGGCGACCAGCAGGAACAGCAGCCCGGCCCCGATGCCGACCGTCCAGGCCAGCCGGGCGCCGGCGTCGGCTCGCCCGGTCGCCGCGTCGGCGATCTCGCCGGTGACCCGCTCCTGCACGAGTTTCCGCTGGCCCGCCTGGCTTTCGGACGCGGTGAGGACGTCGGTGACGTACCGCGTGGTGCCGGCCGCGTCCCGCGGGTTGTCGATCTGGCCGGCGAGCTCGTCGATCCGGCGGCCGGCATCGCTGCCCTCGACGTTGACGACCAGCGCGGACTGGTCGCGGTCCTCTTCGTCGTCGGCCTGCTGGACGAACCGCTCGGTGAAGATCGGCGCCTGCTGGGTCGCGTCGTCCAGGATGGACCGGCCGGCGTCGGGCGACACCGCCGTCACGATCAACGCCATGCCGCGCAACGAGTTCTCCTCGTTCGCGCGCAGCAGCGCCTCCAGCGCGGTCAGCTCCCGGGTGCCCTCGGCGTCGCTGGTGAGCTGCGGGACCAGCCGCAGCGAGTCGATCACCGCTCCGATCACCGCGTGGTAGGTCCGGGCGACGCTGTCGAGCGCGACGCCGCGCAGCTGCGCGTTGTGCCGCAGCTCGTTCAGCGAGCCGATCCGGGTCAGGGCCGCGGAAAGCTCGTCCGGCGCGCCGGAACCCAGTGCCGACCGGACGCTCTCGACGGTCGCGTCCACCGTCTTCTGCTGCTGGAGCATCTGGTCCGGTGGCGCCGACGGCGTCGCGACGAAGGCGCCGGTGAGCAGCCGTTCGCGCTGCAGCTGCCAGACCAGGCCGCCGAGCTGCTGCGTGTGCCGCGCCACCGTCGCCGACTGCGACGCGGCCATCGCGCTGCTCGCCTGCGTCAGCACGAACGGCACCGACACCAGCACCACCGCGGCCAGCGGGGGCAGGAGCAGCAGGTTCAGCTTGCCGCGAATGCCGAGCCGGGCCAGGATCCCCCCGCCGCCGGCCCGTTCCGCGGTCGCCCCGCCGTGCCTCATCCCGCCACCTTCCCGTCTTCCGTTCTCACCCGTCCGCGGCCACCCGGCTCACGTGCCCGCGGTGCTGCTCCCGGACCAGGTCCTCGATCCGGGCGCGCAGCGCGAGGAACCGCGGTTCGCGCTTCACCGCCAGGTCCCGCTCCGCGGGCAGCGTCACCTCGACGTCGGCGGCGATGCGGCCGGGGTCGGAGGCGAGCACCACCACCCGGCCGCCCAGGAAAACCGCTTCCTCGACGTCGTGGGTGACCATCAGCACCGTGGTGCCGGTGTCGGCCCACACCTGGCGGATGAGCACCTGCATGTCCTCTTTGGTCTGGACGTCCAAGGCGCCGAAGGGTTCGTCCAGCAGCAGAACGTCCGGTTCGCACGCCAGCGCCCGCGCGATCGCGACGCGCTGCTTCTGGCCGCCCGAAAGCTGTTTCGGCAGCGACTTGCGCACGGCGTGCAGGCCGGTTTCGGCGAGGTACCAGTCCACGCGCTTGGCGCGCTCGGCCGCGTCGACCGGCAGCAGCTCCAGTCCGAACGCGACGTTCTTCTCGACGGTGCGCCACGGGTAGAGCGCACCCGCCTGGAAGACGAGCCCGCGGTCCGGGCCGGGGCCGGTCACCGGGACGCCGTCGAGCACGATCTCGCCCTCGGTCGGCTTGCCGAGCCCGGCCACCAGCGAAAGCAGCGTCGACTTGCCCGAGCCGCTCGCGCCGACGACGCAGACGAACTCGCCGCGCAGCACCTCGAGGTCGACGCCGTCGAGCGCGCGGGTCACCTTGCCGCGCACGGTGTAGTCCTTGGCGACGTTCCGCAGTTCCAGCGTCATGCCGCCCACTTCCCGACCCGCGTGCGCAGCAGGCGCAGCAGGACGTCGATGACCAGCCCGGCGATCCCGATGACCACGAGCACGGCGAAGATCTTGTCGGTCTGCAGGAACCGCTGCGCGCGGACGATCCGGTAGCCGAGGCCGGCCGAGGAGTTGATCAGCTCGGCGACGACCACGAAGTTCCACGCCGCGGCGGCGTTGACGCGGATGGCGTCGAGCATGCCCGGCAGCGAATGCGGCACGACGACCTTGCGCAGCACTTCGCCGCGGCGCGCGCCGAGGGTGTAGGAGACGTCGATGAGCGCGCCCGGCACGCCGCGGACGACGTCGGCGGTCATCAGCGTGTTGAAGAAGACCGTGCCGATGAAGAGGATGGCGATCTTCGACGGCTCGCCGAGGCCGAGCCAGATGATCAGCAGCGGGATGAACGCGCTCGCCGGCAGGTAGCGCAGCAGCCCGATCAGCGGCTCGAAGAACGCCTGTCCGGCGGTGAACGTGCCCATCAGGATGCCGAGCGGCACCGAGACGAGCACGGCGAGGCCGAAGCCTTCGAGCACCCGCTGGGTCGTCGCCCAGAGGTCGTCGAAGAGCTCACCGGTGCCCGCCATGTCGACGCCGGCCTTGACCACCGCGGCCGGCGACGGCAGGAACGTCGAGTCGACGGCCCCGCTGACGCTCAGCACGACCCAGGCGACGAACGGGATCGCGAACGACAGCACCGCGAGCGTCCAGCGCGCACCAGCGGAAATGGGCGTGCGCAAGGAAAACAGCGCGGACGCGGTCCTGGGCGCGGCCCGGCGCGGGAGCGGGGCCCAGGCCGGGCGCCCCGACTCCCGGCGTTCGGCGAGCTGCTGGGTCGGCCCGGTCACTGCGGCGCGGCCTTCACGAACTGGTCGTCGAACAGCCCGTCCAGCGCCGGCCGCTGCTGCGCGAGCCCGGTGTTCACGATGAAGTCGATGATCTTGTTCGCCTGGAAGTCGAGGTGCTGCGCGGTGACCCCGGGTGTGAACGCGTCGATGTTCTGCTGGCGGGTGAAGATCGTGGTGCCGGCGTCGTAGGTCTTGTAGTCGGCGTCGGAGACGCCGCCGCGCTTGGCCATGATCCCGACGGCCGCGTCCTTGTTGTTCTTGATCCAGGTCAGCGTCTCGAACCAGGTGTCGACCAGCGCCTGGACGTCCTTCGGGCGCTCCTTGACCAGCTTCTGCGACGTGACGAGGTGGTCCGGGATCGCACCGGGGAACTCCGCCGACGTCGAGATCGCGCGGCTGCCCTGGCGTTCGAGGGCCTTCGAGGTGAAGGGCGCGAACGCGCCCACCGCGTCGACCTGGCCGGCGACGAACGCGGCCGCGGCGGCGTCGGTCGGCAGGTTGACCAGCTCGATGTCCTTTTCGGTCAGTTTCGCTTCCTGCAGCGCGAGCAGCAGGAGGTAGTGGTCGACCGTGCCCTGCTCGACCGCGACCTTCTTGCCCTTCAGGTCGGCGACGGCGTTGATGCCCTCGCGGGCGATGATCTTGTCGTTGCCGGTGGAGTTGTCGTTCACCAGCACGATCGACAGCTTGGCGCCGCCGGAGGCCGAGGAAAGCGTGTCGTTGAGGGTCTGGCTGTTCGCGTCGATGGCGCCGCTGGAAAGCGCGTTGATGCTGTCGGTGTAGTTGTCGAAGTACTTCAGGTCGACGTTCACGCCGTTCTTCGCGAACAGTCCCTGTTCCTGCGCCACCTGCCAGGGGAACCAGCCCGGCCACGCGCTGAACCCGAGGGTGATCTTGCCGCCGGTGCCGGAGGCGTCGCTGTCGCTGCACCCGGAAAGGGCGGTTACGCCGGCGAGGGTCAGCAAAGTCAGGAGCACCGTCAGCCGACGGGGGCGGAAAGTCACAGCGAAACTCCCAATGGCGGGGGAAGTGGAGTGTTGCGGCGCCGAAAGCGCACAGTCATCGCTGCTCTCTTCCAGACGCACCTGATCGGGTCACGGGCAAGAGAACACGCACCGGGAGCACCCACACCCAGTGAGATCCGGTTGGTCAGCACACCGGATCGGCCACCCCTTGTCCCTCACCCGGCGGAGAGCCTAGCGAGTAGCACAAGATCCCCACAACGCCTCACCAGTGCATCCGAACGAGTGACCAACAACCGTGTCAACCAGCAACATCGGCCGTCCCGGAGATCAAGTACGCGCGTGTTTCTGTCGGCCGCCCGGCCAAGATCCGGGCCGCGGTCCCGTGCAGTTGCACGGGCCGTAGTCCCTCATCGTTACGCCGCGCCGTGATCATCACCGAGCGCTACGAATGGGAACCGAACAATCGTTCGTAATTACCCGTTCAGCGAGACCGGGTTTCGAACAGGTGTTCGTCTCCACCGATAGCGCATGCGCTATCGGTGGCGCGAACGATTCCTCGACTGTTAACACGCCTGAAACATTCGGCCGAATTTCGATCAATTGACCGATTTTGTCAGGTCGTAAATCGTGGTCTCCCCGACGGTGACCGGCGCGAAATTTTGCTCGACCCAGGACTGGATCTCGCCCGAGGTCCCGCGGCCGCCACCGAACCCGCCACGCCCGCCGGCGACGTAGTAGTGGATGTCGCCGGCGTCGACGTACTGCTCGAACTGCGCGAGCGTCGGAGCCGGGTCACTGCCGCTGAAACCGCCGATCGCGAGCACCGGTCGCCCGCTCGAGAGCGCCAGCCCGGCCGACTGCATCGCCCCGCTCTGCGCCGCGGCCCACTTCGTCGTCGTGCTCTTCAGCAGGTCGATCACCGCCGCGTCCGTCTGTCCCCCACCGAAGCCGCCGCCGAAACCGCGTCCACTCGCGACGGGCGGGCCGGACGACGGCGTGCCGCCGGAGTGCGCGGTCGCCGCCGTGGCGAGGGTGAACGACGCCGTCCCGAGCAGCGCGCCGCACAGGCCGGCCACGGCCACGACCGGACCCAGCCGCCGGACGCGGTCGGCGCCGAAGAGCAGCGCCACGACGGCGGCCGCGCCGAGCACGAGCAGCGCGTAGCGGATCCACGGCTGCCACTCCGGCGTCCGCGCCAGGAGCACGAACCCCCACACCGCGGAGACCGCGAGCATGACGGCCAGCACCGCGCGGGCCGCGAAGTTCGCCCGGCCGCGCCAGAGCTCCCGCGCGGAGATGCCCAGCGTGCCGGCGATCCCCGGGGCCAGCGCGACCGTGTAGTACGGGTGGATGATCCCGCTCATGTAGCTGAAGACGAGCGTGGTGACGACCAGCCAGCCGCCCCACAGCAGCAGCGCCGCCCGCGTCCGGTCGGTGCGGGGCGCGCGCCGCGTGAACCACAGGCCGGCGACCAGGCCGAGGACCGCGGCGGGCAGCAGCCACGAAGCTTCCGCGCCGAACTCACCGCTGAACAGCCGCGTCAGGCCGGTTTCGCCGCCGAAGCCGCGGCCACCGAAGCCACCCGTCGGCGCCCCGCCACCGCCGCGGCCTTCCCCGAAGATGCGGCCGAGGCCGTTGTAGCCGAAAGCCAGCTCCAGCACGGTGTTGTCGGTCGACCCGCTGATGTACGGCCGGTCGGCGACCGGCCACAGCGCGACGGCCGCGATCCACCAGCCCGCCGAAACGACGACCGCCCCGGCCGCCGCGAAAAGCTGCCCGACGCGGCGGCCGGGCGACGTCGGCGCCGCGACGGCGTACGCCAGCACGAAGGCGGGCAGGACGAGGAACGCCTGCAGCATCTTGTCGAGGAAGCCGAACCCGATCGCGACCCCGGCGAGCACCAGCCACGTCGTGCTCCCACGCTCGAGCGCCCGCACGACGCAGTAGGCGCCGGCGACGAGCAGCAGCACGAGGAAGGCATCGGGGTTGTCGTACCGGAACATGAGCGCGGCGACCGGCGTCAACGCGAGCGCCGACCCGGCGAGCAGGCCGGCGCCGGGGCCGGAAAGCCGCCGCACGGCGAGGTAGAGCAGGCCGACCGACGCGACCCCGGCGAGCGCGTTCGGCACGAGCAGGCTCCAGCTGGAGAAGCCGAAGAGCCGGCCGGACAGCCCCATGACCCACAGCGAGAACGGCGGTTTGTCGACGGTGACGACGTTGCCCGGGTCGAGCGAACCGAAGAACAGCGCCTTCCAGCTCCACGTGCCGGCCTGGGCGGCCATGGCGTAGAAGTCGTTGGCCCAGCCGGTCTTCGCCAGGTCCCACAGGTAGAGCAGGCCGGTCCCGACCAGGAGCGCGGCCACGGAAGGCGTGACCCACCGTGGTTTCCGGACGGGCGCGGGAGCGGGCTGGGCGTGTTCGGGCGCCGACAGCGTGGTCGTCATGGCGTTCACCGTGTCGGCGCCGCATGTGGTGAACTTGTGCCGAACCTGTGCGCGCGCTGTGCATCGGCCCGCGGTCGTGAGTGGTAATTCGGGTTAGAACCCTAATTACCACTCACGACGGGGTGGGCGCCGCCGGGAAGGTGATCTCGAACTCCGTGCGCCCCGGCCGGCTCTGCACCCAGACTCGGCCGCCGTGCGCGGCGACCACCGCCGCCACGATCGCCAGCCCCAGGCCCGTGCTCCCCGCCGCGCGGGACCGCGAGTTGTCCCCGCGGGCGAAGCGCTCGAAGACGTCCGGGAGCACGTCCGGTGGGATGCCCGGGCCGTCGTCGGCCACGCGCAGCCGCACCGATCCGTCCGATGTGGACAGTGTCGTCGTCACCGTCGTGCCCGCCGGGGTGTGCGTGCGCGCGTTGGCCAGCACGTTGATCACCACCTGGTGCAGCTGGCCCGCGTCGCCGAGGACGCCGATCGGCTCGCCGGGGACGTCCATCAGCCACTTGTGGTCCGGGCCCGCGACGTGCGCGTCCGCGACCGCGTCGGCCACCAGCCGGCACAGGTCCACCCACTCGTGCACCACCGGACGCCCGGAGTCCAGGCGCGCGAGCAGCAGCAGGTCCTCCACCAGCGTCGTCATCCGGCGTGACTCGGACTCGACGCGGCCCATCGCGAACGCGACGTCCGGCGGCACCTGCTCGCCGCTGCGCCGGGTCAGCTCCGCGTAGCCGCGGATCGCCGCCAGCGGCGTGCGCAGCTCGTGGCTCGCGTCCGCGACGAACTGGCGGACGCGGTTCTCGCTCGCGTGCCGCGCCGACAGCGCGTTCGCGACGTGCTGCAGCATCCGGTTCAGCGCCGAGCCGACCTTGCCGACCTCGGTGCCCGGGTCGGTGTCCGCCTCGGGAACCCGTTCCGACAACGCGACTTCGCCGCGGTCCAGCGGCAGTTCGGAGACGCGCGTCGCCGTCGCGGCCAGCCGGTCGAGCGGCTTCATCGTGCGCCGGATCGTCGCCGCGCCGACCGCGCCCGCGACCAGGATCCCGGCGAGCGCGACGCCGCCGAGGATGAAACCCAGCCGCCAGAGCGTCTCGTTGACGTCCTTCAGCGGCAGGCCGATGACCGTCTTCTCGCCGTTCGGCGACATCGTCGAGACCACGCGGTACTCGCCGAGGGTGCCGCCGAGGTCGACGCTGCGCTGCTTCCCGTCGGACGGCAGCGCGAGCAGGGTCAGCACCTGCTCCTTCGGCACGCTCTTGAACGGCGGCTTGCGCTTCGACGGCGCGCCCACGCTGGAATCGAGCACCCCCGCGGTGGCGGTCGAGCCGGACTGGACGACGGCGAGCGTGCCGTCGCCCTGCCCGAGCACGCGCAGCGCGTCCGGCGGCGGTGGCGTTTCGCCGTACGTCCACGGCGGTGGCCGTTCCCCGCCGTGCGCGGCGCGGTCGCTCGCCGCGGCCAGCCGCTTGTCCTGCTGGCCGACGAGGAACTCGCTCAGCGCGAACTCCGTGACCACGCCGACGACCAGGCACACCAACGCGAGCAGCGCGGCGAGCTGGACGATCAGCCGCCGCCGCAGCGACCACGGCCGTCGCACGCGCTTCGGTTCAGCCCGCTGGCTTGAGGACATACCCGGCGCCCCGCATGGTGTGGATCATCGGCTCGCGGTCGGCGTCGATCTTCTTGCGCAGGTAGGAGATGTAGAGCTCGACGATGTTGGCCTGGCCGCCGAAGTCGTAGCTCCACACGCGGTCCAGGATCTGGGCCTTCGACAGCACGCGCTTGGGGTTGCGCATGAGGTAGCGCAGCAGTTCGAACTCGGTCGCGGTGAGCGGCACGAGGTCGCCGCCGCGGTGGACCTCGCGGCTGTCCTCGTCGAGGGTGAGGTCGCCGACGACGAGCGTCGACCCGCTCGCGCCGGTCACCCCGCCCGCCCGGCGCAGCAGCGCGCGCAGCCGCAGGGCTACCTCTTCGAGGCTGAAGGGCTTGGTGACGTAGTCGTCGCCGCCCGCGGTGAGCCCGGCGATGCGGTCTTCGACCGCGTCCTTCGCCGTCAGGAAGAGCACCGGCAGGTTCGGCGCCTCGGACCGCATCCGCCGCAGCACTTCGAGGCCGCTGAAGTCGGGGAGCATGACGTCGAGGACGACGGCGTCGGGCCGGAAGTCGCGCGCGATCCGGACGGCCTCCGTGCCGTCGCCCGCGCTGCGCACCTCCCAGCCCTCCATGCGCAGGGCCATCGACACGAGCTCGGCCAGCGTCGCCTCGTCGTCGACGACGAGGACCCGCACCGGGCTCCCGTCGGCGCGGCGCAGGTCGGCCTTGCCAGGGCCGGGTGACGTGGCGTTCATAGCGGTCATAGTGCCATCTTCTCGGCGGCTCTTCAGTGCTCACTGTGACACCGCTGTGCGTTTCCTGTGAGAGTCGTTCGCCCGGGTAAGGGAGCCACAGCGCCCGCTGACGCCGCGCACAGCTCAAACACAGCCACGGCGGCGAACCTGGCCGGGACCAGTGTGGGCACCACCGGAGGACACGATGACGACCGAGCCGAACACGCCTCCCGAAGGCGCCGCGAACACCCCGGCCTGGGGTGAGCCGGCCCCGGCCAACTGGGGCGACCCGGCCCCGGCCGCACCGAAGAAGGGCTGGTCCGGCAAGAAGACGGCGATCGCGGCGGGCATCGCCGTGGTGATCGCGGCCGGCGGCGGAGCGGCGATCTGGGCGGGAACGAGCAGCGCGGACAACACGGCCCAGCAGGGCCCGGGCGGTTTCGGCGGCGGCCAGTTCCCCCGCGGCGGCCAGGGCCAGGGCTTCCCGGGCGGAGGCATGGGCGGCGGAATGGCAGCCCTGCGCGAAGCACTGCACGGTGATTTCGTGGTGTCGAACGGCAACGGCGGCTACACGACCGAGCGGCTGCAGACGGGCGACGTGACGGAGCTGAGCGCGACCTCGGTGACGTTGACGAGCAAGGACGGCTACAAGCAGACGTACACGATCGGGTCGTCGACGCAGAAGACGGGCGATGTGAAGCAGGGCGACACGAACGTGACGGTCGTGGCGAAGGTCGAGGGCACCACGGCCACGGCGACCTCGCTGGGCCAGGGGTTCGAACCGGGCCAGGGGCAACGGGGCCAGCGTCGCGGCGGGGACTATTCGGCCCGCCCGACCAACTGACGGGCCGGCCACCGCCCCCCACCGCCAGGGAACGTCCCGGTGCCGCGTCCCCCTCCCGCCGCACCGGGGCGTTCCCGCCACCTCAGCCGTCCGGCACGAGTTTGTGGCGGTAGGCGTAGACGACGGCGTGCACGCGGTCGGGGAGCCCGAGCTTGCTGAGCACGCGGGAGACGTGCGTCTTGACCGTTTCCTCGCCGACGTGCAGCTGCCGCGCGATCTCCGCGTTGCTGCAGGCGCCGGCGATCAGGAGCAGGACCTCGCGTTCGCGGGAAGTCAGCCTCGCCAGCTCGGGCGGTTCGGCGGCCGCGGGTTCGAGCACCGCGGCGAACTTCGCGACCAGCCGCCGGGTCACGGACGGGTCGATCAGCGCGTCCCCGCGCGCGGCGACCCGCATCGCGGCGACCAGTTCCTCCGGCGCCAGGCTCTTCAGCAGGAACCCGCTCGCCCCGGCACGCAGCGCGCGGTAGACGTACTCGTCCGCGTCGTAGGTCGTGAGCACGAGGACGCGGGTGTCGTTGCCCGGCGCGGCGAGGATCGCTTCGGTCGCGGCGAGGCCGTCGAGGCGGGGCATCCGGACGTCGAGGACGGCGACGTCCGGACGCAGGCGCGCGGTCTCGGCGACGGCTTCGCGGCCGTCGGACGCTTCGCCGACGCAGGTGAAGTCGGGCTGGGTGTCGAGGAGCGCGCGCATCCCGGAGCGGAACATCGCGTGGTCGTCGGCCAGCAGGACGCGGATCATGTGCTCTCCACCGGGAAGGTCGTGCGCAGCTGCCACCGGTCGCCGGATTCGCCGTAGGAGACCTGGCCGCCGAACAGGGTGACGCGCTGGCGGATGCCGGCCAGGCCGCGGTGGGCGTGCTCCTTTTCTTCGCGGCGACCGGCGCGCAGGCCGTTGGTCACTGTGAGCACGACCTCGGTGCGGCCGTGGTTCAGCTCGACCTCGACCGGGCCTTCGCCGTGGCGCAGCGCGTTGGTCAGGGCTTCCTGCGCGATCCGGTACAGGGCGACGTCGAGCGAGCCGGGGAGCTCGCGGGGTTCGCCGCGCAGGGTCAGCCGGGTCGGCAGGCCGGCCGCGCGGACGGTCTCGACCAGCTCGTCGAGGTTGTCGAGGCCGGGTTGTTCGGCGTCGGGCTGGGCGTGCAGGAGGTCGAGGAGCCGGCGCAGGTCGGCCATCGCCGAACGGCTCGCGGACTCGACGGCGCCGAGGGACTTGCGCACCGGGCCGTCCCCGTCGGGCAGGCCGAGCCGGGCCGCGCCGGCGTGCACGCCGATGGCGCTGACGTGGTGGGAGATGACGTCGTGCAGGTCGCGCGCGATGGTGGTGCGCTCCTCGAGGACGGCCCGTTTGACGGCTTCTTCTTCGTGCTGCCGGCGTTCGTCGGCGACGCGTTCGAGATCGGCGATGTAGGCGCGGCGGGCGGTCGTGTACCGGCCGACCAGCCAGGGCAGCAGGCCGCTGACGCTGACGCTGATGGCGATCAGCCGCCAGTCGGACGCGGTGCGCCCGCCCCCTTCGATGCACCCGGCGACAACCCCGGCGAGCAGGGCGAAGAGCGCGAGAACGGCGGGTTTCGGACGCAGCCAGGCCCCGGCCCGGTAGCCGGCGATGAGGATGCCGGCGTTGTTGCCGACGACATAGCCGTTGCAGGTGCAGAGCAGAAGAGGCGCCCCGGCGAAGAGGACGGCGTGCGCGAGGGCGACCCAGCCGGAGTACCGGGCGGGCCCGGCGAGGGCGGCGTTGACGGCAACCCCGCAGAGCAGGACAACCCAGGCCCGCCAGCCGACGTCGGCGAGGGGAGAGCGAAGCCCGAAGAGGGAGGCATCGGCAACAACACAGACGAGCGCGACCAGCAGCGACTGGCGTCGCAGGGAGCCGCTGATGTCGTGCACAGCTGCCACTGTGCCCGAAGGCGCCGGCCGGAGGGAGTGGAGTTGGCCATCTGCGAGCCGAAACCCGGCCGGCTGGGGGCCTGGCGGGCGGGCGCCGACGAGGTCCGGCTCATCGACGACCCGGGTTCCCCGCGCGGCGGTTGCCCGGCCAAGCCGGTTCCGCGGGCGGCAGTCGCCCGGCGAGCCGACCTCCCGCGCGGCAGCTGCCCGGCCGAGCCCGTCCATGCGCGGCGGCCGCGGGCCAAGCCGTGTCCGCGGGCGGCAGCCGCCTGGCCGAGCCGGCCGCCCGCCGCAGCCGCCCAGCTGAGCTGGTTCCGTGTGTAGCAGCTCCCCGGCCAAGCCGGGCCCGCAGACGGCAATCGCCCGGCAAGCCGGACCCCACGCGCGGCAGCTGCCCGGCCAAGCCCGTCCATGCGCGGCG
Organism: Amycolatopsis pretoriensis; assembly: GCF_900107925.1. Classification (GTDB taxonomy): domain Bacteria; phylum Actinomycetota; class Actinomycetes; order Mycobacteriales; family Pseudonocardiaceae; genus Amycolatopsis; species Amycolatopsis pretoriensis. Next base: position 468,308 of record NZ_FNUJ01000004.1, on the reverse strand, counting down.
GCCGCCGGGCCAAGCCGGTTCCGCAGGGGGCAGCCGCCCGACCAAGCCGGTCCATGCGCGGCGGCTGCCGAGCCGAGCCGACCCCGCGCGCCGCAGCCGCCCAGCTGAGCTGGTTCCGTGTGTAGCAGCTCCCCGGCCAAGCCGGGCCCGCAGACGGCAATCGCCCGGCAAGCCGGACCCCACGCGCGGCAGCTGCCCGGCCAAGCCCGTCCATGCGCGGCGGCCGCCGGGCCAAGCCGGTTCCGCAGGGGGCAGCCGCCCGACCAAGCCGGTCCATGCGCGGCGGCTGCCGAGCCGAGCCGACCCCGCGCGCCGCAGCCGCCCAGCTGAGCTGGTTCCGTGTGCAGCAGCTCCCCGGCCAAGCCGGGCCCGCAGACGGCAGTCGCCCGGCAAGCCGACCCCACGTGCGGCAGCTTCCCCGCCGAGCCGGGTCCGCGGGCGGGCAGTTGCCCAGCCAAGCCGGGTCCACGGGCGGCAGCCGCCCGGCCGAGCCCGTCCCGCGCGCCGCAGCCGCCCAGCTGAACTGGTTCCGTGTGCAGCAGCTCCCCGGCCAAGCCGGCCCCGCCTGCCGCAGCCACCCGGCCGAGCCGGCGCCGGCCGCCGCCGCTTGGGGTCGTGCCGGGCTCTCCGCCCGCCTAAGCTGGGCCGATGAGGCGGTGGATCACCCTCGCGGTCGGGGTTGTGTTCGTGCTGGTCGGCGCCGTCTGGGTGCTGCAGGGCGTCGGCGTCATCACCGGCAGCTTCATGACCGGCCAGAAACTGTGGTTCCTGATCGGGCTCGTCGCGTTCCTGGTGGGCGTCGTCCTGGTCGCGGCGAACCTGACGCGGCGCAAACCTACTTCGTGAAGATCTCGAAGATCGGGTAGCCCGGCGCGATCTCGCGCAGCTTCTCTTCCGATGCCTTCGCGTCGACGCCGTCGAAGAACACGCCGACCTCGAACTTCCAGCGCTTGAGGTACGCGCGCAGGATGCCCGGCTTCTCGTCGTCGGCCAGCTCGCGGAACGTGAACGCCTCGACGCGCTTCCCGACGCGAAGCGTGCCTTCGCCGGCGGCGCGCAGGTTGCGCACCCACTGCGTCTCGCCCCGCGGGGCGACGAGGTAGCGGACGCCATCGACGGTCAGCAAGTTCACCGGCACCGAGCGCGGCTCGCCGCTCTTTCGCCCGACCACGGTCAGCACCCGGCTGCCCCAGACGCTGAAGCCCAGCCGGGTCAGCTTCGCGACCGCCTCGTTGAACGCGTTGGTCGACTTCTTCGGCTCGATGTAGCGGGCGGCGGTCATGGTGTCCTCCGGAAGTTTGGGAGAGCAGTGCTCTCGGTTAAGAGCAGTGAACACCCACGAGAGCACTGCTGTCAAGAGCAGTGCTCTCGGTTTTGTGCGGCGCTCTCGTCGTGGCACACTGATCCGCATGACCGCGACCCGCACCGCGCGCGAACGAGCCCGCGCCGAACTCACCCAGGAGATCAAGGACGAGGCCCGCCGCCAGCTCGCCGAGGTCGGCGCGCACGGGCTGTCGCTGCGCGCGGTGGCACGGGAACTGGGCATGGTGTCGTCCGCCCTCTACCGGTACTTCCCGAGCCGCGACCGGCTGCTGACCGACCTGATCGTCGACGCCTACAACGCCATCGGCGAAGCCGCCGAGAAGGCGGACCCGGGAGAAGGCGAGCCGAGGGAGCGCTGGCTGGCCGTCTGGCAGGGCACCCGCGACTGGGCCCGCGCACACCCCCACGAGTACGCACTGATCTACGGCTCCCCGATCCCCGGCTACGCGGCACCCCAGGACACGGTCGTGCCGGCCGCCCGCGTCGCGCTCGCCCTGGTCAAGGTGCTCACGCAGACCGAACTGCGGGCCGAGGGCGAAGTCCCGCCCGAACTGCGCGCCCAGGCCGAGACGCTCACGAAGGCCCTCGGGCTCGTCGCCGGCCCCGAGACCGTGGCCCGACTGCTCATGGCGTGGACCCAGCTGTTCGGCGCGATCAGCTTCGACCTGTTCGGCCAGTACGTCGGCAGCGTCGACCCGGCCGACGCGTTCTTCGCCCACTCGGCGAGGCGGATGGCGGAGTTCGTCGGCCTCTAGGCTGAGGGCGGAGTCCAACGGCGGAAGGCGGCACGACGTGACGGGGTGGGCCGGGAAGGTCGGCAGGATCCGGGTGATCGGGACCGGGGTGATGGGCCGCGGGATCGTCCAGCTGGCCGCGACCGCGGGGGTGACCGTCGAGCTGGCCGACGTCCGGCGCGAGGCCGTCGCCGAGGCGATCGAATTCGTCGGCGGGATGGTCGACAAGCTGGCCGCGAAGGGCAAGCTCGACAACCCGCAGGCGGTCAAAGACCGGCTGGTCGCGGTGGACGCGCCCGACGCGCCCGCGGACGGCGTCGACCTCGTCGTCGAGGCCGTGCGGGAAGACCTGGCGACCAAGCGCGCCCTGTTCGCCGGCCTCGAGCGCGTCTGTCCACAGGAGACGATCTTCGCGACGAACACGAGCTCGCTGTCGGTCACCGAGATCGCCGCCGAGCTGGCCGACCCCGGCCGCCTGATCGGCCTGCACTTCTTCAACCCGGTGCCGCTGATGCGCCTGGTCGAGGTGGTCCCGGGCACGCGCACGCACAACTGGCTGCCCGCCGAGGCGCTCGACCTGGTCCGGAGCTGGGGTCACGAACCGGTGCTGGCGAAGGACGCGCCGGGCTTCCTGGTCAACCACGCCGGCCGCGGCCTGAACACCGAGGCGCTGCAGATCCTCGCCGAGGCGCTGGCCGAGCCCGCCGACGTCGACCGCGTCGCGCGGGACGTCCTCGGCCTGAAGCTCGGCCCGTTCGAGCTGCTCGACCTGACCGGGCTCGACGTTTCGCACGCCGTGCTGGAGAGCATCTGGAGCGGCTTCCACGGCGACCCGCGGCTGCGGCCGTCGTGGCTGACGCGGCCGCGAGTCGCCGCCGGCCTGTTCGGCCGCAAGAACGGCGAAGGCTTCTACTCCTACGCCGACGGGAAGCAGCAGGTCACCGACGAGCCGGCCGCGCCGCCGAAGCCGACGAGCCCGGTGTTCACGGCGGACGAGCACCTCGCCCGCGTGCTGACGGCGGCCGGCGTGCAGGTGGTGTCGGACGCGTACCCGGACGCGGTCCTGCTCGTGCCCCTGTATGGCGAGTCCACAGTGGACGCGGCCACCCGCGCGGGGCTGCCGCTGGACCGCGTCGCGGGCGTGGATCCCTTGGGCGGCTACGAAAGGCGCCTGACGATGTCCGTCCACCCGGGACTGGACGCGGCGGCGGGCCGCGCGGCTTGGGGCGCCCTGGCGGCGACGGGCCGCCCGGTGACGGTGGTCCGCGACGGGCCGGCCCCGATCGCCCAGCGCCTCCTGGCCTCGATCGTCAACACGGCGTGCTTCATCGCGGGCCAGCACCTGGCGACGCCGTCGGACATCGACACGGCGGTCCGGCTGGGCCTCGGCTACCCGCGCGGCCCGCTGGAGTGGGGCGACCTGGTGGGCGGCGAGATCGTGGTGCGCATCCTGCGCGGCCTGACGGCGGCGACCGGGGACCCGCGGTACCGGCCGAGCCCGTGGCTCACCGAGCGGGTCGCGCTCGGGCTGCCGCTGACGTCGCCCGGCACGACCCCCGCCGACCTCCGGTCCTGAAAGGACAGCGGGCCGCCTCCGGAATCCCGGAGACGGCCCGCTTTTCGTTCGAAACTAAAGGAAGCCCGTCACCAAGGACGGTCGACCGCTCCCGTCTGCGGCGTGTACGTGATGTAACCGCCCTGGAAGTCGCTGCGGTACACCGATCCCGTCACGTACTCGTCCGTCGTCGGGTAGCGCAGGTACGACCGCTCCCAGCCCAGCGCCGCCCAGCGCTTGCGGATCTCGCCCTTGATCACGTGCGCCCCGGTGGCGTTCGTGAAGTAGATCGAGTGGCCGAGGCTGAAGTGGTTGAACCGGCCGACGCCGTCCGGCGTGCCGTCCTCGTCGTTCGTCGGGTAGCCGAGGCCGCGCTCGTACCCGTACGCCGCCCACTTCTTGCGGATCTCGCCGTAGATCGCGTGCGCACCCGTCGAGGGCGTGAAGTAGATCGAACCGACGTTGTTGCCCTTGATGAAGTGGTTGAACCGGCCGATGCCGTCGGGCGTCCCGTCTTCGTCGTTCGTCGGGTACCCGATGATCGCGCCGTAGCCGAGCGCCGCCCACTTCTTCCGGATCTCACCGTAGATCGCGTGCGCACCCGTGGCGGCGGTGTAGTAGATCGAGCCCACGTTGCCGCCGTTGTTGAAGTCATTGAACTGCGCACCGTCCGAAGTGGACGCCGTGTCGCTCGTCGGCGGGCCGAGCTTGGTGAGCCCGCCCATGGCGACGTACTTGTCCAGCACCGGGCCGGTGATGAACTTCGTACCGCCCACCGCACTCCAGTACAGGCGGCCGTTGGCGTACGCCCGGTAGTGGACCGCGCCGTCGGTGACCTCGGCCGCCGTCGGCGCACCCAGGGTCGTGCGCAACGCGGCGTCGCCGTTGTAGCGCTGGTCGATCGGGGTGTCGTAGTTCGCCGTCAGCGTCAGGTCGCTCGTGCCGACCGTGACGACCCACGTCGTGTCCGTGGGGCCGCCCTGCCAGCCGGTGAACTTCGAGACGCCGTCGGTGCCCAGCGGCGAGGCCTCGACGTCGAAGCTGGCGCCCTCGGTCACCAGCGCGGTGTTCACGCCGCCCTCGACCGGGATGCTCAGCGCCGCGGGCTGCGTGCTGAGCAGGGTGATCCGGTGCTGGCGCGGCCACGCCGTGTACGTCTTGGACGTCGTGACGCCCGCGCTGTCGGTCACCGCCGCGGTGAACTCCATCCGGGAGTCCGGGTGCTCGGTGAACGGCTGCGCGAAGCTCGCCCCGGTGCCGCCGGCGCCGGGGTGCGAGTGGCAGGTCGCCTCGCTCGGGCAGTGCCGGACCGCGCTGGTCCAGGTGACCGTGAGCGGGCCGTCCTCGGTGTCGGTCGCCGTGGCGCTCAGGCCGACCTGCTGGTTGACCGCGAACTTCGCGGTGTCGCCGGGCGTGGTCAGCGTGAGCTGCGGGGTGTGGTTGCCGGGCGCGACCGCGATGGTGGCCGTGCCGGTGAGCCCGAGCGGGTCCCGGACCGTCAGTTTCGCGGTGAACGACTCGGTGCCCGCCGCGTACTGGTGGCTGGTGGTGGGCCCGGCGTCGGCCGCCGTGGCCCCGTCACCGAAGTCCCAGTCGTACTTCAGCAGGTCGTTGTCGTAGTCGACCGACGCCGAGCCGTCGAAGGACACCGTGCGGGTGTCCGGGTCGGTGGTCGTCGTGGCCTTGGCGACCGGCGCCGTGTTGCCCGCCGAGTAGCTCAGCCGGCGCAGGTTGCCGCTGAGGATGTCGGCGTAGACGATGTCACCGTTCGGCGCAGCCGCGAACTTGACCGGGCCGCCGACGCCGGTGAAGACCGGCGGGTTTTCCGGGGCCTGCGTGAGCCTGCCCTGGTCGTCGTAGCGCAACGTCCAGATCTTGTTGGTCACGTAGTCGCCGAAGAAGTACGAGCCGCGGTAGGCCGCCGGGTAGCTGGATCCGTTGTAGACGATCCCGCCGGTGACGCTGTTGCCCTGCATGGGGCCGGTCCCGTGCTGGTACTCGAAGATCGGCGCCTGGTTCGGCACGCCGGCGCAGCCCGCGAGCGTGCTGTAGCCCGGGGTCGCGTGGTTGCCTTCCCAGCACGGCCAGCCCTGGTTGGACCCGCGCTGGACGACGTCGACCTCTTCCCAGGTGTTCCAGCCGACGTCACCCACGACCGGCAGCCCGGAGTTCGCGTCGATGGTCATCCGGAACGGGTTGCGGAACCCGCGCGCGAAAACCTTGCTGGCGGTCGACGCCGGGTTGGCGGCGTCGTAGTACGGGTTGGCCGGCACGCCCTTGCCGTCGGCGGCCAGGTGGAAGATCTTGCCATACGGCTGGTTGATGTCCTGCGAGCGCAGCGCGCCCGGGTCCACCTTCGTGAAGTCGCCGTTGTCCCCGATGGACAGCCACAGCGTCCCGTCGGCGGCGGGGATGACGCCGTTGATGGCGTGGACTTCGGAGATGCCCGGCACCTCGAACAGCGACTGCTCACCACCCAGCGACGCGGGCGCGCCGGCCGCGTCCAGGCCCACGGTGAACCTCGAAAGGCGGAAGACGAAGCCGCCGGTGACGTTGATCGAGCGGGTGATGTAGATGGCGTGCGACGTCGCGTAGTCCGGTGCGACAGCCAGCCCGACCAGTCCGATGTCACTGATCTCGCGGGTCGGCAGCGTCGCGATGGTCCGCGGCGTCCCGCTGGTCGGGACCCACTGGACGCGGCCGTTCTTCGCCGTGGCGAGAACGGACTGGTCCGGCAGGTACGCGAAGTCGGTGAGCTGGTACTGCCCCGTTCCGGTGTTGGTGTCTCGCAGGACGAACCCTGCCGGCAGCGTCGTCGCCGCTGCCGCTTCCCCAGTGGACACGACGGGCAGTAGCGCGCCGGTCAGCACTGCCGCCACGAAGGCGTGGCGTACTGCTCTGAGCTTTCCCAAGGCCATTTGGCCCCCCTTCCCAAGCGATCACTTATCGCCTGAACAGGGGGGCCAGTTGCATTCGGCCGAGTGATTTTATCTGTTTGTGACCTACTGTCCGTGTTGGTCAGTGCGTGATTACGGGACAACCTGGACGACGTCACCGATGTGCAAAGTGTTGAAGAACTTCAGGGACGCGCTCGCCGACAGGTGGATGCAGCCGTGCGAGTAGACCGACAGGCTGCCGGTGTGGAAGGCGTCGCCCGGGTAGAAGAACACCGAGTTCGGCATCGGCGCGTTGTCGAACTCCTTCGACAGGTGCACCTTCTCCTTCGACAGCACGTGGAACGTGCCGGTCGGGGTCGCGTAGCCCTTGCGGCCCGGCAGCATCGGCACCGGCCCGTAGACGACCTTGCCGCCCTGCAGGATCCACGCCTTGTGCGCGGAGATGTCGACGCAGGCGGCGGTGCCCGACGCGGCCGCCGCGGCGGCGCACGGGACGCCGGGGTCGCTCGCCGGAGCGGCGGGCTTCGGCTTCGGCGTGGGCTTCGGCTTCGGCTTGCTCGTGGTGGTGGCCGGCGCCGGCTTGGTGGTCGACGGCGTCGGGGTGGCGCTGGTCGTCGTGGGGGCCGCGGTGGTGCTCGACGTCGTGGGCGTCCCGCCCCCGGTACCGGCCGCGGCGACGGCCCCGCCGCCCGCGTTCGGCGTCGCCGCCCCGCCCCCGGAGCAGGCGGCCAGCACGAACGCGGTGGCCAGTGCGGCCGCTCCCGCCAAAAGCCTCTTCACGATCCGTAACCCCCAGCTGCTCGATCATCGCTTGTGGACACCCGTAAAGACGGCGTTCACCCGGTCGAGGTTCGTCCGCGAAGGTCACGATTCGGTCAGCCTCCACCCGTGGGTTGACCCCGGGATCAACCCCGCCCCGATCCCCACGCCGACGAAACCGGGCGGCCGTTCACCGAAGCTGGGCGCACCGACCGAACCGAGGAGCCCGAAATGCCCAGCGCCGCGAACGTCCTGCTCTACGTGGCCATCGCCGCCTACGTCTTCTACCGGGTCGTCTACAAGCAGGTCCGCGGCACGCTGCTCAACCGCCGGACGCTGACGGTCATGCCGCTGATCCTGGTCGCCGTCGGGGGCTACCTCGCCGCGAAAGCGCTGCCCGGGTCCTCAGCCGGCGAACTGGGCCTGCTGGCCGCCGACCTCGTCCTCCTCGCCGGGCTCGGGGTCCTGCGCAGCACCACCACCACGCTCACCCCGCGCGACGGCACGACCTTCCAGAAGGGCTCGGCCATCACGATCGGGCTCTGGGTGCTCACGATCGCCGTGCGCGTCGGCCTGGCCGCGCTCGGCACCGCGCTCGGGGTCGCCGGCCCGCTGACCACGGCGTCGATCGCGCTCACCCTCGGCGTCAGCATCGCGGTGCAGAACGCGACGACGTACCTCCGCATCCAGCGGCGGGGCCTGCCGCTCGCCGACCAGCGGCCGGCGGCGCTCAGCCGTTGACGCGTCCCAGCATCCGCGCGTACATCCGGCCCGGGCTGGGCACCGACGGCGGCACCAGGAACCCCGGCAGCGGCGGCAGCGCGCCGACGAACGCGCCCAGCCGCTCGTACAGCACGGCCGCGCCCGGCGGCCGTGCTTCCGGGTCCTTCGCCAGCGTCTCGGCGAGCAGCGCGTTGAGCGGCTTCGGCACCCCGGGCACCGGCGGCGGCAGCTCCTTGACCTGCCGCTCGAACACGGCGTACGCGGTGGGCCCGTCGAAGAGCCGCCGCCCGGTGAGCATCTCGTGCAGCACGCAGCCGAGCGCGTAGAGGTCGCTGCGCGGTTCGGCGCCGCCGCGCTGGATCTGCTCGGGCGCCATGTACGACGGCGTCCCCAGCAGCTGGCCGGCCCGCGTGAACTGCGCGGCGTCCGCCTCGCGCAGCACCGCGAGCCCGAAGTCCATCACCTTGACGTCGCCGTCCGGCCCGAGCATCAGGTTGGACGGCTTGAGGTCCCGGTGGCACACCGCGAGCGCGTGCGCGGCGGCGAGCACCGCGCACGCCTGCGCCGCGATCGCCGCGGCCCACGGCACCGGCAGCGGCCCGTGCTCGGCGAGCAGGTCGGCCACCGTCACGCCGTCGACGAACTGCATGACCTGGAACAACCGGTCGTCGTGGGTGCCGTAGTCGTACAGCGTCGGGACGCCGGGGTGGTCGAGCGTCGCCAGGATCCGCGCTTCGCGGGCGAAGCGGGCTTCGAGCTCTTCGTCGCGACCCGGCAGCCTGAGCAGCTTGATCGCCACGCGCCGGCCCAGCCGGCGGTCGTGCCCGCCGTGCACCGCGCCCATCCCGCCGCGCCCGAGCGGCAGCTCGTCGAGCTCGTAGCGGTCGGCGATCAGCATCCGTTCCCCTAACGGCCCGGCCTGAGCCGTCCTTCGACAAGTCCCGCGAAGCCTAGCCGGACCAGCTCGCGGCCCGTTTCCGCCGTCTGGCGCAGGACGGTGTCGAACTCGGCCAGGCGCCGGAAGACCTGGCCGTACTCGCGCTGGACGTCGATCGCCACCCGCGGGATCCGCACGCGCCGGCCGTCGATCCGCGTCGAGGCCGACGCGGCGGGCAGGTCGGCCGCGCGCAGGCAGCCGGCCAGGAAGTCCGCGTCCAGCCGGTCGGAGTCGACGCGGTACACGGTGAGCCCGGCACCGACCGGCGCCGGCGGTCCACTGTGGACGTAGGCGATCCCGGTCACGGACGCGACGACGTCGCCGCCTTCGGCGATCGGGTGCTCGCCGTCGGTGCGCGCGGCGTGCTTGACCTCGACGACCCCCGCCTTGACCAGCTCGCCGATCGTCGTGAACGCGGGTTCGCCGTCGGCCGCTTCGAGCGGCGGCAGCTGCGGCGTCAGCTCGGCGAACCGGCCGTGCACGGCCTGGAAAGCCCGGCCGAGGTCCTCGTCCCGGCCGCGGCGCCGGGCCGGCGTGAGGTCGACGTCGTCGTCGAGCAGGTCGATGATCCGGACGCCGGATTCGGGACGCTCGCCGAACTCCCGCCACATCTCGTCCACTGTGGACGGATCGTCGCCGGCCTCGGCGAGCAGCACGGTGGACGGCGGGCGCTGCCCGGGCACCGGCCGCCGCAGGAGCCAGAGGTCGGAGCCGGTCAGGGTGATCACCGCGCGGACCGCGCCCGCGCGCAGCAGGTTGCCGCGGATGCGCTTGCCGCTGCGCCGCCCGGCCGCCGCGCCCGGCATCAGGATCACCACCGTGCCACCGGGTTCGACGTGCGCGAGGCAGTGCTGAACCCAGGCGAGCTCGGGTTCGCCGCGCGGCGGCAGGCCGTACTCCCAGCGCGCGTCGCCGACGAGCTCGTCGTGCCCCCACGCCCGTTCGTTGAACGGCGGATCGCAGAGCACGGCTTCGGCGGTCCGGCCGGCGAAAGCGTCTTCGCGCAGCGCGTCGACCGCGTGGACCTCGGCCTCGATGCCGCGCAACCGCAGCCGCAGCGTCGCGATCGAGGCCGTCATCGGGTCGCTGTCCTGCCCCAGCACGGTTTTCGCGCCGCTCGCCAGCGCGAGCGCGCCGAAGCCGCAGGCGGGGTCGAGGATCGTGGCCACCGGACCGGCGAGCCGGGCCATCAGCTCGGCGACCGGCTCCGGCGTGGCCGACAGCCGCCGCGAATGCGCCTCGAAGTACCGGTGGCACAACAACTCGAACGACTCGAGCGGGCCGGCCCGGTGCGTCATCTCGCTGAGCAGCGTGATCAGCTCGGGGTCGTCGAGCTTGCTGTCGAAGCTGTCGAGGAGCCCGGCTTGGAAGGCGAAGAAGACGCCGGCGCGGTTCACGCGCTCGGCGAGGTCGAGGTCGTCGCCCAGCGCGCGCAGGCGCTGCCACGCGCGTTCGCCGGCGGACAGCTCGAACTTCTTGCCGCGGGCCCGGAACCAGCCGGCGACGGCGGACAGGCCGAACAACGGGCTGGACGCCGTGCCGCCGACGGGCGCCGGGAAGTCCGGGTAGCGACGGCGCCAGTTGCTCACCGCGGCCCGCCCGACCCCGGCGAGTCGCGCGATGTCGGCCGCGCTGACCGTGGCGTCGTCGTCCATGGCGGGCACTCTATCGGAGAGTACTCCAATCAGCCGAGTTGCTTGTGAACTCAGTCAACCAATGCTTTCATGGGTGGCATGACACACGATCGGTACGTCCTCCGGTACGCCGCGGGGTCGGACGTCGGCAGGCGCCGCAAGGTCAACGAGGACTCGCTGTACGCGAGTTCCCGCCTGCTCGCCGTCGCCGACGGCATCGGCGGCCAGCCGCACGGCGAAGTCGCCAGCGCGACCGCGGTCGACGTGCTGCGCGAGCTCGACGTCGACCTCCGAAGGATGGACCTCACGGGCGTCGACCTGGCGGCGACGCTGACCGGCGTGGTCAAGTCGATCCGCGAGCGGCTCGCGGAGGTCGCTTCGAACGAGCCGGCGACCGAAGGCATGGGCACGACGCTGACGACGCTGATGTTCGACGGCGCCGAGTTCGCGGCGGCCCACATCGGCGACTCCCGCGGCTACCTGCTGCGCGGGGGCGACCTGCGCCGGCTGACCCGCGACCACACGTTGGTGCAGGCACTGGTCGAGGACGGCCGGGTCGCGGCCGAAGACGCGGCGACCCACCCGCGGCGTTCGCTGCTGATGAAAGCGTTGCAGACCACGGGCTCCGGCGATCCCGACATCTGGACGTTCAAGGCGAAGCCGCGCGACCGGTACCTGCTGTGTTCCGACGGCCTGAGCGGCCCGGTTACCGAAGCGACCCTGCGCGACGTCCTGGATTCGATCCCCGACCCGGCGGACGCGATCCCGGAGCTGATCCGCCTGGCCAACGAAGGCGGCGGCCCGGACAACATCACCTGCGTGGTGGCCGACGTCACGAGCTGACCCACGTGCGGGAGACGCCGGAGCCATCCGGTATCGTCTCCCGCGGAGGATTGGCCGAGCGGCCTAAGGCGCACGCTTGGAAAGCGTGTTGGGTTCACGCCCTCGCAGGTTCGAATCCTGTATCCTCCGCCGTTGAACAGTCGAAACGCCGGGCCTCGCGCCCGGCGTTTCGTCGTTCCGGGGCGAACTGCCCAGTGCCCGTGCGGCCAACCGGAGCAAGCCGCCGGTCCGGAAGGTGAAATGTCTTCGACAGACTGACGGACAAATTCTTGCGCCCACAGGGAGTTACGAGCGGGGCTGATCGCAGGCCGCTGCTCCGGTCGCGCTAGTCTCACCCCGAACCAAGCCCGACGCTTCCAGAAAGGCCAGCAGTGGCACGAAAACCGCTCTGACCTGCGACAGCGCTGGCCAACGACGTTTCGCGTGCGGTCGTGCCGCCGGGCCACCCCCAGCACACACCGTGATCGGCCTGGCCCCGGACGTTCCCACGTCCGGGGCCTTGTCGATTTCGCAATCGCGATCACTCCGCACAATCAGATGATCACGCTCAGTCGTTGGATCTGTTTCAATGGAAGTCCCCCTCTCAACCACCCCGATTCCGAGGAGTATGAGGCCCGATGGCCGGAGTCGAAGAGATCCGCGCTGGCATCGCACTCGCCAACGAAAAGGCGTCCGCGAGCATCGCCGCCCTGCAACAGGCAGCGCAGTCTCTCGAAGAAGCGCAGCAGTCGCTGTCGCAGGCGACGCAAGGCAGCAGCCAGCACGAAGTGAGCCAGGCCCACGGTCTGCTCGCGGAAGCCCTGCAGGGCATCAACGGTCTGCAGAGCACCGTCCAAGCGAGCATTTCCTCCGCCGACTCCTACTCGGCGCGTCTCTAGCGGGATGACGCTAGCCGAACTCCACCAGCTGCTCACCGCTGTCGTCACCGGGCTCGCCGACGCGCGCGCCCACTCCGAGCGCGCCACCAGCCTGCTCGGAGAAGCTCGACAGGCTCTCGTGGACGCCCAGGCCAAGGCCGATCCCTGGCTCCCTTCGCAGTACGCACAGGCCGGCGAGGGGCTGGACCAGCTCCTCGGCCGCCTGGCTTCCGCGGAAGATCTGGTGAGCGGATACCGGTCGCGTTTGTAATCCTTGCAGGGGACACCGTTTTTGGGGACGCCGATGGCCAACAGGGCAGCCGAACAACGCAACCGCGTCGAAACCGCGCTCGACCGCGTACGCCACCAGATCGGACTGGTGCTGGGCGCGGCGGCCGGTGCGCGCCAAGCCGCGGAGGCCGACCTCGCGAAGCTCGAGCTGGAGCGGGACATCGTCCGCGTCGGCATGAACCACGCGAGCACCGAGCAGCAGAACGAATGGGCCAAACACCCCGCCGCACACGAGGTGTTCGGTGCGCTGAGCAACGCGCGAAGCGCTTTCTACACCGGCTGGAGCCAAGGTCCGTCGACGCTGCGCGAGCTGGTCGCGCAGAACGCGCCGGGCCCGGCCGGGCTGCCACCGGGCGACTGGCTGGGGCGTGTCGGCCACAACGCCGGCCTCACGTCACCGGGTCTGTGGCGCGTCGGCTCGGCGACGGCCGCGGGCAATGACCCCAGCCGCAACTTCGACGTCGCCGTCCCGCTGCTCGACGAGTCGCACCTGGCGATCACGTCGGCGCCGAAGACGCGGCCCGTCATCGACGGCATCGTGCAGAACCTGCTGCTCCGCGTGCTTTCGACGTTCGAAGCCGGCGCGGTGCGCGTGCACCTGTGGGACGTCGGGCAGCTGACCGCGATCCTGCCCGACCTCTACCCGCTGAGCCGCACGAGCGCGCTTTCGCTGTACGACCCGGGCCGGCTCGAGGACCTCCTCGACGAGCTGGCCGGGCACATCCGCCGCATCCACGCCAGCTGCATGTCCGCCGGGTTCACGTCGCTGCGGGAAATGCGGGCGAAGACCGGGCAGCGGGGCGAGCCGTACCGCGTCGTCGTGCTGTACGGCAACGGCGAAACCCTCGAACCGGAACGCGCCCGCGACCTCAAGCGCGTCGCGAGCGGCGCGCTGGCCGCGGGCATCTGCCTGATCATGGTCGACGTGCCGACGGCGGTGAGCGCGCCGGTCGAGACGCTGAGCCTCATCGACGACCGCCACGCGATCAGCAGCATGACCGGGACCGACCTGACCGTCGCCCTCGACCCCGCGATGCCGTCGGGGCAGGTGATCCGCGCCGTCGCCAAGATCGCGGAAGCGCTGATCGCCAAGCAGGGCGGGCCGCGGTCGTTCGACGACCTCCTCCCGGCCGAACTGGGCCACGAAAGTTCCGCGCGGGAACTGCGGGCGCCGGTCGGGTTCTTCGAAGGCGAGCCGGTCGAGGTCGTCATCGGCGACCCGAGCCCGCACGTCCTGATCGGCGGACCGTCCGGTTCGGGCAAGACGAACTTCCTCTACGCGCTGTTGGGGAGCCTCGCCGCGCGGTACACCCCGGACGAGCTGGCGTTGTACCTGCTGGACTTCAAGGAAGGCGTCTCGTTCGCCGGGCTGGCGCCGGGGCGCAAGGACGCGAGCTGGCTGCCGCACGCGCGGCTCGTCGGCGTCAACGTCAACACCGACCGCGAGTTCGGCCTGGCGCTGCTGCGGTTCCTGGCCGACGAGCTGCGGCGCCGGTCCGCGGCCGCGAAGGAGCACGAGGTCACCAACCTCGCCGACCTGCGCGAAGCCGACCCGGGCGGGCACTGGCCGCGGATCGTCGCGGTGATCGACGAGTTCCAGTACCTGTTCGCGGGCCGCGACCAGGTGACGGCGGCGGCGACCCAGCTGCTGGAGGACATCGCGCGGCGCGGCCGGTCCCAGGGCATCCACCTGGTGCTGGCCAGCCAGGACGTCGCCGGCATCGAGGCGTTCTGGGGCAAGCCGGCGGTGTTCGAGCAGTGCACGCTGCGGATCGCGATGCCGAAGGCCCGGCGCGTGCTGGCCGAGACGAACAACGCGGCGGTGTCGGCCCCGAAGTGGCACGCGGTGATCAACCACGACTCCGGCGTCGCGCACGGCAACCAGCTGGCGCACATCCCGGACGCGAGCAGCAAGAACGTGTTCGTCCGGCTGCAGCACCGGCTCTGGGAGTCGTACGCGGGGTACTTCCCGCGCCCGCGCCTGTTCGACGGCGCGCATTCGCCGATCCTGGAACAGTTCCCGGCGTACCTCGACCTCAAGACGAACTCGAAGCCGCGGGCGTTGCTCGGCCAGTCGATCGACGTGACCGAGACGGCGTGCGGGGTGGACCTGCCGCGGGCGCCGGGCCGAAACGTCGCGGTGCTCGGCTCGGCGACGGCCGAAGCACTGTCCATCATGGACTCGGCGGCGCGGTCGCTGTCCAAGCAGTACGAACCCGGCGAGGTCGAGTTCGTGCTGAGCTGCCCGATCGAGGCGTGCGCCCCGGCGGCGCTGGAGCTGACCGAACGCCTGCGCACGGACGGCCACGCGGCGACGCTGGTCGACGACCTGACCGGCGTACTGGAGTCGATGACGGGCGGGATGGCGGGCGGCGCGAAGATCCTGCTGCTGTACGGGGTCGACGCGGCGCTGCCGACGTTGGAGGCGAAGGCCGTCGGCCAGCTGAAGAGCGGTCTGGACCACCTGCGGATGGTGCTGAAACAGGGGCCGGGCCACGGCATCCACACGATCGGCTGGTGGCGCAGCATCGCGAGGTTGAAGGACACGCTGGGGTTCGCCGGCACCGACGACATCGGCACGTGGGCGGCGCTCGACGTCCAGGGCAACGAGCTGGCGCCGTTCGCGGCGGGCCAGGTGGTGCACTGGTCCCCCCGCCCGGGCCGCGCGTTGTTCTTCGACCGCACGACCCACGGCGCTCCCGAAGTGATCATCCCGTTCCAGCGCCCGGAGAACGTACAGTGACCGACGACGGCGCCACCGCGGCCATGCGGTACAAGGAAACCATCGCCCTGTCCCGCGGCTCGGCGGAGAACCTCCGCGACTGGGAACTCCAGCGCGCGGAGGCGTTGGAAGCGGAGATCGAGGCGGCCCAGGCCGCAATCGAAGCGGCAGCCGAACGCGAGGCGCGAGCGGCCGAGCGGGCAACGCGCTGGTGGAAGATGGCACTGCACAACATCCAGGGCCTGCTGTGGCTGGACCCGGGCGACGAGCCGCGCCCGGTGACGACGGCGCGTCCGGCTTATCTGGACCGGTACCTCGAAGAGGTCAAGCCGAGTTACCAGGAGCTGGTGCAGGCGGTGCTCGCGTTGGGGTGGCGCGCCAAGCGAGCGGCGTCGAAACGGGGGGAGCAGCCGCCGGTCTAGACGTCGTAGACGGTGTCGTAGGGCTCGTCATCATCGGCGGGAGGCGGCGCGGTCCTTCGTCCGGCTTGCCTGATGGCGGCCGTGATCGCGCGGCCGAGCGTGCCGGCGTCGAGCCGCATGGCTTCGGGCGCGAGTCGCACTTCGCTGACGACCCCACCTGGCCCGGTGAGCACGGTGACGGTCGTGCTCTCGTCGATTTCGGTGAGGAGACGCTGGTTTTCGGCCCTGCGGTCTTCGATTCGCTTGAGCTGCCAGCGCATTTCCTCGATCAGCTGCGCGTTGTCACTCATGCCACCCTCCCCGGCTGGTACGGCGTGTAGACGAATTCGTAGTACTTCCCGAACCGGTGGTCGATCACCGAATAGCCGCGGCTGTACGCGACCCGCGCGAGGTCTTCCAAGGCCAGCGAGAGCTCCATCTTGCCGATGTAGACCTGCCGCCGGCCGTCGAGCAGGCCGGCCACCCGCGCCATCTGCCGTTCCCGCGATTTCGTCGACCGCACGAACCGAATGATGGTCATCGTCATCCCGGCGGCCAGCAGGCCGCCGAAGAAGACGTAGGTGAAGACGTGCGCGACGATGCTGGTCACCGGACCTCCTCGGCGCGAAGGCTCCAGGCGACCTTCGCTGTCGCTTCCGCGACCGCCGGCCAGGCGTCCTCGGACTCCGCGACCACGGAGAGGATCACCACGGACCGGTCGTCCGGCAGGGGAATCTGGTACTCCGCCTTGATCTCCGTGCGCACATCGCGTTCGGGCAGGTGGAACCCGCCCCCGCTGATCGCGACGAGAGCTGGGCCGATCGGCAGCCGTACCGGCTGGACCACCGCGTGCTTGTGCCGGCCGCGGTACTGCTCGGCCAGCGCCGCCACCAGGGCATCGCGGTTCCCGGGCGCGGCGTCCGGCCACTGCGCCACCCCGAGCGTCAACGTGGCGACGTCACCCTTCCGGCGGCCGACCGCGAACTTGCCGAACACGCGGATGCCATTGGCCCGCATGGCCGGGACCAAGGCCATCAGGTAGCTGCCGAACTCCTCGACGGACGTCCCGGACGCCACGTTCCCGGCGATGGTCCAGGCGTGCCCGCGGTTCATCCTGTCGTCGGCGCCCACCGGCAGGCCCGCGAACCCGGGCGGCAGGTCGATCTGGAGAGGCATCAGTTCCACACCTCGTCTTCCGCCCGCGCGCGCCGGCGCTCCGGCGTGTTGTCGGCCTGAGTCCCGGCGTCCGCGGCGTTGTGGACGGCGACACCCGCCCACGACACCCCGGCCAAGGCCAGCTGCTCGGCGTTCTTCGGCAGCCAGTAGTTCTTGAAGTCGTCCAAGGGGCTTTCGAAGCCGTCACCGGCGAACAGCTCGCCGACGGCCTGCTCGTGGACCAAGCCGTAGGTGCCGACCTTGACCGCCCAGTCCGGGATGCCGGGTGCGAGGCCGATCAGGGTGGAGGCGATCCCGGCCGCGTCGAAGGTCAGCGTCTCGGGCGCGACATCGGCCCCCGCCGCCGCCGCGACGGCATGCCCGGTCAGCGCGGCGAACCCCAGCTCGGCCCCGACCGCGCCGACGACCGTCCCCGCCGGATCCGGGAAGCAGTCCCCGACCACGCCGAGGACGTTGCCCACGTCACCGACCACGTCCGAGACCTTGCTGATCAGCTCGGCGTGGTCCTGGACGAAGTCCCAAGCTTGATCCACGCCATCGGCGATGCTGTTCGACAAGTCGACAAATGCCCCGCCGACGGCGTCGCTCAGCTTGTCGAGGACGTCCGGCTCCTCAGGCGCCAGCTCCTTCGCCTTCCGCAGCGCCTCCGCGACCCTGCCCGCCGCCTCCGTGTGCTCCTGCTGAAGCTGCTTCGCGGCGTCTTGGACGTTCTGGCAACCATCGATCGCGGTCTGGAGCTGCTGACCCGCGTTGTCGAGCAGCCGCTGAGCGATCTGCAACGACTGCTGGTCCGGGAACGTCCGGTTGGCCAGCGCGAGGTCCGGATTCGCCCTCGCCGCTTCAGCCGCCCTGGCCGCCGTCTCGGCTCGGGCCTCCAAGTCTGCCGCACGTTTCTGCAGGTCACCGAGGTCGTGGGACCAGCTCTCCAGGGCAACCGCGGCCTCGCCCATCGAACGCGCGGCGCCTTCGAGGTACTGCGGCAGCGGGCCGATGCGCCGGGCGAAGGCCTCGCTCGCCTCGCCTTGCCAGATGCCCTGCTTGCGGACGATCCGGCGGAGTGAGTCGTCGGCCTCGGTGAGGTCGGTGCTCACCGCGCGGTACTTGCCGGCCAGGTCGGTGATGCCGTCGAGGTCGCCGGGCGCCGGGTCGAAGCCCAGGGCCGGGAAGTCGCGGGCGCTCATCGGTCGAGGCCGCCGTTCAGGAGGTCGGTGATGCCGCCGGTGGCCCCACCGCCGACCATCCCGCCGCCGGGATCGCCCAGGTCGGCGCGTGAAACCAACCCACCGCCCGCACCCAGCACAGCCGAGCCGAACTTCGACAGCCCCTCGCCGAACTCCGCCTCGATCTGCTCGTACTTCCCCTTCGCCTGCTTCAGCCGCTCACTGATCCCCGAAGCCGCGTCCCCGAGCCGCCCGATGCCATACCCCCAGGCCTCCTCGAACTCGACGCCCGCACGGCCCAGCTCGGCCGTCCCCAGCGAGCCGAACGCCCCACCGCCGCCCAGCTTCTCGTTCGCGTCGGCCATCCGGCTCGCCGCCGTTTCGAGGTCGCCGATGAGCTTGCCCAGCTCGCCGGCCTTCACCGCGTACCCGTCCACGCCACCCCTCCCCTGTGGTCCGTCACCAGTAAAGACGGCCGCGCACGCTCCGCGGTTTCACAGTCACCCAAAGGAGTGGACCAGAAAAAAGGCCACCACCGGGCACGCACCCGGTGGTGGCCTTCGAACAGCGAGACTTACGGGAAGTACTTGCCCAGCAGCTGCTCCAGGTAGTCGAGCAGGTCGTTGAGCGCGTCCTGGATCGCGTTGCCCGAACCCGGCCGGAACCGGATCACCTGCGGGTCGTGGTCGCTGGCCTGGTCGGCGAACTCCGCGTTGATGTGGACGACGTCGTAGTCCACCCCGCGCGGCGCCTTCGACGCCAGGATGTGGTCCAGCACCTGCGACTGGCCCTCGAACACGTAGCTGTACCGCTCGGCTTCCGGCACCGTCGCGATCAGGTCCTTCAGCGCGCCACCGGCGGTGAGCGTCTGGACCGCGGGCGAGAACGGGTAGTCGTTCAAGTCACCGGCCACCACGATGTTCGCGTTGCGATCCGACGCCAGCAACGAATCGACGAACCCGCGCAGCACCGTCGCCTGCTTCGCCCGCTGCAGCTCGGAACTGCGCACCGGCGGCTGGAACCGGCCGTGCGTCGGCTGGTCGCCGCCCTTGGAGTTGAAGTGGTTGGCGATGACGAACACCGTGCGGCCCTTGAAGACGAACTCGCCGGCGAGCGGCTTGCGGCTGCTTCCCCAGGCTTCGTTCGTCGGGTCGACGCGGCCCGGGGACGCCGTCAGGTGCGTCTTCCCGTGGTCCTTCGTGACGCCGACGGCCGTCGTCGACGTCCCGCCCGGCTTGTCCACAAAGGACACCCGTGCCGGGTTGAACAGGAACGCCACGCGGATGTTGCCGCCCGGCTGGCCACCGTCCTGGTCGTTGACCGGGTCGATCGAACGCCACTGGTAGCGCGGGCCACCCTTGGCGACGATCGCGTCGGTGAACTTCTGCAGCGTCTGGTCCGCCGCGACGGTCCCGTCGTCGGTCGCGCCCGTGTTGTCCTGGATCTCTTCCAGGTTCACGATGTCCGGCGTCGCGAGGTGCGTCACGATCGCCTCGCCGAGCCGGTCGTACTTCGCCTGCGGGTCGCTCGGCGCCAGGTTCTCGACGTTGTAGGTCGCGACGGCCAGCTCGCCGGAACGCTGCTTGCGCGTGCTCTCGGCCTGCAGCCCGTTGTCCTTTTCGGTCCCCAGCACGCTCGCGAACAGCGTGTAGCCACCGAAGTTGCTGTACTCGACCGGACCGGACGTGGTGCCGGTCAGCACGTCACCGACGTTGAGCTTCGGGAACGGCCGCTGGTCGAACGGGATCAGCGACGAAACCTTCATGACGCCGCTGTTGAGCTGGTCGTAACCCAGGTAGACGCTGCCGCCGCGGACCGACTCGTGCTGGTCCGGCTTGGACGTCACGTACAGCTCGTTGAACGAGTTCGACGGGCCGACGACCCGCGCGTCGCTGATCGAAACGATCTCGCTCTCGTGCGACTCCCAGAAGTCCAGCGCGTACTTCGCGGGCTCCAGCGTGAGCGGCTCGATGTTCCCGCCGGGCGACGGCGCGTACGTCGTCGGCACGGTGTCCGGGTTCAGCACGGTCGGCGCGGGCAGCGCGTTCCCGTGCGAGCCGACCGTCCACTGTGCACTGCTCAGCTCGGTGAGCGACTGGTAGTTCGACGTCGCCGGCGCGTCCGGGTAGAACTCGCGGACGGTGCCGGTCGCGGTCACCATGTCGCCGACCGCGACGGCCGGGCTGGTCGAGCCGGTGAAGACGAACAGGCCCTCGCTGGTGCGCGGGTCGTTGTCCGGGTTCGGGTCCGTCAGCCAGAAGCCGCGCACCGAGCCGAACGTCCGGGTCGCCGTCACGACGCCGGTGACGTCGCTGACCTTCTTGTCCTTGAACGGCGAAATGCGCGTGGTGCCCTGGATTTCGTGGATCTTCGCCGGGGTCCCCGGGTCGCCGGGCGTGCCGCCGCCGGTCGTCTCGCCCTTGGTGTTGGTCGGGGTCGGGTCGCCGACGGCGAAGTCGGTGGCGTTGTCGTCGGTGTCGGCCAGCGACGCGGCGCGCGCGACGGACGTCGTGTTGGACGGCGCGGCCGTCGGGTTGCCTTCGCGCACGGTCGCCGTGCCGAAGCCGACGAGGTCCTTGATCCGCGGGTCGGCGGCGCAGTCCGCGGCGGTCTTGCAGGTCAGCGCGGTGGTGCCGGAGACGAGGGCGATCGTGCCCGTGGTCGCCGACATCGCGATCGCGCCGGTCGCGTCCGGGGCCGGCAGCGCGACCGTGCCGCCGCTGCCCTTGCCCTCGGCGACAAGGTAGCGCCCGCCGGGCGCGACGCTGCCGGCCAGCTGCGTCACCTGCCACGTGCTGGACGCGCTCGGCGAACCGGGCAGGTACTGGACGCTGAACCCGTCGACGCTCGCGGCCGCAGTACCGTGGTTGGCGAGCTCGACGAAGTCGTTGGTCAACGTGGCGCCGGAGTTGCCGCCACCGCCGTAGACCTCGGCGATGACCGCGTCGGCGCTCGGCGCGGCGAGCGCGGCCGGTGCGGCCACGCCCCCGAGTACGAGGCCGGACGCGACGGCCGCGGTGAGCGCGGCCTTGCCTCTGTGGGTCTTGGTCACCCTGAGTCCCCTTTGTGCTTGAACAGTCGTGGCATAGTCCCCCGGGCAAGTGAGGAGGAGGAAGACAAAGATGCAACGATTCGTAACAACTACTTTCGTCGTCACTCGTTCGGCAGAGCAGGTTTTGTGATCACGCTTGTACTCGGCGGAGACGTCAACGTTCAGGGGCGCGCGACGCCGTCCGCGGCGTTCGAGCGGCTGGAACCGCTGCTCAAGGGCGCCGACGTCCGGTTCGCGAACCTCGAAGGCCCCCTCGACGCGGCGATGGCCGAAGCGCTGACTTCGGGCGGCATCGACGTCGTCTCGTGCGCCAACGACCTCACCGTGCCGGCGAACCTCCCGGTCCTCGACCACGCCGGGATCGCGCACTGCGGCGCCGGCGCGACCCTCGACGCCGCGCACACCCCCGCCGTGGTCGAACGGTCCGGCGAGAAGGTCGCGTTTCTCGCGTACACGTCACTTCGCCCCTACGGCGCGCACCTGGACTTCCCCGGTGTCGCGCAAGCGTTTGCGACCACGGCGTACCAGCCCGATCCGCGCGTCGCGGAGATCCCGGGGCGGCCGCCGCTGGTGCGCACGACGCCGGTGCCCGAACACCTCGACCGGCTCGTCGCCGACGTCAAGCAGGCCAAAGCGGCCCACGACCACGTCGTCGTCTCGATGCACTGGGGCCTGCCGGGCCCCGAGCTGGCCGAGTACCAGGTCGCCTACGGCCGCGCGGCGATCGACGCGGGCGCCGACCTGGTCGCCGGGCACGGGCCGCACACGATCCAGGCCGTCGAGGTGTACCGCGGCCGACCGATCCTCTACAGCCTCGGCAACCTCGTCTTCGACTGGCCGGCGATGCGCGGCCGCCACGTCGACGGGCTGCTGGCCGGCTGCATGTTCGGCGAAGAACCGCGCCTCGAGCTGATCCCGGTGCGGCGCAACGCCGACAACGAGTGCGTACCGCTCGCCGGGGACGAAGCGGGCAAGGTGCTGCAGTACGTCGCGGACCTTTCTGCTCGGCGCTCGACGACCGTCACCATCAGGGACGGAATCGCGTCGGTAGGCGTTGGTGCGTGACCGGATGCGCGCGGGTTGTGACAGGTTCTGGCGCCGGCGTCACCCATCCGGCGCATCTGCCTTAAATGCTCCCTAAGACCGGGAACAACCCGCGTGAAGCGGCGGTACGGTCTGCGTGAGCCGCCGGAAAAGTGGCACAGACCACTCCCCGAAAGCTCTCGACCAGCACGAACACGCGGGGGAGGGAGAACCATCATGTGGGGGCTGATTGTTCTCAGTTGCGTGTTCGTACTGGTTCTGGGGATAGCCGCGGTCGTGGACCTCCGGGACCACGACCGCGGCGAACACCGGGTTTAGCGCACGGCCTGCTTCGCCTTGTAGCGGCCGAAAAGCGTGCGCGCGCCGGCGAGCGCGACCCGCCCGGCACCCTTCGCGCTCGCGGCCAGGACCGTCGTCCAGTCGAAGTAGTCGCGCCACAGCACGATGCGGCCGGCTTCGACCTCGAACGTGCCGCACACCCAGAACTCCGCTTCCCACGCGCCGCGGCGCAGCACGTCGGTGCGTTCGGTGAGCACGACGTTGCCATCCGCGGCGATGTGGTGGGTCCGCGCCTCGAACCCGGAGCCGAACCGGGCCATGAGCCGCAGCTGTTTCTCGACCGCCGCGACGCCGCGGGCGGGCGGCAACGGCACGTTCTGGTACACGATGTCGCTCGCCGCGAACGTCAGCGCGCGGTCGATGTCGAGGTCTTCGAGGGCCTTGAGGAAACCGGTCACCACTGCCTGGGGTTCGGTCATGCCCCCAGGCTAGGGGTCAGAACGGCCGGTCGCCCGCGATGGCGACGCGCTCCGCGATCCGGACGTGCGGGTGGTAGTCGTTGACCGCGTAGTGCTGGGTCGCGCGGTTGTCCCAGAAGGCCACCGAGTTCGGCCGCCAGCCGAACCGGACCTGGAACTCCGGCGTGTGGGCCTGCAGGAACAGGTACCGCAGCAGCCGGTCGCTCTCGGCGCGGTCCAGTCCGACGATGTGCGTGGTGAACGCCTGGTTGACGAACAGGGTGCGCCGCCCGGTTTCCGGGTGCGTCCGGACCACCGGGTGCTCGACCGGCGGGAACTGCTCCTGCCAGCGCGCGAGGAGCGCGGGGTCGGAGAACCGGTCGAAGCCGGGGAGGTAGTCGTGGACGGCGGTGAGCCCGTCGATGCGGGCACGGACGTCCTCGGGCAGGTTGTCGTACGCGGCGGCCATGTCGGCCCACATCGTGTCGCCGCCGACGGGCGGCACCTCGATCAGCCGCAGCACCGAGCCGAGGGCCGGGTTGGGCCGCCAGGTGACGTCGACGTGCCAGATGTTCTCGTAGCCGGGCATGGCCGCGGTGCGCTCGAAGCGCGTGACGGCGTCGTCGTCGCCCTTCGGGATGAACGGGTTGGTCTCCAGCTCGCCCCAGTTCGCGGCGAACGCGCGCTGCTGCGCCGACGTGATGTCCTGGTCGCGGAAGAAGATCACCTTCCACTCGAGCAGGGCGCGGTTGAGCTCTTCGCGCAGCTCGGCGGTGAGCGGCTCGCGGAGGTCGACGCCGTCGACCTCGGCGCCGATCACCCGGCCGAGCGGGCGGATCCGGAAGAGTTCGTGCGGTTCGCCCTCGATCCGGCGCAGGACGCGCGGGCCTTCGAGGAGACCGTCGGGCGGGGTGACGGCTTCCCGCAGCTGAATCCGGGCAGGCAGGTCTACGGACATGGTTGTGCTCCAAGGGTTTTGGCAGGGTTCGGACGGCGGGCTCGCGTCAGGCAGGGGGCGAGCCCAGGCGGCCGCGGCGCAGCAGGAGCTCCACGGTGCCTTCCCCGACCGACCGCTTGGAGGCGCGGCCGAGCCACCGGACAGGCGTGCTTTCCGAGGTGGCGGGCATGCGCCAATGGTCGCGTTCTTCCCGAGTCGCGGTCAAGACGTCCACTTGGTGGAACACTGTTCAACGCCGCAGGTCACCGCGATGCGGGGCGGCTCGGAGCCATGAGGCAAGATCTTCCACGATCGGGTGAGCGCCCTTGACGACGGAGGTCCCCATGCCGGAAGGCAGAGGCTCGCGGATCGACAGTGACCGGCTGCGCGCGGCCGCCGACCTGCTGGACCAGGCGACGGCCGCCGACGACAAGGCAGCGGGGAGGTTCGCCGAGGCCCGCGTCGACTCGACGCCGTTCGGCATCTCGGCGCAGGCCCGCGAGCTGGCGGCCCGCTGGTCGGCGGCCTTGGCGGCCCGCGAAGCCGACGCGCGCGTCCTCGGCGACGCGACGTCCGACCTGGCCGGCCGCCTGCGCATGACGGCGGAGAGCACCCGCAGCACCGGCTTCCGCGGCCGCATCGCGGTGGCGCCGTGACGTCTCCGGTGTTCGAGCACCCGGCGCTGACGGCGGCGGCATCGTCGCTGGCGTCGCTGCGCGCGGCGGCGGGCCGCATCGGCGCCCCGGACCCGGTCGCGGCCCTGCGCCACCTGGACTGCGCACCACCATCGATCAGCGCATCCGCCGCGACGGTCGACTCGGGGGCGTTGCTGGTGACGTCGGCGTCGGCGGAGTTCCGAGCGGGAGTGGAGCACGCGGAGACGGGCGGCAGCGCGGAGACGTTCGGCATTTGGGCGGACACAGTGGACGGTCAGTACACGGCCGCCGCCCGCGCGGCCGCGGAGACGGCCGCGTTGGGCGCCCGGATCGCGTCGGAATTGGACACGCTGGCGGTTTCGACGGCGGCGCAGGTGTGCGAACTGGCAGCGGCGGCCGCGGCGTCGGTGACGGCGGTCCTGGCGGGCGACCGTTCGGCCGAGGTGGTGAGCACGGTCAGTTCGACGTGCACAGCGGTGGTCCGTGCGATTTCTTTGAAGTTGGCGTCGTTGTCCGCGTTGGCCGCGGAGCTGGAACCCCTGACGGCGCCGGTGGTCGAGCTCAGCTGAACCGTTCGCGGGCCCATTCTTCGAAGGACCGCGCGGGGTGGCCGGTGACCTTGGGGACGTCGAGCGAGACGGGTTCGGGGTTGTCGACGAGCGAGGCCCAATAGGGCAGGGCGCTCTTCGCGAATTCTTCGCCCAGTTGCGTTATCGCTTCTTGCTCGGGTTGCTCTTCCCAGCGGACGGGCTTTCCCATCGCCTGCCCGATGATCTTCACTTGGGTTTCCTGGCTCAGGGCGTCCGGTCCGGTCACGAGGTAGATCTGCTTGGCGTGGTCTTCGGTAAAGGCTTTGATCGCCATGTCGGCGACGTCCTTTTCGTGGACGAGGGATCGTTTGGCTTGGCCGTAGGGAGCCCTGACCTTGCCGGTCTTGGCCTGTTCTATCCAGCCGAGGGTGTTGGTGGCGAGACCGGTGATGCGGAGGAAGGTCCAGTCATCGGTGACTTTCGCGACGGTTTCTTCGACTTCGCTCCAGAACCCACCGTCTTCGGCGGCTGCCGATGAGACGTAGACGATTTTCTTGCCTCTGAAGGGTTTTAGGGCTTTGTCGATTCCTTCGGAGGAGTAGAAAGGCCAGACGAGGTAAACGGCATCCACCCCATCGGCGGCTTCGGCGGGGTCGGTGATGTCGCCCTGGACGACTTCCCCGCTGGGTGCTTTGGCTAGGTCCCTCACGAGGGCTCTGACGTCGACGCCGTGGGCTCGCAGACCGTTGACGACGTGCCGGCCGGTGTTGCCGGTGGCTCCGGTGACGAGGACCTTCATGGTGCGCTCCTTGGTGATCAGCTGGTACCGACCACGCTCACACTTCAAGCCCTCTTCAAGTCAAGCTCCGCGCAACGCAGAACCGCCCGGCGACCTGAGGGTCACCGGGCGGTTCGAGAGCGGTGGCGGTGGGATTTGAACCCACGGACGGGATTAACCGTCACACGATTTCGAGTCGTGCTCCTTCGGCCGCTCGGACACGCCACCGCCGAGAACAATACCCGAGGGCCGCCCCCGACCTCACGAGGGGTCGATACGCCGCCCCGACCGGAGCCTGACCTGCGCTTCCCGCACCGCCCGACCTGCCCGCACGCGGACGTCGTCGACCGCCGCGCGGAACTGGGCCGAGCGCCTCTGGGCTCGGCCCGATGACTCCAGACGGCGGTTGCCGGTCACTTCGCCGGCCTTCTCGCGAGCACTACCCACTGCCTGCTGGATCTTGTGCTTCATCGTCATACCGGAGGAGTACCCAAAAATCAGCGACGCGTAGCGAAGTACGTCTCCAAGACCGCCGCGCACTCCGCCGAAAGCACGCCTCCGTGCACCTCGGGCCGGTGGTTGAGACGGCGGTCACGCACGACGTCCCACAGCGAGCCCACCGCGCCCGTCTTCGGCTCCCACGCCCCGAACACCAGCCGGGCGATGCGGGCCAGCACCAGGGCGCCCGCGCACATCGTGCACGGCTCCAGCGTCACCGCCAGCGTGCAGCCCTCGAGACGCCAGCCGTCGCCGACCACGGACGCCGCCGCGCGCAACGCGAGGATCTCCGCGTGCGCCGTCGGGTCGCCCAGCTCGACGCGCGCGTTGCGCGCCGCCGCCAGGGGCGTGCCGTCCGGGCCGAACACGACCGCGCCGATCGGCACGTCCGCGCCCGGAGCCCGCGCTGCCTCCAGCGCGGCCTCCACGGCCTCGGTGTCGGACAGCCGTCTCAGAGCTCGTCCAAGAGCTTGCCGAACTCACTGGCGAACCCGCACCGCTGCGCGACCATCTGCAGCTGCTCGTCCGGGTAGAGGTCGACCTCGCCGACGATGACCTCCAGCTCCGGCCCGGGCAGCCCGAGATCCGCGAGGATCGCCAGGTCGCCCTCGGGCCAGACGGAGTCGTCCTCCTCGTCCGGGGGATCGACGCGCAGGACGTCGAGGACGTCCGCCGCGATGTCGTAGTCCAGCGCCGCCGCCG
Organism: Amycolatopsis pretoriensis; assembly: GCF_900107925.1. Lineage (GTDB taxonomy): Bacteria > Actinomycetota > Actinomycetes > Mycobacteriales > Pseudonocardiaceae > Amycolatopsis > Amycolatopsis pretoriensis. The sequence continues at coordinate 441,362 of NZ_FNUJ01000004.1, read as the reverse complement.
CGTCCGAGAGCAGCAACGACGGCCCCCGCGGGCTCGGGCGGACGATGACGAAGAACTCGTCGTCGACCGCCAGCAGCCCGAAGCTCGCGCCGGTGGAACGTAGTTTGCCCAGTTCAGTGATCGCCGCGTCCAGCTCGGTCAGCGCCCCCGGGTCGAGCGCACTGCACCGCCACCGACCGTCTTCCCGGACCACGGCTACCGCGAAGCCCGTGACCGGCTCATCCACCGCCATGCGCACACCGTATTCCGCCGCTCGACCGAACGCACGCACGGTGCGCCCGAAGCGCCGCATGGGGCACTATCGGGACCATGACCGGCCCCACTGACCTGCCCACCCTGCCCGGCACGCCGTTCGCCGGCCTCCTCGACGACGCGCGGGCGCTGCAGGACCGCACGGTCGCGCTCCGGCGCGTCGTCCACCGCCACCCGGAGCAGGGGCTCCACCTGCCGCGCACCCAGGCGGCGATCAAAGAAGCGCTCGCCGACCTGCCGCTGGAGATCACCGAAGGCAAGGCCACGACGTCGCTGACGGCCGTCCTGCGCGGTGGGAAGCCCGGCCCCGCGGTGCTGCTGCGCGGGGACATGGACGCGCTGCCGCTCACCGAGGAGACCGGCCTCGACTTCGCGTCCGAGGACGCCGAGTCGATGCACGCGTGCGGGCACGACACGCACGTCGCGATGCTCGCGTCGGCGGCCCGGCTGCTCGCCGAGCGCAAGGACCAGCTGGCCGGCTCGGTCGTGTTCATGTTCCAGCCGGGCGAGGAGGGCCACCACGGCGCCCGCTTCATGATCCACGAGGGCGTGCTCGACGCCGCCGGGACGCGGGTCGAGCGCGCGTTCGGCGTGCACATCCTGGCCAACGCGCGCAGCGGGCTGCTGCAGGTGCGGCCGGGCCCGCTGATGGCGTCGGCGGACTCGTTCCACGTGCGCGTCACCGGCAAGGGCGGCCACGGCTCGGCGCCGCAGCACACGATCGACCCGGTGCCCGCCGCCGCGGCGATGGTCGGGGCGCTGCACACGATGATCACACGCCGGGTCAGCGTGTTCGACCCCGCCGTGCTCTCGGTGACCCGGATCCAGGCCGGCACGACGACCAACATCATCCCGGAGACCGCCGAGCTCGAGGGCACGATCCGCACGCTGTCCGAGCAGACGCGCGCGCTGGTCCGCGACGAGCTGTACCAGGTGTGCGAGCAGGTCGGCGCGGCGTACGGCTGCCGCGTGGTCGCCGACGTCGAGCCCGGCTACCCCGTGACGGTGAACGACGACCGCGTCGCCGCCGAGGTCCTGCGGCTCGGCGCGGAGGTGCTCGGCTCGGAGAACGTCGAGCTGCTCGCCGACCCGCTGATGGGCGCCGAAGACTTTTCCTATGTCCTGCAACGTGTCCAGGGCGCGTACGCGTTCCTGGGCGCGTGCCCGCCCGGCGTCGACCCGGCCGAAGCGGCGGCGAACCACTCCAACCGCGTGCTCTTCGACGAGGACGCGATGCCGAACGGCGTCGCGATGCTCGCCGCGTTCGCCCTGGACGCCCTGCGTTAAGGCCCCGTCCTCGACGGCCTCCCGTCCTCCAGGTGGCCGGCGAAGCGGCGGCGCCACCCCGGCGTCTCGAAAACGACGTCGTACCAGCCGTTCTTCGCCGGCACCGGGTAGTCGTGCGAGGTTTTCGGTGCGATCGTGACGTCGTTCAGCGTGACCGGCGCCGGCCCGCTGTTGGTCACCGTGACGCGCAGCGCGGGCGCCGACGTGAACGTCACGGAGGCGTCGAGGCCCGCTTTGCCGGAGGCCTCGACGACGAAGCCGTTCGGGCCGTGAACGGCGATGTCGTAAGACTCGGCGTACGGGATTTCGCCGGTCAGCTCGCTGGTCGGGCCGACGTCGAAGCGTTGGGACGCTCCGCCCGCGTGGTAGGCGTACGCGGCCAACTGCAGCGCGTGCGTGCCGTGGTTGGCCAGGTGCAGCCGCAGCGCGCCCGGCCCGGCCGTGACCCAGGCGACCGGCTGGTACGGCAGCGGACGCGCCTTCGCCGTGCCGGGGTCCTGCACCAGCGCCCCCGGCCCCAGCCCGGGCTTCGGCAGCCGGGGCTGCGTCCGGTCGGCTTCGGCGCGCAACGCGTCCGCGTCCGGCAGCAGCGGGATCGTCGTGTCGTGCGTGCGGAAGTCGAAACAGCTGGTCAGGTCGCCGCAGATGGCGCGGCGCCAGGCCGAGATGTTCGGCTCGCGCACCCCGGTCCACGTCTCGAGGAAGCGCAGCACCGACGTGTGGTCGAAGACCTGCGAGTTCACCCAGCCGCCGCGGCTCCACGGCGACACGACGGTCATCGGCACGCGCGGCCCCAGCCCGATCGGCAACGGCGCGCCGGACGCCCCGCCCCTCTCCGGCCGGTTCCCCGGCAGGTACTCGCCGGGGGTCCCGGGTGGCGGCGTCGGCGGGACGACGTGGTCGAAGAAGCCGTCGTTTTCGTCGTAGTTGATGAAGACGACGGTCGATTCCCACAGCGAAGGTTTGTCCCACAACGCTTTCAGCATCCGCTGGATGTAGGCGGCGCCGTCGACCGGGCGGGCGGCGGGGTGCTCGCAGTAGCCGTAGGGCGCCACGACCCACGACACCGCGGGCAGCGCCCCGGCGGCGCAGTCCGACAGGAACTCGGCCAGCACGTGGTCGAGCTCCTTGCCCTTTCCCGAGTCCGGCAGCAGCTTAGTGCGCAGGTTCGCGCGCTCGGCCAGCCGCTGCTTCACGGGGTCCATCGAGTACAGCGCGTCGTGGAAGTTCTGGAACAGCCACAGCGGGTTGTCGCCGTAGTCGCCGACGAAGTGCTCGGGGACGCCGCGCTCCTCGTCGTTCGCGTAGATCCGCCACGTGATCCCGGCGGACTCGAGCCGCTCGGGGTAGGTCGTCCAGCGGAACGACGGCTCGTAGTCCGGGAAGTTGTGCGTGACCGGGCCGCCCGCGACGCCGTCGGGGTCGATCGTGCCGGTCCAGTGGAACAGCCGGTTCGGCTGCGTCGGGCCCTGGATCGAGCAGAAGTAGTGGTCGCACAGGGTGAACGCGCTCGCCAGCGCGCGCTGGAACGGGATGTCGTCGCGCGTGAAGTACCCCATCGTCATGGGGCTCTTCGCGGCGACCCAGGCGTCGTACGCGCCGCCGTTCCATGCGCGGTGCGTGCTGTTCCAGTCGTGCGGCAGCTCGCCGAGGTCCTGGCCGTCCACAACGGACGTGTCCACCCGGAACGGCAGCACCGGCGCGCCCTTGCCGCGCTGGCGGAAGACGTCCCGCAGCGCCGCGCGGTCGCCGAAGCCGCGTACGCCGGCCATGGTGCCGTAGTAGTGGTCGAACGACCGGTTCTCCTGCATGAGCACCACGACGTGGCGGACGTCTTCGATCGTCCCTTTCCGCGGCGGGGCGGCGCACGAGGCCGTCAGCGAGCCGGCGACGGTGGCCGCGGCCGCGCCGCCGAGCACCGTGCGCCGCCGGATGCGGCCCATGCCTGCCTCCTCGCACGAGGTTTGCCCACGTCGGCGAACCAGGTAGCTTCGCCGCCGAGAGAGAGGTGGAGCCATGCTCGACTCAGCGGAACTGGTCGCCTTCGCACCGTCGACCGACCTGGACCGTTCACGTGCCTTCTACACGGATGTCGCCGGGCTCGAGTTCATCGAGCAGACCCCCTTCGCGTGCGTCTTCCGCAGTGGCGCGACCACGCTTCGCGTCACCGCCGTGGCCGAGTTCACGCCCCAGCCGTTCACGGTGCTCGGCTGGGCGGTCGCCGACATCCGCGTCGCGGTGGCCGGCCTGCGCGACCGGGGCGTGGAGTTCCTCACGTTCGACACGCTGCCACAGGACACCGACAAATCTGGACCACGCCCGGCGGGCTGATCGCCTGGTTCCGCGATCCGGACGGCAACGTGCTGTCCCTGACCGAGTTCACTGGCAATTAAACAACAGTGTTGATTTAATGGATGGATGACCGAAGCCGATCTCCTCACCCAGCTCGCTGACCAGGAAGAACGTCTCCAGTTCACGAAGTTCGACAACGAGACGGCGCTGGCCCTCGGCGCCCAGCTGCTGGCCGCGGCGCGCGAGCGCGGGCTGCCGGTGACGATCTCGGTCCGCCGGGGCGGCCAGCGCCTCTTCCACGCGGCCCTGCCCGGCACGTCGGCCGACAACGACGCGTGGATCGACCGCAAGAGCCGGGTCGTCGACCGCTACGGCCACAGCTCGTTCCACGTGGGAACCCAGTTCCGGGCGAAGGGCGGCTCGTTCGAGGCGGACTCGCGCCTGGACCCGGACGAGTACGCGGCCCACGGCGGCGTGTTCCCGGTGCTCGTCCGCGGCGTCGGTCCGGTCGGGACGGTGGGCGTGTCCGGCCTCCCGCAGGCCGACGACCACGCGTTCGTCGTCGAGCAGCTGGAGCTGTTCCTGGCGTCCTGATGTCGATCCGGCGCCTCCCCGCGTGACGTACTGGTACAAGGCATCCGAGGAGGCACCATGAGCAAGCTGATCGCCACGACGTTCCTGAGCCTGGACGGCGTCTACCAGGGCCCGGGCGGCGTCGACGAGGACACGTCCGGCGGGTTCGACGTCGGCGGCTGGGTGACGCCGTTCTACGAGGAGAGCATGGCGGCCCTCGCCGAGGAGTGGATCGCCCGGGCGGGCGCGTTCCTGCTCGGCCGCCGGACGCACGACATCTTCGCCGCGCACTGGCCGAAGGTCACCGACCCCGCCGATCCGCTGGCCTCGCGGCTCAACGGCCTGCCCAAGCACGTGGTTTCGCGAACTCTCCAGAGCTCTCCGTGGTCGGGGACGTCGATCGTGGACGGCGACGTCGTCGAGTTCGCCCGTGATCTGAAGTCCCGGCCGGGTGACGAAATCCAGGTCCACGGCAGTGGGGAGCTGCTCCAGACGTTGATCGCGCACGACCTCGTCGACGAGTACCGGCTCTGGCTGTACCCGGTCGTGCTGGGCAAGGGACGGCGGCTGTTCCCGGACGGAGTGGTGCCGAAGAAGTTCGAGCACGTCGAAAGCCGGCACACCGCCGCGGGCGTCACCGTGCTCGTGCTGCGCCCCGCCGGCAAGCCGGACTTCGACACCTTCCGGCTCGTGCCGGAATAACGGCTGGACGATCCTGCTAACGTCGAATTCATGCAGCGCGTAGCGAACACGACGACGCCGGAAAGTGTCCCGGCGCGCTGATCCATGCTCACGAAAGCCCGGGGCGGTCGCCCCGGGCTTTCGTCTTGTGGTCCTCCGCCTCGCCGTCCACGAGGGAGTCCACGATGCACGACCACCGCAAGCTCGGCCGCGAACTCGGCCTGTTCGGCACCGACCCGCTCATCGGTGCCGGCCTGCCGTACTGGCTGCCCGACGGCGCCGCCGTCCGGCACAGCCTCGAGCAGTACGTCCACGACCTCGAACGCCGCGCCGGCTACCGGCACGTCCATTCACCGGTGCTCGGGAAACGGGAACTCTACGAAGTTTCCGGGCACTGGGCGCACTACCGCGACGACATGTACCCGCCGATGGACGTCGGCGGCGAGCAGCTCGTGCTGCGGCCGAGCCTCTGCCCGCACCACGCGCTGATCTACCGGTCCCGCGGCCGCAGCTATCGCGAATTGCCGCTGCGGATCGCCGAGCTCGGCGGCATGTTCCGCAGTGAACTCTCCGGCGCGCTCGGCGGCCTGAACCGGGTACGCGCGATCCAGCTCAACGACGCCCACGTCTTCTGCACCCTCGACCAGGTCGAAGCCGAGGCCGCCGCCGCGCTGGCGCTGATCCGCCAGGCCTACGACGCTCTCGGCATCCGCCCCGCGCGTTACCGTCTTTCCCTGCCCGGCCCCGGTGGGAAGTACGTGCCCGGGAACTGGGACGCCGCCGTGGCCATCCTGCGGTCGGTCCTCGACGGCCTCCCTTACGACGCCGTCGAGGGCGAAGCCGCCTTCTACGGCCCCAAGATCGACGTCCAGATCGCCGACAGCGCGGGCCGCGAATCGACCCTGTCCACCGTCCAGGTCGACTTCCACCAGCCCGAGCAGTTCGGCCTCGAGTACGTCGGCGCGGACGCCGCCAAGCACCGGCCGGTCATGGTCCACCGCAGCATCATCGGCAGCGTCGAACGCGCGGTGGCGCAACTCGTCGAGGTCCACGGCGGCGCGTTCCCGGCCTGGCTGGCGCCGGTGCAGCTGCGGTTGCTGCCGTTGTCCGCCGCGGAGCTGCCGTACGCGCAGTCGCTTGTGGACAGTTGCGACGACCTGCGGGTCGAGATCGCGTCCGAGGGCAGCCTCGGCGCGCGGATCCGGGACGGTCGGCTCGTGCCGTTCCAGGCCGTCATCGGCCCGCAGGAGGTCGCCGCCAGGCAGCTTTCCGTCCGGTTGCGCGACGGAAGCCGAGTGGACGCCCGACCGGTGGAGGACGCGCTGGCATCGGTCCTGGAGGCGGTCAGGCCGCCATGGCCTCGGCCAGCCAGTCGAAAGCGGGACCCAGGCTTTCCGGTGCCGCCCAGCCGTTGATCACCCCCAATAGCTCCATATAGCGCTCGCGGCGCGGATCGTTGACGACGCCGAGCCACTTCCAGAGCTCGCCGGGATCGCGCCCCAACCCGTCGACGATCGCCTTCGCCGCCGGGGACTTCGGCACGATCCCGGCCGCGACGGCCGGGGTGACGGCGTCCCGCACCTCGGCCGCCAGGTCACGACGCAACCCGCCTTCGTGACCGTCCGCGAGCCGGCGCAGGTTCGCGCGGAACTCCGTGTCCCGCATCAGCGCGGCCAGCTCGAGCCACGCCTCGGCTTGTTCGGGGCTGGGGTCCTCGGGCAGGTCCGGGGTCAGAGTCTGGGCGATCCCCGCCAGCTCGGGACGATCACCCAACGCATCGGCGAGGAAGTCGCCGATCAGGCAGCGCCGCTCCACTTCGGACAGCAGGGCCCGCTGGTGCGGGAGACCCCCTTCTCCGGGGCACGAGCCACGGTCCGCCACCGCGTTCAGCACTTCCCTTCGCCGGCGCAGCACGCCGATCTGCACCTCCACCGCCGCGGCGTGCTCCGCCGCCACCTCCGCGACGGTGGTCTCCCCGTCGATCACCCGCCGGATCGTGGCGAGGTCGACATCGAGGTCGCGGAGGATCCGGATGACGTCGAGCCGGGCCAGCGCGGCGTCGTCGTAACGGCGCTGGCCCGCGGTGTTGCGCCCGGACGGCGGCACGAGGCCGCGATCCGAGTAGAACCGGACAGCTTTCACCGTCAGCCCGGTCTGGTGGGCGAGTTCGCCGATCGAATACCGCATGCCGCAAGAGTGGCAGCTCCCCTCGGGGGAGGCGCAAGACCTGCGAGTTCGCTCGATCGTGTCGATCAGGTGTTCGACTTTTCGCGGTAGAGTCGAACGCATGAGCGAACGGGCTAGGCCTCCTCCCGGATCCGCGTGACGAGCTGGGTCGGGTTCACGAACCGCAACGCAACGAGGAGGAGCACGAGCATGGAGGCGGTGTAGATGGTCGCCATGGCGTCGACCGACTGGTTGGCGCGGATGCCCGCGGCGAACACGGAGTTGTAGAGCGCCACGACGAGGGTCGTCGAGTCCGGGCCGGCGGTGAGGAACGTCAGCTCGAACATGCCGACCGTCCGGACCAGCACGAGGATCGAGGCGGCCAGGATCCCCGGTAGCAGCAGCGGGCCCAGGATCCGGGTGAACACCGAGACCGTGCGCGCGCCGGACATGCGCGCGGCGGCTTCGATCTTCGGGTCGATCTGCTCGATGAACGGCGTCATGGTCAGCACGACGAACGGCACCGACGGCACGAGGTTGGCCAGGATGACGCCGGTGATCGTGCCGGCCAGGTGGAACTTGTAGAGCACGGTGGCCAGCGGGATGCCGTAGGTGATGGGAGGGATCAGGATCGGCAGCACGAACAGCAGCATCACCAGGCGCTTGCCGGGGAACGTGCGGCGGGCCAGCGCGTAGGCGGCCGGGACGCCGACCGCCACCGACACGGCGATCACGACCAGGGCGACGATCGCCGTGGTGAGGAGGACGTCGGAAAGGCCGAACTCGCGCCAGGCGTCGGCGTACCAGTGGGTGGTGAAGCCGTCCGGCAGCCACGTGCCGAACCACTGCACACCGAAGGAGTCGACGACCACCGAGAGCACGACGCCGGCGAGGTTGACGAAGAAGAACGCGACGACGGTCCAGACGACCCAACGTCCGGGACGCGCGACCCAGCCGGTCATCCCTTGCCTCCGGTCGCTCCGCGGTACAGCGTGCCGCGCCACGCCATGACCAGGCCGATCACGATCAGCATGACCACCGCCATGAGCATCGCGACGGCCGAGCCCATCGAGTAGTCGTACTCCTCGAACGCGGCGTGGTAGGCCGCGATCGAGATGACGCGGGTCTCGTTCGCGGGGTCGCCGACGAGTTGCGCGCTCGGGAAGACCGAGAACGCCATGACGAACGAAAGGCAGAAGGTGATCGCCAAGCCGGGAGCCAGCAGGGGCAGCGTGATCCGGTGGAAGCGCTGGACCCAGTTCGCGCCGAGCGTCGCGGCCGCCTTCTCCAGGGAGGGGTCGATGCCCGAGAGGTAGGACAACGTCAGCAGGAAGGAGAACGGGAAACCGGTGATCACCAGGGAGAGCAGCACGCCGGTGTAGTTGTGGATCAGCGGGAGCGGCTGGTCGGTGACGCCGAGGACGGTGAGCACCTTGTTCAGCCAGCCCGCCGGGCCGCCGTACATGATCAGGCCTTGCGCGGTGAGCACCGTGCCGAGCGTGATCGGCACGACGAGGATCGTGGTCAGGAGGCGCTTGCCGCGGACGCGGCCGCGCATCACGTACGCGATCGGGATGCTGGCGAGCACGTTGATGAACGTCGCGGGCAGTGCGATGCCGAGCGTCGTCCAGATGGTGTCGCGCAGGTAGGGATCGCCGAAGAAGCGCGCGTAGTTGGCGAAGACGCCGCCCCGGCGCGGGGCGAACGACAACTGGAGGCCGTACAGGAAGGGGTACAGGAACAGGCAGGCGGTGACCAGCAGGCCGGGCACCAGGAGGAACAGGGTGCGGTCGATGCCGCGTTCGGCCAGGCGGTGGCGCAGTGCCGGGCGGGCACTCGCGACGGCCGTCACGGCTCGAACACCAGGACGCGCTCGGCCGGGACGCCGATCCGCGTCGTGTCGCCGGGGGCGAGGCGCTTGTCGGTCCGGAAGTACACCGGCGTCCCGTTCTCGAGCCGGGCCGAGACCGACAGCTCGCGGCCGTGGTACTCGACGATCTCGACCGTGACGTCGAGGGCGTTCTCGGTGCCGTCGCCGACGACGAAGTCCTCCGGGCGGATCGCCACCTTGGCCGGGCCTTGGGCGAGCGAGCCGCGGCCCGTGAGGCGGACTCCCGCGCCCTCCACGGTCACCGAGGTGCCGGCGGCTCCGGTGACCGTCACGTCCAGGAGATTGCGATAACCCATGAAGGAGGCGACATAACTGTTGACCGGCTGGGCGTAGACCTCTTCCGGAGTACCGATCTGCTGGACCGCGCCGTCGCGGAGCACCACCAGGCGGTCGGCCAGTGACAGGGCCTCCTCCTGGTCGTGGGTGACGTACACCGTGGTCAAGCCGAGCGTCTGGTGAAGGCGGCGGATCTCCATCCGCATCTCGAGGCGGAGCTTGGCGTCCAGGTTGGACAGTGGCTCGTCCATCAGGACCACCGGTGGCTCGAGCACCACGGCCCGAGCGATGGCGACACGTTGCTGCTGCCCGCCGGACAGCTGCGCGGGGAACTTCGCCGCGTGGTCGGTGAGCTGGACCAGGCGCAACGCCTCGTCGACGCGTCGGCGGGCGTCGGCGCGGGCGACCTTGCGCATCTTGAGGCCGAAGCCGACGTTGGCGCGGACCGACATGTGCGGGAACAGCGCGTAGTTCTGGAAGACCATCCCGAACCCGCGCTGCTCCGGGGGCTGCCCGTCGATGCGGGTGTCGTCGAGCCAGATGCTGCCGCCCGTCAGGGGCAGCAGGCCGGCGAGGCAGTTCAGCGCGGTCGACTTGCCGCAGCCGGACGGGCCCAGCAGGGCCACGAACTCGCCGCGCGCGATGGCGAGGTCGAGGCCGCTCAGGGCGTTCGCGGTGCCGAAGCTGCGCGAGACGCCGTCCAGCCGCAGCTGCCCGAACGTCACTTCTTGCCGACCTTCGAGCCGCCGACCAGCTGGTTCCACTTGTCGAACGCCTTGACCTGCTGCTCGGCCGGCAGCGAGGTCTCCTTGGGGTACTGCGCGATCCACTGCTCGTACTCCGGGCGCCCGAACTGCTTGATCGTGTCCTGGCTCTTCTGCGGCGCCATCTGCAGGGTGACGTCCTTGACCGCCGGTCCGGGATAGAAGTAGCCGTCGTCGTAGGCGATCGCCTGCTGGTCCGGCTTCAGCATCCACGCGATCAGCTGCAGGATCGCCGACTCCTGGTCGGGCGAGAGACCCTTCGGGATCAGGGCGTACTGGGCGTCGGTGACCCAGTGCATCGGCTGCATGATCGCGGTCTTGACCGTGTTGGGCACCGTGCCGAGCTTGCGCGGGTTGATGTCCCAGCCGGTCGTCGACGTGATCATGTCCACCGAACCGGACGCGAGGTTCTTCATGGTCTCGGTGGTGCCGGACGGGTAGTACTTCACGTACTTGCCCAGCTCCTGCAGGAACGCCCAGGTCTTGTCCCAGCCCTTGTCCGGGTCCTTCGGGTCCTTGTCGCCGAGCAGGTACGGCAGGCCCATCAGGAACGTGCGGCCCGGGCCGGAGTTCGAGGGCTGGGCGTACTGGAACTTCTCCGGGTGCGCCTTGGCCCAGTCGAGCAGTTCCTGCGGCGATGCTGGTGCCTGAGCGACCGCGGATGGGTTGAACTCCAGCAGCGGACCGGACGGGTAGTAGACGACCTCGACGCCGTAGCCGTTGGCGAGTTCCTGCATCTTGGCCGCGGGCTCGAGGTAGTTCTGCATGAGGTTCGGGAACCGGCCGGCGAAGTCCGGGAGCACCTTCGCCAGGGTGCCGTTCGCGATGCCGGCGGACAGGCCGTCCGTGCCGCTGAGGACGAGGTGTGTCTGGGCGACGCCGCCGTCCTGCTCGGCCTTCAGCTTGCCCGCCATGCTCGGGGCGGGCGCCGTCGAGTACGTGACCTTCGAGAGCACTTCCGGGTGTGCGGCCTTGAAGTTCTCGATCATCTGCTTGGTGAGCTGCAGGTTGCCGGCGACGTCGAGGATGTTCAGGTCGACGGGCTTGCTCGGCTTGTCCGGCACGGCCGAGGGATTCGCCGCCTGGCCGCCGTCGCCGCCGGGCGCGCCACAGGCCGCCAGTCCGGCGGCGAGGCTCGCCGCCAGCAGCACTCGTCGGAATCGGAAGCCGGTGCGACGCTGCATGGCTGCTCCCTGGGTCCGTGATAATATTGTATGTCGCATCGTATATCAGATCGGACATGCCAGTGGCGAGCACTTCTTCGGCCAGGAGGCCGCCGCCGCCCGTCTCGCGCACTGATTTCGTGCGCGACGCGATCAAAGAAGCGATCTTGAGCGGGGAGTTCGGGCCGGGCGAAACGCTCGTCGAGGCCGAGGTCGGCGCCCTGCTGGGGGTGTCGAAGACGCCGGTGCGCGAAGCACTGCGGATCCTCGCCGGTTCCGGTTTGGTCACGATGAGCACTTACAAGGGGGCCTCGGTCCGGGTCATGGACGCCGAGAGCGCGCACGCGGTGTACGACCTGCGCGCGCTCCTCGAGCCCGAGGCCGTCCGACGCGCTGTCGAGCACGGTGCGGACTTCGGCGACGCGCGGCAGGTGCTGGCCGGCGTCGAGACCGGCGCGGACGCCGCCGACCGCGCGAAGGCCAGTCTGACCAACCGGCTTTTCCACCGCGCGCTCTACGCCGGGTGCGGGAACCCGCTGCTGGTCGAGGTCCTCGACGGCCTGCGCGACCAGGCCGCGCTGATCACCGTCACCGGCTGGGGCATCAGCCCGACGTGGCAGGGCGAGGCGGCCGAGCACCGGGCGATCCTGGCCGCCGCCGAGAGCGGGAACGCCCGGCAGGCCGAACACCTGCTGCGGCGGCACATCACGGATTTCCTCGACCGGGTCGCGTGCGGCCTCCCGGGTGAGCACAGCACCGAGACGAAGGGAACCCGATGACGTTCGAGCAGCAGAGGCGGCGGCTTTCCGGGGTCGTGGCCATCCCGGTCACGCCGTTCGACGCCGAGGGCGCCGTCGACGGGCCGACGTACGCGAAACTCGTCGACCGGCTGGTCACCGGCGGCATCGAGGTCGTGACGCCGAACGGGAACACCGGCGAGTTCTACGCGCTCGACGCGGCGGAAGCCCGGCAGTGCCTGGAGGTCACCGTCGAAGCCGTGGCCGGCCGGGCCAGCGTGCTCGCCGGGATCGGCCACGACGTCACCTCGGCGACGCGGGCCGCCGCGCACGCGCGGGAGGCCGGCGCCGACATGATCATGATCCACCAGCCCGTTCACCCCTACATCTCCGGCGACGGCTGGGTCGACTACCACGCCGCGATCGCGGCGGCGGTACCCGAACTCGGGGTGGTGCTCTACGTCCGCAACCCGGCGATCGGCGGCGAACAACTGCGGGCGTTGGGCGAGGCGGCGCCGAACGTCCTCGGCGTGAAGTACGCGGTGCCGGACCCCGTGCGCTTCGGCTCGGTCGCGCGCGACGCCGGCTTCGAGCGGTTCGTGTGGATCGCCGGCCTGGCCGAACTCTCGGCGCCGGGCTACTTCGCCGTCGGCGCGACCGGGTTCACGTCGGGCCTGGTGAACGTCGACCCGGCGATCTCGCTGGAGATGTTCCACGCACTGTCCACAGGGGACTATCCAGCGGCGATGACGGTCTGGGAGCGAATCCGGCCGTTCGAGGAGCTGCGCGCCGCGAACGGGAACGCGAACAACGTCAGCGTGGTCAAGGACGCGCTCGGCCAGCTCGGCCTGTGCCGCCCGGACGTCCGGCCGCCGAGCCGGCTGCTGACGGCGTCCGAGCGCGAACAGCTCTTCGGGCTGCTCTCTTCATGGGGTCTTTCCTAGAAGCGGTTCGCCGGCGAGCCGAAGCGCGGTGACGCCGGACCTCGGCTCGCCGACGAACCACCTGACGACAGGAGCCGGGCGCGAAACTCGTTGCGGCAGCCCTGGTGGGCGCCCCGGGCGTCGCTCTGCGCGACTGCGGGCGGCTGCTCGCCGGCCAATCGGCCGGCATGGCTGCGAGACCAACGGGTTTCGGAAGCCGGTTCAGCTCCTGTCCCCGGCCGGCGTGCGCCAACCGGAAGTCACGGGTGTGTGGTACGTCACTGTCATCCCGATGTGGCCGACTGTACACCTCTTCGGTGACCCGCGGGGAATTGTCATCCAGCGCCGGGGATGTCACGCTGGGGGCATGCCGCGGAGCAAACCCGCGGTCAGGCCCAAGCGCCCTTATTCGGGATCGGTCCGGCCCGCCAGTGCCGGAAGCCGTTGCTGGACAAGCATTTCAGCTGACCCAGAACGGCGGCCATGACTTCGCTTCAGGCACCGGAAACGTCGCACGGCAGTGATTTCGCCGAGCTGTCCCGGCTCATCAAGGACGCGGGACTCCTCCGCCGGCGACGGCGTTATTACGCGGTCCGCATCGGGCTAAACCTCGCCGCGTTCGGCGGCGGCTGGGTCGCGTTCGCCTACCTCGGCGACTCGTGGTGGCAGCTGTTCCTCGCGGCCTTCTTCGCGATGATGTTCGCGCAGCTGTCGTTCATCGGCCACGACGCCGGGCACAAGCAGATCTTCCGCGGCCGCCGGGCGAACGACGTGACCGGGATCGTCCACGGTGGACTGACCGGGCTGAGCTACGGCTGGTGGATCGCGACGCACGCGCGGCACCACGCGAACCCCAACCACGAGGACGAGGACCCGGACGTCGACATCGCCGCGCTCGCGTTCAGCAAGGCGCAGAGCTCGCGCAAGCGGGGTTTCCTGCGCTGGGTGGCGAAGTACCAGGCGTTCCTGTTCTTCCCGCTGTTGCTGCTCGAAGGCCTGAACCTGCACGTGTCGAGCGTGAAAGCGGTGCTGCGCAAGGACCTTCGACGTCGCAAGCTGGAGTCCGCGCTGCTGATCGCGCACCTGGTGGCTTACCTCGCCGCGGTGTTCGTCGTGCTGTCGCCGCTGACCGGGATCATCTTCATCCTGGTGCACCAGTTCCTGTGGGGCCTGTACATGGGTTGTTCGTTCGCGCCCAACCACAAGGGCATGGAGATGCTCGCGACCGGCCACAAGCTCGACTTCCTGCGCAAGCAAGTGCTGACCTCGCGCAACATCCGCGGCGGCCGGATCGTCGACTTCGCGCTCGGCGGGCTGAACTACCAGATCGAGCACCACCTGTTCCCGAGCATGGCCCGGCCGAACCTCAGGCACGCGCAGGTGATCGTCCGCGAGTTCTGCACCGGACGCGGAATTTCGTACGCCCAATGCGGCTGGGCGCGCTCGTACGGGTACGTGCTGCAGCACCTCCACGAGGCGAGCGAACCGCTGCGAAAGCCCCGGGTGGCGACATGACGGCCCCGGAGCCACCCCGCTCCGGCACGCAGTGCCCGAGCTGCCCCCACCCGCTGGGCACGCACGACGCGATAGCCCGCCGCTACTGCGCGGCAACGGCGGCCGGCAAAGCAACCGACCGCGGCTGCGTATGCGGAACGGCGGCGGACCACAAGACGGCCTGACGACCCAGCGCCTACGCCTCCTCGGGCGGCACAGCGGGCAGCTCGCGCGCCCGCCGGTGCCGCCCATGCTTCCTCCGGCAGCACGCAGGCAGGCTGGCGCGCCCGCCGGGGCGCCGGCGAGCCGCGCGCCCCCGCAAGCCGCGCCCCCTACCTCTCCGCCGGCAACACTGCCGCCAACCCAAATGCCCCGAATACCGTCGGCGCAAAGGTCGTCACCTCGGCTACCCGCCCTTCGACGACCCGCAGCGCGTTGAGCCCGAACGCCCGGAACTCGCCCTCCACCCGAAGGTACGTCGCCACCGCTGGGCCGCCGTTCGCCTGGACCGGCAGCATCCGCAGCTCCATCGACCGCGACCCGTGCAACACCGGCGCCCAGCCTTCGAGGACCGTCTCCCGGCCGCTGTACCAAGTCGGCTCCGGACCCTCGTGGCCGCCCGCGCCCGGCTGGTGGCTGCAGCGGATGTCCTCGCTGATCACCGCCGCGATCGCCGCGTCGTCCGCCGTTGTCAGAGCTGCGATGTACCGCGAGACCACTTCGCGCTCTTCGCTGCTCGAAGACACACGCCACTCCGTACGCCGCGAAGGCAGCTGCTCCTTCAACTCCGCCCGCGCCCGCTGAAGCGAGCTGCTCACCGAAGCCGGGGTTGTCGACAACGCCGTCGCTGTCTCCTTCGCCGACCAGCCGACGACGTCGCGAAGGATCAAGACCGCGCGTTGCCGCGGCGAGAGGTACTGGACCGCCGCGAGGAATGCCAGCTCGACCGTCTCGCGCGAGATGGCGGCCTCGAGAACGTCGTCCGGTGCCGGCTGCAACCACGGGACCGCCGCCGCGGGGCGGGGTGCCAGGCGCGAACCGGACGCGGTCGGCAAGTCGACGACCGGGACCACCCGCGGCGCGCGCTCCAGGAAGTCGAGGCACGCGTTGGTCGCGATCTTGTACAGCCAAGCCCGCACGCTCGCGCGCCCGGCGTACCCCGCGCGCCCGCGCCACGCGCGCAGGAACGTCTCCTGCACCAGGTCCTCGGCCTCGTCGAGCGACCCCAGGAACCGGTAGCAGTGCACCCGCAGCTCCCGCCGGTGCTGCTCGGTCAGCTCGGCGAACTCGGTCTCTTCCATCGTGTCGGTAACCATGCCCCGTGTGACGGCCTCCGGCGCGGAGATTCAGCTCTTCGCAGGTCAACCGGGGTGTGGCCGAAGTTACTCGCGCGTTAACAAACTGTCAGCGGCCGGCGGAAACCCGTCAGGACGGCATTCACGGGCGACCACCGGCAGCACGAACAGCGGTGTCCTGACCGAGTCCGATCCGCCGTGATGCCCGGAGGCACCCGTGACGCTCAGCGAGCTTCTTCCCAGCCTCGGCTGCGAAGCCGCCGATCACCTCGAGCCAGGAGTCTGGCCGCGAAGCACTCGACTCGGCGAAGACGGCGAGCTCCTCTTCGCCGGCGCGAAGGTCAGCCACCTCGCGGCCCGCTTCGGGACGCCGTCCTACCTCCTCGACGAGCAGCAGGTCCGCGACACCGCCCGCGAGTACCGCGAAGCGCTGCCGGACGTCGAAGTCGCGTACGCGAGCAAGGCGCTGTGTACGCGGTCCGTACTGCGTTGGGTCGCCGAAGAGGGGTTGTCGCTCGACACGTGCTCCGCGGGCGAGATCGCCGTCGCGCGCGCTGTCGGCTTCCCCGCGGAGCGCATGCTGCTGCACGGCAACGCGAAGACGCCTGAAGACCTGAAGGCGGCTCTCGAGTACGGCGTCCGTCGGATCGTCGTCGACTCGCTCGACGAGATCGCACAGCTCGGCGCGCTCGCGCACTGCGGGCAGCAGGTGATGATCCGCGTGACACCAGGCGTCCCGGCCGGGGCCCACCAGGCCATCAGCACCGGCACCGAAGGCCAGAAGTTCGGCTTCTCGCTCCTCGACGGCGTCCCCGACAACGTCGACGCCGCGACCGAAGCCATAAAAGCGCAACCCGGGTTGCGACTCGTAGGCCTGCATTGCCACATCGGCTCCCAAGTGACCAGGATCGACCGGTACGAAGCCGCCGCGCGGCGGATGGCCGAAGTGCTCGTCCGGCTCCGCCACACCCACGGCGTCACGCTGCGGGAACTCGACCTCGGCGGCGGGCACGCGGTGCCGTACGTCGGCGGCGAACCCGCGTTCGACCTCGGCGGCTACTCGCGCCGGCTGCGCGTCGCCCTCGCCTACGAGTGCGCGGCCCACGGCTTCCCGATGCCCCGCCTGACGATCGAGCCGGGCCGGGCGATCGTCGGGCCCGCCGGGATCACCGTGTACCGCGTCTGCGCGGTCAAACGCGGCAGCCGCACGTTCGTCGCGGTCGACGGCGGCATGAGCGACAACGCCCGCCCGTCGCTCTACGGTGCCCGCTACACGACACGCCTGATCGGCCGCCGCTCCAAGGAAAAGCGCGTCCCGATGACCGTCGTCGGCCGGCACTGCGAATCCGGCGACGTCCTCGCCGACGGCATCAGCCTGCCCGCCGACCTGCACGCCGGCGACCTCTTGGCCGTCCCGTGCACCGGCGCGTACCACCACTCGCTGGCGTCGAACTACAACCAGGTCGGCCGGCCGCCGCTGGTCGGCGTGAAGGACGGCGTCGCGACGCTGCTCGTGCGCCGCGAGACCGAGGAGGACCTCAGCCGCCGCGACTTGGGCTGACCGCGGCGAGCCCCGCGAGCAGCACGCCCAGCGCGTACCGGAAGTCGTCCTCGACCGTTGATCCCGCGCGTTCCCGCAGGCCCCGCGCCATCAGCGGAAACGGGAACGAACCGGACGCGAGCATCGCCGCCTCTTCCGCGGGCGACGGCCGCGTCTGGGCTTCGACGGCCCGGCCCAGCACGAAGTGCACCAGCACCCCGGCCGCGCGGGTCGCCTCGCCGAGCGGGAAGCCCGCCTCGTGCAGCACCCCGACCGCGCGCTCGGCGAGCTCGCCGAGCGCGCGGGCCACGGTGAGGTCCGCGCCCAGCGCGACGCGAGCGCCGTCCCGGTGCGCGAGCAACGCCGTGTGCAGCGCGAAGCCCGCGTCTTCGAGCCACTCGAGCCACGGCCCCGACGCCGGCAGGCCGGCCACGACCGGCGCGACGATCGCGTCCGTCATGTGGTCGAGCAGCGCGCGCTTGCTGCGGAAGTGCCAGTACAACGCGGGTGCCTTGACGCCCAGCTCGGTGGCCAGCCGCCGGACGGTCAGCTTGTCCAGCCCCTCGGCTTCGAGCAGGCGAAGCGCGACGCGCACCGCGCCGTCGACGTCCAGCGACATGCTCCTCCTTGACGCCTTAACTTGTTAAGGCCATCCTAGTCCTTAACAAGTTAAGGGGGACACATGGATGCCGATGTGATCGTCGTGGGAGCGGGCCCGGTAGGCCTGTTCCTGGCGGCCGAACTCAAGCTGGCCGGCGCCGAACCGCTGGTCCTGGAACGGCTGGAAACACCGTCCGAAGAGCCGAAAGCCCGCGGCCTGGGCGCGCTGGCGACCGAAGCGCTCTGGCGACGCGGCCTCGGCGCCCAGCTCGCCGAAGCCGACGTCGAAGGCACGAAGGACCTCACTCGCGACCACGGCACCACCCGCGGCCACTTCGCGAGCATCTTCAAGATCGAGCCCCGCGAAGACCGCCCGCGGACGAACATCTGGCAGCCGGAGCTGGAACGCGTCCTCGCGAAGCACGCCGAAGGCGTCCGGGTGCTGCGCGGACAACCGGTCACCGCACTGGAGTCCGATGTGGACGGAGTCGCCGTGACCGCCGGCCAGACGTGGCGCGCGAAGTACGTCGTCGGCTGCGACGGCGGCCGCAGCACGGTCCGGAAGCTGGCCGGCTTCGCCTTCCCCGGCACGCCGGCGTTGCTGCGCACGGTCGCCGGGCAGGCGCGGTTCGCCGGGACCGTCCCGCCGCCCGGGCGGTACGCCGGGGGCGCCTTCCTGCACGGCGGCAGCATGGTCGGGATCACCGAACCCGCGTCGAACCCGGAACCGGTCACCCCGGCGGACTTCGCCGCGAGCATCCGCAGGATCACCGGCGCGGACGTCGTCGTGGAGGAGTTCCGCGAGGAACGGCGGTTCGGCGACCAGGCCCGTCAGGTCGACGACTACCGCCGCGGGCGCGTCCTCCTGGCCGGTGACGCGGCGCACGTGCACTCGCCCAGCGGCGGCCAGGGGCTCAACCTCGGGCTGCTCGACGCGGCCAACCTCGGTTGGAAGCTCGGCGCCGTCGTGCGCGGCGACAAGCCCGAAGCGTTCCTCGACACGTACACGCGCGAAAGGCACCCGGCGGGCGAAGCGGTGCTACGCAACACGCGCGCCCAGTCAGCACTGCTGGCACCCGGCCCGCACGTCGACGCGCTGCGCGAGATCGTCGCGGAGCTGATGGACCTGCCCGAAGCGAACAAATACTTCGCGGACCTCCTGTCGGGGGTCAACACCCGCTACGACTTCCCTTACCCCGCAACGAAGCCGGTCGGTCAGCACTGCCCGGACTTCGAAATCGTCGATGAGCACGGCCATCCGTCCCGGCTGCACGAGCACACCCGCACCGGCCGCGGCCTCCTGCTGACCACGGAACAGATGACCGAACCGCGGGTCGACGTCGTTCGCGTGACGAACACCGGCCCGCTGCTGCTGCGCCCCGACGGCGTCATCGCGTGGGCGGGCGAAGGCTCGCCGGCGACCGCGTTGACCACCTGGTTCTAGACCGGCTCGATCACGTCGCCGTCGCGCCGCACGACCCCGCGCGGCAACCGGCGGCCGGCGAAGAAGTCGCGGCACGCGCGGTGCACGGCGAACATCAGCGGCACGCCGAGCACGATCGACACCACGCCGATCACCGCGACCCCGCCGATGCCGAACACCGTCGTCTCGCCCGCGTCCGGCTTCGCGTACTCCACCAGCGCGAACACCAGGACGGCCAGGAAGAACACCCCGCCCACGAACGGCAACAGCCCGCGCAGCACGAAATTGCGCACGCTCGCGAAAAGCGTGCGGCGGAACACCCAGACGCAGGCCAGCGCCGTCATCGTGTACTCGATCGCGATGGTCAGCCCGACCGCGTCGACCGAGTCCGACAGCACGTTGTCGCTGACCAGCGCCAGGAGGACGTACACCGCCAGCGACACGAGCCCGAACGCCCAGGTGGCCACCGACGGCGTCCGGTACTTCGGGTGCACCCGCCCGAAAACGCGAGGCAGCGCGCCGTGGCTGGCCATCGACAACGTCGTGCGCGCCGCCGGCATGATCGTCGCCTGGCTGGTGGCCGCGCCGCTGGTGAGCACCGACACGATCAGCAGCACGCCCAGCAGCTTCCCGCCCGCGCCGTCGCCGAACACCGCGCCGCCGAGGCCGGCGAGGACGTCGTCGGAGTTGGCCTCGTTGCCCAGACCGATCCCCTCGGTGCCGACGCCGGCGAAGGCGAGCGCCGCGACCGTGACGAGCAGGTAGTTCAGCACCAGCAACACGGTCGAGAGCACGGCGGCGCGGCCGGGCGCGTGCCGCGGATCGGCGGACTCTTCGTTGACCGACAACGAGCTTTCCCAGCCCCAGTAGATGAAAACGGCCAGCAGCACCGCCGAAACCGCCGTCCCCGCGCCGACCCCGCCCGGCCACAGCCAGTCCAGCCGCGGCACCGACGCCTGCGGCCCGGCCGTGCCGTCGAAGACGCGGACGAGCGCGACGACCGAGAAGAGCACCAGGACCACGAGTTCGACGCCAAGCAGGATCCATTGCGCCCGCGCCGACACCTCGATCCCGCGGTAGCAGAGCCAGCACAGCGCCAGCAGCCACGCGGCACCGATCGCCGTGGTGACCCACCGGTTGCCCGCCGCGCCGGACGCGCCGAACAGCAGCAGCGTGTAGCGGCCGGTCAGCGCGGACTGGCTGCTCATCACCAGCAGCTGGGCGACCGTGACGACCCAGCCGGTGAACCACCCCGCGTGCGCGCCGAACGCGCGGGCCGCCCACGTGAAGTTGGTGCCGCAGTCGGGTTCCGCGGTGTTCAGCTCCCGGAACGCGACGGCGACGAACAGCACCGGGACGAACGAGAGCAGCACGAACGCGGCCGCCTTGAAGCCGGTGCCGGCCAGCACGATCAGGCCCAGCGTGGCCGCGATCGAGTACGCCGGCGCGGTCGACGACATCCCGATGACCATCGACGACACCATGCCCAGCGCGCCGCCGCGCAGTCCCTTTTCCGGGACGGCGGGGGCGAGTGCCACGGTCATTGCGTTGGTCCTCCTGGGGTTGCGGGAGACGGCAGAGCCGCCAGACGCTACCCGCCGTGGCCCGGCGAGCGCGTCCAGCTGTGCGCGGACGCACAAAACCGCCTCGGAATGACTCGTGAATTTCCCCCTCAGCCACCGAATCCTCGGCAAATCACGATCCTGGCGCCGGATCGCGTGAAGCTGCCGCAGGGGTCTCGCTTTCTGGTCAGGTCTCGATACGCTGCGCACTTGACAAATCACATGCCGAAACACAGGGAGGGACGGCATGGGTGACGATTCACGTGCGCGCGGACTGGACAACACGGACAGATCGCTCATCGCCCTGCTGCAGCAGGACGGCCGCGCGTCGTTCACCGCGCTCGCGAAGGCGGTGGGGCTTTCGGAGGGAGCCGTCCGCCAGCGCGTGCAGCGGCTGCTGCGCGACGACCTCATGCAGATCGTGGCGGTGACCGACCCGGTCAACGTCGATCTGACGCGCCAGGCGATGGTCGGGATCAGCGTCGACGGCGCTGATCCGCGCGAGGTGGCGGACAAGCTTTCCGAGCTCGCGCACGTGCACTACGTCGTGCTCTGCGCCGGGCGCTACGACCTGCTGGCCGAACTCGTCTGCCGGGACGACGACCACATGCTCGAAGTGCTGGGCGAGGAGATCCGCAAGATCGACGGCGTGTCCGGGACCGAGCTGTTCGTCTACCTCAAGCTGGCCAAGCAGAACTACGCCTGGGGCCGGCTCACGGCGTAGCCCGTGCGGGGATGACGGATCCCACCCGCCATCCCCGGGCGGCTACAGGAACCGCCGGTGCCCGGCGCGCACGGGCGTGCCCGCTTCGGCGAGCCCGGCCAGCACCGGCGGGAGCGGATCCCGGTGCAGCACACCGAGGCGCTGCGTGGCGCGGGTGAGCGCGACGTACAGCTCGGCCGCGCCGCGGGCGCCTCCGGCCAGGATCCGCGCCGGCTCGACGACGAGGACGGCGTCGAACTCGAGGCCTTTGGCCGCCGATGGCGCGACCGCGCCGGGCACGCCCGGCGGGCCGATGACGACGCTGGTTCCTTCGCGCCCGGCTTCGGCGCGGTTGAATTCGTCGATGGCGTCGCGCAGTTCGCCATCGGCGATTCGCCGTGCCCACGGCCGGATCCCGCACGCGCGCACCGATTCCGGCGGCCGCGCGTCCGGCGCGAACTCCGCGAGCAGCGCGCCGGCGACGGTCATGATCTCCGCCGGGGTCCGGTAGTTGACCGTCAGCTCCCGGTACACCCACCGGTCGGCGACGTACGGCGCCAGCACCGGCCCCCACGCCGCCGCCCCGGCCGGGCTGCGCCGCTGTGCGAGGTCGCCGACGATCGTGAACGACCGGCTCGGGCACCGCCGCATCAGCACCCGCCAGTCCATTTCGGACAGTTCCTGCGCCTCGTCGACGACGACGTGCCCGTACGTCCAGTCGCGGTCGGCGGCCGCGCGTTCGGCGAGGTCACGCGTGTCGCGCTCGACGAACCGGCCGGCCAGGTCTTCGGCGTACAGCAGGTCGGTGGCGACCAGGCCGAGGTCCTCGTCCAGCTCCTCGCGGTCGAGCTTGATCAGGTCCATGACGCCTTCGGCGTATTCGGCGTCCTCCTCCGCCCGCCGGCGGGCCGCGGCGCGTTCGGCGGTGGCGTCGTGGCCGAGCAGGTCGACCAGCTCGTCGAGCAGCGGCACGTCGGAGACCGTCCACGCCGCGCCGTCGCGGCGGAACAGCACCGGGTCGGCCCCGGCGGCCGCCAGCCGGCGCGGCGACATGTACAGCGGCGCCAGCAACGTTTCCGGCGTCAGCTCCGGCCACAGCGCGGCCAACGCGGCGTCGAGGCCTTCGTGCGCGGCCAGCTCGTCGAGGACGTCGGCACGCAGCTCGGCCCACGCCCCACGATCTTCGCTGGTCAGCCAGCCCTCGCCGACGCGCGCGGCGGCCCGCTCGGCGAGCGCCGTCACGACGTGCTCGCGGAAGACCGCGCGGGCCTCGTTGTGCGGCAGCCCGGACCGGCGCGCTTCGAGCCGGGCCTCGTCCGCGACCTCGGCGTCGAGGTCGACCGTGACGTCCGCCAGCTCGACCGGCACCGGCTCGTCGGGCACCTGCTGCCGGTCGGCGACCGCCGCCTTCAGCACGTCGAGGATCTTCAGCGAACCCTTGAGCCGCGCCGCTTCCGGCGCGTCTTCGGCGGTCGCGCGCAGCCCCGGGACGAGGTCGCCGGTGGTCAGGAAGACGACGTCGGACTCGCCGAGCGACGGCAGCACCCGGCCGATGTGGTCCAGGAACAGCGGGCTCGGCCCGACCACCAGCACGCCGCTGCGCGACATCCGCTCGCGCCGCGTGTAGAGCAGGTACGCGACGCGGTGCAGCGCGACGGCGGTCTTCCCGGTGCCCGGCCCGCCCTCGACGACGAGCACGCCCGCGTGGCCGAGCCGGATGATCTCGTCCTGCTCGGCCTGGATCGTCGCGACGATGTCCCGCATGCCTTCGCCGCGCGGAGCGTTGACGGCGGCCAGCAACGCCGCGTCCCCGCGCTCGTCGTCTCCCGGCCGGCCGAGCACCTCATCGGTGAATTCGACGACCTTTCGCCCCATCGTGTGGAACTGGCGACGGCGGCGCGTGTTTTCCGGCGTCGCCGCGGTGGCGACGTAGAACGGGCGCGCCGCCGGCGCCCGCCAATCCAGCAGAAGCGGTTCGTAGTCGTTTTCGCCGTCGAAGAGACCGATCCGGCCGATGTAGCTGGTTTCGCCCGAAAGGGCGTCCAGCCGGCCGAAGCAGAGCCCGTTGTCGGCGACGTTCAGCCGGACCGTCTCGCGCGCCCGGACGCGCACGTCCGCGTCCCGCTCCACCAACGTGGTCCCCGGTTCCCCGAGAGCGCGGCGGTAACGGACGCGCGCCTCGTCACGTTCGCGGTCCAGGCGCGCGTACAGCCCGTCGACGTACGCGCGCTCGGCCCGCAATTCCTCGTCGTACCCCTGATTTGACAATTTCCCCTCACAGCGGTTAGACTGGCGGAACAATCGATGGGCCTCCCTGTTTTATTCGGAAGGCACGTCGATTTTTTATTGTCCACCCGCTGTCAAGGGCCTCAGCCCAGCATGAATTCGCGCGGGTTCAGCGGCCGGTCGACCACCCGCACGTCCCCCAGCGACCCGGCGAAGCTCCGGTCCACCTTCCCGTCGTACGACGACGCTCCGACCAGCCATGAGCCGCCCGGGTTCGCCAATCCGACCGCCGGCGTGGCCGGGTTCCGCACCACCGGGCAGCCGTCGACGTAGACGATCGTGCGCCGCCCGTCGTTGACCACCGCGACGTGCCACCACTTCCCGACCGGCAGTTCGTGGCCCCAGTTCGTCGAGATGCGGTCCTGGTTCAGCGGGAACACCGCCCACTGCAGCTCGCCACCGTCCGAAAGGGACAGTGTGGCGGCCGATTCCTTCGGGTCGTCGCCGGTCTTGCCCGCGGCCGCGCCGCTGCCCTCGCGGGCGAACAGGCCGCACCAGCCGTGGTGGCCGTCCTTGAAGTCCGCCGGCAGCCGGAAGAACGCTTCGACGGTGTAGCCGCGTTCGAACTTCAGCTTGTTCATCGGCGCCGCGTCGACCGTGCGCAGGTAGGCGCCGCGGCTCGGGTCGCGGCCGCCGTCGAACCGCAGGCTCGCCCGCGACGGCTGCCGCGGCGAGAACTCGCTCGAGAACTTCAACGCGTCCGGCCCGCTGCCGGGCGCGGTGACGCGGGTGAGGTCGTTGCCGCGCCCGCTCTGGTCGCGCACGACGACGTCGGCGGGCACCGGCTTGCCGTCCTGGCCGTCCTCGAAGCGCCAGTAGGCGACCGTGCCCGGCACCAGCTGCTGCTTCGCCGGACGTCCCGGCGGCACCGGCACCGGCGCGAAGCCACCGAAGCGCTCGGCGAAGTCGATCTCCAAGCTGAAGTAGTCGGCGGCGCCGCTGCGTTCGACCTCGATCCGCTGCAGTTCGGACAGGTGGTCCTGCGCGGCGAGCCACGGCGAGATCGTCCGGACGTCGACCACGCCCCGCGCGAGGTCGAACTGGTAGAGCCGGACCATCGCGCCGCCGCCGTAGTAGCGGTCCTGGTAGTTGGCGAGGTGGACGTGGACGTCGTGCCCGGCTGCGTTCTTGCGGACCGTGCGGCCGGTCGGCCAGTAGTGGCCGTTCAACGTCAGGAAGATCTGGTCGTTGCCGTCGACCAGCTCCTTCCAGACCATCTCCCCGAACGTCGAGAACTGCGCCTGGTGGTCGTCGCCGGCCCAGACGAGCTCGTGGACGGTGAGGATCGCGGGCAGCGTCGGGTGCTGCGCGAGGACCTGCTTCGCCCAGTTCAGCCCGCCGGCCGAGGGCCGCCAGTCCAGCGCGAGCAGCAGCCAGTCCCGGCCGCCGCCGCGGAAGACGTGGAAGGTGTTGTAGCCGTCCTTCGAGGCACCGCGGAACGTCGGCGAGTTGCGCTGGCGCTGCGGGCCGAACGCGTCCAGGTACGGCGACGGGCCGCGCTGGTCGTCCTTCGAGCCGTCGATGTCGTGGTTGCCCGCGAGGGTGCTGTACGGGAACCGGCGGCGGTCGAGGGCCTGGAACGACTTGCTGATCCGGGCGAACTCGTCCGCGCGGCCGTTCTGCGTGAGATCGCCGAGGTGGGCGAGGAAGACAACGTTGTCGTCGGCCTCGTCGAGGACGTACCGCAGCGAGGCGTCCAGCGGGGCCGCGTCCCCGCGGTCCTCGTCGAACAGGTACTGGGTGTCCGGCATGACCACGAGCGTGAAGCGCGGATCTTCGGCGTCCGGGCGGTGCCGGCCCTGGGCTTGGGCGGCGGGCGCACCGAGGACGCTCGGCAGGGTCGCCGCGGCGGCGACGGCCGGGGCACCGAGGAGAAAGGTCCGGCGAGAGGTGTCAGTCACGGGCGGGAAGCTACGGCCGCCGCCCGACGGCCCCGGCAACTGCCGCCGAACACGGGATGAACAGCGGTACTGTGCGCGCATGCGGGTCTTCCGGCTCATCCAGCCCGTCGACGACATCGAGGTCGCGGTCGCCTTCTACGCCGCCGTCCTCGGCGACCCCGGCGAGCGGATCGCGGTCAACCGGCACTACTTCACCTGCGGTGGCGTGGTGCTCGCGTGCGTCGAGGCGCCGCTCGAACACCGCGAGCCGCGGCCGCGCAAGGACCCGCGGATCGTCTACCTGGCGGTCGACGACGTCGAGGCGACGTTCGAGCGCGTGCGCGGCGCCGGTCCGCGCTGGATCGACGACGCGATCGAGACGCAGTTCTGGGGCGAACGGTCCTTCTACGCCGACGACCCCTTCGGCAACCCGCTCTGCTTCGTCCAGGAGGACACGCTCTACTTGGGCGGTCCCGTCGGCTGATCGGGTTCGGACGGGTTCAGCCGGAACGGCATGACGAACCAGAGGACCCCGAAGATCAGCAGGCACAGCGCGGCCATGATGACCATCGCGATCCCGCCGTAGACCACCTTGGCGATCAGCGCGACGGTCGACGTGATCGCGAGGGCCAGACAGACGAGGCCGACCAGGACGAGCCGGTTGCCGACCGTCAGGATCCGTTCCCGGCTCCCGGTCCGGAAGAGCAGCCGGTGCCACGCCGCGGGCGCGGTCAGCAACGCGGTCGCGGCCACCGCGAGCGCGACCGCGGACAGGTGCAGCGACTTTTCGAAGCCGCTGGCGTCGTGGAAGCGGTCGGTGAACACGACGGAGAGCAGGAAGCCGAAGAGGATCTGCACGCCCGCCTGGGCGACGCGCAGCTCCTGCAGCAGCTCGCCGACGTTGCGCGTCAGCTGCTCGTTGCGGCTCTCGCCGGTGTGTTCGGCCACGGGAAAACGATACGTGCACTTCGCGGTGCGGGCCGCCCCGTCAGCGCGAAGCGACCCGCCGCGCGTACCGCGTCCCGGCCGCGAGCAGCACCAACCCCGCGCCGAGGAACGCGCCGACGCGCGCGAGGCCGTCCAGCGTCGCCAGGTCGAACAGCACCAGCTTGAGCACGGCGGCGCCGACCAGGACGAGCCCGATCACGCGCAGCGCGACGACGTCGATGCCGCGCAGGAGCAGCACGAGCGCCGCGATCGTCCACGACACCGTGATCAGCGCGTGGCCGAGCAGGAAGCCGATGCGGCCGGGGACGGCCAGCAGCGACCCGCACAGCACGACGCCGGCGGCGCCGTAGAGGGCGGAAACCCCGGCAATCAGCCAGATCGGCAGGTCGTCGACCGGCCCGCGGAAGACCGCCAGGCGCAGCGACGCCCACGGCAGCGCGACCGAAACGGCGAGCAGCAGCGCGGCGACCGCGAGCGCGCCGGCGACGTCTCCGGTCGGGCGGATCCGGTGCACCATCAGCAAAGCCGGGGTGACGTCGAAGAACACGCCGATCACGCCACCGATCGTCGCGAAGCCGAGCGCGGCGGCCAGAGCGAGCTTGTTGCGTCCGCCCAGCGCGGCCACGACGAGCAGCAGCGCCTCACCGAGCAGCACGCCGGCGCGCGCCGGGCCGTCGAACTGCGTGACGGTCGCCTGCAGGATCGCCAGCAGCCCGGCGAGCCCGGCCAGCTGCCCCGCGAGGCCCGGCCACCAGCGGCGCGCCGCCCACCCGGCCAGGAGGACCACCCCGGCACCGGCCGCGACGGGCACGGCCTGGGCCTTCGGCAGCAGCACGGCTGCGACCAGCGTCGGCAGGATCGCCGTCGCCAGCAGGGAAAGCGCGGCGGGGTCGTTCTCGCGGCGGCGCAGGACGATGAGCGCGAGCGTGACGCCGACGAGCCCCGCGCCCAGCGCCGCGCCGGTGTTCGCCCAGCTGCTGTGCACCACCGCGGTACTGACGACGGAGGCGAACAGCGGCGGCACGCCGGCGGCGAGCGTCAGGGACGACCAGTCGCGGCGCAGCTGCGCGGGCACCGTCGCGAGCTGGACCATCAGCAGGAAAGCGACGAGCTCGGGGGTGAAGCCGCCGGTGATCATCGGCGCGCAGACCGCGCACCCGAGCACGACGACGGAAGCCAGCAGCGGCGACTCCCAGCGCACGGCGACGAGCAGCCCGCCGGCGGCGACCGCCAGGCCGGCCGCGAGCCCGGCGAGGACCGGCAGGAAGTCGTACAGCGACGTCGCGGCGACGACGTCGAGGTAGAGCGTCGCGATACCGGTCCAGGCGAGCGCGAAGGCGCCGGTGCGGCCGGCCGGCTTGCGGTGCAGCCAGACGCCGGCCCCGGTCAGCGCGAGTCCGAAGGCGGCGCCGACGAGCACGCGCGGCAGCGGCCCGAGCCAGCCCCGCTGGACGGCCAGCACGAGCAGCAGGACGACACCGAGCAGCGTGACGGCGCCACCGACCCAGGCCAGGACGCGGCTGCCGGCGCCTTCCTTGCCGAGCTTTTCGCCGAGCGTCGGGCGCGGCGGAGGCGGCGGGTAGGGCGACGGCGGCGGGACGTAGTGCTGCCGAGGCGGCTGCCAGGGGTTCTGCGGCCACGGCGGCGGCATCTGCGGCGGCGGCTGGGGCCAGGGCTGGGGTTGCGGCTGGGGCGGCACGGCCTGCTGCGGCTGCTCGGCGGCTTTCGGCTGCTCAGCAGCTTTCGGCTGCTCGGCGCGCACGGAACGGAGTTCGGAGCCCACCACGGCGAGACGACGCCCCAAGTCGTCGATCTCGCCGGCGAGCCGGAGGAGCACATCTGCTTCGGTGGTCATACCGGACAGAGTCGCCCACAACGGCCCACCAGCGGATCCGTAGCACTACTCAACCGCGCTGAGTACCCGGTCCATGATCGTCATGATCGAAACGGTCTCGGCGAGCGGCATGAGCGGGCTCTCGGTCTCGCCGGCCGCCAGCCGCCGCGCGACTTCGTCGGCCTGATGCCGCAGGCCACGGCCCTCGTCGACGTACTCGTACCGGACCCGCTCGCCTTCGCGCGGGATGAGTGTGAAGGACGCGGGAGCGTAGAAGGGCCCGTCGACCTCGATGCGCGCGTCCGTGCCGACGATGACCGCGGTGGTCGGCGAAACGGCGCTCAACGTGCAGTTCAGCACGGCCTGTGCGCCGCCCGGGTAGCCGAACAGCATCGACATCTGCGCGTCGACGCCGGTGAAGGCGGGGGTCGCCATGGCAGCGACGCGGTCGGGCTCGCCGAGGACCATCGAGGCGAAGGAGACGGGGTAGATCCCCAGGTCGAGCAGGGCGCCACCGCCGAGTTCGGGCGCGAAGAGCCGGAACTCGGAGTCTTCGGCGAACCACTGCCCGTGGTCGGCGGAGACCGTGACGACGTCGCCGAGGCTCGGCAGCAGCTCGCGGATGTGCCGGACGTGCGGCAGGAAGCGCGTCCACATCGCTTCCATGAGGAACAGGTCGCGTTCCTTCGCCAGCGCGACGAGGTCTCGCGCCTCTTCGGCGTTCATGGTGAACGGCTTCTCGACGAGCACGGGCTTGCCGGCTTCGAGGGCGAGGCGCGCGTTGCCGTGGTGCATGGGGTGCGGCGTGGCGACGTAGACGACGTCTACGTCCGGGTCGTTCGCGAGGGCTTCGTAGCTGCCGTGGCGGGTCGGAACGCCCCGGGCGTCCGCGAACCGCTCGGCGCTCTCGGCCGTGCGCGAACCGACGGCCGCGACGACGCCGGAGTCCGTCAGCTTCAGGTCTTCCGCGAAGGCCCCGGCGATGCCGCCGGTCCCCATGATTCCCCAGCGCAGGGGCTTGTCGGTCATACGGCGAACCCTATGTCGGCAAAAGCACGGTGGGTGCCCGCCGCGCGGTCGGGCACGGTGGAGGTTCCCGAGTCGAGCGGAGGGTCGCCGTGCCCCGTCGCCGTGTGCCCGATCGCGCCACCCCCGTCGGAGCCGGCCGGGTCTTCCTGCCGGTGATGCTGGCCGTCTTCGGCCTGGGCACGCTGGTGCTCCTGGTCGCCGAGGTCAGGGTGCTGACGAGCGACCCCGACCCCTCGCCGTGGTTCGTGCTCTCGGTGTTCGCGACGGCGATCCAGCTGGCCGCGGTGGTCGCGCTGGGCTTCAAGCGGCGCTGGGGCGCGAAGGTGCTGGCAGCGGCGTTCGTGGCGAGCGTGCTGCTGGACTTCGCATCGGTGAGCGGGCTGACCACGGGAGCGGTCCTGATCAAGATCATCGCGGCCGGCGTCCTGGCCACGGCGGTCCTGGTCCGCTGGGACGACCTCGTCGCTTGACCGAGGTCACGGCTACGCGAAGATCGTGCGTTTGAACGACACAGAGAGAACTCTGGGCTGCTCGGCACTGCCGGCACGTTCCTTCGTCACCTCGGCGATGCTGAGCTGAGGGTCGCTCGACAAAAGGGCGAGTTCGCTGCTCGGCGACACGTTTTCGTGGAACTGACCGTCCACGATCCAGCCGATGTGGGCCTCGGTACCGAACGCCTCGGAAGAGATGTAGACACGGCCGTCGGGGTACAGCACGACTCGGTCGCCATCCGCGTAGTAACTGCCGGCCGCGTGCGGGTGGTACTCACCGGAGGCGAGCATTCTCCGGTATTCGGCATCGGTGACGAAAAGCGGCGGGTAGCGGATTCTCAACCCGCCGTGCGGATCGCTCAGACCTTCCAGCATCCGACGGGCTTCGAGCCACCGTTCGGCCGGAACGACGAGATCCGGGTTCTGAAGTGCGTTGCCCATGTTCGACATCAGATGCAGGTTGAGCAACCCCACCCCGAGCCGACGGCAAAGCTCGATCAGGTGACGCAGGTGGTCGACGTTGTGCCGCATCACGGTGTGCGTGACCTCGACTCGCCATCCCGCTTCGACCAGTTCGGCGATGTTCGCACACGTGCGTTCGAAGCGGCGACGACCGCGAACGGCATCATGAGTGGCGGCGTCGTGACCGTCCAGGCTGACCGCCACGAGCAGATCCTCCGGCCGGAACCGGCCCCGGTCGAGGTTGAAAAAGCCGGTCAGGTTGGTCGTCACCCGCAGTTCTTCGATCGTGAGCGCGACCAACCCGGTGAGGATCTCGTTGATCCGCTCGTGCAGCAACGGCTCCCCGCCGAGAACGGTCACCCGTCGCAGCCGAGGAAAACTCGCGGCGAACGCGACCACGTCCGCCGCGTCATAGCTCTCCTCGGCGTTCAGCAGGTCTGTTCCCACGTAGCAGTGGCGGCACCGCAGGTTGCATGCCGAGGTCACGTAGAGCACCAGATCGCGCGGATGCAGCCCGAGCCGGCACAGCGCCTGGGCAACATCGGCCGAGAGGGCTCTGCTCATGACCACGTCGCCTATCCGTTGGCCACCCGAGCATCTAAACCGACCGGGTCAGCCTGGGAAATCGTCCGGTCGATGTCCGCCAGGTAGTTCATGAAAGGATGGTACCCGCTCTCCAGCTTCCATTCCAGCACCAGCGCCTCATTTCGGAAGCTCGGCGTGTTGGGAATGGGAAGCAGAACAATCCGGTCATCGGAGATCACCGCATCATAGTTCGAGTGCACGACCGTGACGTAGACAAGCCTTTGGTCATCGATGGCCGTTTGCAGGCTCGCCTGCTGCCCGTCTCGACGCGCCGGATCGAAGACGAACCGATCGAAGAAGTGCTTCGTCTGAGCAACAACGACCGCGTCGCCCCTGGACACGATTTTCACCGTGCCGCCGCCGAGCAGAATTCGAGTTATCGCCTGCCCCAGTTCGTGCGACTGCTCACTGCTCTTCCCGAACCACGACTTGTTCGTCCCGCCGACCAGGTAGAACCTGCGCTTCGCAGTCAGGCAGAGGTCGTTCCAGAACCTCGGCACATCAGGCATGGCGAATTTTGTGGTGTAGCTGACCGGCGTGAAATCCGACTGTTCCAGCAGCGCTTCACCTGCGTTGCGGGTTTGACCCGAGTCAATGCCGCCGCGTGCGGGCTTGGCCTCAGCACCCCCTCGGACAAGTGCGCGGAATATCATGGTGAGATCCCGTTCGAGCGGTTCCTTCCGGTAACTGCTCTCCCAAGTCCAGTTCGGATCGCGCAATCTGGCGACCTCGACCCGCCTGTCTCGAGCGGGGACACCTGCCCAATTGTCCAATGCAAACAGCATCTCTGCGGCCGTACGATCGTTCTTGACCAGTTGCCCGGTGACCACGCCCTCGAAAAGCTCGATGAAGCAACGCGCCTTGGCATTCGGTGTCGAATCCGTTCCGGCCAGCAGATGCACGACCGGAAGGTCGATCAGCGGCGAATTCTCCAGGTCCGCCGCGTACAGTCCGGGACCGATCAGCGCCCTCAGAGCCGCGACATAGCTCTTGTCGTCCGGGGACTGCATTGCCGGGTTCATGGTTCGACGCGCACCTTCACTGATCGACAACTCGACAGTCCTCGACGTTTCTCCGACGGATCCGGACGCGATCCGGCGGCCGGGCCGGAACTCGGCGGATCCGGACGGATCTCGACGTTCACTCGTGACCGCCACGGCACCAGACTGGGCAGGTCCCGATCCGAGATGGAGTGATCGCCATGCCGCCCCCTTCGCCGCCCGACGCCGGGAATGCGTTCATCGACTACGCCGGCACTCCCGGCAGAAGTACCTCGAGGTTGTGGCCGGATGCTACACCGGCGTGTCACGCGACGCGGGCGAGCTTTGCCTTCCGCACACGATTCGGTGGCCAGTCGTGATGAACCTTCGAGGAACGAATTCACGTTCGACGCCGGCACCGCGGCAACGGCGCTCTCCGGGGCCGATGCACCACTCGATCCTGGTAGTGGACATGGCGGGCTACGGCGAGCTGAACAATCGCGGTCAACTCCAGGCCCGAGCGATCCTGAACAAATCGATGAACGCCGCCATCCGGACGATCGGACTGACCCAAGCGAGCCTGGCCATTCACCACCGCGGTGACGGCATGCTCATGGTGGTCCCGCCGACCATCTCGAAGGCGGACCTGCTCGACCTGCTGCTTCCACGACTCGCCCGGACGATCCACGCGGCGAATGCCGATCCCGCCGGCAACCGGGTTCGTCTCCGCGTCGCCGTCCACGCGGGTGAGCTGATCCAGGACGCCACGGGCTGGTTCGGCACCGATCTCAACTTGGCTTGCCGGCTGGTGGACGCGGAAGCCGCCTATGCGCGGCTGCGGGCGTCAACCGAGTCGGACGTCGTCCTCATCGTGTCGGACGTGATCTACCAAGGCGTGATCCGCCACGGCTACTACGGCCTCGATCCCGCCGACTACCAGCGGGTCCGGGTACGCGCTAAGGAGGTCGACGCGACCGCATGGCTGCGGACGTGGCCGACCGACAACGCGCCGGTGCCGGCGTCGCCACCACTGAACGAGAGGGTCGGCAAGCCCCTCTGACGTGGCCCAGTCGCCAGTGATCGACACCACAGGCGACAATGGAGGACGTGACCGCCACCCTGAGCAAACCCGCCCTGAGGATCGGCCCCTACCAGGTCGATCCCCCGGTGGTGCTCGCTCCGATGGCCGGCATCACCAACGTCGCCTTCCGGCAGCTGTGCGCCGAGTACGGCGCCGGCATCTATGTGTGCGAGATGATCACCGCGCGGGCCGTCGTCGAACGGCACCCCGGGACCATGCACATGATGACCTTCGGGGCGGACGAAAAGCCCCGGTCCATGCAGCTCTACGGCGTCGACCCCAAGACCATGGCCGAAGCGGTCCGGATCATCGTCGGCGAGGGCCTCGCCGACCACGTCGACTCCAACTTCGGCTGCCCGGTAGCGAAGGTGACGCGCAAGGGCGGCGGGGCGGCGCTGCCGTTCAAGCGGAAGCTGTTCGAGGCGATCGTGCGGGAGTCCGTCCGCGCGGCCGGTGACGTCCCGTTCACGGTCAAGTTCCGCATCGGCATCGACGACGACCACCACACGTTCCTCGACGCCGGCCGCATCGCCGAAGCCGAGGGCGCGGCGGCGGTCAGCCTCCACTCGCGCACGGCCGCGCAGCGCTACTCCGGCCAGGCCGACTGGACGAAGATCGCGGCGCTGAAGGAAGCCGTCACGAGCATCCCGGTGCTGGGCAACGGCGACATCTTCTCCGCTGCCGACGCCCTGCGCATGGTCGAGGAGACGGGCTGCGACGGCGTCGTCGTCGGCCGCGGCTGCCTCGGCCGGCCGTGGCTGTTCGGCGAGCTGGAAGCGGCCTTCGCCGGGCGCCCGTTGCCGACCCCGCCGAACCTCGGCGAAGTCGCACGCGTGCTGCGCCGCCACGCCGAGCTCTTGATCCAGCACGACGGCGAGGCCAAGGCCCTGCGCGACCTGCGCAAGCACATGGCCTGGTACTTCATGAACTTCCCGGTCGGGTCCGAGCTGCGCCGCGGCTTCGCGATGGTGTCCGGCCTGTCGGAGCTCGACGACCTCATCGGCCGCCTCGACCACGAGGCCCCATTCCCGGACAACGCCGACGGCCCCCGAGGACGCCAGGGGTCACCGGGCAAGGTCACGCTGCCACACGGCTGGCTGGACGACCCGGACGACGACTGCGTCCCCGAGGCGGAAGACATGCACTCAGGCGGCTGAGGCTCACCCCGAAGAGCAGCACCCCGAGCGGCACGTGCACGGCTTTGACGTGCGCGATGCCGAGGAAGACCTGCGCCAGCACGAGCGCGAGGAACCCCAGGGCGAACCAGATCTCCCGTGGCGAGCCACCGCCCGGCTTCCAAGCCAGGAGAGCCGCGATCACCTGCACGACCGCCACGCCGAACACGGTGTACGCCGCGGCGCTGTGCAGAGGGTGCCCGGCCTTGTAGGTGAGCAACAGGCCGGCGGTGACGGCGGAGAGGAAGACGGCGAGGGTCTGCAAACCGCGCAAGAAGGTTCCCATGCGGACCCGACGACGCAGCCGTGACATCTGTCAGGCCGAAGTCGTGGCGGACGGCATCCGTTCCGCACCCCCTGCCGCGACAAGCTTTTCCCATGACGAACAACGGATCCCCGCTCAAGTCCCTCGCCATCGACATCGCCGTCCCGATCGGTGTCTACTACGGGCTCCACGCCCTCGGCGTCAGCGTCTTCCTGAGCCTCGCCCTCAGCGGCGTCGTCCCGCTCGCGCGGACGCTCCAGCAGTTCGCCAAGCACCGCACCCTCAACGGCCTCGCGCTGGTCGTCCTCGTCACGAACGTCGTCGGCATGCTGCTGACCTTCGTCTCCGGCGATGCCCGGATGATGATCGCCAAGGACTCGCTCGGCAGCGGCATCACCGGGCTCGTCATCCTCGCCTCCGCCTTCACCGCGACGCCGATCATGACCAAGACGATCCAGCCGTTCCTCACCCGCGGCAAGGCCGAGAACGAAGCCGCCTGGGACCGTCTCGCCGGCACGCCGAAGTTCGAGGCGCTCATGCGCCGCACCTGTGTCATCTGGGGGATCGGGTTCGTGCTCGAGTCCGCCGCCCGGGTGATCGGCGCCTTCACGCTGCCCATCGAAACCATGGTGTGGCTGAGCACCGTCATCTTCGTGGGCACCTTCGCGGTCATCATGGTCATCGGCGGGAAGACCGCCGAGCAGGCCGGCAAGATGATCGAGGCCGACGTGAAGCACCTGGTCGCCGCTTGACCTGCGACAACCCGGGGGTGTACAGGTGTGTACATGTACAGCAAGCGGCAGCGGCTCGTCGGTGACCTCTCCGACCTGATCCGCTCGGGCCGGCTCGCCCACGGCGAACGGCTCCCCGGCGAGAACCAGCTCGCCCTGCAGTACCAGGTCAGCCGCGGCACCGTCCGCAGCGCCCTCTCCGAGCTCCAGCAGCTCGAGCTCATCTCCACCCAGGCCGGCGTCGGCTCGTTCGTCACCTTCGACGGCGTCCAGCTCGACCAGCGGATCGGCTGGGCCCGCGCCCTCGCCGACGCCGGTGCGCCCGTCACCACCGAACTCCTCGGCATCGAGGCCGTCGAAGACCAAGCCCTCGAAGAAGAATTCGGCGAGACGGCCTACGTCGCCGTCCGGCGGCTGCGGCGGGAGCGCGACCGGGGCGTCTCGCTCGAAACCGCCACCGTCCCCGCCACTGGCCTGCTCGCGGACCTCCCCGAAACCGGCCTCCGCGACGGCTCCCTCACCAAGACCCTCGAAGCCGCCGGGCGGATCTCCGTCGGCGGCGACCAGTGGATCAGCACCGAACGCCTCGACGCCTGCGCCGCCGGGCTCCTCGGCCGCAGCATCGGCGAGCTCTTCCTCCGCGCCGAGCGGACCTCGGTCGACGTCGAAGGCCGGCTCGTCGAACGCGTCGTCAGCCTGCTGGACCCCGACCGCTTCCAGTTCCACCTCACCTTCGGACACCGGTGAACGTGCGGGACCGGGCGCTCGGCGCGTTCACCGGCCTGGCCGTCGGCGACGCGCTCGGCATGCCGACGCAGTCCATGTCCCGCGCCGCAATCGCCGCCGCCTACGGGCCCGTCACCGGCCTGCTGACCGCCGTCGCCGAACAGCCGGTCGCGCCGTCCATGCCCGCCGGCTCGGTCACCGACGACACCGAACAAGCCGTCCTGCTGGCCCGACTGCTCATCGACGGCCGCGGCACCGTCGAGCCGCACGTCTTCGCCGACGCCCTGCTCATCTGGGAAGCGGACATGGTCCGCCGCGGCTCCGCCGACCTGCTCGGCCCGTCGACGAAACGCGCGCTTTCCCGGCTGCAGGACGGTGTCCCGGCCGACGAAGCCGGCCGCACGGGCACGACCAACGGCGCCGCCATGCGCGTCACACCGGTCGGCATCGCCACGCCTTCCGAGGACCTGCACCGGCTGGTCGACGCCGTCGTCGCGACCGCGCGCGTCACGCACAACACCAGTCTCGGCATCGCGGCCGCCGCCGCGGTCGCGGCCGCCGTGTCCGCCGGGGTCGACGGCGCGAGCCTGCCCGAAGCGCTCGACGCGGGTGAGCGCGCCGCCGTTGTCGGCGGGGAGCGCGGCCACTGGGCGCCCGGCGGGGAGATCGCCGCGCGGATCCGCTGGGCCCGCGGCTGGGTGCGGGGCATGGCGCCGGACGCCGTCGCCGACGCGGTCGCCCGGGTCATCGGCACGTCCGTCGCGTCGCAGGAGTCCGTCGTGGCCGCGTTCGCGCTGGCCGAGGCCATGGGCGACGACCCGCCCGCGGCCTTGCGGCTGGCCGCCGGACTGGGCGGCGACACCGACACGGTCGCCGCGATCTGCGGGGCGATGCTCGGCGCCGCGCACGGCGTCGGCGTCTTCCGCCCCGACGTCGTCGAGACGGTCCTGGCCGTCAACCGCCTCGAATTCCGCCCGCTGGTCGACGAGCTCCTCAAGCTGCGCCGCCGATGACCGGGCGGCTGGTGCACACCGGGCAGGTCGTCCTCGACCTCGTCATGGCGGTGCCGGCCTTGCCTCCGCCGGGTGGCGACGTCATGGCGTCGTCGACGAACCTGTTGCCCGGCGGCGGTTTCAACGTCATGGCCGCGGCCGCGCGTTCGGGTGCGCCCGTGCTCTACGCGGGTAGCCACGGCACCGGCGCCTTCGGTGATCTCGTACGTGCCGCTCTGACGTCCGAGGGCATCGAACTGGCCCACGAACCGACGCCGGAGCTGGACACCGGTGTCGTCGTCGCGCTGGTCGACGCGAGCGGCGAACGCACCTTCGCGACCGGCACCGGCGCGGAAGGACGGCTGACGCCCGCGGCGCTCGCCAACATCCTCCCAACGAGTGACGACGTCGTGTACGTATCCGGCTACAGTTGGTTGCATAGGAGCAATCGCAGGGCTCTCGCCGAGTGGCTTCCCCACACTTCCGGCTCGAGAACCCTTTTCGATCCCGGCCCGCTGGCCGGTGACCTCACCCCCGGAGACCTTCACGACTTACTGTCCTTTGTAGACATATTGAGCTGCAACGCGCGCGAAGCCGAGGTGCTCGGCGAGCTGCCGGAGGTGGCCATCGTCCGCGACGGCGCGAAGGGCTGCCGCGTCCACGAGCACGGCCGCGTCACCGACGTGCCGGGCTTCCCCGTGGACGCGGTGGACACCAACGGCGCCGGCGACACGCACTGCGGCGTACTGGCCGCGGAGCTGCTGCGCGGCAGTACCCTCCTCGACGCCGCCGTGCGCGCCAACGCGGCGGCAGCGCTTTCGGTGACCCGCCGCGGCCCGGCGACGGCACCGCGCCGGGCGGAGATCGACGAGCTGGTGGAGGCCACGAGATGAGCGGTTCCGAAACCCGCGGGCTGAAGGTGGAGACCAACGGCCTCGACGTGATCGACGACGCCGAGCGCCGGGGCCGTCCGCGCCAGCTGTTCTGGCCCTGGTTCGGCGCGAACGTGTCGGTGCTGGGGCTGAGCTACGGCTCGTTCACGCTCGGCTTCGGCATCTCGTTCTGGCAGGCGCTGGTCGCCGGCGTCGTCGGCATCCTGTTCTCGTTCCTGCTGTGCGGGTTCATCGCGATCGCCGGCAAGCGCGGCTCGGCGCCGACGATGCTGCTCTCGCGCGCGGCGTTCGGCGTCCGCGGCAACCGGCTGCCGTCGGCGATCTCGTGGCTGCTGACGGTCGGCTGGGAAACCGTGCTGACGGCGTTGGCGACGCTGGCGACGTCGACGGTCTTCGAGCGCCTCGGCTGGG
Source organism: Amycolatopsis pretoriensis (assembly GCF_900107925.1). GTDB lineage: Bacteria > Actinomycetota > Actinomycetes > Mycobacteriales > Pseudonocardiaceae > Amycolatopsis > Amycolatopsis pretoriensis. The sequence goes on along the minus strand of NZ_FNUJ01000004.1, from coordinate 402,971 downwards.
GCGGCGGGACCGCGACGAAGGTGATCGCGCTGGTCGTGGTCGCCGCGCTGACGGTCGCCGCCGGCGTGCTCGGCTTCGACGCGATCATGAAGCTGCAGACGTGGATCACCTGGATCACGGGTGTGCTCACGGTGGTCTACGTGGTCCTCGTGGCCGGTGACGTGCACTGGGACGCCGTCAGCGCGCTGCCGTCCGGCTCGGCGCAGCAGTGGGTCGGCGCGCTGGTGTTCCTGATGACCGGCTTCGGCCTCGGCTGGGTCAACGCGGCCGCGGACTACTCGCGCTACCTGCCGCGGTCGTCGTCGGGCCGGGGCGTGGTCGGCTGGACGACGTTCGGCGCGTCGGCGGCCCCGCTGGTGCTGCTGGTGTTCGGGCTGCTGCTGGCCGGCTCGTCGCCGGACCTGAACAAGGCCGTCGCGGCCGACCCGATCGGCGCGTTGACGACGTTGCTGCCGCTGTGGTTCCTGGTGCCGTTCGCGATCGTCGCGGTGCTCGGCCTGGTCGGCGGCGCGGTGCTGGACATCTATTCGTCGGGGCTGGCGCTGCTCTCGGCGGGGTTGCGCGTGCCGCGCCCGGTGGCGGCGTTCGTCGACGGCGTGATCATGGTGGCGGGCACGGTCTACATCGTCTTCTTCGGCGGCGAATTCCTCGGCCAGTTCCAGGGTTTCCTGGTGACGCTGGGCGTCCCGGTCGCGGCGTGGTGCGGCGTGATGCTCGCCGACGTCCTGCTGCGCCGGCGCGACTACGCCGAGCGCGACCTCTTCGAACCGGCCGGCCGCTACGGCGACGTCCGGCTCGGGCCGATCGCGCTGGTGCTGGTGGCGACGGCGCTGGGCTGGGGCCTGGTGACGAACTCGGCCGCGGACTGGCTGAAGTGGCAGGGCTACCTCCTGGAACCGTTCGGCCTGGGCGGCCGCGACGGCTCGTGGGCGTACGCGAACCTCGGCGTGCTGGTGGCGCTGGCGCTCGGTTTCGTGGTGACTTTGTCGACGCGGCAACGCATCCGCGCGCAGGAGGCGGCGTGAGATCGGTCCTGGCGGTCATCGACCTGCAGAACGTCTTCGCCACCCCGGCGAGCGAATGGTTCACCCCGCGCTTCGCCGAGATACTCCCGCGGATCCACCGCCTGGTGACGGCCTTCGGCAACGACGTCGTGTTCACGAGGTTCATCGCGCCGGCGCGCCCGGAAGGGGCGTGGAAGCAGTACTACGAGCAGTGGCCGTTCGCGCTGCGCCCCCCGGACGACCCGCTCTACCAAGTGATCCCCGAGTTCCAGCCACAGTCCACAGTGGACGCGACAACATTCGGCAAGTGGACGGCCCGCATGGCCACCCGAGTAGGCGGCGCGCGCCTGGTGCTGGCGGGAGTGTCGACGGACTGCTGCGTGCTGTCGACGGCGTTGGCGGCAGCGGACGCGGGAGTGTCGGTAACGGTGGTGTCCGACGCGTGCGCGGGAGTGGACGACGAGAGCCACGCGAAGGCCCTGGACATCATGCGGCTGTACGGCCCGCTGGTGAAAGTGGTCACCACGGAGGAAGTGCTGGGCTAACGTTGGCTCGGTGAGTCTCGAAGCCTCGGCGATCGCGTTGACGACAGCGGTGGTGAAGGCCGCCGCAAAGATCTGGCTCGGCGACCGCCCGATCGCGGCCGACGCTTCAGCCAAGGCGCTCGACCTGCTCGAGAAGCAGCTGACGGGCTTGAACGACCGCCGCAAGCTCCAGCTGCTGTTCACCAACCTGGAATCCCGGGTCGCCGACCGGCTGCTGCCGTTCATCGACGTCGAGTTCCGCTCGTTGCCGGAGAACGAACGGGCGGCCGCGGTGAACGCGGTCCGCGAGACGTTCGACCGCGCCGCCCTGACCGACGACGACCTGTTCGCGACCGACCTGGACGCGACGTTCCTCTACCGCTACCTGCTCCGCACCGTCCCCGGCGTCACCAACCTCCTACCGGCCAACGGAACCGAGCTCTACCAGCGCGTTCTCCGCGAGTGCTGCGCCTACGTGGTGCAGGTGACCAGCACCCTGCCCCGCTTCCAGCCCGGCGCGCTCGTCGAGGTCCTGCGCCGGGAGACCGAAATCCTCGAGACGGTCCGGAACGTCTTGGCCGCGTTGCCCGAACGCCGTCACCCGGACGACTTCGCCGCGGACTTCCGCCGCCAGGTCGTGACCACGCTGGACCGGATGGCCCTGTTCGGCGCGGGCCTGACCGAGGCGACCCGGCTGTACCCGCTGTCTGTCGCCTACCTCAGCCTCACCGTCAGCACCGACCAGGACGACGTCCCGGGAGACCGGATCGAGCACGTCCTCCCGCGGACCCGGCGGATCCTGCTCCGAGGCGAAGCGGGCTCGGGCAAGACGACCATGCTGCAGTGGCTGGCCGTCCAGTGCGCGAACCGGGAGCTGCGGGCCGTCGACGGCTGGGACGACCTCACGCCGTTCCTGGTGCGGTTGCGCCAGTTCAGCTGGTCTTCGTTGCCGGCGCCGGAGCGGTTCCTCGACGACGTCGGCCGGCACATCGCCGACGAGATGCCCAAGGGCTGGGTGCACCGGCGGCTGCGTCAGGGCCGGGCCGTCGTGCTCGTGGACGGGATCGACGAACTGCCCGAGGAGCGTCGCCCGGAGGTGCGGGAATGGCTCGGCGAACTGATCGAGACGTTCCCGCGCGCCCGGTACGTCGTCACGACCCGGCCGGCCGCGGTGGGCCCGGGCTGGCTCTCCGCCGAGGACTTCACCGAGGTGCGGCTGCAGCCGATGACCCCGCGCGACGTCCGGACGTTCGTCACCCGCTGGCACACGGCGATGGGCGAGGATCTGGACGAGCGCCGCGACGCACTGGTGACGGCCATCGGCGCGCGAAGTGCCCTGCGGCGGCTGGCCGAGAACCCGTTGCTGTGCGCGCTGTTGTGCGCGTTGCACCACGAAGGCAACGGGCGGCTACCGGACAACCGGATGGAACTGTACGACGTCGCGCTGCGGATGCTGCTCGACAGCCGTGACCTCGAACGGCGGATCGAATCCGACGTCCGGCTGTCGCTCACCGAAAAGCTCGTGCTGCTGCGGCACCTGGCGTACTGGCTGGTCCGCAACGGGCACGCGGACATCTCCGCCGAAGACGCGGAAACCCGAATCGCCGCGAAGCTGGCGTCGATGGGCCAGATCGACGCGGGCCCGCACAAGGTGTTCCGGCACCTGCTCGATCGTGGCGGCGTGCTGCGGGAGCCGGTGCCGGGGAGGATCGACTTCGTCCACCGGACCTTCGGCGAGTACCTCGCCGCCAAGGCGGCGGTCGAAGAAGACGACATCGGCGTCCTGGTCGCGAACGCCGACCGGGACGAATGGCGCGAGGTCGTCGTCATGGCGGCCGGTCACGCGTACCCGGCGCAGCGGGAAAAGCTGATTCAGGGCATCCTCGACCGCCGGATCACCCATCTCGGCCTGGTGGCGTTGGCGTGCCTGGAAACTTCGCCCGAGCTGCCCGACCGGTTGCGCGCGGAGATCCACCGACGGACCGCGACCTTGATCCCGCCCAAGAACAAGACCAGCGCCGAAATCCTCGGGAAAGCGGGCGAGTTCGTGCTCGACCTCCTCGCCGAATGCGACCCCACGGAGCCCGAGACCGCCGCGGCGACCGTCCGCGCGATCGGGCTGATCGGCGGCCAGGGCGCACTGGAGCTGCTGACCCGCTACGGCGGACGGTCGAATCCCGCCGTGGTGAAGGAACTGGTTTCGGCCCGGGATCGGTTCGACCCGGCCGAGTACGCCGAGAGCGTGCTGGCCGATGCCGTGCTGCCGGACGGCTACCTGCGCGTGACGGACCCCGCGCTGCTCGAAGGCCTGGAACACCTGCGGTACCTGGAAAAGCTCGACTGCTGGTTCGAGTCCGGCCACGGAGACCTCGGCTTCGTCCGGAAGCTGCCCCGGCTCCGGAGCCTGGGCATCGGCGACCTCGCCGGCTTCGACCTGCGTTCGCTGGCCGGAACCGCACTGGACCGCATCACCTTGATGGGGAACCCGCTGCCGCGGTCCGTCGACATCGGCCCGCTCGCGGACATCCCGGGCCTGACCACCTTCATCTCCGACGTCGAGACCCACGGGTGGTCACGGTTCGCGCGGCTCCGGCACCTGGAACACCTGCAGCTGAGCTGGGTCGAGGACCCCCGGCCACTGGCCGAGCTGACTCCGCTGGGCTACCTGCCTTCGCTGGCCCTGTACCAAGTCGACCACCTCACGGACCTGACTTCGGTGTCCTTCCTGGCCGCACCGCGAACGCTGAGCTTCGACTCCTGCGCAGAGCTTCGGGACATCTCGGCTCTCACGCGGTGGGCCGCGAGCCTGACCGACATCCGGCTGCGAAGCTGTCCTCCGGTGGACCTGGGGCCGCTCGGCGCGCTGTCCGAGTTGCGCACGCTGCAACTCGTCGACGTCCCCGAAGTCGACCTCACGCCGCTCGCCGGCAAACCCGGTCTCACGGTCCGCGTGACCGACGACACCCGGCTGGCCGGCGCGGACCTCCTGGGTCCGGGCAGCACGGTCGAACGACGCTGACGGCCTGACACCGGACGTTCAACCGCGCGAAGTAGATTCGGCCTCGTGATCGACCACATCAGCATCCCCACCGAGGCCGGTTCCTTCGACGCCATCGCCGCCGGGCCTGAGGACGGGCGGCCCGTGTTGCTGCTGCACGGCTTCCCCGAGGCCGCCGTCGAGTGGGAGCACCAGGTTGCCACGCTCGGGGTGCTCGGCTACCGGGCCGTCGCGCCCGATCAGCGGGGCTACTCGCCCGATGTGCGGCCCGAGGCGGCCACCGACTACTCCATCGACCACCTCGTCGGGGACGTCGTCACGATCACCGAACAGCTCGGCTGGAAGCAGTTCGACCTCGTCGGGCACGACTGGGGCGGCGCCGTCGCCTGGTGGACCGCCGACGCGCACCCCGAACGGCTGCGCAGCCTCACCGTCGTCTCCACGCCGCACCCGGCCGCGCTCGCCAACGCCATGAAGACCGACGAGGACCAGCACCTGCGGACGCGATACATGACCGAGTGGCGCCAGACCCGCGTCACCGAGCGGCGGATGCTGGAGAACGACGGCCGCGCGCTGCGGGAGATGTTCGAGCGGCGGCTGCCGCCGTCGAAGGTCGACGACTACGTGCAGCGGCTGTCCGAGCCGGGCGCGCTCACCGCGGCCCTCAACTGGTACCGCGCCGGCCGGCCCGGTGGGAAGATCGGCAAGATCTCCGTGCCGACGCTGTACGTCTGGAGCACCGAGGACGTCTCGTTCGGCTCGGTCGCCGCGCTCGACACCGCGAACTGGGTCACCGGGCCCTACCGCTTCGAAATGCTCGAAGACGTCACGCACTGGGCGCCCGAGGAGGCACCCGAGGCCGTCACGACGCTCATCGTCGAGCACCTCGACGCGCGGTAACCGTCCGTCACCCGGCCGGGCGGACCACCGGTAACCCACCCGCATCGCGGTACGAGGACCGCCCGGCGGTCGTGTTCACTGGGGCTGTGGACATCGCGACCGAACCCGAGACCGAGCAGGTCGTCTTCGTCACCGAAGACGGCGTGCCCACCGGCGAAACCGGCCCGAAGCTGGCCAGCCACCACGAACACACCCGGTTGCACCTGGCCTTCTCCTGCTACGTCCTGCGACGCAGCGACAACGCCCTGCTGATCACCCAGCGCGCGCTGCACAAGAAGGTCTGGCCGGGGGTCTGGACCAACAGCGTGTGCGGCCACCCGGCACCGGGCGAGTCCCTCGAAGACGCCGTCCGCCGGCGCGCGGGCTACGAAATCGGGCTGCCGTCGCTGTCCGGCCTGCACTGCGTGCTGCCGAAGTACCGGTACCGCACGCCGCCGTTCCAGGGGATCGTCGAGAACGAGTTCTGCCCGGTCTTCGCCGCCTGGGCCGACGCCGACCCCGAGCCGAACCCGGCCGAGGTCGGCGAGTGGCGCTGGGTTCCGTGGCGCGACTACCAAGAGCTACTGAACGACGAGACGGCTAATGTGAGTTACTGGGCCAAGGACCAGTTCGCGCAGCTCAAGGGGATCGAGCCGTTTTCCGGACTCTGACGTCGTGACTTCGGAGCGTCACCGCCGTAGTCCCGTTTGAGCGAAATTCACCTTCGTCCGCACACACACCTCAAGCGCGGCCTCCGCTACGACGACAACCAATGCGTGGTGGAGGTGGGCATGGTCGCCGGGGACGAAGGCGTGCTGCGCCGAAGCCCGCAGGCGCCGGACCTGCTGCGCCTCCACGAGGCCGTCGCGACGCTCTTCGCCACCCAAGGCGACTGGCGGCGCGCCTACCAGCACCTCCGCTCCGCGCTGGACATCGCGCGCGACGGCAGCCTGCGCGACGCGCTGACGTCGAGCTACAACCGCCGCTACCTCGACGAGCGCCTGTACGGACCGTTCGCCGATCGGCAGCCCGGCCCGCTGGCCATCGCGCTCGTCGATCTGGACCGCTTCAAGCGCGTGAACGACACGTACGGTCACCTCGTCGGCGACCGCGTCCTCCGCCGGGTGGCCGACCTGCTCCAGGAGGAGCTGCCGCCGGAGGGCTTCTGCGCCCGCTACGGCGGCGAGGAGTTCGTGCTGTGGCTGCCGGGTGTCGACGCCGGGCACGCGGTCCGGATCGTCGAGGCCGCCCGCGTGCGCGTCGCCCGTCACCCCTGGTCAGAACTGCAGCCGGGACTGCGCGTGACGATCAGCGCCGGCCTCGCCCACGAGGGCCCGGCGGTGCCCGAGCGCCAGCTGCGCAGCGCCGACGACCTGCTTTACGCCGCGAAACGGGCCGGACGGAACAAAGTCGCCTATCAGGACGCGCAAAGCACGCGGTTAATAACCCACTCTGAGTAACGCAAACTTCTTGTTACCCCGGAAAGGTGCGGGCACCCCTCACCCGTTTGTCGACGGCCAGCGGCCGTTCGTCGACTCAAGGTGAAGAAAATTCCGGGAGGGTGTCGTCACGAACGGGGGGTATCCGTACGATAACGAAAACCTCCGGGGGAACGATCACCTCTCGCGGGGGAAGACGGCCAAGTCATGACCCCGCCATCGATCGCGCGAAAGGAGACCGAGTGCCGGACGAGCACGACAGCCCGGGAACCGGTCGCCGTTCGGACGGTCCCGCGCGGCCCCGCACCGGCAGACGCCGGTCGATGGAGGACCAGGGCGGGATCAGCGTCTCGGACGTCGTCGCCAAGTCCACCGGAGTCCGGCCGCTCCCGGCGCGCGAGGAGCAGCCGGGCCGCCGAGCCCGGGCGGCCGAGCAGCCTGCGAGGCCATCGGACCCCGGCATAGACCCAGTACCCACGGACGCGACACGTCAATCGCGCCCCCCGAGGCCGCGCCAGCCCCGCCGGACATCGGCGGCGGCACCGGCCCCGGAGGCCCCGCTGCAGCGCAGGCCCCCGGCGGCCAACCCAGGCCCCCAGCAGACGGCGGCGGCACCCCAGCCCCCGCGCCGGTTGCGGCGGCCGGCTCCGGAGGGTGAGGGAGCGGCACCGCAGCGGCCGGCCACGGCTGGTCCCGCCCGGCGTGCCGGCGAGGGACGGGCTGAAGGTTCCTCGGAGGGAGTTGCACCGCGGCCGACCCGCCGAGCCGGTGAGGGTCGCCCGGGGCTGGAGGGGTCGCCTGAAGCCGCGCCTCGCCCAGGCCGCCGCGCTGCCGAAGGTCGCCCGGGGCCGGAAGGCTCGCCCGAAGCCGCCGCACGCCCGGCCGCCCGCCGAGCCGCCGAAGGGCGCCCCGGCCCGGAAAGCTCGCCCGAAGCCGCCGCACGCCCGGCCGCCCGTCGGGCCGCCGAAGGGCGCCCCGGTCCGGAAAGCTCACCCGAAGCCGCCGCACGCCCGGCCGCCCGCCGAGCCGCCGAAGGGCGCCCCGGCCCGGAAAGCTCACCCGAAGCCGCCGCACGCCCGGCCGCCCGCCGCGCCGCCGAAGGGCGCCCCGGTCCGGAAAGCTCGCCCGAAGCCGCCGGCCGCCGAGCCGCAGAGGGTCGCCCCGGTCCCCAGAGCTCGCCCGAAGCCGCCGCGCCTCGCGCGGCAGGCGGCCGACGGGCCGCTGAAAGCGCTCCCGACGCGGCACCACGTGCGGGCGCTCGCCGGACCGCCGAAGGCTCTCCCGAAGCAGCCCAGCGCGCGGGCGCCGCCGCCTCGCGGCGCGGCGCAACCGATGGCCCCGCCGCCCGGCGCGCCGAAAGCTCTCCCGATTCGGCCGCTCCGCAGCGGCCGGCCGCCACTGGTGGCCCCGCCGCCCGGCGAGCCGAAGGCGCAGTCGCCGAGGGAGCCACTCCGCAGCGCCCGGCCCGCCGTCCCGCGGCCGACGGGCCCGCACCTCGCCGCGCCGGCGCAGCCGACGGCACCGAAGCCGGACCCCGGCGCCCCGGCGCCACACCGGACAGCCCCACCCCGCGGCGAGCCGTGGCCGAGAGCGGTGCCGAAGCCGCCGTTGATGCTCCCAAGCGGCGCCCGGGCGCCGTCCCCGCGAGGGCCGAGCTCGATCCGCTCACCATGACCGACGAGATGGAAGCGATCGACGAGGCGACCCAGTACCGCCGCAAGATCGACCACACCCTCGCCCGCTTCTCCGCCGCCCACGACGAGATGGAAGCCGAAGAAGCGAAGCGCCGCGAACGCCGTGAGCGCCTCTCGCCCACTTCGCTCATCGAGAGCACGCGTACCGCCCTTCAGCGCGTCGTCGCTCCTACGCCGGCGGCCGAAGAGGTGGATGCCGAGCAAACCCGGCTGCAGGAAAAGAAAGCGCGGAAGATCGAGCGCTCGGTGCGGTTCGGGCGGATCGCCGCGGCTGTCGTCGCCGGGCTCGTCTTCCTCGGCATCGGTGGGGCCTGGGGTGCGCAGACCTACTTCGACGCCAAGTTCACGCAGGTCTCCGCGCTCGACGAGAACTCCTCCGACATCCAGGACGCCGACGCGCAGGCGAACGACGAGAACTTCCTGATGGTCGGCTCCGACACCCGCGACGGCGCGGCCGCGGAGGAAGGCGTCGGCACCGCCGACAGCAACCCCGGTGCGCGAAGCGACACCGTGATGGTGGCGCACATCCCGGCCGACCGGAAGCGGGTCGTCGTCACGTCGTTCCCGCGCGACCTCGAGATCGACCGGCCCGACTGCCAGCGCTGGGACCCGGCGCAGAACAAGACCACCGACCAGGTCTCGCCGCGGCAGAAGATCGCCAAGCTCAACACCGCGTACGCGGTGGGCGGGCCGGCCTGCGTGACCAAGGTGATCCAGCAGATCACCGGTCTGCGGATCAACCACTTCGTCGGCATCGACTTCAACGGCTTCAAGGAAATGGTCGACGCCGTGCACGGGGTCACCGTCCACACCGACGTCCCGATCGACGACGAGATCCTCGGCAAAGTGCTGATGCAGACCGGTGACGTGACGATCTCCGGCGACCAGGCGCTGAACTTCGTGCGCGCGCGGCACGTCAAGGCCGACGTGGCGAAGTCGGACTACGACCGGATCAAGCGGCAGCAGGAGTTCATCGGCGCACTGCTGAAGAAGGTCATGTCGTCGGACGTCGTGCTCGACCCCGGCAAGCTCAGCGACTTCATCACGGCGTTCGCGAAGGCCACCTTCGGCGACAACCTCGGCGTCAAGCAGATGATGACGCTGGCGCAGTCGATGAAGGGCCTGGATTCCTCGAAGATCACGTTCCTCACCGTCCCGACGGTCGGCATCGCCAACAGCCGCGGCAACGAGGTGCTCGTCCGCAGCAAGACGAAGGCCCTCTTCGACGCGCTGCGCAACAACACCCCGCTGCCGGACCCGAACGCGCCGATCCCGGCGAGCGAGCAGGCCCCGCCGACGAGCACGTCGAAGTCGAAGACCAGCACGTCGAAGACGACGACGAGCAAGAAGACCGGCACGACGGGCTGACCCGCGAGGATTGTTAGACCGGGTTCACGTGCGGTTCACCCGACGATGCGGTGTTTGGTCACGGTTGGCCGTAGGGTTGGGCCATGCGTGAGGCTTACCATGTCGAACTCGAACAGCTCGCCGACCACCTGGCCGCCATGTCGGTCCAGGTCGCCGACGCCATGGAGCGCGCCACGCGGGCACTCCTGGAGGTCGACCTCAGTCTCGCCGAACAGGTGATCAGCGACGACGCGAAGGTCGACGACGCCCGCGCCCAGTGCGAGGAGCAGGCGTACGCCCTGCTGGCCCTGCAGGCGCCCGTGGCCACCGATCTGCGCACGGTGCTGGCGGCGATCCACGCCGCCGAAAGCCTGGAGCGGATGGGCGACCTGGCCCTGCACGTGGCGAAGGCCGCGCGCCGCCGGCACCCCGACCCGGTGCTGCCCGAGGCCGTGAAGCCGTACTTCACCGAGATGGGCGAGGTCGCGGTCAAGCTGGCCCGCCAGGTCGAGGCGGTCATCCACTCGAAGGACGTCGAAGCGGCGAAGACGATCGAGTCCGACGACGACCAGGTCGACGACATCCACCGCCACCTGTTCACGGTCCTGATGGACCGCGAGTGGCCGCACGGCGTGGCCGCGGCGGTCGACGTGACCTTGCTGGGCCGCTTCTACGAGCGCTACGCCGACCACGCGGTGTCGGTCGCGAAGCGGATGATCTTCGTGGTGACCGGCAAGATGCCGGGCTACGGCTCCGACGACGACATCTGAGCAACCCCTTCGAGAAGGCCCCTGACGCAGGTCAGGGGCCTTTTTCGTGGCGACCGATGAGTTTCGCGCGGCCGGTGTCTCTCAACGGGTGACAGCACAACCCACGAAGGAGCCGGACATGCGCAAGGTCATCGCCTACGTCAACCTCACCCTCGACGGCCACCTGGCCGGCCCGGCGGGCGAGCTGGACTGGATGCTCCCCGACCCGGAGCTGAACATCGCGCTGTCGGACGAGCTGCGGGGGCGTGTCGACACGATCCTCACCGGGCGGAACTTCCACCACGGGATCGAGCAGAACTTCCGCGCGCAGGCCACGGACCCGGCGAGCCCGGCCGAGCTGGCCGACTTCGCGACGTGGATGATTTCGACGCCGCAGGTGGTCTTTTCGCGGTCGCTGACCGAAGTGGCCGCTCCGCACCGGCTGACCGGCGACCTCGCCGGCACGGTGGCCGAGCTGAAGGCGTTGCCGGGCAAGGACATGGTGCTGTTCGGCGGGGTGTCGGTCGTCCAGGAGTTCGTCGGCGCGGGGCTGGTGGACGAGTACTGGATCAAGCTCTACCCGACGGCGATCGGTGCCGGGCAGCCGATGTTCACCGAGCGGCGGACGGAATTGCGGTTGGTGGACAGCAAAGCGTGGGAATCGGGAATCCTGACGCTGCGCTACGCACCGAAGTGATCCACAAAGGACAAAAGAAAAGGCCTTTCTCGCCGACCCCGAGCTCCGGCGAGAAAGGCCTTGTCTCCCAACGACGACTCAGCCGAAACGGCCGGAAATGTAGTCCTCCGTGGCCTTTTCGTCCGGGTTGGAGAAGATCTTCTCCGTGTCGTTGAGCTCCACCAGACGCCCCGGCTGCCCCACGCCGGCCAGGTTGAAGAACGCCGTCTGGTCGGAAACCCGCGCCGCCTGCTGCATGTTGTGCGTCACGATGACGATCGTGTAGTCCTTCTTCAGCTCACCGATCAGGTCCTCGATCGCGAGCGTCGAAATCGGGTCCAGGGCCGAGCACGGCTCGTCCATCAACAGGACGTCCGGCTGGACCGCGATCGCCCGCGCGATGCACAGACGCTGCTGCTGACCACCCGAGAGGCCGCCACCCGGCTTGTTGAGGCGGTCCTTGACCTCGTTCCACAGGTTCGCGCCGCGCAGGGCGCGCTCGGCGATGTCGTCGAGGGTCTTCTTGCCCTTGGTGCCGCCCAGCTTCAGGCCCGCCACCACGTTGTCCTTGATGGACATCGTCGGGAACGGGTTGGGGCGCTGGAACACCATGCCGATCGTGCGGCGGACCTGGACCGGGTCGACGGTCGAGGCGTAGATGTTCTCGCCGTCCAGCAGGACATCGCCCTCGACACGGGCGCCGGGGATGACCTCGTGCATGCGGTTCAGCGTGCGCAGCACCGTCGACTTGCCGCAGCCCGACGGGCCGATGAACGCGGTGACGTTGCGCGGCGGCACCGAGAGGGTGACACCGTCCACGGCGTGGAACTTGCCGTAGTAGATGTCCACGTCCTTGACATCGAGTCGTTTGGCCATCAGGAACAGCTCACTTCTTCTTCGGGGCGACGAGGCGCGCGAACACGGTGGCGAGGAGGTTGATGACGGCGATGATGAGCACGAGCGTCAGGGCCGCACCCCAGATCCGATCGAAGCCGACCGAGCCGGGGTCCATCGGGTTGCTGACGCGTTCGTTGTTCATCAGCAGGGGCAGCGCCGCCTGCTCGCCGCTGAAGATGTCCCAGTGCGTGTAGGCGGAGTAGCCGACCAGCACCAGCAGCGGTGCCGTCTCGCCCATCACGCGGGCCAGCGCCATCATGATGCCGCCGACGATGCCGGACAGGGCCGTCGGCAGGACGATCTTCATGATCGTCTTCCATTTCGGCACGCCCAGCGCGTACGACGCCTCGCGCAGGTCGTCCGGGACGATCCGCAGCATCTCCTCCGACGAGCGGACGACCACCGGGATCATCAGCAGCACCAGGGCCAGCGACACGGCGAAACCGCTGCGCGGCAGGCCGAGCGTGGTGACCCACAGCGCGTAGATGAACAGCGCGGCCACGATCGACGGCACCCCGGAGAGGATGTCGACCATGAACGTGGTGGCCTTGGCGAGCTTGCCGCGGCCGTATTCGACGAGGTAGATCGCGACGAGCATGCCGATCGGCACCGCGATGATCGCGCAGACCAGGCCCTGCAGCAGGCTGCCGATGATCGCGTGCAGCACGCCGCCGCCGACCTCGTCGGACAGCACGCTGCCGAAGTCCTCGCTCCACCAGTTGCTGTACGGGATGCGCTTGATGCCGTTCGCGACCACCGTGTACAGCACCCACACCAGCGGGACGACGGCGACCAGGAACGAGAGCCAGACCAGCGTGGTCGCGAGGCCGTTCTTGACCTTGCGACCCAGGCTGACCTGCTGGAACGCCGGCGTGCTCGCGGGCGCTTCGAGTGTGGAGGCGGTCATGTCAGTCCACCTTCTTCCCGATGACCGAACGCGCGGCGAAGTTGACGAGGAACGTGAGCACGAACAGCACGAGACCGGCCGCGATGTACGCGCCCGCCGACGTCTCGTTGTTGAACTCGCTGTAGTTCGCGGCGATCTTCGACGCGAACGTCGACCCGCCGTCGAACAGGCTCCAGTCGAAGTTCTTGCCCTGCGGGATGAGCAGGATGACCGCGAGCGCGATCGTCTCGCCGAGCGCGCGGCCGAGGCCGAGCATCGACGCGCCGATGTAGCCGGCCTTGCCGAACGGCAGCACCGTCGTGCGGATGACTTCCCAGCGCGTCGCGCCGAGGGCGAGCGCGCCCTCGATGTGCGGGGTCGGCGTCCGCTCGAACACCTCGCGCGAGAGCGACGTGATGATCGGCAGGATCATCACGGCCAGCACGATGCCGGCGGTGAAGATCGTGCCGCGCACGCTCGGCGAGACGTTGCCGGGCGCCAGCAGCGGGAACCACGAGAACGTGTCGTTGATCCACTGGGAGAACGGCTCGATCGCCGGGGCGAACACGAGGATGCCCCAGAGGCCGAAGATGATCGAGGGGACCGCGGCCAGCAGGTCGATGACGTAGGCGAACGGCCGCGAAAGGCGGGCGGGCGCGTACTGCGTCAGGAACAGCGCGATGCCCAGCGAGATCGGCATCGCGATGATCAGCGCCACGAGCGACGTCGCCACCGTGACCTCCAGGAGGTCGAGGATGCCGAACGACATGTTCGCCGGGTCGTTGGTCGACCAGCCGTGGTTGGTGAGGAAGTTGGCCTTGTTGGCCTGCAGCGCCGGGATCGCCTGGATGAGCAGGAAGAGCCCGATCAGGCCGATCAGGGCGACGACGAAGATCCCGGCCCCGGTGGTCAGGTTCTGGAAGATGCGGTCACCGGGCCGCACCTTCTTCGGTTTCTCGCTCGCGGGCGGCTCGGGCGCCGCCGGCGGGGCTGGTTGCTCCGAAATCGGGACCTCCGGGGGCGTCGTGGCGGACGACGAACGCCCACCGGGGTCACCGGTGGGCGTTCGCGTCGAGGATGACTCGCTCATCAGGACTTCTGACCAGCCTCTATCACTCGGATGTCAGTCGCAACGCCGGGTCAGGAGATCGCCTTGACGGCGGCCAGGACCTTGGTCTGCAGCGACTGCGGGATCGGCACGTAGCCCTTGGCGGACAGCGGCTGCTGACCGTCGGTGGCGGCCACCGTCAGGAACGCCTTGACGGCCTTCGAGACGTCGGCGTTCGCGTACTTCGAGCAGACGATCTCGTAGGTCGTCAGCAGCAGCGGGTAGGCACCCGGGGTGTTGCTGGCGTAGATGCCGTTGAGGTCGAGCGCGAGGTCGTTCGAGCCGTCCTTGAGGAACTTGGCCGAGTCGAGGGACTTCGCCACGTTCGCCGCGTTGAGCTCGACGCCGCCGGAGCCGCTGTCGATGAGGGCCGGGGTCAGGCCGTCCTTGGCGAACGCGCCTTCCACGTAGGTGATGGCGCCGTCGGCGGCCTTCACCGCGGTCGCGACACCGTTGGAGCCCTGCGCACCGTTGCCGACGCCACCGTTGAACTTCTTGCCGGCACCCTTGGTCCAGTCGGCCTTCGCCGCCGCGCCCAGGTACTTCTGGAAGTTGTCGGTGGTGCCCGACTCGTCGGCGCGCGAGACGACCTGGATGGCCTTGTCCGGCAGGTTGGCGCTCTCGTTGCCCTTGACCGCCTTGATGGCCGGGTCGTTCCACTTGGTGATGCCACCGCTGAAGATCTTGGCGATGACCGACGGGGTCAGCGTCAGCTTGTCGACGCCGGAAAGCTTGTAGGCGACGGCCACCGGGCCGACGACCATCGGGATGTTCCAGGCGTCGCTCGCGCAGCGCTTGTTGGCCGCCTCGAGGTCCGCACCGGTGATCGGCGAGTCCGAGCCGCCGAAGTCGATCTGGTTGGCGTTGAACTGCTTGACGCCCGCGCCCGAACCGCTGGGGTTGTAGTTCACCTGCTGGCCGGAGCACTTCTTGCCGAACTGCTGCGTGAAGATGTCGATGGCGTTCTTCTGGGCCGACGAACCTTCCGCGGACAGCGGGCTCTTGCCACCGCAGGCCACGTCGGCGGTGCCGGTGGCAGCGGGCGCCGACGCCGAGTTCGAGCTGCTGCTGTTGGACGCCGCGGGGTCGGAACCACAGGCGGCGAGCACGAGGGCGGCGCTCGCGACGATGCCCACCGCGCTCAGGGGCCGCATGATCTTCACTGCTGTTTCCTCCATCAGGAGCTTGACCGGGTCGCCGCGGCGTGCTGCCGCAACGGATCCGGACATTAGGCAGCGCCGGTGGACGGTCGGCCCTGTCCAGGTGAACGAAAAGTGAACAAGGCTCCGGATGTGAGGAGTGCTACTAGCCCGACAGGGTGCCGTGTCCGGGCCGTGACCTGGGCGTTCGCGCACCGTGACGAGGTGTTCGCGCGGCGTCCATCGTGGTCACCGACCGTACTGGACGTCGGTTTCGTGACGGGTGAACCCGAGCTTGGTGTAGACCGCGAGCGCCGGGGCGTTGTCGCCCTCGACGTACAGGATGATCTGCCGCAGCCCGCGGCTCGCGAGGTACCGCAGCCCGGCGAGCGTCAGCGCCCGGCCGAGGCCACCGCCCTGCGCCGCGGGGTCGACGCCGACGACGTAGACCTCGCCGACGCGCTCGCCGTCGAAGCGGCCCGGCGTCGCCTCGTGGACCTTGGTCCAGTGGAAGCCGATGACCTGCCCCCGCTCTTCGGCGAGGAAGAACCCGTCCGCGTCGAACCAGGAGCGGGCCTCGTCGGCGCGGATGTCGTCGGCGGTCAGCGCACCCTGCTCGGGGTGCCAGTCGAAGGCCCGCGCGTTGACCCGCACGACGGCGTCTTCGTCCTCTCCCGGGACGAAGGTGCGCAGCGAGACGCCGTCGCGCAGCCGCGGCTCCGGCCAGTCCGCGCCCTTGACGTCGGTGTGCAGGATCAGCAGCTCGCGCTTGCGCTCGAAGCCGACCTTCAGCGCCAGCTTCCGCGCCGCCGGGTGGTCGCCGTGCGCCCAGATGCGGAACCCGACGGCGGCGCGCTCGTCGACCGCTTGCAGGAGCTTCGCGCCGTAACCGCGCCCGCGGTGGGCGGGGTGCACGAACAGCTCGGCGACCTGGTGCCCGAAGGAGTCACCGGTGGTGTCCAGGTGGGCGTAGCCGACGACCTCGCCCTCGACGCAGGCGACGAGGTGCTCGCCGCCGTCGAACTCACCCGGCAGCGCCCCTTCGGGTTCGACCTCCGGCCGCCCGTCGGTGGCGCGGACGGCCACCAGCAGCCCGCGGACGTCCTCGAGCTGCTTGTCGTCCAGTTCCTGGCGCCACTCGCCGTCTCCGCTCACCCTGCGACCGTACCCGCGGGACAGGCAACGCGACGGCTGTCGGCGCGTCCTGGTGAAGGTGGGAACGTCAGAGCGCGAGTTCGGGGGTCTCCGCCGGTGCTTCGGCCGGGACCGTCGCCTGGCGGGGGACGCCGCCCTTGGCGGGCCGCTCGAACTTGTAGCCGACGTTGCGCACGGTGCCGATCATCTGCTCGTGCTCCGGGCCGAGCTTGGCGCGCAGCCGCCGGACGTGGACGTCGACCGTGCGCGTGCCGCCGAAGAAGTCGTAGCCCCAGACCTCCTGCAGCAGCTGGGCGCGGGTGAACACCCGGCCGGCGTGCTGCGCGAGGTACTTGAGCAGCTCGAACTCCTTGTAGGTCAGTTCGAGGGTGCGCTTGCGCAGGCGGGCGGTGTAGGTCGCCTCGTCGATGACCAGCTCGCCGACGCGCAGCTCGGCCTCGACCTGCTGGGAACCGCCGTCGCGGGTCGTCACCAGCCGCAACCGGGCGTCGACCTCGGCCGGGCCCGCGGTGGGCAGCAGGATGTCGTCGGTGCGCCACTCGGCGCTGACCGCGACGAGCCCGCCCTCGCCGACGACGGCGATGATCGGGGTGGACGCCTCGTCCTCGCCCGCGCCCTTGAGCAGCCGGCAGAGGCTCTTCGCCGAGGCCAGGTCGCTGCGGGCGTCGAGGAGGATGACGTCGCGGTGGCCCGCGTCGAGCAGGGCGGTCACCTCGGGAGCGCGGACGCGTACGGTGTGCGGCAGCAGGTCCAGCGCGGGGAGCACCGAAGTGGCATCGGCTTCCGCAGTCAGTACCAGAAGGTCCAGGCTCATGAGCCGCACCGCCTCCACAATCGTCGCCGCACGTCGGCGTTGGTCGGTGCTAAGTGAGAATAGCGGCTGAACGGCCGGGCACCTAACCCTTGCTGGATCGATCACACCTGGAGAAATCCCCGGTGTCCCCGACGAACAGGAGTACGGACGCGATGGTGAGCAGGCCCGTGACCCGGGACGACCGACCCGCACCGAGGCCGGACGCGCGGCGCCGCGGGCGCCGGGCCCGGCGGTGGGTGATCGCGCTCGTCGTCCTGGTCTTGCTGCTGGTCGGCGCCGATTTCGGGGCCGCGGCGTACGCCGAGCACATGATCTCGCAAAAGGCGCGCACGCAACTGCAGCTGACCGACGACCCGTCGGTGACGATCCACGGCTTCCCGTTCCTCACGCAGGCCCTGGGCGGTGACTACAGTCACATCAGCGTCTCCGCCGCCGGCGTCCCGGTCGCCGACAAGCTCCAGGACGTCGCGGTCAACGCCGAGCTCGAGGACGTCACCGCGCCGCTGTCGGACCTCACGAACGGCAACACCAAGGCGATCACGATCGGCAAGCTGACCGGCTCGGTGACCATCAAGGCCGCCGACCTCGCGCGCCTCTCGCCGCTGGACAAGATCAAGGACCTGCGGATCGAGCCGTCGACCTCCCAGTACGTCCAGAACGGCGACAGCGGACAGAGCGAGCCGACGCCGACCACGACGACCACCGAGGGCCAGGCCGACCAGGACGAGTCGAGCACCGGTGTCCGCATTTCGGGACACCTTCAGTTCGCGGGCAAGGATCTGGAAATCTTCTGCTTCGCGATGATCGAAGCCGACGCGAAGGGCGGGACGATCGACTTCGTCCCCAAGCGGCTGCAGTTCGGGAATGACCAGGAGACGACGGTCGTTCCCCAAGCGGTGCAGAACGCGCTGATGCCGAACTTCAAGGCGTCGATCAGCACGAAGGAACTGCCGCTGTCGGTCACCCCGACCGGCGTGCGGGTGCAGAGCGGATCGGTGACGATCAAGGGCGAAGCGACGAACGTGTCCTTCGCGGACCTGAGCAAGTAAGGAGCGGTGCGGTGACGGGGCTGTGGGTGCTCGTGGCGGTGCTGGTGGCGGCTTCGGCCGTCGGCCTGCTGCTGCGGGCGCGCAACGGCCGGGTGCGGGACGCTCGGAAGTCGCCCGCCCGGGAGCTGCCCGGCCCCGTCACCGCCGTGCTCGACCCGGCGTCCGCCGTGACGCTGGTCCAGATCTCGACCACCTTCTGCGCGCCCTGCCGGCACGCGAAGGCCGTGCTCGCGCCGCTGGCCGAGCGGACCGACGGCCTGCACCACGTCGAGCTCGACGTCACGAACTCCCCGGAGGTCGCGCAGTCGCTGTCCGTGCTGCGGACGCCGACCACGATCGCGCTGACCCCGGACGGCCGGGAGCTGCTGCGCGTCGGCGGCGTCCCCAAGGGCCCCGAACTGCTGGCCGCGCTGCAGCCGCATCTCACGACCCGGACGTCTTGACCAGGCATTGTCCCGTCCGCTGGGAATCGTCCCAAGGTATGAACGTGGTTCCCACTCTGAGGGAGCTCTGGGTACCCTCGCACCCGTGACCGGGCTGACCACCTTCTTGACGCAGCGACGCGCAGTCGACCTCTGCCGCGTCCGCAGCAGCCTGTGTCGCGCTTCCGCCGACCGGCGCTGAACCACGCCCGGAACCAGCCAGGCCCGAAGCCGCTGAAGCGTGCCGTTCGCACGCACCCCCTCTGCTCCAGCTGGAGGAACCATGTCCGCCGGACCGGCCGTCGACCCGCGTGGCCCGCGGTTCGCCGCCATCCTGACGACGATCGTGCTCGCGGTCGTCCTGGTCACCCAGTGGTGGCCGTTGCTGGCGATCCAGACCGTCGTGTTCGCCATCGGCGCGTTCGTCGGGCTCAAGCCGGCGCCCTACTCGATCGTGTACCGCACGCTCGTCGCCCCGCGCCTCGGCCCGACCGACGAGCGGGAGGACGCGGCGCCGCTGCGGTTCGCCCAGGCCGTCGGGTTCGTGTTCGCGCTCGTCGGCACGGTCGGCTTCGCTGTGGGGATCACCCCGCTCGGCATCGTCGCGACGGCCTTCGCGCTGTTCGCGGCCTTCCTCAACGCGGCTTTCGACTTCTGCCTCGGCTGCGAAATGTTCTTGCTCATCAAGCGCTTCAGTCCCGCCCGCGCGTCGTCCTGAAGTCCAACCCAGAAAGAGAGTTCAGTTCCCATGAGCCGTGAAGACGTCCTGGTCACCACCCAGTGGGCCGAGGAGAACCTGGACACCCCCGGCGTCGTGTTCGCCGAGGTCGACGAGGACACCACCGCCTACGACGCCGGCCACATCCGGGGCGCGGTGAAGTTCGACTGGCGGAACGACCTGCAGGACGGGGTGCGCCGCGACTTCGTCTCCAAGGAGGGCTTCGAGAAGCTCCTGTCGGAGAAGGGGATCTCGAACGACGACCTCGTCGTCCTCTACGGCGGCAACAACAACTGGTTCGCGGCGTACGCGTACTGGTACTTCAAGCTGTACGGCCACGGCAACGTCAAGCTGCTCGACGGCGGCCGCAAGAAGTGGGAGCTCGACGGCCGCGAGCTGAACTCGGACGAGGTCAAGCGCGACCGCACCGAGTACAAGGCGCAGGACCAGGACCTGTCGCTGCGCGCGTTCCGCGACGAGGTCGTCCAGTCCATCGGCGCGAAGAACTTCGTCGACGTGCGTTCGCCCGACGAGTTCTCCGGCAAGCTGCTCGCCCCGGCGCACCTGCCGCAGGAGCAGTCCCAGGTTCCCGGTCACATCCCCGGCGCACTGAACGTGCCGTGGGCGAAGGTCGCCAACGAGGACGGCACCTTCAAGACCGAGAGTGAGATCGAGGAGCTCTACAAGGACGAGGGCATCGACGCGGGCAAGGGCACCATCGCCTACTGCCGCATCGGTGAGCGCTCCTCCATCGCCTGGTTCGCGCTGCACGAGCTGCTGGGCTACGAGGACGTCAAGAACTACGACGGTTCGTGGACGGAATACGGCTCGCTGGTCGGCGTGCCGGTCGAGTTGGGAGCCAAGTGATGGCGGTAGACGACAGCTGCGGCGCACCGGTCCAGGAGGCCACGCCGGCGGACTACGACACCCGGGGCCAGGTCGTCCTGGCCGGCAAGGTGACGGGCGAGAACGGCCCGGTCGGCGGCGCGTTCGTGAGGCTGCTGGACGGCGGCGGCGACTTCACCGGCGAGGTGGTCTCCTCGGCCGACGGCGACTTCCGCTTCTACGCGGCCCCGGGCGACTGGACGGTCCGCGCGCTGCACCGCACGGGCAACGGCGAGGCTTCGGTCACGGCGGAGGGCCCGGGCCTGCACCAGCTGGCCATCTCGGTCGGCTGACTCCGCTTCACCCGCGAAGGCCTCCTCACTCCGGTGGGGAGGCCTTCGCGGCGTTCAGGACCCGGTCGGTGTGGTCGCGCACGCGTTCCCGGAGCCGGCCGCGCGGGCGCGGGGTGATGGGGCTGTGGGGCACGGTCGCGGGCTGTGCGCTGGTGCTCGGCCCGCTGGCCGGCGGACCGCTCACCGACGCCTTCGGCCGGCCCGCGATCTTCCTGGTCAACGTGCCGATCGGGCTCGTCGCCGTGGTCACCGGCCGCCGCGGGATCACCGAATCCCGCGACCCGGGGCACGGCGCGCCGGACCTCACCGGGCAGCTGCTCGGTGCGCTGTGGATCGGTCTGCTCACGTTCGCCGTGATCGAAGCCGGCCGGCTCGGACCGAGCCCGGACGTGCTGGTCACCGGGGCCCTCGGGCTCGCCGCGCTGGTCGCGTTCGTCGTCGTCGAGCTTCGCGTCGAGCACCCGATGCTGCCGGTGCGGCTGTTCGCCCGGCCGCGGTTCTCGGTGGCCATCTTCGCCGCGTGGAGCCTCGGTTTCGGGACCTACCCGGCCGTCTTCCTGATCGGCGTCTACCTGCAGCAGGCGCGCGGCGCGACGGCGACCGAGGCGGGCGTCCAGATGCTGCCGTACGTGCTGGCGAACGTCGCCGCCGGCCGGCTTTCCGCGCGCTTCGGCGCGGAGCGGCTGGTGGCGATCGCGTTCGCGCTGGCCGGCGCCGGGGTCGGGCTGTCGGTGACGCCGTCGAACATCGTCGGGCTTGTCGGGCCACCGCAGCGGGATCCTGTCCGCGACGGTCAACGCCGCCCGCCAGACCGGCACCGCGCCCGGCGTGGCCGCGCTCGGTGCGCTGCTGGCCCGCGGTTCGACGCTGTCGAGCGGGCCGCACCTGGCCATGGGCGCGGCCGGCGTCGCCCTGCTCGCGGTGACCGTGCTCACCGCGGCGACCCTGGGCCGGGCCCCGCGGCCGGACGCGGACTAAGCTGCCAGCCGTGGAAGCCTTGTTTACGACCCTCCTGGTGCTGGCGGGCGTCGCGATCACGTGGTTCGCCGTCTACGTCGTCTACCGGCTGTACGCGGACCAGCGCTGACCCATGAGCGCCAGCGGCGACGAAGCCATCGCGGCAGCGGAGGTCCGTGCGGAGAGCACCCGCACGCGCAACCTCCCGCTGTGGGACGACCTGCCCATCCCGAACGACACCGCGAACCTGCGTGAGGGCCCGAACCTCAACGACGCCTGTCTCGCGCTCCTGCCGCTCGTCGGCGTCTGGCGCGGGGAGGGCGAGGTCGACTACCCGACCATCGAGGGCCC
Source organism: Amycolatopsis pretoriensis (assembly GCF_900107925.1). Lineage (GTDB taxonomy): Bacteria > Actinomycetota > Actinomycetes > Mycobacteriales > Pseudonocardiaceae > Amycolatopsis > Amycolatopsis pretoriensis. Next base: position 380,987 of record NZ_FNUJ01000004.1, on the reverse strand, counting down.
TCGCAAGTTCGCGCAGCAGCTGACGATCTCCCACGACGGCCGCCCCTTCCTGATCCACGAGGCCCGCGCGTGGCTGCTGGACGACGACGGCAACGTCATCCGCCCGGCCGCCCGCGAGTCCGGGTTCTGGCGGCCGCAGGAGGACGACACGATCGAGCTGCTGCTCACCCACAACACCGGCATCGTCGAGCTGTACTACGGCAAGCCGCGCAACCAGACGTCCTGGGAGCTCGGCACCGACGCGGTGATCCGCACGGCCACGGCCAAGGACGTCACCGCGGCCCAGCGCCTGTACGGCCTGATCGAGGGCTCCCTCGGCTACGTCGAGGAACGCGCGATGGTGGGCCAGGAGATGCAGCCGCACTCCTCGGCCCTGCTGCGCCGCGTCGTCGGCTGACACCGTGCGCTGGCGGCCGTGTGGCGCGGACGCCGCCCTGCTGGACTGCGACTCGCTCGAGCAGATGCGGGCGGCCCACGCGACCGTGGCCGCCGCCCGCCCGGCCGGCGTCGTCGACCTCGTGCCCGGCGCTCGCAGCCTGCTCGTCGTCGGCGGGGTCGCCGCCGTGAAAGCCCTGCTCGACGACGCCGATCTGACGCACCCGCCCGCCGGCGAGCCGCGCGAAGTGACCCTCGACGTCCGCTACGACGGCGAAGACCTCGCCCTCGTCGCGTCGGACGCCGGGATGTCCGAAGACGCCGTCGTCGAGCTGCACACCGAAGCCGTCTACACGGTCGCGTTCACCGGCTTCGCGCCCGGCTTCGGCTACCTGACCGGGCTTCCCGCTCAGTTGCGACAGCCGCGGCTGGAGTCGCCGCGCACCCGCGTCCCGGCCGGGTCTGTGGGCCTGGCGGGCGAGTTCACCGGCGTCTACCCGCGCGAGTCGCCGGGTGGCTGGCGGCTGCTCGGCCACACGTCGGCGACGCTGTTCGACCCGCACGCCGACCCGCCCGCGCTGTTCGCGCCGGGTGACCGCGTCCGCTTCCGGGCCGTCCGGTGAGGTCCCTCGAAGTGCTCGACCCCGGGCGGTACGCGCTGGTCGAGGACCTCGGCCGGCCCGGCTACGCGCACCTCGGGGTAGCACCGTCCGGCGCGTTGGACACCGCGTCGCTGACGCTGGCGAACCGGCTGGTCGGCAACGCTCCGGCGGCCGCGGGCATCGAAGCGCTGCTGGGCGGCCTCGCGGTGCGGCTCACGGCGTCGGCGACCGTCGCGGTGACGGGCCCGGCGGTCGACGTCCGGGTCGACGGCCGCCCGTTCGGCTCGCACGTCCCGGTGCCGGTGCGCGCCGGCCAGACACTGACCGTCGGCACGCCGTCGACCGGTCTGCGCAGCTACCTCGCGGTGTCCGGCGGGCTCGCCCTCGAGGAGGTGCTGGGCAGCCGCTCGCGCGACGTCCTGTCCGGCATCGGCCCCGAACCCCTGTCCGCCGGTGACGTGCTCCCGCTCGGCGAGCCCGGCATCCCGGTGGGCGCGGACGTCGTCGTCCCGGCGCAGGCGCCGGCCGAGCTGGTGGTGCCGGTGACGCTCGGCCCGCGCGACGACTGGCTCGACGACCCGGCGCGCGGCCTCTCCGCGTGGTGGACCGTCACGGCGGAGTCCAACCGCGTCGGCCTGCGCCTCGACGGGCCGCCGCTGCGCCGCGCGAGCGACGGGGAGCTGCCCAGCGAGGGTGTCCTCACGGGCGCGATCCAGGTGCCGCCGAGCGGCCTGCCGGTCGTGTTCCTCGCCGACCACCCGACGACCGGCGGCTACCCCGTCGCGGCCGTCGTCCGGCCCGCCGCGCTGAGCGCGCTCGCCCAGGCGCGGCCCGGCACCCGCGTCCGGTTCCGGATGTCCTGAAAGTCCGGTACCGCTACGCGGGTGAGACCCGGATCACCTGGTGCACCCGTACGCGTGAGTGCTGGAACCATGTCGCGCCGTCACCCGTCCTGATAGGCGTGGAACAGGTGACGATCAGCGGTGGCACGGGTTTCCTCGACGTGAACACGCGGACGCGGGCGGAGCTCCCGCAATCGCTGCGGATCGCGCTGGCCACCGGTCAGCTGCGCCGCCCGCTCGCCACCACGCTCGGCCCGGTCCTCGACCTGCTCGTCGACGGCGACTACCGCGTCAGCGGCCCGGAACGGCTGCCCGAAGAACGGGTGCTCACCCCGACCGACACGTGGCCGCCGTCCGACGAGGCCCGCGTCGGCTACTACCGGACCGCCATCCGCACCGGCCACCGCCCGGTCGCGGTCGTGCTGGCCGACGGCGACCGCGAGCTGATCATCGACGGCCACCACAAGATCGCCGCCTACCGCGCCGAAGAGGTCGCCCCCGCCGTCGTCCGGATCCGCCTCGGTCAGGCGTACTCGGCCTCGTAGGCCGCCACGAGCTCGGCGTACCCCGCCGACGAGTCCGGCAGCCGCTCGCCGTCCAGCGTGTGCACGCGGGTCAGCTTGCGCACGCTCGACGCCATGAAGACGCCGTCGCCCTCGACGAGGTCGCGCACGGTCAGCGGCTCGACCTTGATCGCCCAGCCCGCCTTCTCGGCGCCGCGGAAGAGCGCGGCCTGGGTCGTGCCCGGCAGGATGCCGATGCTCGACGGCGGCGTGTAGAGCGTCCGCCCCTTCGCGAGCACCACGGTCGACGTCGGGCCTTCGAAGACCGAACCGTCGGCGGCGGTGAAAATCACATCGTCGGCGCCGCGGCGGCCGGCTTCGCGCACGGCCGCCATGTTCATCGCGTACGACAACGGCTTCGCGCCGAGCAGCAGCCAGGGCGCGCGCTCGGCGAGGTCCGGCGGGAAGCCGCGTTCGAGCGTGATCGCGGCGACGCCCTCGGCACGCGCCGTCAAGATCGACGCCGGCACCTCGGAACCGAGCGCGAACCCGGTCGGGGCGGCTGCGGGATCGCCGTCGGATCCCCTGGTGTACACCAGTTTCAGCGTCATCTCACGACCGCCGGTCCACCGCTCGAGCACCTGCGCGACCACACGTTCCCACGCGGCGAGGTCGGGCTCGGGCAGGTCCAGCATCGCCGCCGACCGGGCCAGCCGCTCCAGGTGCGGGCGCAGTTCACGGGGCTTGCCGTCGACGACCAGGATCGTCTCGAAGACGCCGTCGCCGCGCAGCAGACCGAGGTCGTCGACCTTGATCTGGGCGGCTTCGGGGTCGGCCGGGGTTCCGTCGAGGAGGACGAGCACGCGCATGCCGACACCGTACTCACCTAGGCTGGGCGGTATGCCGTACCGCTCGCCGCTGCTGGACGTGCCCGGATCGATCCCTTCTCCTGACGACCACCCCGAAGCCGGCGTCCCCTGGCACTGGGGAGACCCCTTCGCGGAGCAGCGCACGGCCTCGCGCAGCGCGGTCGTGATCGACCGGTCGCACCGCGAATTCCTCGCCGTCAGCGGCGAAGAACGGCTGTCGTGGCTACACCTGGTCATCTCGCAGCACGTGACCGAACTCGCCGAAGGCTCGGGCACCGAGGCGCTGGTGCTGGACAGCCAGGGCCGCGTCGAAACGCACATGGTGGTCGCGCACCTCGACGGCACGGTCTACCTCGACACCGACCCCGGCACGAGCGTCACCAGCGCGCTGCCCAAGGGCGGTCCCCAGACGCTGCTCGAGTACCTCGAGGCGATGAAGTTCTGGTCCAAGGTGGACATCCGCGACGCGACGGAAGAACTCGCCCTGCTCACCGTGCTCGGCCCGGACGCCGAGCGCGTGCTGAGCGCGGTCGGCGCCGAGGTCGGCCCGGAGCCGTACGCGGTCGCGGCGCTGCCCGGCGGCGGCTTCGCGCGGCGGATGCCGTGGCCCGGCCGGTGGAGCGTCGACCTGGCGGTGCCGCGTGCGTCGCTGGTGGACTGGTGGAAGAAGCTCACCGACGCCGGTGCCCGCGCGGCCGGCAGCTGGGTGTTCGACGCCCTGCGCGTCGAATCGCTGCGGCCGCGGCTGGGCGTGGACACCGACGACCGCACGATCCCGCACGAGGTGGGCTGGGTCGGCTCGGCCGCGCACGTCGCCAAGGGCTGCTACCGCGGCCAGGAAACGGTGTCGAAGGTCCACAACGTGGGACGCCCGCCGCGCAACCTCCTCCTGCTGCACCTCGACGGCTCGCCCGAGGTCACGCCGGAGACCGGCGACCCGGTGCTGCTCGACGGCCGGACCGTCGGCCGGATCGGCACCGTGATCCAGCACCACGAGCTCGGGCCGATCGCGTTGGCGCTGGTCAAGCGGTCGACCCCGGTGGGCGCCGAGCTGCTGACCGGCTCGGAGGACAACCTCGTCCAGGCGGCGATCGACCCCGATTCCGTCCCGTCGGAGCAGCCCGCGCCCGGCCGGACGGCGGCGGCGCAACTTCGTGGTTGAACCAAAGCCCCTGACGGCGAGATCACGCTCAACCGGGATAAACTGCGCTGTGATCGAAGTGCGGCCCGGCGGCAGGCGGCGGATCGACCGCGTGCTCGGCCCGGGGTACCTCAGCGGCCTGGGTGAACTGCCGCTGAAGGTGCTGCGCGAGCGGCGCGACGAAGCCGCGCAGGAAGAGACGGACCTGTCCTACCTGCGCCGGCTGCTCCACGCGCGGATCGACATCGTCCGCGCCGAGCAGGCCCGGCGCAGCTCCGGCGGCGAGTCGAGCATCGTCGACCAGCTGGCCACGATCCTCGCCGACAACGCGCTGGGCCCGGCCGCGGGCTCCGGACGTCACCAGCAGCTCGAACCGTCCCGCGCCGGCGAGCACCGGCGGCACGCGGAAGCGCTGATCGGCGACACCGACCTGACCGACGTCGAGTCCCTGACGGACGAGAAGCTCGCCTCCGCTTTGGACACCTACGCGAGCGAAGAGCTGTCGGTCTCGTCCTTCCGCCGTGAGGTCCAAGGCGTGATGGACACGCTCAACGCCGAAATCGCGAAGCGCTACCAGCAGGGTTCGGCCACTGTGGACGAGCTGCTGGAGAGCGAAGGCGGGCACGGCGAGTGACGAACCCCGTCCTCGCGGAAGTCGTCCGGTCCGGTTTCGTGGAAAGCGTCCACCGCGGCGCGCTCGTGATCACCGGCCCCGAAGGCGAGGCGCGCCTGGCCCTCGGCGACGTGACTTCGCCGGTCTTCCCGCGTTCGTCGAACAAGCCGCTGCAGGCCGTCGGCATGCTGCGGTCCGGGCTGGACTTCACCGGCGAAGAGCTGGCCCTGGCGTGCGCGTCGCACTCCGGCGAGCCGGGGCACGTGAAGCGCGTGCTCGAGCTGCTCGGCGCGGCCGGGCTGCGCGAGGACGACCTGGCGTGCCCACCCGACTTCCCGCTGCACGTCCCGAGCATGCGCGACGCCGCCGAGCCGCGGCGCGTGATGATGAACTGCTCGGGCAAGCACACGGCGATGCTGACGACCTGCGTCCGCGCCGGCTGGCCGACGTCGGGGTACGAGTCCCCGGACCACCCGCTGCAGCAGGCGCTCGCGGCGGTCGTGGCGGAGCTGACGGGTGAGCCGATCGCCCACACGGGTGTCGACGGCTGCGGCGCGCCGCTCTTCGCGTTTTCCCTGACGGGGCTGGCCCGCTCGTTCGGCCGGGTCGCGTCCGCGCCGGACGGTCCCGCGTCCGAGGTCGCCGCGGCGATGCGCGCGCACCCGTGGCTGGTGGCGGGGACGGGCCGCGAGGACACCGAGCTGATGTCCGCCGTGGACGGTCTGGTCGCCAAGGGCGGCGCGGAAGGCGTCCACGCGTTCGCGCTCCCGGACGGGTTCGCGGTGGCGATGAAGATCGACGACGGCAACAAGCGGGCCTGCGCACCCCTGGCGGTCGAGGCACTGCGGTACCTGGGTGTCGACGTCTCGGGGCTTTCCGAGCTGGCTCGCGGGTCGGTGCTGGGTGGCGGGCGCCCGGTCGGCGAGGTCCGGGTGCCCGAACTGCGCTGAGCAGCCCCCGTTTTCCACGCTACCGGTGGGCACCGACGGTTTCGCTAGTTCGAGCGTTCCTTCGACGCCAGATCTCCCCAGAACTCGCGCAGGTCCGAGAACAGCTCGGCCAGCTCCTCGACGTTGCCCGAACGCAGCGCGTCCAGGATGTCGTGGACCTCGTCCGCGGTGTTGTCGGACTCCAGGATCGGGTCGGCGAACAGCTGGACCAGCCCGCCGTAGTCGAGCTCGACGACCGAGTCCGCGTGGAAGTTGTCCAGCCACCGCCGCGTCTCGAACAGCACCCGGCCGGGTCCGGAGTCGCCGAACGTCTGCTCCAGCAGCTCGCCCGCCTCGCGCGCCCGGTGCTGGGCGTCGGCGAGGGTGGTCCGCCAGGACAGTTCGCGCTTCGGGTCGTCGCGGCCGTCGCCGAGCACCAGCCGGCGTTCGTCCGGGTCGACCAGCACGAACCACGGCAGCGGGACCGTCCAGGTCGTCGACAGCGTGTGCGCCGCCGTCGTGCTCAGGTCCGCCATCGCCGACTTCGTCCGCGCGCGGATCGTCTCCTGCGTGAAGCCGCCTTCGTCGAGGACGACGTTCTTCAGCGCCGGGTGCGCGTCACCGAGGAAGGTGACCAGTGCCGCGGCCGAGCGGGCCCGCAGCTCCAGCGGGCAGACGAACGGCCCCTGGCCGGCCCGGCCGTCCGGGACGTCGTCGGGCGAGAGCACCAGGACGTCGGTCAGCAGGCTCGGCGCGGGACGCCCGTCGGCGAGCTCGGCGGGCAGCAGCCGCCGCGGCGCCGCGACCTGTGACTTGAGCCACATGGCCTGCTCGCGCGCCCCCGCGTCCGTCCGCCGCAGCTTGGCCGCCGTGACGGCGGCACGCAGCCGTTCGTCCGGCGGCTCGCCCAGGGCGAGCAGGGGTTCGTACACCCGCAAGTAGGCCGCGAAGGGACGGAGCACGAGTAGATCGTGGCACGCCTACCTGCACCGATCGCCACCGACCGGCCGGTAACCGGTGTCCGGCCGACACTGTCACCACCGGCACACCGTGCCACGTCGCATCGAACCCCCCGGACACGGTACGGTGTGAGCAGGAAAGAATTGTCGAGACGATGCGGGGCCGCCGATTCCCCCGGCCGCCCCGCCCCTGTGCGAGGGGGTCGAGCCATGGGGCGCGGCCGGGCTAAGGCCAAGCAGACGAAGGTGGCGCGCGAGCTCAAGTACAGCTCGCACGAGACCGACTTCGATGCTTTGCAGCGCGAGCTGTCGAGTAACTCCTCCAGCAGTCATTACGAGGAGTCCGACAGCGAAGATCAAGACCCGTACGACGACGGGTACGACGAGTACCGTCGTTGAGCACGCGTAACCGCGCGAGGGCGTAGCCGGGACACATCCGGCGACCGCCCTCGCGCGCTGCATGCTGCCCAAGAACGGGCTTGCGAAGCGATGAAGGAGTGAGCCGGTGGTAAGTCGGGTTGGAGTCGTCGGGGCGGGCCTCATGGGGTCCGGCATCGCCGAGGTGCACGCCCGGTCCGGGTTGGACGTCGTGGTCACCGAGGTGAACCAGCCGGCGCTCGACGCGGGCAAGGCCCGCATCGAGAAGTCGCTGCAGCGCGGCGTCAAGAACGGCAAGCTGTCCCCCGAAGACGCCGACGCCGCTTTGGACAGGCTCCGCTTCACGACGGACATCGCCGAGTTCGCCGACCGCGACCTGGTCATCGAGGCGATCCTCGAGCAGGAGCAGGCGAAGGTCGACGTCTTCCGCCAGCTGGACAAGATCGTCGAGGCGGAGGACGCGCTGTTCGCGTCCAACACGTCGTCGATCCCGATCATGAAGCTGGGCATGGCGACGAGCCGGCCGCAGCAGGTGGTCGGCATCCACTTCTTCAACCCGGTGCCGGTGCTGCCGCTGGTGGAGCTGGTGCCCTCCCTGCTGACGAGCGACGAGACGGCCCGCCGCGCGGAGGAGCACGCGACGACGGCCCTGGGCAAGACGGTCATCCGCTCCCAGGACCGCGCCGGCTTCATCGTGAACTCACTGCTGGTGCCGTACCTGCTCTCGGCGATCCGCATGATCGAGTCGGGTTTCGCGTCGGCGGAAGACATCGACCGCGGCATGGAGCTGGGCACCGCGCACCCGATGGGCCCGCTGCGCCTGTCCGACCTGATCGGGCTGGACACGATCAAGGCCATCGCGGACTCGATGTACGCGGAGTTCAAGGAGCCGCTGTACTCGTCGCCGCCACTGCTGCTGCGCATGGTGGACGCGGGCCTCCTGGGCAAGAAGACCGGCCGGGGCTTCTACTCCTACGGCTGATCGAAGCGGACGGGCGCATCGAAGGCGGCCCGCCGGGCGGCGCGTCGAAGGACAGCGAGGACGGCCGGCCCGAGCAGCACGATCGCGACCGCGTTCGTGATCGCCCGGCCGGTGTCCCAGCCGAGCGTCGAGGTGAGGATCGTGAACGCCGCGAACCGGTGCAGGTTGTCCAGCAGCGGCGCGCCCGGCACGAACCCGAGCTGGGTGCTGGTGCCGGCGAGGAACGGCCACGACCACAGGCTCATCAGCAGCCCGAAGAAGTAGGCCGCGAAGACGCCGTACGCGACGAGCATGGCGACTTCGGCTTTGCCACGCGGTTTTCGCGGCAACAGCCCGGCCCCGAGCCCGATGAGCGACGACGCGAGCATCTGGAACGGCAGCCACGGCCCCACGCCGGCGGTGAGCAGCGCGCTGGTGAACAGCGACGTCGAGCCCAGCACAAAGCCGAACCCGGGCCCGAACACGCGCCCGGCGAGGACGAGCAGGAAGAAGACCAGCTCGATCCCACCGGTGCCGGCCCCGAGGGGGCGCAGGCCGGCGTTGACGGCCGAGAGCACGCCGAGCAGGGCCAGGGCTTTGGCATCGATGCCACCGCGGGAGAGTTCGGCGAGGACGACCAGGATCAGCACCGGCAGGGTCGCCATGAAGACGAACGGGGCATCGGCGGTGTGCGCGGCCGCGGCGGGTTGCGGGTGGGCGAAGAGGGGCCAGCAGAACATGGCCAGCCCGAGGACGGTCGCGATGCCGAGGACCAGCGCGGGTTGAAGGGTGACGCGGACCGCGCGGGCCGGTGGGCCGAGGAAGTCAGTCATGCCGGGCCCTCCGGGCTGAGGCCGGCGGACGCCTGACCGTTGGCGCCGGGCACCCCGAACCCACACCTGCCGACGCGCGACTTGCCGAGTGGGCACGCATCGCGGGGTGCGCCGAGGCGCTGAGCAACCGGCCGGGTCGCCGCTTGCTGCGGGTCTCGGACTCCGGCCGACCGAACCACCAAGGCATCACCGAGCGACCCCAAACGCCAAGCCACCGGCCGGACCGCCGCACGCCGCGGGCGTTCGCCCGGCCGACCGAACCAGCCAGACACCGCCGGGCGCGCGCAGGCGCCGACCTGCCAACCGGGCCGCCACACACCGCAGGCCTTGGCCTCCGGCCGACCGAACCAGCCAAGCACCGCCGGGCGCGCCCACGCGCCGACCAGGCCGCCACTCGCCGCGGACCTTGGGCCCCCCGCCCCGCCCCCGCCCCCGCCCCTCCGCCTCCTCCGTCCTCATGCCAGCGCCTCGGCTACCTCGTCGACCGTCAACCACTTCTCCGGCGCCAGGATCTTCGCCACCTGGGGCGCGAACGCCGGCGAGGCGACGATCACCTCCTTTGTCGGGCCGTCCGCTACCACTTCGCCCTCGGCCAGGACCACCACGCGGCTTGCCACCGTGGCCACGAACTCGACGTCGTGCGTGGCCAGCACTACCGCGTGACCCTGCGAGGCCAGCTCTCGCAGGGTCGACGCGAAGCGCCGTTTCGCGTGGTAGTCCAGACCTCGCGTGGGCTCGTCCAAGAGCACGACCGGCGGGGCCGCCGCCAGCTGGACCGCCAGCACCAGCGCCAGTCGCTGCCCTTCGGACAGGTCGCCGGGGTGCGCTTCACCGGCGATTCCGGGGGCGAGCCGGTCCAGCAGGGCCCGGGCCGTTCCCGCCGGTACCTCGGATTCCGTGTCGGCCTGTGCGCACTCGGCGTCGACCGAATCGAGGTACAGCAGGTCGGCCGGGGTCTGCGGGACCAGCCCCACGCGCTGACGGGCCGCTCGTGGCTTGAGCGATGCCGGGTCCTCGCCGCCGACGTCGACCTTCCCCGCCGACCTCGGGCCGCTGCCCTGCACCGCCCAGAGAAGCGACGACTTGCCGGAGCCGTTGCGTCCCATCAGCGCGACTACTTCCCCCTGCCCGACGCGCAGGTCCACCCCGCGCACCGCCAGGACATCCCCGTAGCGGACCACCACCTCTCTCACATCCAGTGCTTGACCGGTCACCGAGAGAGTACGACCCACCACCGACAATTTCTGCAGCCGAGATCGCAACGGCCCCGCGACCCGCCGCGCGTCCCGGACCGACAACGGCAGCGGTGACCAGCCCGCGAGCCGTCCCAGCTCGGCGATCGGCGGGGCGATCGACGACGTCGCCAGGATCTCCGCCGGCGGTCCCGAGCGCACCGAACCGTCGCCCGGCAGGTACAGCACCCGGTCCGCGTACTGCGCCACCCGCTCCATCCGGTGCTCCGCGACGACCACCGTCGTCCCGAGGTCGTGCACCAGCCTCGTGATCGCCGCCAGCACGTCCTCGGCCGCCGTCGGGTCCAGGGCCGACGTCGGCTCGTCGAGCACCACGACCGACGGGTGCGCCGTCAGCACCGAGCCGATCGCCACGCGCTGCTGCTGGCCGCCCGACAAAGTCCGAAGTGGACGGTTGCGCAGGTCCGCGATCCCCAGCAGGTCAAGGGTTTCCTCGACGCGCTTGCGCATGACGTCCGGCGCCACCGCGAGCTGCTCCATCGCGTACGCCAGTTCCTCCTCGACGGTGTCCGTGACGAACCCCGCGAGCGGGTCCTGCCCGACCACCCCGACCACCGAGGCCAGCTCACGCGGCGGGAACGAAGCCGTGTCGAGCCCGCCGACCAGCACCCGACCGGCCAAAGTACCGCCCGTGAAGTGCGGGACGAGCCCGTTGATCGCGCCGAGGAACGTCGACTTGCCGGCCCCGGTCGGCCCCGCGACCAGGCACAGCTCACCCTCTTCGACCTGCAGCGATACGTCCGAAAGCACCGGCCGCGCCGCGTCCGGGTAGGTCACCGTGACCCGCGAGAACTCGATCACCGGAACACCCCCGACGGAGCGGGCGCCACGAACGCCGGCACCACCGCGACGAGCAGGGACACCACGTGCACCAGGGAAACCTCCGGCCACCGCAACGGGCTCAACGACGGGTACAGGTTCGCCGGATCGACCCGCGCCGAAACGAACAGCAGCACGCACGACCCGACGCCGGCGAGCGCGACCACCGTCTCCGGCCACCGCCACGGGTCCGGCCGGTACGCCGTCCGCCGCACGCGCCGCCCGCCGACGACGAACCCCACGACCGCCACCGCCAGGCCCAGGACCAGCAGCGGCACGCCGGGCCATGACGACGTCCCGTCGAGCACGCCGTAGACGCCGACGCACACGCCGACCAGCCCAGCCAGGACACACGACGTGATCAGCACGCGCACGCCGGGGCTCAGGTACGCCCGGCGCCCGTAGCCCCGGGAGTCCATCGCGGCCGCCAGCCGCAGCGCCCGGTCCATCGCGTCTTCCAGCACCGGCACCACGATGCCCTTGACCGCCCGCAGCCCGCGAGTCCGGCCCGCCCGCAGCCGCCGCGCCCGCCGCACGCGCTGGACGCTCTCGACGAGCTGCGGCGCGACCGTCAGGGCCACCGTGACCGCCGTGCCCACCTCGTACAACGCTCCCGGAACGGCCTTGAGCAGGCGTTTCGGGTTGGCCAGGGCGTTCGCCGCGCCGACGCAGACGACCATCGTCGCCAGCCGCAGGCCGTCGTAGAACCCGCCGAGCAGCGCCTCCGCCGACGTCGGCCCGAGCAGGGACAACCCGGCCGTCAGCGGGATCCGCGGCAGCGCCAGCAGCACGTGCCCGCCGTCCTCGCCGCCGACCAGGATCCGGAACAGCACGCGCGAGGCGACGATCAGCGCGCCGACGTACGCGTACAGCCGGAACGCCAGCGCCCAGGGCGCGTCACCGCGCCGGTTCACGACGACCAACCCCGCGACGGCGATGATCAGGCCGAGCAGCAGCGGGTTCGTCGTCCGGCTGGCGGCGACGGCCAGCGCGAGCGCCCAGACCCACCAGGCGCCGGGGTGCAGCGCCCTACTGACCACGGCGACGCCGGCGCGACGCGACGAACACGCCCGCGCCGGCGAGCAGCAAGATCACGACGCCACCGATCACGAAACCCCACGGGAATGTGATGTCACCGGCCTGGGAAACATCTGGGGCGGCCGTCGCCGTCTGCCGCACCGGGGCCACCTTGGGCGGCGCCGGCAGGTCGTTCGCCGACTTCGGCTTCGCGAACGCCCAGCCCTCGAAGCCACCGGCGACCGGCTTGGACGTCTGCGCGCCTTCCTGGCTCGACTCCCACTTGCCGCCCGCCGCAGCGTGCCAGTAGCTCCAGTACGCCGTCGCCGACGGCATCCCCGCGCACGACTCGACGTCGGGCCCCGGCTTGCCGTCGATCCGGCAGGCCACGGCCAGGCCGTACTTCTGCGAGCCGGCGACGTCGATGCCGGCCTCCTGCAGGGCGGCGATGCCGTTCGCGGGGGTGCCGGGGGCGCAGCGGATCAGCGGCTGCGGGCCCAGGTCGCCGAAGTCGACGACCACCGTCACGCCGGCACCTTCGGCGCACGTCCCATCGGCAGCCGAGGCGGGCGCGGCGCCCGCGAAGGAGGCGCCCAGCAGCAGGGCGCAGACGGCGGACAAGCGGGCGAGACGTGCGGCGATCATGCGAGAACCTTAACCAGCCGTGGACGCGGTTCCGGCGCGACGAGCAACACACCTAGACTGCCGACCGTGGGACAGCTCATCGCGGACGGACAGCTGCGCGTCGGCCTGATCGGCGCCGGCCCGTGGGCGACGACGATCCACGCGCCCGGCCTGGCGGATCACCCCGGCACGGCGCTGACCGCGGTCTGGGCCCGGCGGCCCGAGGCCGCGCAAGCGCTTGCGGACACGCACTGCGCGGCGGCCGCCGGCAGCGTCGAGGAGCTGTTCGAGCAGGTGGACGCGGTCGCGCTGGCCGTCCCGCCGGCGATCCAGGCCGAACTGGGCGTGCGCGCGGCCGAAGCCGGGAAGCACCTGATCCTGGAGAAGCCGATCGCCGCCGACCTCGCCGGCGCCCAGCGGCTGGCGGACGCCGTCGCGGCCGCGGACGTCGCCGCGCTCGTGGTGTTGACCCTGCGGTATTCGGCGCAGACCCAGGACTGGCTCGCCGGCCTCGCCCAGGCGGGCGGCTGGGCGGGCGGGGGCGCGCGCTGGCTGTCCGGTGCCCTGCTCGGCGGCCAGTACGCCGCTTCGGAGTGGCGCCAGGACGACGGCGGCGCGCTGTTCGACATCGGCCCGCACGCGCTCGACATGCTCGACGCCGCGCTCGGCCCGATCACCGAGGTCGTCGCCGCCCGGCAGAGCCCCGGCGACCTCTGGCACCTGATGCTCGCCCACGAGGCCGGCGTGATCAGCACCGCGACGCTCTCGCTGCGGCTGCCGGTGCAGCCGACCGTCGTCGAGGTCGCCGTCTGGGGCGAGCACGGCTACCGGACGCTCGGGCGCAAACCGGGCTCGGCACAGGAGTCCTACACCGCGCTGCTCGACGACTTCGCCGCCATGATCGCGAGTGGCACCACCACCCACCCGTGCGACGTCCGGCGCGGTCTGCACCTCCAGAAGCTGCTCGAACAGGCCCGCGCGCTCGCCGAGTAGTACACAGGCCAAGCACGCGGTTTTACGTTGTGAAGTAAGGCTTCTCCTCGGGATCCCCGAATTCATCCACAGGGTTGTCCACAACCTCCACTGTGGACAGTGCGACCTCCTGACCGAACCACGGGCGGACAAACACCGCCACCGGAAAGATCACCGAATAGTGCGGCGCGCTCGGACTGCCGAGTCGATCTTGCGGTGCGAAGGTGAAATCGAGTGGAGGGGTTCCAAGAGAGGACGCGCATGGAAGCGCTGCTTCGCGCCTTCTGGGGGATGATTCCGATTTCGGCGATCGCGTTGCCGTACGCGCTGCTGGGGTGGCCGCTGCTCGCGGCCCGGCGGCGGCGGAGACTCCCGGCCCGCTTCGCGACCGCGACGGCCGGCGTCGACTGCGCCGCCACGCTCCTGGCCTTTCTCGTGTTCTGCCTGGTCATCATGCCGGTCAGCGGCTCGTCCGAAAGCACTCTCGACCTCGTTCCCGGCTCCGACATCACCGCCGCGTTCGCCGACGACGGCTCGCTCTGGCAGGTGATCGGCAACGTCCTGCTGCTCTGCCCGCTCGGCGCCCTGCTGCCCCTGCGGGTGCACCGGCTGCGGACGCTGCTGCGGGTGGCGCTGGCCGCGTTGCTCGCGTCCGTGCTGGTGGAAGGTACGCAATATCTCATCCACTGCGGCCGGGTCACCTCGGCCGACGACGTCCTGCTGAACACCGCGGGCGCGACGCTCGGTGCCGCGCTGAGCCGGCGCGGGTGGCGCGCCCTGGACCCGCCACCTCCACCGGTGGCCATCCCGGCGCAGCGCCGGCGGATCTGCGAGTCGCCCACGCTCCGGATGCGCGTCCCGCGTTCGGTCTGGGACCAGCGCTACGCGGCCATCGCGCACCCGGAACGCCGGTAATCCGGTTGCGGGCCGTGCCACGATGAGCCCAGGACAGCGCCTTCGAATCAAGGAATGACCGCCTATGCCTGGCGCCGCGCACGGCGTCGGCCCCCGCTAGGCCCGACGCCCGGCGATCCGCCCGCAAGCCCGCTTCGAGGGCTGCGGTTCCTTGACGTGCTCTTCGAAAGGCTCACATGTCCGCCATCCAGGCATATGTCCGCACCACGGCGCCACGCGGCCGGGACACCGAGCGGGTCGGCCCCTTCCTGGCCACCTACTCGCCGGGCACCCCGCACCCGATGCTCAACTACGCGATCCCGGACGACGGCGCGCGGCCGACGCCGGCCGAGATCGGCGCGCTGACCGAGGCCTACCGGCGACGGGACCTGCTCCCGCGGCTGGAGTACTTCACCGACGTCGCTCCCGACCTGGAGAAACTGCTGGTCGAGGCGGGGTACGGGCTCGAACGCCGGGTGCCGCTGATGACGTGCGCACCGGACGGCCGGATCGACCGGCCCGTGCCGACGGGGATCCGGCTGCGCGCACCGGGGTCCGACGAGGACTTCCGGCGTATGAGAGCCGCGCAGAACATCGCGTTCGGCGAATCGCCGGAAATCGGCGACGCCGAGGTCGAGCAGCTGAAGACCGGCAGCGGACGGCACCTCCTCGCGGAAGCCGGCGGCGTGGTCGTCGGCGGCGGGGTCGCGCTCGAAGTCGTCGACGGCACGACCGAGGTCGCCGGGATCGCCGTGCTCGAGCCGTACCGCGGCCGCGGGATCGCCGCGGCGCTCACCGCGCGGCTCACCCGCGAAGCGCACGAGGCCGGCGCGCACACGGCGTTCCTCACCCCCGGTGACCTGGGGATCGGGAACGTCTACGCCCGCGTCGGCTACCAGCCGGCGGGCGAGTGCGTGCACCTGTCGCTGGCCTAGTCGTCGAAGCGGCCGGAGCGGCCTCGCTTCACGTCGCTCCGGCGCTTCTTCGACGCCAGGCGGCGCTCCTTCGAACCGCGGGACGGTTTCGTGGGGCGCCGCTTGGCGGGCGGCGGCGCCGACGCGTCGAGCAGGAGGTTCGCGAGCCGGCCACGCGCCGCCTCGCGGTTCTGCAGCTGCGAGCGGTGTTCGCTGGCCGCGATCGTCAGGACGCCGTCGACCAGCCGGTTTTCGAGCGCGGCCAGCACGCGGTCACGCAGGTGGTCCGGGATCGACGGCGACAGAGCGACGTCGAAGGACAGCTCGACCCGCGAGTCCGTCGTGTTGACGCCCTGGCCGCCGGGGCCGGACGAGCGCGAAAAGCGCTCGCTCAACTCGGCTCCCGGGATCGTGAACCGGGAGCCGATCACCACGTCTTCGGCTGCCACGTCAACCAGTGTGACAGCCGCGATCAAGCACGTTTCAGAAGCGCGGGTGGTCGCCCGAGAGCACCGCGCGCGGGCCGTCGACGTCGCCGGCCGGCTGGACGTCGCCCAGGATCCACGCCGGGACGTGCCGCGCGGTCAGCATGGCCAGCGCCCGGTCGACGTCTTCGGCGCCGACGATCGCGACCATGCCCACGCCCATGTTGAACGTCTTCTCCAGCTCGGCCCGCTCGACCTTGCCGCGCTGGCCGATCAGGGCGAACACCGGCGCCGGCGTCCAGGTACCGCGCTCGAGCCGGGCGACCAGGCCGCGCGGCATGACGCGGGCCAGGTTGGCCTCCAGGCCACCGCCGGTGATGTGCGCGAACGTCCGGACCTCGGTCTCGGCCGCGAGCGCCAGGCAGTCCTTCGCGTAGATGCGCGTCGGCTCCAGCATCTCCTCGCCGAGGGTGCGGCCGAACTCCTCGACGTGTCCCCCGAGCGGCATCCGCGCGATGTCGAGCAGCACGTGCCGGGCCAAGGAGTACCCGTTCGAGTGCAATCCGGACGAGCCGAGGGCCAGCACGACGTCACCCGGACGGACCTTTTCCGGCGAAAGCAGTTGCGAAGCCTCGACCACGCCGACACCGGTGGCCGACATGTCGTAGTCGTGCTCGCCCATCAGGCCCGGGTGCTCGGCGGTCTCGCCGCCCAGCAGCGCGCAGCCGGCCTGGACGCAGCCTTCGGCGATGCCGCCGACCAGCGCGGCGATCTTCTCCGGGTGCACCTTGCCGACGGCGATGTAGTCCTGCAGGAACAGCGGCTCGGCGCCGGTCACGACCAGGTCGTCGACCACCATGGCGACCAGGTCGATGCCGACCGTGTCGTGCTTGTCCAGCGCCTGCGCGACCGCGATCTTGGTGCCGACGCCGTCGGTCGACGACGCGAGCACCGGCTCCTTCCACTTGTCGAGCTTCAGGGAGAAGAGCCCGGCGAAGCCGCCGACGCCACCCATGACCTCGGGGCGCGTGGCCCGCTCGGCGTGCGGCTTGAGCAGCTCGACGGCTTGGTCGCCGGCGTCGATGCTGACCCCGGCGGCGGCGTACGTGGCGCTCGTGGACTCGCTCACGGTGGAAGGACTCCCTCTGGAAGGAACTGCTAGGGACGCCGGACGGCGTCCTCGGCACCGTACCCGGCGGGGCTGACCGGGGTCGCCGCGCCATTGACCGAGTCGAGGCTTTCGAGCAGGTGCTTCCCGATCAGCGCGTCCTCCGGCAGCGGGATCGGGTACTCGCCGGAGAAGCACGCCGTGCACAGCCGCGACTTCGGCTGTTCCGTCGCCGCGACCAGGCCGTCCAGGGAAATGTAACCCAGGGAGTCGGCTCCGATCGAGCGCCGGATGCCGTCGGTGTCGACACCGTTCGCGACCAGCTCGGCCCGCGAGGCGAAGTCGATGCCGTAGAAGCACGGCCAGCGCACGGGCGGCGAAGCGATCCGGACGTGCACCTCGAGCGCGCCGGCCTCCCGCAGCATCCGGACGAGCGCGCGCTGGGTGTTGCCGCGGACGATCGAGTCGTCCACGACGACCAGGCGCTTGCCGCGGATGACGTCGCGCAGCGGGTTCAGCTTCAGGCGGATGCCGAGCTGGCGGATGGTCTGCGACGGCTGGATGAACGTGCGCCCGACGTAGGCGTTCTTCACCAGGCCGGTGCCGTAGGGGATGCCCGAGCCCTGCGCGTACCCGATCGCGGCCGGCGTGCCCGACTCCGGCACCGGCATGACGAGGTCGGCCTCGACCGGCTGCTCCTTGGCCAGCCGGCGGCCGATCTCGACGCGGGTGGCGTGCACGCCGCGGCCGGCGATCGTGGTGTCGGGGCGCGCGAGGTAGACGTACTCGAAGACGCAGCCCTTGGGGTCCGGGTTCGCGAACCGCGAGGAGCGCAGGCCCGCGGCGTCGATCGCGATGAGCTCGCCCGGCTCGACCTCGCGGACGAAGGACGCGCCGACGATGTCGAGGCCCGCCGTCTCGCTGGAGACGACCCAGCCGCGCTCGAGCCGGCCGAGCACCAACGGGTGCACCCCGTGCGGGTCACGTGCCGCGTAGAGCGTGTTCTCGTCGGAGAACACCAGGCAGAAGGCGCCCTTCAGGGTGGGCAGCAGGTCCATCGCGGCGGCTTCGATGCCCTTGTCGGCCGCGTTCGCGGCGAGCAGTCCGCAGATCAGGTCCGAGTCGCTGGACGAGCCGGTCAGGCCCGCGTGCGGCTTGAGCCCGGCCTCGATGGTGCGTTCGCGCAGCTCGGCCGTGTTGACGAGGTTGCCGTTGTGCGCGAAGGAAAGGCCGCTACCGGTTTCGGTGGTGCGGAAGATCGGCTGGGCGTTCTCCCAGATGGTGGCGCCGGTGGTCGAGTACCGGCAGTGCCCGACGGCGATGTGCCCCTGCAGCGACTGCAGGATCTGCTCGTCGAACACCTGGCTGACCAGGCCGAGGTCCTTGAAGACCACGATCTGCGAGCCGTCGGAGACGGAGATGCCGGCGGCTTCCTGCCCGCGGTGCTGCAGGGCGTAGAGGCCGTAGTAGGTCAGCTTCGCGACTTCTTCCCCGGGAGCCCAGACGCCGAAGACGCCACACTCCTCACGGGGTTCCGGTTCGGGCTGGTCGGACACGAGCTGCGGGTCGGAAACCACCGAGGAGCTCCTGGGAAGACGTGGTCAGGCCGGTTTTCAGTGTAGACGGTGCGGACATGGGTCAGGCCCCGCCCGACGTGGTACTGACCACTTCGGACGGGGCCTGAAGTCTTCATCCCTAGCAGGCATCCGGGAGCGAGAGCATCTCCGTGAGTACCTGCGCGCCTTCTCCGCGGCGGCGCCACAACCAGCGCTCCGGCTCGAAGATGTTCTCTTCGGTGCCGGGCATCCGGGTCGCCACGACGTCGTCTTCGGCGTTGAGCCGGACCACGTCCACCACGTCGTCGTGCACCCGCACGCCGACGACGGCGAGGACCTCACCGCGCTCGTCGGCGGGGTGGACGAACTGGTAGCCGCGGGCCACCAGCTCCTGCAGACCGGTGTCGATGTCGAAGACGGGGGCGACGGCCTCAGCCGAGGACATCGTCGAATTCACCGTCCTTGGCACCGGCCAGGAAGGCCGCCATCTCGGCGCGCGTGTAGACGAGCGCCGGGCCGGTCGGGAAGCGCGAGTTGCGCATCGCGATCTCACCGCTGGACAGCGGCGCGACCTCGACGCAGTTGCCGACGGCACCGCTGTAGCTCGCCTTGCGCCACTCGGCACCGGACAGCCGGTCGGCCGGGATGCCGTTCTCGAATCGCTCAGCCATGGTCCCACCTCTCGATGTGGAAAAGCTTTCGAGGGCCGTTGCATCTGCATGTGCATTTGCCCGCGTATCGGAGGCTAGCACGTGTGCTTGCAGCGGTAAATGCACGTGCAGAATTTTGTGCAAAGTTCTCGGACGGTAAAGAATCACCAGGCCACGGTTAACCTATCGGGTGATGGATAGCGGCTCGAATGGGTTAGCTGCTACTGGGGGTTACCGGTCAGTGGGGACACGGGTGGGGCGGTTCACCGGGACTGGTTCCGAGCGGTCCGAGCGGCCGGAATGTCATGAACGACCCTTTCAGCGCGTCGGACGGGATGAACGAGTCGTTCATGACGGCCGGAGCCGGCTGAAGGGCGGCCTCAGATCTCCGCGCGCCGCTTGGCCAGCAAAGCGCGGCTCCGCTCCGGCGTCTCCGCGTCGACCGCCAGCATGTCCAGCGACCGGCTGTACTTCTCGATCTCTTCGCGCTTTTCGATGTAGTGCGCGCCGGTCAGGTACTCGACGTACGCGATGTTCGGCAGTTCCGGCTCGCCGAACCGCAGCAGCGAAAACGCGTGCTCGGCCGACAGCCCGCTGCGCGAATACGGCAGGACCTGCACCGACACGTGCGGCAGCGCGCTCATCTCCAGCAGGTACTCGATCTGCTGCTTCAGCACCTTCATCCCGCCGATCGGGCGGAAGAGCACCGACTCGTCGAGCACCATCCACACGCGGGGCGCGTCCGGCCTGCTGAACATCTTCTGGCGCCGCATTCGCAGCGCGACCAGCTGGTCGACGCGCTCGTCGGCCATCTCCGGGCGGCCGTGGCTGAAGATCGCCCGCGCGTACGGCTCGATCTGGAGCAGGCCCGAGACGTACAGCGGCTCCCAGATCTGGATTCGCGCCGCCGCCTCTTCGAGGCCGACGAGGTCGGTGAACCAGTTCGGCATCGTGTCGCCGAAGCGGCGCCACCAGCCCGGCTCGTTCGACTGCTTGACCATGTCGAGGAACGTCTGGCGCTCGGTCGCGTCCTCGACGCCGTACATCGTGAGCAGGTCGGTGACGTCGCGTTCCTTGAAGCCGACGCGGCCCAGTTCGAGGCGGCTGATCTTGGATTCGGAGCCCCGGATGTTGTAACCGGCCTGCTGACGGGTGATGCCGGCCTCTTCGCGGAGTCGGCGAAGCTGCGAGCCCAGGATCATGCGGCGCGCCGTGGGGCCGATGTTCTGTTCAGCTGCCGACGCGTTCACCGCGTTCATTCCCGGACCTTCCGCACTCACGTCACCAGGGGGTTCTGACCCGACTACCGAAAGTACACGTTGGGCCGTCCTGCGCAAAGAGGTGACCCGGTTTACCGCATGCGTGTGTAGTCCTACTCTACGTAGAGTACGAGACTTTCGACACAGAACTTGCGAGGTTCAAGATGCCCGACGCCGCGACCCGGACCGAACGAGTTCCCGTGGGGGTCGACCCGACCCGAGCGAGCATCGCGCGCGTGTACGACGCCTTCCTGCTCGGGAAGGACAACTACGAAATCGACCGGGAGGTCCTGGCTCAGGTCCAGAAGGCCGCCCCGGAGGCTCAGGACCTGGCGTTCGAGAACCGCGGTTTCCTCATCCGCGCCTGCCGCTTCCTCGCGAGCCAGACCGGCATCACCCAGTTCCTCGACCTCGGCTCCGGCCTGCCGACCGCGGAGAACACCCACCAGGTCGTGCAGCGGATCCACCCCGAGGCCACCGTCGTCTACGTCGACAACGACCCCGTGGTCCTCGCCCACGGCCGCGCGCTGCTCGAGGAGAACGAGCACACGCACTTCGTCGCCGAAGACATCTTCGAGCCGCAGCGCATCCTCGAGAACGAGGTCGTCCGGGAGCACATCGACTTCACCCAGCCGCTCGTGCTGCTGCAGATGGGCACGCTGCACCACTTCAAGGGTGACGCCGACCGGCCGAAGGCGATCATGAAGGAGTACGTCGACGCG
Source organism: Amycolatopsis pretoriensis (assembly GCF_900107925.1). Taxonomy (GTDB): domain Bacteria; phylum Actinomycetota; class Actinomycetes; order Mycobacteriales; family Pseudonocardiaceae; genus Amycolatopsis; species Amycolatopsis pretoriensis. The sequence continues at coordinate 359,769 of NZ_FNUJ01000004.1, read as the reverse complement.
TTGCCGTCCGGCTCCTTCGTCGGGCTCAGCCACTTCTTCGACCCGCAGAACGAAGACTCCGAGACCGCCCGCCGCATGGAGGACTTCTTCGTGCACAGCCCGATGGGCTCCGGCACCTTCCGGACGCAGAAGGAGATCGAGGAGCTGTTCGCCGGCCTCGAACTCGTCGACCCCGGGGTGACGCTGTGCGCCGACTGGTGGCCGGACGGCCCGCGGCTCAAGGAGCTCAACGTCGCGCAGCGGACGATCGCCGGCGGCGTCGGCCGCAAGCCGTAGACCGCGTCCGTCACAGGCGGACGATCGGGAGCCAGTGGGAGAGGTCGGCCCGGGTGCCCGACGCGGACACCCGGCCGTCCGCCACCGCGGTGGTCCAGTCCAGTCGGCCGGTGGCCAGTTCGAGCCACGTGCGCGGGTCGGTCTCGATCACGTTCGGCGGGGTGCCGCGCGTGTGCCGCGGCCCCTCCACGCACTGCACCGCCGCGAACGGCGGCACGCGGACTTCGACCGTGCGGCCCGGCGCGTCGGCCGCGAGCGCGCGCAGGCTGAGCCGGACCGCCGCGGCCAGTTCCGGCCGCGCGGGATCGGGCGCGTCGCCCTGCAGCCACGGGGAAATCGCCAGCACCGCCGCACGTAACTGTCCGGGGTCGACCGAACGCGAAGAGGCCATGGGCAAACAGTAGAGTGGCGCACCAAGACTTTCACGGACACCCGAGAACGCAGGGATGGCGATGGCGCAGCGGGACGAGGCGGATCGGATGGTTTCCCAGCAGCCCACCGGAAGCGGGGCCGATCGCCCCGGCAAGCACAGCAAACCCAACCGCGCCGCGCGCCGCGGCGGGCAGCAGGCCCGGCGCTCCGGCCGGCACGGCACGCCCGAGATCACCGCCGAGATGCGCGCGAACGCCCGCGCCAACCCCAACAGCTGGCTCTACGTCATCGACGAGGCCTTCGACCCGAACGGCCCGGTGCCGTCGTGGGCGGTCGTCGGCGCGTACCCGGTGAACGGCGCCGGCGACGTCGTCGCGGACTTCCACCCGAACGACCGCTACCGCCCCTCGCCCAAGGCACTCGGCTTCCCGGAGCCGGCGAACGACCTCGAGCAGCTGCTGCAGCTCGTCCGCACCGAGCACCGCCCGGCGTCGGACCTGCCGAAGGTCGTCCTCGACTCGACGCTGTTCGTCTACGCGATGTCGCCGGTGCAACGCACGGTGATCGGCTTCCACAACACCGACGGCCGGGTCATGGTGCCCGCCTACACGCGCAAGGCGCTCGTGCCGCGCGAATGGCCGCACGCGCGCGCGGTGCTCGGCCGCGACATCGTCGGCCTGCTCGGCGGGCACCCCGTCGCGGTCAACCCGCACGACCTGATCACCGCCGTCGTGCCGGCCGAGCACCTGCTGAAGGCACTGGCCGACGAACAGCGCTGACCTGCGGGTTTAACCCCATCGAGTGACCATCCGAGTCGCCGATCCGGCGACTCGGGTGCATCGTGAGACTGGAGAAGTCTCACGAGAACGGTGGGGAGCAAGAGGGTGAAACGTCGTGCATTGCTTCCCTTCGCCGCCGCCGTCCTGCTCCTCGCCGGTCAGTCGCCGGCGACGGCCCAGGACGTCTACGCCGGCGCCGAAGACCACTTCGCGGGTTCGCAGATAGCCAAGGTCGAGGGCCTCGGCCCGGTCCCGGACGTGCTGTACGCCGGCGACGACCAGCAGCTCGGCCACGACGTCAGCGGGCACCAGGGCCCGGTCGACTGGCCCGGCGCGGCGCGGACGGGCGCGAAGTTCGTCTACGTCAAGGCGACCGAGGGCACCGGGTTCACCAACCCGCAGTTCGCCCAGCAGTACAACGGTTCCTACACCGCCGGCCTGATCCGCGGCGCCTACCACTTCGCCCGGCCGGACATCTCCGACGGCGCGTCGCAGGCTCGCTACTTCCTCGCCCACGGCGGCGGCTGGTCGGCCGACGGGAAAACGCTGCCCGGCGCGCTCGACGCGGAGTACAACCCGTACGGCGAAACCTGCTACGGCAAGGACGCGGCCGGCATGGTCCGGTGGATCAGCGACTTCTCCGAGACCTACCGCGCGGTCACCGGGCGCTACCCGACGATCTACACGTCGACGAGCTGGTGGAAGCGCTGCACCGCGAACAACGCCGGCTTCGGCGGCAACCCGCTGTGGATCGCGCGCTACAACACCTTCATCGGCGAGCTGCCGGCGAGCTGGAGCATCCACACGATCTGGCAGTTCGCGGACAGCGGGAGCCTGCCCGGCGACCAGAACTGGTTCAACGGCTCGACGGAGCGGTTGCGGGCCCTCGCGCTCGGCTGAACGTCCAGGTCACGAATTATAGGTGTTAACTGGTCACCGATTGACGACCATCTTCCCGGGAAAATCACCCACACGTATACCCAATTTCACGGAACTGAGTGACAAACGCCACTTCGTCCCCAACAATCGTGCACGGGCGGCTACCTGCAGTAAGCCGCCCTCAGCGAGGGTATCTGTGAAGGGATTCAACGATGTCCACTTCCCGAAGAGGACGGCTGTTCGCCGCCCTGGTCGTCCCGGCCACGCTGCTCCTGCTCGGCAGCACGGCCCAGGCGGCGACCTTCTCCCCCGAGGCCGACCCCGTGTCCGCGATCAACGCGGACATCGCCCAGCACGACCACGAACTGGGGTCGCAGATCCGGCGCGTCGAAGGCGACAAGTCGACGCCGGACACGCAGAAGGCGGCGCAGCAGCCGCAACCCGGTCAGGCGATCCCCGGCCAGGTGCTGGCCACGGTCGCCGGCATGGACGTCGCCAGTTACCAGGGCAACGTCGACTGGGCGAGCTGGTGGAACCAGGGCAAGCGGTTCGTCTGGACCAAGGCCACGGAGAGCACCAGCTACACCAACCCGTACTTCGCGCAGCAGTACAACGGCTCCTACAACCAGGGCTTCATCCGCGGCGCCTACCACTTCGCCACCCCGAACACCGCGAGCGGCGCGGCGCAGGCCCGGTACTTCGTCGCCCACGGCGGCGGCTGGTCGAAGGACGGCCGGACGCTGCCCGGCGCGCTCGACATGGAGTACAACCCGTACGGCGCGACCTGCTACGGGCTGAGCAAGGCGGGGATGACGTCGTGGATCCTCGACTTCCACGACACCTACCACTCCCTGACCGGCCGCTACCCGGTGATCTACACGTCGACGAGCTGGTGGAGCAGCTGCGTGAGCGGCGACTTCTCCAGCACGGCCCCGCTGTGGGTCGCGCGGTACGCGTCGTCGGTCGGGACACTGCCGTACAACTGGGGCTTCTACACCGTCTGGCAGTACACCTCGAGCCCGCTCGACCAGGACACCTTCAACGGTGCCTACGACCGGCTCCAGGCCCTCGCCAACGGCTGATCCACTTCGCCGGCTCCCGGATCATGACGACTTTGCGTCGGCTGAGCCCGGGAGCCGGTTTCATGCCGTACCGTCCGAGCTTGCAGAATGCTGCTCACCACGTCCTGGGGGAACCGCAGAGGCCTTGCGGACGTCGGAAGCGCACGAACACCCAGCGCCCGGAAGGCATGAAAGATGACGTACCCGCCTCAGCCGGGCCAGCCCGGCCAGCCCGACCCGTACGGCCAGCAGCCGCAGTCCGGTGGCTTCCAGCAGCCGTACCCGCAGCAGGGTGGGTGGGACCCCAACCAGCAGCAACAGCCGTACCCGACGCAGCAGTACCCGCAGGGCTGGGACCCGAGCCAGCAGCAGCAGGGCTACCCGTCGGGCGGATTTCCGCAGAGCCCGCAGCCGCAGTGGGGTGACCCGAACGCCCAGCAGCAGCAAGGGTGGGCCGACCCCAACGCGCAGCAGCAGTCGGCGTGGGCGGACCCGAACGCGCAGCAGTACGGCCAGCAGGCCTGGGACCCGAACCAGGGTGGCCAGATGTCGGGCTGGGACCAGTCCGGCGGCTACGGCCAGGGCTTCGGCGGGCCGCCGGCGCCGCCGAAGCAGGGCAAGACCGGGATGTGGATCGCCATCGGCGCCGTCGTGGTGCTGGTGCTGGCCGTCCTGGGCGTGACCGGCTTCGTCGCGCCGGGCTTCTTCCTGTCGAAGGACGACAACAACGTCGCGGCCCCGCCGGCGTCGAGCACTTCGGCCAAGCCGACGGCGCCGAAGTCCACCACGAAGAAGACCCCGACGACGACCAGCAAGGCGCCGTCGTCGGGCGGCGGCGCGGACGCCAAGGTCGTGCTGCAGGGCTTCATCGACAAGCTGAACGCGGGCGACACCCCCGGCGCGCTGGCGCTGGGCTGCTCGGACTCGAAGGACCTGCTCGACTCGTGGCTCAAGACGTTCCTCAAGCCGCCGCTGCAGCTGACGCTCGGCGAGGTGCCGGACGACGAGTTCCTCGTCGAGGGCCAGGTCACCGGGACGTCCGCGGGCAAGAACGTCAAGGGCACGCTGAGCGCGACGAACTTCGACGACAAGGGTTTCTGCGTCAGCACGATGCTGGTTTCCTGACCGGTGAAGCTGTGGCGATCACCGCTGGCGTGGACGTTCCTCGCGTCGGTGGTCCTGCTGGCGGGCGTCGGCGGCTGGTTGCTGACCGACCCCGCCACCAGCCGCAGTGACGCGCTGAAGACGGGTGGCCTCGCCGGTGGCGCGGTCGTCGCGTTGTACGCGCTGTGGCTGAACGACCGGCGCCGCCGCGTCGAAGAAGGGCGCCAGGAGATCGAGCAGCGCCGCCACGAGCTGGAGGCGCAACGCGCCGAGCAGGACCGCGAGCGGGTGGCCGACGAACGGTTCGCGAAGGCCGTGGAGCTGCTGGGCCACACCGCCGACCAGGTGCGCGTCGGGGCGCTGCACGCGTTGGCGGGGCTGGCGCGGAGCCGGCCGGCGTACACGCAGACGGTGCTGGACGTCCTGTGTTCGTACTTGCGGCGGCCGTTTTCGCGCGCCGAGGACTCGAATCCGGAAGCGGAACGCGAACTGACGGTCCGGCTCACGGCGCAGCGCCTGGTCACGGACTTGCTGCCCGCGCGTGACGCCGAAGGCCCGACGTACGACCTGGACCTGACCGGCGCGACGCTCGAGTACTTCGACCTCTCGGGCAAGCTGGTCGGCGGCCTGCTGCTGCGGCACGCGACGCTGCACAGCAGCACCAACTTCAGCGGCTGCCGGTTCACGGGCCGGGTGTACCTCACCGCCGCGGGCACGGCGAAGGGGCGGCTGGTCGGCTACTTCCGTTGCCGCGGCGCGGTGTTCGAGAGCCACGCTTGGTTCAGCGGGACGGCTTTCGGCGAGGACGCCGACTTCACCGAGACGACGTTCGCCGGGAAGACGACCTTCAAAGACGCGAAGTTCGCGAAGGACGCGGTGTTCTCGGCGGTTGTCGCTTCCTGCGAGCTCGACTTGCGGCGGACGTCGTTCGGCGGGCAGACGGATCTGCGGTTCGCTTCGCTGCCTTCGGCGGTTTCGCTGTACAACACGCGGGTTCGGGCGGAGAAGGAAGTTGAGCTGCCCGGCGGCTGGCGGCTGGAAGAACTCCGGGACGGGGACTCCCGGATTGTCGCCAAGGCCGGCTGAGCAGCCCCCGTTTTCCACGCTAGCGGAGGGCACCGACAAAAGCCGGTGCCCTCCGGTCAGCTGTCCACAGGACTCAGTCGAACAGGGCCGGGAGCGTGCTCTCCCACGCCGTGCGCAGCTCGTCCAGCGGGAACTCCGTGATGCCCTGCAGTTCCAGCGTTCCCGAATCCGGGTCCACCACGCCCGTCTTGCGCCACGGCAAGCCCCGCGCCGTGCACATCTCCGTGAAGCGCAGCTCCTCCGTGCGCGGGACCGCCACCAGCACGCGGCCCGCCGACTCGGAGAACAGCTGGACGAACGGGTCCTGGGTGTCGTCGAGGAAGACGCGCGCGCCGCACTGTCCGATGAGGACGGTCTCGACCAGGGTCTGGATCAGGCCGCCGTCGGACAGGTCGTGGGCCGCCGAGATCATGCCGTCGCGGGAACCCGCCACCAGGATCTCGCCCAGCAGCTTCTCGCGCGCGAGGTCCACGCGCGGGGGGACGCCGCCGAGGTGGCCGTGGAGCTCGCGAGCCCACGCCGAACCGTCCAGCTCGTCGTGCGTTTCGCCCAGCAGCAGCAGGGTTTCACCCGCCTCCGCGCCGATGCCCGTCGGGATGCGGCGGGTCACGTCGTCGATCACGCCGAGGACGCCGATCACCGGTGTCGGCAAGATCGCCGTCGAGCCCGTCTGGTTGAAGAAGCTCACGTTGCCGCCCGTCACCGGGATGCCCAGCTCGACGCAGCCGTCCGCGAGGCCGTGCACGGCCTGCTCGAACTGCCACATCACGCCCGGGTCCGTCGGCGCGCCGAAGTTCAGGCAGTCCGACACCGCCACCGGCGTCGCGCCGCCCGTCGCCACGTTGCGGTACGCCTCCGCCAGCGCCAGCTGCGCGCCGCGGTACGGGTCGAGGTAGACGAACTTGCTGTTGCAGTCCGTCGCGACCGAGACACCGCGGCCACTCGACTCGTCGATCCGGATCATCCCCGAGTCGGACGGCTGCGAGAGCACGGAGTTGCCGCGCACGTAACGGTCGTACTGCGACGTCACCCATTCTTTGGACGCCTGGTTGGGTGAAGAAATCAGGCGAAGCACGTCCGCGCGCAGTTCGTCCGGAGTGGACGGACGCGGCAGCTTCGCGGAGGTGTCCGCGATCAACGCGTCCTGAGTGGACGGACGCTCGATCGGCCGGTCGTACACCGGGCCCTGGTGAGCGACCGTGTGCGCCGGGACGTCGACGACGACCTCGTCGTTCCACGTGATGACCAGGTGCTCGCCGTCGGTGACCTCGCCGATGTCGGTCGCGATGACGTCCCACTTGCGGCAGACCGCCATGAACGCCTCGACGTTCTCCGGCGAGACGACCGCGCACATGCGCTCCTGTGACTCGCTGGACAGCACCTCCGCGGGCGTCATTCCCGTGGCGCGCAACGGAACGCGGTCGAGGTAGATGTGCATGCCGCCGTCGCCGGCCGCGGCCAGCTCGGACGTCGCGCAGGACAGCCCGGCGCCGCCGAGGTCCTGGATGCCGACGACGAGCTTCTGCGCGAACAGCTCGAGGCAGCACTCGATGAGCACCTTCTCGGTGAACGGGTCGCCGACCTGGACGCTCGGCAGCTTCTTGCGGCCACCCGAGGACTCGTCACCCGAAAAGGTGTCACTCGCGAGGACGGAAACGCCGCCGATGCCGTCGAGGCCGGTGCGGGCGCCGAACAGGATGATCTTGTTGCCGGTGCCGGACGCGAACGCCAAGTGCAGGTCCTCGACGCGCATCGCGCCGACGCACAGCGCGTTCACCAGCGGGTTGCCCGAGTAGGACGGGTCGAAGACGAGCTCGCCGCCGATGTTCGGCAGGCCGAGGCAGTTGCCGTAGCCGCCGACACCCGCGACGACGCCGGGCAGCACGCGCTTGGTGTCGGGGGCGTCGGCCGGGCCGAAGCGCAGCGCGTCGGAGACCGCGAGGGGCCGCGCGCCCATGGCCATGATGTCGCGGACGATGCCGCCGACGCCGGTCGCGGCGCCCTGGTAGGGCTCCACATAGGACGGGTGGTTGTGGCTCTCCACCTTGAAGGTGACCGCCCAGCCCTCGCCGATGTCGACGACGCCGGCGTTCTCGCCGATGCCGGCCAGCATCTTGGCCTTCATCTCGTCGGTGGCGGTCTCCCCGAAGTACCGCAGGTGCTTCTTGGAGGACTTGTAGGAGCAGTGCTCGCTCCACATCACCGAGTACATGGCCAGCTCGGCGTCGGTGGGCCGGCGGCCGAGGATCTCCCGGATGCGGGCGTACTCGTCGTCGGCGAGGCCCAGTTCGCGGTAGGGCTGGCTGTGGTCCGGGGTCGCCCCGGCGCGCTCGGTGGTGTCAACGGTGCTGGTCACGGTGTCCGTGTCAGGGTTCGCCACGGCCGCCAGGATACGGGGCGCTCCCGGGCCCTCCGGACGGTGGGCCCGCGGGGATCGAGCGGCCGCCGGCGGGTGTGAGCGAGACGACACCGGGCGCGCGCCCTGTGGACAACCCGGGTCCGCGGGCCGGGAATTGTCGGACCCCGCGAGTAACGTTGAAACCGGGGGTCCCCCCGCGGGTTCGGGCGCGAGCCTGTGGACAAGCCGGGTTCGCGAACCCGAAACTGTCGGACCCCGCGAGTAGCGTTGAAACCGGGGGTCCCCCGAGGGCCCGGGTGCGGCAGCCGGGGTGCGCGCGCCGGAAAATCGGTCGCCTTCCGCTGGTCGGCGGCTTACCGTCGGGAATCGTGCTTTCCGCCACGTATCCCTTTCCGCCGCTGCGGCTGCCCGCGCGGCCGAGCGCGAGCCGCTTCCTGCTCGCCGTGTTCCGGGCCCGGCTCGGCACGGTGCTGGGCGCCGCCGCGCTCGGTGTCGTGTGGGCGTTGCCCGGTGCGCTGGTGCCACTGGTGATCGGCCAGGGCATCGGCGCCGTCAGCGCGCACGACGGCCCCGGCGTCTGGCGCTGGGCGCTGGCCGCCGCCCTGCTCGGGGTGGTGCAGACGCTGACCGGGACCTGGTTGCACTTCCTCAACTACGGCCTGTGGCTGCACGGCGCCGGCTCGACCCAGCGCGCGGTGTCGGCGCACACCACGCGCGTCGGCGCCGGCCTGCGCGAGAAGACGACCACCGGCAACCTCGTCGCGATCTCCACGACCGACGTCAACCACATCGGCAACACCGTCGAGATGACCGGCCGGGCGTTCGGCTCGCTGCTGGCGTTCGTCGTGGTCGCCGTGTGGCTGCTCTCGACGTCGCCGCTGCTCGGCGTGGTCGCGCTGGTCGGCGTGCCGGTCGCGGTGCTGGGCATCGGGCCGCTCCTGGCCCCGCTGCAGAAGCGCAAGGCAAAGCAGCGCGAGAAGCGCGGCGACGTCAACGCGCTCGGCGCGGACATCGTGTCCGGCCTGCGGATCCTGCGTGGCATCGGCGGCGAGCGGCGGTTCTTCAGCCGCTTCCGCGAGACGAGCCAGCGGGTCCGGCGGGCCGGCATCGAGGTCGGCCAGGCCGAAGCGTGGCTGGCCGCGGCGGAGATCGCGATGCCCGGCCTGGTCACCGTGGTGATCACCTGGCTGGGCGCGCGGCTGGCCGTGGCCGGGGAGATCGGCGTCGGGCAGCTCGTGGCGTTCTACGGCGTTTCGGCGTTCCTGATCTGGCCGGTCACCGCCGCGACCGAGGCGGTCGGGGCGATCACGTCCGGCCTGGTCGCGGCGCGGAAGGTCGTCGCGCTGCTGGCGATCCACCCGAAGCTGGCGGACCCGGAGACGCCGGTCCGGCTGCCCGACGGGCCGCTGGAACTGCTCGACTCCGAGTCCGGCGTCCGGGTCGCGGCCGGGCGGCTGACGGTCGTCGACTTCGGCGCCGACGGCGAGGCGGTGGCCGACCGGCTGGCGCGCTTCGCCGACCCGGCCGAGGGCGAAGAGGTGCTGGTCGGGGGCGTCCGAGCGGACCAGGTCGCGCTCACGGAGCTGCGGCGCCGGATCGTCTACGCGCACAACCAGGACATCTGGTTCTCGGGCGTGCTGCGCGAGCAGCTGGCGCCGGCGCGGCCGAGCGGCGTCGGGATCACCGAAGCGCTGTACGCGGCCGACGCCGACGACATCGTCGACGCCCTGCCCGACGGCGTCGACGAGGTGATCGGCGAGCGCGGGCGAGAGGTGTCCGGCGGCCAGCGGCAGCGGCTGAACCTGGCCCGCGCGCTGGCGGTCGACGCCGACGTGCTGGTGCTCGACGAGCCGACGTCGGCGGTCGACGCGCACACGGAGGCACGCATCACCGAGCGCGTCGCGGCCCTGCGCCGCGGCAAGACGACGGTGGTGTTCAGCCAGAGTCCACTGTGGACACATGTGGCCGACGAGGTCTTCACCGCGAAGGGGGTGACGGTGTGAAACGGCTTCCCACGGCGTCCCGGCGGGACGTCCGGCACTGGGCGCTGAAAACGGCGGCGACCCACAAGCGCGAGTTCGGGCTGCTGCTGGGCGCGCTGGCCGTGGCCACGCTGATCGGCCTGGCCGGGCCGCAGCTGCTCGGCGCGCTCGTCGACGACGTCGCGGCCGGCACGACGACGGGTCACGTCGACGTGCTGGCGGCGGTCTTCGTCGGGATCCTGGTGCTGCAGGCGGTCGCGCGGAAGATCGCGCGGATGCGCGGCGCGGTGTTCGGCGAGCTGGTGCTGGCCGAGACGCGCGAGGAGTTCGTCGGGACGGCGCTGCAGCTGCCGCTCGGCACGGTCGAGGCGGCCGGCACCGGCGACCTGCTCAGCCGCGCCACCACCGACCTCGGCCGGATCGACCACGCGGCGCGGTTCGCGGCGCCGGAGATCCTGATCGCGGCGGTGACCGTCGTGTTCACGGTCGTCGCGATGGTGGTGACGTCCCCGCTGCTCTCGCTGAGCCTGCTGGTCGCGGTGCCGCTGCTGCTGTGCGTGAACGTCTGGTACCAGCGGCGGATCCCGGCGCTGATGCAGTGGATGCTCGACCGCTGGGCGGACCTGACGACGAGCGTCCACGAGACGGCGGAGGGCGCGCGCACGGTCGAGGCGCTCGGGCTGACCGAGCGGCGCGTCGACGCGGCGTACGAGGCGCTGGACCAGAGCATCCTCGGTGAGCGGCGGATGCGGGCGCTGCAGCTGCGGTGGCTGCCGTCGCTGGAGATCAGCTACGTGCTGCCGCTGGCGGTCATGCTGCCGCTCGGGCTGCTCGCGTACACGCGCGGCTGGGCCGGGCTCGGCGAGATCACCACGATGCTGCTGTACGTCCAGGCGATGTCGGCGCCGCTGAACGAGGCGCTGTTCTGGCTGGAGGACCTGCAGGTCGCGGCGGCCGCGGCGCGCCGGATCCTGGGCATCCGCGAGGTGGCCGTCGAGGAGTCGCCGAAGGTGACGGAGGTGCCGCGCGGGCGTGACATCGACGTCCACGGCGTCCGGTTCGCGTACACGGCCGACCGCGAGGTGCTGCACGGCATCGACCTGCGGGTGCCGCGCGGCGAGCGGCTGGCGATCGTCGGGCCGTCCGGCGCGGGCAAGTCGACGCTCGGCCGGCTGCTGGCGGGCATCGCGGCGCCGTCGTCGGGCTCGGTCCGGATCGGCGGCCAGGACGTGTCTTCGCTGGCCGACGACGTCCTGCGCGGCGAGGTCCTGCTGCTGACCCAGGAGCACCACGTGTTCTCGGGAACGCTGCGGCAGAACCTGGCCCTGCCGGCGCGGCGCGCGGGCGGCGACTGGACGGACGACGAACTGCTGGCGGCGCTGGCTTCGGCGGGCGCGTCCGACTGGGTTTCCTCCTTGCCGGACGGGCTCGACACGAAGCTGGGCTCGGGCGAGCACCCGGTCCCGGCGGCGATCGCGCAGCAGCTGGCGCTGGCCCGCGTGGTCTTGGCGGACCCGCACACGCTGGTGCTGGACGAGGCGACGTCGCTGCTGGACACGGGCTCGGCGCGCGACCTGGAGAAGTCGCTGAACAGCGTGCTGTCCGGGCGCACGGTGATCGCGATCGCCCACCGCCTCCACACGGCGGCGGCCGCGGACCGGGTCGCGGTGGTCGAGGGCGGCCGGATCACGGAGCTGGGCCCGCACGCGTCGCTGCTGGCCGCGGGCGGCTCGTACGCCCGTTTGGTGGCGGCGGCTTCGTAGTCCGGAATGTCCGGAGTGCTGGGGTGGTTGCTCCCCAGGTAGGTGATCGTCTACCTGGGGAGTGCCATGTCGTTCGTGATGACCGCGGCCGAGCGTGAAGAGTTCCTGAGCGGGGTGCACGTGGGGGTGCTGGCGGTGGAGCGCGCCGGCCGGGCCCCGCTGGCGGTCCCGGTTTGGTACGACTACTCGCCGGGCGGCGAGGTGCTGATCTGGATGGAGCGCGACACGGTGAAGGACCGCGCGATCAGCGTGGCCGGCCGGTTGAGCTTGGCGGTGCAGGACGAGAACCCGCCGTACAAGTACGTGACGGTCGAGGGCCCGGTGGTCGCGAACGACAAGCCCCCGACGCGCGAGCAGGCGTTGCGGATCGCGGGGCGGTATTGGCCGGAGGAGCAGGCGACGGCGTACGTCGACTCGGCGCTCGGGGAGCGGTCGGTACTCGTGCGGGTGCGGCCGGAGAAGTGGCTGTCCAACGACCAGAGCAAGGGCTGAACAGGGCTGTGGACAACTTGAGTCCACGGTCCCGGAACCGCGCCGGTTTTGTCGGTGGTCGCCGGTAAACTGGTGACCGGGGGGCGAGGCCCGTCCCCCGGCTCCCGGCGTCAGGCCTTGACCAGCGCGTCCACCGCGCTGAAGAACATGCCCAGCCCGTCGTCCGACGGCCCGGTCAACGCGTCGATCGCGTGCTCCGGGTGCGGCATCAGCCCGACGACCCGGCCGTTCTCCGACCGGATCCCGGCGATGTCGTTGCGCGATCCGTTCGGGTTCCCCCCGACGTACCGGAACACCACGCGCCCCTCGGCCTCCAGCTCGTCCAAAGTGGACTGCTCGGCCATGTAGCACCCGTCGATGTTCTTCATCGGGATGAGGATCTCGGCGCCGTCGTCGTAGCGCGTGGTCCACGCCGTGTCCGTGTTCTCCACCCGCAGCCACTGGTCGCGGCAGATGAAGTGCAGGCCCTGGTTGCGGATCATCGCGCCCGGCAGCAGGCCGGCCTCGCAGAGGATCTGGAACCCGTTGCAGATCCCGAGCACCGGCATGCCGCCGCGCGCCGCCTCGATCACCGGCGTCATCACCGGCGCGAACCGGGCGATCACGCCCGCGCGCAGGTAGTCGCCGTAGGAGAACCCGCCCGGGACGACGACCGCGTCGACGTCGTGCAGGTTCTCGTCCGCGTGCCACAGCGGCACCGCTTCGGCGCCGGCGTACGTGACCGCGCGGGCCGCGTCGCCGTCGTCGAGCGTGCCCGGGAACGTGATGACGCCGATGCGCGCGCTCACGCGTCCACCCGCGTGATCGTCCACTGCTCGATGACCGGGTTCGCGAGGAAGCCCTCGGCGATCTTTTCGAGCGTCGCGTCGTCGACCGTGTCGTCGACCTCGATCTCGAAGTGCTTGCCCTGGCGGATCTCCTTGATCCCGGTGAACCCCAGGCGACCGGCGGCGCCGAGCGCGGCCTGCCCCTGCGGGTCGAGGATTTCGGGCTTCGGCATGACGTCGACGACGACTCGGGCCACGGCAGGCTGCTCCTTATTCACGCAGGTCGTGGGTACCTCCCGAGCATAGTTCACCCAGTTCGGCCGCCCGCGAGGACCTAGACTGGCCGTACGCGCCGACCTGCGCCATGATGAGTCGTTGACATCGCGCCAACAGCTGTGGAGGCACCGTGGACTCCTACGACTACGTGATCGTCGGCGCCGGGAGCGCCGGGTGCGTGCTGGCGAACCGGCTCACCGAAGATCCGTCGGCCCAGGTCCTGCTGCTCGAAGCGGGCGCGGCGGACACCGCCGACGAAATCCACATCCCGGCCGCGTTCCCGTCGCTGTTCAAGACCAAGTGGGACTGGAACTACGAGACCGTCGAGCAGAAGCACACCGGCAAGACGGCCTACTGGCCGCGCGGCAAGATGCTCGGCGGCTGCTCCTCGATCAACGCGATGATCTACATCCGCGGCAACCGCGCCGACTACGACGGCTGGCGCGATTCCCACGGCGCCGAAGGTTGGGGCTGGGACGACGTCCTCCCGTACTTCAAGCGCGCCGAGGGCAACCAGCGGCTCGACGGGCCCCTGCACGGCACCGACGGCCCGCTCCACGTCGAGGACCGCCGTTTCACCCACGAGCTGTCGACGGCCTGGGTCGACTCCGCCGTCGCGTGGGGGCTCAAGCGCACCGACGACTTCAACGGTGAGAGCCAGGAGGGCGCCGGCGTCTACCAGGTCACCTGCAAAAAGGGCCGTCGCTGGTCGACCGCGGACGCGTACCTGCGGCCCGCCATGGAGCGGCCGAACCTCACGGTGAAGACGTGCGCGCCCGCCACCCGGATCGTGTTCGAGGGGACGCGCGCGGTCGGCGTGTCCTATTTGGACAACGGTGTCGAAACGACCGCGCGCGCGTCGGCCGAAGTCATTCTTTCGGGTGGGGCGGTGAACTCGCCGCAGCTGCTGATGGTGAGCGGCGTCGGCCCGGCCGAACACCTGCGCGAGCACGGCATCGACGTCGTCGCCGCGCTGCCCGGCGTCGGCGAGAACCTGCACGACCACCCGGCGTGCGGGATCATCTGGTCGACGCGCGGCACCACCGACCTCGTCGACGCGGCGACGCCGGGCGGTCTCGTCCGCTACCAGCTGACGAAGCGCGGGCCGCTGGCTTCGAACATCGGCGAGGCGGGCGCGTTCTTCCCGACGACCGACGGGCTGCCGGCGCCGGACATGCAGATCCACGTCGCGCCGACGTTGTTCTACGACAACGGGATGCGCGAGCCGACGGTCCCCGGGTTCACGTCGGCGGCGACGCTGGTGGACGTCGCGAGCCGCGGCCGGCTGCGGCTGAAGTCGGCGAACCCGTTGTGGAAGCCGGAAATCGACCCGGCGTACTACGCGGAATCGTCCGATATGGACAAGATGGTGGCCGGGTTGCGGGCGCTGATCGAGATCGGACGCTCCGGGCCGTTGAAGCGGTTCCTGGACCAGCCGTTCCTGCCGGCGCGGCACGATTTGAGCGATTCCGAGCTGGCTGAGCACATCCGTGAGAACACGCAGACGCTTTATCACCCGGTCGGGACTTGCTCGATCGGGTCGGTGGTCGATCCGCAGCTGCGGGTTCGGGGCGTTGAGGGGCTACGGGTGGTGGACGCTTCGGTGATGCCGGTGGTGCCGCGCGGGAACACTAACGCGCCGACGATCATGGTGGCGGAGAAGGGCGCGGATCTGATTCGCGGGCGGTGAGGGCGGGCCGCGCCCCCCGGTAACCATTTTACCGGGGGCCACCGACAATTTCGGAGCTGTGGACGCGAGTTGTCCACAGCCCCGAACCGCGTCAGCGCTTGCCGTGCAGGATTGTCACCAGCTTCGCCACCAGTGCGTCCGTGGACTCCTTGCGGCTGAACGATGTCAACGTCAGCGGGGCCGTGAACCGCTGCCGGGCGATCGCCTTCGTGCGGGCGAACTCCCTCAGCCCCTCCGGGCCGTGGATGCGGCCGAAGCCCGAGTCGCCCACGCCGCCGAACGGCAACGACGCGATTCCCGCGAACGACAGCGGTGCGTTGATCGCCGTCATCCCCGTGCGCAGCTTCTCCGCCAGCTCCACCCCGCGGGACTTCGAGAACACCGTCGAACCCAAGCCGTACTTCGTGCTGTTCGCCTTCTCGACCGCTTCGTCCATCGAGGCGACCTTCGCGATCGTCACCGTCGGGCCGAACGTCTCCTCCGTGACCGCTTCCGAATCCTCCGGGACGTCGACCAGCACCGTCGGCTGCGCGTACCGGTCGCCGACCGCGTCCTCGCCGCCCAGGACCGCCTTGCCGCCTCGGGCCAGGGCGTCCTGGATGTGCCTCTTGATCACGCCCAGCTGGGACGGCATCGTCACCGGGCCGTACTGCGCGGCCTCGTCCGAGCCCGCGCGCACGTCCTTCGACTTCTCGACCACCTTCGCGACGAACTCGTCGTGGACCTTCTCGTGGACGTACACCCGCTCGACGCCGATGCAGGTCTGACCCGAGTTGGAGAACGCTCCCCAGACCGTCGCGTCGGCCGCCGCGTCGAGGTCCGCGTCCGCGTCGACCAGGACCGGGTCCTTGCCGCCCGCCTCGATGACCACCGGGGTCAGCGTCTCCGCCGCCGCGGCCATGATGCGCTTGCCCGTCGCCGTCGAGCCGGTGAACGCGATCTTGTCGACACCCGCGCCGACCAGCGCCGCGCCCGTCTCGCCGAAGCCCGTGATCAGCTGCAGCACCGGCTGCTCCGGGACGATCTCGGCGAACGCGTCGACCAGCCACTTGCCGACACCCGGCGTGTACTCGCTCGGCTTGAACACCACCGCGTTGCCCGCCGCGAGCGCGTACGCGATCGAGCCCAGCGGCGTGAACACCGGGTAGTTCCACGGGCCGATCACGCCGACCACGCCCAGCGGCTGGTACTCGACCGTCGCCGCCTGGTTCGACATCAGCAGGCCGGCCGAACGCTTCTGCTTGCCGAGGATCTTCTTCGCGTGCTTGCCCGCCCACGCGATGTGCTCGATGGCCAGGACGCTCTCGAGCTGCGCGTCCGCGATCGGCTTGCCCGTCTCGTCCCGGACCACCTGGCACAGCTGCGGCAGCCGCCGCGTCAGCACGCCCTTCCACGCACGAAGCCGCTCGGCGCGCCCCGCGAAGCCCAGCTCTTCCCACCACTTCGCCGCGACACGCGCTCGCTCGACGGTCGCCTGGACGTCCTCGGCGGTGTGGACGGGATAGGTTCCGACCACCTCGTCGGTCGCCGGGCTGAGCGAGTCGAAGGTCTCGCCGACCGACGTCGGCTTCGGCTGGACGGCAGTCATCGGCGTCTCCCTGGAGGTCGCGGGTCAGCCCAGGTTACGACGTTACTGACACCGTGCCAATAGCTCGTGCGGGCTTCGCCACCAGCATTCCACCGGCGATCGCCGCGGCAAAGACACCGAACAACGGGGTGACCCACAGCGGCAGCACGCCCACCGCCAGCGATCCGAGCCCGAAGCCGGCCGCCTGGACCGTGAAGCTCAGCGAGAACCCCGCTGACCTGCGGTTCTTCGGCAGCAGGCGTTGCAGGTTGACCGAGGTCGCGGCCACCAGCGGACCCGTGCAGGCGCCGATCAGGGCCACCGAGCCGAGGAGCCCGGCCCAGCCGAGGCCGCCCGCGAGGGTGAGCCCGCCGACGACGAACCCGGCGAGGAACAGCCGCGGGTCACCGGTCTTCCCGCGCCACGCGTAGAGCGCGCTGCCCAGGATGCTCGCCCCGCTCAGCACGGCGATCACGACCGGCGCCGCCGTCTCGGGCGCGCCGAGCCGCTGGACCAGCGGGAGCGGCGCCACCTCGATCGTCGACAGCAGCAGCCCGACGGTGAACGCGCAGCCCAGCCACGGCAGGTAGGTGGCGAGCCGCGCGGGGGCGCCGTCGCCCTCGGATTCCACCCGTTCGTGCTCACGGACACCACGGGGGACGAGCAGCGCCGCCGCCAGGCACGCGACCGCCATCGCGGCGAGCGGGACGAACGTGCCGGCCAGGTCGAGCAGCGCGACCAGCGCCGGACCGCCGATGAGCACGCCTTCGAGGAGCATCGCGTCGACGGAGATCGCGCGCGGCAGCAGCTCGTCGTCGACGGTGTCGGCGAGCAGCGTCCGGAAGCCGCCCGAAAGCGCGCCGCCCGCGATGCCGGGTAGCAGGACGAGCGCGATCAGGACGGGCGCGGGAGCGTCGGCGGCCAGCGCCAGCACGACGTACCCGGCGGCGGTCAGCAGGAGCAGCGCGGGCAGGCCGCGCGCAGGGCCGACGCGGTCGAGGAGCCGGCCGACCGGCACCGCGCACGCCATCTCCGCGGCGACGAAGACCGACATCAGCACGCCGCCGAGCCGGTAGGAGCCGGTCGTCGCGGTGGTCAGCAAGGTGAACGCGAGCGGCGCCATGGTGGCCGGGAGCCGGGCGAACTGGACGCCCGCCGACCAGCGCCAGTAGGCGCGATGGGTGAACAACGACATGTCTGCACGCTCTCGTGGCGCCGATCTGAGGCACACTGATTCGGGTGAGGGCGAATCACCGATGATCGAGCTAGTGCTGACGGCGGCGGGCGCGCAACGCGTCCGGTTCGCGATCTCGCCGTTGGAGGAGGTGCTGGGCGCCGTCCAGACGTTGCTGGGCCTGCGGCGGCACCCGGCGCACCTGCCGTGGCTGTCGGACGTGCCCGACGTCCCCGAGCTGGCCGCGGTCCTGGGCGCGCGGCACTACATCACCGAGTTCCTGAGCCCGCCGCCCGACGGCCCGGAGACGACGGCCGCGGCGCAGCTCGAGGCCGTGCGGGCGACGCCGCCGGCGCAGGTGGCGTTGGAGCTGGGGATGGTCGACGCGGACCTGTCGCTGCTGCCGGCCGACCCGGCGACCGCGCGCGACCTGCTGGCCGACCAGCTCGAGATCGTGTGGAACGCGCTGCTGGCCCCGGAGTGGCCGCGTCTGCGGGAACTGCTGGCGGCGGACATCGCGCACCGGACGCGGCAGCTGGGGTCCGGCGGGATCGCGGCGATGCTGGCCGGGTTGCACCCGCGGGTCCGGCTGTCGGAGACGTCGGTGCTGGTCGACGTCCGGGCGCGCGAGCGGCTGGAGCGGGACGCGCGCGGGCTGCTGCTGATCCCGGCGGTGTTCGCGTGGCCGAACGTCGGCGTGGTGACGGTTCCGCCGTGGCAGATTTCGCTGCTGTACCCGGCGCGGGGCGTGGCCGCGCTGTGGACATCCCCGACCGAGCCACCGGAGGCGCTGGCCGAGGTGCTGGGCCGCACGCGAGCGCTGTTGCTGACGAGCCTGGACCGCCCGGCGGCGACGACGGAGCTGGCGAGGCGGCACGGCTTGGCCCCGGCGACGGTTTCGGCGCACCTCACGGCGTTGCGGGGGGCGGGGTTGCTGGCTTCGGAACGCCGGGGGCACCGGGTGCTGTACCGACGCACGGAGCTGGGCGACGCGTTGCTGACCGGCAAACTGTGACGCATGGACAGAGCCGTGGCTTGGGAAGGTTTCCACAACACGCGGGACCTCGGCGACCTGCCGACGAGATCGGGCGGCACGACTCGCCGCGGTGCGTTCTTCCGGGCCGCGGACCTGCGATTCGTGACCGAAACCGGCTGGGCCCAGGCGCGGGCGGCCGGCGTCCGGACCGTCATCGACCTGCGCAACGCCGACGAGATCCGGCCGACGGCGGACGCCCCGACGGCGCTGGCGGGTTCCGCGCGGTTCACCGCCGCCGGTCCGACCACACCGCTGGGCCTCGACCGCGTGGAGGTTCCCCTCGACGACATCGCCGACCTCGAGTTCTGGCGGTCCGTCAACCGCGAACGGCTGAACGGCACCCCGCTCTACTACCGCCGGTTCCTCGACCGGAAGGCCGATCGCTGCGCCGGGGTGATGACCGCGATCGCCCGGTCCGCGCCCGGCGGTGTCCTGTTCCACTGCGGCGCCGGGCGCGACCGGACCGGGCTCGTCGCACTCCTGCTGCTGGCGCTGGCGGACGTCGAACCCGGCGTCATCGCCGCGGACTACGACCTGTCCGCCGAGGCCGTGAAACCGCTGTTCGCCGCGATGGGCGCCGAGGACCAGGGGCCGGCCATCGCGGCAGTCCTCGCCGAGCGGGGCACGACGACCGCGGCCGCCGTCCGGGACACCCTCGCCGGGTTCGACGTCGAGCGGTACCTCCTCGACGCGGGGGTCGCCCACGAGGACCTCGCCGCGATCCGGCAGCGGCTGGTGAACCAGGACTAGGCTGGAAAACGACCCCCCGTTAAGGAGAACCAACCATGCGTATCGTCCATTTCGGACACGCCTGCCTGTTGCTGGAGACCGGTTCCGAGCGGATCCTGATCGACCCCGGGGCGTTCTCCACCGGGTTCGAGGGCGAGCGGGAGCTGTCCGCCGTGCTCGTCACGCACCAGCACTTCGACCACCTCGACGTCAAGCGGCTGCCGACGGTCATCGAAGCCAACCCGGACGCCAAGCTGATCGTCGACCCCGGGTCCGCGCCCGAGGTCGAAAAGCTCGGCATCCCGTTCGACGTCGCCAATGTCGGGGATGCCTTCGCCGTCGGGGACACCTCGATCAAGGCCGTCGGCGGGGAGCACGCCGTCATCCACTCCGACATCCCCGTCATCCCGAACATCGGGTACGTCTTCGACGACGGTGCCTTCTTCCACCCCGGTGACTCGTTCTTCGTGCCCGAGCAGAAGATCGACGTGCTCGGCCTGCCGACCGGGGCGCCGTGGCTCAAGGCCGGCGAAGCCGTCGACTACCTGCGGGCCGTCGCGCCGCGGGTGGCCGTGCCCATTCACGAAGCCGTGCTCGCCAACCCGGCCATGCACTACGGCCTCTTCGGCAACCTCGCGCCGGAAGGCACCGAGATCAAGGTCCTCGACCGGGCCGAGCCCGCGAAGTTCTAGGCCGCGACCGCCCGCAGAGAACCGTAAGTCGCGCCGAACGCGCGGTTCTCGAGCGCGACGTCCACCGCGTCCAGCAGCGCCTGGCGGAGGCCGGGGCGGGTCAGGTCCGTGGCTTCCACCCCCAGCCGGACCAACCCGCCCCGGCGGGCCGAGCGCGCCGCCGCCAGCACCAGCGCGAAGCAGCGCACCGTTTCCGTGCGGTGCGACTGGCTCGTGAACTCGCTCACGCGGGCCCGGCGCACCTCGCCGGTCACCAGGTCGCGGACCGCGCCGAGGTCCGCGCACAGGCGGAAGCCGTGCTCGGCCAGCGCCTGCAGCGTGCCCTGGGAGGCGATCCAGCGCGGCGGTGCGAAGCCGTCGACAGCCAGGCCCGCGGTGTCCAGCGCCGCCTTCGCCGCGATCAGCCGCAGCCGCGCCTCGTGCGCCGGCAGCGTCGCGAACTCCGCCTTCTTGCCCAGGTACACCGTGCGGTGCGTGGGCGTGACGGCGTGGTCGTAGCCGTGCAGCAGCACGGAATCGCCGGCGCGGGCGCGCGTGCGCACCCACTCGGTCACCGGGCCTTCGCCGGTGCGAGCGGCGTAGAGCAGCGACAGGGGGACCTTGCGGCGGTCGAGCTCGGCCGCGAGGTCGGCGCACCGGTGCAGCGTGCGCGGGGTGATTCCCGACAGCGAAACCAGCAAGCGAGCGTCCACCCGACCATTGGGACGTACGCGTCTGACGTCGCCGTGAACTGCGCAGAACGGGCGGACGACCGTTGCCGGAAGGGACTCTGCCCTCTCGTCAGCCGCCCTCACGCAGGCGCTGCACGGCCACGGCGATCCGGCCGCGCAGGTCGGGGTCGGCGACCTGGCCGTCGGCGACGTCCGCGCGGGAGACCGGGATCCGCGCGCACGCGTCGTCGACGATCTTCGCACCCGCGTACGTCAGCACCTTGCGCAGCGAGTCGTGCGCGTCGCGGCCGCCCGTCGGGGCCGCCACCGACGACGCGTTGATCCACGAGACCGGCTTGCCGTAGATCTCGCCGCCGCCCACCGTCCAGTCAAGGAGGTTCTTGAACGAGCCCGGCAGGCCGCCCGCGTACTCGGGCGTGCAGATCAGGATCGCGTCCGCTTCCTTGATCGCCGCCCGCAGCGACGCGACGGCCGGGTGCAGCGGGTCGCGGTCGTCATCGGGGTTGAAGTGCGGCAGGTCGCCGAGGCCGGTGTACGTCTTGCTCGCGGTGAGGGTCGCGACGGTCCCCAGCACCGCCGCATTGCCCGAGCCTGCTCGCAGGCTGCCGCAGATCAGCAGGATCACGAGGCCAGTCTGCCAGCGAAAGCCCGGTGAGGCGGTGGTACGCCTCGATGTACCGGTCGCGCGTGGCCGTCACCACGTCCGGGGGCAGCGGCGGCAGCGGGGACACGCAGTCCCAGCCCGACGCCGGGTTCACCAGCCAGTCGCGCACGTGCTGCTTGTCGAACGACGGGCGCGCGCGGCCGGGAGGGTGACCGCCGGCCAGCCAGTAGCGCGCCGAATCCGGGGTCAGCAGCTCGTCGGCGAGCACGAGCTCGCCGTTTCGCCGGACGCCGAATTCGAACTTGGTGTCGGCCAGCAGCAGGCCCTGTTCCCGGGCCCGCGCGGCGCCGCGCCGGTACAGCTCGAGCGAGGCTTCGCGGACCTTCTCGGCGAGCGGGCGGCCGAGGATCGACGCGAACGTCCCGAAGTCGAGGTGCTCGTCGATCTCGCCGGGGAACGCCTTGGTGGAAGGGGTGAAGATCGGCTCCGGCAGCCGCTCGGACTCGGCGAGCCCCGGCGGCAGCGCGACCCCGCACACCGACCCGGACCTGCGGTACTCCGCGTAGCCGCGACCGGCCAGGTGGCCCCGGACGACGGCCTCCACCGGCAGCATCCGGAGCCGCTCGACCAGCAGCGCGCGGCCGCGGAAGGCCTTCGGGATCCGGGGCCCGTCGGAGGCGACCAGGTGGTTCGGGACGACGTCGGCCAGCTCGCCGAACCAGAACGCGCTCATCGCCGTGAGCACCCGGCCCTTGTCCGGGACGGGGGTCGGGAACACGCGCTCGAAGGCCGAGATGCGGTCGGAGGCGACGACCAGGAGGTGGTCGTCGCCCGCGGCGTAGAGGTCGCGGACCTTGCCGGAGGCGAGCCGCTCGGAGGTGGGGAGGGGTGTCACGCGCTGAACCCTAACGGGCACCCTCCGCCACCATGGATGATGCTCACATGGCGTACGACTGGATCTCGGTGACGACCGACTACGGCCTGCGCGACGGCTTCGTGGCGGCCTGCCGCGGCGTGATCGCGCGGCTCGCGCCCGCCGTGCGGGTGATCGACGTGACGCACGAAGTGCCACCCCAGGACATCCGGCACGGCGCGATGGCGCTGGCCCAGACCGTGCCGTTCCTGCCGGCCGCGGTGCACGTCGCCGTCGTCGACCCGGGCGTCGGCACGACCCGGCTCGGCGTGGTCGTCGTCGCCGGCGGCGGGCTGCTGGTCGGGCCGGACAACGGCGTCCTGCTGCCGGCCGCGCACGCGCTGGGCGGGGTCCGGGCGGCCTACGAGCTGGCCGAGCCGTCGCTGCGGCTGCCGGTCACGTCGGCGACGTTCCACGGGCGGGACGTCTTCGCGCCCGCGGCCGCCCACCTGGCGCTGGGCGTCGCGCCGGCCGAGTTCGGCGAGCGCGTCGACGACCTGGTCGAGCTGCCGGAGCCGTTCGTGGCGGCGTTCCCCGGCAA
Organism: Amycolatopsis pretoriensis; assembly: GCF_900107925.1. GTDB lineage: Bacteria > Actinomycetota > Actinomycetes > Mycobacteriales > Pseudonocardiaceae > Amycolatopsis > Amycolatopsis pretoriensis. Next base: position 336,956 of record NZ_FNUJ01000004.1, on the reverse strand, counting down.
GCTGGTGTCGGAGGTGCTGACGGTCGACCACTTCGGCAACGTCCAGCTCGCGGCGACCCCGGCGGACCTGGAGCTGTCCGGGCTGTCGGGCGCGGTGTCCGTGCACAGCGAGCGGGTCGCGGTGACCACCGAGATCGGGCGGACCTTCGCCGACGTGCCCGCCGGGGCGAGCGTGCTCTACACCGACTCCGCGGGCCGGCTGGCCGTCGCCGTCAACGGCGGTTCGGCCGCGGCGGTGCTCGGGCTCGGGCCGGCCCAGGAGTGCACGATCACCTCGTCGCCGACCGCGAGCTGACCAGGGCGGACGACGGCCGCCTTCATCCCGAAGATCACGCCGCCGTCGGGGTGCCGGCGGTAGGAGGCGAGCGTGCGGATCGGCTCGGGGCCGGCCTTCTCGCCCGTCTCCTGGTCGACCATCGGGACGGTACAGCGCACGCATTGCTTGGCGTAGCCGAACTTCGCGCTGCCCGCGGTCATCGCGCGGACCTCGTCTTCGGTGTGCGGCTCGACCCAGCCGGAGATGACGACGTTGGGGCGGAAGCGATCCATCGGCACCGGCTCGCCGCCGCGTTCGAGGATGCGTGCGTTCAGACCATCCAAAGAGGACTCACTGGCGACGAGCAGCGCGTGCCCGTCGGCGAACGCGGCCGTGCCGGGGGTCTCGCCGCCGGTCACGCGCTCGTGGTCCGGCGCGACGCCGATCAGCACCGACGGCAGGCCGAGCAGGTCCGAGAACCACTCCGCGGCTTCGCCGCCCTGGTGGATGCCTTCGCCGTGCCAGGAAAACGTCGAACCGGGGTGGCGCGGGCCGTCCCGCCGGACGTCGATCTCGAGGTCGTCGCGGCCGGGTGCCGACAGCGCGAGCCGGTCACCGAGGACGCGCGGGCGGACCGCGGCCAGCGCCGGGTAGCGGCGCTGGCTGCGGAAGTCGCCGTCGGGCGCGACGACCTGGAAGACGCGGTCGTGCGCCAGCCCGGCCGGCCCGACTTCGGCCACCGGCACGTCGGTGCCGGCGCAGCCCTTGACCGGGTAGTACGTCAACCGCGCGATCCTCGCCATGCCCGCAGGCTACCCGCGGGCCCGGCGAAGAAGCGCGTCCTTTCTAGAGCACCTGTGACAGGAATCGCTGCAGGCGAGGGCTCCGCGGGTTGTCGAACAGCTGCGCCGGCGGGCCCTGCTCGACGATGCGGCCGGCGTCCATGAACGCGACCTCGTCGGCCACGTTCCGGGCGAAGCCCATCTCGTGCGTGACCACGATCAGCGTCAGACCGCGCGAGGCGAGCCCGGCCATCAGGTCCAGCACGCCCTTGACCAGTTCCGGGTCGAGCGCGCTGGTGGCCTCGTCGAAGAGCATCACCTCGGGGTCCATCGCCAGCGCCCGCGCGATCGCGACGCGCTGCTGCTGACCGCCGGACAACGCGCTCGGCCGGTACGGCGCCTTGTCCGCGAGCCCGACTTCGGCCAGGCGCGCGCGAGCGATCTCCGTCGCCTCCTCCTTGCCCAGCTTCTTGACGCTGCGCAGCGGCAGCACGATGTTGTCCAGCACGCTCCGGTGGCCGAAGAGGTTGAAGTGCTGGAACACCATGCCGACGCGCTGGCGCAGCGCGTCCGGGTCGGTGCGGACCACGGACTCGCCGTCGAGCAGCAGGTCGCCGGAATCGGGCTCCTGCAACCGGTTCACGCACCGCAGCAGCGTCGACTTGCCGGAGCCGGACGGCCCGATCACGCACGTCGTCCGGCCGCGTTCGACGCGCAAGTCCACGCCACGCAGGACTTCCAGCGTCCCGAAGCGGACGTGGACGTCCCGCAGTTCCACACTGGACGATCGCACCGCCGTCGTCACGAGCCGGCCTTTCCACTGGGGACGAGGTCCGGCTCCGGTTCCGCGGCGCGCACCTTGCGGCCGGTCCGGAGCTTCTTGTCGATGTAGTTGACCAGGTGCGTCAGCGGCACGGTGATCACGAGGTAGACGAACCCGGCGGCGACCAGCGGCGAGAGGTTGCCGGTGTTGGCCGCGAGGTCCTGCCCGATGCGGAACAGCTCGCGCTGCTCGGACAGCAGGCCGAGGAAGTACACCAGACTGGAGTCCTTGATCAGCGCGATGAACTGGTTGACCAGCGCGGGCAGCACGCGCCGGACGCCCTGCGGGATGACCACCAGCAGCATCGCCTTGCCGTAGCTCATCCCGAGCGCGCGGCTGGCTTCCAACTGTCCATTGTCGACACTCTGGATGCCGGACCGGAAGATCTCGCCGATGTAGGCGGCCGCGATCAGGCTGAGCGCGAGGATGCCGAGCGGGTAGGGGTTGGTGCCGACGACGTCCCGCGCGAGCGTGCCGAGACCCTGGCCGATCACGAGGATCGTCAGGATCGCGGGCAGGCCGCGGAAGATGTCGGTGTAGACCCGCGCCGGCCAGCGCAGCCACCGCTTGGTGGACAGGCCCATGACCGCCAGGACCATGCCGAACACGATGCCGATCAGCCCGGACGTCAACGCCAGGACGAGCGTGTTGAGCAGGCCGGTCTTCAGCAGGTCCGGGAAGACCTGCCAGATGTACTCCCAGTTCAGGAAAGTGTCGAGGAACTGGTCCATCTACTGCCCCGGCTTGAATTCGGCGGGCACGGGCGCGGTGGGTTCGAACCGGTCGTGCACCTTCAGCCACGTTCCGTCGGCGACGACCTTCTTGATGCCGTCGTTGAGCTTGGTCGTCAGCTCGTCGTCGCCCTTCTTGACGGCGAACCCGTGCGGGATGGTCGTGACGATCGACTTGGCGACCTTGAGGCCGGCGTTGTTCTTGGCGTAGTCCTCGGCGGTGGCCTGGTCGAACACGGCGCCGTCGACCGCACCGGTCTTGAGCGCGCTCAAGGCGGCGGCGTCGTTCGGGAACCGGACGGCCTGCGCGGCGGGCGCGTTGGACGCCAGCCAATTGTCCGAGACCGTGCCCTGGACGACGCCGATCCGCTTGCCGGACAGGGAGTTCTCGTCGGTGACGCCGGCGGAGTCGCGCGCGGCGATGCCGAGGGCTTGGTAGTTGTACGGCTCCGAGAAGCCAACGGTCTTCTTGCGCGCGTCGGTCTGCGCGATCGCCGAGCTGCCGATCGCGAAGGTGCCGTTGGCGACCTGGCCGAGCAGGGCGGAGAAGTCGGTCGCGACGAACTCGAGCTTCAGGCCTTCCTTTTGGGCGATGGCCTTGAGCAGCTCGTTGTCGAAGCCGGTGAAGGTGCCGTTTTCTTGATAGGCGTTGGGTTTCGAGTCGCTGAGCGTCCCGACGCGCAGGGTGTCGGACGTGGTGTCCGAAGTGCCGCACGCGGTGAGCAGCATCGCGACGACCGCGGTGATCAGCGTCTTCTTCACCTCAGGCACCCGCGTTCCGCACGGGCAGCCCCGGCCCACCCTGCTGCAGTTCCTTCGACAACGGCGTGGTCTTGTAGAACTGCCCGTAAATACGAGCGACCGTCCCGTCGGCGACGGCCTTCGCCAACCCGTCGTTCAGCTTGTTCAACAGATCCGTGTTCTTCTTCGCCACCGCGAACGCCGACGGGGTGTCCTTGTCCTCGACCGTGTACCCGAGCTCCAGCGGGACCGCCGGGTTCTGGTCCAGGTACTTCTGCCCGATGTCCTGCGGGACGACCCAGCCGTCGAGCGTGCCGTTCTTCAGCTGCGCGAAACCCGCGTTGTAGTCCGGAAAACGCACTACCTGCGCACCCGGGGTCTTGCCCGCGAACTCGTCCTGGACCGAGCCCTGGACGACGCCGAGCCGCTTGCCCGCGAGCGCCGCCGGGGCCTTCAGGTTCGCGCCCTTGGCCGTCACGATCGTGGTGAAGCCCGTGTTGTAGCCGTTGGAGAACGCGACCGTCTTCTTGCGCGCCTCCGTACTGGAAATCGTCGAGCTGCCGATGTCGAACTTGCCGTTCGCCACGCCCGCCAGCAGGCCGGCGAACTCCGTTCCGACGAACTCGACCTCGAAGCCCTCACGCTGGGCGATGTCGCGCAGCAGTTCGTTGTCGTAGCCGGTGAACCGGCCGTTCTCCAGGTAGATCGACGGCGGGGCGTCGCTCAGGGTGCCGACGCGCAGGGTGGTCGAACCGCTGTCCGAGCCGCAGGCGGCGAGGGTCAGCGCCAGCGCGCCCGAGGTGACGAACGCGGCGATTTTCGACAGCGTGGATCTCATCGCTTCTTCCATGGGTGGGCGCGCGCGGGTCGCACGCGTTGGAACACGGGGTCAGCGATCGAGATTAGGGATTTCGTCCGTTCGGGTGGATTCGTTCCAATCCGTGGACGGGTGCGTCAGCTCACAGGATCGGCTGCGGCGCGTAGCCCGCGGCCTCCGGGAACCGCTCCAGCACCCGCGCCACGCGCTCGGCGACCTGCTCGACCTGACGGCCAGCCGTGCCGGTGAAGGAAATCCGGTCGGCGAGCAGTTTGTCCAGCTCACCGCTGTCGAGCGGGATGCGCTCGTCGGCGGCGAAGCGGTCGAGGAGGTCGTTGTCGGCGCGGCCCTCGCGCATTTCGAGCGCGACGGCGACGGCGTTCTCCTTGATGGCTTCGTGGGCCGTCTCACGTCCGACGCCCGCGCGGACCGCCGCCATGAGCACCTTCGTCGTGGTGAGGAACGGCAAATAGCGATCCAGCTCACGCTCGATCACCGCCGGGAAAGCACCGAATTCCGAAAGGACCGTGAGGAACGTCTCCAGCAGGCCGTCGAGCGCGAAGAACGCGTCCGGCAGCGCGACGCGGCGGACGACCGAATCGGAGACGTCGCCCTCGTTCCACTGGTCGCCGGCCAGCTCGCCGATCATCGACAGGTAGCCGCGCAGCACGACGGCGAGGCCGTTCACGCGCTCGCACGAGCGGGTGTTCATCTTGTGCGGCATGGCCGACGAGCCGACCTGGCCGGGCTTGAAGCCCTCGGTGACCAGCTCGTGGCCGGCCATCAGCCGGATCGTCTTGGCCAGGCTGGACGGCGCCGCCGCGAGCTGGACCACAGTGGACAGCACGTCGAAGTCGAGCGAGCGCGGGTACACCTGGCCGACGCTGACGAACCGCTGGTTGAACCCCAGGTGCTGCATCACGCGGTCTTCGAGCTGGTCCAAAGTGGACTCGTCGCCGAGCAGGTCGAGCATGTCCTGCGCGGTGCCGACCGGGCCCTTGATGCCGCGCAGCGGGTAGCGCCCGATGAGGTTGTCGAGCCGCTCGAACGCGACGAGCAGCTCGTCGGCCGCCGTGGCGAACCGCTTGCCCAGCGTGGTGGCCTGCGCGGCGACGTTGTGCGAGCGCCCGGCCATGACGGTGTCGGCGTGCTCGACGGCGAGGGCGGCCAGCCGCGCCAGCACGGCGGCGACGCGCGTGCGCATCAGCTCCAGCGAGCGCAGCAGCTGGAGCTGCTCGACGTTCTCGGTGAGGTCGCGCGAGGTCATGCCCTTGTGGATGTGCTCTTGGGCGGCGAGGTCGCTGAACTCCTCGATCCGCGCCTTGACGTCGTGCCGCGTGACGCGCTCGCGCTCCGCGATCGACTCGAGGTCAACCTGCGAAAGGACCCGCTCGTACGCCTCGACGACGCCGTCCGGCACGTCGACGCCGAGGTCCTTCTGCGCCTTGAGGACGGCTATCCAGAGCTGCCGCTCGAGGACGACCTTCTGCTCCGGCGACCAGAGCGAGACCAGCTCCGCCGAGGCGTAGCGGGCGGCGAGCACGTTCGGAATGCGGGGCTTGTCCGTCACGCCCTCACGATACCTGCGCTGGTCAGCAGGGTTGCACGTCGGCGGCCTTCACGTAGACGACCCGGTGGTTGTAGGACAGCTGGAGGTACGTCGTCGCGCCGGTGACCAGCGTGTGGTTGGCCGGCACGCCCGCCGGGTCGAAGCGCGCGTAGTAGTTCTCCGCCCGGAACTCGCCGGTGACGACGTAGCTCTGGCCCGCGGGCAGCGTCCACGGGATGGCGCCGACCGTCCAGATCGGGTCGAACGGGATGTCCGCCGGGTACTCGGACTGCTCGGGGAAGGCTCGCCCGTACAACGGCACCGAGGTGGCCGCGGTCACCCGCCGGGCCTTCGCGGGCACGGTCACGCTGTGGCCCGGGTTCGCGAACCACGCCTTCTGCCCGCCGTACCAGATCGCCGTCCAGTCGCCTTGCTCACCGGCAAGCGAGTAGGTGCGGCCCGCGACGGCCTTGTCGCTCCAGTCGTCGATCGCCGTCGTGCCCGCCGAGCCGTCCGGGTGCACGACGGGGTCGGTGATCAGCGGCGACGCGGCGTCCGACGCGGTGTGCAAGGCGACGAAGTTCACGCCGTGCGCGTGGCCGGGGTTGATCATGACAGCCGGGCTGTCCGCGGGGCCGCCTGCCTCGATCGGCGCGCCGAGCAGGTCCATGTAGTGCGGCCAGTCCCAGTACGGGCCCGGGTCCCAGTGGGCGGCCGCGAAGTTCTCCGTGCGCTCCCGGGTGATGTCCTCGTGACCCAGGATGTGCTGCCGGTCGAGCGGGATGTGGTACTTCGCCGCGAGGTACTTCACCAGGTTCGCCGAGGCCTGGTACATCTGCTCGGTGTACCAGGTGCTTCCCTGCGCGGCGATGCCCTCGTGTTCGATGCCGATCGAGTGCTCGTTCATCGTCCAGTTGCCGGCGTGCCAGGCGACGTCCTTGGTCGGCACCATCTGCGTGACCTGACCGTCGGAGGAGCGGATCACGTAGTGCGCGCTGGACCCGCTCGACGGCTCCCGGAAGGTCGCGATGGCTTGGTCGTACGGGCTCGCGCCGCTGCCGGGCACGCCTTCGGTGTCGTGGATGACGATGTACTGGATCTGCTGACCGTCAGCCGGCCGGTTCGCCCGGTCGTAGTTGCCGTACGCGTTGGCATCGCCGCCGCTCGTCCGCTCGTAGGCCGCCGCGGCGAACCGGCACACCAGGTTCGCCGGGCACTCCGGCGTTTCCTGGGCCCGGGCGGTGCCGGGCACGGCGACCGAGAGCGCCAGCGCGAACACCGCGGCGGTCAGGCTCTTGACGGGGGTGGCCACAGCCCATTTTCTCCGACTGTGGCGTGGATGATCAATGCGGACCGTTCGCCCGGCGCCAGCGTCGTCACCGGACCGAGTACTTCCAGTTCGACGATCCGCGCGGGCGGGTTCAGGTCGCCCAGCTCGACGAGCGGGGCCGGAAGCGGGTGTTCCAGCCAGATTTCGAGCGGGGAGCCCCGGTCGGGATATTCACCCGAAGGATTGACATCAAACGACAGGGTCAACGGGCCGTAGGTGACCCAGCCCGCGGTGCCCGGCACGCCGAGCTTGCCGACGACGTCCTGCGCCGGCACGACCAGGCGATCACCGTCCACTGTGTACTCAGGTGTTCCGGTGCCCGCGACCAGCGCGACGACGTCCGGCCGCCGGAGTCCCGCCGTGATCGCTCCGCCGCCGGGCAGCTGCGTGACGTTCCACAACGCCCATCGCACCGGCCGCCCGGATGTGTTCTCCGCGCGCAGGTCCAGCCGGTAGCCGTCGTCGAGGATCGTGATTTCGCGCGTGAAGCGCAGGCCGGTACGCGGGTCCGGCGCGCTGGTCATGGTGACCGTGTCGCCGTCGACGACCGCGGCGTACGGCCCCGAGTCGAGGACCGGGTCCGGCGGGCCCGCCCATTCGTGCGGGCCGGACCAGCCCTGCGGCGCAGGCCACGTCTTGTCGCCGCCGTAGTTGACCCAGTCACCCATCCGGCCGGAGTTCGGCGCGTACTCGCCGCGCAGGTCGTCGCCGAGCAGCTTTTCGTTGCGCCACAACAGTTCGACGCCACGGTGGCGCACCGACAGCAAGCGGCCGCCGAGTTCCGGGACCAGGCCGAGCCGCAGGTCGCCGCGGTCGAGCCAGATCACCATTCGGCGAGCCCGCCGTCGTCGTGGCGCCACACCGGCGAACGCCAGCTGTGCCCGACCTCGTCCGCGCGGCGGACGGCCGCCTCATCGACCTCGATGCCGAGTCCGGGCTTCACCGGCCGGGCCGCGTAGCCGTCGTGGAACGCGAAGATCGACGGGTCCACGAGGTACTGGTGCTCCTGGCCCTCGTGGTAGTGCATGCCGACGCTCTGTTCCTGGATCAGGAAGTTCGGTGTCGCGAACGCGACCTGCATGGACGCCGCCAGCGAAATCGGGCCGAGCGGGCAGTGCGGCGCGAGCGAAGCGCCGTACACCTCGGCCAACGCGCCGATCCGCCGCAGCTCCGAGATGCCGCCGGCGTGCGACGGGTCCGGCTGGACCACCGCGACGCCCGCGTCGAGCACCGGCTTGAACTCCCAGCGCGAGTAGAGCCGTTCGCCGACCGCGATCGGCACGGTCGAGGCCTCGACGATCGAGCGCAGCGCGTCGCCTTGGGTCTCCGGCAGGATCGGCTCCTCGACGAACATCGGCTGGACGTCCTCCAGCAGGCGAACCAGCCGCCGCGCCATCGCGGGCGAGACGCGGCCGTGGAAGTCGATCGCCAGGTCGCGGTGCGGGCCGAGGACCTCCCGCGCCTCCCACGCGCGCGCCACCGCGGCGTCGGCCTCGGCGGGGGACGCGATCGCGGTCAGCGGGCCGGCGACGTTCATCTTCACCGCCGTGAACCCGGCCTCGACCTGCGCCGACACGGCTTCGCGGATACCGGCCGGGCGGTCGCCGCCGACCCAGCTGTAGACGCGGACGCGGTCGCGGACCGGGCCACCGAGCAGCTCGTGCACCGGCGCGTCACGGACCTTGCCGGCGATGTCCCACAGCGCGTGGTCGTACCCGGCGAGCGCGCTGGAGAGCACCGGTCCGCCGCGGTAGAACCCGCCGCGGCGCAGCACCTGCCAGTGGTCCTCGATGCGCAGCGGGTCCTGGCCGATGACCAGCTCGGACAGCTCGTGCACGGCCGCGCGCACGGTCTCCGCGCGGCCCTCGACCACGGGCTCGCCCCAGCCGCTGATGCCCTCGTCCGTGCTGACCTTGAGGAACAGCCAGCGCGGCGCGACCAGAAACGTTTCAACCCCGGTGATCTTCACCCGTGTCCCCCATCTACGCGGAATCCTTGGCGGCGGACCAGCCGCCGTCGACGGTCAGCTCGGCCCCGGTGACGAACGACGCCGCGTCCGAGAGCAGGAACGCGATCACGTTCGCCACCTCGGACGGGTCGCCGAGGCGGCCGGCCGGGGTCGCCTGGGCGCTGCGTTCGCGGTCTTCCGGCGAGATGCGCGCCCAGGCTTCGGTGAGCACGGGCCCCGGCAGGACGGAGTTGACCCGCACGTCGGGGGCGTATTCGACGGCCAGCTGCCGGGCCAGCGCGACCAGCGCGCCCTTGCTGGCGGCGTACGCGGGGTGGCCCGGCAGGCCGAAGTGCGCGTGCACCGACGAGACCAGCACGACCGCGCCGCCCTTCTTTCGAAGAGACGGCAGGCAGGCTTTGAGGGCGAGGTACGTGCCGGTCAGGTTGACGTCGAGCTGGCGCTGCCACTCGGCGCGGTCGATCTCGTGCAGCGGCCCGGTGCTCGGGACGTAGGCGTTGCTGACCAGGGCGTCCACCTCGCCGATGCCGGCCCAGGTCTCTTCATCGCTGACGCTGCCCCGGATGGGCGTGACGCCGTCGGGGAGTTCGGCGATGTCCACGCCCAGCACGCGGTAGCCGTCGTCCAGGAGCTTCCGGGCGGTTGCCAGCCCGATCCCGGACGCCGCTCCGGTCACCACCGCGGTGCGCGTGGACATCGCCTTCTCCCGTTCCTAGAACTTGGCTACGTGGACATGGTCGTCCGGCCCGCGGGCGGCGAACCACAGCGACGCGCCGTCGGACGCCGCGCCGAGGGTTCCCACGATGCTCCCGCTCGGGTACTCCGGCCGTTTGAACCAGCCCGCCCAGGTGCCGGACCAGTCGTTGGCCCACAGCGTGTAGTCGCTCGCGGACGCGGTGAGCGCGACCTTCGCGCCGAGCGCGACCAGCGTCGGGCTGCTGCTGATCGTGCCGCCGATGGACGTCCAGTCCGACCAGGTGCCGCCGGTCTTCGTGCGCACCCGGACGCTGTCGTCGGCGGTGCGGACCGCGACGACCGTGCCGCTGGTGGACGTCGCCGCGCCGGGCCGGCCGTAGATCGGCTTGCCGCCGGGCGCGCCGAGACCGGACCACTGACCGGCACTGGTCCGCTGCCAGACCTGGCCGTCCGCGCCGCGCACGAAGACCGTGCCGTCGCCGGTCGCGGACGGCGAGTCGGTGAGCGTGCCGCCGAGCCGCTTCCAGTCACCCCAGCGCTTCGAGTAACTGCGCTGGTAGAGGGCGTTGTCGAGGCCGCGGACGTAGACGTCGATGCCGGTCGGCGCGGCCACCGCGGCTGGCTGGCCGAGGAACTTGCCGCCGACCTGACGCGACCCGTCGAGGCCGTTCTGCTGGAGGTTGCCGGCGGGGTCGCGGAAGAACGTCACCGTCTTGCCGCCGGCGCGGACGACTGCCGGGCTGGCGGACGCCGGGCCGCCGACGTCGTCGCCGGGGACGAGGTCCGTACCGTGCAGCCGGAGGAACGCGGTGCCGTGCGCGGGCACGGTGACCGTGTAGGAGCCGGTCGCGGTGCCGCGGTCGGCGCGGGCGCGGAGGTCGCGGACGGCCACCCGGCCGCTGAGTCCGGCGTCCGCGAAGTTCAGCGTCATCTGCGTCGGCGTCTCACCGCGGTTGAGCAGGACGACGGCCCGCTCGCCGCGCTGGGAAAGGACCTTGCTGTAGGTGTCGGTGCTGCCGGCCGTGGCGACGCGGACGCCCTGGGTGCCGAGGCGGTCCTGGTTGACGCCGACGATCTCGGGGTTCTTGAGCGTCTTGAGCATCGACGCGGGGAGCGTGCGCGGGTCCGAGCCGAGGATGAGCGGGGAGGCCATCTCCGCCCACATGACGAACTGGGTGGTCGACTCCTCCTCGTTCAGCTCGTAGGTGCCCTGCTCGGTCTTGCGCATCGGGATGAGGTAGTCGGGGTCGTTGTAGTGGCCCGGCCCGTTCGCCTCGGGGTGCGCGGCGTTGGCGTCCATGTTGCGCAGGACGTCGGTCCAGATGCCCTCGTACGGCGTGCCGAACGCGATGTCGGTGCTGGTGCGCCAGGAGTCGGCGACGAGCGGGCCGTAGGTGTAGGCGATGCCGGCGACCTGGTCGGGCCCGTGCGGGGTGCCCCATTCGTCGGTGACCGGGTTGCAGACGTTCAGCACCATCGGCCGGCCCGCCTTGGCGAGGGCCTGGCTGAACTGCGTGAACGCCTCGGCGGGCTTGAGGTTCTGGGCGATGCCGCAGAGGAAGTCGACCTTGACGGCGTCGAACTTCCAGCTCGCGAACCGCTTGGTGTCCTGCTCGTAGTAGCCGCCGGAGCCGGCCGCGCAGTTCTTGCCGTCGGAGGCGCCCGCGTCGGTGTAGATGCCGGCCTTGAGGCCCTTGCCGTGCAGGTAATTGACCAAAGAGGACAGTCCACTCGGGAACTTCGCGCTGTCCTCGTGGAGGTTCCCCCGCGCGTCGCGCGGGTCGGGCGCGGTCCAGCCGCCGTCGATCCAGACGTAGCGGTAGCCGGCGTCGCGCAGGCCGCTGGAGACGAGGAAGTCCGCGACGGACTTGACCGACGCCTCGCTAGGGGCACCGAGGCCGTAGTAGGTGTTCCAGCCCATGTAGGGGGTCTTCGCGACCCCGCTGTCGTAGTAGTCGGGAGCGCCTTGGTCCACGGCCGCCTGGGCGGGGATCGCCGTGGTCGCGAGTGCCGCCACCGCCGCGGCGACCACTGCGAGGGATCTCTTCAAGAGCATGTGCCGGACGCCTTTCTCCGGTGAACTGCGAGCCGGGAGCAGCATGCCGGGACGCCTCGGCGCCCGTCAAGAATAAATCCTAAATTAAGATTTCACGGGGTATGCTCGGCCGATGAGCTACCGGTGGGAGATCACAGCAAGCGTCCTGCGCCAAGGCGTCATCGGCATCGTGCGCACCCACGACGCCGAGTCGGCGGTCTCCGCGGCCCGCGCCGCGCTCGAAGCCGGGCTGCGGTCCCTCGAACTGCCGCTCACCAACCCCGGCGCGCTCGACGCCATCGCCGGGCTCGCCGCCGCCTACCCGGACGCGACCATCGGCGCGGGCACCGTCCTCGACGAGGCTTCAGCCGTGCTCGCCATCCGCGCCGGCGCCCGGTTCCTCGTGTCACCGTCGGTGGACGCCGGCGTCATCCGTACCGCTCACCGGTACGGGGCCGCCGCCCTGCCCGGGGCCGGTTCCGTCACCGAGATCGTGCGCGCACTCGAAGAAGGTGCCGACGCCGTCAAGGTTTTCCCCGCGTCCGCGCTGACGCCGTCGTGGGTCAAGGACGTGCGGGCGGCGCTCCCGCAGGCGCCGCTCGTGCCCACCGGCGGCATCGGGCCCGCCGACGTGCCAGGCTGGCTGGCAGCGGGCGCGGTGGCCTGCGGGGTCGGCTCGGCGCTGACCCGCGGCACCACCGCGGACATCTCCGCCCGGGTCGAGACGCTGTTGAGGAGCGCGCATGGCTGAGCTGGTCTTCGTCGGGTGCTACACCGGGGAAGCGGGGAACGGCACGGGGATCACGACGTTCTCCCGGTCCGCCACCGGCTCGTTGACGGAAGTGGCCTCGCTGCCGCTGGAGTCGCCGTCGTGGCTGGTGCGGCACCCGTCGCTGCCGGTGCTGTACGCGGTGAACGAGACGGCTGCCGGCTCGGTGACAGCGCTCTCCTTCGACGATTCCGGCAAGCTGTCGGTCCTCGGCACGGCCGAGACGGGCGGCGCGCACCCGTGCCACCTCGCGGTCACCGCGGACGGCCGGTTCCTGTTGTGCGCCAACTACACCGGCGGCAGCCTGGCCGTGTTCTCACTGTCGCCGTCCGGTTCCATCGAGGCGCGGACCGCGCTGGTCCAGCACGAGGGCAGCGGCCCGGACACCGATCGCCAGGAAGCCGCGCACGTCCACATGGCCGTCCCTTCAGCCGACGGGACGGTGGTGAGCGCGGTCGACCTCGGCACCGACGAGATCCGCAGCTACACACTGGCTCCCGACGGTTCGGTCGAGCTGTTGGCCGTGTCGGCCCTCCCGCCGGGCACGGGCCCGCGCCAGCTGGTCCGCCGTCCGGGCACGGACCTGGCGTACGTCGTCGGGGAGCTGGCCGGAACTGTCGTGACGGTCCGCGAGAGTTCGCCGGGCGCGTTCGACGTGGTGTCGGTCACGCCGTCGACGCTGTCTCCGGTGACGCCAAACCTGGTCGCCCACCTGGAGCTGACCGGCACGCGCATGTACGTGTCGAACCGCGGCCCGGACTGCGTGACGGAGTTCGCCCTGGACGACGCGGCCGCGGTGACCGACCAGCCGTGCGGCGCGAACCCGAGGCACTTCGCCCTGGTGGACGGCACGTGTTACGTCGCGGCCCAGTCGGCGGACGCGATCACGGCGTTCAGGCTGACGGCTTCGGGGGATGCGGAGCTGACGTCTTATCCGACGGGCTCGCCGACCTTCGTGCTGCCGGTCTGAGGGAAGTCCAAAGCGGACTCTTCCGCCGTACCCAACGTATAGCGCACCCCGGGGCTTGCGGCAAGACCCAGTGCACCCTGCAGAATCAGCGCACTGATCAACGACCTGGGGGTATGCGCGAATGCGTGTTCTGCTTTCCACCTACGGCTCCCGCGGCGACGTCGAGCCGCTGGCGGCGTTCGCGGTGCGGCTGAAGGAACTGGGCGCCGACGTGAAGGTGTGCGCGCCGCCGGATGAGGACTTCGTGCGGCGGCTCGCTGCCGTCGATGTGCCGCTCGTGCCGATTGGGCCGTCGGCGCGTGAGCTGACGAAGGCCGCGCCGGCGCCGGCTTCGCTGCCCGAACGGGCCGCGCAACTGATCGCGGCCCAGTTCGACGTCATGCCGGCGGCCGCCGAGGACTGCGATGTCCTGGTGGCCACCGGCATGATGCCGACCGCGGCCGGGGCGCTGTCGGTCGCCGAACTGGTCGGCATCCCGGCGCAGTACGTGGCGTTCCAGAAGCTGTCGCTGCCGTCGCCGCACCACGCGCCGCTGGCCTACCCCGGGCGGCCGCACCCGGCGGGCGTCACCGACAACCGGGCGCTCTGGGACGTCGACCGCGAGAGCATGAACGTGCTGTTCGGGCCGGGGCTGAACGCGAGCCGGACCGCGCACGGCCTGCCCGCCGTGGACGACGTCCGCGACCTCGTCGTCGGGAAGCGGCCGTGGCTGGCGACCGACCGGGTCCTCGACCCGTGGGAACCGGCCGCGGGCCTCGACGTCGTCCAGACCGGCGCGTGGATCGTGCCGGACGAGCGGCCGCTGCCCGACGACCTCGCGGCGTTCCTGGCCGACGGCGAGCCGCCCGTGTACGTCGGGTTCGGCAGCATGCCGATGCACGCGGCGGCCGACGTCGCCGAGGTGGCCGTCGCGGCGGTGCGGGCGCACGGCCGGCGCCTGGTGCTCAAGCGCGGCTGGGCGGGCCTGACCGTCGACGGCGACGACGTCTTCCTCGTCGACGAGGTCAACCACCAGGCGCTGTTCCCCCGGATGGCGGCGGTCGTGCACCACGGCGGCGCCGGGACCACGACGACGGCCGCGCGCGCCGGCGTCCCGCAGGTGGTCGTGCCGCAGGCCACCGACCAGCCGTACTGGGCGGGCCGGGTCGCGGCCTTGGGCGCCGGCGTCGCCCACGACGGCCCGGTGCCGACGATCGAGTCCCTGACGGCGGCACTCGGGACGGCCCTGGCCGCGAAGGACCGCGCCGCCGAAGTGGCGGCGCTCGTCAGCACCGACGGCACCGTGGCGGCCGCGAAGCTGCTACTCGGATCGGTGTAGGACGACGACGTCCGCGTCGTGGTCCGCGGTCCAGTCGAAGGGGAGACCCGCGTACTTCAGGTGGGCGCCTGAGTACCGGGTCCCCTTCTCGTCCACATAGGACGAAGAAGGGCACACGTCGAGACGCACGCGCGACGAGCGTCCCGGCACCAGTGGTGCGCCGGTCAGCTCGCCGGTGTTCCACGCCAGCACCACCACGGTGTCGCCGTCTTCCGAGGTGTACTGGGTCGCGTCGGCCAGGACCCGGGCGACGCCGTGGTGGACGACGTCCCGGATCGACTTGTACACAGCCACCAGCGAAGCCGCCTCCGCGTGCTGCTCGGGCGCCCACTTCGAGAGGTCCGCGCCGATGCCGAGGACCCCGGCCATCGCCGTGACGAACCGGAACCGCAGCGAACGCGGCCGCGGGTCGAAGACGCCCGGGGAGTCCGTCACCCACGAGCTCATCAGGTGCGGCGCGTGCATCAGCAGGAAGCCGTCCTGGATCGCCAGCCGGTCCAGCGGTCCGGTGTTGTCGCTCGGCCAGACGACGTCGGTGCGCGCGACCGTCGCCAGGTCCGTCCGGCCGCCGCCGCCCGCGCACGCCTCGATCGTGACGTGCGGGTGGGCGGCGCGCAGGTGGTCCAGCACCGCCAGGTAGCCGGCGACGTGCTCGGCGTCGAGGTCCGCGTCCGGCGAGCCCGGGCGGCCGCGTTCGGTGGGCGGGCGGTTCATGTCCCACTTCAGGTACGAGATCGGGTACGCCGTCAGCAGCGCGTCCAAAGTGGACTTCACGAAGGCGACGACCTCGGGCAGGCCCAGGTCCAGCAGGAGCTGGTTGCGGATCAGCGTCTGCGGGCGGCCCTCGATCCGGTACACCCAGTCCGGGTGCTCGGCGTACAGCCGCGACTTCGGGCTCACCGCCTCCGGCTCGACCCACAGGCCGAACTCCAGGCCCAGCTCCCGCACCGAGTCGACGAACTCGCCGAACGCCTCCTCCGCCGGGGTCCAGTCCCCGAGGCCGCCGGTGTCGTCGTCGCGGCCGGTGAACCAGCCGTCGTCGACCACGAACAGCTCGACGCCGAGGTCGGCCGCCCGCTTGGCCAGTTCCAGCTGGTGCTCGCTCCGGACGTCGAAGCCCGTTGCCTCCCAGGAGTTGTAGAGCACCGGACGCGGGCGCCGCCACCGGGAGCCGGCCAGCACGCGGTCGTAGTCGTGCCACACCGAGGCCAGCCCGGCGAGTCCGTCCACACTGGACGCCAGTGCGACCGCGGGCGTCACCAGGGAGGTACCCGGCTGCAGCAGCACCGGACCCGGTGAAGGCAACCGCCCGGCCCGGACGCGCGTCAGCCCCGACGGCTCGACGTCCGCCTCGATCGACCACGATCCCGGCCACTCCAGGGAAACGCCGAACGCCGGTCCGCCGGAGGAATCCTGAACCGCCAGCCACGGCACGTGCGCGTGACCCGGGACGCCGAACCGGCTTTCCATCCGGAACCCACCGGCGGGCAGGTCCACCGTGCGGCGCGTGAACTCCTGCGACCACTGGCCGGTCAGGTACGTCAGCCGGGCGCCGGACACCGTCGGCACGCACACACCCGCCGAGCCCAGCCGGTCGAACTCCAGCGTCGACGAGCCGGTGTTCTCGAACTCGACCCACCGGGTCAGGACGTCCGTCTCGGGCACCGGCCGGTAGCACAGCACCGCGCGCAGCCCGGCGACCTCGTCCACAAAGGTCACTCGCAGGTCGTCGTCCGAGGACGCCGATTCGAACCGCCACCACGAACCGCCGCGCACCGAGACGTCCGCACCGGAGAACGGGCGCAGGCCCAGCGGCGCGTACTCCACCGGGGCCGCGTCGACGTCGGTGATGAAGTGCACCGACCCCGCGTTCGTGAACACCGACGGCCCGTCTTCGATCCCGTGTGGACCCCAGGCCTTCAATTCGAGCCAGCGCTCGGTGGAGTCCAGTGCCACGGTGTACGAAGTGGACTTCATGGTCACGGTCCACGTCACTTGATCGCCCCGATCGCCAAGCCCGAGATGAAGTGCTTCTGGAACCGCAGGAACACGGCCACGGTCGGCACGGCCGCGATGACCGACCCCGCCGCGATCACGTTCCAGTTGGACACGTACTGCCCCTGCAGGCCGAGCAGCGCGGGCGTCACCGGCATCACGGTCCCGGTGCGCAGCACGGTGATCGACCACAGCAGGTCGTTGAACGTCCAGGTGAACGCCAGCGCGCCGAGCGCCGCCAGCGCCGGGCGGGTCATCGGCAGGATGATCCGCCAGAAGATCTGCGCGACGCCGGCGCCGTCGATCAGCGCCGCCTGCTGGATCTCGCCCGGGATCGAGCGCATGAACCCCTGCAGCACGAACGTGTAGAAGCCGAGCCCGAACCCGACCTGCACGACGATCAGCGCCGTCAGCGTGTCGTAGATGCCCAGCAGCTCGGCCAGCTTCGCGACCGGCACGAGCAGGATCTGCGGTGGCAGCAGGTTCCCGGCCAGCATCACCAGGATGATCGTGCGGCGGAACGGGATGTCGTACCGGCTCAGCGCGAACGCCGCCGCCGAGCTGAGCAGGAGCGCGAGCAGCACGGTCGGGATCGTCACGAGCAGGCTGTTCAGCATCGCGTGCCCGCCACCGCCCTCACCCCACGCCTGCCCGAAGCCGTCCAGGCTGAACGACGCCGGCAGCGCGCCGAGCCCGTTCGACGCGATGTCCGAAAAGGACCGGACGCTCGTGGTCAGCACCAGCAGGATGGGCAGCAGCCACAGCACCGCGAGGCCGCCCGCGAGCAGGTGGAAGCCGAAAGTCCGGGCCCTCACGAGTCATCCTCCCGGAACGCGCGCACGAGGTAGGTCACGATCACGCCGAACGCCAGCACGAAGATCACCACGGCCAGCGCGGACGCGTAGCCGAGGCGCAGCGACTGGAACGCCGTCGAGTACATGTACGTGCTGAGCACTTCGGACGAGTGGTACGGCCCGCCCTTCGTCATCGACCAGATCACGTCGAACGACCGCAGCGAGTCGATGATGATCACCGACAGGACGACGGAGTTGACGCTGCGCAGCTGGGGCCACGTCACGTTGCGGAACTGCTGCCACGCCGTGGCACCGTCCAATTTGGCCGCTTCGTACAGCGCCGGGTCGATTCCCTTCAGGCCGGCCAGGTACAGCACCATCACGTACCCGAGCTGCCGCCACAGTGCCGGGACGAGCACCGCGTACAGCGCCGTCTTCGGGTCGGCGAGCCAGGCGTGCTGCCAGCTGCCGAGCCCGATCGCGCCGAGGACCTTGTTGAAGACCCCGTCCGGCTGGTAGATCACCTGCCAGATCAGCGAAGTCGCGACCAGCGAGAACACCACGGGCGTGAACAGCGCGGCCCGGTAGAACCTGACGCCTTTCCGCTCCCGCTGCAACAGCGTCGCCAGCGCGAGCCCGCCGACGGCCGAAAGGCCGCCGAAGAGCACGAGCCAGATCACCGTGTCGAGCGCGGCGGTCTTGAAGATGTCGTCGGAGAACATCTCGGCGAAGTTCCCCAGGCCGACGAACGTGGGCGCCGAGACGCCGTCCCAGTTCGTCAGCGCCAGGTAGAAGCCCTGCAGTGCGGGCCAGAACACCCAGAACCCCTCGACGACGAGGGGAACCAGGACGAACGCCAGCAGCACCGGCGAGAACCCCCGACGGCGTTTTCGGGCCGGCGCGGCCGTCCGAGGTCGTTGCGCGGTCAGCACCGCCATGTCAGGACTGCCAGACCTTCTGCGCGGCGGTCTGCCAGTCGCTCAGGATCGAGTCGAGCTCGTTCGGCTTCTGGATGAACCGGATCAGCGCGGCGTCCGCGGTCGGCTGCAGCGCGTCGGAGGAGTCGCGGTTGAAGAACTGCGTGATCTCCCTGGCGTCCGCGAGCATCTTGCGTCCCTTTTGGACCAGCGGAGTTCCGTTGTCCTTGGCGGAAGGGTTGGTCGGCAGGACCGTGCCGGAGGAGTTCTTGATGTAGAGCTCCTGCGCCTCGGCCGTCGCGACGTACTTGAACCACTCCTTGACCTCGGCGACGTGCGGGGTGCGCGCGCTGGCGAAGAAGCCGTCGGTCGGGCCTTCCTCGGCGACCGGCACCGCCGGGTCGAGGATCGGGAACTGGAAGAAGTCGAGGTCGTCGAGCGCGTCCTTCGGGGCGGCGTCGGCGAAGAACGTGCCGGTCAGGACCATGCCGGTGCGGCCCTGCAGCAGCACGGTGGTGGCGTCCTGGAACGCGATCGCGGTGCCGTTGGGGTCGAAGTACGGCAGGGCCTGGCGCCAGGGGTCGAAGATCTTCTTGACGCGCGGGTCGTCGAAGCGCTGCTTGCCGGCCAGCAGCTCGCGGTGGAAGGGCGCGCCGTTGATGCGGATGTTCAGGTAGTCGAACCACGCCGACGCGGTCCACGGCGTGTTGCCGCCCGCGCCGAGCCCGATCGGCGCGATTCCCTTGCCCTTCAACGTCTCGCAGAGCGCGAGGAACTCGGTCCAGTTGGTCGGCGGCCGCACGCCCCACTTGGCGAAGTTGGACTTGCGGTAGAAGAAGCCCCACCAGTAGTAGGACGTCGGGATGAAGACCTGGTGCCCGGCGCCGTCGCCGGAGAGCGCGCGGAACGCGGCGCTGTAGTCGCCCATGGTCTGCCAGACGTCGCCGACGTCGAGGAGCAAACCCTTGCGCGCGTAGCCGGACAGCAGCGAACCCGGGTACCACGTGAAGGTGTCCGGCGGGTTGGCCGCGGTCAGGTAGCTGGGCAGCTGGGTGCGGAAGGTCTCCGACGCGACGGTGTTGACGGTCGCCGTCGCGCCGCCCTTCGCGCCGAAGGCCTGGGCCAGCGCTTCGATCGCCTTCTTCGCCTCGGGCGAGGACAGGTTCGACTGGACGGTGACCGCGCCGGCGGCCTGCTTGACCGGGCCGGAGTTCGCGGAGGTGGCGCAGGCGGCGAGGAAGCTGGACGACCCGATCGCGCCCAGGCCGGCCAGGCTCGCGTTGCGCAGGAAACGACGGCGGGACAGGCCTGCACTCGTCATGTCGTGACCCCTTTGTCTGTGGCGCCCGCTCGGGCGTGACTGCTGCCAAAGAGTGCAACCGGGCGCCGCCGGTGTCAAGATGTATTCATAATTTATGACGACTTCGGTCGCAGCGTAGGATGGCTCCGATCACGAACCGCCAGGCGAGAGGGCCCTCCATTGACCGAACACCGGCCACGCGGGCTGCACGGCCAGACCGTGGAGGCACTGGCCAGCCGGATCCTCTCCGACGAGTGGGGCGAGGGCACCGTCCTGGACCTGCCCGCGCTGCGCGAAGAGCTCGACATCAGCCTGACCGCGCTGCGCGAGGCGCTGAAGGTGCTGGCCGCGAAGGGGATGATCGACGCGCGGCAGAAGCGCGGCACGTTCGTCCAGCCGCGCGAGAAGTGGAACATGCTCGACGCCGACGTCATGCGCTGGCAGACCGCGGCCGCCGACGACCCGGGCCTGCTCGACGAGCTGACCGAGGTCCGCGCGGTCGTCGAGCCGGCCGCGGCGCGGATCGCGGCCGAGCGGGCGTCCGACGAGGACCTCGAGTCGCTGCGGGAGGCGCTGGCCGACATGGCCGCGGCGGGCGACGACGCCGAGGCGAGCGTCCAGGCCGACCTGGCCTTCCACCGGCGGCTGATGACCGCCACCCACAACAACTTCCTGATGCGGATGGAACGGATCATCGCGATCGGGCTGGCCGAGCGCGACAAGCTCGTGCACGGGGCGTCGGCGGCGGAGGACCCGGTGCCGAGCCACCGCAAGGTGTTCGACGCGATCGTCGCCGGCGACCCGACGGCCGCCGAGCAGGCGATGCTGGCGCTCGTCACGAAGTCCCGCGACGACCTGGAGAAGGCTCAGCGCAAACCTGCACGAGGGTAACTCGTCGAGTAACAAAGTTGCATTTGAATCAGGCTTTGAGTCGTGCCGTAATGGGTTCATGACTGACGTTCTGAACACGATGGTGCAAGCGGCTTCGGAAGCCGGACAGGCTTTGCTGGCTTCGTTCGACCCGGCGAGCCGGCCGGCGGACCGGGCCGCGATGTACGAACTCGGCACGAAGCTCGAGGCGACGTCCACGGAAATCGTGCGGTCGGCGCTCGACGGCGTCGACGGCGTGGGCTGGTGGGACGAGGACGAGAGCGGCCGGGTCGTGCCGGCCGGGCGGTGGTGGGTGGTCGACGGCACCGAGGGCGCGGTCAACCACGTGCACGGGCTGCCCGAGTGGGGCGTGACGATCACGCTGGTCGCGGACGGGCAGCCGGAGCTGACGGTCGTCCGCCAGCCGATCGGCGACCTGACCTACACGGCCGCACGCGGGCAGGGCGCGTTCCTCAACGGGTCGCGCCTGCACGTGTCGGCCAAGACGGATCTGTCGGCCGCCGCGGTGACGGCGAGCCAGGCGGGCAGCTCCCCGGCGGTCTTCACGCGGTTCGCGGCCGCTTTCACCGCCATGGCTTCGCAGGCGTTGCTGGTGCGCAACACGATTCCGACGACGTTCCCGTTGCTGGGTCTGGCTTCCGGCCAGTACGACGTGTTCTGGCAGTACGAACCCGACCTGCCCGGCAGCGCGGCCGGCTCCTTGCTGGCTCTTGAGGCGGGCGCGGTCGTTTCGGACCTGGCGGGTGGCGCTTGGGACGTCAACTCGGCCGACATCCTCGTCGCCGCACCGGGTTTGCACGCCGCGGCGCTGGAGGTGCTGAAGTGAGCCGGGTGGCGGTGCTCGGCGCGTCGGGCGCGGTGGGCAGTGAACTGGTGAAGCAGGCGCTCGAACGCGGGCACGAGGTGGTGGCCATCAGCCGGAACCCGGCGCCGTCGTCGACCGACGGGCTGACCACGGTCGCGGCCGACGTCCACGACGCCGCCGGGATCGCGGAGGCGTTGCGGGGCAACGAGATCGTGCTCGACGCGCTGGGGTTGCGGAAGGGCGACCCACCGGGGGTCCTGACGGCGGGGGCTCGCGCGGTGGTGGCCGCGGGACCGTCGCGGGCGGTGTCGGTCGGCGCGCTCGGCACCGGACCGTCGGCCTCGGCGGCCGACTGGTTGAGCCGGACCGTGGTCGCGCGGCTGCTGAAGGCCGAACTGCCGGACAAGGTGGCCGCGGACACGGCGATCCTCGGCATGGGCGGCACGGTGGTCCACGTGGGCCCGATGAAGAGCGGACCACTGAGCCCCGGCCGGCGTTCCGTGCGGCTGGACTCGATGCCTCGCCGGCTGTTCCCGCCGATGATCAGCCACGCGACCGTGGCGGCGGCCATGCTCGACGCGGCCGAGGACGGCCCCCGCGGTGAAGTCCTGGTGGCCCTCCCCAAGTGAGCCCGGTGCGAGTGGGCGGCCGGCTCGCCGGATGACATGAAAGGGTCGTTCACCTCGCCAGATGACATGAAAGAGTCGTTCATGTCATTCGGGCGAGGTCGGCTCCGCGACTCGGCCGCTCGCCAGCACGTCGGTCACCGCGGTGCGGCAGTGGGCGCGCAACCACGCGTGGGCCGGGTCGGTGTCGTAACGGCTGTGCCAGCTCAGCACCACCGGTGCGCTCGGCGGGTCGAACGGCAGTTCCACCGCACTCAACCCGGCGTCGGCGCGGGCCTGGGCCGTGGACCGCTCGGCCATCACCCCCACGACGTCGCTGTGCGCGATCGCCTGCAACGCCAGGGCCGCCGTCGGGAGCGCCGCCACCACCCGGCGGCGCAACCCCACCTCCGCCAGCACCTTGTCGACGCCGTCGCGCAGCCGGCCGCGCCGCGACACGATCACGTGCTCCGCCGCCGCGAACTCCTCGATGTCCAGCTCGCGCCCGGCGCGCGTGACCAGCACCAGCCGGTCCGCACCCACCACGAGATGGCTGATTTCCGGCGACGACGGCACCGTCGCCCCGAGCTCCAGGTCCACGTGCCCGCGCGCCAGGTCGGGCGTGTCCACCGGGGCCTCCGCCAGCAACCGCAGGCTCATCCCGGGTGCTTCCGCCGACGCCGTGCGCAGCAACGCCGGGAACAACGCCGCCAGCAGCGCGTCGTGGCCCTGGATGGTGAACGTGCGCCGCAGCGTCGCCGGGTCGACCGTGCGGGCCGGGGCCAGCACCCGGTTCGCGCGCGCCACCAGCGTGCGGACCTCGTCGCGCATCGCCAGCGCGCGCGGGGTCGGGGTCATCGTGCGGCCGGTGCGCACCAGGATGTCGTCGCCGGTCGTCGCCCGGATCCGGGCCAGCGTGCGGCTCATCGCCGGCGGGGTGAGGTGCAGCCGGTCGGCCGCCGCCTGCACGGAGTTCTCCTCCAGCAACGCGTCCAACGCCGTCAGCAGGTTCAGGTCCACCTGCACGACAGTAACGAATCAGGTGCCGTCGAGTGCGTTCTGGAGCATGCGCGAAGCCGCCGCGCGCGGGGCCGGGTCGATCGCGATCAGCGCGTTGACGACGGCGCCGTCGACCAGGGCGATCAGCCGTTCGAGTTCGTCGGCGGGAACCGGCGTGCCCGAGCGGGCGAAGATCTCCGTCAGCAGCTCGTTGAGCTGCGCCGACAACGTCCGCATCAACGGCCGCAGGTACGGCCGGCGGCCGGTCGCGACCAGCCGCTCGTACCGCAGCAGCACCGCCTCCGCGTCCGCCTCCGGGTCGTCGGTCTCCGGCCCCAGCAGCATCTCCAGCACCAGCTCGACGGTCGCCTGGACACCCCGGTTGCGCGTCGCCAGCTCCTCGAGCCGGCGGCGGCCGGTCTCCAGCTCACCGTGCCCGTGGTGCTCGACGGCCGCCGCGACCAGGTCTTCCAGCGAGTCGAAGTAGTACGTCGTCGACGCGAGCGGCAGGCCCGCGCGCTCGGCGACCGCCCGGTGCCGGACGGCGTCGAACCCGCCCTCGACGAGCAGCTTCGCGGCGGCCTCGACGAGCGCGGCGCGCCGTCGTTCCCCTTTGGGAGTGGCTGCGGCGGTCATGACCGGTCATTCTGCCAACCGGGCGAACCCGGGCTCAGAAGCGGGCCGCGAGATCGTGCGCGAACGTCTCCACCTGCCCCGCGTACGGCGCCGCTGCGCCCGAAGACGGCACGCTGACCAGCACCAACTTCCCGCCGGACGCCGTCGCCACCTCGGCCGTGACCGTGCCGGCCGGCTGGGACTTGAAGACCACGGGGAGGCCCTTCGGGTACACCGCCGCGGCGACCTCGCCGCCCGGCACGGCCGGGGTACCGGCGACGTGGCCGGGGAGCTCGCCAGCGAGGGCGATGGCGAGCTCCCCGTCCACCTCTTCGCACCCGGAGGCGCCTTCGGCCAGCTGGCCGGTCTTCCCGCCCTGGTCACCTCCCTGCCGAGGTGGTTCGGACGAGAAGTTCGGTGACTCCCCACCGATCTCAGGACGTGCCGGGCTGATTCCCGGTTGCCCCGAGCCCGGCGCGGATCGCGACGACATCGCGCCGTCGCCCGCGGCCGTCATCGACTCGGGAGTACCCCCGGACAGCAGCCCGTATGCGCCGAAGCCGACGACCACCAGCGCCGCGGCGCTCACCCCGGCGGTGATCCGGTTGCGGCGCCGCACGGTCTGGCGGTGGGACTCGCGGACGACGTCGTCCTGCGTGAAGCCCGGTTCGGGCGCGTCCGGCGGCGCGGCGGAGAACAACGAGCGCAGCTCCTGCTCATCCATTGGTCTCCACCTCCCGCTCCAGGACCTGCCTGAGGTTCGCCAGCCCGCGCGCGGTCTGGCTCTTCACGTTGCCTTCGCTGCAGCCCAGCGCCTTCGCAGCACCGGTCACGTCGAGTCCTTCGAAGAACCGCATGACCAGCACCGCCCGCTGCTTGGGCGGCACTTCCTTCAACGCCGCGAGCAGGTCTTCCCTGGTCGCGACGAGCTCGTCGAGGCCCGGTGTGTCGTCGGCCGGCTCGGGCAGCGTCTCGGTCTGCCACTCACGCCGCCACGGACGTCGCGATTCGTCGATCGACGCCCGGACGAGCGTCTTGCGGACGTACGCGTCGGTCGCCGCGGGATCCCTGATCTTCTTCCACCTCCGGTGCAGCGCGACGAACGCCGTCTGCGCGAGGTCGTCCGCCCGGTGCCAGTCGCCGCAGAGCATGTACGCGGTCCGGCGCACGGCGTCCCGCCTGGCGGCGAAGTACTCCGCGAACTCCTCCTCGTCGCGCTGGTCCACGCGCAGTCGTGCTCCGCTCTGTTGTCGTCGGTGGGTAGGACGGAAGCAAGGGCGTCCACGGTTGCACGGACTGCAGGGGTTCGACCACTCAAGGGCTGATTGATCCCCGCCGGGTGGGTGTGATGTGATCACTCCGTGACCTTCACGCTGCCGCCGCTGGACTTCCGCTCCGACACCGTCACCCGTCCGGATGACACGATGCGCGCGGCCATGGCGTCCGCCGAGGTCGGGGACAACGTCCTCGAACGCGACCCGACCGTCCAGGAGCTGGAAGAACGCGCGGCGCACGTGCTGGGCATGCCGGCCGCGCTGTGGGTGCCGAGCGGGACCATGGCGAACCTCGTCGCGCTGAGCCTCCACCTGCAGCGGGGCGACCGGTTCCTCGCCACGCGGGGCGCCCACGTGCTGTCCAACGAGCTGGGCTCGGCGGCGTGGCTGGCCGGCGGCATGCCGGACATCCTCGAGCACGACGGCGGCCCGGGCCGCCCATCGCCCGACGCCCTCGCGGCCGCGATCGGACAACCCGGACCGTACTTCACATTACGGACATCGCTGCTCTGCCTCGAGAACACGCACAACGCGGCCGGCGGCGCGGTGACCCCGCCCGACGAGCACGCCCAGCTGCTGTCCGTCGCGAAGGAAGCCGGCCTGACCGTGCACCTCGACGGCGCCCGGCTCTGGCAGGCCGCGGTCGCGCTGGAGGTGCCGCCCGCCGCGCTGACCGTCGGCGTCGACACCGTGTCGGCCTGCTTCAGCAAGGGCCTCGGCGCGCCGGTCGGCTCGGTCGTCGCGGGCAGCGTCGCGTTCGTCGAGCGGGCGCGCCGGATGCGGCAGATGCTCGGCGGCGGCGTCCGGCAGGGCGGCGTCCTGGCCGCGGCCTGCCTGGTCGCGCTGGACCGGATCCCCGAGCTGGCCGAGTCGCACGAGAACGCGCAGCGGCTCGCCGAGGGCGTGCGCGAGCACGGCTGGCCGACGAACGAGCCGGACACCAACATCGTCCTCGCCGACGTCCCGGACATCCCGACCGCGCTCGCCTGGCTCGACTCGCTCGGCATCCGCGCGGTGCCGATGGCGGGCCGGGTCCGGTTCGTCACGCACCGGGACCTGAGCGCGGCCGACGTCGAAGAAGCTTTGCGCCGGATCAAGACCGGCGCGTGACTCAACTGGGGACAACCGTGAACTGGATCGTGTTCGACTACGGCGACGTGCTGAGCAAACCGAGCCTCGCGCGCCCGGAGATGGCCGCGCTGCTGGGGGCGCCGCTGCCGGAGTTCGAGAAGGCGTACTGGGACCTCCGGATCCCGTTCGACGCCGGCTGCACGCCGCTCGAGTACTGGCAGAGCGTCGGCGACGAGCTCGGCGTGGCCGTCGACGAGGCGATGTCGGCCGAGCTGACCCGGATCGACGTCGCGGGCTGGGGCCACCTGGAGCCGTCGTCCGCGGCACTGCTCGACGCGCTGGCCGGGGCGGGCGCGAACCTGGCGCTGCTTTCGAACGCACCGGTGGTGTTCGGCGAGTGGGCCCGCGCGCAGGAGTGGGCGAGCCACTTCCGCGTGATGGTGTTCTCGGGCGACGTCCGGTGCGTCAAGCCGGACGCGAAGATCTTCCGCCTGCTGCTGGACGAGCTGGGCGCGGAGCCGGCGGACTGCCTGTTCTTCGACGACCGGCCGTCCAATGTGGACGGAGCACGGGCGGTGGGCCTGAAGGCCGAGGTGTGGAACGGCGCCGACGCGGCGCGCGCCTGGCTGGACTGACCCTCACCCGCACCGCACGACCGCCTACCGGTGGTGATCGTTCGTGGCCTAGGCTGCACGCACCCCCGACCCCGGTAGGCCGCCATGACGAGCGAACGACCGTCGGCCCGTGTCGACTTCGACCGGCCGAGCAGCGCCCGCGTCTTCGACGCCCTGATGGGCGGCAAGGACAACTACGAAGCCGACCGGGCGGCGGTGCGCGAAATCCTGGCGATCGCGCCGGAAGCTCCCGCGATGGCGCGGGAAGTGCGGCAGTGGCTCGTGCGCGCCGTGCGGTACCTGACCGAACGGCTCGGCGTCGACCAGTTCCTCGACCTCGGCTCCGGCTTGCCCACGGTCGAAAACACCCACCAGGTGGCGCAGAAGTACAACCCCGAGGCGCACGTCGTCTACGTCGACAACGACCCGGTCGTGCAGGCGCACGGCCGGGCCTTGCTCGTCGACAACGACTTCACGCACATCTCGGGCAGCGACCTGCTGCGTCCCGGCGAAACCCTCGCGGACGTGCGGCGGTTCATCGACCTCGACCGGCCGGTCGGGCTCGTGCTGTGCTCGGTCGTCCACCACATCGCGGATCTCGAGCAGGCGCGGCAGGTGGTCAAGTCCTACGTCGGCGCGCTGGCGCCGGGCTCGTACCTGATCCTGCTGCACCAGCACGACCCGGACGACGGCTCCGAAGCGGCCGGCGTCGCGACCGCGTTGGAAAGGCGGTTCAGCGGCACCGGGCTCGACACGCGCTACCGCACGCGGGCCGAAATCGCGTCGTTCTTCGACGGCCTCGACCTGCTCGAGCCCGGGTTGACCGCGCCGCACCTCTGGTGGCCGGACGGGCCGCGCCTGGCGCCGCTGACGCCGGTCAACTGGACGTCACTGGGCGGCGTGGCGCGGATCCCCTAGTAGCGGTTGATCCGGCGCGGGTCCTTGCGGCCACCGGTGATGGCCTTGTAGCCGGCCGCGCCGAGGAACGCGATGCCGCCGATGATGGCGATCCACAGGACGGCCTTGAACACGAAGCCGATCACGGCGCCCAGCACCATGAACGCCACCCAGGCGACGATCAGGCCGCCGACGATCTTCCAGAACATGGCTTCCTCCGATTGCTCCCGTGGCCCCTCCGGCCTGATGCCTCCACTGTGGCACCCCGGCCGGGGAAACTCCCCTCAGCGAGCCAACGTTCAGGGATGAATCAGGGTTCCCCCTGGCGCAGCCACCCGCCGAGCCGCCGGACGCCTTCGTCGATGTCCTCGGCGCTGCCGGCGAAGGAGAACCGGACGTACTTGCCGCCGTCGACCGGGTCGAAGTCGACGCCGGGCGTGATGGCGAGGCCGGTGTCGGCGAGCAGCCGCTGGCACCAGCTCAGGCTGTCCTCGGTGTACGCGCTGACGTCGGCGTACGCGTAGAAGGCGCCGTCGGCGGGGGCGAGCTTGTCGAGGCCGATGCCCTTGAGCCCGGCGAAGAGCCGGTCGCGGTTGGCGCGGTAGTGCTCGACGTGCGCGTCGGCCTCCGCGTACGCCTCCGGCGTGAAGGCGGCGAGGGCCGCGTACTGCGAAACCGCGGGCGGGCAGATGGTGAAGTTCCCGGTCAGGACGTCGACCGCGCGGTGCAGCCGCTGCGGCACCAGCATCCAGCCGAGCCGCCAGCCGGTCATCGCGAAGTACTTCGAGAAGCTGCCGAGCACGAGCGGCTCGCGCCCGAACTGCCACGCGCAGTCGAGCTCGGCACCGTAGGAGATGCCGTGGTAGATCTCGTCGCTGATCAGCTGGACCCCGTGCGACGAGCACCAGCCGGTGATCGCGGCGAGTTCCCCGGGCGGCAGCACGGTCCCGGTGGGGTTGCTCGGGCTGGCGACGATCAGCCCGTCGATCGGCCCGAGCTCGTCGAGCAGCTGCACGGTGGGCTGGAAGTTCGTCTCGGCGGTGGTCGCGAACTCGACGACCTCGCAGCCGAGCACCGACAGCAGGTTCCGGTAGGCGGGGTAGCCGGGCCGCGCCATCGCGACCTTGGCACCGGGGTCGAAGGCGCTGAGGAAGGCCAGCAGGAACCCGCCGGACGACCCGGTGGTCATGACGACGTCCCGCGCGGCGACGTCCAGGCCGTACTTCCCCCGGTAGTGCCCGGCGACGGCCTCGCGCAGCTCGGGGATGCCGAGCTGTTCGGTGTAGCCGAGAGTGCTGTCTTGCAGAGCTTTTTGCGCGGCTTCGAGCACGGGCTTCGGCGCGGGAGCGGAGGGCTGCCCGGCGGCGAGCGACACGAGATCGCCGTGACTGCGCTGCCGCGCGCCCGCCGCGGAGAGGACGTCCATGACGTGGAAGGGCGGCACACCGGCCCGCAGCGCGGGACCCGCCTCGAGGTCGGCCATGGGGCCAGGCTAGTAGCCCTGGTAGGCACCCCCGTGGGCCATGGCCTTGATGCCGGGCACGTTGCCGAGGCCGCCGTAGCGGTCGTAGGAGTACCGGACGCCCGCGATGATGTTGTCGACCGGGTTGTAGATGTTGTCGTGGCCGGGCAGCTTGTGGGCGTTGAACGTCGAGTCGATGCACTGCATGAGCCCCTTGGACGGGTGCCCCGCGGCGGCATTGGAATTGCCCGTCAGGAAGAGGTGATCACCTTCCTGGGCCGTCCACGTGCCCAGTTCCGTCGTCACGCACCACACGTCGGCCCGCCCGGCGGCTTCCTTGCGCAGGAAGGCGCCGGTGACGATCGGGTTGTTCAGGTGCACGGCGAACTCGGCCTGCCAGGATTCCGGCTGGTTCGCCCGCTCCACCGGGAGCACGCGCGGCCGCGATCCGGACAGGTAGCCGGCCAGCGCGATCGCCTCGAGGACGGCACCGGGTGCCTGGTAGACGACCACCTGCGGTTCGGAGTAGCCGGGCCGCAGGTACCGGGTGCCCTCGGCGTCGATGATCGCTTCGAGCCACGCCGCGCGCTGGCCGTCGGACATCGCCAGCACCTGCGTGACGGCGTCGGACTTGGGGTTCCCCGCCCGCGCCAGCAGGTCCTGGGCGTAGTCGTGGTCCAGCCGGAACTGGTGCCGGGGTCCGCACCCGCCGCGGTCGTCGACGTACACCGCGTGCGGCACGCCGTCGAGGAGCTCGCGGATCTTCGCCACCATCTCGGGCTTCGACTGCGCGATGGACATGGTCGGGCGGTGCCGCCGGGTCTCGACGTGGCCGTCACCGGCGATCCACCCGAGGATCGCCGCTTCGGTCTCGCTGACGTCCAGCGTCGACCCGGTCGCGGCGGGCGCCGACAGGAGGATCCGGTCGCGCGAGCGGATTTCGCCGGTCGTGACGAAGCTGGGCTCGGTCTCGTACCGGTTCTCCTGCTTCGGCGAAACGACGCCGTGCTTCTTGCGCCGGTGGACCGCGATGCCGTTCTCCGGCTGGTGCTCCGCACGCGGTTCCCAGCCGCACTCGGGGCATACCACGGGCAGGCCGGTGCGCCGGACGTGCACCCGCGGCAGGTTGAGCCAGCGGTGGTTCGGCGTCGTGGTCGCCTCCCAGCGGGAGTTGCCCAGCCGGACCAGCTCGGCGTTCTCGTGGTGGACGACCCGGGTGATCCGCGTCCACTCGCTGCGTCCCGTGGCCGGGTTGAAGCCGATCGTCTCGTCGCCGACCTCGACCGCGTCGTGCTTGAGGAAGCCGCGCCGGGTCAGGATCTGCGTGTCCAGGGGCACGCAGTCCCAGTTGTTGATGGCGTTGGGATTCCCGCCCGACTCGTGCTGGATGATCGCCCAGATGTTGGGGATGTCGGCGTCCGTCACCGGGACGCCGGCGGCCTGCAAGGCCTTGATGGCCTCCTGGATCCACTGCTGCACGTTCCCCGGGGGCGGGGACGACGGCGGGCCGCCGCTCGGGCCGAGGCCGCCGCCTCCGCCACCGCCGCCTCCTCCGCCGCCACCGCCACCGCCGTGGTGGGAGGCGCCGTTGCTGTGGATGCCGCCGGTGCTCTGCGGGGCCGCGGGGGTGCTGGCCGGGAGCGGGACCTGGTCGTAGCCGCCCTCGATCTGCTGGGACATCAGCTTCTGCGACGCCTTGATCGCTGTGTCGGCCTGGGTCTGCAGGCCCGCCACGTCACCGTCGAAGCCCGCGGTGATGTCGTGGATGTCGGTCGCGGCCTTCGCCTTGATGTCCGCGGAACTCTGGGCGGGGGCCGGCTTGTTCGGGTCCTGCGCGTGCGCCGCGGCTGCCCGGTCCGCCGCGTCCATCGCGGTCTGGGCCTGCTGGTTGCGGGCGTTGACCGCCTTCTCGGCGCCGTCCTGCTTGTCCTGGACGCTCTTCTTGATCTGCGCGAGGCTCGCCTGCAGGTCGTCGAGGTCCTTGGCGACGTCTTCGAGGTGGGTCTGCACCTTGGTGCCGGCGTCGCGGACCTGGCGGACGTAGGTGAAGAACTGGTCGGCGGCCGGCCCGGCCCAGACTTTCGCGTCCAGCGAATCGGTGGACGTCTTCAGCGACGCGTTGTGGTCGCCCGCGTTCTTGCCCGCCTCGCGGAACTGCGTTGCCGCGTCGGTGATTTTCTGCAGGTCGACCTTTTCGACCTGCTGGACCTTCTTGAGGAAAGCGTCCCAATTGTCCGGCGTTCCGGCGCCGACCCCGTTCAAGCCCACTTTCGTGCCCCCTGCTCAGTTCACTTGTCGACGTGGAGGGTCAGGTCGCTCGCGCCGACCTGGTCGGTTTCGGCG
Organism: Amycolatopsis pretoriensis; assembly: GCF_900107925.1. Classification (GTDB taxonomy): domain Bacteria; phylum Actinomycetota; class Actinomycetes; order Mycobacteriales; family Pseudonocardiaceae; genus Amycolatopsis; species Amycolatopsis pretoriensis. The sequence continues at coordinate 305,588 of NZ_FNUJ01000004.1, read as the reverse complement.
ATCAGCCCGGCGGCTTTGCGCATGGCGAACCCCAGCGCCTCCATGTGCTTGCCCGCGGCGTCGAACTGGCTGTGCACGCCGTCCTTGAACTTGCCGACCGCGCCGTGCGCGTCGCCCGTCTCGTCCATCCCGCCGAAGGGGCTTTCCTTCTCGTGGTCCAGGCCGGTGACCTTGTGCTTGGACTTCTCGAACTCGTCCTTCAGCTTCTCCACCTGGCCGGCCGCGATGGCCATCGATTCGGTGTCGTAGACAGGCACGGCTCGTCATCCCCTTCGGAAACTCGTATCCGCCCGATCAGACGTCGCCGTGACCGGGACGGTTCCCGCGCTTACTTTATGACTTCCCGAGGGGCGCGCGTACGGATCCCGGGCAACTTCCACCCGGCGGGGCTCAGGCCTCCGCCAGCAGCTCGCGGATCCGCGTCGCGAGCAGGGCGTTGTCGGCCGGGGTCACGGTGGCCCACTCGCGGCCTTCGCGGTCCGACACCACCTGGAACAGGTACCGGCCGGCGTCGGTGTCGAAGAACGCCACCACGCGGCCCGCGCGGTGGACGACGCCGTCGCGGCCGACGCGCTCCGCGCCGAACTGGCCGCGGGCTTCCTGGCCCAGCAGCATCCCCGACAGCTCCTGGGCGTGGAACAGTTCGACGCCGCGGTCTTCCAACGCCGTGACCAGCGCTTTCGCGTCACCCTTCGCCGCCGAATCGGCCGTCCGGAGGACGTCGTAGGGGATGCTGACCGTCTGGCCGATGCCCGGGCCCAGGTCGCCCGCCACCGAGACCGCCGTCTCGGCGAGGCCGTCTTCGGTCGCCGGGATGAGCCAGACCTCGCCGTGGTCCACCACCGCGAGGACCGCCTGGCCGCGGGCGCTCACCGCGCGGCCGCGGATCTCGCGCTCGGCCCACACCCAGACGTCGATGCCGTACTGCGGGCGGGCCAGCAGGTGCAGCTGGTCGGCCACCTCGCCGGTCACCCGGCGGTTGCGGGCCAGGCGCCGCTCACCCAGCGACGCCCACGCCGCGTCCACCAGCTCCCGCCGCTCGCCGTGGGTGGTTCCCTCGCTCGGCACGTCCAGCGCGACGTGGCGGCGGGGCAGTTCGAGCGACTCCCAGAGCACGTCGAACTCGTGCGCGGACAGCACCAGCGACACGGTCAGCGCCCGTCCCCTTCGTGGTCGCCGATGACGTCGGGCGAGACCATCCGCTGGTCGGCGAACAGGTCCTGGTCGTCGACGCCGAAGCGGCGGACGTGCTCGGCGTCGTCCTCGCGCGGCGCCGCCTCGTTGAGGAACTTCGCCTCGCCGGGCTTCTGCTTCGGGCTGATCTGCTCCGACTTCCGCAGGGCCGCGGCCTCTTCCTCGGGCAGCTCGCCGACCGGCAGCGGCCGCACCGGGCCCTTCGCCGGGCCCTTTTCGCGCCGCTGGCGCTCCTTGTCGCCGCTCAGCGCGCCACCGGCCGCGCCCGCGCCGATCGCCGCCGCGCCCGCGCCGATTTCGCCGGGGGTCGCGCCGGGCTTGACCGTGAACCCGCGTTCGGCGGTGAACTGGCCGGGCGGGAGCGGCGGCTGCGGCATCGACCCCACCGTGCGGCCCTTGGCCAGCAGCCCGTCCGCGCCGCGGCCGGCCGAGCTGTCGAGGCCGGTCGAGCCGCCGGACGCGCCCCCGCCGCCGAGCGACTTGATCGGCGCCGTCGCCGGGGACGAGCCGGGCGGCAGGGAGCCGGGCGCACCCGGCGGGACGAACTGGTCACCGCCGGCACCGACCGAGAGGCCGGGCGAGAAGTGGGTGGAGTCGCCGGACGCGGTGCCGCGGCCCGGGGCGTTGACCCAGCCGGGCGCGGGCGTCGACGTCGGCGGCTTGACACCCGCCGGGGTCGTCGACGACGACGGTGTCGTGTGCTGGGCGGCCGGCGCGGTCACCGAGCCGGTCTGGCGCGGCGGCTGCGCGACGGGCCGGGACGGCTGCTGCGCCGCGACGCCGTAGACCGGGGTCGGCGGGTCGGCGTGGACCGGGTGCGACACCGGCTGCGCCACCGGCGGATCGACGTGCACCGAGCGGACCTTGTCCGAAGCGGGTTTCACGCCGCCGTCCGGCGTCACCGCGACGGCGGCGCCCGCGACGTCCAGCACGCCTGGCGCGATACCGGGCGCGGCCAGCTTCAGCGACTCGGGGTCGGACAGCGACTGCGTCGAAAGCAGGTTCGTGCCGCTTTCCTGCGCGTACTCGTTGAGCGCCTGCTTCGCCTGCTCCTTCGCGTTGTTCGCGGCCTCGACCTGACGCGCGTGGTCGGTCTCGAAGCCGATCAGGGACAGCAGCAGGCCGTCGGTGAGCGTGTAGCCGCCCGCACCCTTCCGGACGGTCTCGGCGTCCGGCAGCTTGTACTTGGTGCGGTTGAAGGACTCGCCCTGCTCGAACACCATTTCGGCGGCGTGCGCGACCTTCGTCGTGGCGTCCTGGGAGAACCCGGCCTGCTCGGTCAGCACCTGGCCGGCCGCACCGCCCGCCTGGCTCTGCCATTCGACGCCGAGCTTCAGCAGCTGCGCGCGCAGCGTCTGGTCGGTGTGGGCGAGGGCGGTCGCGACGGCCTTCAGCGCGTCGACGGCCGTGCCGATGCTGCCGGTGCCGTCGCCGTTGACCATCCGCGTGATCTGGTCGGCGATCGCGGTGTTGGTCCAGCCGTCGAACCGGTGGTTCTGGATGCCGGCCGCGAGCTCGGAGAATTCCACGCGCCCTCCCTAGTTGCGTGCTTTCAAGGACTGCAACGCGATGTCGGCGGCGTGCACCGACATCTCGCACAGCTGCGGCTGCGTGAGCTGGCCGCGGGTGATGGCGAAGGTCTGGACGGCCATCGTCTGGCCGCGCGCGACGCCGACGAGCGCCTCGCAGTCGGCGGGGTCGCCGGCCGCGCGGTAGTTCGTCAGCGCCGGGTAGCCGCCGATCGTCTTCGGCTCGGTGGTCATGCTGTTCTTCTTGCGGGCGCCGGTGATCCACTCGCCGAGGTCCGCCGTCACGGCCCGGACGTGGTAGGCGTGCACCGGCTCGGCGCCGTCGGCGTCGAACACGCACGTCGGCCCGTCGGAGGACGGTCCTTCGCGCGGGGTGCTGGTGATCTTCAGCGCGTCGAGCTGCACCTGCGGGAAGAGCTCGCACAGGTTGACGCCCTGCAGCGGCAGGTCGGCCGGGCGCTGTGGCAGCTGGGCCGCCTTGGCGCTCTGCGACGCCGCTGTCGCGGCTGTCTCGACCGGGTACGGGGTGCCTTCGGTGCCCGCCGAGCAGCCGGCGAGCGCCGCCGTCGCGAGCACGCCCCCGGTGATCCGCAGCGTCCGGCTACGCACCGTGCTTGCCGCGGTCACCGAACACTGCCGCCTTCTCCTCGTCGCTGACCTTGTAGTCCTTCGCGGCGTCACGCAGCTGCGAGACGAGGCGCTTCAGACCGGCGACGTACTCGCGGACCTGGCCCGCGTAGGAGCGGTCGCCGTCGGCGATGAGGGAGTTCCAGGCCTCGATGGACTGGGTGCTGATCACGTCGGCCGACGGCGCGTCGATCCGCAGCAGGCCGAGCTTGGTCAGCAGCTGGTCTTCGAGGGCATTGGCCTGTTCTTCGACGATCCGGGCGACGTCGAGCAGCTTGTCCGGGTGGACCAGGACGTCCGCGGCGGCCGGAGCCACGGGGACGGCCGGGCTGAGGTCGTACGAGGGTCCTGACATGCTCTCCCCTGACGTCATGCGGACAGTGACCGGCCGACTTCCCGTCGAGGTTACCAACCCACGTGTAGCGATGGCCTGAGGTTGGACGAAGACCGGAGGCCCCCGGTTCCGCCCGTCAGGCGCGCTGTTTCGCCGGGGCGCCGACCTCGCCGTTCGCCGCCTTGAGGGCGATGTCCGTGCGGTGGTGCGAGCCCGCGAGGTGGATCTTCTCGACGGTCTCGTACGCGTGCTTGCGCGCCGACTTGAGCGTCTTGCCGGTGCCGACGACCGAGAGCACGCGGCCGCCGGAGGAGACCACGGCGCCGTCGTCGCGGCGGCGGGTGCCCGCGTGCAGCACGCCTTCCAGCTCGGCGCCGCCGATGACGTCGCCGGTGCGCGGCTTGCCGGGGTAGCCGTCGGCGGCGATCACGACGGTGACCGCGGCGCCGCCCGCCCACTCCAGCGGCGGGTGCTCGGCGAGCTTGCCGGTGGCGGTGGCGTGCATCAGCCCGGCGATGGGGCTGCGCAGCAGGGCCAGCACGACCTGCGTCTCCGGGTCGCCGAAGCGGCAGTTGAACTCGATGACCTGCGGGCCCTCGGACGTCAGCGCGAGCCCGGCGTAGAGCAGGCCGGAGAACGACGCGCCCCGGTTCACCAGCTCGTCGGCGACCGGCTGGACGACCCGCTCGACCAGCTCCTCGACCAGGTTTTCGGGCGCCCAGGGCAGCGGCGCGTAGGCACCCATGCCGCCGGTGTTCGGGCCGGCGTCGTCGTCGCCGACGCGTTTGAAGTCCTGAGCCGGCAGCAGCGGGACGACGGTGTTGCCGTCGACAAAGCAGAAGAGCGAGGCCTCCGGACCGTCCAAAAAGGACTCCAGGAGGACGGGGTGGCCGCCGTCGAGCAGCATGATGGCGTGCTTGCGCGCGACGTCGTAGTCGGTCGTGACGACGACGCCCTTGCCGGCGGCGAGGCCGTCGTCCTTGACCACCCAGGTCGGGCCGAAGCGGCTGAGCGCGGCGTCGAGGCGGGCCGGGTTGTCGACCACCTCGCTGCGCGCGGTCGGCACGTTCGCGGCGGCCATGACGTCCTTAGCGAACGCCTTCGAGCCTTCGATGCGAGCGGCGGCGGCCGAGGGCCCGAAGCAGGCGATGCCCGCCTTGCGGACGGCGTCGGCGACCCCGGCGACGAGCGGAACTTCCGGCCCGACGACGACGAGATCGGCCTGCCAGCTCTTGGCGAGCGCGGCGACGGCCTCGGGCTCGGCGGCATCGACGCCGAGCTGCTCGGCCACGGCGGCGGTCCCGGCGTTGCCGGGCGCGCAGGCCAGCGCGGTGACCGTGGGGTCACCGGAGGCCGCGAGGACGAGGGCATGCTCACGGGCGCCGGAGCCGATTACCAGTACGCGCACGCCGCACAGCGTATCCGGCCGGTCCCGCGCCGGACATTTCGCCGTCGGTCGGCACGGCGGGTGAGGACGGTCGCGCCGAGGGTGACGGGCGACGGCCAGGCAGGGAGGAGCCGGACATTCCGCCGCCGGCCGCGCCGGACGGGGAGGCGGCCGACGGGCTTGTCCACAAGTCGCCACCGGTGTGGACAACTCGGCTTCCGGCCCCGGCGATCCGGGAGTTTCGTCGGAGGGCGCCGATACGCTGGAAGCGGGGGTTCCCCCAGGGAGGGCGGGCTGCTGTGCCGGCGGGCTGCTGTGCCGGCGGGCTGCTGTGCCGGCGGGCTGCTGTGCCGGCGGGCTGCTGTGCCGGCGGGCTGCTGTGCCGGCGGGCTGCTGTGCCGGCGGGCTGCTGTGCCGGCGGGCTGCTGTGCCGGCGGGCTGCTGTGCCGGCGGGCTGCCGCACGGGCAGGCGGCTGCGCGAGCGGGGCAGCTCGTGGGGACCGGCCGCCCGCAGCGCGAGCGCCCGCCAACCCGGCCGCTCGGCCCCCGCTCACCCAAGCGAGAGGGCAGCGCGAGAGCAAGTCCGGCCCGCCGGCGCGACTTTGCCGGAGCCCCGGACCCCGAACCCCGCCCAAGGACGGCAGGTGCCGCGCGAGCGCGAGCGCGCGAGACGTCATGAAAGACCCGTTCATCACACCCGGCGAAGTGAACGAGTCGTTCATGCCAACCGGGCCGCGCGAGCAGGAGTCCACGCGGCGTTCACCGTCCGGTTCGCCCGGATACGCACTTCGGACGCTTGCGACATCGAGGGTGGCGCGAGTAGTCAGGGTCAACCCTGTGTGAAAAGAGGTCACCAGATGAAGCGCAAACGTGTCGGCGTACTGGCACTCGCCGGACTGGCGTTGCTGAGCGTCACCGGGCTGGCCGTTGGTTCGGCCAGCGCCACCGAAAGCGGGGATGCGGCCGCGCACGGGCGGGGCCACGATGACCCCGTGATCGTCGGACACCGCGGTGCCCCCGGCTACCGGCCGGAGCACACCCTCGCCTCCTACGAGCTCGCCTTCCGGATGGGCGTCAGCTACGTGGACGTCGACCTCGTGCCCACCAAGGACGGCCAGCTCGTCGCCCGGCACGAGCCGGAGATCGGCGGCACCACCGACGTCGCGAAGCACCCCGAATTCGCGAACCGCAAGAAGACGCTCGTCATCGACGGTGTCTCGACCACCGGCTGGTTCACCCAGGACTTCACGCTCGCCGAGCTGAAGACCCTGCGCGCGGTCGAGCGGATCCCGCAGAACCGCCCGCACAACACGCTCTACAACGGGCGCTACCAGATCGCCACCTTCCAGGAGGTGCTCGACCTGACCAAGCGGCTCGGCAAGGAGCTGCACCGGACGCTCGGCACCTACCCCGAGGTCAAGCACTCGACGTTCTTCTCCACGATCGGCAACCCGACCGAGCCGAAGCTGGTCGCGCTCCTCAAGCGCAACGGCCTCGACCGGCCGGACGCGCCCGCGATCATCCAGTCGTTCGAGGTCTCGAACCTGATCGAGCTGCACAAGCAGGTCCGGACGCCGCTGCTGCAGCTGACGTCCGCTTCCGGCGCTCCGGCGGACTTCGTCGCGAAGGGCGACAAGCGGACGTACGCGGACCTCGTCACGCCGCAGGGGCTGCGCGAAGTCGCGAAGTACGCGAAGTACCTCGGGCCGGACAAGGCGCAGGTCATCCCGCGGGACACGAACGACAACCTGGGCACGCCGACCGCGCTCGTCGCGGACGCGCACAAGGCGGGTCTGAAGGTGCAGCCGTACACGTTCCGGAACGAAAACCCGTTCCTGCCGGCGAACCTGCGCTCGTCGGCCGAGCCGGACGCCTTCGGTGACGTCTTCACCGAGGAGGCCGCGTTCCTCAAGGCCGGCGTCGACGGCTTCTTCGCCGACCAGCCGGACACCGCCCTCGAGTCGCTGCACGCGTTCCTGGGCCGGTAATCCCGTTGCCGCGAAGGGCGCTTCCGTGGACGCTGAGTCCGTGGAAGCGCCCTTTTCCGGTGTCATCCTGGTCAGCCGCGGCGACGAGACGCTGGTCGCCGAGGCGTCCGGTTACGCGCACATCGCCCACGGCATCGAGAACACCGTCGACACGCGGTTCGCGATCGCCAGCGGCACCAAGGGGTTCACGGCGCTGGTCGTCATCGGGCTCATCGCCGAGGGGTACCTCGAGCTGTCGACGAGAGCGCGGGACGTCCTCGGCGCCGACCTGCCGCTGATCGACGACCGCGTGACGGTCGAGCACCTGCTGACGCACACGTCCGGCATCGGCGACTACTGCGACGAAGAGGAAGATCCGCCGCCCACGCCCCTGCTCGCCACGTCGGCCGACTACCTCGCCGCACTCGACGGCTACCCGCAGAAGTTCCCGCCGGGCGAACGGTTCAACTACAACAACGGCGCCTTCGCCGTCCTCGGCTTGATCGCCGAAGGGATCGCGGGCATACCTTTCGCCGACCTCGTCCGGACGCGCGTCACCGAGCCCGCCGGGATGACCGACACGGCGTTCCTCCGCTCGGACGCGCTGCCCGCCCGGACGGCCACCGGGTACCTGGAAGACGGCCGCACCAACGTGTTCAGCCTGCCGGTGGTCGGCCACGGCGACGGCGGGATCTACAGCACCGCCCCGGACTTCCGGAAGTTCTGGACCGCCCTGTTCGACGGCCGGATCGTGCCGCGGAGGTGGGTCGACCGGCTGCGGCGCGAAGGCCCCCACGACTACGGCCTCGGCTTCTGGCTGCCGCGCCCCGGCGTGGTGCGGTCGGAAGGCGGCGACCACGGCGTCACGTTCCGGAGCGACCACCAGCCGTCATCGGGCATCACCGCGACGCTGATCTCGAACGACCACCGAGGTGGCGGGCCCCTGCTCAAGCGGCTGGACGAGTATTTGACGAAGGCTTGACACCCTCGGGGACCAGGGCTACTTTCGGCAAATTCAATGGTCTGGCCGCATACCTTTCAAGAGGTGCCCGAATGGACGTTTCCGACCAGCAGACCACTCCCGACCACGATGACGACAGCGCGCGCCTGCACCAGCTGGGCTACGCGCAAGAGCTGAAACGGACGATGTCCGCGTTCTCCAACTTCGCCGTCTCGTTCACGATCATCTCGATCCTCTCCGGCTGCCTGACGCTCTACGGCTTCGGCATGAAGACCGGCGGGCCCGCCGCGATGATCTGGGGCTGGCCACTGGTCGGAGTGTTCGTCATCCTGGTCGGCCTGGGCATGGCCGAGGTCTGCTCCAGCTACCCGACCGCGGGCGGCCTCTACTACTGGGCGGCGCGGCTGGCGCGGAAGAACGGCGCCGCGTGGTCGTGGTTCACCGGCTGGTTCAACCTGATCGGGCAGATCGCCGTGACCGCCGGCATCGACTTCGGCGCGGCGCTGTTCCTCAACGCGTTCCTCGACCTGCAGTGGGGCTTCACCGCGACGCCGGGCCACACGATCCTGCTGCTCGCGATCATCCTCGTGGTGCACGGCCTGCTGAACACCTTCGGCGTCCGGATCGTCGCGATCCTCAACAACGTCAGCGTGTGGTGGCACCTCATCGGCGTGCTGGTGATCGTCGGCGTGCTGGTCTTCGTGCCGGCCAAGCACCAGGACGCGTCGTTCGTCTTCGGCAGCTTCGTGAACCAGACGGGCTGGGGTTCGGCGTTCTACGTCTTCGCGCTCGGACTGCTGGTCGCGCAGTACACGCTGACCGGCTACGACGCTTCGGCACACATGACGGAGGAGACGAAGAGCGCGGCGACGGCCGGGCCGCGCGGCATCGTCATGTCGATCGTCGTCTCGCTCGTCGCGGGCTGGATCCTGCTGATCGGCCTGACGTTCGCGATCCAGGACTACGACGGCGCGGTCGGCTCGGCCACCGGCGTCCCGCCCGCGCAGATCTTCATCGACGCCACCGGCGCGGTCACCGGCAAGTTCCTCCTCCTCATCTGCATCGGCGCGCAGCTGTTCTGCGGCATGGCGTCGGTGACGGCGAACTCGCGGATGATCTACGCCTTCGCCCGCGACGGCGCCATCCCGGGGTCGAACTTCTGGCACAAGATCAACAAGCGCACGCAGACCCCGACGAACGCGGTCTGGCTGGGCGCGGGCGGCGCGCTGATCCTGGCCCTGCCGTACCTGTGGAGCACGACGGCCTACGCGGCGGTGACGTCGATCGCGACCGTCGGCCTGTACGTCGCCTACGTGATCCCGGTGTTCCTCCGCGTCCGCCAAGGCGACAAGTTCGAGCGTGGGCCGTGGCACCTCGGCCGCTGGGGCAAGCCCGTCGGCATCATCGCCACGGCGTGGGTCGTCGTGATCTTCGTGCTGTTCATGCTCCCGCAGGTCTCACCGGTGACGGCGGATTCGTTCAACTACACCCCGATCGCGTTCCTGGTCGTGCTCGGCGGCGCCGCGCTGTGGTGGGTGGTCTCGGCCCGGAAGTGGTTCAAGGGGCCGAAGGTCCAGGGGTCCGAGGCGGAACTGGCTGCGGTCGAGCAGGAGCTGAAGGAGCTGGGCTGACGTCGTCGGCCGGGGTGCGGCGGCCGGGGCGGACCACCGTCACGGCCGCCGCACCCAGCGCTCCGACCCCCGCGAACGCGTAGAAGCCCCACGGGTACGCGATTCCCGCCGTCAGCAGCGCGCCGCCGAGGATCGGGCCGGAGATCGCGCCGATGCGGCCGATGCCGGCCGACCAGCCGAGGCCGGTCGCGCGGATCGCGTCCGGGTAGATCCGGCCGATGTACGCGTACACCAGCACCTGCGCGCTGAACACGAAACAGCCGGTCAGGAACACCGCCGCGTACAGCCCGACCGCCGGCAGCTTCACGCTCAGCAAGGCCAAGAACACCGCGCCCGCGCAGAACCACACGATCGCCGACGGCCGGATGCCGACGCGGTCGGCCACGCGCCCCGCGACAAGCAGCCCGACGATCCCGCCGACGTTCAGCGTCAGCAGCAGGCTCAGCGCCGCGCCCAGCGGGTACCCGGCCTGGCGCATGATCTCCGGCAGCCACGTGTTCAGCCCGTACACCAGCAGCAGCCCCATGAACGACGTCACCCAGAACGCGATCGTCGCGCGCAGCAGGCCGCCGCGGAACAGCCCGGCGACGGCGTGCCCGGCCGACCGCTCGGTTTCGCGGACCCGCTGGAACGTCTCGGACTCCGGCAGGAACTTCAGCATCAGCGGAATCAGCACCACGGCCGGGATCGCGCCGGCGACGAACATCGCGCGCCAGCCCAGCGGCGAGATCAGCACGATGCCCAGCAGCGCCGTCAGCACCGCGCCGACGTGGTAGCCGGTCATCACCGTGGTCGTCGCGCTGCCGGACTTGCCTTGGCGCGCGTACTCCGTGACCAGCGTGATCGCCGTCGGCAGGCAGCCGCCGAGACCCAGGCCGGCGACGAACCGCAGCAGGCCGAAGACGAACGTCGAGGGCGCGAACGCGCACAGCAGCGTGCACAGCGAGAACAACGCCACGGAGATGATCAGCGACTTCCGGCGGCCGATGACGTCGGTGATCGTGCCGATCGCCAGCCCGCCCAGCATCATCCCGGCCAGCCCGACTGTCGAAACGATCGACGCCGTACCGGGTGTCAGGCCCCAGACGTGGTCGCGCAGCAGCACGGGCAGCACGGAGCCGAGCACGACCAGGTCGAACCCGTCGAGCAGGACGGCGGTCCAGGCCAGGGGCACGACCCAGGAGCGGGCGCCAGGGGACATCGGGAACCTCCGGTTGCGCGTCGGTGCACGTGATCCGCACAGGTGTGCGGATTGCGCACAAGTATGCACGCGGGGTACGACGTAATCCAGCTCACTTCCACTGAGCGGAAGCCGAGCGTAGGGCTCCTACCTGCGGGAAGATCACGCGGGTGGAGATCCTGACGCTGATGGGCGTGCTCGCGGGTTCGCTGGCCCTGACCGCGCTCGCCCGGCGGTACAACCTGTCGGCGCCGCTGCTGGTGGTGGTCGTCGCGCTCGGGGTCGCGCTGATCCCCGGCGTGCCGCGGTTCGAGCTGGAGCCCGAGCTGGTGCTGACCGTCGTGCTGCCGCCGCTGCTCTACTCGACGTCGCTCGAAAGCTCGTTGACGCACTTCAAGAACAGCCTGCGGCCGATCGTCGCGCTCGGGGTGGTGCTGGTCGCGGTGACCGCGGTGGTCGTCGCCTTCGTCGTGCACCTGCTGCTGCCGGACGTGCCGTTCGCCTCGGCGCTGGTCCTCGGCGCGGTGGTGGCGCCGCCGGACGCGGTGACGGCGGTGGCGATCGGGCGCAAGCTCGGCCTGCCGCGGCGGCTGATGACCGTGCTGACCGGGGAAAGCCTGGTCAACGACGCCGCCGCGCTGACGCTCTACAAGGTCGCGCTCGCCGCGGTCGCGGGCACCGCGGGTTCGGCCGGGCACGGGTTCGCGGTGTTCGGCGTGGCGACCGTGCTCGGCATCGCGGTCGGCCTGGCGATCGGGGCGGCCGTCGTGCTGGTCCGGCGCCTGCTCGACGACCCGCTGATGGAGTCGGCGTTCGGGATCATCGTGCCGTTCGGCGCGTACGTCACCGCGGAGCACCTCCACCCGTTCGGGGAGGAGTTCAGCGGGTCCGGCGTCCTGGCGGTCGTCGCAGCCGGCCTCTACCTGGGGGCGCGCTCGCTGTACGCGTCCCCGGCGACGCGCATGCAGGACAGATCGGTGTGGGCGTCCATCGACGTCCTGCTGGAGGCGCTGGTGTTCGCGCTGATGGGGCTGCAGCTGCCGTTCGTGCTCGACGGCGCCGCGCACGCCGCCCGCGACAACGGGACGCTGGCCCTGGTCGCGGTGGCCGTGCTGCTGGTGACGATGGTGGTGCGGATCCCGGCGGTGTTCGTCTTCGCGTACCTACCGCGGGCGATGCGGCTGTTCGGCCGCGGGCGCGCGGCCCCGTCGTGGCGGTCACTGGCGGTGCTTTCGTGGACGGGCATGCGCGGCGTCGTGACGCTGGCCGCGGCGGCCGGCGTCCCCGCCGATACGCCGGGACGCGAGGAGATCCAGCTGTTCGCGTTCACCGTGGCGATCGGGACGGTGCTGATCCAGGGGCTGACGCTGCCGCCGCTGATCCGGGCGCTGAAGGTGCAGGACCCGTCGGAGGCGTCGCGGGACGAAGCCGAGGAGCTGGCCGCGCGCGAGGTCGCCAAGAAGGCGGCGCACGACCGGCTGCGCGAGATCAGCCGCGAGCGACTGGCGTCGCTGGACCTGCCGCCCGAGAAGGTCCAGCGGCTCAAGGAGCGCCTGGAACGGCTGGTCGACACGCGCTACCGGTTCGCCGAAGCGACGATCAAGCTGTCGGGCGAGGACCGTCCGGGCACCCCGCAGGCCCAGTTCGCCAAGGCCCGCAGGGAGCTGCTGATCATCCAGCGCAAGGCGATGATCGAGGAGAACCGCGCCGGCCGCCTCGACGACGACATCCTGCAGAAGGTGCTGCGCGAACTGGACCTCGAGGAGATGTCGGTGACGGCGACCCTCACGAACCGATTGAGCTGATGACCTCCCAGGTCCGCTTGCGTTCCGCGCTCGACCGGATGCCGGTCTGCGAGACGAGGACGTCGGTGGCGCCGGCGTCGTAGTAGCGCTGCAGGCCCTTGAGGACGGTCTTCTCGTCGCCGATGATCGCGAGGTCGGCGGCGTGCTCGACGCCTTCCGCGTCCAGAATCCGCCGGTAGGACGGGATCTGGCCGTAGAAGGACATCTGCTCGACGGCTTTCGCCCGGACTTCTTCAGGCTCATCGGTGACGATGGCGGGGACGGCGGCGAGGATGCGTTTGCCGGCCATGGCCGGGACGATCAGTTCGGAAAGCGCTCTCGGGCCGGCGAGGAAGGGCAGCGTGCCGTCGGCCAGCTCGGCGGTCACCTTCAGGGCTTGCGGCCCCATCGCGGCGACGACGATCGGGATGTCGGCCGCGCCGGCCACTGTGGACGGTCCGGGCGTTTTGGCTTGGATGGTCTCGCCCTCGAAGTCGACGGCTTCCCCGGCGAAGACCTGTTTCAGGACGGTCAGGTACTCGCGCAGGTGCCGGATCGGCGGCGGGTACTCGACGCCGTAGACGGGACCGAGGAAGCCCTTCGAACCGAGCCCGATGCCGAGGGTGAAGTTCCCTTGGGTGGCGGCCTGCGCGGTCTGCGCGGCACTCGCGACGAGCAGGGGGTGCCGCGGGTAGGTCGGCACGACGGAGGTCCCGACCTCGATCCCGGGCACTTCCCGCCCGGCCAGCGCGGCGACCGCGATGGCGTCCTGGCTGAGCGGGAGCTGCGAGAACCAGACGGACTTCAGGCCGGCGTCGGCGGCTTGGCGGGTCTGGGCGAGCAGCTCGTCGACGAGGTTCGGCGAGGACTCGGTGTCGCCCGAGGGCAGCGTGACTCCGATGGTCATGAACCCAAGTTAACGAGCGCCGCCACCGATTTCCGGCGTCCCAGGACCTGAGATCAACGCCGGCGGCCCAGAAGCCTTCGCAGGGACCGAAGCCGCCCGCGCGGCTGGGTGGTCCCCGCCTGCAGAACCAACTCGAGCACCGCAGCCTGCTGATCCACGTGCGCGAAACCCGGCGAAGCGGCCACCGCGCGCCGTAAGTCCTCCGGGTCGGCCGTGGCGGTGCGGAACCCGGCTACCCCGGTCACGTCGATCGGGCCTCGGCTGTGCGTCTCCACGAAAGAAATCTCCTGCGGTATGGCTGCGGTGTCCGTCCCTCTCGTTATCGCGCTGTTACCGCCGGTGTTACCGCTCCCGGGTCGCCCGGTCGAGTGCTTCGCCGCTCCCAGGAACTGAGAACCCGAGCACACCCCGCGAGTTTCGCCCACCCTGTGGCGAAATACCGATCACCGAGGAGCACCCATGTCGCTCACCGACGTCATCGAAGGCACCCGCAAGGCCGTCGACGCCGATCCGCACAACGCCGCCGTCTCCTTCAGCGTCGGCCACACCCTCAAGCCCGGCACCAAGACCGAGGTCCACGTCCAGGTCCGAGACCACAGCTTCACCGTCGACGAGCCGCCCGCGCTCGGCGGGACCGACCAGGCCGCCAACCCCGTCGAGTACGCGCTCGCCGCCCTCGGGTCCTGCCAGGTCATCACCTACCAGTTCTGGGCGGCGAAACGCGGCATTCCGCTCGACTCGGTCAAGGTCACCGTCGACGGCGACCTCGACCTGCACGGCTTCTTCGGCTTCTCCTTCAACACCCGCCCCGGATTCGGGGACGTGCGCGTGTCCGTCGAACTCGACGGGCCGGCGAGCCGGGAGCGCTACGAAGACCTCAAGCGCGAGGTCGACGAGCACTGCCCGGTGCTCGACCTCTTCCGCAACGAGACGCCGGTCAGCACCAAGCTGACCTAGACGAACTGGTGCCGGACGATCGTCTGGTCGCGGCCCGGGCCCACGCCGATCGCCGAAATCCGGGCGCCCGACAGCTCTTCCAGGCGCTCGACGTACGCGCGCGCGTTCGCCGGGAGCTCCTCGAACGTGCGGCACGCCGAGATGTCCTCGAACCAGCCCGGGTGCTCTTCGTAGATCGGGATCGCGTGGTGGACGTCGGTCTGGGTCATCGGCATGTCCGGCGTGCGGAAGCCGTCGACCTCGTAGCCGACGCACACCGGGACCTTCTCCAGCCCGGACAGCACGTCCAGCTTCGTGAGGAAGTAGTCGGTGATGCCGTTGACGCGCACCGCGTAGCGCGCGATCACCGCGTCGAACCAGCCCGTGCGCCGCGAGCGGCCCGTCGTCACGCCGAACTCGCCGCCCTGCTTGCGCAGGTACTCGCCGGACTCGTCGTGCAGTTCGGTCGGGAACGGGCCCGAGCCGACGCGGGTCGTGTACGCCTTGAGGATGCCGAGCACCGTGGTGATCCGGCCCGGGCCGATGCCCGACCCCGCGCTCGCGCCGCCGGACGTCGGGTTCGACGACGTCACGAACGGGTACGTGCCGTGGTCGACGTCGAGCAGCGTGCCCTGGGAACCCTCCAGCAGCACGGTTTCGCCGCGCTCGAGGGCCTGGTTCAGCTGCAGGCGCGTGTCGGCGATGCGGTGCGCGAACTTCTCGCCCGCGGCCAGCACCTCGTCGGCGACCTCGTTCGCGTCGAGCGCCTTGCGGTTGTAGACCTTCACCAGCACCTGGTTCTTGAACTCCAGCGCGGCTTCGACCTTCTGCCGGAAGATCTTCTCGTCGAGCAGGTCCTGCACGCGGACGCCGACGCGGGCGATCTTGTCCTGGTAGCACGGGCCGATGCCGCGGCCGGTGGTGCCGATCTTGCGGCTGCCGAGGTACCGCTCGGTGACTTTGTCGATGGCCACGTGGTACGGCATGATCAAGTGCGCGTCGGCGGAGATCAGCAGCTTGGACGTGTCGACGTCCCGCGCTTCCAGCCCCGAAAGCTCGTCGAGCAGCACACCCGGGTCGACCACCACGCCGTTGCCGATGACGTTCGTCACGCCCGGCGTCAGGATGCCCGAAGGGATGAGGTGCAGGGCGAAGTTCTCGCCGTTCGGCAGGACGACCGTGTGACCGGCGTTGTTGCCGCCCTGGTAGCGGACGACCCACTGGACGCGGTCACCCATCAGGTCGGTGGCCTTGCCCTTGCCTTCGTCTCCCCATTGGGCACCGATGAGCACGATGGCCGGCATGTGACACTCCAGGTGTTCGACGACTGAGGTTTAGTGTCCCGGACGGACACCGGTGGCGCTGACGAAATGCCGGTGCATGACTGTAACGGAGGACCTGCGGGTGCGCGGAATCGTGGTGGCCTGTGGCGACGACGCGGCCGGCTTCGAAGAAGTCGACGACGTCGAATCCGTCCGCGTGCCCAGCCGTCCCGGCAAGGCGGAAATCGACCCCTTGCTGGGCGAACACGATCACCTGGTCGTGTCGGGCACGGACGCGGACCTCGCCGCAGTCGTCCTGCGCCTGCTGCGGAAGGACGCGCTCTCCGGCGTGTCGGTCGGGTACGTGCCGTCGTCGCCTGACTCGTCGGTCGCCGCGCTCTGGGGGCTGCCGAAGTCGCCGCTGCAAGCCGTCGCGCTCGCGCTGCGCGGCGAGGTCGACCCGGTGCCGCTGATCCGCGACGACGTCGGCGGCGTGCTCGTCGGGCGCGGCGAGCTGCGGCTGGTCCGCGGGGTCGCCTACGCCGACGAGCAGGTGGCGCTGCGCGGGCCGGCCTCGACGATCGAGGTGACGCCCGACCCGGGCGGCCCCGGCCTGGCGATCCGCGTCGTGAAGGGGACCCTCTTCAAGCGGCCGACGACGTTCTACTCGCGCGCGTTCCAGATCGGCTGCCTCCCGACGCGGCCCGTCAGCGATGACGTCGTCCACGAGCGCTCGGTGGGCAAGTGGACGTGGTACCGGCACACCCAAGACCTTCGGCTGGTTCGCGGACCGGCCTGACCTGCTAGTTTCACGGTCGAGTGGGCCTACGGCCACGCAGCGTTCACCAACGGGCAGCAACATGTCACCTATACGTGTTGCACACGCCACTCCGGTGTATCAGGGTTAGCTGTCCCCACACCTGAACCGGAGGCAGCAAAATGCCAACCAGGCGTGCTGTTCGTCATTCGTTCACCATTCTCGCGGCCACCGCCGTGCTCTCCGGGACGCTGGTCAGCGTCGCCGAAGCCACTCCGCCGGGCATCCCGTCGGCTTCGACGGCGAAGACCGAGCTCGCGTCCCTGACCGTCAAGGCCGACGGTTCGCAGACCGGCTACAGCCGGGACAAGTTCCCGCACTGGATCGACCAGGGCAACAGCTGCAACACCCGCGAAGTGGTGCTCAAGCGCGACGGCACGAACGTCGCCACCGGCTCGGACTGCGCGCCGACGTCCGGCTCGTGGAAGAGCCCGTACGACGGCGCCACCTGGACCGCCGCGTCCGATGTGGACATCGACCACGTCGTGCCGCTGGCCGACGCGTGGCGCACCGGCGCGTCGTCGTGGACGACCGCGCAGCGCCAGGCGTACGCGAACGACCTCACCGACCCGCAGCTGATCGCCGTGACGGACAACGTCAACCAGGAGAAGGGCGACAAGTCGCCCGACCAGTGGAAGCCGCCGCTCACGTCGTACTGGTGCACCTACGCGAAGATGTGGGTCGCGGTGAAGTACAAGTTCAAGCTGACGATCAACACGGCGGAGAAGTCGGCGCTGACGGACATGCTGGGCCGCTGCTGATCGCTGTCAAGGGCGAATCCTTGCGGTGTCACGGTTTGGGACCGCGGTTCGCCTGCTGGGACGGCCTTCAGCGCGTGGTTAGCGTCGCTCATCGAAGACGCAACCGCTCCCCGCTGGAGGCCGTCCGGTGTCCCCCCTCTTCCGCGCTCGCAACGCCGCGGCCCTGCTCACCCTGCCCCTGCTGCTGACCGCCTGCGCCGCCGCCGGCACCGAAGAAACCGCTTCCGGGCCACCGAAACCCGGCGGCACGCTGCGTCTGGGCATCTCGTCCGCACCCGACTGCATCGACCCGCAGCAGGCCGCCACGAACGCGTCCATCAACGTCGGCCGCCAGCTCGTCGACTCGCTGACCGACCAGGACCCGAAGACCGGCGAGATCAAGCCGTGGCTGGCCGAGAAGTGGGAGATCACCGCCGATTCGACGGCGTTCACCTTCCACCTGCGCGCCGGCGCCACGTTCTCCGACGGCAGCCCGGTCGACGCCGCCGCCGTCAAGACCAGCTTCGACGCCATCAAGGCGCTCGGCACGAAAGCCCAGCTCGGCTACGGCTACCTGGCCGCGTACAAGGCATCCACGGTCCTCGACCCGCAGACCGTGCGCCTCGACTTCTCCGCGCCCAGCGCGCAGTTCCTGCAGGCCAGCTCGACGATGTCACTCGGCCTCCTCGCGCCGGCCGCGTTCCGGAAAACGCCGGAACAACGCTGCCAGGGCACCGGCCTGATCGGCTCGGGTCCGTTCGTCTTCGAAAGCCTGAAGCAGAACCAGGAAATCGTCCTGGCCAAGCGCAAGGGCTACGCGTGGGGCTCGTCGCTGTTCAAGCACCCGGGCGAGGCCTACCTCGACAAGATCGATTACAAGATCGTGCCCGAACCCGGCGTCCGCACCGGCAGCCTCGCCTCCGGCCAGCTCGACGCCGCCACCGACATCCAGCCGGTCGACGAGCCGCAGTTCACCGGCAACGGCTTCAGCGAGAACATCCGGCCCAACCCCGGCGTCGTGTTCAACCTGCACGCCAACACCGCCCGCGGCGTGCTCGCCGACGAGAAGGTGCGCCAGGCCGTGCTCAAGGGCGTCGACCGCACCGAGGTCGTGAACACCGTGCTGACGCCGAGCTACAAGGCGGCCACGAGCATCCTCGGCTCGGCGACGCCGCTGGTCAGCGACCTCTCGCAGCAGCTCGCGTACGACCAAAAGGGCGCGGCGGCGCTGCTCGACGGGGACGGCTGGGTGCCCGGTCCCGACGGGATCCGCGTCAAGAACGGGCAGCCGCTGAGCGCGTCCGTCGTGTTCTCGCCGGTGTTCAACCAGAACCGCAGCGTGCTGGAGCTGATCCAGCAGCAGCTCCGCAAGATCGGGTTCGACCTGCGGATCGAGCAGCACACGACGGCCGAGACCACGCAGATCCAGCTGTCGGGCCACTACGACTTCCTCTGGTACAACGTCACGCGCGCCGACCCGGACATCCTGCGCGGCCAGTTCTCCACCAAGGCCGGCAACCGCAGCAAGCTCACCCCGGGCAACCCGCTGGACATCGCACTCGACGCGCAGTCGTCCACTGTGGACACCGCCAAGCGCAAGCCGTCCGCCGACGAGGCCCAGAAGCTCATCATCGACCACGCCTACGCGGTCCCGGTGTTCGAACTGACCCAGGTCGTCGCGCTGAGCTCGAAGGCGCACGCCGTCGACTTCGAAGCGTCGTCACGGCTTCAGCTGTTCGACGCGTGGCTGTCGTGAGGCGCTACCTCCTCCGCCGCGTCGGGCAGGCGGTGTTCGTGCTGTGGGCGGCGTTCACGCTGTCGTTCCTGATCCTCTACCTGCTGCCGGGCGACGCCGTATCGGCGAAGCTCGCCAGCGGGGAGGCGGGTTCGTCGGCGACGCCCGAGCAGCTCGCCGCCGCTCGCGCGGAGTACGGCCTCGACTCGCCGCTGCCTGTCCAGTACTTGAAACGCCTGGTCTCGGCCCTGCACGGCGACTTCGGCCGCAGCGTCGCGACCGGCGACGAGGCGTCGCACATGGTCGTGACGGCGTTGCCGCCGACGCTCGCGGTCACCGGGCTGGCACTGGTGTTCGCGGTGCTGTTCGGCGGCGGCTCGGCGTTCCTCGGCACGTTCACGCCGTTCCGCTGGCTGCGGCAGGCCCTGCTGTCCCTGCCGTCGCTGGCGATCTCGCTGCCGCCGTTCTGGGTCGGGCTGCTGCTGATCCAGTTCTTCTCGTTCCGGCTGCGACTGCTGCCGGCGCTGGGCACTGATGGCTTCGCGACGATCATCCTGCCCGCGATCACCCTGGCCCTGCCGACCGGCGCGATCATCGGCCAGGTGCTGGCGAAGAGCCTGGCGACGCAGCAAGACGAGCCGTACGCGGAGATCGCGGCGGCGAAGGGCGCGAGCCGCTGGCGTGTCCACTTCGGACATCTGCTGCGCAACGCCGCCGTGCCGACGCTGACCGTCGCCGGCGTGGTGGCGGGCAACCTCGTCGCGGGGTCGGTGATCACCGAAACGGTCTTCTCGCGCGACGGCGTCGGCCGGATCACCGCGGCCGCCGTCACCGCGCAGGACGTCCCGGTCGTGCAGGCGGTGATCGTGCTGGCCGCGCTGGTGTTCGTGGTGCTCAACCTGGTCGTCGACCTGCTGTACCCGCTGCTCGACCCGCGCATCGCCCGGACGCCGGAGGTGGCCCGTGGTTGACCTCGCCGTTCCAAAGCGGAGCTTTCACGTGAAAGCTCCGCCTGGACTGGTGCTGGCGGTGGTGGTGCTGGTGTTCGTGCTGCTCGCCGCCTTCGTGCCGGGGCTGCTGACCGGGTACGACCCGATCACCGGCGTCCCGGCCGAGCGGCTGCAAGGGCCGTCGCCGCACCACCTGTTCGGCACCGACGAGACCGGCCGGGACGTCTACGCGCGGGTGATCCACGGCGCGTCGCTCTCGCTGCGGGCGACCGCGATCGCCGTGCTCGTGGCGCTGGCCGCGGGCTCGGCGCTCGGTCTGCTCGCCGGGTTCCGCGGCGGCTGGGCGGACACGGTGATCATGCGGGTCGTCGACGTCTTCCTGGCCATCCCGCCGATCCTGCTGTCGCTGGCGCTGGTCACCGCGCTGGGCTTCGGCACGACGAACGTCGCGATCGCCGTCGGCATCGCGAACCTGGCGTCCTTCGCGCGGGTCATGCGCGCGGAGGTGCTGCGCGTGCGAAACGGCGTGTTCGTCGAGGCGGCGCGGGCTTCCGGCGTGCGCTGGTCGAGCGTGCTGCTGCGGCACGTCCTGCCGAACGCGGCCGGCCCGGTGCTCGCGCTGGCGACGTTGACCCTCGGCACGGCCGTGCTCGAGGTGTCGGCGCTGAGCTTCCTCGGCTTCGGCGCGACGCCGCCGACGCCGGAGTGGGGCTCGCTCGTCGCGGGCGGGCGCGGCTTCCTGGCCACCGCGTGGTGGATGACGACGTTCCCGGGCCTGACGGTCGCGGCGGTGGTCCTCGCCGCGAACCGGCTGTCCCGCGCGCTGGACGGAGGAGACCGATGAGCCTGCTGCGGATTTCGGACCTGGCCGTGTCGTACCGGGGAGTGCCGGCCGTGCGTGACGTCGGGTTCGACGTCGACGCGGGCGAAGTGGTCGCCGTTGTCGGCGAATCGGGTTCGGGCAAGTCGACGACGGCGCACGCGGCGATCGGCCTGCTCCCGCGCGGCGGTCGCGTCGACGGCGGTTCGATCACCTTCGACGGCCGGGATCTGCTGTCGCTGTCGCCAAGGCGGTGGCGATCGGTGCGCGGGCGAGAGATCGCGCTGGTGCCGCAGGACCCGGCGGTGTCGCTGAACCCGGTGCACCGGATCGGCGACCAGGTCGCGGAGGTGCTGAAGATCCACGGCCTCGCGGACCGGCGTTCGGCTTCCCTGGAGGCGATTTCCTTGCTGGAACGCGCGGGTGTCCCCTCGCCTGAGCTGCGCGCCCGGCAGTACCCGCACCAGCTGTCGGGCGGGCTGCGGCAGCGGGTGCTGATCGCGTCGGCGCTGGCCGGGCGGCCGAAGCTGATCATCGCGGACGAGCCGACGTCGGCGCTGGACGTCACGGTCCAGCGCCGGATCCTCGACCACCTGACGTCGCTGGCGTCCGAGTCCGGCACGGCGATCCTGCTGATCACGCACGACCTCGGCGTCGCGGCAGACCGCGCGTCGCGGATCGTGGTGCTGTCGCAGGGGTCGGTCGTCGAAGAGGGGACGTCGGTGGTCAGCGCGCCGACACACCCGTACACGCGGCAACTGATCGCGGCGGCGCCGAGCTTGTCGAGCACGCTTCGGCCGCCCGCACCTCCGACTGAGCCGCTGGTGTCGGTGCGGGACCTGGCGAAGTCGTTCGACGGAATTCGCGCCGTCGACGGGGTCTCGTTCGACATCCCTCGCGGCCAGACGCTGGCTCTGGTGGGCGAGTCGGGCTCGGGCAAGTCGACGACGGCGCGTCTCCTGCTGCGCTTGGAAACGCCGTCGTCCGGATCGGTGTCGTTCGACGGCCAGGACATCACTGGGTTGTCGGGCGAGGAGCTGCGCCGGTTGCGGCGGAGGATGCAGATCGTGTACCAGAACCCGTACGCGTCGCTGAACCCGAAGTTTTCGGTCGAGGAGGTGGTGGCGGAGCCGCTGCGGGCGTTCAAGCTGCCGCGCGACCGGGTCCCGTCGTTACTGGACCAGGTGGCTTTGCCGTCGTCGGTGGCGCGCCGCAAGCCGGCGGAGCTGTCGGGAGGTCAGCGCCAGCGGGTGGCGATCGCCCGGGCGCTGGCGTTGCGGCCGGACTTGGTGGTGTGCGACGAACCGGTGTCGGCGCTGGACGTTTCGGTGCAGGCGCAGATCTTGGCGTTGCTGGCGGATTTGCAAGCCGAACTCGGGTTGTCGTACCTGTTCATTTCCCACGACCTGGCCGTGGTGCGGCAGCTCGCGGACCAGGTCGGCGTGATGCGCGCGGGCAAGCTGGAGGAGCTGGGACCGGTGGCGCAAGTGTTGGAGGAGCCACGGGCGGAGTACACGAAGGAACTGCTGGCCGCGATTCCCGGGCGGTCGGTCCAAGAGGTGGGCTGAGACAGAAACCGGACAGGATCGACGGTGAGTGCTTTTCCCACTGCGCTGAGCGACGTATGGTCTGGACCATGCGGAGGATCGGCGTGGCCTTCGTGGCCTTGGTGCTGATGATTTCGGGTGCGGTGCCGACCTCGGCCGCCGCCGGGCGGAGGGTTGTCCTCTACTACCAGACCATCTACAACGGCTCCACCTACGTCTCGCCGCTCCCGCTGCGCGACGCCGGGGCCACGGACGTCATCGTCGGGGCCATCCACCTCGATACCAACAGCGTCGTCCACCTCAACGACGATCCGCCGAACGCCGCCAAGTTCACGCGGATGTGGCAGGACCTCGCCACCCTGCGCAGCCAGGGCGTGCACGTCCTCGCGTTCGTCGGCGGGGCCGCCGCGGGCAGTTTCCAGCGGCTCGAAACCCAGTTCGACACCTACTACCCGTTGCTGCGGAACCTCATCCGCACCTACTCGCTCTCCGGCATCGACCTCGACGTCGAAGAGCACATGTCGAACGCCGCCCTGAACAAGCTGATCGACGCGCTCCGGGCCGACTTCGGCAGCTCGTTCCTCGTCACCCTCGCCCCGGTCGCCACCGAACTCAGCGGCGGCGGCGGGCTCTCCGGCCTCAACTACGACACCCTCTACCGCGACCGCGGCGCGCAGATCTCCTGGTTCAACGCGCAGTTCTACTGCGGCTGGGGGTCCCTGAGCAGCACCTCCGGCTACGACAACATCATCCGCCGCGGGATCGTGCCGGCGAGCAAGGTCGTCGCCGGGACCGTCACCAACCCCGCCAACTGCAGTGGGTACGTCGCCATGTCGACCCTCCAGTCGACCGTGCGCAGCCTCAAGAGCAAGTACGCGGACTTCGGCGGCATCGACGGCTGGGAGTACTTCAACTCCCTGCCCGGCGGGACGTCCGCGCCGCAGCAGTGGGCTCAGCAAATCGCTCCGGTCGTGAAGGGCTGAGCAGTACGCTCGGGTGCGTGCGCATCCTCTTCACGTGCCGCCCGGCGTACGGCCACCTGTTTCCCCTGCTGCCGCTCGCGAACGCGGCGAAAGCGGCCGGGCACGACGTCGTGTTCGGCACCGGAGAGGCGTTCGTGCCCAAGGTGCGCGACCTGGGTTTCGAAGTCCACCGCGCCGGGATCGGCATCGGCGAGGCGGAGGCCGAAGCCAAGAAACGCCACGGTGAGGACGCGGGCTTCCTCGACGTCGGCATCACGATGTTCGCCGAGCTGCTGCCGCAGTCGCTGCTCGACGACCTGACGCCGCTGCTCCCGGAGCTGCGTCCCGACCTGGTGGTCTACGAGATGAGCGACGTCGGCGCCGGGATCGCCGCCCGCCGCGCCGGCATCCCCGCCGTCTCTGTCGTGATCGGGCGGTCCATGCCGCCGGAGGTCCTGGCCGTCGCCGCGGAACGGCTGCGGCCGCTCTGGGGAACACTGCCTTCGGACGCCCTGTTCGGCGACGCCTGCGTCGACGTCTGGCCGGACAGCGTCCGCGACCCGGGCACCGCGGGCATCCCGAAGGTGTTCCGGATGCGCCCGACGCCGTACGACCCGGACGTCCCGCTGCCGCCCCTGCCCGAAGACGGTTTCGTCTACCTGACGCTGGGCACGGTGGTCTTCGGCGCGACGGACGTCCTGCGCGGCGCGATCCGCGCGTTGTCGAGCCTCGACGTCGACGTGCTGGTGGCGCTGGGTCCCGGCGATCCCGCGGCGTTGGGTGAGCTGCCGGCTCGCGTCCAGGTCGCCGGTTTCGTGCCGCAGGCCGAGGTCCTGAAACACGCGGGTCTGGTCGTGCACCACGGCGGCACGGGCACGGTGCTCGCCACGCTCGCGGCCGGGCTGCCGCAGCTGATCCTGCCGCAGGGCGCCGACCAGTTCGCCAACGCCGAGACGTTGTCCACCCTCGGCGCCGCACGCGCTTTGGTCGGCGACGCGATCCGGATCCCCGCGATCGAGACGGCGGCGCGCGAGCTGCTCACCGACCCGAAACCACTCGAAATCGCCCGGGGCATCGCCGCCGAGATCGCGGGAATGCCGTCGCCGGACCAGGTCCTGGCCGAGATCGTCAGCTGGGCGGGCTGACCAGCGCCAGGATCTCGCGCGCCACGGCGTCGTTCTGGCGGAAGCTCGCCGCGTTCGTGCGAGGGCGCGTGAACGCCGCCGCCGAGCGGGCGCTCGTGTGCGGGCCCACCGCGAACCGGTGCGGGTGGGGCCGGCCGGTGCCGTCGAGGAGGCGGGAGTCCGACACCCGCGTGTGGATCCGGCCCGACGGCAGCAACGCGCCGGTCACCGGGTCCGCGACCGTCTCCTCGGCCAGCTCGCCCGCGTCGCGCAGCTGCCGGAGCAGGCCGTCGGCCGCGCGGGTCACGCTGGGGCCCGGGAGCCGCGCCTCGACGAGTGTGCGTGCCGGCACCGTCCCCGGGTAGCTGGCGCTCGTCGAGACGAACGCGCCGCCGTCCGTCGTCACCCGCATTTCCGCGCCCGCGAACGAGACCACGCCGGCTTCGTGCAGCGCCAGCAGCTCCTCCAGCCGGCGTGGCGGCGGCCCGCTGGCGTAGTACGAGAAGAAGCCGTGGAACCATCCGTCCATATCGGACACTTGGGACGACGCATCCAGCCGTCCTTTTTGGACCAGCACCGGCAGCTGGCTGTACACCGACAGCAACGCCATGAACGCGCCGAGGTCGGCGCTGAACTCCTGGTCCGCCCGGCGCGCGAGGTCGGCCTCGACGTACTCCCGCAGCTCCTTGCCGAACTCCTCCGCCGTGCCGAACTCGCGGCCGCGCAGAGGCCGGTCCAGGTGGTCGAGGTCGAGGCGGTCGGCCTCGGCGGGCACCGCCCGCGCCACGAGGTCGCGCATCCCCGGCGAATCCCACGGCAGGTCGGCGAAAGCGTCGGCGAACACCGCGAAGTCGAGGCACACGCGGTCCGGGTGCCCGGTGAACAGCTCGCTGTAGTAGCCCCAGGCCAGTTCCTTCGCGATCAGCGGCCAGACGTCCGCGCGGAAGTCGAGCGCCTCGCCGGCGAGGCCGTCCATGGCGTAGGCGTCGAAGAACCTGGGCAGCCGCAACGGTTTCCCGCGCAGCCGGTAGCCGATCTTCGCGTGGTAGGGCACTCCGCGCCGCGAGCCGACGTGCAGCACCGGCTCGGCGCCGCTCGGGTGGTAGCGCAGCCCGCCGGTCTCGAGCTCCTCGAAGCGGCCGCCGCGGCCCTCGGTGAGCAGCAGCATCAGGTCGACGAACGCCAGCCCGAACCCGCGCACCAGCACGGTTTCGCCCGGCGCGATGCCGGAGTAGTCGACGTCGGCGGTGTAGCCGGCCGGGTAGTAGGCGAGCCCGTGCCGCGCGGCGAACGTCACGAGCTCGCGCTCGCGGTCGTCCGGTTCGGCGTCGAGGTGCCCGACGGTGAAGACGACGGCGTCCGCGCGCACGGTCGTGCCGTCGGACAGGCTGACGGTGTGGCCGTCGACCCCCACCGCGCGCGCCGCGTGCTCGACGACGTCGATGCCGTCGGGGAGATCGCCGAGCACCTTGCGGTAGAACCAGGTCAGGTAGGCGCTCTGCAGCCGCCGGGTCGGGAAGTCGAAGCTGTCGAGGGCGGTCAGCTCGGCGACGACGTCAAGTGGGACCTCCGCGTCGAGCGCGCCGTCACGCACCTTTCGCGCCCACTCCAGCAGCGTCGGCCCCGGCCGGACCGGGCCGGTCATCGTCACCGACTCGTCGGTGAACATCGTGACGTCCTCGGGCATGGAGTTCATCCGCAGCAGCGGCGACTGGTCGTAGCGCCACACGCGGCCGGGGCCGGGCGGGAACGGGTCGATCAGGTGCACCTCGAGCCGCCGGTCGCGCAGTAGCTCCGCGTTCGCGCCGAGCCGCTCGAGGACGCCGACCCCCCGGGGTCCGGCGCCCACGACGGCGAGGGTGAACGGCGCGCGATCGGCCACGAGACCGAAGCTACGCGCGGGATCCGGCGCCGGGCGTCCTTCCCATACTCCGGAATTCCGGGAATAAAACCAAACACTCCGGCGAGCGGCGCCGAATCCCCGGAGCAGGTTGGCGAGAGGAGCGGATTTGTCCGTAGTCCACCCAGGCGCCGCGGCCTTCGAAGCATGCCTCCGACTGCGAAGACTTGGCCGCTGAAACAGACCCGGAGCACTGGCGGGACGTCGTGGAGGCCGCGTCGGAGGCGGCCGGGGTCGACGTCGAATTCGTGGTCATCCCGCGCCGGTCCCTGACCGTCGTGTTCAACCGGGCGGCGCCGCCCACCTTCGAGCAGGTCCGCGCGTCGATCGAGGTGATCGAGGCGAACCGGCGCTGGTTCCACCCTGCGGACTTCGTTGCCGCTCTCTTTCGCGAGGCGTAGCTCTGGCCGTACCGACGTGGATGGAGGACGGTATGCCGGTCGAGTTCCTGGGCATCGGAGGCACGCACGACGGGTCGGAGACGCACGCCCGCTCGGGCGGGGTGTTCGACAAGGAGTACACGCTGCGCCTGGCCCGCGCGCACGAGGACTTCGGCTGGGACCGCGTGCTGTTCGCCTACGGCTCCGGCTCGCCGGACCCCGCGCAGGCGGCCGCGTACGTCGCCACGAAGCTCGACAAGCTGCAGATCCTGCTGGCGCACCGCCCGAACGTCTCGTACCCGACGTTCGCGGCGAAGACGTTCGCGACGCTCGACCGGATTTCCGACGGCCGCCTGACGGTCCACTTCATCACCGGCGGCAACGACCACGAGCAGCAGCGCGAAGGCGACTACCTGACGAAGGACCAGCGCTACGCCCGGACGCGCGAAGCCATCCAGATCATCAAGAAGGCGTGGACGTCGGACGAGCCGTTCGGCTTCGACGGCGAGTACTACCGCTTCGCCGACTACGTCTCCGACGTGCGGCCGGTGCAGAACCCGCGGCCGGGAGTGTCGTTCGGCGGCTCGTCGCCGGCCGCGTACGCCGCCGGGAGCGCCGAAGCGGACATCTACTGCCTATGGGGCGAGCCGCTCGCGCAGACCGCGGAGCAGATCGAGTCCGTGCAGGCCGCGGCGCTGGCGGCGGGCCGCACGGACGTGCCGCGGATCCAGGTGGCGTTCCGCCCGATCATCGCGCCGACCGAGGAGCTGGCCTGGGAGAAGGCGTACGCGACGGTGGGGGCGATCAAGGACCGGACGCAGGGCGGGCAGCCGCTGACCAGGCGGCACAAGCTGACCGAGCCGGAGAACACGGGCTCCCAGCGCCTGCTGGCGCTGGCGGCCCAGGGCGAGCGCTTCGACCGCGCGCTGTGGACCCCGACGGCGGCCGCAACGGGCGGCGCGGGCAACTCGAACGCGCTGGTCGGGACCCCGGAGACGGTGGCGCAGGCACTGCTGGACTACTACGACCTGGGCGTGGAGATCCTGTCGGCGCGGGGCTACGACATGCTCGGCGACACGATCGACTTCGGCCGGTACGTGATCCCGATCGTCCGGGAAGAGGTGGCGAAGAGGGACGCCTCACGAGCGGCGCAGGCCACGAGGACCCCGGCGGAGGACGCCCTGGCCGTCGACGGCTG
Organism: Amycolatopsis pretoriensis; assembly: GCF_900107925.1. GTDB lineage: Bacteria > Actinomycetota > Actinomycetes > Mycobacteriales > Pseudonocardiaceae > Amycolatopsis > Amycolatopsis pretoriensis. The sequence continues at coordinate 277,716 of NZ_FNUJ01000004.1, read as the reverse complement.
ACCACGCTTTCCCGAGTGGCCCGGCCTCGGCGGCGGAGGCCGCTGCCGCACCCGGCCGGGCGCTTTTCCGGCGACGCCCGGCTCCCAGCCCACCGCCCCGGGCCCGCACCGGGCCGAGCCGCTTTCCCGACGGCCGCCGGACCGACGGCCCACGGCCGGGGCCGAGCCCCGCGGCAGGCGGAGCCACAGCCGGAAGCCCCCTGGTCAAAGCCGCAGCCGAGACTCCCGGCTCCCTGCCCGGACCAAGTAGCCACCTCGCGAACGCGAGGTGGCTACTTTTGCCTCTGGTCCTCCGCCCATCGGGTACGGAATGATCCATTGGTGACTCCTGGGCGACCAGCCAGACACTGCGGGCTATCGTCTGACTCGTCCAGGAAAGCTCCGTGACACCTTGGATACCGGCGAAAGAACCTAGAGATTTACCAACAGTCACGGGACACTGGCTGAGGTAACTCACGTACCGTGACTGCCTCATGACCGACCGGTCCTCTCATCACCATCGGTCATGCGAGGCGCACGGTCTGCACAAGAGGTCGGGAGAAAGCGCATGGCAGCTCCGCGGGATCGCGTCACGTTCCGCGAGGTGTTCGGGATCGCCGAGTTCCGGTCGCTGTGGTTCGGTGAACTGCTGTCCATCGCCGGCGACCAGCTGGCCAGGGTCGCGCTGTCCATCCTCGTCTTCACCGCCACCGGCTCCGCCACGCTGACCGGCCTCACCTACGCGCTGACGTTCGCGCCGTCGCTGCTCGGCGGCATCTTCCTCACCGGGCTCGCCGACCGGTTCCCGCGACGGACCGTGATGGTCGCCGTCGACCTCGTGCGGGCCGGGCTGATCCTGCTCGTCGCCATCCCCGCGCTGCCGTTCTGGGTGGTCTGCGTCCTCGTCGCCGGTGTCTCGCTGCTGAACCCGCCGTTCAAGGCCGCGCAGCTCGCGCTGCTGCCGCAGATCCTCGAGGGCGACCGGTTCGTCGTCGGCATGGGTGTGCGGAGCATGACCGTGCAGACCGCGCAGCTGCTCGGGTTCGCCGGCGGCGGTGCGCTGCTGCTGGCGCTCGACCCGCACGTAGCCCTCGTGCTCGACGCCGCCACGTTCCTGCTGTCGGCCGCCTTCGTCCGGTTCGGCGTGCGTTCGCGGCCGCCGGCCGCGAACGCCGAGAAGCGCAAGCCCTTCTTCGCCATGATCGGCACCGGGGGCCGGGTGGCGTTCGCCAGCCCCGCGCTGCGGGCGCTCGTCCTGTTCACCTGGCTGATGGGCCTGCTGCCGGTCTACGAGGGGATCGCCGCGCCGTACGTCTCGTCGGCGGGCGGCGGCCCCGAGCTCGTCGGGCTCCTGCTCGCGGCCGACCCGGTGGGCAGCGTCATCGGCACGTTCGTCTTCACGCGGTGGGTGCCCGCCGAGGCACGGCCGAAGCTGATCGGGCCGCTGTCGGCGCTGGGCGCCGTGCCCATGCTGGCCGGCTTCGCGCAGCCGAACCCGTACGTGTCGATCGTCCTCTTCGTCCTTTCCGGCGCGTTCGGCTCGGTCGCGCTGCTGCAGGCGACCGCGTCGTTGACGCTCGCGGTACCGGACGAGAACCGCGCCCAGACGATGGGCCTGTCGAACACGGGACTGACGACGATGCTGGGCGTGAGCCCGCTCATCGGCGGCGTGCTGACGGACCTCGTCGGGGCGCAGACGACCGTCGGCATCTTCGGCGTTGCCGGATTGATACTTACGGTTCCGCTCGCGCTCGCCTGGCGGCGCTCACGGCTTTCGGGGGCGGGCGAAGGCGGGCATGACTATGAGACCCAGCGCGCCGAACACGCCTGAGCACGCTCGACACGCTGGTTTCGTCATCGCGACCTTGCGGCGCGGCTCCGGCTCACTGATCTCTGGAACGCATCGCTGGCCACCCTTCGATCCGGCGTCCCGGAAAATGTACACACCTAAGGCCCTTGTGGACAGACGGCAAACGGGCTGAAACTGTCCGTGAGTGGTTCATCACCACCACCGAGCGCAAGGGTCTGGGGGAAAAATGGTCACATTGGGGGAACGGTCTGGACAAGGCGTGATTTCTGGTGTTGCGGGCTGGGCGCTGTGGCGGCGGCCGCCCCGCTGGATCGCTGTCACGCTCGCGGCGATCGCAGTACTGGTGGGCTGGACGGCCGTCGCCACGGTCACCACCACGATCACGCTGAAGCACCTGGGCATCCTCGGTCTGCTGGGCGCGCTCGCCCTGGCCCAGGCCGAGGTCAGCCGTCGCATCGAGCGCCAGCGGCGCATCCTGAGCGACGGCCCGCACATGAACATGACGTCGGTGTGGCTGCTGCCCGCCGCGCTCCTGCTGCCGACGCAGCTGGTCACCTTGCTCGGGGTGACGCTGTACGTCGGCCTGGCGCTGCGCAGCTGGTCGGGCACGCGTCCCGGCCAGCCGCACCGGGTCGCCGCGAACGCCACCAGCGCGACGCTGTCGGCCTGCTCGGCCGGGCTGGTCACGCACTTCTCGACCGGGCTGAGCGTCGCCGCCGTCTCGCTCGCGGTGGCGGTGTACTTCGTCGTCAACGCGGCCCTCACCGGGCTCGGCCTCTACCTGGCCAACCCGGAGGAGGCCACGGTCGAGAGCTGCCTCGGCGGCATGGACGACAACCTGCTCGAACTGTCCACGCTGTGCGTCGGCGGGCTGCTGGTGATGGTGCTCGGCCAGGAGCCGCTGCTGTCGGTGCTGGTCATCCTGCCGCTGTACGTGCTGCAGCGGTCCGTGCTGGTCAAGCGGCTGGAAGAGCTGGCCACGACCGACCAGAAGACGCAGCTGCTCAACGCCACGACCTGGCAGGACGGCGCCCAGCGCGAGATTTCCCGCGCGGAGCGCGACAAGGGCAGCTTCGGCGCCATGATGATCGACCTCGACCACTTCAAGCGGATCAACGACACCTACGGGCACCTCGCGGGGGACGACGTGCTCAAGGCGGTCGCGGCCGTGGTCAAGCAGGAGACGCGGGCGCACGACCTGGTCGGCCGGTTCGGCGGCGAGGAGTTCGTGGCGCTGCTGCCGTCGACGTCCAAGGAGGACGCCATCGTGACGGCGGAACGGATCCGGCAACGGGTCAGCGAGCTGATCATCAGCACGAAGACCAACGAAGGCGCCTTCGTGGACATCGAACGCCAGACAGCGTCGATCGGCGTCGCGTCCTACCCGCTCGACGGGTCGTCGATCGAGGAAGTGATGGCGTCCGCCGACGCGGCCGTGTACGCGGCGAAGCACGGCGGGCGAAACCGCGTGGTGGGCTCCGCCGAAGCGGCCCTCGCCGCGGCTTAGCGCAGCCGGTCGATGACGTCGCTCGCCTTCGTCTGGAGGCGGGCGACGCCGCCGACCGTGAATTCGGTGAGCAGGTCGATCAGGGCCTCCTGGTCCGGCGGCTCGCCGTCCCAGGTCGCCTGCACCAGTGACTCCGTCATCGCGAAGAAGAGCGTGACGAGCGCGCGGTCGGCGCGGCCGGAGTCGATGCCGTGCGCCGCCCACCTCTTGCGGGCGGCGCCGGCGTAGACGACCGCCAGCCTCTCCCTCAACCGGGTGAGAGCGGGGTCGCCCGCGCGCTCGGCCGCGCGGAGCACGCCGTAGGCCTCCGGGCTGTCGGCGACGAAGGTGACCATGTTGGCGTAGTTGGCCCGCGCCCAGGCCCGCAGGCCGGGCTGCGGGTCGGTCACCGCCGGGCTCGCGATCGCGGCGAACGCCTGCTCCTCCGTCACGGCCACGACCTCGGAAAACAGCGTCGCGCGGTCACCGAACTGCTCGTAGACGGCCTGGCGGGAAACGCCGGCTTCACGCGCGATCTGCTCGATCGTCGCGCCCTGCATCCCGTGCTGCGCGACGACCTTCGCCGTCGCGTGCAGCACGCGGGCGCGCTGCTCCCCGACCGGGAGCTTGCGCGGCCGCCCGCGCGGAGCCGGGCTTGACATGTGGTCCACCTCACGTGACTCTTTTTTCGACACCTCTGTCTGAAAAGGTGTTCCCCGCGCACTCGACCTGCTCAACGAGGAGCAAGCATGCGTATCTTCTCTCGCCGCGCCCTCTCCGCGGCGATCGCCACGGTTTCCTGTCTGGCCCTGGTGGCACCCGGCGCCTCCGCCGCGTCCTTCTACGATCCCCCGTCCCCGCTCCCGGCCGGCAGCGACGGTGACGTCATCCGGCACGAGACGTCGACGTTCTACATCGATCCGGTCAAGCTGATCAAGGCCGACGCGGACGTGCAGCGGATCATGTACCGCAGCACCGATACGCACGGTTCGCCGATCGCCGTCACCGGCACGGTGCTGACCCCGCGCTCGGCGTGGCACGGCGCCGGCGTCCGTCCGATCGTCTCCTACGCCGTCGGCACGCAGGGCGAAGGCGACGACTGCGCTCCGTCGAAAGCGCTTGCCGCCGGGTTCGAGTACGAGGGCCCGTTCATCGCCGGGCTGCTGACGCGGGGCTACGGCGTCGTCGTCACCGACTACGAAGGGCTCGGCACACCGGGCGACCACACGTACGTCAACCGGGCCGCCGAGGGACACGCGGTGCTCGACGCGATCCGCGCGGCGCAGCGGCTGCCGGAGGCGGGCCTGCCGGACGACGGCCCGGTCGCGATCGCGGGCTACTCCCAGGGCGGCGGCGCGTCGGCCGCGGCGGCGGAGCTGCAGCCGAGCTACGCGCCCGAGCTGAAGCTGAAGGGCGCGTACGCGGGCGCGGTGCCGGCGGACCTGGCTTCGGTGGCCAAGAACCTCGACGGCCACTACGCGGTCGGGTTCCTGGGGTTCGCGCTGGTGAGCATGAACTACGCGTACCCGGAGCTGAACATCCCGGCGCTGCTCAACGCGCGGGGCAAGCAGCTGTTCGAGCAGGTCCGGACCGAGTGCACGGTGGAGGCGATCGCCGCGCACGCGTTCACGCAGTCGTCGACGTTGACGACCGATGGCCGCTCGCTCACCGCGTACCTCGGCGAGGAGCCGTATGCGTCACGGGTGGCGGAGCAGAAGATCGGGCGGCTGAAGCCGTCGGCGCCGGTGCTGATCGTCCACAGCGCGCTCGACGACATCGTGCCCTACGCGCAGGACCGCGACCTGGGCCGGACGTGGTGCGGCAAGGGCGTGAAGGTGCAGTTCAGCACGTCACTGGTGCCGACCCACGTGCTGACGGCGGTACGCGCGTTCCCGGAAGCGTTCGCATGGCTGGAGGCGCGCTTCGCCGGCCTGCCCGCGTTGAGTAACTGCGGCCTGTTCTGAGGTCTGCCGTAGGCCGTGAATGGCACATTGAGGGACTAAGTGTCCGTGAATGTGCCATTCACGGACTTGGGTCACTTGAGGCCGGTGGCTTCCGCGGCGGCGGGGTCGGAGTCGGCGAGGAACGTGCGGCAGCGGTCGTACTCCTCGGTCTCGCCGATCTTCCCGGCGGCCTTGCCGAGCACGGCGAGAGCGCGCAGGAACCCCTGGTTGGGGCGGTGGGACCACGGCACCGGGCCGAAGCCCTTCCAGCCGGCGCGGCGCAGCTGGTCGAGACCCCGGTGGTAGCCGGTGCGGGCGTACGCGTACGCGGCGACCGTCTCACCCGCGTCGAAGGCCTTCTCGGCGAGCGAAGCCCACGCCTCGCTGTAGTCGGGGTGTTCGGCGGCGACGGCGGCCGGGTCGGTCCCGGCGTCCAGCGCGGCCTGGGCGGCGGTGTGCTCGGGCAGCAGCGTCGGCTCGGGGCCGAGCAGGTTGTGCGTCATGCCGCCCATTCTGCCCACCCCCGCGAGTCAGAAGAACAGGCCCGCGAGAACCCCGCCGCCGGCCAGGATCAGAGCGCCGACCAGGACGGCGGCCACAACTCGTTTCGGCATCATGGCGGCACACCATGCCAACCGAGGCACGCCGGAGGCAAATCCGCCACCCCTAAGGGTGAACCCGGGCGCGAAGCGCCTCCGTTGAGGGTGGTGGCGGGGAAGAAGGTAGGGGGAATCCCCATTTTCGCGTCTTTCGCCACGGTCCTGACCCGCTCGTGACCATGACCGGCCATGATGTCCCGCATGGCCAAGGCAGTCGACGTCCCGGTGGACGTGATCCCGCGCAGTCCGATCGGCAAGACGCGGCTGTTCTTCACGCGGCACTGGCACCGCGGCGCCCCCGGGCAGCCGACGCCGGACTGGGTGCTCCGGTTCTGCTACGGGATGTGGCTGGCGGCGTTCGCGTTCAAGCTGCTGGGCTCGTCGTGGGACATGTCGTGGCACTTCATGTGGCTGCGCGACGACCTGGCGCCGCCGCACCTGATCAACACGGTCGGCACGGTGATCATCGTCGTGCTGGTGGCGATCCACAGCTACACGGGCCTGGGCGCGGACAAGACGTCGCTGCGCCTGATGCAGATCGGGCTCTTGACGTTCCTGGTGGCGGCCCCGCTGGACGTCATCAACCACCGCGTCAACGGTCTCGACCTGACGGCGTGGAGCCCGTCCCACATGATGTTGTACCTGGGCACGGGCATCATGCAGGCGGGCGTCCTGCTGGGCTGGCTCCGGCTGTCCCCGCCGGGCCGCTTCCGGACGGGCGTGCTGCTCGCGCTGTGGGCGTTCTTCCTGGAGAACACGTTCTTCCCGAACGGCCAGCAGGAGTACGGGATCCTGGGGCTGCGCGCGTGGGAGCGCGGTGCGCCGGAGGCCGAGCCGTCGCTGCTTTCGTTCGCGGCCAACCAGATCGGCCACCCGGTCGACCGGACGGCGATCCTGCACTTCACGATGCCGATCCCGGAGTGGGTGTACCCGCTGTGGGGCATCGGGGTGATGGCGTTGATCTTGGTGTTGGCCCGCCGCACACTGGGTTTCCGCTGGGCTGCTTCTGCGGTGGCGCTGGCGTATGTGGCCTATCGGTCGGTGATGTGGCCGCTGCTGCTCGGGCTGGGGTTCCCGGTGTCGACGGTGCCGTTCTACCTGCTGTTCGTGGGGTTGGCGGTGGACTTGGCGTTCGCGATGTCTTCCGGAGTGCTGCGGGCCGGCGCGGGTGCGCTGCTGGTGACGGCGTTCGGGTACGGGGCGTTTTGGGTGCAGTCGCAGTTCCGGCCGTGGGTCTTGGGCGACGCGCACACGGAGTCGGCCCCGCCGGTGGCGTACTGGACGGCTTTGGTGGTGCTGGGCGGGGTGTTCGCCCTCTGGGCAGCGGCCGGTCCGGCTTCCCGGCGGTGGTCCGCAAGGCGGGTAACCGCGTAGCACACAGTGCTACACTCGCTTGGTGAACGTCATCAGCCAGCGGGAGTTCCGGAACAACTCGGCCGCGATCATGGACGCGGTCGAAGCCGGCGAGACGTACCACGTCACCCGCAACGGCGTGGAGATCGCCGAACTGCGACCGGTGTCCCGCCGGAAGCGGTTCACCGCGGCCGAGCTGGTCGAGCGCCACAAGCGACTGCCGCGGGTCGACGCCGCCGAGCTGCGGCGAGATGCCGACGAGTTCTTCGGCGACGATCGCCTCAGCGATGACGACAACCCCTGGGAACGCAAGCGTGGCTGAACGTCACGTCGCCGGAGTGCTCGACACCTGCACCTACATCGAGCTCGACACCCTGGACCCGCAGTCCCTTCCGGACTTCCCGGAGATCACCGCGGTGACCATGGCCGAGCTCTACCAAGGCGTCGTCATGACGGTGGACCCGGCCACGAAAGCGATGCGGAACGAGCAACTAGGCGCGGCCATCGTCGAATTCACCCCGTTGCCGTTCGATGGCGAGGCCGCCGCTCGTTACGGCACGCTGGTCGCGCTGACGGTGGCCGCGGGCCGGTCACCTCGACCGCGCCGGATGGACCTGATGATCGCCGCGATCGCCTCCGTGCACGGCCTGCCGTTGTACACCCGCAACGCGAAGGACTTCCGCGGTCTCGAGAGCCTGCTGGAAGTCGTCGAAGTCTGAACACGACGAAGGGGCGGCACTTTCACGTGAAAGTGCCGCCCCCTTCGCGCGTGACTACTTGACCTTCGTGCCCGCCGAGCCCAGCGCCTGGCAAGCTTCGACGACCCGCTGAGCCATCCCGGCCTCAGCGGCCTTCAGGTACGACCGCGGGTCGTAGACCTTCTTGTTGCCGACCTCGCCGTCGATCTTCAGCACGCCGTCGTAGTTCTTGAAGAAGTGGTCCACGATCGGGCGCGTGAACGCGTACTGCGTGTCCGTGTCGACGTTCATCTTCACCACGCCGTACGACACCGCCTCGCGGATCTCCTCCGGGAGGGAGCCCGAGCCGCCGTGGAAGACCAGCTCGAACGGCTTCGAACCCGCGTCCAGGCCGAGCTTCTTCGACGCCGCCTCCTGGCCGCCCTTCAGCACGTCCGGGCGGAGCTTCACGTTGCCCGGCTTGTACACGCCGTGGACGTTGCCGAACGTCGCCGCCAGCAGGTAGCGGCCGCGGTCGCCCGAACCGAGCGCGTCGATCGTCTTCAGGAAGTCGCCCTCGGCGGTGTACAGCTTCTCGTTGATCTCCGCCTCGACGCCGTCTTCCTCGCCGCCGACGACGCCGATCTCGACCTCGAGGATGATCTTCGCGGCCGCCGTCTTGGCGAGCAGCTCCGCGGCGATCTCGAGGTTCTCGTCGAGGTCGATCGCCGAACCGTCCCACATGTGGGACTGGAACAGCGGGTTCTGGCCGTTCTTGACGCGCTCGGCCGAGATCTCGATCAGCGGGCGGACGAAGCCGTCCAGCTTGTCCTTCGGGCAGTGGTCGGTGTGCAGCGCGACGTTGACGTCGTACTTCGCCGCGACGACCTGCGCGAACTCGGCCAGCGCGGTCGCGCCGACGACCATGTCCTTGACCTTCTGGCCGGAGGCGAACTCCGCGCCGCCGGTGGAGAACTGGATGATCCCGTCGCTCTCCGCCTCGGCGAACCCGCGGATGGCGGCGTTCACGGTCTCGGACGAGGTCACGTTGATGGCCGGGTAAGCGAACTCGTTCGCCTTCGCCCGGTCCAGCATCTCCGCGTAGACCTCGGGGGTCGCGATGGGCATCGGTATTCCTCCTTGGCAGGGATGGGTCCCGACCGCATCGTACGAGGTGTACCGCCGCCGCACACCGGTCCCCGCGCAGAAACTTTTCCGCACGTCGGATCGGTTCAGAAGGGGGTGCGTCCGGCCGCCGGGCGCACCGGCGGCCGGACGGAGATCACAGCAGCTCGGCGGCCAGCGCGCGGTAGCCCGGCCACGGGTCCTCGTTCAGCACCTGGACGACGACCTGGTCCGCCCCCGCGTCCAGGTGGGCCGACAGGCCACGCGCGATCGTCGCCGCGTCGCCGTGCAGGGCCAGCGCGTCGACCAGCCGGTCGCTGCCCTCGCCCTCCAAATCGGAGTCCGTGAAGCCGAGTTTCCGCAGGTTGGCGACGTAGTTCGACAGCCCCAGGTAGTACTTGACGGTGTTGCGGCCGATCGCCCGCGCCTCCGCCGCGTCGGTCGACAAAACGACCTTGTGCTCCGGCGCCAGCAGCGGGCCCTCGCCGAGGATTTCGCGCGTCGAGCGAGTGTGCTTCGGCGTCGTCAGGTACGGGTGCGCCCCCGCCGTACGCTCACCCGACAGCGCCACCACCTTCGGGCCCAACGCCGCCAACGCGCGCCCGGCGACCGGCACGCCCGCCGCGTCCAGGCCGTCCAGGTAGTCGACCAGAGCCGCGTACGGCTTCTTGTACTCCTTCGTCGCTTCGCGGTGGCCCGCGCCGACGCCCAGCAGGAAGCGGTCCGGGTGCTTCGCCGCGATGCGCTCGTAGACGCGGGCGATGTCCGCCGGCTCGTCCTGCCAGATGTTCACGATGCCGGTCGCTATGACCAGGGAGTCCGTCGCCTCCAGGATGCCGTCCACCGACGCCAGGTCGTCGGCGCCGGGCGAGCCGCCCAGCCAAATCGCCCCGTAGCCGAGCTTCTCCGCCTCCGCCGCGAACTTCGCGTCCACGTTGGCGTGGTACCGCCAGATTCCGAGCTTGCCCAGTTCGATAGCCATGGAACACTCCAACGCGTGGGACGGCGATTTTCCTCCCGCTCCCGGCGAATTACTGTCGAAGACATGACCAAGCTGGGAAACACCGACCTCGACGTGTACGGGCTCAACCTCGGCGGCAACGTCTTCGGCTGGACGGCGGACGAGCCGCAGTCGTTCGCCGTGCTCGACGCCTACACCGCGGCCGGTGGCAATTTCGTGGACACCGCCGACCTCTACGGCGGCGGGGGCGGCTCCGAGGAGATCCTCGGCAACTGGCTGGCCGCCCGCGGCAACCGGGACGACGTCGTCGTCGCGACCAAGGTCGGCATGTGGGACGGCCGGCCGGGCCTGTCCGCGAAGAACATCCAGGCCGCGGCCGAGGACTCGCTGCGCCGCCTCAAGACCGACCACATCGACCTCTACTACGCGCACCGGGACGACCCGGACACCCCGCTCGAAGAGACACTGACCGCGTTCGACGCGCTGGTCCGCGCGGGCAAGGTCCGCCACCTCGGCGCGTCCAACTACAGCGCCGAGCGGCTCGCCGACGCACTGTCCATTTCGGACAAGAACGGCCTCGCGCGCTACGCCGTGCTGCAGCCGCACTACAACCTCGTCGAGCGGGACTACGAACGCGACCTCGCCCCGCTCGTCGAGCGCGAAGGCCTGGTCACCCTGCCCTTCTTCGCGCTCGCGAAGGGCTTCCTGACCGGCAAGTACCGCACGAAGGACCACAACGTCGACAGCCCGCGCGCCGCCCGCGCGGAGTCCTATTTGGACGGACACGGCGAGCGCGTGCTCGCGAAACTCGACGAAGTGGCGGCAGCGCACGGAACCTCGGTAGCCGCGGTGTCGCTCGCGTGGCTCCGGCAGCAGCCCACGGTCGCCGCGCCGATCGCCAGCGCCCGCACGACCGAGCAGCTCACCGACCTGATCGCCTCGGTCACCCTGACGCTGACCCCGGACGAAGTAGCGTCACTTTTGTAGGGAAAGTGGCGCCTACTCTTGGGTAGCTTACTGCGGGTAAGTTGGGGTACGGTGCCCTCAAGTGACGTCTAGGAGGGCACCGTGGCCAACCCGTTTTCGCTGCTGAGCGGCACCAAGAAGGTCGACGGCAAGGTCGTGCTGATCACCGGCGCGGCCCGCGGCATCGGCGCCGGCCTGGCCGAGCGGCTCGCCGCGCGCGGCGCGAAGGTCGCCCTCGTCGGCCTCGAAGCCGACGAGCAGAAGAAGGTCGCCGACCGCATCGGACCCAACGCGCACGCCTGGGAAGCCGACGTCACTAGCTGGGACGCCCTGGAGAAGGCCACCAAGGGCGTCGTCGAGCACTTCGGCGGCATCGACATCGTCATCGCGAACGCCGGCATCGCGACCGCGGGCTTCGTCCGCTCGGTCGACCGCGCCGCGTTCGAGAAGGTGATCGAGGTCGACCTGCTCGGCGTCTGGCGCACGTTCCGCGTCACGCTCCCGCACGTCATCGAGCGCAAGGGCTACCTGCTCGCCATCTCCAGCCTCGCCGCGATCACGCACGCGCCGGGCATGGCGAACTACTCCGCCGCGAAGGCCGGCGTCGAAGCCTTCTCCAACAGCCTCCGCGCCGAGGTCGCCCACCTGGGCGTCAAGGTCGGCGTCGCGCACCCGACGTGGATCCGCACCGACCTCGTCGAAAGCGCCGACGCCCACCCCGTGTTCGGCAAGCTCCGCGCGTCCATGCCGGGCCTGATCGGCAAGACCTACCCCCTGGAAGTCGCCCTCGACGACCTCGAAGCCGGCATCCTCAAGCGCGCCCGGACCATCCACGTGCCGCGCTGGGTCGGCGGCCTCAAGCTGCTCCGCGCGTTCCTCCCGCCGATCATCGAAATCGGCTCCCGCAGCCGGGTACCTTCGGCGGACAAGGCCGCGCTGGCCGACATCGAGGCGCGCGGCGCGTTCGAGTCGGCGGTCACCGGCCACGGCGGCCGGGCCGCCACCAAGGGGTGAAGATGTCCCGTCGTGACCAGATCCGGATGACCGACGACGAAGTGCGCGCGTACTTCGCCGAGCAGAAGGTCATCAACGTCGCCAGCGTCGGCCCCAACGGCCGCCCGCACCTCGCGCCGCTCTGGTACTACCCGCACGAGGACGGCGGCGTCGCGACCTGGACGTACGGCACCTCGCAGAAGGCGAAGAACCTCCGCCGCCTGCCGGAGGCGACGGTGCTCATCGAGGACGGCGACAGCTACGAGAAGCTCCGCGGCGTCTCGCTCGAGGCCGACGTCGAGATCATCGAGGACACCGAAGAAGTCACCCGGATGGGCATCACGCTCATGCAGCGGTACGCGGGCGCGAAGCCGGGCGACCCGGTTCCCGACGAACTCAAGGGCTTCATCGCAGGTCAGGCGCCGAAACGCATCGGACTGGTCTTCCGGCCGACGAAGGTCGTCAGCTGGGACCACACGAAGCTCGGCGGGACGTACTGATCGGTAGGTAGTACTTCCAAGTAACTGTTACCTGAGGTAACGTCATCTGGGCAGTTTCCTCGAGGCAGCGGAGGCCGACAGATGACCGAGCGGTTCAAGGTCGTGATAGTGGGCACCGGGTTTTCCGGGCTCGGCCAGGCGATCCAGCTCGAAAAGGCCGGCATCCGGGACTACGTGATCCTGGAGAAGGCCACCGAGGTGGGTGGCACCTGGCGCGACAACTCCTACCCCGGGTGCGCGTGCGACGTGCAGTCGCACATGTACTCGTTCTCGTACGAGCAGAACCCGGACTGGTCGCGGTCGTTCTCGCCGCAGCCGGAGATCTTCGACTACCTCAAGGGTGTCGCGGACAAGTACCGGCTGCGCGAGAAGATCCGGTTCGGCGTCGAGCTCACCGGCGCCCACTGGGACGAGCGCGAACGCCGCTGGACGGCGACCACGAAGGACGGCCGCGAGTTCGTCGCGCAGTTCCTCGTCTCCGGGGTCGGCGGGCTGCACATCCCGCAGGTCCCCGAGCTGCCCGGGATCAAGGAGTTCAAGGGCCAGACCTGGCACTCCGCGCAGTGGAACCACGAATACGACCTGCGCGGCAAGAAGGTCGCCGTCGTCGGAACCGGTGCCAGCGCCGTCCAGTTCGTCCCGAAGATCGCCCCCGACGTCGCCGAGCTGACGCTCTTCCAGCGCACGCCGCCGTGGATCATGCCGAAGCCCGACCACGCGATGCCGGGCTGGGCGCAGACGCTGTTCAAGCGCGTGCCCGGCGCCCAGCGCCTCTACCGCAACGCGCTGTACTGGCTGCTCGAAGCGCGCGCCATCGGCTTCAACGGCCACCCGGCGATCATGAAGGCCGGCGAGCTGATCGCGAAGCGCAACATCGCGAAGGGCATCCAGGACCGCGCGCTGCGCAAGAAGGTCACGCCGGACTACACCATGGGCTGCAAGCGCGTCCTGATCTCCAACGACTACTACCCGGCGCTGGGCCGGCCGAACGTCGACGTCAACACCTCCGGCGTCAAGGAGGTCAAGGCGCACTCGATCGTCGATTCCGCCGGCGTCGAGCACGAGGTCGACGCGATCATCTACGGCACCGGGTTCAAGGTCACCGACGCGCTCGAGTACCTGGACATCACCGGTGTCGACGGCCGCGACCTCGCCAAGGAATGGGCCGCCGAAGGGATGCAAACGCACAAGGGCATCTCCGTGTCCGGCTTCCCGAACCTGTTCTTCCTGCTCGGCCCGAACACCGCGCTGGGCCACAACTCCGTCGTGTTCATGATCGAGTCGCAGTCGCGGTACGTCGTCGACGCGATCAAGCTCGCCGACTCCCGCGACGCCGCCGCGCTCGACGTCCGGCCCAGTGTGCAGGACAAGTTCCAGCGGGAGATCCAGGACAAGCTGGTCAAGGGCGTCTGGACGCAGGGTGGCTGCAAGAGCTGGTACCTCGACGCCAAGGGCGTCAACCGGACGATCTGGCCCGGCTTCACCTGGCGCTACTGGCTGGAGACGCGCAAGGTCGACCCCGCGGACTACGAACTGTCCGGCCGCTCGTCATGACCGCCGAGGACGAGCAGCTCGTCCTGCACGCGCGGGACGTGAAGTTCGACTGGGCGGCGCTGCCGATGCACTGGGTCCCCGGCGAACCGCAGGTCACGCACACCATCAACGTCCTGCACCTGGCGCTGCCCGAAGGTGAGCGCTGGTTCGTCGAGGTGTTCAAGCAGGCGGTGCCGCTGATCCGGGACGAGCGGCTCAAGGCCGACGTCCTCGGGTTCATCGGCCAGGAGGCGGTGCACGCCGAGGCCCACGACGGCGCGGCGACGCACCTCGAGGCCGCGGGCGTTCCGATGCGGCCGTTCATCGCGCAGATGGAGTGGCTGTTCCGGAAGCTGCTCGGCGACCGCGACCTGACCGGGCGCGCGGCCGAGGAGTGGCTGGTCGAACGGCTCGGGATCGTCGCCGCGATCGAGCACTACACGGCGTTCCTCGGCCAGTGGGTGCTCGACGCGCCCCTGGAGGACGCCGGCGCCGACCCGGTGATGCTCGACCTGCTGCGCTGGCACGGCGCCGAAGAGGTCGAACACCGGTCGGTCGCGTTCGACCTCTTCATGCACCTCGACGGCCGGTACACGCGACGCGTGCGCAGCATGGCGGCGGTGACGCCGGTGCTGGCGTGGGTGTTCGCGCGCGGCACGCGATATCTGATGCATAACGATCCGACGCGCCCGGGACGTGCTTCGCTGCGGGGTTACCGCCGCGCGGCGAAGCGGGGATTGCTGCCCAGCGGACGTCAGCTGCTGCGCGAAATCCGGCCGTACTTCCGGAAGTCGTACCACCCGACGGAGACGGGGAGCACCGAGCAGGCGGTGACCTACCTCGCGAGTTCCCCGGCTGCCCGGGCCGCCGGATGAAGCTTTCACGTGAAAGCTGCGACCTGGGCGCGGAGCTTTCACGTGAAAGCTCCGCTCCGGGGTGGCCGACCCGGCTGGATGGGAGTGGCCGGACCGACCATCTGATGTCCACTTTGGTCGGTGTTGTGGGCGCTTATCGCCGGATGTCGCAATTAAGCGGGCGACGGCGACCACCCGTGCGCGCGATCGACCGGAACCTGTCTCTGGTGGTCGAAGAGGTGCGGTCCGAAGCCGAGGGCGTCGTGAGCCTGCGGCTGGCGAACGGCGGCCCGCTGCCGGGCTGGCGACCGGGGGCGCACGTCGACCTCGTGCTGCCATCGGGCCTGGTCCGGCAGTACTCCCTCTGCGGCGATCCGGCCGAAACGGATCATTACCGCATCGCCGTGCGGAAGATCGGCGTCGCGTCCGCCGAGGTCCACGCGCTCTCGCCGGGCACGCGGGTGACCGTCCGGGGCCCGCGGACCGCGTTCCCCTTCGTCGGCGGCGGGCCGTTCCTGTTCATCGCCGGCGGCATCGGGATCACGCCGATCCTGCCGATGGTCCGCCGAGCCGCCGCGATGGGCGCCGACTGGCGGCTGGTCTACACCGGTCGCAGCCGCGCATCGATGCCGTTCCTCGACGGACTGCCGGACGACGACCGCGTCCGGATCCGCCCCGACACCGAGTACGGCATCCCGGCGTCGGGCGCGGAACTGCTGGCAGATCTGCCCGAAGGGGCAGCGGTGTACTGCTGCGGCCCGGTGCCGATGATCACCGGTGTCCGCGTCGACCTGGCGCTGACCGGCGCGAAAGCCGTGCACTTCGAGCGGTTCGCCCCGCCGCCGATCGTCGCCGGCGAGCCGTTCCAGCTGACTTTGCGCAGGTCAGGGCAAGTACTCCAGGTCCCGGGCGACCGGAGCGCCCTCGACGTCCTCCTCGAAGCGCGGCCCGCGACGCCGTATTCGTGCCGCCAGGGCTTCTGCGGGACGTGCGCGGTGCCGGCGGCCGACGGCTCGTCGATGCGGATCTGCGTCGACCGCGGCACCACCGTGCTCGACCTATGACTCCTGCGGGATCCAGGCGCCGATGACCGGCTTGAACTCGCGGATCGACCGCTCGGCGACGACCCCCTCCAGGAAGTACGGGTCCTGGTCGATCGTCTCCTTGAGGTGCGCCTCGTCGTCGGCCTGGTAGAGCGTGAGGCCGCCGGTGCCGTCGCCGAGCGGGCCGGCGACCGCCACCCGGCCTTCCGCGGCGAGCTTCGAGAGGAACTCGCGGTGCCGCGGCCGGACGTCCGGCATCTTCTCCTGGACGTAGGTGATTTCGACGAGGAACCAGGCCATGGGGGCTCTCCGGGGTCGGGCGGGCGGTACGCGTCCGAACCTACCCGTCTCGTGACGGGCGATCTGTGGCGACGGCAAGCCAACCCGATAGGCTGGGCGTGCGTCAGTACCTGTGTGAGCGCTGTGAATACCGTGAACCTGCTGACGCGACACACCGTGCAAACCGGGGTCGAGGACAGGCAGGGGTTCATGCTCGAGGGCAATGCGGAACGCAGCGTCGAGGCGACCCTCGGCCACCTGCGGGTCATGGACGGTCCGGCCCCGGCGCAGACGCCGACACCGCTGACCCTCGAAGACCTCTACCGCCAGCACCGCATGCGGCTGGTCCGGCTGGCGATTCTGCTGGTCGACGAGCCCGCGACCGCGGAAGACGTAGTCCAGGAGGCCTTCACCGGCCTGCACCGCAACTGGGGGCGCCTCCGGGACGCCGCGGCCGCGGTCGGCTATCTGCGCACGGCCGTGGTCAACGGGTCGCGCAGCGTGCTGCGCCGGCGCAAGACCGCGCGGGAGTACGTGCCGCCGCACGCGGTCAACGCGCGGTCCGCGGAGAGCCTCGCGATGCTCTCCAGCGAGCACCAGGCCGTCGTGTCCGCATTGTCCAAACTGCCGCCCCGCCAGCGCGAAGTGCTGGTGCTGCGTTACTACGGTGGGCTGAGCGAGGCCGAAATCTCTGAGGCCGCAGGCATTTCCAAGGGTACCGTTAAGTCGACCGCCAGCCGGGCGCTCGAGGCACTCCAGAAGGCCATGCAGGCCCCACAGTGACCCGGGTGGACCATTCCGATCACTGAGTCGTATCACCATGCTTGGTCCAGACCAATATATGCTGGGGTGCGTGAGAGGCGCCGGAGATTTCGTGATCATGGGCGGCCGGGTCGCTGCCCCGGACCGTGTACTCGACGACGGCTGGGTAGCCGTCTCCGACGGGCGGATCGCCGGCGTGGGTTCCGGGACCCCGCCGTCGGGCGAACACGTCGACGTCGGTGGGGCACTGGTCGTGCCCGGGTTCATCGACACCCACTGCCACGGCGGGGGAGGTGCTTCGTTCACCTCCCTCGATCCCGAGGAACTCCTGACGGCGGTGCGAGCGCACCGCCGTCACGGCACCACGACCATGCTCGCCAGCCTGGTGTCCGACCCGGTGGACATCCTGCGTGACCAGGTCGCGGCGCTGCGCGAGCTCGTCCAGGACGGCGAGGTCGCGGGCATCCACCTGGAGGGGCCGTTCATCTCGAAGGCCCGCTGCGGGGCGCACGACCCGGAGACGCTGCTGGAGCCGGACACCGGCACGGTGGACAAGCTCCTGCGCGCCGGCCAGGGCGCGATCCGGATGGTCACCATCGCCCCCGAGCTGCACGGCGGCATCAAGGCCGTCCGGCAGCTCGCGGAGTCGGGTGTCATCGCCGCCATCGGGCACACCGACGGCGTCGAGGAGCAGCTGCTGCCGGCCATCGACGCGGGCGCGACGGTCGCGACCCACCTGTTCAACGGCATGCGGCCGCTGCACCACCGCGAACCGGGCCCGGTCGGGGCACTGCTCGATGACGAGCGCATCACGATCGAGCTCATCTGCGACCTCGTCCACCTGCACCCGACCGTCGTGCGGCTGGCCGCGAAGCACGCGGGCCGCAACCGGACGGTGCTCATCACGGACGCGATGTCGGCCACCGACGCCGCGGACGGCCGCTACACGCTGGGCCGGCTGGAGGTCGACGTCCACGACGGCGTCGCCACCCTCGCCGACAACGGCTCGCTGGCCGGCAGCACCCTGACGATGGACACCGCCTTCCGCAATCTGGTCGGGGGTGCGAAACTCGGCATCCTCGACGCGGTGCACGCGACGTCGCAACGGCCCGCCGAGCTGCTCGGCATCGCCGACCGCACGGGGATGCTGTGCCCGGGGTACGTGGCCGACATCGTCGTCCTCGACCAGGACCTGCGGCCCGCGAAGGTGCTGCGCCGGGGTGAATGGGTCGCCGAGGTGGGTACGGCTACCTTGAGTACCTGAGTTTCCGGAACGAGGACGGGCGGAGATGAGCGAGCCGAAGGACCCCGAGCAGTTGCTGGCGGACGCCCTTCGCGCGCAAGCCGTCTTCGCCCCTTCGGCGTCGCCGACGCCGGCGTCGCCGCCGTCGCGGGAGCCGGCGACGGACGCCGTCCCGACCAGCGCGATCAACGAGCTGCCGTCGGCATACGGGCTGCTGTCCGGCGCGAGCGCGGACTCGCTGGAGCGCGAGCGGGCGGCGCTGGACCCGGTCGCCGAGGCCCCGACGGCCTACACCGCGCCACCTCCGCCGCCGCCGCCACGGCAGTCGGCGCAGCTGCCCGCGTACTGGATCCTGTTGCTGGCGGTGCTGCTGGGCCTCGCCGCGGGGTCCGTGGTGGGCCTGCTCACGCTGGTCTGACCGGGTCTCAGTAACGACTCAGGGTGACCCTGTACCGTTTTTGGGGTGATTCTCGCCCAGAGCACGGTCAACACGATGTCGCTGCTGCCGTCATGGCTGGACCCGAACGTCCTCCTCGACGGTGTGGCCGGCCCGGCTGTCGCCGTCCTGTGTCTCATCATCTTCATCGAAAGCAGCATCTTCCCGGTGCTGCCCGGTGACTCGCTGCTGTTCACCGCCGGCCTGCTCATAGCGAACGGCAAGCTCCTGCCGCTCTGGCTGGTTTGCGTCCTGGTGACCGTGGCCGCGCTGCTCGGCAACGTCGTGGGTTACTACCTCGGCTACTTCGTCGGTCCCAAGCTGTTCAGCAGGCCGGACTCCAAGTTCTTCAAGCGGGAACACATCGACCAGACGCACGCATTCCTGGAGAAGCACGGACCCAAGGCCGTCGTTCTGGCCCGGTTCGTGCCGTTCGTCCGGACGTTCATCACGTGGATCGCCGGCATCGGCCGCATGGATCCGAAGCGCTACTTCACGTACACGATCATCGGCGGCATCCTCTGGGCGGCGGGCATCACCGTGCTCGGCTACCTGCTGGGCGACATCCCGTTCATCGGCAAGAACATCGACGCGATCTTCGTGCTGATCGTCCTGATTTCGGTGGTCCCGATCGTGATCGAGTACTTGAAGTCGCGGCGCGAGAAGAAGGCGGCGCTGTCTTCGGCGGACCCCGAGGTGACGCAGCGGATCCCGCGGATCAAGGACTGACGCTCGGACTTGGAGGGCCCCACCGGTCGGCGGTGGGGCCCTTTTTTGTCGGACCCCCGCGGTAACGTGAAAACAGGGGTCCCCCGGGCGGGGACCCCTGTGGCAGTTCAGATGGTGGGCAGCCGGGTCGGGCAGGCCACACAGGCCAACGCGAACCGCTCGGACGACACCAGGACAACGCCCGGTCGCGCAGGGCCCTGGGCGAGGTCGCGAATGGCCCATTGGGGACCTCCGGCGCCGCGAATGCGACATTCGCGACGCGCGAGCGCAGCCGCCGCAGCTTGGGTGGCCGGCTCAGGTCATCGAGAACATCGATCCCGGGTTGAACAGGTTCCCCGGGTCCAGCGCCGCCTTGATCTGCCGGTGCACCCGCATCCCGACCGGCCCGATCTCCCGCTCCAGCCACTCCCGCTTGATCTTCCCGACCCCGTGCTCCCCGGTCACCGTCCCACCAAGCGACAGCCCGACCTCGAGGATCTCGTCGAACGCCTTCTGCGCCCGAGCGAACTCGTCGGCGTCATCGGGCTGGTAAACGATCGTCGGGTGCATGTTGCCGTCGCCCGCGTGCCCGACCACCGCGATCCGCAGCCCCACCTCGGAACTGATCTTCTCGCACCCGCGGATCAACTCCGCGATCCGCGTCCGCGGCACGCAGACGTCATCGGTCAGCCACTGTCCGTAGGTTTCCAGCGCCGTCAGCACGACCCGGCGAGCCTGCAGCAGCATCCGCCCCTCTTCGAGGTCTTCGGTCGTGTAGGCCAGGTCCGCCCCGCAGTCGACGCAGATCTGCTCCAGCGCCGCCAGCTCGCGGCGCGCGACCTCGCCACCCGCGTCCGACTGCCCCAGCAGCAACGCCTGGCAGTCCGATCCGGCACCCAGGTCCGTCTTCAAGTACGTCTCGGACGCCTTGATCGACGACGCGTCCATGATCTCCAGCAGCGACGGCACCAGTCCCTCCCGCACGACCCGCGCCACGGCCTCGCCGGCCGCCTCGGTCGTCGAGAAACCCGCGACCAGCGTCGCCGGCGCCTGGGGCAGCGGCTTCAGCTGGACCGTCGCCTGCGTGATCACGCCGAGCGTGCCCTCGCTGCCGACGAACAGCCGGGCCAGGTCGTAGCCCGCCACGCCCTTCACCGTCCGGCGGCCCGTCTTCAGCAGGGACCCGTCCGCCAGGACGACCTCCAAGCCCAGCACCGAGTCCGTCGTGACGCCGTACTTCACGCAGCACAGGCCGCCCGCGTTGGTCGACAGGTTGCCGCCGATCGTGCACCAGTCGTAGCTCGACGGGTCCGGCGGATAAAAGAGCCCGTGCTTCTCGACCGCGTTGCGGAAGTCCAGGTTGACGACGCCCGGCTGGACGACCGCCAGCCGGTTGCCCGGGTCGATCTCGACGATCTCGTTCAGCTTGGTCAGCGACAGCGTTACGCAGCCGTCGATCGCGTTCGCCGCGCCGGACAGGCCGCTGCCCGCCCCGCGCGGCACGATCGGCACCCCCGCCTCCGCGCACGCCTTGACGACGGCCTGCACCTCCTCGACGTTCGCGGGCAGCACCACCGCCAGGGGCTGCCCGGAGGGCGCCAGCGGCATCATGTCGCGCGCGTACGACGCCGTGACGTCGGTGTCGGTGAGCACCGCGCTCTTGCCGAGCAGGTCGCGCAGCCGGGTGACCAAAGCTTCGTCGCTCATGGCTTCAATGGTAAGCCCGGATACTCCGCACTGCGGAACTTCTATTTCAAAACCGCCCCTACCGGACCAGTCCCAGCAGCTTGTCCACGTGCACGCGGAGCAGCACTCGCTGGTCGCTGACCATCGCGGCGCGGTACTCGTCCCAGTCGGGGTGCTCGCCGGCTGCCCGGCGGTAGTAGTCGACGAGCGCCTCGACGGTCTCGTCGTCCGGTGAGGCCGCCGGTGCCGTGAGCGTCGCCGTCCCCTCCGCGACGACGTAACTCCAGCCGTCTTCGCTGCCCACGTGGTAGGTCACCCGCGGGTCGCGGCGCATGTTCTTCGTCTTCGCCCGGGTCTCGGTGATCGACGCGGTGATCGTGTCCGTCGCCGCGTCGTAGAGGTGCGTGATCGTGGACAGCTGGGGCCGCCCGTCGCGGCGGATCGTGGCCAGCACGCCGTTGCGGCGCGCGGCGAGGAAGTCCTTCAGCGCTGTGTCGTCCGTCATAGCTGTACCAACCGGGTGCCGCCGCGTTTGTTCCGCGGGCCGCCGGGAAACTGCTTGCGTGTGACAACTAAAGTGGGTTCCGACACATCGACCCGGCTCCCGCTTGCATAACCGGTGGTGAAGGCACATCCTTGCCTGAGGCAACTAGTTGCAGCCGCCAACCAACGCCGTGAAGGAACCCCATCCATGGCACCGAACAGCTCCGCCACCCGGCCCAACGCCGAACTGGACCTCGCCGACCAGCTCGGGCACGAGCTCGTGCGCCTGGTCCGCCTGATCAACAAGGCGAAGTCCCAGGTGTCCAAGCAGGGGCCCGACGGCATCGAGCGGGCGGCCTACGCGATCCTCTTCACCCTCATCCACGAGGGCCCGCAGCGCACCAGCCGGCTCGCCGAGTCGCTCCACTCCGAGATCTCCACGATCAGCAGGCAGTCGAGCTCGCTCGTCCAGCACGGCCTGGTCGAGCGCCAGGCCGACCCCGAAGACGGCCGGGCCTGCCTGCTCGCCCCGACCTCCGAGGGCATGCGGGTGTTCGAAGAGAACCGCAAGCAGCGCAACCAGTGGCTGGCCGAAGTGCTCGGGGACTGGACCGAAGGGGAGATCCAGACCTTGAACACGCTGTTCGGCCGGCTCAACACAGGTATCGAGAACCACTCTCCACAGCTGGCCGACGCGAGTGCGTCCGCCGGTGCACCGGCCAAGGGGGCCAACGCATGAGCACCACCACCCAGACGGCTCCGGTCGAGGTGAAGGAACCACCTCGCTTGAGCCACCGCCAGATCGTCACGATCCTGAGCGGCCTGATGTGCGGCATGTTCCTCGCCGCGCTGGACCAGACGATCGTCGGTACGTCGATCGTCAAGATCGCCAACGACCTGCACGGGTTCGACCTGCAGGCGTGGGCGACCACGGCGTACCTGATCACCTCGACGATCGTCACGCCGATCTACGGCAAGCTCTCCGACATCTACGGCCGCAAGCCGTTCTACCTGGCCGCGATCGGCATCTTCGTCGCCGGTTCCGCCGCGTCGACCTTCTCGACGTCGATGTACGAACTGGCCGCGTTCCGCGCGGTGCAGGGCCTCGGCGCCGGCGGTCTGATGTCGCTGGCCATGACCATCCTCGGCGACATCGTGCCGCCGCGTGAGCGCGCGAAGTACCAGGGCTACATCCTGGCCGTGTTCGGTCTGTCGACCGTGCTGGGCCCGGTGCTCGGTGGCTTCTTCGCCGGCATCGACAACCTGGCCGGCCTGCACGGCTGGCGCTGGGTCTTCCTGATCAACGTCCCGATCGGCATCATCGCGCTGTTCGTCGTGGCCAAGGTCCTGAACGTGCCGCACCAGCGCCACGAGCACAAGATCGACTGGTGGGGCGCGCTGACGCTGGTCGTCGCGGTCGTGCCGTTCCTGATCGTCGCCGAGCAGGGCCAGAAGTGGGGCTGGGGCGACGGCAAGGCGATCCTCTGCTACGTCGTGGGCGGCGTCGGCGTGATCTCGTTCATCCTGGTCGAGAAGCTGATGAAGGACGCCGCGCTGATCCCGCTCCGGCTGTTCAAGAACTCGACGTTCACCGTGGCGATCATCGGCGGCATCATCGTCGGTGTCGCGATGTTCGGCGCGATCACGATGATCCCGCAGTTCATGCAGGTCGTGCAGGGCTACACGCCGACCGAGTCCGGCTTGCTGATGCTGCCGCTGATGGCGGGCATCATGACCAGCTCGATCGTTTCGGGCCGGCTCACCGGGCGGACCGGGCGCTACAAGATCTTCCCGATCGTCGGCACCATCCTGATCGCCGGTGGCGCGTTCTTCTTCGCGCAGGTCAAGTACGACTCGCCGCTGTGGCACCCGCTCGTCGCGGCCGCCATCATCGGCCTCGGCCTCGGCCAGTGCATGCAGACGCTGATCATCGCGGTGCAGAACGCGGGTCCGCGCAGCGACATGGGCGTCTCGACCGCGTCGGCGACGTTCTTCCGCCAGATCGGTGGTACCGCCGGTGTCGCGATCTTCCTGACGGTCCTGTTCAACACCCTGCTGCCCAACATCACGAAGGCGTTCGGCGGCAAGCTGCCCGAGGGCGCCGGCGCGGGCATCGGCAGCCTGTCCGGGGACACCAGCGGCATCCAGAACCTGCCCGAGGCGATCAAGACGCCGGTGCTGATCGGCTTCACCGAGTCGATCACCACGGTGTTCTACATCGCGGGCGCGGTGGCGCTGCTGGCCACGGTCGTGCTGCTGTTCATGAAGGAGATCCCGCTGACCAACGCGGCCCCGGCCGCGGCGGCCATGGAGGGCGGCGAGGCGCTGCTCGAGGCGGACGACCACGCGGACGAGCCGACCGAGATCGTCGAGCCGGTCAAGCCGGTCGACCGCGAACCGGCCCTGGTCGGCGGCGGGCGGCACGCGCTGAGCACGAACGGGCACGGTGACTACCAGGCCGTTTCGGGTGCGCTGCCGATGACGAACTCCCTCGCGGACGCCGAGCTGGACACCCCGGTCGGCGCGGGTGGCGTGCCGGTGACCGGCCACGTCCGCCGTCAGGACGGCAGCCACGTCTCCGGCGCGGCGCTGACCCTGATCGACCAGCGCGGCCGTCAGGTCGCGCGGGCCACCGGCGCCGCGGACGGCAGCTACTCGGTGCCCAGCCAGGGCCCGGGCGCGTACGTCCTCATCGTGTCGGCCCACGGCCACCAGCCGCAGGCCTCCAGCGTCGTGATCAGCAACGGGCCGGCGACGGTCGACGTCACGCTCACCGGGTCCGGCGAGCTGACGGGCACCGTGAAGGCCGCGGCGACCGGCTCGCCGCTGGCGAACGTGACCGTGACGCTGACCGACGGCCGCGGCGAGGTGAACGGCGCGTTCATCACCACCACGGACGGCACCTACGCTTTCGTCGGGGTCGGCGCCGGGGCCTACACCCTGGTCGCGAGCGGCGCGGGCTACCGGCCGGTCGCGGTGACGCTGACCGTGCCCGACAGCGGCGTGCTGCGCCACGACGTCGAGCTGTCCAGCTCGGTGCAGCTGTCCGGCGTCGCGCGGACCGAGGGCGACCGGGTCGTCCCGGACGCGCGGATCACCGTGCTCGACGCCGAGGGCAACGTGGCGGCCGTGGCGCGGACCGACGCCGAAGGCCGGTACCTGGTCAGCGACCTGCCCGCGGGCGCGTACACCGTGGTCGCGAGCGGTTACCCGCCGGCGACCAGCCAGGTGGAGCTGACCGGCGGCGAGTCGGGCCACGACGTCCGGCTGAGCTACGACCAGGCCCTCGACGAGCTGGTCGACCGGTCATGAGCGGTCTGCGCGCGACGTTCCGGACGGCCGAGGGCTGGGCGGTGGAGCACGCGGTGCTCACCGTGACCGACCCGGCCGGCCGGCAGGTCGCCCGGCAGGCGGCCGACGTCCGCGGGGAGGTCGTCACCGACGGCCTCCCGGCGGGCACCTACACCGCCGTCGTCACGGCGGCCGGGTACACCCCGGTCGCCCGGATGACGCAGGTCGCCTCGGACGGCTCCGGCTCGCTCGGCGACGTCGTGCTGGCCCCGGTCGCGGAGGCGATCGACCTGCCGCCCGCCGGGCCGTGGGTCATCGACCCGATGCACTCGTCGGTGGTCGCGACCGCCCGGCACCTGGGCATCGCGAGCATCAAGGCGCGGTTCCCGGACGTGTCCGGCCGGATCGAGATCGGCCGCCCGGCCGAACGGTCGTCGGTGCACGCGGAGATCAAGGCGGCGAGCATCGACACGAACATCAAGATGCGCGACGACCACCTACGGTCGCCGGACTTCCTCGACGTCGACGTCCACCCGGTGATCACGTTCACGAGCACGGGGATGCGCCAGCGCGGTGTCGATTCGTGGACGCTGGTCGGCGACCTGACGCTGCACGGCGAGCGCCGCGAGATCGAGCTCGAGCTGACCTACGGCGGCTGGGGCCCGGACCCGTGGGGCGGCGTGCGCGTGGCGTTCCACGCCGAGACGACGCTGCACCGGAACGACTTCGCGATCAACTACAGCGCGATGGTCCGGGCCGGCGTCGCGGCGGTCGGCACGGTCGTGAAGGTCGAGCTGGACGTCGAAGCGGTGCAGGGCGAGTCACTGCCGCAGTTCTGAGGTCTTGTCCCGGGAAGGCCCTCTCACCGCTGGTGAGGGGGCCTTCACCGTTCGTAGAACCTGAATATTTCGGACAGCTCGATTCGACCGTTCGCCGTGGGGTGTTCACCTGGGCCACGTAGGCTCGCGGTGTGAACGTCGTGAGCATCGAGGCCGCGGGCGTCGGCGTGAGCTGGCTGGACACCGCCGGGCCGCTGCTCGTCTGGGTGATCGTGCTGAGCTTCGTGCTGGTCGAATGCGCGCTGATCATCGGGTTGTTCCTGCCCGGTGATTCGCTGCTGTTCGGGGCCGGCGTGGTGCTGGCGCAGCACGGTTCGGACGCGAACGCGTGGTTCCTCTCGGGGGCCGCGCTGATCGTCGCCGTGCTCGGCAACCAGATCGGTTACTACATCGGCCGCACGAGCGGGACCAAGCTGATCGCGAGGCGCGACGGCAAGGTGCTGAACCGCCAGGCCCTGGAACGCGCGCAGCGGTTCCTGGACCGCAAGGGGTTCTTCGCGATCGTGGCGGCCCGCTGGATCCCGTGGATCCGCACGCTTGCCCCGCTGATCGCGGGCGCGGCCCGGATGGACCCGCGCCGCTTCATGGCGGCGACGGCGCTGGGCGGGCTCCTGTGGGTGCCGACGCTGGTGCTGCTCGGCTACTACGGCGCGGGGCTGCTGGACGCCCTGCCGTGGCTGAAGACGGCGGCGCTGTGGGCCAGCATCGCGTTCTTCGTGGTGGGCACGGGCTACGGCGTGCTGCGCTACCGCCAGGAGATGCGCCGCCCGGTCGAAGAACGCGACGACGCCCGCGCCTGAGGCCTACAGGTCCGGGTCGGTCCAGATCTCGAGCTGGATGCCGTCCGGATCGCGGAACACCACGACCTTCGAGCCCTCGAACGTCCGCGAGGGCGCGGCCGGCAGGTACGACACCCCGAACTCCGCGAGGCGGCACTCCCATTCGGCCAGTTCGGCGGCCGACTGCACCCGGAAAGCGACGTGGTCGAGCCCGGTTCTGCGTTCGTCGAACCCGCGTCTGCCGGTGTCCGCGTGCTGGACCAGCACCACGGAGAACTCGTCCCCGGCGGACCGGAGCACGACCTTGCGCAGCCCCGTGTCCGGCTCTTCGCGCCGGGTGACCTCCTCGAGGTCCAGGACCCGCGCGTACCACGGCACGCTGCGGTCCACGTCGGTCACGGTGAGCGCGAGGTGGTGCACGGACATGAGTTTTGCCATGGCTTCCGAAGCCGTCCTTTCGCGTGGCGGCTCCCCAGAGTTGCACAGCGTTCGCCGGCCGAAACCGAGGTGACCAAGTCCGCGTCCGATCGTGATCTCGCCGTCTCCGGGCGTCTCAGCAGGCGGACACCGGTGACCGAAGGTCATTCGTAATTATCAGAGCGTGCCCGGACGGTCACCGGCCGCCACCGACGTCGAGCACCGCACCCGTGGTGAACGACGACGCCGGCGACAGCAGGAACATCACCGCTTCGGCGATCTCGGCCGGCCGGCCGGCGCGGCCCATCGGGATCTGCGGCGCGTACTTCGCCATCCGGTCGGGCAGCCCGGCGGCCGCGTGCAAGCCCGTGTGGACCATCCCGGGCGCGACGGCGTTGACCCGCACGTCCTCGCCCGCGACCTCCTGGGCCAGCCCGAACGTCAGGGTGTCGACGGCGGCTTTCGACGCCGCGTAGTGCACCCACTCCCCGGCCGAGCCCGTGCGCGCGGCCGTCGAGGAGATGTTGACGATCGCGCCGCCCGCGCCGCCGTAGCGCGTCGACATGCGGCGGACCGCCTCGCGGCAGCACAGGAACACCCCGGTCACGTTGACGTCGAGGGTGCGCCGGACGACCTCGACGTCGTAGGAGTCGAGCCGCCCGGGCGTGTTGCCGACGATCGCCGCGTTGTTGACCAGCGCGGTCACCGGCCCCAGCTCGGCGGCCGCGTCGAACAGCGCGACGACGTCGTCCTCGACCGAGACGTCCGCGCGGACCGCCAGCGCCCGGCGGCCGAGCGCGCGTACCTCCTCGGCCACTTCGCGAGCGGGGACCGGATCACCGGAGTAGTTCACGACGACGTCGTAGCCACGCTGGGCCGCGAGCACGCAGATGGCGGCACCGATCCCCCGGCTGCCGCCCGTGACGATGAGCGTCAAATCGCGAAGTTCGCCAGCGGCAGGTTCTCCAGCACCAGGTCCGCGCGGTCCCGCGTCTGCGAGATGAGGTCGGCGTTGCGCTGGTCCGAGCCGAGCGCGCGCCGGCGGGCCTCGACCAGGGAACGGCCGTAGCGGCGGTGACGCGACACCAGCCGCTCGATCCGCTCCGGCTCGTCCGGCGCGAGGAACCACGCCTCGGTCAGCAGCGGCCGGATGGCGCTCCACGGGTCGTCCGGCAGCAGCAGGTAGTTGCCTTCGGTGATCACCAGCTGGACCTCCGGCGGCACGGCCACCGCGCCGGCGATCGGCTCCTCGATCTCGCGGCGGAACTCCGGCGCGTAGACCGTCTCGCGGCCTTCGGCGAGCCGCTTGATCATGTGGAAGTAGCCGGCCGCGTCGAACGTGTCCGGCGCGCCCTTCCGCTCGGTGCGCTCCAGCCGGCGCAGCTCGACCTGCGCGAGGTGGAAGCCGTCCATGCCGACCACCGCGGCACGCGAGCCGAGCGCGTTGGCCAGCGCCCACGCGAGCGTGGTCTTGCCGGACGCGGGTGCGCCGATGATGCCCAGCACGTTGCGCTGCCCGCGCACGGTCAGGCCCTCGGCCCTGGCCAGCAAGTCGTCGAACGCCGTCATGTCCTGTTCCTTCCTGCGATCGCGGTCGTCCACGACCGCGGTCCCACCTGCCGCACCCGTTCGGCGGCCACCTCGTTGGCGAAGCGGATCCGGTCCGTCACCGTCGGTTCGCGGGCCACGGCGACGGCGAAGGCGCCGTGCCAGACGTCGCCCGCACCCAGTGTGTCCCGCGCTTCCACGTCGGCGACAGGCACCTCACCCGAGCCGCCGTCCGCAGTGGACCACCGCACCGGCCCGGGGCCCGCGGTGGTGATGACGGTGGGGACGCCGCGCGCGTGCAGCCCCGGCTCCGGCGCGGTGAAGTGCGCGGAGCAGGCGGCGACGTCGACCAGCGGCAGGAGCTCGTCGAGCACGGGCTTCCAGCTCCCGGCGTCGAGCACGACCGGCGCTCGGGTTCCCCGCGCGACGGCCAGCGCAAGTTCCGGATAGTGCCCGTCGAGCAAAACGACATCGGCTTCCGGAAGCGGCACTTTCACGTGAAAGTGCCGCTCGGCGGCGTTGCGGGAGATGACGGTGCGCTCGCCGTCGCGGTCGCGGACCGCCACCGCGCTGACCGGGGGTGGGTCGGCGAGCGTTGGGGCCAGGTCGATCAGGTGGACGCCGTGCGCTTCGAGGTCGGCGCGGGCGAGCGCCGCCAGCGGGTGTGCCCCGAGGACGGTCAGCAGGGTCGCCTCGGCGCCGAGCGCGGCGGCCGTCACCGCGGCGTTCGTCGCGGGCCCCCCGGCCGCGACGTCCACCCGCAGCGACTGGACCTTCTCGCCCGGCGCCGGGAGCTCGTCGACCCGCTGGACGACGTCCACGGTGCACAAACCCGCCAGCAGCACCTTCACTTCAAGCCGGCCACGTGGGTCGCCCCGGCTTCTTCGACTTCGCCGTTCTCGCCGAGCCGCAACGCACCCGTGAGCAGGCCGACGACCTGGTTCATCGAGTGCGTCTTCGGCGAGACGACCGCGACGCGCTTGCCGAGGCGGTGCACGTGGATGCGGTCGGCGATGTCGAAGACGTGCGGCATGTTGTGGCTGATCAGCACCACCGGCAGGCCGCGGTCGCGGATCCGGCCGATGAGGTCGAGCACCTTGCCGGACTCGGCGACACCCAAAGCGGCGGTCGGCTCGTCCATGATCACGGCCTTGGTGCCGAACGCCGCGGCCCGCGCGACGGCGACCCCCTGGCGCTGACCACCCGAGAGCGTCTCGACGGGCTGGCTGATGGACTTGATGTTGATGCCCAGCTCGTCGAGGATCCGCTGCGCCTCCGACCGCATGGTCGCGGTGTCGAGCTTCCGGACCAGCCCGAGCGGCCCCTTGAGCCGCTTTTCCCGGCCCAGGAACATGTTCGACGCGATGTCGAGCGCGGGCGCGACGGCGAGGTCCTGGTACACCGTCTCGATGCCGTAGTGCCGAGCGTCCAAAGGGGACTTGAAGTGGACAGTGCGACCGTCCACTTTGATCTCGCCCTCGTCCGGGATCACCGCGCCGGACAGGGCTTTGATGAGCGACGACTTCCCGGCGCCGTTGTCGCCGACCACGGCGAGCACCTCGCCGGGCAGCAGGTCGAAGTCGGCGCCGTCGATGGCCGTCACCCGGCCGTAGCGCTTCACCAGCCCGCGGGCCTGGAGGATCGGTTCGGTCATGACTGCTGCTGCCTCCTCGCGATCCGGTCCACCACGACGGCGGCGATGAGCAGGGCGCCGGTGGCGAGGTCCTGGTAGTTGCCGTCGACGTTCATCTGCGTGAGGCCCGACCGCAGCACCGCCACGACCAGCGCGCCCATCAGCGTCCCGAGCACCGAGCCGCGGCCGCCGAAGAGGCTCGTCCCGCCGAGGACGACGGCGGTGATCGAGTCGAGGTTGCCGAGCTGGAACTGGTTCGGGTCGGCGTTCGGCGTCCGGCCGAGCGCCTGCCAGGCCGCGATGCCGAAGGTCAGCCCGGCCACGATGTACACCGACAGGACCGTGCGGTTGACCTTGATCCCGGACAGCCGCGCGGACTCCGGCGCGTTGCCGACGGCGTAGACGTGCTTGCCCCACGCGGTTTTCGTCAGCGCGTACCAGACGCCGAGGTACATCAGCAGCGCCAGCGTCATGCCGTAGGTGATCGGGATGCCGCCGAAGAGGTAGCGCTTGGTGCCGAGCCACTGCAGCAGCCCGTCGGTCACCGGGACGGCCTGGCCGCCGGCGATCAGCTTCGACACCGCGGTCAGCATGGTGAACGTGCCGAGCGTGATGATGAACGCCGGCAGCTTGATCCGCGTGGCGAGGCCACCGATGAAGATGCCGACGATGATCGTCAGCACGACGCCGGCGAGCAGCGCGACGAAGCCGTTCGTCCCGGCCGCGGCGAGCTTCGCCATGATCAGCGTCGCGACGACCATCGAGGCCGCGTTGGACAGGTCGATGCCCGCGATGAGGATGACGAGCGTCTGGCCCAGCGCGAGCGTCCCGACGACGAGCGACTGCTGGACCACGGTGGACAGGTTGTCGAGGTCGAAGAACGTGTCCGTGGCCAGCGAGAACACCACGATCGCGACGACCAGCGCGAGCGCCGGGCCGACCGCTGGGGCGCGGAGCAGGAAGTCACCGAGGGATTCACGTTCCTTCGTAGCCACTGCCGTCGTCACTTCGAGCCTCCCCAGCAGTTCTGCAGGCCCCAGGCGGAATCGTGGCTCTCGATGCCGGGCAGGGGCTTGTCGGTGATCACGGCGGACCCGGTGTTCACGAACCCGGTCGGCTTCTTGCCGGTCTTGGCGTATTCGACGGCGGCGAGCACACCCTGCTCGGCCATCTTCTTCGGGAACTGCATGACGGTGGCGGCGAACTGCCCGTTCTTGACGTTCTGGACGCCTTCGCAGCCGCCGTCGATCGAGCCCATCACGATCTGGTTCGTGAGCCCGCGGGCGTTGAGCGCCGCGTACGCGCCGCGGCCCATCGGCTCGTTCATCGAGTAGACCGCGTTGATGTCGGTGCTGCGCTGGAGCAGGTTCTCCATGCCCTGCTGGGCGAGGCTCTGGTCGCCGTTGGCCGCGGTGTGGCCCTTGATCTCCGGCGAGCCGTCGGTCAGCCCGATGCCCTTGAGGAAACCGCCGTGGCGCTGGGTGTCGACCGAGCTGCCGGCGGTCCCGTCGACCATCAGCAGCTTCGGCGGGACGCCCTTGAGCGCGGCCTTGACGTAGGCGCCCTGCTGCTCGCCCGCGGCGAAGTTGTCGGTGGCGAAGGTGGCGTCGACGGCGTCGGCCGGTTCGGTGGCCGTGTCGAGGGCGATCACCAGGACGCCGGCGTTCCGGGCGTCCTTAATGGCCTTGAGCACGCCGGTCGACGAGCTGGGCGTGATCAGGATGGTGTTCGCGCCCTGCTGCCGGAGGTTCTCGATGGCGCGGACCTGGCCGTCGTTGTCACCGTCGAACTGGCCGGCGAGCGCGCTGAAGTCGGCGCCGTTGGCCTGCGCGGTCGCTCTCGCGGCGTTGCGCAGTTCGACGAAGTAGGGGTTCGTGTCGGTCTTGGTGACCAGGCCGACCTTGGCCTTGCCGCTCCCGCCGGTGTTGGTGTTGCCGCCCCAGTGGCGTTCGACCGTGCAGCCGGTCGTCGCGGCGAGGACGGCGGCCAGCACGACCGCGGTGAGACTTCGCTGTCTCATGGGTTCCCACCCTTGGTTCGTGTCGAAGCTTGCCGATGGACCGGAAGGTAGACAGACTGCACTCTTGACGCAAGCGTTTGCGCAAACGCTTGCCGGAAAGGATTGGCATGCCCCAGCCGAGATCATCGCGGCCGACCCAGCGGGACATCGCCGAGCTCGCCGGCGTCTCGATCACGACCGTCTCGCACGTCGTCAACGGGACGCGGGCGGTCGCCGAGGACACCAAAACGGCCGTTCTCCGGGCGATCGAGACGACCGGCTACACGGGTGACGCGATCGCGCGTTCCCTGGTGACCGGTGGGACGCGGTCGATCGGGATGGCGATCTCCCTGGTCGCCAACCCGTACTTCGCGACGCTGATGCAGGCGATCGAACGGGAGGCGTCGGCGCACGGGTACACCGTCCTGCTGGCCGACACGCACGACACCGCGGACACGGAGCGTGACACCGTGCGGGCGCTGCGCTCCCGTCGCGTCGACGGCCTGCTGATCACCCCGGCCCCCGGCGACGGGCCGGTGATCGGCGAGCTGGTCTCGCTGGACGTGCCGACGGTGCTCATCGACCGGCTGACCACCCGGACCGACGTCGACCAGGTGGGCACGGAGAACATCCAGGCGACCTCGGCGCTGACCGCGCACCTCGGGACGCTCGGGCACCGGCGGATCGGGATGATCAGCGGCGCGCCCGGGCTGTCGACGAGCGAGGAGCGCGTGCTGGGCTACCGGCTCGGGCTCGGCCGGTCCGGTTTGACCTGGTCGTCCGACCTGGTGGCCTGCGGGAACTCGTCGCACGAGGGCGGCTCGCTGGCGTTGAGCACGCTACTGGCGCTGCCCGAGCCGCCGACGGCGCTGGTCGTCGGGAACGACAGCATGATGGTCGGCGTGCTGCACGAAGCCCGGCGGCGCGGGCTCCGGATCGGCCGTGACCTGCCGGTGGTCGTCTACGACGACGTCGAGTGGGCGGACCTGGTCGACCCGCCGCTGACGACGATGGCGCAGCCGATCGAGGAGATCGGCCGGCAGGCGGTCCGGCTGCTGCTGGCCCGGATCAACGACCCGGCGCGCAAGGCCGAGACGGTCCGGCTGCCACCCACTCTGCGTCACCGCGAGTCCTGCGGCTGCCCGTCGGTTCACTCACATCAGTGATTCTGGAGTTTTGACGTCATCTCGCGGGCGTTCAGCGGATACGTTTCGGCTGAGCGTCTGCGAGGGCTTATGACCGCACTATCGCCGGAGCTCCGGTTGTGGGACCCCCCGGTCACCTACCGGATCGGCGTCGCGATGGGTGTCACCGCGAACCCCTACTCGGGTGAGCTGCTGCGCTCGATCAGGGCAGCCGCCGCCCAGGCCGGCTGCGACGTCACCCTGGCCGACACCGGCGACACGGTCAGCGAAGAAGCGGCGGTGGTCCGCGCGCTGCGGGCCGACCTCGTGGACGGCGTGCTGCTGGTGCCCTCGGCGGGCGCCGAAGCGGTGATCAACGGCCTGGTCCGGATGGGCGTCCCGACGGTCCTGGTCGACCGGGTGGCGGCCCGCAACGACGTCGACCAGGTGGGCACGGAGAACGTGCACGCGGTGGCGTCGCTGGTCCGCCACCTCACCGAGCGGCGGCACCGGAAGATCGGGTTCATCTCGGGCGACGAGAGCCTGGAGACCAGCCGCGAACGCGTCCGCGGGTACCGGCTGGGCCTGGAGCAGGCGGGGCTGCGGTTCAACCGCGAACTGGTGGAGTGCGGCTTGTCGACGTCGGGCGGAGCGGCCCGCGCGACGGCCAAGCTCCTGGACGGCTGGCCCTCCCCGACGGCGCTGGTCGTGGCGGACGAGTCGATGCTGGTGGGCGTCCAGTACGAGGCCCACCGCCGCGGGATCCGGATCGGCTCGGAGCTGGCGGTGGTCGGCTACGGCGACATGGAGTGGGCCCGCCGGGTGAGCCCGGCGGTGACGACCCTGGCCCAGCCGGTCGCGGACCTCGGCCGCCGGGCGGTGCAGATGGTGCTGTCCCGGATGTCGGACCCGGACCGGCCACCGGAGTCGGTGTCGCTGACCCCGCGTTTCCTGCACGGCGCCTCCTGCGGCTGCTGACCCCTCCGGCCCGGGAGAATGGCGAGGTGGTCAGAATCGCGCACACCGCCCAGCTGCCGGCCGCCGACCTGCTCGCCGTCCGGGCTCTGCTCGAAGGCGCGTTCACCGACTTCGATCCACCGGGCTGGGAGAACACCCTCGGCGGCCTGCACGCGCTGACGTTCGACGGCGACCAGCTGATCGGCCACGCCTCGCTCGTGCAACGCCGCCTGCTGCACGGCGAGCGCGTGGTGAACACGGGCTACGTCGAGGGCGTCGCGGTGCACCCGGACCACCGGCGGCGCGGGGTCGCGAGCGCGTTGATGGCGGCGATGGAGGAGCTGCTGCCGGGGTACGAGGTGGGCGCGCTGAGCGCGACCAAGGCGGGTGCGCCGCTGTATGCCGGACGCGGCTGGCAGCAGTGGCGTGGACCCACCTTCGCCTTGACGCCGGACGGGGTCCAGCGCACCGAGGACGACGACGGCGGCGTGTACGTCTTCCCCGGCCGGGTGTCGCTGGACCTCGAGGGGAGCTAACCGCCGACTGGCGGGCCGGCGACGTCTGGTGACAGCGTCGCCGCGGCTTCCAGGAGCATCCAGCCCCCCACCTGCACCGACATGTCCCGCTCCGGGGCGTCCGCCGGCAGCGGCCACGGCGTCGAGCGGTCCCAGTACGCGCTGAACACCGGCCCCTCCGCCGCTCCCGACCAGCACGCCTGCGCCGAGTCGAGGACCAGCGAACGGGCCACCGAAGCCTCCGGGCCGGGCAACGCCTGGGCCGCCAACGCCAGGTACCGCGCCAGGATCGCGCCGAACAGGCCGCCGTCGCCGCCGCCCTGGCCGCGGATCACTCCGTCCGGGGCGCAGTGCGTGGCCACCGCGCGGACCGTCCGGGCCGCGTTGTCCATTGAGGACAATTCGAGACACGCGCCGAGGTAAACACCTTGGCAGTACGTGTAAATGTGCTTCACCAGCTCGCCCGTGTCCGTGCGGATCCCGTCCCACACCAAGCCGGAAGCCGGATCGACCAAAGTGGACGTCAGCCAGTCCGTCATCTCACGAGCGCGGGAGAGATTTCCCGACCGGGCGTGGAAGATCGCCGCCGGGCCGTTGGCCGGGGCGTTCTTGAAGTCGTCGCCGCGGCGCCACCAGATCCCGCCGCCCGCCGCGGCCGTCCAGCCCGACAACAGCTGCGTGTCGATCGCCGCCAGCGCCGGGCCGACGTCGATGCCGAGGGACTGAACCCGTTGCAGCGCAAGGCCGAGCCACGCGATGTCGTCGTAGTAGTCGTTGGTCCAGCGGCCGAAGTTGCGCAACCGCACCGAACGCACGAACGACCGGATCAACGCCAGGCGCTCGGGCGAAGCAGCCCGCAACTGGGCGTCGACCAGCGTGTCGAGCAGGTGCGCCTGCCACCAGTAGTTCCAGTGCCAGTGCAGCCGCTGGCCGGGCGACGGAGGCCAGCCGCTGCGGCCCAGGACCGTGCCGGGCAGCGCCCACACCCGCCGGAGGTGCCGTGAGGTCACCGCGCGTTCGGCGGCCGAGACGTCCATGTCGCAATCGTGCCTTGCCCATCGACATACCGCTCGGTATGTTGGGCTGTCATGACGACGGCCCACGTGACCTGCCCGCTCTGCGAAGCCACCTGTGGCCTCGACGTGACACTCGATGCGAACCAGCAGGTCACCCGGGTGACGGGCGACCGGAACGACGTCTTCTCCCAGGGTTACATCTGCCCGAAGGGCGCGTCGCTCGGGGCGCTGCACCACGACCCAGACCGGCTGACCGCGCCGCTGCTCAAGCGCGACGGCGAGTTCGTCGAGGTCAGCTGGCAGGAGGCCTACGACGAGATCGACCGCCGCCTCCCGCCGATCCTCGAGGAGCACGGCCGGGACGCCGTCGCCGTGTACGCGGGCAACCCCGGCGTGCACAACATCGCGCTCACGCTCTACGGCCGCGTGCTCTACAAAGCCTTGGGCACCAAGAACTTCTACAGCGCGACCTCGGTCGACCAGATGCCGAAGCACTACTCGGCCGGCACTATGTTCGGCGACCCGCTCGCCATCCCCGTCCCCGACCTCGACCGCACGCGCCACCTGCTGATCCTCGGCGCGAACCCGCTCGTCTCGAACGGCAGCCTGATGACCGCGCCGGACATCCGCGGCCGGCTGCGTGGGATCCGCGAGCGCGGCGGCAAGATCGTCGTGGTCGACCCGCGTCGCACGCGCACCGCCGCGTTCGCCGACGAGCACCACGCCATCCGGCCCGGCACCGACGCGCTGCTGCTGTTCGCGCTGGTCAACGTCCTGTTCGCGGAGAACCGCGTCCAGCCGAAGAGGCTCGGAGAGCACCTCAACGGCCTCGACGACGTCCGCGAGCTGGCCCAGCCGTTCACCCCCGAAGCCGTCGCGCCACGCACCGGCATCGACGCGGCCGAGATCCGCCGGATGGCCCTCGAACTCGCTACCGAAAACGCCGTCGTCTACGGCCGGATCGGCACCACGACGCAGGCGTTCGGCACGGTCGCGAGCTGGCTCGTCGACGTCCTCAACGTGCTCACCGGCAACCTCGACGCACCCGGCGGCGCGATGTTCCCGCTGGCCGCGTGCCAGCCGACCGGCAACCGGCGGCCGTTCGCCGTCGGACGCTGGCGCAGCCGCGTGCGCGGCTACCCCGAGGTCGTCGGCGAGCTGCCGGTCGCGACGCTCGCCGACGAGATCGAAACCCCGGGCGAGGGCCAGGTCCGCGCGCTGATCACGGTCAGCGGCAACCCCTGCCTGAGCACGCCGAACGCGGGCCGGCTCGCCGCGGCGCTCGACAATCTCGACTTCATGATCTCGGTCGACGTCTACCTCAACGAGACGTCCCGCCGGGCCGACGTCATCCTGCCCGGCCCGTCACCGCTCGAACGGCCGCACTTCGACCTGGCGTTCTACCAGCTCTCGGTGCGCAACGTCGCGAACTGGACGCCGGCGACGCTGCCGTCGGACCTGCCGCCGGAGTGGGAGACGATGCTGCGGCTCACCGGCATCGTCACCGGTCAGGGCCCCGAAGCGGACGTCGAGGCCCTGGACGACTTCGTCGCGGCAGACGTCGCCCGCCGCGCCAAGCTCGAAGTGACCCGCGACCGCACCGGCCCCGCGCGGCTGGTCGACCTGATGCTGCGCGCCGGGCCGTATGACGTCACGCTCGCCGACCTCGAAGCCGCGCCGCACGGGATGGACTTCGGGCCGCTGAAGCCGCGGATCCCGGACGTGCTGTGCACGGCGTCCGGCCGGATCGAGCTGGCGCCGGAGACGATCGTCGCGGACGTCCCGCGGCTGCGCGAGGAACTGGGGAAGCAGGACGACGGCCTGCTGCTGATCGGCCGGCGCCACCTGAGCTCGAACAACTCCTGGATGCACAACCTCGCGCCGCTGGTCCGCGGCGGGAACCGCTGCACGGTCCTGGTCCACCCCACCGACGCGACGCGCCTGGGCCTCACCGACGGCGGGCTGGCGTCGGTGACCTCCCGCGCGGGCAAGCTGGAGGTGCCGGTCGAGGTGACGGACGAGGTCCGGCCGGGTGTGGTCAGCATCCCGCACGGCTGGGGCCACGACGCCGCCGGCGCGCGGACCCGCGTCGCGAGCGCGAACCCGGGGGTCAACTCGAACCTCGTCGCGGACGAGACGCTGCTCGACGTGCCGTCGGGGACGTCGGTGCTGAACGGCATCCCGGTCGAGGTCGCCCCCGCCTGACGCTTGACACGGGACCCGGTCCGAGAGGATTCTCGGCCAGGCATGTTGACGTGAACATCGATCATCGGACATCGGAGTTCGCATGACCTTTCTTCGTCGCTGCCTGCGTGTCCTCCTGCCCGTCGTGCTCATCGCGCCCCTGCTCACCGTCTCGCCGGCGGCTGCCGCGACGAGCGCGTTCCGCGGCGTGAACTGGGCCGACGCCCGCGACAACTACGTCGACGGCTGGGTCATCCCGACCGGTCTCACCGCGGGCGACAGCTACGACGTCGTCCGCACCAAGGCCGACGGCATCATCACCGGCTTCCAGCAACAGCTCGGCGCGAACACCGTGCGGCTGCCGATCAACCCGCAAAGCGTGAACTCGGACTGGTGGGCGCGGTACAAGGGCGCCGCCGATTCGGCGCTGGCCCACGGGATGAAGGTCGTCTTCGGGTACTGGGAAGCGAACAAGGACGGGTTCGTCGACGACGCCACCGCGTGGAACACCATGTGGGACAAGGTCACCGCCGACTACGGCGGCAACGGCAACGTCTACTTCGAGCCGATGAACGAGCCGTTCGGCTACAGCCTGAACGCGTGGGTGTCACTCTGCTCGACCTGGCTGTCGCGGCACTCGGCCATCCCCCGCGGCCGGGTCCTGATCAGCGGCACCGGCTACAACGACAACGTCACCGGTGTCGGCGCGGCGAGCGCGTTGAGCGGAACGCTGCTGTCACTGCACTTCTACGGCTTCTGGGCCTCGGACACCACGCGCGCGGCGTGGACGGCGAACCTGAGCAGCCGGCTCGGTTCGTACTCCTCGCGCACGATCATCGACGAAGCCGGCGCCCCGATGACGACCGGGCTCGACTACTCCGCGGGCCACCAGGACGGCAACAACTTCACCGCGTACTTCGCCGCCACCACCGATCTCGCGCGGTCGCGGCAGCTGGGTGTCGTGTACTGGCCCGGCCTGCGGTCCGGCGACACGTACTCGATCACGCGGCAGAGCGGCAGCGGCCTGGCCACGAACAACGCGTCCGGCGTGGTGCAGCTGCGGTGGGGCTGGGGGTTGTGACTACCAGGCGGCCGACAAGTCGGCGTGCTGCCGGACCCAGGCGTGCATGACGATCCCGGCCGCGACGCCCGCGTTGATCGACCGGGTCGTCCCGAACTGGGCGATCGACACCGCGAGCACCGCCGCTTCCCGCGTCGCCTCGGACAACCCCGGACCCTCCTGGCCGAACACCAGGACGCACTCGCGCGGGATTTCCGCCGTCTCGACCGGCTGCGAACCGGGGGTGTTGTCCACCGCCACAACGGCGAGGCCGTTTTCCGCGGCGAAGGACACCAGCCCGGAGACGTCGTCGTGGTGACGCAGGTGCTGGTAGCGGTCGGTCACCATCGCGCCGCGGCGGTTCCAGCGGCGGCGGCCGACGATGTGGACCTCCGCCGCCGCGAAGGCGTTCGCCGTGCGGACGACCGTGCCGATGTTGTGGTCGTGCTGGAAGTTCTCGATGGCGACGTGGAACGGGTGCCGACGAGCGTCCACATCGGACACGATCGCCTCGCGGCGCCAGTAGCGGTAGGCGTCCACGACGTTGCGGCGGTCGCCGTCGCGCAGCAGGTCCGGGTCGTACCGCTCGTCCGACGGCCAGTCACCGGGCCACGGGCCGACGCCGACCTCTTCGCGGCTCACCCACTCGGTGGGTCCGGCGTCCGGGGAGGTGCTCACCTCCCGATTGTCGCCTAGCCCAGCCGGACCCGGTGCGTCCGGGCGTCCTCGCTGTGGTCGCGGTGGCGCCAGCGGTGGTAGACGCCGACGTAGGAGTAGACGACCACCGCGATCGCGACGACCCCGATCACCGGCAGCCACGCCCGCGGGAACACCGTGTCGTAGAGGTAGTAGGCGTTGAACCCGCCGGGCAGGTCACCGAGGCCCTGCTGGTGGCGGAAGTAGTTCTCCAGCGCGGTGAACGGGCACGGCACCGGCGCCACGTTGACCAGCACGCCCCAGGCCACGCCCAGCAGGTGCACGAAGATCAGCTTGGGCCAGCGCCAGGCGACGAAACCGCCGAAACCGATGAGCAGCAGGGCCAGGATGTGTACCGCGACCGTCACGTCCGCCAGGAACTTCGCCACCACACGCCCCCTTCACCGAACCCCCTACCAGCGACTTTACTCCGCTGATCGAGTTCGGCCGCCCCTGAGAGTGCCCGGCTGTGTGATGTTTAACCCAGCGGAGCAACCCATTCACCTGGGCGGTGACGGAGGCGTTACACCCGGTGGGAACTCCGGCGGGCGCTTCGCGGGGTACTGCGTCGGCTCCTCGCGGGGGTAGGGATGCGGCTTCTTCCATGGCGGCTGGTGCCCGGGCCGGTCCGGCGGCTCGTCGGGCTTCGACGGCTCTTCCACACTTCGACGGTACGCCGGATCAGCTGACCCGGTCGGCCGGCGCGGGCTCGTCGTCGCCGGGCAGGTGGACGTCGTTGACGTTGATGTTCACCTCGACGACCTGCAGCCCGGTCATCTGCTCGATCGAGGTGACGACGTTGCGGCGCACCGACCGCGCGAGGTCGGCGATGGCGACGCCGTATTCGACGAGGATCTGCAGGTCGACCGCGGCCTGCTTCTCGCCGACCTCGACCGAGACGCCCTGGCCGGCACTGGCCGACGCGCCCGGGATGCGGTCGCGCAGAGCGCCGAACGCCCGCGCGGCGCCGCCGCCGAGGTCGTGCACGCCGCTGACCTCGCGCGCGGCGAGCCCGGCGATCTTCTGCACGACGGTGTCGGCGATGGTCGTGGTGCCCTGCTTGGTGACGAGGGCAGTGGTCTCGGTTTTCTCGGCCGTCGCGGTCATCGTGATCCTCCCTGAAACGTCCTCGATCCTTCGTAGGCAAGGACCCCGGGGGCGGGAGGTGATCACTGTGACGTGGGTCTCCCGAAGGCCGCGCCGTCGAGGTCGGTGACGACCAGGCGCAGCCGCGCGCCTTCCCACTCCGTGCCGGCCAGCACCGGACGCACCGCCGCCGCGGCCTGCTCCAGCAGCGGCGGGATCGGCAGCCGCGTGGCGATGAGCCGGATCTGGACGACGTCGGCCGAGAGGTCGACGGCCTGTCCGGCCCAGTCGACCGGCAGCCACGTCGTCTCGGGGGCGATCGAGGTCGCCGGACGGAGGCCGGCCACGGTTTCGAGGGCGCCGACGATCTTCTCGACGGCTTCGGCGCCGGTCACCGGGGCTCGATGTCCAGGATGGACACCGAAACGCCGTCGACGGCCAGGCCGGTCTGCTCGGCCACGAACCGGCCGACCGAGCGCTGCACCGCCCGGCCCACCGCCGCGGCCTGGTCGGCCGCCGCCGTCACCAGGTCGACCTCGACGGTCAGCCGGCCGTCGGCGGTGCGGACCCGGACGCCGTCGGCCGGCGCGGGGTCGAGCCCCTTCCAGCGCTGGCGGGCGGCGCGCGTCCACGCCGTCACCAGGCCGCGCAGGCCCGGTTCGAGCCGCACGACGCCGGGTGTCGTGATCGCCGCCTTCGCCGCCACGCTGGCGATCACCGGATCGGCGATCACGTACTCGACGTTCATTCCCCTGGCCCCTCAACAGCGTCCTCTTCAAAAATGTCATCAACCAGCAGGTCGAGCTTCGCCAGCGTCAGCCCGACCCGGGCCGCGGCCGCCGCGCTCACCCGCTCCCGCACCAGCGCCAACGCTGCACCACCGGTAGCGTTCCGGAGACTCACCGCGAGGGTGAGTTCGACTTCGACCCCGCCCTCGTCGAGCGGGCGGATCCGGCAGCGCCGCGCCCGGACGCCGTCGACCGTGTCCGCCGCGTACCGCAACACGGCCGCGACGGCCTGCTCGCTGATCTCGACGAACCCCGGTTCCGGGGTCGGCAGCGCCACCATCGAGCCGCGCCGCACCTCGGCCCGCACGGCGGACATGATCCGGCCGAACAGGGCGGGCGGCACGTCGTCCTCGGCCACCAGTTCCGACGTCGCTTCCCGCAGCGCCAGCAGGCTTTCCCGCGCGGCCCGGCAGTGCGGGCAGGTCAGCTCGTGCTCGTCGGCCAGCCCGGCGCCGACCGCGTCGAGCCGCTCCCACACCTGCTCGACATCGCGTTCGCAGGGCAGTTCGTAGTCCGTCATCGCCATGGCTTCATCACCTCCGCCAGCTGGGCTCGGGCCCGCGCGATCCGGCCGCGCACCGCGGTCGCGTTCGCGCCGACGACTTCGCCGATCTCTTCGTAGGACCGGCCGTGCACTTCCCGGAGCAGCCAGCACGCGCGTTGTTCGGGCGTCAGCTGTTCCAGTGCGGCGTTCAACGCCGCGAGCTGCCCGCTCACCTGCGCCGCCCGCTCCGGCTGCAGGTCCGCCCGCGGCGACTCGGCGGTGTCGAGGTCGACGTCGGCCTGCGGCTTGCGCGCGCGGATCGTGTTGAGGCAGCGGTTCGTGGTGGCCCGGTAGAGCCACCCGACGAACGCGGCGTCGTCCCCGAGCTGGCCGAGCTTGCGCCAGGCGTTGAGGAACACCTCCTGCACGACGTCCTCGGCGTCGCCGCGGTGCGCGAGCATCTTCACGGCGAGCCGGAACATCGGGCCCTGGTAGCGCAGCACGAGCTGTTCGTAGGCCCGGACATCGCCGTCCTTGGCGCGCCCGACGAGAGTCGCATCGTCGAGCGGCGTTGCGGTGGTCGTCACGGCACCTCCTCGGGAGGAGGACACCGGCGGGCGGAAAACGTCACGGGGTGATTGTCGGTGACCCGGGTCACCGCGGCGACTCCGTGACGATCACGCGCCCCGGTGGTCCTTCCGGTACCAGGGTGCCCGCCGGGGGCGCCGCCGGAACGGGAGGTGCGCGATGTCGCTGGGCGACAAGATCAGCAACAAGGCCGGGGAGCTGG
Source organism: Amycolatopsis pretoriensis (assembly GCF_900107925.1). Taxonomy (GTDB): domain Bacteria; phylum Actinomycetota; class Actinomycetes; order Mycobacteriales; family Pseudonocardiaceae; genus Amycolatopsis; species Amycolatopsis pretoriensis. Next base: position 235,091 of record NZ_FNUJ01000004.1, on the reverse strand, counting down.
GCGGCAAGGCGAAGGAGACGGCAGGGGCCGCCACCGGCGACGAGCAGCTGAAGGCGGAAGGCCAGGCTGACCAGGCGAAGGCCGGCCTGAAGGGCGCGGTCGAGAACGTGAAGGACGCCGCGAAGGACCTGTTCAAGAACTGAGCCGCGCGGGCCGGGGACGCGCGGGTCCCCGGCCCGGAGCGTCAGTCCAGGCCGAGGTCGTCCTTGCCCAGGACGTACCGGTACTCCAGGCCTTCCTTCTCGATGGCCTCCCGCGCCCCGGTGTCGCGGTCGACCACCGTCACCACGCCGATCACGTTCGCGCCCGCTTCACGCAGGGCCGCGACCGCCTCCAGCACGCTGCCGCCCGTCGTCGAGGTGTCCTCCACCGCCAGCACGCGCTGGCCGCGGACCTCCATGCCCTCGATGCGGCGCTGCATGCCGTGTTCCTTGACGGACTTGCGGACGACGAACGCGTCCAGCACGACCCCGTCCGTCGCCGCGGAGTGGAGCATCGCCAGCGCGACCGGGTCGGCGCCGAGGGTCAGGCCGCCGGCCGCCACGTAGTCCCAGTCCGCCGTCAGCTGGCGCAGCAGCTTGCCGATCAGCGGCGCGGCCGCGTGGTGCAGCGTCGCGCGCCGGAGATCGATGTAGTAGTCGGCTTCCTTGCCCGAGGCCAGGGTCACTTTTCCGTGCACCACGGAAAGATCGGTGACCAGCCTGGCCAGTTCGAGTTTCGCCGCTTGATCCAACCCGGGGTTCGCCACGGCCGAGAGTCTTACACACGCGCCGCCTCACTCCCCGATGGATGTGGCGTCGACCGCACGCCCGCGCGTCGCCGCCCAGGCCGGGACCAGGATCGCGACGAGCGAGAGCACCACGGCGATCGCGAGCACCACCAGGTAGATCGCGAGCGGCCCGGACGGGAGCGGTGATCCGCTGACCACCAGGCAGAAGGGCACGATCGAACCCGCCGCGACGAGCGTCCCGAGCAGCACCGCGATGGTCGCGATCAGCCCGCCTTCGACGCCGGCCATCCGCAGCACCTGGCCGCGGGTGAACCCGCTCAGCCGCTGCAGCCCGAACTCGCGCCGCCGCCGCGATGTCGCCATCACCAGCGTGTTCACCACCGAGATCACCGTGTACGCGATGATCATCCCGACGAGCAGGTAGTTGACCCACGCGCCGACCTCGTTGCCCTTCGCGTGCGCCGCGATCAGCGCGTCCCGATCACCGATGGAGACCGGTAATCCCGCGGTCGCCTCGCGAAGCCGCGCAGTCAGCGTCGCACTGTCGACGCCGTCGGCCGCGCGCACCAGCAGCTGCGGCGCGAGGCCGGCCGTCGTGTGCGGGGCGAGCAGCCCGGCCGGCAGCACGAGCTTCTCGAACCCGGCCCGCTGCTTCACGACGGCGGACACCCGCACGTCCACCGGCGAGCCGTCGCCGAGCCGCAGCGACAGCGTGTCGCCGACGTGGTGGCCGAGCGTGTCCGGCACCTCGATCGCGTTCCCGGTCAGCTCGCTGACACCCTGCGCGGTCCAGCCGTCTTCGTCGTGGTTCGAGTCGAACGGCTTCTCGATGAACACCGTGCTCGAGACGTACTCCGAGGCACTCGCGACCCCCGGCGTCGCACGCACCCGGCCCAGCACCGACGGGTCCAGGCCACCGGGGCCGGCCACGACGGCGTCCGCGCGCAGGTCTTCGGTGTACGCCTGGTTCGACACGGCTTCCTGGGTCGTCTGCAGGTAGATGTTGGCGGTCGCGATGCCGACCGCGAGCATGATCGGGGTGACCGCGCCCGCCGTCCGCACCGCGCCGACGCGGGTGTTGCGCAGCGCGACCCGGCCGGTGACGCCGCTCAACGCCTGCACCGGCCAGCGCAGCAGCACCGCCATCACCTTGGTGACGCCCGGGCTGAGCGCCGCCAGGCCGAACGCCCACAGCATCACCGCCGGGCCGGCCGTGCTGGCCGCGACCGGACCGGTCATGACGGCGACCGTGACGATCGCCAGCGCCGTCCCGCCCGCGAAGCACAGGATCGCGGTGATCAGCCGGATCGGCGTCAGCCAGCGCCGTTCGACGGCGGCTTCGGCGAGTGCCTCGGTCGGACGGACCTTCGAAGCCCGCCGTCCGGCCACGAAGGACGCGGCGAAGACGGCCAGCAGCGACGCGCCCGCGGCGACGATCGCCGGGATCCAGCCCTGCCCGAACCGCAGCACGTCCGGCACGACGTGGTTGGCCGCGAGCTGGTCGAACAGCCAGTTCCCGAGCACCGGCCCGAGCACGATCGCGACGGCGACCGCGAGCAGCCCGACGACGAGCGCCTCCCCGAGCACCAGCCGCCGCAACTGCCGCGGGGTCGTGCCGATCGCGCGCAGCAGCGCGAGTTCGCGCTGGCGCTGCTGGGTCGACAGCGTGAGCGTGCCGGCGACGACGAACACCATGACCATCGCCGACAACCCGCCCGAGACGGCGGCGAGCACGATCAGGTTCTCGCCGCTCTTGGCCACCTCCGGGAACTCCAGGGCACCGCGGTCGGCGCCGGTCGTCACGACCCCGGCGTCGCCGACGACCGCCGACACCGCGGCCGCGTCCCCGCCGAAGACGCCGATCGCGTCGAACTGCCCGGGGTGCCCCGACAGCCTCTCCGCGTCGGAAGCCGCGAAGAACAGCGCCGGGTCCCGCATGGACTGGGGCGCCTTCGCGACGCCGGACACGCGGTACTGGCCGACGGTCCCGTGCGCCGCGACGGGCAGAGTGGTCCCGACGGCGATCCCCATGTCGGCGTCAACGACCACTTCACCCGGCTTCGGCGCTTCGCCGGTCAACGCGTACGGCGTCAGCGCGGCGGAGTCCCACGCGTGCCCGAGCGCGCTCGCCGCGCCGAGCTGCGCCGGGAAGCTGACTTCGCCGACGACGCTCGTGACGCCGGGGACCGCGCGCAGGCGGTCGGCCAGCGCCGCGTCCACCCGGACGCGCTCGGGCAGCGTCGCGTTCTTGTACTTGTGCTTGTCCTCGGGGTCGAGCGTCGCCGGGTCGTCTTCGGGCACCGCAAGCGTTTGCTGTCCGCCGACGACGATCGGCGCCGCGGCCAGCCGCTGCACCGGCGTGTCGGACCGGATGCCGGTTTCCATCAGGCCACCGCACGCCGAGACGATCAGCGCGCCGAAGAACACGGCGACGAACGTCGCCAGGAAGCCGCCCTTGCGCAGGCGCAGCGTCCGCATCGCGAGCGTGAACATCAGGCCGCCACCCGGTCCCACGCGCCCAGGTGGGTCATCCGCTCGGCGACGGCTTCCGCGGTCGGCCGGTCCAGCCGGCCGGCGATCCGGCCGTCGGCCAGGAACACGACCTGGTCGGCGTAGGACGCGGCGACCGGGTCGTGCGTCACCATGATCACCGTCTGGCCGGACGACCGAACCGAGTCGCGCAGCAGGGCGAGGACGTCCGCGGCCGTGCGGGTGTCGAGCGCGCCGGTCGGCTCGTCCGCGAAGAGCACGGCCGGGTCGGTGACCAGCGCCCGCGCGATCGCGACGCGCTGCGCCTGGCCGCCGGAGAGCTGGCCGGGCAGGTGCTTGCGGCGCCCGTCGAGGCCGACGTGCGCGAGGATCCGCGCCACGAGCCGCTTGTCCGGGCGCTTGCCGGCCAGCTGCAGCGGCAGCACGACGTTCTGCTCGACCGTCAGCGCCGGGAGCAGGTTGAACGCCTGGAAGACGAAGCCGACGCGATCGCGCCGCAGCTTCGTCAGGTACGTCTCGTTCTTGCCGTCGAGGTCCTGGCCGTCGAGCACGACCCGGCCCGACGTCGGCCGGTCGAGCCCGGCCGCGCAGTGCAGGAAGGTGCTCTTGCCCGACCCGGACGGGCCCATCACCGCCGTGAACCCGCCACGCGGGAACGAGATCGAGACCCCGTCCAGCGCGACCACGCCGCCGTATTCCTTGCGCACGGCCTCGAGCCGAACCGCCTCATTCGTCATGCGGAAAACGCTATTGAGGCAGCCCCCGGATCACCCTGGTGCGCACGCGCGTCTTCGGGGTAGGGACAGCCCTACTCCGGAGCTTTCACGTGAAAGCTACGCGCCCAGGTCGCCGCTTTCACGTGAAAGCTACGCCTCAGGTACGGCCTTTGCCGCCGAAGCCGCCGCTGATCCGGCGCAGCACCGCGCGCGGCAGGAGCCCGCCGATCGCGACGACGGCCTTGTACTGCAGGCTCGGCACCGAGATCACCTTGCCGCGGCGCAGGTCCGCGAGCGCCTCGCCGACCACCTGTTCGACACCCAGCCAGGCGATTTTCGGACCTGGTTTCCCAATCCCGGCCCGCTGGTGGAACTCCGTCGCGGTGAAACCGGGGCAGAGCGCCATCATCCGGACACCGGCGGGCAACGACGCGGCGATGCCTTCGGTGAACGACGTGACCCAGTTCTTGCTGGCCGTGTAGGTCGAACCGCGGCCGCTGAAGAACCCCGCCACGCTGCTGACCTGGATGATCTCGCCGTGGCCGCGCTCGATCATGCCGGGCAGCACGGCCCGGGTCAGCCGCAGCACGGCCGTGACGTTGACGTCGAGCTGGCGCTGCAGCGCGTCCGGCGGGATGGTCCAGAAGTCGCCGTTCAGCCCGAACCCGGCGTTGTTCACCAGCAGGTCGACCGGCCCGGCGGCGAGCCGCTCCTCGACGGCCGTCCGACCGTCCACTTCGGACAGGTCGGCGGGCAGCACCTCGACGGCGACCCCGTGCTGTTCCCGCAGCTCAGCGGCGTAGGCCTCCAGCCGCGCGGTGTCGCGCGCGACGAGCACGAGGTCGTACTTCTCGGCGGCGAGCGTGCGCGCGAACTGCGCGCCGATGCCCGCGGTGGCGCCGGTGATGAGAGCGGTGGTGGTCATGTGAGTGAACGATACCCACAGGTCAGGGGCTCCGGGTGCAGCCGTTTCGAGCCCGGGTTATCGTCCCGCGCATGGGTAAGCACAGCAGGCGCAAGAGCGGCTACCTGCCCAAGGTCGCCGCGCCCGTGGCCCTCCTGTTCGCGGCCCCCGCGACGGCGTTCGCGGCCCCGGCCGACCTGGCCCTGCCCCTCGAGCACCGGCACTCCACCACGCTCGACAACGACGGCGACACGCTCTCGGCGAGCCGCCGCGACTTCGTCGGCAAGCAGCTCGGCGACGTCCGGCTCGCGGCCGACCGCACGGAGGCCGTCGCCACCCGGGGCGACCGCGCGGGTGCCGTCGAGCGCGCGCGCCACGGCGTCTGGCTGGGCAACGGGGTCGACGTCCTGAGCGAGAACGCCGAGCAGCTCGACGCGGGGCTGTTCACCGGCGACCTCACGGGCGGGGCCGCCCTGCGGCGGTCGTCGGGGCAGGCCGTGGACCTCGGCCGCCTGGGCGCGGTCGGCACGACGTCGGAGGTGCACGCGATCGGCAGCTTCGCGGGCGACCTCGAAGCCGGCCAGACGCACGAGCTCGGCGGTCAGCTCGGCCCGGCGTCCGGGCTGGTCAAGACGACGGCGGGGTCCTTCAGCGGCGACCTCGGGGTCGACCACGTCGTCCACGTCCAGGGCGGGACGACGTCGTTGCGCGGCACGCTGACGGCCAGCGTGCTCGACCAGCGAGTGCTCTAGTCCTGCGGCGCCGGCGGCTCGGCCGGCAGCGGGATCGGCGTCCCGGCGGCGGGGGTCGGCGGGTTGCCGCCGATGGTCGGGATCGGTGCGCTCGCCTGGTGGCGGCCCGCGTCGTAGTCCTCGTCGAACGGGTCGACGATGTCCGCGATCTCGCCGAGGTCGCGCAGCAGCCGCTCGAGCCGGGACGGCCCGGCGGTCGGGACGACGCTGGCGAGCACCCACTCGGCCTCGAGCCACGCCACGCCGACGTCCCCGCCGAGCTGGTCCGCGGCGTCGACGAGCTCCTGGGTGATGACCGCGCGGGCGCCGTCGGCGTCGTCCGCGAAGGCGTAGCGCGAGCCGATCGGGCCGAGCATCTCGGGCATGTCGGCGCGCTGGAACGGCACGCTGGACAGCCACATCTCGATCGGGATCCGGTGCTTCTTGTTGCAGCGCACGGCGACGACGACGGCCGGGATCTGCCCCTCGGACTCGATGTCGAAGATGAACACCGGGCGGCGGCCGTCGGAGGTGAAGGTCGAGCCCGCGACGACGTTCACGGCGGCGTCCGCGCCGAAGTAACCGATCGCACCGTTGGACCACTGCTGCGGCAGCCGTTCGTCCTCTTCGACGAACTGCCAGCCGCGCAACTGGGCCCAGCGCATGCGCTCGCGGTTGCGCGAGCCCTCCTTCGCCCGATCGGCAGCGAGCAGCCCGAGGCCCGCCACCAGGGCGACGGCCGCGATGACGAACCAGATCCACGCCGGAATACCCACGACGTGCAGGGTATCGCCTGCTAGGCCGAAGAGATGATCGCCGGTACCCGTGTCGCCGGGCCCGTTCGGACCATTTCTCCGCGACCCTGTCGACAAATCTCTACTGTGGACGCCCAGGAACGCCGTGAAGGCCACCACGAGGAACTCGTGATGGCCTCCACGGACCCGGGTCAGACGCGCTCGACGGTCAGCGAGTCGCCCGCCTCCAGCTCCGGGATGTCGACGCGCACGGTGTCGCCGTCCCGGATTTCGCCGGACAGCAGCTCCTTCGCCAGCTTGTCGCCGATCGCCGACTGGACCAGCCGCCGCAGCGGGCGGGCGCCGTAGATCGGGTCGAAGCCGTTCAGCGCCAGCCACTCGCGGGCGCCGTCCGTCACGTCCAGGTTCAGCCGGCGCTGGGCCAGCCGCGCGGCCAGCCGGGCCACCTGGATGTCCACAATGGACGTCAGCTGCTCGGTGCCGAGCGAGTGGAACACGACGATGTCGTCGAGCCGGTTGAGGAACTCCGGCTTGAACTGCCGCTGGACCACGTTCAGCACCGCGTCCCGCCGCTGCCGCTCGTCGAGCGACGGGTCGGCGATGGCCTGCGAACCGAGGTTCGAGGTCAGGATCAGGATGGTGTTGCGGAAGTCCACCGTCCGGCCCTGGCCGTCGGTCAGCCGCCCGTCGTCGAGGACCTGCAGCAGCACGTCGAAGACGTCCGGGTGCGCCTTCTCCACCTCGTCGAGCAGGACCACCGAGTACGGGCGCCGCCGGACGGCCTCGGTCAGCTGGCCGCCCTGGTCGTACCCGACGTAGCCCGGCGGGGCCCCGACCAGGCGCGCCACCGAGTGCTTCTCGGCGTACTCGCTCATGTCGATGCGCTGCATCGCGCGCTCGTCGTCGAACAGGAACTCCGCCAGCGCCTTGGCCAGCTCGGTCTTGCCGACACCGGTCGGGCCGAGGAACAGGAACGAGCCGGTCGGGCGGTCGGGGTCGGCGACGCCGGCCCGGCTGCGGCGCACCGCGTCCGCGACGACCTGCACGGCTTCGGCCTGTCCGATGACGCGCCGGCCCAGCTCCTCCTCCATCCGGAGCAGCTTGCCGGTCTCACCCTCGAGCAGCCGGCCGGCCGGAATGCCGGTCCACGCGCTCACGACGTCGGCGACGTCGTCCGCGCCGACCTCTTCCTTGAGCATCACGTTCTGCTGGCTGACCTCGCTCGCCGCGGTGGCCGCTTCGAACTCCTTCTCCAGCGCCGGGATCCGGCCGTAGCGCAGCTCGGCGGCCTTGCCGAGGTCGCCGTCGCGCTCGGCGCGTTCGGACTCGCCGCGCAGCTGCTCCAGCTGCTCCTTGAGCTCGCGGACCTTCTCGATCGAGCCCTTCTCGTTCTGCCAGCGCGCGGTCAACGCGGTCAGCGTCTCGCGCTTCTCCGCCAGCTCCGCGCGCAACGCGGCCAGCCGGTCGCGAGAAGCGGCGTCGCTCTCCTTCGCGAGCGCCATCTCCTCGATCTCGAGGCGACGCACCGCGCGCTCGACCTCGTCGATCTCCACCGGCCGCGAGTCGATCTCCATGCGCAGCTTGGACGCGGCCTCGTCGACGAGGTCGATGGCCTTGTCCGGCAGGAAGCGCGCGGTGATGTAGCGGTCGGACAGCGTCGCGGCGGCGACCAGCGCGGCGTCCGTGATCCGGACACCGTGGTGGACCTCGTAACGCTCCTTCAGCCCGCGCAGGATCGCGATGGTGTCCTCCGGCGACGGCTCGCCGACGAGCACCTGCTGGAAGCGCCGCTCCAGGGCGGCGTCCTTCTCGATGTGCTGGCGGTACTCGTCGAGCGTGGTCGCGCCGACCATCCGCAGCTCGCCACGGGCGAGCATCGGCTTGATCATGTTGCCCGCGTCCATCGCACCCTCGCCGGTCGCGCCGGCGCCGACGATCGTGTGCAGCTCGTCGATGAACGTGACGACCTCGCCCGCGGAGTCGGTGATCTCCTTGAGCACGGCCTTCAACCGCTCCTCGAACTCGCCGCGGAACTTCGCGCCGGCCACCATCGACCCGAGGTCGAGGGCGACGACGCGCTTGCCGCGCAGCGACTCGGGCACGTCCCCGGCGACGATGCGCTGGGCCAGGCCTTCGACGATGGCCGTCTTGCCTACGCCCGGCTCGCCGATCAGGACCGGGTTGTTCTTCGTGCGCCGCGACAGCACCTGCACGACGCGGCGGATCTCGGTGTCGCGCCCGATGACCGGGTCGAGCTCGCCGGCGCGGGCACGGTCGGTCAGGTCGACGCCGTACTTCTCCAGCGCCTTGAACGTGCTCTCCGGGTCCTCGCTGGTGATCCGGGCGGAGCCGCGGACCTTGACGAACGCCTCCTGCAGCGCGTCCGGCGTCGCGCCGTGGCGCTTGAGCAGGTCGGCCACCTGGCCGCCTTCGGTCGCGAGCCCGACGAGCAGGTGCTCGGTCGAGACGTACTCGTCGCCCAGCTCGGTGGCCAGCTTCTGCGCACGCGTCAGCGACTTGACGGCGAAGGTGTCGAACTGCGGGCTCGACACCGTCGCGCCGGTCGCCGACGGCAGCGCCGCGATCAGCGGTTCGAGCTCCTTGTGCACCACCCCCGGGTCGGCCCCGACCGCGGTCAGCAGCGGTGCGGTCAGCCCCTCACCCTGCGCCAGCAGGGCGCCCAGCAGGTGGGCGGCCGACACGTGCGGGTTGCCGGCCATGGTGGCCGCCTGCGCCGCGGACGAGATCGCCTGCTGGGTCTTCGTGGTCGGGTTGAAAGCGTCCATCCCTCACCTCATGCTCGATACATCAAAAGTCCAGGTGACAGGCCTGACCGAGACCTGACACTATCCTTAACGCACGAAAACTTGAGTCTGTTCCGCTCAACTCTGACCGGGTGCGACGGCACCCGCCGGCAACCGCGAGCCGAGCATCCCGAGCCCGGCGACGGCGAGACCGGCGCACGCCCCGACCAGCACCCAGGGTAACCAGTCGGCGACCGAGAACAACGCCACCACGACGGGCGCGAGGACCTGCGCCATGGTGAACGCGTACTGGTACGCAGCCAGATAACGGCCGCGGGCCACCGGAGGTGCCGCGGCTTCGGCGAGCGCCCCCGAACGCGGGCCGAAGACCAGGTCGCCGGCGGCGAAGATGAGCGTCGCGACCAGCAGGTACGCCACCTGCCAGCCGTCCGGCACGAGCAGCACGCCGAGGCTGACCAGGCACCACGCGGCGAACAGCGCCGAGCCCGCGCGCATCGCCGCGATCCGGGTCAGCCGGGCGGTGAGCCGCAGCGCGAGCGTGCCACCGACGCTGGTCAGCACGGTCAGCAGGGCGAGGATCGCGCCGGGCAGCCAGGCCGGGCCGTGCAGCCGGTCGAGCACGAACACCGGCGTCCCGATGAGGAAGAAGTCGAGCGAGAGCCCGAAGAGCCCGCTGAAGAGGATCAACGCGAGGTACGGCCGGTCGCGCAGGACCTTGACCGATCGTTCGCTTTGCGGCTTGTGCGGCCGCGCGAGCCGGACGAACAGAGCGAGGATCGAAGCGGCCACGAAGAACGTCACGACGTCGAGGACGAGCGCGATCCGGTACCCGACCGCCCCGAGCCAGGTCAGCAGCGCGCCCGCGACGAGCCCACCGAGGCCGAAGCAGCCGGCCCGCACCATCCCCACCTCGGCGAACGGCCGATCCTTCGGGACGTCACCCGCGACGTCGGCGATGAACACGAACAGGCAGCTGTAGAAGAGCTGCTGCCCGGTGGCGAGCAGCACCGCGGCGGCCACGACCGGCCCGGCGGCGTCGGCGAGCAGGTACGCGCCCGCTCCGGCGGCCTGCAGCAGTTGCGCGCCGATGACCACGGTCCGTGGTCCGACGCGGTCGACGAGCCGGCCGGCCAGCGGCGGCACGACCAGCCCGCCGATCGTGCCGAGCGTGACGGCCGTGCCCGCCACCGCGAGCGGCACACCGACCACTTGCGTCACGTAGACCAGCGCCAACGGGAGGAACAGACCTGAGCCGAAGTTGTCGATCCCCAGCGCGCACAGCAGTGCGACCCGGCTACGCGTCACCTTCCGACGTTAACCCCGGGGCCCGCCGCCGGGTCAGGACCGAACGGAGACATTCCGGCGTGCGAAATGCAACTGCCGGTGCGCCTGCGCGAGCACTACGTCACTTGTTCGTGTCGGCCAGGCAGGCCGCACTGCCGAGGGCCCGCCGGAGGTCGGCGTTCATCTCGGCGAGCCGCCCGGTGAGGTCGGTGACGCGCTCGTCGTCCCAGCCGCCGAGGGCCTTCTCCATGAACTCGAGGTAGTTGACCCGCCAGCGGGCGAGCTCGGCGCGCCCCTTCTCGGACACGCTCACCAGGGACGCGCGGCCGTCTTCGGGTGCGGGCCGGCGGTCCACCAGCCCGGCGGCGGACAGCTGCGTGATCTGCCTGCTGACCACCGAGAGGTCGACGAACCGGCGCTTGGCCAGCTCGGACGGCCTGGCTTCGCCGTTCTTCGCCAGGTCCGACAGCAGCATCGCGGCCGCGGGGTGCAGCCCCGGCTGGTCCTGCCAGGCCTGCATGATCCAGGCGTGCTGGAGCTGCGACGCGGTCTTCAGCTCACGCATGAGCTCGACCCGGACGTCGTCGTCGGTGTCGTCGAAGCCCATCTGGCCCTCCCGCCATTACTTGTGCCATACAAGTTTATTGCGCATCGCTTGCGCGAGCAAGGATCGGCCCGGTGAGGTCGCCCACGCCGTCACCGGCCGCAATACACCCGGTCGGAGCAACAATGCGGGCAAAAGGGCGCCCGGCGGCTACCCTGCGGACGGACCGCGCGCGCGGCGCGGTCGAGTGATTGAGGTGCAGCAGTGGCTAGAGATCCAGGAGGCGGCCGCAACCCATGACCGCCGACTCGGTCAGCCCGTTCCCCAGGTCTTCGGCCCCGCGTGAGGCCCCCGCGGCCGTCACCGCGATGGTCCGGCTCATCCGGGACAGCTGGGCCAAGTCGGAGCCCTACATCGCCGAAATCTCCCAGTTCTTCTACGGGATGCTGTTCACCCTCGCGCCGACCACGCGCGACTTCTTCCCGATCAACATGGAGATCCAGCGCGGCCGGCTGGTGCGCGCGCTGGTGCACATCGTGCAGATGGTCGACCGGCCCGACGACCTCGCGCCGTTCCTGCGGCAGCTGGGGCGCGACCACCGCAAGTTCGGCGTGGTCCCGCGTCATTACGAGGCCGTCGGAACGGCGCTGCTCGCGTCGCTGAAGAACCACCTCGGCCGGGAGTGGACGCCCGAGGTCGAGCGCGCGTGGGCCGAGGCGTTCACCATCGCCGCGCGCGCCATGCAGGACGCCGCCGCGTCCGACACGAACCCGCCGTCGTGGTCGGCCACCGTCGTCGAGCACCGGCGGCTGACCTGGGACCTCGCGCTGGTCCGGCTGGTGCCCGACCAGCCGGTGCCCTACCACCCGGGCCAGTACGTGAGCGTCGAAGTCCCGCAGCGGCCGCGGCTGTGGCGCTACCTCTCGCCGGCGAACGCGCCGCGTGAGGACGGCGGCATCGAGTTCCACGTCCGCGCGATCGACGGCGGCTGGGTGTCCCGGGCGATCGTCAGCCACACGCAGCCCGGCGACGTCTGGCGGCTCGGCCCGCCACTCGGCAGGATGACGGTCGACCGCGAAGCGTCACGAGGCGTCCTGATGGTCGCGGGCGGGACGGGCGTCGCGCCGCTGCGGTCGATCCTCGACCACCTCGCGCTGTGGGGCGAGAACCCGAAGACGCACCTCTTCTACGGCGGGCAGGCCCGCGAGGACCTCTACGACCTCGAGGAGCTGCGCGCGCTCGCGTCGGTCAACCCCTGGCTGACCGTGACGCCGGTGGTCGAACGCGGCGGTGACGTCCCCGGCTTCGAGCAGGGCACGCTCGCCGAGGCGATCACGCGGTACGGCTCCTGGCCGGACCACGACGTCCTCGTCTCCGGCTCGCCGGCGATGATCCGCGCGACGGTGTCGCGCATGCTGGTCGCGGGCAGCGCACTGGGCCAGATCCAGTACGACCCGTTCACGATCGACTAGCGAAAAATTGCCGGACACACTCGTCCGGTGCACAAATCGAACGAACAGCGGGAATTGTTACGCGCTTCGCGTAAAACCTTCGGGTGATCGTTTTTACGCTGCGCCAGACGGGGTTGACCGCGTGTGGCGAAATTGCTCCGTTCGAGCGGGACCGCGCGGAATCACGCGCATCTGCACGGGAATTCGCCTACAGTCGGGAACCCTCGGGGGCGGCACCGCACGGCGACGCCGCACACACGGCACGAAAAAAGCCTTTGCAGGACTGGAGAAAACCGTTCCCGATGAACGCTGAATCACTGAAGGTCTCCCCGTTGCCCCCGGCCGTTCCCGTTTCGGCGGTGGAGGGCCGCGAACTGGCCCGGCTTATTCGTGAAAGTTTTGCGGAGATCGAACCGAAAGCCGACGAACTCGCGCAGTACTTCTACGGCGCGTTGTTCGTGATCGCCCCGGATTGCCGCGACCTGTTCCCGGTCACCATGGCGAACCAGCGGAGCCGGTTGCTGCGCGCGCTGGTGTACGTCGTGCAGATGGTCGACCGGCCCGACGACCTGGTCACGTTCCTCGGGCAGCTCGGCCGCGACCACCGCAAGTTCGCCGTCGTCTCCCGCCACTACGACGCCGTCGGGGTCGCGCTGCTGGCCGCGTTGAAACGGTTCCTCAAGCAGAAGTGGACGCACGAGGTCGAGTGCGCGTGGACGACCGCGTACGGGCTCATCGCCAAGACCATGCGCGAGGCCGCGCAGGCCGAGACCGGGCCGGCGTCGTGGGCGGCGCGGGTGCTCGACCACCGCCGGCTGTCCCGGGACGTCGCGATGGTGCGGGTGCAGACCGAAGGGCTGCTGCCCTACCGGGCCGGCAGCTACGTGAGCGTGGAGGTGCCGCAGCGGCCGCGGATGTGGCGTTACCTCTCCCCGGCGAGCGCGCCGCGTGGCGACGGCCAGATGACGTTCCACGTGCGCGCGGTGCCCGGCGGCTGGGTCAGCGGCTCCATCGTCAACCACACCAAGCCGGGGGACGTCTGGCGGCTCGGGCCGGCGATGGGCGCGCTCAACGTGCGCCCGACCGCGACGCGCAAGCGGCTGCTGATGATCGCCGGCGGCACCGGGGTCACCCCGTTCGTCTCGATCCTCGACGACCTCGCGCACTGGAAGCGCAACCCGCCGGTGCACCTGTTCTTCGGCGGCCGAAGACCGGAGGACCTCTACGCGCTGGACGACCTCCGGCGGCTGACCGCGGTGTCGAAGTGGCTGACGGTCACCCCGGTCACCGAGGAGGGCGCGGTGCCGGGCGGCGACCGCGGCACGCTCGCCCACGCGGTGACCCAGCGCGGCGCGTGGAAGGACCACGACGTCCTCGTCTCCGGCTCGCCCGAGATGATCCGGGCGACGATCGCGAAGCTGCTGACCGCCGGCGTCGAGCTCGAACGCATCCGCTTCGACCCGTTCACCATGGACTGAGGGACACGCGGCCGGCGTCGATTCTCGCTATCGTCGCCGATATGGAGATGACTATTCCGGTTTCGGACGGCACCATCGGCGGCTACCTGGCGGAGCCCGCCGGCGGGGGACCGCACCCGGGCGTGGTGCTCATCCACGACGCGTTCGGGCTGAGCCAGGACACGAAGAACATCACCGACCGCTTCGCCGCCGAGGGTTACCTCGCGCTCAGCCCCGACCTGTACTCGCGCGGCGGGATGCGCCGCTGCGTGCGTCGCGTGTTCTCGGACATGTTCGCGAACCGGGGCCGGACGTTCGACGACATCGAGGCGTCCCGCGCGCTCCTGGCCGCCCGGCCGGACTCGTCGGGCCGGATCGGCATCGCCGGCTTCTGCATGGGCGGCGGCTTCGCGCTCGTCGCGGCGTCACGCGGCTTCGAGGCGTCGGCGCCCTACTACGGGCAACTACCGAAGAACCTGTCGGTCCTCGACGACGCGTGCCCGATCGTCGCGAGCTTCGGCAAGAAGGACTTCTCGCTGCGCGGCGCGGCGGCGAAGCTGGAGACAGCGCTCACCGAGCGTGAAATCCCGCACGACGTCAAGGAGTACGACGGTGCGAGCCACGGGTTCGCGAACAAGGTCAACGTCGCGCCGCCGCTGAACCTGCTGCTCAAGGTCGTGGGGTTCACCTACCACCACGAGGCGTCCGAAGACGCGTGGAGCCGGGTGACGGCGTTCTTCGGCGAACACCTGCAGCAACCGGCGCGACCTTCGCACTGAGCCGAGCGGGCTAGCGATCTCTCCGAACGGCGGTAGTTCGTTGACCGTTGTGCCCGAATCGACTTATGGTCTAGACCACATCTTCCCCGGATGTGCTCGTTCGTCCTCCCCTCGGAACGACGGCGTTCCCCCTCGAGGAGCCGAAATGACCTGGAACAGAAAGCTTTTCGCGGCCGCTGCCGGTGTCCTGCTCGCCCCGGTGCTGGTCGTCGTCCTCCCCGCCACCACCGCGAGCGCGCACGGATACATCTCCGACCCGCCCAGCCGGCAGGCCAACTGCGCGGCCGGGAAGGTCCCGAACTGCGGCCAGATCGTCTACGAACCCCAGAGCGTCGAAGGTCCGAAGGGCCTGCGCAGCTGCAACGCCGGGCTGTCGCAGTTCGCCGAACTGGCCGACGAGTCGAAGCCCTGGCCGGCCAAGTCGGTCGGCACGACGGTGACGTTCAACTGGGTGTTCACCGCCCGGCACGCCACCTCGAGCTACGAGTACTACATCGGCGGCACCCGCGTCGCGAACATCCCGGGCAACAACCAGCAGCCCCCGGCGACCGTCTCGCACACGGTGAACCTGGCCGGCTACTCGGGCCGGGTCAAGGTGCTGGCGATCTGGAACATCTCCGACACGGCCAACGCGTTCTACAGCTGCGTCGACCTCCAGATCGGCGGTGGCGGCACGACCACTCCGCCGCCGACCACGACGACCCCGCCCCCGACGACGACCCGCCCGCCGACCACGACCCCGACGACCCCGCCTTCGAGCGGGACGTGGGCAGCCGGGACGGCGTACAAGGTCGGCGACACGGTCACCTACAACGGGGTGAGCTACCGCTGCATCCAGCCGCACACGGCGATCGCGGGCTGGGAGCCGCCCAACACCCCGGCGCTCTGGCAGCGCCAGTGAGGGTATGGCTCGCCGCTGTCGCGCTGCTGCTGACGGGTTGCAGCGCGACGGCGGCTCCACCCGCGTACAACGCGGCCGACGTGATGTTCCTGCAGATGCTGATCCCCCAGAACCAGCAGGGCATCGAGGTCGTCCGGCTGGCCGCGGACCACCCGTTGCCACCGCAGTTGAAGGAACTGGCGGCGGCGATCGAGTCGACCCAGCAGACCGAGATCACCGACATGCGCAACTGGCTCCGCGCGTGGAGCCAGCCCGAGACGATGGACATGAACCCCCAGGCGCACGCGGGCCACGGCGGCATGAAGATGACGTCGCCGGACGTGGTGGGAGCGCTGCGCACGGCCCCGGCGGCGGAGTTCCCCCGCAAGTTCCTGGACGTGCTGACCGGCCAGCAACAGGGGGCGGTCGAGCTGGCCCAGACGGAGAACTCGGCGAGCGGCGGAGTCAACGCGCAGGTGCGGGACTTGGCCCGGCGGGTGATCGAGTCGCGGAGCGCCGAAGTGAAGCAGTTGTTGAACTTCAAGGTGTGACGTCCCCGCGGCCCCGGGGTGCCGGCCGCGAGCAGCCCCCTGCCCGGCTGCTCGCGGCCGGCGCGGTTCCGGGCTCGCCGGCGCGCCAACCCGGCCGCGGCTCTGCCTGCGCCGAAATTCGCTTGGCCGCCTTCCCGTGCCGCACTAACCTCGCGATCATGATGTTCTCCTTCGCCGTCTTCGCGAGGTTGCGCAACCGCCGCTAGCGGCGGCGCACCGAACACTTTCCCTGCCCGCCGCTCCGGCCATCGCCGGGCGGCCCCTCCTGTGCTGCCCGGCTCCCTCCAGAGCTGCGGAGCAACCCTTGAACCCCCTTGCGACCGAACACGCCCACCTGCGCGCGGAAGGCGTCGGCGTCACGCTCGGTTCCCGCCGCGTCCTGCACGACGTCACCATCACCGTGTCGGCCCGGTCCCGGCTGGCGATCGTCGGCGAAAACGGGCGCGGCAAGACCACCCTGCTGCACGTCCTCGCCGGGCTGCGGACACCCGACCACGGCACCGTTCATCGGACGGGCACCGTCGGCGTCGCCCGGCAGGCGCTGCCGTTCCGGTCCGGCGAAACCGTCGGCACGCTGACCACCGAAGCCCTGCGCGACTCCCACGAAGCATTGCGCGCACTCGACGCGGCGGCTTCGGACTTCGAGGAAGACAGCTACACCGCCGCGCTCGAAGCGGCCACGCGCCTCGACGCGTGGGACGCCGAGCGCCGCATCGACGTCGCCCTCGAAGCCCTCTCCGCCTGCACCGACCGAACCCGCGAGCTGAGCACGCTCTCGGTCGGGCAGCGCTACCGCGTGCGCCTGGCCTGCCTGCTCGGCGCGCGGCACGACTTCCTGCTGCTCGACGAGCCCGGCAACCACCTCGACGCCGACGGCCTCGCCTTCCTGACGGCCCGCCTGCGCGGGCACGACGGCGGCGTCGCCCTGGTCAGCCACGACCGCGCGCTGCTCGCCGACGTCGCTTCCGAGTTCCTCGACCTCGACCCCAGCCAGGACGGCCGCCCGCGGGTGTACGCGGGCGGGTACCAGGCCTGGCGGGACGGTCGCCACCGCGACCGCGAGCGCTGGCTGCAGGAGTTCGAGGAACAGCAGGACACCCACCGGCAGCTGACGCTCGCGGTGACGCAGGCCCGCGACCGGCTCAGCACGGGCTGGCGGCCGGACAAGGGCACCGGACGTCACCAGCGCCAGTCGCGCGCACCCGGCGTGGTCCAGGCGCTGAACCGCGAGCGGGCCGCGCTGGAGGCCCACCGCGTGACGGTGCCGGAACCGCCGTTGTCGTTGCGCTGGCCCGATTTCGGCACCGGATCTCGCCAATCACTGGTCGACGTGCACGAAGTCGCGGTGGCCGGCCGCCTCCGCGGGCCGGTCACGGTGACGATCGCCCGCGGCGACCGGCTGCTCGTGACGGGCGGCAACGGGGCCGGCAAGTCGACGTTCCTGTCGGCCCTGACCGGCGAGCTGGCCCCGACGAGCGGGACGGTCCGCCGGGCGCCCGACGCACGGATCGCGTTGGTGGGCCAGGAAACACCGGCGTGGCCGGCGGAGTCGATGGCTCGCCGGCTGTTCGAGCGCGAGGGCGTCCCGTTCTCGGCGATGGGCCTGCTCGACGCGGAGGCGTTGCGGACGCCGGTGGGCCGGATGTCCCAGGGCCAGCAGCGCCGGCTGGATTTGGCGTTGCGCCTCGCGGGACGGCCGGACTTGCTGGTGTTCGACGAGCCGACCAACCACCTGTCGGCGACGCTCGTCGAGGAGCTGACGGAGGCATTGCTGACAACGCCGGCCGCGGTGGTGGTCGCGACGCACGACCGCCGGATGCTGGCGGACTTGGCAGAGTGGCGCCGATTGGAGCTGTGACGCGAGAGGGCCTCCCCGGTCGCCCGGGGAGGCCCTCTTCGCTCCAGCGGTCAGCGGCGCTTCGGCCGCCAGACCACCATCGCCGTCTGCTGGTTGAGCGGGACCAGGTCCCGCCGGTAGGACGCGTGCGCCGCCGCGGCCGCTTGTTCCGCCGCCGCATACGCCGCCGCCAGTTCTTCGGTGATCTCCGCGAGCCGGAGCCGCAGCGCGTCGACCTGGTTCTCCAGCTCGATGATGCGCTTGATGCCGGCCAGGTTGACACCGTCCTCTTGCGACAGACGTTGCACCTCGCGCAGCAACGCGATGTCCCGCATCGAGTAGCGCCGGCCACCACCGGAGGTGCGGCCCGGCGACACCAGGCCCTGCCGGTCGTAGGTGCGCAACGTCTGCGCGTGCATCCCGGCAAGCTGCGCCGCCACCGAGATGACGAACACCGGCGTCTCTTCGTCGCCCTCCTGCGGAATCCCGCCGAACATCACACTCACCTGCCTTCGAGCAGCTCAGTGATCTCGGGCCGGGGGTCGTGCCCGGCCATCGACTCGGCGTACGCCTCCAGTGCCTCGCGCGCCTTGTCGTCCAGTTTGGCGGGAATCGCCGCCTGGAGGGTGACGAGGAGGTCACCTTGCGAACCGTCTCGCTTGGCGATGCCCTTGCCGCGCACGCGCAGCACCCGCCCGCTCGCGGTGCCCGGCGGCACCTTGAGCGAGACCTTGGCGTCCAGCGTCGGCACCGTGATCGTGGTGCCCAGCGTCAGCTCGGTGAAGTCCACCGGCACGGTGAGCGTCAGGTCGAGCGACTTCGGCTTGCGGCCGAACAACGCGTGCGGAGCCACGTGCACCCGGACGTAGAGGTCGCCCGCCTGCGCGCCACCCCGGCCCGGCTCGCCCTGGCCCGCCAGCCGGATCCGCTGGTCGTCGTCGACGCCCGGCGGGATCCGGACGGTCAGCGTGCGAGTCCGCGTGCTGACGCCCTCGCCACCGCACTCCGGGCACGGGTCGTCGATGATCGTCCCGCGGCCACGGCAGTCGCGGCACGGCTCGGAGAAGGCGAACGCGCCCTGGCTGCGGCTGACCAGCCCCGACCCGGAACAGGTCGGGCAGGTCCGCGGCGACGTGCCCGGCTTCGCGCCGTTGCCGCCGCACGTCGAACAGGTCGCCGGGCTCGACAGCCGCAACGGCAGGGTCGCGCCCTTGACCGCCTCGACGAAGTCGATCCGCACGTCCGTCTCGACGTCGGCGCCGCGCTGCGGCCGGTTGGCCGTCGCGCCCGCCGTCGTCCGGCCGCGGCCGAACAGCCCGCCGAGGATGTCGCCGAGCCCGCCGAAGCCGCCCTGCTGACCGGCCCCGGCCTGGCCGAAGATGTCGCCCACGTCGAAGCCGCCGGCCCCGCCGCCACCGCCGGGGAAGTTGAACCCGCCCCCGCCGCCGAACAGGCGCCGCGCCTCGTCGTACTCCTTGCGCTTGCTCGCGTCGGAGAGCACGCCGTAGGCCTCGGAGACCGCCTTGAACTTCTGCTCCGCCTGCGCGTTGCCGGCGTTCGCGTCCGGGTGGTTCTCCTTGGCCAGCTTGCGGTAGGCCTTCTTGATCTCGTCCGCCGTGGCGTCGGAGGAGACGCCCAGCTCACGGTAGAAGTCCTTACCGATCCATTCCCGCGCGCTCATCGGGCGTCTCCTCCTCCCACTTGGGTTCTCCTAGTGCTGCTGGTCATCGAGTCCGCCGCCGAGTGGCAGCTCGCCACCGACGGACGGGTCCACCGGGGCCGCGCCGGGCTCGTGGTCGGTCACGCCGACCAGCGCCGCCCGCAGAACGCGGTCTCCGAAGCGGTAGCCGCGGCGCATGACCACGGTGACCGTCGGGCCCGCCACGTCCGGCGAGGTGTTGTGCTGCACGGCCTCGTGCACGCTCGGGTCGAAGGCCTCGCCCTCGGTGCCGAACGACTCGAGCCCCGCGCGCTGCAGGCCGCTGATCAGCTTGTCGCCGACCGCCTTGAACGCGCCGGTGAGGTCACCGTGCTGCTCGGCCCGCTCGAGGTCGTCGAGCAGCGGCAGCAGGTCGTTGACCACGGTCGCCTTCGCGCCGAGGACGACGGCCTCGCGGTCGCGCTCCACCCGCTTGCGGTAGTTGGCGTACTCCGCCTGCAGGCGCTGGAGGTCGGCGGTGCGCTCGGCCAGCTCCTTCTCGACGTCGGACACGACCGACACCGACTCGTCCACAATGGACTCGCCGAGCGAGGGGCCCGCGTGCTCCACGGGCGCGTCCTCCGGCTCCGGCGCGGCGTGGGCCGGACCGGGCGGGCGGACCTGCCCGGTCTGGGGGTCCACCCGACGACGGTCCCGCACGACCACCGGCTCCTCGGGGCCGCGGCCCTGGTTCTCGGTTTCGTCGTAGCTGTGGGTCACTTCTTTTCGTCCTCTTCGACGATCTCGGCGTCCACCACGTCATCGGCCTTGGCCTGACCGCCGGCCGCACCGGCGTCGCCGGCCGCACCCGCGCCCGCGGCGCCCTCGGCACCCGGCTGAGCGGCGTTCGCGTTGGCGTACAGGGCGGTGCCCAGCTCCTGCGAAGCGGTGTTCAGCTTCTCGATCGACTCACGGATCTTCGCCGAGTCGGTGCCCTTGAGCGCCTCGTTCGACTCGTCGATCGCGGACTTGACCTTGCCCTTGAGGTCCTCGGGCAGCTTGTCGTCGTTGTCCTTGAGGAACTTCTCGGTCTGGTAGACCAGGGTCTCGGCCTGGTTGCGCGTCTCGGCCTCTTCGCGCCGGGTCTTGTCTTCCTCGGCGTGCGCCTCGGCGTCCTTGACCATCCGCTCGATGTCGTCCTTCGGCAGCGCGGAGCCACCGGTGATCGTCATCGACTGCTCCTTGTTCGTGCCCAGGTCCTTGGCCAGGACGTGCACGATGCCGTTCGCGTCGATGTCGAAGGTGACCTCGATCTGCGGCACGCCACGCGGGGCGGGCGGCAGGCCGGTCAGCTCGAACATGCCGAGCTTCTTGTTGTGCGCGGCGATCTCGCGCTCACCCTGGAACACCTGGATCTGCACCGACGGCTGGTTGTCGTCCGCGGTGGAGAAGATCTCCGAGCGCTTGGTCGGGATCGTGGTGTTGCGCTCGATGAGCTTGGTGAACACGCCACCCTTGGTCTCGATGCCGAGCGACAGCGGGGTGACGTCCAGCAGCAGGACGTCCTTGACCTCGCCCTTCAGGACACCGGCCTGCAGCGCCGCGCCGACCGCGACGACCTCGTCCGGGTTCACGCCCTTGTTCGGCTCGCGGCCGCCGGTCAGCTCCTTGACCAGGTCCGACACGGCCGGCATGCGGGTGGAACCACCGACGAGCACGACGTGGTCGATGTCGCCGACGGCGATGCCCGCGTCGCGGATCACGTTGTTGAACGGGTTCCGGGTGCGCTCGAGCAGGTCCGAGGTGATCTTCTGGAACTCGGCGCGCGAGAGCTGCTCGTCGAGGAACAGCGGGTTCTTGTCGGCGTCGACCGTGATGTAGGGCAGGTTGATGCCGGCCGAGTTCGAGCTGGACAGCTCGATCTTCGCCTTCTCCGCCGCCTCGCGGATGCGCTGCAGCGCCATCTTGTCCTTGGTCAGGTCGATGCCGTTCGTGGCCTTGAACTTGTCGACCAGCCACTTGACGATGCGCTCGTCCCAGTCGTCACCACCGAGGTGGTTGTCACCGGAGGTCGCGCGGACCTCGACGACGCCCTCGCCGATCTCCAGCAGCGAGACGTCGAACGTGCCGCCACCGAGGTCGAAGACCAGGATGGTCTGTTCCTTCTCGCCCTTGTCCAGGCCGTACGCCAGCGCGGCGGCGGTCGGCTCGTTGACGATGCGGAGCACGTTCAGGCCGGCGATCTGCCCGGCCTCCTTCGTGGCCTGCCGCTGCGCGTCCTCGAAGTACGCCGGGACGGTGATCACCGCGTCGGTGATGGTCTCGCCCAGGTACGCCTCGGCGTCGCGCTTGAGCTTCATCAGCACCCGGGCGCTGATCTCCTGCGACGTGTAGTTCTTGCCGTCGATCTCGGTCTTCCAGTCGGTGCCGATGTGCCGCTTCACGGACCGGATCGTCCGGTCGACGTTCGTCACGGCCTGGTTCTTCGCCGGCTGACCGGTCAGCACTTCACCGTTCTTGGCGAAGGCGACGATCGAGGGGGTGGTCCGGGAGCCTTCCGAGTTGGCGATGACCGTCGGCTCGCCGCCCTCAAGGACGGCTACGACCGAGTTGGTCGTGCCGAGGTCGATGCCGACCGCTCGCGCCATGGTGCTTTCCTCCTGTGTAAGCCTGCTATGTTCGTGACCTGCACGTTCGTCCCCACCTTGAGCGGGGCCCTGGCAAGTTCTATCCGGCCTTCGCACACTTCGTCAAGCTGGACTTGAGTCGACTGCGCTCAACCTTCGTACCCAGCCTAACGAGGCGGTTCGGGTTCTTGTTCCCGGGTTCACCGGCAGAGTTCACGGAAACCGGGTGTGAGCCCGCTCACCAGGTATTTCACCTCGGCTTCTCGGGCGCACGCGGAGTTGAACAGCCCCGTGTGACCGTCGTCGGTGCGAGTGAGCAGGGCCGCGCCGTCGATGCTCGCCGCCAGACCCCGAGCCCAGGACAGCGGCGTCGCCGGGTCGTGGGCGCCACCCACCACCAGGATCGGTGGCGCCCCGTTGACCGGGTGCGGCCGCGGCGGGTTCTTCGCCGGGACCGGCCAGCCCGTGCAGCCGCTGGTGAAGTCCCAGAACTCCGAGTACCGCCAGCTGTGCGGCGCCACCGCGCGGAGCAGCCCGGCCGTCAACCCCATGTCCGCCGGCCCGGTGAACGGCGACGGGAAGTCGTGGCACCCGATCGCGCGGTACGCCCCGTAGATCGGGGACAGGAACTGGTTCCGCTCGGTCAGCCCGCGAGCGTCCGGGAACTCGCCGCCGGCCGCGGCCAGCGCCTTGCCCAGCGCCGGCCACTCCTCGCGGATGTAGAGGTGGTTGTAGACGCCCGCCGAGATCTCGTCGGCCGTCGCCGGACGGCCCAGGTCGCTCGCCCACACCGCGCCGTGCGCCGCCCGGGCCACGACGTCGTCGTAGAAGCGGAGGACGTCCTGGCCGCGCAGGGCGCAATCGGCCGAGCCACGGCACCAGTCCGCGAACCGGACCAGCGCGTCCTCGGTCGCCGCGGCCTCCTCGAGGATCGCCTGACGCAGCGGCCGGGCGTGGTCGACGGCGCCGTCGAGCACCATCGCGCGCACCCGGTCGGGGTGCTTCGACGCGTAGACCGCGCCCAGCTCGGTGCCGTACGACAGGCCGAGCCACGAGATCTTGGCCTCGCCGAGCGCCGCACGGATGGTCTCGATGTCCTCGGCCGCGCTCTGCGTGTCCGCGTTCGCCAGCAACGGCCCGGTGCGCGCCAGGCAGTCCTCGCCCGCCGCACGGTTGTGCGCGACCAGCGCGTCGAAGCCCTGACGGGACGTGGGGAACCGGTTCAGTACCGGGTCGAACAACGTCCCGGGGTCGCACGTGATGCGCGGCGTGCTGAACCAGTCGCCGCGCGGGTCGAAGCCCACGACGTCGAACCGCTGCCGCAGCCGCGCGAGGTCCGGCGACGCCAGCCCGCCGAACTGCACGAACCCGACGCCGGAGCCACCCGGCCCGCCCGGGTTCACCAGCAGCGAGCCGATCCGATGGGCCGGATCGGCCGCCGGCAACCGCGCCAGCGCGAGCCGCGCCGACCCCAGTTCCGGCCGCGAACGGTCGATCGGCACGTCGACCGCCGCACACTCCGCTGTCGGTTCCTGCGGCGTCGCGCACGGCCGCCAAGTCAGCGAAGACGCCGAAGCGACAGCCGGTACGACCCCCATGACCACGACCGCCGCGATGACCGCGACGACCCGGCGCACGTCCATGATCTGTTTCCTCCCCCTGCACGCCGTCCTTCGGCGCACCCCATTCCTAACAGCGACCCCCGACAGTTCAGGAGCGGCGGCCGGTCCAGGAAGAAAGGAAGAAATCCGGATTTCCTTGCCGCACAACGACTTCCGCTGGAGTGCCGACCCAAGAAGTCACTCGATAGTGGGAATCCGCGGCGACCGGCACCCCCTGCGCCGGCGCCGCGGGCTCCTCCCCACGCGTGAACCCCACGACGCCGAACATCGCGACGGCCCCCAGCAACGCGGCCGCCAGCACGCGTCGTTCGCTCTTGCCCATGGTGAAAGTGCCCCCGTAGTAAGGAAAGTCAGGCCGCGCGGACCGTGACGCTGCCGCTGTCGGTGGTGAGGTCGAGCGTGTTCGGCGCGGAGCCGTCGGTCGGGACGTCGATGCTGCGGTGCCCGCTGTCGCTGCCGCCGACGACGCGGTACGGCCCGCCCGGCACCTCGACCTCGATGTTCCCGCTGTCCACGTTGATTTTCACGTTGTTCGCCTGCGCCAGCGAAAAGTCGACGCCCCCGCTCGACGACGTCACGTCGACCGGACCGCGGATGCCGGCCCCCTTGATGCCGCCGGATTCGCTGCGCAGCTGAACTTCGCCGACGTTCTGCAGGTCGGTCCCGCCGCTTTCCATCCGCAGTTTCACCAGACCGGGCACGTCCTCGATCCGGGCGTGCCCGGAGTCGGCCTGGAGGTCGACGCTCGCCACCCCGGCGATGTCGATGTCCCCGGAATCGGCCATGCCGCTCACGGGCACCCCCGCGGGCACGACGACCTCGAAGTCGACCGAGCAGTTGTTCCCGCAGTCGGTCAGCACGAGCTGGTCGCCGTCAACGCGGAAGAAGGTGTCGCCCGGCTTGCTGCGCCAGTGGTACTTGACTTTTTCGTGCACCGTCGACGGTCCCGTCCCGGTGCGGATCTTCACCGACCCCGAGTCGCCTTCCAGCTTCACGCTGCGGATGGTCTCCGAAAGGGTCTTGCTGTTGTCGAAGTCCGATCCCCAGCCCCAGCCGAACGCGGTCGCCAGGCCGACGCCGATCAGGACGATGCCACCCAGAGCCAGTAACGGGCGCGCCATGGTCGTTCCCCTCAGTTGTTTCCTCTGCGTGAGAAACGTTATGGCCGGGTGAGGTGCGCGCACATGGGGGTAACCCCCCGAAAGAACCCTGAGATCCGTCCCTGACACGCGGGAGCGGGTCGAGGGGCCTAGCCTGGCGACAGGCTCGAAGTTCCCTGATCAGGAGGATCCATGCCGCAAGCACCCGGCCCGTACGAATCCCTTCCCGACGTGCCGTCCTTCACCCTCCGCAGTGCCGATGTCGCCGACGGCGAAACCCTGGCCACGCCCCACCTCTCCGGCATCTTCGGCGCCGGCGGCGAGGACCGGTCGCCCCACCTGGCCTGGGCGGGCTTCCCGGCGGAGACGAAGAGCTTCGCGGTGACGT
The DNA here is from genome assembly GCF_900107925.1 of Amycolatopsis pretoriensis. Taxonomy (GTDB): domain Bacteria; phylum Actinomycetota; class Actinomycetes; order Mycobacteriales; family Pseudonocardiaceae; genus Amycolatopsis; species Amycolatopsis pretoriensis. The sequence continues at coordinate 209,841 of NZ_FNUJ01000004.1, read as the reverse complement.
GCTACGACCCGGACGCCCCGACCGGCAGCGGCTTCTGGCACTGGGCCGTGTTCAACGTCCCGGCATCGGTGACGGAGCTGGCCTCCGGCGCGGGCGACGGCTCGGGCCTCCCGGAAGGCGCGGTGACGTTGAAGGGCGACGGCGGAGTCAAGCAGTTCCTCGGCGCGGCGCCCCCGCCCGGGCACGGCCCGCACCGTTACTACTTCGCGGTGCATGCGCTGGACGTCGACAAGCTGGACGTCCCGGAGGACGCGACCCCGGCGTTCCTGGGCTTCAACATGTTCGGCCACACGCTCGCCCGCGCGGTGATCACGCCGGTGTACGAGAACAAGGGCTGAGGTTTCCCGGGCCCGGCGCTGTTGCGGATCGGCAACGGTGCCGGGCCCGTTTTTGTCGGTGGTCGATGACACACTGCGGTCATGTCACCACCGATAGCGACACCCCGGTCGAGAGCGCTGGGGTTCGGATTGCGGAAGGCACGCCTGGCACGCGGGTGCGGCCTGCGCGAGCTGGCGCGGGCCACTGACGTGTATCCGGCGGAACTGTCCAATTGGGAGCTTGGGTTGCGGGTGCCCAAGCTCGAAGAGGTCGCGCTCCTGCTCGGGCAACTGAGGGTGGGGTTGGCCGAGCGGAACCGGTTGCTCGAACTGGCCGAGCACGCCCGCGAGCCCAACTGGCTGGAGTCGACGATGCCGGGCGCACCGGCCGATGTGTCGGCTTACGTCGAGTACGAGCGCACGGCGAGCGCGATGCTCAGCTGGGAGCCGAACCTGGTGCCCGGCCTGCTGCAGACCCGCGAATACGTGCGCCGGATCGTGGCCGAGCCCGGCCGCGGCCCGGACGAGGTCGACCGGCGGACCGAGATCCGGCTCGCCCGGCAGAAGCGCCTCCGTGGGCGCGATCCGCTGCAGTACTCGGTGCTCATCGGGGAATCCGCGATCCGCCAGGGGCTCGGCGGCCCGACGGTGATGGCCGAGCAGCTGCGGCGGTTGCTCTTCGAACTGGACCGCCCGAACATCGGCCTGCGGATCGTGCCCGCGACCGAGCTCGGCCACCCCGGCCTGCACGGGTCCTTCACCGTTCTGGAGTTCATCGGCCTGCCACCGATCGTCTTCTTGGAGCAGTACCGGGCCAGCGCCTACCTCTACGATGACGATCAGATCGCGGCATACCGGGCGGCCGCCAAAACCCTCGCCTCCCTCGCGTTGAGCGAGCCCGACTCGGCGCGGTACCTCCGGGAGGTGATCGCCGAACTGGAGGCCTGACATGCGCTGGCAGAAGTCGACTTACAGCGGCGCGAACGAAAACTGTGTCGAGGTTGCGCTCGACCAGGTGGTGCGGATCCGCGACACCAAGGACCGCCCCGCCGGAACCCTCGAAATCTCCACCCGATCGTGGGACGCGTTCCTCGCCGACCTGGCCCGGTGATTCGAGAGGCCGTCCCGGACGACTGGGCCGAGTGGCGCGACCTCCGCCTGGCCGCGCTCCGCGACGCCCCCGACGCCTTCAGCGCGACCCTCACCGACTGGCTCGACGCCCCCGAACAGCGCTGGCGAGATCGCCTCGACGGCACGTTCAACGTGTTCGCCGACCTCGACGGCCGCGCCGCCGGGATGGCGACCGGCTTCCCGCGCGCCGACGCCGTCGAACTCGGGACCCTGTGGGTCGCTCCACACGCCCGCGGCCGCGGGATCGGCGAATCCCTCGTGCGCGCGATCATGACGTGGGCCGAGCCGAAACCCGTAACGCTGCAGGTCGCCGAGGACAACCACCACGCCGTCCGCCTTTACCGACGGCTCGGCCTCCTCAGCTCACGTACCCCGCGTTGACGCTCTCGCGCTCCAGGTAGTGCCCCTCGGTGTGCTCGGCGAACCCGAACTGCCGGTACAGCCCGTGCGCGTCGGCGGTGTGGAGCATCCACCGGAACCCCGCCCCGAGGCCGTTCTCGATCATCTCCCGCACGATCTCCTTGCCGAGCCCGCTCCCACGCGCGGAGTCGACGACGAACACGTCAGCCAGGTACGCCGAAGACACCCCATCCGAGAACGCCCGCGCGAAGCCGACCAGCTCTGAACCGCGGTAGGCACCGACGACCCGCCAAGACCCGTCGATGGCGGCCTCGACCTGCGCACGCGTCCGCCATCGCCCCCAGTACGCCTCCGTCGACAAGAACTTCCACACGACATCGAGATCCAGCCGCGCGCGATCGTCGTCCAGCTCGTACTCACCGAAGGTCCGCATGATCCGAAACTAAGCCCGGCGTCAACGCGGTTTCAGCAGGTAGTCCACCACGGGACGCAGCTCCTCCGCGGACGGCGGCTCGTCGTCGATCAGGCCCTGGATCAGCAACCCGTCGATGCCCGCCAGGAAGACCCGGAAGGCCACTTCGTCGTCGTGGCGGACCATCGACGTCAGGACGTCGAGCCAGCGCCGCGCGGCCGGCCGCAGCTCCGGCTTGCGCGCCGCCAGGAGGTACAGCTCGTACTCGGCCATCGTCCGCCCGCGCCGCGGCCCCAGGGCCTCCGCGAGCAGGCCGGCGACCTCCGAAGCGCCGCGTGAGCCGCGCGACCGGGCCCGGTCGATCATCCAGTAGACCTCGGTCGCCATGTCGCGGGCGCACGAGATGAGCGTCGCCACGAGCAGATCGTCCAGGGACGAGAAGTGGTACGTGGTGGACGTCGTCGGCACGCCGGCCTCGGCGGCGACCGTCCGGTGGGTGACACCCGCGACGCCGTCGCGTTCGATCACCCGGAGCGTCGCCTCGATGATCTCCGCGCGCCGCTTGTCGCCGCGGGCTTTGCGGCCGTCGACCTGCAGTTTCACGTCGATGCACTCCCGATCTCGATCAGCACGACCCCACCGATGACCAGGGCCAGCCCGGCGATCATCGCCGCGTTGACCGGCTCCTTCAGGAACACCACCCCGACGATCGCCACCAGCGCGACGCCAGCCGCGGCCCAGATCGCGTACGCGACACCGATCGGCAACCCCATCTTCAGCACGTACGACAGCGCGACGAACGCGACGGCGTACCCGGCCACCACGACGATCGACGGCCCGAGCTTGGAGAAGCCCTCGGAGAGCTTCAGCGAGACCGTCGCGGAGACCTCGGCGGCGATCGCCAGCGCGAGCAGAAGGTACGCACCCATAGGGTGAAAACTACCTGAACGATCGTCCCGAAACAAAGAGCGACGTACACCACATCGGTGGGACTTAGGGCCACTCAACGGGTTACTCATCAGTAAGGACGGTTAGTCTCCCGGCACCACCACAGTTTCTCCCGGACGAAAGGCACCCGAACGATGGGCGCTCTGCAACTGACGCTCGGCGGGCTCTCCGTCGTGCTCGGCCTCGTCGCGTGGGGCATGTTCGCCGCGACGATCGCCCGTTTCGTGCGGGTGATCCGCCTCGGGCAGCCCGACTCGACGCGCAACGGGCCCCTCATGCCGCGCATGAAGACGCTGATCAAGGAGTTCGCCGCGCACACGCGGATGAACCGCAAGAAGAGCGTCGGCCCGGCCCACTGGCTCGTCATGTGGGGCTTCCTGCTCGGCTCGCTCGCCCTGTTCGAGGCCTACGGCGAGGTCTTCGTCCCGACCTGGGGCTGGCCGATTCTCGACGACTTCCCGCCGTTCCAGCTGCTCATGGAGCTGCTCGGGCTCGGCACGATCGTCGGCATCCTGGTGCTGATGGCGATCCGCCAGCGCAACCACCCGCGCCGCGCCGACCGCCAGAGCCGCTTCGCCGGCTCCAACTTCAAGTGGGCGTACTTCATCGAAGCCGTCGTCCTGATCGAGGGCATCGGCATCATCGGCGTCCGCGCCGCGAAGTCCGCGCTGAACACGCACGAGGGGCCGCTGTGGGCGTCCTTCGTCTCGAACCCGATCGGCCAGCTGCTGCCGGCCAGCCCGAACCTGGTCACAGTGTTCGCGTTCGTCAAGCTGATGAGCGCCACGGTCTGGCTGATCGTCGTCGCCCGCACGATGACCATGGGCATCGCGTGGCACCGGTTCAGCGCGTTCTTCAACATCTACTTCAAGCGTGAGGCCGACGGCGGCGTCGCGCTGGGCGCGCTCAAGCCGATGATGAGCGGCGGCAAGGTCCTCGACCTCGAGGAAGCCGACCCGGACGAGGACACCTTCGGCGTCGGCAAGATCGAGGACTTCAGCTGGAAGGGCTGGCTGGACTTCTCGACGTGCACCGAGTGCGGCCGCTGCCAGGAGCAGTGCCCCGCGTGGAACACGGGCAAGCCGCTGTCGCCGAAGCTGGTCATCACGCAGCTGCGTGACCACGCCTACGCGAAGGCGCCGTACCTGATGGCCGGCGGCAAGCGGGACATGGCCGGCGACGAGGTCGGCCTCTCCGGCGAGAACATGTACGCGGGCATCGACGTCCTCGCGATCGCCGAGTCGCAGAAGGCCCTGATCGGCGACGACGGCGGCGTCATCGACCCCGACGTCCTCTGGTCCTGCACCAGCTGCGGCGCCTGCGTCGAGCAGTGCCCGGTCGACATCGAGCACGTCGACCACATCGTGGACATGCGCCGCTACCAGGTGATGATCGAGTCTTCGTTCCCCAGCGAGCTGAACGGCATGTTCAAGAACCTGGAGAACAAGGGCAACCCGTGGGGCCAGAACGCCAAGGACCGGCTCGCCTGGACCGAGGATCTGGACTTCGAGGTGCCGGTGTTCGACGGCGACCTCGGCGACACCGAGTACCTGTTCTGGGTCGGCTGCGCCGGCGCGTTCGAGGACCGCGCGAAGAAGACGACGCGCGCGGTCGCGGAGCTGCTGCACATGGCGGGCGTCAAGTACACCGTGCTCGGCTCGGAGGAGTCCTGCACCGGTGACCCGGCCCGCCGCGCGGGCAACGAGTTCCTGTTCCAGATGCTGGCGCAGCAGAACGTCGAGATCCTGAACTCGGTGTTCGAGGGACGCGAGCGCAAGGCCCGCAAGGTCGTCGTGACCTGCGCGCACTGCTTCAACACCCTCGCGAACGAGTACCCGGAGCTGGGCGGCCAGTTCGACGTCGTGCACCACACGCAGCTGCTGAACCGCCTGGTCCGCGAGAAGCAGCTGGTGCCGGTGGCGCCGGTCGCCGAGGACGTCACCTACCACGACCCGTGCTACCTCGGCCGGCACAACAAGGTCTACGAGGCGCCGCGCGAGCTGGTCGGCGCGACCGGCGCGCAGCTGCGCGAGATGCCGCGGCACGGCGACAAGTCGATGTGCTGCGGCGCCGGCGGCGCGCGGATGTGGATGGAAGAGAAGATCGGCAAGCGGATCAACGTCGAGCGCGTCGACGAGGCGCTCGGCACCGCGCCGTCGAAGATCGCGACCGGCTGCCCGTTCTGCAAGGTGATGCTGAACGACGGCCTCACGGCCCGCCAGGCCGACGGCGGCGCGAGCGAGAAGGTCGAGATCGTCGACGTCGCGCAGATGCTGCTCGAATCGGTCAAGCGCAAGCCGGAACCGAAGCCGATCGCCCTCGGAGCGCCGTCACTCGTGGAGGAGTGACAGTCGCGGCAAAAACGCACGGCCCCGGTCAGGACTTCCTGACCGGGGCCGTTTCTCATTGCGTGAAACACGGCAATCGATTACACGAATAACGTTCACAATATTCACCGCAATGGCCCATCAGGCCAGAAACAAACCTTGGCCAAAAGCCCCTCCACCCGGCGTAAGCTGGGCTTTCCTCGCCGCCACCGCTGCCAGCGAGGCCACTTCGACGATCAAGGAATCAGGGGGCAGCGCGGATGCGCGAGGACCTGCGGACCACGGGTACCGGGTTCGGGGAAACCACCGGCCGGCACGCCCTCCGCGATATCCCGCCCGTCGGCGAGTACCGCATGGAGCCGTCCGGCCGGCTCCCCATGCAGCGGACGCTCGTCCGTCCCTACGTCCTGACGCGCGGCCGCACGCAGTCGCGGCGGCACCTGGCGATCGAAGCCCTCGTCTCGACCCGGGCCGGCGCGCCCTGGAGCGGCGCCAGGCTGACCGGCGAGTTCCGCTCGGTGCGCTCGCTGTGCCTGCACCCGCGCTCGGTCGCCGAGGTCGCGGCCCGGCTCAGCGTGCCGCTCGGCGTCGCCCGCGTGCTGCTCGACGACATGGCCGAGCAGGGCCTGATCACCATCCACGACACGCGCGTGAACACCGAAGGCCGACCGGCGGTCGCTCTCATGGAACGCGTGCTGCACGGCCTGCGCCGCCTCTGACCATTACGCTCACCAAGGTGAGCGAGGAACCCGAAAAGTCCGGCGGCGAAAGCACGCTGACCGTCCTGCTGGCGGGCGGCGTGAACCTGGCGATCGCCATCATGAAGCTGATCGCGGGCATCATCACCGGCTCCGGCGCGATGCTGTCCGAAGCGGCGCACTCGGTGGCCGACACGTTCACCGAAGTCCTGCTGCTGACCGCGTTGAAACGTTCCGACCGGCCCGCCGACCGCGTGCACCCCTTCGGCTACGGCAAGGAGCGCTACTTCTGGTCGCTGCTGGCGGCCGTGTCGATCTTCGCGTCGGGCTCGATGTTCGCGCTCTACGAAGGCGTGTCGACGCTGTTCGGCCACGGTGAGCCGCAGAGCACGTCGATCCTCAGCTACATCGTGTTGGCGGTGGCGTTCCTGCTCGAGGGCACGTCGTGGGTGCAGGCGGTGCGCCAGACCGTGCGGGAGTCCAAGGCCGAAAACCGGTCGTTCTCGCAGTACCTGCGGCTGATCGACGACCCGACGCCGAAGACCGTCCTGTTCGAGGACTCCGCCGCGCTGATCGGCCTGCTCGTGGCGTTCGCCGGCATCGGGCTGCACCAGATCACCGGCTCGGAGGTGTGGGACGGCGTCGCGTCGATCGTCATCGGCGTGCTGCTCGCCTGCGTCGCCTACCTGCTCGGGCGGACGAACCGCGGCCTGCTCATCGGCCGCCAGGCCAACCCGGAGATCGTCCGCGGCGTCCGCGACCACCTCTCGTCGGCGCCGGAGATCGAAGCCGTCGTCGACCTGCAGACGATGCTGATGGGCACCGACCAGGTCCTCGTCTGCACCCGCGTCGACTTCGACGACTCCCTGACCGCCGGTGACCTCGAGCGCACGTGCGTCCGGCTCGCGGGCGAGCTGATCGCGGCGTTCAACGACGTCACCGAGGTGTTCATCGAGCCCGTGCCGCGGACGGATCCGGAGCTGCGCGCGACCGTGCTGGCCCGCTACGGCGAGATCGCCGAGCGGTGGAACAACCAGGGCCAGTAGCCGCTCAGTAGCCGAAGTCCTGGACCCAGTAGTTGCCCGCCTTGGTGAACCCGACCCCGATCTTGCCGAGCGAGCAGTTCAGGATGTTCGCGCGGTGGCCCTCGGAGTTCATCCACGCGTCCATGACCTGCGCCGCGGACGTCTGCCCCTTCGCGATGTTCTCCGCGCCCGGCTTCGAGTAGCCGGCGGTCTTGATGCGCTGGTCGAACGTCACGCCCTCGGGGTTGGTGTGGGCGAAGAAGTTCCGGGCCGACATGTCGTCGCTGTAGTCCTGCGCGGCCGTGGTGAGGTGCGATTCCTCGGTCAGCGGCTTGCAGCCCGCCTGCGCGCGCTCGTCGTTGACCAGGGAAATGACCTGTGCGGTGGTCGACTGCGCGACGCGGGCGGCGGCCTTGGTGGTCGGCGGCGGGGCCGCTTCGGACGTGGTCGGCGGCGCCGTCGTGGTCTCGGTCGGAGCCGGCGCCTCGCTGGACGCCGTCGTCGGCGCGGGCGCCTCGGTCGTCGCCTGCTTCGGGGCCGGGGCCTTTCCGCCCGCGAGGTCGGTGCCGCTGCCGCCGCCGGAGCCGCCCGGCGCGTCGGGGAGCACCAGCGCCGCGGCGCCGAGCTCGGCGGTGTTTCCTTCGGCGGTAGCCATCCAGGTGCCTGCCGCGGCGGAAAAAACGCCGAGCAGCACACTGAGTGACACCATCACCACGCGAGCACGTTCACCAAGGGGGGACACGGCGCGAGAACGTATCACGGAACGATTACAGCGAGAACCCTACGAACGCGTTGATCACATTCCCCGGTTGAGGCATTCGACGACCGACACGAATTTCGCGGCAATCGGACGCTGCCGCGTTACTCCGTTCAGCCGCTTCGCACGACGAAGGTGGCGTCGCCGGACGCTTGGACGGGCCGCCCCGTCGGGTCTTGGCCGGTGACCGTCGCCCTGCTCGTGAAGCCCTGTTTCCCCGCGATCGTCGTGCAGGTGAAGGTGATTTCGGCGTCCGCCGCCAGGTTCTCTGCGGTATGCGCGCACGCCTGCGTGTGGTCGTCCACGACGGACACGGCGATCAGCGGCACGTCGCCGGTGTTCTTGACCAGGATCGAGAACGTGACCGTCGCGCCTTCGCGGACTTCGTACGGCGTCGCGTCCATCATCAACGCGATCTCGGGGTGGACGACGTCGACTTTTGCTTCCGCCGTCGATTGCACGGAGCGATTGACCGGGTCCATTCCAGTTACTTCGGCGGTTTCCGTGAAGTCGTCGTCCGGCGCTTTCCGGGTGCAGGTGTAGATCCGTTTTTCCGCGGCCGCCAAAGTGCCGATCTTCTTCGCGCACGGCTCTTTGCCGAGGACGGAGACGCTGGTCAGCGGGACGTCACCGGTGTTCGTGACAGTGATCGTGAAGGTGACGCTGTCGCCGACGCGAACCGTGCCGGGCTTCGGTTCTTCAGTGATCTTCACAGCCGGGTGGATGACGTCGATCTCGTCGCTGTCCTCGGCTCGGACGGGCGGGCCGATCGGGGCGGCGGCCGTGGCCTTCGCGGTGCTCACGACGTCGTCCCGCGGTGCGGTCGTGGTGCAGTCGTACTTCTGCTCCTGCTTGGCTTCGAGGCGGTCGAAGGCCTTCGCGCACGGCTCGGCCTTGACCTCGGTCAGCGGGACGTCGCCGGTGTTCTCGACGATGATCGTGACCGTGATCGCGTCGCCCTGGTGGAAGGGGCCGCCGTGGATCTCCTGCGTGATGGCCAGCCCGGGGTGGATGACGCTGTAGGCCGCGTCGTCGGTCGCGCTGACCTGGCGGTTCGTCGGATCGGTGCCTTTTGCCGTGGCGGAGCTCACGAAACTGTCGGTGCCGGCGTTTACCGTGCAGGAGTGGTGCTGGGAAGCGCCGGGAGGGAGGGTGCCGATGGTCTGAGCGCACGCCGGAGTGCGACTGTCCGCAATGGACACCTCGGTCAGGGGGACGTCGCCGGTGTTCGTGACGACGAGGGTGAACGTGACGGTGTCGCCTTGCCGGACCTGAGCGGGCGTCGCGTCGTTCGTGATGGTGATCGCCGGGTGGATGACATGGACCGGTTGCCCGGCGGTGGCGGTCACGGGACGGTTCGTGGCGTCGGTACCGGTGACTTTCGCGACGGCGGTGAAGTCGGCTTCGCCGGCGGTTTGCGTGCAGCTGTAGTTCTGCGTGGCTCGCGGTTCGAGTGAACCCAGGGATTTGGCGCATGCCGGTGCGCCGGGATCGGCCACGGAGACGTCGTGCAGCACGCTGTCGCCGGTGTTGGTGACGGTGATCGCCGACGTGACGGTGTCGCCGGGGCGCACGGTCTTCGGGTCGGCGGACCGGGTGATCGCGACGGCCGGGTGGATCACGTCGACCGTGGCGGTGCTTTCCGCCGTGACCGGCGGGCCGACCGGTGCGGTGGCGGTGACCTGGATCTTGGCGGTGACGTCGTCGGCCGGGGCGGTGAGGGTGCAGGCGAAGGTCTTGGTGGCGCCCGGATCGAGGGCGCCGTCGAGGACTTGGGCGCACCCGGTGGCCCGTGCTTGCGGTCCGGTGGCTCGTGTGGCTCCCTGGACGGCCGGTGTCGACGAGTCCGTGACTCGCAGGCCGGTCAGGGGTACGTCGCCCGTGTTGCGCACCGTGATGCGCAGCGGGACCGCGTCGCCTTCGCGGAACGGGCCGCTCGTCAGCTGCGCGGTGATCGCCACGGCCGGGTGCTGCACCACGAACGCGGCTTCGGCGCTCGCCGTCACCGGACGGGCGGTCGGGTCGAGACCCGTCACCGTCGGCTTGTTCGTGAAGCCGGTAGCGCCCGCGCGCGTCGTGCACGTGTACGTCTGCTTGCCCTGCGGCGGCAGCGTTCCGAGCGGCTTCGCGCACTCTGTGACCTGGTCGTCCGTGACCGTCACACCGGTCAGCGGCACGTCTCCGGTGTTCGACGCGGTGATCGTCCACGTCACCGGGTCGCCTTCGCGGACAGCCGCGGGCGAAGCCTGCGCGGCGAGTGTCACCGCCGGGTGGATCACGTCGACCGCGGCGTCGTCGGTCACCTTCACCGTGCGGCCGAGCTGGTCCCTCCCCGACGCGGCCGCCGTGGCGGTGAAGTCGTCGGCTGGCGCCGGCGCCGTGCAGGTGTACGTCTGACTGCCCTGCGGCGGCAGCGCGCCGATCGCCTTGACGCACGCCGGGGTGCGGTCGTCGGTGACGGCGACGTCGGTCAGCGGCGCGTCGCCGGCGTTGGCGACGGTGATCGTGAACGTGACCGGGTCGCCGGCGCGCACGACACGCGGTGACGCGTCCTTCGTGAGCGTCAGGGCTGGCGTGATCACCGTGACGGTCGCCGCCGCGGTGGCGGTCACCGGCTGCCCCGAGAGATCGGTGCCGGTCGCGGTGACCTGCGACGTCTGCGTCGTGGACGGGTTCGCCGTGCACGTCGACGTCTGCGTCGCGCCCGGGGCTAGGCCGTCGAACGTGCGCGAGCACGACGCCGTCGTGTCGTCGGTGACCCGCACCGGCGCGAGCGGGCTGTCGCCGGTGTTCTTGACCGCGACGGTGAACGTGACGGCGTCGCCCGCGTGGATCACCGACGGGTCCGCGGTCTTGGTGACCTCGACCGCGGGCGCGATCGTCGGCGCGGGTGCGTCCGCGGTGGCCGTGACCTGCTTGCCGAGGTCGTCCTTGCCGACGCCGACGCCGTCGGTGGCGGTCGCCGTCGCGGTGTTGACGCCGTCGGCGATCGGGGCCTGGGCCGTGCACGTCGTCGTGCGGCTCTCGCCGGGTGCGAGGGCACCGGCGAGCGCGCACGCCGGCGCCTTCGGGTCGCTGACCCGCAGGCCGGAAAGCCCGGTGTCGCCGGTGTTCGTGACCTTGATCGTGAAGGTCGCGGTGTCGCCGGCGCGGTAGGCGGGCTTGTCGGCTGTCTTCGTCATGCCCAAAGCCGGGTGCACGACGTCGACGGCCGCGCTTGCAGCGCCGTCGAGCGCGTCGCCGAGGGCGCTCGTGCCCGTCGCCTTCACGGTGTTCGTGAAGTCGTCGGCCGGGGACGGGCCGGTGCAGTCGTAGGTGACGGTCTGGTGCGGGGCGAGCGTGCCGAGCGCCTTGGCGCAGGCGGGAATCACCTCGTCGGCAGCCTGCACGCCGGTCGCCGGGACGCTGCCCGGGTTCGTCACGGCGACGGCGAACGTCACCGGCTCGCCGGCGTGCGCCTTCGGCCGGGCCGGGCGCACGGCGACGTGGAGTTCGGGCACCGGCACGGAAAACGCCAGGTTCTGCGCGAGGTAGGTGTCGCCGCTGGTGACGAAGCCGAGCTTCGCGCTCGTCGCGCCGGCGGGGATGGTGTCGACGTCGAACGACTTGGCGTCCACGCTGAAGTTGTTCTTCACACCCGGCGCGGCGGCGCTGTCCGCGTTGGAGATGAAGAAGTTCGACGTCCCGCCGGTCGCGGGCTCGGCGGCCGGGGTGCCGTCGACGAGGAACTGGTCGCCGGAGCCACCCCAGTCGCCGTCGTAGGCGGTGACGCCGATGTGCGCGTCGGCGGCCGCCGCGCGGAAGCCGGTGATCGTCGTTTCGGTGGGGTCGCCGACGCTTTGGCGGACGTGCCCGTCGTCGACGACGACCTTGCGCTTGTCGGGCGCGAAGTCCGGGTTGCGTTCCGGGTACGCGTAGACCAGGGCCATCGACCAGCCGCCGACGCAGTCGAAGCCCTTGGGGGCCCAGACGTTGCCGACGGTCACGTCGAGCGGGGTGCCGGTCGGCGCGCCCGCGAACCGGCTGGTCACGTCGGCGTGCGCGGAGTAGTACGGGCCGTCTTCGGCGAACGCGGCCGGCGCGACGTCGACGGGCTTCGCGCTGCCCACCGAAAGCCGGACGTCCTGCGTGGCGGGGTTCCCGGGTGGCGGAATCGCCGGGGCGCCCTCGCGGGAGCCGCACGTCGTGCCGGTCGTGTTGCCCGCCCAGTTGAGCCGGGCGAAGACGATCCGGGCGCCGGGCGGGACGCGGACGGACGCGCTCGCCGAGTCGAACGTGCCCGGGTCGGGGTCGACGTCCGCCCACTGCATGAAGAAGTCGTCGTTGACCAGGGTGTCCTTGCGGTCCGCGGTGTTCGCGCAGGCCGTGGGCGTGTTGACCGCGCCGGAGGTGGGCGCGTGGTCGGCGGCGAGCGGACAGCGCAAGACGCCGTTGCCCGCGTACAGGAAGTCGCCGTAGACGACGCCGTCGTAGCCCACGGCGAACGGTGGAGCGACCGCCGCGCCGGCCGACGGCGTCAACGCCGAGACCGAAATGATCATTGCCAGAACGAGAACCAAGCGAAGCGGCCTATTCGGCAACCGCATTCCTCGCTACCTCCGGGGGCCGGGACGACCTTTCGGAGCCTGGCACGAAAGAGCGGTTTACGGGCCGATTCTCACCCGTCCGTGGCGCCGGTCAGCTTCGCCGTCGACTCGTGGGTGATCTCCGTGGCCGCCTCGACGAACCCGATCACCGTGCGGAGCTCGTCGTCGGTGTAGCGGTCGCACAGCTCGTACATGCGCTTGACCAGGTTGTCCCACAGGTGCACGCCGCTCGCGATGGCCTGCTCGTCCAGCTCGATGAAGACGCGGCGGCGATCGTCCGGGTGCGGACGTCGCCCGACGATGCCCTTGCGCTCCAGCCGGTCGATCATCGCCGTCACCGACGCCGGCGCCAGGCCGGACAGCCGGGCCAGGTCCTTCGGCGTCTGCGGCCCGAACCGCGCGAGGTAGTCCAGGACCTTGGCGTCGACCGCCGAGAGTCCGCGCGTCTCGGCGATCGCGGTGTGGAACATGACCGTCTCGGTCGACAGCTCCCGCGACCTGAACAGGACTTCTTCGACCAGCTGAGCTCGCTCGCTTGACACAGCCGCCAGCCTAGCCCACTCTTTAGTTCGACAGAACGAATTAGTTTCTAAGAGATTCGAGGGGACGAACGAGATGACCAAGGCGCTGATCATCGGGGGCGGCATCGCGGGCACGATCACGGCCATCGCCCTGCACGAAGCCGGGCACGAACCGGTGTTGTTCGAGGCGTACGACCGGAGCGCCGAGGGCGTCGGCGCGTTCCTCACGCTGGCGGTGAACGGCCTCGACGCGCTGCTCCCGCTGGGGCTCAGGGACGTCGTCAAGAGCACGGGTTTCGACTCGCCCCGGATGTCGATCGCGCTCGGCAACGGCACCCGGCTGGCCGAGTTCCCCCTGGGCGGCACGCTGCCGGACGGCACGGTGAGCCAGACCGTCCTGCGCTCCGACCTCTACGTCGCCCTGCGCGACGAGGCCGCCCGGCGCGGAATCCACGCCGAGTACGGCAAGCGCCTGATCGGCGCGAGCCAGACGTCCGGCCAGGTCAGAGCCGAGTTCGCGGACGGCTCGCACGAAACCGGCGACCTGCTGATCGGCGCCGACGGACTCCGTTCACGCGTCCGCACGATCATCGACCCGGACGCGCCGGCGCCGCGGTACGTGCCGCTGCTCAACACCGGCGGGTTCGCCGAAGGCCTGTCCCTGCCGGACGAACCCGGCGTGCTGAACATGGTGTTCGGCAAGCGGGTGTTCTTCTGCCGCGTCGTCAGCCCGGACGGCCGCGTCTGGTGGTTCGCGAACCCCGCGCGCAAGTCCGAGCCGACCGCGTCCGAGCTGGCGACCCTGGCCGGCGAGAAGCTGCGCGCCGAACTGCTGCACCTGGTCGCCCCCGACCGGACGCCGGCGACGGAGATCATCCGCGCGACCCGCGAGGTCTACCCGGCGTGGCCGACGTTCGACTTCCCGTCGGTCCCGGTCTGGCACCGCGGCCGCATGGTGATCATCGGCGACGCGGCGCACGCGACGTCACCGGCGGCGGGCCAAGGCGCGTCGATGGCCATCGAAGACGCCGTCACGCTGGGCAAATGCCTGCGCGACGTACCGGACGTCGAGCGCGCGCTCGCCACCTACGAGGGCCTCCGCCGCGAGCGCGTCGAGGCCGTGGTCGCGGCCGGGAAGCGCAACGGCGAGCAAAAGGTGATCGGCCCGGTCGGACGCGTCGTCCGCGACTTCTTCATCAAGCGGGTGTTCTCGAAGCCGTTCGACGAGGACCCGAACGAGTTCATGTGGAGCCACCACATCGACTGGGACGAGAAGATCGCGGCGGTTTAGCGCCAGGTGTCGACGCGGTGGAAGTTCTTGTACGCCCGGCTCGGGGTCGGGCCGCGCTGCCCCTGGTAGCGGGACCCGGCCTCGCTCGAGCCGTACGGGAACTCGGCCGAGCTGGAGAGCCGGAAGATGCAGAGCTGGCCGATCTTCATGCCGGGCCAGAGCGTGATCGGCAGGTTGGCGACGTTCGACAGTTCCAGGGTGATGTGCCCGGAGAAGCCCGGGTCGATGAAGCCGGCGGTCGAGTGCGTGAGCAGCCCGAGGCGCCCGAGCGACGACTTGCCCTCGAGGCGGCCGGCGAGGTCGTCGGCCAGGGTGACGAGCTCGAACGTCGAGCCGAGGACGAACTCGCCCGGGTGCAGCACGAAGGGCTCGTCGCCCTCCTTCTCGACGAGCGAGGTCAGCTCGTCCTGCTGCAGCTGCGGGTCGATGTGGGTGTACTTGCTGTTGTCGAAGACCCGGAAGAACCGGTCGAGCCGGACGTCGATGCTCGACGGCTGGACCATGCCGGCATCGAAGGGGTCGATGCCGAGCCGGCCGGCGTCGAGCTCTTTGCGGAGGTCACGGTCACTGAGCAGCACGCCCGGCAGCCTATCCGGTGTTAACGCAACACCTGAGAACGCCTGGTTCAGGCGACCCGCATGTGCTGCGCGTAGGAGGTATCGGGCGCGAAGATCTTCTCGAGCCGCTTCACGTACCCGCGCCGCCCGGCCTCACCGATCCGCTCCTGCAGCGCGGTGGCCCCGGGGATGAGCCGCCGCACGGTCTCGGCGGCGAAGTTGACCCCGGCGACGGCGACGATCGCGGCCTGCGCGACGGGATCGTTCGGCAACCCGAGGAAGTCGGCGTTGGTCTTCCCGAGCACGAGCCGGCTGATCGACGAGTGCACGGCAACGGAGACGTGCGAAAGCACCTTCCCGACAGCGCCGCGCCCCTCACCGACGGCGGCGTTGGCCTCGATCAGCGCCTTCGCGAGCCGCTTCGAGTCGTCGTCCGGGATGAATTCGGTGGCGGCGAGCAGCCAGAGCAGGCGCCAGGCGTCTTCTTCGGAGGTGGGGAGCAACTCGTCGTCGACACCCATGAGCCAGCCGATGTACCGCCAGAGGTGCAGGATGTCGCCGCGTTCGCGCGCGGAGTAGCGCAGGCCGAGCAACTGAGTACCGAAGACGTAGACGAGCGAAAAGAGGAGGAGGGTCCCGGCGGTCTGAACCTGGTTGACGGGCCGATCCCAGGCGGCGTAGTCCCAGTCGTCCCGCCGATTCATGGCGGCGCGCACGTGGGCGTGCACGAGCCGGATCCGCAGGGCGGAGGCGTAGCCCTTTCCACCGTGCTTGAGGGCGCCGGGGGTGGTGACGTCGATCCACCAGGTGGCGGTCTCGACGAGCCGCCGCGTGGCCTGGTATTCGATCTCCCCGGTCCCGACCAGGGCTTTCGTGGCCCGCGACGCGAGGTAGCCGCCCATCAGCGACATGTCCCCCAGCGGGAAGAGCCCGAGCAACCCGGCCCGCGTGATGGCTTTGGCACCGCGCTCGAGCCGCTCGTCGTCGACCCAGTAGGGCTTGGCATCGACGTCGTCGAAGAAGTCCTTGAGCGGCCCTTCGCCGGTGGCGCCGGTCTTCAGCGCCTCTTCGAAGAGCCTCCGCCCCACGCCTTTGGGCTGCCGCGCCATCCAGGCGACAACGTCATCAGCCCGCTGGTCCTGAACCTGAGCGAACTCCCGGATGCGCGCGACCTGCCGCTCGTCACCCCGGATGTCCCCATCGATGAACAGCCGCTGAGCCAGCCGAAACCCACCTTCACGGAACAGCTCGGGCTCATCCATGGCGCTCACCTCCGAGGTCGACAACAAGTGTTGTCACTTGAGGCGGAGGAGTCAAGGAGGGAGGGGCCTGGACATGGGGATCACGGCGCCGTGTATGCTTGCGACGCACTGCGGATGTAGTTCAATGGTAGAACATCAGCTTCCCAAGCTGAATACGCGGGTTCGATTCCCGTCATCCGCTCCAAAGAAGGCCCGAGGGATTCTCCTCGGGCCTTCTTCGTTATCCACTGCGCACCCCGCGACCTGTAACGTTCCGCAACCTTCGCCCGACCTCGGTCTACGCACAGGTGACCCGTCGCCCGGAGGTGCCATGACGGTCTCTTCTTCATCGGAAGCCCTCGACCTTGCGCTGCAGCAAGCCAAGAAGACCGGGAAACTGAATCTGTCCGAGTTTCTCGTCTCCGCGGCGGAACTCCGCTACGCCCTCAATTCGATTGACGAGCTGGACTCTATTCACCTCCGACGCCTGAATGATATCAACATACCGTTCAATCTGATCAGCGAAAGATTTCCGAAGCTTCGCACCTTGGAGCTTGACGCCTGCGGCCTCAACGGATTTCCCCCAAGAATCTTGAAGCTCTCAAACCTGCAAGAACTGAGCCTGTCGAACAACCCTATCAACGAATTACCCTCGTCGATCGGGCAGCTCGAGAAACTTGAAGTACTCATGACCGCCGGATGCAGGCTGACCTCCTTGCCTCACGAGCTGGGACAATTGAAAAAATTGAGAGCCTTGCACCTGGCTAACAACCGCCTACAAGAGCAAGCGCGAACCAGCGAATTTCCACTTCCTCCATCACTGGAATACCTGCTACTCTGGGCCAATGAACTAACCGAAATCCCTCCACGCCTGCAAAAGCTTGCGAACTTGAAGGTACTCAGCCTGAGCGCAAGCGGAACTAAGGGAACATTGCCGGCCAAGAATGCCCGTCCCAAATCCGAGAGTCGATGGCCCTACGCCAACCCCGATTTCCCATCATCGTTGTCCCTCCTCATCGGCGTGAGCTCAGGCATCCAGGGAATTGACCAAATTCCGGAATGGCTGTTCGAATCTTGCCCCGACTTGCAGTGGATCGACTTGGCGGACAACCATCTGGACTACATCCCTCAGAATATTCGAAACCTGCGCAACCTGAAAGGCGCTGTATTCACCGGAAATTTGCTCACCGAATTTCCGCGCGGACTCCTCGGATTAGACGAGATCGAGGTCATCGACCTCGCCTCGAACCTGATCGACACCCTGCCGACGACCTCGCCCCTCCCGGCCACCCTCAAAGCACTGTGCCTCGGCGGCAACCCCCTCCCCGTCCCACCCGAGATCATCGACCTGTACCTGTCGCCGACGGCGATCTGGAGCTACTCCCAGGACTCCTCCGACGCACGACCACTCGGCGAGGCCAAGCTGCTCGTGGTCGGAGAAGGCTCGGTGGGGAAGACTTCGCTGATCAGGCGGCTGGTGTCCGACCAGTTCGACTCGGACGAGCGCAAGACCGAGGGCATCGAGATCACCCGCTGGCAGCCGGCAACGGCCGGGGACAGCGCAGTCACCGTCAACGCGTGGGACTTCGGCGGCCAGGAGATCATGCACGCCACGCACCAGTTCTTCTTGACGAAACGCAGCGTCTACCTGCTCGTGCTGGACGCCCGGCAAAGCGAGGACCAGAACCGCGTGGAGTACTGGCTGAAGATCATCCAGGGCTTCTCCGCCGGCTCCCCGGTCATCATCGTCGGCAACAAGTGCGAGGGGATCAACCTCGACATCGACCGACGCGGACTCCGGATCAAATACCCCAACATCGTCGCGATCTGCGAAACCTCGTGCGCCGAAGTCGCCGGCATCAGAGAGCTCGCCGACGTGATCGTGGACACCGTCGACGATCTCCCGCACGTCTGGGACCTGCTTCCGGTTTCTTTCTTCCGGGTGAAGGAGTACCTCGAACAGCTCGAGGCAGCCTACCTGCCGTACAACGAATACGAAGCGACATGCGGCCGTTTCGGCATCACGACAGCTCAATCACGCGAGCTGCTGATCGGCTTCCTGCACGACCTGGGAACGGTTTTGTGCTTTCGCGATGACCCCCGCCTCCGCGACACCAACATCCTGAGTCCGAGATGGGTGACCGGCGGCGTTTACCGGATACTGAACTCGAACCTCGCCGGCCAGCTGAAAGGCCTGCTCGAGTGGCGGAACATCGACACGATCCTCTCCGGCGACGAGTACCCGCCGAGTTCACGGATCTTCATCGTCGAGATGATGAAGAAGTTCGAGTTGTGCTTCGAGTCGGAAGGCAGGTTCCTGGTTCCCGATCTCCTCACCAAGGAAGAACCGGACACCGGCGATTGGGCCGACACGCTCCGGTTTTCGATCAGGTATGAAGTGCTGCCTCTCAGCGTGATGAGCCGCCTGATCGTCCGCATGAACCGGCTGGTCAGCAAAGGCACCGTGTGGCGCACCGGCGTCGTTCTTCGCATGGACCAGAACCGCGCGTTGCTCAAAGCGGACCGCGAGGACAGTGTTCTCGCCATCTTGGTCGGCGGACCGCACAAGGGACGCCGCGGGCTCTTGACGGCGATCCGCGCCGAGCTGCGGGCGATCGAGGCGACCATCCCGGGGCTGACCGGCTCGGAACTGGTCCCCGTTCCCGGCCACGGGGACGTGTGGGTGCCCTACGACCACCTGCTGAGGCTGGAAGAGGCGGGGCGGGCGAGCGTGATCCCGGAGGGTTTGACGGACGAGTTCTCGATTTCCGTACTCTTGAGCGGGGTCGAAGAGTCGGCCAACAGAGCGTTGGTTTCCAGCAAGTCAGCCGGAACTCTTTCGGTCGGCGGCACCGATCCCGTGCCCGCGGCCGAAGCCGCGCCCTGGACCCTGGGGAATTCGCTGAAGCTGGGCGGTTTCCTGGTCGTCGCACTGATCTTGGTGGCAGCCACGTACGTAGGCGTCAGCTTGCTGCTCGACACGGCAGCCGCGCTGGCGATCGCCGGCGCCGCACTGCTGGTCATCGTCGTGGTGGGCCTGTTCGTGCTCCGGTCCGGCGGGCGCATCGGTGAGCAGACCATGCTGGACGGGATCAAGAACGCCCTCAGCACCAAGCCGGGCGGCTCGGAAGACGATGAACGCTAGCGCTCAACGCGAGGACGGCGAGTTCACCCGCGCCCGCAACCGCGTGGCGTGCGGGCCGGGCAATCCCGTTTCCACCGCCCGTTCCAAAGCCTCGAACGCCGCCGGCGAACCCAAGCGGTGCAACAACTCCGCCCGCGACGCGTGCCACCACGGGTAATCGTCCAACCCGGGCAACGCGTCCACCAAAGCCAACCCCGCCGCGGGTCCATCCCGTTCCGCCACCGCCGCCGCGCGGTTGAGGCGCACCACCGGTGTGTCCTGGATCGACAACAGCACGTCGTACCAGGAAATCACCGCGTCCCAGTTCGTCTCCGAATACGACGGTGACAGGTCGTGGCAGGCCGCGATCGCCGCCTGGACCACGTACGCGTTCGGCGTCGACGGGGTGCGGCGCAACCCCGTGCCCACCAGCTCGACGCCCTCCTTGATCAGCGCGAAGTCCCACGCCGACCGGTCCTGGTCGGCCAGCAACACCGGTTCACCCGACGAGAACCGGGCCGCGCGGCGGGCGTCCTGCAGCAACACCAGCGCCAGCAACCCCAGCGCCGTCGGCTCGTCCGGCATCAGCGACGCCAGCAAACGGGCCAGGCGGACGCCCTCGACCAGCAGCGACTCGCGGCCCGTGTAGCCCTCGTTGAAGATCAGGTACACCGTCGATGCCACGCCGGCCAGCCGCGACGGCAGCTCCTCCGAAGAAGGCACGCGATAAGGGATGTGCGCGGTAGCGATCTTCTGCTTCGCCCGTGTAAGGCGCTTCGCCATCGTCGCCTCGGGGACCAGCAGCGCCCGCGCGACCTCCAACGTCGACAAGCCGCCCAGTGTCCGGAGCGCCAACGCCACCTGCGCGTCCAGCGACAACGCCGGGTGACAGCACGTGAAGACCAGCCGCAGCAGGTCGTCGCGGACGGATACCGGGTCGGGGAACGGGTCGAAGGCGGGCATCGCGTCCGCCTCCTTCCCGAGCCGCTTCGCTTCGCGGCGGACGACGTCGACCGCGCGGCGGCGGGCCGCCACCAGGAGCCAGCCGCGCGGGTTGTCCGGGACGCCGTCGCGCGGCCACGTCTCGAGCGCGCGCACGACGGCGTCCTGGACCGCGTCCTCGGCCAGGTCGACGCTGCCGGTGACGCGGACCAGCGTGGCCAGTACCCGGGTGCCCTCGTCCCGGACCAGCCGCGCGACCGCGTCCCCGGCGTGGGTCACTTGCCGAAGTCGACGACCGGCCGGACCTCGATCGCCCCGTCCCAGGCGCCCGGGATGCGCGAGGCGACCTTGACGGCTTCGTCGAGGTCGGCGCACTCGATCAGGTAGAAGCCGGTCAAGGCTTCCTTCGTCTCGGCGTACGGGCCGTCGCTGGTGACGAGGTCGCCGCCCTTGCCGCCGGTGACGCGGACCGTCGTGGCGGTGGCGGTCGGGTACAGCGCCGCGCCGCCGCGGATGACCGCTGCCGCGCCCGCGCCGAACTCGTCGTAGTCCTTCATCATGTCCGCGGCCTCGGGCGCGGTCGGGTCGATGTCGGTGGCGTAGATGATCGCGGCGTACTTGGGCATGAGGGGCTCCTCGCAGATCCTGACCGGCGCCGATCGCCGGCTCTCACTGTAAGGACGAACGGGCGAACGCGGGCATGGACACTTGTCGCCGGGAAAGTTTCGCGGGCAGGGTGGGACGCATGGGAGAGCCCGCGCTGTTCGGTCCGGACCGGGTACGCGTGGCTTAGCGAACGACCGCCGCACCGGCTCGCCTTCCCGACCGGAACCTGGGCTTGGCCGGTCACGCGATATGCCGACGCGGTGGCGCTCAACCACCCTGCCCTGGTCAAGAGCTCCCTTGCCGACAACGAGGAGTGGCAGCGCTCGGTATGGGCTCGCGTCGAACGCGATCAACACCGATCCGCCCGACGACTCACGGTTGCGCCGAGCGTGCGCCGGCGCGTTCGGTCCGCGCCGGATGGAGAACCTGCCTGAGCGCGCCCAGCGGATGACCGACGAGCTGGTCGGCGCGAATCGAGGCACACGGCACGGCGACCTCGTCTGCCCGCTGTCGATCGCGATCATCTGCGATCTGCTCGGTGTGCCTGGGCGGTACCGCGAGAACGTCCGCGAGTGGTCGCTCGTCATCGACTCGGCCGACGACACCGACGGCTCGAAGGTCCGTGAAGCCACCGCCGTGCCGGAACTACTGGTCACCGAGGTGTCAAAACCAAGCGTGCGACGCCGGGGCTGACCTCGTCGCCCACGAAGCGGCTGACTCGCTCTCCGCGGACGAGGTGACGTCGACTGCCTTCCCGATCGTGATTGGCGGCCACGAAACGACGGTCGGGCTGATTTCGACCGGCACGCTCACGCTGCTGACACACCGGCCCACCGCGCCGCCGTCATCGAGGAGACGCTTCGGCTGCACTCGCCACTGCAGAACGCGACCTGGCGGTTTCCCACCGAAGACGTCGAAATCGGCGGGCAGCTCATGCGGCCCGGCGACCCGATCCTGGTCTCGGTGCTGGCCGCCAACCGCGATCCCGCGGCATTCGAAAAGCCCGACGCGTTACAGTCGGGGCAACGCGGCTCCGACCGTCGGCACCTCGCGTTCGGCGCCGGGCCGCACCTCTGCATCGGCGCCGCGCTGGCCCGGTTGCAGGCCGACGTCGCCTTCGAAACCGTGCTCCGCCGGCTGCCGGCCGCTCGGCTCGCTGCACCGGAACGGGAACTCCGCTGGTGGCCGAGCCCGATCACGCGTGGGCTCCTTCCACCTGCCGGTCGAGGTCTAACCCTCGACGAGCTCCCACTCGGCGTCCGGCGTCGCCCGGTCGTACACCTGGCCCGGTGCGGCCTTCAGCACCGTGCGGACGTCCGGGTACAGCCCCGCGACGTGCTCCAGTTCCAGCCCCTCGACCTCGAAGTCCTCCGCCTCGGGGACCTCGAAGCCGACGAACAGCCACGTTCCGTCCTGCTCGCGGACCACTTGGCGGACCGCGCGGGACGGGGCGTCAGGGCCCGTCGGGATCTCCGTCAGACCCGTGCTGATCTGCGCCTCGTCGTCCGGCGAACCTTCGAACTTCCACGCCGCGCGGCGCTGGTTCAGCAGGCGGATGTCCTCGTCCTCGTCGTCGGAACCGGTCACCGACGACAGCAGCCACGTGCGGCGCTCGGGGTCCCAGTCCGCGGCCATTCCCGTCGGCAAGCCGGCGAGCGCGGTCAGCTGCGGCAACAGCTCCACCGCCTCTCGCAGCGACATCTTCCGGAAGCTCTCGCGGTTGACCAGCACGTCGTCGGACAGCTCGGTGCCGTCGCTGATGAACCAGTCGTCCTCGTCGTCCAGCACGACGAAGCCCAGCGCGTCCGGGTCGTTCACCAGGGCCAGTGCGATGATGACCGGCCCTTCCGGGTCCTGGCGCAGCGGCCATTCGGTCGACATGCGCCATATCCCACCATCGCGGCGGCACACCCCACGAGCCGGGGTCACCCGTTCGATAAATTCATCGCACGTTGATATTATCGGCCTCATGGTGCTGCCCAAGGGACTCGCCCGCTTCAACCGCGTGGTGACCAACCGGATCAACAAGTACTTCGTGAACTGGGCGCCGGGCTTCGGCCTGCTCGTCCACAAAGGACGAAAGTCCGGCAAGGAGTACCGCACGCCGCTGAACGTCTTCCGCACCGGAGACGGCTTCGTCGTCGCGCTCACCTACGGCCCGGACACCGACTGGGTGAAGAACGTCATGGCCGCGGAGAGTTGCACCATCATCACCCAGCGGAGAAATTACCGCGTGCACTCGCCCGAGCTCGTGCATGATGAATCACGCCGAGCGATGCCGACGCCCGTGCGCCAGTTCCTCGGCCTGCTGAACGTCCACGACTTCCTGCTGCTGAAGCGGGACTAGGGGGAGAAATGCTGCTCGAGGGGGAGCTCGTCCGGCTGCGTGCGCTCGAACCGGAGGACGCCGAGCGGATCCACGCGTTCGTCACCGACCCCGAGGTCGGCCGCTGGATGGAGAACGACCACCCGCTTTCGCTGGCCCAGGTGCGCAAGCGCTGCGAGGAGCGAGCGGTCAACACGTACGAAAAGGTCGTCCTCGGCATCGAGGCCAAAGCCGAGCGGAAGCTCATCGGCGTCATCGACCTGCGCGACGCCGAGCCCGAGGTCGGCGAGGCCTACCTGGACGTCTACATCGGCGACGCCGAGTATCGCGCGGGCGGCGGCTACGGCACCGAAGCGCTGCGCCTGATGTGCCGCTACGGCTTCAACAACATGCGCCTGCACCAGGTGTCGCTCTGGGTCGTCGCCGAAAACGAGGTCGCCCGGCACGTCTACCGCAAGATCGGGTTCGTGGAAGAGGGCCGGCACCGCGAGTCCTTCGTCGGCGAGAACGGCGAGCGCCACGACATGATCCTGATGAGCATGCTCAAGGGCGAACTCACCTGGTGAGCCGGGGCGGCGCCTTCCGCCGCCACGCCTCTTCGAGCAGCTCGCGCAGCTGATCGATCTCCACGCGAGCCAGGTCGACGATGATCGAGCCGTGCCCGTCGTAGTGCGGGGTCGTGAAGAAGGCCGCGTCGCCGGAGTCCAGCAACGCGGCCTTCTCGTCGAGCCCGCACATCACGACCAGGCCGCCCTCGGCCTCGGTGCGCAGCCGCGCGAACCCCTTGCCCGCCACCTTCAGCGCGGGCGTGCGGTACCAGGTCGACGCCTCG
Organism: Amycolatopsis pretoriensis; assembly: GCF_900107925.1. Lineage (GTDB taxonomy): Bacteria > Actinomycetota > Actinomycetes > Mycobacteriales > Pseudonocardiaceae > Amycolatopsis > Amycolatopsis pretoriensis. The sequence continues at coordinate 185,840 of NZ_FNUJ01000004.1, read as the reverse complement.
ACCTCGGGGAGTCCCGAGGCCAGGCGTACGACGTCTTCCCAGGTCGTCATGGATCCATTGTCGACCCGGCGTCTTGCAAAAACGGGAACTACGGCAGGCGGGTGATCCGGTCCGCCGCGGGCGGGGCCTGGTTCGGGTGGGTGCCCAGGTACGCGACGAGCGCGTCCAGGTCCACCGGTCCGCCGGCCAGGTTCGTGCCCTTGGTGAACTCGGTGAAGCCGTCCCCGCCGGCGGCGAGGAAGTTGTTCACCGACACGCGGAACGTCGCCGCCGGGTCGACCGGCGTGCCGTTCACCATGATGTTCGAGACCCGCGAGCCCTGCGGCGCGGACGCCGAGTAGCTGTAGTGCAGCGAGCTCGAGATCTGCAGGAACTTCGGGTTCACACCCGGCGCCCACTGCTGCTCCAGCACGTTCTTCAGGTTCGCGCCGGTCAGCGTGATCGTCTGCATGATGTTCGAGAACGGCTGGACCTTGAACGCTTCGCCGTAGGTGACCACGCCGTCGCCTTCACCGGCCGGCGACGACGCGTACGTCAGGTCGGCGCGGATGCCGCCCGGGTTGGTCATCGCGATGACCGCGTTGTTCGACTGCGTGCCCGCGAGCTGCGCGTCGGCGATGACGTCGCCGAGCGGCGACTCGCCGGCCGCGTTGCCCGCCGCCGGCAGGTCCGCGGTGATGGTGCCGACCTGCTTGTTCGCGATCGGGCCGGACTTCGCGACGGCGTCGGCGACGAGCGCCGCCACCGCCGGGTCCGGCGTGACCGTCCGCGTCACGATCTCGTTGAACGCCTTCGTCTGCGACCGCACGACGTCGCGCGTCTTCAGGCTGATCTTGAGGTCGACGACCGACAGCAGCCGGCCGAACGACGAGCCCTGGATCACCGTGCGCGGCTGGCCGGCCGGGTCGTTGATCACGCAGTTGTACTGCTGGTGGCTGTGCCCGGTGAAGATCGCGTCGACCTTCGGGGTCACCGCCTTCGCGATCGCGGTGGCCGGGCCCGGCAGCACCTTGCAGTCGTTCGGGCCTTCGAGCTCGGTGCTGTCACCCTGGTGCAGCAGCACGATCTGGGACTTGACGCCGAAGAAGTCGAGCAGGTTCGCGGTGCGGTTGATCGCTTCGACCTCGTCGCCGAACTTGAGGCCCTTGATCGCCTCCGGCGTGACGACCGACGGCAGGTCCTTCAGCGTGGCGCCGATGACGCCGACCGGCACGCCACCCTCGAACTTGACGGTGAACGGCAACAACGCGGGCAGGCCGTTGGTGAAGTACACATTGGACCCGAGGAACGGGAAGTTCGCACCCTTGAACGTCTTGTCGAACTGGCAACCGTCCGTCGGGTGGCAGCCGCCGAACTGCATGCGCTGCAGTTCCTTGTAGCCCTCGTCGAACTCGTGGTTGCCGACGACGGAGCCGTTGACGCCCAGCATGTTCAGGAAGTCGATGGTCGGCTCGTCGTGGAACAGCGCCGAGGTCAGCGGCGACGCGCCGACGTTGTCACCGGCGGAGACGACGAACGAGTTGCGCACCTGCGCGCGAAGCTGCTTCACGTGCGTCGCCAGGTAAGCGGCGCCGCCGGCGTCCACAGTGGTCCCGTCGGACTGCGTGACGCGGCCGCTGGAACCGGTCGGCGGCTCCAGGTTTCCGTGCAGGTCGTTGAACCCGATGATCCGGACGTCGGTGGTGGGGTCCGGGCGCTGGCCCGCGGACGCGGGCGCGGTGGTCACCGCGGTCGTCGCCAGCGCGGCCGCGGCGAGCACCGCGAGCCGGGTTGAAAGCCTCATGCGTGTTTCCTCCGATTCGCGCCCAAGGTCCCCAACGGGCGCACGGCGGAGGATTCTGCCTCGCGGAGCAGTCACCTACCAGGGTCAAAAGACGGACGTAAAGCGAATGTCACCTAACGGCTTCCTGCGAGCAGCACGTCGGCGACGAGCGCCGGGTCGTCGTTCATCGGCACGTGCCCGCAGCCGGGCAACAGCCGGAACGTCCCGTTCGGAGCGACCTTCCGCAGGTCGGCGACGCGGGGGCGGGCCAGGATCCGGTCGTGCTGGGCCCACGCGATCGTCACCGGGACGCCGGTGACCGGGCCGGTGAAGCGGAAGTCGCCGCGTGACTGCGCGGCCGTCGGCTCGAAGCCGGGCGCGGTCGCGAGCGCGTGGGCGTCCGCGACGACGTCGTCCGGGGTCAGCAGCGCCGGCCTCCCGACGATCATCCCGGTCAGCGCCTTGCGCCCGGCCGGGGTCGCGGCGATCCGGCGCACGACGTGCGGTGGCGTGCGTTGCGCGAGCGCGCGGTGGGCTTTGAGCGTGGCGATCGCGTACATCTTCTGCGTGCGGTTCCACAGCCCGGCCGGCGACAACGCCGTGACGCTGCGGACGAGCCCGGCCTGCCCGAGCGCGAGCGACAGCAGGCCGCCGAGCGAGTTGCCGGCGACGTGCGGCCGGTCGAGACCCAGCTCGGTGAACAGCTCCTTGAACATCACGAGCGCCGGCTCGACGCCGTATCCGCCCGACGGTTCGGGCGACTCGCCGAAGCCCGGCAGGTCCACGGCGATGACGTCGCGATGCGGCGTGAGCAGCGGGAACACCGGCGCCCACGCTTGCCGGCGGTGCCCGATGCCGTGGATCAGCACCAGCGGCTCGCCCCGGCCCGCGCGGTCGAAGACAACGTCGTCCATTACCCGAGAGTAGGTCCGCGCCGGGCGAAAATCTACAACCGCCGGTAACAGTTACTCTGCGTCCGGGTGAAGCCGGGTCCCCGTGTCGGCCGACCGCTGGACGGCGTCGAGAACGCGGTGCACGCGCAGGGCGTGCGCGAAGTCCGGCAGGTCACCCTTGAGGTGCCGCGCGTACGCGTGCGCGACGTTGTACGACGGCTCGGCGCTGCGCCCGGCCAGCTGCGGGAGCTCGTACCGGGCGGGCACGGTGAGCTTCTCGAGCGTGCCGGTCCGGCTGCCGCGCAAGGTCAGCTTCGCGATCCAGAACAGCGGGTCCGCGGCGGTGACGACCAGGGTGCCCTCGGTGCCGTTGATCTCCCAGTGGAAGTCCGTGGCGGGCGACGACCCGCCGCGCAGGTGCAGGGAAGCGACCGCTCCGCCGTTCAGCACGCCGTTGACGGCGATCTGGTCCGGCGCGGTCATCGGGACCGAGTCACCGGTGACCTCGTCACGCACGCGCGACCGGACGGTCGCCATCGTCGCCGACAGCTCGGCGAAGCGGCCGAGCACCATGTCGAAGGCGTCGACGGTGTGCGCGAAGGGGATCGTCAGCATGGTCGCCCCGCCTTCGGGGTGCAGCTGGTAGTCGCGCCCAGCGCGGACCGACGGCCCCCAGTTGCCGCCCGAACCGATCAGCGACGTCGAGAGCACGCGGCCGACGTAGCCGTCCTTGATGAGGTCGCGCAGGTAGCGCAGCGCGGGCGCGGACCGGCCCTGCAGGCCCACCGCGGTCTGCTTGCCGCGAGCGGCTTCGACCAGCGCCTCGGTGTCGGCGAGGCTCGCGCCGAGCGGCCACTCGCTGAGCACCTGCTTGCCCGCGGCCAGCGCGGGTTCGATCAGCGCCCGGTGCTCGGACACCTTCACGGCGACGACGACCAGGTCGACCTCCGGGTGCGCGGCCAGCTCGGCGGCGTCACCGAAGGTCAGCGGGACGCCGTACTTCTCGCCGGCCACCCGCGCCGAGTCGGCGCTGCTCCCGCTGAGCGCGCGGAGCTCGTAGCCCTCCACCGCGGCCAGCGCGGGCACGTGCGCGGTGGCGGCCCAGCCGCCGTTCGCGCTGAGCCCGACGATGCCGACCCGGACCGGTGCCATGAGCGTTTCCCTTTCGTTGCCCTGCACAAGACTTCGACGTGCCGAGCGTCGTGGTCATTCCCGGGTGAGCGCAAGCCGCATCCGGTTACGTCTGCCTTTTCCGGCTATGACTTCGGACTCGCCGGTGTGGACGAACCCGAGTCGTTCGTAGACGCGCCGCGCGCGGTCGTTCCCCTCGAAGACGTGCAGACCGATCGCTTCCGCGCCGGCTTCTTCGGCCGCTTCGCGAACGGCGTCCATGAGCCGGACGGCGACCCCGCGGCCGCGCGCTTGTGGCGCAACCCACATCGAGAAGACGAGCCACTCCCGTTCGGCGGGCCAGCCGCAGACGAGCGCGACGGCGACGTCCTCGTCGTCGAAAGCCGCGAACCAGGCTCGGTCGCGAAGCCAGTCTCGCCACTCGTCGTCCGGCTTGGCGCGTTCGACGGCGGCGAGCGAGCCGAAGTTCTCGGGCGTCTCCGTGAGGGCGCGGAGCCGGATCTCGCGCAGCACGCGGGCGTCGTCGGGAGTCAGCCGTCGCACGTGGACCATGCGCGCAGATTCGCACGCGCGAGGGGTCCGGTAACAGCCATTAACGCGCGCGCGATGAGCCGGGCACTACGACGTGTGGGGGACGCATGGGCATCGAGGTCGTACTCGTGGTGCTGGCCGTCGTCGTGCTGCTGATCGGCGGCACGGTGTTCAGCGCGTGGCGATCCGAACGCTCCGAGGAACGCGAAGACGACTGACCGATCGGCCCGGCACCGGTCGGCCGAGTGGCCGATGGGATCGGGCTCTTCGACCGAAGTACCCGCGCGGCAAGATCCATAACGTCGGTGGCATGACGAACGCACAGGTCACCGCCCTGCAGTACGGGTTCATCGGCTTCCTGGCACTGTGGACCGTGGTGCTGGTGCCGCAGCTGATCACGCAGCTCGCGCGCTACGGCGGCCTGCGCGTCCGCGGCCTCGCGACGACCGGCGCGGTGCTGCTGTACGGCTGCATGACCCTGGCGGTCGTCTTCCTGCCGCTGCCCGGGCCGGGCACGCGCCGGCTGAGCCAGACCGTGCAGCTGCACCCGTTCCAGTGGATCACCGACATCCACACGGAGATGCTCAAGCACGGGTCGCAGTGGTTCGCGACGCAGACGTTCCAGCAGGCGTGCCTGAACGTGCTGCTGTTCGTCCCGCTGGGGGTGTTCGCGCGGGTGCTGTGGCGCCGCGGCCTGATCGGGACGCTCCTGATCGGCTTCACGGCCTCGCTGCTGATCGAGATCACGCAGCTCACGGCCAACTTCGGGACGGCGCCGTACGCCTACCGCATCTTCGACGTGGACGACCTCATGAACAACGCGTCCGGCGCGGGGGTCGGCTGGGTGTTCGGAGCACTGCTGCTGACGGTCCTGCGTTCACCGATCGGCGTGCAGCCGGCCCGGCGCGAGCGGGTCCACTTCGCCGAGACGCGCTAACCGGGCTTTCCGCTGCAGAGCGGCCCGCTTGACGGCGCGGCGATCCTCGAGGACGACGACGAGGGCGGCTATGGCGATGACCAGCGCGACGAGGCCGAGGATGAGCGGAAGCTGCACGGATCCTCCTCGGTACGACGCTGTGCGGGAGATCACACAGGTTACGCAGGTACGTGGTGAATTCGCTACCCCCGGTGGCCGGGGAGGTCCGATCGGCGGTGAACTCTTGGTGCCCGAGCCCCGGACCACCCGCCGAGCATGCCGGAAACTGGGCACGTGAGACCCACCAAGGACCAGCTTGCCACCGCGCACAACACCACCATCCCGGACGTCATCGCGCCCGGTCTCGACGTCCTCTTCTGCGGCATCAACCCCGGCCTCTACTCCGGCGCGCTGAAGCAGCACTTCGCCCGGCCCGGCAACCGCTTCTGGCCCGCCCTGCACCAAAGCGGCTTCACGCCCAGGCGATACCTACCGGAAGAACAAGACCGGCTGCTCGACCTCAAGCTCGGCATCACCAACGTCGTCGCGCGGACCACCGCCCGCGCCGACGAGCTCACCGCCGACGAGTTCCGCGAAGGCGGCAAGCTCCTCCAAGCCAAAGTCGAGGAGTACCGGCCGCGGTGGCTCGCCGTCGTCGGGATCACCGCCTACCGGACCGCCTTCGGCTTTCCGAAGGCGGGTGTCGGGCGGCAAGAACACCGGATCGGCGACACCCGCGTGTGGGTGCTGCCCAACCCGAGCGGGCTCAACGCGCACTGGACGCCGGCCGGGCTCGCCGCCGAGTTCGCCGAGCTGCGGGCCGCATCCGAAACCCGTCGAAATCGTTGAATACGAGTTGACCAGGAAGCGAGCCACCCTCAGTAGCGCCAACCGCCCCATCGGGTCCGCTCCAGCCCAGCCGAACCGCGCCTTCAAGATCGTCTTCTACTCAAAGTTTGCTGTGACCGGCGGATTGGGCCATGAGGGGTAATTGGCGTCATGAGCTGCGCAATCGCGACTCGTATCAAGCAGGAGGAGTCACTTTTGGCCGGTCCCGGCAGGGGGGACCGGACGCCCAGGAGCGACGGCGCAGAGACGGAGGCCCGCGATGCACGGCATCGAGCCCACCCGCAGGCCCACCGGGCCGATCGGACCCGGCGGGCGCAGTCTCGGCGTGGCGGTCGTCGATCCGGTCCCGATCTTCCGCGACGGCCTCGCCGCGCTCGTCCACCGCAGCCAGGGGCTGCACTGGGCGGGCCAGGCGGCCAGCCACCACGCCGCGCTGCAGCTGTGTGAGCAGGTCAAGCCGGACGTCGTCGTGCTCGATTCGGCGCTCGACCCGAACTGCCACCTGACGAAGCTGCTCAACGCCGGCGACCCGGCGCTGATCCTCGTCACGCTGATCCGGGACGCGAACCGCACGCAGCAGTACCTCGCGGCCGCGATCGCCGCGGGCACGCACGCGATCGTGCCGCGGTCGATCGATTCACGGCGGCTCGCCGAAGCGATCCGGCGCGCGCACACCGAGCGCCGGTACATCGATCCGGCGCTCGCCGCGCTCACCGCCCGGCCGAAGCGGTCGACCGTGCCCAAGGGCGACCTCGCCCACGACAGCCCACCCGCGCCGCGCGGCGGGATGCCGCTGTCCCGGCGCGAGTACCAGGTGCTCCAGCTGGTCGCCGAGGGTCTCGAGAACTCGGCGATCGCGAAGCTGCTGTTCCTGTCCGTCGAAACGGTGCGGACCCACGTCAAGAGCATCCTGCGCAAGCTGTCCGCGCGGGACCGCACGCACGCCGTCACCATCGCCTTCCGCGGCGGGATACTGGTCGCCCGCGCGGAGGACGGCCACGTGCCGGTGACTGCCGACACAACGGCGCTCCCAGGCCAGCGCTGACCCCTCATACCACCCGGATTTCCTTACCCGGAAGTGCGGATCTGCTTGCTCCAGTTACCCGCAGGTAATATCCTGAAGTTACCGGCGAGTAAGGCGAACATGTGCCCGGCCGGGGAGCCGAACACATTGGAGTGACGACATGGGCCACTACAAGAGCAACGTCCGAGACCTGGAGTTCAACCTCTTCGAGGTCCTGGGCGTGCAGGAGCGCCTGGGCAAGGGTGTGCTCGCCGAGTCCGACGAGGAGACCGCCCGCGGGGTGCTGGCCGAGCTGAACAAGCTCGCGACCGGCCCGCTCGCCGAGTCCTTCGCCGACGCCGACCGCAACCCGCCCGTGTACGACCCGAAGACCTTCAGCGTCAAGATCCCCGAGTCGTTCAAGAAGAGCTACCAGCAGCTCATCGAGGGCGAGTGGTGGCGCCTCGGCCTGACCAACGACCTCGGCGGCTTCGGCCTCCCCCCGACCGTGCAGTGGGCCGCCTCCGAGCTGATCCTCGGCGCGAACGCCCCGCTGTTCATGTACATGGCGGGCCCGAACTTCGCGATGATCGTCGACAAGAACGGCACCGAAGAGCAGAAGCACTGGGCGCAGCTGATGATCGACCGCGCCTGGGGCGCGACGATGGTGCTGACCGAGCCGGACGCCGGTTCCGACGTCGGCGCGGGCCGCACCAAGGCCGTGCCGCAGGAGGACGGCTCCTGGCACATCGACGGCGTGAAGCGGTTCATCACCTCGGCCGAGCACGACATGAGCGAAAACATCATGCACCTCGTGCTGGCGCGCCCCGAGGGTCCCGGCATCGAGACCAAGCCGGGCACCAAGGGCCTCTCGCTGTTCCTCGTGCCGAAGTTCCACTTCGACTCGAAGACCGGCGAGCTGGGCGAGCGCAACGGCGCCTACGTCACGAACGTCGAGCACAAGATGGGCATCAAGGCCTCGACGACGTGCGAGCTGACCTTCGGCCAGCACGGCACCCCGGCCAAGGGCTGGCTGCTCGGCGAGGTCCACGACGGCATCGCGCAGATGTTCCAGGTCATCGAGTACGCCCGGATGATGGTCGGCACGAAGGCCATCGCGACGCTGTCGACGGGTTACCTCAACGCGCTCGAGTACGCCAAGGAGCGCGTCCAGGGCGCCGACCTGCCGAACATGCTGAACAAGGCCGCCCCGCGCGTCACCATCACGCACCACCCGGACGTCCGCCGCTCGCTGATGCTCCAGAAGGCGTACGCCGAGGGCCTGCGCGCGGTGTACCTCTACACGGCGTCCTTCCAGGACCAGCTGTGGACCGGCGAGGGTGACCAGAAGGTCGCGCACGGCGTGAACGACCTGCTGCTGCCGATCGTCAAGGGCGTCGGCTCCGAGCGCGCCACCGAGCAGCTCGTGCAGTCGCTGCAGACGCTGGGCGGTTCCGGCTTCCTGCAGGACTACCCGATCGAGCAGTACATCCGCGACGCCAAGATCGACTCCCTCTACGAGGGCACCACGGCGATCCAGTCGCTGGACTTTTTCTTCCGCAAGATCGTCCGCGACAAGGGCGCGTCCCTCGCCTTCGTCGCCGGCGAGATCTCGAAGTTCATCGAGTCCGAGGCGGGCAACGGCCGGCTCAAGAACGAGCGCGGGCTGCTCAAGCAGGCCCTCGAGGACACCCAGGGCATGCTGGGCTCGCTGATCGGCTACCTGACGACGTCGCAGGAGGACCCGCAGAACATCAACAAGGTCGGCCAGCACACGGTCCGCCTGCTGATGTCGGTCGGCGACCTGCTCATCGGCTGGCAGCTGCTCAAGCACGCCGAGGTCGCCATCGGCAAGCTCGACGCGGGCGCGACCGCCAAGGACGTCCCGTTCTACGAGGGCAAGATCGCCGTGGCGTCGTTCTTCGCGAAGCAGGTGCTGCCGGAGCTGACCGCCCGCCGCGCCATCGTGGAGGCCGCCGACAACGCGCTGATGGAGCTCGACGAAGCCGCGTTCTGATGGTCACGAAACGGGCTCTCCTCGTGTGAGGAGGGCCCGTTTCGTGTTTCAGGGTCCTGCGGCGGGGGCATTCCGCTCACCGAGTCCGACGGACCCGAGTGGCCGGGTTCGCGGATCCTTGAGAGGAGAAAGTGATGACTGTCGCCGGCATCGTCAGCGCACTCATCGTCGGGCTGATCATCGGTGTTCTGGGCCGGCTGGTCGCACCCGGCAAGCAGAGCATCCCGATCTGGCTGACCATCGTGATCGGTATCATCGCCGCCTTCATCGGCACGGCCATCGCGCGCGGCCTCGGCTACGCCGACACGAACGGCATCGACTGGCTGGAGATCCTGACCCAGGTCGTGCTCGCCGCCATCGGCGTGAGCATCGCCGCCGGCGCGTACGGGCGCCGGGGCGTAACCAGGTAGTACTTGCGAAAGACCCGGCCCGGTCCGGTCCGCTGTCGGGGGCGGACCGGGCCGGGTCTTTTCGTGTCACCTCATCGGGGGTCAGCGCGCGCGGGACGGCGGGATCGGTGCCACCGTGGCGCTTATTGCGCTATCCGAGGAGGCAGCTGTGCTCGGCGGACTTTGGGGCATCATCTCGACCATCATCGTGGGCCTGATCCTGGGCGTGCTGGGCCGGCTGTTCGCGCCCGGCGACCAGAAGATCCCCATCTGGCTGACGATCGTCGTCGGCATCGTGGCCGCGTTCATCGGCAACTGGCTCGCCGGGGTGTTCGGCGTCCGCGACACCTCCGGCATCGACTGGATCCGGCACATCTTCCAGATCGTGGCCGCCGTCGTCGGCGTCATCGCGGCTTCGGCGATCTACGCCCGGGTCAAGGGCGGCCACCGCACCAGCGCTTGAGCGACAGGCCTGCGCCGACGAGCAGCAGCGCGGCGGCGCAGGTCATCGCCGTGGTCAACGCGGTCGCGGACGACGTCACGGCCAGGGTCAGGAACAGGCTGCCGAACGTGGCCACGCCGACGACCTGACCCAGCTGCAGCGTGGTGGTCAGCAGGCCGCTGACGTCCGCCGCGCGCTCGAGCGGGACGTGCGTCAGCGCGTTCACCATCAGGGAGCCGAACGCGGGTCCCATCGACAGCCCGAACAGCAGCAGGGCCACGAAGAACAGCGTCCCGCCGTCCCGGCCCAGCCCGAGCAGCGCGTAGGCGGCAGCGGATCCCACGTACCCGCACGGGGTCAGCCAGGCGTGCACCCGCTTCGGCAGCCGGTTCCAGAAGAACCCGCACAGGCCGAAGACGACGCCACCCGGCGCCATCGCCAGCCCGGCGGCCATCGCCGTCTTGCCGAGGCCCGTCTGCAGGTGCAGCGAGACGCAGAAGAGGAACCCGCCGTAGGACGCGACGCCGGCCGCGAGCGTCGCCAGGCCCGGGGTGACCCCGCGGATCCTGAGGACGGCGAGGTCGACGAGCGGGTCGGCCACCCGGCGTTCGACGACCACGAACAGCACGGCCAGCAGCGCGCCCACCGCGATCGAGACGAACGTCCAGGCGGGCCAGCCGGTCTCGTGCCCGAGCACCAGCGGCAGCACGACGAGCACCACCGCCGGCACGGCGATCGCGAGCCCGGCGAGGTCGAGGCGACGGCCGGCCTTCGCCACGCCACCGGGCACCAGCTTGGCGGCGAGGACGGCCACGACCACGCCGAGCGGCACGTTGACCAGGAAGATCGGCCGCCAGCCCGTCCCGAACAGGTCCGCGCCGACGAGCACGCCGCCGAGCACCTGACCGGCCACGAACGCGACCGAGATGACCGCGGTGTACGCGCTGAGCGCCTTGGCCCGCGCGGCGCCGGTGAACTGCGCCTGGATCAGGCTGATGACCTGCGGCATCATCAGCGCGGCGCCGGCGCCCTGGGCGATCCGCGCGGCGATGAGGAACTTGTCGTCCGGCGCCAGGCCGCAGAGCGCGGAGCAGACGGTGAAGGCGATCGTGCCGGTGACGAACAGCCGTCGCCGGCCGTAGAGCTCGCCGAGGCGGGCGCCGGTGATGAGCAGCATCGCGTAGCCCACGGTGTAGCCGGAAACGACGAGCTGCAGCGCGGCGCCGGACGCGTGCAGATCGGTGCGGATGTCGGTCATGGCGACGTTCACGACGGTGACGTCGAGCAGCGCCATGAACTGGCCGAGCAGCAGGACGGCCAGCATGAACCACGGCCGCCGGTCCGGCCGGGCGGCCCGGTCGGTGGCCGGGGCAGGGGTGGTCAGAGTCATGGCTCCGACCTTGGGGTTCCGCGGTTGTTTCCGGAGAGAGCCTGGCGATGCTGGTACTGCCAGCACCCGCTTCCCTCAAAATTGTCGTACCCCTCGGGCACCATGTCCGCATGACCCGGACACCGGTCCACACCAGCCGCCGAGAGGAACTCGGCCAGTTCCTCAAGGCGTGCCGGGCGCGGATCGGCCCGGAGCAGGTCGGCCTCGCGCCCGGCCCGCGCCGCCGGCTCAGCGGGTTGCGCCGCGAGGAGGTGGCGCTGCTCGCGGGCGTCGGCGTCACTTGGTACACGTGGCTGGAGCAGGGGCGGCCGATCAACGCGAGCTCGCAGGTGCTCGACGCCGTGGCGCGCACGCTGCGGATGGAACCGCCGGAGCGGGAGCACCTGTACCGGCTGGCGGAGCTGACGCCGTCGCGGCTGCCGTCGACGGTGGAAACGGTGCCGGACCCGGTGCGCGAGGTGCTGCGCGCGCTCGACCCGCTGCCCGCGACGCTGGTCAACGGCCGGTTCGACATCCTGGCGTCGAACGCGGCCCAGGAGGAGCTGTTCTGGGAGTGGCACAGCTTGCCGTGCCTGCACAAGAACCTGCTGTGGTGCTGCGTGACCGAGCCGAACGCGCGGGCGTTCTTCGTGAACTACGACGAGGAGGTCCCCTACATGGTCGCGCGGATGCGCGCCGAGTACGGCAGGCACGTCGGCGACCCGTCCTGGGAGGAGGACCTCCGCCGGCTTTCGGCGCTGAGCCCGGAGTTCGCCGAGCTGTGGGCCCGGCACGAGGTCGCCGAACCCCAGGCCCGGCTGCGGCGGATCAACCACCCGCAGGCCGGCCGGATGGACCTCCGGCTGACCGAGCTGGCGGTGTCCGAGGCACCGGGGCTGCGGATCCAGGTGTCCACTCCGGACGACGCTCGCAGCTGGGCGTTGCTGCCCCGGACCCGGAGGCCGTCATGACGTCGGTGGAGCTGAGCGGCCAGGGGCTCACTTCGGTGCCTTCGCTGCCTCCTGAGGTGAAGCGGCTCGATCTGTACAAGAACTCGCTTGCCGCGGTGCCCTCTTCGCTGTGGACGCACACTCGGCTGGAGGTGCTCAACCTGGCGGCGAACCGGCTTTCGTCTCTGCCACCGGGCATTTCGGCGCTGAAGTCGTTGCACACGCTGGATCTGGGGCACAACGAGTTCGACACGCTGCCGGACGAGCTGGGCGACCTGGCCGGGCTCACCGAGTACCTGTACGTCAGCGACAACCGGCTGACGTCGTTCCCGCCGGCGTGGTGCCGGCTGGATCGGTTGCGGTACCTGGGGTGCACGGACAACCGGATTTCCTCGCTTCCCGCGGATCTCTCCGGTTTCGCCGCGCTGCGCGAACTCCGGCTCTACCGCAACGGGTTGACCGCGTTGCCGGAGTCAATCGGTGCGCTCGGCGCCCTGCGGGAGCTGCACCTGCGGGGCAACCGGTTGACGTCGCTGCCGTCGTCGATCGGCTCGCTGAGCGAGCTGCGCCAGCTCGACCTGCGGGAGAATCTGCTGGTTTCCCTTCCGGCGTCGGTGGCCGGCTTGTCCAAATTGGACAAACTGGATCTGCGGTGGAACAAGCACTTCCGGGAGCCGGCGTGGCTGCGCGACTTCGAGGAGGCGGGTTGCATGGTCCTTCGCTGACAACTCAACAGAGGATGGTCGGGCGCGGACCGTAGGTCGCCGTGTGCGACGTCCGGCGGACCTCGGCGCCGTTCGTGAGGTCGTAGAGCACGCGCGTGTCGGTGACGCTGAAGCCGGGCGTGCCGATCGAAGGCAGGCACGGTTCGGTGCCGCCGAACTGGACGGGTGGCGAGTCCCCGGGGATTTGCGCGCTGGTCTGGCTCTCGACGCGGTAGTGGCGGGTGCCCCAGATCCGGACGGTCACGGAGTCGCCGGAAACGGTGGCCTGGACGGCGATCCCGGTCGGCGAGTCGTTGGTCAGCTTGAGCTCGACCGCGCTGCCGTCGGCGTTGACGGCCTTGGCGTCGCGGCCGGCGGGGTAGCGGTCGAGGTAGTGGTCGTGCTCGAGGTGACCGCCGTCGGTCAGGCCGGCGAGGTAGCCCGCGTTGTACAAAGTGGACGCGAGCTGGGAGACGCCACCACCGACGACTTCGGCGCCGGTGCCGTCTTCGTCGGCCGGAGCGGGCACGTAGCCGGCGTCGGCGGTGCGTGGGCCGGAACGAGCGCCGAGGCTGAAGGTCTCGCCGGGCTTGACGATCGTGCCGGACACGCGGGCGGCGAGCGTCCGGTTGTTCGTCGCGGCCGGGCCGGCCAGGCCGCCGGTGGTGAACTCGCCGATGACCTCCTTGATGCCGAGCGCACCGGCGGCCTCGGTGTTCACGCTGGGGCTCGACGCGCTGTAGACGACGGGGAGGTCGCGGCCGTCGGTTTTCTTGAGGACGTCGATGAGCGGCAGGAAGGTCTTCTCCCAGTTGACCTTCCGGGCATCCTCGGACGGCTCGACGGCGGGCTGGTCGCCGGTGAAGACGATCTGGGCGTCCTTGCCGTCGGTCTCGGTGCTCGCGAGAGGGTCCTTGAGCGCGGCCTGCAGCTTGCCCTGGTCGATGCGGACCTCGACGGCCCCGCCCTCGACGGCGGCGAACTGGAACGACGACGCGATGGTGGCGGGCCTGAGCGGAACGTCCTTGCCCTGCCCGTGCACGACGACGGGCTTGGCGACGGCGGGCACGACGATCTGCTGGTAGGCGGCCTGCACCCCGGCGGCGGTCGCCTTCACGGGCTGGATCGCCATGCCGAGCTTGACGCCCCCGGGGTCGAGCCAGTGGTCGGTGACGGTGTGCACGGCACCGTCGAGGTCGGTCAGCTGCTGGCCTTGCCGCGGCAGGATCGGGTAGGGGGTGACGCCGCCATCGTTGCCCTCGACCGCGACGAACCCGACCGCGCCTTCGGTGGCGGGGTGGTTCAGCTTGCCGTCGGCGAGCGCCCGCACGGCCTGGCTGATCTGGTTCGGATCGGTCCGCGTGGCGACGCCGACCTCGCGGCTGCTGAAGAAGGACATGATCCGCGTGATCGGACTGAGCGGCTGGTGCCCGGCGAGCCCGAGGGTGTTCGGCCAGTCGAGTCCGAGCCCGGACCGGGCGGGCACGAGCTGGGCTTGGACATCACCGGCGTGGATGACGACGGGCTTGGTCAGCCGCGGTTCGAGTTCCTTCCGCAGCTTGGCTTCGGCTTCGGCATGGGTGAGGCCCCCGACATCGATGCCGGCCACGGTGACCCCGCGGGGGACATCGCCGGCGCTGACGAGGAGGTCGATGGCGTAGAGGATGACGAAGAGCCCGAGCGCGATCCCGATGGACATCATGGTCCGGGCAACGCCCTTGCGAAGCTTGCGAGCCGGAGTCTCGGGCGCGGGCGGCGGGGCGGGAGTTTCGAGGAGTTCGCCGAGGAGATCATCGGAGAAGAGATCGGTGGTGACGGCGGCTTCATCGGCAGCCGGAGCCAGGACAGCGGTGGCCGGCGCAGTGGGCTCGGCGGTAGACGGCTCCGCGGGCCAAGCCACGGCAGGCGACTCGGCCGCACTTCCGGCGGCGAGCGATTCAGCGGACTCGGCGGGCTCGGTCCCGGGCGGCTCCGGCTCCCCGGCGTCCACCACCTCGGGCGCGACTTCGGCCGGCTCCTCCGCCCCAGGCTCGGCCACCGCGGAACCCCCCGGCTCGGCGCGCTCGCGCTCGTTGTCGTCTGCCACGCTCCTGCCCCTCCGCGGGAGCCGGCCTACAGGTAGAGCCCCGTGCCGTGCTCGGTCCGCTCCATTGCCACCGCGTGGATGTCGCGTTCGCGCATCACCAAGTGCGCTTCGCCCTGGATCTCGACCTCGAGCTGGTCGTCCGGGTTGAAGAGCACGCGGTCGCCGGTCTTGACGTTCCGCACACTGTTGCCGACGCCCAGTACATCACCCCACGCGAGCCGCCGCGCGACCTGCGCCGTTGCCGGGATCACGATGCCGCCGCTGCTGCGGCGCTCGCCCTCTTCCGGCGACAGCCGCACGAGTACGCGGTCGTGCAGCATCTGGATCTCGAGTTTCGGGCCGGCAGACACGGTTCGCATGCTACTCGGCGGGCGCACCCGCCATGACCAGGCTCAGCTCGCCGGCCCCGTCCGCCGCCAGGCGCACCGGCACGCCCCAGTCCTGCCGCGTGATCCGGCACGCCGGGTGCTCACCACCGTCGTCGCAGCTCGCGGCCTGCGCGACGACCTGCAGCACGCCCTCGGTCACCCCGTCGGCCAGCCGGATCTTGCGCGACAGGTCCGTCCCGGTACCGCCGCCCTCGACCAGCAACGACGGCGGTGACGCGCTGATCTCCAGCCGCGTCGACGGGCCGAAGCGGTCGTCCAGCTTCTCGCCCGGCGGTGCGGCGAAGACGACCGAGAAGTCGATTTCGCCCGGCGCGAGCACGGTCGGCGGACGGCGGACGGCGTGCGCGTCTCCCGATACGACCGTCGGCTCGGCAGCGGCCAGCGGGCCGATGCGGTTGCCCGCCGACTCGACGACCAGCAGCTCGCCGTCGTGCAGCAGCAGCCCTTGCGGCTCCGAAAGCCCGGTCGCGATCGTCGTCACTTCGCGCGTGAAGACGTCGAAGCGGCGTACGGCGCCGTTGTAGGTGTCCGCGATCGCGATCTTGTCGCCGGGCAGCACCGCGAGGCCGAGCGGGTGCTGCAGCAGCGCCTTGTCGGCCGGGCCGTCGGTGTGGCCGAACGAGAACAGGTCGACGCCGATCGCCGTGTGCACGGTGAACGACTCGCCGTCGGGCTCGATCCAGCGCAGCGCGGACGTCTCGGCGTCGGCGAGCCACAGCTTGTCGCCGTCCGCGGCGAGACCCGACGTCTGCGCGAAGAACGCTTCGCCGACGTCGCCGTCTCGCAGCCCTTCGACGGTCGTTCCCGCGAAGCGGCGGATGGTGCCGGAGACCGGGTCGAACACGCTCAGGGTGTGGTTGCCCGCCATCGCGACGACGATCCCGCCGGCCGGGCCGTACCAGGCCACGTCCCACGGGCTCGTCAGGTCGACCTCGACGCCCTTGCCCGAGTCCGGCCCGCTGCGCCACTGCGCGCCGGTGCCGGCGACCGTCCGCACCTCGCCGGTGATCAGGTCGAGGCCGCGCAGCCGGTGACCGGCCGTGTCGGCGACGACGGCGTGGTAGCCGGCGCGCTCGGCGACGTCGTACGGCAGCAGCGCGATGCCCGACGGCTCGGCGAAGGTCGCGATGTCGAACGGCCCGTCCTGGCCGCCGCGCTCCCCGCTGCCGAAGCGCCGGATGACGGTCTCGCCGTCCGACGCGAACTCGACGATCGCGTGGTGGCCGGTGTCGGCGACGAGGACGCGTCCCTCGGCCGTCGCGACGGCCTTGCTCGGGAACCGCAGCTCGCTGACCTGCTCTTCGACCGGCACGTACGGGCTGCCGCCGCGGCGAAGCGTCCCCTTCGCTTCGTGCTTCGTGACGAGCTCCGCGATGACGCGGCGAAGTGCTTCTTCGTGTCCTTCGCCCGCGGCGACGTGCACGACGTACCCCTCGGGGTCGACGACCGCCAGCGTCGGCCACGCGCGGACCGCGTACTGCGACCACAGCTCCATCTTGGGGTCGTTGACCACGGGATGGTGCACGTCGTAGCGCCGGACCGCGGCCTCGATCGACGCGCGCTCGCCCTCGTGCAGGAACTTCGGCGAGTGGACGCCGATCGTCACGAGCACGTCCGCGAACTCGGCCTCCAGCGGTCGCAGCTCGTCGAGGACGTGCAGGCAGTTGATGCAGCCGCTGGTCCAGAAGTCCAGCAGGACGATGCGTCCGCGCAGCTCGGCGAGGGTCAGCGGGCGGCCGCCGGTGTTCAGCCAGAGGTCGCCGCGCAGCTCGGGGGCGCGCACGCGGGCCTGCGGTCGGGGTGAAGTCACGGCAAGAGTGAACTACACGCGTTCACGCTCTGTTCCGAAGTCCAGCCGATGAGAGAACAAACTCACCCCATGGGGTGCCCCGTGAAAACGGCGGAAAAGGACGCGCGGCGCGGTGAGCCGCCGCTTAGGCTCGGCACATGACCCCCGTCCAGCCGGCCGGCGCCCTCACCTTCGAGGAGGCACGGCACCTGCAGGAGAACCTCCGGGAACCGGTGCGTCCCGGGCTGACCGGACCCGAGCTCGACGACGTCGAGCGCCGCTTCGGTTTCCGCTTCGCCGCGGACCACCGCACGTTCCTGTCCGCCGGCGTCCCGATCGGCGACCGCTGGCCGGACTGGCGCTGCGGCAACTCCGAGCAGCTGCGCAAACGATTGGCTTGGCCGGTCGACGGCGTCCTGTACGACGTCGAGCACAACGGCTTCTGGCTCCCCGACTGGGGCACGCGCCCGGTCGGCCCGGAGGACGCGGTCCGCGAAGCCCGCCGCCGCCTGGCCGGCGTGCCGCAACTGGTGCCGGTCTGCGGGCACCGGTACCTGCCGGGGTTGCCGGGCTCGGCGGGCTACCCGGTGCTGTCGGTGTACCAGACGGACATCATCGTTTACGGCTCTGACCTGCGGGATTACCTGCACCGCGAGTTCGCGACGGGCGGCATCAGCACGGCGCCACCCGATGGGCCGAGGTACATCGAGTTCTGGTCCCGCTTCATCGACTAGTCTGGCGCTTTCTAGCCTTGACACTAGAAAGCCGAAGAGAGCTCAATTCTCCCGGCGCAGCATCCGGCTCACCCCGGCCGCCACGGTCGTCGCCAGAATCCAGCCGGACGCCGTGAAGCCCGCCGCCACCCAGATGTCCGTTCCGTGCATGTACCAGCGCGACTTGTTGCCGAAGTCCACGATCGGCACCAGCAGGTCCGCCGTGTAGATCACCGGGTTCCACTGCAGGCCCGTGTCCTGCTGGTTGACCACGCACCTCGGCCCGTTCGCGATGATCTGGTGCGTCTCGTCCGACTTCCACGTGGTGCAGTCGTCCGTGCCCAGCCCGAACCAGAGGCTCCCCAGCACCAGCAGCGTGAACAGCCAGCCCAGCGCCCGCACCGGCCGGTAGCCGTAGCCCACCATCGACCGCTGCAGCCAGCTCCACAGCCGGACACCCGGGCCGAAGAACTTGAAACCGCGCGCCAGGGCTTCGTACCTGAACTGCTGTTTGCGCAACGCCACCGTCGACGCGTGCTCTTCGTTGCCCGCCGCGCGGAGCATGTGGGCCAGCTGGTCGTACGGGCCCGGGCGGTAGCCGCGCATCGCCCGGCGGAGAAGCTCGATGCGGCGATCCAGGGCCTTGTCGTCGGCCAGAGGGATGCCTCGGCCCAAGGCGTCGTAGCGGAAGTCCTCCAGCTCGATCCCGCCGGACGACGCCCAGAACTCGTCGTTGTCCGTCAACGTCCCGCAGTGCGCGCGGCGCAGGACCACGCGGCCGGCCGGGGGCAGGTTCGGCGTCAGCGAGAACTCGTCCGCCGCGACGTCGCCCGCGTCCAGGGCCACGCTGAACGGCGGCAGCGACCTCAGCTCCGATCCCCGCAGGTCCACGCGGCGGGCGACCTGTGCGCCGTCGAGGTTGACGCCGCCCTCCGCGACGAACGGGCGGCCGTTGTTGTCGCGCAGTGTCAGGTCGCGGCCGATCCGGCCCGTTCGGACGTCCAGCGAAAAACTGCTGGTCGCGCGCAGCCCCGGCTCGGTCAGCCGGGTGCCCGCCAGGTTGATCGAACCGCCGACCTCGACGCCTTGCAGGCGCAGCGTGCCGTGGATCGTCGCGTCCGTGAGCTGGAAGTTGCCCGCGATCTTCGACCGCCGCGCCGAGAACACGTCCCGGCCCGGGTGGCGGAACATCGAGTTCCAGGCCAGGAAGTTGCCGCCGACCGTGACGTCGGCCAGGCGCAGCTGACCGGCGGGGACTCGCAGGCTCGTCGCCTCGATGTCGCCGCCGATCTCGGTGCCGTCCAGGTGCAACGCGCGGTCGTAGTACGGCTGGGACTTGCCCCGCACCACGCTGACCTCGGCGCCGGCCAGCCGCAGCGAGCCGCCGATCCGGGCGTTGACCATGCGGAGCGTGCCGAGCGCCTGCAACCCGTCCGACAGCTCGACGTTGCCGTCGACGCGCATCCGGTCGAAGACCAGCGCGGGCCGCGGGTCGAGGTACGGGTCGTTGGACTTCCACGCGTCGACGGCGATCGGGCCCTGCTGGGACACCGTCAGCTTCGCCTCGCGCAGCACGATGTCGCTGTCCACCGTGGCGCTCGGCAGGTACACGATCCCGGTCGCGGAGAAGCGTTTCCGCTGGCTGGCGGGCCCGTAGTTGTCGACTTCGCACAGGAGACTGCCGCCGATGTGCAGGCCGTTGCCGTTGAGCGCGAAGCCGTCCGGGTTGTTCAGCGTGGCGCCCGAAAAGTTGACGTTACCGCCGGTCCGCAGGCCCGGGAGCCGGACTTCGCCGTTCGCGACCATCCGGTACGCCAGCAGTGCGCCGGCGAGCACCAGCCGGTCGGCGTGGATCGCCTTGCCGTGCGGGTGGGCGATCACCGTGCGGGTCAGCACCAGCGACCCCTCGATCACGGCGTCGGTCAGGTTGACCGCGGCGTTCGGCATCCCGCGCTCGCGGTCGTCGCCGCGCTGGACGGTGGTCTCCTCGACCTCCCGGTCGGCGCCGTCGACCTGCACGACGCTGCGGATCAGCCGCACGTCGTTGCGGCTGCGCATGTTGCGGGCCTTGAGCCCGGGCAGCCAGCACTTGCGGAACACCAGCCCGAGCAGGTTGGCCTCCCGCACGTCCGGCGGCTGCTCGAACCGGCAGCGCTCGAACCGGAAGAGGTACTTCAGGTCCGCGGCGCGCAGGTCGAGCGTGCCGGTGATGTAGGCGTCCTCGACGTAGACGATCGGCGCGTTGGTGGCCGTCCGGCGCCAGCGCAGCAGCCCGCCGTTGCCGGGTTTCAGCAGGTCGGACGCCTTGACTTCGTAGCGGCGGTCGGGAATGCCCGCGAAGGGGTCGAGGGGTGGCAGCGCGTTTTCGGTCGTCACGGACTGCCCCCTCCCTCACCCACTTTCAAAGTAGCGAACGCGAACGGAATTCGCAGGCGTTTCAGTCGTCGATGCTGTGCGTCGGGTTGAGGACCCGGTTGAGGAACGACTTCGTCCGGTCGTGCTGCGGGTCGCCGATCACCTGGCTCGGCGGGCCCTGCTCGACCACGACGCCGCCGTCCATGAACAGCACGCTGTCGGCCACCTCGCGGGCGAACTGCATCTCGTGCGTCACGACCAGCATCGTCATGCCCTCTTCGGCCAGCTGCCGCATGACGGCGAGCACGTCGCCGACCAGCTCCGGGTCCAGCGCGGACGTCGGCTCGTCGAACAGCATGACGTCCGGGTTCATCGACAGCGCCCGCGCGATCGCGACGCGCTGCTGCTGACCGCCGGACAGCTGCCCGGGCAGCGACGTCTCCTTCTCGCTGAGGCCGACCTTCTCGAGGTTCTCCCGGGCGATCCGCTGGGCCTCTTCCTTGCCGCGCTTGAGCACCTTGCGCTGCGCGACGGTCAGGTTGTCCAGGACCGTCAGGTGCGCGAAGAGGTTGAAGCCCTGGAAGACCATGCCGATCTTGCGCCGGGCGCCGTCGATGTCGACGTCCTCGTCGGTGATCTCGTTGCCGTTCACGACGATCTTGCCCTTTTGCGGCTCCTCCAGGAGGTTCACGCAACGCAGCAAGGTGGACTTGCCCGACCCGGACGGCCCGATGATGCAGACGACCTGGCCGCGTTCGACCTGCAGGTCGATGCCCTTGAGCACCTCGAGCGGGCCGAACGCCTTGTGCAGGCCGGAAACTTCGACGATCACGTCGCTCACTTGGTACCCCCGGCCACTCCGGCCCCGTATTTCTTCTCCAGCCGCTGCTGCAGGATCGACAGCGGGATGGTGATGACCAGGTAGCAGACACCCGCGACGACGATCGGGGTCAGGCCCTTCGCCTCCAGCAGCGCCTGGCGGCTGAACTGCGCGAGCTCCTGCTGCGCCGGCGTCGTCCCGAGCAGGAACGCCAGCGACGAGTCCTTGGTCAGCATGATCAGCTCGTTGGCCAGCGGCGGCAGCACGATCCGGAACGCCTGCGGGATGACGATCGTGATCATCGACCGCGCCGGCGACATGCCGAGCGAGCGGGCGGCCTCGACCTGCCCGCGCGGGACGGCCTGGATGCCGGCCCGGATCGTCTCGGCCATGTAGGCCGAGGACACGATGCCGAGCGCGATCATGATGGAGATGTTGCGCGGCAGGTGGGTGTCCGGGAACGCGATCGGGACGCCGACGCCGACCGCCAGGAAGATCAGCAGCGCGGGCAGGCCGCGGAAGAACTCGATGTAGGCGCGCGCGAACCACCGGTACGGCCCCACCGAGGACAGCCGCATCAGGGCGAGCACCAGGCCCAGGCCCAGGCCCAGCGCGAAGCCGAGCGCGGTGAAGATGATGGTGTTCTTCAGCGCCACCGTGATGACGTCGGGGAACTGCTTCGCCGCGACGTCGAGGTCGAAGAACGCCCGGCCGATCTGGCCCCAGTTGGCCAGGAAGGCGAGCACGACGACGATCACGAGCAACAGGACGTACTGCGCACCCCGGAACGCCGATCGTCGCTGGCGTCGGCTCAGTGCCATTTCACTCCTCGAGCAGGCCCGGAACGGGCAGTCAAACACACTGGAAACGCCGCTGTGGCCGGTGCCGAAGCACCGGCCACAGGCGGGGGTCTTACTGGGTCGGGTTACCCGGCAGCCAAGTCGGCGCCTTGCCGAACCACTTCTGGTAGATCTGCGCGTAGGTGCCGTCCGACACCGAGGCCTTCAGCGAGTCGTTGATCGCCGTGACCAGGGCGGAGTTCCCCTGCTTGACGCCGATGCCGTAGAACTCGTTGGTCTTGAACTCGGTCGCGACGGCGGTGTCCGGGTTCGTCTTCACGAAGTCGTAGAGGACGCCGTTGTCGTTGACGCCCGCGTCGACCGTGCCGTTCTTGACCGCCTGCTCCTCGAGGGCGAGGTCGTCGAACGTGACGATCTCGGCGCCCTTCGCGTGCTCCTTGGCGTAGTCGGCGCCGGTCGTGGCCGACTGGACGCCGATCTTCTTGCCCGCGACGTTGCTGAAGTCCTTGATCGGCGAGCCCGCCTTGACCAGCAGCGCCTGCGTGGCCTCGAAGTAGGGCTCCGAGAAGTCGAACTTCTGCTTGCGCTTGTCGGTGATCGTCATTCCCGCCGCGGCCAGGTCGCACTGGCCGGAGTTCATGGCCTCGCCGGACTCGATGTTCTCGAAGGCGATGTCCACGATGTTCTGCTGGACGTTCAGCTTCTTCGCGACCAAGTCGACGAGGTCCACGTCGAAGCCGACGATCTTGTCGCCCTGCTTCACCTGAAACGGCTGGTAGGGCAGGTGCGTGCAGGTCGTGAGCTTGCCTGCCGCGATGAGCTGGACACCACCGGCGGCCGTGCCGCCTTCGTCGCCCCCGCACGCGGCCAAGGCACCGGCGGCCAGGGCGAGGGCCGGGATCAGGGCGAGCGCCTTGAGTTGGGGTACTCGGGCCACGTCGTCACTCCTCGTAGTTCTCAGGTTCTGAGAGTACGCATACTGCCACTCAATCGACTCAACGCCCAGCGACCGCCCGTTACAGACACGTTGCGATGACCGGGGTGGCGCGCAACTTTCAGAGGGCAATCGGCTGCGACGATCCAATGGGAGTGAACTGGATCACACTCTGTCAGGAGGGAGGAATGGAGATGTCGAATCGCGGCAGAGCGGCCGTCCTGGCCGGGTGTGATCGCCGGATCGGTCGTGGCGGCCGGCGGACCGGCCGTTGCGGACACGCTGGCCGAAGGGTTCGTCGGGGGGGCTTCGCCAACCGACCCGAATGTGTGCAGGTCCAGAACAATTGACGAGCGCTGCTTCCGGCTGACGCCGGCCGAGCCGTACATGCGCGGCTCGAGTTAAGACGACGTTTCGTACCGCGGCACCCGAGTAGAAGTGTCGCGTCGTGCCGCCCGTGTGGGTGAGGATGTCGTTCATGAACGCGACCCCGCCCCGGCTGCCCCCGTCCGGTCGACGCGCGAGGAAGGCGACGACCCGCCGGATCACCCGGCCGGGGGCGCGGTTCGAGGGGTACCTCTCCCCGGAACGCCCGCACGCCGGCGCCTACGACGAGATGTTCGCCCCCGACGGGACGGTCCGCGGCCCGTACCGCGCGCTCTACGAGTCGATCGCCGCGCTCGACGCGCACGACCTGCAGTCGCGGTCGCAGGCGCTGGACCGGGCGATGGTCGACCAGGGCATCACGTTCTCGCTGTCCGGGCAGGAGCGGCCGTTCCCGCTGGACCTGGTGCCGCGGGTGATCCAGGCGGCCGAGTGGACGAAGCTCGAGCGCGGTGTCGCCCAGCGCGTCCGCGCGCTCGAGGCGTTCCTCGCCGACATCTACGGCGACCGGCAGATCCTGCGTGACGGCGTGCTGCCGCGGCGGCTGATCACCTCGTGCGAGCACTTCCAGCGGGAGGCGTTCGGCATCAACCCGCCGAACGGCGTGCGCCTCCACGTGTCCGGGGTGGACCTGGTGCGCGACGAAGAGGGCACGTTCCGGGTGCTCGAGGACAACCTGCGCAACCCGTCCGGGGTGTCGTACGTGATGGAGAACCGGCGGACGATGGCGCGGGTCTTCCCGGACCTGTTCGCCCAGCACCGGGTCCGCCCGGTCGGTGACTACGCGTCACACCTGCTCCGGGCCCTGCGGGCGGCGGCCGCGGCGAACGTGGCCGACCCGATGGTCGTCGTGCTGACCCCCGGCGTCTACAACTCGGCGTACTTCGAGCATTCGCTGCTGGCGCGGCTGATGGGCGTCGAACTGGTCGAAGGCCGGGACATGTTCTGCCGCGACAACGTCGTCTACCTGCGCACGACCGAGGGCGAGCGCCAGGTCGACGTCATCTACCGGCGGATCGACGACGAGTTCCTCGACCCGGTGCACTACCGGCCGGACTCGGTGCTCGGCATCGCCGGCGTCCTCAACGCGGCGCGCGCGGGCAACGTCGTGGTCGCGAACGCCGTCGGCAACGGCGTCGGCGACGACAAGCTCGTCTACACCTACGTGCCCGAGATGGTGAAGTACTACCTGAACGAGAAGCCGCTGCTGCCCAACGTGGACACGTTCCGGTGCTGGCTGCCGGACGAGTTCGACCACGTCATGGCGCACCTGGACGAGCTGGTCGTCAAGCCGGTCGAAGGGTCGGGCGGCTACGGGATCGTCTTCGGGCCCGAAGCGACGCCGGCGGAACTGGCGACGCTGCGGCGGAAGGTGCGCGCGAACCGGCGCGGCTGGATCGCGCAGCCGGTGGTCCAGCTCTCGACCGTGCCGGCCAAGGTGGACGATCGGCTCGCGCCGCGGCACGTCGACCTGCGGCCCTTCGCGGTCAACGACGGCAAGGACATCTTCGTCCTGCCCGGCGGCCTGACGCGGGTGGCGCTGCCGGAGGGCAGCCTGGTCGTCAACTCGTCGCAGGGCGGCGGCTCGAAGGACACGTGGGTGCTGGCGTCCCGGGCGTCGACCGCGGAGCGCGAGCTGGAGTCGCCGGCGCTCGGCGCGTTGTCCACTGTGGACGGCCTGGTCGCCGAGCAGGGGCCCGAGCTGACCTCGTCCCAGCAACAGCAGCAACAGCAGAGCTAGGAGGATCGGATGCTGGCACGCAACGCGGAGTCGCTGTACTGGATCGGCCGGTACGTCGAACGCGCGGACGACACCTCCCGGATCCTCAACGTCTCGGTCCACCAGCTGCTGGAAGACGCGACGGTCGACTCCGACCACGCGAGCCGCCAGCTGCTGGCCGTCCTGGGCATCGACACCCCCGACGGGGAAGCCCTCGACGTCTGGAAGCTGACCGAGCTGGTCGCGTACGCGAAGGACAACCCGGCGTCGATCGTCGGCTCGATCAACTCCGCGCGCGAGAACACGCGGGGCGCGCGTGAAGTCGTCTCGACCGAGCTGTGGGAATGCCTGAACGCGACGTGGAACGCGGTCCCGGACCGGCAGCGCTACGCGCGCCGGGCCGGGCCGCACGCGTTCTTGTCCTTCGTGGAAGAACGCGCGGCGATGTTCGCCGGCCTCGCCGACTCGACGATGTCGCGCGACGACGGCTGGCTGTTCATGGTCCTCGGCCGTTCGATCGAACGCGCTGACATGCTGGTCCGGCTGCTGCTGTCGCGGGTCGCGGACCGCGCGTCCTCGCCGGGCTGGATCACCGTGCTGCGTTCGGCCGGCGCGCAGGACACGTACCTGCGGACCTACCGCGGCGCGCTCGACGCCGGTCGCGTCGTCCAGTTCCTGTTGCGCGACACGCTGTTCCCGCGCTCGGTGTTCCACGCGCTGCGGCAGGCGGAGGAGTGCCTGCAGCGGCTCGACCCGGGCGGCGGCGCGCGCAACAACGAGAAGTCCGAGGCGCTGCGCCAGCTCGGCCGGGCCCGCAGCGAACTGGAGTTCCTGCGCCCGGCGGACCTGCTGACCGACCTGCCGCGGCGGCTCGGGACGTTGCAGACGTCGATCAAGGAGATCGGGGAAGCGGTGTCGTTGCAGTACTTCAGCACGTCGCCGTGGGTGGCGTGGAGCGGTGCGGAGGTTTCGCTGTGACGTGGCAGCTGCGGGTGGCGCACCGCACGGGGTACCGGTACGCGACGCCGGCGACGCAGTCGTACAACGAGGCGCGGCTGACCCCGCGCTCGGACCGCCGCCAGACGACGGTCGCGACGCGCATCGAGACGACCCCGGCGACCCGCGCGTACCGGTACACCGACTACTGGGGCACGGTCGTGACGTCGTTCGACCTCCACGCGCCGCACACGGAGTTCACGGTGCTGGCGACGTCGGTGGTCGAGACGGCGGACGAAGCCGAGCCGATCCGCACCGCGACCTGGAAGGACCTGCGGTCCGACACCGTCGTCGACCACCGCACCGAGTACCTGACGCCGACCGACTACACCCCGCACGACCCGGAACTGGCGCGCGAAGCCCGTGCGTTGCGGACGGGGTTGGATCCGGCGGACGCGGTGCTGGCCGTCTGCGAGTGGGTGAACAAGCAGCTCAAGTACCAGCCCGGCACGACGGGCGTCCACTCGACGGCGACGGACGCCTGGCAGGCGCGCGAAGGCGTCTGCCAGGACTTCGCGCACGTCACGCTGGTGATGCTGCGGGCGATCGGCGTCCCGGCGCGGTACGTCTCGGGGTACCTCCACACGAAGCCGGACGCCAAGCTCGGCGAGGTGGTCGAGGGCGAGTCGCACGCCTGGGTCGACGTCTGGACCGGCGGCTGGTGGGCGTACGACCCGACGAACGCGATCCCGGTCGGCCCGCGGCACGTGTGGGTGGCGATGGGCCGGGACTACGCGGACGTGGCGCCGTTGAAGGGCATCTTCACCGGTGGCGGTCAGTCCACTTTGGATGTCTCGGTCCACCTGACGCGGCTGGCTTAGAAGCCGACGAAGGTCCCGCCCGCGGCTTCGGCGACCTCGGCGCCGAGCGCGGCCGCCGGTGTTCCGGCGCCGGGCTTGGCTTCGCCGCGGGCGAGCCGGGCCGCCGCTTCGGCCACGGTCGCGGCGGTGAAGTCCATGGCCTCGCCCGCGCGGAGCCAGCCTTCGCGCGTCGTGCCGTCCGGCCAGGTGACGATCGCGTGGCCCCACGAGTGCGTGCGCGGGCGGGGCGCGGGCTTCGTGCGGATCGCGGCGAGCCGCCGGACGGCGAACCGGCGCACCGCCGGGATCGCCACCAGCCGGCCGAGCAAGGGCACCAGCGCCCGGACCACCGGGGAGACCGGCGCGAGTCCGGAGTAGACCGTGACGTCCGACGTACCGCTCGCGCGCTGGGCGGCGATCAGCTCACCGGAGGAAGCACCCGCCGCCGTCATCGACTCGCCGTCCGGCAGGGCGATGGTCCTCGGGGCCGCGCCGGACCTGGCCGTGGTCAGGGCGTCGACGATGCTGGCGGCCAGCGCGACCCCCACGGCGCCTTCCTCGATGGCGACGGACGCCAGCGCGTCGACCCGCACGGAGGCCGGCGTCGGCCGCCCTTCGCACAGCTTGACCACGACGGCCTCGGTGGCCAAGACACCGAAGCCGACCCCGGTCAGGAACGTGCTACCGCCGGCCTGAGCCTCTTCGTGCAGGTCGAGCAGCCGCGGGATCGCGACGAGGTCCGCGGCCAGGTCGACGTAGTGGCCACCGGGCAGGCACGCGCGGGCGATCGCCGGCGCCGTCGCCGCATACTCGCCGATCGTGTTGATGACGACCGCGGGCCGTTGCCGCCGGATTTCGGCCGCGATGGCGTCAGCACCGTCGGCGACGACGAACTTCCCGCCGAGCGCCTCTAGCCGCGCCTGGTCACGCCCGACCAGCACGGCCTCCAGCCCGCGTGCGGCCAGCGCGGCGGTGACGGCCCGGCCGGTACGACCCGACGCGCCCAGAACCCAGATGTCCATGTCGACCTCCAGTGATGTCTCAGTGTGTCATCACTGAGGCTAGCACGTGACGACACACTGAGACATCACTTGTAGGCTGGGACCGTGGCCAGATGGGATCCCGGGACCGCGGACCGGCTGCGGAAAGCCGCGCTGGAGCTGTTCGCCGAGCACGGGTACGACGCCGTGACCGTGACGCAGATCGCCGAGCGCGCCGGGATTACCCGCCGCTCGTACTTCCGCTACTTCCCCGACAAGCGCGAAGTCCTCTTCGCCGGCGCGGAGCAGCTACCGCCCGCGGTCGCCGAAGCCGTCTTCGCCGCCGAAGAGGCGGAGTCGCCGCTTCGCACGGCGCTCGGCGCGCTCGTCGAAGTCGGCACACAGGTCACGCGGCTCGTCGACCCGTCACCGGAACGGCGGGCCGTGATCGCGTCGAGCGCCGAACTCCGCGAACGCGAGCGGAGCAAGGGCGCGGCGATCACGGCCGCGAT
Source organism: Amycolatopsis pretoriensis (assembly GCF_900107925.1). Classification (GTDB taxonomy): domain Bacteria; phylum Actinomycetota; class Actinomycetes; order Mycobacteriales; family Pseudonocardiaceae; genus Amycolatopsis; species Amycolatopsis pretoriensis. The sequence continues at coordinate 157,606 of NZ_FNUJ01000004.1, read as the reverse complement.
CCGGGACGCGCTGGAACGCCGGGGAACCGCGCCCGAGCTGGCGAAACCGGCGGCGCAGGTCGCGGCGATCATCCTCGGCGACGCCTTCGACCGCTGGATCGACGCGGACGGCGCCGAGGAGTTCCGGGTGTACCTCGACGCGGCCACCTCGGCGTTCCTCCGCGCCTGCGGCGGCACTTTCACGTGAAAGCGACCCGGAGGGGCCTCCGGGTAGCTTTCACGTGAAAGCTGCGGGTGCTCAGCCGCGGGCGTGCGCGTCCAGGATGTGCGCGACGGCCTCGGTGACCCGCTGCGCGTAGTCCAGGTGCAGCCACTCGTCCGGCACGTGGATGTTCGAGTCCGACCCGCACGCGCCGGTGACCAGGAACTGCGCCTCCGGGTACTTCCGCGAGAGCAGGCCCATGAACGGGATCGACCCGCCCATGCCGGCCGCCCGGTGCGGCTGCCCGAAGACCTCGTCGCTGACCGTGCGCAGGGCGTTCGTCAGCCACGGCGCCTCGGTCGGCGCGTTCCAGCCGTCCTCAGCCTGCGGGTTGTGCCCGAAGGTGACCTTCGCGCCGTACGGGACGTCGGTGGTCAGGGCCTTCTTGACGGCTTCGAGGCCCTTCTCGGCGTCGGCCGTCGGCGGGAGCCGGAAGCTCAAGGTCAGCGTGGTGCTCTCGCGGAGCACGTTGCCGGCGTCGGCGGGCTTCGGGAAGCCGTCGGCGCCGATCACCGACAGCGTCGGCCGCCAGGTGTTGTTGAGCGCCAGCTCCAGCGCGTCCTCGGAGATCACGCGGCCGCCTTCGACCAGCGGGAACGCCGTCGAGAGCGCCTCCGGGAAGTCCTGCGAGACGGCCTTGAGCTCGGCCAGCCGGTTCGCCGGGACGTCGACCTTGAGCTCGTCGAGCAGCAGCTCGCCGGTGGTGGTGTCCTCGAGCCGTTCGAGCAGCTTGCGCAGCACGCGGAACGAGCTGGCGACGACGCCGGACGCCACGCCGGAGTGCTGGGCCGAGCCCAGCAGCTGCACGGTGACGTCCAGGTGCAGCATCCCGCGCAGGCTCGTGACCAGCCACAACCGCTCGTAGTCGCTGCCGCCGGCGTCGAGGCAGACCACCAGCGAGACGTCGCCGATCCGGTCGGCCAGGTGCTCGACGTACGCGGGCAGGTCGGGGCTGCCGGACTCCTCGCCGGTCTCCAGCAGCACGACGATCCGGGCGTGCTCGCCGCCGGCCGCGTGCACGGCCTGGATCGCCGTCGTCGCCGCGTAGCCGGAGTAGCCGTCGTCGACGGACCCGCGGCCGTACAGCCGGCCGTCGCGGATCACCGGCGTCCACGGGCCGAGGCCCTCGGACCAGCCACCGACCGGCGGCTGCTTGTCGAGGTGGCCGTACATCAGGACGGTGCCCTGGCCCGCCGCGCCCGGGGTCGCCGGGACGTCGACGAGCAGCAGCGGGGTGCGGCCTTCGAGCTCGACGACGTCCAGGGTCGCCCCGGGCAGGTCGCGCGCGGCGATCCACTCGCGGACGTGGTCGACGGCGGCGGCCAGGTGCCCGGTGTTCGCCCAGTCGGCGTCGAAGGCCGGGGACAGGGCGGGGATGGCCACCAGCCCGGACAGGCTCGGGATGACGTCGTCGGTCCACGACGTCACGACGGATTCACGAACGGATTTCTGCTCCACGCCGCCATCGTGCCATGGGCGTCCCGGCGTGCGGCACATCACAAGGTCGCCTACCGCTCGTGAGTGATCAGGGCAGTTCCGACCGCGCGGAGCACTCACGAGCCTGGTGAGCGCGCGCGTCGATTCCCTACTCTCGTAGGTCCGATGCTCGGGCTTCCAAACGTTTTCCCTGTTCAGACCCCCTTTCTCAGCAACAAATCAGCAACCGCGTCTGACCAAAGCCACGACCTTCGTGCCAGGATGTCGGCGTGAACCGTCAACGCCGACGGTGACCGAGCGCTTCGGACCCGATGCGCTGGTCCCCGCCGGTGCAGTCGCTGTGGTCGCCACAAGCGGCCGCCAGAGGCACCGACACCGAGGAGTACTGCGCATGCCGTCCGAACAGTGGACGCACCCGGAGCCCGGAGACGGGCCGGCCGCCGTAGCGGCCCAGCCTTCCCCCGAGCAGGTGATCGCCGGATTGCGGGCAACCAGCGAAGGTGGCGCTGAGCTGACTCAGCTGCTCACCCCCGAAGGCGAACGGGTCCCCTCGCCCCAGTTCGACAAGTACGTCGAGGACATCGACGCCGAAGCGCTGCGCGGGCTCTACCGCGACATGGTGCTGGTGCGCCGCGCCGACCGCGAAGCCAACGCCATGCAGCGCCAGGGCCAGCTCGGCATCTGGGTCCCGCTGCTCGGGCAGGAAGCCGCGCAGATCGGCTCCGGCCGGGCGCTGAAGAAGAACGACATGGCGTTCCCCAGCTACCGCGAACACGGCGTCGCGTACGCGCGCGGGGTCGACATGAAGGACCTGCTGGGCATCTTCCGCTGCACCGACCACAGTGGCTGGGACTACCAGGGCACCGGCTTCCACCCGTACACCATCGTGATCGGCAACCAGGTGCTCAACGCCGCCGGTTACGCGATGGGCCAGAAGTTCGAGGGCAAGGTCGGCGACGACGACGGCGAAGCCACCATCTGCTACTTCGGTGACGGAGCGACTTCGCAGGGCGATGTCCACGAAGGATTCGTCTGGGCCGCCGTCTACGACGCGCCGCTGGTGTTCTTCTGCCAGAACAACCAGTGGGCGATCTCCGAGCCGACCGAGCGCCAGTCGCGCCTGCCGCTGTACCAGCGCGCCCGCGGCTACGGCTTCCCCGGCATCCGCGTCGACGGCAACGACGTCCTGGCGTGCCTCGCGGTGTCGCGCTGGGCGCTCGACGAGTGCCGCCACGGCAACGGCCCGGTCCTGATCGAGGCGTTCACCTACCGGATGGACGCGCACACGACGACCGACGACCCGACCCGCTACCGCCTCTCCGACGAGCTGGAGGAGTGGAAGCTCAAGGACCCGATCGAGCGCGTCCGGGCGTTCCTGGCCCGCGGCGGCTACGCCGACCAGGCGTTCTTCGACAGCGTCCAGGCCGAAGCGGACTCCTTCGCCGCCGACCTGCGCGACTACACCTTCAACATGCCCGAACCGCCGCCGGAGCGGATCTTCAGCAACGTCTACGCCGAGGGCAACCCGGTGCTGGACGCGCAGCGCGAAGAGTTCCTGTCCTACCTCGACGGCTTCGCAACGGCGGGTGAGCACTGATGACCGACCTCCAGAAACTCACCATCGGCAAGGCGCTCAACCTCGGCCTGCGCCGCGCGATGGAAGAAGACCCCAAGGTCCTGATCATGGGTGAGGACGTCGGCAAGCTCGGCGGCGTCTTCCGGATCACCGACGGCCTCCAGAAGGACTTCGGCGAGCAGCGCGTGCTGGACACGCCGCTCGCGGAGTCGGGCATCATCGGCACCGCGGTCGGCCTGGCCGTGCGCGGCTTCCGGCCGGTCTGCGAGATCCAGTTCGAGGGCTTCATCTTCCCGGGCTTCGACCAGATCTCCTCGCAGCTGGCGAAGCTGCACTACCGGACGCAGGGCAAGGTCAAGATGCCCGTCGTGATCCGGGTGCCGTTCGGCGGCGGGATCGGCGCGGTCGAGCACCACTCGGAGTCGCCGGAGTCGCTGTTCGCGCACATCCCGGGCCTCAAGGTCGTGTCCATTTCGAACGCCGTCGACGCCTACTGGGGCATCCAGGAAGCGATCAAGTCGGACGACCCGATCCTGTTCTTCGAGCCCAAGCGCCTGTACCACTCGGGTGCGTTGCGCGCGGAGATCGACGTCGCGGGCACGCCGCAGAAGATGTTCTCCTCGCACGTCGTGCGCGAGGGCACGACGGCGACGGTCGTCGCGTACGGCCCGTCGGTGAAGGTCGCGCTCGACGCGGCCGCCGCGGCGGAGGACGAGGGCAAGTCCCTCGAGGTCATCGACCTGCGCACGCTCTCGCCGCTGGACCTCGGCCCGGTGTTCGAGTCGGTCCGCAAGACCGGCCGCCTGATCGCGCTGTCGGAGGCGCCATCGGAGTCGTCGCTGACGTCGGAGATCGCGGCGCGCGTCCAGCAGGAGTGCTTCTACTCGCTGGAAGCGCCGGTCCTCCGGGTGACCGGGTTCGACACGCCGTACCCGCCGGCCAAGCTCGAGGAGCACTACCTCCCCGACCTGGACCGCGTGCTGCACGCCGTCGACCGCTCACTCGCCTGGTAAGGGGGATCTCCGCGCAATGCCTACGTTCAAACAGTTCCCCCTGGCCGACACGGCCGAGGGGCTGACCGAAGCCGACATCCTCAACTGGCACGTCAAGCCGGGCGACACGGTGACGGTCAACCAGATCGTGGTCGAGATCGAGACCGCCAAAGCCGCCGTCGAGCTGCCGATCCCGTGGGCCGGCGTCGTCACGGAGCTGCACGTCGAGCCGGGTCAGACGGTGGAGGTCGGAACGCCGATCCTCACCATCGACGTCGACCCCGGTGGGGCGGCCGCTCCGGCCGCGGCCCCCGCCGCGGCCGCACTCGCTGCCGCGCCGGTCGAAGAAGAAGAGATGAAGCCGCTGGTCGGTTACGGCTCGAAGGCTGTCGTGACCCAGCGGCGGGCGCGGAAGGGCGCTGAGCCGGCCCCGGCTGCCGCTGTCGCCGCTCCTCCGGCGCCCGCTCCGGTTGCTCCCGCTGCTCCGGTTGCTCCGGTTGCTCCGCGCGGCGGGTACGTCCCGCTGGCGAAGCCGCCGGTGCGGAAGCTGGCGAAGGACCTCGGCGTCGACCTGCACGCGCTGACCGGCACCGCTTCCGGTGGCGTCATCACGCGTGAAGACGTCGAGCGGGCGGCTAACGGCACCCCGGTCGTCGAGTCCGTTGTGGACAGTGGCTCCCGCGAGCGGCGCGTGCCGATCAAGGGCGTGCGCAAGATGACCGCGGCCGCGATGGTGCAGAGCGCGTACACCGCTCCGCACGTCACGGAGTTCCTGACCATCGACGTCACGCCGATGATGGAGTTCCGCGAGAAGCTGAAGAAGTCGCGCGAGTTCGCCGGCGTGAAGGTCACGCCGCTGACGTTCGCGGCGAAGGCCGTGTGCCTGGCGGCGAAGCGCACCCCGGACATCAACGCGGTGTGGGACGAAGCCGCGCAGGAGATCGTCTTCAAGGACTACGTGCACCTCGGCATCGCGGCGGCGACCCCGCGCGGCCTGATCGTGCCCAAGGTCCGCGACGCCGACTCGATGTCGCTGAAGGAGCTGGCTCAGGCGCTGACGGCGTTGACCGACGTCGCCCGCGAGGGCAAGACGTCCCCGGCGGACATGGCGAACGGCACGATCACGATCACCAACGTGGGCGTGTTCGGCGTCGACACGGGAACGCCGATCATCAACCCGGGCGAGTCCGCGATCCTGTGCCTCGGCGCGATCAAGGACCAGCCGTGGGTGGTGGACGGCGAGATCAAGGTCCGCAAGGTCCTCCAGCTGTCGCTGAGCTTCGACCACCGGGTGGTCGACGGCCAGCAGGGCTCGGAGTTCCTGGCCGACGTCGGCGCGCTCCTGGCCGACCCGGCCATGGCGATGACGTACTGAGTTTCCGCAGGTGAGGGCCGTCTTCGGGCGGTCCTCACTTTTACTCATTTGACGGAGTGAGCACTCACTCCGCACACTGGTGGCATGACACCAGCACCCGAGACCCGGCGCAGAGCGCCGAGCATGAGCGCCGAAGACCGGCGCGCCATGATCGTGCACGCGGTGCTGCCGCTCCTCATGGAGCACGGCACCGCGGTCACGACCAGCCAGATCGCCCGCGCCGCCGGCATCGGCGAGGGCACCATCTTCCGCGCGTTCAAGGACAAGGACGAGCTGTTCGACGCCTGCACCGCCGAGGTGCTGCGCCCCGACCACGTCCTCGACGCGATCGCCGAGATCCCCGTCGAGCAGCCCCTGGCGGACCGGCTCGTCGAGGCCGCCGAAGCGCTCGGCGCCCACTTCGAGCGGATGGGCGCGCTGATGGGCGCCCTGCACGCGTCCGGCCGGCACAAGCAGCGCGACCCCGAGCAGCGCCTGAAGAACCGCACGATGAAGGGCGGCCGCGGCGAGTCGATGACCGCCATGCGCGGCGCGATCACCGAACTGTTCGAGCCCGACGCGGACCGGCTGCGGCTGACCCCCGAGCAGCTGGCCGCCCTGTTCCTGACCCTGCTGTTCGGCGGCCGCCGGATGGCGCCGATCGACGACGCCCCCACCACGCGCCAGGTGGTCGACGTCTTCCTGCACGGCGCCGTGGAGGCCAAGTGATCCCGGGCGGTGGGGGCGGCATGGAGTTCATGCTGGCCAGGCGGGGCCGGCGGCGCCACGCGTCGACGGTGCCGGAGAGCGGGCTCACCGGGCCCGTCGACATTCCCGAACCCAAGCCGGAAGACCAGCCGAAGGACCTGCGCTCGCGGCTCAAGCGCGCGAGGACGTCCGTGGCGGGCACGGTCCGCGGCCTGCCCAAGGTCGTCAAGCTGACGTGGCAGGCCAGCCCGGTCCTGACGATCCTCCTGGCGCTGATCACGCTGTTGTCCGGCCTGTTGCCGACCGTGACCGCGTACGTCGCGAAGCTGCTGCTCGACTCGGTCGTCGCGGCGATCCAGGGCAAGGGGACCACGGGCGACATCGTGAACGTCGCGCTGTTCCAGTTCGGCGTGCTCGCCGCGACCGCGCTCAGCAGTGCCATGACGTCGATCGCGCAGTCGCTGCTGCAGGAGCGCATGACGCTGACCATCCGCCACCAGGTGATGGCGCACGCCAGCGAGCTGCACCTCGCGTACTTCGAGGGTTCGGCGTCCTACGACATGCTGCGCCAGGCCGCGCAGGAGGCACCGACGCGGCCGCTGTCGATGATGAACTCCGCGCTGGGCCTGGTCCGGACGTTGATCACGTTCGGCAGCATGATCGCGCTGCTCGTCTCGATCAGCCCGCTGCTGGCGCTGGTCGCGTTGCTGGCGCCGATCCCGGCGTTCATCTCGCAGTCGAAGTACGGCTCGCGCGCGTTCTGGCTGACGTTCCTGATGTCGCCGATCAAGCGCCGGATGGATTATCTGTCCTCTTTGGTCACGACGGACACGTACGCCAAGGAGACGAAGCTGTTCGGGCTCGGCCCGTACTTCGTCGACCGGTTCCGCCGGCTCGGCCTGGTGTCGTACGAGCGGCAGCGGAAGCTGACGATCAACCGCAACATCAGCTCGACGTCCTGGGGGCTGCTGAGCACGTTCGCGGGCTCGGCGATCGCGTTGTACATCGCGCTGGAGGCGGTCGGCGGGCGGCTGACGCTCGGTGACCTGGCGCTGTACACGGCCGCGGCCACTTCGGTGCAGACGTCGGTGTCCGGGCTGTTCACGGCGTTTTCGGGGATGTACGAGAACAACCTCTACCTGGACACGCTGTACCGCTTCCTGGACACGAAGCCCGAGATCACGGCGCCTCCCTCGCCACGTCCGATGCCGTCCACTGTGGAGGGTCACATCGAGTTCGACTCGGTGACCTTCAGCTACCCGGGCGCGGACGAGCCGGCGCTGGACGACGTCAGCTTCGAGATCCGCCCGGGCGAGACGGTGGCGGTGGTCGGCCGCAACGGCGCGGGCAAGTCGACGCTGTTCAAGCTGCTCTGCCGGCTGTACGACCCGACCGGCGGGACTATTCGCCTCGACGGCGTCGACATCCGCGAGTACGACCCGGTGGAGCTGCGCACGCGGATCAGCGCGATGTTCCAGGACTACGTGACGTACCAGGGAACGGCGGCGGAGAACATCGGACTGGGCGACCTTTCGCGTCTGGAGGACCGTCGCCACATCGAGGACTCGGCCCGCCGAGCGGGCGCGGACGAGCGCATCGAGCGCCTGCCGTCCGGTTACGACAGCCCGTTGGGTCGTTGGTTCGACCAGGGCGTTTCGCTGTCCGGCGGCGAGTGGCAGAAGATCGCTTTGGCGCGGGCGTTCCAGCGTGAGGCGCCGCTGCTGATCCTCGACGAGCCGACGTCGGCGTTGGACGCACAGGCCGAGCACGACTTGTTCTCGCGGCTGCGCGAGCTGTCCGAGGGCCGGACGACGTTGTACATCTCGCACCGGTTCTCGACGGTGCGGCAGGCGGAGCGGATCCTGCTGCTGGACCACGGGAAGGTGGCGGAGTACGGAACGCACGAGCAGCTGATGGCGGCAAAGGCGGGCTACGCGGACCTGTTCACCCTCCAGGCGCGCGCGTACCTCGACGAGGTGCCGAGCTGAGCGACCGGGGGCGCCGGATGATCCCCTCGGGGATTTCGGTGCCTCCGCGCAGCTCCACGTTCCGCAGGTTCAGCCACGGCATCAGCGCATCGCGGTCGTCGATGATGACGACGGTGGTGTCGAGCACGCAGTCGGTGAACCAGATCGCTCGCTCGCTGTCGGACAGGAACTGCAGGTCGAGCCGGCATCGGGTGAACCGCACATCTTCGAAGCTCAGCCGGGCGAAGGCACCGCTACCCGTCCAGTTGCGCAGCAGACCGAAGTCGAGAGCGGCGTCGCCGAACTCCGTCTGCTCGAACCGGACCACCGCGTTCTCGATGGTGAGCGCGGAGAAGTCCAGAGCGCGGACCGGGAAGCGGCAGCGGTAGAAGTCGACGGGCCCACGGGCGTCCCAGTTCGAGCACACCAGTTCCTCGCCGGCGAACTCGGCACCGACGAACTCGACGCCGCCGGTGAACGACGAGTGGGCGATGGACGTCCGGTCGGCGGTGAAGTGCGTGCCGTGGCAGCTGAGCAGTCCCTGGAAGCGCGTGTGGTCGAAGGAGGTCAGCTCACCGGTGAAGTCGGCCCGGTCGAAGATGACCCGGCCGGGGAACCGCAGGCCGGAGAAGTCGGCGTTCTCGAACACGACCCCGGTGAAGTCGAAGTCGACGGGCAGCCACCACTCGAAGCCCGTGAGCCGATCCCGGATCATCCGGAGGATCGCCTGCCGGACCTCGGTCTCGCCGGGCGTCATGACGTCGGGCTGGAGGCGCAGGTAACCGCAGAGGACGTCCACGCAGACCTGGCGCTTGTCAGCCCAGTCGTCGGCGAGGCCGGCGAGGGCGTAGACACCGGTCAGCCGAACGGCCGGGCTCTCGTGAGCGAGCTGTTCGGCGGCGGTGCCGAGACGTTCGTTGAAGCTCTGGACGGTCTCACGATCAGCCTTGTCGACGGCGAGGTCGTGCGCCTTTTCGGTGACCCGCTGCTTGCGGTAGTTGACGGCGAGCAGCACCACGCCACCGAACCCGGCGACGACGGAGAGGGCGATCTTGAGCAGGTCGAGCAGCTGATCGACCCCGAACACCCCGGCGGTCGGCAGCTTCGGCCAGCCGAGGAACCACAGCAACCCACCAGTGGTCCCCCCGGCGACGACGACCGCGACGACCAGCCAAGCTAGAACGGACAGCAGGATCGAGCCCCGCCCGTCGAGATCCGGCGTCCGCAACCAGGAGAGCCCCAGCCGGGCCGGCGACACCCGCCGTCCGACGACCAGGCCGACCACGGCGAGCACCGCGGCGGCGATGAGGAGCCAGCGGAGCCAGTCGGACACGAGGAGTGAGACTAGCCGGTGCGTCGGAGGGCGCGGGAGCAAATCGGACAGCTCGTTCGTTGACCGGGTATGGCTGTCGCGTTCTTGCTCTACGTCTTCGCCGAGATCGCCGCGATCTGGGCGGTGGGCTCGGCCGTGGGTGTGCTCGGCACGCTGGGCCTCCTCCTGGCCGGCGCGTTCTTGGGCTCGTGGCTGGCCCGCCGCGAAGGCGGCAAGGCGATGCGGGCGTTCATGTCGGCGGCCCGGGCGGGGCAACCGGCGGAGAAGGAACTGACCGACGGGATGCTGGTCGCGCTCGGCGGGGTGTTGATCCTGGTCCCGGGGTTTGTTAGCGACGTGCTGGGGTTGCTGTTGATGCTGCCGCCGTCGCGGGCGGTGGTCCGGCGGTGGTGGTTGAAGCGGGTGGAGAAGCGGGCGGTCCGGTTCGCCAACCAGCGGCGGGGGCCGGTGATGGTGGTGGACAGTGAGGTGGTTCCGCCTACGGGGGAGCCGAGGCGCGACCGCGACCAGCCGACGGTGATCGAGGGGCGGGTCATCGAGGGCTGAACAGCCGTAACGACACGCGAGCTGATGCTGCTAGGCGTTTGCACGTGCGGTCTTTAAGATCGAACGCGTGTTCGTGCTACGAGATCGCGGCCTCGATTGCCGAGACGGCATCGCGCAGCGGCACGTGTTCCCAGATGCGGACCACGCGCCAGCCCGCATCTTCGAGCGCTTCGGTCACCAGCTCATCGCGGCTCATGTTGCGCCGGAGCTTCGGCGTCCAATACCACTCGTTGCTGGTCGGCTGGCGTCCGTGCTGCGGGCAGACGTGCCAGAAGCAGCCGTCGACGAAGACCGCGACCTTTCGCTTGGTGAAGACGATGTCGGGACGAACACGCACACTTTCGAGCACTATCGGCAGGTCCTTGCGGTACCGATAACCAAGCCGATGCAGTTCCTTGCGAAGAGTCACCTCGGGCTTGGTGTCCGTGCGCCTGTTAGCTCGCATGTTGCGCGAGCGGCCCTCGCTGGCAGCAGCGGGATAGGGCTTCGGCTTCGCTTTTCCATCAGTTGGCGGGGGTGTCTCGCGGCGCGCCATGCGCCAGATAGTCTCAGGCGCTACCTCGCCACGCCACCCTGGGAAGGACTCCGATGACCGGCGCCCCCGACGACAGCTCCTTCGAGGTCGTTGAACTCTGCGCTGGCGCGGGTGGCCAGGCCCTGGGTCTCGAGCGAGCCGGGTTCAGGCACCGCCTTGCGGTCGAGCTGGACTCCAATGCCTTCACGACCTTGCACACCAACATCCCGGGCAAGATCGAGATCAACGAAGAGGAACGCGACATCGTCCAGCAGGGCGACGTCGCCGACCCCGCCATCTTCAATCCCGAAGATCACCGCGAGGTCGCGTTGCTCGCCGGCGGAGTTCCTTGCCCTCCCTTCACGATCGCTGGCAAGCAGCTCGGTGCAAACGATGAACGCGACCTCTTCGCCTGGGCTGTGGAGCAGGTGGACAAGGTCCGGCCGCGAGCCCTGATGCTGGAGAACGTCCGCGGGCTCAGCCTGCCCCGGTTTTCGGGTTACCGGCAGTACGTCCTGGACCGGCTCGCCGAGTTCAAGTACGTCGCCGAATGGCGGTTGCTCAACGCGTGCGACTTCGGGGTGCCGCAGCTACGGCCCAGGTTCGTCCTGGTCGCAATGCAAGAGGATGACGCCAAGTACTTCCAGTGGCCCGAGCCCGTCGAGGAGCAGCTCACCGTTAGTGCCGCCATTCACGACCTCATGGGCGCCAACGGCTGGGAAGGGCTCGAGCAGTGGATGAAGGACGCTGACAAGATCGGGCCCACGATCGTCGGTGGTTCCAAGAAGCACGGTGGCGCGGACCTGGGACCGACCAGGGCCAAGCGCGCATGGGCCGAGCTGAGTGTCGACGCGATGGGTGTGGCGGATGCCCCGCCTGCGCGAGACGCCAGGTTCAACACCGGCACGAACAAGGCTCCCGGGCCGAAGCTGACCACCGAGATGGTCGCCCGCATCCAAGGATGGGGGAAGGGCTACGAGTGGGAGTTCACCGGACGGAAGACAACTCGCTACCGGCAGATCGGCAACGCATTCCCGCCGCCAGTCGCTGAAGCGGTGGGGTCAGCGATCCTGAAGGCGCTCAAGCACGAGGGCGAGGTCGTCTCGCGTGAGACCTCGAGCCACGATCCCGTTTACAAGGTGCTCCGGGAGCTCGGAGGCTACGTACCCACTGACGTGATTCTGAAGCGCGCCAAGCTTCGCAACGGGATCGCGGAGCTCGAAGAACGCATCACCCAGCTTCGCCGTGACTTCGACATCGACCCTCAGCGTCTGCCTGACGATAGTTTTGCCTACAAGCTTGGCGAGTTCAAAGCATTCATCGGTCAGGCCAACCACGAGCGCCACGAGAAGTTCCTCCAGAACCGGGCCAAGATCAGCTGAGTTCCGGCTTCCGGACGTGCCGCAGCAGGGCCTTCACGTCCGCGGCGTCCATGCCGGCGATGACGGATGGCTCTTCGAACGGGTCGCCGAGCTGCTGGACTGACGCATCGTCGAGGAGCTTGCCCATGAACTCGAGCTTCTCGTTGAGCCTCAGTGCCACAACCTCGTCGACCGTTCCGCGTGCCGCCAGGATGGTTATGCGGGTCTCGGTGTCAGGTGCCAGGCCGAGCCGGTGAATGCGGTCCAGGCTCTGCAGGAAACGGCCGGCCTGGAAGTCCCGGTCAACGTAGACGGCGTCGTGGCAGACCTGGTGCAAGCTGATCCCCTCACCCAGGGTGGCGGGGTTCGAGATGAGCACGGCGCAATCCGGATCAGTGCGGAAGGCGTCGATCTGCGCGTCACGGTCAGGCGTGCCCCCGTGCACGACAGCAGGGTTGAAGTCGGCGAGGAGAACTTCGAGAGTCGTTATGGAGCGGACGAAACTAGCCCATACCAGCGTCTTCCGGTTCTTCCCGGCGTTCTCCCTGACTATGGCGAGTACCTCTTGGTACTTCGGTGGCATCTCATATTCGGAAAGAGAGCCGAGCAGGGTGTGCAGCGGGTCGCTTATCGGAATCTCCAGCGGCGGCACCTGGAGGGACAGCGGCTCGTACCGCGAGGTTCCCTCAGACAGCAGGGCGGGGCTGGTCGCTGCCATGATCAACCGCAGTACGGTTCGCCCGAGCGCGTCGAAGTCGGATCGGCTTCGTTCGGCTCTAGCGGTGAACCGGCCCACGATGGCGTCGTAGATCTCCCGGTGGAGCGGGGGGAGGTCGACCATGCGCATGCCCAGAGACACCGGCGGCAGCCCGAGCTCGTGCTTGGTCGTCCTGGTGTAGAGGGGTTTGAGCACGCGGCTGGCGTAAATGAGATTGCCACCGTCGATGGCCTCGTTGACGACCCGTTTTCCACGACCAGGCCAGACGAAGGCCAGCAAGCTTTCCAGGTCTTTGGGACCGTTCGGAGCGGGAGTACCCGTGAGGATCATCCTGATGACGCTAAGCGGCCCGAGAGCCATGCAGGCAGCTCCGTACACACCGGCCGTGCCGAGCTTCATCCGGTGCGCTTCGTCCAGGATCATCATCGTCGGCGCCGACTCCAGCCAATCGGTGATGCTCCCCAGGGAGCGCTCCAGGCGCTCGTAGTTCACCAGCAGCACGTCCGCGGACGACGAAGGCCTGCCGTCGTAGACCTGGACGTCCAGTGCGCTCGCGAAGCATTTCTCGCTCTCTTCCTGCCACGCCTCGTACGCCGACTTCGGGCAGACGACCAGCAAGCGCTTGACCCGCTGGCGCCGGCGGAAGATGGAAAAAGCGGCCAGCGCCACGCGGGTCTTGCCCGCCCCGGGGACACTGAAGTTCGCTCCATGGCCCAGTGAAACGAGCTTTGCTATGTCTCGCCGCTGGAACGGCGTGAGATCCCCGGTCCAGGTGGGATCCAGCTCTCCCGCGACGTCTTCTTCGTGGACAACGAGGTCGTCTTCTTCACCGGCGAGCAAGCGCTCCGAGCGTTCCGCATCGTTGATCATCTCCGTGACCAGAGTGCGGAACGAGTCCTCCCAGACCACCGAATCCGGAGCCGGCCAGCCCACCAGGGCTTCGACACCCCCGATGAACTCATCGATCGGTATCGCCGCAGCAAGGCGCTCAGTCATCTGACCACCAGGGAACGCCGCCAGCAGGCTAGCCAGGTTCTCGCGGAACTGGTTCACCGTCTCCAGCTTCGCCTGCGTCCGCGTCAGGTCAAAACCGATGATCAGGCTTGGACCGTTGTGCTCCACTCAGGACTCCAGTTCGAGAAGCTGTCGTAGCCAGGCGGTACCTTCGCTCTCATCCTCGACCGTCCGGGCCACCTCGACAGCAAGCTTCCGCAGGCTACGACGGAAACCCATGAGCGCGTCGTTGAACGTCTCTTCGTCGAATGCGCGAGTCGCACGCGACATGGCCAGCTCCGTGACGCACTGGTCGATCTCAGCGGTAGCGGAGTTCAACCGGTCAGGGGCCGCTTGCTTGCGTTTTTGCAGCTGCGCGTTACGCCCAGCAAGCTTGATGGCCTTGTCCATCGCTTCCTTTAGCTCTGCCGGCTTTTCGGCGAGCTCAACCGCATACCCGCTGGCGTGGGTGATCTCGACCGTGCGTGCCTTCAGCACGGTGTCCGTCAGTTCCTTGGCGGTCGCCACATCGTCCGACGCGCCCTTGACTGAAACGCCCAGCCCGGGGATCGCAACCTTCGATGGAGCCGGCTCCGGCTTGAGGTCAGCCGGCAGCGCGCTGTTCAGGTAGCGGGACTGGAAGTCCGACTCGATGAAGCGAACGTCGGTCTTGGAGAACCCGAGCATGATCGCCGCGAGCCTCGACTCCTTAGTCAGCTCCGCGCGGTCACCGCTCGTCGCCAGATCCTTCTGGTAACGCCTGTGCAGCTCCTTCAGCTTCTCCTGATGATCCTCGAACGCGATGAGCGGGATGCGGTGGCCGCTCACCTCGCTGCGCTCGATCATCGACTTGATACACGCGAAGACCCACTGGTCCTGCTTGCAAGCCGGCACGGTGCTGCGGAAGATCGCGGCGATCTTCGCGATCGGTATGCCCTGGCTCACCAGCTCGTCGATCGCCAGCAGACGGTTGATGTACGAGTAGTCGCGGCGATGCTCCCTCCTCAGCTGCAGCGACAGCTCGACATCCCGGATGTCGGTCCAGTCGCAGGACTCCGGGAGCACGGCGACCCTGATGGGCTGCTGCGGCCCGCCCATCTTCAGCAGGGCCGCACGCCGGGTGTTGCCGTTCACGAGCACGCCGTCGCGCGTGATCAGCCCCGGCTCGGTCTGCTCGTAATCGCGCAAGCTTTCTGACAGCTCGGTGAAGGCCGGGTCGGTCCTGCTGGGATCTGCTGGCAGCGCCTGCAGGAGATATCCGAGGTACTCCTGGCTCGCGCTGCTCCAGGGGTCTTCGTCAACGAGCTGGTCGAGCTGCGGGTCGTGACTGCGCTGCGCACGGATCCGGTGCGTCGCCGGGTTGTAGTACAAGTCACCGGCCGGCATCTGGATGACGTCGAGGTGTACTTGACTGCCCCGCCAGTCGACGGTCTGCGTCTCGCGTGAGCCACCGGCCTCGACCACCTCTTTGAGGCGGCGCTCGATGAGGTCGCGGTTCTCGTTGGACCTGGGCGGCCGTCCGTAGTCCTTGATCATGATTCTCCTGTACTACCTACGTGCGCAGCAACGGCAAACGATATCCCGGTCCATGGCGCAGGCCTGGTCAGCCCAGAGAACCACGCACCGCTGCGCGTGCGTCCGCTGGCAACGTCTTGTACTCAGACCATGCCCGCTCAGCTGGGTTGAAGGGACGCTGTTCCGCGTCCATCCACGAGGCCAGGAGCTTCCGCTCGTCTGGCGCCAGGGTGTTCACGCGATCAATCACGGCAGGGAGGTCGACCACAAGGTCCTTCGCGCCGATACGGCACTTCTTGCACTCGGTGACCAGCTGCTGTTCAACGCTTCCATCTGGCAGCTCGACATCCCTGCGCGCGATGTCGAGCTGGGCACCTTCGAAGGTTTCCGGATAGAGGTCTCCCGGCGCGATCCCGCACGAGCGGCACATGTTGCCGTCTCTGGAGATAATCTCGCGCCGGCGTACCGCCCCGATCGCCGCAGCGGTTTGAGGCCGCGAGGCCATACCCTTCTCCCACACCGGCTGGCCGCTCTCCACAAAGCGCTGCTGGGCCGATGTCAGAGACGGGTCTTCCCGGTTCGTGTCGATACGCCACCCAAAGCTGCGCAGGTCACGCATCCGGCGATCGATCTGCGAGACGCCCGGGAATGCTGCGCGCATCTCCTCCTTGGTGAACTCGTTTCCTTCACCAACTACGTCGAGCAGCCACAAGGCAACGCGTTTCATGGTCCCCAGGTTGGGATCTGTCCAAGACGGGCGCAAAGCTTACCTTCACTTTCTGTTCGCGGCCGAGCGCACTGCGCCGGCAGCTTCGCGGAGCGGGCGACACGCCCGGAACTTCTTTCTTTGTAGCACGCTCGCCGACACAAGAAGCGGTCTGCGTGTTTACAAGATCTGTAAACAATGCAATCTCAATTCAAGATCATCTGCGAGCTGCGGAGGGCGCGCGGCGCCGCAAGCTGCACTAATACCTTTACAGCCAGCTGAAGAGCGACCGTAGATCCTCGACGATGCACGATTGAAGGCTACATCGCCGCTTCGCTGCTTCACACGCCTTCGCAACACAGGGCGACAACGCGGCCCGAAGCGCGCGAAGGACTGCTACGCTCACTAAGCCTCGACTGGCAGCCACTGCAGCCGAGCCCGATCCGCAGCCGCACGCTCACCAGGAGGCCGACACCCCAGAACACACCTAGACAACCGTCACATCACCGGCTCACGCCAGCGTCAGGGCGACTCAAGCCGGCGTCAAGGGCGACCTCTCCGCGCAAGCAAAGCGCCGGTTCTGCCCTCTATCAAGTGCACCCAGATTCGAAAGGGAAAGCAGATGAAGCTCGGGCACGCCGGTGGGCGCTACCCTCCGGCCTCGACGACGGAACAGCGTCGCCTTGCCGACCTCGTCGTCCAGCTGTGCAAGTGCATGGAGGCCCGGACACAGGCCGAGCGGGCAAAGCAGTTGTGGGTGTCCCCAGCAGCGTTGTCACACTTCGCCAACGCGCGCAGGGTTCCCAGCTCCAGCACTTTGGAGCGCATGTATTCACTGGCGCAGCAGGGCGGCCGTGCCCCGCTCCCGTGTGCTCTGCGATCCCTTCTTGAACTGCGGGAGATCGCCCGGTCACGGCTGAGCTTGTCCCGATTCGCGTTACTGGAGCCGTCCCGGGCTGAGGTCCCGGTGCTGATCCAGGCTGAATCAGCGGATCTCGCACGAGATTCCGTTGCGCCGGTCCTCCGATAAGCCGAAGTCGACCGGCGCAACGTAACTTGCCGACCCGCCCCTTCACTGACACCACGGAAAGGAGAAGCCGTTCGAGAGCCGCCCTGCCCACTTCCGCTTCCACCACGACAGCACGTGGACGAATCAACCCATTTCGCGATTCGTTTGTACCGGACTCGCGTCCGAGCGCAGGATCACCGTTCGTGATGGGTGACACGTGATGGATGACACATTTGCAGGAGGAAACTTGGTGGTGCACCTCGCCGGGCACGTACCCAAGCCACCGGGTGCGCGCGCAAGCCCCACCCTGGGGCGCCTCACCGAGGCGTCCCAGACCCCAGCGTGCCCAGGGAAAGCCAGCCGGCAAGCCGGTAAGCAGACACCGGCCGACTTTCCCCTTCAGAACCCCCACCAGCGCAAACCAGTCAGGAGTTCCTATGGTCAAGTCTAAGCGCCCGAAGCGGGGTTCGCGGACCCGTAACGCCAAGATCACGCGTTCCAGGAGGCCGGCACAGGCCACCGGACGGGTGAGCGGAGAGCCCAGCTGGCCGGCATCTTTCGCCCGCGGCGCGCTCTACTCCCTGGGGAAGAAGGCGGCCGACTGGCTCATCGAGTGGCTGCAGTCACTCCTCTAGTAGCCGGCCGGGCATGACGCGTAGGCCGACGCACTCGGCCGGCCTACGCGTCAGACGGCTTGGGGATGTCGAAGTAGCTTGAGAAGCGGACCGCCGGGGCGTACTCGCCCTTTACCTTCACCCGGCCCGTCACGAACATCGCCGCCACTGCTGCGTTGCCCGTGGCCATCCGGATGAAGTCGTCCACCGACAGCGTGATCGTGGTGTCCGGGCTGCGGGACAGGTCCGTTGACGATACGCACACCCCGTCCTCGATCACCGTCTGGAAACGGTCGTAGCCGTCCTCGCCCGTTCCTTCGGAAAAGCGCCAGGAAACCACGAAATCCACGTGACGCGCCCGGGCCGGTGAAAAGTGCTCCGACATTCTGCGGAATATCTCGTCTAGAAACACAGAACGTAGCTCAGCGTGAGAAGCGATCGCCTTCAGCTGGTCGCGGGAGGCTCGGCGGACCACGTCTACCAGGACGTCCGTCGACAGGGAGCTCAGCTCTATGCCCGCTCCCGCGGAACCCAGCATGTGCAGCGTCTCCAACACCTGGATGAACTGCGCGGGGGTCAAGTTGCCGATGACGAGCTTGTCCGCGAACGCGTTCACCGCGTGGCCGGCGCGTACTCCGCGGGGCCGGGAAAGGCGCCACTTCGCTTTTCGGGGCACAGCGACAAACTACACGGGATGGGGTAGGTCGAAGTATCCGATCAGGCCCGCCGCGAACGCCAGATCGCCCTTGACCTTGATTCTTCCCGTGACGAACAACACCGCCGGCGTCGCCTGGTGGGTGATGAGCCGGAAGAAGTCGGCCGGGGCGATCGTGATCGTGACCCTCGGGGCTGAATGCATCTCGCGGCTCACCGTGCACGCGCCGTGCGAAATTGCCGTCTCGTAGCGGTCGTAGCCGCCCTCGCCGACACCTCCTGACAGGCGCCAGTGGACCACCGCGTGCAGGTCGCGGGCACGGTCGGACCTGATGTGCGCGCCCATGCGGGCGAAGATCTCGTCCAGTACCCGCTCGCGCAGGGGCCTCTCCGCGACGACGCTCTCCAGCTGCGCTCGCGATGCCGAGGACACCAGGGACGCGAACCGGGCCGGCTCGACCTTGCTCAAGTCGAACGCCGGGGCCTGGGCGGCGAGCCGCAGGAGCGCGTTCAGAAGTCTTCGGAAGTCGTCCTTGCCGAGGTCGCGTGGGTTGACCGCGTCGGCGAGGGCGTTGACGTCGAGGGCGTGCGCCTCGGGGCTCAGCGGGTCGAGCCGCTCCAGGGCGTCCAGCAGCGCCGCCCCACGGAGCACCGCGACCTGATCGGCGCTGGTCATCCCGGCGTTGTCGGCCATGGTCACTCCTCTGCTGTTACTCACGCGTAAGGCTACCCGCCAGTAGGTAGGCGGGCAAGCGTGCCGAAATCACCCTGACGGGGCAGCGCCCGGTACCGTCTCCGGTCAGCAACAGGGAGGTCCAGCGTGTCAGAGGATGATCAGCGTCCGCCCGAACGGGCCAGGCGGCTGCCGCGTGCGGTGCGCGAGCGGCAGATCCTGGACGCCGCCGTCCAGGTTTTCTCGCGCCACGGCTACCACGCGGCCTCGATGGACGAGATCTCCGACGTCGCCGGCGTCTCGAAGCCGATGATCTACACCTACCTCGGGTCCAAAGAGGACCTGTTCGGTGCGTGCATCCGCCGCGAGGCGACGCGGCTGCTCGAGGCGATCCAGGCCGGCGTGCAGCCCGATCTGCCGCCCGACATGCAGCTCTGGCACGGCCTGCGGTCGTTCTACCGCTTCGTCGCGGAGTACCGCGAGTCGTGGACGGTCCTGCACCGCCAGGCCCTCACCGTCGGCGGGGCGTTCGCCGCGGAGATCACCGACATGCGAGCGCGGGCGATCCAGCTGGTCGCGGCCCTGGTCGTGTCGGCGGGCACCCGCAAGGGCGTCGGCGAGCAGGCCGAGTTCTCCGGCGAAGGCCTGTCCGCGGCCTTGGTCGGGGCGGCCGAGTCGCTGGCCGACTGGGCCCTCGACCACCCCGACATCTCCGACGGCGTCCTGGCGTCCTGGCTGATGAACCTCGTCTGGCTGGGCTTCAACGACCTCATCGAGGGCGAAGTCTGGAAACCTTCGGAGTAACGCATGACCACACTCACGCTGAAAATGACCTTGGCCGACAGCAAGCCGGCGATCTGGCGGCGAGTGGCCGTCCCCGATGACTTCTCGCTGGCCGACCTGCACGAGCTGATCCAGGACGCCTTCGGCTGGGAGCGCAGTCACCTGTGGGTGTTCGAGACGGCGGACGGCGCGTACGGGCTTCCGGATCCCGAGCTCAGCCACGCCGACGCCCGGTCCAAGCGGCTCGGTGAAGTGCTCCGCGCTCCCGCCGACACGCTGAGCTACCAGTACGACTTCGGGGACGACTGGCTGCACGAAGTCACGCTCGAAGCCCGTGAACCAGCGCGCGGCCGTCCGCGCTGCCTCGACGGACGCCGGGCCGGACCGCCGGAGGACTGCGGCGGCATCGGCGGATACGAAGAGCTGCTCGACATCCTCGCCGACCCCGGCCACGAGGACCACGAAGAGACCCTGGAATGGCTCGGGCTGGAGGCGGCCGACGAGTTCGACCCGGCGGCGTTCGACATCGCCGCGGTCAACCGGGCGATCGCCGGCCGCTTCCCGTCAGAGTGAGCTGATCGAGCCCTCCAGGTGCGGCTTCGACCCGCTCCACAGCTCGAACGCCCACCCGTCGCCGTCCGCCCATGACGTGAAGCCCGCCTTTGCCGGGAGCAGCACCGGCTGCTTGAACTTGACGTCGATCGTGAACGCCGCCGGCAGGCGGCCTTCGAACGCCGCCAGCGCGTGGGCCTTCGTCCACATGCCGTGGGCGATCGCGCGCGGGAAGCCGAACAGCTTGGCCGTCAGCGGGTGCAGGTGGATCGGGTTGCGGTCGCCCGAGACCTCCGCGTAGCGGCGGCCGATGTCGCCCGGGATCCGCCAGATCGCGTCCGGCGTCGGCGGGGCGAGCTGCTCGCGGCGCGACGAAGAAGAGCCGCCTCCGCGACGCAGGTACGTGCTCACGTCGCTCCACACCAGGTCGTCGCCGACCCAGGCTTCGCTGACGACGTCGAACTGACGCCCCTTCTCGTGCGGGCGCAGGTTCTCCGCGCGCACCCGGATCGTCAACGCCTCGCCCAGCCGCAACGCGCGGTGCTGGGTGATCCGGTTCGCCACGTGCACCATGCCGAGCAGCGGGAACGGGAACCCCGGCTCGGTCATCAGCGCCATCTGCAGCGGGAACGCCAGCATGTGCGGGTACGTCGCCGGCAGCTCGTCGCTCAGCCGGAAGCCGCAGACCGCGTTGTACGCCGCGAGGTGCGCCGGGTCGACGACGACACCCGTGCGGACCAGCTCCGTGTCGGGCAGCGATGAGCCCGTCTTGCGAAAGCCGAGCAGCGCCTTCGGGTACAGCGTCGCCAGGCTCGGCGTGCTGTCGAGTTCGCGGATCGCCACGTCACGCCCCCAGCAGGGCCTGGCCGCAGACGCGGACCACGTTGCCGTTCACCGCGGCCGACGCCGGGTTCGCGTACCAGGCGATCGTCTCGGCGACGTCGACCGGCAGGCCGCCCTGGCCGAGGCTGGACAGGCGCCGGCCGGCCTCGCGGATGAACAGCGGGACCGCCGCCGTCATCTTCGTCTCAATGAACCCCGGCGCGACGGCGTTGATCGTGCCGCCGTACTCCGCCAGCTGCGGCGCGCCGACGTTCACCATGCCGATGACGCCCGCCTTCGACGTCGCGTAGTTCGTCTGGCCGACGTTGCCGGCGATGCCCGCGATCGACGAGACGCCGATGATGCGGCCGTTCTCGTTCAGCACGCGATCGCCGAGCAGCTTGTCGTTCACCGCGAGCTGCGCCGCCAGGTTCACCGCGATCACCGAGTCCCACGCGCTCTCGCTCATGTTGCCCAGCGTCTTGTCGCGGGTAATACCGGCGTTGTGCACAACGACGTCGACGCCGCCGTGACGCTCCTTCAGGTACTCCGCGAGCTTCGCGGGCGCGCTCGGCGAAGTGATGTCGAGCTGCAGCGACGACCCGCCGATCTTGTTGGCCACCTTCGACAGGTCGCCGCCCTGGGCGGGGATGTCGAGCGCGACGACGTGCGCGCCGTCGCGGGCCAGCACCTCGGCGATCGCCGCGCCGATGCCGCGGGACGCGCCGGTGACCAGCGCGACCTTGCCGTCGAGGGGCTTTTCCCAGTTCGCGGGCGCCGAAGCCGTCTTGCCTTCGGCGCCGATCCGGATGACCTGCGCGTCGACGAACGCCGACTTCGCCGAGAGCAGGAAGCGCAGCGTCGACTCCGTCGCCTCTTCGGCGCCTTCGGCGACGTACACGAGCTGCGCCGTCGCGCCGCGCTTCAGCTCCTTGCCGACGGAGCGCACGAAGCCCTCGAGAGCGCGCTGCGCGATCCGCTCGCGGCCTTCGACCTGCTCCGGCGGCGTGCCGAGGACGACGACCCGGCCGGACGGCCCGACGCTACGGATCACCGGGTGGAAGAAGTCGTAGACCTCGCGCAGGCGCGAAGGGTCGGTGACGCCGGTGGCGTCGAAGACGAGCGCCGCGTGCCGGTCGGCCGCCGACGTGACGACCTCGATGCCGGCGTCGGCGAGCCGGTCGCGCAGGGTCTTCTCGAGCCGGCTACCAGGCGCGGAGCCGAGAAGTGCGGGACCCTCGAGGGCGGGTTGCCCGGGCTTGAAGCGGCGCAGCGTGGCGGGATTGGGCAGGCCGAGCTTCGGCACCACGAACTTCCCCACCGGGGATTTCGTGAACTGCTGGTACCTGTCAGCCATCGGTTGCCTCCCGTGCAGTCTGCGTCACGTCGCAGTCTAACCTACTCCCGAGTAGGTTACAGTGTGAGGGACACGACCAGAGAGGTGAAGTCATGCCGCCGAGGAAAACTTCCGCTGTACGCAAGGTCGCGATCATCGGGGGCAACCGGATCCCCTTCGCGCGGTCGAACGGGCCGTACGCGAAGGCGTCGAACCAGGACATGTTCACCGCCGCCCTCGACGGTCTGGTCAGCCGCTTCTCACTGCAGGGCGAGGTGATCGGCGAGGTCGCCGCCGGAGCCGTGCTCAAGCACTCCAAGGACTTCAACCTGGCCCGCGAGAGCGTGCTGGGCAGCAAGCTCTCACCCGCGACGCCCGCGTCCGACGTCCAGATGGCGTGCGGCACCGGCCTGCAGGCCATCGTCAACGTCGCCAACAAGATCGCGCTCGGCCAGATCGACTCGGCCATCGCCGGCGGCGTCGACACCACGAGCGACGCGCCGCTGGCCGTCAACGAGGACCTCCGGCAGATCCTCATCCAGCTGAACTCCGCGAAGACGCTCGGCGACCGCCTCAAGCTCGTCGCGAAGATCCGGCCCGGCCACATCGTCCCGGCGATCCCGCGCAACGAGGAGCCGCGCACGGGCCTGTCGATGGGCGAGCACGCGGCGCTGACCGCGAAGATCTGGGAAATCACCCGCGAGGCGCAGGACGAACTGGCCGCGGCCAGCCACCAGCACCTCGCCGCCGCGTACGACCGCGGGTTCTTCGACGACCTCGTGACACCGTTCCTCAAGCTCGCGCGCGACCAGAACCTGCGCGCGGACTCGACCGCGGAGAAGCTCGCCAAGCTCAAGCCGGCGTTCGGCGGCCCCGACGGCACGATGACCGCGGGCAACTCGACGCCGCTGACCGACGGCGCGTCGACGGTCCTGCTCGCCACCGACGAGTGGGCGAAGGCGCACAAGCTGCCGGTGCTGGCGTACCTGACGTTCTCGCAGACCGCGGCCGTCGACTACGTCCACGGTGAAGAGGGCCTGCTGATGGCGCCCGCGTACGCCGTGCCGCGGATGCTCGCGCGCGCCGGGCTTTCGCTGCAGGACTTCGACTTCTACGAGATCCACGAGGCGTTCGCGTCGCAGGTGCTGGCCACGCTCAAGGCGTGGGAGGACCCGGCGTTCGCCAAGGAGAAGCTGGACCTGGACGCGCCGCTCGGCGCGATCGACCGGGCGAAGCTGAACGTCAACGGCTCGTCGCTGGCGGCCGGGCACCCGTTCGCCGCGACCGGCGGCCGGATCGTCGCGACGCTGGCGAAGCTGCTGCACGAGAAGGGCTCGGGCCGCGGCCTGATCTCGATCTGCGCGGCCGGCGGTCAGGGCGTCACCGCGATCCTCGAAAAGTAGCTTTCATAGGGAAAGTGCCGCCTCCGGAAGTCCCGGGGCGGCACTTTCCCTATGAAAGTGTCAGTTGGGGAGGGCCTTCTGGGCGCGCTTCGCGAGCTTGTTGGCACGCTTCTGGCCCTTGCGGCTCAACTTGCCCGCCGCGTTGCTGACGTCCCGCGTGACGTCCTTCGCGGCGTGCTTCGCGCGCCACGCCGCCGACGGCTTGCCGTGCGTGTCGCTGACCGCGAGCAGCAGGCCGCCGGCCACGCTCGCGTTCTTGAAGAACTGGATCTGCTGCTTCTGCTTCTCTTGCGGGTCCTTGATGGTCCAGAAGCTGTGCGCGGCGAGCGTCGTCGGCACGAGGCTGCCGAGCAGCAGCCCGGCCGCGAGCCGCGGCGCCTTGCCGGCGGCGAACGCGAGGCCGGCGCCGATCTTCACGGCGGCGTCGATGCGGACGAGCGTCACCGGATCGCGCGGAACCTGCTCCGGCACCTTGTCGCCGACCTTGTCGAACGCGCTGTTGAGGAAGGGTTCCGCCGCCTTCGCGTGCCCCTCGGCCTGCCTCAGCGCATTGATTCCGCCCGTCACGAAGATCGTGGCGAGCAGGGGACGTGCCACTCGACGGAGTATCACGGTCGTTTGCCTTCCTCGTACGGGCCGCTGCCTGGTCGAACCTACTCGCTGAGTGCCCGCTCGTCCCGTCGTCGAATCCTCATCGGGCTTTCTGCAAAAATATCGCATCATTACTAGAGAGAGCTATAAAGCTTTAGCGGTTGACCTTGACGTTGCGTCAACTTCTATCGTCGTCGGCATGGAGTGGTCGATCCAGGACCTCGCCCGCTCGGCCGGGACCACGAGCCGGACGCTGCGCCACTACGGCGCGGTCGGCCTGCTCGATCCCAGCCGCGTCGGCAGCAACGGCTACCGCTACTACGACGAGCAGGCGCTCGTCCGGCTGCAGCGGATCCTGCTGCTGCGCGAACTGGGCCTCGGGCTCCCGGCGATCGCGGAGGTCCTGAACGGGCAACGCGACAGCTCGGCGGCGCTCAAGACCCACCTGGAGCTGCTCGAACAGGAGCGGCGGCGGATCGGACGGCAGATCGATTCGGTCCGGACCACTTTGCGGAAACTGAAGGGAGGTGAACGACTGATGGCAGAAGAAGTCTTCGACGGCTTCGACCACACGCGGTACGAGGAGGAGGTCACGCGCCGCTGGGGCGCTGACGCCTACCGGCGCGGTGACCAGTGGTGGAGTTCGTTGTCGGCCGACGAGAAGAAGGCCCACCAGCAGGAGCAGGTGGACATCGCGACGGCGTTCGGCGCGGCCCGCGCTTCGGGTCTGGCTTCGGACAGCGACGAGGTCCAGGCGACCACGCGGCGGCTGCACGAGTGGCTGCGGCCGGCGGTTTCGTCCGTGTCCGCGGGCTACTTCGCGGGGCTCGGACAGTTGTACGTCGACGACCCGCGGTACGGGTTCGAAGGCGGCGGAGCGGAATTCGTCCGGGATGCGATGAAGATCTACGCGGAACGGAACCTCGGCGATTAGTCCTACGTCGTAGTGCGCGCTGGGGGTAGGGACGAGCAGGGCTGCAGACCTGTTCGTCTCTATGTACGGCCATCCGGTCGAACTCCGGCGACACGCCCTAGCCGTCTATGGCGGAATATCGGGCTCGCGCTAGATACGTCGATAGCTTGGCAGAGTGGACCCCATCCGCAACCCCTTCGCGCCGGGCGCCGGGCAACGGCCGCCCGAGCTGGCCGGGCGTGAGCGTGAGCTCAAGGCCTTCGAGGTCGTGCTCGAACGGGTCGCGCGGGGGAGACCCGAACGCAGTCTCGTCCTCACCGGACTGCGGGGCGTCGGGAAGACCGTGCTGCTCGGGGAGCTGCGCGCGATGGCCGTGCGGCACAAGTGGGGGGCCGGGAAGATCGAAGCCCGGCCGGACGCCGAACTGCGGCGGCCACTGTCGGCCGCGTTGCACCGGGCCATCCGGGACCTCGCCGTGCGGCACCGCGCTCCGGACCGCGTCGAAGAGGTGCTCGGCGTGCTCAAGGCGTTCGCGCTGCGGGCCAACAAGGCCGACGCCAAGCTGCGCGACCGGTGGCAGCCCGGCATCGACGTGCCCGCCGCCCAGGGCCGCGCGGACTCCGGGGACATCGAAATCGACCTCGTCGAGCTGTTCACCGACGTCGCCGAGCTGGCCGCGGACGTCGGGACCGGCGTCGCGCTGCTCATCGACGAAATGCAGGACCTGCAGCCGGACGACGTCTCGGCGTTGTGCGCGGCCTGCCACGAGCTGTCCCAGTCCGGGGCGCCACTCGTGGTCGTCGGCGCCGGGCTGCCGCACCTGCCCGCCGTGCTGTCGGCGTCGAAGTCCTACTCCGAGCGGCTCTTCCGGTACTCGCGGATCGACCGGCTCGACCGCGAGGACGCCGACTACGCGGTGATGGCGCCGATCGAGCGCGAGGACGCCGGCATCGAGCCCGAAGCCCTCGACGCGCTCTTCGACGCGTCCGGCGGCTACCCGTACTTCATCCAGGCCTATGGCAAGGCGGCCTGGGACGCGGCGCCGTCCGACCCGATCACCGTCAAGGACGTCCAGGTCGCGGCGCCCGAAGCGGAGTCCGAGCTGGCGGTCGGCTTCTTCGGCTCGCGCTACGACCGGGCGACGCCGGCCGAGCGCGAGTACCTGCAGGCCATGGCCGAGCTGACCCAGGGCCGCGACGAGCCCGCCGGCACCGCCGACGTCGCCGTCTTCCTCGGGCGGAAGCCGTCCTCGCTGTCACCGGCGCGCGACAGCCTGATGAAGAAGGGCCTGGTCTACTCCGCCGAGCGGGGCCAGATCGCCTTCACCGTCCCGCACTTCGGCCACTACCTGCTCGGCCGCGACTGACGGCCTATCCGCGTTCCTAAGGTTCTCTAGCTCTCGCGCTAGAGAGCCTTAGAGGCATGTAGCGGGTTGCCTCGTCGTGACCGCCGCCACCCCCGATCTCTCCGGCCCATACCCAAGTTTGCCGATGATTCATCGGCGAGTGCGCCACATCACCGGATATTCGTTGGCTTCCTTGTGAAAAAAGGCGCATACTAGAGGCACAAGCCACCAAGACCCTCGAAGGGGATGCAGAAAACGATGAACAACATCGCCGCCAAGCTCCGTGCCCGTCGCGCCGAGGTTCGCACTCGCCGGGCGCTGAACCGGGCGATCGACACCGCCGCGACCGCGACGGTCCGTCAGGAACTCATCGCGATCGCGCAGGCTCGCTCGGGCTACATGCGCTGACCTCTGTTTCACCCTGTGGCGGTCGCCCATTCGAGTGACCTATGCCACAAAGTGCTGAAGGTGTAACGACACGCAAAGTGCTGTCGATACCCCCTACGACCCCGTGATGCTGGCGGACCCCCGACCTGGCAGCATCGCGGGGTTTCCCATTTCCCCGGTAAACCCCTTGCCCAGGCCGGCTTGCCGAGTAATCTTTGACTTCGTCAACGAACTTGTTGAGGTGGTCAATGAACGACACTCAGCTCGCCGACCGCGTGGCCGCGGTCCGGGCCTTCAACCGGCTGTACACCGGAGTCATCGGCGTACTCGACGAGGGACCGGCCGACGCCGAGTACTCGCTGCCGGAAGCCCGCGTGCTCTTCGAGCTCGCGGGCTTCCGGCAGGACCCGCTGCCGGTGACCGAGCTGCGCAAACGTCTCGACCTGGACGCCGGCTACGCCAGCAGGCTGCTCACCCGACTCGAAGCACGCGGGCTGATTACGCGTGAGCGGTCCGACGAGGACGCGCGGCGCCAGCTCGTGCGCCCGACGGCCGCGGGCCGGGACGCGTTCGCCGTGCTGAACGCCCGGTCCACCGACCAGATCGGCGGGCTGCTGCGCCGGTTCGCCGACGAAGACCAGCATCGGCTGCTGACCGCGATGCGCACGATCGGCGACCTGGTCGGCGACCGCCGTCACGACCCCACGCTCGTCCTTCGCCCACCACGACCGGGTGACCTCGGATGGGTGGTGGAACGCCACGGCGCGCTCTACGGCCGCGAGTACGGCTTCGGTTCGCAGTTCGAGGGCCTGGTCGCCCGGATCATCGCCGACTTCGCCGAGCGGGACGACGACCGGCAGGCGTTCTGGATCGCCGAGCTCGACGGCGAGCGCGTCGGCAGCATCGCGTGCACCCGAGGTCCGGACGAAAACACCGCGAAGCTGCGGTTGCTGCTGCTCGAACCGGCGGCCCGGGGCCACGGCGTCGGCAAGCGGCTGGTCACCGAGTGCGTCGAGTTCGCCCGCGCGCACGGGTACCGCGCGATGGAGCTGTCGACGGTCTCGATCCTGACCGCCGCGCGGTCGATCTACCGAGCGGCCGGCTTCGAGCTGGTCCGCGAAGAGGACTTCGCCGACTGGGGGCCGAAGCTGACCGACGAGACCTGGCGCTTGAAGTTCTAACGCGGTGTGCGGCCGAGCAGGAAGAACTCGGGGTTCGGGCGCAGCGCGGTCAGGTGGGCGAGCCGGTTCGACATCGCGAACAACGCCGTGATCGCGCCGACGTCCCAGATTTCGTCGTCGGTGAGGCCGGCGTCGCGCGCGGCTTCGAGGTCGCCTTCGCCGAACAACGCGGAGTCCTGGGCGAGGGCGAGCGCGAGGTCGACGATCGCGCGGCCGCGTTCGTCCAGCTCGACCTGCCACGGGTTGCTCGACACGCGGTCGGCGAGCTCGGGGTCCTTGGCGCGGATGCGCAGGATGGCGCCGTGCGCGACGACGCAGTAGGTGCAGTGGTTCGCCCCGGACGTGGCGACGACGACCAGCTCGCGTTCGGCCTTGCTGAGTCCGTCGGAGCGTTCCATCAGCGCGTCGTGGTAGTCGAGAAAGGCGCGCAGCTCGGCGGGCCGGTGGCCGAGGGCGCGGAAGATGTTGGGGACGAAGCCCGACTTCTCGGCGATCGCGCCGACGCGCTCGCGCAGGTCGTCGGGCAGGTCTTCGAGTTCCACCACCGGGAACCGGCTCACGTCGCTCATACCCCGCACGCTAGTCGTGGTTGGCTGTGTTCGTGACGGACTACGTCGACGGGTACTGCGAACGCGTCGCGCCCGGGCTCTGGGGTGAGCCGCTCAACGATCTCAGCAACCTCGCCTTCCTCGTGGCCGCGATTCTCGTCTGGCGGCTGGCCAAGGGGGATCGGATCGGACGGCTGCTGGCCGTGCTGATCGGGCTGGTTTTCGTCGCCAGCAGCGTCTTCCACCTGGTCGCGACGCGGTGGGCGGGCGCCGCGGACTCGGGGGCGATCCTCGTCTTCGTGCTGGTGTACGCCGTCGTGTTCGTGCGGGAGTTCTGGAGCCGGCGGTGGGCTTGGGTTGCCGCGCCGGGGTTTCTCGCGCTCACCGTCGTCACCGCCTTGCTGGGCGGTGGGCTCTACCTCGCGCCGCTGATCGGCTTGTTCGCCTTCGCCGCGGTGCTCGCCTACCAGCGCGACACCGCTTGGACGCGCTTCGCCGTCGCCGGCGCGGTTTTCGCGCTCTCGCTCTCCTTGCGCACGCTCGACCGGGACGTGTGCGACTACGTCCCGGTCGGCACGCACTTCCTCTGGCACCTGCTCAACGGGCTGGTGCTCTACCTCGTTTCCCGGGCGGCCATCCGTCCTCAGTGGACTTAGTGGACACCGATGGGACGCAGGTCCTTGTCGTTCTCGTCGGCGTGGTAGTCCTCGGCGTTGGTGTCGTCCGTGCCGTTGAAGACCTTCAGCTGCCGGGCGATCACCGTGACGATCGCCGCCACGACCAGGTTCGCGATCAGCGCCACGAAGCCGACGTAGATCTGGACCTGGGAACCCGAGAACGGGTGCCAGCCGAAGATCGACATGTTGCCCAGCGCCAGCGCCGAACCGCCGAAGTGCTGCTTGCCGTTGGCCGGGTTGGGGATGCCGTACAGCATGATCAGGCCCCAGCCGATGCCGACGACCCAGCCCGCGATCAGGCCCCAGCGGTGGAACCAGCGCGTGTACAGCGCCAGCGCGACCGCCGGCAGCGTCTGGAGGATCAGCACGCCGCCGATGAGCTGGAGGTCGATCGAAAACTGCGGGTCGATCAGGATGATCACGGCCACCGCGCCCAGCTTCACGACCAGCGAAGCCAGCTTGGCCTGCTTCGCCTCTTCGGCCGGGGTCGCGTTCTTGCGGATGTACTCCTTGTAGATGTTGCGCGTCCACAGGTTGGCCGCGGCGATCGACATGATCGCCGCCGGCACCAGAGCGCCGATGCCGATCGCGGCGAACGCGATGCCGGCGAACCACGACGAGAACTGGGTGTCGAACAGCACCGGGACGATCGTGTTGCCGTCCGCCTTGCCGGTCGCCGCGTTGGTCAGCGGCTTGACGCCGGCCGTGATCGCCACGTACCCGAGCAGCGCCAGCAGGCCCAGCACCAGCGAGTACGCCGGCAGCGCGACCATGTTCCGCTTGATGACGTTGCGGCCGCGCGAAGCCAGCACGCTGGTCAGCGAGTGCGGGTACAGGAACAGCGCGAGCGCCGAACCCAGGGCCAGCGTCGCGTACTGCAGCTGGTTGTTGGCCGTCAGCAGGATCGACCCGGCCGGCTTGCCCGTGGTCGGGCTCGGCGTGCCGAGCTTCTTCGCCGCCGCGTCGAAGATGTGCGACCAGCCGCCCAGCTTCGAGGGCAGGTAGATGATCGCCACCAGGATCACGATGTAGATCAGGATGTCCTTGACGAACGCGATCAGCGCGGGCGCCCGCAGGCCGGACTGGTAGGTGTAGAAGGCCAGGATCACGAACGCGACCAGCAGCGGCAGGTGCCCGACGATGCCGGAGCCGTTGATGCCCATCGTCCGCAGCACGGCTTCGAGGCCGACCAGCTGCAGCGCGATGTACGGCATGGTCGCGACGATGCCGGTGATCGCCACCAGCAGCGCCAGGATCGGCGAGCCGAAGCGGCCGCGCACGAAGTCGGCCGGGGTCACGTAACCGCGGACCCGCGAGACCGACCACATCCGCAGCGCCGGGAGCAGCACGATCGGGTAGACGACGATCGTGTACGGCAGCGCGTACAGGCCGAGCGCGCCGGCGCTGAACACCAGCGCGGGCACCGCGACGAACGTGTACGCCGTGTAGAGGTCACCGCCGAGCAGGAACCACGTGATCCACGAGCCGAACTTGCGGCCGCCGAGACCCCATTCGTCCAGGTGGTCCAGCGTGCTGCCGCGCTGCCAGCGCGACGCCATGAAGCCGAGGACGGTCACCAGCGCGAACAGGATCGTGAAGATGATCAGCTCGGGCCACTGCAGGTTGCTCATCGAGCGTCCCCCTCGTCCAGGTCCTCGACGCTCAGGTTGTCCGGCGCGTCAGCGGTCGGCTTGTCCCGCGTCATCAGGTAGACGATCCAGGTGCTGAGCACCCCGACCGCCACCATCAGGAACTGGAACCAGTAGAAGAACGGCATCCCGAACAGCCGCGGACCGTCCATGTTGAACAGTGGCGTGACCAGGACCAGCAGCGGAACGATCAGGAGCAGGTTCCACGGGCTGAACCGCAGCCCGCGCACCTTCCCGTCGTGCTTCGCAGTCGACATCGGACCTCACCTAACACTCCCGTAACCGACCGCCTGACCTTAGAACCTGGGTGACAGGGAGTCACGTCTGTCCGATATCGATTTGATCGCCGCGGTCCGCGTTGCCGACCAACGTCGGTTGCCCCGCCCCCACCCGGCCTATATCAATAGCCGGACTCCGCACGCGAAACCCGATAAGGGGCAACCGTATGACACGACTCCGCTACGCGGTGGTGATCCCGGCGATCGCCGGCACCCTGCTGGCCGGGTTCACCCCTGCGTTCGCTGGCCAGGATGCCGCGGCCGGCAAGCAGCCGCTGAACTCCACGAACATCCCGGCCCAGTACGCGAACCAGAAGCTGGACTGGCACAAGTGCGCTGTCCCCTCCGAGCTGCCGACGGCCCCGCCCGCGGGCGCCGAGGACATGGAGTGCGCGACCTACAAGACGCCGCGCAACTGGTACCAGGCGAACGCCCAGATCGACCTGACCATCGCGGTCAGCCGGCTGAAGGCGACGAAGGACGCGACGGCCAGCGTCGTCACCAACCCGGGCGGCCCGGGGGCGCCCGGGCGCAACTTCCCGGCCCGCCTGCGCAACCAGCCCAAGCTGCGCGAGCACCAGGAGATCGTCGGGTTCGACCCGCGCGGCACCGGCAAGAGCACGAACATCACGTGCGGTGGCGCCATCGGCACCGGCTCGGACCTGGACCCGCGTGACCGCAACAAGCAGAACCTGAACCTGATCAACCAGGCGACGAAGTACGCGGCGCTGTCCTGCCAGGCGAAGTCCGGCGAGCTGGGCCCGCTGATCAACACCGACCAGACGGTCAAGGACATCGACCTGCTGCGCGTGCTGCTCGGCCGCGACAAGATCAACTGGGTCGGCTACTCGGCGGGCACCTGGATGGGCGCGCACTACGCGCAGGCCTACCCGACGCGCACGGGCCGGTTCGTCCTGGACTCCTCGACGGAGTTCACGACGACCTGGCAGAAGTCGTTCGACTGGCAGCCGCTCGGCTTCGAGCGCCGCTTCCGCTCGGACTTCCTCCCGTGGATGGCGAAGTACGACAAGCTCTACCACTTCGGCACCTCCGGCGAAGCCGCCCGCCAGACCTACGAGCAGGTCCGCTACGCCCTGACCCAGGGCGCGGTCACCCTGCCCGACGGCTCGAGCGTGTCGGCCAACGGCCTGGACGCCTTCATCGCGTCGCAGATCTACTCGAAGCGCGCCTTCCCGGCGCTGGCCGACTACCTGGTCAGCGTCCGCACGCTGACCCAGGGCACCGCGTCCGCGCAGGCCAAGACGTCGGCCGCGCAGAAGGTCAAGGTCGCCGACAAGAGCACCGTGACGCCCGGCGCGCAGCCGCTGATGGTGCCGACCGACGGTGACTCCTACGACGCCTCGTTCTGGACGATCCCGTGCAACGAGGGTCCGTGGACCGGCTCCACCCAGAGCGCCATCAAGCAGTCGCAGAAGCTGATCGACCAGCAGCTGCCCCTGCTCGGCGCGGGCTGGTTCATCCAGCCGTGCCTGTTCTGGAAGAAGCAGCCGGCGCCGCTGCCCGTGCTCAACGGCAAGGGTGTCCCGCCGGTGCTGATCGTCGAGTCGGAGCACGACCCGGCGACGCCGATCGAGGGTGCGCGGCGCGCGCACAAGGCGTTCGAGAACTCGCGGATGCTGACCATCACCGGTGAGGGTGACCACGGCATCTACGCCGGCGGCAACGCGGGTGTGGACAAGGTCGTGGAGGCCTACCTGGTCGACGGCGTCGTGCCGAACGACCAGAGCCTGCCGGGTGTGGCACTTCCGGTGCCTCCGGGCGCCTGACGCCACTAGGTGTTGTGGAAGCCCCGCCGGACGGACGTTCGGCGGGGCTTTTCCACACCTGTGCACAGAGTTGTCCACCACCTGTGGACAACTCTGGTATTAGTATTGGCGTCATGGTGCGGGTACCGCTTACGGACGAAGAGCGCGAACGGGGCGAACGCCTCGGCCAAGCACTGCGGACGGCGCGGGCCGGCCGGAGCATGGTCGACGTCGCCGCGGAGGCCGGGATCTCGGTCGAGACGCTCCGCAAGATCGAGACCGGGCGGATCCCGACCCCGGCGTTCTTCACGGTCACGGCCATCGCGGACGCCGTGGGCCTGCCCCTGGATGAGCTGCGCGCAACGGTCGCGTCGACGCCGTCACCACCGCTTTCGCAGGCGAGCTGACCCCGGCACATGGGCTGGCACCTCACCGAGGACATCGACGGCTTCCTCGCCCGGACCGGGGACTTCCTGCGCTCGCGACCCGCGTTGCACACCTCGCAGCTGACCCGGCTCGAGCAGCTGCGGACGAACGAAGAAAAGGGCACCGTCTTCGGACGGCTGGAGGAGGACGGCGAGGTCCGCGCGGTCTGCTACCGCCGTCCGTCGCAACGGCTGCTCCTCACCGCGGTCGCCCCCGAGCAGGCCGACACGCTCGCCGCGGAACTGGACGGCGAGCCGGTGAACGGCGTGACCGCCGAGGACGACACCGCCGCCGCGTTCGCCGAGGCGTGGCAACGGCGAACCGGCGCGGTGCCGGTGCCCGGGGTGCGGGTCCGGCTGCACCGGCTCGGCACGCTCGTGCCACCGGAGCCGATGCCCGACGGCCACCCGGCGAACGCGCTGGAGCACGCGGAGATCGTCCGCTGGTGCAGTGAGTTCGCCGTCGCGGTCGGGCAAGCGCCCCTCACCGACGAGCGGTCCTGGGCCGCCTCGAACTTCGCCGCCAAGCAGTTCACGTTCTGGGAGACCGACGCTCCCGTCGCCATGGCCGGCTCGACCCCGGTGCTGGCGGGCATGGTCCGCGTCGACCCCGTCTACACCCCGGCCCGGTTCCGCGGCCGGGGTTACGCGGGCGCCGTGACGTTCGCCGTCAGCCAGGCCGCGCTGGCCGCGGGCGCGACGGACGTCGTCCTCTACACCGATCCCGGCAACGTCACCAGCAACGCCCTGTACCGGCGGCTCGGGTACGTCCCGATCGCGAACTTCACCGGGTACGACTTCCGCTAGACCGGGCGGAGCTGGTTCAGGATGTGCTCGCGGTCGTTGAGGAACGCGCACGCCGGGACCGGCAGGTCGTAGCTGTTCAGCAGCCGTTCGAAGTCGGAGAACTCGTCGGTCGAGAAGCCGAAGCCGACCTTGACCGCGTGGGCGGCCAGGACGTCGGCCAGCTCCTCCCACTCGCCGGACCACAGCAGCGTCCGGTAGTGCGTGTAGTCCGCCGGGGACAGGCGGTCGGCCAGCTGGGTCAGGACGCTGTCGCCGAAGAAGCTGATCCGGTTCTCCTTGAGGTCCGCCACCGTCGGGTTGGCCGGGTCGCGGGCCGCGTCCGGGTTGCGGACCACGCCGGGGCCCGCCACCGGGTACGCCGTGTGGACGTGACCGTTCTCCTCGACCAGGACGATCAGGTGCACGTTGTACCGCTCGCCCGCGCAGCGCCAGCGGCCGTTCGGCTGCCGCCGCCGGGCCTCGCTGGGGTCGTTCGCGACGTCCTTGACCACCGAGATGATGTGCTCGTCGGTCCAGCCGGGCGGGAACTCACTGGTCGCCCGCCGCCCGACGCCCGGTGCGTGTCCGCCGCCCACCGCTGCTCCCTTCGACGGAACGAGCGTAGGTCAAACGGCGGCCGACAGCACCACGATGCCGACCACGAGCAGGTCGGGGCCGCGGAACAGCTGGCGGGCCAGGTTGGCGGGCATCGGCCCCATCGGGGTGTCCACGAAAGCCGGATTCGCGTAGTCAACGGCGGTCCGCGTGACCGTGCGCAGGATCGAGAGCACCGCCAGCGGCACGGCGAGCCATGCGCCCGCGCCGAACGACGTCCCACCCGCGAGGGTGACCGCCGCGAGCACACCCGTCCAGAGCAGGCCGGTGCCCGCGAGCACCACGCCGTGCGCGAGCACGAGGTCGCGGTCCGGCGACCCGAGCCAGCGGCGGCGGCCCGGGTTGCGCCACAGCTCGCCGAGCCCGGCGCCGAACGGCGTCAGCGCGACGTACGCGCCGAGGCCGGCCAGGACCGCGCCCGGCAGGGTCGGCAACGCGATGTGCGCGACGACGACCGCGAAGCCGACCAGCACCGCCGCGCCCGCGTACCGCGACCGGCCGAGCGTGCCCGCGACCGCCAGCCGCAGCGGGGTCGGCCGCCGGACCGAAAGCCCGACCGGCGCGGACGGCGGGAGCAGCATCATCGGGTCGAGGAAGGTGACGGCGACCGAGCGCAACACGCGGCCGTCCCACCCGGCGAGCAGCACCGACCGGCCCGCGCGGGAGACCGGCTCGCCGCCGAAAGCCAGCGGCAGCGCCGCGACCAGCACGCCGGCGGCGATGAGCTCCGCGGTCACCGGGCCGAGGCCGAACGCGGCGATCGCCAGCCCGGCCACCGCGAGCACCAGCGGGCCGAACGCGTCGAACCGCAACGACGTCCGCCGCGCGCTCACGAACGCCGCCACCGCGGTGGCGGCCACGACGGCGACACCCGCCCGCCACTGGTCCAGCCCGGCGCCGCCGACCGCGAGCAGCAGCGCGGCCAGGTAACCGGTCACCGCGGCGACGCCGGTCCAGGCGCCGAGCAGCCGCAGCGTGACGACGCGGCCGCGGTCCACCGGCGCGAAGTCGAGCCAGGTCAGTTCGGCCGGTTCGACCCACGCGAAGCCGCGGCGCAGCAGGCCGCGCCAGCCCACCGCGCAGCAGAGCGTGAGCAGGCCGAGCACGGCCGGGAAGTCCACGTGGGCCGAGCCGTAGACGGCCTGGCGCCAGCCGTCGACGTGGAAGAACGCGGTGAACAGGAACCCGAAGCCGAACAGGAAGACGAACGACGCCGTGTCACCGCTGAAGATCCCGCCGAACCGCTTGCGGCCCGGGATCCGCATCCGCCGCGGCGCGAGGGTCACCACAGCTCGAGCGTGCTGTCGGCGGCTTCCAGCAGCGGCGGGTGGTGCGTGGCCACCACGACCGCCGCGCCGGCCGCCGTCGACCGGGCGATCAGCTCGACCAGCCATTCCTTGCCCGCGGTGTCCAGCGCACGCTCCGGCTCGTCGAGCAGCAGGAGCCGGTGCGGCCGCGCGGTGACGCCGAGCAGGAGCAGGCGACGCCGCTGGCCCGCGGAGAAGTGCCCGGACGTGACGCGCATGCGATCGCCCAGGCCCGCGTCGCGCAGCAGTTCCTCGTGGTCGCCGAGGTCGGCACCGAACGAGCCGGACAGCAGTTCCAGGTGCTGCACCGGCGTCAGCTCGGCGAAGAAGTCCGAGTCGTCGAACAGCACGGACACCTTGCGCCGGAACTCGACGTCCCGTTCGTCCGGCTCTTTGCCGTCGACGAGCACGCGACCCCGCTGCGGCTTCTGCATCCCGTAGAAGCAGCGCATCAGAGTCGACTTGCCGACCCCGTTCGGCCCGACGATCGCCGCGCACTCACCCGGGTCGACGGAGAAGTCCAGGTCGTCGAACAGCCACAGCTCGCCGGCCCGGACGCCGATGCCCCGCGCGTCGATCATCGGAGGTGCTCGAGCACCGGGGCGAACTCTTCGAAGAACATCTCGAGGATGGTGAAGTAGGTGAAGCCGAACCGCTCGCGGTGCCCGCGGATCTGGTCGGCGATCTGGGCCGGCGTGCCGACGAGCGCGATCGGCAGCTCCCCGATCTCCTCGGCGCTCATCCCGCCGGGGACGAGCTGCTCGAGCTCCGCCAGGCCGGCCGCGCGGTCGTTCGTCACCTTCACGAACTGGCAGAGCAGGTTGAACTCCACTTCGGACGCTCGCTCGCCGAGCTTCGCGCGGACGAACGCCACGCGCTCGTCGACGTCCGCGAGGGTGCCCGCCGCGATGGGCGCGCCGTCCGGCGTCTTCGCCGTGGCGGTGAAGCCGATGATGTCGGCGTGCTCGACGGCCAGGCCGAGCACGCGGTCACCGCGTCCGCCGAGCAGCAGCGGCGGCCCTTGGGGGCGCACGGGCGACGGCTTGTGCTCGGGGTCGGCGTAGCGCCGCTTCAGCTCGAGGATCGTGCGCTCGAGGTGGTCGACGCGCTCGCCGGCGGACGGGAACGGCATCCCGGCCGCTTCGAACTCCGCCTTGACGTACCCCGCGCCGAGCCCGAGCTCCAGCCGGCCGTCGGTGAACTGGTCGGTGCCCGTGACGTCGCGGGCGAGCAGCACCGGGTTGTAGAAGGGCGCGTTGAGCACGAAGGTGTTCAGCTTGACGTGGGAAGTGGCCTCGCCCGCGAGCACCAGCGACGGGAACGGCGTGGCCATGCCGAGGTGGTCGGCGACCGAGAGCACGTCGTAGCCGAGGTCCTCGACCTTGCGGCACTTTTCGACCCACGCGGCGCGGCTGTCCGGAACGACCATGTTGACACCGAAGCGGAAATCCCGAGTCATGATCCCAACGTACTCACCGGAGTTTTCCGATCACCGGGGCCAGCCGGGTCAGGTCTTCTTCGATCACCGTGAAGTAGCTGACGCCGAGCGTCTCGCGGGTGCGCAGCAGCTGTTCGGCCGCCGCCTCCGCCGAGCCGATGACGACGGTGGGCAGCGCACCGAGTTCGTCGGCACCGAGGTGCGGCACGAGCTGGTGCGCGGTTTCGAGCGCCGAGCGCCGGTCGTCGGTGACGCGGATGAAGTGGATCAGCAGGTTGAGCTCGGCGTCGCGGCCACCCAGCGCTCTCTTGGCGAACGCGACGCGCTCGGCGATCGCGTCGGGGCCGGCCAGGGCGAGCCGGCCTTCGGCCGCGCCGGGCGCGGTGCCGGTGAAGGCGATGGTGTCGGCGTGCTGCGCGGCGAAGGTCAGCATGCGGTCGCCGCGGCCACCGAGCAGCAGCGGTGGGCGGGGGCGGCCTTCGTAGGCGCGCTCGAGTTCGGTGACCGCGTTGACGAGCCGTTCGAACCGCTGCCCGGCGGTACCCCACTCGATGCCCGTGGCCTCGAACTCCGCGCGGGCGTACCCGGCCCCGATGCCGACTTCGACACGGCCCCCGGTGAAGTCGTCGAGCCCACTGAGGTCGCGGGCCAGCAGCACCGGGTTGTGGAAGCTCGCGTTGAGCACGTACGTGTTGAGCCGGACCCGCTCGGTGGCCTCGGCGGCGAGCAGCAGCGCGGGCACCGGGGCGACCCGCCCGAGGTGGTCGACCACGCCGACGACGTCGTACCCGAGGTCCTCGGCCTGCCGGCACTTCGCCACCCACTCGGCTCGCGAGCCGGGCGCCACGAGCGCCACCCCGAAGCGAAACGGTTTCATGGTCGCGAAACTACCCTGGACAGGTAGAAGGGGACGCCTCCCGGATGCGGCCGGAAGGCGTCCCCTTCTGTCTCGGAGAGCT
Organism: Amycolatopsis pretoriensis; assembly: GCF_900107925.1. GTDB lineage: Bacteria > Actinomycetota > Actinomycetes > Mycobacteriales > Pseudonocardiaceae > Amycolatopsis > Amycolatopsis pretoriensis. The sequence goes on along the minus strand of NZ_FNUJ01000004.1, from coordinate 118,973 downwards.
CAGCTGAGGCGCTGGGCCAGCGCGTCGAGCTCGTCACGCAGCGAGGTGGGCACCTCGCCGATCTTCTCGAACCACTCCTCGATCAGCGGCAGCTCCTCGCGCCACTCCTCGGGCTTGACGTCCAGGGCGGCCTGGATGTCCTCGATCGGCTCGGTCAGGCCCTCGGTGTCGAGGTCCTCGGCGCGCGGCACGAAGCCGACCGGCGTCTCGACGGCGTTGCCCTTGCCCTCGACGCGCTCGATGACCCACTTGAGGATCCGCGAGTTCTCGCCGAAGCCCGGCCACAGGAAGCGGCCGTCGTCGCCGCGGCGGAACCAGTTGACGTAGAAGATCTTCGGCAGCTTGTTCGCGTCGGCGTTCTTGCCCAGGTTCAGCCAGTGCTTGAAGTAGTCACCGGCGTGGTAGCCGAGGAACGGCAGCATCGCCATCGGGTCGCGGCGGACGTTGCCGACCGCGCCGGCCGCGGCCGCCGTGGTCTCCGACGACATCGTGGCGCCCATGAAGACGCCGTGCTGCCAGTCGCGGGCCTCGTTCACCAGCGGCACCGTCGTCTTGCGGCGCCCGCCGAACAGGATCGCCGAGATCGGCACGCCCTTCGGGTCGTCCCACTCCGGCGCGAGGATCGGGCACTGCGACATCGGCGTGCAGTAGCGCGAGTTCGGGTGGGCGGCCTTCTCGCCCGAGTCCGGCGTCCAGTCCTGGTGCTTCCAGGAGGTGGCGTGCTCGGGCTGGTTCTCCATGCCCTCCCACCAGATGTCGCCGTCGTCGGTCAGGGCGACGTTCGTGAAGACCGTGTTGCCCTTCTCGATCGTGCGCATGGCGTTCGGGTTGGTGTGCCAGTCGGTGCCCGGCGCGACGCCGAAGAAGCCGAACTCGGGGTTGACCGCGTACAGGCGGCCGTCTTCACCGAAGCGCATCCACGCGATGTCGTCGCCCAGGGTCTCGGCGCGCCAGCCCGGGATGGTCGGCTGCAGCATGGCGAGGTTGGTCTTGCCGCAGGCGCTCGGGAACGCGGCCGCGACGTAGTGGACCTTGTCCTCGGGCGAGATCAGCTTGAGGATCAGCATGTGCTCGGCGAGCCAGCCCTCGTCGCGGGCCATCACCGAAGCGATGCGCAGCGAGTAGCACTTCTTGCCGAGCAGGGAGTTGCCGCCGTAACCCGAGCCGTAGCTCCAGATCGCGCGCTCTTCCGGGAAGTGCGAAATGTACTTCGTTTCGTTGCAGGGCCAGGAAACGTCCTGCTGACCCGGTTCGAGCGGCGCACCCACGGAGTGGAGCGCGGGCACGAATTCACGCTCGGTGCCATCCGGCGCGACGAACTTGTCGAGGGCCGCCTTACCGGCGCGCGTCATCACGCGCATGGAGGCGACAACGTAGGCGAAATCGGTGATTTCGATACCCAGCTTGGGGTTCTCGGCGCCGAGCGGACCCATGCAGAACGGGATGACGTACATCGTGCGGCCGCGCATCGAGCCCCGGAAGAGCTCGGTCATGGTGGCCTTCATCTCGGCCGGGTCCATCCAGTTGTTCGTCGGGCCGGCGTCCTCCGGGCGCTCCGAACAGATGAAGGTGCGGTCCTCGACGCGGGCGACGTCGTTGGGGTCGGAAGTGGCCCAGAAGGAGTTGGGCTTCGACTTGAGCTGCACGAACGTCCCGGCGTCGACCAGCTCCTGGTTGATCCGGGCGGCTTCTTCGTCGGACCCGTCGACCCACACCACGCGGTCCGGGTTGGTCAGCTCGGCGACCTCCCGGACGAAGGACAGCACGCCGGTGTGCGTCGTCGGCGCGGTGTCCAGTCCGGGGATGGCGACTGCGGTCATCTCTACTCCTGACTTCCGACGACAAATGAGCCCGCACCGGGAACGACGCTGTTCCGGTGCGGGCTTCATTGCCTGCGGCCGAATGGCTTCGCACACCGGCTGACGACCGGTGTGCGGGTTTTGGGATTCTTCGAGAGTAACCGCATGACCAGCAGGTAACCGAGAGCTGACGTGTACGTTCTCTCACAGGACCGATAAGGGAATCGATTCAGATGGTCAATTCTCTTTCATTGAAGACATGAAGAAAGCCCGAGGCCGGAGCCTCGGGCTTTCAAACTGTGACCTGGCTAACTTTCAGTTGGGGGAGATCCACTGCCCGGTGCCGGAGTCGATGCGCGCGACGCCCTCCAGCGTCTGCGTGCCGGCGCCGCCCCACTCGGCGTCACCCGCCGGGTCGCCCTCGCCGCCGGAGTCCATCAGTCCACTGGAGACTTCGGTCCACTGGCCGGGTCCGCTGTGCTCGAACGTCGTGGTCGTGCCGTCCGCGTCGGTCTGCACGGCGATGTCAGCTTCGCCGTCGCCGTCCTTGTCGGTGAAGGCGATCGTGCCGCCGCTCTTCGTCTCGACGATGGCGGTGTCGTTGTGTCCGTCGTGGTCGGTGTCGATGGTCGCGGCACCCGCGTCGACCTCGCCGTCCGGCAGGTCCGCGTGGATGTGGCCGCCGGAGCTGTCGTCGTGACCGCTCCTGCCGGAGTCGTCGTGGCCGCCCCCGGAGGACTCGACCCACTCGCCGCTGGCCTCGTCGTAGACGGCCTGCTCGACGACCTTCCCGTTCTCGTCCAGCACGGCGTACTGGTCGGCTTCACCGTCGTGGTTGCTGTCGATGAAGGCCTGGGCGGTGCCGTCGTCGTGCTCGACGATCGCGGTGTCGTTGACGCCGTCCTCGTTCACGTCGTAGTTGACCTCGGCCTGGTACTCCTGGCCGTCGACGTGGACGGTCATCGCGTTCGTACCGCTCGCGTCGGTGTCGCTGCCGCCGCTCTCGTCGACCCACATGGGAACTGCCCCCTTAGAACCGGGTAACGCCGTCTCTGACCTGCTATCGGAAGGTATGACTCACCGTAGGCCCGTTCGGTTCCGCTTCACAACCGGGCGGATGCTCAGGCCGTCTTGTCCCGCAGTGCCCGGATCCGGGTGAGGAAGGCTTCGGCGCGGTCACGGCCTTCGGAGACCTCTTTGAGCCGCTTCGACACGATGGCGATCTTCTTGGCGCGCTCCTGCGCACCCATCTTGATCGTCTTGTCGACTTCCTTCAGCTCGGCCTCGATGGCGTCGATCCGCCGGCCCAGTGCCTCGTCCAGCGCCATCGACAGCTGCTGCTCGGCCTCGATCAGCTGCTCGGCGACGAGCTGGTCCAGCGTGGACCGGGCATCCGCGATGGCCTCGACCAGCCACTGCTTCATGTGCTGCTTGTCGGCCGCGTGCTTGCGCGTGCGGGCCATCCACCAGCCGGCGCCGAGGCCGATGATGATCGTCGCGGGCAGCACGACGGGGTTGAGGATCGCGACGCCGGCCAGCGGCAGCGCGGCCACCTTGCCCGCGCCGACCCCGCCCGAGATGCCCATGAAGACGAGCAGCTTGTCCTCGGCCGTCGGCGGCTTCTTGTCCGGCGGGCGCAGCACCACCGGCGGGCCGCCGGCCCGGGCGAACTGCGCGCGGATGACGTCGAGCTCTTCGGGGGAGAACAGCTCCGACAGCGAGACGTTGGTGACCTGGTTCAGCCGTTGCGAGAGCAGCATCGAAATGCGCTGCGACGTCGTCTGCAGCGCGATGTCGACCTGCTGCGGCAACGCGGCCAGCTCGTCGCGCTTGGCCGCGTCGATCAGCTGGCGGAAGTGGGTCTGCGCGTCCCGCATCTGCCGGGCGCTTTCGTGCCCGACCTCGACGCGGGTGCGCTGCACCTCGCCGCGCAGCTTCAGCTGCCAGCCGCGCGTCGACGTCCGGCGTTCCGCCTGAAGCTGGTCACGGCGTTCGCGCAGCTGCTCGGCCTCTGCCTCGCCCGCGGACAGCGCTCGGCTCTCGGCCTGTAGCTTCGCCTTCAGCTCGCCGAGCGCGCTGGACAGCGCACGCAGCGTGTTCGCTTCGCCGAGCATGGCCGAGCGGCCGACGAGGAGCTCCTGCAGCGCGGTCTGCACCGCGGCGACGCCGGACTTCTCCCGCAGCATCGCGGCCATCTGCTCGTTCGGCGCCTTCGAGGCCGTCTCGAACATCCGCGCCGACACCGGGTGGAACACGGCGTCGGCGAAGCGGGGCGCGTGCTCGCGCAGCAGTTGCTTGTCGGCCTCCATGACCTCGCGCCAGCCGCGGAACATGTCCACCTTGGTCAGCGCGAACACCACGGTCTCGACGCGCTCGCCGACGTCGCGCAGGAACTGCAGCTCGGTCGAGGTGAACGGCGCCGAGGCGTCGACGACGAACAGCAGCGCGGTCGCGCCCGCGGCGGCTTCCTTGGCCAGCTCGCCGTGCAGCGAGTCGAGCCCGCCGACCCCCGGCGTGTCGACCAGCGAAAGGCGTTCCAGCAGCGGGACCGGCCCGGTGACCTCGACGTACCGCGGCGGGAGCTGGCCCGGCGGCAGCTCGTGCGCGGCGGACACCCAGTTGATCAGCTGCCCGAGGTCGATCGGCACCGACGCGAGCTGGCCGGGGTAGCAGGCCTGCGCGCCCCACGCGTCGGCGTGGTCGAACACGAGGTAGGTGGCGGTGGCGACGTCGGCGTCCACGGGGGACAGTCCCGGCATCGCGAGCAGCGCGTTGACCAGGGAACTCTTCCCGCGGTTCGTCTCGCCGACGACCACCACGGCCGGCTTCTTCGGCCGCGCCTTCCGGACCTCGTCGACCCACTTGGCGGCGGCCGGATCGGCGTCGCGGACGACGGTCAGCAGCTGGTCGCGGGCCGCCTGGACCTGCGCGGGCAGGCTCGGCGCGGTCGGTGCGCTCACGGGGTCTTCTTCGCGTAGACGGTGACGATCGGGGCGCGCAGCAGGCGGTCGTGGTCGGCGAAGCCGGTGACCTCGGTTTCGGCGACGATCCCGTCGAGCGCCGGGTCGTCGGTCGGGACCGCGCCACCGGCCTCGTGGCGAGCCGGGTCGAACCGCTCGCCCTCGGGCCGCAGTGCCTGGACCCCGATCGCGGCGAGCCCTTCTTCGAGGCGTTCGACGACGCCGCCACTGCGGGCGCGGTCCAGGGCGTACAGGCACATCTGGATCAGCGCCTGGCGATCCGCGAGCGCGCGCTCGAGATCGGTGACCTGCTGCAAGGGGTGCACATCGGTGTCCGACGCGGTGGACCCGCGGTCGGTTCCGTCCTTGCGAAACCACGCCATGCGGACAGTCTGGCGGATTCGACCGCTCGCCGGGAGCGGAACCCGATCACACGAGCTGGTCGATCACCTCGCGGAGCACGGCTTCGAGGCCGGGGCCGTCCTCGGCGAGCCGGGACGAGACGAGCAGCTGGTCCTCGGCCGTGCGCAGCCAGATCGATCCGGCGACGGAGATCTCGATGACGTTCAGGCGGAACGGGTACGCGCGCCGGCCCAGCCGGACCTCGGCCTCGCGCACGAGCTGGCCGAGCCGTTCGCCGGCCACGATCTGCCGGCGGTAGAAGCCGGGCGCCCACGGCGTGCCGCCGGACGGCTCGCCCGCGCCGCGCAGGGCCGGACCGCGCGCGTTGGCGAAGTGGCGGGCCGCGGCCGGGCCGAAGAAGTCGAGCGCCTGCCGCATCGCCGAGCCCTGCGCCAGGGCGGGCCGGCCGTAGCGGGTCCGCGGGCTGCGCGGGTCCGGGTCCTCGCGGTTGCGCAGGAAGGCCAGCAGGTCGGTCCACCAGTCGGCCCACTGCGCCTGGACGGCCGCGCGGTCGATCTCGGGTGGGACGTGCACCGGGACCTGCGGCTCCACGGGCGGCAGCACCTGTCCTTCGGAAACGGACAGCGCGAGGGCGTCACGGATGTACAGCGCGACGTCGATCTCGTTCTCGCTGCTCCAGCCCGCTCGCCACGATGTCGTGTTTTCTAGGCGCACGCCTCAACAGTACGCGGAAAACCGGGCCTACCAGCGGAAGTCGGCAAGCAGAAACAAACTCAGGCTTCGCGGACCTGTTGCCAGATCAAGAAGTACGCCCGGTGCACGACGTGCGCGACCCGGCTCTGCGCGGGCGTCGCCCCGAAGGACGCGAAGGAGCGCCACCAGCCGGCGCGTTCGAGCGCGTGCGCGGCGAGGTCCGGCCGGGCCGCGCCGGGCTTGCCCAGCTGGGCCCCGATGTCGGCGTTGCTGCCGACGCGCAGGACCTCCTCGGACAGGTCTTCCGGCATGTCGACCGCGCCGGAAGCGACCAGCGTCAGCGCTTCGAGCAGCCGCAGCTGGTGGGCTTCGGGCTTGGCGAGCAGCACCTCGATGGCGTCGTGGACGCGCTGGCGTTCACCCGGGTCGCCGGAGGCGTGCGCGAGCGCGGTGACCGACGCGAGCGCCGCGGCCGCCTTGATGCCGTCGGCGCGGGCGGCGAACACGATCGACAGCCGCTGCCGAACCGCTTCGAGACCGGACGCGTCGAGCAGCGACCGCCGCAGCGCGCCCGCCGTGATCTCCGGTTCCTTGCGGATGGCTTCGACGGCGTGCGCGATGCCGAACAGGTCTAGCTTCTCCAGCAGCCGCAGCCGGGTGCCCGACGGGACGTCGCACTCCCAGGTCGTGAAGATGTCCGCCGAGATCAGCATGGTCTGCAGGACGTCGTCGTCGAGGTCGGCGAGCTGCCGCAGCGCCTCGGCGTCGGCGGAGGTGAACCCGCCCGACTCGGCCGACTCCGCGATCAGCCCGATCACCGGCAGCACGTCGGCCACGCGCGGCTTCAGCGTGCTCGCCTGCTTCTCCGACAGGATCGTCGCGGCCTTCCAGACGTCGCCGTCGGCGCCCTCGACCGACTCCGGCGCGATGGTGTCGGCCTTGTTCAGCACGGCGATCGCGTTGACCGGGCCCGCCTCGCGGCTCGCGGTGGCGGCGGTGAAGGCGGCGAGGGCCTGCTGGTCGTCGGCGCGGACGCCCTGGGTGACGACGTAGAGGACGGCCTCGGCGCCGGCGACCGCGTTGCGCGAGGTGTCGTCCAGCTCGTCCGAACCTTCGTCGTCTTTCGCGTGCTTCGCGGCGCCCAGGAGCTGCTCGGTCCGCGACACCGAAGCGGCGTCGAGCGAACCGAGACCGGGGGTGTCGATCACCGTCATGCCCTGCAGGACGGCGTTGGTCAGGTACGCCTCGATGTGCGACACCTGCTCGATGTCGACGCCCAGCTCGGCCGGGATCATCCCGTCCGCGGCGAAGGGGAGCACCTGCTTGCGGCCGTCGGTGAAGACGATCTCGACGCGGTCGACCGTGCCGTACTGGAACCGGGTCACCAGCCGCGTGCACTCACCGATGTCGGTCGGCGCGACCCGGCGCCCGATCAGGGCGTTGACCAGCGTCGACTTGCCCGACTTGATCCGCCCGGCGACGGCCACCTGCAGCGGCGCGCCGAGCCGGCGCAGCACTTCGGCGAAGCCGGCCGCGGTGCGTGCGGAGACCTGCGACTGCAGCCGGTGGCACAGGTTGGCCACCGACATCGACAGCGGGCCCGCGAGCCGGCCCTGCTCCGGTGACGTCACGGCCCCCAGCCCTCCCCGGTCGTTCGGACAACCCCGTGAATCGTGCCATGGGGCTCATCCTCGGGTCGCACCGAAGGTGGTACCGGCGACCGACGCGCTTCCGGCGGCCCGGGACCTAGTGTTGTCTGGTGCGACGGCTGAGTCTCTGGATGCGTGCCCACCCCATGGCGGGCGACACGGTGCTCGCCGTCCTGCTCGGCCTGATCGACATGCTGCTGTTCGTCGCCGACCAGTTCGCCGAGCTGCCGGAGCTGCCGCCCTGGTACGTCGCCGTGCCGATCAACCTCGCGATGGTCGCGCCGCTGGTGTTCCGCCGGAAGTCGCCGCTGTGGTCGGCCTACGTCGTGCTGGTGGTCAGCGTCGTGCACGCGACGCTGATGCTCGGCATCGGCAGCGCCGCCGGGCTGGCGATGAGCATCTACTCGGTCGTCGTCTACGCCGGGCGGCGGCAGGGCCTGATCTTCGTCGGCGCGGTCGTCGTCTCGTCGGCCGTGCAGCTGGCGCTGGACCAGGCGGAAGACGAACTCGTCCTCGCGATCGTGTTCCTCGCGTTCGGCATCGCCCTGTGCTGGACGCTCGGCGAGTTCGTCGGTGCCCGGCGCGCCTACGACGTGGAAGTGGAGGCCAGGTTGCACCTGCTCGAGACCGAACGGGACCAGGCCACCCGGATCGCGGTGGCCGAGGAGCGCGGGCGGATCGCGCGCGAGCTGCACGACGTCGTCGCGCACGCGGTGAGCGTCATGGTCGTGCAGGCCGACGGCGCGTCCTACGCGATCGAAAGCAACCCCGAGCTCGCCCAACGGGCCCTGCAAACGATTTCCGAGACCGGCCGCGGCGCGCTCGGCGAGCTGCGGCGCCTGCTCGACGTGCTCCGCAGCGACGACGCCGACGGCGAACCCCGCGTCCCGCAGCCGGACGCGCACGCCATCGCCGACCTGGCCGACCGGATGCGCACCGCCGGCGTGCCGGTCGAGCTGGAGACCGACGACCTCGGCGACCTGCCCGCCGGCGTCTCGCTCGGCATCTACCGGATCGTGCAGGAGTCGCTGACCAACACGCTCAAGCACGCCGGCCGCGGCGCGACCGCGGCGGTGCGGGTGCACCGGACCGGCGACCTCGTGGAAGTGCTGGTGTCCGACGACGGCGCGGGCCGGATCCCGCAGCTGGCTGGTCCGGCGCAGCGCCTGCCGGGCGGCAACGGCTTGATCGGCATGCGCGAACGCGCGCACGTGTACGGCGGGACGCTCGACGTGGGCCCCGCTCCGGGTGGTGGGTGGCAGGTCCGCGCGGAGCTGCCGGTTAGGTTGGACAAGTGATCCGGGTGGTGGTCGTCGACGACCAGGAACTGATGCGCGTCGGGTTCCGGATGGTGCTGGGCGCCCAGGCCGACATCGACGTGGTCGGCGAGGCGGGCGACGGCGCGCAGGCGATCGAGCTGGCTTCGCGACTGCGGCCCGACGTCGTGCTGATGGACGTCCGGATGCCGGTGCTCGACGGCGTCGAGGCGACGAAGCGGATCGTCGCGGCCGGCACCGCGCGCGTGCTCGTGATGACGACGTTCGACCTGGACGAGTACGTCTACGCGGCGCTGCAGGGTGGCGCGAGCGGGTTCCTGCTGAAGGACACCCAGCCCGGCCACCTCGTGTCGGCACTGCGGGCGGTCGCCTCGGGCGACGCGGTGGTGTCGCCATCGGTGACCCGCCGGCTGCTCGACCGCTTCGTCGGCTCCGGCGGCACCCCGATGCGGGACACCGCGGAGCTGGACGTGCTGACCGACCGCGAGCGCGAGGTGCTGGTGCTGATCGCGAAGGGCATGTCGAACCTGGAGATCGCCGAGGCGCTGTTCCTCTCGGAGGCGACGGTGAAGACGCACGTCGGGCGGATCCTGGCGAAGCTGGAGCTGCGGGACCGGGTGCAGGCCGTGGTTTTGGCCTACGAAACCGGCCTCGCCCGCCCCGGCCTCGCCTGACACTCAAGCGGAGCTTTCACGTGAAAGCTCCGCACGGACCGCTGCGACCACGGCCTTCGGTGCCCCGTACAGCTCGGTCTTGGTGACGATCACGAACCGCCAGCCCAACGCACGGATCGCCTGCCGGCGCGCGTCGTCGCGCTGCGGTTGGTCACCATCCCGGTGCCAGTCGCCGTCGTACTCCACTGCGAGTTTGCGGTCAGGAAAGGCCAGGTCCAACCGGCCCACGAACGCACCTCGGTCGTCGAAGACCTGAACCTGGAGGTCGGGGGCGAGGCCGGCCACGGTCAGCCAGACCCGCAACTCGGACTCGGGAATGCTCTCCGAACGGGGGTCGGCGAGTTGGAAGGCTCTTCTCGCGCGGACGATTCCGTTCTCCCGGCGGCCTTTCAGGTAGGCCGCCAGAGCCGTCGTGTCGATCTCACCTGCCCGGAGCAACGCGTCGAGGTAGCCGACCACCCTCGGCAGTGATCGGTGAAGCTTCGTGTCAGTCAGGATGTCGAAGACAAGGCGGACCGACGAAGCCAACCGGATTTCCTGCCACGGCTCGCTGTGAATCCGTCCCCGGCTGGTCCGCCGGATGTGCACACCGTCCTGCAGGGCGAACAACACGCTTTCCGGCAAGACGAACTCGACCGGGTCATGGGCTCCGGCCAGCTCGATGCCGCGGACGGTCGAGGCCGAGCAGCCGGTGAGAACCGCGCACGGCGGTGCGAGTAGCGCAGCGGCTCGGCAACGCAGCACATGCGTGACTGGTGTCGCCGAAGCCACATAGACGTTGCGGAAGAGCTTCGTGAAGAGCGGTGATCGCAGGGTCTGCTCGGTCACCGCACCAGCGGCAATGGCGTGGCTACCCAGGAAGGGCTCGGCGAACTCGAATTCGGCGGAGGTGCACAACACGAACCGAGCATCCCGCGCGTCCAGCCGCAATCCGCCGTTCCAAGATCAACAAACCCAGGTTGTCCACACCCCCCCCAAGTTGTGGACAACCCCAGCTTTCACGTGAAAGCTCCCACCTGGGACCCGAGCTTTCACGTGAAAGCTCGGGATTAGCGGTAGTCGTCTGGTGGGGTTGTTGCCGGGTCCTTGCCCGCGTTGCGGACTTCGGTGATCCAGCGGCCGAAGTCCGGGCGGTCGCCGTCGATGTCCGTGTAGCCGTACTCCTTCATCAGCGTCCAGGATGCCAGCGTTTGGCCGGCGAAACGGGACACGGCGGGGTCCTGGGCCAGGGCCGCCACTCCGCGCGCGAGCAGGTACGGCGTCTCGGAGATCTTGAAGTCGACCGGCGCTATCTTGCCCACCGCGTCGCGCCAGTTGTCCTCGGTCACCTCGAACGCGTCCAGCATCGACTCCGAACGCAGGAACCCCGGTGTGACCGCGAGGCCGACGCAGTCGTTCTTCTTCAGCTCCACGCCCAGTGCCCGGCCGAGTGCCCGGATGCCGCACTTCGCGACGTAGTAGGGGAGACCCGCGCCGACGTAGTCGTCGTTGTCGCCGTCGGTCACTTCCAGCACCAGGCCGCGGCGGGCGACCACCAGGGGCAGCAGCTTGTGCAGCGCGATGAGGTGCGTGTCGAGCGCGTTGTGCGTCAGGTTGAGCGCGTCTTCCAGCGGCGTCTCCCAGAACGGCGCGTCGAAGTGGAAGTACATGTCGCCGCCCCAGACGTCGTCGACCAGGAGGTCGATTCCGTCCACTTCGGACTCGATGCGCGCCTTCAACGCGTCCACATCGGACTGCGAGGTGAAGTCGCAGCGGACGACGATCGCGCGGCCGCCCGCCGCCTCGACCAGTTCGCCCGTCTCTTCGATCGTTTCCGGGCGCTTCATCGGTGACACCGTTTCGCGCGTCGTGCGGCCGGTGACGTACACCGTCGCGCCCGCGCGGCCCAGCTCCACCGCGATCGCCCGGCCGCAGCCCCGGGTCGCCCCGGTGACCACCGCTACCTTGCCTTCCAAACTCATGAATCCTCCCGTCCCCGCCACGCGGTCAAAACCGCGTCGACGTCCTCCGCCAGCCGGTCGGCCAGCCGCCCGTGCGGCCGGATCGACCAGTCGATCGACACTCCGTTGATCACGTCCAGCACGACCCGGGCCGCCCGCGGCACGCTCGGTGCGTGCGGCAGCGCGGGAGCCGCCGCCCGCACCAGCCGCCGCAGTTCTTCCTCGACCGCCGTGAAGTGCTCGCCCAGCAGCGACCGCAGCACCGGGTCGCCGATGTCCACGCCGAGCTGGCCCAGGTGGTTCGCCGCCTCTTCGGCGTCACCGAGCACCGCGTAGACCGCGACCGCCGCGGCCCGCAGGCCGGCGACCGGGTCGTCGGCCTGCTCGGCGCACTCCCGCATCTGCTCGACCGCCCGCCGCGTGGCCCGCCGGCTCATCTCCTGCAGCAGGCCGCTCTTGGAGCCGAACCGCTGTGCGACCGTGCCGACCGAAACCCCGGCCTCGGACGCCACCTGCGCGAGCTTGAAACCGGGGCCGCACCTGCCGATGACGGTCTCCGCCGCACCCAGCAGCCGCTCGTCGGTGATACTCCTCGGCCGGGCCACGTCATTATTGAACCATAGTTCATTAATGACGTCGAATCAGGGTCGTCTCAGGGTCATCACGGATCGCGCATCAGCCGAAGAGCCAGCAAGGTACTACTCAGGTAGGGGGAGCGGTTAGACCCGCAGGGTGACGCGCGGACCGCCCCCGACCCGCGACGATGAACGCGTCGTAAGCGAGGGGCGGAAGAGGAGCAGTCATGATCGAGGCAACCGGCCTCACCAAGCGGTACGGGAAGACACTGGCGGTGAACAACCTGTCGTTCTCCGTGGCCGCGGGTCAGGTCACCGGCTTCCTCGGCCCGAACGGGGCGGGCAAGTCCACCACCATGCGGATGATCCTGGGCCTGGACAACCCGACGGGCGGCCAGGTCACCATCGGGGGCAAGAAGTACCACGAACTCAAGGAACCGCTGCGCACGGTCGGTGCGCTGCTCGACGCGAAGTGGGTGCACCCGAACCGCTCGGCGCGCGCCCACCTGCTGTGGATGGCGAAGTCCAATCGCATCCCGGCGAGCCGCGTCGACGAGGTGCTCGAGACGGTCGGCCTGACCAGCGTCGCGGGCAAGCGCGCCGGCGGGTTCTCGCTCGGCATGTCGCAGCGGCTCGGCATCGCGGCCGCCCTGCTGGGCGACCCCGAGGTACTGCTGTTCGACGAGCCGGTGAACGGCCTCGACCCGGAGGGCATCCTCTGGATCCGGAAGTTCATGCACCGCCTGGCCGAGGAAGGCCGGACCGTCTTCGTGTCGAGCCACCTGCTTTCGGAGATGGCGCTGACCGCGAGCAACCTCGTGGTGATCGGCCGGGGACAGCTGATTTCGCAGTCGTCGACCGAAGACTTCGTCGCCCGCGCGGCGGAGAACACGGTCAAGGTGCGCTCGCCGCAGCTGGCCGAGCTGCGGGACGCCCTGCAGCGTGCCAGCGCCGGGGTCGCCGAGGAGGCGAACGCGCTCGTGGTGTCCGGAATGGACAGCGACAAGATCGGCGAGATCGCCGCCGCCAACCGGATCGTGCTGCACGAGCTGAGCCCGCAGACCGGCTCGCTGGAGCAGGCCTTCATGCAGATCACCGGCGACTCCGTCGAGTACCACACGGGCCTCGACGCCGAGGCGCAGCACGTGCTCGAGTCCGCCAAGTAACCGGGGAACCCAAGACCATGAACCTGCTCGCAGTCGAACGCATCAAGCTGTTCAGCACCCGATCGCCGTGGTGGTGCGCGCTCATCACCTTGGCCCTGACCATCGGCTTCGCGGCCATCATCGCCGGCGCGACGCCGTCGGACTCGCAGCTCACGCTGTCCGCCACCCAGTTCGGCGGCTCCCAGTTCGGGATCGCCGTCGTCATGGTGCTCGCCGCGCTCGCGGTGACCACCGAATACCGGTTCAACACCATCCGCACGACGTTCCAGGCCGTGCCGCACCGCTCGCCCGCGCTGGTCGCCAAGGCGATCGTCGTCGCGCTCGTGGCGCTGGTGATCGGGGAGATCGCCGCGTTCGGGGCGCTGGGCCTCGGCATGCTCATGCGGCCGGACGACAACCTCGGCCTGCACACCTCGCAGGACTGGATGAACGTCGCGGGCCTCGGCCCGGTGTTCGCGCTCAGCGCGGTGCTCGCGGTCGCGCTCGGGATCCTCATCCGGCACAGCGCCGGTGCCATCGCACTGCTGCTCATCTACTACTTGGCCGTGGAAGAGCTGGTGCAGCTGATCCCGAAGATCGGGCACACCATCCACGAGTGGCTGCCGTTCAACGTGGCGAACAAGTTCCTGCGCGGCTCGGCGGTCGTCGACGGCCCCGCCCCGTCGGACTCGCCGCTGAGCCCGGGGTGGGCGCTGGCGTACTTCGCCGGCATCGCGGTCGTGTTCCTGCTCGTCGCACTCGGGGTTGCGAAGAAGCGGGACGCATAAAAGGGGGAACAAGGGGATAAGGGGAAAACGGGAATCCGGGTCGCGCTGTCGGGGGGCGACCCGGATTCCCCATTTCCCGATAGGCTCCCCGGGTGATCGAAGCGAACGCACTGACCAAGCGGTACGGGGCCACCACCGCGGTCAACGAGCTGACGTTCACCGCGCGGTCGGGCCGCGTCACCGGCTTCCTCGGCCCGAACGGCGCCGGCAAGTCCACGACCATGCGGCTGGTCCTCGGCCTCGACACCCCGGACGCGGGCACGGTCCTCGTCGACGGCGTCCCGTACCGGGAGCTGAAAGATCCGCTCCGGACGGTCGGCGCGATGCTCGACGCCACCTGGCGCCACCCCGGCCGCAGCGGGCGCGACCACCTGCGCTGGCTGGCCGCGACCAACGGCATCCCCGAGAAGCGCGTCGACGAAGTGCTCGCGCTGGTGGGGCTGACCAGCGCGGAAGGGCGCCGCGCCGGGCAGTACTCGCTCGGCATGCTGCAGCGGCTCGGGATCGCCTGCACGCTGCTCGGCGACCCGCGCGTGCTCCTGTTCGACGAGCCGGTGAACGGCCTCGACCCCGAGGGCATGGCCTGGATCCGCCAGCTGCTGCACGCGCTGGCCGCCGACGGCCGGACCGTCTTCGTCTCCAGCCACCTGCTGCCCGAGATGGCGCAGACCGCCCAGGACCTGGTCGTGATCGGCCGGGGCCGGCTGATCTACCAGGGCACGATGGACGAATTCGTCGCGCAGACCAGCGAGCACGGCGTCCGCGTGCGCACCCCGCACGCCAACGAGCTGCGGGCCGCCCTGACCGGCCAGGCGGAGTTCACCGAGGCCGACGGCGCGTTCGTGGTGTCCGGAATGGACAGTGACCGGATCGGGCAACTGGCCTTCGACGCCGGCGCGACGCTGCACGAGCTGAGCCCGATCACCGGCTCCCTGGAGCAGGCCTACCTCGACCTCACCCGCGAAGCCACCGAGTTCACGGCGGGAGCCGCTCGATGATCACGAACCTGCTCCGCGCCGAGCGCATCAAGCTCTTCAGCACCCGGGCGCCGTGGTGGTGCCTGGCGCTCGCGTTCGCCGCACCGCTCGGCTTCACCGCCCTGTTCTTCGCCCTGGCCGGCCCGGAGATCCCGCCGACGGTCGGCAACACCCAGCTCGCGAGCGGCAACGGCCGGACCGTGCTGGTCGTCCTCGCGATCCTCGCGACGGCGTCGGAGTTCAACTGGGGCACGATGCGGCTGACGTTCCAGGCCGTGCCGAGCCGGGTGCCCGCGCTGCTGGCGAAGGTCGCGGTCGTCGGCGCGGTCGGCGCCGGGCTCGGGCTGCTCGTCGGCTTCGGTTCGTGGGGCCTGGCGACGCTGGTGGCGCCGGACGCCGACCTCGCGCTGCACTCCGGCGCGGAATGGCGCTCGGTGCTCGGGCAGAGCCTGGTCTTCCTGTTCGCCGCGGTGGCCGGCGTCGGCGTGGCCCTGCTGCTGCGCAGCGTCGCCTTCGCGCTGACCATCGTCCTCGTGTGGACGCAGGTGCTCGAAGGCGTGGTGATCCTCATCCCGGGCGCCGGCAAGCACATCTACCAGTGGATGCCGTTCCACGCGGCCGACCAGTTCGTCGGCGCCGGCGGGCTCGGCGTGGGGGCGCTGCAGCTGCCGCCCGCCCCGCTCGGCCCGTGGGGGTACCTCGGTTACTTCGCGGCGATCTGCGTTGCACTGTTCGTGGCCGGGGTCGTCACCACCGCACGCCGCGACGCCTGAGCGTGACGGCGCTCTCAATACCTCAAAAATTCGTGTTAACAAAAGATGAAGAGGCTGTGGCTTCTCTCACAGGCACCGGACATACTGCTATGACCAGGCAATATTCGTAAGTGAGCACCGGAACCGTCTGCGCTCCCCTGGAGGTGATCCTTGACGGTGAACACCGGTCAAGAATTGGGCAACACGATTCCCCGAGCCCGCGTCGAAGACGACGCTCCCCGGCTCGAACCGATGCTGGACCTCGAATGGTCACGAGCGATCGAGCTCCCGCAGGCTGCCATGACGGCGGCGACGCCGGCCGAACTCCGCCGGGCGTGGGTGCACCGCGCGCCCGAAGACACGGTCCTGGGCCTGTTCCGCGCCTCCGCCGGGATGGCGGGGCCGATCCCGGCGCCGTGGTGGCTCCGCGCGATCGCGGACGGGAAGCTGGATTCGCGGGAACAGGGTTTCCGCGTCGAGGACCGCATCGCGCAACTGCTCGGCCGGCGGCCGGGCTGGGAATTCGTCCCGTGGGCCGCGGACGGCGAATCCGGCTACTGGGAGTTCATGCCGTCCGAACGCGGGAAATCGGGGCACGCGATTCCCACGACGGTGATCAACACCGATCGGCACCCCGGCTGGATCGACGTCCTGCCCGCGCACACCGGGCCGACGCCGGAACCGATCGCCATCGCCGGGCTCGCGGGACTGCGGTCGCGTCTCGGGGTGCTCGAAGCCGTTCGTTAACCTCGGTGAGTGGAAAACGAGGACCAGCCCCGGCTGCGCAGCGTGGTCAGCTACGTCAAGCGCGGTGGCCGGATGACCGTCGGGCAGCAACGCGCGTGGGACGAACTGTGGCCGGAGCTCGGCCGCACGGTCGGTGAGCTGCCCGCCGGAACGCTGGACTTCACCGAGTGGTTCGGCCGCGAAGCGCCGGTCATGCTGGAGATCGGCTCCGGCATGGGTGAGACGACCTCGCAGCTGGCCGCCGCGGCGCCGGAGCTGAACTACGTCGCCGCCGAGGTCTACGACCCAGGCCTCGGCCAGCTGATGCTGCGCGCCGAAAAGCTGGGCGTCGAAAACCTGCGGCTGCTGCACGGTGACGCCGTGGTGCTGCTGACCGAGCACGTCGAGCCGGACACGCTGCACGGCGTCCGGCTGTTCTTCCCGGACCCGTGGCCGAAGAAGAAGCACCACAAGCGGCGGATCGTGTCGCCGTCGTTCGCCGCGCTCGTGGCGTCGCGGCTCGCGCCCGGCGGCACCTTCCACATGGCGACCGACTGGGAGAACTACGCCGAGCAGATGCTCGAGGTCTGCTCCGCGGAACCGGCGTTGAAGAACCGGTACGACGGCTGGGCGCCGCGGCCGGAGTGGCGGCCGGTGACCAAGTTCGAGCAGCGCGCCGACGTCGACGGCCGCGTCTCGCACGACCTCATCTTCGAAAAGCGGTAGGAGTTCGCCCCTCCCCCGACAGAGGGGCGAACGTCCTTACCTATTCGTCGGCCAGCGGTTCGGCCTGGACCCGCTTGAGCGCGGGGGTGCAGACCGACGCGCCGAGCAGGGCCACCCCGACCCCGAGCACGACCGGCGCCAGCAGCCACGGGCTGAGCACGATGCCCCGCTCGTCGACCATGCTGTAGAGCCCAACGCCGACCAGTACCCCGACGATTCCCGCGCCGATGGTGGCGACCAGCGCGGGCAGCGCGGCCTCCATCCGCAGCGCCCTCGCCAGCACCCGGACCGGCGTGCCGGCCGCCATCAACGCCCCGAACGTGCGACGGCGGTCCATCACCGAGCCCGCGGTCGCGACCGCGGCACTGCAGCCGGCCAGGACACCGGCGGCGATCAGCCCGATCACCGTGACCCGGCGCAGGTCGCCGAGCTCGGTCTGCTGGTTGAACAGGTACTGGTCGCGGCTGCCGATCTCCTCGCCCGCGGCCGGCGCGGCCAGCGCCGTCCGGACGATCTCGCGGTTGGCGTCGGTGGTCGGCGCGACCACGGTGACCCACTTCGGCGTGACGCCGGCCGGCAACGCGGCCGGGTCGATGATCGACGTGCTGGACAGGTCCGAGTCCCGGGGCGGCACGGCTTCGGCCCGCGTACCCGAGTTGACGGCGACCGCGGGGGCCTCCCACTCGGTGGCGATCTGGTACTTCGCCAGGTCCAGCTGCGTGTCACCGAAGACCGCCGGGCCGCCGGTGCAGTTGGCCGGTGTGAGGCCGTACCGGGTCAGCTTGACGGCGTCGGCGCAGGTCATCACCAGCGCGCGGTTGCCGGTGCGCTCCCGGCCGTCGCCCTGGACCAGGTAGACCTCGCCGACCGCGACGGCCTTCTCGGCCTGCCCGTACTTCTGCAGGGACGCGTTGGCCTGGTCGACGATCTTGCCCGCGTGCTGGGCGTCGGTGTCGACGTAGAGCACGGAGTCCTGGAAGGACCGCCCGCCGCCCGCCATCGATTCGAACGTCGGCAGCAGCGTCAGCGCCATCGAGCCGGCGAACACCGCGAGCACGATCCCGGCGGAGGCGCGGTAAGCGCCCTTCGGGTCGTCACGCAGCCGGCGGCCGGCCAGCAACGCCGACGGGCGCCGCCAGATCCGCACGAACGTGCCGCCCACCGCCGACGTCACCCACGGCCCGACGACCGCGGCCGAGCCGACCAGCAGGAACAGGCCCGCCATGACCATCGTGATGCCGCCGGAGTCCTTCGCCGTCGTCACCGCGACGAGGAAGAACAGCCCGGCCGCGGGCAGCGCCAGCAGACGCCACCAGCGCAACGGCTTCTTCGTGTGGCCGCCCGTCGCGAACAGCGGGTTCTTGAGCACGCGGCGCAGGCCGAGGATCCCGGCGAGCACCACGAGCACCGGGATGGCCACGACGATGAACACCGTCAGGCCGACCGGCAGCGCGAAGTCGGCCGCGAGCCACGTGCCGCCGGCCCACGGCACGAACGACGCGAGGCCGTGCAGCGCCGGGCTGATCAGCAGGCCCAGCAGCGCGCCGATGCCCGCGGACAGCGTCGTCTCGGCGGCCACCATGTTCGTGACCTGCCCCGGCGTCGCCCCGGCCAGCCGGATCGCGGCCAGCCGCCGCTCCCGCCGGGCCGCGGTCAGCCGCGCCGAGGACGCGACCAGCACCAGGCTCGGCACCAGCAGGACGATGATCCCGACCCAGGACAGCAGCATGAGCAGCGGGTCCGGGCTCGCCTTCCCGCTCGGGAAGCCCGGGATCGGGTTGGCGTTCTCCGCCATCTGGTCGGGGGTGTGCCCGACGAGCGCCACGAGCTGCTCCGGGAAGCGGAGGCCGTTCTCGTCGAGCGCGCCGACGGGCTTGCCGAACCGGTCGCCGAGCTGGTCGGCCGGGTGGCCCTGCAGGAGCCGGCCGAGCGCCGGCGACACGACGGTCTCGCCCGGCCCCGGCAGCTGCGGCACCCCGGCGGGCAGCGGGACTTCGGCCGCGGTGGCGCCGGGCGCCAGCGCGACGTCGACGCGGATGATCTGCTGCCCGTCGAAGTAGTCCTTCGCCGAGTTGAACAGGATCTTGGCCGGGGCGTCGGAGCCGCGGCTGAAGAAGTGTTCGCCCTGCCAGAGGGCGCGTTGCTCGCGGTTCTGCGTGGCGAACGGCAGCGTCGCCAGCAGCAGCACCAGCCCGGTCGCGACGGCCACCCCGATCGCGGTGAGGATCGCCGACGTCCGGGTCCGCCGGTCGACCTTCAGCACCCGCAGAGCGATCTGGAGCGAGTTCACGCCGCTAGCCTCGTCGCGATCAGCCCGTCGCGGATGGCGACGGTCTTGGGCATCGACTCGGCCAGCTCGCGGTCGTGGGTCACCACGATCACCGCGGCGCCCGTCTCGTGGGCGGCGCCGAGCAGGGCGTCCATCGTGTCGCGGCCGGTGCGCGTGTCGAGGGCACCGGTCGGCTCGTCGGCGAAGATGACCTTCGGCCGGTGGGTCAGGGCGCGGGCGATCGCGACGCGCTGGGCCTCGCCGCCGGACAGCTCGCCGGGGCGCCGCTTCTCCTTGCCGGCCAAGCCGAGGCGCGAAAGCCACTGGCGGCCGGCGTCGATGGCTTCCTTGCGGCCGAGCCCCGCCAGCAGCGACGGCAGCGCGACGTTCTCTTCGGCCGACAGCTCCGCGACCAGCATTCCCGACTGGAAGACGAAACCGAACTCGGTCCGGCGCAGCTCGCTGCGCTTCTTCTCGCCGAGGTGGTCGATCCGCTGTCCGGCCAGGAGGATCTGCCCGTCGTCGGCCTTGAGGATGCCGGCCAGGACGTGCAGCAGCGACGTCTTGCCCGAGCCCGACGGCCCGACGATGGCGACGGCGTCCCGCGGCTGGATGTCGATGTCGATGCCGGCCAGGGCGTACTGCGCGCCGTAGCGCTTCACGAGCCCGCGGCCGGAGAGCACCGGCCCATTCGTCCACTGTGGAGTGTTCGGGTCCACCACGTTCTCCCTGTCGGATCGGATCTTGACGCCGATGAGCTTCGCGGAGATCGAGGGGTGTCCACTTCGGGCAGACGGCCAGTCACCAGTGGTGCGGCATCGGCCGATCGGCCGAGGGAGCGCGGGCCACTCGGCCAAGGTGCGAAGGCGGGCGAATCCTCTAACGTCACGTTGTGACCGCCGCGCCCCCGCCGAAAACGCTGTACGCCCGCGCCGCCGCCCTGGTGCGGCGCATCGGCGTGCCTTCGGCCGTCCTGTTCGCCGCCCTGCTCTTCGACGTCGTTTTCACGACGCAGGCGGCGCTCGACGACAACGGTCCCAAGTTCGTCGACTTCGGGCTCCTGCCCGGCATCTTCGCGATGGTCGCCTGCGCGCAGTGGGCGCAGAAGCGCGCCGCCGTCGCCGGGGTGGCGGGCGGCGTGGTGCTCGTGTTCTCGACGCTCTGGATCCACGCGTTCCGCATCCCGGCCTACTCGAGCGTGCTGCCGAAGATCACCATCACCGAGGTCGTGGCCGGGGTGCTGATGGTCTACTACGTCACCCGGCGGGCGCGGGCGGGCGTGGCGTTCTGTGTGGTCAGCTTCCTCGTCGTCGGGGGGCTGGTCGCCCTCTTCGGCCGCTACCGGGGCGTCAACGACATCGACGGCGGCACGGCCACCCAGGGGCTGGTGTTCGGTCTGCTGCTGCTCCTCGGCCCGGTCGTCCCGGCCATCACGCTCCGGGACCGCCGGCCGAAGGCCGACCCGCGGACGCAGAAGCTGCAGCGGGTGAACGAGCTGGCCATGGGGCAGTGGCCGCTGATCGGGCTGCTCGGGTTCGCGCTCATCTTCGAGTTCGGCTACACGTACTCGAGCAACGCCCGCGGCTTCCCGATCCTGTTCTGCTCGCTCGTCGCGGCCGCCGTCGCGGTGCTGTCGCCGCGGCGGCCCGCGGACGCCCTCCTCGGCGTCGCGGCGATCATGCTGGTGTCCACGGCCGTCACCCCCTTCCTGCACCTGCGCTACGACTACCCGATGCCCGGCGGCATCCCGGCCGTGCAGGTCATCGCCGGGATGGGCGTGGTGGTGAACGTGACCCGGGCCCGCGGGCTGAGCCAGTCGTGGCCGCGGATCGGCATCCTGTCCGCCGTCGTGGCGCTCGGCGCGATCGTCAACGCGAACAAGCCCGCCGGCCTGACGACCGATCCGCAGACGCTGTCCATCCTGGCGTTCACCGCGACGCTGCTGCTGGGCGTTTCGATCGCGATCGGCATGATGCTGCGGTCGCGGGACTCCGAGCGCACCACGGTCGTCCAGTCGGCGGTGGCCGACGCGCAGACCGCGGAGCGGATGGCGCTGGCCCGCGAGCTGCACGACGTCGTCGCCCACCACGTCACCGGGATCGTCGTGCAGGCCCAGGCCGCGCGGCTGATGGCTTCGCAGAAGCCGGAGATCGCGGTCGAGGCGATGGGCCGGATCGAGAACGCCGGCGTCGAAGCCCTCGCGGCGATGCGGCGGCTGGTCCGCTCGATGCGCGGCGACGCGCCGTCCGGGGCGAGCGAGTTCAGCGAGCAGGCCACCACCGACCTCGGCGCCGACCTGCGGAAGCTGGTCGAGGGCGCCAACCACGGCGTGCCGACGTCGATGCACCTCGACCTGCCGCCGGACCTGCCGCACGAGGTCGGCCGCTCGGCGCTGCGGCTGGTCCAGGAGTCGCTGACGAACGTCGGCAAGCACGCCTCGGACGCGACCGACGCGTTCGTGCTGGCCGAGGTGAGCGGAGCGGAACTGCACTTGCGGGTGACGGACAACGGCCACGAAACGGCACGGCGGCCCGCCGGCGGGTCGGGCGGCTACGGTCTGGTCGGCATGCGCGAACGCGTGGCGCTGCTCAAGGGCCGGCTGTCGGCCGGGCGCGGCCCGGACGGTGGCTGGCGAGTCGAAGCTTGGCTGCCGCTGGCCGCCGGGGAAGGGGACGAGTGATCCGGGTACTGATCGCCGACGACCAGGAGATGGTGCGGATGGGGTTCCGCATGATCCTGGACGCCCAGGACGACATCGAGGTCGTCGCCGACGTCGCGGACGGCGTCTCGGCGGTGTCGAAGGCCCGCGAGCTGCGCCCCGACGTCTGCCTGCTCGACATCCGCATGCCCGGCCTCGACGGCCTCGAGGTCACCCGGCAGCTGGCCGGCCCGGACGTGGCCGACCCGCTGAAGGTGGTCGTCGTGACGACCTTCGACCTCGACGAGTACGTCCACACGGCGTTGCGCAACGGCGCTCACGGCTTCCTGCTGAAGGACGCGGGCCCGGCGCTGCTGATCGAGGCGGTCCGCGCGGCCGACCGCGGCGACGCGCTGGTCTCCCCGCAGATCACCATCCGCCTGCTCAAGCACTTCGACGGCGGCACGCCCAAGTCGCCGGCCACCCCGCCGTCCGAGCCGCTGACCGCGCGCGAGCTGGACGTGGTGAAGGCGGCGGCCCGCGGGCTGACGAACACCGAGATCGGCGCGGAGCTGTTCCTGTCGCTGTCCACGGTGAAGACGCACCTGGCGTCCGTGCAGGGCAAGATCGGCGCGCGCAACCGCGTGGAGACCGCGGCGTGGGCGTGGCGGAACGGAGTCGTGTCGTAATCCAGGGTGCGTAGTATCCAGAGATGCAACGCCGTTTCCACGCCCCTGTCGTTCTCCCCGCCGACGCGTCCTGTTCGCTCCTGCGTGACGCGGTCGTCGACGTCGACACCGATGGGCGCATCTCCTACTGCGGACCGGCGGCCACCGCCCCCGAGTCCGCCGCACCGGTCACCACCCTGACCGGCATCCTGGTTCCCGGCCTGGTCAACACGCACGCGCACAGCCCGATGACGCTGCTGCGCGGCATGGGCGGCGACCTGCCGCTGCTGCCCTGGCTCAACGAGATCATCTGGCCCGCCGAAGCGAAGCTGCGGCCGGAGGACGTCCGCACCGGCATGCTGCTGGGCTCGGTCGAGATGCTGCGCCACGGCGTCACGACGAGCGCCGAGATGTACTTCGAAGGCGAGCAGCTGGTCGACGCCGTCCTCACGACGGGCGGCCGCGTGCTGGTCGCGCCGCCGGTGATGGAGCTGCCGGGCCTCGACTGGCGGGCCCAGCTGGCGGCGATCGAGCGCTGGATCGACACGGACGGCCTGCGCTTCGGCCCCGGCGACCGCATCGAGCTGGGCTACGGCCCGCACTCGGCGTACATGCTGTCCGAAGAGGGCCTGCGGGCGACGGCGGAGTCGGCTGCTTCGCGTGGCGCGCTGGTGCAGATCCACATCGCCGAGGCGGCTGCGGAGGACACTGCGGTTCGCTCGGTGCACGGCTCGGTGCCCGCTTTGCTGCAGAAGCTCGGCATGCTGGACGGCCGGGTGCTCGCCGCGCACGCGATCCACCTCTCGGACACCGACATCGCGCTGTTCGCCAAGCACGGCGTCGGCATGGCGCACTGCCCGGGCTCGAACGCGAAGCTCGCTTCGGGCATCGCGCGGATCAAGGACCTGCGCGACGCGGGCGTGGCGGTTGGCCTCGGCACCGACGGCCCGGCGTCCAACGACGACATCGACCTGTGGGAGGAGCTGCAGCTCTCGGCGATGTTCGCCCGCCTGGCGACCGGCGACTCGACGGTGCTGACCGCGGCCGACGTCTTCCTGCTGGCCACCCGCGGCGGAGCCGCGGCGCTCGGCCGGGACGACATCGGCGTGCTGGAGCCGGGCCGCTGGGCCGACCTGGTCCACATCGACCTCGACGACCCGGCGTTCGCGTGCGGCTTGGACGTACCGGACGTGCAGCTGCTGTCGAACCTGGTGTGGGCGGCGGGGTCGCGGCGGGTCCGGGACGTGTGGGTCGCGGGCGAGCAGGTCGTCGCCGATGGGGAGTCGCTTCGCGTCGATCGGGCGAAGGTCCAGGCCGGGGTGGCCGAGACCGCCGCCCGGCTGCGGGCTTGATACCCGGCTGCGGGCTTGATCCACGGCAAGCCGACGGCAGAACCCGCACCCCACCCAGACCTCCCCCCGCACCCCGATACGAAGCCAGAACACGGACGGCAGCGCCGGGTCAAGGCACGCTTTCCCGCCTTGACGCGGTGCTGCCGTCCGTCGTCACAATCCGGCTTCGGGGTGGTGGGCCGACGGAGAGCTACCTACTCTGCCGGGAGGGGCGGGGCTGGCCTGGGCTGGTCAGCGGGGCCGCAGGATGACCTCGGTCTGGTGAGCGTCCGGGGTGGCGGACACCGCCGTCACCACCGCGGTCGCCACCGAGTCCGCCTTCAGCAGGTGCGAGGTGTCGTAGTCGCGGCCTTCGCCCTTGAAGATCTCCTGCTGCATGTCGGTGTCCGTGCGGCCGGGGTAGACCGACGTCACGCGCAGCTCCGGCTCCTCCTTGCGCAGCGCGTCGGCGAAGGCGCGGACCGCGAACTTGCTCGCCGCGTACGGGGACCAGCCTGGACGCGCGTTGCGGCCCGCGCCCGAATTGATCACGACCACGTGGCCGCGGGCCGTGCGCAGGGCGGGCAGCAGCAGGCGGGTCAGCTCGACCACAGCCAACGTGTTGACCTCGAAGTTGTCCCGCCACGCCTGAGCCGTCGCCTCCTCGACGCGGCCGAGCTTGGCGACGCCGGCCGAGTGGACCAGCACGTCCAACGACTGGATGTCCGCGACCGCGCGTTCGAGGGACGTCGGGTCGGTCAGGTCGACGAGCCACGGCTTCGCGCCCGGAAGCTCCTTCGCCAGCGTCTCGAGCGCGGACGCGTCCCGGCCGCCGAGGAGGAGGCGGTGGGTCGGGGCCAGCTGGTGGGCGACCGCCTTGCCGATGCCGCGGGAAGCGCCGGTCACGAGGGCGAGGGGAAGATCCGTCGTCATGCCCCCACCGTAACTACGCGAAGCCCACGTCCACCGTCTGGTCGTCCCGCTTGTCCGGGCCGAGCTTGCGCGGCTCCGCGCAGCCCGTCGCCGGGTCGGCGTCGGAGTCCTTCGCGTCGTCGTCCGCGTCCTTCGTGGTCGGCTTGTGCCCCTCGGCGGTGAAGCAGACCTGGTAGCTGCCGTCTTCGAGGCCGGTGAATGCGTAAGCACCATCCGGACCGGTGACGACGCTCGTGCCGTTGTTCAGCGTTGCCTTCACCCCGGCCAGGCCTGGCTCGCCGGCGTCCTGCAGGCCGTTGCCGTTCGTGTCCGACCAGGCGAAGTCGCCCATCCGGTTCGTCGGCGTGACCAGGCCGAGGTCCACCGCGAAGTCCTCGTGCGACGGGCCGCCGACCGTGCGCGGCGCGGTGCAGCCGTCCGGACCCGCGTCCGAGTCGCGGTCGTCGGGCGCCGCGTCCTCGCTGGTCACCGCGTATCCCGACGGGACCGCGAAGCAGACCTGGTACGTGCCGTCCTTCAGCTTCTCGAAGCCGTACTTGCCCTTGTCGTCCGTCGTCGCGGTGCCGACCGTGCCGCCCGCACCGTCCTTCAGCGTCACCTTCACGCCCGCGACGCCCGGCTCGTCCGGGTCCTGGATGCCGTCGCGGTTGCGGTCCGCCCAGGCGAAGTCGCCGATCTTCGCGATCGCCGGCGGGGGCAGCACGGTGATCGTCGCCGACGCCGTCTTGTCGCCCAGCGTGCCGCCCGGGTACTTCACGCCGGTCACCTTCGCCGTGTTGACGTGCCCGGTGTCGGCCACCGTCAGGTTCGGGTGGTCGCAGGTCAGCGCCTTGTTCGCGCCCGCCGAGAGCGCGAACGGCTCGAACTTCCCGCTGCACCACGGGTCCAGTACCGTGATCCCGCTCAGGTCCTGCGTGCCGTCGTTCGTCACGGTGACGCGGTAGTGCGCGGTCTCGCCCGCGGTGACCGTCGCGAACGTGCCCCACGCGCCGGTCGCCGGGTTCTGCACTTCCTTCTTCACCGAGTACGCCGCGAGCTGCAGGTCGACGCAGTCCCAGCGCAGCCGTTCGGCGCTCGTCGTCGCGAAGAACTTCACCGCCGACGCCTTCGCCGGGGCCGTCGCCGCCGGGAAGTCCTGCCGCTCCAGCCGGCCATCGCCGGCGAAGTGGTCGGCGACCAGCTTGGTCTCCTGGACCTGGGTGCCGTTCACGTCGTAGAAGCGCAGCCCGGTCGCCGGCCCGGCGCCCGGCACGTACGAGCCCGTCGACACGCTCAGCGTGTAGACGCCGCCGGGGACGAACTTCTCGGTCGAAGCGGCCGTGCTGGCCCGGCCGTCCGGCGTCTGGATCACCGCGGACCGCTGCCCGTCGACGGCGAACGCCTGCTCGGTCAGCAGCCTCGGCGCCTTCGCGGGCGGCGTACCGGGCGGCACCGGCGCGGCCGGCGTGAAGACGTACGCATCGGGAGCTCCGTTGCGGGCCGTCTCCTCGACGCTCGGGTTGGCCGCGATCCCGCCGCACGCCGGCGCCGGGTCGGCGGTCGCCGCGGGCACCACCACCCCCGAAAACGCCACCACCGCCACTGCCACCACGCGCGCCGAACGGACCATGCCTCGACTATGGCGCGCTGTCCGGGCCCGCACCGGCCGAGAACCGTCCACTTAAGAGTGAAGTTCAGCCCGGTGCGGACCCAGTGCGTTAGCGTTCGCCGATGCGGCCCGGCAGGCCGAAGCGGCCCTTCTTCCACACCGAGACGATCGACGGCCGCGGCTGCGCGGTGCCGCCGTCGGGCCAGTGCGACGTCGGGTTCGCCGAGCTCGCCGCGTTCTCGCCCGGGTGCTGGACCGCGACGAGCACCACGTGGTCCGTCACGACCGGACCGCAGGTCTCCGCACCGACCGGCACCGAGAGGAACTGCTTCACGTGCCCGCGCTCCGGGCCGGTGACCGGCACCGAGAACAGGCCGTCGTTCGCGCCGAGCGCGTTGCCGTCGGTGGAGATCCAGAGGTTTCCGTGCCGGTCGAAGGCCACGTTGTCCGGGCAGGAGATCGGGCTGACCTGGCTCTTGTCGAAGCCGCCGAAGTAGGTGTCGGCCGCGGCGGGGTCACCGCAGACGAGCAGCAGCCGCCAGGAGAAGCGCGTCGACGCCGCGTCGCCGCGGTTCTCCTCCCACTCCAGGACGTGCCCGTTCTTGTTGCCGTTGCGCGGGTTCACCTCGTCGACGCCGGCCTTGCCCGCCGCGCCGCGGTCGGTGTTGTTGGTCAGCGCCGCGTAGATCCGGCCGTTGACCGGGTTCGGCTCGATGTCCTCGGGGCGGTCCATCTTCGTCGCGGCGACCTTGTCGGCGGCCTGGCGGGTGAAGACGTAGACCTCTTCGGCGGTGAATCCGTCCACAAAGGACTTGGTGCCGCTCGCCAGCGGGATCCACTCGCCGGTGCCGTCGAACTCGTGGTCCGCGGGGAGCTTGCCGGTGCCGTCGATCTCGGCGGCCGGGCTGTCGCCGGTGAAGCGGCCGACGTACAGCGTGCCCTCGTCGAGCAGCGCCGAGTTGTGCCGCCGCGCGTGGGCGCTGTTGCCGGGCTTGTACTTGCCCTTGGAGACGAACTTGTAGATGTACTCGAACCGGCTGTCGTCGCCGGAGTAGACGGCGACGCGGCCGTCCGCGGTGATCTTGATGTTGGCGGCCTCGTGCTTGAACCGGCCGAGCGCGGTGTGTTTGACCGGCGTCGAGTTCGGGTCGTTCGGATCGATTTCGACGACCCAGCCGAAGCGGTTCGGCTCGTTGGGCTCCTGCGAGACGTCCCAGCGCTTGTCGAAGCGCTCCCACTTGCGGGTGCTCGTACCGGTGCCGACGGTGTAGCGCTTGAGCCGCGCGGCCTCGACCGGGTCGGTGACCTTGTCGGCGTTCGCGAAGTACTGGTCGAAGTTCTCCTCGCCGGAGAGCACCGTGCCCCACGGCGTCACGCCGCCGGAGCAGTTGTTCTGGGTGCCGCGGACCTTGCGGCCCGACGGGTCGGCCGACGTCTTCAGGAACTTCGAACCGGCGGCCGGGCCGCGGACCTCGAAGACCGTGTCGAGCGTGATCCGGCGGCCGAACCGGCTCGGGACGACCGAAAGACCGCCGTGGATCGGGTCGCGGCGGGTCAGCAGCACCGACAGGCCGTGCGCCGCCCAGGCGATCTTGACCTGCTCCTCGGTCGGGTTCGCCGGGTCGTACTGGTCGGCCGGGAACATGTGGACCTCGGTCGTGTACTCGTGGTTGACCACGAGCAGGTTCGTCAGCCCCAGCGGGTCCTGCGGGATCAGGCCGACGAAGTCGTTGTTGTAGCCGAACTGCTTCGCCTGCGCCGCCGCCGTTTGCTTGGCGAAGTCGAACTTCGGGGCACCGGCGACGACCGGGTCGCCCCAGCGGACGACGACGCGCTGGTCGTACGCCGCCGGGATGCTGACCTGGTCGAGCTTGTTCGGCGGGACCGGGTCGAAGTCGGTCCCGGGAACCGGCCGCGGCTTCGGGCCACCGTGCCCGGGGCCGTGGTGGGCGGGCGCGGCCGCCGCGGTGCCGGACAGGGCGGCGAACCCGCCCGCGGCGGCGGCCATCACGGCACCGGCCTTGAACACCCGGCGGCGCGAGATGTCCTTGACGACGTCGCCGAAGTACTCGTTGCCGGATTCGTTGGCCTCGGGGTGGGCGCACGCGTTGCCGCAGCGGTATTCACAGGTGATCGGGGAGCGGCCGCCCGGGTGGGTGGGCAGCAGCGGGAGCAGGCGGTCGAGCACTTCGCCTCCATGGTGGGAGTTCGGGAACGAACCGAACCTAAGCTCCCAAAACCAGCCATTCCAGACATTCAGATGAACGGCGGGTGTACTGCTGCCCCGAATGGCCCCGTCAGAACTCTTCGCCGACGAGAACCGCCTCCTGCGGCACCGCGTGCGGGTCCGCCTTCTTCTCCCGCAGCGAGAGCAGCGCCCCCGCGACGACGCACAGCACGGCCGAGGCGATGAACGGCGCCTGCGGCGAGCCGAACCACTCGGCGACGTGCCCGACGAGCGTCGCGGCGACGGCGCCGCCGAGCCAGCGGCAGAAGTTGTAGCCCGCGCTGGCGACCGGGCGCGGCGCGTCGCTGATCGACATCGCGGTGCCGGTGAACAGCGTGTTCAGCAGGCCGGACACCAGCCCGGAGACGACGATCCCGGCGACCAGGACCGGCTTGCTCGGCACGGCGAGCACCAGCATCAGCACGGCGTAACCGAAGACGGCGGCCGCGGCGGCGTGCCGCTCGCCGAGCTTGGCGGCCAGCCGCGGCGCGAGGGCGACCCCGGCGACGGCGACGCACAGGCCCCAGCCGCAGAAGACCAGCCCGACGGCGATGGCGCTCCAGCCGAGGACGAACGGCGACCAGGCCAGCACCGCGAAGAACGCGGCCGTGTACAGCGCCGACGCGACGGAGGTCCGCAGCAGGCCGGGGTGCTTCAGCGCGCGCAGCGGGTCGAGCAGCTTGATCGGGGCGCGCTGCTCGCCCTTGTCGCTCTTGAGGAACACCGCGCACAGCACGAGCGCGCCGGCCATCAGGATCGCGGTGCCGAGGAACGGGCCGCGCCAGGAGATCGAGCCGAGCAGCGCGCCCAGCAGCGGGCCGACCGACAGGCCGACCCCGAGGGCGGCCTCGTAGAGCAGGATCGCGCCGGACTGGCCGCCGGTCGCGGCGCCGACGATCACCGAAAGCGCGGTCGCGATGAAGAACGCGTTGCCGAGGCCCCAGACCGCGCGCAGCCCGACGAGCTGCTCGATCGAACCGGCGGCCGAACAGAGCGCGGTGGCCACGACGATCAGCGTCAGCCCGACGAGGACGGTCTTCTTGGGGCCGAACTTGGCGCTCGCCGCGCCGGTGACCAGCATGGCGATGACCTGGACGCCGAGGTAGGACGAGAAGAGCAGCGTGACCTGCGACGGCGTCGCGTCCAGGCCCTTGGCGATGGACAGCAGGATCGGGTCGACCAGCCCGATCCCCATGAAGGCGATGACCGCGGCGAACGCGGTGATCCACACCTGCTTGGGCTGGCCCTTGACGGCGTCCAGCAGGCTCGAGTGGTGTTCAGCGCTCATCGCTGATCAGTTCCTCCTTTTTGGCATCAACGAGCAATTTGGCGAGGGCCGGGAGGGCGGCTTCGATCGCGGCGCGGTCGGTGTCGTCCATGGCGATGAGCCGCTCGCGGAGGAACTCCTCCCGGGCGGCCACCGTCTCGGCGTAGAAGCGGCGGCCCTCGTCGGTGACGTCCACGAGCACCGCCCGCCGGTCGGCGGGATCCGGCGTCCGGGTGGCGAGGCCGAGGCGTTCGAGCCGGCTGACGACGTCGGTCATCGACGGCAGCTTGACCTGCTCGAACTCGGCCAGCGCGCTCATCCGGCGCGGACCGCCGTTGACCAGCTCGCTCAGCACCGAGCCCTGCGTGAGGGTCAGCGTCAGCTGCGGCGTCTGCCGGCGCACCTGGTGGTACAGCCGGAAGACCAGCGGCCGCAGCCGGTGGGCGAGGTCGGCGATCGGGGAAGTCACTTAGCTATGCTAACAAAAATTAGTAAGGGTGGCTAAGTAAGTCGGCTCACAGGCTAGGCTCGGGGTATGGAAGCGGTGATCTTCGACCTCGACGGCGTCCTGGTGGACTCGGAGCGCATCTGGGACGAGGTGCGCCGCGCGGTCGTCGCCGAGCACGGCGGCACGTGGCGGCCGGAGGCGACGCGCGCGCAGCAGGGGATGAGCACCCCGGAGTGGGCGCGGTACCTCGTCGAGGAGCTGGGCGCGCGGACGACGCCGGCCGAGATCGCGACGCTGGTGGTCAAGCGGATGGCCGCGCGGTACGCCGCCGAGCCGCCGTTGATCCCGGGTGCGGTGGAGGTCGTGCGGCAGGTGTCGGGCCGGTGGCCGGTGGCGATCGCCAGCTCGTCGCCGGTGATCCTGATCAAGGGGTTCCTGGACGTGACGGGGTTGCCGGTCGGGGCGGCGGTGTCGTCGGAGCAGGTGGGGGCGGGGAAGCCGGCGCCGGATGTGTACTTGCGGGCGGCCGAGCTGCTGGGGGCGGCGCCGGGCGATTGCGCGGCCGTCGAGGACACGACGAACGGGCTGCGGTCGGCGTTGGCCGCGGGGATGGCGGTTTATGCGGTGCCGAACCCGCACTTCCCGCCGGACGAAGCGGTGTTGAAGCAGGCCACGGCGGTGGTGGAGAAGATCACCGACCTGCCGGGGGCGCTCGGGCTCAGCTGACGTCGAAGCGCACCGGCGGCCAGCCTGGGTCGACGGTGGCCAAGTACACCTTGCCCGGCGTGACGGCCCCGAACGGCTTCGCCGTGCTCAGACCGCCTTTCTCGTCGAACAGCCGGACCAGGCCCACCACCGCTGAGTCGACCAGGTAGACCGCTTTCCCGGGCGGCAGCGGCCCCCCGGTCTCACCCACGTATCCGGCGCGGATCCGTCCGGAGGAGATCGGCGCGCACGAAGGCGACTTGGTCGCGTACTGCGGCTCTGATTCGTCGAGCGGCTGGTTCTCCGGGACCGCGGCGACGCAGAACAACGTCTGATCGGGCGCGGGGACCGTGGTCGCGATGAACGCGTAGGGGGTCCAGCGGTCGGTCTGGCCGGCGAAGTCGATCAGCCGGACCGGGGTGCTCACCACCTTCAGCTCGCCCATGGGCTGGTATTCGGCCTGCGGGAGGGTGAGCAGATCGCCGGGGTGGGCCGGCGGAGCCGGGGGCGAGGCGTCGTTCAGCCGCGTGGCCAGCAGCACGCTCGTCAACACCACCAAGACCGCCGCCAGGGGGGCGACCACCACCGTCAACCGGCGGCGCCGGGGGCGGCGCTGCCTTCGCTGCTGCTCGGCCCACGCCGCGTCGAGGTTGGGCGTGACCTGGTCCGCCTGCTCCCGCAGGGCGTCGGCCAGCTTGCGTTCGAGGTCGGTCATCGCTCACCTCCCGGCTCTTCCCCCAGGTGCTTGCGCAGGTTCTCCATCGCGTGGTGCGTGGTCGCCTTGACCGTCCCGGGTGAGATACCCAGGGTCTCCGCGATGCCCGCCGTGCTGAGGTCCAGCCAATACCTCAGCACCAGCACCTCGCGTTGGCGACGGGACAATTTCCCCAATACCTCGCGCAGCCGCTCGTGCTCCCAGTTGGCCACCGCCCGGACCTCGGCCGACAGCTCGTCCGGCGGCCGTTCCTGTGGGGTTCGCCGCACCACGCGCAGGTGCCGCGTGCGCGACCGGGACATGTTCACCACGGTCGTGCGCAGGTAGCCGGCCACCCGCGTGTGGTCCGACAGCGTGTCCCAGCGCTGGTGGAGCTTGACGAACGCCTCCTGGGCGACGTTCTCCGCGTCGTCCGCGCCGAGCAGGTGCGCCAGCCTCGTCATCTGGGCGAAGTACTCCCGGAACAGGTCGTGGAACGTCGGCGCGCCCAGGTCCCCCGGCGCGCTCTCGCCCACGCTCGCACTCACGCCCCGCCAACGCCCACCCCGCCCCACCGGTTTAGTGCACCATGCGAAGAAGGCCGCCACCAGCGGTGACGGCCTTCTTCCAAGAGTCTGCTTACCGCTCGACCTCGCCGCGGATGAACTTCTCGACGGCGTCACGCGCGGTCGCGTCGTCGTACTGCTCCGGCGGCGACTTCATGAAGTAGGACGACGCCGACAGGATCGGGCCGCCGATGCCGCGGTCGAGCGCGATCTTCGCCGCCCGGACCGCGTCGATGATGATGCCCGCCGAGTTCGGCGAGTCCCACACCTCGAGCTTGTACTCCAGGTTCAGCGGCACGTCACCGAACGCGCGGCCCTCGAGCCGGACGTAGGCCCACTTGCGGTCGTCGAGCCACTGCACGTAGTCCGACGGTCCGATGTGGACATTGCCCTTGCCGAGGTCGCGGTCGACCTGCGACGTCACCGACTGGGTCTTCGAGATCTTCTTCGACTCGAGCCGCTCGAGCTCCTTCATGTTCAGGAAGTCCATGTTCCCGCCCACGTTGAGCTGCATCGTCCGGTCGAGCTGGACGCCGCGGTCTTCGAACAGCTTCGCCAGCACGCGGTGCGTGATGGTGGCGCCGACCTGGGACTTGATGTCGTCGCCGACGATCGGGACGCCGGCGTCGGTGAACTTCTTGGCCCACTCGGGGTCGGAGGCGATGAACACCGGCAGCGCGTTGACGAACGCCACGCCGGCGTCGATCGCGGCCTGGGCGTAGAACTTGTCCGCCACCTCGGAGCCCACCGGCAGGTACGACACGAGCACGTCGGCCTGCGCCTCGCGCAGCGCGGCGACCATGTCGACCGGGGTCTCGTCGGACTCCTCGATCGTCTCGCGGTAGAAGCGGCCGAGGCCGTCGTGGGTGTGGCCGCGCTGGACGGTGACGCCGAGCGGCGGCACGTCGGCGATCTTGATGGTGTTGTTCTCGGAGGCGAAGATCGCCTCGGACAGGTCGCGGCTGACCTTCTTGGCGTCCACGTCGAACGCGGCGACGAACTCGATGTCGCGGACGTGGTACCCGCCGAAGTCGACGTGCATCAGACCGGGGACGCGGGTGGCCGGGTCCGCGTCGCGGTAGTACTGGACACCCTGGACCAGCGACGCCGCGCAGTTGCCGACGCCCACGATGGCCACCCGTACGCGGCGGTTCTCGCCCATGGGGGTTTCTCCTTCAATCCGTGTCTGTTCAGTAGGTCTGGTGCCGCGACGCTGCGGCCCGCGCCGGGCGGCTCAGGTCTCCGGACCCTGCCGCTCGGCCTGTTCGTGCGCGATCAGCTCGTTGAGCCAGCGCACCTCCCGCTCGCTCGTCTCCAGCCCCAGCCGGTGCAGCTCGCGGGTGTAGCGATCGATCTTCTCCTCGGCCCTGGCCAGCGCCGCCCGCATGCCCTCGCGGCGTTCTTCGACGCGGCGGCGGCGGCCCTCGAGGATCCGCATCCGCACGTCGGCCGGGGTCCGCGAGAAGAAGGCCAGGTGGACGCCGAAACCCTCGTCGTCCCAGGTCTGCGGCCCGGCGTCGCCGAGCAGCTCGCCGAAGCGCTCCTTGCCCTCCGCGGTGAGCTTGTAGACCCGCCGGCCGCGCCGCGACCACGCCCGGTCGTCGGCCTCGTCCAGCTCTTCGACCAGGTACCCGGCCCGCAGCAGCTTCCGCAGGGTCGGGTACAGCGAGCCGTACGAGAACGTCCGGAACGTGCCGAGCGTCTCGTGCAGCCGCTTGCGCAGCACGTACCCGTGCATGGGCGCCTCGTGCAGAAGACCGAGGATCGCGAACTCCAGCACAGCGCACCCCCTTCCGGGAACAAACCGAGACGACCCGCGTTGCTCCGAACGAGCGCCTCGATCAAACCTACTCAGCCACTATATCGCGCCGATACATCGAAGTGGCGAAGCCAACAGGCGCCCTCACTCTGGAGTGGGGGAAATTCACCGGAGAGTTATCGAACGTCCGGCGTGTCCGTCCCGGTCGTGAGGTTGGTCGCGCTAGGGGGCGTGGACGACACAGGAAGAGCCCGTACTCTGTCCTGGTGATTAACCAGCGGCAGGTCGTGGACTACGCGTTGCAGCGCCGTGCGCTGCTCGCCGAAGTCCGCTCCGGGCGCGTCGGCAGCTATGAAGCCTGCGACGCGAGCCCGTACCTGCTGCGGGCGGCTAAGTTCCACGGCCGGGCCGGTGACCAGCCCTGTCCGATCTGCCGCCAGGAGCCGCTGACCCTGGTGTCCTGGGTCTACGGCGACGAACTCAAGCACGTCGCGGGCTCGGCGAGGACCCCCGAAGAGCTGGCCAGGATGGCCGGCCTGTTCGCCGAGTTCACCGTGTACGACGTCGAAGTGTGCCGCGCGTGCCACTGGAACCACCTGGTCCGGTCGTACGTCCTCGGCACGGGGGAGCCGGCCGACGGTCCGCGAAGGACCGCAGGCCGGTGAGCTGGATCACTACCGCTGAAGAGCGCAGAACGGCGCACTACCGGGTGCCGGTCTGGGAGGCCCATTCGTGAACGACGACCGCAACCGCTCCTGGCCCGGCCAGGAGCCAGATGCACCTCGCCGTGCCCAGTCAGGCCCGTGGCCGGGGGAAGACCCCGGACCGGCGTGGCCCGGCGAAGAAGCCCCCCGCCGGCCACGCGGTGAATCGGCTCAGCGTGGGACGCCGCCCCGCGGCAACCCGCGTGGCGGCGGGTCGCCCGAGTGGCCGTCCGGCGACGAAGGCGGTCCCCAGTGGCCCGCCGGCGACGAGCAGCCGCCGAGGCGGCCGCAGCGCCCGCGTCAGCAGGGCATGCCGCCGCGCCGCGCCGTCCCGCCACCGGGGCAACGCGCGCAGCAGGGCCCGCCCGGCTCCCCGCCGCAGGGCTTCCGCCAGCCCGGCAACCGGCCGGTGCCGCCACCCGGGCGCGAGCCGGACCTGATCACCCACCACGCGCACAACGGGACCGACGACTTCGGCCGCGACCCGTACGACGACGGCTACGACGACGCTGCCTTCAACGAGTTCGCCGACGACGTCGAGCCCCAGGACGAGCTCGACGAAAAGGGCAAGAAGGTCCTCACGCCGGCGCAGCGCAAGAAGCGCCGGTGGAAGATCATCCGGCGGGTGTCGTACGCCTTCGTCGGGCTCTTCTTCGTCGTCCCCGCGATCGCGTTCGTCATCACGTACTTCCTGGTCGACGTGCCGACGCCGGACAGCATCAAGTCGCTGCAGAACCAGCCGATCACCTACTTCGACGCCAACGGGCAGCAGCTGGGCCGGGAACTCCCGCCGGGCGGCGACCGCCAGCTGCTCAAGCCGGGCGAGGTGCCCGAGGTCGTCAAGCACGCGGTGTACTCGGCGGAGGACGCGACGTTCGAGACCAACTCGGGCTTCGACGTCACCGGCATCCTGCGCGCGGTCTGGAACCAGGTGTCCGGCGGCCAGGGCGGTGGTTCGACCATCTCCCAGCAGTACATCAAGCAGGCGACGCAGAACGACGCCCCGACGCTGACCCGCAAGTGGACCGAGCTGGCCAAGTCGTTCAAGATGAACAACCAGCAGTCCAAGGAAGAGATCATCACTTCCTACCTGAACATCGTCTACTTCGGCCGCGGCGCGAACGGCATCCAGGCGGCCGCGAAGGCGTACTTCAACAAGGACGCCAAGGACCTCAACGCGTCCGAAGCCTCGCTGCTCGCCGGCCTGATCCAGGGTCCCGGCCGTTCGGAGAACCAGGCGTACGCCCAGAAGCGCTGGGCGTACGTGATGGACCAGATGGTCGCCAACAAGTGGCTCCGGGCGGACGAGCGCGCCACCTTCCAGTACCCGACGCCGATCGCGAAGAACGCCAACAAGGAGCAGAACTCCGGCAAGCTGACCTACCAGGTCCAGCAGCGGATCAAGGACGAACTCGCGGCGAAGGGCTACGACGAGAACAAGCTGTTCTCCAGCGGCGCCAAGATCTACACGACGATCGACCCGGCGGCCCAGGACGCGGCGGAGAAGGCCGCCGCGGACGGCATGAAGGGCCAGACCGACGAAAACCTGCTGAACGCGCTGGTCGCGGTCGATCCGAAGACCGGCGGCGTGCTTGCCTACTACGGCGGGCCGGAGCTGGTGAAGGACGCCAACGGCAAGGACCAGATCGGCCAGGACCGCGCCAACCAGGCGAGAAACCCCGGTTCGTCGGTCAAGGCGTTCGACCTCACGGCGTTCCTCAAGATGGGCAAGGGCCTCGGCGAGACGTTCGACGGCTCGAACAACCGGGTGCTCGGCGGCCGCACGGTCCGGAACGCGGGTGACAGCGCGAGCTGCGGCAAGGACTGCACCGTCGCGAAGGCGATGGAGATCTCGGCGAACACCGTGTTCTACGACATGGTGCTGAACGTGACGAAGCCGTCGCGGGTCGCGGAAGCGGCCAAGGAAGCCGGGGTCAAGGTCGCGCCGGACGGCAAGAGCGTCCTCTACACCGACGACAACAACATCTCGCTCGGTGGTGGTGGCACGGCCGTGACACCGGAGGACATGGCGGCCGCGTACTCGTCGTTCGCCAACGGTGGCACGTACCACGAGCAGCACTTCGTCGCGAAGCTCACGAACAACCAGGACGAGGTCGAGTTCGACCAGAACAACATCAAGACCAACCCGGCGTTCGACGACGACGCGTCGAAGAGCCAGCAGATCGCGGGCAACGTCACCGAGGCGCTGGTCCCGGTCATCAACCACTCGAACCTGAAGTGCCCGAGCGGTCACGAGTGCGCGGGCAAGACCGGTACGCAGCAGTACACGGCGAAGGACAGCGACCCGAAGTCGTACGGCGACCGCAACGCGCAGACGTGGATGGTCGGCTACACGCCTTCGGTGTCGGCGGCGGTCTGGGTCGGCGGCGACGGCAACAAGCCGCTGCACGATCCGAAGAACAAGCCGATCTTCGGTGCCACCATCGCCGGCCCGACGTGGCAGAACTTCATGAACCTCTACCTCAAGGGCAAGCCGGCGGAGAAGTTCGACAAGGTCCAGGCGATCGGCAAGGACGTCAACGACGTGACGACGACGCAGTCGAAGCCGCCGGACACGCCGACCACGACGACGCCGCCGACCAGCACGGAAAGCTCGCCCAGCACCGAGCCGTCGGACACCGACACGAGCACGCCGACCCGGACCCGGACCCGGCCGGGCCCGCCGATCACGAGCATCGACCCCGGTCAGGGCAACACGTTCGGTGGTGGTGGCGGAGTCGCCCAGCCACCGGGCTCCGGGCCCGGGTAGCAGCGTCCTCCTTCAGGGCCCTCCGCGAACGCGCGGAGGGCCCTGAAGCGTTTCAGGAAGATCGTTTCGGCAACCCGGGTGCCTCACGCGCGTCTTTTCCAAGAGGGGGCGGCGACTCGTGCTGCCCGCGGACCCACTGGAGGACTGCCCCGTGTCCGACGATCGATCCCGCTCCTGGCCCGGCCAGGGACCCGATCCGCGCCGTCGCGCACCCCAGGGTCCGCCGCCCGGCCAGGGTCCGCGCCGCCCGCAGCAGCCCTGGCAGCAGCAGCCACCCCAGCAGCCGCCGCGGACGCCGCCGCGCGGGTACCGCCCCGAGCCGCCGCCGATGAGCGGTGGCCCCGAGCTGATGACGCACCACGCGTACGAAGAACCGGTCGACGACGGCCGGCCCGATGACGACGGCAAGCCGGTCCTCACGCCGGAACAGCGCAAGAAGCGCCGCTGGAAGATCATCCGGCGGGTCGCCTACGCGTTCGTCGCGGTGTTCTTCGTGCTCCCCGCGATCGCGTTCGTCATCACGTACTTCCTGGTCGACGTGCCGTCGCCGACCGAGGTGGCGCAGAACCAGAGCCAGGCGGTGACCTACCTCTTCGCCGACGGCTCGCCGATGGGCAAGGACGTCCCGCGCGGCGGCAACCGCGTGCTGCTGACGCCGGAGCAGATCCCCGACGTCATGAAGCACGCGGCGATCGCGACCGAGGACGACTCCTTCGAGACCAACTCCGGTTTCGACGTCGGCGGCCTGCTGCGCGCGGTGTACAACCAGGCCACCGGCGGCACGGGCGGTGGCTCGACGATTTCGCAGCAGTACATCAAGAAGGCCACCGACAACGACGCCCCGACGTTGACGCGCAAGTGGACCGAGCTGGCCAAGTCCTTCAAGATGAACCAGACGTACGAGAAGAAGGACATCATCACCGCGTACCTGAACATCATCTACTTCGGGCGCGGGGCGTACGGGGTGGGCGCGGCGTCGCAGGCCTTCTTCCACAAGGACGCCAAGGACCTGACCTTCTCGGAAGCCGCGTTGCTGGCCGGCCTGATCCA
Source organism: Amycolatopsis pretoriensis (assembly GCF_900107925.1). Lineage (GTDB taxonomy): Bacteria > Actinomycetota > Actinomycetes > Mycobacteriales > Pseudonocardiaceae > Amycolatopsis > Amycolatopsis pretoriensis. The sequence goes on along the minus strand of NZ_FNUJ01000004.1, from coordinate 80,312 downwards.
GCAGCCGGGCCGCTCGGAGAACCCCAAGGTCGCGCAAGACCGCTGGAACACCGCGCTCGACCGGATGGTGAAGAACAACTACATCACCGCGGCCGACCGCGCGGCGGCGAAGTTCCCGACGCCGATCCCGCTCGAAGACAGCAAGCAGCAGGCCGGCGCGCCGCCCGCGTTCGTCGTCCAGCAGGTGAAGGACGAGCTGGCCGCGCACGACATCCCGGAAGACCGCTACTACTCCGGTGGCTTCGTCGTGCAGACGACGATCGACCCGAAGGCGCAGCAGGCCGCGGAGCAGGCCGCCACCGAGGCGCTCGAGAACCAGGTCGACGACAACCTGCTCGACGCGCTGGTCGCCGTCGACCCGAAGACCGGCGGCGTGCTCGCCTACTACGGCGGCAAGCCGATCGTGCAGGTCAACGGGCAGGACCAGGCCGGGCGCGACTGGGCGAACACACCGCAGAACCCGGGTTCGTCGATGAAGCCGTTCGACCTCACGGCGTTCCTCAAGATGGGCAAGGGCCTCGACGCGACGTTCGACGGCTCCAACAACCGCACCTTCGACGGCCGCGTCGTGCGCAACGCGGGTCCGGGCAGCAGCTGTTCGCAGGAGTGCACCGTCGCCGAGGCGATGAAGCGGTCCGCGAACACGGTCTTCTACGACATGGTCCTCAACCAGACCCACCAGCAGCCGGTCAAGGACGCGGCGCGCGAAGCCGGCGTGAAGACCAAGAACGACGACGGCGGCCAGTCGATCATCTCGACCAAGGACAACAACATCTCCCTCGGCGGCGGCGAAACCCAGATCACGCCGCTGGACATGGCCGCGGCGTACGCGACGTTCGCGGCCAACGGCCAGCAGCGGCCCCGCCACTTCGTGCTCAAGGTGAGCAACGCGCAGAACGAGGTCGCCTACGAGGCGTCGACCGACGCCAAGGCCGCGTTCGACAGCGACGCGGACAAGAGCCGCCAGATCGCCGGGAACGTCACCGAGGCGCTGAAGCCGGTGATCGACTTCTCGCACCTGAAGTGCCCCAGCGGCCACGAGTGCGCCGGCAAGACGGGGACCCAACAGCACACGAAGACCGCGGGCGAGCCGTCGTGGGCGGCGAACGCGAACTCGCAGACGTGGATGGTCGGGTACACGCCGTCGGTCTCGGTGGCGGCCTGGGTCGGCGGCGACGGCAACAAGCCGCTGCACGGCAAGAACAACTCGCCGATCTACGGCTCGACCATCGCCGGCCCGATGTGGCAGAAGTTCCTCTCGCTGTACCTGACCGGCAAGCCGGGCGAGCGGTTCGACAAGGTCGACCGCATCGGCGGCGAAGTCCCGCCGCCGCCGTCGTCCGACGTGGCCACGACGACGGACGCGACCCCGACGGACGAGAACCAGGGCGGCGACGGCGACAACAACGGCAACGACGGCGACCAGGGCGGCAACCACGGCAACCAGTCGTCGTCGCAGGAGAGCACGCCGAAGCACACGAAGACGCCGCCGACGTCGAAGGAGACCCCGACGAAGTCCGACGAGCCGGACAACTAGCCGGGCTGAACCACGGTGGGCCGCGGTCCGTGTCCTCTTCGAGAGGACTGCGTCCGCAGCCCACCGTGGAGGACGGCCCGTGAACCACGACCGCACGTCACCCGGCCGGCAGCACGTCCCGCGTCGACGTACCCGGCGGCCGGTGCCGCGCTCCGGCCTGCTGGGCGCCGAGCCGGAGCTGATCACCCACCACGTGCACAACGGCACCGAGCCGGACGAGCCGCCGACCGTGCCGATCCTGCGGCCGCGCCCCGGTCAGCCGCCGCGACGGCCGCGGCCGCTCACCGACCGGGACCTGCGGCGCCGGCGCTGGCGGCGGGTCCGGCGGATCGCCTACGTCGTCGCCGGGCTGTCGTTCGCCGTTCCCGCGATCGCGTTCCTGATCACCTACCTCGCCGTCGACGTCCCCTCACCGGAGACGGTCGCGCAGGCGCAGGGCCAGGCCGTGACCTACCTCTTCAGCGACGGCACCGAGATGGGCAAGGACGTGCCCACCGGCGGCAACCGGCAGATCCTCGCGGCGAACCAGATCCCGGACGTCGTCAAGAAAGCCGTGATCGCGACCGAGGACGCTTCCTTCGAGACCAACTCCGGCTTCGACGTCGGCGGCATCCTGCGCGCGGCGTACAACCAGGTCACCGGCGGGTCCGGCGGCGGGTCGACGATCTCGCAGCAGTACATCAAGAACGCTTCCGGCGACGACGACCCGACCCTGAGCCGCAAGTGGGTCGAGCTCGCGAAGTCGTTCAAGATGAACCAGACCTACGAGAAGGCGGACATCATCACCGCCTACCTCAACATCATCTACTTCGGCCGCGGCGCCTACGGGATCCAGGCCGCCGCGCAGGCCTACTTCGGCAAGGACGTCGGGCAGCTCGACTACTCGCAGGCCGCGCTGCTCGCCGGGCTGATCCAGCAACCGGGCCGCTCGGAGAACACAGCCGTCGCGACGGGCCGCTGGAACACCGCGCTGGACCGGATGCTGAAGAACGGTTACCTGACGCCGGCCCAGCGCACGGGCGCGAAGTTCCCGGCGCCGATCCCACTGCGGGAGAGCCGGGAAGCCGGCGCGCTGAACCCGTTCATCAAGAAGCAGGTCAAGGCCGAGCTGGCCGCGCAGGGCATCGACGAGAAGCAGTACTACTCGGGCGGCTTCCAGGTGTTCACCACCATCGACCAGCAGGCGCAGCAGTCGGCGGAAAAAGCCGTCGCCGAGGGCATGGCCGACCAGACCGACGACCGGATCCTGAACGCGCTCGTCGCGGTCGACCCGAAGTCCGGCGGCGTGCTCGCCTACTACGGCGGCGAGGCGATCGTGAAGGGCCCCAACGGCGAGGACCTGGCCGGCCGCGACTGGGCCGACGAGCCGCACAACCCGGGTTCGTCGATGAAACCGTTCGACCTGGCCGCTTTCCTCAAGCTCGGCCGCGGCCTCGACGCGCGCTTCGACGGCACGTCACCGCGGACGTTCCCCGGCGTCGACCTGCCGATCCGCAACGCGGGCGACAGCAGCAGCTGCTCGCAGCAGTGCACGGTCGCCGAAGCCATGCAGCGGTCCACGAACACGGTGTTCTACGACATGGTCCTCAACGTCACGAAACCGTCCGGGGTGGCGGAAGCGGCGCAGGAAGCGGGGATCCGGACGGACGGCAACGGCGGCCGCAGCAAGTTGTTCACCGGCGACAACAACATCTCCATCGGCGGTGGCGGAACCCAGGTCACGGCGGCCGACATGGCGTCGGGGTACGCGACCTTCGCCGCGGGCGGCATCCAGCGCGACCGCCACTTCGTGCAGAAGGTGACCAACGCGAACGGCGAAACCGCTTACCAGGCCAAGGAACGCCCGACCGACGCCTTCGCCGACAACGACCCGCTGAAGAGCGCGCAGATCGCCGGGAACGTGACGGCGGCGCTGGCCCCGGTGATCCAGTTCTCGCGGCTGAGCTGCCCGGCCGGGCACGAGTGCGCCGGGAAAACCGGTACGCAGCAACACACCCCGCAGAACGACGAACCCGCGTCGGCGGCGAACGCGAACTCGCAGACGTGGATGGTGGGCTACACGCCTTCGGTGTCGGCGGCGGTCTGGGTGGGCAGCGACGGCGACAAGGCGTTGCGCGGCCCGAACGGCGCCCCGCTGTTCGGCTCGACGCTCGCGGGCCCGATCTGGGACCGGTTCATGCAGCTGTACCTGTCGGGCCGGCCGGGCGAGCGCTTCGACCGCGTGGCGGCGATCAGCTCGCCGCAGGACCGGGTGCAGGTCCAGCAGCAGCAACAGCAACCGGACCAGCAGAACCAGAACCGGCAGCAGGACCAGCAGGACCAGCGGATCCAGGTGGGACCCGGCAACCAGCAGCAGCTGGACCAGTTCCGCCAGTTCCAGCAGCGGCTGCAGGAACTGCAGGACCGGCAACGGGGGAGGAAGAGGCCGTGACGTCGGCGCTGGGGGACACCGGCGTCACGGCCAGACTGGGGGTCAGAGCTTGATGACCGTTCCTTCGACGCCCGAGCGGTGCGCCGCCTCGATCACGCGGAGGGCTTCGACCGACGACTCCGGGTCGACGGGGAAGGCACCATCGCCACGCAGGGCGTCGCGCACTTCGGCGTAGAACTGCTCGTAGCGGCCCGTTTCGGTGGGGACCGTCTTGACGTCGTTGCCGACGCCGATCTTGCCCGCGTCCGACGCGGGTTCGACACCCCAGCTTTCCTCACCGGGGCGCATCCCCGCCTTGATCTGGGGTTCCTGCACGTCGAGGCCGTACTTGGTGAACGTCGCCTGGTCGCCCAACACCCGGAACCGGGGGTTGAGCGTGCCGGCGAGCGCGGACGCCCACAGGTGCGACCGGACGCCGTTGACGTGCTTCAGCGCGACGAACACGTCGTCGTCGACCTGGACGCCGGCGCGGCGGCGGTCGGTCTCGGCGTACACCTGCGTGACCGGGCCGAACAGCTGCAGCGCCTGGTCGACGATGTGCGCGCCCAGGTCGTAGAGCAGGCCGCCGGCCTCGGCCGGGTCGCCGAACTCGCGCCAGTTGTCCTTGGGCTTGGGCACCCAGCGGTCGTAGCGGGACTCGAAGCGGAAGACCTCGCCGAGCTTCCCGGACTCGAGGACCTTCCGGACGGTGAGGAAGTCGGAGTCGAGGCGGCGGTTCTGGAAGACCGTCAGGCCGACGCCCGCCGCCTTCGCCGCGGCGACGACCTGCTCGGCCTCGAGCGCGGTCGGCGCGAACGGCTTGTCGACGACCACCGGCAGCCCGGCCTCGATCGCCCGCAGCGCGAGGGGGACGTGCGTGCGGTTCGGGGTGCTGACCACGACGAGGTCGAGGTCGCCGGCCCGCTCGAACAGCGCGTCGGCGTCCGGGACGACCTCCGCGCCCGGGTGGTCGGTGCGCGCCTGCACGGCGTTGCCCGACGTCGTGATCACCGCGGGGGTGAGGCCGGGCGTCGCCGCCACCAGCGGGGCGTGGAAGACACGCCCGCCGATGCCGTACCCGAGGATGCCCACGCGCAAGTCACTCATGCGGCCCATTAAACAACACTGTTGCGTTATTGACCAGACGTGGGAAGATCCGGACCATGGCGGACACCGGGGTGAACCTGCGCAACGTGCGCGAACACAACCGTGCCCTCCTGCTCACGCACATCCTGCGCGCCGGCGGCCTCAGCCGCGTCGAGCTCGCCGAACGCACCGGGCTCACCCAGCAGGCCGTCTCCAAGATCGTGCCCGAACTCCTCGACGCCGGCTTGCTGGACGAGGAACGCCAGGCCTCGACCGGGGTCGGCAAGCCCCGCACGCAGCTGACCATCCGGGCCGGCGCCCGCCACGCGCTCGGCGCGCGCCTGGACCGCGACGAGTACCGCGTGCTGCGCACCAACCTCATCGGCGAGGTCGAGGAGACGGCCGGCGGCCCGCTCCCGGCCGGCTTCACGCCCGAGCAGGCCGTCGAAGCGATCGGGTCGACCGCGCTCGAGCTCGCTGACGGCTTCGAGGTGCTCGGCCTCGGCCTCGGCGCGGTCGGTCCGCTGGACCACCTCGCCGGCCTGGTCCGCGACGCGACGAACATGCCCGGCTGGCACGACGTCCCCCTGCGCGACCTGCTCGAGAAGCGCACCGGACTGCCGGTGACGCTCGACAAGAACACCAATTCCGCCGCGTTCGCCCGGCTCTGGCCGCACGGCGAGCCGACGGCGACGGCGGTGGTGCTCGTCGGCACCGGCATCGGCGTCGGCCTGCTGATCGACGGGCGGCTCTACCGCGGCCCGCGGACCAACGCGGGTGAGTTCGGGCACACCACGATCGCCTTCGACGGGCCCGCCTGCGCCTGCGGACGCCGCGGCTGCGTCGAGATCATGGCCAAGCGGGCACCCGACACGCGGACCGCCGCCGGCTTCCTCGGGATCGGCCTCGCCGACCTCGTGCAGGTGCTCGACCTGGAGCGGATCGTGCTGGCCGGGCGCGCTGTGCGGGACGAACCGGGCACGTACCGTGACGCCGTTTCGGAACGGCTGGCGGAGCTGCTGCCGCTGCCGCAGTGGCAGCGGATCGAGGTCGTCGAGGACGACGGCGGCGAGGAGATCGTCACGCGCGGGGCGGCCGCGGAGGTCCTGGCCTCGTACTACGCGAATCCGGCATGATCACCGCCTTCACCTCGGTGGCGGCCGCCGACCGCTAACATCCGCAGTCGTGCCAGAGGAGACCACGCGCGAGCCGGACGAGGGCCCCGTGACGCTTACCCGGGCGGAACGGGTCGTCCCGAGCTGGAACGAGCCCCTCGCGGCGGCGGTCACCAGACCCCTCGGCGGCCCGCTCGGCGAGCACGCGGCGGTCGGCCGGCACTGGTTCTGGTCGCCGCAGCGCGTCGGCCTGCTGCTGGCCACCCTCGCGCTGATGCTCTGCTGGCTCGGCAAGGGCTCCTGCATCCAGCAGTACCAGGACTCCAGCGGCGCCAACCAGCTCGACTGGCGGGCGGGCCGCCCGTTCGTCGCGATGTGCTACTCCGACGTCGTGCCGCTCTACAGCTCCGAGCGGCTCGACCGGCCGGGCACCTTCCCGTACTACACGTCGTGGAAGGAGAGCTCGCAGACCGCGGAGAACGACACCCGGTACATGGAGTACCCGGTGTTCACCGGCCTCTTCCAGTGGGCGAACGCGAAGCTCGCGGCGGGCTGGCTGAACGTCGCCGAGAGCGGCTGGCTGCCCGGCGCGCTGCCGGTCGCCGTCTACTTCGACCTGACGGCGTTGTTCCTGGCGCTGGCCTGGCTGGTCACCGTGTGGGCGACCGGCCGGACGGTGAAACGCCGGCCGTGGGACATGGTGCTGGTGGCGGTCTCGCCGCTGGTGCTGGTGCACGCGTTCACGAACTTCGACGCGATCGCGACCGCGTTCACCGCGACCGGCCTGCTCGCCTGGGCGCGCAAGAAACCGCTGCTCGCCGGGCTCCTGCTCGGCCTGGGCGCGACGGCCAAGCTCTACCCGCTGTTCCTGCTCGGCGTGCTGTTCTTCCTGTGCCTGCGCGCCGGGAAGCTCACGCCGTTCTGGAAGACCGCGGCCGCCACCGTCGTGACGTGGCTGGCGGTGAACGCGCCGTTCATCCTCACCGCGACCCGCGGCTGGTGGGAGTTCTTCCGGCTCAACACGCTGCGGCCGATGGACCCGGACTCGCTCTACAACGTCCTCTCGTACGCCACGGGCTGGGCCGGCTTCGACGGCGTGCTGCAGAAGAACCAGACGCCGACGTACCTCAACCTGACGGTCGCCGTGCTGTTCCTGGCCTGCTGCGCGGGTATCGCCTACATCGCGCTCGCCGCGCCGCGCCGGCCGCGCGTCGGCCAGCTCGCGTTCCTCGTCGTGGCCGCGTTCCTGCTGACGAACAAGGTCTGGAGCCCGCAGTACTCGCTGTGGCTGGTGCCGCTGGCCGTGCTGGCGATCCCGCGCTGGCGGCTGCTGCTCGGCTGGATGCTGCTCGACGCCCTGGTCTGGGTGCCGCGGATGTTCTACTACCTCGGCGTCGACCACAAGGGGCTGCCCGAGGGCTGGTTCCTCGGCACGGTCGTGCTCCGCGACCTCGCCGTCGCCGCACTGTGCGTGCTGGTCGTGCGCGAGATCTACCGGCCGGGCACGGACCTGGTCCGCGCCGCGGGCGACGACGACCCGGCGGGCGGCTTCCTCGACGGCGCCCGGGACGTGATCGTCCCGAACGCCGTCCGGCGCCGCCGCAAGGCCGTGGCGGCTTAGCCCAGCTGTTCGCGCAGGTAGGCGATGTCGGTCGCCTGGCCGTCGGCCGGGGTCTCGACGACGACCGGCGCACCGGCGGCCCGGGCCACGCCGACCAGCACCTCGGGGTCGATCGTGCCCTCGCCCTCGACGACGTTGGCGTGCCGGTCGCGGGTCGAGCCGAACTCGTCGCGGGAGTTGTTCAGGTGCACCAGGTCGATCCGGCCGGTGATGGCCTTGACCTTCTCGACGGCGGTCTCGAGGTCCCAGCCCGCGGCGAACGCGTGGCAGGTGTCCAGGCAGAACCCGGCGCCGAACTCGCCGACCTTGTCCCACAGCCGGGCGATGACGTCGAGGTCGCGGGTCATCGCGTTCTCGCCGCCGGCGGTGTTCTCGATCAGGATCGGGACCTTGAAGCCGCCCTTCTCCTGCTCGCGCTCGAAGAGCTTGCGCCAGTTGTCCAGGCCGACCTCGACGTCGTCCTTCTCCCCGATGTGCCCGCCGTGCACGATCAGGCCCTTCGCGCCGATCGCGGCGGCGCCGTCCGCGTGCTGCGTGACGTTCTTGCGGGAGGGGATCCGGATCCGGTTGTTCAGCGAAGCCACGTTGATGAGGTAAGGCGAGTGGATGAACACCTCGACGGGGTCGGCCGCGATGGCCTCGCCGTGGGGGTGCGGCTTCGGGGCCTTCCAGCCCTGCGGGTCGGAGAGGAAGAACTGGACGACGTCGGCTTTGCGCTCGGCGACCGCGGTCAACGGGTCGTCGTCACGGACATGGGCGCCAATCAGCATGCCGAGCACGCTACTCCGGGTACTTCTTTCCCCTGTTGGACCGGCTGGTGACGCTCGTGGAGTACCGTGAGCGCGTTCCGTGATCCAGATTGGTCCGACTGCCGGAGGGCATCGATGGGGAAGCAGTTCACCCGGATCACCGCACTGGGATTCACCTCCGCCGCTTCGGCCGCGTTGTTCGCTTTCGCGATGCCGGCTGTGGCCAGCGCGGACCCGAGCCCGACCCTCGGCGGCGACTGCTCGGCCACCCTCCAGAACGGCCAGGCCCGCGACGCGAAGACCGGCCTCGTACTGGACGCCGGCGCCCCGCTGAACGCCCCGAACCAGCTGACCGTCGGCCTCGACTCCAGCGCCCGGAACACGAACGGCTCGGCCCCGCTGCTCACCCTCCCGGTCGGCGACACCGTGCGGGCGCTCGGCATCGGCGACGTGCCGGTGGTCGGCGACGCGGCCGCGAAGACGGTCTGCCCGGCCGCGCAGAGCGTCGTGAACACCGTCGGCGGCGTGACGCAGGGTGTGGCCGGCGAGCTGCCCCCGCTGCCGCTCCCGCCGAACCCGGCACCGCCCGCACCCCCGGCCCCGCCCGGCCCGACGCCGCCGGGGCAGACCCCGCCCGGCGACAGCACCGGCCCGGTGACCACCGGTCCCGGCAACGCGGGCCTGCCCGGCGACGCGATCTCGGGCATCTTCAGCAACGCCTCGCTGCTGCCGGGCAGCCTGGTCCAGGCGCCGGTGATCGCGCAGATCATCCCGGGCCGGCAGGTTCCGACGGTCGACGAGCAGAAGTCCGGCACGGCCGAGGCGCTCCCGGGCGTCACGCCGCCGGCGAAGCTGCCGATGCTGCTCGCGGTCCTGGCGCTGGCGATCGTCGCCGCGGCCCTCGTCCGGGCCTGGATCCGCCGCAAGCCGGCCTGATTTCACTGAAGGTGACGTCCGCTTCCACTCGAATGCCGGACATTTCTGAACGAGCGGGCGTCACCGTGCTGCCTTAACGTCGTTGTTCTGGGAAAGGGACACCGACGATGGGGCGGCAGCATGCAGGATCGGACACGGAGGGCAACGGCGGTCGGAGCGACGGCGTTCGTGCTCGCGGGTTCGGCCGTGCTCGGCATGCCCGGCACCGCCTCCGCCGACACCAAGACCGTGCCGTGCGGCAGCACCGTCACGGCGAAGCCCGGCGACCACATCCAGGGCTCGCTGCTCGGCCTCCCGCTCCCGGTCGACCTGGGCATCGTCGGGCAGGCGACCACCGTGCTCACCAGCGCGGTCGGCGGCCTGCTCAACACGGTCTGCAAGGTCACCGTGAACGTGGTGAACACCGTCGTCTCGCCGATCCCGGGCGTCGGCGCGCCCGCCGCGAGCGCGCTCAACCAGGCCGCGGACGGCCTGAACACCGCCGGGACCAACGGCCTCAACTCGATCAACAACGGCGGCAAGCAGGCGTCGCCGCAGCCCGGTACGGGCGGCAACCCGCAGCAACCGCCGTCCGGCGGGACCGGCGGCAACCAGCAGGGCGGCGCCCCGCAGGGCTCCGGCGGCATCCCGGAAGCCAACAGCCCGCTGCTCCCCGGCTTCTCCGGCGGCGGCGCGAGCCCGGCGTTCGGCGGCTTCCCGTTCAGCATCGGCACGGGCTACGCCCCGATGCGGGACTACAGCGGCATCCCGTTCGCGACGGCCGGGTTGTTCACGCCGTCGCCCGCCATCCGGTACGGCAGCCAGATCCCGGGTTACGCCCCGCAGTACGGCCTCACCAGCCCGGACCAGAACACGGCGGGCAACTCCGGGATCCAGACGGCGGGCCAGGCCGAAGCGCTACCGTCCGCGTCCGACGGTTTCACGGACGGGTCGAATCTCCCCCTGCTGATCGCGGTGCTGGCACTCTCCGGAGTCAGCGCGGGCCTCGTGCGGACCTGGGTGCTCCGCCGAATGGCCGCTGCGAATTGACCCGACTGCCGAGTATCTTTCGCGTATTGACTTCGTTGACCCTGTTGTAGGGAACGACGCCCCCGTAAGTCTCTGGAGGACAGTGCTCGTGCGGAAGTTCTTGACCGTGACCGCCCTTGCCGCCTTCGTGACCGGAAGCGCGTTCCTCTCCGCGGGCACGGCCTCGGCGAGCCAGCAGGTGGTCAGCAACAGCTGCACCGGCACGGTTACCGGCCAGATGGGCGACCAGATCGCGATCACCGGAGCTTCCGTCAAGACACTGGTCACCAACGGCGCGAACAACGCCGGCACGCTGGCGATCGGAGCCTGGGCGGGCGACTCGATCGCCGGCGTTCCGGCCATCACCGTGGGGCAGGTGCCGAACTCCGCGGGCGGCGAAGCAACCGGCGCGGCGATCGGCAAGGCGGTACGCACCGCATTGGCGAACTCCCACTCGCTCGGTCTCGGCCTCGACTGGAACAAGACCCTGAACAGCGTGGAGAGCACGGTCGCCAAGGCCTGCAACCTCACGCTGCTCGCCGGCAACTACGTCGCCCCGAGCACTCCGGGGCAGCCGGGCACCGGCGGCACGGGCACCCCACAGGACAGCACCCCCGGCGGCAGCACCGGCAACCTCTCGAACCTGAACCCGGGCACCGCGGGCGGCACGGGCGGCAGCGCCCCGATGCGCGACTACGGCGGCATCCCCACGGCGACCGCCGGCACGGCCGTCGCCCCGGGCGCGCGGTACCCCGCGAACGGGACGCTGCCCGGTGACGCTTCCGTCCCGCAGGCGGGTCAGGGCGACCAGAGCGGCCAGAGCGCCGGCATCCGCGACGCGGGCAACGCTCAGTCGCTCGCCTCGAACGGCGCTTCGAACGACGTCCAGCTGCCGATGCTGCTCGCGGTGATCGTGCTGGCCGGCGTCACGGCGGGGCTCGTGCGCACCTGGGTCCTGCGCCGCGCGAGCTGACCCCGGCCTCCGGCCCCGGAAGCACCTCCAGGTAGCCTTACCTGGACAAACCCTCCTGCCACGGACAGTCCGTGGCCGCGAGCCCATAGGAGGTGAGTGGTTGTGTCACGCCATTACGAGGTAATGGTCATCCTGGACCCCACGCTCGACGAGCGCACGGTCGCCCCCACGCTGGACAACTTCCTCAACGTGATCCGCACTTCGGGCGGTTCCGTGGAGAAGGTCGACGTCTGGGGCCGTCGTCGTCTCTCGTACGAGATCAAGAAGCACGCCGAGGGCATCTACGCGCTGCTCGACCTGAACTCGTCTTCGGACGCGGTGAAGGAGCTGGACCGCCAGCTGTCGCTGCAGGAGACCGTGCTCCGCACCAAGGTCATGCGTCGCGAGGTCAAGCGCGCCGCGGCCAAGCCCGCCGCCGCCAAGGCCTGAGCCCGAGGGGATCCCCGATGGCTGGAGACACCGTCATCACGGTGATCGGCAACCTGACGTCCGACCCGGAGCTGCGCTTCACCCCGTCCGGTGCGGCGGTCGCGAACTTCACCGTCGCGTCCACCCCGCGCACCCTCGACCGGCAGTCCGGCGAGTGGAAGGACGGCGAGGCGCTGTTCCTGCGCTGCAACATCTGGCGCCAGGCGGCGGAGAACGTCGCCGAGTCCCTGACCCGCGGCGCCCGCGTCGTCGTGCAGGGCCGCCTGAAGCAGCGGTCGTTCGAGACGAAGGAAGGCGAGAAGCGCACCGTCGTCGAGCTCGAGGTCGACGAGATCGGGCCCTCGCTGCGCTACGCCACGGCCAAGGTCAACAAGGTCAGCCGCGGTGGCGGCGGCGGTGGTGACTTCGGCGGCGGCGGTGGCGGTGGAAACCGCGGTGGCGGAGGCGGCGCGCCCGCCGACGACCCGTGGGGTTCCGCACCGCCCGCCGGTGGCGGCGGTGGCGGCTTCTCGGACGAGCCCCCGTTCTGATCTCGTACACATCCACAAAGATTTGAGTTACCAGGAGTAGACAGTGGCCAAGCCACCCATCCGCAAGCCCAAGAAGAAGGTCTGCGTGTTCTGCAAGGCCGAGAAGAAGGGCCGCCCGGAACTGATCGACTACAAGGACACCAACCTGCTGCGGAAGTACATCTCCGACCGCGGCAAGATCCGTGCCCGTCGCGTCACCGGCAACTGCAGCCAGCACCAGCGTGACATCGCCATCGCGGTCAAGAACTCCCGCGAGATGGCGCTGCTGCCCTACACCTCGACCGCGCGCTAAGGGAGGGCACTGACATGGCGAAGATCATCCTCACCACGGACGTGGCCAACCTGGGCGGCCCCGGCGACATCGTCGAGGTCAAGGACGGTTACGCGCGCAACTACCTGCTCCCGCGGGGCTACGCGATCGTGGCCTCCAAGGGCGCGGAGAAGAACGTCCGCACGATCCAGCGCGCGCAGGAGAGCCGTCGCATCCGCGACCTCGACCACGCCAAGGAGATCAAGGCGACGCTGGAGGGCCTCGGCGCCGTCCAGCTCACCGGCAAGGCGGCCGAGGGCTCGAAGAAGCTCTTCGGTTCGATCACCGCCGGCGAGATCGTCGACGCGATCAAGGCGGCCGGTGGCCCGCTGCTCGACAAGCGCGTCATCGAGCTGCGCGACCACATCAAGACCGTCGGCAAGCACTCGGTCGGCGCCCGGCTGCACCCGGACGTCAAGGTCGACGTGCGCCTCGAGGTCAAGGCCTCGCAGTAAGGCAGTACGCCGTGCACAAGGCGGGTCGCTCCCTGGTGGGCGGCCCGCCTTCACGCGTTTCGGGGGAACCCCGGACAGACGGCGGCCGTCGTAGGACAATGGAGCGGGACGCGAAGGGAGCGCACTCGGATGGGTAACGAGGTCAACATGTCCGCGCCGTCCGGCGGAGGGGGTTTCACGTTCGACGCCGACAAGATCGACGGCGTGATCAAGAAGTGGCAGGACCTCCAGGCCGACCTCAAGCGCGACTATGACGACGCCAACCTGATGGCGAACGTCAAGGCGCCCGGCAAGGAGTTCGCCAGCGGTGACTGGGAGAAGCTCGCGAACCCGTCCGGCAAGGCGTTCCTCGAGCAGAACTCCAAGATGCAGGAATACGTCAAGAACTACATCGAGGCCCTGACGGCCGCGAAGCAGAAGATCACCACCAAGGAGTCGGACACGCAGGCCGACCTCTCGAAGACGGGGAACCAGGCCACGTGAACCGACGACTCCTCGCCGCCGGCGCCCTGGCCTTCGCCGTGCTCGCCGTCGCGGGCTGTTCGGGCAAGACCCGCGGCACCGCCAACCCGGCGGCGACCGCCGAGTCGAGCTCCAGCGAGACGACGAGCCGGTCCGCCGCCGACTCCGCGCCGCGGGTGCCGGAGCCGTTGAACACCGCGAACATCACGTCGGACGCGTGCAACACCATCAACGCGGCCGGCCGCTCCACCCTCAGCCTCGGCGACGGCACCCCGCGCAGCACCGGCAACGGCCCGAGCTGCACCTTCCAGGAGGCGGCCGACCCGGGCAACCAGATCGACGTGACCACGGTGACGGCGAACAAGAACGGCCTCCAGGACGTCTACGACACCAAGGCGAACGACGCCTACTTCGGCGAGTCGCAGGCCTACGGGTACCCGGCCGTCTACGCCGCCGCGCTCGACGACCGCAAGAACGGCAAGTGTGGCCTGTTCGTCGGCGTGACCGACGAGCTGGCCGTCAACATCCTGGTGCAGTACGACCACGGCGCGGGCGCGGCGGACCCGTGCTCGGTCGCGGGGAAGTTCGGCGAAGCGATGGTCCAGACCTTGATGGGGGGCTGACATGCTGGAACTGGTCCTGCTCGGCGGGTTCGCCGCGTACAACATGGCCACCACGCACTCGGACGACCACACCTCGCAGCAGGGCGATCGCAAGATCGACTGCTACGACATCTGGCACCAGGTCACCACCGGCCCCGGCACCGGCTCGATCCAGAACGGGCAGGCGGCGGCGAGCCGGCTGAAGGGTGCCTACGCGGACCGGCTGACGACCATCGACACGCTGGCCAAGGAGATGGACTCGGCCTGGACCGGCGGCGGTTCGGAAGCGGCGCAGAACGCCGGCGCGCACCCGCTGCGGGTGTGGATGGAGGACTCCGGCACCAAGCTCACCGACTCCGACAAGTACCTCGGCGAGCAGAACAACGCGTTCACCACGGTGCACGCGCAGGTGCAGGAGGTCCCGAAGGACCCGCCGAAGAACAACCTGCTCAACGCGGTGACGCCGTGGACGACCGACACCGACCGGGCGATCCGCGACTACAACACCAAGGGCCAGGCCAACGTCGACGCCTTCAACACCTACTACAAGGCGAGCAACGACAACGGCCAGAAGATGCCGACGTACTCCGCGCTGAAGGGGCAGCAGGAGAACGTCAGCGTCGACAACGGCAAGGACGGCAAGAAGAAGCCGGGTAACGGGAACGGCAACGGGACGGGAGACGGCGAGCGCGGCGGTGCCCCGGGCACCGGCCCCGGCGGCGTGAACATGCCCGGCCCGGGTGGCGTCCCGTCGTTCCCCGGCTCGCCGAACACCCCCGGCGGCAGCTTCGACCCGTCGAAGGTGCCGGGCGGTGGGTACGACCCGTCCAAGGTGCCCAGCTTCGACCCGGGGAAGGTGCCGAGCGGGAGCTACGACCCGTCGAAGCTGCCCGGCGGCGGCAACTACACCCCGCCGAACTTCAACGACGGCACGCACTCGTCCGGTTTCTCGCCGTCGGACGTGCCGGGGATGCCGGGCTTCGGGCCCGGCGGCGGTACGCCGAGCTTCTCCGGTGGCGGTGGCAGCGGCAGCGGGTTCGGACCCGGCGGCTCGGCCGGGATCGGCGACCCGACGGCGGGCTTCGGCCCGGGCGGCGGCGCGGGCTTCGGGCCCGGTGGCTCGACCGGCGCGGCCCTGCCGGGTGGCGCGGGCTCGGCCGGCGCGGGCCGCGGCGGCATGGGGGCCGGCGGCGCCATGGGCGCGGGCGGCGCGGCGGCCGGGCGCACGGGTTCCACCGGGATGGGTGGCATGGGCGGCATGGGCCACGGCGCCAAGGGCCAGGGCGGCGGCGACGAGGAACGCACGTCGAAGTACCTGCTCGGCGACGACCCGAACGACATCTTCGGGACCGACGAGCTGACGGCCCCGCCGGTCATCGGCGAGTAGCGCACGCGGGAGGCCCGGGCGCGTGCCAAGATGGGCGCGCCCGGCGTTTCGGCTGCACCGGGTTCGGATTCCTACTGGGGGAAAGCGTGCTGGACAGGCAGGTCACCATCTCGACCGGCACCCTGATCAACCTGATCCGGCGCCGGGGCGGCGAGCCGCACACGGTGCTGTCCGACAAGCCGACGTGGTACAGCGACGAAGCCCAGCGCGCCGAGGACGAGCGGGTCAACGCCGAGCTCTCGAAGGCCGGGTTGTACGGCCCGCGCGGCATGCACCCCGGGTTCGTCGCGACGGTCGAAGCGATCGCCCGGCCGCAGCTGGAGTACTACGGCTGGGTAGACGGCGGGTTCCAGGGCAAGCCGGTCAGCTACCGGCTGCTGGCCGGCAGCGCCGGCGGTGAGGCGTTCGTGCTGGCCAAGCACGAAGAGCTGGACGCCGTCGTGCTGGAGTCGTCACGACCGGGGGAGCTGCTCGACGACTTCCTCGGCCAGATCCCGAAGCTGGCGCCCGGGCGCGGGACGCCGCTCGCGGTGCCGAAGAGCCAGCTCGAGGGAAGCCCCCGCGGTGACGACGGCGGGTACGCGGTGCTCCGCAACGACCGCCCGGCCGAGGGTTCGCAGGAGGCCGACGAGCTCCGGCGGATCCTGGCGCTACGCCGAATGGGGAGCGGCAGCCTGTACGTCGCGGCCCGCAGCCGCACCGGCGGGTGGCAGCGGATCGAACGTCCGGTGAACTACATCGATACCTCGGAAGGCCGATGGCTGACCGAAGAGGTTCCGGGGCGCGGGGAGAACCGGATCGCCTTCACCCCGGCCGACCAGCGCGTTCTCGCCGACCGGTTACGCAGCGCACAGGGCAGGCTGACCGCGGCCTGATCCGTCGGCCGTTCAGCCCACCGGGTGACCGCTCTACCCTCCGTGATATTCATCCACAGGTCGCGCGACTCAATGGTCTCCGGCTGGTCCACGACACGCCGAACAACGGGTTTCACGCGACACGCCGAACGAGTTTTCGGCAAGTTCTCCACACCTTGTTCACAGGCTTTGACCTGCGGAGTTACCGAAGCCGATCAGCCTTGTCCCCAAGTTGTCCACAGCTCTCGGGCCACCTGTGACTGGTTACCCCCGTTCATCCCCAGGTTGTCCACAGATGGGTCCCCATCCGGAATTGCCATCCGCCTTCCGGGGGATCTAGCGTGCCCGCTCGGGCCTGTACTCACGGTGGCGCTCCGCGTGTCGAAGACGACTGACGGACGTTGTCCCCGATCATCGGGGAGGGGCCCGGAGACGGGTGACGCGGATCGAGCCGCGTGCTTCGAGAGCGAAGATCCGGCATACTCGAACGGGTGTTCGACACGATGAGGAGGTGTCCGGGGCGGTGGCGCTGACCGACGACCGCAGTCCGATGTACGCGGAGTCCGACCCGGGTCCGAGCGACCCCGGCTCCGGTGGTGGGGGCGGCGGGTTCGACCGCCAGCCGCCGCAGGACCTCGCGGCCGAGCAGTCCGTGCTCGGCGGCATGCTGCTGTCGAAGGACGCGGTCGCCGACGTCATCGAGGCGCTCGGCCCCGACGACTTCTACCGGCCCGCGCACCAGGCGATCTACGACTGCATCCTCGACCTCTACGGCCGCGGCGAGCCCGCCGACCCGATCACCATCTCGGCGGAGCTGGAGCGGCGCGGGGAGCTGGGCCGCGTCGGCGGCGCGCCCTACCTGCACACGCTGATCGCGACGGTGCCGACGGCGGCGAACGCGGGTTACTACGCGGAGATCGTCGCCGAGAAGGCCGTGCTGCGCCGCCTGGTCGAGGCCGGCACCCGGATCGTGCAGTACGGCTACGGCGCGGCCGCGGCCGACGGCGCGAACATCGACGAGGTGGTCGACCGCGCGCAGGCCGCGATCTACGACGTCACCGAGCGCCGGACCAGCGAGGACTACGTCGCGCTGGAAGAGCTGCTGCAGCCCACGATGGACGAGATCGACGCCATCGCCTCGCGCGGTGGCCAGTCCCAGGGCATCCCGACCGGGTTCACCGACTTCGACGAGCTGACCAACGGGTTGCACCCGGGCCAGATGATCATCGTCGCCGCCCGTCCCGGTGTCGGCAAGTCGACATTGGGTCTGGACTTCGCGCGCTCGGCGTCGATCCGGCACGGCATGACCAGCGTCATCTTCTCGCTGGAAATGAGCCGGACCGAGATCGTCATGCGCATGCTCTCGGCCGAAGCCAAGATCCGCCTCGCCGACATGCGCGGCGGCAAGATGTCCGACGACGACTGGACGCGGCTGGCCCGCCGGATGAGCGAGGTGTCCGAGGCGCCGCTGTTCGTCGACGACTCGCCGAACATGACGATGATGGAGATCCGCGCGAAGGCCCGGCGGCTGAAGCAGCGCAACGACCTCAAGCTCGTCGTCCTCGACTACCTCCAGCTGATGACGTCCGGCAAGCGCGTCGAGTCGCGGCAGCAGGAAGTCTCGGAGTTCTCGCGGCAGATGAAGCTGCTGGCGAAGGAGATCGAGGTCCCGGTGATCGCGATCAGCCAGCTGAACCGTGGTCCCGAGCAGCGCACGGACAAGCGCCCGATGCTGTCGGACCTGCGTGAGTCCGGCTCACTGGAGCAGGACGCCGACCTCGTCATCCTGGTCAACCGCCCGGACGCCTGGGAGCGCGACGACCCGCGCGCGGGCGAAGCGGATCTGATCATCGCGAAGCACCGTGCCGGGCCGACGGCGACGATCACCGTCGCCCACCAGCTGCACTACAGCCGGTTCGTCGACCTCTCGCACGACTAGCCGAGCGCGCTGTACCCGCGGACGAACGCCGTGAGGAGCCTGCCGAAGTTCTCGCGGTCCTCCTCCGGCCAGTCCGCCATCACCTCGGCGAACACCGAGCGCCGGAAGGCGTGCAGCTCGTCGAGGTGCGCCTGGCCGGCTTCGGTCGGCACGAGCACGGCACGCCGTCCGTCGCGCTGATCGGCTTCGCGGCGCAGCAGGCCCTGTTCGACCGCGCGCGCCACCAGCCGGCTCGCGCGTGGCTGGTCGACACCCATCGCCGCGCTCAACGCGGTCACCGTGCCCGCCTCGCCGCGTTCGGCGAGCTCTTCGACGACGTCGAGCAGTTCGTGCACCGGGTCGTGCGCGCCCTGGCCGCGGGCCTTGCCGATCCGGCTCAGCGCCCGCCGCTGCTGGCTGCGGCGGATCGCGATCATGGCGCGTTCGACGTCGGCCACCGCGTCCGTCATGGTTGCTCCACCTCCGAACTGCATGTACTTTTACATGTAGTTGTTCATCGACATAGTCGGAGTACCCATGAAACCCCTCGGATGGCACCTGCGCCACGTCCACGAGCTCCTCGAATCCTCCATGGCCCAGGCCCTCGACGCGGAGTCGCTGAGCCGCCGGCACTGGCAGGTACTCAACACGATCGCCCTCGGTGCCCGCACGCCGGAGGAGGTCGGCGCGGCACTGGCCCCGTTCGGCGAGACGGCCGGTCAGCTGGCCGACCTCCGGACCTGCGGCTGGGTCGCCGGGAACGGCGAGCTCACCGACGCCGGCCGCGAAGCCCACACCCGGGTCGAGGCCCGCGTCCGGACGTTCCGCACGGCGGTGACCGACGGCATCAGCGACGACGACTACCGCACGACGATCCGCACCCTGGAGCGCTGCGCGGCGAACCTCGAAGGGCACTAGTGGAATATCCCGGACCGCACCGGCGTCAGGTATCCTAGTAGTTGAACTTTCAAGCACTGGAGCCGTCGATGACCCGCACCCCGGTCCTCTACCTCAGCCACGGAGCGCCGCCGCTCGCCGACGACACCACGTGGACCCGCCAGCTCGCCGCCTGGTCGGCCGACCTGCCCAAGCCCCGCGCGATCCTGGTCGTGTCGGCGCACTGGGAGGAGGCCCCGCTGACCATCGCGGCCACGACGACCGTGCCGCTCGTGTACGACTTCTGGGGCTTCCCCGAGCGCTACTACCAGGTCAAATACGCGGCACCGGGCGCGCCGGAGCTGGCGGAGAAGGTGCGGAAGCTGCTTCGCTCGACTGACACCCCAGTGCACGACGCGCCGGAGCGCGGCCTCGACCACGGCGCCTACGTGCCGCTGGTCGAGATGTACCCGGACGCAGACGTCCCGGTGCTGCAGGTGTCCATGCCTTCGCTCGACCCGCAGGAGCTGTTCGACCTCGGCCGCAAGCTCGCGCCGCTGCGCGACGAAGGCGTGCTGATCATCGGCAGCGGCTTCTTCACCCACAACCTCAGCGGCATGGCCCGCGCGACCGACGGGACACCGCCCGCGTGGTCGGCCGAGTTCGACCACTGGGGCGACGAGGTCGTGCGCGGCGGAGACGTCGACGCCCTGCTCGACTTCCGGCACAAGGCGCCGGCGGCGGCCCTCGCGCACCCGCGGATCGAGCACTTCGCGCCGCTGTTCGTCTCCCTCGGCGCGACGGCGGAGGAGAAGTCCGGCCGCACGGTGATCGACGGCTTCTGGCACGGGCTGGCGAAGCGGTCCCTGCAGTTCTCCTGACCGGCCCCGGAACACGAACGAGCCCCAGGAACCTGATCGGTTCCTGGGGCTCGCCGTCTCCAGGGAAGGAGCGTTCCATCGATCGGCAGGTGCTCCGTGCGAGGAAACCTCGCGGCGCGGTGGAACACCTGCCGGGGTTGGGGGGCCGGGCGGGTTCTGGCTGAACCTCACCCGGCGTCACCGAACTACTTGCGCTTCACCAGGCCCAGCAGCTTCCCGAGGAAGCCGGTGGAGTCCAGGCCCGACATCGCCGGGACCTGCGCGGCCGGGGCCGCGCTGTCCAGCACCGGCAGCTTGGCGTTCACCGGCAGGGCCGGGGCGGCCGGCAGCGCCGGGGCCGCGGGCAGGGCCGGGGTCACCGGGAGGGCGACCGGCAGCGCCGGGGTCACCGGGAGGGCGGCGACCGGCAGGTCCGCACGCTGGGTGTGGCCGGGCAGGCCGTTCACCACGGGCAGCGCCGCGGGGGTGGGCAGGCCCGCCTTCGGCAGCGCCGGGGCGCCGTTGAGGCCACCCGCGGCCGGCAGCTGCGCCAGCTTGGTCAGCCCGGCCAGCGGGTTGCCCCCACCGGTCGGCAGGTCGGCCCGCTCGGTGCCGAGGGGCGCGGCGACCGGCAGCGCGGGCAGGCCCTGGGTGGGCAGCCCGGCGGTCGGCAGCTTGCTGGTCAGCCCGTCCACCGAGGGCAGGCCCTGGGCCGGCAGCCCGGCGGTCGGCAGCTTGCCGGTCAGCCCGTCCACCGAGGGCAGGCCCTGGGCCGGCAGCCCGGCGACCGGCAGCTTGCCGGTCAGGCCCGTCAGCGACGGCAGGCCCTGCGTCGGCAGACCGGCGATCGGCAGCTTGCCGGTCAGCCCGTCCAGCGAGGGCAGGCCCTGGGCCGGCAGGCCACTGCGCAGCGCGGCCAGCGAGGGCAGCTCGTCGGCGGCCAGCTCGGAGCCCTCGACCGGGAACGCGATGGCGTCCTCGTCCTCGTTGATGCTCGTCATGTCGGTCGCTTCGGCGGTCGCGACCCCGAGCAGCTCGATGGGCACGCCGAAGATCTGCACCGGCGCCACGATGTCGTGGTAGAAGTTGTACCCCGACAGGGCCGACCCGTCACCCTCGGTGACCGGCTCGCCGCCGTTCTGCGTGGTCAGCGAGTTGTCGCCGATGGCGTGCGCGACGCCGCCCACAGTCACCGCGTCGCCGAACAGCTGCGCGATCGCCGTGGCCGGGATGTCGAGGATGTTGCCGGAGATGGCACCCTCGACACCCGAGGTGGTGTCGTCGCCCGCGTTCTGCACGGACGTCGTGTTGATGCCGGTGCCGGTGGCGACACCCGCCGCGCTGACGGCGTCCCCGAAGACCTGCGCGACCGGCAGCGCGTCCGCGCCGACGATGTTGCCGGCCACGGCGCCACCGTCACCGTTGGTGGTGGCGTCGCCGCCCGCCTGCGACATGGTGTCGCTGGTGCCCAGGCCGTGGCCCAGGGCCGCACCCGCGACGCCGTCGCTGAAGACCTGCGCGACACCCGCGACCGGGGCCTTCACGATGTTGCCGGCCAGCGCACCGTCCTGGCCGTCGGTGAGGGCGTCCCCACCGGCCGAGGAGTCGGTGATGTTGTCGTTCTCACCGGTGCCGATGCCCGCGAGGGCGGCACCGCTGCCGGCGGCCAGCACCGGGAGCGAGACCGGGGCCTCGATGATGTTGCCGGCGCCGGCGCCGGCGGGGCCGTTCGCCGTGACGTCGCCGCCCGCGTTGGACGTCGTGTCGGTCGAGCCCTTGCCGTGGCCCTGGCCGACGAACGCGCCGCCGATGTTGGCGACCTGCACCGGCAGCGACGCCGGCACGGTGCCCAGGTTCGAGCTCAGGAAGCCGTTGTCGTCGTGGGTGCTGCCACCGCCGCCGCCGGAGACGACCTTGGTCTCGTCGGCCGAGCCGGAGCCCTGGCCGATGAAGGAGCCGCCCACGCCGAAGACCTCGGCGGGCAGGCCGACCGGCACCTGCACGACGTTGCCCGAGCCGGACGAGTCGTTGCCCTGCGTGCCGTCGTACGCCCCGGCGGTGACCGTCTTGTCCTCGGTCGCCGAGCCGGACGCGTTGCCGATGTGGCTGCCGCCGATGCCGAAGACCTCGGGCGCGCCCGCGGCCTGGGTGTTGACGATGTTGCCGCCGAGGACGGAGCCGTTGCCCTTGGTGTAGCTGCCGTTGCCCGCGTTGGCGTCGGTGGTGTTGTCGTGCGCGGCGTTGGCCTGGCCGATGTAGGTGCCACCGATGCCGAAGGCCTCGACCGGCAGCGCGACCGACGGGTTCAGGACGTTGCCCGAGCCGCTGGCGTTGTCGCCGGCGGTCTTGACGAAGCCACCCGAGTCGACCGTGCTGGAGGAGCTGCCGGCGTCGGGGATGCCCGCCGTGGCGTTGCCGATCCACGAGCCCGCGACACCCGCGACGTTCGCGATCGGGGACAGCGAGGCCGCCCCGCCGTTGCCGGACAGGAACGAGTCGTTGCCGGACGTCTCGAGGTAGGTCGGGATGCCCAGGCTGCCCTGGCGGGTGTCCCCGGCGGTGGCGTCGGCCGAGGTGGTGCAGCCGTCGGAGTTCGACAGCGAGCCCCACACGGCGCCCGAGTTGCAGTTGAACTTGACCGGCAGGGCGATCGGCGCGCCGACCACGTTGCCGGAGCCGCTGGCCTGGTCGCCGGAGCTGAGCAGCGAGCCGCCGGAGGTCGCGACGGTGTCGGCGGTGTAGCCGTGGCTCTGCCCGTTGCCGAGCAGGTACGAAGCCGCGTTGCCGGTCACCTGCACCGGGGTGGCGAACTGGCCGGCCACGATGTTGCCGGAGAGGGAGGAGCCGTCGCCGCTGGTGTCGACGTCACCGGTCTCGGTCGCGCTCTGGCTGGCCGAGCCACCGGTCACCCGCCCGGTGCCGCCGGCGACACCGCCGCCGTTCCCGGCGATCTGGACGGGGAGCGCCCAGTCGAGGGCGACCGCGTTGCCCGCGAGGCTCGAGTCCTTGCCGGTCGTCGCGATGTCCTGGTTGTGGTCCCAGGTCTGGGTGTGGTTGCCACCCTGGACGGTCGCGTCGCCGAGCACCCCGACCGCGTTGTCCACGATCTGGATCGGGACGACGACGTCGCCGGTGACCTTGTTGCCCTTGAGGTTGTTGTGGCTCGGCGTGAACTTGCCGCCGAGGGTGCTCTGGTTGATCGGGCTCGCGTCGTCGAACTGCTGGGCAGCCTGGTTCGCGGCCTGCGTGACCGGCTTGGCGCTCAGCTCCGTCTGCCCGGCGGGCAGGTCCAGCTGGCCGAAGGGGGTGCCGACCGCGTTGTTGGCTTCCTGGATCGGAACCGTGACGTTCAGGTCGAGCGGCGAGGCAGGGGTGTCGGGGTTGACGTTCTCGTCAGCCGAGGCGATGCCGGTGCCCAGCATCAGCAACCCACCCGTGACAAGTGCGGTCTGGAGTCCGCGCTTTGCCCACGTCTGCATGGGGTTTTTCTCCTTTATTTCGGGTTCCCTTGCGGGCTTATGGGGGTGCGCTCGTCGAAAGGGGGATGGCGTCCGAGCCGCACCAGAGGGGGAAGGACTATCTGCGGGCGCGACAAAGCGCACCGCCGTGTCACGGGATGTCGGCGAACGCGGAAGAGCCGTCAGCTGCGGACGGACTCGGGCGCGTCAGCTACCCGTGAAGGGAGGTGTTCAGTCAGGAGTGACGCCGGGCTGCTCGCCCGGGGTGCGCATCGTGGTGCGCAGGCCGGCGCGGCTCATGGCCGCGACGGCGGAGTCGACGGCTTCGGTCGTCCAGAACGGGACACCGAAGTTGAGGCCGTCGAGGTGACCACCGGGGGCAGTGCTGCCACCCGGGGCGGTGGGGACGAACGGCGCGACCGGAAGCTGCGCCGGGGTCAGCGGGGACGGCAGGTCGCGGTGGGAGTCACGGGTATCGCCCGTGCCACCGGTGCCGTCGTCGTGCTGGGAACCCGTCGGCATCGCGAGCGCGGCTCGCAGTGCGGCGGGGAGCTGGACGGTCGAGACGGCGACCGGGTCCGTGGCCTGGCCGGCGGTCGTGGTCACCGGCTGCTGCTCGACCGGGGAGAGCCCCGGGAGCGCCACCAGGTCGCCGTGCCCGGCCGGGTCGAGCAGCTGCCACACGTCGTGGGCCGGCTCGGGGGTGAAGGTCCGCTCCAGGACCTCGCGGGTGTCCTGCGGCTTGCGGACGATGTGCTCGACCGCGCCGAGGGTGCGGTGCGCCGGGCTGACGACGGCGTCCTCGGCGAAGTCCGAGACCGAGTCGCCGACGCGGTCGGAGACCTCGTGCCCGAGGACGCGGGCGCACGGGTCGCTCCACGCCGTGGCGTCCTGGTGGCAGTTCGAGCCGGAGACGTCGCTCGCCGCGTCGGTCGCGCCGGCGTTCACGTCGCCGACGCTGCCGGTGGCGGCCTCGGTGATCGGGGCGGTGCCCACCTCGACGGTGTCCGCGGAGGCGACCGCACCGGAGACGAGCCACGCGGCGGCGGTGCCGGCCACGGCACCACCGAGCACGAGCAGCGCACGCGAGACGAAGCGGCCGGCGCGCTTGGCGCCCTGCCCCTCGTTCGTCGCGTGGTCCACCACAGGTGCGTCTCCTTCGAAACCGGGTGATCGTTCGGCGATTGCCGTTGCGGAACCGACCTAATCAAATCCGCGACGCGGCTCGCATCCTCGACACGACTTGATGCCCCCATCGTGTGAAGAACACAGCGTGCAACCGGCCTTGACAACGGGTGATCCCCCCTGGCAGCCGAGCGTGTCGGACTCGGCCCGCGGAAAGCGGCCGAATCGGGCGGTGTTGCCAGTACGGTGAGCCGGTGAGCCACGCGCGACGCGAAGACCCGTTCCTGCCGGAGCACGAGGACATCACCGGGCTGATCCCCCGGGGCCTGCGCATCAGCGCGGCGCTGGCGTGGCGGTTCATCGTCGTGGTCGCCGCGCTGTACGCGGTGGTCTGGGTGATCGGCTACCTGTCCGTCGTCATCATCCCGCTGTCGATCGCCCTGCTGCTGTCCGCGCTGCTCGCGCCCGCGGTGCAGAAGCTGGTGGCGGTGAAGTTCCCGCGCGGGCTGGCGACGGCGATCGTGCTGATCGCCGGGCTGGCGGTGCTGGGCGGCCTGCTGACGTTCGTCATCACGCAGTTCTCCTCCGGCCTGCCCCAGCTGCAGCAGCAGCTGAACGACAGCCTCAACCAGATCAAGGAGTGGCTGCTCAACGGGCCGCCGCACCTGCGCCAGGAGCAGATCCAGGACTTCATCAACCAGGCGATCGGGTTCATCCAGAACAACCAGGCGTCCATCACGACGACCGCGCTGACGACGGCGAGCACCGTCGGCGAGATCCTCACCGGCTTCCTGCTGACGCTGTTCATCACGATCTTCTTCCTCAGCGGCGGTGACGGCATCTGGACGTTCCTCGTGCGCGCGGTGCCCGCCCGGGTCCGCAACCGCGTCGACGTCGCCGGCCGCCGCGGGTTCGCGTCGCTGGTCAGCTACGTGCGGGCGACGGCCGCGGTGGCCGTCGTCGACGCCGTCGGCATCGGCGTCGGGCTGTGGATCATGGGCGTGCCGCTGGTGATCCCGCTGGCGACGCTGGTGTTCATCGGCGCGTTCATCCCGATCATCGGCGCGGTCATCACCGGCGGGGTCGCGGTGCTGATCGCGCTGGTGACGAACGGGTTCATCGGCGCGGTGATCGTGCTGGCCATCGTGATCGGCGTGATGCAGCTGGAAAGCCACATCCTGCAGCCGCTGCTGCTCGGGCGGGCGGTGAAGCTGCACCCGCTGGCCGTGGTGCTCGCCATCACCGCGGGCCTGGTCGCGGGCGGGATCGCCGGCGCGCTGCTGGCCGTGCCGCTGCTGGCGGTGCTCAACGCCGGCGTCCGGTCGCTGCTGCACGAGACCAACCCGGACCCGGCCGAGGTCGACGTCCTGAAGGACCAGGCCGCGCAGCCGAACGACGCCGAACCCGGCGGGCCGAAGGCCGAGATCGCGACGGTCTCCGAGGCGGAAGCCGACTCCTCGACGGCCAAGCCGCCGAAGCGCGACCGCAAGCCGTGACCGCCGGGCGGTCACCGGACCCGATCACGCCCATGTGGCGTGGCGTGCTCGCGTTCCGCCTGCTCACCTGGGCGTTCGCCTGCGGCACCGTGATCGTCCAGAGCGGGCACTACCAGCGCGAGTGGCTGGCCTGGACGATCCTCGGCGTGATGGCCGTCTGGTCGGTGGTCAGCAGCTTCCTCTACCTGCGCGAGCGGACGCGGCCGCCGGCGCTGGTCGTCTTCGACCTCGTGCTCACGACCGCGTTGCTGCTGACTTCGCCGTGGGTGCTCAGCGACGCGCAGTTCGCGCTGAACGTCCCGCTCATCACGACGGTGTGGGCGGCCGTGCCGCCGGTCGCCGCGGGCGCGCGCTTCGGCGCGAGCGGCGGAGTGCTGGCCGGGCTGGTCCTCGGCGTGGCGACCGGGCTGGCCCGGGAGAAGTTCGACCTCGACGTCGCCCGCGACGGCGTCCTGCTCGCCGCGGCCGGCCTGCTGGTCGGCATGGCCGCGACGATGGGCCGCCGGTCCGCGGCGCGGCTGGAGCAGGCGCTGCGCAAGGAAGCGGCGACGGCCGAGCGGGAACGGCTGGCGCGGTCGATCCACGACAGCGTGCTGCAGGTGCTGGCCCGGGTCCGCAAGCGCGGCAACGAAGTCGGCGGCGAAGCGGCCGAGCTGGCGAAACTGGCGGGTGAGCAGGAAATCGCGCTGCGCTCGCTGGTGACGACCGAGCCTCTGGCGCCGAACGACCGCGGCACGGCGAGCCTGCGCGCGGCGTTGCAGCTGCTCGCGACGTCGTCGGTGCAGGTCTCGACCCCCGCGGACGACGTCGAACTGCCGGCCCACGTCACCGGCGAACTGGTCGCCATCACCCGTGAAGCGCTCTCGAACGTCGAGAAGCACGCGGGACCCGAAGCACAGGCGTGGGTGCTGCTGGAGGACCTCGGCGGCGAGGTCGTGGTCAGCGTCCGCGACGACGGACCGGGCATTCCGGACGGCGTTCTCGAGCGAGCGGCCGCGGCCGGCCACCTCGGCGTGGTGGAATCCATCCGGGGGAGGGTCCGCGACCTCGGCGGGAGCGCGACCCTCGACACCGGGCCCGGCCGGGGCACGGAGTGGGAGGTCAGGGTGCCGAGCACGAGGGGTGCGAGATGAGCGACGAGCCGCGGATCTCCGTGATGGTGGTCGACGACCACCCGATCTGGCGCGACGGGGTGGCCCGCGACCTGACCGAGCACGGCTTCGACGTCCGCGCGACGGCACCGGACGCGGACGCGGCGCTGCGCATCGCGCGGACCGTCCAGCCGGACGTCGTGCTGATGGACCTGAACCTGGGCAGTACGTCCGGGGTGGACGCGACCCGCGAGATCACGTCGGCGCTGCCGTCGACGAAGGTGCTGGTGCTGTCTGCGAGCGGTGAGCACAAGGACGTCCTGGAAGCGGTGAAGGCCGGCGCGTCCGGCTACCTGGTGAAGTCGGCTTCGGCGGCGGAGCTCGTGGACGCCGTGCACCGGACCGCGGCGGGCGACCCGGTGTTCACCGCGGGCCTGGCCGGGCTGGTGCTCGGGGAGTACCGGCGGATGGCCGACGCGCCGGCGGAAGGCGCGGAGCCGCCGCGCCTGACCGAGCGCGAGACCGACGTCCTGCGCCTGGTCGCGAAGGGGCTGACCGCGCGGCAGATCGCCGAGCGGCTCGTGCTGTCGCACCGGACGGTGGAGAACCACGTCCAGTCGACCCTGCGGAAGCTGCAGCTGCACAACCGCGTCGAGCTCGCCCGGTACGCGATCGAGCACGGCCTCGACGAGGAGTAGCTACGGCAGCACGGCGAAGCCCGACCAGGGGCTCGTCGGCAGCGCCGCCTTGCCCAGCCGCCACTGGGGTTCGCCGGGGTGCCACGCGGCGAGGACGCCGTCGGCGAGCACGAGGTCGCCGTCTTCGGACCAGTCGAACCCGCCGCCGCGCTTGAGGTGCTCGGTGATGAACGGCATGGCCGCCGCGTGTTCCCAGGTCAGCGTGTCCGGGTAGAGCAGCCAGAGGTCGCGGGTCTGGGTGCTCGTGCCGCGGTAGGCGGGGTTGGCGAAGTCGACGGCCCAGACGCTGCCGTCGCGCGACGGGACCACGGTCGGCGTCCGCGCGATGACCGGCCGGCTGAGCTGCTTGCGGCTGCCGTTCCGCAGGTCGACGAGGGTGAGCTCGGTCAGTCCGTCGAGCAGCATCCGGTCACCGGCGACGCCGAAGACGCGCGGCGCCTGCTGGAGCGTGCGGCCGGACTCCGGGTCGATCAGGGCGTCCGTCGACTCGGCGCCGGCGTTGATGGTGATCAGCAGGCCACGCGTGGTGCCGACGCGGACCTGCGTGCGGCAGCTGGCGGACTGGCCGTGGCCGAACTCGCCGCCGGACAGGGACACGCGCTGCAGCCGGCAGGTGTCGGGGGCGTCCTGCCGGATGACCCACACGCTCGCGCCGTCGGCGGCCGGGGCCACCGACCAGGCGCGGCCGAGGGACCGCGGCGGGCTCGACGGGCCGGTGTAGACGAGGATCTCGAACGGGTCGTCGCTGGTCGCGCCGGCCGGGTAGGCGGTCAGGACGGCGGACTTCCCGACGCGCACGACGCTCAGCCCGAGGTCGTTCCCCGGGTAGCCGGGCGGGGTCGCGACGGGGCCGCCGTCGGCGTCGAACAGGGTCGGGCCGGTGGTCGGGAGCAGGGCCGTGATGCCGATGCCGCCGGTCGTCGGGACGCCTTGGAGTCCCTCCGGCAGGGCGGTCGGCGTGGTGACCGGGACGCTGGTGCTCGGCGGTGGCGGCGGAGGCGGGTCGCCCGTGCACCCGGACAGCAGGATCAGGACCGCGCCGAGCGCGGCGCCGCGGAATACGGGTCCGTTCAGGGTTTTCCCCCGATCTCCCTGGTGAAATCCGGTTCTACCATCGTGGGCATGGGCGAGGAAGAGACCGCGGCGGCGGAACCGGTGACCGAAACCAAGCCGTTGAGCGAGCGCGATCTCCGGGTGTCCGACGACGAGCGCGAGCACGTCGTCGGGGTCCTGCAGAAGGCGATCGGGCGCGGGATGATCGATCTGGACGAGTTCACCGAGCGCACCGACCGCGCGCTGGCGTCGCGGACCCGCGGCGAGCTGAACGCGGTGCTGGCCGACCTCGCCGGGCTTTACCACCCGGCGGCCGCGATGGCCGCTGCGCCGTCGTACGCGGCACCTTCGCCGACGGCGGGCTTCTCGCCCGGCCGGCGGTTCGAGCTGAACGCGAAGTACTCGTCGCTGGTCCGCAGCGGGCCGTGGGTGGTGCCGCCGGAGATGGTCGTGCGGAACAAGTACGGCTCGACGAAG
This sequence comes from Amycolatopsis pretoriensis, assembly GCF_900107925.1. Classification (GTDB taxonomy): domain Bacteria; phylum Actinomycetota; class Actinomycetes; order Mycobacteriales; family Pseudonocardiaceae; genus Amycolatopsis; species Amycolatopsis pretoriensis. Next base: position 50,796 of record NZ_FNUJ01000004.1, on the reverse strand, counting down.
CTCGACTTCACCGAGGCCCAGGTCCAGTCGCCGGTGGTGCACATCGAGCTGGACGCCAAGTGGGGTTCGGTCGAGGTCATCATCCCGGAGCACGCGGCGGTCGACGTCAACTCGATCACCGACGTCAAGTTCGGGTCGCTGGAGGACAAGACGCGCAGCAACGGGCACATGGGGAACCCCCGGTTCGTGCTGAGCGGCCGGGTCCACGGCGGTTCACTGGTCATCCGGCACCCGCGGCGCGGGTTGTTCGGCTAGCCGGGGCCCCTCTGCCCCCGGCGTCAAGAAGGCCTCCCCGCCCAGGCATCGGGCGGGGAGGCCTTCGCGCTTTTCAGGCGGTCCGCAGGTTGCGCGCGACGAACCAGACGAGAGCGGCGAACGCGACGGCGGCGAGCCCGGCGACGACGTGCAGGCCGGCGGCGAAGCCGTGCGCGTGGACGACGGCGTTGCCCAGCGTCCCGACGGTCGCGATGCCGAGGGCGTAGCCGAACTCGTTGACGGTCTGGGCCAGCGAAGCGGCGGCACCGGCCTTGCGCTCCGGAACCGACCCGACGACGAGATCGGTCCCGAGCGCGACCATCGGCCCGACCCCCAGCGACGTCACGGCGAACCCGAACGCGGGCCACCCCGGCCCGGCCGCGGGGTCGGCGAGGGCGAGGATCGCCATGCCGGCCGCGGCGAGGGCGACCCCACCGGCGATGAGGACGTTCGTCTTGACCCGGCGCGCGAGGTGCGGCGCGGCGAGGAAGCTGACGGTGGAGGCGGCCATCCCGGGCAGCAGCCCGAACGCGGCCCCGACCGGCGAGAGGTGCTGCGCGACCTGCAGGAACTGCGCGGTGAAGAGCATCGTGGTGCCGCCGAGCATGCTGAACAGCAGCATCCCGCCGAGCGTGGTGCGGAAGGCCTTCGCGGCGAAGAGGCTGAAGTCGACGAGCGGGTCCTTCAGGGCGCGTTGGCGCTTGTAGAAGACGTACCCGACGGCCAGGCCGATGATCAGTGCCGTGGCCGGGACCAGGTGAAAGCCGTCGCGGGCGAGCTCCTTGACGCCGTAGACGGCGGGCAGGATCGCGGCGAGCGAGAGGAAGACGCTGGGGAGGTCGAGCCGGCCGGCCTGCTCGTCGCGGTACTCGGGCAGCAGCTTCGGGCCGATGATCAGCAGCAGGACCATCGCGGGGACGCCGAGCAGGAAGACCGAACCCCACCAGAAGTGCTCTAGCAGCAGCCCGCCGACCATCGGCCCGATGATGGCGCCGACGGTGAAGCAGCCGGCCCAGATCCCGATGGCCTGCGCGCGCTGCTGCGGGTTCTTGAAGAGCGTCCCGATGAGCGAGAGCGTCGAGGGCGCGAGGGTGGCACCGGAGATCCCGAGCACGGCCCGCGCGGCGATGAGCATCCCGGCACTGGTGGCGAAGGCGGCACCGACGGAGGCGAGCCTGAAGGCGGCGGCGCCGATGAGCAGCAGCTTCCGCCGCCCGATCCGGTCCCCGAGGGTCCCCATGGTGACCATGAACCCGGCGACCATGAAGCCGTAGGTGTCCATGATCCACAGCTGCTGGGTGCCATCGGCGTGCAACCCGGCGGCGATCTTCGGCAGCGCGAGGACGAGGACGAAGACGTCGAGCGAGACGAGCAGGGTGGGCAGGGCCAGCACGGCCAGCGCGATCCACTCCCGGCGCCCGGCGGTTTCGACCGGTGCGCCCGCTCGGGCTCCGGCCGGCGCTTCGGCGGTGATGGTCATGGCTGCGTCCTCTCGGCTCGGTGGTGCTCTCACCACTTCGTCGAGCGGGCCGGGCCGGAATCGACAGCCGCCGGGATTTTCTCCGGAAAGCCGTGAAGGCCACCTCGTGCCGGAGGTGGCCTTCACGGTGTTGAGTCAGGTTGTCCACACCCCTCGTGCATTGGGGACAACTCCGCACATCCAGGTTCGCACAATCCGGCACTGTCGGTCACGACCGATAGACTGAAAGTGGGGGGGACCCCCGGGGGCGGCGGCGGATCGGGCGGCGGATCGGGCCGGAATCCGCCGCTCGCGCGTCCGTCAGCCGCCTTCGGTCAGCCGCCTTCGGTCAGGGGCGAGCCGCCGCGCGGGCCGCCGCCGGGTCCGAGGTCGCCAGCGCCGCCTCCGCCAGCGACTCGCACTCCGCGAGCGTCGCCGATGCCAGGCTGGCGCCCACCGAACGCACTGCCGGCGCGTTCATCGACAAGCTCGTCAGGCCGAGGCCGGTCAGGACCAGCGCCAGCCGCGGGTCCGCCGCCGCCTCGCCGCACACGCCCGCCGGCTTGCCCGTCGCCTTGGCCGCGTCGCCGATCAGCTTCAGCAGGCGCAGGAGCCCCGGCTGCCACGGGTCGTTGAGCTTCGCGACCGCGCCCAGCTGGCGGTCGGCCGCGAACGTGTACTGGGCCAGGTCGTTGGTGCCGACCGAGACGAAGTCGACGACGTCGAGGATCTCGCGGGCGCTCAGCGCCGCCGCCGGGATCTCGATCATCACGCCCGCCCGCGCGATGCCCGCCGCGCGGACGCGCTCGGCGAACCAGGCGGCTTCCTCGACCGTGGCGACCATCGGCGCCATCACCGAGACCTCGGCGCCGGAGTCCTGCGCCGCGCCGGCGATCGCCTCGAGCTGGCGGTCCAGCACCTCGGGGCGGTCGAACGCCACGCGCAGCCCGCGGACGCCGAGCGCCGGGTTCGGCTCGGCTTCCGGCGAGAGGAACGCCAGCGGCTTGTCGGCGCCCGCGTCCAGCGTCCGCACGATGACCGGCTTGCCGCGGAACGGCGACAGCACCGCCGTGTACGCGGCGCGCTGCTCGGCGACCGACGGTTCGTCCGAGGCGTCCAGGTAGCAGAACTCGGTGCGGAAGAGGCCGACGCCCTCGGCGCCCGCGTCGGCGGCGGCCTGCGCGTCGGCCGGGGAGCCGACGTTGCCGTACACCTTCACGCGGTGGCCGTCGGACGTCTCGCCCGTGCCGTTCCAGTCGGCGAGCTGCGCGACCGTCGCCGTGACGACCGGCGCCGACGGGTCGGCGACCTCGACCGTCCCCGCGTCGCCGTCGACCGCAAGCGCTTGCGCGTCCAGGGCCAGGAGGCCGCGCACCGCGACGACGGCCGGGATGCCCAGCGCCCGCGCGAGGATCGCGGTGTGGCTCGTCGGGCCGCCCTCTTCGGTGACCAGGGCGAGCACCTTCGCCGGGTCGAGGCCCGCGGTGTCGGCCGGGGCGAGGTCGCGCGCGACCAGCACGCTCGGCGACGCCAGCTCGGGCACCCCCGGCGGCGCGATGCCGAGCAGCTCGGCGATCAGCCGGTCGCGCACGTCGCGGACGTCGCGGACGCGTTCGGCCATGTACCCGCCCGCGGCGGCGAGCGCTTCGGCGAAGCCTTCGGCAGCCTGGTAGACGGCGCGCGCGGCGGGCAGCCCCTGTGTCTTCACCAGCGTTTCGGCCTGCGACGCGAGCGCCGGGTCGGCCGCCATCGCGGCGGTGGTGATGAGGATCGTCGCGGCCTCGCCGGTGGCCGTCTCGGCCTGCTTCTCCAGTCGCCCGGCGACGACCGCGGCGGCGGGCGTGATCCGGGCGGCTTCGGCGGCGGGATCGGCCGGGGCCGGGGTGGCGGCGGGCTCGCCGAGCGGCTCCGCGACGCGGACGACGGGACCACTGGCACGGCCGGGGCTGACGGCGACCCCGGACAGAGAGTCAGACATGGTCTAGACCATAGCTCAAGTAGGTCTGGATATGTCGTGGTGGCGGGCACAAGCCTCGCTGACGCACCTGTTCGAGCACCGGCCGGACCTCCTCGCGCCACCAGGCTTCGGCCAGTTCGCCGCGGCTGCGCACCGGCCGTCCGGCCAGCATACGGCGGAAACCCCAGGCCTCGGCCGAGTCGGCGAGCCGGAACCAGTCGGCCGGGTCGTCGAGCCAGAGCCCGAGCCGGACGTCGTCGGGCAGCGGAACGCGCTCGAGGAACATCCGCTCGGCGGTCTTCGACGGCAGGTCGGCGAGCGTCAGGCAGCGCAGCGCGCAGGCGACGGTGCTGATCCAGCGGACCCGCGCGCGGATGGTCGTCGCCCCGCGGGCGCGGGCGATGGCGACGCGGTGGTGGCCGTCGTCGACGAAGAACATGTCGGAGAGGCGTACGAGCCGCACCGGCGGGAGGTCGGCGGTCGTGTTCGTCAGCCGTTCCCAGCGGTCGCGCAGCGCGCGGTTGCGCGGCCGGAACTCACGGTCGAAGTCGCCGGCGCGGGCGACCGTCCCGACGACGCCTTCCAGCGGGACGTCGTAGACACCTTCGTCCACCTCGGTCTGCTTGCCGAGCGCCTGCAAGGTCTCGGAGAGGGGCATGATCGCGAGGTGGTCGGGCCGCCGCGCCTCCGCGATCGCCCTCAGCTGTGCGGCGTAGCCGCGCCACCAGGCCGAACCGAACGAATCGCCCATGTGATGGGCAACACGTGCCGTCGGACGATCATTCCCCCAGGTCGGCGGCGGTCGGGTAGGAAGGCTGCGCGCCGGCCCGCGTGACGCTGAAGGCCGCGACGCGCACGGCGCGTTTCGCCGCGGCGACGAGGTCCGCGCCGTCGGCGAGCGACGCGGCGAGCGCGCCCGCGAAGGCGTCCCCGGCGCCGGTGGTGTCGACGGCCTCGACCTGCGGCGACCGCACTTCGGCCGTGGCGTCCTGTTCGACGACGACCGCACCCGCCGCCCCGAGCGTGACGACGGCGGCCTTCGGCCCGAGGTCGAGGAGCTTCCGGAAGTCCGCGCCGGGCCCGGTCAGCCAGGCGGCTTCGTGCTCGTTGACCAGCAGGACGTCGAGCTTGGCGAGCGTTTCGGGGGAGAGCTTGGCCGCCGGCGACAGGTTCAGCAGGACTTTGACACCCTTTTCGGCGGCCCGCGCGACGGCGTGTTCGACGGTCGGCAGCGGCACCTCGAGCGAGGCGACCATGATCTCGACCCCGTCGTAGACAGCGTCGACGTCACCGGGTTCGAGGCTCGAATTGGCGCCGGGCGAGACGAGGATGGAGTTCTCGCCGTCCGGGGTGACGGTGATGTAGGCGATGCCGGTCGGCCGCTGGCTGGTCCGGACGAGCCCGGTGTCGACCCCGGCGGCGCGCAGCGAGTCGAGCAGCAGCCGCCCGTAGGGATCGTCGCCAACGGCCCCGAGGAGCGCGACGTCCGCCCCGAGCCGCCCGGCCGCGACGGCCGTGTTGGCTCCCTTGCCACCGGGTGCGAGGACGGTGTCCCCACCCAGTACAGTCTCGCCACCCGCCGGCCGCCGATCCACGGCGACGACGAGGTCGGCGTTGGCGGATCCCACAACGAGCACGTCGGAGTTCATCTCCGCACTGTCCCACGAAAGCCGTCCGACCAGGTCGGGAAGGGTGCCGAAGAGGAAAGTGAAGGTTTTTGTAACTTATCCGGCGTTGAGTGCGACAATCATGCGAGCAGCGGATGCCCGTCACTCGATCGGGGGATGTCCGTCCCCCGGCCGTCACTTCCCGGACCGGTCCCGCTCTCCAGGTGCGTCATCACGCGAGACGTGATGACGGTGCCCCAGCCGGCGCAAGCCGGAGAGGGCATCATGTCGCCGGCGCCGATCACGTAGCCCCCCGAGTGATCGGCGTCGGCGGCGCCCCAACCTCACGCGCGGCCCCCGGCGATCGGTCACGCGGTCACCGTCGCCTCGTCGAGTTCGGCTGTGAAGGCGCGGAACCGGTCCGGCTGGTAAGCGGCCATCGCCTCCCGCAGCCGCAGCGGCGGCGGCATCCACTCGGGCACCGCGGCCGTGACCGGTGATGGCGCGAGAACCGGAGCGACCCGCTCTACCCGGACGCCGACGTGCTTCGCCAGCGCCTCGCGCACTCGCGGAACTTCTCGCTCGTACAGCCCGATCCCAGCCACCAGGAAGTCACCACCGCCGATGCGGATCAGGCTCCGGTGATGGCTTTCGAAATCGCTCCAAGCCGGGCTGAGCACGACCTGATGACGCTCGCGCTTCTGCCCGCTCTCGACGACCGACGCGGCGGCCAGTTCGTCCCACCGCAGGGCCCAGACGACGCCGCCGATCACCCGCGAGACGCCGGTCGCGTTGACGATCAGCTCGTTCCGGACTGGCTTGCGCACCGAACGCCGGACCAGGTTCAGCCCGAACAGCCCGAAGGCACCGCCGAAAACCCAGCCCGCGACGGCCGCGCCCCGCTGCGTCGAAGCCAGGGCCAGCCACACGAATCCGCCGGCGACGAGGAGCAGCACCGCCGCGAGAATCCAGTACCGGCCCTCCGTCCGCGAGACGACGACGCTGTCGTTCACGGGGTCACCAGCCGCAGCACGTTTTTGGCCGCGCCCGGCGAAACTCGCGCCGCCAACTGCCGATCCTCACCGCGACGGAGGATCGCGTGGACCGAGACGTAGTGGCGCGTGGCCTTCTTCGCAGAGGGCTCAGCGGTCAGCCGGACGAGGTCGGTGCGCCGCACCCGGACCGGGTCGCCTTCCTTGGGACGCCACGTGATCGCGTCGGCGGTCACGGCGAATTCGCCGAAGTCGCCCCGGTAGCGCGTCAGGTAGAGCAACACCCAGGTCGCCAGGGCGACCGGCAGCGGGATGCCCGGAGGGATGTCGTAGAAGGCCGGCGCCACGAAGTCGGCGATGACGGCCAGCCACGCCGCCCACAGGAAGAACAATCGGCCGGCGGAACTTTGCTCGGCGCGGACGAGCGTGCGCGTCTGGTCCGCACTCCAGCGTTTGACCAGCCGCCGCACCGGGTTCGGCACGCCGAAGCCGCCGCGCCGGACGTCCTTGGAGTTCCACCGCCCGAGGCCGGGGCGGTACCGCTCGATCGCCGCCAAGGCCTTTTCGGCTTCTTCCCAGGCCAACGCCGAGGACAAGATGAAGCCGTCGTCGGACTTGTGCCGGCAGTCGGGGTTGAGATTGCGGATCGCCTCGTCGTCGACGAGGGAAACGGCGAGCGCGACCCGACCGCCCGGCTGCCCTTCACGGAAGACGAACCGCCGGACGTCGTCCCAGGGCAGGACGAGCGTCGTCTTGTCTTCGAGCGGCTGCCGGAACCCGTCGGGGCCGAACTCGACCCGCGCCGTCACCATTCCGCCGTGCCGGCGGATGTAGCGCCCCAGGATCGGCTTGGCGCAGAAGCACAGCACGGCCAGCAGACCGAGCGCGGGCGCGACCAGGTACATGACCGGATCGCCGCGACGCACCCAGGCCAGCAGGCCCGCCGCGACCGCGAGCACGAGTCCGAAAACCGCCATGCACCCGACGGCCGTCCTCAGTTCGGCCGGCGGGTTGTGGATCGGCAACCGGACCCGCACCACGGCCGTTTCCGGCTCGCCGGGAGTCGTCGACACCACGGCGTCAGATCGACCCGGAGATGCGCTGGCCACCCTGCTGCTGGAAGACCGGTTCGGCGGCCGCGGGCTTCTTCTCGTTGTAGTGGTTCTCGCGGTAGTTCTTGTCCGCTTCGTCGTAGGCGCCCGCGGTCTTCTTGCCCGCTTCCTTGCCGGCTTCTTCACCGAGCGCCTTGGGCAGCTCCTTCAGCCCGTCCTTGAAGACGCCCGGCGCCGCGTGCGCCGCGTCCCGCAGTGCGGCGAGCAGCTTCTGGCCGACGGTTCGGAAGAGCCCGCTGAGGTGGTTGAACTGGCTGATGCCCTTCTGGAAGGCCCGCATGAGCTTCTGGAGCCACTCCGACATCCGCGTACCGCAACTGACGATCTCGGCCGTGCCTTCACCGGCCAGGCCGGCCGGCGCGGCGGGGCCGGGATACCGCATGAGGATGCTGATCAGCTTGCCGATGCACTCGGTGAGCAGGTCCCGCAGCACGCTGCGCACGACGTTCAGGATGCTCTTGCAGACGTCGATCAGGACGGAGACGGCCTTCGCGCCACCCGCGACGCTGGAGTACATGTCGCCGAGTTCGGCGGTGAACGCGCGGTAGGCGTCCGCACCTTGGCCCTGCCACTCCGCGCTGTCGGCCTTCACCGTCTCCAGGAGGTCTTTGGCGATGGCGTCGATCTCGTCGCTGATGCCGCTCCACGTCTCCTGCATGACGTCGAGCTGTTCCTGGTTCCCGGTCACCCAGTCGAGCGGGGCGCGCAGGAACTCGACGTGCTCGATCAGCCAGCCGAGTCCCATGCCGGCCAGGCCGGCGATCGGGTCACGGAGGAAGTCCATCACGCCCATGGCACCGAAGCCGAGGTTGAGCAGGCCTTCGGTCCAGTCACCGTCGGCCGCTTTCGTCGCCGCGTCCCAGAAGTCCTGCGCCATCCCGGCGCCTTCGAGCGCCGAAGACCCTTCGTCGACCTTCTTCTTGGCTGCCGTCACCAACGCGTTCTCAGTCAAGGTGGATGCCTTCCAAGCTCGCCTTGACGTCCTGCTCGCGCCAGTCGACGTGCTGGGACCAGGTGCGCACGCGGTCGATCTGCTCTTGGGCCACGTTCTTCGCGTGGCCGATGGAGTCGCTCCCCAGCGTCTGGGCGACCCCGCACAGCGCGCCGAGGCCGCAGGCCTGGCCGATGAGACCGAACGCCATCGGGTCGACGACCTGGGCCGCCGCGTCCAGCGTCTTCGCGAACCGGTCGACGAACGGTTCGAGCTTCTTCGCGTGGGACAGCAACTGCTCCGGCTTGATCCGGATGTCCGCCTGCGGGTTGTTCACGGTGTTCCCCTCCCTCGTCGTCCTGGTCAGCGCAGGTAGTCGCCGTCGCTGAAGTAGTCGTCGTCGGCGCCCGGTTCGGGTTTGGGACGCGGCGGCGCGGGTTTCGGCTTCGGCTGCGCCGGCGGCTCTTCCTCGGCGATGAAACGCGCCCCCTCGTTCGCGGGTGCCGCGTGGCCGCCGTCCACGAAACCCTGCGGCTCCGGCTCCGGGAATTCGCGGTGGAGCTGCTGGACCAGCTCGTTCATGGTGTCGGTGCCCGCGATCGACGGCATCCCGGCCTGCACGGCCCCGGCCAGCTTGCTCTGCGCGCGCTGGACGGTTCGCAGAATTTCGTCGGCGAGGTTCGCCTTGTCGCGCACCGCGTGCCCGATCTCCAGGCTGACGAGGTTGCCGAGGTGGTTGACCTTGACCGCGATCTGGCCGTCCTGGCTGCGCTCGGCCACGGAGACCGTCGCCATCTCGGCTTGCATGCGGTCGCCACGCTGCTTGGCCTCGGCGATCTTGGCGTCGAAGCTCGCCAGCAATTGCTCAGGGTTCGACACGCGAACCTCCCCGTTCACGTCAGTAGCCGTACGGCGACCGAGTGTGGCACACCGGTCCGACAGTTTCCGGAGGGTTCGGGATTTCCCCACCCGTCCGGGCAGCCGGGCAGGTGTTCGCGACGTTCCGGTCGCCTGACCTGGTCCGTTCTTCGCACAGCCGGTAACCGGTGCGGTATTGTCCGTGACGCAAGAGGGGAGATCGAACGCGAGGGGAGCGCGGTTCGGTGGGGTTGTTCGGTGACATGCTCGACGCTGCCAAGCACGTCGGGTCGGAGATCGCGCACGCCGTTCAGTCGGGTGGTGAGCGGCTCGGCAACGTCTTGACCGGCGCGGGTGTCGGCCTGCTCGCGGGCGGGATTCCCGGCGCGGTCGCGGGCGCTTATGTCGGCTCGCAGACCGGTACCGGGGCGGCGAACCCGCAGGCTGCCGGGTTGTCACCCGGTCAGCTGGTGCACGCCGTGATGACCGGTCCCGGGACCGAGTCGCTGCAGAAGGTGCACCAGGCGGGCGTCGACCAGTCGGAGTACCAGCGCCGGCTCGAGCAGGGCACGCGCGAGCTGACTTCGGGGCTCGAGTCCGCGTGGACGGGCGGCGCGTCGGACGCGGCGCGCGAGCGGCTCCAGCCGCTGACGGCGTCGGCGACCTCGGCGTCCACGACGCTGGACCGCAACTCGACGCTGGCCCAGACGCAGATCGACCAGTTCCACCAGATGAAGAACTCGCTGCACCCGGACGTCACCGACCAGCCGCCGACGCGCAGCGCCTGGGACGTCGCGACGCCGTGGGACACCGACACCGAAGACAAGATCAACCAGTACAACCAGAAGGCCCAGGAGAACGTCGAGCGGTACAACGCGTACTCGCAGCAGTCCAGCTCGAACACCGCGGCCCGGACGATCGACTACGGCCAGCTCCGCGAGTACACCGGCGGCGACTTCACGGTGCAGGACCCGAAGAAGCCCGTCGAACCACCACCTCGGAAGCGGACGACGACCGGTGGCGACGACGACCGGTCGATCGGGGCCCAGGTCCAGCCGCCGCCGGCGGTCCACCCGCCGGTCGTGCCGCCGCCACCTCCTCCTCCGGGCCAGGTCACGCCGCCTGGGCAGGTCACGCCGCCGGGTTCGCACACGTCCGGCGTGGACGACAGCGTTCGCGCGCAGAGCTACGTGCCGCCGTCGACGCAGTACCCGCCGGGCTACCAGCCGCCGGGGACGGGACCGGGTGGGTTCGGCCCCGGCTCAGGCCCCTCAGGCGGGTTCGGGCCGGGCTTCGGCCCTGGTAGCGGCGGATTCGGGCTGGGCTCGTCGTCCGGCACGAGCGGCGGCAGCGGCTCGGGCAGCGGCCCGGGATCGGGCGCGCGCGGCCCTGGTTCGGCGACCGGAGCCGGCCTCCCCGGCGAAGAACGTCCGGGCGCGGCCGGCGGAGTCCGCGGCGGCGCGGCGGGCAAGCCGGGCTCGCCGGGGATGGGCGGCATGGGCCAGGGCGCCAAGGGCGGCAAAGGCGAGGAGGACGCGGAGCACCAGCGCGCGTCGTACCTGGTGGAGGCGGATCCGGAGAGCATCTTCGGCGGCCCCGACGAGCGCACGGTGCCCCCGGTGATCGGGCTGTGATCTTCCTGCCCAAGGCCGCCCTGCTCACCGCGTGGGAGTGGGAGCGGCACGGCCCACCGCCGGCGGTCCTCGGCGCCGACAACCTGTGGCTCGGTGATGAGACCCGCAAGCGGCTCGACACGCAGGTCCTCGACGTCCTGGCCTCGCTGCGCCTCGCGGCGGGTGGCACGTTGACGCGGGAGTTCCGCGACGTCCTGCGCGTCCTGGCGAAGGGCGCGCACCAGTTCACGGCGTGGCTGGGCGACATCGAAGCGGACGAGTCGGGCGCGGTGCTCGTGTCCGCGTCCGGGCCGGACGCGCTCCGGCTCATCCGGAAGGACGACACGGTCCGGATCGACGTCGTGGAGCCGTCGCGGATCGCGGAGTCGCTGGTGGACGTGCTGCCGCCGGTGCCGCCGGCGCGGATTTCGCCGGTGTCGATTCCGGAGGCGCGGTTCTCCGGCCGGGCGGTGGAGGAGTCTTACGACCTCGACGACCCGACCCTCGACCGGGGGCGGGATCCGCTGCCGTGGGCGCGTCGGCTGATGGCGGCGCGGCGGACGGGGTTGCACCAGTGCTACGCCGTGAACCGGGGTTCTCGCAGCGCGCCGATCACGGCAGTGGACGTGGCTGGGGCCGGGCGGGTGCTGACGTACGTGTACCCGGGGCGCGAGCGGATGGTCAGCTTCCAGCCGGGGACCCGGGGTGCGCTGACGGATGCGCTGTACGCGACCCTGAACGGGTTAGGGGGAGGACGATGACGGGCTCGATCTTCAGCGGGGTCAGCTTCTGGGCGACGGACCTGACCGGTGCGGCACCGCAGGCCGGTGGGCAAGGGTTCGCGATGAGCAGCTCGGAGATGCGGGCGATGCTCAAGAAGGCGATGGACGTGCGAATTTCGATTCAGCAGCAGCGCGACGCCGCGCAGGTGCTGTCGCAGGCGACACCGCCCGCCCAGGAGCCGGCCAGCACGGCTGCTGTCGTCGGTCCGAACGGCGTCAACGAGTCCGGGCGTTACTACCAGGGCCATCTCGACTACCAGTACAACTATCTGTCCGAGCTGATCACGCGCCTGCAGAAGGCACTCGGGATGGTCGAGGCGGCCGACCAGCAGGCGGCGAGCGACACGAACAAGACGAGCGGGGCTCTCGAATGACGAAGCGATCCATCACGATCATGGCCGCGATCACGGCCGGAGGCTTGCTGGTATCCGCGTGCACCGGCACTCCCAAAGCCCCGGCCACCACCACGAGCGCAACTTCGAGCACCACTTCGGCCGCCGGCGACGTGCCGACCGTGCCGAGTCCCCTCCCGGCGACCGCACTCGACGGCAGTCCGTGCGACAGCGCTCTCACCAGCAGCCAGGTCACGCACTTCCTCGGGCAGTCGACTCCGACCAAGCCCAGCGACACCCAGCTCGGCCCGATGTGCCAGTGGAGCAGTGCTTCCGGGTCGGGAGCGGGCATCACGGTCGCCTACCAGACGAAGTCCGACCAGGGAATCGGGCTGGCCTACCAGAACGTGCAGCCCCAGGCCGCGCGCTGGCAACCGCTCGACGCGATCCAAGGATTTCCGGCCGTTGCCTACACGAACACCGAGGACAAGCGTGCTTGCGTCATCGTCGTCGGCGTGACGGACAAGCTGGCGTTTTCGACAGGGTTGACGCTCGGCGACAAGTCCGCGGCCGAAGGCAAGGACTGCTTCGACGCTGCGCCCGAAGTGGCTGACGCGGTGTTGACCAACCTCAAGGCGCGCGCCTGAGCTGCGCCTTTTCGTTACGGCTGACATCGCGTTAATGCAAGACTTGTCGTAGTAAGCACCTAGACTGTTCGGATGAGCCACCCCACGCGGAGGGGTCGCGCGCGTGCGGCTACCGAACAGGACATCCGGCGGACCGCCCGGAAACTGCTCGTCGAGCAGGGGCCGGAGGCGGTCACTCTGCGCGCCATCGCGCGGGAGCTGGGGATCACCGCGCCCGCTCTCTACCGGTACTACGAATCGCGGGACGATCTCGTCGAGAACCTGCGGCTGGACGTCTGCGCCGATCTGGCGGACGACCTCGCCGAAGAGATCGCCGAGCTGCCCGATGACGGCATGCTGCAGCTGTTCGCCATCTGCAAGGGTTTCCGGCGCTGGGCGCTCACCCACACGAAGGAATTCACGCTCGTCTTCGCGTCCCCGACCGGGGGTGTGGGCTCGGCGGCCGGGAGTGCGCTGAGCCGGGTCGACGAGCCGTTCGGGCGGATCTTCCTCGCCGCCGCCGGGCGGGTGCTCGCGCGGACCGACATCGTGCTGCCGTCCGCCAGCAGCGTGCCCGATGAGCTTCGGGACGACTTCACGACCTTCCAGGAGTCGCTGAGCGCCGTGCTCTCCGAGTCCGACCACGACGTTCCGGTGGAGAAGCTCGACCTCGGCGTGACGTACCTGATGATCCAGTTCTGGGCCCGGCTCTACGGGCACGTCACGCTCGAGGTCTTCGGCAACTACCCGATCCCCATGTCCAAGCCGGACGTCCTGTTCGAGGCGATGCTCATCGACCTCGCCCGGGAGATCGGGCTCTACTCCGGTTAGGCCGCGTGGCCGCCGTCCACCGACAGCACCGCCGCCGTCACGTACTCGGCGCCGGGTGACGCCAGGTACGCCACCGCCGCGGCCACTTCGGCCGGGTTCCCGTAGCGGTCGAACGCCGTGAGAGCGCGCTGGTCGGCCGCGTACGGCCCGTCGGCCGGGTTCATGTCCGTGTCCGTCGGGCCCGGGTGGACCAGGTTGACCGTGATGCCGCGCGACCCCAGTTCGCGCGCCAACGCCTTGGTCAGGCCCACCATCGCCGCCTTGCTCGTCGCGTACAGCGCCATGCCCGGGCCGGGCACGCGGTCCGTGACGCAGCTGCCGATCGTGATCACGCGGCCGCCGTCCGACAACACGCCAGCCGCGGCCTGCGTCGCCGCGAACACGCCGCGGACGTTCACCGCCAGCACGCGGTCGACGTCTTCCAGCGAGGTTTCGTCGAACGCGCCCACGAAGCCGACGCCCGCGTTGTTCACCAGCACGTCCAGCCGGCCGAACTCCGCCACCACAGCCGAAACGGCGGCCGAAACCGCCGCGGCGTCCGCCGAATCCGCTTGGATCGCCAGCGCGCGCCGGCCGAGGTTCTTGATCCGGTCGACCACCTCGGCCGCCCGCGCCCCGTTTTTCACGTACGTCAGCGCGACGTCGGCGCCGTCCTCGGCGAGCCGCAGTGCCGTGGCCGCGCCGATGCCGCGGCTACCGCCCGTCACCAGCGCCACCTTGCCGTCGAGGGTCATCCCCGGTTCTCCTTCGATCGAGCCGTTTTCGTTGACTGCTCAATCAAATCGAGAACCCGGGGAAACCACCGGCAGCTTTCGGACAGCGCGCTACAGGACGATGTTGACCAGCCGGCCCGGCACCACGATCACCTTGCGCGGCGAGCCGCCGCCGACCATGGCCGCGACCTTCTCGTCAGCCAGCGCCGCAGCCTGAACCTCATCGGAAGACGCGGAAGCCGAAACCGTGACCCTCGAGCGGACCTTGCCGTTGACCTGGATCGGGTACTCGACGGAGTCCTCGACCAGGTACTTCTCGTCCACCACCGGGAACGGCCCCTGCACCAGCGAGTCCGCGTGGCCCAGCCGGTGCCACAGCTCCTCCGCCAGGTGCGGGGCCAGCGGCGCCAGCATCAGCACCAGCGGCTCGGCCAGCTCGCGCGGCGTCGACGCGGCCGCGCCGTACACCTTCGTGACGTGGTTGTTCAGCTCGATCAGCTTCGCGCCGGCCGTGTTGAACCGCATCTCCGCGTAGTCCTCGCGGACGCCGGAAATGGTGCGGTGCAGCGCCTTGCGGTCCGCCTCCGAAGCGTCCTCAGTGGACACTCGCAGCTCGCCGGACGTCTCGTCGACGACCAGGCGCCACAGCCGCTGCAGGAACCGGTGCGCGCCCACGACGTCCTTCGTCGCCCACGGGCGCGACATGGCCAGCGGGCCCATCGCCATCTCGTAGAACCGGAACGTGTCGGCGCCGTAGTTCTCGGCCATCTCGTCCGGCGTGACGACGTTCTTCAGGCTCTTGCCCATCTTGCCGTACTCCTGGGTGACCTCTTCGTCGTTGAAGAAGTACTTCCCGTCGCGCTCCACGACCTGCTCGGCCGGGACGTAGACGCCGCGCGCGTCCGTGTACGCGTACGCCTCGATGTAGCCCTGGTTGAACAGCTTCCGGTACGGCTCCTTGGACGTCACGTGCCCCAGGTCGAACAGCACCTTGTGCCAGAACCGCGAGTACAGCAGGTGCAGCACCGCGTGCTCGACGCCGCCGACGTACAGGTCGACGCCGCCCGTGTCGTCCGCGCCGTACTCGCCCGGGCGCGGGCCCATCCAGTACTGCTCGTTTTCCGGCGCGCAGAACGTTTCGCTGTTCGTCGGGTCCAGGTAGCGCAGCTGGTACCAGCAGGAACCCGCCCAGTTCGGCATCGTGTTGATGTCCCGGCGGTACTTCTTGACGCCGTCGCCCAGGTCCAGCTCGACCTCGACCCAGTCCGTCGCGCGCGCCAGCGGCGACGACGGCATCGAGTCGCGGTCCTCCGGGTCGAACGTCACCGGTGAGTAGTCGGCGACCTCGGGCAGCTCGATCGGCAGCATCGACTCGGGCACGGCGTGGACTTCACCGGCCTCGTCGTAGACCACCGGGAACGGCTCGCCCCAGTAGCGCTGCCGCGAGAACAGCCAGTCGCGCAGCTTGTACTGCACGGTTCCGGTGCCGGCGCCCTTTTCGGCCAGCCAGTCGATGATCGTCTTCTTGGCTTCGGCGACGTCCATGCCGTCCAGGAAGCCCGAATTGATCGCGGGGCCGTCACCGGTGAACGCCTTGCCGTCGAAGCCCTCCGAGGGCTGCACGGTCCGGACGATGTCCAGCCCGAACTTCTCGGCGAACTCCCAGTCGCGGACGTCCTGGCCGGGCACGGCCATGATCGCGCCGGTGCCGTAACCCATCAGCACGTAGTCGGCGACGAAGATCGGGATCTGCTTGTCGTTCACCGGGTTCGTCGCGTACGCGCCGGTGAAGACGCCGGTCTTCTCCTTGTTCTCCTGCCGGTCCAGCTCGGACTTCCGCGACGCCGCGACGCGGTACTCCTTGATCGCCTCGGCGGGCGTCGCCGCGCCACCGGTCCAGCGAGAATCGACATCGGCGGGCCACGCGGAGGTCGTCAGCTTGTCGACCAGCGGGTGTTCCGGCGCCAGCACCATGTAGGTGGCGCCGAACAGCGTGTCCGGCCGGGTCGTGAAGACCTCGATGCCGTCGTCACCGGACTTGAACGTGACCCGTGCGCCGTGCGAGCGTCCGATCCAGTTCCGCTGCATGGACTTGACCTTCTCCGGCCAGTCCAGCAGGTCCAGGTCGTCGACCAGCCGGTCGGCGTACGCGGTGATCCGCATCATCCACTGCCGCAGGTTGCGGCGGAAGACGGGGAAGTTGCCGCGCTCGCTGCGGCCGTCGGCGGTGACCTCTTCGTTCGACAGCACCGTGCCCAAGCCCGGGCACCAGTTGACCGGCGCTTCGGAGATGTACACCAGCCGGTGGTCGTCGATGACCGTCTTGCGCTCGGCCGCGCTCAGCGACGCCCAGTCCTTGCCGCCCGGCACCGCACGCGAGCCGTCGGCGAACGCGGCTTCCAGCTCGGCGATCGGCCGCGCCTTGCCCGCATCGGTGTCGTACCAGGAGTTGAAGATCCGCAGGAAGATCCACTGGGTCCAGCGGTAGTACTCGGGGTCGATCGTGGAGATGCGACGGCGTTCGTCGTGGCCCAGGCCCAGGCGCCGGATCTGACGCAGGTAGGTCCGGATGTTCTCCTCGGTCGTCTTGCGCGGGTGCTGCCCGGTCTGGACCGCGTACTGCTCGGCCGGCAGGCCGAACGCGTCGAAGCCCATCGTGTGCAGCACGTTGCGCCCGATCATCCGGTGGTACCGGGCGAAGACGTCGGTGCTGATGAAGCCCAGCGGGTGCCCGACGTGCAGGCCGGAGCCCGACGGGTACGGGAACATGTCCTGGACGAACAGCTTGTCGCTGGGCACCGGCTGCCCCTCGACGGCGAGCGGCCCGACGGGGTTCGGCGCGTGGAAGGTGCCCTGGTCGGCCCAGTGGTCCTGCCAGCGCTGCTCGATCTGACCCGCCAGCGCGGCCGTGTAGCGGTGCGCCGGGACGTCGGTCCCTGTCGCCTCAGTCATCGCCGTCATCCTTCGCGTATCGACCTACTCCAGAAACAACTCGACCCCTCAGCCACCAGGGCATGAGGGGTCGCCGCGCCGGCCGAGCCGGGCCCGGTCAGCGCGGCAGGCTAAGGAGCAGCCGAGCCGTGTTCATGTACACATCGTAACTTGCTGGTCAAAGCCGTTCGGAGGGGACCGCCAGTGCGACGAACTGGGTGACCTGGGTGGCGGAGAAGTTGTTGTCGCTGACCAAGATCAAGCTGCGCTCGCCGTTCGGCAGCTTCGGGCCCCAGGTCATGCCCTCCAGGTTGTCCACAGTAGACAACCCGAGGTCGGCCGCGTCGAAGAGGAACCGCTTCTTCACCGGCTTGACGTTCTTGGCCTCGGCCAGGGACTTGACGTTCAGGACGTTCGTCGCGCCCTTCGTGTCGATCTCGTAGACGCGTACCTTGTTGCCGACGCCGGTGACGAACGAGCGCTCCATCATCAGGAACTTCGTCGGGTCGGCCTGGTCGACGGCCAGCATCGAGGAGACGCCGGTGGTCGCGAACGCGCCATCGGGTACCGGTGACGCGAAAATCGGCTCCTGCGGGTAGGCGTACTGCGCCAGCACCGGGCCGTAGCGGCCCTGCAGCGTGATCCGGGAGACGCCGCCGGTCGTGCGGGTCGACTCCGGGCCGTCCTGCAGCAGCGGGCCTTCGACGTCGCTGGCGATCAGCGCGCCGAAGCCCGCGAACGTGATGCCCTCGAGGACGAGGTTCTGCCGCGGCCCGGTGGTCGGCGTCATCTTCTCGTTCGCGGGGATCGGCAGGTCGCGGACGTATTTTCCGTCGCGGCGCGCCTCGCGGATCGACGGGTCGATCAACGTCGTCGCCGTCCGCTCGCCCTCCTGCGACCAGTAGTAGTCGCCGGTCCACGGGTCGACGCGCAGCTCTTCGGGATCGATCGTCTGCTCGTTCTGCGGCTTCGCCGGGTCGTTCTGGGTGAGCGGCGGGTACGGCGTGCCGTCGGGACGCAGCAGCGGCTTCGTGCCGGTGAGGGTGACCGGGCCGACGCCGTGCGCGGACACCGGGAAGGTCGCCGTGTAGAAGCGGGCGGGGTTGATCGCGGACCGGTCGTCGCAGATCAGCGCGTAACCGCCGGTCCGCGGGTCGTAGTCGATGCTGGACAGGCCGCCGACCGTCGTGCCCTGGAACTGCAGGGAGTTCGGGACGATCTGCTCGCCGAGCAGCCGGACGGGGCGCTGGTGACTCTCGGTGGCACTCGCCGGCGTCGCGGCGAGGATTCCCCCGATCAGGGCAGCGGTCAGGACGGTGGGCAGTACACGCGGTGACATGGCCTGTAGCACAGTCGACCAGGGTATCCGGCAGGTTGCCGGGACGTCACGCTTATCCTTGACCCGTGTTCGCTATCGCGCTGGTTCCGGTCGTGCTGGGTCTGCTCGTCGGTTTTGGTGGGTTCCTCGGGTTCCGCGAGCGCTTGACGCGCGAGGGCGGCACCGGGGTGCGCACGCAAGCCGCGCTGCGCAGCGAAGAGGCGTTCAAGCTGGCCAACCGCGTCGCGGGGCTGCCGACGATGGCCGGGGGCGCGATCTCCGTGCTCACCGGGCTCGCGGGGCTCGCCATGCCGACGACCGCCGGTCTCGTCTCGGCCGCGCTCGCGGGCGTGCTCGCGATGCTGGTGCTGGTCATGGGCGGGGGCGTGCTCGGCAACCGGGCGGCGCTGACCGTGCCCGCGCCGGCTCCGGCGGCGCCTGCCGGGTGCAGCGGCTGCGCGTGCGGCGCCGGTGGCTGCGGCGTCTTCAAGAAGGAAGACGCCTAGTTCCGCTGGAGGTCGCCCGGGTGGGTGGCCAGCAGCGCGAGCGGGATGCCCTGGCGGCGCAGCACCTGGCTCCACAGGTCGCCGCTCGGTGAGGCCAGGATGTCGCTCGGCAGCGCGGGCACGATGACCCAGTCGTCGCGCTCGATCTCGCCGGCCAGCTGACCGGAGTCCCAGCCCGCGTACCCGGCGAAGACGCGCACGCCGCGGACCTTCGGCACCAGCACCTCGGGGTCGGTGTCCAGGTCGACCAGCGCGACCGGCCCGCGTACCGCGATCACGCCAGGCACGCTCGCCGCCGTCTCGCCGGTGCGCAGCGCGGCCAGGCAGAGCGCGGTCTTCTTCTCGACCGGCCCGCCGACGAACACGGCCTGCGGCTCGGCGACGTGCCCGCCCCAGTTCGGCAGCACGTCGTGCACGGCGACGTCGCTCGGCCGGTTCAGGACGACACCGAGGGTGCCCTCGTCGCGGTGATCGATGACGAACACGACGGTCCGCTTGAAGTTGGGGTCGACCATCGTGGGGGCGGCGACCAGGAGCGTTCCCGGTTCAACCTCGGCGTCCGCTGGCACGCGACCCATGATCCCACCCTTGGCCCGGCGAATTACTTCGGCTCGGGAACAATCGCCCCAGCAGCCTCGTTTGAAACATGTGGCCGGCGCACTCCGTGTCCCCCGGGCTCACTGAAGAACCGCCTTTGTGGAATACCAGTCCGGCTGGAGCCACACTGCGCATAGCCGCCGAGAGGCGACCTTAGTGCGTCGGCCACCCTTTACCCTGGCTTCGTGACGATCAGCGAGCGGACGGCGACAACGCGACGAGGGCCGCGCGAGCTGCTCAAGGACCCCGACTTCCGCCGGCTGCTCTTCACGCGCTTCGCCGCCAGCTGGGGCGACGGCGTCTTCCGCGCCGGCCTCGCCGGAGCCGTGCTGTTCAACCCCGAGCGCGCCGCCGATCCGCTGGCCATCGCGGGCGGGTTCGCCGCGCTGCTCCTGCCGTACTCCGTCGTCGGCCCCTTCGCGGGTGCGTTGCTGGACCGCTGGGACCGCCGGCGCGTGCTGATCTTCGCGAACCTCCTGCGCGGGCTGGCGATCGTCGCCGCGGCCGCCGCCGTCGGATTCGGATTCGGTGGTCTCGGCCTGTTTTCGCTGGCCCTGGCCGCGGAGGGGATCTCGCGCTTCATCGGCTCCGGGCTATCGGCGTCGCTGCCGCACGTCGTCGAAGAAGAGAGCGTCGTGACGGCGAACGCGTTCGCCACGACGCTCGGCTCGTTCATGGCGGTCATCGGCGGCGGCTGCGCGATCGGCCTGAGAGCGGTGTTCGGCAGCAACGACGTCGGATCGGCCGAGGCCACGGCGTTCGCGGTGCTCGGCACCCTCGTCTCGGCGTTCATCGCCCGCGGTTTCGCGCGCGGGGTGCTCGGGCCGACGGTCGTCGACGAGCCGACGAACCCCGTGCTGGCCGTCGCCCGCGGGCTGGCCGACGGTGCCCGGCACGCGTGGCGGGCCCCCAGCGTCACGGCCGGGTTCATCGCGCTGTTCGCGCACCGGGCGTCGTTCGGGGTGTCGCTGCTGGTCACGGTCCTGTTGATGCGGAACTACTTCACCGACCACGGGCTCTTCCGCGCCGGCCTGCCCGGGCTCGGGCAGATGGCCGCGCTCGCCGGGGCCGGCATCCTGATCGCCGGCTTGCTGACCGCGCGGCTCCTCCGGAGGTTCGGACGGCTGCGCGCGGTACTCGGTTCGCTGCTGCTCGCCGCGATCGCGCAGTCCGCGCTGGGCCTGCCGATGGTGCTGCCGCTGGCGCTGCTCGCGTCGTTCGTCATCACCGGCGCGGGCCAGGTGCTGAAGCTGTGCGTCGATTCGTCGATCCAGCTCGACGTCGCCGACGAAGCCCGCGGCCGGGTCTTCGCGCTGTACGACACGCTGTTCAACATCACCCAGGTGGCGGCGGTATCGCTGGGCGCGCTCGTCGTCCCGGACGACGGCCGTTCGTCGGGCCTGTTGATCGCGGCGACCGTCTGCTACCTGGTCGGCGGCGCCGGGTACGTGCTGGCGCGACGCCGCGCGATTCGCTGAGGCAAACACCCGAACCGGTCACGATGACTGCTCCATTGGCATTAGGGTGACGGCAAGTCATTAGTAGGTTCGAGGGACACCGGGGGCACCTGTGACCACCGCGGGCGACGACCGTGCACGGCTCGAAGCACGCAATGCCGCGATGAAGGACCAGGTGGACACGCTCCTGGAGAACTTCGAGCGGCAGACGGCACAGCTGCGGGACGCCCAGTCCGCGGCGGCCCAGACCACCGCGCAGGTGAGTTCCCCCGACGGCCTGGTCCGCGCCACGATCGACGCCGGCGGCAACCTCGCGAAGCTCGAGATCGCGCCGACCGCGTTCGAACGCACGACACCCGCGCAGCTCGCGAACACCGTCCAGACCGTAGTGCGTCAGGGAACCCTGCAGGTCAAGCAGAAGATCGCCGACTTGATGGCGCCGATCACCGAAGGCCTGCCCGACCTCGCGGACCTCGTCGAAGGCGCGCCGTCGCTGGCCGGGCTGGTGCCGCAGATCCCCGAGTTCGTCGAGACGCCGGCGCCCGCGCCCGCACCTGCGCCGTTCGAAGAAGGTGGCTCGATCCTGCGCAACGAGGCCGTGCCGCCGCCCGTGCCCGCACCCAAGCCGGCTCCCAAGCGCGTCCGCCCGCCGCGTGACGAGGACGAGGAGCCGCCGTCGTCCTGGATGACGAGGGGCGACTGATGCCCGAAGGGGGCTCCGGGTTCACCGCGGAACCCGACGCCGTCCTGCGCGCTTCGAACGGTTTCACCACGGCGGCGGACGCGCTGGACAGCGCGCTGAAGACGTTGCAAGGCGCCCTCGACGCACAAGGCGAGTGCTGGGGCGGCGACGATTCGGGCAAGGAGTTCGCGAAGGACTACGTGCCCGGTTCGCAGGGGGCGGTTGAGGGCTTCACCAACCTCGTGCAGGGGTTGCGGGGCGTGCAGCAGAACGTCGCGAAGTCGATGAAGGCGCTGTCAGGCACTGAAGACGACGTGACTTCGCAGCTCAGCAAGGGGCAATGACCCGTGGGTATGGAGATGCCCGACGCGGTCAAGTGGCTGCTGCCGATCGTGGTCGGCGAGAGCTGGCCGGAGGGCGACGAGACCAAGCTGCGGGCGTTGCGCGACGCGTGGCACACGGCGTCGTCGGCGATCGGACCGGTTTCCGAGACGGGTAATCAGGCGGCGTCAGGAGTTCGCGACAACTGGACGGGCGACGGCGCGGACGCGTTCGTGGAGCAGTGGAAGAAGTTCGTCGAGGGCGACGAGGCGTACTTCAAGCAGCTGGCGGACGCGGCCAAGGCCCTGGGCGATTCGTGTGACCAGACGGCGTTGGACGTCGAGTACACGAAGTACATGATCATCATTTCGCTGATCGTCCTGGCGGCCCAGATAGCGGCGATGATCGCGGCGGCAGCGGTGACGTTCGGCGGCTCGACGGCGGGCATCGCGCCGGCCCAGGTCGCGACGCGGATGACCGTGCAGATGCTGTTCCGGCAGCTGCTCGAGAAGCTGGCGCAGCAGGGGTTCAAGCAGATCGCGAAGGAGCTGCTGGAGAAGCTGCTCAAGCAGGGCCTGAAGAAGATCGGCATGGAGGTCCTCAAGAACGAGGCCATCAACCTGGGGATGGACGCGGGCATCCAGGGTCTGCAGATGGCCAAGGGGGATCGGCAGAGCTGGGACTGGTCGAAGACCTCGGACGCGGCGATTTCCGGTGCTGTCGGCGGCGTGGTTGGTGCCGCTTCGGGGTCGATCGGGCGGGGGGCCACCGAGGGGCTTTCGCATTCTGCCGGCGGGCAGGTCGCGGATGCGGCTCTGCGGGCGGGGGCTCGGGGGGCGGTTGAGGGGGTTGCTCAGACCGTTGGGCAGGCGGCGGTTACTGGGGATTTGGGGTCTTTGACGCCGGAGCAATTGCTGACCGGGGCTTCCAGTGGGGCTGCGGGCGGGGCTGTCGGGGGCGCCAAGGAGCAGATGCACTCGGTTCACGAGGCGAACATTCCTCGGGATGCCGGTGGGGGTTCGGAGTCTGAGTCGCGAGGTGAGGGTTCTTCTGAGCCCGAGGCGCGTGAGGAGGGCTCCTCTGCGCCGGAGTCGCGGGGCGAGAGTTCCTCCGAGCCAGGATCGCGTGGGGAAAGCTCGTCCGAGCCGGAGTCGCGGCGGGAGTCGGCTTCGGCGCCTGAGTCACGTGGGGAAGGTTCCTCTGCGCCGGAGTCGCGGCGGGAGCCGTCTTCGGCGCCTGAGTCGCGGAGCGAGCGTTCATCCGAGCCCGAGGCGCGAAGCTCCTCTGAACCCGAGTCGCGGCGAGAGATCTCCGCGGGCGAGTCGCGGAGTGAGGAACCTCGGCGAGAGGCTTCTCCGGAACCGGAGTCGCGGGGTGAGGGCTCGTCTGAGCCGGAGCCGCGGGGCGAGAGTTCCTCTGCGCCGGAGTCGCGGCAGGAGGCGTCTTCGGCGCCTGAGTCGCGGAGCGAGCGTTCATCTGAGCCCGAGGCGCCGCGAGAGACCTCCGCGGCCGAGTCGCGGAGTGAGGAACCTCGGCGAGAGGCTTCTCCGGAACCGGAGTCGCGGGGTGCGGAACCGCGGCGGGAGTCGCCGGCTGCGCCTGAGTCTCGGGGTGAAGAGCCGCCGCAAGCGCGCAGCGAGGCTTCGGCGTCGCGGGTGGAGAGCGCGCCGAGCCGGGGGCCGGAGCATCAGACGGTCGAGCCGCGGTCCACCGAGTCCAACGGGCCACGCTCGAGTTCGGAACAGGTCCAGCAGCAGCCCGAGGCGCGGGCGGCAGCCGAGGGTCCGGCACCGAGCCGGCCGATGGGCGGACCGTCGAACGGCGGCTACGGCATGGCCCCGCCGGGCTTTGGCCCGGAACGCCAGACGGGCGGACGCCCCACGGACAACGTCGGAGCGGCGGGCTTCACCGGGGGCACGAGCCAGCCGTTCGCGGCGGACGGGGGACCGGCACCGTTCCAGAACGGACCGTCGGGGCCGCAGGCTCCGCCTGCGGGCGGGTTCGCACCGCCACCACCAGCAGGAATGCCCGCCGCAGGACCTCGCACGGGCGGGCAGCAACCGCTCGACCAACCGCGACGGGTGCCGCCCCAGCAGATGGGCGGCCGTCAGGGAGCGCAATCGCCCGGCGGCCCGTCGAGGGACGGCCGGGCCCAGCAGGGCGGCCAGCCGTTCCGCGGCGGTCAGCCGCACGGCGGTCCGGCGCCGCAGGGTGGCCAGCCGCCTCACGGTGGGCAGATCGGTCAGCCGCGGCACGGTGGGCAGCTACAGGGTGGCCAAGCTCCGCACAACGGAATGCCACCGGGCGGGCCGGCACAAGGCGGCCAGCCACCGAACGGCGGTCTGCCGCACGGTGGGCAGCCGCAGAACGGACTGCCCCACGGCAACCAACCGCCGCACGGCGGGCCGGCGCGGGGTGGCCAGCCGCCGAACAACGGCCTGCCGCAGGGCGGGCAGCCTCGCAGTGGCCAAACACCACACGGCGGAACGCCCCACGGTGGGCCCGCACAAGGTGGCCAGCCGTCGACCAGCGGCTTCTCGCAAGGCGGGCAGCCGCAGAACGGACTGTCCCACGGCAGCCAAGCGCCACACGGTGGGCATCCGCAAGGTGGGCCGACGCTGGGCGGCCAACCGCCGAACAACGGCCTCTCGCAAGGCGGGCAGCCTCGAGGTGGCCAAGCACCACATGGCGGAATGCCACCGGGCGGGCCGGCGCCGGGGGGCCGGCCACCGCATGGTGGGCAGCCGCCGCATCGCGGGCTGCCGCAGGGTGGGCAGGCGCCGGCCGGTGGGCACGCGCCCGGCGGGCAAGCGCCTCAGGATGGTCCGGTTCATGGTGGGCAAGCTCCGCATGGCGGGCAGCCGATGCATGGTCAGCGGCCGCCGCAGGGTGGGTACTCCGCGTCGCCGCAAGGTGGGGGGTTTGCGCAGGATCCTCGGCGGATGCCGGCGCAGCGGCCGCCTGTTGGCGGGCCGGTGTCTGGTGGGCAGCGGCCGGCTGGGCATCCGAATCAGACTCGGGGGCCTCAGGGGCCGGGTCCTCGGCCGCCTGCGTCGCCGCCTCCGGGTGGGCGGCCGCCGGTTGATCCGCGGTTGGGGTTCGCTCGGCCGCCTCAGCGGTTCGAGCCGCCGGTGGAGCATCCTGGCCGCGCGACGCAGAGTCCGTTTGATCCGCCGCGGTCTGTTGAGCCGCCCGTTCAGGACCGGCCGGTGGCTGGTGAGCAGGGCCGGCCGGCCGCTGCGGGAGAGCGTGAGCCGGCGGTGGAGCGCGCCGGTGAGCATGCGCCTGGACAGACGGCTGAGCAGCGACCCGCGGCCGAGCGGCAGCCCGGTACCGAGCACGAGCGGCCCGCGGAACAGCACTCCGCTGCCGAGCAGCACGCCGAACCGCGCCCTGGCACCGAGCAAACCGCCGAGCCCGAACGGCCTGCAGAGCAACAGCCCGCCGCCGAGCAGCAGCACGGTGCCCAGGAACCCGCCGAACACCACGGCGAGCCCGAGCAGCCTCACTCCGACGACCAATACGGCCAACCCGGCCAAACCCCCCACGAGCCCTACCTCGACGACCCCGCCTTCCGCACCGACGATCCCGCCGGAACCAAGCGGATCGAGGACACTTTCATGGACTCCGGGCGGCAAAGCCCGGAAACCGGCGAGTGGCGGCACGAACAGGTCCGCCGCGAGGCGCTCGCCAAGCGGGACGAGTTCCACCCCGGCATGTCCGAAGATGGCGCCTTCGCCGTGCACGCCTACACGCGCCAGGAAATGGTCGGGCCGCTCAACCACGCTCTGCGGTTCGGTGGTCCCGAACTGCTCGACCTCGCTCCGCAAGCCGGCGCGCTCGTCTCCGGGCTCAACGAGCTTCCGCCGCACGTCGGGACCGTCTCGCGGCGCGTTGACTTCCACGGTGATCCCTCGCGGCTCCAAGCCTTCCTCGGGCGGTTCCACGAAGGCGCGCACATCACCGAGCCCTCCTTCCTCAGCTCGTCGAAGGTCGACTCGGAGCACCCGCGAAGCACCTTCGCCGGTGAGGTCGAGATGCGGATCGAGTCCAAGACCGGCCGGGACGTCGAGTCGATGGCCAGCATCGGGCGCGAGCGCGAGGTCCTCTTCAAGGCCGGGTCGCAGTTCGAAATCACCCGCGTCGAGATGGGGCCGGGGCATCCCGAGCACCCGGACTTCAAGAACGAGCCCGGGGCCCGGGACAAGCCGCAGTGGATCGTGCACGCCGAAGAGGTCGCGCCTGGTGATCCGCGGTTCCGCGACGACTCGCACGAAGCCATCGAGGAGCGGCGGGCCCAGGAACGCGCCGACGAGGAACGGTTCCAGCGCGAAGCCGACGCCGAACTCGAGCAGTTCTACGCCGAACACCCCCACCTCAGGCCGACCAACGACCTCTTCAAGCTGCTCGGCGGCGACGAAGACGCGCCGCCACCCGCGGAAAAGCCCGCGCCGGCCACGACTGCTCCCGAAGGTGGCTGGTCGCAGCTCGCCCAACCGCTGACGCCGGGTGGGACGCCCGTTCTCCACGCCGGATCCGTCGAGACGCCGCAGCAGCACGCCCGCCTGATCCGCGACGCCGTTCCCGAGCTCGCCGCCGTCAACACCCGCAACCACTACATCCCGGGCGAACACGGCTTCCGGACCAACTCCGCCGAGTCCATGACCGCCTTCGACCGGCGGATGAACGGTGAGGACCTCGTCGCCGGGCCGGCTCGCGGCGAACCGCTCGACGGGCCGTGGCGCACGCGAAACAGCTTCGACGACGTCGCGAGCGACCTCCACGAACGTCCCGTCGGCGCGCGGTCCGCCGTCTCCTTCGAACACGGGGGACACGAACAGCTGGTCGCCGCCGTGCACACCGAACACGGGGTCCTCTTCGCCGATCCCGTCACCGGGCGGCTCGCCGAGCTGCCGCACGACGCCACCGCCATCCGCGAACTGCCCCTCGGCCGCCAGGAAAGCATCGGCGACCGCCTGAGCCCGACGACGGAACGCCTGCCGCACGACGAGGGCTACCTCTTCGACGGCGAGCACCGCGGGACGCCGGCCGACCACGAGAGCATCCGCCGCGCGGTCGGCGACGAGGGCATCTACCAGGACATCCACGACCGCGCGCTGGCTCGCCGGGACGCCGCCAGGCTGCCGCTGACCGACGACGCCGCCGTCGCGGTGCACGGCTACACCCGAGGCGAGTACGCCTACAACGTCAACGAGGCCCTCCGCCGCGGCCCCGGCCACCCCGGCTTCGACCTCGCGCAGGCCAACGCCCGCGCCATCACCGACGGCCTCAACCAGGTTCCGCGCACGTCCGGCGAGTCCGTCCGCGCCTTCGACGTCGGGGGCGACCCGCGGCTCGCCGAGCTCGTCGCCGGGCCGTACCACCCGGGGGACGTGGTCGTCGAGCCCGCGTTCTCCAGCGCTTCCATCAAGACCGACGAGTTCTCGACCAGCAAGTTCGGCGACGACGTCGAGCTGCACGTCCGCTCGGACAACCTCCGCGACATCTCGAAGCTCGCCGAAAACCCGTCCGAGCGCGAGTCGCTGTCGCCGCCCGGGACGCAGTTGCTCGTGCACGAACGGCGTCTCGAAATCACGCCCGACGGCCGCCGCAAGTGGGTCATCGAGGCCGAGGAGATCGGCCCCGGCCACCCGCGCTACCTCGACCCCGAGGCCGCGCAGCGGAAGATGGCCGAGCGCCGCGCCGAGAACGACCACAACGCCGCCGAGTTCGAACGGCGCCGGCAGGCCTCGCTGATGGAACGCCTCGGCGGCCTCAACGAGCCCGACCACGTCGCACCGCCGCCCGAGCACCCGACGGTCCACGACGCCGTCGACACCCCCGCCGAACCGCTGCCCGTCCCCGAACCCGGACCGGACTACTCGCGGATCGCCCGCTCGACGAACCCACCCGCCGAACCGGCCATCCACGCCGGCGGGACGACGCCGAGCGAGCGCGCGGCCTACGTCCAGGACCGCCACCCGCACCTGCGCGAGGTCAACCCGGGCTTCCACGAGCCGGGCGCGCTCGAGAACGGCTACCTGTCCAACTGCACCCGCGGCCCCGGCGCGTACTGGGACCGGCTGCACGGCGGCAGCGCGACGGCCGAGCCGATCCCCTTCCACGAGATGGGCACGCGCGGCACGCTCGAGCACATCGAGGGCCGCTTCGGCGAGACGTTCTCCGCGCGCGGCAGCTACGACGACGTCATCCGCGAGATGCGGGACCTGCCCGTCGACCACCACGCCGTCGTCGCGGTGAAGTACGAGGGCTCGAACGGCGCCGAGTACGGGCACGTCGCGATGGTCGTGCACACCCGCGAAGGCGTCGCGTTCATCGACCCGCAGTCCGGCGACCTCATGCACCTGCCGCAGCCGCCGAAGGACATCAAGCTGCTGCACGTCGGCACGCCCGGTACGGAACACGTCCAGACCGAGCACATCGAAGGTGACCACGGCGGCTACGGGAGTGCCCCGCAAAGCCGGCTCGACGACCTCCTCGCCCAGCCGCGGGTCGCCGAAGCACTCGACAGCGCCACCACCGACCTCGTCGTCAAGGACCACGAGGGGAACCCGCAGAACCTCGGGCCGGTCGGCGAGTTCGTCCGGACGCGGCTGGCCGAGCACCCGGAGCTAGTCGAACTCCTCCACGACCCGGCCAACGAGTTCCTGACGCGCTCGCTGCTGCGCAAGCCGGAGACGATCGCCAGCCTGCTGGTGCACGACGAGGCCATCCCGATCCTGGCCGACGCCGTGCACGAGGTGCACCACCCGGACCCGGACGCCGACCCGGTTGGGCCGGACGCGGAGCCGACCCCGCTCACCGCGGAACAGCAGCAGGTCGCCGACGAGGTGACCGATGACGCGAGGCGGCACCGGCCGACCGATCGGCTGCAGGCCCCGTTCGATCCCGCGATGCGTGGCGACGAGGCCTACACGCGCGAATACCTCGGGCACCGCTACGAAGAGGCGGCCCGCGCACAGGCGGTTCTCGAGCGGACTCTGCCGCCGCTGGCCGAGGAAACCGGGGGAACCCCGGGTTTCCGGCCCGGTCCCAAGTCGATCGGTCGTGCGATGGACAAGATCGCCGGCTACGAAGGTGACGCGTCCCAGCTGATCGACCTGGCCGGCGCGATGATCCAGTTCGAGCGGGTGCAGGACGCGTACGCCGCGCTCGAACGCGTAGCCGCACACCCCGAGCTGGACATCGTGAAGTTCGAGGACCGGTTCGCGAACCCCGCCGAGGCGGGTTACCGCGATCTGCAGATGAGCGTGCGCATCGACGGCCACGTCGCCGAGTTGCGGCTGCACGTCAAGGCACTCGACGATGTTTCGGCGTACGAGCACTCGCTCTACGAGGTCCGGCGCGATCTCAAGGCACTCCGGAAGGCCGAAGGCCGGGCGAAGTTCACCACCGAGGAACAAGCCCTGATCGACGGGCTGATCAAGCGCGAACGAGAGCTGTTCTGGGACGCGCTGCAGGGGAGTCTCTAATGGTCCAGACGCCGTCCTACTTCGAGTACTACGCCCACACGTACGTGGTCGACAGCACGCCCGACGGCGGGTTGACCGGTCGGATCCTGAACTGGCAGACCGGCGCCTTCGAGGAACAGCCGGACCACGTCCCGGACGTGCTCCTCGGCCATGAAGCCGAGATCGTGAAACTCACGTGGGAACGGTTCGTCATCCGGACCGAGGAGGAGCGGCACCACTACCTCCGCGGTGACGGGCCGATCTTCGCCCTTTACCAGACGATCGACGCGATCTGGGCAGCCACCGAAGAGGACAGCCGCAGAATTACCAAGGAAGAGCGTGCGCTGATCGACTCGCTGTACCGGCGCACCTTCAAGATGTGGGAGGACGAGTTCGCCCGCCGCGACGCCGGCGAAGCCCCGACCTTCACCTTCACCTCGGTGTTCGAGAAATGATTCACGTGGAACATCGACTTTCGCCCGAAGACCAGCGCACCCTCTTGGTGCAGCTGGGAAAGCTCGTCCGCGACCTCCGGACCGACGCCGCCGGACCGGCCGCCGTCGACTTCCGGCAGGTCGGGGCGCACCGCGAACTCCAGGGCCACAACACGGCGACGTCCGACGCCGTCGCCGAGCTGTTCTCCGAGCTGCGCAAGGGGATGGCCGCCGAGGGCCGCGGCACGTGGCTGCAGGCTCGGTTCACGCTCAACCCGGACGGCACCTTCGACTTCGACTTCGCGCTCGACGACGATCCGGTGTGGACGGACCCGCCGCCCGCCACCGCCTACCCCGACGAGCTCGCCGCGTTCCCGCGCGCCGACGAGCACATCCCGGACTGGTGGCGGCTGCGCGCGCAGCTACCGCTGGGTGTGGTGTTCCGGCACGCGGACGTCGGCGGCCCGGACGTCGAACGGCCGCCGCTGACCGACACCGAGGTGCCGCTCGTGCTGCAGTACCTCGAACGCGAAGCCGTCGTGCACGAAGACGACGACGTGCGCTTCCACACCGACGGCGCCTGGATCTGGCCGTCGTCGGTGGCCGACCGGCTGGCCGAAGCCGGCGTTCCGCCGGAACCGGACCTCGTGGCGCACATCCGGCGGCACCACTTCCAGCCGCCGTACGTCGAGCCGCTGGTGCGCCGGACCGCCGCGGCCGACCTGCGGGGCGAGCCGCGGCCGAAGCCGAGCCGCGCCGACGTCAAGACGACGAACGGGGACGTCGCCGCGGAGCTGGAGACGACGCCGAACCCGAAGCTCGCCGACGAAGAGCTGCTGATCGTGCTGGTGCAGCGGCTCGGCGAGCACGGCGTCTGGCCGGAGGCCTACCGCGTCGGCGGCCGGGCCGACGGCACGTGGTGCCTCAACTTCACCCCGGACGGCTGGGAGGTCGCCGCGTACGCCGGCGGGAAGCCGCGCGAGCCGAAGTACTTCGACCGGCTCGAAGACGCCGCCCAGCAGCTGCTCGGCGCGTTGCTGCTGCACCCCGCCCGGATGACCGCCGGCCACGAAACCCCGTTGGAGACGGCCCGGGAGCTCGACGACTGGCCGGTCCACCCGGCGCCGGGTGAGCCTCCCCTCACCCTGCTCCGCAACAAGCGCATCACCCGGCTGGTGGCGGGTACGGTCGTCCTGCGCTTCGGCGAGGAACCCGGCAACCTGGTCCACCACGGGGAGGTACGGTTCGCCACGACGTCGCTGCCACTCGAACGTGAGCGGGAACGGCGGAGCTACCGGCTGAGACGCCCGCTGCACGTGATCACCGGCATCACGGTTCCGTGGGCGAACCTGCCGGGTGGCGCGGTGGCCTTCGTGCTGCCGAAGACGATCGCCGAGCACGAGTCCGACGGAAGCCTGGAGAGGATCGAGTAGGTGGAAGCGGCGGAAGCGATTGCCAAGGTCGGCCAGTGGCTGCGCGCGGTGCACGGCCCGGACGTCTCCGGTCCCGCGGGCTTGCGGGTGGACACCGAGAAGGTGCTGCGCATCCCCGAGGGCTGGTCGGTGCCCTACAACACCATCGCGTTCCTCGACGAGGGCCGGCCGGAGAAGGAGATCTTCCCGCCGCCGTCGGTCGTCGTCCGCGAGCCGGACGGCGAGCTGCGCCAGGCGCACCCGCACCCCGGCGGGCTGTCGGTGCCGGTGGCGTTCCCCGGCCAGGAGAACTGGCGCGAGGTCGTCGACCCCGAGTACGTGAAGGCCGGGCTCGGCGAGCTGGGCGTGCCGCTGCAGGCCGTCGCGGGCTGGGTGAAGGTCGACGCCGACGGCAACCAGACCGGCGAAGAGCGCGAAAACCCCGAGTACAAGGCCGGGCCGATCCGCCGCGGCTACCCGAAGCCGGAGAACACCCTCGAGACGCTGCTGTCGTTCGGCAGCGTCGGCTGGCTGACCCGGGAGCTGCTGCTCATCGGGCTGATCCGGTGCGAGGTGTTCGTCCCGCTCGACCTGGAGACCGGCAAGACCGACCGGTTCTACTTCGCCGAGGAGCGCAACGAGCTCAAGGTGTTCAGCTCGACCCGGCACCTGCCCTCGCGTGAGCACGGCTGGTGGAAGGTCGACGTCGCGACGCTCGCCGAGTTCGAGCACCCGCCGAACCTGGTGATCAACGGCGGCCCGACGACGATCGAGGACGTCTCCAGCGGCGAGCTCGCCGAGATCGTCCAGCGGTTCCCGCGGCACGAGCCGCGCATCGACGTGCACGGCCGCTGCCCGGAGGCCGAGGAGGACCTGATCCGCGTCGCCAAGGACACGGCGTCGCGGATGGGGCTGCCGGACCCGGTCAAGCCGCCGCTCGCCGCCGCTGAAAAGGCCCGTCGACGCGGGTACGAGCTGACCGCCGAGGAGTGCGCGAAGACCGTGCTCGGCGAGTCATGGCTGAAGCGGCTGCAGATGCCGGAGCCGCCGCGCAGCAAGCCCAACGACCTGCGCGCGAACGGCCTGGCCCCGACGTACGACAACGCCGGGCGCACGACCCCGCGGCTGGACACGTTCGGCAAGTACTTCGAGCGCAACCTCGACGGCTTCCGCTACGGCTGGCAGCGCGTCACAGGCGCGTACGTCGGCTTCGCGCTCGGGGAGGCCCTCGGCGCGGCCGTCGACCGGATGATGCTGCACGACATCCACGCGAAGTACGGCATCGAAGGCGTCACCGACCTGGTGCCGGCGTTCGACCAGCCGGGCCGGATCGGCTCGCTGACGCAGCGGCTGCTCTTCTACACCGAGGCCGCCATCCGCAGCCCGCACCGCGAGCAGCCGGAATCGCGCGAGGCCGAGCAGCTCTTCCCCGGCGTCGTCCGCGGGGCGCTGCAGCGCTGGCTGCGCACTCAGGGCGCGCCGATGGAGAACGCCGACGGCTGGCTCGTCCAGGTCGCCGACCTGCACGCCCGCCGCGACGCCGACGACGCCGAGCTGAACTCCTACCACCAGCTCGCGACCGAAGCGGGGGGCGCGCCGCCGATGACCGGCCCGGCCGCGCTCATCCCGGCGTTGCCCGCGGCGCTGACCATGGCCGGACCCGGCAGCGGCCTCTCCGGCGGCGCGCGTCAGGCCGTGCGCGACCTCGCCGGCGTCACCCACCCGACCGAGCCCGACCTGGCCGCCGCGACGTACCTGACCTGGCTGTTCGAGCACGCGCTGACCAAGGACGCGTTCAGCTTCCCGATCTGGAACCTCAGCCGCGAGGTGCTCAACCCGGACAGCCAGTACCAGCAGGGTCCGGAGTGGACGGACATCAAGGAGATGGTCGCCGAGTCCGTGCCGTTCTTCGGCGAGCACGGGCTGCCCGACCTGCGGATGCCCGAGCTGATCGGCGACGGCAAGACGACGCTCTCGGTCCTCGGCCGCGCCTTCGCCGCGTTGTCGGGCTTCGAGAACTACCCGGAGCAGGCGCTGCTTCGCGCCGTCAACCACTCCGGCCGCAGCGCGCTCACCGGCGCCATCGCCGGCGCCCTGCTCGGTGCGCGCACCGGGATCCCGGGGCTGCCGCAGAAGTGGGTCGACCAGCTGGAGCTGCGGTACCTGGTGGAGAACGTCGCTTCGGACGCCTACTGGCACTTCGACCGCCACTCGGCGCTGAGCGCGCTCGGCGACGAGTGGATCGAGCGGTACCCGCGGCGGTAGCCCGAGGATGGGGAGCATGACTGAAAGCGACGACGGCTTCGTCGAGTGGAAGCCCGACGTCGACCCGGAGTTCGACGAGAAGGCGTTTCCCGGCCTCGGCCTCCCGGTGCGCGCCATCCGGGGCTGGGCGCGGTACACGCTGTTCGGGGAGCCGACCGGCCCGCGCCGCGCCAACGAGCAGTACACGCCGGGCCCGGTCTGGCGCGGTTTCCCGGTGCCGACATCCGACGCGGGGAAGCTGCTGAACTACCTGGGCGCGAACTGGATCAGCCGCGCCGAGTTCGCCCGCGCGCTTTTGGACTGCGAAGTGCTGGTCCCGGTCCAGAACGGCGAACCCCTGGTCCGCCCGGTGTCCGGCGGCCGGGAGGTCATCGCCTACAGCTCGTCGGCGAAGGTGCCCGGCCGGTACCCGGACCGGTGGCGGGTGACCGTCCGCGACCTGCTGGCCGACCTGCCCTCGACCGGCCTGACGCTCGACCCCGGCACCGGCATGGTCCGCAGCCTGAGCGCCGCCGAACTGGGTGACATCGATCCGGGCGAGCGGACGAAGGTCGACGAACCCGCGCCGGAAGCCGGCCCCGAGGTCGCCGAGGCGCTGCCCGGGCTGGTCGCGGAGTTCGACGTCGAGCCCCCGGACCTGCTGGAACGGCACCTGCGGTACGCCGTCGACCACGCGCGTGACCACCACTTCGAGCTGACGCCGGAGGAGTGCGTCCGGTACCTGCGCGGGTTCGCCTGGCAGTACCGCAACGGCGTCCGGCGGCGCGCGGGCCAGGCCCCGGAATGGCCCGCCGACCTGGGCGCGAACGGCCTGATCGCGCACGTCGGCGAGGACGCTCGGCCGCGTCCGGTGCCGTGGACGTTCGGGAAGTTCTCAGCCTTCGGCACGCCGGCCGCGCGTTTCGCGTGGCACCGGCTCGTCGGCGCGTACGTCGGCTTCGCCATCGGAGACGCGCTGGGAAGCGGTGTCCCCGGCACGCTCGGCGGGCTGACGCGCCACCTTCTGTTCCACACCGACATCGTGTTGCGCGGATTGCCGCCGGTGCCGACCGGCGAAGTGCCTTCCCCGCTGCCCTTTCCCGACCCGGTCGGCTGGCTCGCGGTCGCGACGCGGCACGCGGGTCTCGCTCCGGACGACGTCTCGACGTTGCTGGCGACGGCGCTGGCCGCGACACCGGCGAGCGCGGTCGCCATCGACGGCGTCGACGCCGAGCAGTACGCGAATGACGTGGCCCGCGAGCTGGCCGGTGGTGACGTCCCCGAGGGCGTCGACCTGCTCATCGCGCTGTTCCAGGCCCTGCTCACCCGGGACGCGTTCGCGCTGCCCGTCCACCTGCGGTTGCGGGAGATCGGTGGCGACCTCGCCACGCAGGTGCTCGCGCTGCGCGAGGACCGCGACGCCGACGACGTCACGCAGCTGGAAAGCATCGGCGACGGCCGCGGCGTGCGGTCGGTGCTGGGCCGGGCGTTGTTCGCCGCAGCCAAGCGCGGCCACGACCCCGAAGCGGCCATCACGCTCGCCGCGCGGTCCGGCCCGGTCGCCGGCGCCATCGCGGGCGCGCTGGTCGGCGCCCGGGTCGGCGTGCCCGGCCTGCCCCGGGTCACGGCGCTGCCCGACCTCGGGCTCCTCGAGGACGTCGCCAGCGACGTCTTCTGGTACTTCAACCGCAACGGCCTCCAGACGGAGACCGCGGAGCACGCCCGCTGGGAGCGCCGGTACCCGAGTGGCCGGTTCACCCCGAAACCGAAGGGACCCGACTTGCGCTCACGACTGCGGGGGAGCCTGCTGGCCGGGGCGATCGGCGACGCGCTGGGCGCGAAGACCGAGTTCGACTCGATCGACCGGATCCGCGAGATCGCCGGGCCGGCCGGCATCACCGACTTCATCCCCGCGTACGGCGGCGTCGGCCGGATCACCGACGACACGCAGATGACACTCTTCACCCTCGAAGCGCTGATCCGGGCGCACGCCCAGCGGCGCCGGACCGGGTCCGCGGACGTCGTCCACTCGCTGCAGATGGCCTACCAGCGCTGGCTGCACACGCAGGGCGTCGCGTGGGACCGGGCGCGCGGGCCGCAGTCC
This sequence comes from Amycolatopsis pretoriensis, assembly GCF_900107925.1. Lineage (GTDB taxonomy): Bacteria > Actinomycetota > Actinomycetes > Mycobacteriales > Pseudonocardiaceae > Amycolatopsis > Amycolatopsis pretoriensis. Next base: position 15,250 of record NZ_FNUJ01000004.1, on the reverse strand, counting down.
ACGGTCGAGGCGCCGGACGGCTGGCTGATCACGCACCAGGAGCTGTTCAGCCGCCGCGCGCCGGGGCTGACCTGCTTCGGTGAGCTGGAGGCTTACGGCCGCGCGGGCGTCCGGGGCAGCATCGAACGGCCCGTCAACAACTCGAAGGGCTGCGGCGGCGTCATGCGCGCGGCCCCGGTCGCGCTGTGGTCCGACGACCTCGCCGAGGTGTTCCGGCTCGGCGCCGAGAGCGCGGCGCTGACCCACGGTCACCCGAGCGGGTATTTGTCTTCGGGCTGCTTCGCGGTGCTCGTCCACGGGCTGCTGCACGGGAAACCGCTGCTCGACGCCCTCGCGCTCGCGCGCGACGAACTCGTGAAGCACTCGGGGCACGAAGAGCAGAGCGCGGCCCTCGACGCCGCGTTGGCGCTGGCGGAGCAGGGCCCGCCGACGCCGGAGAAGCTGGAGACGCTCGGGCAGGGCAACGTCGGCGAGACCGCGCTGTCGATGTCCGTGTACGTCGCGCTGACCACCACGGACGCCGACACGGCGTTGCTCGCGGCGGTCAACCACAGCGGGGACAGCGACTCGACCGGCTCGGTCTGCGGCAACCTCGTCGGCGCGATGTACGGCGAAGAAGCCCTGCGGAGCAGCTGGCTGGAGCAGCTGGAGCTCCGCGACGTCATCGTCGGCCTGGCGGACGACGCGCTCACCGAGTTCGGCCCGGACGCCCCGGGTGACGACCGGTGGTTCGCGCGGTACCCGGTCGACTAAGTTTCGGTTGTCACTGGGGTCAGGGGAGGACGAAACGTGCGTTACCGGGTAGAGGTGGCCGAACGCCCGGACGGCCTGTACGCGACGTGGGGCGAGGGGACGTTCCGGGCGCAGCGTTCGACGACCGACGGCACCGTGCTGCTGTCGGTGCTGCCGGAAGAAGAGGCGCCGGAGGGCTTCGACAAGGAGTTCGACGACCGGCCCGCCAAGGTCGTGCCGGCGAGCGAGGTGCCGTCGACGTTCACGCTGCGCACCTTCGCCGCCTACGACGACGAGGTCTTCGAGGTCGCGCCGGGCGCGCGGCCGGAGCTGACGCTGCGCTGGGTCCGCGACGACGCCGCCCGCGCGGCACAGCTGGGCTTGACCGACTTCTCGGTCACGGTGCCCGCCAAGCAGGTCACCGCGTTGTGGCAGACGCGGCTGGACTTCACCGAGACGCCGGAGGCGCGGCCGCAGCCGGGCACCGAAGACCAGAACGCGCTGCTGCGCGCGATCGGCCGGACGCTGCTGCACACGGTGCCGGGCGGCTGGGCCCGCGTCGGCGCGCAGTTCCGGCAGGTCGGGGACTACTCGGAGATCGAGGTCCGGGCGGTCGGCGACGAGGACGGCCCGGTGTCGGTCTCACTGCCGGCGGTGCCCAGGCTCGGCGGGCTCTTCGCCAGGCTGCGGGCCGCGATGTTCCAGCCCGAGACCGGCACCTGGTTCCAGGGCACCTTCACGCTCGACGCCGAGTCGCAGTTCGACTTCGACTTCGACGCCGACCGCGAGCCGGACTGGCGGGTGCCGCCCAACGACGGCGGGCGCCCGTCGACCGCGGCCTACGAGCTGGAGCTGGCGACCTTCCCGCGGACGCCGAAGCACGTCCCGGCGTGGCTGACCGCGAAGGCCGGCCTGCCGCTCGACGTCACGTTCCGGCTGGCCCGAACCGCCGATTCGCACGCCGAAGGCGAGCGCCCGGTGGTCAACCGGCCGCCGGTGCCGGCGGACCAGGTCCGCGGCCTGCTCGACTACCTGTTCCGGGCGCCGGTCGCGCTGCACCGGCCCGCGCCGCTGCCGGACATCTTCGGGGCGCCGGGCGCGAAGCCGGACGTGCCGAACGCGTTCCACACCGACGGCACCTGGATCTGGCCCGCCGCCGTGCCGCACTACCTGCGCAAGTACGGGGTGCCGCCGGAGCCGGAGCTGGTCGAGCACGCGCGTGCGATGAGCTTCCGGCCGCCGTTCGTCGGCGAGCTCGTCCGCGCGACGGCGGAGGCGGAGGTCCTCGGCCAGCCGCGGCCGCCGCAGACGGACGCGGACCTGCCGGACGAGCGCGCGCTCACCCGCGTCGCGCGCGGCGAGCAGGTGCGGACGCTCAAGGGCGCGGAGACGCTGGAGCTGCTCCAGCAGCGGCTCCACGAGCACGGCGTGCCGTCGTCCGCCTACCGGATCGGCGCCAACGAGGTCCCCGCCGACGACGTCTGGACGCTGCGGCGCGCGGAGAACGGCTGGGAGGTCTCGCGGCCGCCGGCCGACGAGCCGGTGGCATTCGGCTCGCTCGCCGACGCGGCCCGGTTCCTGCTCGGCGTGCTGCTGATGCAGCCGCCGCGCCCGGCGGAGGAGTCCGACCAGCCCGCCGACTGGCCGATCCTGCCGATGCGCGGCGAACCGCCGTTGAACTTCTACCGCGGCAAGCGCCTGATCACGCTCGCGCCGGGCACGACGGTCGTCCGGTTCGGCAACGAGACCGGCAACCTGGTGCACGCCGACGGCTCGCGGTTCGTCGAGACGGCGCTGGCGTTCGAACGCGAACGCGAGAAGCGGCTCTACCGCGTGCAGCGCTCGCTGCGGGTGCTGACCGGCGTGACGGCGCCGTGGAGCGGGATGCCGGGCGGCGCGGTCGCCTACCTGCTGCCGCGGCCGCTCGCCCAGCACCTGGAGACGGGCGCGCTCAGCAGGCAGTGATCAGGACGGCGGGCGACCACCAGTAGTCGGCGAGCGGTTCGACGTCGACCTGCGCGAAGCCCGCCGTCCTCAGCTGCTCGGCCCAAACCGCGGCCGGGTGCTCCCAGTTCGTCCGTTCCTGCCCGGAGACGATCCCGAGCAGGACGGGCAGCAGGAACCCCTGCGCGACCAGCGAGGCGTCCGAGCCGTACTCGGCGACGCCACGCTCGTAGCGCGCGACCAGCGAGCGCAGGTGCTCCGGCGAGCCTTCGACGTACTCGGGGACGTCGAACTCGGCGAGCACCAGCGTCCCGGTCCGTGGCTGCAGCGCGCGCAGCACTTCGGCGCGTTGCTCCGGCTCGATGGACTGCAGGGCGAACGTCGACTCGGTGAGGTCCCAGCCGAGGTCGTCGCGGGCCAGGAACTCCTGCGCGGTGGCCTGCCAGCAGGTCGCCGCCGGCACGCGCTCGCGGACGCCGTCGAGCAGCGCGGCCGACGGTTCGACGAGGTCGATCCGGCTCGGCACGTGCGTGGCCCGTTCCAGCGCGGGCACGACCGCCAGGCCGTCTCCGCAGCCGAGGTCGAGCAGCGATTCGGGTTTCGCTCGGTCGTACCGCGCGGCCAGCTCCTCGCTCAGCCGCCGGTACAGCTCGACGTTGCCGCCGCCGCGGATGAACGCCGTGAACGCCTCCGGCTGGTCGTACACCGCCGCCGCGCCGTCGCCGGCCAGGTGGATCCGCAGTTCGTCGGCCAGCGGGGAGCCCGCGCGGCGGGCGAGTTCGGCGGCCTGGTCGCGGTCACCGGAGCGGTGGGCGGCGAGGGCGTCGGCGAGCAGCTCGATCGAGGTCATGTCCACGAGATATCAGAACGGCACCCACAGCGTCACGCGCGTGCCGCCCCCGGCGAGTCCCGACTCGACCCGGGACGTCCCGCCGACCTCGGCCAGGCGCGCGGTGATCGACTCGCTGATGCCGAACCCGGCCGGGTGGTCGGCCGCGCTGAAGCCGCTGCCGTGGTCGCGGGTGATCACCGCGATGCCGCCTTCGCGCTCCTCGACGCGCACCACGACCCGGTCGGTGCCGGAGTGCTTCATCGTGTTCCGCATCGCCTCGCGCACGGCGTCGCGGATGGCGATCTGCCGGACCTCCGACAGCGTGTCGTCGTCGAGTTCGGCCACCACGAGCTGGGCGCGCAGCCCGTCGCGCGCCATCTCGGCGGCGAGCGCGGCGAGCTTCTCGCCCAGCGGCCGGGCGCCGGCCTCGGCCTGCTCCGACTTCGCCGTCTCGATCATGTGCCGGATTTCCATCGCCTGCGCGCGGGCGAGCCGCTGGATCTCGACCAGCCGTTCTTCGGGCTTCGACGTGTCGGACAGCGCCATGGCTTCGAGGGTCTGCAGCACGGTGTCGTGCAGCATCCGGTGCTGCTGGGCCCGCTCGGCGAGCCGGCCGTTGCGGGTGCCGTAGGCCAGCGCCAGCCGGGTGCCGAGCCCGGTCAGCACCAGCGCGGCGGTGGCCAGGAACAGCTCGGCGAGCAGCGCCGAGTACGTCGAGAACGCGGCGCCGACGTGGAACTGGCCGGTGTTGAGCCAGTTGGCCAGCATCCGCAGCGGGAAGCTGAGCAGCCCGAACACCAGCCCGCTGGGCACGCCGAGGGCGAGCGTCAGCAGGCCGGCCTCGCCGAAGAGGTGGAGGCTGCTGACCGCCAGCGCGTCGAAGTACGCCTCGCCCGGCACGGTCAGCGCGAGGACCACCGGCGAAAGCACGGTGAAGACGAGGTCGGCGGCCAGCAGCTTGCCCGCGTCCCCGCCGCGGTACGGCGCCGAGCGGAACATCCAGCGGAAGCCGATCAGGTTGACCGCGACGGAGAGCAGGGTGAACACCCCGACCGGCAGCAGCCCGGTCGTGCCGTGGCGGAAGGCGAAGACGCCGAACTGGCCGGGCACGGCGAGCAGCCGGAAGGCCAGCGGGATGAGCACGACGTACCGGGTGGCGCGCAGCAGCAGCCCGTCACGCCGGCTCGGGTCGATCGGGCCGCCGATCTTCGAGATCCGCTTCAGCGCGTGGATCGGGGTGGGATCGCCGATCTCGTCCGAGAGCTCGCTGGTGGCCGTCGCGATCGCAGGCGCGCCCTGCCGCAGGAGCGCCACGAAGAAGCTGCCCGGTTTGGGCGGGTCCGGCGCTTCCGTGGACATCGGCCGGACAACCCCCTGGTCACGTCGGTGAACCGAGGTTAGGGAGTATCACCGATCCGCGATGGTCAGGTCCAGCGTTCCACGGAATTCACAGTAAACCGGTCACGAATTTCCGATTCCCTGCTCCGCCGCCCACTTCTTCAGCTCCGCCACGGCGTCGTCGTGCTCCAGCGGCCCGCGGTCGAGGCGCAGCTCCTTGAGGAACTTCCACGCCTTGCCGACGTCCGGCCCCGGCTTGATGCCCAGCAGCTCCATGATCTGCTCGCCGTTGAGGTCCGGCCGCACGCGGTCGAGGTCCTCCTTGGCCTTGAGCGCGGCGATGCGGGCCTCGAGGTCGTCGTAGGTCGCCTGCAGCGCGGCCGCCTTGCGGCGGTTGCGCGTGGTGCAGTCGGCGCGGACGAGCTTGTGCAACCGGGCCAGCAGGGGGCCGGCGTCGGTGACGTACCGGCGGACCGCCGAGTCCGTCCACTCACCCTTGCCGTAGCCGTGGAACCGCAGGTGGAGGAACACGAGCTGGGAGACGTCGTCGATGATCTCCTTGGAGAACTTCAGCGCCCGCAAACGTTTGCGGGCCATCCGCGCCCCGACCACCTCGTGGTGGTGGAAGCTCACCCCGCCGCCCGGCTGGAACTCCCGCGTCGCGGGCTTGCCGGCGTCGTGCAGCAGCGCCGCGAGCCGCAGGATGAGGTCCGGCTCCGACGTCGGCTCGTGCGTCTTCTCCAGCTCGATCGCCTGGGCGAGCACGGTCAGCGAGTGCTGGTAGACGTCCTTGTGCTGGTGGTGCTCGTCGATCGCCAGCCGCATCCCGGGCACCTCGGGCAGCACCCGGTCGGCCAGCCCGGTGTCCACGAGCAGCTCCAGCCCCGGCCGCGGGTCGTCCGCGAGCAGCAGCTTCGACAGCTCGGCCTGGACGCGCTCGGCGGTGATCCGGTCGATCTCGCCGGCCATCGACGCCATCGCGTCGACCACGCGCGGCGCGGCGGTGAAGCCCAGCTGGGCGGCGAACCGGGCGGCGCGCAGCATGCGCAGCGGGTCGTCGGCGAACGACTCCTGCGGCGTCGCCGGCGTGTCGAGCACCTTCTCCCGCAGCGCGCTCAGCCCGTCGTGCGGGTCGATGAACGTCTTGGACGCCAGCTCGACGGCCATCGCGTTGACCGTGAAGTCGCGCCGGAGCAGGTCGCCCTCGATGCTGTCGCCGAAGGTGACCTCGGGGTTGCGGCCGACGCGGTCGTAGCTGTCCGCGCGGAACGTCGTGATCTCGAGCTGCATGCCCTTCTTGGTCACGCCGACCGTGCCGAACGCGATCCCGACGTCCCAGACCGCGTCGCCCCAGTCGCTGACGATCTTCAGCACCCGGTCCGGGCGCGCGTCCGTCGTGAAGTCGAGATCACCGGAGCGCCGGCCGAGCAGCGCGTCGCGCACGCTCCCGCCGACGAGGTACAGGCGGTGCCCGGCCCGGGCGAACCTCTCGGCCAGCTCGTCCGCCAGGGGGGAGAGCCGCATCAGCTCCACCACCGCGTTCTCCTTGGCGACCACGTCGTTCACGAAAATCCCACTGGGTTCGGGTGCGATTACTACAGGCACCACCGGACAGGACACGGAGAGCCAGCCTACCGGGGCAACCGTTTGCTCTAGCATCGCAGCATGTCTGGATCAGCCGGCCGCCCCGGCGCCTCGAAGCCGCGGAGGCGGCGGAGGCGTCAACGCGGCAGGCGCCTGACCACGGTCGACGAAACCTCGGCCGGCGGTCTCGTGGTGGACGCCGAGCGCGAACAGGCGGTGCTGATCGGCCGGCTCGACCGGCACGGCAGACTGCTGTGGTCGCTGCCCAAGGGCCACATCGAGGACGGTGAAACAGTGGAACAGACGGCCGTGCGCGAGGTGAAGGAGGAAACCGGCATCTCCGCGCGGGTCCTGCGGCCGCTGGGCACCATCGACTACTGGTTCGTGGCCGAGCGGCGGCGCATCCACAAGACCGTCCACCACTTCCTGCTCGAAGCGCTCGGCGGCGAACTGTCCGACGAGGACGTCGAGGTCACCGAGGTGGCCTGGGTCCCGCTGGCCGAGCTGGAGACCAAGCTGGCCTACTCCGACGAGCGCAAGCTCGTCCGGAAAGCAGGCCCGCTGATCGAGGAACTTTTCGCGCGCCCGGACGTCCACGGACGAGACGAGCACGCCCCTGAGGGAGCCCCCGAGTGAAGCGGTTCGCCGCAGCCTTCCTTTCCGTCCTCTTCCTGGCCGTCCCCGCCCTCACCGGAGCCACGGTGGCCCAGGCGGAGGAAGGCGCCCGCCTGCGCGTCGACCTGACGCAGCTGAACCCGCGCGTGATCACGACGTCGTCGACGACGCTGACCGTCGCCGGCACGGTGACCAACACCGGTGACCGCAAGGTCACCCGGCCGCAGGTCCGGCTGCAGGTCGGAGACCGGGCGACGACTTCGCGCGGGATCAACGACGTGCTGTCGGGCGCCGTCATCAAGGACAGCCCGCTGACCGAGTTCACCTCGGTCGCGGACGTCCTGGAACCCGGGCAGAGCGCGCCGCTGAACATCACGGTGAACCTGACCGGCACGAAGGCCGCGCAGTTCGGCAGCCCCGGCGTCTACCCGCTGCTGGTGAACGTCAACGGCACCCCGGAGTTCGGCGGACCGGCCCGGCTGGGCGCGGTCAGCATGCTGATGCCGGTGCTGTCCCGGCCGGGCAAGGCGACGGGCCACTCGTCGGCGGGCGCGCCGAGCATGACCCTGCTCTGGCCGGTGACCAGCAGCGTCCCGGACGTCTACGCGGCGCCGTACGGCCAGCCGCTGGTCCTGCGCGACGACCGGCTGGCCGACGAGATCGGCCCCGACGGCCGGCTGAACGCGCTGGTGACGTCGGCGTCGACGGCCGTGCACGGCGACACGAACCTCGCCAAGTCGATGTGCTTCGCGCTCGACCCGGACCTGCTGACCACCGTCGACGTGATGAGCCGCGGCTACCAGGTGCACACCGACGCCGGGAACGTCCCCGGCAAGGGCGCGCAGACCGCGAAGACGTGGCTCACCTCCCTGCGCACCCTGCTGACCGGCCGGTGCGTGGTGGCGCTGCCCTACGCCGACGCCGACCTGAACACCGTCTCCCGGATCCGCCCCGGCGACCCGATCCTGGTCGCGCAGGCGGCCGCGTCGGCGGCCACCATCCAGCAGCTGGCGGGCGTCACGCCGCAGACCGGCGTGCTCTGGCCGGACGGCACGCTCAACGAGGCCGTGCTCACGGCGCTGACCCAGGCCGGCGTCAAGACCGTGCTGACCGACGCGGCGAAACTGGCCCCGGCCGGCTCCGGCGGCGGCGTCACCGTGCAGGGCGGGGCCGTGCGGGCCCAGCCGACCGACTCGCTGATCTCCGCGGCGATGTCGGGCGTGCCGAGCGTGCCAGACTCGGTCACCGTGCCCGCGAACACCGAGCGCGCGATCTCGAGCCAGAACGGCCTCGGCGCGCTCGCCTTCCGCGCGGGCCTCGGCGTCCCGGCCGGACAGGAGCACCCGGACCACCTGCTGGTCGCCCCGCCGCGGCGCTGGGACGCCCCGGCCGCCGAGCTCACGGCGTACCTGCAGCAGGTCGGCGACTTCCTCAACGCCGGCGTCGTCACGGCGGCGTCACTCCCGTCCCTGCTCGACGCCGACCCGCAGACCACCGGCGCGGTCGGCGACGGCCGGGACTCCGGTTCGAACCCGGACCCCGCCCTCGTCTCGACGCTGGCGAAGCTCGACGGGCAGGCCACCGGGATGGCGTCGGCGATGCAACCCGACCCCACCAAACGGGTGAAACCGGAAGACGTCGTCGCGCCGGTCCGGCTGGCCGAGCTGCGTGGCGCCTCCACCGGCTGGCGGGGTCTGCCCGCCGACGCGGCGACCGCGAACGCGCAGGCCGAGATCGCGGCCATCAGCGACCGGGTGAGCGTCCAGCAGCCGCGGCAGACGATCGCGCTGGCGTCCGGCAACTCGCCGCTGCCGGTGTACGTCGTGAACGACCTGCCGGTCGGGATCAACGCGCGGTTCACCCTCGACAACACCATCGGCCTGCGCACGGACGACGCCCAGGAGGTGTCGTTCCCCGCGGGCGGCGGCCGGCAGTACTTCCTCCCCGTGGAGGCGCTGCGGGCCGGCCGGTTCAGCGTCGATGTGTCGTTGAGCACGCCGACCGGTACCCCGCTCGGGTCATCCGCGCGCTTCGAGCTGACCTCGACGGAGTACGGCGCGATCACCATCATCGCGACCGTCGCCGCAGGTGTGGCCCTGCTTCTGCTCGCTTCGCGGCGGATCTACCGGCGGGTGAAGGACGCCCGGTCGGGTCGCGGCGTCGTGGACTGATCCGTCGGGGTTCGCGTGTTCCGGGCGGTTCCCGATTACCCTTGGTCCGCACGTGCGCGGCACCCGGCCGCGGCACCGGAGAAAAGCACCGAGGATTGGGCACGCGTTGGAGAGAGAGCCGGGCTTACCACCCGAGCGTGCGAGTCGTCCTCGGCGCGAAGGCGCTCAGCCCCCGCAACGGGGTGACGGCCCCCCGCGCCCGGTCCGCCGCCAGCAGCCGCCTCCGCCACCTCAGGAGCGCGGGCGCAGGCAGCCGCCCCGCAACGGGCAGACGCGCCAGATGCCACCGCCGGACGACGCGACGGTCCGCGACCGCCGCCCGGTCCGCGAAGACGGCCCACCCCGCCCGGCCCGCGACGACGGGGGCCCGCGGCGGCCCGCTCGCGACGACGCCCCGCCCCGGCGGCCGGCCCGTGAGGACGGCCAGCCACCCCGCCGCCCGGCCCGCGACGACGCACCTCCGCGCGACGGCCGGCCGGTAGACGGTCCGCCGCGTGACGGCCGGCCCGTCCGCGACGACGGCGTGGTCCGCGAGCAGCGGCCGCTCCGCGACGGCCAGCCGGTCCGCGACGACGTGCCCCCGAGCGACGCCTGGCCGGTCCACGACGAGGCCCCGCCCCGCGAGCCGCAGCGCCCCCGGCGCGTCCCACCCCCGGGCCCGCCGCCCGCGCAAGGCCCGCCTCCGCAGCGCGGCGGGCAGCCGCCCCGCGCCGGCGGCCCGGCACCCACGCGCGTCCAGCCCGTGCCGCCGCCTCCCGGACCGCAAGGACCCGGGCCGCAGGGCCCGCCCTCGGCCCAGGGCCGGCTGCCCCAGCCCGCCCCGCCGGTGACCCCGCCGCCGGGCACCCCGGCCCCCGGCACCCCGCCGCCCGGCATCCCCGTGCCCCCGCGCGGCCGCGGCTCCCGGCGTCCGGCGCCGGTCCGGCCGTGGCAGGAGGAGGCCCAGCGCCCGCCCGACCCGGAGGCGACGCGGTTCATCCCGCGCACCGCCGGCGTCCCGATGAACTCGCGCTGGCCGGTCGCCGACCCGGACGTCATGCGCCCGTACGACGCGCTGGCCACCCAGGTCATGCCGGCGCTCAAGGGACCGCTGGTCAAGCCGAGGCCCGGCGAAGAGGTCGAGGCACCGGCCAAGGCGCCGTCGCTGGCGAAGGCGTCCGGCCGGATGGCGATCGCGTCGCTGATCAGCCGGATCACCGGCTTCCTGTGGAAGCTGCTGCTGGTCGCCGCGATCGGCCAGGGCATCGCGAACGACTCGTTCAACGTCGCCAACACGATGCCGAACATCATCTTCGAGCTGCTGATGGGTGGCGTGCTCGCCAGCGTGGTGGTGCCGCTGCTGGTGCGCTCGCAGGACGACCCCGACGGCGGCGCCGCCTACACCCAGCGGCTCATCACGGTGGCGTTCACGCTGCTGCTGGTCGGCACGGTGGTCGCGGTGATCGCGGCCCCGGCGTTCACCAGCCTGTACGTCGACGGCTCCGGCAAGGCGAGCCCGGACCTGACCACGGCGTTCGCCTACCTGCTGCTGCCCGAGATCTTCTTCTACGGCGTCTTCGCGCTGCTCTCGGCGGTGCTGAACGCCAAGCAGATCTTCGGGCCCACCGCGTGGGCGCCGGTGATCAACAACCTGGTCGTGATCTTCACGATCCTCGTCGTCTGGATCATGCCCGGCGACATCGACACCGCGCACGTGTCGATCACCGACCCGAAGGTGCTGACGCTCGGCATCGGCGTCACCGGCGGCATCATCGCCCAGGCCGTGCTGCTGGTGCCGCCGCTGCTGCGGTCCGGCTTCCGGTTCAAGTGGCGCTGGGGCATCGACAAGCAGATGAAGGAGTTCGGCGGCCTCGCGCTCTGGATCCTCGGCTACGTCGCCGTCAGCCAGATCGGCTACACGATCAACACGCGCGTGCTGACCAGCGGTTCACCCGGTGGTGTGACCGCGTACAGCAACGCCTGGCTGCTCTTCCAGCTGCCGTACGGCGTCATCGGCGTCTCGCTGCTGACCGCGATCATGCCGCGGATGAGCCGCGCGGCCGCCGACGGCGACCACAAGAAGCTGATCGGCGACCTCTCGTACGCGTCCCGGATCTCGACGGTGATGCTCGTCCCGATCTCCGCGGTGATGACCGTGGTCGGCGGCTCGATCGGCATCGCGCTGTTCACCTTCGGCAAGGGCACGATCGACACCGCCGAGCGCCTCGGCGACGCGCTCGCGATCTCGGCGTTCGCGCTGCTGCCGTACGCGCTGGTCATGCTGCAGATGCGTGTCTTCTACGCCATGAAGGACGCGCGCACGCCGACGCTCATCATGATCGTGATGACGCTGGTCAAGGTGCCGCTGCTGTACCTGTGCCCGGTGCTGCTGTCGCCGGACAACGTCGTGCTCGGCGTCATGATGGTCAACGCGCTGACGTTCGTCGTCGGCGCGATCCTCGGCCAGGTGTGGCTCTGGGTGACGCTGGGCAACCTGCGCAGCAAGCGGGTGATCGGCGTGATCCTCTTCACGGTCGTCGCGAGCGCCCTCGGCGTCGGCGCGGCGTGGCTGGTGGGCCAGGTCGTGCCGGACTCCTTCGGGCCCAAGCTGGGCGCCTGGGTCAAACTCTTCCTGCAGGGCATCGTGGGCATCGTCGTGTCGTTCGGCGTGCTCATGGCGCTGAAGGTGGAGGAGCTGAAACCGGCCACGTCGAGGTTCACCCGGTTGATCAAGCGGGGGTAACGATTCCGGTACGGAAGGCGACGACTCGTGCGTCGTATTCTGGGTACCCTCGACATCGGGATCGAGCGGGAGCGAGTGAGGGTGGACACGAGGCGGAGCGAACAGGCGGGGGGTGCGAACCACGTGGGCAAGGCCCAGGTCGGATCGCTGGCCCCCGGGCGTGTGGTCGGCGACGGCCGCTACCGCCTCCTCGCGCAGTTCGGCGTGGACGAGCGGGGCGACGCGCACCTCTGGCGCGCCCGGGACGGGCAGCTGAAGCGGGATGTCGCGCTGACCCTGCTGGTCGGTGACCCGGCCGACCCCGAAGCCGCCCGGCTGGCCCGGCGAACTCTCGAACGCGCCACGCACGCGTCCAAGTTCGGCCACGGCGGCGTCGCCCGCGTGCTCGACGTGCTCGCGCTCGGCAGCGGCATCACCTCCAGCGAAGGCCTGCTCGGCGTCGTCGTCGCCGAGTGGACCAAGGGCAGCGACCTGGTCGACCTCGTCGCGCAGCGGCCGGTGGCCCCCGCCGCGGCCGCGCGGATGGTGCAGGCGCTGGCCGAAGCCGTCGAACAAGCTCACCAGAACGGGCTCGTTCTCGGGCTCGACCACCCGCAGCGGCTGCGGCTGACGCCGAACGGCGCGCTGAAGCTCGCGTTCCCCGGCCCGCTGCCGGAGGCGACGCTGCGCGACGACGTCAAGGCGCTCGGCGCGGTCCTCTACCTGCTGCTGACCGGGCGCTGGGCGCTGCCCGGCGGCCCGCCCGCGATCCAGCCGGCGCCGCTGTCGCCGCAGGGGCGGATCGTCCCGCCGCGCCAGCTGGTGCCGACGGTCCCGGCCGACCTGTCGTCGCTCGCCGTCCGCACGATCGAGGACGGCGGCAACGGCGGCATCCGCACCAGCGCGGCCATCCTCCGGATGCTCGACCAGGTGGCCGAGGAGGAAGAGCGCACCCAGCTGATCAAGGCCGTCGGCGGTGACCCGGCCGAGGGCGAAGGCACCGTCTGGACGACGAAGAAGCCGGTCAAGGACGTCGCCCGGCGGCGCAAGCTCGCGCTCGGCGTCACCGTGCTGGTGGTCGCGACGGTCGTCATCCTCGCCTGGGGCGGGCTGATGCTGATCAACGTCTTCCAGGGCGACTCGAAGGCGAGCGGGCCGACGATCAACGTCGCCGCGCCGCCGGCGTCGAGCCAGTCCGCCGGGCAGCCGCCCTCGTCGTCGGCCCCGGCTCCGCCGCCGTCGCCGACCGTGGGTGCCGCCGTGGATCCGCAGGCCGCGGCCGTCTACAACCCCGACGGCAAGGGCGACAACACCGCGCGGGCGAAGTACGCGATCGACGGCAAGCCCGAAACGCAGTGGCGGACCGAGCAGTACAAGCAGCAGTTCCCCACGATCAAGCCGGGTGTGGGCCTGGTCGTCACCTTCAAGGACCCGATCAACCTCAGCCAGGTGAAGGTCGAGGGCGGCACGCCGGGCACCAAGGTCGAGATCCGCTCGGCGACCGAGAAGAACCCGAACTTCGACGACACGAAGGTCGTCGGCAACGGCGACCTGAAGGACGGCGAGACGACGATCCCGCTGGCCCAGCCGACGCAGGGCGAGTACTTCATCGTCTGGATCACCCAGCTGGGTGGCGACGACGGGAAGTTCCAGACGGAGATCGCCGACCTGGCGTTCCTGCCTGCGGGGTGACGCACCCGACAGGGTCAGTAGGCTCTTGCGGGTGACAGCTGCAGCTCCCACGGATGCGGATCTGATAGCGGCTCACGCCGCGGGGGACCCCCATGCGTTCAGCGAACTCGTCCAGCGACATCGCGACCGCATGTGGGCGGTCGCCCTGCGCACGGTCCGCGACCCGGAGGAGGCCGCCGACGCCTTGCAGGACGCCTTCATCTCGGCGTTCCGGGCCGCCGACAAGTTCCGCGCGGAGTCGCAGGTCACGACGTGGCTGCACCGGATCGTGGTGAACGCCTGCCTCGACCGGATCCGCCGCCGCCAGGCCCGGCCGACGGTGCCGCTGCCGGAGACCGGCTTCAACGAGCCGGCCACCCCGCGCGACTCGATGGCCGAGCGCGAGACGAGCCTGCTCGTGCGCGAGGCCCTCGACCAGCTGCCGGAGGACCAGCGCGCGCCGATCGTGCTCGTCGACGTCGAGGGCTACTCCGTCGCGGAGACGGCGAAGATGCTCGGCATCGCCGAAGGCACCGTGAAGAGCAGGTGTGCGCGCGGCCGTGGAAAACTCGCGAAGGTTCTCGGACACCTGCGGAACCCCGATGCGATTGCGAACGTCCCAACTCACGAAAGCAAACGGGCCGGGCGCCAGCCGGGTAGCGGGGAGGGACGATGACGGACGAAAGCCGGGGGATCGGGGGGACCGTCGGTCCGCCCTGGTCTGTCGACGTGCTCGCCGACCTCCACGCCGGTGTGCTGGAGGACGCGCGGGCGGCCGAGCTGTGGCCGCTGGTGAACGCCGACCCGGAGGCCCGGGAGATCCTGGCCGCCCTCGACGCGACGCAGGCCGACTTGGCCTCGTTCGCCGACGCACCCGCACCGCCGATGCCCGCGGAGTTCGCGGCCCGTCTCGACGCGGCCTTGGCCGCCGAAGCAGCGGCCAGGTTTCCGAAGGCCCAGCAGGCAGCTGCGGCACCGCAGGACGCCCAGGTGGTGGACCTCGCGGCGGCCCGGCGGCGGCGGAACAAGCGGCTCGGCTGGGCCGCCGGCGTCCTGACCGCGGCCGCGGCGGCGGTCGTCGCCGTGACCATCGCGATCCCGAACACCGCGCAGCAGAGCGGCACGCCGAACGTGGCGGCCCCGGCCCCCACCGGCCCGTCGGTCGGCAGTGACGGCAGCGGCGCGCAGGCCCTGGTCGGCAAGGCCGTCGGCGTCCGCGACTTCGGCCCGCTGCAGAACGAAGACCGCCTGGACGCGTGCATCGCGGCCGCCGGGCTCGACCCGAAGGTGCGGCCGGAGGGCATTCGCCCGGTGAACGTCGGCGGCAAGGCCGGAGTCATGATCATCCTGACCACCGGCAAGCTCGCCCAGTTCCGATTGGTGGCCTTCGGTGCGGACTGCGGACCGGGTAATCCGGCCGTCCTGTTCGACAAGGTCGTCGGGGAGAAGTAGCGCCTGTCACCCTGGGAACACCGCCACCTACGATCGTGTTGAGCCTGGTACAGGTCACTACGAGCGGAGGTCACGGGTGGCTGCCGAAGAAATCAGGAACCTGATCGTCGTCGGATCGGGTCCTGCCGGATACACCGCTGCCGTTTACGCGGCACGAGCCCAGCTGGAACCGCTGGTGTTCGAGGGCACGCAGTTCGGCGGCGCGCTGAT
>NZ_FNUJ01000020.1 GCF_900107925.1 Amycolatopsis pretoriensis | reverse complement strand
GGGCTGGCTGCACTTCTACAATCACCATCGACCCCACAGCTCAACCGGCGGCAAGCCGCCGGTCACCCGACTGACCAACCTCCCTGGACATCACACCTAGGGGTGGCGGCGCCAGGTGAGGGCGATGTCCTTGGTGGCCAGCCAGGCGGCGAGGTCGTAGCCGTGCGCGGCCAGCCCTTCGACCGCCGCGTAGGTGGTTTCCAGGGCGTGCTGCGCGTCTTCGGCGGTGACCAGGCCGGCGGCGTGGGCTTCGAGGAGCTCGTCGGTGTCGATCACCCGCAGCGACAGCTTGTCCTTGAGCACGATGTCGACGTAGAGGTCGGTGGCGACCCAGCGCGGGCCGTCGCGGCGGACGCGGACGACGTCGAGGTAGAAGTCCTGGTCGCGTTCGTGGCCGGGGGAGAACCAGAAGTCGGTGAGCCGCAGGCCGAGCCGGGGGACCAGCCACGACTCGAGGTAGTGGAACTGGGCGCGCCCCGGCGTCGGGCGGGCCAGGTACAGGCCGAAGGGTTCCTCGCGGTACTCCTCGACCTCCCGCAGGATGCCCTTCGGGTCGATGTTCGCGCGCGCGGCGGGGTCGAAGACCTCGACCTTCGGGGGGTGCAGTGCGGCCATGGCGCTCATCCTGCCGGGCGGGTCACGAATCACGCACACCCGCCGCGCGCGCCACCTGTTCGGGCTAAGGTGCGCCGACTGTGAGTGAGGGGACCGGGGATGTTCGGGATCATCAGGCCGTGCCGGCATCGGCTGTCCGAGGGACTGCACGCGGACTGGCTGGCGCACCTGTGCGGGCTGTGCCTGACGCTGCGTGACGAGCACGGGCAGTTCGCCCGAGCGGTCACGAACTACGACGGGCTGATCATTTCGGTACTGGTCGAGGCCCAGACCGCCCGCGGCGGTTTGCGCCGCGACGCGGGCCCGTGCCCGCTGCGGGGCATGAAGCCGGCATCGGTGGCCCGCGGTGAGGGAGCCCAGCTCGCGGCGGCGGTGTCCCTGGTGCTGGCGGCGGCGAAGGTGGGCGACCACGTCGAGGACGGCGACGGCGCGTTCGGCAGGCGCCCGGTGGCTTTGGCGGCGCGGCGGGTCGCGGCTCGGTGGGCTTCCCAGGGGAGCAGCACCGGTGGCCGGGTGGGGTTCGACACGTCGGTGCTAACGGAGGCCGTGTCGCGGCAGGGGTTGTTGGAGCGGTCCGTCGGGCTGGGGGACTCGGCGTTGCTGGCGACCGAGCCCGCGGAAGTGGCGACGTCGGCGGCGTTCGCGCGGACGGCCGAGCTGGCCGGGCGGCCGGGCAATGTGGCGCCGCTGGCGGAGGCGGGCCGGTTGTTCGGGCGGGTGGCGCACTTGCTGGACGCGGTCGAGGACTACGCGGAAGACGCCGCGGCGGGGGCGTGGAACCCGCTGCGGGTTACGGGGACATCGTGGCCCGAGGCGCGGCGGCTGTGCGATGACGCGGTGCTCGGGGTGGAGCTGGCGTTGCGGGAGGTCGAGTTCGCGGAGCCGGGGTTGGTGCACGCGTTGCTGGTGCACGAGCTGCGCCAGTCGGTGCGGAGGGCCTTCGGCCACGGTTCAGCGCACGGCCACGGTTCAGCGCACGGCCACGGCGCCGCGCATGGTCAGGGTTCGTCGCACGGCGCCGGTTCGGACCACGGCCACGCCGCCGCGCATGGTCACGGCTCGCCGCACGGCGACGGTTCGGGCCACGGCCACGGCTCGGCGCGCGGCGATGGCTTGGATTCCGGCCACGGCTCGGACTCCGGCCACGGCACGATCCCCGGTGCCGATTCGGCGACCGCGAGCGGCCTGGAGTTCGGGGCAGACCGGCAGCCGAGCGGGCTCGCCGGGCAGCAGCCGCCGCCGGGGTGGATCGGGCCGGGGCCGACTCCGCAACAGCATCCGCACCAGCCGCCGCCGGGGTGGCGCGGGTCCGGTCCGGCTCCGCGGCAAGTCCCGCCGGGGTGGGGTTCGCAGCCGCCGCAAGGCTTTCCGCCGCCTGGCCCCGTTCCGCCGGCGGGCGCTCCGGGGTCGGATGGCCCGGGTGGCCGTGGTCCCGGTGGGCCCGGCGGCCGTGGCCCTGGAGGCCCGGGCGGGCCCGGTGGTCCGGGCGGACCTGGCGGACCCGGTGGCCCAGGAGGCCCAGGAGGCCCCGGAGATTCCGCCCCCGAGCCGCTCGACGGCAAAGGCGGCGGCCTCTGGTACCCGAAGTTCGCCGTCCCGCCGAAGAAGCGCAACTTCTTCCTCGGCTGCGCCCTCACGCCCTACATGTGCTGCACCTGCCAATTCTGCTGCCGCGATCCCTATCCTGGGCCGTGGAGCGGCAAACCGCACACGACCGGCGGCTGCGACTGCGGCTGTGACGGGTGTTGCGACTGCGACTGCTGTTGCGACTGCAACTGCTGAAGGGGGAGCGGGATGACGATGGACGACCTGCACGAACGGGGCCGCGAAAACTTCGCCGAACTGGTTGAAGACGGCGCGAAGCGGCTCGACGCGCTGTTCGCCGCCGTCCCCGCCCTCGGAGAGCTGGCCGTCGGTACCGTCTACGGGCACCTGCACGAACGTCCCGCGCTCGACGGCCGGACCCGTGAAGCCGCCACCCTCGCCGCCATCGTCGCGGCCGGGATGGTGGGGCCGCCGCTGAGCGTCCACCTCCGCACCGGCCTCGCCTCGGGGCTGTCGCCCGCCGAGGTCTGCGAAGTCGTCGTCCAGACGGCCGCGTTCGCCGGCTTCCCGCGCGCCGTTTCCGCCGCCGACCAGCTGAACCGCCTCTTCGAGGGCCACGGCCTCCCGATCCCGCCGCCACCTGCCCCACGCGAGGTGGTGCTGGGCTACCTCGCGGAACCCACGGCGGACGTCGCCGAGGTGCTCGCGGAGTTCCCGCGCACCGAGGTCCAGGCGACCGGGCCCGACCGGGTACTGGTGTCGTGCTTCGGGGACGACCCCGTCCCCGGCGCCGTCCTGAACTGCATAGTGACCGACGCCGAAGTCACCTCCGTCACGGTGTTCCGCCCTCGCTGACCAGGCCCGACGGAAAATGTCGGTGGGTCGGCTTACTCTGGTCGACGTGGCTTTCGCAACCGAACACCCCGTGCTCGCCCAGTCCGACTTCCGCCCCGTCTCGGAGATCCCCCGGACCGGCGGCCGCTTCGAGGTGGTCAGTGACTACCAGCCCGCCGGTGACCAGCCGGCGGCCATCGACGAGCTCGAACGCCGCGTCAACGCGGGCGAGAAGGACGTCGTGCTGCTGGGCGCCACCGGTACCGGCAAGTCGGCGACCACGGCGTGGCTGATCGAGCGCGTCCAGCGGCCGACGCTGGTGATGGCGCCGAACAAGACCCTCGCCGCGCAGCTGGCCAACGAGCTGCGCGAGCTGTTCCCGAACAACGCGGTCGAGTACTTCGTCAGCTACTACGACTACTACCAGCCCGAGGCGTACATCGCGCAGACGGACACCTACATCGAGAAGGACTCGTCGATCAACGACGACGTCGAGCGGCTGCGGCACTCGGCGACGATGAACCTGCTGTCGCGGCGGGACGTCATCGTGGTCGCGAGTGTGTCCTGCATCTACGGCCTGGGCACGCCGCAGTCGTACCTCGACCGGTCGTCGAAGCTGGCGGTCGGCATGCAGCTCGACCGGGATGTCTTCCTCCGGGCGCTGGTGGACGTCCAGTACACGCGCAACGACATCGCCTTCGCGCGCGGCACGTTCCGCGCGCGCGGCGACACGGTGGAGATCATCCCGGCGTACGAAGAGCTGGCGATCCGCGTCGAGTTCTTCGGCGACGAGGTCGAGAAGCTCTACTACCTGCACCCGCTGACCGGGGACATCGTCAAGGAGGTCGACGAGGTCCGGATCTTCCCGGCGACGCACTACGTCGCGGGCCCGGAGCGGATGGAAAAGGCGATCCAGGGCATCGAGAAGGAGCTCGAGGAGCGGCTGGCCGAGCTGGAGAAGGGCGGCAAGCTGCTGGAGGCGCAGAGGCTGCGGATGCGCACGGCCTACGACATCGAGATGATGCGGCAGGTCGGGTTCTGCTCCGGCATCGAGAACTACTCGCGGCACATCGACGGCCGCGGGCCGGGCACCGCGCCGGCGACGCTGATCGACTACTTCCCGGACGACTTCCTGCTGGTGATCGACGAGTCGCACCAGACCGTCCCGCAGATCGGCGGCATGTACGAGGGTGACATGTCCCGGAAGCGGAACCTGGTGGAGTACGGCTTCCGGCTGCCGAGCGCGGTCGACAACCGGCCGCTGACCTGGGAGGAGTTCTCCGACCGGATCGGGCAGACGGTGTACCTGTCGGCGACGCCGGGGCCGTACGAGATGGGCCAGGCCGCGGGCGAGTTCGTCGAGCAGGTCATCCGGCCGACGGGCCTGGTCGACCCGAAGGTGGTCGTCAAGCCGACCGAAGGCCAGATCGACGACCTGGTCCACGAGATCCGCGAGCGCGCGGACAAGGACGAGCGCGTCCTGGTCACCACGCTGACGAAGAAGATGGCCGAAGACCTGACCGACTACCTGCTGGAGCTGGGCATCCGGGTGCGCTACCTGCACTCGGAGGTCGACACGCTGCGCCGGGTGGAGCTGCTGAGGCAGCTGCGAGCGGGGGACTTCGACGTCCTGGTCGGCATCAACCTGCTGCGCGAGGGCCTCGACCTGCCGGAGGTGTCGCTGGTGGCGATCCTCGACGCGGACAAGGAGGGCTTCCTCCGCAGCGGGACGTCGCTGATCCAGACGATCGGCCGCGCGGCGCGAAACGTGTCGGGCGAGGTCCACATGTACGCGGACAAGATCACCGACTCGATGCAGCACGCGATCGACGAGACGGACCGCCGTCGCGAGAAGCAGGTCGCGTACAACGTCGAGCGCGGGGTCGACCCGCAGCCGCTGCGGAAGAAGATCGCGGACATCCTCGACCGGGTGTACAGCGAGGCGGAGGACACGGAGCAGGTCTCGGTGGGCGGCTCGGGCCGCAACTCCTCCCGCGGCAAGAAGCCCGAGCAGGGCGACCGGGTCCGCAGCTCGGGAATGCTGGTGGACAAGGACGTCTCGGCAATGCCGCGCGCCCAGCTGGCCGACCTGATCCAGCAGATGACGGACCAGATGATGCAGGCGGCCCGCGACCTGCAGTTCGAACTGGCGGCCCGGTTGCGAGACGAGATCTCGGACCTGAAGAAGGAGCTGAGGGGCATGGACGCGGCGGGCATCAAGTAGGCGACGCTCCGGGCCGGTGGGCCGGTGGGCCGTCTGGGGTCAGGCCTGCCTCGGTGCTCCCGACGCTCGGAGCCAGCAGGGCGCCCGGGGCGGCAGGGACTCGCGGCGGGCCAGCCGCCTGCTGCCTCGGCTCTGGTTGCCGAGGCTGGTCAGGTGGACTCAACCGTAGCCATCACCCGGGCGCGAAGCCGGCCGGAGCGAGCTGACTCGACGCTGCGGGGGACACTATGGAAGCACTACACCTTCATCGGTACCATTACACCATGGCGATGAACATCAAGGATTCCGAGACGGAGCGGCTCGCGGCCGAGGTCGCCGAGCTGACCGGCGACACCAAGACCGGTGCCGTCCGCGAAGCCCTGCGGTTGCGTCGTGATCAGCTCGTGGCGCGACAGACTTCGGCTCGGGAGGGAGCCGCGTTCGTGCGGTTCCTGGAAGAGGAGATCTGGCCGCAGGTCTCCCCGGAAAACCGCGGTGTGCCGATCAGCAAGGCCGAACGCGAAGAGATCCTCGGGTACGGGCCGGGTGGCGTGTGATCATCGACAGCTCGGCGATCGTCGCGACGATCATGGGTGAGCCGATGGCGCCGGTGCTCGGCGAGGTCATCGGCTCGGCGCCGGTCTGTCGCGTCGGGGCGCCGACGCTCGTCGAAACCACCTTGGTCCTGGTGCACAAGGAAGGACCGCGCGGCAAGGCTCTCCTCGCGGACTTCCTGCAGCAGCGGCGGTTCGAGATCGTCTCTTTCGGTGACGCCCACTGGCGTTCGGCGCAGGTGGCCTTCATGCGCTTCGGCAAGGGTCGGCATCCTGCCGGGCTGAACTTCGGGGATTGCCTCACCTACGCCACCGCGTTCGTCGCCGGGGAACCTTTGCTGTGCGTCGGGGACGACTTCCCGCAGACCGACCTCGAACTCGTGAAGCTCGGGCAGTGACCATCGACGCCTCCTGCGGCGACGTCGTTCGCCGGCTGGCGAAAGCCAAGCGTCCCTAGGGCGCCGGGGCCTCGGAATCCGGCTGCAGCATCCCGAAGATGTTGCCCTCGGTGTCCTTGGCGTACGCCAGCCACCCCACGCCCGGCACCGGGTTCTTCGGCAGCGCCAGCGAGCCGCCCGCCTCGCTCACCGATGCCAGCGTCGCGTCCAGGTCGGTTACCGCGATCGTGTTCACGTACCCGTGCACCGGGGCCGACTCCTCGGGTGCCGGGCCGACGCGCGGGACCAGGCCGCCGTCGATGCCGTCGCCTTCTCCCGTGGAAATCACCCAGTAGGGCGCCTCACCCCAGCGTTCGAACTTCCAGCCGAACACCGACGAATAGAACGCCACCGCGCGTTCGGGGTCGCCCGCGTGGATCTCGAAGTGGACGGGACGAGGCATGTGCGCCTCCTCGGGCCGGGCCGTCAAGGGTGCCGTGAGATTACCCCGAGAAGAGTCACAGTGGCGGCCGCGCCGACAGGGTGAGGTCCGCGTCGAAGTCCGGGAACCCGGCCGGGGCGCTGCGAGCCGTCAAGGCGGAGACCGGTGGCAGGCCCGCCCAGCGCCGGACTGTCGCCGTCGCCGCGGCCGCGTCCGCCGCGGGCAGCTGGGCGATCTTCGACCCGTGGTTGCCGCCCGGCACGTAGTAGCGGTACGAATCGCGGCTGCCGAAGCCCAGCTCGAACGGCTCCGCGCCCCACGGGTCGTTCGAGCCGTACACGAACAGCAGCCGCGTGCCGCGGGACTTGACCCAGAAGTCGATGTCCGGCATCGCCAGGTAGTCGAAGCGCGGCAGCCGGATCGACGCCGGCACGAACGTCTTCGGCTGGTCCGCGCCCGGGTAGCGGAGCAGGTCGCGCAGGTAGCCGTCGTACGCCTCGGGCGAGCCCAGCTGAACCGCCGCCTGGTAGTAGTACGGGATGAACGGCGCCAGGTCCTGGTCGGAGTACGTGTTGAGGCTCTCGACCTTCTCGTACCAGGCGTAGACATCGGCCGCGGGCGCGCCCGCCGCCGGGACCGTCGCGCAGTCCGCCTGCTTCTGGTACTGCCAGAACGCGAAGTACGAGTCGATCACCGAAATCTCGAGGGACTTGTCGGCCGAGCCGACGATCGAGAACGTCAACCCGCGGCGAGCCGCGGCCGCCGCGGCGATCACGCCCAGCTCGTCACGCCGCTTCAGCGCGTCCCGCTGGATCGCCTTCAGGGCAGCTCGGCACGCCGGGTCGTTGCCGACGCGGGAGAGGAACCGGTTGTAGACGTCGACCGGGTCGATCACGTCGTTGGGCGCGACGTACGGGATCGTCGCGTCGACGTCGTCGGGGAAGAAGCGGCGGAAGTACGTCGCCGTCATGCCGCCCTTGCTGCCGCCGGTGGCCAGCCACTTGCCGGGGTAGATCGCCTTGAACGCCTGGACCGCGCGGTGCTCGTCCGCGGCGGCCTGCCAGATCGTCAGCTGCTTCGCCCAGTTCTCCGGCTGGGGCCGCGACGGCGTGAAGTACCGGTACTCCATCGAAAGCTGGTTGCCGTCGACGATCTGCGTCGGCTCCGACCGGTTGGGCGCCGTGCTGACGTTGTAGCCGCTGGTGAAGGCGACCGTCGGCGCGGCGAAGTCGCGGTGCAGCAAGGTGAACCGCTGCTCGAACGTGCCCGCGCCGGGGTGGCGGTGGTCGGCGGGCTGGGTGAACGTCAGCTCGAAGAACCGGTAGCCGGCCGGGGCCGGGTCCTCCTTGACGACCGTGAGCCCGGGAATCCGCGCCAGCGCGGTTTCGATGTCGGACGCCGCGCTCGCGGCGGGCGCCAGGCCCACGACCATCAGCACGGCCGCCACGGCGGTGAACAGTCTGCGCATGGAGCACCCTCCCCGGCTCGATCCCACGTGGGACCCTCACAGAACCGGGCCCGGTCGGCAATCGGCTGTCCGGGCGCAGAATCGGTCAGGATCCGACTTTCGTCGGGTGGCGCGCGCGTCCTCATCCGTGCGCGGCCGCGGGCATCATGCGAGTTGTCCGGGTGATCGGCGCCACGTTACGGTCCGAAGCCGTAGGCACCGGCATCGAGCGAGGGGTCCGCCATGAAGGTTTCCGACTGCCCTACGACGCAGGTCGAAGTCCGCATCGCCGCGCGGCCGGCCGAGGTCTGGTCCTGGCTGCTGGACGTCGACCTGCCGGCGCGGTTCTCCACCGAGTTCCAGGGCGGCGGCTGGGTCGAGGGCGCCGAGCCCGGCCTGGGCGCGCGGTTCCGCGGTCGCAACTCGCACCCGGTCGCCGGGGAGTGGGAGACGGTCTCGACCGTGACCGGCTACGAGCCCGAGCGGCTGTTCGCGTGGGCCGTGATGGACGTGACGAACCCGGCCGCGTCGTGGAAGTTCGAGCTCGTCCCCGACGGCGACGGCACGATCCTGCGGCAGTGGGCCCAGATCGGCCCCGGCCCGTCCAACCTGACGACGATCATCGGCTCGATGCCCGAGCACGAGGAGGAGATCGTCGCGATGCGCCTCGGCGAGCTGCAGGGCAACATGCAGAAGACGGTCGAGGGCATCAAGACCCTCGCCGAGAGCGGCGTCCGCGCCGCTTAGCCGAGCATTCCGTCCACATAGGACTTGACGGCGGCGAGCGCCGCGGGTGACCGCCAGAGCCGCTCGACCTCCGGGTCGTCGCTGTGGCGGTACTCGGCGATCCGCTCGTGGAACGGCTGGCGGATCTGGGCCTTGGTGTGCGCGAACGGCTCGGGGGGCAGCTCACCCAGCCGGGTCGCGACCGCCAGCGCTCGCTCGAAGGCGTTGTCCGCCAGCTCGTCGACCAACCCGCGGGCCAGCGCGTCGGCACCGCCGTACGTCGAACCCGAGTAGGTGAGCGACGGCAGTGGTGCGGTGCCGTACGCGCAGCGCAGGATTTCCAGTGCGGCCAACGGGAACGGCACCCCGACGAGCAGCTCGGTCACGCCGATGGTGCCCGGGCCGAGCACGCGGTGGTCGCACGCCGCGGCGAGCACGGCGCCACCGGCGATCGCGGGACCGTTCAGCGCGGCGACCACCGGACGCGGGCAGCCGAACACGGCCAGGAGCGCGTCGGACAGCAGCGGCAGGAACTCCGACACGTAGGCCGCGCCGCCGTCGCGGATCCGCTTGAGGTCGACGCCCGCGCAGAAGATCCGGCCGGTGCCGGTCAGCACCACCGCGCGGGCGTCGGCGACCTCCTCCAGCCGGAACACG
The DNA here is from genome assembly GCF_900107925.1 of Amycolatopsis pretoriensis. GTDB lineage: Bacteria > Actinomycetota > Actinomycetes > Mycobacteriales > Pseudonocardiaceae > Amycolatopsis > Amycolatopsis pretoriensis. The sequence goes on along the minus strand of NZ_FNUJ01000020.1, from coordinate 82,912 downwards.
AGTTCGCGGCACGAGTCGGTGTCGAGCGTGTTGGCCCTGCCGTGGTCGATCCGCAGCACGGCGACGTCGTGGTGGCTCTCCAGGGTGATCGGCACGCGCCCGACCGTAACCGCTCAGGTTTCACCGCTCAACCGGACCGCCATCTCAGCTCGTGATGTCCTTCCGCGCGAACCGGCGCCCGGCGTACAGGAAGAACACCGTCCCGTAGATCACCGCCGAGAGCAGGCCGCTCGCGAGGTTGGTCCAGTCGACGTCGGTCGAGATCAGGTCCATCCACGAGAACGCGTAGTGCGTCGGCAGGTAGTTGCGGAGCCCCTCCAGCGCCGTGATCTGGTCCAGGATCTGCGACAGGATCGCCACCAGCACCGCGCCGCCGACCGCGCCGAGCGGGGCGTCGGTCGACACGCTCAGCGCGAGCGCCAGCCCGGCCACCCAGGCCAGCTGCAGGATGATGTACACAGTGGACAGTGCGATGGCCAGCATGCTGTCGCTGAACGACACCGCGTCGCCCGTCGGGCTGATCGCGTCACCCGCGCCGTACCAGATCAGCCCGACGATCAACGACATCACCGGCAGCAGGACGAGCGCGAACGCCGAGAGCAGCCCGGACACGATCGCCTTCTGCCGCAGCACCCGCTGGCGCGGCACCGGCACGGCCAGCAGGTACTTCAGGCTCGACCACGACGCCTCGCTCGCGATCGTGTCGCCGAAGAACAGCGCCACGATCATCGGCAGCAGGAACGTCCCGGACACGAACAGTGCCAGCACGACGAAGTTCGGCGCCGACGCCGTGGCCAGGTCGACGAACCCGCCGCTGCGCCGGTTCGGGTTCGACTGCCCGAGCTCGAACGCGATCACCAGGATGAACGGCAGGATCGCGACGAACCCGAGCAGGAACTGCGTGCGCCGCCGCTTGAGCTGGCGCCGCAGCTCGACGCCGAGGCGCAGCGTCCGCCGGGCGGAATAGCCCTCGACGGCGCCATCCGGCCCCACGCCGGCGTGTTCGGCCGAAGCGACGTCGCTCAGCTCGTCGAGCGCGTGCGGATCGGTGTGCACACCCTCGCTCATGATTCCTCTCCGACCAGTTGCAGGAACGCGTCTTCCAGCCGGCGCCGAGGCCCGGCCTGCTCGACCGCGACGCCGGCGCGAACCAGCGCGGCGACGCCCTCGGCCCGCGGCAGCTCACCGAGGTTCGCGTGCACGAGCTCACCTTCGACGTCGACGTCGGTGACGCCGCTGAGCGCCTTGAGCGCCGCGGCGGCCGCGGCCGGGTCGTCGACCCGGAACGTCGCTTCGCCGCCCGCCGCGGCCAGTTCGCCGACCTCGCCCGAGGCGACCAGCGAGCCGCGGTGCATCACCACGACGTGCGTGCAGGTCTGCTCGACCTCGGCCAGCAGGTGGCTGGACACCACCACCGTGCGGCCGGTCGCGGCGTACCGCTTCAGCACCTCGCGCATCTGGTGGATCTGGGGCGGGTCGAGCCCGTTGGTCGGCTCGTCGAGCACCATCAGCTCCGGCAGCCCGAGCATCGCCTGCGCGATCGCCAGCCGCTGCCGCATGCCCTGGCTGTAGGTCCGCACCCGGCGTTCGACGGCCGTGCCGAGGCCGGCGATCTCCAGCGCCTCCGCGAAGTGCGCCTTCTCGGCCGGCCGCCCGGTCGACGCCCAGTACAGCTCGAGGTTCGCCCGGCCGGACAGGTGCGGCAGGAAGCCGGACCCCTCGACGAACGAGCCGATCCGCGACAGCACCGGCGCGCCGCCCGTGATCTTGTGCCCGAAGACGCGGATGCTGCCCTCGGTCGGCGTGATCAGGCCCATCAGCATCCGCAGCGTGGTCGTCTTGCCCGCGCCGTTCGGCCCGAGCAGGCCGAGCACCTGGCCCGGCTCGACGCGGAAGGAAAGGTCCTTCACCGCGACGAACCCGCCCGCGTACTGCTTGCGCAGCCCCTCGATGACCAGTGGGGTCGTCGACAGCTCCGGGTCGACGTCGGTGGCGCGGCGACGCCGAAGCGCCGCGAAGAGCACCACGGCCAGGCCGATCGCCAGCGTCACGCCGATGCCGACCAGCTGCCCGACCGGGGCCGGCGAACCGACCGACGTCCCGGGCACGACCGGCACGGCCAACGCGGTGCCGCCGGCCAGCGCGACCCGGAACACCGCGGGCGCGGCCGGCGAAGCGAAGGCCTGGTCGGTCGTGCCGACGACCAGCCGCAGCGAGTGCCCGCCCTCGATCGGGCGGACGATGCCGGGCAGCGTCACGGTGACCTCGACCGGCGTGCCGTCGGCGGGCAGCCCGCTCACCCGGAACGGCGCGATCGCGTTCGCCGGCAGCACGCGGGAGCCGTCCTGGCCGACGTCGTAGAGCTTCGCGAACAGCACCGCGTCCGGCTGCGGGTGCGCCGGGTCCGCGGCCACCTGCAGCCGCACGGTCGACGCGCCGCTGACGACGACCTGACCGTCCACCGGCGCGGTCGTGAACTGCGCGGCCTGGCCCGGCGGGTCGTTGCTGAACAGCGCGCCGAGCCGCGACGTGCTGCTCGCGACGCCGTTGAGGCCCGGGATGCCGCTCACCGCCGAGGGGTTCGCCCCGGCCGGGCGCACGATCGGCTGCGCGGGGCCGGCCATCGCCAGCATCCGCCGCTCGGTGGCCGGGCCGGTGAGGCCGGGGTACGTGGCCGCGGTGACCGTGCGGACCGACGGCGTCCCGTTGGCGCGCAACGTGCCCTGGACGTCGTAGCTGAACCCGGTGCCCGGGTCACCACCGTTGACGGCGCTCCAGAGGAAGTCGCCGATCTTGGCGCGCAGCTGCGGACCGGGCTTCCCGCCGTCGTGGCCGCCGGTGTACCAGATCGTCTTGACCTTGCCGCCCGCCGCGGTGATCTGGCGCGCGTTCGCGTCGGACTGGTCGAGGCCGAAGAGCGTGTCGCTCTCGCCCTGCACCAGCAGCGTCGGCACGGTGATCTTGCTCGTCACGGACGCGGGGGAGACGCGGCGCAGCAGGTCGACGCTCGCCTGGCTCGTCTGCCCGGTGGTGCCGAGTTCGGTGTACGCGCGGCAGACGGCGGCGGTGAACCGGCCGCACGGGTCGGCCGGGCCGCTCTGGCGCCCGCCGCCCGCCCCCGGCGGCGCGGCGGGGACGGCCGCTGCAGCGCCCCCGGCGGCGCCGGTCGACCCGGTGTCGGTCTCCTGCCCGGCTTCGGGAGCCTCGGCCGACGGCGACCCGCTCGACGCGGCACCCGAGCCCGCCGAGAAGAAGATGCCGGCCCAGCTCTTCTTGAACACGCCGTCGGTGGCGAACGCGCCGGCGGCCGGGGTGCCCGGCGCCGTGAGCGCGGGCGTGGCCGCGTTCGGGACCAGGCCCTGCGCGAGGTCGTTGTAGGTGATCACCGGGGCGATCGCGTCGACGCGCTTGTCCGTGCCGGCCAGCAGGAGCGAGAGCGCGCCGCCGTAGGAGGCGCCGGTGACGGCCACCTTCGGGTCGCCCTTGTCGTCGAGCGTCACCTGGTGCTGCGCGACGAGCCGGTCGATCAGGCGGCTCGCGTCGGCGACCTCGCCGTCCGGGTCGTTGAGCCCGATCTTGCCGGTGCTCTTGCCGAACCCGCGCGCGGACCACGTCATGACGACGAAGCCCTTCCGGGCGAGTTCGCGCGCGTCGTCGGCGACGCTGCTCTTGTCGCCGCCGAAGCCGTGCGCGAGCAGCACCGCGGGCGCGGGCACGGTGGCGGGCAGGTAGGTGGTCGTGTCGATCTTGACCTGCTCCGCCGAACCGGGGGCGGCGGGCATGTCGATCAGCGCGTCCTGCGTGGGCACCGGCGCGGGCGCCGCGGGCCGCGTGATCCAGAAGACCGCGCCGGCGGCCAGGACCACGACGACGGCGGCGAGCGCGGTGAGGCGGGCTCCACGGGTGCGCGGGAGCGGGAGTCGGGGCACCAGACGAACCTATTTGAGCTTTGCTGAGAGTGTCGCTCGAACCTCACAGCGATCACACGCTCGAGACCGCCTGGTGGACCGAAGTGACCGAAATTACAGGACCAACCCGGTGACGTGCGCGATTCCGGCTGGCGCTCGACCGGGGAGAACCGGCAAACTGGACGCGCTGTGAGGGGAGTATTCCTTCGCGGCGGTGTCGTCAGCACGGTGGCCCTGCGCCCCCGGCACCGTCGGCCGGTGTTTTCACCGGCGGGAGAGACCTCCGGTTAGTTGCTCATGCGCACTATCCGGAGGTTCTGGTTCCATGACTGTCCCCCTGTGGCTGTGGATCGCCACGATCGGCGGCCTGCTCGCGTTGATCGCGCTGGACCTGGTCATCGTCGATCGCAAGCCGCACGAAGTGACCACGGGGGAAGCCGCTCGCTGGGTGATCTTCTACATCTCGTGCGCCGTGCTCTTCGGTGCCGGCGTGTGGATCTTCGCCGGGCACGACCCGGGCGTCGAGTTCTTCACCGGCTACATCACCGAGTACTCGCTGAGCGTCGACAACCTGTTCATCTTCATGATCATCATGGCGTCGTTCAAGGTGCCCGCCATCCACCAGCACCGCGTGCTGCTGGTCGGCATCCTGCTCGCGCTCGGCTTCCGGAGCATCTTCATCGCCATCGGCGCCGCGCTCATCGAGCAGTTCGTCTGGGTGTTCTTCCTCTTCGGCGCCGTGCTGCTGTGGACCGCGGTCAGCATGCTGCGCGGCAAGGGCGAGGAAGAGGAGTACCACGAGAACGTCGTCACCCGGCAGGTGCGCAAGTTCGCCCCGGTGACCGATGACTACCACGGCCACCACTACACGGCGAAGCTGAACGGCAAGCGGATGATCACGCCGATGCTGCTGGTGATCGTGGCCATCGGCTCGGCGGACCTGCTCTTCGCGGTCGACTCGATCCCGGCGATCTTCGGCATCACGCAGGAGGCGTTCCTCGTCTTCACCGCCAACGCGTTCGCGCTGATGGGCCTGCGGCAGCTGTACTTCCTGCTCGGCGGCCTGGTGACGAAGCTGGTCTACCTCACCTACGGCCTCGCGGTGATCCTCGCGTTCATCGGCGCGAAGCTGTTCCTGCACGCCCTGCACGAGTACCACGTCGTGCCGGACTGGCTGGACATCAACAACTGGATCTCCCTCGGGGTGATCATCGTCGTGCTGACCATCACCACGGTGGCGAGCCTGGCGAAGGCCAAGCGTGACGAACGCAAGCAGGTCGCCGCGTAAGACCCGACCTTAGGTCGTTCGCAGGGCTAAGGAATTCCGGTACGGTCGAGGACGTGCGTCCTGCCGACATCGAAGCCCTCGTCGCCCCCGGCCGTCCCGCGCTGCGCGGGAACCTGCTGCTCACCGCGTTGAAGAAGCCCGATCTCGCCACGAACGCCGCGCACAGTTCGCTGCGGCGCGTCGCGCTCGACGGCGGGGAGACCGCGTGGACGCACGGTCCGCGCGACTCGGCGCCCGCGATCTCCCCGGACGGGCGCTGGGTGGCGTTCCTCCGCGCGGGGGACGGCAAGGGCGCCGAGGGCAGCCCGCAGCTGCACGTCATGCCGGCCGACGGCGGTGACGCGCGCCGGCTGACGTCGCTGCACCTGGGCGCCGGCGAGCCGGTGTGGGCGCCGGACTCGCGGCGGATCGCGTTCACCGCGCGCCTTCCCGAACCCGGCCGGTACGGGACCGAGGACGCCGACGGCGAGACGCCGGAGCCGGCCGCCGAGGCGCCGCGCCGGATCACGCGCATGGACTACCGCATCGACGACATCGGGTTCCTGCGCGACCGGATGCAGCGGCTGTTCGTCATCGACGCGCTGGACGAGGACGCGACGGACCCGGAGCCGCTGACCGGCGACGGCTTCGACGTGACCGGCCCGGTCTGGACGCCGGACGGCACCCGCGTCGTCTTCACCACGCCGCCGGACTGGGACGCGGCCGAGAGCGACCTCCGCGACGTCTGCGCGATCTCCGCCTCGGGCGGCGAGCCCGAGGTCGTCGTGCGGGGCGCCGGGTTCTCGGAGCGTCCGGCGTTCGGCGCGGACGGCACGTTGTTCTACTTCGGACAGTCCTTCGACGAGCACCGCGAAGCGGCGATGACCGGGCTGTACGCGGCGACGCCGGAGTTCGGCGCCGGCCCGGTGAAGGCGCGCCGGCTCACCGACATCGAAACGGTCGACTGCGAGGCGTCGGCCGGGCCGCCGGCGCCGCGCGAGGGCGACGTGTTGGTGGCCGTCCGCAACCGCGGCGCGGTGGAGCTGCGCGCGGTCCCCTTTACTGCCGCGGACGCCCCGCTGGCCGACCTGCCGGTGGTCTACGCCGACCGCACGGCGCTGCGGTCGTTCACGCTCGACGGCTCGGTGCTGGCGGCCGTGATCGCCACGCCGTCGACCTCGGGTGAGGTCGTGCTGCTCGGCGACGGCGAGCCGCGGGTGCTCACCGACTACTCGAAGCCGTTGCGCGACAAGGGCATCCGGCCGATGATCGAGCTGGAGACCACAGCACCGGACGGCTACCCGGTGCACGGCTGGCTGGTGCTGCCCGAGGGCGAGGGCCCGCACCCGGTGCTGCGCGTGGTGCACGGCGGCCCGTTCACCCAGCAGGACTGGGCGGTGTTCGACGAGGCGCAGGTGTACGCGGCCGCGGGGTACGCGGTGGTGCTCGGCAACCCGCGCGGGTCGGCGGGCTACGGCCAGACCCACGGCCACTCGATCACCGAGGCCTTCGGCACGGTCGACGTCGACGACGTCCTGGCGCTGCTGGACAAGGCCCTCGAACAGCCGGACCTCGACGCCGCCCGCGTCGGCATCATGGGCGGTTCGTACGGCGGGTTCATGACGAGCTGGCTGGCGGCCCACCACGGCGAGCGCTTCAAGGCGGCGTGGAGCGAGCGCGCGGTCAACGCGTGGGACTCGATGGTCGGCAGCTCCGACATCGGCTACTTCTTCGTCGACGCGTACATCGGTGCTTCGCCGGACGTGCAGCGCGAGAAGTCCCCGCTTTCGTACGCCGCGCAGATCAAGATCCCGTTCGCGGTCGTGCATTCGGAGCAGGACTGGCGCTGCCCGCTGGAGCAGGCGCAGCGGATGTTCGTCGCGCTGCGGCGGGCGGGGGCGCCGGCGGAGATGCTGCTGTTCCCCGGCGAAGGCCACGAGCTGTCCCGCTCCGGCCGGCCCCGGCACCGCGTCCAGCGCTTCGAAGCGATCCTCGAGTGGTGGGGCCGGCACCTGTGACCGTGCCCGAGGTCGACTTCGAGCTCGAGACCTGGCGGATGGTGCTGTTCCGGGCGGGTCCCCGCGCGGGCGAGATCTCCGAGGAGATGGCACGGGAGCTGCGCGCGCGGCACTTGTCGTCGGCGCGGCAGCAACAGGCGGCGGGATCGCTGCTGTTCGCGGGGGCGGTCCCGGAGCCGTCGGAGTCGTTGCCGGTGACGGGGGTGGCGTTCTTCCGGACGTCGGAGGCGGAGACGCGGGCGATCCTGGATGCGGATCCGGCCGAGCAAGCGGGGTTGATCGCCTCGGAGATCGTCGGCTTCGTGTGCCCGAGGGGAACGCTTGGCTGAGGGCCTGGTCTGCTTCGACGTTGACGGGACGCTGGTCCCCGGCACGAGTTCGTGCGCCTGGGTGGCCGCGGTGCTGGGCCACGAAGCCGAGCTCGTGGCGGCCGAGGCGGCCTACGGCGCGGGACTGATGACGAACCAGGAGGCGTCGGTGCTCGACGCCCGCGGCTGGGCCGGCCACACCGAGGCCGAGATCGACGCCCGGCTGGAGACGTTGCCGCTGGTCGACGGGATCGCCGAGACGGTGACGTGGTGCCGGGAGCGCGGCCTGCGCCCGATCCTGACGACGCTCGCGTGGACGCCGGTGGGGCGGATGCTCGCCGGGCGGTTCGGGTTCGCCGCCTACTGCGGGCCGGTCCCCGCGGTGGCCGGCGGCCGCTACACCGGCGACGTCGCCGAGCACCTGGACGAGTACGGGAAACGGGACTTCGCGCTGGCCCAGGGGATCGTGCCGGAGCGGTGCGTCGCCGTCGGGGACAGCCGTTCGGACCTGCCGCTCTTCGCCGCCGTCGGCATGAGCATCGGCTTCAACGCAAGCCCCGACGCCCGCGCCGTCGCGACGCACCTCGTCGACGGCGGTGACCTGCGGGCGATCGTCCCGCTGCTGGACGCTCAGTTCAGCAGCGTGTAGTTCAGCTCTTCGCAGACGCGGCCGAGCGGGACGTCGAGACCCGGGTGGTCCAGCGGCAGCAGCACGTCCGGCGCGATCGGCAGCGCCGCGCCCGCCGGCGGGTCCCACAGGCAGATCGCGGGATCGCCCGAGTCCATCGACGAGCGGTACCAAAGACCGTCCAGATCGCTGAACGCGCCGCGGATCGCGCGCGCCCACGCCTGCGTCAGCTTCTTCGGGCCGCTCGAGATCTCCTGGGACGCGCCGACCCGCGTCGGCCACAGGCCGGTCAGGTCGAGCAGGCGCAGCGTGCGCGTCGGGCGGACGACGACCAGGCGGGGCCCGCGGGTGCGGCGGTCGACCGTCGAGCTGGTCTGGAAGACCTCGGCGACCGACGTGCGGACCGTGAGGCCGAAGTAGAGGACCCCGTTCGCGGGATCGGTGACCGGCGCGCCGCCGCGGCCGGGCGACTGCTGGTCGAACCGGCCGTGCGGGAGCGGGCCGGTGTAGCGGAACGAATTCCACTGCTGGGGGTGGTTGCCGTGCGCCGTGAAGATGCGGACCAGCCTGGTCGCGGGCTGGACCGTGACCACGTCACTCGCACGGTTCAGCTGCCGGACCAGGACGGATCGGGCGGGCGGCAGCGGTAGCCGGGCCATGGGTCGGGGGTGGTCCGTCCTTGTCGGTGATCTTGCTCGGGGAGGCTCCAGCCTAGAACGGCGAGCCGAGCGTGGCGATGAGGCGGGCGATGTGGTCCGGGTCACCCCCGGAGAGGAGCCACTGCCGCGGGGTCGCGGGGTGCTCGTTGATGACGAGGTCGGGCTGCGGTGTGCTCATGAACGCGGCGACGACCAGCGCGGGCTGGTCGTCGGGGAGGGCTTTGAGCACGACTTCGAGGCCGGGGAGCACACCCGAGCCGGCGAACTGCCACGCGGGGAGGCGCCAGCCGCCGTCCTTCCAGCCGGTCAGCCTGCCTTCCTTGAGGCGGTGCCGGATCCGGCTGTCGTCGACGCCGAGGGTTTTCGCTGCTTCGTTGACGCTGAGCGCGCCTTCGGCGAGGACGGCGTGCGCGGCCACCGTGCGGGCGCGGAAGTCCGGTTCGCCTTCCCGGCGCGGCGAGAGGTCCAGGCCGACGTCGGCGAGCGCGGCCCGCTGGTCGGCCGAGAAGTAGTGCGAGGGATCCGGGTTCGGTGGGGACAGTCTGCGCGCCGCGTCTTCGACGAGCGTGAGGAACTCGTTCGCGTCGACCTTCAGGCCCGCCTTGGCGAGGATGTTCTCCAGCGCTACAGACATGCGGTTCAGACTAACCCGAAACAGCGCGCGTGTGCGGGTTCGTGCGTTTTCTTGCCCTATCTGTGGGTGAATTCACCAGAGATCGACACTTAACGCACATCAGTCAACACGTTGAGTAGGCAACTTCCGGTCAGTCTGACGGCATCGGGCGACGATGTCCAGGCTTGACAGGGTGCTTGCGCGGCTTTACGTTCCGTGTGAGTAAACGATTTCCGCTCCGTGCTCATCAGGATCCGGCGGTTCGCGCCGGTCATGGGGGACACAGGGGGTGGGGCGTGCCTGGGGGGCCCGGCACGAGCCGGCCCCCGGGCACGTCGCTCCGCTCCCGTGCCGATCCTCGCGTCAGCGGCGCGAACTCTTCCGTTCGATCAGCGTCGCTTCGAGCGTCGTGGTCGTGGCTTCGCGGCCGCCGTCCGAAATCCGGGCCAGCAGCAGCTGCGCCGCCACGCGGCCGACCTCGTACGCCGGCTGGGCGACCACCGTCAGGGGCGGGTCGATGAGCGTCGTCCACGGGGCGTCGTCGAACGAGACGATGCCGACGTCGCGGCCCGGCCGCAGCTCACGCGACGACAGCGCCTCGAGCACGCCGATCGCCATCGTGCTGTTCGCGACCAGCAGCGCGTCCGGCGGGGACGGCTCGTCGAGCAGTTCCAGCGCCGCCAGCCGGGCACCCTCGGCGCGGTACTCCGCCCGCCGGGCCAGGACGGCCGCTTCGCCGACCACGTCGGCGTACCCGGCGAGGCGGTCGTCGGCCGTGCGGACCCCCGCCGGGCCGGTCAGGCAGCCGACGCGGCGGTAGCCGCCCGCCAGCAGGTGCCGCGTGGCTTCGGCGGCCGCGTGGCGCGTGTCGACCAGGACCTGGTCGCCCGTGTCGGCCGGCAGCGGGCGGTCGACCGCGACCAGCGGCGTGCCCTGGCGGCGCAGGCCCTCGACGTTCGTCGACCGGCCGGTCGGCGACAAGACCACCCCGGCGACCCGCTCCTGCAGCGCGACCTCGATGTAGCGGCGCTCCTTGTCCTCGTTCTCGTCGGAGTTGCAGAGCACGACGGAGTAGCCCGACCGCTGGGCGAGGTCCTCGACACCGCGCGCGATGGCCGTGAAGAACGGGTTTTCGACGTCGGAGATGATGAGCGCGAGGACCGCGGTCTCCTGCCGGCGCAGGTTCCGGGCCAGCCCGTTCGGGTGATACCCGAGCTCGGCGGCCGCCTCCTGCACCCGCGCGGCGAGGGTGGGGTCCACAGTGGACTTCCCGTTGAGCGCGCGCGACACGGTCGCCGTGGAGACGCCGGCCCTCGCCGCCACGTCGCTGATGGTGGCCACACGCCCTCCCTGATCACTGGTCGAGGGGGAGGATAGCGCTGCCGAGGGTCGTTTACCGTCCGCTTACCTCCCGGTGTTATGGCTCCCGACCGGATGACGGCGGGGGTTACGCCGAACGGAGCCGGTCACGCTCCGCCGCGTCCACAGTGGAGGGTGGGGTGAAGTAGCCGCGCGGGGTGAGCCCGGTGAGGGCCCGGCAGTCCCGGCTGAGGTGCGCCTGGTCGGAGTACCCGGCGGCGACGGCGAGCGCGGCGAGGCCGGGAACGCGCGGAGCGAGCGCGACGGCCCGTTGGAACCGGGCGACGCGCAGGTAGGTGGCCGGCCCGTACCCGACGGCCTGGACGAACCGCCGCCGCAGGCGCCGCTCGCTCACGGCGGAGGGTTCCTCGAGCCGGATGGCCGCGAGATCGGGTGAAAGCCTGGAACTGCCGGACTGCACTTTGGTTCGCGCTGGATCGGCTTGACCACGAGCCAGGCGCGCCTCCGCCACCCTTGCCGCCCCCGCGTCCAACCGCTCGATCAGCTCCGCCACCGCCCGATCGGCCGGCCCTGCCTCCGGCAGCCGCGACGCCACCGCCTCCGCCGGCGACAGCTCACCCGCCAGCAACCGCTCCGCCAGCACCTCCCCGGCCGGCCCCCACAACTCGCCCAACGACACCCGCCGGTCCCGCAGCTCGTCCGCCGCCACGCCCAGCACCGCCGGGGCGTGCCCCGGCCTGAACCGGACGCCCCGCAACTCCGCTCCCGGCCGCGTCACCGACGACCACGCTGCCGTGTCCGGGCCTGCGATGAACACCCCGCCGTCGCCCACCACCAGGTCCAGGCAGCCGTCGGGGACGATCCGCTTCGGGCCCGCCGATGCCGATCGCCACACACAGCGCGCCACGCCTGCCAGCCGCCGGGGTGGTGCCGCCTCCTCATACACACCCCGATCATGCACCCGGGCACCGACAAAAACCGGGTGGCACCCGTTCGGGTGAAACCCGGCGGGTAACGGCTAACGCGCGGTGAGGTCACGGCGAGATAGAGGTCGACGCACTCGACGCGAGTGCGCGCGACGAGAGAAGACCTCTTCATGGGTGCTCACACCGCGAACCGCGACCCGGGCCGCGCCAGGTCGGCCGGCAGCGTCGTGGTCGTCCTGGGTGTGCTCGCGGCGGCCTTCGCCGTGACGTCGTTCGTCGTGCCGCGGTCCGCTCGCGGGCCGGCCAAGGTGGAGCCGGTCGCCGCGCCGGTCGTGCCGGCCGCCGTCGCCACGGTGAGCCACTCCGTCGTCTACGAACTGCTCGGCGCGCACGGCGCCCGGGACGTCACCTACGCCGGCGCCGGCTCGGTGCTGACCCAGCACGCCGAGGTCGGCACGCCGTGGTCGGCCGCGTTCACCCGGGTCGGCCCGGTCGGGCGCACCGAGTTCTACAGCGTCGCCGCGCGGAACCCCGGTCCCGGCGAGCTGCGCTGCCGGATCCTCGTCGACGGGGCCGTCGTCGCCGAGAAGACCGTCGCCGAGCCGGGCCGCCAGTTCGCCTGCGCCGTCTGACGGCACTATGAGCGGCGTGAACGACGCCGCGATCCGCTTCGGGCCCGCCCTCGTGGCGGTGCTGGTCCTGCTCGCCGTCGCCGCCACCGCGGTCGTCCGGTTCGGCGGGCTCGGCCGGGGGCGGGACGTGCTGATCGCCGCCGTCCGGGCGGTCGCGCAGCTGGCCCTCGTGTCGTTCGTGATCACCGCCGTGCTGCGCTCGGCCCCGCTGACCGGCCTGTTCGTGCTGCTGATGTTCGGCATCGCCGCGGTGACGTCGGCGCGCCGCGCGGGCCGCTGGGCGAACCTGCCGTGGACGGCGCTGGCGATCGCGGCCGGTGTCGTGCCGGTGCTCGCGCTGGTCCTCGGCGCCGGAGTCGTCCCGCCGAAGCCGATCGCGGTCGTGCCGATCGCCGGCATCGTCATCGGCGGCGCGATGACCGCGACGTCGCAGGCCGCCCGGCGCGCGCTCGACGAGCTCGAGGCCCGCCACGGCGAATACGAAGCCGCGCTCGCCCTCGGCTTCCTGCCCCGGCCGGCCGCGCTGGAGATCTGCCGCCCGTCGGCGGGCCACGCGCTGATCCCGGCGCTGGACCAGACCCGCACCGTCGGCCTGGTGACGCTCCCGGGCGCCTACGTCGGCGTGCTGCTCGGCGGCGCCGGGCCGGTCGAAGCGGGGCTGACGCAGGTGCTCGTGCTGATCGGGCTGCTGGCCGCGGAAGCCGTCTCGATCCTGGTGACCGTGCAGTTCGTCGCGGCGGGGAAGCTCAGCCGAGCGGCGTAGCCAGGTGGGCGGTGTCGTTGAAGCGCCGGATGATCCAGGTGTCGCCGTGCACCACCAGGTGCGAGATCGAGCCGTTGTCCGCGCCGAGGAACGCGAACCGCTCGACCGAACGGCCCGCCTGCGCGAACACTTCGCCGATCACGCCGCCGTGGGTGAACACCGCGACGCGCTGGTCGGGGTGGGCCGCGGCGATCCGCGTCAGGGCGCCGCGCAGCCGGGCGCCGAACGCCTCGTCGGACTCGGCGCCCGGGATCACGTCCCAGCGCTGCTCGGCCCACAGCCGCTCGATGATCGGGTGGCCGTCGGCGCTGTACTTGCGGAAGAGGCCGTTCTCCCAGTCGCCCAGGTGGATCTCGCGCAGGTCCCGTTCGACCGCCGGGGTGAGCCCCAGCTTCTCCGCCAGCGGCGCGGCGGTCTCGGCCGTGCGCCGCAGCGTCGTCACGTAGATCGCGTCGATCCGCTCGCCGGCGAGCCGGTCGCCGACGCGCCGGGCGTGGTCGCGGCCGTCGGGCGCGAGCTCCGGGTCGGCCTGGCCCTCGACCAGGGTGAAGGGGTTTTCCCCACGAGCCGGAGCGGACTCGCCGTGGCGCACCAGGAAGATCTCCGTCGCGCCCGGCGGCGGGCTGAAGCGGTGCTGGCGGTACTCGATCTCCTGCTCCGGGGTGCTCATGGCCCCGACCCTAGCCGAGTTGCTTGTCCACGAAACACCACCGCCACGTCTCACCGGGCTCGAAGCTGCGCATCACCGGGTGCCGCGATTCGTGGAAGTGCTGGGTGGCGTGCCGCCGCGGCGAGGAGTCGCAGCAGGCGACGTTCCCGCACTTCAGGCACATCCGCAGGTGCACCCAGGTCGTGCCCTCTTCGATGCAGGCGGCGCACGTGTCCGGCGAGCTCGGGTCCTTCTCGACCCACTCGTGGGCCAGGTGCTTGCACGAGCCGGCCGTCGCGGCCGGGGTCCGCAGCTCGCGGCCTTCGACGTCGGGTTCTTCCTCGTCGCGGTCCAGCATGGACTCTTCGATGTCGAGCCGCTCCAGGACCTTGCGCAGGACGTCGTCGTCGGCGCTGCCGCTGTCGCGGGCCTTGAGGAACTGGCGCCGCTCGACGTCGAGCAGCTCCAGGCGCAGGCGGCGGTAGGCGTCGCTCGGCGTCTCGGCCAGCGCGCTCTGCCGGCCGAGCTGCTCCCACGCCGAGTCGGCGCGGTGCTGCAGCCGGTCGCGCAGGCGCTGGATGATCTCCGGCGGGTCGTCGTCCGTGCGGATCTCTTCGAGCTTGGCCAGCGCCGCGCGGGTCATGTCGTGCAGGACGGCCGCCTCCTGCAGCGCGTCCTCCGCCGGGTCCGGCCGCGGCAGGCGCAGCTTCCGGATCAGCGGCGGCAGCGTCATGCCCTGCACGGCCAGGGTGCCGGCCACGACGACGAACGCCGCGAGCACCAGCACGGCCCGCTGCGGGGTGTCCGCGGGCAGCACGAACGCCGCGGCGAGCGTGACCACCCCGCGCATGCCCGCCCAGGCGATCACGGCCGAGTAGCGCCACGGCCAGATCTTCGCCCGCGGCTTCTTCGGCAGCAGGTGCCGTTCCACCCGCTTCACCGTGCCGATCCCGGCCATCCACAGCACGCGCGTGAGGATGGTCGCGGCGAGCACGGCGACGCAGATCCAGGTCAGCATCGCCAGCGACAGCCCGCTTTCGCCGACTTCGGCGAGGATCCGCCGCAGCTGCAGGCCGATCAGCAGGAAGACCATGTTCTCCAGCAGGAACGCGATGGTCTGCCAGTTCAGCCGGGACGCCAGCCGGGTCGAGCCGGACAGGATCTGCGGCGCCTTGTGGCCGAGGATGAGCCCGGCGATGACGACCGCGAGCACGCCGGAGCCGTGGATCGCCTCGGCCGGGATGTAGGCGATGAAGGGGACGGCGAACGAGAGCGCGGTGTCGAGCACCGGCTCGTTCAGCCGGGCGCGGACGAACGCCGCCGCGAACCCGACGACGAGCCCGACCACGGCCCCGCCGATGGCCGCGCGGAAGAAGTCGGCGCCGACCTGCCACAGGCTGACCGACCCGGCCAGCGCCGCGATGGCCGTGCGGAGGGCGACCAGCGCGGCGGCGTCGTTGAACAGGCTCTCGCCTTCGAGCAGCCGGATCAGCTTGCGCGGCATGCCGACCCGGCGGGCGACGACGCTGGCGGCGACCGCGTCCGGCGGTGCGACGACGGCGCCGAGCGCGATGCCGCCGGCCAGCGGGAGGCCGGGGATCACCGCCCAGGCGACCACGCCGACACCGAGCGTGGTGAACACGACGAGCCCGACCGACATCAGCCCGATGGCGCTGCGGTTCTTCCGGAAGTCGACCAGCGACGTCTGGATGGCCGCCGAGTACAGCAGCGGCGGCAGCAGGCCGAGCAGCACGACCTCGGGGTCGAGGTGGTACTCGGGCACGCCGGGGACGTAGGAGGCGGCGACGCCGACGACGATCAGGCACAGCGGGGCGGACCAGTCCAGCCGCCGCGCTCCCGCGCTGACGAGGAGGACGGTCACGACCAGCGCCACTATCTCTGCCGCTATGTGCACGGGGTAATCATCACCCCGGGGTCGCGGCGGGCGTCACCGGGCCAGCTCGGTGAGCACCTCGGCGACCAGCTGGGTGTCCATGTACTCGGTGATCTCGCGGATCCGGCCCTCTTCGAGCCGGAAGACGAAGCAGTACCGGTTGTCGTACCGCCGTCCGGTCTTGGTGGCGACGCTGCCCCGCGTTTCGACCACGACGACGTCGTCTTCGGCGACGAACCGGCTCGCCGTGCTGGTGTAGGTGCCCTCGAACTGCTCGCCGAGCGGGCCCAGCAGGTCGCGGCGGACGGAGTCCTTGCCGGCGAAGGTGCCGGACCAGCTGTTGTGCCCGCTGACGGTCCAGGTGACGTCGTCGGCCATCGCGGCGATCAGCGGCCGGATGTCGCCGGTGGCCCAGGCGTCGAACGCCGACTCGAGGAGCTGCTTGTTTTCGGACGCGCTCATGGTTCCCTCCCAGTGTGTGTGGCCCAGTCAACACGCTGGAGCGCACTCCAGGGCAAGCTCCTAGGCTGGGTTCGTGACGACGGTGGAGACCGCGGCCGGCGCCCTGCGCGGGTCCGAACGCGACGGAGTCCGGACGTTCCTGGGCGTGCCCTACGCCGAGCCGCCGGTGGGGGAGCTGCGGTTCCGCGCGCCCCGGCCGGTGCCGTCGTGGACCGGGGAACGCGACGCGACGAAGTGGGCGCCCCGGGCGCCGCAGCCCGAGCTGACCGGGCGCGGCTTCACCGGGGACGAGGACTGCCTCTACCTGAACGTCTACGCCCCCGCGGAACCCGGCTCGTACCCGGTGCTGGTGTGGATCCACGGCGGCGGGGGCGTGATGGGCGCGCCGCACCAGTTCGACGCCTCCGCGTACGCCCGCGCCGGTGTGGTCGTCGTGACGGTCGCCTACCGGCTCGGCGTGCTCGGGATGCTGCACCTGCCCGGCGTCGCCGAATCGAACCTGTCCCTGCGTGACCAGGTCGCCGCCCTGGAATGGGTGCGCGACGACATCGGTGCCTTCGGGGGCGATCCGGGCCGCGTCACGCTCGCCGGGCAGTCCAACGGCGGCCGGACCGTCGGGACGCTGCTGGCCGTGCCCGCCACCCGGGGGCTCGTCCACCAGGCGATCGTGCAGAGCGGCACCGGCGTCGGCTCGGTCGTGCACACTCCCGCCGAGGGCGCGGAGATCGCCTCGTCCGTCCTGTCCGAACTGGACGCGGCGCCTTCGGACCTGGCGACGCTGCCCGTGAAGCGGATTCTCGAAGCGCAGCAACGGGTTTCGGCGGTTTCCGGGACCAAGGTGACCTACCGCGTGGTCGTCGGCGACGAGCTGCTGCCGCGACGGCCACTGGAGGGCGTCCGCGAAGTCCCGCTGCTCATCGGGACCACGGCCGACGAGGAAGACCTGTTCAGCTGGCTGCAGTCGGGCGGCGCGAAGCTCCTGGGCGTCGGCTCGACGATGCTGGACGCACCCGCTGTCGAGAAGGCGGTCGCAGCGTATGACGACCTACTCGACTGGCCCGAGGACCAGATCCGCAATCGCGCGCTGACCGCGGGGGATTGGTGGATCCCGGCGATTCGCTTCGCCGAGAAGCAGCCGGACGCGTGGATGTACCGGCTGGACTGGCGGATCGCCCCGCGTGGCAAGGGACTCGGCGCCCCGCACGGGCTCGACCTGCCGCTCGTGTTCGACGACATCCGCAACAAGAACTGGCGGTTCCTCTTCGCCGGCCGGACGTTCACGGCCGAGCGGATGCAGGCGATGGCGACGGAGATGTTCGACGCGTGGGTCCGGTTCATCACGACCGGCAACCCGGGCTGGCCCCGCTACACGACGGAAGACCGCGTCACGCACCTCTTCGACGACGTCTCCACGACGGTCTCCGACCCGGACCGCACCCAGCGCCTCCTCTGGGACTCCCCCGTAAAGCCGTGAATGGCACATTCACGGACACTTAAGCCCTGAATGTGCCATTCACGGACTTGGGCTAGACGGTGATCTTGTCGACGTTCGGGCCGCCGTTGGCGGTCGTCGCGGTCGCCTTGATCTTGTTGGTTCCCGCGGTCAGCGTCACCGGGATCGTGACGGTCTGCCACGTGTCCCAGTTCCCGGTGCCGCCGAACGCCACCCCGGACGCCACCTTCGTACCGTTGACCGAGAGGTCCATCGGCCGGTTCACCGTGGTGCCGTTGGCGAACCGCAGGACGACGTTCGTGCTGCCCGCCGACGCCGCGTTCACGGTGAACTCCACCGCGCTGCCGGTCGCGTTGTCGTAGTTGACGAACCCGCTGCCGGTGAAGCCCGCGTGGTTGGACTCCGCGACGCCGTTCGTGATCGTGGCGTCCTCGGCCTGGTAGTCCACCGGGTTGCCCGGGCCGGGGCCGGTGGTGCCGTCCGCCGGGATCGTCTTCGTCCCGGTGTTCCAGCCCGCGACCCGCACGGACGGCTTGGCGCCCTTGAGGTCCGCGATCCGGTACGTCGCCGTCAGCGTCGTCGACTCGCCCGGCCAGAGGCTGACCTGGTTGTCGGTCCAGCGCACCGGCAGCACCGGCGCGCCCGCCGCGTCGAGGACGTGCGCGTCGACGAAGAACGCCGGCACCTTGCCGGACGCCGGGTTCGTCAGCGTCACCTTGGTCGTCGTGGTGCCGTCGCCGTTGGTGGTCGACGTCGCGGTCGAGCCCAGCGACACCTGGGCCAGGCCGTTCAGCCCGGACAGGTCCGCGTACGCCGACTGCGGCGTGTAGTACCAGTCGCTCGAGTCCCAGTTCAGCGTGTCGGCCTTGGTGGACAGCCAGTAGACGTTCCGGCTGACCTCCTTGCCCGAGGAGTCGCTGAGGACCAGCTTCGCCAGGTACGTCGTCGACAGCCCGCTCACCGAACCGATGGTCAGCGCGGTCGTCTTGGCGCCGTCACCGCCCACCGACACGGCCTTGGACTGGTTGTACTTTTCCGTTCCGTCCAGGCTGTACAGCTTCACGGACGCGGTGAGGCCCGACGCCGCGTCGTGGTTGTGGTTGACCACCACGACGGACTTCGTGTCGTACGAGTACTGGATGTGCAGCGGCTCGTTCGCCTTCTTGGCCCCGAAGTACGAGCCGTTCTGGTCGAGGTAGGCGTCGAACAGCTGCCAGTGCAGCGACGTCCAGCCGCTGTTGAGCATCCAGTAGATGATCCCGGTGGCCGGGTTCGAGCTGTCGCTGAAGTTGCGCGAGTGCGACTCGAATTCGGCGCGGACGTTCTCGTACTGCGCCAGCTGCGCCTTCCGGACGAAGTCGTCGAGGCTCGCCGGCTTGCCGTAGCGGCTGGTCAGCGCGTTGCCGAAGAGCTTCAGGTTGGCGAAGGTCGAGGACGACGACCGGTGGTACTGCGCGGCCGACGGGTTCTTCCACATCGTGTCGAGCTCGCTCGAGGACATCATCCGCTTGAGCGTGTCCATGGTCGGGATGTCCGGCCCGGCGCTGGTTTCGGAGTTGAAGCTCCACGCGCCGCCGAGATCGGTGTGCGCCTTGTCGTACCAGTAGTTCGGCGGGACGTAGTCGTACGGGCCGTTCATCTTCATGCCCGACGACCCGAGCTGCGGCGACGACTTCGCCGACGCGGCCGGGACCACCGGGGTGGGCCAGTCCGCGGCGCCCAGCGCGTCGAGGTAGTTCTTCTCGATCGTCGCGTCCGGCGCGAAGTCGCTGCCGATCAGGAAGGAGATGACGCTCGGGTGGTCGCGCAGGCGCTCGGCCTCCGCGGTCATCGACGCCTTCGCGACCGGGTAGTCGGCGGCGGTCCAGGGATCGCCCTTCTCGTCGCCGTTGACCTGGCCCTCCCACTTGTCGCAGCATTCCCAGCCGGGCAGCGTCAGCACGCCCATCCGGTCGGCGAGGTCGAAGAACTCGTCCGGCTCGATGTGCCCCTCCAGGCGCACGGTGTTGAGCCCGAGGTCCTTGACGTAGGCGAGCTTGTCGGCCGCGTACTGCTCGTTCCAGCGCAGGAACAGGTCCGGCGAGTAGCCGCCGCCCTTGATCAGCAGCGGGCGCCCGTTGATCGTGTAGGAGCGGCCGCCGCTGGAGTTCTTGTTCGCCGTCACCGTGCGCACGCCGAAGCTGGAGTGCGAGGTGTCCGACGCGGTCCCGCCGACGTTCGCGGCCAGGTCGAGGTCGTAGAGCGGCTGCCCGCCCATCCCGGCCGGCCACCAGACCTGCGGGTTGTCGATCCCGACCGTGCCGAAGGTGACGGTCTTCTTCTCCTTCGCGGCCAGGCTCACCGTCTGGCTGATCGGTTTGCCGGCGACCGTGCCGGAGACGGTCGTGGACACGGCGGCCGCCGAGTCGTTGCGGACGTCGGCCTTCACCGTGAGGTCCGCGTGGCTCAGGCCGGTCAGCTTCGTCACGACGTGGCCGCCGCGCAGCGCCACCGGGCCGCTGCGCCGGACGAGGACGTCCCGCACGATGCCCATGTTCTGGTCCGGCGGGGTCTGGGCCCAGTCGATCCAGCCCATCGACAGGTCCTTGTTCGGGTCGTTGGGGTAGACCTTGAACGCGACGCTGTTCGTGCCGGCCTTCACCAGCGCGGTGATGTCCAGGTCGTGGCGGGTGTAGGCGCCGGTGACCTGGGTCTTGTCGGCGACGCGCGTCCCGTTGACCCAGACGTCGGCCTTGGACAGCACGCCGCTGAAGTCGAGGTAGGTGCGCTGGGTGGTGTCGGTGACCGTGAGGTCGGTGCGGTACCACCACGGGACCTGGAAGTCCGCGGTCGGCACGTTCTTCATGTTGGTGGAGTAGAACGGGTCGGCGTACTTGCCGTTGGCCAGCAGGCCGGCGTAGACGGTCGAGCGCGGGCCGACCGGGTACCAGCCGCTGGTGTTGTACCCCGGCTTGGACACGGCCGAGTCGTCGCCGACCTGGGCCGAGGTCTGGATCAGGAAGCCGGGAACGGCGGTGGCGGGCGCCGCGGCGGTGACCACCGCTCTGGCCTGCTCCTGGCCGGTCGCCGCCGGGACGGTCGCCCCGCTCACGGCGACGGCGAGCACCGCCGCCGCCACGAGGGTCCGGGTTCTCTTCTGCCGATAGCTCACTAGCGCGCCTCCTAGGCACCACGGCGGCGTGGGGGAACAGCATGCCCATCGTTAGGGAACTTTCCTAACAATTGCGGACGATCGTAGCGGTCCGGTCACGCCGGGAACAGGGGCGAATCGGTCAGACCCGAGCCGCTTGCCACGCCGCCGCGGCGCGCAAGGCCAGCAGGAGCGGCAGCGAACCGTCTTCCCAGATCCGCTGCGGAAGTGCTTCGCTGAGCGGGACACCGCCGGCCAGCGCGGCGCCGATCGCCGGGAGGTCGACGTCGAAGAGCGTCAGCCCGGCGCTGTAGAGGCGTTCGCCGCTGACCGGCTGACGTGAGGCGACTTCGGTGCTGTCGACCGCCAGCTCGGTCACGCCGAAGAACTCCGGCTTGGCACCGCGTTCCATCCAGCGCGCGAACCCGGCGACCTTGGTTTCGCGGACGTCCTGGGGCGTGAGCCCGCTTTCCTCGCAGAGTTCGCGTTCCATGCCGGCCCGGATCGCGGTGTGCAGGAACCGCCGCGGGCCGCCGTCCGGCGTGCGCAGGTCCTTCGGCTCGAGCGAGCCACTGCCCGAGGGCGCCAGCAGCAGCCCGCTCACGGCGTTGAGCGAGGACTGCCGGACGGTGACGAGCTTGCCGTCGGTGGTGAAGGCGACCGTCGAGACGCCGATCAGGTCGGCGAGCGTGCTGCTGCCGAGCTCGCGGAGAGTGCCGTCGGTGCCGGTCAGCTCGGCCTTGCGCAGGTCGTACTCCTCGCCGGTGCCGGCGCGGGTGATGCGGAGCGTGCCGAGCTCGTTCGAGCAGACGGCGTCGAAGAACCGGGCGCGGTGCAACCGGATGGGCGCGGGCCGCGCCCCGGAGGCGGGGAGCGGATCGCCGCGCATGCCGACGATGGGACCGTTGAAGAGCAGGCGGCCGCGGGCCCGCAGTGGGAGGACGTGGGGAGCGGTCGCTTTGAGCGCGGGCGGCAGCCGGTAGGGCTCCTCGGCGACGTCGACGGTGTGGTGCTCGGTCCAGAGATCCTGGTCGATCGCGTCGCTGACGAGCGCGGTTCCCCGCGAAGGAACGGCGAGGTAATCCGACGCCGGATAGGCGGACGGCGGCGGCAGTTCCGCGGTGGGGAAGGGCGCGGCGATGGAGGTGAAGGCGAACCCGGCCCACCGCCGGCGCAGCAGCCGGACATCGCGGGTGAAGGTGGCGACCCCGAGGGCCAGCGCGACGACGGAGAGCACGACCCCGACGGCGCTGGGCAGGATGGTGACGACACCGAGCACAACGCCGAGGCCAGAGGCAGCGAGCGGCCACTCCCGGGCGCCGATGAAGCCGAGGTAGTCCGCTTTGGCCCGGGCGCGGCGCGTCAGTTTTCCCATCGCCGCTTTGTTTAGCACGACGGAGGTGTTTCGCGGGGCGGGTTTCCGGCTACGGTTCGATCTTGAGATCGGTCTTGAAGATTTCGACCAAGGCGAGCCGCTCCTCGTCGACGGCGGCCACGATCGCTTCCTCGACGCCGTCGCCCGCGGCGACCCGCGAGTGGACGGCGAGCACGATGGTCGTGAGCTTCCTGGCGGCCCGGGAAACCGTGGTGCCGGCGAGGCTCCGCTCGCCGGCGATCGCCTGACCGTAGCTGGCGCTGATCGAGCGCAAGTACTCGGCGTAGACGGTCTGCTTCAGCTTGGCGAGCGCGTTTCCCGCTGCCACCGGCGGGTGCGCGCGGCGAGCAGGTGCTGGAGGAGACCACCGACGAGGACGCCGAGGAGGCGCCGGCCACGCCGGCGGCGGCAGTGCCCATCAGGCTTCCGCGTCCAGGTAGACCCACTGCCCGTCCGCGCGCCGGAAGCGGCTGTTCTCCTCCATGAACCCCTCACGGCCGCCGTGGCGGTAGTGCGCCCGGAACTCCACCGTGCCCTCGGTGTGCAGCAGGCCGCCGCCGGTGCGGCCGAGGATCTCCAGCCGCGTCCACTCCTGACCGGGGTCGAGCGCGAGCCGGCGCGGTCGGGTGTCCGGGTGCCACGTGCGCAGCAGGTACGCCGTGTCCCCCACGGCGAACGCGCTGAACCGCGAGCGCATCAGCAGCTCGGCCGTCGGCGCCGCGAGGCCACCGTCGTGGAACCGGCCGCAACAGGCGGCGTAGGACTCGGCGAGACCGCACGGGCACGAAGTCATCCCGGAATCATCCCACGGCCGCCGCGACCGTCTACTGAGGACTAACCGGCGTTGACCGGCTTCCCGGACTCCCGCGCCTCCTGGGCCCCGCGCACCGCGAGCCGGTCGGCGCGCTCGTTCTCCGGGTGTCCCGCGTGGCCCTTGACCCACAGCCACTCGACCTCGTGCGCGCCCGCCGCCGCGTCCAGGCGCTGCCACAGGTCGGCGTTCTTCACCGGCTCGCGCGCCGTCGTCTGCCAGCCGTTCTTCTTCCACCGCGGGAGCCACTGCATGATGCCGTTGCGCACGTACGTGCTGTCGGTGTACACGCGGACCTGCGACGGCCGGGTCAGGCTCTCCAGCGCGCGGATCGGCGCCGTCAGCTCCATCCGGTTGTTCGTCGTCGGGGTGGCTTCGCCGCCGTACAGCTCGCGCTCGTGCCGCCCGTAGCGGAGGACCGCGCCCCAGCCGCCCGGTCCCGGGTTCCCGCTGCACGCGCCGTCGGTGAAGATCTCCACGTCCACGCGGCGACCCTACCGGTCGCGACCCTCGCCGGGAGCTGCCACGCCGGGTTACGGTGAACCTCCGGAGGGGAACCATGAGCGGGCACGACGACGCGGGCGAGGGTGCGCTCCTCGCTTACCTCGCCGATGCCGATCGCGACTACCTGCTCGCCCGGGGCACCCGCCGCCGGTTCCGGGCGAACGACGCCCTGCTCATGCAGGGCGACCCCACCGACCACGTCCACGTGCTGGTCTCCGGCTGGGTGCGCGTCTCCATGATCGTCGAGGACGGCCGTGAGGTGCTCTTCGGCCTGCGCGGCCCGGGCGAGGTGCTCGGCGACCTCGCCGCCGTCACCGGCCGGCCGCGGTCGGCGTCGGTGCGCGCTATCGAGCCCTGCACCGTCGTCCAGCTGACCGGCGCCGAGTTCGTCGACGTCCTGCACACGCGCCCCGAAATCGCCATCGCGACGATCAAGACCGTTGCGTCCCGGCTGCGCGACGCCGAGTCGGCCCGGATCGGCTCCGCCGCCTTCGACGTCAGCCGCCGGGTCGCGGTCTTCCTGGTCAGGCTGGCCGAGGAGCGCGGCAAGCGCGTCCCGGAAGGGGTGCTCATCGAGGCCGCGTTCTCCCAGGAGGACATCGCCTCGCAGATCGGCGCCGCACGGCGTACCGTCGCACGAACGTTGCGTGTGCTGCGGGAGCGGGGGATCGTCGAGACCGGCCGCCGCCGGATCCTCATCCGCAAGCCGAGCGTCCTGCGCAACTTCGCCCGTTCTGAGCCAAACGGCACACAACACCCGTGACAACGGTCCTCTGAGCACACCCCGCCCCGGCGGGATCCTGGGTTCCGGCCGGAAAAGAAACAGATGCCGACCGGCCGGATTCCCGTTTTTCGAGCGAGGTCGGGGAGTGCTTTGCCGTGAACGTCTACTGCAGGATCTTGACCCTGGTGAAATCCGTCTTCGCCGCGTTCGTGGTCGGGGCCGTTCTGGGATTCCTGACGGCCACCGGAAACGCGGCGGAACCGGACGCGCCGACGTCGCACGGCTCCGCTCCGCTCCCCGTCTCGGCCTGGGTGCAGCGATGAGGAGGTGTGTGTGATGGAGAGCCACTCAGTCTGGGCGCTGATCTTCGGCGCGAACTGACCCGCGGCGGCCCGGCCGGCCGGCTCGTGGGGGGTCGGCCGGCCGGGTATTCCGCGAATGCGATGTCCAGGATCTGTCACGTCGGCGCGGAATCGCGCTTGGTAATGTGGTCGTTCGATTCCACCGGGCACGGGAGGGGGTGGGATGCGACCGGAGAACTCCTTCCCGTTCGTACGCGAGCTGAACGAACTGCGCCGCGGCCGCGGGCTCGACGCGGCCGACCTGCACCAGCGGATCGGCCCCTGCCTGCGCGAAGCGTGCGAAATCACCGCCGCCGACCAGCCCGCCGCCGCCCGCCAGAAGCTCGTGCTGCGGCTCACCGAGCTGTGCGGCCGGCTGCCCGCCGACCTGCGGCTGGCCGCGCTCGCGGCGCTCGGCCTGCACGAAGAGGCCGCGGGGGAGTTCCTCGACCGGCGGATCTCGTGGCTGGCCAGCGTCTTGGACCGCGACCCGCGCACCGCCCGCCGCCGGATCGACCTGGCGTTCCGCCGGCTCGACGAGCTGCTCGGCGCGCCCCCGGCCGGGCGCGACCTGCACCCGCTGGCCGGCTGGTACGTCGAGTCGATGAAGGCGCGGCTGCGGCTCGACCGCGACCCGCCGGACCTGGAGGAAGAACGCCGGATCGTCGCGGAGGTCGACGAGCTCGACGAGCTCGTGCTCTCGTTCAGCGTCCCGGCCGAGCCGGGCAGCGACCCCGTCCCGGACATCACCGCCGACGTCCTGTTCGGCGGCGAAATCGTCGAAGCGCGCCAGGTGTCGGTGAGCCACGCGCAGTTCATCATGCGGCTGCCCAGCCCGTTGCGGCTGGGCCAGCGCCATGAGTACGGCATCCGGTTCGCGCCGCGGCGCACGTCGCTGCGGCCCTACTACGTCATGACACCCCTGCGCCGGTGCGAAGAGTTCTCGGTGCGCGTGCGGTTCGACCGCGCGGCGCCGCCGTCGCGCGTGTGGCGGCTCAACGGCGTGCCGGGCCGGGTCGTCGACGACGGCGTCGACTCCGGCGACGCGCTGACGGTCAACCGGGTCGGCGAGGTGGGGCTCGAGTTCCACGAGCTGCACCAGGGGCTGAGCTACGGCCTGCAGTGGTCCTTCGACCCCCGGGAGGACTGAGGAGGTCATGCGCACCGTTCCGGTGGCCGCGACCGTCGTCCGGATCGGGATCGTCGCCCCGAGCCGCGGCGGCACCGCCCGCGCGGTGCACCTCGGCACCATCCTCGACGGGGTGCTGGACGAGGTGTTCGACCGCGTCCCGGTGCCGTACCGCACGCCGACGTGGTACCGCCGGCCGGAGGGGGACAGCACGACGCTGGTCATCCCGCCGGCCGTGCCGCTGCCGTGGGTGGCGGGGGAGTTCGCCGGCGAGGTGGCCGGCGCGCTGGGGCGCCGCAACCGCCACCTCAACGAGTTCGGCCGGCTCCGGCTGCGGCTCGCGGCCGACCACGGCGACGTCGTGCTGCGCCCGCCGAACTTCGGCGGCGCCGCGGTCGCGCTGGCGGTCTGGCTGTGCGAAGCCGAGGTGCTGAAGGCGGCGCTCGCCGCGGCGCCGGAGCTGGACCAGCTGCTGATCGTCTCCGACCGGTTCCACGCGGCGCTCCCGGACGGGCCGGGGTTCCGGCGCGTGGTCGTCCCGGCCGGCGGCGAGCGCGAAATCGCGTGGTTGCGGACCGGTCCGGATACTGGGACGCGGAATACCGGCCCGGGCGGTGGGTTGGCACCGTCGTAGCCGACGGGAAAGGGGCCCGCGATGAGCACGTTCACGAGCGAGTGGCAGGACTGGAAGACCCGGCGCGAGGAGGACCTCGCGGCGCCGCACGGCTGGCTGGCGCTGGTGTCGCTCGACTGGCTGACCGATTCCCCGCGCGAGTACCCCGGCATCCCCGGCCGCTGGTGGCAGGACGCGGAAGCGGCGTACGTCGACCCGGCCGGCGCGTCGCTGACGCACGAGGGCTCGCCGATCACGGAGGTCCGCCGGTTCGAGCTGGTCAACAGCGGCGCGGGCACGCGGGTGCTGGCCGGCGACGTCGAGATCGAGGTCGCGCGCCGGTCGGGGTACCTGATCCGCGTGCACGACCCGAAGGCCGAGGTGCTGAGGGCGTTCCACGGCGTCCCGGCGTACGAGCCGTCTCCCTCCTGGGTGATCGAGGGGCGCTTCGAGCCGTTCGACGCGCCGCGGCCGACCACGGTCGGGGCCGTGGTGGAGGGCCTGAGCCACGTCTACACGGCGCCGGGAGTGGTGCACTTTTCTTTTGGCGGCCAGACGCACACGCTGACGGCGTTCAACGGCAAAGAAGGCGGCTTGAGCATCCTGTTCACCGACGGGACGAGCGGGGTGACGACGTACGCGGCGAACCGTTCGCTGCCGGTCGGCGCGCCGTCGGCCGACGGATCGGTGACGCTGGACTTCAACCGGGCGGTGAACCTGCCGTGCGCGTTCACGGACTTCGCGACGTGCCCGCTGCCGCCGGCGGGCAACGACCTGCCGTTCGCGGTGGAGGCGGGGGAGAAGATCCCGCACGAGCGCGGGTGACTCCCCCGCTGTCCCCTAGTGGGCCACGTCGATGACGACGCGGTTGGGCGCGGTGAGCGTGAAGACGTTCACCGTGGTCCGCGACCGCACCCCGAGCCCGATCAGCAGGTGCGCCTCCCAGTCCCCGATCACGGCGACGGCCATGACGTTGCTCAGGTTCCGGGTCCGGAACTTCACCGGCCCGGTGTAGGTGGGATTCCCGTTGTCATCGTGCGCCGCGGCGTACGGCACGCTGACGTTGATGAAGTACTCCCCGGTGAGCCACACGATTTCGCTGCTCGGATCGGCGATGAGCTCGTCGACGAGCTGGTAGCCGGGAGTGGGCGCGCTCCCGGGACCGAGATCGAGCACAACCCGGTCGAAGGTGGGGTTGTTCCCGGTCCGGATGGCGGTCAGGGTGGGAACGCTGTTGACGGCCTGAGCCGGCGCGGCGGCGGCCACGCTCGCGGCGAGCAGCAGGGTGACCGCGAGAAGGGCGCGTCTGACGGGTCTGGACATGGTGGACCTCCTGCGGGAGTGAACCGGTGGAAGTCCCAGCGCTGGGTTCTCGGGGGACGTCCGGTTGGTCCGGGAGTTGCGCGGGAGTCCCTTATCGTTACCCGGCTGCTCCGAACGTGGCGGGCAGTCTCGGCGGACGCGACCCGATCCCCGACCTGTCGACATCGACGCAAGCGCTTGGCGACCGAGCGTCGCGGTGTTGTATCACTCCGTCAGGGTATGGCTCTTTTGGTTGCGGGAGGTAAATGCATTCGTGCGGGGCGTCGCTGCCACCTCCGCTGGAGCATCGCCTCCCAGTCCTTCGAACCGTTCCTTTTCAGTCTGGCGGTTGCTGCGTGCAGGTTGTTGAAATGCTTGTCGAAGTCGCGTTCGAATGACTTCGCTATCAGCAGGTCATAGACGGCTTTGTAAAGATGGCCGAAGAGATTGTGTTGCACCTGGAGATGCCACAACGACGTGGTCCGGAGGTGTTGCATCTTGGTCTGCGAGACTGTCATCCGATCATCAGTCAGCGTGTATTCCCAGCCTCCGTGCGCCAACGCGTTCCTGAGTTCGATCAGTGGCACCACATGGTCGTCGATTGCGGTGATGATCTCCGTGTGGCGAGATTTGTTCGAGGACCTCAAGCCTCGGGGGACCAGGCTGAGGCGAATGCCTTCGAGTTGAGCGAAGCCTTCGTCCACCAATTTGCGCCAGGTGCCGGACATTGTGGCGCAGGCAAGAATCCTGCCTCGATCGGCGTAGACGGCTGAATCTTCGTGGAAGATCAGTTCCATCAGGCGGCTCTCGAAGAGTGCGGCCAGGTTGACCGCGGCCAGCCGGGTTTGAGAGTCCGCCTCTCGCTGGCGGCCCTGTCGGATGAATTCCTTGCAGTATCGTGTCGTGGTTGTGAACCCGATTTCGAGTAAGTCTGAGTTGCTGTGGTGATATTTCCAGACCTTGAAAGAGGACACGATGTGAATTCCTGTGTGAACTCTGGGATTCCAGGGTCGGCTGAGCGCAGGGGCAGCCCCTGCGCTCAGCCGACCCGGGAATCGAACCCGGGAACTCCTCGCAATTGAGGTGTGTTCACCATTACACCAATCGGCCATCCGGGTATCTCTCCTGGTGGCGCCAACTGATCAGGTTAGGCGCCGGAGAGACGCCGGCAGTCAAAGGTTACCCGTCGGAGCTCTCGCGCCACGGGCACGCAACCTTACCAGCCGCGCTCGCGCCACTCCTTCAGCTTCGGCCTCTCAGCCCCCAACGTCGAGTCGTCCCCGTGTCCCGGATAGAACCAAGTCTCATCCGGCAGCTCATCGAAAATCCGCGCCGAAACATCGTCCACCAAAGACGTGAAGTCCTCCGGCGACGTGGTCCGCCCCACCCCGCCCGGAAACAGCGAGTCCCCGGTGAACAGGTGCGGGTGCCCCGAAGGATCCCGGTACAGCAACGCGATCGACCCCGGCGTGTGGCCCCTCAAGTGGATCACCGAAAGAGTGACCTGTCCCACCGTCAGCGTGTCCCCGTGCTCCACCAAGAAGTCCGGCGGCACCGGCAGCGGCGAAGCGTCCAACGGGTGGGCCGCCGTGTTGGCTCCGTTCGCCCCCGCCACCGCGCCCAGCGCCTGCCAGTGGTCCTGGTGCTGGTGGGTGGTCACCACCGTCCGCAACGCCGGCCGGTCCGGGCCGTGGCCGATCAGGTCCGAGATGCGCTCCGGGTCGTTCGCCGCGTCGATGAGCAGGGCTTCGTTCGACGCCCGGCACACCAGCAGGTACGCGTTGTTGTCCATCGGGCCGACGGACAGCTTGGTGATGGTCAGCGCGTCCAGGGTGCGGCGGGTGGCGTCGCCGCCCGGGTCGACGTGCCCCGTGTAGGTCTCCACGATGTTCACCTGGCACACGGTAGTCGTTTCGCTCCAACCGGTTCCACCCGCACAAGCGCGCGCCCACCCCGGCACGTAGGCTCACAGCGACCCCAGCCCAGCCGACCTCAGGACGACCGTGCCCACCTCCCCGACGCCGCGCCGGATCAGCTGGGACCTCCTCCGGGTCGTCGCCGTTCTCGCCGTCATCCTCGGGCACGTCACCCACCAGGGGGCCCTGCTGCACCCCGAGCTGACGGGGTACCCCGTGCGGGTGACCGCGCAGTTCGGCGCGGCCATCCTGCTGGTGATCTCCGCCTACTTCGTTTGCGCCAGCCTCCGCAAGGGCAATCCGCGCCGGTGGCTCTGGAACCGCGTCGCGCGCCTCGTGCCGGCCTACCTCGTCGCCGTCCTGCTGACCTACGTCGTGACGCGCTGGGCCGCCATCTCCTTCAGCGGCCTGCCCTACCCGCCCGGCGTCACCGGGTTCCTCTTCGGCGTTCCGCAGGGCCCGCCGTCGAACCCCTCGCCGTGGTACATCCCGACCTGGCTGGACCTGCTCGCCAACCTCGGCATGGTGCAGGAGTGGGGCATCCGGTCCGAGACGTTCTACTACCTCGACGGCTCCTACTGGACGCTGCCGGTGCAGCTGCTGGCCTTCACCGGCGCCGCCCTGCTGTGGCCGCGGTCGTGGCGCACCCACCGGCTGACCGTCGCGCTGCTGTGGTCCTTGATCCTCGTCCCGCTCGCGCTGCGCTTCCCCGTCTTCGCGCCCGGGACGGCGAGCCCGGTCGTCGAGACGTTCTACTACGGCCTCGGCCTGCACCGGCTGCACGTCTTCGCCATCGGCGTCGCGATCTGGCTGTGGGCGCAACGGCGGCTGAAGACGTGGCACATCGCACTCTTCGTCACCGCCGCCGTGGCCGCGCAGGACCTGCAGGTCTTCCCGTTCCACGTCGCGTTGCCGCAGGACGCGCAGCGCTGGCCGTCCACGATCGGGTTCGCCGTGCTGCTCCTGCTGGTCTGCCTGGCCGCCCGCGGCCCGGACTGGCGGTTCCCGGGACTCGCGCGAATCGCCCCGGCCGTCACCTGGCTCGCGGGCATCTCGTATGGTCTTTACCTGGTGCACCAGGAGCTGGGCTACGTCCTGGCCCGCGCCCTGCTCGACCTCGGCCTCCCCGGCTGGCTGCGGCTCCCCGTCGTCGTCGGCGCCGCCGTGCTGGCCGGCTGGGCGGTCACCGCGGGGGTCGAACGCCCGGCCCACCGGTGGCTCACCAGACGTCGAAAGCCCGAAGAACCGCAGGTCAAGGACGCGGAACCCGTTTTTGTCGGTGGTGGCTCGTAGCATGGATCGCGGCCACCCGTGCAGCCTGACACCGGGTGAGCGACCGCAGCTGAAGAAGACATTGAGAGGACCCTGGCGTGGCTGATCGCCTCGTTGTTCGCGGTGCCCGCGAGCACAACCTCCGCGGCGTGGATCTCGACCTGCCCCGCGACAGCCTGATCGTGTTCACCGGCCTGTCCGGGTCGGGGAAGTCGAGCCTCGCCTTCGACACCATCTTCGCCGAAGGGCAGCGCCGGTACGTCGAGTCGCTCTCGGCGTACGCCCGGCAGTTCCTCGGGCAGATGGACAAGCCGGACGTCGACTTCATCGAGGGCCTCTCGCCCGCGGTGTCGATCGACCAGAAGTCGACCTCGCGCAACCCGCGCTCCACCGTGGGCACGATCACCGAGGTCTACGACTACCTGCGCCTGCTCTACGCCCGCGCCGGCAAGGCGCACTGCCCCAAGTGCGGCGAGCCGATCAGCAAGCAGACCCCGCAGCAGATCGTCGACCAGGTGCTGGAGATGGACGAAGGCGTCCGCTTCCAGGTGCTCGCGCCGGTCGTGCGCGGCCGCAAGGGCGAGTACGTCGACCTGTTCGAGAACCTGCAGCAGCAGGGCTACGCGCGCGTGGTCGTCGACGGCGCGGTGCACTCGCTCACCGACCCGCCGAAGCTGAAGAAGCAGGAAAAGCACCAGATCGGCGTGGTCATCGACCGCCTGAGCGTGAAGTCGTCTTCGCGCCAGCGGCTCACCGACTCGGTCGAGACGGCGCTGCGCCTGGCCGACGGGCTGATCGAGCTCGAGTTCGTCGACCTGCCGGAGAACGACCCGCACCGCATCCGCGGGTTCTCCGAGAACCTGGCCTGCCCCAACGGCCACCCGCTGGCCATCGAGGACCTCGAGCCGCGCTCGTTCTCCTTCAACTCGCCCTACGGCGCCTGCCCCGAGTGCACCGGCATCGGCATCCGCAAGGAGGTCGACCCGGAGCTGGTGGTGCCCGACGACGAGCTGTCCCTGGCCGAGGGCGCGATCGCGCCGTGGTCGGGCGGCCAGAGCGCGGACTACTTCATCCGCCTGCTCGAGTCGCTGTCGGAGACCATCGGCTTCCGGATGGACACGCCGTGGCGGCGGCTGCCCGCGCGTGCCCAGAAGGCCGTCCTGCACGGCGTCGACGAGCAGGTCCACGTCCGCTACAAGAACCGCTACGGCCGCCAGCGCTCGTACTACGCGGCGTTCGAGGGCGTCATCCCGTTCCTCGAGCGGCGCCAGGAGCAGACCGAGTCCGAGTACATGCGCGAGCGGTACGAGGGCTACATGCGCGAGGTGCCGTGCCCGGCCTGCCAGGGCACCCGGCTCAAGCCGGAGATCCTCGCGGTGACCCTCGCCCACAAGACCCGCGGTGACATGTCGATCGCCGAGGTCTGCGGGCTGTCCATCGCGGAGGCGTCGCAGTTCCTCGACGAGCTGGAGCTGGGGCAGCGCGAGGCGATGATCGCCGGCGCGGTCCTGAAGGAGATCCAGGCCCGCCTGCGCTTCCTGCTCGACGTCGGCTTGACGTACCTGTCGCTCGACCGCGCGTCCGCCACTCTTTCGGGTGGTGAAGCGCAGAGGATCCGGCTCGCCACGCAGATCGGCTCGGGCCTCGTCGGCGTGCTGTACGTCCTCGACGAGCCGTCGATCGGTCTGCACCAGCGCGACAACCACCGCCTGATCGAGACGCTGACCCGGCTGCGGAACCTGGGCAACACGCTGATCGTCGTCGAGCACGACGAAGACACGATCCGCTCCAGCGACTGGGTGGTCGACATCGGCCCGGGCGCGGGCGAGCACGGCGGCCACATCGTCCACAGTGGACCGTACAAGAAGCTGCTCAAGAGCAAGGACTCCCTGACCGGGCAGTACCTGTCCGGCCGCCGGAAGATCGACATCCCGGCGATCCGGCGCCCGATCGACAAGAAGCGCCAGCTGACCGTCGTGGGCGCGCGCGAGCACAACCTGCGCGGGCTGGACGTCTCCTTCCCGCTCGGCTGCCTGGTCTCGGTGACCGGCGTCTCCGGCTCGGGCAAGTCCACGCTGGTCAACGACATCCTCGCGACGGTGCTGGCGAACAAGCTCAACGGCGCCCGCCAGGTGCCGGGCCGCCACACCCGCGTGAACGGCCTCGGCAACGTCGACAAGCTGGTGCGGGTCGACCAGTCGCCGATCGGGCGGACCCCGCGGTCCAACCCGGCCACCTACACCGGCGTCTGGGACCACGTCCGCAAGCTGTTCGCCGCGACCACCGAGGCGAAGGTGCGTGGCTACCAGCAGGGCCGGTTCTCGTTCAACGTCAAGGGCGGCCGCTGCGAGGCGTGCGCCGGCGACGGCACGATCAAGATCGAGATGAACTTCCTGCCGGACGTCTACGTCCCCTGCGAGGTCTGCAAGGGCGCGCGGTACAACCGGGAAACCCTCGAGGTGCACTACAAGGGCAAGACCGTCTCGGACGTGCTCGACATGCCGATTGAAGAAGCGGCCGAGTTCTTCGAGCCGATCAAGGCCATCCACCGCCACCTGCAGACGCTGGTGGACGTCGGCCTCGGCTACGTCCGGCTCGGCCAGCCCGCGCCGACGCTGTCGGGCGGCGAGGCGCAGCGCGTCAAGCTCGCGAGCGAGCTGCAGAAGCGCTCGACCGGCAAGACGGTGTACATCCTCGACGAGCCGACCACCGGCCTGCACTTCGAGGACATCAACAAGCTGATCGGCGTGATCAACGGCCTGGTCGACAAGGGCAACTCGGTGATCGTGATCGAGCACAACCTCGACGTGATCAAGACGTCCGACTGGATCATCGACATGGGCCCGGAGGGCGGCAACGGCGGTGGCACGGTGATCGCCGAGGGCACGCCGGAGCACGTCGCCGAGGTCGAGGGCAGCTACACCGGCGAGTTCCTGCGGACGGTGCTCACGGGGGACTGACGGCTACCGCTCCTTCCCGGTGGTCTGGTGGACCACCGGGGAGAGCGGGCCGTAGTGCAGCGCCCGGAGCCGGAACTCCGAGTGCTCCTCGCCGGGCAGCAGCGACAGCGCGCACGTCGTCGCGTCCGGGTCGGTCACCTCGACCGGGTCGAAGTCCGGCGTGCCCGGCCGCCGGATCTCCAGCAGGAAGCCGGCTTCGTCGCTCGTGCGGTCGGTCCACGTGAACGTCACCGTGCCGCCCGACGTCACCGCGTGCAGCTCGGTCGAGACCGGGCCGGTGAACGGCTGTTCCCGGTAGTAGAACGGTGTTTCCGGGATCAGGTCCGGGTGGTGATAGCTCGTCGTGTGGGCGGGCAGGAACCGCAGCGTCGTCCACGGCCCGGCCGGGTCGTTGGCGTACTCGACGCGGTGCCCGGCGGCGTCGTCCGGCCACGTCAACACCACGTCGGTCGGTGACGTCAGCGAAGCGGTGAACGCCGGCGGCGGCGCGGCAGCCGAACAGCCGGCGGCCAGCAGTGCCACGCACAGGAGGGGTTTCGCGGACACGGCGGCTCCCGGGACGAGCGGGGCGGCGGGGCGAACGTGATCAGCTTAGGAACCCGCCCGCACGGCGACAAGATCGTGCCGATCACCGGGACGCACCAATCCGCCGGCGAACCGGCACCGAACCGTGCGAAACACCGCTGAACCGTTTTCCGCAACCGTCCGTGTCTCCAGGTGTCGAGGTCCGCCGGACGGCGGTGCCGCCCTCACCGAGGAGAGAAACGTCATGAACCGTATCCGGACGGCCGTCCTCTGCGCCGCCGCGATCGCCGTCGTCGCACCGTTGTCGGCGTGCGGCGACATGGCCTCCGGGGCACAGGGGCCGGAACACGGTCAGCCGGGGCACAAGATGCTGTCCGCCGGCTCCGTCAACGGGCTCGGCGCGGTGGTCACCGACGCCGACGGCCGGACGCTCTACCGGTTCGACAAGGACCTCTCGCAGCCGCCGACGTCCAACTGCGACGGCGAATGCGCGTCGTCCTGGCCGCCGGCGCTCGCCGGGGAGGCGACACCGATGCTCAAGGGCATCCAGGAGACCCAGGTCGGGACGGTGATCCGCAAGGACGGCAGCAAGCAGCTGACGCTCAACGGCTGGCCGCTGTACCAGTTCTCGGGCGACCGGGCGCTGGGCGACGCGAACGGCCAGGGCGTCAACGGCACCTGGTTCGCGATCGCCCCCGACGGCAGCAAGATCACCGCGGCCAGGGCCTCCGGGTCCTGACCGACGACGGATTCCGGGCAGAACGAGGAAGGACGGGCAGCCGATGAACACCATGGTCGCGCTGCGCTCGACGCACGCACCGCCGGTGGCGCTGCGGGTTGCAGTACTGTCCTCGCCGACTCAGAACACCGTCGGGAGGACGAGGGTGGCCATAGGAGGCAGGCGGCCTAAGAAGGCCAAGGGCGAGGACTTGATTCGGCAGCTGTACGCCGAACACGGCCGGAGCCTGCTGGCCTACGCGACGAGGCTGACCGGTGATCGGGCGGCGGCCGAGGACGTGGTCCAGGAGACACTGGTCCGCGCGTGGAAACACGCCGACGACTTGCAGAACGACGGGAAGGGCTCGGTGCGCGGCTGGTTGCTGACCGTCGCGCGCAACCTGGTCACCGACCGGGCGCGTGCCCGGGCGGCGCGGCCCCAAGAGGTGGCCGAACCGGCCGAAGGCGTGCCGACACCGGCCGTCGAACGCGATCACGCCCAGGGCGTGGTCGACTCGATGACGGTGCTCGGCGCGATGGACGGCCTTTCGAACGAACACCGAGAGGTCCTGGTGGAGATCTACTACCGGGGACGGACGGTGGCCGAAGCGGCGAGAACACTGGGCGTCGCACCGGGTACCGTGAAATCAAGGTCTTATTACGCACTGAGAGCGCTGAGAGCAGCGATGATATCGAGTGGAACGGAGGTGGCGCGATGAACTCGGTCGACGAGAGTCACACGCAGCTCGGCGCGTACGCCCTCGGCGCGCTCGATCCCGGGGAGGCGGCCGACTTCGAGCGGCGGCACCTGCAGACCTGCGCGCAGTGCCGGTTCGACCTGAACGAGCTCGTCGCCCTGCGCGAGTCGCTCGACGAGGTACCGCCCGAGGCGTTCCTCGACGGGCCGCCCGAGGGCGGGGACCTGCTGCTGCAGAAGACGCTGCGGCGGGTGCGCGACGAAGAAGAAGCACTGCCGGCCCGCTCCTCGGGCCGTTCGACGTCACGCCGGGGCCTGGCCCTGGTCGCGGCGGCCGTGCTGGTCGTGGCGGCGCTCGGCGGCGGGGTCCTGGTCGGCCGGCAGACGGCCGACACGAGCATCGCCGCGCCGGCCCCCGCGCCGGACGCGCCACCGGGAACGAAGACCATCGAAGGCCGGGATCCGACGAGCGGCGTGCAGCTGGCCGCTTCGGTGAGCCCGTTCGCCGGTTGGGTCAAGGTCAACGTCGCCGTGAAGGGCGTAAAGGCCGGGGAACAGTGCCTGCTGCAGGTCGTCACGAAGGAAGGCCAGGCGGTCACCGCCGGCAGCTGGAAGGTGTCCGAGAAGTGGGAGAGTTCGGGCTTCTCGCTCGACGGTTCCGCTTTGGTCGCGCCCGACGACGTCAAGTCGGTCGACATCGTCACGGTGGACGGCCGGAAGCTGGTCTCGGCCCAGGTGTGACGTGACGGGCGCGCGCTACCGGTTCAGCAGCACGTGGCTGCTGCCCGGTACCGCGCCCGAGCGGGTGTTCGGCGCGGTCACCGACCTCGCCGGCTACCCGCGGTGGTGGTCGGACGTCCGCGCGGTGCGCCGGGTGGACGACGACACCGCCGAGCTGATCTGCCGGTCCCGGCTGCCGTTCCGCCTGGTGGTCCGGATGCACCGGGACCACCAGGACGAACGGGCCGGCTTGCTGCGGGTCCGGTTGAGCGGCGACCTGGACGGGGTGCTGGCGGGAGCGGTCCGCGCGGCGGGCGCGGGCACGCTCCTGCAGATCACCCAGGAAGTCCAGGCTCGCAAGGAGCTGCTGCGGCGGCTCGACGCGGTGGCCCGGCCGCTCTTCCGCGCGAACCACGCGCTGATGATGCGGCGGGGCCACCGTGGCCTGTCGGCCTACCTGGCCTGACACTCCGGCTCCAAGCGCCCCAATGTGGCCTTCGGTGCGTCTGACGCAACCAAGGCCACATTGGGGCGCTGGCGGCGCGCCAATACCAGGCCGCCCAGCGCCACCGCCGTCACCAGGAAGCCCGCGCTCACCCCGTACGCCAGCCGGAACCCCGCCGCCAAGGCCTCGCGGTGGTCCACACCGGACAGGCCCGCCGTGCGGGACGCGGCCACCGAAGCCAGCACCGCCGTGCCGATCGCCGCGCCCACCTGCTGCGTGGTGTTGATCAGCCCGGACGCCACCCCCGCGTCCCCGGCCGGGACGTCCGACATCGCCAGTCCCATCAGCGCCGGGATCGCCGCGCCCGCGCCGAGACCCATCAGCAGCAGCGGCGGCAGCACGCCGGTGAAGTAGCCGTCGCCGACCTGCGTCAGCAGCAGCAAGCCCACGATCACCAGGCCCAGGCCGGACAGCAGCACCGTCCGCGGCCCGAACCGCGTCGCCAGCTTGTCCGCGAAGCCCAGCGACGCCACCGCGATCACCACCGGCACCGGCAGGAACGCGACGCCGGTGCGCAGCGCGTCGAGGCCCAGCACCTGCTGCAGGTACAACGCCGTCACGAACTGGAAGCCCAGCATCCCGGCGACCATCAGCACCATCACGACGTTCGCGCCGGCGACCGCGCGGACCCGGAACAGCCGCAGCGGCAGCAGCGGCGTGCGCGCCTTCGCCTGGCGCACCACGAACGCCGCCAGCAACACCGAAGCGGCGGCCAAGGCGCCCCACGCGGACGACGAAATCGCGTACACGCCCAGCATCACGGCCGCGGTGACCAGCACCGCGCCGAGGACGTCCAGGCCGGCCCGCAGACCCGTGCCGCGGTCCGGCGCGACCACCCGGACCGCCGGCACCAGCGCCACCACGCCGATCGGCAGGTTGATGTAGAACGTCCAGTGCCAGCTCAGCGCCTGCGTCAGCGCGCCGCCCGCGATGAGGCCGATCGACGCGCCCGCGGCCTGCGTGAAGCTGTAGACGCCGATCGCCTTCGCCCGGGCCCGCGGCTCGGGGTACATCGTCACGATCATGCCGAGCACGACGGCCGACGCGAGCGCCCCGCCGACGCCCTGGGCGAATCGAGCGGCCACCAGCACGCCCGCGTCCGAAGCGAGGCCCGCGACCAGCGAAGCCAGCGTGAACAGGCTCAAGCCGCCGAGAAAGACGCGGCGCCGGCCGAGCAGGTCGCCGAGCCGGCCGGAGATCAGGAGCAGGCCGCCGAACGCGACCAGGTACGCCGTGACGACCCAGGCGAGGCCGGCGGGGGTGAACCCCAGGTCGGCCTGGATCGCGGGCAGCGCCACCGCGACGATGCTGCTGTCCAGCACGACCATCAGCGACGCGGCGCACAGCACCGCCAGGGCGAGGCCGCGGGAGCGGATGGGATGGTTCTCGGCCATGGCAGGCCCCTCCAGTCGAGCGTTCCCCCTGGTCGTTGCCAGGGCACTTCTTGTAACAGTGCCCATCATGTGTGACTATGGGGGCGCGCGTAAGGAGGCACTTCCATGTCCCAGGGGAACATCGGTGTACCCGTCCAGGTCACCGAGATCGACCCGGAGAAACTCGACGTCTGCACGGTGCTCGAGGTCATCAACCGGATCAGCGGCAAGTGGGCGATCGGCATCCTGCTGGAGGCCATCCGGGGTCCGGTGCGGTTCACCGAGCTGGAACGCGCGGTCAACGGGATCAGCCGCCGCATGCTGACCCTGACGTTGCGCAACCTCGAACGCGACGGGCTCCTGGAGCGCACGATCTACCCGACCGTCCCGCCGCGCGTGGAGTACGAAGCCACGGCGATGGCGAAGGAGCTGTACCAGTCGCTGAGCGGTCTGCTCGGCTGGGCGGAGCAGCACCGCGAGGACATCGCGGCGGCGCGCGTCGCCTACGACGCCGCCGTCTGAACCGCCGAGAGCGGCACTTTCACGTGAAAGTGCCGCTCTCGGCGTGGAAACGGGCCGCTGCGCGAGGTCGGGGAGACTCGCACAGCGGCCCGTCGTGGCTCGTGCTCAGCGGGGGCAGTGAGCACGAACGCCTTCGGTGTTACCTGGCGGGTTCCAGGTCGTCGGTCCCGGCCGCGTGGCTGTGCTCGTCGAGCATCGTCGCCTCGTCGAACGGTTCCTGGCCGGCGAAGACGCGTTGCGCCTTCTCGCGGTCGAACTCCTTCGTCCAGTTTCCGATGAGGACGGTCGCGACGGCGTTGCCGGCGAAGTTCGTCAGCGCGCGGGCCTCCGACATGAACCGGTCGATGCCGAGGATGAAGCCGACGCCGTTGACCAGTTCCGGCCGGTGCGACTGCAGGCCGCTCGCCAGGGTCGCGATGCCCGACCCGCTGACACCCGCCGCACCCTTGGACGCGATGATCATGAAGACCAGCAGGCCGATCTGCGAACCGATCGACAGCGGTTCGTCCTGGGCGGCGGCGATGAACAGCGTCGCCATGGTCAGGTAGATCGCGGTGCCGTCCAGGTTGAACGAGTACCCGGTGGGCACCGTGATGCCGACGACGGACTTGCTGACGCCGACGTGCTCCATCTTCGCGATCAGCCGCGGCAGCGCCGACTCCGACGACGACGTCGAGAGGATCAGCAGGAACTCGCGGCCGAGGTAGCGCAGCAGGTTCCAGATGAAGACGCGGGCGCCGAGCCACAGCACGATCCCGAGGATCACGAACACGAACACCAGGCAGGTCGCGTAGAACCCGACCATGATGACGGCGAGGCTCTTCAACGCCGCCCACCCGGTCGCGCCGACCACCGCGGCGATGGCGCCGAACGCGCCGATCGGGGCGGCCCACATGATCATCGCGAGGACGCGGAACACCAGGCGCTGGATGTGCTCGATACCGCGCAGGATCGGGGCGCCCTTCGGGCCCAGCTTCTGCAGGGCGAACCCGATGAGCAGCGCGACCAGCAGCGTCTGCAGGACCTCGCCTTCGGTGAAGGCGGAGACGAGGGTCTTGGGGATGATGCCGAGCAGGAAGTCGACCGGGCCTTCGGCGCCGCCGGCGGACTTCTGGACGCTCTTCACGTCGGCCGGGTTGAGGTGCAGGCCGGTGCCCGGGTGCAGGATGTTGCCGACGACCAGGCCGATCGCCAGGGCGAAGGTCGACATGATGATGAAGTAGAACAACGCCATCAGACCGACTTTGCCGACCTTGGCCGCTTTCGCGACCGAGCCGACGCCGATGACGATGGTGCAGAAGATGATCGGCGTGATCATCATCTTGATCAGGTTGACGAAGCCGTCGCCGAGGGGCTTGAGGCCCTTGGCGAAGCCCGGGAAGAGGAAGCCCACCAGGATCCCGAGCGCGACCGCGACGATCACGGCCAGGTACAGGAAGTGGGTCTTGTCCCGCTTGCGCGGGGTCTCCTCGGTGGTCGGTGGGGTCGGCACCGTTGCCTCCAGCTCAGGGGTGTTCCAGGTTGCGGCACACTGTAGGCGCACTCCGGTGATCCGGCTCACTTGTGTTCATTGAGTTCGCGCACCGTCCCCTTCGGACACCGGCGGAGCGCGAGTGTGCTGGTATGAGGAGGTGCCCCCGACGATGCGGACCCGCTGGAGCCTCGCCCGTCAGCTGCTCGTGCTGCAGCTGGCGGTGCTCTGCGTGCTCGCCGGCGCCGGGATCACGTTCGCCTACCTCGACGCGTCCCGCGCGGTGAACGAGAACGCGCGCGACCAGGTCCGCGCCATCGCCACGGCGGTGGCCGACGCCCCGACCGTCGTCAGCGCGGCCACGGCGCCGAACCCGAGCGCGACGCTGCAGCCGTACGCGGTGCGGGTGCAGGCCGACACCGGCGTCGACTTCATCACGATCATGAGCCCGGCCGGGATCCGCTACACACACCCGAACCCGGCGCTGATCGGCCAGCACTACATCGGGAACATCGCCCAGGCGCAGCACGGCCAGACCTACACCGAGACCTACACCGGCTCGCTCGGCCCGTCGGTGCGCACGATCGTCCCGGTGTTCGGGCCGGGACACCGGGTGGTCGCGCTGGTCGCCGTCGGGATCATCGTCGCGGCGATCTCGGCGGAGCTGCGCGAGCGGCTGTGGCCGCTGTTCGGCGTCTCCGGCGGGGTGCTGGTGGTCGGCGCGCTGGGCGGCTGGCTGATCAGCGCCCGGCTGCGGCGCCAGACCCGGGGGATCGCGCCGGACGAGCTGAGCAACCTGTTCGAATACCACGAAGCCGTGCTGCATTCGGTCCGCGAAGGCGTGCTGCTCGTCGGCCGCGACGGGCGCATCGGACTCTGCAACGACGGCGCGCGTGCCCTCCTCGGCCTCGACGCCGACCCCGTCGGGCGCGAGCTGGCATCCCTGGGCCTGCCGGCCGAGCTGGCGCAAGCGTTCACTTCGGCGGAGAACCGGGCCGAGGAACTGCACCTGACCGACGCGCGCGTGCTGCTGGTCAGCACGACCGCAGTGCGTTCCGGCGGCCGGGCGCAGGGCACCGTCGTCGTCCTGCGCGACCACACCGAACTGCAGACGCTGACCGGCGAGCTGACCACCGCCCGCGGCCTCGCGGAAGCGCTGCGGTCGCAGGCGCACGAGGCCGCGAACCGGCTGCACACCGTGGTTTCCCTGGTGGAGATCGGCAAACCCGAGCAGGCGGTGGAGTTCGCGACCGCCGAGCTCGCGCTCGCCCAGGAGCTGACCGACCGCGTCGTCGGCGCCGTCGCCGAGCCGGTGCTCGCGGCACTGCTGCTGGGCAAGGCGGCGGAGGCGAGCGAACGCGGGGTCGAGCTGACGGTCACGCCGGACACGGTGATCGACGACGTCTCGCTCGGCATCGAGGCCCGCGACCTGGTGACCATCCTCGGCAACCTCATCGACAACGGCCTCGACGCGGCCGTGCGCGGCGGCGGCAAGCCGGCGGTCGTCGTCACCGCCCGCACCGGCGACGACGGGCTGCTGCTGCGCGTCGCCGACAGCGGCCCGGGCGTGCCCGAGGA
Source organism: Amycolatopsis pretoriensis (assembly GCF_900107925.1). Lineage (GTDB taxonomy): Bacteria > Actinomycetota > Actinomycetes > Mycobacteriales > Pseudonocardiaceae > Amycolatopsis > Amycolatopsis pretoriensis. The sequence continues at coordinate 41,227 of NZ_FNUJ01000020.1, read as the reverse complement.
CGCCGACGTCTTCCGCCGCGGCTGGTCGACGAAGGCGGGGGACGGGCACGGGCTCGGCTTGGCGTTGGTGGGGCAGGCGGTGCGCCGCTACGGCGGCACGGTCGACGTCGGCCGCGACGGCGGCGCGGTGTTCACCGTGCGGCTGCCCAGACAGGAGGCGGACCGGTGATCCGGGTGCTGGTGGTGGAGGACGAGCCGGTGGCCGCGGAGGCGCACCGCGTCTACGTCGAACGGCTCCCGGGCTTTTCGGTGGCCGGTGTCGTCCATTCCGGCGGCGACGCGCTGCGGTTCTGCGAACGCGAGCCGGTCGACCTGGTGCTCCTGGACTTCTACCTGCCCGACACGCACGGCCTGGCGGTGTGCCGGTCCCTGCGCGCGGCCGGGCTGCCGATCGACGTCATCGCGGTGACGTCCGCGCGCGATCTGGGCCTGGTGAAGGCCGCGGTGTCGGTGGGGGTGGTGCAGTACCTGCTGAAGCCGTTCACGTTCGCGACACTGCGCGAAAAGCTGGAGCGCTACACGGAATTCCGCGACGCGTCCGGTGAGGTGACGGGCCAGGCGGAGATCGACCGGGCGCTGGGCGCGTTGCGCACGACCGAGCAGCCGCCGCTGCCGAAGGGGATGAGCGTCCAGACCCTGGAGGCGATCACGGACGCGCTGTCCGGAGCCGCGGAAGGGCTTTCCGCGGGCGCGGCGGCTTCGGCGATCGGCGCGTCCCGGGTGACGGCCCGGAGATACCTGGAGTACTTGGCGGACAACGGAATGGCGCACCGGGAGCCACACTACGGCCAGGTGGGCCGGCCCGAGGTCTGGTACCGGCTCACTCGCGTATAACGACTTATAGCCGGTCGCTCAGGAGCTGGGCGAGCTTGGTGTGGACCTCGTCGGTGAAGGGGCGGACGTACAGCTCGGCCAACCGGGTCTGGCCGTGGGACTTCTTCGCCACCAGCACCATGACGTCGCCCGAGTTGGTGCCGTCCAGCGAGCAGGTGCGGGTAGTGCTGCCGGCCACGCCGCCGAGCGGTTTCGCCGGGCCCTTGCAGTCCCTGGTCCACTCCTTGACCAGGGAGGCGACCTGCCCGGTGCCCGGGACGACGGTGACGAACAGGTCGAGCAGCTGCCGGCCGCCGGTCCGGCTGGCGTAGTTGCAGTGGTAGGTCGTGGCGTCCCGCTGCGTCGTCTTCACCTCCTCGACCGCGTAAGTGTCCAAGGCGACGCCCATCGCGGCGCTCGACTCCGTCACGCCCAGGAACGGGCAGGCCGACGTCACCTTGGCCGGTGAGTTCGGCGGTGGCGGCTGCGGCGTGGTCGGCGGCTGGGAGCCCGGCCCCGGGCCCAGCGCCGGCGCCTCCGACGACGGCGCGGTCGTCGTCGGCCGTGCCGGTGTCGTGGTCGCGGTGGTCTGGGCCACCGGTGCCGGCGTCGAGCACGCCGTCAGCAGCGCCAGCGCGGCGGCCGTCGCCAGGATTCCCCCTCGGTTCCCCATCCCCGGAGAATAGCCCGACTTCCGGCGGTTCCGGCGGCTTTTCCGGTGCGGTAGACCGGGACCATGTCGAAGTGGGCCGGATTCTTCGCCGCCGTCGTCCTGACCCTCGGGCTCGCCACCCCCGCGCAAGCCGCCGAACCCGCCGCGTCCGTCACCGACGTCCAGGTGACCGGGCCGGCCGCGCAGCGGTTCAACCTCGTCGTCCTCGGGGACGGCTACACCGCGGCCGAACAGGCGAAGTTCTTCGCCGACGTCCAGCGGCACGTGAGCACCCTCTGGTCGCTCGAGCCGTTCAAGTCCTACCGCAGCTACTTCAACGTCTACGCCGTGTCGATCGCCTCGCCCGAGTCCGGTGTGGACTGTGACCCCGCGCTCGACGCGCCGAAGCGGGACACCCCGTTGAACATGGGTTTCTGGGGCGGCTGCAACGCACAGAGCGTCCAGCGGCTGCTGACCGTCGACGACGACGCCGCGCAGCGGTACGCCGATCTCGTCCCCGGCACGACCCGGGCCAACCGGCAGATCCTCGCCCTGGCCAACAGCGGCACGTACGGCGGCGCGGGCGGCACGTACGCGACGGCGTCCGGCGGGAACGCGCTGTCCGCCCTGATCTCCCCGCACGAGCTGGGTCACTCGCTCGGCGGTCTCGACGACGAGTACGACTACTACGCCCGCAACGTCCCGGGTGGCGCGTACGAGGGCGGCGAGCCGGACTCGATCCACCACACCCTGCTCACCGAACAGCAGCTGCGCGACCAGCACGCGAAGTGGTGGCGCTGGCTGGGCGAGCCCAGCGAGTCCGGCGGCCGGATCGGGCGGTTCGAAGGCGGCCTCTACACCCAGACCGGCGTCTGGCGGCCCAGCGCGCACTCGATGATGAAGACGCTCGGCTACGCGTTCGACCAGGTCGGCCGCGAGCGGATGACGCAGCGGATCTCGGCGAAGGTGCCGCTGATCGGCGGCGGCACCCCGGCGGGGACGATCGGGGCCGACCGCGTCGTGTGGGTGCGGCCGATGCACCCGGTGAGCCACCGCCTCGACGTGACCTGGACCCTCGACGGCCGTCCGCTGCGCGGTTCCGACGCGCTCGACCTCCGGCAGGCGCACGTCCGGCCGGGCAAGCACACGCTGACGGCGACGGTGACCGACCCGACGCCGTTCGTCCGCGACCCGGCTGTCCGGCCGACGGCGACCCGCACGTGGACGGTCGACACCTCGGTGGTCACGCCACCGGCCGGTGGTCCGGCGGTCGTGGCGTCGACCCCGGTCACGGCCCCGGTCGGCGGCCACGACGTCGTGTACGTCGAGACGGGGGAGCCGACGGGGTCGATCCCGCCGGTCCGCTGGACCCTCGACGGCCGGCCGGCCGGCAGCGGCCCGGACTTCGCCTTGAAGGAGTCGCGCGGACAGCACAAGCTCGCGGCGACGACCGGCGGGACCACGCTGACCTGGACGGTGGACGCGGACGGCCCGACGACGACGGTCTCGCTGCCGTCGGACCAGGTGTTCCACGGTTCGTTCACGATGAAGCTGACGGCGTCCGACGGGATGCCGGAGTTCCGCGTGGACGGCGACGGCTGGCACAAGTACTACGGCTGGCCGACGGACCCGGACGCGCCGTACCTGTTCACCGCACGCGGGACGGAGATCGACGGGTTGGCGTACGGAAACCTCGGGTCCGGTGGGTTGACGGTGTCACCGTTCGCCACCCGCACACCGGGTTACGGCCGCCATCGGATCGAGTACCGTTCGATCGACGCGGCGGGCAACGTGGGCCCGACGCGGTCGATCGTGGTGACGCTGCTGCCGTAGGAGGAGGTCGAAACGGATGACGGGCGAGGCTGGGTTTCGCGCCCGGCTTCTGGCGGAGGTGGCGGCCGGGCGGAGCGTCATCGAGATCAGGCCGCTCCTCGTCGAGCAGCTCGAGCGCGGGGTGAAACGCGAGGACCTGTATCAGGAGCTCATCGACACCATGCTCTTCTTACGCGCCGAAGGCCGGGACGATGACGAGGATGCGGTAGCCGACGTCGCTGACCTGATGTCGAACTGGGTGCTGCCCGAATATCGAGTGTGATCCAGCCGACCCGGAGCGCGGGCCGGCCGGGTTCCTGCCGTGATCAGCGGGGCCGGCCGGGGACGCCCGGCCGGGTCTGCCATGGGTGCGGCCCGTCCAACGGCCGGTACTCGACGCCGAGGGCGTCCAGCCGCGGCAAGTGGTGGTCCCGCAACCGCGGCAGGAACTCCGCGTAATCCCGCGCCCCGCTGCTCCACGCCACCTCCGCGAACGCCGACAACCGCGGGAACGCCAGGTAGTCCACCCGCCGCACGTCGTCCAGGTGCTCGCTCCACACCTGGGCCTGCACCCCGCGCAGCCGCGGCCCGGTCAGCGCCGGCTCGTAGGCGTACACGTCTTCGACGGTGTGGACCATGCCGACCGGGATCGGCTCGTCCGGGTGCGACGACTGCCGGTGGTCGAGATACACGTGCTGCTCCGGGCACATCACGACGTCGTGCCCGGCCGCGGCCGCGCGGACGCCCGCCTCTTCGTTCTGCCACGAGCCGATCACCATCGGGGGCAGATCGGGGATGTCGAGGACCTCGTCCCAGCCCATCGGCGTCCGGCCACGCGAAACCAGGTGCTCGGCCAGCAGCCGGACGAACTTGCGGTGCTCGTCCGTCGCGCCCGGGGTCTCGTCGCCGCCCAGGGCGATCACCTTCGACGGGAAGATTTCCAGCAAGTGGTCGAACACCTGCTTGAAGAAGTCCAAAGTAGACGAAGAAGGCGAGAGCAGCGAAGTGCTGATGCCCCAGGAAGTCCAGATCTCGTAAGACTCCGAAGTCCCCAGCGAAGGGTAAGCCGCCAAAGCCGCCCGGGCGTGTCCGGGGATGTCGATCTCCGGCACCACCGTGACGGCCCGGGAAGCCGCGTACGCCACGATTTCCCGCAGGTCGTCCCCGGTGTAGAACCCGCCGTGCGGACGGCCGTCCTGCTCGCCCCCGCTGCCCACCATCGACGACGGCCGCCAGCCACCCACCGACGTCAGGCGCGGAAACTCGGGAACCTCGAACCGCCAGCCCTGGTCGTCGGTCAGGTGCAGGTTGAGCACGTTCAGCTTGTGCGCGGCCAGCAAGTCGATGAACCGCAGCACTTCGGCCTTGGTCCGGTAGTGCCGGGCGACGTCGAGCAGGCACCCGCGCCAGGCGAACCGCGGCTGGTCTTCCACGACGCCGCACGGCAACGACAAAGCGTCCCCGAGAGAAGCCGCCCGGAACGCCGAAGGCCCCGCGAGCTGACGCAGCGTCTGCCGCCCGTACACCTCCCCGGCGAGATCGCCGCAGTGCAGCACCACACCCGACGGCGAGATCTCCAGCCGGTACGCCTCGGCCGGCAGGGACGCGGCCCGGGCGTCCACTGTGGACGGCCACGGGCACGAACCCGCCGTCGGCGTCACGGAAACCGGGCGGGGGAGCAAGGTATCGAAAGCCATGTCAGCCCTTCACGGCGCCGGCCATCCCGGACACCAGCCGTCGTTGCACGAGGACGAAGAACACGAGAACCGGGATCGTCATCAGCGTCGAGGACGCCATCACCGCACCCCAGTCGGTGTCCTCCGGCTTGAAGAACACCAGGATCGCCTGCGGCAGCGTCTGGTTCTCGGTCTTGGAGATGATGAACGTCTTGGCGAAGAGGAAGTCGTTCCAGGCGTGGATGAACGCGAGCACGCTCACCGCGACCAGCCCGGGCGCCACCAGCGGGAACAGGATCTGCCAGGTGAACCGCATGCGTGACGCGCCGTCGAGCTTGGCCGCCTCTTCGAGCTCCACCGGCACCGCGGCGACGAACCCGCGCAGCATCCAGATCGCGAACGGCAGGCTGAACGCCAGGTGCACCAGCACCAGCGAGCCCAGCTCGTTGAGCCCGAACGCCGGCGCGACGCCGCCGATCTGCCGCATCAGGAAGAACAGCGGGATGGTCAGCGCCTCCACCGGAACCATCTGCGCGACCAGGATCATCACCAGCAGCACGGTCCGGCCCTTGAACGAAAACCGCGTCAGCGCGACCGCCGAAAGGAACGACAGCAGCAGCGAAAGCACGACGACGACCAGCGCCACCACCAGGCTGTTCACGAAGAACCGCCCGAAGCCGGACACCGTGAGCACGCGCTCGAAGCTGTCGAGCGACGGGCTGAACGTCCACGGTTTCGGGTTCGCCGACTGGATCTCACCCGGCGATTTGAACGCCGAGAGCAGCATCCAGTACAGCGGGAACGCGACGACCCCGGCGATCACGACCGTGACGACCTCGGCGATCAGCCGGCCGGGCCGGCGGACAGCTACAGCCATGCCGCGCTCCGGCGTTGCGACCGGACGTACAGCCCGGTGACCGAGAGCAGCAAGAGCGTCATGACGACTCCGATCGCCGAGCCGAGGCCGTACTCCTGCCCGGCGAAAGCCTGTTGGTAGGCGTAGACGTTGAGGACCAGGTTGCGGCCGGCGACGCCGCCGCCGTTGGTCATCACGTAGATCTGGGTGAAGACCTTGAAGTCCCAGATGATCGACTGGACGGTCGCGATCATCAGCAGCGGCCGCACCATCGGCAGCACGATCGACCAGCTCGTGCGCCACACCGACGCGCCGTCGAGCGACGCGGCCTCCAGGACCTCGTCCGGGACACCCTTGATGCCGGCGTACATCGTGACCAGCACGAACGGGAACGAGCACCAGATCACCTCGGCGGCGACCAGCCCGAACGCGCCGAACGTGCCGAAGGTCCACGAGTGGTGCTCGAACGGCAGCCCGATCCCCGACAGCACCTCGTTGACCAGGCCGAAGTCGGTGTCGAAGAGGAACAGCCAGACGTAGGAGCCCGCGATCGCCGGCGTCGACCACGCGCCGAGCGCGGCCAGGAACAGCAGCGTCCGGGGGAGCGAACGCACGCGCGAAGCCAGCACCGCGAGCCCGGTGCCGACGACGAGACTGCCGATGACGCACGCCGCCGCGAACCCGACCGTCTTGCCGAGCACGGTCCAGAACTGCACCTCGGACAGCAGGTCGGCGTAGTTGTCGAAGCCGAGGAACACCAGCGGCGCGTTGCCCGCGGCCTGTGGCTGGCCGTAGTCGTAGAACGAGATCAGGACCAGCTGGTAGATCGGGTAGGCCAGCATCGCCGCGAGCAGGATGCCCGCCGGGGCGAGGTAGAGCGCGGCGGCCCGGCCGTCCCCCTTCCGCCGCGGCCGCCGCGCGGGCGCCGTGACGGAAGGGGCTTCCTGGACGGTCACCACTACCCGAAGGCCTTGTCCATCGCCGCGGCCGCGTCGGTCAGCGCCGCCGCCGGGTCCTTGCCGCCGGTCGCGATCTGCTGGACGGCGGTCGGCAGCACGTTCTGGCTGTCGATCTTCGACCACGCCGGGGTCGCCGGGACGAACTTCGTGCCCGCCTTCAGCGTGTCGACGAACGGCTTGAGGAACGGGTCGTTCGCCGCGAGCTTCTGCTGCACGCTGCTCAAGGTCGGCAGGTTCCCCATCGCCGTGTACATCTTCTCCTGGTACTTCGCGCCGCCGAGCAGCTCGATGAACTCCAGCGCCAGGCCGCGGTGCTTGGAAGCGTTGAAGACACCCAGGAGGTTGCCGCCGGCGAACGCGGGGGCGACGCTGCCCGCGGTCGTGCCGGGGATCGGGACGACGGCGTACTTGCCCTTGACCGCGCCCTGTTCGACGGCCTTGCGGTTGAAGTCGCCGCCGATGGTCATCCCGGCCTTGCCGCCGGCGAACGCCGTGACGCTCTGCGTGCCGGTCAGGTTCGCGCACTGCGCGGGCGGGCAGATGTCGTCCTTGAGCAGGCTCGCGTACTGCGTCACGCCGGCCTTGGCCTTGTCCTCGGTGACCGCCGACTTCCACTTGCCGCCGTTGTCCGTCGCCAGCTCACCGCCGTTGGCCCAGAGGAACGGCAGCATCGCGTAGGTGTACTTGCCGCCGACGGAGATGCCGTAGAGGTCCGGCTTGGCGGCGCGGATGCGACGGGCGGTGTCGGTCAGTTCGGTGAGCGTCGTCGGCGGCTTGAGGCCCAGCTCGGTGAAGACGTCCGTGCGGTAGTAGAGCGCGCGGATGCCGGTGTACCAGGGCAGGCCGTAGGTCTTGCCGCCGGACTTCGCCGTGTCCAGCACGGTCGGGATGAGGTCCTTGCCCCCGCTCCACGACGCGAGGTCGCCGGTCAGGTCGGCCAGCGCGCCGGTGGCGGCGTAGCTGGAGACGTCGGTGTTGCCGAACTCGGCGACGTCCGGCGCGTTGTTCGGGTCGTTGAAGGCGCCGGAGAACTTGTCGGCGCGGCCCTCGACCGGCACCCACTGGACGTCGACCTCGACGCCCTGGTGCGCGGCCTTGAACTCGGTGATGGCGTCCTTGACCGCGGCCTCCTTCGGCGCGCGGTTGGCCTCGTCGAACAGCCAGACGCGGACGGTGCCGGTCTTGTCGTCCCCGCCGGAGCCGGCGGGCGCGGACTGGGTGGGCGCGCAGCCGGCGAGCAGGGCCAGCCCGGCGATCAAGGGCAGGGTGCGGCGCAGTCTCATGACGAATCCTCCAGTGGGTGCCCGAACGGCGTCAGGCGAAGTGAACCGAGTTGACGTCGGGCACCGCGAGGCTGCCGGCGACCGCGCCGGGCAGGCCGGTGGCCGGGTCGCGCGGCAGCCACGTGACGGTGCCGGACCGCTGGTTCGACACGTAGAACCAGTTCTCGCCCGGATCGAGGGCGACGTGCCGCGGCCAGTTGCCGCCACTGGACACAGTGGACACCAGCTTCAGCGAGTCACCGGCGACCGAGAACGTCGCCAGGGTGTTGGGCCCGCGGACGGTGGCGTAGGCGAACTTCCCGTCCTTCGACAGGGCGATCTCGCCCGGGAACAGGTCGCCGGTGCTGCCCGGCGGCACGGCCGGGACGACGGAAAGCGCCTTCAGCGTCCCGGTGGCCGCGTCCCAGCTCGCGACCGTCACCTCCGGGCGCAGTTCCTGCAGGATGTAGGCGAACGTCCCGGTCTTGTCGAACGCGAGGTGCCGCGGCCCGGCGCCGGCCGGCAGCTTCAGCTGCTGGTGCAGCGAAAGCTTTCCGGTGGCGACGTCGAGGGAGTAGACGTACACCGAGTCGGCGCCGAGGTCGACCGACAGCACCCAGCGCCCGGTCGGGTCGTTGACGACCTGGTGGGCGTGGGCCTGCCCGGAGGAGGCCTTGTGCGTCACCAGGTCGGTGGCCGCGCCGAGCTTGCCGCCGGCCAGGATCGGCAGCACGACGACGCTGCCCGAGCTGTAGTTCGCCGCCAGCACGTACTTCTGGCTCGAATGCACGCTCAGGTGCGTCGGCGCGCCGCCCTTCGAGGAAACCTTGTTGAGCAGCTTGGGATTCGTCGCGTCGGCGATGTTCAACGCCGAGACGTACCCGTTGGGGTCACCTTCGTTGGTGACGTACAGCGTCTTTCCGTCGGCGCCGCGGTCGAACCACGACGTGTCGGTGATGCCGGGCACCGTGCGCACCGGTCCCAGGGTGGCGCCCGACCGGCTCGAGACGTCGAGGCCGTGGCCGCCCGCCCCGCTGGTGTAACTGCCGATGTACACGGTTCCTCCGGCGATGCAGCCCTTCGAAGTGGTGGCCGCGGATGCGAGCTGCGCACCGAGAACGGTGGCGGCACTCGCGCCCGCGGCGGCGCCGAGGAACGTGCGACGGGAAAGTCCGGTCATCATTGTCTCCCAACGGTTCGGGCGGCGGCTTCCCTCCAGTATGGTCTAGACCACGGCCATGAGCAATGCCGAAACCCCGAATCCGGAAACGGAAAGCACGGTTTCCAGCGCGGTCCAGGACTTCAGCGTCTGCATGACGCTCATGTTGAAGTACCGCGAAACGATCCAGAAGCCGCCGTCGTTGACGTGCGAGGCGATGATCGACCCGGCCGAGATCGCCATGACCAGCAAGGCCAGCTGCACCTGCGAGTACCCGAGCTGCGCCACGGTCGGCGCGATGATCCCGCTCGTGGTCACGATGGCGACGGTGGCCGAACCCTGCGCGATGCGCATGCCGCAGCTGATGACGTACGCCGCGAGCAGCACCGGCAGCCCGGCGTCGTGCAGCGAGTCGGCGACGGCCTTGCCGATGCCGGTGGCCGACAGCACCGCGCCGAAGAACGCGCCCGCGCCGACGACCAGCAGGATCATCGCGACCGGCCGCAGCGACTTCGCGGCCAGCTCGTTGAGGTCCTTGCCGGTGAACCCGCGGCGCAGCCCGAGCAGCCAGGACGCGAGCAGCACGGCGACGGTCAGGGCCACCGCCGGAGTGCCGATGAACGCGGCGACTCCCGAGAGCGCGGAGCCCTTCGGCAGCCAGATGCTGCCGAACGTGCCGGCCAGGATCAGCACCAGCGGCACCGCGATGATCGAGCCGACCAGCGCCAGCGACGGCACGTTCTCCTCCTGCTCGCCCTCCTCCTCGGCGACGATCATCTCTTCGGGCACGGCGACGTCGATGCGCTTGCCGATCCAGGTCGCGTAGGCCACGCCGCCGATCAGGAACGCGGGGATGCCGCACGCCAGGCCCATCAGGATGATCCAGCCGAGCTCGACGTGCAGCAGACCGGCCGCGGCGACCGGACCCGGGTGCGGCGGCAGGAAGGCGTGCGTGATCGACAGACCGGCGATCAGCGGCATCGCGTACAGCACGAGGGAGCGCTTTCCCTGCTTCGCGGCGACGTACACCAGCGGTGCCAGGACGAAGATGCCGATGTCGAAGAACACCGGGATGCCGAAGATGAACCCGGCGACACCCATCGCCAGCGGCGCCCGCTTCTCGCCGAACGCCCGCAGCAGCGCGCCGGTGAGCACCTTCGCGCCACCCGAGCGTTCCAGGATCGACCCGAGCAGCGTGCCGAGCCCGATGATCGCCGTGATGTGCCCGAGGATGCTGCCGAACCCCTTTTCCAGCAAGGAGTCCGACGACTTCTGCGCGGTGCCGACGATCGTCCCGACCGGCAGGCCGGCGGCCAGCGCGGTGAGCAGGCCCACGACGATCAGCGCGATGAACGGCTCGATCTTCAGCTTGACGATCAGCAGCAACAGGACGGCGATCGAGACGGCGGCGAGCGTGAGCAGCCCGCCCGTGGTGTGTTGCAGCCAGTGGATCATCGGGCTCTCCGGGGGTTGCGCAGGGAGTGGCCGGCGAGGGCGCCGGTGGGACGGCCGTCGTCGAGGGCGGCGACGCCGTTGACGAAGACGTGGGTGATGCCCGCGGCGGGCTGCCGCGGGTCGTCGAAGGTGGCGGTGTCGGCGACCGCGTCCGGGTCGAACAGCACCAGGTCGGCGGCGTACCCGGCGCGCACCAGCCCGCGGTCGGCCAGGCGCAGCCGCCGGGCGGCCCGTCCGGTCAGGTGGGCCACGCACTCGGCCAGGTCCAGCACGCCCAGCTCGCGGACGTACCGGGCCAGGTAGCGGGGGAACGTGCCCCACGCGCGCGGGTGCGGCCGGGCGCCGACGAGGAGGCCGTCGCTGCCGCCGGTGTGCGTGCGGTGCCGCATGATGGCCTGGACGTTCTCCTCGTGCCCGACGTGCATCAGGCACGACGTGCCGAGCTTTTCGTCGAGGAGCGTGTCGAAGTACAGCTTCGCCGGTTCGGTGCCCCGCGTCCGCGCGGACGCGGCGACGCTGTGTCCGACGAGGTGGTTGTTGTGCTCGTGGCGGACGCCGTTGATTTCGATGGCGTCCCAGTCGATCGGGACGCCGTGCGCACCGTCCGAACCGGACTCTTCGATCTCGGCGCGGATCCGCTCGCGTTCGTCCACATCGGACAGCCGGGCGAGAGTGGCGTCCAGTCCGCCTTCGGTGGCCCAGCTCGGCAGCAGCGCGGAGAGGTAGGTCGCGCCCGGCAGGTACGGGTAGGTGTCGAGGGAGATGTCGCAGCCGTCGTCGAGCGCGTCGTCGAGGAGCTTCAGCAGGTCGGGCGCCTTGCCCTTGTTCACCGAGAAGTTCATCGTCGCGTGCGCGAGGTGCAGCGGGCAGCCCGATCGCCGGCTGACGTCGATCATCTCGGCGAACGCCTCGAGCGCGCCTTTGCCGTAGCTGCGGTGGTGCGGGCTGTAGAAGCCACCACCCTCGCCGACCACGCGGCACAGCTCGACCAGTTCGCTCGTCTCGGCGTACATCCCCGGGGTGTAGGTCAGGCCCGACGACATGCCCATCGCGCCCTCGTCCAAGCCGGTGGCGACGAGTTCCTTCATCCGCGTCAGCTCGGCGTCGGTCGCCGGGCGGTCGTCCCAGCCGACGGTGAGCATCCGGACCGTGCCCTGCGGCACCAGGTAGGCCGCGTTGACCGCGACGCCCTGGTCGAGGCGGTCGAGGTACTCGCCGACCGAGCGCCAGTTCCAGTCGAAGCCGGCCGGGTCGTCGTTCCAGCCGGCCAGCTGCTGCCGCAGCGCTTCGAGCACCGTGTCGTCCACCGGCGCGTACGACAGCCCGTCCTGCCCGAGCACCTCGGTCGTGACGCCCTGCGTGATCTTGGCCGGGTGGTCCGGATTGGCCAGCAGCTGCAGGTCGGAGTGCGAGTGCATGTCGATGAACCCGGGCGCGAGCACCAGGCCGTCCGCGTCGATCGTCCGGCCGCCGGTGAGCGACCCGGCCTCGGCGACCTCCGCGATCCGCCCGTCGGTGATCCCGACGTCGTGGCGGGCGAGGGGCTCGCCGGTGCCGTCCGCGACCAGCGCGTTCTTGACGACGACGTCCATCAGAACCACGTCCGCACGAGGTCGACGACGGTTTCGCCGTCGGCGGCGGTCACCGGCAGCAGCGGCCACTTGTCGAACACCGTGCACGGGTGCGACAGGCCGAGCCCGACCCAGTCGCCCACCTCGACCGGCGAGCCGGCGGGCAGCGTGAGGAAGGCGTGCTGGTCGTTCATCTTCGCGACGACGTGGCCTTCGAGCGGCTCGGCGGGCCCGTTCGGGGTCCGGCGCAGCTGCGGCTCGGGCATGCCCTCGTCGAAGGACGCGTCACGCTTGCCGATGGTCAGCAGCGCGAGCTCGTCCGACGGCTTCGACGTCACCTGCGCCCAGGCACGCAGGGCGGGCCGGAACGACGCGACGCCGTCGATGCGCGGGTGGTCGCCGAGCGGGGAGATTTCGCGGTAGAAACCGTCGTCGTGGGTGACGTAGGCGCCGCTGCGCAGCACCGGCAGCACGTCGAGCCCGGCCGGCCACGGCTTGGTCAGCTCGTTGGCGACCTGGTCGAAGTACGCGCTGCCGCCGGCGGTGACGATGACCTGCCCGTCGAGCAGTCCCTTGTCCGCGAACGCGATCGCGAGGTCGCGCAGACCGTCCACATAGGAGCTGATCAGGGCGAGCGCGGCTTCGTCGGTGTGGTGGGAGAGCGCGCCTTCGTACCCGCCGGTGCCGCGCAGCCGCAGGACCGGGCTGGCGTCCACGGCTTCGGCGACGGCCCAGGCGGTCGCGGTGTCGCGCACGCCCGTGCGGCCGCCGTCGGCGCCGAGTTCGAGCAGGACGTCCACCGGGCGTTCGCTGCCCGCGAGGGCTTCGGTCATGAGCTCGACGCCGCGGACCGAGTCGACCCAGCAGACGAACTCGAACGCGGGGTCCGCGGCCAGCTCGGCGGCCAGCCAGCGCAGGCCGGCCGGGTCCAGGAACTGGTTGGCGAGCAGGATCCGCGAGACGCCGAACGCGCGGTAGATCCGCAGGTGTCCGGCGTTCGCGCAGGTCACGCCCCAGGCGCCGTGCTCGATCTGGCGCGCGAAGAGCTGCGGTGCCATGGTCGTCTTGCCGTGCGGGGCGAGCACGACGCCGCGGGCGGCGCACCAGGCGGCCATGGTCCGCAGGTTGTGTTCGAGCGCTTCTTCGTCGAGGACGACGAAGGGTGCGAAGAACCCGTCGGTGAAGAGGTTGAGCCGGCGGTCCGCGGCCTCGTCCAGGGTGAGCCCGGTCAGGGCGGGGGCAGCCGAGCGGAAGCGCCAGTCGACCCGCTCCTGGCGGAGCGTGTCGAGCGCGGCGGTGTTCATGGTGCAAGCGGCGGGTTCATTCATCGGCGGCGACCTCGGTTGCGTATGTTGCAACGACTGTTGCGCATTTTGAGTGCCATAGGTGTAGCATCCGGGTCGCCACAGGTCAACGGGGTGACGGACAGGGGAGACGGAAAGTGACGAGCGGGCCCGAGGTGCTGTGTATCGGCGAAACGATGGCGCTGTTCGTGCCCGCCGAGCCCGGCCCGCCGGACGAGGTGAAGCGGTGGGTGCGCACGATCGGCGGCGCCGAGTCGAACGTGGCCTGCAACCTGCCGACGCTGGGCGTGCGCAGCGGCTGGGTCAGCGCGGTCGGCGACGACCCGTTCGGCCGGGCGATGCTGCGGGAGGTCGCTTCCCACGGCGTCGACGTCAGCGCGTGCGTCGTCGACCCGACGCGCCCGACCGGGCTCTACGTCAAGGAAAGCGGCGCCGGCGGCAGCCCGGTGCGCTACTACCGGGCGGGCTCGGCGGCGTCGGCGCTGGACCCGTCGCTGCTGGAGCGGCTCGACCTCGACGGCGTCCGCGTGCTGCACCTGTCCGGTATCACCCCGGCGTTGTCCGGCAGCTGCCTCGCGCTGGTGCGCGCGCTGCTGGCGCTGCCCCGCGGTGACCGGCTGATCTCCTTCGACGTCAACCTGCGCCCCGCGCTCTGGGCGGGCCGCGACCCGCGTCTGCTCGCCGAACTGGCCGGGCAGGCCGACATCGTCCTGACCGGCGACGACGAGGCCCAGCACGTCTGGGGGACCGGGGACCCCGCCGAGCTGCGGGCCCTGCTGCCCGGGCCGCGCACGCTGGTCGTCAAGCACGGCGAACGCGGCGCGACGCTGGTCGAGGGCGAGCCGCTGTTCGCGCCCGCGCTGAAGGTCGACGTCGTCGAGCCGGTCGGCGCCGGCGACGCGTTCGCCGCGGGCTTCCTCGCCGCCACCCTGCGCGGCGCCTCGCCTTTGGAACGGTTGCGGCAGGGGCATCTGCAAGCCGCGGTCACCCTGCTCACCCACGACGACGTCGGGGTGCCCCTGCCGCGTCCGGTGGTGGATAGCCTGCTGCAGGCGGACCCGGACGAATGGCGTTCGGCCCGGCTGACCGGAGAGGGGCTGGTGCGGACGTGAGCCAAAGCCTGGACCGCGCGCTGACGCTGCTGAACTCGATCGCGAAGGACGCGCGCACCCTCGACGACCTCGCCGAGGAGATCGGCGTGCACAAGTCGACCGTGCTGCGGCTGCTGCGCACGCTCGAGCAGCACCACTTCGTCCGCCGCGAAGGCGCTCGGTACTACCGGCTGGGCAGCGCGATGTTCGACCTGGCCAACCAGGCGCTCGACTCGATCGACGTCCGGCGCAGCGCCCAGCCCGCGCTGGCCGCGCTCAACGCGCGCACCGGCCACACCGTGCACCTGGCCAGCTACGACGACGGCGAAGTCGTCTACATCGACAAGTACGAGGGCCGGCACTCGGTCCGGATGTACTCGCGCGTCGGCAAACGGGCGCCGCTGCACTGCACAGCGGTGGGGAAAGTGCTGGTCGCGGCGATGCCGAAGGCCCGCCGCGAGGAGATCGCGCGGTCGATCGAGTACCCGGTGCGGACGCCGAACACGATCACCTCGGCCGCGGACTTCCTGGCGGAGCTGGACCGCGTCGCGCGGCTCGGGTACGCCGTCGACAACGCCGAGCACGAAGACTTCATCCACTGCATCGCCGCGCCGGTCCGCGGGGCGGACGGCGAAGTGCTGGCCGCCGCTTCGATGTCGGTGCCGAAGGTGCTGCTCGACTACGAAGGCCTGCTCGCGCTGGTGCCGGACCTGCGCGCCGCGACCACGGAAGCTTCCGTCCACAGTGGATGGACGGAGAACGGAAAGGGGCACTGATGAGCAAGACGGCAGTTTCCACCGAGAACGCGCCGAAGCCGCCGGCGAAGTTCTCGCAGGCCGTCCGCAAGGGGAACCTGCTGCAGGTCGCCGGCCAGGTCGGGTTCGACCCGGCCACGAACGAGATCGTCGGCGACGACGTCGTCGGCCAGACGCGGCAGACGTTCAAGAACATCGAGGCCGTGCTGGCGGAGGCGGGCTCGAGCCTCGCGGACGCGATCATGGTCCGGGTGTACCTGACCGACACCGCGCACTTCGCGCCCTTCAACGAGGTCTACAACGAGCTGATCGGCGACGCGCCGCACGCCGCCCGCACGACGGTGTACGTCGGCCTGCCGGGCGAGCTCCTCGTCGAGATCGACGTGCTCTGCGTGCTGGACTGACGTGTTCCCTGGGGCCGGTTCCCCGGCCCCAGGGGTCAGCCCAGGACGCTCGTGTAGCCGTTGAGGGCGGGCTGCCCGCCGAGGTGGGCGTAGAGGACGTTCGAGTCCTTGCCGATTTCCCCTCGGCCGACGAGGTCGATCAGCGCGGCCATCGACTTGCCCTCGTACACCGGGTCGGTGATCATGCCCTCCAACCGGGCGCACGTCTCGATCGCGTCCACAGTGGACTTGTCGGGGATGCCGTAGATCCCGGCGTGGTAGCGGTCGTCCAGTTCGACCTCGGGGATCTCGCCGGCGCCGATCAGTCCGGCGGTGTTGCGCGCGATGCGCGTGATCTGTTCGCGGGTCTCGTCGGGCTTCGCGGAGGCGTCGATGCCGAGGATGCGGCGGTTCTTGTTGCCGGCCACCCCGGCGACCATCCCGCCCTGGGTGCTGCCGGTGACCGAGCAGACGATCACGGTGTCGAAGAAGACGCCCAGTTGTTCTTCCTGGGCTTCGAGTTCGACGATCCAGTTCGCGAACCCGAGGCCGCCGAGCCGGTGGTCCGACGCGCCGGCGGGGATGGCGTACGGCTTCCCGCCGTTCGCTTCGATCTCGGCGACCGCGTCCTCCCACGCCTGCTTGAACCCGATGCCGAAGCCGGCGTCGACGAGCCGGACGTCCGCGCCGAGGATGCGCGAGAGCTGGATGTTGCCGACCTTGTCGTAGAGCGGGTCGTGCCAGTCGACCCAGCTTTCCTGCACGAGCACGGCCTTGAGGCCGGCCCGCGCCGCGGCGGCCGCGACCTGCCGGGTGTGGTTGGACTGGACGCCGCCGATGGAGACGAGCGTGTCGGCCCCTTCTTTCAGCGCGTCCGCGACGAGGTATTCGAGCTTGCGGGTCTTGTTCCCGCCGTAGGCGAGGCCGGAGTTGACGTCCTCGCGCTTGGCCCAGACGTTCGCGCCGCCGAGGTGCTTCGTGAGCCGCTCCAGGGGGTGCACCGGCGACGGGCCGAACAGCAGGGGGTAGCGGGGGAAGTCGGCGAGGGTCATCGGTCCTCCAGCAGATCGGTCCAGATGGTCGAGATCACGGAGACCGCGGTTTCGGTGTCGCGGGCTTCGAGCGCGTCGATGAGCCGGGTGTGGCGCTCGACGGAGTTCCAGGCGAGCGTCGAGCTGAAGCGGGCGTGCCCCAGCCGGCGCAGCAGCGGGGTGTAGCGGTCGAGGGTCGCGGCGACGGCGGCGTTGCCCGCCAGCCGGACGGGGATGTCGTGCAGTTCGTCGTCGGCTTGGACGGCGGCTTCGACGTCACCCGCTTCGATCGCCTTCGCGAACCGGTCGTTGGCGGCTCGCATGGCGGCGATGTCCGCGGGCCGGCATCGCACGGCCGCTTCTCTCACGGCGAACTCGTGCAGCACGCGCACGATCTGCCGGGCGTCGATGACGTCGCGCGACATGACTTCGGAGACCCGTGTGTAGCTCTGCGGCTTCGACTCGACGAGCCCGTCGTCGGCCAGCCGCCGGAGGGCTTCCCGGACGGGGGCCTTGGAGAGGCCGAGCTGATCGGCGAGGTCGCCGTCGCGCAGGGGAGTGCCCGGCGGGAGCGTGCCGTCGACGATCGCGTGCCGGATGCGTTCGTACGCCTCGTCGCGCAGCAGCGGGCGAGTGACCTTTGAGAGACTCACATCTAACATTTTAGTTGCTCGAAGACTCGCCCGGCAACAACCGGACGAGTGAAAGGTCAGTAGACGGGGCCGGTGTACTTCTCGCCCGGACCCTTCCCGGGTTCGTCGGGCACGGCCGAAGCCTCCCGGAACGCCTTCTGGAGCGACTGAAGACCGTCCCGCAGCGGCCCGGCGTGCAGGCCCAGGTACTCCGCCGACGCCGTCACGAGCCCGGCCAGCGCGGTGATGAGCCGGCGGGCTTCGTCGAGGTCGCGGTGCGGGGACGTCGCCGGATCGGCGTCGGCGAGACCGAGCCGCTCGGCGCCGGCCGACAGCAGCATCACCGCCGCGCGGCTGATCACCTCCACGCTGGGGATCTCGGCCAGGTGGCGGTCGTCCGGGGAATAGGGGGCCTGTTCGGAGGGTTGATCTGACACGTCTGGTACCCTTCCACGAGCGACCAGCCCTCGAGCGATCGGGGGCGGCAAGTGGAGCCCCGCTCCCACCCGCGTCACCGTACAGGTGGCCGGGTCCGGTCTCGCCCGGACGCAGTCCAGGGTGAAGAAGTGTCCTCCGGGGCACGATCGGAAACAGAGTGGGCCCCGCGCACCGAACGGTGTCGGGGCCTTCGCTATGTGGGCACCAGGTCGAAACGAGAACAGGAAACATTCCTCGGACCAAGGAGGCCCCATCAGCTCCGAGACACGCATCAACGACCGTATCCGGGTGCCGGAGGTCCGACTCGTCGGACCCGCCGGTGAACAGGTCGGCATCGTCCGGATCGAGGATGCGCTGCGCCTGGCGCAGGAGAACGATCTCGACCTCGTCGAGGTCGCGCCGCAGGCCCGCCCGCCGGTGTGCAAGCTCATGGACTTCGGCAAGTTCAAGTACGAGAGCGCGCAGAAGGCCCGCGAGTCGCGGCGCAACCAGCAGCTGACCGTCATCAAGGAACAGAAGCTGCGCCCCAAGATCGACCAGCACGACTACGAGACCAAGAAGGGTCACGTGTCGCGCTTCCTGGCGGCGGGCAACAAGGTCAAGGTCACGATCATGTTCCGCGGTCGCGAGCAGTCCCGGCCGGAGCTCGGTTTCCGGCTGCTGCAGAAGCTCGCCGACGACGTCACCGAGCTGGGCTTCGTGGAGTCGTCGCCTAAGCAGGACGGTCGCAACATGATCATGGTGCTGGCCCCGCACAAGAACGTGAAGCCGAAGGCCAAGGCCGAGGCGGCCCCCGAGGCGTAAGCGCCGACCAGCACGAGTCAGCGGCTCACCGGGGATCTCCGGTGAGCCGCCGCACGAAAGAGGACTGAAATGCCGAAGATGAAGACCCACAGCGGGACGTCCAAGCGGATCCGCGTCACGGGCACGGGCAAGCTGCGCCGCCAGAAGGCCGGCCGCCGCCACCTGATGGAGAAGAAGTCGAACCGCCTCACCCGCCGGCTCGAGGGCACCACCGAGCTGGCGAAGACCGAGGCCGGCCGCGTCAAGCGCCTGCTCGGCATCTGATCCCGCAGAACTTGCTCTAACCACCCGGGGCGTCCCCCTTCGCCCCCCGAGATCGACAGGATGGACCCGTGGCACGCGTCAAGCGGGCGGTCAACGCCCAGAAGAAGCGTCGCGCAACTCTCGAACTGGCCAGCGGCTACCGCGGCCAGCGTTCGCGGCTGTACCGCAAGGCCAAGGAGCAGACGCTTCACTCGCTCAACTACGCCTACCGGGACCGCCGTGCCCGCAAGGGTGACTTCCGCCAGCTGTGGATCACCCGCATCAACGCGGCGGCCCGCGCCAACGGCGTGACCTACAACCGGTTCATCCAGGGCATCAAGGCCGCGGGTGTCGAGGTCGACCGCAAGATCCTCGCGGACCTCGCCGTCAACGACGCCGCCGCCTTCACCGCGCTGGCCGAGCTCGCCAAGGCTAACGTGAACACCGAAGCGAAGTCGGCCTGACCGGCAGCTTTCCCCGACCCGGGGTGGATCCGTTCACCGAGCGGACCCCCCGGGTCGTTGCTGCGCGCAAGCTGACGCGGCGCGCGGAGCGGGACAAGACCGGCCGCTTCCTGGCCGAAGGCGCCAACGCCGTCGAGGCGGCGCTCGAGCACGGCACCGTGCACGAGCTGTTCGTCACCGAACGCGCGGCGGAGCAGCACGCGGACCTGGTCGACGCCGCCCGCGCGGCCGGCGTCGCCGTCTCGCCGATCACCGACCGCGCCGCCGACGGCCTGTCGGAAACCGTGACGCCCCAAGGCATCGTGGCCGTCTGCGCCCTGCTCGACCGGCCGCTCGACGAGGCCGTGACTCCGGACGCCCGGCTGGTTGTGGTCTTGGTCGACGTCGCCGACCCCGGCAACGCGGGCACCGTGATCCGCGTCGCCGACGCGGCGGGCGCCGACGCCGTGGTCCTGGCGGGCGACACCGTCGACCCGCACAACGGCAAGTGCGTCCGCGCCGCCGCCGGCAGCCTGTTCCACCTGCCGATCGCGCGCGTCCGCGACGTCCCCGCGGCCCTGTCCGCCTGCTCGGCGGCAGGCCTGCGCACCTTCGCCGCGCACGGCTACGCCGACGCCGAACTCGATCGGGTGGATCTCACCGAGCCGACCGCGTGGGTCTTCGGCAACGAGGCCCACGGCCTGCCCGCCGACGTCCTCGACCGGACCGACCTCGCCGTCCGGATCCCGCTGTACGGCAAGGCGGAAAGCCTCAACCTCGCCACCGCGGCGGCCGTCTGCGTCTACACGAGTGCGATGGCGGCGCGGCGCTGACCCGTGAGTAGGCTGCCGCGGTATCCACTGTGGTCACCTGGGGGGAATCATGGGCAGGCTCGCCCTTTCGTTCAAGCTGTTCGGCGCCTCGTTCCGGGTGCTGCGCGCCCACAAGGGCCTGACGTGGTTCCCGGTGCTCGCCGGGATCGCCGGCCTGCTGGTCGCCGCGGCGTTCCTGACGCCGGCGTTCTTCACCGTCGACCTCGCGGGCGAGCACTTCCGGCCCAGCGTCGGCACGTATGTGCTGCTGGCGGCCTTCTACCTCGTCTCGGCGTTCGTCACGATCTTCTTCAACGCCGCGCTGATCTCCCAGGCCGACGTGGCCCTGCACGGCGACGGCGGCATCCCGGGCGTCGGCGCGGGCCTGGCCGCGGCGGGCCGGCGCTGGCCGGTGCTGCTCGGCTGGGCCGGCCTCACCGCGACGGTCAGTGTGGTGCTGCGCACGATAGAGGAGCGGCTCGGCTTCCTCGGCGGCATCATCAGCGGCCTGATCGGCCTGGCCTGGCGGCTCACGACGTTCCTCGTGCTGCCGGTCGCGATGCTGGAGGGCACCGGCGTCCGCGACAGCGTCAAGCGCTCGGTCGAGCTGTTCCGCCGCACCTGGGGCGAGAACGTCGCCGGCACCGCGGGCCTCGGCCTGATCGGCTTCCTGCTCACCCTGGCCGGGTACGTCGTGTTCCTCGGGGCCGGTTTCCTGCTCGGCGGCACGGCCACAGTCTTCGTCGCGGTCGGGCTGGCGATCGTCTGGACCTTGCTGGTGGCGGTCTTCACCACGACTTTGTCCGGCATCTACCAGACGGCGCTGTACCGCTACGCCGCCGACGGCGTGGTACCCGGCGAATTCGCGTCGGTCGACTTCGCCGACGCGTTCCGCGGGCGCTGAGCGCGGCCCGGGGCGACCGGGGGCGCGCGGACCCGATCCCATAGACTTTTCCCACCTTTGACCTCTCGCGCGCCGCGTGTCCGGCGGTGCGCGCACGACCAGTCCCAGCGGACGCCGAGGAGTTATGTCCGGAGCCAAGGAGAAGGAAGCCCAGGGCGCGGTGCTCGCCCCCGAGACGCTGCAGGAAGCGGTCAAGGCCGCCGAAGCCGCGTTCGCCGCCGCGACCGGGCTCGAAGCGCTGGCCGAGGTCAAGCCGGCTCACCTCGGCGACCAGTCTCCGGTGGGCCTGGCCCGCCGCGAGATCGGCGCCCTGCCCAAGCAGGAGAAGGCCGAGGCCGGCAAGCGCGTCAACGAAGCCCGCCAGGCCGTCCAGGCGGCGTTCGACCGCCGCCGCGCCGAGCTCCAGGTGGAGCGCGACGAGCGCGTGCTGCGCGAGGAGGCCGTCGACGTCACGCTGCCGTGGGACCGCGTCCCGCGCGGCGCCCGGCACCCGATCAGCACCATCTCCGAGCGCGTCGCGGACGCGTTCGTCGCGATGGGCTACGAGGTCGCCGAGGGCCCGGAGCTCGAAGCCGAGTGGTTCAACTTCGACGCGCTGAACTTCGGTAAGGACCACCCCGCGCGCCAGCTGCAGGACACGTTCTACGTCGGCGAAGAGGACTCCGGCCTGGTGCTGCGCACGCACACCTCGCCGGTGCAGGCCCGCACGCTGCTGCACCGCGACCTGCCGGTCTACGTCGTCTGCCCGGGCCGCACCTACCGCACCGACGAGCTGGATTCGACGCACACGCCGGTGTTCACGCAGGTCGAGGGCCTCGCGGTGGACAAGGGCATCACCATGGCGCACCTCAAGGGCACCCTGGACGCCTTCGCCCGCGCGATGTTCGGCGAGAACTCCAAGACGCGCCTGCGTCCGCACTTCTTCCCGTTCACCGAGCCGTCCGCCGAGGTGGACGTCTGGTTCGAGGAGAAGAAGGGCGGCCCCGGCTGGGTCGAGTGGGGCGGCTGCGGCATGGTCAACCCGAACGTGCTGCGCGCCTGCGGCGTCGACCCCGAGGTGTACTCGGGCTTCGCCTTCGGCATGGGCATCGAGCGCACCCTGCAGTTCCGCAACGGGATCCCGGACATGCGCGACATGGTGGAGGGCGACGTCCGCTTCACCCTTCCCTTCGGAACGGAGGCGTAGTGCGAGTCCCCGTCAGCTGGCTGACCGAGCACCTCGACATCGGCGAGGAGGTCACGCCGCAGGACCTGGCCGACGCGTTCGTGCGGATCGGCATCGAGGTCGACGACGTCAAGGAGCTCGGGCCGGTGACCGGCCCGCTGGTCGTCGGCCGGGTGGCCGACATCGAAGAGCTGACCGAGTTCAAGAAGCCGATCCGGTTCTGCCGCGTCGACGTCGGCGAAGAGGCCGAAGAGCCCGTCGTCGACGAGGACGACGAAGACGAGGACGAGGACGACGCCGACTTCGAGGACGAGGGCCCGCACGGCATCCGGACCCGCGGCATCGTCTGCGGCGCGCGCAACTTCGCCGAGGGCGACCTGGTCGTCGTGGCGCTGCCGGACGCGGTCCTGCCCGGCGACTTCACCATCGCCTCCCGCAAGACCTACGGCCGCGTCAGCGACGGCATGATCTGCTCGGCGCGCGAGCTCGGCCTCGGCGACGACCACACCGGCATCCTCGTGCTGCCGTCGGGTACCGCCAGCCCCGGTGACGACGCCCGCGAGCTGCTCGGCCTCGACGACACGGTGCTCGAGCTGGCCCCGACGCCGGACCGCGGCTACGCGCTGTCCGTCCGCGGCCTCGCACGCGAGCTGTCGAACGCGCTGGACGTGCCCTTCGGCGACCCGGCGCTGCTGGAGGTCCCGGCGTCCGAGGGCGACGCCTGGCCGGTCCACGTCGAGGACCCCGAAGGCTGCCCGCGGTTCGTGCTGCGCCGGGTCACCGGCCTGGACGCGACCGCGCCGACGCCGTGGTGGATGCGCCGGCGGCTGATGCTGGCCGGGATCCGGTCCATCTCGCTGGCCGTCGACGTCACGAACTACGTGATGCTCGAGCTCGGGCACCCGCTGCACGCGTTCGCCACCAAGGCCATCCAGGGTGACCTGGTGGTCCGCCGGGCGAAGCCGGGCGAGAAGCTGACGACGCTGGACGACGTCGAGCGCACGCTCGACCCGGACGACGTGGTCATCGCCGACGACAGCGGCGTGATTTCGCTCGCCGGCACGATGGGTGGCGCGAGCACCGAGATCACGCCGGAGAGCACCGACGTGCTGCTCGAGGCGGCGCACTGGAACCCGGCGGCGATCAGCCGCACCGCGCGGCGGCACAAGCTGTTCTCCGAGGCCGCGAAGCGGTTCGAGCGGTTCACCGACCCGCAGCTGTGCGCGGCGGCGGTCGAGCTGGCCGCCCGCCTGCTGCGCCAGTACGGCGACGCCGCCATCCAGCCCGGCCGCACCGACGAGGGCTCGGTCGAGCCGAACCCGGCCGTCGTGATGCCGATCAACCTGCCCGACAAGGTCGCGGGCGTGAACTACCAGCGCGGGGTCACGGTCCGCCGGCTGTCCCAGATCGGCTGCAAGGTCTCGGTCGGCACGGGCGACGACGGCACCGGCCTGGTGACGGCGATCCCCCCGAGCTGGCGCGGCGACCTGCGCCAGCCCGCCGACCTCGTCGAAGAGGTGCTGCGGCTGGAGGGGTACGACAGCATCCCGTCGACGCTGCCGGCCGCTCCGGCCGGGCGCGGCTTGACCGACGGCCAGCGGCGCGTCCGGGGAGTGTCCCGGGCGCTGGCCGAGGCGGGCTACGTCGAGGTCCGCCCGTTCCCGTTCATCGCCGACTCGGTGTGGGACGCGTTCGGCCTGCCGGCGGACGACGTCCGCCGCAACACGGTCGTGGTCCGCAACCCGCTGGAGGCCGACCGCAACCGGCTGGCCACGACGCTGCTGCCGGGCCTGCTGGACACGCTGCAGCGCAACGTGTCCCGCGGCATGAAGGACGTGGCGCTGTTCCACGTCGGCCAGGTGGTCCTGCCGGCGCCGAACCCGCTGAAGGTCCCCGCCCTCGGCGTCGACCACCGGCCGTCGGACGAGGAGCTGGCGCTGCTGGAAGCGGCGGTCCCGCAGCAGCCGCTGCACGTGGCGGTGGTCCTGGCGGGCCAGCGCACCCGAGCGGGCTGGTGGGGCGCGGGCGAGCCGGCGAACTGGGCCGACGCGGTCGAGGCGGCCCGCACGATCGCCGAGGCATCGGGCATCGAGCTGACGATCCAGGCGGCGGACCTCCCGCCGTGGCACCCGGGCCGCTGCGCGCGTCTCCAGGTGGGCGACTGGCCGGTCGGGTACGCGGGCGAGCTGCACCCGAAGGTGGTCGAGGCGCTGGGCCTGCCGCCGCGGACGGTGGCGATGGAGCTGGACCTGGACGCGATCCCGCTGCCGGACTCGCGTCCGGCACCGAGCGTGTCGGGCTACCCGCCGGTGCTGCTGGACGTGGCGCTGGTGGCGGCGGCGGAGGTGCCGTCGGCGGACCTGGCCGCGGTCCTGCGCGAGGGCGCGGGCGAGCTGCTCGAGGACATCACGCTGTTCGACGTGTACGCGGGCGAGCAGGTGGGCGAGGGCAAGCGGTCGCTGGCGTACAAGCTGAGGTTCCGCGCGCCCGATCGGACGTTGACGGTCGACGAGGCAACGAAGGCCCGAGACGCCGCGGTGGCGGCAGCGGGCGAGCGCTTCGAGGCAACGCTGCGCGCGTAGCCGACGCTCGGCGGCTTGACCGCCAGAGGCGAGATGGTGCGGGAGGGGCCGGGAAACCGGCCCCTTTCGGCGTGTTAGGGCAGGCCGCCCGCGCCCGTGCGCCCGTGCGGCGGCGCTGCCCGCCTCTGCGGTTCGGCCGCCGATGCCGCGAGCTCGCAGCGCTGCCTGCCGCCTGCCCGCCCGCCTCGGCTTCTTGGCGCGACCGACCCGAGGAACCGGCCGCCTGCGCCGCGAGCCCGGCGGCCGGGGTTGCGTACCCACAGCGCCGCCTTCCGCCGGCCCCGCCCGTCTGCCCTTCTGCTCCGGCCCTCCGCCGCGACCTAAGCGGAGCAGCCCGCCTGAATCGCGCCCACCCACTCCGCTCACCCGATGTGCTTCAACGCCTCCCGCCGCGACAGCCCCGACAACCCCGGGTGCTCATCCACAAAGGACCGAACCCAATCCGGCGAGGTCTTCGCGTACTCGCGCAGCGCCCACCCGATCCCCTTGCGCAGGAAGAACTCCGGCTCGGCGATCGCCGGTTCGATCGTCCGCGTCAGCAGATCCGTGTCCGTTTCCTCCTTCGCGCCGATCTGGCAAATGATCGCCGTACGCCGCCGCCACGTGTCCGTGTCCGCCGCCCAGCTCAGCATCACCGGTGTCACCCGATCCCGGTCGCCGCGCAGGATCGGGCCGATCCGGCGGATCGCGAGCTCGTCCACGTAGTCCCACCACGCCCCGCTGACGATCAGCTCCTCGTACATCGGCACCAGCGCCGGGTCCTGCCACTGCCGGTACGCCCGGTGCCCGGAGAGCGCGATGGCCGCGTAGCGCTCTTCGCGGAATTCGGCCGCTCGCCACAACTCCAGCACGGTCGCCGAATATGTCACCCGATCGGGCAGTATGTGGTCGGCCAGAACCCGCTTGAGGAGCACCGTCCGCTCCGGTGAAGCCACCCCGCGGAACGGCATGGCCGACTTCATGTACGCCTGCATCGCCGGCGCCTTCACCGGGTCGGCCACCTCGGCCAGCCCGGTGCGGATCGCCTTGACCAGCTGTTCGTCCGCGCTCATGCCTTCTCCCGTCGCGCTCCGGCGGTCCGCAGCGTACTGCCGGGCACCGACAGTTCCGGAGCTCGGCGGCCGGCGCAGGTCCCGACGAAAGACGGATGGCGGAAGTCGCGCCGGTCGACGAGATTGGCGAAGGTTGCCGGTAGTTTCGCCGGAATCCGGCGAACTCTGTCCACTGCGGATGAAAAGGACGACTGTGAAGAGAATCGTTGCCGCCATCGCCGCCGCGGGGCTCGCGGCCGGGCTGATGGCCGCCGCGCCCGCCGCCTCGGCGGATCCCGGGGTGCGGTTCACGCCCGCGCCGATCGCCTGGGGGCCCTGCGCGTCGGCGAGCCTGAAGGCCAACGGCGCCGAGTGCGGCTTCCTCGAAGTGCCGATGGACTACGCGAAGCCGGGCGGGACCAAGGTCTCCGTCGCGGTGTCGCGGATCAAGCACAAGACCGCGCAGTCCCAGGGCATCATGCTGGTGAACCCGGGCGGCCCCGGTGGTTCCGGCCTCGGGCTCTCGGTGCTCGGCAAGTACGTGCCGAACCACGCGGGCGACAACTACGACTGGATCGGCTTCGACCCGCGGGGCGTCGGGTCCAGCAAGCCGGCGATCAGCTGCGACGGGAACTACTTCAGCTACAACCGGCCGGCGTACGTGCCGTCGACGCCGGGGCTCGAGCAGACGTGGCTCACCCGTTCGAAGGGCTACGCCGACGCCTGCAAGAAGAACGGCGAGATCCTCGATCACCTGAAGACGACCGACGTCGCGCAGGACATGGACAGCCTGCGCAAGGCGCTGGGCGAGAAGCAGATCAACTACTACGGCTTCTCCTACGGCACCTACCTCGGCCAGGTGTACAGCACGCTGTACCCGAAGAACGTCCGCCGGATGGTGCTGGACGGCAACGTCGACCCGCGCAAGGTCTGGTACCAGGCCAACCTCGACCAGGACGTCGCGTTCGACAAGAACATCAAGATCTACTTCGACTGGCTGGCGTCCTACGACAGCGTCTACCACCTGGGCAAGACCGGGTCCGCGGTCGAGAAGCTCTGGTACGACACGCAGCGCAAGCTCGCCAAGAACCCCGCCGGCGGGGTCATCGGCGGCGACGAGTGGACCGACATCTTCCTGCAGGCCGGCTACTACGTGTTCGGCTGGGTCGACATGGCCAAGGCTTTCGACGGTTACGTCCACCAGGGTGACTGGCAGACGCTGAAGGGGCTCTACGACGACTCGAACCCGCCGGGCGCCGACAACGGCTTCGCCGTGTACCTGGGTGTGCAGTGCACCGACGTCCAGTGGCCGACGAACTGGAACAAGTGGCGCGCCGACAACTGGCTGACCTACTTCAAGGCCCCGTTCGAGACCTGGGGCAACGCCTGGTTCAACGCGCCGTGCGCGTTCTGGCCGGCCAAGGCGGGCAAGCCGGTCGACATCGACGGCCGCAAGGTCGCCGGGGCGCTGCTGATCAGCGAGGAGCTCGACGCCGCCACGCCGTACGCCGGCAGCCTCGAGGTCCGCAAGCGGTACCCGAACTCGAGCCTGATCAGCGCGCCGGGCGGCACGACGCACGCCGGCTCGCTGTCCGGGGTGTCCTGTGTGGACGACAAGATCGCCGACTACCTGGCCACCGGCACGCTGCCGAAGCGCCAGCCTGGCAATCACTCGGACGTCCAGTGTGACCCGGTGCCGGCGCCGGTGCCCGACGGCGCCACCGCGCAGAAGTCGGACAGCTCGGCGAAGGCAGTGCAGGAGAAGCAGCTGGCACAGCTGCTGCACTTCTGATCGGAAGTCCCTGACGGTGCCCCGGTCCGGCTCGCCCGGACCGGGGCACCGTCTTGTCCGCCGGTGTCTCATCGTTGCCTCCTGATGACGGGGTGTGGTCGCCGGAGACGTCAGGGGAGGGGTCCGACAATTTCGGAGCGTTGCCGCCCGTGAGCAGCGCGTGGCCGGAAATTGTCGGGGGTGCGCGCTAGCTTCGCGGCATGTCGATCACCGAAGAGCGCCGGACCGAGATCCGGGCAGAGGACATCACCTACACCATCGCGGTCGCCACCAGGACGGACGACGACCGCGCCGAACCGACGCCCCGGGTGATGATCACCCTGGAAGCCGGCGGCCCCGGCGGCGAACTCGTCGCCGAGGGCAGCCTCGACCTGGACGTGGCGGTGGCGGTCAAGGTCGCCGACCTCGTCGCGGACGGGTTGCTGTCCGCGACCGGGGAGGGCCGGGGGCCGCGGCGAAGATCCGCGGGCCGTCCCGCGCAGCAGGGGCGGCCGTGGAACGGGGGGATGGACGCGGAACTGGAGTCCCGGTGGATAGCGGGCGAGAGCGTCGCGGAGATCGCGGCGTACTTCGAGCGCACCCCCGGCGGCATCCGCGCCCGGCTGCCCCGCGTGGGCTGCGACCCGGAGAACCCCGGCTGCTACCTCCCCGTGCCGCCGAGCAGGCGCACGGACCTGGACGGGGGTGAGGAGAGCTGACGGCCGCGGTGGGCCGGTCCTCGGCGGACCGGCCCACCACGGCCGCCGGCGAAGCGACAGGGGAGGAACAGCACATGCCGCACGATCTCGGCGACCGATCAGCTCCGCACCCCCGCGGCCGCGGCGGCCCGGTTCGCGAGCACCTTCAAGTGCGCCACCAGTTCCGGTGGCTCCTCGACCGTGAACGCGCACCCGGCCCCCAGCAGCCGGAACGCGAGCCAGTCCAGGGTGTCCGCCTGACTGCGCCACCGGCACCCACCGCCGTCGAGGTCGGTCAGCTCGCCCGCCGCCGCGCCCAGCCGGGCTGCCACCTGCGCCGACGGTTCCGCCAGCACGGCCACCGCCCGGTACGTCGGCAGGAGGTCGTACAGCCGGTCGAGCACGTAGGCCGCCAGGTCCGTGGCGGGTGGCCGGCGTGGCGCCACCCGGCCGCCGGTCGCCTGGGCGTCGCGGACCCGGTCGGCGCGGAAGATGCGCCAGTCCGCCCGGTCGAGGTCGTACGCCACCAGGTACCAGCGGCGCCCGGTGGCGACCAGCCGGAGCGGCTCGGCCCGCCGCCGCGTCTCGGCGCCGTCGCTGGCGCGGTAGCGGAAGCGGACCGTCTCGTGGTTGGTGATCGCGCCGGCGAACACCGTCAGCTGGGCCGGGTCGACGGCCGGTCCCGCGGCCGGGACGGCGACCGTCGCCGTGCCGATCGTGCCCACCCGGCGGCGCAGCCGGGCCGGCAGGACCTGCTCCAGCTTGGCCAGCGCCCGCACGGACGCCTCCTCGATCCCGGCGATGGTCTGCCCGGCGGCGGTCCGCAGACCCACCGCGATCGCGACGGCCTCGTCGTCGTCGAGCACCAGCGGCGGCATCGCGGTGCCCGCCACCAGCCGGTAGCCGCCCGTGACACCGCGGGAGGCCTCCACCGGATAGCCGAGCTCGCGCAGCCGGTCGACGTCCCGGCGGATCGTCCGCGGGCTCACGCCGAGCCGCTCGGCCAGCTCGCTGCCCGGCCACTCGCGTGGGGTCTGGAGCAGCGAGAGCAGGCCGAGCAACCGGGCCGGGGTGTCCGTCATGGACCCAGCATCCCAAGGTGGCGGGCACCACTCCGGGTTTGTTTAGACTTGCAAGGGCGTGCATAATCATGCGTATGACGGTGAACATCGCGGTGGCCGGAGCCAGCGGGTACGCGGGCGGCGAACTGCTGCGCCTGCTCCTGGCCCATCCCGAGGTCGAAATCGGCGCGCTCACGGCCGCCAGCAGCGCGGGCACGAAGCTCGGCGGCCACCAGCCCCACCTCGTCCCGCTCGCCGACCGCGTCCTGGCCGAGACGACGCCGGAGACCCTCGCGGGCCACGACGTCGTGTTCCTCGCGCTGCCCCACGGGCACTCGGCGGAGATCGCGGCCCAGCTGGGCCCGGACGTCCTGGTCGTCGACCTCGGCGCCGACCACCGGCTGGCCGACCCGGCCGACTGGCGGCGCTGGTACGGCGGCGACCACGCCGGCCAGTGGCCCTACGGCCTGCCCGAACTGCCCGGTGCCCGCGAGAAGCTCGTGGGCACCAAACGCGTCGCCGTGCCCGGCTGCTTCCCGACCGGGGGCTCGCTGGCCCTGGCGCCGGCGTTCGCCGCCGGTCTGGTCGAGCCGGACGTCACGGTCGTCGCGGTCACCGGCACCTCCGGCGCGGGCAAGAGCCTCAAACCGAACCTGCTCGGCTCCGAGGTGATGGGCTCGGCCAGCGCGTACGGCGTCGGCGGCGCCCACCGCCACACCCCCGAGTTCGCGCAGAACCTCTCGGCCGTCGCGGGGGAGCGGGTCACCGTGTCCTTCACGCCGGTCCTCGCGCCGATGCCCCGCGGCATCCTCACCACGGCGAGCGCCCCGCTGAAGGGCGACGTCGACGAGGCCGCCGCCCGCGCGGCGTACGAGAAGGCCTACGACGCCGAGCCGTTCGTCCAGCTGCTGCCCGCGGGCGCCTGGCCGACGACGTCGGCGACGCTCGGCTCGAACAACGTCCAGCTGCAGGTCACGGTCGACGCCGACGCGAAGCGCCTGGTCGTCGTCGCCGCGATCGACAACCTCACCAAGGGCACCGCCGGCGGTGCCGTCCAGTCGATGAACCTGGCCCTCGGCCTCCCCGAGACCACCGGCCTTTCCACCGTAGGAGTGGCACCGTGACCGTCACCGGCCCCCAGGGCTTCCGCGCCGCCGGCGTCGCCGCCGGGATCAAGGCCTCCGGCGCGCTCGACTTCACGCTGGTCGTCAACGACGGCCCCCTGGATGTCGCCGCGGGCGTGTTCACACGCAACGTCATCAAGGCCGCCCCGGTGCTGTGGTCGCAGGAGGTGCTCAAGCAGCAGCGGCTCAAGGCCGTCGTCCTCAACTCCGGCGGAGCGAACGCGGCCACCGGCCCCGGCGGCTTCCAGGACACCCACGCCACCGCCGAAAAGGTCGCCGACGTCCTGCAAGCGGGCGCGATCGAGGTCGCCGTCTGCTCCACCGGCCTGATCGGCGAGCGGCTGCCGATGGACGCTGTCCTGTCCGGAGTGGACACCGCCTTCAAAGCCCTCGACGCGAGCGCCGAAGCGAGCCTGAACGCCGCCACGGGCGTGATGACCACCGACACCAAGCCGAAGCAGGCCTTCGCGAAGCACGAAAGCGGCTGGAGCGTGGGCGGGTTCGCCAAGGGCGCGGGCATGCTCGCGCCGAACCTGGCCACCATGCTCTCGGTGCTGACCACCGACGCCGTGGTGGCCAAGGAAACCCTCGACCGCGCCCTGCGCGCGGCCACCCACGTCACCTTCGACCGCCTCGACGTCGACGGCGGCACGTCCACCAACGACACCGTCCTGGTCCTGGCCTCCGGTGCGAGCGGCGTCGAGCCGTCCGAGGCCGAGCTCACCGAACTGCTCACGAAGGTCAGCCTCGATCTGGTCCTGCAGCTGCGCGCGGACTCCGAAGGTGCGACGAAGGACGTCAACCTCACCGTCCAGGGCGCGGAGTCCGAAGCGGACGCGATCGCGGTCGCCCGCACGATCGCCGAGGACAACCTGGTCAAGACGGCGCTGTTCGGCTCCGACCCGAACTGGGGCCGGATCGCGATGGCGCTGGGCCGGGTCCCGGCCCGGATCGACCCGGAGACCGTGTCGATCACCATCAACGGCGTCACCCTGTTCGCCCAGGGGATGCCCGCGTCGGACCGCTCGGAGGCCGACCTCACCGCGCGCGACATCGAAATCGTCGTCGACCTCGGCGTCGGCACCGAAGCGGCCACCATCTACACCACGGATCTTTCGCACGGTTACGTCGAAGAGAACAGCGCGTACTCCTCATGACCAAGGAGGCACTGATTTCCGCGGACGAACGACTCGCGACGGCGGCCGAGAAGGCCGGAGTGCTCATCGAGGCACTGCCGTGGCTGCAGCGCTTCCACGGCGCCACGGTGGTGGTCAAGTACGGCGGCAACGCCATGATCGACGACGAGCTGAAGGCCGCTTTCGCCGAGGACATGGTGTTCCTCCGGCTGGCCGGCCTGCGCCCGGTCGTCGTGCACGGCGGCGGCCCGCAGATCACCGCGATGCTCAAGCGCCTCGGCGTCGAAGGCGAGTTCAAGGGCGGCCTGCGGGTCACCACACCCGAGACGATGGACATCGTCCGGATGGTGCTCACCGGGC
Source organism: Amycolatopsis pretoriensis (assembly GCF_900107925.1). Lineage (GTDB taxonomy): Bacteria > Actinomycetota > Actinomycetes > Mycobacteriales > Pseudonocardiaceae > Amycolatopsis > Amycolatopsis pretoriensis. The sequence goes on along the minus strand of NZ_FNUJ01000020.1, from coordinate 9,244 downwards.
AGGTCAGCCGCGAGCTCGTCGGGCTGATCAACGCCCACGGGCCGTACGCGGTCGGGATCTCCGGCGAGGACGCCCGGTTGTTCACCGCCGAGCGCAAACAGGCCACTGTGGACGGTGAGCAGGTCGACATCGGCCTGGTCGGCGAGGTCGCCGAGGTCAACCCGGACGCGGTGCTCGACATCGTCAACGCCGGGCGCATCCCGGTGGTGTCCACCGTCGCCCCGGACGTCGACGGCGTGGTGCACAACGTCAACGCCGACACCGCCGCGGGTGCGCTGGCGGCCGCGCTGGGCGCCGAAAAGCTCGTCGTGCTCACCGACGTCGAAGGCCTGTACGCGAACTGGCCCGACCGTTCGTCGCTGATCGACCGCATCCGCGTCGACCACCTCGAACCGATGCTGCCCACGCTGGCCAGCGGCATGATCCCGAAGATGGAGGCGTGCGTGCGCGCCATCCGCGGCGGCGTGCGCCGGGCGCACGTGATCGACGGCCGCCTCGCCCACTCCGTGCTGCTGGAGGTCTTCACCTCCCGCGGCATCGGCACCATGGTCTTCCCCGAAACGGAGCTCCCGTGACCGACCTCAAGTCCAATGTGGACGGCCAGACGCACTGGCAGTCCGCCCTCATGGACAACTACGGCACGCCCGCGCTGACCCTGGTGCGCGGCGAAGGCGCGAAGGTGTGGGACGCCGACGGCAAGGAGTACGTCGACCTGGTCGGCGGCATCGCCGTCAACGCGCTCGGCCACGCCCACCCGGCGGTCGTCGAGGCCGTCACCGCGCAGATCAAGCAGCTCGGCCACACCTCGAACCTCTACGTCAACCCGGTGGCCGTCGAGCTGGCCGAGGCGCTGCTCGACGTCGCCGGCCTGACCGGCAACGGCAAGGTGCTGTTCGTCAACTCCGGCGCCGAGGCCAACGAAGCCGCGCTGAAGATCAGCCGGCTGACCGGGCGCAGCAAGGTCATCGCGGCCGAGGGCGCGTTCCACGGCCGGACCATGGGCTCGCTGACGCTGACCGGCCAGCCCGGCAAGCGCGACCCCTTCAAGCCGCTGGTGCCCGGGGTGGAGCACGTGCCGTTCGGGGACGTCGCGGCGCTGAAGGCGGCCGTCGACACCGAGACCGCGGCCGTCTTCCTGGAGCCGGTGCTCGGCGAAGCCGGCGTGATCCCCGCGCCGGACGGCTACCTGCAGGCTGCGCGCGAGATCACCAAGGCCACCGGCACGCTGCTGGTGCTCGACGAGGTGCAGACCGGCCTGGGCCGGCTCGGCACGTGGTTCGGCTTCCAGCAGGCCGGTGTCGTCCCGGACGTGATCACGCTGGCCAAGGGCCTCGGCGGCGGCCTGCCGCTGGGCGCGGTCATCGGCGTCGGCGCGGCGGGCGACCTGCTCAAGCCGGGCCAGCACGGGACGACGTTCGGCGGCAACCCGGTGTGCTGCGCGGCCGGCCTCGCCGTCATCAGGACGATCGCCGCGAACGGCCTGCTCGACCACGTCTCGACACTGGGCAAGGACATCGCGGCCGGCGTCGAGGCGCTCGGCCACCCGCTCGTCGCCGGGGTGCGCGGGGCCGGCCTGCTGCTCGGCATCGCCCTGCGCGAGCCGGTCTCGGCCGCGGTCGCCAAGGCGGTCCAGGACGCCGGCTACCTCGTCAACCCGGTCGCGCCCGACACGATCCGGCTCGCGCCCCCGCTCGTGCTCGACGGCGAGCAGGCCGACGGCTTCCTCGCCGCCCTCCCGAACGCGCTCGACTCCACCACGAAGGACTCCGACTGATGCTCCGCCACTTCCTCCGCGACGACGACGTCAGTCCCGCCGAGCAGAAAGCCATCCTCGACCTCGCGGACGCGCTGAAAGCCGACCCGCTCGGCACCAAGACCCTCGCCGGCAAGTCGATCACGGCGATCTTCGAGAAGAACTCGACCCGCACGCGCTTCTCGTTCGAGGTCGGCATCAGCCAGCTCGGCGGGCACCCGGTGATCGTCGACGGCCGCTCGATGCAGCTCGGCCGCGAAGAGACCATCGAGGACACTTCGCGCGTGCTGTCGCGGTACGTCGACGGGATCGTGTGGCGGACCTTCGCGCAGAAGCGCATCGAGGCGATGGCGTCGGCGGCGTCGATCCCGGTCGTCAACGCGCTCACCGACGAGTTCCACCCGTGCCAGGCGCTCACCGACCTGATGACGATCCGCGAGCGCAAGGGCAAGCTCGAAGGTCTCACTCTCGTCTACCTCGGCGACGGTGCCAACAACATGGCGCACTCGCTGCTGCTCGCCGGGGTCACCGCCGGGATGCACGTCCGCGTGGTCTCGCCGCTCGGGTTCCAGCCCGACCAGCAGGTCATGCTGGACGCCAAGAAGCGCGGCGAGGAGACCGGCGGCACCGCCACCGTCTTCACCGACCCGTACGAGGCCGTCGCCGGCGCGGACGTGCTCGTCACCGACACGTGGACGTCGATGGGGCAGGAGAACGACGGGCTCGACCGGGTCGGCCCGTTCCGCGCCCTGCAGGTCAACACCGAGCTGCTGAAGAAGGCCGCGGACGACGCGATCGTCCTGCACTGCCTGCCCGCGCACCGCGGCTGGGAGATCACCGACGAGGTGATCGACGGCCCGGCGAGCGCGGTGTGGGACGAGGCCGAGAACCGGCTGCACGCCCAGAAGGCCCTGCTGGTCTGGCTCTTCGAAGAGAGCCGGCGATGACCAGCAGCCGGGTGGGCAGGCAGGCGCGGATCACCGAACTGGTGTCGACCATGACGATCCGCAGCCAGACCGAGCTGGCCAAGCTGCTGGCCGCCGAAGGCATCGAGGTCACGCAGGCGACGCTGTCGCGCGACCTCGACGAGCTCGGCGCGGTCAAGCTGCGCGGTCCGGACTCGGGTGCACCGGTCTACGTCATCCCGGAGGACGGCAGCCCCGTCCGCGGGGTGCAGGGCGGCACGTCGCGGCTCTCCCGGCTGCTCGCGGAGCTGATGGTCTCGGCCGACTCGTCGGGCAACCTGATGGTGCTGCGGACGCCGCCGGGCGCGGCGCAGTTCCTGGCCAGCGCGATCGACCGGGCCGCGCTCGAAGAGGTCGTCGGGTCGATCGCGGGGGACGACACCGTCGCCGTGATCGCCCGGGAACCCTTGACGGGCAAGGAACTCGCGGAGCGCTTCGCCGCCCTCGCGCAGCGATCGGCGGACGAAGGAACACCATGATCGGCGACATCTTCCCGGCCGAGGGCGAGTTCCTCGCACCGGACGAGGTCGTCGTCACCTTCGACCGGGGGGTCCCGGTGGCGATCGACGGCGAGACCGTCTCCGTCGCCGAAGCCCGCCGGATGCTGAGCGCGCGCGGCGAAGCGCAGAGAATCGGGCGCGGCGAAGCGTGCGCCGCACTCGAACGGCGGACCGGCCGCGGGTATGCCAGTGTCCGCCTGGTCCTGTACGACGGCCGGATCACGGTCGCCTGAAGACACGAACACCGAGGAGAAGCGAGAACAGTGAGCGGGAACGAGCAGCCGGTGCAGCTGTGGGGCGGCCGGTTCGCCAGCGGTCCGGCGGAGGCCATGGCCGCGCTGAGCGCGTCGACGCACTTCGACTGGCGCCTGGCGCCCTACGACATCGCCGGGTCCCGCGCGCACGCCCGCGTGCTGAGCAAGGCGGGCCTGCTCACCGAGGACGAGCTCGCCGGCATGCTGACCGCGCTGGACACGCTCGCCCAGGACGTCGCCTCGGGGGCGTTCACGCCGACGATCGCCGACGAGGACGTGCACACCGCGCTCGAACGCGGCCTGCTCGAGCGGGCCGGCACCGAGCTCGGCGGCAAGCTGCGCGCCGGCCGGTCGCGCAACGACCAGGTGGCGACGCTGTTCCGGATGTGGCTGCGCGACGCCGCCCGCCGGGTCGTCGCCGGCACGCTCGACGTCGTCGACGCGCTGGTGTCGCAGGCCAAGCGCCACCCGGACGCGATCCTGCCGGGCCGCACGCACCTGCAGCACGCCCAGCCGGTGCTGCTCGCGCACCACCTGATGGCCCACGGCCAGGCGCTGCTGCGCGACGTCTCGCGGCTGCAGGACTGGGACACCCGCACGGCCGAGTCGCCGTACGGCTCGGGTGCGCTCGCCGGTTCGTCGCTGGGGCTCGACCCCGAGGCCGTCGCCGCGGAGCTGGGCTTCGCGACCAGCGTCGAGAACTCCATCGACGGCACCGCTTCGCGCGACTTCGTCGCCGAGTTCGCCTTCGCCGTCGCGATGCTCGCGGTGAACCTGTCCCGGATCGCCGAAGAGGTGATCATCTGGAACACCGCCGAGTTCGGCTACGTGACGCTGGACGACGCCTGGGCGACCGGCAGTTCGATCATGCCGCAGAAGAAGAACCCGGACGTCGCGGAGCTGACCCGCGGCAAGGCGGGCCGGTTGATCGGCAACCTGACCGGCCTGCTGGCCACCCTCAAGGCGCAGCCGCTGGCCTACAACCGCGACCTGCAGGAGGACAAGGAGCCGGTGTTCGACTCGGTCGAGCAGCTCGAGCTTCTGTTCCCGGCGATCGCCGGGATGGTCAGCACGCTGACGTTCCACACCGACCGGCTCGCCGAGCTGGCCCCGGCCGGGTTCACCCTCGCCACGGACATCGCGGAGTGGCTGGTGCGCCAGGGCGTCCCGTTCCGCGTCGCGCACGAGGCGGCGGGCGAGAGCGTCCGCGTCGCCGAAGCGCGCGGCGCCGGCTTGGACGAGCTGACCGACGAGGAGTTCGAGAAGATCAACCCGGCGCTCACCCCCGAGGTGCGGGCCGTGTTGACCGTCGAGGGCTCGGTGAAGTCGCGCAACGCCCGCGGTGGCACGGCGCCCGAGCGGGTGGCCGAACAGCGCGCGCGGCTCGAAGAGCGGGTCACCGCGGCCCGTCAGTGGCTCAACTGAGGGATTTGCGGAGCTTGGCCCGGACGGCCCGCGTGGCCACCGGGCCGAGCCCGTCGAGGACGTCGACGAGCACGGCCAGCTGCTCCAGCGCGGCGATGGCCTGCTCGGCGCCGTCGGGGTCGACGGTCTCGAACAGCGACAGCCCGAGGAACCCCGACGACACGGCGTGGGCCAGGCCGGCGGGGTCCGCCAGGTCGGCCAGCGGCGAGCCGGCGAGCACGCGCTCCAGCGCCGTCCGGACCTCGGTGATCCACTTCTCCAGGCCCTCGCGGGTCGCCTGGGAGAGCCGCTCGCTGCCCTGCGCCCCGGCCAGCGTCTGGGCCAGCACGGCGAGGTTGCCCTCCGCGCGTTCGGCGACCCGGATCTCGCGGCCGAGCTCCAGCAGGTCGCCGACCGAGTTCACGGCGGCGAAGCGCTCCCGGTAGAGCGAGACGCGGGCTTCGGTCGCGATGATGCAGGCCTGCGCGATGAGCTCTTCGACGCTGCCGAAGTGGTAGAAGATCAGCGCCTGGTTGGCGCCGGCCGCGGTCGCGACCGACCGCGCGGAGACCGCGGTGATGCCCTGGTGCCGGATGATCTCGAGCACGCCGTCCACGAGCTTCTGCTTCGTGTCGCGCGAGCTGGAGTTCCGGCCGGTGCCCATCAGTCCATGACCTTCTCACGGAGTGGCTTGACCGCCCCGCTCACCCCGCCGCCGACGTCGACGAACCGCGCGCCGAACGCGCCTTCGTAGCCGAACACCGGTCCGAAGCGCGGGTTGACCACCGCTACTTCGATCCGGAACTGGCCGCTCTCCTCGTCGAACCACTCTTCGACCCGCGCGGAGCCGGTGAGCGCCCGCGGCAGGCCGGCGCGGACCGGGCCCTCCTGGAGCCGGAACTCGCCGGTGCGGATCCGGAACCCGCCGTCCGGCCGGGCCGACACCGCGAGGTCGACCGCCAGGTGCTGGTGCGTTCCCAGGTAGTCGACGAGCCCGCGCCCGGGGCTGAACACCATCTGCGCGTCGAACCGCCTGCGCCTTCTCGGGAATTCGAAGGTGCGCACGAACGACACCGTCTCGCGGCCGTGCCGGTCCACGTACGGGTAGTTCTCGATGGTGAACGGCACGTTCCGGCCGCAGTCGGGGAACAGGATGTGCCGCGTCGACCCGAGCCACAGGAACGGCAGTGTGAAGCCGGGGCCGCGCCAGATCCGGTCCATCACGCCGTGGCCGATCATGCCGCGCCCGCCCGCGAGGGCGAGCCGCTCCCGCATGCGCGGGTGCAGGAACGCGAAGTCGGCGCCGAGCGCGCGTTCGAAGACGCCGGTCATCGCGCCGCCACCTCGTCCCGGGGGCGGGTCCGGCCGCAGCGGGCGGCCGAAGGCGCGGTCAGGAGCTGTTCTTCCGGGGGTGTCCCGGTCTCGAGCCACAGCCGCAGCCGGTCGAACGACCAGGCCGTCATCCAGCCGAACAGCGGGCGGAACGCGCGGTCGGCCAGCTGCCCGACGCGGCCCCAGCGGGTGCCGTAGTCGAAGCCGGTGACGAACCGGACGCCGTCGCCGACCGGTGTGTAGCGCCAGAACCCGGCGCCCGCGCTGATCAGCGACAGCGGGTCGGCGGAGGCGAACCGCAGCACCGACGTGCGCGAGCCGTCCGGCCAGGTGCGCGACGCCGCGCTCACCCCGACCCCGGTGACCGTCACCCCGAGGAACCGCGAGGCGTAGCGGAAGTGACCGTCGTGCCCGGCGAGCGGGCTGATGTCGGCGAAGCGCAGGTCCCAGCGCCGGTGCAGCGCCGGGTCCTGGGTGTGCTCCCACAGCGTGTCCAGGTCCGTGCGGATCAGGGTCTCGACGTAGAGCGCCTTCGGTCGCATCTCCCGGCTCCCCTCAGAGTTTGAGCGACTGCTCAAATGGACTGTAGAGAAGTTTGAGCGATCGCTCAAGGGTTAGGGTGGTCCGGCCAGGCAAGCCGAAGAGAGGAACCCGTTTGAGCGGCGACGCAGGCCGGTTGTTCACCCGCGACGAGCTGGCCCTCGACCCGGTCGACCTGGCCCACCTGCTGCTCGGCGCGGTCCTGGAGGCCGACGGCCCCGACGGCACGGTCGGCGTCCGGCTCGTGGAGGTGGAGGCCTACCGCGGCGAAGACGACCCGGCGTCGCACTGCTACCGCGGCCGGACTCCGCGCAACGCCGTCATGTGGGGGCCCGCGGGGCACCTGTACGTGTACTTCGTCTACGGGATGCACTTCTGCGCGAACGTCGTCGGCACGCACGAAGACATGCCCGGCGCGGTACTGCTCCGCGCGGGCGAGGTCGTCGAAGGCCTCGACGTCGTCCGCAAGCGGCGGCCGTCCGCGCGGGGGACCGGCGAGCTGGCCAAGGGCCCGGCCATCCTGACGTCGGTGCTGCGCGTCGACCGCGCGCAGAACGGCGTCGACCTGACCGACCCGGCGTCCCCGGTCCGGCTGCGCGTCGGTGAGCGCGTCCCGGCCGAGCGGATCCGCGTCGGGCCCCGCGTCGGCGTCGCGATGGCCATGGACACGCCGTGGCGCTTCTGGGACGGCGCGTCGCCCGCCGTGTCCACCTACCGCCGCGGCGGGAAGCGCCGGGTCCGACCCGCCAGTTAGTCGGTTGACCTGGTGCGGGAGGATCTACAGGCGTGAGCGAACACATCCTCGACGAGCTGACCTGGCGCGGCCTCATCGCGCAGTCCACCGACATCGACGCCCTCCGGCGCGAGCTCGACCAGGGTCCCGTGACGCTCTATTGCGGCTTCGACCCGACCGCACCCAGCCTGCACGCCGGCAACCTGGTCCCGCTGCTCATGCTGAAGCGCTTCCAGCGCGCCGGGCACCGGCCGATCGTGCTGGCCGGTGGCGCGACCGGGATGATCGGCGACCCGCGGGACACCGGTGAGCGCACGCTGAACACGCTCGACGTCGTCGCCGACTGGGCCGGGCGCATCCGCGGCCAGCTCGAGCGGTTCGTCGACTTCGACGAGTCGCCTACCGGCGCGATCGTCGAGAACAACCTGAACTGGACCGGGCAGCAGACCGCCCTGGAGTTCCTGCGCGACGTCGGGAAGCACTTCTCGATCAACGTCATGCTGAACCGGGAGACCGTGAAGCGGCGGCTCGAGGGCGACGGCATGTCGTACACCGAGTTCAGCTACCTGCTGCTGCAGTCGCAGGACTACCTGCAGCTGCACCGCAAGTACGGCTGCAAGCTGCAGGTCGGCGGGTCCGACCAGTGGGGCAACCTCGTCGGCGGGGTCGACCTGATCCGCCGGACCGACGGCGCGGGCGCGCACGCGCTGACCGCGCCCCTGGTCACCGACGCCGAGGGCCGCAAGTTCGGCAAGTCCACCGGCGGCGGGAACCTCTGGCTCGACCCGGGGATGACCTCGCCGTACGCCTGGTACCAGTACTTCGTGAACGTCGGCGACGCCGACGTGGTCCGCTACCTGCGGATGTTCACGTTCCTGAGCCAGGAGGAGATCGCTTCGCTGGCCGAGGACACCGAGCAGCGTCCGCATCTGCGTGCCGCGCAGAAGCGGCTGGCGGAGGAGTTCACGATCCTCGTCCACGGCGAGGAGCAGACCCGGCAGGTGATCAACGCCAGCCAGGCGCTGTTCGGCCGCGGGGAGCTCGGCGAGCTGGACGAACGCACCCTCGACGCGGCCATGGCCGAGGTGCCGAACGGCAAGGTCGACCCGTCCGGGGACCCGACGATCGTCGACCTGCTGCTCGCCGGGGGACTGGTGGACAGCAAGGGCGCCGCGCGCCGCACGCTCAAGGAGGGCGGCGCGTACGTCAACAACGTGAAGATCGCCGACGAGGAGTGGAAGCCGGCGCCGGGCGACGCCCTGCACGGCAAGTGGCTCGTCGTCCGCAAGGGCAAGCGGAACGTCGCCGGCGTCGCCCTCGGCGGCTGACCGGCCCGGGTGGCCCGAAACAGGGGCCTGACCTGCGCGAACGCGGTTAAGGTACCCCCCTGTTTCGGGCCTCTTCGCGGGGTGTAAAGTTCTCCAAGTCGCCAGGGAAACCGGGTGGCCGCCGGGACACGAACCAAGCTCTCGCCTGAGGCGATTGAGTGGGTGTCCCACACAAACTGCTAGGAATGACTCGCTTCGAGCGAGCCGCATGATCGCGGCGGACTCGAGGTGTGTTGCTTGAGAACTCAACAGTGTGCTAGTGAACTAAGCCAGTAGAGCTTATATATGAAACCTCGTATGAGGTTCCTTTGAGAGCATTAACATTGCCTCGATTAAACTATTCATTGTTGGAGAGTTTGATCCTGGCTCAGGACGAACGCTGGCGGCGTGCTTAACACATGCAAGTCGAACGCTGAACCACTTTCGGGTGGGGAT
>NZ_FNUJ01000005.1 GCF_900107925.1 Amycolatopsis pretoriensis | reverse complement strand
GGCTCGGCTCGGCTCGGCTCGGCTCGGCTCGGCTCGGCTCGGCTCGGCTCGGAAGAGCTTCGCTCACACCCCCGATCCGCACCAGAGGTCGATCCGGTCGGCCGCCGGGTCGCCCACGAACGCCGCGCCACCCACCAGCGCCGGCAGCGGCTTGCCAACCAGCGGCCCCGAACAAAGCCCACCTCAGCAGCCCGCCGCCCAGCGGGTCCGAAGGGATCTCGCCCCACGCCCGGACCCCCGTCCAAGCGCGTTCCCCAGGCTCAACCCCTCCGGCTCCGCCGCACGGCCCCCGAAGTCCCTTGCCCGCGGAACTCCCCCTGGAGACCCCGCGGACACACCTCGAACCCACGCCGCATTCAGTTGTCACCCGGCCCCGGGCGTCGCGGTCACCTCCGATCGTCGACCCACGGAAGTTCTAACACCCACCACCGACAAAAACCGGCCCTTGACCCCATAAGCTACGGATATTAGCTTTAAAGCTATGCCAAGTAGCCAACCCGATGTCCCCTAGAGCCGGCCTGACCACGGACACCGTGGTCGACTTCGCCCTCAAGATCATCGACCAATCCGGCCCCGAGGCCCTCACCCTCGCCAAGGTCGCCGAACGCGCCAGAGTCGCCGCGCCCTCGCTCTACAAGCACGTCAAGAACCTCGCCGACCTGCGACGCCTGATCGACCTCCGGGTCGTGAAGGAAATGGCAGAGGCCCTGACGAGAGCCGCCACCGGGAGGGAAGGGGCCGACGCCGTCCGCGCCGTGGCCGATGCCTACCGGGACTACCTGCGGCGCCACCCTCACCGGACCCACGCACTCGCCACCGCCCCCGACGAAACCGACACCGAACTCAGCAAGGCCACCCACGCCGTCGCCGAGGTCGTCTTCGCCGTCCTGCGCCCCTACGACTTCGGCCACGCCCAGGCCGTGCATGCGACCCGTTGCCTCCGCGCCGCCGTGCACGGGTTCGCCGGACTCGAAGCATCCGGTGGCTTCGGGCGCCCCGAAGACGTCGACCGGAGCTTCGAAGTCCTCAAAACCATGCTCGTCCAGGGCCTGGACGACTACTCGGATCAGGAGAAGAAATGAGCTTCATCCTCGCCGTCCTCCTCTTCACCGTCGGGCTCGGCGTGCTCGACGCCCGGTTCCCCTGGACGGACGCCCGCAGATGATCGCCGGCCACTTCGGGCTCGCCGCCGCCGTCAAGGCCGGCCGCCCCGCGATTCCCGTGTGGACGCTCATGCTCGCCACCGCCTGGCTCGACGTCGTCTTCGTGCCGCTCTACCTCAGCGGCATCGAGACCGTCGACGGCGCGGGCTACGGCGGCGGTGTCATCCACGCCGACTACACGCACTCCCTCGTCGGCGCGCTCGTCCTCGCCGCGCTCTTCGGGGCCGTGGCAAGCAAATGGCTCGGCCGCGAAACCGGGCTGATCCTCGGCGGGGTCGCCTTCTCACACTGGGTGCTCGACCTCGTCGTGCACCGCGCCGACCTGCCGATCCTGCCCGGCAACGCCGGCGACCTGCCCACGTTCGGCTTCGGGCTGTGGCGGCTGCCCGCCGTCTCGGCCGTCGTCGAACTGCTGATGCTCGCGATCGGCATCGGCCTCTACTGGCGGGCCGCCGCGAAACGCGACCCGAAGCGCGCTCGCACGCTGGGCCTGTCGGCCGCGGCCTTCGGCGTCGTGACCCTCGCGGCGGACCTGCTCGGCGTGTAGGGACTCAGCAGGCGGAACCGGCGACCGGCTCGGTGAACGCGGCGGCGACCCACTTGTCGTCGGCCACCTTCCGGAAGCCGTTCTGCACGCCCGGCAGCGCGTCGAACTGGGCGTCGCGCAGGTACTTGCCGACGACCTTCGCGTTGCCGTCGGCCGTCTCGCGGGCGTTGAGGACGTCCGCGGTCACCGTCACCTTGCAGCCGGTGGCCGACGCCCCCGAAGCCTGCTTGTTCGTGTTCGTCACGTAGACGATGACGACCAGGACGATGGCGCCCAAGATGATCAGAGTCTTCTTCGACATGCCTTCCTCCAACCGCGAGCCCGTCCCCCGCCAAGGGTAGGCAATCCTTTACCCGCACCGACAGCGCCGGACGCAGCAACCACCCGGAGGCGCCAGTCCGCATCACCCACCGGTGACGCACGGTGTACGAAAAGGCCCTCTTCCCGGCAAACCGGGAAGAGGGCCCCTTCGAACGACTCAGCCCTGGGCGATCTTCTTCGCCAGGTTGTCGTCCAGCGTCGCGAGGAACTCCTCGGTCGTCTGGAACGGCTGGTCCTTGCTGATGAGCAGCGCGAGGTCCTTCGTCATCTGGCCGGCCTCGACCGTCTCGACGACGACCTGCTCCAGCTTGTTGGCGAAGCCGATCAGCTCCTGGTTGCCGTCCAGCTTGCCGCGGTGCTCGAGGCCGCGGGTCCAGGCGTAGATCGACGCGATCGGGTTCGTCGACGTCGGCTTGCCCTGCTGGTGCTGGCGGTAGTGCCGGGTGACCGTGCCGTGCGCGGCCTCGGCCTCGACGGTCCGGCCGTCCGGCGTGCGCAGCACCGACGTCATCAGGCCGAGCGAGCCGAAGCCCTGCGCGACCGTGTCGGACTGGACGTCACCGTCGTAGTTCTTGCACGCCCAGACGTAGCCGCCCTCCCACTTCATCGCCGCGGCGACCATGTCGTCGATCAGGCGGTGCTCGTAGGAGATGCCCTTGGCGTCGAAGTCGGCCTTGAACTCGTTCTGGAAGATCTCCTCGAACACGTCCTTGAACTGGCCGTCGTAGGCCTTGAGGATCGTGTTCTTGGTGGAGAGGTAGACCGGCAGGCCGCGGTCGAGGCCGTACTGCAGCGACGCGCGCGCGAAGTCCTCGATCGACTTCTTGAAGTTGTACATCCCCATGGCGACGCCGCCGCCCTCGGGGAACTGCGCGACCTGGAACTCCATCGGCTCGGAGCCGTCGTCCGGGGTGTAGCTGACGGTCAGCTTGCCCGGGCCGGGCACCTTGAAGTTGGTGGCCTTGTACTGGTCACCGTGCGCGTGGCGGCCGATGATGATCGGCTTCGTCCACGTCGGCACCAGGCGCGGGATGTTCTGGATGACGATCGGCTCGCGGAAGATCACGCCGCCGAGGATGTTGCGGATCGTCCCGTTCGGGGACAGCCACATCTTCTTGAGGCCGAACTCTTCGACGCGCGCCTCGTCCGGGGTGATCGTGGCGCACTTGACGCCGACGCCGTGCTTCTTGATCGCGTTCGCGGAGTCGACCGTGACCTGGTCGTCGGTGCGGTCCCGCTCCTCGATACCCAGGTCGTAGTAGTCCAGGTTCACGTCCAGGTACGGGTGGATCAGCTTGTCCTTGATGAACTGCCAGATGATGCGGGTCATCTCATCGCCGTCGAGTTCGACGACGGTGCCCTGGACCTTGATCTTGGCCATGAGCAGCGGTGCTCCTTCCGCGGATCTTCGCGTTCTTCTCTAAGTCTCGCCGGTAGCGGTACAAGCGTACTGCTTGACGGAGCTGGATGGTTCCAGTAGTGGTCGGTATCAAGTCTCCACCCGCCGTTTGTGGCGCGGCTCACGGGGCGGTACCGCCGTTCGCCCGATTCGACCGCTCGCCGAGCGACCGTCGCGCGAAGGGGTGAACCAGGGCACGATGCCACCCGTGAACTCATCATGCGGGAGGTGACGGCCATGTCGACCCATCGGTACGCCGAGTACGAAGACGACTACGAGGACTACGACGACACGACGGAAGCGCTCGACGAACGGCCGCGCCGCGGCGTCGCCCACCTGGTCAGCGCGCTGGGCGGGCTGCTGCTCACCCCGGTCGCACTGGGGCTGCTGAGCTGGGGCGGGCTGCGCCAGCAGCAGCTGATCCAGGCGACGCTGAGCACGAACCGCGACCCGCTGGGCATCGCGCTGCTCGCCGGCGGGGCGATCCTGCTGCTGGTCGTCGCCGCTATGGGGGCGCTGTCGGCGGCCGGCCCGATCCTCGGCGGCCTGATCTACGGCGTGCTGCCCGGGGTCGCCGCGATGGCCGTGCCGGAGTGGGGGTTCAAGCTGGTCAACCTGATGCCGAAGAGCGACATCGCGTACGGCGTCATGGACTTCCTGTTCATCGGCGGCCTGCTCGGCGTGGGTTTCCTGCTGGTCGGCAGCGGGCTGGCCAACGCGCTGGTCCGGCGGCGGCGCGAGGCCTGAACCGGGCCGGTGGGATCATCGGTCGATGGGTTTGTTCACCGTCGCGGAGGCACGCGACGAACTGGCGCGGCTGCGGCCGGTCCTCGACGAACTGGTGCGCGTCCGCGCCGACGCGGCCGAGCTCGCGGCGTCGCTGCGCCCCGGCGGCCGGGCCACCGAGCTGGGCGGGCTGCCCGAGTGGAAGGCCGCCCAGGCGCGCCTCGACGACCTGATGACGACGGTCCAGCACGCCGGCGCCGAGCTCAGGGGGTTCGCGCCGCTGCTGGTCGACTTCCCGGCCGAGCTCGACGGCACAGACGTGCTGCTGTGCTGGCTCGAAGGTGACCACGAGCTGGGCTGGTACCACCGCGCGGACCTGGGGTTCGCGGGCCGCCGGCGGCTGAAAATCGCTGGTGGTCCCGGCTAGGTTGGATCGGTGACCGACGAAACCCGTGCCGCTTTCTTCGACGAGACCGCCGAGCACTACGACGAAGACGACTTTCACGCTCTGGTGGCCGATGCGCTGGTTTCGCCGTTGCCGTCCGCGCCGGAGCTCGTGCTGGACGTCGCCACAGGGACGGGCTTCGCGGCGTACGCGGCGCTGGGGCTGAAGCCGGCGCGCGTGCTGGCTGTCGACTTGTCGCCGGCGATGGTCGCGCGGGCGACGGCGAAGGCTGCGGCCTCGGATCCGGCGGGCGTCATCGAGTGGCGGGTCGGGCCGGCGGTGCCGATGCCCGCACCGGACAGCTCGGCCGACGTCGTGCTCTGCGCGTCCTCGCTGCACTTCCTGGGAGCGGTCGCGTTCGAGGACTGGCTGCGGGTGCTGAAACCAGGCGGACGGCTGGCGTTTTCGGTCGTGTCGGGGGCGCGGTTCAAGCCTTCGGGGCCGTTCGCGGAGTTCGTGCCGCGGGACCTGGCGTTCCCGCTCGACGAGGCCGGGGCGGGTGCCCTGGCCTCGTCGGCGGGTTTTGTGGACGTGACGGCCCGAACGTTCACCGTCGACGGCGGCGACCGGGTGCGGAGCGTGTTCCTGGTGCACGCCACGGCCCCGTGAACCTGGAGCGGTTCGCCGACGGCCACCTGACCGCGATCACCACGGACGGCAGCCGGGTTTCGCTGCGGCTCGAGGCGTACGTGGAGTACCGGCTCGTGCCGGGCGAGGTCTCGGTCGTCGAGGTCTTCGAGCTGAGCGCCGACCCGGCCGAGCTGGCCATGAGCGAGCCTCCGGTCGCGGAGCACTGCATCGAGGAGCCGACGTGGTGGGACCACGACGGCCGGCGCACGATCGAGTTCTTCGCCCCGCTCCGGATCCAGGTGACGGCCGCCGCCTTCGAGTTGACGTCGCTGGGGGTCGAGCCGCGGCCGGTGCTCCCCGCGCCGTCCGCAAACGTTTGCACCTTCGGCATCGCCGAGATTCCGCCGCTCGGCCCAGGCGTGGTTTGGCGAACCTTGGGCGGCGACGCGGGCACGCCAGCCGATCCCGACGGCTGGTTCCTCCAGCGCCGGGACCGGCTGGCGACCTCCACCACCGGTGTCTTCTGCACGACCCACGCGGACCGGGTCACCTTCGAGCGCCAAGACGCCGACGACGCCCTCTGGCGCGACGTGCGGCTCCTCGGCCGCCACGCGACTCGGGTGTGGTCCGGGAACTGCGTGTTCGAGCCTGCGGATTGGGTCACCTGGGTGACCACCGGCGTGCTGCCGCCCGTTGAACGGCTCAGCGTGTGAAGTGGACCTCGCCGCGCGTCGCCGGGCCGTCGGGGCTGCCGCAGTGCTGGACGAACGTGACGTCCGCGCCGGTCGCGTCGAGGCGGTCGATCGTGAAGTCCGCGTAGTCGTCGCCGCAGCCGTAGTTGCCGGTGACCACCAAGATCCCCGGTGTGGACAGCGCCGGGTCGCTCTGGCCGCGGAACCGCGCGCCGGTGTACGTGCCGGTGTGCAGGGTCTCGCCCGCCGGCGCGCTCAGCTCGACGCGCAGGTCCTTGAAGCCCGACTGGACGTCGATCTTCAGTCTGCCGTCGTACTCCCAGACGTTGATCTCGTCGCCCGGCGCCGCGTAGTTCGCGCTGCCCTGCAACGGCCAGGCGCCGTCCTCCGAGGTGTAGCTCACCGTCTGCACCGGGTCCGCCGACGCGACCGGCACGAGCGCCACGCCCAGCCCGGCCGCCGCCGTCAGGACCACGCACGCACGACGAAGTGAATTCACGGAACCTCCCCAAGTCCGAGCCGCTCTGTGCGGCACTGCCACCGATCTTGGCAGCGAACTCGTGCCCCGCAGGAGGTGTTTGCGCTGTTCACCACGCTTTTCCCAGATGGGCAACCCGTCACCCTCGTGAGACGTCTAGCTATGTAGCGAAGCACCCTTGAAGATCTTGTCCACCGCGTTCTTCGGGCCGTGCACCGCGAGCCCGGCCAGCGCCAGCTTCTCCCCCGGCACCGCGCGGACCGCCGCCCGGTTGTCGGCGTCGTTGCCCGTGTGGAACAGCTCGTCGGTGAAGATCGAGAACCGCAGCCCGCGGCTCAGGGCCCGCGCGTGCGCCGCCGTCAGGACGTCGCCGGTACCGCTGAACACCAGCACCGGCTGGCCGAACATCGGCAGGTACTCGGTCTCGTCGGCGTCGAAGTACGGCTCGCCCATCAGCTCCGGCGTCACGTGGGCGATTCCGCTCACCAGGAACGCGGTGACGTTGAGCCGCTGCCAGGACGCCAGGTCGTCGCGCAGCAGGACGGCGATCTTCGTGTCGAAGGAACTCATGCCGGACAGACTCGCCCGCCGGCCACCCGCGCGTCTTGTACGTTCTTGACATGGCGCACGTCGAAGCTTGGCGGCCGGCGGTCCCCGGGATCGCCGAGGTCTTCCACGCGCGCTTCACCACGCACGCGTACCCGCTGCACACCCACGACACGTGGACGCTGCTGATCGTCGACGACGGCGTCATCCGCTACGACCTCGACCGCCACCACCATGGCGCGCTCGGGCCGGCCGTGACGCTGCTGCCGCCGAACGTCGCGCACGACGGGCGGGCCGCCACCAGCCACGGCTTCCGCAAGCGCGTGCTGTACCTCGACGCGTCCGTGCTGGGCGAGGACCTGATCGGCGCGGCGGTCGACCGGCCGAGCGTCGCCGACAGCGTGCTGCGCACCCGGATCCACCAGCTGCACGAGTCGCTCGTCCACCCCGGCGACGCGCTGGAGGCCGAGAGCCGGCTGGCGCTGGTCGCCGACCGGCTGCACACCCACCTGGGGCGGCCCGCCCGCCACGAACCGAAGCGCGGACTGGCCGACGACCTCCGGGACCTCCTCGACGCTCGTCTGCCGGACGCCCTGACCCTCGCCGAAGCGGCGTCGACGCTGGGGGCCCACCCGGCGCACCTGGTCCGTTGCTTCGGAGCGCGGTTCGGCCTGCCGCCGCACCGCTACCTGACGGGCCGCCGCGTCGACCGCGCGCGCCGGCTGCTGCTCGACGGCTCGCCGGCCGCCGAAGTGGCGGTCGCCTCCGGGTTCACCGACCAGGCCCACCTGACGCGGCACTTCAAGCGGTACCTGGGGACAACCCCGTCGCGGTACGCGAGAACCCGCTGAGCCCGGTTGTGTCAAGATGACCGCATGCTGCGCGAACTGCACCTGACCGGCGACCCGGCCGCCGACAAGCTGCTCAACGACGACCCGTTCGCCCTGCTCGTCGGCATGCTCCTCGACCAGCAGTTCCCGATGGAGCACGCCTTCGCCGGGCCGCGGAAGATCGCCGATCGCATGGACGGCTTCTCGCTGGCGAAGATCGCCGCGACCGACGTCGAGAAGTTCGTCGAGATGTGCGTGGTGCCGCCGGCCATCCACCGGTACGGCGGGTCGATGGCACGCCGCGTGCACGCGCTCGCGGAGCACATCATCGAGAACTACGAAGGCCGCACCGAAGGGCTCTGGCTCGACGGGCGCCCGAAGCCGGACGGCCCGGAGGTCCTCAAGCGGTTGCGGGCGTTGCCGGGGTTCGGCGAGCAGAAGGCCCGGATCTTCCTGGCCCTGCTGGGCAAGCAGCGCGGCATCCAGCCGAAGGGCTGGCGCGAGGCAGCGGGCGCGTACGGCGACCGCGGGTCACGCCGGTCGATCGCCGACGTCACCAGCGCCGAGACGCTCGCCGAGGTGCGGGCGTTCAAGAAGGCCGCGAAGGCCGCGGCCAAGACGGGCTAACGCACCCAGACGCGCAGCGGGCCCAGCGCCTCGGCGCCGTGTTCGTAGCCGACCGCCGCAGACGAGGGCGCACCAGGCCGCGTTCTCCGCGACCGCTAGTTCCGCGCGAACCACAGCACGTCCGGTTCACCGCGCGGAACTTCCACCGGCACCTCGCGCACGTCGCCGAAGTGCGCGCGCAGCCGCGAAGTGAACGCCGGGGCCGCGCCCGCGCTCCAGACCGCCAGCACGCCACCCGCGTTCAACAACGACGACAGCCGCGTCAAGCCCTCAACCGAGTACAGCCGCGCGTTGCCTTCCGTGACCGTCCACTCTGGACCGTTGTCGATGTCCAGGCACACCACGTCGAAGCGATCGGACGTCGAAGCCAGCCACGTCAGCAAGTCCACCTCCACCACCGTCACGCGGGGGTCGGCGAGCGACTCGCCGTGCACTGTCCGAAGTGGACCGGACCGGTTCCACGCGATCACCGCCGGCTCGCGCTCGACGACCACGATCGATCCCGCGCCCGCGTCGAGGGCCGCGCGCAACGAAAAGCCGACGCCGAGACCGCCGATCAGCACCGATGCTCCCGCGGTCACCGCGCCGGTCACCAGGAGGCGCTCGGACTCGCCGTTGCGCGTGTCCATCAGGAACACGCCGTTCTCGATCACTTCGTACGCTTCGCCGTCGCGGCGCAGGACCAGCTCGCCGCCGCGGCCCGCGACCGTCTCCACCACTTCGACCACGCTTCGACCTTCTCACGGCAGGCCAGCGAGTTTGCACAGAACCAGACTGCCCACCACCGCGGGGCTCACCGGCGCCGAGGCGCGGCGCCTCCGATTTCCTTGATCATGCCGGGATTCCAACCCGTTCGCCGGGTTCACCGGGCGAACGGCGCTCCTACTCTGGAGACGGAGGTGAAGGCCATGCACGCAGGAGTGGGAGACGAAATCCAGGTACACGGCCGTACCGTCGGATCGGCCGAGCAGCGCGGCGAGATCCTCGAAGTCCGCGGGCCCGACGGCGGTCCGCCCTACCTGGTGCGGTTCGCCGACGGGCACGAAGGACTCGTCTACCCCGGGCCCGACTGCGAAGTCCAGGCCCACGACGGCTAAGCGGCGACCGGCTCGCGGACCCGACCCCACGCCGCCCCGACGAGCAGCAGCGCGAGCAGCGTCAGCGCGGCCGCGACCTCGGGCAGCACCAGCGGGCCGCCGGAGTCGAGCACCGCGCCCCCGACCACGCCGGACAGGCCGACGCCGAGGTAGATCGCCGACGCGTTGAGCGAGAGCACCAGGCCGGCGTGGCCCGGGGCCAGCTCGATCAGCCGGTGCTGCACCGGCGGGCTGAACGACCACGTCGCCACGCCCCACACGAACAGCGCGACCCCCGCCGCGATCGGCGTCGTCGTCGCGATCGGCAGCAGCGCCAGCACGACGGTGATCGCGGCCGTCACGATCAGCAGCGGCGCGCGCGAACCCCAGCGGTCGGTCGCCCGGCCGGCGGCGAAGTTGCCGACCGCGCCGCCGACGCCGTAGCAGAAGAGCAGGACCGTGACCGCCGTGCCGTGGAGACCCGCGGTCGCGGCCAGCAGCGGTGACACGAACGTGTAGACCATGAACGCGGCAAGGCAGCCGAGGACCGTCACGGCCAGCATGACGAGCACCCGCGGGTCGCGGCCCGCGGCGAACCGCTCGGCCAGGCTCACCCGCGGCGGCGCGGCGACCGACGGCAGCGCCACCCGCACGGCCAGCGCGCTCGCCAGCGAGAACGCCGCGACCAGCGCGAACGCCGTCCGGTAGCCGAGGTGCTGGGAGATCAGGCTGCCCAGCGGGACGCCGAAGATCAGCGCGACGGTCAGGCCGCCGAACACGAGCGCGACCGCGCGGCCCCGGCGTTCCGGGCTGGTCAGCTCGGCCGCGACGGCGCTCGCCGCGGGGGTGAACACCGCGGCGCCGATCGCGGTCACCACCCGGGCCACCAGGAGCGTGCCGTAGCCGGGCGCGAGCGCGGCGAAGAGGTTGCCGGCGGCGGTGACGACGAGCGCGGCGACCAGCAGCGTCCGGCGCTCCCACGTGCCGGTGACGGCGGCGAAGAGCGGCGAGCCGATCGCGTACGCGATGGCGAAGGCCGTGACGAGCTGCGCCGCGGCGGTCGCCGAGACGTGCAGCTCCCCGGTCAGCGCGGGCAGCAGCCCGGCGACGATGTAGCCGCTGGTCCCGACGCCGAACGCGCCAAAGGCCAGCACCGAGATCCTCGAGGACGAGGGTGTGGACATGGGTGGGTCCCCCAAGCGGAGCGGGCGATTGGTTCGATGAACGTCGTAGTTCGACGACCACCGTACTACGTCACTCCGACAATTTCGATCGGCGTCGTACAAGACGTACACTGGGCTCATGGCCAAGACCGCCGCACTGCCGCCGATCGTCCACCCCGAACTGGACGAGATCACCGTCGAAGGCGTGCTCCGCGCGCTCGCCGACCCGGTGCGGCTGGGCATCGTGCGCCAGCTCGCGGCGGCGGACCGCGAACTCGCGTGCGGCGCGCTGACCGTGCCGGTGACCAAGTCCACAATCACCCACCACCTGAGCATCCTGCGCCAGGCCGGCGTCGTGGCCGGCCGCCAGGAGGGGACGACCCGGTACAACTCGTTGCGGCGCAACGACCTCGACGCGCTCTTCCCCGGCCTGCTCGACGGCGTTCTGGCCGCTCAGCGCTGACTCCGCCGTTACGGTGTGGATCGTCACCCGATATCGGGATGACAACGACCCCGCTCGCTTGTTGGACTGGGCGTAGGCAGCTCACGGCGCTGGGGCCATGCGGCTGCCTTTCCTTTTGAAGCTTCACTGAACCGATCCAGTGACCCCGACCACGAGATCGGCCAAGTAATCGATTTCTCAACCCTGGAAGGAGTGCCGTGCCCGTCGCGCTGCTCGCGCTCGCCATCGGAGCTTTCGGCATCGGGACCACCGAGTTCGTCATGATGGGCGTGCTGCCCCAGGCGGCCGCCGACTTCGGCGTCGACATCCCGACCGCCGGCTACCTCATCTCCGCCTACGCCCTCGGCGTCGTCGTCGGCGCCCCGCTGCTCACCGCGGTCGCCGTCCGGCTGCCGCGCAAGACCATGCTGCTGGCCATGATGGGCCTGTTCACCCTGGGCAACGCCCTGTTCGCGCTCTCCCCGAACCAGGAGTTCGGTGTCGCGTTCCGGTTCCTCGCCGGCCTGCCGCACGGCGCGTTCTTCGGCGCCGGCGCGGTCGTCGCGTCCAGTTTGGTCGGACCCGGCCAGCGCGCGAAGGCCGTGTCGCTGATGTTCCTGGGGCTGACCCTGGCGAACGTCATCGGCGTGCCGCTCGGGACGCTGCTCGGCCAGCAGGTCGGCTGGCGCGCCACCTTCGGCGTGGTGGCGGTGATCGGCCTGGTCGCCGCGGCGGCCATCTGGAAGCTGGTCCCGCACCAGGGCCGGCCCGCCGACGCGTCGCTGCGGGGCGAGCTCGGCGCGTTCAAGCGGCCGCAGGTGCACCTGGCGCTGGCGATCGTCACGTTCGGGCTCGGCGGCGTGTTCGCCTGCCTGTCCTACATCACGCCGATGCTGACCGACGTCGCCGGCTACTCGCCGTCGAACGTCACGCTGCTGCTGTCCCTGGCCGGCGTCGGCATGACGATCGGCAACCTGCTCGGCGGCCGCCTGGCCGACCGCGCGCTGATGCCGGGCCTGTACGCGGCGCTGCTGTCGCTGGCGTGCGTGCTGGGGATCTTCACGATCACGGCGCAGGGCAAGGTCGGCGCGGCGATCACGATCTTCTTCGTCGGCGTCGCCGGGTTCATGATCGGCCCGATGATGCAGGCGCGGATCATGGAGAAGGCGGGCGGCACACCGTCCCTGGTGTCGGCCGCCGTCCAGTCCGCGTTCAACATCGCCAACTCGATCGGGGCGTACCTCGGCGGGTTGGTCATCGCGGGCGGGCTCGGCTTGGTGGCCCCGAACTGGGTCGGCGCACTGCTCGCGGTCTTCGGGCTGTCGCTCGCGATCGTTTCGGGCACGTTGGACCGCCGCGAGGCCAAAGCCGAACGACGTGAGCTCGCGATGGCGTCCTAAGAAGACGCGAACGGACCGCCGATGATCGTCAAGGCCACGTACAGCACCGCTGCCGCCAGTCCGGTGTAGGTCACGATGTCCACGACCTTGCCGCGGATCACGAGCAGCCCGGCCTTGGCGGTCGGCAGCACCGCCCGCAGCACCGCGGCGAGGAGGAGCGCGGCGCCGACCAGCGCCGCGCCCTCCCGCCAGTGGTACTGGACGATCCGCAGCGCCGCCACGGCCGCCACCAGCAGCACCGCCGCGAACGGCAGCTGCGTGAACCGGGGCTGCCTGCTCCGGCGGTCGTGGACGTCCCGCCGGTCTTCCGTCATCGTCATCGGCCCTGAAGACCTTGGACCGCGCGCTCGGCCGCTTCGACGACGTTGCTCACGAGCATCGCCCGCGTCATCGGGCCGACGCCGCCCGGGTTCGGCGAGATCCAGCCCGCCACCTCTGACACGTCCGGGTGAACATCGCCGGTGAGCTTGCCGTCCACGTGAGACACGCCGACGTCGAGCACCGCCGCGCCCGGCGCCACCATGTCCGGCGTGATGATCCCCGGCACCCCGGCCGCGGCGACCACGATGTCCGCGCGACGGACTTCGGCGGCGAGGTCGCGGGTGCCGGTGTGGCACAGGGTCACGGTCGAATTTTCACTCCGCCGGGTGAGCAGCAGGCCCAGCGTGCGACCGACGGTGATCCCGCGGCCGACCACCGTGACGCGCGCGCCGTTCAGCTCGACGCCGTGGCGCTTGAGCAGCTCGATGATCCCGTACGGCGTGCAGGGCAGCGCCCCCTGCTGGCCCAGCACGAGCCGCCCCAGGCTGACCGGGGCGAGGCCGTCGGCGTCCTTCTCCGGGTCGATGCGCTCCAGGACGCGGTTCGCGTCGAGGTGCTTTGGCAGCGGCAGCTGGACGATGTAGCCGTGGCACGCCGGATCGGCGTTCAGCTCGTCGATGACGGCTTCGAGCTTTTCCTGGGTGATGTCGGCCGGCAGGTCGCGGCGGATCGAGTTGACCCCGATCTTGCCGCTGTCCGCGTGCTTCATCCGAACGTAGGAATGCGACCCCGGGTCGTCGCCGACCAGGACGGTGCCCAGCCCCGGCGTCACCCCCTTCGCGGCCAGCGCCGCGACGCGCGGCTCGAGCTCCGCGAAAATGGCGTTCTTGGTGGCCTTGCCGTCGAGAATCTTCGCCGTCACGGGCCCCATTCTGGCAAAGCGACCCCCGCGCGTCGCTTCCAGGCGTGGGTGGTCGCTGCCCGTAGACTGGCCGCTACCCCACACGGTCCATTCGCGACGCTCGCCGCGATCAAGCTGTGATCTACCGCACTTCGCATCACGCGAGGTCAGACCGGGTGCCGCCGGGTCGTCGAGCGGCAAAACCCACATGCGGGGTGCACACGCGCGCGCGAACAGTCAAAATGTGCGGGTGGCACAACCGACGACGCAGCTGAACGCGACCGAGCAGGACACCCTGGTCAAGCAGATCGGACTTGCCTTGCTGCGTGCCGCCCCGCGCGACTGGCGCAAGGTCTCCGCGGAGTACCGAGCCGTCGGGAGGTACCACGAGCTGACCGGCGAGATCGTCACCGAAGACGGCACGGTGCACGAGTGGCTCGCCACCCACGACATCGCGACCCTCTTCGGCAGGCTGCGCGGGGGCATGTACCGCGACGGCCGCGGAACGTGGTTCAACGCGCGCTACCAGCTGGACCACCCGTCCAGCTACAACCTCGAGTACAACCGCGACGAGCCGGTGTGGAACCTCGCGCCGCCGCCGCAGGCCTACTCCGACGAGCTGCGGATGTTCCCGCGCACCGAGGAGAACGTGCCCGAGTGGCTGATCCGGCGGATGTCGGGGCTCGGCCCGGAGCAGCCGGGGCCGCACTTCCGGATCGCCCGGATCTTCGACACGATCGGCCCGGCCGGCCGCCCGGTGATCAACCGCCCCGACCTCGAGGTCGAGGAGCAGGACCGGCTGCTGGAGTACCTGGACCACGCGCCGCTGGTCGTCACCGAACGCGGGTACGACATCGACCGGCTCGCCGCGACGCCCGAGGCCACCGTGCCGGTCGCGTTCCACAGCGACGGCCAATGGATCTGGCCCGCCGCCGTCAACTTCTACCTGCGCAAGTACGGCGTCTCCCCGGAGCTGGACCTGGTCGAGCACGTCCGGGCGGTCGGCTTCGCGCTGCCGCCGGTCGACGAGCCGACCCTGCAGGCCGCCGGCGCGTACCTGACCCGGGGCAACCAGCCGCCGCCGCAGCAGCAGCGCCCGGCCGGCCCGCCCCCGCAGGGTCCGCCGCCGCAGGGTCCGCCCCCACAGGGCCCGCCGCCGCAGCAGCAGGCGCCGCAGGGTCCGCCGCCGACCTTGGTCGCGCCCGCCGTGCCGCCGCAGCACCAGGAGCCGCCCGCGCCGGTGGAGGCGGCCCACGCCCCCGAGGCCCCGGCTGAGGAGCACGGCTACGCCGAAGAGGCGGAGTTCACCGAAGAGGCCTACGACGACCGGGAGTTCGACGACCGCTTCGCCGAGGAGGACTCCTACGGCGAGGAGGAGTACGAGCACCCCGAGCACGCCGCGGGCTCTAACGGCACGTCGCCGGAGCCGGGCCGGGTGCCCGACCTCGAGGAGACCGCGGAGTACGTCCCCGACCAGCCGATCGGGCACGAGGAGCAGCCGCACGACGGCGCCGCCTTCGACGCCCCGCACGACACCGAGCCGTCGCACGCCGAGGACGAGGAGCACCCCGCGTTCGACGCCGGCCAGCACCGGGACGACGAGCCCGCCGCACACCGCGAGGAGGATGAGCCGGAGCCCGCCGGGTTCCAGGCCCACGACGAGGAGCCGCCCGGGTTCCAGCCGCGACCGGACGAGCCCGCGCACGCGGCCTTCGAGCCCGGCCGGCCACACCAGGAGGAGCCCGCGCACGCCGGGTTCCAGCCGCCGCGGCGCGAAGAGCAGCCGGCGTTCGACCCCGGCCCGCCGACCATGATCACCCAGCCCGAGGTGCCCGGCGTGCTGCCGGTGCCGGAACCCCCGGCGCCCGAAGCTGCCGAGCCGGCGCCCCGCTCGGGCCGCCGCGCGCTGCGCCGCGAGACCCCGGACCACCCGGTGCTCGCCGGCCTGCAGGCCAAGCTGGACGAGCTCGAGGTGCCCGAAAGCGGCTACAAGCTGGGCGAGCCCGCCGAGCACGGCTGGAGCGTCGAGGAGGTCGACGAGGGCTGGCGCGTCGGCTGGTACGACGGCAAGCTCAGCAACCCCGCGGTGTTCGGCGACGCCGAGGACGCGGCCGCGTTCATGCTCGGCAAGCTGCTGCTCAACCCGGAGGGCCACGTGCCCGAGCCGGAACCGGAGCCCGAACCGGAGCCCGAGCCGGAACCGGTCCCGCAGCGGGTCGTCGCGACGCTGTCGCCGGAGGTCGCGACCGGGTCGTACCCGGTCCGCAAGCCGGACCCGGTGCCGCCGCAGGAGCAGACGGCGTTCACGAGCGCCGAGGAGCTCTTCGGCGACCTCGAGGACGACGAACCGCCGGCCCCGCCGCGTCCGCCCGGCCCGCCCGCGCCGGTCCCGGCCGGGCCGCCGCCGCTCGCGCAGCAGCAGGCCGGTCCGCCGCCCGCGGCCCCCGCGCCGCCCCGGCGTGAGCCGCCGTCGGCGCCGACCGTCCTGGCCGCTCCCGTGCCGCCGGGTGCCCCGCTCGTGCCGCCGGCCGCACCGGCCGCCCCGCCGGCGCCGCCGCGTCGTGAGGAGCCGGTCCGCCCGGCCGTCAACGGCGGGGGTGGTGGTGGCCAGCAGCAGTGGCCGATCGGGCCGATGGCCGGTGAGCCGCCGCTGACACTGTTCCGCGGCAAGGAGCTGCGCGAGCTGCCCGCGGGCAGCGAGCTGGACCGCTTCGGCGGGCCGACCGGCAACCTGACGTACGCGGCGGGCACACCGTTCGCCGAGCGGTCGCTGGTGCCCGAGTGGGTGAACCGGCCGTACCACGTCTACCGCGTGCAGCGGCCGCTGGAGACGCTGGCCGGCGTCGCGATCCCGTGGTTCAACCAGCCGGGCGGCGGGTCGGCGTACCTCCTGCCGGCGTCGATCGAGGAGCTGCTCGCCGAGGGCGACCTCATCGAGCTCGACCCGGGCGAACCCCCGATCGACTGAGTCCCGCTGCGAAGGCCCCGGCACTGCCGGGGCCTTCGTCGTTTTCAGCGGATGACGAGCCCGTGCGCGGCGGCGAACGCGATGGCGGTCTCGACGTCGACCTCGGCGCCCCGCAGGTTGGCCTGGACCAGGGCGTTCGCGTCGAGCCGCGCACCGCGCAGGTCCGCGCCCTCGAACTTGGCGCCCTGCAGGCGGGTCCCGGTCAGGTCGCTGCCGCGCAGGTCCACGCCGGTCAGGTCGGCCTCGGTCAGGTTGGCTTCGCGCAGCCGCAGCCCGGACAGGCCCAGCCGGCGCAGCCGCGCCTTCGCGAGCGAGGCCAGCGAGAGGTCGCACTCGGTGAGCGCGATGCCGCCGAAGCCGCACTCGGTGAACGACGAGCCCAGTAGCGAGCACGACGTCCAGCGGCTTTCGACGAGCACCGTGCGGTCGAAGGTGCACGAGCGGAACGCGGACGCGTCGTGCCGCGAGCGCGAGAGATCCGCCCGGGTGAACACGCAGTCGTCGAAGGTGCAGCCCCGGGTCCGCAGCCCGCTCAGGTCCGCCCCGGTGAAGTCACAGCCGGTGAACCGGCGCTTTTCCCACCACTGCCCGGACAACACCGCTTCGCGGTAGTCCTCCCCCGTCTCCAGCACGGCCCCCAGGGTGCCACACCGTCGATCAGGGCAACGCACCCTGGACGTAGTTCATCGCCTCGACGTACTCCGGCAGCTGTGCCCGGCGGGCCAGCTCGGCTTCGTCCAGGTTCTCCAGGCGGGTCTGGATCCACCACAGGTTGCCGAAGGGGTCGCGTACCCGGCCGACGCGGTCGCCGAAGAACAACACCGTCTGGCGCGTCACCTCGGTCGCGCCCGCTTCGATCGCGCGACGCTGCGTTTCTTCGCTGTCCGGCACGTAAAGCCGCAGGAACGCCGGGGTCTCGGCCCAGCCGGCGGGCGAGTCGAACGCCATCACGACCGCGTCGCCGATGCGGACCTCCGCGTGGCCGATCTTCCCGTCGTCGCCGACGACCCGGGCGATTTCCTCGGCGGCGAACGCCTGCTTCAAGAAGTCGATCAGGGCGGCGGTGTCGTGGCCGATGATCCACGGCGTGACGGTCGTGTAGCCCTCGGGAACCATGTTTTCTCCTCCGGTTCGGTGTGGTCCCACCGTAAGATCGAAATAGGACAGTTCCTGACCGCTGCATACTGGGCTCATGGGAGTTCCGCTGCGGCCGGTGGCGGCCCGGTCGGTGTACCGCGAATACGCGCCACCCGCCGCGCTGGCCGACGTGGTGGCCTGCGGCTGGCACGGGCGCACCGGCTGGGCGCGGCCGTTGCGCGTGCTGCCCGACGGCTGCGCGGACCTCGTCTGGGACGGCGACGCGCTCACGGTCGTCGTCACCGTCGGCGCTCCCCTGCGGCTGTGGGTGCCGGCAGCGTCGTCGCGGGTCGGTGTGCGGTTGCGGTGCGGTGCCGCGGCTTCCGTGCTCGGCACGTCGATGCCGGAGCTGGCCCCGGTGACCAGGCTGAGCGACCTCTGGGGCGCGCCCGCCCGGCTCGCCGAAGAACAGCTCGCGTCGGCTGTTCCCGAAGCGCAGCGCGGAATCCTGGAATCGCTCGTCGCCCGCCGGGACGGGACGCCGGACCGCCGGGTGCTGGCCGCGGTCCAAGCCCTCGGCACGGCCACGCGGACGTCCGACCTCGCGGTGGGGATCAGCGAACGCTCGTTGCGGCGCCACTTCGTCCACGCGGTCGGCGCCGGACCGAAGCAATTGCACCGCGTCCGGCGGTTCCAGCGGTTCCTGCGTCTCCTGGAGCCCCTCGCGGCCGGGCGGGCGTCGCTGGCCGGCGTCGCGGCCGGGCTCGGGTACGCCGACCAGTCGCACCTCGGCCGCGAGTGTCGCCGCCTCTCCGGTTCTTCCCCCGCCGCGCTCGTGCGGGTGGCCGAAAAGTTCCAGACGTCCGCGTGGCCCGCGCGCCAGGATCGGGCGCATGTTCCGAATCACTATCGCGGTGCGCGCTGACGACCTCGACGTCAACGGGCACGTCCGCGGCCCGGCCTACCTCGCCTACGCCGACCACGCGCGCTGGGTGTGCGTCCAGGAAGCCGGGATCGACCTCGGCGAGCTGGCCGTGCGCCGGATCGGCCCGGTGAACCTGGAGACGACCGTGCGGTTCCACCGCGAGCTCGTACCCGGCAGCGAGGTCACGGTCGGGTGCGAATTCCATTGGGGCACCGGCAAAACCTCGCGGGTGACGCAGAAGTTCCACGCGCCGGACGGCACGCTCGTCGCCGACGTCGCCAGCGTGTCCGGCCTGCTGGACCTGGACCGGCGACGGCTGCTGCCCGACCCCGGTGCGTACTGGCGAGAGCTGGCCGCGCGGCCCGAACTGCTCGGCCTGGGCCCGAAAACCGCGTGATCTTTCCCGGCCCGCTCACTACGGTGGCGCCGTGCCCGACCACGACTACGTCGACCCGTACCTCGCTTCGCTCTACGACGCGCTGAACCCGCGCGAGAGCAGCGGCGACTTCGCGTTCTACCTGCCGATGATCATGGCCGCGGACGCGGTGCTGGACGTCGGGTGCGGCACCGGTTCCCTGCTGCACTGGGCGCGCGAGTCCGGCCACGAAGGCCGGCTCGTCGGGCTGGACCCCGCCGAGGGCATGCTCCTCCAGGCCCGTCGCCGGGACGACGTCGAGTGGGTGCTCGGCGATTTGTCGACCGCGTCCTGGGACGGCGAGTTCGACTTCGCCGTGATGACCGGGCACGCGTTCCAGGTGCTCCTCACCGACGACGAGCTGCGCACGGCGTTCGCGGCGGTCCACCGCGCGCTGAAGCCGGGCGGCCGGTTCGGTTTCGAGACGCGCAACCCGGCCCGGCGTGCCTGGGAACGCTGGACGCCGTCGAACGTCTGGGAGGCCGGCGAAGTGCGGTCGTGAAACGACGCCGGGCCGTTCGAGAACGGGTACGTCAGCTTCAGGACGACGTACGAAAGCCCGGCCTGGGACGCGCCGCAGTACAGCGAAAGTACGTTGCGCTTCCTCGACGTCGCAGCGCTTTCGACGTTCATCGAGGAGGCCGGGCTGGTCGTCGACGAGCAGTACGGCTACTGGGACCGCACGCCGGTGACCGACGAAAGCCCGGAGATCGTCACGATCGTCCGGCGACCCCTCACCTGAAGTCGCGCGACTTCGCCTTGATCCGCATCGGCAGCGCCTCGACGCGGTCGGCGAGCACGCTCACGACGCCGTCGGCCTTCTCCACCACCCCGCGGATCAGCAGCGCCGGGCTGGCGCGCGCCACGCGGTGGTAGCGCTGCCACAGGCCGAGCGTGCAGATCACGTTGACCATCCCCGTCTCGTCCTCGATGTTGAGGAAGGTGACCCCGCCCGCGGTCGCCGGGCGCTGGCGGTGGGTGACGGCGCCGCCGATGAGCACGCGCGCGCCGTCGTCGAGGTCGGCCAGGCCGTTCGCCGGGACGACGCCGAGCGCGTCGAGGCGGTCGCGGATGAACTCGGTCGGGTAGCTGTCCGGCGACACGCCCGTCGCCCAGACGTCCGCCGCCGCGAGGTCGAGGCCGTCCATCCCGGGCAGCGTCGGGGCCTGCGCGCCGACCAGGCCCGGCAGCTTCTCCGGGCGTTCCCCGGCGACGGCGCCAGCGGTCCACAGCGCCTGCCGCCGGTCGCCGCCGAACCCGGCGAACGCACCGGCCGTGGCCAGCGCCTCGATCTGCGGGGTCGTCAGCCGCACGCGGCGGGCGACGTCGGCCATGTCGGTGTAGTCGCCGTCGGTGAGCCGCTCGGCGACGATCCGCTTCGCGACGTCCTCGCCGATCATCCGGACGGTGCTCAGCCCGGTGCGCACGTCGTGGAACCGCCCGGCGCCGGCTTCGAGGGTGGCGTGCGGCAGGCTGCGGTTGATGTCGGGGCCGTGCACGGTGACGCCGTGGCGCCGCGCGTCGGCGACCAGCGACTGCGGTGAGTAGAAACCCATCGGCTGCGCGCGCAGCAGGCCCGCCAGGAACGCGTCCGGGTGGTAGAGCTTGAAGTAGGCGCTGGAAAACACGAGGTGCGCGAAGCTCAGCGCGTGGCTCTCCGGGAAGCCGAAGTTCGCGAACGCCTTGAGCTTCAGGAAGATCTTCTGCGCGAGCTCGTCTTCGACGCCGTTCACGGCGGCACCCTCGAGGAAGCGCTGCCGCAGCCGGTCCATCTTCCGGTCCGACCGCTTCGAGCCCATCGCGTGCCGCAGCTGGTCGGCCTCGGCCGCGGTGAAGTTCGCGACGTCCAGCGCGATCTGCATCATCTGCTCCTGGAACAGCGGCACGCCCTTGGTCTTGTGCAGCGCCTTTTCCAGCAGCGGGTGGTCGTAGCTCCACTCCTCGCGGCCCTGCTTGCGGCGGATGTACGGGTGCACCGAGCCGCCCTGGATCGGACCCGGCCGGATGAGCGCGACTTCGACGGCGAGGTCGTAGAACTCCCGGGGTTGCAGGCGCGGCAGGGTCGCCAGCTGCGCGCGGCTTTCGACCTGGAACACGCCGATCGCGTCGGCGCGGCAGAGCATGTCGTAGACCTTCTGGTCGGTGAGGTCCAGCTCGGCGAGGTCGACCTTTTCGCCCTTGTGCTCCTCGACGAGGTCGAGCATGTAGTGCAGCGCCGAGAGCATCCCGAGGCCGAGCAGGTCGAACTTGACGAGCCCGGCGGCCGCGCAGTCTTCCTTCTCCCACTGGATGACGCTGCGGTTCTCCATCCGCGCCCACTCCACCGGCACGACCTGGCTCACCGGCTCGTGGCACATGACCATGCCACCGGAGTGGATGCCGAGGTGGCGCGGGAAGTCCTCGAGGGCGAAGGCGAGCTGCACGACTTCGTCCGGAATGTCGTGGTCGTGGTCCTTTTCGGTGCTGCGCAAGGAACCCCAGCGGTCGATCTGCTTGCTCCAGGCGTCCTGCTGGCCGGGCGAGTAGCCGAGCGCGCGGGCGGCGTCGCGGACGGCGGACCGGGCGCGGTAGGTGATGACGTTCGCGACCTGGGCGGTTCTGAGCCGGCCGTGTTTCTCGAAGACGTACTGGATGGCTTCCTCGCGGCGGTCGGACTCGATGTCGAGGTCGATGTCCGGGTAGCCGTCGCGGTCCGGGGCGAGGAAGCGTTCGAAGAGCAGCTCGTTGGCCACCGAGTCGACCTTCGTGATGCCGAGCGCGTAGCAGACGGCCGAATTCGCGGCCGATCCGCGGCCTTGGCAGAGGATGTTGTTCTCCTTGCAGAACCGGACGATGTCCCAGACGATCAGGAAGTAGCCGGGGAAGCCGAGCTGTTCGATGATCGCCAGTTCGTGCTCGATCTGCTCCTTGGCTTTTTCTTCGTGGTCTTTGCCTCCGAAGCGCTCCTTCGCGCCTTCGCGCGTGAGGTGGCGGAGGTAGGTCGTCTCGGTGTGGTCCCCGGGGACGTCGAAGGGCGGCAGTTTCGGAGCGATCAGCTTGAGCGGGAACGCGCATTCCATGCCCAGCAGGGCTGAGCGGCGGACGGCACCGGGGTAGCGCCGGAAGAGGACGTCCATTTCGGCGCCGCTGCGCAGGAACGCCGTGCCGGCCGCGGGGAGCCAGCCCTCCAGTTCGTCGATGCCGCGACGGGCGCGGATGGCGGCGAGGGCATCGGCGAGCGGGGCGCGTTCCGGACGCGCGTAGTGCGCGGCGGTGGTGGCGACGGTCGGCAGGTGCAGCTCTTCGGCGAGTTTGGTGAGGACGTCGTTGTGCGTGCTGTCGAGCGGCTGGCGGTGGTCGGTGAGCTCGACGTAGACGTTGTCGTGGCCGAAGCGGTCGATGAGGTTTTTCAGTTGCTCGGCGGCGGCTCTCGGGCCGTCCATGACGAGAGCGGAGCGCACGGCGCCCTTGCGACAGCCGGTAAGCACGACGCACTGCCCGGCGACCTCCTCGGCGACGGCGCCGAGGTCGTAGATCGGCCGGCCCTTTTCGGCGTTTTCGTGGATCTGGCCGGCGGTGATGGCCCGGCAGAGGGCCCGGTAGCCCTGGTCCCCGCGGGCGAGGAGCAGGAGGTGTTCGCCTTCGGGGTCGGCGACGCCGTTCTGGGGGTTGGCGAGGCCGAAGCTGAGTTCGGTGCCGAAGACGGTGTTGACGCCGAGTTCCCGCGCGGCCTCGGCGAAGCGCACGACGCCGTACATGCCGTCGTGGTCGGTGAGGGCGATGGCGTCGAGCCCCAGGCGTGCGGCTTCTTCGACGAGCTCCTCGGGGTGGCTGGCACCGTCGAGGAAGCTGAAGTTGGAGTGGCAGTGCAGTTCGGCATAGGGGACGCGGACGGTTTCGCCGCCGTCGTCGTTGCGCCGGGTGGGGAGGTCTTGCGGTCGTTGGTAGGCCTCCCGGCGGCGGCCCCAGGCGGGGCTGTCGCCGTGATCACCGGGAGGGGCCCCGCCGGCGAGGGTGCGGGCGAGGTCCTTCCAGGGGACGGGTGGGTTGTTCCAGCCCATTCAGTGGCTCCCGGGCTGATCAGGGTCGGTTCGCGCGGCTCGCCGGCGGCGATGCCAGTTGCTGGGGTGGTTCCAGCGGCTGCGGGCTTCGGCATCGCTCATGATGGGTTCGCCCTCGGGGTGCCAGAGTTGCGGACTCTGCTCGGCGGTTTCGCTCACGCCGGGCCGGCCGGGGGCTTCCCCGGGCAGCCGCCGGTCCCGGGTCCGCTCGGCGGTTTCGCTCACGCCGGGCTGGCCGGGCGCCTCCCCGGGCAGCCGCCGGTTCCGGGAGCGCTCGGCGGTTTCGCTCACGCCGGGCCGGCCGAGGGCCTCCCCGGGCAGCCGCCAGTCCCTGGTCCGTTCGGCGGTTTCGCTCACGCCGGGCTGGCCGGGCGCCTCCCCGGGCAGCCGCCGGTCCCAGGAGCACTCGGCGGTTTCGCTCGCGCCAGGCTGGCCGGGCACCTCCCCAGGCAGCCGCCGGTCCCGGGAGCACTCGGCGGTTTCGGTCACGCCGGGCTGGTCAGCCGTCCCCTCGACGGGCCGGCGACGGATTCGGGAGCGTCGCTCGTCGGGCGCGCTCATGCGGCAGCCGTTCTCCTCCGATGCTCGCGGGACCGGGAGCGCGATCACCGGGCACACCCACTCCTCCTCGAGTTCCTCCACCGGTTCCCGCGGCAGCCGGCCGCGGACCGTCCACCGCTCGTCCGATGCGGGGGCCGGCAGCGGCTCGTCGGCGGCGCGCGGTTGGCCCGGCGGCCGGTCGCCGGTGCTCCATCCACCCTCGGGCGCGGGCGCCGGAACTTCGCGCAGCCACTCGCGCTCTTCCTCCGGTCGGCGCGGGGTTGCCTCCGGTTCCGACTTCAACCAAGCCCGGAGCTTGCGTGCGTAGTCCTCGTCCATGCTCAGTCGTACACTCCCTCGACCGTCCACAGTGGATTTTCCGTGCCCGCGCAGTGCAGCAGCCCCGCCTCGGGCGGCCCGTCCGGTTCGCCCTCGAGCAGCAGCTGCAGCCGCGCGCGGGGCGGGCCCGGTCTTCGGCGGTCGCCCGCCAGGGGCCACGGCCCCGCCCACCCCACGACCGCCCGCCGCGGGCCGCCGGTGATGCTCAGGCCGTGCGGGACCGCCGTCAGCTGGTCGCGCGGCGAGATGCCGACCGGGCTTCCCCCGGCGTCGAACACCTGGGCCGGCACCGGGCGGTCGAGGACCGTCGCCGGGGAGGGAGAGGGGAGCCGTCCGGGCCACGTCGCGTCCGGGGGCGTCGACGGCTCGCGCGGGTCGCCCCACGGCACCAGCCGGACGCGGCCCGCCGGGTCGCGACCGCCGTCGAGCAACGGCGTCACCACTCCCTCCGGCCCGAGCAGGCCCTGGACGCGCACGAACGCACGCGCCGCGCGTTCGTCCTCCTCCTCGGAACCGCCGTTCTGCCACAGGTCGAGCTGCAGCGACCGCCCCTCGACGACCTCCTCGGGCTCCAGCCGCAGCCGCGCCACGCCGGACGTCGGACGCTGCCCCGGTGCCGCGCGCAGCCAGCCTTCGAACTGCCAGCGCACGCGGTCGGCGACGCCCGCGGGCGTCAGCGGTTCGGCGCACCGCCACGCGCGGCCGAGGTGTTCGCCCTCTTCGGTGACCGCGTAGATGCCGAGCCGGGTGCAGGCCAGGCCGTGCCCGGCGAGCGCGGCACAGAACCGCGTCGCGAGGCCCTTGGCGAGGAACGCGGCGACGTCGACCCGCTCGACGACCGGGTCGAATTCTTCGGTGAGCGTCAGCTCGGGCGGTGGGCTCCGCCGCAGCGGCGGCCGTTCGGAGCGGCCTCGCGCCAGCCGGTGGGCCAGCACGCCGGCGGCGCCGAACCGGTTGACGACGTCGCGTTCCGGCAGTTCCGCGAACGCGCCGAGGGTGCGCAAGCCGAGGCGCCGCAGCAGGTCGACGAGTTCGGCGCGCTCGGCCCCGGGCTGGTCGAGCTCGGTGACGGGCAGCGGGGCGAGGAACTCGGCGACGCGCCCGGGTTCGACGAACTCCCCGCAGCGCGCGGCGAGCGTCGCGGCGAAGAGCCCTTCGGCGACGCCGACCTGGCATTCGACGCCGGCCGCGGCGGACACTTCGTCGACGAGCCGTTCGACGAGGGCGTGCTCGCCGCCGAAGTACGCGGCGGCACCGTCGACGGGGACGGCGACGAGCCCCGGGCGCACGACCTCGACCCCGACAACGAGGCCTTCGACGGCCCGGGCGACGGCTTCGAAGAGCCGAGCGTCCCGGCCGTCGTCGGCGGGGAAGACGGCCAGGTCCGGACAGTTCGACTGCGCTTCCCGCCGCCGCATCCCCCGCCGGACGCCATTGCGCCGGGCGCCGGCATTGCTCGCGACGACCCGGTTCGCACTGAAGACGGCGGCGGGCGAGGTGACGGGAACGCCACCGACGGCGGCAGCGGCGACGACCGGCCAGTCCGGGCACCAGAGGACGAGCATCCGGGTGGCGAGGTCGGCGGGTCGCCGTTGCTCGGGGACGGTCATGCGACCTCCCCACGCGGATAGCGAGGGTCGGCCTGGTTCGCGCGCGGACAGCACAGCACTTGCGCGGGGACGGTCACGCAGCCTCCCCACATGGCCAGCGAGAATCGGCGCGGCTCGCGCGCCGACAGCACGGCGCCGGCAACGCGGGGACGGCCATGCGGCTCGCCAAGCGACGAGACCCGGCGTGGCTCGCGCGGGCGGCCTGGCTCCAGGAGCGCGGGTGCGTGCGCCGCTGTCCACAGTGGATCGGCTGCCGTCATGCGGTCGCCTCCTCGCGGAGGGGCGAACCTGCGGCGGCGCGCCCGGAAAGTGGCGAAGCGACTGGCGTGGAGACCAAGCCGGCAGTAGCACCCGAACCGGCACGACCCACGCCAGAACCGGCCGGGCCGGGCAGTGTCAACGAGACCGTCACCGGCCGAGCCGCGGCCCCCCGGCCACGCGCCCGGACGGTCACCTCCCGCTCACGCAGGTGCCCGTACCCGCCCTCGAGCCCCGCCCACGCCGAATACCGGCACGACAGCTCGACATCCGCCCCCGGCCATGCGCCGAACGACAGCAGGACCGCCCCTCGGTGCCGGGCCCGGGCAGACAACCGCCGCGCCACGGCTGTCTGGACCGTCTCCGAATGGACCGCCACCACGTCGACCCCGTCGAGCAGTGCCGCGACCACCGCCGGGAGCTCGGCCCCCGGACGGGGCACCAGCGCCACCCGGCCGAGGTCCACGCCGTACTCGGCCGCCGCCGCCAGCCCCAGCGACGGCATGCCGACCACGGCCGCCCACGAGCCGGCTGCCGTGGCCTCCGCAAGCAGCGCGAGCAGCAGCGACGTTCCCCCGTGGACCGCCACCGTGCTCCCGCGCCGGAGACCAGCAGCGGGCAGCAGCTCGGCCAGCGCCGGGGCGACCGGGAGCACCCTTCCCGTCACCCGCGCGCGCTCGGCCTGGGCCGCGACCCGGCTCGCCGTGCTGACCCCGGGCAGGGCCGCCAGCCGGGCCACCGGCGGCGCCACCACAGCGGTCACCGCACGCACCTCCCCACCACGGACTAGGCCGGCGGTCGGGCCTCTCCCAAAACACGACCGACGGCACTGGTTCGCCGCGGGGAAGGCGGCGGTTCCACGTCGAACACTTGTTCGACGTGGACAAGTCAACCGCGAACCACCCGAGGTGTCAAGTCACCCACTAGTGGGGTAAGAGCCCTGGAACGCGACGCGGTTGTTTGGCGCGGTTCGCCGGGACGCACGGTCGTGGTCCGTGACGGTCGAGGACCTGCTCGTCGGCTTGGCGAACAAGGTGTGGAAGGGGCGCGGGTGCCGGACCTGGCGTCGCGGGTCGGGTTGCTGGCGGGCGAGCCCTGGGAGGAGACGCGGCGCGAAACCCCCAAGCGTCCAGCGCGAGAGATCGGTCACCCCGCCAAGGTAATGAAGTTGCCCGCGCCGAACCCCGCTCGCTAGACACACTCCCGTGGAGCTCACCGAAGCCCGGCCCGAAGACTGCCCGGAACTGCTCGTCCTGCAACGCTGCTGCTGGGTCCAGGAGGCCGTCCTCAACGACACCCTCGACATCCCCGCGCTGCACGAGACCCTCGAAGACGTCCGCGACTGGACGAAGACCTGGTCGGTGTGGGTGCTGCGCCAGGACCACCGGCTGGTCGGCGCCGTGCGGGCCCGGCTCGAAGGCGACCGATGGGAGCTGGGGCGCCTGATGGTCGCGCCGGACCTCGCCGGGCGCGGGCTCGGCCGGCGGCTGCTCGAACACGCCGAAGCGCGCGTGCCCGCCGAAGCGCGGCGGTTCGCCCTCTTCACCGGGGCCCGCAGCACCCGGAACATCACGCTCTACCAGCGCGCCGGCTACCGGCTCACCGACGCGCCCGACGCCGGCGGGCACATCAGCGGCGCGGTCTACCTCGAGAAGGACGTCACACACCGCTAAAAACCCGGTACGCCCGCCTGACGCTGCGGCGTCGGCTAGATTGCCCGGTGGACTTCTGGGGGTGGGCGATGACCAAACGGCCGGTTCTGTGGGTCGCCGGAGCGCTGGTCGCGGCGGGTGCGGTGGCGGCCGTCGTGCTGACCGCGGGCGGCGGGGTGCCCGGCGCGGGAGCCGCGGCGCCCGGGCCGACGACGATGGGCGCGGAATGGCGCTCGTTCCGCGCCGACGTCACCGGGATCCGCCCCGGCCAGGACGACGCCAGCCTGTTCGTGCAGGTCGCGCTGCCCGGCAAGGACCCCGGCTGCGTCCGGGAGCCGCGGATCGAGCAGGTCGTGGAGACCAAGACCGACGTCCGCGCGGACGTCGTCTACTCGACGCGGCCCGCGTCGGGCGGCTGCCAGGACAAGGTGCCCGCGGAGCTGCGGCTGACGACGTCGTCACCGGTCGCGGACCGCACGGTGGTCCTCAACGGCGACAACGGCAACGCCTGGCACAAGCTCGGCGCCGGCTGGGGCCACTGCGCGCCCCAGGGCACGTGCGCCCCGCCCGCCGACCACTGCGACCCGGCGTGGATCGGCGCCGCGGTGTCCGCGACGGGCGCCGAGAGCGCGGGCACCACCCGCGCCTGCGACCCGGGCTGGCTGGTGCTCGACCTCCTGGTGCGCCAGACGGACCCGCCCGCCCGCGCGGTGTTCCGCTGGAGCGACGCGGGCTGGACGTCGTTCGCGCAGGTCAGGACGGCCGGGTGCACGGACATCCGGGCGGCGGAGCCGAAGTTCCCGGTCGCGCTCTGCAAGACGCTGCCCGCACCCGCCTAGCGTCCCAGCTTCTTGACGACCTCCGTGCCGACCGCCTTCACCGCGTCGTCAGTCTCCTGCTGGGGCATCGGCGAGTTCGAGAAGAAGCCCTTGTCCCAGCCGGACACCTCGACGATGACGACCGTCGTCCCCTTCAGGATGTGCAGTTCCGACCCGCTGAACGCGCTCTGCGTCACCAGCCGGACCAGCAGCGCCTTGTCGCCGACGCCCTTCACCTCCGTCGGCGGGACCGCCGGCGCGATCGGCTGGTACAGGTGGTTCGCCGACTCGCGCGCGCCCTCCCCGGAGTACGCCGTGAGGCGGACGCTCAACGTCGCGTCGCGGACGTTCTCGTCGGTGCCGGGCTTCCAGCTGCAGTTGACCTGCTTCAGACCCGGCACGTTCGCGGTCCCCGGGCCGCCCAGCGCGAAGCTCGGGAAGCCCGCCTTCTCCAGCGTCTGGGCCGGGACCTGGCACTCGGCGGGCACCGGCGACGACGACGGTGCCGCGCCGGTGCTCGAGAAGTACTCGCTCGCGAAGATCGCGCCCGGGATGCCCACGCCGAGCAGCACGACCACCGCGCCGACGATCCCGAGGACCAGCCCGGTCCGCTTCTTCTTCGGCGGCGGCATCGGCATGCCGTAGCCGTAACCGGGATAACCCTGCGGCGGCGGGTAGCCGGGCTGCTGGGGATAGTGCTGCCCGTAGCCCGGCTGTCCCTGCCCGTAAGGCGGTGGTTGCTGCATCGAGCCCTCCCTCTCGAAGCGCGCGGGATCAGTGCGCGAAGTGGCGCGTTCCCGTCAGGTACATCGTGACGCCCGCCTTCTCCGCGGCCGCGATCACCTCGGGGTCGCGGACCGAGCCGCCGGGCTGCACGACCGCGCGGACGCCCGCCTCGACCAGCACCTCCAGGCCGTCCGGGAACGGGAAGAACGCGTCCGACGCGCCGACCGAGCCCTTCGCCCGGTCGCCCGCCCGCGAGACCGCCAGCCGCGACGAGTCGACGCGGTTGACCTGGCCCATGCCGACGCCGACGGTCGCGCCGTCCGCGGCGAGGAGGATCGCGTTCGACTTGACCGCGCGCAGCGAGCGCCACGCGAACTCGAGGTCGCGCAGGGTCTGCTCGTCGGCCGGGGTACCGGTCGCCAGCGTCCAGTTGGCCGGGTCGTCACCCGAAGCGTCGATCGCGTCGACGGTCTGGACGAGCACGCCGCCGGAGATCTGGCGGAACTCGATCGGGGCCGGCTGCGCGATCTCCGGCAGCTTGAGCAGCCGGATGTTCTTCTTGCGCTGCAGGATTTCCAGGGCTTCGGCGTCGAAGTCCGGCGCCAGCACGACCTCGGTGAACACCTCGGCGATCTGCTCGGCGGCCTCGCGGCTGACCGGCCGGTTCGTCGCGATGACGCCGCCGTAGGCCGAAACCGGGTCGCACGCGTGCGCCTTGCGGTGCGCCTCCGCGATGTCCGTGCCGACCGCGATGCCGCACGGGTTGGCGTGCTTGATGATCGCGACGGCCGGCTCGGCGAAGTCGAACGCGGCGCGGCGGGCGGCATCGGTGTCGACGTAGTTGTTGTAGGACATGGCCTTGCCGTGCAGCTGCTCGGCGTGGGCCAGGCCGGCCCGGTGTCCCTTGTAGAGCGCGGCCTTCTGGTGCGGGTTCTCGCCGTAGCGCAGCACCTCGCCGCGTTCCCAGCTGATGCCGGAGAACTCGGGGAAGCCGGAGTCGTCCGCAGGCGCGTAGACGTTCGAGAACCACGAAGCGACGGCGATGTCGTACGACGCCGTGTGCGCGTACGCCTGGGCCGCGAGGCGCTTGCGGTCGGTCAGGTCGAAGCCGCCGTCGGCGACGCGCTCGAGCACCCAGCCGTAGCGGGCGGGGTCGACGACGACCGCGACGCTTCCGTGGTTCTTCGCCGCCGCGCGGACCATCGCCGGGCCGCCGATGTCGATGTTCTCGACGCAGTCCTCGGGGCTCGCGCCGGACGCGACGGTCTGCTCGAACGGGTACAGGTTCACGACCAGCAGGTCGAACGCCGCGATCTCCAGCTTGCGCAGCTGCTCGACGTGGTCGGGGTTGCCCTGGTCGGCGAGCAGCCCGGCGTGCACGTGCGGGTGCAGCGTCTTGACCCGGCCGTCGAGCGACTCGGGGAAGCCGGTGACGTCTTCGACCGGCGTGACCGGGACACCGGCGTCGGCGATGACCTTCGCCGTGCCGCCCGTGGAGACGATCTCGACGCCGGCCGCGTGCAGGCCGGTCGCGAGGTCCAGCAGGCCCGCCTTGTCCGAGACGCCGATCAGCGCCCGGCGGACCGGCCGCCGTCCCAGGTCAGTGCTCACGAAATGTCACCTTTCGTCCGTCCACGGTGCAGCCACCGCGGCCGAGTCGCTCGATCGTTTCCACCAAAAGCCTGCGCTCGACGGCCTTGATCCGTTCGTGCAGGACGTCTTCGGTGTCGTCGTGCTCCACGACGACGGCCTCCTGGGCGATGATCGGCCCGGTGTCGACCCCGGCGTCCGCGAAGTGCACGGTCGAGCCGGTGACCTTGACGCCGGCTTCGAGAGCGTCACGCACCGCGTGCATCCCGGGGAAAGACGGGAGCAGCGCTGGGTGCGTGTTGACCACCGTGAACCGGCCGAGGAACTGTTCGCCGAGGATCTTCATGAACCCGGCGGAGACGACCAGGTCGGGCTGGTAGGCCGCGACGGCTTCGGTCAGCGCCTTGTCCCAGGCGGCGCGGTCGGGGTGGTCGGCGACGCGGACCGTGAACGACGGGATGCTCACGCGCTCGGCGCGGGTCAGCGCCTCGATGCCGGTGCGGTCGGCGCCGACGGCGACGACCTTGGCCGGGAAGCCGGACCGCGCGGTGGCGTCCAGCACCGCCTGCAGGAGGGTGCCGGAGCCCGACGCGAGGACGACGAGCTTCACCGGGGTGGGCAGCTCCAACCGTTGAGACAGAGCGGGCTCCTTGCCGCGGGCGGTGCGCAGCCGGTGCGCACGGCGCTTCACCAGGTCACGACAACCCTAACGGTCGGTCTCGTCCGGCTCGACGTCGCCGCAGGTCTCGGTGCCTCCGGTCACAGCTTCGTCCGGCTCGGCGGAGCTTTCACGTGAAAGCTCCGCGTCCTCGACGGCGGCACTTTCACGTGAAAGTGCCGCGTCCTCGTCGGGTTCTTCGGGTTCTTCGGGCTCTGCTTCGTCCTCTTCGGACGCTTCGGATGCCTCGAGTTCCTCGACGGCTTCGGCGGCTTCTTCGGCGTCGACCTCGTCGGCGTCTTCGAAGGCTTCGTTGTCTTCGAGCGCTTCGGGAGGCGGCGCCGGCGGCTCGTGCTCGCCGGCGAAGAACGCCACGAACGAGCCCGGGATGACGATCCAGCAGAACGCGACGACCGACGCGACGCCGACCGGGACGCTCACCGGGTCGAACGGGCCGTCGCCGAGCCGGCCGCCGGACAGCGTGCCCAGCAGGACGCAGCCGAGCGCGACGACCGCGCCGGCCACCGCGACCGCGCGGATGCGCTGCGCCGGGTCGGCGGCCACCTTGCGCAGCGACCACCCGACCAGCGCCCCCGTCGCCGCGGGCAGCACCAGCAACGCCGGCCACCACGCCGCGTGGTGCTCGGGCAGGCCGCCGAGCAGCGGGACGCCGGGCACGGCGCCGCCGCGGTAGCCGAACATCCCGACGGACAGGTCGCCGATCGAGAACCCCGGCCCGGTGACGAACGACAGCGTGGCCGCGACGGCGTTGGGCAGGTAGAGGACGGAAAGCAGGAACATCCCGAAGCTGCTGCCGAACGCGGGCTCGTACATGTCGGCGACCGTCCGCCAGGACAGCGCGGTCGCGACGGTGAACACGACCCCGCCGCAGGCCACCAGCACCGCGAGCCCGAGCGCGCCGGCCCGGACTCCGCGCAGGGCGAGCGGGTCGAGGCGCTCGGCGACGACGTCGGGCAGCCCGCAGCACCAGGCGATGCCCGCGCCCGCGGCCACCGCGGCCAGCAGGCCGGGCACGGCGAACGCGACCAGCGGGTTGGCCGTGACCGGCGAGCCCTGCGCGCCGAGTGCGACGACCAGCCCGAACAACGCGTGCGCGAGGGTGATCGTGGCGAACACCGGCAGCGCTTCGCGGGGCGAACGGCAGCCGAGGCGTGTCGCGGCGCCGGATGCCGTCCGCGCGGCCAGCGCGAGCGCGCCCAGCGTCGGCAGCAGCGGCAGCACACCGATCGGGTGACCGCCGAGGTCGAGGCGCACCTGGTGCGCGGCGAGCCAGCCGGGGCCGGCCGCCAGCAGCACGCCGGTGGCGGAGAAGACGGTGCGTTCGGCGGTGAGGGTGACCAGCGTCAGCACGGTCGCGACGGCGGCGTAGCCGGTGACCAGCGGGCCGAGGGCGGCGGCGAGCAACACCCGCACCCGCGCCGCCCGGGTGAGTCCGACGTCGGGTCCGAGGTCGCCCACCGGCTCCTCGCGGGAGTCGGTGAGCAGATCCATGATCCGCACCCTGACATCCGGGCTGGTCCGACCGGGTGAGCCACGCCGCCGCCGGCCGGCGTGGGGAAGCTAACCCACCCGGTCGAGTAACCCCCGGAGTGCAAAACACCCGCTGTGACAGACGGCGTCACAGCGGGTGTCGCGGGTGTCGCGTCAGTTCGACTTGCCGAACCCGCCGGGCGGCGTGCCCGGGTTGTCCGACGGCGGCTGCTGGAAGAACGAGCCCTGCTGCGGCGCGTACGTCGTGGCCTGCTGACCCGGCGGCGGCGTGGTCGACGGCGGGTTCGGCGAGCCGTACTGGCCCTGCCCGAACGGCGCGTCGCCGCCCGGGGTCACCGGCCCGTGGCCCGGCTGGCCGAACTGCTGACCCGGCTGGGCCTGCTGCCCCTGCTGGCCGTACTGCTGCTGGCCGGGCTGACCGTACTGGCCGCTGTAGGGCGCGGCGGCGGGCTTGGGCGTCGGCGGCTTGAGCACGTCCTGGTCGATCAGCAGCGCGGCGACCGCGGCGGCCATCTGCAGGATGCCCAGGATCAGGATGACGGTGACGATGCCGGGCGAGGTCTGCATCCCGATCAGCTGGTCGAGGACGTAGAGCGCGCCGAGGACGCTGAACAGCGCCGCGAACGGCAGCGTCTTCGGGCCCTTGGGCAGCGCGTACATCGCGGCGAGCAGGCCGCCGCCCAGCAGGAACACGCCGCCGAGGCCGACGTCACCGGAGTCGGAGAAGCCGAGGAAGTACTGGACGATGCCGAAGACCGCGACGCCGAGCGAGAGCATCAGCGGCAGGTTGTGCGTCAGGTTCGCGACACCCCCCGCCGGCGCCTGGTGCGAGTGGGGCGGCGGCTGCTGCGCCGGGAAGCCACTGGACGGCGGTCCGGGGGGCTGCTGGCCGCCACCCTGCTGGGGGTAGCCAGGCCCACCGCTGGGGAAGGTCATCGGATGCACTCCTGTCGGTTCGACCGGCACTCCGGGGTACCAGGACACCCGGGAAGACAAGGCGGCTCGTGTGCGCAGAACGCTAGCGCACTCCGGAGCCACCGACCCATCAGACGCGTGAATACCTCAGGAGGTTTCGTCCCCAAACCAGGTGAGGCCGAGCACCCACACGGGTGCCCGGCCTCACCAGGAGTTACGCCTCGGACTCAGCCGAGGTTGTTGTACAGCTCACGCGCGAGGACGGCGGTCTCGCTCGGGGTCTTGCCGACCTTGACGCCGGCGGCCTCGAGGGCCTCCTTCTTCGCGGCGGCCGTGCCGGAGGAGCCCGACACAATGGCGCCCGCGTGGCCCATGGTCTTGCCCTCGGGCGCGGTGAAGCCCGCGACGTAACCGACGACCGGCTTCGTCACGTTCTCCTTGATGTACGCCGCGGCGCGCTCTTCGGCGTCGCCGCCGATCTCGCCGATCATGACGATGACCTTGGTCTCGGGGTCCTGCTCGAACGCCGCGAGGGCGTCGATGTGGGTGGTCCCGATGATGGGGTCACCGCCGATGCCGACGGCGGTGGAGAAGCCGATGTCCCGCAGCTCGTACATCATCTGGTAGGTCAGCGTGCCCGACTTCGACACGAGGCCGATGGCGCCGGCCTCGGTGATGTCGGCCGGGATGATGCCGGCGTTCGACTTGCCCGGGCTGATCACGCCGGGGCAGTTCGGGCCGATGATCCGGGTCTTGTTGCCCTTCGCAACGGCGTGCGCCCAGAAGTAGGCCGAGTCGTGTACCGGGATGCCCTCGGTGATGACGACGGCCAGCGGGATCTCGGCGTCGATCGCCTCGATGACCGCGTCCTTCGCGAACTTCGGCGGCACGAAGATGACCGAGACGTCGGCGCCGGTCTCCTTGATGGCCTCCTCGACCGTGCCGAACACGGTGAGGTCCTTGCCCTCGATGGTGACGGTCTGGCCGGCCTTGCGGGCGTTGACGCCACCCACGATGTTCGTGCCGGACTTCAGCATCTTGGTCGCGTGCTTCATGCCCTCGGAGCCGGTGAGCCCCTGGACGATGACCTTGCTGTTCTCGTTGATGAAGATCGACATCTCACGCACCTGCCGCGGCGAGCTCGGCAGCCTTGTCGGCCGCGTTGTCCATTGTGTCCACCACGGTGACCAGCGGGTGGTTCGCGTCCGCCAGGATCTTGCGACCCTCCACGACGTTGTTGCCGTCCAGGCGGACGACCAGCGGCTTGGAGGCCTCGTCGCCCAGGAT
Source organism: Amycolatopsis pretoriensis (assembly GCF_900107925.1). Lineage (GTDB taxonomy): Bacteria > Actinomycetota > Actinomycetes > Mycobacteriales > Pseudonocardiaceae > Amycolatopsis > Amycolatopsis pretoriensis. The sequence continues at coordinate 794,007 of NZ_FNUJ01000005.1, read as the reverse complement.
CTTCAGGGCCTCGACGATGCCGTTCGCCACCGCGTCGCAGGCGGTGATGCCGCCGAAGACGTTGACGAAGACGCTCTTCACGTCGGTGTCGTTGAGGATGACGTCCAGCCCGGCCGCCATGACCTCGGCCGACGCGCCGCCGCCGATGTCGAGGAAGTTCGCCGGCTTCACGCCGCCGTGCTTCTCGCCCGCGTACGCCACGACGTCCAAAGTGGACATGACCAGGCCCGCGCCGTTGCCGATGATGCCGACCTGGCCGTCGAGCTTGACGTAGTTGAGGTTCTTGGCCTTGGCCTTCGCCTCGAGCGGGTTCTCCGCGTCCTTGTCCACCAGGGCCTCGTGGCCCGGCTGGCGGAAGTCCGCGTTCTCGTCGAGGGTGACCTTGCCGTCGAGGGCGATGATCTTGTCCTGCGGGTCGCGGACCAGCGGGTTGACCTCGACGAGGGTGGCGTCCTCGGAGACGAAGGTCTCCCAGAGCTTCACGACGACGTCGGCGGCCTCGTCGATGATGTCGGCCGGGAAGTTGCCGGCCTTCAGGATCTCGAGCGCCTTCGCCTTGTCGACGCCGGCGATCGCGTCGACCGGGATCTTCGCGAGCGCGTCCGGCCGCTCGACCGCGAGCTGCTCGATCTCCATGCCGCCCTCGGAGGACGCCATCGCCAGGAACGTGCGGTTCGCGCGGTCCAGCAGGAAGGAGAAGTAGTACTCGGACGCGATGTCCGAGGCTTCGGCCACCAGCACGCGACGCGTGATGTGGCCCTTGATGTCGAGGCCGAGGATGGCTTCCGCCTTCTCCTTCGCCTCGTCGGGCGTCTGGGCCAGCTTGACGCCGCCCGCCTTCCCGCGGCCGCCGACCTTCACCTGCGCCTTGACGACGACCTGGTTGCCGATCTGCTCCGCGGCGGTCTTGGCTTCTTCGGGGGTGCTAGCCACCGAGCCCGGCAGAACCGGTACTCCGTGGGCGGCGAAGAGATCCCTCGCCTGGTACTCGTAGAGGTCCACTACTCCAGTCTCCTGACGACACGCCACTGTGGTGGTCCGTTGCCGGACCGCGCTGTCGGACCAGTCGAGGTTAGCGACCTGCGCAGACGCAGGGGACTCCGCACCTGGTGAAGTCGGTCACCGTGCGCGGTCAGGCGGTACGTCCACGGTGTGAGACCGCCCACCGCGCAACCATTCCACCGCTTTTCCGGGGTCCCCGAGGTCGCTGCCGGAGAAGACGCGAACGCCGTTCAACGCTTCGGCGAGCCCGGGCGGCGGCCCGTCGCCGAGCACGCCGACGGCGTCCGGGTCCTCCTGCTCGGCGGTGCTCCGCAGTTGCTCGAGGGTGTCCAGCGGGCCGGCGTGGACGACTTCCATGCCTTCGTCGCGCAGGACGCGGCCCAACGCGACGGCGGCCGGGTCGGGCGTCCCGAACTCGACGAGGAGCACCCGGAGGCGCTCACGCGCCACGGCGTCCCCCGGCGGCGGACAGGCCGGCCGCGACGAGCAGCGCGGCCGCGGCGGCGAGGGTCAGCCAGAAGCCGGTCGCCGGGCTCGCGTCGCCGAGGCCGCCGCCGACGAGCGGCAGTTCCGCGGCGTGCAGCGCGGCCAGCAGGGCGGCGCCGGTCAGGAGAGCGGCCGCGGGCTTGGGCCGCGACCGCACGGCGAGCGCGGCGGCCCCGACGACGACCACGACGGTCGTCCAGAGTCCCCACGACGGGGTGTCGAGGTTCGACCAGAGGCCGGGAGCGACGTAGCCGGGCACGTTGAAAACGGGGAGCCCGAACCCGGCGACGGCCAGCACCGCGCCCGCGACGACGGGGGTGAGTACGTCTTTGCCGGCCTCGGTGCGCTCGCCGGCGTCCTCGCGTTCGACGACGCCGGTCCCGACGGCGGCGAGCGCGGTCAGGGCGGCCAGCACGAGCGCGGCGAACGTCCAGGCGGCGCCGGCGCCGAGGTCGTAGGTGAAGACGGGGGTGGCGCCGACGTCCGCCCCGCCGAAGCCGGCGAGGTTGCCCGCCTGGGTGGCGGTGAGCGCGGTGTTGAGGACGGCGGTGCCGGCCAGGACGATCCCGGCCCAGGTCACGCCGAGCACGGGCCGGGCTTTCCCGGCGGTCCCCGGAACGAGCGTGAGCGCGGCGACCACGGCGACGAGCAGGGCGGCGACGAGCAGGAACCACCGCGCGGGACTTTCGGCGGCGGCGGTGCTGGGGGTGGTGGCGCCGGGGTTGAGCGCGCTGACGGCGACCTGCGGCGCGAAGGTCCCGACCAGGGCGGCGACGGCGGTGGCGAGGCCGAGCAGCCCGGTCGTCAGGCGCCACCAGAAGACGCCGGGGATGGTGACGTCGCGTTCGGTGTCCTGCGGTTTTTCGCTGAGCCGGGTGAAGGCGAGGCCGCCGACGAGGGCGGTCGCGGCGAGCGCGAGGACGGGTCCCCAGGTGACGTGCAGGTCGTCTCGCAGGAGGCCGGCGAGAACCGGGGGGACGGCGACCGCCGCGGCACCGGCGGCGAGGCCGAGCAGCATGCCCCGCCCGGTGCGTTCGGAGGGAGCGGCGAGCGCGAGCGCGGCGGCCAGCGGCAGGGCGGCGGCGAGGAGGAGGTAGCCGCCGAGGGCGGGCCAGGGTCCTTCGAAGGCGGCGCGGGCGAGGAGGAAGCCGTTGTCGGAGCCGACGGGAGCGGTGAGCAGCCCGACCGACGCGGTGACGGCGAGGAGGGGGGCGAGCAGGCGCCAGCGTCGCCGTTCGGGTTCTTCGTAGCTCCGGCCGGCCCGCGCGGCTGCGACGCCGGCGGCCCCGGTGAGCAGGTGCCCGGCGACGAGCAGCCAGAACCCGGCGCCGACGGCGGAGCCGCCGATGAAGCGGTCCGGGAAGTAGAGCTCCGGCCGGATGGCGAGGGGGCCGTTGACGGCGAACTGGAGGTCGAGGACCAGCCGGCCGGGCGCGAGGGCGGCGAGGCCGAGGACGAGACCGTTGGCGAGGCCGGGTCGCCGGGAGGCGAGCCCGGCGGCGGCCGCGGCGGGGGCCAAGGCGAGGAGGGCGAGCCAGGGCCAGCTGGTGAACCCGGGGGCGGCGGCCGGCGAGATGTGGACGATCGCCGCGACGGTGAGAGCCAGGGCGCCGAGGGCGGTGAGGGCGACGGGGACGGTCGGTTTGGGGATGTCGTCCTCGGCCCAGGTGGGGACGGGGTCGGGGTGGTCGGTCGCGGGGCCTCGGGGGTGGGTTGGGGTAGCCGCTGGGGCGGCGCCTCCCGGCCGGCCCGCGGCGGCGGAGGCCCCTTCGGGGCGGGCCGCGGCGGCGGTGGTGGAGGAGTTTTCGGGGTGGGTCGCGGTGGCCGCGGGGCGGGCCGCGGCAGCGGTCGTGGAGGAGTTTTCGGGGCGGCCCGCGGTGGTCATGGGGCGGCCCGCGGCGGCTGTGGAGGCGCCTTCGGAGCCGGTCGCGGTGGTCGCGGGGCGGGCCGCGGCGCCGGTCGCGGAGGCGCCATCGGAGCCGGTCGCGGTGGTCGCGGGGCGGGCCGCGGCGCCGGTCGTGGAGGCACCTTCGGAGCGGGTCGCGGTGGTCGCGGCACCAGCCCGGGTGTCCCTGGGGGCAGCGGTGCGGCTTGGCGCCGGGTCGGCGGGGGGCTCGGTGGGCGCCGGCTCCGAACCGGCCTGACCGGCGGCTTCACCCTTTGGTGGCTCGGGGGTTTCGGCCGGGACGTGCCGGGAAGTCTGAGCGCGAGGAGGCTTCCGCTTGCCGGTGGGACGGGTGGCCGCGGGGTCCTGCGGGGAGGCCGGCGAGCCGGGGGTGTCGCCGGCCGGGGGCTCTGAGCGTGGGGGCATTGCCCGCGACGCTAGCAAGGTCCGGCTGCGGCGGATGCTCCAGCGGGGCGCGAGTCGCCGAGTGGCCGGGGAGGGCGACGGGGAGCGGGACACGGCTGCGCCGAGACCGACCGCATCGACCTGCGGCCGGCGACGGCCGCCCGAACGGGACCGGGTGAGCCGCGGGCACGCGGGTTTGCGCCGAAGCCCGCCTTGATCGGCCGGCGGCCGAGGCCCCAGTTGGCCGCGGGTGGCGGCCGAAGCCCGCCACGGTCGGCCTTCGGCCGCCAGCCGAAGCCCAGCGGGGCGCGAGTAGCCGAACGGGACCGGGCGGGCCCCGGGCCCGCGGGCGGCGCGGAAAGCCCGCCTTGATCGGCCGGGCGGCCGAGGCTGGAGGCCGCGGGTGGCCGAGCGGGACCGGGTTAGCCGCGGGCACGCGGGCTTGCGCCGAAACCCGCCTGGATCGGCCGGGCGCCGAAGCCCGCCTGGATCGGCCGGCAGCCGAGGCCCGCCACGGTCGGCCTGCGGCCGCCGACTGAGGCCCAGTGGAGCGCGAGTAGCCGAACGGGACCGGGCAAGCCCGCGGGCTTGCGCCGAAGCCCGCCTTGATCGGCCGGGCGGCCGAAGCCCGCAGTGGGCTGCGGGTGGCCGAGCGGGACCGGGTTAGCCGCAGGCCTCCGAGACCCGTCGTAATCGGCCTGAGGCCGTAGGCGGAGTCGAAAGCGTCTCGGAATTCGGACAAATCTGGCGCCACCGAGCCGTCTACACGTGCGAGTCGGTGAACGGTTCGCGTGCGTCGACGAACGGTCAACTTTCCGCTCGACCTGACCCCTCGAGGCTCGCGTCATTGAGCGGTGCCGAAGCCCGCCGAGTGCGATCTGCGCGTCGAAGATGCTTAAACATCCCCTGGCAAACCCTTATTCCGGCCCCTCCGGCCCCTCCGCCCTTCAGTAGGTCCATAACCGCCCGCAAGAGCTGTAAGGCAAGTCACAACCAAAGCAGTAAACCCTGTCTAACTTTGGGTAATTGCCACAGGTGAACGCAAGATCTCGTCCACCCGATCGGCCGCCGCCGGGGGCAGATCTTGCTTACAGCGGTGCCCCTTGGTTACTGTCCCCCGGTCCCCATTACAGTCAGGTCACGAAGTAGGACGACGAGCGAACCACCCCCGAGGTTGGCTCACCGGGTTCCCCCGCCCGCAGTCCTCGACCCGGCTCCCCGACGATGGAAGGCCCTGTCTTGGCTTCACACCGCTCCCCCGGCGGCCAAGCTCCTTCCCCGGCACTGAAGGACGCACTCGAAGGTGCGGTCGTTCGTGTCCGGGGTGCGCACCGCATCGCCCCGCCCTCTTCGGCCCTTCGCGGCCGTGTCGTGGTTGCCGCTGTCGCGGCCGGTGCCTTCGCCGCTGCCGCTGCGGGCTCGACGCTCAAGACAGTCACCGACTCCGACGCCGCCTACACGCCGCTGGCCAACAGCCAGGACGCCAGCGCGTCGCTCACCGCGGGAGGTGCGGGCACCGGGGGCGCCCCCGAGCTCCTGCCGACCGGCCACGCCGTCGACGCCTCCGCCGAGGCCGCGAAGCTCTCCGACAGCGCCTCCATCACGCAGGCCCGTGAGCAGCGCGAAGCCGACGCCGCCAAGAAGGCCGCCGAAGAAGCCGCTCGCCCCAAGACCTGCCTCCCGGCCCACGGGACCTTCACCTCGGGCTTCGGTGCCCGGTGGGGCACGAGCCACCTCGGCATCGACATCGCCAACTCGATCGGCACCCCGATCTACGCCGCCTCCGACGGCACCGTGATCGAGGCCGGCCCGGCCAGCGGCTTCGGCCTCTGGGTCCGCGTGCAGCTCGACGACGGCACGATCCAGGTCTACGGCCACATGAACAGCTTCTCCGTCAAGGAGGGCCAGAAGGTCAAGTGCGGCCAGCAGATCGCCGAGATCGGCAACCGCGGCCAGAGCACCGGCCCGCACCTGCACTTCGAGGTCTGGCAGAACGGCACCAAGAAGATCGACCCCCGCCCGTGGCTCGCCGCGCGCGGCATCGTGATCTGATCCGTTCGCTCCCCACCGGCGGCCCGCACTTACGGGACACCACGCACGAAAACCCGGCTGTAGAGCCATGATTCGCCACCGAGGGCCGACGACGCCCCTCGTTCGGTGAGCATCCGCTCCGGCCGGGACACCGCGGAAGCGCCGGTTCACGCCACGACGGACGGCCATCCGGTACTGCTGGATCAACGCGGGACGCCCGCGAGCCGGAGACTCCTCAGACCGGTCCAGACCTCTCCCGCCGCCCGGAACCCTTCCCGGCCCGGCCCAAGCCGCCAGAACCGGCCTCAGCGCCCGGAAACGGCTACCGCTGCCCGCCCGGCAACCGCCGGATGAAGTACGCCACCGCGACCTGCCACACCGTGCACAGCTCCGCGGACCTGCGCACCGGCAGCCAGCCCCAGGCCACGCTCTCCCCTGCGCCCCCCGCGGAGCGGACACGCGCGGCTCGACGTGTCGTCCAGCGGCGTCCCCGGCCGCAGGTGACACATCGGCCGTCGGCTCCCAGCTCGTGCTGCCTGAGCAGCGCTCGCCAGGCGGCGGCCAGCCGGCACGCCTCCGCTCCCGCACGCGAAGGATTTCCTGAAGCCCCCGAAAGGCCCGGACCCCGATCCGGAACCCTCGACCCCAGGACTCCTCGCAGGTATTTCTGTACCCCTTCGGCCAGCAGGTGAAACAGCACCACGTCCACACCGGGTCTCCCCCTCCGTCGAACTCGTGTTCGATGACGGGGTCAGTTCTACCGGCGGGGTACGACGATTCCGGCGCCGATCGGGGGGATCGGCGCCGGGTTCACTCGGACGGGTGTTACAGCTTCACCATCGGGACGCTGCCGATCAGCATCAGGCGGACCTTGCCGGCCGCGCCGAAGTCGATCGTCGCCGTGGCGCGCGGGCCGACGCCGTCGCACGAGATCACCGTGCCCAGGCCGTACTTGTCGTGGCTGACGCGGTCGCCGACGTCCAGCTTCAGCGCCACCGTGTCCTTCCAGCCCTTGCCGAACGACGGCGTGCCCGAGGACGCCGGCGACGAAGTCCGCCGGCCGCCCCACGTGGTCGCCGCCCGCGGCGTGCCGCCGCCACGCGAACCGGAACCGAACCCGAACCCCGCGCTGGAGGGCTCCAGCCGCCGCCAGTCGACGAGGTCGCCCGGCAGCTCGTCCAGGAACCGCGAAGCCGGGTTCATCGAAGGCTGGCCCCACGCCGAGCGCGTGATCGCGCGCGAGACGTACAGCCGCTGCCGCGCCCGCGTGATCGCGACGTACGCCAGCCGCCGTTCCTCGGCGAGTTCGGTCGGGTCGCCCAGCGCGCGCATGTGCGGGAAAACGCCGTCCTCCCAACCGGTGCAGAACACCACCGGGTACTCCAGGCCCTTCGCGGTGTGCACGGTCATCAGCGTGACCACGCCCGCGCCGCCGTCGCCTTCCTCGCCGCCGTCGGGCGAAGGCACCGAATCGGCGTCCGCGACCAGCGACACGCGCTCCAGGAACGCGGGCAGCGAACCCGGTGCCGGCACGCCGGGTTCGACGACCAGCTCGGCGTTCTCGTCCGCGGCCACCTCGGCGGTGATCTCGGTGAATTCGCGGGCGACCGTGACGAGCTCGTCCAGGTTCTCCACACGCGTGTGGTCCTGCGGGTCGTCGGACTCTTCGAGCTCGATGCGGTAGCCGGTCTTGTCCAGCACGGCTTCGAGGACGTCGTGCACTTCGGCGCCTTCGGAAACCAGCGTGCCCAGCTCGTCGAGCATCGCGACGAACCCCTTGATCGCCTTGACCGAGCGCGGGTTCAGCAGCGGCACCTTGTCTTCGGTGGCGTCGCGAAGCGCCGCGGCGAACGAAATCCGCTCGCGCTCGGCGTGCGTCGCCACGACGGCCTCCGCGCGGTCGCCGATGCCGCGCTTGGGCACGTTCAGCACGCGCCGCAGGCTGACCGTGTCGTCGGGGTTCGCCAGCACGCGCAGGTACGCGATCATGTCGCGGACTTCGCGCCGCTCGTAGAACCGCACGCCGCCGACGACCTTGTACGGCAGGCCGAGCCGGATGAAGATCTCTTCGAAGACGCGGGACTGGTTGTTGGTGCGGTAGAAGACGGCGACGTCGGAGTAGTCGGCTTCGCCCTTCTCCGCCAGCGAATCGATTTCCCCCGCGACGAACGCGGCTTCGTCGTGGTCGTTGTCCGCGACGTAGCCGACGATCTTCTCGCCCTCGCCCGAATCCGTCCACAGCCGCTTGGCGCGGCGGTTCGGGTTCCGCTCGATGACGGCGTTGGCCGCGGACAGGATCGTCTGCGTGGAGCGGTAGTTCTGCTCCAGCAGGATGGTGTGCGCGTTGGGGAAGTCCCGCTCGAACTCTTCGATGTTGCGGATCGTCGCGCCGCGGAAGGCGTAGATCGACTGGTCCGCGTCACCGACGACGACCAGCTCGGCCGGGTCGATGCCCGCTTCGTTCGGGGCGGTCCCGGCGAGTTCGCGGACCAGCGTGTACTGCGCGTGGTTCGTGTCCTGGTACTCGTCGACCAGCACGTGGCGGAACCGCCGGCGGTAGTACTCGGCGACGGCCGGGAACGCCTGCAGCAGCGAAACAGTCCGCATGATGAGGTCGTCGAAGTCGAACGCGTTGGCCAGCGAAAGCCGCCGCTGGTACTCGACGTAGACCTCGGCGACGCGCCGCTCCAGGTCGTTGGCCGCGTTGGCCGACGCGGTCTCCGGGTCGGTCAGCTCGTTCTTCAGGTTCGAGATGTGCACGGCGAGCGTGCGGGCCGCGTAGCGCTTCGGGTCGATGTCGAGGTCCCGCGCCACGAGCGTGATGAGCCGCTTGGTGTCGTCGGAGTCGTAGATGGAGAAGTTCGACGACATGTCGAGCGTCTTGGCCTCACGACGCAGGATCCGCACGCACATCGAGTGGAACGTCGACACCCACATGGCGTTCGCGCGCCGCCCGACGAGCGCCGCGACGCGCTCGCGCATCTCCGCGGCCGCCTTGTTGGTGAACGTGATCGCCATGATCTCGCCGGGGTGCACGCGGCGTTGCCCGAGCAGGTAGGCGATGCGGCGGGTCAGCACCCGGGTCTTGCCCGATCCCGCGCCCGCCACCACCAGCAGCGGACCACCGGCGTGGGTGACGGCTTCGCGCTGGGACGGGTTCAGGTCGTCGAGCAGATCGGCCTGCCCGCCGGAAGCGGGCTTGCGCGCGGGGGTCTCGGCGGGGAGATCGAAGAGGGTGTCCATCGTCTGTCCACGCTACCCCGGGCGGGTAGGAGGGCGGCGGAAGCGTGCCGAGGCGGGCGATCCCGGGCTACCGCGCCGGGCGTAGCGCGAGGTGTCGCCTGACGTCCGACGCGCCGCGGGAAGTCCGCGCGGAGCATCGGCGGACATGGAAGACCACCGCATCCGCGCCGCCGACGCCGACCGTGAACGCGTCGCCTCCGCCGTCCAGACCGCCGGCTCCGAAGGCCGGCTCACCCTCGAAGAGGTCGAAGAGCGCCTCACCCACGTCTACGCCGCCAGGTTCACCGACGAGCTGGCCGCGTTGACCACCGACCTGCCGCGGCCCGCCCCGCCCCGGCCCGGTTTCCCGCTCACCCGCGCCGCGCTGCGACGGCACCCCGCGCTGCGGCTGCACCTCGCCGTCGTGGTGGCGCTGGGTGTGCTGCTCGTCGTCCGGTGGGCGGTGCTGGGCGCCGGCTTCTTCTGGCCCGCGTTCCCGGTGTTCTGGCTGGCCGTCAGCCTCTTCGTTCATGCCCGGGTGCGCTCGTTCCGGGAGCGCCCCGGGACGGCTGTGCCATACTGAGCGCATGCGGCACCACGCAGAGCGATTTTTTTACGGGACCCGGACTCCGGCTCCCGTGATCGCGTAGTGCCCGAACCGCCATCACGCCAGCCCCGGAGTCCACGGACCCGGGGCTGTCGCCGTCCCAGGGGCCGGGTCCGGGCACCGAGGGAGAGGTCCCGATGAACGCACAAGCGACGAACGCCGACGGCCAGCCCGCCGAGCACACGCCCACCGCGGACGAAATCGCGTCGCTCCGCGAAGAGATCGACTGGCTGGACAAGGAGATCCTGCGGCTGGTGAAGCGCCGGGTCGAGGTGTCCAAGACGATCGGGGCCGCGCGGATGGCCGCCGGCGGGACGCGGATCGTCTACAACCGCGAGATGGACGTGCTCGCGCGCTACCGCGAGCTGGGCCCGGAAGGCCGTCAGCTGGCGATGGCGCTGCTGGAGCTGGGCCGGGGCAAGCTCGGCCGGTAACGGTTGTCCGAATTCCGGGTCTTCCCTGAGGCACCGGTGGCCCCGCTGCGGGCAGACTGGGGTCATGGACTGGCTCGTGAACCTCATCGCCGTCATCGTCGCGCTCGCGAGCGTGCTGGCCGCGCTGGGCCATGTGGGGTATCTGGCGATGCTGAACAACGCGGCGGGTAAGCGCGGTGCCAGTGGCGCCCCGGTCGGGCAGTACGTCCGCAGCCGCTGGGCCGTGGCCGGTGGTACCACGGCGGCGTCTCTGTTCGCGTGGTTGCTCACGGCCGGGGGACCGACGCTCGACATCGTGGCGATTCTCGTCGCCGCCGGTAGCGGTGTGGTGGCGACGAAGGCGCTGCAGTCCACGCGCGACCGTTACCGCACGGGAGGCTGAACTCCCTGAACTGGGCCGATGGCGCTGGGTGAGACTGCGCAGCGTCACCCTCCCCCGATCGGTCGCGCCCGACCGAGTGAAACCTGTGCAACTTGCAGGTTTGGGCGGGACTTTCTACGCCGGATGCTCCTAGGGTTGACGCCGTGAGGACCCTTGCGTTCGGGTCGGGCGGAGCCCGGAGGACGCGCGGGGGCACTGGCCCCGCGCGTCCGGTCTCGCATGCGCGTGCATTTGCGCAGGATTCCGAACGCGATTCCGCGCGTGAGGATGCTCCGATCGGGTTCTGTTGCCCCCCAACGGCATCAGAGCCGGGCCGCCGGGTGGTCGAACCGACATGACCCACGGCACGGAGTTCCACGGACGCGGCGGCGCGCCCGCGCATCCCGGGCGGCACCGGCTCGGCGGCACGGAGAGCTGGACCCCGCCGCTGCCCCCGAACCGCGCGGGACGGCGGCACGCGGCCGGCCAAGCGCCGGTCGACCCGCCCGTGTCCGGGTCGCTCCCCCTCGCCCAGCCGCGGTCGGGAGCGGATCCCGTCCCGCAGGCCTACTCGAGGTCCGGGACGCTGCCGGGGTCGTTCCCCTACGCGCGGCCGGGCGCCCGGCCCCAGCCGATCCCGGGGTCGTTCCCCTACGCGCAGCCGGGCACCCTGCCCCAGCAGGTGTCCGGGTCCCTGCCCGTCGCGCAACCGGGGTCCTTCGAGCAGCCGGTGTCCGGCACGCTCCCCCAGCCGTCGCTGCCCCAGCCGCGCGACCGGCGGCCCGCGCCCCCGCTCTTCCCCGCCGCACACGGCGACCTCCCCCTCGACGACGAGGCCGAGCCCGCCACCGAATCCCCCGCCGACCAGGCCGCGCGGCGCACCCGCGTCTCGCTGGCCTCCCCGCAGCCCCGGCGCGCGGACACCGAAGACGACGACGTCCTCATCTACGCCGCGCCGCCGCTCGACGGGCTCGGTGGCTTCACCATCGGCTCCGTGCCCGCCTCCGTGACCCCGCCCAAGACCTGGAAGAAGGCGGCCTGGTTCGCGACCGGCGCGTCCGGCGCCGTGGTCGTCGGGCTGCTGTTCGCCGGGTCCTACCTGGTCGGAAAACCGGCGGCGGACCAGGCCGTGCAGGGCGCGTGGCCCGGTTACCAGGGCGCGCCCACCGTCATCGACCCCACCGGCCCCGGCGAGCGGACGTCCCGGCAGGGCGGGTCCGCGCCGGGCCCGGACACCTCGTCCTCGCCGGACCAGCCGGCCGGGCGGACCAGCGGCGGTGGCGCCGGCCCCGTCGACGGCTCCGCCCCGCCGCCCGCCGACGACAGCAGCGCCGCGCCGGGCACGACCGGCACGGCCACGCCGGGGACGAGCGCGCGGCCGCAGAAGCCCCCCGTCACGCCCGCCCAGCGCGAAACCCCGGTCAAGTCGCCGTGGTGGTACTCCTTCCCGCCGGACGCCCAGACCATGGGCGACAACTCGGAGAAGTTCTTCAACACCGTCACCACCGATCCCGCCGCGGCGTCCGCGGTGACCACCGGTGAGCTGCACGACCAGGGTCCGCAGGCCCTCGCCGACCGGTACGCCGGCGTCGCCTACTTCGAGGTCCGCAAGATCAGCATCGACCAGCAACGCGGCGTCACGGTCAACACCGTCGAGATCACCCACACCGACGGTTCCAAGACGATCGAGGAGCGCACGCTGACGTTCGGGGACGGCGACAAGATCGCCGCTGACGGCCAGTAACCGATCCTGCACGTGCGGTTCGCCCGTTCCGATGCACGTGCGGTGCGCCGAACGGTTACCCCTGGTCCGGGTGGGTGACATATGCTGCCGCTCGTCGTATCGCGACGGCATTCCGGCGACAGAGCCTGGTGGTGCCCGTCCGCACAGGGTTACCTGACGACAGCGGATCCGGAACCGGCCACGAGTCGGCCACCCGGACCAACGGGAACCCGGCCGAACGGCCGAGTGACCGTCCCCGGAACCCCAGAGCGAGGACATTCGTGCTTGATCGGCAGCGCACACGGCGTGAGGTACCCAACGCCGTCCGCGTCGAGGACGTGATCCCGGCCGAGATACTCGACGGCGTCGGCGACGCCGACCGCGACTATCTCGAGCAGGTCTTCCGCGATCCGCAGAAGTTCCTGCCGCCGCGCCCGGAACCCGTCCGTGAGCCGGAACGAGCCGAAGACGACGGCGAGCCCGAGAGCCGCTTCGTCCGCCGCGCCAAGCTGGCCGGGCTCGTGGCCGCCGGGGCGCTCGTCGCCGGCGCGGTGGTCGCCGCGCCGATGCTGACCAGCGCGCACCGCGCGGTGTCCGAAGGCGGCCAGTCCACGCCCGCCGGCTTCAGCGGCGCCGCGGAGCTCGGCGGCCTCGCCGTCCCGCAGCACCAGGCCGGCGGCGGTGCGCCCGAGCAGCCCAGCACGCCCGCGCCCGGCACGCACTCCGGTGGCGCGCCGTCGGCGTCGGAGTCGACCGGCGGGAGCCCGCGGACCGAAGCCGCGGCGGCGACCGCGCAGGCGGTGCCGGACAAGGCCGCCGACGCACGCAGCGCCGCCCGGAAGATCCAGGCCGTCAAGGACTTCTACGCCGCCATCGCGAAGGACTCGACGGGCGCGCTGGCGCTGCTGAGCCCGACCCTGGCCGACGGCGCGGCGGGCGAGCTGGTCCGCACCTGGAGCTCGATGGACGCCATCGACGTCCAGGAGGCCGACACGCAGATCAAGCCGGACGGCTCGATCCTCGCGGTCGCCACGCTGCACCGGCCGGACGGCGCCCTGGTCCGCGTGACCCAGCTGTTCCGGGTCGCCGACAGCGGCGGGCTGATCACCGAAGCCGAGCTCGTCTCGGCCCAGTACATGTAGCCCTCGGCGATCACCCCTTCACCCGTGGTTCAAGTGCCTGTACCGGATTCGTGTGCGCAGAGTGAGCGCCTAGCCTTGTCACGGGCCGGTCTCAGTGAAGCCGGCACACAGCCCACGACATGTGCATACGCTCCAGCGAAGCGGCGTGCGCGTGGCCGCGTCACCAGGCACCGATCCTCACGCCCTGGTGAAGTCGGAGCCCAAAGGGAGGTCGCGTGAGCGACGAGGGTCGTCTGGTCGCCGGTCGGTACCGCATCGTCGGCCGGATCGGCACGGGCGCGATGGGGGCCGTCTGGCAGGCGCACGACGAGGTCCTGGGCCGCACGGTCGCCATCAAGCAGCTGCTCCTGCAGCCGCACCTGGACGAGCACGACGCCGAGGACGCGCGCCAGCGGACGATGCGTGAGGGCCGCATCGCCGCCCGCCTGCACCACCCGAACGCGATCTCGGTGTTCGACGTCGTCACCGACGACAACGGGCAGCCGTGCCTGATCATGGAGTACCTCAACTCCACCAGCCTGGCCGCCGTGCTGCAGGAACGCCGCACGCTGCCGCCGACCGAGGTGGCGCGCATCGGCGCCCAGGTCGCCGCGGCGCTGCGCGAGGCGCACGCGGTCGGCATCGTGCACCGCGACATCAAGCCGGGCAACATCCTGCTCGCCGCCAACGGCACCGTGAAGATCACCGACTTCGGCATCTCGCGCGCCAAGGACGACGTCACGGTCACCAAGACCGGGATGATCGCCGGCACCCCCGCCTACCTGGCCCCCGAGGTCGCCATCGGCGGCGACCCGGGCCCGGAGTCCGACGTCTTCTCCCTCGGTTCGACGCTGTACGCGGCCTGTGAGGGCCAGCCGCCGTTCGGGCTGTCGGAGAACACGCTGAGCCTGCTGCACGCGGTCGCGGCCGGACAGATCATCCCGCCGCGCCAGTCCGGGCCGCTGGCGAGCGTCCTGGCCGTGCTGCTGCACCCGGACGTCCAGCACCGGCCGACCGCCGAGGAGTGCGAGGAGCTGCTCGCGGCCGTCGCCCGCGGCGAGACGCCGCTCGGCGGCCCGGCGGACGAGACCATGATGGCGCCGGCCGCGGGCGTGCTCGGCGCGGCCGCCGTCGCCGACCCGAACGCCACCCAGATGTTCGACGAGGTCCCGGCCGGCCACTCCGGCAGCCTCCTCGACGGTGGCCAGGCCCCGACCCAGGCCGTCCCGTACTACGACGAGGACGACTACCCCGAGGGCACCGGCTACCCGGAGGACGACTACGACGGGTACGACCGCTACCCGGACGAGCGTCAGCAGTACGCCGGTGGCGTCCCGCCGGGCCTGGCCGCGACCCGCGCGGTGCCGGTGCCCCCGCACGAGCAGGGCCCGTACGCGGACGACCCGTACGACGACTACGAAGACGAGCCGGCCCCGCCGCCCCCGCCGCGGCGTCCGCAGGCCAGCCCGGTCGATGACGACGACGAGAAGCCCGGCGCCTGGAAGCGCCCGGCGATCATCGGCGGCGTCGTGGTCGTGGGCCTGGTCGCGCTCGCGGTGTGGCTGCTGAGCCCGAACAACCCGGAGGCGCCCGCGGCGCCGGTGTCGAGCAGCAAGCCGGCACCCGCCGCGACGTCGGAGTCGCTGCCGTCGACGACGGATGAGCCGATCAGCACCGCGGACGTGCCGCCGCCGGCTTCGGAGACGTCCTCGTCGAAGCGCGCGACCACTTCGCGGCAGACTGAGCCGGAGAAGACCACGACTCCGCGGACGACTTCCGCGAAGCCCACCACTTCCACCCCGGAACCGCCGACAAGCAGCGAACCCCCGTCCAGTTCGACCTCGCAGCCCCCGGCTGGCGGATGATCGAGGATCCAACTTGAGTTCTGAAGGCACCATCGTCGGCGGCCGGTTCCGGCTGGACCAGCCGATCGGCCGTGGCCGCGCGGGCATCGTGTGGCTGGCGTTCGACACGCGGCTGTTCCGCACGGTCGCGATGAAGCGGATGTACCTCCCCGTCGGGGCGGGCGAGCGCGCCGAGCAGGCGCGCGCGGGCGCCATGCAGGAGGGCAAGGACGCCGCCCGGATCGAGCACCCCAGCGCGATCAAGGTGTTCGACGTCCTGCCCGACGGCCAGGACGTCTGGCTGGTGATGGAGTACATCCCGTCGCGCAGCATGGCGACGTTCCTCGCCGAGCACGGCCGGCTCACCCCCGACCAGGCCGCGCACCTGGGCATCCAGCTCGGCAACGCGCTCACCGCGATCCACGCGGCCGGGTTCGTGCACCGCACGCTGGAGCCCGGCACGGTGCTGCTGGCCGACGACGGCGGCGTCAAGCTCACCGACATCGGCATCAGCGGCGGCGGCCCACACGCGGCGTACGTGGCGCCTGAGGTCGCGCGCGGGCTGCCGCCGACGCCGGCCGCCGACGTCTTCTCGCTGGGCGCGACGCTGTACACGTCCGTCGAGGGCGTGCCGCCGTTCGGGGAGGACGGGCAGTCGTCCGAGCGGCCGGCGCAGAACGCGGGCGTGCTGACCGCGGCGCTGCGCAAGATGCTGCGCCCCGACCCCACGACGCGGCCGACGATGGCCGACACCGTCCGCTCGCTGAGCGCGATCACCGAAGGCCGCGAGACGGCGTTCATCCCGCCGACCAACCCCGGGATCCCGCCGCCCCCGCCGCCGCCCTTCAACCCGGGGCTGGCGGCCGCGACGACGCAGCTGCCGCCGTCGGGACCGCAGTTCCAGCAGCAGATCCCGGTCGCCGCGCCCGGCTACTCCGCGGCGGAGGAGACCCAGCGGATGCAGCCGGTCCCCGCGCCGACGCAGTACGTGCCGCCGCCCGCGCCGGGACCGCGGCCCCAGGCGCAGGCGTGGAACCTGCCGGTGTCGAAGAAGACGCTGATCACCGCGGCCGCGATCCTCGCGGCAGTGCTGGTCGGCATCCTCGTCTCGGAGCTGTTCTTCGTCTAAGCCACCTTGGCGGTCGCCGCGCGCATGGCTTCCAGCAGCGTGCGGACGGCCGGGTGGCCCCACATGCGGGACGCGACCGCGGCGTGGATCGCGCGCACCGGTTCCGGGTTCCGGATCCGGCGGACGACGACGCCGGGGTGCTGGGCGCCGAGCCCCAGCTCGGGGATGAGCCCGACGCCGATGCCGGCGGCGACGAACCCCTGCGCCGTCTGGTAGTCCTCGGACTCGACCACGACGTTCGGCGCGAACCCGGCCGACGCGCAGGCGCTGTCGAGGATGTCCCGGCAGATGCCGGGCAGGCCGTCGACGCCGACCCACGGCTCTTCGGCGAACTCCGTCAGGTCGAGCACGCGCTTGCGGGCCAGCGGGTGGGTCTTCGGCAGCACGGCGCGGTAGGGGTCGTCGAGCAGGTGCACCAGCTCGACGCCCTTGCCGGGCGGCTTCCGGCGCGGGAAGACGGTGATCGCGACGTCGGCGTTGCCCGCTTCGACGTCGGCCATCGGGTCGTCCGGCTCGACCAGCTTGAGGTCGAGGCGGACGCCGGGGTGCTCGCGGCGGACCGCGGCGATGGCGGGCGGGACCAGGGACGCGCCGGCCGTCGCGAAGTAGCGGATGGCGACGCGGCCGGTGCGGCCCTCTTTGAGCTCGGTCAGGGCGGCCTCGGCCTTCGCGAGCTCGCTGCTCAGCTTCTCGGCGTGCTCGGACAGCAGCGCGCCCGCCGGCGTCGCCCGGACGCCGCGTCCGACGCGTTCGAGCAGCTCGGTGCCGGCTTCGCGTTCCAGGGCCGAGAGCTGCTGGCTGATCGCGGACGGCGTGTAGCCGAGGTTGCGGGCCGCGGCGGTGATCGACCCGCTGGTGATGACGGCGCGGAGGACCTGCATGCGGCGGACGTCGAGCATGGCCCCGATCGTACAGCTGAGCTTAAGCGTCCCTGCAGTTATTTTCGCTTGTCCTTACGTCTTTCCGGGGCGAAGCTGGCGCTTGATCGGAGAAGGAGGACTGGGGTGGGCGAGACGAAGACCCTGCTGAGGATCGGCGCGCTGGCGTTGATGTGGGGTTCGAGCTTCTTCTGGATCAAGCTGGGACTGGGGATGTTCTCGCCGGTGCAGCTGGTGCTGGCGCGGCTCGTGCTCGGCGCGGCGATGCTGCTGGTGCTGTGCCGGCTGCAGCGCGCCCGGCTCCCGCGCGACCGGCGGGTGTGGGGTCACCTGGCCGTCGCGGCGTTCTTCCACAACGCGCTGCCCTTCCTGCTGTTCGCGATCGGCGAGACGACGGTCGACTCGGGGATCACCGGGGTGCTCAACTCGACGACGCCGCTGTGGGTCCTGCTGGCGGCGCCGCTGATGGGGACGTCGTCGCGGATGACGGGCACGCGGCTGGCCGGGCTCCTGGTGGGCCTCGGCGGGATCCTGCTGATCTTCGCGCCGTGGCAGGCATCGGGGCTGCTGAGCTGGGGCGCGCTGGCGTGCCTCGCGGCGGCGGCGAGCTACGGGTTCGCGTTCGTCTACGAGGGCAAGTACCTGTCGTCCCCGGACTCCTCGCCGTACGCGGTTTCGGCCGGGCAGATGCTGCTGGCCAGCGGGATGCTGGTGCTGGCGCTGCCGGTGGGCGGGTTGACGCCGGTGCACGTGTCGGCCGGGCCGCTGCTGGCGGTGCTCGTGCTGGGGATCGGCTCGACGGGGATCGCGTTCGCGCTGAACTACCAGCTGCTGGCTTCGGAAGGCGCGGTGGCGGCGTCGGTCGTCGGGTACCTGCTGCCGGTGGTTTCGGTGCTGCTGGGCGCGGTTTTCCTGGGCGAGCAGCTGAACGTGAGGGTGATCGCGGGCATGGTGGTCGTCCTCGGCGGGGTCGCGCTGACCCGCCTCCAGAAGCCGGAGCGAGGGGCTTCGGCCGGGTCCGGCGACCAGGCGGATGGGCTTGGTGACGACACCACCGGGCGCGCGCCCCGGCCTCTCGCTCCTCTGGCGGACTGAGCGCTCACACCAAGCGGCGGTCGGAGGCCCAGCGGGAGAGCTCGTAGCGGTTCGAGAGCTGGGTCTTCCGGAGCACGCTCGACACGTGCGTCTCGACCGTCTTCACCGAGATGAACAGCTCCGACGCGATCTCCTTGTACGCGTACCCCCGCGCCAGCAACCGCAGGACGTCCCGCTCCCGGGGCGTCAGGAGGTCCAGCTCCGGGTCGTTGATCGGCGCCGAACCCGGCCGGTCGGCGAACGCGTCCAGCACGAACCCGGCCAGCCGCGGCGAGAACACCGCGTCGCCGTCCGAGACGCGGACCACCGCGCGGACCAGTTCCTTCGACGAGATCGTCTTCGTCACGTACCCGCGCGCGCCCGCTCGGATGACCGCGATGACGTCCTCCGCCGCGTCGGACACCGACAGCGCCAGGAACACCACGTCCGGCAGCTCGGGCCGCACCCGGCGCAGGACCTCCGCGCCGCCGCCGTCGGGCATGTGGACGTCCAGCAGCACCACCTGGGGCTTCGTCCGGGCGATCCCGGCCACCGCCTCGGCCACCGAACCGGCCTCGCCGACCACGCGGACCTCGTCGGTGATCGAGTCGAGCTCGGTGCGGACGCCCGCGCGGAACAGCGCGTGGTCGTCGACGAGGAACACCTTCACCGGTTCGCGCTGGGTGTCAGTCACGTCGTCGAGCATAGCCGCCTCACGCTGCCCCCTTGCCCGCTTTCACCGGCATGGCGAGCTGCACTTCCGTGCCCTCCCCCGGCGCCGTGCGCACCTTGCACGTGCCGCCGTGGCGGGTCATCCGGCCGCGGATCGAGTCGGCGAGGCCGTGGCGGTCGTCCGGGACGAGGTCGGGGTCGAAGCCCTTGCCGCGGTCGCGGACGAACACCGTCACCGCCGTCGGCTCGACCTCGGCGAAGACGCTGACCTCCTCGACGCCGGCGTGCTTCGCGGCGTTGACGATCGCCTCGCGCGCGGCCTGGACCAGCGCCACCAGTGAGTCGTCGAGCTCGGCGTCGCCGACGACCACCTGGCCGACGGAGATCGCGAAGGTGTCCTCCACCTCGCCGCACGCCGTCGCGAGGGCTTCGGACAGCTGGCCGCTCGCTTCCTCGGCGGTCTCGACGGGCTTGCCGTAGCCGTTCGGGCCGTAGAGCCAGCCGCGCAGCTCGCGTTCCTGGCTGCGCGCCAGCCGCGCCACTTCGCGCGGCTGCTCGCTCTGCTTCTGGATCAGGGCCAGCGTCTGCAGGACGGAGTCGTGCAGGTGGGCGGCGATCTCGGCGCGCTCGTCGGTGCGGATGCGGGCTTTACGCTCGTCGGACAGGTCGCGGACCAGCCGCAGCCAGAACGGGATGGTCAGGACGGCGACCCCGATGAGCGTCGCGAGGACCGCGATCAGGGCGAACTGGACCTGGTCGAGGGTGCCGCTGCGCAGCACGACGACGGTGATGCCGGTGATCACCAGCGCGACGCCGGCGACGATCCGGATCGCGGCCGACCAGCCACCCCCGCCGAGGAACGCGCCCGCGAAGCCGTCCTTGGCACCGACCCGCCAGCGGCGGCGCTGCGACTCGTCGGCCTCCCGCCAGACGACGGCGAGACCGATCATGGCGACGGCGAGCGGCACGGCGACCCAGCCGCTGATGAACCCGGTGAGCGTCCCGCTGGCGACGGCGAGGCCGACCCCCAGCGCGATCAGGCCGAACGCCTGCTGGCGTTCCTTCGACGTCGGCGCCTTCGCGGTTTCTTCGGTCTGCTGCTGGACGAACGCCCAGAGCAGGCCGTAGGCGAGCAGGCCGGCCCCGTTGAGGGCGGCGAGCAGCGCGAAGGCGGTCCGCACCCAGACGACGGGGACCCCGAGGTGGTCGGCGAGCCCCCCGGCGACCCCGGCGATCGCCCGCCCGGACCGGCGCCGGAACATCTTGGGCTTGTCCGGGACGGTCACCTGGTCGGTCGTGACGTGGTCGAGGGCTTCTTGCACGTGGTCCATGGTCACACGGGGCCGTGCGGGGGTGCATCGGGGAAAATCCCCGAACGCCCGATCAGTGCCAGGGCGCCGGGCCCGTCCGGCTCGCCCAGGCCGCGAGACCGTGGACGTCGAGCAGGCGAATCCCGTGGTGAGCGGCGTACTGCCGGGCTTGTTTCGTGAACGTCGACGTGGTGACCACGGCGGCGACGCGGGCGCCGTGCACGGTGTAGCAGGTACCGCCGAACCGCTGCAGGTCCGGCCCGCCGACCTTGTGGGTCCCGCTGAAGCGCTTCGCCTGGAGCACGATCTTGCGCCCGTCCGGCGCGTAGGCGACCACATCCGCACCCAGGTCGCCGGCCCGGCCGGTGACCTGGGCGTGCGAACAGCCGTCACGCGTGCACAGGACCCCCCGGAACCCCCTCCGGGAAACCTCAGGGACCATCCCGGATGTCCGCCCGCCCCAGATCGCGCATGCTCTTCGGTATGAGTGGTGCGAGTGAGACGCGGGCACCGAAGCCGAGTCCGTTGAACGGCTTCGAGGAGACCGTGAAGGACTTCTGGGTCAGCCGGCCTCGGCGGCCGCACGCCGGGCGGAAGGTGGCCGGCGTTGCCGCCGCCATCGGGTACCGGTATGGGATCGACCCCGTTGTCGTGCGGGTCGCCCTGGTGGTCGCCACGATCTTCGGGGGCTTCGGCGTTCCCTTCTACCTGCTGGGGTGGCTGTTCCTGCCGGGCGAGAGCGACGAAGTCTCCGGCTTCGAAAGCCTGATCGGGCGCGGCCGCTCTTCGGTGTCGCCCGCCTTCGCCGTCGTGCTCAGCGTCTTCACCGTCGTCAGCGTCGGGGGTGCCTTCAGCGGCTCGTGGTTCGACGGTGGGGCCCTCATCAGCTTCGCGCTCATCGCCAGCGCGCTCTACCTGCTGCACCGCAACCGCGGCCAGGAGAACCGGCCCTCGCCGGTCACCCCGCGGACTCGAGCCTTCACCGGGAACGGAGCCTTCACCATGACCGACACGGCCACGGCCGCCCCCGAGGCCAAGGCAGGCTGGGACCCGCTCGCCGCCGATCCGGCCGGCTGGGACCTGCCCGATCCGCCGTCGGCGCAGCCGCCGCCTGCGCCGCCTCTGCACCACCGCGACCGCCGGCCCGAGCGGCGCCGCAACTCCAAGGTGGGCTCGGCGACCTTCGCGCTCGCCGTGCTGACCGCCGGTGGTGGCGTGCTGGCCAACCTCAACGGCGCCACCTGGTTCTCCGCGCAGCACGTCATCGGCCTCGTGCTCGGCGTCGTCGGCATCGGCCTGGTCACCGGCGCGTTCGTCCGCGGCGGGCGCGGCCTGATCGGGCTCGCCGTGCCGCTGGCGATCGTCGGGATGGTGCTGACGACCGTGCCGTTCGAGAACTTCGACTTCCGCGGCGGTGCGGGCGACCTGCGGGAGACCCCGCACGCGGTGACCGACCTGAAGCCGCTCTACCAGCACGCCGCGGGCAACATCAACCTCGACCTGACCGAGCTGCCCGCCGGCTCGCCGATCACCACCAACGTGATCAACGGCGCCGGCGACTCCACGGTCACCGTGCCGGACACCGCGGACGTCACCTACGACTGCCACACCGGGGCCGGCAACACCGAGTGCTTCGGCCACGAGACCGACGGCATCAGCCAGGACGCGCTGACCGGCGTCGACTACGGCACCGACGGCCCGGGCGGCCAGCAGATCACCCTGCACGTCAAGAACAGCATGGGCAACGTGGAGGTGCGCCGTGGCTGACCAGAACCCCTACGCCTACGACAACGCCACGGAAACCCAGCCGCCCGCGAAGCGCGGGGTGGACGTCTTCACCCTGATCGTCGGGGTCGCGACGCTGCTGATCTCCGCCTACGTCCTCTCGGACGGCGCGAGCTGGCTGCCGCAGTTCGACTTCCGCTGGGTGATCGCCGGCGGCGCGGTGTTCGTGGGGCTGCTGCTCCTCGGCGCGTCGTTCGGCAAACGCCGCCGCTAGAACAGAAAACTCTCGAGGCCCCGGATCCCACGCCGGGGCCTCGAGTCCTGTCTACAGTGGACTCACTCCCACTCGATGGTGCCCGGCGGCTTGGACGTCACGTCCAGGACCACCCGGTTGACCTCCGCCACCTCGTTGGTGATGCGCGTGGAAATCCGCTCGAGGACGTCGTAGGGCAGGCGCGTCCAGTCCGCGGTCATCGCGTCCTCGGACGACACCGGCCGGAGGACCACCGGGTGCCCGTAGGTCCGGCCGTCGCCCTGGACGCCGACGCTGCGGACGTCGGCCAGCAGCACCACCGGGCACTGCCAGATGCTGCGGTCCAGCCCGGCCGCCGTCAGCTCCTCGCGGGCGATCAGGTCGGCCGCGCGCAGGGTGTCGAGACGCTCCTGGTCGACCGCGCCGATGATGCGGATGCCCAGGCCAGGGCCGGGGAACGGCTGGCGCTGGACGATCGTCTCGGGCAGCCCCAGTTCCGAGCCGACCCGCCGGACCTCGTCCTTGAACAGCAGCCGCAGCGGCTCGACCAGCTCGAACTCGAGGTCGTCCGGCAGGCCGCCGACGTTGTGGTGGCTCTTGATGTTGGCCGTGCCCTCGCCGCCGCCGGACTCGACGACGTCCGGGTAGAGCGTGCCCTGGACCAGGAACTTGTAGTCGCCCTGGGCCTTGAGGTCGCGCTCGGCCTGCTCGAAGACGCGGATGAACTCGCGGCCGATGATCTTGCGCTTCTGCTCGGGGTCGGTGACGCCGGCGAGCGCGTCGAGGAAGCGCTCGCGCGCGTCCACGGTGACGAGGTTGACCCCGGTGGCGGAGACGAAGTCCTGCTCGACCTGGGTGCGCTCGCCCGCGCGCAGCAGGCCGTGGTCGACGAACACGCAGGTCAGCCGGTCGCCGATGGCGCGCTGGACCAACGCGGCCGCCACGGCGGAGTCGACGCCGCCGGACAGGCCGCAGATCGCGCGGCCGTCGCCGATCTGGTCGCTGATCCGCTGGACCTGCTCTTCGACGATCGACGACGTCGTCCACTGCGGCTCGATCCCGGCGATGTCGCGCAGGAACCGCCGCAACACCTCCTGGCCGTGCGGCGAATGCGCGACCTCCGGGTGGTACTGGACGCCGGCGAAGCGGCGCTTGACGTCCTCGAAGCCGGCGACCTCGGCGCCGTCCGAAGACGCGGTGACGACCGAGCCTTCGGGCGCCTTGGTGACGCTGTCGTTGTGGCTCATCCACGCGGGCTGGTGCGCGGGCAGGCCGGCGTGCAGGACGCCGCCGTCACCGGTCACGCGGACCTCGGTGCGGCCGAACTCGCGCACGCCGGTCGGCTCGACGACGCCGCCGAGCGCGCTGGCGAGCAGCTGGTGGCCGTAGCAGATGCCGAACATCGGCACGCCGGCTTCAGTGAGCTTCGGGTCCATGCCCGGCGCGCCTTCGGCGTACACGCTCGACGGGCCGCCCGAAAGGATGATGGCCGCGGGGTTCTTCGCGAGGATCTCTTCGGTGGACGCGCTGTGCGGGACGACCTCGGAGTAGATCTGCGCCTCGCGCACGCGCCGGGCGATCAGCTGCGCGTACTGCGCCCCGAAGTCCACGACGAGAACCGGACCGGTGGGGTTGGGCACCTGGCGACCTCCTGGCGAGAAGCGGGATTCCCCTCCATCGTCCCAGGTGGGCCCGGTCACCTCCGATTCAGGGCCGCCCCTGTCCGCGATCGGGCCTACGGTCCCCGTTATGGCTGTGAACTGGACCAAGGAACTGACCGACCAGCTCGACTTCCACTGGAACATCCACACGCGCCCGAAGCTCGAGGGCCTCACCGACGACGAGTACCTCTGGGAGCCCGTCCCGGACTGCTGGACCGTGCGGCCGCGCAAGTCGGACAGCGAGCCCGGCTCGGGTCCGTTCACCATCGACTTCGCCTTCCCCGAGCCGACTCCGCCGCCGGTCACGACGATCGCGTGGCGGCTCAACCACGTCCTCGTCGGCGTGCTCGGCATGCGGTCGGCGTCGCACTTCGGCGGCCCGGCGATGACGTACGACGACTACCCGTACCCGGGGACGGCCGCGGAGGCGATGTCCCTGCTCGACGAGTACTACGCCCGGTGGGTCGAAGGGGTGAAGTCGCTCGACGACGAGGCCCTGGCGCGCTCGTGCGGCCCGGCGGAAGGCCCGTACGCGGAGTACCCGATGGCGACGCTGGTGCTGCACATCCACCGCGAGATGATCCACCACTGCGCCGAAGTCCTGCTGCTGCGCGATCTCTACCGGAGCCGGTGATCTGTAACGCGGAGTCACCGCCGGTCCGATTCACCAGTGTCGAGACCGGCTTCGAGGGGGACCCGCGCATGCTCTACCGACTCCGTCCGACCGGCACCCTGACCTGGTGTGACGTGCCCGGGTACGTGGTCACCCGCGCCGACGACCAGCCGCCGCCCGACTGGGAGCGGCTGTCGTGGGTGCCCACCGAGACGCGCGCGTTCAGCAACGACCTCCTGCGGATCGCCGTCCGCTACGGCGCGCGGTCGGGCAGCGGGATCGTCCTCGACGCCCGGCACACCGAGGACCTGGGCAAGGCCGACGAACTGCGGTGCGACCGGATCGCCGCCGCGGAGCAGAGCGGCGGAGCCGACGACCCCGGGGAATGGGAACGCACCGAAGCACTGGCCTGCCAGGCCGAAGCGGATCTCGCCGCCCTCCTGGCGGTGCCGCCGCAGCCGCACCTGGTCGCGCACTGGTGCCGGCTCGGCGGCCGCTACCCCGACTGACCGGCCCGCGGGAGGAGCAGGAAGCTCAGCGCCAGGCCCAGCAGCAGCGGGAGGCCGTGGTTGTCGTGGACGACCGTGTCGACCACGGCCAGCACCGGCAACGCGTACGCCAGCACCCGAAACTGGACGGGCAGCACCACGCCGTAGCGGCGCGAAGCCACCATCACGACCGCCGCCAGCCCGCCGATCAGGCCCACCACGCACATCGAGTTGCCCGCCCCGACCGGGTTGAGCCACAGGTAGCTCATGACCTGGCCGAACAGGCCGCAGCCGAAGTACAGGACGAGCCAGCGGACCCGGCCGAACACGCGCTCGGCGAGCGTGCCGAACACCGCGAGCCAGACGAGGTTCGACGTCAGGCCGAAGGCCCAGCCGTCCTGGAAGAACATGCCCGTCACCAGGCGGTACCACTCGCCCGCGTCGATGCGGGCCGCGTCGCGGACGACGTGGTCGTACAGCCCGCGGTCCGCGAGCTGGGCGATCCCGCACGCCAGCGTCACCAGGAACACCACCGCGGTCAGGTACGGGCGGCGGCGCACCGGGGCGAGGGCCGCGAACGGGTTGCGGGATGCGGTGCGCGTGGTCATGGACGAAAATCTAGGCGCGTCACCGCCGTCGCACCCCCGACGTTTGTCACGAACCCCCACGGGAAGGCCCCAGCATGCGAGCGACAGTCATCTACGGTGCCGGCGACGTGCGGGTCGAGACCGTCCCGGACCCCGAGCTGGTGGAGCCGACCGACGTCGTCCTGCGGGTCGTGCGGTCGTGCATCTGCGGCAGCGACCTCTGGCCGTACGCGGACATGCCGCCGCGCGAGCACGGCCGCCGGATCGGGCACGAGTTCCTCGGGATCGTCGAGGAGACCGGCGCCGACGTCACGACCGTGAAGAAGGGCGACCTCGCCGTCGCGCCGTTCGTCTGGTCCGACAACACCTGCGAGTTCTGCCGCGAAGGCCTGCACACGTCGTGCCTGCACGGCGGCGGCTGGGGCGCGAAGGGCGTCGACGGCGGCCAGGGCGAGGCCGTGCGCGTCCCGCAGGCCGACGGCACGCTCGTCAAGCTCCCGCACACCGAGGACGACGACCTGCTCGCGTCCCTGCTGACGCTCTCGGACGTCTTTTCGACCGGCCACCACGCCGCGGTGAAGGCGCGGGTGAGCGAAGGCCAGAACGTCACCGTGATCGGCGACGGCGCGGTCGGGCTTTCCGCCGTCCTCGCGGCGAAGCGCCTGGGCGCCGACCGGATCATCCTGATGGGCCGGCACCGGGCCCGTACCGACCTCGGGCGCGAGTTCGGCGCGACCGACGTCGTCGCCGAGCGCGGCGAAGAGGGTGTCGAGAAGGTGCGCGAGCTGACGAACGGCCGCGGCACGCACGCCGTCCTCGAGTGCGTCGGCACGCTCGGCGCGTTCGAGATGGGCATCGGGGCCGTGCGCGCGGGCGGCGCGGTCAGCCGCGTCGGGCTGCCGCAGTACGAGGACGCACCCGCCGGCGTGGGTGTGTTCCGCCGCAACGTCACCATCACCGGCGGGGTCGCGCCCGCGCGGCACTACATCCCCGAACTGTTGCCGGACGTCCTCGACGGCAAGTACCAGCCCGGCCGGGTCTTCGACCGGACCATCGACGTCGAAGGCGTGCCGGACGGCTACCGCGCGATGGCCGGCCGGGAAGCGCTGAAGGTGCTCATCAAGCCGTGACCCGTCCGGGTGGGGGTCCGGCGGCGAGTCCCCCACTCGGATTACGTTGGTACGCATGGACATGATCACCCCCGAGCCGCGCCCCGCCTGGATCGCCGGCCGCCCGGAACCGGGCGCCACCACCCTCGTCGTGCACCACCCGTACGACGGCAGCGAGGTCGCCACGGTCGCCGTGCCCGGGCCGGAGCAGGTCGAGCGCGCGGTCACCGCCGCCGTCTCGGTCGCCCGCGAATTCCGCAGTACGCCGGCGCACGTCCGCGCCGGCGCGCTCGACCACGTCTCGCGCGTGCTCGCCGGCCGCGCCGAGGAGATCGCCGAGGTCATCACCGCCGAGAACGGCAAGCCGCTCAAGTGGGCCGAGGCCGAGGTGAAGCGCGCGGTGTCGGTGTTCCGCATCGCCGCCGAGGAGGCCCGCCGGTTCAGCGGCGACGTCCAGCGCCTCGACACGGACCCGGCGGGCGAAGCGCGGCTGGCGCTGACCCGCCGCGTCCCGCGCGGACCGGTGCTCGGCATCGCGCCGTTCAACTTCCCGCTCAACCTGGTGGCGCACAAGGTCGCACCGTCGCTGGCGATCGGCGCGCCGATCATCGTCAAACCCGCGCCGCGGACGCCGTTGTCGTCGTTGATCCTCGGCGAGATCCTGGCCGAGACGGACCTGCCGGCAGGCTCGTTTTCCGTGCTGCCGCTGGGAAACGAGGAAACTCAGCGGCTGGTCGCCGACCCGCGGCTGCCCGTCGTGTCGTTCACCGGCTCGGGTCCGGTCGGCTGGTCGTTGAAGGACGCCGCGCCACGCAAGCACGTCGTGCTGGAGCTCGGCGGCAACGCGGCCGCCGTCGTGCTGCGCGACTGGCCCGACCCCGAGGGCGCCGCGCACCGCATCGCCACCTTCGGCAACTACCAGGCCGGGCAGTCCTGCATCGCCGTGCAGCGGGTGATCGTCGACGCCGCCGTCGCGGACGAGTTCGTCCCCGCGCTCGTGGAGGCCGTCGAAGCCCAGCGGACGGGCGACCCGTACGACCGCAACACCGACGTCGGCCCGGTCGTCGACGAAGCCGCCGCCGAGCGGATCGTCGCGTGGGTCGACGAAGCCGTGCAGGCGGGCGCGAAGGTGCTCACCGGCGGCACTCGCGAAGGCGCGACCGTCGCGCCGACCCTGCTCACCGACGTCCCGCCGGACACCAAGGCGTGGGCCGAGGAGATCTTCGGGCCGGTGCTCGCGGTGTCCGTTGTGGACGGTGTGGACGACGCCTTCCGCGCGGTCAACGAATCCGCGTACGGCCTGCAGGCCGGCGTCTTCACGACCGACGTCCAGCTGGCGTTCCACGCCTCGGCGGAGCTGGAGGTCGGCGGGGTGATCATCGGCGACGTCCCGTCCTACCGGGCCGACCAGATGCCCTACGGCGGCGTGAAGGGCTCCGGCGTCGGCCGCGAAGGCGTCCTCGCGGCGATGCACGACCTGACCGAAGAACGCGTCACGGTCTTCACCGGCATCGACCTCTAGGCGACCACGCCCTGCCCGAACCGGAAGACGTTGTAGGGGTCGTACTTCTTCGCGACGTCCGACAGCCGCTTCGCGTTGTCGCCGTAGTAGGCGGCCTTCCAGTCGGGCAGGGTGGGGTCGATGTAGTTGACGTACCCGCCGCCCGCGCCGGCCGCCGCGAGGCCCGCGGCGACGTCGCCGACCGACTGCGCCACCTTCGTCCGGGTCTTCGCCGTCGCCGGCGCGTAGATCTGGACGCTCGCCAGCGCGTCGCGGTGCCAGAACGCCGTCGCGTCCTTCGCCGGCTCGCCGACCTTGCCGCCGAGCCCGTCGATGAGCAGGTCCATGCCCGCGTGGCCCTCGGCGAGCGCGACGACCTTCGCCGGGTCGACCGGGCTCGTGATGATCCGCGACGACGCGACGAACGACTGCCGGGCCGAGCTGCCGGAGAAGTAGTTCATCGCGCCGAGGTAGTCGAGGGCCTTCACCGTGCGCTGGGTCGGCCGCGCGCCGGCGTTCGAGGTCAAGTTGTTGAGCAGGGTGTTGAGCCCGGAGGGGGCGCCGACGTAGCAGCCGCCGACGCGGCACTGCACCGGCGAGCCACCGGAGATCACGATGTTCGCCCACAGCTCCGGCGGCATCGCGGCGATCCACTGCTGCCACGCGCCGAGCACGTCGGCCGCCGAACCGGCCGGGAAGTGCAGCGAGAACACCGTCAGGTTCGGCGCCGGGTCGGTGTCGAAGGTGAACTCGGTGACGACGCCGAAGTTGCCGCCGCCCCCGCCGCGCAGCGCCCAGAACAGGTCGGGCTCGGAGCTCGCGGACGCCGTCAGCAGCTTGCCGTCGGCGGTGACGACCTGCGCGGAGCTCAGGTGGTCGCAGGTCAGGCCGTACTTGCGGGACAGCACGCCGATGCCGCCGCCGAGGGTCAGCCCGGCGACCCCGACCGTCGGGCAGGAGCCGGCCGGCAGCGCGCGCCCGGCGGCCGCCAACCCGGCGTAGACGTCCTTCAGCTTCGCGCCGGCGCCGATCACCGCCTGGGTGCCCTGGATGTCCACCTTGTTCATGCCGGAGACGTCGATGACCAGGCCGCTCTCGGGGACGGAGTAGCCGGCGTAGCTGTGGCCGCCGCTGCGCGCGGCGAGCGTGAGCCGCCCGGCGCAGGCCTGGACGCAGGCTTGGACGTCCTTGGCGCTCGTCGCCGTCGCCACCGCCACCGGGTTGTTGCCGTCGAAGAGCGGGTTGAAGGCGCGCTTGGCGGTGTCGTAGCCCTCGGAGCCGGGACGCAGGAGGCCGCCGGACAGCTTGCCGCGCAGGTCGTCCCAGTTCGGCGGGCCGGTGGGCAGCCGCGTGGCGGGCGGCGCGGACGTCGCCGGCGGCTGGGCGCTCGTCGAAGCGGCGGGCGCCGTGGGACTGCCCGGCCCGCACGCGGCGGCGACGGCACCGGCCGCCGAGACGCCCGTGATCCGGAGGAACGCCCTGCGGTTCACGCTGTCCACATCGGACTCCTCGCTGCCGGAAGAGGCTCAGTTTACTGATCCGGCCAGAAGTAGGCCGCCCCGCGAGCGGCACGCGACCGTTGCTGCGAAATCTTCGGCCGTGACTGTGGTCGGATCGGTAAACAGGGGCACAGCAGGGCCGGACGCCGGCCTCCGCGCCCCTGATCACTACACGGAGGACGGCCGGAGTCAGTTCAGCCCCAGGCGGGGATGCGAGGAACGGCCCTGTCGAGGTCAGCGCCGTCGGAGCGGCCGCTGAGCCACGCGAGCAGCTGCCCGCCGGTGCCGCGGACCGTGGCGCCGGGGGCGGCGCCCATCGTCCACTCGGAGCCGTCCGCGACCAGGCGCAACGCGGGGAGGTGCGCGGCCCGGGAGCTGATGGCGTGCTGCACGACGTCGTCGGCGAGCGGCCCGAGCAGGCCGAGCACGCGGTCGAGGTCGTAGCCGCGGTCGAGGTCGGCGAGGTGGATGGTGAGCTCGGACAACCGCATCCGCGCGACGACGACCCCGGTGACGGGATCGCCCTGCCGGTTGCGGGCTTCGCGCGCCCAGGCGTCGTCCGGCATGGCGCCGGCGTACTGCTCGAAGCGCCCGGCGGAGGCGACGAAGTCGGCCAGCAGGTCACCGGCCGGGTGCTGGGACCCGGCCTCGATGTCGGCCTCGCGGGCCTCGGCGCTGGCGTACATCGGCGTCTCGACCCCGGTGTTCGCCCAGGTCAGGAGGTTCTGCAGCCCATCGGCGTTGCGGGCGACGTGCGCGAGGACGTGCGCGCGCGACCACCGGGGCAACGCGCTGGGGGCGCGCAGTTCGGGTTCGCCGAGGCCACCGATGGCCCGCGCCCATTCGTCATCGAGCTTCCGTACCCCGTCGAGCAGCGCGTGCGCCTTCTCGGATGCCGTCACGGCCCCGATCTTAGGACCGGCGCAGCGCCGCCGGGGCATCCGCGGGCACGGCGGGGTTCTTCGGCGCCACCGGCTCCAGCCGGACGTACGACGCCTCCTGCGCCGGCCGCTGGTCCACCTCCCCCTTGTTCGGCCACAGCGAGAACGCCCGCTCCGCCTGGGCCGTGATCGTCAACGACGGGTTCACGCCCAGGTTGGCCGTGATCGCCGCGCCGTCCACCACCGACAGGCCCGGGTAGCCGAACACCCGGTGGTACGGGTCGATCACGCCCTCCTCGGCCGTCGAACCGATCGGGACGCCGCCGATGAAGTGGGCCGTCAGGGGGATGTCGAAGATCTCGCCCCACGTGCCGCCGGCGATGCCGCCGATGCGGTCGGCCGTGCGCTCGTTCGCCTCGTGCCCCGCCGGGATGAAGCTCGGGTTCGGTTCGCCGTGGCCCTGCTTCGACGTGTACTTGCGGCGGCCGAACAACCCGGGCTTCGTGTACGTCGTGATCGAGTTGTCGAGGCTCTGCATCACCAGCAGGATCACCGTGCGCTCGGACCAGCGGTAGCCGTTGAGCAGCTTCGCCGCCTGGACCGGGTGCTTGACCATGAAGCTGACGGCCTGGCGCCAGCGCGGGACCGGCGAAGCGCCGTCGGTCGCGATCGTCTGCAGCAGGCTCATCGCGTTGCTGCCCTTGCCGTAGCGGACCGGCTCGATGTGGGTGTTCTCGTCCGGGTGGATCGACGAAGTGATCGCGACGCCGCGGCTGAAGTTGCGGCTCTCGTCGACGTCTGTGCGGGCCGCGCCGATGATCGCCTCGGAGTTCGTGCGCGTCAGCTCGCCCAGACGGCGCGACAGCTTGGGCAGCGTGCCCGTGTCCTTCAACTTGTGCAGCAGGTTCTGCGTGCCCCACGTGCCCGCGGCGAAGACGACCTTTTCGGCCGTGATCGTCGTCCGGAACTTCTTCGACGTGGTGCCGGTCTTCTTCAGGTCGACTTCGTAACCGCCGTCGACGGGCCGCACGGACGTCACGGTCGTCAGCGGGATGACCTTCGCGCCGTCCTGCTCGGCCAGGTACAGGTAGTTCTTGACCAGCGTGTTCTTCGCCCCGACGCGGCAGCCGGTCATACACGAGCCGCACTCGGTGCAGCCGGTGCGCGCCGGTCCGGCGCCCCCGAAGTAGGGGTCCTTCGCGTTCTCCCCCGGCTTGCCGAAGTACACGCCGACCGGGGTCGGGTGGAACGAATCGGCGACGCCCATGTCCTTCGCGACGTCGCGCATCACGACGTCCGACGGCGTGACCGACGGGTTTGTGACGACGCCCAGCATCCGGCTCGCCTGGTCGTAGTGCGGCGCGAGCTCGGCTTCCCAGTCGGTGATGTGGGACCACTGCTTGTCGCGGTAGAACGGCTTGAGCGGCCGGTACAGCGTGTTCGCGTAGACCAGCGAACCGCCGCCGACACCGGCGCCCGCCAGCACCATGACGTCGTTGAGCATGTGGATGCGCTGGATCCCGTAGCAGCCGACCTGCGGTGCCCAAAGGTAGCGCTTGAGGTCCCACGACGTCTTCGCGAACTCGTCGTCGGCGAACCTGCGTCCGGCCTCGACGACGGCTACGCGGTAGCCCTTCTCGGTGAGCCGCAGCGCCGCGACGCTGCCGCCGAACCCCGACCCCACCACGACGACGTCGTAGTCGGGGCCACCCGCTCTGGTGGTGGTGTTACTGGCAGTCACACCTTGAGCGTAACCCGGGGTCCAGGTTCTGACCAGAGGTAAGTTACTGGCCAGTCACCCTTCTGGACGCTTGTCGGAGGACAACAGTGGGTATTTATCTGGGTGTTCGATGTCCACGTCGGCGAATCACCGCTGAGCGGGACACGATCCCTGGAGGCACCACGATGAGCCCACGAACGCTCACCGGTTGGCGCAAGTCGAGCCACAGCCACTTCGAGGAGAACGCCTGCGTCGAGATCGGCACGGGCCCCGGCGTGGTCGGGGTGCGGGACACCAAGCAGCCGGTGCCCCGCCCGATCCTCGTCTACTCCGCGACCGCTTTCGCCGCGTTCCTCGGGCACCTCACCGCCGGACGGTGAGGCCCACCCGCTGGAACTCCTTGAGGTCCGAGTAGCCCGTCTTCGCCATCGCCCGGCGAAGCGCCCCGAAGAGGTTCACGACGCCTTCCGCGTCGGACGACGGCCCGAACAGCAGGGTCTTGAGGTCGACGGCGTAGTCCGGCCCGGCCGCCACGCGCGAGCGCGGCAGCGACGGGTGCGCGGCCGCCGCCGTCCAGTACAGGCCCTGCCCGGGCGCGTCCGACGCGGCGGCCAGCGGGGAGCCGAGCATGACGGCGTCCGCGCCGCACGCGATGGCCTTCGCGATGTCACCCGACACCGTCATGCCGCCGTCGGCGAGCACGTGCACGTACCGGCCGCCGGTCTCGTCGAGGTAGTCGCGGCGGGCGGCCGCGGCGTCGATGATCGCCGTGGCCATCGGGACGCCGATGCCGAGAACGCGGTCGGTGCTGGTGACGCCGGGCGTGTAGCCGTGGCCGACGATGACCCCCGCGGCGCCGGTGCGCATGAGGTGCATCGCCGTGCGGTAGTCGCTGACGCCGCCGGCGATCACCGGGACGTCGAGGCGGCCGATGAACTCCTTGAGGTTCAGCGGCTCGGCGTCGCGCTGGACGTGCTCGGCGGAGATGATCGTGCCCTGCACGACGAGGATCTCGACACCGGCCGCGATCAGGTCCGGCGTCAGCTCGGCGGCGTGCTGCGGGCTGACGCGCGCGGCCACCGTGACGCCGGACTCGCGGACGGTCTTGATGGCCTCGGACAGCAGGTCGAGCCGGATCGGCGCGGCGTGCAGCTCCTGCAGCACGCGCCCGACCGCGGTCGGGTCCTCGAGGTCCTCGGCCGCGCGGACCAGCTGGAAGATGGCGTCCTCGACGTTCGCGTGCCGCGCCCAGAGCCCTTCGGCGTTCAGCACGCCCAGGCCGCCCAGCTCACCGACGGCGACCGCGGTGCCCGGCGAGACGATCGCGTCCGTCGGGTGCGTGACGAGCGGCAGGTCGAAGCGGTAGGCGTCGATCTGCCAGGAGGTGGACACCACCGAAGACGACCGGGTCCGCCGCGACGGCACGATCTCGACGTCGTCGAGGTCATACGCCCGCCGCGCGGTGCGGCCCATCCCGATCTCGACCAGGTCCCGCACGTGAAGCCTCCTCCGACGACGACAATCTGCCGTGCCCCATTGTCGCTAGTCCGCGTGGGTGACTCGCGCACGGGGGTTAGAACAGCAGTAACACGGGCAGTGCGCCCGCCAGGAACCCCGCCGTCGCGGTCAAGGCGGCCGGTGCGGGCCGGTCCGCTCCCCCGGCACAGATCAGCGTGAAGAGGAGCGCCATGGCCGCGATCACCACCGCGACGATGCCGAGGCCGACGGGCGAATTCCCGGTCTCCACCCGGTGGCCGGCGGTCTCCACGGCCTGGGCCGAGTGCCCGACCTCGGACACCTCCAGCCGAACCGGCGATCCCGGTTCCAGGTCGAGGCTCGCGTCGGCGGAGCTGACCTCGAAGCGCTCACCGGACGCCGTGCGGAGGACGAGGTCGTACTGGTGACCCGTCGAACTCGAGTCGTGCTGGCCCCGGGTCTCGACGGTGGCTTCTTCCCGCTCGGCCGGTCCGCCCGCGTCGAGGACCCCGAACGTCCCGAAGGCCAGCGCGGCTCCGGCGAGAGCCGAGCTCACCGCGGAAGCGACGAGCCTCCCGGACACGTCACACCCGCACGAAGACGGCGACCGGCGCCAGCAACGCCCCCAGGGCGAGGGCCAGCCAGGTCGCGACCGGTGGGTAGACGTGCAGCCGGACCGCGCCGAAGTACACCGCGCCCAGCGCGAGCAGGGCGGCGCAGATCAGCAGCACCGGCCGCACCACGCCGGCCCGCAGGTCGATCACGGCGCCGCCGGCGTGCAGGTAGGCGATGCTGCCGTCCGCCCGCGACACGTCGAGGGCCACCGGCAGCCCGACGGGCAGGTCGAGGCCCGGGTCGAGGGCCGTGACGCGGTAGCGCCGGTTGCCCGCGTCGACCGCGATCGTGTGGCTGACCTCGCCCCCGTCGCCGCCGACCGGGAGCGCGCCCCGCTCGTGGGACACGACGTGCCCTTCGGTGCGGTAGGTGGGCGCGTCGCGGCCGGCCAGCACCTGGCACATGAGGCAGACGACGCCACCGAGGAACAGCGACACGAGCGCGACGGCCGTGAAGAAGACCTTGCGCAGCACTTGCGTGAAGCGGCCGACCGTCATGCCCTTCAGTGCACACCACGACGGGTACGCAAGGCGATAGACCGATTACCGTAAGCACGCTAGGTCACGAGAACTCAGAAGGAGACCTTCTCCACGGAGTCCGAACGCAGTACCGACTCCTGCTGGAACTGCTTTTCGTAGCCGGCGCGCAGGCCTTCGATCTCCCGTTCGGCGTCCCGGTCGCCGAACGGTGCGCTTCCACAGCTCACCGGGGCGACTGCGCTTGGGCCGGCGGAGGGGCTGAGTCCGCCGACGCGGCCACCATCGTCCTTCGGGAAATCCTGGTCATGGGCCGAGCTTCGCGGCCCATGACCAGGGTCCGGAACGACCGAAGGGGCGGACTACCGGGTCATGTCGCAGTGGGCGCCTCGACGGTCCGGCACCGGAGCTAGCGGGTGGTGTAGTTGGGCGCCTCGACGGTCATCGTGATGTCGTGCGGGTGGCTCTCCTTGAGCCCGGCCGCGGTGATCCGGACCAGCTGGGCCTCCTGCAGCTGCGGGATCGTCTCCGAGCCGGTGAAGCCCATGCCCGAACGAAGGCCGCCGACCAGCTGGTGCACGACGTTGGCGAGCGGTCCGCGGAACGGGATCCGGCCCTCGATGCCCTCCGGCACCAGCTTGTCGTCCGACAGCACGTCGTCCTGGGCGTAGCGGTCCTTCGAGTACGACTTGGCCTCGCCCCGCGACTGCATCGCGCCCAGCGAGCCCATGCCGCGGTAGGTCTTGAACTGCTTCCCGTTGACCAGGATCAGGTCACCGGGAGCCTCCGCCGTGCCGGCCAGCAGGCTGCCCAGCATCACGGTGGACGCGCCGGCCGCGATGGCCTTCGCGATGTCACCCGAGTACTGGATGCCGCCGTCGCCGATCACCGGGATGCCGGCCGGCCGACACGCCTGGTCGGCTTCGTAGATCGCCGAGATCTGCGGCACGCCGACGCCGGCGACCACGCGGGTCGTGCAGATCGAGCCCGGGCCGACACCGACCTTGACGCCGTCCGCACCCGCGTCGACCAGCGCCTGCGCGCCCGCGCGCGTCGCGACGTTGCCGCCGACGATGTCGACCGCGTCGCCGAGCTCCTTCTTCAGCAGCGAGACCGTGTCGACGACCGCGCGGGAGTGGCCGTGCGCCGTGTCGACCATCAGCACGTCGACGCCCGCGTCGGCCAGCGCCATCGCGCGCTTGTGGCCGTCCACGCCGACGCCGACCGCGGCACCGACGATGAGGCGGCCGTCCGGGTCCTTGGTCGCCCGCGGGTACTGCTCGGTCTTCACGAAGTCCTTGACGGTGATCAGGCCGCGCAGCTTGCCCGCGCCGTCCACGATCGGCAGCTTCTCGATCTTGTGGCGGCGCAGCAGGCCCAGCGCAGCGTCCGCCGAGACGCCGACCTGCGCGGTGATCAGCGGTGCCTTCGTCATGACCTCGGAGACCGGGCGGCTGTGGTCGACCTCGAACCGCATGTCGCGGTTGGTGATGATGCCCACCAGCGCGCCGGACGCGTCGGTGACCGGCACCCCGGAGATGCGGAACTTCGCGCACAGCGCGTCGACCTCGGCCAGGGTGGCGTCGGGCGCGCAGGTGACCGGGTCGGTGACCATGCCGGCCTCGGAGCGCTTGACCACCTCGACGGCGGCCGCCTGCTCGTCGATCGGCAGGTTGCGCTGGAGGACGCCGATGCCGCCCTGGCGGGCCATGGCGATCGCCATCCGCGCCTCGGTGACGGTGTCCATCGCGGCGGACACCAGCGGGATGCCGAGGGTGATGTTGCGGGTCAGCCGGGCGCTGGTGTCGACCGCGCTGGGGACCACGTCCGATTCCGCGGGCAGCAGCAGCACGTCGTCGAAAGTCAGGCCGAGCATGGCGAACTTGGCCGGAACGGGGGCGGTGATGCCGTCGCTGGTCATAGCGGGTGAAGGGCCTTCCTGGCGCGGGATGAGCGTGTCGCTGTGGCGACTCGGAGCCTTCCCCTCATGATATCCGGCGCCCGCCCCCGCCCCGGGTGGTGGGCGAGCCGCCGGGGCCGCCCGGTACCGTGCAGGCCGTGGCGCACGATGTCCTGCCTCCAGACCCGTTCGCGGACGACCCGGACGACCCGGCCCGCGCTTTCGGAGACCCCGAGGACCGGCTGGACGAGCCGATCAGCGATTCCGAACGCACCGAGCTGCTGGCCGACCTCTCCGATCTGGCCGTCTACCAGGCGCTCCTCGAGCCCCGCGGGGTCCGCGGGATCGTCGTGGACTGCGGTGAGTGCGACGAACCGCACTACCACGACTGGCACCTGCTGCGGGCCAGCCTGGAGCAGCTGCTGGCCGACGGGCGGATGCGCCCGCACGAGCCGGCCTACGACCCGAACCCCGGCGACTACGTGAGCTGGGACTACTGCCGGGGCTTCGCCGACGGCGTGACGGCCAACGAAAGCGCCTACTGACTCCACTGACAGAGCCGTGAAAAAGGCCCCTGGTGAGTTTTCTCACCAGGGGCCTTTTCGCTGTGGTCCTACTGCCCTTCGACGCTCTGACCGCCGACGGACGACTCGCTGCGCCCGGTGTTCGTGCCGGGGTCATTGCCGCTCGCGGCCGTCGTGGTCGGCGGGATCTCGGTGGTCGGCGGCGGCGGGGTCGTGGTCGGCGGCGGGGGCGTCGGGGTCGGCGTCCCGGTGCCCGGCAGGCTGGTGGTGCCGCTGCCGCTGCCCGGGATCGACGTCGCCGAGCCGGCCGGCGGGATCTGCGTCGCCGTGACGCCCGGCGGCTTCTGCGGCGACGAGGTCTGGGTCGGGCCCTGGACCGGCGCCTCCGGGTTGGTCAGCTGCGCGGCGAGCTGCCGGTGCTGCTCCATGAGCTGGTCACGGTTGTCTTCGTCGCTGACCTGCGACAGCGCGGCCTGCGCCGCGTCGAGGGCCTCGCGCGCGGCGTCGAGGTTGCCGCCCGCGATGGCCAGGTTCGCCTTCTCGAGGTCGAGCTTCGCGTTCGCGGCGGCCTCGACCGAGCGGGTGTGATCGGAGTAGAGGACCTTCGCCAGGCCCCAGAGGGTGTCGCCCGGTTGCGCGGAGCGCGCGGCCAGCCCGGTGCCGGTGAACGCGATCGCCAGCACGGCGGCGGCGACGGCGACCGGGACGAGCAGCCTGCGGCGGCGTCCGCTCGAGGCGTGCTGCTTCGCGAGACTCGCGGTGGTGACGGTCCGCACTGCGGTGTCGACGTCGACCAGCTCGGCCAATGGCTCGCTGTCGATGTCTCTTCGCCACGCCACCAGCAACGCGTTGAGCTCCTGGTCGCCGAGGCCGTCGGCCAGGGCCGGGTCGGACCCGCCCAGCGCGTCGAGCAGCGCGTCGTCTGCCTGTACGGCCGACAGGTCGGCGGCGAACTCCGCCTCCGACGACGACAAGCCACTACCGAACACGTCGTCGGGCTCGTAACCCTTCTCGTGACCGGTCACTCAGATCACCTCCTCCGCGGCCAGGACCTTTCTCAGCCGCGCGAGGGCGCGGTGCTGGGCGACGCGGACGGCGCCGGGCGTGGAGCCGACCGCGTCCGCGGTCTCCTCCGCCGACAGACCGACGACCACGCGCAACACCACGATCTCCCGCTGCTTGTCCGGCAGCACCTGCAACAACTGGGACATCCGCTCGTTCAGCTCACCTTGCAGCGCCCGCTGCTCGGGACCGACCCCGCCTTCGACCTCGTCGGGGATCTCGGCCACCGGTTCGGCCCGGTTGCGCGCCGCCGCGCGGTGCGCGTCGGCCACCTTGTGCTGGGCGATCCCGTAGACGAACGCCAGAAAAGGGCGGCCTTGGTCGCGGTACGAGGGCAATGCCGTTAGCACCGCGAGACACACCTCCTGCGCAACGTCGTCCGCCGAAGCGAACGATCGCTCCTGCCTGCCAACCCGAGCGCGGCAATACCGCACTACCAGTGGACGGATAGCAGCCAGCAGCCGCTCCACTGCCTGGGGATCTCCCTCGACAGCAGCGGCGACCGGTTCATCCAGTCCATCCCCCACATTGGCCATCGCAGACAACAGTCCCAGTGTTACGCGTAGGTGTGCAAAGAACCCGGCCCGTGGTCGCCTCCACCGCGTACCGGAGACCGCTACCGTACCCGCGGCCCCCGGCGGAGCGGCGCGCGCGGTGCTTCCGGGCGTGCCGCGGCCCCGCGAGGCGCGGAAATACGGATTGTCGTGCGGACCCGTGTGCTTCTTCGCCGATTCAACGAGCGAGCGGCGTCACGGGTACGAGATCCGTCGGAGGGACGGGTGCCGGGACGGGATGCCGTCCCGGGGGCTGCCCGAGTGGGCGCCGGAGTGTGATGGGGACCACACAGGTACGGGCCAGGGCGGATTCGCCCTGGCCCGTCGTCACCTGTAAACCGGCCGTGTCAGGAACGGGGAGAGCGACGGGTCAGCTGACCAGGCCGCGGCGGAAGCCGTGGGCCACGGCCTGCGCGCGGTCGCGCACGCCGAGCTTCCGGAACAACCGCCGGGCATGGGTCTTCACCGTGTCCTCGGACAGGTAGAGCTCGCGGCCGATCTGGCCGTTGCTCTTGCCCTGGCTCATCCCGCGGAGCACCTGAAGCTCGCGCTCGGTCAGCTGGACGCCCGGGTCGGACGGCTGACGGGGCGCGGGCACCGAGGTGCTCGCCAGGGTGTGGGCCAGCGCGGCGACCAGCTCCGGCCGGGACGCGTCCCAGCGGAGGTAGCCGCGGGCACCGCCGGCGATCGCGGCGGCGATGCTGCCCGCGTCGTCCGGGGCGCCGAAGACGATGACATTCGCCTGGGGGTTCGCGGAGACGAGCCGTCGAGTGGCTTCGACACCTGTCGGGACCGCGCGTTGCGTCCCGACCAGCACGACGTCGACGGGCTGACGGGAGTACCGGGCCAGCAGCTCGTCACCGTGCGCTACGCAGTCGATGCGACTGACCCCAGGGACCGCGGACATCACTCGGGTGAGCCCTTCACGGACACTGCGTCGGTCGTCGCAGATCAAGACCGTCGTCACGGGGTTTCCTTCCTGCAGCCGGGTGACATTCCACTTCCCCTATCGGACGCTTTAGCCCGAACCTTGACACGATCCGGTGGCTTTTTTTGAAGTTTCTTAGCCCGGATGCCGGAACACCCCATTCCGACGGCTCAACCACCCGGGGCGGGGACCCATGGCGATTCCCCCGCGATCCTCCTCCCGCAAGGATCTGCGCTTCGTAACACTGCGTGCAACACCTCTGCCACTCTGAATCGATACTCCTCGGCGTGTCCTGGGCGCAGATCGGCCATGACGAGCGCGGCCGGCCACAAAAGTGAAAGCAGTTCGCATTCCTCGGCGGTCGCCATTGCGTTTCCGACAAGACCGTCCGAAATCTTCCGGTGATCGGGACCCCCGGCCGCCCCCAGAGCGACGGCCAGCACAATCCCGGATTTCACCGCGTGCCGCCGCGCACCCCGCGCGACGGCGGTTTCGAAAGCCCGCTCGGCGTGCGGCACGGCGGCGGCGCCCTGACCTGCGGCGAGCTCGATCTCGGCGCCGACCCAGCCCCCGCGGACGCAGGCCCGCCACCCAGCGTGCTGCTCCGCGGCCCGGGCGGCCAGCCTGCGCGCGGCTCGCTGGCGCCCCAGGGCGAGGTTGTCGGCGGCCAGGCCGAGCAGGGCGTCGGCCCGCGCGCCGGCGGCGTCGAGGCCGTCGGGGTCGGGCTCGGTCGTCTCGCTGACGACCTTGGCGAAGGCCTCGCCGTCGAAGGCACGGGCCTGCCGGTGGCCGCCCAGCTGCCGCCGGTGGGCGCCGAGGGTGCTGGCGGCCAGGGAGGCGAGGACGGGGTCTTTCTCGCGCCGGAGGCCGTCCAGGAGGGTGGCGGCGGCCGCGTACCGGCCCTGGGCGCCGAGCACGACGGCGGCGAGGAGGCGCTCCTTGCCGGTGCCACTGCCACCACCGCGCAGCACGGCGGGATCCGGGAGCGGATCGCTCCCGAACGCGGCGGCCCGGAGGGCGGGTTCGTGCACCCGTACTTTGTAGCGGGTCCCACCGACAAAAACATGATCGAAGTGGCCGGGCTCGCTACGGGAGCGCGCCGACCAGGACGTGCTCGATGCGGTCCGCCGCGCCCGGCAGGTCCGTCAGCAGCTCCACCCGGTCCGGCAGCCCCGCCGGGTCCCACCCCGGACCGCACGCGAACAACCGGCTCCGCTGCCTCCCCCGGGACACCCGCGCGAACAGCCGCGTGTCCGCCACCCCGCGCCGGTGCGCCCACAGGACCACCGCCGCCGGCGCGCTTCGGCGCACCGCGACCGCCAGCACCTCCGCCGGCAGCGGGACCCCGAACAGCTGCGCCCCGATGCGCCGGCCGGCCAGGGACGCCGCCAGCGCGTACATCGGCATGCTGTCGCGTTCCTCCGGGACGCAGCCCAGCAGCACCGGGCGCGTGTTGCGCGGCTCGTCCAGCACCGGGGTCGCGCGGACCAGCGCCGCGAATACGCACTCCGCCAGCAGGTACTCGACCTCCGCGCCCGCGCTCGCGCCGCGCCAGCGCGCCCCCAGGGCCGACAGGACCGGCTCGATCACGCCCGTCCACGCCGGGAGGACGCCCAGCTCGGCGATCGTGTCCGCGAGCATCCGCTGGACCGCGCCGACGTCCATCGCCAGTGCCGCCGTGCTCAGCCGGCGGGCCAGGCGGGAGCGGACCTCCAGGCCGTCGTCGGCCGCGGCTGCGTCGGCGGGCTCCGACGGCTCCGATGGCTGCGGCGGCCCCGAGCGCGGTATCTGCTCCAGGGCGTAGCGCGCCGCCTCGGCCGTCGACGCACCGCTCAGCAGCGCGCGCTGCATCAGTTCGAGCCGGCCGATGTCGGAGGTGCCGTAGCGGCGGTGGCGGCC
Organism: Amycolatopsis pretoriensis; assembly: GCF_900107925.1. Taxonomy (GTDB): domain Bacteria; phylum Actinomycetota; class Actinomycetes; order Mycobacteriales; family Pseudonocardiaceae; genus Amycolatopsis; species Amycolatopsis pretoriensis. The sequence goes on along the minus strand of NZ_FNUJ01000005.1, from coordinate 752,352 downwards.
GTCGGTGTGCCGGCTCGGGCCGAGCCCGTAGCGGCGGTCCCAGGTTCGGAGGGTGGACGGCGCGACCCCGAGCCGGCGGGCGACCGAGGCCACCGGCAGGGTGGGTTCTTCGGTGCCCGACCCAGCTCCCACGAGGCTCAATATCCAGGCAGACCGCGGGGTCGGCAACCGGAGGCGAAATCCCAGCTCACACATCCGGGGGATGCCTAACGGCTGAATCGGGCCGGATCGCTTGAACAACTATTGGCGCGCTTCTAACGTTACCGCCGTTGCACCGAATGGAGTATCGGCACCACAGCAGAGCAGCTAGCGGCATCGACCGAATGACGGAGGCGGTCAGGATGGCAGACACGCGCAGGCTCCCAGGACCCAACGCCGACATGTGGGACTGGCAGCTCGAAGGGTCGTGCCGGGGGATGGACAGCGCGTCCTTCTTTCACCCGGACGGCGAGCGCGGCCCGGCGCGGGCACGGCGGGAGGCCAGGGCGAAGGCGGTCTGCCTGAGCTGCCCCGTCCTCGAGATGTGCCGCAGCCACGCGCTGGCGGTGCACGAGCCCTACGGCATCTGGGGCGGCCTCTCGGAGTCCGAACGGGAGCACCTCATCAAGTCCGACAAACGCACGCTCAGCATGTCCGGCGGCTGAGCGCCCCACAGACCTCGGAGGGCGGCACCGGGTGGGGTGCCGCCCTTCGTGCTCTTCAGACACGAAAAGCGGGGCAGCACGTGTGCTGCCCCGCTTTTCGTGTCCAGCGTCAGTGCGAGTGGCCGTGGCCCGCCGCGGCGGGCTCTTCCTCGGCCGGCTTCTCGACGACCGACGACTCGGTCGTCAGCACGAGACGCGCGATCGAGGCGGCGTTCGCCACCGCGGACCGGGTCACCTTGACCGGGTCGACGATGCCGGCGGCCAGCAGGTCGGTGAGCTCGCCGGTGGCCGCGTTGAAGCCGTGGCCCCAGTCCTGCTCGCGGACCTTGTTGACGATGACCGCGCCCTCGTGGCCCGCGTTGGTCGCGATCCAGAACAGCGGCGCCGACAGCGCGTCGCGCACGATGCGGACACCCGTCGCTTCGTCGCCCTCGAGGCCGAGACCGCCCTCGAGCTCCTTGACCGCGTGCACCAGCGCCGAACCGCCGCCGGGCAGGATGCCCTCCTCGACGGCCGCCTTGGTCGAAGCCACGGCGTCCTCGATGCGGTGCTTGCGCTCGTTGAGCTCGGTCTCGGTGGCCGCGCCGACCTTGATGACCGCGACGCCGCCGCCGAGCTTCGCGAGCCGCTCCTGCAGCTTCTCGCGGTCCCAGTCGGAGTCGGTCGTCTCGATCTCCTTGCGGATCTGCGCGACCCGCCCGGAGATGGCGTCCTTGGTGCCGTCGCCGTCGACGATCGTGGTGTCGTCCTTGGTGACGACGATCCGGCGGGCCTTGCCCAGCGCACCGAGGTCGACGTCGGCCAGCTTGCGGCCGATCTCCGCGGAGATGACCTCGCCGCCGGTGACGACCGCGAGGTCGTCCAGGAACGCCTTGCGGCGGTCGCCGAAGAACGGCGCCTTGACCGCGACGGCGGTGATCGTCTTGCGCAGCGAGTTCACCACGAGGGTGGACAGCGCCTCGCCGTCGACGTCCTCGGCGATGATGAGCAGCGGCTTCTTGGCCTCGACGACCTTCTCGAGCACCGGCAGCAGCTCGGCCAGCGACGAGACCTTCTCGCGGACGAGCAGGATGTAGGCGTCCTCAAGGATCGCCTTCTGCTCCTCCGGGTTGGTCGCGAAGTGCGCCGAGAGGAAGCCCTTGTCGAACTGGACGCCCTCGGTGATCACCAGCTCGGTCGCCAGGGTCGACGACTCCTCGATGGTGATGACGCCGTCTTCGCCGACCTTCTCGACGGCTTCGCCGAGCAGGGCGCCGATGTTGGCGTCACGGGAGGTCACGGTGCCGACCTGGGCGATGTTCTCGCGGCCCTTGACCGGGGTGGCCTTGGCCTTGAGGACCTCGATGACCTTCTCCGCGGCGGCCTCGATGCCGCGGCCGATCGACGTCGGGTTGGCGCCGGCCGCGACGTTGCGCAGGCCGACCTTCACCAGCGACTGCGCGAGCACGGTCGCGGTGGTGGTGCCGTCCCCGGCGACGTCGTTGGTCTTGGTGGCGACGCTCTTGGCGAGCTGCGCGCCGAGGTTCTCGAACGGGTCGTCGAGGTCGACCTCACGGGCGACGGTCACGCCGTCGAGGGTGATGGTCGGGCCGCCGAACTTCTTGTCGAGCACGACGTGGCGACCACGCGGGCCGAGGGTGACCTTGACGGCGTCGGCGAGCTTGTTCACCCCGCGCTCCAGCGCGCGACGAGCGTCCTCGTCGAAACTGATCTGCTTGGGCATAGCGTGTTCCGCTTACCTTTCTCTGAACGCAAAAACGCCCCGCTCCCCGGCGTTGTGCGGGGCCCGGGGCGTCATGCGCTGCGAGCGGACGTCAGTTGATGACGGCCAGCACGTCGCGGGCGGACAGGATGAGGTAGTCCTCACCGTTGTACTTGACCTCGGTGCCGCCGTACTTCGAGTAGATGACGACGTCGCCGACGTTCACGTCCAGCGGGACGCGGTTGCCCTTGTCGTCGATCCGGCCCGGGCCCACGGCCAGAACCTTGCCCTCCTGGGGCTTCTCCTTGGCGGTGTCGGGGATGACGAGGCCGGAAGCGGTCGTCTCCTCGGCCTCGCTCGTCTGGACAACGATCTTGTCCTCGAGCGGCTTGATGTTCACGCTCACCGGGTTGACCTCCACGGTCGTCGAAAGCGTTGGCAGGATGTGGTTACGGCTCTACCACCCCCGCCGTCGCGGGTGCCGGGGCTGTCGGGCCGTGCGATTAGCACTCTAGCCACGTGAGTGCCAGTCGTGCAAGGAGGGTGGTCACCGGCGTGTGGAACACACCCGGAGGTGGCCTGACCGGCGGCTTTCAGCCGACGCCGGGAGGAGGGGCCGCAAGACCCTGGGCCGCCCCGCCCCAAGCGAAATCAAGAGCAGCAGCCCTCCGGCCGGGCGTCCGGGGCGTCGGTCGAACAGCACGTCGCCGCGAGGGCCGCGCTGTCCGTGCCGAAAGTCCGCGAATCCGCCTTGACCGTGTAAACCTCCCAAGGCTCCTGACCAGGCCCGTGCACCCACACCTTGTCCTGGACGGCGTAGCAGCACGTGGTGTCGTCCTCGGTCAGCGTCTCCAGCCCCTCCCCGGTCAGCCGCCGACTCGCCTCGCCGACCTGGTCACTCGACTCGACCTCGACGCCGAGGTGATCCATCACCGTCGCCTGCCCCGGCTCCCCCTCCAACAGCACGAGCTTGAGCGCCGGCTCGGCGATCGCGAAGTTCGCGTACCCCGGCCGGAGCTTGGCCGGCTCGGTCCCGAACAGCTTCGAGTAGAAGTCGATCGACCCCTCGAGGTCTCCGACCCGGAGCGCGAGCTGCACCCGTGACATGACGATCCTCCTTGAATAGACATTCATCGAAACAGAAGACTTAGATTGCCCTCTACTTAGAAGACTGTCAAGATAGACAGATGCCGAAACAGCTCCCGATCGTCGCGTGCTGCTCCCCGCTCGCCCGTGAACCGCTGAACGAGGACCAGGCCCTCGAGCTGTCGAAGCTGTTCAAGGCGATGGCCGACCCGGTCCGCCTGCGCCTGCTGTCCCTGATCGCGTCCCACGCCGGCGGGGAGGCGTGCGTGTGCGACCTGACCGACGCGTTCGACCTGACCGGCCCGACCATCTCCCACCACCTCAAGGTGCTGCGGGAGTCCGGCCTGATCACCGGCGAGCGACGCGGCACGTGGGTCTACTACCGCGTCCACCCCGAAGTGCTGGCCCGCCTCTCGGCCGTGCTGGTCCCCGGCGACGCGATCGTCCCGGCATGACCGACACGCACGCCGGGGTGGTCGGCAAGCTGTCCACCCTGGACCGGTTCCTGCCCGTGTGGATCGCCGCCGCGATGGTCGCCGGACTGCTGGCCGGCCGCTGGATCCCCGGCTTGAACACCGCCTTGTCCGCGGTGCAGGTCGACGGGATCTCGCTGCCGATCGCCCTCGGCCTCCTGGTGATGATGTATCCGGTCCTGGCGAAGGTGCGCTATGACCGGCTCGGCACCGTCACCGCCGATCGGCGGCTGCTGTGGCCCTCACTGGTGCTGAACTGGCTGATCGGCCCGGCGCTGATGTTCGCCTTGGCCTGGCTGCTGCTGCCCGATCTACCGGAGTACCGGACCGGGCTGATCATCGTCGGGCTCGCCCGCTGCATCGCGATGGTCGTCATCTGGAACGACCTCGCGTGCGGCGACCGCGAGGCAGCGGCCGTGCTGGTCGCGCTGAACTCGGTGTTCCAGGTGATCGCGTTCGGCCTGCTCGGCTGGTTCTACCTCTCGGTCCTGCCCGGCCGGCTCGGCCTGCCCCAAGCCGACCTCGCCGTGTCCGGGTGGCAGATCGCGAAAAGCGTGCTGATCTTCCTCGGCATCCCGCTGGTGGCCGGGTACCTGACCCGCCGTCTCGGCGAACGCGCCAAGGGCCGCGCCTGGTACGAGACGCGGTTCCTGCCGAGGTTCGGCCCGGCCGCGCTGTATGGGCTGTTGTTCACCATCATGGTTCTCTTTGCCCTGCAAGGAGAACAGATCACGGCACGGCCGCTGGACGTGGTCCGGATCGCGGTGCCATTGCTGGTCTATTTCGGACTGATGTGGGCCGGGTCCTACGCCTTCGGTCGCGCCGTCGGACTGTCCTACGAGCGCACCACGACGCTCGCGTTCACCGCTGCGGGCAACAACTTCGAACTCGCCATCGCCGTAGCCATCGCCACGTTCGGAGCGACCAGCGGGCAAGCGCTGGCCGGGGTCGTCGGACCGCTGATCGAAGTACCCGTCCTCGTCACGCTCGTGTACGTGTCCCTGGCGCTGCGGCGCCGCTTCACCCCGGCCCGCGTGGAGGTCACCCCGTGAACACCCCCGAAGTGCTGTTCGTCTGCGTCCACAACGCCGGGCGTTCGCAGATGGCCGCCGCGCTGCTGGACCACCACGCCGCCGGCCGGGTCGCGGTCCGCTCCGCCGGGTCGGCTCCCGCGAACGAGGTCGACCCGGCCGTGGTCGCGGTGATGGCCGAACTCGGGATCGACGTCTCCCGCGAGTTCCCCAAGCGCTTGACCACCGACGCGGTCGAAGCTGCCGACGTCGTGATCACCATGGGCTGCGGCGACGCCTGCCCGGTCTTCCCCGGCAAGCGCTACCTCGACTGGCAGCTCGACGACCCCGCCGGCCGGTCCGCCGCGGACGTCCGGCCGATCCGGGACGAGATCGACCGCCGGGTGCGTGCCCTGCTCGCCGAGCTGGTTGTCGCCTGACCCTTCATCGTTTATCGTCGATATACGATGAAAGGGGCCGCCGTGCTGGACCGTGCTACCGCTGAGACCTACGCCGGGTGGTTCCGGGCCCTGGCCGATCCGACCCGGGTGCAGATCCTCAACCTGCTGGCCTCCTCGGGCGCACCGATGACCGTCGGGCAGATCGTCGAGCAGGTCGACGTCGGGCAGTCCACCGTGTCCGCCCACCTCAAGGTCCTCACCGAAGCCCGGTTCGTGCTCGCCGAGCCACGCGGCACCGCCCGGCTCTACCGGGTCAACGAGCGCTGCGTGTCCTGCTTCCCGACCGCGGCCGACGTCGTCATGGGGCGTGCCGCCGTCCCTTTCGCGGAGGTGTGCCCGTGAGCCTCGACCGATACGCCGATGCCGCCCGCCGGGCGCTGGCCGGGGAAAACGCCGGCCTGATCGCCGACACCGAGCGGCTCGGTGCCGTCCACTACGCCGGCGAAGACGTCCCCGCCGAGGTGACCGCGACCAGCATCGGCTGCGGGAACCCGGTGGCCGTCGCCGACCTGCGGCCCGGGGAGACCGTGCTCGACCTCGGTTCCGGCGGCGGGCTCGACGTTCTGCTCTCCGCCCGGCGGGTCGGCCCCGCCGGGCGCGCCATCGGCCTCGACGTCACCGACGACATGCTCACCCTCGCCCGGCGCCACGCCGAGCGGGCCGGTGTCACCAACGCCGAGTTCGTCCACGGCACCATCGAACGGATCCCGCTGCCGGACGCCTCGGTCGACGTCGTCATCTCCAACTGCGTCATCACGCTCTCGCCCGACAAACCGGCCGTGTTCGCCGAGATCGCCCGGGTCCTGCGGCCCGGCGGGCGGCTCGGGATCACCGACATCGTCGCCGCCGGCACGCTCACCGACGCCGAACGCGCGGCCGGCACCGCCGAATGCCTCGGCGACGCGCTCACCGCCGAGCGCTATCGGTCGCTGCTCCGCGACGCCGGGCTGGCAAGCATCGAAGTCCGGTTCACCCACGAAGTCGGCGGCAAGCTGCACTCGGCGATCATCCGCGCCGTCCGGCCGGGCGGCGCCGGCGCGAGCTGAACCCCGCCGGCGCCACCACCGCTAGAACGCCGGCAGCACCCGGACGTCGTCCGCCTTGACGAACGCGATCCGGTGCCCGAACTGGATCTGGACGTACTTCAGCTTGCCCTTGACCACGACATGGTCGGCCAGGTCGAACGTCACCGCGTAGTAGTACTCGGACCCGACCGTGCCGGCGGACGAGTACTTCTGGCTCGCCGACAACGTGTACGGCAGCGGGGTGATGGTCTGGACCGGCACGTTCGCCGGGTAGGCCTCCGGCTCCGGGTAGGCGCGCCCGTACACCGGCACCGTTGCCAGGCCCGGCTTCGGCGTCACGACCCAGCCGATCGCCGGCTTGGCCACGCGAGCCCCGCGCGGGTTGTGGAACCAGCCCTTCTGGCCGAGGTACCAGATCGCCGTCCAGTCGCCGCTGACGCCGGCGACCGCGTACCGCTGCCCCGTCGCGACGCGGCTGCCCACGTCGGAAACGTCCATTGTGGACGCCGAGCCGTCGGTGTGCAGGCCGATGTCCTTCAGCAGCGGCGAAGCTTCACTCGGCTCCGAGTGCAGCACCACGGCTTCCGAGCCGCGCGGCGCGCACGGGGTCCCGGGGCTGTCGCAGCCGGTGAACGCGGGCTGGTTCTTCGCGAAGTCCGGGTCGATCGTGACCAGCGACGAGCCCGGCAGCCCGAACCCGCCGAGCGGCGCGCCCAGCAGGTCGAAGTAGTGCGACCAGTCCCAGTACGGTCCCGGGTCCCAGTGCATGCCCTTGATCGTCGACGGGATCGTGCCCGGCACGTTGTCGTGGCCGATGATGTGCGCGCGGTCGAGCGGGATGCCGTACTTGCGCGCGAGGTAGCCGACGAGCTTCGCGCTCGAGCGGTACATCGCCTCGGTGTACCAGGTGCCCTTCGCGGCGAAGCCCTCGTGCTCGATGCCGATGGACTTCGCGTTGACGTACCAGTTGCCCGCGTGCCAGGCGACGTCCTTGGTCGGCACGTGCTGCGCGATCAGGCCGTCGGTGGAGCGGATCGTGTAGTGCCAGCTCACGTACGTCGGGTCCTGGGCGAGCTTGAGGACGCTGTCCCAGTAGCCCTCGGTGTCGTGGATGACGATGTGGTCGATCTTCTGGCTCTCGGGCCGGTTCGCGAGGTCGTGGTTGCCGTAGTCGTCGTTCGGCAGCTCCTCATACGGCGCCGGGACGGACTCGCAGGCGACGGTCCGCGGGCACTCGACGTCCGCCGGGTTCCCGCTGTGCGCCGGCAGCTGCACGTCCGGCGACGCGGCGAGGGTGACCTGCTGGCCGTCATCGGTGGTCCGGGACATGCCGCTCTTCATGGTCTCGAAGACCTCGTCGGCGAACGTCCGCGCGGCGTCGCCGGTGGATCCGCTGTACCGCGCGACGGCGTCGTACCAGCCGCTCTGGCCGGCGTGGTACTTCGCGAGCAGGGCGGCGCCGCCGCGGATGTTCTGGGTCGCGTCGGTGCGCAGGGTCGCGGCGTCCTCGCCCACGAGCTGCGCTGCCTCGTCCACGGTCTGCAGCCCGGCCGGCGGCGTGGCGGGCCCGGCCTGCGGGTGCAGCGCCGGACGCGCGTCGTCGCCGCGCGGGTCCTCGGTGCCTTCGTCGTGGTGGCTGGTCGCCACCCCGGCCTCGCGCACGTCGGTGAGGTGCATCGGGCCGTAGCCGGCGGACGTGCTGGGCGTGCCGGCGTTGAAGTCCCACCGGGACTCCAGGTAGGAGACGCCGAGCAGGACGTTCTCGGGGACGCCGAACTCGCTCGCGGCGGCGGCGAAGTCGCGTTGCCGCTGGTCACCGGCGGCGGCTTGGGCCGGCGCGGCGGCCAGACCGGTCAGGAGCGTGGCGGCGGCGATGAGCGCGGCCGATCTTGGGAGGGACATGGGCATAAACCCCCAGGGTTCAGGTGCCAGACGGTCAGAACCTAACCAGAAACTCACGCCGGGGGTAAGAGCTCAAGCGTCGAGCGCGACCTTCGCCCCCGCCGCCTGCTCGGTGTTGCGCCGCGTCTTCGCCCAGCCGTTGCGGCCGCGGACCAGCCGGAAGAGCGCGCGCCACGACGTCACGTAGAACGTGTAGATGTACGCCGCGTACGCGAAGCCCAGCCCGATGCCGCGCAGGACGTTCCGGCTGCGCAGGCACTTCAGCTGGTAGATCGGGCCCCAGACGAGGAACGGCAGCAGCCCGAACGAGCCGTAGATGGCGAACAGGATCCACGCGCCGCCGGTGAACCACGTCCACATCTGCGCCGGGTCGCCCGCGGTGCTCACCACCAGCAGGATGAACGGGATCGGGTACAGCAGCGAGCCGAGCAGCTGCAGCCACGGCTGGGCGAGGTAGTACATCATCTCCGCCGCGCCGAGCGTGCTGACGTGCGGCGAATCCCAGATCCGGCGCAGGTAGCGGGCGCACTGCATGGTGCCCTGGCCCCAGCGCGTGCGCTGCACCAGGAACCGGCGCAGGCTGTACAGACCCTCCTGCGCCACATGGGAATCCGGGGTGAACCCGGTGCGCCAGCCCGCCGTCAGCAGGTGGACGCCGAGCTCGAAGTCCTCCAGCAGCGAGCCGCGCCACGGCTCCTCGGCGTCGCCCGCGATGGAGTCGAGGGCGGTGAGCCGGGTGAACTGGCCGTTGCCGCCCATGGAGATCGTGCCGGTGAAGCCGCGGGAGGTCTGGATCGCCGCGATCGCCGTCCGGAACTCCAGGTCCTGCAGCTGCGCGAGCTTCAGGCCGAACCAGCGGCCGACCGGGTTGCGCGACGGCGGCGGCGTTTCGACGTTGCTCATCCACACGTCGAGCTGGACCGCGCCGATCTCCGGGTCGCCGAAGAGGTGGTCCGCCGCGCAGACCTCCAGGCAGTTCGGGGCCGGGCGGCCGTCGGCGTCGACGACCACCACGACGACGTCGTCGCGCGACGCGTCCGAACCCATCCAGTCGTTGAGGGCCCGGTAGGCCGCGTTGAGCGCGTCCCCCTTGCCGGTCCGGGCTTCGGGCCGCACCCGCGGCACCAGGTGCAGGTACGGGTCGTAGCCGCCGTGGCGCCGCCACAGCATCCGGACGACGCGGGCGGTGCGATCCTCCGAGTCGTCGTCGACGACCCAGACGTGCGCCTTGCGGAACGTCGTGCGCAGGTAGCGGATCGTCTCGCGGATGACCGTCTGCTCGTCGCGGCACGGGACGAAGAAGTGCCACGTGAAGTCCGCGGGGTCGCCGACCGGCGCGGGCTTGCGGCGCAGGTACGGCACCACGATGACCACGACGTACACCAGGAACGCCACGCTCATCGTGAGCGCGAACGCCTGCGTGATCGCCAGCAGGACCTTGACGCTCATGCCTTCTTCTTCCGGGTGGCCAGCCAGACGAACAGGACGATCGAGACGGCGCCGCCGAACACGCTGACCATCGAGCCGAGCAGCGTGTGGCCCCAGTAGTAGCCCTCGTCGGTGCCGAACCAGTGCACCAGGCCGACGATCGTGAGAATGCGCAGCTGGTTCACCAGTACGACGACGAGTGCGGAAATACCGAGCGAAAAGAACAGGCGCTTCGCATTCGACGGCCGGAAATACAACATGGCCATGGTCACAACGACCAGCGGGAGCAGAAGGAACGCCGAAGAGCATTCCGGAGTCATTCTCAACCCGAATGGAGCAGCACTGCTCAACCCAAAGTAAACGGACTCCCGATCGGGTGCCACATAAACACCCGATGTAGTGATGACGTCGAGGATCGCGCCGGCCAGGCGCACTTCCAGTTCGCGGTAGAACCGCTCGGCCAGCACCACCACGACCCCCGCGGCCGCCAGCGCGCTCAGCGCTATGACCAGCGGAAACCTTGTCATGCCAGAGTTCGGAGCGCTCGCTACGGCCACGACGGTCCTCTCGGTGTCGGTTTTTCGTTCCAGCTGCGGACCCCGGGCGAGCGTAGGACATGTGTGCCACGCCTTTCCACTCGGAGGGGTGGAAAGGCGGCCCCATTCGGCTGGTTCTTCGCCGAACTTGTTACGCCGTTCGAGTGACGTCGGCACGACCAGCGGAAACGGCGTCGCGGAATACCCGATCCGGTGATTCGGGAAATTTCGTGTGCTATTCGCGCCGCTGTTCGCGATAGTCGATTCGCGTGCCGAGTCGAGGCAAGCCGGTTCGATCCGCGCCGCCGTCACGCGAACTCCAGGGAAACCCAGCGAATTTCGGAGGACCAGTTGAAGAAGAGCTCCCTCGTGCGCCGCGGCGGCCTGCTCGCCGCGGTCGTGGCGAGCTTCGTGCTCGCCGGCGCGGCCCCCGCGTCGGCCGCGCCCGGTGACGGGTCGGCGTACGGCGTGAAGGTCGACGTCAAGCTGCTCGGGCAGCAGGCGGTGAAGGCGGGCCCGCTCGCGGCCGCCAGCACCGCGGGCCCGACGACGAGCACGCTGGCGAGCGCCGCCGTGCCCGGCGTCCTGACTGCCGGTGTGATCGCGACCGAAGCCAAGCGCGACGACAACTCCGGCGCGGTGACCGCGAAGGCGACCACCGCCAACGTCGGCCTGCCGCTGCTCAAGGCCGCGCTCGGCGACGTCGGCATCAAGACCGTCGAGGCCGTGTGCACCGCGACCCAGGCGGGCGTCAAGGGCAGCAGCACGCTGGCCGACGCGAAGCTCGGCAGCGTCGGCACCGTCGACGCCAACCCCGCGGCGAACACGCAGGTCAAGGTCGCGATCGCCGGCATCAACATCGCGACGGTCATCCTCAACGAGCAGATCAAGAACCAGGACGGCAGCCTCACGGTCAACGCCATCCACGTGAAGCTGCTCGGCGGGGTCGTCGGCTCGCTGGGCTCGGGTGACGTGATCGTGTCGTCGGCGACCTGCGGGCCGGCCGCGCCGCCGATGCCGCTGGCGTCCGGCGCGGGCCTGTGGATCGGGCTCGGGCTGCTCGGCGCCGTCGCGGTGCCGGTCGGCACGCGCATCTACCGCCGGCGCTCCGCGCAGGCCTGAGCGAGGCCCGCATGTACAAGATGCCGGGCGCGGGCGTCGGCGTGGCCGGTGGCGGGGTGGGCACCCTCGCCGCCACCGGGGCCGACGTCGGGTGGTGGCTGGCCGTCGGCGTGCTCCTGGTCCTGCTCGGGACCGTCGCGCTGATCGCCGTCCACCGCCGCAACCGCCGTCTCTCCCAGGCGCGGGAGTAACGAAAAGGGCCGTCGGCGTGCGCCCCTCGCACGCCGGCGGCCCCTTTGGGAGATATTTGCTGGACACTGGGCTATGTGGAGAAGGGGCACCGCGGGGTGGATGTGATGTTGCTGGCCGGGACGCGGCCGGAAGCGCTCAAGCTCGCGCCGCTGGCGCTGGCGTTGGAGGCGCACCCCGCGTTGCGGCCGATCCTGGTCCACAGCGGGCAGCACGCGGGCATGGTCGAGCAGGCCCTCTCGCCGTTCGGCCTGGTCGCGGACGAGTGGCTGGACGTGCCGCCGCGCGTGACCGGCGGTCAGGCGGAGCTGGTCGCGGGCCTGCTGCCGGCGCTCGACGACGTCCTGCGCCGGCACGCGCCGGCCGCGCTCGTCGTCCAGGGCGACACCACGACGACGCTCGCGGGCGCGCTCGCCGCGTTCTGGCTGGGCATCCCGGTGGTGCACCTGGAAGCCGGGCTGCGCACGCACGACCTCACCGCGCCCTTCCCGGAGGAGGGCGCCCGGCAGATGGTGTCCCGCCTGGCGGCGCTGCACCTGGCCCCGACCCTCGCCGCGGCGGCCGAGCTGCGCGCGGAAGGCGTTGCACGGCAACGGATCGCGGTGACGGGCAACACGGTGGTGGACGCGGTGCTGGAGATCGCGGCGCGCGACCTCCCGGCGCGCGACACGGCACTGGCGTTGCTGGAGATGGAGATCGCGGAGGCGAGCGAGCGGCTGGTGCTCGTGACGTCCCACCGGCGCGAGTCGTGGGGCGAGCCGCTGGAGCGGACGCTCGCCGCGGTGCAGCTGATCGTGGCGGAGCACCCGGACGTCCAGGTGCTGTTCCCGGCGCACCCGAACCCCCAGGTCCGCACCCAGGTCGAGGCGGCGTTGGGCGGCCTGCCACGGGTGACGGTGACAGACCCGCTGGAGTACCCGGACCTGGTCCGAGCACTGCGGCTGGCGTCATTGGTGCTGACGGACTCGGGCGGCATCCAGGAGGAGGCCCCGACGTTCGGAACGCCGGTGCTGGTCCTGCGGGACGTCACCGAGCGAATGGAGGTCGTGGAGGCGGGGTGCGCGTGGCTGGTGGGCACGGAGACATCCCGGATAGCCGACACCGCAGCGCGGTTGCTGAGCGGCGAGCTACGGCCGGCCCAGGTCGGAAACCCGTACGGCGAAGGGAATGCGGCAGCGTTAGCGGTCGCGGCGATCGAAGAACTGCTGGGTGTAGGCGCCCCGGCGCACAAGCACGCAGCAGCTTCCTGACGAGCGAGACGCAAGGGGACACGCAAACCCAGGAATCTCGGAACCCAGACCCCCCGCAACCCCGATCCGAAGCCAGAACACGGCCGGCAGCGCCGGGTCAAGGCATCTTTCCCGCCTTGACGCGGTGCTGCCGGCCGTAGTCACAATGGGCGAGCGGGGTGGCGGGTCAGAGCCGAACCGCCCTAGAGCGAAACCACGCTCACCGGCAACGCCGGATCGGCACTGAAGTCCAACGGAGCAGTCGGCCGCTTGGCCGCAACAACATGCGCCCCCAAAGCGGCGATCATCGCACCATTATCGGTACACAGCCGAGGCCGCGGAACCCGCAACTCGATCCCCGCAGCAGCACAGCGCTCGGCAGCCAGCGAGGACAACCGCGAATTAGCAGCCACCCCACCAGAAATCACAATGGTGCCGATCCCCAACTCCTTCGCCGCGCGAACCGCCTTCATAGTCAGCACATCCGCAACGGCCTCCTGGAAGGACGCCGCAACATCATCCACCGGAATCTCTTCGCCGCGCCGCCCAGCGCCTTCGACCCAGCGCGCGACCGACGTTTTCAAACCGGAGAAGGAAAAGTCGTTCTTCGCATCCCGCGGACCGGTCATCCCGCGCGGGAACGCGATCGCCGCCGGGTCGCCGTTCTTCGCCGCCTTGTCGATCGGCGGCCCGCCCGGGTAGGGCAGGCCCAACACGCGGGCGACCTTGTCGTACGCCTCCCCCGCAGCATCGTCCACAGTGGACCCCAGCTCGGTGATCTCCGACGCGATGTCGTCGACGCGCAGAAGCTGCGTGTGCCCACCGGACACCAGCAACGCCAAGCACGGCGTCGGCAACGGCCCGTGCTGCAACGTGTCCACCGCGATGTGCCCAGCGAGATGATTGACCCCGTAGAGCGGCACGTCCAGCGCCGTCGCGTACGCCTTCGCCGCCGAGACACCGACGAGCAGCGCGCCCGCCAAACCCGGCCCGGCCGTCACCGCAATGGCGTCCACATCGGACAGCGAAAGACCGGCCGTGGCGAACGCCCGTTCAGTCGTCGGGACCATCGCTTCCAAGTGCGCACGGCTCGCGACTTCGGGCACCACGCCGCCGAAGCGCGCGTGCTGCTCGACGCTGGAGGCGACCTCGTCGGCGAGCAGCTCCACCGTGCCGTCGTCGTGCAGGCGGACCAGGCCGACGCCGGTCTCGTCGCACGAGCTTTCGATGCCCATGATGATGCGTGACATCAGCCCGCCACCTCGTCTCGCGTCCGCGCGGGGCGGACCATCGTGTACGCGTCGGCGCCGGAAGGCTGGTAGTAGCGCTTCCGGATGCCGAGCCGTTCGAAGCCGTGGTTTTCGTACAGCCCGAGCGCCGTCTCGTTGTCCGTGCGGACCTCGAGGAACACCGGCGCCTCGAACTCGTCGGCCCGTTCCAGCAGCGCCCGCAACAGCGCCTTGCCGATGCCCTGACCTTGGTACTCGGGCGCGACGCCGATGGTGTGCACGGTCGCCTCGTACTCGCCGCGGCGCCGCCCGACGACGGCCAACCCGGCGTACCCGAGCAGCTCGTCGCTCTCGTCCGGGCGGGCGGCCAGGTAGAAGTTGCCCATGTCCAGCTCGGAGTGGAACGCGCGCGAGCTCCACGGGTCGTCGCCGGGGAAGAGGATCTGCTCGATCTCGACGCACCGGGCGATGTCCCGGCGGCGCAGCGGCTCGAGTCTCACTGCGCGGTCACCCGTTTCGGCGCCGTCGGCTCGGCGGCGTCGGGACGGCGCAGGTACAGGGGGGTCAGCGGCGCGGGCGTTTCCTTCGCGAGCAACGCGGCGCGAGCGGCCTTCACGAGCCCGGCGGGCGACGGGAACCGCGGTTCGATCGGCCGGACGTCGAGCGCGTCGGCGTACAGCAGGGCGCCGTCACCCGCCGCGACCTTGACGTCGGTCTCGAGGTCGGCCGGCCGCTGGACGTGCGGGCCGTCGGTGCGGGTCCCGGCGCCGTCGTAGGCCGCCCAGTAGACCTCGCGGCGGCGGGCGTCGGTGAGGACGAGGAAAGCGCTGTCGCCCGGGGCGACGTCGGCGGCGAGCGCGTCGAGGCTGCAGACCGGGTACACCGGCAGGCCGAGCGCGTGCCCGAGGGCGGCGGCGGCGGCCATCCCGGCGCGCAGGCCGGTGAACGGCCCGGGGCCGACGCCGACGACGATCGCGTCGAGGTCCTTGAAGGTCACGCCGGCCGCTTCGGCGGCCGCCAGCGCGTGCGGCGTGATGAGTTCGCCGTGGGCGCGGGGGTCGACCGTGACGCGGTCTCCGCGCGTCTCGACCCCGCTGTCGTCCACCGCGACGACGCCCGCGGTCACCGCCGGGGTCGAGGTATCGATCGCCAGTACCAACACGGTAAGCAAGCGTACGACCAGGGTCTTCGGCCGCTTGCTGCAGGGGACTGATCCGCACGGTAACGTGCGGGACGAGTGCGACTCTGGGAGGTCCCCGCGGTGCCCGACCCGATGTTCCCCACCCTCTTGTCAGGTTCGGGCAAGGAAGCCCTCCGCTTCGGCGACCACGTTCTCACCTACGACGGCCTCGCCGCCGTCGCCGGCGGGCTCGCCGCCGAGCTGCCGCGCGGCCGCGTCGCCGTCTGGGCGACCCCGACCGTCCACACCAGCGTCGCCGTCGTCGCCGCGCTGCTGGCCGGCGTCCCGGCCGTGCCGCTCAACCCGAAGATCGGCGAACGCGAGCTCGCGCACATCCTCGCCGACAGCGAGCCCCAGCTGGTGCTCGCCGAACCCGGCGTCGAGCTGCCCGCGGGCCTGGCCGGCCTGCCGCGCCGCGACATCCCGCTGACCGGCGAGAAGACGCCGCTCGCGGCCGAGCCGGACCCCGAGGCACCCGCGCTGATCGTCTACACGTCGGGCACCACCGGGCCGCCGAAGGGCGTCGTCCTTCCCCGCCGCTCGCTCGCGACGACGCTCGACGCGCTCGAAGACGCCTGGGGCTGGAGCGCCGATGACGTCCTCGTGCACGCGCTCCCGCTGTTCCACGTGCACGGCCTGATCCTCGGCATCCTCGGCCCGCTGCGCCGCGGCGGCTCGGTGCGCCACCTCGGCCGGTTCTCGACCGAGGGCGTCGCGCGCGAGCTGGCGAACGGCGCGACGATGCTGTTCGGCGTCCCGACCATGTACCACCGCATCGCCGGCGAAGTCGGCACGGACACCGCGCTGGCGGACGCCCTGCGCGGCGCGCGCCTCCTGGTTTCCGGGTCGGCCGCGCTGCCGGTGCACGACCACCAGCGGATCACCGCGGCGACCGGCCAGCAGGTCGTCGAGCGCTACGGGATGACCGAGACGCTGATGAACACGAGCGTCCGCGCCGACGGCGAACGCAAGCCCGGCACGGTCGGCGTGCCGTTGAGCGGGGTCGAACTGCGGCTGGTCGGCGAAGCCGGCGAAGTGATCGAGGACGTCGAGACCGTCGGCGAGATCCAGGTGCGCGGGCCGAACCTGTTCACCGAGTACCTCAACCGCCCGGACGCGACCGAAGCCGCGTTCGACGGCGGCTGGTTCCGCACCGGCGACATGGCCACCCGCGACCCCGACGGCTACGTGAAGATCGTCGGGCGCAAGGCGACCGACCTGATCAAGAGCGGCGGCTACAAGATCGGCGCGGGCGAGATCGAGAACGCGCTGCTCGAACACCCCGGCGTCGCCGAAGCCGCCGTCACCGGCGAGCCGGACGACGACCTCGGCGAGCGGATCGTCGCGTGGATCGTGCCCGACGGGGAGCCGCCGTCGGCCGAAGAGCTGGCCGACCACGTCGCCAAGCTGCTCGCGCCGCACAAGCGCCCGCGGGTCGTGCGGTACCTGGACGCGTTGCCGCGCAACGACATGGGCAAGGTCATGAAGCGGGCGCTCGGTGTCTAGGCAGCCGGCGCGCGAAGTCGTCGGCGCGATCGCGAACGGGTTCACGGAGTTCCCCACGCCGTTGCGCGACGAACCGGCCGACGGGCCGATCAACTGGCCGGGCTACCGCGCCGCGCGCGCCGCCGCGGAGCAGCGCACCGGCGAGAAGGAGTCGGTCGTCTGCGGGACGGCGAAGATCGGCGACGTCGAAGCCGTGCTGATCGCGTTCGAGTTCGGGTTCCTCGGCGGCTCGCTCGGGCAGCGCACCGGCGACCGGATCGAGGCCGCCTTCGCGCACGCGCGCGATGCGCGACTCCCGGTCGTGTCGCTGATTTCGACCGGCGGCAGCCGCATGCAGCAGGGCATGCGCGCGTTGCTGCAGCTCCAGCGGGTGGCGCGGGCGGCGGCGTTGACGCGGTCGATGGGCATCCCGCAGATTTCCGTGCTGCGCGACCCGACGACCGGCGGCGGCTGGGCGACGCTCGGCGCGGGCGCCGACGTCATCCTCGCGCTGCCGGACGCCCAGGTCGGCTTCGCGGGTTCGCGGGTGCGTCCGGCCGGCTCGCCGGAGGCGTACACCGCCGAAGCGAAGCTCGAGTGGGGTCAGGTCGACACGATCGTTTCGCCGGACGACCTCGGCGTGACGCTGGAGCGCTGGCTGCGGCTGCTGACGGCCCGTTCGACGGCGGCGGCTCCCCCGCCTTCCGCGCTTCGAGCGGCTTCGCTGCCGTCGACGGGCTGGGAAGCGGTGCAGGCGGCGCGATCGCCCCGGCGGCCGCGGGCGGTCGAGTACCTGGACGCGTACTTCGACTGGCGCGAGGACGTCAGCGGCGACCGCGCCGGCGGCGTCGACTCCGGGGTGGCGTGCGGTTTCGGCTGGCGCGACGGCCGGACGATCGCGTACGCGGCGCAGTGCGGCACGCCGACGTCACCCGCGGGCTTCCGGACGGCGGCGCGGCTGGTGCAGCTGGCGTCCCGGCTGGGGATCCCGGTGCTGACGCTGGTGGACACGCCGGGCGCGGCGAACGACGCGGCGGCCGAGCAGTCGGGCGCGGGCGGCGCGATCGCGGCGATGTTCGAGGCGGTGGCGACGGCGTCGATCCCGGTGACGACGTTGGTGATCGGCGAAGGCGGCTCAGGTGGGGCGCTGGCGTTCGCGGCACTGGGGTCGACGTGGGTGGCGCCGGACGCGTACTTCTCGGTGACGTCCCCCGAGGCCGCGGCGGCGATCCTCAAGCGGCCGGCTTCGGAGGTCCCGGACATCGCCAACCAGCTGCACCTGCGGCCTCAGGACCTGGTGGACCTGGGGGTCGCCCGCGCGGTCGTGAGTGAGAAGCAGGGTTAGAACACTGTTTCCCACTCACGAGGTCCGTGGTTGGATCTTGCGATGGGGTATCGACTCAACAGGCGAGCGGCGTTCGGTGTGGGGACCGCTGTCGTCGCCGGAAGCGTTCTGACCGGCTCTCCCGCGTTCGCGCAGGAAGCAGACATCGAGGCCAGCCCGGCCACCCCGGACCGGGCCAGGCAGAAGGTGAAGCGCGTCTACGACGACGCGGCCGCCGAGGCGGGCGGCACCTGGAACTCCTACATCAGCGTGGCCGACCAGGTGGCCGTCGACGTGGCGTCCGACGAGGTCGTCGAGGCCTACAGCGTCAACAAGGTGGCCGTCGCGGTCACCTTGATGGACAAGATCGACCGTGGCCTGCTCACGCTGGACCAGCAGGTCCAGGTGCCGGAGAGCATCGTCGTGCCGGGTGGCGACGGCATCATCATCCTGGACAAGGCGTACCCGAGCGCGTTCACGCTGGGCCACGTCCTGTCGCTGTTCCTCACGGTTTCGGACGACACGTGTGTCCGGCTGGTGGGGCTCGTGGTGCCGGCGGCCGAGATCAACCAGATCCTGGTGAGCAAGGGCTTCCCCAAGACCCAGGTCACGCCGGTGGCCAACCCGAACCGCTACTTCCTCGGCCAGACCACTCCGCGCGAGACCCACGACCTGCTGAAGGCGCTGGTCGCGGGCACGTTGCTGAGCCCGGCGTCGACGGAGTACCTGCTGTCCATCCTGCGGTCGCAGGTGGCGTTCACCGACGGCATCCGCCGGGAGATGTCGTCCGCCGACCGGGCGAGGATCGCCACGAAGGCGGGCTGGCTGAACGACGGCCGCAACGAGGCGGGGATCATGTTCGACGCCGCGGGCAAGCCCGTGGTGATCTACTCGATGTTCGCCCACGGCCAGGCGAACCCGGACGACTTCGGGGCCACGCACCCGGTCCGGCAGGCGAGCGCGAAGATGGGACCGAAGTTCCTGCGCGCGGTCGACAAGATCGCGGGCGCCGGCACCAAGGCCTTCCGGGCACCGGCCTACCGGCAGTACAACGGCGGCTGAGGGCGGCGACCTGGTGCGGACCTACACCCGCACCAGGTCCGGCACCCGGCCGGCCCAGGTGCCGTGCGGTTCGAGCGTCACCTCGCGGACGTCGTCCTCGCGGCGGTCCAGCCGGACCACCAGGTAGTCGGAAGACAGCCGCTCCGCGGACCCCTCGCCCCACTCGACGACGATGGCCGAGCGCTCCAGGTCCGTGTCCAGGTCCAGGTCGTCCAGCTGGGACAGGTCCCCGCCCAGCCGGTACGCGTCCACGTGCACCAACGGCACCCCCGGCGCACCCGCCGGGTGGACGCGGGCCAGGACGAACGTCGGGGAGCTCACCCGGCCACCGACACCGAGACCGTCCGCGATGCCGCGCGTCAGCGTGGTCTTGCCCGCGCCGAGCGGGCCCGCCAGCAGCACGAGGTCACCGGCGCGCAGCGCGCGGCCGAGCACGCGCCCGAAGTCCATGGTCTCTTCGGGCGTGGGAAAAACGAACGTCAACGCTGCCACCACCAGTTTCGCCGGGACGAGTTTTCGCCGTCCACACCGGAACAGCGTTGCAGGAGATCGATCAGATGGCTGTTCACCAGCTCCGGCTGCTCGAGCTGGACCATGTGGCCGGCGCCGCGGACGCGGACCAGCTCCGCGTCGGGCAGCTCGGCCGCGATCCGCTCGGCGTGCGAGAACGGCGTGAACCGGTCCGAATCGCCGCCGATGACCAGCACTTCCGCGTGCTTCAGCCCGGCCAGCGCGGCGTAGCGGTTGTGGCTGCCGAGCGTGTCGACGAAGTTCACGAGCCCGCGCACCGGCGTCACTTCCAGCATCTCGAGCATGAAGTCGACGAGCCGCGGTGCGACGTCGCGGCTGCCGAACGCCAGCCGCCGCACGGCCTGGCGCGTCAGCTGGCCGCCCGCCGCGCGGACGAACTC
This sequence comes from Amycolatopsis pretoriensis, assembly GCF_900107925.1. Classification (GTDB taxonomy): domain Bacteria; phylum Actinomycetota; class Actinomycetes; order Mycobacteriales; family Pseudonocardiaceae; genus Amycolatopsis; species Amycolatopsis pretoriensis. The sequence goes on along the minus strand of NZ_FNUJ01000005.1, from coordinate 732,354 downwards.
GACCAGCCCCGGCTGCCAGCCGGCGAGACCGCCGGCGGCGCGCGTCAGCGGGTTGTACTTCGAGAGCAGCGAACGCGGCAACCCGCGTGCGCCCACTTCGCCCGCCGCCGTCGCGATGAAGGCAACACCCTCGACCCGCTCTTCGAACAGCTGCGGGAACTCGGCGGCCAGCTCCATGATGACCATGCCGCCCATCGAGTGCCCCATCAGCACGATGGGTCCCTCCGGGACCACCGACCGCAGAACGACGTCGAGGTCGCGTGCGAGCTGCTCGATCGTCGAGTTCTCCGCGGACGCCGCGCCGGACAGGCCGTGGCCGCGGTGGTCGTAGTACACCTGACGCACGCGCGGCAGCCTCAGGGAAGCCAGGTCACGGCGCTGGAAGTGCCAGCAGCGCCGGGAAAGCGCGAAGCCGTGCACCCCCACGACAGTCAGTTCCGGCTTGCCGCCGTCCTCCGGGTCGATCTCCTCGACCGAAAGCGGCGTGCCGTCCTCGGCCGCGACCGTGGAGGCACGGTCCGGCTTCAGCTCCCCCAGCGGCTCGTCCACGTACGGATCCTCACTGTGCCGCCGCTGCTGCGCGGCGACGATAGCGGCGGCGGCGGTCCCGGTGGCGAGGGCTCCGACCCCGCCGGCGATGGCCAGCAGTCGTCGTGAAGGTGTCACGAGCGTTCCCCCGGATACCGGCGCCGGACCCGCGGGCGGTACATCGAAGTCACGATCTCGTAGTCGATGGTGCCCAGCTTGTCGGCCCATTCCCGGGCCGTGGGCTCGCCGTGCGCGCCGGCCCCGAACAGCACGACTTCGTCACCGACGGCCGGTTCGTAGTCACCGCAGTCGACCACCAGCTGGTCCATGCAGACGCGTCCGGCGACCGGCCGCCGCTGCCCGCCGAGCCACACGTCCATCCGCCCGGACAGCGACCGCGGGACGCCGTCGGCGTACCCGGCCGGGACCAGCGCGAGGTTCGTGTCGCGCGGAGCCGTCCAGGTGTGCCCGTAGGACACCGACTCCCCGGCTTCGACGCGCTTGACCAGCGCTACCGCGGACCGGAACGTCATGGCCGGGCGCAGGTCTTCGGCCTGCGGCACCGGGTTCAGCCCGTACATCGCGATGCCCGGGCGCACGACGTCGAAGTGCAGGTCGGGCCGGGTGAGCAGGGCCGCGGAGTTCGCCAGGTGCCGCTTCGGGTCGAGCCCGGCGGCGCGGGCGACGTCGTAGGCCTCGGCGAAGCGCTTGGCCTGCAGGTCGGTCGCCGGGTGGTCCGGCTCGTCCGCGCACGCGAGGTGGGACCAGATCGCGACGACGTCGACCCGCGGTTCGGCGGCCGCCGCCTCGACCAGCTCGGCCCAGGCGGCCGGCGGGCAGCCGTTGCGCGAGAGCCCGGTGTCGATTTTGAGGTGCACACGCGCTCGGGTACCCGGCTTCGCGGCACTGGCGATGCGGTGTAGCTCACCCAGCGAACTGGCCGCCAGGTCGACGCCGGCTTCGATGCCCGGCGCGAAGTCGACGTCCGGGGTGTCCAGCCAGCTGAACAGCCGGGCCGTGATGCCGGCTTCGCGCAAGGCGAGGGCTTCGCCGAGCGAACAGGTGCCGAGCCAGCCCGCGCCGGCCTCGACCGCGGCGCGCGCCACCGGCAGCGCGCCGTGGCCGTAGGCGTCGGCCTTCACCACGGCCATCACCTCGGCGCCGGGCGCGCGGGCGCCCAGCAAGGTGAGGTTGTGGCGGATCGCGTCGAGGTCGATGTCGACCTGGGCGCGGGGGAAACTGGAAGACATAACGCCTCCCAGTTTCCCATGACCCGAGGTCAGGGCAGGCGCAGCCCGGACGTGGCGGAGAACACGTGCAGCTCGTCGGGGCGGATCCGCAGGTTGAGCGTGTCGCCCATGGCGGGCGGCGTGCGCGGGTCGACCCGGGCGACGACGTTCGACTTGTTGTCGGCCGCGTCGGTCTCGGCGAGCTTGCCGTAGACGTAGGCGTCCGAACCGAGCTCCTCGACCAGCTCCACCTTGATCGGCAGGGTGCCGTCACCGGTGGCGACCTCGAGGGCCTCCGGCCGGAAGCCGAGGGTCACGGTGTCGCCGTCGGCCGCGGCGATGGTCTCGCGGGTCAGCGGCACGCGCGCGCCACCGACCTCGGCGCCGTCCGCCGTCAGCTTCGCGGTCACCAGGTTCATCGCCGGCGAGCCGATGAAGCCCGCGACGAAAGCGTTCGCGGGCCGGTCGTACAGCGCGCGCGGGGTGTCGCACTGCATGAGCAGGCCGTCCGAGAGCACCGCGACGCGGTCACCCATCGTCATGGCCTCGACCTGGTCGTGCGTGACGTACACCGTGGTGACGCCGAGGCGGCGCTGCAGCGCGGCGATCTGCGTACGCGTCGAGACACGCAGCTTGGCGTCTAGGTTCGACAGCGGCTCGTCCATCAGGAAGACCTGCGGCTCGCGCACGATCGCGCGGCCCATCGCGACGCGCTGGCGCTGACCGCCCGACAGCGCCTTCGGCTTGCGGTCCAGGTACTGCTCGATGTCCAGCAGCTTCGCGGCCTCGAGGACCTTCTGCTTGATCTCGGACGCGGGGCGGCCGGCGATCTTCAGCGCGAAGCCCATGTTCTGGGCGACCGTCATGTGCGGGTACAGCGCGTAGTTCTGGAACACCATCGCGATGTCCCGCGAGCGCGGCGGCAGCTGCGTGACGTCGCGGTCGCCGATCCACACGGCGCCGTCGTCGATGTCCTCGAGGCCGGCGAGCATGCGCAGGCTGGTCGACTTGCCGCAGCCGGACGGGCCGACCAGCACCAGGAACTCGCCGTCCGCGATCTCCAGGTCCAGCGCGTCGACCGCGGGACGGTCCGAACCGGCGTAACGCCGGGTCGCCTTGTCGTAGGTGATGGAAGCCATCGGTCAGTCCTCTCCGAGATTCCGCCGGACCCCGTGCGCCGCTTCGCGGGCTTCGAGGTGGCGCTGCTGGATCCGGTGGCCCTCGGCGCGCTGCGCCTCGGTCGGCTCGTCCAGCTCGAGCCGGAGCTTCTGGTTCTTCTGCCAGGACGGGGGTTCCGCGCTGGACGTCAGGGCCCAGGCCGCCTGGCGCGCCGCCCCGATGGCGACGTACTCGGCGACTTCGGGCAGCTGCACGGGCACGCCGAACACCAGCGGCGCGACCGCGCGGACGGCGGCCGACTGCGCGCCCCCGCCGATCAGCAGGACACGGTGGACGTCGATGCCGTGCGCGCGCACCGCGTCGAGCCCGGCGGCGAGGCCGCAGAGCATGCCTTCGACGGCACTGCGCGCGAGGTTCTGCGGGGTCATGTTGTCCCTGGTCAGCCCGCTCAGGGAGCCGGTCGCGCCGGGGAGGTTCGGGGTGCGCTCGCCGTCCAGGTAGGGCAGGAAGGTCAGGCCGCCGGACCCCGGTTCGGCGGTCAGGGCGAGGCGGTCGAACTCGCTCAGCGTCGCGCCGAGCATCGACGCCGTCGCGGTCAGGACGCGGGCGGCGTTGAGCGTGCAGGCCAGCGGGAGGAACCGGCCGGTCGCGTCGGCGAACCCGGCGACCTCGCCGGACGCGTCCGCCGCGCCGGCCTCGGCGACGCCGAACACGGTGCCGCTGGTGCCGAGCGAGACGACGACGTCACCGGGCGTGAGTTCGAGCCCGAGCGCGGCGGCCATGTTGTCGCCGGTGCCCGCCGAGACGAGCACGCCGTTCGCGGTGTGCCCCGCGGCGTCGGCCGGGCCGAGCACGGTGGGCAGCTCCGGCGTCCGGCCGCCGAAGGCGTGGCTCAGGACGTCGAGGCGGTAGGCGTTGTCGGACGGCGAGAAGTAGCCGGTGCCGGACGCGTCGCCGCGGTCGGTGACCGGGTCGCCGCCGGTGAGCTTCCAGGTCAGCCAGTCGTGCGGGAGCAGCACGCGGGCGACGCGGTCGGCGAGCTCGGGCTCGTTGTCGGCCAGCCAGCGCAGCTTCGTCACGGTGAAGCTGGCGACGGGCACCGAGCCGACGGACTTCGCCCAGACCGACGGGCCGCCGAGCTCGTCGACGAGGTCGAGGGCCGAGCGCGCGGACCGGGTGTCGTTCCAGAGCAGCGCGGGCCGGACGACCTCGCCGGCTTCGTCGAGGGTGACCATGCCGTGCTGCTGCCCGCCGACGCCGATGGCCTTGACGTCGTCGAGCAGGCCCTTCGTGGCCTCTTGGAAGGCGTCCCACCAGGCGGCGGGGTCGACTTCGGTGCCCTCGGGGTGCGGCGCGCGGCCGGTGCGGACGATTTCGCCGGTTTCGGCGTCGCACACGACGACCTTGGTCGACTGCGTGGACGAGTCGATGCCGGCGACCAGCTCAGCTGTCATAGGGCTGCCCCTCTGCGACGTGTTCGACGATCTCGATCGTGGTGCCGGCGTTGAGCGCGGCTTCGATCTCCTCGGTGGGCGTGGCTTGGCCGGTGATCAGCAGGTCGTAGTCGCCGACGTCGCCGTGCGCGTAGGTGGCGGTGCGGCCGAACTTCGAGTGGTCGACCACGAGGACGTTCTGGTTCGCGACCTTCAGCGCGGCCTTCTTGAGCTCGGCGTAGTCGCGGTCGGGGTGGAAGAGCCGCCCGACGGCGACGGCGGTGACCGAGACGAACGAGACGTCGGCGCGGATGGAGTCGAGCAGGTTGAGGACCTCGGGACCGGCGCAGGAGTCGTACTCCGGCGAGTACCGGCCCCCGGCGAGCACGACGTCGTTCTTCGGGCCCAGCAGGCGCGCGGCGTGCAGCGAGTTGGTGACGACGGTCAGGGCGTCGATCTCGGCGAGGCGCTTGACCAGCGGGAGGAGGGTGGTGGAGTCGTCGACGAAGACGGTCTGCCCGGGTTGGACGTGGTTCGCGGCGGCTTCGCCGAGGGCGTCCTTCTCGTCGTGGTGCAGCGTGTCGCGGAAGCGGGCGGCGCTCTCGATGGTGAGCGCGGGGTAGGCCTCGACCTTGCCGCGCAGCTTGCGCAGGAGGCGGCGCTCGGCGAGGTCGTCGAGGTCGCGGTGCATGGTCATGAGGCTGACCTTGAAGCGGCTGGTGAGGTCGTCGATGCGGGCTTCGCCGTGCTCGATGACGTGGTCGAGGATGTCCTGCCGCCGCTGTTCGACGACGGCATCGGACGGCCGGGTCTTCCGGTCTCCGGGTGCTGTGCCGCCGCTCACACGGCATTCTTACCAGATTTAACGCCCGGAGTTAACAGAGAACTCGATAACTCTTCTCAGGACGTTAGAGAGCGGATCGCCCGGATCGCCTCCGGTATCGCGTAGACCAGGCCCGATGCCGACGTCGGGGCGTTCTGGGCCGCGATCGCGCCCGCCAGCGAGTGCACGTGGGCCGCCGCCGAGGCCGCCAGCCACGGGTCGAGCCCGGCCGCCAGCAGGGCTCCGACCAGGCCGGACAGCACGTCGCCCGAGCCCGCCGTCGCCAGCCAAGCGCCGTGCGGCTTGTTCACCGCGACCCGGCCGTCCGGAGCCGCGACCACCGTGACATGGCCCTTCAGCAGCACCACCGCGTTGTACTTCTTCGCCGCTTCGCGCGCCGCCGTCACGCGGTCCGCGCCCGGCGCCCGGCCCATCAGGCGCTCGTACTCGCCCGCGTGCGGGGTCAGGACCAGCGGCGTGTCCGGGTCGCGGGCGTCGAGGACGTCCGGGGACTTCGCGATGATCGTCGTCGCGTCGGCGTCCGCGCAGACCGGGACGCCCTGGCCCAGCACGTACCGCAGGACGTCACGCCCCTCCGAACCCGTGCCGATGCCCGGCCCGACCGCCCACGCCTGCACGCGGCCCGCGTCCGCGACCGTGCCCGTCGCGATGATCTCCGGCCACTGCTGCCGGACGACGTCGGCCGCGTGGCCCGCGTAACGCACCATGCCCGCCGTCGCGCGGACCGCCGAGCCCGCCGCCAGCACCGCCGCGCCCGGGTACGTCGCCGAGCCCGCCGCGATGCCCACGACACCCTGGCTGTACTTGTCGTCCTCCGGGCCCGGGACGGGCCACGCGGCGGCGACGTCGACGATGTCGAGCCGGCGCAGATCGGGTTCGGTGAGTTCGAGACCGATGTCGACGAGGACGACCTCGCCGCAGTGGGCGGGCGCGAGCGCGTGCACCGGTTTGAGCGCGCCGAACGTGACGGTTTTGGCGGCCCGCACCGCGGGGCCGTCGACCGCGCCGGTGTCCGGGTCGACGCCGCTGGGCAGGTCGACCGCGACGATCGGGGCCTCGACGAGGTCGACGAGCCGCGCGGCGTCCGGGCGCAGCGAGCCCTTGCCGGAGATGCCGATGATGCCGTCCACGACGACATCGGCGCGGGCGATCCACTGTGGACCGTCCTCGGCGGGCACCGCCCGGCCGCCGGCCCGCTTCAGGGCGGCGAGGCCTTTGGCGTGCGTCTTCTCGGGCTTGAGCAGGATCGCCGTGACGGCCACTCCGCGCCGGCGCAGGAACGCTCCGGCCCAGAGCGCGTCACCGCCGTTGTCGCCGGAGCCGACCAGCAGCACGACCCGGCGGCCGGAAACGCCGCCGGCGTGGTCTTCGAGGAAGTCCGCGAGCTGTACCGCGAGCCCGAAGGACGCCCGCCGCATCAGCTCGCCTTCCGGCGTGACGGCGAACGCCCGCCCCTCCGCTTCGCGAATCCGTTCCGTGGTCCAGATTCCCTGCACGGCGAGGCCTCCAGCGATTACTCGACTGTGACGGACTTCGCCAGGTTACGCGGCTTGTCGACGTCGTACCCGCGGGCGCGGGCGATCTCCGCGGCGAGCACCTGCAGCGGCACCGTGGAGACGAGCGGCTGCAGCAGCGTCGGCACCGCGGGGACCTCGATGAGCTCGTCGGCGAACGGCCGGACGGTCTCGTCGCCCTCTTCGGCGATCACGATCGTGCGAGCACCGCGTGCCTGGATCTCGCTGATGTTCGAGACGAGCTTCGAGTGCAGCACCGCGCGGCCCTTGGGCGAGGGCATCACGACGACGACCGGCAGGCCCTCTTCGATCAGCGCGATCGGGCCGTGCTTGAGTTCGCCGGCCGCGAAGCCCTCGGCGTGCATGTACGCGAGTTCCTTGAGCTTCAGCGCGCCTTCGAGGGCGACCGGGAAGCCGACGTGGCGGCCGAGGAACAGCACCGCGCGCGAGTCGGCGATGCGCCGGCCGAGGTCGCGCGTCTGCTCCACAGTGGACAGTACTTTCCGGACGGCCGCGGGCATGGCCTCCAGCTCGGCGAACTCGCGGGCGACCTCGTCCGGGTACTTCGTGCCGCGCGCCTGCGCCAGCGCCAGGCCGACCAGGTAGTTGGCCGCGATCTGGGCGAGGAACGCCTTCGTCGAGGCGACGCCGATCTCGGGGCCGGCGTGGGTGTAGAGGACGGCGTCGGACTCACGCGGGATCTGCGCGCCGTTGGTGTTGCAGACGGCCAGGACGCGCGCCTTCTGCTCACGCGCGTGCCGGACGGCTTCGAGCGTGTCCGCCGTCTCGCCGGACTGGGACACGGCGACGACGAGCGTGTCGCGGTCGAGGACCGGGTCGCGGTAGCGGAACTCGGACGCCAGCTCGACCTCGACCGGCAGCCGCGTCCAGTGCTCGATGGCGTACTTCGCGACCAGGCCGGAGTGGTAGGCCGACCCGCAGGCGACGACGAAGACCTTGTCGACGTCACGCAGGTCCTGGTCGGAGATGCGCTGCTCGTCGAGGATGATCCGGCCGGACTCGAAGTGGCCGCGCAGCGTGTTGGCCAGCGCTTCGGGCTGCTCCTCGATCTCCTTGAGCATGAAGTACTCGTGGCCGCCCTTTTCGGCGGCGGAGAGGTCCCAGTCGACGGTGAACGGCTTGGCCTGGGCGGCGTCGCCGTGGAAGTCGGTGACCTCGTAGCCCTCGCGGGTGATGACGACGAGCTGGTCCTGGCCCAGTTCGACGGCCTCGCGGGTGTGTTCGATGAAGGCGGCGACGTCGGAGGCGACGAAGTGCTCGCCTTCCCCGACCCCGACGACCAGCGGCGACGACCGCCGCGCGGCGACGATGGTGTCCGGCTCGTCGGCGTGCGTCACGACCAGGGTGAAGGCCCCTTCGAGACGGCGGCAGACAGCGGCGACGCTCGCGGCGAGGTCGCCCTTGGTGTCGCCGTCGGTGTAAGCGCGGGCGACGAGGTGCGCGGCGGTCTCGCTGTCGGTGTCGCTGGCCATCTCGACGCCATCGGCTTCCAGCTCGGCGCGGAGGCCGGCGAAGTTTTCGATGATGCCGTTGTGCACGACGGCGACGCGCTGGGTCGTGTCCCGGTGTGGGTGCGAGTTGCGGTCGATCGGCGCGCCGTGGGTGGCCCAGCGGGTGTGGCCCATGCCGGCGGTGCCGCTCATGGTCTCCCGGCCGACCTTGTCGAGCTGGGCTTCCAGGTTGGCCAGGCGGCCGGCCTTGCGCTCGACGGTCAGTTCGCCGCCGTCCAGCACGGCGATGCCGGCCGAGTCGTACCCGCGGTACTCCATGCGCCGGAGCCCGCCGAGGACGACGTCCAGAGCCGGGCGGTGCCCGACATATCCCACGATTCCACACACGCGCTCCAGCCTAACGAGGGATATTCGGCGGGTTGATGGGGTCCGGAAAGGGGTTTTGACCTGCGAGGATCGTTGTGGTGGTGGTCCGGACCAATGCCTCCGTCACCCACATGTGTGGCCTCTGGTTCCCGCCACCCCGAAGCCCGATTGTGACTACGGACGGCAGCGCCGCGTCAAGGCGGGAAAGATGCCTTGACCCGGCCCTGCCGTCCGTGTTCTGGCTTCGGATCGGGGTGGGGGGGGGAGGGTCTGGGTGGAGTGCCTGTTGTGCTCTCCTGCTGCCGGTCTTGCCTGGGGCAGCTAAAGCTGCGGCCTGACGGCCGCTCTGCCGGTCTCGCCTGCGGCGAGGGCGACGGCCTGACGGCCGAGCCGGCCGGACGTGAGCCGACTCCTGCCGGAATGTCATGAAAGAGTCGTTCACCTCGCCCGACGACATGAACGAGTCGTTCATGTCGTCGGCGCCCAGGCTGCGAGCGGCGCGCCGGGCGGCGAGCGCGCCCCGGTCCCTCCCGCACAGTAGGGTTCCCGCATGGCCAGCAAGCCCAAGCAGCTGCTCGCGGAGTTGACGCACCCGGGTCCGCACGAGGTCCTGCGGGGCAACCTCGCCCTGGTCGGGCTGCCCGGCGTCGTCTACACACCACGCGCCGGGCTCGGGTTGCCCGCCCTGGCCTTCGGGCACGGTTGGCTGCAGCCGCCCGATCGGTACCGGCAGCTGCTGCACCACCTCGCCAGCTGGGGCATCGTCGCCGCCGCGCCCGCCACCCAACGGGGGCCCCTGCCCTCGCACCGGCTGCTCGGCGCCGATCTGCTGACCACCCTCGACGTCGTCACGACCGTGCGGCTCGGGCCGGACGGCATCAGCGTCGACCCGGCCAAGCTCGGCCTCGCCGGGCACTCGACCGGTGGGGGCTCCGCCGTCCTCGCCGCGGCGACGGACGCCCAGGCCGAAACCCCTCGGATCAAGGCCGTCGCCACCATCACCGCCGCTCAGACGATGCCGCCCGCCACCGAGGCGGCCAAGGCCATCACCGTCCCCGGGCTGCACCTCGCCGCCGAAGAGGACCTCGTCGCCCCCAAGGTCGGGCACGCCGAGGCCATCACCGACGCCTGGGGCGGCGAAGACGTTCAGCTGCGCACGCTCGGCAAATCGACCCACCTGGGCGTCACCGAGGGCAAGCACTGGTCCCAGCTGATCATGCACGGCAAGCCGCACCGCAAGACCCAGCAGCTCACGCGGGCCCTGTTCACGGCGTTCTTCCTCACCCACCTGACCGGCACCGACAAGTACCGGCCCCTCCTCGAAGCGGACGTCAAGCGCGCCCCCATCGAGCGCGAGGAAGAACCCGCGCACTGACCCCTGCGGGTCAGACCAGCCAGCTGGTGCTGGAGAAGTCGTCCTCGTCGTCGGGCTGACGCGCGTGGCGGCCCCGCTTCGGCTGCTCCGGCGCCGGCGGCGGCGCGGGCGGCTCCGGTGCGGGAGGCGCGGCCTGGACCGGGGTCCCGTAGCTCGGCGTCGGGTACGGCGTGCGGCCGGTGTCGGCCTCCTCGTCGGCGACGCCGAACTCCATCAGGGACTCGCGGCCCTTGTCGGCCAGCGTCTTCTCCGTCGCCCAGCCACCCGCGCTCTGCTTGCGCTTGTTGAGCTCGTCCATGTGCTCGGCGTACTTCTGCGCGGCCGCCAGCTCGTTCTTCAGCCCCTCGCGGGCCTGCGTCTCCGCTTCGGCGACGCGGCGTTCGCGCAGGCCCCGCTGCTCGTCCTGCTCCCGCGCCGCGGCGTCCATCGTCGAGATCGCCGCGCGGTACCGGTCTTCGGCGCTGGTCATCGCCGACCCTCCTCAGCCCTGATCACCGGTCGTACCGGATCGAACGGTCACCCTCGTCGTCGAGCGAGCCGCTGATCCGGCCCTTGGCGCCGCTCGTCTCGAAGACGCCGCCCTCGATGCGGTACTGGCTCGGCCCGCGCTGCTGGTCGCCACCGCCACCACCCGGCGAACCGCCCATGCCGCCCATCATGCCCATGCCCCCCATGCCGCTCATCCCGCTCATGCCCGACGAGCTCGCGGCGGCCTGGTGCGCGCCCGGGTCGACCGGGGTCGCACCGAGCCCGCCGCCGTCGGACATCGGGAGCGACGTGTCGCTGCCGGTCTGCGCGCCCGGGTCGAGCGACACCGCGCCGGCGAAGTCCGCGGACCCGCCGCCGGTGACGGCGGACCCGAAGTCGCTCGCCCCCGCCGTGGTCGTCGCGTCGCCGCCGCCACCGCCGGCCACCCCGGAGTCGCCGCCGGCACCCGCGTCGGCCACGGCCACCGCCGGCTCCGCGCCGACGCTTCCGCTGCCGCCGAAGTCGCCGGAGAAGTCCTGGCCGCCCGGGGCGACGAACCCGCCCTCGCTCGACGCGCTCCGCGTGAAGCCCGGGTCCGGGTTGTCCGGCGCCGGGTCCTTCGTGACGGCCGACTCGGCGCTCGCGTCGTGCTTGATCGCGGAGCTGCTGCCGTCGGTCGACGCCGGATCGGTCTTGAGGTCGCTCGCCTTGGGATCGTCCTTCTCGTCGAGCGTGTACGTCGTCGGCTCGCCCTTGCCGTCGTCGACGGTCACGATCGTCGGGCCGTCCGGCCCCTCCGGCCGCTCGGCCGTGATCTTGAGGTTGCCGTCCTGGATGTGGATCTTGCCGTCCGGGCCCGGCTTGTAGCTGCCGTCGGCGGAGGGCTGGCCCTCCTTGACCGCCTGCGAGCCCTGGGGTCCGAAGGTCGAGCCGTCCTTGGCGCCGTCCTTGCCGTCCTTGCCCGCATCGGCCTTGTCGTCGTCACCCCAGTCGAGGTGGTAGTCCTTCTTGTTGCCGTGGCCGTCGTCGACGGAGATGTCCTGCTTGCCCTCCTTGTCGGGCTCGGACATCTCGATCGTGTTGTCGCCCTTCTTGACCGACACCGTGTCGGTGTCGTCGGTGTCCTTGATGGCCTCGCCGGTCGTCGGGTCGATCGGGTACGGCTTGCCGGTGTCCGGGTCCATCTCGAGCGGCTTCCCGGTGATCGGGTTCTTGCCGTCGTCGGGTTTGGCCGGGTCTTCGGTCTTGGGCGGCTCGGCCGCCGACGGCGTCGTGCTGCCCCCGCCGCCGGTGCCACCGCCCGTACCGCCGCCGGTCCCGCCCCCGGTGCCGCCGCCCGTGCCGCCGCCGTTGTCGTTCTTGCCGGGGCCACCGGTGTTCTCCTTGCCGCCGTCGTCGGTTCCCTTGCCGGGGTCGCTCTTGGCCTCGGTCAGCTGGTTGCGGTAGCCGTCCATGAACTTCGCCAGCGCGCCGAACTGCTGGTCGATCGTGTCCTTGGCCGACTTGCACGAGCCGTTGAAGGCGGTGATCAGGCTCTGGTACTCGGTCGTGAACGCGCCGTCGCGCCAGTAGCGGCAGACGTTGCGGCCGTACTCCTTGTTCTCGTCGTTGAAGCCGCAGTCGTCGTTCTGCAGCCGCTCGGCGAGGTTGGTCTGATTGCCGTTCTTCGCGTTGACGGCGTCGACCCAGCCGGCGACCTTCATGAAGTCGTCGAACTCCTCGGTCTCGCCGTTGGCGATCTTGAGGACGTCCCGGGCCATGTTGATGTCGGCCTGGGCGATCGTCGTGCGGTGCAGCTGCAGGACCTCGTCGACCTTCTTCTTGACGGCGTCGTAGACGTGCGTCACGGTCTGCGGGATCAGCTTCGCGGCGCCGTCGATCTGCTTCGACAGCTCCTGGGCGTGCGGCTTGACGGTCTCGTCGTACTTGATCTCCGCCGCGTTCGCGCCCTTGCCCTTCCACTCCCCGAAGAGGGTCTGGAGCTCGGTGTCGCTCTTGCCGAGGGTGTCCTCGACGACCTTGTGCGCCTTGCTCAGGTCGTCGGCCTCGGTGAGGAACTTCTGGAACTGGATGCCGCGGTTCTCGTGGAACTTGTCCTTGAGGTCCTTCTGCGAGTCGATGTGGCCCGACCCGCCCTTGATCTTGTTCCAGATGTCGTCGGTCCACAGGGCCAGGAAGTCGACCGTGATGTTGCCCTGGTCGAGCATTTCGTCCGACGTCTTCGCGCCGACGCCCAGGGTGGGGGTCGCGATCCCGTCGAGGTTCTTCTTCGCCTGGTTCTTGCGGTCGGTCTGGGCCTGCTGCTCCTTGCCCTTGGCCGCCCCTTCTTGCTGGGCTTCCTTCAACCGGTTGTCGACGTCCTCGCCCGAACCGATCGACGGCGTCTTCGCGTCGAGCCAGGTCCGGTCGGAATACCCGTCGATGTATTCCTTGGCGTACTTCTCTTCCTCTTCGTTGAAGTTCCAGGTGTTGTCGTCGTACGCCTCCATGAGCGCCGACTTCTTCTCCATGGAGACGTTCGGGTCGTCGAGGACCTTCTTGATTTCCGCCCAGTCGGCCATTACTTGCTCCCCGCCGCGTTCGCCCGTGCGCCGGCGTCCTGCTCCTGCGCGTTGTACTTGGAGCCCGCGGTGCCGATCCCGGAGCTGAGGTTCATCAGCGCGTTCGAAAGCCCGGTCATGCCGGCGCCGATCTGGTCGATCCCCGACTTGTACTTGCCGAAGCTCTCCTGGTGCACGCGGCCGAAGTCGACGGCGGCGATTTCGGTCGGCGCGACCTTCGACGCCTCGGTCGCCGGGTCGTCGGCGGCGTCGGCGAGGCGGATCTGCGCCCGCGTCATCGCCTCCGAACTCGCTTCATAGCCGTTTGGCATGGTCGCTGCCCCCTTCGATCCCACAGTCCCTTGCTCGGTGTTCGAGACTGTGACGCGCCCGGCCGCCGTTCGGTGCCGTCGCAGATGCACACAGAGTCTAGCGTTCGGGCGAGCGGCCTACCTGGGCTTCGCGGAAGTGCACCTAGCCGGTGGGGCGCTGGGCCGCGACCGCCTCGGAGATCACCTCGGCGACGCCGCGGACGTCCACCAGCCGGTCGAGTTCGTCGAGGTCGACCGACACGCCGTAGCGCACCTCGACCCGGGCGAGCAGCTGGACGCGCTGCCGGGACGTCAGGCCGACGTCGTCGAACGGGGTCGTGTCGCCGAGCCGCTCCGGCGGGATCTCCAGCGCGGTGCAGACGATCTTGCGGATCTCGTCGGCGTAGGCGCCCGCGTCATCCATGGCGCCCATTCTCGCCCCACCACCGGTCGCGGGCCGCGGCGCGGGACACCTTGCCGCTGGACGTCCGCGGCACCGCGCCCGGCGGCACCAGCCACAGGGCGCGCAGCGGCAGGTCGTGGCCCGCGGACACCGCCCGCCGCACGGCCGTCTCGACGTCGTCGCCGGGTGCCGTGCAGCCGGCCACCACCGCGACGCCCTCGCCGCCGCCGTCCCGCACGGCGAACGCGGCGACGCGCGCCCGGCGGATGGCGGGGTGCGCGGCCTCGACGGTGGCCTCGATGTCCTGCGGGTGGTGGTTGCGGCCGTCGACGATGATCAGGTCCTTGAGCCGGCCGGTGACGTACAGCTGTCCATCGTGGACGAACCCGAGGTCACCGGTGCGCAGCCAGCCGTCCTCGGTGAAGGTGTCACCGCGGTCCGGCCGGCCCCAGTAACCGTCGGCGACGTTCGGGCCGGCCACCCAGATCTCTTTGTCGACAATGCGGATCCGCTGGCCGTACGGCCGCCCCACCGATACGTGCGGCTCGCCGTCGAACGCCGTGATCGTCGGACCCTCGTCGCCCGCGCTCGCGACGAACACCGTCGCCTCGGCCAGGCCGTAACACGGCTTCAGGGCGGTGCGCGGCAGCCCGAACCGCGTGAAGGCGGTATGGAAGGCGTCGAGGCTGGCCGCGCGGATCGGTTCGCTGCCGTTGAGCACCGAGTTGACGTGCGAGAGGTCGACGTCGTCCAGCTCGCCCGCGGCGTCCGCGGCCAGGTCGAAGGCGAAGTTGGGCGCGGCGGTGATCGCGCCGGGGTGTTCGGCGAGCAGCCGGATCCAGCGCAGCGGGTCGCGGACGAACTCCATCGGGGTGAAGAACACCGAGTGCGCGCCGAGGAACACCGGCGTGCCGATGAGCAGGACCAGGCCCATGTCGTGGAAGAACGGCACCCAGCCGGCCAGGTGGGTCGACGCGCCGGCGTGGTAGCACCCGGTCGTCTGCCAGCAGGCGGCCGCCAGCGCGCGGTGCGAGATCACGGCGCCGGCCGGGCGGCTCGTCGAGCCCGACGTGTACTGCAGGTACGCCGGATCGCCCATCGCCACTTCGGCGGGTGGCTCGGCGTCGTCCGGCTCGATGTCCTCGACGGCCAAGGCGACCACCGGCGGGAGCTTGTCGAGGAGGTCCTTCGAGGTCAGGCAGGCTGCCGGGGTGGCGTCGGCGAACGCCGAGTCGATCCGGGCGCGGCCGGTGCGGCCGGTCGGGACGGACAGCGGCACCGCGATCCGGCCCGCGTAGAGCGTGCCGAGGAACGCGACGACGTACCCGAGGTCCTGCCGGGCGACGATCGCCACCCGGTCGCCCGGCTCGGTGCGGCGGCGCAGCTCCCGCGCGACACCGCGGACGCGCGCGAGCACCTGCGGCCAGGTCAGGGTGTGATCGGCGGGACCGGGGAAGGTGCGGCACGTGAACGCGGGCCGGTCGTCGGCGGCGTTGCGGAGCAGGTAGTCCGTGAACGGGGTGGTCAGGACCTCTTCCGGGACGTCTGCAGGCGGCACGCGCTCATCCTGCCCTACCGTGTCGAAGCGATGGACGACTTCGAGCGGCACGGGATCGGCGTGGTCACCGGCCGCGACGCGTGCGCGCGGGCCCTGCGCTCCCCCGAGCTGACGTCGGATCCCGGCAGCGGGTCGCCGAGCGTGCTGCTGCGCGACGGCGACGGCCACGCCCGGGTCCGCGGGGTGCTGCGGGAGATCATCGCCGGGCTGGAACCCCTGCCGGCGCCGGTGCGCACCGGGATCGAAGCCGTGGTCGACGGCCTGGGGTCGTCGTTGGACCTGGTGCGCGACTTCGCGCGGCCGGTGGCGGGCTTGGTGACGGCGGCGGTGCTCGGGGTCGACCTCGACGACGTCTTCCTGGACCACCTGGAGCGGACGACGGCCAACCTCGACGTCTTCGGCGGCGCCGACCGCGCGGGGCAGGCGTCGGCGTTCCGGCTCGCGGTGCAGCTGAGCCGGACCCCGGCGGGGCCGGGCGGGCTGACGGCGTTACGGGCGGCCCACTCGGCCGGCCGGCTCGACGAGGACGAGCTGGCGCTCAACGCCGTCGTCCTGGCGCACGCGGCCTACGAGAACTCGTTGAACTTCTTGGCCTGTGCCGGGCTGGAGCTCGCGACTTCCGGGCCGCGGAGTGTCCGTGAGCTGGTGACGACGGTCTGCCCGGCCCGGTACGTGCTGCGGTTCGGGCCGGACGGTCCGCTGGCGGTGTCCCTGGCCGACGGGTTGCCGTTCGGCCTGGGCCGGCACGCCTGCCCGGGTTCGGGCGTCGCGCTGGCCGAGGGCGACGTCGCGCTCACGGCCCTCGCCCGGCACCTTGAGCCCGGCTGCGAAGTCCGAGACGTGGTGTGGAAGACGCACTCGGTGTTCCACGGCCTGGCGAAGGCCGTGGTCACCCGATCAGGAAACCGCTGAAACCACGCCGGCCAGGCGGTCGGCCGCGGCCTGGGCCGTCGACTGGGCCGGGGCCTCGACCATCACGCGGACCAGCTGCTCGGTGCCGGACGGGCGCAGCAGCACCCGGCCTTCCTCGCCCAGCTCGGCCTCGACCGCGCCGACGGCGTCGCGGACCTCGGTGGAGTCGGCGACCGCCGCCTTGTCCGCGACCGGGACGTTCACCAGCACCTGCGGCAGCCGGTTCATCACCGCGGCCAGGTCCTCCAGGGACTTGCCCGTCTCGGCCATGCGGCTCATCAGGCGCAGGGCCGTCAGCAGACCGTCGCCCGTGGTCGCGTGGGCGGGCAGCACGACGTGGCCGGACTGCTCGCCGCCGAGGGCGTAGCCGCTCGCGCGCAGCTCCTCGAGGACGTACCGGTCGCCCACCGCCGTCGTGACGACGTTCACGCCGTGGGCCTTCATCGCCAGGTGCAGGCCGAGGTTGCTCATCACGGTCGCGACCAGCGTGTCCTTCACCAGCTCGCCGGACTCGGCCAGCGCGAGGGCCAGCACCGCCATGATCTGGTCGCCGTCCACGAGCTCACCCGCGGAGTCGACGGCCACGCAGCGGTCGGCGTCGCCGTCGTGGGCGATGCCCAGGTCGGCGCCGTGCGCGACGACCGCCTCGCGCAGCTTGTCCGGGTGGTTCGAGCCGCAGTGCTCGTTGATGTTGACGCCGTCCGGCTCGGCGAACAGGGCCACGACCTCGGCGCCCGCCCGGCGGTAGATCTCCGGCGCGGCGGCCGACGACGCGCCGTTCGCGCAGTCGACGACGATCTTCAGCCCGGCGAGCGAGTGCGGCGTCGCGCTCAGCAGGTGGGTCGCGTAGCGGTCGAGGGCGTCGTCGACGTCGTGGACGCGGCCGACACCGGCGCCGGTCGGGCGGACCTTGCCGTCCGCGAGGCCGGCTTCGATCTCGTCCTCGATGCCGTCGGGGAGCTTGTGCCCGCCCGCGGCGAAGAGCTTGATGCCGTTGTCGGGCATCGGGTTGTGCGACGCGGAGATCATCACGCCCAGGTCGGCCTCGAGCGAGCCGACCAGGTAGGCGACGGCGGGCGTCGGCAGGACGCCGACGCGCAGGACGTCGGCCCCGGCGGACGTGAGGCCCGCGACGACCGCGGCCTCGAGCATCTCGCCGCTGGCGCGCGGGTCGCGGCCGACGACCGCGACCGGCCGGTGCGAGCGGTCGTGCGCGGCGAGCACGCGGGCGGCGCTGGCGGCCAGCGCGAGCGCGAGTTCCGGCGTCAGCTCGGCGTTGGCCAGGCCACGTACCCCGTCGGTACCGAACAGGCGTGCCATCGATCGACCTCCTTGTGGAATGACCACGACAACCTGGCGACCCTGACGGACCGCCTTCCCTGAGTGTCGCTCCCTCGGCAGGAAACGACACACCCCTGAAAAACACCGGAGCGCCCATCCGATGGACGGATGGGCGCTCCGGGTGGTTGCGCCAGAGGCGCGATCAGCGCTTGCTGTACTGCGGGGCCTTGCGGGCCTTCTTGAGGCCGTACTTCTTCCGCTCCGTGGCGCGCGCGTCACGGGTCAGGAAGCCGGCCTTCTTGAGGGCCGGGCGGTCGTCCGCGTCGACCTCGACGAGCGCGCGGGCGATCGCCAGGCGCAGCGCACCGGCCTGGCCGGAGACGCCGCCGCCGTGGAGGTTCGCGAAGATGTCGAACGAGTCCGGCTTCTCGACCGTGACCAGCGGCTCGCGGATGAGCTGCTGGTGCACCTTGTTCGGGAAGTACTCCTCGAGGGTGCGGCCGTTGAGCTTGAACACACCGGTGCCCGGGACGACCCGCACGCGGACGACGGCCTCCTTGCGGCGGCCGACGGTCTGCGCGTTGCCGCCGGCGGCACGCGACGGGCGCGGCGCGGCAGCGGACTCGCTGGTGGCGACCGGGGTCTCGCTGGTCGCGACGGCGCCGGTCTCGGTCGCCTCGGTGGCCTCGACGACCTCGGGGGTCTCGGTCTCGGTGCTGGTCACAGACTGTTCCTCACTCACTGCGCGACCTGCGCGATCTTGGTGATCTCGCGCGCCTGCGGCTGCTGCGCGGCGTGCGGGTGCTGCGGGCCGGCGTACACCTTCAGCTTCTTCGCCTGGGCGCGGCCGAGCTTGTTCTTCGGCAGCATGCCCTTGACGACCTTCTCGACCAGGTGCTCGGGCTTGGTGTCGAGCAGCTCGCCGAACGAGCGCTTCCGCAGACCGCCCGGGTAACCGCTGTGCCGGTAGGCGAACTTCTGCTCGCGCTTGTTACCGGTGAGCGCGACCTTCTCGGCGTTGACGATGATGACGAAGTCACCGGTGTCCACGTGCGGGGCGTAGGTCGGCTTGTGCTTGCCGCGCAGCAGCGTGGCGACCTCGGTCGCCAGCCTTCCGAGCACGACATCCTCGGCGTCGATCACGTGCCAGGCACGAGTGAGATCGCCGGGCTTGGGGCTGTACGTGGGCAAGGGTCTACCTCGTCGTCAACATTGCGTGTGGGTTCTGTGCGGGCCTAGCGCTTACGCGCCGCAGCGCACAACGACACGTAAAGATACCCGCACGCCCACCGTACCCGTGCATCGGGGGTGGGTTGACGCGCCCCTACCAGGCTCCGACCGGCCCGGGCGCAGCGGGACTCTACCCGGTTTTCGCGTCGAAGTGCCTGCACGCGTCGCCCCGACACGCGAGGATGAGACGATCCGGGCGGCACCATCGAGCAGGGGACGCGCATGAGCAGACGACCGACGGCGATCTTCGTCCTGGGCGCCATCCTGGCCCTGGTCAGCGCCTGCGGCACCGCCAAGGCCGGCACCGCGCTGCCGAAGGGCGACGACGCGGCGGACTACGTCGGCGCGAAGTTCGAGCAGGTCATCGGCAAGCTCGGGAACGCCATCACCGACACGCGCGACGTCACCAACTCGCTGGACGCCTACTTCAAGTTCGACGACAAGTGGATCCACAGCACGGTGACGTCGGCGCGCACCGGCAGCCCGGAGAGCCGGGCGGTGCGGCACCGGTCGCAGAAGAACCCGGACGAGATCATCGACACGTACACGCCCGCCGACGGCCCGGTCGAGTACACCTACCTCGGCCCGATGTACGTCCAGAAGGGCGTCTCGCCGACGGCTTGGGTGTCGATGCCGAAGCCGGAGGCCGGCCTGGTCCAGCCGTGCGTGTGGGGCGGGGTCCTGACCCCGTGCCGGATGGCCGACTCGACCGTGGACGCCTACCAGGCCGACAAGCGCGCGGTCCGCGGGGCGAAGAGCCTCGGCGACGGGAAGACCGCGCTGACCGTCAACGTGCCGTTCGGGGTCTTCGTCAAGAACAAGGTCGAGATCCTGCCGCCCAGCATCACGGACCAGGTCGGGCCGGAGCTCAAGAAGGCCATGGTGCCGAGCACGATCACGCTGAACCCGGACGGCAGCCTGGTCTCGTTCGTGATGGACGCCAAGTTCTCCGGCGACGGCCACAACGTCGAGCTCAAGTACGACTTCCGGTTCACCGGCAAGGCGAGCCTGCAGGACATGCCGAAGCTGCCGGACGCGGCGCAGATCACGGTGCTGCCCGACCGCGCGGCGATGAACGACTTCTACCGCCGGCTCGGCGAAGCGCAGGGCAGCTGACGCGTGACCACGACCCGAGGTGATCTCCGATGAGTCAACCGCCCGGCCCGCAGCAGCCGCAGTGGTGGCAGCCGCCGACCAACCCGCCCGGCCCGCCGGCGGGGTGGCAGGAGCAGCAGGCGACCGGCCCGCACGCCGGGCAGTGGCAGCAGAACGCCGACCCGGGCGCGACGTCCGGTTCCTACACGGGCCAGTGGACGCCTTCCCAGCAGCAGGGCTCCGGGTCGTTCTCGGGACCGTGGCAGCCGGGTCAGCCGGGCAGCGGTCCGTGGCAGCAGCCGGGCACGCCGAGTGGCGGACAGCCGGCGCCTGCTCCCGCTCCGCAGCCGCAGTACGGCGGCGGGTTCCAGCCGGCGCAGTACGGCGGCCTGGGCGCGTTCCCGGTGGAACCGGAGAAGAAGCCGAAGTCGAAGAAGCCGTTGCTGATCACCGTCGCGGTGGTCCTGGTGCTCGCGATCGGCGGCGGGCTGGCCTGGCTCCTCGGCGCGTTCCGCGGCGACGTGCTGGAGCAACAGTCCCTTGAGGACGGTGTGGTCAAGGTCCTCAACGAGAGCTACGGCGAACCGGACGTGACGAACGCGCAGTGCCCGGCGAACGAAGCCGCCCAGAACGGCACGACGTTCGACTGCACGGTGAAGATCGGCGGGCAGGACAAGAAGGTGACGGTCCGGGTGCTCAACGACCGCCCCGAGTACGAAGTCGGCGCGCCGCACTGAGATTTCCCTTGCCGCGCAAACGAAAACGGCGGGCCCCGCACCGGAGTGCGGGCCCGCCGTGGTTTCCGGGGTTACCGGCTCAGAACAGGCCTTCGACGGCGTTGTCCGTGGCCTGGTAGCCGTTGGCGATCTCCGGCAGGGCGGCGGCGATCTGCGCCAGAACCTGCTTGAGGTCCTCGAACTTCTGGTCCCAGGTGCGCTGGGCCTGGTCGTACTGCTCCTTCGCGGAACCGGTCCAGGTCGTGACCAGCGGCTTGAGGTCGTCCTTCAGACGGTCGAACGCCGCCTGAAGCTCGCCGCCGGTGCTGTTGCAGTCTTCGGCCGCCGCGTGGATGGTGGCGTAATTGACGACAATGCCCGCATCGGACATGCTGCGCTCCTTCTGTACAGAGAAAGTTTTGGTGGTGCGAAAGGAAGTTCAGGGGTGGAGCTCAGCCGAGTGCGTCGAAGCCCTTGTTGACGGCCGCGAGGATCTCCTGCTGCTGCTGCTCGGAACGCTCGTACTTCGAACCGGCCTCGCGGAGGAGCTCCGCGATGCGCTGCAGCGCCTGGTTCATCTGGCGGGCGTCGTCGTCGAACCGGGTCATGACGTTGTCGAACGCCTTCTGCGCCACACCCTGCCAGCCGGCGCGGGTGGCCTCGATGCGGTCGCGCAGCGTGACGAGGTTGGTGTCCATCTGGGCGCGGACCTCGGTCACGCGGCCTTCGGCCTCGCTGAACTGCTGGACTGTTCCCTGGAATCCGGCTCCGGCGGAAGTCATGCCGGTACCCCCTTCTTAAGAGTGTTGGTCGGCCGTAGTGAGCTTGTTCGTTTGTACGGCCCTACGACGCAGACCCTGCCACGTCCGGTTCCCCCTTGTCGTGCTTTGCCCGCAAGTAGTTGCTTGCGTGAACGCTCTCTCCGGGAACCGATCGCGACGGGTATTGCGCGAACGCCCCGACCTGGCGATGCGTCACTCGAAAAAGCGTTCTCCACCAGCGTGGTTAGCACACGCACAGCAATCGGCGACGGCGTTCAGCCGTCGCGTTTCATGATTCGCATCTGGGAAAAGTCTTCGTCCTCGTCACCCGTTCGAGGGGCACGAGCGGTGGATTGCGAACGCGAAGGAACCGAATCGGCGGGATCGGGAACCGCCGGGACCGGCAACCCGCGGGCGCGGCGGAACCGTTCAGCGGCGGCACGCAGCGTGCCGGGCGTCGGGTCGCCGGACTTCGCGCCGCGGCCGCTGCGCTTCAGCAGTTCGACGTTTTCGCTGTGGTGCCGGTAGGTGCGCGCCTTCGCGTTGCCGGCGACGCGCCGGGCGTGGGTCACCGCGTCTTCGCCGGTGCGCCGGAAGGCCGCCGCGGCGCTGTCGAACTCTTCGGACGGCACCGGGTGCCCCCCTTTCTCTCAGCCGAGGATCTCGACCGTGCGCACGGCCTGCGTGCACGCGGCGGCGACCCGGTCGCGCAGTTGCGCCGTGGCGTACTGGCAGCCGACGTGGACGCGGATCCGGCCCTTCGCGACGACGTACCAGTCGACCTGGAGGTCGGGCCGGTCCTTCTTGACCTCGTGGTAGCCGATCACCGTCTTGCCGGCGTACGACAGGCTCGGGTTGAACGCGCTGTACTGATCGGGTTTTTCTTCAGCGCCGCCCCGGAGGTAGTCCACGAGCTTCTGCGGGTCCGCCGTCGCGTCGTAGTCCATGACGTACTCCTGCACGACCACGAGGTCGTTGCCGTCCCGGGACTCCTGCGGGTGGATCACGACCTGCTTCTTGGCGACCTGGTCGTCGGTCTGGACCCAGTCCTCCGGCGAGACGAACTTGAAGTCGTACTGCGAAAGCGTCCGGCCGGTCTCGGCCTGGCTGCCCGAGTCCTTGAACACCAGGAAACCGACGACGAGCGCGGCCACGACGACCACGGCGCCCGCGACGATCCCCCAGAGCTTCCCGCGGCCCTTCTTCTCCGGCTGCGCGGGCCGGGTGGGGGTGCTGAGCCCCTGGGCGGGCTGGCCGGCGGGCGGGGTCCACGGCCGGGCGGCCGGCTGCCCGTGGGGCGGCGACGGCGGGGCCGCGCGGTTCGGGAACCCGGTGGGCCCCGGCGGCCCGGGCACGGCGGCGGGTGGGCGCGGCGGCGCCGGGCGCTGGTCCGCGGGTCGCGGGGCGACGTCGCCGGGGCGGACGACCTCCGTGCGCTGCGCGGCCGGGCCGAGGGCACCGCCGGGCACCGCGCCCAGGCGCGCCATGGCTTCGCCCGGCAGCGCGCCGGTGCGGTCCGGGTCGACCAGCACCGCGCGCAGCGCGCCGCGTGCGACGACCGTCTCGGGCTGGTCGAGGCTCGTCGGCACGACGCCGGTGCGTTCGTGCACCAGCCGGGAGATCATCGGGATCCGGCTCGACCCGCCGACCAGGAAGATCGCCGTGAGCTGCTTCGGCCGCAGGCCGGCGTCGCCGATCGCCGCGACCGTCAGCTCCACCGCGCGGCCCAGCGGCGCCGCGATCAGCCGCTCGAGGTCCTCGCGCGTGACGTGCGCGTCGGCGAACGGCGGCGGCATCGGCACGTCGGTGTAGGCGTGCCGCGAAAGCGTTTCCTTGGCCCCGCGCACGTCTTGACGCAGCACGCGGCGGCGGCGCCGGTCGACCATTTCGCGGCCTTCGACGAGCTGCCGCCACGCGTCCTGGTCGGCACCGGCCACGAGCGAGCCGACGTGCTCCAGCAGCGCCTGGTCGATGTCCGCGCCGCCGAACGCGGGGTCGCCCCGCGTGGCGAGCACCTGGAAGCCGCCGCGCTGCGGCCGGCCGGCCCGGTCGCGCGCGGTGTCCGGCGGCAGCCGCCGCACCACGCTGACGTCGACCGTGCCGCCGCCGAGGTCCAGCACCGCGAGCGCGTCGCCGGGGCGGCCGCTGAACTCGACGGTGCGGTCGTTCGTCACGTCCTGCGGCGCGAACGTCGCCGCGTGGTAGACCGCCGCCGCGACCGGCTCGGGCACCAGGGCGACCTCGCGCGCCAGCCCGCCCGCGGCCTGCCGCAGCAGCCGGGTGCGGATCGCGCCCCAGTCCGCGGGGTGGGTCAGCACCAGGAGGTCGACCTCAGCCTCGCCGGCGAGGCGGCGGGCTTCGGCGACCGCGCGGCCCAGCACGGCGTGCACGACGTCGGTGACGCGCAGGACGCTGTCGCCGAGCAGCAGGTCACCCTCGTCGATCCGGCGCTTCGGGTTCGGCTCGTACCGCGACGGGTCGACGGCCGCCTGCCGCTCGGCCTCCTGGCCGACGAACAGCGTGCCGTCCGCCGCCGCGAACACCGCCGAGGACATCAGGGGCTGGCCGTCGATCACCACGACCTGCGGGTCGCGCCCGTTCACCGAGGCGACGACGCAGGTGCTCGACGTCCCGAAGTCCACCGCAACCCGGACCGTCACCAGCAGCTCCCGCAGTAAAGTTCGCGATCCCCCGCGTCCGTCCGGCCGGACGCGCCCTCGGGGAGGAACCTACCCACCCCGCCGGGCCCGCGTCCGGCCACCCTGTTCCCGATCCGGCCAAAAGTAGGCCGCCCCGCCGGACCACGTAACCGTTTCACGAAACCGTTCGGCCGTGACTGTGGCCGGATCGGGAATCAACGGCACCGTCAGTCGGGGTTGATCCACGACACCTGGATCAGCTGCTTGCCCGACTTCCGGGTCAGCAGGTTGCCCCGGCCCGGCGGCATCGCGCTCGGCTTGATGTTGCCGACCAGCGCGCCCTCGTCGCGGGAACCGTTCATCACCATGCCCGGCGCCGCGATCTCCTTCAGCTTGCCGATGATCGGGTCGTACATCGCCTTCGACGCACCACCGGTGCGCCGCACGACCACCAGGTGCAGACCGACGTCCTTGGCCTGGGGCAGGAAGTCGGAGATCTTCCGCAGCGGGTTGTTCGACGAGGTCGCGACCAGGTCGTAGTCGTCGACCAGGATGAACAGCTCCGGCCCCTTCCACCACGACCGCGTCTTCAGCTGCTCCTGCGTGACGTCCGGGCCCGGCAGGCGCCGCGTCATCGAGTTGAAGACGTCGCCGACCATGCTCTCCAGCTGCGCCGCCGACACCGCGTAGCCCAGCAGCGAGTCGCCCTGGACGAAGCCGAGCATCGTGCGCCGGTAGTCGACCAGCAGGATCAGCGCTTCCTTGCTGGTGAACCGCTCGGAAATACCGCGGGCGATCTGGCGCAGCAGGTTCGTCTTGCCCGACTCGCCGTCGGCGAACGCGTAGAAGTGCGGCTCGGCGTTGAAGTCCAGGTAGATCGGCTGCAGGTCCTCTTCGTTGACGCCGATCGGGATCAGCTTGGAATCCCGGTGGGCGTCGAGCTTGAGGACGTCCTCGTAGCCGATCATCTCCGGCAGCAGGCGGACCTGCGGCGCGACCCGGCCGCGCCAGGCACCCTTGATCTTCGCCACCGCGTCGGCCACGCCGGCCGCGATCGTCTCCGGGTCGCTCGAGCCGTCGATCCGCGGGAGGCCGCCCAGCATGTGCAGCTTCTCGCGGGTCAGGCCGCGGCCCGGGCGCCCCGCCGGGATGTTGACCGCGACGCGGCGGTCGATGTCGGACTCGGTCGGGTCACCCAGGCGCAGCTCGAACCGGGTGCCGATCATGTCTTTGATCGCCGGGCGGATGTCGGCCCACCGGTTCGCCGCCACGATCACGTGCACCCCGTAGGACAGACCCTGGGTCGCGATCCGGGTGATCGTGGTCTCGAGCTCTTCGAAGTCGTCGCGCAGGGCGCGCCAGCCGTCGACGATGAGGAACGCGTCGCCGAACGGGTCCTGGTCGGCCCGGATCTCCCCGCGGCGCTTGCGGTTGCGGAACTCGGTCATCGAGTCGATGCCCATCGCCCCGAACCGGCCTTCCCGCTCGGTGAGCAGGGTGGTCAGCTCGGCCACGATCCGGCGGGCCTTGTCCGGCTCGCGCCGGGCCACCGCCACGCCACCGACGTGCGGCAGGTCGGCCAGCCCTGCCAGCGTGCCACCACCGAGGTCGAGGCAGTAGAACTGCGCCTCTTCCGGCGTGTGCGTCAGCGCCATCGACATGATCAGCGTCCGCAGCATCGTCGACTTGCCCGACTGCGGCCCGCCCACGATCACACCGTGGCCGGCCGAGCCGGAGAAGTCCGCCCACAGCGGGTCACGCCGCTGCTCGTACGGCCGGTCGACGATGCCCAGCGGCACCTGCAGGCGCCCGTTGCCGAAGAAGCCGACCGGGGACAGGCCGCGGTCGTCGGTCGGATTCAGGTTCGGCAGCAACGTGTCGAGGGAGTTCGGCTCCTTCAGCGGCGGCAGCCACACCTCGTGCGCCGGCGGGCCCTGCCCGATCAGCCGCGACACGATCACGTCCAGCTCGGACGGCTCGACCGCTTCCTCGGACTGCGGCTGCTGGGCCACCGGGGCTTCGATCTGCTCCGGTTCCGGTTCCTTCGGCAGTTCGACGAAGTCCGGGACGAACAGCTGCGGCCGCTTGTCCGCGCGCACCACCGTTGCCGCCGGGCCGGCGGCCTGGATGCCGGCCGGCCGGTACGGACCCGACACGTACGAGGCCTTGAACCGCACCAGCGTCGAGGTGTCGAACTTGAGGTAGCCGCCACCGGGGACCGACGGCAGCTCGAACGCGTCCGGCACGCCGATCGCCGCGCGGGATTCCGCCGCGGAGAACGTCTTCAGGCCGATCCGGTAGGACAGGTGCGAGTCCAGGCCGCGCAGCTTGCCCTCTTCCAGGCGCTGCGAGGCGAGCAGCATGTGCATCTGCAGCGACCGGCCCAGCCGGCCGATCGCGACGAACAGGTCGATGAAGTCCGGCTTCGCCGCGAGGAGTTCGGAGAACTCGTCGCAGACGATGAACAGCGCGGGCAGCGGGTCGAGGTCGGCGCCGTTTTCACGGGCTTTCTCGTACTCCCAGACGTTCTTGAAGTTGCCGCCGTTCTTCAACGCCTCCTGCCGGCGGTTCATCTCGCCGGCGAGTGCGTCCTTCATGCGGTCGACCAGCGTGACCTCGTCCGCGAGGTTGGTGATGACCGCGGAGACGTGCGGGGCCTTGTCGAGCCCCAGGAAGGTCGCGCCACCCTTGAAGTCGACGAGGACGAAGTTGAGCGTCGACGAGGAGTGCGTGGCCAGCATGCCCAGCACCAGCGTGCGCAGGAACTCCGACTTGCCGGAACCGGTCGCGCCGATGCACAGGCCGTGCGGGCCCATGCCTTCCGCGGCGGCTTCCTTGATGTCCAGCTCGACCGGCTGGCCGTATTCGCCGACACCGAACGGGACGCGGTAGCGGTCCCGGATCGGGCGCGGCCGCCACGCCTGCTGGACGTCGAAGGTCATCGGGTCGCCGGGGATGCCGAGCAGCTCCAGCAGCGACGGGTTGGACAGCAGCGGCTCTTCGTCGCCGACGTCCTGGCCGGCCGCACCGCCGACGCGGTACGGCGAGATGAGCCGGGCCAGCGACTCGGTCTCGACCACGGACAGCGTGTCCGGGCGGCCGAACCACTCGACGCCGCCGGCGCTGCGCGCGCCCAGGCGGTCGGGTTCGACGACGAGCCGCAGGCCGCGGCGGGCGGCGAGGTTGCCGATGGAGTCGGACAGGTCGACCAGCGTGACGCCGACCAGGCCCTCCTCGAGGATGATCTGCTCTTCGCGGGTGACCTCGGCGTCGTCGACGATGATCACGACGTGCGGCTGGTCCGGCGCCGGGGTGGCGTTGCGGGAGAACCGCTGGCGGTCACGCAGTTCTTCGTCGAGCCAGTTTTCGATCTGGGCCAGCGAACCGGCCATCATGCGGAGCTGGCCGATGCCGTCGGACAGCGTGGGGTGCTGGGCGTGCGGCAGCCACTTCGCCCACTCCCACTCCTCCTTCGCCCGGCCCGCGGTGGCGATCGCGATCAGGACGTCGTCGGGGCTGTGGAAGGTGACCAGCTGCGCGAGCATCGCGCGGGTCAGGCCGCGGGTCAGGGCGCGGTCGCCCTGCATGCTGACCGCGGCGAACCCGCGCAGCGTGATCTGGGTCGGCAGGTCCGGCACGATCGAGTGCGCGCGCACGAACCGGCGCAGCGCGAGGGTGGCGATCGGCTCCAGCTCGTCGACCGGCCCGGTCTGCGGCGGGACCAGCCGCGTCGCGAGGCGGTGCGAGCTGCGCCCGACGCGCAGGTGCAGGAAGTCCTGGTCGTTCTGCCGGCGTTCCCACATGCGGCGGCTGGCGGCCAGCGGCCAGAGGGACTGGGGGTCGGGGTGCACCCACTCCAGCGCGGCGCGCTGGTCGACCATCGCCTCGCGGGCGCGGTCGCGCATCTGGCCCAGGTAGCGCAGGTAGTCCTTGCGGTCTTCGTCCATCTCGGCGCGCTTGGCGCCGCCGCCCTTGCCCCCGCCGCCGGCCATCATCCCGAGCGTCCCGACGACCATCATGCCGCCCATGGCCATCATCATCGGGTTCCGCCCGCTGGCGGTGAACATGAAGACCATCATCCCGAGCGACGCGAAGATCATGACGATCGGCAGCGCCTTCATCACGATGTTGCCGGGGATGACCCGGGGCACCTCGGGCGGCGGCTCGAGGTGCACCTCACCGCCCGGCGGGCGCGGTGCCGCCAGCCGCGGCGACTTCTTGAACTGCAGCGTGCTCATCGAAGGACCCCTCATTCAAAACTCGACGATGGCGGCCACCGCAAGGTGTGCGAACAACCTATCGAACGGCCAGGAGGAATTCCGGCGGATGCCCGAACCCCTCGTGAACCGTGCCCGCCATCGCCAGGCGAGTGTACGGCCTGCCACCGACAGTAACGCCCGGTTCCGGGACCCGACCTGCGGATGGCGGTGATTTTCGGACGTTCGGTGATACCCGCACCGGCGTTCGGTATAAGTTCCCCCGGGAGCAGTCTCGACCGAGCGGGGGCAGTGCAGTGGCTACGGGCACGACAGTTTTCAGCAGGGTGACGGTCGTCGCGCCGTCCACCCGGATCGACGTGGCGTTGCCCGCCGACGTCGCGGTGGCCGATCTCCTGCCGATGCTCCTGGACATGGCCAAGGAGTCGTCGCCCGATGGCGGGGCGCGGCACGGCGGCTGGGCGCTCGCCAAGCTCGGCGACGCCCCGCTCGACCCGAGCCGGACGCTCGCCTCGCTCGGCGTCGTCGACGGTGAGCTCCTGCAGCTGCGCAAGCGCAACGAGAACCCGCCGCCGCCGCTGTACGACGACGTCGTCGACGCCATCGCCGAGTCCTCGCCCGACAGCTTCCGGCCGTGGACCAAGGAGACGGCGAACCGCTTCGGGCACGTCGCGGGCGGGCTGGCGCTGATCGCCGCCGCCGTCGCGCTGTTCATGAGCGGCTCGCTCTACGGCGGCAACGCGCTCGGCGCCGCCATCGCCGGCGGCATCGGCGCCATCGCCTGCGTCGCGGTCGGCGCCACGCTCGCCAAGGCCTACAACGCGGAAGCCACCGGCGTCCTGATCGCCGCGGCCGGCGGGCTGCCGCTGGCGTTCGTCAGCGGCTTCTACATCGTGCCCGGCCTGTCCATGCGGGCGAACCTGCTGCTCGGCGCGGTCCTCGTCATCATCGTCGCGTCGGTCTGCATCATGGTCATCGGCGCCGGCATCACGACGTTCATCGCCGCCGCCACCGCGGGCACCTTCGGCGCGCTGGCCTTCCTCTTCGGCACGCTCGTCGCGCACCCGGGCGCCGGCATCGCGGCCGGCACGGTCGCGGTCGCCCTCGCCTGCATCTCGATCCTGCCGCGCGCCACGATCTGGCTCGCGAAGCTGCCGCTGCCGCACGTCCCGAGCAACGCCGAGGAGCTGAAGGAAGACTCCGGCTTCCCGGACTACCGCGCGATCGAGCGCCGCACGGCGATCGCGCACAACTACATGACCGGCCTGATGATCGGCTGCGGCGCCACGGTCGCGCTGGCCGCGATCATCGCCGCCACCGCGCCCGGCGCGTTCGGGATCATCCTCGGCGTCGTCGCGACGCTCGTGCTGCTCCTGCGCGCCCGCGCGTACGCGAACGGCAGCCAGGCGATCGCCCTGCTCACCAACGGCCTGGTCGCGGCGACCGGCATCGGGATCGGCTGGCTCGTCACGGCGAGCGCGCAGAACCGCCTGCTCTACGTCTTCGGCGCGCTGGTCCTGCTGGCCGCGGGCGCGCTCGTGGTCGGCGTGATCTTCCCGAACCAGCGCTTCTCGCCGCCGCTGCGGCGCACGGTGGAGATCATCGAAGCGCTCTGCATCGCGTCGGTGCTCCCGCTCGCCCTGGGTGTGATGGACCTGTACACCACCCTGCGGCACCTGAACTTCAAGTGACCGGATCGGGTGACTCTCGGATGGCACCAGGACGCCGTTTCGGCGCAACCCGGCGAACCACGACGGCCCTGATCGCCGGCACGCTCGGCGTCCTGGTCCCGGTGGGCGCGACGGTCCCGGCGTGGGGCCAGGCGGCGCCGGCCGACGGTTACTTCGCGACGCCGCCGCCGGTGGACATGAGCAAGCTGATCCCCGATTCCCGGGGACCGGACAAGAAGTACAAGCAGTCGAAGGGCTGCGTCCAGCGCAGCACGCTCGGTCAGAACATCGTGCTGAAGAACCGGCCGTGGGGCCAGGAGTACCTGCAGATCTCCAAGGCCCAGGAGATCGTCCGGGCCGCCACGAACGGCGGCGCCGGCGCGGGCGTCAAGGTCGCCGTGGTCGACACCGGCGTGACGAAGCACCCCTGGCTGCAGAACCGCCTCGTGTCCGGCGGCGAGTACGTCGCGACGCCGAACGGGAAGCAGCCCGGCCTCGAGGACTGCGACGGCCACGGCACCGAGGTCGCCGGCATCATCGCGGCCAAGCCGGACGACCCGGAGGTCGGGTTCGTCGGCGTCGCCCCGGACGCCACGATCGTGTCCTACCGCCAGCTGAGCGAGAACTACGAGCCGGACACGTCGACCTCGACGCCGAACCCGCCCGCCAGTTCGAGCGGGACGCCGTCGTCGAGCACCAACCCGCCCGCCGGGTCGGAGTCCTCGCTGCCGCCGAGCACCGAAGGCGGTGGCGGCGGTTCCGGTGCGGGCGACGGCGACCGGACGTCCCCCGGCCAGACGAACGGCGGGCGCCAGCTGGAGAAGGCCGGCACGGCGGGCACGCTGAAGACGCTGGCCGAGATCATCCGCGGCATCGCCGAGCGGCACGAGGCCGACATCATCAACATGTCGGTCGACAACTGCCGTCCCGCCGACGGGCGCATCACCGACGGCGAGCAGCAGGTCCAGGCCGCCGTCCACTTCGCCGCGTCGCAGGGTGTCGTGATCATCGCCGCCGCGGGCAACGCGACGGACACCTGCCCGCAGAACGACCAGCCGGACGCGCGGCGGCCGAAGACGATCGTGACGCCGCCGTGGTTCGCCGACGACGTGCTCTCGGTGGGCGCGATCGACGAGACCGGCGGCGTGGCCCCGTTCAGCGTCCACGGCCCGTGGGTCGGCGTCGCGGCGCCGGGGACGCAGATCATCTCGCTCGACCCCGCGGAGAACTCCTCGGGTCTGGCGAACCTGACGTTCGAGAGCGGCGACAAGGCCAGCGCGATCCAGGGAACGAGCTTCGCGGCGCCGTACGTGGCGGGCCTCGCGGCCCTGGTCAAGGCCAAGTACCGGAACCTGGACGCGAAGGGCATCATCAACCGGATCAAGGAGACGGCCCAGCACCCGGCGGCCCCGGGCGGGCGCGACAACTTCGTCGGCTACGGGGTCATCGACCCGGTGGCCGCGCTGACCCAGAGCCTCCCGTCCGAGGTGGGGAACCTGGCGCCGATCCCGGCCCCGCAGGTGGCCCAGCTCCCGCCGGCGAACGACAACAACAAGACGCCGATGATCGTGGCGCTGGCCGGCACCGGCGGTGGTCTGGTGGCGTTGCTGATCACGCTGTTCGTGATGCGCACGATCCGCCGCAACCGCCCGGCCGAACCGGTCTCGACCCGCCGCTGAACGAAACCCGGCCCGCGGTTCGCCGCGGGCCGGGTCCGGGTCACTTCGCCGGCGGGGCCGGCGGTTTCTTCTTCTGCTGCGGCGCGTTCTCGTCCTCGCCGATCACCGGCGGGGCCACCAAACCGGGCTCTCCCAGCAGTTCCGACGACGACGTCGTCGGGCGTGTCTTCGGCTGCCGGCGACCGCCGCCGCCTCCGCCGAACGAGCCGAACCCCATCATCGGCATCATCGGCATGCCCGACGTGCTGTGGTTCGCCGCGCTGTCCTGGGCCGGCGCCGGCTGCGGAGCCGCGTCGGCGGGCTGCGCCGCGTCCGGTGTTCCCACGCCCGTGTGCTTCGGCTCCGCCGGGTCCCCGCTCGCCGACGAGGGGGTCAGCACCTCGTCGGAACCGGCCGGAGAGCCGGCGGCCGCGGTGGTCGTCGCGGCGGATTCCGGTTCGTGCAGCTGAAAACGTTCCCCCGGGTACCGGTGCGCGATCTCGATGCTGCGTGCGGTCGCGTCGGGGTCGTCGACGCCGTCGCAGAGCCGGTCGAACGCCTCCAGGACGTCCCGCGCGGTCTCGTACAGCGCCTTCGCCGAATCCTGCGTCTCCCGCAGCTGCGTCCGCGCCCGCTTGGTGCCGCCGCTCGGCAGCATCATCGTCTCCGAGATCAGGTCCGCGGCGTCGACCAGGACCTCGGCGAGGTCGACGACGACGTGGCGCAGCGTCGTCACCAGCTCGTCGAGCGCGTCCGCGAGGACCGTGAACGCCTCCTGGAGGTCACCGCCCGCGGCGCCGATCTCCCGCATGTACGCGACGAACGCGTCGGCGTCCCGGCCCGCCCAGCCGGCGTCGAGCCGGCCCAGGCGGTCGTCGAGCCGCGCGGACACGTCGGCCGCCGCCGCGGCGGCGGTGCGCAACCGCCCGGCTTCGGCACCGAGGTCACCCCAGCGGCCGAGCAGCGGGCGGAAGTACGTCTCGACCGGGTCGATCAGCCCCAGCTGCCGGGAGACGTCGGTGAGGTAGGCCAGGTACGGCTCGGCGGTGGCGGCGATCTCGTCGCCTTCGGCGTCCGGGGCGAAGGCCACCGCGGGCGCGGTGGCCACCGGGGCGGCGGCGCGCTTCGCCAGCGGGTGCGGGATGGAGTCCGTGGAACCCTCCGGCTCGGCGAACATCATTCCGTCCTGCCCGCGCGCTCGATCAGCTCCGCGGCCTCCGCGTCCTGCCCGCTGTGGCGGACCGTGACGTGCCGCAGCGCCTCCGCCGCCGACTTCAGCGCCTCGGCGCCGTCGACCAGCTGACGCCGCAGCGCACCCGCCGCGCGGCCGTAGGACTCACCGAGGCCGATTTGCGTCCCCAGCGCGCCGTAGGACTCGCCGGAGACGCCTTCGCCCCCCACTTCCGCCGCGGCCGCGTGGAGGTCGTCAGCGGCCTCCTCGGCGGTCCGGGCGTACTCGGCGACGACCACGCCGTCCATCCTCAAGCCGGACATGGCACCTCTCCGCTCACCAGAAGACCGTTCGAGCGTGTGACGTCCGCTGCCGCCCGCCGGTTCCGCCTCAGCCGCCCGCCTGCTGCGTCTGGGTCGGGAACGAGCCGGCGTTCGGGTCGATCGGCACCGAGTCGAACTGCTTGAGCACGTCCTGGGTGTTCAGCGAGGAGCCGGTCGGCAGCAGGCCGATGATCGACTCGGGCGCGGGCTGCCGGTTGTTCAGCCCGATCGCGTCCGCGGTCGCGGCGTCCGGGACGCTGTAGCGGATCCCGCGGTCGGAGATCAGCTGGATCGCACCCTTGCCGAAGCTGGCCTGGCCGGTCGCGGACTGCACCACCGCGGCGAAGCCGGGCTGGAGGTAGAAGCCGGTGATCGGCACGCGGTTCGGGCCCGGCGTGGTGACCTTGGTCGTGGCGAACTTGGCGCCGTGGCTGTTCTGGCCCGGCAGCTGCGTGTCGATGTACACCGAAGTGTGGCCGTCGCGGTTGGCGCCGTCGCCGACCACCGACCAGCCGAGGCAGGCGACCGCGGAGTTCTTCGTCGCGTCGAGCACCGTCGGCACCGAGCGCGGGAAGTCGTCGACCTTGATGTAGTCCGGGTCGGTCGGCTGGAGGACGCGGACGCCGTTCAGCTTGTCGAGGCCCATCGTCTGGATCCGGCCGGAGCTGCCGTTCTTGGCCACGCGCATGATGTCGGCGACCGCGTTGGACACCTTCTGGATCCCGTTCGTCGTGATCGCCCAGAACTCCGGGTCCGCACCGGCCGGCTGCGTGGCGAAGACGTCTCCCGCGCTCAGCCCGCCGAAGTCCCCCGGGGCCGCGCCGTCCGGGATCTGCGGCGGGGTCAGGCGCGAGACTTCGGGGATCGCGTTCAGCAGGCCCTGGGTGATCTTCCGCGGCTTCTCGTTCAGCTGCAGCGCCGTCGACACCGCGTTGTGCGAGTCGGAGGTGTCGATCTCGGCGCGGACCGTGTTGGCGTTCGGGCGGTTCTGCGTGCTCGGCAGGCGGTAGATCAGGTAGGTCTTGCCGTTGTCCGCGGCCGCCAGCAACGCTTCCTTCTCACCCAGCTCGGTGCCGAGACCGCTCGGGGCGACGCCGCCGAAGACGTAGGTGTCGGTCTTGCCGATGTCCGGGTTCGGCTGGGTCGGGTCGAGCAGAACCTGGTCGCACACGGCCCAGTTGGGGGAAATGCGCTGGGAATCCGAGGGCATCAGCTGCGGTCCGTCCGGAATTCCGGTCAGTTTTCCGCGCGGAATGTCCTTCAGCTGCTCGTCGGAAACGACCGTGGGATTCTTCACAGCCGCGGCGCTCGGCGACGCCGGGGCGGCCGCCGCGGTCGCGCCGCTCGCGCCACCCGTGTTCGATTGTTGCTTCTGCTGGGCCAGCAGGAGAAGCCGAGCCGACGCGAGGTTGAACGTCGGGACAAGGGTCTTCGGGTTCCCCGCCATCACCACGTAGACCGTGCCGGATTGTTCGCCGATCACGATGTTCCCGGCATCGGGCACCGACGGCGCCGGGCTGAGCAGCCCCCAGACGACGAACACGATCATGCCGAGCGCGCCCAGCACGACACCCACGATGGTCGCCCTCGTGTGGGTGCGCATCGGGTCGTGCAGCATCACGGCGTCCCGCCGGACCAGCGCCGACTGCATCCGCCGCAGGACGAACTGATACGCCTGAACCTGAGACTTAGTCGTGGGTGTTGATGGCATTCTCGACCTACAGCTCTCCCCGTCGCGGTACGGTTCCGCAGGATAGCCGTACGGGGACCGTCTGGTGTGGGGTTTCTACCAACTCAAGCTAGGGTCGGACACCCCGGGACCCGGCTTCCGGGTACGCAGCAAGCACGAGGGGAAGAGAAAGCGCGGATGTCCGTCACCAACCCTCCACGTCCGCCTGGCCCGCCCGGGCCCCCGCCGCCCGGCCGTCAGCCGGGCCCGCCACCCCGTCCGGTGAGACCCGGTGGCCCCGGCGGTCCCGGAGGTGTCCCGGGGGGTCCTGGTGGACCCGGCGGACCCGGTGGTGGCCCCGGCGGACCCGGCATGCCCCCGCGCGGTCCCGGCGGCCCCGGTCCCGGCGGACCCGGTGGCCCGGGCGGACGTCCTGGCGGCCCCGGTGGACCTGGCGGCCCGGGTGGGCCCGGCGGACCTGGCGGCCCCGGTGGTGGCGGTCCGGGTGGACCCGGTGGTCCCGGTGGCGGTGGACCCAGTGGCCCCCAGGGACCTGACGACAGCAGTCCGTCCGCTTCCGCGGCCGGCGCGGTGCGGATGGCTCCGCCCGCCCGGCGTCGCTCCTCGGGCGTGAACCTCGGCCCGCTGCCCGTCGCGAACCTCGTCGTGCTCGAAGTCGGCCTCGCGGTCGGGCTCGTGCTGCTCGCCATCGACATGTCCTTGAAGTGGGTCGGCGTCGGCATCGTCGGCTTCGCCCTCATCGTCGCGCTGCTGCGCTGGCGCGGCCGCTGGTTCACCCAGTGGATCGGCCTGACGCTGCGCTATTCGTTCCGGTCCCACGACCGCGTCGCCGAACCGCTGCCGCCGAGCACCGTCGAGGAGCTGGCCGCCGAGGAGACCACGGTGACCGGCCCGGACGACGCCCGCGTCAACCTGCTGCGCGTCGCGATCCCGGACCTCGTCGTGGCGCACGGCGTCGACCACGAGCGCCAGCAGGTCGGCCTCGCCTGGAACGACGGCACCTGGACGGCGGTGCTGCTCGTCGAGCCGACGCCGGCGCTGATCACCCAGGCCGGCGGCGCGCCGAGCCTGCCGCTGTCGGCGCTCGCGCCCTGCCTCGAGGACCGCGGTGTGCTCCTCGACTCGATCCAGACGATCTGGCACTGCTACCCGGGCAGCGCGGCGCTGCCGGCGGACTCGCCCGCGCTCAGCTCCTACATGGAGGTGCTCGGCCCGCTGCCCGCGGCGGCGCGGCGAACGACGTGGGTGGCGATCCGGCTCGACCCGAAGCGCTGCCCGGCGGCGATCCGGGAACGCGGCGGCGGCGTCGTCGGCGCCCACCGCGCGCTGATCGGCGCGCTTTCGCGGGTGCGCAACGCGCTGGAGTCCCAGGGCGTGCCGACCCGGCCGCTCGACCCGGACGAGCTGCTGCGCGCGAGCATTTCGGCCGCGGAGCTCACGTCCGTCGCCGGTTCGCCGAGCAAGGTGACGCTGCAGGAGCGCTGGTCCGGCGTGACCGCGGCCGGCATCGGCCACGCGAGCTACGCGATCACCGGCTGGCCGAAGGGCAAGATCACCGGCAGCCTGGACGCGCTGACGAGCGTCCGCGCGCTGTCGGCGACGCTCGCGATGTCGATCTCCCCCGCGTCCGACGAAGGCAAGATCGGGCTGCGCGGCGTGGTCCGGCTGAGCGCGCGCAACCCGCGTGAGCTCGAAGCCGCCGACCAGCGGCTGCACGGGCTGTCGGAGCGGCTGGGCGTCGACCTGACCCCGTTGCGCGGGCTGCAGGTCTCGGCGTTCGCCGCGACGCTGCCGATCGGAGGAACAGCATGAGTTCGCGGATGCGCGACGCCGGGCAGAACCTCGGGGTGGCACCGGAGTTCACGGTGGACCCGGCGATGCTCGACGCGGTCAGCCCGTCGGGTGACCGTGGTGGCATCGTGCTCGGCTCGGGCCTCAAGGGCGAGCCGCTGACGATCTCGGCGCTGCGGTCGACGCCGACGCGCATCGTGCTGGTGGGCGGGCTGTACCTGGCCCGCCAGGTGGCGATGCGCGCGATGGCGGTCGGCGCGTGGGTCGTGGTGGCGACGGGCCGCCCGACGGAGTGGCAGGTGCTGTCCCGCGCGGCCGGCACCCGCGACGGCCGGCCGTCACCGCTGGTCCAGATCCGCCGCCTGTCCCCGGTCGAGCTGCCGCGGCCGTCGGAGGACGCACCGCTGCTGGTCGTCACCGACGGCGGCCCGACGCCGCAGGACCTGTTCCCGCCGCGGTCGCCGTGGCAGACGACGGTCTACGTGCTCCCGTACCTGCACCCGCAGGCGGGCGCGACGGCCAACGCGGCGGACCTGGTGCTGATGCAGCGCCTCCCGGCCGGCCAGGCCGAGCTGGCGGCGCGGATCTGGCGCCTGCCGCCGCAGATGATGCGGCAGCTGACGACGCTGCAGGACGACCAGGTGGTGGCGTTGGGCCGCAACCTGTGGCGGCCGCTGCGGCTGGTGACGACGGGCAAGGAGCAGCAGCTGCTCGGCCCCGTCCGCCGCGGCGACTGACACCGCCCGCGGGACGAGTTCCGGTGGTCATGAACGACTCGTTCATCGCACCTGACGAGGTGAACGACTCGTTCATGCCATCCGCCGAAGGCTGACCGCCCACAGCCTCGCCGCCAAAGGCGAGAGGCCCCCGAGAACAGACACCGACGAGAACCCAGACTCCCCCGCACCCCGATCCGAAGCCAGAACACACCCGGCGTTGCCGGCCGTAGTCACAATGACAGCTTCGGGGTGCCGAAAGGCGCTTTGGCAGGACAGCTGCCCCCGCTCGCCCGCCCCAAACGCCATGAACGACCCATTCATGTCACCTGACGACATGAATGGGTCATTCACGTCATCGGGGTGCGGACGTTCCTCGTCTGCTCCGCGCGGGCCGCGAGTTCGGCGTCCGGCGGGTAGTCCACACCCAGCAGCGTCAAGCCGTGGGCCGGGGCCACCGCGCTGTCGCGGATTCCGCTCTCCAGCACCTTCGCCGGCCAGCCGTCGGTGCGGCGGCCGTCGCCCACCAGGAGCAGGACCCCCACCAGGCTGCGGACCATCGAATGGCAGAACGCGTCCGCCGAAACCCGGACCTCCAGCAGGTGCTCGTCCACCCGCTCCCACTCCAGGCGCTGCAGCTCGCGGATCGTCGTGCCCGTGTCACGCTGCTTGCAGTACGCCGCGAAGTCGTGCAGGCCCAGCAGTTCCGCGGCCGCCGCGTTCATCGCGTCCGTCGACAGTGGACGGTTCCAGGCCAGGGTGTCGTTGCGGCGCAACGGGTCCACGCCCCACGGGGCGTCCGAGACCCGGTAGCGGTAGTGCCGGCGGATCGCCGAGAAGCGGGCGTCGAAGCCCTCCGGGGCGACCCGGGCGCCCAGTACCCGGACGTCGCCGGGCAGGAGGCGGTTCCAGCGGCCCGTCATGCGGCCCAGGTCCGGGATGCCGTCGGGGGACACGGGAATCCGGTCCGAGGGCTCCGAAAGCGGCACGACGTCGACGTGCACGACCTGGCCCGTCGCGTGCACCCCGGCGTCCGTGCGGCCCGCCACGACCACGGACTTGGGCACCGAAGCCCCCGGCGGCTGCCGCTGCAGCGCCTCCTCCAGCAGCGCCTGGACCGTCCGGCGGCCCGGCTGGCGGGCCCAGCCCGAGAAGTCCGTGCCGTCGTAGGAGACGTCCAGGCGCAGACGAACGAGCCCGCCCTCCCCAGCGGGAGTGGCGGGCTCGTCCGGTGTCGAATCTGCCGTCAGGACGTCAGTCCTTCTTGGCGTCCGCGTCGTCCGAAGCCGGAACTTCGGTCTCCTCGGCCTTGGCCTCCTCGGCAGCGGGAGCCTCCTCGGCCGGAGCCTCGGTGGTGGTCTCCTCCGCGGCCGGGGCGGCGGCCTTCTCGTCCTTCGCGAACTTCGTCTTGCGAGCGCGCTCGGCTTCCGAAGTCACCGTCTTCTCGGCCACCAGCTCGATGACCGCCATCTTGGCGTTGTCGCCCTTGCGCGGCATCGTCTTGGTGATCCGGGTGTAGCCACCGTCGCGCTCCGCGAAGTGCGGACCGATCTCGGCGAACAGCTTGTGAACGACGTCCTTGTCACGGACGACCTTCTGCACCTGACGGCGGTTGTGCAGGTCGCCCCGCTTCGCCTTGGTGATCAGCTTCTCGGCCAGCGGACGGACCCGCTTCGCCTTCGCCTCGGTGGTGGTGATCTTGCCGTGCTCGAACAGCTGCGTGGCCAAGTTGGCCAGGATCAGCCGCTCGTGCGCGGACGACCCGCCGAGCCGGGCTCCCTTGGTAGGGGTGGGCATTGGTTCTCCTAGTTCAGCTCACAGCGTCCAGGCACACGGCCTCAGAGCTGCTCGGTCTCTGCGTAGTCCTGGCCATCGTCGTGGCCGTCCGAAATCCCGTCGGCGATGCCACCGACACCCTCCGACCAGCCTTCACCGTCGTAGCTGGCGGCCGCCGCGGTCGGGTCGAACCCGGGCGGGCTGTCCTTCAGCGCGAGGCCGAGGCCGACGAGCTTGAGCTTGACCTCGTCGATCGACTTGGCGCCGAAGTTGCGGATGTCGAGCAGGTCCGCCTCGCTGCGCGAGACGAGCTCGCCCACCGTGTGGATGCCCTCGCGCTTGAGGCAGTTGTACGACCGGACGGTGAGGTCCAGGTCCTCGATCGGCATCGCGTAGGCGGCGATGGTGTCCGCTTCCTGCGGCGACGGGCCGATCTCGATGCCCTCGGCGTCGACGTTCAGCTCGCGGGCGAGACCGAACAGCTCCACCAGCGTCTTGCCGGCCGACGCGACCGCGTCGCGCGGCGTGATCGACGGCTTGGTCTCGACGTCCAGGATCAGCTTGTCGAAGTCGGTGCGCTGCTCGACACGGGTGGCCTCGACCTTGTAGGTCACCTTGAGCACCGGCGAGTAGATCGAGTCGACCGGGATCCGGCCGATCTCCGCGCCCGCCTGCTTGTTCTGCAGGGCCGGAACGTAACCGCGGCCGCGCTCGACGACGAGCTCGATCTCGAGCTTGCCCTTGCCGTTCAGCGACGCGATGTGCAGATCCGGGTTGTGCACGGTGACACCCGCCGGCGGCACGATGTCGGCCGCCGTGACCTCACCCGGGCCCTGCTTGCGCAGGTACATGGTGACCGGCTCGTCCTCTTCCGAGGACACCACGAGCTCCTTGAGGTTCAGGATGATGTCGGTGACGTCTTCCTTCACCCCGGGAACGGTGGTGAACTCGTGCAGCACGCCGTCGATGCGGATGCTCGTCACGGCCGCGCCCGGGATGGACGACAGCAGCGTACGACGCAGCGAGTTGCCGAGCGTGTAGCCGAAGCCGGGCTCCAGCGGTTCGATGGTGAACCGGGAGCGGGTCTCGTTGACCGTCTCTTCGCCGAGAGCCGGCCGCTGGGAAATCAGCATTCCTTGTTTTCCTTTCCAGACGACGCCCGCCATATGACGTCGAAGGGATGGCGCGGCGGCGGCGCACCTTGTTGCGCCGCCGCCCGTATTCCGACCGGGGCCGGACTACTTCGAGTAGAGCTCGACGATCAGCTGTTCCTGAACCGGAACGTCGATCTGCGCACGCTCCGGCAGCTGGTGGACCAGCACGCGGAGGTTGGACTGGACGACCTGCAGCCACGCCGGGATCGGGCGGTCGCCGAAGGACTCCTTCGCCACGACGAAGGGCAGCATCGCGAACGACTTCGGCCGCACGTCGATGATGTCCCACTTCGAGACCTGGAACGAGGGAACGTTGACCTTGACGCCGTTGACCAGGAAGTGGCCGTGGCTCACCAGCTGGCGCGCCTGGCGGCGCGTGCGGGCGATGCCGGCGCGGTAGATCACGTTGTCCAGGCGGGACTCGAGGATCTGCAGCAGGTTCTCACCGGTCTTACCGGGACGCCGGACGGCTTCCTTGTAGTACCGGACGAACTGACGCTCGAGAACGCCGTAGGTGTAGCGAGCCTTCTGCTTCTCCTGCGACTGCAGGAGGTACTCGGACTCCTTGATGCGCCCGCGGCCGTGCTGGCCCGGCGGGTAGGGGCGACGCTCGAAAGCCTGGTCGCCGCCGATGAGGTCAACCTTGAGGCGACGCGAAATACGCGTCGCGGGGCCGGTGTAACGAGCCATTTCTTCTTACTCCTCCCCGTTCCTCAGACCCGGCGCCGCTTGGGCGGGCGGCAGCCGTTGTGAGGCTGCGGGGTCACGTCCTGGATGGTGCCGACCTCGAGGCCGGCCGCCTGCAGCGAGCGGATCGCCGTCTCGCGGCCCGAACCCGGGCCCTTCACGAAGACGTCGACCTTCTTCATGCCGTGCTCGGCGGCCTTGCGGGCGGCGTTCTCGGCGGCCATCTGCGCGGCGAACGGGGTGGACTTGCGCGAGCCCTTGAAGCCCACGTGACCACTCGACGCCCACGCGATCACGGCACCGGTCGGGTCCGTGATCGAGACGATGGTGTTGTTGAAGGTGCTCTTGATGTGCGCGTGACCGTGCGCGACATTCTTCTTTTCCTTGCGGCGGACCTTCTTGGCCCCGGCCGCAGTACGAGACTTCGGTGGCATGTTCTGAGGGTTCTCCTGTTAGCGCGCGTTCTCTTGGTGAGCGGCGACCGCTTCGGCCTGGCCGCGCCGGATGATCGATCCGGCGTCGGTGTACAGGTTGCGGAGCGCCATCGGGCGGGCGTAGAGCGCCTTGGGCGAAACGCAAGCCGTGCCACGGCGCTGGACGCCGCCCATCTGCACGACCTTCTTGCCCTGGACGCTCACTTCTTGCCAGCCTTCTTCTTGCCGGCGACCGTCTTCTTCGGACCCTTGCGGGTACGGGCGTTGGTCTTCGTGCGCTGACCACGGACGGGAAGTCCGCGACGCCAGCGAAGGCCCTCGTAGCACCCGATCTCGATCTTCCGACGGATGTCGGCGTTCACCTCGCGGCGAAGGTCACCCTCGACCTTGAAGTTCTCTTCGATGTACGTACGCAGCTTCGCGAGGTCGTCATCGCTGAGGTCTTTGACGCGGGTGTCCGCGTTGAGCTCGGCAGCCTTGATGAGCTGCTTCGAGCGGGTACGGCCGATGCCGTAGATGTACGTAAGCGCGATCTCCAACCGCTTCTCGCGGGGGAGGTCTACGCCAGCGAGTCGTGCCATTGGCGCTGATGCTCCTTCGTGGGTTTCCTCTTCAGGTCTGCTCCCCGTCCGGTTCCGGGACCGACTCGCCTGTCGTGCCCTCGGCTTGCGCCTCGGGTGTCCCAGCCCCGGCCTGAAGTCCGGGGGTGAACCGGGTCACTCGCGTGACCCGGCAGGTGCGGGGAGGTTGTGTAGCCGTCAATCCACTCTGCTCGAGTGCTTGGCGATCAGCCCTGCCGCTGCTTGTGCCGCAGGTTTTCGCAGATCACCATGATCCGGCCGTGACGGCGGATCACCTTGCACTTGTCGCAGATCTTCTTGACGCTCGGCTGAACCTTCACGTCTTCTGCTCTCCTGCTTCTGAGCTGCTCGTGATCACTTGTAGCGGTAGACGATGCGACCACGAGAGAGGTCGTAGGGCGAAAGCTCCACGACAACCCTGTCCTCAGGCAGGATGCGGATGTAGTGCTGCCGCATCTTGCCGCTGATGTGAGCCAGGACCTTGTGACCGTTCTCCAACTCGACGCGGAACATCGCGTTGGGGAGCGGCTCGACTACGCGGCCTTCGACCTCGATGGCCCCGTCTTTCTTCGCCATGTCCTCCGCATTTCCCTGTCGGTATCGTCTGTCGCCACACCTGATCAACTCGAGCACTAGTGCTGGGTCGGGTGTTGCGTGGCACACTGGTGCCCGGCTCCCAAGACCGTGAATTCACGAGCGCGCAGGATCCGGGCGCGATAAGTGCGCCGACTTGACAGTGTACGCAGGTCGTGTCGCGACCCCCAAACCGGGGGTGACCATGCTAAAGGACCGTGCAGGTGGACGTGATGGCGATCACCTCGTGTGGGTGAATGCGCAGGTCAGCTCTCTTCGGGTGCCGTCAGCACCCAAGGGCCCTCTTCGGTGATCGCGACGGTGTGCTCCCAGTGCGCCGCGCGGGAGCCGTCGGCCGTGACCACGGTCCAGCCGTCGTCCAGCTCGAGGGTCTCCCCGCCGCCGCCGGTCAGCATCGGCTCGATCGCCAGCGCCATGCCGGCCTTCAGCCGCGGGCCCTTGCCCGGCTTGCCGACGTTCGGCAGGAACGGGTCCATGTGCATCTGGCGGCCGATGCCGTGGCCGCCGTACTCGACGATCATCCCGTACTCGATGCCGTCGTCGCGGCCCGCGCGTTCGGCGGCCGACTGGACGGCGAAGGAGATGTCGGTCAACCGGCCGCCGGCGCTGACCGCCTCGATGCCGGCCCACATCGCCGCTTCGGTCGCCGCGGACAGCGCCAGGTCGGCGTCGGCGACGCTGCCGATGGCCAGCGTGACGGCGGAGTCGCCGTGCCAGCCGTCGAGGATCGCGCCGCAGTCGACGGAGATGATGTCGCCGTCGGCCAGCACCTGCGTCTTCGCCGGGATGCCGTGGACGATCTGCTCGTTCACCGACGCGCAGATCGACGCCGGGAAACCGTGGTAGCCCTTGAACGACGGCACCGCGCCGGCGTCCCGGATCGTCTGCTCGGCCAGCTCGTCGAGCTCGGCCGTGCTGACGCCCGGTTTCGCGATGGCGCGGACCGCCGCGAGCGTGCGGGCGACGACGAGCCCCGCGGCCCGCATCGCCTGCAGCTCGTCCGGGGTCTTGACCTCGATCATGCGCCCACGGCGGAGCACTTGCAGAACACGCAATCCTCCGAGGTTCACGTGCGGTCGCGCAGCGCTTTCAGCACTCGGCCGGAGATCTCCTCGACGCTGCCGACGCCGTCGACGGTCACCAGGATGTCGGCGTAGTACTCCAGCAGCGGCGCGGTGTCCGACACGTAGATCTGCTGGCGGCGGCGGATGACCTCTTCGGTGTCGTCCGCGCGGCCGCGGGACATGAGCCGCCCGACGACGACGTCCTCGGGCACCTGCAGCTGGATCACGGCGTCGAGCGAGACGTCGGCGTCACCCAGGATCTCCCCGAGCACCTCGGCCTGCTTGGTGTTGCGGGGGAAGCCGTCGAGCAGGAAGCCGGCCTTCGCGTCCGGCTCCGCCAGGCGTTCGCGGACCATCTCGTTCGTCACCGAGTCGGGTACGAGCTCGCCGGAGTCCAGGTAGCGCTTGGCTTCCTGGCCCAGCGGGGTCTCCTGGCCGACGTGCGCGCGGAACAGCTCGCCCGTGGAGATGTGCGGGATGCG
Organism: Amycolatopsis pretoriensis; assembly: GCF_900107925.1. Classification (GTDB taxonomy): domain Bacteria; phylum Actinomycetota; class Actinomycetes; order Mycobacteriales; family Pseudonocardiaceae; genus Amycolatopsis; species Amycolatopsis pretoriensis. The sequence goes on along the minus strand of NZ_FNUJ01000005.1, from coordinate 688,552 downwards.
CAGCTGCTCCGACAGAGCCACCGCCTGCGTACCTTTGCCCGCGCCGGGCGGACCCACGAGAACCAGCCGCGTCACTTCAAGAACCCTTCGTAGTTGCGCTGCATCAGCTGGCTTTCGATCTGCTTCACGGTGTCGAGCCCGACACCGACCATGATCAGCACAGCCGTGCCACCGAACGGGAAGTTCTGGTTGTTCCCGCTACCGGTCACCGACAGGAAGAAGTTCGGAAGGATCGCGATGATGCCCAGGTACAGCGAACCGGGCAGGGTGATCCGGCCCAGGACGAAGCTCAGGTACTCGGCCGTCGGGCGGCCCGGGCGGATGCCCGGGATGAACCCGCCGAACTTCTTCATCTCTTCCGCACGCTCGTCCACGTTGAACGTGATCGTGATGTAGAAGTACGTGAAGAAGATGATCAGGCCGAAGTACAGCGCGATGTGCACCCAGCTGGACTGGTTCACGATGTAGTTCTTGATGAAGACCTGCCAGCCGGAGTTGCTGTTCTGGTCGCCGACGAGGCGGCTGATCAGGTCCGGCAGGTACAGCAGGGACGACGCGAAGATGACCGGGATGACGCCGGCCTGGTTCACCTTGATCGGCAGGTAGGTCGACGTGCCGCCGTACATCCGGCGGCCGATCATGCGCTTGGCGTACTGCACCGGGATCCGGCGCTGCCCCTGCTCGACGAAGATGACGCTCGCGATGATCACGAGCCCGAAGACGCAGATCATCGTCAGCGCGATGCCACCGCCGTTGGACAGGATGTTCCCGCCCTCGACCGGGATGCGCGCGGCGATGTTCAGGAAGATCAGGACGGACATGCCGTTGCCGACGCCGCGTTCGGTGATCAGCTCGCCCAGCCACATCATGACGGCGGTGCCCGCGGTCATGGTGATGACGATGATCGCCAGCGAGTAGACGCTGTTGTCCGGGATGATCGGCTGGTCGCAGTCCGGGAAGAGCTGCTTGCGGTCCGCGAGCGCGACCACGCCGGTGGCCTGCAGGATCGCCAGGGCGACCGTCAGGTACCGGGTGTACTGGGTCAGCTTGCCCTGGCCGGACTGGCCTTCCTTCTTCAGCTCCTCGAACCGCGGGATGACCACGGTCAGCAGCTGGATGATGATGCTCGCCGTGATGTACGGCATGATGCCGGTCGAGAAGAGCGACAGCTGCAGCAGCGCACCGCCGCTGAACAGGTTCAGCAGCTGGTAGACGCCCTCCTGCTGCGCCTGGGAGCTACAGGCCTGTACCGCCCCGTAGGAGATCCCGGGTGCCGGAATGGTCGCACCGATTCGGTAGACCGCGACGATGGCTAGCGTGAACAGGATCTTCTTGCGTAGATCCGGCGTCGCGAGAGCCGAGCGGAAGGCGCTGAACACGCGGGGGACCTCCTCGGCGTCGTCGGCCGTCCTCAACCGACGATCGGCTTGGCCGGCACGGGGGCCGGCGGGAACACACAGCACTACTGGCAGGCAAGCCAGGAACGCTTCGGGGCACACTCGTCCCGAAGCGTGTCGCCGACTCTAACAGCTTCACAGGGCGTGTCCGCAGTCCGTGTGCGTTTTCCGTACCAAGGTTGCTCCGGCGGGTTGATCCACATCGCCGTCTTGGCCGTATTCCTTGACAGATGGGCGTCAGGCGTTCGGCGTCGCGAGCACGCCGGCGAGGCCGACGAGGACCACACCGGTCCCCCGGTCCACGTTGCGCCGCGTCCGCCGCGTGAGCTTGATCGACTTGAGGCCGGCGCCCACGCCGACGTAGACGGAGCCGGCCAGGAATTCGGCCAGCAGGTAGACGGCGCCGAGCAACGCGATCTGCGCCGGAAATGGGCCGTGACCTGCGTCGATGAACTGCGGGACGAACGCGGTGAAGATCAGGATGGCCTTCGGGTTGGTGATCGCGACGCCGAACTCCTTGCGCGTCACCCGCCAGGCGGAAGCCGGGTGCGTGTCCGGTTCGGGGACGTCCGTTTTGCCCCGGAAAGTCGACCACAGCAGGCGCACGCCGAGGTAGAGCAGGTAGGCCGCACCGGCCCACTTGATGATCGTCAAGGCGGTCTCGGAAGCGGCCAGCAGCTGCCCCAACCCGGCCGCGACGGCCGCGATCAACAGGGTGAACGCGGCCAGCCGGCCGGCCAGCCCGGCGAGGCCGCGGCGGACACCGTGCGTCATCCCGTGGTGGAGACCGAGCAGGTTGTTCGCGCCGGGCGTAAGCGCGATGAGGACGGAAGCCCCGAAGAAGACCAGCAGCCACGACACGTCTTCACGGTAGCCGCCGGGGTCAATCGGGTTCTTCCGGTGGGAGCACCGTGATGGCGACACCGGTGGGCGGAGTCGGGGTGTCCGCGTAGGCCAGGGCCGGATCAGCCCAGTCCCTGCCCGGCAACGCGGCGATGACCGCCGCCGCGGTGGCCACGGCGGCGGCCGCGATCAGCAGCCACATGCCGGCGGCGGTGGTGACGTCGAAGTCCAGGCCGTCCACCTTGGCGGACCACCCGAGCCCGCTCATGCCGACCGTGAGGACGACCCCGCCGGTGAAGAAGGCCCCGGCCCCGATCAGCCACCGCCCGTGGCGAGGCCGCGCGAAGGCGGTGAAAGCGGCCACGGCGAGCAGGAGGACGGCGATGACCACCGGGATCCCGACGGGCGAGGAGGCCTGGTCGGCGGCTTCCTGGCCGGGGACTTCGATCCGGCTGCCCCAGGCGGATTCGGTGACGGTGAGCTGGGCGTCGAAGACCCGCTGGCGCACGCTGATGTGCTGCTGGACGAGGAAGAGGGGGAGGAAGAGGCCGCCGGTGGCCAGGAGGGCCGCTGTGGCGGTGAGGGCCGGTGGGAGGAAGCGGAGAAGGCCGGGGGTGCGGGGCTCCGGAGTGGGCGCGGCGGCGGCTGCCGGGGCGGGCTGAGGTGCGGGGACGGCGCCGGGCAGTTGGGCGACCGGGAACGGCAGGGGCGTGATAGGCGGAGGTGGGGCGCTCGGCGGGGCCGCGGCCTGGGCGGGGAAGGCAAGTGGATCCTGGCCCGGCGGAGGCGGAGTTTGGGCTGGGAAGTCGAGCGGGTTGGCCACCGATCCCTCCGGGCCGGCCGGCGAACCGGTTTCCGGCGGCCGCGCGGCCTCAGCCGGGAAAGCGAGCGGGTTGGCCACCGACCCCTCGGAACCCACCGGCGAGCCGGAATCCGGCGACCACGCGGCTTCGGCCGGGAAGTCGAGCGGGTTGGCGACCGATCCCTCCGGGCCAGCCGGCGAACCGGATTCCGGCGACCGCGCGGCCTCAGCCGGGAAAGCGAGCGGGTTGGCCACCGATCCCCCGGCACCGATCTCCGGCAACGCGGCCTCGGCCGGGAAGTCAAGCGGATCCCCACCCCCCGGCGACCCCGCTCCCGGCTCCACCCCGGCGACCTTCGGCGCCTCCACCGGGAAGCTCAACGGCGAAGGCTCGGGCGGCTCCTGCGACGGTCTGTCCACCCCTCAGATCCTCCGTCCGGACCCGCACCGCGGCAAGGAACCTGTCCGGTCAGTCCGCTTCGGGCGGCAGCACCGTAATCACCACTCCCGACGGCGGCGTCGGCGTGTCCGCGTACGCCGCCTCCGGGTCCGCCCAGCCGCGGGGCCTCTCCCAAACGGCCGCCACCGCCGCCACGGCCACCGCTGCCAGCAGGAACCACGTCCCGGCCAATGGTGTCGTCGTCACCTGCTCGCCGCGGTCGTCGAACAGGCCGCGCATGCTCTGGGCCACGACCGTGCACACCGCTCCCCCGAGGAACGCCGCCCCCAGCAGCGTCGTCCGCGGTGCGGGCCGGCGCTTCACCACGCCGAGCACCACCGCCGCCAGCAGGATCGCGGCCGCCAGCAGCAGCGGGACGCCCAGCGGTGCCGACGGCGAGCTGATCTCGCCCTGGCCCGGGAACGTGAAGTCGATCCGCCAGGCCCGCGTCGTCGTCCGCGCGAGCCCGGACGGCTCCAGCCCGATCACCTGCTCGGTGCGGAAGAACGGCAGGAACGTCCCCACGACCGTCAACACCGACGCGACGACGACCAGCACCGGTGCCACGAAACCTCGCATGACCATCCCCCCTCGGAAACGCCGAAGGCCCGCCTGGCGAACCAGACGGGCCTTCGAACTCAGAAAACCAGCTCAGTTGGTGGTGGCGGTGCCACCGGCCGCTTCGAGCTTCTCCTTGGCGGAGCCGGAGAACGCGTCGGCGGTGACGTTCAGCTTGACGCCGTTCACGTCGCCGTTGCCGAGGACCTTCACCAGCTTGCCCTTGCGAACCAGGCCGCCCTGGACCAGCTCGTCGGCACCGATGGTGCCGCCGTCCGGGAACACGCGGGCGATGTCGCCCACGTTCACCGGCTGGTACTCGGTGCGGAAGCGGTTCTTGAAGCCACGCAGCTTCGGCAGCCGCATGTGGATGGGCATCTGCCCACCCTCGAACCCGGCGGGCACGTTCTTCCGGGCCTTGGTGCCCTTCGTACCGCGACCGGCCGTCTTGCCCTTCGAGCCCTCACCACGACCGACGCGCATCTTCTCGCGCTTGGCGCCCGGAGCCGGACGCAGGTGGTGGATCTTGATGGCCGTCATGCCTTGACCTCCTCGACCTCCACCAGGTGGCGGACGGTGTGGATCAGGCCGCGCACCTGGGGGGTGTCTTCACGCACGACGCTCTGGCGGATCTTGCGCAGCCCGAGGGTGCGCAGCGACTCGCGGTGAGCGTGCTTCGTGCCGATCTTGCTCTTGACCTGGGTGACCTTGAGCTGAGCCATGTCAGACCCCCTGGCCCGCGCGCTGGCGCAGCATCCGGGCCGGCGCGACGTCCTCGAGCGGGAGACCGCGGCGGGCCGCGACCTCTTCGGGACGCTGCAGGCCCTTCAGGGCCGCCACGGTCGCGTGCACGATGTTGATCGCGTTGTCGGAGCCGAGCGACTTCGACAGCACGTCGTGGACGCCCGCGCACTCCAGCACCGCGCGCACCGGGCCACCGGCGATGACGCCGGTACCGGCGGACGCCGGACGGAGCAGCACGACACCGGCGGCCTCCTCACCCGTGATCGGGTGGGGGATGGTGCCGCCGACGCGGGGAACGCGGAAGAAGTTCTTCTTCGCTTCCTCGACGCCCTTGGCGATGGCCGCGGGAACTTCCTTGGCCTTGCCGTAGCCGACGCCGACCTGACCGTCGCCGTCACCGACGACCACCAGGGCGGTGAAGCTGAAGCGACGACCACCCTTGACGACCTTGGCGACGCGGTTGATCGTCACGACCTTCTCGAGGTGCGGGGTCTTGTCCTGGGCCGCCCCGCCACGACCGCTGTCGCGCCGGTCACGGCGGTCGCGACGGTCACCGCGGTCGTTGCCGCCCTGCCCGCCGGGTCCACCCTGGCCGCCGCCGAATTGCCGTGTACGTCCCGGCATCAGGCTTTCCTTCCGTTAACAAGCTTCTGCATCGTCAGAACTCCAACCCCGCCTCGCGGGCGGCGTCGGCGAGCGCGGCGATGCGGCCGTGGTAGGCGTTGCCGCCACGGTCGAACACCACAGCCGAGATCCCGGCGTTCTTGGCACGCGCGGCGACGAGTTCCCCGACCTTGGCGGCCTTGGCCTTCTTGTCGCCGTCGAGCGCCCGGACGTCCGCCTCGAGGGTGGACGCCGAGGCCAGCGTGTGGCCGGCCAGGTCGTCGATGACCTGCACGGCGATGTGCCGCGAGGACCGCTTGACGACCAGACGCGGACGCTGGTCCGTGCCCGAGACCTTCTTGCGGAGGCGGAAGTGCCGACGGGCCTTCGCGACGCGGCGGCGGGTCGAGATGTCCTTGCCCACCGGCTTGCGCTTCGTAGTCGTGTCGCTCATGATCACTTACCCGTCTTTCCGACCTTGCGGCGGATCTTCTCGCCCTCGTACCGCAGGCCCTTGCCCTTGTACGGGTCCGGGCGCCGCAGCCGGCGGATGACCGCCGAGATCTGGCCGACCTTCTGCTTGTCGATACCGGAGACCGAGAACCGGGTCGGGCTCTCCACCTTGAAGGTGATGCCTTCCGGGGCCTCGATCTTCACCGGGTGCGAGTAGCCGAGGGCGAACTCGAGGTCCGAGCCCTTGGCCTGCACGCGGTAACCGACACCGTGGATCTCGAGCTTCTTCTCGTAGCCCGAGGTCACACCCACGACCAGGTTGTTCACCAGGGTGCGGGTGAGGCCGTGCAGAGCCTTGCTGGTGCGCTCGTCGTCCGGGCGCTTGACCAGCAGGGTGCCGTCGTCGTCGCGCTCGACCGAAATCGGCTCGGCGATGGTGTGCTCCAGGGTCCCCTTGGGGCCCTTGACGCTGATGTGCTGACCGTTGATGGTCACCTCGACCCCGGAGGGGACGGCGACCGGCAGCTTTCCGATGCGTGACATGTCTGTGCCCCCTTCCTTACCAGACGTAGGCGAGGACTTCGCCGCCCACGCTGTTGCGCTTGGCCTGACGGTCCGTCTGCAGGCCACCGGACGTCGAGATGATCGCGATGCCCAGCCCACCGAGAACGGACGGCAGTTCGGTCGATTTTGCGTAGACCCGCAGACCGGGCTTGGAGACGCGCCGCAGGCCGGCGATGCTCCGCTCACGGTTGGGGCCGTACTTGAGCTCGACGACCAGGTTCTTGTGCTTCTCGCCCGGCTCGTCGTGGTAACCCGCGATGTAGCCCTCGCGCTTGAGGATCTCGGCGATGTTCGCCTTGAGCTTCGAGTGCGGGAGCTTGACCTCGTCGTGGTACGCCGAGTTCGCGTTGCGCAGACGCGTCAAGAAGTCTGCGATGGGGTCGGTCATCGTCATGGTGACCTGTCAACCTTTCTCGCCCTGGTTCCCCGCCGCCCGGTACACGGGCGGCAGGGCCTGTGGCGAAGTGGGAGTTAAAAAGAAGCTCTTACCAGCTGGACTTGCGGACGCCGGGCAGCTCGCCCGCGTGTGCCATCTCGCGAAGGCAGATCCGGCAGAGCCCGAACTTGCGGAACACGGCGTGCGGGCGGCCGCACCGCTGGCAGCGGGTGTAGGCGCGCACGGCGAACTTCGGCTTCTTCGCGGCCTTGTGGACCAGTGCTTTCTTGGCCATCGGCTCAGTTCTCCTTGAACGGGAAGCCGAGCTTGCGCAGCAGCGCCCGGCCCTCGTCGTCGTTCGTAGCGGTCGTGACGACGGTGACGTCCATGCCGCGCGGGCGGTCGATGGCGTCGGGGTCGATCTCGTGGAACATCGACTGCTCGTTGAGACCGAACGTGTAGTTGCCGTGGCCGTCGAACTGCTTCGGCGAAAGCCCGCGGAAGTCGCGGATACGCGGCAGCGCGATGGTCAGCAGCCGGTCGAGGAACTCCCACATCCGGTCGCCGCGCAGCGTGACGCGCGCGCCGATCGGCTGACCCTCGCGCAGCTTGAACTGCGCGATGGACTTGCGGGCCTTCCGGACCTCGGGCTTCTGACCCGTGATCAGGGCGAGGTCCCTGACCGCGCCCTCGATCAGCTTGCTGTCACGGGCGGCGTCACCGACACCCATGTTCACGACGACCTTCACCACGCCCGGGATCTGGTGGACGTTGGCGAAGGAGAACTCCGCCTGCAGCTGGCCCTTGATCTCTTCGCGGTAGCGCACCTTGAGGCGCGGCGCGACCTTCTCTGCGGTGGTCATCAGATGTCCTTACCGTTCCGGCGCGAGATCCGGACCTTCTTGCCGTCCTCGCCGATGCGGTAACCCACCCGGGACGGCTTGCCGTCCGAGTCGACGACCATCACGTTCGAGACGTGGATGGGCGCCTCCTGCGTGACGATGCCACCGGACTGCGCGCCGCGCTGGGTCTGGGTGATCCGCGTGTGCTTCTTGATCCGGTTCACGCCCTCGACCAGCACGCGGTCGCGCTCCGGGTAAGCCTGGATGACCTTGCCCTTGGCGCCCTTGTCCTTGCCGGCGATGACGACGACCGTGTCGCCCTTCTTCACCTTCATCACAGCACCTCCGGCGCGAGCGAAATGATCTTCATGAACTTTCGGTCGCGCAGCTCGCGGCCCACCGGGCCGAAGATGCGGGTGCCCCGGGGCTCGTTGTCGTTCTTGATGAGCACGGCGGCGTTTTCGTCGAACCGGATGTAGGAACCGTCCGGACGACGACGCTCCTTGACCGTGCGGACGATGACGGCCTTGACGACGTCGCCCTTCTTCACCCCGGCGGCCGGGATGGCGTCCTTCACGGTGGCGACGATGATGTCGCCGATGCCGGCGTAGCGCCGCCCGGAACCACCGAGAACGCGGATGCAGAGGATTTCCTTCGCACCCGTGTTGTCGGCTACCCGAAGCCGCGACTCCTGCTGGATCACGTCAACTCCTGTATGTCGCGCCGGTTCTCGCCCGACGAGCGAGCCTTGCGGAACTAAGAACTCTCGAAAGAGCCCTGCTTACTTGGCCTTCTCCACGATCTGCACCAGGCGCCACCGCTTCGTCGCCGACAGCGGGCGGGTCTCCATCAGGGTGACCCGGTCGCCCACGCCCGCCTCGTTGTTCTCGTCGTGCACCTTGACCTTGGTGGTGCTCCGGAGAACCTTCGAGTAACGGGGGTGCTTCTTGCGGTCCTCGAGCTCGACCACGATCGTCTTGTTCATCTTGTCCGAGACCACGTAGCCCTCGCGGACCTTGCGGTCGTTCCGGGCCGGCGTCTCGGTGGTGGGCTCGCTCATGCGGCACCTTCACTCTCGGCGTCGGGGGCAACGGACAGGCCGAGTTCGCGCTCGCGCATGACCGTGTAGATCCGCGCGATGTCCGTGCGGACGGTGCGCAGACGGCGGTTGTTGTCGAGCTGCCCGGTCGCCATCTGGAAGCGGAGGTTGAAGAGCTCCTCCTTGTATTCCTTCAGACGCAGGACGAGCTCTTCCGCGGTGAGCTCACGCAGCTCCGATGCCAGGGCACCAGCGTTCGCCATCAGAACTCACCACCTTCACGGGTCACGATGCGGCACTTCATGGGCAGCTTGTGGATCGCACGGCGCAGCGCCTCGCGAGCCGTCTCCTCGTTCGGGAACGAGATCTCGAACATCACGCGGCCCGGCTTCACGTTGGCGATCCACCACTCCGGCGAACCCTTACCGGAACCCATGCGGGTTTCGGCCGGCTTCTTGGTCAGCGGGCGGTCCGGGTAGATGGTCGTCCACACCTTGCCACCACGCTTGATGTGACGGGTCATGGCGATACGAGCGGACTCGATCTGCCGGTTCGTCACGTAGCTGTGCTCAAGCGCCTGGATGCCGTACTCGCCGAAGCTGACCTTCGTGCCACCCTTGGCGGCGCCGTGGCGCTTCGGGGAGTGCTGCTTCCGGTGCTTGACCCTGCGCGGGATGAGCACGTCTCAGCCCTCCGTCTTTTCTGCGGTCTCGGTGGCCGGGGCCGCCGGGGCCTCGGTCGTGGCGGCGGCGGCCGCACGACCGGCTTCGGTCGAGGTGGCGGTCGTGCCCGAGGCGCCGGAACGACGCGGGCGGGACGGCCGGTCGCTGCGGTCGCGGTCGCGACGCGGCGCGCGCTCGGCGGCGTCGCGGGCTTCGCGGGCCTTCAGGCCACCGACGAGCTCACCCTTGTAGATCCACACCTTGACGCCGATGCGACCGAACGTCGTCTTGGCCTCGAAGAAGCCGTAGTCGATGTCGGCGCGCAGCGTGTGCAGCGGGACGCGGCCGTCGCGGTAGTGCTCGGAGCGGGACATCTCGGCACCGCCGAGACGACCACCGCACTGCACGCGGATGCCCTTGACCTGCGGCGAGCGCATGGAGGTCTGGATCGCCTTCCGCATCGCGCGGCGGAACGCCACGCGGTTGGAAAGCTGCTCCGCGACCGCCTGGGCGACCAGCTGGGCGTCGGCCTCGGGGTTCTTGACCTCGAGGATGTTCAGCTGGACCTGCTTCTTGGTCAGCTTCTCCAGCGCGCCGCGGATCCGGTCGGCCTCCGCGCCGCGGCGGCCGATGACGATGCCCGGCCGGGCGGTGTGGATGTCGACGCGGACGCGGTCACGGGTGCGCTCGATCTCGACCTTGGAGATGCCCGCGCGCTCCATGCCGGTGGCGAGGAGCTTGCGGATCTTGACGTCCTCGGCCACGTACTCGGCGTACTGCTTGTCGGCGTACCAGCGCGACTTCCAGTCCGTGGTGATACCCAGGCGGAAACCGTGCGGGTTGATCTTCTGGCCCACTACCGGCCACCTGCCTTCTTCTTGCTCTGAGCCTTCTGCGCGACGGCCGGACGCGACTCCACCTCGACGGTGATGTGGCTGGTCCGCTTGCGGATCCGGTACGCGCGGCCCTGGGCCCGCGGGCGGATCCGCTTGAGGGTGGGGCCCTCGTCGGCGTACGCGTTCTTGACCCAGAGCGTCTCCGGGTCCAGCTGAAGGTTGTTCTCGGCGTTGGCCACGGCGCTGGCGAGCACCTTCGCGACCGGCTCGCTGGCCGCCTGCGGGGCGAACCGGAGCACGGCCAAGGCGTCGGCGGCGCTACGTCCCTTGATGAGCTCGATCACCCGGCGCACCTTGGTCGGCGAGTCCCGGACGAAGCGAGCCCGCGCGTACGCCGTAGGCAGTTCAGCCTCGGTCGTCACGTCGTTCTGGGCGTTCATCGCTACTTCCTGTCTGGTTTCGTGCCCGCTCAGCGGCGGCGCGACTTGCGGTCGTCCTTGATGTGGCCCTTGAAGGTCCGCGTCGGGGCGAACTCGCCCAGCTTGTGACCCACCATGGCCTCGGTGACGAACACCGGGACGTGCTTGCGGCCGTCGTGCACGGCGATCGTGTGTCCCAGGAAGTCCGGGATGATCGTCGAGCGCCGCGACCAGGTCTTGATGACCGTCTTCTTGCCCGATTCGTTCAGCGCGTCCACCTTCTTGAGCAGGTGGTCGTCCACGAACGGGCCCTTCTTGAGGCTACGTGGCATGTTGTTCTACCTCCCTGCTCAGCGCTTGTTCTTGCCGGTACGCCGGCGGCGGACGATGAGGGCGTCGGACGGCTTGCGCCGGCGCGTACGACCCTCGGGCTTACCGTTCGGGTTGACCGGGTGGCGACCACCGGAGGTCTTACCCTCACCACCACCGTGCGGGTGGTCGACCGGGTTCATGACGACACCGCGGACCGTGGGGCGCTTGCCGCGCCAGCGGTTGCGGCCGGCCTTGCCCCAGTTGATGTTGGCGTGCTCGGAGTTGCCGACCTCGCCGACCGTGGCGCGGTTGCGCACGTCCACGTTGCGGATCTCGCCCGAGGGGAGACGCAGCTGGGCGTACGGACCGTCCTTGGCGACGAGCTGCACCTTCGCGCCGGCGGACCGCGCCATCTTCGCGCCGCCGCCGGGGCGGAGCTCGATCGCGTGGATCACGGTGCCGACCGGGATGTTGCGCAGCGGCAGGTTGTTGCCCGGCTTGATGTCGGCCCGGGGGCCGTTCTCGACGGTGTCGCCCTGCTTCAGCTTCTCCGGCGCGATGATGTAGCGCTTCTCGCCGTCGGCGTAGTGCAGCAGCGCGATGCGAGCGGACCGGTTGGGGTCGTACTCGATGTGCGCGACCTTGGCGGGGATGCCGTCCTTGTCATTGCGACGGAAGTCGATGACGCGGTAAGCGCGCTTGTGGCCGCCACCCTTGTGCCGGGTGGTGATCTTGCCGGACGAGTTGCGACCGCCCGAACCGCTCAGCGGACGAAGCAGCGACTTCTCCGGGGTGGAGCGGGTGATCTCGGCGAAGTCCGAGACGCTCGAACCGCGACGACCCGGGGTCGTCGGCTTGTACTTGCGGATGCCCATTGTCAGCTCAGTCCTTTACGCGGTGGGTCCGCCGAAGATCTCGATCGCCTTGCTCTCGGGCGAAAGAGTCACGATGGCGCGCTTGGTGTCCTTGCGCTTGCCGAAGCCCGCGCGAGTCCGCTTCCGCTTGCCCTGGCGGTTGGCCGTGTTGACGCTGACCACCTTGACGCCGAACACCTTCTCGACCGCGATCTTGATCTGGGTCTTGTTGGCGTCCGGGCGGACGATGAACGTGTACTTGTGGTCCTCGAGCAGCCCGTAGGACTTCTCGGAGATGACCGGCGCGAGCAGGATGTCGCGGGGGTCCGGAATGGCGACCGAACTCACTTCTCGTCACTCCCTTCCGTGACCTCGCCCGACCGCGCGGAAGCCTTGACGGTCTTACCGCGGACGGGGCCGGCGACGAACGCGTCGTACGCGGCCTTGGTGAACACGACGTCGTCGTTGACCAGAACGTCGTAGGTGTTGAGCTGGTCGGCCCAGAGGATGTGCACCTCGGGCAGGTTCCGCAGGGAAACCCAGCTCAGCTCGTCGGCCCGGTCCAGCACCACGAGCACGCGCTTCGCGGCCGTGACGGCGGCGAGGGCGGTCTTGGCGGCCTTGGTCGACGGCTTCTCACCGGTCACCAGCTCGGTGACGACGTGCAGCTGGCCGGCGCGCGCCCGGTCGGAGAGGGCGCCACGCAGGGCGGCTGCCTTCATCTTCTTCGGGGTGCGCTGCGAGTAGTCACGCGGCGTGGGGCCGTGCACGACGCCACCGCCGACGAACTGCGGCGCGCGGGTCGAACCCTGGCGGGCACGGCCGGTGCCCTTCTGCCGGTACGGCTTCTTGCCGCCACCGGAGACCTCACCACGGGTCTTCGTGTCGTGCGTGCCCTGGCGCGCGGCGGCCTGCTGGGCCACCACCACCTGGTGCATCAGCGCGACATTGGCCTGCACGTCGAAGATCTCCTCGGGGAGATCGACCGTGCCGTCGGCTTTACCGGCCGGGGTCTTCAGCTCGACGCTTGTCATTCGGAGTTACCACCCTTCGCGGCGCTGCGCACGAACAGCAGGCCGCCCTTGGGACCGGGCACGGCGCCCTTGATCAGCAGCAGGCCGTCCTCGGCACGCACGGCGTGCACGGTCAGGTTCTGCGTGGTGACCCGGTCGTTGCCCATCCGGCCCGCCATGCGCAGGCCCTTGAAGACGCGGCCGGGGGTGGCGCAGCCACCGATCGAACCCGGCTTGCGGTGCACGGCCTGGGCACCGTGGCTCGCGCCCTGGCCCTTGAAGCCGTGGCGCTTCATGACACCGGCGTAGCCCTTGCCCTTGCTGGTACCGGTCACGTCGACCTCGACGCCGGCGGCGAACACCTCGGCGGTGATCTCCTGGCCGACCTCGTAGGTCTCGGCGTCGGTGGTACGCAGCTCCGCGAGGAAGCGCCGCGGGGTCACGCCCGCCTTGTCGTAGTGGCCGGTGCGCGGCTTGTTCACCTTGCGCGGGTCGACCGCGCCGAACGCCAGCTGCACGGCCTTGTAGCCGTCCTTCTCCTGGGTCCGAACCTGGGTGACCACGTTCGGACCGGCCTTCACGACGGTGACCGGGACAACCCGGTTCTGCTCGTCGAAGACCTGGGTCATACCGAGCTTCGTGCCCAGGATGCCCTTCATCTGCCTGTCAGACATGAGTCTCTTATCTCCGCCGCTCGCCCGCCGCTACTACTGGATGTTGACGTCGACGCTCGCCGGCAGGTCGATGCGCATGAGCGCGTCGACCGTCTTCGGCGTCGGGTCGAGGATGTCGATCAGACGCTTGTGCGTGCGCATCTCGAAGTGCTCGCGCGAGTCCTTGTACTTGTGCGGCGAGCGGATGACGCAGTAAACGTTCTTCTCGGTGGGCAGCGGCACCGGCCCGACGACCCGGGCGCCGGTGCGCGTGACCGTTTCCACGATCTTGCGCGCCGAGGTGTCGATCGCCTCGTGGTCGTAGGCCTTGAGCCGGATGCGGATCTTCTGTCCCGCCATGGTGGCTGCTCGTTCCTTGTCGTCTCGTGCCGCTATCTCACAAACCCCGCTGGGTGTTCCCACCCTGAGCCTGGGTTTCCGCAGTTCAACGGCCCTGTCCCCGGTCCACGCGGTCGGGCGTGTCGCGCCCGACGCACAGACGGATCCCGCGGGATCGTCGTCTTGCCTGGTCTTCCTCAACGTGAGGAGGCTATGAGCCGGCTGTGCTCTTGCAAGAACACCGTCTCACTGCCTTTGCCCGCTCGCCTGCAACCCGAAGGAAGAGCTCGGCGGACCGTGGCCACTCGCACCAGGGCGGCCGGACCCCTGACAGGGATCGGCCGCCCCAGGACGAGCAACCTGAATAGTGTCGCACACGTGATTTGACGCCCCTGAGCCGGGGGTGTATTACCCCCGGTCGGGGCGCTAAATCACTTGATGATCTTGGTGACCTGACCCGCACCGACGGTGCGGCCACCCTCGCGGATGGCGAAGCGCAGGTTCACGTCCATCGCGACCGGCTGGATCAGCGCGACCGAGATGTCGGTGTTGTCGCCCGGCATGACCATCTCGGTGCCCTCGGGGAGGGTCACGACGCCGGTCACGTCGGTGGTGCGGAAGTAGAACTGCGGGCGGTAGTTGTTGAAGAACGGGGTGTGACGGCCACCCTCGTCCTTCGACAGGATGTAGACCCGGCCCTCGAAGTCGGTGTGCGGGGTGGTGGTACCCGGCTTCACGACGACCTGGCCGCGCTCGACGTCCTCGCGCTTGATACCGCGGACGAGGAGGCCGACGTTGTCGCCCGCCTGGCCCTGGTCCAGCAGCTTGCGGAACATCTCGACACCGGTGACAGTCGTCTTGGTCGACTTCTCCTTGATGCCGACGATCTCGACCTCTTCGTTCACGTTGACCACGCCACGCTCGACGCGGCCGGTGACGACGGTGCCGCGACCGGTGATGGTGAAGACGTCCTCGATCGGCATGAGGAACGGCTTGTCGAGCTCACGCACCGGGTCCGGCACGTTGTCGTCGACGGCGGTCATCAGCTCGAGAACGGCCTCGGCCCACTTCTCGTCGCCCTCGAGGGCCTTCAGGCCCGAGACGCGCACGACGGGGGCGTCGTCGCCGGGGAACTCCTGCGAGGAGAGCAGCTCGCGGACCTCGAGCTCGACGAGCTCCAGGATCTCCTCGTCGTCGACCATGTCGGCCTTGTTCAGCGCGACCACGATGTAGGGCACGCCGACCTGGCGGGCGAGCAGCACGTGCTCACGGGTCTGCGGCATCGGGCCGTCGGTCGCGGCCACGACCAGGATCGCGCCGTCCATCTGGGCGGCACCGGTGATCATGTTCTTGATGTAGTCCGCGTGACCGGGGGCGTCGACGTGCGCGTAGTGACGCTTCTCGGTCTGGTACTCGACGTGCGAGATGTTGATCGTGATACCGCGCTGGCGCTCTTCGGGCGCGTTGTCGATCTGGTCGAACGCACGCGACTCGTTGAGCTCGGGGTACTTGTCGTGCAGAACCTTGGTGATCGCCGCGGTCAGCGTGGTCTTGCCGTGGTCGACGTGACCGATGGTCCCGATGTTGACGTGCGGCTTGCTCCGCTCGAACTTCGCCTTCGCCACTGGAATGTCCTCCTGGACTGGTTTCGCTTTGTGCTCGGAGGGCAGCGTGGCTGCTGCCCTCCGAATGTTCCTTCGTCGGTGCTAGCGGACGTTCAGGAGAGTCCCTTAATGCCCGCGCGCGGTGGGGGTTCTTACTCCCCCGTCGCCTTCGCGATGATTTCCTTCGCGACGTTCGCGGGAACCTCGGCGTAGGAGTCGAACACCATGGAGTAGTTCGCCCGGCCCTGGGTGCGGGACCGGAGGTCACCGACGTAGCCGAACATCTCCGACAGCGGGACCAGCGCCTTCACGACGCGGGTACCCGACCGCTCCTCCATGGCCTGGATCTGACCACGGCGGGAGTTGAGGTCACCGATGACGTCACCCATGTAGTCCTCGGGCGTGGTCACCTCGACCGCCATCATCGGCTCCAGGATCACCGGGCCGGCCTTCTTCGCGGCTTCCTTCATCGCCATGGAACCGGCGATCTTGAACGCCATCTCCGAAGAGTCGACCTCGTGGTAAGCACCGTCCAACAGGGTGAACTTCAACCCGACGAGCGGGTATCCGGCCAGCACGCCGTACTGCATGGCGTCCTGCGCACCGGCGTCCACCGACGGGATGTACTCCCGCGGCACGCGACCACCGGTCACCTTGTTGTCGAACTCGTAGAGCGCGCCGTCGGTGCGCTCGAGCGGCTCCAGCTTCACGATGACCTTCGCGAACTGGCCGGAACCACCGGTCTGCTTCTTGTGGACGTAGTCGAGCTTGTCGACCGTCTTCTTGATCGTCTCGCGGTAGGCGACCTGCGGCTTACCGATGTTCGCCTCGACCTTGTAGTCGGACTTCATGCGGTTCACCAGCACCTCGAGGTGCAGCTCGCCCATGCCCGCGATGATCGTCTGGCCGGTGTCCTCGTCCAGCTTGACCTGGAACGTCGGGTCCTCTTCGGCCAGCTTCTGGATCGCCAGGGACAGCTTCTCCTGGTCGGCCTTCGTCTTCGGCTCGATCGCGACCCGGATGACCGGCTCGGGGAACGTCATCGACTCCAGCACGATCGGGTTCTGCGGGTCCGCCAGGGTGTCACCCGTGGTGGTGTCCTTCAGCCCGATGACCGCGTAGATGTGGCCGACCTGGGCGTCGTCGACCGGGTTCTCCTTGTTGGAGTGCATCTGGAAGATCTTCCCGATGCGCTCCTTGCGCTCCTTGGTCGCGTTGATGACCTGAGCGCCGGCGGCGACCTTGCCCGAGTACACCCGGATGTAGGTCAGCTTGCCGAAGAACGGGTGCGCGGCGATCTTGAACGCGAGCGCGGAGAACGGCTGGTCCACCGAGGCCGTACGGGTCACGACGGTCTCACCGTCGGGCAGCAGGCCCTCGACGGCCGGGACGTCCAGCGGCGACGGCAGGTAGTCGATCACCGCGTCGAGCATGGGCTGCACGCCCTTGTTCTTGAACGCGGAGCCGGCCAGGACCGGGAACGCCTCGCGGGTGATGACCAGCTTGCGGATGCCGGACTTGATCTCGGCCTCGGAGAGCTCTTCGCCCTCGAGGAACTTCTCCATGAGGGAGTCGTCCGTCTCGGCGACGGCCTCGATCAGCTTCTCCCGGTACTCCGCGGCGCGGTCGGCCAGGTCGGCGGGGATGTCCTCGACCGAGTAGTCCTCGCCCTTCTGGACCTCGCCGCGCCAGGTCAGCGCCTTCATGCGGACCAGGTCGATGACGCCTTCGAAGTCGTTCTCGGCGCCGATCGGCAGCTGGATCGCCAGCGGCTTGACGCCGAGGCGCTCCGTGATCGTCTTCAGCGTGTAGTAGAAGTCCGCACCCAGCTTGTCCATCTTGTTGACGAAGCAGATGCGCGGGACGTCGTACTTGTCCGCCTGCCGCCAGACCTGCTCGGACTGCGGCTCGACGCCTTCCTTGCCGTCGAAGACGGCGACCGCGCCGTCGAGCACCCGCAGGTTGCGCTCCACCTCGACGGTGAAGTCGACGTGCCCGGGGGTGTCGATCAGGTTGATCTGGTGGTCGGCCCAGAAGGTGGTGGTGGCAGCCGAGGTGATGGTGATACCCCGCTTCTGCTCCTCCTCCATCCAGTCCATCGTGGCGGCGCCGTCGTGGACTTCACCGATCTTGTAGTTGACCCCGGTGTAGAACAGGATCCGCTCGGTGGTGGTGGTCTTGCCGGCGTCGATGTGCGCCATGATGCCGATGTTGCGGACCTTGTTGAGGTCGGTCAGCACTTCACGTGCCACGAGAGTGTTCCCCTGTTCTCAAGCTTGGGGCCCGGCATGGCTTGGTCGACAGCCGGGCGGTGATCACCAGCGGTAGTGCGCGAAGGCCCGGTTGGACTCGGCCATCTTGTGCGTGTCTTCGCGACGCTTCACGGAGGCCCCGAGGCCGTTGGAAGCGTCCAGCAGCTCGTTCTGCAGGCGCTCGATCATCGTCTTCTCGCGGCGGGCCTGCGAGAAGGAGACCAGCCAGCGCAGCGCCAGGGTCGTCGAGCGACCCGGCTTGACCTCGATCGGCACCTGGTAGGTGGCACCACCGACGCGGCGGCTCTTCACCTCGATGGTGGGCTTCACGTTGTCGAGGGCGCGCTTCAGCGTGACGACCGGGTCGGTGCCCGTCTTCTCGCGAGCGCCTTCGAGCGCGCCGTACACGATGCGCTCGGCCAGGGACCGCTTCCCGTCCTTCAGCACCTTGTTCACCAGCTGGGTGACCAGCGGGGAGGCGTAGACGGGGTCGGAGATCAGCGGCCGCTTCGGGGCCGGACCCTTGCGGGGCATTAGCTCTTCTCCTTCTTCGCGCCGTACCGGCTGCGCGCCTGCTTGCGGTTCTTGACACCCTGCGTGTCGAGCGAACCGCGGATGATCTTGTAACGGACACCCGGAAGGTCCTTCACACGACCACCACGCACGAGCACCATGGAGTGCTCCTGCAGGTTGTGGCCCTCACCGGGGATGTAGGCGGTGACCTCGATGCCGCTGGTCAGCTTCACACGCGCGACCTTGCGCAGCGCCGAGTTCGGCTTCTTGGGGGTCGTGGTGTACACGCGAGTGCACACGCCACGCCGCTGCGGGCTCCCCTTGAGGGCCGCGGTCTTCTGCTTGGCAGCCTTGTCCTGGCGGCCCTTGCGGACCAGCTGCTGGATCGTGGGCAATGGACCAGCTTCCTGTCGTGATCTGCTTCTTCGTGTCTTCACCGGCCCCCGCGGTCGGGCGTGTCGGCCCGCGTCACGGTCTCTCGACCGGTAACTTCCCGGAGGGATTTTCCGTCGGAACCCCGACCTGCCGAAGCCGGTGACCGGGTGCCTGAGCACCCCGCCCATGCGCACGGCACGCGGAGCGGCCCGACGCATGCCGGGCACGGTCTCCAAAGATACCCGCCCGGGTCCGGAAGGAGCGCGGCGGGGGGTCCGAAGGTCGGCGAACCTCCAGCGTACCTCTCGGCACCGCCCGGCCGGGGGATGTTCCGGAGTCCGGTCACAGTGGCGCGGTTTCCCCGCCTGGTTTCCCGGATCCGCGGGGGTTCGTGCGCCCGGCGCGGACTCCCCCGCACCGTTTGCAACACCGCGGGCCTCGGGAATGTTCCGGCCGCCGGGCCGAGCGGCGCCGGCCGCGCTCGGCCCGGTCGCCCGCTCGGGGCCGGGTGCCGCGAAAGTCGCATTCGCGGCACCGGAGGTCCCCAATGAGTCATTCGGGACCCCGGCGAGTGCCGGCCTGCCGAGCGGCCCTCCAGCTCGCCCGGCGTGGCCAACCCCCTCCGGCTCAGTCCTCGTCGGGCTTCGCGTGGTCCGGCTTGCCCGGGTTCGGGTCGCGGGACAAGTCGATCAGCGGGTGCACCCCGGCCCCCTCGGGAGCCGCGTGGCTGCCCGTCGACTTCGGTTCTTCGTCGGGCCGGCCGGCCCCTTCGCTGCTGCTCATCACGCACTCCTAGCGCTGTTCCCCTGCTTCCCCTTGCGGCCGCAACCTACCCATTACCCGACCGGGTGATGCAGTGGGATCGGATCCGGCGTTCCGTGCGTCACACCGTCGCCGAGGGGCCACGATGAGTGGCGGGCAGCACGCGAACGGGAGGGAACGAGGGGCATGGCGGCCGAGTTCGACCAGCTGATAGCCGAGTTCGAGCGGTTCCAGTCGGGCATCCGGAACGTCGACGACCGGTTCGCCGGCCTCGACGCGATGCAGGCGCAGCTCACCGAGCTGCGGGCGAGCGCGTCCTCGCCGGACGGTGGCGTGACCGTCGTCACCGGTCCCGGGGGCGCGGTCCTCGACGTCAAGTTCACCGACGCCGCGCTCGCGAAGGGCCCGCAAGCCCTCTCCGCGGCCCTCATGTCGACACTCCGGGAAGCAGTCGGCGAGGCCGCGCGGCAGCAGGTCGTGCTCGTCCGGGACCACCTCGGCGACGAGCTCGGCCTCGTCGACCAGGTCCTCGAGACGCAGGCCGAAGCGTTCGGAACCACCGTCGAGGAACTGCGGTCGAAGCTGACGCAAGAAGAAGCAGCGCCGGAGGACTTCTCCGACCAGCGCGTCCTGCGCCAGGCAGACGACGCCCCGCCGGCGCCGCCCGCGCGCGGTGGGTCCGCGGGCGACACCTTCCTGCGGAACCTGTTCGACGAGGAGGACTGATGCCGGACGGCTACCGGGTGGAGGTCGACGCGCTGCGCAAGTACGTCGGTGACCTCGGCATGTACAAGGACCAGGGCGCGAAGTTCACCGAGAAGGTCGGCCAGTCCGACGTCGGCGACAAGTCGTGGGGCGTGGTCGGCCTCTTCACCAAGCACGGGTACGACGAGACCCTCCAGGAGCTGCGCGACCTGCTGGCGTCGATGGCCGAGGGCCTGACGTCGGCGCAGGCGAAGTTCACCGACGCGGCGAACGTCTACCAGGGCACCGAAGACGACCACGTGGCGTTCTTCGGCCAGGTCGAGGTCCTGCTCGACGGCCCGAAGAAGCCGTAGGGGGATCGATGGCGGAGTTCCAGGACGTCGCGAGCGGCGTCAGAGTCAAGAGCGACGACCCGACGACCGTGCTCGGCGTGAACGTCGACAACGCGGTCAAGGCGACGCCGTTCGCCGGCAGCGCCGTGACCGTCGGCAAGGACGTCGTCTCGGTGGTCGAGGCCGCCGGCGCGCCGCACCCGGACGGCGTCGACATCGCCCTCGGGCTCGGCACCATCGCGACCGACACCACCAGCTTCATCCAGTCGAGCGCGAGCACGATCACCGACATCGCCACCGACCCGCTCGGCTGGCTCGTCGGGCAGGGGCTGAACTTCCTGATCAGCGCGGTCCAGCCGATCCAGGACGCGATCCACTTCGTCAGCGGCGACGGGCCGGCGCTCGGCACCGCCGCCGACAACTTCAACGCCATCGCCACCGGGCTCGACCAGCTGGCGAAGAACTTCGCCGAGGTCGCCGACTCGTCGCTCAAAGGCTGGCAGGGCGACGCGGGGGACGCGGCGCGCCGGTCGCTCGGCGAGTTCGCCCACGGCATCGGCGGCGTCTCCGCGAAGTCCGGCGACCTCGCGCAGATGCTGCAGTTGAGCAGCATGTTGATGAGCTTCGTCGAAGACCTGATCAAGGCGATCCTCACCGAGCTGATCACCTGGCTGATCATGATCTGGATCCCGGCGCTGGCCGCCGCGGTGCCCACCTGCGGGGCGTCGGTCGCCACCGCCGGCACCGCGTCCGAGGTCAAGCTCGGCACCACCACCGCGAAGACGACGCAGAAGGTGTCGAAGGTCCGCGAGCTGCTGCAGAAGATCCTCGACTGGCTGCAGAAGATGAAGGCCAAGCTGGCCGCGACCAAGCTGGGCCAGGTGTTCGCCGACGGCAAGACCGCGAAGAAGCTGGGCGAGATAGCCGAGCGGGACGCGGGCATGAGCCTCGTCGACAAGCTCAAGGGCGCCGAGGGGATGATCGGCAAGCGAGCCGGGAAGAACGCGCTCGCCGAGATCGCGAAGAAGGGCGGCGAGGCCGCGGCCAAGGGCGTCTTCGGGTTCAACCCGGCGAAGCCCGGCGACAACCCCGCCAAGACGCTCAACGACCATCTCGGCAAGCTCAACAGCCACGTGAAGAACGCCAAGAAGGCAAGTGACTACGGCGAAACCGGCCGGAACCAGCCGGACGACGAGACGCGCGAGGACCTGAACTTCTGATGCTCGTGGTGGTGGTGATCGTCCTGATCGCGGCGGTGTTCGCGGGCGCGGCCGCGATCTGGTGGCGCTCGCACACGAAGTTCGTCGAAAGCCGCAAAGAACACTGGTTCAAGACGTTCGCGGCCGAGCGCGGCGGCACCTTCAACAGCGGCGTGCCGAGTGACACGCACGCGGTGCCGACGTTCGGCGTCAGCCACCCGAGCGGCCGCCCGCTGGCCGGCAGCAACACGACGTGGGTCGAGTTCCGCCACGGCGACCGGCCGGTCATCGCGATCGACGCCCAGGAGCCGTACCGGCACTTCGACGACCACACCTACTTCCGCGACATCCACGTCACGCAGGTGCGGGTGCCGCCGAGCCCGGAACTGCGGATCACCGCGGGCAAGGTGTCGATGCCCACGGACCCGCGACTCGAGGACGAGCTGGCCCGGTGGCTGGCTACCACCCCGCGGTTCGCGCAGCGGGACGTCGTCGTCGAGCACGGCTCGGCGCGGACTTGGGGACAGGGCTGCGCGACCCGGCAGAACATCGTGGCGGAGGCCGGCTACCTCGCCGACCTGGCGGACCACCTGCCCGCGGCGCTGTGGAGCGTCAGCGGCGGCGCGTAGTGAGGTGCGTCAAGCCCGCTGACAAGGCGAACACCAGCCCCAGCCCGACGATGTAAGGCCCGGCCAGCAGCGCGAAGCCGGCGCCGATGTTGGCGTCGGCCTGCTCGTCCGACCGGAAACCGATCGCCCCCACCGAGAGCAGGATCGCGCCTGCCGTGATCAGCAGGACGGCCACCACCGTCAGGCGCTTCGTGACAGTCGTCATGTCCTCATGGTGCCCGGGCCCCGGCGAATTCGCTGGACAGCGACCTGAGGATGAGGACGTGAACTGGAAGATCACCCGGATCGACGTCGCCCACCCGGACGCCGTCGCGATCATGCGCGAGTACATGGACGAGGTCGCTTCGCGCTACTTCGGCCGCCCGGTCACCGAAGCGGAGCTGACGCACTACGTCGCCGAGGAACCCGGTACCGACCTGGTGCCGCCCACCGGGGTGTTCCTCGTCGGCCGGCGGGAGGGCGTGGTCGCGGGCTGCGCCGGTACCCGCGTGGTCGCGCCCGGGACCACCGAGCTGACGAAGGTGTTCATCAAGCCGGCCCACCGCGGCACCGGCGGCGGGCCGGCACTGGTCGCGGCCGCCGAGGACGAGGCACGGCGGCTCGGCTCCAAGCTCATGCGGCTCGACACCCGCCACGACCTCGTCGAGGCCCGCGCGCTGTACGCGAAGGTCGGTTACGCGGAAGTCGAGCCGTTCAACGACGAGCAGTTCGCCGAGCACTGGTTCGCGAAAGCCCTCAGCTGATGGCGGCCCCTCGCGAACCCGAATTACCACTCACGACCGCGTTACTTGATGTCGGCGAACTCGTCCCAGAAGTTCGAGCCGACCAACACCTTCCCATCCGGGTCGAGCACGGATGAAACCGTTGGTAAGCAAGGGAAAGCTGACGTCAGCCGAACCGTCCCGAAAAGGTCGATCTCCCATGAAGTGGCCATTCACAATGGCGCAGGTCAGAGTTTGCTGCCGCAGTCCGAGCAGAACAGCGCGCCCGGTTTGTTGGCCTCGCTCCCGCAGCCGCCGCAGGTGACCTTGAGCGCCAAGGACGTCCCGCAGGACGAACAGAACTTGCCGCCGTCGGCCTTCAGGCCGCAGCCGGGGCAGGTGACCTTCGCACGGGTGTTGATGTCGAGGCCGGACGTCCAGTCCTTCTCGCGGGCCTTGTCCCAGATCTGGTCGCGCTGCGCCGATGCCTGCGCGCGCGAGATCTCCTCGGCGACGCTCGGCGAGCAGCGCAGGCACTGGCCGATCTCCTCGTTCCAGCACTGGTCGTGGCACATCCAGTCGCCGCAGCCGCGGCACTGGCGGAAGCTCGGGGTGATCTCCTTGACCGCCGCCGCCAGCGCGCGGTCCTTGGCCGGCGAGTTGGTCGCGCGGTCGTAGCGCCACTGGTCGGCCGAGTTGCTCAAGTCCCGCAGCGTCCCGCCGAAGAACGAGCCGACCGTGCGAAGCACGCTTCGCCCGGTTTCCATGTTGTCGCGCTGGAACGCGGAACGGAAGCCGTTGCCGCAGCGTTCGCACCGGAACTCGAACTGGTACCCCTGCGTGTTGGAGAGGTCCGAGAAGTTGTCCGTGAAAGGCACAGAGTCAGCCACGGCCCATCTTCGCCACCGGACGGCGCCGGCGGCGACGAGAGATTTGCCGACAACGACCCGGCTACCGGCCGTTACGGGATGCCAGCAGGGCCAACGGAAGCAGGGCCAAAACACCGCCGACGACCGCCACGAGCGCGTACCCACCGCCGGCGAACAGCTGTCCTGACCCCAAACCGGCCAAAGCGGACGCCGACCAGACGACCGCGTCGACGGTCCCCTGCACCCGGCTGCGCGTCTCCGGCGCGAGGTCGCGGCTCAGCTGCGCGCTGCCGCCGACGAACACCAGGTTCCAGCCGTAGCCGAGCAGGAACAACGCCACCGGCAGCCCGGACGTGTGCGCCGTCGGGGCCGCGAGCGCGGTCGCCGTCGACAACGCCAGCACGCCCAGGCCCGCGTTGACCGTGACGCGCGGACCCCAGCGGTCCGCGATCCGGCCGGACAGCGGCGCCAGCGCGAACATGCCGAACAGGTGCGCGCTCAGCACCCAGCCGACGACGTCCAGCCCGTGGCCGTGGTTCTCCAGCTGCACCGGCGTCATCGTCATGACGGCGACCATCGTGAGCTGCGCGGCCACCATCGCGACCAACGGCCGCGCGACGCCGGTCGCCCGCGCCGGGGCGCGCACCGGCACTTCTTGGCGAACCGGGACGTGCCGCGGGAGGAACGCCGCCGCCAGCGCCGCCCCGGCCGTGGCGAGGACCGCGACGGCGACCGGCCCCGACAGCGCCGGCCAGCCGAAACCGGTGGCGACGTCCGCCGCCGGGGCCATCAGCGCCGGCCCGGCGAGCGCGCCGACCGTGCCGGCCCAGACGACGTTCGACAGCGCGCGGCCCCGGCGTTCCTCGGGGTAGAGGTCCGCGGCCAGGTAACGCGACAGCTGCGCGCCGCCGTTGCCGAGGCCGACCAGCAGGATGCCCAGCAGGAGCGGCACGAGCGACGTCGTCAACGCGCCGGCGAACGCGACCAGCGCCCCGGCCGCGGCGACGGCGTACCCGGCGCTCAGCACGCGGCGGCGGCCGTGGACCGGCAGCAGCAGACCCGCGCCGAGCGCGCCCGCGGCCGTGCCGAGCACGTTCGCGACGCTCGGCAGGCCGCTCCACCCCGGCCCGCTGCCCGCGGCGACGATCAGCGTCGCCGCCGTGCTCAGGCCGACCGTCGCGGTGTTGAGCAGCGCGACGCCGGCGAACAACGCTCCCACGGACCGGGCCCGGCCGGTCGTCGTCAAAGTCCCCATGACCAGCAACTTTAGGAACTCCCGGCGATCTTTCGAAGGGCTGTTCGACGGCAAATCCGTGGCCACGGCCGCGATTCGGACGGAAAATGGGGCCCATGACCTTCCGTTCGGAAAAGCCGCTGGACGACGTCGACTGGCGGCTGCTGGACCTGCTGCAGTCCGACGGGCGCCTGTCGTTCAAGGAGCTGGGCCGCCGGATCAACCTCTCGCCGCCGGCGGTGGCCGAGCGGGTGCGGCGGCTGGAGGAGACCGGCGTGATCACCGGCTACCGCGCGCAGGTCGACGCGCGGCGCGCGGGCCAGCCGCTGCAGGCGTTCGTCGAGATGCGCTGCGCGCTGAGCAGCTGCCTGCTGAAGACGTCGAAGTCCGAGGACTACCCGGAGGTCGTGGAGATCCACCGCCTGTCCGGCGACCACTGCACGATGCTGAAGATCCGGGCGGCCTCGCTCGAGCACTTCGAGGGCCTGCTGGAGCGGCTGGGCAAGCACGGCGAGCTGCGATCGTCGGTGGTGCTGTCCACGCAGTTCGAGGGCCGGCCGGTGCAGCCGCCGTCCGACGACTTCCTCCGCGCGACGACGTCGGAAGGCTGGTCTTGACCGGTTGGCGGCTGCTTGCCGGGCGCGCGGCTGCTAGACGGGAGGGATGCCGATCTTCCGCGTCTTCGCCGTCGCCCTCGCCGCCCTGGCCGGTGTCGCCGTCCCCGCTCCCGCGCAGGCCGCACCGGCGCCGGAGTTCGTCGCGCTGTCCGACGTAGCACCGTCGATCCTGCAGGACATCCGCTACGCCACCCGGCACAACTTCGTCGGGCAGCGGATCGACGGCTACCTCGAGCCGGCCTGCATCCTGACCCGCCAGGCCGCCGACGGGCTGCGGCAGGCCCAGGCGCGGGTGCTCCGGCAGGGCTACACGCTCAAGGTGTACGACTGCTACCGCCCGCAGCGCGCGGTCGACCACTTCGTGCGGTGGGCGAAGGACCTCGACGACGAGAAGATGAAGGCCGAGTTCTACCCGAACGTCGAGAAGGACCGGCTGTTCGAGGAGGGGTACATCGCGGAGAAGTCCGGCCACAGCCGCGGCAGCACGATGGACCTGACGCTGGTGAAGCTCCCGCCGCGCCACCAGCGGCCGTACCTCCCCGGCGAGCCGCTGAAGCCGTGCTTCGCGGCGCAGAGCCAGCGGTTCCCGGACAACATGGTCGACATGGGCACGGGCTACGACTGCTTCGACCCGCTGGCCCACACCGACAACCCGGCGATCACGGGAGTGGCACGGACGAACCGCGACCTCCTGCGGAACGCCATGACGGCGGCCGGCTTCCGGAACCTGCCCGAGGAGTGGTGGCACTACACGCTGAACGGCGAGCCGTTCCCGGACACGTACTTCGACTTCCCGGTGTCCCGCTGCGGCCTGCGGTGAAACGGGAAAGGCCCCCGCCGGAACCCGGCGGGGGCCTTTCCTTGACTCAGCTCAGCTTCAGCGGAAGTCGCGGCCGAAGTCGTAGTCGTCCAGCGGAACCGCCGCACCGGTGCCCGTACCGAACACGTCCGGGGTGTAGTAACCGTCGTCGTAGGACGGGATCGCGTAAGCGGCGACCCGCGCCTCCTCGGTCGGCTGGACCTGGATGTTGCGGTACTTGTTGATGCCCGTACCGGCCGGGATCAGCTTACCGATGATCACGTTCTCCTTGAGGCCCACCAGCTTGTCCGAACGGCCGTTGATGGCCGCGTCGGTCAGGACTCGCGTGGTCTCCTGGAACGACGCCGCCGACAGCCACGAGTCCGTGGTCAGCGACGCCTTCGTGATCCCCATCAGCACCGGACGGCCCGAAGCCGGCTCGCCGCCCTCGGCGACCGCGGCCCGGTTCGTCGCCTCGAACTTGGTCCGCTCGGGCAGCTCGCCCGGGAGGAAGTCCGTGGCACCGGAGTCGATGATCGTCACCCGGCGCAGCATCTGCCGGACGATGACCTCGATGTGCTTGTCGTGGATCGACACACCCTGCGCCCGGTACACCTTCTGGACCTCGTCCGTCAGGTGCATCTGCGCCTCGCGCGGCCCCATGACCCGCAGGACCTCGTGCGGGTCCGGCGTGCCTTCGAGCAGCTGCTGACCGACGTTGACGTGGTCGCCGTCGCCCAGCGGGCCGTTCGGGGTGTTCGCGAGCCGCTGACGCTTGGACAGCTTGTCGAAGACGATCTCTTCGCCGCCGTCGTCCGGGATCAGCGTGATCTTCCAGAACCGCTCGCTCTCCTCGATGCGCACGCGGCCATCGACGTCGGCGATCGGCGCCTTGCCCTTCGGCACACGAGCCTCGAAGAGCTCCTGGACACGGGGCAGACCGGTCGTGATGTCGTCACCGGCGACACCACCCTGGTGGAACGTACGCATCGTCAGCTGCGTGCCGGGCTCACCGATCGACTGGGCCGCGACGATACCCACGGCCTCGCCGACGTCGACGAGCTGACCGGTCGCCATCGAGCGGCCGTAGCAGGTCGCGCAGATGCCGACGGCCGACTCGCAGGTCAGCACCGAGCGGACCTTGACCTTCGAGATGCCGCTGGAGAGCAGCTTGTCGATGGCCGGGTCGCCGATGTCGTCGCCCGCGTTCAGCACGACGTTGCCCTTGGCGTCCACCGCGTCCGTCGCGAGGTTCCGCGCGTAGACCGAGGTCTCGACGTGCTGGTCGCGCAGGACCTTGCCGTCGCCGATGTCCTCGCCGATCGGCATCATGATGCCGCGGGTGGTGCCGCAGTCGATCTCGCGGACGATGACGTCCTGCGAGACGTCCACCAGACGCCGGGTCAGGTAACCCGAGTCGGCGGTCCGCAGCGCCGTGTCCGCCAGGCCCTTCCGGGCACCGTGCGTCGCGATGAAGTACTCCGCCACCGACAGGCCCTCACGGAAGTTGGCCTTGATCGGACGCGGGATGTACTCACCCTTCGGGTTCGACACCAGGCCACGCATGCCGGCCAGCGACCGGACCTGCGTCATGTTGCCCGCCGCGCCCGACTTCACGATCATGGCGATCGGGTTGTCGTCCGGCAGCGCCGTCTCCATGATCTTGTGGACCTCTTCGGTGGCCTGCGTCCACACCTTGACGAGCTCGTTGTTGCGCTCGGTGTGCGACAGCTGACCACGCTGGTAGCGCTTCTCCACCTGGGAGGCCTTGCCCTCGTACTCGTCGAGGATGGCGGCCTTGCCCACCGGGGTGAGCACGTCCGAGATGGCGACGGTGACGCCCGAGCGGGTCGCCCAGTAGAAACCGGCGTCCTTCAGGCGGTCCAGGGTCTGCGCGACCTGCGTCATCGAGTACCGCTCGGCGAGGTCGTTCACGATCGCGGCCTGACGCTTCTTCGGCATCGGCTCGTTGATGAACGGGTAGTCCGCCGGCAGCAGCTCGTTGAACAGCACGCGGCCCAGGGTCGTCTCGGCCAGCCACGCCTTGCCCGGCTCCCAGCCCTTCTCCGCGAGCGCCGCTTCGTCGGCCTTCGCCGGCTGACGGTCGGTGACGCGGATCTTGATCGGGGCGTGCAGGCCCAGCGCCTTGCGGTCGAAGGCCATGATGGCCTCGGCCGGCGACGAGTACGCGTTGCCCGCGCCCTCGGCCTTCTCGTTGAGGCGGGTCAGGTGGAACAGACCCGTCACCATGTCCAGTCGCGGCATGGCGAGCGGACGGCCCGACGCCGGCGAGAGGATGTTGTTCGCCGACAGCATCAGGATCCGGGCCTCGGCCTGCGCCTCGGCCGACAGCGGCAGGTGCACCGCCATCTGGTCACCGTCGAAGTCCGCGTTGAACGCCTCGCAGACCAGCGGGTGCAGCTGGATGGCCTTGCCCTCGACCAGCTGCGGCTCGAAGGCCTGGATGCCGAGGCGGTGCAGCGTCGGCGCGCGGTTCAGCATCACCGGGTGGCCGGTGATGACCTCTTCCAGCACGTCCCACACCTGCGGCCGCGAGCGCTCCACCATCCGCTTGGCGGACTTGATGTTCTGCGCGTGGTTCAGGTCGACCAGCCGCTTCATGACGAACGGCTTGAACAGCTCGAGCGCCATGTCCTTCGGCAGGCCGCACTGGTGCAGCTTCAGCTGCGGGCCGACGATGATGACCGAACGGCCCGAGTAGTCGACGCGCTTGCCGAGCAGGTTCTGGCGGAACCGGCCCTGCTTGCCCTTGAGGAGGTCGGACAGCGACTTCAGCGGCCGGTTGCCCGGGCCGGTGACCGGACGCCCGCGGCGGCCGTTGTCGAACAGCGCGTCGACGGCCTCCTGCAGCATCCGCTTCTCGTTGTTGACGATGATCTCGGGCGCGCCGAGGTCGATCAGCCGCTTGAGGCGGTTGTTCCGGTTGATCACCCGGCGGTACAGGTCGTTGAGGTCGGAGGTCGCGAAGCGGCCACCGTCCAGCTGCACCATCGGACGCAGGTCCGGCGGGATGACCGGGACGGCGTCGAGCACCATGCCGCGCGGGTCGTTGCCGGTGGCCTGGAACGCCGCGACGACCTTGAGCCGCTTCAGCGCGCGGAGCTTCTTCTGCCCCTTGCCGTTGCGGATCGTGTCGCGCAGGCTCTCGGCCTCCGCGGCGACGTCGAACTCGGTGGCCAGCTTCTGGATGGCCTCCGCGCCCATGCCGCCGGTGAAGTACTCGCCGTAGCGGTCGACGAGCTCGCGGTAGAGCAGCTCGTCGGCGATCAGCTGGCGGGTGTCGAGCTTCGTGAAGGTCGTCCAGACCTCCTCGAGGCGGTCCAGCTCGCGACCGGCGCGGTCACGCAGCTGGCGCATCTCGCGCTCGCCGCCCTCCTTGACCTTGCGGCGGACGTCGGACTTGGCGCCCTCCGCCTCCAGCTCGGCCAGGTCGGCTTCCAGCTTCTGCGCGCGGGTCTCGATGTCCGCGTCACGCTTGGTCTCGAGGTTCTTGCGCTCGACGCCGATCTCGTTCTCGAGGGTCGGCAGGTCGTTGTGGCGCAGCTCCGTGTTCACGCCCGTGATGACGTAAGCAGCGAAGTAGATGATCTTCTCGAGGTCCTTCGGCGCCAGGTCCAGCAGGTAGCCGAGGCGGGACGGAACACCCTTGAAGTACCAGATGTGGGTGACCGGGGCGGCCAGCTCGATGTGGCCCATCCGCTCGCGGCGCACCTTGGCGCGGGTCACCTCGACGCCGCAGCGCTCACAGATGATGCCCTTGAAGCGGACGCGCTTGTACTTGCCGCAGTAGCACTCCCAGTCCCGGGTCGGACCGAAGATCTTCTCGCAGAAGAGGCCGTCCTTCTCGGGCTTGAGCGTCCGGTAGTTGATGGTCTCCGGCTTCTTGACCTCGCCGTACGACCACTGACGGATGTCGTCGGCCGTGGCGAGACCAATGCGGAGCTCATCGAAGAAGTTGACGTCCAGCACGTCTAGATCCCCTTGGGGTTGTTTCGGCTAGAGAGGGGGCGGCGGGCGAGCTGGGCCCCGCGGGAGGTGGGGCCCAGCTCAGCTCGCGATCAGTGCACGACGTCGTCCACCGAGGGCGACTCGTTGCGGGACAGGTTGATGCCGAGGTTGGCCGCGGCGCGCTCGAGGTCCTCGTCGTCGGAGTCGCGCATCTCGATCGCCGCGCCGTCGCTGGAGAGCACCTCGACGTTGAGGCACAGCGACTGGAGCTCCTTGAGGAGCACCTTGAACGACTCCGGGATGCCCGGCTCGGGGATGTTCTCCCCCTTGACGATGGCCTCGTACACCTTGACGCGGCCGACCACGTCGTCCGACTTGATCGTCAGCAGCTCCTGCAGCGTGTAGGCGGCGCCGTACGCCTGCATCGCCCAGCACTCCATCTCACCGAAGCGCTGGCCACCGAACTGCGCCTTACCACCCAGCGGCTGCTGCGTGATCATCGAGTACGGACCGGTGGAGCGGGCGTGGATCTTGTCGTCGACCAGGTGGTGCAGCTTCAGGATGTACATGTAGCCGACCGACACCGGGTACGGGTACGGCTCGCCGGAGCGGCCGTCGAACAGCGTGGCCTTGCCGTTCTCCTTGACCATGCGCTCGCCGTCGCGGTTCGGCTTGGTCGCCCCGAGCAGCCCGGTGAGCTCCTCTTCCTTCGCGCCGTCGAACACCGGGGTCGCGGTGTTCGTGCCCGGCGCGACGTCGTAGAGCTCCTCGGACAGGTTCTTCGCCCAGTCCGGGTCGCCTTCGATCGTCCAGCCCTGCGACGCCAGCCAGCCCAGGTGCAGCTCGAGGATCTGGCCGATGTTCATCCGTCGCGGCACACCGTGCGTGTTCAGGATGATGTCGACGGGCGTGCCGTCCTCCATGAACGGCATGTCCTCGACCGGCAGGATCTTGCCGATGACACCCTTGTTGCCGTGGCGGCCGGCGAGTTTGTCGCCCGGCTGGATCTTGCGCTTCTGGGCCACGTAGACGCGGACCAGCTCGTTGACACCCGGGGGCAGCTCGTCGTCGTCCTCGCGCGAGAACACGCGGATGCCGATGACCTTGCCGGTCTCGCCGTGCGGCACCTTCAGCGAGGTGTCGCGGACTTCGCGGGCCTTCTCACCGAAGATCGCGCGGAGCAGGCGCTCTTCCGGCGTCAGCTCGGTCTCGCCCTTCGGCGTGACCTTGCCGACCAGGATGTCGCCGTCGCGGACCTCGGCACCGATGCGGATGATGCCGCGCTCGTCGAGGTCGGCGAGGACCTCCTCGGAGACGTTCGGGATGTCCCGGGTGATCTCCTCGGCGCCCAGCTTGGTGTCGCGGGCGTCGATCTCGTGCTCCTCGATGTGGATCGACGTCAAGACGTCGTCCTGCACCAGGCGCTCGGAGAGGATGATCGCGTCCTCGTAGTTGTGGCCCTCCCACGGCATGACCGCGACGAGCAGGTTCTTGCCGAGCGCCATCTCACCGTTCTCGGTGGACGGGCCGTCGGCGATGACCTGACCCTGCTCGACCCGGTCGCCCTCGTTGACGATCGGGCGGTGGTTGAAGCAGGTGCCGTGGTTGGAGCGGCGGAACTTGTACAGCCCGTAGCTCTTCCGCGTGCCGTCGTCGTGCATGATCGTGATCAGGTCCGCCGAGAGCTCCTCGACGATGCCGGCCTGCTCGGCGACGAGCACGTCACCGGCGTCGACCGCGGCGCGCAGCTCCACACCCGTGCCCACGTACGGGGCCTGGTTGCGCAGCAGCGGCACGGCCTGGCGCTGCATGTTCGCACCCATCAGGGCGCGGTTCGCGTCGTCGTGCTCGAGGAACGGGATCATCGCCGTCGCGACCGAGACCATCTGCCGCGGCGAGACGTCCATGTAGTCGATGTCGAGCGGGTCGATCAGCTCGACCTCGCCGCCCTTGCGGCGGGCCATGACCCGGTCTT
This sequence comes from Amycolatopsis pretoriensis, assembly GCF_900107925.1. GTDB lineage: Bacteria > Actinomycetota > Actinomycetes > Mycobacteriales > Pseudonocardiaceae > Amycolatopsis > Amycolatopsis pretoriensis. The sequence goes on along the minus strand of NZ_FNUJ01000005.1, from coordinate 656,269 downwards.
CGACGAAGGTGCCGTCGTCGGAGATCGGCGCGTTGGCCTGGGCCTTGACGTACCGGTCCTCTTCGTCCGCGGTCAGGTAGTCGACCTGGTCGGTGACCCGGCCCTCGACGACCTTGCGGTACGGCGTCTCGATGAAGCCGAACGGGTTGACCCGCGCGTAGGAGCAGAGCGAGCCGATCAGGCCGATGTTCGGGCCTTCCGGCGTCTCGATCGGGCACATCCGGCCGTAGTGCGACGGGTGGACGTCCCGGACCTCCATGCCGGCGCGCTCACGGGACAGACCACCCGGGCCGAGGGCCGAGAGACGACGCTTGTGCGTCAGGCCCGACAGCGGGTTGTTCTGGTCCATGAACTGCGACAGCTGCGAGGTGCCGAAGAACTCCTTGATCGCCGCGCCGATCGGGCGGATGTTGATCAGGGTCTGCGGCGTGATCGCCTCGACGTCCTGCGTCGTCATGCGCTCGCGCACCACGCGCTCGGTGCGGGAGAGGCCGACCCGGATCTGGTTCTGGATCAGCTCGCCGACCGTGCGCAGGCGCCGGTTGCCGAAGTGGTCGATGTCGTCGGTCTCGACCGGGACCTCGAGCTCGCCCTCGTTCATCTTGTCCTCGCCGGCGTGCAGCCGGACCAGGTACTCGATGGTCGTGACGATGTCCTCTTCGGTCAGCGTCCCGGTGTCGTACGGCGTGGTCAGGCCGAGCTTCTTGTTCAGCTTGTACCGGCCGACCTTCGCCAGGTCGTAGCGCTTCGCCTTGAAGAACAGGTTCTCCAGCAGGGTCTGCGCGCTCTCCTTTGTGGGCGGCTCGCCCGGGCGCAGCTTGCGGTAGATGTCGAGCAGCGCCTCGTCGGTGCCGGCGGTGTGGTCCTTCTCGAGGGTGGCCAGCAGCGTCTCCGAGAAGGAGAAGCGCTCGCGGATCGCCTCGGTGGTCCAGCCCAGCGCCTTCAGCAGCACGGTGACCGGCTGGCGGCGCTTGCGGTCGATGCGCACGCCGACGGTGTCGCGCTTGTCGACGTCGAACTCGAGCCACGCACCCCGGCTCGGGATCACGCGGACGCTGAAGACGTCCTTGTCGGTCGTCTTGTCGACGTCCTTCGAGTAGTAGACGCCCGGCGAGCGGACCAGCTGGGACACGACGACACGCTCGGTGCCGTTGATGATGAACGTGCCCTTGTCGGTCATGACCGGGAAGTCGCCCAGGAAGACCGTCTGGCTCTTGATCTCGCCCGTGTTGTTGTTGACGAACTCCGCCGTCACGAACAGCGGGGCGGCGTAGGTCATGTCCTTGTCCTTGCACTCCTCGATCGAGGCCTTGACCTCGTCGAAGCGCGGAGCGGAGAAGGACAGGGACATCGAACCGGAGAAGTCCTCGATCGGGGAGATCTCGTTGAGGACCTCTTCGAGGCCGCCGACCGGGTTTTCTTCACCTTCTTCGACACGGCGTTCGAACCACGCTTCGTCCCCGGTGAACCACTGGAACGACTGGATCTGGACGTCGAGCAGGTTGGGGGTGCTGAGGGGTTCGCGAATCTTTGCGAAGGAAACCCGCTTGGGCGCGCCGGGGATTCCCGTGGACTCCGAGCGAGATTCAGCCGAGGTGGTCGCAGCAGTGGCCTGGTTCGCGGGAGAGACTGCCAAGATGCGTCCTTCCGGGGACAATGAGCGGTGACGGCCGCCATAGCAACAGCTATCAGCGACTGTCAAGGGTGCCGTGTGCCCACTATCCTAACTACCGGCTCCGGGCAGCCTGAAAGAGGGCAGCGCAAAGAGGCAGTCTAGCCCGAACGGCGCGGTCTGTCCAGGGGGCGCTCCCGATGGGGCCCAGCCTGCCTCGCGACGTCTTCAGGTATGCCTCCAGGCGAGCCGGTTGTCCCTCCCGCAAGGGCCGCCGGTTTCGCCGTCGGGAGTAAGCGTGAACCCACCGGGCCCGAGAGTCAAGATGCCACACGGGGGTCCCGCCGGTTGGCGCAGCGTTGGAGAAGGTCAGCGGAGCGTGAGCGGCCGAATAGTCTTCCAGTTACCGGCTGGTAGCGCCAGCAATAGGGGTCGGACCTGGGGGTTTTCCGCGATCCGAGGGGGTCGAAGCGTATGTTCCAGGCCACTTCGGACGGGACCGGTTCCGCCGTTGGCGGCGTGTCGCGCGGGTTTTCGGTAACCGGCCTGAACGCCGTTTTCCGGCGGTCGCGGACGCCTCAGGCGTCACACGTGTCCCGCGCCGGTGACGGCCGCTCAGCGAGCCGCTCCGGGCACGAAGACGGCCCGCGACCGATCGGGTCGCGGGCCGTCGCCGGGGCGCTACTTGGTCGGCGAGGGTGACGCCGGAGCCGACGACGCCGGTGCCTGGGTCGCCGCCGGGACCTTCGGCGCGTTGTACGTGTCCATGTCCGTGATCTTCCACTTGTCGCCCTGCAGCTGGGCGTTCAAGTGGAGCTGGGCGGTCCCCGCGGTCGTCTTCTTCGTGTCCGTGCGGGTCGACGTCTGGTCCACGAAGACCATCACCTTCGCCAGGTCGCCGTTGAGCATGATCACCGCCGCGCGCGTCACCTTGCACGTCACGATCATCTTCTGGGCCGGCGCCAGCCGCTTCACCTCGCCCATCAGCGAGTTGTACTTGTTCCGGACGTCGTCGTTGGCGAGCAGGTCGTTCGCCGCGTCCTCGGTCTTCTTGATGTTGTTGAAGTCGTACGAGAACAGCGACTCGGCCGCCTTGGACACCGCGTCCTTGACCTGGGCCGTCTTCGCCACGTCCAGCAGGGCCGTGTTGCTCGTCGCCGAGGACACGTCGACCTCTTCGGACTTGAACCAGTACGCCAGCCCGCCCAGGAGCAGCGCCACCAGCACCAGCGCGCCCGCGACCACGTACGGCCGCTGCACCCGCGAAGTCGCCGGCTCGGCCCGTTCCTCCGAAGCGGCGACCGGGACCTCGGACTCCTCCGTCGGCTTCGCGATGCCCGTGTCCCGCTTCTTCCGCCGCGGGGCCGGCTTCTCGGGAACCTCTTCGGGCTCCCCGGTGAGCGCGTCGACCTGCGGCTCCACCTCGGTGCCGACCGCCGCGAAGACCTGGGTGTCCTCCGCGGAGGAGGCGCTGTCGGCCTCGACCGGCTCGGCGGGCTTGGCGGCCGGCCGCGGCGCCGGACGGGGGGCCGGACGCGGGCGCGGCTTGGCCGGGACCGCGGGGAGCTGGCCGGTCCGCTCGGCGGCGGACTCGTCCGTCGACGGCTTGCGCAGACCGGCCACGCGCGGCCGGCGCGACGGCGGGGTGCTGCTGCTGCGAGGCGGCTGGCGGCGGGAGGGGGGCACTACAAGCTCCTTAAGGTGACGCTACTGGCCGGCCGCGACGAGCGGGACGCTGTCGATGCCGGACAGCTTCCACTCGTCGCCGACGCGGGTCATCGACACCTCGAGGCGCAGCGGCTTCGCACTGCTCTTGTCGCCCTGGGTGACGGTCGTGGCGATGGCGGCGAGGAAGCTGGCCTTGCCTTCGTGGTCGTCCAGCTCCTCGACGGCGATGTCCTGGACGTCGGTGGCGACCTTCGTCTTCGCGTCGGCGAGGGCCTTGCGGAACGTCGGCGCCGACTGGTCGATCTGCTGCGACATCTTGTCGTCCGACACCGACTTCTGCCGGGCGAAGAACCCGTCGAGATCCTGGTAGTCGACCTCGGTGTACGCCTTCAGCGCGTTGGTACCCGCCTTGACCACGGCCTCGCGCGACGCCGCCAGGCCGGCGTTGTCGTCGTTCGCCGCCACCCACCACTGGACGCCGAAGATCGCCGCCGCGATCAGCGCGGCCAGGGCCAGCGCCGCGGCGCCGAGCACCAGGATCCGCGCGGACGGCTCCCGGTCCGCCGGGGCACCGGCGGGCTCCTCGTCCACCGCCACGGCGGCCGGCTCGTCCGAACTCATAGCACTCCAGGGTAGGTAACGGTCATCAAATCCACGTCAGGCGAGCCCGAGCAGCGAGCCCAGGCTGTTCAGGCTGACGCCGGGGCTGCCGACGATGCCCGGGACGCCCCGGGTGTCGCGCTCGTCGGCCAGCTCCTCCGCCGGCCGGTTGGCGTTGGCCGAGACGTCGGCGTCGGACGGGGCGACCGGCACTCCGCCGTACGGCGCGTTCTGCGCGCCGCGGACGTTGATCGGGCTGCCCTTCGGCTCGGCACAGTACGCGTCTTCCTTCGCCGGCTTCGCCGAGAGGTCGTTGCCGGTGCGGTACTGCGAGTACGGCAGGTACCCCTTGGTGCACGACGGCGGGTTGAACAGGTTGAGCACCAGGCCGAGGTGCGCGGTGCCGTCGCCGGGCGCCACGCTGCTCGCCGCGCCGGCCAGCGCCGGGTAGGTGACCAGGCCCTGCTCGATGCCGTCGAGCCGGGTCACGGTCAGGTTGGCCGTGGTCAGCAGGTTCGCCGTCAGCGCGCCGAGGCCCGGGCCGGACTCCTGCAGCACCTGGCTGATCTGCGTCGCCACCTGCGGCGTGATGCCGATGAGCTTGCGCAGGTCGCCGTCGGAGTTCTTCAGGGTGCCGGTCAGCTGGTTGAGGCTCTTGCTGAACGACGCGAAGTTCTCGGCCTCGTCGTTCTGCGTGTCCAGGACCTTGCCGCCCTGGTCGAGCAGCTGGATGGTCTGCGGCAGGTACTCCTGCGCGGTCGTGGTGAAGCTGCGCGCGGTGTCCAGCAGCTTCTGCAGGTCGCCGCCGGTGCCGCGGAAGGCGTCGTAGGACTCGTCGACGACCGTGCGCAGCGAGTCGACCGGGACCGACGCGGCGAGCGTGTCGAGGTCGCCGATCAGCCGGTCGGTGCTGACCGGGGTGGTCGTCTTCGACGCCGGGATGACCGAGCCCCCGGCCAGGTACGGGCCCTTGTCGGCCTTCGGCTTGAGGTCGACGTACTGCTCGCCGACCGCCGAGCGGTTGGCGACGACGGCGTCGAGGTCGGCCGGCACCTGCGGCGCCGACGGGTCGATGTTCAGGTCGGCTTCGAGCCCGGTCGGGGTCAGGCGCATCTCGCCGACCCGGCCGATGTTGTAGCCGCGGTAGGTGACTTCGGCGTTGGTGAAGATGCCGCCCGACTCGTTGAGCTGCAGCTTCACCGTGTAGCCGCTGTTGCCGAACACGGTGCCGAGCCCGGCGAACCGGATCAGCGCGTACACGATCGCGACGATCGAAATGACCGCGAAGGCGATCAGCTGGATCTTCGTCCGGCGGATCAGCATCAGCCCGCACCTCCCGAGAGCAGCCCGAAGAGGTTGCCGAGACCCGGCTGCGACTGCCCGGACTGCGCGGACCCGCTCTCCCCCGGGATCGGCAGCGGCGGGTTGCCCGACGCGCCTTCGGTACCGCCGGTGAGCCCCTGCAGCGGGAGCTGGCCGGACAGGATGTTCTGCCGGCTGCTGCCCAGGTTCTCGACGACGGTCTTCAGGTTCAGGTCCACCTTCGCGAACAGGTTGAAGTAGTCACCCTTGACGTCGTTGACGGCCTGGTCGCTGAACGGGAACGTCAGCAGGATCTGCAGGGCCTTCGGCAGGTCGTTGCCCGCCTCGCCGAGCTTCTGCAGCGTCGGGGTCAGCGCCTTGAGGTCGGCGACGAGGTCCTTCTGCGACCGGTTCACGGTGTCGGTGGCGACGCCGGAGAGGTTGTCCAGCGCCTGCAGCATCGTGACCAGCTGGCCGCGCTGCTGTTCGAGCACGCCGAGGCCGGGCCCGAGGTTGTCGACCGCGCCGACCAGCTTGTCCTTCTGGCCGTTCAGCGTCGAGGACAGCCGGTTCAGCCCGTCGATGGCCCGGGTGATGTTGCGCGACTGCTGGTCGAGGTTCGTGACCAGCTGGTTCGCGTTGTCCAGGAGCGCCTTGATGTCCGGCTCGCGGCCGGAGGTGGCGTTGTTGAGCTCCTTGGTGATCGTGTTGAGCTGGTCGACGCCACCACCGTTGAGCAGCAGCGACAGCGCCCCGAGCAGCTCTTCGACCTCGACGCTGCGGTTCGTCCGGGCCAGCGGGATGGTCGCGTTGTCGGCGAGCTTGCCCTGGGCCTGGTCGTCGCCGGGCGAGGCCAGCTCGACGTACTTCTCGCCGAGCAGGCTCGACTGCTTGACGTTGGCGATCGCGTTGGCCGGCAGCTTGACGTCGCCGTTGACCTTGAGGGTCACCAGCGCGTGCCAGCCGTCCTTGGTGAGGCCGACGTTCTCGACGCGGCCGATCGGCACCTCGTCGACCTTCACCCCGGCCTGCGGGGTCAGGTCGAGCACGTCCCGGAACTCGACGTTCACCGTGTACGGGTGGTCGCCGAGGTCGGCGCCGCCGGGCAGCGGCAGGTCGTAGATGCCGTTGAACGCGCAGCCCGAGAGCGTCAACGCCGACACAGTGGCGATGGCTCCGACGGTCAGTAGCTTCTTCACTGGCCACCTCCGTAGAGCTGCCCCGCGATGGGCAGCGGGAGCGGCGGCAGCTGACCGGACTGCAGGGCCTGCACGGTCTGCGCCACGGACGGCAGCGGGATCGCCTTGTCGACGACGCCGGCGATGCTCTCGCAGGCGTTGCCGAGCACGTCCGGAATGCTGTTGGTGCCGACCTGCTTGAGCAGCCGGCAGATCATCACCAGCGGCGGCTGGGTCAGCTCGTTGAGGTTCGGCCGGGCGTCGAGCGTGCCGGCCGAGCCGTTGTAGGTGTTGACCAGGTTGCTCAGGCCGACCGGCGCGACGTCGAGGATCTCGGCGAGCGAGCTCCGCTGGTCGACGAGGACCTTGGTGATCCCGGCCAGCTTGTCCACATTGGACTTGAGCCGGTCGTGGTTCTGGTCGATGAACGCCTGCACCGAGGTCAGCGTGGTGCCCAGCTGCTGCACGGTCGCGGCCAGGTTGTCCTTTTCGGACGCCAGGTAGCCGCTGACGTCGGCGAGCTGGCTTTCGAAGCTGCGGACCTGCTTGTCGGAGTCGGCCAGCGTCTGCGAGAACTTGCCGAGGTTCTCCACGGTGGAGAACAGGTCGTCCTTGTTGCCGGCCAGCGTCCCGGCCGCCTGGCCGAGCTTGGTGATCGTGTCGTGCAGGGCCTGGCCGTTGCCGTCGACGTTGGCCGCGGCGGTGTTCAGCAGGTTCGACAGCGAGCCGTTCTTGTTGGCGCCGTTCGGGCCGAGGGTCTCGCTGACCCGGGCCAGGCTGGCGGCCAGCTGGTCGACCTCGAGGGGCACCTCGGTGCGGTCGAGGCCGATGACCGCGCCGTCGGAGATCCGCGGGCCGCCGGTGTAGGCCGGGGCGAGCTGGACGTAGCGGTCGGACACCAGCGACGGCGCCACGATGAGCGCCTTGGCGTCGGCCGGGACGGCGACCGAGCGGTCGTACTCGAACTCGACCTTCACCTGGTTGCCCATGGGCTGGATCTTGGTGACCGTGCCCATGTCGACGCCGAGCATCCGCACGCTGTTGCCCTCGTACAGGCCGACAGCGCCGGCGAAGTACGCGGTCAGGTGGTTGCGGCCGGCGTCCTTGAGGGTCCACCAGATCCCGCCGGCGACGACGAGCGCGAGGACGATCGCGATGGTGAAGCCCCGGGTCAGGGCCATTCCGAAGCGGGTGTCACTCATTTCGTGTAGCACCCCTCTTCGTTGATCGGGCCGAACGACGGGAGCAGCAGGCCGCAGATGTAGTTGTCGAACCAGCGCCCGTTGCCGATGGTGTTGGTGAAGACGCGGATGAACGGCGCGAACTTCTTGATGCCCTCGGCCAGGGAGTCCTGGTTGCGCTGCAGCATCGAGGTCAGCTGGTCCAGCGACGTGAGCACCGGGTCGAGCTGCTTGTCGTTGTCGTCGATCAGGCCCTGCAGCTGCGTCGCGAGCTCGCGGGAGCCGTTGAGCAGCGAGGTGATCGCGTCTTCGCGCTTGGACAGCTCGTCGAGCAGCTTGTTGCCGTCGGTGAGCAGCTTCTGGACCTCGGCGTCGCGGTCGACGAGCGTCTGCGACACCTCGCGGGTGTTGGCCAGCAGGTTCGACAGCTGCTCGTCGCGCGAAGCGATCGTGTCCGACAGCTTCGAGAGCCCGGACAGCGCGCCCTTCACGTCCTGCGGCGTGTTGGCGAAGGTCTGCGAGATCGTGTCGAAGCTCTGCGCCAGCTGCTTGGTGTCGATGTTGTCGACCGTCTGCGAGAGCCCGCGGAACGCGTCGAGCACGTCGTAGGGGGCCATCGTGCGGTCGCGCGGGATCGCGGTGCCGGGGTTCAGCGAGCCCTGGCCCTGCGGGTCCAGCGACAGGTACTTCTGGCCGAGCAGCGTCTTGATCTTGATCGCGGCCGCGGTCCGGTCGCCCAGCCAGGCGTCCTTGACCTTGAACGACACCTTGACCGACGCGCCGTCGAGCTCGATGTCGCTGACCTTGCCGACCTTGACGCCGGCGATCCGGACGTCGTTGTCCTTCTGCAGCCCGGAGGCTTCGCTGAACTCGGCGGAGTACGTGGTGCCGCCGCCGATCACCGGCAGGTCGTCGGAGTTCAGCGCGGCGATGAAGCCGAGCGCGAGGACGGCGATGCCGAACAGCGCGATCGGGACGGGGTTGCGCTTCTGGAAGGACTTCATCCCGAGCACCTCGACCGGTTGGCCGGGATCAACGGCAGGTCGACCGGCGGAATCAATGGGGGCAAGCTGACCGTCCCGGAGAACTCGCAGGCGTAGAAGTTGAACCAGGAGCCGTAGTCCGCGGTGCGGGTCAGCGTGCTCACCTTCGTCGGCAGGAACTGGATGAAGTGCTCCAGCTCCGGCTCGTTCTTGTTGAGCTGGTTCGTGAGGGTGCCGAGGGCGCTGATGTCGTTCTTCAGCGGCTCCCGGACGTCGCCCAGCAGGCCGGACGTCGTTTCGGCCAGGTTGCCGAGGCTCTCGATCGCGTCGCCGATCGGCTTGCGGTCGGCGGCGAGACCGGAGGTCAGCTGCTGCAGCTTGACGATGAGGTCGTTCAGCTGCGGGGTGTGCGCGTTGACCGTGTCGAGCATCGAGTTGAGGTTGTCGATGACCTCGCCGATCACCTGGTCCTTGTCGGCGATCGTGGTGGCCAGCGACGCCGTGTGCGACAGCAGGCTTTCGACGGTGCCGCCCTCGCCCTGCAGGACCTGGATCACCTCGTAGGACAGCTTGTTGACGTCGTCCGGGTTGAGCGCGGTGAACAGCGGCTTGAAGCCGTTGAACAGCTCGGTCAGGTCCAGCGCCGGCGTGGTCCGGTCCAGCGGGATGGTGCCGCCGGGCTGCAGGTTCTTGCCCCCGCTGTTCTCCCCCTCGCCGAGGGAGACGTAGCGCTGGCCGACCAGGTTGCGGAACTTGATCTGCGCGGTCACGCCGGCGGGCAGCGTGCGGCCGGCGTCGACCTCGAACTCGACTTCGGCCTGGCGCTTGTCGACGATCTTGACGTCCTTGACCTGCCCGACGCGGACGCCGGCGATGCGGACGTCGTCGTTGGGCAGCAGCAGGGTCGCGTCGGTGAAGCGCGCCTTGTAGGCGTTGGTGCTGGTGGTGTTGATGTTGGCGATGCTGATCCCGAGGATCGTCGTGAACAGCACGGTGACGACCACGAAGATGCCGAGCTTGATCAGCGGCGCGAGCAGGCCCCTCACTTGACCGTCACCTCCGCGCCCCGGTACAGCGGGCCGACGAGCAGCGCGCTCCAGCTGGGGACGTCCGCCGAGTTCATGCCGAGCTGCGGGCCGAGCAGGTCGGCCAGGAAGCCCTGTTCCGCGGTCGAATAGGCCAGGTCACCGCCGCTGCCGTTGCCGCCCGCCGCGTCCTGCTTGAACTTGGCCGGGTTGAGGCCCTCGCCGACGGTCTTCGGGGCGGCCTGGTGCTTGGTGCCGTCCTTGAACGCGCCGTCCGGCGGCTCGGACGGGAACGGCTTCGGGATGTCCTTCATGTCGTAGCACCGCGGGCCGCGCTTGTCCTCGAACCGCGGCTCCTCCTTGCCCGCCTCGTACGGCGCGCGCGGCACGATGATCTCGATCGTCGCGTGCAGGCCGGGCTTGTCGGTGCCCTTGCCCAGCGCCTGGTCGATCAGCGGCACGTTGTCGGCCATCTGGGAGATCACGCAGGGGTACTCCGGCGCGTACTTCGCCAGCAGCTCGGCCGTCGGCCGGGCGGTGTCGGCGAGGGAGATGATGTTCTCCTTGTTGTTCTGCAGGAACGTCTGCAGGTCGATCGACGCCTGCGTGAGGCTGCCGTAGAGGTTCGACAGGTTCTGCTGCTCGTCGACCACGGTCCGGGTCGTCGTGCTCAGGTTGTCGAGGCTCTGCACCAGGTCCGGCGCGGCGTCCTTGAGGTGGTCGGAGAACTCCGCGAGCGCCTTGAGGTTGTGCTGCAGCTCCGGCTCGTGCGGGTTCAGCTCGCCGATGTAGGTGCCCAGCTGCGCCAGCGTGTCGCCGAGCTGGTCGCCGCGGCCCTGCAGGGCGGTCGAGATCGCGGTGAGCGTCGCCGACAGCTTCTGCGGCTGGACCGCCTGCAGCACCGGCATCAGGTGCTCGAACGCCTGGTCCAGCTCGACCGCGCTGGACGTGCGGTCCTGCGGGATGACGTCGCCGCTGGCGATCGTCTTCGCCGACGGGTCCTTCGGGATCTCCAGCGAGACGAACCGCTCGCCGAAGAGCGTCTTCGGCAGGAACCGCGCGGAGACGTTCTCCGGGATCAGCTTCGCCGACTCCGGCTTGAGCGCGAGCGTGAGCTCGGCGCCCTTGTCCGTGGCGACGATGTCCTGGACGGACCCGACGATCAGCCCGCGCACCTTGACGTCGGACTGCTTGATCAGCTGGTTGCCGATCTTGTCGGCCTGGAGCTTGACCGTGACGACGGGCGTGAACGCCTTGTCGTAGAGCGCGATGGACAGCGCCACCCCGCCGACCATCACGGCGATGAGCAGCAGGCCGAGCAGCCTGCGTCGGAGCGTCCTCATCCCGCGATCCTTACCGTGACGTCGGTTCCCCAGATGGCGAAGCCGATGAAGAAGTTCATGATCGACACCGTGACGATGGAGAGGCGCACGGCCTTGCCGACCGCGACGCCGACGCCGGCCGGGCCGCCGGTCGCGCGGTAGCCGAAGTAGCAGTGCGACAGGATGATCAGGACGCTGAAGAGCAGCACCTTGATGAACGAATACAGCACGTCCTGCGGTGGTAAGAACAGGTCGAAGTAGTGGTCGTAGGTACCCGCGGACTGGTTGTAGATGTAGATGACGACCAGTCTCGACGCGAGGTACGAGCTCAGCAGGCCGATGATGTAGAGCGGGATGACCGCGACGAACCCGGCGATGATCCGCGTCGTCACCAGGTACGGCAGGCTCGGCACGCCCATGACTTCCAGCGCGTCGATCTCCTCGGAGATCCGCATCGCGCCCAGCTGCGCGGTGAACCCGGCGCCGACCGTGGCGCTCAGGGCGAGGCCGGCGACCAGCGGTGCGATCTCGCGCGTGTTGAAGAACGCCGTCAGGAAGCCGGTGAAGGCCGACGTCCCGATCGAGTTCAGCGCCGAGTAGCCCTGGAGGCCGACGAGGACACCGGTGAACAGCGTCAGGCCGACCATCACGCCGACCGTGCCGCCGATGACCGCGAGCGAGCCGGACCCGAAGCTGACCTCGGCGAGCAGCCGGAGGACTTCCTTCGTGTAGCGGCGCAGGGTTCGCGGCGTCCACAGCAGCGCACGGCCGTAGAAGGACATCTGGTCACCGAGGGTGTCCAGTGTCTGGAGAGGACGGTTGGCGACGCGTTTCGCGCCCTGGAGGAACGTCATGGCGCTAGTCCAGCTTTCCGGGCACGATCTGCAGGTAGATCAAGGTGATCACGAAGTTCACGACGAAGAGCATGAGGAACGTGATGACCACCGACTGGTTCACCGCGTCCCCGACGCCCTTCGGGCCGCCGGAGGGGTTCAAGCCCCGGTAGGACGCGACGACGGCGGCGATGAACCCGAAGATCAGCGCCTTGAGCTCGCCGACCCAGAGGTCGGGCAGCTGCGCGAGGGCCGAGAAGCTCGCCAGGTACGCACCCGGCGTCCCGCCCTGCAGCACGACGTTGAAGAAGTAGCCGCCCAGCACGCCGATGACGCTGACCATGCCGTTGAGCAGCAACGCCACCAGCATCATCGCGAGGGTGCGCGGCACGATCAGCCGCTGCACCGCGGAGACGCCGAGCACCTCCATCGCGGCGATCTCTTCGCGGATGGTGCGGGCGCCGATGTCGGCGCAGACGGCGGAGCCGCCCGCGCCCGCCACCAGCAGCGCGGTGACCAGCGGACTGGCCTGCTGCACGGTGGCGAGCACGGAGCCCGCGCCGGTGTAGGACTGCGCGCCCAGCTGGCGGGCGAGCGAACCGAACTGCAGCGAGATGACCGCGCCGAACGGAATCGCCACCAGGGCCGTCGGCAGGATGGTCACGCTCGCGATGAACCACGACTGCTGGATGAACTCCCGCAGCTGGAACGGGCGCTGGAACAGGCCGCGGATGATGTCCAGGCCGAGAGCGAACAGGTTCCCGGTCTCGCGGAGCATGCCGATCCCGGGGATCTTCGCCTGTGATGCGGGAGAACTCACCGGCCACCTGGCCCGTTGTTCGGCGGTGGTGGCATGCGCCGGGCGCCGGGTCTCGGCGGCTGGCCGCCGCCGGGGATCCGCGCGACCTGGTCGGCGGGCAGCTGGCCGTGGTGCTGGTTCGGGACGCCGTCACCCTGCCGGGCACCCGCCGGGACCTGCTGCTGTTGCTGCTGCTGGGCGTGCGCGACCTGCCGCGGGCTGACGCCGTAGTGGCGCTGCTCCTCGGGGCTCAGCGACGCGATGATGCTCTGCTGGGCGGCGTCGGGGAGCCGGTGCATGATCTCCATGACCCGGTCCTTGCGGCGGACCGCGCCCATCCGGGTCGGCACGCCCGGCGTCGGCTGCATCTGCGGCGGCACGCCGGAGACGTCCTCGACCCCGCCCGCGTGGTGGCCGGCGTCGAACATCGCCTGCTCGGCCGCGATCTGGGCGCTGTCCTTCTCCTCGGACATGCCGATCGGGCCCTGCATCTTGCCGTTGAGGAACTGCTTGACGACCGGCTCCTCGCTGGTCAGCAGCACCTCGCGCGGGCCGAACATGACCAGTTCCTTGCGGAAGAGCATGCCCAGGTTGTCCGGGACCGTGCGGGCCAGGTTGATGTTGTGCGTGACGATCAGGAACGTCGCGTCGATCTGCGCGTTGACGTCGAGGAACAGCTGCGAGATGTAGGTCGTGCGGACCGGGTCGAGGCCCGAGTCCGGCTCGTCGACCAGGATGATCTCGGGGTCGAGCACCAGGGCGCGGGCGAGGCCGGCGCGCTTGCGCATACCACCGGAGATCTCGCCCGGGAGCTTCTTGTCGGCGCCGTTCAGACCGGTCATGTCGAGCTTTTCGAGGACGATCCGGCGGATTTCCGTCTCGGACTTCTTCGTGTGCTCGCGCAGCGGGAAGGCGACGTTGTCGTAGAGGTTCATCGAGCCGAACAGCGCGCCGTCCTGGAAGAGGACGCCGAAGAGCTTCCGGATCTCGTAGAGCTTGTGCTCGGAGCAGGTGACGATGTCGACACCGTTGATCACGCAGCGGCCGCGATCGGGCTTGAGCAGCCCGATCATGGACTTGAGGAACACCGACTTGCCGGTTCCCGACGGGCCGAGCATCGCCGAAACCTCGCCCGGAGGCAGGGTCAGCGTGACGTCCCGCCAGATGGCCTGCTTACCGAAGGACTTGGTCAGGCCTTCGATGACCACCTCGGCACCCATCGCACCTCCAGGAGCTGTTCCGCGTCATTGCGCCCGCTGCCACACCCATGCCACCCCATGCCGGCGGCGGGTGCGGGCCTGGCGCCCCAAGAACCCGCGTCAACCAGGTGCAACGAGCTGAGTGCGAACAGGTTACTCACCAGTTTTATTTCCTGGCCAGCCCTGGTTCCATCGTCACTCCGCCGTGATCGGCATCCGGACGCACGGTAGCCCATTCGGGGCAACGACGCAGATCTCCGATGCCCCAGAACCACGATTTAGGGACCCGGGGGCTATTCGGACACCGCTCCTAGGGAGTGCGGTGCTCGCGCAGCTCAGGAAGTCGTAGACGCGGAAAGGGCGGGCACCCGATGGTGCCCGCCCTTTCGCGGAGTGATGCTGCGGCGCTTGCGCGCCTGGGATCACTTGATGGAGATCTTGGCGCCCGCGGCCTCGAGCTTCTCCTTGGCGGCCTCGGCGGCCTCCTTGTCGACCTTCTCCAGGAGGGCCTTGGGAGCGGCCTCGACCAGCTCCTTGGCCTCCTTCAGGCCCAGACCGGAGACGACCTCGCGGACGACCTTGATGACCTGGATCTTCTTGTCGCCGGCGCCCTCGAGGACGACGTCGAACTCGTCCTGCTCCTCGACGGCGGCCGGGGCGGCACCGGCGGGGCCGGCGGCGGCGACGGCGACCGGCGCGGCGGCGGTCACGTCGAAGACCTCTTCGAACTCCTTCACGAACTCGGAGAGCTCGAGGAGGGTGAGCTCCTTGAAGGCGTCGATCAGCTCGGCGGTGCTCAGCTTCGCCATGATGGCTTCCTCTCAGAAAAACGAACTAGACGTTCGGGGTGGGGGTGGTTCAGCTCTCGGCGGGTGCTTCGGCTGCTTCGGTACCGGCGGCGTTGCGCTGCTTCTCCTCCAGCGCGGCAGCCAGGCGGGCGACCTGGGACGCCGGCGCCTGGAACAGCGCGGCGGCCTGGGACAGCTTCGCCTTGAACGCGCCCGCCGCCTTGGCGAGCAGGACCTCACGGCTGTCGAGATCGGCGATCCGGTTGATCTCGTCCACGGACAGCGCTTTGCCGTCCATGTAGCCGCCCTTGATCACAAGCGCGTTGTTGTCCTTCGCGAAGTCGCGAAGCGCCTTGGCGGCGTCGACCGCTTCACCCTCGACGAAGGCGATGGCGGTGGCACCGACGAACAGGTCCTCGAGCCCCGTGACGCCCGCGTCTTCCGCGGCACGCTTGACGAGGGTGTTCTTCGCGACCCGGTACTTGGCACTGGTGCCGAGAGCGCGGCGCAGCTGGGACAGCTGGGACACGGAGAGGCCGGTGTACTGGGTAACGACGGTGGCCGAGCTGGTGCGGAAGCTCTCCGCGATCTCGGCGACGGCCGCCACCTTGTCGGGCTTCGCCATGGTCGCCTCCTCTCTTGGCTAGTGTTTCCACTGGCATCGAGGAGTCCCGCGAAACGACGAAACGCCCGCGCGCAAGCAGGCGCGGGGCGTTCTTCCGGCATGACGGCCGGGGCCTCGTTCCTCCTGCGCGGGCCGCCCGGCGAGTTGCGGGACCTTCGTTCCCCGTTGGAGCGGGGAAAACCAGCGGTCTTCGGTAGAACCGTCGACAACTATACGTTGTCAAGTCGGCAAGCCTTCTCCGACCCCCACCTTTGTGGCCGCGTGAGGCATCATGGTCACGTGGCGGAGCAGCGTGATGACGGAAAGCCGGGCTCGGAAGTCGAACCGGCGAGCCCTTCGACGCCGGCTTCGCAGCCGCCGATGGACCCGGACCAGCTAGAGCAGTTCCGCCAGTTCCAGCAGTTCCAGGACTACCTGCGCTTCACCCAGACCCAGCAGGGCAACCAGCCGGCCCCGCCGCCGAACACCGGGGTGGTCCAGGCCCCGCCGTCGTCTCCTCAGCAGGGCGGCGGCGCCCAGCCCCCGATGATCCCCCCGGGCTACCAGCTGGTCCCGACCGAGCGCCGTCGCGCGCCGAAGTGGCTGAGCTGGCTGGGCAAGAAGGTGATCGCGTGGGTGCTGGCGATCATCATCCTCGGGGTGGCGGGAACGTGGCTGTACAACCACTACTTTCCCAACGACGCCGGGAAGACCTCGGCCCAGCTGGCCCAAGAGGGCGGCGGGAAGTACCACACGAACCACATCTTCTCGACGAACCCGTACGAGGCCGTCCGATTCGTGTACCACAACGTCGCCCAGGGCCGGGTCGACGACGCTTGCGGCCGCTTCCAGAACGAAGGCCCGCGCGACATCCAGACCCAGTTCGCCCAGGACATCGCGCAGACGTTCCGCCAGAACACCGCCCAGACGGACTGCAAGAAGGCCGTCGAGTTCCTCGCCACCCAGGTGACGAACAAGAACGACTACGCCGAATCCCTGCCGTCGAGCGTCTCGGACCCGTTGCCCGGCGACACCGTGACCGTCGATTCCTGCACGTTCCCCATCAGCGGCGGACCGGCACTCGGCGTCTTCACGGTGTCGAAGGTCGAAAAGGGGCAGTGGCTCATCACCGGCCACGCCGTCGGCCCGGCGAAGTGCAGCGGAGTCCCCACCACCACTCCGACGAGCTGACTCAGCGGGGCTGCGGCGCGGTCAAGAACGCCACCAAGGTCTCCGAGAAAGCCGGCGACATCACCGCCGTCATGTGGTCCCCCGGGATCCGCACCAACCGCGCCCCCGCGATGGCCGCGGCCAAGCGCTCCGGCTCCGCCGCCAGCAGGTCCTGGTCCCCCGCCAGCACCAACGTCGGCACCCCGATCGCCGAGAGGTTCAGGCTCCCCTGCGACGACGACGCCAATGCCACCGCCGCCAAGGCCTGACGGTCCCCGCCGGTGGCGTCCGCCAGCAACCGGAACGGCACCCCCGATGGCGGCACCGTCGACGGATCCTCCGCCAGCAACGCCGAAGCGATCTCCGCCGGCTTGACGACCCGCAGGTCGACACCCCCGAAGTCGACGATCCCCGACCCCACCCCACCGGTCGCCAACCGGCGGATCCGCTTGTCGGAAGCCGTCGAGGCCAGCGCGATGATCGCGCCCATCGAATAGCCGACCAGGGACACCTCGTCCAAGGCCAGCTCGTCCAGCAGCGCCGAAATGTCGCGGGCCATGCTGTCGCCCGTGTACGCCGCTTCGTCGTGGGGCTTCTCCGACCGGCCGTGGCCGCGCGCGTCCAGGGAGATCACCGTCAAGCCCGCCGCGCGCAACGCTGCGACCACGCCCGTCGAGATCCAGTTCGCGTTCGTGTCGGCCGCGAAGCCGTGTTGGAGCAGTACCGGGTGGTGGGCTCCGTCGCCCTCCCACACGGTGTAGTTCAACCGGAGGCCGTCGAACGACGCGAAAGTCGGCATGACCTCCATCAGACACGAAGAAAGGGCGCCCCCGCAGCAAGCGGGGACGCCCTTTCCGGTGATCTCAGACTCAGACGTTCGCGTCCTCGGAGAGGAGGTTGCGGGTCCGCAGCGGGTCGACCGGGATGCCCGGGCCCATCGTGGTGGTGAAGGTGACCTTCTTCAGGTAGCGGCCCTTCGCCGACGACGGCTTGGCGCGGAGGATCTCGTCCAGCGCGGCCGCGTAGTTCTCGACCAGCTTCTCCGTGTCGAAGGAAGCCTTGCCGATCACCAGGTGCAGGTTGGCCTGCTTGTCGACGCGGAAGTTGATCTTACCGCCCTTGATGTCCTTCACGGCCTTCTCGACCGCGGGGGTCACCGTGCCGGTCTTCGGGTTCGGCATCAGGCCACGCGGGCCGAGGATGCGGGCGATGCGGCCCACCTTGGCCATCTGGTCCGGCGTCGCGATCGCGGCGTCGAAGTCGAGCCAGCCACCCTGGATGCGCTCGATCAGCTCGTCGGTGCCGACCGCGTCCGCGCCGGCGGCTTCGGCCTCGGCGGCCTTGTCGCCGACGGCGAAGACGATGACGCGGGCGGTCTTACCGGTGCCGTGCGGCAGGTTCACGGTGCCGCGGACCATCTGGTCGGCCTTGCGGGGGTCCACACCGAGACGCATCGCGACCTCGACGGTCGCGTCCATCTTGGTCTTGGAGGTTTCCTTCGCCAGCTTCGCGGCCTCGATCGGCGCGTACAGGCGCGCCTTGTCGACGAGTTCCGCAGCCTGGCGGTAAGCCTTGCTGTGCTTGGTCATGCTTCTGTCCCTTACTTCAAAAACGGATCAGTGTGGTGTCAGAGCCAGCACTCGGCTCTCCCACGGGTATTGCTGCGAACGTCAGGCGTCGACGACCGTGATGCCCATCGACCGAGCAGTGCCGGCGATGATCTTCGCGGCCTGGTCGATGTCGTGCGCGTTGAGGTCGGTCTCCTTGGTCTTGGCGATCTCGCGGACCTGGTCCCAGGTGACCTTGGCGACCTTGGTCTTGTGCGGCTCGCCGGAGCCCTTCTCCACGCCCGCGGCCTTCAGCAGCAGCTTGGCGGCCGGCGGCGTCTTCAGCTTGAAGTCGAACGACCGGTCTTCGTACACGGAGATCTCGACCGGGACGACGTCCCCGCGCTGCGACTCGGTCGCGGCGTTGTAGGCCTTGCAGAACTCCATGATGTTGACGCCGTGCTGACCCAGGGCCGGGCCGACCGGCGGCGCGGGGTTGGCCGCACCCGCCTTGATCTGCAGCTTGATGATCGCCGCAAGCTTCTTCTTCTTGGGTGGCATTTCTTTTCCTGTCCTGTACTACGTTCCCCGCGTACCTGCCGTGGACGCGGGGACTGCGGCCGACCGGGCGGCCGTCAGATCTTGGAGACCTGGTTGAACGACAGCTCGACCGGGGTCTCCCGGCCGAAGATCGACACCAGGACCTTCAGCTTCTGCCCGTCGACGTTGACCTCGGAGATCGTCGCCGGCAGCGTCGCGAACGGGCCGTCCATGACCGTGACCGACTCGCCGATCTCGAAGTCGACCTCGACGGCCGGGCCGCCGAGCGGGGCCGCGGTCGTGGCGGACTCGCCCTTGCCGGCCTTCGCCGGGGCTTCGCTCTCGACCTTCGGGGCGAGGAACTTCAGCACCTCGTCGACGGTCAGCGGCGAGGGGCGCGAGGTGGCGCCGACGAACCCGGTGACACCCGGCGTGTTGCGCACCGCGCTCCACGAGGCGTCGTTCAGGTCCATCCGGACCAGGATGTAGCCGGGCAGCACCTTGCGCTGCACCTGCTTGCGCTGGCCGTTCTTGATCTCGGTGACCTCTTCGGTCGGGACCTCGATCTGGAAGATGTAGTCCTCGACGTCCAGGGTCTGGGTCCGGGTCTCGAGGTTGGTCTTCACCTTGTTCTCGTAGCCGGCGTACGAGTGCACGACGTACCACTCGCCGGGCGCGGCGAGCAGCTCGGAACGCAGCTTGGCGACCGGGTCCTCGTCGTCTTCGGCGGGCTCGGCGACCTCGTCGGTCACGTCGTCGTCGGCCGCGGCCTCGGCGGAAGCGGCTTCGTCGTCGGAAACGGCTTCGTCGACCTCGTCGGACACCTCGACGGGCTCCAGGTGCTCGGACTCCTCGTCACCGAGTGCCGCGTGCACCTGCTCGTCGGAAAGCTCGGTCAGGTCGTGACCGGCTGATGTGCCGTTGTCGGAGGTCACGTTCCGTCCTCTCAGTTGATCATTGCCGGGGTCAGGCCGGGACCTGAGCCCCATCGGCGCGCGCCGGGGCGCGTCAGCCGAAGATCTTGCCGATGCCCCACTTGAATGCCAGGTCGAGCACGCTCACCAGGGCCACCATGAACACCACGAAGGCCAGCACGACCGCGGTGTAGGTGACCATCTGCTTGCGGTTCGGCCAGATGACCTTGCGCAGCTCCGCCCAGACCTCGCGGATGAAGCGCATGAGCCGCGCGAACACGGAGGCCTTCTTCGCCTTCTGGTCCCGCTTCGGGGTCGGAGCGCCCTTCGCGTCGGGGGCGGACTTCTCCCCCGACTTGCCGGCCGGGCGGGTCTTGTCGTCCGCACGTGCCGCGGACTTGCCCGCCGGGCGAGCGGTCGCACGGCGCTCACGCCTGGCAGCAGCTGTGACGGGACGGGACGGGCTCTCGGGCTTCTGCCCGTTGCCGTCCTGCTCCTGCTCGCCGCCGCTGGCGTCGCTGTCGCTCACGACCACTCCTCCGCTCCACCAGTTCCGTTACGCAGGGGTGACAGGACTTGAACCTGCAACCTGCGGTTTTGGAGACCGCTGCTCTGCCAATTGAGCTACACCCCTGTGAGCCCCGATCGCTCGGAGCCCCGTTGGACGCATTCCATCGTCCCCACCATCCAGGCGGGGATGACCGTAGTGCGTTCCAAGTCCCGAAGTCTACGGCAAGCCTCGCGAGAGCCCGCAACCGCGCCCCCCGATCGACCGCCGAACCCCGGCCGGCCTGCGGAAAACTCCCCGCGGGCCTCCTGATCATGCCAGGATGTCCGCCATGACGGACAACCCGGAGTCCCGCTCACCGGTGAGCGGGACGCGGCTCGGGCTCGCGCTGCCGCAGTACGGCGCCCTCGCCGACCCCGCGGCCGTCGCGCGCTTCGCGACCGCCGCCGAGGAGCTGGGTTTCGGGTCCCTGTGGGTCGGCGACCGGATCCTGACGCCGCACTCGCCCTCGGACCTCTACCCGGGCGGCGGGACGCCGGAGCACCCGTACCCGAAGGAGTTCGAGACCTTCGCGGACCCGTTCACGACGCTGGCGACCGCGGCCGCGGTGACCCGGACGGCCCGCCTGGGGATGAGCGCGCTGACCGGCCCCGTCTATTCCCCGGTGCTGCTCGCCCGGGTCCTGACCTCGCTCGACCTGGCCAGCGGCGGCCGCTTGGACGTCGGCCTCGGGCTCGGCTGGCTGCGCGAGGAGTACTTCGCGACGGGCGTCCCGTGGGAGGGCCGTGGCAAGCGGCTCGACGACGTCCTGGACGCGCTCGAAGCCCTCTGGACCGGCGATCCCGTGGCACACGACGGCCCGCAGTGGCGGATCGCGCCGTCGACCGTCGGCCTGCGCCCGGCGCAGAACCCGCGGCCGCCCGTGCTGCTCGGTGGGTTTTCGCCGCCGGCGCTCGCCCGGGTCGGGCGGCGGGCGGACGGGTGGCTGGCGGGGTGGATGCCCAAGGAGTACCTGATCGGGCTCTGGTCGGTCGCGGTCGACGCCGCCGAGAAGGCCGGACGCGATCCCGCGACCCTGCGGCGGGTGCTGCGGATCAACCCGCGCGCGGGTACCGGGGTCGAGACCGTCGCGGACGTCGCTCCCTGCCTGGACGTGGCCCGGGAGCTGGGCATCACCGAGGTGCTCGTCGATCTGCACTACGTCGCCAAGGACGTCGACCACGCTCTGGAGCTCGCCGCCGAACTCGTGTGACGTAGATCATTCACCCAGCGGGGTTGGACGACTCCCCCTAGTCACCCGGATCGCCCACTTCGAAACCGGCTTCGCACCGGTAGAAACGAAGGGTGGCCAAGAACAGTGGGGGCGGCTGCCTCGTCGTTGTGCTCGTCGTCGGTCTGCTGGCCTTCGGGTACTACAAGTGGCAGCACGGTTCCTCTTCCGCGCCGCCGGACACCGGGGCCGAGACCGGGGGTGGTTCGGGGCGGTATGTCGCTTTGGGCGACTCCTACACCTCTTCGCCGCACAACGGGCGGGTGGCTGGTCCTCCTGCGGGGTGTGCGCGTTCGCTCGACAACTACCCGCACGTCGTTTCGGCGAAGCTGAAGCCCGCCGAGTTGGCTGATGTCAGCTGCAGTGGGGCCACCACCGCCAATTTGACTTCGCCTCAGAAGACTTCGGACGGCACCAACCCCGCTCAGCTGGATGCTGTCAACTCCAAGACCACGCTCGTCACCCTCGGGATCGGCGGTAATGACGTCGGGTTCATCTCGATCGCCGCCTCCTGTGCCACTGCTCATCCCTCCGGGTCGCCTTGTAAGGACCGGTTGACCGCCGGTGGGCGTGATCAGCTTGCCGAGCGGATTGATGCCGCTGCTCCGAAGGTGGGGGCTGTTCTCGACAAGATCCATTCCAAGGCGCCCAAGGCCAAGGTCGTCGTTGTCGGGTATCCGACCGTTTTGCCTGATGGGGATGGGTGTTGGCCCGTTCTTCCCGTGGGGGCCGGGGATGTTGACTACTTCCGGGGGGCGCTCGGGAAGTTGAACAAGATGCTTGAGGATCAAGCTGATGCTCATTCGGCCGGTTATGCCGATACCGCTGCTCCCAGCAAGGGGCATGATGTCTGCTCGGCTTCCGATACCCGGTGGGTTGAAGGGGTTATTCCCACCTCGCGGACCGATCCTCTTCATCCGAATGTTCGGGGGGAGCAGGGGATGGCTGATGCTGTTCTTGGGGTTCTCAAGCTTCCTTGAGTTCTCTGCCGGGTTCTCTTCCGGCACCCCGAAGCTGTCATTGTGACTACGGTCGGCAACACCGCGTCAAGGCGGGAAAGATGCCTTGACCCGGTGCTGCCGGCCGTGTTCTGGCTTCGGATCGGGGTGCGGGGGAGGTCTGGGTGCTCGGCCGCGTCTGTTCTCGGGTTCCCCTTGCGTTTTCGGGGTGGCTTCACGCGCGGCTTTGCCCGTGGCTCCCGCTAGACGCGTACCAGCGCTTGGGGCTTGCCCAGGACCGTTTTCCCGTCGAACTTCGCCACCAGGTCGATTCTGGCCGTTCCGTCCTCGTTGATCGCTCCCACCTTGCCTTCGAACGCCACCACTGCCCCCTCGGGCGTGTTGGGGACCACTACCGGCCTTGTGAAGCGGGCGCTCAGGTCGATCAGCCTTGCCGGGTCGCCCAGCCAGTCCGTCACCACCCGGCCGGCCAGGGCCATCGTCAACATCCCGTGGGCGATCACGTCCGGGAGGCCTACCTCCTTCGCGAACGCCTCGTTCCAGTGGATCGGGTTGAAGTCCATCGCCGCTCCCGCGTAGCGGACCAGCTGGTCGCGCGTCACCCGGACCTCGATCGCGGGCAGCTCGTCGCCGATGTTCACGATTCCTCCCCCCGGACCACCAGCTGGGCCCGCGTCGTGGCGATGTGCTCGCCCTCGCCGTCCACGATCTCGGCTCGCAAGTTGATGAAGTCGTTGCCCGCGCGGGCCATGATCTTGTCGATGTGCGTCGTCAGCAGCAGCTGGTCCCCCACGCGGACCGGGCGGCTGTAGCTGAACTGCTGGTCGCCGTGGACCATGCGCGAGTAGTCGAGCCCCAGCTCCGGGTCGCTGACGATCGCGTTGATGGCGGCGAGGTTGACGATCGTGATGAACGTCGGCGGGGCGATCACGTCCGGGTGCCCGGCGGCGCGGGCCGCCTCGGGGTCGCGGAACACCGGGTTGACGTCGCCGATCGCGTCGGCGAACTCCCGGATCTTCTCCCGGCTCACTTCGTAACTGGTCTGCGGCGGGTACACCCGCCCGGTGAACGATTCGTCCAAGGGCACCCGAGGAGGCTACCAACAGCAAGAAGCCGCCCTGGTGGACCAGGGCGGCTTCTCGAAAGCTGGGTGAACGCGCTACGTCAGCGGGTTTCCTTGTGCGTCCGGTGCGTACCGCAGTTCGGGCAGAACTTCTTCATCTCCAGGCGATCCGGGTTGTTGCGCCGGTTCTTCTTGGTGATGTAGTTGCGGTGCTTGCACTCTTCGCACGCCAGCGTGATCTTGGGTCGCACGTCGGTGGCAGCCACAGCGTTTCCTTCTCTCTCAGGTCCGGGGGCCAGCCCCGTCGTTACCGCGTAGCGGTGGCCGGACTTGAACCGGCGACACAGCGATTATGAGCCGCTTGCTCTGCCAACTGAGCTACACCGCCCTTACATGACCCAAGCCGCGACACGCGGGCGTGACGCGGCTAGAGGTCGAGAGCCCCTTTACGGAATCGAACCGTAGACCTTCTCCTTACCATGGAGACGCTCTGCCGACTGAGCTAAAGGGGCCTGCCTCTCGCGAGGACTTGGAAAGATTAGCAAGCCCCGTCACCCGCCCGTGCAACCGGGGTCCCCTTACCACGAAACCTCAGGTCAGCAGGGTCAAGACGGTCTCGGAGTGGCGGCCCGGCGAGCGCGCCGTGCGGGCCTGCAGCCACGCCTCCAGGCGGTCCTCCGGCAGCGGACGCGAGATCAAGTAGCCCTGGGCGACGTCACACCCCATCGCCTCGAGCTGGTCGCGCGCCACGTCCTCCTCGACGCCCTCGGCGACCACCGTCAGGCCGAGCGAGTGACCCAGCTCGACGATCGACCGGACCACCGCGAGGTCGCCGAGGTCGGTGCCCATGCCGAGGACGAAGCTCTTGTCGATCTTGACCTGGTCGACCGGCAGCTGCCGCAGGTAGGCCAGCGACGAGTAGCCCGTGCCGAAGTCGTCCACCGCGAGCGTGATGCCCAGCGAGTGCAGCTCGCGCAGGATCGGCAGCGCCTTCTGCGGGTCGGACATCACGCCGGACTCGGTCAGCTCGAACGTCAGCAGCTCCGGCGGGATGCCGTGGTGCTCCAGCTCGCGGGCGACCTTGTTCGGGAAGTCCTCGTCGGCGAGGTTGCGCACCGACAGGTTGACCGCGACCGAGATCCGCAGGCCCTCGTCGAGCCACTTGCGGCAGCGCTTGAGCGCCTCGCCGAGCACGAAACCCGTCAGGACGCCGATCAGGCCGGCCGCCTCGATGGCCGGGACGAACTCGTCCGGGCCGAGCCGGCCGAACTCCGGGTGCACCCAGCGGACCAGCGCCTCGACGCCGGCCACCTGCCGGTTCGGCAGGGTGATCTTCGGCTGGTAGTGGACGCTGACCTGGCCGTCCTCGAGGGACTGCCGGAACTGCGTGACCATCTGGAAGCGGCGCAGGAAGATCTGGCCCATGCTCGGCACGTACCCGCGGACCTCTTCGCCGCCCTTGGTAGCGCGAACAGCCACGTCGGCGCGCTGCAGCAGGCCTTCGATGTCGACGACGTCGCCGGACTCCTCGGGCGTCGTCGTCGCGTAGCCGATCATCGCGTTCGCCTCGACCGACAGCCGGTCCACCGGGTACGGCGCGGACAGCTCCTCGCGCAGCCGCTCCGCCGCCGCGTGCGCGTCCTCCGGCGGGCAGCCGACGAGCAGCGCCGCGAACGACGCGCCTTCGAGGCGGGCGAGCGGGACGTCGGGGCCGAGCGCGTCGCGGATGCGGCGGCCGGCGGCGATCACCATCCGGTCGGCCCACGCGTACCCCAGCGCGTCGCTGACCGTCGAGAAGACGTCGAGGTCGATCCGCAGCACGACGGCGTTCGCGAAGTCCCGCAACGGTTCCTTCGCCACCTGCCGGAAGCCCGGCCGGTTGAGGTGCCCGGTGAGCGGGTCGTGGTAGGCGTCGTGGCGCAGGGTCGCGAGCAGGCGCCGGTTGTCCAGCGACGTCGCGAGGTGGCTGGCCATCGTGCCGAGCAGCTGGACGTCGTACTTGCCGAACCCGCGCCAGCGCGAGAGCCGGTCGTGCGCCTCGACGACGCCGAGCAGCTGGTTCGCGCTGCGCAGCGGCACGACGAGCGCTTCCTGCGCGCCGCGGTCGAGCAGCGCCGCGCGGACGTCGGGGTTGGCTTCGGTGATCCGGAAGTGCCGGACGTGCGCGCCGGGCAGGCGCAGCAGCGGGTCGTCGGCGGCCGGGTCGGCGGCCGGCAGGTCGTCGCCGGCGACGACCACGCGCATGGCGTCCTTCGGTTCGAGCCGCAGTCTCAGCACGACCCGGCCGGCGGCGAGCTGGTCCTTGATGCGCTCGGCGATCGTGGCCCACTCGCGGACGTCGACGCCGCCGACGAGCTCGTCGGCGCGGCTGGCCGGGCGCGCCGCGGCCTGCTGACCGGACCGGGCGACCATCAGGCTGACGTCGGAAAGCGCCTCCATGTCCCGCTGCTCGCGCAGCAGGTCGGAGTAGGCCCAGTAGAGCGCGGTCAGGCCGAGGAACACGGCGAGCACCAGCGGCCACGCCTTGGGCGTGTTCGAGATGACGAGGTAGCCGGACAGGCCGACGGAGGCGTTGACGAACCCGACGACCAGGATCCGCGCGGTGAGCCGGACGGCGGTGCTGACCCGCATGCGGCGGCGCAGCACGCGGACCGCGGCCAGCGCGAGCAGCGTGCTCACGAGCGGCGCGGTCAGGGTGCCCGCCAGCGCGGCGACCCACGGGATCTTGTCGCCCGCCCCAGCGCCGACGGCGACCTTCACCAGCCCGGCGACGCCGAAGGCGCCGGTGATCTCGAGCAGGAACGCGCCCGCGTTGTAGAGGACGCGGCCGGCGACCTTGCGCGCGAGCAGCGTGCCGATGCCGGCGACCAGGTGCGCGGCCAGCACGACTTCGAACGGCGCGACGAAGAACCCGATGACGAGCGGGATTTCGGTGAACGAGATCGTCCACGAGATACCGCTGCGGACGTCGACGTTGATGCCGAGCTGTTCGGCGAGCAGGAAGGCGACCGCGAGCACGGGCCCGATCCACAGGAGCCGGCTGTCCCAGTGGAACGGCAGCCACGAGCCGACGGCGAACGCGGCGACGAGCCCGATGCTCAGGACGGCGAAAGTGTACGCGCGGAACCGGCGTTCGTCGGTGCGGGCTTCGACGGAGACGGGAGGTGTCCCGGAAGCGGTTCCCGGCCCGGGCTGCGCCTGCGCTACGGCGTCGCCGTGGGCGTTGGTGTCCGGCATCCGACCTTCCCTCCCGGCTTGTCCACCGGTACTGATCCGTGACTTCGGGTGTGGACAAGGGCCATACCGTACCCCGTAGGGCGTACCCGCGTCCCTTTCGAGACAGTAGGAGATCACCCCAGGGTTAACAATGCCTCGATGGCGCTGACCTGCGTGGACCAAGGGGTGAAACGTAAAGGGTCGGCTAAGGGGTTGGTCCTTTGCACACGGACGCCCCGGTCGCGCTTCAATGAACCCATGCACAGCGACGTGATAGCCACCGAACACGCGGCCCGGCTCGCGGCGGTGGATTCCCTGCTCCCCGGTTCATCTCCCTTCGAGGCGGCCGAAAACGCGGTGGTGCTGGAGGTCGCGACGGGTGACTCCGCCGCGTCCGCCCTCGCCTCGCGCATCCAGGTCGACCAGGACGCGCCCAACGCGCCGTGGCGGGCGCTCACCGAGCACCGCCTCGACCTCCAGCTGGCCGGCCCCCAGCCGGCGGCGGCCCTCGACGCGCTGCTCACTCGATGGGATGAACATCTGCGCGCGGTCGCCGAGCGCGGCGACACCGAGACCGCGGCGATCGTCCCGCGCGCGAGCCGCGACGCCGCCGGCACGCGCGAAATGCTGCACCACGGCTTCGCGCCGCTGCGGGTGATCGCGGTCCGCCCGGCGGAGCGGATGATCCCGGCCGGCCCGCGCGGCACGCCCGGCGTCAAGATCCGCCGCGCCGAGCCCGGCGACCTCGAAACCGCCGTCGCGCTCGGCCTGGAACTGCACACCTTCGACGCGCAGTACGGCACGGTCAACTTCCGCAAGGGCGTCGAGGACATCATGGCCAAGGACCTCGCCGAGCAGCTGAACCGGCCGGAGCCGCCGCTGTGGATCGCCGAGCTGTACGGCCGTCCGCTCGGGATGGTGAACGTCCAGCACCCGGGCGAGACCGGCTGGATCAGCGACCGCGTCAACGCGTCCCGCGTCGGCTACCTGTCGTCGCTGGCCGTCGCGGAGACCGCGCGGTCGTCCGGTGTCGGCACCGCGCTGTCCGCCCACGCCCACCACGTGCTGGACGAGGAAGGCGCCGACGTCGTCCTCCTGCACCACGCGGCGGCGAACCCGTTGTCGACGCCGTTCTGGTACGCCCAGGGGTACCGCCCGCTGTGGACGTACTGGCAGCGCCGGCCGGCCGTTCGCTGAACGACTGGCGGCTTACCCCAGGGCGTCGGTCCTTATAGGCTTGCCACCGGGAGCAGCGAGGGGAGCCGGAAGTGACCGACCAGCGTGATTCGGCGCCGAGAGCGCCCGAAGGCGTCGACACCGAGAAGCCGTCCGCGGCCCGGATCTACGACTGGTACCTCGGCGGCACGCAGAACTGGGCCGTGGACCGCGAGTTCGGCCGGCGCATGGAGCAGCAGTGGCCGCTCGTGCGCCCCGGCTCGAAGCAGAACCGCGAGTTCATGAACCGCGCGGTCCGGGCGGCGCTGCGGGCCGGCATCCGCCAGTTCATCGACCTGGGCTCCGGCGTCCCGACGGCGGGCAACGTCCACGAGGTCGTCGAGGCGGAGCTGCCCGAGGACCACGACGCGAAGGTCGTGTACGTCGACTACGAGCCGGTCGCGGTCGCGCACGCGACGCTGATCCTCGAAGAGGAGATGGCGACGGACTGGGCGGGCATCGTCCAGGCGGACATGAGGGACGCGAAGTCCGTGCTGCGGGCGGAAGAGACGAAGCGGCTCATCGACTTCTCGCAGCCGGTCTGCCTGATGATGATGGCGGTCCTGCACTTCGTCGGCCCGGACGACGACCCCATCGGGCTGCTGAAGGCCTACCGCGACAAGCTCGCACCGGGCAGCTGGCTGGCGATCTCCCAGATGAGCGAGGGCGACGGGACGGGCCCGTACCTGGACGGCCTGCGCTGGTTCGTCGAGCAGTACCGCAAGACGAGCAACCCGGTCTGGCTGCGCAACCGCGAGGAGATCGAGCCGCTGTTCGGTGACTGGGAGATCATGGAGCCGGGCATCGTGCACCTGCCGGACTGGCGGCCAGACCGGAAGCTGAACGCCCTGGAAGCCGAGGCTCGGCCGTTCGCCTGGTGTGGCATCGGGGTCAAGCCAGGAGCCTGACCTGCGGTTTCGCTGATCGCTGTGGGCGAACGCACCATCGGAAACAAACGCACCCATCGGAGAGTTGAGCAAGGCAGACTCAACTACACGAGGAGTGCACATGTCCGACACCCGCCTCCTGCCCGTGCTCCCGCTCGATGACGACGTCGTGCTGCCGGGCATGGTCGTCCCGCTCGACCTCACCGACACCGAGACGCGGGCCGCGGTGGAGTCCGCCCAGGCCAACACCCCGAGCCAGGCCTCGTTCCCGGGCATCCGGTCGACCGGCGCCACCAAGGCCGAGGTCCTGATCGTCCCGCGCGTCCACGGTGAGTACGCCGAGTTCGGGACCGTCGCGACGGTCGAGCGCATCGGCCGTGTGCCCGGCGGGAAGGCCGCCGTCCTGCTGCGCGGCACGGCCCGCGCGCTCGTCGGCCGGATCGCCGACGGTCCCGGTGCCGCCCGCTGGGTGCACGCCGAGGACGCCGCCGAGACCACGGACGACCAGACCGCGAAGCTCGCGGCCGAGTACAAGGCCGTCGTCATCTCGATCCTCCAGCAGCGCGGCGGCTGGCAGCTGATCGACGCCGTCCAGCAGGTCGAGGACGCCTCCGCGATCGCCGACCTGTCCGGCAACGCCCCTTACCTGTCGACCGACCAGAAGCTGGAACTGCTCGGCGCCCTGGACGTCACCGCACGTCTGGAGAAGTCGCTCGAGTGGAGCAAGGAGCACCTGGCCGAGCTCGAGGTGACCGAGACGATCCGCAAGGACGTCTCCGAGGGTATGGAGAAGCAGCAGAAGGAGTTCCTGCTGCGCCGCCAGCTCGAAGCCATCCGCAAGGAACTGGGCGAGCTCGACGGCACCGCGGACGAGACGGACTACCGCGCCCGCGTCGAAGGTGCCGAGCTGCCCGACGCCGTGAAGAAGGCCGCACTGGCCGAAGTGGACAAGCTGGACCGCACGTCCGAGCAGTCCCCCGAGGGCGGCTGGATCCGCACGTGGCTGGACACCGTCCTGGAGCTGCCCTGGAACGAGCGCACCGAGGACATTTACGACATCGCGGCGGCGCGGGCGGTGCTCGACGCCGACCACGCCGGGCTCGACGACGTCAAGGAACGCATCATCGAGTACTTGGCCGTCCGGAAGCGTCGCGCGGAATCGGGTCTCGGCCCGGTCGGCGGACGTCGTTCCGGCGCCGTGCTCGCCCTCGCGGGCCCTCCCGGGGTCGGCAAGACGTCGCTGGGTGAGTCCGTCGCGAAGGCCATGGGCCGCAAGTTCGTCCGCGTCGCCCTCGGCGGCATCCGCGACGAGGCGGAGATCCGCGGGCACCGCCGCACGTACGTCGGCGCGCTGCCGGGCCGGATCGTCCGCGCCATCAAGGAAGCCGGCTCGATGAACCCGGTCGTGCTGCTCGACGAGATCGACAAGGTCGGCGCCGACTACCGCGGCGACCCGACGGCCGCGTTGCTCGAAGTGCTGGACCCGGAGCAGAACCACACGTTCCGCGACCACTACCTCGAGGTCGAGCTGGACCTGTCCGACGTCGTGTTCCTGGCGACGGCCAACGCGCTCGAGACCATCCCCGGCCCGCTGCTGGACCGCATGGAGCTCGTCACGCTGGACGGCTACACCGAGCACGAGAAGGTCACCATCGCCCGCGACCACCTGCTCCCCCGCGAGCTGGAGCGCGCCGGCCTGGCCGCTTCCGATGTCGTGTTGACCGACGCCGCGTTCAGCCGGATCGCCGCCGAGTACACCCGCGAGGCGGGCGTGCGCGACGCGAACCGGACGATCGCCAAGGTGCTGCGCAAGATCGCGACCAAGGTGGCGCTGGACCAGGTTTCGCTGCCGCTGACGGTGGACGCTGCCGATCTGGACGCCTACCTCGGCCGCCCGCGGCACATCCCGGAGTCGTCACTGCCGGCGTCGACGCAGCGCACGGCGACCCCGGGCGTGGCGACCGGCCTGGCGGTGACCGGTGCGGGCGGTGACGTCCTCTACATCGAGGCGTCGCTGGCCGACGAGGAGTCCGGCGCGTCCGGGCTGCAGCTGACCGGCCAGCTCGGCGACGTGATGAAGGAGTCGGTGCAGATCGCGCTGTCCTACCTGCGGTCGCACGGCGCGGAGCTGGAGCTGCCGGTCGGTGACCTGCGCAAGCGCGGCATCCACGTCCACGTGCCGGCGGGCGCGGTCCCGAAGGACGGGCCGTCGGCGGGCGTGACGATGACGACGGCGCTGGCGTCGCTGCTCTCGGGCCGCGTGGTCCGCGCGGACGTCGCGATGACCGGCGAGGTGTCCCTGACCGGACGCGTCCTCCCGATCGGCGGCGTGAAGCAGAAGCTGCTGGCGGCGCACCGCGCGGGGATGAAGACGGTGATCATCCCGCAGCGCAACGAGCCGGACCTCGACGACGTCCCGGCCGAGGTGCTGTCCCAGCTGGACGTCCACGCGGTGGCGAACGTCCGCGAGGTCCTCGACCTCGCCCTGACGCCGGCTTCGACGCCGGTTTCCCAGGCGGCGTAACCCCGAACGCCGCCACCTGAGAACGGCCGGTTTCCCCATCCCCCAGGGAAACCGGCCGTTCGCTTCGCGTTCAGAGCCGGCGCGCGGCGATCAGGTAGCCGGTGCCGAGCCGGCCGGCCACGCCGCGGGCGGTCTTCGTGTCCCGGCGGACGATCCGGTCGAGCGGCGGCACCAGCGCGGTGACGTCGTAGAAGAGCGTGTCTTCCGGTTGCAGGCCGGCCCGCCACAGCTCGTGGCGCAGCCGCCGCGTCGACCAGCCGGTACGGGCTGAGCGGGTTGAGCATGGTGACGACCACGAGACCGCCGGGGCGGACCACGCGGGCGATTTCGCGCAGCGCGAGCGGAACGTCCACGTATTCGAGCACGCCCATCGCGAGCGCGACGTCGAAACCGCAGTCGGCGAACGGCATTTCTTCGATGTCCCCGACGGAGAAATTCGCGGCTTTCCCGGTGGTGCGCCGCGCGGCGTCGACCATCGCGGCGGACCGGTCGCAGCCGGTCACGGAGAATTCCCGCGGCCGGCTTTCCAGGAGATGGCGGACCATCATCCCCGGCCCGCAGCCGACGTCGAGGAGCGTGCCACCCGGGTGCTTCCGGAGCACCTGGTCGACGGCGTTGATCCGGGATCGGTGGTACCGGGCGGTGGGCCCCCGGCCGGCGTACGCCTCGGCGTAGTCGGCCACGAGCCCGGCATCGGCGTACTGGACCCGCACGAGCTGGTCGCGCGTCGGGCGGTCGAGCGTCCCGGGAACCGGCATGCGTACCTCCACTGGTCTGGGTTCGGCACTCGCGGGGTCGGGCCGGTCACGAAATCCGTTACCGTTTCCCGCTTGTTTCCGGAAATGACGCCTGGCGGCCGAATCACTCTTCATCCGTTTCGCGGATCAACCTCGTCCGACCCGCGTCGTCAATTCACATCGTTGCCGTTGTCGACAAATCGCACAATCGACGCGAACCGGTTTTGCGGAAATGAGCGCCGGGAGCCGCCGTAACACGCCGGGCGGGACCGCGACTTCCCAGGAAAGCTCGTCGTGCCGGAGGATCGACCCCATGAAGTTCCGACCGCCGTTCCCCCACGCCCTGCCCGACCCGAAGTCGCTCGGTTACCCGGTGGCCGTCGAAACGTACGCGATGCGCCTGCGCAGCTTCTACAACTCGCGCGCCACCTGGCACCGCCGGTTCTTCCGGCTCAGCGGCATCACGGTGATCGTGGTCGGCGCCAGCCTGCCGCTGCTGGCGACCCTCGACTGGCCGGGCGCGAAGCTGGCCGTGTCGGTGGCGGGTGTCGTCGTCGCCGGCGTCACCGCGCTGCGGGCGTTCTACCGCTGGGACCAGTCCTGGATCCTGCTGCGCAACACCGAGCGGGCGATCACCGAGGCGTGGTGGGACTGGCACGGCGACCTGGACACCACGACGAACGGCGACGGCGCGCCCGATCCGCGTCAGATCGAAGTCACCCGGGAGTTCGCGCGGAAGCTGATCGAGATCCGCAAGCGGGAAGCGGAAAGCTTCTTCGCCGACCTGGCCTTCCCGGCCCACAACGTGCACGACCGCAACGGAAGCGGACGTGATCAGGCGCGGGTCGCCGGCGTGAACCCGGAGAAGAAGTAGCCGTCGGCGAGCCGCGAAGCCCGTTCGGCCTCCTCCGGGGAGTGCGCGGTGTAGGCGATCACCGGGCGGCAGGCGGTGCGCCAGAACGTCACGAAGGGGTCCGGCAGCGCGGCGAGCTCGTAGGCGAGGTAGTCGGGCCGCATGACGGCGTTCGTCAGCATCATCCGTCCCAGCAGGGACTTGACCGGGCCGGCGGACGGGAGGGACCCGGAGGCCTGGCCGACGGCGCGATCCGGCACCAGCCGCCGGAACCGCCCGACGGCGACCGGGTCGAAGGACTGCACGACGGCGCCGTCGGGGTAGCCACGCAGGCGTTCGGCGACGGCCCGTTCGAGCGCCGACGAGCGGTCGAACCCCCAGCGGCGCACGTCGACGACGACCGGCACCCGGCCGTCGACCAGCTCCAGCACGTCGTCGAGCCGCGGGACGCGCTCCTGCGCGGCGCCGATCCGCAGCTCGCCGATCCGCGCCCAGTCGAGTTCCCGGACCAGCCCGGTCCCGTTGACGGCCATCCGCGAGAAGTCGGCGTCGTGCAGCACGACGGGAACACCGTCCCGGCTCAGCTGGACGTCGAACTCGAAGGGAACGCCCGCTTCGACGGCGCGCGCGAAGGCGGGCATCGTGTTTTCGGGTGCGTCCGCGGAGCCGCTGTGCAGGCCGCGGTGGGCGATGGGCGACGAGGTCAGCCAGCCGGGTGCTGCCAAGGGTCACCGTACCTTCGTCGCACAAACGAAATCAGCCTGGCGACGGATCACCAGGCTGATTCTCGTGGGTGGCGGGTGAGGGATTCGAACCCCCGTAGGCGTAAGCCAACTGGTTTACAGCCAGTCCCCTTTGGCCACTCGGGTAACCCGCCATGGCCGGTCGTACCGGCCGTCGAGAAGCTTACCCAACGGCTCCCGGCGGGGGTCAACCGGGATACCCGGGGCTAGGCTGGGTGCCCCTGACAAGCGAGTACGAGGTGTGAGGACACGTGGCGGATCCCTCTTTCGACGTCGTGAGCAAGGTCGACCGCCAGGAGGTGGACAACGCGCTGAACCAGGCGGGCAAGGAGCTCGGCACGAGGTTCGACTTCCGCGGCACGGGCACGACGATCAACTGGTCCGGCGAGGAGGCGATCGCGATCGAGTCCGAGACCGAGGAGCGCGCCCTGGCCGCGGTCGAGGTGTTCAAGGAGAAGCTGATCAAGCGCAGCATCTCGTTGAAGGCGTTCGAAGCCGACGAGCCGGCGCTGTCGGGCAAGATCTACAAGATCTCGGGCAAGATCCTGCAGGGCATCGCGTCGGACAAGGCGAAGCAGATCGCGAAGTTCATCCGGGACGAGGGCCCGAAGGGCGTCCAGGCCCAGATCCAGGGCGACCAGCTGCGGGTGTCGGGCAAGAAGAAGGACCAGCTGCAGGACGTGATCGCGTTGCTGAAGGGCAAGGACTTCGAGATCGCGCTGCAGTTCACCAACTACCGGTGATTTATCGTCGTTGACCTGCGGGTATCTGGGTTCAGGTGCCCGCGGGTACAACGTCGGTCACGCAGACCGAAGCCCTTCGGCCGGCCAGCTCAGCTACGAGTGGAACGAAGGCGACAGTCAGCCATGACGAGCGAGTGGCCGGCCAACTGGGCCGAGCGGATCAGCGGCAAAGCCTGCGAGATGTGCCAGTCGAAGCGTTTGGACGAAGACACCTACGGAATCCGGATCTTCGAGACGGCCGATGTGGACGCCGTGCTCCAGCGAGCCGACATCCAGCGCGGGTACACGCTCATGATCTGGCGCGGGCGTCACGTCGTCGAGCCATTCGAGCTGAGCGAGCCGGAGGCGCAGGCGTACTGGAAGGCGACGTCGACCGTGGCGAAGGCGCTGGCCACGTTCTACCGGCCGCTGAAGATGAACTACGAGACGCTGGGGAACACCGTCCCGCATCTCCACACGCACCTGCTGCCGCGCTTCGTCGAGGATCCTGCTCCGGGTAGGCCGTTCCCGCTGCTGCCTCAGAGTGGCGACGAAGCCCAGATCGACCCTGCGCAACTCGCCAGCGACGCCGCAGCGCTTCGGGCTCTTCTCGGTTGAGCCGCTGGCCGTGAGGCGGAGGCTTGGTGAGAACTTTCTCTACAGGATCAAGGCGGCCGCTCGGCCCCAGTTCTTTGCCTGGCCAAGCCCTCCCGGGGGCGTGCGGCCTGGCGGCCGGTCCCCGGCAAGTCGGCCGGGGCGGAAGGCCGATAGCCACGGTAGGCCGAATCCGGAGAACGGATGTCCTCGCCAGACAGGCAGGTCCCCGAGATGGCCGGCGGAGAGCATCTGTCGCGTCCACAAGCAGGCAACCCGTGGTCCCGTCTGTGCTCCCCCTTCCCGCTCGCCACAGGCTCAAACACGCATCCGGCCCGATACGAGCTCAGGCGGCTTAGGATCGGGAAGGGGGAGGTCCGGCAGGGTGATCACTGACCCGTGCCACGACGTGATTGGGCTGCGCCAGGTCGACGAGATGCCGAAGCCACACACTTGCCCGGAGTTGACATAGATTAAAACTTCGACAGGTACTAGCGTTCCAATATGACCGGAACACCGTGGTGGCTGCTGATTACAATCGCTGTTCTTTCAGGTGGGATCGCCATGGCCGCCAGCTGGCTCACAACCACGCAAGCGAACAAACACGCCAACATCCGCCATACTCGCGAACTCGCCCACGAGCGCGACATTGAGCGCAGAAAATTACTTCACTCCCGAGCATACGAATTATTCGACCAAGCATCGATTGCTGCAATGAACTTCATTCTTTTCACCGCAGAGGCGGCAGCAACGTCACGGAGTTTGGCCTCATTCTCCGAGCTCATTCCCAAGATACATAAGGAAACAGACGCAATCATCGACCTCATTCCCAGGATTAGGCTACTCGGGTCACCGCAAGTAGTGTCCGCGTACATCAGCTTTCAGAGGTGCGCCCTGGAGGTCAGCGGTCATATGCTGCGACAATTGCCAAGCCCACAAGACACTTCACCTCAAGAAGTCATTAAAATAGAGATACCCCAGACAGTTCGGGATCTACTTATGGAGGCAAATGATGCCGCCTTGGAAGTCATGCGTGCCGAACTGGGCGTCCTTGAACCACTCTCGCCGACGACTTCTGATGAAATCCGGCGGCAGGTCGACACACCGGGAAGGGGTTCACCGGTCAGGACAATCTGGCGACGACGAGAAGCCGACTCCAGCCGACCAGCCGGAAATGAAGCAGCTTTGCCGAAGCATGCACGACACTCGGGTACAAATCCGGTACGGACGACATCAGCCGACGACGACGAATGACGGCCACCAACGGATACAAATCCGTAGCTAAGAGCCCCGAACCACGCCATCACCCCAGGCAGGACGCAGTTCACCAACTACCGGTGACGCCGCCGCGGGCACCCGGCGACCGGGTGCCCGCTCAGGACGGCGTGATCGTCCAGCTGGCCTCGTACCCCTCGACCAACAGGTAAGCCGGCCCCACAACCTCAACCGTCTTCGACAAATCCCCGATCTCGTTCACCAAAAGATCGCGGACCTTCTCCGAGTGCACCCAAACGGCCACGTTCCCGCGCGTCTTGGCCGTGAAAACCACCGTCCGAACCCCGTCGGGGACCCGGAACACCGCGTCACCCTTGCCGGACACCGGAGACCCCGGAGCCGCCACCGGCAAGGTCCGGTAGTCCGCGATCGTCGCCGTCCAGGGTGCGTTCGCGTGGATCGTCACCTTCCGAGTCGGGCGGTCCGGTTCCGTGTTCAGCCACGTCGTGCCCTTGTACTTGCCGATCGCGTTGACCAGGCCGTACTCGCCGCCGTCCGTGTCGACCATCACGTTCGACGAGCACTTCGGGCAGTCGAACGTGAAGAAGCCCAGCTGGTCCGCCGGCCACGTCGAGGCGAACTCGCCGTCGCCCGTCCCCGTGTGCGTTTCCGGCGGCACGTCCCGAAGGACCGGCGCCGCCGATGTCGCGGGAGGCGCCGAAGCAGCAGAAGAAGTCACGATCGTGCCGAACCCCGTCGACGAACCGCACCCGGACAAAAGGACCAAGGCCAGGGCCAGGAACCCCGCCCACCCACGTTTCATCGTTCCCCCCTCGCAGCTACTCCAAGTTACTCGTCACCCGAAAGCGCACAGCAAACCCCCCGAACGCGCGAATGCGCCGTGTGACTGTCCACGAAGGACCCGACCGCCGTGCTGTAATCGCGCGGTCACCGCGTGGAGAGGGTCAGGATGCGCCGCTTGCTCGCCTTCGTGCTGTCACTCACCGTGATCTGCGCGACTCTGACGCCCGCGAGCGCCGCCGAGCGCAAGCTGCTCCTGCCCGGCCTCGGCTCCTACGCGCGGCTCGTCCGGCTCGACCACTCCATCTTCGGCCGCGGGAACATCATCGCCGCGCTGACCAGCGAAGACGCGAGCGGCAAGTTCACGCCCGTCATGGAGAGCACCGACGAGGGCGAGACGTTCCACCAGATCGGCGCCGTCCGCGACCCGGACGGCCGGTACGGCATGTGCTGCGGCACCCTCTACGAGCTGCCGCAACGCGTCGGTCGCCTCCGCGCGGGCACCCTGCTCTGGGCCGCCTCCTACCGGCAGGACGCCGGGGCGCAGCGCCGCGTCGGCATCAAGATCTGGGGCAGCCCGGACGGCGGCCGCTCGTGGCGGTTCCTGTCCGAGGCTGCCCGCTCGCACAACATCGACGGCATCTGGGAGCCCGAGTTCACCGTCGACGCCGGTGGCACGCTGTGGCTGCACTTCGCCGACGAGACGCAGGCCCCGAAGTACGCGCAGGTCCTCAACCGCGTCGCTTCGACCGACGGCGTGACGTGGGGCACCAAGCAGCTCACCCTGGCCATCCCGCCGGACCGGGTCCGCCCGGGCATGCCGATCATCCGCCGGCTGCCCGACGGCCGGTACTACTTCGCCTACGAGATCTGCAACTTCCGCGACCGCTACTGCGACCCGTACTTCAAGATCTCCCCCGACGGCGCCAACTGGGGCAGCCCCACCGACCCCGGCACCCGTGTGGACACCGCGAACGGCAACTACTTCCAGCACGCGCAGACGGTCACGCTCTTCCCCGGCGGCCCGAACGGCGTCCGGATCGTCATGGTCGGGCAGATCTACACCAACGCCAAGGGCCAGCCGCAGCCCGGGAACGGCCAGGTCCTGCTCGCCAACGACAACTTCGGCAGCGGCAACTGGTACGAACTGCCCGCGCCCGTGCACATCACCGGCATCTACAACAACTTCTGCCCCAACTACTCCTCGACGCTGCTGCCGGTCGACGACGGCCGGAACGTGCTCGAGATCGCCACCGAATACAACTCCGGCTGCAAGGCCTACTTCGGCAAGGGACCGGCCTTCTAGCGCCGGCTGCGGCCCGTAGGGTGGGGCCGACGCCGGACCCGAGGAGGCAGTTCATGAAGGGCATCGTGCTGGCCGGAGGCAGCGGGACGCGCCTGCACCCGATCACCCAGGCGGTGTCGAAGCAGCTGCTGCCGGTCTACGACAAACCGATGGTCTACTACCCGATCTCGGTGCTGATGCTGGCCGGGATCCGCGAGATCCTGATCATCTCCACCCCCGCCGACCTGCCGATGTTCCGCAAGCTGCTCGGCAACGGCGACCAGTTCGGCGTCTCGTTCTCCTACGCCGAACAGCCCAGCCCGAACGGCCTCGCCGAGGCCTTCGTGATCGGCGCGGACTTCATCGGCGACGACGACGTGGCGCTCGTCCTCGGCGACAACATCTTCTACGGCCAGGGCTTCTCCGGCCGGCTGCAGTCGGCCGTGCGCGAGCTCGACGGCTGCGTCCTGTTCGGCTACCCGGTGAAGGACCCCGAGCGCTACGGCGTCGGCGAGGTCGACGCGGCGGGCAAGCTGCTGACCATCGAGGAGAAGCCCGCCAAACCGCGGTCCAACAAGGCGATCACCGGTCTGTACCTCTACGACAACCAGGTCGTCGACATCGCCCGCGCGCTCACGCCGTCGGCCCGCGGCGAGCTGGAGATCACCGACGTCAACCTCGCCTACGTGCGCCAGGACCGGGCATCGCTGGTCGACCTCGGCCGCGGCTTCGCCTGGCTCGACACGGGCACGCACGACTCGCTGCTCGAAGCCGGCCAGTTCGTGCAGGTGCTGGAGCACCGCACTGGCGTGCGCATCGCGTGCCTCGAGGAGATCGCGCTGCGGATGGGCTTCATCGACGCCGCCGAGTGCTACGCGCTGGGCGAGAAGCTGGCGAAGTCCGGCTACGGCGACTACGTCAAGGCAGTCGCCGTAGCCGCCGGCGCCTAGAAGAGCCGCTCACGCAGCGTCGTGCCGGTGTACTCCGTGCGGAACACCCCGCGTTCCTGCAGCAACGGGACGACCTTCTCGACGAACTCGTCGAGCCCGGTCGGCGTCAGGTGCGGCACCAGGACGAACCCGTCGGCGGCGTCGGACTGCACGTACTCGTCGATCGTCGAAGCGACCGTCGACGGCGTGCCGACGAACTGCTGCCGCGCGGTGACCTCGATCACCAGCTCGCGGATCGAAAGCTTCTTCTCCTCCGCGATCGCCCGCCACTTGCGCGCCAAGGCGAGCTGGTCCTTCTCGTGCCGGACGCGGCCCCAGGTCAGCGGCTCGGCGTCCGGGTCGGGGTCGACCTCCGGCAGCGGGCCGTCGACGTCGTAGTCCGAGAGGTCGCGGCTCCACACCTGCTCCAGGAACTGGATCGCGGTGGCCGGCCGGACCTGCTGGAGCCGGATTTCGCGCGCGTGTTCCTCGGCTTCGGCGTCGGTGTCGCCGAGGACGAACGTCGCGGCCGGCATGATCAGCAGCTCGCCGTACTCGCGGCCGTACGCGGCCAGCCGCCGCTTGACGTCGTGGAAGAACGCCTGGCCGTCTTCGAGGGTGCCGTGGCGGCTGAAGATGACGTCGGCGGCCTTCGCGGCGAACTCGCGGCCTTCGTCGGAGTCGCCGGCCTGGATGACGATCGGCTGCCCCTGCGGCGTGCGCGGCAGCGTGAACTCGCCGTGGATGCCGAACTGCGGTCCACTGTGGACGAACTTGCCGGGGTCGCGCGCGAAGACGCCGTTCTCCTTGTCCCCCACCAGGGTTCCCGGCTGCCAGCTGTCCCACAGCTCGCGCACGGTGGTCAGGAACTCCTCGGCGCGCGCGTACCGGTCCTCGCGCTTGAGGAAGCCGCCGCGGCGGAAGTTCTTGCCGGTCCACGCGTCCGGCGACGTCACGACGTTCCACGCGGCGCGCCCGCCGGAGAGGTGGTCGATGCTTGCGACCTGGCGGGCGACCTCGTAGGGCTCGTTGAACGTCGAGGACAGCGTCCCGGCCAGGCCGAGGTGCGTGGTGACGGCGGACAGCGCGGCGAGCACGGTGGTCGTGTTGGGCCGGCCGACGACGTCGGAGTCGAGGATCTTGCCCGCGTGCTCGCGCAGCCGCAGGCCCTCGGCGAGGAAGAGGAAGTCGAACTTGCCGCGCTCGGCGGTGCGCGCGAGGTGTTCGAAGGACGCGAAGTCGATCTGGCTGCCCGACGCCGGATCGCTCCACACCGTCGTGTTGTTGACGCCGGGGAAGTGCGCGGCCAGCTTGATCTGCTTGGTCATCTCAGGCTCCCGGGGTGACGGCGTAGGCGTTGACGGCCCGGCCGAGGCCGAGGTGGTCGCGCAGGGTCTCGCCGCGGTAGCCGTCCCGGAACGCGCCGGCCGCCCGCAGCGCCGGGACGACCTCGCCGGCGAGCAGGTCGAGGTCGTCGGGCAGCACGGCGGGCCGCAGGTGGAAGCCGGCGACACCGGTCTCGGCGGCCCACCGGGGCAGTTCGGCGGCCAGCTGCGCGGGCGTTCCGACGAAGGACAGGCCCGCGGGCTCGAACGGCGTCAGCGCGTCCAGCTCGTGCTGCCGGTCGCGGGCGCCCTGCTCGGTCTCGGCGAGCACGAGCGACACCGTGGCCAGGACCTTGGCGCCGGGGAACCGGACGGCCGCGGCGCGCACGGCTTCGAGGTGGTCGGCGCGGGTGATGACCACGTCGGCGCCGACCGCGTGCGGCGAATCGCCGTAGACCGCGGTCACCGGGTGGCCCTGCGGCGGCCGCGGCGTGATCGACGGGCCCTTCACGCTGAAGAAGCGGCCCTCGAAGTCGACGTAGTGCAGCTTCTCGCGGTCGATGAACCGGCCGGTGGCGGCGTCGCGGACGATCGCGCCGTCCTCCCAGCTGTCCCAGAGCCGGCCGATGACGTCGAGGACCTCTCCCGTCTCGGCCTCGCCGTCCGCCGGCGACGGGGCCGGGCGGCGGCCGAAGTGCGCGGCCTCGCCGTCGGTCAGCGACGGCACCGCGAGGACGCCCGCGCGGCCGCGGCTGGCGTAGTCGAGGGTCGCGACCGACGTCGAGACGTGGAACGGCTCGGTGTGGGTGGTGGTGACCGTCGGGACCAGGCCGATCCGGCTGGTCGCCGGCGCGAGGGCGGACAGCGTGAGCAGCGCGTCGAGGCGCCCGCGCACGACCTCCTCGCCGCCGGGCTGCAGCGCCAGGGAGTCGTCGAGGGTCACGAAGTCGAGCGAAGCGGCTTCGGCGAGCTTCGCGTACTTCAGGTAGTGACCGGAGGTGAACAGCGCGGCGGGCTCGACCGCGGAGACACGCCACGCGGCCGGGTGGTACCCGGCCCCGTCGATGGCGACGCCCAGGTGCAGCTGTGCGGAAACCATGCCTACGGAACTCCGCTGGTCAGATCCGGATTCCCGCTCCCACCAGTTGGGAAGGCGCCACTTTCCCTACGAAAGCTCCGCTTTGAAACGCAAAGCGGCACTTTCACGTGAAAGCTCCGGCTGGGTCAGAACGGGCGGCGGGCCATTTCCTCGAGCCGCGCGATGCGGTCGGCGATCGGCGGGTGCGTCGAGAACAGCTTGCTCAGGCCCTCGCCGGGCCGGAACGGGTTCGCGATCATCAGGTGCGACTGCGACACGAGCTGCGGCTCGGCGACCAGCGGCCGCGCCCGCGTCCCGGCCTCCAGCTTCCGCAGCGCCGAGGCCAGGCCCAGCGGGTCGCCGGTCAGCTCCGCGCCGGACGCGTCGGCCTGGTATTCCCGCGACCGGCTGACCCCCATCCGGATGACGGCGGCCGCGATCGGGCCGACGAAGACCAGCATCAGGCTGACCAGCGGGCTGCCGTCTCGGTTGTTGCCGCCGAAGAAGAGCGCGATGTTCGCCAGCACGCTGATCACGCTGGCCAGCGCGCCGGCGACG
Source organism: Amycolatopsis pretoriensis (assembly GCF_900107925.1). Taxonomy (GTDB): domain Bacteria; phylum Actinomycetota; class Actinomycetes; order Mycobacteriales; family Pseudonocardiaceae; genus Amycolatopsis; species Amycolatopsis pretoriensis. The sequence goes on along the minus strand of NZ_FNUJ01000005.1, from coordinate 614,522 downwards.
CACGAGATGAGGATGTCGCGGTTGTAGACGTGGGACAGCTCGTGGCCGAGCACGGCCCGCAGCTCGCGCTCGTCGAGCAGGTCGAGGATGCCGGTGGTGCAGCAGACGGCGGCGTGCCGCGGGCTGCGGCCGGTCGCGAACGCGTTCGGCGCGACCGTCGGGCTCAGGTAGAGCTGCGGCATCGGCTGGCGGGCGACCTGGGCGAGCTCGCGCACGATCCGGTACATCGCGGGCTGCTCGACCTCGGACACCGGCCGCGCCCGCATCGCGCGCAGCGCCAGCCTGTCGGAGTTGAAGTAGGCGTAGGCGTTCATCCCCAGCGCGATGACCAGGCCGATGACCAGCGCGCCGCGGCCGAAGAGCCCGCTGATCGCGATGATGATCGCCGACAGCAGGCCGAGCAGCCCCGCCGTCTTCAGTCCGTTCTGGTGCCCGTGCACGCGCGCTCGCCTCCGTCCGCTCTGGAAGTGGGTTACCCACTGGAAACAACGCGATCGGGGGACGCGAAGTTCCTTCACGTGATGATGGCGCGGGTTAGGCTCGGTGAGCGAGTTGATCACGAGCGGAGGCGCCGATGCGAGGTCGCCCGATAGGCCGGAGGGCCCTGTTCGCGCTGGTCACGGCCGGCGCCGGGGCCGTCGTCCTGCCCGGGGTGGCGCGGGCGCAGGACGTCCGGTCGATCGACCTCGGCGGGTCCCCGACCGCGGTCGCGGTGAATCCCGTCACCGGGCTCGCGTACGTCACGGATCCCGAGGCCGGGACGGTCTCGGTGGTCGACCCGCGCGGCGCGTCGGCCGGCGCGGTGGTCCGCGTCGGTGGCTCCCCCGGTGACATCGCGGTCGACCCGAAGACCAACCGGATCTACGTCGCGAACCCGCCGGCCGGCACCGTCGTCGTGCTCGACGGCCGCACCCACGACCTGGTGAGCGTGATCGGCGCGGGAGCGGGCGCTTCGGCGCTGGCCGTGGACGAGCGGGCCAACCGCGTCTACGCGGTCAGCGGCGGCACCGGCACGCTCGCCGTGCTCGACGGCATCAGCTGCACCCTGTCCGCGCTGGTGCCGGGCCCGAAACCGAGCCTCGCCGGGATCGCCGTCGACGCCGGCCGCAAGCTCGCCTACTGCGCGAGCACCGGCACGGACTCGGTCGAGGTGTTCTCGATCGACAGCGGCAAGTTCGTCGCCAGCGTGAAGGTCGGCGCGCGGCCGACCGCCGTCGCCGTGCACGCCGAGAGCGGCTCGGTGTACGTGGCCAACTCCGGCATCCACCACATGTCCATTGTGGACGCGGCAACGCACGCCGAGCGCAAGACCGTGTTGCTGCGCAGCGAATCGTCCTCGCTCGCCGTGCACCAGGGCACGAACACTGTGTACACCAACGGCGGCCAGAACGGGCTGAGCCGGGTCGACGGCGGCACCGGGACGCTGACCGGCGAGCTGTCGCTGGGCGTCAACCCCGGCGACGTCGCGGTCGACCAGGGCACGCGCACGGTGTTCGTCACGGATCCCTTGCACGGCAGGGTTTCCGTGATCCGCGATTTTTGAGCACGCGGCTGGGGTAACTCCAGGTATACGGTCGGAAGGTATGAAACTCGGACTGCAGATCCCCGACTTCACCTGGCCGAACGGGGCGTCCGCGCTGGGCGCCGACCTGGCCGCCGTCGTCCGCACCGCCGACCAGGCGGGCTTCGACTCCATCGCCGTGATGGACCACTTCTTCCAGATCGGCGGGGTCGGCCCCGTCGAAAACGACATGCTCGAGGCGTACACGACGCTGGGCTTCATCGCGGCGCACACTTCGCGGGCGAAGCTCCTCACGGTCGTCACGGGTGTGCTGTACCGGCACCCGGGCCTGCTGGCGAAGGCGATCACGACGCTGGACGTGCTCTCCGGCGGCCGCGCGATCCTCGGCATCGGCGCGGGCTGGAACGAGGACGAGTCCCGCGGCCTCGGCTTCCCGTTCCCGCCGGTCGCGGAGCGCTTCGAGCTGCTGGAGGAGAACCTCCAGTACGTGCTCCAGATGTGGGCCGAGGGCGACAAGCCGTTCAAGAGCAAGCACTTCGACGCGTCGAGGCTGCTGAACGTCCCGCAGGCGCTGTCGGACCCCCGCCCCCCGATCATGATCGGCGGCGGCGGCGAGAAGAAGACGCTGCGGCTGGTGGCCAAGTACGCCGACCAGTGCAACCTGTTCAACAGCCCGGAGCTGGAGCACAAGCTCGAGGTGCTGAAGAGGCACTGCGAGAACGAGGGCCGTGACTACGACTCGATCACGAAGACCGTCTACCACATCTTGGACATCGGCGAGGACGGCTCGAAGTCCGGCGAGCTGCTGAAGGAGCTCGAGCGGCTGCACGGGCTGGGTATCGACGTCGCGTTGGGCATGGTCCCGCACGTCCACAACCCGGCGGTGCTGGAGAAGTTCGGCACCGATGTCATCCCGGCCGCCGAAAAGATCGGCTGATCACCGACGAGCTGCCTCGCGGGATTTTCCGCGAGGCAGCTCGTCACGACCGCGCTCCCGCAGCCGGATCGTCGATGTCCTCATCGATGACGTATTGCAGGTCGTACGTCGAAAAAAGCGAGAACTTCCCGGTCGCTTTCAAAGCGTCATAAGTTCGCTGCATGGAAGAACGAGCGTCCTCGACATCTCGATCGAGGGTCCGGAAGCGAAGCATGTACGGATGGGTTGCGAACGGCATGTCGTCATAGATTTCGTAGCCGTGGTTGACGAACAGTTCGACCGCGACGTCCCCGCGCCGTCCGACATACGCCTCGTCTTGGTACTTCTGTTCCCGCAGAAGCGGAGTACCCACAAGCTCCGCGACCTCGCCGACGACTGACGGGACGGGTGCCGCCTCGAGCGGCCTCAGGAAGATTTCGACATGTGCCGCCATCTGCGCGCACCTCCCGCACCGCCCTCAAGGACCGACAACTGTCCAGCCGTCGCCCCGTATGATGATCTTGTCTCACGCGCCTGGCCACCCTTGCGCGCCGAATCGTCGAGTACTCGCATGACTTTCGTACTACCCGGATCAGTCGCCTCGATCGTCTTGAACTCGGTCGGCGTTCCGTCCACGAGCGCGTCCGGTGTCCGAACCCCCGGTTGCGTGGACGGCTTGAGCGCCTTCACGTCGTCTCCCTCTCCGGCCAGTCGTTCGGCGATCTTCTGCTCAGCCTGGTTGAACGCGGATTCGGATTGGTCGATCGCGCCGGTTCGCTCACCGAGCTCCTCACCGAGCTTCGTGGTGTCCGCCTGCTCGATGTTCGGCTCCGGGGTCCGCTCGACCGCCATCTCCATGGCCGTCACCCCACCCGCCACCGCACCGAGGACTTCCGCTCCTTCGAGCACCGCCACCGCTCCGGCCGAAAGCTCCGCGATCGGGCCGGCCAGCGCGCCGATGACGTCGATCCCCAGCAGTTCGGCCGCGCCCACGAGGACGTCGAACGCGCCCTCGGTGAGGATGCTGACGATGCCCGCGATCGCGAGCCCGAGCCCGGCTCCGTCGACCACGTCACGGACCGAGTCCTCGATGCGCTGGCGAGTATCGACGACCCAAACCCGGAAGTCGGCGAAAACCGTCGACAGCTTTTGGAGGAACTGCGGAAGGACGAAGAAGATCGCCGAGTCGTGGCCACCTGCGAGCCGGTCCCAGAAGTCGTTCAGAGCGTCGACGTCGGCGGCATCGTTGTTCTCCACCAACGCGAACATCCGGTTCTTGAGGTCGGCGGCCAGCGCCTGCACCGCGTCACCGGCTTGCTCGAAAGCCAGTTGGACGTTCGTCAGCTTCCCGGTGTCGGCGTTCGGCACGTACCGGGCTATCCCGTGCGGCAGCCACCACTCCTCCGGACCCAGCAGGCTCGGCCACGCCGGGCTGCCACCGGCCTTCGTTGGCACCAGCGGCGTCCACGGCGCCGGACCGGGGTGCGGGTGGGAAGAGTTGTCGGCGTTCCAGTGGTTCAGACCAGCTTGGTCGATCCCCGCGGCGACCGAGCCGAGCACGTCGTAGGCGCGGAAGAACGCCGCGACCGCGGTGTGCAGCGCTTCCCGGTAGGAGTGTTCGAAGGCGTCGGCACCATCGCCCGCACCAGCCGCGCCGGCATTGCCGTCCAGCGCGGCGAACAGCTCCAGCCGGATCCGGTGCAGCCGCTCCTGGCCGTCGGCCAGCTCCAGTGCGACGGCGTGGAAGTCCTCCGGGGTGACGTCGACGACGCCCGGCGGCGCACCGCCGTCATCGATCCGGGCCACACCAGATCCCCACGTTGGCCGACAGGGCCGCACCGTGGTTGTCGTGCGCGGTCAAGACGAACTCCCGGAAACGCGGAAGGTCGGAGTGCAATTCCCGGGCTGCGACAACCCAATCGCCATATGCTTTGGCGAAAGCGTTCCGCCCCTCGCCGAGCCAGGAGCCCAAGGCGTCCTTCAGCTCCTGATCCAGCCGCGCCAGCAGCTCTTCGGCTTGCCCGAAAGCATCGTGACTGACGGCGTCCGATCAGTCACGCTAGCCGCCGAGGGGTGGGTAATCGACTGGTAAAGTCAGCCGTCTTTGGCAAAACCCCTGGTCAGCGCCGCGATGCCGATTCCGACGACGGCCAGCACGATCCCCCAGACCACCCACCCGACCAGTGCGAGGACCACCCCGGTGGCCGCGAACAGCGCGAACTCCACCAGGAACCGGGCCGGTTCCGGTAGCCGGCGGCCGGCCTTCGGCGCGATGAACAAACCCCAGATCGCGGCCGCCACCACCGGCAGCAGGACCGCGTCGACGATCGACAGCGCCACGCCGGTGCCGAGCTGCGTGCCGGCCAGTGCCAAGCCGCCCAGCAAGGCCAGCTCGGTGAGGAAGCGGACCGTCAGCACCACGCCCGCGACCCCGCTCAGGCGGGGACCCGTTTCCGAAGTCATCCGGCCAGCCTAGGACCCGGGTCCACTGTGGACGTTACGGGTCCGGACGGGTACCGTCCGTGATCTCCGCCACATTCCGCGCAACCAGGTTGCGGTTCCGAATCGGTCCACCAGTGCCTCACGCGTCGCTGTAACGACGATCAGCCCCTGCTCGACGTGTTAAGCGCACATCGCGACCGCGAGCCAAGGAGCCTGGTAGATGACCACATGTCGACTCTGCGGTTCGACAAACACGGCCAGCGTGGTGGACCTCGGGGCCACTCCCCCGTGTGAGCGATTCTTGACCGCCGAACAGCTCGACGAGCCGGAGGCCACCTTCCCGCTCCACCTCAAGGTGTGCACCGACTGCTGGCTCGCCCAGATCCCCCCGCTGATCGATCCTGACGACACCTTCACCGAGTACGCCTACTTCTCGTCGTTCTCGACGTCGTGGGTCGAACACGCGAAGCGGTACGTCGACGGCGCGGTCGAGCGGCTGGGGCTCGGGGAGAAGTCGTTCGTCGTCGAGGTCGCCAGCAACGACGGCTACCTGCTCAAGCACGTCGTCGGCCACGGCATCCGGTGTCTGGGCGTCGAACCTTCGGTGAACGTCGGGCAGGCGGCGCGCGACGCCGGCGTGCCCACCCTGACGGCCTTCCTCTCCGAGGAAACCGGCCTGAAGGTGCGCGAGGAGCACGGCCCCGCCGATCTCGTCGCCGCGAACAACGTCTACGCGCACATCCCCGACGTCCTCGGCTTCACCAAGGGCCTGCGCGCGCTGGTCGCGGACGACGGCTGGGTCTCCATCGAGGTCCAGCACCTGCTCACGCTGATCGAGAAGAACCAGTACGACACGATCTACCACGAGCACTTCCAGTACTACACGGTCGAATCCGCCCGCCGCGCCCTCGCGACCGGCGGCCTGACCGTCGTCGACGTCGAACTGGTGCCGACGCACGGCGGGTCGATCCGGCTGTGGGCGCGTCCCGCCGAAGTCGCGGGCGAGCCCAGCGAGCGGATGACCGACGTGCTGGAGCGCGAAAAGGCCGCCGGGCTGCACGAGCTGTCCGGGTACACCGAGTTCTCCGAGCGCGTCACGCGCGTGCGGCTGGACCTGCTGAAGTTCCTCATCGAGGCGCGCAACGACGGGAAGACCGTCGTCGGCTACGGCGCCCCGGGCAAGGGCAACACCCTGCTGAACCACTGCGGCATCCGGACGGACCTGCTGCAGTACACGGTCGACCGCAACCCGTACAAGCACGGCCGGTTCACCCCCGGCACGCGCATTCCGGTGCTGCCCCCGGAGCGGATCGAAGCCGACCGGCCGGACTACGTGCTCGTCCTCCCGTGGAACCTCCGGGAGGAACTGACCGAACAGCTCTCCTACATCGGGGCGTGGGGCGGAAAGCTCGTGTTCCCGATCCCCCACTTGGAAATCGTCGAGGTGCAGTGAAGTGAAGGTCGTCCTCTTCTGCGGTGGTTACGGGATGCGGATGCGCAACGGCGCGGCCGACGACGTCCCGAAGCCGATGGCGATGGTCGGTCCGAGACCGCTCATCTGGCACGTCATGCGTTACTACGCGCATTTCGGCCACACCGAATTCATCCTGTGCCTCGGCTACGGCGCGGCGCACATCAAGAACTTCTTCCTGAACTACCAGGAAACCATTTCGAACGACTTCGTACTGCGCAACGGGCAGGCGGAGCTGCTCTCGACCGACATCGCCGACTGGACGATCACCTTCGTGCAGACCGGCATCGAGTCGCCGATCGGCGAGCGCCTGCGCCGCGTGCGTGACTACCTCGACGGCGACGAGATGTTCCTCGCGAACTACGCCGACGTCCTGTCCGACGTCCCGCTGCCCGACATGATCGAGCGGTTCTCCAACACCGACGCGGGCGCGTCGATGATGGTCGTCCCGCCGCAGTCGTCGTTCCACTGCGTGGAGATGGACGAAGGCGGCAAGGTCGGCTCGATCACCGCGGTCAGCGAGATGCCGCTGTGGGAGAACGGCGGGTACTTCGTGCTGCGGCAGGAAGTGTTCGACCACATCCCGGAGAACGGCGACCTGGTCGCCGACGGCTGCGGCGAGCTGGCCAAGCGCGGCCGGCTGCTGGCCTACCCGTACCGCGGCTTCTGGAAGCCGACGGACACGGTCAAGGAGCGCGCGGCCCTCGACAACGCCTACACCCACGGCGACCGGCCCTGGGCGCTCTGGGAGAAGCACCCCGCGGCGAGCATCGCGTGATCGGGCTGCGGCCGGGACGGCTCGGCGGCGTCGTCGCCCTCGGCGCCCATTGCGACGACATCGCGATCGGCGCCGGCGGCACGCTGCTGACGCTCTGCGCGTCGCGGCCGGGCCTGAAGGTCGACGCGCTGGTCCTCTCCGGCGGCGGCACGCCCCGCGAGGACGAGGAGCGGGCCGCGCTGGCGGCGTTCTGCCCGGGCGCGCAGCTCGACGTCACGGTGCTGAAGCTGCCGGACGGGCGCTTCCCGGCGCACTGGGAAGAGGCCAAGAACGCCCTGGAGGAGCTGCGGCGGCGGACCGACCCGGACGTCATCCTGGCGCCGCGGACCGACGACGCCCACCAGGACCACCGGGGGCTGGCCAAGCTCGTGCCGACGGCGTTCCGCGACCACCTCGCGCTGGGCTACGAGATCGTCAAGTGGGACGGCGACCTCGGCGCCCCCTCGGTGTACCAGCCGCTCGACGACGACGTCGCCGAAGAGAAGGTCCGGCTGCTGCAGGAGCACTACGCGTCGCAGCGCCACCGCCCCTGGTACGACCGCGAGGCGTTCCTCGGGCTGGCCCGGATCCGCGGCATCGAGGCCGCCGCGAAGTACGCCGAAGCGTTCTTCGTCAAGAAACTCACTCTCGACCTGAAGGGCTGAATCCGATGCGGGTGTTGCTGACGGGGCACAAGGGCTACCTGGGGACGGTGATGGCCCCGGTGCTCGCCGCCGCCGGCCACGAGGTCTTCGGCCTCGACTCCGGGCTGTTCGAGGACTGCCTGCTCGGGCCCGCCCCGGCCGACCCGGCCGGGCACGTCGTCGACCTGCGGGACGTCACGCTTTCGCATGTCGAGGGCTTCGACGCCGTGATCCACCTGGCCGCGCTGTCGAACGACCCGCTCGGCTCGCTCGCGCCGGAGCTGACCTACGACATCAACCACCACGCGTCGGTGAAGCTCGCGAAGCTGGCGAAGGAGGCCGGCGTCGGGCGGTACCTCTACGCGTCGACCTGCTCGGTGTACGGCGCGGGCGGCGACAAGCTCGTCGACGAGGACGCCCCGCTGAAGCCGGTGACGCCGTACGCGGAGTCGAAGGTGCGCGTCGAGGCCGACGTCCACGAGCTCGCCGACGACGACTTCACCCCGGTCTACATGCGCAACGCGACCGCGTTCGGCTACTCGCCCCGGCTGCGCGGCGACATCGTGCTGAACAACCTGACCGCGCACGCGCACCTGTCCGGCGAGGTCCTGGTGCTGTCGGACGGCACGCCGTGGCGGCCGCTGGTGCACGCCCAGGACATCGCGCGCGCGTTCACGGCGGCCCTGACGGCGCCCAAGGAGGCCGTGCACAACAAGGCCTTCAACATCGGCACCGAGGACAACAACGTCACCGTCGCCGAGATCGCCCAGGAGGTCGTCGAGGCCGTGCCGGGCTCGACGCTGAACATCACCGGCGAGGCCGGCGCCGACCCGCGCTCGTACCGCGTCGACTTCTCGCGCTTCCGCGACGCCATCCCGGGCTTCGCGTGCGAGTGGTCGGTCAAGGACGGCGCCGTCGAGCTCATCGAGGCCTACCGCAAGTTCGGGCTGACGCGGGAGTCGTTCCAGCAGCTGTTCACGCGGCTCGCGTGGCTGAAGAGCGAGGGCGAAGCCGGCCGCGTCGACGACACCATGCGGCGGCGCTAGTGGCGGGCCCGCAGCTGCGGACGGGGGAGGAGCTGCACGCCCTCGTCGAGCGGCTGTACCCGATCTGCCGCAGCATCACCGGCGACGGTGTGCGGCAGACCCTGGACATCATCGGCGAGCACATCCCGCTGGAGCGGCACGAGGTCCCGACCGGGACGGCCGTGCTGGACTGGACGATCCCGCAGGAGTGGAACATCCGCGACGCCTACGTCGCGTCTCCCTCCGGGGAGAGGGTGATCGACTTCCAGGAGTCGAACCTGCACGTCGTCGGGTACAGCGTCCCGGTGCGGCAGCGGATGCCGCTGAGCGAGCTGCGGGAGCACCTGCACACGCTGCCGGACCAGCCGTCGTGGGTGCCGTACCGAACCAGCTACTACGCCCCGGCCTGGGGTTTCTGCCTGGCGCAGGAGAAGCTCGACGCGCTGCCCGACGGCGAGTACGACGTCGTCATCGACTCGACCCTGGCCGACGGCTCGCTGACCTACGGCGAGCACGTCGTCCCGGGGCGCGTCACCGACGAGGTCATCGTCTCCTGCCACATTTGCCACCCGTCGCTGGCCAACGACAACCTCGCCGGCATCGCGGTGGCCATTTCGCTGGCCCAGCAGCTCGCTCTTTCGCAGCCGCACTACACCTACCGCTTCCTGTTCATGCCCGGGACGATCGGCTCGATCACCTGGCTGGCCCGCAACTCGTCCCGGATCGAGAAGGTCAAGCACGGGCTGGTCCTGGCCTGCGCGGGCGACCCGGGATCGTTGACGTACAAGAAGTCCCGCCGCGACGACGCCGAGATCGACCGGGTGATGCAGCACGTGCTGCGCTCGCGGGAACATCGAGTTGTCGACTTCTCGCCGTATGGCTACGACGAGCGCCAGTTCTGCTCGCCGGGCTTCAACCTCGGCGTCGGCTCGCTGACCCGGACGCCGTACGCGGGCTACCCCGAGTACCACACCTCCGCCGACAACCCGGGTTTCGTGTCGCCGGCGGCCATGGAAGACACGCTCGGCGCGTTGCGGGACGCCTTCGGTGTCCTGGACCGCAACCGCCGGTACGTCAACCTCAGCCCGTACGGCGAGCCGCAGCTCGGCAAGCGCGGGCTGTACGACTCCCTCGGCGGCCGCAGCGACGCCAAGCAGGCCCAGATGGCGATGCTGTGGGTGCTCAACCTCTCCGACGGCGAGCACAGCCTGCTCGACATCGCCGAACGGGCCGGGCTGCCCTTCGACATCGTCGACGTCGCCGCCCGCGCCCTGCACGACGCCGGCTTGGTCAAGGAGTGAGCGACGTGGCCAACCACCGCCGTGCGCCGCGCTCGATCTTCTCCTCGGGCGCGGTGCGCGCGATGGCCGGACGCCTCAGCTGGGGCCTCGGCGACCAGGCGGTGTCCAGCCTGACCAACTTCGCGGTCGGGCTGTACGTGGCCCGCTCGCTCGGCACGTTCGCGTTCGGCATCTTCAGCCTCGTCTGGGTCACCTACGGCGTGGTGCTGAACGTCTCGCGCGGCCTGGCCACCGACCCCCTGATGGTGCGGTTCTCCGCGGTGCCGGAGGACCGCTGGCGCCTGGGGGTCGCCAGCGCCTCCGGCACCGCGATCGGCGTCGGCTGCGTGACCGGGCTGATCAGCCTGGTCGCCGGGCTGGCCGCGGGCGGCCCGCTCGGCAACGCGTTCGTCGCGCTCGCCGTCGTCCTGCCGGGACTGCTCCTGCAGGACGCCTGGCGGTTCGCGTTCTTCGCGCGCGGCCAGGGCAAGAAGGCGTTCTTCAACGACGTCGCGTGCGGCATCGCCCTGCTCCCGGCGCTGTTCATCGCCGGCCGGGTCGGGTCGGTCGTCGCGTTCGTGCTCGCCTGGGGCATCGCGGCCGCGCTCGCCGCGGTCTACGGCTGGTTCCAGACGGGCATCCTCCCCCACCCGCGCGAGCTGGCCGGCTGGCTCCGCACCCAGCGCGACCTGAGCGTCCGCTACCTAGTCGAGAACGTCAGCAACAGCGGCGCGTCCCAGCTGCGCGCGTACGGCCTCGGCGCCATCGCCGGCATCACCGCCGTCGGCGCGGTCCGCGGCGCCGAGCAGCTGCTCGGCCCGTTCCTGGCCCTGCTCATGGGGCTGTCCCTGGTCACCGTCGCCGAGGGCGCGCGGGTGCTCCAGCGGGCGCCGCACCGGCTGAAGCACTTCTGCGTGATCCTCGGCGGCGGCCAGGCCGCCGCCGCGCTGTGCTGGGGCCTCGGCCTGCTGCTCCTCCTGCCCGACAGCGCCGGCCGCTGGGTGATGGGTGACGTGTGGGACTCGTCGTCCCCGCTGATCCTCCCGGTCACCCTCGCCGTGGTCGGCGCGAGCTTCGCCACCGGCGCGGCGGCCGGTCTCCGCGCGCTGGGCGCGGCCAAGCGGAGCCTGCGGTCGCAGCTGATCGCCTCCCTGTTCTACGTCACGTTCGGCATCGCCGGCGCCTTCCTCGGCGGCGCGGGCGGGTCCGCGTGGGGCGTCGCGACCGCGACGCTCAGCGGGTCCGTCATCTGGTGGCTGCAGCTGCGGGCCGGGCTGCGCGACTACGTGCCACCCGGCGCCGACGAGCCCACCGTGGTCTTCGAGCCGATCAAAGAGCCGATCAAGGAATGAGGACTCCATGACCACCGTCCCGCGGCTGAGCCTCGGCCTCCCGGTGTACAACGGCGAGGAGTACCTCGCCGAGTCGCTGGACGCCCTGCTCGGCCAGACCTACGAAGACTTCGAGCTGGTCATCTCGGACAACGCCTCCACCGACGGCACCGACGAGATCTGCCGCCGCTACGCCGAGAAGGACTCCCGGATCCGCTACGTCCGGCAGCCGAAGAACATCGGCGCGACGCCGAACCACAACTTCGTGTTCGACGTTTCCCGCACCGAGCTCTTCAAGTGGGTCTCCCACGACGACCTCTACGCCCGCGACCTGCTCAAGCGGTGCGTCGAGGCCCTCGACGAGCGCCCCGGCATCATCCTGGCCCACTGCGATCAGGCGATCATCGACGGCGACGGCCGCATCGTCCAGCCGCTCGAGTACACGCTGAACACGGCGTCCCCGCACGCGCCGGACCGCTTCCGCAGCGTCCTGTTCGAGCCCGGCGGCGACGACTTCTACGGCGTCATCCGCGCCGACGTCCTCCGCCGCGTCAAGCCGCTCGACAGCTACCACCACGCCGACCGGACCTACTCCGCGGAGATGGCCCTGCACGGCCCGTTCCACCAGGTGCCCGAGCTGCTCTACTTCCGCCGCGACCACCCGGGCCGCGCGGAACGGGCCAACCCGACCATCCGGAGCCGGTGCGCGAATCTGGACCCGCGGCGCGCGAACCGGCTCCGGAACCCCACCGTCCGCCTGCTCGGCGAGTACGTCTTCGGGTTCGCGGACCTGATCCGCCGCGCGCCGATCTCGGCCGCCGACAAGCGCGAGTGCTTCGGGCACCTCGGCGCCTGGCTGACCAACCGGGCGCGCTCCGGCCACGGCGAGCGCGTCGAGGACCGCGCGCCGACCGCCTCCGACGTCGCCACGGTCAACACGATCGTGGCCGGCCGCGAAGGCAGGCTCGCGTGAAGCGTGCCCCGCGCGTCGGCGTCTTCGGCCTCCTCGGCTCGGGGAACCTCGGCAACGACGGTTCCCTCGAAGCCGTGCTCGGCTACCTGCGCGGCGAGTACCCGGACGCGGTCCTGACCGGCCTGGTGGGCGGCCCGGACATCGTCCGCGAGCGCTACGGCGTCGACACCACGCCCCTGCATTGGAACCAGGCCGAGTACGAGACGGCGTCCGGCCTCCGGTCGATCGTCCTCAAGGGACTCGGCAAGCTGGTCGACGTCGGCCGCACGGCCGCCTGGGTCCGCAAGCAGGACGTCGTCATCGTGCCCGGCATGGGTGTCCTCGAAGCGACGCTTCCGCTGCGTCCGTGGGGTTTCCCGTATTCGCTCTTCCTCCTTTCCGCCACCGGGCGCCTCTTCGGCACCAAGGTGGCACTCGTGTGCGTCGGCGCGAACCACATCAGCGCGCGGGCGACCCGGACGCTGGTCCGCTGGTCCGGCCGCCTGGCCGCCTACCGGTCCTACCGGGACGACATCTCCCGCGACGCCATGCGCGCCATGGGTGTCGACACCAGCCGCGACGAGGTCTACCCGGACCTCGCGTTCTCCCTCCTCACTCCGGACGCCGACGGCAAGCCGGGCTCCGTCGGTGTCGGCGTGATGGCCTACTACGGCGGCAACGACGACCGCGCCGAGGGCGACCGCATCTACCGTCACTACGTAGACACGATGAACCGTTTCGTCGCGTGGCTCGTTGACCAGGGCAGACCCGTCCGGCTGTTCATCGGTGACCAGATCGACCGGCAGGTCGTCGACGAGATCATCGAGAAGACCGCTTCCCCGCTGGTCACGGCGGCTTCGGCGGAGACCCTGGACGAGCTGATGCACGAGATGGCGGCGGTGGACAGCGTGGTGGCCACGCGCTACCACAACGTGCTCTGCGCCCTGAAGGTCGCGAAACCGACCGTCGCGATCGGGTACGCGCCGAAGAACGACGTGCTGATGGCGGAACTGGGTCTCGACGGCTTCACCCAGCGGGCGAAGGACGTCGACTTCGACAAGCTCGTCGAGCAATTCACCGAACTGGAGAACCGTTCGGCGGAACTTCGCCAAACGCTCCGCGAACGGAACGAGATGAACGCGCAACGGCTCAAGGACCAGTTCGCCGCCCTTTCGGCGGCCCTCTTCGGGGGTGGGCGATGAAGGCCATTCCGGTGCCCGAGATCGAGGGCGCGTACCTGTTCGAACCGACTCCGCACGGTGACCGGCGCGGCTTCTTCAGCCGGACGTTCGACCGGGACGTCGTCGCCTCGGTCGGGATCGACCCAGACGGCTTCGTCCAGGACAGCCTTTCCCGCTCCCGCAAGGGAGTCGTCCGCGGGATGCACCTGCGCGGCGGCGCCGGCGAGGCGAAGCTGGTGCGGTGTTCCCACGGCGCCGTTTTCGACGTCGTGGTGGATCTCCGACCGGATTCGCCGACGTTCCGCAATGTCAAAACCTTCGAGCTTTCCGGTGAGACACAGGTTTCCGTGTACATCCCCGCGGGGTGCGCGCACGGGTTCCAGTCACTCACGGACCCCTCGGACGTCGCGTACCGTATCGATCGCGCACACGATCCGTCCGAAGACATCACAATTTCGTACAAAGACCCTGAATTGGACATTTCGTGGCCACTGTCGGTCACAATGGTCAGTGACCGAGACGAACGTGCGCCGTCTCTCGGAGAGGCGTTGAAACCAACGAGGTGACCTTCATGGGAACGAACTTGCCCCGCTCCACGGAGGCGAACGAGCGGCTGCACCGGGTCGTCCCCGGTGGTGCGCACACTTACGCCAAGGGCTCGGACCAGTATCCCGAAGGGATGGCTCCGGTCATCTCCCACGGTCTCGGCGGCCACGTCTGGGACGTCGACGGCAACGAGTACGTCGAGTACGGCGCCGGGCTGAGAGCGGTCAGCCTGGGCCACGCCCACCCGCGGGTCCTCGAGGCGGTCCGGGCCGAGCTCGGCAAGGGCAGCAACTTCATCCGCCCGTCGATCATCGAGGCCGAGGCCGCCGAGCGGTTCCTGGAGAACGTGCCGACGGCCGAGATGGTGAAGTTCACCAAGAACGGCTCGGACGCGACGACGGCCGCGGTCCGGCTCGCCCGCGCGGCCACCGGCCGCCCGCTGGTGGCCAAGTGCGCCGACCACGCCTTCTTCTCGACCGACGACTGGTTCATCGGCACGACGGCGATGAACGCGGGCATCCCGGACGAGACGACGGAAGCGGTCGTGTCCTTCCCGTACGGCGACCTGCAGGCCGCGGAGGAGCTGCTGCAGCGCCACGAGGGCGAGATCGCGTGCATGATCCTGGAGGCCGCGGCGGCGGTGGAGCCGCCGCCGGGGTACCTGCAGGGCCTGCGCGACCTCACCACCCGCCACGGCGTCGTGCTGGTCTTCGACGAGATGATCACCGGCTTCCGCTGGTCCGCCCACGGCGCCCAGGGTCTCTACGGCGTGACGCCCGACCTCTCGACGTTCGGCAAGGCCCTCGGCAACGGCTTCGCGGTGTCCGCGCTCGCGGGCAAGCGCGAACTGATGGAGATCGGCGGGCTGCGCACCGACCGCGAGCGGGTGTTCCTGCTTTCGACGACCCACGGCGCGGAGACCCACTCGCTGGCCGCCGCGATGGCGGTGATGGACGTGTACCGCGACGAGGACGTGATCGGCCGCATGCACGCCCTCGGCGACCGGCTCGCCGCCGGCGTCCGCGAAGTGGCGGCCGGGATCGGCGTCGAGGACCACGTGGTGGTCCGCGGCCGGGCGAGCAACCTGGTCTTCGGCACGCTCGACGAGCAGGGCAGGCCGTCCCAGCCGTACCGGACGCTGTTCCTGCGCGAGCTGATCAGCGGCGGGGTGCTGGGGCCGTCGTTCGTGGTCAGCGCGGCGCTCACGGAGGCCGACATCGACAAGACGATCGACGTCGTCGCGCAGGCGTGCACGGTGTACCGGAAGGCCCTCGACGCCAACGACCCGGCGCCGTGGATGGGCGGCCGGCCGGTGCAGCCGGTGTTCCGCAAGTTCGCGTGACTGAGCGTCAGTGAAAGCCGTCAGGCTTTCGCTGACGGGCTCCCGCTTCTCGACGGACGGGCCGGATTCACTCCTTGGGTCTGATGAGGACACTCCAGGGTGACTGTTTTCCGGCCCGTTCGTGCGTAACTTCCTGCCATGGGTAGATCTCGCGCGGCTCTCGTCGCCGCATGCTCGCTCCTCATCGCCGTCACCGTCCCGGCGATCGCGCGAGCCACCGACGGGCCCGGGCCGGTGTGCGACCACCAGCCCGCGGAGCACGAAGAAGCGCCTCCCGGGGCCGTCTCCGTCGATCCGGGCGTCGACGGAGACCTCTCGGCCAAGACCGCGGCGAACCCGCCGGGCACCACCTTCTGGCTCCGCCCCGGCACCCACACCCTCGGCACTGACGAGTTCGGCCAGGTCGCACCGAAGGACGGCGACGTCTACCTCGGCGCACCGGGCGCGGTTGTCGACGGCCGCGGCGTCAACCGCGCCGCCTTCACCCAGCGCGCCCGGGACGTCGAGCTGCACGGGCTCACCATCCGCGGGTTCGCCGCGCTCCAGGACCAGGGCGTCGTCAACCACGACTCCGGCGACGGCTGGCTCATCGAGAACACGACCATCGAGGACAACGCCGGCGCGGCGCTGATGGCCGGCGCGCGCCAGGTCGTCCGGCACAGCTGCCTGCGCGACAACGGCCAGTACGGGCTGAACGCCTACCAGGCGGGCGACGGCATCACCGGGCTCGTGCTGGAGGGCAACGAGATCACCGGCAACAACACCGGCGACTGGGAAACCAAGGTGCCCGGCTGCGGGTGCAGCGGCGGCGCCAAGTTCTGGGCCGTGAACGGCGCCGACATCACCGGCAACTGGGTCCACGGCAACCACGGCGCCGGGCTCTGGGCCGACACGAACAACAACGACTTCCTCGTCGAGGACAACCTCTTCGAGGCCAATGACGCCGAAGCGCTGTTCTACGAGACCAGCTACAACCTCGTGCTGCGCGGCAACACCTTCCGCCGCAACACCCTCGTGCAGGGCCGCGCGTTCGCGTCGCGCGGCGACAACTTCCCGGCGGCGACGGTGTACCTGTCCGAATCGGGCGGCGAGCCGCGCGTGCCGGCGCGGACGTCGTCGATCGACATCAGCGGGAACACCTTCGAGGACAACTGGGCCGGGATCACGGTGTGGGAGAACGCCGACCGCTTCTGCAACAGCCCGGCGAACACGTCCACCGGCTACTGCACCGAGGTGGCGGCCAAATCGTCGTGCACCGCGGGCACGATCGAGAAACCACCGGCCTACGACGACTGCCGCTGGAAGAGCCGGCGCGTCGAGGTGCACGGGAACACCTTCCGGTTCGACCCCGGCCGGGTCGGCTGCACGAGCCTCTGCGGGCGGATGGCCCTGCTGTCGAACTACGGGACCTTCCCGGACTGGTCCCCCTACAAGGGAACCGTCGTCCAAGAGGCGATCACCTTCCGGCAGGGCAACCGGTGGCACGACAACTCCTATGCCGGGCCGTGGACCTTCGTAGTGCATGACACCTCCAAGACGGTCGACACTGCGGGCTGGCGGGCGGGGCCCTACTCGCAGGACGAGTGTTCTTCGTTCGACGGCGGGACCGCCGGCTGCTGATCAGGAGCTTGCCGAGGGGGTCCGACACTTTTCGCCGCGCCCCGCACCGCTGATAGCGTTTTTCCTTGATGTCAAAGGGAAAAATCGCGAACGGAGAATTTCGGACAGCGCACACATCACCCATTTCAGCGATGGCGTTCGCACGCATGTTCGGTACGGTCGGAGACATGCCCGCCATCACCGCACCCCACAGCTCAACTGTCCACAATGGATCTCCTGCGAAAGGAGCTCAGACCGTGGTGAAGCGCGCGCTCGGCTCGCCCCGAAGACGTCCGGCCGGCAGCCGCCGGTTGCAGAGAACCAGAAGCAGATCCTGGGCCAGGCCGGTGACCGGAGTCCCGGTGCCGTACGACCAGTCGAGGTCGTCGGCACGCAGGCAGACGCCGGTCAGGTCGGTCCCGAAGTACTTCACTTGTTTCGGCTTGGTCCCGGCGAGGACGACCTCCAGCCGTTCCGGCGGCACGCGACGGTCCAGCCCGAGGGCGGTGGTGATGTCGAGGCCGTGGATCACGTCGTGGCTGAGAGCGCCCGCCGGCCCACCGCCCGGCGGCTGCCAGGGGTGGTCGGCGTTGTCCCGCAGCGAGGCGACCAAGGCGTCCCGCGAAAGCTCGGCTGCCTCCTGGCGGGCGAGGCGATCGGCCATCCGGTTGAAGCGCCCGCCGGACTTCACCATCTCGCGCACGAACCGCCCGGTCGAGAACCGGAAGGGCATGGTCACGTGGGCGACGACTTCGGCAACCCGCCAACCGGCACACAGACTCGGCGACGCCCACTCGGCGGCCGACAGGCCCCCGAGCAACGCGGCCAGCTCCCGCCGCTCGGCGGCGATCAGATCCGGGATCATCGGGCTCTCCTTCGCAGGTAGGTCACCCCACCGACGAACGGGAACCGGCCGGACCGACACACAGCCCACGCGCGAACTCGGCCAGCTCTGCCCAGCTTGAGGCGGAGCGGCGGCGAGCCAGGATCCCATCCGCGCGAAAAGAGACGCGACCACGGGAAGCGGTCACCCGGCCGGTGAAGTGCTCGACCGAGCCGGCACCGGCAGCCGTCGTGGCCGCGCGGAACCTGGCATCACAGCCGTTCGGCCGCCCGGTCCACTACCCACGCCGTCGCCGGAACCGCGGCCAGCGCCGCGCAAAACCCACCCACGGCATCCGTCGGGTAGTGCGCCCCGAGGGCCACCTCGGCCCACCCCATCGCCACCCCGGCGACCAACGCCAGTCCCAGCAGCAAAACCACCCCGGCGACCCGCCCCGAACCCAGCCGATCGACCAGCAGCAACCCGATCACCAACGCCAGCGCGGTGGCCAACGCCGTGTGCCCGCTCGGATAGGAAAGGAACTCGCCATGGATCGTGCGGCCCACGATCGGCTTCAGCACCGTCGTCACCGCCACCGTGACCACCACGCCGAGCACCGTCAACACCGCCGCCCGGACCCGGTGGACCAGGAAACACACCACCGCGAGCAGCGCGACCAGGACCGTCGCCCCGACCGGCTCGCCACCGAAGTCGATGACCAGCGCCACGTACCGCCAGGGTGGCTGGACGCCGTCGATCGCCGGGAGCACCGCCGCGTCGATTCCGGTCAAACCCGAGTCGTGGAAGTGGAGGATGCCGAGCGCCACGAGGACCGCCGTCGCCAAGGCGGCCGTCATCGCCAGCGGGGCGCGCAACGCGACCGGCAGGGCCGCGGGTGCCGTCCGGACCAGCTGCCTCACCCGTGCGCCTCGATCGCTGCCTCGTACCCGGCGATCAACCGGTCGAGCCCCACCGCCGGGGTGAAGTCCTTTTCGTACCGGACGCGGGCCGCGTCGCCCATCTCACCGTTGCGGTCGCCGGCCACCTCGCGGAGCCGGTCCGCGAGCGAAACCTCGTCGTCCGGCGCGTGCAGGAGGCCGGTCACGCCGTCTTCCACCAGCTCCGGGAAGGCGCCGTGGGCCGCCGCGACCGTGGGTACTCCCGCGGCCATCGCCTCGACGACCACCAGGCCGAACGCCTCCAGCCACGTCGACGGCGCCACCACTGCCACCGCGTCGGCCGTCAGGGCCCGGCACTCCGCCTTGTTCTGGAGGCCGACGTACGACGCGTCATCACGGCGGGCCGCCCACGTCGCGACCTCGTCCTGCATCGGGCCGGTGCCGGCGATGACCAGCGGCACGCCCAGGGCGCCGCCGAGGCGGTCCCACGCCCGCATCAGCAGCCCGACCCCCTTCTCCTCGGTGACGCGGCCGACGAACAGCACGTGCTTGCCGTCGCCGGCGCGGCGGACGCCGGGGTCGGTGACGAAGTTGTGCTTCACCGCCATCCGCTCGCCGGGCATCCCGGCCGACACCAGGAGGTCACGTTGGGCCGCCGAAATGCAGAAGAACCGCGAAACGCCCGTCCACCACCGGCGGCGGTTCGCGGCCGTGCTCGCCGCCATCGGGAGCGTCGCCACGCGCGAACCGCGGTAGCAACCGTGCTGCACCGCCGGCAGCGGCAGGCCGCCGACACAGTCGGTGCAGATGCGGCCGTCGCGGTGGAGCGTGCCGGGTGGGCAGACCATCCCGTAGTTGTGGAGCGTCGCGACCGCGGGCACCCCCGCGTCCGCGCAGGCCGCGACCACCGACGGCGACAGCAGCGGGAACGTGTTGTGGATGTGCACGACGTCCGGGCGCGTGGCGCGCAGCCGGCCGGCGAGCTCCTTGCGGACCGCCGGGTTCCACGGCACGGTCAGCGGCACCGCGGCCTTGCGGGCCGCCGGCATCGAGGCGATGTCGTCGCTGCGGCGCTCGAACAGCGACACCTGGTGGCCGCCCTCGGCGAGCAGGGTCACCTCGGCGTCGACGACGTTGTTCTCGCCGCTCGGCTGCTCGGACCGGTACCGGTTGTGCACCATGAGCACCTTCACGTGCCTGTCCCCTTCGCCGGGATGAATGCTTGTTCGTCGGACTCCGGCACCCCACGGACCAGCAGCGACGCGGCCACGGCCAGGTGCAGCAGGTACGGCGACGCGTCGCCGAGGCCGGCTTCGGTGTAGGAGGCCGAAATGCAGTAGGTGATCAGGAAGATCGCGCACGCGCGAGCCAGCGACGGCGGCCGCAGCACGGCCACCACGACCAACGTGAGGAGGAACCCCGCCACCAGCGCGATCCCGACGAAACCCTGCTCGTGGTAGATCGCGAGCCAGCTGTTGTCGATCGGGAGGCCGTCGTAGGACTTGTCCGTCAGCCCGACCCCGAAGATGTACTCCGACGTCGTCCGCGGGGCCTCCAGCAGCGCGTCCCACACCTTCGCGCGGCCGGTCAGGCTGGAGAAGTTGTCCGCGCTCTGCCCGCGCAGGAACCACGTCTGCAGTGCGCCCGCCAGCACGACGCCGGCGACCCCGCCGACGCCGACCGTCCACGCGAACACCTTCCGCGCGCGGGCGCTGGTCAGCAGCATCGACAGGAAGGCCACGGCCAGCCCGGCGATCAGGCCGAGCGTCGCCGTGCGGGTGTGCGTCAGCATCAGCAGCCCGACCACCGGAACCACGATGAACACCGCGCTGCGCCACGTCGTGCGGCGCCCGAACCAGAGGAGGAGCGTCAGGCCGGAGATGACCGCGGCGTACTGGCCGATCTGCGGCGGGGTGAGCGGCCACACGGCACCCGAGAGCCGGCCGCCGTACTCCTCCGGCATCGCGTTGCCGGGCGAGACCACCAGACCGATCGCCACCGACGCGAGCACGATCGCGTAGGTGCGGATGTGGTAGCGGACGAAGCTGAACCCGCCGTCCCACCAGCGGGTCAGCAACCAGAGCGTGGAGACGAAGACCGTGAGCCGGAAGCACCGGAACAGCGCGCCGGCGCCTTCCTTGAGGTCGATGCTGGCGAGGACGCTCGACCCCAGCAGGAACGTCAGGAGGAGCAGGTACGCGCTCGGCCGGATCCGCAGGTGCTTGTTCAGCACCAGCGCGATCACGAACGCCGTCATCAGCGAACCCATGGTCACCAGCTGGCTGACCGAGCGCGGGAGCGGGATGACCGTCTTCGCGCCGGTCGAGCCGAGCGTGTTCAGGATCAGCAGCGCCCACGCCAGGCCCGCCCACTTCGGCGTCGCCGAGGCGGGTTCGGCCGCGGCGTCGCCGCGGATGCCCGCGATGCCGGTGTGCGCCGCCACGTCAGCCACCACCCTGGGCGGTGAACGTGCTGCCGGTGTCCTGCGAGTACGGCGAGCCTTCCCACTCGCCGATCTCGAGGATGCGGTCGGTGGTGTACGCGATGAACGTCCACGGGCCGGCGTAGCTGTTGTCGTGCCAGTGGTTGTCCTGTTTGTAGGTGATCGCCTCCTGGACGACGTCGCCCTTGTACGGCGACCAGTCCGGGTAGCTGCCGAAGTTCGACAGCAGGCCCATCCGCCCGCAGGAGGCCTGGCAGCCGACCACGGCCGCGTCGAGGACGAACTTGTTGTCGTGGATGTCGACGTGCTGGGTCTTCCAGCGGCAGTCGCTCAGCAGCGGCCCGCTCGCGATGGCCGGGTCCGCGCACTGCTTCACGTTCTGGACCAGCCGGGTGCAGTCGCCGGAGGAGGTGTTCGCCGGGCTGTTGCAGTAGCGGTCGGCGTTCTCCCACAACGTGATCCCGGACCAGTTGTTCTCCAGGTAGTTGCGGGAGATCTCGATCTTCGCCGTCCGCGCCTTGATCCGCGGCTCGCCGCCGGACTCGGAGATGTAGACGGCGGAGGTCGGGAAGTTGTCGCCCTTGTCGGCGTAGCGGCGGCCGTCGACCCAGTTGTTGTTGCGGATCGTGTTGTCCCGGATGACCGCGTTGTAGCTGATCTCGTAGATCAGCGCGGCGCTGTCGTTCTTCTCGATGAGGTTGCCCTCGATGAGGAAGTCGTTGTTGTTCGTGTCGGCCCACAGCCCGGTGCCGTGGTTGTCGTGCACCCAGTTGCCGCGCACGTCGGCGCCGTTGACGTCCCAGAACTTGACGCCGCCGGTGCAGCCGCAGCCGTCGATCTTCGCTTCCCAGTCGCCGGTGTTGTTGCCGGCGATCTCGTTGCCCTCGACGACCAGCGCGGTGATCGGCGTGCTGCCGGAGAAGGCGTTGATCCCGTACTGGCCGTTGCGGCGCAGGCAGTTGCCGCGCACCTGCTGGCGCGCGCCCGCCATCAGGCCGGCGCCGTCGTTGTCCTGGATGGTCGAGTGCTCGATCACCCAGCCGTCGCCGGAGTCGTGGTTGACCACGCCTTCGTCGCGGGGCGCCGCGAAGCCCTGGACGGTCAGGTAGGTGAGCTTGACGTTCGTCCCGTGGCCGGTGAACGCGTACTGGTTGATCTTGCGGCCGTCGACGACCGCACCGGGGGCGCCGATGTAGACGTCGCCGTCCTTCGGGGTCACCTGGTCGTACTTGTCGTCGCCGAGGATGTGCTTGCCCGGCTGGAGCCAGAACGTCGTGCCCGGGCCGGCCGCCCGCGTCTTCGTGGCGAGGTCGCCGGGCACGGCCGGGTCGACGACGACCGCGCCCGCCGGCGCGGCGGCCGGTCCGGCGGGTTCCTTGTCGCACACGGCCGCGACCGACCCGCTGGGGGCCGGGGTGGCCTGCGCCGGGCCTTCGGTGTCGGGTCCGCTCGAGCACGCCGCGACCGTGAGGAGGACGCCGAGCAGCGGAGCGGCACGGCGGAGTCGGAGGCGGCGGGCTGTCACGGGCGGGTCCTAACTGAAGCGGAGCAGGGTGGTGAGGTGTCCGGGGGTGCCGGAGCCGACGAGGGTGGTCGACGGCTCCTTGCGGCCGAAGCCCGCGGAGTACCAGCCGAGGGGTGGCTCGATCTCACCGCGGTGGGCCGTCCACGACAACTCGGGCGGCAGTTCCACGACCGCGGTGTGCACCGGGGCCACGGAACCGGTGGCGGCGCCCTGCCAGCGCAGGTGGGCCACGTTGTCCTCGAGCCGCGCGGTGATCGCCGGGCCGAGGTGGAACGCCAGGCGCGCGGCCGGGCGGGTGTCGCCGAGCACCTCGTCGACGATCTTCAGCACGTCGCCGTCGAGTTCGACCGTGCGGCGGTGGACCGCGGGTGCGTAGCCGTCGTGGGCCGCCGTCCAGCGGGAGGGCCCGCTCGCCGGGGTCTCGACGGACAGCACCTTCGTGACCGCGTGCCGCGTCCACAGGAACGGGCCGCCGGACACCGACTGGTCGGTCCCGCCGAGTTCGAGGGTGTTGTGGCCGAGCGTCGAGCGGAAGTACGACCGCCACCTCGGCTCGCCGTGGTAGCAGAAGGTGCCCGGGTCGGCGAGGACGTCGACGCCGTCGTGCCGCACCTCGACCGCCAGCGCGTCCGCGTGGGCGTGCGCGGCGATCGAGAGGAAGCCGTGCGGCCCGCCGTCGCAGCGGGCCCAGACGCGGCCCGACCGCAGGATCGTCATGCCCGCGTCCCGCAGGTGCGCGGGCCGCCGGCCGGGCCGGACACCCGAAGCGCGCGGTGTCCGGGAGACCAGCGAAGCCAGCAGTGGCGTGCGGACGTCGTCACCCGGCACCCGCGGCCACCACTCGAGGCGGCCGAACAGCGCCTCGCCGGTCGCCAGCAGCGACGCCCAGCGGTCGGTCTCGGTGCCGTCGACGATCAGGCCGAAGCCGTCGTCGGCGTCGCCCTGCCGCGGCGGGCGGAGCTTGTTGTCCACAATGGACGCGAGAGCGTCGGTCATCCGGAGCAGGACGTCCCACGTGGAGTCCGGCACCGGCGTGCCGGCCGCGTCGGCTTCCACCGCCGCCGCCAGGCCGAGCTCCAGGACGAGACCGTGGTACTCGGACGCCAGTTCGGCGTTGAGCCCGGAGGGGAAGGTGTTGCGGGCGAGCTGGACGTCCAGCGACCGCATCGCCTCGGTCCGCCAGCCCGCGGACTCCGGGAACCAGCCGAACGCGCAGGCGGCGGCGAGCAGGCCGGCGTCCTCGGCGATGACGTGGTTGTTGGCCGACGAGCCGTGGCTGCGCAGGTTCGCCAGCCAGTTCTGGTGGTGCCACAGCTGGAGGTGGAAGTCCGGGTTGTCCTCGAAGAGGTCGCCGACGCCGTCCCAGCCGTCGAGCAGGCGGCGCGTCCAGACCCACGACAGGAGCCGGATGCCCAGCTCGATGCCGCTGATCCAGTGCGGGCCGCGCAACGGCGGGTTTTCCGCCCACCACGAGCGCAGGTGCGCGGCCACGCGTTCGGCGTAGGCCGCGGACCCGGTCAGGGCGTAAGCCGCGGCCAGCAGGGTCAGGTGCTGGTGGCGCGACGGTTCCCAGATCTGCTTGATGTCGCCGACGGTGTCTTCCGAGCGGTAGGGCACGTCGAAGGCGTAGGGCTCGGCCGGCGCCCGGCGGCCGGTCTTGGGGTCGAGGAACCAGTCGGGCGCGTCCAGGTCCGAGCGGGTCACGCCGAAGTACTCGGCGCGCCCGGCCAGCAGCTCGTCGGCGGTGGCGAGCAGCCGCTTGACGGCCTCACCGGACACCTTGTCGAGCGCGCCGGCCGGGAGCACGGCGGTGAAGCGCGGATGCGCCGGCCAGTCCGGAGGGGTGGGCAGCGAGGTCCGCCACTGCCGCTGCACAAGGGCATGCCGAGCACGGCCGACGACCTCCGCCGGCCCCATCCGGGAAAGCCGGCGCAGGTACCAGCCGGGACCCATCATGGCCGGGCACCTGCCTTCGGCAGCACCGCCGGCCGGTTCAGCGCGGCGCTCGGTATGGACGGACGGGGCAGCTCCGGCCGGACCGGGACGACACCCGGTCCGCTCGAGCGGACCAGCGCCGCTGCGATGCTCGGAAGGCCCAGACCCGCCGGCCGCAGCAGCGCCGGCCGGACCGGGGCGGCACTCGGCCGGCTCGGTCGGACCAACGCCGGCCGGACCGGAACCGCGCTCGGCATGGCCGAGCGCGGCACCGTGCCCGATGCGAGGCCGCTCATGCCGGGGCACCCGCCTTGGTCGGCAGCTCGATCCGAACCGGGGCCGCGTTCGCGACGCTGGCCTGCGCGGCCAACGTCGCCAGCGTGGTCGCCGCCAGTGACGTCACCGAAATCGGCATCGGCCCGCCAGTCCGGACCGCCTCCAGGAACGCGTTGACCTCCGCGGCCTGCCCCTTGTCACGCCCCTTCGGGATCCGCGAACTCGCCCACTTCTTGCGCGAGTACACCGATGCGCGCACGAAGTCGTCGAACTTCAGGACCTTGCCGTCGGCCGTCAAGTCCAACGTTTCCTTCGGGAAGCCCGATGAGCCCGTCTCCGCGTACGTGATGACCGCCGTCGAGCCGTCCGGGTAGCCCAGCGTCACCTGGAGGTCGCCCGTTGCGAATACCGACACCGGGTCCGCGTCGAGGAGCCAGCTCACCGTGTCGATGAAGTGCCCGCCCTCGCCTGCGAAGCGCGAACCTTCCGAATCCGTCTGGTTGTACCAGCTGCCGTGGTCGAGCCGGCCCGCGTTGACCAGGTAGCGGACCGTCGCCGGGCCGACTCGGGGGCCGAACTGGCCGCGGGCCTCGTGCAGCAGCGGCGCGAACCGGCGGTTGAAGCCGACCTGCAAGCGGTCGTTGCCCGACTCCTCGATCGCGTCCAGGACCTTCTGCAGCTCCGCGGGCGACAACGCCAGCGGCTTCTCGACGAACACCGTCTTGCCCGCCAGCAACGCCTGGCGCGTCAGCTCCGCGTGCGAGCTGTGCCGCGTCACGACGAACACCGCGTCGATCGCCGAGTCGCCGAGGACGTCGTCGATGTCCGTGGACGCCGAAGCGAACCCGAACTTGCGCCGGGCGTTCGCGCCGGACAGCGCCGACGTCGTCGCGACGTGCTTGAGCTGCACGTCGTCGCGCTCGGTCAGGTGCGGCAGCAGCATCGACGACGCATAGTTGCCCGCCCCGATGAAGCCCAACCGCACCGGCTGGCCGGCCGGCAAGGCAGCCGCCGGCGACGACGTCACCCCGACCCGCGCGGACGTCACGACCGGCTCCGTCCGGGCGACCGCGTCCGGGTAGCGGAACAGCACCGCCACCGCCTTCAACGCGCCCTCGTTCAGCGACTGGTACGTCTCGACAGCAGAAGAGAAGTCCGAGACGTGCGTGATCAGCGGCTCGACGTCGAGCCGGTCACGCGCGATCAGGTCGAGGACGCACTCGAGGTTGCGGCGCTCGGTCCAGCGGACCTGCCCGATCGGGTAGTCACGCCCCTCCAGCTCGTACGACGGGTCGTAGCGGCCCGGCCCGTACGACCGCGAGAACCGGACGTCGAGTTCCTTCTCGTAGTAGGCGTTCCACGGCAGGTCGAGCTTGCACTTGCCGATGTCGATCACGCGGCCGCGGTCGCGCGACAGCTTCGCGGCCAGCTCGACCGGGTCGTTCGTGTTGCCGCCCGCGGCCAGGTACGTCTGGTCGACGCCCGCGCCGTGCGTCAGCTCCTCCACCGCGGTGTCGACGATGCCGGACGCCGGGTGCGCGCAGGTCAGCGCGCCGAGGCTCTCGGCGAGCTTGCACCGCTCGGGGTCCGGGTCGACACCGACCACGCGCACGCCGGACGACGCCAGCAGCTGGACGACCAGCTGGCCGATCAGGCCCAGCCCGATCACCAGGGCGACGTCGCCGATCTGCGGCTCACCGCGGCGGACGCCCTGCATCGCGATCGACCCGACCGTGCCGAACGCCGCGTGCCGCGGGTCGACGCCGTTCGGCACGCGCGAGTAGAGGTTCTTGGGCACCCAGTTCAGCTCGGAGTGCAGCGCGTGCTCGTTGCCCGCGCAGGCCACGAGGTCGCCGACCGCGACGTCGGTGATGCCGTCGCCGACCTGCTCGACGATGCCGCACAGCGAGTAGCCGAGCGGGGTGTAGGAGTCCAGCTTGGACGTGACCTTGCGGTAGGTCGCCGAGAGGCCGTTCGTAGCGACGCTCTGCATCACCTTCGCGACCTGGTCGGGCCGGGCCTTCGCCTTGCCCACCAGGGACATGCTGGCCTCGGACACCTTCATCATCTCGGTGCCGGTCGAGATCAGCGAGTACACCGTCCGCACCAGCACGCCACCCGGCTTGCAGGCGGGCTCGGGGACCTCGAGGAGCGCCAGTTCCCCGCTCTTGTAGTTCTGGACTACCTGCTTCACTTCGCTCCCGCTCCAGACATCGCGTTCCGGTACCAATACTCGAGGGTCAAGACGTGCCAGAGGTGCTTGCCGCGGTCTTCCTGACCCGCGGCGTCCTCGGCGACCATGCGCTGCAACGCTTCCCGCTGCAGAAGCCCGGAGGAAACGAGCACGCCTTCGTTGACGACTTCACGCACCAGCGGCGCCAGGTCGCGGCTCATCCACGCCCGCAGCGGCGCGCTGAACAGGCCCTTCGGCCGGTGCACGATCTCGCCGGGCAGGATGTTCTCGGCCGCTTTCTTCAGCGCCATCTTCCCGGCGCGGCCGACGATCTTCTCGTTCCCCGGGATCTTGAACGCCGCCCGCACGACCTCGACGTCGACGAACGGCGTCCGCACCTCGGTGGACGCCGCCATCGTCGAACGGTCCGTGTAGGTCAGGTTCAGTCCGGGCAGGAACATCCGCGAGTCGGCCAGGCACATGCGGTTGACGAAGTCGTCCAGCGCCTGGTCGTTGTACGTGTCCGCGTGCTCGGTCAGGACGTCGTCCACGGAAGAAGCCAGGTCCGGGTTGACTAGCGAAAGCAGCTCCTCGCGGTCGTACATCGTGTAGCTGCGCCGGAACGCCGTCTCCTCCGGCAGGCCCGCGAAGGACAGGAACCGCTTCGCGAACCGCACCGACCGGTACCCGCGCTTGGCCGACGCCACCGGCAGCCGGTCCACAATGGACTCCACCGGACGGCGGACCGCGCCCGGCACCTTGTGGTAGCGCAACGCGATCAGGTTCGCGAGGTGCTTGCGGTACCCGGCGAACAGCTCGTCGGCGCCCATCCCGGACAGCATCACCTTGACGCCGGCCTCGCGCGCGGCCGAGCAGATCAGGAACGAGTTGATCGCCGCCGGGTCGCCGATCGGCTCGTCGAGGTGGTAGGTCATCTTCGGCAGCAGGTCGAGCACCTGCGGCGCGATCTCGATCTCGTGCAGGTCGACGCCGAACTGCTGCGCGACGATCCGGGCGTACTTCAGGTCGTCCGGCATCGCCTCGAACTTGGCGTCCTCGGCGCGGAACCCGATGGTGTAAGCCGAAATCCCCGGCTGCGACCGCGCGGCCAGCGCCGTCAGGTAGCTGGAGTCCAGGCCGCCCGAGAGGAACGTCGCCACCGGGACGTCCGAGATGAGGTGCTTGGCGGTCGACTCCGCGATGACGGCGTGCAGGTCGACGTCGCCGTCGAAGGCCGCACCTTCCTCGGCGACCTCGCGCAGCGACCAGAAGCGGCCGCGGTCGACCTGGCCGTCCGGGCGGCAGCGCAGCCACGTGCCCGGCTGCAGCTTCTCCGCGCCTTCGTACGCGCACCGGCCGTCCGGCACCCAGTAGTAGAGCAGCGACGCGATCAGCGCCGCGTTGTCGACCCGTAGCGACCCGCCGAGCTCACCGGCGAGGGCCTTGAGCTCGGACGCGAAGGCGACCCCGCCGCCCCGCTGGACGAAGAACAGCGGCTTGATGCCCAGCTGGTCGCGGACCAGGAACAGCTCGCCGGTGCCCTCCTCGAACATGGCGAAGGCGAACATCCCGCGCAGCTTGGGCAGGCAGTCGGTGCCCCAGCGCCGCCACGCCTGCAGCAGCACCTCGGTGTCGGACGTGCCGCGGAAGCGGACGCCGGCCGCGGCCAGCTCGGCTCGCAGCTCGGGTGCGTTGTACAGCTCGCCGTTGTAGCTCAGCGCGAGGCCGTCGAGGACCATCGGCTGGGCGCCGGTCTCGGTCAGGTCGACGATCGAGAGCCGCCGGTGTCCCAAGTGGACAGAGCCGGCGCCGGCCGCGTGGTCGTAGCGGCCGGAGCCGTCCGGCCCGCGGTGGGCCAGCGTCTTGGTCAGCCGGTCGGTGAGCGGCCCGCCGTCCGGCCAGAGGTAGGTGCCTGCGATGCCGCACATCTCGAGCGGGTCCCCTTCATTCGCGGCGTGGGGGTCAGGAGACCTCCGCGCTCTTTTCTGACTCGAGCTCGGCGTTCAGTTCGCCTTTGTGCGCCGGTTCGCCGTGGTCGCGCTTGAACGGCGTCGGCCGCTTCGGCGGTTTGACCGGGGCGAACTTCTTCGTGGGTGCGTCCAGGTGGTCCGGCACGCTGACCTTCCCCGGCTCCGGCAAAGGTGGCTTGGCCGGCGGCGGGGCGACCGGCCGGACCGGCGCGATCCGCCGCGTCGGCGGCTCGACCACCGCGACGCGCTCGGCGATCCGGGCGGCCAGTTCGTCGATGCGGTCCTCGTTCTCGACGACCGAGACGCGGTGGACCGACGGCGCCGACTTCGCGCGGCCACGCAGGGCCGTGTGCAGGCCGTCCCACAGCGTTCCGTCGGACTTGTCGCGCGGGTCCGGGTCGACCAGCACCACGCCGACGATCGGGATCTGCTGGTCGGCGAGCTGCCGCGCCACCGTGTGCAGCCACAGCGTGTTCGCGAACCCGGCCTTGACGACCAGCACGGTCTCCTTGCCGAGGTGCTCCAGGTCGGTCCACGCCGTGCCCGGCGACACCGTGCCGACGCCGACCCGGCGCTCGTCCGGCCCGGCGGGCGGGTCGCCCGCGCCGACGACGGCGACCTCGCTCTTCGTCTCGGTGACGAGCTTGCGGACGTCCTCGTTCGGCAGGTCGTCGACGACGCTCGTGGAGCCGTCGAGCTCCTCTGCGATG
Source organism: Amycolatopsis pretoriensis (assembly GCF_900107925.1). GTDB lineage: Bacteria > Actinomycetota > Actinomycetes > Mycobacteriales > Pseudonocardiaceae > Amycolatopsis > Amycolatopsis pretoriensis. Next base: position 584,760 of record NZ_FNUJ01000005.1, on the reverse strand, counting down.
TCGAGGGCGAGCGCGGCGGCGACCTTCGGCGCACCCAGCTCGAGCAGCGAAACCTGGGGCTTGTCCTTCTTGATGGCGCGCACCAGCGTCGTGGCGACGCGCTTGCGTTCGGACACCGCGCGGGAGCGCCGCCACAGCCGCGCCGGGCCGCGCGGCTTCGCCGGCAGCTGGGCGAGCACGGACGCGCCGAGGTGCGTGGAGATCTCGCGGCGCAGCACCGGCCGGTCGCGCGAGACCGCGCCGATGGCGGCGAACGCGAGCCCCAGCGCCAGGCCGAGCGCGAAGCCGATGCCCGCGTTGGTCGCGGTGGTCTTGAGGAACGCCTTGGGCAGCGCGCGCGGGGCGTCGACGATCTGGGTGCCCGCGGCGACCTGCGGGCTGCCGATGCCGGCCTGCTGGGCGCGGGAGTCGAAGTCGGAGACCTGCGACGCGAGCGCCGCGCGGCGGCCGTAGAGGCCTTCGAGGGTGCTGGCGTTGGCGTTGCGGCCCTTGCCGGTCTCGTCGGCGATCTGCTGGTCGACCTTGGTCAGCTCGTCCTGGGCGTTCTTCCGCTGGTCGAGGATGGCCTTGGACTGCGCGGCCGCGGCGGCCTGGCTGCGCTGGACGTGGTCGGCGATGAACACCTCCGCCAGCGCCTGCGCCTGCGCCACGGCCTCTTCGTTGCTCTTGGCCTTGACGGTGATCTGCATGACGTTGTTCGTCAGGCCCAGTCCGGCGTAGTTCTTCATGAACTCTTCGGCGGACTCGGTGCTGCCGAGCTTCTTCAGCGCGCCTTCGGCGATCTTGGTCGTCGAGAGCACGGCGACGTCGGTGCGCATCAGCGTGCCGCTGTCGGTCGGCGAGTCGTCCTGGTGGACGACGATCACCTTGGTGACGGCGGTCGGCGGCGCGGGCAGCACGACCGCCACCGCGGCGCCCGCGATCAGGCCGAGCAGGGCCGTGGCCAGCCACAACCGCTTGCGACGGCGGATGGCGACGAAGAGGCGCTGGAGATCGACCAGCGGCGCCGTTTCCGGGGAAGTGCTCACGCCGAACCTGCCAGGGCTTTCTCAGGGGCTTCCGCCGCGGGTTCGGGGTCCGCCGGCGCCGCGGGCCGGACGGGGTGGGTGAGGACGGCGCCGACGACCTCCTGGCCGGCGTCGGCGCAGGCCTCGGCGAGCCGGACGAGCTCCCACGCGGTGCGGGAGCCGGCGCTGAGCACGACCAGGACGCCCGAGTCGCGGGCGGCGTCCGGCACGGTCGGGCGCCCGGCGGTGAACTCGAAGATCCGCAGCGGCACGGACAGCCGGTCGGCCAGCTCGGCGAGCTGACCGGCGGCCAGCTTGCCGGTCTCGTCGTCGTCGGCCACCACCAGCAGGACGTCGGCGGGGCCGGTGGCCAGCCGGGCCAGCACGCGGCGGTAGCGGATGTCGCGGTTGACCTCGTCGGCCGACGTCGCGACCGGCGGGAGCACCCACGGCCGGTCGCTGCCGAGCAGCCGCCGCAGGGTGCCGAGGAGACCGCTCGCCGGGAGCCGGTCGCCCTGCGGCGTCGTGACGTCGACGCCGGCGAGGATCGGCGAGCCGAGCGCCGAGGCGATCTCCGGCTCGCCCCGCAGCCGCCGGTCGGCGCGGGCGGTGAAGAGGTGGCTGATCACGCCGGCGAGGAAGAACAGGATCGCGCCGCCGGCGACCAGCTGCACCAGCGTCGGCGCGGCCGGCCCGGTCGGGCGCTCGGACGGCCCGAGCACGACGGTGTTGCCGATGCCGGTCGCGAGGTCGGCCTGGTTGAGGTCGTTGATGGCCTGCTCCAGCGACGTCCGCAGGCCTTCGAGCTGCGTGCGGACCTGGACGCTCTCGACGGTCAGGTCGCCGCCGACGCTCTTGGCGATGTCGCTGATCTTCTCGGTGGTCAGCTTGACCTGGTTGCGCAGCGACTCGCGCTGCTCCTGGGCCAGCTGCACCGAGGCGTCCGCGGAGTTGCTGGCCAGCTGCGTCGAGTACTTGACGAACTGCTGCGCGACCTGGTCGGCGAGCTGCTGGGCGTGCTCGGCGGTGTCGGCCGAGACGGTGATCGCCACGACGTTGCCGTTCGCGACGGACGTGGTGACCTGCTTCTTCAGGTCGGCGCCGCTCGGGTGCCAGGCCAGCTGCGCGGCGGCGCGGTCGAGGACGACCGAGCTGGTCGCGACCTCGGCCTGCGTCAGCAGCTCGTCCGCCTGCCGCGGCCCTTGCAGCAGGACGCTCGAGGAGGTCTGGTAGCCGGGCGAGAGCAGCACCGAAGCGCCGGCGCCGACCGCCGCGCCCAGGACGGCGAGGGCGGCCAGCAGCCGCCATCGCCGTTTCAGAACCTGCCCGACCAGGGCCAGGCGCACCGTGTCGTCAGTCAACGGCGGTATCTCCATTCCTGAGCCGGGTACGCCGAACGGATCTCAGTTGATCGGCCGGTTACCCGAACCGTCGTCGGACCGGGAGCTTTGGTTACACGTCCGGTGACTTCTTGACCTAACGGCGATCAGGACTTCACAGCGTGCTCATATGCGGCGATGAGGTTCTTGGCCGAGTTCTCCCACGAGAGCGCGCCGGCGACCCGGGCCTGACCGAGCTTGCCCATGCGGACCCGCTCCTCCGGGTCGTCGAGCAGCTGCGAAACGAGCTTCGCGAACGCCGACTCGTCGTTCGCCGGGGCGTAGACCGCCGCGTCGCCGGCCGAAACGCGCGCTTCGCGCAGTTCGAACGAGACGATCGGCTTGCTCATCGCCATGTACTCCATGACCTTGTTCATCGTGGAGACGTCGTTGAGCGGGTTCAGCGGGTCCGGCGACAGGCAGACGTCGGCCGTCGACAGGTAGCGGACCAGGTCCTCGTCGGAGATCCGGCCGGTGAACTCGACCTGGTTGCTCAGCCCGAGCTTGGCCGAGAGGGCGACCATGTCGTCGAAGGCGTCGCCGGAGCCGACGAACACCGCGTGCCAGTCGGTGCGCCCGACCTCGTCACGCAGCTTCGCGAGCGCGCGCAACGCGTAGTCGACGCCGTCCTGCGGGCCCATCACGCCGAGGTAGGCGAGCATGAAGGGCTTGCCCTTCTTCAGCTCGGGCTCTACGGGCACCTCGTGGAACCGCTCGACGACCGGGGCGCTGCGCACCACGAAGACGTCCTCGGGCTTCTTGCCGCCGCGGATCCGGGCGACCTGCTTGTAGCTCTCGTTCGTCGAGATCACGACGTCGGCGGCGCGGTAGGTGGCGCGTTCGAGCGCGCACACCCCGCGGTAGAGCAGGTCCTGCCCGCGGTCGAACCGCGAAAGGTACAGCTCCGGGCACAGGTCGTGCTGGTCGAAGATGAACCGCGCGCCCTGCCGCTTCAGGTACTTCGCGACCAGGTACAGCAGGTCCGGCGGGTTGCAGGCGTGGACGACGTCGACCGGCCCGACCTTGCGCGCCAGCCGCAGCGTGTGCCACAGCGCGCTGCCGTACTCCTGCAGGTAGCCGGCGGGCCCGCCGGTCGCCGCCTTCAGCGGGTAGCGGTGGATGTGGACGCCGTCGACGACGGCTTCGGCCTCGGTGTCGCGCTTCGTGCCCTGCGGGCAGATCACGTGGACTTCCCACCCGGCGTCGCGCAGAGTCGTGGACTCCTGCCAGACCCGCCGGTCGAAGGGGACGGAAAGGTTTTCGACGAGGATGAGCGCTTTACCAGGCAAGGCCGGCATATCCCTCTTCAAGGCGACGCTCGGCGGCGTCGGGCAGGCGGACGAGGTCGACGATCTCCCGGTCGCCGCCGTGCGGCAGCGCCGCCAGCACGTCCGGGTCCTTGGTGCCGACGAGCAGGACGTCGGCGTGGTCCATGACTTCTTCGACGGACCCGGCGAGCAGCTGGCCGAGGTGCGGCAGGCGCCCCTCGATGTACTCGCGGTTGGCGCCCATCAGCCGCGAGAGGCTGACGTTGGCGTCGTAGATCTTGAGGTCGTAGCCCTTGCCGAGCAGCTTCTCGGCCAGCTCGACCAGCGGCGACTCGCGCAGGTCGTCGGTGCCCGGCTTGAAGGAGAGGCCGAACAGCCCGACCTTGCGCTTGCCGGTGCGCGCGACCAGGTCGAACGCGCGCTGCAGGTGGTCGGCGTTGGACGCGAGCACGTGCGACAGGATCGGCACGCTGACGTCGTTGCGGTGCGCGGCGTAGACCAGCCCGCGCAGGTCCTTCGGCAGGCACGAGCCGCCGAAGGCGAACCCGGGCTTGAGGTAGGCCGGGCTGATGTTGAGCTTGGTGTCGGCGAGGAAGACGTCGATCACCTGGTGCGAGTCGAGCCCGAGCGCCCGGCAGACCGCGCCGAGCTCGTTCGCGAACCCGATCTTCAGGCCGTGGAAGGAGTTGTCGGCGTACTTCGTCATCTCCGCGACCGGGATCGGCACGCGGAACACCGGGCCGGGCAGCCCCTCGTACAGCCCGGCGACGGCGTCCCCGCTGGCGGTGTCGATCTCGCCGATGACGGTCTTCGGCGGGTCGAAGAAGTCCCGGACGCTGGTGCCCTCGCGCAGGAACTCGGGGTTCACCGCGACGCCGAAGTCGACGCCGGCCGTGCGGCCCGAGGACTTCTCCAGGATCGGGATCAGCAGGTCCAGGCACGTCCCCGGCAGCATCGTGCTGCGGAAGACGACCGTGTGCCGCTCGCTCTTGTCCGCGATCGCCTCGCCGATCTCCTCGGCCACGCGCTCGAGGTAGACCGTCGAGAGGCTGCCGTTCGGCGCCGACGGCGTGCCGACGCAGACCAGCGAGATCTCGCTGTCGGCGACGGCTTCCGCGACGTCGGTCGTGGCTCTCAGCGCGCCGCTCGCGACGACTTCGGCGGTCAGCTCGCCGATCCGCTCCTCGACCACCGGGGCCTTGCCCTGGGTGATGAGGTCGATCTTGACCGGGTTGACGTCCACGCCGACCACCCGGTGCCCTTGCCCCGCCAGGCACGCGGCGGAGACACAACCCACGTAACCGAGCCCGAAGACACTGATCTTCACGCCAAAACCTCCGCTATTTCCGCGCGACCCTCAAGTTGGTCGGCGGCGCCCCCTGGATCGTTACCGGGAGGGCGGCGAACGGGGTAAAAGGTGAGAGGGCCGTCAGGCGTAACGGTTTTCGCGTAAAAATCGGATCTCGAATTGCAACTTGCCGTGGGTCGGCAACGCGGTCGGCGCGGTTGTCGTCAGCGGGTCCCGAGAAGCCGTTTCCGTTCCGGCGTGTAGGTCCACCACGGCCGCGGCGGCGCGCCGTCGGCTTGGTCGACGGCCGACATGAACGTGTCGAGCACGCAGGGGTCGTGCCGCACGCCGTCGAGCTCGCAGAGCCGTTCGTACAGCTCGACGGCGTCGCGCCCGGCCAGCTGCGCGGGCTCGGTGATGCCGAGGCGGGCGAAGTCGCGGACCATCGCGGGTCCGACGTTGGCGAGTTTCCGCAGTTCCTTGCTCATGCGCCCCAGCACAGCAGCCGGGGCCGATCCGCGTCTTGAACGGATCGGCCCCGGTTCGCGCGAGCGTCAGTTGTTGTTCACGAACGTGGTGGCGAGGCTCTCACCCTTGCTGGTCGCGGCCGAGTGGTTCTCGATCGGCGAAACGGTCGAGTTCTTGAAGCAGATGTACGTGACACCCGAGTCGGTGCCGCCGTTGGACGGGTCGGGGTTGATGCCGAGGTCCTTCGCCGTCGCGTACGAGGCTTCACCGATGATCTGCGACGGGCCGGTGTCGCCGATGACCGCGTACTCGACCTTGCCGTTGTAGATCACCGCGCAGGAGCCGCCGCCCTTCAGCTGCGACGAGCTGTACTTCCAGATGCTGCTCGAGCTCGGCACGACGATGTAGGGCAGCTTCGCGGCGTTGAGCGGCTTGCCGTCGGACTGGTGGAACGCCGTGTCGTCCTGGTAGCAGCAGTCGGTGTCCTCGTTGCACTGCGTGCTGCGCTGGCCGTCGCAGTCGATGTCCATGTCGGCCTTCCAGAAGACCGCGCCGTTCGCGTCGCAGACGGCGACCGTCTTGGCCGAGACGTCCTCGTCGGTCTTGTACTTGCCGTTGGAGATCTGCTTGCAGCTGTTCGTCTTCGCGAGCAGCTGGGCCGCGGTCGGGGCGGCCGCGGTCGTGGCGGGTGCGGCGGGGGCCGGCGCCGCGGACGCGAGGGCCGAAGGCATCACGGCCGCGGCGAGCGCCATGGTCGCGAGCAGGATCAGTTTCCGCATTCCTGGTGCTCCCTTTAGTTAGGAAACTTTCCTTACGGCGGCGAGGCGACCAGGATGCACCCGCGAAGTGGTCTGGACAAGAGGGTTCGGTGCGGGAATTTCCCATCATCCGGCCGGGCTTGACGAAAACGCTGCTCACCGGACGCGGGCGCGGAAAACCGGCTGTGCCGGTCACCGGGAAGCGGCCTGACTCAGCTCCGGCCGAACAGCCGGCCCGCCCAGCTCCCCCGCCGGCGGCCGGCCGCGAGCACGCCGTCGAGCGACTCGCCGTCGAGGTCGTGGTGCAGCTCGGTGCGCGCCTGCAGCCAGCCGTCGCGGCTCGCCGCGCCGCCGCCGCTGGTGTACACGCGCGTCGCGCCCGCCTGCCGCAACCGCGTCAGCACGCGGCGGTCGTAGGCGCCGAACGGCAGCGAGTACCGCCGGACCGGGTGGCCGCACAGGTCGCCGAGGAGCTTCGGGGCCTCGGTCAGCTCGCGGCTCGCCTGGCGGTCGTCGAGCCGGCGCCAGTCACGCGGCTCCCAGCCGTGCGAGCCGATCTCCATGCCGGCCCGCGTGAGCGCGCGCAGGCCGTCGCGGTCGAGGTAGCCGCGTTGCCCGAGGCGGCCGGCGAGCGGGAAGAACTCCGCCGTCAGGCCGTGGTCGACGAGCCGCGGCAGCGCGATCTCGACGTCGGACTCGTTGCCGTCGTCGAACGTCAGGTGGACGTCGTCGCGTTCGGCGACCGCCTCGAGCACCTGCTCGAACTGCTCGACCGTCACCCAGCGCTCGTCCTCGCCGGGGTCGAGCTGCCGGGCCGGCCGGCCGATCCCGTGCAGCGCGAGGTTCACCGCCACCACTCCCACCGCCTGCCACCGCGAGTAGTCGATTTGTTACTTCGATTAATCGCGGTGGCAAACGGGTGAGTTACACGTTTTTGCCGTTATTTAGCCTTTGCGGATTTCGAGCGTGCAGCACTTCGGGCCGCCACCGGCTTTCCGCAGCTCAGAGATGTCAACGTAGACAGGTTCGTACCCCCTATCCGCCAGAAGTTCACCCAATCGGGTGGCCTCGACGGGGAGCACGACATTGCGGCCGTCGGACACGCCGTTGAGGCCGAAGCACTCGGCGTCTTCACGCGTCGCGAGCACGGCGTCCGGGAACAACCGCTGCAGCACGCGGCGAGAGCCGGCCGAGAACGCCTCCGGGTAGTAGACGATCTGGGCGCGCGTGGCGTCCGTCGCCTCGGCGAGGACGAACAACGCCGTGTCGAGGTGGTAGTAGCGCGGGTCGACCAGGTGCAGCGAGACGACCGGGACGCCGAGGACCTCCTGGGCCTCGGCGTGCGCGGCGGGGTCGGTGCGGAAGCCGGTGCCGGCGAGCAGCAGCGCGCCCGTCCAGGCGAAGTCGCCTTCGGCCTCGTTGATCTTCTCCGGCATGGTGATGTCGCGGTAGCCGTGCTCGACGAACCAGCGGCGGAAGTGCTCGGCCTCGGCGGCCCGCTGCGGCGCGCGGAAGCGCGAGCCGAGCACGCGGCCGTCGACGACGGTGCCGGAGTTGGCGGCGAAGACCATGTCGGGCAGCCCGGGCTGGGCGTCGATCTCCTCGACGGTGTGGCCGAGGCGGCGGTAGGTGTCACGCAGCTCGGTCCACTGCGCGACGGCTTTGTCGGCGCTGACCGGCTGGGTCGGGTCCATCCAGGGGTTGATCACGTAGTCCACCGCGAAGTGGCGTGGGGGACACATGAGGTATCGACGGGTGGTCGGTACGCGCATCTCCTGCATGATTGCAGGGTAAGGGGCACCTAATATCGCAATCAATCGCTGTTCGCTGCGCATATCTGTGCTAAGTGTTGCGTGTGAACACCATCGACCAGCGAATCGTTTCGTGTCTCGTGGCGAACGCGCGATCAAGCTACGCGGAGATCGGCAAGGTGGTCGGCCTGTCCGCACCGGCGGTCAAGCGGCGGGTCGACCGGCTGCTGGAAACGGGCATCCTGCGGGGCTTCACGGCGGTGGTCGACCCGGAGGCGCTGGGGTGGGGCACGGAGGCGTTCGTCGAGGTCACGTGCCAGGGCAACATCACGCCGGCCCGGATCCGGGCCCGCCTGGAACCGTTGCCCGAAGTGGTCGCGGCGTACACGGTGTCGGGCGCGGCGGACGCGATCGTCCACCTCCGGGCGGCGGACATCCACCACCTGGAGACGGCGCTGGAGCGGCTGCGGGGGTTGGAGATCGTGGACCGGACGGTGTCGACGGTCGTGTTGTCGCGGCTGCTGGAACGGCCGCCCACGCCGGAGGGATGATGCCTCCGGCCCCCGGGTTCCAGCTTATCGGCGGGGTCCGACGGTTCCGGGTCGCTGCGCGGCGGGTGCCCGCGGCGATCCACAGGCCCGGCAGGTTGTGGAACGACGGCGGCCGCGAGCCGCCGAGCGGGCCGGACCGTCTGCCCCCGGCGATACGCTGGTGACCGGGGGCCGGAGGCGCCCTCAGCCCGCCAGCGCCCGCAGGACCAGCGGTGCCTCGTCCGGGTGCAGCCGCAGCTCCGTCCCACCCGCCGCGTGGAACGTCACCGCCTGGCGGTCCACCGCCTGCATCGTCAGCTCCCCCGGCTCGAACGCCACCGGCGCGCCGCCCGGGACCCGCCACGTCGCCGGCCCCTCGCCCACCGCGATCCAGCCGCGCTGCTCACGGCCGGACGTCAGCTCCTCGGACCGCAGCACGCACGGCACCGACACCCGCAACCCCCGCGCGAAAGCCGCGGCCCGAGCCCGCCGGCGGCGGCCGCCGAACAGCTCCGACATGTCGATCATCGTCAGCAGGTTGCCGACCAGCACCACCAGCAGTTCCCCCATACCCCACTAATACCCTGACCCGATGACCGACAGCATCGTCAGCGAGCACGCCGACGGCATCGCGCTGCTGACCGTCGACGCCCCCGGCAGCCGCAACGCGCTCACCCTGGAGCTCTCCGCCCAGCTCGCCGCCGCCGTCGACGCCGCGGAACGGGACGAGACCGTGCACGCCGTCGTCGTCACCGGGACGCCGCCCGCCTTCTGCGCCGGTGCCGACCTCTCCGCGCTCGGCCGGGCCGACGAGGCCGGCCTGCGCGCCATCTACGAAGGCTTCCTCGCCGTCGCGCGGTGCGGCCTGCCCACCATCGCCGCCATCAACGGGGCCGCCGTCGGGGCCGGGCTCAACCTCGCCCTGGCCGCCGACGTCCGGCTGGCCGGGCCGCGCGCGAAGTTCGTCGCCCGGTTCCTCGAGCTCGGGCTGCACCCCGGCGGCGGCATGACGTGGATGACGCAGCGGCTGGCCGGCCCGCAGGTGGCCGCCGCGATGACGTTGTTCGGCCGGCCGCTCGACGCCGAAGCGGCCGTGCGCGCCGGGCTCGCACTGAGCATCGAGAACGACGTCGTCGCGGCCGCGAAGGAACTCGCCGCAGCCGCCGTCGCCGCGCCGCGCGCGGCCCTGCTCGCCACCAAGCGCAGCCTCCGGACGACCGCCTCGCTGGGTGCCCACGAAGACGCCGTCGACGTCGAGATCCAGCCGCAGCTCGCGTCGCTGGCTTCACCGGAATTCGCCGAGCGGCTGGCGGCCATCCGGGCCCGGATCCGGTCGCAACCCTGATCCCAGCAGGTGGACCCCTCACTCCGAGACCCGCATCACAACGAAGACTGGGGTCTACCCGTTACCATCGGTCACAGGTATTTGTCGGACCAGCACAGAAGAACCGTCAGCGCAGTAATGAGGTCGATCCGAACCTCGGGAGTCCGGGAACATCGATGCCGAGCGCGAGCTAACCTCGTGGTAGGGCCTGGTGATCCGCCTGTCACGACACCGGGCAGGCGACCGATGGCCGCAACGTCGGGAGAGAGGGAATCCCTGACCCATGAGCACGAGTGCGAACGGCAACGGCGCTGGTCACGGCTCACTCGCCGCGACCAGGCCGACCGAGGTCAGCAAGCTGGACCGGGTCGTCATCCGGTTCGCCGGCGACTCGGGTGACGGCATGCAGCTGACCGGCGACCGCTTCACGTCCGAAGCCGCGGCGTTCGGCAACGACCTGTCGACGATGCCGAACTTCCCCGCCGAGATCCGTGCGCCGCAGGGCACCATTCCCGGCGTCTCGAGCTTCCAAGTGCACTTCGCCGACTACGACATCCTGACCCCCGGCGACCGCCCGGACGTGCTGGTGGCGATGAACCCGGCCGCCCTCAAGGCGAACCTGGGCGACGTCCCGCAGGGCGGGACGATCATCCTGAACACCGACGACTTCATCAAGCGGAACCTGACCAAGGTCGGCTACGCGACCGACCCGCTCGACGACGACACGCTCGCGGCCTACCAGGTCCACCGGGTCGCCATGTCGACGCTGACCCAGGGCGCGCTCGCCGACACCGGCCTCGGCAAAAAGGACGCCGAGCGCTGCAAGAACATGTTCGCCCTCGGCCTGCTGTCGTGGATGTACCACCGGCCCACCGAGGGCACCGAGCAGTTCTTGCGCGAGAAGTTCGCCAAGAAGCCGGACATCGCCGAGGCCAACATCCTGGCCTTCCGGGCCGGCTGGAACTACGGCGAGACCACCGAGTCGTTCGCGACCACGTTCCAGGTCGCCCCGGCCAAGCTGGCCCAGGGCACCTACCGGCAGATCACCGGCAACACCGCGCTCGCCTACGGGATCGTGGCCGCCGGGCAGCGCTCCGGCCTGCAGATCCTGCTCGGCACGTACCCGATCACGCCGGCGTCGGACATCCTCCACGAGCTGTCCAAGCACAAGAACTTCGGCATCATCACCTTCCAGGCCGAGGACGAGATCGCCGGCATCGGCGCCGCCCTGGGCGCGTCCTACGGCGGCGCGCTCGGCGTCACCTCGACGTCCGGCCCGGGTGTCGCGCTGAAGTCCGAAGCCGTCGGCCTCGGCGTGATGGTCGAGCTGCCGCTGGTCGTCATCGACGTCCAGCGCGGCGGCCCGTCGACCGGCCTGCCGACCAAGACCGAGCAGGCCGACCTGCTGCAGGCGATGTTCGGCCGCAACGGCGAGTCGCCGGTCCCGATCGTCGCGCCGCTGTCCCCCGCGGACTGCTTCGACGCGGCCGTCGAGGCCACCCGGATCGCGCTGAAGTACCGCACCCCGGTGTTGCTGCTGTCGGACGGCGCGATCGCCAACGGCTCCGAGCCGTGGCTGATCCCGGACGTCGAGACGCTGCCCGACCTGCACGTCGAGTTCGCTTCCGAGCCGAACGCCGACAACGACTCGGGCGAGTTCTGGCCGTACGTGCGCGACCCCGAGACGCTCGCTCGCGCGTGGGCGATCCCGGGCACGCCGGGCCTGCAGCACCGCATCGGCGGGCTGGAGAAGGCCGACAAGACCGGCCACATCTCCTACGACCCGGCCAACCACGAAAAGATGGTCCGGCTGCGCCAGGCGAAGGTCGACGGCATCGACGTCCCGAACGTCGTGGTCGACGACCCGTCCGGCGGCAAGGCGCGCGTGCTGGCCCTGGGCTGGGGGTCCTCCTACGGCCCGATCGGGGCCGCGTGCCGCCGGGTGCGCAAGCTCGGCCTGCCGATCGCGCAGGCGCACCTGCGGCACCTCAACCCGCTGCCCGCCAACCTCGGCGACATCCTGCGCAGCTACGACAAGGTCGTGGTGCCGGAGATGAACCTGGGTCAGCTCGCGCTGCTGCTGCGGGCGAAGTACTTGGTGGACGTGCACAGCCACACCAAGGTCGCGGGCATGGCGTTCAAGGCCGAAGAGCTGCAGGACCTGTTCTCGGAGATCATCACCGGCGTTGCTACGGGGGCGAAATGACCGCAATCGACATCGGGCTTCCCACTCTCGGTGGCCTGGACCTTGTGCCCACCACCGAAGAGCCGCAGAAGGCCAAGGACTACAAGTCCGACCAGGAAGTCCGCTGGTGCCCGGGCTGCGGAGACTACGTCGTGCTGAACGCGGTGCAGTCGTTCTTGCCGACGCTCGGCCTCAAGCGCGAGAACATCGTCTTCATCTCGGGCATCGGCTGCTCGTCGCGCTTCCCGTACTACCTGAACACCTACGGCATGCACTCGATCCACGGCCGCGCGCCGTCGATCGCGACCGGCCTGGCCACCACGCGCGAGGACCTGTCGGTGTGGGTCGTCACCGGTGACGGCGACGCGCTGTCCATCGGCGGCAACCACCTGATCCACGCGCTGCGCCGCAACGTGAACATCAAAATCCTGCTGTTCAACAACCGGATCTACGGCCTCACCAAGGGTCAGTACTCGCCGACGTCGGGCCAGGGCATGGTCACCAAGTCGACGCCGATGGGTTCGGTGGACACACCGTTCAACCCGCTGTCGCTGGCGATCGGCGCCGAGGCGTCGTTCGTGGGCCGCGCGATGGACTCCGACCGCAAGGGCCTCACCGAGGTCCTGCAGGCCGCGGCCGCGCACCGCGGGTCGGCGCTGGTGGAGATCTACCAGAACTGCCCGATCTTCAACGACGGCGCGTTCGACGTCCTCAAGGACGCCGACGAGGCCGCCGCCCGGCTGATCCCGCTGCGCGCCGGCGAGCCGATCCGCTTCGGCCCGAACCAGGAGTTCGGCGTCAAGCGGAGCGACTGGGGCGGCCTGGACGTCGCGAAGGTCGCCGACATCGGCGAGGACAACCTGGTGGTGCACGACCCGTCGATCGTCGACACGTCGTACGCGTTCGCGTTGTCGCGCCTCGGCGACCAGAACCTCAACCACGTCCCGACGGGCATCCTCCGCCAGGTCGAGCGCCCGACGTACGACGACGGCGCCCGCGCCCAGGTCGAGCAGGCCCGCGCGGCCCGCACGCCGGACCTGCAGGCCCTGCTGCGCGGCAAGGACACCTGGACGGTCGCGTAGTTCCCAGCTGCCCGAAGGCCGCCACGCTCCGCGCGTAGCGGCCTTCGGCGTTTCGGGGGCTTGCCTGATTGGGACACGTGTCCTAAGTTTTGGGTCATGCGACCTTTCGTGTTCTTCGACGTCCGGACGTCCGATGTGGACGGCACCAAGCGGTTCTTCGGCGAGCTCCTCGGCTGGGAGTCGTCCGGTGCGCTGCTCACCGACGGCGGCGCGCCCTGGGCTGGCCTGACCGAGCTGGGGGCCGACGACGACCGCGCGCCGCAATGGCTGCCCTACGCGCCCGTGTCCGATGTGGACGCCGCGGCGGCGAAAGCCGTGGAGCTGGGCGGAAAGGTGGTGCGCGAACGCACCGACCTGCCCGTCGGCTCACTGGTGGTCGTCACCGATCCCGGTGGCGCGGCCATCGTCCTGTTCCAGGCTGCCTGACGTCAGCTGAGCGGGCGGAACCCGACCCGCTCGGCGTCCTCGGCGGTCCGGAACCACACTTCGGCCACCATCTTCGGGAACTGCGCCGATTCCTCGGTGCAGTACCGCAACGCCGTCACGCTGGCCTTGACCTCGAACGCGTCGCTCGGCCGGCCGCCACCGGGCCGCGGCATCGCCGAGCCGGGGCCGAACGGGCCGGGCGGCACCGCGTCGCCGGCCGCCTGCCGCGCGGGCGGCGGCTCCGGCGCCGCCGCGACGGCCACCTGGTTCGGCTGCACCGACGGCTCGAACAGCGAGCCGCTGTGGGCGCCGGCCAGGTCGGTCTCGCGCCGTTCGACCGTGCGCATCGACGGCTGGATCGGCTGCGGCGTCTCGAACCCGCCGCGCAGGGCCTCGCGCGGCTGCCGCTTGGGCAGCACCTGCGTCGCCTCGGCCGGGGTCTCCGGCGGCACGTCCAGCTCGCCGTTCGCCGCGTCGTCGCCGCCGAACGCGTACTGCGGCGCCTCTTCGGCGTCGTCTTCGTGGTCTTCTTCGCCGCCGACCGAGAGGTAGCGCGTGCGCTGCATCGGCTCCTCGAACGCCGACCGCTCCGACGGGAGGTCGTCGTCGAACCAGTCCGGCGCCTGCTGGGGCGCCTCGTCCGCCGGGGTCTGGAACAGCGAACCGGCGGCGGGCTCCGGGTCGAGCTGCTGCTCGAGCCGCGAAAGCGCCGGCGTCGCGGGCTCGAGCTCGTCCTCCGGCGTCAGGTACTCGGTCGCGGCGGCGCGGTACGGGTCCTCGGCCTCCGGCGGCGCGACCGAAGGCATGATCTGGGTCTCCGACGCCTGGTAGGAAGCGTCTTCCTCGGGTTCCGGCTCCGGCCGGAAGGCCTCGTCGGGGTCGTGCGTCCCCGGCGGTACCTGGGAGTCCAGCTCGGCGAAGTCCGCGTCGATGTCGTCGTGGACGTCGTCGCGGTTGAACGGCGCGGCGGCGACCAGCGTGCCGGGGTAGGAGGTCTCCTCGCGCGCCGGCACCGGCTCGGGCCGCGGCTCCGGCCGGGTGAACACCTCGGTGCCCGGCGCGGCGAGCCCGGCGGCGTTCGCGGGCGTGCGCGCGGCGTCGGCGTGGGCCTGCGCCAGCGAACTCTCCAGCTTGCGCACGCTCTTGCGGAGCGGCAGCACCAGCACCAGCCAGGTGAGCAGCACCCCGACGAAGAACGCCGCGAGACTCCACAGCCAAACTTGTCCGAAAATGGACATCTCTTTCCTGCCCCTGTTTAGTGCGTGCGCGCGACCAGGTAGTCGGCGACCGACTCGCACGCGTCCCGGGCGGGTGACGCCGGCAGCGCGCTGAGCTCGGCTCGCGCGCGCTGAGCGTAGTCGGAAAGGGTGACGCGTGCTCGTTCGAGTCCGCTACTGGCCCGCAGCAGCTCGAGCGCCTCGCGGACGAGGTCGTCGTCGGCGATCGGGCCGGACAGCAGCTCGGTGAGCCGCGGGTCGGTGCCCGGGTCGGCCAGCGCGTACAGCATCGGCAGCGTCCGGACACCTTCGCGCAGGTCGGTGCCCTGCGCCTTGCCGAGCTCGTCGGACGGCGAGGCGATGTCGATGATGTCGTCGGAGATCTGGAACGCGGCACCGATGATGTCGCCGAACCGGCGCAGCGCCTGGATGTGCTCCTCGGCGGCGCCGGACATCATGCCGCCGAAGCGGCCGGAGGTGGCGATCAGCGAGCCGGTCTTCTGCCCGATCACGGTCAGGTAGTGCGCGACGGCGTCGTCACCCGGTCCGGGGCCGACGGTCTCGCGCATCTGGCCGGTGACCAGCTCACCGAAGGTCTCGGCGATGATCCGCGCGGCGTCCGTGCCGAGGTCGGCGACCAGGCGCGAGGCGTGCGCGAAGAGGAAGTCGCCGGTGAGGATGGCGATGGTGTTGTCCCAGCGCGCGTTGACGCTGGCGGCGCCGCGGCGCATGTCGGCCTCGTCCATGACGTCGTCGTGGTAGAGCGTGGCGAGGTGCACCAGCTCGACCGCGGCGGCGGCGATCACGACGTGGTCGTCCTGCTTCGGCCCGAACTGCGCGGACAGCAGCGTGAAGAGGGGACGAAAACGTTTGCCCCCCGCCTCGACCAGGTGCAACGCGGCGTCGTTGACGGCCTGCACGTCGCTGCGGACGACCTCGCGCAGCAGCTTCTCGACGTCGGCCAGCCCGGACGCGATCGAGCGCAGCAGGGTCTCGTCGGCGATCTGCAGGCCAACCGACGCGCGCAGGTCCTCGAGGGCGCCACCCGGCGCAGCGGGGAGGGATCCCGCCCCGGGGGCTGGGGAAGGCACAGACACGTCGGCTCCGCTCTACTCGTGCACCGGTCGGGTTATGCCTTGAGCGTAGTGGCTACCCCGCGCGGTCGTTTACCCGCTGTCCAGCGGAAACGGTGATGAACACGACACCCCGCCCGGCGTCACCGACGGGTGGTTCGCGATCCACGAAGGGGTGATCAGCGTTTTCGGGCGCAACGGACGTCTCCGGCGGGCGGATATTTCCGTACAGGGAGATGACTCTAGGAGGACTCGGAATGCGCAACACGATCGCGGGGCGGGCCGGGCTCGCCGGAACACTGCTGGTAGCCGGGCTCTGCGCCGGCGTGGCACCGGCCCAGGCCGCCCCGCAGCCGGGGGTGGCGAACATCGGCTCGGCGGACTTCACGAAGGCGGGCGCTCAGATCAAGGTGCCCACCCAGGGCAAGTGTTCGGTGGACGGCCCGACGAGCGCGACGGCCCAGGTGGTGGCGAAGACGGGCATCACGTTCGGCGGCGGAACGTCGTCCTGCACGACAACGGTGACGGACCCGAACACGGACGCGACGACAACGACGTCGACGGCAACGGGCAAGAACTTCGAGCTGTCGGCGTTGGTGAGCGCGGGCGGCCCCCGCGTCAAGCTGTCGACGTTCACGGTGAAGTGCGTGGCCACCCAGACGCAGACGAACGCGAACTGGGGTTATGGAGGGATGTCGGGCATCCCGAACCCGCCGAGCCCGGTGCCGGTGGGGTACGTGTCGCCGATCAAGAAGTCGAACGGAACGGTGCTGGCGAACGCGGTGTTCAACATCCAGAACCTGCCGGGCGACGGAAGCATCGGGTTGACGATGCTGCGGATCGATTTCCTGCCGGCGTCGGGGGTGAGTGGCCAGGTGGTGCTGGGTCACACGTCCTGTTCACCGACCCCGTAGGGGCTTCGGGGGCCGCGGCCGGGGAGGTCGGACCGCGGCCCCCGTTGGTCGGCTTTTGGGGTTGGGAACTTTGATAGCGTGTTGGCCGTCGGATACGCAGGGTGTTGGGGATGGAGCACACTGCGAGCTAGGGGAGAGCTGATGACGACGGGACCGGTTTACGACCCGAACGGAACACGGCGGGCGCCTTTGCGGCCAGTTTCGCGGCCGGCGGGGTCTTATGGGGATGGGTCGGGCGCTGGGGCTGGGTTCCAGTACGACGAGGCCACGCTGCACGAGCTGGTCAGGGAGTGGCAGGAGCTTGCAGACGAATTCCGTGCGGACTTCGCTCAGGCCGAGGCGCTCGTCCGCGCGAAGGGCCCCGGTCTCGAGTACGCGAGCGGAAACAACGCCGAGCTGATTCGAGCTTCTGGAAAGTCCCTGTCCAGCACGCTGCAGGAGCGAGCTCGGTATTGCGAATCCATGGTGGCGAAGTACGTCGCCGCCTTGGGAAAGTACGCAGCGGCAGAAGAAGCTCACGTCACCGAGATCGGCAACACCACGAAAGGCACTCTCTAGTGCGTCGCATCCTCGCGTTGAGTTGCATCGGGCTCATGTCGCTCGTCGCTTGCTCGCCTCAGACGTCCGGCAAGGCATCCCCGGTGAACACTCCGAGTTCCACCGGAGGACCCGGCACCGAGCAGCAGGTACCAGGGTCGGGTGTCCCGAAGGTGGATACACCGATCGACACGAGCCGATTCGAATCGGCACCTTGCTCCGCTCTGACCGATGCGCAGGTCACCGAGTTGTTCGGCGGCCAATCCACGGCCAAGCCCGAGCTACAGGCGCCTGCCGGCCCGACGTGCGGCTGGACACCGGCAGACCTGACAGGCGCCAACATCAACGTGATCTTTTCGACGGTCGATCGGCTCGGCTTGACCAGCGTCTACCAGGCGAAGGGCACTACCTACAAGCTATTCGAGGTGTTGGCGCCCATCGCCGGCCATCCTGCCGTCGCTTATGGGACTTCAGACTTTCGCGCTACTGGCGTTTGCTCGATCGCCGTGGGTACCAGCGATCGCAGCACTGTCGACATCACGGTCACTCAATCCCGCGGAAACGTCGGCAAAAGCGACCCCTGTGTAGCCGCCCAAACCGTCGGTTCGAAGGTACTCGCCACGCTGCTGGAAGGAAGCTGATGGTTACCGAAGGCCCTTTGACTGCAGCCCAGATCTACGAACAGATCACCGGTGGTGAAGGCACCGATTCCTTGTCAGACGCTGAAGTCAGCGCCAGGAATCTGACCAGTCGGATGGTTGAGCGGGCTCAGCGGATCAGTGCCCTCCGGACCAAGACTCTCTCCGGGTGGCAAGGCGGCGCTGGGGAGGCTGCTGCTGATGCCACGCTTCCCCTTGTTCGAGCCGCTGCTGATGATGCTGTTCATCTCAAGACCGCTCAGACCGCTGTTGGCTCTCAAATGGATGCCTTCGGGACCGCCAAGAACTCCGTCAAGGCCGTTGCCCCTGCGCCGCCGCAGATCACCGCTCGGGACATTCTTCACATCTTCACCGGGGAAGGCGCTGGCTCCTACGCCACCAAAGTTGCCGGCTGGCAGGCCGATAGCCAAGCCAACATCGAAGCCTTCGGCGCCTACCACTCCGCCAGCACCACCAATGGCGTGCAGATGCCCGCCCAGTATGCCCAGCTTGCCGACTCTGGTGCCCCTGTCTCCATGACCGCTCCCCGGGACAGCACGCCGAGTAAGACCGCTGGGCCTACCGATACCGGTGAGTGGGCCAGGAACCCCAAGCAGCCGGTCGTTCCCTCTCAGCAGAACCGGCAGACCGTCCAACCTGGACAACGACCGGGGCAGGACCAGTACACGAACCAAACTCAGAACCAGTTCCACAACCAGGTCCACCAGCCTGGCACCGACAACACTCACGCCAACAGCTACGTCCCCAAGCCCGTCATGCCTCCCGCCGCTGCTCAGGGTGGGTACCAGTTCGGGCCCACTGGGCAGCCCGTCAGCAACCTTGGGGACGACTACTCCTTCGGGCCCGGCGGCGGTGGCTACACCGGAGGATTCGGCAACGACGGCTACGGAAGCAACACCGGCTACCGGCCACGCACGGGAACAGCACCCGGAACCGGAACAACGCCCGGCACAGGACGAGGAACAGTCCCCGGCACGGGACCAGGAACGCCAGGCCCACGCGGCACCGGGACAAACCCGGGAACCGGCCAACGCGGCCCAGGCGCCAACACCGGCGCCCGGCTTCCAGATGAACGGCTCAACAGTGGCCCGACCCGCGGTGCCACGGGGGCGCGTGGTGCCAACGGCATCCCCATGGGCGGCGCGATGGGCGGAGGACGTGGCAAGGAAGAAGACCGCGAGAAGAAAAAGGCCCCCTACCTCCAAAACCCCGACCCTGACGAAACCTTCGGCGGCTTCATCGAAAAGCCGATGCCGCCGGTGATCGGGGAAAAGAAATAACCGATGGCCGACCTCTCGCTCACCACCCTGCTCACCGCCATGCGCGACGTCGGCTGCGGTGACCCTCACCCCGTTCTCGCCGGCGGGCTCAGGTACGTCCCTCCCTCGGCGAAAACGCGAGTCGACCGCGTGGCCTTCGAAGAGCTCAGCGAATACGGCTTCACCCAAGGCGACGGCTTCACCCCTGAATTCGAAGACGTCCTCCAACGAATCGATAACCCAAAGTTCTACGCCTACGCACGCGACGAAACCGGCCAAATCGGCGTCCTCGCGACAACCGGGGTGACCGTCGTCTGCCGAGGTGATCGCGTCACACTCGAGAGCCACGACGCCCATCCCGCCGACGCCCTCGTGGCCAACCTGCCCCCGTACCGCCCCGCGAAGATCAAGCCCTTCACCCTGTCCCAAGAGGACTTCAAAGGGCCCCAAATAGTCAGTGACGTCTTCGACGACGCCCCCGCGCGCAGCCGGGAAGCGCAGGAACTCGACGCTTTCTTCCAGCAAGCACACCAAGGCCTGGGGCAGCTCTACGGTGACGACCACACCGTCAGCTACCTCGACCTCGACGAAGGACGTGTCGGGATCGCACTTCAAAACGGCTACATCAGCGTCGTGCCCGGGGAAAAAGCACAACTCAGCCAGAAACTGAAAGCCGCCACTCCCCAATAAAAGGGAGTGGCGGCCCGAAGAGAAACAAACTCAGGAAGCGAAACCGCCCGCCCCGGCCCAGCCCAACGCGAACGCCGGGACCAAGCCCAGCACCAGCGTCACCGCCGTGCCCAGGAAGATCGCCGTTCCCGTGCCGAAGCCCGGGACCGAAACCGAGGGCCCGTCCGCCGCCGGCTCGGAGAAGTACATCAACACGATCACCCGCAGGTAGAAGAACGCCGCCACCGCGCTGAACACCAGCGCGATCACCACCAAAGGCGCCATTCCGTCCGACAGCGCCGCCGAGAACACCACGAACTTCCCGACGAAACCGGATGTCAACGGGATACCGGCGAGTGCCAGCAACAAGAACGTGAAGACACCGGCCACCAAAGGCGAGCGCTTCGCGAGACCCGCCCAAGCCGACAGATGCGTTGCCTCACCGGAGGAATCGCGGACCAGGCTGATCACGCCGAACGCCGCCAGCGTCGTGAAGCCGTACGCCAGCAGGTAGAACAGCGTGCTCGACAGTCCGTCCTTGGTGATCGCGATCGCGCCGATCAGCAAAAAGCCCGCGTGCGCGATGGACGAGTATGCGATCATGCGCTTGACGTCCGTCTGGGTCAGGCCCAGCACCGCGCCGATCACCATCGAAATGATCGCCACGCCCCACAGGACTCCGCGCCACTCCCACGAAGTTGAGCCGAACGCCACGGACAGCACCCGCAGGATCCCACCGAACGCCGCGACCTTCGTGCACGCCGCCATGAACGCCGTCACCGGGGTCGGGGCGCCCTGGTAGACGTCCGGGGTCCACGTGTGGAACGGGCCGACCGACCCCTTGAACAGCAGGCCGACCACCAAGAGACCCAAGCCCGCGAACAGGAGCGTGTCCGAACGGTCCGAACCCGCCGCCGCGGCCGCGATGTCGGCCAGCTTCACCGAGTTCGCGTAGCCGTACAGCAGCGCCAGCCCGTACAGGAAGAACGCCGAGGAGAACGCGCCCAGCAGGAAGTACTTGACCGCCGCTTCCTGCGACAGGAGCCGGCGACGCCGTGCGAGGCCGCACATCAGGTACAGCGGCAGCGACAGCACTTCCAGCGCGATGAACATCGTCAGCAGGTCGTTCGCCGCGCAGAACGCCATCATGCCGCCGAGCGCGAACAGCGTCAGCGGGAACACCTCGGTCTGCATGACCGTCGCCGTCTGGGCGCGGTCCTGGACCGTGCCCGGGCGGATGCCGGCCTGCGCGACCAGTGCGCCGCCCGGCTCGACCACGCGGTCCGAAATGAGCAGCACCGCGCCGACCGCCAGCGCCAGCAGCGTGCCCCAGAGGAACAGCGCCGGCTTGTCGATCGAGATCGCTCCGCTGAACGTCTTGACGCCGCCCGCGGGCGCGCTGCCCGTGGCGTACAGGATCAGGCTGACCCCGGCCGCGATGATCGCCAGCAGGCTCAGCCCGACCTGCAGGCCGAACCGCGAGCGCTTCGACGCGAACGCCTCGACCAGCACGCTGACGCACGCCGCGCCGAAGACGATCAGCATCGGCAGGACCGCCGGGTAGTCCACCGACGGCGTCGCGATCGGCGGCTCCGGCGCCTGGGTCAGGAGGATGTCGAGCACGGTTACTTGCCTCCCTGGACCGCGGACAGCGTCTGCTGCACCGTCGGGGTGACTGTGTCGAGCACCGGCTTCGGGTAGAAGCCGAGGAAGAGGACCAGCACGACCAGCGGCGCCAGGATCGCGATCTCGCGGCCGTTCAGGTCCGTGATGGCCTTCTTGGCGCCCAATTCAGGTGCCATGGCGGTGCCGGGACCGCCGCCGACGCCGATCAGGGCGTCACCGCGGACCGGGCCCTGCATGACGCGCTGGTAGAGCCAAAGCACGTACGCCGCGGCCAGGACCATGCCCACCGTGGCGAGGATCGTGTACACCGGCTGGTCCACGAACGCCCCGATCAGCACCAGGAACTCGGAGACGAACGAGTTGGTGCCCGGCAAGGACAACGTGGACAGACCCGCGAGCAGGAACAGCCCGGCCAGCAACGGGGTCACCTTGGCCATGCCGCCGTAGTCCGAAATGCGGGACGACCCGCCGCGCGCGATCACCAGGCCGATCACCACGATCAGCATGCCGGTCGCGATGCTGTGGTTCAGCATGTACGTCGCCGAGCCGACCATCGCCTGCTCGTTGAACGCGAAGATGCCGAGCGAGATGAACCCGAAGTGCGCGATGGACACGTACGCGATGAACCGCTTCATGTCCCGCTGACCCGCCGCGAGGATCGATCCGTAAAGGACACCGATCACCGAGAGCACCAGCACCAGCGGCGCCAGGGTCTTGCTCGCGGCCGGGAACATCGGCAGGCAGTAGCGCAGGAAGCCGAACGTGCCGACCTTGTCCAGCACGCCGACCAGCAGGACGGCGACGCCGATCGGCGCCTCCCCCGCCGCGTCCGGCAGCCAGGTGTGGAACGGCACGAGCGGCGCCTTGATCGCGAACGCCAGGAAGAACCCGAGGAACAGCCAGATCTGCGTGGACAGCGGCGCGTCGCGGACGACCGTCACCAGCGTGGCCCAGTCGAACGTGCCGTGGCCGAGCTTGTCCGACGCCAGCGAGTACGCCCCGATCGCCGACGCCAGCATGATCAGGCCGCCGAGGAACGAGTAGAGGAAGAACTTCACCGCCGCGTACTGCCGGTTCGCGCCGCCGTAGCCGCCGATCAGGAAGTACATCGGGATCAGCATGATCTCGAACAGCACGTAGAACAGGAAGACGTCGGTCGCGGCGAACACGCCGATCGTGAGGGCCTCCTGCAGCAGGATCAGCGAGAGGAACCCGCCCGCGCTGCGGCCCGGCGGCAGCTTGTCGAGCGTGCCGAGCCCGCCGACGACGATCGGCACCAGCAGCGCGATCACCGCGATCATGATCAGCGAGATGCCGTCGGTGCCGAACGCGATGTGCACCCCGAAGCTCGGGATCCAGTCGAAGCTCGACGTCATCTGCAGCCGTGCGCCCGAAGGCGAGTAGCTGAGCCAGGTCGGGATGACCAGCACGAACTCGAGGAGCGAGAACCCCAGCGCGGCCAGCACCGCGGCGCGGTCGTTCCCCTTGAGGAACGCCAGCACCAGGGAGCCGGCCAGCGGCACCAGGATGAGGATGAGCAACCAGGTCATCAGGAGAACCTCACCAGCAGGAGAGCCGCCAGAAGCAGGAACGTGCCGCCCAGCATCGACAGCGCGTAGGACCGGACGAACCCGGTCTGCAGCCGCCGGAGCCGGCCGGAGCCGCCGCCGAGCCCGGCGGCGAGGCCGTTGACCGCGCCGTCGACGCCGCGGTTGTCGACGAACACCAGCGCCCGCGCGAGCCAGGTGCCCGGGCGGGCGACCAGCGTCTCGTTGAGGGCGTTGCCGTAGAGGTCCTTGCGGGCCGCGCGGGTGACGAACGAGACCCGCTGCGGCTGCTCGACCGGGACGTCACGGCGGAAGATCAGGTACGCGATCGCCACACCGAGCAGGGAGAACACGATCGCGCCGATCGAAATCACCGAGGCATCGAGCGGCGAGTTGTGCGCCTCTTCCAGCTCGCCGACCGACGGGGTCAGCCAGTGGGCGAAGCGGTCACCGAGGGCGAAGAACGCGCCGGCGCCGACCGAACCGACCGCCAGCACCGCCATCGGGACCCACATGACCGCCGTGGACTCGTGCGGGTGGAAGTCGCGGCCGTCGGACGACTTGATGTCCTTCCAGCGCTCCTTGCCGAAGAACGTCATCATCATCAGGCGGGTCATGTAGAACGCGGTGAGCCCGGCGCCCAGCAGCGCGGCGCCGCCCATCACCCAGCCGCGCCAGCCGCCCTGGCCGAACGCCGCTTCGATGATCGCGTCCTTGGTGAAGAAGCCCGACAGCGGCGGGATGCCGATCAGGGCCAGGTAACCGAGGCCGAAGGTGATGAACGTGATCGGCATCTTCTTGCGCAGGCCGCCGAACTTCCGCATGTCGACCTCGTCGTTCATGCCGTGCATGACCGAGCCGGCCCCGAGGAAGAGCCCGGCCTTGAAGAAGCCGTGCGCGACCAGGTGCATGATGCCCAGCGCGTACGCGATGGGCCCGAGGCCGACCGCCAGCATCATGTAGCCGATCTGGCTGACCGTGGAGTACGCGAGGACCTTCTTGATGTCGTCGTACGCGCAGCCGATGACGCACCCGAGCAGCAGCGTCACCGTGCCGACCAGCGTGACGATCAAGCGGCCGTCTTCGGTGGCGTTGAAGATGTCCTTCGAGCGGGCCACCAGGTAGACACCGGCGGTGACCATCGTTGCCGCGTGGATCAGGGCCGACACCGGGGTCGGGCCCTCCATCGCGTCCGGGAGCCAGGCCTGCAGCGGGAACTGGCCGGACTTACCGCAGGCGCCCAGCAGGAGCAGGATCGCCATCGCGGTGATCGCCGCCGGCGAGAACTTGCCGTCGCCGACCGCCTGGAAGACCTGCGCGTAGCCGGTCGAGCCCGCGTATTTGAACATGATGAAGATCGCCAGTGCGAGCCCGACGTCACCGACGCGGTTCATCAGGAACGCCTTTTTCGCCGCGGTCGCGGCGGACGGGCGGCCCTGGTACCAGCCGATGAGCAGGTAGGACGCGAGACCCACGCCCTCCCAGCCGAGGTACAGCGTCACGAAGCTGTTGCCCAGCACCAGGATCAGCATCGACGCGACGAAGAGGTTCAGGTACGCGAAGAAGCGGTACCGGCCCTCGTCGTCGGCCATGTAGCCGATCGAGTAGTAGTGGATCAGCATGCCGACGCCGGTGATGAGCAGCACGAACGTCAGCGACAGCGCGTCGATCCGCAGCCCGAAGTCCACCTGCAGCTGACCGACCGGGATCCATGAGTAGACCTTGGTGTCGGTCGCCGTGCTCGTGTTCGCGCTGAAGAACAGGATCAGCCCGTAGATGAAAGCCAGGGTGACGGTGGCACAGCCGAGCAGATGCCCCCACGCCTTCGCGCGCTTGCCCGCCAACAGGAGGATCAGGGCGCCGAGGGCAGGGAGGGCCACCAGCAGCCACGATGATGCGGTCACTCGGTGTCTCCTAGTACTTCAGCAGGTTGGTGTCGTCGACCGAGGCCGAGCGCCGGGTGCGGAAGATGGCCATGATGATCGCCAGGCCGACCACGACCTCGGCGGCCGCGACGACCATGACGAAGAACGCCATGATCTGGCCGTCGAGCCCGCCGTTGATCCGGGCGAACGTGACCAGCGAGAGGTTCACGGCGTTGAGCATCAGCTCGATGCACATGAACACGACGATCGCGTTGCGCCGCACCAGCACGCCGACCGCGCCGAGCGCGAACAGCAGCGCCGACAGCAGCAGGTAGTACGTCGGGGTCATGCCTTCTCCCCCTCGGAGTCGGACGCTTTTCGGGTAGCACTGTCGGAGCCGACCAGCGCGTGGGCGTCCGCGTGCGGGCCCTCGTCCGAGACGAGCTTGCGCTCCTTCGCCAGCTCGATCGCCGACGTGGACTCGATGATCGCCGAGAGCGACTCCGGGGCGACCGAGCCGTCCGGCAGCAGCGCCGGCGTCGCGACCGAGTTGGCGGTGGCGAAGACACCCGGGCCGGGCAGCGGCGAGGGCCGGTCGTGCTCGCCGCGGAAGCGGGCGACGACCAGTTCCTTCTGCGTCTGCTTGCCGCCCTTGCCGTGCCGGTCGGTGAAGGCCAGCACCATCGCGCCGACCGCGGCGGTGATGAGCAGCGCCGAGGTCAGCTCGAACGGGAACAGGTAGTCGGTGAAGATCAGCTTGCCGAGGCCCTTGGGGCCACCGCCGGCCGACGTCGTCGAGTCCAGCGGTGTCGCCGGGGTGACGTTCGCCAGCGCCCGGTAGATGCCGGTGGCCAGCAGCGCGGCCATCCCGATGCCGAGCACCGTCGCCGCCAGCCGCTGTCCACGGAGGACTTCGACGACGGAGTCGGAGCTTTCGCGGCCGACCAGCATCAGCACGAACAGGAACAGCATCATGATCGCGCCGGTGTAGACGATGATCTGCGTGAAGCCCAGGAACGGCGCCGACTGGATCATGTACAGCGCGCCCAGGCTCAGCATCGTCAGCACCAGCCACAGCGCCGAGTGCACGGCGTTGCGGGAGAAGATCATGCCGAGCGCGCCGAGCAGCGAGAGCGGGCCGAGGATCCAGAACGCGATGGCCTCACCGGTCGTGACACCGGCGGCGGCACCCGTCGGGGCCTGGGCGAGAAGCGCGGCGATCACTTGACGCCCTCCCCGCGAGCCAGTTCGGGGCCGTTCACGTAGTAGTCCTGCTCGTTCTCGCCCAGCCGCATCGGGTGCGGCGGCTGCTCCATGCCGGGCAGCAGCGGGGCGAGCAGGTCTTCCTTCGTGTAGATCAGCCGCTGGCGATCGTCGTCGGCCAGCTCGTAGAAGTTGATCATCGTCAGCGACCGCGTCGGGCACGCCTCGATGCAGAGACCGCAGCCGATGCAGCGCAGGTAGTTGATCTGGTAGTCCGCGCCGTACCGCTCGCCCGGCGAGAACCGGGCCTCCTCGGTGTTGTCACCGCCCTCGACGAAGATCGCGTCCGCCGGGCACGCCCACGCGCACAGCTCGCAGCCGACGCACTTCTCGAGGCCGTCCGGGTGGCGGTTCAGCTGGTGCCGGCCGTGGTACCGCGGCGCGGCCGGCGCGCCGGCCTCCGGGTACTCCTCGGTGGCGACCTTCTTGAACATCATCCCGAAGGTGACGCCGAAGCCCTTGACGGGATCAAGAAACCCCATCTTGCGCTCCTTCCTGTGCGGTACCGACGGCCGCCGGCTTGCGGCGGGCCGCCTTCGCCTCGGCCTTGGCCAGGGCCTTCTGACGCGGGGTGGTCTGCGGGACCTTGAGGTCCAGCGGCGGGACCGGGAAACCGCCACCGGTCACCGGCACGGTCTCGCTCTCCTCTTCGCGGCCCGCGGCGCGGACGTAGAAGAACAGGGCGACGACGATGAAGATGGCGACCGCGGCGATGATGATGGACGCGGTGTTCCAGGCGATGACCTTCGCGAAGGTCACCATGATGATCCACACGAGGTTCAGCGGGACCAGGACCTTCCAGCCCAGGCGCATGAACTGGTCGTAGCGCAGGCGGGGCAGCGTGCCGCGCAGCCAGATGAACCCGAAGAGCAGGATGAACATCTTCGCGAAGAACCACAGCACCGGCCACCAGCCGGTGTTGAGGACGTTGTTCCCGATCAGCGACAGCGGCCACGGGGCCATCCAGCCGCCGAGGAACAGCGTCGTCGCGAACGCCGAGACGATCACCATGTTGACGTACTCGGCGAGGAAGAACATCGCGAACTTCATCGAGCTGTACTCGGTGTGGAAGCCGCCGACCAGCTCCGACTCGGCCTCGGGGAGGTCGAACGGGGCCCGGTTGGTCTCGCCGACCATCGAGATCAGGTAGATCACGAAGCTCGGGACCAGGTAGAGGAACCACACCTTGTGCTGCGCGCCGACGATGTCGGCCAGGTTCAGCGACCCGGCCTGCAGGATCACCGCGACGATCGAGAGGCCCATCGCGATCTCGTAGGAGATCACCTGCGCCGCGCTGCGCATGCCGCCGAGCAGCGGGTACGGCGAGCCGGACGACCAGCCCGCGAGCACGATGCCGTAGACGCCGATCGAGGAGCAGGCCAGGATCACCAGCGCGCTGACCGGCAGGTCGAGCAGCTGGAGCACGGTCCGCTCGCCGAAGATCGAGACGACCGGCCCGAACGGGATGGCCGACAGCGCGATCAGCGACGGCACCACGCACATGACCGGCGCGAGGAAGTACACCTTGCGGTCGGCCGTGTCCGGGATGATCTGTTCCTTGAACGGCAGCTTGATCGCGTCCGCCAGGGACTGCAGGTAGCCGCCCGGGCCGACCCGGTTGGGGCCGGGCCGGTTCTGCATCCGGCCGACCGCCTTGCGCTCCCAGACGATCAGGAAGATCGTCATGATCGGCCCGATCAGCAGGATGACCACGCACTTGATCAGGATCAGCCACAACGGGTCGTCCGCCAGCAGCGCCGCCCGCGTCGCCGCGTCGGGGACGCTGCCCACGGCCGCTTCGGTCAGCATCGGAGTCACAGTTCACCCCCAGCGAGGTTCACGACGGCGCCGTGCCCGGCGCCGAGCGTCTTGAACACGGCGGAGCCGTCGGAGTTGCCCGGCAGCCACACGACGCCGTCGGGCAGGTCCGCGATCTCCACCGGCAGCGTGATCGCGCCGCGTTCGGTGCTCACCTTCACGGTGACGCCCAGCCCTTCCGCGGTCTTCGCGGACAACCGCGCGACCGGCGTGCGCTGGGTGCCCTTGAGGTGCGGCTCGCCGTCCTGCAGGGACCCGTTGTCGATGAGCTGGCGCCAGGTCGACAGGACCGCCTGGCCGGCCGCGGGAGCCGCGGTCGCCCCGCCGGTCGCCGCTTCCACCGGACCCCAGCGCAGCGTCGAGGCCGGGCCGAGCTTCTCGAAGTCGCCGCGGGCGGCGGCCGGCGTCTGCGTGAACAGGTCGGCGTCCATCTCGACGGCGAGCGTGTCGAGCACCCGGCAGTCCGGCAGGGCGCCGGTGCCTTCGATGGTCGTGTCGAACGGGCGGGTGCGGCCCTCCCAGTTGAGGTAGCTGCCGGACTTCTCGTCCGACGCCGCCACCGGGAGCACGACGTCCGCGCGCTCGGTCACCGCGCTGTGGCGGAGCTCGAGGCTGACGACGAAGCCGGCGCCGTCCAGCGCGCGCAGCGCGAGGTCCGGGTCCGGCAGGTCGTACGGGTCGACCCCGCCGACGACCAGGCCGCCCAGCTCACGGCTCGAAGCGGCCTGCAGGATGCCGGTGGTGTCGCGGCCCGGCGCGGCCGGGATCGGGACGCCCCAGGCGTTTTCGACGGCGACGCGCGCGGCGTCGTCGCCCACCCGGTGCCCGCCCGGCAGCAGCGTCGGCACGCAGCCGGTGGCCAGCGCACCGCGGTCACCCGCTCGGCGCGGGATCCACGCGAGCCGGACGCCGGTGCGCTCGACCAGGTCGTGCAGCGCGGAGAACAGGCCGGGCACCTGGGCGGCGCGCTCGCCGACCAGGACGACCGCGTTCTCGCCGCGCAGGGCCTCGTCGAGGTCCGGCGCGTGCTTGGCGATGCCTTCGACGGCCGCGGCCTCCTGGCCGGGGACGCAGGCGAGCAGCTCGCCGAACGTCTTGCGCACCGACGACGTCGTCCACTGTCCCAAGTGGACGACCCGGGTGCGGTGCTTGCGGGCCGCCTTGCGCAGCCGCAGGAACACGATCGGGGCTTCGTCCTCGGGCTCGAAGGCGACGCACAGGACCGTGCGGGCCCGCTCGAGCTCGCCGAAGGTGACCCCCGATTCCGGGGTCACGCCCACGACGTGCGAGGTGATGAAGGCCAGCTCCTCGGCCGAGTGCGGGCGGGCGCGGAAGTCGACGTCGTTGGTCTGCAGGGCGACGCGGGCGAACTTCGAGTACGCGTAGGCGTCCTCGACGGTCAGCCGGCCACCGGGCAGGACGCCGACGCCGCCGTTCGACCGGGCCGCGGTGAGGCCCTCGGCCGCGGCGCGCAGCGCGTCGGTCCAGGACGCCTCTTCCAGCTCACCGGTCTCGCGGTTGCGGACCAGCGGACGCCGGATGCGGTCCTCGGCGCCGGTGTAGCGGAAGGCGAACCGGCCCTTGTCGCAGATCCACTCTTCGTTGACTTCCGGGTCGTCGCCGGCCAGCTTGCGCTGGACCTTGCCGCGCCGGAAGTCGGTGCGCTCGGCGCAGCCGGAGGAGCAGTGCTCGCAGACGCTCGGCGAGGACACCAGGTCGAACGGGCGCGAGCGGAACCGGTAGGCGGCGCTCGTCAAAGCACCGACCGGGCAGATCTGGATGACGTTGCCGGAGAAGTAGGACTGGAACGGCTGGCCGGACGTCGTCCGCGAGGCCAGGTCCAGCACGTCCGCCGTTTCCGCGGTGCCGATCTGCTGGTGGGCGCCGCGTTCGAGGAGCTCGATGAACGGGTCGCCGGCGATCTCGCGGGAGAACCGGGTGCAGCGCTGGCAGAGCACGCAGCGCTCGCGGTCCAGCAGCACCTGCGTCGAGATCGGCAGCGGCTTCGGGAACGTCCGCTTCGTGTCGACGAACCGCGACTCCGCGCGGCCGTGGGCCAGCGCCTGGTTCTGCAGCGGGCACTCGCCGCCCTTGTCGCAGATCGGGCAGTCCAGGGGGTGGTTGATGAGCAGCAGCTCCATCACACCCTGCTGGGCCTTGTCCGCGACCGCCGACGTCAGCTGCGTCTTGACGACCATGCCGTCGGCGACGGTCATCGTGCAGGACGCCTGCGGCTTCGGCATCGGCCGGCCGCCCATCTCGACCTCGACCAGGCACTGGCGGCAGGCGCCGGCCGGGTCGAGGAGGGGGTGGTCGCAGAACCGCGGGATGACCGTGCCGAGGCGTTCGGCCGTGCGGATGAGGAGCTCGCCCTTGGGGGCGATGACCTCTTCGCCGTCGATGACCAGCTTGACGTGGCCTTCGGGGACCGGCGTCTCGGTGGTCTCGGGCTTGTCGGGCGCGATAGTCATGCCTGCGCTCCCACGAGTTCGGGCTTGGTCTGTTCGTGCCGGTTCGCTTCGCACAGCGCGAGGAACTCCTCGCGGAAGTACTTGATGCCGCTCTGGATCGGCGACACCGCGCCGTCGCCGAGGGCGCAGAACGACCGGCCGAGGATGTTGTCGCAGACGTCGAGGAGGGTGTCGATGTCCTCCTCGGTGCCGTGGCCCTCGACCATGCGCTCGAGGATCTGCGCCAGCCAGTACGTGCCTTCGCGGCACGGCGTGCACTTGCCGCAGGACTCGTGCTCGTAGAACTGGGTCCACTTCATCACGGCCCAGGGCACCGACACGGTCTCGTTGAAGACCTGGACGGCGGTGGTGCCGAGCATGGAGCCCGCTTCCGCCGCGCCCTCGAAGTCCAGGGGAACGTCGAGGTGTTCGGCGGTGAACATCGGGGTGGAGGAGCCGCCCGGGGTCCAGAACTTGAGCGGGACGCCGTCCTTCATGCCGCCCGCCATGTCGAGCAGCTCGCGCAGCGTGGTGCCGAGCGGGCACTCGTACTGGCCAGGCTTCTCGACGTGGCCGGAGATCGAGTAGATCTTCGGGCCGGGCGACTTCTCGCGGCCCATCTCGCGGAACCAGCTGGAGCCGCCGTTGACGATGAACGGCGCGCTCGCGATGGTCTCGACGTTGTTGACCGTGGTCGGCGCGGCGTAGAGGCCGGCGGCCGCGGGGAACGGCGGCTTGAGCCGCGGCTGGCCACGACGGCCTTCCAGCGAGTCGAGCAGCGCCGTCTCTTCGCCGCAGATGTACGCGCCCGCACCGGCGTGCACGGTGATCTTGAGGTCGAAGCCGGAGCCGAGGATGTTCTCGCCCAGGTAGCCCGCTGCTTCGGCTTCGCGCACGGCCGCGTTGAGGCGGCGGATGCAGTGCAGCGCCTCGCCGCGGACGTAGATGAAGCAGTGGTTGGACCGCATCGCGTACGAGGCGATGATGCAGCCCTCGATGAGCGAGTGCGGGTCCGCCATCATCAGCGGGATGTCCTTGCACGTCCCGGGTTCGCCCTCGTCGGCGTTGATCACCAGGTAGTGCGGCTTGTCGAAGTTCGGCGGCATGAACGACCACTTGATGCCGGCCGGGAAGCCCGCGCCGCCGCGGCCGCGCAGGCCGGAGTCCTTGACCAGCTGGACGAGCTGCTCCGGCGTCCCGGCCAGGGCCTTGCGGACGGCGGTGTAGCCCTCGAGTGCCTCGTACGTCCCGATCTGCCAGGAGTTCGGGGACAGCCAGCGCTTCGTGAGGACCGGAGTGATGGGGTCAGCCATTACTTCTTCTCCACTTCCGGCAGGGGAACGTCCTGAGCCACCGGGGCGACCCAGCCGCGGTCCTGCGCGAGCTTCGCGCCCCGCAGCGTCTCGACGGCCTGCGACGGGCCGTCGACGTCCCGGCGGTAGGCCGACTCGTTCTCCGGGAAGAACCCGGCGAGCTGCAGCTCGGCGCTCTTGAAGCTCGACAGCGGCGCGCCGCGCGTCGGGGCCGGCTTCTTGCCCGCCTGCAGCGCGTCGACGAGCGCGACGGCCTTGTCCTCGGTCTGGTTGTCGAAGTACTCGTAGTCGACCTGGATGACCGGTGCGAGGTCGCAGGCCGCGAGGCACTCGGCGTGCTCGAGGGTGATCGAGCCCGGCTCGTTCGGCGTGCCCGCGGTTTCGTTGTGCCCCAGCGGGGCGTCCTCGGAACCCAGGTGCGTCTGGAGGCGCTTGTAGATCGCGTCGCCGCCCATGGCCGCGCAGAGCGTGTTGGTGCAGACGCTCACGAGGTGCTCGCCGCACGGCTTGCGCTTGTACATCGTGTAGAACGTCGCGACCGCGCTGACCTCGGCGTCGGACAGGTCGAGCTGCTTCGCGCAGAACGCGATGCCCTCCTGGCTGACGTACCCCTGCACTGACTGCACGAGGTGCAGCATCGGCAGCAGCGCCGAGCGGGACTGCGGGTAGCGCGCGATGAGCTCCTGGGCCTTCGCGTGGATGTCCGCGTCGAAGATGTCCTCGAGGGGCGTCTCGGTGATGATGCCGGCCGCCACGGCCGGGTCCGGCGCGATGGCGACGACATCGGTGTCCGGGCCGGCCGCCGCGTACGTCGTCGCGGCGTCCTTCGAGCCCGGCTCGGGAACTGCTGTGGTCATCGGTCCACTCCCCCCATGACGGGGTCGATCGAGGCGATCGCGGCGATCACGTCCGCGACCAGGCCGCCTTCGGCCATTGCGGGCATCGACTGCAGGTTCACGAAGCTCGGTTCGCGCACGTGGACCCGCAGCGGCCGGGTGCCGCCGTCGGACACCAGGTGCGCGCCCAGCTCGCCGCGCGGCGACTCGACCGAGGTGTAGACCTGCCCGGCCGGCACCTTGAAGCCCTCGGTGACCAGCTTGAAGTGGTGGATCAGGGACTCCATCGACTGGCCCATGATCTTCTTGACGTGCTCGAGCGAGTTGCCCATGCCGTCGCTGCCGATGGACAGCTGCGCGGGCCACGCGATCTTCTTGTCCTCGACCATGACCGGGCCCGGCTCGAGCTTCTCGAGGCACTGCTCGATGATCTTGAGGCTCTCGTGCATCTCGTGGACGCGGATCAGGTAGCGCGACCAGCAGTCGGCGCCGTTGTCCACGGGCACGTCGAAGTCGAACTCGTCGTAGCAGGAGTACGGCTCGGTCTTGCGCAGGTCCCACGGGAGGCCGGCGGACCGCAGCACCGGGCCGGTGACGCCGAGCGCGAGGCACGCGTCGACCGGCAGGTAGCCGACGCCCTTCAGCCGGTTGCGCCAGATCGGCTGACCGGTGAACAGCTTGTCGTACAGCGGAAGGCGCTGCTTCATCGTCTTGACGAACTCGGTGACCTTCTCGCGGTAGTCCGCCGGCATGTCCTGCGCGAGGCCGCCGGGGCGGATGAACGCGTGGTTCATCCGCAGGCCGGTCAGGTGCTCCAGCAGGTGCAGCACCTCTTCGCGCTCGCGGAAACCGAGCGTCATCGCGGTGGTGGCGCCGAGCTCCATGCCGCCGGTGGCGATGTAGACCAGGTGCGAGCCGATCCGGTTGATCTCCAGCAGCAGCACGCGCAGCAGCTGCGCGCGGCGCGGGGCCTCGATCTGCAGCAGCTTCTCGACGCCGAGGCAGTACGCCATCTCCGTCGAAAGCGGGGCCAGGTAGTCCATGCGCGTCACGAAGGTGACGCCCTGGGTCCAGGTCCGGTACTCGCAGTTCTTCTCGATGCCGGTGTGGAGGTAGCCGATGACCGACCGCAGCTGCGTGACGGTCTCGCCCTCCATCTCCAACACGAGCCGGAGCACGCCGTGCGTCGACGGGTGCTGCGGGCCCATGTTGATGACCATGCGCTCGTCGTGCGCCGCGTCGGCGATGACGTCGTCCCAGTCGCCGCCGGAGACCGAGTAGACGCGGCCTTCGGTGGTGTCACGGGAATCGGCGTAGTTGACGTCGTCGGTGCTGTCGCTGCCGGTCTCGGTGGTCGACGTGCCCGTGGTGACGTCGGACAGGTTCTCGGTGCTCACGAGTACGACCTCCGCTGGTCCGGCGGCGGGATCTCCGCGCCCTTGTATTCGACCGGGATCCCGCCGAGCGGGTAGTCCTTGCGCTGGGGGTGGCCGTCCCAGTCGTCCGGCATGAGGATGCGGGTCAGGGCCGGGTGACCGTCGTAGACGATGCCGAACATGTCCCAGGTCTCGCGCTCCTGCCAGTCCGCCGTCGGGTAGATCCCGACCAGCGACGGCACGTGCGGGTCCTCGACGTCGAGGGTGACCTCGAGGCGGATCCGGCGGCGGTAGGTCAGCGACGTGAAGTGGTACACCGAGTGCAGCCGCTGCGGGACGTCGACGCCGTAGTCCACACCGGACACCGAGGACAGCAGCTCGAAGCGCAGACCGCCGTCGTCGCGCAGGACCTTCGCGATCTCCGCCAGCTTCTCGCGGTCGACGTAGAAGGTGATCTCGCCGCGGTCGACCGTCGTCTGCAGGATCGACTCGGCGGGGATCTTGTGGTCGGCCAGCGCCGCGTAGAACTCGTCGGCGAACTGGTCGAACCAGCCGCCGTACGGGCGCTCGGCCGGCGCGGGGCTGTAGGCCGGGAGCCGGACGCCGCCGTAGCCGGAGGTGTCGCCGGTGCCGTGGACACCGAACATGCCCTGGCGTTCGCGGCCGGTGACGACCGGTTCGGCCGCGCCCGGCCCCTTCGCCGTCAGGCCGGTCTCGGCTCGCTCGGCGCTCGACTGCTCTTCGCCGGGTTGGGGGTTCTCAGTCATCGCTCTACTTCTTCGCGTACTTGATCGACGACGCGACGAGCTCGGTGCGCGCCCCGCTGGCGGCGCGGATGGCGGCGCGGCGGGCGTTGATCGGCTCGTCCTGGATCTTGGCGTGCAGCTTGAGGATCGCGTCCAGCAGCATCTCCGGCCGCGGCGGGCAACCGGGCAGGTACATGTCGACCGGCACGATGTGGTCGACACCCTGGACCACGGCGTAGTTGTTGAACATTCCGCCGGAGGAGGCGCAGACGCCCATCGCGAGCACCCAGCGCGGCTCGGCCATCTGGTCGTAGATCTGGCGCAGGACCGGGGCCATCTTCTGCGTGACGCGCCCGGCGACGATCATCAGGTCGGCCTGCCGCGGCGTCGCGCTGAAGCGCTCCATGCCGAAGCGGGCGATGTCGTAGCGGGAACCGCCGACCGTCATCATTTCGATCGCGCAGCAGGCGAGGCCGAAGGTCGCGGGCCACAGCGAGTTCTTGCGCGCCCAGTTGACGAGGCCTTCGAGGCTGGCCAGCAGGATGCCGTTGGGGAGTTTCTCTTCGAGGCCCATGGGTCTAGTTCCAATCCAGGCCGCCGCGCCGCCACACGTAGGCGTACGCGAAGCCGACCGTCGCGATGAACAGCAGGATCTCCACCAGGCCGAACGTGCCCAGCGCGTTCGCCTGCACGGCGAACGGGTAGAGGAAGACCATCTCGATGTCGAACAGGATGAACAGCATCGCGGTGATGTAGTACGCGACCGGCATCCGCCCGGCGCCGACGAGCGGCTGCGGGGACGGCTCGATGCCGCACTCGTAGGCGGAGAGCTTGGCCTTGTTGTACCGGCTGGGGCCGACGAGCGGGCCCAGCAGGACCGACAGCACGGCGAAACCGAGCGCCAGGACGAACAAGATCACGATGGGCAGGTAGGGCTTCAGGCTGGGGGCCTCTTGCGCCAGCTGCACCGTGTCGGTTCGGGTCAGCAACGTCAGCACGGGGTCTTCGCCATCCTTTCCGCGCCGATGCGGTTGTGCGTGTGGTGGGGAACCGCTTGGCCTCGTCGGCACCCTAAGGGACCTGGGTCACACCGCCGAGGGTCAGGGTCTCCTTACGGCCCGTGGCTGGACCGAGCTCTGCTTGTGAAATAGTTCACAAGCCACTCGTCGCGGATGTGAAGGGATTCACAAAGCATGGGGGGAGTCTAGGACGCGACTCACACTCTTGTCCCTAGGCCCCCATGTTATAAGGGTGCCCTAACTTCTGCCGCCAACGTTGTCACGGCCCGATGACGGCCCGCGCGCGACCTGCGCGAAAGCTCGTCAGATCGCTCGATGGCCGGACAATCCAGGCAGCGACGTGTGACCGATCCCACTGACCGCACGGCCAACTTGCTAGTCCACTCGTGTGTCCGCGCGCGAGCAGGGCGGCACTTTCACGTGAAAGTGCCGCCCTGGTGAGAAGCGTCAGCGGGGGCTGGGAGCGGCCTTCGCCAGCGCCGAGATCAGGCGGTCGACGCCGTCGCCGCCCTTGGCGTCGTAGCAGCCCGACAGGCCCTTGTAGACCAGCGGCAGCAGCTTGTTGATGCGCAGCCCGTACTTCGTGCACGCGTGCATGATCTTCGGCTTGCCGATGATCTTCGCGAACACGTTGCCCAGCTGGTAGTAGCCGCCCATCAGCTCGCGGACCGCCCGCGGGTACGCCTCCAAGGCGCGTTCCCGGGAGGGGCCCTCGCGCCGCGCAAGCGCTTGCACGACGACCTCCGCCGCGATCTGCGCGGACTCCATCGCCGCCGAGATGCCCTCGCCGTTGAACGGGCTGACCATGCCGCCCGCGTCGCCCAGCAGCAGCAGGCCGTCGCGGTAGTGCGGGGTGCGGTTGAAGCCCATCGGGAGGCCGGCGCCGCCGACCTTGCCGATCGCGTTCTCCTCGCGGTAGCCCCACTCCTCCGGCGTCCCGTCGAGCCACTGGCGCAGCAGCGCGCGGTAGTCGGTGTTCCGGAACGAGGCCGACGTCGACAGCATGCCGAGGCCGACGTTGACCGTGCCGTCGCCGAGCGGGAACGCCCAGCCGTAGCCCGGCAGCAGCTTCGGGTCGCGCGGGTCGGAGCGGTCCCACAGCTCGAGGTGGCCCTCGATGAACGGGTCGTCGTGGCGCGGGCTCTTGTAGTACTGGCGCACCGCGACGCCCATCGGGCGCTTCTCGTTCTTCTGGATGCCGACGCTGAGCGCGAGCCGCGCGGACACGCCGTCGCAGGCCAGGACGAGCGGCGCGTAGTACTTCACCGGCGTCCGCTCCGGCCCGACCTTCGCCTCGACGCCGACCACACGCCCGCTCGCGTTCGTGATCGCGCTGGTGACGGTGGTGCGCTCGTAGAGGCGCGCGCCCGCCTTCACCGCGAGCTTCGCGAGGAGGTCGTCGAAGTCGTGACGGGTGCGGGAAACGCCGTACGGCGGGTAGCTCGTCAGGTCCGGCCAGTCGAGCTCCAAGGTCAGGTCGCCGGTGAGGATCCGCAGGCCGCGGCTGTGCACCCAGCCGGCGTCCTCGCTCGTGTCGATGCCCAGGTCGATCAGCTGCTTGACGCCACGCGGGGTCAGGCCGTCGCCGCAGACCTTCTCGCGCGGGAACTCGGTCTTCTCCAGCAGCAGGACGTCGACGCCCGCCCTCGCCAGATAGGTCGCGACGGTGGATCCGGCGGGCCCGGCGCCGACGACGATGACTTCGGCGTCCTGGTCTGCGGTACGACGGCTCATACGCGCGAGTTTAGGCAGGCTTGCGCGCGCGGTGGATCGCCACGACGCCGAATGTGAGGTTCAACCACTCGACGTCGGTCCAGCCCGCGCTC
The DNA here is from genome assembly GCF_900107925.1 of Amycolatopsis pretoriensis. GTDB lineage: Bacteria > Actinomycetota > Actinomycetes > Mycobacteriales > Pseudonocardiaceae > Amycolatopsis > Amycolatopsis pretoriensis. Next base: position 547,281 of record NZ_FNUJ01000005.1, on the reverse strand, counting down.
GCGATGATCTCGCCGAGCGTGCGCTGGTCGGGCCAGGCCAGCATCGATTCGGCCAGGTAGGAGTACGCCTCGGGGTTGGACGACGTCCGCTTGCCCACCCAGGTGAGCAGCTTCAGCATGAACCGCCGGTGTATGAACCGGATCGGGGCGAACGGCGGCGTCGAGACCTCGCAGATCACCAGCCGGCCGCCGGGCTTGACCACCCGGGCGATCTCGGTGAGCGCGGCCTTCGTGTCGACGAAGTTGCGCAGCGCGAGGGAGATCGTCACGGCGTCGAAGCTCTCGTCGGCGAACGGCAGGTTGAGCGCGTCGGCCGCAACCATCGGCACGTTGCGGTGCTTGCCGGCGCGGAGCATGCCGAACGAGAAGTCCGCGGCCAGGCACCAGGCGCCCCCGCGGGCGTACTCGACGGTGGACACGCCGGTGCCGGCGGCGAGGTCCAGGACCTTCTCGCCGCGGCGGGCGTCGAGCACGCGGGCGGTGGTGGTGCGCCAGCGCCGGTCGAAGCCGAAGGTCATGAACGAGTTCGCCCGGTCGTACCCGTCCGCGACGCCGTCGAACATCGCGGCGACCTCGTGCGGGTCCTTGTCCAGGCTTGCGCGTGACATGAGTCGAGATTAGTCGGGTTCGTTCAATGGAACGTCGCCAGCATCCCGGCCACCGCCGCGGGCCAGGTGAACTCCTCGGCCCTCGCCCGCGCCGCCGCACGCCGCGCGTCCTCCGGGCTGTCCAGGAGGTTCGTCACGGCGGTGGCGAACGCGGGCGCGTGGTCGTCCACCGCCGCGCCACAGCCCGGCCGGACGATCTCCCGCAGCGCCGACGACGCCGACACCACCACCGGTGTCCCCGAAGCCAGGGCCTCCAGCGCGGCCAGCCCGAAGGTTTCGTGCGGCCCCGGCGCCAGGGAGACGTCCGCGCTGGCCAGCAGCCTCGCGACGTCGCCACGGCCGGACAGGAACCCGAGGAACGTCACCGGCAGCCCCCGCGCCCGGCGTTCGAGCGCACGTCGGCGCGGCCCGTCGCCGGCCACGACCAGCCGGACCTTCGCGCCCGCCTCCGTCAGCTCCGCGACGGTGTCCACGCTGCGCTCCACGTGCTTCTCCGGCGACAGACGTCCACAGTGGACGATCAGGGCGTCTGCCCCGGACGCCAGGTCGGTGCGCCAGCCGGTGTCACGCATGGCCGGCCGGAACGTCGCCAGGTCGACCCCGAGCGGCACGCGGTGGACGTTCGGCGCGGCGATCCGGTCGAACTCCGCGCGCGCGAACGCCGTCGTGCAGACGACCGTGTCGTAGCTCGCCGCCATCCGCCGGTTGGCGACGTCGGCGACGCGGCGCGCCACCGGCTCGGGCAGCAGGAACTGCTCCAGCAGCCGGTCGAGGCGCTCGTGGGAGATGACCGTGCTCGGGACGCCGTGCCGCCGCGCCCAGCCACCCATCCCCCGCAGCGTCAACCGGTCCGACACCTCCAGCCGGTCGGGTTCGAGTCTTCGCAGGACCGCGCGGACGCGGTGGGGGTCGACGGCGCGGTAGCCGCCGGTGCCGGGGATCTTCGGGGCCGGCAGGGAGAACCGGCGCACACCGGTCGGCAGGACCTCGTCGGCGTAGCGGGTGCCGGGCACGACGAGCGTCACGGCGTGGCCGCTCGCGACGTAGCCGGCGCCGAGGTGGTGCAGCGCCGTGCGCAGCCCGCCCGAGCGCGGCCCGTAGAAGTTCGCGAGCTGGACGATGTGCATGTCAGGCCGCGCGGGCGGCCCGGCCCCGCACGGCTTCGTAGTGCCCGAGCAGCTCGTGGCAGACGGCGGGCCAGGTGCGGCCCAGCACGACCTTGCGCGCCTTCTCGCCGAGCCGCGCGCGCAACGCGGCGTCGCGCAGGGCGTCGACCTTCTCGACGAGCGCGGGCCCGAAGCCCTCGCGGTCGGCGGGCAACAGGTAGCCGGTGCGGCCGGGCAGGACGAGGTCCTTGGGGCCGCCCGCGGCCGGCGCGAGCACCGGCAGCCCGGACGCCATCGCCTCCTGCACCGCCTGGCAGAACGTCTCGTGCGGGCCGGTGTGGACGAAGACGTCGAAGCTCGCGTACGCCTTCGAGAGCTCGTCGCCGTACTTCGCGCCGAGGAAGGCCGCTCCGGGCAGCTGTTCCTTCAGGTTTTCGAGTTCGGGGCCGTCGCCGACGACGACCACCCGGATCCCGGGCACGCCGGCGAGCGCGGCCAGCCGGTCGACCTCCTTCTCGGGCGCCAGCCGCCCGACGAACCCGACGAGCAGCTCACCGTTCGGCGCCAGCTCGGCCCGCAGGGCGGCGTCGGCGTGGTCCGGGGAGAACCGCTCGATGTCGACACCCCGCGCCCACCGGTGCACGCGCGGGACGCCGTGCAGCTCGAGTTGCTCGACGGCGTCGGTCGACGGGGCCAGCGTCCGGTCGGCCCGCGAGTGCAGCCGCCGCACCCACCGCCACGCGGCGCGCGCGGCGATGCCGAAGCCGTACGCCTGGGCGAACCCGGCGATGTCGGTCTGGTAGACGGCGATGGACGGCACCCGCAGCCGCCGGGCGGCGGCCAGCCCGCGCGCGCCGACGACGAACGGCGAGGCCAGGTGCACGACGTCCGGCCCGAACGCGGCGAGCGCGTTCAGCACGGTGCGCGTGGGCACGCCGATCGGCAGGGAGTTGACCCCGGGGAAGTCCAGCGCGGGGATCCGCACGACCGGGGCGCCGCGGTAGGAGTCCGGGCCGGGCCCGGGGGCGATGATCAGCACGTCGTGGGCGCGTTCGCGCAGGTGCTCGACGACCCGCAGGACGGAGTTGGTCACGCCGTTCACCTGGGGCAGGAAACTTTCGGTGACTATGGCGACTCGCACGTCTTGGACGATCGCACCCGTTCCTGGCGCTCGTGTGACACGGCGGCCAACGCTGCCGGAACAGATCGGCTACGACATGTCATCTCAAGGTCGTGTCCCGGAAACCAGCGGGGCCCAGACTAAGCAGGCATGACCCTCTTGTCCTCCCGGCCGCCGCGGCCCGTCGAGCCCGGCCTGCTGTCGAGGGCGCTCGAAGTGGCCGGGCGGCTGGCCAACGACGCCACCGACGTGATCACCGCGACCGCCGGCCGCGGCGCCCACCCGTCGACGCTCGACTCGCCCTTCGACTGGGTCACCGACACCGACCGCATCCTGGAGCGCCACACCAGGCGCGTGCTGACGGCGGAGTTCCCGGGCATCCCGGTGGTCGGCCACGAGTTCGGCGCGGACCACGGAGCGGACGTCGCGGAGTACCGCTGGGTGGTCGACTCGGTCGACGGAACGGCGAACTACGTGGCGGGAGTGCCCTGGTGCGCGTACAGCTTGGCGCTGGTGGACGTGGCCGGCCCGGTGGTGGGGGTGGTGGCGGACCCGTACCGAGCCCAGATCTACGCGGCCGCACGCGGCCGAGGAGCCCGAGCGAACGGCAAGCCGGTCCAGCTGGTGGACCGCTGCGCAACAGCGGGAGCACTGGTGTGCACGGAGTTCGCCCGCCGCGGACCATGGCCGGGAATGGGCGGCTTCATCGAGCGAGCAGCGGCGGCGCACGCGGGTGTCCGGGTGCTGGGCTCGGCGGCGTTGTCGATAGCGCAGGTGGCACTGGGCCACGCGGCGGCGGCGGTGCTGCACAGCTACCACGAGTGGGACGTGGCGGGCTCGGTGGCAATGGCGATCGAGGCGGGCGCGGTGGTGTTGGACAAGCACGGCGAGGACACAGCGTTGCCGACGGACGGGCTGCTGGTGGCGGCCCCGGGGGTGGCGGACGAGGTGTTGGGCTGGTGGCAGGAGACGGCCCACGCGGGCTGAGCGGTCCCGCCCGCCGAGGGGTGAGCGCCGAAGTGCGGGGCGGGCCGACTCACGCGAGTGTCCGCCGAAGGCGGGCGGGGGCGCCGACGGCGAGCTGAGTCGACTCACGCGGCTGCCCGCCGAAGGCGAGGCCGGCTCGACTCTCGCGGGTGCCCGCCGAAGGCGGGCGACCGCCGAGAGGGCCGGGCTAGGCCAAACTCACGCGGGTACCCGCCGAAGGCGGGCGCGAGGCACCAAACGTGAGCTGACCTGCCAAATCGAGCACGCGTAACCGCAGCCCGACCACACAACTTAACCAAGAACAGCCCTAGACCTCCCCCGAACCTCGTCCCAGCATCAGTCAGCACCGGAGACCCGGGGTCAAGGGTGAGCGAAGCTCATCGCGAAGCGACGCCGAAGGCGCCCTTGAGGCCGGGTCTCCGGTGTTGAACAATCAAAGACGAGGAGCGGGGAAGACAACAAAACCCCAGGTCAAACAGCAACCAAAGCCCGCTTGTCAACCCGCCGAATCCACCAAAGCAACGGCCCAGCCACCAGCCAAGTGAAGAACACAAAGCTCCCCAACGGCAGCAAAGTCAAAGTGGCAGACCGCCCAGCAACCCGAGCCAACTCGGGATCAGAAGCGTCGTACTCGATCCGAACAAGCTGCCCAGCAGCCAACCCATCCGGGTAGAGGACCCCATTGGCCGGACTGTGCACAATCCCATCCGGCGTCTCGAAGTGGATGATCGTGCGGTCGAAGGCGACCGAGTCGACCGTCGCGTTAGCCGTCCCCAGCTGGGCAGAGATAGCACCATCGTTGCGAATGGCCGCGAAGAGCAGGCAAACGCACATGACGGTGAGGAGCGAGGCAACGCCGAGGGCAGCCCACCACCCGACGCGCCTCACCCGCTCACCTCTCGTGCTCACGCCGCGAGCGTAGCGGCTACCCCGCGTGTTCCGCGGCGAGGTTCCGGTGGTTCGCCTGGATCTGGTCGTACGAAAGCGGTTTCACGGGGGCAGCGAAGCGAGCCGCAACAGCAGCCCCGTTCGGGCCCACGGACGGCTTACCAGCCGTGTACAGCCAAGTCTGGAACAGATCGTGCAGCGGCTTCCCCGAGATCTTCTCGGCCAGCGCGATGAACTCCAGGATCCGCCCGGACGACCCGGCCTTCTGCACCTGCCAGGTCTGAAGGATCTTGAAGAACGCCGAGTCACCGACAGCGGTCCGCAGCGCCTGCAGGGCGAGCGCACCCCGGTCGTAAACGGCGTTGTCGAACTGGTTGTCGGCACCAGGGTCAGCCGGCACGACCTTCCACAGGTCGCCATCAGCCGGGTTCGAGTCGTACGTGTACTGCGCCAGCTCCGCGACCGTCCCCTCGCCCTCGTGCTCCGACCACAGCCACTCCGCGTACGACGCGAAGCCCTCGTTGAGCCAGATGTCGCTCCACCGGCCCAACGAGACGTTGTCCCCGAACCACTGATGGGCGTTCTCGTGCGCGATCAACGTCGTGTTCGAACCCGCGCGGAAGTTCCGGGCGCCGTACGTCGGCCGCGTCTGGTTCTCCAGGGAGAACGTGATGCCGCTGGTGACGACGCCGCCCTCGGCCTCGAACGGGAACGGGCCGAACTGGGTCGCCAGGAACTCGTCGATCTCCGGCGTGCGCTCGACGCTGGCCTTCGCCGCGTACAGCGAGTCGCCCAGGTCGCTGCCGTACGCCGTGATGAATGGCTTGCCGTCCGGCGTCGTCGACTGGTTGAGCTCGTACTTGCCGACGATGAACGACGTCAGGTACGTGGCCTGCGGCTTCGTGCTGCGCCACTGCCAGCGGGTCCAGCCGGCGCGGCTCTTCGTCGTGCGCACGAGCGAGCCGTTGGAGATGGCGACGTTGTCGTCCGGGGCCTCGATCGTGACGTCGTAGGTCGCCTTGTCGGTCGGGTGGTCGTTGGCCGGGAACCACCACGCCGAGCTCTGCGGCTCGTCGATGCCGAGCGCGCCGAACGAGCCCTTCTTCCAGGCGTTGATGCCGTCCACCGTCTCGGTCGACGGCGTGTCCGAGTAGGCGACGACGACGGTCGCGGTCTGCCCCTTGAGCAGCGGCTGCGCCGGGGTGACGACGAGCTCGCCGTTGCCGGTCTGGTTCGCGAACTGCGCGGGCCGGTTGTTCACGCGCACGCTCGACGCCTTCAGCGCGAAGTCGAGATCGAACCGCGAGAGGTCCTGCGTGGCGGTGAGCAGCAGCGTCGTCGTGCCCGCGAGGACGTCGGTCGCCGGCTGGTAGGTCAGGCGGATGTCGTAGTGGAGCACGTCCGTGCCGCCGTTGCCGGCGTTCGGGTAGTAGGGGTCGCCGGCACCGGGAGCGCCCGGCGCGGGGGCCGCGGAAGCGGTGCCGGCGAGCAGCACCGAGACGACGCCGGCCGCGAGCGCACCGAAGCCGGTGCGCGTTCTTGCACGCATTCGAATCCCTCCAACGGGTGAGGTTCAGCGCGCTCGAACGTAGCCAGCCAGGAAGCACCCAGGAACGGCCGAAGGGAGGATCTTGCCTGCTGGAATCACACCCGGAAAGCGGTTGACCGGCGGCCCCGAGGCGGAGCTTTCACGTGAAAGCTCCGGGATCAGACCGCCGAGACGGCCGCGCTGACCGCGGACCGCAACCGGCCGTGCAGGTCGCGGTGCCGCGACCGGTCCACCCGCACCTCCACGACCCGCAGCCCCGGCGCCGGCCGCAGGGCCGCGCGGAACTCCGTCAGCGTCTCCGCGACGACGTGCGGGACGCGGTAGCCGGCGCACAACGCGCCCAGGTCGGCGCCGTGTGGCGTGCCGAAGACCCGCTCGAAGCTCGCCGCGTGCTCAGGCGCACCCTGCTCCAGCAGCGAGAAGATCCCGCCGCCGTCGTCGTTGCAGACCACGATCGTCAGATCGGGGCGCTGCTCGGCCGGGCCGGTCAGCAGGCCCGACGCGTCGTGCAAGAACGTCAGGTCGCCCAGCAGCGCGTACGACGGCCCGCGGTGGACGTACGCCGCGCCGATCGCCGTCGAGACCGTGCCGTCGATGCCCGCGACCCCGCGGTTGCGGTGCACCAGGACGTCCGGGCGCAGCCGGCCGGCCAGCGCGACGTCCCGGGTCGGGTTGGACGAGCCGACCACCAGCAGCGAGTCCGCCGGCAGCGCGTCCACCAGCTCCGACGCGACGCGCAGCCCGGACGGCCACGCCTCCGCGTCCAGCACCGACGCGACCGCCGACGACGCCGCCGCGTCCGCCCGGCGCCAGCTCGCCAGCCACTCCGGGTCGGCCGGCTTGGTCGGCTCGTCGAACCACTGCCCGACCTGCCGGACGTTGTGCGCGGGCGCCGGCCAGTCCGAGTCCGGGCGCACCAGCAGGACCTCGACCGACGGGTCCGAGATCACCTTCTGGATCTGCCGGAACACCGTCGGCCGGCCGAGGCAGAGCACCTGCTCCGGCTTGTGCTTCGCGATGAACTCCTCGACGCCGAGCAGCCACGCGCCGGACGAGATCGCCGTGCCGCCCGACAGGCCGAGCCCGCCCGTCTCCGACACGACCGGCCAGCCGTGCTGCTCGGCCCACTCGCTGGCCGCCTGGACGCCGGTGTCGCACGCGATGACCAGGCCGTGCCGCGCCGAGGGCACGACGAACGACGGCAGCGCGCCGAAGTCGGGCAGCTCGGTCCAGCGGGAGCCGTCGGGACGGCCGTCCAGCGACTCGTACCACTCGCCGTCGTCGTCCAGGTCCGGCACCAAAGGCTCGCGGAACGGGATGTTCAGGTGGACCGGGCCGCAACGCCACTCGCCGTAGGCGGCGTTCCACGCCCGGCAGATCTGGCTGCGCCAGTACGAGTTCTGACCGGCCCGCCGCTCGGCGACGGCCAGCTCGTCGAAGTAGCGGGCGGCGTCCCCGTAGAGCTGGTGCTGGTCGATGACCTGCGACGCCCCGGCCGCGCGCAGCTCGGGCGGCCGGTCGGCGGTCAGCACGATCAGCGGGACCCCGGCGCGGTCGGCTTCCAGGACGGCGGGGTGGAAGTTCGCGGCCGCGGTGCCGGACGTGCAGAGCACGGCCACCGGTCTGCCGGTGCGCGCGGCGATGCCGAGCGCGAGGAACGCGGCCCCGCGCTCGTCGATGCGGACGTGGAGCTGGAGCTTCCCGGCCGCCGCCGCGTCATACAGCGCGATCGACAGCGGCGCGTTGCGGGAGCCCGGGCAGAGGACGACGTGCGAAACGGTGTTGCGGACGAGTTCGTCGACGATCACCCTGGCCTGCGCGGTGGAAGGGTTCACCGGCAGGCTCCAGACTCATCGCACATGTCCACAGGTCCTATTCTCCCAAACGTGGATGACGCCCGAGTTTCCGAGCTGTTCGACCCCGCCGCGTGGACCGAGGTCGAAGGTTTCGCCTTCACCGACATCACCTACCACCGTTCCGCTGAGAACCGCGGCGGCAAGCGCGTGGTGCGCATCGCGTTCGACCGTCCGGAGGTCCGCAACGCCTTCCGGCCGCACACCGTCGACGAGCTCTACCGGGCGCTCGACCACGCCCGGATGAGCTCGGACGTCGGCTGCGTCCTGCTCACCGGCAACGGCCCCTCGCCCAAGGACGGCGGGTGGGCGTTCTGCTCCGGTGGTGACCAGCGTATTCGCGGACGCTCCGGCTATCAGTACGCGAGCGGCGAGACCTCCGACACGGTGGACCCCGCGCGGGCCGGCCGGCTGCACATCCTCGAGGTCCAGCGGCTGATCCGGTTCCTGCCGAAACCCGTGATCGCGGTCGTGCCGGGCTGGGCCGCGGGCGGCGGGCACTCCCTGCACGTCGTGTGCGATCTCACGCTCGCCTCGGCCGAGCACGCGAAGTTCAAGCAGACCGACGCCGACGTCGGCTCGTTCGACGGCGGCTACGGCTCGGCCTACCTGGCGAAGATGGTCGGCCAGAAGTTCGCCCGCGAGATCTTCTTCCTCGGCCGCGAGTACTCCGCCGAGCAGATGCACGCGATGGGCGCGGTCAACGCCGTCGTCCCGCACGCCGACCTGGAAAAAGAAGCCTTGACCTGGGCGTGGGAGATCACCCGCAAGTCGCCGACGGCGCAGCGGATGCTCAAGTACGCGTTCAACCTCACCGACGACGGCATGGTCGGCCAGCAGCTGTTCGCCGGCGAGACCACCCGCCTGGCGTACATGCAGGACGAGGCCGTCGAAGGCCGTGACGCGTTCCTCCAGAAGCGCGACCCCGACTTCAAGGACGTCCCCTATTACTACTGAGCTGCGCCCTCACCACCTCGACGGATCGCCGTCCGCGCTGGTCGCGCTCAAGGAAGCCCTCGCGGCCGCGCTGGACGGCGGCCCGGCCGTGCTGCCGTTCACCGACCCGGCGCTGCGTGACGCGATGGCGCCGGACGAGCCCGCCGAGCCGGACACCGCCGTGGTCATCGCCACTTCGGGCTCGACCGGCGCGCCCAAGGGCGTGCTGCTCTCGGCCCGCGCGCTGACCGCGTCCGCCGAGGCCACGCACGTCCGTCTCGGCGGCCCCGGCCACTGGCTCCTGGCGACGCCGGCGCACTACATCGGCGGGCTGCAGGTACTGGTCCGGTCGCTGCTGGCGGGCACCGAGCCGACGTTCCTGACCGGCACCGGCTTCCGCCCGGACGACTTCGCGGCCGCGGCGGCGAAGCTCACCGGCGGCCCGCGGTACACGGCGCTGGTACCGACCCAGCTGGTCCGGCTGCTCGACGACGACGGCGGCGCCGGCCTGGCCGCGGCGAAGACGTTCGACGCGATCGTGGTCGGCGCGGCGGCGACGTCGGCGGCCCTGCGCGAGCGCGCGGCCGACGCCGGGGTCCGGATCGTGCCCGCGTACGGCATGAGCGAGACGGCGAGCGGCTGCGTCTACGACGGCTTTCCCCTCGACGGCGTCCGCGTCGACGTCGAGGGCGACCGGATCCGCATCGCCGGCGACGTCCTCGCCCACGGCTACCGGCGGCAGCCGGAGCTGACGGCGGAGTCGTTCGACGGCGGCTGGTTCACGACGTCCGACCGTGGGGTTCGTCACGACGACGGCCGCGTCGAGGTCCTCGGCCGCGCCGACGACATGATCAACACCGGCGGCGTGAAGGTCTCGGCGAACGCGATCGAGCGCGTGCTGACCGCCCAGCCGGGCGTCCGCGACGCGTGCGTCGTCGGCCTGCCGGACCAGGAGTGGGGCGAGGCCGTCGTGGCGCTCGTCGTCCCGGAAGGTGGACCGCGCGAAGCGGACGAACTGCGCGCGGCGGTCCGGGCCGAACTCGGTGCGGCGGCAACCCCGAAACGCGTCGAATACGCCGCTGACCTGCCACTTCGCGGTCCGGGAAAGATCGACCGCGCGGCCGTGAAACAGCGACTTGAGTCGGGTTTGCGCGGCTGAATGGCCGCACTTCGTTGACACGTACGCCGTGCACCCGCTTGGCTACGCACCATGACACGCTGGATTCGCACCGCTCTGATCGGCACAGCTGTCGCTTTGGGGATCCTCCTGCCGGCCGGTGCGGCCCTGGCCGACGGCCCCGGAGCCGACCCCAACAGCGGCCAGCTCACCTGGCAGCTGCCGACCACGGACTGACCGCCGGGCACTGATCGACATGGCGTTGAATGACGCCCATGGCGACAGTGAACGAGTGGATCGAGGGGGCGCGGCCCCGGACGCTGCCGAACGCGGTGGCCCCGGTGGTGGCGGGCGTCGGCGCGGCGATCGCGCTGGACGCGTTCTCGTGGTGGCGCTCGGCGCTGGCGCTGCTCGTCTCCCTCTCGCTCATCGTCGGCGTCAACTACGCCAACGACTACTCCGACGGCATCCGCGGCACCGACGAGAACCGCGTCGGCCCGCTGCGGCTGGTCGGTTCGGGGGTCGCCAAGCCGAAGGCCGTGCTGGCCGCCGCGCTGGTTTCGCTGGGCTTGGCCGGGGTGCTGGGGCTCGTGCTCGTCGTCAGCAGCGGGCACTGGTGGCTGCTGGTGATGGGCGCGCTGTGCATCCTCGGCGCCTGGTTCTACACCGGCGGCAAGAAGCCCTACGGGTACTACGGTTTCGGCGAGATCGCCGTGTTCGTCTTCTTCGGCCTGGCCGGCGTGCTGGGCACGGTGTACGTGCAGGCGGGCCGGGTCAGCTGGGCCGCGCTGGCGTGCGCGGTCGCCGTCGGCAGCTTCTCCACGGCGGTCCTGACGGCCAACAACCTGCGTGACATCCCGACCGACATCGAGTCCGGCAAGCGCACCCTGGCCACCCGTCTCGGCGACTCCGGCACGCGACGGCTGTACCTGGTCCTGCTCGCGGTGCCGTACGTGCTGAGCATCGTGCTCGGCGTCTTCCGGCCGCTGGTCCTGATCACGCTGGTGACGGCGCCGCTGCTACTGAAGTCGGTCCGCGCGGTCGGCGGCGGGCAGCAGGGCCGGGCGCTGATCCCGGCGTTGCGCGACACCGGCCTGGCGATGCTCGCCTGGGCCGTGCTCGCCGCCGTCGCACTGAGCTTCTAGCCCTCCGGGGCGAAGAACTTCCCGGTCGCCAGGAACTCCTCGAACAACGCCGTGTGCGGCGCCAGGTCCATCCCCTGGGCCTCGATCCACTCGTCGTTGTAGTACGTGTGCGCGTACCGCTCGCCGCCGTCGCAGAGCAGCGTCACGACGCTGCCCGCCTGGCCGTCCTCGACCATCCGCGAGATGAGCCGGAACGCGCCGTTGAGGTTGGTGCCGGTCGAGCCGCCCGCCCAGTGCCCGGTCCGCTCGCGCAGCAGCCGGATGGCCGCCAGGGACCCGGCGTCCGGGATCCGGAACATCTCGTCGATGACGCCGGGCACGAACGACGGTTCGCAGCGCGGGCGGCCGATGCCTTCGATCCGCGAGGGCATGCCGGTCGCGTAGTCGAGCGCGCCCGTCTCCCACGCCCCGTAGAACGACGAGTTCTCCGGGTCGGCGACGCAGATCTTCGTCGTGTGGCGCTTGTAGCGGACGTACCGGCCGAACGTCGCGCTCGTGCCGCCCGTGCCCGCACCGACCACGATCCACGTCGGGATCGGGTGCCGCTCCGAGCGCATCTGCGCGAAGACCGACTCGGCGATGTTGTTGTTGCCGCGCCAGTCCGTCGCGCGCTCGGCGTAGGTGAACTGGTCGAGGTAGTGCCCGCCGCTCTCGGCCGCGAGCCGCTCCGCCTCCGGGTACATCGCCGGGGCTTCGTCGACGTAGTGGCACTCACCGCCGTAGAACTCGATGAGCGCGATCTTCTCCTTCGACGTCTTCCGCGGCACGACCGTGATGAAGCGCAGGCCGAGCATGCGGGCGAAGTAGGCCTCGGACACCGCCGTCGACCCGCTGGACGCCTCGACGAGCACCGTGTCCGGGCCGATCTGGCCGTTGACGAGCCCGTAGAGGAACAGCGAGCGGGCCAGCCGGTGCTTCAGCGAGCCGGTCGGGTGGACGGACTCGTCCTTGAGGTACAGGTCGATGCCCCACTCCGGGGGCAGCGGGAAGACGTGCAGGTGGGTGTCGGCGCTGCGGTTCGCGTCGGCCTCGATGATCCGGACGGCCTCGCGGACCCAGCTGCGCGCATGGTTCATTCGGCTTGCCCGGGAGCGTCGCCGCGCAGCTGGGCGCGGAGCTCGGCACGGGCCCGGGCGCGCTTCTCGTTGCGCTTCGCCAGGCCGGCCGTGACGCGGGCGTTCAGCGGGCGGAACAGCAGCAGGCCCAGCGGCAGCCCGACGACCAGGCCGACGAGCAGCGCGACCAGCAGGGGCACGCCGATGAGGCTCAGCGCCCAGGCGATCACCCCGACCAGCACGAACCGCGCCAGGAGGTACAGCGTCAGGTCACGCGGCAGGGTGCCGGCCTTCTCGTCGCTCACACCAACGCAGGCTACGCCCCGCCCGAGCGGTCCTTCTGCAGGCCCGCGTTGTTCGGACGGCCTTCGAAGCGCGTCGAGAGCACCACGGTCGTGTTCGTCCGCCCGACGCCGGGGATGCGCCGGAGCCGGCCGAGAGCGCGCTCGAGGTCGTCGACGGTCGCCACGCGCACTTTCACCACGAAAGCTTCGTCGCCCGCCACCGCGTAGCAGCTCTCGACCTCGTCGAGCTCGGCGAGCGCGTCGGCGACGTCGTCTTCGGTGGCGGTGTCGGTGGGATGGATGCCGACGAGGGCGGTGACGCCGAGGCCGACCGAGCTCGGGTCCACGACCGCGTGGTAGCCGGTGATCACGCCGGCGGCTTCCAGCTTGCCCACCCGCTCGTGCACCGACGACGCGGAGAGGCCGACGGCCCGCCCGAGGTCGGCGTAAGTGGCCCGTCCGTTGATGCGCAACGCCGCGATGATCTTCCGGTCCAACTGATCCACGAGATCACTCTATGCGGTTGGACAATCCCCCATTGAGACCACGTCTCGCGGCCGGTGACCCAGGCGATTCGCGTCTCCGCACGTCAGGTCACCGGAATATTAGTTGCAGAACGTAAGCAAGCTGTCCGTTTTGACCTTTAAGGGCTCTTTACTCTTGGACAACCGTTCGAGTACCCGACGGGTGAAGTGCAACGATTGCCGTGTTGGCTACCCCGGCGCGACGGGCCAGAAGGGCCCGGATTGCCTCCGGTATAGCAGTGAGGTCGTTAAGGAGGCGGAAAATGACCGCGACGATGGGCGGACGCCTGCTCACCCCTGGCGAGGTGGCAGCACTGTTCCGGGTGGACCCCAAGACGGTCACCCGATGGGCGACGGCGGGCCGGATCGGCTCGATCCGGACCCCGGGCGGGCACCGGCGGTTCCGGGAGTCCGAGGTGAACGAGCTCCTCGCGGAGCTGACCACGGACGCCAGCGAACCGGCCCGCAAGGTCTGAAGGAGTTCCGGCGCGGAGCCGCGACGGACCAGGGATTTCCCCGGTCCGCGCGGCCCTTCGTCGTTTCCGGGCCCGGGTGAGGTGCGGGCCCGCGCCGGTCTTGAATGACTCATTCAAGACACCCGAGCGGCGAACCATCCGCGCCCCACAGCCGTGTTCGGTTGAGGGACAACCTTGTTCCGGTCGTCACCCCCACCCGACGGGTTCGGGCCGAAACCCCGTCCGACGGGTTAACCTCGGGGGACCCACACGGAAGGATCCGGCATGCTCGCTCTGCTCGCGGCGGTCGGCGCGCTGGTCGTCGCCCTGCTCCTGTGGCGGTCGTTCGCCGGTCAGCGGATGGTCACTTCGCCGCCGCGCCGCGCTCCGATCGCTCCGGACGACGATCCCGACTTCCTGCGCCAGCTGGCCGAACAGCAGCGCAAGCGCCGGGACGAGGAGGGCTAGCGGTAACCCTGCGAAAGCGGGGTGGCGAAACCGTCGGCCACCGTGGCCGCCAGGTCCAGCAACGCCAGGCGCGTGTCCCCGGTCAAGCGGTCCAGCTCGATCTCCGCGCCCTCTTCCAGGTGCGGGTCGAACGGGATCTTGCAGACCGCGCGGACCTTCGCCCCGAAGTGGGCCGACAGCTTGTCGAGGTCGACCGAGCCACCCTTCGGGCGGACCGAGTTGATCACCGCCACCGAGCGCTTGACCAGCTCGCCGTACCCGTGCGCCTCGAGCCAGTCGAGGGTCGCCGAGGCGCTGCGGGCGCCGTCGACCGAGCCCGACGACACGACCACCAGCGCGTCCGCGACGTCCAGGACGCCCTTCATCGCCGAGTGCATCAGGCCGGTGCCGCAGTCGGTGAGCACGATGTTGTAGAAGTGCTCGAGCAGGTTGACCGTGCGCCGGTAGTCCTCCTCGGAGAACGCCTCGGAGACGGCCGGGTCCTGCTCGCTCGCGAGGATCTCCAGCCGGCTGGCGCCCTGGGACGTGTACGACCGGACGTCGCTGTAGCGCGTGATCCGGGCCGCGTCGCGCAGGAGGTGGCGGACCGTCGCCGTCGTCTCCAGCGGGAGCTTCTGCGACAGCGTGCCGCGGTCGGGGTTCGCGTCCACGGCCACCACGCGGTCGCCGCGCAGGGAGGCGAACGTCGCCCCGAGCGTCGTCGTCACGGTCGTCTTGCCGACGCCGCCCTTCAGCGACAGCATCGCGATCTTGTAGCACCCGCGCAGCGGCTGGTTGACGCGCGCGATCAGGTCGCGGCGCTGGGTGTCCGCCGGGCTCTCGCCGGGGTTGATCAGCTTGCCGGAGCCGACGTAGACGGCCTTGCGCCAGCCCGACTGCGGGGGCCGCTTGACCTGCTTGACCAGGTGCGCGGTCGAGAGGTCGTGGCCGTGGCCCGGCTGCTGCGGTGCCGCGTGCCGGCCGCCCTGGGGCTGCGGGAGCCCGGACGCCTGCTGCTGCTGGTACTGGGCCTGCGTGTACTGCGGCTGCAGCGGCGGCAGGTTCTGGTCGTAGCCGTAGCCCTGGGGCACCTGGTGCGGCCCGGACACCGCCGGGTTCACCTGGTGCGGCCCGGAGACGGCGGGGTTGACCTGGTGCGGTCCCGACACGGCCGGGTTCGGCACCTGGTGGGGCCCGGACACCGCCGGATTGACCTGGTGCGGTCCCGACACCGCCGGGTTGGGCGGCGGCGCGACGGCCTGCGTCGGCTGCGCGTCGAGCGCGGCCGGCGGCTCCGGATGCGGGTGCGAGTCCGTCCGGTCTTCGGCGAACAGGCTCGGTTCAGCCGCCGCGGGCTGCTGTTCGGCCTGTTCGGGGTGGCCAGGAGCCGATTCTTCGCTGGGTCCGGTCACCGGTGTAAACCTCCGCGCACTCCGCCCGACATCACGCCCCCTGGTGACGACGGTAGTCGGCGGACTCGCGGCCTGCTCAGCCCACCCCGGCGTACGAGTGCAAGCCCGCGGTGACCAGGTTCACGAAGAACAGGTTGAAGATCATCGCGGCGAACCCCACGATGTTGATCGCCGCGGCGCGGGCCCCGCGCCAGCCCGCGGTCGCCCGCGAGTGCAGGTAGGCCGCGTAGATGACCCAGGCGATGAACGCGACGGTCTCCTTGGGGTCCCAGCCCCAGAACCGGCCCCAGGCCGACTCGGCCCAGACGGCGCCGCAGAGCACGCCGAAGGTGAAGACCGGGAAGGCGAAGATCGTCGTCCGGTAGGCGATCCGGTCGAGGACGTCGGCCGCGGGAAGCTTCGAGGCGAACCGGGCGAACTTCGTCTCGTCCTTCTCGTAGGCCGCGCGGAAGAGGTAAAGAACGCTCGCGACACCCGGCACCAGGAAGACGCCGGAGCCGATGATGGCCGCGGAGACGTGGATGACCAGCCAGTACGACTGCAGCGCGGGCTGCACCGGCGCCGCGGTCGTGTACAGCAGCGTGCCGTTGATGAACATCAGGATCACGACGGGCAGCAGCAGGAAGCCGGTCAGGTGGCGGACCGGGAACTTCCACATCACGACGATCCAGGTGACCACCGTGATGAAGGTGACCGCCATGCCGTACTCGTACATGTTGCCCCACGGCGCGCGGTGCACGGCGAGCCCGCGCAGCACGATCGCCGACAGCTGCAGCAGCGCGCCGAGCACGAGCAGCGACGCGCCCATCTTGCCGATCCGCTCGGGGCGCCCGGACGTGCGCTGCGCGGCCTGGACCTCCTCGACCGGCGGCCCGCCGGCGCCGACGAGCTCGCGCGCCCGCAGCTTGGCCCGCTCGGTGGCGAGCCGGCCCTTGGCGCCGAAGCCCTGCTCGACCAGCGTCATCATCAGCGCGACGACGTAGATCGCCGCGGCGGTGGTGTACAGCCAGTCGCTGTACTGCGACAGCGTCTCGTTGATCGGCATGCCTCAGCCCTTCTGACCACTGATCAGGCGTTCACTGATCTTGTGGAACTCTTCGCCGTACCCGGCCTGGTCGGTGCGGGCCAGTCCGGCGACCTCGATCACGGTACCCGGGTCGTCTTCGGTCCCCGGCTTCACCCGCACCCACAGCCGACGGCGCTTGACCAGCAGGGACGCGCCGAGGCCGAGGAACATCGCGATGGCGAAGCCGAGCACGAACCCCTGCGTCGGGTCGTGCGAGACCTGCAGGGAAACCCAGTGGTTGACGCCGTCGAAGCGGATCTTCGTGCCGTCGTCCAGCTTGATCTCCTGGCCGACCTTCAGGTTTTCGCGGGCGATCTTCTTCAGCCGGCCGTCGTCGACGAGCGACTGGTCGATCTCGAACACCGACTGGCCGCGCCCGGCGTCCAGGCCGAGGTCGCCGCGCATGATGTCGACGGCGACCTGGGGGTCCTTCGTCTCCGGCGCCGAGGACGTCAGCACGTTGCCGTGCAGGAACGCCGTCGGCGCGAGCAGGCCGGTGATGGCCAGCTGGCGCGTGCGCCGCTGGACCTCGTCGGTGATGCCGGGCTGGTCGAACTTCGTCGCGCCCTCGGCGAGCATCGTGGTCGGGTCGACCGTGCGCCACTGGGTGTTCTGGGTGCGCTTCTCCCCGTCCGGGAAGGTCACCGTGAACTGCGGCGAGTTGCCCTGGCCGAGCAGGTAGACGCGGTCGCCGGCGGTGCGCAGCGGCGAGTTGACCTCGAGGCCGTACGGCCGCCAGGTGTTCGTCTCCAGGTCCGGGCCGGACTGGTACTCGATGTTCGAGTGGTAGTACTCCGGCTCGCCGGCCGGGGTGTAGCGCACGGTGAAGTCGTTGACCTTCACGCAGAACGGGTCGAGGTCGGTGCCGTCGACGCGCAGGCCCGCGTTGAAGGAGTCGTAGTTGTAGATGCCGGAGTTGCAGAACGAGCTGCCGTCGGCCTGGACGATGACCTGGCCCTCGTAGCCGAAGAGCTTGCCGAGCGCGAAGAACACGATCAGGCCGAGCATGCTGAAGTGGAAGAGCAGGTTGCCGGTCTCGCGCAGGAACCCGCGTTCGGCGGAGATCGTGCGGACGCCGTCGGCCTCTTCGCGCTCGACGCGGCGCCAGCCGGACAGTTGCTTGTGGACGGCGGCAAGTTCGGCATTGACGTCGGACTTGCCGCGGCCCAGCCGGTAGTGCGGCATCCGCGCGAGGTTGCGCGGGGTCAGCACGGGCTTCGCGCGCATCGCCTTGACGTAGTCGAAGCTGCGCGGGGTCAGGCAGCCGACCAGCGAGATCATCAGCAGCAGGTAGATGGCCGAAAACCAGATGCTGGAGTAGACGTCGTAGAACTCGAGCTTGTCGAGCAGGGTGCCCCACCAGCCGTGCGCGGCGATGTACTCGTCGACCTTGGGGGCGTTGAGCTTCCGCTGCGGCAGGAGCGCGCCGGGCAGGGCGGCCAGGGCGAGCAGGAAGAGCAGGACGAGCGCGGTGCGCATCGACGTCAGGCCGCGCCAGGTGTTGCGGACGAAGGCGAAGGTGCGCTTCGCGGGCGTCGGACCTTGCGGGGTCTTCGGGGGCGCTTCGGTGGTCGTCACAGCGGCAGCTCCAGGTTGCCCGCGAGCTCGTTGCGGAGCCAGCCCATCAGATCTCCCCACACGCCGGTGACCAGCAGGATGCCGACGATCATCAGCAGCACGCCGCCGAAGATCTGCACCTGACGGCCGTGGCGGCGCACCCAGTCGGTGGCGCGCACGGCCCAGCGGGCGCCGAGCGCGATGAGCAGGAACGGCACCCCGAGGCCGAGGCAGTAGACGGCGATCAGCAGGTAACCGCGGGCCGCGGCGCCGCCGGTCGCGCTGGCCAGGGTGGTGACGGCCGAGAGCGTCGGGCCGATGCACGGCGTCCAGCCGAGCCCGAAGACCGCGCCGAGCAGCGGCGCGCCCCAGATCCCGCCACCGGGGACGCGGTGCGAGCGCACCTCGCGCTGCAGGCCCGGGATCCAGCCGAGGAAAACGAGCGCCATCGCGATGGTCAGGACCCCGCCGACGCGCTGGAGCACGTCCTGGTTGAGGGTGAGCGTGGCGGTCAGCCAGACCAGGGTGCCCAGCGTGGCGACGAAGACGACGGTGAACCCGAGCACGAAGAGCAAGGCGGCGCCGACAACAGCCCACCGGCCCTTCTTGCGCTCCTCGTCCACGCTGACCGCGGGAGCGTCCGCGCCGACGAGCGCGGCGAGGTACGCGAGGTACCCCGGCACGAGCGGCACGACGCAGGGCGAGGCGAAGGAGATCGTCCCGGCCAGCAGCGCGACGCCCGCGGCGAGCAGCAGCGGTCCGGAGATCGCCAGCTCGGTCACGGAGTTCACCCCGTTGAGGGTAGGCAGTGAGGTCCCGGTGAGAACTCCGGGGCCGGTTCACAGGACCTCGGTCACAGCAGTTCAGGACCTTGGTCCCACCCGTTCCGGCGGCCACTCGTGTGGTGGGCCACCACCCGAAGCCCGATTGTGACTACGGACGGGAGTGCGTGTTCTGGCTTCCGATCGGGGTGGGGGGAGGGGTCTGGTTGGGTGCCGATCATGCCGCCGGCTGCCGGTTGGAAGTGGGGTTCGCCGGCGGCGAACCCCACTCCACCTTGGGCCCGTAGCGGGCGCCGGACAGGTTCGCGTGCACCTGTTTTGTTGCTCGTGTTCAGTCAAAGGCGCAGCGTGCGGCCGGCTGCCGGGGAAAGACCGGGAACTCCCTCGATCGCGATCAGGCTTCGGCTGCCAACCTCTGGGTCACCGGGAGCAGGTCCTGGGCCAGCACCGGACGCAGGAACACCGCCGCCACCCGGTGCTGCTTGTCCAGCACGATCGTCGACGGGATGATGTTGCGCGGGTAGCCGCTCAGCTTGAGCAGCACCCGCCCGTCCGGGTCGTAGATCGACGGGTACGTCAGCTTCCGGTCCCGCACGAAGTCCTGCGCCACCTCGCGCGCCGGGTCGCGGACGTCGATGCCGACCACCTGGACGCCCTGCTTGGCCACCGCCTCCATCTCCGGCACCTCCGTGCGGCACGGCCCGCACCACTGGCCCCAGAGGTTGAGCACCACGACCTTGCCCGGGTAGTCCGCGAGCGACAGCTGCTTGCCCTCGTTCATCAGGTCTTCCCCGGCCAGCACCGGCGCGGTCTGGCGCTGGGCGAGGTCGTACGTGATGTCGACCTTGCCGCCCGGGGAGACGAAGCTGAAGCTGCTCCCCTGCACCACCGCGTCCTTGCCGCTGCTGCACCCGGCCAAGGCCAGCAGCGCGACGGCCGCCAAGAAGACCCGTTTCATGCCCCGGTCACCTTCGGGTCGGTCGTCCCGGCGGGCTCGCTGTAGACGATCTCGCGCAGCTCGTCGCCGTCGAAGACCAGCGAGGTCAGCGACGCCAGCGAGCACTGGCGGCGCCGCGGGTCGTGCCACAGGCGCTTGCCCTCGAGGAACCGGCGCAACGTCCAGATCGGCAGCTGGTGCGACACGCAGAGCGCCTCGTGACCCTCCGCGGCGGAGCGGGCGCGGTGCACCGCGCCGAGCATCCGGTGCGCGATCTCGATGTACGGCTCGCCCCACGACGGCTTGAACGGGTTCACCAGCTTCGGCCAGTGCCGGGGCTCCCGCAGCGCGCCGTCGCCGACCGCCACGTGCAGGCCCTCGAACTGGTTTCCCGCCTCGATCAGCCCTTCATCGGTCGCGATGTCGAGGCGGTGCGCCGCGGCAATCGGCCCAGCTGTCTCCTGCGCGCGCTGCAGCGGCGACGCGACGACGTGCACCAGGTCGTGGCCCGCGACGGCCTCGGCGACCGTCAGCGCCTGCCGCTGCCCGCGCTCGGACAGCCGGTAGCCGGGCAGCCGGCCGTAGAGGATCTTCTCGGGGTTGTGCACTTCGCCGTGGCGAAGCATGTGGACGACGGTGGTCACTTGACCGCCTCCGCCGCCGCGCGCGCCGCCGCGGGCAGGGCCGCTTCGATCACCGAGAACGCTTCGTCGTCCATGGCCGCGTTGACGAACCAGGCCTCGTACGCGCTGGGCGGCCCGTACACGCCCGCGTCGAGCAGCGCGTGGAAGAACGCCGGGTAGCGCCACGTCTCGGACGCCTGCGCGCCCGCGTAGTCGCGTACGGGCGCTTCGCCGAAGAACACGCTTACCAAGTTGCCCGCGTACTGGACGTTGTTCGCAACGCCGGCGTTGCTGAGCTCGCGGCGGAAGAGGTCGCCGAGCCGCTTCGAGTTGGCGTCCAGCGCCGCGTACACGGCGTGGTCGGCCGCGCGCAGCGTCGCCAGGCCCGTGGCCACCGCGACGGGGTTCCCGGACAGCGTCCCGGCCTGGTAGACCGGCCCGCCCGGGGCGAGCTTCGCCATCACGTCGGCGCGGCCGCCGAAGGCCGCGGCCGGCAGCCCGCCGGACATCACCTTGCCGAACGTGTAGAGGTCGCCGGCCACGCCTTCGAGGCCGAACCAGCCCGCGCTCGAGACACGGAACCCGGTCATCACCTCGTCCATGACGAGCAGCGCGCCGTGCTCGTGGGCCAGGTCGCGCAGGCCCGCGTTGAAGCCCTCGTCGGGCGCGATCGCACCCATGTTGCCGGCCGCGGCCTCGGTGATCACCGCGGCGATCTCGCCCGGGTTGTCCACAAAGGACTGCCGGACGGCGTCGAGGTCGTTGTAGGGCAGCACCAGCGTGTCCGCGGCCTGGGCGCCGGTGACACCCGGCGACGTCGGCAGCCCGAGCGTCGCGACGCCGGAGCCGGCCTGGGCGAGCAGCGCGTCGACGTGACCGTGGTAACACCCGGCGAACTTCACGATCTTCGACCGGCCGGTGAAGCCCCGGGCCAGCCGGATCGCGCTCATCGTCGCCTCGGTGCCCGAGTTGACCAGGCGCACCTGCTCGACCGGCTCGACGCGGTTGACGATCTCCTCGGCCAGCTCGACCTCGCCGATCGTCGGCGTGCCGAACGACAGCCCGGACGTCGCCGCCTTGCGCGCCGCCTCGACGACGTGCGGGTGCGCGTGGCCCAGGATCATCGGACCCCAGGACGACACCAGGTCGACGTAGCGGTTGCCGTCGGCGTCCCACAGGTGGGGGCCCTCGCCGCGGACCATGAAGCGCGGGGTGCCGCCCACGGAGTTGAACGCCCGGACCGGCGAGTTCACCCCGCCCGGGATGGCCGCCTTCGCGCGGTCGAACCACGCCTTGGACTGCTCGGTTCCAGTGCTCACCTCTCCATACTCCCAAATCCCCCTAAGATGGCCGGACGCCGCCCGGGAGGGGAACAGCCGGTGACCGATCGCGTCCCGCAGCGCAACCCGTGGCTGGTGCTGGCCGGCTTCTTCGGCGTCGTCGCCGTGGTGGCCGTGGTCGCCGCACTGGCCGCGACCTCGGCGAAGGACGTCTACGCGCGGCTCGAGCAGCCGTCGTGGGCGGCGCCGGCGACCTGGTTCGGTCCGGTGTGGACGGTGCTGTACGGCACGATCGCGCTGGCCGGGTGGCTGTACTGGCGCACCGACGGCGAGACCCGCGGGTTCGCCGCCTACGGCATCGGCCTGCTGGCCAACCTCCTGTGGACGCCGCTGTTCTTCGAGGGCGGCGCGGCGAAGGCGGCGCTCGTCGACATCGTCGTGCTGGACGTCGTGGTGGTCGTCACGATCGTCCTGTTCGCCCGCCGGTCGAAGGCCGCCGCCGCGCTGCTGGTGCCCTACCTCGCCTGGATCCTCTACGCGACGGCGCTGAACACCGCGATCGTCGCGCTCAACTAGCGCGCCGCCTGCTGGGTGATGGCCTGCGCGGTCACCGTGCCGTCCTCGCCCGCCTGGCCCTGGACGGTGACCGTCGCGCCCGGTTTGAGGTCCGAAAGCTTGCCCTGCTGGGTGACGCCGACCGTGGTCGAGTCCGATGTGGACACCTTGACGTCCTGGCCCTGCGCGGTCTTCACGTAGACGGTGGTGCCGTCGACGTGGTCGACCGTGCCGGTGGTGCCGCGGCCGCCGCCCGCGCCGCGGAAGCCGCCTTGGCCGGTGCCGCCGGTCTGGCCGGTCCCGCCTTGGGTCCCGCCCTGGGCGCCGCTCGGCCGGGTGGGCGTCGAGGTTGACGACGAGCCGAACGCCGCGTGCGTCCAGGCGCCGCCGCCGAACGCGATCGCGAGGACGACGAGCCCGGCCAGCACCAGCGTCGTGCGCGAGAAGGGCTTCGCGGCCCGGCGCATTTCGGCGTTGAGATCACCCTCGACCGCCGGGCTGGCGACGATCTCCTCGGCGGAGCTTTCACGTGAAAGCTCCGCCCCCTGGTCGGCACTTTCACGTGAAAGTGGCGGTTTCGTGGTCATGCGAAGGCTCCTTATTCGTGACGCAGGGCGTCGATCGGCCGCAGCTTGGCGGCCCGGTTCGCCGGGAAGCTGCCGAAGAACAGCCCGATCAGGGCGGACACCGCGAAGGCGAGCAGGATCGACGAGGGCACCACGACCGGTTTGATCCCGGAGATGGTGAACCGGCTGCCGACGATCCCGATCGCGACGCCGAGCAGCCCGCCGAACAGGCTGAGCATGGTCGCTTCGGCGAGGAACTGGCCGAGGATGGCCGCGCGCGGGGCGCCGATGGCCTTGCGGATGCCGATTTCGCGGATCCGCTCGGTCACGGTCACCAGCATGATGTTGGTGACGCCGATGCCGCCGACCAGCAGCGAGATCGCCGCGACCGCGGCCAGCAGGACGGTGAACGTCTCGGTCGCCGACGTCCGGGTCGCGAGCAGCTGCTCGGAGTTCTGGATCTGGTAGTCGGCGGTGCCGCCGAGCCGGATGCCGTGGCGGGCGTTGAGGATCGCGGTGATCTCCGACTGGGCCAGCGACACCGAGTCCGCGCTGGTGGCCTGGACCGCGATCTGGCTGAGGCTGCCGTAGCCGGCCAGGGAGTTCTGGACGGCCGAGATCGGCGCGATCGCGACGTCGTCGGCGTTCTGCAGCCCGGTGCTGCCCTTGGCCTGCAGCACGCCGATCACGGTGAACTGGATGCTGTTGAGCAGCACGTTCTTGCCGACCGGGTCCGCCGTGCCGAAGATCGACTCCGCCGTCGTCGGGCCGAGGACGACGACCTTGCGCGCGGCCGAGACGTCCTCGCTGGTGAACAGCTGACCCTGGGCGAGGTCGCGGTTGGTCGTCGTGAAGTACGCCGGTTCGGTACCGGCGACGCTGGAAATGTCGTACGACGTCTGCCCGTAGGTGGCGGTCGCCGTGGTGTTCACCACCGGCGACGCGGCCTTGACGTCCGGCGCGCCGACCGGGTCGACGAGCGCGTGCGCGTCCTGGACGGTCAGCGGCCGCGCCGAGGCGCCCTGCCCGCCGCCGCGCGCCGGGGAGACGTTGACGACGTTGGTGCCGAGACCCTGGATGCTGGCCGCGATGGCCGCCGACGCGCCGTTGCCGACCGCGACGAGCAGGATCACCGCGGCGACGCCGATGGTGATGCCGAGCGTGGTGAGCGCCGAGCGCAGCTTGTTCGCGGTGAGCCCGCGGACGGCGAAGCGCAGGATTTCGAGGAAGTTCACGTGAGCGCTCCGACCGCGCGGGTGATCTCGTCCGACACGATGAGGCCGTCGTCGACCCGCACCACGCGCCGCGCGTGCTCGGCGACCTCGTCCTCGTGCGTGATGACGACGATGGTGCGCCCGAGCCGGTTGAGCCGGTCGAACACGCCGAGGACGTCTTCGGTGCTGCGGCGGTCGAGGTTGCCGGTCGGCTCGTCGGCCAGCAGCATCGCCGGGCCGGTGACCAGGGCGCGGGCCACGGCGACGCGCTGGATCTGGCCGCCGGACAGCTCGCTCGGCAGGTGCTTGGCGCGGTCGGACAGCCCGACCATGTCGAGCGCGGCGAGCGCGCGGCGCCGGCGTTCGGCCCGGCGCAGTCCACTGTAGACCAGTGGTAATTCCACATTGGACAGTGCGGACGTCCGCGGCACCAGGTTGAACGACTGGAAGATGAACCCGATCTTCCGGTTGCGCAGCAACGCCAATTGCCGTTCGTTCAGCCTGCCGACGCCGAAGCCGTCCAGGAGGTACTGGCCGGACGTCGGGACGTCGAGGCAGCCGAGCATGTTCAGCAGCGTCGACTTGCCCGAGCCCGACGCGCCCATGATCGCGACGTACTCGCCGGGCCACACGGTGAGGTCGACCCCGCGCAGGGCGTGCACCGCCGTCTCGCCGGCGCCGTAGGTCTTGCGCAGCCCGGAGACCGCGATCACCGGCTTCGCGTGCGCCGGGTTCACCCGCGGCCGCCGAAGCCACCGCCGGCGCCCGTGCCGGTGCCGCGCTGGCCGCCGCCGGGGAACCCGCCGGTCCCGCCGCCCGGGAACCCACCGGTGCCGCCGGTCCCGGTGCCGGTCCGGCCGGTGCCGGTGGTCGACGAGGCCCCGGTGAGCACGACGTTCTCGCCCTCGGTCAGCCCGGACGTGATCTGGACGGTCGACTCGCCGCGGATGCCGACCTGCACCTGGCGCGGCACGTTCTGGCCGTTCTCCTGCACGGTGACGATGTTGGTGTTGCCGGCGGTCGTCACGGCCGCGGCCGGCACGCTCAGCGCGTTCTCGGCGGAGGCGACGGTGATCACGACGCTCGCCGACTGGCCGGGCCGTAGCCCGTCCGGCGGGTCGGTCAGCGCGAGCTGTGCGCCGTAGGAGACGACGCTGCCGCTGGTCGTCGGGGTCAGGTTGATGCTCGAGACGGTGGCCTGGATCGGCTTGTCCGGCAGCGCGTTCAACGTGACGGTGGCCTTCTGGCCGGTCTTGACCTTGCTGACGTCGATCTCGGCGACCGAGGTGTTCACGACCAGGCCGGTCATGTTCGTGATGGTGATGAAGCCGCTGCTGGAACTGCTGCTGGCGCTCGCCGCGGAGCTGGTGGACGAGCCTTGCCCGCCCTGACCACTGCCACTGCTGCTCGACGTCGACTGGGAGCTGCTCGCCGAGCCGCTGGAGGACTGCTGCCCGACGGTGCCGTTGACCGCGGTGACCGTGCCGGCGCCGGGCGCGTAGAGCGTGGTGTTGTCGAGGCTCTCCTGCGCGGTCTGGACGTCGAGCTGCGCCTGGTCGAGCTTCGCCTGCGCCGAGGTGACGTTGTTGGCCGCGGACTGCGTGCTGTTCTGGGAGTTCTGGCCGTTCTGGCTGGTCGCCGGGGTGTCTTCGGCGTCCTCGGCGGAGTCCAGGCTGTCCTGTGCGACCGCGAG
The DNA here is from genome assembly GCF_900107925.1 of Amycolatopsis pretoriensis. Taxonomy (GTDB): domain Bacteria; phylum Actinomycetota; class Actinomycetes; order Mycobacteriales; family Pseudonocardiaceae; genus Amycolatopsis; species Amycolatopsis pretoriensis. The sequence goes on along the minus strand of NZ_FNUJ01000005.1, from coordinate 521,522 downwards.
GTTCGCCTTCGCGACCTGAAGCTGCTTCGCTGCCTGCGTGCTGTCGACGGTGGCGAGCTTCTGCCCGGCGCTGACGACGTCGCCGACCTTCACGTCGATCGAGGTGACCTTGCCGGCCGTCGAGAAGTTCGCCGCGCCGGTGTAGCTGCTGGCGAGGGTCCCGGCGGCGGAGATGGTCTCGGTGACCGTCGCGCGGCGCACCTGGGTGCTGCGCGTCTGCGCCTGCGCCGTGCTCGGTTCGGGGCTGAATGCCTGGTATATCCCGAAAGCCGCTCCGGCCAGCAGTACGACCAGAGCACCGTTGATCACCCATGCCTTCGAGGCACGCACGCGCGTCATGCGGCAACAGTGCTGCCGCTGCTTAGCAATTGACTGTTCGTTCCCTGTGCGGGAGCTGTGTATCAGGCCTTCGGCGCGCGGTGCCGCGCACGCACGGCGAGCAACAGCTGACGCACGGCGTCGACCAGCAGGATCGCGGCCACGGTGCCGAGCCCGATGGCGGCGGCGAGCATGCCCCCGAAGTACCGGTGCGACTCGAGAACGGCACCGTCATCGGTCCGCGTGACGACGACGGCGCGGCCGCCGTGCCAGAGGGCGTAGGCGGCCCACCCGGCGGCGACGGCGAGCACGACTTCCACGACGGCGACGAGCATCCGCCACGGCTTGTGCAGCCGGGCCTGCGGGCCGGCTTCTTTTGGCGGCCAGAGCTCGGCCCCGGTGGGCTGCGGGAGGTCGATCACGGAAGCGATTTTCTCATGCTTCCTTCGGCGTCGCCCGCACGAGCCGGTCCAGCGCGTCCCAGCCTGCGGCTGAAGGGCACCTTCCCTACGTCAGACGCACTGAAGGGCACCTTCCTCGCATCAGATGCACTGAAGGTGCCCTTCAGCCACGGCGAGGCGGCTCATGCTTCCTTCGGCGTCGCCCGCACGAGCCGGTCCAGCGCGTCCTGCAGGGCTTCGACGTCCTTCGCCCACGCCAAGACCACCGTGCCGTCCGCCAGCTCGACCGGGAGCGAGTCGTACTTGCGCGGCACCGTCCAGCCGCCGCCCAGCACCCGCGCCCCCACCGGGACCCCCACGTCCGTCACCGAGGCCAGCTGGTCCGCCGGGACCTTCTCGCGACCCTGGCGCAGCTGCGTCGTCGTCACTTCCAGCGAGAGGAACCGGCGGCGCGCGTACACCCACGGCACCGTGATCACGCACAGCCCGAACCCGACCATCAGCCAGCCCACCACGTGCACCGGCCCGCCCGTGACCAGCTCCGCCAACGCGCCGAGCAGCGCGAACACCGGGCCCCACACGAGGGCGGCCCAGCTCACGCCGGACTCCGCGTAGAGCCGGTCGCTCACGGCTTGCTGCCGGCCTTCGGGAAGAAGTCGCGCACCGACGGCAGGTACATCAGGACCAGCGCGATCACGAACAGCAGCGCCGCGACGACCGACGGCACGTTGCTGAACAGCGCGAACTGGAACAGCACGCACGCGATCGCGAGCCACGTCAGCACCGTGCGCGCCGAGCGGGTGCCTTCGCGGGCCTTGTACGCGAACAGCGCCATCAGCAGTGCGAACACCACCGCCCCGACGAACAGCACCCAGACCAGCGTGGTGGTGCCGCTCGCCACCGCCGCCGCGTCGAACTGGCGGCCCGCCTCGCGGTTCTGCTTGATCAGCTGGTCGATCAGCTGCTGCTTGAGGACCAGGGTGAGCACCTGGCCGCCGATCAGCACGAGACCGCCGGCGACCCAGAACCAGAAGGACACCCGCACGGGTCCGGGCGGGGCCACCTGCGTCGCGACCTGGCCCGGCAGCAGCGGGTCCGGCGAGCGGCCCAGTTTGCGCCGTTCGTCGTCGGTCAGACCCGTCAGGTCCTCTTTGTCGTCCACGGGGGGACTCTAATACGTCAGTCCAGCCAGGCAGCGGCCTCGGCGGCCCAGTACGTGAGGATCAGGTCGGCACCCGCGCGGCGGATCGAAGTAAGCACCTCGAGGACGGTCCGTTCGCGGTCCAGCCAGCCGTTCGCCGCGGCGGCCTCGACCATCGCGTACTCGCCCGAGATGTTGTACGCCGCCACCGGGACCGGGGAGATGTCGGCGGCCGCCTTGATGACGTCCAAATAGGACAGCGCGGGCTTGACCATGACCATGTCCGCGCCCTCGGCGAGGTCCAGCTCGATCTCGCGCAGCGCCTCACGGCCGTTGCCCGGGTCCTGCTGGTAGGTCTTGCGGTCGCCCTTGAGCTGCGAGTCGACGGCCTCGCGGAAGGGGCCGTAGAACGCGCTGGCGTACTTCGCGGAGTAGGCGAGGATCGCCTTGTCGCTGTGCCCGACCTCGTCGAGCGCGCGGCGGATGACGCCGATCTGGCCGTCCATCATCCCGGACGGCCCGAGCACGTGCGCCCCGGCTTCGGCCTGCGCGACGGCCATCTCGGCGTAGAGGCGCAGGGTGGCGTCGTTGTCGACCCCGCCGTCGGCGTCCAGGACGCCGCAGTGGCCGTGGTCGGTGAACTCGTCGAGGCAGGTGTCGGCCATCAGCACGGTGGCGTCGCCCAGCTCGTGGCGCAGGTCGCGCAGCGCGACGTTGAGGATGCCGTTCTCGTCGACCGCGCCGGAACCCTCGGCGTCGCGCGTGGCCGGGACGCCGAACAGCATCAGCCCGCCGACGCCGGCGTTGACCGCGTCGACGGCGGCCTTCCGCAGCGTGTCCCGGGTGTGCTGGAAGACGCCGGGCATGCTCGCGATCGCCTTCGGCTGGTCGAGGCCTTCGGCGACGAACATCGGGAGGATCAGCTGGCGTGGCCGCAGCGTCGTCTCACCCACCAGCCTGCGCATGGCCGGGGTGGTGCGGAGCCTGCGGGGACGATGCTCTGGGAACACCCCTCCAAGTTACCCCCGCCCTGCTCGGCGGAGTTCCGTAAGGGTGCTCAGCGGCCCGCCGGGACCGGTCAGCGGGCGGTCGGCGACACGCGGGCCCGAATGCACTGAACGACTCGTTCATGTCATCAGGCGACATGAACGAGTCGTTCAGTACGTCGGACTTCAGGAGCGGCGGGCCCGCTTCGCCTTGCGCGGCGGCGGCAGCGCACCCTCGGCGCGCAGCCGGGCAGCGTGCTCGGCGAGAGCGTCCACCAGGTGCGGCACGTCGGCCTTCTCCGGCTGGACGTCGACCCGGAGCCCGAACTCGACCGCGGTCTCCGCGGTCTTCGGGCCGATGCACGCGACCAGCGTGCGGGTGTGCGGCTTGCCGGCGATGCCGACGAGGTTCCGCACGGTCGAGGACGAGGTGAAGCAGACCGCGTCGAAGCCGCCGGTCTTGATCATCTCGCGGGTCTCGGCGGGCGGCGGGGCGGCCCGGACGGTCCGGTAGGCCGTCACGTCGTCGATCTCCCAGCCGCGGTCGCGCAGGCCGGCCGACAGCGTCTCGGTGGCGATGTCAGCCCGCGGCAGCAGCACGCGGTCGACCGGGTCGAGCACGTCGTCGTACGGCGGGAACTCGGCCAGCAGGCCTTCCGACGACTGCTCGCCCGACGGGACCAGCTCCGGGATGATGCCGAACGAGCGCACCTTCGCCGCGGTCGATTCGCCGACGCAGGCGATCTTCACGCCGGAGAACGCGCGGGCGTCGAGCCCGAACTCCTCGAACTTCTCCCACACCGCGCGGACCGCGTTGGTGGAGGTGAAGACGATCCACTGGTAGCGGCCGTCGACCAGGCCCTTGACCGACCGCTCCATCTGCGCCGGGCTGCGGGGCGGCTCGACCGAAATCGTCGGCACCTCGTGCGACGTCGCGCCGTGGCCGCGCAGGCGCTCGGCCATCTCGCCGGCCTGCTCCTTGGTGCGCGGCACCAGGACCTTCCAGCCGTACAGCGCGCGCGACTCCCACCACGACAGCTTCGAGCGGTGCCCGGCGGCCTGGCCGATCGTGACGATCAGCGGCCCGACGAGCTCGCCCGCGTCGTTGGCGACCTTCTCGAGCGTGGTGTCGAGGGTGCGCTGGGTGTTGATGGTGCCGTTGGCGGTGACCGCGACCGGGGTGGACGACGGGACGCCGTTGCCGGTCAGGGCCGAAGCGGCCTCGGCCAGGTGCGCCGACGACGCGTGCAGCACCAGCGGGCCGGGCGAGGCGGCCAGGGCCGCCCAGTCGACGTCGCCGCGGACGTCGACCTCGGTGTGCGTGCCGCCCAGCGCGACGCCCGCGTACGCCGGGACGGCCGCGGCCGGCGACACACCCGGGATGACGTCGAACACGGCGCTCGTGCGCGCGACCGCCTGCACCTCGGCCACCACGGCCGGGGTGGTCAGCGGGTCGCCCGCCACCAGGCGCAGCACGAGCCGGCCGGCCTTGGCCTCGGCGGTGAGGTCCTTGGCGACCTCGGCGGCCTCGCCGACGGCGGGCCGGACCTCGGCGCCCTCGGCGGCCATGGCCAGCACCGCCTGGGGGACGTCGGGGTCGGTCACCACGACCTCGGCCTTGGTCAGCAGCTCCTGGGCACGGACCGTGAGCAGGCCGGCGTCGCCGGGGCCGGAGCCCACGAACGCTACGCGCCCGGTGGTCTTTCGCGCGGGGGTCATCTGTGCGTTTCTCCTCTTGCGGCGGCCGTGCGGGATCGCACGGACGCAGGTCTCCTACACGTCTTTTCGGAAGCGCTCGCGAGAGCGCTACTGAGCGGGTCCGGAGAGGGCTCCGGCTCCGAGGTCCAGCAGCTCGGCGGCCAGGTCCTTGCCCAGCTGGGCGGCCTGGTCCTTGTCGGCCAGCGCGGAGGCCCGGACCATGTCCACCGCGCCGTTCTCGCCGTCGACCGCGGCGGTGCCGCGCAGCGAGATCCGTTCCACGACCTTGCCGTCGGCGTCGAGATCTTCGACGATCTCGGCGAGCGCGCCCACCGGCGCGCTGCACCCCGCCTCGAGCGCGGCCAGCAGGGCCCGCTCGGCCGTCACCGCGACCCGCGTGCCCTCGTCGTCCACTGTGGACGCGAGCAGCTGCTCGATGTCCACGTCCGCGGACCGGCACTCCACCGCCAGCGCGCCCTGGGCGGGCGCCGGCAGCATCTGGATCGGGTCGAGGGTCTCGGTGATCGCCTCGACCAGACCGACCCTGGCCAGTCCGGCACGCGCGAGCACCACGGCATCGAGCTCGCCGTCGGTCACCTTGCGCATGCGGGTGTCGATATTGCCGCGAATCGGCACGATTTCCAAACCGAGACCCAGCGCACGCAGCTGCGCGGTCCGCCGGGCGGCGCCCGTGCCCACCGTCGAACCCGGCGGCAGCTCGCCCAGGGTCAGCCCGTCGCGCGCGATCAGGGCGTCCCGCGGGTCCTCGCGCGGCGGCACGGCGGCGAGCGTGATGCCCGGCTCCGGCGCGGTCGGCAGGTCCTTGTACGAGTGGACGATGACGTCGACATCGCCGCGCAGCAGGGCTTCCCGCAGCGCGGAGGTGAAGACGCCGACGCCGATCGTCGCGATCGGCGCCATCGACTTGTCACCGGGGGTGGTCACCTTGACGATCTCGACCTCGACGCCGGTGGCGCGCAGGGCGTCGGCGACGGTCCCGGTCTGGGTGAGCGCGAGCTTCGAACCGCGCGTACCCATGCGAATGACTCTGGTCACTGCTACTTCTTCTCTGGTGGGGGCTTCGGGCTCGCCACCGCGGCGGGTGCCTGCGGGTCGAGGCAGAACAGTTCTCGCAACGCGTTCGCGTAGTCGGTGTCGGCCGTCTCGGCGGCCAGCTGCTTGACCCGCACCGTCGGCGCGTGCAGCAGCTTGTCGACCACCCGGCGGACCGTGCGGCCGACCTCTTCGCGGACCGCGCCGTCCAGTTCGGGCAGGCGGTTGTCCAGCCGGAGCAGCTCGGCGTCGACGACCTCGGCGGCGCGGCGGCGCAACGCCGTCACGGTCGGGGTCACCTCGGCGCTGCGCTGCCCGGCGAGGTAGTCGCGGACCTCGTCGAGGACGATCCCGGTCGCCTTGGCCGTCTGGCGTTCGGTGGTCGGGGTGCCGGCTTCGCGCATCCGGCGCTGCACGGTGGCCAGGTCGACGACGCGGGTGTCGGCGAGCTCGCCGACCTCGGGGTCGACGTCGCGGGGCAGGCCGAGGTCGCAGACGACCAGGGCGCGACCGCCGCGCGGCAGCACGTGCTCTCGCGTGAAGACGGCGTCCTGGGCGCCGGTGCAGCAGATAACGACGTCGGCGTCGCGGACGGCGTCGGCGACGTGCGACAGCGGGATCGCGCGGGCCGGCACGCCCTGCTCGGTGACGTTCGCGGCGAGCCGGCGGGCGCGGGCGTCGGTGCGGTTGGCGACGGTGATCTCGCCGATCCCGGCCTTGCGCAGCTGGGACGCGCTCAGCGCGCCCATCGAGCCGGCGCCGACGATGACGGCGTGCTTGCCGGCGACGTCCCCGGCCGCGGCGAGCGCCTCGGACACGACCGACGCGCCGAGCTGGTCGAGCCCGGTCTCGGAGTGGACGCGCTTGCCGACGCGCAGCGTGGTCTGGATCAGCTCGTGCAGCGTGCGGCCGACGGTGCCGGCCTCGCGCGCGGTGGCGTAGGCGGACCGGATCTGGCCGAGGATCTGCGTCTCGCCGACGACCATCGAGTCCAGGCCCGAGGTGACCGAGAAGAGGTGCTCGACCGCGGCGCCGGCGTAGTGCACGTACAGGCTGTCGTAGAGCTCGGCGGTTTCCATCCCGGCCTGGCGGGACAGCACGCGGGTGACGTCGTCGAGGCCGCCGTGGAAGGTCTCGACGACCGCGTAGACCTCGATCCGGTTGCACGTCGAGACGAGCATGACCTCACTGACGTGCTCGGCCTGCTGCAGTTCGTCGAGCACCTTGCCGATCTCCGGCGCGGGGATCGCGACGCGTTCGAGCGTGCTCAGCTCCGCACTCCGGTGCGAGAGACCGACCGCCAACACGCTCATGAGCGCACCACCACTTCCCGTCCGCCGTCCGGACCCGAACCGTTCCGGCCGCCCTTGCCGACAGACCCATTGTCGGACGGCAGGCCCGCACCGGGTAATCCGGAATTGCCCTGATTGCCGGCGGCGTCATCCGCGCGGCGGGCCACGTGGAACGAGAGTATCTGCAGCTCCACGGCCAAATCCACTTTGCGGACCTCGATGTGAGCAGGAACCTGCAACACGACGGGGGCGAAGTTGAGGATGCACTGGACACCGCCCGCGACCAGCCGGTCACACACCGATTGCGCGGCGGTGGGCGGGGTGGCGATCACGCCGATGGAGATGCCGCGTTCGGCGCAGATCCGCGGGATGTCGTCCATGTGCGACACGGGGAGGCCGCCGACGGGCACGCCGATCAGGTCCGCGTCCAGGTCGAACAGGGCCTCGACCGGGAAACCGCGCCCCGGGAAGCCGCCGTAGTTGGCCAGCGCGTGCCCGAGGTTGCCGATCCCGACCACGGCCACCTTGTGCTGCCGGGTCAGGCCCAGGATGCGCTCGATCTGGCTGACCAGGACGCTGACCTCGTAGCCGACGCCGCGGGTGCCGTACGACCCGAGGTAGGAGAGGTCTTTGCGCAATTTCGCGGAATTGACCCCGGCGGCTTGCGAGAGCTCTTCGCTCGAAACGGTCGTCGCGCCCTGTTCCGACATCCCGGACAGCACCCGGAGGTAGACGGCGAGGCGGGCGACGGCGGCTTCCGGGATGGACTTCGCCCGGACGGCCTCGGGGGCATCCCCGTTGCGCCCGGCCGGGACGGCCGGCATTTCGGCGGTGGGGGCGTTGTCGGCGTCCGGGGTGGCCGGCCGGCGTGGCCGGCGCGGGGCCCGGCCCGGGGAGTCCGCCGCGTCGCGCCTCCCCCGCTGTGTCACCACGCCGTCGTCTCCTGCCCGCTGTCCGAAATGAAGCTGTGCGCCCGGCGGCCATCGCCACGGCCGTTCCGAACTGTGTCTTGACCCAGGGCACGAGGTCCGGTTCGATGCGGACCGCCCGGGGGCGATGGTCCTACGGTAGACCACTTGTGAACGCACGCACAAAGTCACTGGTCGGAGGCGGTTCAGGGGTGGCCACGATCATGACGCGGTGTCAGAATCCTTGCCCGCCAGGCACTTCCGCCCACCGGCGCGCGCCGGGCGTGATCGCGGACCCGCACCGGCGGCGCGGCAGGCGGGCCACCGGGCGCGGTGAACGGCTTCGGCGGGCTGGTCGCCGTCAGCTCGCGTCGAGGCTCACCGAGTGCCAGCCGGTCGCACCGTCCGGGACCGGGTCCGCGCGGTTCTCCGTCTGCGTGTAGCCGTCCTGGTCGGTCGCCCGGACGAACGCCTGGTGCGTCCCCTTCGGCACGTCCAGCTCGATCCACCACATGCGCCAGGTGTCCTTGCTCACCTCGGCCGACAGCACCGCGGGCTGCCACGCGCCCTGGTCCAGCCGGACCTCGACCTTCGCGATGCCCGTGTGCTGCGCCCACGCCGTCCCGGCCAGCCGGACCTTGCCCGCGCTGACCTTCGCGAAGCCGGTCGGGGTGTCGATGCGGGACTCCGTCTTGATCGGCGCCTGCTCGGCCCAGCCGCGGCTGAGCCAGTACGCCTGCCGGTCGTCCCACTTCGCGAACTCCAGCGACTCGACCCACTTCGTCGCGGACACGTACCCGTACAACCCCGGGATCACGATCCGCGCCGGGAAGCCGTGCTCGATCGGCAGCGGCTCGCCGTTCATGCCGATCGCCAGCATCGCGCCGCGCTGCGGGTCCAGCGCCACGTTCGCCGGGGTGCCGCACGTCCAGCCGTCGACGCTGGTCGCGTACATCTGCTCGGCGCTCGCGTGCACGCCCGCCTCGTCGAGCAGGTCGACGAGGTCGACGCCGAGCCAGGTCGCGTTCGAGATCAGCGGGCCGCCGACCTCGTTGGACACGCACGTCAGCGTGACGCGCCGCTCGACCAGCGGCCGGTTGCGGATGTCGGCGTAGGAGAAGGTCACCTCGCGATCGACCATCCCGTGGATCTTCAGGCTCCAGTCCTCGGTGCGGATCTGCGGGACGACCAGCGCGGTGTCGATGCGGTAGAAGTCGCCGTTCGGCGTGATGAACGGCGGTGAGCCGAGCTTCGCGAAGTCGGCGTCCGCGGGCAGTGCCGGCGCGGTCCGCGCGGGGACGAGCGGCCCGACGGCGGCCCGCGAGTCCTCGGCGTTCGAGCTGGTCCCGGCCACCTGCCCGACGACGGCGGCTACCCCCGAGCCCGCGACGACCCCGACGCCGGCCCGGAGGAACTTCCGCCGGTCGAACCCGCGGTCGTGGACGACGTCCGGCGGCAGCGCCAGCCGGTGGAGCTGAGTGAACACCACCAGCCCGGCGACGAGCGCGGCGACCGGGGCGAGCAGCGAGACCTGCCCGAGGTCGCTGCGCGCGTACACGGTCGCGACGCCGGCGGCGCCGAGCACGAAGACGAGGACCTGCCCGGCGCGGGGTGTCCGGCGCGAGAGCTGCCCGGCCAGCAGCGCGAACAGCACGAGCACGACGGCCAGCCCGAGCTTGAGGACCGGCTTGTCCCACGTGCCCAGCGTCCGCTCGGCCCACTTCACGATCGGGGTCGGGCTGTGGTCGATGACGTAGTTGGCCACCGCGATGAACGGCGAGGCCGTGTAGCCGACGAACCCGGCGACCAGGTGCCCGACACCGAGGGCCGCGGCCAGCGCGAGCAGCCCGATGAGGGTCGCGACGGGCAGCGAAAGCCGCCGGGGCGCTTCGGGCGGCGCTTCCTGCAGAGTGCTCACGCCTCCATCTTCGGAGCGGAAGCGTGAAGCGGCTGCTCGATCCCCCTTACGAGCCGGTTACGGCTTCAGCCGAGCGCCTTCCGCAGCCGGTCCTCCTCGACGCGCCAGTACCCGTGCTCGGCGCCGTCGACCAGGATGACCGGGACGCGGTCGCCGTACTCCGCGCGCCACTCCGGGTCCGTGTCGACGTCCTCCGCGCGCCAGGGGACCCCCAGCTCGCCGCAGATCCGGGCGACCTCCGCCTCCGCGACCTCGCAGAGGTGGCAGCCGTCGCGGCCCATGACCGTCACTTCGTGCGCCATGCCGTCAGTCCTACCGCAACCGGACGCGGCGCAGCTTGCCGGTCGCCGAATGCGGCAGCGACTCGGCGAACTCGACCGCGTGCGGCACCTTGTACCCCGCGAGGTGGGCCGCGCAGTGGTCGACGACCTGCTGCTCCGACAGCGACGCCCCGGCCGTCGGCACCACGAACGCCTTCACCGCTTCGCCGCTTCGCTCGTCCACGACCCCGACGACCGCGGCTTCGGTCACCTCGGGCAGCTGCCCGATGACCTCCTCGACCTCGTGCGGGAAGACGTTGAAGCCGTTGACGATGATCAGGTCGTTGGCCCGGTCGACCAGGTGCAGGTCGCCGTCGACGTCGAGGTAGCCGACGTCGCCGGTGCGGAACCAGCCGTCGGCGTCCGGGCCGTGGCCGCCGTCGGGCCAGTAGCCGGAGAACAGGTTGGCGCCGCGGATCGACACCAGGCCGGTCTCGCCCTCGGCCTCGAAGACGTCGTCGACGTCGTCCGGGTCGAGCGGCACGGCCTGGTCGGTGCCGTCGCTGTCGACCAGCCGCAGCTCGATCCCGGGCAGCGGCCGCCCGACCGAACCCGGCTTCGGGTAGCCCGTGACCAGCGTCGACGTCACCACGGGCGCGCACTCGGTGAGCCCGTAGCCCTCGAAGACGTCCAGGCCGGTGGCCTCGCGGATCGCGCCGAGCACCTTGGGGTGCAGCGGCGCGGCTCCCGAGGTCATCCGCCGGACGGTCGTCAGCTTCGCGCGCAGCTCATCGGTGCCGAGCGCGGCGAACTCCGTGTACATCGTCGGGACGCCGGTGATCGTCGTGACGCCGTGCTCGGCGCAGTCGTCCAGCGTCCGCTGCGCCTCGAAGCGTTCGGACAGGACGGCGGTCGCGCCGACCTCGACCGCGTGCAGCAGGCCGGGGCCGAGGCCGTAGACGTGGAAGAGCGGGATGGTGATCAGCACGCGGTCGTCGTGCTCCAGCGCGCCCTCGACACCGCTGATCTGCGCCAGGTTCGCCAGCAGCGCGCGGTGCGACAGCATCACGCCGCGGGGCGGTCCGGTGGTGCCCGAGGTGTAGGAGACGACGGCGATGTCCTCGCCCGCGCGGCCCGCATCGACGGATTCGACTGCTCCATCCGGGTCGGATTCCGGAGTGAGACCCGTCACGCCGTCGGGGAGCTCCTCGTCGGCGTCGCGCGTGATGACAACCTTGGCACCGCTGTGCTCGAGGAGCTTCTCGAGCTCGGGTCCCGGCGCCTGCGGCGAGAGCGGCACGACGATCGCGCCGGCGCGCAGAGCGCCGAAGAACGCGACCACGAAGTCCACCGACGTCGGCAGCCGCAGCGCGACCCGGTCGCCGGGCTCGACACCCGCGTCCGCGAGCCGCCCGGCCTGCGCCTGGACCACGGCCTCGAGCTCGCGGTAGGACAGGCCGCGCCCGGTGCCGGTCTCGCGCACGGCCGGGTGGTCCGGCCACGTCGTCGCGGCCCGTGTGAGCAGCCCGCCGACCCCCGGCTGCGTCCCCTCTGGAGCACTCACGCGCGATCCACCTCTCCTCGCCCGGCCCAAACCGTTGCAAGTCTGTCATTCGGAGCGACGTCATGGGTGCTGACCGCGAGCGTCGCGTCTGCACAACCCCGGAGCCACTACCTACTTCGCGGTAACTACACGTATGCTGCACTGCGTCGTGGGGTGGTGTTGATCACCGCTACGACCGGAGAGAGGGAGTCGCCGTGACGAACTTGCTTGCCCACGAAGTCGTGGGGCACGCGAGCCGGCCGGCCCCTGCTCGCCGGGGTTCCGGGGGTACCGTGGCCCGCTGCTGGGCCAGCTTCGCCGCCGGAGGTGCCGCCCGATGACCGTGCCGACCGCCGTGAGCCGCGGGCCCGTCTTCATGTTCGCCGAGCGCGTGTTCGGACGCTCGGCGTCCGTGCCGGTGAGCAGGCAGGCGTCCGACGACGAACGCGCCGAAGCGGCGAAGGCCGAGGCGTGGGACCTCGTGCGCGCCGCGCAGGAGGGCGACACCTCCGCGTTCGGCCGGCTCTATGACCGCTACGTCGACGTCGTCTACCGGTACGTGCTGTTCCGGCTCGGCGACCGCGACCTGGCCGAGGACGTCACCAGCGAGACGTTCCTGCGCGCGCTGCGCCGGATCACGTCGGTGAGCTACCAGGGGCGTGACGTCGGCGCCTGGTTCGTCACCATCGCCCGCAACCTCGTGCTCGACCACGTGAAGTCGAGCCGGTTCCGCCTCGAGGTCGTCACCGACGAGGTGACCGAGCCGGGTTCGGCGCCGTTCAGCGTCGGCGCGAGCGTCCAGGCCGGTCCCGAGCAGGAGGCGATCAGCCGCGCGACCCGCACCGAGCTGCTGCGCTGCGTCGCCGAACTGGGCGATGACCAGCGGGAATGCATCATCCTGCGGTTCCTGCAGGGCCTGTCGGTGGCGGAGACGGCGCAGATCATGAACCGCAACGAGGGTGCGATCAAGGCGCTCCAGCACCGCGCCGTACGCCGATTGGCACAACTTCTGCCCACCGGATTGCGCTGATCCCGCGAACTTTTCGGTCCGTCGACCGGATCCGGTAACCCTGGCGGCTTCTTAATCGTTACTCCTGCCAGACCGGTGTCAGGACCGGTCAAGGCCCGAGATGGAGCTGCGCAGTGAGGTTTGCGCGTGAGCGAGCCGAGATCGATCGGTTCGCGCGTGCCCTGGAGCCGTCCCCGGTACGCCGGGACGGCGAGTTCGCCGACGAGCTGGCTCTCGTCGGCGCCCTGCGCGAACTCGGGGCGGCCGGGGCCCCGGACCTGGAAACCCGGCAGCGGATCCGCGCGGAGATCGCGGGCCGCCTGGAGACGGCGGTGGCCACCCCCGGTCGGAGGTGGCGGCCGCGGACCGCCGACCTGGTGGCCGCCGCGCTCTTCCTCTTCCTCGTCCTCTCCGGGCTGACGCTGGTGCTTTCCCGCAACGCGCTGCCGGGCGACCCGCTCTACGGCGTCAAGCGCGCCGGGGAGTCGACGGCGCTGGGCCTGACCTTCGGTGACGAGGCCAAGGCCCGCAAGCACCTGGAGTTCGCGACCAACCGCGTCACCGAGCTGGGCGAGCTGGCTTCGGAAGGCGCGAGCGACGCCGACTACCGGACGGCCTACGACGACTTCGCGGCCGATCTGAAGGCCGGCGTCGCCCAGATGGCGACCGTGGCGACCAGCGACGGCGGTGGCGCGCAGGCGCTGTCCGACGTCCGGCTGTGGGCCCGCAACCAGGAGGCGCGGCTCGCGGCGCTGCCGGCCGGCGCGGCTCCCGTGCTCGGCGAAGTCCGCGACCTGCTCGGCAAGGTCCAGGAGCGCACGAGCGGCCTGGCGGCGCGGATGAACTGCTACCAGATCACCACCGGGTCGTCCGACGACCTGGGCCTGATCCCGGCGACCGGCGAGTGCACGCAGCGGCCGGCACCGTCGTCCGGTGGCGAGCCGACGTCTTCGTCGCCCCAGTCGTCCACCGAGAGCACCGCCCCGGTGGCGACCGGCACGCAGCTGCCGCCGTCGAACGCCGCGTCGACGCCGGGCCTGCCCGCGCCGACCGGCGGGGTCACGCCGCCGCCGGTGTACGGCCAGGTGCCGACGACCACGCAGCCGCCGCCGGTGACCTCGACCACGCCGTCGCCGCCGCTGATTTCGATCCCGCCGCTGCTGCCGGGTCTGCCGCCCATCGTGATCGGCTGAGGTCCGGGCCACACCTGCGACGAAGCCGTGGGCGGCTCGCTACGCTGTGCGAAGGAGACGTGGAGGCGGTGTACGTGTCAGCTTGGCGTGGCAAGGACAGAAGTCAGGAGCTCGAACGGCTCGCCGCGCTGGCGGGCGAGGCGTCGGCCGAGGCCGCGCACGCCCTGTCCGAGCCCCCGGCCCCGCCCGCCCCGCCGGACCTGACCGCGGCCGCGTTCTTCGACGTCGACAACACGATGATGATGGGCGCGTCGATCTTCTACTTCGCCCGCGGGCTGGCGGCGCGCAAGTTCTTCACGTCGTCGGACCTGGCCGGTTTCGTCTGGGGCCAGGTCAAGTTCCGCCTCGGCGGCCGCGAGAACAAGGAAGACATCAAGACCCACCGCGAGCGCGCACTGTCCTTTGTGGCCGGACGCACGGTGGCCGAGCTGACGTCGATCAGCGAAGAGATCTACGACGAGCTGATGGCGGACAAGATCTGGTCCGGCACGCGCGCGCTGGCCCAGATGCACCTGGACGCGGGCCAGCGCGTCTGGCTGGTGACGGCAACCCCGATCGAGCTGGCGGCGATCATCTCCCGCCGGCTCGGACTGACCGGCGCGCTGGGAACGGTGGCCGAAACCCGCGACGGTGTGTACACGGGCCGCCTGGTCGGCGACCTCCTCCACGGCCGCGCGAAGGCCCACGCGGTGCGGGCGCTGGCGTCCCGCGAGGGACTGAACCTCAAGCGTTGCACGGCGTATTCGGACTCGGCCAACGACATCCCGATGCTGTCGGCGGTGGGCACCGCGGTGGCGGTGAACCCGGACGGCGGGTTGCGGGACGTGGCCCGGGCGCGCGGCTGGGAGATCCGCGACTTCCGGACCGGCCGCAAGGCCGCGAAGATCGGCGTCCCCTCAGTCCTGGGCGCCGGGGCGCTGGCCGGCGCGGTGGCGGCGGGAATGGCCTACCGCCGCCGCTGATCAGCCCCGGAAGACCGACTTCCGCTGCGAAAGCCGCTGGTACAGCGTCTGCTGGATCGACTCCCGCACCTGATCCGTCAGCTGGAACACCAGCATCGGGTCCTCCACCGCCTCCGGGCCGTAGGAATCCGTTGCGATCGGCGTCCCGAACTCGATGCTCCACTTCGTCGGCAGCGGGATCGCGCCCAGCAGCCCGAACATCGGGAAGAACGGCGTCACCGGGAAGTACGGCAGCCCGAGCATCCGCGCCAGGACCTTGATGTCGCCCAGCTTCGGGTAGATCTCCTCCGCGCCGATCACCGACACCGGGATGATCGGGACGCCCGCGCGCAGGGCCGCCGACACGAACCCGCCGCGGCCGAAGCGCTGCAGCTTGTACCGGGACGAGAACGGCTTGCCGACCCCCTTGAACCCCTCGGGCCACACGCCGACCAGCTCACCGCCGCGCAGGAGGCGTTCCGCGTCCGCGTTGCAGGCGAGCGTCTGGCCGGACTTGCGGGCGAACGACCCCACCAGCGGCACCTGGAACACCAGGTCCGCGCCGAGGCCGCGCAGGTGCCGGCCGCCCGTCTCGTCGTGGACGGCGACCGCCGTCATCAGCGAGTCGAGCGGGATCGTGCCGGAGTGGTTGGACACCAGGAGCGCGCCGCCTTCGAGCGGCAGGTTCTCGACGCCGTGGGTGTCGACGCGGAACCACTTCTTGTACAGCGCGCGCAGCGGCGGGAGGAACACCGCGTCGGTCAGCTCGGCGTCGAAGCCGAACTCGTCGACCGTGTAGTCGCCGGTCAGCCGGTCGCGGATGAAGCCGAGCGCCGAGCGCGCGGCGTCGGAGAGCGGCTCGGGTGTCTCCTCCCGCTCGGCGCCGGGGAAGGCGACGACGGGTGCGTCGACCCGCGCGGCTTCTTCCCGGCGGCCGCCCGGCTGAGCGGCCGGCTTCTCCCGGCCCGGTCCGTGCAGCGGGATGACCTGCGCTTCGGCACCGCCCACCGTCTCCGCCTCGCTTCCCAGGTCGTACGGCCTGCTCATCGGGACTGCCCCGTCGCCGCGGCGACGAGCACCTTGCCGGCCAGGCCCGCCAGCTTGCCGCCGTCGAGCACCGGCCTCAACCCGCGTCCGGCGATGTAGTCGTCGAACGCCTCACGCGTCGTCCACCGCGGGATGTAGCCGAACTCGTCCTTCAGCTTCGCGATGTCGACGACCCGGCCGAAGTTCAGCAGCCGGACCTGGTCGGCGGAAAAGTCCACGACGCGGGCGCCGCGCAGGACCTTGCCCACCGACGGCACCACGCTCCGCGGCATCGGCAGCTCGACCCGGCCCGCTCGCCGGATCGCCTGCGAGAGGGTGAGTACCCCCTCCGAGCCGACGTTGAACACGCCGGGTTTGTCGGTCAGGGTCGCGCGTTCCAGCACGGCCAGCGCGTCCGAAGAGTGCAGCAGCTGGATGCGGGCGTCGTAGCCGAAGACCGTCGGCACGACCGGCAGCGCGAAGTAGCGCGAAAGGACGGTGTCGGTCTCGGGGCCGATGATGTTGGCGAAGCGGAACAACGTCGTGGTGATGTCGGGCCGGCGCCGGACCAGGCCGCGCACGTACCCCTCCATCTCGACGGCGTCCTTCGCGTACCCGCTGGACGACGTCGGGATCAGCTCGGAGTCCTCGGTGAACACCGCCTGCGAGCGGGCGCCGGCGCCGTAGACCGCCGCCGTCGACTTGACCACCAGCTTCTTGACCAGCGGCGAGCGCTGGCACGCGGCGAGCAGCCGCATGGTGCCGATGACGTTGACTTCCTTGATGGCGGTGCGGCGCCCCGGCCCGGCGGGGTGCGCGGTGCACGACGCGTGCACGACAGTGTCCACTTCGGCCGTGCTGATCACCTTGGCGATCAGCGGGTTCCGGATGTCCGCGCGGACGAACTCGGCGTGGCCCATGCGCTGCAGCACCGTCTTGTCCGGCGCCACCGTGTCGACGCCGATGACCCGCTCGAAATCGGGGTTGTTGCCCAGCCGGGCGAGCAGTTTCCCGCCCAGTTCGCCGGCTACCCCGGTGACGAGCACGATGTTCGACGGCATGCGACTCCCTGCGGCGTAGGGCGTGGTGGGGGTGGACGATCACCCGGAGTGCGCGGGCCTGCACTCACTGGAAGCATCGCGCGGACACCGTTGAGATGTTACCGCTCTTCAGGGGTAGGCCCGGGGCGTCTTACGTGCTATTAACCGCTTTCCCCTCGGAAAGCGACGAACGCCTCACTCGAACGGGGGGAACCGGCCCACCACATGGACGTGGCCCGTCCAGAGACTGGACGGGCCACGGCTACGCACGGCTGGGTCTTACTTGCCGGCCTTACGACGCTGCACTCGCGTGCGGCGAAGCAGCTTGCGGTGCTTCTTCTTCGACATGCGCTTGCGGCGCTTCTTGATCACAGAGCCCATGGGCGCTCCTTAGGTCGTCGTCGGTCACGCTGCCCGGCGCAGCGTCCAACGGGTGGAGCGCACAGGCACGAGCGGTTTTCCAGGTTACCCGGCACCCGGTGCGCACCGGTCGGCGGGCACGTCGTAAGGCGACGTGCCGCCGGCCGCGGCGTGGATCACCCCACGTCGTAGTACGCGCCCTGGAGGTACTCGTGCACTGCTTTTTCCGGCACCCGGAAGGACTTCCCGACCCTGACGGCGGGCAGCTCACCCGAGTGCACGAGACGGTAGACGGTCATCTTGGAGACCCGCATCAGCGTGGCCACCTCGGCGACCGTCAGGAACTGGACCTGCCCGACAGCCGGCAGATCCTCCTTCTTGTTCGGCGACATGTTTACCGCGTCCTTCGACACGTGTCGCGCCACGAGGCTTCCCCACCTGTGGTATCGACACGCACGTGCTCTATCGAGAGTAGCGGGACTGGTGGGACTAATGCGACGCCTGTCACCGAGATGGGCTCCTACCAGCGCTAACGCACAGCCACCCGCGCGTGCAAGACCGCGGGAATCGCCCATTACGGCGAATCCGGGCGCGCGGTACCGGGTTCGAGGGGCAGCCGCAGGGCCCGGACGGTGAACGAGATCGCGTGGTACCACCCGCAGACGAGCAGCAGATCGAGGACACCGTCCTCGCCGACGGCGGTTTCGAGATCCGCCCAGGTACCGTCCGCCAGGTCGTGGGTGACGTGGAGTTCGTCGACGGCCTTCAGGATCGCGCGGTCCCCCGCGTCCCAGCAGACGTCATCCGGGCTGCCGGCGGCGAGCGAGCGGATCTGTTCTTCTCGGAGGCCGGCCTTCTCGGCGAAGGTCGCGATGTGGACGCCCCACTCGTAGTCGGCGCCGCAGAGCGCGGTCGTGCGGTCGATGACCAGCTCGCGCTGCCGGACGGTCAGGGCCGACTCCCGCGAGAAGTAGTACCGCCCCCAGCCCGCGACCCCTTTGGCCAGCTCCGGACGGCGGGCCCAGACGCGGAAGAGCGCGATCGGCGGGCCCAGCCGGTCGAGCGCTTCGGCGGTCTCGGCGTCGAACGGCGGCTTCAGGGGCGCGATCCGCGGCTGCTTCGATTTCAGAGGCATATCGGACACGCTAACATCGGCGCTTCGGAAAGGAAAGCAATGACGACGCCACTCCCTGGCCACCCGGTCCGCGGTTCGACGACGGGCCGCCCGATCATGGCGCTACTCGACCTGCTCGGCCGGCGGTGGACGCTGCGGATCCTCTGGGAGCTGCGCGACGACGAGCCGTTGACGTTCCGCGTGCTCCAGCAGCGCTGCGACGGGGTGTCGTCGAGCGTGCTGGCCACGCGGCTGCGTGAACTCGGCGAGGCGGACCTGGTCGGCCACGCCGAGGGCTACACCCTCACCGAGCAGGGTCGTTCGTTGTTCGGGACGCTCGTCCAGCTCGACGCGTGGGCGGCGGACTGGCGGCCGCGTCAGCCTTCGTGAGCCTTGCCCAGCTCCACGGACCGGTCCTTCGCGGCCTCGATGGCGGCGAGCAGCGCGGCGCGGACGCCGTGCTTCTCCAGCTCGCGGATGGCGTTGATGGTCGTCCCGGCGGGCGACGTCACGGCCTCGCGCAGCAGCACGGGGTGCTCCTCGGACTCGGCGAGCATCTTCGCCGCCCCGACGGCCGACTGGATGATCAGCTGCCCGGCGAGCGCGCGCGGCAGGCCGAGCAGGATCCCGGCGTCGATCATGGCCTCGACCAGGTAGAAGAAGTAGGCCGGCCCGGAGCCGGAGAGGGCGGTCACGGCGTCCTGCTGCGCCTCGGGCACCTCGACGACCTGCCCGACGTGCGAGAGCAGGTCCCGCACGACGGCGAGGTGCTCGGCGGTGGCGTGCCGGCCGGCGGAGATGGCGCTCATGGCCTCGTTGACCAGCATCGGCGTGTTCGGCATGACCCGCACGACGGGCACACCGTCCGCGAGCCGCCGCTCGTAGAGCGAGGTGGGCAGGCCGGCGCACAGCGAGACGACGAGCGAGTTCGGCCCGAGCAGCGGCGCGAGCTCATCGAGCACGGGCTCGATGTCCTGCGGCTTCACGGCGACGACGAGGACATCGGCCCGTTTGGCGGCGTCCTCGACTTCGACGCCCTGGATGCCGTAGCGCGCGGTGAGCTCTTCGACGCGCGCCGGGTACCGCTCGGTGAAGAGCAGGTCGCCCGGCTCGTGGCCGCCGTGCAGAAGCCCCGAGAGCAACGCCTCGCCGATCTTTCCCGCACCCAGCACCGCGATGACCGTCATGGCGTAAAGCGTGCCAAACGCGCCTCAGGAGCCTGGTGCCGGGGCGCGGGCGGAGGTCCCCGCCCTTGGGTGCCGCCGGGCGCTCCCGGTCCCGAATGACTCATTCCAGACCTCCGAAGACCCGAATGAGTCATTCGCGACGCCGGCCGGAGCCCCCGCCCGGCTGGCCGCGCCCGCACCCCGCCCGCGATGAACGACCCTTTCAGCGCGCCAGACGCGATGAAAGGGTCGTTCATGACATGCCGAAGGTCTCCGCTCCAGTGCCGGGGCGCGGGCGGAGGTCCGGTGGCCCGCCGGACGAGCCTCAGCCGCCCGGAGCCGGGGCGAGCCCCAGCTGCCGGGCCTGGCACACCAGCCGCCCCTGGGAGTCCACCACCGTGGCGTCCGAGTCGAACCACGACTCGTGCACCGACCGGGACTCCACCACCACCCGCAGCCACCCCGGCGCCGGCCGGGTCCGCAGCAACGCCGTCAACTGGACCGTCGGGGCCCAGCCGATGCGTCCCAGGTTCATCACCACCGGCGGGTTCACGTCCGACGCCAGCAGCGTGAAGTACGGGTCCACCAGCCCGTGCCGCGGCCGCACCCACAACCGCATCCGCGGCGGCTCGCCCGTGCGCCCGGCCAGGTAGCCCGCCGTCGCCGGGTCCAGCCGGACCTCGCACCCCTTGGCCAGGTTGAACGGCCCCTCCGTGCTCTCCGCCATCGCGATCGCGCCCGGGGACGGCTCGGCCGGCATCGACGGCACGTCCGTCCACTCCGGCCGCCGCAGCGGCAGCCGGCCGGTCGTCACGCGCGCCTCGACGCAGCTGCGGCCGCGCTGCTCCAGGCGGACCTCGACCACCGTCGCGCGGCGGCCGACCTTGCGGACGTCCGTGCGGAGCAGCACCGGGCCCAGCGCGGGCGCGTGCAGGAACTCCGCGCTGACCACCAGCGGCTCCGCGTGCGGCTCACCGCGCTCGTGGAGGGCGGCGATCGCCGCGCGGGCCAGCAGGGCCAGCAGGAAACCCCCGTGCGGGTGCGAGCCGATGGCCCACTCCGCACGCAGCACCGCGGTGAAGGTGCCGTCCCCCAGCGACCGCGCCGCACTCGCCGTGTCGAAGGACACGGCGGTGCCGTCCGTTCCGCTCACGAACGCGCCGTGCCAATGGGCAAATCCGGGCAGGTGACGATCAACGAGCGCGACGGTTTCACGGTCCGAACTTTACGTGTTCGACCCGGGTAAATGGACCCGGGACTAGTCGTGTCCGTGGTGAACGTGCGCAATTACTGCCCGAGGTGGAATCGCGCGAACAGCAATGCCTCCGCCAGATCACGGACCCGTTCGGCGCCGGTGACGGCGTGCCGCGTGTTGATCTCCAGCACGATCTGGCCGCCGAAACCGCTGCTGACCAGCTTCTCCAGCAGTTCGGCGCAGGGCTGGCCACCCCGCCCGGGCACCAGGTGTTCGTCCTTCGGGAGGCCGGTGCCGTCCGCCAGATGGACGTGTGAGAGCCCTTCGCCCATCCGCTCGGCCAGCGCGAGGGCGTCCATCCGGGCTGCCGCTGTGTGGGACAGGTCGAGCGTGTAGTGCCGGAAACCGACGTCCGTCGGGTCGATCGACGGCCGGAACGCGGAGACGCGCGAATTCTTCGAACCACCCGGCGGGCGCACCTTGAACATGTTCTCGACGGCGATTTCGATCCCGCTGGACTCCTCCAGCTCGTCGACGAGATCGCCGAAGGCGTCGCCGTAGCGCCGCTGCCACCGGAACGGCGGGTGCACGACGACGGTCCGCGCGCCGAGCTCCTGCGCGGCCTCGACGGACATCCGCAGCCGCACGACCGGGTCGGGCGACCAGATCCGCTGGGTGATCAGCAGTGACGGCGAGTGGATCGACAGCACCGGCACCCCGGTCCGGCGCGACCACCGGCGCAGGGCGCTGACGTCCTGGCTGACCGCGTCGGCCCACACCATGACCTCGACGCCGTCGTAGCCGAGCTCGGCGGCGAGCTCGAAGGCGGTCCCGGCCTTGAGGGGCCACACGGACGCCGTGCTGAGCCCGAGGGGGACCGGCTGCTCGTCTGTCACGCGCGCCATCCTGCCTCGTCACCTGACGACGGCTGAAGGGCACCTTCATCACATGTGACGGAGTGAAGGGCACCTTCCTCGCGTCACACGCGAGGAAGGTGCCCTTCCGCACACGTCAGCGGCCGACGAGCAGCAACGCCGCCGGCGAGACCGTCACGACCAGGCCGACCAGCACCGCGAGCACCGTCGTCTGCAGGTCTTCGGCGCGGCGGATCTTCCGCACGATCCAGACCAGCGCGACGACCACCAGCAGCGCCGCCACCAGCGCGGCGGCCGGGATGTTCACCCACAGCCAGTTGAAGCCGAGCCACACGGCCGCGCCGCCGACGACACCCATCGCCAGCTGGCCGGCCAGGGCCAGCCACGCCTTACCCGGCGAGGCCGTGGGCTCCGGCTCGGCGGCCGGCTCGGGCGCGTCGTCGTACTCGTCGTCCTCGTAGCCGTCGGCCTGCTCGTAGCCGTAGTCGTCCTGCTCGAAGTCCGGGCCGCCGTCGGGGTAGCCGTCGGCGAACTCGCGCTCGTACGGCGCCAGGTCGTCCGGGATCGGCGCCCGCGACGCCCGGTCGCCGGGCGCGAACGGCATCGGCGGCGGGTACGCCCCGGTGGGCGGCCCGGCGTCGTACGCGGCCTGGTAGCCGCTGCTCTCCGGTGCGAAGCCGTCGGGCTCGAAGTCGTCCTCGGGGTAGCCGTCGTCCGGGGACTCGGTGGGCACCACCGGCATGACGCCGATCTCGGTGTCCTCCAGCTGCTCCTTCTGGCGGCGCTTGCGCCAGTTCGCGAGCCCGCCCGGCGGCACCGGCTCGTCGGGCTTCGCCGGCGGGGCGGGCGGCGGCGGGGGCTGCTCGTGCGCGACCGCGTCGAACTGCTCGGTGTAGGCCTCCTGCTGCGGCTGCGGGCGGCGCGCCGGGCCCCGGCGCGGCCGGCCGGGCGCGGCCGGCGGCGTCGAGAACGTGCCGCCGGCCATCGGGGGCGGCGGGACGTCGACGTCGGCGTCCGGGGTGCCGTTGAGGCCGTCGAGCCGGGCCGACAGGGGCCCGCCGGACGGCGGCGGCGTGGGCAGCTGCTGGGACTGCTGCGGCGGCGGGACCGGCAGCTGCTGCGAGGGCGGCGCGGGCCGGCGCCGGACCGGCGGGACGGCCCCGCGGGTCTCGTCGGCCGCCGGCGGCGTCGGCAGCTGCTGGGACTGCTGCGGCGGCGGGGTCGGCAGCTGCTGCGACGGCTGCGGGGGCGGCGGCTGGCGCCGCGGCGCGCGCGGCGGCACGGGTAGCTGCGCCGACTCCTGCGGGCGCGAGAACTGCCCGGACTCCTGTGGCGGCCGGGTGAACTGGGTCGGCTCCTGCTGCGGCGGGCGCGCGTACTGGCCGGACTCGGCGCCGCCGGGCGCGGGCCGCGCGGGCGGGGGCGGCGGGACCGGCCGCGGCTGCGAGTCCTGCGGGACCGCGCGGGGCGCGGGCGGCGGCGGGGCGGGCGGTTCGGCGCGACGCCGTCCGGTGGGCCGGTTCGGCGGGGGCGGCGTGCCCTCGCCGGCGACCCGGTCGATGATCGCCTGCGGGCCGGTGTCGCCCACGCCCGGACGGCGGTGCGAACCCGTCGGCCCCGGGGTCTCCGGGGTGGCGGGCTCGTCGTCGTCATCGGCCGCGCGGCGGCGGCGACGGCGACCGCCGTCGACCTGGGCACCGTGCTGGGCGAGCAGCTCGGCCACGGTCTTCTGCGGCTGGTCGCCTCCGGTCTGGTCCGTCATACCTGGTCGTCCCCTGCGCGCTCTGGGTTCTCGGCACTCGGCGAAGCGGTACCTGACGGCACGCCGGCGGCGTCGCGCGCGCTGTACGCCGACCTCTGCATGTCCGTCACCTCTCCACCGTGCCCGTTGTCCGTCCGGGAAGTCCAGCCGCGTGCTTTCACCGGTCCTCCTGTGCGCCGAAGCGCGCCACGAGGGCGGCTCCAGTCTCATCCGCGCCGTTCGAATGGTCCAGCCGCCGCAGGATGACACCCTCTCGCAGAGCCCACGGGCAGATCTCGAGTTCGGCCAAACCGAGCGCCCGCATCGTGGCCTGCGCGACGAGCGCGCCCGCCACGAGCTGGTGCGACCGGCTCGAGCTGACGCCTTCGAGCTGCGCGAGATCGGCCGACGGCATCCGCGAGATGAAGGCCAGGAGCTGGCGCAACGCGGTGTCCGAGAGCGTACGTCGCACGCGCGGGCCCGCCGCCGAGGGGGCGGCGCCGGTCAGCCGGGCGAGCGACCGGAACGTCTTCGACGTCGCGACGACGCGGTCGGGTTCACCCCATTTGGTGACCTTCCGCGTGAGGTCGGTGAGCTGGTCGTCGAGCCACGCGGACGTGGCGACGAGCTCGGAGCGCGTCGGCGGGTCGTGCTTGAAGCGGGTGCGCGTGGTGCGGCCCGCGCCCAGCGGCAGCGATTCGGCCAGGACGGGCTCTTCGTCGCGGCCCATCGCGACCTCCAGCGAGCCGCCGCCGATGTCGAGCACGAGCAGCTGGCCGGCGGACCAGCCGTACCACCGCCGGACGGCGAGGAAGGTGAGCCGGGCTTCGTCGGTACCGGAGAGGACCTGCAGGTCGACGCCGGTCTTGTCGGCGACGCGGGCGAGGACCTTGGCGGAGTTCTTCGCTTCGCGGACGGCGGAAGTGGCGAAGGCCATGACTTCCTGGCAGCCGAGCCGCGCGGCGGCGTCCTTCGCGGATTCGACGGCGGTGACGAGGTCGTCGGCGCCGGCCTTGCTGAGCTCGCCGCTCGGGGTGAGCTGCTCGGCCAGGCGGAGCACGGACTTCTCGGAATGCATCGGCGTCGGGTGGGCGCCACGGTGGGCGTCGACCACGAGCAGGTGGACGGTGTTGGAACCGACGTCGAGTACCCCTAGGCGCACGGGGGTCCAGGGTACCGGCCCCAGCGTCAGGTCTCGAACTTGTAACCGAAAACACTCGGTGCGGTACCGCCCCGGCGCGCCTCCACGCGGAGCGGTACCGCCCAAAAGGGACTTACGTCTCGAACTTGTAGCCCAGGCCCCGGACCGTCACCAGGTGCCGCGGCGAGCCCGGGTCCGGTTCGATCTTCGACCGCAACCGCTTCACGTGGACGTCCAGCGTCTTCGTGTCGCCCACGTAGTCCGCGCCCCACACCCGGTCGATCAGCTGCCCCCGGGTCAGCACCCGGCCGACGTTGCGCAGCAGGTACTCCAGCAGGTCGAACTCCTTGAGCGGCAGCGACACCTCCGCGCCGTCCACCGTCACCACGTGCCGCTCGACGTCCATCCGGACCGGGCCCGCCGAAAGCACCAGCGGGGCCAGCTCGCCGTCCGTGCCCGGCTCGCCGCCGCGGCGGAGCACCGCCCGGACCCGCGCGATCAGCTCGCGCGCCGAGTACGGCTTCGTCACGTAGTCGTCCGCGCCGAGCTCCAGGCCGACGACCTTGTCGATCTCGCTGTCGCGCGCCGTCACCATGATCACCGGGACGGCCGAACGCTGGCGCAGTTGCTTGCAGACGTCGGTGCCGCTCATCCCCGGCAGCATCAGGTCGAGCAGCACGATGTCGGCGCCGTTGCGGTCGAACTCCTCCAGCGCGGCCTGGCCCGTCCCGGCGACGGCCGCGGTGAACCCTTCCTTGCGCAGCAGGAAGGCGAGGGGGTCGGCGAACGACTCCTCGTCCTCGACGATGAGAACCCTGGTCACAGGTTTCCTCCATGATCTGGGCTGTCCTGCCCGGTAACCACGAGCCTCGGGGTGCGCTCGGGGGTCTTCTCCTGCCGTGGTGCCGGCGAGGTCTTGGCGGCCCGCGCCGGCTCGGGAGCCGGTTCGGGGCTGACGTGCGCGGGGATGCGCAGCGTGAACGTCGAGCCGGTGCCCGGCCGGCTCCACAGCCCGACCGAGCCGCCGTGGTTGGCCGCGACGTGCTTGACGATCGCCAGGCCCAGCCCGGTGCCGCCGGTGGCGCGCGAGCGGGCCTTGTCGGCGCGGTAGAAGCGCTCGAACACGCGCTGCTGCTCGTCCTCGGCGATGCCGATGCCGCGGTCGGTGACGGCGACCTCGACCATCCCGTCGGCGAGCCGCCTGCTGATCGACACCGGGCTGCCGGCCGGCGAGTACGCGACGGCGTTCTCCAGCAGGTTCGACAGCGCGGTGACCAGCAGCGTCCGGTCGCCCTCGATGAGCAGGCCACTGGGGGTGTCGCTGGTGATCCGGATGTCGGCCGACTCGGCCGAGAGCGTCGTGCGGCCGAGCGCCTCGCGGACGACGGCGTCGACCTCGACGACGTTGAGGTCCGGCAGCCGCTCGGCGCCTTGCAGCCGCGACAGCGCGATCAGCTCGGTGACGAGCTGGCCCAGGCGCGTGGACTCACGGAGGATCTTGCCGCCGAAGCGGCGGACCTCCTCGACGTCCTCGGCGGCGTCGAGCACGGCCTCGGTGAGCAGCGCGATCGCGCCGACCGGGGTCTTGAGCTCGTGGCTGACGTTGGCGACGAAGTCGCGGCGCACGGCCTCCAGCCGGATGGCCTCGGAGTGGTCGACGGCCTCGACGACGGTGAAGCCGTCGCCGAGCGGCCGGACCTGGCCGAGCACCGCCTCCGGCTGCCGGCCGCGCGCTTCGAGCGGCGAGAGATCGATTTCCAGCGGCTCGTCGGTCTCGACGACCTGCTCGGCGGCCTTGCGCGCCCGCGGGTCGGCCTGGTTGACCTTCACCAGGCCCAGCTCGTACGCGCGCGGGTTGTGCAGCACCATGTCGCCGAACTTGTTGAGGACGACGACGCCGTTGTGGGACGAGCGGACCAGCCGTTCGAGGAGCTCGGCGACGGTCGGGCCCGGCGGCCGGGCGTCTTCGCGGCGGGATCGCGCCCGTGCGAGGAGGTAGCCGACCACCGCACCGGCCACCAGTGCCCCGATGGCCAGTGCGAGGGAAACAGGCGTGGTCACAGGCCGATCGTAAGCTGAGAAGTGGCCCTTCGGCCTAGCGTTGTCCGCCTAGTCGTGAGCACCGCGACACCTGGCGAGGACATGTTCGCCGGTGCTTCAGGCTGCGTTCACCCGATCGATTCCGCGGCGAGACATTCCGGGTGAATCACCCGAGGGTTTCGAGATCTTCGGCGGTGAGCTCCAGAGCCGCCGCGGCGACGTTCTGCTCGAGGTGCGCGACGTCGCCGGTGCCCGGGATGGCGAGCACGTGCGGTCCTTGGTGGAGGGTCCACGCGAGCCGCACCTGGGCCGGGGTGGCGTCGTGCCGGCGGGCGACCTCGGCGACGCGCGCGTCCTCGCCCGTCCCGCTCGCGACGGCGAAGAACGGGACGAAGGCGATGCCGTGTTCGGCGCACATCCGGACGATCTCGTCGTCTTCGCGGCGCGCGGTGAGGCCGTACTGGTTCTGGACGCAGACGACCGGCGCGATCGCGAGGGCCTCGGTCAGGTGGTGCGGCGCGACGTTGGAGATGCCCAGCTCGCGGATCAGGCCTTCCTCGCGCAGCTCGGCGAGCGCGCCGAAACCGTCGGCGAGCGAACCTTCGCCGCGGTCCAGACCTTCACCGATCCGGTAGTTGGCGACGTCGAGGTGGTCCAGACCCAGCTCGCGGAGGTTCTCTTCGACCTGGGCCCGCAGCTGGTCGGGCCGGGCGGTGTAGAACGCGCCGGTGAAGTCGCGGCCCGGGCCGACCTTGGTGGTGATCGTCAGGTCGTCGTAGGGCGCGAGCGCGGTGTTGATCAGCTCGTTCGCCGAGCGCGGGCCGGCGAAGTAGAAGACGGCGGTGTCGATGTGGTTCACGCCGAGCTCGACCGCGCGGCGCAGCACGGCGATCGACGTCTCGCGGGCGCGGATGCCACCGTCCGAAGTGGACATCAGGCGCATCGCGCCGAAGCCGAGCCGGTTGACTTCGAAGGAGCCGAGCTGCCAGGTGCCCGCCGCGGCGGCGGGGAGGGTGGTGTTCGTGGTCATGGCTCCAGCTTTCCGGCGCACCCTGCGCGACCACCGCGTTTGGCATCTTGCTGCCACACTGGAATGCGTGGAGAGAGTCAGTGACGTCGTCGTGGTGCGCGGCGAGGCCGAGCTGTTCGAGCGCACGGCCCACCTGTTCGCGACCGCGACGGAGATCTCGTGCGCGGCCCGCGACCTGCATACCTGGTCCGTCGCGCACCCGACCGCGCCGGAACGCGAGCAGGCCGTGCGCACGACGTCGGTGCGCAAGATGTACCTGCCCGCGGTCCTGTTCGACCCGGCACTGGCCGGGCACCTGCGGTTCATGGCGACGCACGGCGCGCGCATCCGGATCACCGAGCGCGAGGTCAACGAGACGATCCTGCTGGACCGCCGGATCGCGATCGTGGCCGGCGACCACGTCGGCGGGGTCCGCAGCTACACCGTCGTCAGCAGCCCGGAGCTGGTCCAGGGCATCCAGTCGCTGTTCGAGGCGGCCTGGGCCGGCGGCACCGACCTCGAGGCGTACCAGGCCCGGTTCACCGAGCTGGGCGCGCGGGAGATCCTCGAGCAGCTGGCGTCCGGCTGCAAGGACGAGACGGCGGCGCGTGCCCTCGGCGTCGGCCTGCGGACCTACCGGCGGCGGGTGGCGGAGCTGATGGACGTCCTCGGCGCGTCGTCGAGGTTCCAGGCCGGAGCGCGGGCGCGCGAAGCCGGGCTCCTGTGAAGCGAGCGCTGCTGGCGCTCGTTCTCCTGACGTCGGCGTGCTCCTCGGCCGTCTCCGGCACGGCGGCGCCGCTGACCGGCAACCTCGCGCTGGTCAACGGCCCCGGCACGGCCGCCGCGCTCGACGCGGTCGGGAAGGCCGCGGAAGCGGTGTTCAGCTACGACTCGGCGAACCCGGCGGCGTTCGACCAGGCCGTGGCCGCGAACGTCACCGGGGCGGCGAAGGACCAGCTCACGAAGCTGTTCGACACGATCCGGAAGAGCCCGCAGCCGGTCCACCTGACCACCCGCGTGGTGCGGAACGCGGCGCTGGAGCTGACCGGCGGCCGGATCCGCGAGCTGGCGGTGCTGGAGCAGGTCAACGGGACGTCGAAGGGCCTGGCGACGGTCGCGTTCACCGCCCTCGAATCCGCCGGGCGCTGGCGGATCTCGGACACCGCGATCAACCCGGCGCAGCCCTCGCCCGCACCGCACCCGGACGACGGCACCCTCGCCGGCCTGCGCGACTCGGCGCTGGCCGGGGCCCGGGCGGCCGCCGCGGCGCTGCTGGCGACCGACAGCGGCGACCCGGAAGGCTCCTACGCGCGGGCCGAAGCGGTAGTCGCCGAGCCGTTGCTGAGCGACTACCGCGCGAAGAAGGCGACCTACGTCGAGGCGATCCGCCAGAGCGGCACGAAGGTCGTCCTCGGGCCGGACCCGCTGGCCGGCGTCACCGCGCTGACCGGCGGAACGGCGACGGTGCTGTTCTTCACGACGCTGAAGGTGACCGGCCCGACCGGCGCCGCCGACCGCCCGTTCACCACGGAGCTGGACTTGCTCCGCGTCGGCCCGGGCTGGAAGGCAACCGCGGTCAGGACGGTCACCGCCTCCTGAAAGCCGTGAATGGCACATTGAGGGACTTAGCGTCCCTCAATGTGCCATTCACGGACTTGGGCTTCAGCGGCCCTGGTTGGCGACCGCGGCGGCGGCTTCCTTGGCGGCCTCGGGGTCGAGGTACTCGCCCCCGGCCTTGACCGGCTTGAGGTCGGCGGTCAGGTCGTAGCGCAGCGGGATGCCGGTGGGGATGTTGAGGCCGGCGATGTCGGCGTCGGAGATCCCGTCGAGGTGCTTGACGAGCGCACGCAGCGAGTTGCCGTGCGCGGCGACGAGCACGGTCTTGCCCGCGCGCAGGTCGGGAACGATCTCGGACTCCCAGTAGGGCAGCAGCCGTTCGACGACGTCCTTGAGGCACTCGGTCAGCGGGGCCGAGTCGCCGAGGTTGGCGTACCGGGGGTCGCCGGCCTGGCTCCACTCGTCCTTGGGGTCGATAGCGGGCGGCGGGGTGTCGTAGGAGCGGCGCCAGAGCATGAACTGCTCCTCGCCGAACTCGTCGAGGGTCTGCTTCTTGTTCTTGCCCTGCAGGGCGCCGTAGTGGCGCTCGTTGAGGCGCCAGTCGCGCTTCACGGGGATCCAGTGCCGGTCGGCGGCGTCCAGCGCGATGTTCGCGGTGGAGATGGCGCGACGCAGCAGCGAGGTGTGCACGACGTCCGGCAGCAGCCCCGAGTCGGCGAGCAGCTGCCCGCCCTGGCGGGCTTCGCCTTCGCCCTGTTCCGACAACGGCACGTCCACCCAGCCGGTGAACAGGTTTTCCGCGTTCCACGTGCTCTGCCCGTGCCGCAGCAGCACCAAAGTCCCAATCTCGGCCATGGGTCCCAGCCTGCCATGACGGACCAGCTGACCGACTGGTGACCTCACGTCCTACACAGAGTGTGTTACCACGGAGTAACACCTCACCCTTCGACAAGTCCGACTGCCAACAACGCGCAAAATCCCCGCGTCAAACTGCACACCGTTATCGCCGCGCGCGAAGTCCACTCGAACGGACTAGTGAGTAGTCTTGTGATTACAGGTCGAGATCTGACAGGTTTGCTTACGTCCCGAGCGGCCGGATTCCACGCACTCCCCGGCCGGTTTCGGGCTCCGACCGCGGCTCGTCTCCCCCCTGCCGAGCCGCGGCCCGCCGGCCCCGATGACACCCCCCTCGTCACCGGGTCCTTGATCGGCGGGAACTTCAGCGGGGCGGCTCGAGATCGCGACTCCCCCCTCCCTCGAGCCGTCCCGCCTGCCCCGCTCAGGTGTCCGGGCCGAGTTGTCCACAACGGCTCCGGCTATCCACAGATTCGCGGCACCACCCCTTCGTGAAGCCCCTCGCCGATAGACTGGAACAGGGCACGCCCCCAGGGTGTGGCGGGGTTTTGCCTGGTGAGGAGGGCCCCCCGCAGGGCGAACCTTGAAGAGGCCCGCCCCCGCAGGGCCCGCCCTACAGGGGCCCACCCGCCTTAAGGCGGCCCGCCCGCCACACAGCAGCCGCCCTACAGAGGTCCGCCCCGCAGGGGCGCACCTTGAAGAGGCCTGCCCCGCAGGGGCCTGCCCGACAGGGGCCGCCCGCCTTACGGCAGCCCGCCCGCCGCACAGCAGCCGCCCCACAGGGGACCGCCCTACACCTCCCCCGCCCCTCGTCCCAGCCGCAGTCAGCACCGGAAAACCGGGGTCAAGGGTGAGCGAAGCTCATCGCGAAGCGACGCCGAAGGCGCCCTTGAGGCCGGGTTTCCGGTGTTGAACAATCAAAGGACGAGGAGCGGGGGGAAACTCAGCTCTCAACAGGCGAAGGCCGCGAAGCCCGCCGACGCCGGTTCAGCCACCAAGCGCCCCAAGCCAACGGCCCCACGATCAGCAAGAACGGCGCCACGGCCCCCAAAACGGTGAGCAGCCCGCCCCCGAAGGTCAAGAACGCGTCCCACCCACCAGCCAGTCCCCCGAGAAACCCGCTCCGGTCTTCCGAAGGCGGAGCCGGAGCAGCAACACTCCGAATGCTCATCGAAACAGTCGCCATGGCGACACTCCCAGCAAGCGAGTTCCGCTGCTGCTCAAGCGACTCCAAAGTCGCCTCTCGGCTCGTCAGCTCACTCTCGATAGAAGTGATGTCCGACACCGAAGTGGCCTGCGAAAGCAAGGCACGAATCCGCTCAACAGACTTCCGCTGAGTCGTCAACCGCGCCTCGACATCAACAACCTGCTCAGTCACATCCTGGGTGTTCAACTCCCGCTTGACCAGCGAAGACCCCAGATGCGACAGCTGATCCAGCACCGGATCCAACCGCTCCGCGGGCACGGCCAGCGACAAAGTCGCCGACTGATCCCCCGTACTCTCCTGCCCGGTGTAACCCCCAGCACCCAGCGCGATCCCCCGAGCCTGAGCGACAACATCGACAACCTTGGTAGCGGTCAACTCCAACCGAGCACTGCGGGACAACTTCCGCTCGGTAGCCCCAGGCTGCGGAGCCGCGACCTTCGAATCGGCCTTTCCCCCGGTCCCCTGCTGCGGCGCGGCGGGCACCCGCCCGGAACCCCCGCTGTCCGCCGTGGACGAAGCCCCGTTCTCCGCCGCCGAACACCCGGCCAGGGCGACAAGCACCGCGACGCCCGCAAGCCCCGCTCTCCATCGAGTCCGCATCCTGCGTCTCCCTCCAGTTTCGACTGGCGGTGAGACGGATGTCCGGTTCAGGGCCGTTGCACGGCTCGGGTCACGACTCGGTCAAGCCCGGTTCGCGCGGCTCCGCGAGGTGCTTGAACGCCTGCAGGTTGGCCAGTGACTCGCCGCGGGAGACGCGCCAGTCCCACTCGCGCTTGATCGACGTCGCGAAGCCGATCTCCAGCAGCGTGTTGAAGTCGCCGTCGGCGGCCTCCAGGACCTGGCCGAGGACCTTGTCCAGCTCGTCGGCGGACATCGTCTCCTTGCCGAACCGGCCGACCAGGTAGATGTCACCCAGACTGTCCACTGTGTAGTGCACGCCGTAGAGCTTCGCGTTGCGCTGCAACAGGAACCGGTAAACGTCCTCATGGGACTCATCGGGACGGCGGCAGACGAAGGCCTCCACCGAGAACGCGTGGTCGCCGTCGACGAGCCACGCGTTCGTCTGCAGCTTCTTCGTGCCGGGCAGCGTGACGAAGTACTTGCCGGGACCGCGTTTGTCGTACTTCAGCTCGGCAGAGTCCAAAGTAGACTGGATCAGCTGGTCCAGGCTCACACCGCCACCTCCGCGCGCAGGTCCAGCGCGCGGGAGAACGCGCTCGTCGCCTGAGCATAGATGTCCAGGAGCGCGTCCGTCGTGCGACGCCAGGAGAACCGCCGCGCGTGCACGACGGCGTTGGCACCCAGTTCGGCCCGCCGGTCCGGGCGCAGGGCGACCGCGGCCAGCGCGTCCGCCCACTCGTCGGCGCCGTGGCCGGGCACCAGCAGGCCGGACACGCCGTGCGGCACGGCGACCGGCAGCCCGCCGACCTCGGCCGCGACCACCGGCGTCCCGCAGGCCTGCGCCTCCAGCGCGACCAGGCCGAACGACTCGTTGTAGCTGGGCACCGCGACGACGTCGGCGGCGCGGAACACGCGGGCGAGCGCTTCCCCGGGCTGCGGCGGCAGGAACCGCACCTGCCGCTCGATGCCGAGCGAAACGGCCAGCTCACGCAGGGCCTGCGGCTGCTCCAGCCCGGTGCCCGACGGCCCGCCGACGACCAGCACGACCAGCTGCGGCGCCAGTTCGGGACGCCGGCGCAGCAGGGCCGCGGCGGCGTGCAGCAGGACGTCCGGTGCCTTCAGCGGCTGGATCCGCCCGGCGAACGCCAGGACGACGTCGTCGTCGGCGAGACCGAGAGAAGCGCGCGCGGCAGCCTGGGAGCCCGGTGTGAAGCGGTCGAGGTCGACTCCCGGCGGCACGGCGTGCACGGCCTCCGGCGCGGCGTCGTAGAGGTCGACGAGCTGACGCGCCTCGACCGCGGTGTTCGCGACGAGCCGGTCGGCCTCGGCGACCACCTGCTCCTCGCCGATCACGCGCAGCCGCGGCTCGGGCTTGTCGCCCTCGGCCAACGCGGCGTTCTTGACCTTCGCCAGCGTGTGCGCGGTGTGCACCAGCGGCACCGACCAGCGGTCGCGGGCGAGCCAGCCGACCTGGCCCGAGAGCCAGTAGTGCGAGTGGATGAGGTCGTAGTACCCGGGTTCGTGGAACGCCTCGGTGCGCAGCACGCCGGAGGTGAACGCGCACAGCTGGGCGGGCAGCTCGTCGCGGCCCAGCGGCTCGAACGGCCCGGCCTGGACGTGCCGGACGGTCACGCCCGGCGCCAGCTCGGCCACCGGCGGCTGGCCGGACGCCGTCGCGCGGGTGAACACCTCGACCTCGACGCCGCGGCGGGCCATTTCGGTCGCCGTCTGGCTGATGTACACGTTCATCCCGCCGGCGTCGCCGGTGCCCGGCTGCTCGAGCGGCGAAGTGTGCACGGATAACACGGCGATCCGGCGAGGGGCAGCGTTGTACCCCCGGGTGTAGCTGGTCACCTGGTCACGTCTCCCGCGTCAGCATTCCTCGGCGAACTGCCGCAGTACCGCGTCGAACTCGTCCGCGGACTCGGCGAAGGGCGCATGCCCCCCGTCAAGGAACCAACGCCCGACAGCGCCCGGAATCTTCCCGAGGGAGTGCTCGGCCGTCGACGGCTCGATCACGCGGTCGGCCGTCCCGTGCGCGACCAGGGTGGGTTTGTCCAGCCTGACCAGCACGTCTTCGCTGCCGACGTCCCGGCGGAACAGCGCCGAACGCACCGCGGGAGGCACGCTCAAAGAAGCGCCGAGGAGGGCTTGGGCCTGTGTTCCGGGTACCGGACGGGCGACCATCCCGCGGCTGAACTCGGTCAGGGCGGGGACCGCGATGTCCGGATCGTCCGAAAGCATGGCGCGCATGTGCTCGCGCATCAGCGGGCCGACGCGCCCGCCCGGCCGGTCGCGGCCGATCTCGGTGATGGCGCCGACGAGCACGACGCCGCGCAGGCGTGCGGTGCCGTGCACCCGGATGTGGTCGGCGAGCACCAGGCCGCCGTACGACCAGGCGACGACGATCGCGCCCGGCCCGGCGAAGTCGAGCACCGCCGCGAGGTCACCGGCCCAGGCCACCGGGTCGTCGTAGCCGGCCGCCGGGACGTCGGAGGCGCCGTGGCCGCGCAGGTCCATCGCGACCAGCCGGAACCGCTCGGTCAGCGCCGGGTCGGCCAGCTGCGCCGCCCAGCACGCGCCCGACTGCGCCCAGCCGTGCACGAACACGATCGGCCTGCTGTTCTCGGCTCCCTCGACCCGCAGGCCGAGCCGGACCCCGCCGTGCCCGACGACTTCGGTGCGCACGGCTTACTTCGCTCCCAGCGACTTCCAGGCCGACCAGCTGTAGTTCCAGTCCTTGACGTCCGAGGCCATCGGCGCGCCCAGCTGGGAGCCGGTGATCTCGACCGGGTCGCCGACCAGCGCGGAGTCGAAGTAATCCTTGGCGTCGGCTTCCAGGAGGTTGACGCAGCCGTGGGAGTTGTTGTTCTTCCCGATGTTGGCCGCGTTGTCCTGGTTCTCGTGGATGTACTCGCCGTGGTTGGAGAACCGGCAGGCCCACTTCTTGTTGACGTTCGTGTAGCCGTAGCGGGCGTTGTCGAAGACGGCCGTCGGCTCCTTGCTCATGATGATGTAGGTGCCGTTGGGGGTGTTGCGGTCGACCTCGGCGTCCAGGCCGTTCGCGCACGGGTAGCTCTTGACCTGCGAGCCGCCCCGGTAGACGTGCATCTGGTGGTCCGGGGTGTTGACCTTGACCACTTGGTTGCGGCCGATCTTGAACTTCGTGGTGACGTCGGCCTTGCCGTACGCGCCGCCGCCGAGCTCGACGCCGTAGAGCTTCGCCTCGACGCTCACGGTGATGTTCTGCGGCCAGTACTCCTTCGGCCGGTAGTCGACCTGGCTGTCCGACAGCCAGCCCCAGGCGCCCTCGATCTCCTTGTCCGTCTTCACGGACAGGGCCTTCTCGACGGCCTTGCGGTCCTTGACCGGCGACGCGAACTTGACGCTGATCGGCATGGCCACGCCGACCTGCTGGTTGTCGGCCGGGTTGAGCGTGGCGCGGACCTGCTTGGCCGGGTTGATCGTGGTGAACGTGCCGGTGAGCTCGACCGGCTTGCCGTCGCTGCCGGTGGCCTTGGCCGCGTAGGTGTAGGTCTTGCCGTAGCCGAGCGGCTCGGAGCTGGTCCAGGTGAGCCCGTCCGGTGCGGTGTCGCCCTTGACGGCCTTGCCGCCGTCGGCGGTTACCTTGCACTCGGTGAGCTTGCCGTCGGCGACCTTGACGGTTACCGGCGTGAGGACCGAAGCGTCCTTGGCGTTGACGGCGGGCTCGGCCGTGATCTTCGCCACTGGCTGCGCCCCGCCGCCGTCGGCACCGGCCGCGCCGGTGGGCAGCGCGGTGCCGTCGTTCGTGCTCGAACACGCCGCGGCGACCAGGGCGGCCCCCGCCGCCAGAGCGGCCTTGAAGACCGTGCGCCGTTCGATCACCGAAACCTCCCGAGTTTCCCCCGCCGACCAGCGAGCCCACGCCCATAGCGCTGGTGACCCGCCCGACGTTACCTCCCGAAAGGTGAAGACCATCCGATCAGGTGGTTACGCGTTTGTCGACAAAGACGTCCCATACACGTCCAGGTTGCCCGGTTCGGCTCAAATGACGCAGTTGATCAAGAGCGGTTCGGGGTGCAGCTCGACGCCGAACCGGGCGAAAACGCCGTCGCGGATCTCGCGGGCCAGGGCCAGCAGGTCGTCCGTCGACGCGTCGCCGCGGTTGGTGAGGGCGAGGGTGTGCTTCGTCGACAGCGAGACGCGGTTCCCCGGACCGGGGTAACCCTTGGCGAAGCCGGCGCGCTCGATCAGCCAGGCCGCCGACAGCTTGACGCCGCCGTCGGCGGGGTACTGCGGCGCGTCCGTCCCGACGGTCTCGGCGATCCGGGCGAGGACCGCTTCGGCCGAAGCCGACGGGACGATCGGGTTGGTGAAGAAGGAGCCCGCGCTCCACGTGTCGTGGTCGTCCGCGTCGAGCACCATGCCCTTGCCGCGACGCAGCTTCAGCACGGCTTCGCGCGCGTCGGCCGCCGGGACGCGGGCGCCGATCTCGACGCCGAGCGTGCGCGCCAGTTCGGCGTAGCGGATAGGCGCGGAGAGGCCGTCTTCGCGGATCTCGAAGCGGACCGAGAGGACGACACCGCTGTCGGTGCCCTTCAGGACGCTGGTGCGGTAGGCGAAGCCGAGCTCGTCGGCCTTGAGCGTGCGCACTTCGCGCGTCCGGCGGTCGTACAGCTCCAGCGAGACGATCGACTCCGCGACTTCGCAGCCGTACGCGCCCACGTTCTGGATCGGCGTCGCGCCGACGCTGCCCGGGATGCCGGAGAGGCATTCGAGCCCGCCCAGGCCCGCTTCGACCAGGCCGGCGACGAACGCGTCCCAGTTCTGGCCGGCCTCGACCTCCACGACGTCCCCGTCGCGGCGCCAGCCGGTGTTGGCCACCTCGACGAGCGTGCCGTCGAACCCCGCGTCCGCCACCACCAGGTTGGAGCCGCCGCCGAGCAGCAGCACCGGCTCGCCGGCCGCGTCGGCCTCGCGGACCGCCGCGACGAGGTCTTCGCTGGTCACGGCGCTGACGAACCGGCGGGCGGGGCCGCCGAGGCGCAGCGTCGTGTACGCGGAGAGCTTCGGCGGTGCGGGAGTACGGGCGGTGTTCACGCGTCTGACGGTACTGTCCGGCTCATGGGATCCCGGATCGAGCACCGCGCTGAGTACTCCGCCGACGTCGCCGCGACGTACGCGGCGGTCGCCGGTGAAGCCGCCCTGCGCGCGCGGCTCGAGCAGCTCGGCGGGCACGGTGCCGCGCTGCTGTCGTACGAGGAGTCCGGCACGGACCTGCGCTACACCCTGCGCCAGGGGATCCGGGCGGAGAACCTCCCGCAGGCGGTCCGGGCGCTGCACAAGGGCGACCTGATGGTGACCCGCACGCAGACCTGGCGCGTGAGCAACGACGGGACCGGCCGCCAGGGCAACGCGACCGTCGAGGTCGGCGGGGTCCCCGGCGAGATCTCCGCGCGGACGGCGCTCCTGGCCGGCGACGGCAAGACGGTGTTCCGGACCAGCGGCGAGGTGACCATGCGGGTCCCGCTGTTCGGCAAGAAGCTGGAGGCCGTGATCGCCGAGCAGGTCACGAAGCTGCTGGAGCGCGAAGGCGAGTTCACGGCGAAGTGGCTCACCGAAGCAAACTGAGCCCGGTCGGCGCGCCGACCCGCGGCACGACCAACCCGAACCGCCTCCGCCGGGTCGACCGCTGGATCACGTACTCCCCCGCGACGACCCGGCTGCTGCGCGCGGGCACATCACCGCTGGTCGTCGACCTGGGGTACGGCGCTTCCCCGGTGACGACGGTCGAGCTGGCCCGGTGGCTGCGGCGCGTCCGGCCGGACGTCCGGGTGCTGGGCCTGGAGCTGGACCCGGTGCGGGTGGCTGCTGCGTTGCCGGCCGCGTCGCCGCCGTCGCTGGACTTCCGCCGCGGCGGGTTCGAGCTGGCCGGGACGCGGCCGGTGCTGGTCCGGGCGTTCAACGTGCTGCGCCAGTACGCGGAGGACGAGGTCGGTGGCGCGTGGGCGCTGGTGCTGGATTCGATGGCGCCGGGCGGCCTGCTGGTCGAGGGCACGTGCGACGAGATCGGCCGGCTGTCGACGTGGGTGCTCGTGTCCTCCGACGGCCCGGTGTCGCTGACGCTGTCGATGCGGCTGGCGGGGCTGGAGAAGCCGTCGACGATCGCCGAGCGGCTGCCGAAGGCGCTGATCCACCGGAACGTCCCGGGCGAGCGGATCCACGCGTTCCTGACGTCGCTCGACACCTGCTGGGCGACGGCCGCGCCGCACCAGGGGTTCGGCGTCCGCTCGCGCTGGCTGGAGACGGTCCGGCTCCTGGCCGCACGCGGCTGGCCGGTGCCGGACCCGCGGATCCGGCCGGGCGAGCTGACGATTCCGTGGTCCGCGGTGGCTCCCGCCTGAACGTTCACCGGTCCACCCCCACTGCGTCACCCCGAAGTGACCTGCGGTGATCACCATGGAACCGTGGAACTCCTGGGGCACGTCACCGAGCTGCTGCGCGGCGCGCTCGGTTCGCCGTGGCTGTGGGTGCTCGTCTTCGCCGTGTCCGGGCTGGACGCGCTGCTGCCGTTCATGCCCAGCGAGACGACCGTCGTGACCGTCGCGGTGCTGCTCGGCCCCGACCTCGCGGACCTGACGCTGCTCGCCGTGGTCGCCGCGACCGGCGCGTGGGCCGGCGACTGCCTCGGGTACGCCGTCGGCCGGCTCGCCGGGCCGCGGGCGATCGCCCGGCTGCAGCGCGGGGGCGACGGGCACCGGCGCTACGAATGGGCCCGTGACCAGGTGCGGCGCAACGGCGGCCTGCTGATCGTGGCGGCGCGGTACCTGCCGGGCGGCCGTGTGGCCAGCGCACTCGCGAACGGCAGCCTCGGCTACCCGCTGCGCCGGTTCGTCCCGCTCGACCTGGCCGGCGCGGCGATCTGGGCGGTGTACAGCGTGTTGATCGGCCTGGCGGGCGGAGCCGCGTTCGCCGACGAGCCGGTGAAGGGCCTGCTGCTGTCGTCCAGCCTCGGCCTGGGCCTAATTTTCGCCATCGAGACGGGAAGGCGGCTACGGTCGGCCCATGCTCGAAGCGATCGACGTCCACGCCGACGCGCTGAAGCGGGCGGCGCTGAAGGCGGGTCCGG
Organism: Amycolatopsis pretoriensis; assembly: GCF_900107925.1. Lineage (GTDB taxonomy): Bacteria > Actinomycetota > Actinomycetes > Mycobacteriales > Pseudonocardiaceae > Amycolatopsis > Amycolatopsis pretoriensis. Next base: position 482,803 of record NZ_FNUJ01000005.1, on the reverse strand, counting down.
CGGCGAGGGTGCCGAACTGTCCGAAGTGGACTGTCCATGACCTGGTGACGCACGTCGCTTCCGTGCACTGCGCCGCGGTCGGCCTGGTCCTGGACCGGCCGGTGGCACCGTCGCCGCCACTGGAGTGGGCAGACGTGCTCGGGTGGTGGGATGGGCAGCGACTCGCTCTGCGCGAAGCCCTGGTGCGAGACCCCGGATCGCCGTGGACCGGCCGATTGGCCCACGCCACGGCGATCCACCGCCTCGACGCCGAATCCGCCCTCGCCCGGCCCGTGCCGGCGCGCCTGTCCCCCGAGTTCGCCCAGGGGGCCGACGACATGGTTTGCGCCGTCGTACTGCCGGGTTCGGCCGGGTGCGGCAGCGGGGACCGGCTCCCGGCCGTCTGACCTGCGCGGGGGAGAATGCCGTCGTGACCGCTCCCGAACGCCGCTACGTCATCACCTTCGGCTGCCCCGACCGCACCGGCATCATCGCCCGGATCTCCGGGTTCCTCGCCGAGCACGGCGGCTGGATCGTCGAAGCGGCCTACCACACCGACCCGGACACCGGCTGGTTCTTCACCCGCCAGGTCGTCCGGGCCGACTCACTGCCCTTCGACGCCGCCGAGCTGCGCGCCCGCTTCGGCGAGGTGGCCGCGGACCTCTCCGCCGAGTCGAGCTGGCAGGTCAGCGACACCGGCGAGCGGCGCCGCGCGGTGGTCCTCGTGTCGAAGGCCGGGCACTGCCTCTACGACCTGCTCGGCCGGGTCGCGTCCGGCGAGCTGGACGTCGACATCGCCGCGGTGATCGGCAACCACGAGTCCCTGGCCGACATCACGCGCGCGCACGGGATCCCGTTCCACCACGTGCCGTTCCCGGCCGACGGCAAGGCCGAGGCCTTCGAGCACGTCCGCAAGCTCGTCGACGAGCACGAGCCGCACGCGGTCGTGCTGGCCCGGTTCATGCAGATCCTCCCGGCCGACCTGTGCCGCGAGTGGGCCGGCCGGGCGATCAACATCCACCACAGCTTCCTGCCGTCGTTCATCGGCGCGAAGCCGTACCACCAGGCCCACACGCGCGGCGTGAAGCTGGTCGGCGCGACGTGCCACTACGTGACGGCGGACCTCGACGCGGGCCCGATCATCGACCAGGACGTCATCCGCGTCGACCACGGCGACTCGGTCGAGGACATGGTCCGCAAGGGCCGCGACATCGAGAAGGTGACGCTGGCCCGCGGTCTCCGGTGGCACCTGGAGAACCGCGTGCTGGTGCACGGCAACCGCACCGTCGTGTTCTGACGCGGTTGCCGTGCCTTCGATCACGCGCCGATGGTCGAAGCGTCGATGACGAACCGGTAGCGGACGTCGGAGTTCTCGACGCGCTCGTAGGCCTCGTTGACCTTGTCGGCCGAGATCGTCTCGATCTCCGCGCCGATGCCGTGCTTCGCGCAGAAGTCCAGCATCTCCTGGGTCTCGGCGATGCCGCCGATCATCGAGCCGGCCAGCACCTTGTTGCCGCCCAGCAGCGAGAACGCGTTGTAGTTCAGCGGCTCGCCCGGCGCGCCGACGTTCACCATCGCGCCGCCGACCTTCAGCAGGCCGAGGTAGCTGTCGATCGGCAGCTTGGCCGACACGGTGTTGAGGATGACGTCGAACTTGCCGCGCAGGACGTCGAACGTGGCTTCGTCGCTGGTCGCGTAGTACTCCGTGGCGCCGAGCTTGAGCCCGTCCTCCTGCTTCTTGAGGCTCTGGCTCAGCACGGTCACCTCGGCACCCATGGCGGCGGCGATCTTGACGGCCATGTGGCCGAGCCCGCCGAGGCCGATCACGGCGACCTTCTTGCCCGGGCCGGCGCCCCAGTGGTGCAGCGGCGAGTAGGTGGTGATGCCCGCGCACAGCAGCGGCGCGGCGACGTCGAGGTCGATGCCCTCCGGGATGCGGCAGACGAAGGCGTCCTTCACGACGATCTGGTTGCTGTAGCCGCCGTAGGTGTTCTCGCCGTCGAAGCCGACGCCGTTGTACGTCTGGACGTTGCCCTTGACGCAGAACTGCTCGGTGCCGGCCAGGCAGTACTCGCACTCGCCGCAGGAGTCGACCATGCAGCCGACGCCGACGCGGTCGCCGACCTGGTACTTCGTGACGTCCGACCCGACCGCGGCGACGACGCCGGCGATCTCGTGGCCCGGGACCATCGGGAAGATCGCCTGGCCCCAGTCCTCCTGGGCCTGGTGGATGTCGCTGTGGCAGATGCCGGCGAAGGCGATGTCGATCAGCACGTCGTCCGGACGCAGGTCACGGCGCTCGATCGTGGTCGGCGCCAGCGGCGCGCCCGGCGCCGGAGCGGCGATGGCGTGCGTGGTGGTGCTCATGGAACCCTCCAACTTCAAGTACCGTTGCCTCGTAAGAGGCCTCTTACATGGTCTACGTAAGAGCCCTCTTACATATTTCGAACGAGAGATGTGATCCAGGTCATGGGCGGCAAGTACCACCACGGCGATCTCCGCGGCGAGCTCGTGCGCGTATCCCTGGACCTGATCGCGGAGCAGGGTCTGGCCGGCTTCTCGGTCGCGGAGGTCGCGCGGCGGGCGAAGGTCAGTCCTGGCGCGCCCTACCGGCACTTCCCCACGCGGGAGAGCCTGCTGGCCGAGGTCGCGGCGAACATCGCGTGCCAGCTCGCCGAGCGCGTCGCTTCGGCGGCGGGCGAGCACGAAGACCCGGTGGACGCCTTGGCCGCGGCGGCGGGCGCGTACACGCGTTACCTGATCGAGCGCCGGGCGGGGATGAACGTGATCTACGCCGAGGGCCTGCACGGCCCGGAGCACGTCACGCTGCACGAGCAGACCCGGCGGCTGACCGACGAGTTCCTCCTGCGCTGCCTGGTGGTCGCGCCCGACCCGGCGACGGCGCTGGAGCTGATGGAGCAGCTGTTCACCCAGGCCCACGGCTACGGCACGTTCCAGCTGGACGGGGTCTTCGTGAAGCACGGGTATCCGGTGGACCTGGTGGTGAAGAAGTCGTCGGAGGCCGCGCGGGTCGCGATCGCGGGCCGCCGGATTGTCGGTGACCACCGCTAGCGTGGACGCATGGGGATCATCGACTCACACGAGGCCTTGCGGGAGCTGATCGGCGAAGCGAAGCCGACCACGCGGCGGAAGATCATCGACCACATCGACGAGCACGCGCGGACCTTGATCGCGCACTCGCCGTTCGTGCTGCTGGCCACCTCGGCCCCGGACGGCGGCTGCGACGTCTCACCGCGCGGCGACCCGGCGGGCTCGGTCCTGGTGCTCGACGAGAAGACGCTGGTGCTCGCCGACCGGCCGGGCAACAAGCTGATCGACAGCTTCCGGAACATCATCGACAACCCGCACGCGGGGCTGTTGTTCCTGGTGCCGGGGATGAACGAGACGCTCCGTGTGAACGGCCGCGCGAAGCTGCTGTCGGACGCACCGTTCTTCGACGACCTCGTCGTGCGGGGGAAGCGGCCGAAGCTCGCGGTGGTCGTCGAGGTCGAAGAGCTCTACATGCACTGCGCGAAGGCGTTCCTGCGGTCGTCGCTGTGGGACCCGTCGACGTGGCCGGAGCGCTCGACCCTGCCGACGCTGGGCACGATCCTGCGCGACCAGCTGGCGCTGCCGGTTTCCGCGGAAGACCTGGACGCGGACCTCAACGAAAGGTCGCTGAGCCAGCAGTACTGATCCCGGCGACCACGTCCAGCAAACCGGGGAACCGCGCGTCGAACTCGTCCCGGCGCAGCCGCACGAACGTGCCGTTGCCCGCGTCGCGCTGGCGGACCAGGCCGGCCTCGCGCAGCACGCGCCAGTGGTGCGTGCGGGTCGATTTGGCGATCGGCAGCGGGAACGAGGAGCACGCCCGCTCGCCGCCGTCCCCGGCCACGAGCTCCAGCACCACCGCGCGGCGGTGCGGGTCGGCGAGGGCGGACAGCGCCGTGCCGAGGTCGACGTCGGCCAGCTCCGGGGTGGGCAGGTCACCAGGCATGCTGGACATGGTACGGCAGCTGTCGTACCTTCGACGAGGTACGAGCACCTTCGAACCTCCGGAGTCCCGCATGCTGTGCGTCTTCGACGTCAACGAGACCCTGCTCGACCTCGCCGCCATGGATCCCCTGGTCGGCGGCCCCGAGCTGCGGCGCGAGTGGTTCGGCCTCGCCATCCACACGGTCCTGACCGTCACGGCCACCGGCGGCTACCAGGACTTCGCGGGCATCGCGGGCGCGGCCGCCGTGAAGGTCGCCGCGCGGCACGGCCGGGACGTCGACCTCGCGAAGGTCGCCGCGGGCCTGCGGTCGATGCCCGCCCACCCGGACGTCGAGCCCGGCCTGGCGAAACTGCACGAAAAGGGCCACACCCTCGTCGCCCTGACGAACTCGCCGCTCGCCACCGCCGAAGCCCAGCTGCAGAACGCCGGGCTGGCGCCGCTGCTCGACCGGATCTTCTCGGCCGAGCAGGTTGGGCGCCTCAAGCCCGCGCCCGAGCCGTACCACCAGGTCACCGCCGCCTACCCCGGACAGAAAGCGGTCATGATCGCGGCGCACGACTGGGACATCGCGGGCGCCCAGGCCGCGGGGCTCGAGACGGCGTTGCTCACCCGTCCCGGGGTCCACCCGCTGCCCGGCTCGCCCGCGCCCACCTACACCGCGTCGACCCTGCCGGAGCTTGCCGAATTGCTTTAGAGCCGGACCAGCATCTTGCCGGTGTTCGCGCCCGACAGCAGGCCGAGGAACGCCTCCGGCGCGTTGCGGATGCCGTCGACGAACGTCTCCGAGTACTTGATCTCACCGGACTTCACCAGCGGCGCGATCTCGGTGACGAACTGCTGCTGCAGGCCCCAGTGGTCGAGCACCAGCAGGCCGCGGATGGTGAGCCGCTTGGCGATGATCTGCGCGAGGTTGCGCGGCGCCGGCGTCGCCTCGGTGGCGTTGTACTGCGAGATCATGCCGCAGACGGCGATCCGGCCGTGCAGGTTGATCGCGTCGATCGCCGCTTCGAGGTGCTCGCCGCCGACGTTGTCGAAGTAGACGTCGATGCCCTCCGGCGCCGCTTCGTGGAGCTGAGAAGCGACCGGGCCGTCCTTGTAGTTGAAGGCGGCGTCGAAGCCGAGGTCGTCGATCAGGTGACGGACCTTCTCCGGCGAACCCGCCGAGCCGATGACGCGCTTGGCGCCCTTCAGCTTCGCGAGCTGCCCGACGAGCGAGCCGACCGCGCCGGCCGCGCCCGAGACGAACACCGTGTCGCCCGGCTTGAACTCCGCCGACTCCAGCAGGCCCGCGTACGCGGTCAGGCCCGGCATGCCGAGCACGCCGAGGTAGGTCGACAGCGGCGCGGCGGACGCGTCCACCTTGACGAACCGCTTGTCGTCGAGGACGGCGTGGGTGCGCCAGCCGGCCTGGTGCAAAACGTGGTCACCCGGCGAAACACCGTCCACATGGGACTCGACGACCTCGCCGACCGCCCCGCCGGACATGACCTCACCGACCTCGAACGGCGGCGCGTAGGACTTCACGTCCCGCATGCGGCCGCGCATGGCCGGGTCGACGCTCATGATCAGGTTGCGCACCAGGATCTGGCCCTCGCCCGCGGTGGGGACCTCGGTGTCCACGACGTCGAAGTTGTCGTGCGTCGGGACGCCGTGCGGGCGGGAAGCCAGCCTGATTTCGGTCGCTGCGGTCACCGTCGAAACTCCTCAACTCTGTCGAAGCGGGGCAAGCGCCCCGGATTCCTTCCGAGTCAACCAGCTAACCGGGGCGCACATTCCGATTGTGACTGGTCACACGATCTCGTCGAGCTTTCCCAAGACGCCGTCGTAGATCTTCTTGAGCCCACCGGGCGCGAACGTCTTCTCGAAGAAGCCACCGATACCCCCGGCACCGTCCCACGAAGTCTCGATCTTCACGACACTGCGTTCACCCGCTTCGGTGACCGTCCAGGTGGTGACCATGCTGGAGTTCGCGTCGGTCTCGACCAGCGTGCCCGGCCGGGGCTCGCTGACGGTCGCGGCCACGTCCCGCACCCGCTTCGACGTCGCCTGCAGCTTCCAGCTCGCCTTGGTCCCGGCGCCGACACCGCCCTCGGTCACCTGGTAGTCGCGGTAGTGCTCGGTGAGCAGCTTCGGACGCGTTTCGGCGTAGTCGGCGACGAGCGCGCGCACCTTGTCCGCCGGGGCGTCGATGGTGCGCTCCGCGGTGGCCGTGACCTTTCCCATTTCACTCCTTTGCCCGGGGTACCGATCGTGACCACAGTAGGCTGACGTCCATGACCGCCACCCCGGACGCCACCCGACGGCGCCGGTCGACGGTCGAGGTCAAGGAGTCGCTGCGCGAGCTGCGCAACCAGCTTTCCCTGCTGAACCACCAGGTCAGCGCCCACCTGGCGCTCAAGGACGTCGACCTGGACTGCCTCGAGCTGATCGCCCACCACGGCCCGCTGAGCCCGAGCGCCCTGGCCCGCCGCGCGGGGCTGCACCCGGCGACGATGACCGGCATCCTCGACCGCCTGCAGAAGGGCGGCTGGATCGTCCGCGAGCGCGACCCGGAAGCGGCGGACCGGCGAGCGGTCGCGGTGCGCGCGGTCCGCGGCCGCAACGGCGAGCTGTTCCGGCTCTACGCGGGCATGAACACCGCGATGGACGAGCTGTGCGCGGACTACAGCGAGGAGGAGCTGGCGTTGATCGCCGGGTTCCTGCGGCGCGCGACGTCAGCGGGCAACACCGCGACGGGTGATCTCGCTAACGGCTGACCAGCGGTTTTCTGTGCTGTACTCAGCGTATGTGGCAGTCAGGCGACGCGTACGAGGCCTACATCGGCCGGTGGAGCCGCCGGATCGCGGCGACGTTCGTCCGCCGGCTCGACGTCCCGGCGAGCCGGCGCTGGCTCGACGTCGGCTGCGGCACGGGCGCGCTGACGTCGGCGGTCCTGACGGCGGCCGACCCGGCCGAGGTGGTGGGCGTCGACCCGTCGGAAGGCTTCCTGAAAACGGCCCGCGAGTCGGTGACGGACCCGCGAGCGACGTTCGAGGTCGCCGACGCGCGCGAGCTGCCGTTCCCCGACGACCGCTTCGACGTGACGGTCTCGGGGCTGGTGCTGAACTTCGTCCCGGACCCGGCCGCCGCGGCGGCGGAGATCGCCCGGGTGACCGTCCCGGGTGGACTCGCGGCCGCGTACCTGTGGGACCTCGCGGAGGGGATGGAGCTGATCCGCCTCTTCTGGGACACCGCCACCGAGCTGGACCCGGGGACCGCGGACCGGCACGAAGGCCGCCGGTTCCCGCTGTGCCGCCCGGAGCCGATGGGTCGCTTGTGGACGGAGGCGGGCCTCGCCGACGTGAGCGTCGGCGAGATCAAGATCCCGACGGTGTTCCGGAACTTCGACGACTACTGGCGGCCGTTCCTCGGCGCCCAGGGCCCGGCCCCGGCGTACCTCGCGACTCTTCCCGAGGCACGCCGGAACCAGATCCGTGAACTCCTGCGCAGCCGCCTGCCGACCAACCCGGACGGCTCGATCCCGCTTTCGGCGAGCGCCTGGGTCGTGCGCGGGACCGCTTAGAGACCGGCCTGCGCCAGCCAGTCCTTCGCGACGTCGGCGGCCTTCTCGCCGTCGGAGTCGACGCGCTTGTTCAGGTCCCGCATCACGTCCGTCGTCAGCTTCGCGCTCACGGCGTTCACCGCGGTCGCGAAGTCGGCGCCGCGCTCGTCGAGCACCTTCTTGTTCACCGCCGGCACGACGTTCTCCGTCGGGACGATGTTCAGGTCGTCCTTGAGCACCGTGTAGTTCGAGTCGCCGGTCAGCGGGCTGACCGAGTCGACCGGGATCACCGTGACCGCGCCCGACTTGAGCTGCTCGACCCGCGGCCCGGCTTCCTGGATCGTCTGGAACGTCGCGTTCGTCAGCTTGTAGACGTCCTTGAAGCCCTGGAAGCACGGCAGCCGCTTCTCGCACTCCGGCGGCCCCGCCATGACGACCTTGTCGAGCTTCTTCAGGTCGCTGATCGACGCGATGCCCTTTTCCTTGGCCAGGTCGGACTTGATGATGTAGGTGTTCTTGTCCTCCGCGGCGGCGAAGTTCAGCAGGCCGACGCCGCTGGGCTCGAACAGCTTGGCCAGCTGGTCGTGCTCCTCCTGCGCGGTCTTGCCCGCCTCCTTGCCGAAGCCGGTCGTGATCGCCGCGCCCTGGTACTCCGGGATGAACTGCAGCTCACCGGACTTCAGCGACGGGTAGATCAGCTCCCGCGACCCGAGGTTCAGCTTGCGCGTCACCGGATAGCCCTTGGCTTCCAGCGCCTGCGCGTAGATCTCGGCGAGGATCTGGCTGTCGGTGAAGTTGAAGGACGCGACGACGATCGGCGCGCCACCCTTGCTCTGCGCGGCGGGCTTGTCACCGCTGTCGCTGCCACCACCACAGGCGGCCAAGCCGAGCGTCGCCGCGAGGGCCACCGCCACCACGGACGCGTTCCGGAACCAGCGCACGAATCCCCACTCCTTCGTCACTCGAACAGACGAAAGGACCCTAGCGCCGCCCACCGACAAGCGCCCACATATTGAGAGAAAACCCCTCGAATTCCCAAACTCCGGAATGAGCTCCCACCAAACGGGGTAGGGTCGCCAGGTGCACGTGACCGCGGTGACCCCGCTGGCCGCCGACAGTGGCGATGTCGGACCCCCGATCTTCCAGTGGAAGTGGGTGGACCGCAACGCGGACGACATCGTCCAGCGCCTCGGCGAACACATCTCCCTGACCGCGGCCGCGCTCGGCGTCGGACTGGTCGTCTCGATCGCGCTCGCGGTGCTTTCACTGCGGTACCGCTGGTCGTACGGCGTCATCCTGAGCGCGACCGGCGCGCTGTACGTGATCCCGAGCCTGGGCGCGTTCGCCGTGCTGGTGCCGTTCTTCGGGCTGACGTTCCTCACCGCGATGATCCCGCTCGCGACCTACACGCTGCTGATCCTGGTCCGCAACATCGTCACCGGCGTCGACCAGGTGCCCAACGAAGTGCGCGAAGCCGCGGTCGGCATGGGCTACACGCGCGGCCGGCTGCTCTGGCAGATCGAGCTCCCGCTCGCGCTGCCGGTGGTGATCGCCGGGCTGCGCGTCGCCGCGGTGACGACGATCGGCCTGGTCACGGTCACCTCGATGCTCGGCCTCGGCGGCCTGGGCTACTTCATCCGCGCGGGCATCCAGACGGCGACGCCCAACCCGACCGAGATCATCGTCGGCGTGGTGCTGTCGGTGGTGCTGGCGGTGATCGTCGACCTCCTGCTGTGGTTCAGCGAGCGCCTGCTGGCGCCGTGGACGCGGAAGGTGCGCGCGCGATGAGCTTCCTCGACCAGCTGAACGCGTGGCTCGCGGACCCCAACCGCTGGAGCTGGACGGACAAGGCCGGCATCCCGTACCGGACGCTGGAACACCTCCGGTTTTCGTTGCTGGCCCTGGTGATCGCGGCCGTCCTGACGATCCCGGCGGCGCTGTGGCTGGCTCACTACCGCAAGGGCGCGTTCCTCGCGAGCAGCGCGGTGAACATCGGCCGCGCGATCCCGAGCTTCGGCTTGATCATCCTGTTCTGGTTCCTGGCCAGCCGCTGGGAGGTCGACACGACGTTCTGGCCGCTGCTGCTCGCCCTGGTCGCGCTGGCGATGCCACCGCTGTTCACGAACACGTACGCGGGCGTGGTGTCGCTGGAGCAGGAGACGGTCGACGCGGCCCGCGGCACGGGCTACCGCGAGGGGCAGATCATGTTCCGGCTGGAACTGCCGCTGGCGTCCCCGGTGATCCTGGCGGGCGCGCGGGTGGCGTTCCTGCAGCTGATCGCGACGGTCGCGATCGGCGCGATCGTCAACGACGGCGGCGGCCTCGGCCGCTACATCGTCGACGGTTTCGCCCTGGGAGCGTCGGGCTACGGCGAGATCTTCGCCGGCGGTCTGGCGGCGGTCGTCCTGGCGCTGGCCTGCGACGGCGTCTTCGCGCTCATCACCCGTTTGGCCACACCCCGAGGTCTGGCCCTGCAGAACGCCCGCCGCGAGTCGTAGGAATCTCACCCTGCGCAGTCACGCCTTACCATCCGTGCATGGATCGGCCGAAGCCCAACGCCCGCAAGCGCCTGCTCGCGAACAAGCTCAGACGGCTCCGTGAGGACGCCGGGCTCACCCAGGTCGAGGCCGGTGAGCCCATGCGGTTCAACAAGAACAAGATGAGCCGGATCGAGCTGGGCCATCTGCCGGACTACAACGGCTTCTTGGCGCTCCTCGATCGCTATGGCGTGATCGTCTCGGACTACGACGAGTGGATCAGCCAGTACGACCGCGCCTGGGAGAAGGGCTGGTGGCACGGCTACGGCCTGAACGACCTGGGTTACGTCCCCCTCGAAGCCGATGCCGACGAGGTCCGCACCTACCAGCTCGGTCTCATCCCCGGGTTGCTGCAGACGGAGCCCTGGATGCGCGCGGCTTTCGGCGGCACGCGCGACCCGATGTCCGGTCGCCGCTTGGAGAACGCGGTCGCCGTCCGCCGGCGCCGCCAGACCCGGCTCACCGACGATCCGCCCCTCCTGCTGCACGCGATCATCGACGAGTCCGCACTCCGGCGCGCCGACCTGCTGCCCAACGAGCAGTGCGCGCAGCTGGAGCACATCATCGAGCGCGCGCAGCTGCCCAACGTCACCGTGCAGGTCGTGCCGTTCCACCACGGCCTCCACAACGGCCGGGACGGCAGCTTCACCATCCTCAGCTACCCGCGGCTCGCCGAGCCCGACATCGCTTACGTGGAGCACGGTTTCGGCTCACTTCAGTTCGAGAAGTCCAAGGACGTCAACGCTGCTAGGCTGATTTTCCGCCATCTTGCCGATCTCGCGTTGGACGAACCGGATTCGATCGCACTGATCCGGCGGGTGATCGCGGAAACCTGACAGGAGGCGACCATCGTGCAGTGGCGCAAGAGCAGCTACAGCTCCGGCGGTAACCAAGGTGACTGCGTCGAGGTCGCCTTCACGCCCGGCGCGGTCGCGGTACGGGACTCGAAGGCACCGACGTCCGGCACGCTGACCGTGTCACCCGAAACCTGGCGCCACATCGGCGAAATCACCCGCTGAACGAGCGGCAAGCTTCGATCAGCCGTTCCACCTCGGGCCCCAGCGGCCGGTCCTCCTCGACCGGCGGCACCACCGACCGCACCCACTCGTAAGCCGCGCCCAGTCCCGGCACCCCGTCCGCCGCCAGGTGCCGCGCCTGAGAGCCGGTGACCAGCTCGCACGCCGTGATCGCGAACAGGTGCGTCGCGGCCGCCCGCAGCTGCTCCCCCGCGGCCCACGTAAACGCTTGCACGTCCTCCTGACCTGCCGACGTATCCAGAGAACCGAGCGTGGCGGGCGTCGAGAGCCGCCGCAGCGCGTGCAGCTCGCCGACCGCCCGTTTGTGCAGCGGCACGAGCCCCGCCCGCGGCCCGGGATCGGCCGTGAGCTGCGGCGGGAGGCCGCTGAAGCGCTCGTCGAGCAGGCGGTGCGTGCGCTGGACCGAGAGCTCGCCGAGGTGGGCGAGCGCGGCCGTCACCGCGTCCATGCGCAGGCCGAGGTCCACCGCGTGGTACGCCGTCCCGGGGAGGAAGTCCCCGTCCACGAACGACGGCGAGTCCCCCGGCATCGTCTGCCAGCGCGTCACGGTCTCGTGCAGCTCGGTGTTCACGCGGGAGGCGTGCGCCAGCGCCCGCGGCGCCACCCGCACGGAAAGCGGCGCCTGCACGACTTCCGAACGCACCGGCCCGTCGCCGACCATCCCGGTCAGCGCCTCCAGCAGGCGCCGCAGGTGGTCGTCGCCGCCCGCCATGACCGGGGAGAACACCTCGCGCGGGGCGCCGAGGACGTCGATCGCCATCGCTTCGGTGAGCGTCTGCAGCTGGATGAGCTGCCGCGCTTCGGTCCAGCCTCGGTTCGCGTGCATCACGGCCAGCGGAGAACCCTGAAGCAGCGAAGCGCCTTCCTTGGGCCCCAACACGTACGGCTCGGCACCTCGGCGAGCGAGCGCGTCCGCCGCGGGAGTCTCGACGCCGTCATCGAGGACCGTGCCGATGCCGAGGAACGTCTGGAAGGCGTGCGACAGCGGGATGATCTCGCCCGAGCTGCCGAGCCCGCCGCGCGGGACGGCGGGCGTGAAGCCGTCGTTCAGACGGTCCACCAAGAACTGCACCAGTTCGGCGCTGACGCCCGACCACGGCTGCAGGAAGTCGCGCAGCCGCACCAGAAGCAGCGCGCGGACGTCCTCGGGCGGGAGCCACGGCGGCCCGCCGACCGCGCGGCCGATGAGCAGGTTGCGCTGGTGCTCCGCCTGCTGCCGCGCGTCGAGGGCGACACCCGCCAGCCGGCCCATGCCGGTGTTGACGCCGTAGACGGGCTTTTCGCGGCTTTCGAGGGCCGTCAAGAGCTCGTTCCGGCGCTCCCTCAGCGCTGTGACCAGGGCTTTGTCCAGAACCAACCGTTCACCGTCGGCGAACTCGCTTCCGTCGGTGATCATCGGTACGGCAACATTGTTCCGACGCCGGAAGCCTCGGCACGGGCGAGGATCATGTTCGCCACCGCTACGTCCGTTGTGGACAGTCCGCGGTGCCAGAACAGGATCCGTTCGGCGTCGTGCTCGCGGCCCGGCTTCTTCCCGGCCACGACGTCGCCGATCTCGGCGTGGACCCCGTCCGCGGTGAGGAGGCCGGCGTTGAGCTGCGGGCGCAGGGCGCCGAACCGCGGGTTGCCGGACTGCGATTCGCGCCAGTCGTCGACGACGAGCTTGTCGATGTCGTCGAGCAGCGTGAGCTCCAGGGCGCTGATCGTGCCGTAGGGCACCAGGAAGGTGCCCGGCCGGAGGAACTCGCGCCGCACCAGCGGTTCGGGTTCGACCAGCCGGGAGGCCTCGACCTGGATGTCCGCGCCGTCCAGGGTCTCCTCGGCCGTGGCGCAGACGCGGACGTCCTTGCCGAGCCGTTCGGAGAGCCGGCGGCCGAAGTCCTCGCGGGACTCCGGGCGCTTGCTGGTCACGCGGATTTCGGCGAAGTCGAACAACGAGTCGAGGAGGACGACGTTCCACCAGGCGGTGCCGCGGGCACCGATGTGCCCGAGCACCCGGGAGTCCGGGCGCGCCAGGTACTTCGCGCCGACGGCGGTCATCGCGCCGGTGCGGGCTTCGGTGATCATCGTGCCGTCGACGATGGCCCGCGGCATGCCCGTGTCCGGGTCGAGCAGCAGGATCAGCGCCATTTCCGAAGGGAGGCCCCGTTCGAAGTTCCCCACGAAGTCACCGACGACCTTCACGCCGCTGACCTGCTTCGCGGAGAGGTGGCCGCGAAGGATGTTGAAGTGGCCCTTGCCGCCGTTGTCGGGCACGAGGTGCGTACGCGGCTCGAAGACAACCTGGCCGCGGCCGTGGTCGGCGAGCACGTCCTCGACCGCGCCGACGATGTCGGCGTCGGTGACGCCGAGCGAGTCGATGTCGGCACCGGTGAGGTACCGGAGCCAGACGGACGTCACTTGGCGAGGTCCTCGATGACCTCGGCGCCGGGCAGCGAGGCGAGCGAGGCGCCGGAGATCAGCAGCTTGCTGCCGCGGATCCCGCTGCCGATGACGAGCTCGGGCGCGTCGGCGACCCGCTGGTCGACGAGGATCGGCCAGTCGGCGGGCAGGCCGACGGGCGTGATGCCGCCGTACTCCATGCCGGTGAGCGAAACGGCTTCGTCCATGGGCGCGAAGGAGGCCTTGCGCACGTCGAGGCGGCGCTTGATGACACCGTTGACGTCGGCGCGGGTGGTGGCGAGCACGAGCGCGGCCGCGAACCGGACTTCCCCGGCGCGCTTGCCGGCGACGACAACGCAGTTGGCGGAGGCTTCGAGCGGCGAACCGTAGGTCTCGCAGAAGGCGGCGGTATCGGCCAGCGCGGGATCGATCTCGGCAACGCCGACGCCATCCGGTTCGACGAGGGCGGCGAGCGCCTTGGCGACGGGCTCGGCGAGCAGGTCAGTACGCGTGGGTGCGGGAACGACGGTGAGGCTCCCGGCGATGGTCCAGGTCACCTCGCCAGCCTAGCTACCAGCTCTGGCCGCCGCGCTGGACCTCGATCAGCTTCGGCCGGACGTCCACTATGTAGACCAGAGCCGCCGCCATCGCGGGCACGTAGAAGATCATCCCCGGCCCCATCACGGGGAACAGCACCATGGCGAGCGTCGCGCCACCGGTGATGAGCATCCACACGGGCTTCGTCTTGCGGTCCGCCGCGGAATAGGCGTCGGCGCGCTGAAGCAGCGCGTGCACGAAGGCGAAGAGCCCGACCAGCGCGCTGCCCCAGTGGATGACTTCGAGGATCCAGATGGCAACCAGCACAGCGACAGCTTACGGCAAACCGCCCGAACGACCCCGGCCCCGCCACCGGGGTCCGGTGGCGGGGCCGAAGGGTTCACGGCGTCTTTACTTGTCGGTCTTCGGCGCGGCCGGCTTCTTCGCGGCGGCGCTGGTGGTCGTGCCGCCGGTGGTGCGGCGGGCCGGGGTGGCCGTCTTCGGGGCCGTCTTGTTCGCGACCTTGCGGCTCGCGGAGCGGGTCTCGTGGGCGACGTCGTCACCCAGCTCCTCGATGGCCTCGGCGGCGTCGCCGGCGACCTCGGTCACCTTGCGGGCGGTCTTCTCGCCCACCGAGCGGGTGCGCTTGGTGAAGGTGCCCAGCACGCCGTCGACGCGCTCGCGGACCTCGCTGGTGACGCCCTCGACCTGGCCCTGCGCGGTGGCCACGGCCTCCTCGAGCTGCTCGATGGCCTTCTTGACCTGCGGCTGCGCGGAGAACTTGTCCCACGCCTGCTCGCCCGACTCGGCCAGCTTGTTGTACAGCTTGAGCGCGGCCTCGGTGTACTCGTCGATGACCTTGCGCAGCTCGGCCGGGTCCAGCTTCTCGCGGAGGCTCTCGACGTCGGTCGGCAGCTCCTGCAGGTTCTTGCGGGCGGTCTCGCTGCCCTTGGTCACGTTCTCGCGGGCCTTCGCCACGGCGTCGGTGACGGCCTGGCCGGCCAGGTTGCCGGCGCCGAGCGCGGCGAGCAGCGGGGTGCGGACCTGGTCGAGGGCGGTGTTGACGGCCTTCTTGACGTCTTCGGTCTTGGGGGTGGTCATGCTGACTCCTTGGTGTCTGCGGCTTGCGCGGTGTCTGTGGTGCCTGGGGTGGGAGCGGACCCGGCGGCCGGCCGTGCCGCGGCGTTCTCCCGGCGGAAGGATTCGTAGACGTCGAGCAGGACCTGCTTCTGCCGTTCGGTCAGCTCGGCGTCGGCGCGGATCGCGTCACCCACCGGCCCGCCCGTCGGCAGATCGAGGATCCCGGCCTGCACGTACAGCGCTTCCGCCGAAATGCGCAGGCCCTTGGCGATCTGCTGCAGGATCTCCGCGCTGGGTTTGCGGACCCCGCGCTCGATCTGGCTCAGGTACGGGTTGGACACGCCGGCGAGCTTCGACAGCTGGCGCAACGAGATCTTCGCGGTGTTGCGCTGCTGGCGGATGTACTCGCCGATGTCGGAAGCGATGTCCGCGACCTTCTCCATGGGACTGCCGGATCCTGGCGTCCCACCGGTCTCTGTCATCCGGTCACCTCCTCGCGACACCTTCGACGGTACGCGCGAGTGCTAGCTGTTGCAAGCACCCTGCTTGCAACAGTTGCTGTGGTGGTCCTCACCGCTAACGTGGTCGCATGACGCGCTCGGCCCGGCTGCGGCGGCGGCTCGTCGAGCACCTGCTCGACGAGGACGTCCTGCACGCGCCCGAATGGATCGCCGCCTTCCGCGCGGTGCCGCGCCACGTCTTCCTGCCGCGCTTCTTCGCGCCGGCGGGCGGGCTGTGGGCGGCGGTCGACCGGGACGACCCGGGCTGGCTGGAGACCGTCTACTCGCGGGACGTGCTGGTCACGCAGCTGGACGACGACCCGGACCGCTGGGAGCTCGCCCGGCGCACCGGGCCGGTGGCGGGCACGCCGACGAGCTCGTCGAGCATGCCGTCGATCATGGCGATCATGCTCGAGGAGCTGCGGGTCCGCGACGGGCAGCGCGTCCTCGAGATCGGCACCGGCACCGGCTACAACGCCGCCCTGCTGAGCCACCGCTGCGGCGCCGGTCAGGTGTCCACAGTGGACATCGACCCGGTGCTCGTCGGCGAGGCGCGCGAGCGGCTGGCGCAAGCGGGCTACCGCCCGGCGTGCGCGGAGGGCGACGGCGCGCTCGGCTTCCCGGCCGGCACCGTGTTCGACCGGGTGCTGTGCACGGCGTCGGTGTCGTCGATCCCGCCCGCGTGGCTGGCGCAGACCGTGCCGGGCGGCCTGATCGTGACGACGCTGAACCGGCCGATCGGCGCCGGGCTGGTCCGGCTCGTCGCCGGCGAAGACGGCACCGGCCAGGGCCACGTCCTCGCGCGCGACGGCCGGTTCATGCCGCTGCGCGCGCATCGGCTGCCGGAAGCGGACCGGTTGCCGATGCCGTCGCGGGACGACTGGGAGCAGACGCGGCTGCCGATGTCGGCGGTGCTCCAGCCGCGCAAGCAGTTCGAGTTCTTCGCCGGGCTGGCCCTGCCCGGCGTCCGGCCGGTGCGGGATGCCGCGGACGACAGCGTCTCGCTCACCCACCCGGACGGCTCGTGGGTCCGCCACCGCAAGCGCGGCGGCGCGGACGAGGTGGCCCAGGGCGGCCCGCGGGCGCTGTGGGAACTCGTCGAAGCGGCTTACGTCGAGTGGTGCGAGCTGGGCAAGCCGGACCGCGACCGCTTCGGCGTGACGGTCACCGAAGAGCGTCAGGAGTTCTGGCTCGACGAGCCGGACGGCCGCACCTGGCCCCTCGCCTGAAGCGGCACTTTCACGTGAAAGTGCCGCTTCGGCTCAACCCGGCAGCCGGTCGCGGATCCACTTCTCGACGTGGTCGGCCGTGGCCGCCGTCGAGACGTCCGTGGTGTCGAAGAGACCGACACCCAGTTCGTCCGCGGACTTCTGGAGCCAGTCGTTGAACTCCAGCATCTCCTCGATCCGCGGCTCGTCCCACTCCCGCCACGCCGGGCGCGCCCGAAGCCGGCGGCCCAGTGACTCCGGCGTGCTCACCAGCGCCAGGTAGTGGATGTCGCTGAAGAACGCGCGTTCCGGCAGCGGCTCGAACTCCGGGGGCGCGACCGTGCCGCACAGCACGACCGGGCGGCCGTTCTGGTGCAGCACGGCCGCCATCCGCAGCCAGACCGCGCGGAACGCGGCGACGTCGTCGTGCAGGGCGTCGATCCAGAGGATGTCCTGCTCCAGCACGACGACGTCACCGCCGAACCGCTCGGCCAGCAGCGGCCCCATGGTCGACTTCCCGGCGCCGCTCGGACCGGTCAGCGCGAACAGCGGCAGCTTGCGGAACGGCCACTCGTGCCGGCACTCGCGGCACGTGAGGACGGCCCCGGCGACGAGCGGACGGTCCGCCCGGTCGCCGCACGCCGGGCAGATCCGCAGGTCGAGACCCACCTCAGTCGAAGAGGTTCTCGAGGAAGCCGCGCTTGCGGTGGCCGCTGTGACCGTAGGGACGAGGCGAGTCCGAGTACCCGCGGTGCGGCCGCGGCGAGTCCGCGTAACCGCCGCCGCGGTAGGCCTTGGGCGAGTCCTGGTAGCCGCCGCGGTAGGGCCGCGGCGAGTCGGAGTGACCTCGGTAGGGCGGCGGCTGGTGGCCGTAGAAGGAGCTCTCCGCACCGGCGATCGCTTCGAGCTCACCGCGGTCCAGGAAGATCCCGCGACAGCCGTCGCACTGCTCGATGTGGACGCCGTTCTTGTCCACGGTCCGCATCTGGTTCTGACACTTCGGACAAATCACACATGCGAGACTACGCACAAATCGGTCAGCAGGCGCACAGGCAGAAGGGGTGCCCCACCGGATCGGCGTAGACGCGGAAGGTCTTCGGGGCGTCGTCCAGCAGCTTCGCACCCAGGCCGAGCACGCGCTCGTGCGCCGCTTCCAGGTCCGTGACGTTCAGGTCCAGGTGCAGCTGCTGCGGGTTCTCCGCGGACGGCCACGAAGGCGGCCGGTAGTCGGGCACCCGCTGGAAGGCGATCCCGGCACCGCCGGCCGGGTTGGCGAGGGTGACCCAGTGGCCGTCGTCGGCGACTTCGGGCTCGTCCCACTCCAGCACGGCCCGGTAGAACCCGGCCAGCGCCACGGGGTCGGGGCAGTCGAGGGCCACCACACCCAGCGTCGGTACCGCACTCATCGTCGCTCCCTTCGATCGCGAGTAACCAGCTATCGGATTATGTGGGTTAGCGCGAGCCAGGGCAACCACCGGTCGCCGTACACTGGTTCGGTGCACACCGACGCCTCACTCGTCGTGGAGTTCCTCAACACGGTCAACGTCGAAGAGGGCACTGACCTGCTCGAAGATCCCGGGCAGTGGCGGGAGTGGGCGGTGGCCCGGTCACTGACCCCCAACGCGGCCCCCGAGGCCCGAGCGGCCCGGGACGCACTGCGCGCGGCGATCGGCGACCCGAGGTTGCCGGGCGGGAGCCTGGACGTGGGCACGCGGATTTCCCTCACGGACGCCGGCCCGGCCCTGGTGGCGGACGACGTGGTGGGCGCGGTGTTCGCGGCGTGCGCCCGGCTGGTGGTCCGCGGCGACTGGATCCGGCTGAAGATCTGCCCGGCGGACACGTGTCTGTGGGCGTTTTACGACGAGTCCCGCAACCGGTCGCGGACGTGGTGCTCGATGAGGGTGTGCGGCAACCGCGAGAAGGCCCGCGGCTGGCGAGCCCGGGCGGCGGAGACTGCGGCCGGCTGACCCCCCAAGCCTGGCGCCGGCCACCCTCGGACGTCATGAAAGAGTCGTTCACCGCGTCCGACGCCCTGAAAGAGTCGTTCATGACGTGCGGCCGGGGCTCTCATCCGAGCGGCGGACCCCCAACCAGCTGTGGACAACTCGAGGTCCGAGCCCCACATATCCACGCCACCCACACCCGAGCCCCCACACGTTGTGGACAGCGATTAGGCCATCACCGTGAAAACCTGTGGATAACCCCGGGGATAACTCAGCTTCCTGTGGACAACTCGTTTGAGGCTCCCCCAGATGTGGTATACGACTCAGCCCCTCAGAACAGCAGCTCCGCCACGGCGTAGATGACCAGCCCGGCCAGCGCACCCACGACCGTGCCGTTGATCCGGATGAACTGCAGGTCGCGCCCCACCTGGAGCTCGATCTTCCGCGACGTCTCCTCGGCGTCCCAGCGCTCGACCGTGTCGGTGATGATCGTCGTGATCTCGCGCGAGTAGTTCTTCACCAGGTACGCGGCCGCGCCCTCGACCCAGCCATCCGCCTTCGAGCGCAGCTGATCATCCGAAACCAGCCGCGAACCCAGCGACACCAAGCCCAAGCGCACCCGGCGACGCAGCTCGCTCGACGGGTCCTCCGCCGCCGTCAGCAGCATCTCCTTCGCCGTGCTCCACGCCGAGCCGATCAGGCGCTGGACCTCCTCGTGGTGCACGATCTGGCCCTTCACCTGCTCGGCGCGGGCCATCACGTCGGGGTCGGTCTGCAGGTCCTGGGCGAACTCGCCGAGGAACTTGTCCAGCGCGAGCCGCATCGGGTGGTTGACGTCCGTCTTCACCGCCCACGCGAACGACAGCACCTCGCCGTACACCTTGTCCGCGAGCATCTCGTCGACGAACTTCGGCGACCAGCTCGGCGCCCGGTCGGACACCACGCGCAGCATCGTCGTGTGGTTGTCGCGGACCCACTCGTACGCGCGGTCGCACATCAGATCCACGAGCTTGTGGTGCGCGCCGTCGGCGAAGACGCCCTGGAGGATCTTGCCCAGCGGCGGGCCCCACGGCTTGTCGATGATCCGCCGCGCGACCGCCTGCTCCATGATCGCCTGGACGTCCTCGTCACGCAGCACGCGAACCGCCGCCCGGACCACCGTGGCCAGCTCGGACGTCACGCGCTCGGCGTTCTCCTCCTGGGCCAGCCACCCGCCGAGGCGGCGCGCGATCTCGACGCGCTTGAGCTTGTCGCGCACGACCTCCTCGGACAGGAAGTTCGACCCGACGAAGTCGCCGAGGCTGTTGCCCAGGGCGTCCTTCTTGTTCGGGATGATCGCCGTGTGCGGGATCTTCAGCCCGAGCGGGTGGCGGAACAGCGCGGTGACGGCGAACCAGTCGGCCAGCGCGCCGACCATGCCGGCCTCGGCCGCGGCGCGCACGTAGCCGACCCAGCCCGGCCAGCCCGCCGACTGCGCCCAGCTCGTGAGCAGGAACACGAGCGTGGCACCGAGCAGGAACGACAGCGCGACCAGCTTCATCTTGCGCAGCGCGCGCCGCTTTTCCTCTTCGCCGGCGGGCCCGCCCGGCGGGTCGGCGGGCGTCACCTTGGCGGGGGTCAGTTGCTCCACATCACCATTGTCCGTGAGGATGGCTGATCGTGCGCGAACCTGCTCTCGTCCCCCGCCTCCGGCCGTTCACCTCGACCATCTTCGCCGAGATGACCGCGCTGGCCGTGAAGCACGACGCCGTCAACCTCGGCCAGGGCTTCCCCGACACCGACGGCCCGGCCGGCATGCTCGACGCGGCCAAGAACGCGCTGTTCGGCGGGGCCAACCAGTACCCACCGGGGCCGGGCCGGCCGGAGCTGCGGGCCGCGATCGCGCGGCACCGGCTGCGCTACGGCACCGAGTACGACCCGGACACCGAGATCCTGGTCACCGCGGGCGCGACCGAGGCCATCACCGCGACGCTGATCGCGCTGACCGAGCCCGGGGACGAGGTCATCGTCATCGAGCCCTACTACGACTCCTACGCCGCCGCGGTCGCGATGGCGGGTGCCGAGCGGCGGGTCGTCGGGCTCGTCGAAGGCCCGGACGGCCGGTTCGGGCTCGACGTCGAGGGCCTGCGGGCCGCCGTCACCCCGCGGACCAGGGCGATCCTGGTCAACTCGCCGCACAACCCGACCGGGACCGTCTTCACCCGCGCCGAGCTGGAGGCGCTGGCCACGCTCTGCGTCGAGCACGACCTGATCGCGATCTGCGACGAGGTCTACGAGCACCTCGTCTTCGACGGCAACGAGCACATCCCGCTGGTCACGCTGCCCGGCATGCGGCCGCGGACGGTGAGCATCTCCAGCGCCGGGAAGACGTTCAACTGCACCGGCTGGAAGATCGGCTGGGTCTGCTCGACGCCGGAGCTGGTCGCGGCGGTGAAAGCGGCGAAGCAGTTCATCACGTTCGTCTCCGGCGGGCCGCTGCAGCCGGCCGTCGCGCACGCGCTCGACCACGAGCTGCCCTGGGTCGACGGCCTGCGCGCGTCGCTGCAGGAGAAGCGCGACCGGCTTTCGGCCGGGCTCGCCGACGCCGGGTTCACGGTCCGGCCGACCGCGGGCACGTACTTCGTCTGCGTCGACGTGCGGCCGCTCGGCTTCACCGACGCCGCCGACCTGGCGTGGGAGCTGCCCGGGCGGGTCGGGGTGGCCGCGGTGCCCGTGAAGGTGTTCACCGATCACCCGGACGAGTGGAAACACCTGCTGCGTTTCGCGTTCTGCAAGCGCAACGACGTCATCGACGAGGGCGTCACCCGATTGCGCAAACTGGTCTGACGACCGAGATCCGGCTCGGTGGTGGCCGCCGGCGTGCCGCGAGGCCCGAAACGGACCTCGGCGGCTGGCGTTCCACATTCCGAGCGCTTGGCCGAAAATTCTTTCACGACCACCGAACGCCACCGAACGGACACCGCTCGCGGTCGGAATTCGCGAAACATCAGGTCAACGCCCAAATGTGCAAGTTGCAGAACTCGTCCGAATGGCCGCAGAGAAACCCCCGAACGGCACTGAGAGTGATCAACTCGTCGGCCGCAGTTGCCTTGCCGGGCCAGGCCGTTCCGCCTTGTGGGCTGGATCGAACGCGGTTGAGATGAAAGACTCCCGAGCGGTGCTAGAAAGAGTGCAGCCCCGGGGGAACTGCGACCTGGCCGGAGAAAGACCCCAGCAAGAACGGACTCGAGCGCGAAGCGTTGGAGCCACAGGCGCGGACGGTGGTGGTGGCGGTGAGCAGCACGGCGAACGCACGCCGCGGCGCTCCCGCGCGGCCTGCGCTCACCGCGGGTGAACCGAGGCCGCGGCTTTCCGCTGGTGAGCCGCTTCCCACCCGGGATTCCTCTCGCACGCGCGGGCGCACGCCGCGCCCGTGGGCGGCCGCGCTGCAGCGGCCCGCCGCCAAGATCCTCGTCGCCGGGGGCCTGACCCTCGCCGGCTGGCTGCTCACCGGCGCGCTCTCCGGCAGCACCGCGGCCGCCGCCGAGACCGCCGGCTGCCCGCACGCCGCCGCGTCCACTGTGGAGCACGGCGGCCTGCTGCACGGCCACCACCGCAAGAGCCACCGCGAACCCGGCACCTGCGCGCAGCCGGCCGACACGACGGAAACCGGCGCGAGCGACGCCGGCACCACCGAGACCGAGCAGTCCACGAAGGACACTCAGCCCGCCGAAGAGCCGGCGACCGAACCGGCCGCCAAGGCGACCTCGTCCGGCGGCCTGCTCAACGGCCTCGTCGGCACGGTCAAATCGGTGACCGAACCCGTCGCGAAGAAGACCACGTCGGCGTCCGACGGCGGCCTGCTCGGCGGGCTCGTCGGCGGCGTCGTGAACGTCGTCGGCGGCACGCTGAACACGGTCACCACCACCGTGTCCGGCACGCTGGACACCGTCAGCACGCTGACGAACACGCTGTCCCACACCGTTCTCGCGCCGCTCACCCAGCCGCCCGCGGACAACCCGGACGCGCCCGTCCTGCTCCCGCTCGACGACGTCCTGAACCCGATCCTCGGCGGCAGTTCGAACTCCGGCGGTGTCACGGTCACCGTGCCCGGCGTCACCACCGACACTGCCACCCAGCCGGCGACCGCCGCCGCGGTCGTCGAAACCGCGCCCGCCGAAACCACCGCGACGACGACCTCTCAGCAGACCGCCCGGGTCGCGGTCGTGCACCTCGTCGAGGTGCAGAACACGCTGCCCGCCAAGCAGGAGCAGCCGCGCGACTCCGGTGTCCACGCGCGCAACGGCGGCGGCGACAGCACCCCGGGCCTGCCCGGTGGCAGCAGCGCCCCGAGCGCGCCGGCCCCGACCGCGGCTCCCGGCCACGACGGCCCGGGCGGCGCCCGCCACGCGTTCGCCGTCCACACCGACGACGTCACCACCACCCAGCTGAAGCTCATCGGCACCAGCCGCGACCACGAGGTCGACGGCGCGGGCAGGGAAGCCGCCCTGCCGACCACCTCCCCCGACTGACCCGAAACCGGGCAGCCGGGGACAGCTGCGTCCAAAACAAGATCAACAGGACGCAACCGCACGCCGTTAGAGTGTGACGTTTCCCCTGCTCCAGTACGAAATTCGTGACTCTTTCACGTCTCGTGACGCGCCCGCGCGTCCGACGTACCCCAGGGGCTGAAAGCCATGCGAAACCACAGTCTTTCCGACCGGCCGACCGCGCCCGGCCGGGTCGGATCCCGGTCCCGGCGCCGCGCTGCCCCCGTGGCGCCGGGACCCACACCGGGCGTGCTCCGGGAGTCGTCACTCACCGCGCCGAGCGGCGACTCGTCTCGCGAAGAGCACGTCTGAGCCGCCGGCTTCCCGGCACGTCGAGGGGCTGTGCCGGGAAGCCGCGGCACCCACCGATGGGGTCACGCCCGGACGTGGGAGTGTGAAACAACGAACCGGTGCGCTGGATGCTCACGAACGCCGCCCATCCCTGGGAGCAGGCTCGCATCCAGCGCACCGGTTCGTTTTTTATGCGATCGGTGCGTCCAGCGACGCCGGCGTGCCGCGGACGGACGCCTCGGCCGCGCTCAGCCGCCGGACCGCTTCCTCGATCCGGTCCGGCGGCAGCGAGAACGGCAGCCGGATCCAGCGCTCCAACCCGCCGTGGACGCCGAAGCGCGAGCCCGGCGCGACCTGGACGCCGTGGCTCGCCGCCGCCACCGCGAGCCGTGAGCTGACCGGTTCCGGCATCCGGCACCACAGCGAGAGCCCGCCCTTCGGCAGCGTGAACGTCCAGTCCGGCAGGTACCGGTGGACCGCGCCGGCCAGCGCGTCGCGGTAGCCGCGCAGCTCCTCGCGACGGCGGCTCAGCGCGGCGTCGTCGTCCAGCAGCTCGCCGAGGACGATCTGCTCGAACACCGGCGAGCCCAGGTCGACCGCGTAGCGCGCCGAAACCAGGCGGCCGAGCAGGTCCTCGGACGCGCGGATCCAGCCGAGCCGCAGCCCGCCCCAATGCGTCTTCGACGCCGAGCCGACGCAGATCGCGAGGTCGCCGGCGAACGCGGCCAGCGGCGGCGGCCCGGTCAGCGGGTCACCTTCCAGGTCCAGCTCGACGAGCGTCTCGTCCACCACGACCGGCGTCCGCGCGCGGGCCAGCACGGTGCCGAGCCGGGAGCGGCCTTCGGCGTCCAGGCGCAGGCCAGTCGGGTTCTGGAAGTCGACGACGAGGTAGGCGAACCGCGGGGACGCCTGGCGCAGCGCCGCGTCGACGCCCGCGATGTCCCAGCCGCGGCCGCCGCCCGGGTCGAGGGCCACCGGCACCGGGATGGCGTGCGCGGCCCGGATCGCCTCCAGGGCGTTCGGGTACGTCGGCTGCTCGACCAGCACGCGGTCGCCGGGGCCGGCGAGCATCCGCAGGACCAGGACGAACGCGTGGTGCGCGCCGTTGGTGACCATGACCTGCGCGGGAGTCGTCGGCAGCCCGCGCTCGGTGTAGCGCCGCGCGATCTTCTCGCGCAAGCTCAGCAGGCCGCGTTCCTGGTAGCCGTGGTCGCCGAGGTGGTCGGCGAGCCGGACGCGGGCCGCGTCGACCGCCGCGGCCGTGCCGGGGATGGCGGGCGAGGACGCGTGGGTGAAGTCGATCGAGCCGTCGCCGGCCGGGGCGAGCGGGCCGCGGCGACGGCGTCCGGGCGCGGCGATCCACGAGCCCGCCCCGCGGCGGCTCGCGACGAACCCGCTCTCCCGCAACCGGTCCAGGGCCGCGCCGATCAGCGTCCGGCTGACGCCGAGCGCGTCGGCCAGCTCGCGCTCGGCGGGCAGCCGGGTGCCGAGCGGGAGCTGGCCGTCCAGCACCTGCAGCTCGATCGCCGCGGCCAGGTCGGCCGCCCCCTGCCGCGAGCCTTGCCGCCAGGAGCCCAGCATGACGGCCAATCGCGGTCCGGAGATGCGTCCACCCAGTGGGACTGCGGCTTCCATAAGGCCAATATCCTGGAATTGGCTATGGTTTACAAGGCCACTCCGGACGGATAGTTCCAGTGTGGCTCAGATCGACCTCCGGCCCGTCCGGATCTCCCGCGACCCCGTCCGCCGCAGCGCCCAGCTGCTCGGCGGCCTCGCCCTCTACGGCACCAGCGTCGCCCTCGTCACCCGCGCCGGCCTCGGCCTCGAGCCGTGGAGCGTGCTGGCCGAGGGCGTCCTGAAGCACACCGGCCTGACTTTCGGCACGGTCACCGGCCTGATTTCGGTGGTCGTGCTCCTGCTGTGGATCCCGCTGCGCCAGCGGCCCGGGATCGGCACGATCGCGAACGTCGTGGTCATCTCGGTGATGGTCGACGTCGTGCGGGCGGTCCTCCCGGACCAGCACGACCTCGCGTGGCAGATCGCCCTGCTGGCCGGCGGGGTCGCGCTCAACGGCGTCGCGACCGCCACCTACGTCGGCGCCCGGCTGGGCCCGGGTCCCCGCGACGGCCTGATGACCGGGCTCGCCGGGCGCACCGGCTGGTCGGTCCGGCTGGTGCGCACCGGCATCGAGGTCACCGTGGTCGCCGCCGGTTTCCTGCTCGGCGGGACCGTCGGCGTCGGCACCGTGCTCTACGCGCTGGCGATCGGCCCGCTGACCCAGGCGCTGCTGCCGCTGACGACCTGGCGCGAGCGCTAGCCGGCTTTGCGTTGCTGGACGGCCCGGCGCAGCGTCAGGTAGTCGGCGCCGCGCCGGGCGAGGACGTCGTCGGTGCCGCGCTGCTGGGCCAGCGCGAGCAGGATGTGCTCCTGCCCGAGGTGCTTGTCGCCCAGCCGGACGGCCTCCTTGAGGCTCAGTTCCAGGGTCTTCTTCGACTGGGACGTGAACGGGACGTGCCCGCGTTTGGCCGGCCCCAGCCGCCCGGCGAGCGCGCCTTCGCCGTGGGTCCGCTCGACGCTTTCCACGATCTGCTCGACGTCGATGCCGAACTCGGTGAGCGCTTCGGCGTCGGCGTCGCTGACCCCGCCCCGCCGTCTCGTCCGTTCGAGTTCGGCGGCCAGGTCGTCGGTGGCGACGCCCAGCTCGGTGAGCAGCGGGACCCCGGTCTTGAGCAAGCCGGCCAGCAGGTCCACCGGCCCGACTTCCACCGACCCGGACTGCCGGGCCGTCATCTGCGCTTCGACGACCGCGAGCCGCGCGTCCGCCGTGAACCGCTCGAACATCAGTGCCTCCCGTACTTCTTGTGCACGGCCTGCCGGCTGACCCCCAGCTCGGCGGCGATCTCCTGCCACGACCAGCCGTCGATCCGCGCACTGCGGACCTGAACGGCCTCCAGTTGTTCCACCAGCCGCCGGAGCGCGGCGACCGCACGCAGTCCCACCCGGGGATCGCGGTCGCCGGCCCGGGCGGCCAGGTCCGTCGCTTCCGTCATGGTTGTCAACCTACGTTGACATGGGCGGCCTGTCAACCTGAGTTGACAGGCCGCCCACTCCCTGCGTCAGCGCGAAGGTCGCCGACGCCCGACGTACAGTCGGGTGGTGCCCGAGATCGTGATCGCCGAGCGGGCCGGGGTGGGCGCCGACGGCCACCCCCGCCCGACCGAAGACCACGTCGTCGTGCTGGACAACGCGGTCCTCCTCCTCGACGGCGCGACCTCGTCCGACCCCTCGCAACCCCCGGGCGGCTGGTACGCCGAACGCCTGGCCCAGCGCCTGGCCGACGACCTCCGCGCGGCTCCCGAGGCCGACCTCACCGACACCCTCACCGGCGCCATCGCCAAAGTCACCAGCGAGAACGCCCTCCGCCCCCAGCGGTCACCGTCGAGCACGGTCGCCGCCGTGCGGTGGCTCGACAACCGAGTGGACGCGCTCGTGCTCGCCGACAGTCCCGTCGTCGGCTTCGGCGGCTTCGGTGTCGACGTCGTCTCCGACGACCGGCTCGCGCGGCTGCGCAGGCGCGGCATGCTCCAGACCGGCGCCGACGTCCGGCGGAGGCGCAACGCCCACGACGGCTTCTGGGTCGCCGAAGCCGACCCGGGCGCCGCCGCGCACGCAGTCCGGCGAAGCTGGCGAAGAACCACGGTCGACGCCGTCGTGCTCGCCAGCGACGGCGTCTCCATCGGCGTCGACCAGTACGAACTCTTCGACTGGCGGGAAGTCCTCGCGATCACCCGCGCCGACGGGCCGGACGCCGTGCTCGACGCCGTCCGGACCGCCGAAAAGCAGGATCCGGACGGCGAACGCTGGCCGCGGCCGAAGCGCCACGACGACCAAGCCCTGGTGCTGATCGACTTCGCATCCGGGGGAATTCAGGGTCTTCCCTGATCACGGCCGTGCCGTTCTTCGAGAACCTGAATGGCATGGGGACGGAACAGGGGAAGCGCACGAGACCGTGGCGGCTGGTGGCGCTGGGCGCGATCGGCTGGGGGCTGTTCACGGCGGTCGTGCTGCACATCATCAGCTCGCGGAACCCGGTGTACGACACGCTGTCGAGCTACACCGTGACCGACCGCGGCGACGGCATGCTCGCCGCGAGCGTGTTGTCGCTGGCCATCGGCTCGCTGGCGGTGCTCGGCGCGCTGCACGCGGCGGGGGTGCCGATGTCGCGCACGACCCGGCTGCTGCTCGCGCTGTGGTCGCTCGGATTGGCCGCGGCCGCGGTGTTCCCGGCGAGCTACCCCGAGGCGCCCGACCCGGTGAGCGGCGAAATCCACCTCTACGCGTGCCTGGTCGCGTTCCTCAGCCTGCCCGGCGCCGCGATCTCGCTGCTGGAATCGTTGCGGGGCCGCCCCGAACGCGCCGCCGTCGTGACGGCGATCCGGTTGAGCGCGGTCGCGTTCGGGCTGTTCGCGATCAGCTTCGTGTTCGTGCGGCTGAGCGAGGCCGGGGTCGAGCCGTTCCGGGAGATCTCGGACGCGTTCCCGATCGGCGTCACGCAGCGGCTGCTCCTGCTCGCCGACGTCGTCCTGCTGCTCACCCTGCTCCGGGTCGCGACCCGGCTCGAGTCAGCCTTCGACGGCCGCCGCGAATTCGGGGGCGTAGCCGTACAGGCCGGGCATCCCGCCGGTGTGCAGGAACACCACGTGGTCGTCCGGGGCGAAGTGGCCGGCCCATTCGACCAGCGCGGCGGCCACCTTGCCGGTGTACACGGGATCGAGCACGACGCCCTCGGTGCGGCCGAAAAGCCGTAGCGCGTCCCAGACCGCGTCGGTCGGGATGCCGTAGCCGGGGCCGAGCGTCGAGTCGCCGAGCTTCGCGTGCGTGAGCGGCGGCGGTTCGACGCCGAGCAGCTTGGCCGCGCCCGCGACGAGGTCGTGCAGGTTCTCGGTGGCTTCGTCGAGCGGGTGGCTGACGCAGGCGATGCCGACGCCGAGGTGCCCGAGGAGCCCGGCGGCCAGGGTCACCCCGGCCGCGGTGCCGCCGCTGGCGTGCGGGACGACGAGGTGGGCGCGCTCGATGCCGCGTTCTTCGAGCTGCTTCGCGAGTTCGAGCGTCGCCCGGACGTACCCGAGCGCGCCGAGGTCGTTGGAGCCGCCGACCGGGACGGTGAAGACCTTCCGGCCCTCCTTCCGCGCCTCGGCGACGAGCCGGTCGTACGTGCGGCCGGTTTCGTCGCCGTCCGCGCAGACGTGGACGGTCGCGCCGAAGAGCTTGTCGAGCGGGATGTTGCCGCCGCGTTCGTAGGCGTCGCCGTCGCGCGGGACCTTCGCGGTGAGGACGAGTTCGCAGCGCAGGCCGAGCTTCGCGCACGCGGCGGCGGTCTGGCGGCCGTGGTTGGTCTGGAGCGCGCCGAACGTGATCACGGTGTCGGCGCCGGCCGCCTTGGCCGCGCCGAGGTGGTATTCGAGCTTGCGGAGCTTGTTGCCGCCGGCGCCGAGCGGGTGGACGTCGTCGCGCTTGAGCCAGAGGTTCCGCAGGCCGAGCGCTTCGCCGAGCCGGGGTGCCTCGTGCAGCGGGGTCGGCCAGCCGCCCAGGTCGACACGGGGGATCGCGGCGAGGGCGGCGTCGGGGAAGCCGGCGAAGTCGAACGTCATGAGCCCCAGTCTGCCGCAAGGGTGGCCGAAAACCGCCGGTATCCGGTAACGTTCGTTCGAACGAACGAGAGCCCTCGGGAGGTGCCCATGACCGCCACGAGCCTGGACTTCACCGGTCTCGCCGCGCAGGCCGCGCAGCTCGCCGCCGGCGAAGTCACCTCGGCCGAGCTGACCGCCACGGCTTTGGGGCGCGCCCACGCGAGCCAGCCCACGCTCAACGCGTTCAAGCACCTGCGTGACGACGCGGCGCTCGCCGAAGCGGCCGAAGCGGATGAGCGGCTCCGGGCCGGCGACCGGAAACCGCTGCTCGGCGTGCCCGTCGCGATCAAGGACGACGTCGACCTCACCGGCCTGCCCACGTCGTTCGGCTGCGCCGGGGAGTTCCCGTGCGCGACCACCGACGCGCCCGCTGTCGCGCTGCTGCGCGCGGCCGGCGCGATCATCATCGGCAAGACGAACACCCCCGAGCTGGGCCAGTGGCCGTTCACCGAGGGCCCGGCCTTCGGCGTGACGCGCAACCCGTGGCACCCCGGCCACACCCCCGGGGGTTCTTCGGGCGGGAGCGCGGCCGCGGTGGCGTCGGGGGCCATCGCGGCCGCGCTCGGGTCCGACGGCGCCGGCTCGGTGCGCATCCCGGCCGCGTGGACCGGGCTCGTCGGCATCAAGACCCAGCGCGGCCGGATCCCGACCGAAAGCGAGCTGTTCCACGGCCTGACCGTGCTCGGCCCGCTCGCCCGGACCGTCGGGGACGCCGCGCTGCTGCTGGACGTCGTCGCGGACACCGGGAGCACGTTCCGCACCGGCGCCGCGCGCGAACCGGGCCGGCTGCGGATCGGGCTGTCGACGCGGATTCCCTTCACCGCCACCAAAACCCGGCTCGACCCGGTCGTCGAAGCTTCCGTGCGCCGGCTCGCCGAGTCGCTCGCCGGGCTGGGCCACGAGATCGTCGAGGTCGAACCGGACTACGGGCTGATCGGCCTGACGTTCCTGCCGCGCTCGCTCACCGGCGTCCGCGACTGGACGTTGCGGGTGCCCGACCGCACCGGGCTCGACAAGCGCACGCGCAGCAACGCCGGCCACGGCCGCCTGCTGGCCGGGCCGGCGCTGCGGCTGGCCCGCGCGCTGGAGCCGGGACTGCACCGGCGGATCGGCTCGGTGTTCGGCCGCGTCGACGTCCTGCTGACCCCGACGACCGCGACCCCGCCGCCGCCGATCGGCACGTTCGACGGGCTGTCCGGCTGGGAGACCGACCAGGCCATGATCGCCGCGTGCCCGTACGCTTGGCCGTGGAACGTGCTGGGCTGGCCGGGGGTCAACGTCCCGGCCGGGCTCACGGCCGACGGGCTCCCGCTCGGGGCCCAGCTGCTCGGCTCGTCGCACGCCGAGGAGCGGCTGGTTTCGCTCGCCGCGCAACTGGAAGAGGTCGAACGGTGGCCGGAGCGGCATCCCGAGACAAGCTGGTAAGCACCCGGGACGCCATCCTGCGCGGCGCGCTGACCGTCGTCGGCGAGCACGGTGTCGGCGGGCTGACCAACCGCCGGATCGTCGCCGCGGCCGGCGTTTCGCTCGGCACGTTGACCTACCACTTCCCCAGCCAGACGGCGTTGCTGCGCGAGGCGATGCTGCTGTTCGTCGAGGAGGAGACGGCGAAGCTCGGCGCGATCGTCGACGGCTACCGCTGCGAGGGGCTGAGCGTCGAGCAGGCGGCGTCGGTGGTCGAGCACGTGATCGCGCAGCTGCCGTTCGGCGCCGACGAGCTCGGCGCGCACGAGCTGTACTTGCAGTCCGCGCGGGATCCCGAGCTGCACGAAGCTTCTTCGCGGTGCTTCGCGGCGTACGACGAGCTGGCCGTGACGATCCTGGCCGCGTTGGGAGTCCCGGAGCCGCGGCGGCTGGCCGGGCCGGTGGTCGCGCTGATCGCGGGGCTGCAGCTGCGGCGCCTGGCGACGGGCGAGACGGACACTCCGGTGGCCGAGCCGTTGATGATGCTGCTGCGCGGGGCTTGATGGCCCGGCCGATCGTCCGCGGCACGGCGGCGTGGAAGTACTTCGGCGACTTCCGCGACGGGCTGCTGGCGGGCCAGGTGCTGGTGCTGCAGGTGGCGCACCCGGTCGTCGCGGCGGGGGTGCGCGATCATTCGGACTACACGTCCGACCCGTGGACGCGGTTGATGCGGACGGGGGCGTCGCTGTCGATCTACGTCTACGGCGGTGCTTCGGGCGCGCGTTTCGAAGCGGCCCGGTTGCGTGCTTTGCACCGGTCGTTCACCGGTGTCGCGTCGGGCCGCCGTTACAGCGCCTTGGATCCGTTGGCGTATGCATGGGTGCACGCAACTCTTGTGAAGGTTCCGGTTGACGCGCAACGGTTTTTCGGGCGTCAACTGTCCTCTTCGGAGCTTGAAGAGTACTACGCGCAGATGTGCGACGTCGGGCGGATGCTCGGGGTGCGGGAGCGGGATCTGCCGCCGGACTGGGCGGCTTTCGAGCGGTACTACGACTCGATGGTGGCCGGGTTTTCGATGAATCCGGCGATCGAGCAGCTCTTCGAGACGATCCGGACGGTGCCGAAGCCGGTGCGTTGGCTGCCGGACTCGTGGTGGCGGTGGCACGGCCGGATCCAGCTGTTCCTGCTCCGGGCCACGCTGCCACCGGAGTTCCGCGAACGCCTCGGTCTACTGTGGACTTCCCGGGACGAGCGGCGGTTCAGGCGGTTCGCTTCTGCCGTGCGGCTTGTCGCCACACCGATCCCGGCGGGGCTGCGGACCGCGCACATGCGGTGGATCGGGAAGCTCAACGTGTGGTTGCGCGCGCACCCGAAGGTGTACGAGCGGTTGATCGGCGGCCAGGGCCCCGGCTCGGCGTCACCCCGCGCCTGAAGGCCGATCGCGGGTGCGGGCCCGCGGGGGCGCCCCCCGGTTCCAGCGTATCGGCCGCCTACGACGGAAACCCGGGGCGCAGAGCCTGCTAGGCCGGGTTTTCCACATCTCGCTTTGCCTGTGGACCGGTGCGCGCGTAGTGAGCTCGGGCCTTCGCCCGGTTCCCGCAGCGGGACATCGAGCACCACTGCCGGTTGCGCCTCGGGGACGCGTCGCAGAAGCGGATTCCGCAGTCGTCCGCCGCGCAGACCCGGACCTCCGCGTCGCTCGTCGCCAAGTCGATCGCGTCCGCCGCCAGTGCCGCGAACGCCGTCGCCACCGGGTCCTTCGGGGCCGGGACCTCGCGGCGGAGCCGGCCGGCCACCAGCACCAGCCTCGGCGGCGGTGCCGGGGCCGAGGCCGCCGCGTTGTTCACCAGCTCGATGTCCATCTTGTCCGGCTCCTCGGGCGGCAGCAGCACCCGGTCGATCGCCTCCCGCAGCGCCTTTGCCGCCAGCACGTTCCCGGCCGTCACCGGCACCGGTCCCGTCGTGAACCCCGCCAGCGAGAGCCATTCCGCCAGCGCGTCCGGTCCCGTCAGCATTTCCACCCCGGCCGCGTACCGCGCGCGCAGCGTGTTGACCAGGTCGAGACACGGCCGTCCGCCGTCGAATGCCCACTCCATGCCTTCATTCTAACCGTTGCCGACAGTTAGAAGGACAGCTACCCTCTAACCCTATGAACCGGTTAGAAAGCGTCAACGGACTCCGGATGCATTACCTGCGAGCCGGCGAGGGCCCGCCGCTGTTCCTCCTCCACGGCTGGCCGCAGACCTCGCACTGCTGGCACAAGGTCCTCGCACCACTGGCCGAGACGCACACCGTCATCGCCCCCGACCTGCGTGGCTACGGCCGCACCGACAAGCCGAAGACCGGCTACGACAAGCGCACGATGGCCGCCGACGTCGCCGCGCTGGCCGAGCGCCTCGGCTTCGAGCGAGTCGCCGTCGTCGGGCACGACCGCGGCGGCCGCGTCGCCCACCGCTGGGCCCTGGACCGCCCCGACCAGGTCGACCGCGTCGCCGTCCTGGACATCGCCCCGACCCGCGCGATGTGGCAACGCCTCGACACCGGCATCGCCAAGGCCTACTGGCACTGGCTCTTCCACCTCCAGCCCGACCTGCCGGAACTGCTCGCCGGCCAGAACATCGCCGCCTACCTCGGCTACTTCTTCGAACGCTGGACCTACCAGCGCCACGCGCTCGACGCCGACGCGCAAGCCGAGTACGTCCGCGCGTTCTCCCAGCCCGGCGCCCTGCGGGCCGGCTTCGACGACTACCGCGCCTCCTTCCCGGACGACGCCGAACTCGACGACGCCGACTTCGAAGCCGGGAAGCGCGTCACCCAGCCACTTCTCGCGCTCTGGGGCGCGAACGGCCTGCTCGGCACCCTGCCGACGCTCGAGATCTGGCGCGAATACGCGAACGACGTCACCGGCGAAGCCCTCGCCGAATGCGGACACTTCCTGCCCGAAGAACAGCCGGAAGAAGTGGTTTCTCACCTGCGGAAATTCCTCGGCCCCTGAGACTCCCGGGGGCTCCGGTCCCCCGCGCTGGGGACCGGAATTCCCTCGCCGCCGTGACGCCCGCCACCCGCGGCCGTCGCTAGGTTCGGACCCACGATGGGGACCAAACCGAAATTCGCGTTGCTGATGCTGCTGGCCGTGCTGGGGATCGCGGCCGGCGGCGGGACCGCGCACGCCGACGGCGCACCGGCCGGCACCGACGTCCAGGTCGCGCAGACGCTCGGCGCGCGCGAACTGACCGTGATCATCCGCCGGGTCGACGTCACGCCGTCGCCGCTGCGGGTCGACGTCGTGACGCACCGGGGTTCGCCGCCCGGCACGCTGCACCTGACCGTCGCGGCCGACGGCGTGCCGAGCGCCCGCACCGACGTCACACTCGGCGCCGAACCCGGGGTGTACGCGGGAAATCTCCAAGTCGACAAGCCAGGACCGTGGGAACTGTCGCTGAGCGACGGCACCGGCCCGGCCGCGACGATTCCGTTCATCGTCCCCGCGCGGGTCGTCCCGCCGTGGGAGAAGGCGACGTACGGCGGGTTCGTCGCCGCGGGTGCGTTCCTGCTGCTCGCGTTGGTCGTCGGCGTCAAGGCGAGGCGGACGGCGTTCGCGCTGGTCCCGGCGGGGGGTGCGGTCGCCGCGATCGCCGTCGCGGTCACCGGCGCGCTGCTGTCGGCGAGCACTCCCCCGCCGCCCGCGCCCGGCAGCCAGCTCGACCCGACCTACGACAACGTCACCGACCCGTACGCCAACACGCAGTTGTCCACAGTGGACTACTCGCGTCCACCGGTGAACCTCGCGGCACACGCGGAACCCGGCGGGCTCGAGCTGAACCTCACCGACGGCGCCACCGGCCGCCCGGTGGACGACCTGCTGATCCACGACAACGCGCTGGTGCACCTCGTCCTGGTCTCGCCGTCGGGGCGGATGAGCCATCTGCACCCGGTGCGCGTCGGCCCCGGCGACTACCGCGTCCGCGTCACCGATCCGGAAACCGGCACGTACGCGGTCGCCGCCGAACTGGTCCGGCGTGGCGGCGGGGTCCAGCTCGTCCGGTCCACTGTGGACTTGACCGGCACCGGCGCCCCCGCGCCCGAACCACCCGGCGCCGGGCCGCGGACCGTCGACGGCACCTCGGTCGACCTCACCGTCACCCCCGGGACGCCGACCACCATCACGGCGCACTTCAAGACCCAGGACCTCCAGCCGTGGCTGGGCATGCTCGGGCACCTCATCATCGCCGGGCCGATCACCGGCCCCGTCGGGGAAAGCGCCGCGAAGGCACCGACGTGGGCGCACGTCCACGCGATGATCCCGCCGGTCGCGGGCCAGCTCGACCGCCCGGACGAGACGGTCGCCGCGTACGGCCCGGACGTCAGCTTCACCTACACCTTCGCCGCGCCCGGCCGGTACCGGATCTGGCTGCAGGCCGAACGCGGCTACCGCGTGCTCACCATCCCCGCCGTGGTGGACGTCCCGACGACAGGAGCCGGCCGATGAAACGCCCGACGTTGCTGATCGCCGTGGTCGCGCTGGTCGTCGTGGCCGGCGCCACCTGGTTGCTCTGGCCGAGCGGCGGCGCGAAAGCCTCGACGCAGCAGGCGGTTTCGGGGCCGTACACCGTGCAGTTCTCCGCCGGCGAGCCGCGCATCGGCGGCAACACGTTCGGCGTGGCCGTCACCGGGCCCGCGCCCGAGGCCGTCACGGTCGCGCCGGTCATGGCGCAGATGGGGCACGCGTTCCCGGCGGTACCGGCCGCCCCGGACGGGCCCGGCCACTTCCGCGCCACCGGCGTCGGGCTGCCGATGTCCGGGCAGTGGGAGATCACGGTGTCGCTGCGCGGTCCCGGCGGCCCCGCCCAAGTCGTTTTTCCGTTGCTCGTCAAGTAGAAAGGTTCGGGGGAATGGATCTCACCGCATCCGGCGTGCGCACCACGCCGGTGGCGAAACAGGCGCGAACGGGGTTGCTGCCGGCGAACGTCGTGCTCGGCGGTTCGCTGTTGTCACTGGTCGGGCTGACCTGGGACATCCAGTGGCACAGCGACGTCGGGCCGGACACGTTCTTCACGCTGCCGCACCTGTTCCTGTACGCGGGCAGCGCGGTCGTCGGCCTGGCGAGCCTCGCCGTCGTGCTGCTGACGACGGCGGCGCGGCGCGCGGGCCGGCCGGTCGACCCGCGGGTCGGCGGGCGCGTGGTCAACGTCTTCGGCAAGACGTTCGCGGCGCCGCTGGGTTACCTGGTCTCGGGCGTCGGCGCGGCCACGTTCCTGCTGTACGGCCTGTGGGACCAGTGGTGGCACGGGCTCTACGGCTTCGACGCGGTCATCGACTCGCCGCCGCACATCGGGCTGCTGCTGGCGATCACGGTGTCGCTGATCGGCACGACCGCGGTGTTCGCCGCGGCGCGCGAGCACCGCTGGGGCCGGATCGGGACGCTGGCGTCGTTGACCGTGCTGCTCACGTTCGGGCCGGTGCTCGCGCTCGGGCTGCAGCAGGTGCCGGACGACTACGCCGACGCCGTCTCGATCGGCTGCTCGATGATGGCGGTCCTGCTGGTCGCGGTCGGCGCGGGTTTCCTGCGGCGGCCCGGGGGCGCGGCCGGCACCGCGGCGCTCGTCCTGGCCGTGCAGGGGATCTTCTGGTGGTTCTCGCCGTGGGCGGCGAAGGCGTACGCGGATCTGGTCGACCTGCCGCTGCGGGACGCGATTTCCGGCGTGCCGGAGATGCCGTCGCTGACGCCGCTGGCGCTGCTGCCGGTGGCGGCGCTGATGGAGCTCGGGTACCTGGCCGGCCGGCGCCGGGGGTGGCGCGCGGGCCGCGTTTCCGTGCTGGTCGGCGGGATCGCCGGGCTGCTGATCGGGCTGAGCCTGCCGGTCCAGCGCACCCTGCTCTACACCGGCGCGCACCTGCCGCCGGTCTGGTACCTGACGACGACGGCCGTGATCAGCGGCCTGTTCGGGCTGCTCGGCGGGTTCGCCGGGTGGCGGTTCGGCGGGATGCTGTGCCTGCTGGCGCCCGCGGAGAAGGGGGAAACCGCTGATGCGTAAGACACTTCTGGCCTTGGCGGCCGTCGCCGGGCTCCTGTTCGCGACCGCGGCGCCGGCGAACGCCTACGAGCCGGTCAACATCGTGCACACCGAGCACGTGCAGGCCGGGCCGTACGGGCTGACGGTCGGGTTCAGCACCTGGCCGCTGAAGGCCATGCAGTCGCTGGACTTCACGTTCATCCCCGACGGCGGGATCGAGGACAAGTCCGGCACGCTCACGATGATCAACCCCGAAGGCGGGCAGAACCGGAAGCAGCCGCTGGTCCGGCACCCGCGCAAGCGGGACGCCTGGGGCCTGGACGTCCGGTCGATGCCGCGGCCGGGTGAATGGACGTTCCGCTTTGCCGTCAACGGCCCGGCGGGGTCCGGCACCGGTGAGCTGCGTTCGCTGCCGGTGCTCGAACAGCCGGGGCCGCCGATGGGCCTGAGCTGGGCGATCAGCACGTTGCCGTTGATCGGGCTCGTGGTGCTGGTCGTGGTGGCCTGGCGCCGGACCCGAAGCCGGCTGCGCGGCGGCGAGCTTCCGGCAATCGGGTGAGATAACCCTCACATTCGGCACTCAGGCGTATCCGCGCCGTCGCGAAGGCCTCCTTCACCGTGAGAGCGGGAAGGGGGCCTTCGCGATTTCAGTGCACGGGCGGGTGATCATGATCACCCGCACAGGGGAGGACTCAGGCGGGCAGGTCGAACTGCCCGGCCTTCACGGCGACCAGGAACGCTTCCCATTCGGCGGTGTCGAAGACGAAGACGGGACTGGTGGCGAGCTTGGTGTCGCGGACGCCGATCAGGCCCTCGCGGCCGAGGTTGACCTCGACGCAGCTGCCGCCGTTGGGCTCGCTGGCGAAGGACTTTTCCCAGGTCGCCTCTTCGAACAGGGACACGGCCGTGTTCGGATCGTAATCCGCGAACGACGGATAATCCGCCATGGGTCGTACCTCCGAGGATCGATGGGGGGCGCGGCCGCGACCTGGTCGAACGTAACCCGCGTCCGGCTACTCAGTGTCTCAATGGAGTACGCCGCACGGCCAAGCGGGTGATCAACTAGGTCCGGCCTCGACATGAAGATTATTCCAGGAGTAGGATTAATCGCATCGGCCGGGGCGCTGGCGTCGGTGAATGACTGCCTGCATGCGGCGGGCGGTCCCCGAACGCAGGCCACTGGCTGACGACCGACAAACCACCACCGCAGGACCTCATGGGGGAGGATCAGCGTGATCGTCGAGGACAGCGCGCCACCCAGCGCGGGCCACGCCCGCCGGCCGGGCGCCGACCGCGGCACGAACGAGCTGGTCCGAAGCCGATGCCGGGAAGCGCCTTCCCCGGCACTGCCACCGCGACGAAAGCTGGGGGTGTAACCGATGGCCGTCCGAATGAACTCGCTGTTCCGCCGCGAAGAAGAGCACCGTGGCCGCCGGGGAATCGGGAACGAGCTGCGGAACCGCTTTGGTTTCAGCCTGATCCAGGCACCACTGCGCAAGACGACGACCTGGGCGACGGACCAGGACCTCCCGCTGCAGCGCTACTCGGACGGGGTCCGGACCACGCGCCCGCTGGAGACCGCGATCGACCTGACCCCGCTGCTGCGCGGGCGGATCGGGTCGCGGGCTTGAGAGCCTGAACTGCCGCACCACCACAGAAGAGCCCCGGTTCCCTGATGGGACCGGGGCTCTTGCCATTGCGGGACTACGGTTTCCGCAGGAACAACCGTCCCTGACGCAACGGCCGCTCCCCTTCGACGTGCTCGCGGTACATTCGCCCCACCTCGACCAGCCCCGCCTCGGCGGCCATCGAGACCAGCGATTCCAGCGGCCACACGTAAGCCGTCGTCACCTTGTGGTCGAACTCCGCCACCGGGCCGTCGCCGGCTTCGAAGCACCCCAACAGAACGTGACCGCCGGGCGCCAACGTCCGGGTGAATTCGGCGAAATACCTTG
The DNA here is from genome assembly GCF_900107925.1 of Amycolatopsis pretoriensis. Lineage (GTDB taxonomy): Bacteria > Actinomycetota > Actinomycetes > Mycobacteriales > Pseudonocardiaceae > Amycolatopsis > Amycolatopsis pretoriensis. The sequence goes on along the minus strand of NZ_FNUJ01000005.1, from coordinate 444,179 downwards.
GCAGCTCCGAAGGCGGCGTGTGGATCACCGAGTACCACGACAGGATCCCCGCGAGCGACGCGTCGGGCACGTCCAGGGCCGCCATCGACCCGACTTCGAACCGCAGCTCCGGAAAGGCCGCGCGCGCCAGCGAAATCATCGAAGATGACACGTCGACTCCGAACGCGTCGACCCCCAGGGACTGCAAGTGCGCCGTCAGGTGGCCCGGCCCGCAGCCGAGATCGGCGACCGGCCCGTGGCCGCGCACGTAGTCGGCGAACGCCGTCCACGCCGCGCGGTCCAGGGGGTCGCCGTCCCAGAGGTCGCGGACGAACTCGGCGTACTGGACCGCGACCTCGTCGTAGGCCGCCGTCACGGTTTGCGGCCGAGGCCGCAGATGTGGCCGACGAACGCCGGGTCGTTCGCGAGCTTCTTCGTCGCCCGGGACTCCATCTCCTCCGGGTGCCACTCCGGCAGGTACACGATGCCCGGCTCGACGAGCTCCAGGCCCTCGAAGAACGTCGTGAACTCCGCGCGGCTGCGCAGGTGCAGCGGCGTGCTCGACTTGTTGTACTGCGCCATGATCGACTCGCGGCTCTCGGAGTCGGCCATGTTCTCGAGGCCGTCGCTCGTGAGGTGCGAGGACAGGAAGTACGAGCCGGACGGCAGCAGCGACAGGTACTTCTGAATGGTCTGGGCCACCGGCTCGTCCTCGCCGAGGAAGTACAGGACGCCGACGATGATCAGGCCGATCGGGCGGTTCGGGTCGAGGACGCCGGTGTCGAGCGCGCGCTTCCAGATGTCGGCCGGGTCGCGCAGGTCGCCCTGCAGCACCGCGTGCCGGTCCGCGACGCCTTCCTTCTCCAGCAGGATCTGCGAGTGGGCCACCGCGACCGGCTCGTTGTCGACGTACACGCACCGCGCGTTCGGGTTGACCGACGCCGCGACCTCGTGGACGTTGCCGACCGTCGGCACGCCCGAGCCGAGGTCGAGGAACTGGTCGATGCCGTTGCGGGCCAGGTACCGGACGCCGCGGCCGAGGAAGTCGCGGCCGACCCGGGCCACGGTCTTGATCATCGGGAACGTCTTGACCGCCTGCTCGCCGAACTGCCGGTCGATGGCCCAGTTGGCGTCGCCGCCGAGGAACCAGTCGTAGATGCGGGCCGCGTTCGGCCGCTCGAGGTCGACGCCTTCGGGGGCCTCGGGATCCTGTGTGGTCATGTCCATCCTCCAGGCTTGCGGCCGACACCGCCGACCACGCTCGCGAGGGGGACCGTGGCGGCGCCGGGCTCGGGACGCCACTCTCCCACAGGCACGATTCCCGGCTCGACCACCTCGAAGTTACCGAAGAACGCGGCGATCTCGTCGAGCGTCCGGGACACCGCGGGCGAGCTCGACCGCTCGGACAGCTTCACCAGCCGGCGGATCTGCTCCAGCTCATCACCGGAGACGCCGGACTCGGTCGCGTGCGAAAGGACGTACGCCGACCCGGGCGCCAGCAGCGTCCGGTAGTCGCGGATGGCTTCGCGGACGCCGGTGACGTCCGGCAGGAAGTGCAGCACGGCCACGCTGAGCAGGCAGATCGGCTGCTCCGGGTCGAGGACGCCGGTGGCCAGCGCGGCTTCCCAGACCTCGTCGGCGTCGCGCAGGTCGGCGTGCAGGACGGCGTGGCGCTCGGGGTCGCCCTCCTCGTCGAGCAGGATCCGGCCGTGCGCGACGGCCACCGGCTCGTGGTCGACGTAGACGCAGCGGCTGTCGTCGGCGTACTCGTCGGCCACCTCGTGGACGTTGCCGGCGGTCGGGATGCCGGAGCCGAGGTCGAGGAACTGCGTGATGCCTTCGGCCAGGCAGTAGCGCACGGCCCGGCCGAGGAAGTCGCGGTTGCCGCGGGCCAGGGTCTTCGCCAGCGGAAACGCTTTCACGGCCAGCTCGCCGTACTGGCGGTCGATGGCCCAGTTCGCGGTGCCGCCGAGCGCCCAGTCGTAGATCCTCGCCACGTTCGGCCGGTCGAGGTCGACGGCGTCGGGGAGGAAGTCGGGGTCCACGATGTCCACTTCCGGTGGATTCCAGCGCAACAGACCGACTCTACCGAAAGTTGTTCACCGCTCGGGATACCTCAGGCGGCCGTTCGCCCTATTGGAGCTGCTGCATCTGCGCGCGGTAACCCTCCGCGAGCTCCTTGAGGAACTGCCGGGTCTCCTGCCGCTCCAGCGCCGCTCCCCGCAGCCGGTCCCACGAGTCGACGAAGATGTTGAAGTCCTTGACGTCGTCGAGGTACAGGCCGCCGGCGGAGTGCTCGATGTAGACGAAGTCCCGGGTGCGGTCCGGGAAGCGCATGATCGTGAAGTCGTTGGGCACCGCGGCCAGCCGCGCCCCGAAGGGCAGCACGTGGACGTATACCCGCGGGTGGCGTTCGAGCGAGAGCAGGTGCTCGACCTGGTCGAGCATCACCGCGGGCGCGTACCCGCCGGGGGCCCGGCGCAGCGCGCCCTCGCTGATGATGAACCGGTAGTAGGGCGGCTGCTGCTGCTCGAACACGGCCTTGCGGTCGAGCCGGTTGCGCACCAGGGACGTCACGTCGGTGGCGCCGAACTCGGTGAACTGCTTGAGCATGTAGTGCTCGGACTGCAGCGGGCCCGGGATGCGCTCGCCGTGCCAGGTGAGGATCTCCGCGGCGGCGGGTTCGAGGTCGGTGAAGGTGCGGAACCAGTGCGGCACCACCGAGCGGTAGCCGGACCAGTGGCCGCGCTGCCCGGCCGCGGCGCGCGCCAGGTTCATCAGCGTGTCGGCTTCTTCGCCGTTGATCCCGAACGCGTTCAGCATGGATCGCACATCCCCGAGTTTGACCCCGACGGCACCGGACTCGATCTTGTTGACCTTGCCCTGGGTGCAGCCGAGGACCTCGGCGACCTGCTGCTGTGTCATCCGCGCCGCGGTGCGGGCATGCCGGAGCTCGTTCCCGAGCTGCTTCCGGCGCGAGGTGACGGTGCTGGCCATCGCCCTGCTCTCCCGGACCACTACCAAGCGACGGCGGCCTCCCGGTCGCCGTCGCGCGCGAACTATCGAACCCACCCAGGTTAGTGCTTCACCTTGCGGATCTCGATGATGACATCGCGCAGCGTTCCAGGAAACGGCGCGGAACGCCAGTCACCTGCGCTATCACTCGCCTGGACCAGCGAAATTCCTAATTATTCGGCCAACCGGCGGAGCCCGCCCTGCGGCATAGTGGGCGCCGTGACCGATCGCTCGCCCTCCGCCGCCGCCGTCACCCGGCTGGCCGACCAGGTCCACGGCTACGTCCAGCCGGACGGCTCCTGGTACATCAACAACTGCGGCGTCGTCGACGCCGGCGACCACACCGTCCTCATCGACACCTGCTCGACCGAGCGCCGCACGCGCACGCTGCTCGAAGCGGTCGAAGCCGCCACCGGCAGCCCGGTGACGACGCTGGTGAACACCCACCACCACGGCGACCACACCAACGGCAACTACCTGGTCGAGGGCGCGACGGTGATCGGCCACCGCAAGACGCGGGAGCTGATGGTCGCCGAGGGCATCCAGACGTTCGAGGGGATCTTCGTCGGCAGCGACTGGGGCGAACTGCGGTCGCGGCCGCCGGAGGTCGTGTTCGACGACCGGCTGACCGTGCACGCCGGCGACGTCACCCTCGAGCTGATCCACCCCGGCCACGCGGCCCACACGACCAACGACGTGCTGGTCTGGCTGCCGGAGCAGCGCGTGCTCTACGCCGGTGACCTGGTGTTCAACGGCGGGAGCCCGTTCGCGCTGATGGGTTCGGTGGCCGGCTGGCGCAAGGGCCTCGACGTCATCCGCGAACTCCAGCCGGACGTGATCTTGCCTGGTCACGGCGGCCCGTGCGGACTGGACGTCGTGGACAAAGTGGACGAATACCTCGGGTTCGTCCAGCGGACGGCCGAGCGCGGGAAGGCCGCCGGGCTGTCGCCGCTGGAGGTGGCGAAGGAGACGGACCTCGGCGAGTTCGCGACGCTCTCCGAGCAGGAGCGGCTGCCGGGGAACCTGCACCGGGCGTACGCCGAGCTGGACGGCGCCGAGTGGGGCGCCGACATCGACCTGGTCGCGGCGATCACCGACATGCTCGCCTACAACAAGGGCCCGATCCGCTGCTTCTCCTGAACTAGGTGAGCTGCTCCTCCGTGCCCTCCCTTGAGGCGTCGATCGGACTAGGGTCTGAATCGAGAGAGTCTTCGAGAGGATGCGGATGAGCAAGAAGGCGAGCATCGGGGTCACCGGCCTGGCGGTCATGGGCCGCAACCTGGCCCGCAACCTGGCCCGGCACGGGCACACGGTGGCCCTGCACAACCGGTCCGAGGAGCGAACCCGCGCGCTGGTGGAGCAGTTCGGCGACGAGGGCGACTTCATCCCGGCGTACTCCGCGCAGGCGTTCGTCGACGCGCTGGAGCGGCCCCGGCAGGTCGTGATCATGGTCAAGGCGGGCGGCCCGACCGACGCCGTCATCGAGGAGTTCGCGCCGCTGCTCGAAGAGGGCGACGTCATCATCGACGCCGGCAACGCGCACTTCGCCGACACGCGCCGCCGCGAGAAGGCGCTGCGCGAGCGCGGGCTGCACTTCGTCGGCAGCGGCGTCTCCGGCGGCGAGGAGGGCGCGCTGCACGGGCCGAGCATCATGCCCGGCGGCTCGAAGGAGTCGTACGAGTCGCTCGGCCCGCTGTTCGAGGACATCTCGGCGAAGGTCGACGGCGAGCCGTGCTGCACGCACATCGGCGCGGACGGCGCCGGCCACTTCGTCAAGATGGTGCACAACGGCATCGAGTACGCCGACATGCAGCTGATCGCGGAGTCGTTCGACCTGCTGCGGCACGCGGGCGGCTACTCCCCCGCCGAGATCGCCGACGTGTTCCGCACGTGGAACACCGGGCGGCTCGACTCGTACCTGATCGAGATCACCGCCGAGGTGCTCGCGCACGTCGACAGTGCGTCGGGCAAGCCGTTCGTGGACATCGTCGAGGACGCCGCCGAGCAGAAGGGCACCGGCCGCTGGACCGTGCAGATCGGTCTCGACCTGGGCGTCCCGATCTCGGGCATCGCGGAGGCCGTCTTCGCGCGTTCGCTGTCCGGCTCGAAGCCGCTGCGCGCCGCCGCCCGCGGGCTCGGTGGCCCGTCGGCGTCGCCGCTGACCGGTGCTTCGTTGGAACGCTTCGCCGACGACGTCGAGCAGGCGCTGTACGCGTCGAAGGTCGTCGCGTACGCGCAGGGCTTCAACCAGATCCAGGCCGGCGCGACGGAGTACGGCTGGGACATCGACCTGGGCAAGGTCGCCTCGATCTGGCGCGGCGGCTGCATCATCCGCGCGAAGTTCCTCAACGACATCACCTCGGCCTACGCCGACGAGCCGGAGCTGCCGACGCTGCTGACCTCGGGCGGCTTCCGCAAGGCCGTGGAGGACGCGCAGGACTCGTGGCGTTCGGTGATCTCGACGGCCGTCCAGCTGGGCATCCCGACGCCGGGCTTCTCGACGGCGCTGGCGTACTACGACGGTCTCCGCGCCGACCGCCTCCCGGCGGCTTTGGTGCAGGGCCAACGCGACTTCTTCGGTGCCCACACCTACCGCCGGGTGGACCGCGACGGGTCGTTCCACACGGCCTGGGCCGCCGACGGCCGCCCGGAGTCCGACGCCTGATGAAGTCCGTGAATGGCACATTGAGGGACACTTGGTCCCTCAATGTGCCATTCACGGCGTTTGGCCGGTCGCGATCGGGAAAACCCCCTGGTCCATCCCGATCAGAGCAGCGTCACCAGCACCACCGCGAGGAGCGCGGCAATCAGGAGGGGTCTCACTGCCCCCGGGCGGCGAGGATCTCCGCCAGCACCTCCACGATCTTCGCCTCGGCCTTGTCCTTCTTGACGCCGAGGCCGTCGAGCACCTCGAAGCCGGTGCCCTCACGCTGTTCCAGCAGCGCCAGCAGCATGTGCTCGGTGCCGATGTAGTTGTGCCCGAGCCGCAGCCCTTCGCGCATGGTGAGCTCGAGGGTCTTCTTGGCGGCAGCGGAGAACGGCACCACGTTCGGCACCGGGTCGACCGGCTCGGGCAGCCGCGCTTCGGCGGCTTCGCGGACGGCGTCGAGCTGCACGCCCTGGGCCAGGATCGCCCCGGCCGCCAGCGCGGCGGGCTCGGTCAGCAGGCCCAGCACGATGTGCACGGTGTCGATCTCCGGGCTGGCGTGGTCGACGGCGGCCTTCTGGGCCTCGACGACGACGTGCCGCGCGCGGTCGGTGTAGCGGCCGTAGACACGTTCGATGGCGCCGCTCGGGTCGCCGCCCGGGTCGACCTTCGGCACGAACCGCTTCTGGGCCGCCTGTTTCGTGACGCCCATGCTGGCGCCGATCTCCGTCCAGGACGCCCCGGACCGCCGGGCCTGGTCGACGAAGTGGCCGATGAGGTGGTCGGCGACCTCACCGAGGTGCTGGCCGACGTAGACGGCGTCGGTGAGCTGGGCGAGGGCGTCGTGGTCGTTGTTGCTCTTGATGGCGCTGATGAGGTCGTCGAGCTTGATGTTGGTCGGCAAGGTCATGCGTCAACTGTAGGTTGACGCGGACTCATCGTCAACCGCGAGTTGACGCCACCTTCAGATGCTCCTTGAGGTTGAACTCGCTCGCTTCGAGGTCCGCGTACGCGGGCTTCGGCTCGGCGGCGAACAGGCGGCGGGCCGCGATGTGGTCCGCGGGTTTGTTCACCGACTCCACCGCGATCAGGACGTCGTCGCGGAAGGACAGCACCGAGAACTTGCCCGCGGCCCGGTCGCCGGCGACGACCGTCTTGTCGGCGCCGGACAGGAGGCCGGCGATCTGCAGCTTCGCGCCCGCCTGGTCGGTCCAGAACCACGGCAGGCTCGCGTACGGCTCGGGTGTGCCGGTGATCGCCGCGGCCACGCACCGGGCCTGGTCGACGGCGTTCTGCACGGACTCCAGCCGGGTCGCCGCGCCCGCCTGCACGCACGGGAAGCTGGCGCAGTCGCCGATCGCGAAGATTCGCTCGTCGGCCGTCCGCAGGTGGGCGTCGACGACGACGCCGTTGTCCACGGGAAGGCCGGCTTCGGCGGCGAGCGTCGTCTCCGGCACGACGCCGACGGCGACCACGACCAGGTCGGCGGGCAGCCGGGTGCCGTCGGACAGTTCGACCTCACGTACGCGCGAGTCGCCGTGCAGCGCCGAGACGCCCTGGCCCAGCAGGACCGTGTGCCCGGCTTCGCGGTGCAGATCGGCGAAGCAGGCCGAGATCTCCGGCGTCGCGACGCGGTTGAGCAGCCGGTCCTGGGCCTCGACGATCGTCACCGGGCGGCCGGCGTGCGAGGCGAACTCCAGCCCGATGAACCCGCCGCCGACCACGACGACGTGCTCGGCGTCGGACAGGGACGCGCGCAGGCGATCGGCGTCGTCGCGCGTGCGCAGCGTCAGCACGCCCGGCAGGTCCGCGCCGGGCACGGGCAGCGTCCGGTTGCGCGAGCCGGTGGCGAGGACGAGGTGGTCGTAGGCCAGTTCGGTGCCGTCTTCGAGGCGGACCCGCGACGCGGGCCGGTCGATCGCCGCGACCCGGCCGGCGACCAGCTCGATGTCCTTCTCCGCGAAGAAGTCCTCGCCGCGCAGGTGCAATTGCTCGATCCCGGCGGTCCCGGCCAGGTAGGCCTTGGACAGCGGCGGCCGCTGGTACGGCACGCCCGGCTCGTCCCCGATCAGCACGACCCGGCCGGCGAAACCGCGGTCCCGCAGCGACGCGACGGCCTGGAACCCGCTCTGACCCGATCCGACGACGAGGACCGTGTTCTCTGCACCCATGCCCGCCATCCGATCACAAGACCCTCAAGCCGTCGAGGAGTCGCCGGACGACCGCAGGGCCCGGGGCGCCCCGAGCACCCGCGAGATGCCGCGCGCGGCGGCGCGGACGGCCGGGACCAGCGTCCGCGGGTCCGTCCCCTCGGCCGGGACGACCACCGAAATCGCCGCGACGACCTCGTCCGTCGAGTCGTGGACCGGGGCCGCCACGGACAGCGAGATCAGCTCGACCTGGCCGTCGCTGATCGCGTAGCCGTCGCGGCGGACGTCGGCCAGCACGCGGCGCAGCTGCGCGGTCGAGGTGACCGTCTTCGGCGTGAACGTCTTGAGCGGCCCGGCCAGGACCTCTTCCTGCGCCTCGGCGGGAGCGTGCGCGAGCAGGACCTGGCCGACGCCGGTGGCGTGCGCGGGCAGCCGGCCGCCGACTCGGGTCAGGACGTTGACCGCGCCGCGGCCGGAGATGCGCTCGACGTAGACGACCTCCGGCCCGTCGAGGACCGCGAGCTGCACGTTCTGGTGCGTGGCCTCGTAAAGGTCTTCGAGGAACGGCATCGCGCTCTCCCGCAGCTCGGCGCCGTGCGGGGCGAGCGACGCGACCTCCCACAGCCACAGCCCGACGCGGTAGACGCCGGCTTCGTCGCGCACGAGCGCGCCGCGCTTGGTCAGCTCGCCGGCGATCCGGTGGGTCGTCGACAGCGGCAGCCCGGCGCGGCGGCTGAGCTCGGACAGCGTGAGCCGCGGCCGGTCGGCCGTGAACGCGCCCAGCAGGTCGAGGACGCGGTCCACGACCGACGGCGGCCGCTTCGCGCTGTGTCGCACGTCAGAGATCGTCGTCCGGGAGCAGCGGGCGCATGAACGACCGCCGGTACCGCACCACGCAACCGCTTTCTTCGCGGATCTTGTCGGCCTCGATGAAGTCCGGGTCGACGCCGAACAGCGTCCGGTAGCGCTCGTACGCGGCGAAGCTCTCGAAGCTGAACAGCGCGCGGGCTTCGTCGCTCGCGCCCTCCGACGGCAGGAAGTAGCCGTGGTGGACGCCGCCTTCGCGCTGCACCAGCCGCATCCACGCGGCGGCGAAGCGTTCGAAGTCGGCGAGCTTCGCGGGGTCGATGACGTAGTCGACGACGCAGGTGATCACTTGCCGCCCCACACCCGGTCGGCCGTGGCCACGATCAGCTCCAGCTTGCGCAGCTGGTCGTCCGGAGTCAGGTCGTTGCCCTCCTCGGTCGAGGAGAACCCGCACTGCCCCGACAGGCACAGCTGGTCGATGTCGACGTACCGCGACGCCTCTTCGATCCGCCGCACCAGGACGTCCGGGTCCTCCAGCTCCGGCCGCTTGGTCGTGACCAGGCCGAGAACGACCTTCTTGTCCTTGGGCACGAACCGCAGCGGTTCGAAGCCGCCGGAACGTTCGTCGTCGAATTCCAGGAAGAACCCGTCGACGGCCAGGTCGCCGAAGAGTGCTTCGGCGACGAACTCGTAGCTGCCGGAAGCGACCCACGACGACCGGAAGTTGCCGCGGCACAGGTGGGTCGTCACCGCCAGCCCCTCGGGCCGGCCTTCCAGGGCCGCGTTCAGCGTCGCGATGTTGCGCAGGTGCTGGCGGTCCGGGTCGCCGCCCATCCGCGCGACGAGCTCCCGCTGCGCGGGGTCGTTGAGGTAGGCGAGGCTGGTGTCGTCGAGCTGCAGGTACCGGCAGCCGAGGCCGGCCATCGCGGCGACCTGCGCTTGGTAGGCCGCGCTGAGGTCGGTGTAGAACTCCTCGAGGTCCGGGTAGACGGTCTCGCTGACCGCCGCCCGGCCGCCGCGGTAGTAGACCATGCTCGGCGACGGGATGGTCAGCTTCGGCGTCACGCCGGGGTCCACATGGGACTTGAGGAACTCGAAGTGCTCGGCGAAGATCGGCTCGTCGAGCCGCACCTTGCCGTCGACCTGCAGGCCCGGCGGGCTGAACTCGAGGTCACCCGCCAGGTTGTGGAACTTGACGTGCAGGCGCTCGTCGCTCTTGGAGACGCCGCCGAGCGCGTAGATGAAGTCCATGTGCCAGGAGGCACGCCGGAATTCGCCGTCGGTGGCCGAGCTCAGCCCGGCCGCCTTCTGCATCTTGATGACGTCGCGGATCGCGTCGTCCTCGACCGCGCGGAGCTGCTCCGCACCGATCTCGCCGCTTTCGCGCCGCCGTCGCGCGTCACGCAGCACCGGGGGCCGCAGGAGGCTCCCGACGTGATCGGCGCGAAACGGCGGGCCCACCTGGGAAATACCGCCCGAAGTCATGCACCGATGGTCACACATCCGGGACCGTTCCGCCGCCCCCCGAAACAAGATCATGACCTCCGGGTCTTGCTACCGTCACGCGCGGAGCGTTGGCTGTCCTTCGCCGAAAGGGGCCTGTGCATGACGAAACACCCGGTCGACGAAGTCCTGCCCGCCGGACGGCTGGCGCTGCTCGGCCTGCAGCACATGTCGATCATGTACGCCGGTTCGGTCGCGGTCCCGCTGATCGTCGGCAGCGCGTTGAAGCTCGACCCGGCGACGATCGGGCTGCTCGTGAACGCCGACCTGCTGGTGGCGGGGATCGCGACGCTGATCCAGGCCGTCGGCATCGGCAAGCTGCTCGGCATCCGGCTGCCCGTGGTGGCGGGGGCGACGTTCAGCGTCGTGAACCCGATGATCCTCATCGCGTCCCAGTACGGGCTGCCCGCCGTCTACGGCGCCATGATCGCCTCCGGTGTCTTCGGGCTCCTCATCGCGAAGCCGTTCGCCAAGCTGATCCGGTTCTTCCCGCCATTGGTCACCGGGACGCTGCTGCTCGTCATCGGCGTCTCACTGCTCGGTCCGGGCGCGGGCCTGATCGCGGGCAACGACCCGGGCGCGTCCGATTACGCGGCCCTGTCGCACATCCTGCTCGCGTTCGGCGTGCTCGCGCTGCTGATCCTGTTCACGCGGGTGCTGCGCGGGTTCGCCAACCAGATCGGGCCGCTGCTGGCGCTGGCGATCGGGCTGGTCGCCGCGATCCCGATGGGGCTGGTGCACTGGGACTCCCTCGGCGCGGCGAGCTGGTTCGGGCTCGCGTCGCCGTTCCACTTCGGGGCGCCGACGTTCCCGGTCGCCGCGGTGTTGTCGATGTGCGTGGTCATGCTGGTGACGTTCACCGAGTCGACGGCGGACATGATCGCCGTCGGCGAGATCACCGGGCGGCCGCCGACCGACTCCGACCTCGCGCGCGGCCTGGCCACCGACGGCTTCTCGGCCGTGCTCGGCGGCGTCATGAACTCCTTCCCCGACACGGCGTTCGCGCAGAACGTCGGGCTGGTGCGGATGACCGGCGTGCGCAGCCGCTGGGTGGTCGCGGTGACCGGCGGGGTCCTGGTGCTGATGGGCCTGGTGCCGAAGATCGGCGCGTTCATCGCGGCGATCCCGCAGCCGGTGGTCGGCGGCGTCGCGGTCGTCATGTTCGCGATGGTCGCCGCGGTCGGCGCGCAGAACCTGCGGACGGTCGAGTTTTCGGGCAACCACAACACTTTCATCGTCGCGGTCGCCCTCGGCGTCGGGTTGCTGCCGGCGTTCGCGCCGAAGATCTTCCAGCACTTCCCCGCGTGGCTGCAGACGATCTGCGGCAGTTCGATCACGGTGGCGGCGGTGCTGGCGTTCGCGTTGAACCTGCTGTTCAACCACCTCGGCCGGCGTTCGGAGCCGGATCTGCTGGAAGCGCCGTGAGCAGCCGTTCGACGAGCCGGGCCCCCGTGCCCGGCTCGACCGGACGCTTGAACAGCACGCGCAGGTAGAGCGGGGCCAGGACGAAGTCGAGGAGCTCCTCGACCGTCGGCACCTCCTCGCCACGCGCCGCGGCCTTGTCGAGCGTCGCCTGCAGGTCTTCGCCGCGGGCCTTGAGGTACTCGACCGGTTGCCGGTCCGGCCCCAGGGTGGCGACGAGCGCGCGCAGCAGGATCTGGCCGCGCGGGTCGCACATCGAGCGTTCGATGCCCTCGACCCAGCCGAGCAGGTCGCCGCGCAGCGAGCCGGTGTCCGGGATCGGTGACGTCGCGCGCAGGCGCGTCACGGCGGCGTCGAGCAGCAGCTGTTCGCGGCTGCCCCACCGCCGGTAAATGCTCGTCGGGTTCACGCCTGCCCGCTCGGCGATCTTGGGGATCGCCGCGTTGATCTCGCCGATGGCGAGCAGCTCGACGACGGCGTCGTGCACGGCGTCTCGGACGCGGGCGCTGCGGCCGCCGGGTCGGGTCATGGGAGCACCCTAAAGCAAACGTGCTTGCTTTTGCAGTCCGGCCACGGCTACCGTAAAGGCAAATCGAATGGCTTTAGGGAGGCCGCAGTGCCCCGCAAGATGACCGTCGAAGAGCGTGAAGAGTTCCTCGCCCGGCCGCAGGTCGGCGTGCTCAGCGTCGCCGCCGAGCCCGGGCGGGCCCCGCTGACCACGCCGATCTGGTACCGCTACGAGCCGGGCGGCGACGTCGTCGTGATGACGTCACCGGGCTCGCGCAAGAACCGGCTGATCGAGGCGGCCGGCCGGTTCGCACTGTGCGTTCAGCAGCAGGACGGCGACTACAAGTACGTCTCGGTCGAGGGCCCGGTGGTGAAGACGTGGCCGATGACGAAGGCGGAGCGGCACGAGATGGCGGCCCGCTACCTGCCCCCGGGCATCAGCGAGGCCTACACCGACGCGACCGACGGCACCCACGGGAAGAACATCGCGATCGTGATGCGCCCGGAGCGCTGGAACACGCGGGACTTCAGCGATTTAGCGGAACAGCTGGCCTGATCACCAGCAGATGATCAGGATGCACGACGGCTTCGGCTTCGGGGTCGTCGTCGTGGGCGGCGGCTGCTGGCCGCCGGGCGGGATCGTCGACGTCGGCGTGACCGAGCCGGACGGGTCGCCGCCGGGCGGCGTGGTGCTCGTCGTCGTGGAGTCGGTACTGCTCTCGGTGGTGGGGTCGGTGCCCGGCACCTCGGTGACGGTCTCGCGGGGCACGCCGGCGCCCGGGACGACGTCGCCGCCGCCGGTACCGCCCTCGGGCGGGGAGTCCGTGGCCTGGTCGGCGCCGCCGAGGCCGGTGGTGCGCTGCGGGAAGGGGATCACCTGGATCTGGTCGACGGGGGACGCGTCCGGCGTGCCCTTGCCGCCGAGGCCGACGAGCACCGCCGCGGCGCCGCAGCCGATGACGACGGCGAGCATCACCGCGAGCACCCGCCACCGCGACTGCCCCGGTCCTGAACGCTCGCCCCAGCCCTCGCGCACGAGCAGCTCGGCGACCGATACCTCGTCGTTCACCCCGACAGACCTTCCCGAGAGGCCTTTCGGCCGACATCGTGGCCGTATTTTTACCGCACAAGACCCCCGAACGGGTGAGTTTCTGGCAAAAATTCGTCACGTAACGAACGTTTTGACTGTGGGTGACATTCCACAGCGGATTCACAGCTGCGTTTCGGGATGCTCCCAGCATGACCGGCGAAGCTCACTCCATGCTGCTGAAAGCCGATCGGCTGGTCCCCCGGATCGCCGTGCCGCGCCGCGGCGTGCTGCAGCTCCTCCCGAACCCGAGGCCGACCCCGTTCACGTTCGGCTACCTGGTCGTCCTGCTCGGCACGACGCTGCTGCTGAAGTTCGCCGACCCGGAGCTGACCGACCGGCTGCTCCAGCTGTCCAGCACCGACGCCCACAACCTGTGGCGGCGGCCGCTGACCTCGCTGCTGACCAGCGCGCTCTGGCTGTCCGACGAAGGCTGGCTCGCCTACGTCGTGATCTTCGCGATCGCCGTCGCACCGCTGGAACGCCGGTTCGGCGCCCGTCGCGCGGCGATCGTGTTCTTCTCCGGCCACGTGCTGGCCACGCTCGTCACCGAGCTGCCGGTGATGGCCTTGATCAGCGCCCACGTGCTGCCGAACTCGGCCGGGCACTGGCTCGACATCGGCGTCAGCTACGGCTTCTTCACCACGGCCGGCGCGCTCGTCTTCCTGCTGCGCGGCCGCGCGCGCCTGGTTGCGTTGGCCGGCATGGAGGCGTTCATCGCGGTGATCTGGCTCAGCGATGACCCCCTGAGCCTCGACTCGGTCGTCACGCTGCTCGGCCACGCGTTCGCCGCGCACTTCGGCCTGCTGTTCTGGGGGCCGCGGCTGCGTGGCGCTTCCGCAGGCCGGACCGGGGTTCCGGCGGGTAGGCAGGCGCCGGAGTCGGTGGTGTAATCGACCGAGCCACACGCCGACTGCCGGGGGGACGGACGCTCATGCAGGCAGACTCCCTCGTCGAGCTGGTCGAGCTGAGCCCGGACGCGATCTGCGTCCACGAGAACGGCGTCCTGACCTACGCCAACCGCGCCGCGCTCGAGACGTTCGCCGCGCGCTCGGCCGACGAGGTGGTGGGCCGCCGGTTCACCGACTTCGTGGCCGAGGAGTCGCGGGCGGCCGTGGTCGAGAAGCTGGCGCGGCTGACCGAGCCGGGGCAGGCGAGCGAGCCGGTCGAGGCGCTGATGTCGCGGCTGGACGGGAGCAAGTTCGCCGTGGAGACGGTGTCGGTGCGCCTCGGCGGCCGGCTCGCCTACCAGGTCGTCATGCGCGACATCACGGCGAAGAAGGCGGCCGCGGACGCGCTGCGCTACCAGGCCGCGCTGGTGTCGCACGTCAGCGACGCGCTGATCGCGACGACCGGCGAAGGGGTCGTGACCAGCTGGAACCCGGCCGCGGAAGCCGTGTACGGGTGGAGCGCGGCCGAAGCGGTCGGCCGGCGGGCGAGCGAGCTGGTCGGCGCGCCGCTGGACCTGTGCGGCGGCGGGGTCACCGAAGCGGTGCACCGGCGCCGGGACGGCGCGCCCCTGGCGGTTCGCGTTTCGGCAGCTGAGATGAACGACGGGTATGTGCTCGTCTGCGCGGACGAAACCGCGCGGCGGCGGGCCGAGCAGAACTACCGCACGGTCGTCGCGTCGCTCGACGAAGGCGTGCTGGTGATGGGGCCGGCCGGGCTGATCGAGGCCGCGAACCCGGCCGCGTGCCGGATCATCGGCGTCGCCGAAGCCGACCTGATCGGCGTCCCGTGCCACACGCTGGTGCTGTTCACCGAGGCCGGGCACTGGATCCCGCCGGACGAGACGCCGTCAGTGCGGACGCGGCGGACCGGCGTCGCGCACAACGGCCTGGTGGTGCGGCTGCGGCGGCCCGACGGCCGGGACGTCTGGGTGTCGCTGACCTCACGGCTGCTCAACCCCGACGACCCGGCGGCGCTGGCCGTGGTGACGTCGTTCACCGACATCACCGAGAGCCGCGCGATCAGCGCGCAGCTGGCGCACGACGCGACCCACGACCCGCTGACCCGGCTGGGCAACCGCACGCTGGTGCTCGACCGGCTCGCCGCCGACGCGCGCGGCGCGGTCACCGTGCTGTTCCTCGACCTGGACAAGTTCAAGCTCATCAACGACTCGCTCGGGCACTCGGTCGGCGACCAGGTGCTGCGGATCGTCGGCGAGCGCCTGCGCCGCTGCTCCGGTCGCGACGACCTGGTCGGGCGGCTCGGCGGCGACGAGTTCGTCGTCGTCACCGGCGAAGTCACCGAACCCGGCGAGGTGCGGGCGCTGGCCGAGCACCTGCGGGCCGCGCTGGCCGAGCCGATCGGCGTGCTGGGCCGGCAGCTGCACCTCGACGCGAGCATCGGCGTCGTGCTCGTCGGGACCGCGGACCGCCGCAGCGCCGAGGACCTGCTGCGCGACGCCGACGTGGCGATGTACCAAGCGAAGACGCTCGGCCGCGGGCGGCACCACTTCTTCGACGTCGGCCTGCGCGAGCGGATGCAGCGGCGGCTGCGGATGGAGCAGGACCTGCGCGACGCGGTGCACGACGGCCAGCTCTGGCCGGCCTACCAGCCGGTCGTCGACCTGCGGACCGGCGAGATGGTCGCGGTCGAGGCGCTGCTGCGCTGGACGCACCCCCGCCACGGCGCGATTTCGCCCGCGGAGTTCATCCCGCTGGCCGAAGAGAGCGACCTGATCAACGTGATCGGCAAGGAGATGCTCCGCGCGACGACCCGCGAGCTGGCCACCCGGCGCGGCGAGCAGGGCCTGGACCTGACGCTGAAGGTCAACTTGTCGACGCGTCAGCTCGACGACCCGCACCTGGTGCCCGCGGTGCAGGACGCGCTGGCGCAGACCGGGTTGCCCGCGAGCGCGCTGTGCCTGGAGGTCACGGAGAGCGCGTTGATGCGCGACCAGGAGGCGGCCGCGGAGGTGCTCGCGTCCCTGCGGTCGCTGGGGGTGCTGTTGGCGATCGACGACTTCGGCACCGGCTATTCGTCGCTCGCGCAGCTGCGCCGGCTGACGCTGGACACGCTCAAGATCGACCGTTCGTTCATCACGGGGATCGCGGAGTCGCGGGACGCCGAAGCGATCGTCACGAGCATCATCGCGATGGCGCACGCGGTCGACCTGACGGTGATCGCGGAGGGCGTCGAGTCCGCGGAGCAGGTGGAGCTGCTCCGCGCGCTCGGGTGCGACCAGGCGCAGGGCTACCACCTCGGCCGCCCGGTGGCGGCGGCCGAGCTGTTCGGTCAGTAGACGGCTTTCAGGCGCTCCAGCTCGTCCGGCGTCAGTTCGATGCCGAGGTCCTTGAGGGTGGCGTCGAGCTCGTCGGGGCCGATCGGGGTGGTTTCGCTGGTGCCGTCGGGCTTTTCGACGGTGAGCTCGCGGCCGAGCAGCTTGCGGCTGACGCCCGGTTCGAGCGTCATGATCACCAGCCGCCCGGTGAACGGCGACTTCGGGTGCGTCGAGGTGTAGTGGTGGTAGACCTCGTAGTCGATGGGGTGCATGCCGTCGAGGCGGAAGTCGAGCAGGTCTTCGTCGCCCTTCTTGAGCGTCCACCAGCCGTTGTTCTCGACGAGCCGGTGCGGCCAGCCGGCCTGGTCGGTTTCCTGGCCGTCCACGAGCGGCATCGGGGCGAGGATCCCGGCACCGAACCCGACGTCGGCGTGAAAGCGCTTCCCGCCGGTCTCGGCGACGAGCGTCATGTGGGTGTAGGGCCCGGGCCGCCGCGGCTGGACGCGCGCGGCGAGCCGGTGGACGCGGTAGCCGAGCTGCTCGAGGACGGCGGCGAAGAGGCCACTCTGCTCGTAGCAGTAGCCGCCCCGCCGCCGTCCGACGAGCTTCGCGTGCACGACGTCGAGCGAAATCCCTTGGTGCTGCCCGAGAACGACGTCGACGTTCTCGAACGGGATCGCCTGAACGTGGGCGCGCACGAGGTCGTGCAGCGCCTCCGCCGACGGTTCGCGGGCGGGCTGCCCGACCCGCTTCAGGTAGGCGTCCAGGTCGACGGCATCGGTGCCCCACTCGGTGGTCATGGGTTCAGCGTGCACCCTCGACCTTGATCGAGGTCAACCCTCGTGCACGACCTTCCGCACCTCGACGGCGGTGTACTGCGCATCGGGGATCATGGCGGCCAGCTCGACGGCGCGTGCCTCGGTCTCGACGTCGACGAGGTAGAAGCCGCAGAAGAAGGCTTCGGTCTCGATGAAGGCGCCGTTTTGGACGTGGGTGGAACCGTCCTTGACGCGCACGGTCTTGGTCTCGACCGGCTCGGCGAGCGCCTTGGTCCCGACCATTTCGCCGGAGTCGGTGATGAGCTTGGTGAAGTGGCCGTGGCCTTCGTAGACGCCGTTCTTCTGGTCGTCGGTGAGGGTGTCCCAGAGGGTGGGGTTCATGTGGAGGGTGAGGAGGTATCGCACGTCGGCTCCCGGTGATGGGTGGCGGCCCGGGTGGGCTGCCTTTCGCCGGGTGGTCGGCGCGGGACGCCCGGACCGGACACCGGGATTTCGGGTTCACTCGTTCGGCCTAGTGGCGGCTGAGGAGCAGGTACCGTTCGTCGTCGATTTCCCGGCCCCAGAGGGCGGGGTCGTCGAGCATCCGCAGGTCAGCCTCCCGCCGCCGGGCTCGGACGAGGTCCCGGCATTCATCGGGTGCCAGTCCGGCGCCGGTGAACCACCGGCCCTCGACGAGGACCAGGCGGCCGCGGGGGTTAAGGAGCGCGACCCACTTGTCGAGGGCGGCGCCCGGGTCGGGCATGGCCCAGAGGACGTGCCGCGCGAGGACGACGTCGTAGGTCTCGGTGGTGGGCGGATCGGCGGCGTCACCTTCGCGGAAGTCGATGTCGGCCTTTTTCCGTGCGACGTCGAGCATCGCGGCGGAGGAGTCGATGCCGCAGACGTCGTGACCGGCCTCGGCGAGAAGGAGGGAGAGGCTCCCGGTCCCGCACCCGAGGTCGACGACTTTGCTGTTGGCGGCGGGCATGAGCGGGAGGAGGAGATCGGCCCAGGCTTTGCGGACGGCGGGGTCTTTGAGGCCGTGGTCGGGTTGCTCGTCGAAGGACGCGGCTTCGGCGTCCCAGGGGTTCGTCGTCACGATGGAATACTCGCGCGATGGGCAACAAGTCGTTCCCTTTTCGCGGACGACGACTTCGCGAACGCGTTCGTACCGTGGTCGACAACGCGGGCCCGTACCGGATCCAGGAGGGGACGGTCGTCGTAATCACCGAGGGGCCGCGACCGGTCGGGTACTTCCACGTCGAGGAGGTCGACTGAGGTGGCGTACGTCAGGTTCCAAAGCACCGAGCCCAACCCCAACGGGCGGCACCCCGGCTTCTTCGGGTTGATCAACAACCTGAGCCGGTCCGGCAGGCTGACCCCGGCGCAGGAGGAGTTCCGCCAGGCGAACCACGCCTGGTACGAGGCGCACTACACGAATCCGTCCAAGGTGGACCCGACCGTCTACGACCGGTCGATCAACCCGGGTGCGACGGCCTGGTTCAAGGAATCCGCCGAAGCCCTCGTCGCCCGAGCGGACGGCTACCTCGAAGTCCTGGCCGCCCACGGTGTCGGCTGCACCAAGCTGGTGGCGCACGAGCCGCCGGGCCGGATCGTCTACGAGGACGCCGACCAGATCGTCGTCGTCCCGCACCGGAACTGAAGCCACACACGAAAAAACCGCCCCGAGCCTTCGGGGCGGTTTTCGTTGCGGTGGCCAGGGCCGGGGTCGAACCGGCGACCTTCCGCTTTTCAGGCGGACGCTCGTACCAACTGAGCTACCTGGCCGGGAACGCCGGCAAGGAGCCGAACGATCTTGCGACCCTGACGGGACTCGAACCCGCGACCTTCGCCGTGACAGGGCGACGCGCTAACCAACTGCGCCACAGGGCCTTGCATCTACTACTGTACTGCGTACTCCCAACGGGATTCGAACCCGCGTTGCCGCCTTGAAAGGGCGGAGTCCTAGGCCGCTGGACGATGGGAGCCCGGCCGGTTTCGGGTGACCGACCGACCGCGCTCTCAGGTCCCCCCGGGAGCGATTACAAGCATAGGGCACGCCACCACCGCTTTGCAGCGGGGGTTCCTTAAGCCCCCGGCGAAGCCGCGACCAGCGCAAACAGCCGGCGATCGAGCTCCGTCCGCTCTGGCTCGGTCAACGCGTCCGCCAGAACCTCGCCGATCCGATCGTCGGTCAAAGCCTCCGCGCGGTGCCAGCGGTCGCGCAGATCCGGCTTCCGCGAAGCCGCTTCCACGAGCTCGTCGGCGGCGTCGGCCGGCCACGCCGTGCGCAGCAACCGCTCGCGGCCGCCCTCCGGGTCCGCGACCACCGCCTCCGGCACCGTCAGGCCGACCGCTCGCAGTGCCGCGAAGTGCAGGCCGCCGCGCAGCTCGCGGACGAGCATCAAGGCGAACCCGAGCCGCTCGACGTCCCGCGCCGGACGCTCGGCGTTCCGCCAGCCGGCGAACAGCGCCAGCCCGCTGGCGTCCGCGGCGTCGGCGACGCGGAACAGCAGCTCCGCCAGACGGCCGGGCTCCGATACGGCCGAAAGGTTGACGCGCGACCACCGAGCCGATGACTCCGCGTAGGCACGGACGGACGCGGGTGCGTCCAAGGCCGCCGCCGCGGGCGGCAGGACGAACTCGAACAGCCAGTGCGGGAAGATCCCGAACAGCTCCGCGGCGACCTTCGGCGGCACGTCCCCGAGCACGGCCGACCGCCCCCGCACGTAGAGCGAACGCGGCGGCAACCCGGCCTCCGCCTCGACCGCCGCCAGCTCCGGCGACGTCATGAACTTGCCGCCCAGGACCTGGACCACCGGCCGGATCCGGTTGGCCAGCCCCGCCGCGCCTTCGATCGTCGTCATGTCCGTCCCCTTTCGACGCAGCAAACGTAACACTGTTACGAAACCTGCGTCAAGAAGCTCGGACAGTCTCGCGAATCACTCACCGGAAACGGCCACAACCAGCAGAAACATCACCGGACAGGCCCAGCGGCACCCCGCCGGGCCCCCGGCGTCAACGCTGGACCGGCGCCTGCCCGTCCTCGTCCAGGTTCAGCCCCAGCATCTCCAGCAGCTGCACACAGTCCTCGACCCCCAGCGCACCGTTCGCCACCGCCAGCCGAGCCCGCCGAACCTGATCGTCCGACACCCGCTGCGCATCCGCGGCACCACTCCGCTGAGCCGGCAACCCCCCGGCGAACGGAGCACTCCCCCCATCGGCACCTTCGTACCGAAGGAGGAACTGCCGCACTTCAACAGACCCGCTCATAGCCCCTCCACACGGCTCACAACAACTTGGCCGCGAGGCTAACCAGCGCCGGGCGCCACACACAGCCCCCCGCAGAGTGAACCTGAGGCCACGCTCCGCTCAACGCAGCGCAATCAGCACAGACGGAGAACGGGACCACCCGAACGACGGTCACCTGGGCCGGAAGTGACACCCCACGCGGAAATTTCCCGCTCTCCACTCGCCCAGGCGAGGAACTCGTGCAACAATCGAAGTGCTGACACACCCCCGGTCAGCGCCTGTGGAGATCCCCTCCGACCCCCGCGTTCCTCCCCCTGGCGCGGGGGTCCTCCATTTCTCGGGCTGCTCGGGCTTCGCCCTTCGCTTCGCCCGATTCATTTCGGCGTGCTGACCCGGGGGGCCGAGCCCCCCGGACCCCCCACGGTGCCTCGCTCGTGGCTTTTCGGGGTGGTCCCGCTTCGGGCGCTGCGCGCCCTTGCGAACTGCCCTCCTGCCCGCGAGATTTCTTGCACCCTCCTCCTTGCGGCCCCTCGCTGCCGGCTCGTCTCCTTCCCCTCTCGTGCCCCGGCACTCCCCTGCCGACCCACCCGCGATGCTCGCCCCAGCCCGGCTTCGCCGCCCTCTCGCCGGCCCCCAACTTGCCCGCCTCCCCTTGGTGCGCCTCCCCTTGGTGCGCCTCCCCTTGGTGCGCCTCAACAGCCCTCGCCTCCCACCTCTCATCACCCGCCGTCTCGCGCACCGCCCATGCGGGCCTCGCCCCACTGGGTCGCCCCGCGCTGCTCGCGCTTAGCCCGGTATTCGCCGAGACCTCTCGCTCCAGTCCTGCAGCCTCACGCCACACCCCGCGGTGCCGCCTCGCCCAGCCCGGCACCCACCGCCTCAGCGCGCCGGCAGCCGTCGTCCCACTGCCTTGCACCGGCTGGCACGGCACACGCCCCTCATTTCCCCGGCAGCCCTCGCCTCCTGCCTTGCACCGGCCAGTCCGACACCCACCCATCAGCGCCCCGGCAGCCCTTGGCCCCCTGCCTTGCACCGGCCTGCCCAGCACACGCCCCCTCGGTGCGCCCAGGCAGCCCTGCCCCTGCCTTGCACCGACTGGCCCGGCAGTCGCCCCTCGGTGCGCCCGGCAGCCCTCGCCCCTGCCTTGCACCGGCCTGCGCGGCACTCGCCCCCTCGGTGTACCCCGCCAGCCCTCGCCTCGCCGCCGGCCTTCTCCCCGCGCCCCTCACCGCGGCCTCGCCCCCCGAATCTCTCGTCGCCGCACCTCTCTTCGAGCGCCCGCGGTACCCGCCCCCGCCTAACCTGGCATCCAGCGACCCGGCCGAGCCTCGCCGCACCTCTCTCCGAGCGCCCCGCAGTACCCGCCCAGCCCGGCACCCGGCGACCCCGGCCGAGCCTCGCCACTCCCTCCGGCACACCCCCGGCAGTCCTCGCCTTCCCGCCTCGCACCGCCGGCCCGCCCCCTCGCAGCCTCGCGCCCCTCACACCCGCACTGCCGATCGCCGCAGCGGGCCCTCCGCTCGTCGCCCCGCCCCTCAAGTTCCGCCCTCGCCGTCGCGAGTCCGCCGGCCGCTCTCCCCGCACCCCGCCCACCCGGCGCCTCACCTCGGTCACCTGCGCGCCTCGGTTTGATCGACTCGGTGCGTTAGAAGCCCCTTGCTCTGCGCTTACGCCGGACTACTCCGTTCGGGTAACCGCTGGGCTGATCGGGGCGACCGCTTGGCGTGTTGTGGCTCACAGTGGTTTGTCTGGCGAGATCTAACCGTTACCGTGGCTGGCGTGCCTCTTCCCTCCCTTGGCCGCTTGAGCAGCCGGACGAACCTCAAAGCCGCGTCCTCCGGACGCCATCGTGGTGCCGCGAAGCCTGCGGATGATGGCGTTGTCGAGGACACGGAACTCACCTCCTACCTCGCCGCACTGGCGCCCGATGCCGACAACGAGAGCACTGGCTCCGGCAAGCGCTTCGGCGAGGCCCAGGTCATCCAGCTCCGGATGAGCCTCATCGCCAACCAGCAGCTGAAGGACATCGCCGCCGAGCGGGACATCTCGCCCCAGGCGCTCGCCCAGGAATGGATCCTCGAGCGGCTCAACTGGGAAGGCCAGGCGTCCTCGCTGCAGGACCAGCGGCAGCAGGCCGGTGACCTCACCGACCTCACCGACGAGTTCCACTTCCCCGCCGACGCCTTCGACGCGCCGGCCCTCGGGCGCCGCTGACACGGACAAGAGAAAGGGCCCCCGGCGATCGGAATCGCCGGGGGCCCTTCGCTCAGGCCTTTGTCAACGCAGAGGGCCTGTTTGTCAGATCGCGCGGACCTTCTGGGCCTGCGGACCCTTCTGACCCTGGCCGACCTCGAACTCCACCCGCTGGTTCTCCTCGAGGGTGCGGAAGCCACGCCCCTCGATCTCCGAGTAGTGAACGAACACGTCGCCTTCGCCGCCGTCCTGCGCGATGAAGCCGAAGCCCTTCTCCGCGTTGAACCACTTCACAGTGCCTTGCGCCACCGCTGTACTCCTCGTTACACAGATCCGCTTCGAATGCCACCGAAGCGGCACCCCGACCGTCCCGGGCGGTTCCAACGAGTCGAGTCAAGAGCGTGTCGGCTCCATGGCTCGCGTCAGAAGTTCCGCGAGTGTGAAGCCACTAACACGCAAAACGACGGCCTGAGAGCAGACTACCGGGATCTGGCCAAAGTTGAACCCCGTGATCGAGGCGAAAAACGCCGGTCCGGGCCAAGGTCACCGGAACGTCGTAGGGCTCGCGGCACGTTCTGCCGGACCCACCGGTTAGTCTTGCGCAGCACAGCGACTCCGTGATCACCGGATACGGCTCGGAGTCGCCCGTGCCCCCTCAGTGAAAGCCCGCCCGGACTTTTGTGACCTTCGTCACGCGAATGTTGCTCAACGTCGCCGGTCCGCGGGACGTCTCGATGAGGGGAAGCACCAAAGGGGCAAAGGGGAATGGGTGTGACGGTGAGGACTTCCACGCGGCGCCGGGGCGCGGCTGTGGTTCTGGGGTTGGTCGCGGTACTCACGCTGGGGGCGTGCAGCAGCGAACCGACCGTGTCGGCGAGCGGGACGTCGGGCGGGGGCCCGACCCAGTCGCCCGCGCCCACCGCGCAGCCGGCGAAGCTGACGGTGACGCCGGCGGGCGGCGCGCAGGACGTGCCGCCCGGCGAGCCGGTCGAGGTCAAGGTCGACAGCGGCACGATCGTCTCGGTCACACTGACCAACCCGGACGGCAAGCAGGTCCAGGGCCAGACGTCGGCGGACAAGAAGAGCTGGAACACCACCGAGCAGCTCGGCTACGGCAAGACCTACACGTGGTCCGGTCAGGTCAGCGGCGCCGACGGCAAGAACGTGCCGATCGCCGGCGCGTTCACCACGGTGAAGCCGAAGCGGCAGATGTCGGCCAGCCTGAACGTCGGCGACGGGCAGACGTACGGCATCGCCATGCCGATCGCGCTGACCTTCCCGAGCCGCGTCACCGACAAGGCTTCGGTCGAGAAGGCGCTGTCGGTCGAGACCACGCCGAAGACCGAGGGCTCGTGGGGCTGGACGAACGGCGACACCTCGGTGCACTGGCGGCCCAAGGAGTACTACAAGCCGGGCACCACGGTGAAGGTCAACGCCAAGATCTACGGCGTCAAGGTCGGCGACGGCGTGTACGGCAAGCAGGACGTGTCGGCCAGCTTCACCATCGGCCGCTCGCAGATCGTCAAGGGCAACACCACGCAGCACACGATGCAGGTGATCCGCGACGGCCAGCAGATCGCCGACTACCCGGTGAGCTACGGCCTCGACTCCGACCCGGGCCGCGTCACCCACAGCGGCGTGCACGTCGTGATGGGCAAGCAGGCGACCTACGCGATGAGCAACCCGAAGTACCACTACGAGAACGTCGTGGTGCCGTGGGCGGTCCGGATCTCCAACAACGGCGAGTTCATCCACGGCCTGGCGGCCTCGGTTTGGGCGCAGGGCAAGAAGAACGTCTCGCACGGCTGCCTGAACCTCTCGCCGGCGCGGGCGAAGGAGTACTACGACGGCGTTCTCACCGGTGACCCGGTCGAGATCACCGGCAGCACGCAGACGCTGACCGCGAAGGACGGCGACTACAGCGACTGGACCTACGACTGGGCGAGCTGGCAGAAGCTGTCGGCCCTCGCCGGCTGAGACCACTGAGGAACACCGGGCGGCCGGGAAGTCCATCGCGGGCTTCCCGGCCGTTCGCGTTTCTCCCGAAATCCGATGCAACCCCGGCGAAACCCCACCGCATGACTACGGGCAGAGGCGCGACGATCCCGGTCGCGCCCGCGAGAATGAGGAGCTGTCTTGCGTATCCGCATCGCCCTGACCCTCGGCGCGCTCGTGCTCGCCGGTGGTGCCCTGTCCGGTGGCATCGCCCTGGCCGGCCAGTCGCAGCCGGCGCCGCCGACCACCGCCCGGCCGACCGAGGCGCCGTCCGCGGTCCCGACGGCCACCCGCGCGCCGCAGCCGCCGTCCGCCGCTCCGGCGCCGCGGGAGACGACCCGCGCCCCGCGCACCGGTCCGGCCCAGCGCGTTCCGCGTGCCGTGCCGGCCGGCCCGACCGGTGACCTGCACCTGCCGGCCATCGGGGTGACCCGGTAACCAGGTGATCTCCCGCTCCCGTCCGTCGACCGGGCCGGGCTCGCCGTGGGACGGCGAGTTCGCCCGGTACTTCGGCGAGCGCGCGCACAGCCTGCGGTCCACGGCCTTCCTGCTCTGCGGGGACTGGCACCAGGCCGAGGACCTCACGCAGGCCGCGCTGCTCAAGCTGTACCTCGCCTGGCCGAGGCTGTCGCGCCACGACGCCTTGGACGCCTACGCCCGCAAGGTCGTGCTGCGCACGTTCCTCGCCGAGCACCGGCGCAGCAGGTGGAAGCGGGAGCGCCTCACCGACACCCCGCCGGAACTTCCGGCGGAACCGGCCGCCGGCGACCAGGACGAACTGGTCCGGCAGGCCCTGGCCGTCCTGGCCCCCAAGCAGCGCGCCGTGCTGGTGCTGCGGTACTTCGAGGACCTGAGCGTCGAGGAGACGGCGAAGGCCCTCGGCTGCAGCACCGGCACGGTGAAGAGCCAGGCCTCCCGGGGCCTGGCGACGCTGCGCAACCGGCTCGGCCCGCACTACGGTGCGCTGACGTTCAGCGCGACCACGGAGGGGAGGTGACGAACATGGACCCCGAAGACGACGTCCGCGCGTACCTGACCGGCGCGGCCGGTGGCGCGCAGCCGCCGATGCGCCTCGACGCCGCCGACGTGATCGAGCGCGGTGGCCGGGTCCGGCGACGACGCAAGCGCTTCGCCGTGGCCGGTACCTCGGCCGCGACGGCGGTCGTCCTGGCGGTGGCCGGTTTCCTGGCCGGTCACCGCGCCGGGCCGCCGGAGCCGCTGGAACCCGCCGGCCCCGGCCTGTCCACGATCGGCACGAGCTCCCCCGCGGCGACGCCGTCGCCGCAGGTCGCGCCGGCGACGTCCATCGCGCCGCCCGCGGCCGAGCCGGGCCGCACGTCCGCGCGCGCCACGCGGGCGCCGCAGCCGCCGTCGGCCGGCCGGACCCCGCCGCGGTCCGTGCCGACCACCAGCCGGCCCTCCTCGGGGCCGACGGAAACCGGGACTCCGCCGTCGGCGACCACGTCCCGCTGACGTTTCCGCAGGTCAGTGACGTGGCGCAGATCACCGCGCCAATGTGGGTTTCTGACGAAATACCTGCCCGGCTCGGGGCGATATGCCCTGTGGTGATCCGATCGGACACCGGAGGAACTGCTCAGCCGGGCGCTTCGCCGCCGGCCCGAGAAACCGAGGAGGAAGCACATGGTGCTCGCCGCACTGATCGTCGAAACCGTAATCGCTGTCATGACCGCGGGTGCGCTGGCCGCTTGGTCCCGCAAGCGCTTCACTCCTCGCAGCGAAGCGAACTGACCTCACGGCGCACGTGTGCCCCGCCCGGTGATCCGGGCGGGGCACACGGTTTTCCGGGGACCGCTCAGCGCTGAGCGGCCGCGGAGCTCAGCTTTCCGCTGTTGTCTTCGGTGTCGATCTGTTCCATCGGCACCTGCGACGTCTCCGGGATCTTGATGATCGGGATGATCGCGATCAGCGCCGCCGCCATCAGGTAGTACGCCGGCCAGTCCTCGTTGCCGGTGCTCTTGATCAGCGCCGTCACGACGACCCCGGCGGTGCCGCCGAACAGCGACGTCGAGATGTTGTAGCCGATCGCGAACGAGCCGTAGCGCACCCGCGTCGGGAACATCGCCGGGAACGTCGAGCCGATCACCGCGAGGATCAGGACCAGCAGGATCGCCACGACCAGGAACCCGACGAACAGCCACAGGATGCTCCCGGACTGCATCAGCTTGAGGCTGGGCCAGCTCAGCACCAGGAACCCGATGGCCGCGGTGAGCAGCAGCGGTTTCCGGCCGATCCGGTCGGACAGCGCGCCGAGCGGGATGATGATCGCCATCTGGATGACCTCGACCGCGATGATGATCAGCGTCGCCGTGTTGTCGTTGATCTTCAGCGTGTCGGTGAAGTACGTCGGCATCGTCGTCAGCAGCAGGTAGTCCGCGACGTTCAGCAGCAGCACGATGCCGATCAGGTTGAGGATCATCCGCCAGTTGCGGACGAAGATCTCCTTGAGCGGCGCCTTCTTCGGGGCCTCGCCCGCGGCTTCCATCCGGCGGAACTCGGGGGTGTCCTCGAGCTTGTTCCGCAGGTAGAGCCCGATCAGGCCGAGCGGCAGCGCGACGAAGAACGGGATCCGCCAGCCCCAGGCGTCGACCTGGTCGGCCGACAGGGACAGCGTCACCGACAGCACCACGAGGTTGCCGAGGACGTACCCGCCCAGCGTGCCGAGCTCGAGGAAGCTGCCGAAGAAGCCACGGCGTTTCGTCGGCGAGTACTCGGCGATGAACGTCGCCGCGCCGCCGTATTCACCGCCGGTGGAGAAGCCCTGGATGATCCGGAGCAGCAGGATCGCGATCGGCGCCGCGATGCCCATGCTGTAGCCGCCGGCGTACGTCGGCAGGACGCCGACGAGGAACGTGCAGCCGGACATCAGCAGGATCGTGATGGCGAGGACGCGCTTGCGGCCGATCTTGTCGCCGAGCGGGCCGAAGAACGCCCCGCCGAAGGGCCGCACGATGAACCCGACCGCGAGCAGCGCGAGCGACTTCAGGACGGCGTTGCCCTCACCGGGGAAGAAGAGCGTCCCGATGCTGGTGGCGATGGCTCCCGAGGTGAAGACGCCGTAGTCGTACCACTCGGTGGCGTTGCCCATGGCGGATGCCCAGACGGCGCGCTTGACGGTTCTCTCGTCCACTGGCGGTTTGCTCGTCGTTGGTGCTGGTTCGCTCATGCCGGCGACGACCTCCTCCGTGCAGTGCCCCTAGGGCCGTTCGAGCTCATCAGCCCAGTGTTGACCGGACGTCGCAGGTCGGCAGCCTGAGCCGCGAATCTTCTACGGTGGGGAACTTTCCGGCTACTGAGAGGTATACGTTGCCTGCTTACGCCGCGGGCCGCGCGCGCCGGGCCGCTACCGGCGAGTTAACGTCAGCGCATGAGTCGTGTTTCTCAACCCTGGCCGCCGGTGCCGGTGGAGCCGGCCGTCCCGCACCCGAAGGCGCCGGCGCCGGGTACCGAGCTCGGCGTGCACTTCAGCGAGTGCTTCGGCTGCGGCGACGAGGCCGACGCGGGCCTGCACCTGCGGTCGGCGGTCGGCGAAGGCCAGGTGATCCACTCGCGGTTCACCGTGACGGCGGCCCACCAGGGCGCGCCGGGGCTGGCCCACGGCGGGCTGCTGGCCTGCGCGTTCGACGAGGCGCTCGGCTCGACGGTCGGCAACCTGATGCGCCGCCCGGCGGTGACGGGCAAGCTCGAGACGGACTTCCGGCGCCCGGTCCCGGTGGGCACGACGCTGTTCATCGAGGCCCGGTTGGACGGCATCGCGGGCCGCAAGATCTACGTGAGCGCCGACGGCCGCCTGGACGCCGAGGACGGCCCGATCGCGGTGAGCGCCCGCGCGCTGTTCATCGTGGTGGGCTTCGAGCACTTCAGCACCCACGGCGACCCGGAGGCGCTGGAGAAGCTGGCGGCACAGCACGAGAAGAACCGCCGGCAGCAGGAACGCGACTGGGAGATCAATCCCTGACCCGAGCTTTCACGTGAAAGCTCGGCGCCCAGGTCGCAGCTTTCACGTGAAAGCTGCGTTCAGGTCAGCGTGCGCGGCCGGATGGCGTTGGCGCGGTCCACGAGCTTGACGCGCTCGTCGACCGTGCTCGCCAGCCGGGCCAGGGCGCGGTAGCAGCGTTCCAGCCCGAACCGCAGTTCCCGCTCCTCCAGCGAGCACCCCAGCACCCGCGCGCCCGGGGTCGGTTTGCCCTGCTTGAGCCAGTCGTGCGCGGCTTCGAGCACCCCCGCGGACAGCCGCGTCTGACGCTCGAGGTCCAGCCGGAGCCGCTCGAGCCGGGACGACGCGTCGAGCAGGTCGTGCTCGGTCACCGGGGTCTCGCGGCCGTTGGCCTTGGTCGCCGTCGTCTTGATCTTGATGGCCGCGACCTGCGCGTCGACGTAGTGGGTCGAGGACGGCGGGACCGTCTCGAGCACCTCGACCGCGCTGTTGCGCGCGCCCTGCGCGAGGTAGACGCGCGCGAGGCCGAACGCCGCGCTCACGTACGTGCGGTCCGTGCGCCAGACCAGTTCGTAGAAGCGCGCCGCGGCGAAGTAGTCGCCGACGCCTTCGGCTGCGACGCCCAACGCGAGTTTCGGCGCGATCTCGCCCGGCAGGTCGTCGTAGACGGATTCGAACGCGACCTGCGCGACCCGCGAGCGGCTGCCGGCCAGCTCTATCAGGCCGCGGTACCAGTCGATCCGCCAGTCGTGCGGGAAGCCGTTCTTGATCGCCAGGTACTGCGCCGCCTGCAGCTGCCGCTGCGCCTCGGCCAGCTCACCCAGCTCGATCCGGGCGCGCACGATCCGCAGCCGCACCTCGATCGACTCGCGCGGCGCGCCGGCCAGAGCCTCGATGGCGCCGCGCGGGTCGAGCGCGGTCGTCGTGGCGAGCACGCCGGCCGCGGGGTCGTCGGTGTCGACCTGCGGGATGGGCAGGCCGGCGACGACCTCGTCCGAGCCGGGCAGCGGCACGCTCTGGCCCTGCTCCGGCACCACCAGCTGCACGCCGAAGGTGCGGCTCTCCGGACCGAACACCGTCGACGCGCCGGGCCGCGGTTTTCCGGTGCCCAGCGCCATGATCTCGCGCAGCACGCCGGTCAGCTGGTCGCCCATCTCCTCGGCGGAGAGGAACCGCCGGTCCGGGTCGGCGTGCGTCGCGCGGCGCAGGAACCGGTAGTAGGAGCCGAAGAGCGCGAACAGCGGGACGGCGTCCGGGCCGGGCAGCGTCGTCTTGAACTTGCTGGTGTAGCCGGTGAATTCGAAGCTCAGCACGGCGAGCGTGCGGCCGACGGTGAACAGGTCCGACGCGATCGACGCGCCCTGCTTCGCCAGCTCCGGCGCGCTGTAGCCGGTGGTGAAGAACAGCGGGCTCTCGTAGTCGTCCATCCGCCGGACCGCGCCCAGGTCGATCAGCTTGAGCTGCTCGTTGGTCTGGATCACGTTGTCGGGCTTGAGGTCGCAGTAGAGCAGGTTCTGGCTGTGCAGGTAGCCGAGCGCGGGCAGGATCTCCAGCCCGTACGCGATGACCTGGCCGATCGGCAGCGGCTCCGGGCGGCGGCTTTCGCGGTGGTGGGCGAGCGCGAGCTGCCGCAGCGACTGGCCGCCGACGTACTCCATGACGATGTAGCCGACGGTCGTGCCGCTGTGCGCGTCCGGGTGCTGCACGAAGTTGTGGATCTTGACGATGTTGGGGTGCTCGACCTCGGCGAGGAACCGCTGCTCGTTGGCCGCGGCCGCCATCGCCGTCTGGTCACCGGTGTCGATCAGTCCTTTGAGGACGACCCAGCGGTCGGACACGTTGTGGTCCTGCGCCAGGTAGATCCAGCCGAGACCGCCGTAGGCGAGCGCGCCGAGGACTTCGTACTGGCCGCCGACGAGCTCGTTCGGCTGCAGCTTCGGGACGAACGAGAACGGCGCGCCGCAGTTCTCGCACTTCCCTTCCGCGGCACCGGGTTTCCCGTCCTTGCCGCGGCCGACCTTCGCGCTGCAGGTGCCGCAGAAGCGCTTTTCCTCCGACACCATGGGGTTCGTCAGCACCGCCGACGCCGGGTCGCGCGCGGGCACCGGCGGGACCTCGACCAGGCCGGCGCCGAGGCGGCCGCGGCGGGAGCGCGACGTCCGCGACGACGTCCGCCGCGAAGTGCCGGGGAAGGAAGAGGAGCCGGACACCGAGCCCGAGCCACTGCCCGTTCCGGTGCCGGTGTGCCGGCCTTCGCTGCTGCGTTCGGGCAGCACGCTTTCGGTGCCCGGGTCGGGCAGCGGCGCGCCGGGGCCGGTGTCGGGCCGCGGCGCCGGCGGCATGATGCTCTGGGTTTCCGGGGCGGGCGCGGCGAGCACGCTCGTCGGCTGCGGCGCGTTCGGGTCGGGGCGGACCACCTGCGTGGCCTGGACCGGCGGCAGGACAGGGTTGAGGCTGCCCGGCGGCCGGGTCGGGTCTTCGGCGCCGGGGATCGTCCCGCGGACGGCGGTGGGGTGGCCGCCCGGCGGCGTCGGCGGCCGGCGGACGGGCGCGTGGATGACCGTCTCCTCGCCGCGGGGCGGCGCGCCGTCGTCGAGGCGGCCCGAGATCGACGGCTCCGGCGTCTCCCACCGCACCGGTGGCGGCGGCTGCCAGCTCGGCGTGGCCGGCTTCGGCTCCTCGTCCGGCGCGGCGTGCCGAGGACGGCGCGGCTCCTCCGACACTGCTTACCTCCCAGATCCCCGGCCAGCGGGAACCAATCCTAGTCGCGACGCGCTCACCGGTACTGCGGCGACGGCGGCGACGCCGACCCGAGCGACGGCTCGACCCACTTGCGGTAGCTGTCCTGCCAGACGCCGGTGCCGCGGATCTCGTCGAGGACCGCGTTGACGTAGCGGACCATGTCCTCGTTGTCCTTGGGGATGCCGATGCCGTAGTTCTCCTGCGTGAACTGCTCGCCGACGACCTTGAGCGTCGGGTCCTGCGCGGCCATCCCGGCGAGGATCGTGTCGTCGGTCGACACCGCGGCGACCTGGCCCTGCTGGAGCATCACGAGGCAGTCGGACCAGTTGTCCACCGAGATCGGCACGACCTTCGCGGGATCGGTCGCGATCTTCGCGAGCGACGTCGACTTCTTGGCCGCGCACACGCGCTTGCCGGTCAGGTCGGACAGCTTCTCGGCCTTCGACTCCTTGGCGACGAGGATCCGCTGCCCGGCCACGTAGTACACCGAGGAGAACTGGACCTTCTTCCGCCGGTCGCAGGTGATGCTGTAGGTCCGGACCACGACGTCGACCTGGTGCGCCATCAGGACGTCCTCGCGCTGCGAAGACGGGATCGCGCGGAACTGGACGTGCCCCTCGGAGGTGCCGAACAGGGCGCGGGCGATGGCGTTGACCATGTCGATGTCGAAGCCCTCGAGGTTGCCCGAGGTCGGGTTGCGGAACCCGAAGAGGTAGGTGGTCTGGTCGACGCCGGCGATCAGCTTCCCGCGTTCCTTGATCTTCGCCATGGTCGAGTCGCTGCCGATGGTGCCGTTCGGCGGGAGGCTGGCCAGCGGGTCGCAGCTGGTGTCGGCGCCGCCGCCGGCGGTCGCGTCCGGGCCGCCGACGTGCGCGGGCTGCGGCCAGGCCGCATTGCTGACCGGGGCCGGGTCGACCGGTTTCCCGGGACTGCCGCACGACGCCGCGAGCAGCGCGACGAGCGCCAGCACGCCCGCCCGGACCGTGTTCCCCCGCCTGCTCACCGGTACTCCCTCAGTCGTTCCCGGATCCCCATGGTGACACCCGCCGCGGCGACCACCGCGAGCACGGCGAGGCCGGGCGCCAGCAGCGTCAGCGCGGCGTCGCCGTCGTGGGTGTCGTCGAGGAACTGCTGCCGGCCGACGTCGATCGCCGCCTGGAGGCTGTCGTCGAGCCGCCGGAACGCCGGGGCCGAGCCGGTCTTGCGGTCTTCGAGCACGGCGGTGTCGACGGCCTCCTGGTACTGGCCGGAGTCGTCCTGGGTGCGGACCTGCTTGTGCGCGGCCAGCCAGTCCTGGGCGGCCTTGGTGGCGTCGGCGACCTTCGTGGCGCCGTCGCCGTCGGTGATCAGGCCGCGGGCTTCACCGAGGAGGCCGCCTTGGCCGTCGGGGCCGGCGAGCTGGGCGGCGTTGGCGCCGAAGTCCTTCTCGTACGCCGCGCCGTCGCCGCGGGCGACCAGCGTCAGCGTCTCGTCGGCGCGGGCCTGCAGCGCGGCGATCCGCGCGCGGACGAGCACGTCGACGCGGTGCGAGCCGTCGTCCTGGCCGCTGCCGACGAGGCTGCCCTGCACGATCAGCGCGACCGAGCCCCACAGCAGCGACACGACGACGGCGGCCGTCGCGACGACCAGCCCGACGTTGAGCACCCGGTTGGTCCGCCGGGTCAGGTAGACCTGCGCGACGACGAGCGCGGCCAGCAGCGCGACCACCAGGATCGTGGCGAGCCACGGGAAGCCGGTGGAGCTGTTCTGCTCCTCGATCAGCCGCTCGGTGTCGACGCGGTAGAGGTCCTGCGCGGCGGGCAGGATCTTCGCGCGCATCAGCTCGGAGGCCTCGCGCAGGTAGGACGCGCCGACCGGGTAGCCGAGGCGGTTGTTCGCGCGGGCGGTCTCGACGAGCCCGGTGTAGACGGGCAGCGACTGGTTGAGGACGTCGACCGGGCTCGCCGCGGCGGCGACGTCCGAAGAGTCCGAAGCGGCCTTCGCGAGCGCGGCGCCGGCTTCGGCGATGTCACGCTCGTACCGGGAGCGCAGCTCGGGCGGCTCGGTGCCGATGGAGAGGAACGCGCTGGCCGCGGTCGCGTCGGCGTCCGAAAGCGACTTGTAGACCTGCTGCGCGGCGGCGGCGAGGGGTTCGCGGTGGTCGATGACGCCGCTGATCGTGTCGTCGCGGTCCTGCACCGACAGCGTCGCGGCGGTGCCGGCGACCAGCGCGAGCAGCACGAGCGCGACGGCGATCACGGTGAGCCGGCCGGGGGTGGTCGCGGCGGACCGGATGATCGCGCGGACCGCCTGGCCCGGCAGGTCCAGCAGCCCGAGGAGGCCGCTGCGGCCCCCGGCGCGGTCCCGGCCGTCCGGTGGCGGCGGCGCCGGGGGTCCCGGCGCGGGCGCCGTGGGACGGGCCGTCGCAGTGCTGGTCATCCCCGATTCCTCCCCGAAAGCCTTACCAGCAGAAGGTAGCCGAGTGGCGATCCGCGCGGGCACGGGCACCGCCCGCCGTCACCAGCACGTGATCTCCGGGCGCCCGGTCAGCCCCGGATCCGCGCGAGTACGCGCCAGTAGCCGTCGTCCGGGCCCGATTCCAGCGTGCCACCGGCGAGGGCGAGGCGCTCGCGCATGCCGGCCAACCCGAAACCTTCACCTGTACGAGTGAATTCGCTTCGCGGGTTGCGCACTTCGAGCCGGACCTCTTCCGACGCGTACTCCAGCCGCATCCGGACGTCCTCCCCGGGCGCGTGCTTGCCCGCGTTCGTCAAGGCTTCGCGCGCGACGCTCACCAGCGCGACGACCGCGGCGGACGGCAGCGGCCTTGGTTCGCCGTCCGCCTCGAAGCCGACGTCGGCGCCGTGGTCGCCGGCGTGCTCGGCGGTCACCGCGGCCAGGGCTTCGGCCAGTGGCGGGACGTCCCGGCGCAGCGCGGCGACGGCGTTGCGCGCTTCGGCGAGCCCGTCGGCGGCCAGGCGGCGCGACCGCCGGACCGACCGGAGCGCACCGTCCACATCGGACCGTTCGGTCAGCAGGGCTTCGGCGAGTTCGAGCTGAACCCGCAGTGCGCCCAGGGAATGCGCCAGGACGTCGTGGATCTCGCGGGCGATGCGGGTGCGTTCGTCGAGCGCGGCGGCGCGCGCGTGTTCGGCCTGGGCGAGCCGGGTTTGGTCGAGCAGCGCCTCGGCCTGGCCGGCCTGGACCTCGTACTGACGGCGGTTGAGCCCGACGAGCACGAGCAGCAGCATCACGGCGGCGTCGGCGAGCGCGGCGCCGAGGGACTGCCCGGCGACCAGGTGCGCGGTCACGGCCAGCGCCATTTCCAGCAGGCCCACGCCGACGATCGCGCCGACGCCGACCGTGGTGAGCGCGGCGAGCCGGCCGAGCGGGATGACGGCCATCAGGATCGCCGAGGAGTCCGCGGCCCGGCCGACGAGCGCCGCGGGCAGCGCGCCGGCCACGGCGAGCAGCGCGGCCGCCGTCTTCGGCCGCCGGGACGCGAGCGCGACGAAGCCGAGCCAGCAGGCGCTCGAGACGCCGTACGCGGCCCAGATCCACGGGTTCGGTTCGCGCGCGGTGAGCAGGGTTCCCGCGACGAACAGCGTGCCGAGCACCTGCACCACGAGCCAGGTCGGCGCGATGGTGTCCGGGAGCAGGGGGCGGTTCGGCACGGCCCCATCTTCCCGGGCGGGATCAGCCGCGGATGGCCGGGGCGAGCGAGTGCGGCAGCACGGCTTCGGGGCTCGGCGGCCTCCGGACCAGCACTTCGACGTCGTCGGCGAAGCGGTAGGGCTTGGCGCCGAGGATGCCGCCGAAGTGGCGGCGCAGCCGGGACATCTCGGCGCGGACGGTCACCGCGCGGCTGGCGTCGCCGAAGAGGTCCGAGGACAGCTCGGACGCCGAGCGGCCGTCGCGGTGGCTGGCCAGGACGTACAGCATCTCGGCGTGCCGGGGGCTGAGCCGGTGCGTCCACGTCCCGGCCGCGCCGGCGACGGTGAGCTCGGGGGCGCGCGGCGACCGGACGTCGAGGACGACCCGCGTCGGCTGGGCGGCGTCGGTTTCGGTGGGGCGGATCAGCCAGCCACCGGGGACGGGCTCGACCGCGCAGTGGCCGTAGGCCGGCAGCCAGACCCCGCCGGGCGCAAGGTTGGCGGGCAGCGCGATCCGGTCGACCGGCGCGAGCCCGGCGGCCGCGGCGACCCAGCCGTGTTCGTCGGCGACGACCGCGCGTCCACCGACCTTGGCGAGCACGGGGACGGCGAAGCCGCGCAGGCGTTCGAGTTCGGTGAGGTGGGTGGTGCGCAGCTGGGACTCC
The DNA here is from genome assembly GCF_900107925.1 of Amycolatopsis pretoriensis. GTDB lineage: Bacteria > Actinomycetota > Actinomycetes > Mycobacteriales > Pseudonocardiaceae > Amycolatopsis > Amycolatopsis pretoriensis. The sequence continues at coordinate 408,644 of NZ_FNUJ01000005.1, read as the reverse complement.
GCGAGCCGCGTCACGGCGTCGACCAGCGCCAACGTCGTCGCGTGGACGGTGGAGGCCGGGCCGGAGAGGTCGACGACGCCGAGGAGCCGGCCGTCGCGCGGGTCGTGCAGCGGCGCGGCGGCGCACGTCCAGGAGTGGTGGGAGCGGACGTAGTGCTCGGCGGCGTACATCTGGACCGGGCGGCGCGCGACGAGGGCGGTGCCGATCGCGTTGGTGCCGACGGCTTCTTCCTGCCAGTCGACACCTTCGACGAAGCCGAGGCTGTCGGCGCGGCGGCGGATCGCGGCGCTGCCGTCGCGCCAGAGGACGTTGCCGCCCGCGTCGACGATCACCATGATGTGCGCGGCCTGCTCGGCGACGCTGGTCAGGCCGCCGCGCAACGTCGGCAGCGCTTCGACGAGCCCGCTGGCGCGGCGGCGCGCTTCGAGCTGTTCGACGGTCAGGACGGGCGCGGCGGCGCGGCTGTCGGGGTCCATGCCGAGGCGGCGCATCCGCTGCCAGGAGGCGTCGACGACCGGCCGCGGCCTGCTGGGCAGCTCCTTGCCCGACAGGGCCGCTTCGTGCACCTGGGCGAGGACACGGGCGTGCCGCCGGGGGTCCGCCCCGGCCGGCAACGCTGCCTCGAGGTCTCGCTGCCCCAAACCGCCACTCCTTGCGCTCCGCCTCAGTCTGCCTTTTCGGTTCGCTGATCGGAAGGTGGCGACAATCTCGCCGAGGGGCTCTTCGCCGGCCGGGGAGGTGCCGGCGAAGAGCCCCTCGGTGGCCTCCGGCGGGGCCAAGAGCCACCGGAGGCGGGATGGGTCAGCCCGTCACCGGCCGGCTCATCGCCGGTACTCCACGACCGCCTTCGCCGCGTTGACGACCTTCTGGGCGTCGGGGATGTAGAGGTCCTCGAGCGCGTCGGAGAACGGGACGGGCGTGTGCGGCGGCGTCACCATCTCGATCGGGGCCCGCAGCGCGCCGAACGCCTCCTTCGCGACGAGCGCGGAGACGTCGGTGGCGAGGTTGCAGCGCGGCGAGGCCTCGTCGACGACGACCAGGCGTCCGGTGTTCTCGACGCTCTCCAGGATCGTGTCCGTGTCGAGCGGGCTGGTGGTGCGGGGGTCGATGACTTCGGCTTCGATGCCGTTGCTCTCGAGCTCGTCCGCGGCTTGTTCGGCGACGGCGACCATGCGGCCGAACGCGACGATCGTGACGTCACCGCCGTCGCGGACGACGTTCGCCTCGCCGAACGGGATCGTGTAGCTGTCCTCGGGGACGTCGCCGCTGGTGTCGTAGAGGGCCTTGTGCTCGCAGAAGATCACCGGGTCGTCGTCGCGGATGGCCTGGATGAGCAGGCCTTTCGCCTCGTACGGGCTCGACGGCACGACGACCTTGAGGCCGGGGACGTGCGTGAAGATCGGGTACAGGCACTGGGAGTGCTGCGCGGCGGCGCGCAGGCCGGCGCCGTACATCGTGCGGATGACGACGGGTGTGCTCGCGTTGCCGCCGAACATGTACCGGAACTTGGCTGCTTGGTTGAAGATCTGGTCGAAGCAGACGCCCATGAAGTCGATGAACACGAGCTCGGCGACGGGCCGTTGCCCGCGCGTCGCGGCGCCGATCGCCGCGCCGACGAAGGCGGACTCGGAGATGGGCGTGCCGAGCACCCGGCCGGGGAACTCGTGGAAGAGGCCCTTGGTGACGCCGGGGCCGCCGGCGTTGTCCTCGCCCATGACGATGACCGACTCGTCACGTGCCATCTCCTGGACGAGGGCCTCGGTGATGGCCTGGCGGTAGCTGATCGTGCGTGCCATGGCCGGCCCTTTCAGTACGAGACGTACACGTCGGTTTCGAGGTCGTCCTTCGTCGGTTTGGGCGCGGCCTTGGCTTCGGAGACGGCGTCCTCGATGAGCTTCGCGACTTCGGCGTCGATGGCGTCGAGGGCGTGTTCGGCCAGTTCACCGGCTTCGGTGACACGGTCGCGGAACCTCGTGAGGCAGTCGAGGCTCGCGGGCCGGTCGCCTTCGAAGTGCCCGTGGTAGCGGGTGAACTTGACTTCGATGAGGGTCGGGCCGCCTCCGCCGCGGGCGCGTTCGACGGCTTCGCCGGCGGCTTCGTGGACGGCGAAGAAGTCGAACCCGTCGACGATCACGCCGGGCATGCCGAACCCGGCGGCGCGGTCGGCGATGTTGTCGGAGGCGACGGACCAGGAGCTGGCCGTGGCTTCGGCGTAGCCGTTGTTCTCGGCGATGAAGATCGCGGGCAGGTCCCAGACCGAGGCGAGGTTGAGGGCTTCCAGCGTGGTGCCCTGGTTGCCGGCGCCGTCGCCGAAGAAGGCGACGCCGACGCCGCCGGTGTGCTGTTGTTTGGCGGCGAGGGCGGTGCCGCAGATGAGAGGCGGGCCGCCGCCGACGATGCCGTTCGCGCCGAGCATGCCCTTCGAGAGGTCGGCGATGTGCATCGAGCCACCCTTGCCGTGACAGGATCCTGTCTTGCGGCCGTAGATCTCGGCCATCATGGCTTTGACGTCGACGCCCTTGGCGATGCAGTGGCCGTGGCCGCGGTGGGTGCCGGCGATGGCGTCGCGGTCGTCGAGGTGGGCGCAGACTCCCGCGGCCGAGGCCTCCTCACCGGCGTAGAGGTGCACGAACCCGGGGATTTCGCCGGTCGCGAACTCCTCGTGGACGCGTTCTTCGAAGGCCCGGATGGTGCGCATCACGCGATACGCCTCCCGCAGGGTGTCCGTCATCTTCGACGCTCCGTCCCCAGCTCGGTTTCCGTGCGCAACAGCCCTTTCCGTGCCGCCTCCGCCATCGCGGCCCGGACGTCGACGACCCACGGTCCGTCCGGCTTGAGCTCGACGAAGGCGCTTTCGCCGGTCTTGAGTTCCAGTTCGCGCTCGCCGTCGAGCGCGATGACACCACCGGCCGCGGCGAGTTCGACGCGCACGCCGGGTTCGAGCACACCCCACCCACGAACCCCGACGGGCCGCACGAGCCCGGGCGCGATGGTGGCTTGCACGACGTAGGGCGTCTCCCCGACGGGCCCGAGCTGCAGCGCGACGCCGTCCGGGCTTGACCGCGGGCTCGGACAGAGTTGTCCAGGAACGCTCGAGAGGCCGATGCCATCGGGTTCGGCGAAGGTGCAGTAGAGCTCGGTGAGCGAGGAGGGATCCCACAAAGCCCGCGCGCCGATGTGCCGGCTGAGCGACACGCAGACGTCGACGAGCGCGATCTCCCGCCGAGCTTTGGTGACGACTTCCAGCACGCTGACGCGGTGGGTGACGAGATCGGGATCGACCTGCCCGGAGGTGATCAGCCCGGCCGCCAACCCGGCGACGGTCGCTTCCCGCATCTGGGGGAAGGCGTTGTTGGTCCCGGTGGAGAGGGCGAGGAGGGGGACGTCTTCGCAGGCAGCGGCGGCAACGCGAGCAGTGCCATCCCCACCGAGCACGACGATGACCCCGGCCCCGGCCTCGACCATCCGCCGCACGGCGTTGGTCGTATCGGCGGCGGTCCCGGTGAGCGGGAAGTCGTCGCAGAAGTCGACTTGGGGCCAGGTCCCACCCCGCCCGAGAGCCTTGAGAACGGAGGCGGAGATGCCCCCGAGATCAGTGGAGACGAGGACGCGGTCAAGCCCGGTGACAGCGAAAGCGGCCAGCAGCCGCTGCACCATGTTCGCCTTTTCCGCGGTGGGGAACACGGAAGCCTGCGCGACCAGCCGGCGGATGTCCCGCCCCGAAGCCGGATTCGCGACGATCCCCGCCACCGTTTCGCCCACCTGACCTCCTGAGACCGCACGCAGGAGAACAGGAGACCCCGAGACCGGGCGGTAGCGGAAGGGTTGCAGGGCGTTGCAGTGTGCAGGATGAGGGACTTCGCGGGGGGCCGAGGGCGTTGGGTCGGTCGCGCCACAACCGAAGCAGCCGCGCCGGTGTCAGCCACGCCGATCCGGCGACCGCCACGCCGCAACCCCAGCCCCTGCGCCGGTGCTGGCCACGCCAGCCACCGCCGCAACCAGGACCCTGCCCCGGTGCTGACTGCCCCAGTCACCGCCGTGCCCGAGCCACCACGCCGGCGGCGGCCGCTCCGCACCGGAGCCCCCGCGCCAGTGGCCACGCCAATCCGGCGACCGCCAGGCCAGGCACCGTCGTACCCAAGTCACCACGCCGGCGCTGGCCGCGCCGCAACCCGAGCCACCGCGCCGGGTCACCGCCGCACCAGCCTCGCCACCTTGCCGCGTCTACACAGGCTCCAGCCGCACCGCCACCGCTGCAACTCGCGCAGCCGCAGCCCACCGTGCGCGCCCGAAGCCGAGCATGCCCGCCTGAGCCGTACGTCACACCGGCGCGTCGATCTCCATTGGACTGTCCAACCTGGAGACAGGCCCGCCGGAGAAGAACCAACCGAGGCCGAGCCCCGGCCGAAGCCTACGAAACGAGGCTGGCCGTGCCCTCGTAAGTGAAGCCGGCCTCCTCGACCGCACCGCGGACGTCGTCCTCCGCCAGCGCCGTCTCAGCGCGAACGACCACCCGGCCGGTCGCGACGTCGACGTCCACTTCGGTCACTCCCGGCAGGCCGGTGAGTTCTTCGGTGACCGACTGGGCGCAGTGCCCGCAGCTCATCCCGGAGACCGTGTAACCGTGCTCGATCATGGTGCGCAGCATACGAAAAGGGCCGTCACCCCGGACGGGTGACGGCCCTTTCCCAAGATCAAAGTCAGATCACGGTGACCGACGTGGCCTGCGGACCCTTCTGGCCCTGGCCGATCTCGAACTCGACGCGAGCGTTCTCCTCGAGGGTACGGAAGCCGTTACCCTGGATCTCGCTGTAGTGAACGAAGACGTCGCCGCCACCGTTGTCGGGGGTGATGAAGCCGAACCCCTTCTCGGAGTTGAACCACTTCACAGTGCCCTGAGTCATCAAAAATCTCCATATGCAACACCAAAACAGGAAGCCACTTCGGCGACCCGGGTCAACACCCGGACGGTTTGCTTCCTCGGCGAGGAGACACTACGCCCGCTGAGTTCTGCGAGCGTGACTCATCACGAACACAAAAATCGAGACCTTGAACAGTAAAGCACACCTTGAGCAGGGCGGACAAGCTGTCTTCACCCCGCAGGGGTGAGCTATTCGCCACTCGCCGGACGCAGCCCTTCCGCGCCGAACGGCGACCGCCAAGCGGTGTCGTGCTCCGCGGCGACCACGGCGTCGTCGTGGGCCTCGGAACTGGCGCTGAACAGCACCGGCACGACGCCGGAGGCCTTCCGCGCCGGTTCGGATGCGCGCTGGTGATCGGTCAAGTCGAAACTCCCCTCGTTCCCTACCCGCTTCCCTGCGGGTGATGACCGCGATGGTGCCATGCGGCACCGACAGAAACCGGTTGTCTCCCGCCGGGACCCGGCCGGGAACGTTCTGCGGCGAACCACCACCGGAACACCGTCAGATTACCCGAGCCACCGCTGTGCTACCACACAACTTTCCCGGCGTTTCCCGAAGTGAAACCGAGCAAACCCTTACTGGGCGGGAGGTTGCGGGCGGCCTTGTCCGAGCAGGGCCGAAAGCCGCACGTCCGGCGTCACGACGTCCGGGTCCGTCCGCACGTCGATGACGCACGGCCGCTGCCGCACCAGCGCGCTGGCGATGATCGGTTCGAGCTCCTCCCGGTCGTCCACCGTGTACCCGGCGGCGCCGAGTCCACGCGCCCACGAGGCGAAATCGGTCAGCGGGATGGACACCCCGGACAGCCGCCCGTGCGTGCGGGCCTGATGCATGGCGAGCGCGCCGTGCACACCGTTCTGGAAGACGACGACCATCACCGGCGCCCGGTACCGGACGGCCGTTTCGATTTCCTGTCCTGTCATCAACGTACCCGCATCGCCGACCATGGCGACGACGGTCCGCCGCGGCTCGGCCAGTTTCGCCGCCACGGCGGCCGGCACGGCGTAGCCCATGGCGGCGTTGCTCGGCCCGAGCTGGCTGCGCGGCGCGGTGAAGCACCAGTACCGGTGCATGAACTGCGCGAAGTTGCCCGCGTCGCTGGTCACGATCGTGTCCTCGGGCGCCAGTTTCCGCAGCGCGCGGACGACGTCGACGGGGTGCACCCGCGTGTTGCCGCTGGTGTCCGGCGGCGTCATGAAGGTGTGGACAGCCGCGTTGGCCGCCGACGCGCGACGCGTCCGCGGCGAAGCGACCTCGCGCAGTTCTCGCAGGAACGGCTCGACCTCAGAGTCGACCCGGAACGTGAGCCCGCGACGTTTCGGGCTGACATCGATTCCGGTGCCGACCATGACCAGCGTCTGCTGCGGCGTCGGGTAGCGGTAGGCCTGGGTGGTCACCTCGTCGAGCTGCGTGCCGAGCGCGAGGACGAGGTCCGCGCGTTCCAGGGCGTCCAGCTGCCGCGCGGGGATGCCGAGCCCGAGGTGGCCGGCGTACCGCGCGTGGTTCTCCGGGAAGGCGTCTTGCCGGCGGAAAGCGTTGTAGACGGGCAGCGCGAGCTCGTCGGCGACGGCGATCAGTTCGTCGCGAGCGGACCGTGCCCGCCCGCCGACGATGACCACGGGGTACTTCGCCTCGTCCACCAGTTGCGCGACGGCGTCAGCCGAACGGCCCAGCGTGCCCGACGCCGGCGGCCGCACCCGCGCCATCGGCTTCGCCGCGTCGTAAGGCATGCCCCAGACGTCGCAGGGCACGCCGAGCACGACCGGCCCCGGCCGTCCCTCCTGCGACGTCGTCAGTGCGTGCGCGAGCAGACTCGGCAGGCTGTCCGGGTCGGTCACCCGCAGAGTCGACTTGGCGATCGACTCGAACATGGCCGTCAGATCGGACGTCGGCAGCTCCCCCGACGACGACGGCACCGGATCGCTCGCCGGCGTCTCCAGCAAGACGACCATCGGCGTCTCGTCCTGGTACGCCGTTTGGACGCCGATCGCCAGGCTCGCCGCGCTCGGCCCCCGGCTGGCGAGCAGCACGGCGGGCCGTTCGGTGAGCTTGCCTTCGGCTTCCGCCATGAAGGCCGCGCCCGCGTCGTGACGCGCCGAGACGACGGTGATCTCCCGCTCGCGTTGCAAAGCGTCGAGCAGTTCGAGGAAGGACTCACCGACCACCGCGTACACACGGCGGACACGCGCCTCGGTCAGGATCCGCACGGCCGTCTGGGCGACGGTCGCTCCCAGTTGGTATCTAATGAGGAGAGCTTAGGCGGGCACCGTTCAGTGCAGTCAAGTGATCTTCGCCGAAACCCGGTAAGGATGGGCTGAATGTCCGCTTTGACCGACTGTTAGCCGATCAAGGGAGCGAGGACCGCAGACTTGACCGCGACCGAACATGAAACCGTTTTTACCTATGGCGCACCGGCGTTGAAGTACGGCACCGGCGCCAGCGAAGAGATCGGCTACGACCTGACCCAGTACGGCGCGCACCGCGTGCTCGTCGTAACGGATCCCCAAGTCGCCGCGACCGGTTGGCCGCGTCGCATCGCCGACGGAATCGCGGGCTACGGCATCGAGACCGAGATCTTCGACGGTGTACACGTCGAGCCCACCGATGTCAGCATGCAGAAGGCGGTTGACTTCGCCCGCGGAACCGGTCCGTACGACGCCTTCGTCGCCGTCGGCGGCGGGTCGGCCATCGACACCGCGAAGGCCGCGAACCTGCTGACGAGCAACGACGGCGAGCTGATGGACTACGTCAACGCGCCGGTCGGCGGCGGCCGCGCACCGGATCGCCCGCTGAAGCCGCTGGTCGCGGTCCCCACCACCACCGGCACCGGTTCGGAGAGCACCACGGTCTGCGTCCTGGACGTGCTTTCCCTGCGCGTCAAGAGCGGGATCAGCCACCTGCGGCTGCGCCCCACCCTCGCCGTCGTCGACCCGCGGCTCACCGTCAGCCAGCCGGCCGGGGTGACCGCCGCCAGCGGCATGGACATCCTCTGCCACGCCGCGGAGAGCTACACCGCGAAGCCGTACACGGAGTTCGAGCGCAAGCGCCCGGAGCAGCGCGTGCCCTACTGCGGCTCGAACCCGCTGGCCGACATGTTCGCCGAGCAGTCGCTGCGGCTGCTGTCCTGGGCCCTGCCGGCCGCCGTGCGCGACGGCGAAGACCTCAAGGCGCGCGAAGCCATGGCTTTGGCCGCGACGTTCGCCGGGCTCGGCTTCGGCAACGCCGGCGTGCACATCCCGCACGCCAACGCGTACCCGATCGCCGGCCAAGTGCGCGACTTTCACCCGGACGGCTACCCGGGTGAAGAGCCCATGGTGCCGCACGGAATGGCCGTGTCGCTGACCGCGCCCGCCGCGTTCCGCTTCACCTTCGACGCGGCACCGGACCGCCACCTGCGCGTCGCACGCCTCCTGGCGCCCGACTTCGAGTGGCCCGGCGACTTCGCCGACCACCTGCCCGCGGTGCTGATCGACCTGATGCGGCAGATCGGCATCCCGGACGGCATCGGTGCCGTCGGCTACGCGGAGTCCGATGTGGACTCCCTGGTCGAGGGAACGCTGAAGCAGCAACGGCTGCTGGCGACCGCACCCCGCGAGGCCTCCGCGGACGACCTGTCCGGCATCCTGCGCGAGTCGGTGTCACTGTGGTGAAGGAGTACCCGCACTGGCAGACGGTTCCGTTGCGTTGGAAGGACAACGACGTCTACGGGCACGTCAACAACGTGGTGCACTACTCGCTGATGGACACCGTGATCAACACGTGGCTGATCGAACAGGGCGGCCTCGACATCGAAGCTGGGGAGGTGATCGGGCTGTGCGTCGAGTCGCACTGCGGGTATCACTCATCGGTTTCCTTTCCTGGATCGATGCGGGTGGGACTGCGCGTGGCACACCTCGGGAAGTCCAGCGTGCGCTACGAGATCGGCATGTACGCCGCCGACGAGTCCCTGGTCGCCGAAGGGCACTTCGTGCACGTCTTCGTGGACCGCGAGTCCCGCCGGCCGACACCGGTCTCCGGCAAGCTGCGAGAGGCGTTGGAAGCACTACAGCCCGGATGACGTCCACCGCCGGCGTTTCACCTCCTCGTTGACGGTGCCGATTTCCGGGCCGGGTTCTTCCCGCGCTTCCGATCATGCACGACCGGGCCGACAGAACCGGTCGATCGGCGCGAGTTGTCCACAGGCGGTCCGGAGATCGGCGAGTTGTCCACAGATTCGAATCGAGGGCTTCCCAGCCCCCTCGACGCCGATAAGCTGGAAAGCGCACGAAATCGGTCCACAGTGGACGGGTAGTCAGCTCACTCGAGCGGCTCGCGACACGGATGGCGACCTAGGCGTCGATCCGGTGGCACCGTTGTGAGATGACGACCCGGTCGCAGTTCCGTCGCCGGCAGGCATGTCGGCCACGGACTCTGTGACACCCCTCGGACCAACCGCAGCTGCTGCCCCGTCGCCGGAAGGCGCCCCGGCGGCGGTCGCAGTTGCCGTGCCCAGTGGCGGAGGCGCACTGGTTGTGGGTCTGTTGCCGGAAGGCGCCCCGCCAACAGATTCGCTACTGCCCGTAGGCCGCCGGCCCCCGGTACCGGGGGCCGGTCGGTCGCCGGCGCAGCCGTCCAGGCCGGCACCGGTGGCTGACTCCCCAGCCACCGGCGTCGTCCAGGCCTGCATGAGTTCTGCGTACCGCGCCGACCTGGTCATCAGGTCGGTGTGGCGGCCCAAAGCGGTTTCGCGGCCGTCCATGACAAGCACGCGATCCGCACGCAGAGCCGACGAAAGCCGGTGCGCGATCACCACCAAGACACCACCCCGCGCGGCGAAGGCCCGTTCCGCGCGGGCTTCGGAAACCGGGTCGAGATGGGAGGTGGCTTCATCGAGGATCACGAATTCCGCCGAACTGGCGTAGACCCTGGCCAGCGCGAGCATCTGCGCTTCGCCTGCGGAGATCCCTTCGCCACCGTGACCGATCTCGGCATCGAGGCCGCCAAGGCGCTGCACCAACGCGCTCGCGCCCACCGCGTCCAAAGCTGACGACAGTGTGTCGTCCGAAGCGGACGAAGCAAAGAGGCCGACGTTGTCCCGCACGGTTCCCGCGAAGACGTAAGCCTCCTGCGGAATCAGCGCCACGAGCTCGTGGCGGAGTGCCGCTGGCACATCCCGGACCGGAACGCCGCCCAGCAGTACCCGGCCTTCCTGCGGCGTCAGCATTCCGGTCAGCAAGCCTGCCAATGTCGACTTGCCGATGCCACTCGGCCCGACGACGGCGAGGTGCTCCCCCGGCCGCAGGCCCAAGTCCAGCCCGCGGACCACGGGCTCGGCCGCCGCGCCCCAGCCGAACGTCAGGCCGTGGACCTCGACGTCGGTGCCGCGCGGGGCCGCCGTGCCGTCGGACACGACCGGCAACTCGGCCGTCTCCGCCAGTCTGCGGAGCGCGACCAGCAGCCGCAGGACGACGGTCCCGGCGGTGGCCGCCAAGCCGCGGAGAGCCGGCTGCATCGTCGTGGCCAGGTAGACAAGCGCGCCCAAGGCCGCTCCCGCGGTCAGTTCGCCGCGAGCCACCAGGCCAGGCGCCAACGCCAGCGCGAGCAGCAACGGGATGAACCCGCCGAGCGAGATCACCAGTGCCCGGAGGGCACTGGACCGCGCCACCCGGATCGCGGCGTTCGCCTGTTTGTCCACCGCGTCGTACATCGCCAACGCTGCGATCGGCTCGGCGCCGCAGGCCACGATGTCCCGCATCCCGGCCAGGGACGTACCAGCCGTCGCAGCGGTGTGCTCGTCGGCCAGTGCGAGCGCGCGCTGACGACGGGCAAGAGAAGGAAGCAGACAGACGAACGCGACCAGCGAAGCAATGACCGGTACCGCGACCGGGAGGACCAGCGCACCGGCGACCGTCACGAGTCCGGCCAGCGCGGAGGCCGTCGTCACCAGCATCCCGCGGGCCTGGACCAGCAGTCCGGCGGTTGCATCGCGGACCACCTCGACGTGCTGGGTGATCCGGGCGACGCCGCTGGAGTCCGGCTGGTTGCGCGGCGGGGATTCGTCGTGCAGCACACCCCGGACGACGGCGGTCACCAGGGCGTCGCGCAGCGGCTCGACGACCTTGCCGAGCTGGTGCCACACCATCCGGGCGCCGAACGCGCCGAGCACGGCGGCCAGCCCGAACAACGCCAGCCAGCCGAGGCCGGCGGCCGGGTTGCCGACCGAAAACCCACGGTCTACGGACAGCTCGACGAGCCGTCCCGAGAAGAACGCAGGCACACCTTCGAGTAGCGAGCACACGAGCAGCACGGCTCCGCCACGCCACTGCCCGGCGAGAGCGGACCAGTACAACCGGCGCAGGCTCACTCGTCGTCCTCCGTGAAGACGCCTCGATATCCGGGCTCCTGCCAGAGCGCGGCGTGCGGGGCCACCGCGCGGATCCGGCCCTCTTCGAGCCAGACCACCAGGTCGGCCCGGGCGGCGGTGCCGGCGCGGTGGGTCACGACGACACGTGTACGGCCGGGCAACGCGCCGGCCATCGCGCACTCGACCGCGGCCTCGGTGACCGTGTCGAGGCTGGCCGTGGCGTCGTCGAAGATCAGGACGCGCGGGCTGTGCACGATTGCGCGGGCCAACCCGAGCCGCTGGGCTTCTCCGCCCGAAAGCGGCGTCTCGGTCAATGGCGTGTGATAGCCGTCAGGCAGGCGGACGACGACCTCGTCGACCTGCGCGATCCGGCAGGCGGTGCGGATGGCGGACTCGCCGGCCCAGGAGCCGTAGCCGACGGCGTCGGCGACCGTGGCGCCGAGCAGGGCGGGCCGTTCGAAGGCGTAGCCGATGACCGCGCGCAGCTCCTCGCGGCGGATGCGTTCGAGCGGGCGGCCGTCGAGGAGAACCTGGCCTTCGTCGGGCGTGATCAGTCCGCCGAGCACACCGGCCAGCGCGGACTTGCCCGCGCCCGAACGGCCGACGACCGCGAGGAATGTGCCGCCGTCGATGCGGAGGTCGATCTCCGTCAGCGCGCCCGTGACTCCGACGTGGCGGAGGTCGACAGTGCCGTCGCCGGGGAGGAGCGGGAGCTTGCCGGGCACGGGTTCGGGCTCGTCGAGGACCTCGACGAGCCGTTCGGCGCAGCCGCGCGCCCGGGACAGCATGGTGAGCAGTGGGATCTGGGTGACCAGGCCGAGCCCGAGGGCGACGTAGCCGAGGGTGGCCACGACGTCGCCGATGCTGAGCCTGCCCGCGAGGACACCGAAGCCGGCCGCGGCGAGCACGGACAGTTCCACCGCCGGTGTCAGCAGGCCGGCGCGCCAGACCATCCGGGCCTGGGTGCGCCAGAGGCCCTGGCCGGCGAGCGTCAGCTTTGGCAGAGGGCGCAGGACCCGCTCGGCTTCACGGTCGGCGGTGCCGGACGCGGCGATCGTGCGGAGGCCGGCGACCGCGTCGACCATCCGAGCCGCCAGCTCGCCGGACACCCGCTGGTAGGTGAGGACGTCGTCGGCGGTGCGGCGGAGGTGGCTGCGGGCCAGCAGCAGCGCGAACGGGATGCTGCCCAGGAAGACGAGCGCGAGCCGCCAGTCCAGCAGGGCGAGCAGGACCACCGCGCCGGTCGAGATGACCAGCATCGAGCCGCACTGGACGACGATCGTGACGATGCCGCCGGCGCCGACGCAGTCGCCGGTGAGGCGACTGATCGCGTCGCCCTCGGCGAAGCGGGAACGGGTGCCGACCGCGAAGAGCTTGTCGGACACCTTGCGGCGCAGCCACGCGGACGCCGTCGCCGTGAGGCGAGTGGTCAGAATGCCGCCTACGACGTCGGCCGCGATCTCCGCGCCGCCGACCAGCAGCAGCCAGGAGACCTCGGGCCAGCTCCGGCGGCCCGCGACAACGCTGTCGACCGCTGCCGCGAGCGCGCCGGGAAGGAGCAGGCCGGCCGCGGTGGCGACCAGCGCGGTACCCACGACGGCGGCCAGCCGGGGGCGATCGAGCCCGGCCACCCGGGCCAGCAACCGATCGGCGGAGCCGCGCATCTCACTCCTTCGGACGAGGTACCGCCGAGGCGGTACCGGGGCCAGAATGAAGAGGCGGGAGCGGCGCACTTGGCCTGTGCCGCTCCCGCACCCTTCACCTCGGCACTACATGCCGGCGAACCGCCAGGTCAGTGGCAGGTCAGCAGGCTGATGGTGCTGTCGGCGCAGGAGGCCAGCAGGCTGAGGTTCGACGTGCCGCCGCCACCGCCACCGTGGCCGCCGTCGAGCACCTCGGGGGTCTCCATGGCCTGCAGGTCCAGAACGAGTTCCATCGGTGTTCCTTCCTTCGTTTCCTTCGGGGTCCGCCGGTCAGCGACCGGTGGTCTGGGGGGACGGCGTGCCGCCCAGGAAGGGCAGCACCTCCTTGCCGTCCAGGAGGGCGGCGAGCGCGAGGAGGATCCCCGCGCTGCCGGTCTTGACGTCCATCGACAGGCGCAGCAGCTGGTTGCCGGGGAAGGCGAGGCCGCCCTTGAACGGCACCGCGTACCAGGCCAGCCGCGCCAGGTGCAGGTCGATCGCCGCGCGGATCGGCTGCGACGGATCCGGGTCCATGCTCAGCGCGACCGCCAGCCCGCACCGGCCGAACAGCAGGCCGGGGTGGATGACGAACTCGCCGCGGCACGATTCGCGCAGGCCGGGGAGGCTCTCGCAGGCTTCGGCGTCCGGGCGGTGCCGGGCCAGCTGCTCGGCGACCAGCAGGATTCCGCTGCTGCCGATGCCGGCGTAGGGCAGGGTGCGGGCCGCGCCGTCGCGGACCTGCAGTGAGCCGTCGTCGGACTCGACGCATTCCTCCAGGTCGCGGCACAGCGCCTGGTCGGCGAAGGACAGCCACGCCGGCTCGCCCGTGCGCTCGAAGAGCCGGATGAACAGCAGCGCCGGTCCGGACCAGCCGGACAGCAGGCCGGCGCGGGCGAAGTTGCCCGGCGGCGCCGCCGTCTCCAGCGCCTCGGCCAGCCTGACGGCCGTCGTCAGAGCTTGGCGGCCGAACTCGTTGTCCTGGCGGACCGTCGCGAAGTGCAGCATGGTCAGCCCGATGCCGGCGAGGCCGCCCTCGAGGGCGTGGTCGGTGGTCTGCTCGACGAGCCGCGCGGACGACGCCAGCAGCTTGGTCGCCTCGGCGTGGTGGCCGAAGGTCTCCAGGACGTAGGCGATGCCGTAGCTGCCGTCGAAGAAACCGGGCCGGGTCGGCGGTTCACGGCGGACCGAATCGATCAGCCAGCGCTCGTGCTCGGGGAACCGGCCGGCGCCGATGACGTCGAGGGCGTGCAGGACGCCCGCGGCGCCGACGCCGAAGCAGGCGCCGCCGACCCGGAACTGCTCGATGTCGCCCGGGAACAGCCGGTCCTGGCGCTCGGGCGTCGCGCTGGCCAGGATCGCTTCGGCGATCTGCTTGCGGACCAGCGGCCAGTCCGGTTTCGCCTGGTCGAGCTCGGTGTGGACCGGTGCCGGCTCCGCGGGGACGTCACGCGGGGCCAGCACCGCGACTGCGGCGTCCGCGTACCCCGTGGGCAGCGCGAACCGGCGTTCGGCGAAGTCGGCGATGCCGCGCAGCTTCGACGGCGCGAGCTCCATCAGCTGCGAAAGCGGCAGGAACAGCCACAGCCGCAACGCCGCGATCGCGTGCTCGTCGATCTCGAAGCCGGTGCGGTCGGCCGGGGCGCGGAAGCCGGGCGCGCCCAACGCCGGGCGGTCGCCGGACTCGACGTCGAACGCCATTTCGAAGTCGATCAGGGAGATCCGGCCGTCGTCGTCCTCGTCGATGAGGATGTTCAGCGGGTGCAGGTCGCCGAACACGATGCCGCGGGCGTGGATCGCCTCGACCGTCCGCTCGACGCGAGCGACGACATCCAACGCGCGCTTGGCGTACGCGGTGAGGTCGGCGTCCGTCGTTCCGCGCCTGGTCAGCGGGTAGTTGCGGGCCAGCCAGTTGCCCAGCGAGTTGCCCGGCATGTACTCCATGGCCAGGTAGTGGTGCTCCCAGACCGTGAAGTGCTCGAACACCCGCGGCACGCCGGGGACGTCGGCCAGCCGGTCGAGCACCTCGTGCTCGCGGCGCAGCCGTTCGACGGCGTCGATGCGCGCCTTGTCGAGGCCGGCGTGCGGCCGCGCTTCCTTGAGGACGACCTCCTCGCCGCCCGCCTTGGGGTCGGCGAGGTAGACGCCGCCACCGTTCGAGAAGTGCAAGGAGCGCGTCACCCGGTAGGGGAACTGGTCCGGGTCGCCGCTCTTACGTGCGGCGACGCTGCTCTGCAGACAGGCCGGAATCTTCACCCAGTCGGGGACGGAGAACGTCGGTTCCCGCTTGTCCGGCACGAGCGTGCCGTCCGGTTTGCGGATCGCCAGGACGCGGTTGCCGTCGTGCTCCACCCACTGTTCGGCGAATCCGCCGTAACGGACGTACAGCGGGCCGTCGCCGTATCGGAGGTCGCTGAGGATATAGGCGCCGTGCTCGCCCTCGAGCCGGTCCGCCAGATCTTCCAGAACACGCTCCAGCTCGTCCTCGTCAGCCGGGTAAATGGTGATCAGCTTGGCGCTGCCGTCACGGGGAGCGTATTTCGAATTCCGGGCGAGCAGGATCATGGGCGAGCGGAGGTGCTTGTAGGAGATCAAGTGCTCGATACAGTACTCGTGCACCTGCACGAGCACGCGCCGCGCGTTGTCCAGACCAGCGGAAACGTGAATCTTCCAGCCCTGCCCCGGAAGCCGGCGGCCCGCGGGGCTCAGGGCCCGCCAGACGCCGCGGTCGGCGGTGATCCAGCCTTCGGCCGGCATCGGCAGGGCCTGGGCGAAATCGTCGACCGGCGCACCGATTTCCTGTTGTTCGTCGTAGAACAACGGGTCGGCGAAGCAATAAGCTTCGTAGCGCAGGTCCATCGGAAGATACCCCTTCGTGTGTTCTCCCGGGGCGCCGCGGCTCCGGGACGAGGAATATTCCCCCATGCCGGACGGCCTCGCGCCTATCCGCCAACCCGGGGGTTCAACTGGGCTATCCGAGGTAGGCAAAAAGGTCACTTACCAGTCGGTAGTAGAACCCAGCGTGATTCTTGACTGATCGCCAACCACCCTGTCGGGGTGTAACACGAAGCTTTTTCCGACATTCCCGCAGGTCCACACAGAGATTACGCGGAATAATGCGGCGAATTGGCAGAATGCCATCAAGCCCATCCAGTGATCAACTCACGAGACACGCAGGCACTTCGTCGAGCCTGGCCTGTCCATTGTGGAGCGGCGCAGGTGGCCCAGGCCACCCCCGGCCCCCTCGGCGAACGGACCCGCCGGTACCACGGAGTAAGTTGACGGCCGGCGGACCGGAAGGAGGAACGGGTGATCTTCGGATTCGCCGTGACGGTCGCCGCGGCGGCCACGCTCGTCGCGCTCTGGAGCTTCGTCCAGTCGGCCCGCAACCGGCTGCCGGACAACCCGCTCCTGATCGGGATCGCGGTCGTCGAGGTCCTGCTGGTCGTCCAGCTGGTGATCGGGATCGTGCTGCTCGCCGGCGGCGACCGGCCGGGCAGCCTGGCGACCTACCTGGCCTACCTGATCGGCAGCCTGGTCGTGCTGCCCGTCGGCGCCGTCTGGGCGCTGGCCGAGCGGAGCCGGTCGAGCACCGTCGTGCTCGGCATCGCCTGCCTGGCCATCCCGGTGATGGTGCTGCGACTGAACGAGGTGTGGAGTGGAGCAACAGCGTAGGACGGCCTCCGGCCCCGGACGGGTGCTCGTCGCCGTGTACGCGATCTTCGCGCTGGCCGCGACGTCGCGGGCCGGCGTCCAGATCGGCACGAAGTTCCACGAAGCACCGCTGGCCTACCTGCTCTCGGCGTTCGCCGCGGCCGTCTACATCGTCGCGACGATCGCGCTGGCCAAGCGCGGCGACGCCTGGTGGCGCGTCGCGCTGGCCGCCTGCTCCATCGAACTGCTCGGCGTGCTGACCATCGGCACGCTCAGCCTGGTCGACGCCGCCGCGTTCCGGCACCCGACGGTCTGGTCGGTCTACGGCGAGGGCTACCTGTTCATCCCGCTGGTGCTGCCGGTCGTCGGCCTCTACTGGCTGCGCCGCACCGCGCCGCAACCCGTGGGTTGAGCGCGAAACACTACGGGAACAGCACGTAGTCCATTCGGCGAAATAAATACGGACGCCACCGGACTTTCGTCGGTTCCGGACATTCCCCGAAAACTCGGACACTCTTCTCGTTCGGTCCCCACCGGCTTTCGCGTGCGGGCTCTCCGCACGAAAAGGAGTGATCGTGAAATTCGGGAAGTTCGTGCTGCTCGCCGCGAGTACCGCGCTGGCCGTCGTCGGCCTGGCCGGCCCCGCGGCGGCCCAGACCACCCCGCAGGCCCAGCCGTCGATCATCGGCGGCAGCACCGCCTCGAGCGGCCCCTGGGCGGCCCGGCTGTTCGTGAACGGCCAGCAGAACTGCACCGCGACGATCATCGCGCCGCAGTACATCCTGACCGCGAAGCACTGCGTCAGCAGCTCCGGGACGTACACCTTCCGGATCGGCAGCCTCGACCAGTCCAGCGGCGGCACGATGGCCACCGGCTCGACGATCACGCGCTACAACGGCAGCGCCGACCTGGCGATCGTCCGGCTCACGACCTCGGTGAACGCCACCTACTCGCCGCTCGGCAGCGTCGGTGACGTCTCGGTCGGCCAGAACGTCTCGGTCTACGGCTGGGGCGCGACCAGCCAGTGCGGCTCCGAGATCAACTGCCAGTCGCGGTACCTGAAGGTCGCGACGGTCCGGGTGAACTCGATCGGCTGCAGCGACTACACCGGCGGCGTCGCGGTGTGCGCGAACCGCGTCAACGGCATCACCGCCGGCGGCGACTCCGGCGGCCCGATGTTCGCTTCCGGCCGCCAGGTCGGCGTCGCGTCGACGAGCGACCGGTCGAACAACACGGCGTACACGAACATCACGCGTTATCGCAGCTGGATTTCGCAGGTCGCGGGCGTCTGATTCCCGCAGGAAAGGGCCCGGCCGTTTTCCCGGCCGGGCCCTTTTCGTCAGGACGTCGAAATGTCGTCGAGCTGTTCCGCGGCGGGCCGTACCGGGTAGAGGTCACCGCCCGGTTCGACGGGCACGCGCGGCAACGCCGTCCGCGCGGCTTTGTCGCCGGCGTCGGCCGCCGCGTGCAGGACGTCCAGCGCGGCGTATTGCCGGAAGTCCAGCTCGGGGTACGGCCACTGCCCGGTCGTCGCGCCCGGGATCAGGTAGTCGACGGCCTTGAAGAGCGACGCGCCGCTGGGCGCGGTGTAGTGCCACAGGTCGACGCCGACGTGCTTGCCGATCTGGGCGAGCCGGGTCAGGGCGACGAGGTTGAAGTTGGAGTAGTGCCAGCTGCGCGTCCGGCTGGCTTCCGCCGGCTGGTAGCCGTCGGCGTTGACCTGCGCCGCGATGCGGTTCGGCCCGGCGTCCTGGGTGATCGTCTTCGCCAGATCCGGCTGGCCGGTGCCGAGCGCGAGCGCGGCGGCGAGCATGTCGTAGAAGCTGCCGTGGTTGTTCTGGGCCTTGGCCTCGTCGGTGCCGTTCTTGCTGGTGCGCAGCCAGGTCAGGAACTGCGTGTACCAGCCGGTCATGCCGGCTTGGTCGGTGTTCGTCCAGCCCGGGGCGCCGGTGGCGAGGATCGCGGTGGCGTCGACGACCTGGGTGAGCGTGTAGGAGAACTCGATGATGCCGATGCCGCGGCCGTCCACCTTGCACGGGATGCCCTGGGCGTAGTTCATGTTCGGGTTCATCTTCGTGGCCGCGTCGAGGAACCACGTACGCAGGTCGAGAGCCGCGCGCTGGGCGTAGCGCGCGTCGCCGGTGTAATACCAGGCGAGCGCGAGCCGGTAGATCGCGGCGAAGGCGTCGCCGCGGTAGGCGTGGTCGGTGATCTCGTCGACGATGGGGTTGCGCTGGCCGTCCTTCTGCACGAACGGGCAGCCCCACGGGTTCTCGGCGGTCGGTTGCGTGGTGGGCCACCAGTAGGGCGCGAGGCTGAGGTAGTCGTGCTTGTCGCCGCTGGGCGAGACCTGTTTCTTGGTGGTGACGCTCCAGGGTCCGGTGGTGAGGTCGGTCTTGGCCTGCTTGAGCAGGTTGCCGAGGGCGGTCTTGGCCGTGCGTTCCCCGACGAGGGCGGCGAACTTGGTGCGTAGCAGCTGATTGCCGTCGAGAACGGCGGTTTGCGGCGCGCAGATCGCCCCGATGACCGGGACGGTGCAGCCGTGCGACGCGGGCGCCGCCTCGGCCGGCGTCGTTGTCGAGGTGACGATGCCCGCTACGGCGAGCGCGGCCACGACGGTGTGGCGGAGAACCATGTCCGCTCCATTCACAAATATGAACACCAAACCCGTGAGTGAATGGAGAGTACGCATGTGAACGTACCTTCGGCAATGCCCTTGCCGAAGTCAGTCGCGCGGACGGAAGAAGGCTTCGAGACGCGCGGCGCCGAGGTTCGCCCAGGTGTCGGCGGTCTCGAGAACGGCCGCGGCGCAAGTGGGGAACTTGGCTCGGACGAGACGGGTGTCGTCGCCGTAGCCGGCGAGGTCCAGGGTGAGTTCGCTGACGCCGGGTTCGTGCCCGACGAGAGCGAGCGTGGTGACGTCGGGCGCGATCCGGCGGGCGGCTTCGAGGAACTCTTCGGGGCCGGCGCCGTATAGATCACCGTCGTATTCGACCGGCGGCTTCTCCGGGAGCGCCTCGCTGATCCGCGCCCAGGTTTCCCGCGTGCGGCGAGCCGTGGAGCAGAGGACGCGCTCGGGGACGTACCCGCGTTCGACGAGCCACCGGCCGAGCTTGGGCGCGTCGCGGATACCGCGTGGGGCCAGGGGACGTTCGTGATCGGGCAGATCGTCGGACCAATCCGACTTGGCGTGCCGGAGGACGATCAGCCGCCTGGTCGCGTCCATGTTCACCGCCTGTCGCCCCGGTCGGTGAGGCCGGGGAATGGTGGGCCGCCTGGGGCTCGAACCCAGAACCTACGGATTAAAAGTCCGCAGCTCTACCAATTGAGCTAACGGCCCGCACCCCAAGTCTAGCCAGCACCCCCGCACCCACCCGCACACCGGGTCCGGCTGACGCCGTCGAGCATGATGGCCGCATGTCCGGTTCGCTGCTGATCCTCACCGGCCCGCCCGGGGCCGGGAAGTCCACCGTTGCGCGGCTCGTCACCGAACATGCTCCGCGACCCACTGTTCACCTGCACACCGACAGCTTCTACGTCTGGATCCGGACCGGGTTCGTCCCGCCCTACCTGCCCGAGTCCGCGCGGCAGAACGACGTCGTGCTCGGGGTTATCGCCGAGGCCGCCTGTGGCTATGCCCGCGGGGGCTATGACGTCGTTCTCGACGGCGTCGTCGGGCCGTGGGCGCTCGACCCGTTCCGCGATGCCGCGAAGCGCGACGGTCTGGACCTCTTCTACGTCGTCCTGCGGCCGAGTCTCGACGTCACCCTTGCCCGCGGGACCGCGAGGGATGCCACGGAACTCACCGACGTCGAGCCGCTCACGGGCATGCACGGCGCCTTCGCCGACCTGGGTGAGCTCGAGACGCACGTCATGGACACGACCGACCAGACCGTCGAAGAGACCGCCAACGCAGTACGGCGCCGAGCTCGCTCGGCGCCGTACTCGCTCTGATGTGGACTCAGCAGTTCACGTACAGACCCGTGTAAGCCGTGCACTTCTTCGACGCCGTGTCGTTGGCCGCCGCCGGGTCGGCCGGGGTGCTGGCCGCGCGCTGGGCCGTTGCCGTGAACGCGCCCCACGCGAAGAAGCCGCCCTCCGACGAGAACTTCGCCGTCGCCGACGCTCCCGGGGCCAGCGTGCCGATCGCGCAGCTCAAGCTCGTGCCCGAGCGGGTGCAGCCGGTCACCGACGTGATCGTGCGGCCCGTACCCGCGTTGGCCGTCACGCGGACGCCCGTCGCGGACGCCGGGCCGGTGTTCGACACCGTGATCACGTAGTCGACGCGCGCGACCAGGCCGGCACGCGGCGTGGCGGTCAGCGCGACCTTGACGTCGGCCTTCGGCGCCGCGGTGATCGTAACCGCTGGGCCGTCCTCGACGCCGAACGCGTAGTTGTCGCCCGCGAACTGGTGCTGCAGCGTGAACTGGCCGGCGGTGACGTCCTCCTTCACGCGGAGGGTGAACGTCACGGTGCGGCTCTCGCCCGCGCCCAGGTCGCCGACGCCGCCGCGGTAGCTGCTGAGGTACTGGTCGCAGCCGATCGTGCCGGCGCAGGAGACCAGGTCCACCAGGTCGACGATCGGCTTTTCCTTGGCGTAGACCGCCGCCTTCGCGCCGGTGACGGTGAAGTCCGTCGGGTTGTACAGCTGCTCGGTGACCGTGAAGGTGTCGCCGGCGTGCAGCGAGGTGTCGCTGACTTCGATCGTGCTGGGGGCCGGCGCCGCGGACGCGACAGCGGGGGCCGCGAAGAGGGCCGCTGCGGTCAACGCGGCCAGCACGGCGGTTCTTCGACCGGTTCGCTCCATGGTCGTGATCTCCTGATTCCGGACGAGGGGGTGCCGCTCCGACCGGGGTGGGGACGGGGTGATCGCAGCAGCTGACGAAGATCAGATCGCCGCACCCGAACTTTCGTTACCGGGTTCTTGAAACCGTGTCTGAACTGGGGTTTCCCGCCGTTGCCGGGTCACCGGGCACGACGGCGGCCCGAAAATTGTCGGACCCCCGTGGCACGCTCCGCACATGACCGAACACACCGCACCCGTGGCCGCCCCGGCCCGCCTCACCGGCGACCGCACCGACCCGACGCCGGTCGCGGACGAGCGCCAGGCCCTGACCGAAAGCCTCGACTACTACCGGCGCACCTTCGAGATGAAGTGCGAAGGCCTGGACCCGGCCCGGCTGTCCGAACGTTCGGTACCACCGTCGACGTTGACGCTGCACGGCCTGCTGCGGCACCTCACCGGCGTCGAACGGTGGTGGTTCCGGATCCAGTTCGCGGGCGAGGACCTCCCGAACCTCTACTACTCGGACGACGACCCGGAGCAGGACTTCACGTCGCTCGACGGTGACGTCGGCGAGGCTTTTTCGTTGTGGCACGCGGAATGCGCGCGTTCCCGGGAGATCGTCGCGGCCAGCGCGATGGATCAGACGGGGACGCGGATCAGCACGGGACAGCCGTTCACGTTGCGGTGGCTGATGTTGCGCATGATCGGCGAGTACGCGCGCCACATCGGCCAAGCCGACCTGGTCCGCGAACGGATCGACGGCGCCACCGGCGAATGACGGCTCAGGTTCGCGCCGCCGGGCGGCGCAGCCGGAACAGGAGGTTGACCACGAGCGGAACGACGATCCAGCACGCGTAGGCCCAGTGCGTGAAGAAGGCCACCGGGATCGAGACGGCGAAGGCGGCGATCATCGTGCCGAGCCCGCGGTAGTACTCGCCGAAGAGCTCCGGCGGGGTGTCCGCGCGGCAGAGGCCGTGACGCTGGATTTGCCGGGTCATCACGACGAACAGCGTGAGCGCGACGACCTGCACGAGCGCGTACAGGACGAAGCGGAACTCGAACCCGCCGTCTTCGGCGAGCACCTTCGTGGCGAAGGGCATGAGCACCATCATCGGCAGCCAGCCGAAGGTGAGCCGCAGGAGCCCGGCGCGCACGGTGGTGACGTGGTGGAACAGACGGTGGTGGGCGCGCCAGTGCCCGCCGATCAAGGCGAAGCTGATCAGGAAGGAGATGTATTCGAAACGGTGGTGCCCGAGTGATCGCAGCAGTTCGGCGCTGGTGGCGCCCTCCGGCAGGGGTAGCTCGAGCGTGAGCAGGGTGATCGCGATGGCGATGACGGCGTCGGAGAAGAAGGTGAGGCGCTCGGCGGCGAACGCGCGAGTCCCGGAGCCGGCGGTGTCCTCGGTGTCTCGCTCGGACGTGGCGCTACTCATGGCGGGTGAGCCTGCCAGACGCGGCCGCGGAAAGGCAGCCACCGCCGGGTGCGTGCGATGCTGACGCCATGACCGTCGACCCCGATTCCGGACTCCTGTCCCCGGTCCGGGCCGGTACGCCGGCCGAAGCATCGACCGGTGACGAGGCCTGGTTGCGCGCCATGCTCGACGCCGAGGCGGCGCTCGCCCGGGCGCAGGCACGGCTCGGAACGGTGCCGTCCGGGGCCGCGGACGCGATCACGGAGGCCGCGGGCAGCGCGCGGATCGACGTCGTCGAGCTGGCGCGGGGGTCGCGGGCGACCGCGAACCCGGTGGTCGGGCTGGTGAAGGCGCTGACGTCGGCCGTCGACGCGGTCGCGCCCGAGGCGGCGGAGTACGTGCACCGCGGCTCGACCAGCCAGGACATCTTCGACACGGCGATGATGCTGGTCGCCGACCGGACGCTGCGGCCGCTGGTCGCCGACCTCGACGCGACGGCCGAGGCGCTGGCCGGGCTGGCGCGCGAGCACCGGGACACGACGATGGCCGGCCGGACGCTGACGGCGCACGCGGTGCCCACGACGTTCGGGCTCAAGGCCGCGGGCTGGCGGCAGCTGGTGCTGGACGCGGCGGTCCGGGTCCGGCGCGTGCTGGACGGCGGGCTGCCGGTGTCACTGGGCGGCGCGGCCGGGACGCTGGCGGCGTACGTGGAGTACGCGCGGCTGGCAGAGGCTGGGCAGGCCGGGGCTGGGGACGGCGCCGGAGCTGGCGACCCCGCATACGCCGAACGGCTCGTCGCCGCGTTCGCCGAGGAGACCGGGCTGGCTGCCCCCGTCCTTCCTTGGCATTCGCTGCGCACGCCCGTCGCCGACCTCGCCGGGGCGCTCGCCTTCGCCGCGGGTGCCCTGGGGAAGCTGGCCGTCGACGTCGCGACGCTCACCCGGACTGAGCTCGGCGAGGTTGTCGAGCCGGCCGCCGAGGGGCGGGGTGGTTCCTCGGCCATGCCGCACAAGCGGAACCCCGTGCTCGCGACGCTGATCCGGTCGGCCGCGCTGCAGGTGCCCGTGCTGGCCGCGGGCGTCACGCAGTCGATGCTGACCGAAGACGAACGCTCGGCCGGTGTCTGGCACGCCGAATGGCAGCTCGTCCGCGAGTGCCTCCGGTTGACCGGCGGTGCCG
This sequence comes from Amycolatopsis pretoriensis, assembly GCF_900107925.1. Lineage (GTDB taxonomy): Bacteria > Actinomycetota > Actinomycetes > Mycobacteriales > Pseudonocardiaceae > Amycolatopsis > Amycolatopsis pretoriensis. The sequence continues at coordinate 384,669 of NZ_FNUJ01000005.1, read as the reverse complement.
CGCACACCGCCGTCGAACTCGCGCGTGGGCTCACCGCTCAGCCCGGGCGGATGCGGGCGAACGTCGCTTCGACGCACGGGCTGATCGTCTCCGAACGGCTCTCCGCCGTGCTCGCGCCGCTGCTCGGCAAGGCGAAGGCCAAGGAGCTGCTCGGCGAGGCGTCGCAACGCGCTGTCCGCGAGGACCGGCCGCTGCGGAACGTGCTCGACGAGCTGCCCGCCATCACCGATGTCCTCACGCCGGCGGCACTGGACGCGCTCCTGGACCCCGCCGGCTACACCGGGGCCGCGGGGGCGCTCGTCGACCGGGCGTTGGGCGACACCTTCTGACCTGGGGCGAACCCGCGGCGAAAATTCTTTGAACCGCCCCCGGCGGGGGTCCGTGTAGTGGGTATCAGGCAGCCGCACCGAGCGGCGGGAAACCCCAACGGACACAAGGAGAACTTCCATGCTTCGCACGCGCATCGCCGTCTCCGTCGCCGCGGCGGCAGCCGGGCTGGCAGTGCTCACCGCTTGCTCGGGTGCCGAAACTGCTCAGCCGGTCATCGCCCCCGCAGCGGCGGGTGGCACCGGCGGCGGCCAGATCGCCAACGGACAGGTCGGGAACGCCGCCCCGGCGTCGAACGAGTCGAAACTCGTCGTCGCGGACGTCGCGAGCGTCGGACAGGTGATCACCGACCAGAACGGCATGACCCTCTACCGGTTCGACAAGGACACGGCCAAGCCGCCGAAGTCCAATTGCGACGGTGACTGCGCCAAGACCTGGCCGCCGGTGCTGGCCACCGGGGACGTTCAGGTGCAGGGCATCGACCGGAACCTCGTCGGGAAGGTGACGCGCTCCGACGGCACCGAGCAGGTCACCGTCGGCGGGTGGGCGCTCTACCGCTACGCCAAGGACACCAAGGCCGGTGACGCGACCGGCCAGGGCGTCGGCGGCGCCTGGTACGCCGCCAACGCCAAGGGCGGCAAGGCCGGGCAGGCCGCGAGCGAAGCCGGCGTCGTGAAGCTGAGCGCCAGCAACATCGACGGGCTCGGCGAGGCGATCGTCGACCAGAACGGCATGACCCTCTACCTGTTCCAGAAGGACACCAAGAAGGCCAAGACGTCCGCCTGCAACGGCGACTGCGCCAAGACCTGGCCGCCGGTCCTCTCCAACGGCAAGGTCGAGCTGCAGGGCATCGACTCGAAGCTCCTCGGCAGCATCAAGCGTTCCGACGGCACCGAGCAGGTCACCATCGGCGGCTGGCCGGTCTACACCTTCTCGAAGGACCTGAAGCCGGGCGACGCGAACGGCATGGGCGTCAACGGCACCTGGTTCGTCATCGAGCCCAACGGCTGCAAGGTCGGTACCACCCCCAGCTCCACCGCCAACCAGGCTCCGGCGGCTGACAGTGGCGCTGGGAGCAGCAACAACTCCGGCTCCGGTGGTACGACCTACTGAACCGGCACGATCTAGTGGGCGAGGCCCGGCGGACGCTCTTCACGAGCGACCTCCGGGCCTCGCTCGTTGTGGTCACGACGCAGGAACGACCGGCGGCGCGGACGCTCGTCGGAAGTCACGACGCGGTCGGTGTCCGCGGTGCGGTCCGTGGCGGCGACGCGGTCGGCGTCGACAGCGCGGTCGGTGCGCTGCTCGACGACCGTCGGCTCGTCGACGACCTCGTCCTCGGGGACGTGGATGACGCGGCGGGCCGGCAGGACGGCGATCAGCAGACCGAGCGCGGCGACGCCGAGGTGCAGCCAGGTGTCGGCGCGGCCCATGTCCATCGGGTTGCCGGCGTTGGCGAACGGGTTGGTCGAAATGGTGCCGTCGATCATCAGGCCCCACACGAACAGGGCGCCGTAGAAGAGGAAGAGCAGCCAGCCGAACGTCCGGGCGCGGCCCGAACCGAACGCCAGCAGCAGGCCGACGACGCCGGTCACGACGCGGACCAGGCTCATGAGCGGGTTGCCGGAGAACCGCCAGAACCCGGCGTCGTGGTGGCCGGCGAAGTTCCCGACCCCGGTCCTGGTGAACCCGATGATGCCGACGACGAGGAACGCGATCCCGGCCAACCCGGCCAGCACCTGCGCCGGCTGCAGGCCGCGAACCCGGATGCGTGCGCCTTTCGCGTGAGTCATGACTCCAGTCCTTCCCAGAGTGTGGTGACGATCGTCACCGCACACAGGTACCCCGCGAACACGGGCAGCGAAACGACGGTGCTTGCCCGCAGGCCCCCGGGGCGTTCCCGGATCCGGGCCGGTTCGAGACCTATCCCACAAAGTCACCCGATCCGGGGAACGCCGGAGCTCGCTCCCGGCAATCCGGAACATGCGCAAGCTGAGCGGCATCTTCCTGGTGGGACTGTGCGTGGGGGCGATCGGCGCGGTCGCGATCACGATCGGTCACGGGCCGGCTCAGCCGCCCAAAGCGATCGCGGTCACAGAAGCGCTGACAACGATGTCGGAATCGGCGAGCGCGACTCCCGAACCGACGCCGACGCCGTCGACGACGCCCAAGGAAACACCCAAGGAGACGCCGAAGGACGAGCCACCGTCCAAGGTGGACGCCGCCGAGCTGGACCGGCTGGTGGGCAGCGGCGAGGTCAGCGCCGTCGTGTTCGACCGGCAGCGCGGCGCGGCGATCGTCTCGGTGCACGCCGATCGCGCGTACACCTCGGCGTCGCTGGTGAAGCTGCTGATCGCGTTGGCGGTGCTGGACCGCGGCGGCCCCGTGGCGGACGTGCAGCGGATGCTGTCCCGCAGCGACGACGACCTCGCGAGCCGGTTCTGGTCCGCCTACGGCGGGCCGGCGATCGTGACGGGCTGGGCCAAGAAGATCGGCCTCACCGGCACCCGGGCGCCCGCGGATCCGGGGCGGTGGGGCGACACGCGGATCACCGCGAAGGACGTCGTGAAGATCTACCAGTACGTGCTGGCGCACGCGCCCGGCTCGATCATGGCCGCGTTGCGCGCCGCGACCGAGCGGGGTTCGGACGGCTTCCGGCAGTACTTCGGCATTCCGGACGCGGCCCACGGCCGGCCGTGGGCGGTGAAGCAGGGCTGGTCGTGTTGCATGCCGACGCGGATGCTGCACACGTCCGGGGTGGTCGGCGACGACAGCCGGTACATCGTGGTGGTGCTGAGCGAGCACCCGGCTTCGACGGACTACGCGACGGCTTCGAAGCGCGTGACGGCGGTGGTTTCGGCCCTGCTGGGCTGAGCGGCGGCATGGGCAGCGGCTCGGCGTGCGGCCCGCCCCACCGCTACTGGTCCGTGTCCGCCAGCGCCCCGTGCGCACCGGACTTCGGCAGCGGCCACGGCAGCACCCCGCCGGTGGTCTCGACCTGTCGCCCGGCCGGGGCCGGCGATGACGCGTGCGCCCCGATCCACGCCAGGACGTCCGGGATCTGCGACTTGAACGTGTTCATGTTGTGCCCCGCGTCCGTCACCCGCCACGACGAAAACTGCACCGGGGGCTTGGCCGCCGCGCGGATCTGGTCGATCGCGAAGCTCTCGTACTTCTCCTTGTCCCCCGAAATCGCCAGGATTTCCACCGGCGACGGGTGGAGGCGGACGTTCACGCGGACGTTGTTGGCGTCGTTGATGTCCTGACGGCCGTGGAACAGGTCTTCGGTCTCCGCGTCGACCTGGGCCTTGTCGTAGCCGCTGACGCTGACCGCCTGGCCGTACCACTGGGGGTGGCGCGTCACGAGGTTCATCGCGCAGTAGCCGCCCGAGGACCAGCCCGCGATCGTCCACGCGCGGCGGTTCGCCGACACGCCCAGCTTCTGCAGGGCCCAGTCGCGCAGGTCCGCCGTCAGGTACGTGTCGTTGGCCGTTCCGCCGACCTCGTCGACGCATTCCGTGTCGTGGCCGACCTTCGGGACACCCGTCGGGTCCGGGACGATCACCACGGTCGGCGGCAAGACGTGCCGGGCGATCGCCGTGTCGAGCTGCTCCGGCATGTGGTAGCCGCTGGTGAAGACCTCGGGGCCGGACGGGTAGTTCGGGATCCACTCGATCGACGGGAAGCGCAGTTCCTTGTACGCCGCGTCGAAGTACTGCGGGGGCAGGTACACCGTGACGTCGCGGGTCAGCTTGGTGCGCCGGCCCGTCACCTTCATGTGGACGACCGTGCCCTTGCCCTCCTTCGCGTGCGCGACCCCCGTGTCGCGCAGCTTTTCGAGGTCTTCGCCGTTCTGCGACGCCTCCGCGTCGGTGCCCTGGCCGGCGTACGCGCCGGTGCCGAGCAGCGAGCCGACCGTCGGGAAGAACCCGCCGATCAGGTTGCCCGCCATGCCGGTCGTCAGGACCAGCAGCACGACCGCGAGCAGGATCGTGGCGCTGCGCCACAACCGCTTGCGCTTCCAGCGGTCCCAGAACCACGGGACCGCGATGATCGCGAGCAGCGTCAGCACGACCACCACGATCATGTTGACCGGCGAATCGAGCCGGATGCTGCTCAAGTTCATGGGACGGTCCTTCCGGGCGGGCGGTGAATGCGCACCCGGAACCCCCCGGACTCGCGTATATATCACGTTTGACCGGGCATGCACGTTGCGGCCCTGTGAGTTGCGTCATAGGGCCGCAACGTGCGGCGTACTCAGCGATTTCTCAGTTATTTAGCCAAAGCGCGGGTCAGCACGGTGATGGCCTGCGTGATCGCGGCCTCGGCGGCGTGGGTCTCGCGAAGCGCGTTGACCATCACGAAGTCGTGGATGATCCCCTGGTACCGCACGGCCGTGACGGGCACTCCGGCCTGACGCAGCTTCGCCGCGTACGCCTCACCTTCGTCGCGAAGCACGTCGGCCTCGCCGGTGATCACCAGCGCCGGCGGCAACCCGGCCAGCTCCTCGAGCGACGCGCGCAGCGGCGACGCCGTGATCTCCGCACGCTGGGCGGGGTCGGTCGTGTACTGGTCCCAGAACCACTTCATGCCTTCGCGGCCGAGGAAGTAGCCCTCGGCGAACTTCAGGTACGACTCGGTGTCGAAGTTCGCGTCGGTGACCGGGTAGAAGAGCACCTGCTGCTTGAAGGTGACGTCGCCGCGCTGCTTGGCCAGGATGGTCAGCGCCGCGGTCATGTTCCCGCCGACCGAGTCGCCGGCGATCGCGATGCGCGAAGCGTCCAGACCCTGCGAAGCGCCCTCCGAAGCGACCCACTTCGCGACGGCGTAGCTCTGCTCGATGGCGACCGGGTAGCGCGCCTCCGGCGAGCGGTCGTACTCGGGGAAGACGACGGCCGCGCCGACGCCGGCGGCGAGTTCGCGCACGAGCCGCTCGTGGGTGTGGAAGTCGCCGAAGACCCAGCCGGCGCCGTGGATGTAGAGGATCACCGGCAGGGGTCCGGAAACGCCGGCCGGACGCACGATCCGCGTCTCGACCTCGCCGGTCGGCCCGCCCGGGACCCGCAGCACCTCGATCGACGCGTCGGCCATGGCGACGTCGCCGTCCTGGACGCCGCCGACGGCCTTGCGTCCCTCGGCCGGCTCCAGCTGGAACAGGTACGGCGGCTGGTCGGTGGCCTCGGCGAACGCCTGCGCGGCCGGTTCGAGGGCCAGGTTGTGCGGGTTGGCGGTCATGTCGTCCTCCTCGGTTCGAACTGGTGTCACCAAAGTAGCTCGCAACTCAGTTGTGCACAACTGAATGACGCTCAATGAGATACAGGGCACTTAAGTTGCCACGCAGCACGATGTCGGGAACCATGGAGTGTTACGAGAGAGGAGGACGCCATGGCATCGCTGCGGCTGGACGACCAGCTCTGCTTCGGGCTGTACTCGGCGTCGCGCGCGGTGACGTCGCTGTACCGGGTCGTCCTGGAAGACCTCGACCTGACCTACCCCCAGTACCTGGTCATGCTCGCGCTTTGGGAGCGGGACCACCGCCTGGTGAAGGAGCTCGGCGCCGAGCTGAACCTCGACTCGGGCACGCTCTCGCCGCTGCTGAAGCGGCTGCAGACCGCGGGCCTGGTGCTCCGCAACCGCCAGGCCGACGACGAACGCTCGGTCCGCGTCAGCCTGAGCGACACCGGGAAAGCGTTGCGCGAGAAGGCGGAAGGCATCCCCGACGTGATCGGGACGGCGATGAGCCTCGACGACGCCGGGGTGGCCCGGCTGCGCGCCGAACTCGACCGCCTGACAGAGTCGGTGAACGCCTACCGAGAGGCCACGGCACCGGCATGATCAACCACGACGACGCGCTGAAGGCCGTCGAGAGCAGCCTCGACCGGCCGTCCGCGGCGCGGATCTACGACTACTTCATCGGCGGGAACACCCACTACGCGATCGACCGCGAGTTCGCCGAGAAGGTCCGCGACCGGCTGCCGCTCATGGGCGAGTACTGCAAGACGAGCCGGCAGTTTCTCGGCCGCGCGGTGCGGCAATGCGTCCGTGAAGGCATCCGGCAGTTCGTCGACATCGGCTCCGGCCTGCCGACCGCCGGCAACGTCCACGAGATCGCCGACGAAGAGCGCGACGAGCTCGACACGCGCGTGCTCTACATCGACAACGAGCCCATCGCGCTCGCGCACTCGACGCTGCTGCTCGCCGACACCGCCGATCCCGAGCGCCACCACGCCATCGCCGCGGACTTCCTGCAGCCCGAAGACCTCTGGGACCGCGTCACGGCTTCCGACGTCATCGACGTGCGCGAGCCGGTCGCGCTGGTGATCAACGCCGTCATGCACTTCATCAAGGACGAGCAGCACCCGGACGAGCTGCTGGCCTACTACCGCGACCGGCTGCCGTCGGGCTCGCTGCTGGTGCTGTCGCAGATGACGAACGAGAACCCGGTCAACGACGACGAGCGGCAGGCCCTGGTCGACCTGCTCGAGTACTACGAGACCACGACGAACCCGGGTTTCCTGCGGACGTTGAGCGAGTTCGAACGCTTCTTCGGCGGCTGGCCGATGCTCGAACCGGGGCTGGTCTACGCGCCGGCGTGGCACCCGGACGAGCAGACCGTGTTCGCCGGGTCGCCGTCGGAGTCGCGGGTCATCGGCGGCGTCGCGCGCAAGCCCTAGGAGGCTTCGCGCAGGCCTTCCAGCACGTCGAGGACCGCGCTCTTGCCCAGGTCGACGGCCTTGCGCAGCACCTCGGGGTCGCGCTCCAGCACTGCCACGTCCGGTGCCCCGTCGGGCGGCCGGACGCTCAGGATCCGCGGGTCCGACGCCAGGATCTCCTCGTCTTCGACGTCTCGGCGGTAGGTGTCGCGCCACGCCGGGATCGCGCCTGGGGCCTGGCGGCGAAGGAACCGCGGGACGACGACGTCGTAGGCGCGCGGCGGCGGCAGCGGCAGTTCGTCGGCGCGGCGGGTGCGCAGCACGAGGACGTCGGTCGCGTCCTGGGCCAGCGCGGTCCGGTACGGGATCGGCTCGGCGACGCCCGCGTCGACGAACCGGCGGCCGGATAGGGGGATCGGGGGGCCGGCCAGTACCGGCATGCACGACGACGCCGCGAGCGCGATCTTGATCGCGGCGACGTCGTCCAGAAAGGGGTGCAGGTCGGTCGACTCGCCCGTGTCGGCGTCGGTGGCGAGGGGGTGGAAGGTCACCGGGTTGGCCAGGATCGCCGGGAAGTCCATCGGTTCCAGCACCGAATAGACCTGGTGGACGAGGTATTCGAGGTCGATCACCGCGCGGCCGCGCAGGGTGTGCAGGGGGTTGATGATCCGGCGCATGACGACCGGGTTCCACCAGGTGCGGACGCCGGTCGAGGAGCGGCCGCAGAGCAGCCACGCGCCGTTCAGCGCGCCGGCCGAGGAGCCGTAGACCGCGTCGAACGCGGGGGTGACGCCGAGTTCGTCGAGCGCCAGGACCATGCCGCTGGAGTACGTGCCGCGGCTGCTGCCGCCTTCGATGGCGAGCGCGAGGCGCCGGCCGTCGGTGCGTTCTCCCGGGACACTGCCCGCCGCCATCCGTTCGGAGATCAGTTCGAGTACCGGGTGCACCCTTCCCATCCTGGTCATTTCCCGCGCGCAGTCGACCCGATTTGCCCCACCCGAGGGGGTGAAGTGATGCGCGCCTCGTTGCACTGCAACTAGTTGCATAGGACAGTGCGAGCATGGCACTGGAGCACGCGATCCTCGTCTCGCTGTCCGAGCGGGCCGGCTCGGGCTACGAGCTCACGCGCCGGTTCGAGAAGTCGATCGGGCTCTTCTGGAGCGCCACCCACCAGCAGATCTACCGCGTTCTGAAGCGGATGGAAGAGGCCGGCTGGGTCGCCGTGGACGTCGTCGCGCAGTCGGGGCGGCCGGACAAGAAGGTCTACACGGTCAGCGACGCCGGCCAGGCCGAACTCGTCCGCTGGCTGGCCGAGCCCGATCCGAGTGCCGGGCCCGTGGAACTCGCCGTGAAGATCCGCGGCGCCACCTTCGGCGACCCCGCGATGGTCGCCGAAGAGATCGTCCGGCACCGGGCCGCGCACGCCGAACGCCTCGACGTCTACCGCCAGATCGAAAAGCGCGACTTCCCGTCGCCCGCGGGCCTGCACGGCCGGCACCTGCACCAGTACCTGGTCCTGCGCGGCGGCATCCGCGTCGAAGAGGGCCAGGTCGAGTGGTTCGACGAAGTCCTCGCCGCCCTCCACCACCCCAAGGACGCCTGATGACCCCGTACCCGAACCTGCTGTCCCCGCTCGACCTCGGCTTCACGACGCTGCGCAACCGCGTCCTGATGGGGTCGATGCACACCGGCCTCGAGGACAAGGCCGCGCACTTCCCCGAGCTCGCCGAGTACTACGCGGAACGCGCTCGCGGCGGTGTCGGCCTGATCGTCACCGGCGGTTTCGCGCCGAACAAGACCGGCTGGCTGCTGCCGCTCGCGTCCAAGCTGACGACGTCGGCCGAAGCGAAGCAGCACCGGCAGCTCACCGCGCCCGTCCACGACGCCGGCGGCAAGATCGCACTGCAGGTCCTGCACGCGGGGAGGTACGCCTACCACCCGCTGAGCGTGTCCGCGTCGAGCATCAAGGCGCCGATCAACCCCTTCCGCCCGCGTGGCCTCACCGGGTACGGCGTCAAGCAGCAGATCAACGCTTTCGCGAACTGCGCGGCTCTCGCGCGCGAAGCGGGCTACGACGGCGTCGAGATCATGGGCTCCGAGGGCTACCTGATCAACCAGTTCCTGGCCGAGCGCACCAACAGGCGCACCGACGCCTGGGGCGGCACGCCGGAGAAGCGACGAAGGTTCGCCGTCGAAATCGTCAAGCGCACCAGGCAAAAGGTCGGCGACGACTTCATCATCGTCTACCGGCTCTCGATGCTCGACCTCGTGCCGGGCGGGCAGAGCTGGGACGACGTCGTCGCGCTCGCCCGAGAAGTCGAGGCGGCCGGCGCGACGATCATCAACACCGGTATCGGCTGGCACGAGGCCCGCGTGCCGACGATCGTGACGTCGGTGCCGCGCGCCGCGTTCACCTGGGTCACCGGGAAGCTCAAGCCGCACGTCACCATCCCGGTCGTCACCTCGAACCGGATCAACATGCCGCAGGTCGCCGAGGAAGCCCTGAGCAGCGGCGACGCCGACCTCGTGTCGATGGCGCGGCCGTTCCTCGCCGACCCCGAGTGGATCCGCAAGGCCGAGACCGGCCGCGAGGACGAGATCAACACCTGCATCGCCTGCAACCAGGCCTGCCTCGACCACGCGTTCAAGCGCAAGCTCGTGTCCTGCATGGTGAACCCGCGCGCCGGCCACGAAACCAAGCTGACGCTCCTCCCCACGCGGCGGTCGAAGCACGTCGCCGTCGTCGGCGCGGGGCCCGCCGGGTTGGCCGCGGCGACCGCGCTCGCCGAACGCGGCCACAGCGTCGAGCTGTTCGAAGCCGACGACGAGATCGGCGGCCAGTTCGGCATCGCGCGCAAGATCCCCGGCAAGGAGGAGTTCGCCGAGACGATCCGCTACTACCGGCGGCGCCTCGAAGTCACCGGCGTGAAGCTGCACCTCGGAAAGCGCGTGTCCGCGGCCGAGCTCACCGGGTTCGACGAGGTCGTGCTGGCCACCGGCGTCGCGCCGCGCGTGCCGGCGCTGCCCGGGATCGACCACCCCAAGGTCCTCTCGTACGTCGACGTCGTGAAGCACGGCAAGCCGGTCGGTGAGCGGGTCGCCGTCATCGGGGCGGGCGGGATCGGCGTCGACGTCAGCGAATTCCTCACGCACGCGGACTCGCCGGCACTCGACCTCGACGCGTGGATGACCGAGTGGGGTGTCACCGACCCGGAACACGCGGCCGGCGGACTCGGGACGCCGAAGCCCGAGCCGTCGCCGCGGCGGGTGTACCTGCTGCAGCGGAAGAAGTCCGGGATCGGTTCCGGGCTCGGCAAGACCTCGGGCTGGGTGCACCGGGCCGCGCTCAAGGCCAAGCGGGTCGAGCAGATCACCGGCGTGACCTACGAGAAGATCGACGACGCCGGCCTGCACCTCACCGTCGACGGCGCCCCGCGGCTGCTGGAAGTCGACACGGTCGTCGTCTGCGCCGGTCAGGAACCCGTGCGCGACCTCGCCGACGCGCTGCCCGCGGACCTGCCGGTGCACCTGATCGGCGGGGCCGACGTCGCCGCGGAACTCGACGCGAAACGCGCGATCGACCAGGGAACGAGGCTCGCCGCCGCGCTGTAGCACCGAATGCGTCCGGCACTGGCAGGATGGGCCCCGTGCGAGACGTATGCGTGATCGGGCTCGGGCTGATCGGCGGGTCGCTGCTGCGCGCGGCGGCCGCCAGCGGCCGCACGGCGTTCGGCGCCGCGGTCTCCGAAGTGGACGCCGACGCGGCCAGCAGAGCGGGTTACGACGTCACGACCGACGTCGAAGCCGCGCTGCACCGGGCCGCCGCCGACGACGCGATGGTCGTGCTGGCCGTGCCGCTGCCCGCCGTCGAAGACCTGCTGCGCCTGGTCTCCCAGCACGCGTCGCACTGCCTGCTCACCGACGTGACCAGCGTGAAAGCGCCGGTCCTGGACGCCGTCCGCCGCCGCGTGCCGTACACGCGGTACGTCGGCGGGCACCCGATGGCCGGGACGTCGAGCTCGGGCTGGCTGGCCGGGGAGGCCGCGCTGTTCCAGGGCGCGGCCTGGGTCGTCGCCGTCGAGGAGGACACCGACCTCGAAGCCTGGGCCGAGGTCGCGGGGTTCGTGCTGGACGTCGGCGCGCACGTCGTCCCGCTGCCCGCCGAGTCGCACGACGAAGCGGTCGCCCGGATCTCGCACCTGCCGCACCTGTTCGCGGCGATCCTCGCCACCATCGGCGCCGAGGGCGGGCCGCTCGCCATGTCGCTGGCCGCCGGCTCGTACCGCGACGGCACGCGGGTCGCGGGTTCGAACCCGCACCTCGTGCGCGCGATGACCGAAGGCAACCGGGACGCGCTGCTGCCGATCGTCGACGAAGCCCTCGGCCGGCTCGGCGCCGCGCGCGGCTCGCTCGCCTCGACCGGCGGGCTGGCGGCCACGATCAACGCGGGGTACGAAGGCGCGCAGGCACTCGCCGCCAGCCTCGACGTCGACCGCGCCGGCGTCCGGATCAGCCTTTCGGCGCCGGACGCGCGGCAGGGCCTCATCGCGCTCGGCGAGCGCGGCGGCCGGATCACCGGCCTCGCGGACGGGATCGCGACCGGCGAAGTCCAGTGACTACCGGGCGGGCGGGTTGTCCGGCGTGTCGTCGAACTTGTTGAGGAAGTCCTTGGCCTTCTCGATCCCGCTGTCGATCTGCGAGTCGTGGCCGGAGAACTTGGACTTCGCGAAGTCCGCCGCCTTGTCCAGGCCCTGCTCGATCTGGTCGTTGTGCTCGCGCAGGGCCTCTTCGGCCTTGCCCTTCAACGCGTCGAAGTCGATTCCCATGACGGCAATTGAACAGCACGGACCTCACGTACGCCGGTGGTAGGGCAGGAACCGCCGGACCAGCCGCAACGGCGTGCGTTCCACCAGGTCGGGGCCGCGGACGGCGTCGAACGCCGACTCCAGCTGGTCGACCACCCCGGCCAGCTGCGGGCCGTCCGGCAACGGCATCGACCGCGGCTCGCGCTGCTCGCGGATCGCCGACGCCAGTTCGTCCAGAGCCGCGGTGAGCAGCTCGACGTCGCCGGGCTCCGGCGGGGTGACGCCCCGGCCGATCGTCACGCCGACTTCGGTGACGGCGTCCGCGACGCGCTCCTGCGCGGCGATGACCGGCCACCACGCCACCGCCTGGCGGCCGTTCGCCGACGGCTCGACGACGACCTGCTGGAACGCCGTCCGCAGGTCGGCCAGCGCCCGGTAGGCCCCGCGCCGGGCCCGTGACCGCGCCAGCCGGGCGTCGCCGGAGGAAGCCTCGACCAGCGCGCACGAGACGTACTTCGCGACCGCGTCCAGCCCGTCGGCCAGCCGGCCGCCGACCTGCGGGCGGCGGCTGCCCGGCCAGAGCAGGTAGCCGAAGACGAGCACGATCACGCAGCCCAGGACCGTGTCGACCAGCCGCGCGACCACGACGTTCCAGCTGCCGGTGTTCGCCAGGTCCATCTGCAGGATGATCAACGGCGTCACGAACGCGCTGAGGATGCCGTAGTTGCGCACCTTCCCGACCGCGACCCCGCCGGCGAAGACCGTGATCAGCGCGACCAGCAGCCAGCCGTGCCCGCCGACGCCGAGCACGATGGCCCCCACGCCGACGCCGACGACCGTGCCGATCCCGCGCAGCACCGCGCGGCCGAAGACCGAGCCGAAGTCCGGCTTGAGCACGATCCCGACGGTCAGGGTGATCCAGTAGGACCGCTCGAACGGCACGAGCAGCCCGACGACCTCGGCGATCGCGACGCACAACGTCAGCCGCAGCGCGGCGATCCAGGTCAGCGGACCGGAGGCGAGCGAGCCCGCCCACGTCCGCAGCCGCCGGTACCAGGGCGTCGGCTCGCGGCGCTTGCGGTCGTCGCCCTTGCCGATCCGGACCAAGCCGGCGTACAGCGCGGCGAGCAGCGGATCGCCTTCGTCGGCCGGCATCGGCGGCGCTTCCGGCAGCGGCTGGCTGGCCAGCACCGCCGCCGAGAGCGCGACGAAGTGGTCGATGACGTCCTGGGGCGGGCGGCGGCCGGCGTTGACCATCGCCACCGACGCCTCGACCGCGGGCGTCGTCGCGGAAAGCAGGTTGAGCAGGTGCCGGTAGGCGGCGTCGCGGCCGGACAGCCACGAGCGCGCGGTGAGCAGCTGGTCGTAGGCGGTGTTCATGGCCGTGGTCAGCCGGTGGCGGGCGACGCGCGAGACGGCTTCGTCGGTCGCCGAGAGCATCGCGGCCAGCTCGACGTAGACGTGCGCGACGGCGGTGCGTTCGGGGCTGGTCGCCCGGAAGGTCCAGCTCGCGAGCGCCACCGCCAGGCTCCACACGGCACCGAGGCAGAAGAAGCCGAGCAGGACCTCGACGCGCACGCCGGTCGCGTGCTGGCCGGTGCCGAGCACGGCGAACACGAACATCTGCAGCCCGGCGACCGAGGCGTTGCTGCCGGCCGCGCTGATCAGCGCGGACACCGCCGCGACCAGGATCACCGCCGGCACGGACAGCGCGGGTGTGCCGCCGGTGAGCAGGCCGACGACGTACCCGGCGGTCGCCGCGAGCGTCGCGCCGCCCAGGCGTCGGGCGCGGTAGCGGTAGGGGCCGGCCGATTCGGACAGCACGGCGGGCAGCGCGCCGGTCGAGATCAACGCGCCCACGGCGATGTCCCCGGCCGCGTAGGCGACCGCGAGCGGCACGGCCAGCGCGACGACCGCGCGGGCGACCATGTTCCACGGCACCGGGACCGGCTTGCTGCGCAGGAGCTGGGTCAGCCAGTGCGGCGCGGCGATGTCGGGGCGCGGCGTGCTCACGCCCCCATCTTGACCTACGCTGCCGGGAACGCTTAATTATCAATCTGTCAACAACGTGGGAGGTTCCGGTGGGCCGCAAGTTCTCCTTCGAGGTCAACCGCACGAGCACGGCTCCGCCGGAGGCGTTGTTCGCGCGCGAGGCCGAGGGCCCGCGCTGGGCGGAGTGGGGAAAGCCACTCATCGTCCAGGCCCGCTGGAAGCGGCCCGGACCCGGCGTCGGCGCCGTCCGCGAGGTCGGCCTCTGGCCGGTGCTGATCCGCGAGGAGACGGTCGAGTACGAGCCCGGCCGCAAGCACGTCTACACGTTCTTCGGCGCCAACCCGATCAAGGACTACCGCGCCGAAGTGCTCCTCACGCCCACCGCCGACGGCGGCACGCACCTACGCTGGACCGGTTCGTTCACCGAGCCCGTCAAGGGCAGCGGCCCGGCACTGGCCGCCGGCTTGCGCGCGGTGATCCGGCTGTTCTCGGGCAAGCTCGTCAAGGCGGCCGAAACCGGGCGCTGACCTGGGTGCGCCGGGCCACACCAAGATCGCCCGGCGCAACTTCACACCGCTCTCTCACGTCACTCTTTCGGGTGGTCTTTTCGGCCACCGGGGAGGGGACGCGAGATGAAACGACTGGCGGCGATCGTCGTCGCGGCGGCACTGGCGCTGACGGCGTGCTCGGCGAAGGAGCCCGACCAGCGGGAGTTCGGCACCAGCCAGCCGAACCCGGCACCCGGGGGCGGGCCCGGGTCGACGACTTCCGCGCCGTACCCGTTCGGGACCGTCCAGCAGCAGGCACCGGCCGTCGAGAACGGCCAGGTCCCGGTGGTCCGCCGGATCACCACCGACAAGCCGTACGTCTTCCTCACCATGGACGACGGCGCGGTCAAGGACCCGGGCGCACTGAAGCTGATGCAGCAGAACGGCACCCACCCGGTGCTGTTCCTGAACCAGAAGTACGTGAAGGGCCACGAGGCCTACTTCAAGCAGATCCTCGACGCGACCGGCGCGACGCTTGGCGACCACACGGTCGACCACCCGAACCTCAAGGGCAAGCCGTTCGAGTTCCAGCGCAAGGAGATCTGCGACGACGCCGACGACTTCCAGAAGGGCCTCGGCGTGCGGCCGTCGCTCTTCCGGCCGCCGTTCGGCAACTACGACCAGAACACCCTGCGCGCGGCGGCCGCGTGCGGCATGCGCGTCGCGGTGCTGTGGACGGCCGCGGTCAACGACGGGCACGTCCAGTTCCAGGCCGGCGACAAGCTCAAGCCCGGCGACATCGTGCTGATGCACTTCCGCAAGACCTTCGAAGAGGACTACACGGCGTTCGTCGAGCAGGCGAAGAAGGACGGGCTGACCCCCGTCCCCCTGGCCGACTTCCTCGGTTAGAGCACCACCGTCGGCGTCACGACCGTCCGGCGGCACGTCACGTCACCGAGGTGCACGAGGATCTGCGTGGTCCCGCGCGGCACGTTGTCCAGCACGAACCGGCCGCCTTCGTCGGCGGTCGTGGACGACGTGCCGTGCTCGGCGACGCGCACCTCGACCCCGTACTGGCCGGCGGGCACCAGCCAGCCGTCGATGCGGTGCAGCTTGCCCATCTTGGTCAGGTTGATCATCACGGTCAGGTCGCTGACGGTGAAGGTGATCGTCCCGGTGCCGCCGCCGCGCACGCCGGCCAGGTTGTCCAGCCGCTCCCACCGCGCGACCTCGACGTCGAGGTCTTCGAGGGCGAGCGCGAACTGGACCCGCTGCACCAGATCACCCGGTGGCGGGTCGAAGTCGTCCAGGAAGCGGCCGATGCCGGCCAGGATCAGGTCATCGGAATAGGCCTCGCCCGGCGCTCCGAGGTCGTTCATCGGCTTCCCCCTTCACTGGCGAGGAGATCGCGCATCTGGTCGAGGCAGCGCCCCCTGGTCGGTCCGACGCTGCCGCGTGGCATGCGCAGCGCCTCGGCGACGAGCTGGTACTCCGCACGACCCGCGAGGACGGTCAGCCGGAGCAGTTCCTGACAGCGTTGGGGCAGCCGGACGAAGGCGCGCCAGACCCGGCGGTCGCGGTCGGCGCGGACGGCTTCGTCTTCAGGTGCCGGTTGGGTGCTCGGCATGGCCTCGGCGACTTCGTCGCTCAAGGGCACCGGCTGGATGCGGCGGCCGAAGGGGTGAGTGGCTTCGCGCCGGGTGGTCGTGATGAGCCAGGCGGCGAGGGCCTTGGGGTCGCGCAGCTTGCCGAGCTGGCTGAACAGGGCCAGCCACACGGTCTGCACGACGTCCTCGGCGACCGAGCGGTCGAGGCCGTTGGCGCGGGCGACGTGCCAGACGAGCGGGGTCAGCTCGGCGACCAGGCGATCCATCGCCCGGCGGTCGCCGTCACGGGCCGCCCGCATGCACGCGGCGTGCAGCTCGGCGCCGGTCAAGCCCTCCCACGGTGGGTCTACCTCGGTGGTCTGCACGTCGGTCACGGTATCTGCCCCTCTTCGGAAAAGTCTTCGAGTCGGCAACGGCAGTATCGCGGGTCCTTCGGGGGGAAGGAGCGTGCAGGTGGATCTCGGATACATCAAGGTCACTTACTTCGTCGGTCGCGCTTGTCGGTCAATCGGCCAGTGCGGGAGGTACCGGCCGACCCGAGCGGGTGAACTCGCGCCGACCGGTACTCCCCTCCCTCAAGGACCCGCTCCCCAACGGGCCCCGCCGGATGTCCCCTCCCCCGAAAGGCCATCCGGCCGACGGTGTCCGGAAGCCCCCTCGGCTCCCGGCCACCGCGCATTTCCGAACTCGGCACCCCCTGCCTCGTTCCCATCTCCGTGCTTGGCTGCCCCACAGGACGCAGTGGCGGCACCGCCAGATACCGGAATCTCCAACTTTTTTCGAAGATCGACGCAGCGCCGCTAACTGATCACGGGGAGTGCCAGATTGCTGCGACACGCGGGCCTACGGCCCGGCCGGGGGCTCCGCCACCCGGACCCCCGAAAGATGTCGGGCCCAGCGCGCGTATCCGGCGGGTCCCGGGTGGAAGTTGTCGGACGCGAAGGCGGCCGGGTCGAGCAGGGCGGGGTCCATCGGCACGTGCCGGACGCCGGGGAGCTTCGCGAGCGTGGCGGCCGCCTTGTCGAGGGCGGTCGAGCGGGCGGCGAGGACGTCCCGCAGCGGCCGCGGCAGCGCCGGGAAGCGGGACATCGGCGGCACGCCGGCCAGCAGGACGTCGACCGGACCGAGCCGGCGCCTGATTTCGACGACCAGTTCCAGCAGGTCACGGCGGTACGCGGGCGCCGTCCGCAGCTCGATGGTGTCGTTGACGCCGAGCGCGACCACGACCAGGTCGGCCGGGCGCAGCAGCGGGACCAGCTCGGCGCGGACGACCCGGGCGTTGGCGCCGGTCCGCCCGGCCGCCTGCCAGCGCACGGCCCGGCCGCCGCGCGCCAGCTCGCGGGCGAGGCAGCCGGTGAGCGCTTCCTCGTGGGTCGCCGCGCCGACGCCGTCCACAGTGGACTCGCCGAGGACGGCGAGGCGGAACGGTTCGCCGTCGCCCGGCACGAGCCCCTCGGTCGGCCCCGCGGCGCCCGGGAGCCGCGGGGTCTTGCGCTTGACGTACAGGGCTTGCGCCAGGATCACCATGCTTTCGAAGTTAGCCGTGGGCGATCGAAACCTTCGCCCTGATCAGCGTGGGGTCCGCCACGGCGTCGAGCAGGTACGCGGCGACATCGGCGCGCCGGATGGTGAACGTGCGGACGTTCCCGTCGAGCCGGCTCGCGACCTTGCCCGTGCGCGGCCCGTTCAGCAGCATCGGCGGGCGGACCACCGTCCAGTCCACGCCGGACGCCGTCACGACGTCCTCCATCGCGAGCATGTCGGCCCAGCCGTGCTTGAGGAACGTGTTGAGCAGCGGTTTCACGAGCGTGCGGGTGAAGAAGCCGTCGCCCTCGGTGTGCATGCCGCTGGCGCTGACCACCAGCAGGCGCTTGGCGCCGGCGTCGAGCGCCGCGCGGGCGCCGTCCGCGCAGACCGTCGTCGGCCCGCGGTCGCGGGAGCCGACCGCCGAGATGACCGCGTCGCGGCCCTCGATCGCGGCCGCCAGCTTGTCGTGGTCGCGCAGGCCGGCGATGACGACGTGGGCCGGCAACCGGAGTTTCGCGGGGTCGCGGACGACGGCCGTGACGTCCCACCCGCGTTCGAGGGCCTGCTTGACGACCTCGCCGCCGACGCCGCCGGTCGCCCCCAGCACGGTGATCCTCATGGTGTCTCCTTCGTGGTTAGTGAACACTCACCAGGTAGGGTGAGTGTTCACTAACCACGCTGAGAACGCACTCAGGAGCCGCCATGGGAAGCCGTGAGGAGATCGTCGCCGCGGCCGCGAAGGTGATGCGCGAGCAGGGCTACGCCCACGCGACCACCAAGGTCATCGCGCGGACCGCGGGCTACTCGGAGGCGATGCTCTACAAGCACTTCCGCGACAAGACCGACCTGTTCCTCAGCGTGCTCTCCGACGAGCTGCCCGCACTGGGCGCCACCCTGGCCGAGCTGACCGCCGACCCCGGACGGGCGCCGCTGCGGGACAACCTCGTCCGCGTCGCCCGGCTCGGCCTGGCGTTCTACGCCGACAGCTTCCCGATCGCCATCTCGATGTTCTCGTCCCGGGAGCTGCTGCGTTCGCACCGTGACCGTGTCGGCGGCGCCGGGCCGCGCATCCCGCTGAAGGGCGTCGAGGACTACCTGCGCGCCGAGGTGGCACTGGGCCGGCTCAAGGCGGACACGGACGTCGAGGCGGTCGCCGCACTGCTCCTCGGGGCGTGCTTCCAGCAGGCGTTCCTGACGACGTTCGAAGAGCGCGAGCCGGCCGACATCGCCGAGCGGCTGGCGGACACCCTGCTCGCCGCGCTCTAGGCGTTCTTCTCTTCGCGGAGCTGGTGCCAGCGCTCGTACATGTTGTTCAGCTCGACCAGCATGAACGACAGGAAGTCCCGCATCTCGGCGAGCCGCTGTCCCGCCGGCGAGTCCTCGCCGAGCGCGTCGATGCCGTTCTCGGCCGCGTCGCGCCACATGATGATCATGCGGTCGCGCTTGAGGAACGTGGCGTACCAGAGGTCGTCGTAGAGGCGGTAGTGGTCGCGGCGCTCGCCGGGTTCGCGCTCCTTCGCCACCAGGCCGATCTGCTCGAGGAAGCGAACGGCCCCCGAGATCGCGGCCGGGCTGACCGACAGCTGCGAAGCCAGGTCGGCGGCGGTCAGGCGGCCTTCGTCGGTGGTCATCAGCGCCGCGAACACCCGCGCGGCCATGCGCTGCATCCCGATCTGCGAAAGCACGAGCGCGAGGCTCTCGACGTACCGGCGGACGGCGTCTTCATCTCTTTTCGTGTCAGGCGTCGTCATCGGCCCATCCTTCCGCACTGCCCCAGCAAGATCACTCCATCTAGACATTTTCTTAACTTCACAACTTTGTGAAACCAGTGTAGCTTCCGAAGCATGGAAAACGCCATCGCGATCTCCGGCCTCCACAAGTCGTTCGGCCGGACTAAGGCCTTGGACGGCCTTGATCTGCAGGTACCTACTGGGGAAGTACACGGGTTCCTCGGCCCGAACGGCGCCGGGAAGTCGACCACCGTCCGGGTCCTGCTCGGGCTGCTCCACGCCGACTCCGGGGACGTCCGCCTGCTCGGCGGCGACCCCTGGAAGGACGCCGCGAGCCTGCACCGCCGCCTGGCGTACGTGCCCGGCGACGTCAACCTCTGGCCCAACCTCTCCGGCGGCGAGGTGATCGACCTGCTCGGCCGCCTGCGCGGCGGGCTCGACGAGAAGCGCCGCGCCGACCTGATCGAGCGGTTCGACCTCGACCCGAAGAAGAAGGGGCGGACGTACTCGAAGGGCAACCGGCAGAAGGTCGCCATCGTCGCGGCCCTCGCGTCGCGGGTCGACCTGCTGATCCTCGACGAGCCGACGTCCGGCCTCGACCCGCTGATGGAGGCGACGTTCCAGTACGCCATCCAGGAGGAACGCGAGCAGGGCCGGACCGTGCTGCTCTCCAGCCACATCCTCGCCGAGGTCGAGGCCCTGTGCGACAAGGTCAGCATCATCCGCAACGGCAAGACGGTCGAGTCCGGCACCCTTGCCGAACTGCGGCACCTGACCCGGACGTCGATCACCGCCGAGCTGGCCGGCCCGCCGAACGGGCTGACGAAGCTGGCCAACATCCACGACCTGAAGGTCGAGGGCAACCGCGTCCGCTTCGACGTCGAGACGCGCTCGCTGGACGAAGCCCTGCGCCGGCTCACCGAAGTCGGCGTCCGGAGCCTGGTCAGCCAGCCGCCGACGCTGGAAGAGCTGTTCCTGCGGCACTACACGACCGAGGCGAGCGCGAAATGACCGCGACGCTCTCCCGTGCCGACGCCGAGGTCGCACCCGCCCACGAACTCGCGGGCACCTGGCACCTCACCCGGCTCGCGCTGCGCCGCGACCGCGTCGTGCTGCCGATCTGGATCGTGCTGCTGAGCATCGTCCCGGCGAGCACGGTCAACACGTTCACGCAGTTCTACCCGACGGTCGCCGACCGGCTGGCGCTGCAGGCCGGCGCGAACACCAACCCGTCGTACGCGCTGCTCTACGGGCCGCCGTTCGACCTGACCACCGCCGGCGGGTTCAT
Organism: Amycolatopsis pretoriensis; assembly: GCF_900107925.1. Taxonomy (GTDB): domain Bacteria; phylum Actinomycetota; class Actinomycetes; order Mycobacteriales; family Pseudonocardiaceae; genus Amycolatopsis; species Amycolatopsis pretoriensis. Next base: position 364,252 of record NZ_FNUJ01000005.1, on the reverse strand, counting down.
CGCCTGGCGCATGTGCGGGTTCCTCGCGCTGCTCACCGGGTTGATGGTGGTCTTCACGGTCACCCGGCACACCCGCGCCGAGGAGGACACGGGCCGCGCGGAGCTGCTCGGGTCCGCGGTCGTCGGCCGGTACGCGGCGCTGACGTCGGCGCTGCTGGTGGCGGGCGGCGCGAGCGTGCTGATCGGGCTCGTCCAGGCGGTCAGCCTGATCGGTGCCGGCCTGCCCGCCGCCGGATCGGTCGCGTTCGGCGCGTCGGAAGCCTTGGCGGGACTGGGGTTCACGGCCGTCGCGGCGGTCGCCGTCCAGCTCGCGGAGTACTCCCGCACGGCCAACGGGATCGGTACCGCCGTCGTGGGCGCGGCATTCCTGGTCCGCGGCGCGGGTGATTCCACTGTGGACGCTCGCTGGCTGTCGTGGCTGTCGCCGATCGGCTGGGTGCAGCAGGTCCGCGCGTTCGCCGGCGAACGCTGGTGGGTGCTCCTGCTGCCGGTCGTGTTCGCGCTGGTGGTCGGCGCGGCCGGGTACTGGCTGCTCCCCCGCCGCGACGTCGGCGTCGGCATCCTGCCGCCGCGGCCGGGACCGGCCCGGGCGGCGGCGAGCCTGCGGTCGCCGCTGGCGCTGGCCTGGCGGCTGCACCGCGGCCCGCTACTGGGCTGGACCATCGGGACCGCGGTCGTCGGCGCGGTGTTCGGCTCGATCGCCAGCGGCATCGGCGACCTCGTCGGGTCGAGCCCGCAGGCGCAGCAGATCTTCGAACGGCTCGGCGGCAGCCACGCGCTGACGCAGGCGTTCCTGGCCGCGATGGCCGGGATGTTCGCCATGGTCGCGTCGCTGTACGGGGTCCAGGCGGTGCTGCGGATGCGCGGCGAGGAGACGGCGATCCGGCTCGAGCCGGTGCTGGCCACGAGCGTCGGCAAGCTGCGCTGGGCGGCCGGGCACCTGGTGTTCGCGTTCCTCGGGACGGCGCTGCTGCTGCTCGCCGGCGGGCTGTTCATGGGGCTGGCCAACGGGTTGCGCACCGGCGACGTCGGCGGCTCGGTCGGCGACGCGCTCGCCGGGATGCTCGTCCAGCTGCCGGCGGCCTGGGTGGTCGTCGCGCTGGCGGTGACGATCTTCGGGCTGGTGCCGCGGTTCTCGGCCGCCGCGTGGGCGGTCGGCGCGCTGGCGCTGCTGCTGAGCCTGTTCGGCCCGGTCGTCAACCTGCCGCAGGCGGTGCTCGACGTCTCGCCGTTCCAACACCCGCCGAAGATCCCCGGCCAGGAGCTCGTCGCGACGCCGCTGGTCTGGCTGACGGTGGTCGCGGTGGTCGCACTGGTGGCCGGCCTGGTCGGCTGGCGCCGCCGCGACGTCGGCTAACGCGGTTTCAGCTCGTGGTCTTGACCGGCCACGAGCTGGGCCTGCGGGCCGCCCGCCGCGCAGGAGGGTCCGCCGGGGTGCAGGAAGCCGGGTGTGACGGTGACGGTGTGCGGACGGCCGTCGTCGAACCGGACGGTGACCTGCACCGGCTCGGCGGCCAGGCCGGGGATGTCGGCGAAGCCCTGGAGTCCGCCGGTCGGGACCATCGAGGCCCCGCAGGCGGCGTCCGGACCGGTCCCGGTGCAGGACGTGGCGCCGGCGGCGGTCTCCGGCTGGAGGTCGACGGGGCGCGTGACGCACTGGTCGCCCCAGCAGGCGTCGAGCGTCGCGCGGGTGACGCCGGCGGGGTCCGGCACGGTGAGCCCGATGCCGACCCGGGTACCGATGTCCGGGCAGGCCACCCCGCCGCCGCTGCCGGCCTGGCCGCAGCCGGCGACGAGCAGCACCGCGATCCACGGAATCCTTCGCATGCGGTCAGGACGGAGTTCCGGGCGCGCGGGTTGCACGGGTCAGTCACGCCACCCGCTGGTCAGTGGAAGAGCGGGCGAGGTTTCCGGTGCGGAAGTGGCTGTGGTCGAGGGGGTGACGGTCACTTCGACGACGCTGGTGGTGGTGCTCGGCGGCGACGTCTCCACCGAGGTGACGGTGGACGGCGGCACGGACGCGGTGACGGTGACCGGCACGGCGGAGACGGTGCTGGGCGGCGGAGCGGGGGTGAGATCGGCGGGCTTCGGAGCGGCCCGCCCGGCGATGAGCAGGGCGGCGACGAGCAGGCCGGCGGAGAAACCCGCCAGCCCGGTGACCGCGGCGGAGCCCCAGGTAGGTCGGCCGTTCATCCGGGCACCCCCTCGCCACGCGCAGCGCAGGTACGAGGACTAACTCGCGTCGATCTTAGCTCTTGTTACACAACGTGCACCTTGAGTCTGTTTGACTCAACTTTGTTGCTAGGTTGGACTCATGGGGGCACTGGCGAACCGCGACTTCCGCCGGCTTTGGCTCGCCGATCTGGTGAGCCAGCTCGGGAGCCGCGTCGACGTGCTGGCGGTGCCACTGCTCGCGGTCACCGCGCTCGGCGCGTCGGTCTTCGAAGTTTCGCTCCTGCGGACGGCGGAGAGCCTGCCGTACCTGCTGCTCGGCCTGCAGGTCGGCGCGTGGTGCGACCGGATGCGCCACCGCCCGGCGCTGATCGCCGCCGACGTGGGACGCGCGGTGCTGATCGCGTCGATCCCGGTCGCCGCGCTGTTCGGCGTGCTCGGGCTCGCCCACCTGCTGGTCGTCGTGTTCGGGGTCGGACTGCTGGGCGTGTTCTTCGACATCGCGCACCAGACCTACGTCCCGCGGCTGGTCACCCGGGAACAGCTGCCGGACGCGAACTCCCGGCTTCAGACGAACCTGTCGATGGCCGCGGTCGCGGGTCCCGGGCTGGCCGGGGTGGTCGTGCAGGCCCTCGGCAACGCCGCGGCCTTGGGCGTCGACGCCGTCAGCTACCTCGGGTCGGCGCTGTGGCTGCACCGGATCGAGGCGCACGACGTGCGGCCCGAACCCCGGCCGCGGCGGCTGTTGCGCGAGATCGGCGACGGCCTCCGCGTCGTCCGCGGCGACCGGATCCTGCTGGCGATCAGCGTGCACGGCGCCGTGTCGAGCTTCTTCCAGTCAGTGCACCTGGCCATCGTCATCGTGTTCCTGGCTCGCGACGTCGGCCTTTCGCCGTGGGCGATCGGGCTGCTCGGCACCGCGACGCTGACCGGCGCCCTCACCGCGGGGCTCGTCGCCCGGCGGATCGGCGAGCGGATCGGCGGCGCGCGGGCGCTCTGCGGTGCGGCGGTGCTGTACGGCCTGGCGTACCAGCTCTACCCGTTCACCGGACCGGGCTGGGCGCTCACCTGCTACGTCGTCGCCGGGTTCTTCGCGAGCTTCGGCGTCATCGTGCTGAACGTCTTCGGGATGAGCTTTCAGCAGGCCGTCGCGCCGCCGGAGCTGCTCGGCCGGGTCAACTCGATCACCCACACACTGGTCTTCGGCGCCGTTCCGCTCGGCAGCCTCCTCGGCGGCGCCTTGGCCGGCGCGTTCGGGATGCGGGTGACGCTGCACATCGCGGCGGCCGGCGTGCTGGCGTCGGCCGCGATCCTGCTCCGGTCGCCGTTGCGGAAGCTACGCGACCTGACCGCCGCCGGCTCGTAGCCCGTCGACCACTATCCGGACGAGGTGCCGGCTGCCCGGCGAGTACCGCTCCACGGCGAGGCACCCGACGATGAGCGCCCGCAGGTCGTCGCCGTCGATGTCGGGGCGGACCGTGCCGGCTTCCTGGGCCCTCTTCAGCAGTTCGGCGAGCGCGGAGCGGAAGTCGTCGCCCGCACCCGCCTTGAAAGCGTGGCCGCCGGACTGGGCGAGGGCGTCGCAGATGGCCCGGTTGAGCGACGCCTGCTTGATCACGCGGACGAAGTAGTCGAGGAAGACCTCACCCGGCTCGTCGGCGGTGGCTAGCCCGCGCGCCTCTTCGGCGAACTGCTCGATCCGCTCGAGGACGACGGCCTGGAAGAGCGCCTCCTTGCTGGGGAAGTGCCGGTAGACGGTGCCGGCGCCCACGCCGGCCAGCCGCGCGATGTCGTCGAGCGGCACGGCGAGCCCGTCAGCGGCGAACGCCTCTTCGGCGGCAGCCAGGACCTTGGCCCGGTTGCGCCGCGCGTCCGCGCGCATCTTCTCCATGTTCGTCTCCTCGTTGACAACCGGAACGCAGGCTCCGTATCGTCGTAAGCGGGTGCACCGTTCCGATTCAACGCCCAGTCTTCCAGGAGAATTCCGATGCCACGCACCGTGCCCGAAATCGCCGCCCGCGTCCGGGAGGGGATGGCCAAGCTGGACACCGCGCCGTTCGCGGATCTCTTCGCCGCCGATGCCGTTTACGAGCTGCCCTTCCTCGGGCAGCGCACCGAAGGCCGGGAGGCGATCGTCGCGATGCTGAACGCGGGCGGCGAGCGCGCTCGCGGAATCGGCGTGACGAACGCCCAGGTCGACGTCACGACCACCGAGACCGGGTTCGTCCTGGAACTCGCGGTGGCCGGGCACCCGTCGTCGGTCGGGGTGGTCACGGTGGCCGGCGGCGAGATCACGGCGTACCGCGACTACCCGAACCTGGCCCTCGCCTCGCTGCGCACCCGCGAGGTGTTCGACCGGTTCCTCGCCGCCTCGGTCGAGAACCGCTGGGACGACCTCGCCGACCTCTACGCCGAGGACGTCACCGTCGAAATGCCGTTCACGCCGGCCGGCGTGCCCCGGCTGACCCACGGCCGCGAAGAACTCCGCCGCCGGTTCCACGCGGCCGCCGGGGTCCGGCGGGTCACGGGCGCCGCCAACGTCGTCGTCCACGGGACGAACGACCCGTCGGTGCTGGTCGCGGAGTTCGACCTCCACCAGGAACTCGGCGGCGAGACCTTCGTGGCCTCCTACGTCATGGTCATGACCATCGAGAACGGCCTGATCACCCACACCCGCGACTACGCGGACACCGCCGCCTCGGCGGAGCGGATCAAGCGGTTCAGGGAGTCGTCGCCTGCTGACTCGCCGGCGGGATGAACAGCCGCTCGACCGTGCTCACCGACCAGTCCCACACCCCGGGCACCAGCAGCACCCCCAGCACCACGAACACCGGGAAGACCAGCCGCTTCTCGACCTTCTTGCCCGTCTTGAACCGGAGCGCCTTCGGCGGCCCGATCTCGTACCAGGTCTCGCCGGCGATCGGGATCGGGAAGAGGAACGGGCAGCCGGACTCGGTCAGCGCGTCGCCGAGGCAGTGGGTCAGGCAGCCCGCGGCCACCGCGATGCCCAGCCAGCCGGTGATGGACTCGAGTTCGCCGGCCCGGTCGGGCGGCGCCGTGAAGAACCACCAGGCCACCGCGGCGCCGCTCACCGGCAGCAGCCAGTCGCCCAGCGCGCCTTCCGCCAGCATCAGGCCGAAGACCACCACGCCGACGACGGCCCACGGCCCGCCGGTTTCGGTCCCCCAGGACGTCAGCAGGCCCAGGCCGGCCGCGAACAGGACCGTGTGGGAGAGGTGGCGGTGCTGGCCGGTCACCTTCTCGTCGCGAGGGCCTTTCGTCAGCGCGTAGAACGCCGCCGACACGCGGCGCAGCAGCCACGACAACGAGCCCGTCAGCCAGCCGAGCAGGCGGGACGCGCTCGCGCCGGGGTGGTCGAGGTCGGGCAGCAGGGCGAACCCCGCCGTGGTGGCCGCGAAGACCACCGCCTGGTGCACCGAACCGGCCCCGACCGCGGGCGCCAGGGCCAAGCCCGCGCACCAGCCGGTCAGGGCGTGCGTCCGCCCCATCATCGTGCCGTCCCCCAGGTCCGCGTACGAAAATCAGCTCGCGGAACCGTAGCGGGCGGTCAGGCTTGGGGGTCCTCCGACACGCTCAGGTGTTCGGCCACGCCGGTGAGCTCGATCACGCGGCTCACGGCGGGACTCGGGACGACCTCGAGTTCGACTTCCTGCTCGCCGGCCTGGCGTTGTGCGCGGAGCACCACGTTCAGCGCGGAGGAATCGAAGAAGGTCACCCCGGTCAGATCGGCCACGACCCGCTGCGCGCGCTTGTCCGCGATCAGCCCCGCCAGGGCCTCCTGCAACTGCGGGCTGGTGAGCAGATCGAGCTCGCCGGTGACCACCACCCGGGGCTCCGTCGCGTCGGTGTCCAGCGTGATGCCGAACCCGGGCGGGGTGGCGTTCTGGTCGGCTGCGGGCATGCAGTTTCTCCTCGTCAGGCGCTGCTCCTGCGCCGGGTACGCGCCTGCTGTCTCAAGCGGCAACCGTGTCACCGTGCCTTCCTGAAGCTCGCGCCGGCACGGTCAAAGGCAACTCCGGGGCCAACCCTAACCCAGGATGCGACCGAGCCCGCCACGGCCGCCGCCCTTTCGCTCGCACTGTGCACGTGTGATCGGATCTTGCCTGGTCAGTGGGCGCTGACGGCCTTGCGCGCCGCCCTGCGCTGACGCAGGAACAGCTGCCGCCGCTCGATCTCGCCGAGGCCGCCCCAGATGCCGTACGGCTCCTGCACGGTCATCGCGTGCTGGCGGCACTGGGCCAGGACCGGGCAGGTCTGGCAGATGGCCTTGGCCCGGGACTCGCGCCGCTCGCGCGCCGAACCCCGCTCGTTGTCCGTGTGGAAGAACAGGCTGCTGTCCGCACCTCGGCACGAGCCGTTCAGCTGCCATTCCCACTCTTCAGCAACCACGTTGGGCAGCCGGCTGACGTCAGCCATGTCGTCCCTGCCTTTCCCAGGATGAGCATGTCGACCGCTACATGCCCGCCGGTGGAGCGGATCAAACGCGGGTTTGGTTTGCTCACCCCACGGGCATCTCGCGACCGGGCGTGAAGAGGACACCGCGACCCGTTGGAGCGCGAGTGCGGAGAAAGGAACAAACGTGGAGGACAACGCCCCGCTCGTCCCGGAAGGCGCGCAGGTCATCGAGGTGCGGACGGCTGCCATCCCGCACGTCGTGCCGACGCTGCGCACCATCGTGGCGGACATCGCCATGCGCCAGGACTTCGACCTCGACGCCGTCGAGGACCTCCGGATGGCGGTGGACGAGGCCTGCTCACTGCTTCTCCCCGCCGCTTCGGACGGCCGGCTGACCTGCGTCTTCTCGTGGAGCGGGCCGCGCATCGAGGTCTCGGTCTCGGTGCTTTCGGACACACCCGACCACGAAGACGACAGCGGTCTGTCGTGGCAGCTGCTGACCGCGCTCGCGACGTCGGCCGAGCGCACGGTGACCCCCGAGGACGGGCGCTACCTGTCCCGGGTCGACCTCGTCCGGGAGAGCCAGGCGGCGGACTCGTGACCGACCCCGCCGGGGGCAGCGGGGTCGACGTCGCCGCGCTGTTCACCCAACTCGCCGGGCTGCCGGCGGACTCCCCGGAGCGGGAGCGCATCCGCGACACGCTGGTGCGCACGCACCTGGAGCTCGCGCGCAACCTGGCCCGGAAGTTCCGCAACCGCGACGAGGCGATGGAGGACCTGGTCCAGATCGCCACGGTCGGGCTGATCCACGCCGTCGACCGGTTCGACCCCGAGCAGGGGACGGACTTCCTGGCCTTCGCCGTCCCCACGATCTCCGGGGAGCTGCGCCACCACTTCCGCGACAACAGCTGGTCGGTGCGGGTGCCGCGGCGGCTCAAGGAGCTGAACGCGAACATCTCCGCCGCGCGCGAAGAGCTCACGGTGCAGCTTTCGCGCGCGCCGAAGCCCAGTGAGATCGCCGCGCGGCTCGGCGTGCCGATCGAGGACGTCTACGAGGGCCTTCGCGCCGGTCAAGGCCGGTACGGCGCTTCGCTGGACCACCTGCTGGAGAACGCCGCGCACACGCGGTTCGGGGCGCCGGACGCCGAGCTCGGCCAGGCCGAGCTGCGCGAGGCACTGCGACCGATGCTGGACAGCCTGCCCGAACGGGAGCGCAAGATCGTCGCGCTGCGGTTCGGGTCCGGGATGAGCCAATCGGACATCGCGCGCCGCGTCGGGGTCTCCCAGATGCAGGTGTCGCGGTTGCTCGCGGCGACGTTGAAGAAGCTGCGTTCGGGCCTGGACGAATCCGAGCTCGCCGACGGCACCTGATTAGCGGCTCAGCCGCTTGGGTACCAAGCGGACGGTACCGGAACTCACTGGGAGGGGGACCGATGACGATGTCGAAGATGCCGCCGCGCACGGCTGTTCAAGCCGCGCCGCTGACGGTTTCCCTCCCGGACGACGTGACGGCCCCGGCGCGGGCGCGCCACGAGGTCCGCTCGACGCTGCTCGCGGCCGGGCTGTGCGAGGCGCAGCTGGACGACGTCCTGCTGGCCACGTCCGAGCTGGTCACCAACGCCTTCGAGCACGGTGAACGCCCGCGGCGGCTCGAGCTGGCCTACGCCGACGGGCGGCTGACGCTGCGGGTGCACGACGCCGGGCCGCTGCTGCCGGAGCTGCGGGCGCCGTCGCCCGCCGAGGCGCGCAGCCGCGGGCTCGTGCTGGTCCAGGCGTTGTCGGAGGACTGGGGCTTCGAACGCTGCCCCGGCGGCAAGTTCGTCTGGGCCGTCTTCCGAATCACCGGCGGCTGATCAGGGCTCCAGGAGCTCCCGGGCGGCGGCGGTCTCCGCGATCCGCTGCCGGAACGGCTTGCGCTCCAGCGCCTCGACGATCGCGGCGAGCACCCCGCGCAACGGGTAGGGCAGCTCGGCTTCCAGGGCCTCCGACGCCTCGGTCGTCGCCGTCCACTCCGCTTCGATCAGCGGCAGCAGGCCGCGCGTCTTCTCGGTGAGCGACACGATCCGCTGCCGGGCGTCCGCGCCCGGTTCCAGGCCGACCAGGCCGGCGCGGTTCATCTGCGCGACGGTCTGGCTGGCCGCCGAGTGCGTCACGCCCATCTCGGCGGCGAGGTCGCGGATGGCCAGCGGGCCGCGCGCGAGCAGCGCCCGCACCACTCCCGAGTACCGCGGGCGGTAGTCGCCGAGGCCGATGTCGGTGAGGAACTTCGCGACGTCGCCCTCGAGGACCTCGAGGACGTGCCGCATCCGGGTCCCGAGCCCGTCCGGACCCGATGTCATGGCCATGACCGCCGATCTTAGGTGTGCTTGGATCGCGGCATGGAGAACCGGAAGATCGCCCGGCTGGGCCGTGAGGTGTCCGTCGTCGGGCTCGGCTGCTGGCAGCTCGGCGCGGACTGGGGCGAAGTCGACGAAAAGGACGCACTGGCGGTGCTGCACGCGGCGGCCGACGCCGGCGTCACGTTCTTCGACACCGCGGACGTCTACGGCGACGGGCGCAGCGAGCGGCTGGTCGGCCAGTTCGCCAATTCGCGTGACGGCGTCTTCGTCGCGACGAAGATGGGCCGCCGGGTCGAGCAGGTGCCGGAGAACTACGTCGCCGAGAACTTCCGCGAGTGGAACGACCGGTCGCGCCGCAACCTCGGCGTCGACACGCTCGACCTGGTCCAGCTGCACTGCCCGCCGACCGCGGTGTACTCGTCGGACGCGGTGTACGACGCCCTGGACGAGATGGTTTCCGAGGGCCGGATCAAGGCGTACGGCGTGAGCGTCGAGACGTGCGAAGAGGCGTTGACGGCGCTGGCGCGGCCGAACGTCGCTTCGGTGCAGATCATCCTGAACTGCCTGCGGTTGAAGCCGCTGGAGCGCGTGCTGCCGGCGGCGGCCGAGGCGGGTGCGGGGATCATCGCGCGGGTGCCGCTGGCGTCCGGGCTGCTGTCCGGGCGCTACACGGCTTCGACGACGTTCGGCAAGGACGACCACCGCAACTTCAACCGCCACGGCGAGGCGTTCGACGTCGGCGAGACGTTCTCGGGCGTGCCCTACGAGGTCGGGCTGGAGGCGGTCGAGCGGCTGCGCGGGCTGGTGCCCGAGGGGCAGACGCTGGCGCAGTTCGCGCTGCGCTGGATCATCGACCAGCCCGGCGTCAGCACGGTGATCCCGGGCGCGCGCAACGCTTCACAGGCCACGGCGAACACCGCGGCGGCCGCACTTCCGGCGTTGTCTTCGGAGGCGCTCGCGGGCGTGCGCGAGACGTACGACGAGCTGGTGCGTCCGCTCGTGCACGATCGCTGGTAGTCCCGGCATGATGGGCCGATGATGACGCCCGAAGAGCTCCTGACGACCACCAGGACCGTCCGCAAGCGGCTCGACTTCGACCGGCCCGTGCCGCTCGACCTGGTGAAACACTGCGTGCAGGTGGCCCTGCAGGCGCCGAGCGGCTCGAACACCCAGCGCTGGCAGTGGCTGGTGGTCACGGACGCCGGCCAGCGGGCGGCGCTCGGGGACATCTACGGCCGGGCGTGCCGCGAGTACCTGTCTTCGGACCGCGCGGCCGGGAAGCTGTTCGCGGACGACCCTTCGCGGGCCGCGGTCCAGCAGCGGGTCGGCAGCAGCGTCGAGTACCTGGCCGACCGGATGGGTGACGTGCCGGTGCTGGTGGTGCCGTGCCTGGAGACGCCGTCGTCGGAGCTGCCCGCGGGCAACCAGGCGGGGCTGTGGGCCTCGCTGCTGCCGGCGGTGTGGAGCTACATGCTGGCGGCGCGGTCGGTGACGCTGGGGACGGCGTGGACGACGCTGCACCTGGCGTACGAGCAGGAAGCGGCGGAGGTTTTGGGGCTGCCGAAGAACGTCCACCAGGCGGCACTGATCCCGACGGCGTTCTACACGGGCGAGACGTTCAAGCCGGCCGCGCGGCAGCCGCTGGAAGAGGTCCTGCACCTCGACCGCTGGTGACACCCGTGAAGGCCTCCTTGCCGGGGCGTTTGGGGACGTCGGCAAGGAGGCCGGCACGGCCTTGCGGCCGTCTGGGGGCTCAGCCCGTGTACGCCTTGAAGATGTTCGTGAACTCGTACAGCGACTGCGAAATCCCCGAGCACGTCGCCACCGCTCCGCCGCCCGGGCAGCCTCCGTTGTCGCGGCCCGCGGACCAGAAGCCGATGCTCGCCACGTGGTTCGCCTGCGCGTACGCCAGTAGCTGACGCGCCGCCGCCTGGTCCGTCACCGAGCCCGTGTCGTTGCGGCCGATCATCGGGGTCAAGCCCAGCGACGCCTTGATCTGCGCGTCGGACTTCGACGGCCAGATCGTCTTCATCTGACCCAGCGTCGCGTTGGCCGCCGACACCAGCGCGTCGCCCCACGAGCCGCTGTAGCCGAAGTCCATCAGCATCGGGTTGACCACCACGTTCAGCCCGCGCGAAGCCGCGTCCTGCAGGATCGACACCGAGAACGGGTCCATCCCGTAGTCCTGGCCCTGGATCCGCATCGTGTAGCTGACGTGCGTGCCGCGCTGCTGCTGCAACCGCAGGAGCGCCTGGTTGACCATCGCCGTCGGGATCGACGCCTCGACGTCGACGTCCAGGCTGTTGCTGCCCACCGCGTCCAGCGTCTTCACGTACGCGTTGTACAGCGCGTCCACCGAGCCGCAGACGTTCTCCAGGTACGGGCCCAGCGCCCCACCGGAAGCCACCGTCACACCGCCGCCGAGCGAGCGCAACGCGGTGACGTCGTTGATGATCCGGGAGTCCAGCAGCGGGACCGTGCCGCCCCACTGCGGGTCGCAGCCGAGGCTGCTGCCCAGTGCGAAGGCGAGCGTGAAGTTCTTCTGGCCCGTCGCGTTCGCCACCGACACCAGCGACGGCGTCGCCATCGTGATGTCGATGTACGGCGACACCCGCGCGCTCCCGCCGGTGGGAGGCGTGGTGGTCGTAGTGGTGGTCGTGGGCGGCGTCGTCGGAGTGGTCGTGGGTGTGGTGCCGCCCGCGCACGGCTGGCCGTTCAGCTTGCAGTTCGCGGGCAAGCCGCTGCCGCTGACCAGGAACCCGAAGCTCGTCGACGCGCCGGCGGCGACCGAGCCGTTGTACTCGCGGTTGGCGAACGAGTGGTGGGGCCCGCTCGGTGTGTCGAGCGCGTCCCAATAGGACCCGAGCGACGTGCCGGCCGGCAGGTCGAACTCCAGCTTCCAGCTCGTCAGCGCGGACGTGCCCGCGCTGATCGTGTACTTCGCCTGGTAGCCGGAGCCCCAGTCGGAGTCCTTGGCGAACGCCGCCGAGGGTGCGGTGGCGGCGTCCGCCGGGGCGACGACGAAGACCGTCGCCACCGAGAGGATCGTCGCGGCGAGCGCGAGCTTGGCTTTCATGACGTCTCCCTCAGCGCACGGTCAGGGTGAGCCGCTGGATGCCCCAGGCGTCGGCCTGCGAGCCGGGCAGCCAGACGTCGACGATGTCGTCCTTGATCCAGCTGCCGATGTCGGCCGCGTAGCACTCGCCGTAGCCCGGGACGGAGAACCGGGTGCCCCACGGGATGTTCCGGGCGTCGACCGCGCAGAAGCCCGGCCCGGCGCTGTAGCCCAGCGCCGTCTGGGCGACGTCGTTGTAGGACGTGACGCGGTAGTTCAGCGTGGTGCCGGCCGGGATCCGGTAGGTGGCGAGGTGGTTGGCGCCGTCGAGGCGGTACGCCGTCGAGATCTGGCCGAGCGAGCCGGGCGAGTTGTCCTCCGCCGTCATCGCGTAGAGCTGGTAGTTCGCGTTCTGGCACGGGCTCGCGTCGGTGACGGTGAGCGTCGGCTGGCCCCAGTCGCTGATCCACTGCAGGGCCTGGCCGTTGCGGAACGCGCGGTAGGCCTTCGCGCCGGAGACGCGGGCGAAGGTGAAGGTGACCTTGCCGTCGCTGCCGAGGCCGCCGCTGACCGAGCCGGGCGCGGGCAGGCGGTTGGTGACGTCGACGGCGCCGACGAGCGTGCCGGGGCCGTGGCCGCCGGTGACCGGGCGGTCCGGAATGGTGCCTGGGTAGAAGTGCTGACAGGCGGGAAGGGTGGCCGCGGACGCGGCGGGAGCGACGAGCACGCTGCCGGCGGCGAAGGCCGCCAGCGCGAGGACCCTGGCGAAGCGCATGACGAGGAGACCTCCATGGTGGGGACCGGGGTGGAGGTGACGCAGGTGGGGAGGTGCGGGTTCGCCGCGGAACTGACGTTAAGTGGCCTGGACCACCCAGTCAATAGGTCTAGACCTTTAAGTTTTCCGGTACCCCGATCGGCTCAGCCGAGGTAGCTCACCAGGCGGTCGGCGATCTGCGTGGGGTGACTCAGCGGGGCGCAGTGCGGGCCGTCGACCTCGTCCGGCGTCAGACCCAAGCGCTCCCGGGCCACCCGGCGCTGGAAGTCCGGCGTGAAGAACCGGTCGTCGCGGCACAGGAGCACCCGCGTCGGGACGTCCGGGTGGGCCGGCAGCGGCCACGAGTCCTCGCCCTCGCGGCTCACCTGCTCGCGCCCGTGCGCCATGCCTTCCGCGGCGAGCGCCGGGTCGACGCCGTTGAAGAACGTCTCGATCTCCGTGAGCCCCGAGGGCGCGGAAAAATCCGTGTTGGACCACCACTGGCCCGGCGGCTCCCCCGGCGCCGGGATCATCCCGGCCAGGTAGACCAGCAGCCGCGCCCGCACCTTCGACGCGACCAGCGGCGCCGTGAACCCGCCGTACGAGTGTCCGACGACGGCGACGTCCGAAGCGTCGCCCAAGGCCGCCAAGACCGTGTCCACGAACGACGACAGCCCCGCCGACGGGTCCGTGATCGGCAGGTCCGGCGCGACGAAGCCGTGGCCGCGCGCCTCCAGTTCCGGGCCGAGCAGGTGGAAGTCCCACCCGCTGCCGCCGCCCCCGTGGATCAGCGCGAAGGTCGTCATGCCGGTCAGCTCAGCAGCGCCGCAGCATGTCCGTCAAGGCGGTTTTCTCGCCTTCGGTGATCGTCAGGCCGTAGTAGTGCTTCACCACGATCCAGTCGGTCGCGTAGGTGCACCAGAACGCCACGAGCGGCGGCTTCCACTGGTCCGGCGCCTTGTCGCTCTTCTGCTGGTTGAGGTTGTCGGTGACGGCGAACAGCTGCGGCCGCGTGAGGTCGTTCGCGAACTGCTCGCGCTTCTCCGTCGTCCACGTCTTCGCGCCGCTGGCCCACGCCTGCCCGAGCGGGACCATGTGGTCGATGTCGAGGTCGGTCGCCTTGGTCCACGTCTCGTCGTCGTAGACGCTCGTCCACGTCCCGGACGTCGCCTTGCAGTCCTTGTCGGTCTTGACGTCCTTGCCCGCGCGCTTCAGGACGACTTCGCGGGTGTCACAGCCTGACCCCTGGCTGTCCCAGTGCGGGAACTTCTCACGCGAGTAGCCGTCCATGGACGTCCGCGCGGCGATGGTCAGCTCGCCGAGCTGCTTCTGCGCGTCGGCCGCGCCGACCGGAACCGGTGCCGAGGAGGACGACGAAGGCGGCGGGGTCGCGCCGGAGCTTCTCGTCGCCCAGTACCCGAAGAAGGCGACCGCCAGGATCGCGACTACCAGCAGAGATCGTTGGGTCACGCTGAGCCGAAAGCCGCGGGCCGCCACCATTTTCTCCTCTCGAATTCACCTGAGCGCGGCGTAGTCTCACCCCTGCCGGCCTGGGAAAACCGCGCCGACACGACGACCTGGCGCGAATGTGACCTCGCCCACCCACGGCAGGGGTGTCACACCGAGCCGATCATCTGCGACTACCGGAGCAGGACCCATCCGGAGGGAGCAGCCGATGCCCGGCCGGCTCAAGAAGTTCGACGAGTTCTTCCAGCGCAAAGCCGCGGAAGGCGGCAACGTGGTCGCCATGGCCAGGATGGGCTCCGCCATGCGCGAGCAGGGGAACCTGGCCGAGGCCGAGTCGTGGTTCCGCAAGGCCGCGATGGGCGGCGACCGCGTCTCGATGACGTCGCTCGCGCACCTGCTCGCCGACCGCGGCGCGCAGGAGGAGGCCGAGCGCTGGTACCACGAGGCCGCCCTGGCCGGCGAGCCGCACGGGATGCTGAACCTCGCCCGCTCCTACGAGCGGCGCGGCAAGCGCGAAGACGCCCAGCACTGGTACGGCGAGGCAGCCCGTACCGGCGACCTGACCTCGATCGCCGCGCTCGGGCACCTGCTGCGTGAGCAGGGGCGGACCGACGAGGCCGAGACGTGGCTGCGGCAGGCCGCCGACGCCGGGGTCACGAGCGCGATGATCGACCTGGGCGTCGTGCTGCGCGACCGCGGGCAGGCCGCCGAAGCTTCCCGCTGGTGGCGCTCGGCCGTGCTGGCCGGCGACCTCGCCGCCACCTGCCAGCTGGGCCGGCAGGCCGAACGGCTCGGCCGCCCCGGCGACGCCGAGTCGTGGTACCGCCAGGGCGCCGCCGGCGGGCACGTCGAGGCGATCGTCCGGCTCGGGCTGCTGCTGCACCGCCGCGGTGACCTCGAAGAAGCCGAGAACTGGTACCTCGACGCGGCCGAGCGCGGCGACCCGGCCGCGATGACCAACCTCGGCGTGCTGGCCCGCAACCGCGGCGACGAGGGCGAGGCCGCGGCCTGGTACCGCAAGGCCGCCGAGCACGGCAGCGTCCCCGCGCTTACCAACCTCGGGCACCTCGCCGAGCACCGGGACGACCTCGCCGAGGCCGAGCGGTGGTTCCGCCGGGCCGCCGACACCGGCGACGTCCAGGGCATGCTCAGCCTGGCCCGGATGCTGCGGTCGCGCGGAGCCGCCCATGAGGCGGAGCAGTGGCTCGCCCGTGCGGAGCACCTCCAGGACGACCGAGAGCACCACTTCTGACCGATCGATCTATTGTGTGATCCAACTCACAGTTCTAACCTGGGGTGCGCTCCCACCGCCGAGCAGCTGCCCCGAGGAAGTGCCGCGATGTCGTGGTCACCGAATCAGCCGGACTCCGTCGACGCGCTCTTCGAGCGCCGCAAGGCCCCTGTGCTCGCCCTGGCCGACGACGCCAGGACGGTGGCCGAGGCGTGCCACGGCATGGCGCGGCGCTTCCACCGCGGCGGCAAGCTCGTCGTCTTCGGCAACGGCGGTCCCAGCACCGACGCCCAGCACGTGGCGGTCGAGTTCGTCCACCCGGTGATCGTCGGCAAGCGCGCGCTGCCGGCGCTCTCGCTGACCGCCGACGTCGCGACGGTCACCGGCGTCGCCAACCGCGCCGGCCTCGAGGACGTCTTCGCCCACCAGCTGCGGATCATCGGCGACCCGGCCGACATCGCGCTGGGCATCTCCACCGACGGCGACTGCGCGAACGTCCGCCGCGCCCTCGAAACGGCCCGGGACCTCGGGATGCTCACCGTCGCGCTGACCGGCGGCGACGGCGGCGCGATCGCCCGGACACCCGGCCTCGACCACGTCCTCATCGCCCGCTCGACCGACCCGCGGGTCGTCAAGGAGGTCCACGTGACCACCTACCACGTGCTGTGGGAGCTGGTGCACGTCTTCTTCGAGCAACCCGGCGTGCTGACCCCGGAGGTGGCGTCGTGAACGCCGATGGCGCCGACAGAGCGGCCGGCCCCGCCTGTCACGACGGGGTGTGCATCACCTGCTCCGACACCGCGGTCGAGGTGACCGTGGTCGAGCTCCTCGCAGACGAGCTCGCTGTCGTGGACACCGGATCCACCCGGGAAGAGGTCAGTGTGGCGCTGGTCGAGGCCGGCGTCGGCGACCGCATCCTGGTGCACGCCGGGGAAGCCATCGCACGCTTGGAGAACTCCTAGCCGCGGGAGATCCGGAATGACGCGGGAACACCCCGTCGCCGACGGTCTCGAAGCGCTGTACCCGTTCCTGTACTCGGGTGAAAGCGACGTCGACGCCGTCCTCCGCCAGGTCGAACAGTCCACAGTGGACAAGGTGCGCGAGATCGTCGCCCTGCGCGGCGACGTCCTCGCAGCCGACCGCGACCGCTTGTTCGCGTGCGCGCAGGACATGGCGCGCGCGTTCCGCGGTGGCGGCCGGCTGCTCGCCTTCGGCAACGGCGGCAGCTCGACCGACGCCCAGGACCTCGCCAGCCTGTTCCTCAGCCCGGCGGGCGACGCGAAACCGTTGCCCGCCTTCGGGTTGACGAACGACATCGCGGTGGTCACCGCCCTGTCCAACGACATCGGGTTCGACGTCGTGTTCGCCCGCCAGATCGGCGCGTTCGGACGTCCCGGCGACATCGCCGTGGGCCTGTCCACCAGCGGGAACTCCGCGAACCTGCTGCGCGCCTTCGACGAAGCCGCCCGGCGCGGCGTGGTGACCGTCGGCATCGCCGGCTACGACGGCGGGAAGATGGCCGAGCTCGACAGCATCGACCACCTCTTCGTCGTCCCCTCCCCGTCCGTGCACCGCATCCAGGAAGCCCAGACGACCCTCTACCACGCGCTGTGGGAGCTGACCCTCGGCGCGCTCGACGACCTCGCCAAGGGTGATCAGCCGTGACGCACGCTGAAGAGACCGAAGAGCAGCCCATCCACATCCTCTGGATCAACGCCGGCCTGTCCTGCGACGGCGACTCCGTCGCACTGACCGCCGCCACCCAGCCGAGCATCGAGGAGATCGTCCTCGGGGCTCTGCCCGGCCTGCCCAAGATCGCGGTCCACTGGCCGCTGATCGACTTCGAATGCGGCCCCGACAAGGGGGCCGACACGTTCATCGAGTGGTTCTACAAAGCCGACCGCGGTGAGCTGGAGCCGTTCGTGCTGGTCGTCGAGGGCTCGATCCCGAACGAGGCGATCAAGGACGAGGGCTACTGGTGCGGGTTCGGCAACAACCCCGAGACCGGCCAGCCGATGACGACCAGCGAATGGCTCGACCGCCTGACGCCCAAGGCACTCGCGGTCCTGGCCGTCGGCACCTGCGCCACCTACGGCGGCATCCACGCGATGGAGGGCAACCCGACCGGCGCCATGGGCGTGCCCGACTACCTCGGCTGGGACTGGAAGTCCGGCGCCGGCATCCCGATCGTCTGCGTGCCCGGCTGCCCGACCCACCCGGACAACCTGTCCGAGACCATCACCTACCTGCTCTACCAGGCCGCCGGGCAGGCGCCGATGATCCCGCTCGACGACCACCTGCGGCCGCAGTGGCTCTTCGGCGCGACCGTGCACGAGGGCTGCGACCGCGGCGGCTACTACGAGCAGGGCGAGTTCGCGAGCGAGTACGGCTCCCCGAAGTGCCTGGTCAAGCTGGGCTGCTGGGGCCCGGTCGTGAAGTGCAACGTGCCCAAGCGGGGCTGGATCAACGGCGTCGGCGGCTGCCCGAACGTCGGCGGGATCTGCATCGGCTGCACCATGCCGGGCTTCCCGGACAAGTTCATGCCGTTCATGGACGAACCGCCCGGCGCGCAGGTCTCGTCGCTGGCCAGCGGCGCGTACGGGTCGGTGATCCGCCGGCTGCGGAAGATCACCGAGCGCAAGGCCGACACCGAACCGAAGTGGCGGCACAAGGGCAGCAAGCTCGACACCGGCTACCAGTCAGGGGCGCGGTCATGACCGAGATGAAGGAAAAGACCGACCTCGTCGAGATGGCGTGGGACCCGATCACCCGGATCGTCGGCAGCCTCGGCATCTACACGAAGATCGACTGGGCGCAGAAGAAGGTCGTCGAGTGCCACAGCACGTCGTCGGTCTTCCGCGGCTACAGCATCTTCATGAAGGGCAAGGACCCGCGCGACGCGCACTTCATCACCAGCCGGATCTGCGGCATCTGCGGCGACAACCACGCGACCTGCTCGGTCTACAACCAGAACATGGCCTACGGCGTCCGCCCGCCGCACCTCGGCGAGTGGATCATCAACCTCGGCGAGGCCGCCGAGTACATGTTCGACCACAACATCTTCCAGGAGAACCTGGTCGGGGTCGACTACTGCGAGAAGATGGTCGCCGAGACCAACCCCGGCGTCCTGGAGCAGGCCAACCGGACCGAAGCACCGCACGCGCGCGACCACGGCTACCGCACCATCGGCGACATCATGCGCTCGCTGAACCCGCTCGAAGGCGAGTTCTACCGCGAGGCCCTGCAGGTCTCCCGCAGCACGCGCGAGATGTTCTGCCTGATGGAAGGCCGGCACGTCCACCCGTCCACGTTGTACCCCGGCGGCGTCGGCACGGTCGCGACCGTGCAGCTGTTCACCGACTACCTGACCCGGCTGATGCGCTACGTCGAGTTCATGAAGCGCTGCCTGCCGATGCACGACGACCTCTTCGACTTCTTCTACGAAGCCATCCCCGGCTACGAAGAGGTCGGGCGCCGCCGGATCCTGCTCGGCTGCTGGGGCAGCCTCAACGACCCCGAGCACTGCGACTTCACCTACGAGAACATGGAGGCCTGGGGCCGCAAGATGTTCGTGACGCCGGGTGTCGTCGTCGACGGCGAGCTCGTCACGACCAGCCTGCTCGACATCAACCTCGGCATCCGGATCCTGCTCGGCAGCTCGTTCTACGAAGACTGGGCCGACCAGCCCATGTTCGTCACCCACGACCCGCTGGGCAACCCGGTCGACCAGCGCCACCCGTGGAACCAGCACACCATCCCGCGCCCGGCGAAGCGCGACTTCGACAGCAAGTACTCGTGGACGATGTCGCCGCGCTGGTTCGACGGCAAGGACCACCTCGCGCTCGACACCGGCGGCGGCCCGATCGCGCGCCTGTGGGTGACGGCGCTGGCCGGGCTCGTCGACACGCCGTACCTGAAGTCGACCGGCCACAGCGTCAAGATCACGCTGCCGCGCACGGCGACCAAGCCCGAGGTCGAGTTCGAGTGGAAGATCCCGCGCTGGAGCAACGCGCTCGAGCGCAACCGCGCGCGGACGTACTTCCAGGCGTACTCGGCCGCGTTGGCGCTGCACTTCGCCGACCAGGCCCTCGGTGAGGTCCGCCAGGGCAACACCAAGACGTGGGAGCCGTTCAAGGTCCCGGACGAGGGCGTGAGCTGCGGCTTCACCGAAGCGGTGCGCGGTGTGCTCTCGCACCACATGGTGATCAAGGGCGGCAAGATCGCGAACTACCACCCGTACCCGCCGACGCCGTGGA
This sequence comes from Amycolatopsis pretoriensis, assembly GCF_900107925.1. Classification (GTDB taxonomy): domain Bacteria; phylum Actinomycetota; class Actinomycetes; order Mycobacteriales; family Pseudonocardiaceae; genus Amycolatopsis; species Amycolatopsis pretoriensis. The sequence continues at coordinate 344,562 of NZ_FNUJ01000005.1, read as the reverse complement.
ACGGCAGCGTCCGCGACAGCTTCGGCACGCCGGGGCCGTACGAGGACGCCGTGCAGAACACGCCGATCTTCGAGGAGAACAGCCAGGAGAACTTCAAGGGCATCGACATCATGCGCGCGGTCCGCAGCTTCGACCCGTGCCTGCCCTGCGGCGTCCACATGTACACCGGCAAGGGCAAGGTCCTGGAACGGCTGCACACCCCGCACGCGTTCGGCGGGGAGCTCGGCTGATGACGGAAGTCGACCGCGTCGGCGAGCGCATCGAGCGGCTGCTGGGCGAGTTCTCCGGCGCGGACGCCGAACTCGCCGAGGAGCTCGTCCACACGCTGCTCGAGTTCTACGGCGCCGGCCTGGCCCGGATCGTCGAAGCCATCGACCGGCCACTGCTGGACCGGCTCGTCGAGGACGACCACGTCCGCGGCCTGCTCGTGCTGCACGACCTGCACCCGCGGTCGACGCACGAGCGGGTCGCCGAGGCGCTCGACAAGGTCCGGCCGTACCTGGGTTCGCACGCCGGCGACGTCGAGTTCGTCGGGATCGACGACGGGGTCGTGCGGCTGCGGCTCCAGGGCAGCTGCGACGGCTGCCCGTCCTCGACCGTCACCGCGAAGTACGCCATCGAGCGGGTGGTCCGGGAGGTGGCGCCGGAGATCTCGGACGTCGTCGTCGAGGGCGTGGCCGAAGACGCCGGCCCGGGCGGCCGGCCGCTGCTCCCTCTGGTCCCGTGTCCCGTGGAGGTCCCGTGACGGGCGGTCTGCGCCGGTTCCGCACTCCCGCACCGCGCGCCGCACCCGGCGAGCGGTGCGAGATGTGCGCGGAGCCGATCGGTGCCGAGCACGGGCACGTCATCGACCTCGAATCCCGGACGATCCTGTGCACCTGCCGGGGCTGCTACCTGCTCTTCACCCACGCCGGCGCGGGCGGGAAGCGGCACCGCGCGGTGCCGGACCGCTTCCGGCACATGCCGCGCTTCGGCCCGGGCCCGGAACTGTGGGAGTCCGCCGGGATCCCGGTCAAAACGGCGTTCCTGTTCCGGAACTCGGTGCAGGACCGCGCGGTCGCGTTCTACCCGAGCCCGGCGGGCGCGACGGAGTCCCTGCTCCCGCTGGGCACGGGCGACGACCTGCTCTCCGCCGCCGGCGCCGCCGACGACGTCGAAGCGCTGCTGCTGAACAAGCTCGACCTCGGTTTCGAGTGCTTCCTGGTGCCGATCGACGTCTGCTACGAGCTGGTCGGGCTCGTCCGGTCGACCTGGCGCGGCTTCGACGGCGGCACCGAGGCGCACGAGGCCATCGACGGGTTCTTCGCGCGCCTGCGGGAGCGCAGCGAGGTCGTGGCCGATGGCTGAGCTGACCTTCGACTGCATCGACGTCCGGCCGCTGAAGTACGCCGCGTCCCCGACGCTGGCGTTCAAGCTGCGGATCTCCGAGCTGTCCGGGCAGCCCGTGCACGCGATGGTGCTGCGCGTCCAGATCCGCATCGAGCCGCAGCGGCGCCGGTACAGCGACGCCGAGTCGGAGCTGCTCACCCACCTCTTCGGCGAGCGGGCCCGGTGGGGCGAGACGCTCAAGCCGTTCCAGTTCACGACGGTGGCGGTGACCGTGCCGGGGTTCGCCGGCGCCACCGAGGTCGACGCCGAGGTGCCGTGCACCTACGACCTCGAAGTTGCGGCGGGCAAGTACTTCCACGCCCTCGCCGAGGGGGTCGTGCCGATGGTGCTGCTGTTCAGCGGGACCGTGTTCGGCAAGGGCGGGCCGGGGTTCTGGGTCGAGCAGGTGCCGTGGCACACCCAGGCCGAGTGCCGGATGCCGGTGGCGGTCTGGGACGAGCTGATGGCCCGCTACTTCCCGGACGTCGCGTGGATCAAGCTGCCGCGCGAGTCGGTCGACGCGCTGCTCAAGTACAAGGCGCAGCACGCGATCCCCACCTGGGAAGCGGCGGTCGAGCGGCTGCTGGCGGGTGGGCCGTGAACGTACTCGACCAGGCCCGCGCGGTCGGTGACGCCGTGCTCTACGAGGGCTACCTGCTCTACCCGTACCGGGCGTCGGCGCGGAAGAACCGCGTGCGCTGGCAGTGGGGCGTGCTGGTGCCGCCGTCGTACGCCTCCGCCGAGATCGGCGAGCACGCCTCCGCGCGCGTCGAGTGCGTCCTCGAACCCCTCGAACGCACGATCCTGCGCGTCAAGCTGCGGTTCCTGGGTGCGCGGACGCGGCCCGGCACCGAGTGGGACGAAGGCGTCGAGCACGAGGTCGACTTCGAGCTGCCGCTGTCGGAACTCCCGGCCGAGGAGCCGTTCCGCGTGCACGAACTGGCCGGCGTCCTCACCGCCCGCGTCGACCCGCTCGACGGCCCGTTCGGCGGCGCCCGGCTGCGCGTCGAGGTGCACAACACGACGTCGTGGCCCTCCGACGGCGTCCGCGAGCACGCCCTGCGGCACGCGCTGCTCGCCGCCCACCTGGTGCTCAGCGTCGACACCGGGCACTTCCTGTCCATGCTCGACCCGCCGGAGTGGGCGAAGCCGGCCGTCGAGACGTGCAAGCAGGAACGGCTCTGGCCGGTGCTGATCGGCGACACCTCGCGCAGCACGGTGGTGCTCGCGTCGCCGATCATCCTCTACGACGACCCGGCGATCGCGCCGGAAAGCCCGGGCGACCTCTTCGACGGCACCGAGATCGACGAAATCCTGACCCTGCGCACGATGACGCTGACCGACGAGGAGAAGCGCGAGGCCCGGGCCACCGACCCGCGCGCGGCGGCCATCGTCGACCGCGTCGACGCGATGCCGCCCGAGCTGCTGGAACGGCTGCACGGCGCGGTCCGGTCCGTCCGGCCGGTCGAGCCCTCGGTGGTCGTCGCCGGGGTCCGCGTCGCCGAAGGGTCGCGGGTCCGGCTGCGGCCGAACCTGCGCGGGACCGACGCCCAGGACATGTTCCTCGTCGGCAAGACGGCCACCGTGCGGGTCGTGCTGTCCGATGTGGACGGTGTCACGTACCTGGCGGTGACGCTCGACGAAGACCCGGCCGCGGACCTGCAGCACGAGCACGGCCGGTACCGGTACTTCTCCCCCGACGAGATCGAACCCCTGGAGGTGGCGGAATGAGGCCACGAGTCCTGGTCGCCGGCATCGGGAACATCTTCCTGAGCGACGACGGCTTCGGCGTGGAGGTCATCAAGGAGCTGGAGCAGGCCGACCTGCCGCCCTGGGTGCAGATCGCCGACTACGGCATCGCCGGGATGCACCTCGCCTACGACCTGCTGGGCGGCTACGACACGACGATCCTGCTCGACGCCACCCCGCACGGCCGGCCGGCCGGGACCCTCTCGCTGATCGAGGCCGACACCGAGGACCTCGCGACGGAGTCCTCGATCGACGCGCACGGCATGCGGCCGGACGCGGTGTTCCGGCTGCTCGGGTTGCTCGGCGGCGACGCCGGGCGCGTCCTGCTCGTCGGCTGCGAACCGGCCTGCCTCGACGAAGGGATCGGGTTGTCCCCCGAGGTCGAAGCCGCCATCCCGGCGGCGGTGCGCGCCGTCACCGAACTCGCCTGGGGCACCAGCCCGCAGCTGCCGCTCAAGGAAAAGACGGAGGTCTGAGATGAAGCGCCTGCTGTTCCTGGCCGTGCTGTTCGGCGGGGTGACCTGGCTGGTGAAGCAGGTCGAACCCGACATCCGGCGGTACCTCGAGATGAGCCGGATGTGACGGCCGTGTGCCTCGGCATCCCGGGTGAGGTCATCGAAATCAGCGAGGAGCGCCCGGACCTCGCGAAAGTCTCGGTCAGCGGCGTCAAGCGGACCATCAACATCGGCCTGCTCGAAGACGACCCGCCGGCGCCAGGCGAGTGGGTTCTCATCCACGTCGGCTTCGCACTGTCCAAAATAGACGAGCAGGAGGCCGCGGCCGCCCTGGACTTCCTCGAGAGCATCGGCAAGGCGTACGAGGACGAAATGGCCGCGTTACTGGAATCCCGGATCGAATAGGAGTCGTCATGCGTTTCGTCGACGAGTTCCGCGACGCCGAGAAGGCGCGGGCACTGTCCGCGAAGATCACGTCGTTGTGCGAGCCGGGCCGCCACTACAAGTTCATGGAGGTCTGCGGCGGGCACACGCACACCATCTACAAGCACGGCCTCGAGGACTACCTGCCCGAAAGCATCACGTTGGTGCACGGGCCGGGCTGTCCGGTGTGCGTGATCCCGATGGGCCGCATCGACGACGCCATCCACATCGCCCGGCAGCCCGGCGTGCTCATGACGTCGTTCGGCGACATGATGCGCGTGCCCGGCTCCGGCGGGAACTTCTTCGACTCCAACGCCGAGGGCACGAACATCCGGATGGTCTACTCGCCGCTGGACTCGCTGAAGATCGCGCGGCAGAACCCGGACCTGCGGGTCGTGTTCATGGCCATCGGGTTCGAGACGACGACGCCGTCCACCGCGATGACGCTGCTGCGCGCGGCCGCCGAGGGCATCGAGAACTTCTCCGTGTTCGGCAACCACGTCACGATCATCCCGGCGATCAAGGCCATCCTCGACTCCCCCGACCTGCGGCTCGACGGCTTCATCGGCCCGGGTCACGTGTCGACGGTGATCGGCTGCCGGCCGTACGAGTTCATCGCGCGCGACTACGGCAAGCCCGTCGTCGTGGCCGGGTTCGAGCCCCTGGACATCCTGCAGTCGATCTACATGTTGATGCTGCAGCTGTCTTCGGGGCGCTCGGAAGTCGAGAACCAGTACTCCCGGGTCGTGCCGTGGAACGGGAACATCGTCGCGTTGAAGGCCATCAACGAGGTCATGGAGCTGCGGCCGTACTTCGAGTGGCGTGGCCTCGGGTTCATCACGCACTCGGCCATGGCGATCCGCGCGAAGTATGCGAAGTTCGACGCCGAACGCATCTTCGAGATCCCCGGACTGCGCGTCGCCGACCCGAAGGCGTGCCAGTGCGGTGAGGTGCTCAAGGGCGTGCTGAAGCCGTGGGAGTGCAAGGTGTTCGGCACCGCGTGCACGCCGGAGACGCCGATCGGGACGTGCATGGTCTCGCCGGAAGGCGCCTGCGCGGCGTACTACAACTTCGGCCGCTTCAGCAGGCAGCGCGTCCGGGAGGCGAGCCGCGCATGACGACCACCGAACGCGAGCAGCAGGTCCTCGACCGCATCGAACGGGCGAGGCGCCGGCGCGCGAAGGTGCGCGAGGAGCGCATCACGCTGTCGCACGGCGCCGGTGGCAAGTCGACGCACACGTTGATCGAGGCCGTGTTCCTCGACGCGTTCCGCAACCCGCTGCTCGAACCCCTCGAAGACGCGGCGTCCTTGACGATCGGCGACGCGCGGCTGGCGTTGACCACGGACTCCTACGTCGTCTCGCCGCTGTTCTTCCCCGGCGGGAACATCGGCGACCTCGCGGTCAACGGCACGGTCAACGACCTCGCCGTCGCCGGTGCCCGGCCGCTGTACCTGACCGCGGGGTTCATCCTCGAAGAAGGTTTTCCGGTCGAGGACCTGCTGAAGATCGTCGATTCGATGAAGACGGCCGCTCTCGAAGCCGGCGTCCAGATCGTCACCGGGGACACGAAAGTCGTCCAGCGCGGCAAAGCCGACGGCGTGTACGTCAACACGGCCGGGGTCGGGGTGCTCATCCGCACGGGCCTCGGCGTGGCCACCGTGAAGCCCGGAGACGCCGTCCTCGTTTCCGGGCCGATCGGTGACCACGGCGTCACGATCATGCTGGCCCGCGGCGAGCTGGACATCGACGCCGACCTCGCGTCCGACACCGCGCCGGTGCACGACCTCGTGGCCGGGCTGCTGGCCGCGGTGCCCGGCGTGCGCGCGATGCGGGACGCGACCCGCGGCGGCGTCGCGACGATCCTCAACGAAATCGCGAAGGCCGCTGAGGTCGCGGTGGTCGTCGACGAAAACGCCGTCCCGGTCCGCGACGAGGTCCGCGGCGCGTCCGAGCTGCTGGGCATCGACCCGCTGTACGTGGCCTGCGAAGGCCGGATCGTGGTCGTCGTGGACGGTGCTCAGGCCTCCGACGCGCTGGCCGCGTTGCGCGCGCACCCGCTCGGCGCGGACGCCGCGGTGATCGGCCGCGTCGCCGACGACCCGCCGGGGATCGTGCTGCTGAACACCGCGTTCGGCGGCACCCGGATCGTCGACCTGCTGGTCGGGGACCCGCTGCCGAGGATCTGCTAGTGCACGAAATGGCGATCACGCAGTCGGTCGTCGACGCGATCGTCGCGCGCCTCGGCGACGCGGCGGTGTCGTGCGTCCGGCTCGAGATCGGGCGGTTGTCGGGGGTGGTGCCGGACAGCGTCCGGTTCTGCTTCGACGTCCTGTGCACGGGGACGTCCCTGGAAGGCGCGCGGCTGGACATCGCCGAGCCGGCGGGCCGGGCCCGCTGCCACGACTGCGGCGCGGAGTTCGGCCTCGACGACTTCATCGTGCTGTGCCCCTGCGGCAGCGCCAACGCGGCGGTGCTGGCGGGGCGGGAACTGCGGATCGCCTCGGTGGAGGTCAGTCATGTGTGACACCTGCGGCTGCTCGGACGCGGAAGTCCGGATCACCGACCACACGCACACGGTGGTCCTGGAGCAGGACATCCTGGCGAAGAACGACGAACTGGCGTCGCACAACCGGTCGCACCTGCGGTCTTCCGACGTCTTCGCGATCAACCTGATGAGTTCGCCGGGCGCGGGCAAGACGACGTTGCTGGAGCGCACGATCCGCGTCCTCGAGACGCCGTGCGCGGTGGTCGAGGGTGACCAGGAAACGCTGCTCGACGCCGAGCGCATCAAGGCGACGGGCGCGCCGGTGGTCCAGATCAACACCGGCGCGGGTTGTCACCTGGACGCGTCGATGCTGCACCGGGCCCTGCATTCACTCGCGCCGGCCCGGGGTTCGACGTTGTTCATCGAGAACGTCGGAAACCTGGTGTGCCCGGCGTTGTTCGACCTCGGCGAGGCGGCGCGCGTGGTGATCCTCTCGGTGACCGAGGGGCCCGGGAAGCCGGTGAAGTACCCGCACATGTTCGCCGCGACGGACCTGGTGCTGCTGAACAAGGTCGACCTGCTGCCGTACGTGGACTTCGACGTCGCCGAGTTCGAGCGGGACGTCCGGCGCGTGAACCCCACGGCTGCCGTCCTCCGGATCAGCGCCACTCGCGGGGACGGGCTCAGCGAGTGGTACGACTGGCTACGGCGACCTGGCCGAAGCTGATCCCGCCGTCGTTCGTCGGCACCATCCGGTGGGTCAGGACGCGGAACCCTTCGCTTTCGAGGCCTTCGACGGTCCGGTCGAGCAGCAGGACGTTCTGGAACACGCCGCCGGAGAGCGCGACGGTGTCGCTGTGGTCCCGCCAGCGGTCGCAGGCCCGCACGATCGCGTCGGCCACGCCGTTGTGGAACCTCGCGGCCCTGATCGGCTTCGCGCTCCGGTCGTCCAGCAGCGCGGCGATGAGGTCCTCGCCGTGGATCACGTCGTCGATCCGCGCGGGGTAGGCGGTCGTTTCGGCCGGATCGGCCAGCTGTTCCAGCTCGATGGCGGCCTGGCCCTCGTAGGTGATGGTGTCCCGGACGCCGAGGAGCGCGGCAGCCGCGTCGAAGAGCCGGCCGGCACTGGACGTCAACGGCGAGTTGAGGCCGCTGCGCTTGAGCTTGACGACGTCTTCGCGCGCCGGACCACCGAGTTCGTCCACATAGGACGCGGCCATCCGCCACGGCTGCCGGATGGCCTGTGCGCCACCGGGCATGGCGATGGTGCGCAGGTGGCTGAGGCGCCGGTAGCCCGTCAGGTCGGCGAGGAGGAGCTCGCCGCCCCAGATGGTGCCGTCGGGGCCGAAACCGGCGCCGTCGAAGGCGACGCCGAGCACCGGTTCGCGGTGGTCGTTGTCGGCCAGGCAGGCGGCGATGTGGGCGTGGTGGTGCTGCACCCCCAGCAGCTCGACGTCCTGGTCGAGGGCGTATTTCGTGGAGAGGTACTCGGGGTGCAGGTCGTGTGCGATCAGCACGGGGTCGACGTCGAAGAGGCGTTTGAAGTGCTCGATGCCCTCGGTGAAGGCCTTGAAGGTCTCGTAGTTTTCGAGGTCGCCGATGTGGTGCGAGACGAAGGCGTGGTGGCCTTTGGCGAGGCAGAAGGTGTTCTTGAGTTCGGCACCGCAGCCGAGGAGGTGCCTGTGCGTTTCGAGCCGGACGGGCTCGGGTGCGTAACCCCTGGAACGTCGCTGCAGCTGGGGCTTTCCGCGGGTGATCCGCACGACGGAGTCGTCGGTCCGGACGTGGATCGGCCGGTCGTGGGTGAGGAAGGCGTCGGCGATGTTCTCGAGCCTGTGCAGGTCTTCGTCGCGGTGGACGATGGGCTCGTCGGAGACGTTCGCACTGGTCAGCACGATGGGGCCGGTCTGTTCGAGCAGCAGATGGTGCAGCGGGGTGTAGGGCAGCATGAGCCCGATCCGCCGGTTCCCGGGCGCGACGGCGTCGGCGAGGTTCTTCCGGGAAGGCAGCAACACGATGGGCCGCCGTCGGCCGCTGAGCACGTCTGCGGCCTCCGCGTCGACCTCGGCCAGCTCCCTCGCCTGGCTCAAATCGGCCACCATCACGGCGAAAGGCTTGTCCTCCCGGTGTTTCCGCGCCCGCAGCTTCCGTGCGGCTTCCTCGTGCCGCGCGCCGACGGCGAGGTGATAGCCACCGAGGCCTTTGACGGCCACCACGGCACCGTTTCGCAGCGCTTCGGCGGCGTTCTCGATCGCCGGCCCGCCGCCGGGTTCGAACCGCAGAGTGGGCCCGCAGGCCGGGCAGCAGACGGGCTGGGCGTGGAACCGCCGGTCGGCCGGGTCTTCGTACTCCTGCTCGCACTCGGCGCACATCGCGAAGCCGGCCATGGTGGTGAACGGCCGGTCGTACGGGACGCCGGTGACGATCGTGAACCGCGGCCCGCAGTCGGTGCAGTTGACGAAGGGGTACCGGAACCGCCGGTCCCGGGGGTCGCGCAGTTCGCGAAGGCAGTCGTCACAGGTGGCCGAGTCGGCGGAGACGAGCGTGTCGGCGGCGCCGTCCCGCGGGCTTTCGACGATCCGGAACCCGGTCTCCCCCCGCTCGGGAATCTCGCGCACGCGGACCTCGTCGAGCACCGCCAGCGGCGGAGGTTTCCGCAGCGCGTCGACGAAGGCGGCGACCTGGGCGCGCGTGCCCTCGACCTCGATGAACACGCCGTGCGAGTCGTTCCCGACGAACCCCCCGAGCCCCCGCGCGAGCCGATGGACGAAGGGCCGGAACCCGACGCCCTGCACCACCCCGGCGACCCTGATCGCCACCCGCACGGGATCAGTCTGCGCCGCCGTCGGTCCATTCGGCCAGTGCCGGCAGGTCAGGCTGCTGCCGCAGCGCTTCGAGGACCACGTTCACCGCCGCGCGCAACGGCGATCCTCTCCGCACCACCGCCGCGATCGTGCGCGTCACCGGTGTCGCCAGCTCGCGTGTCGTCACCCGGTAGCGGCGGTCCACCGCCAGCAGGGGCAGCAACGCGATCGACAACCCCGCCTCCACGTGCTGCAACGTCATCAAGTAGTTGCTGAACCGGCACGCCACCCGCGGCTCGAAGCCCGACTCGCGGCACAGCCGCAGCGTCAGCTCCGCCATGTACGACTGCGGCACGTCCAGCGCCCACGGCGAGTCCGCGTACGCCGACAGGTCCGCTGGGCCGCGGGCACCTTCCGAAGACGTCACCAGCACGATCGGGTCCGTCGCCAGCGGGACGATGTCCAGGTCCGGGCCCAAGGGCAGCTGGACGAAGTCGGTCGTCGTGATGATCACGTCCGCGTCGCCGCCGCGCAGGGCCGGGATGCTCTCGTGCGGCTCCAGCTCCAGCAGCTCGACCTCCAGGTGCGGGTACGCGCCGGCCAGCCGCGTCACCGCCGGGACCGCCATCGTGTGGATCGCGCTCTGGAACGCACCCAACCTGACCAGGCCGACCGGCTCTTCGCCGAGGCCGCGCAGCTCCGCCTCGACCGTGTCCATGTGGTCGAGGATCGCCCGCGCGCGCCGCGCCAGCATCAGGCCCGCCGGGGTCAGCCGGACCCGGCGGCCGGTGCGTTCCAGCAGCTGGGTGCGGGTTTCCGCTTCGAGCACGGCCAGTTGCTGCGACACGCTCGACGCGCTCAGGTTGGCGTCCTGCGCCACCGCGCGGACCGTGCCCAGCGTGTCGAGCCGGCTCAGCAGCCTCAGGCGCCACGGGTTCAGCATTGCCCCATTGTTGTACGGAAAATCCGAACAGGACAGCCGGAATTGTGAGCTGGACGTGTCGCTCGGGGCGGACTTAACGTCGTTGGCATGGCTGACACCTTCTGGGCCGACGTCGACCGGCACCTCGTGCGGTACGGCGGCGCCTTCACCCACGAGATCATCGACCACGCCGAAGGCAGCTTCGTCTTCACCGAGGACGGCCGCCGGATCCTGGACTTCACGTCCGGCCAGATGAGCGCCATCCTCGGCCACGGGCACCCCGAAATCGTCGAGACCGTCCGGCGGCAGGTCGGCAAGCTCGACCACCTCTTCAGCGGCATGCTCAGCCGCCCGGTCGTCGACCTGGCCCGGCGGCTGGCCGAGACGCTGCCGGCGCCGCTGGAGAAGGCGTTGCTGCTGACCACGGGCGCCGAGTCGAACGAGGCCGCCGTCCGGATGGCCAAGCTGGTCACCGGCAAGCACGAGATCGTCTCGTTCGCGCGGTCCTGGCACGGCATGACGCAGGCGGCGGCGAGCGCGACCTACAGCGCGGGCCGTCGCGGGTACGGGCCGGCCGCACCCGGCAACTTCGCCATCCCGGTGCCGAACGCGTACCGCCCGGACTTCACCGACGCTTCCGGCGAGCTGGATTGGCGCCGTCAGCTGGACTTCGGGTTCGAGCTGATCGACGCGCAGTCGGTCGGCAGCCTGGCCGCGTTCCTGGCCGAGCCGATCCTCAGTTCCGGCGGGATCATCGAGCCGCCGCCCGGCTACTTCGCCGCGCTGGCCGAAAAGTGCCGCGAACGCGGGATGCTGCTGATCCTCGACGAAGCCCAGACGGGGTTGTGCCGCACCGGGAACTGGTACGCGTTCGAACGCGACGGCGTCGTCCCCGACATCCTGACCCTGTCGAAGACGCTCGGCGCGGGCCTGCCGCTCGCCGCGGTGCTGACCAGCGCGGAGATCGAGCGGGAAGCGCACGACCGCGGGTTCCTGTTCTTCACGACGCACGTGTCGGACCCGCTCCCGGCGGCGGTCGGCAACACGGTGCTGGACGTCCTGACCCGCGACCGCCTCGACGCGCGAGCGCTCGAGCTGGGCGCGCTGCTGCGCCGGGGTCTGGAGGAGATCGCTTCCCGGCACGAGGTCGTCGGCGACATCCGCGGCCGCGGCCTGCTGGCCGGGCTGGAGCTGGTGGTGGACCGGGTAACCAAGCGCAGTTCGGACGAGCTGGGCGCGCGGGTCACGCAGCGCTGCCTCGAACTGGGGCTGCACATGAACATCGTGCAGCTGCCCGGGATGGGCGGGGTGTTCCGGATCGCGCCGCCGCTCACGGCGTCCGAAGAGGAGATCTCACTGGGTGTGTCCATTTTGGACCAGGCGATCGGGGACGCGGTCAAGCTGCTCTGAACGAAGAAGGCCTCCTTGCCGGTCCGGGGAGCCGGCAAGGAGGCCTTCGTTCACGACGACGTCAGAAGCCCGCCGTCACCTTGGTGAAGTCCCAGTCGTTCTGGGCGATGCCGCTGCACGCCGACTGGACGCCGCCGCCGGGGCAGCCCCGGTCGCGGTTGACCGACCAGAACGCCAGGCGGGCGATCTTGTTCGACTTGGCCCAGTTCGTGATCTGGGTCCAGGTCGACAGGTCGGTCAGCTCCTGCTGGTCGGACAGCCCGTTCATGCCCGAGATGCCCAGGTGCGCGTACGCCGTGGCGTCGCTCCAGCCGAACGTCGACTTGAGCTTGTCCCGCAGGCCGTTCGCCGCGCTCGTCGTGCTGTTGTACATGTTCGCGCCGCCACCGAAGTCGAACGGCATGATCGTGTACACGTCCACGTTCGCGCCCAGGGCCTTCGACTGGTCGATGAGCCGGTTGCCGTAGAAGTTCGGGCCGGTCGTCGACGTGCCGAAAGTAAGGATCGTCTGGATCCCCGGGTTGTTCTGCTTGACGATCTTGAGCGCGCCCAGGATGCGGTCCTGCACGGCCTCGTTCTCGAACTCGTCGGAGTTCTCGATGTCGATGTCGATCGCCTTCAGCCCGTACGCGTTGATCACCTGCTGGTAGGCACCGGCCAGCGCGGCCGGCGTCGAGCAGTTCGGCCCGAGCTTGTTGCCGCTCCAGCCGCCGAACGACGGGACGACCTGGCCGCCCGCCGCCTTGATCTGCGAGATCGCGGTGGCGTCGGCGCTACCGGAGAGCGGCCGGCTGCTGTCCCACGCCGGGTTGCAGCCACCGGAGGCGTTGATGAACGCCATGGTGAACCACTTGATCCCGGTCGCGTTCATCACCGTCTGCGGGTTCGGCGGGCTGCCCCAGCCCATGTACAGGTAGGGCGCGCCCCGGCCGCCCGGCGGCGGGGTGGTCGTCGTCGGCGGGGTCGTCGTCGTAGGCGGCGTCGTGGTCGTGGGGGGTGTGCCCCCGGCGGAGCACGAACCCCCGTTCAGCTTGCAGTTCGACGGCGCGACGTACGAACCCGAGTACGTCACGTTGAAGCCGAAGCTCGCGCTACCGCCGTTGCCGACGTTGCCGTTCCACGAGTTCTTCACCGTGACGTGCTGGCCGGACGCCGTGTAGCTGCCGTCCCACAGCGACGAGATCTTCGCCCCGCTCGGCAGGTCGAACTCGACGGTCCAGGCGGCGAGCGTCGAGCCCGAGCCGTTGGCGATCGTGTACTTGCCTTCGTACCCGGTGCCCCAGTCGGAGCCCTTCGAGAAGGTCGCGGACACCCCGCCCGCCGCGTTCGCCGGCGCGATCACGAACATCGCGCCGATCGTGGCGGCCGCGGCCGCCAGCCCGAGTGCGGGCAACCACCGGCGCGTCACGACAGGCCGTTCTTCATCGCGGTGATGAGCTCGCCGCCCGTGGTGTCACCGGTCAGCTCCCAGAAGAAGGCGCCGCCGAGACCCTGCTGCTTGGCATAGGACATCTTGCCGCCGATGGTCGCCGGGGTGTCGTAGCTCCACCAGTTGCTGCCGCACTTGGCGTACGCGGTGCCGGCGAACGTGCCGGTCGACGGGCAGGTGTTCTTCAGGACCTTGTAGTCCTCGATGCCCTGCTCGTAGGTGCCCGGCGCGGGGCCGGTCGCCGTGCCGCCCGGGGTCGACTGCGTGACGCCGGTCCAGCCGCGGCCGTAGAAGCCGATGCCCAGCAACAGCTTGCTCGACGGGACGCCCTTGCTCTTCAGCTTCTGGATCGCGGCGTCGGAGTAGAAGCCCGGGGTCGGGATGCCGGTGAAGTTGGTCAGCGGCGAGTGCGGAGCCGTCGGGCCCTGCGGCGCCCAGGCGCCGAAGTAGTCGTAGGTCATGACGTTGAACCAGTCGACGTACGGCGCGGCACCGGCGTAGTCGGCGACGTCGAGCTTGCCGCCGTTGCTGCCGTCCGCCGAGATGGCCGAGGTGACCAGGAACGACGAGCCGAACTTCGACCGCAGCGCGGACAGCAGGTTCTTGTACGAGTTCGCGCCGCTGGAGTCACAGGAGAGCCCGCACGCGTTCGGGTACTCCCAGTCGATGTCGATGCCGTCCCAGATGTCGGCCCAGCGCGGGTCCTTCAGCAGGTTGTAGCACGACTGCGCGAAGGCGGCCGGGTTCTGCGCGGCCTGGCCGAACCCACCGGAGTACGTCCAGCCGCCGAACGACCAGATGATCTTGAGGCCCGGGTGCAGCTTCTTCAGCTTGCGCAGCTGGTTGAAGTTGCCCGCGACCGGCTGGTCCCAGGTGTCGGCGACACCGTCGACGCTACCCGCGGCGTCGTAGGTCTTCTGGTAGTCGGCGTAGGGGTCGTCGTTGGCGGTGCACGAGCCGTTCGTGACGTTGCCGAACGAGTAGTTGATGTGCGTCAGCTTGCTGGCCGAGCCGGACGTCTCGATGTTCTTGACGTGGTAGTTGCGGCCGTAGACGCCCCACTGCACGAAGTAGCCGACGTTCTTCAGGCCACCCGGCGGGGGCGGCGTGGTGGTGGTCGTCGTCGGGGGCGTGGTCGGGGTGGTGGGGGTGGTCGTCGGCTGCGTCGGGGTGGTCGGCGTCGTGGTCGGGGTGCCACCGCCGGCGTCGCAGGACCCGCCGTTCAGCTTGCAGTTCGCCGGCGCCGAGTAGGTGCCGGAGTAGCTGACGTTGAAGCCGAAGCTCGCGGTCGAACCGTTGCCGACGTTGCCGTTCCAGGAGTTCTTGACGGTGACGTGCTGGCCGGCCGCGGTGTAGCTGCCGTCCCAGAGCGACGCGATCTTGGCGCCGGACGGGAGGTCGAACTCGACCGTCCAGGCGGCCAGCGTCGAGCCGGAGCCGTTGTTGATCGTGTACTTGCCTTCATACCCGGAGCCCCAGTCGGAGCCCTTGCTGAAGTTGGCGCTGACGCCGCCGGCGGCGCTGGCGGGCACGGTCACCAGACCGACCGCGAGTGCGCCGACCGCGGTGAACAAACCGAGGAGGTGCCATCTCTTTCTGGACATCGCTCTCCCTTGAGCCAGGTACGGGAACGGCGCGGCACCGCGGGGGGACCGAGGCGGCGTTTTCGCACCGTTTGCGAAGACGTTACGTGGTCCAGACCAATTAAGGAAGAACAACCACGGAGAGTGCCGACCGGAGGCTGACCAGCCGGGACGAAGGTCAGCTCACTGGTCCAGTCCAGTTACGCAAAGCAGCCGAACCCGGCGAACCGGGCTCGGCTGCGAGTCGATCGGCGTAGTGCCGGAGCTACTCCGGCTCCTCCTGCCATTCGAAGGGCTTCACCACTGAATCCGGGTCGGTCAGCAACAGGTTGAACGCGTCCTTCGCGCTCACGCGCTCGGGCACGGTCCGGGCCGCGATCATCCCGGTCACCTTCGCGGCGGCGAACGAGGTACCGCTCCACCTGGCGAAGCCGTGGAATTCCGCGGGGTCCGAGGGGTCCCCGGAGTAGAGGGTCACCGGGCCGGTCAGGTAGGTGGACAGCACGTCGGTCCCCGGTGCCGTGCACTCCACCCACGGCAGGTTGGGACTGAAGGGAGCACGGCAACCGTCCTGGCCGGTCGCGCCGACCGCGATGACGCCCGGGAGCGCCGCCGGCCACATGGGCGCTTTCGCATGGTCGGTCGCGCCGTGGTTCCCGGCCGCAGCGACCACCAGCGTGTCGGCCGACAGCTTCTCGATCGCCCGGCGCATCGCGAACGGGACACTTCCGCCGACGGTCCGCGATCCGAACGAAAGGTTGACCACGTCGAAGCCACGGCCGGCCAACGAGGCGAGCTTCTTGGCGACGTCCCAGGTCAGCGCGGAGGACTGGTTCTGGTTGAGGAACCAGTCGGTGATCAGGGTCGCCGCCGGCGCGTACGCGTGCACAAGACCGGCGACGAACGTGGCGTGGCCGTCTCCCGCCGACGGCGGCGTCGCCCCGGCCTGGAGGAGCCCGTGCTCGACCGCGATGTACGCGCCCGCCAAGTCCGGGTGCGCGGACATGTGCGTGTCCAGGACGCAGATCCTGACGTCCCGGCCCATCGCCGGATCGACGCCGCCGCCGGGGTGCGCCTCCTGCACGACTCGCTGCCAGGTCGCCGGACCGACCGGCAGTTGCGGATCGTTCGCGGCCCCCTTCGTTCCCGGCCAGGTCACGACGTTGGCCACTTCGTTGTTCTTGTCCATCTCCGGCGACCAGCCGCCGAAGGCGCTGCCGAACTGGGTTCGCAATTCACGAAGCACGGTTTCGATCGGTTCGATCGGTTCGCCGGCCTGCGGATCGATCAGCGCCGGCGCCACCCCGGGGACGTCGACCAGAGCGAGATCGAGCCGTTTGTCGACCTCGATCACGCGCGCCCCCGGAAGCTGGAGGTGGTCGCCCAGGAAGTCAACGACCAACTGACAATGCCTCGCGTCGATGATCAATTCAGCACTCATCGAGCTCCCCTTTCCCCGGGTATGGTAAAACCACTTGAAATATACGGAGCCGCGACCCGCGAGGTTGATACGTGACAGCTGCGCTCGAGGTCGCCGAGAACGCCGCGCGGCTGGCGGATCTGAATCCGAGCAGCGCGGTGAGCGCGGCCTCGGAGGCAGCCCGCAGTGCCCGGCGCGAAGGTGACAACGCAGCAGCGTCGATAGCAGAACGAGCGTGGGGCCATTCGCTGGTCCAATGTGGTGAACTGGCCACCGCGATCCGGCACCTTCGCAGAGCCGTCGACCACGGCTTGGCCGCCGATTCGGCCGAACTGGTCAGCGAAGCGCGCATCAGGCTGGCCTACGCGTTGATTCTGCGGGGAAAGCCGGAACTGGCTCTCGGTGAGATCGATGGTGCCTTGAATGGCATTCAGGGTGACGCGCTGATGCGGATCCGGGCGCAACGAGGCGCGATTCTGGTGGAGATCGGCCGGCTCGACGAGGCGCTGGCCGACCTCGACCGCGCGTTGCCGTACCTGCGCCGGATCGACGACCGGGTCGGCGTCGCCCGGGCGCTGGTCAATCGCGGGATCGTGCACGGCTGGCTGCACGACTTCGCGGCCGCGGTCCGTGATCTCCGCGAATCGGGGCAGGTGTCCAGAGCGCTGGGGCGCGGCCTCGCGGTCGGCATCGTCGAACAGAACCTCGGGTTCGTCGCCGCGTTGCGCGGCCACGTGCCGGCCGCGCTGGACCACCTGGCCACGGCCGAGCGGACCATCGCCGAGCACGGCGGTCAGCTCGCCGCGGTACTGCAGGACCACGGCGAGCTGCTGTTGTCGGTGGGCCTGACCTCGGAGGCACGCGAGTTCGCCGAACGCGCGATCGTCGCCTGCCAGCGGGAACAACGCCGGCTCAAGATCCCGGAGCTGCGGCTGCTCCTGGCGCAGATCGCGTTCCTGGACAGCGACTGGCAGCGTTGCCTCGAACAGGCCGACCTCGCGCTGCGCGGCTTCAGCCGCCAGCGACGTGCCGCGTGGACGGCGCTGGCGAGACTCGCCCGATACCGCGCCAAACTCGCCTTGGGGCAGGGAGAACGCATCAGCTCCGTGCTCGTCGAGGACATGGTCGGCACCCTCGCCGGCAGCGGCTGGCCGGCGGCCGAGGTCGAGGCGCGGGTGGTGGCCGCCCGGGTGTCGTTCCTCCGGGGCCGGCCCGACCAGGGTGGCGAGCAGCTCCGTCAGGCGGCCAGGGCCCGCGGCCGCGGCCCGGCGGCGATCCGGGCGCGCGGGTGGTTCGCCGAGGCGAGGCTGCGCGAGGAGAACGACGACCCGCGCGGTGCCGCGGTGGCGGCGCGAGCGGGGTTGCGGGTGCTCGACGAGCACGCGGCGGCGTTGGGCGCGACCGATCTGCGGGTGCACTCCGCCGCCCACCGGGTCGAGCTCAGCGAGCTGGGGCTGCGGACCGCGATCCGCGCCGGCCGGCCCGCCGGTGTGCTGGAGTGGGCCGAGCGGGGTCGGGCCAACCGGCTGCTGCACCGGCCGGTGCTGCCCGCGGAGGATCCCGTGCTGGCCGGACTGCTCGCGCGGCTCCGGTCGGTTTCGGCGGAGATCAGCCTGGGCCGGCCGAGCCCGGCGCACCGCCAGTTGACGCTCGAGCGGCAGATCCGGGACCACTGCCGGCTGCACCCGCCACAGTCCGGCGGACCGGCGGTCGAGCCGGTTCGGCCGAACCGGCTCGGTACGGCGTTGGGGGAGCGGGCGCTCGCGGAATTCGTGCAATGGGACGGAATCCTGCACGCGCTCACCCTGGTCGACCGACGGCTGCGGCTGCGCCCGCTGGGGCCGGTCTCCCTGATCGCCGAGTCGACCGAACGACTGCTGTTCGCACTGCACCGGTTGGCGCGGAAGGGCCCGGCCCAGCCGGCGGCGGCCGCGCTGCTCGCCGACACGGCCCGGCGGCTCGACGACTTGCTGCTCGGGCCGCTTCCCGAGCTGGACCGGCGGCCGCTGGTGCTCGTGCCGACCGGTCTCCTGCACAGCATGCCCTGGTCGGTGCTGCCCTCCTGCCTCGGCCGTCCGGTCACCGTCTCGCCGTCGGCGACCTTGTGGTGCGCCGCGTCCAGTGCGCCGGTCCGTCCCGCCAGGACGGTCCTGGTGGCGGCCGGCCCCGATCTGCCCGGTGCCCGGGACGAAGCGCTCGCGGTCGCCGCCATCCACGGCTGCACTCCCCTGGTGGACGGCACCGCGACGGTCGACGGAGTGCTCGCCGCACTGGCCGACGCCGAGGTGGCACACCTCGCGACGCACGGCAGCCTGAACACCGACAACCCGTTGTTCTCCTCGCTGCGGCTGGCCGACGGCCCGCTGATCGCGTACGACCTCGAACGGCTCCCCCGGGTGCCGCACACCGTGATCCTCGCGTGCTGCGACGGCGGCCGTTCGGTGGTGCGGACCGGCGACGAGCTGCTGGGGCTGAGCACGACGTTCATGAGCCGGAGCGCCACCCGGTTGATCGCTTCGGTGATGCCGATCCCGGACGCCGAGACCGCGCCGTTGATGATCGCGCTGCACCGCGGGATGGCCACCGGCCGCCCCGCACCGGTCGCGCTGGCCGAGGCCCAGCAAGAGATGCGTGACCGGAGCCTGGCCGACCTCGCCGCGGCGGCCGGTTTCGTCAGCATCGGCGGCGATTGAAGAGACCTGCTCCACGCCTGCAGGTGGATTGCAGGCCGTCCGCAGGCCGGACCGCTTAGAAAGGCGGACAACCGATTCCGGCCCGCAAGGCGGCCGGATCCTCATCGCTGGAGACACGATGTCAGACAACGACGATCTCGTGGACCGTCTGGTGCACGACGCCGTGCGCGGAAACCCGGCCGGCTGGCGGGAAATCGTGCGGCGCTACACCCCGCTGGTGCGGTCGGTGTGCCACCGCCACGGCTTGGCCGCCGCGGACATCGACGACGTGACCGGCGTGGTCTGGCTGCGGCTGGTGACCCACCTGGCCGACCTGCGCACGCCCGCCGCACTGCCCGGCTGGCTGTCCGTCACCACCCAGCGGGAATGCCTCGCCGTGCTGCGCCACCACGCTCGTCAGACCTGCACCGACGAATGGGACATCGCCGACACCCGACCGGAGCCCGACGCACAGCTCCTGGAGCTGGAGCGGCGAACCACCCTGCGGCACGCCATCGCGACACTGCCGGACCGGGACCGGCACCTGATGTCGATGCTCTTCCGCGACCCGCCTGCCCCCTACACCCAGATCAGCACGACGCTCCGGATACCCGTCGGCACCATCGGACCGACCCGGCAACGCTGTCTGGGCCGCCTGCGCCGCAACCCCGCCATCACCGCGCTGATCACCGCGGCCGCTGCGTAGGTCCGCTCAGCCGGGGGCTGTTCGCGCCGAGGTGAGCAGGTCGATCATGTCGAGCCAGCTCAGGGCGGCCCCTTCGGCGGCAGCGGTGTCGCGGTCGTCCGGGCCGAGTGCGGTGTCGACCACGTGGTCGCTGTCGGGAGAGCCGAAGCGCCGCAACAGATCGGGGCGAAACCCCAGCCGGACGGCGTGGTGGTGCACGGCGGCGCGCAGCTGTCCCGCGTCGTGCGGGCGGCCCGCGAGGACCAGGGCATGGACGCCGGTGTGGAGCACGGCGAGCGTGAAGACGCTGTCCTCTTGGTGGCGGAACCGTTCCAGGGCGCGGCACAGCGCGTCGATGGCGCGGCTCGGGTCGGTATGCGCGCGGTTGAGGTAGGACAGGGCGAGCGCGAGCTCCGACCAGCCGGCCGACCAGGACTGTCCGGTTCGCTGGGCCTGCTCGATGGTGTCGATGAGTCCGGCTTCGCCGGCGGCGACGTGTCCGAGGTGGATGAGCGCGGCGCTGCGGGTCCTGAGCCCGGCGATGCGGATCCAGTCCAGCCCCAGCCGGGTACCGATGGCGACGGCCTCGTCCGCGGCGTCGTGGGAGTCCTGGACCTGGCCGGTGGTCAGCCAGAACATGGCGCGGTAGTACTGCAGGCTCGCGTACAGCGCACGGTGTTCGTCGTCGGCCGGCTCGCCGATCGCGACCCGGGCTTCCTCGAACATCCGCCGCACCTCGGCCTCGTCGGCGAAGAGGGCCGCGCTGATCACGCGGGCCAGGTAGGCGCGGGCGCGGTTGGCGTGTGCCGCGTGGGGTGCGGCGCGCAGGGCGGTGTCGATGAGCCGGCGGCCCTCGGCCGAGTGGCCGTTCCGCAGCCAGAACCAGTCGAGCAGTCCGACGGTGCGCAGGGCGTGTTCGGGCTGGTGGGTCAGGTCGTGCGCGATGCCCGCGCGCAGGTTCGGCAGCTCCCGGTCGAGGATTCGCAGGGCCCGGCCGCCGTGTCGTTGTCCGCGGACGTCCGCCGTGCACTGGGCGGCCAGGTCGCGCACCCAGCTCGCGTGCGCCCGCCGGGTGTCGCCCGGGTCGGGGTCGATGGCCTGGCAGTAGGCCCGGATGGTCTCCAGCAGCCGGTAGCGGGTGGGTGTCACGGTGGTGTCCGCGCTGACCACCGACCGGGTGACCAACGACGACAACGACTCCAACGCCGAGGTGCCGGCCGAGCCCACCGGGCGAACCGCTTCGGCCGCCTCCAGCGGGAATCCGCCCTCGAACGGCCAGAGCCGGAGGAGCAGCTCCCGGTCGTCGTCGGAGAGCAGCTCGACGCTCCAGGCGATCGCCGCCTGCAGCGTGGCGTGCGGGGCCAGCGAGCCGCGGGCGACCGGTCCGAGCAGGGCGAACCGGTCGTGCAGGTATTCGGCGATCTCCCCGAGCCCGAGCAGCCGCGCGCGGGCGGCGGCCAGTTCGATGGCCAAGGGCAGGCCGTCCAACGCCGCGCACACCTGCCGGGCCAGTGCCCGTTCCTCGTCCGTGGGTGTCCAGCCGGGACGCACCGCCCTGATCCGGTCCAGCAGCAGCGCCATCGCCGAGCCGTCCGTGCCGTCGCCGGCTCGCAGCGGTAGCGGGTGCACGGTGAGGGTGGCCTCGCCGTCGACCCCCAGCGGTTCCCGGCTGGTGGCCAGGACCCGCAGCGTGGGGCAGGCGGCGAGCAGCTCGATGGTGAGCTCGGCGGTGGCGCCGACGAGGTGCTCGCAGTTGTCCAGCACGAGCAGCCCGGCCCGGCCGGCGAGCGCGTCGCGCAGGGCCTGCCGGGGCTCACCGGCCACCTGCGCCAGGCCGACGGCGTTGGCGATCGCGTGGACGATCACCTCGGGTTGGCCGACGTCGGCCAGCCGGACCAGCCACGGACCGTCGGCGTCGGGCAGGGTGGCGGCGTACTCGACGACCAGCCGGGTCTTGCCCACCCCGGCCGGGCCCACGAGGGTGACCAGCCGCCGCTCGGCCAGCAGCCGGGCCACCGTGGTCAGCTCACGGTCGCGGCCGAGGAACGAAGACAGCGGACGCGCGAAGCCGCGCGCCGCGGCCAGGCCGCCGGCCGGTGCGGGCGGGGCCGCCGAAGGCGTTTCGGGCAGCAGCAACCGAAGGTCCTGGGCCAGCACGAGCCGCTCCAGCCGCTGCAGCTCCGGCCCGGGATCGACGCCGAGCTCGGCGGCGAGCAGCCCCCGCACGCGACGCAGCGCGGCGAGCGCGTCGCCCTGCCGTCCGCAGCGGTACAGCCCGAGGATGAGCAGCGCCCACCGCCGCTCGCGGTACGGCGCGGCCTGCACCGCAGCGTCCAGCTCGGCCACCGCACCCGGTGCGTCCCCCGTCGACAGTCGCGCGGCCAGCCGCTCCTCGATCGCCACCTCGCGCAGCTCGACCAGCCTGCTGCGCGCGGCCAGCACATCGGGGCCGGCCAGCAGATCCGCGTACGGCTCACCGTGCCACCAGGTCAACGCCTCGGTGAACGCGTGCAGCGCCGGCGCGGCGTTGTCCTCGGCGAGCAGCTGCCGCCCCCGCTCGACCTGCCGCACGAAGCGATCCGCATCGACGGCCCCCGGCGGAACTCGCAACCGGTAGCCCGATCCGGTGCGCTCCAACAGATCCCGCCCACCGCTGCCGAACGCCCCGCGAAGCCGGGAAACGTAGACCTGCAGCGCGGCGGCCGCCCGAGCCGGCGGATCCGAACCCCACACGGCTTCGGCCAGCCGACCGTCGGAAACCGGTTCTCCCTCGGCCATCACCAGCGCGGTGAACAGCCGCCGGGGCAACGGCCCACCAAGATCGACGCCGGCGCCGCCGGCTTCCACTTCCGTCGGCCCCAACACCCGACAGACCACCACTCACCGAGCGTACACCGCCGATAACCTGACTGCGGTCACAACGCGTTCCGGCGCGAATTCCGCCTGACGCGGCTTCGAATCATTGCTCCGGCAGGGATCGGGCCAAAAGCAAACAGGCCCAGCGCCTCCCGAAGGAGGCACTGGGCCTGTGTACTGCTGTCTCAACCAGACGTGCGCCCGAAGGGATTCGAACCCCTGACCTTCTGATCCGTAGTCAGATGCTCTATCCAGCTGAGCTACGGGCGCGTGTTCAGTTGTTCTCTAACCTAGCACCCGGCGAACCGGGCACCAGCGGAGGCTCCGGGATTTGAACCCGGGAGGGGGGGTTACCCCCAACCGCATTAGCAGTGCGGCGCCATAGACCAGACTAGGCGAAGCCTCCTGGGCCCAACGACCACTGCTCAGATAGGTTACACACCCTCGAAGAGCCCCCGAATAGCACCCCCCTCAAGCCCGTTGCAGCAACCTGAGCAGGCGCGGAGACCGGCCTCCCAGCCCCTCGGCCTCGAACGTCGCGATGCCCACGCGGGGTAGCTCGCGGACGCCCGGGTAAACCAAGTACCTCGGGACCCAGCGGGGCTGGAACTTCGCGTTGAACTTGTACAGCGTCTCGATCTGGATCCAGCGCGAAAAGAAGTGCAGGACCTTCGCCGCCGTCTTCGCGACCGGGCCCGCGCCGATGCGCCGGCCCTGTTCCATCAGCGAACGGAACGCCGCGAAGTTGAGCGACACCTGGGAAATCCCGTGGCGGCGCGCCGCCAGGAGGAGTTCCGAGATCATCAGCTCGTTGACGCCGTTGTCGGCCGAGCGGTCGCGGCGCATGACGTCCAGGGACAGACCCGCCGCGCCCCACGGGACGAACTGCAGCACGCCCCGCACGCGGCCGCCCTGCTCGGCCGTCACCAGGACCGACCCCGCGTCACCCATGCGGCCGAGCGCCATCGAGAAGCCGCGCTCGGTGTCCGTGCCGCGCCAGTTGGCCGCCAGGACCTCCAGCTCGGCCAGCTCGCCCGGGCGCAGGTCCTCGGTGCGGCGGACCAGCACCTTGTAGCCCGCGCGTTTCGTGCGGGCCGCGGCCTGGCGGACGCCGCGCATCACGCGTCCGTCCAACGTGAACCCGTCGACGTCGACGACCGCCTCGTCGCCGATCTCCAGGACCTCCAGGCCGAACCGGGCCCAGACCGTCGCGCCGAGCTCCGAGACGCCCATCGCCGCCGGCACCCAGCCGTTGCGGCGGCAGACCTCCAGGTACTCCTCGATCGCGCCCGGCCACGCCTCGTGGTCGCCGAGCGGGTCGGCCGAGCAGAGCGCCACGCCGGCGATCACGCGGTAGGTGACCGCGGCCTTGCCCGTCTTCGAGAACACCGCGAACTTGTCCCGCCGCAACGCGAAGTAGCCGAGCGAATCCCGTTCGCCGTGCTCGTCGAGCAGCTTGCGCAGGCGGTCGACCTCGTCGTCGGTCAGCCGGGGCGCCGGCTCGGCCGAGCGCAGCAGGAAGTACGCCGACACCAGGACCGCGGCGAGGCCGAACAGCAGCCCGACGGCCGCCGTCATGTCCTCCAGCCACATCTGGTGGAACACCGCCGGTCCGCTGGCCCCGACCAGCGCCAGCGCGGACTCCGCCAGGCGGTCCGGGAAGCTCATCGGCGCCAGCACCGCGCGCGAAGCCACCGACAGCAGGATGACGTTGATCACGAACCCGGCCAGGGCCAGCTGCAGGAACACGCGCACCGCGCGCCAGCGCCCGACCACCGGGTCCGGCTTCGCGACGAAGTAGCGCCGGCTCGCGATGAGGCCGACCAGCAGCACGACCGACACCATCCCGGCGCCGAAGACGTGCCGCAGCCCGATGTGCGACACCGTGAGCAGCACCGTCGCGCCGACCGCCAGCTGCCAGGCCCGGCGCTTGCGCCGCCGCAGACCCGCCGCCAGCAGCACCAGCAGCACGCCCGTGACCAGCGCGACCGTCGCCGCCGCGACCGTCGCCTCCTGCGGCAGCTCCAGCCACTCCGACAGGTGCCCGCGCAGGTTGCGGCGCCCGGCCGGCACCAGGACCGAGACGAGCGTCATCAGTCCGGCCAGCCGGGTCACCCAGGTGATCACCCCCACGGTGGTGGCCCCCGCCACCCGCCAGGTGGTCTGCGCGCGTGTCCCCGTCACCACCTGTACAACCCGTTGTGGACGATCATGCTTCCCCCATCTATCCCCCGGCGAGCTCCACGAACGGCGTCAACGCCTCCGGGTTCGCCAGCGCGTCGCGGCTGACAGCCCGGTCGGGAGCCACACCGGCCAGAATCCTCTTCACCGGTACTTCACACTTTTTACCGTTCAAAGTCCGGGGAATCTCCGAAACCACGACGAACCGATCGGGTACATGCCTCGGTGACAGCGCGCTACGGAGCTCCTTCTTCAGCCGCGGCTCGACGTCTTCGAGCGAAGCGCCGCCGGCGAGCACCACGAAACAGATCAGCCGACCGTCCTCGTTGCCGGCCGCCGAGGTGTCCACGACCAGGGAATCCGCGATCTCGTCGTAGCCCTCGACGACCCGGTAGAACTCCGCCGTGCCCATCCGGACGCCGCCGCGGTTGAGCGTCGAGTCGCTGCGGCCGTAGATCACCGCCGAGCCGCGGTTCGTGACCCGGATCCAGTCGCCGTGGCGCCACAACCCCGGGTACATCTCGAAGTAGGCCTCACGCAGGCGCGAGCCGTCCGGGTCGTTCCAGAAGAACACCGGCATCGACGGCATCGGCTTCGTGATGACCAGCTCGCCGACCTCTTCGACGACCGCGTTGCCGGCTTCGTCGAACGCGTTGACCGCCGCCCCCAGCGCCGGACAGGACAGCTCCCCCAGCCACACCGGGACGTCGGGCGCCGACGCGACGAACGCCGCGCACAGGTCGGTGCCGCCGGAGACCGAGCAGATCTGGACGCCCTTGCCGACCTCGTTGACGATCCACCGGAAGCCCTCGACGCTCAGCGGCGCGCCGGTCGAGCCGAGCGCGCGCAACGCCGTGAGGTCGTAGCGCTCGGCGGGCTTGATGCCGGCCTTCAGGCAGCTCTGGATGAACGGCGCCGACGTCCCGAAGTACGTGACGCGGTGCTGCTCGGCCAGGTGCCAGAGCGCGTTCAGGTCCGGGTGCCCGGGGCTGCCGTCGTAGAGCACGATCGTCGTGCCGACCAGCAGGCCGGAGATCAGGAAGTTCCACATCATCCAGCCGGTGGTGCTGAACCAGAAGAACCGGTCGCCCGGCCCGAGGTCCGTCTGCAGCGCGAGCGCCTTGAGGTGTTCGAGGGTGATGCCGCCGTGGCCGTGCACGATGCCCTTCGGCAGGCCGGTGGTCCCCGACGAGTAGAGCACCCACAGCGGGTGCGCGAACTCGACCGGCTCGAACAGCAGGGTCGCGCCCGCGTGCTTCGCGAGCAGACCGTCCCAGTCCAGGGCGCCGTCCAGCCGGCCTTCGCCGACGTACTGGACGAGCACGGTCGCGGTCAGCGTCGGCAGCTTCGCCCGCAGATCGGTGACCGTGCCGCGGATGTCGAACTCGCGGCCGTTGTACGCGTAGGCGTTGACGGCGAAGAGCACCTTCGGCTCGATCTGCACGAACCGGTCCGCGATCGCGCGGGCACCGAAGTCCGGTGAGCACGACGACCAGATCGCCCCGATGCTCGCCGTGGCGAGGAACGCGACGAGCGTCTGCGGGCAGTTCGGGGCCAGCGCGACGACGCGGTCGCCCTTGCCGACACCCAGTTCGAGCAGCGCCGCCCGCGCGGCGCCGACCTGCGCACGAAGGTCGCCGTACGTGAGGTGGTCGGCGAAGCCGTCTTCGCGGTGGAAGATCACCGCGAGCTCGTCGTCGCCCTTCGGCGCGCCCGCGACGCCGGGGGTGAGCGCGTGTTCGGCGTAGTTCAGCGTGGCGCCGTCGAACCAGACCGCGTTCGGCATCTCGCCCGAGAGAACCTCGCCGGGCTGGTCGTGCCAGCGCACGCCGAGGAAGTCCGCGACCGCCGTCCAGAACTCCGGGCCACGCTCGACGGAGAACTCCCAGAGCGAGCGGTAGTCGTCCACCTCGACGCCGCGTTCGGCACGCAGCCACTGGCGGAAAGCTTCGATCTTGGTGTCGGCAACGTGGCTCGGCTCAGGTCGCCAGAGCACTTCGGGGGCGTCGGCGGTGTGCGTCACGTCACGAGCGTAATCCCGATCAGCGCAGGTGGGCGTCGAACCAGTTCAGGGTCCGCTGCCACGCCTCGGCGGCCGCACCGGGGTCGGCGTCGAAGCGGTGGTTCGCGCCCGGGTAGTGGACGACGTTGGTGGCGACCTTCGCCGACGCCGCCGCGTCACGCAGCCGCTCGACCTCGGCGCCGCCCGCCTCGTCGCCGGCGTCGCCGTACATGCCGAGCCACGGGCTGGTGAGCTTCCCGGCGATTTCGACCAGTGCGGGCAGTTCGGCGGTCTGCTGCCCGCCGACGCTCACGGCCGCGCCCAGCCGGCGGTGCGAAGCGACGACGAGGGCCGCGGTGCCGCCCAGGTCGAAGCCCATCACGCCGAGCAGGTCGGCCTCGACCCCGCGCTCGACGAGCCAGGCGAGTGTGATGTCCGTCGCGTCGAGCAGGTCCTGCTGCGTCAGCTCCGCGTTTTCGAGGTGCGGGGTGACGGTCAGCCAG
Organism: Amycolatopsis pretoriensis; assembly: GCF_900107925.1. Taxonomy (GTDB): domain Bacteria; phylum Actinomycetota; class Actinomycetes; order Mycobacteriales; family Pseudonocardiaceae; genus Amycolatopsis; species Amycolatopsis pretoriensis. The sequence goes on along the minus strand of NZ_FNUJ01000005.1, from coordinate 317,613 downwards.
CCCTCCAGGGCGAGGCTGGCGAGCAGCAGCTTCACGCCGTCCGTGACGCCGTCCGCCTCGTGCAGGACCACCAAACCGCCGCGTAGCGACCCTTCCGGTTCCGAAAAGGTCAGGGTGAGGGCCCGGCCGTCGGTGCGCTGGTAGTCCACGGTGCTGGTCGACGTCATTGCGTCACTCAATCACTTGGAGGTGAACGGAAGGAACCCAGTCTGGCAGGTCTCCTGGTCACATACCGCCTGAAGGGAGTCGCGGGGCGGCGGCCGGAAAAGATACGGTGACGGGGTTGTCCCGTTCAATCGGAGGAGCGCCGAAGATGTCGTCCGTGTCCCCCCGTGCCGACCTCGAATCGTTGCCGAAGTACATCCCCGGCCGGACGATCGAAGGCGCGATCAAGCTGGCGAGCAACGAGGTGCCGGGCGGCGCCCTGCCGAGCGTCGCGCAGGCGATCGCCGAAGCCGCGGCCGGTATCAACCGTTACCCCGACACCGGCTCGCAGGTGCTGCGCGAGCGGCTGGCGCGCGAGCTGGACGTGCCGGTGGAGCGCGTCGCGATCGGCTGCGGCTCGGTGTCGCTGTGCCAGCAGACGATCCAGGCGGCCTGCGCCCCCGGTGACGAGGTGCTCTTCGGCTGGCGGTCGTTCGAGGCCTACCCGATCGTCACGCAGGTGGCGCACGCGAAGCCCGTGCTCGTCCCGATCACCGAGGGCCAGGAGCTGGACCTCGACGCGATGCTCGCGGCGATCACCGACCGGACGCGCGTGGTCTTCGTCTGCAACCCCAACAACCCGACCGGCACGGCGATCCGCCGCGCGGAGCTCGAGCGGTTCATCGACGCGGTCCCGCAGCGCGTGCTGGTGGTGCTGGACGAGGCGTACAAGGAGTTCGTCACCGACCCAGAGGTGCCCGACGGCGTCGAGTACACGCGGACGCGGTCGAACGTCATGGTGCTGCGCACCTTCTCGAAGGCGTACGGCCTCGCGGGCCTGCGCGTCGGTTACGCCGTCGCGCCGGAGGCGATCGCGGACGCGCTTCGCCAGGTGTACGTCGCCTTCTCGGTGAACATGCTGGCCCAGGTGGCCGCGCTGGCGTCGCTCGACGCCGCCGACGAGCTGCTGGCGCGCTGCCAGGAGATCGTCGCCGAGCGCGGGCGGGTGCGCGACGAGCTGCTCGCGGCCGGCTACCAGGTGCCCGAGACGCAGGCGAACTTCGTCTGGCTGCCGCTCGGTGAGCAGGCCGTGCCGTTCGCCGAGCACGCGCTGGACCGCAAGCTGGTGGTGCGCCCGTTCGCCGGCGACGGCGTGCGCGTGACGATCGGCACCCGCGAGGAGAACGACCTCTTCCTGGCCGCGGCGCGCGACTTCAGTCGCTGAACTGCTTGACGACCAGCTGGACGACGGCGGCGATGCCGATCACGACGATCACGCCGCGCAGCACCGCCGGCGGCAGCTTCCGGCCGATCTTCGCGCCGAGGAAGCCGCCGGCGGTCGAGCCGACGGCCAGCCACAGCACGACGGGCCAGCTGATCGGCGCGACGAAGGCGTAGATGACGCCGGCGACGACGTTCACCACGGCGGCGAGGACGTTCTTGACGCCGTTGAGCTTCTGCAGCGGTTCGGACAGCAGCATCCCCATGACCGCCATGAGCATCACGCCCTGCGCGGCGGTGAAGTACCCGCCGTAGATGCCGATGAGGAAGATGAAGAACATCAGCAGCGGACCGGCTTTGTGCTCGGTCTCGCCGTTCTCTTCGCGGCGCTTCGCGACCCACTTCGAGACGCGCGGCTGCACGATCACGAGGACGACGGCGAGGCCGACGAGCACCGGGACGACGGCTTCGAAGGCGTCCTTCGGCAGCGACAGCAGCAGAATGGTGCCACCGATGGCGCCGAGGAACGACGCGACGGCGAACTTCGCGACCTGCGGCCAGTAGCCGTTCAGCTCGTGGCGGTACCCCCAGGCACCGCTGAGGGTGCCGGGCGCGAGGCCGATGGCGTTGGACGTCGTCGCGGTCACGGGCGAGTAGCCCAGCGCGACGAGAACGGGGAACGTCACGAGCGTCCCCGACCCGACGACGGCGTTGATGGTGCCCGCCCAGATCCCGGCGACCACGACGATCACCGCGTGCCACCACGTCATTTAGCACTCACGTGCGGAGCCTAAGCACGTTGACGTGGGGCCGCGAAGCGGATGGGCCCAGATGTGGCGGGCGAGACAGTCAGTTCGGGGTGAAGACGCAGAATTCGTTCCCTTCCGGGTCGGCGAGCACGTCCCACTCGATGTCGGTGTCCCGGGCGCGGTCAGGGAGTCTCGGCGGACGTACCCCATCGCGCGGCACCACCAGTCGGCCAGGGCTTGGTGGTCGGTCGCGTCGAGGGCGAGGTCCTTGAACCGCGCGGTCATCGCGCTCCTTCCGGTACCTGGGCGGGCACCACTTCCGACGCCACCCGCCAGCCGAGGGCGCCGTAAAGACCGTGCCCGGCCCCCGAAGCCAGCAACGCGCTCGACGGCACGCCGGCCGCCGAGCCCAGGCGGTGCATCACCACTCGGCCGAGCCCGCGGCGCCGGTGGGCGGGCTCGGTGACGATCCGGTCGAACACCGCCACGCCGTCGGCCACCGCGACCCAGCCGCGGGCCGCCGGTTCACCGCCCGCCGTCACCGATACCGACCACAGCGGCTCGTCACCGTTCACCGTCACGTCGTACCCCGCCGGCACCTCGGCGGGCGGGATGCCGCCGTCGAAGGTCATCAAGTACTCCGTCGGCCTCGCCTCCCACTCGGGTGTCAGGCCCGCCAGCACCTCTTCCCGCGCGCCGCACGTCTTCAGCCACGTGCCCGGCTCCGCGACCGTCCGCGCCCGCGGGGCCACCGCCGGCGGCGACCGCAGCAGGTAGCGGACGCGGTGGCCGGGCAGGCCGACGTCGACGCGGAAGCCGTCCGGCTCCGCGACCGCTTCCGGCACCGCCCGCGAGACCACCCAGCCCCGCACCCATGCCCCCAGGATGTCCATGCCCGTGATCATGACAGGCACCCCCGACAGTTTCCGCGAGCTGAGAGGATGGCCGCGTGGACACCGAGCAGGTCTGGAGCGCGACCGTCGACCGGCTGCGGGCGCGGATCGACTCCGGCGACCTGCCGCCGGGCTCCCGGCTGCCCGCCGAGCGCGTCCTGTGCGAGGACCTCGGGATCAGCCGCGGCTCGCTGCGGCAGGCGCTGCGCGTCCTCGACTCCATCGGGTACGTCCGGATCCGCGCCGGCTCCGGCACCTACGTCCGCGAGCAGCAGGAACAGCCCCTGCGGACGTGGTTCACCGAGCACGACCAGCTCGTCGAAAAGCTCTTCGACCTGCGCGCGACCGTCGAGCCGACGCTCGCCGAACGGCTCGCCCGGCAGGCGACCGCGAAAACCGTGAGCCGGCTCGAGGACAACGTCGCCGAGATGGCGCGGGCGGCCGAGGACGGCGACATGCTGCACGTCATCGCCGCCGACGCCGAGTTCCACCGGGTGATCGCGCAGAACGCGGGCAACGACGACGTCGCGGGGCTGCTGCGGTCGGTGCTCGCCCTGGTCGGCGAGGAGCGGCGGGCGGCGCTGCGGCTGCCGGGCCAGATCCGCAAGGCGGTCGACGACCACCGCGCGATCCTCGACGCGATCCGCCGCTCCGACCCGGCCGCGGCCCGCGAGCTGACGCTGAAGCACCTGGTCGACGCCAAGACGTACGCGCACGACTTCGCCGCGGAGGAACGCTGATGGAGAAGGTGCACTTCACCGAGGAAAAGGCCACCATGCTGGCCACGCTCTACGGCCGCGCGCTCGACAGCCGCGAGGCCGACCCGATCCTCGGCGACCACGCGGCCGACGAAGCCGTCCGCCAGATCGACTACGACTTCGCCAAGCTCGGCATCACGCGGGACTCGGCGGTGAGCGTGGTCCTGCGCGCGAAGCCGATCGACGAGCAGGCCGCGGAGTACCTGGCCGGGCACCCGGACGCGATCGTGCTGCACCTGGGCTGCGGCATGGACACGCGCTTCCAGCGCCTCGCCCCGCCGGCGACGGTGCACTGGTACGACGTCGACTACCCCGAGGTGGTCGAGCTGCGCGAGAAGCTCTACGCGGCGGCGCCGAACCACACGAACATCGGCACGTCGGTGACCGATTTCGGGTGGCTGGACCAGGTGCCTTCGGACCGCCCGGCGCTGATCGTCGCCGAGGGCCTAACCATGTACCTGACGCCCGCGGACGGCACCGAGCTGATCCGCCGGCTGGTCGCGAAGTTCCCTTCGGGGGAACTGGTCTGCGACGTGTTCAGCAAGCTGGGCATCAAGGCGCAGAAGCTGAACACCCCGGTCCGGCGCGCGAAAGCGACGTTGCACTGGGGCATCGACGACCCGCACGAGCTGGAGCGCTATGGCTTGACGCTGGTGTCCTCTTTGGACGCCGCGCACTGGTCGACGCCGGCGGTCATGGCCCGGATGCGGCCGGTCACGCGGTTCCAGCTGCGGATGCTGAAGTACTTCCCCCCGATGGCGCGGATGGCGAACATCGTGCGGTACCGCTTCTGACCGGAACTCCGGCCGTACGATCAACGCCGTGCGCAAGATCGCCGTGCGGAACTTCCGGGTCGTGTTGCGCACCAGCCTGGGCTTCGCCGGGCTCGGCATCGGCTCCAGCGTCGCCGGCTCCGGGGTCGTCGCCCTCCTTCTCCTCCTCCAAGGCCTGCCCGGGGACGTCGGCGACCGCGGCTGGGTCCTCGGTCTGACCGCCGCCGCCATCGTGGCCGGGTCGCTGCTCGCCGGGACGCTCTGGACCGCCTGGCTGCAGCGGCGGACCGCCATCTGGTTCGTGCTCGGCCGCCCGCCGTCGGAAAGCGAAGCCCGCCGGGCCCTGCGGCTGCCCGTCGACATGGCCGTCGTCAGCGGGACGCTCTGGCTCATCGGGACCGTCGTGCTCAGCGTGCTCGCCGGGGTGCTCGGCTCAGGGGAAGACGCCGTCGGCATGGCCACCGTCATCGGGCTCGGTGGCCTCACCACCGTCGGGCTCACCTACCTCGCCGCCGAATGGGTCGCGCGGCCGGTGATGACCATCGCCCTCGGCATCCTGCCGCCGCGGGGGTCGCTGCCCGTCACCGTGCTCACCCGGCTGGTCGTCACCTGGGCGCTGGCCAGCGGCGTCCCGTTCGTCGGCGTGTTGCTCGTCGCCACGCCGCCCGACCTCGGCTCCGGCAACCACACCGCGAGCTTGATCATGCTGTCGGTCATCGGCCTCGCGGTCGGTGCCATCGGGACCGCGCTGCTGGCCCGGGCCGTCGCGGCGCCCCTGCACCGGCTGCGCGTGGCCCTCGACCGGATCGCCCGTGGCGACAACGAGGTCGCCGTCGACGTCGACGACTCCAGCGAGATCGGCCTGCTCCAGACGTCGGTCAACCAGCTCGCCGCCGGTCTGCGCGAGCAGGCGCGGATGCGCGACCTCTTCGGCCGGCACGTCGGCGCCGACGTCGCCCGGCACGCCCTCGAATACGGCGCGTCGCTGTCCGGCGACGTCCGCGAGGTGACGGCGTTGTTCGTCGACGTCGTCGACTCGACCGCGCTCGCCTACCGCACCCCGCCCGAGGAGCTGGTGCGGAAGCTGAACCGGCTGTTCGCCGCCGTCGTCTCCGCGGTCAACGCCCGCGGCGGGCTCGTCAACAAGTTCCAGGGCGACGCCGCGCTGTGCATCTTCGGCGCCCCGACCCGGCTCGCGGACGGCCCGACCGCCGCCCTCGCCGCGGCCCGCGCGATCCGGGACGAGGTGTGCGCGGACGGCGAGCTCGACCTCGGCATCGGCGTCTCCAGCGGCCCGGTGTTCGCCGGGCAGCTCGGCGCCAGCAGCCGGCTCGAGTACACCGTGATCGGCGACGCCGTCAACGAGGCCGCGCGGCTGACCGAGCTGGCCAAGGCGGTGCCCTCACGCATCCTCGCCAGCGACGCCGTCGTCTCGGCCGCGTTGCCGAGCGAAGGCGCCCACTGGGAGAAACACGGCGAGTTGGAGCTGCGCGGCCGTCAGGAGGCGACGCCGACCTGGACGGCCGGCCCGAAACCTCAGGACAGCTGACCCAGATCCGGCCAGCGCAGCACCGTCGAACCCCAGGTCAGCCCCGCCCCGAACGCGCTGAGCAGCACGCGGTGCCCGGGCGCGAGGGTGCCGTCGGCGCGGGCGTCGGCCAGGGCGAGCGGGATCGACGCGGCGCTGGTGTTGCCGACGCGGTCGATGTTGGCGACGACGGCGTCGGCCGGCATGCCGAGCTGCTTGGCCGTCGCCTGCAGGATCCGGATGTTCGCCTGGTGGCCGACGAAGCGGTCGACGTCGCCGACCATCCAGCCCGCGCGGTCCAGCACCGTCCGCGACGACTCGGCCATCCGCGCGCAGGCGTGCCGGAACACCGCGGTGCCCTGCATCGCGAGGAAGCGGTCGCTCGGCTGGTCGGACAGCCGCCGCCGCGCGCCGCCGGCCTCAACCCACAGCAGGTCGGCGTGCTCGCCCTCGCTGTGCAGGTCGAACGGGCCGAACGCGCCGGGCTCGTCCGGCTCGCCGGCGCGCAGCAGGACCGCGCCCGCGCCGTCGCCGAAGATCGGGACCGTCGTGCGGTCCCCGGGGTCGATGAGCGTGGTGAAGGTGTCGGCGCCGATCACCAGCACGCGCTCGGCCAGGCCGCCGGCGAGGAAGCCGGCCGCCGTGGCCAGCGCGTAGACGAACCCGCTGCAGACGGCGTTGACGTCGAAGGCCGCGGCCGTGCCGAGCCCGAGCCGGGCGGCGACCTGCGGCGCGCTGGCCGGGCAGGGCTGGTCGGGGGTCGACGTCGCGAGGACGACGATGTCGGCGGAACCCCCGCCGAGCGCCTCACGGCCCGCCCCGACCGCGAGATCCACAGTGGACTCCTCCGGCCCCGCGACGCGGCGCTCCCGGATGCCGGTGCGGGTCCGGATCCACTCGTCCGTGGTGTCGAGCCGGGCGGCGATCTCGTGGTTGTCCAGGACTTTCGTCGGCAGCCACGAGCCGAGGCCGGTCAGCACGGCGGCAGGTGCGGGCACGGGAGAGCCTCCCCACGCCGGCGGGTTGGCGGAGCGTCCGGCTGGTCTTCCACTTCTATGGGCTACCCCCTGGTAGACCGGTGAGTTGTGTTCCAGGTCACGAAAAAAGTTGTTTCACTTTCCCCTCGGACGGAGTAGTGAGCGGGGTCACGGTGGGGTGAGCCGGAAGCGAACTCGCGGCAAATCGTCGTAGGTCCCGGTTAGCCTGCTGGAGTGCAGACACCCGACCTCGACCAGCTGGACATCGCCATCCTCGCCTGCCTCCAGGAGGACGCCCGCACGATCGCCGAGACGATCGGCGCGAAGGTCGGCCTCTCCGCGGCGGCGGTGCAACGGCGGATCAAGCGGCTGCGCGAGGCGGGCGTCATCGAGCGCGAGGTCGCGGTGCTGTCGCCGGAGGCGCTCGGGCTGAGCATGACGTTCGTGGTCATGGTCGAGCTGGAGCGCGAGAACCTCGCGGTCCTGGACGCGTTCCGCCGCCAGGTCCTGGCCGACGACTGCGTCCAGCAGTGCTACTACGTCACCGGCAACGCCGACTTCGTGCTGGTGGTGACGTGCCCGGACATGACCGGCTTCGAGGCGTTCACCCGGCGGATGTTCTTCGACAACCCGAACGTCCGGCACTTCACGACGAGCGTGGCGATGGACCGGGTGAAGGTCGGGCTCACCCTCCCGCTCGGCCTCTGAGCGATACGCTGGAGCGCTGTCCACCTGGGGGTGAGCATGCTCCGGAACCGCCGGATCTTCCTGGCCGTGACCTTGATCGACGCGCTCGGCAGCGGGCTGTGGGTGCCGTTCGCGCTGCTGTTCCTCGTGCACGGGCAGGGCATGGGCCTGCTCGACGCCGGGACGTCGCTGAGCACCGGGGCGCTGCTCGCGCTCGTCACGGGCCCGATGGCCGGGGTGGCGATGGACCGGTTCGGGCCGCGGGCGCTGCTCATCGCGGGCAACCTCGTGCGGCTCGGGGCCTTCTGCGCCTACCCACTGGTCCATACCAGTTGGCCGGTGATCGCGGTGTCGGTGGTCGCCGGCTTCGGCGACCGGTTGTTCTGGACGTGCAACGCGCCGATGGTCGCCCGGTTGACGTCGGGGACCGAGACGGACCGGATGCTGGCGACGCAAACGGTCGGGCGCTTCGCGGGCGCGGGGGTCGGTGCGGCCGCGATGGCGGTGCTGCCGGCGATCACGAGCCAGGCGGCGTTCCACGCGCTGGCGTACGCGAACGCGGCGAGCTTCGCGGTGGCGGCGGGCCTGATCGCGCTGCTGCCGGCACTTTCACGTGAAAGTGCCGACCAGGGGGCGGAGCTTTCACGTGAAAGCTCCGCCGGGAGCTGGCGGGCCGTGCTGGCCAACCGGCCCTTCACCGGGTTCTGCGTCACCCACACGGCTTTCACGCTCGCCAGCGCGAGCAAGTTCGCCGTCCTCCCGATCGTCGTGCGGGATCTGCTGCACGGTCCACAGTGGATCGCCGGGACCGCCATCACCCTCGGCACCGTGGTCGTCGTGACCGCGCAGCGCCCGATCGTCTCGCTGCTCGCCGGGCGCAGCCGGACCGCCGGGCTCCTCGGCGCCGCCGGGCTCTTCGCGGTTTCCTTCGCCCTGCTGATCCCGTTGGAAATCGTCCCCCTGCCCGTGGCCGCCGCGCTGATCATGGTGACGAGCCTCGGCTTCTCCGTCGCCGAAGCGATGTTCGGCCCCACCGGTACCGCGGCGGCCGCCGCGGCCGCTCCGGCCGGCGCCGAAGGCCGGGCCAGCTCGATCTTCCAGCTCTCGTGGGGTCTGCCCGTCGCGCTCGCGCCCGGGCTGCTGGCCGCCCTGCTCAGCGTCGGCAACGCGCTGACCTGGACCGTTCTGGCCCTGACCAGCACCGCAGCCGTCCCGGCCCTGCTCGCGCTGCGGAAGAAGCTGCCCGAGGCGTTGCGCGAACCGTCACCGGCAGTCGCCGGGTGAACGCAAGGGGTATGTGCCGGACGTTACACCACAATGGACGGATGCAACCGATCAAGTGAACGTGAGAGTTTCTTCGTCATGACCGTCGTGCCTGGTCATCTCCTCCTCGAACAGTTCGCGCCGCGCGAACCGCCACCGGAGTCCAGGAGGGGCCATGCAGACCGACGCCGTTCACCAGAGCCAGTTCGTGGTGCTGAACGAAAGCACCACGCCCGTCCTGTCCCGCCTCTCCTACCACGCCGAAGAGCCGTTCGCGGTCACCGTCGCGTTCCGGACCGAGCGCGGCCGGTGGATCGAGTGGACCTTCGCGCGTGACCTCCTGGTCGACGGCATCGACGAGCCGGCCGGCCTCGGGGACGTCCGGATCCGCCCGGACCTCTCCGAGGACGAAGACTTCCTGACCCTGGAAATCGAGTCACCGGACGGCTATGCGTCGTTCGAGCTCGAAGTCGAGGACGTCCGCACGTTCCTCGACGCCTCCTACGAACTGGTGCCGCTCGGCGAGGAGAGCGCGCACTTCGACGTCGACGGGCTGATCGAGGAGATCAGCAACGTCTGACCCCGAACCTCCCAATCCCGCGGCGAGGACGAAGGGCGGGTTTCGAGTGCGCTGGAGGCACTCGAAACCCGCCCTTTCGCTGTTTCAGCCGGGGATCAGCTGGTCTTCAGGGTGGTGCCGGTGCCCGACAGCGCGCCGGCGATCGGGTAGAAGTACGTCACGCTGGTGTTGCCGCCGGACAGGACGCCCTGCGCCGAGTTGCCGCTGATGAAGCCGCCGCCGGAGTCACCGGCCGCCGAGCGGACGTTGGTCGCGGTCATGCCGTTGACCGTGCCCTCGGAGTAGCGGACGCTCTGGTTCTTCGCGCCGATCGTGCCGCAGGTCCAGCCGGTGGTGGAGCCGGCCTTGCAGACCGACGAGCCGGTCGCCGCGTTCGACTGCCCGCGCACCGCGGTGCCGTTGTTCATCTGCGCGACCGGGGTCCAGTTGCTGTTGGTCCGAACCGCCGCGTAGTCGACACCCGGGAAGCGGTAGGTGATCCAGCTGCCCAGCGACGCGCCGTTCGAGCCGGTCAGCGCGCCGCCGCCGGTGAGCGCACCGCAGTGGCCCGCCGTGACGAAGCCGGTCGTGGTCGCGAAACCGACCGAGCAGCGCGACGAACCGCCGATGTAGTAGGCGTCCCCACCGCGGATGTTGGCGTGCAGCGTGGGCTTCGAGGTCGCGTCGAGGATCGTCACCGACGACTTGTCCACACCGGACTTCGTCAGGAACGCGTCGGCGGCGGCGCGCTGGCCCTGCAGCACCGAAAGCGTGACGCGGTTGGTGGTGGAGTCCACGCCCCAGCCGGTGATCGCGTACGGCGCGGAGGCGTCGAGGGCCTTGAACCTGTCCACAGTGGAGTCGAGCTGGCGGGCGCTGAACTTCACGACCTCCGCCTCGGCCCCGGACGACTGGATCTTCGCGACCGACGCGGCGTCCGTCGTCTGGATGTGCGCCTTGCCCGTGGCGGCGTTGTAGGTGGCGCCGCCGAACGCGTCACCGAGCGTCGCGCTGACGGCCTCGGTGACCTTGTTCGCGACGTCTTCGCTCTTCAGCCGCGTCAGCACCTGGTCGTGGGTCAGGCCCAGGTCGCGCTGCATGGCGGGCACGATGTCCGGGTTCAGCAGGTCCTGGCCCGACGCGGGGACGGCGACCGCGACGAGCGCACCCGTCATCGTCACCGCGGCGGCAGCGGCACCGAAGAGTCTGGCGATCTTCATGCTTCTCCCTAGGTGGTTACGCGCGGCTCTGCACCGGCCACGCAGTGGTACTCCCCCGGGTGAGCGTCCCCGCAGTGGGCGTTACGGTGCAATCCGGGCGCCCGGCGAATGGGTATACGCATTCACCCCGGACGAATCCCCTGCTCCAAGCGGTCTCGACCATGGTCTGTCACCCGGTCGGACAGGTCCTTAAGTAGGGTTTCCGGACACTACTTTCGGTAGCCGCCTCGCCACCCTGAACGTGTTAAGCACCGCCGGATCGTGCGAAACGCCGACGTTTCGCACGCGCGGTGACGCCGGGCCAGCGGATCCCGCGGCAAACCGGTGACAGCGAGTAGGCGGACGTGTGACGGCGGTACCGACCACCTATTCGGTAAATGGTTTACGGAGCGTCGAGCGCTGCTTAGGCTCCGCGCACACCCCGGTAGGTCGAGGAGGGCGCGTCATGTGGCTCACGGCTCCCCGCCCCACCTCGGTGAGCGTCCGGTCGGGACCCGCCCGGCTGACCGGGCGCGACACCGAGCTCGACACGATCGTCGATGTGCTCAAGCGGCGCCCGGCCGCCGTGCTCATCGAGGGCGAGCCGGGCATGGGCCGCACCCGGCTGCTCGCGGAGATCGGGCGCCGCAAGGAGTTCGACGGCGGCCGCGTGCTCACCGGCGCCTGCCAGCCGCTGCGGGAACCCTTTCCCTACGGGCCCGTCCTGGAAGCGCTTCGCGAGGTCGGCGACGCGCAACTCGGCCCGCTCAGCCCGGTCGCCGGCGTGCTGCGGCCGTTACTGCCGGAGCTCGCGGAAGCGCTTCCCCCGCGGCCTGAACCACTCGCCGACCCCGTTGCCGAACGCCACCGCGTCTTCCGGGCGGTGCGGGAAGTCCTGCAGGCCTGCGGGCCCACACTCGTGCTGATCGACGACCTCCAGTGGGCCGACGAAGACACCCGTGACCTCATGCGGTTCCTCGCCGGCTCGATGCCGCCGGAGCTGGCGGTGGTGGCCACCTACCGGTCGGCGACCGACGTGCGGCCCGGCCCGCTCGGCGCGCCCTTCCGGACCGACCCGGCCGTGCACTCCGCGCGGGTCGCGCTCGGCGCGCTCGACGTCGCGGCCGTGCGCGAGCTCGCGGTCGAAATCCTCGAACTGCCCCGCGTCACCGACGAGTTCGCGGCGAAGCTGCACGAGTGCACCGCCGGGATCCCGTTCGTGACCGAGGAAACCCTGCGGGCCCTGCGCGAGGCGGCCGAGCGGCTGCCGGTCGGCGAAGTGCTGTCCGACCGGATGCTGGAGAACCTCGAAGTGCCGGTGCTGCTGCGGGAAGCCGTCACCGAACGGCTGGCCGCGCTGCCCGGGCCGGCCGTGCTGCTGGCGGGCGCGGCCGCGGTGCTCGGCGTCGGCGCCGAAGCCGCCGTGCTCGGCGAACTCGCCGGCCTGGCCGACGACGCTCTCCGCACGGCGTTGCTCGCCGCGTTGTCCGGCGGCGTGCTCGGCGAAGTCGGCGACAGCAAGTACGGCTTCCGGCACCCGTTGGCGCGCAAGGCGGTCTACGACACCGTGAGCGGGCCCGAACGCGCGTTGCTGCACGCGCAGGCGATCCGCGTGCTCGCCGCGCAACCGTCCCCGCCACTCACGCTGCTGGCCCGCCACTCCCGCGCGGCCGGCCGCGTCGACCAGTGGCGCCACTACGCCGAAGCCGCCGCGGACGAGGCCGTCACCCGCGGCGAGACGTCCCGCGCGATCGACCTCCTGCAGTCGGTGCTCGCCGAACCCGGCCCGGCGGAGTCCGACGTCGGGCGCGTCGCCGGCAAGCTGAGCCAGGTCGCGCTGCGGGGCTTCCGCCCCGACGTGATCGGCACGCTGCAGCGCGTCCTCGAAGAGGTGACGCTGCCGCCGTCGGTGCGCGGCTCGATCCGGCTGAGCCTCGGCATGCTGCAGGTCCGGACCATCGGCGGCCTCGGCCGCGGGCGCCTCGAGGTCGAGCGCGCGGTCGGCGAGCTGACCGACCGGCCCGACCTCGCCGCGCGCGGGATCACGCTGCTCGCCCAGCCGATCGACGGGCTGACGCCGTTGTCGTGGCACGAATCCTGGCGCGCCCGCGCGGGCGAGGTGTACGACCGGCTCGACGACCCCGAGCTGCGGCTGGCGTTGACCGCCGACCGCATCGCGGCGGCGTCGCATGTCGGCGACGGCTCGGCGTGGGCGGAGTTCGAGGCGCTCCCGGACACCGTCGGCACGGTCGCCGAGCGCGTCCAGCTGGCCCGGCTGTGGTGCAACCTCGCCGACGGCCAGTCGTGGGCGGGCCACCTCGACCGCGCCGAACGGCTGGTGACCGAGGGCGTCCGGCGGGCGACCGACGCGGGCGCGTTGTACGCGATCGGCCTGATCCAGGGCACCCGCGTCCGGCTGGACTGGGTGCGCGGGCGCTGGTCCGGCCTCGCCGAAGCGGCCGAGCAGCTGCGGGACAGCTATCCGGAACTCGGCCCGATCGTCATGGAGTCGTCGCTGGTGCTCGGTGGCCTCGCGGCCGTGCGCGGGGAGTTCGCTGCCGCCCAACGGCACCTGACGGCGGCGAGCGTGCACGCGCCGGACCGCGGGCCGATCCCGGTGGTGCTGTCGGCCGCCGGGGTGCTGATCTCGGTGCTGCTGGCGACCGACGACGTCGACGGCGCGTGCGCGGTGGCCGACACGGCGGTGGCCGCGGCCGGGCGCAAGGGCGTCTGGATCTGGGCGGCGGCGCTGGTCCCGGCGGCGGCGCAGGCGTACGCGCGGGCCGGGCGCTGGCCCGAGGCCGACAGCGTGGTCGAGGCGTTCGCCCGGGGCATCGAAGACCGGGACGCGCCGGTCGCCGCGGCCGCGTTGGTGGCCGGCCGGGCGGTGTTGCTGGAGGCACGCGGCAAGCACCTGGCCGCGGCGACGCTGTTCGACGAGGCCGCGTCGGGGTACGCGGCGCTGCCGATGCCGTACCCGGCGACGGCCATGCGGGAACGGGCGGCGATGTGCCGGCTCGCCGCGGGCAACCGGGACGCCGTCGAAGAGCTGACCGCGGCGGCCGAGGCGTACGAGCACCTGGGCGCGACCCGGGACGCCGGACGCTGCCGCCACCAGTTGCGGGAGCACGGCGCGTGGGCGCCTTCACAACGCGGGCGACGCGGGTACGGCAGCGAGTTGTCGCCGCGAGAACGCGAAGTCGCGCGGATGCTGGCGGAGGGCCGGACGAACCGCGAGATCGCGGACGGGCTGTTCCTCTCGCCGCGCACAGTGGAACAGCACGTCGCGAAGGTGCTGCGGAAGCTGGGCGCGCGGTCGAGAACGGACGTGGCGAGAAAGCTGCCCGGCGAGGTGACGACGGCACCGGCTGGCTAGCCGGGCCGGGTCGTCCTACTTTGGGCGCGTGACAGAAGAGGCACTTCCCGCCTGGCGCCGGCGGACCTCCGGGGAGACGCGCTGGCCCGCGATGGGCGTCGTCGTCGCCACCCTCGTGCTGCAGGTCGTCCTGCCCGACGACATGGCGCTGCAGCCGCGGTGGCTGCTGCCCGCCGTCTCGGGGCTGCTCGTCGTCGCGCTGCTGCTGGTCAACCCGGGCCGGATGTCGCAGTTCAGCGCCGTCGAACGGGTCATCTCGCTGCTGCTCGTCGCCGCCGTGACCGCGGTGAACGCCGGGTCCGCGGTCACGCTCGTCTACCGCATCGCGGCCGGCACGATCGGCGACCACGCCGGGGCCGTGCTGGTCACCGGCGGGATCGTCTACTGGACGAACATCGTCGCCTTCTCCCTCTGGTACTGGGAGTTCGACCGCGGCGGCCCGGGCCGGCGGGCTGCGGGCCGGGCGGAGTTCCCCGACCTGCAGTTCCCGCAGATGGCCGACCCGGACCTGGCGCACCAGGACTGGGAACCGTCCTATTTGGACTACCTCTACTTCTCGTTCACCAACGCGGCCGCCTTCAGCCCCACCGACGTCATGCCGCTGCGGATCTGGGCGAAGCTGACGATGATGCTGCAAGCCGTCATTTCACTCATCCTCGCGGTGATGGTGGTCGCCTGGGCGATCAACAACCTGAAATGAGTCAGTGGCGCGAAATGGTGAAGCTCTGGCCGTCCGAGCCGATCGCGCCCGGGATCCAGGTGTTCGTGCCGCGGTCGTCGGCGTTCAGCGCGGACGGGTTGGTCGAGGCCAGGTTCGTGCCGTTGAACTTGACGCCGGTGAACTTGATGCCGCCGGAAATGGTCGGGTAGGAGTCGGTCGGCGACTCGATGATGGCCTCCGCCGACGCGTGCTTCGACGTCAGCGACTTCGTGGTCGTCTTGGTCCAGCCCTTGGTCGTGTCGGACAGGTCCAGCCGGTAGGTGTTGGTGGCCGTGCGGGTCACGGTCGCGGTGATGTGGTCGCCCGCGCCGACCGACACGTTGTAGTAGACCGGCGCGGCCGGGTACATCTCGTACCAGGCGGAATACACCGGACGGCCGCTCGAGCAGTCCGTCTCGACGCCGGTCTGCTCCACTGTGGACGATCCGTCGCCGTCGATGCCGACCCAGGGCGCGAACAGGTCGTTGCTCGACCGGCAGGTCACGGTCGGCTCGGTCCAGCTCGCCGTCGCCGTCGTGAAGCTGCCGAAGCTGACGTAACCGCCCCAGTTACCACCGGAGAACTGGTGGCCGTGGAAGTGCGAGCCGTACTCGACAGCCGCGTGCGCGGTACCCGAGACGGCGAGACCGGCGGCAGCCGCGGCGACGGCCGTGAGGACGCGGGCAGCACGCGACGAAAGGATTCTGGACATGCGGGGACTCCGTTCACCGAGGGGGACCGGGAAAACCGTTCCCCAAGTGTTGGAGCAACGCGAAAAAGAAGGTAGCTACTTTCGCATGGTCTTGCCATTGTCCGAAAAGACCCGTAAAGGCCTCCGCGGGGGAAAGAGGCCTTTACGGGTCCATTTCGCTCACCAACCGCCCGGTCAGGTGAGCGGGGCTGCTAGCCCTGCTTCGCGGCCGCGTCGACGAACTCGGTCGTGTACGTCTTCGACAGGTCGATCGAATCCTTCTTCGGCTGCACGTTCTTCGAGAAGCTGGAAAGGACTTCGAGGACGTTCTTCGCGCCGTCGGCGTCCATCTTGCCGTCGCCGTTGAACATCCCGATGCTGTCCTTGACCGACTTGACGTACAGCGCCTTGTCGCCACCGCTGTAGGACGGCGGCATCTTCGCAGCGATCTCCTCCGGGCTGTGCTGGCCGATCCACTTCAGCGTGGCCACGAAGGCGTTGGCCAGTTTCTGCACGGCGTCCTTGTTGCGGTCCACGAAGTCGCAGCTCATGTACAGCGACGACGCCGGGTAAAGCCCGCCCAGCGCGGCCTTCGTGCCCTCGGGCGTGCGCAGGTCGTAGAGCACCTTCGCCTTGCCCGTGTTGGTCAGCTGCGCGATCGTCGGGTCGGTCGTCATGCCGCCGTCGATGCCGCCGTTGTCCAGGCTGGCGATGAACGTCTGCCCGGCGCCGACCTTCACCGGCGTGTACTGGTCGGCCCCGACGCCCGCCTTGGCCGCCAGCGCCTTCGTCAGGAAGTCCGTGGACGACCCGAGCGACGTGACGCCCAGCTTCTTGCCCTTGAAGTCGGCCGAGCTCTTGATCGCGTCGGCGTGCGCGGTGCCGACGACCTCGGCCTCGCCCGGGATGTTGGCCAGCTGGACCACGCTCTTGATGCACTGGTCCTTGGCCTGCAGGTCGATCGTGTGGTCGTAGAACCCGACCACACCCTGCACCTGCCCGGCGACGAGCGCGGTCTCGGCGTTGGCACCCGACTGCTCGCTCTGCAGCTCGACGTCGATGCCCTGCGCGGCGAAGTTGCCGAGCTGCTGGGTGAGCATGGCGGGCAGGTAGATGACCTTCTCCAGGCCACCGACCATGATCGTGACCTTCGGCTTGCCCCCCTCGCCCGTCGCGGCGGTGCGGGAGTCCTGGCAGGCGGTGGTCAGCGCCGCCACCACGGTCAGCGCGGTGAGCGCGCCGGCGATTCGGCGAATCCTCATCGATTCGGTCCTTTCAGATGACGGTCTGGGTGGAGGTGGACATCGAGGGCCGCCACCGCAGCAGCCGGTTCTCGAGGTTTCCGATGCCCCACTCGGCCACGAGGGCCACGACGGTGATGATGATCATGGCGGCGTAGATGCCCGCCGAGTCGAACGTGCCCTGCGCGTTCGAGATGAGGAAGCCGATGCCCGCCTTGGACCCGGCGTACTCGCCGACGACCGCACCGATCAGCGCGAAGCCGAACGCGGTGTGCAGCGAAGACAAGATCCACGACGTCGCGCTCGGCAGCACGATCGCCTTGATCACCTGCATCCGGCCGGCGCCGAGGATCCGCGCGTTGTCGATCAGGTTGCGGTCCACCTCGCGGGCGCCGGTGAAGGCGTTGAAGAACACCACGAAGAACACCAGCACGACGACGGTGGCGACCTTCGACGCCAGCCCGAGGCCGAACCAGATGACGAACAGCGAGGCGAGCACGATGCGCGGGACCGCGTTGGCGGCCTTGATGAACGGCGCGAGCACGTCGGCCAGGTACTGGCTGCGGCCGAGGATCACGCCGAAGATGACACCGGCGACCGCGCCGATGGCGAAGCCGACCAAGGCTTCCTCGACGGTGACCCACAGCTGGTACCAGAGCGAGCCGAAGTCGGTCCCGGCGGTGATCCACTCGACCAGCCGCTCCCAGATGCGGGACGGCTTCGAGTAGAAGAACGGGTCGATCCAGTAGGTCGCCGTCAGCTCCCAGCTGCCGAGCCAGGCGACCACCAGGGCCAGCCGCAGCAGCCACGTGTTGCGCCGGCGCCGGGACGTCGCCCGCTTGGCCTTGGTCAGGATGTCCTGCTCGGTTTCCAGCACCGGCAGGGAAGCGGCCGGGGCCGCGGGGGTCTCAAGCGACATTGCTCGCTCCCTTCTCGCGGGCCTTGTCGACCTCGCTGCGCAGCGATTCCCAGATGTCCGCGTAGAGCTTGCGGAACTCCTCGGTCAGCCGGAGGTCCTCGACCTTCCGCGGCCGCTCCAGGGGAATCTCGAAGACGTCCTTCACGGTGGCCGGCGACGTGGTCAGCACGACGACCTTGTCCGCCAAGGCGATCGCCTCGTCGAGGTCGTGCGTCACGAAGATGACCGCCGCCCCCGAACCGGACCACAGGCGCAGCAGCTCGTCCTGCATCAGCGCCCGCGTCTGGACGTCCAGCGCCGAGAACGGCTCGTCCATCAGCATGATCTTCGGCTTGGTGACCAGGGTCTGGGCCAGCGCGACGCGCTTGCGCATGCCGCCGGAGAGCTGGTGCGGGTAGTACTTCTCGAACCCGGCGAGCCCGACGCGGGCGATCCAGTCGACGGCCTGCGCGCGGGCCTCGGACTTCGACGCACCGCGGAAGCGCGGGCCGGACGCGACGTTGTCGAGCACCGACCGCCACGGCATCACCGCGTCGGTCTGGAACATGTAGCCGACACCGTCCGGAATGGACTTCACGTCCTCGCCGTTCACCCGCACCCGGCCGGCGGACGGCGGCTGCAGGCCGGAGACCAGCGAGAGCGTCGTCGACTTGCCGCACCCCGTGGGGCCGACGACGGCGACGAACTCGCCGGGCTGCACGGTCATGGTCAGATCGCGGACGGCCGTGTGCACGGAACCGGACCCGCTCGGGAACCGTTTGGTGGCTCCGGTGAGTTCGATCAGTGGGGGGACCATGGGGAGGTGACTCCTTCGTCACGTGGTGGGGGTCACGCGTTGGGAGAGGACGTTAAGTAGGCGTGGCGTCCGCGTGAAGCTTGTCGACGTTCTCCGCGCGAGCTGTGCGTTCTGAATGTTTTGCTCATTTAGCGCACGCGCTTGACCTGGGGGTATGGTCCCCAGTCATGCCAAAGAGGGCGCTCTTCCCGAGCATGCGGTTCAGCCGGCAGGTGCTGCTGCTGCAGATCGGCGTGGTCGTGCTCGTGGTCGGGATCGGCGTCGCGCTGGTGAGCGTGCTGCTGTCCCGGACGCTCAACGAGCAGTACGGCGAGCGCGCGCTGGCCATCGCGAAGTCGGTGGCGGTCGATCCGGTCGTCATGGCCGACACGGCCGCGAAGATCCCCGGTGGCGCGCTCCAGGAACGCGCGTTGGCGGTGCGAGAGCGGACGGACGCGTTGTTCGTCGTGATCACCGACGACAACAGCATCCGGCTGGCGCATCCGACACCGAGCGAGATCGGCAAGAAGGTCAGCACCTCGGCCGACCGGGCGCTCGCCGGGCTGGACGACGTCAACACCGTGGCGAGCGGCACGCTTGGACTGTCCGTCCGCAGCAAGACGCCGATCTGGACACCGGATCACCGGCGGGTGGTCGGCGAAGTGAGTGTCGGCTTCGAAATAGCCGACCCCACCGGCGATTTCAACCGGCTCCTGGTGATCACGCTGCTGTTCGCCGGCGGCGCGCTGCTGCTCGGCGCGGGCGCGTCGGCGCTGCTGAACCGGCGGCTGCGGCGCGTCACGCACGGCCTCGAACCGCACGAGCTGACCGAATTGCTCTACGAACGCGAAGCCGTGCTGCACGGGATCGGCGAAGGCGTGCTCGCCGTCGACGACGCGAACCGCGTCTCGGTGCGCAACGACGAAGCCGAACGCCTGCTCGGCACCGAACTCCCGCTCGGCGCGGGTCTGTCCGAACTGGAGCTTTCCCCGCGGCTGCACAAGGCCGTCGCCGAGGGACGCCCGGTCGACAACTTGCTTGCGGTGGCCGGAAACCGGGTCCTGGTGGTCAATTCCCGCGCGGTCCGGCTGGACGACCGGGACATCGGCACGGTGCTGACCTTCCGCGACCGCACGGACCTCGACACGCTCACCCGCGAGCTCGACGGCATCCGCGCGCTGTCCGACGGCCTGCGCGCCCAGCGGCACGAGTTCGCCAACCGGCTCCACACGCTTTACGGGCTGCTCCAGCTCGGCCACCACACCGAAGCCGTCGAGTACCTGCAGACGCTGACGGACTCGCCGTCGGCGCGCCCGAGCGAGCTGGGCGACGCCGTCGCCGACCCGTACCTGCAGGCGCTGCTCGTCGCGAAAACCGAGCAGGCGCAGGAAAAAGGTCTCACGCTCAAGCTCGCCGACGACACCTGGGTGCCGACGACCGTGACCGACCCGATCGCCGCGAACACCGTGATCGGCAACCTCGTCGACAACGCCCTGCACGCCGCCCGGATGGGCCCGCGGCGGCCGGCGACCGTCGAGATCAGCCTGCTGGCCGAGGGCGGGACGCTGCACCTGTCCGTTGTGGACAGTGGGCCCGGTGTGCCGGAGGACCTGCGGGGGACGTTGTTCGACGAAGGTGTCTCGACGAAGATCGCGCCCGGCCACGGCCTCGGGCTGGCGCTCGCCCGCCAGGCCGCGCGCGCCCACGGCGGCGACGTCTGGCTGGCCGGTCCCGGCGACGGCGAGACGGGTGCCCTGTTCGTCGCGAAACTGCCCGGAATGCTGACGGAGGACGGATGATCCGCACGCTCATCGTCGACGACGACTTCCGGGTCGCCGGGGTGCACGCCGGGTTCGTCGAGGAGGTCGAGGGCTTCGCGGTGGTCGGCACCGCGCACACCGCGGCCGAGGCGCGCGCCCGCGTCCGGGAGCTCGCGCCGGACCTGATCCTGCTCGACGTCTACCTGCCCGACGAGTCCGGGCTCGCGGTGCTCCCGGAGCTGCAGACCGACACGATCGTGCTGTCCGCGGCGACCGACAGCGCGTCCGTCGCGGCGGCGATCCGGGCCGGCGCGCTGAACTACCTGATCAAGCCGTTCACCACACGCCAGCTCGCGGAACGGCTGACCTCGTACGCACGCTTCCGCGGCCTGCTCGGCGAAGACCGCGCGCTGGCCCAGGACGACGTCGACCGCGCGTACCGCGTGCTGCACGACCAGGACCGCACGTCGGCGCCGAAGGGCCAGTCGACGGCGACGTCCCGGCTGGTCTCGGAGCAGCTGCGGCGCGCCGGGCGCCCGCTGTCGGCCGCGGAGGTCGCGGGCGAACTGGGCATGGCGCGGGCGACGGCGCAGCGGTACCTGACGGCGCTCGCCGAGTCCGGAACGGTCCAGATGCGGCTGCGCTACGGCGCCACCGGGCGCCCGGAGCACGAGTACCGCTGGAGCGACGCCTGACGTCAGCGGCGCGTGGTCGTCGTGTCCGCGCGGTACTGGTACTGCTGCATCATGCTTTCGGCCACGCCGACCCAGGACTGGACGAGGTTGGCCGACGTCGGCGTCGGTGACGGCAGGTCGACGCGGGCTTCGTCGGTCTCCGCCGGCTTCTTCTTGGGCTGCGGTTTCGCCTGCACGTTCTTCGTGGCCGGCTTCGCGGGCACGGGGACGTACACGGTCGACGGGGCCGGCGTGGCGACCGGCGCCTGCGGGGCTTGCGGGGGTGCCTCGGCGACGGCCGGGCGCGCGTCCAGCTGGGCGACGTCGGCCGGCGGCGAGCCGAACAGGCTCCCGGTGGCCAGGCCGCCGGCGAGCCAGCCGGCCGCGACGAGCAGCACCGCGGCGCCGCTGCCCAGCCACGTGCGGGCGCGGCGCCGGATCACGACCGACTTCGGCCGCAGGTCCTGGTCGCACACCGGCGGCCGGGTGAAGATCGGCTCGGCGGCGGGCAGGTCGTCGTCGGTGCGGCGGCGCCGGGGCAGGCTCGCCGCGACGATGCCGGTGCGGTCCAGCAGTTCCACCGCGGTGCGGTCGCTGGACGAACGGGTCGCACTGCGCGGTGCGGTGCGAAGCATCGGGGACCTCCGGGACGGGACTGGCGGACCCCACGCATTCTGGACCATTTCGGACGACGCTGTCCGAAAGGCAACCTGAATGAGTGAAGCCTAGTTGCCCATTTGTTTGAGTCCCATGCGCGCGAGGATCGCCAAGGGCCGCTGGTACGCCGAGCCGAGCACGCGCGGGATCGCGTCGATGACGTAGGCGTCCGGTCCGATGAGGATCCGCGCGGACTTCCGCTCGATGCCGCGCAGGATCGTCTGCGCCGCCTTCTCCGGCGTCGTCCGCGCGATCCGCTCGAAGCCCTGGGCGGCCTCCTCCTGGTCGTCGGCGATGCTGCGCGCGTTGCGCACGATGTTCGTCTTGATGCCGCCGGGGTGCACGCAGCTCACCGCGACCGGGTGCCGCGCGATCAGCATTTCTTCGCGCAGCGCTTCGGTGAATCCGCGAACGGCGAACTTCGCCGCGTTGTACGCGCTCTGCGTCGGCACGCCGACGAAGCCGAAGACGCTGGAAATGTTCACGACGTGCCCGTCGCCGGAGGCGATCAGGTGCGGCAGGAAGGCCTTCGTCCCGTTCACGACCCCGCCGAGGTTGATGCCCATCAGCCAGTCGTAGTCCTCGAAGGTCATCTCCTCGACGGTCGCGCCCAGCGCCACGCCCGCGTTGTTGACGACGACGTTGACGCGGCCGAACTCCTCGGCGACCTCGTCGGCGTGGGCCAGCACGGCGGCGCGGTCGGCGACGTCCAGGGTGTACGCGCGGGCGTTGTCACCAGCCAGTTTCGCGGTTTCCTCCGCGTTCGCGGCGTTGACGTCGGAGAGCGCGATCCGCGCCCCGCGACGGGCGAACTCGAGCGAGAGCGCCCGCCCGATCCCCGAGCCCGCCCCGGTGACCACCACGACCTTGTCCGCGAACTGCTTCATCGGCCCTCCTTGGGTGTTACTCCCGAGTTACGGATACTAGCGGCTGTGAGCTTGCTGTGGGTGTGCCGAAAGTGTCGGTGCGGCGCCTTAAGGTGATGGGGTCGGTGCCCCGGGGGCGAGTGGACCCTGCGAGATTGGACGAGGAGGCGATGCGCGTGCGGCGGCCCGCCGTCCTGCTCACCCTCGCCGCGGTCCTGCTGCTCGGCGCGGCTTTCGTCGTCTTCGCGACCCGGCCGGCGCGCACGGCGAACGCGACCCCGCCGGACGCCGGGGTCGTCGAAGCGGCGCCGGTGTCGACGCCCGACCTGCCCGCGGTGTCCAGCCCCGCGGTCGGCGCGCTGTTCCTCGACGGCGCGCACTACTGCACCGCCAGCGTCGTCCACAGCGACCAGGGCGACGTCCTGCTGACCGCGGCCCACTGCATCCACGACGGCGAGGGCGGCGACTACCTCACCGGCGTCACCTTCGCGCCCGGCTACCACGACGGCGTCGCGCCGTTCGGCTACTGGACGGTGGCCGACGAGCTCGTCGCGCCCGGCTGGAGCAGCTCGTCGGACCCGGACCTCGACGTCGGCTTCGCCACCGCCCACCAGACCGGGGCCGCGAGGTCCCTGGAAAGCCTGGTCGGCGCGAACACCCTGGCCACCGGCACGGCGTTCGAGCAGGCCATCACGCTCACCGGCTACCCGGACGACTCCGAGGTACCCGCCGTCTGCCGGAACACGACGAGCAAGCAGGACACCTACCAGCTGAAAGTCGACTGCGCGGGCTTCCCGACCGGCACCAGCGGCGGCCCGTGGGTCACCTCGCCGGACCCGAAGACCCGCCTCGGCACGGTCGTCGGCGTCATCGGCGGGTTCGAGTACGGCGGCGACGACCCGGACACGTCGTATTCGAGCTACTTCGACACGGACGTCCAGGCCCTCTACCGGCAGACGACCGCCCGGGCATGATGCGCGTATGAGCGATCCCGTCGACGTACCCATCACCGGCGAGCCCATCCGGCTCGGCCAGTTCCTCAAGCTGGCCGGCCTCGCCGAAGACGGCTCCCACGCGAAGGACCTGATCGACGCCGAAGAGGTCACGGTCAACGGCGAGGTCGAGACCCGCCGCGGCCGCCAGCTGACCGACGGCGACGTCGTCACGGTGGGCGCCGACAGCGGCAAGGTCGTCCTGGTCGCCTAACCGACGCTGGTCAGCGGCGGCAGGCCGATCGACGCGGCCAGCGCGTCCAGCTCCCGTCGCACCGGGCCGGGCAGCGGCACCCCCAGCGCCCGGCACTGCTCGAGGTGCTGCGCCTCGCGCCAGCCGGGGTACCGGATCGGCGCGCCGCCTTCCCAGCCGAGCATGCTGCCGAACAGCGCGCTGGCCGCGCGGTAGAAGCCGTCGGCGCTGCGCAACGTCGTCGGCGCGATCGCGAGCACCAGCAGGCCGGTGTCGTGTTCGTGGTCGGCGACGCCGGAGAGCACGCCGGCGAGGACCTCGACCAGCAGCGTCAGGCCGGCGGCTTCCTCGCCCGGCTTGTCCATGTCGAAGACGAACTCGGGGTACGCGCCGCCGGGCGCGGCCATGCCGAGCGGGTTCACCGGCTGGCCAGGTTCCCCGCCCGCGGCGAGGACCAGGCCGATCATGGCGTGCGGCAGCGCGCGGGCGGCGTGGTGCCCGGCCCGGCCGAACGGCCCGATCCCGCGCAGCGAAATCAGCCCGACGCCGAAGCGGCCGGCCCGCGCCACGGCCCGGTCCATGGCGTCGCCGACCGCCCAGAGCCCGGACGCGCGGCGGTAGTCGAGCAGCGCGGCGGCCCCGCGGTCGGCGATCATCAGCGGCTGGGCGTGCGGCACGACGTGCCCGGATTCCAGCAGGGGCAGGTGGACGCGGGTCAGGTCGGCGACGCCGGTGTCCGGCGAGCCGGTCAGGTCGCCGTGGCAGAGCGCTTCCGCGGCGATCCGGGCGCGTGCTTCGGGGAAGCCGTGCGCGGCGAAGACGTGTGCCACGAGGGTGACCAGCTCGTCGGCCCGCACCCTCGGCCAGGCCTGTTCGGGGATCGGGGTTTCCGGCGTTTCTTCTTCGAGGACGCGGGGTTCGGGGCGGGCGGAGCGGAAGGGACGCGGTCTGAGTGGCACTTCCTCGACATTGCCCAAGCGCGGGGGCGGGCGTCAACGAGGTTCGCCCGGCCCTACCCGACCGTGTGATCGAGGAGTCCGAAGCGACGTACCCTGGGCGGCATGTGCCGAAACATCACCACCCTCCGGGGGCTCCAGCCGGCCGCGACGGGCGAGGAGATCGAGGCCGCGGCCCGCCAGTACGTCCGCAAGGTGACCGGCGTGCAGTCGCTTTCGGACGCCACGCGCGAGCCGTTCGAAGCGGCGGTCGCCGAGATCACCCGGATCACCGCGGAACTGCTCGAGCAGCTGCCCGAACGCCGTCAGCCACCGGCGACCGTGCCGCCGCTGCGCCGTCCCGAGGTCCGGGCGCGGATCGCGGCCCAGGCGCTGAAGCGCCCGTAAATTGTCGGACCCCGTCGCTAGGCTGGCCGCATGGGCGGACAGGGTTTGGTGCTGGGCGGCGGCGGAGTCGCCGGCGTCGCGTGGATGACGGGGTTGCTGACCGGGCTGGCCGAACACGGCCAGGACCTGACGGGCGCGGACCTGCTGGTCGGGACGTCGGCGGGCTCGGTCGTCGCGGCGCAGGTGACGAGCGGGGTGGCGCTGGCGGAGCTGTACGCGCGCCAAGCGGACCCGGCGCGGCAGAGCCGGGAGATCCCGGTGGAGGTCGACTTCGAGAAGTTCGCGGCGGAGTTCGGCGGCGCGGTCACCGGCGCGGCGACCCCGGCCGAGGTCCGGCGCGCGGTGAGCCGGCTCGCGCTCACGGCCGAGACGGTGCCCGAAGCCGACCGCCGCGCGGTGGTCGCGGAACGGCTGCCGGTGCACGAATGGCCGGAGCAGCGAGTGGTGATCGTGGCGGTGGAAACCTCGACCGGTGAGCCCCGGCGGTTCGACCGCGCGTCGGGGGTGTCGCTGGTCGACGCGGTGGCGGCGAGCTGCGCGGTCCCGGGCATCTGGCCGGCGGTGACGATCGAGGGCAAGCGGTACGTGGACGGCGGCGTCCGCTCGGCCGACAACGCCGACTACGCGACGGGCTGCACCCGCGTCACGGTGGTGTCCCCGCTGGGAGCGGCGGATTCGCCGTTCCCGATGGAGAAACCGCTGCCGGAGGTGCTGGAGGATTTGCGCGCGGCGGGCGCGGAGGTCGCGCTGATCACCCCGGACGAGGCTTCGGTGGCGGCGATCGGCGCGAACCCGCTCGACCCGGCGACCCGGACCCCGGCGGCGGAAGCGGGGAGAGCGCAAGGGGCGGCGTTGACGCTCAGCTGGACCTAGGCCGGCGTTCGCGCCGAGGCGAGGGAGCGCCGAGCCCGGTTCGCCAGGCCGGGGTTCGCCGAGCCGCGCGTCCGCCGGGGGACCTCGGCGCGCGCCGTGGTTCGCCAAGCTCGAGTTCGCCAAGCCGCGCGGCCGCCGGGCACCTCACTGCGCGCCGAGGTTCGCCAAGCCCAAGTTCACCAAGCCGCGCGGCCGCCGGGCACCTCAGCGCGCGCCAGGGTTCGCCAAGCCCAAGTTCACCAAGCCGCGCGGCCGCCGGGCACCTCGGCGCGCGCCGGGGTTCGCTGTCCGCAGCGCTCGCGATGAGCCGGGCCACGGCAGGGCCGCCCGCGGCGAGCCGCTGTGTCCGGCCCGCCGCCCACGCTCCGGCGATCACACCGGCCCCGCCGAGGCCGGCGCGTTCCGCGGCGGGAAGCCCACCCGGGCAACGGCGCCGACCTCGTCGGCTACCCTCGTGGGGCGAGGTAGCGTGTCCGAGCGGCCGAAGGAACATGTCTTGAAAACATGCGAGGGGGCAACCTCTCCGTGGGTTCGAATCCCACCGCTACCGCTCCGGCCCCCGGGCGCGAAGTAGCCGCGCCCGGGTTTCAGCCCTCCACCTGCTCCAGGTGCTCGAAGACCCGGTCGAACGCCGCCGCGATCGTCGCCTGTTCTTCGGGGCTCAGCAGGTCGATCAGGTGCTCGCGCACCCCTTCCACGTGCGTCGGCGCCGCCTTTTCCAGCAGGGCCTTGCCCTCTTGCGTCAGTTCCGTGATGACGCCGCGCTTGTCCTCCGGGTCGCGCACGCGCCGGACCACGCCCGCGTCCTCGAGGCGGCCGACCTGGTGGGACAGCCGGCTCTTCGTCGATCCCATCAGGACCGCCAGCTCCGACATCCGCATCCGGTGGCCGGCCTGCATCTCCAGGCAGACGAGCACCTCGTAGTCGGTGAGCGACACGTCGTGGCGGTCGGCCAGTTCGCGGTGCAGCCGCTGCCGGAGGCGCAGGGTCGCGACGATGTAGGAGCGCCAGGCAGCCATCTCGGCTTCGTTCAACCAACGCACGGGCGGCTCCTCGGTCATAAGGCAGCCTAGAACGCTGATCAAGGGACCGCGCGGTCCGAGTCCGAACTGCGTGCGGGTGAAAACGTCCCCGCAACATCGCCCGAAGGTGGGGTTACGAAAAGGTTGAGACTCGGCCGGAAAAGGCGCATTCTGCTTGTCGGCGGATGGTCGGCCAGGGTAAGGCGCGGCGACGGTGACGTGCCGGCCCGGCTCGCCGCCGGGAGAGGTCAGGTGGTTGCGTGGCGGGTGATCCTCGCGGTTGACCGCCGGCTGCGCCCCGCGACCGGAACGGCTCAAGAACGGGCCGGGCGCGATTGAGGACAGCCACACGCGCGGGCTTCCATGCGTTCACGCATACGGCGTCGATCGGGCCTGTATCGGGTCACGACCTCGGCAGTCGTGACGACAGCGCCTGAACGCCGGCCCCACGCGGCCAACCGCTCGACCAAAGACAAACCTCGGTACAAGAGCCTGGGTGCGGCCGTCAGCGCGACGGCCGGGCCCAGGCTCGTTAATATTCGCGGGTGAGATTCGACGACGACGCCGGCCTGGACGCCTCCGAAGTCCAGGACCTGCGCGGAAGCGGTGGAGGCGGCGGCGGCGGGATCGGCGGCCGCGTTGCGCTCGGCGGTGGCGGGCTCGGCGTCGTCGGGCTGATCATCTACTTCGTGCTCTCCCAGCTCGGCGGGGTGAGCCTGGGCGGCGGCAACGGCCTGAGCGGCGGGCTCAGTGGCGTCGGCTCCGGTCAGCAGGTCGACAACTCGAAGCTGTCGAGCGAGTGCAAGACCGGCGCGGACGCCAACAAGAACCACGACTGCGCGATCGTCGCGATCGTCAACTCCGTCCAGGACTACTGGACGCAGCAGTTCTCCCGCTCCGGTTCGACCTACCGCAAGGCGCCGACGAACTTCTTCAACGGCGGCGTCCGCACCGGTTGCGGCAGCGCCACCTCCGACACCGGCCCGTTCTACTGCCCGGCCGACTCCGAGGTCTACATCGACCTCTCCTTCTTCGACGAGCTGAAGACCCGCTTCGGCGCGCAGGGTGGCCTCTTCACCGAGGCGTACGTCCTCGCGCACGAGTACGGCCACCACGTGCAGAACCTGCTCGGCACGTCGAAGAAGGGCACCGGCACCGGCCCGACGTCCGGTTCGGTGCGCCTGGAACTGCAGGCCGACTGCTACGCCGGCGTCTGGGCCAACCACGCCTCGACGACGCCGACCGAGAACGGCAAGCCGCTGATCACCGACGTCACGCAGGACGACATCAACTCCGCGCTGGACACCGCGTCCCGCATCGGCGACGACTACATCCAGCAGAACCTCGGCGGCGGCCAGGTCGACCGCTCGAAGTTCACCCACGGCACGTCCGCGCAGCGCAAGAAGTGGTTCACCACCGGCTTCCAGACCGGCGACCCGGCCCGCTGCGACACCTTCGGCACGAACAACCTGGGCTAGGACGAAAAAAAGGGGCCGTCCCAGCGCGGGACGGCCCCTTTTTCGTGTGGTTACGCGGTCAGCGCGTGCGGGTCACCGGCGACGGCGCGGGCGGAGAAGTTCCGCTGCGCACCGCGTTCGGCGGCCTTCTGCTTGGCCGTCTTGCTCTTGCCCGGCTTCACGCCGTTGACGCTCTCGGTGCTCGTCGCGTAGACGCCGAGGGCCCACGCGACGCCGTCGGCGTTGCGGTCCAGCGCGACCCGGTCGATGTTGCCCAGGTTGTCACAGGCCTGGTGGTAGCACGGGTCGAACGCGATGCCGGCCGTGCCGCCCCACTTCGCCGCCTGCGCCGGGGTCTTCAGCACCTCGGCGCCGGTGTCCAGGCCGCCGGCCGGGATGCCGACGGCGATGAACTCGCCGTAGTCCGAGCGCCCGGTGAAGTCGGTGCCCTCGAGGGACACGCCCCGCGCGGCCTGCATGAAGTCGACGAAGGTCTTTTCGATCTGCGCCGAGCCGTACGGGCCCGCGCCCGCGCCGACGCCGTCGGAGTTGTCACCGTCGTAGGCGAAGTACCCGGCGTTCGGCGAGCCGATCATGTCGAAGTTCAGGTACAGCGCGATGTCCAGCTGCTGCTCGAAGGGCAGCTGGTCGACGTAGTAGGTCGAGCCGATCAGGCCG
Organism: Amycolatopsis pretoriensis; assembly: GCF_900107925.1. GTDB lineage: Bacteria > Actinomycetota > Actinomycetes > Mycobacteriales > Pseudonocardiaceae > Amycolatopsis > Amycolatopsis pretoriensis. The sequence goes on along the minus strand of NZ_FNUJ01000005.1, from coordinate 288,645 downwards.
AACTCCTCCGCGCTCCAGAAGCCGAAGCGGACGGCGTTGTTGACCTTCGGGCTGCTCCCCAGCTGCAGCGCCGTCTCGAGCAGGGTCGCCGAGCCGCTGCCGTTGTCGTTGATGCCCGGGCCGGCCGGGACGCTGTCGAGGTGCGACCCCAGCATCACGACGTTGTCCTTGCGGCCGGTCTTGGTCTCGGCGATGACGTTGTAGCTGGTCCGCGCCTCCTGGAACGCGCGCAGCTCCAGCGTCACCGGCTGCCCGGCGAGGGTGGCCAGCTGCGCCCCGTTCGCCGCGGTCACGCCCCCGGTCGGGATCTTCGCGACGGCCGGATCCCCCAGAGTCCCGTTCAGGTCGCCGTCGGTGTTGTTGTAGACGATGGCACCGATCGCGCCCGCCGCCGCGGCGGTCTCCTGCTTCTGCGCGAACGAGCAGCCGCCGCGCTTGATCAGCGCGATCTTGCCGGCGACGTCCGCGGTGTAGTCGGTGGCCTCGCAGCCGCTGGTGTCGTCGACCGGGATCACGGCGAGCGGCGCGGTGATGCCGCCGACGGGGGTCGAGACGGTGTACTCCATCGCGATCACCGGGACGTTTTGACCGCCTGCGGTCAGCTTCTCGGCCAGGGTCTCGGCGTAGGTGAACGGGAACTCCTGGCGGGTGACCTGGAAGCCGGCCGCCTCGAGCTTCGTCGCGATGTACTCGGCGGACTTCTGGTGGCCCGCGGTGCTCGCCGCCCGGGTGCCGCCGTTGGTGTCGGCGATCCGCTGGAGGGCGATCAGGTGCCGGTTGACGCCGTTGACGTCGACCTTCTTGACGAGCTGTTTCGCCAGGGCAGGACCGTCGGGGACCGTGTTCGCCGCGGCGGCCGGGGTCAGTCCGAGCGCCAGCGTCGCGCAGGCGGCCAGGGCCACCGGCGGGAGGGTTCTCTTTCGGAAGAGTGACATGGTTGCTCACCTTTGTTCCGATTGCGAAGGACGTCAATGCGTCATTCGGCGGGAAGTTCGCCGCCCGGTATACAGTCGACACATGTACGCGATCACCATCCGTGAACCAGGTGACCCGGAAGTTCTCGAGTGGGCGGAGGTCGCGGATCCGCGGCCCGGCCCCGGCGAGGTGCTGGTGGACGTCGCGGCGAGTGCGGTGAACCGGGCGGACCTCCTGCAGCGCCAGGGCCACTACCCGCCGCCGCCCGGCGCGAGCGAAACGATCGGCCTGGAGTGCTCCGGCACGATCGCGGAACTCGGCGAAGGCGTCGAAGGGTGGAACGTCGGCGACGAGGTCTGCGCGCTGCTCGCCGGCGGCGGCTACGCGGAGAAGGCCGTCATCCCGGCCGGGCAGCTGCTGCCGGTGCCCGGCGAGATCGACCTGATCACCGCGGCCGCGCTGCCCGAGGTGGCGTGCACGGTGTGGGCGAACGTCGTGATGCACGCGAAGCTCACCGAAGGCGAGGTGCTGCTGGTCCACGGCGGCGCCGGCGGCATCGGCACGCACGCCATCCAGGTCGGCAAGGCGCTGGGCGCGACCGTCGCCGTCACCGCGGGTTCGGCCGACCGCCTCGAAAGCTGCCGCCAGCTCGGCGCCGACCTCACGATCAACTACAAGGACCAGGACTTCGTCGAGGTCCTCAAGGCCGAGACGGGTGGCGCGAACGTCATCCTCGACAACATGGGCGCGTCCTACCTGCAGCGCAACGTCGACGCGCTGCAGCAGGACGGGCGCCTGGTGATCATCGGCATGCAGGGCGGGGTGAAGGGCGAGCTGAACGTCGGCTCACTGCTCGGCAAGCGGGCGTCGGTGTTCGCGGCGGGCCTGCGCTTCCGGCCGCTGGACCAGAAGGCGGCGATCGTCGCCGACGTCCGGGAACGCCTGTGGCCGCTGGTTTCCGACGGTCTCGTCAAGCCGATCGTCGGGCAGGTCGTACCGATGGCCGAAGCCGCGAACGCGCACCGGATCCTGGAAGAAGGCTCGGTGTTCGGCAAGGTCCTGCTGGCCGCGAAGTCCTAACGCAGTTCTTCGAGGACCCTCACGAGCTGGTTGATCTCGAAGACGTTGGAGTAGTGGGCGAGCCCGATCCGCACGGCGCCGCCCACTTCTCCGACACCCAGTGACGCGAAGACGCCCGCCGCGCCGTCATCGGCGAAGGCGCACAACCCTTGCGACGCCAGGTATTCGGCGACCTCGGGTGCTTTTTTGCCGGCGACGGCGAAGGCGAGCGCGGGGATGCGGCGCATGGCGTTGCCGATGACCATGATGTGCCGCAGCGACAGCAGTTCCGTCGACAGCTGCGCGAGCAGGCCGGCGTGGTACGACTTCGCCGAGCCGAGCGAGGTGACCAGCCGCTCGCGGCGAGACCCGGACGCGGCGTCGTCGAGGCCCGCGAGGTAGTCGATCGACGCGATCAGCCCGGCCAGCAGCGGGTAGGCGTGCGGCCCGAGTTCGAGCCGGGCGGCACCGCGTGCCATCGGGTCGAGCGAGACCGACGGGATCCGTTCGATCAGCTCGGGGTCGCGGAAGACGAGCGCGCCCACCGACGGGCCGCCCCAGGCCTGGGCGGACACGACCATGACGTCGGCGCCGAGCGCGGTGATGTCCAGCGGCAGGAAGGGCGCGGCGTAGGTGGCGTCGACGACGACGAGCGCGCCGACCCGCTTGGCGAACTCGATGATGGTCGGCACGTCGGGCCGGGTGCCGACGGACCCGGACGCGAGCGTGACCGCGACGGCCTTGGTGCGCGCCGACACAAGCTGCTCGTACTGCCACGCGGGAAGTTCGCACGTTTCAATGTCGATCTCACCCCAGCGCACGACGGCGCCGACGCGCTTCGCGGCCCGCTGCCACGGCGCGAGGTTGGCCTGTTCGTCGAGCCTCGACACGACGACTTCGTCGCCGATGGTCCAGCGCTCGGCGAGCGCGTCGCAGAGGCGGCGCAGCATCACCGGTGAGCTGGGTCCGAGCACGACGGCGGCCGGGTCGGCCCCGACCAGGTCGGCCACGGCCCTGCGGGCCGCGGTCACGATGCTTTCCGCGCGCTGTGAGGCCGGAAACGCTCCGCCCGGCCCGGACACCGGGGCGCGCATCGCCGTGGAAACGGCCGAAGCGACCTGTTCCGGGACCAGCATTCCGGCGGCGCCGTCGAAGTGAATCCAGCCGTCACCCAGCGCGGGAAAGAGCCCACGGATACGAGCGACGTCGAACGCCATGGGGACACCGTACGGACGTGCGGTTTCGCCGTGCGTCCGGGGTTGGGTGGAGAGCCACCGGGAACCCGGTTTACGGCTACGCTCGGAGACGGACACCCCGCGGGTGTCGCGGAGCGTGGCGAACGCAAGCCAGGATGGAGCACATGACCGAGCCGAACTTCACAGCGGGTGACGCGAGCAACGAATCTTCACCCCACGTGGTGGTAGTCGGGCAGGACGGCTCGCCGCTCGAGGGCGCGGAGCACGCCGAGGCGGTGGGCGAGCTCATCGAAGAGCCGGCCAAGGTGATGCGCATCGGCACGATGATCAAGCAGCTGCTGGAGGAGGTCCGCGCGGCCCCGCTGGACGACGCGTCCCGCAACCGGGTGCGCGAGATCCACCAGACGTCGGTGAAGGAGCTGGCGGCCTCGCTGGCCCCGGAGCTCCAGGACGAGCTGGAGAGGCTGGTCCGCCCGTTCACGGACGACTCGACCCCGTCGGACGCCGAGCTGCGGATCGCCCAGGCGCAGCTGGTGGGGTGGCTGGAGGGGTTGTTCAGCGGAATCCAGACGGCGCTGTTCGCCCAGCAGATGGCGGCCCGGGTCCAGCTGGAGCAGATGCGGCGCGGCTTGCCGGCCGGGCCTTCGGCCGGCGGTGGGGGTCTTGAGCCGCATGGGCCCGGGGGCCAGTACCTCTGAGGGTTTGTCCCGGGGGTTGTCCACAGACCGAGGGGGATGTGGACAACCCCTGTGGATAACTCGCTCGGCAGCGAGTTTCGTCCGGGCGCGCCGATAGACTGGCCAAGGGGACGGCCCCCAGGGAAGGGCGGGGGCCGCTTTCCCGGCCTGTGGCCCATGATCTGCAAACAGCCGTGCCTACTGCTGCGTCGTCTCGCACCCCCGCCGTACTGGCCCCGACTGGCCTCCAGCGACCTCGATCAGGTAGCTGACCTGCGTGAATACCTGGCATAGATATGTGCCCCGCGGAATCAGCGCGGGATGCGGCATTCGCTGGGATCGGTCCTGGCGTCGGCCGCAGCGGCGGCCGCTTCCGTGTGTTGATGGGGCAGGGATCGGGAGGCGGTCCGGCGAGCCGGAATCAGCTGGACCGCGAAACGCCCCTGCCGCTGCGGCGTCGACAGTGCTCGTCCCCGGTTTGTGAATCTGGAGGAACGGGATCGGATCGCCACCAGCCGGGACCGGCCCGCGAGCACCAACCGACCGCCGGCCTGTGGCCCTCAGCCCAGTGAGCGGAAGAACTCCCGGATGTCGCCGATCAAGGCGTCCGGTTCCTCCAGCGCCGGGAAGTGCCCGCCCCTCGGGAACTCCGTCCAGCGCACGATCTTGTCCGTTCGCTCCGCCAGCGTCCGGATCGGCAGACCGATGTCGTCCGGGAAGACCGCCACTCCCGTCGGGACCGGGTTCGGCGCCGGGGGTGCTCCCCACCCTCCCGTGAGCGCCGCGTACAGGCGGGCCGAGGAGTTCGCCGTCTCCGTGAACCAGTAGATCGACACGTCCGCCAGCAGGTCGTCGCGGTCGATCAGGTCTCCTGACGTGTTCGAGAACGAACGGAACTTCTCCGCGATCCACGCCAGCTGGCCCGCCGGGGAGTCGTGCAGGCCGTACGCAAGCGTTTGCGGCTTCGTCGCCTGGAGGATCGCGTACCCCGTGCCCGATGCCGAGAACGCCTGGCCCTTCTCCAGCGACCGGCGGCCGGCGGCCAGCTCGTCGCCCGTCAAGCCCTCCAGGTCCGCCGACGAACGCGCCACCGCCGACGCCAGCATCGTCACGTGGATCCCCAGCAGCCGCGACGGGAACTGGACCGCCAGCTCGCGCGAGATGGTCGCGCCCCAGTCGCCGCCGTGGGCGCCGAAGCGCTCGTAACCCAGCAGCGTCATCAGCGTGGCGAACGCCCGCGCGATCCGGTCCGGTCCCCAGTCCGGCGTCGGCGTCGGGCCCGAGAAGCCGTAGCCCGGGATCGACGGCACGACCACCGTCACCGCGTCTGCCGGGTCGCCGCCGTAAGCGCGCGGGTCCGTCAGGGGCCCGATCACGTCCAGGAACTCGACGATCGAACCCGGCCAGCCGTGCGTCAGCAGCACCGGTGTCGCGCCATGCTCCGGGGAAACTACGTGCAGGAAGTGCACCGTCGTGCCGTCGATGAAAGTCGTGAACTGCGGGAAGCCGTTGATGCGCTCCTCTTGCGCCCGCCAGTCGAAGCCCGTGCGCCAGTATTCGGCGAGCTCACGCACGTAGTCGACCGGCGCCCCGAGCCGCCAGCCGGCGTCGGCGGGCTGATCGGGCCAACGCGTGTTCGCCAGGCGCGCGCGGAGATCGTCGAGATCGGCTTGGGGAACGTCGATGCGGAACGGCGTGATCGTCATATCCCGACAGTAGGAGCTATCGCGGACAGATCCGGTCCTCGAGGCGATCCAGTACCCGGTCCACGCCCCGGCCGTCCACTGTGGACGACGCCGTCGCCGACAACCGCTCGCGGAGCGCCGCGTCGGACAACAGCGACCGCAGCACTTCCGTCACCGCCGGCAGCCGCGAAGAAAGGGATTCGGCGGGGCCGAGACCCACCGCCAAACCGAGGTCCAGCGCCGCCCGGTAGCCCGGCTCCTGGTTGTCCACCAGCCGCACCGCGGCCGTCGGGACGCCGAGGCAGCACAGCTCCACGAACGTCACCCCGGCCGCGCTCACCGCGACGTCCGTCGTCGCGAACAGCTCCAGCAGCGCGGGGCTCGGCGCCGCGATCCGGACCGACTGGCCCGGCCGCAGAGCGGGCAGCGACGGTTCGCCGCGCACCAGCACGTCCGCCGCGAAGGGCAGCTCCGTGTCGCGAAGCGCGCGAAGCAGCAACCCGACCGTGGGCGCCCACTGGTCGCCGCCGCCGAGGGCCACCGTGACGTGCGGCGGCGGCCCGGCGGGCACCCGGCGCACAGACCGCACGACGTCCCGCAGCGGCGCGTACGCGATACCGCGCAGCAGGACGTCCGAGCCGTCCTCGGGCCGGGACGAAGGCGCGAACCCCGAGTCGACGACGATGTCCGCGGGCCGCCGACCGAACACGTCGTCCTCGATCGACACCAGCAGCGCGCCCGAAGCGTTGACCTCGCTCCGCAGGTCACCGAGGCCGTAGTGGTCGACGACCACCGCGTCGAACCCGGAAGCGTCGAAAGCTACCCGCGTGACGCCCAGCTCGTCGAAGCGCGAAGCGAGCCACCCGACACCGTCGACGCTGCCCGAGAAAGCGACGAACCAGCCCCGCGCCACCGCCCGCTCGGCGTAGGCGACCATCCGCGCGACGTGCCCCGCGCCGATCGACGCCGAGGCGTCCGCGCGCAGCAGCAACCTCACGAACCGACCTTCTTCTGCTCGACGTGCGCGTTCAGCGCCACCAGGTCCGGCCGCGACCGCAGCAGCCCGACGACCGCGCGCCAGTCGCCGACGCCGTCGCCGAGTTCGGCCACCAAAGCGGTCAGCAGCTCCCAGTCCTCGGCGGTGTCGAGCGTCACGCGCAGGTCGTCGGCGGCCGGACTCACCACGACGCCGCTGCACGAATAGCGCGAAGGCTGCGAATAGATCCCCGAAGTCACGTGCTCGCGGTCCGCGCCGGTCGCGGAGGCGACCTGCTCGGCCAGCACGGAAGCGCGCACCAGCTCGGCGTCGAACCCGCGTGGCAGCGTCCGGACGAGCGTCGTGCTCACGTAGTCCAGCGACGGCTCGGCCCGCCACAGCGTCGCGAGCCGGCCGATCAACGCCGGGTCGAGCAGCGGGCAGTCCGCGGTGAGCCTGATCACGGCGTCGGCGGGGTGCTCACGCAACGCCACCGCGAACCGCTCGAGGACGTCGTCCAAAGGCCCCCGGACCACCACGGCACCGCAGCGGGCGGCTTCGAGAGCGACGTCGTCGTCCGAAGCGTCCGAAGAGGTCGCGACGACCACCTGGTCGACGCCGGACGCGGCCGCCGCGGCCCGGACCACCCAGCCCAGCACGCTGCGGCCGCCGAGCGGGCGCAGCACCTTGCCCGGGAGCCTGGTCGACGACGACCGGGCCTGGATGACGGCGTTGACCACGGGCGCTTCACGCATGGGTGACATGATGGCCGACGGCCACAGTCACCGAAACGCGGAGGTCAACGATGTCCGAGCTGGATGGCTCCAGCATCCTGCTCACCGGCGGGACCGGTTCCTTCGGCAAGGCGTTCATCGCGCACGCGCTCGCCGAACTGAACCCGAGCCGGCTGGTCGTGCTCTCCCGCGACGAGCTGAAGCAGTACGAAGCCCGGCAGCTGTTCAACGACGACCCGCGCCTGCGCTGGTTCATCGGCGACATCCGCGACCGGCGCCGGCTGGAGCGCGCCATGCACGGCGTCGACTACGTCGTGCACGCCGCCGCGCTCAAGCAGGTCGACACCGGCGAGTACAACCCGTTCGAATTCGTCCAGACCAACGTCGTGGGCTCGCAGAACGTGATCGAGGCCGCGATCGACACCGGCGTCAAGAAGGTCGTCGCGCTGTCGACGGACAAGGCGTCCAGCCCGATCAACCTCTACGGCGCCACCAAGCTGTGCGCCGACCGGATGTTCATCAGCGGCAACCACTACGCGGCCGCGCACGTGACGCGCTTCTCCGTGGTCCGCTACGGCAACGTGATGGGCTCGCGCGGCAGCGTCATCCCGTTCTTCCGCAAGCTGGCCGAGCAGGGCGAGTCGCTGCCGATCACGCACAAGGACATGACCCGGTTCTGGATCACGCTCCCCCAGGCCGTCCGGTTCGTCGTCGACTCGTTCGACCAGATGCACGGCGGCGAGCTGTACGTGCCGCGGATCCCCAGCATGCGGCTGGTCGACCTGGCCCAGGCGATCGCGCCGGGCAGCGAGATGCACGAGGTCGGCATCCGCCCGGGCGAGAAGCTGCACGAGGAGATGATCGCCCCGGACGACGCGCGCCGGACGGTCCAGCTCAAGGACCGCTACGTCGTGCAGCCGCACCTGGCCGGCTGGGGCTTCCAGCCGCCGGCGGACGGCACGCCGATGCCGGAGGGCTTCGCCTACCGCTCGGACACCAACGACCTCTGGCTGAACGGCGAGGAGCTGCGCGAACTGGTCGAGCAGCATGCCTGACTTCCTCCCCTACGGCCGCCAGTCGATCAGCGACGAGGACATCCAGGCCGTCGTCGACGTGCTGCGCGGCGACTGGCTGACCACCGGCCCCGCGGTCCAGCAGTTCGAGACGGACCTCGCGGCGCACACCGGCGGGACACCGGCCGTCGCCGTGACCTCGGGCACGGCGGCGCTGCACGTCGCCTACGCGGCCGCCGGCATCAAGGCCGGTGACGAGGTCGTCGCGTCGCCGATGACATTCGTCGCCACCGCCGCGACCGCCGCGCTGCACGGCGCCAAGGTGGTCTTCGCCGACGTCGAGGCGGACACCGGCAACCTCGACGTCGAGGCGGCGAAAGCGGCGGTGACCGACCGCACGAAGGTCATCGCCGCCGTCGACTACGCCGGGCACCCAGCCGAGCTGGACGCACTCGCCGAGATCGCCCACGGCGCCGGCGCGCTGCTGCTGGAGGACGCGGCGCACTCCGTCGGCGGCTCCTGGCAGGGCCGTCCGGTGGGCTCGATCGCCGACCTGACGACGTTCTCGTTCTTCCCGACGAAGAACCTCACGACGGCCGAAGGTGGCGCCGTCGTCACGCCGGACGAAAAGCTGCTCGACCGGGCGCGGAAGTTCCGCAACCACGGCCTGGTCCGCGACCGCGCCGAGCAGCGCTACCCCGACGAGGGCGGCTGGCACCAGGAAGTGCACGAGTTCGGCCTGAACTACCGCCTGCCGGACGTCCTCTGCGCACTCGGGTCCAGCCAGCTCACCCGGCTGGCCGAGTTCAAGAAGCGCCGCGCCGAGATCCACGCCCGCTACAACGCGGCGCTGGCCGACCTCGACGGCGTGGCGACGCCGCCGAGCCGCCCGGGCGCCGATCCCGTGTGGCACCTCTACCCGCTGCGGGTCCTCGAAGGCCGCCGCAAGGCGCTGTTCGAGCACCTGCGCGGGGCCGGCATCGGCGTCCAGGTGAACTACATCCCGGCGTACTGGCACCCGGTGTTCGAGGACCTCGGCTACCGGCGCGGCCTCTGCCCGAACGCCGAGGCGTACTACGAGCAGGAGCTGTCGCTGCCGCTGTTCCCGTCGCTGACGGACGCCGACGTCGACCGCGTCGTCGACGCCGTGCGCGCGTTCTTCTAGAGCAGGTCCCAGGTCAGGGGCGTGCCCTTCGCGGCGTCGACGCGGAAGGTGCGCCCCACGACCTTGGTGATTTCGGCCGGTGCCAAGCCACCCGCGGGCCGGATCGAGCGGACGTTCGCCGCGGTCACCTCGTCGCCCGCACGCACGTCCTCGACGACGTAGAGGGACCGGCGCAGCCGCAGGCCCTCCTTCTCGCTCTCGCGCGGGCCCAGCACCGGCTGCCCCAGTGCTTCCCACGCGCGGTGCGTCTCGGTGACCAGGGCGGCCAGCTCCGACGGCTCCAGCGAGAACTCGGAGTCGACGCCGCCGTCGGCCCGGGCCAGCGTGACGTGCTTCTCGATGGCCACCGCGCCTAGCGCGACGGCCGCGACCGGCGCCCCGATGCCCGGGGTGTGGTCGGACAGACCCACCAGCGTCTGCGTCAGGCCCGCGAGCAGCGGCAGGCCGCGCAGGTTGCTCTCGGTCGGCGACGCCGGGTAGCTCGCGGTGCAGCCGAGCACGATGAGCTGCTCGTTGCCCGCCTCGCGGGCGGTGCGGACCGCCGCGTCGATCTCCGCGACGTTCGCCATGCCGGTCGAGATGACCAGCGGCTTGCCGGTGCGGGCGCACAGCTCGATCAGCGGCAGGTCGACGATCTCCGACGACGCGATCTTGTACGCGGGCGCGTCGAGCGACTCCAGCAGCTCGACCGCGGTCGGGTCGAACGGGCTCGAGAAGATCTCCAGCCCGCGAGCACGGGCGCGTTCGAAGAGCGGCGCGTGCCACTCCCACGGCGTGTGGGCCTTTTCGTACAGTTTGTACAGATTCTCGCCGCCCCAGAGGGAATGCGAGTCCCCGATCCGGAACGCCGGGGTGTCGACGTCGATCGTGATCGTGTCGGGGCGGTAGGTCTGCAGCTTGACCGCCTGCGCGCCGGTCTCGGCGATGACGTCGATGATCTGCAGCGCCCGGTCGAGGTCGCCGTTGTGGTTGCCGGACATCTCGGCGATGACGAACGGCGCGTGACCGGGGCCGATCGTGTGCGCGCCGAACCGGATGTCGTGCATGGTGCCTCCCCGGGGTGGACTGCGGGTCAGCTCAGAGTCTTGCGCAGCTGCCGGAAGCCGCTGACGGCAGGCGCGGCTTCGGCGTAGCCGGCACGCTCGAAGAGCTTCGCCGAAGCGGTGTTGTCCTGGTGGACGGCGGCGAACACGACCCGCACGCCGAGGCGCTCCCGGGCCGTCCGCTCCCCCTCGGCGAGCACCGCGCCGGACAGGCCACGGCCGCGGCTTTCGGGGGCGAGCGTGATGCTGACCTCCCAGCCGTCGCCGTCGCGCCGGTCGAACCGGACGGTGCCGACCGGCGCCTCTTCGTGCTCCACGACGAGCAGCAGCCGCGAGGGGTCCGCGAGCACCCCGCGCAGCCACGCGAGGTGCTCGTCCAGGGAAACCACCGCCGTCGAGCGTGACGACTGCCGCGTCCGCGGGTCGTTGCGCCAGCCGAGCAGCAGCTCGGCGTCGGCTTCGGTGGCTTCCCGGGCGCGCAACCTACTGGCTGACGGGCTCTTCGACCCGGTCCTCGAGGCGGCGCAGCCGGTCCTCGTAGCGGGAGATGCCCGCCAGCCGGACGCGGATCTGGGCGTGCTGGCGCTGGATCTCCTCGATCAGCGTGCGGGCCTCGGCCATCTCCGCCGAATCGGCCTTCGGCACCAGCGACATCGACTCGCGCAGCGTCTCCAGCCGGCCTTCCTGCGCGGCGACGTGCGGGATCAGCCGGTCGAGCTCGGCGCGCGTCCAGCGCAGGTCGCCGCGGGCCTGCTCGAGGCTGTGCTCGGCGTTGTCCAGCCGGCGCCGGTGGTCGGCGGTGGCGTGCTCGAGGTTGTTGACGCGCTCGGCCAGTCCGCGCGTGCGGTCGTCGACCCGGAAGTCGATGAGCCGGGCGATCCGGCCGACGAGGCCTCTGCCGAGCTTCTGCATTGCCATGGGTGGTCCTTACGTGGGTGGGGACGCGCGGCTAGCGCAGGAGGGTGGTGTCGCCGGTCTTGGTCCAGGAGTCCAGCAGCCGCCCCTCGGCGGCGATCTGGTGCTCCGGGCCGACGATGCAGGAGTCGCCCGCGGCGTGCTCCCACGACGTCTGGTCCGGGTTGTCGATGAACGAGAACCCGGTGAGCACGAGCTGCGCGGTCGGGAACGACGTCCGCGCGATCCAGGCGGCCAGCGTGCCGGTGGTCGACCACGTCGGCTCGTCGCGCGTCGGCAGGCCCAGCGCGTCCGACAGCGGCAGCACGACCTCGCGGTTCGACACCGGGACCGCGCCGAGGTCGGCGGGCCACCAGCCCGGCACGTCCTCCGGCTCCCAGTGCATCCGGCCGGGCTCGACCAGCAGGTAGAGGCGCCTGCGGTAGTCCTGGAAGACGTACGGGGTGGCCCGGATCGCCCGGTTGAACACCACGACGTGCGTCCGCGAGCCGACGATCTCCTCGCCCGGTTTGTCGACGACGAAGCCGTTGACCCGGATCACCAGGTCGCACGCGTCGATCGCCTTCGCCCGCTGGGGGTCGGGCGGGAGCGGCTGGTTTCCGACGACGGCCACCGAACGGGGTTCGGGCCGGTCGGCGTACGCCGCGAGCAGGTTGACCATCAAGCTCGCCGCGCCGAGAGCAGCAGTCATAAGCCGAGAAAGTACCAGCACGCTGGACACACCCCGCCGCGTAGCGGTGCCTAACGTCTACCACACGGGCGGGGTGGCCCGGCCGCCGCTCACCTCATCGGTACCCTCGTCCACGTGCATGCCACCAGCACGGTTCAGGCCGCGAACTCCCCCGTTGCCGCGTCGGCGCCGCCGACGTCGGACAGCAAGACGTTCGCGCGCGCCTTCGCCGACATCAAGGCCGGTTTCTCCGCCCGCGAGCTGTGGGGTCACCTCGGCTGGCAGGACATCAAGCAGCGCTACCGCCGCTCGGTGATCGGGCCCTTCTGGATCACCATCAGCCAGGCCGTGATCGCGCTCGGGCTCGGGCTGCTGTACTCGCAGCTGTTCAAGGTGCCCGTCGAGGTCTTCCTGCCCTACATCTCCACCGGCTTCATCATCTGGGGCTTCATCAGCGGGTGCCTCTCCGAGGGCATGGAGACGTTCATCGCGAACGAGGGGCTGATCAAGCAGCTCCCGGCGCCCCTGAGCGTGTACATGCTGCGCACGGTCTGGCGGCAGACCCTGCTGCTGGCCCACAACATGATCGTCTACGTCGCCGTCCTGATCATCTTCTTCAACGCGCTCAGCAACCAGTACTCGGTGAGCAACGGCGCGTGCCAGCCCGGTGGCATCTGCCACCCGGGCCTGAGCTGGACCATCCTGCTGGCCATCCCCGGCCTGTTCCTGCTGGCGATCAACGCCGCCTGGGTGACGCTGCTGTTCGGCATCATCTCCACCCGCTTCCGCGACATCCCGCAGGTGGTCAACTCGCTGATCCAGCTGCTGTTCTACGGCACCCCGATCGTCTGGCCGGTCGACCAGCTGCTCGCCGGCGGCCAGCGCTCGGAAATCTCGTGGATCCTGCCGATCGTCAAGGCGAACCCGCTCTACCACTTCATGCAGGTGGTCCGCGCGCCGCTGCTGGGCCAGGAGTTCTCCGCGGAGAACTGGATCGTGGTCGGCGCCATCACCGTCGTCGGGTGGGCGCTCGCGCTCGTCGCGATGCGCAACTACCGTGCCCGCGTCTCCTATTGGGTGTGACACATGGTTTCCATTGACGTCCACAACGCCTTCGTCGACTTCCCGATCTTCGACGCGAAGACCCGGTCGATGAAGAAGCGGGTCCTCGGCAAGGTCGGCGGCAAGATCGGCACCGACACCAAGGTGCCGATCATCGAAGCCCTGCACGACGTGACCCTCAACCTCCGCGAAGGCGACCGGGTCGGGCTCGTCGGGCACAACGGCGCGGGCAAGTCCACGCTGCTGCGGCTGCTCGCCGGCATCTACGAGCCGACCCGCGGTTCCGCCCGGATCCAGGGCAAGATCGCCCCGGTCTTCGACCTCGGCATCGGCATGGACCCGGAGATCTCCGGCGAGGAGAACATCATCATCCGCGGCCTTTTCCTCGGCATGACCGCCAAGGAGATGGAGAAGCGGGTCGACGACATCGCGGAGTTCACCGAGCTCGGCGACTACCTGCAGATGCCGCTGCGGACGTACTCCACGGGTATGCGCGTGCGGCTCGCGCTCGGCGTCGTCACCTCGATCGACCCCGAGATCCTGATCCTCGACGAGGGCATCGGCGCGGTCGACGCGGCGTTCCTCAACAAGGCGCGCGACCGCCTCAAGGACCTGGTCAAGCGCTCGGGCATCCTGGTGTTCGCGAGCCACGCCGACGAGTTCCTCTTCGAGCTGTGCGACTCGGCGCTGTGGATGGACGAAGGCCACATCAAGCAGCAGGGCTCGCTGCGGGACGTCCTCACCGGCTACAAGGGCCGCGACCCCTTCCAGGACATGAGCAAGGAAACGCTGCAGCGCCTGGGCATCGAGCCGGTGGCGACGACGAACGGCGGCGAATGATGGCCAGCGAGACCCGGCAGCTGCCCGACGGCGCGGTCGTCGGCGTGGTCGTCACGCGGCACCGGCGGGAGCTGCTCGCGGACTCGCTGAAGATCATCGCGGCCCAGACCCGGCCGGTCGACCACCTCGTGGTGGTGGACAACGGGCCGGACGACTCCGCTCGCGAAGTCGTCGAGAACTACCCGCTGCCGCATACGTACCTGCCGTCGCACCGCAACCTCGGCGGTGCGGGCGGGTTCGCGCTCGGCATGCTGCACGCGCTGTCGCTGGGCGCGGACTGGGTCTGGCTGGCCGACGACGACGGCCGCCCGGCCGATGAGAACGTGCTGGCGATCCTGCTGGAAGAGGCGGAAAAGCGGGGCCTGGCGGAGATTTCGCCGGTGGTGTCCAACATCGACGCCCCGGAGAAGCTGGCGTTCCCGCTGCGTCGCGGGTTGACGTGGAAGCGGTCGCAGTCGGAGCTGGGCGTGGACTTCCTGCCCGGCATCGCGTCCCTGATGAACGGCGCGCTCTTCCGATCGTCCACTTTGGACGTCGTGGGCGTGCCGGACCTGCGCCTGTTCTTCCGCGGCGACGAGGTCGAGCTGCACCGCCGGCTCGCGCGCTCGGGGCTGCCGTTCGGCACGTCGCTGAAGACGAAGTACCTGCACCCGGACGGCTCAGACGAGTTCAAGCCGATGCTGGGCGGCAAGTTCCACGCGCAGGACCCCGAGAACGAGGTCAAGCGGTACTACACGTACCGCAACCGCGGGTACCTGTTGTCCCAGCCCGGGATGCGCAAGATCGGCGCGCTGGAGATCCTCCGGTTCGGGCTGTACTTCGTGGGTGTGAAGCGCGACCCGAAGGCGTTCCTGCAGTGGCTGAAGCTGGTGCGCCAGGGCCGCGCGGAGAAGTTCTACCGCTACTGAAACTGCCCTTCGAGCGGCACCGGCACGGACTCCGTCCGGACGTCGGTGAGCTCGTTGGCGGGCACGGTCTTCCGCCACACGCGGTAGTCCACTTCGGACAGCCCGAGGTCGCGCGCGGTGAGGTAGTCCTCGTCGGCCAGGTGCAGATCGGCAGTGTCGCGCGTCCGGCCGAGGAGCTCGAATGTGCCCCCGCGCCACCGGCACAGCGTCCGCACGAAGGTCAGGTCGTCCAGCTCGACCTGGTCGACGGCCTTCATCCGGAAGCCGTAGGTCTCCCCGAAGTCCGCCGGTGCGGCGGCGCCGGGAAGCGGGTGCAGGACGACCCGCGCGGGCCCGGCGAACTCGGCGTCGAAGTCACCACCGCGGTACCGGGCGGTGTAGCCGCGCCGCACGAGCGGCGGCAGCGAAACGGGCGGCGAGAAGAAGGCGGCCTCGCCGAAAACGTCCTTCTGGTCGGGGATCCAGCCGACCTTCCGGGAGTGGTACTGCGCGAGCCGTTCTTCGGTGTTGTCGCCGCGACGCACGAGGAGTTCGGCGCCGGCGGGGATTTCGGTGAGCTGAAGGACGTATTCGGGCAGCGGGTGGTCGACACCGGGGAAGTACCCGGTCCCGAGGTACGGCGGCGGGTACACGCGGGCCATTCCCAGCTCGTGCGCGATTTCCCGGTCGGTGGAGCCGTAGGAGGTGCGGAACGGGAACGTGTGGCCGGCGGTGAAGCGGAGCAGGTAGAGGTGGTCGAGCGGGCCCCAGCCGGGGATTTTCCCGAGGCCGTAGTTCCGGATCATGGCGGCGGTGTCGAGTTCGGCGACGTCCTCGGCGCGGCCGGCGAAGCCCTGGATCCGGTGCGGTTCGAAGCGGCCGGGGACGATGACGTTGCCCAGGTAGAGGCCGACCAGGCCGGGTTTGACCGGGAGCTGGACGACCGTGCTGCCGAGGAGACCAGCGGGAGCGTCAGGACTCATCGGTTTCCTTCAGTCGGGCCACGTAGGACGGCAGGATGTCGGACCGCACCTCGCGGAAGCCGGTGACCATGTGCTTCGGAGCGACAGCGACGAAGGTCATCCGGTCCATCCGCTGGAAAGCGACTTCGGGATGGGCTTCCGGCTCCGCCCAAACCCGCTCCGCCCACTTCCCGTCGCCGGACATCATGAAGAGCGAATAGCGGCCATCGCGCTCGTCGACCACTTCGAACTCGTGCTCGAGGAACGTGCCCCACGTACGGATCGAATACCATTCGTCCAGCTCCGTGATGGGCACGGTCACCGCTGCCGCACCTTTGCGCCGTAACTCCGCACGATCGGGCAACGTGATCTCGGCGGGGAACCGTTCGCCTCGGTACACGACCCATTCGGTCGGCGAAATCCGCCGGATGTCACTCACGCCCCACCACCTCCACCTCGCACATCGAACCAGCCGCGGTCTTTCAGGTACACGCCGGCCAGCACTTCCGTACCGTCGGCGCGGACCAGGTACATCTCGGCGCGACTCCGGTAAGCGGTGGGGTTGTGCATCCATTCCGGCACACCTCCACCGGTGTAGCCGGTGCCCAGGAACGGCGGGTTCCAGTGCCGGTTCTGCGGCGACCCGGAGAGAGCTTGCATCTCGTCGGCCGCGCGTTGCGTGGTACCGCCGTAGCTGATGTCCATCGCCCTCGGATCCGGATCCGCCGGGAATCGCAGCTGGTAGGCCTCGCCGGCCCCTGCCTTGACCGGCGTCCACCCCGCACCCTTGTCGTCGAGCGCCAGCTTGTCCCGGAACTCCTGCGGAGTTCCGTATTGCGCCGTGTCGCTGCCGCGAGCGACCGACCCACCTACCGAGGTCGGGTAATTCGGCTCCGTCTTGCCGCTGTGGCCGTCCACGTAGCTGCCCTGGTTGCCCAAGGTGGCCTCGCCGATCTCCGGCTTGACCACCTTCGTCATGATCTCGCCGGGGTTGGCCTTCAGCTCGTTGCGGACCGCCACGATCTCCGCTCGCTGGGCCGGGGTCAGATCCGCCGTTGGCTGGAGGGTCATCGCCAGGTGCTGGTCCGGGTCGTAGCCCAACCTGCTTGCCGCGTCGCGGATCTGGTTGTCCGTCGAGGTCGGGCGCGTCTGCATCGACTCGCGGGTGTACTGCCCTCTGAGCTCGTCGTCCGATGCGTGGTGGCCCTGGTTGTTGTGCATCCCGCCGCCGTCGTCCGGTGGGTGCGTCGGGGGCGGGTTCGACCCTGGTGGGGGCGGGTTGTTGCCGCCGCCGGCTGCGGCCGGCTTGGGGGCGTCGACCGGTTTGCCCGCCGCCGCGATCGTGGCCGCGCTGTTCGCTTCCGTTGTCTCGTAGTGCTCGCGGACCGCCTTCGTGCGCGCTCCCGCGTCCTCGACCGCCTTGCCCGCTCGGGCTACGTGCTCCTTGGCCGCGGTCACCGTTCCGTTGAGCGTGCCCGTCATGCCCGCGCCGACCACGCCCATCGACTTCGCGCCGAAGTTCGCTCCCGCCACCGTCTGGCCGACCGCGTGGACCTTGTCCTTCGTGCGGCCGAGGTGGCCTTCCATCGTGCCGAGCGAGTCCGTGTGGACGCCGTACCCGCCGCCGTGGCCGCCGGCCGGGGCGTGTGGTTCGCGCGCGGGCCGGGGCTCGGTGGGGTGCGGGTTCGGCGTCTCGTGGTGCGTCGGCGTCGTGTCGACGTGGTGCGGGGTGCTCGTGTGGTGAGGCGTGCTCGTGTGGTGGGTCGCCATGTCACGCCTCCGTTTCGTACGGCTTCGCGGCTTGGTACGCACCCATCGCGAGGCCGCCGACCGTGGAGAACCGGTCGAGGCCCTTGGTCAGCTTCTCCATCGCCTCCATCAGCTTGGCCAGCCGGCCACCCTGCCGCGCGAAGCCCTCCAGGAGCTTGCTGATCTTGCCGGCGATCTTCGACGCCGTCGCCGCGGCGCGGGCCGACGCGACCCCGCAGAACGCCGCGATCGAGCCGCCGAACGTCACCACCGCCGAGGCCGCCGCGATCAGCGCGTCGCGGATCAGCTCGGCGATCACCGACGAGATCAGCCCGAAGACGATGCCGCGCAGCGTGCAGACGAGCATGCCGGAGATGCCCGCGACCGCCGCGGTCCCGTCGAGCGTCTTGCCGAGCGATTCCAGCTCCTCGGCCATCTTCGTGAGACTGTCGCGGTAGGCGTCGGCGGCCTGGCCGGTCCACTCGGCGACGCTGCGGAGGTCGTCGCGGTGCTCCTGGGCCAGGGTGTGCATCTCGGCCGCGGCGGACTTGAGCTGGTCGACGTTCGCGTTGATCTCGTCGGGGTTGCCGAGCAGCGCGTCGAGCGGCTCGCGCAGGAAGCTGACGTGCTCGAGCAGCCAGCCGACGCCGGCGTTGAGGATCGCGCCGAGCGGGTCGATCGCCGCGCCCACGGTGTCGACGACCGCGCCGGCCGCGCTGACCGCCACGCCGAGAACGTGTTCCCCTTCGGACTCGGAGTCCGACTTGATCGAGTCAACGAGCCCGGCGTAGGTGTCGAAGATCCCGGCACCCGAAGTCGCGGTGGTCAATGGTCCCCCTCAGTCCCGGCGCATGAACGTGTTGTCCCCGAAGTCGTCATCGTCGTCGCGCGGCGGCCGCGGACGGCGGGCCGGCGGTGACGGCGGCGGGGTTTCCGGCTCGTCGTGCTGCCAGAGCCGGCGTTCCCGGACCGGCTCGGGCGCGGGCGGCTCTTCCGGCTCCTCCGGCGGCACGTACCCGGTGACCATGTGCATCGCCTCGGAGCCGCCGCCCAGCGGCTCGAACGCGGCGGCGACGTTGACCGCGGCACCGCGCTGCGCCTTGCGCGCGAGCTTGAGGATCTCTTCCGCGAGCTTGGCGCCGGACTTCCCGGCGAGCGCGGAGTCGGCGAGCTGCAGGTCGGTGAGCGAGCCGTTCGGGGCGACGCCGACGCGGATGCCGCCGTCCGGCGAGGCGACGGTCGTCCCGGCGGCCTCCAGCCCGACGCGGAACTGTTCGGCCTTCGCCTGGACGTCGGCGATCTTCGTTTCGAAGCCCGCCAGCCATTCCTCAGGTGTCATCGCTCGCCTCCGCGGTGTCCGACGCGAGGCGAAGGCTACTGGTTCCCCGACCAGCACAAACAAGAAACGGCCCCGGTTTCCGGGGCCGTTTCCGTTATGTCCGTTATTCGCCGATGACCGGCGGCGCGGTGCGCATGTCCGTACCGAAGACCTCGTCCGGGTCGCCCTCGACGAGGTAGGTCGGCCGCGAGTGCTCCGTGTCCTCGTCGCCCTCGCCCTTCTGGCCGCGGCCCAGACCGCCCCCGCCCATGCCGCTGCCGCGCCCGGCGGCGCTGCCCGCGCCGAGCCCGCCCATGCCCCGGCCGGCGGCGGCTTCGGCGGCACCGATGCCGCCCGGCCGCGCCGCGCCCGACGCGGCACCCGCGCCGGTCGCGCTGCCCGCACCCGAGCCACCGGGCCCGAAGCCGCCCCCACCCCGGCCGGCGCCGCCGCCGACCTTGGAGTTGTAGGCCTCGTCCCCGCCGAAGTTCATCCCGCCCATCGGCATCGGGCTCATCGGCGGCATGCCCCCGAGCGACTGGTTCGGGTTCGACGTCGACCCACCGGGGATCGTCCCCGGCGTGAAGCTGGACGGCGTGGTGGTACCGGCCGGGAGCAGCCCCGCGCCGGTCGTCGAGCCGGGCCCGTTGAACTGCGGGGTGCCGGTGGTGCCGGGGATGTTCCCGGTGGTGAAGTTGTTGCCGGTGCCGCTCGGCGTGTTCACCGGGTTGGCACCCGGCATGTCGACGCGGCCGGGGTTGTCGATGCCGTTCTTGCCCCCGGTGCCGTTGGGATCACCGGAACCGCCACCGGTGCTGAAGCTGGGAGGCGGCGCGAAGGCCGGCTGCTTCGAGGCGGCCTCGTAGAGGTTCTTGTCGTAGGTCGACATGACGCTGGCGGCCTGGTCGTGGGCTGCCTGGCTGTCTTTTTGCTTCTGGAGCGACTTGTCGACGTTGTCGGGCAGGCTGAACGGGTTCGACGTCGCCCAGGACTTGAACTCGTCACCCCAGGAGAAGGGGATCGGGGCGGGCATGGAGTTCTTGGCCGTCGACGCCGCTTGGCCCTGGTCGTAAATGGTTTCCGAAGCGAGCTTCGCGTTTTGCGAGTTGGCGTCGGACCATTTGCTGAGTGTGGTGAAGTACTGCTGCGCGTTCTCGGCGGCGGTGCCTTCCCAAGTGCCCTTGGAGGCGTTGACCGCGGTGCTCATCGACGTGGCGAACTTGTCGAAGACCTGGTGGACCTTGTGGTAGTTGGTCGAAAGCTCCGAAACCTGAGCGACGTCCAGGTTGGAGTCCAGGTACCCCTGAAGCTGCGTGTGGTCGCTGCCCTTGTAGTCCGCGTCCGACGGGTTCAGGCCCGGCACGTACTCGACATCGCGGCCTTGGGTGGCGTCCTTGATGTTCTGGTCGCCCATCTGCTGGGCCTGGTTCTTCGCCTTGGCCTGGGCCACCCACTGCTGCACCGGCCCGAACAACCAGCTGCCCGGGTCGACGCCTTCCTCCGCCTTCTTCTGGAGGTACGCGTCCCGCTCGGCGGGCGCCATGTCCTGGACCTGCTGGGGCGTCTTGTCCTCGGTCTTCGGCGGCGGTCCCTGTCGCGTGGTCATCCGGTTTCCCCTATCCCTTCGGCAGCCGCGGTTCGACGGCCTTCGCGACCGCCTCGGCGACCTGGCATGCCTGGTCCGCCGATTCGGCGCCGGTCACCGCCACGTCCACGCGCGACGAATCTCCCACCGGCAGGGCGAGCGTGCAGGCCGCCACGGACGCGCCGCCCGGCGCCTCCTTCGCCTTCCGGCCGTTGACGTCCTTGTCGACCACGCCGCCGCCCGTGTCGTTCACCTGCGCGACCGACGCGGTGTCACGGATGTTGACGCCGATCACCTTGGCGTTTTCACTCGCCGAGGCGACCTTCTGCTGGAACCGGCAAGTTCGCACGTCACCGGTCGTGCCCGGCACCGGCTCTTTGAACTCGCCGAAGCTGCTGACGTCACCAGCTTCCAGCAGCGAGCAGGCATCGGTGATCGACTGGGTCCCGCCGCCCCCGGAAGACTGGCTTTCCGAGGTTCCCGGCTCGCTGACCGGGGACGACTGGGCGGGTGACGCCGTTCCCCCTTGCGTGGAAGTGCACCCCGCGAGCAGCGCGCCACCGGCCGCGAGCGGAAGGAGAACCCGAACGAGAAGTTTCGTCATCCCTCAAGCCTGCTTGGTCTGAAGAGCGGAGAAGGCCTGGTTCTCTGTTTCCTTGTAGAGGCCCGAGGCCCTGGCGAGCGCCTCGTCGGCCTGCCGCGCGGCCTGCCTGAGCTGCTCCAGGATCTGGGTCGCCTTACCCGCGGCGGACGCGTCGTGCTTGGCGACGGCGTGGCCGTACGGGTGGTTGCCGAGCTTCGGGTTCTGGTCCAGCAAGTAGCTCGTGGCCTGCACGTCGGCGAGGTCGTTGACCAAGTCGGTCAGCGCGTCGCGGAGGGGCTTGACGCCTTCCGGGGTGATCTTGAAACCGCCGCCCTTGGCGGCGTCCACCAGCTTCTGGGTCTCGGCCGTGACCGCCTGCACCGCGGCGCCCATGCCGGCGGATGAAAGCGGGTTGACGATGTCCGACACCGAGCCGCCACCGCCATCGGCTATCAACATCGCTGTTCCACCCCGTATCGCTTCGCCCGTGCGTGTGCACCCGGAAGTCTACTAGCCGGGCACCCTGCGCAACTGCCGTTCACCGATCTTCACCTGAGACGCGGGGCCGCGACGTGCGGTTCCCTCAGAACTGCCCTTCGAGCTGGGCGTACAGCTGCTGGGCCAGCCGCGCGTTGTCGGCTGGGGCGTACGTGATCCAGCGCTGGCCGTCCGCTGCCGCGCGTGAGGACATCAGCCAGCGGCCCGATTCCGTGTCGAACCACGCCAGCGGGGGGTACGTTCCGCCGCGGGTCTGGGCCGTGAACTGGCCCACCCGCTTCTTCGGCTCCTGGAACACGCGCTCGATCATGCGGAGCTGGGGGCCGCCGCTGCCGCCGGACGAACGGGGGCCGCTCACTCCCGCGAACGGGTCGTACGCGTCGTCGCGGCGCTGGTGGCGGGGCTGCTGTGCCGGGCGGGAGATGGTGACCGACTGGCCGGGCGCCGCCGGGGTCAGCGGGAGGAGGTCGACGATCGCCGGGACGATGCCCGTCGGGCGGACTTCCTCGAACACGATCAGGTTCTCGTCCTGACGCGCGAGCACCGCGAACTGGCCGTCGGACGCCACGCGGGCGAACAGGTGGCGGTCGCCCAGTTCGGCGGCCGCGGTGATCGCCACGCTGCCGCGGACGAACGTCGCCAGCGCCAGCTCCGCGTCCGCGTCGAGGCGGCCGCGGCTCCACAGCCCGCGCCCGTTCAGGTCGCGGACGACGGCGTCGCGGATCATCGCGCGCTGCTCGACCGTCGTGCCGACGTGCGGGACCTCGAACGGCGTCGGCGCGCGGCCGAGGCCGAGCTGCTCCAGCAGGATGTCCACCGCTGCCAGTGACAGCGAGAACGAGTGCGGCATCGCTTCCATCTCCCCCGCGGGTTCATCCGGACTTGCCGAAACGGTAGTCCATCCGCTCTCGGCGAACCCGCTTGCCCGAACGAGATCGCCGCTGGTCCGATGGACGCATGGCCGACCCGAAACCCGTACTCGTGCTGCACCTCGCCACCGGCGGGGAGCCGCTGCTGTTCGCAATGACGACCGAGGAGTCCGGCAAGCTGGCGGGCAGGCTCGCCCAGCTGGTGAAGGCCGGCGCGGTCGAAACGGTGACCACCAAGGACCACCCGGCGGTCGCGATCAACTTCGCCCACGTCGCCGCCGCGTACGTCGACGACACCCGCAAGACCACGGCGTTCGGCATGCACGCCTGACACGGCGAAGGCCGCCTCACGACCAGCGTGAGACGGCCTTCGCGTAAAGCGATCAGAGCTTGTAGAGGCGCTTCCAGTTCTCGCGCGAGGTGAGCTCCGGCATGGCGCGCTTGTACTGCTCCTGCACCGCCGCGCCTTCCTTGCGTAGCCGCTGGACCACCTTCGCGCCGCGCTTGGCCAGGTCGAACATCTTGGCCTTGTCGTAGGAGCGGACGCGCACGCCTTCCTGGTTCGCGTCCGTCACGACCGCCGTGTCGAACAGGGCGATGTGCCACCAGTTCGCCTCGTCGATCGGCACCGCGCCGAGACCGAAGCGGCTGCGGCCGAGGACCCGGTCGAGCACGCGCTTGATCAGCACCAGGCGCTGCATGCTGGGCCGCGGCGCGCTGTTGATGATGCCGATGTCGTTGGACGCGATGCCCGGGACGTCGGTCGCCTTGTGGCGCTTGGTCTCCGGGTACTGGTCGCGGATGCGGCGGATCTCCTTCATCGCCTCGACACCGCCGTCACGCAGGATCTCGGGGCCCTCGAGGAAGTCCTCGACGGCCTTGATCAGCGTCGCCGACAGGCCGTACTGCATGCCCAGCAGGTAGCGCACCAGCTGCGCGAGCAGGACCCGCGAGAGCAGGTTGAGGTTGAACGGCGAGTGCAGCGCCGCGGTGATGATCGAGTTGCGCAGGTTGAAGTACCGGTGCCACTCGTCCCAGTCCTTCATGTGGAAGTCCGCGTGCCACACGCCCGCACCCGGCAGGGTGACGGTCGGGAAGCCGTGCGCGCGGGCGCGGTAGGAGTACTCCGCGTCGTCCCACTGGAAGAAGAACGGCATCGGGTAGCCGGTGGCCTGGACGACCTCGTAGGGGATCAGGCACGACCACCAGCCGTTGTAGCCGGCGTCGAGGCGCCGCTCCTGGCGGTTCGGCTTCAGCGTCTCCTCGTCGACGCCGAGCAGGTCGGCCGTCGAGAGCGAGTGCTCGACCGGCTGGCCGGGTTCTAGGGTGTTGAGCCGGGCGTACTCCGCGCCGACGTGCAGCTGGTTCGGGTGGAACAGGTTGAGCATCTGGCCACCGACGATGATCGGGTTGGCGGCGCGGTTGGAGAACGCCGTCATCCGGATCACCAGGTCCGGCTCGAGCAGGACGTCGTCGTCCATGAACAGGACGTTCGCGTGCTCGGTGGCGGTGTGCCCGGCGACCTCGAAGAGGCCGCGGGTGAAGCCGCCGGCGCCGCCGAGGTTCGGCTGCTTGATGTAGTGCAGCTTGTCGGCGAGGTCCTTCGCGACCTGCTCGAAGCCGTCGCGAGACTCGACGAGGTCGGTGCCCTGGTCGGCGACGTAGATCGCGTCCAGGGTCTCCAGCGAGGAGACGTCCGCGGCGAGGGCCTGCAGGTTCTTCAGGCAGTCGTCAGCGCGGTTCATCGTGCAGATGGTCACGGCGGTCGGGCGGATCTTCTCCGGCGCCTCGACCGTCCAGCGGACCTGCTCGACGCGCAGCGTCTGGCCGCCCTCGGTCTCGAGGTCCAGCCAGAGCGCGCCGCCGTCGTAGAACTTGTCCAGCTTCGAGGTCAGCGTCACCTTGGCCTGCTTGGCGTCGGCGACCTGCTCGGCGGCCACCACGCGCGGCTCGCCCTCGACGTCGGAAGCACCCATCGACAGCAGGCCGGTGCCGGTGACGACGGCCTCGACCGAGACCTCGGTCACCGTCGTCCAGCGCTGCCAGTAGCTCGCCGGGAAGCGGCCGAAGTACGTGTTGCCGGACACTTTGGAGGCCGGCTCGACGGTGATCACCGCACGTTCCCGCACGGCCGCGCCCCACTCGAGCTCGGCGTAGAGGTCCTTGCTGACGATCGGCGCCGGACCGGCGTAGAGACCGCGCTGCGCCGTCAGGCGGCCCTGCGGAGTGTGCTCGGTGAACCGCGTCTCGGCGGCCGCGCCGGCTTGAGTGGTCGGCGCCGGGGTGGCTGTTTTACCGGGCATTGGGTTCCTCAGTTCTCCTCGGTCGACGGCTCGCGGAACACGACCCACTTGAGCATCACGAAGTTGATCACCGTGGCGGTGGCCTGCGACACGGCCCAGCACAGGGTGTGCTGCCAGGCGGACTCCGGCAGGACGTTCAGCATCAGCTGGTTCACCCCGACCGCGACGAAGAACGTCACGGTGTAGAGCAGGACGAACGAGCCGATCTGCGCCTTGCCGTCCTTGCGCCCGCCGGCGAACGTGAACTTCCGGTTCAGGAAGAACGCCGTGGTCGTGCCCACGATGAAACTGATAGCGCGAGCGACGTCGACCCACGGTGAAGCGGCCATCCCGGCCACCTGGGTCAGCAGCGTGTACGTGCCCAGGTCGACCAGGGCGCAGAAGCCCCCGATCAGGGCGAAGCGGATGAGCTGGCCCAGCAGTCCGGGAGTGGACTGAGCAGCCGTTGCCTCGGCTTGCGGATCGGTCGCCACCACTGCATTACCTCGTTGCCTGAGTCATGGTCACCCGCGCGGGCGCTTGTGCCTTGATGCGCAAAGTGTAGAAGCGGGCACTTCAGGGTCACGTTCCGGGCGTCGTTCGGCGTGGCTACCCTGGTCGGGTGACCCAATCCCCCGAGACACAGCGTCGCACGCTTTCCGGCTGGGGACGCACCGCGCCGACCGTCGCCGACGTCCTGACCACGCCGGACGTCGAGACCATCGCCCGGGCCGTGCGCCAGGCCGGTGAGCGCGGCGTCATCGCGCGTGGCCTCGGCCGGTCCTACGGCGACCCGGCGCAGAACGCGGGCGGCCTGGTCATCGACATGACCGCGCTCGACCGGATCCACTCGATCGACCCGGACTCTGGCCTCGTGGACCTCGACGCGGGCGTCAGCCTCGACAAGCTGATGCGCGAGGCGCTCCCGTACGGCCTGTGGGTCCCGGTGCTGCCGGGCACCCGCCAGGTGACGATCGGCGGCGCGATCGCCAACGACATCCACGGCAAGAACCACCACAGCGCGGGCAGCTTCGGCAACCACGTCGTGTCGATGGACCTGCTGACCGCGGACGGCCAGGTGCGCACGCTCACGCCGGAGGGCCCCGAGTCGGAGCTGTTCTGGGCGACCGTCGCGGGGGTCGGGCTGACCGGGATCATCGTCCGGGCGACGGTCCGGATGAAGAAGACCGAGACCGCGTACTTCATCGTGGACGCCGACCGCACGGCGAGCCTGGACGAGACGCTCGGCCTGTTCACCGACGGCTCCGACCTGACCTACGACTACTCGATGTCGGTGCCGGACCTGATCTCCTCGGACCACCGCCTCGGCCGGGCGACGTTCTCCCGCGGCTCGCTCGCGAAGCTGGACCAGCTGCCGCCGAAGCTGCGTTCGGAGCCGCTGAAGTTCGACGCGCCGCAGCTGGCGACGCTGCCGGACGTCTTCCCGAACGGCCTGGGCAACAAGCTCACGTTCGGGCTGATCAACGAGCTGTGGCAGAAGACCGTGCCCAAGAAGGGCGCGCGCGGCAAGATCCAGAACCTGACGCAGTTCTACCACCCGCTGGACATGCTGAGCGAGTGGAACCGCGCCTACGGTTCCAAGGGTTTCCTGCAGTACCAGTTCTCGGTGCCGTTCGGCGCGGAGGACCAGCTCAAGGCCATCTGCCGGCGGATCGCGACGTCGGGCCACTACTCGTTCCTCAACGTGTTCAAGCGCATGGGCGACGCCAACCCGGCGCCGATGTCGTGGCCGTCGCCGGGCTGGATGCTCAGCGTCGACTTCCCGATCAAGGACGGCCTGAGCCGGTTCTGCCTGGAGCTCGACGACGCCGTCCTCGAAGCGGGCGGCCGGCTGTACACCGCGAAGGACTCCCGGACGTCGGCGGAGACGTTCGCGAAGATGTACCCGCGGCTCGAAGAGTGGCGCAAGATCCGCGCTTCCGTTGACCCCGAAGGCGTTTTCGCCTCTGACATGAGCCGGAGGCTCGAACTGTGATCGACGCGGTGGGCAACCCCCAGTCCCTGCTCCTGCTCGGCGGCACGTCCGACATCGCGCTGGCGATCGCCGAGAAGTACCTGGCCGAGAAGCCCTTGCGGGTCGTGCTCGCGGCCCGGCCATCGCCCCGGCTCGACGCGGCCGCCCAGCGCCTGAAGGACCGCGGCGCCGAGGTGTCCACTGTGGACTTCGACGCCAAGGACACGGCGTCGCACCCGGCGGTGCTGGCCAAGGCGTTCGAGGGCGGCGACATCGACGTGGCGGTCGTCGCGTTCGGCCTGCTCGGCGACCCCGAAGAGGTCTGGCAGGACCACGCGAAGGCCGTCGAGCTGGCGACCGTGAACTACACGGCGGCGGTGTCGGTCGGCGTCGCGCTGTCGGAGAAGCTCAAGGCCCAGGGCCACGGCACGGTGATCGCGCTGTCGTCGGTGGCCGGCGAGCGCGTCCGCCGGTCCAACTTCGTGTACGGCTCGACGAAGGCCGGTTTCGACGGCTTCTACCTGGGTCTGGGCGAGGCGCTCGCGCCGTCCGGCGTGCAGGTGACGGTCGTCCGCCCGGGGCACGTCAAGACGAAGATGACCGAGGGTCTTAAGGACGCTCCCCTGGCGCAGACGGCCGAGCAGGTCGCGGAGACGGCCGTGACGGCCGCGCGCGCCGGCAAGGACCTGGTGTGGGCGCCCGCGCAGTTCCGGCTGGTGATGTCGGCCCTGCGGCACGTCCCGCGGCCGATCTTCCGCAAGCTCCCCATCTGAGGCCTCCACCCGGGGGTTGACGCGCGGTTCCATCCGGGACCGGCCCGCACGCCGATGTGCGCACCGGACGGTCGAAACAGACTGTCACCATGGTGAACACGACGAGCGACCGCGGTGGGCTGACGATGCTGCTCCGCGACGTCGCCCTCCCGATGGCCCTGTTCTACGTCCTGCGCTCCTTCGAGGTCGCCCCGCTGTGGGCGCTGCTGGTCAGCGCCGTCCCGCCGGTGCTGCGGACGGGGTACGTCCTGGTGCGGCACCGGCGGATCGACCCGCTCAGCGCGTTCGTGCTGGCCGTGCTGCTGGTCAACGCCACGGTGGCGGTCTTCTCCGGCGATCCCCGGCTGCTGCTCGTCCGCAGCGCGTGGCTCACGCTGCCGCTCGGCGCGGTCATGCTGGCCAGCCTGGTCGTCGGGCGGCGGCCGCTGCTGTTCCGGGCCGTCTGCGCCCTCCAGCCCGCTCGCGCCGAGTCTCTCGACCGGCTTTGGGGCGTTTCGCGGGCGTTCCGGGAGCGGTGGCGCTCGGCGACGCTCTGGTGCGGCGCCGGCTGCCTCCTGCTGGGGTGCGCCGTCGTCGTGATGGCGTTCACGCTGCCGGTCGACATCGTGCCGTTCCTCGACGCCGTGCTGACCACCGTCAGCGTCGTGCTCGGGGTGAAGCTGGCGCGGCAGCGGCTGGGCATCAACCGGACGGTGGATGCGTGACGAACCGGCTCGACGATGCCGGCGGCCGTCCTCGTCCGCGATGCTCGGGGACATGCTCGGCACGCTGCTCTTCGACTTCGCCGCCCCGGTCGGCGGCTACTACCTGCTGCGCGCGTTCGACGTCGCACCCGTCTGGGCGCTGACGCTCAGCGGCCTGCCGCCGGCGCTGCGGGTGCTCTACCTGGCCGGGCGGCACCGCCGGGTCGACGGCATGGGCGTCTTCGTGCTGCTGATCGTGGCGGTGAGCCTGGCGACGACGCTGCTGACCGGCGACGCGCGGCTGCAGCTGGTCCGCGGGGCGTGGTTCAGCGTGCTGATCGGGGTGTGGATGCTGGCGAGCCTGTGGGTCGGCCGCCGCCCGACGACCTACCAGGCGACGCTGGCCCTGCTGCCCGGCCGGGCGGACGCGCTGGAGGCGCGGTGGGCGGACACGGCGTCGTTCCGGCGGGTCTGGCGGGTGCTGGCGGTCGTGTGGGGCGTCGGCGGGCTGCTGCACAGCGCGGGCAGCATCGTCATGGCGTACACGCTGCCGGTCGACGTCGTGCCGGGCCTCGACACGGGGTTGTCGATCGGGAGCTTCGTGCTGCTCCAGGTCGTCACGCAGGTGCTGCTGGCCCGCGAGGGCACGCTGAACCGGCTGTTCCGCGGCCGGGATCAGCTGCCCGCCGCGTGAGCGGGCACCAGGTAGAGGTTCTGGGGGCCCACCCACGGCGAGTCGATCCGCCAGCTCGCCAGCGCCGTCGGGGGCGGCGTGCGCGTCGTCGTGGCGAGGACCAGGTCCGGGCTGATCGGGGCGACGCTGTGGTCGAAGTTGTGGAAGTTGGCCTCCAGCAGCGCGCGGCCGACGTCACCGCTGCGGCGCTTCGTCTCGCTGATCGCCGGGTCGACCGCGCCGCGGTCGGAGAACTCGTCCACGAGCTCGCAGTCGCACGCGTACGCCAGCGCGCCGACTTCGCCCGCCGTCTCCACCTTGCGGCCGTGCGCGATCGAGGCCAGCTGCTGGCCGATCTCGCGGTACTCCGTCGTCGACGCGTGGTTGCTCGTGATCGGCGCGAACTGGCGGGGCAGGCCGGGTAGCGCGTACGCCGCGAGACTCGCCGCGAGCACCACGCCGGCCGCCGTCCAAGTGCCGCGGCGGACGTGCTCCGGGACCGCGCTCGCGCACGCCGCCAGGAAGATCGTCGCGCCGATGATGCTCGGCGCGTAGTACCAGTGGTACGGCGGGACGCCCAGGCGGCTGTAGGCCAGGTAGTGCAGGGCACCCGCGACGGCCAGCGCCGCGAACGGCGTCAGGCGGCGGGCCGCCTCGGAGCCGCGGCGGTACTGGACGAGCCAGACCACGCCGGCCAGTCCCGCGAGCGGCAGCGGCAGGAACGAAAGCGCCGCCTCGGCCGGGAAGTTGCGCCAGTACAGGAGCGGGCCGTTCGTGAAGCTGAACGGGCCCCACGACTGCTGGCTGATCTTGATGACCAGCGTGTCCGGCACGGCCGAGCCGAGCACGACCCAGCTGAACGCGAACCACGGCAGCGTCACGGCGAGGGCGGCGAACGCCGTGCGCCAGATGCCGGTCCAGAACTCGCGGCGGGCCGCGAACAGCACGGCCGCGATCAGCAGGAGGTCGATCCGGACGAGGGCGAGCAGCCCGATCACGACGCCGAGCCGGCCGGCCTTGCGCTCGCCCGCGTAGACGAGCGTCCAGACGACGCCGGTGGCGCCGAGCGCGACTTCTAGGCCCACCGACGAGAGCAGCAGCGGGTTGAGCAGGAGCAAGGCGAACGTCACGGGCGCGAACGCCGCCGGCAGCCCGGTGCGCTCGCCGAGCCGGCGCAGGCCAAGGACGAGCAGCACCTGGGCGGCGACGAACACGATCCCGGCGGCCAGCACGGCGTCGCGGACGACGAACGTGACCGCGGCCAGGGCCAGGACGTTCAGCGGGGACGTCGCGGTGTTCGCCGTCCCCTGCTCGATCAGGCCCCAGTGGGCGTGGAAGGCGAGGTTCTTCGCGTAGGACAGCGTGATGTAGGTGTCATCGATGAGATGGCTGCTGACCAGGGCGAACATCAGCGCGGAGGCCGCGGCGGCGCCGGCGGGAAAGGCCCACGCGCGGGCGGCGGGCACGGCTGCCGACAGCGCGGTGGCGACCTTGGGGAGTTCTGCGGAGGCGCTTCGCATCCCGGCCACCGTACCCGGCCCGTGATGCTTCCGTGATCTGAGCGAGGTACTGGTGGCTCAGCCCACAGGCCCAAGCCGGAGCTTTCACGTGAAAGCTCCGGGCGCTAGATGCCGTTGCCGTCGCCGGAATTGCCCGAGTTGCCTCCGCCGCGACCTGGGAAGCCGCGGCCTTGGTTGCCGTCGGGGCCGTTGTACTGGCGGTGGATGCCGGGGCGGCCGTCGCGGGGACCGCCGCCGTGGTGGGTGGCCGCGGCGATGCCACCGACGATGCCGCCGCCGATCAGCAGGCCGAGGACGCCCACGCCGACGAGCTGGGTGGCGCGGTGCCCGACGAACCTGCGGAAGCCGCCCGGCTGCCGGGGCGCGGCAGCCGCGGCGGGCGGGCCCCAGGCGCCGTAGGCCTGGCCGGGACCGGGCTGGGAGAGCTGCGGAGTGGACGGCCCGGGCGGCGGCTGCTGGCCGTGGGCCGCGGTCTGGTCGCCTGCCTGTGCCGCGTTCGGCAGAGCGGTAGTGGCGGCCGGGGGCTGCGCGGCGGGCTCGCCCTGCGCCGCGTTCGGCAGGGTCGTGGTCTCCCCGGCCCCCTGCGCCGGCTGCTGCGTCGTCGGCTGGTCGGCCGCGGACTGCGCCGTGGGCTGCTCGACGGTCGGCTTCTCGGTCCCCTCCGGGACTTCGCGCGGCTGGTCGTTCATCGTCGCTCCTGTGGTCACGGGGACGGGCGCAGTGCCCGCCCCCACCACCTCAGGGTGCGCCGCTCAGCTGTGCGGCACCTGAAACGAACCTGTCGATCCGCCATGAGAACTCACAGGTAGAACGCCAGGAAGAGCGTGACGACCCAGCTCGCGCCGAGCACCTGCAGGATGCGGTCCTTGAGCGCGATCTCCTCGGGCTCGCCCGCGATGCCGCCGTCGACGTCGACCGCGTAGCGCAGGACCGCCACCAGGAACGGGACCATCGAGATGAGCGCCCACACCGAGTTGTGCTCGGTCTGGCGGATCTCGAACGCCCACAGGCAGTACGACATGATCAGGATCGCCGCCGACGTCGCCCAGACGAACCGCAGGTAGCTGGCCGAATACTTCTTCAGCGACGAGCGGATCTTCGCGCCCGTTCGCTCGAACAGCATGATCTCCGCGTAGCGCTTGCCGGCGACCATGAACAGCGAACCGAAGGCCGTGACCAGCAGGAACCACTGCGAAAGCGCGATGCCGCCCGCGACACCGCCGGCGATCGAGCGCATCAGGAAGCCCGAGCCGACGATGGCCAGGTCGACCACCGGCTGGTGCTTCAGGCCGAAGCAGTAGCCGAGCTGGACGGCCTCGTAGACGCCGAGCACCACGGCCAGCTGCCAGCTCGCCGCGAACGAGACGCCGAGACCGGCCAGGAAGAACACGACCGCGGCCCCGTACGCGACGGGGACCGGCACGATGCCGGCGGCGATCGGCCGGTTGCGCTTGGTCGGGTGGGCCCGGTCGGCCTCGACGTCGATCGCGTCGTTGATCAGGTAGACCGAGCTCGCCGTCAGCGAAAAGGCCACGAAGGCGATGATCGCGTCGATCAGGAGACCGGTGCGGTCGGTCGACTTCGAGAACGCGAAGAACGGGGCCGCGAAGACCAGGACGTTCTTCACCCACTGCCGGGGGCGTGCCGTCTTGATGACGCCGCCCACCAGGCCGAAGGGACCGCGGGAAGCGGTCGCCCCGGTCACTGGGGTCTCCGGAGCCTCAGGAGTCACGTCCGCGTCTTCGCTGGGGCGCTGCTCGGTCGTTTCGCTCATGGGTTCTTCTTCAGCTTCCGTCGTATCAGACCACCGACGAGCCCCCCGAGAGCTGCACCGGCCAGAACGTCTGTCGGATAGTGAACGCCGAGCACGAGCCTCGAGGCCAGCATCGGCGGTACCAGGGCGGGCACCAGGTTACGCCCGGTCAATCCGGAGTAGAGCACCGCCGCCGCCGTCGTGGACGTCGCGTGCGACGACGGGAAGCTCAGCTTGCTCGGCGTGCCGACCAGGACCTCGACGCTCGGGTGGTCCGGGCGCGGCCGCCTGACCACGCGTTTCACCGCGATCGACGCCGCGTGCGCGCCCACGACCCCGGCTGAGGCGACCAGCCAGTCCTTGCGCCGCTTCTTGTCGACCACGGCCCCGAGGAGGCCCAGGCCGAACCAGCCGAGCGCGTGCTCACCGAAGTGGGACATGCCGCGCGCGGCCTTCACCGAAGCTTCACTCTTCAGAAAGCCCTGCGCCTTCGCCAGGACCGCCACCTCTCCGGTGGGCTGCCCCTTCTCAAGCATCGAGGGACCCGTCGAGCGGCGCGCCGTCGGTCAGGTGCGGGGCGATCTTGTTGTCGAACGCCGACAGCGCCGAGCCGATGGCCATGTGCATGTCGAGGTACTTGTACGTGCCCAGCCGGCCGCCGAACAGCACGTTCTTCTCCCGCGCCTCGGTCTTGGCCAGCTCCCGGTAGGCCTCGAGCTTCTCGCGGTTGTCCGGGGTGTTGATCGGGTAGTATGGCTCGTCTTCCTCGCCCGCGAAGCGGGAGTACTCGCGGAAGATGACCGTCTTGTCCTTGGGGTAGTCGCGCTCCGGGTGGAAGTGCCGGAACTCGATGATCCGCGTGTAGGGGACTTCCTGGTCGTTGTAGTTGACGACCGAGGTGCCCTGGAAGTCGCCGGTCTGCGCGACCTCGGACTCGAAGTCGACGGTGCGCCAGGTGAACCGGCCCGCCGAGTAGCCGAAGTAGCGGTCCAGCGGACCCGTGTAGACGGTCGGGGTGCCGGCCGGGATGTGCTCGCGGACGTCGAAGTAGTCGACGTTCAGCCGGATCTCGATGTTCTCGTGCTCGGCCATCTTCTCGAGCCACGCGGTGTACCCGTTGACGGGCAGGCCCTCGTAGGTGTCGTTGAAGTACCGGTTGTCGAAGTTGTAGCGGACCGGCAGGCGCGTGATGATGTTCTCGCCCAGGTTCTTGGGGTCGTTCTCCCACTGCTTCGCGGTGTACCCGCGGATGAACGCCTCGTAGAGGGGACGGCCGACCAGCGAGATCGCCTTCTCCTCGAGGTTCTGCGCGTTGCCCGTCTCGAACTCGGACGCCTGCTTGGCGATCAGCTCGCGAGCCTCGTCCGGCGTGTGCGACTTGCCGAAGAACTGGTTGATCAGACCCAGGTTCATCGGGAACGAGTAGACCTGGTCCTTGACCCGCGCGAACACGCGGTGCTGGTAGCCCGTGAACTCGGTGAAGCGGTTCACGTACTCCCAGACGCGCTTGTTCGAGGTGTGGAACAGGTGCGCGCCGTACTTGTGCACCTCGATCCCGGTCTCCGGGTCGGCCTCGGAGTACGCGTTGCCGCCCAGGTGGCTGCGCCGCTCGAGGATGAGGACCTTCTTGCCCAGCTCGGCCGCGGCCCGTTCGGCGACGGTCAGGCCGAAGAAACCGGACCCGACGACGACGAGGTCGTAACCTGCGAAATCGTCTTCAGTAATCTGTGCGGGGTTCGTGTGCGCGCTCACGGGCGTCGAGGGTACGGGGGTCGCTGACCCGGCTCGCACCCGACTATCACATTTCGGCCTACGACACACCTGGAAAGCAGTGCCTGCACCCGAGGACTTCTGGAGCTACTTCACCGCCGTGGCCACCTACCTGGCCGTCCTGGCGGTGCCCGGCGGCGTGGTCGGGTGGGCCGCCGGCCTGCGCGGCTGGGCTCTGGCCGGGCTCGCGCCGCTGCTCAGCTACGCCATCACCGGCCTGGCCGGCCCGTGGCTGGCGATCGCGCACGTCCCGTACGGCCCGCTGAGCGTCGCCGCGGTCACGCTGCTGCTCGCCGCCGTGCTCTACGGCCTGCGCCGGCTGGCGATCGCCCGGGGCTGGATGACGCCGGGCGCCGAGGAGCCGCCGACGCCGTGGACGCGGCGCGCGCACCTGGCCGTCGGGGCCTGCGTGGCGGTCGCCACGGCCGTGTCGATCGCCGTCGTCATCACCGGCCGCGGCGGGACGACCGCGGTGTTCCAGCGCTGGGACACCGTCTTCCACGCGAACGGCATCCGCTACATCGCGGAGACCGGCGACGGCTCCCTGACCGGCATGGGCACCATCAACTGGTACCCGGACGGCTCCTTCTACCCGAACGCCTACCACCTGGTCGGCGCGCTGGTCTACCAGCTGTCGGGCACGTCGGTCCCGGTGACGCTCAACGCCGTGACGATGCCGATCGCCGGGCTGTTCGCGCTGGCCATGGTCGCGCTGGTGCGCCAGCTCGGCGGCCGCGCGGTGTTCGCCGGCAGCGCGGCGCTCGTCGCGGGCGGCGCGACGACCGGGGCGTACGAGTCCGTGTCGAGCGGCCTGCTGCCCTTCGCGCTCGGGATCGTGCTGACGCCGCTGGCCGTGGTCGCGCTGCAGCGGTTCGTCGTGCGGCCGGGCGTCGACACCGGCGCGGTGCTGGCGCTGAGCGCGACCGGCCTGCTGGCCGCGCACTCGAGCGCGTTGTTCGGGGCACTGCTGTTCGCGTTCCCGCTGGTCGTGCAGCGCTGGTACCGGGCGCTGCGGGGCAAGCGCGTCGACGGCGTCGCACCGGAAAAGGCGGCTTGGCGGGTCGTCGGCGGTGACGTCCTGCGGATGGTGCCGGTGATGGCGGGGGCCGGCGTGCTGTCCGCGCCGATGATCCTCGGCGCGATCACCTTCACGTCCGGGTCGTACCCGTACCACGCCTGGGGCTCGCACATGGCGGTGTGGAAGGCCCTCGCCATGCTGGCGACGTTCAAGCAGGTGCTGCCGGTCCCGCAGATCTGGCTGACGGTGTTCCTCGCGATCGGCGTGCTGACGCTGGTGGCGCTGCGGCGGATGCGCTGGGTGGTGCTTTCGGCGCTCGGGCTGTCCGCGCTGTTCGTCGTCGTCGCGTGCTTCGGCGGCGAAGACTGGGTGATCGCGCTGTCGCGGCCCTGGTGGAACGACCGGTTCCGGCTGATGGCACTGGCCGCGATCCCGATGTGCCTGCTCGCCGCGCACGGCATGAGCGAGGCCCAGCGCTGGGTGGCGAAGCTGGCGAGCGGCCGCGCCTGGGTGCGCGCGCGGCCGTGGCTGACCGGCCGG
This sequence comes from Amycolatopsis pretoriensis, assembly GCF_900107925.1. Taxonomy (GTDB): domain Bacteria; phylum Actinomycetota; class Actinomycetes; order Mycobacteriales; family Pseudonocardiaceae; genus Amycolatopsis; species Amycolatopsis pretoriensis. The sequence continues at coordinate 253,257 of NZ_FNUJ01000005.1, read as the reverse complement.
GTCGGGCTGGCGACCGCGGTGCTGCTGGTCGTCGCGATGGGCGTGCTGACCGGCGGGTTCTACCGCGCGGCCAACGCCAAGACCGTGTCGCTGCTGTACTACAACGGCCTGCCGGGCGAGACCGTCCCGCCGGTGAGCCAGGACGAGATCGACGCGATGGAGCACCTCGGCACGCTGGGGATCCCGGCCGAGGAGAAGGTGCTCAACGACCGCATGGACGGCACGGCGTGGATGTACGCGCTCACCGGGGTGCACCCGGTGGCCGGCCACTACGACGCCGGCGTCGCGCCCCCGGACGCGCTCTACCTGGCGCTGCACTTCGGCGACTACGACAGCGACCCGGAGGTCCGCGCGGCCACGCGGCGGCTGAACATCCACTACGTGCTGGTCGGCAGCGGCACCATCCGCCGGGACACCCCGATCGCGCCGGGCCTGCGGCACCTCGACGGGCACGACTTCGTGCGCGAGGTGTACCGGAACCCGGGCGCCGTGATCTACCAGCTCGTCAAATGACAAAGCCCTCGTGGCCGCGGCGCCCCGTGCCGCGGCCACGAGGGCCCTCCGTCCCCCAACCACCCCCGGGGTGATCTCTGGCGTCTGCAGTGATGGACGCCTGAGGGACGGCAATCGGTTTCCCGGCTAGCCGGATGTCACCCGTTCGGACCAGCGTGCAGTTCGGGCAGGACGTCGCTCGCGACCTGCTCCAGCACCGCTTCCCGGCCTTCGTACGGCGACGACGAGCGCGGCCAGTGCGCGATGACGTCGGTGAAGCCCAGTTCGCCCGCGCGGCCCGCGGCGTCGCGGAAAGCCTCCACGCTGCTCAGCGAGAACACCGGCGACGCGTCCAGGCTCAGGTGCCGCTGGATGCTCGCCCGCTCGCGCCCGGCCGCGTCGAGACGCTCGTCGAAGAGGTCGGTGAGCTGCTTGATGCCGGCCCACCACTCGTCCTCGGTCTTGCCGCCGCGGCCCGTGGTGACCCAGCCCGCGCCGAAGCGCGCGGCCAGCGTCATCGTCCGGGGACCGTTGGCCGCGACCACGAACGGCAGCCGCGGGCGCTGGACCGTGCCCGGCAGGTTGCGGGCCTCGCGGGCCCGGTAGTACTCGCCGTCGAAGTCGAACTTGTCGGTCATCAGCAGCCCGTCGAGCGCCTCGACGAACTCGGTGAAGCGGTCGGCGCGCTGCTTGACCGTCAGCTCAGGGGCGCCGAGCACCGCGCCGTCGTAGTGCTGGTGGTCGACGCCCGCGCCGACGCCCAGGACGAACCGGCCGTCGGAGATGTCGTCCAAGGTGGTCAGCTCGCGCATGAACGGCACGGGGTGCCGCGCGACCGGGGACGCCACGAAGGTGCCCAGCCGGATCCGGGACGTCACCATCGCGGCCGCGGTCAAGGTCGGGACGGCGGAGAACCACGGGCCGTCGACCAGGTTGCGCCAGCCCAGGTGGTCATAGGTCCAGGCGTGGTCGAAGCCGTACTCCTCGGCGGCACGCCACTTCGGCTCGGCCGCCCACCAACGATCTTCAGGGAGAATGACGATGCCTACTCGCACAATGCCGGACCGTATCGGTAACCACCGACAATCGCTCGGACGGGGACGAGGCCACCCGAACGTGTCAGGGACAATGGGGTGGTGGAGAGACCTCAGTTGATCGCGTCCGACGTCGACGGCACCCTGCTCGGCCCCTCCGAATCGCTCAGCGCCCGCACCATCGCGACCGTCCGCCGGGCGATCGAGGCGGACGTCCCGTTCGTGCTGGCCAGCGGCCGCCCGCCGCGCTGGATCGCGCCCGTGGCCAAGCCCCTCGACCTGACCGGGTTCGCCGTGTGCGCGAACGGCGCCGTCCTGTACGACTGCGGCCGCGAGGAGGTCGTCGCGGTGCACGGCCTGCTCCGGCCCGAGCTGCTCAACGACATCGCGCACGCGCTCGACAAGGCCGTGCCCGGCTGCCGGCTGGCCGCCGAGCGCGTCAGCACCGACGCCGACCACGAGATGCGCAGCTTCGTGATCGAGCCGAAGTACCACAACCCGTGGGGCGACGGCGAAGGCCGCACCGCGCCGCGCGCCGAGGTGCTCGGGCACCCGGCGATCAAGCTGCTGGTCAGCCACGTCGGGATGTCGTCGGAGGAAATGGCGGACGCGATCACCGCGTTGTTCGACCGCGAGGTCGACGTCACGTACTCGTCCTCGGGCGGGCTGGTCGAGCTGTCCGCGCACGGCATCACGAAGGCGACCGGCCTGGCCGACGTCGCCGAGCGGCTGGGCGTCGAGCGGGAGCGGGTGATCGCCTTCGGCGACATGCCCAACGACGTCGAGATGCTGCGCTGGGCCGGCCACGGCGTCGCGATGGAGAACGGGCACCCGAAGGTCCAGGACGTCGCCGACGAGATCACCGGCCCGGCCGGCGAAGACGGCGTCGCGCAGGTTCTCGAGCGCTGGTTCTAGCGGCGGTCGAGCTCGGCCGCTTCCTCCGGGGTCGGCGCGGTGCCGCCAAGGTGGGCGGGCAGCCACCAGCGTTCTTCCTCGGAGGCGGGCTGGTCCGGGTACTCGGCCTGGGCGCGGTCGACGAGCGCGCTCATCCGGGTGCGCAGCTCCTTCGTGACGACGTCCCAGTCGTCGCCCTTGGCCGGGTGCATCGGCTCGCCGATGAGGATCGAGATCGGCACGTGGCGGCGGGTCAGGTCCTTCGGCCGGCCCTTCGTCCAGAGCCGCTGGGTGCCCCAGAGCGCCATCGGCACGACCGGGACGTTCGCCGCCGCGGCCATCCGGACCGCGCCGGACTTGATCTCCTTGACGGTGAACGACCGGCTGATCGTCGCCTCCGGGAAGACGCCGACGACCTCGCCGGCCTGCAGCTTCGCGAGGGCTTCGCGGTAGGAGGCGAGGCCGGCGTCGCGGTCGACGGAGATGTGGTGCATCCCGCGCATCAGCGGCCCGGCGATCCGGTTGTCGAAGATCTCCTTCTTCGCCATGAACCGCGTCAGGCGCTTGGCCGGGCGCGCGCCGAGGCCGCAGAAGATGAAGTCCAGGTAGCTCACGTGGTTGCACGCGATGACCGCGCCGCCGCGGCGCGGGATGTGCTCCGCGCCCTCGACCCGGATGCGGTTGTCCAGTACCCGGAACATCGTCCGGGCCGCCGCGATCACGGGCGGGTACACGAGGTCGGCCATCGGTTCAGGTTACGGGACCGTAGGTTCTTGACCGCCGTTCAGCGGTGAAGACCACAAACCGGGCGAAACTCACGCCGCTCGAACGACCACTAGGCTTTCGGCGTGGGGACAGTGATCGAATCGCCTGTGAGACGAGCCGGCCACCGAGTCGCGGTGTACCTGGGCCTGGCCACGGTGACACTGCTCAACCTCATCTCCTACGCCCCCGTGCAGCCGAACGCGCACGAGAAGGCGTGGGGTGACGCCGCCGAGTACTACGCGATGTCGGTGCAGACCGGCGCCCAGGTCGACAACCCGTTCGCGCTGCGGATGCTCAGCCCGTGGCTCGTCCACACCGTCAACCGGTTCACCGGCATCTCCCTGGACTCCGTGTGGCTGGCGTTCACGTTCGCGCTGGCCCTCGCCGCGGCGACCGTCTTCTTCGAGTTCCTCTGGGTCCGCCTGAACCTGCGGCTCTACACCTCGGCGCTCGCCGCCGTCGCGCTGGCCTGCACGTTCTGGTACGCGCCGTACGCGTTTTCCAACCCGTACCTGGTCGACCCGCTGAACAACCTGCTCTACCTGCTCGCGCTGTGGCTGCTGTTCGACCGGCGGCTGATCCTGTTCGCGCTGGTGATCGTCGTCGGCGCGATCAACAAGGAGACGACGCTGCTGCTCGCGCCGCTCTACCCGCTGGCGGCGTGGACGCGGTCGCGGTCGCTGCGCGACAAGCAGGTCATCGGCGGGCTGGTCGCGGTGGTCGTCGCGGGCGGCCTGTACTTCGCGTTCCGGCTGTGGGCCCAGGCGCTGATCGGCGGCGACTACGGGTTCGGCGCCGGGCAGGCCAACAGCGGCCTGCTGGGCAACATCCGGTTCGCCCTGTCGTCGAACAAGGGCGTCGACCAGGCCGCGCTGTACAGCACGTTCGGCTTCTTCTGGCTGATCTTCGCCTACGGCCTCTACCGCGAGTTCCGGCGCGAACGGACCCGGAGCCTGCTGCTCGTGTCCAGCGTCTGGCTGGGGCTGTGCTGCCTGGCCGGGCGACTGGTCGCCACGGACACGCAACGCGTCTTCGTGATGCTCGCGCCGCTGGTCATCGGGCTGGTCGCGGTCCAGCTCGACCGGCACCGCGGTGAAGCCCGGCGCATCTGGGTCGGCGTCGTGTTCTTCCTCTACCTGGCGGTGAACTACAAGCTGGCGTCGTCGTCGACGATCTTCCTGGTCGGCTTGGCCGGGCTGCTCGTGTTCGTGCTGCTCGAAGTGCCGCCGTTCTGGCCCAAGCCGGCGTCGGGACGCGTTCCGCCGGCCGACGACGGCCCGCCGACCGAGGAGTTCCTCCCCCACCGGGGTTCGCTCGAACGCGACTGAGGCAGCGCGGCCAGGACGAGCGCCAGCAGGATCGTGAACAGCGCCACGGACTGGTGCTTGACGCCCTCGATGCCGTCGCCGAGGGCCGCGGTGCCGAACTGCGTCAGCGAGACGGTGAGCAGGAACGCCAGCACGACGCCGAGCGGCCCGCGTCGCTGGTTCCAGGCCCTGACCAGCACGAACAGCCAGATCGGCACCAGCGCGAGCAGGCCGAGCGGGCTGATCAGGCGGGTCAGCCACGACACCACCGGCACCCGGTACTCCTGCGCGTGCGGCGCGAAGCCGGCCTCCTGGTCGAAGCTGCCGAGGTAGCCCGGCCGGGCGGTGAGCTGGTCGGTCGCGGCCTGGTCCAGCACTTCGAGCGTCCGGCCGGGGTGGCTCGCGAAGTAGCCGAGGACGTTCTCGCGGGTCATCTTGTCGCGGTAACCCGGGTAGAGCGGGTCCATCGTCGCCGGGTGCGGGTGCCACCAGCCGTTGCCCGCGTACTGGGCGAACGACGGCGGCAGGCCGAGCGCGGCGAGGTCGGCCTGGGTGTCGTGCTCGCCGTCGACGATGTTCAGGAAGATCGAGTTGAACATGTTGATCTCGCGCGAGTCGTCGCCCGGGAACGCGGTGTACGTGCCGTCGGGCGCGCGGGCGGGTTCGACGCTCTGCTGCGCGAACAGCGTCACGGCGCCGAGGGCCCCGACGACCAGCGCCGCGGCCGCCCACCGCTTGGTCCCGCGCAGCGTGCCCGGCCGGACGAGGAGCACCGCGAGCACGAGGATCGGCAGGATGATCAGCGTCTGGACCTTGGCGTTGACCGCCAGGACGCCACCGGCGAACGTCACCGCCAGGCCCGCGTAGCTCCACCGGCCTTCGCGCGCGGTCAGCAGCAGGCCACCGGTGATCAGCAGCAGGCCGAGGAAGGCCGCGCCTTCGCCGAGGATCGCCGCGAAGTAGCCGAAGAACGCCGAGTCGGCGACGACCAGCAGGAGCCCGGCGGCCACGGCCAGCCGGACGCGGACCGGGTACGGCAGGCCGAGCACGATCGCCGTGATCGCGGCGGCGGCGACGATGCTGCTCAGCAGGCCGAGCACGACCAGGCTCAGCGTCGCCGGGAAGCCGGCCAGCCGGGCCAACCCGACGGACGCCTCCGCCAGCCAGCTCTGCGTCAGCAGGTAGGTGGGCCGGCACGGCGTCGCGCCCGGCGCGGCGGTGTAGGCGAGGTGGACGAACGGCTCGGGCAGGCCCTTCCACGTGATCCCGGCGCCGCACAGCACGCGGCCGCCGTCGCCGTTGTTCGACATCGCGATCGGGCGCGGCACCAGGAACCGCACGACGAAGAGCAGCAGCGACGTCCCGAAGACCCCGATCCCGAGCCGGGCCTCGGACCCCAGGCGCGCTTTCGGGACGTCCAGCTTCACGAAGGACAGGGTACGTAGCGGAAGTCCGGCCCCCGGTTGAGGTCCGTGACCACGGCCTTCGCGTCCTCCGCGCGCGGGTACACCGAGACCCAGTAGGGCGTGCCGACGCGGCGGAACGTGGCCACCTGGTACTTGCCCGCGTAGACCGGGTCGATCACGCAGTGCTGGCGGTCGGCGTAGCCGCTGTCGGCGGGCACCGCGACGGTCGGGCGACGGGAGTTGACGACGTAGTCGTAGTCCGTGGCGACGCCGCCGGCATGCCGGCCTTCGCGGGCGATGTGGTCGTCGGTGCGGCCGAGGACGTCCACGATCAGCAGCTGGTCGCCGCGGGCGGCGAGCGCGCCGGGCGCGGCGGCGCTGACGACCGACCCGGGCGGCAGGTAGTCGCCGAGCCAGCCGCCGATCGCGCTGAGCTCGTCGCCGTGCGCCCGCCAGTCGCGCACGCGGTCGAGCATGTCGGGGCTGAAGACCGAGACGAGCACGGCGATGCCGGCGAGCCCGCAGGCGGTCACCGGCACCAGGCGCGTCGCCGCGGGCCACGCGCGCGGCCGCGGCGACGGCTTCACCTCGGCGTCCACGGTCAGCACGCCGTAGGTGGCGACGCTCGCGACGGCGATAAGCGGCGGCACCGGGGCCAGCAGCCGCCACGACGGTCCGGGGTCGCCGCCGATCAGCACCGCGGCGGCCGCGAGCCCGAGCGCCGTCACGAACAGCAGCCAGATCAGCGTGCGGGCTTCGGCGGCGTCGGTGCGGCGCAGCAAGAGCGCAACCGCGGCGACCAGCCCGAGCAGGAGGAAACCCTGGTGCGCCAAGGCGAACCCGGACAGGTACGGCCAGCCTGCGTCGACTTGCGAACCGAGCGGGCCGCCGAGCTTCGCGGCCAGCGGCGCGGGCAGGAAGTGCTGGTAGAACGTCGCGCGCCAGGCCAGCCGCGGGATCAGGAAGACGAGCGCGCCAAGCAGGTAGCCGACCGGCGCCCACCAGCTGTGCTTCTTCTTCAACGCGGCCCCGGCCAGCCAGAGGCCGCCGAGCACGCCGGCCACCAGGCCCTCCGGGCTGGTCATCACGGCGAACGCGACGAGCACCCCGGCGACCACCGGCCGGCGTGCCACGAGCGAGTAGCAGACGGCGAGCAGCAGCAGGACGAACAGCGGGGTCTCGGAGCCGGACGGCCCGTAGACGGCGAGGCCGCCGGCGCTCGCGGTGAGCACCGCGGCGGCGACGCCGATCGCCGGCCGCGGCTCGGCGTTCCCGGGCGCGGCCGCCGCGACGATCCGGTTGACCAGGAAGCAGGACAGGAGGACGGAGCCGAGCGCGGCGACGACCCCGAACACGACGGCGGCGGTCCGGACGTCGGCGCCGAACGCGGCCCGCGGGAGGGCGATCAGGACCAGCCAGAGGAAGTTCGTGTAGCCCTCGACGCGTTCGCCGGGGTTGAAGACCGGCCCGTTCCCGTCGGCGATGTTCTGCGCGTAGCGGAACGACACGAGCGCGTCTTCGGTGACGGTCGCGAACAGCAGCTGGTGCAGCAGCGAAAGGCCGAGGGTGAGAGCGAGGACGAAGCCGCGCCAGCCGCGGTCGGTGTCGAGACGGCCCCAGGTCAGCACCACGATCGCGGCGAGGACCAGCCACGCCACCACGACCGCGTAGACCACCCGGCCCCCTCGTGAAGATCGCTCCGCCCGGCGTCAGTCAAGCAGGGAAACGCACTGGTCAATATAACCCGTTCGGGTATCGCGACGGAGTGTCCCGTTCGGACTCCGGCCCCGCGACCGCTCACTGATCATCGGCGGCTTAGTCTCCAGCGTGCTCTCCGTCTGCGTTGCCATTGCCGTCATCGCCGTCCCGGGCCTGCTGACCGGTCTCGCCGCGGGACTGCGCGGCTGGGCCCTGGCCGGACTGGCACCGCTGCTGAGCTACGCGATCGGCGGCCTGACCGGCCCGTGGACGGCGGCGATCGGGTGGTCGTTCACCCCGTTGACGTACGCGCTTTCGACGGTCGTGTTCGCCGCGATCGCTTACGGTGTCCGGAAACTGACGGTCCGCCGTTGGTCACCAGAGCCGGAACCCGGGCTGTGGGACCGGCGCGGGCACCTCGCGGTCGGCGCGTGCCTGCTGTTCGGCGCGGCGGTCGGGTTCTACGCGACACTGCGCGGCCTGGGCCACATCGGCGCGCTGCCGCAGGGTTTCGACGCGGTGTACCACGGCAACGCCGTCCGCTACATCGCCGACACCGGCGACGGCAGCCTGTTCGGCACGGGACACGTGAACTGGTACGGCGACGCGCTGCCGGTGTTCTACCCCAACGCCTACCACCTGCTGGCGTCGGTGACTTACCACCTGAGCGGGGCATCGATCCCGGCGACTCTGGACGCGAACACGCTGCTGCTGCCGGGTTTGCTGGCACTGTCGTTGGTGACGCTGGTCCGCGAGTTCCGCGGCCGCGCGGTGCTGGCGGGCGCGGTGGCGCTGACGGCGGTGGCGCCGGTGATGGGCGTCTACGAGTCGATGGACCGCGGCCCGCTGCTGCCGTTCGCGCTGGGCGTGACGCTCACGCCGTTGGCGGCGGTGGCGTTGCGGCGGTACTTGGACCGCGTGGCGCCGGACACGGGTTTCGTGCTGTTGCTCGCGGCGGTGGGCCTGCTGTGCGTCCATTCGTCGACGTTGTTCGGCGGAATCCTGTTCGCCGGCCCGCTGCTGGTGCAGCGCTGGCTGACTTCGTGGCGCCGGATCGGGCGTGACCTGCTGGCGCTGCTGCCGATCGCGGTGGCGGCGTTGTTCGTGGCATGGCTGCAGTTGTTCGGCGCGCTGGGGCTGGCCACGGGCGACGTCCCGTACTTCGGCTGGCCGAGCGAGTGGCGAGCATCGACGGCGTTGGGTGCGTTGCTGAGCTTCCAGCACTTCGAGGCACACCCGCAGATCTGGTTGTCGGTGGCGTTGTTCCTGGGGATCGTGTTCTTCGCGCGGGCGGGGGCGTTGCGCTGGATCGGCCTGACGGCGGCGGTGACGGGCCTGGCGTACATGGCGGTGGCGTCGTCGAACGCGCCGTTGGTGATGGCGTTGTCCCGCCCGTGGTGGGACGACCCGTACCGGTTCTTCTCGATGGCGGCGATCCCGTTGTGCGTCCTGGCGGCGCACGGGTTGGCGTCGACGCAGGCGTGGCTGCGCGACCACCTCCCGCCGCGCGTGCCGGCGGTGGCGGTCGCGGTGGTGGTGCTGCTGGGTTTCGTGGTGCTGTCGAACGGGTTGTACTTCCGCTCGAACGGGGCTCGGGTGTACACGGGGTACCAGGCGGCGGACCCGTCGAAGCTGCACGTGACGCCGGGCGAGGAGGCGGCGATGGTGGAGCTGGGCAAGCTGGCCGCACCGGGCGAGTGGGCGATGAACGACCGCTTCGACGGGACGGCTTGGACGTACGCGCTGTCGGGGGTCCGGACGGTCGCGGCGCACTACGACCAGACTTTGCCGCCGTCGGATGCTCGGTTGCTGGCGGAGCGGTTTCGGGACTACGAGACGGACCCGGCGGTGCGGGCGGCGGTTGTTCGGTTGAACGTGCGGTGGGTGATTTTGGGGGTGCCGCTGCCGGCGCCGGAGCAGCCTTATCAGCCGGGGTTGGTGGGGTTGGCCGGGAAGCCGTTCTTGAAGGAGGCTTGGCGGAACTCGGACGCGGTGATTTACCGGCTGGTGCCCTGAGGGCTGCCGGAGGCTGCGGCGCGTGCCGCGACGTCGGCGGCCCCCGCCCTTCCCTTGGGGGGCGTCCCCTTGGCCAGTCTATCGGCGGCGGCCGACCAAATTGCCCGGTTGAGGGCTCCCGAGGCCAAGTTGTCCACATGTGCGTAGGTGCTGTGGACAACTTGGGGACAGGTGGTGGACAACCCCCGCGCAGCCCAGCGAAAGACCCTGTGAACAGCCTTTATGAGCTGAAGTGAGGTTCGCAAACAACGCCGGATACGCCTGCCAGGGGAAGCAGGGGCGAGCAGCTGTGGATAAAAGCAGTCAAGCGGGCGTGACCGCCGGCCGGCGGCTCGAACGGGCCGCTACCGCCGCCATGCCTGCCGTCAGCAGGTCTGCCACCGTGAACATCACCCGGGACGCCACCGCGAACGCCGTTGCCTGGCCGACCGTCAAACCGCTCGCCGTCAGCACCGCTACCTGGGCCACCTCGCGGACGCCCACTCCGCTCGGGAGGATGAACGCGAACGTGCCCACCGTCATCGCCACGGCCATCGCGCCCACGCACAGCACGAAACCGCTGAAACCGGGCGTGCCCACCGAGTTCGCCAGCAGCCACAGGTGGATTCCCTGCAAGCACCACGCCGCCGTCGAGGCGCCGAAGACCTTGCCCACGACCTTCCAGCCCAGCGGGTGGGCCAGCGGTGGGCGCCGGAGAATGCGCAGGACCAGGGATGTTCCCCACGTCAGGATCTTCGGGTGCAGCATCGCGAGGCCGACCGGGATCAGCACGAACAGCCACATCGCGCGCGGGCTGTTGCTGAACACCGCCGGGGCCGCCAAGAGCGAGACCACCAGGGCCGACACCACTCCGACGCCCAGCTGGATCAGCGAGCCCGTGAAGATGCGCGCCCGGGCCAGGCCCGCCTTGCGGCCCAGCTCCATCTGCAGCAGGTACGCCCAGACCGAACCCGGCACGTACTTGCCGAGCGAGCCGACCAGGCAGATCTGCGCTCCCCGGGCGTAGCCGATCGGCTTGCCCAGGTCGTCGACCATCACCTGCCAGCCCCAGGTCGACACCATGATCGCCGCGACCAGGGCCACCAGGCTCAGCAGGGACGACTGCCACGCCACGTCCCGCAGCGTGTGCCAGAACTCGCCCCAGTTCGAGGCCAGCTGCTTCGCCGCGAAGCCGATGACCAGCAGGATCGCGACCCACCTGACGACGTCGAGGATCTTCGCCTTGGCGGACTTCGGCTGCTTACCGGCAGCCGGCAAGTCCTCAACTGTCGTCATCGACCGTCTCCTCAGGCCTGCACCGTGACCAGGCGGCTGAATTCGTGGAGCAGATCGTAACCGTCCCAGACCGCGGAGAACGTCAGGGCGCTGCCGAACGGCACGATCCGGTCGACGCCACGGCCCGCCAGCTCGTGCGCGAACTCCGTCAGCTCCTCGGCCGAGAAGCCGAACTGGCTGACCGTCTGGTCCTTGCGCAGGACGATCGGCACCAGATCGGACAAAGAGGACACTCGGGCGTTCGCGAACGTGCCCGCGCCGAGCCACTCGCGCGGCAGGATCGCCGGGTCGGTCAGCTCCAGGGTGGCCAGGCCGTTGCCCGCGAACTCGATGCCGCGCACCAGGCCGTCAACCGCCGCGCCGTACGCCGACACGCGCTTCTGGACCGCCATCGCCGGCTCGGTGACGTGCTGTTTCGCCGCGAGCACCGACGACAGCAGCGTCCGGAACTCCTGCCCGGCCGCCGTCGCACCAGCGGCGTCGCCCACCCAGAACACCGCGCGCGGCGACGAGCAGGCGGCCTGGTCGAACCAGTACGAGTCGTTGTAGAAGCCCTCGGCGGCCGCGCGACGCTCTTCCGAGGACGCCCGCTGCCAGCCCGCCACCGAAGCGACGGCGAACGACGAGCGGTCCGGGAACGTCAGGTCACGCGCGTGCGGGGCCAGCGGGTACTTGCGCAGCGCGGCGACCGACCCGTCGCCGCCCCAGATGACGCGCAGGTCGGCGGCCAGCGACAAAGCGCCGCTCACCTCGTCGCTGCGGTCGTAGGTCACCATGCGCTGGGTCGCCCGGACGGCGTCCGCGACGGCGGCGTCCACTTCGGACAGTGCCGCGTTCAGTGCCTCCAGCACCGCTTCCGCGGCACCGGCTGAACGCGACGACACGCGCACGACGTTGTGGTTGCCCGCCAGCGCCGACAGCGCCCACGAATAGACGAAGATCGTGTCGACGTTCGCCGGCGGCACGTGGAACACCAGCCCGCGGGGGAACCGCAGCGCGCCACCGGTGGCGTCCAAAGTGGACAACGCCTTGGCGATCTCGCCCTTGCGCAGGAAGAACCCGAGCGACGCCAGCTCCGGGAACCGCCGGGCGGTGGCCGGCGCCAGCAGCTTGCGCGCGAACTTCGTGATGAACTCGACGATCCGCGGGTCGCCCACGCGCAGCCGGCCGCCCGGCGGGGCAGCCCGCAGCTCGTCGACCAGGTCGGTCACGGAAACAGCAGGAGCAGCGGGAAAACGCTGAGTCAGGGAAGTCACGCCGCCGCTCCCGAGAACGTGTCCGAGCAGCCGCGGGCCTCGGCCTTCGGCAGCCGGCCGAGCACGGAGAAGTGCTTGCCCGGCCAGTCGCCATCGTCGATGCCGTTGTAGACCCCCAGGTCTTCGGTCAGCAGCACGTGCCCCGGGTACGACGTCGGCAGCGTCGAGACGACCTCGATCACGCCGGGCTCGCCGACCGGCTGCTCCTCCCACGTCTCCGGGTTCCGGATCACGACGTCGGCGAAGTCCGGGCAGTACAGCGAGTTCCCGGACGGGCCTTCGAGGAACACCGTGCCGATCTGCTCGATCATCCCGTAGTAGTTGTGGATCCGGGTGAGCCCGGTGTCCTCTTTGAACCGCCGCCGGAACTCGGTGTTGTCGACCGCGCGGTCGATCAGCTTCTTCCAGCCGCCGCTGTGGATCAGGATGCCGTTCGACAGGTCGAGCCCGTTGTCCCGCGCGACCTCGTAGAGGTACAGCCACACCATGAACGTGAAGCCGAAGATCAGGAAGGGCTTGTCGCCGTACTCGGCCAGGAACTTCTTGACGGCCTCGACGTCCGGCTTGTCGTTCTCGTCGAGCACGTACGTGTGCTTGCGGCCGAAGTTCGCCATGCCCAGCACACCGGCGCCACGCGCGGAGAACGACCGGCGGTTCTTGATGATGCCGATCGTGTCGACCATCAGCATCGGCAGCCGCTCGCCGCCGAGAACTTCCTGCAGGGTCGCGCCCAGCTGCTTGGTCTGCGCGCCCGCCGACTCCTTGTCCAGGTAGATCCGCGACGCGCCGGCACCGGTCGTGCCGGACGACGTGAGGGTCTTGAACACCTCGCTGTCCGGCACCGACTTCAGGTCGTGCGTCTTGAACATCCGCACCGGCAGCCACGGCAGGTCCGCGATCGTGGCGAAGGACTCGGAAGGCGCGATGCCCAGCGACGACAGGATCCGGTCGTAGCCCTCGGAATTCGCCCGGTGGTGGGCCGTCAGCGAGGCGAGTTCGGGCAGCAGCAAGGCTTCCCGGTCAGCCTGCGACCGAGTGAACACGCTCATACCTTCGCCTCCAGTGACCGGTAGTCGATCTTGCCGCTGGCCAGCAGCGGCACGGTGTCGATCGGGCGGACGTCGAACCCGCTGGCGTGCAGGTGCAGCCGCTCGGACAGCGCCCGCGACGCGTCCTTGCAGATGTCCTTGTCGACACCCTCGGCGAACAGCACGACCTTGTCGCCGGCGGGCACCGCGGCCACCACGTCGATCCCGACCGCCGCCGTGCGCGCGGCCTGCTCGAGGTCGTCGAGGCTGACGCGGTTGCCGAACACCTTGCCGATGCGCTTGAGCCGCCCGGTGATGAACAGGTACCCCTCTTCGTCGAGGTACCCGAGGTCACCGGTGGCGAGCACGCCGCCGCATTCGTCGCCCTTGGCCAGGCCGGACTCGTCGTCCGCGTAACCCAGCATCACATTGGGCCCACGGTAGACGACCTCACCGACAATTTTGGGGTGCGTGGTCTCCGACCCGTCGTCCCGGCGGACCGCGAACTTGCCGCCCGGCAGCGCCGGCCCGGCGGAACCGAGCTTTTCGGCCAGTTTTTCGGCGGGCACCGTCGTCATCCGCGGCGCCGCCTCGGTCTGGCCGTACATGACGTACATCCGGCCGTCGACCGCGAGCATCTTCTCGTTGAACTCGGCGACCAGCTCGTCGCGCAGCTTCCCGCCGGCCTGCGTCAGCGTGCGCAGCGTCGGGTACTTCGCGGGGTCGAACTTGAGCCGCCGCAGCATTTCGTAGTGGTACGGGACACCCGAAAGCGACGTGACACCGTACGTCGTCACCGCGTCCCAGAACCCCCGCCCGAGCACGCCGGACGGCTCGATCACGATCGTCGCGTCGCGCACCAGGTGCGAGTTCAGCACCGAAAGGCCGTAGCTGTAGTGCAGGGGCAGGCAGGTCGGCGCGACCTCGTCGGCGTCGATGTGCAGCACCTGCGCGATGGCGTCGGCGTTCGACAGGATCGCCTGGCGCGACAGCCGGACGAGCTTCGGATTGCCGGTCGACCCGCTGGTCGGCAGCAGCACGGCCAGGTCGGGGTGCGGCGTGACACCCTCGGCGGAGTCTCGAACCCAGTCGGAGCCGCGAAGCGAATAACCCGCCGGAGCGTCACCCGAAGCCGACAGCACGGCCGCCGGGCGGAACCGCGCGACCAGCCCGGCCAGCACGTCCGCGTCCAGCGCGGGGTCGATCAGCGCGATCGCCCGGCCGGATTCGAACGCGCCCAGGTAGGTCAGCACGCTCGGCAGGTCGATCGACATCCGCGCGAAGACGACGCCGACGGGCAGCGCCGCCAGCTCGTCCACGCGCTCGCCGACCTCGGCCGACAGTTCCGCGCCCGCCAGCGTGCGGCCCCCGGCCACATCGACCAGCCGGGCTCCCGCACCCAACAGCGTCACAGCACCAAGCCTCCGTCGACGCCCAGCACCTGCCCGGTGATGAAGGACGCCTCATCACTCACCAGGAACCGGATCGCGTTCGCCACGTCTTCCGCCCGGCCCAGCCGCCCGAGCGGCGTCTTGCCGGTGTTCTCCGCCTTCGCGTCCTCGCTCAGGCCCGCGGTCAGGTCGGTCTCGATCACGCCCGGCGCGACCGCGTTGACGCGGATGCCGGACCGGCCGAGCTCCTTCGCCGCCGACTTCGCGATGTTCGCGACCGCCGCCTTCGAGGCCGCGTAGACCGTCTGACCGGCGCTTCCGTACTCGCCGACGATCGAGGCGAGCACCACGATCGCACCGGTCTTCTTGCGCATCATCGCCCGGGCCGCGGCCTGGACGGTGTGCAGCGTGCCGGCGACGTTCGTGCTCAGCGTCGTGTCGACGAGCTCCTCGCGGATCATCCCGAGGAGCGCGTCCTCCATGATCCCGGCGTTCGCGACGACGACGTCGAGCTTGCCGTGCTCCTTCGCGACCCCCCTGACCAGCGAAGACACCGCTTTCGCGTCGGTGACGTCGAGCGCGAGCCCCGCCGCGGCGCCGGCCGCCGAAGCAGCCTCCTTGGCGCGGGCCTCGTCGCGGCCGGTGAGCACCACCGTCGCGCCGGCTTCCACCAGAGCGCGCACGGTGGCCAGGCCGATCCCCCGCGTCCCGCCGGTGACGAGCGCGACGCGACCGGACAGATCAGTCATTCTTCGCCTGCAGCTCGGTCACCATGTCCACGGCGACCTTGAAGCTCGACATGTCGATGACCTGGTCGGTGTCGAACTCGACGTCGAACTCGTCCTCGATGGCCGCGACCAGCGCCATGTGGCCGACCGAGTCCCACGCCTCGATGTCGCGGTACTTCAGGTTCTCGACGTCCACGTCACCGTCGAGGTCCAGCGCCTCGACGAAGACCTCGCGCAGCTTGGGGGCGACAGACATTGCGTGACTCCTAGTGCTCGTCGCGCGGGCGGGCGTCCCACGCCTTTACCAAGGTAGAGAGGTCGCCGGGCAGGGTGACGTCCGGGAGACCTTCCTTGCCCTTCAGCCACGGCCCGAGCGCCTCGATCGTCTCCTCGTCCACACCGCGGCGGGACAGGCCCACGACGTTGACGCCGGTGACCCGGGCCGGGTTGCCGACGGCGATGGTGAACGCGCCGATCTCGCGCCGCACCGCCGAGCCCATCCCGATCATCGCGCCGGGGCCGATCACGACCTTCTGGTGCAGGATCGCGCCCATGCCGAGGTTCGCGCCGTCCCAGATGTGGCAATGGCCACCCGTGACGGCGTTCGAGGCGATCGTCACGCCGTCGCCGACCAGGCAGTCGTGGGCGATGTGGGAGTTGCGCAGGAAGTAGCCGTCGCTGCCGATCGTCGTGGTCCGCCAGGTCCCTTGGTGGACGCTCACGTACTCGCGGATCCGGTTGCGGCTGCCGATGACGACGCCGTGGCCGTCGTGATCCGGGTCACCCACCGGCGCGGTTTCCCAGGCGTCCGGGTGGGGGCGGCCGCGGTCTTCGCCGGGCGTGCCGATCGTCACGTGCGGGCCGATCCAGTTGCCGTCACCGATCCGGGCCGGCCCGACGATCACCGCGAACGGCCCGATCACGTTGTCGTCGCCGAGTTCGACGCCTTCACCGAGGACGGCGGTCGGGTGGATGCGGTTGGCCACGGGCGGGTATCCGTTCGTCGGCGGCTGGGTACTGGGCGTGCTACCGCGCCCGGTAACGTGTGGCCCGCGTTGATGCAGGGCGGCCGGGCGCAGAACCGGCGGCTCACTGTACCGGACGCGCCGAAATCGCCTGCCGAGAGAGACTGCCCATGATCCCCATCACCGTGGTCGACGTTCGCGACGCGGAGGACCTCGTCGTCGAGGTGCTGCGCTCCGGCGCCATCGCACAGGGACCGATGGTCAAGCGCTTCGAAGACGCCTTCGCGGCCGTCTCCGGGACGAAGCACGCGATCGCGGTCAACAACGGGACGACCGCGCTGGTCGCCGCCCTCCAGGTCCTCGACCTGAAGCCGGGTGACGAGGTCATCACCTCGCCGTTCACGTTCGTCGCGACGCTCAACGCGATCCTCGAGGCCGGCGCGACCGTCCGGTTCGCCGACATCCGGCGCGACGACTTCGCGATCGACCCCGACGCCGTGGCGAAGGCGGTGACGGACCGCACGAAGGTCCTCATGCCGGTGCACCTCTACGGCCAGACGGCGGACATGGGGAAGCTGGCCCCGCTCGCCGCCGAGCACGGCCTGAAGGTGATCGAGGACTCCGCGCAGGCCGTCGGCGCGTCGTTCGAGGGCAAGCAGGCCGGCTCGTTCGGCATCGGCTGCTTCTCGCTGTACGCGACGAAGAACATCACCACCGCCGAGGGCGGCGTCATCACGACGGACGACGACGCGCTGGCCGACAAGCTGCGCGTGCTGCGCAACCAGGGCATGCGCGCCCGCTACCAGTACGAGGTCGCCGGGCACAACTACCGGATGACCGACCTGCACGCCGCCGTCGGCATCCCGCAGCTGGCGAAGCTCGACCAGCTGACCGCGGCCCGCCAGGCGAACGCGAAGCGGCTGTCCGAAGGCCTGGCCGGCACGCCGGGCCTGGACGTCCCGCAGGTGCTGCCGGGCCGCGAGCACGTCTGGCACCAGTACACCGTGCTGGTCGGCCCGCACGCGTTCCTCTCGCGTGACGAGCTGGCCGCGGCGCTCACCGAGCGCGGCATCGGCAACGGCATCTACTACCCCAAGATCGTCTTCGACTACGAGTGCTACGCGGGTCACGACCTGATCCCGGGCGCGCGCGTCGAGGACTTCCCGGTCGCGAAGGCCGTTTCGGAGCAGGCGCTTTCGCTGCCGGTGCACCCGCACCTGACCGAGTCCGACCTGGACACCATCATCGAAACCGTTCGCGAGGTACTGGGCGCATGACGCATCGGATCGCTCTTGTCGGCACCGGGAACATGGGGTCGCTGCACGCCCGCGTGCTCGCCCAGAACGAGCGCGTCGACCTGGTGCGCGTGATCGATCCGCGCGAGGAAGCCGGCAAGGCGGTCGCCGACCGGTACGAAACCCAGTGGACGCCGGAGATCGGCGAACTGTCCGATGTGGACGCCGTCGTGCTCGCCTCGGCCACCGAGGTGCACTACGACCTGGCGCAGGAGATCTTCCGCCAGGGCAAGCCGATGCTGGTCGAAAAGCCGGTCTGCAACAGCTTCGAGAAGTCGCAGGAAATCGTTTCGCTGGCGGCGAAGAACGACATCCCGCTGATGTGCGGGCTGCTCGAGCGCTACAACCCGGCGGTGATGACCGCGCGGGCGCTGGTGAACGAGCCGGTGCACCTGATGGCCCGCCGCCACGGCCCGTACGCGCCGCGCATCAAGACGGGCGTCGCGTGGGACCTGCTGGTCCACGACGTCGACCTGGCGATCCAGTTCTTCGGCGGCGCGACGCCGGCGCGCGTGACGTCCGGTGCGGGGTACTTCCACCCGTCGTCGGTCGACGGCGCCGAGGACACCATCGAGACGGTGCTGTCGTTCCCGACCGGCCTGGCCACGGTTTCGGCGTCCCGCCTGGGCCAGAAGAAGGTCCGCTCGCTGGTGGTGTCGGAGCTGGACCGGCTGATCGAGATCGACCTGCTGCGCCGCGACGTCACGATCTACCGGCACGTGTCGCACGACTCCGTCACGCCGGACGGCCTCGGCTACCGCCAGCAGACGGTGATCGAGATCCCGGAGCTGGTCACCGCGCGCGAGCCGCTCGCGACGCAGCTGGACCGGTTCTGCGACCTGCTCGAGGGCAAGATCGACGCGGCCGCCGAGCGCGACCTGATCCTGCCGTCGCACCACGTCGTGGAGCAGGTGCTCACCCAGGCAGCCGCCTAGCTCACCGGGACCGGGAAGGCCGCCGGGCTCCGGCGGCCGCCCTGGCCCACCGCGCGGACGGCGAAGAAGACGTTGTCCTTGGACAGGTCGATCTTCGCCGTCAGCGCCGGGCCGACGTCGAGCGCGTGCGTCCAGTCCGGGGCCGTCGTCTCGCGCCACAGGACTTCGTAGCCCACCGCGCCCGGCGTCGCGTCCCACAGCAGTTCCGAGTCGTTCGTCAGGGCCGCCGTGCGGATCTTCACGCCCTTCGGCGTTCCCGGGGCCGTCGCCAGTGACCACAGGGCCGCGCCGTTCACCCGCGCCACCCGGGCGACGAACGGGAAGTCGCAGAACTCCGGCAGGTCGCCGTACTGGACGCCGTTCTCCACGCGGACGTCCTGGTGCTGGTGCGCGAAGTCCTCGGCGGGCTCGGTGAACCGCGCCGCCGGGTAGCCCTGCTCCAGGAAGCCGATGTGGTCGCCGCCGCGCAGGTAGCGGTCGCGGCGGTAGATCACCCGGACTGCCATCCCGGTCGCGTCGTTCTCCGCCACCGACTTCACGAACCGGGCCAGCTGCCGCGGCGGTGAGTCGTTCTCGCCGCCGATGCTGCGGCGCAGGTTCGCCTCGGCCGGCGTCTCGGCGGTCGGGACGCCTTCGGCGAACAGGCGGATCGTGAACGGGTCGCGCGTGCCGTCGTCGGCGCGGCTGGAGCCGACGATGTCGTCGGTGAACATCGCCTGGACGTCGGTGCCGGCCGCCTTGAACTGCTGCGCCATATACCGCGCGCCGTAGAGCCCCTGCTCCTCGCCCGCGACGGCGGCGAAGACGATCGTCGCGGCCGGCTGCCGCGTCGAGAGGACCCTCGCCAGCTCCAGCGCGACCGCGACCCCGGACGCGTCGTCGTCCGCGCCCGGCGCGTCGCCGGTGAAGTCCATGACGTCCGTGCGGCGCGAGTCGTAGTGCCCCGAAACGACGTACACGCGGCCGGGGTCGGTGGACCCGCGCAGCGTCGCGACGACGTTGGTGATCGTGGTCGGCACCGGGATCCGGTCGGCCGGGGGCTGGACGTACGACTGCAGCGCGACGGTCAGCCGGCCCCCGGACGCCGCGGCGATCTGCTGGTACTGCGCGAAGAGCCAGTCACGCGCGGCGCCGATGCCGCGCGCGGGGTCGTCCTGCGCCGACAGCGTGTGCCGCGTGCCGAACGCGGCCAGCCGGCGCACGGTCGCTTCGATCCGCCGCTCGTCGACCTGCCGCAGCAGCGCGCGCAAGTCGGGGCCGGGACGCTGGGGGCGGACGGGGACGCCGGGCCCGCGGTCGCCGAGCTCGGCGGCGCCGGCGGGGACTCCGATCGTGGACGCCGCCACGGCCGCGGCCGACGCGGTGAGGAACGCTCGTCTGGAGGTCACGGTTGGGTTCTTACGCCCGCGCGGTGCCGCCGGGTACCGCCTACTTGGTGAGCCGCTTGCCGGCCGCGTCGTAGGCGATCAGCGGGGTCAGGACCGCGGAGTTCGGCACGGCGACGGGGTCGAACCAGAACACGACCACGTTCGGGTCCGCGGTCCACCTCGCCAGGCTGGCCTCGACGGTCTTGCCGTGCACCGTGGTCGTGATCCGCGCCGCCTGGCCGGCGAAGTAGCCGAACACCGGGATCACCTCGTTGCCCGACAGCTCGCCGCCGTCGGTGGCGTGGAAGCCGAACGACCGGTCGGAGCCGCGGTACTCGTTCGTCATCAGCACCGACTGCAGTGTTTCGCCGGAGCGGAACCCGGCCACCAGGCCGAAGTGGATGTCCGGCAGTTCCGGCAGGGCGACCGCCCGCGCGAAGAAGACGATCTCGCCGCGGCCGGTCCGGATCCCCGTCCCGATCACGTCCCCCATCGGCTGCTCCGCGGGCAGCGCGGCGGTGGTCGACTCGGCCGGGACCGGCGCAGGCGGCTGCGCGACCGGCGCGGGCGCGGGCTGACGCAGCTGGACGGCGAAGACGAACACCAGCACGACGGCGGCCGAGGCGGCGATCCCGGCCGCGCCGGTCAGCACGCGGCGACGGCGCCGGATGCGCGTGCCACCGGCCATGATGGCGGCGAGGTCCGGCTCGGCGAAGGGCTCGTCGGGCGGCTGCCGGAGAGCGGCGCGGAAGTCGTCGAGGTCGTTCATCGCCCGCTCCCTCCGATCAGCGTGTCCTCGCCGGCCTCGACCCGCAGCTTGGCCAGCGCCCGCGAGTTCGTGCTCTTCACGGTACCGAGGGAAACGCCGAGCTCACGGGCCACGTCGGCCTCGGGCAGGTCGAAGAAGTGGCGCAGCACGACGACAGCGCGTTCGCGGTCGGTCAGCGTCCGCAGCACCGCGGTGAGCCAGGCCCGCTGGGTGACGGCCTTGTCGACGTCGTGGCGGTCCGGCCGGTCGGGCATCGCCTCGGTGGCGTACTCGCGGATCGGGCGCCGCCAGCCGTCGATGACGTGGTTGACCAGGACGGTCCGGGCGTAGCCGTAGGCGTCCTTGTGGCGGACCCGCGCCCAGGCGGCGTAGGTGCGGGTGAAGGCGGTCTGGGCGGCGTCTTCGGCCTGGTGGCGGTCACCTGTGAGCAGGTAGGCGGCGTGGGTGAGCCTCGCCGACGACGCGCGGACGAAGTCCGCGAACTCGTCGTCGCCGCGCGCCATGGGTCACCTCGTTCCGTCCTCTCCCAGCGACGGCCGGGCCGCGGAAAGGTTGCCTCCTGATCTTCCGAGGCTACGCCGAACGTTGTGTAATCGATATCTCGCGCTCGGTCACGAAGGACTAGATTGTGCTGCGTGCGCCTCCGTGCGCGTGGACTTCGCCGCCGGGTGATCGGGCGGTCCCACGACGGCGGCGCCGGCGGCCGACGCCGGCGCTGCCGTCATCCACGTCAGGGCCGCCGGGCGGCGAGAGCGTTCAGGTCGATGGTGAGCGACGTTCCGGCGAACTGCAGCTCGGCGACACCGGAGAACTCGCCGAAGTTCTCGTAGTCGTTGTCGATCAGCCGGTAGGTGATCATGCTGATCGGCGAGTCGAGGTCGACGATCCAGTAGTGCTCGATCCCGGCTTCGGCGTACTCGGAGAACTTCATGACCTGATCGGTGCGCCTGGTGCCGTCGGAGAGCACCTCGACCACCAGCCGGACATCACCGGCGTCGAGCCGCGGCGGATTGGTTTGCACCAGGGAACTGGGCGCAACCAACACATCGGGCACGCGGATCGTCAGCGGAACCCGGGCAACAATCAGTTCGACCTGCTGCAAGGCACTGCATTCGGTCGGCGGCCTGTCATCAAGCCAATTCGTCAGCCTGTTCACTGCGAGCTGGTGCAAAGCCGCCCGCCGCGGCCCGGGGATCGGTTCGCCCGCGACGACTTCGACCAAGCGATCCGTTTCTTCGGGCAGCGCGGCCCACTCGTCGAGAGTCACCATCGCTACTCCGAGAAGTCGCCGGAGGGCGCGCCCCAGCCGGTGGCGTCACCGCCGCGTTGCTCCGCGATCTCGCGGCGGCGGGCGTTCTCCGCCCGGACCCGGTCCACTTCGGACTGGATGTACTCCTCGTCGTACCGCTGGAAAACCCGCGCCGGATTACCCGCGACCAACGTCCGCGGCGGAACGTCCTTCGCCACCACCGAGTTCGGCTGCACCGTCGCGAAGTCGCCGATCGTCACGCCCGCCATGATCACCACCAGGCCGCCGATGAAGCAGCCCTTGCCGATCTTCACCGGCTTGCGCTCGATCAAATCGCTGCCCGAATGGTTCTGCAGCGTCATGTTCGCGAGCCAGCTCGAGTGCGTGAAGATCAGCGTGTTCAGCCCGATGCTGGTGTGCTCGCCGATCTCGAGCCCGCCGCTCGCGTCGAGCGCCGCTCCCTCGCCCACCCAGCAGTGGTCGCCCATCTTCAGGTTCTCGGGGCTGATGATCTTCACGCGCTCGCGCACACGGCATGTCGAAGGCAGCCCGTAGAACTGGGCGCGCTCGGCGTCGTTCATGTACTGCGAAACGAGCTCGGTCAGGATCTGCGGGCGCAGCCGGTGGCTGCGCTCGTCATCGAAGAACATCGGCTTCCGACACCAGCTTCTCAAAGGTACGAAGGTGTTCTTCCGCCACGACGTCGAGGCCGAAGTTCGACCGCACCATCTCGCTCTCGCGCTGCGCGATCAGGGCGCGGCGGTCCGGGTCGTCGAGCAGCTCGATCACCGTGCGCGCCACGGCTTCCGAGTCGTCGGGGCGCACCAGCAGCACGTTCTCGCCGTTGCGCAGCTCGATGCCCGGGTAGTTGTCCTCGGTCACCGACGCGATCGTCGCCGTCCCGGACAGCATCGCCTCCAGGGACGCCGTGCCGCAGCCGCCGTTGAGGTCGTGCGTGACGATGTCCGCCGCGGCGAAGTACGCCGGGACGTCCGCCTTCGGCACCGCGCCCGTCACCACCAGCGCGTCCGAGACGCCCAGTTCGGCCGCCCGCTTCAGGAACGCGTCGTGGTACACGCGGCCGACGACGACCACCCGGACGCCGGGGTGCTTGTCCAAAATGGACGGCAGCGCCTCGATCAGCGGCAGCCGGTTGCGCAGCGGGATGACGTGCCCGAGCGAGACGATCAGCGGCGCGTCGCCGATTTCGTGCTCCGCGCGGACGTCCTTCGTCACCGGCTTCGCGAAGTGCCCGGTGTCGACCGCGATCGGGAAGTATTCCGAGTTCGCGTCGCTGGTGCCGTAGCGCTCGACGCAGTAGTCGACGCCCAGCTTGTCGAGGATTACGTACCGCGGCCGGATGTACCGCAGCACCGGCTTCACGAGCACCGCGTCGAGCAGCCGGAACACGCCGCCGTACAGCTTGTTGTCGCTGATCAGCAGCGTGTGGATGGTCAGCAGCGTCGGCACGCCGTGGCGCCGCGCCCAGATCCCGGCCAGCCACGACAGGTCGAAGAACTGGCCGTGCAGGTGGATCGCGTCCGGCTTGAACTCGTCCAGGAGCTTCCACAGCCGCCGCCAGTTGCCCGGCCGCAGCGACGCGAAGCTCATGTCGAAGTCGATCGACAGGCCGACCTGCGGCATCTTCACCGCGGGGAGGCGCACGACGCGGTACCCGTCGCGCTCCTCCTCGGCCGGGGCGTCGGCGTAGGCGGCCGTGATGGCCAGGACCTCGTGCCCGGCCTCGACGAACTGCGCCGCCAGCGACGCCGACATGTGCGCGCTCCCGCCCACGCGGGGCGGGAAGAAGTTGTTCACCAC
Organism: Amycolatopsis pretoriensis; assembly: GCF_900107925.1. Classification (GTDB taxonomy): domain Bacteria; phylum Actinomycetota; class Actinomycetes; order Mycobacteriales; family Pseudonocardiaceae; genus Amycolatopsis; species Amycolatopsis pretoriensis. Next base: position 229,566 of record NZ_FNUJ01000005.1, on the reverse strand, counting down.
CGCGATGCGCATCGCACGTCCTCGGGCCGGCCCCGCGGTGGCGTTCACTCGGATTCCTTGACCAGTTCCCGCATGCCGTCCTCGACGGTGATCCGCGGCTCCCAGCCGAGCACCTCGCGGGCGCGGGTGATGTCGGCGGCACGCCGCGAAACCAGCACGTCACGCTCGTTGAACAGCGGCTCGACGTCGACGCCGACGGCCTCGATGAGGATCTTCGCCAGCGCGGCGATCGACGTGTCGATGCCGGTGCCGATGTTGATCGGCACGTTCGCCGACTCCGACTCCAGCGCCGCGACGACGGCCCGCGCGAGGTCGGTGACGTGCACGAAGTCCATCGACTGGTCGCCGCGGCCGTCGATGATCGGCGGCTGGCCGGCGCGCAGGCGCTGGATGAAGTGGTTGATGACCGACGTGTAGTACGCCTCGATCTTCTGACCCGGGCCGTACACGTTGAAGAACCGCAACGCGTTCCAGGACAGGCCCTTCTGGCGCTCGTAGAAGCCCAGCAGGTCCTCGCCCGCGCGCTTGGAGATGCAGTACGGCGTGAGCGGCTTGAGCTCGTCGTCCTCGTGCATCGGCAGCCGCTTCGGGTCGCCGTAGACCGACGCGGTCGAGGCGAACACCAGGCGCTCGACGCCTTCGTCCGCGGCCGCGGCGAAGACGTTGTGGTTGCCGATCATGTTGATGTCGATCGACTCGTGCGGGTCGGCGATCGACTTGTTGATCGACACCGTCGCGAAGTGGATGACGTGCGTGCAGCCGCGCATGGCCTCGCGGACCGCGCCGCCGTAGCGGACGTCCTTCTCGACCAGCTCGACCTGGCCGGTGGCGACGAACTCGTTGACGCGCGCGCGGTCGCCGCGGGTCATGTTGTCGAAGATCCGGACCGTGTAGCCACCCTCGATCAGCAGCGGGATGACGTGCGCGGCGATGAACCCACCGCCCCCGGTGAAGAGCACCTTCTTGTCGGACACCAATTTCTCCTCGGTAGGGGCTTCAGGACAGGGACTGCACGGCTTCGCGCACGACCTCGCCGACGCGGGTGACCTCGGCGTCGGTGAGGTTGGCGTGCATGGGGATCGCGAGCTGGCGCGCGAACGCGTCGGCCGAGACGGGCAGCGGCGCCTGGGGACCGTAGATCGGCTGCAGGTGCGAGGCGTAGGTGCCGAAGTTGCACTGGACGCCCGTCTCGCGGATGCGCAGGGCGAGCGTGTCGCGGCTGACCTCGGGCGCGACCGTGAGCAGGTAGGCCTGCCACGGGTGCTCCCGATCGGACAGTTCCACCGGGACGGTCAGCGCGTCGATGTCTTCGAAGGCCTCGTGGTAGCGCTTCGCGACCGACCGGCGGGCGGCGAGGAGGTCCGGCAGCCGGTCGAGCTGGACGTTCATGATCGCGGCCTGCACGTCCGACATGCGGAAGTTGTAGCCGAGCTCGTGGAACTCCGGGATCGGCAGCGCGTTCGAGCCTTCGCGGCTGATCGCCGGTTCGATGCCGTAGGTGTGCAGCTTGCGGGCGTGCGCGATGAGGTCTTCCCGGTCGGAGACCAGCGCGCCGCCCTCGCCCGCGGTGATGCCCTTGCGGCCGTGGAAGGAGAACGCGGCGAGGTCGGCGAGGCTGCCGGCCGGGCGCGTCTTGTACGTCGCGCCGGCGGCGCACGCGGCGTCCTCGAACAGCCAGAGGCCGTGCTTGTCCGCGATCGCGCGGTACTCGTCGAAGTCACCGGGCTGGCCGGCGACGTCGACCGCGAGGATGCCCACCGTCTTCGGCGTGATCAGGGACTCGACGTGTGCCGGGTCGGCGCTGAAGACGTCCGGGCGGATGTCGGCGAACACCGGGGTCGCGCCGGCCTGCACGACGGCGTGACCGGTGGCGGGGAACGTGTAGTCGCCGACGATGACCTCGTCACCCGGCTGGACGCCGAGGACTTTGAGGCCGAGGAAGAGCGCCGAGCCGCAGTTCGCGGTCGTCAGCGCGTGCGCGGTGCCGGTGACCTGCGCGAACCGCTCTTCGAAGCGGCGGCACGCCGGTCCGGCACCGGCCAGCCAGCCGGATCGGAAGACCTCCGCGACGGCGGCGAGTTCCTCTTCGCCCACGGTCGGCTGACCTAGGGCAATGCTGTCGGTCGACATACCTCTCCCATTGCGTGGGGACCCGGCGAAGTGTATAGACGCTCACTCAGGTGATTCACAGCCCCACGCCGAAGACCACTTTCGAGTGACAACTTCCCCAGGTCGGCAGCCGTCTTAAGCTGTGCGCATGCGATTCGGGGTGCTGGGGGCGGTCGCCGCGTGGGGTGAAGACGGCACGCAGGTGGCGGTGGGCGGCCCGCGGTCGCGGACGCTGCTGGCGCTGCTCGCCCTGGAGGCCGGCCGGTTCGTCCCGGCGGAGCGGCTGATCGACGGCATGTACGGCGAACACCCACCGGACGGCGCGGCGAACGCCCTGCAGTCACAGGTCTCCCGGCTGCGGACGGCGTTGAAGGACCTGGCGCCGGTGGAGTTCACCGCGGCGGGCTACCGGCTGGTCGTCGAACCGGACGAAGTGGACGTACATGCTTTCGAACGCCTTGCGCGCGAAGGCCGGACGCTGCTGAAGAACGGCGAGCACGCCCGAGCGGCGACTGTCCTCAGTGAAGCGATGGCGTTGTGGCGCGGGGCGGCGTTCACCGACCTGACCGACGCGCCCTTCGCCGCCGCTCAGGCCGCCCGGCTCGACGAGCTGCGGGCCGACGCCGCGGACGACCACGTCGAGGCCCGGCTGGCGTTGGGACGCGCGGAGGACGTCCTCGGCGAGCTGCGGGAGACTATCGCCGCGCATCCGCTCCGGGAACGGCCGCGGTCACAGCTCGTCCGGGCACTGACCGCCGCCGGACGGCCGGCCGACGCGCTGGCCGCGTTCGAGGACGCCCGCCGCACGCTCGCCGACGAGCTGGGCGCCGACCCTGGTCCAGACCTCGCCGAGGCCCACCTCGCCGTGCTGCGCGGCGAGACCGAGAAGCCGGCGATCCCGGCGTTGCCCGCGCAGCTGACGAGCTTCGTCGGCCGCGACGGCGAGCTGCGGCAGGTCGCGGACCTGCTGGGCCGCAGCCGGCTCGTGACGCTGACCGGACCGGGCGGCACGGGCAAGACGCGGCTGGCTGTCGAAGCCGCCGCCGCGGAGACCGGGCCGGTCGCGTTCGTGGAACTCGCCGCGCACAGTGGCGACGGCGTCGCCGGCGCGGTCCTGGCCGCGCTGGGCCTGCGCGAAAGCTCGCGCGGTGGCCCGCAGGACCCCGCCGACCGGCTGATCTCGGCGCTGCGCGACCGCTCGGCGCTGCTCGTGCTCGACAACTGCGAACACGTCGTCGACGTCGCCGCCCGGCTGGCCGGCCGGTTGCTCGCCGGGTGCCCGGGACTGCGGGTGCTGGCCACCAGCCGCGAGCCGCTCGGCATCACCGGCGAGCAGCTGGCGCCGGTGCCGCGGCTGGCCGTCCCACCGCCGGGCACGCCCGCCGCGGAGGCCTTGGCGTACCCGTCCGTCCGGCTGTTCGCCGACCGCGCGGCGGCGAGCGACCCCGCGTTCGTCCTCGACGAAGCCACCATCGGCGACGTCCAGCACCTCTGCGCGGCCCTCGACGGCCTGCCGCTGGCGCTGGAGCTGGCCGCGGCCCGCGTCCGGAGCCTGGCCCTCGGCGAGATCGCGGCCCGGCTCGACGACCGGTTCCACCTGCTCGGCCGCGGCAGCCGGACGGCCGAGGCGCGCCACCGCTCGCTGCGCGGGGTCGTCGAGTGGAGCTGGGACCTCCTCGGCGACGACGAACGCGAGCTGGCCCGGCGCCTGGCGGTGTTCCCCGGCGGGGCGACGTTCGCCGCGGCGGCGGAGGTCTGCGGCGCCGACGACGGGCTGGTGCTCGAACTGGCCGACAAGTCGCTGGTCGAGGCCGCCGGCGGCCGGTTCCGGATGCTGGAGACGATCCGCGCGTTCGGCGCCGAGAAGCTCGCCGAAGCGGGCGAGACCGAGGCGGTCCACCGCGCGCACGCCGAGTTCTTCCTGCGGTTCGCCGAAGAAGCCGACCCGATGCTGCGGACCGCGGCCCAGCTGGAGTGGCTCGACCGGATCGACGCCGAGTACGAGAACCTGCTGGCCGCCCTGCGCTGGGCGACCGAGCACGACGTCGTGCTCGCGCTGCGGCTGGTCCCGCACCTGGCGATGTACTGGTGGATGCGCGGACGGCGGTTCGAGGGTGCCGTGCTGTCGCTGGCCGTCGTCTCGTGCTGCCCTCCCGAACTGCAGGAGCAGTACGCCGAGGAGTTCCTGGTGTGCGTGCTCGGCGCGTTGTCCGGGCATCCGGACGAGTCGCTGGAGCAGTACCTCCCGCTGGTCCGCCGGTACGTGCGGGACGACTCCTGGCGGCCCCACCACCCCATGACGGTCATGCTGCTGGGTGTGGTGGGCGGGCCACCGGGCGATGTCGGGCTGACGAGCCGCGGCGAAGGTCTGCTGGCGGCCGGCGACGCCTGGGGCTGGGCGCTGCTGCCGATGGGGATGGGCCTGGGCGCGATGATGACCGGCGACCTCGCCACGGCCGAGGAGGGCCTGCGCGAGGGCGCGGCCCAGTTCCGCGCCCTGGGCGAGCGGTGGGGCCTGTCGATGGCGCTCGATCACCTGTCGCAGCTGCTGACCTGGCGGGGCGAGCACGACGCCGCGCTGCCGCTGATGGACGAGGCACTGGGCCTGATGCGGGCGATCGGCGCGATGGACGACGTCGCGGACCTGATCTGCCGCCGCGCCCGCACCCGGTTGCTGGCCGGCGACGCGGCGGGTGCCCGCGCCGACTACGAGCTGGCGGCGGCCACGGCGCGGCGGTCGGGCATGCCCGAGTCGCGCGCGGCGGCGTTCGCCGGCCTGGCCACGCTGGCCCGGCTGTCGCGTGATCTGCCGGCGGCCCGGGAACTCTGCGAGCGCGCACTGGCCGAGTGCCGGGGCGGCTCGTTCTCGGCCGAGACGGCACGGGCTTCGGTGCTGATCGCCCTGGGCTGGCTGGCCTTGGCCGAAGGCCACCCGGCCGACGCGGCCGCCCTGCACCGGGAGGCACTGCTGGCCGGCCACCGCTGGCACGCGGGCGACGTGGTGGCGTTCGCGCTGGAAGGCCTGGCCGGGGTGGCCCGGCCGGAATCCGCGGCAACCCTGCTGGGAGCGGCGGCCGGCGTCCGCGGAACGGCGATCAGCGGCGACCCGGACGTGTCGTCGGTGCGGGCCCGGGTCGTCGAGTCGCTGGGCGCGGAGGGTTTCGAGCGGGCGTACGGAACCGGGCTGGGGATGAGTGCCCAGAAGGCCCTCAGCACGGCCGGACTGACCGGCTCACCAGGCCCTTCCCCGCTCGCGTAGCCTGGTCGACCGTGCGCAACGTCGTAGTCGTCGGAGGCGGGATCGTCGGTCTGGCCGTGGCCTGGGAGCTGACCAGGCGCGGGCTGGACGTCACCGTGCTGGAGAAGGAATCCCGCTGGGCCGCCCACCAGACCGGGCACAACTCCAACGTCGTGCACGCCGGGCTCTACTACAAGCCCGGGTCCTTCAAGGCGCGGATGTCCGTCGCCGGGAACCGGTCCATCGTGGACTTCGCGCGGCAGTACGGCGTGCCCGTCGAGGTCTGCGGGAAGCTCGTCGTCGCCACCGACGAAAAAGAGATTCCCGCGCTGAACACCCTCGCCGAGCGGGCCGAGGCCAACGGCGTCCCGGCGAAGAAGGTCTCCCCCGCCGAAGCGCGCGAGTACGAGCCCGAGGTCGCCTGCGTCGCCGCGCTGCGGGTCGAGTCGACCGGGATCATCGACTTCCCCGGTGTCTGCGCCGCGCTCGTCCGGCTGCTCGACGAAGCCGGCGTCGACCTGCGGCTGAACAGTCCCGTGCTCGCCATCCGCGCCGGGGCGAACGGCGGGGTCGAGGTCGCGACCGGCGAAGACGTCGTCCAGGCCGATGCGCTCGTCAACTGCGCCGGCCTGCACTCCGACCGCGTCGCGCGGCTGGCCGGCCTCACGCCGTCCGCGAAGATCGTGCCCTTCCGCGGCGAGTACTACGAGCTCAAGCCCGAACGCCGCGGCCTGGTCAAGGGCCTGATCTACCCGGTGCCGGACCCGACGCTGCCGTTCCTCGGCGTGCACCTCACGCGGATGCTCGACGGCAGCGTCCACGCCGGCCCGAACGCCGTGCTCGCGCTGCGCCGCGAGGGCTACCGCTGGCGCGACTTCTCCGCGAAGGACGTCACCGAGGTCGCCGCCTTCCCCGGCGCCTGGCGGCTGGCGAAGAAGTACGCGTTCCCGACCGGCCTCGACGAGGTGCGCCGCTCGTTCTCGAAGAAGCGGTTCGCCGCGAGCCTCGCCCGGCTCGTCCCGGCCGTCACCGCGGCCGACATCGTCCGCCACGGCTCCGGCGTGCGCGCGCAAGCGATGCGCCGCGACGGCTCGCTCGTCGACGACTTCCTCATCGAGACCGCGCGCGACCAGGTGCACGTCCTGAACGCGCCGTCCCCGGCCGCGACGAGCGCGCTCGAGATCGCGCGCCACATCGCCGACCAGGTGTCGAAGGACTAACCCGGCAGGTTCGGCGTCACCAGCGGCAGGCCCTGCTTGACGAGGTCGCACGTCTTGGCGTCGTCGCCGATGAACCCGCTGACCACCTGCACCGACGACGTCTCGGTGATCGGCAGGAACGCCGCGCAGGTCACGCGCAGGCCGCCCAGGTTCGGGTAGACGCCCCACTTCTTGCCGCCGACGTCGACGGTCTCGAGCGGGTTGACGCCCTTCACGCCCGGCCAGTCGGCCAGCGGCGTGCTCGGGCCGAACCAGACTTCGAACGCCTTCTGGCCCTCGCTGCCGTCGGTGTCGTCCCAGAGGCAGTAGGTCGCGTTGGGCACCGCGGTCGAGTTGTCCTTTTCGCCGTTCGGCGAGATGTTCTTCAGCTGCGCGACCTGGTCCGGCTTCAGCGTCGCGCAGGGGTCCGCCGACAGCAGCGGGCCGCCCGGCTCGGCCTTCGCCGGCCCGGTCGGGGTGATCGGCGGCGCGGCCTGCCCGCCGGGCAGGTGGGCCGCGACCTGCGGGACCACGGTCTTGGCCAGCTCGCACGACTTGGCCAGCTCCGGGCCCGAGACGCTGACGAACGCGAAGGACTTGTCGCCGAGGAGGGCGTAGAACACGCAGTCGTCGGCGAGGATCGACGGGTACTGCGTCCAGTTGAGGCCGCCCACCCGCTGCGGCTCGGACTTCGGGACGGCGCCGGCGATGTACTCGTTGAAGTCCAGGTCCGTGGCGTAGCCGACGTTGAGCGTGGCCGACGGGTCGACGTCGTCCTTCGTGCTCCACAGGCACATCGGCGCCTGCAGCCGCTCCTTGTTCTCCGGCACCGAGCGGCCGGGGGACTCGTAGCCGAGCGCGTCGACCTGGTCCTGGTCGAGCAGCGAGCAGGCGTCGACGGCCTGGACGATCGGGCCCTGACCCGGCACCGGCGACGCCGTCCCGCTGACGGCCACCGAGCAGCCGGACACCACGGTCAGGGCCGCCACCACCGCCACGACCTGCCACTTCATGCGCATGAATCCTCCCGTTCGGCCCGGACACTACTGGGACGAACGGAGCAGCACCGCGGATCCACCCGATTCAGCGGGGCGTCAGCACTTCCTTGCCGCCGACGAACGGGCGCAGCGCCTCCGGCACGCGGATCGAGCCGTCCTCCTGCTGGTGGTTCTCGACGATCGCGACGATCCAGCGGGTGGTGGCCAGCGTGCCGTTGAGCGTCGCGGCGATCTGCGGCTTGCCGTTCTCGTCGCGGTAGCGGACCGAGAGGCGGCGGGCCTGGAACGTCGTGCAGTTCGACGTCGAGGTCAGCTCGCGGTAGGTGTCCTGGGTCGGGATCCACGCCTCGCAGTCGAACTTGCGGTGCGCGGACGTGCCGAGGTCGCCGGTCGCGGTGTCGATGACCCGGTAGGGCACCTCGATCTTCGCCAGCATCTGCTCTTCCCAGCCGAGCAGCCGCTCGTGCTCCGCCTCGGCGTCGGCCGGCTTGGCGTAGACGAACATCTCCACCTTGTCGAACTGGTGGACGCGGATGATGCCGCGAGTGTCCTTGCCGTACGAGCCCGCCTCGCGGCGGTAGCAGGACGACCAGCCCGCGTAGCGGTTCGGGCCGTCCTTCAGGTCGAGGATCTCGTCGGCGTGGAAGCCCGCGAGCGGCACTTCCGACGTCCCGACGAGGTACAGGTCGTCGTCCTCGAGGTGGTAGATCTCGCTCGAGTGCTGGCCGAGGAAGCCGGTGCCGGCCATGATCTCCGGGCGGACGAGCGACGGCGTGATCATCGGCGTGAAGCCGTTTTCGAGCGCCTGCGCGATGGCCATGTTGAGCAGGCCGAGCTGCAGCTGCGCGCCGACGCCGGTGAGGAAGTAGAACCGCGAGCCCGACACCTTCGCGCCGCGTTCCATGTCGACCCCGCCGAGCGCTTCGAGCAGCTCGAGGTGGTCCTTCGGGGTGAAGTCGAACTTCGTCGGCTCGCCGACGTGCTTGAGCACGGTGAAGTCGTCTTCGCCGCCGACGGGTGCGTCCGCGTGCACGAGGTTCGGCACGGTCCGGAAGAGCTGGTCGAACTCCTCCGACGCGGTGTTCTGCTCCGCTTCGGCGGCCTTGACCTGCGCGGCGAGCTCCTTGGCCGTGGCCAGCAGCTGCTGCTTCTCCTCCGGCGGCGCCTTCGGGATCTGCTTGCCCAGGAGCTTCTGCTCGTTGCGCAGCTTGTCCGCGGCCGCGATGGAAGAGCGGCGCCGGGTGTCGAGGGAGAGCAGCTTGTCGACCACTCCCTCGTCTTCACCACGGGCGCGCTGCGACGCGCGCACGGCTTCCGGGTCTTCGCGCAGAGTCCTGGGGTCAATCACGAAGACAGAGGGTAGTCCGTACAGACTGTGCGTCCCTACTGGGTTATCCCGACAGTCTGATCGTTGAAGCGCTGTTCACGGCGTCCCCATACTCCGAGGAAACACCGAGGAGGCGCCCCGATGACCGATGAGCTGCTCGCCCGGCACCGCGCTGTCATGCCGTCCTGGATGTCCCTGCTCTACGAAGAGCCGATCGAGATCGTGCACGCCCACGACCGCCGGATGACGGACTCGCAGGGGCGCACCTACCTCGACTTCTTCGCCGGCGTGCTGACGAACTCGATGGGCTACGACGTCGCGGAGATCGGCGACGCGGTCCGCAAGCAGCTCGACACCGGCATCCTGCACACCTCGACGCTCTACCTGATCCGCTCGCAGGTCGAGCTGGCCGAGCGGATCGCGAAGCTGTCGAACATCCCGGACGCGAAGGTGTTCTTCACCAACTCCGGCAGCGAGGCCAACGACACGGCGCTGATGCTCGCGACGCAGTTCCGGCGCAGCAACCAGGTGCTGGCGATGCGCAACTCGTACCACGGCCGCTCGTTCGGGACGGTCGCGATCACCGGCAACCGCGGCTGGTCGGCGTCGGCGCTGAGCCCGGTGAAGGTCAACTACGTCCACGGCGGGTACCGCTACCGCAGCCCATTCCGGGACCTGTCGGACGCGGACTACATCAAGGCCTGCGTCGCGGACCTGGTCGACGTCCTGGACACGGCGACGGCGGGCGACGTCGCGTGCCTGATCGCGGAGCCGATTCAGGGCGTCGGCGGGTTCAGCCTCCCGCCGGACGGCCTGTTCCGGGCGATGAAGGAGGTCCTCGACTCCTACGGCGTGCTGTTCGTCTCGGACGAGGTCCAGACCGGCTGGGGCCGCACGGGCGAGCACTTCTGGGGCATCGACGCCCACGGCGTGACGCCGGACATGATGACGTTCGCGAAGGGGCTCGGGAACGGCCTCGCGGTGGGTGGCGTGGTGGCCCGCGGGGACGTCCTGGACTGCTTCCAGGCCCAGTCGTTCTCGACGTTCGGCGGCAACCCGGTGTCGATGGCGGGCGCGACGGCGGTGCTCGACTACATCAAGGACCACGACCTGCAGGCCAACTGCGCGGCCCGCGGTTCGCAGCTGATTTCGGGGCTGCGCGCCGCGGAGAGCCCGATCGTGGCCGAGGTGCGCGGCAAGGGCCTGATGATCGGCGTCGAGCTGATCAAGCCGGGCACGACGGAGCCGAACGTCCCGGCGGCGGCCCGGATGCTGGAGGAGACGAAGAAGCGCGGCCTGCTGATCGGCAAGGGCGGCCTGCACGGCAACGTCCTGAGGCTGGGCCCGCCGATGACCCTCACGGCCGAGGAAGCCCAGGAGGGGCTGGACATCCTGCTGGACGCGCTGAAGGCAACCCACGCGGCGCTTTGAACCAGAAGAAGCCGGGTGGTCATCCCGTCGCCTGAGGCCGGTAAATCACTTTGAGCCGGGCCCGCAACCGACTGCCCGAGGTGAGGTAACAACGCAGGCTTGCGGCCCCGGCTCAAAGTGATAGGCCTCGTCCAGGCGACGGGATGACCACCCGGCGACCCACCCGAGAAGGTGAGGGAACAACGGGAAGGGAGGTCATCCCAGAGCCTGCCCGTCCGGCGAGGACATCTTTTGCTTTTGGCCGCGGCAGAGGACAAAACCGGCCGCCGCTCAGCCCCGCACGAACCGCGCCACGTGACCGGCCAGCTCCTCGCCCGCGTCCTCCTGCAAGAAGTGCCCCGCGTCGGCGATCACCGGGTGTTCCAGCCCTTCGGCGCCCTTCATCGAACGCTTCAGAATCGGGCCCATCCCCCCGGTGATCGGATCACCATCGGAGAACGCCACCAGGAACGGGATCTCCAGCTCCGTCAACGTCTTCCAGGCCGCGCGGTTCGCCTCCGAGGCGGGGTCGTCCGGCCGATAAGGCACCAACCCGGGCATCGCGCGCGGAGCCGCTTTGTACATCTCGTTCGGGAACGGCGCGTCGTAAGCCGCCCGCTCCTGCTCCGACAACGTGGAACGGCACCCCGACTGCACGAACCGCGCGACGTCCAGGACCGGAGCTTTCTGCACGGCCTCGCGGAAGGAGTGCCACACCGCCGGCATGTCGACGTCACCCGTGGGCAGGCCCGTGTTGGCCGCGACGACCCGCGCGAACCGCGAGGGGTGCTCCGCGACCAGCCGCAGCCCGATCAGGCCACCCCAGTCCTGGCCGACGAGCGTGACGTCGTGCAGGTCCAGCGCGTCGAACGCGAACCCGCGCATCCACTCGACGTGCCGCGCGTAGGAGTGGTCGGTCAGGTCGCCGGGCTTGTCGGACCGCCCGAAGCCGACCAGGTCCGGCGCGATCGCGCGCAAGCCCGCCGTCGCCAGGACGGGGAGCATCTTGCGGTAGAGGTAGGACCAGCTCGGTTCGCCGTGGAGCAGGAGGACAACTGGGCCGTCGGCCGGGCCCGCCTCCACGTAACCGACTCTGATCAGGCCGCCGTGGGGATCGTCGAGCTCGACGTACTTGGGCTCGAAGGGGAAGTCGGGCAGGTCCGTGAACCGGTCGTCCGGTGTCCTCAGCAGGCGCACGAACCCCACGCTAGTGCGAACGGGCGAACGCGGCCACGATCAAGCCGTAACGCCCCCGGACGGCCCACGACTTCCGGGTCGAACCCGGGAGGCGCCATGACGTCCGATTCCGACCTGGCCCTGCGTTACGTCGACTACCTGGTCGGCGGCGACGAGTCGATCCTCGAAGAGGCGTTCGCGCCCGACTTCCTCGACCACGTCAGCGGCCGCAGCGGCACCGAGATGATGCGGGTCGTGCGCGGCTGGCTGGAGCGTAGCTTCGCCGACCTGACCTACGACGTGCACGCCGTCACCACCGGCGACGGCGTCGTCATGATCTGGTTCTCGAGTTCCGGACGCCACATCGGCAGCGAGTTCCCGCAGTTCGCCGGGCGCGAGCCGACCGGGCGGCGGATCGTCGCCGAGGCGGTGCACGTCTTCCGCGTCCGCGACGGGAAGCTGGCCGAGCACTGGGCCGTCCGCGACGACCTCGGTGTGCTGCGCCAGCTCGAAGGCGGCGAGGCCCCTGGTGACCGGCCCCGCCGCTCCGGCTGAACGGCTCAGGAGATGCCGACCGCCACCACGAGGCCCAGGCCGAGGTGCGCCGCCGCGACGACGATGCTCACCGGGGCGAACTTCTCGCTCTCGATGGTCGACGCCACGTCGATGCGGGTCGCCCACTCCAGGAGCCGGACCGCGATCACCTGGACGATGATCCCGAGCAGGCCGTAGACCAGCGACGTGATCAGGCCCTCGGTGAGGTCGCTCGCCGAGTTGAAGATCGCCACGACGACGATGAACGCCATCGAAAGCATTCCGGACGCGGTCACGATCACCGCGTTCGGCAGGCCCTGCGTGACCAGCTTCGACAGCTTGCCCGGCGTGGTCCAGTCGATCGCGTAGAAGCCGGCGAACATCAGCAGCAGGCCGATGACGCCGTACAGCAGGATCGCGCCGATCCCCCGCACGAGGTCGGAGCCGAACGTGTCGGACAGCGCAAGGGTCGTGTTCACGAATTGTCTCCCAGGAGAAAGGGCTGATCAGCAGCGGTGTTGTATCACGACTCGACGATGCGATGTGGGACAAATGCCGCACCGTCGTCGGTCACCAGGCCGCCGGTCTCCCGGATGCCCAGGCCCGCGGAGCTGTCCCCGACGATCCACGCGCCGAGTGCCGGCCGGTAGCCGTCGAACTCGGGCAGCGGGTCGAACGCCTGGTAGACGAAGCCTTCGGCGCCGTAGACGCCGTCGGTCTGGGTCTCGTAGCCGGTCGCGACGATCTGGACGTTCGCGCCCTCGCGGCCCAGCTTCGGCTTGCGGACGTACTCGGTGAGCAGGCCGGGGTCGTCGGCGAACGCCGGCAGCAGGTTCGGGTGGCCCGGGTAGTTCTCCCACAGGATCGCCAGCAGCGTCTTGTTGGAGAGGATCATCTTCCAGAGCGGCTCGATCCACAGCGTCCGCGGCAGCGACTCGACGGCGTTGCGGCCGAACTCCTCGTCGACCACCCACTCCCACGGGTACAGCTTCAGCACGGTCGCCATCTGCGACTCTTCGAGGTCGACGAACCGCTTGAGCACCGGGTCCCAGCCGATCTCCTCGATCGCCAGGCCCACGGTGTCGAGCCCCGCCTCGGCCGCGGTCTCCTGGAGGTACGCCGTGGTGACGTTGTCCTCGCCGCTCGGATCCGCCGCCGACCAGGTGAAGTGCAGCTCGTTCGACGGCAGCTTGTCCTGCAGGAACGCCCAGCGCTCGACGAGCTTCTCGTGGATCGAGTTCCACTGGTCGTCGTCCGGGAAGACGTCGGTTTTCCAGTGCCACTGCAGCAGCGACGCCTCCAGCAGCGTGGTCGGCGTGTCCGCGTTGTACTCCAGCAGCTTCGCCGGTGACTTGCCGTCGTAGCGCAGGTCGAACCGGCCGTAGACGTGCGGGTCCTGCCGCTTCCACGACTCCGCGATGTGCGGCCAGACCCACTCGGGGATGCCGAACCGCTGGTAGCCCTCGGTCGTCACGACGTTGTCGACGGCCTCCAGGCACATCGAGTGCAGCAGTTCGACGTCGGCTTCGAGCGAGAGGACCTCGTCCATGTCGAAGACGTAGTGCACCGACTCGTCCCAGTACGGCCGCATCCGGCCGCTGTTGTCGCGGGCCGGCGTGCCGTAGACGAGTCCCTGCTCCTCGACGATCCGCTGCCAGTCGCGCCGCGGCTCACGCCGGTCCCGGTACACCTACGATCCCCCGCTCTTGCCGCTGCCGCCGGTGCCCCCGGTGCTGCCGCTCTTGCCGCTGATGCCGAAGCCGCCGCGCTGGACGGACTTGCCGGACTTCGTGTTGACGCTGGTCCGCGACGACGGCGCGTCGTAGGACCCGCCGGTGACGGGCTGGCCGATCGTGCCGGTGCCGCCGTAGTTGTACCGGTAGCTCTGGTAACCGCCGCCGCCGATCGGGATGAACCAGAACCCACCGCTGGAGTAACCGTGGTGGCTGGTGACGTAGTTCTCGTCGCAGTTGTCGTCGTTCTGGACGATGCCGTTCGCGTCCGTGCAGACCGCGGTGACCGAGCCCGAGGGCTTGGCGACCGAGTAGAACGTCGCGACCAGGCCGACCAGCCCGACCGTGACGCCGCTGCCGATGAGGATCTTGCGCCGGGTCGCCGACTTGGCGTCGGCCTGGCGGGCGAGCTCCTCGTCCCGTTCCTCCTGCGCCAGCGCCTGCTGACGCGCGCGCTGCTCGGCGAGCGAGGGCTCCTTGGGACGGGTGTTCGAGTCCTGGAATCTCATCGAACCGCGCTTCGGCGGCTCGGGGGGCGGCTGGTCCCCAGTGTTGCTGTCCTGCGTCATGTGCGCTCCGTAATCCCGGCCACCACGAAACCGTGACCCACCCTAACCACCCTAGGTCGCGCACGTCGCGCGCGGCGCGGGCATCATGGACTGCGATGTCTCCCAGCGCCGATCGGTTCCCTGCCGCCACCCAGACGCTGCGCACCCGCGTCGTGATGGGCGGGATCTTCGCGGGCGCGCTCATCGCGCTCGCCCTCAGCGTCCTGTTCACCGGCGGCGACGGCTTCGCCGGCGGCGCCGGAGGCGGGACGGGCAAGCTCTCGCCGGAGGCCCAGGAGGCGTTCCACTCGCCCCCCGGCAGCTGCCTGACCTGGGACAACCCGGACGCCAGCGACGCGCACAAGGTCGTCTGCACCCAGCCGCACCTGTTCGAGGTGACCGCGCTCGTGGACATCGGCGCCCAGTTCCCCGAGGGCGCCCCGGTGCCGTCGCTGGAGCAGTGGCAGCAGATCGCGCAGCAGAAGTGCACCTCGGACGTGAAGCCCTACCTCGGCCACAACCTCGATCCTTACGGAAAGCTGACGACGAACCTGCTGCGCCCGACGCCGTCGCAGTGGGACGACGGCGACCGCCAGCTCCGGTGCGGCCTGCAGTGGGCGGGCCCGGGCGGCAGGCTGCTGCCGACCACCGGGCCGGCGAAGGAGCAGGACCAGTCGCTGGTGTTCGAGCCGGGCACCTGCCTCGCGCTGCAGGGCAAGGGCGTCGGCGACCCGGTCGACTGCGCGAAGCCGCACTCCTACGAGATCATCGCGACCCTCGACCTCAAGTCGAAGTTCAAGGACGCCTACCCGAAGCAGGACGACCAGAAGGCCTGGCTCGACACCGAGTGCACCAAGCAGGCCGCGGACTACACCGGCGGCGCCGACCTCGACGCGAAGAAGCTCATCCTGACCTGGGACCTGCGGGAGCAGGAGAGCTGGGACGCCGGCTCGACCAAGGTCAACTGCAAGGTCGCGGCGCTCCTGCCGGACAAGAGCGGCCTGCTGGCGGTGACCGGCAGCGTCAAGGCCGCCCCGGCGGGCCCGGACGGCGGCCAGCCCCAGGACGGCGGCCCGCCTTCGGACGGGGGCGGCGGCCCGACGACGTCGAGCTCGGCCCCGCCGTCGACGAAGACCAACGGCTGATGCCGGTCGAGATGAGCCGGGAGCGGTTCGAGGAACTGGTCTCGGAAGCCCTGGACGAGGTCCCGCCGGAGTTCGCGAAGGCGATGGACAACGTCGTCGTGCTCGTCGAGGAGTTCAACGAAGAGGCGCCGGACATCCTCGGGCTCTACCACGGGATCGCGCTGACCGAGCGGACGTCGTCCTACGGCGGGGTCCTGCCCGACCGGATCTCCATCTACCGGCAGCCGATCCTCTCGATGTGCGAAGACGAGGACGAGGTCGTCGAAGAGGTCCTCATCACCGTCGTGCACGAGCTGGGCCACCACTTCGGCATCGACGACGCCCGGCTGCACGAGCTCGGCTGGGGCTGAAGCCACAACGTGACCGCCGGTCGCTGACCGCGCGCTTATCCTGTTACCCGAAGTCATTGGGTGAACGCGATGAGTGCTGGGGGCTCCGGTGAACCCTGCTCGAAGACTCACGTGGCTGCTGACGTCGAGCGCGGCCTCCCACCTGGGCGACGGCATCGGCAAGGTGGCCCTGCCCCTGCTCGCCACGACGCTGACCCACGACCCCGTGCTCATCGCCGGGCTCTCCGCGACGCAGTTCCTCCCCTGGCTGCTCTTCGCCGCCGTCGCCGGCGCGCTGGTCGACCGGATCGACCGGCGGCGGGCGATGGTCGTCGCGAACACCGCCCGCGCGATCGCGGTCGGCACCCTGGCCGTGCTGGTCGCCGCCGGCGGGATGACGATCTGGCTGGTCTACCTGACGGCGCTGGTCATCGGCACCGCCGAGACGATCGCGGACAGCGCGGCCAACGCCCTCGTCCCCGCCGTCGTCGGCGACGGCTCGCTCGACGGCGCCAACAGCAAGCTGCAGGCGTGCGAGATCGTCGGCCAGACGTTCCTCGGCGGCCCGATCGGCAGCCTGACCTTCGCGCTCTTCGCCGCCTTCCCGTTCTTCCTCAACTCCGCGGGCTTCGCGATCGCCGCCGCGGTCCTGCTCGGCCTGGCCGGCACCTACCGCGGCCGCGGCGAAGCCCAGCCGGCGCGGTTGCGCACCGAACTGGCCGACGGCCTGCGCTGGCTGCGCGGCAACGCGCTGCTGCTGCGGCTGGTCGTCGTCGCCGGGCTGCTCAGCCTGGTCAGCGAACTCGCGCAGGCACAGCTGGTGCTCTACGCGCTCGACGACCTCCGCCTGTCCGACGCGACCTTCGGGTTCTTCGCGTTCGTCGGCGGCATCGGCGGGCTGCTCGGCGCGGGCGTCGCCCCACGGCTGGTGCGTGCGGCAGGCCGGCGCGTGGTCGTGCTCGGCGGGATCCTCGGCTGCGGGGCCGGGTTCGGCGGGATGGGCCTGGTGCGCTCGCCGGTCGCGGCCGCGGCGCTGTTCGGGCTGTTCGCGGCCGCCGTCGTCGCGGTGAACGTCGTGCTCGCGACCGCGCGGCACACGCTCGTGCCCGGCGAGCTGCTCGGCCGGGTGCTCGGGGTGTGGCGCACGGTCGTCTGGGGCGCGATCCCGCTCGGCGCCCTGCTCGGCGGGTTGCTGACCACGGCGCTCGGGACGGCGGCGCGGACGTTCGCCGTCTCCGGGCTGGCGATGCTGGTGATCGCCGCGTTCGCGGCCCTGGCGCTGCGCCGCTTCCCGCTGGATGACAAATCGGACTCAGCCGTGGCGCTACAGCACCAGGAACCCGGTTTGTGAGCTGAAATATCTCATCACCCAGGTGGTGAGGAGGCGCTATGCGCACCGTGGACCCCGGAACCGGCACCGACGCCGGCCCCGACTTCGACGAGCCCTCGACCGAATCCGAGTCCGAGGAGGTCAAGCCGCCGCCGCAGTCGCGCCGGCTGCTCGTGCTGTGCGCGGTGGCCGGGTTCGTGCTGGGCGGCGGCGTGCTCGGGCTGCTGTGGGGCCTGTCCGGCGTGCACGCGGGCGCGCTCGACGACGCGCTGGCCGCGTGCCAGGCCCTCGACCGCGTCGGCGAACTGCCGGACACGAGCCGGGACGCGCAGCCGTCGCTGACGCCCGGCCTCACGCCCGAACGACTGCACCGGATGACCGCGGCGCGCGAGCTGTCCGCGGCCGCGGCCCAGGTCAACGCCACCTACCAGCCGCTGGCCGACCACATCGACGGCGTCGCCCGGATGGTGCTCAGCCTGCACTTCAACGACATCTCCGGCCAGCGGCACCTGGTCCAGGCGCAGGAGATCTGCGGCCGCATTTAGATCAGGACGGGTGGACCGTCTTCACCGAAAGCTGGTTGCCCGGGATCTTCGTGCTCGCGCACGCGGTCCCGTCGGTCGGCACGAACTTCGACGCCGTCTCCTGCGGCAGGTAGATGCGCAGGCCCTTCACCGCCGTGGGCTGGCAGGTGCCCGGGTCGAAGTTCCGCACGTTCACGAACTGGATGTCGGCGGCCGCTGTCTGGCCCGGGTCCAGCTTGACCGCGTTGCCCTTGGTGCCCTCGCGGAACGCGTCCTTGCCGACCTGGTGCCCGTCGTTGCCGGCCACGTAGGAGACGCCCGGGAAGCCCTGGATCTCGCAGGCCTTCGCGCTGGTGTTCTTGATCAGCAGCGGCCGGTACATCGAACCGGCGCCGGCGTCACCCTGGCCGAGCGACAGCGTGACGTCGCCGGCCTTGCAGAGGCCGTTGTCGGCCGGCTGGGCGACCGGCGGCGCGGCGACCGGCGAGCTGCTCGGGGTCTCGGCCGTGGTGGCGGTGGTGGTCGTGGTGGGCGATGCCGTCGTCGACGGCGTCGAGCTGCTCGCCGCGTTGGTGGTCCCGCCACCCCCGCAGGCGGAAAGCGCGAGGACGCCCGCCGAAGCCGCGACAACCGGCAGCAACCGAGAAAGCTTCGTCCGAACCATGTCAATCGCCTCCCTGGTGTGGTGCTACTGGGTAGACGTACGGGTCTCCGGCAGGTTGGTTCGGACCGTTAGTTCCCCACCAAACGTGTCTCAAACGTGACAGGATCACACTTTCGTGACGATCAGAGCGGCGTGTCAACCCAGGTGAGGCAGTGCCACCGGCCTTCCGGCCGGGCTTCCAGCTCGACCAGGCCGGTGTTCGGGATCAGGGCCGCGTTGGCGACGTCCGCGTGGACGTTCGACGCCAGCCACTCGCCCGACAGCCGGATCGCGCCACCGTGGCTGACCAGCGCGATCACGCTGTCCGGGTCGGCCTGCTCGTGCTTGGCGCGCAGCCGGCCGACCGCGTCGAGCATGCGGGTGCGCACGTCGGTGCCGCTCTCGCCGCCGGGCAGCGCCGGGGCCAGCTCGCCGAGCGTCCACTGCCGCACGGTCTCCATGTACGTCCGGATCGACTCGTGGTCGGTCGCGCCTTCCAGGTCGCCGGCGGTGACCTCGTGGACGCCGTCGACGACCTGGACGTCCAGGTCGAACCGCGCGGCCAGCGGCGCGGCCGTCTGCTGCGCGCGGGTCGCCTGCGACGCGTAGACCGCGGCGATCGGCTCCCCGGCCAGCCGGTACGCGAGGTCTTCGGCCTGCGAGCGGCCCAGTTCGGTCAGCGGCGGGCCGGGCAGGGCGGTGTCCAGCGCGCCGCGGACGTTCCCTTCGGTCTGCCCGTGGCGGATGAGCAGCAGCCTCACGCCAGGTCCCCCTTGCGGACCGCGTCGGCCCACACCGCGGCGTCGACGAAGTCGTCGTTGCCGAAGCCGGGTTCGATCGTGGTGCGCGTCCCGTCGGCCCGCGGGTGCGAGCCGAGGAACCGCAGGTTCCGGCAGTGCCGGCGCAACGCCGTCAGCGCGTCGAGGATCCGCGGCTCGGCGAGGTGGCCCTCGAAGTCGATGAAGAAGCGGTACTCGCCGAAGTTGTTGCGCGTCGGCCGCGCGTCGAGCCGGGTCAGGTTGATCCCGCGGTCGGCCAGCGCGGTGAGCAGCTCGGCGAGCGTGCCGGTGCGGTTCACGGCCGCGGCGACCACGGACGTCCGGTCGGCGCCCGTCGGCTCCGGCAGCTCGCCCGGCGGGCGGACCAGCAGGAACCGCGTGGCCGCGTCCCCGACGTCGGCGACCTCGGTGGCCAGCACGTCGAGGTCGTAGTGCTCGACGGCGACCGGCGCGCACACCGCCGCGTCGAACTGGCCCTCCAGCACCCCGACCGCGGCCGCGGACGTCGACGACGACGCCACCGGGTGCGCGTCCGGCAGGTTCGCCTCCAGCCACTCGCGCACCTGCGCGAGCGCGTGCGGGTGGCTCGCGACGGTCTTGATGTCGCCGCCGCCGCGCCGGGTCAGCACGCTGAAGTGGATCGGCAGGATGGCCTCGGCGACGGCGACCAGCGGGGTCGACTCGCTGAGCGCGTCGAGGGTGGCGGGCACCACGCCCTCGACCGAGTTTTCGATGGGGACGCACGCGGCGTCCGCCTCGCCCTTGCGGACGGCCGTCATCGCCAGCCGGACGGTCTCGACCGGAATCAGTTCTCCGCCGCCGGCGAGGACCCGCGCGGCCTGTTCGGTGAAGGTCCCCTGGGGGCCGAAGTATGCGATCCGTGACACATCCCCAGGCTACGGGGGTGGCGACTTTCACTCGGACAGCCGGTACGCCAACCGGTTACGCCCGGTGGCATTTTTTGCGATGCTAAGGGCGTGACCGCCGACTCGGGCACGCACACCGGCCGTGAGGGCACGCACCCGCCGATCTCCGCTCGCACACCGGAGCTGGTGCTGTGCGCCGTCGATGAACCACTCGCCACCGCGTGGACCAAGGCAGCCGCGAAACTGAGCGGCCGGGTCCGGGTGCACCGCGGGTCGGTCCTCGACGTCGTCGCCCAGGCCGTGGTCAGCCCGGCCAACTCCTACGGCTGGATGCGCGGCGGCATCGACGCCGTCTACGAGCGGGCGTTCCCCGGGGTCGAGCAGAACGTCCGGAGTGCCGTTTTGGCTTTTCACGGCGGTGAACTGCCCATCGGCGAGGCCGTCGTCGTGCCGACCGGCGAGGCCGAGCCGGCGTGGCTGATCAGCGCGCCGACCATGCGCGAGCCCGGCGAGCGGCTGCCCGCCGACACCGTGCACCCCTACCTCGCGGCGCGCGCGGTGTTCCTGCAGTGGCGCGACGGCCGGCTCGACGACGGGCCGGTGCGGGAGATCGTCGACACGATCGCGATGCCGGGCCTCGGCACCGGAGTCGGCGGCGTCAGCCCCGCCACCTGCGCGCGCCAGGTCGCGGCGGCGTGGGAAGAGGTTTTCCGTCACGCGCGGTGATCACCCGAAACCCGGGGTGGACTACATCACAGCGCGTTCACCGGCCGTAAGCCCTACCGTTAATCACGCAGGTGAACGTCCGCCAGTGCAGGCGACGGCCGGAGGAGTGTGCGATGACCCGGGTCCGCGAACTCAGCCCCTATGTCGAGCTGCACCGGGAACAGTGGAAAGAACTGCGAAGTTCGACGCCGCTGCCGCTGACGGCGGCCGAGCTGCTGCGGCTGCGCGGTCTGGGCGAGCAGGTCGACCTCGCCGAGGTCGCCGACGTCTACCTCCCGCTGTCCCGCCTGATCAACCTCCAGGTCGCCGCGCGCCAGCGGCTCTACGAAGCGACCACGACGTTCCTCGGTGACGACTCCCGCGGCACGAAGGTCCCGTACGTGATCGGCATCGCCGGGAGCGTGGCGGTCGGCAAGTCGACCACCGCCCGCATCCTGCGCACGCTGCTCGCCCGCTGGCCGGACCACCCCCGCGTCGACCTCGTCACCACCGACGGCTTCCTGTACCCGCGCGCCGAGCTGATGCGCCGCGGGATCATGCACCGCAAGGGCTTCCCGGAGAGCTACGACCGGCGCGCGCTGCTGCGGTTCGTCACCGAGGTGAAGTCGGGCGCCGAGCGCGTCGCCGCGCCGGTGTACTCGCACCTGGCCTACGACATCCTGCCCGGCCAGGAGCAGGTGGTGCAGCAGCCGGACATCCTCATCGTCGAAGGCCTGAACGTGCTGCAGCCGGGCCCGCGGCTGATGGTGTCCGACCTCTTCGACTTCTCGATCTACGTCGACGCGCACACCGACGACATCCAGCGCTGGTACATC
Source organism: Amycolatopsis pretoriensis (assembly GCF_900107925.1). Lineage (GTDB taxonomy): Bacteria > Actinomycetota > Actinomycetes > Mycobacteriales > Pseudonocardiaceae > Amycolatopsis > Amycolatopsis pretoriensis. The sequence goes on along the minus strand of NZ_FNUJ01000005.1, from coordinate 208,137 downwards.
GAGCGGTTCCTCGAGCTGCGGCACACGGCGTTCGCCGACCCGAAGTCGCACTTCCACCACTTCGCCGGCCTGCCCGACGACGAGGCCCGCGCCGAGGCGCGGCACCTGTGGCACTCGATCAACGAGCCGAACCTGATGGAGAACATCAAGCCGACGCGGCCGCGGGCGACGCTCGTGCTGCGCAAGGACTGCGACCACGCCATCAACCGGGTTCGCCTGCGCAAGCTTTGACCCTGTCACCCACATGCCGCGCATTCGCACGCTGAGCGAATGCGCGGCCACGTTTCGTGGACCTCTCGCGACTCTCCGCACCGGAATCCGGCCGATCGGCCGAGGTGCCGTAACCGGTTGGCCGATACCGACGGCAGCTCGGGAAAGCGACCCTGAAGGAGTCAGGAAAACGGCTCTGAGCTGGGGAGGAGGCCCACGATGTTCGCGATGATCCTCACGTGGGTCGGTGCGGTGCTCGGTCTGGCCTTGCTGATCGCGATGGCCGCCGGAACCTTCGTCGTCGACTTCGACGACCGGCTGCAGGAACGCCGGCGCAAGGCGAAGTCCGCGAACCCCCTCCCGTAGCGCGTCAGAGTTCGGTCAGCGCCTCGACGTAGGCGTCGGCGTCGTATTCGAGCGTTTCCTCGGACTCCAGCAAGCTGCCTTCCAGAGCGTCGATCAGCTGCTCGAAGATCTCGTCGCGGTCCAGCTCGCCCTCCTGCAGGCGCTGCACGGCCGGCCAGGCTTCGGCGGGCTCGTCGTCCCAGAGCTGGTCGACGATCGTCGCGCGCAGCACCAGCCGCTGCTCGTCCTCGTCCTCGTCGGCCTCGGCGATCACCAGCGCCCGGCGCTGATCGGGGTCGGTCGGGTCGAGGTCGACCTCCTCGTCCTCGATCTCCGTGGTCAGCGACGGCACCGCGAACATCCGGCGTTCCAGCGCGTCCGCCAGCTCGGTCGGCGACAGCTCGCCGACGTCGCCGAAGTAGCGCTCGAGCGGCGAGTCGTCGTCATCGGCGTACTCGCTCAGGTAGTCGGCGACGGCCTCGTCGAGCGCCGCGACCGCGGTCTCGGTCAGCCCGGCGCGGTCCGCCGTCCACTGCACCCAGGCCAGCACGACCGGCTCGACGGCGTCCTCGTGCTCGGCGTCGAGCTCGAACTCCTCGCCCAGCAGCCCTTCGAGGAACCGCGCGATCTTCTCCGGCCCGACGCGCAGCGGGTTCGCCGGATCGGTGCGCACGCCGTGTTCCAGCAGGAGCGCCCCGATCGCGCGGGCGGCGTCGGGCTCCTCCCCGCTCGCCGCGACGAACTGCTCGACGACGGCGGCGCGTTCGGTGTCGGACCACTCGGCGATCTCGGGGACGAGCGAGGGCTCCGGCAGCGCACGCGACCACGTCAGCGCGACCGCGTGGAAGCGCGCGTAGTCCTCGCTGACGTCGGCGTCGTCGAGGTGGTCGGTCGCGTCGAGGCCGTCGGCGAGCAGGCGGTGTGCCTCGGCGGGGTCGACGGCCTCGAACGCGACCAGCTCCGGGTCGGCGTCGGCCTGCGCCCGCATCTCGGCGAGCACCTCCTCGGGCTGCTCGATCACGACGAGGTCGCGCACCCGGCCGCCCTCGGTGAAGTCGAGCAGCGCGAGCAGGCCGTGCGACTGGCCGCCGTGGGTGAAGACGCAGAGCAGCGACGACTCGTCGCCGTAGACGTCCCCGGTCCGCCAGCACTCGCCGGCGGTGACCTGGCCCAGCTCGCCGGCCCAGCCCGGCGCGGGGATGCCCCGGCCGAGGACGACCTGCAGGCCGTCTTCGGCGGCCTTGCGCTCGACGTCGGTCTCCGCGACGACCTTGAGGGCGGCCAGCAGCGCGGCGGCACCCGGCGTGATCTTGCGCTGCGCGAAGGCGATCAGCTCGAGGCCCAGCGGCTCCTCGCCCTCTTCGAGGGGCACGTCGTGGAACTGGCCGAGGACCTCGGAGGCGAGCAGCTCGACGTCGACCGGCGCGGGGTCGGCGCCCAGCGCCGAAAAGTCGTTCAGGACGTCCTTGAACAGGCCGGTCACGCTGTGGGTGACGGGCTGCGGTGCCTTCTTGCGGGCGCGACTCACCGGGCTCATGCGGTCATCGTTTCATCGCGATGGCGAGCTGGTCGCGGTGGCCCTGGCGCGGGTCCCGCCGCGTGCTCGACGGGGAGGCGCCGAGCCGGGCGGCGGAACAGGGCCACCGCGACATCGCTGGCCAGAGGCGTGACCGCCCGTGGCGGGCCTTCGATGTCCCGGTGCACGTGAATCACCGGTCCACCTCGCTCAACGAGGGGTGCGGGGCGAGGTTACGGCCTTCGGCAAAGCGATCCGCGCGGTACGGATTTCCGTGATCAGGCGGGTTTTCCGGCGGTGGGTTTCCACCAGCGAGCCGAGGTAAGCGGTGAATTCGTCCGGCGTCTCGGCGCGCTTGTGCAAGCCGCGCAACAACTTCAGCCGGCGCGCGGCTTCCTGGTAGGCCTGCGGGTCCTTGCGCTCGATGAGCTCGTCGACGTGCTCGCGGAAGACCGGGATCGTCTCGGCCGGGTGCTCCGCGGCGCGCAGCTCGGCGAGTTCGAGCTTCAGCTCCGGCGTCGCCCCGAACCGCACGCAGGCGCGCCAGGCTTCGTCGGGCCGGCCGTCGTCGAGCAGGACGCGGGCCAGCTCGTCGGCCCCGCCGTCGGCGGCGCGTTCGCGCAGGCACGCCAGCGCGGCCCGGCGCTGCGCGGGCCACTTCCCGTCGGCGGTCGCGGCTTCGCGCAGCGCGGCATACGTCTCACGGCCCGGCTCCGCGTCGAACTCCCGACGGCGCCGGGAGGTCTCGTCTTCGGGTTCGGGCTCGGGCGGCTTCGGGTTCTTGTCGTGCGTGAGCGCGCGGGCGGCGTGCGCGATGGCCTCGCTGTGCCGCCCGGCGGCCCGCAGCACGCGGACGATCTTGAGGCTGACGTCGCGCCGCGGCGGCTTGGCGGACAGGATCGCGACCAGCTCGTCGACGTCGCCGAGCACCTCGGCCAGCTGCTCGCGCAGCCCTTCGGCCACGTCCCGGCGGTGGCCGGGCCCGCTCGCCGCGAGCACGTCGTCCACAGTGGACTTGATCCGGCGCAGGCCCGGTTCGCCCAGCGCCGCCGCGAAGTCGGCGAGGTCGATCGCCGGGCGCCCGGGCCCGTCGAACTCGACCTCGAGGATCCAGTCGGCCAGCTTCTCCGGGTCCGGCGGCCGGGCGGCGCACGCGCGGGCGTACAGCTCGACGGCGCGGTCCAGCCGGTCGCCGAGGTCGCCGCCGTGATCACCGGACTGCTCCAGCACCTCGCTGATGTCGTCGACCGTGCGGCGCGCGAGGGGCGCGAGGTCGGCCCGGCTGCCGGCGTCGAGCATCCGCTGCAGCGTGTCGAGGACGGCGCCGACTTTCGCGGTGTATTCGCCGTTCCCGTCGGGCACGGCGGTGTCGAGCAGCCGGTGCGCTTCGCTGACGTCACCGGATTGGGTGGCGGCGCGCAGTTCGAGCGAATGCCGCAACTCAGGGTCACGCTCGGCTTGGGCGTGCAAGAGGTCCGCCAGCGTCTCCGCGTCCAAAGTGCGCAGGTAGGGGCGAAGATCCGAGTGGGGACTCACGCGGACCAGTCTGCCCGACCGCGCCAGTCCGGCGTGTGGTCCAACCGCGTGCTCTTTTCGGCGTAGTGAGTGACTGGTTGTGACGTCTTCATTGGCGGCGCAAGTCGTCGAGCACGGCTTTCATCGGCCACGGCTCGGGGACGCGCGGGCGTCGTGACCGAGCGTGGCGGGGTCGCGGGATCGCCGCCTGGATCGTCGGCACCATGATCGGCACGACCGGCACGGGCACCCGCGCGACGAGCCGGCGCACGACGACGAGCAGGAGCCCGGCGCACAGCAGCAGGGCGGCGCTCGCGGCGATCGCGCCGGCGAGCGTGCGGCGGCCGTCGTCGAGGGTGAGCTGCACGGCGTACTGGCTCTGCTGGGAGTACAGGTTGCCGAGCTGCTGGGACACGCGGTAGGCGGCGCTGCGCCAGGTGGACTCGGGGATGGGCAGCGGTTCGGCGGCGGCCAGCGCGTCTTCGACGGCCGCCAGCGTGCTCCAATCGGCGCTGCGCGTGAGCGACTCGTACGCGGTACGGCCACTTTCGGTGAGCTGCGGCGCGATCCGCTCCAGATCGGCCCGGTAGGCGGCGACGGCCCGGGTGAACGGCCGCCGCGTCACCGCGTCGATCCCCGCCAGGGCGAGGGAATCGGAGCGATCCATGCCCTCGGCGACGGAAAGCAGCTCGACGGCGGTCGTCTGCTGGTAGGCGGATTCCGCATCGGGCGCGTGCCGGGCGTACTCGCGCAGGCCGGCGATGGCGGTGTCGATCCGCTGGGTGAAATTCGCGTACGCGGCGGTCCGTTGGTCGGGCACGGACATCGCCGCGCTCCGCTGCCCCTGCAGCGATCCGACGGCGCTGGCGGTCCGGCCCGCGGCCCCGGCCGTCTCCATTGCCGACTCGCGCGTCAGGTTCGCTTGGTGGACCAGGAAGAACGCGATCACGACCGCCACGACGACGAGCGCGCCGCCGGGCACGAACGCGATGCACAGCATGCGGCCGCGGACGGATCGCAGGTACTTCAAGACGTTCCTTTCCCAGCCTCAAGCCCCGCAAGCATCCCGACGGAGTTCAACCTATTGAGTGAGAGATTCACCGGTCAACGCCGGTCCGCCATACGGGCGTTAGCGCACCGTGACGGCTGAGGAGAATCGGGCGCGTGACCTTCGACGACGTGACCCAGCGCCTCCGAGACTTCGCGGCGGCGCGAGCCTGGGAGCCGTACCACACCCCGAAGAACCTCGTGATGGCGTTGTCCGGCGAGGTCGGCGAGCTGACGTCGCTGTTCCAGTGGCTGACCCCGGAGGAGTCGGACGCGTGGCGCGCCGATCCGACGTTGGAGGCGAACGTCCTGGACGAGATCGCGGACGTCACGCTGTACCTGCTCCAGCTGGCGGACCGCCTGGGCGTGGACCTCGCGGCCGCGGCGCACGCGAAGATCGACCGCAACGAGAAGCGGTTCCCGGCTTAGATCTCGCTCAGCAGCGGCGGCGGCGTGCTGGCGACGGGAGCGTCCGGATCGGCCAGCCACCCGCCCCGGCCGTCGGACCGCAGCATCGACCAGATCCCGAACTCGTCGAACCGCAGCTGCGCGATGCCTTGTTCGGAGTCGTCATCGGTCCGGAGCTCGACGATGGTGACCACGCCGTCCCGCACCCGGCACTCGACGCGGAGGCGGTCGCGGAGGTGTTCGGGAACCCGCTGGGCACACCACCGTTCGATCTGCCGCAACGCGAGCTCGGGTATCGCCATGGGTCCAGTGAACCGCACGGCGGTCAAAGCGCCGCGATGACGTCGGCGTAGGTCTGCTCGGCCGCGCGCCCATCGGTGGGCACGACGAGGCAGCGAGATCGCTGCGGCAGGTAGGCGGCGAGCTGGTCGTGGATCCGCTCGACGACGGCGACCCCGCCCCGCTGGTTGACGACGTCGTCAACGCCTTGGTTGGCGGCATCGCCCTTGGCGGCCCGCGCGGCGAACCGAGCCCCGGCGACGGCTTTGTCGGCGGTGAGCAGGATTTCCCGGTACTCGGCGCCGCACCGCTCGGCGACGTCCTCGAAGGGCCGGATGTCGGCGACGCGGGTGGCGAGCTGCGGCATGACGACGTCGTGCCCGGTCCGCAGGTGCGTCTCGGCCATGGCGAGGGTGAGCAGCTGCGCGGCCTCGAAGGTCTCGAAGAAGGTGTCCGGCCAGCCCCCGATGAGGCAGACGACCCGATCGGTGTCCAGGTTCAGCACCCCGGGCCGCCGCTCGGCGTAGGCCTGCGCGATCGTCGACTTCCCGATCCCGGTGGGTCCGTTCAAGTGGATCAGTCTCGGCACCGCGCCGACGGTACCGAAACCCCGCTCACCGCGGCGCGGGCTCGGTGATGCGCCAGCCGCCGAGCAGGGCTCCCACCCCCAGCGCGCCCAGGAAGATCCCGGCCGCCAGTCCCGAACCGGTGAACATCGCCACGACGACGATGAACATCAGCAGCAACCCCACACCCATCAGGACCCGGCCGCCGACCACCTTCGCCGGCCGCGCCGCCGACGCGGCCTGGACCGCGGGCGCTTCGAACCCGAGGGCGACCGGTGCGGCCCGGACGTCGAGCACCTCGGCCCCCAGCTCGCCCGCCCGCGCCACCCGCGGCTCGTTGGCCGGCACGGTCGCGTCCACCACGAGGTGCGTGACGCTCGCGGTCAGCTTCTTGGCCAGCTGGACGCCTTCCTCGAGCACCCGCGCCCGCATGCGGTCCGCGTCCACCGTGCTCCCGAGCACCAGGACCCGGGTCGCCTTCCCGCCGTCAGCCGGGCGTACCTCGACCCCGGCGACGCCGAGCGCGGTCGCCACCTGACGCAGCTCGCGCGCTTCCGCCGCCGTCACGACGCCGTCCCGTTCCGCGATCTCGCGCAGCGCCGTCACGAACTGCTCGTGCGTCGACCGCACCCGCGCGTCGGGCAGTCCCGCCTCGGCCGCCAACGCGGCCAGCGCCGTCACCTCTTCGCGCGTCAGGTGCTGGTCCGCGACGACTTCCGCGAGCAGGTCCAGGTAGGCGTCGCCGTCCCGGCCGGCGACGATCCGCTCGACCGCGTCGGCCATCCAGCCCGGCTCCGCCGGCGTCACCTCGCCGCGCGGGAGCAGCCGGCCGCCGGTGAACCGGGGCAGAGCGGGGAGGACGGGAGCGGCGGCGAACGTGAACCCGTACCGCTCGACCATGCCCGTCACGAGCCGGGCGACCGTCCTCGCGCCGGACAACGCCGGCTGCCCGGACCGCGCCGGCACGCCGAGCGCGTGCGCGACCGTCGTGAGCCGGTAGTTCGGCAGCCGCAGGACCGACTGCGCCGCCGCCAGCGTCGAAACGCCCGGCAGCACGGGCAGCCGGACCCCGGAAAACTTGACTTCGAACTCCAGGAAAGCCGAGACGAACGCCAGGTCGTGCGCCACGACCACGCTGCCGGCGCACAGGTCGAGCAACGGCCCCAGCACCGCCCCGAACGGCGGCGCGTCGTCGAGTTCGCCGCGCGTGATGCCGTGCGCCGGTCCCGGCGGCACCCCGGCGCCCGGGTCCACCAGCGTCGTCAGCTGACCGGCGATCGAGCCGTCGGCGTGCACCCGCACCGCGGCGAGTTCGACGACGCGCCCGGGACGCAGCCCGGTGGTCCGGATGTCGACGGCCGTGAAGGCGGTTCCGTGCGCGGGGTGTCCGCCGGGCCCGTGCAGCGACAGAAGTTCGATCACGTCTGCACGGGTCGTTCCGCGGCCGGGTCTTGTGACAGCTTTTCGGTTCGGAACCGTGGTTCGTGACGTGATCGTGACGGCAACATTCCCCCGGATAACGACTGGTGGTCGATCACGAGCCCACGCGTAACAACGGCGGGAGATTTCCCGAGTACTCCCTCGGCACGTCGTGTTCGAGGAACGAGGGAATCCGGGGATGAAACGCCTTCCGAACTGGCTGAAGATCGTCTTGGCCGCTTTCGCCGTCCTGTTCGTCCTGGGCGCGATCTTCGGGAAAGCCCCGGAGCCGGCGCCCGTCGCCGCCACGCCGGCGGCGCCCCCGTCGACGTCGACGACCCCCGTGACCAGCACGACTCCGGTTCCCGTCAGCTACACGGTCGCGTCCGTGACGGACGGCGCCACGGTGGTCGTGCAGGGCAGCGACGGCTCGAGCAGAACCGTGCGCGTCCTCGGCGTCACCGCGCCGATCGTCGGCAACGGCTGCTACGGACTGGAATCACTCGGCTGGGCGACCACGACGCTTTCCGGCAAAGCCGTGACGCTCGGCGTGGAAACGGCACAGGGCATCGCCGTGACCTTGGCCGGCGGCCAGGACTACGCCGCTCTCGCGATTCAGGGTGGTTATCTCAAATACGCGACCGACGCCGCTTTGCCCGCCCTCGCGGCCGCCGAAAGCGCGGCGAAGCAGGCCGTCAGCGGGCTGTGGGGACCGCCGTGCAACGGGACCATCGACGCCCCGGCGCCGACACCCACGCCCACGCCCACGCCCGAGCCGCCGGTCACGAAGGCAGCCCCGGTGCCCCCGCCCGTGCGGACCACCGAGGAAGCCCCCGAGCCCGATTCCTCCGTGTACTACAAGAACTGCGCCGAGGCGAGGGCCGCGCACGCCGCACCGATGCACGTCGGCGAGCCCGGCTACCGTAAGGGGCTGGACCGCGACGGCGACGGCACGGCTTGCGACCGGTGATCTAACCTGGGGCGATGACCACCGCCGACGAACTGCTCGGCCGGCTCGCCGCCCTCGATCGGGACGGCCTGGCGAAAGTCCTCACCCACCGGCCCGACGTGTTGCGCGAACCGTGGCCGCGGCGGCTCGACGTCGTCGCGGCGCGGCTCGCCTCGGCCGAGTCGCTCGACGAAGCCGTGCTCGGGCTTTCAGCGCCTCAGATCCAGGTCCTGGGCGCCGTCCAGCTGTGCCACGCGCTCGGGTTGCGGCCGACGCCCCTCGCGGAAGTCGGGAAGCTCCTCGGCTCGACCGCCTTCGAGTCCTATGTGGATGATCTGGTCGAGCGCGCCCTCCTGTGGCGCGACGACGACCGCCTCACGCTGCCGGATCTCCTGCGCCGCGGCAACTTCCACACCGAAGGGCTCGGTCAGCCGGTCGCGGACCTGCTGGTGGAGCTGGGTCGCGGCCCCATGGCGCGGCTGTCCAAGGCCCTCGGGCTGCCCGCGGGCCTGAAGGAGCTCGTCCACTTCTACCGCGACGGCGACCGCGTGCGCGAGCTGTTCCGCACCGCGCCCGAGCCGACGCGGAAACTGTTGCAGGACATGGCCGACGGCGTTCCCGAGGCCGAGGGCGTGCTGCCGTTCCACACCGCGGAGGGCTGGGCGTTCGAGCACGGCTTCCTCATCAGCACCTACTACGGCAGCGCGGCCATGCCGATCGAGGTGTCGCTCGCCCTGCGCGGCCCGGACCACCAGCTGCCGTTCACGCCCGAGGAACCCGGCCACGCCACCACGCACGTCGGAGCCGAGTCGGTCGAAGCGACGTCGTCGGCCGCCGCGCTGCGGCTGCTCGACCGCGTCTCGGCCGTTCTCGACCTCGCCGCCGCGGAGCCGCTTCCGCTGCTCAAGGACGGCACGATCGGCGCGCGGCTCATCAAGAAGGTCGCCAAGGAGACCGGCGCGACGCCCGCGGAGATCGAGCTGGCCATCGACCTCGCGGCGCAGGCCGGGCTGCTGCTGGCGGACGAGCCGCCCCCGCCGCGTCGCGGGCAGAAGGCGCCGCCGCCCACGCTCGCCACGGATCCCGACCTCGTCCGGCCCGCACCGGCGTTGCTCTACCGCCTGCTGCTGACGACCTGGTGGGATCCGGCGCCGCCGGAGTTCGGGACCGACGTCGGCGCGCTGGTGCGGCGGCTGGTCGTCCGGCTGCTCGCGCGGCTCGAACCCGGCGTGGCGATCACCGGCGACCTGACCCGCCTCGCCGAATGGCACGCGCCGATGCTGCTCACCGAGGACTTCGCCGGGCACGTCGCGGACGCGGTCGAGGCGGCCGAACTCCTCGGCGTCGTCGCGCACGGCGCCGTCACCGCGGTGGGCCGCGCGCTGCTCTCCGGCGAAGACCTCGTCGAGGTCACCGACGGGCTGGTCGCCCGTGCGCGGACGACGGCGCTGTTCGGCACCGACCTCACCGCGATCGTGCCCGGCTCACCGGACGCGCGGCTCGCCGCGGCCCTCGACCGCGTCGCCGATCGCGAGGCCCAGGGCACGGCGACCAGCTGGCGGTTCTCCCCCGCGTCCGTCCGGCGCGCGTTCGACCAGGGCGCGACGGCCGACGGGCTGCTCGACGAGCTTCGCGCGCTCGCCGCCGGCGAGCTGCCGCAACCGCTGGTGTACCTGGTCAACGACGTCGCGCGGCGCCACGGCGAGGCGCAGGTCCTCGACGTCGCGAGCGTCGTCGTCGGCGAACCCGCCGTGCTCACCGAGCTCGCCGCGCACCGCAAGCTCGCGAAACTCGGGCTGCGCGCGGTGGCGCCGACCGTGCTGACGTCCACTGTGGACGCTGCTGGCACGCTCGACGCGTTGCGCGAAGCCGGTTACTCGCCGACCCACCACGCGGCCGACGGCAGCATCGTGCTGCCCGCCCGCGAGCCGGCGGCGCCGAAGGTCACCTTTCGGGACCCGGAGCCGGACGACCGGCCGCCCGACGCGTGCCAGCACGCCGAGCGGTTGCTCGCGGCGCCGCCGAGCGGCCCCAGCCTGCTGCGCGGGCAGCTGGCGCGGGCCATGAGCGACCGCTACGCCGGCCGTCTGACGCCGAAGCAGCAGCAGCTCTGCTGGCAGCTCGAAGCCGGGATCCCCGCGGACGTCGTTTACCAGGAGGACGACGGTCCCGTCCGGCTGGTGATCGCGTACCCGGAGCTCGACGGCGACGCCCTGGACGTCTGGTCGCTCGGCGACCACGCGTACCGCCGGCTCGAGCTGGCGCGGATCGAGCTCGGCTAGGCCTCGACGCCGGTGAGCCGCGCGTAGACCACGACGTTGTCGAGGTAGTTGCCGCTCGACCGGTCGAACTCGCCACCGCAGGTGATGAGCCGCAGCTCGGGCTCGGCGGTGTCGCCGTAGACCTGGTCGGTCGGGAACTGCGCCTTGGCGTAGTGGTCGACGCGGTAGACGGTGAAGACCGCGGTCCGGCCGTCGGACCGCCCGACCCGCGCCTGCTCGCCGGGCTTCAGCTCCTTGAGCCGCGAAAAGGCGCCGGGAACGTGCTTGTAGTCGACGTGCGCCGCCAGCACCGCCGGGCCGACCTCGCCGGGCGAGGGCGCGCCGGTGAACCAGCCGACCGTCTTCGCGTCGCCCGGGACCTCGAGCTCACCCTTCGGGGTCAGCCCGAGGTCCTTGATCGCGTCGGCGCGCACGCCGATCGCCGGGATGCTCAAGGAGGCCGGTTTCGCCGCCGGGAGCCCGCCGCCGGACGGCGTGGCGGTGGTCGACGGCGCGACCCCGACGGGCACGGCGGACGGTGGGGCGACCTGCGCCGGCGCGTGCGGCGAAAACGCGAGGACGAGGGCCACCACCAGAACCGACCCGAGCGCGGCGACGACCGCCGTGACCGCCGGCCACAGCCGCGGGTGCCTCAATTCGCGCGCCGGCGCAGGTGGAACACCATGCCACCGGACGCCGCCGCGGCGAGCAGGGCGCCGCTCAGCACGAGGATCCCGGGGGCGCCTTCGTCCGGCTCACCGCCGCCGGTGGCCACGCCGCCGACCGGCTTCACCTTGACCTGGCCGCCCGTCGTCGTGGATTTCTTGGTGGTCGTGGTTTTCGGGGCCGTGTGGGTCGTCGTCGACGGCTGTTCGGACGTCGGCGTGGACGTGTTCTGCTGCGGGCGGTGCGGCAAGGATTCGCAGGCTTTGCCGTCGTTGTCGTCACCGTCGAGCCCGTTGGGGTCGGACGGGTCTTGGTCGTAAACGGCCTGAGCGTCTTCCTGATACTTGAAGTCCGAGCAATTCAGGTCGGCCGCGAGGGGCGTCGCGAGCTGCGCGGAGGCGAGGGAGACGGGACCGAGAAGAGCGAGCCCGGCGACGGCCGCGGCGGTCGTCAGGGCACGACGAAACAAGGACACCGGAAGGTCCTTTCAGGAAGAATCGGGGCGATTGCGTGGTAAGTATCGCGGTGCCGCGAGCCCTGTTACGGACTATTCCGGGATTTCGGAAACGTCAGCGCTCCACCGGAAATCCGGGGTCTCGTGATTCTTTGCCATTCGCCGCTGACCTGCGGAATCAGTGACGGAAATACGTGGCTTCGAAAATGTTACGAGATCAGCGGTCACACTTTGGGCGTAATCGCCGGTGTGACGTGCGGACCAGCCGGCACCACGGCGTCCGCGTACCCCGTAACCTGGGGATATGCCGATCCAGGTACTGCTCGTCGACGACCACGAACTGGTCCGCCGCGGGCTGCGCGACCTCCTCGGCGACGAGCCCGACATCGAGGTCGTCGCCGAAGCGAGCAGCGTCGAAGAGGCGCTGGCGGTGGCGATGCACGTCGAGCCGGAGGTCGCGGTGGTCGACGTCCGCCTCGGCGACGGCGACGGCATCACGCTCTGCCGCGAGCTGCGGTCCAAACCGAACCCGCCGGCGTGCCTGATGCTGACGGCGTTCGACGACGAAGAGGCGATGGTCGGCGCGATCATGGCCGGCGCCGCGGGTTACCTGCTGAAGCAGGTGCGGGGGCAGGACGTGGTGAACGCGGTCCGCGAGGTCGCGGCCGGGCGGTCGCTGCTGGACCCGGTGAGCACCGCGCGGGTGCTGGACAAGATGCGCCACCCGCCGACGGACGAGCTGGCGGCGCTGACCGAGCGCGAGCGGGACGTGCTGGAGCTGATCGGCCAGGGCCTGTCGAACCGCGAGATCGCCGAGCGGCTGTTCCTCGCCGAAAAGACGGTCAAGAACTACGTCACGTCGGTGCTGGCGAAGCTCGGCATGCAGCGCCGGACGCAGGCCGCCGCGTGGATCGCTCGCCGGGAGAAGTAACTCCGCGCGACGGTCGTGTCCGCAAGCCGCCGTTCGCTGCGTCCTTTTCAGTCATCGTCACGGTCCGCCACGCGGATCGGCGGTTTTGACCTGCAGTTTTCACTCGAATGTGAGTCGAATGGGTGTTCGAAAACCCGGTACGATCTTCGATGAGGGCGATGAAGGGAGGCTGGATGACCCGAGAAGGATAGGTCGCGATCAGTCGATGGTTCAGTCGAGTGGGAGGTCGAACGCGACGAGCGTGCCGAGACTGGGTGAGGAGTTCAGGAAGAACTTGCCGCCCGCGGCGTCCGCGCGTTCGGCGAGATGACGCAGGCCACGGGTGGCGACGCCTTGGGGGACGCCGGAACCGTTGTCCCGGACACGGAGTTTCACGCCGTCGGAGTCCCTGGCCAAGGTCACGCGGGTTTCGCTCGCGCCGGAGTGTCTGACCACATTGGACAGTGCTTCGCGCAGGGCGGCCCGGATGTGGTCGGCGCGTTCCGCGGGGATGTCGGCGAATTCGCCGGACAGCTCCAGGGTCGGCGGGTACCCGAGCAGCTCGCCGGCGATGCGGACCTCGCCGCGCGCCGACTCGGCGAGGTCGGTGGGCGTGCCGGTGTCGTGGCGAGGCTCCGGTGACCTCAGCGCGCGCACGGTGCCGCGGATCTCCTCGATGGTCTGGTCGAGCTGGTCGATGGCGTCGGAAAGCCGGGCGCCGTCGGCTTGGGCGAACCGCTTGCGCATGTTGCGCCGGACCCGGTCGAGCTGCATGCCCGCGCCGTAGAGCCGCTGGACGATGACGTCGTGGAGCTCGCGAGCGATCCGTTCCCGCTCCTCGTACAGCGCGACGCGGTGCCGCGCGTTGGCGCCTTCGGCGAGCGCGAGCACAACGCCGGCCTGGGCAGCGAAGGCGACGAGCATCTCGACGGTCCCGGCGGAGAACGGCTCGCGCCCCCGCTTGCGGTAGACGGTGAGCGCGCCCAGCACGCGTCCCCCGGACCCGAACGGCGCGGCGGCGAAGGCCCCGTAGCCGTGGAGTTCGGCGGGCACGAAGGGCGCGGTCCGCGGGTCGACGGTGAAGTCGGCGCTCGCGACGGGCTCACCACCGCGCGCGACCCGTCCGGCGGCGGAGTCGGCGGGGAGGGCGAGTCCGCGCAACGACTCACCGTTGCCATCGTCGGGCGCGGGTTCATCGGCACCGGCGTGGTGCGCGGCCTCGACCACGACACGGCCGTCGTCGGCACTGACCATGGCCAGGCCGAGGTCGGCATCGGCGAGTTCGGCCGCCCGGGCGACGACGGTGTCGAGCACCGCGCCCGGATCGTCGCCGGACAGGGCGGTGCTCGTGATCTCGGTGGCGGCGGACAGCGCCCGCGCGGCAAGCGTCGGATCCATGAGTTCCGTCATTATCGCGCGCCGCGGCGGCGGCACGCCAAGCGCGCTGGAAGAACGGATCACGACACGGGCACCCGCGTGAAAACCCGGCCATCGCGAACCTCGAGCACGAGGTCAGCGTCGGCGGCCTCCTCAGCGCGGTGGGTGACGTGCACAACGGTCCGCCCGGCAAGCGCCTCCCGCAGGTGCGCCCGCACAACGTGCGCGGTCGGTTCGTCGAGGTGGGAGGTGGGTTCGTCGAGCAGCACGAGCCCCGCTTCGGACGCGCCGAGCAAGGCCCGCGCGAGTGCGACGCGCTGGGCTTGGCCGCCGGAGAGCCCACTGCCACCGCTGCCCAGCAGAGTCGAGGGATCAACGTCCTCGACGGCCGCTTGCCGAAGGGCTTCCCGCAGGTCGTCGTCTCCCGCGGCCGGCCTCGCGAGACGAAGGTTTTCGCCAACGGTGGTAGCGGCGAGCATCGGCTCTTGAGGAGCCCAGGCAACCCGCCCCGGAACGTCGGCGAAACCGCGCCTCGGCGCGAGAAAGCCAAGCAGAGCGGCGACAAGGGTGGACTTCCCGGCCCCACTGGGCCCAACAACGGCGGCGTAGGTCCCGGGCGCGAGGTCGAGATCGACATCGCGAAGAACGAGCGGGCCACCGGGCCACCCAAGATCAGCCCCCCGCAGCACAACGCGGCCATCGGTTTCGCCGGCAACCTCGCGCGGCGGCAGGCGGCGCTCGAAGCCATCCCCGTCGCGCGCATCGCCGCGCTCCAGGTCGGCCTCGCCCTGCGCGCCGGCGAGCCGAGGCTCGGCCACATCCCAAGCGCCGCGCTGCCCGAACTCGGCCACGCCCGGTGCACCACTGCGGCCGATCTGAGGTGTGTCCCGCCGTCTGGCGCCAGCCTCACCCCGCGCGCCAGTGCGGCCGACCTGAGCCATGCCCCGGGCGCTGTCCTCGTCCCCCTTCTCGACCTGCGCCGGGGCGTCAGCCAAGCGGCGGCGCGCCTGCTGCAGCGTGTCCCAGTGCTGGGCCACCGCCGGCAGCAGCGCCAGCACCTCCGCCAATGCCAACGGCACCAACGCCACCAGCGGCGCCAGCACCGGGTCGAGCCCTCCCGCCGTGACCGCTCGCGCCGCGAAGGCCGTGCTGATCACCGCGCCCGCTCCGCACGCCAGCGTCACCAGCGCTTCTGCCGCGCCCGCGCCGAAAGCCTGGCGGCGCGCTTCCCCCACCAACCGCATGTCCGCGTCCGACAACGCCCGGCGGTGCTCGCGATCCCGGCCGAACGCCAGCAGCTCGGCCGCTGCCTCGAACAGGACCAGCACCCGCGATGACACCTCGCGCCGGCCGTCCGCCAGGGCCGATGTCGCCCGGCGCTCCGCCCGCAACGCCACCCACGGCGCGCACAACCCCACCGCCACCGCGGCCAGCAACGTCAGGCCCGCCGCCGGCAACACCCACGTCTGCACCGCGATCGCCCCCGCCGCGACCAGCGCCACCACCAGCGGCGGCGACACCACCCGCGGCAGCAGATCGCGCACCGCGTCGACGTCGGCCACCAAGCGCCGCTGCCCCTCGCCCGCTCGCAACCCGCGTGCCGGCCCCAAGCGGACCAGCGAATTCCACAACCGGACCCGGAGACGGCCGGCGATGCGGAACGCCGCGTCGTGCGTCACCAGCCTTTCCACGTACCTCAGCGTCGCGCGGCCCAGGCCGAACGCGCGGACCCCGACCACCGCGACCGTCAACGTCAGGATCGGCGGCTGCTGCGACGCCTTGGCGATCAGCCAGCCCGACGTCGCCGTCAGCGCCATCCCCGCCAGCAACGCCACCGCGCCCAAAGCCGCACCGGCGAAGAGCCGGCCGTCGAGCAACGCGCGCCAGGGCAACGGCGCACCAGAAGTGTCCACTGTGGACGATGAAGGCGCGATCGGAATGTCGGGAGACGTGTCGACCGCCGCCGTGCGCTCGTGGGCCGCGATGATCGCCGCCGCGCCGTTGTCGACCGCGCGCCGGACCGCCGCGAGCACCAGACGCGCGTTGGCCTCGTCGAGGTGAGCCGTCGGCTCGTCGAGCAGGAGCAGCCACGCGCCGTCGCGGACCCGCTGCAGCGCCCGGGCCACCGCGACTCGCTGACGCTGTCCCAGCGAAAGCCGCGTCACCGGGCGGTCCGCGAGCCCGTCGAGGCCGAGTTCGGCGAGGAAGTCCTCGCCGCCCGCTTCCTCCCGGACGGTGCCGCCGGTGAACACCGGCGACTGCGGCACCCACGCCACCTGTTCGCGCCAGCGCGCGAGGTCGGCGTCGGCCAGGTTCGTCGCGCCGACTGTGATGGCGCCGTCGTCGGCCGGGACGAAGCCGAGCAGCGCCGAAAGGGTCGTCGACTTGCCGCCGCCGCTCGGGGCGCGCAGCCAGACCGTCTCGCCGGAGCGGACCGTAAACGTCTCGCCGTCCGGCGCGAACCCGCCGCGCCGCGCGACCCGCAACGCCGACACGCGCAGCTCGCCCGGCGGCGGCACCGACGTTCCGGCCGCAGGCGCGGGGATGGCCAGCAGATCGGCGACGCGCCGGACCGCTTCGACGCCGTCCTCGCTCGCGTGGAACGCGGCGCCGACCGCGCGCAGCGGCTGGTAGCACTCGGGCGCCAGGATCAGCACGCCCAGGCCGATGGCCAGCGGCAGGCTCCCGCCGACGAGCCGGACGCCGATCACCACGGCGACCAGTGCGACCGACAGCGTCGCGATCAGTTCCAGCACGAACGCCGAGGAAAACGCGACCTTCAACGTCTTGAGCGTCGCGCGGCGGTGGCGTTCGGACAGCTGCCGGACGGTCTCGCCCTGCGCGGTCGCGCGCCGGAACGCCGTCAGCACCGGCAGCACGCGCACGAGTTCCAGCAGCCGGCCGGACATCCGGTGCGTCGCGTCGGTCGCGCCGGCGACGCGCCCGGCCGTGAACTTGCCGACGAGGATCGCGAAGACCGGGAGCAGCGGCACCGTCAGCGCGACGATCACCCCGGACGGCCAGTCGGCGAACAGGATCGCCGCGCCGGCGCCGAGCGGCACGACCGCCGCCGTCACCAGCGCGGGCAGGTACTCGCGGAAGTACGCGTCGAGCGCGTCGAGGCCGCGGGTCGTCAACGCCGTCAGCTCGCCGTGGCCGCGTCGGGCGATCCACTCCGGGCCGAGGCGCAGGGCGTGGTCGACGGCTCGGGCGCGCAGCTCGCGTTGCGCGGTCGCGGCCGCGCGGGCGGAGACCGTGCGCACCGCCCAGCCGGTCAGCGCGCGCGTCGCGACGAGCGCGAGCAGCGCGGCCAGCTGGGCGGTGCGTCCCCCGGAACCTGCTCCGACGATCGCCGCGAGGACGTCGGCGAGCAGGAACGCCTGTGCCACCAGCGCGGCGGCGTGGAGGAAGGACAGGAAGCCGACCAGGGCCAGCGCCCGGCGCACGGCCGGCACGAGGGCCGGCAATGCGCCGAGCGGGCCCTTTCCCGGCCGCGCTGAGTCCACTGTGGACTCCGAGGCGAGAAGGGTTGCGCGTCCGGGAAGCTTGTTCATGGTGCGTGGACCGCCGGGATGTGCTGGGTGCCGATGCGCTTGCGGAACACCCAGTAGGTCCAGCCCTGGTAGATCAGCACCGCCGGAGCGCCGAAGACGGCGACCCAGGTCATGACGGTCAGCGTGTACGGGCTCGAAGCGGCGCCTTCGATGGTGAGCGTGTTGGCGGCGTCGAGGGTCGAGGGCAGCACGTTCGGGAACAGCGAGCCGAACATGACCACGGCGGCCCCGGCGATGACGACGCCGAGCGCGGCGAAGGCCTGCCCGTCCCGGTCGGCGCGCAGCCGCAGCCAGGCGACGGCCGCGGCGAGAGCACTGATCCCGAACGAGAGCAGTGTCCACAGCGTGCCCTCGCGCCACTGGACGACCGAGAGGAACGCGACGATCGGCACCATGGCGGCCGGCAGCAGCTTCAGCGCCAGGCTGCGAGCGCGTTCGCGCAGGTCACCGCTGGTTTTGAGGGCGAGGAACGCGGCGCCGTGCGTCATCGCGAAGGCGGCGATCGCGACCGCGCCGAGCAGGGTGTCCCAGCGGAAGGCGGCGAACGCGGAGCCGACGCGGTTGCCTTCGGCGTCGAGGGGCAGGCCGAGGACGGTGGTGGCGAGGATCAGCCCGACGCCCAGCGGCGCGACCCACGAGCCGATCATGATCACGCGGTCCCAGGTGCGCCGCCAGCGTTCGGAGTCGACTTTGCCGCGGTACTCGAACGCGACGCCGCGGCCGATGAGGGCGAGCAGCACGATGAGGAGCGGCAGGTAGGCGGCCGAGAAGAGGCCGGCGTACCAGGCGGGGAAGGCGGCGAACATGGCTCCGCCGGCGACGATCAGCCAGACTTCGTTGCCGTCCCAGACGGGCCCGATGGTGTTGACCATGACGCGCCGCTCGGTGTTGTCCTTCGCGAGGACGGGCAGCAGCATGCCGACGCCGAAGTCGAAGCCTTCAAGGAAGAGGTAGCCGAGCCAGAAGAAGGCGATGACGACGAACCAGACGGTTTCGAGGGTCATCGGGTCCTGCCTTTCGCACGGTCGCCGCGAGTTATCCACACCCGGGCGAGTTGTCCACAGATTTGCTGTGGGTAACCCGCGAGAGTGACCAAGCCGATACGCTGGGTTCGGGGTCGCCCCCCGGGACGGGTGGGGGCTGCTCTGCGGGAGTCTGGGGCTGCTGCACAGCTGCTGAGCTGCGGGTTTGTCATTTCGCCCCCTCAGTACGCGAAGGCGAGCGTGTCGCCCTCGGCCTCGTCGGAGTCGGAGTCCTTCTTCGGTGGGGGCATCACCGCTTCGACGCCGCCGCGGATGTACTTGCGCATCAAGTACAGCTCCACCACTCCCAGCGCCGCGTACACCGTGGTCAGCGCGATCAGCGATGTCCAGACCTCGCCCGTCGTCAGGCGGGAGACCGCCTGGGCCGTGAACATCCACACCCCGTCGACGCCGCTCGGGTTGGGCGCCACCACGAACGGCTGGCGGCCCATCTCCGTGAAGATCCAGCCCGCGCTGTTGCCCAGGAACGGCGTTGCGATGCCGCCCAACACCAGTAGCGGGAACCAACGGCCGGACGGGATGCGATCGCGGCGGGTCAGCCACAGCGCGAGGAGGCCGATGCCCGCCGACACCGCGCCGAAGCCGATCATCATGCGGAAGCCCCAGTACGTCACCGGCAGGTTCGGCACGTAGTCGATCGGCTTGCCGGCCAGTGAACCCAGCGCCGGGTCGTCCGGGTAGTTCGTGCCGTACTTCGCCTGGTACTCCGTGATCAGGTCTTCGACGCCCTTGACCTCGGTCTTGAAGTCGTTGTGGGCCAAGAAGGACAGCAGCGCCGGGACGTTGAACGTCTTCACGTCCTCGCAGTTCGACCCCGCGACGTCGCCGATCGCGATGATCGAGAAGCTCGCCGGCTTTTCCGTGTGGCACAGGGCTTCCGCCGACGCCATCTTCATCGGCTGCTGCTCGAACATCAGCTTGCCCTGCGTGTCACCGGTGATCGCGAGGACCGCGAACGCCGCCACGCCGACCCAGCCGCCGAGGCGCAGCGACGAGCGCCAGACGTCCTGATTCGAACGACGCCGCCACAGGTGCCAGCCCGCGACGCCCACCAGGAACGCCGCCGCCACCGAGAACGCGCCGGCCAGGGTGTGCGGGATCGCGGCCAGTGCCGTGTTGTTCGTCAGCACCGCCCAGATCGAGTTCATCGTCGGCTTGCCGTTCTCGAACGTCACGCCGACCGGGTGCTGCATCCACGAGTTCGCCGCCAGGATGAAGTACGCCGACGCCATCGTGGCCAGCGAAAACGCCCACGCACACGCCAGGTGGACCTTCTTCGGCAGCCGGTCCCAGCCAAAGATCCACAGGCCGAGGAAAGTCGACTCGACGAAGAACGCGACGAGCCCTTCCATCGCGAGCGGCGCGCCGAAGACGTCGCCGACGAAGCGCGAGTACGCGCTCCAGTTCATCCCGAACTGGAACTCCTGCACGATCCCGGTCACCACGCCCATGGCGAAGTTGACCAGCAGCAGCTTGCCCCAGAACTTGGTCATCTTCAGGTGCCGCGGATCGCCGGTGCGGACCCACTGGGTCTGCATCGCCGCGACCAGGATCGACAGCCCGATGGTCAGCGGGACCATCAGGAAGTGGTAGACGGTGGTGATGCCGAACTGCCACCGCGCTAGCTCAAGGACCTCCACGTGGTCCAGCGTGCTCCGGGCCGCGGGACCCAGCTAGATCAAACGGTCCCGTCCCTCCCGGGACCAACGTCCTTCACCTGGTCGAGTGCCTGCCGCGCCTCCTCGGCGACGCCGCGGCGCGGCCCGGCGGAACCCAGCTCGAGGACGTGCCGCAACGCCAGCGCGTACGCGGTGTCGAACGCCCGGTCCGCGGCCACCGCGAGGTCCGGGCGGACGCCGACGCCCTCCCAGTTCTCCCCCGTCTCCGGGTGCAGCGAACGCGCGATCGAGACGGTCACGTCGAGGTAGGTGTCCACTTTGTACTGCTCACGCGGGTGGGCGCCGCCGCGGGTGGCCTCGCCCACGGTCTTCGCGCGGCCCTGCTGCTGGAGCGAGAACGCGAGGTCTTCGCCACCCGAGAACGTGTTCGGCCCGGTCAGCACCCAGACCGGCTTGGTACCGCCGAACCGCGAGCCCGGGACGTACGGCAACGTCCACATCTGCGTGGTCTTGTGGCCTTCGCGCTCGTAGATGTCGAGGTAGTGGACCTGCTCGTCGACGAGGTAGGTCTGCAGCAGTGCGCTCGTGCCCGGGGTACCGCCGCGGTTGCGGCGGACGTCGAGCAGCAGCGCGTCGGTGGGCGCGAGCAGTGTCATCGCCGCCGCGATCGCCGGCCCGGCCAGCTCGGGCGGGTACAGCATCGTCGTGTCGAGGTAGCCGACGTTGCCGGCCAGCCGCCGCACTTCGGCGATGCCGAACGCCTCCAGCTCGGCCTCGAGGCGGTAGCTCTCGGAGTTCACGGCCGCGTCGCCGTCGTCGGCGACCGGGTCGGCGTGGTGGCGCAGGCGCAGGTGCTTGTCGCCGTTGACCGACTGCAGGTCAGCTGTGACGAGCGTCGCGAACCCGGCGTCGTCGACACTCGCGTACGCGCCTTCGCCCAGACGCTGGCGCAGCACTTCCGCCAGCTTCGCCGCGACGTCGGGGAAGACGTAGTGCGCTTCCAACCGGCGGATGACTTCGTCGACCTGCGCAGCACGCGCTTCAGACCCCATGCCGTCAACCTACCCGAGGCCACAATCGAATTTTCGGTGTGCCGAAGAAAATTGTACGACACGGCTTGATGACAAATTCATGGCCGCCGATCCGGCAATTTCGCAGAAGCCATCAGCTTGCGACCGGATTGATCTCCCCTTTATCGTTGCAGTGAAAGGGGCGAAGAAACACTATGACTGCCGCGATGGTGGCGTTGATCAGCGCGTTCGGCCTGGTCCTCGCCGTGGAACTGCCGGACAAGACGCTGGTCGCGACCCTGGTGCTGACCACCCGTTTCCGCGGTGGCCCGGTATTCGCCGGGGTGTGCGCCGCGTTCGCCGTGCAATGCGTGATCGCGGTCGCGTTCGGCAGCGTGCTGACGCTGTTGCCGGACGTCGTCCTTTCGCTCGTCGTCGCCGCGATGTTCGGCCTCGGCTCTTTCATGCTCCTTCGCGAGGGATTCAGCGAAGCGGACGAAGCTGGCGAAGACGCTTCGCGCGTCGGCCCGGCTCCGCTGTCCTTCATGCGCTCCGCGATGACGTCGTTCGGCGTGCTCTTCGCCGCCGAGTGGGGCGACGCCTCCCAGCTCGCGACGGCGAGCCTCGCCGCGCGGATTGGCAACCCCGTCGCCGTCGGTGTCGGCGCCTTCGCCGCGCTGATCGTCGTCGCCGGGCTCGCGGTCTTCATCGGCGCGAAGATCCGCAGCCGGATCAAGCCGAAGCTGATCCAGCGCTGCGCCGGGTTCGTGTTCGCCGGTTTCGCGGCGTTCGCCCTGCTCCAGCTCGCCTTCTGACCGCTGCCTCACAGGTTCGCCGGGTAACCTTTCGGAAACGAAAGGATGGAAGCCAGGTGAACAAGCCCCTGCCCGCGGTCTCGCCGCTGCACGGCCGGATCGCGCTCGGCGGCATCGGCCTCGCCGTGGCCATCTCCATCGACCTGCACCTGCGGCTCTCCGCCCAGGTCAGCCCGATCTGGCAGACGCTGTCGGAGTACGTCTACGGCAAGCTCGGCTCGTCGTCGGCCGCTCCCCTGTTCAGCGTGATGTGCCTGGCGCTCTCGCTCGGCTCGGTCGCGCTGCTGGCGGGGATCGCGAAGGCGCACCGGCCGGGCACGACCGTCGTCTGCGTGCTGCTCGGCGTGTGGTCGGCCGGCCTGCTCGTCTGCGGGCTCGTCCCGGTGGACCCCGACGGCCAGGCGCGATCGCTGTCCGGGCAGGTGCACAACCTCGCCGCGCTCACGGCGTTCGTCGCCCTGCCCGCGGCCGCGTTCGTGCTGACGAAGAGGGGCCGCGAGCGTTGCCCCTGGGAGCCGCGGCGGACGACGATCCGGCGGCTGGCCGCGGCCAGCTTCGCCAGCGTCGGCGTGGTGCTCGGCGGGTTCGTCCTGACGCTCGTGCTCGGCCCGGCGAACCAGGAGGTCACGCTGGGCCTGTTCGAGCGGCTGCTGTTCACGATCGACGTCACGCTGCTGCTGACGATGGTCCGGCCCCTGCGTTAGACCTTCAGGATGTCCGCCAGCCGGACGGCGGCCGCGACGACCTGGGGACCCACCTCGGCCGCCTTGAGCGGCTCCAGCGACACCACACCCACGCTCGCCTTGAGCCCGGGCACACCACGCACCGGCGCCGCGACGCCGGACGCGCCCGCCTCCAGCTCGCCCGTCGACGTCACCCAGCCGTCGCCACCCGGGCGCAGCGACATCGCCTTGCCGGCCGCGCCCGCCGTCAACGAGTGCCGGCTGCCGACGCGGTAGGCGACGTGGAAACTCGTCCACGACGGCTCGACGACGGCCACCGCAAGCGCTTGCGCCCCCTGCGCGACCGACAGGTGCGCGGTCGCGCCGACCTTCTCGGCCAGCTCGCGCAGCACCGGGCCGGCCGCGTCACGCAGCTGCGGCAGCACCTGCCCGGCCAGCCGGAGCAGGCCGACGCCGAGCCGGACCTTCGTGCCGTCCCGCCAGACCAGCCCGCGCTCCGACAGCGGCACCAGGAGCCGGTAGACGGCCGCGCGGCTGGCCCCGATGGCGACCGCCAGCTCGGAGATGGTCGCCGCGTCGCCCCCGGCGTCGGCCACTGCCTGCAGCAGCGCCAGCCCGCGGTCGAGCGTCAGCGACCCCTCCCGGCTGGTCACAGCAAGCCGAGTTCGCCCATGTCGGCGACCGGCTGCTCGAACGACGCCGCCGCGTAGGACGCGAAGAGCGCCCGGACGGCCTTCGCGGCCTGCTCGGACAACGCGCGGGCCTCCTCGGCCAGCGCTTCGGCGTCGGTCGACTCCAGCGCCGCCCGGACGTCACCGCCGGAGAGGCTGCGCGCCGAGGCCACGAGCAGGTTCAGGAAGCCGTGGTGCACGAACCCGGTGTCGGGGTCGGCGTGCCGGACCGCGCGGTGCAGGCTGTTCGTCGCCTTGAACGACGCCCCGGTCGACCCGCTGACGACGGCGAGGAAGTCCGCCACCTCGTCGACGCTCGGGAAGTTCTCGCCCGCCTGGCCGCCGCAGCGGATCTTCGGCCAGCTGCCGTGCTCGATCACCTTGCGGACGCCGTCCAGCCAGCCGACGCCGCGCCGCGGCTCGACGACGCGGATGACGTCCTCCGGGACGAACTCCGAGACGCGCTCCAGCCAGACCTCGTCGACGTCCGACGGCGCCGGCATCTCGACCATCCGCAGCGCCAGCAGCTCGCTGCGCGACTCGACGATCGAGATCGCCTTCGGGACGCCGCCCAGGCCGGTGTCGATGATCAGCGACAGGGGCAGCGGCTGCTTCGGCTTGATCTTGATCAGCTCGGTGATCAGCTCGGGCAGCCGGGACGCCTGGCAGAGGAAAACCCCCAGGACACCGGCGTGTTCGGACTCCCGGCTCGCGAAGTGCGCGCGCAGGGCTTCGGGCATGGCCGCATCGCCCGGAGGGAACAGCGCCGAGTCGTCGACGAGCCTCGCGAACAGGGGAGGAATTCCACGGGGGCCGGGGGGCGTGAGTTCCACAGCGCTTGACACGACTGACACGCTAGTAGCGTACGACATGAGGACAAAATCGTTCGCACAACGGACACTTTTTGGAGGGAGCGCCGATGCCTTACTACCGGCAAGTAGGCGAGATCCCGCACAAGCGGCACACGGCGTTCCGCAAGCCGGACGGCGGCCTCTACGCCGAGGAGCTGATGGGTGTCGAGGGCTTCTCCGCCGACTCCGCCCTGCTCTACCACCGGGGCCTGCCGACGGCGATCGTCGACGCCGTCGCGGTCGAGGAGGACCGCGGGTCGCTGACGCCGAACCACCCGCTCAAGCCGCGCGCGTTCCAGACCCGGGACCTCAAGTTCGCCGGCGAGGCCGACGCGGTGACCGACCGGCGCCGGCTGTTCGGCAACCACGACGTCACCATCGGGTTCGTCACCGCGACCGCGCCCAGCCCGCTCTACCGCAACGCGGCCGGCGACGAGCTGTTCTACGTCCAGGGCGGCTCCGCGACCGTCGAGACGATCTACGGCCGTCTCGAGGTCGGTGACGGCGACTACCTCGTCATCCCGACGTCGTGCACCTACCGCGTCCTCCCCCACGGCGAGGTCGGCCTCTTCATCCTGGAGGCGCGCGGGCACATCGGGCCGCCGAAGCGGTACCTGTCGGCGAAGGGGCAGTTCCTGGAGCACTCGCCGTACTGCGAGCGCGACGTCCGCGGGCCCACCGAGCCGCTGCTGGAAGACGGCGAGGACGTCGAGGTCCTCGTGCGCCACCGCGCGGGCCTGACGCGCTACACGTACGCGACGCACCCCTTCGACGTCGTCGGCTGGGACGGCTGCCTCTACCCCTGGGCGTTCAACATCGACGACTTCGAGCCGATCACCGGCCGCGTGCACCAGCCGCCGCCGGTGCACCAGACGTTCGAGGGCCCGAACTTCGTCGTCTGCTCCTTCTGCCCGCGGAAGGTCGACTACCACGAGGACTCGATCCCGGTGCCGTACAACCACGCGAACGTCGACTCCGACGAGCTGATGTTCTACGTGCGCGGCAACTACGAGGCCCGCAAGGGCTCGGGGATCGGGATCGGCTCGCTGTCGCTGCACCCGTCCGGCTTCACGCACGGCCCGCAGCCGGGCGCGGCGGAGGCGTCGATCGGCGCGGAGTTCTTCGACGAGACCGCCGTCATGGTCGACACGTTCGCGCCGCTGGAGCTCGGCGAGGCCGCCGACGCGTCCGAGGACCCCGGCTACGCGTGGACGTGGTCGCGCCGCGGCCCTAAGCGATAGTCAAAATACCGTCCCCTTCTCGTTCCGCTGCCCGATAATGGTGTTTCCGGGTGGCGGAACGGGGAGGATTCGATGATCAATTCCCAACCAGCGCGGCGCAAGAGAAAAATCCTCCCGTTCGTGGCCGCGATCGTGGTCGCCGCCGGGTTGATCATCGGGATCCGGGCCTGGACCAGCGGCTCGAGCGACGACGCGGACGCACCGAAATGCACGGGCTCGGACGCCATCGCGCTGAACGTGGCGTCTTCCCCGGAAAAGGTCGGAATAGTCCAAGAGGCCGCGAAGGTCTACTCCGGACGGACCGTCGCCGGGCATTGCGTCGACGTAATGGTGAAGTCGAAATCGTCCGGCATCGCGATGCAGGCGCTGGCGAACGGCTGGAACGAGGCCACCGACGGGCCGCGCCCGGACGTCTGGACGCCGGCCGCGAGTGGCTGGGTCAACCTGCTGCGCGTCAACGCGAAGGGCGACACGGGGTCGATCGTGCCGGACGGCGACCCGCAGTCGATCGCGAACTCGCCGCTGACCGTCGCGATGCCGAAGCCGATGGCCGAGGCGTTGGGCTGGCCGGCCAAGCCGATCGGCTGGAAGGACCTCGCCACGCTCGCGACCGACCCGGCGGGCTGGGCGAAGTACGGCCACCCGGAGTGGGGGAAGTTCCGGCTGGGCAAGACGAACCCGAACATCTCCACCGCGGGCCTGAACGCGACCATCGGCGCGTACTACGCGGCCACCGGCACGTCGTCCGACCTCACCGCCGCCGCGCTCGAAAAGCCCGAGGCCAGGCAGTTCGTTTCGAACATCGAGCAGGCGATCGTGCACTACGGCGACAACACGCTGACCTTCCTGACCAACCTGCAGAAGGCCGACGACCGCGGCGCGGCGCTGTCCTACATCTCGGCCGTCACCGTCGAGGAGAACTCCCTGATCGGCTACAACCAGGGCAACCCGACGACCGATCCGGCGAAGGCGGGCCAGCACGCGCCCCCGAAGGTGCCGCTCGTGGGGATTTACCCGGCGGACGGCACGCTCAACTCCGACCACCCGTTCGTCACGCTGAACTGGGCCGACCCGACGCGCAAGCAGATCGCCGCCGACTTCCTCGGCTACCTGCGCGGCCCGGACACGCAGGAGCGGTTCGCCGCGCTGGGCTTCCGCTCGTTCGAGGGCAAGCCGGGTCCGCAGGCGACGACCCAGAACGGCGTCCAGCCGGACGCGAAGATCAACTTCATCCGGCCGCCGTCGCCGACCGTGCTGTCGAAGCTGCTGGCGTCGTGGACCGAGCTGCGCAAGAAGGCGAACGTGCTGCTGGTCGTGGACGTCTCGGGCTCGATGGGCGACGAGGTCAAGGGCACCGGCAAGAGCAAGATCGACCTGGCCAAGCAGGCTGCGATCGACGCGCTCGGCCAGTTCGTGCCGCGTGACCAGGTCGGGCTCTGGCAGTTCTCCACCCACCTCGACGGCGACAAGGACTACCAGGAGCTCGTCCCGGTGCAGGCGCTCGGCACCAGCGGCAAGGAGACGCTGGCGATGCGGCTGAGCGGGCTGACGCCGCAGGCGGGCACCGGGCTCTACGACTCGTCGCAGGCCGCGTACGAGTACCTGAAGGCGCACATCGACCCGGCGGCGATCAACGCGGTCGTGGTGCTGACCGACGGCCGCAACGAGGACTCCGGCGGCGTCGACCTCGACCACCTGCTGCCGCAGCTGCGGCCCGAGGGCAACGCGGAAACCGTCCGGCTGTTCACCATCGCCTACGGCTCGGACGCCGACCAGGGCGTGCTGAAGCAGATCGCGGAAGCGACCGAAGGATCGGAGTACGATTCGTCCAAACCGGACTCGATCAACCAGGTGTTCACTTCCGTGATCTCGAATTTCTGACATGAAGTTCGCCCGTGAGCTCGCCGAACCGTGGGGGCTGCTGCTGGCCGCCACGTCGGCCGGGGTGGCCTGGGCCGTCCAGCTGCCGGTGCTCGTCGCCGTCCTGATCGGCGTGGCGGTGCTGCTCGCCCGCGCGGGCGTGGCCTCGGTGGGCCGGGAGCCGGCACCGCAGCGGCGGGAAGCGCGGGTGCTCGACGTCGCCCCGGGCTCCGACGAGGAGAACTGGCTGCGCCGGGCCGAGGGCGCGGCGGACGGGTTCACGTCGCTGAGCTCGTCGCTCGACTCCGGTCCCCTCGCCGACCGCGTCGCGGACATGGAGCCGGTGGTCCAGGAAACCCTGGAAACGCTGCGGCGGCTGGCCGGCCGCGCGTCGGCGACCGGGAAGGCCCTTTCGCGGGTCGACCTCGACGCCGTGACGCGCGAACGACGTCGGCTGGAGCAGTCGCTTTCCTCCGCGCGCGAGGAGGTCCGGGGTGACCTCGAGCAGGCGTTGACGGCGGTCCAGGCCCAGCAGGACGTCCACGCGCGGCTGTCCGGCGCGCGCGACAAGCTGCTGGCGCAGCTGCAGTCGGGCGCTCTCGGACTGGACAGCCTCGTGGCGCGGGTCGCGGAACTGACGGCGGCGACCACGGACGTCGCCGTGGACACCGGCGCCGTGCGCGAGCTGAGCGACCAGCTGGAAGGCATCCGGCAGGGCGTGCTGGAGACCGAGCAGGCGACGCGGAAGCCGCTGGGTTAGACGGCCACGGCCGTCCGGTCGCGACGCGGCAGCAGCAACGGCGTCACCAGCACCAGGACGCCGGCGGCGCCGATCGCGACGCGCGGACCGGTGAAGCTCGCGACCACGCCCCAGAGCGCGGTCAGCGTGGCGATCGACGCCTTGGTGCTGACCGACCACGCCGAGAGCGTGCTCGCGACGCGGTCCGCCGGGAGCTGCTCGAGCCGGTAGGTCGCGAGGACGGGGTTGAACACGCTGCAGGAGACGATCAGCCCGAGTTCGACGAGCATGACGAACGCGAGCCCGCCGGCCCCGCTCGGGATGAAGGCCAGGGCGAGCAGCCAGCACGCGCGGATCGCACCCGACGTCAGCAGGACCGGGTGCCGGCCGAACCGCCGGACGAGCCGCGGGGTCAGCCGCGAGCCGGCGAGCCCGCCGAGGCACGGCACGGCGAACGCGAGGCCGTACTGCCACGGCGTGAACCCGAGCTGGTTCAGCATCAGCACGGCGAGCAGCGGCTCGGTGCCCATGATCAGGCCGTTGAAGAGGAGGACGTTGAAGTACAGCGGCCGCAGCCCGGGGTGGGTGAGGATCGTGCGCCACCCGGCGGCCAGGTCGCGCGCTCGCAGGCGAGTGGTCTGCCGCGGGTGCGATTCGGCTCCCCCGATCGCCCGGAGGCCGAGTGCGGAGAGCAGGAAGCTGACGGCGTTGGCGGCGACGGAGGTCACCGGGCCGAAGAGCGCGAACGCGGCCCCGCCGAGCGGCGGGCCGAGCGCGGTGGCCGTCCAGTTCGTCGATTCGAAGCGGCCGTTGGCGAGCAGGAGGTCTTCGGGTGGCACAAGCCCTTTGAGGAAGGCGCCGCTCGCCGAGGTGAAGGTGATGTCGGCCGCGGCGACGACGACCGAGACGGCGAGCAGCTGAGCGAAGGTGAGCTCGCTCAAGGCGTAGAGGGTGGGCACGCTGATCAGAGCGGCGAACCGCACGAGGTCCATGGCGACCATGACCGGCCGCTTCCGCCGCCGGTCGACCCACGGCCCGAGCGGAACGGCCACGAGCGCCCCGACGGCGGGCCCGACGGCGGCGAGCGCGGAGACGGCGGCGGGGCCGGAGTGGAGCACGAGGATGGCCAGCATCGGGAAGGCCCCGAAGCCGAGCCAGGTGCCGAACGCGCTCACCGCGTACGCCGACCAGAGCCACCGGAATCGCGGCCCCAGCGACCGCCCGCGCATCACGGAGGAGATCAAAGCGGGGGAGGCGGCGCAGAGCAAACAACCGGCACGGCGGCGAGCCACAACACCGCGTTGTCGCCGCAAGACGACAGCGCCGCGAACCACCGCCACGCCCGGCACACAACTCAACCGGCAGCTAGCGACACCGCGTTGCCGCGTGCTCCCCGCCCGGCACACAACCGGCGCGGCGGCGAGCCACACCGCGTTGCAGCCGTAAGCCGACAGCGCCGCGAACCACCGCCACGCCCGGCACACAACCCACCCGGCGGCGAGCCACAACACCGCGTTGTGAATCTAAAGTCGACCGCTGTGGACCTCGATGCCGTGCGCACCTTCGTCGCCGCCGCGGATGCCGGGCGGTTCCAGGATGCCGCCGCCGAGCTCGCGGTCACCCAGCAAGCCGTCTCGAAGCGCATCGCCGCGTTGGAGAAGTCGCTCGGCGCGCGGCTGTTCACCCGCACCGCCCGGGGCGCCGTGCTCACCGGCGACGGGCGCGCCTTCCTCCCGCACGCCCGCGAACTCCTCCGCGCCGAGCTGCGAGCGCTCGCGTCGGTGCGCGGCGGGCCGCTGCGGGTCGACGTCATCGGCCGGCGCTTGCGTCCCGCCTCGCTGCTGCGCCAATTCCACGAGGCCCACCCGGACATCGAGCTGGAAGTCGTCACCCTCTTCGACACGACCGCGGTCCGGGACGGCTCGGTCGACGCCTCCTTCCGCGCGGTCGTCGCGCTGCCCGAAGACCTCGCCGCGCAGTGGGTGTTCGACGAGCCCATCGAGCTGCTGTGCGGCCCCGCGCACCCGCTGGCCAGGTCTTCGGTGACCCCGGCCGAGCTGGCCGGGCACCGGCTCTGGCTGCCCGGCGTGGTGCCCGGGACCGAGTGGGGCGCCTACTACGCCGAGTTCGCGGCCGCGTTCGGCCTGTCGATCGACGCCGCCGGACCGAACTTCGGCACCGAGGTCGTGCTGGACACGATCGCGGAGTCGACGGAGGTGGCGACGCTGATCGGGGCGGGGAGCCGCGTGTTGTGGCCGCCCGGGCACGACCTGCGGCGCGTGCCGATCGAGGACCCGACGCCGGTGTACCCGCACTCGCTGGTCTGGCGCCGGGACAACGCGCACCTCGGGCTGGCCGCGCTTCGGCGTCACTTCGCGGACAACGAGCGCGCCACCGACGCTTGGCGGCCGAGCTGGGCTCAGCCCAGCCAGACCGTGCCGAGCACGGGGTAGCCCGGCACGCCCGTCTTCGCCGCGCCCGGCTTCGGGACGCCCGCGATCCACAGCCGGCCGGTCGCCGCGATGTTCGCCGCCATCGACGGGTCCGCCTTCGGGAGGCGGAAGCCGACCACCGTTCCGTCGGCCAGCATCGTCAGGCCGCTCAGCCGGGCCGCGCCGCCGCGGCGGCTCATCCGGACCGGGCCGTCCAGGACCGCGCGCAGCTCGGTCCAGTGCTCGGCCGGGAGCGGACGGCCGTGGGCGAACGACCGCGCCACAGCCGCCACCGCACTCAGCAGCGCGCCCGCCGCGAACGGCCAGGCGGCCCACCCGACGGCCGGGAAGTCGAGCCGGACCCACAGCGCGAACCCGGCCAGGACCAGCAGGAACGCCGCCGTCGCACGCAGCTCTCGGGCGATCTGACGGCGGTGCGCGCTCAGCACGGGATCCAGCCGCGGCGAACCGGACCAGGGCGGCGCGGCGATCGCCACGGCACCCGCCGGCGGCGTGTCGTGGATCCGCGCCCGGCGGACGCGCACCACGCCGGAGAAGCCGACGAACACCTTCGGCCCCCGGCCCAGCAGCCACACCCGGCGGTGCCCGGCGACCAGCAACCGGTACGCCTCGTCGAGCCGGACGCGCAGCCACCGGCCGTCCGGCAGGCGCACCCCGACCGTCCGCCCGGCCGCGACCAGCCCGTCGGCGGCGATGTCCACCTGCCGGAACGCTTCCCGCTTCAGCCGCGTTTCCGGCACCCTGGCGTACGCGTGGCAGAACCACCACACCTCGATCGACCCGGCCAGCGCGAGCGTGCCGAGCGGCAGGGCGACCCCCGCGCCGGTGACGAACTGGGCGACCCCGAAGGCCAGGAACAACCAGGTCAGCAGCCGCCGGTCGCCGGCGCTGCGGCCGATTCGGTCGAGGTACTCGCCGAAGATCGGCAGCGCGCCGGACGGCATGGCGGGGTCGAGTTCGAACGCGGGGACGCGTTCGGGTACCGGGACGATCTGCACGGCTGGGCCCCCACCGTTTCGGCGTTGTCACCGGCCTTTTCGAAATTCCGCACATCGGCGTTACCGGATGGGCCGTTCAGCGGAGCACCGCGTGACCCGAACCGCGAACGGGCGACTATCCAGACCACAGGATTCAGGTTAGGCTCACCTAAGTAGGAGGTGAGCCGTGACCGAGGCCCCGACATCCATCCGCCGCCCGCCGGCGCCGAACCCCGCCGAGCGCGCCAAGACGATCGCGACCCGCAACGGTCCCGCGTCCTTGCTGCCCACCTGCGAACGCGCCGGCCTCGACGGCGAGCGCGTCGTCCCGGTCCTGCACCACGTGCACCACAGCGGCAGCGTCAGCGTGCTGCTGCCCGACGACCACCCGATGGTCAACGCGGCGAAGCAGACCCAGCGCGGCGAGCTGGCCGTGATGGTCGAGCTCGCCGACCAGGCGCCGGTCGCCCTGCGCGAACCGATCCGCGGGCTGCTGTGGATCACCGGCTGGCTGCGGCCGCTCTCGCCGGTGTCGGCCCGCGCGCGGGCGGTGGCGATCGCCGAGTCACGGCCGGACGAACGCCTGCTCGACGTCGGCCACGGCGTCACGCTGCTGCGGCTCACCCCGGCGTCGCTCGTGCTCGCCGACGCCGAAGGCACGCATTCGCTGCGCCCGCACACGTTCAGCGCGGCGCCGCCGGACCCGTTCCACGACTACGAGGCCCAGTGGCTGCGGCACCTGGAAAGCGACCACTCCGACGTCGTCGAGCAGCTGGCCAAGCACCTGCCGGCGGAGCTGCGGGGCGGCCGGATCCGTCCGCTCGGGCTCGACCGGTTCGGGCTGCGGCTGCGCGTCGAGTCCGACGCGGGCGACCACGACGTCCGGCTGGCGTTCTCGAAGTCCGTCGACAGCCCGCCGCAGCTCGCGATGGAGCTGCGGCGGCTCGTCGGCTGCCCGTTCCTGCGCGGGGGCGCGTCAGGCTAGCTCGGCGGGGAAACCGCCCTTGGCGAGCGGACCCCAGCTCTCGATCGTCACGCGGATGATGCTCTTGCCCTGCTTGACCATGGCTTCGCGGTATTCGTCCCAGTCCGGGTGTTCGCCGGAAATGGCGCGGAAGTAGTCCACGAGCGGCTCGACGGAATCCGGGATGTCCAGCACCTCGGCGGTGCCGTTGAGCTGGACCCACTGGTCGTTCCACTCGTCGGAGAGGATGCAGGCGGAGACCTTCGGGTTGCGCTTGATGTTCACGATCTTCGCGCGCTTCGGGTAGGTCGAGATGACGAGCCTGCCCTCGGCGTCGACTCCGCACGTGACCGGCGAGAGCTGCGGGCCGCCGTCGGCCTTCGTGGTCAGCAGGATCGCGCGATGGCGGGTGGACAGGAACTCGACCAGCGCGGCGCGGTCGACGGTTTCGTTGGTGGCGATGCTCCTCGGCATGTCCCGACGGTAGCGTGCGGGCATGACGTTCACCGCGCGATCGTGGCTGGCCCCGGCCCGCCCCGAGTTCCCCGGCGCGATCGAAGACCCGGTCGAACGCCGGGCGGTCAAGGTCGAGCTGCTGATCGTCTTCGGCATCACGCTCGGGCTGTCCGGCGTGCGCAGCCTGCTGTCCCTTGTGGACTCACTGTTGCAGCCGGTGCCGCTGGCCCAGCAGCAGGTCCAGCTCAACGTGCCGCAGGCCGCGGCGAGCCTGATCGACC
Organism: Amycolatopsis pretoriensis; assembly: GCF_900107925.1. Taxonomy (GTDB): domain Bacteria; phylum Actinomycetota; class Actinomycetes; order Mycobacteriales; family Pseudonocardiaceae; genus Amycolatopsis; species Amycolatopsis pretoriensis. The sequence continues at coordinate 174,998 of NZ_FNUJ01000005.1, read as the reverse complement.
TGCTGAAGCAGCTGCTCTCGGCGGCGCAGCTCGTCGGGTGGGGCGCGCTCGGGCTGTACTTCCTGTGGCGCGCGGGCATCAAGATGGCCCAGGTCGGGCTGGACCGCCGGTCGCCCGGCCGCGACACGCTGCTGACGCTCGGCCTCGCCGCGGTGATCGGGATCCCCGGGCTCGGGCTGTACTTCCTCTCCTACCACCTGGGCTTCAGCCTGGCGGTGCAACCGTCCACTTTGGGCGACACGTGGTGGCGGCCGATCACGCTGACGCTCTCGGCGTTCGGCAACGCCTTCGCCGAAGAGGTCCTGGTCATCGGGTACCTGCTGACGCGGCTGCGGCAGCTCGGCGTCCGGGAGAACACCGCCGTGTTCGGCGCCGCCGTGCTGCGCGGGTCCTACCACCTGTACCAGGGGTTCGGCGGGTTCGTCGGGAACTTCGTCATGGGCCTGATCTTCGGGCGGCTGTGGCAGAAGACGAACCGGCTGTGGCCGCTCGTCGCCGCGCACACGCTGTTCGACTTCGTTTCTTTCGTCGGATATTCGCTGCTCAAAGGTCACGTTTCCTGGTTGCCCTGACTAGGCTCGGGGGGTGATCGACGAAACGGCACCTCCCCGGGTGGACAGCGAAGTCGGACCCCTGCGCGCGGTGCTGCTGCACCGGCCCGGCAACGAGCTCAAAAGGCTGACGCCCCGCAACAACGACCAGCTCCTCTTCGACTCGATCCCGTGGGTCGACCGGGCCCAGGCCGAGCACGACGCGTTCGCCGAGGTGCTGCGCAGCCGCGGCGTCGAGGTGCTGCTGCTGGCCGACGCCCTGCGGACGGCGCTGGACGACGACCGCGCCCACGCGGCGGGCGTGCACGCGGCGGTCGACGACCGGCGCCTCGGCGGCGACCTCGCCGACTCGCTGCGGTCGCACCTCTCCGGCGTCGACGCGGGCGGGCTCGCCGAAGTGCTGATGGCCGGGATGACGTTCGAGGAGCTGCCGTCCGCAGAGGGCGCGTCGCTGGTGCGGATGATGAACCACCCGCACGACTTCGCCGTCGACCCGCTGCCGAACCTGCTGTTCACGCGCGACTCCTCGGCGTGGATCGCCGACCGCGTCGCGATCTCGTCGCTGACCATGCCGGCGCGTCGCCGCGAGACCGCGGTGCTGGACCTGATCTACGCCTACCACCCGTACTTCCGGCACGCGGCCCGCGCGTACGGCGCGCATTCGGCGCCGATCGAGGGCGGCGACGTGATGCTGCTGGCGCCGGGCGTGCTCGCCATCGGCGTCGGCGAGCGGACGACGGCGGCCGGCGCGGAGTCGCTCGCGCGGTCGGTGTTCGCCGACGGCATCGCGCACACCGTGCTGGCGGTGCCGATCGAGCAGTCCCGCGCGACCATGCACCTGGACACGGTGTGCACGATGGTCGACGCCGACGCGGTGGTGATGTACCCGCTGGCGCGCGACTCGCTGACGGCGTTCACCATCCGGCCGACCGGCGACGGCGGCGTCAAGGTCGCGGGCCCCACGCCGTTCCTGGCGGCCGCGGCCGAGGCGATGGAGATCGACCGGCTGCGCGTCATCGACACCGGCCTCGACCCGGTGACGGCCGAGCGCGAGCAGTGGGACGACGGCAACAACACCCTCGCCCTGGCGCCGGGCGTGGTCGTGGGCTACGAGCGGAACGTCGAGACCAACGAGCGTCTCGAAGCGGCCGGCATCGAGGTGCTGCCGATCGCGGGTTCGGAGCTGGGCTCCGGGCGGGGCGGGCCGCGGTGCATGTCGTGCCCGATCCGCCGTGAACCGTTGAAGTAAATGAAGTAAGCCTTCCCTAAATGGATTTGACAATTTAGGGAAGGCTTACTTAAATAAGGTTCGTCTTCTTTAGGAATGGTAACCCTAATAGGGTCGAGATCACCAGTCATGAGTGGCATTCGCGCCAATCTTGATCTATTCTGGTCTACATGGCCCTCACCAAGAAGAAAGAACCGCGCTCGAAGTTCTTCGAACTGCTGCAGGCGCAGATCCACAACGAGTTCAACGCGTCCCAGCAGTACATCGCGCTCGCGGTGTGGTTCGACGCCGAGGACCTGCCGCAGCTGGCGAAGCACTTCTATAAGCAGTCCGTCGAAGAGCGCAACCACGCGATGGCGCTCGTGCAGTACATGTTGGACCGCGACCACCACGTCGAGATCCCCGGCACGGGCGAAGTGCGCAACGAGTTCTCCGGCGTCACCGAGGTCATCGAGCTCGCGCTCGAGCAGGAGAAGGACGTCGCGACGGACATCTCCGCGATGGCCAAGGCCGCGCGCGCCGAAGAGGACTACATCAGCGAGCAGTTCACGCAGTGGTTCCTCAAGGAGCAGGTCGAAGAGATCTCGCAGATGAACACGCTGCTGAACGTCGTCAAGCGCGCGAACGGCAACCTGTTCGAGGTGGAAAACCACCTCTACCGCGAGTCGGTCGGCGACGGCGGCCGCGACTCCGGGATGCCGCCGGTGGCCGGCGGGGCCCTGTAAGCACTGGTGACTGTAGTACTTCTAAAAGCCGGAAACCCGGGCTCTCCCCCTGTGGATAGCCCGGGTTTCCGCATGCGGCCGGCGTGTCAGCCGGCGCAGTCCTGGTTGACCGCCGCGAGGCTGGTCTGCACGACCCCGGAGCCCTCGAGCCGGAAGTGGAAGTCGGCGCCGGTGGTGACCGCGGCCACGACCCCACCGGTTTCGTCTTTGGCCCCGGGGTAGGCCGCGAGCACCTGGTCCTTGGTCGACCCGGCGCCGATGCCCTCGGCGGTGTGCGCCGCCTGCGTGGGGGTGACGACCGCGAGCCCGAGCGCCTTCGAGACCACCACGGTCGCGGCCGCGGGCACGCCGCCGCCCTGCGCCGTGTAGACGGTGCAGCTGCCGCCGGCCTGCGCGTCGCTGAGCGTGACACCTTGCGCGGCGATCTGGGTCTCGGACATGCCGAGCTTGATGGTGCCGAAGCCGTCCGCGTCGAGCAGCGGCCCGCTGAGCACGGGCGGCAGCTTCGACGACGGCTGGGCCGACGGCGGCCGCGAGGCCTTCGACGTCGGCGAGGCGGGCGGGACCGAGACCTGGATGTCCTGGGTGCTGGTCGGGCCCGGGACCGAGGGGTCGGGCTGCCGGCCGGCCGTGAGGTTCTCGGGCGGTTTGACGCTGATGGAGGAGCCGTCGGCGGACATCACCGCGGTGCCGTCCTCGCCGTGGAGGTGCAGCATGGTGAGCCCGCCCGAGACGGCGACGACGGCGGCGGCGACCCCGGTCACGGCCAAGACGCCCTGGCGGCGCCGCCGACGGCGACGCGCACCGGCGACGATGGTCGTGCCGGCGTCCGGGGGTGGCGGCAAGTCCAGCCGCTCGTCGGCGAACAGCGCGCGCAGGCGCTGCTCCAGCTCGTCCTCGGAGATGTTCAACCCGCGTCACTCCCTTCGCCTTGGATGTCGGCCGCGGTGAGTTTCATCCGCAGCGACGAGATCGCCTTGCTGGCCTGGCTCTTGACGGTCCCCTGCGTGACCCCGAGGGCGCCGGCGATCTCCGCTTCGGACAGGCCTTCGTAGTAACGCAGGACCATGACGGCCCGTTGTCTCGGCGGCAGCGTTCGTAACGCGCGCCACAGCGGCTCGTGCTCGAACGGGTCGTCCGGCACGTGCGGGCTGGTGTCCGGCAGATCGGCGACGAGGTTCTCCCGCCGGGTCCGCCGCCACCGGCTGACGTGCGCGTTCGCCATCGACCGGCGCACGTACGCGAGCGGGTCACCGGTCTTTTCGTGCACGTAGGTCCAGCGCGAACCCATTTTTTCGAGCACGGTCTGGACCAGGTCCGCGGCGTCGTGCGGGTTGCCGGTGAGGGCGTGGCCGTACCGCAGCAGCCCCGGCAGGGTGGCCTGCACGAAGTCGCCGAAGTCGGTGAACTCGCCCGGCAACGTCGCGGCCCTCCCTCGGCCTGCGCTGGTCACCCAGGTATCTCCCCCGGTGAAGACGGGTGCCGCAGCGGTCACCGTATCGCCTCCCATCGGGGTTGAGCCGCTTTCCTCCCCAACACGCATCACAGCCCCCTCAGGTTGCCCGCGTTCCCGCCCGATTTCGAAGACGTCCGGACGGGTGATGAGTTGCCCACCTCAGCGGCGGGCGAGAGCGTCGGGCAGCCGGAAGCCACCATCCGCGGTTTCGGTGAAATCGTGCACCCCGACGACGGCGGAGTGCGGGATCGGCCCGTAGACGTGCGGGAACCAAACACCGGCGGGATGCGGCGGTTCGCCGTCTTCCCACCGGACGGGCACGTCGAGCCGGTCGGGATCGATCTCGAGCAGCACCAGATCGGTACGGCCCCGGTAGAGCGCGTCGGCGGGCAGGTGCGCGGTCCCGAAGTCGGAGCAGTGCACGAACCCGACATCCCCCAGTGACGGCGGCCGGTATTCGCCGCCTTCGCCCACTTCGGCCCAGTCGGCCGCCCCGCAGATGTGGAGTATCACGCGGAGAATCGTCCCACCGCGGCGTTCCGGTGGCGGTGTCTCGTGCGCCACATAACGCCTGGTTGAACGCTCATTGAGCTGGTTTTCCGGTCACTGGGACGAGGTTGCGGTTCGGTGCTTTCCGACGAAAGTTTCGAGGCTGCGGGCTTTGGGCGGAGCCGACGGGGCGGCTGCCGGGGTCGGTTGCGGCTTGGTGGGCATGCGCCGCGCGGTGGCTGGCGCTGAGCGCGGCCGGGTTGGCCGCCGCAGGCAGGGCTGCTCGTGGTGGCCGCCTGCCGCAGGGGCGCCGTAGCTGAGCGCGGTCGGCTCGGTCGCCGTGGGCGGGGCCGGGTCGACCGGCGCGGGCAGGTGCCGGTCGCCGGCGGCTCGTGGTGGCCGTGCGGCGGGTGGCTGGGGCGGTCGAGGCCGCCGTCGGGCTTGGGGCTCGGCGGCGGTCCTCTTCTGCTTATGTCAGCGGAGGGTGAGCTGGCGGCCGATCAGGCCGTCGCGGGCTCGGCGCTCTGCTGCGTTCAACGGCTCCGTGTCGAGGGACTTCAGCGACGTCTCGAGGCGGGTTCCCAGGGCTTCCTTTGCCTCTGCCCACTCGCGGGCGTGGGCCTCGGGGTCGAGGTCCCACACCGGGACCAGGAGGCCGTGCGCGCGGAAGGAGCCCGCGTAGCGCGAGCCCTCGCCGAGGCCGAGCTCGCCCGCCGCGGATAGGCGGGCCAGGGCCTGGAGCAGCAGGTTCTCGGGCTCCGGGCGGACCCAGCGCAGGTGCGCTTTCTCGCCGGCGAGGACCCAGTAGGCGCCGTGGCCGAGACGCTCGGTCGGCATGATCGCCGCGTTCGCGCGCTCGAGGGAGACCGCGACGTCGCCGGTGGCGTCCGCGTCCTCCGGGAGCCACCAGGCGAAGTCCTTGTGCAGCGTGACGTCGAGCTCGGCGCCCGGGGTCAGCAGGTCCTGGAGGCGGGCGTGCTCGTCGGCGGCCGGCGGGGTCGTCGTGTCCGGCACGCCGAGGACGTCGCCCTCCTTGGCGTCCAGGAGCCACTTCAGCGAGCGGCCGAGGTCGCGGCTGATGTCCGACGAGCGCGTCTGCACCTGGAGGCCGAGGTAGCGCTCACCGTCGGAGCGGACGAACGCGGCCGCGGCCATCGGCAGGACCGTGCCGAGGGTGACGTCGCCGCCGTCGGCGAGGGTCAGCTTGGCCGTCGCGGACGGCACGAACTCGCGCAGCGCGATCAGCTCGGGCTCCGCCGCCAGCCCCTCGAACGGCTGGCCGACGAAGACGTCGCGCACCTTCGGCTTGCGGTCCGACGCCTGCTTGGGACCCTTCTTGCGCGCGCCCTTGCCCACTGCTGCCTCCTCTGGCTCGGCTTGGAACGCTATCGAAGGGTTAGTCTCGCGACGTGTTCGACCCCCGCGATCCCGCGTTCCTGGAAGACCCGTACCCGGCGTTCGCCGCACTGCGCGAGCAGGGCGACGTCCATTTTCACGACGAGCTCGGCCTGGCCGTGGCGGTGTCGCACGCCGGGGCGTCGGCCGTGCTGCGCCACCGCGGCCTGGGCCGGATCTGGCAGGACGCGCAGCCGCTCGAGCGGTTCGCGTCGTTCAACCTGCTCCACCGCAACTCCCTGCTGGAGAACGAGCCGCCGGCGCACACGCGGCTGCGGCGGCTGATCGCGGGCGCGTTCGGCCGCGGCCACGTTCAGCGGTTGCGTCCGATGGTCGCGACACTCGCCACCCGGATGGTGGACGACCTGGCAGCCGCCATCGCCGCCGACGGCAGCGCGGACCTCCTGGAGCACCTCGCCCAGCCGCTGCCGGTCGCGGTGATCGCCGAACTGCTGGGCGTGCCCGGTACGGACGGGCCGCGGATGGTCGAGCTGTCGAACTCGATCGTGAAGATGTACGAGTACGGCCTGCCCGAGGAGGGGCGCGATGCCGCCGAGCGGGCGGCTGAAGAGTTCGTCGCTTACGTCCGGTCGGTGGCCGCCTCGCGTGCTTCGTCGCCGGGCGACGACATCATCAGCGACCTGCTGCGCAGCGAGCTGACCCCCGACGAGCTGGTCGCGACCGCGGTGCTGCTGCTGATGGCGGGTCACGAAGCGACGGTCAACGTGCTCGGCAACGGCATCACGGCGCTGCTCACGCACCGGGACCAGTGGGAACGGCTCGTGGCGGATCCTTCCTTGCTCGATTCGTGCGTCGAGGAGCTGATCCGGTTCGACGCCCCGCTGCAGCTGTTCGAACGGACGGCGACCGAGGACGTGTCGATTTGCGGGTTCGAGGTTTCGCGGGGGCAGAAGATCGGTGCGCTGCTGGGGGCCGCGGCTCGGGATCCGAAGGTGTTCGACGAGCCGGATCGGCTTGACATCGGGCGGACGCCGAACGCGCATTTGGGGTTCGGGCTCGGGATTCACTACTGCGTGGGGGCTCCTCTCGCTCGGGTGGAGATCGCCGCGGCTTTGAGTGCGTTGGCGGAGAAGGTGCCGGGGCTGCGGTTGGCCGGCACTCCGCCGCGGCGGCCGGAGTTCGTGATTCGCGGGTTGCGGGAGCTTCGAGTCACGGCGTGACTCCGGTGAACAGGTCCGTCTCCTCGGTGGTTGGCGCCGTCGGGTGAGCCAGGTGGTAGTCCTCGTAGGGCCACGCTTCTCGCTCTATCTCGCGTGAGTGGGCGAAGAACGGGTGCGCTGGGTCGACCTGGGTTTGGTGGGCCAGGAGGGCTCGGTCGCGGGTAGCGAAGTACTGCTCGCAGCGGATTCGGGTTGTCACCTTGAGCTTGTCCTCTGCCGGGAGTTCGGAAAGGACCTCGGCCATCGCGGACTCCAGGCCCGCCGCCAGGGTTGCGTCGTGGAGGGCTTGGAACCAGGCTCGGCTCAGAGTTGCTTGGTAGTACAGCTTTTGCGGCTGCCAGGGATCGCCCGTGCCCGGGTAGCGGGCCGGGTCGGCGGCGGCCTTGAACGCTTCCAGCGTCACCTCGTGGGTGCGGATGTGGTCCGGGTGGGGGTAGCCGCCCGTTTCGTCGTACGTGATCACCACCTGGGGGCGGAACTCGCGGATCAACGCCACCAACGGTTCCGCTGCCTCCGACAGCGGAAGGGCGGCGAAGCTGCCCTCCGGCAACGGTGAACCGTCTGCGGGCAGGCCCGAGTCCGTCATACCCAGGAAGTGCTGGCGGACGCCCAGGATCTCGGCGGCCGCCGCCATCTCGCGACGGCGGAGTGCCGGGAGGCCGGCTCGGTTCTCCGGGGTGTCCAGCGCCGGGTTGAGGATGTCGCCGCGTTCGCCGCCGGTGCACGTCGCCACCAGGACGTCGACCCCTTCGGCCGCGTAGTGGGCCAGCGTGGCCGCGCCCTTGCTGGACTCGTCGTCCGGGTGGGCGTGGACGCTCAAGAGGCGGAAGGTCATCGGAGGCTCCTCGTGGGAAAGAACGCGGCCGGGATCAGGGTGAGTACCGACAGTGCCGACGACCACGTGAACGTCGTCGCGAACGCCGTGGTGGGCGGCGAAGCCGCGCGGTGGAGGATCGCCGCCAGCAACGCCGTTCCCAGCGAGCCGCCCACGCGGTTGATCACGTTGAACGCGCTCGCCGCCCGGGGGATGCGGGACCGCTCCAGCGAGCCGTACAGCGTGGTCATGCCGGGTGCCGTCGCCGCGCCCAGGCCGGCGCCGCGGACCAGGAGCGACAACGTCAAAAGCACTCCGCTCGGCGCGGAATCGAGCTGGGTGAACGCGATCGTGCCCAGCAGGGACAAGCCGATGCCCGCCAGCATCATCCGGCGAGGTCCGAAGCGGGCCAGGAGACGGCCGCCCGCCAGGAGGACCGCCGCCGAGCCGATGGCCTGGGGTGCCAGCAGCAGTCCCGCCTCCCACGGGCTCGCGTGCGCCACCTGCTCGTAGTACAGCGGCAGCAGCAACATCGAGCTGTACAGCGACGCGCCCAGCAGGAGCGTACTGGCCGAAGCGACCCGGAAACCCTTGTCCCGGAACAGCTTCAGGTCGAGCACCGGCGCCGGCGCCCGGGACGCGTGGACGCCGTACGCCAGCAGCAGGACCGCACCCGCCACCCAAGCGACAACCACGTTCGAGGCCAGGCCGTAGACGAACGCCGCGAGACCGGGCGACAGCAGCAAGATCCCGCGGACGTCCAACGGTGAACGCGCATCGGACGGCGAAAAGGCCGGGAGCACCGAGCGCGCCACCGCGAACGTCGCCACGCCCAGCGGGACGATCCCGAAGAACATCCAGCGCCACCCGAAGTCCGCCACCAGGGCGCCGCCCAGCAACGGGCCGAGGGCCGGGGCCACCGTCGCCGGCAGTGTGATCACGCCGATCATCCGCCCGAGCGCCGGGCCCGCCGCCTGGGCGAACACCGCCTGGCCGACCGGCTGCATCAGCCCGCCGCCCAAGCCGTGCAGCACCCGGAACGCGATCAGCGCCGGTGCCGACCACGCGAACCCGCACAGCAGCGTGCCCGCCGTGAAGATCGCCACCGCCGTCAACCACACCGCGCGGCCGCCGAAGCGGTCGGTGAGCCAGCCCGACAACGGGATCGCCGCCGACGCCGCGAGCAGGTACGCGCTGGCCACCCACTGCACCGTCGTGACCGGGCTGCCCAGGTCACGCGCGATTGAGTCGATCCCGACGGTCACGATCGTCGCGTCGAGGATCGACAGCACCGCGCCCATGATCAGGACGCCGCCGAGCCGCCACAGCGCCGCGTCGGGTCGAGCCGCGGTCAGAGTCACACCCACCCCCCAGAAGATTAGGTCGAACCTCAGATTAGGTCCGACCCACTTACTGGGTCAAGCACAATATTGGGTCCGACCCAGTAGGGTGACGCCATGAGCGAGGGACTCCGGGCCCAGAAGAAGCACGAGACCAGGAAGAACATCTCGGACGTCGCGACGAAGCTGTTCATTCAGGAAGGCTTCGAGGACGTGACGATCGCGGAGATCGCCGCCGAGGCGCGCGTCGCCAAGATGACCGTGACCAACCACTTCCCGCGCAAGGAAGATCTGGTCTTCGACATCCGCGCGGACTTCACGTCCTGGCCGACGTCGCTGATCCACGACAGCGTCTTCGACGACACGCGCGAGCTCTACTTCGAGGCCCTTGACGCCCAGCACGCCCTGGTCGGCTTCTCCGGCCAGGGTTTCGCCCGCATGATCCGGCAGAGCCCGATCCTGACGAACGCGCTGCACGAGCTGCACCGCGAGCGCGAAGCGACCCTGACCGAGCTGCTGACCCGGCGGCACCCCGACGACGGCCTCAAGCCGCGGCTCGCCGCCGCGCACCTCGCGACGCTCCTGCGCGTGCTCTTCCAGGACGTCTTCGACCGGATCCTCGACGACCAGCCGAAGAACAGGATCGTCGACGCGCTGTGGCCGGCCGCGGAAGCGGCCTTCGACCAGCTGGAACCGGCGTTGGGCGGGTACTAGCGCGCCGCGCCGGCGGGGCGTGCGGTGCGCAGCTCGGGCTCCGGGGCGTCCGTCACCTTCAGCACGCGCATCGAGCGCACGGCCCGCGCGTCCGACGGCGCCAGCAGAGCCGAAAAACGCCGCACGACAAGCGCGGTCAGCACGGCCAGGAACGCCGCGGCCAGGTCGGTCAGCGCGACCAGGACGACGCTGTCGGCCATCGCCTGGACGTCGTCGCGGAACCGCCAGGCGATCGTCACGCCGAGCAGGACCCAGTTCAGCAGCCAGGCGCCCCACCACACGAGCAGCTGCCGCGACGGCTTCGGCCGGACGTCGCGGGGGCGGCCCAGCACCGCGTGCTCCAGCTCGCCGGCGATGGACAGCGCCATCGGCAGGTTCGCCACCGGCACGAGGACGCCGACGAGCACCTGCCACACCGGCCGCGGCGGGTCGTCGCCCGAGACGTCCGCCGCCGCGCGGCGGGCGACCAGCAGCCACCAGAGCGACAGCCCTGCGGGCAGCAGCGCGAGGATCGAGGCCAGCAGGCCGGCGGTCAGCACGAAGCCGTCGGAAAACGCCACCACCGAGCGGTTCAGCGCGGATTCTCGGCCTTGGACGAGCAGCACGTACCGCCAGACCTCAGCGCCCGCGGCGACCACGGCCAGGACGGCGAACGCGAACAGGATGCCGGTCAAGCTGCGGCTGAGCACCGGTACCCGGTCGATCGGGCGGACCCCGTCGGACGCCGTGCCGGGCACCGACGTCGGGCGGCGCCAGACCAGGTTCGGGAAGCCCCAGCGCGGCGGGACCGGGTACGACGGCGGCCCGTAGTACCGCTCGGGCGGAGTCACTCGGCGACGCGGCCACGCGCCCGGCGGCGGGGTCGCCACCCAGCGCAGCTTCGGCCGGTGCGTCGGACGGCGGTGGTACGGGTACGGCTCCGGCTGGGCGGCCAGCGTCCGGCCCTGCAGCTGCTGCGCCGAAGGCGGCGGCACCTGACGCGGCCAGTACCCAGGCGGAGGCGGCTGCAAGGCTAGATCACTTCGGGGTCGATGCCGGGGTGCTCGCCGACCATCGGCCGACCTTCGCGCTGCCACGCGCCCATGCCGCCGGCGACGTTCACCGCGTCCCAGCCGCTCTGGTTCAGCCACGCGGCCGCCCGCGCGGACCGGCCGCCGCTGCGGCAGATCACGTGGATCGGCTGGTCCTCGGGCAGGTCGGCCAGCTCGCCGACGCGGGCGGGCAGCTCCCCCATCGGGATGTGCACCGCGCCGGGCGCGTGGCCGGCGGCCCACTCGTCGTCTTCGCGGACGTCGAGCAGCACGAGGCCGTCCTTGGGCAGGTCGCGGACCTCGGCGGTCGGCAGTTCAGCAGGGCTCACCACGATCTCCATGCTGCCATGCGGGGGCGTTGCCCGCGCGTGAGGTAGACGCCCCCGCACAGCGTCAGTGCCGGACGGCCTTCTCGGCACCCACGCCCGTCAGCGCGCGCACCTCCATCTCCGCGTACTTCGCGGGGTTGCGCTCCTTCGACAGGACCGTGCCGAGCCAGCCGAGCAGGAACGCGGCCGGGATCGAGACGAGACCCGGGTTGTCGAGCGGGAACCAGTGGAAGTCGACGCCCTGGATCATCGACGCGCTCTTGCCCGTCTTGGCGTCCACCGGCTTGCCCGAAACCGCGGGCGAGAAGACGATCAGCACGATCGTGACCAGCAGGCCGCCGTAGATCGACCACAGCGCGCCCTGGGTGTTGAACCGCTTCCAGAACAGCGAATACAGGATCGTCGGCAGGTTCGCCGACGCCGCCACCGCGAACGCCAGCGCGACCAGGAACGCCACGTTCTGGCTCTTCGCCAGGATGCCGCCCGCGATGGCCAGCGCGCCGATCACCAGCGCGGTGATCCGGGCGACGCGGACCTCGCCGCCGGTGGAGATCTGCCCCTTCTTGATCACGTTCGCGTAGACGTCGTGCGCGAAGGACGCCGACGCCGTGATCGTCAGGCCGGCGACCACCGCGAGGATCGTCGCGAACGCGACCGCGGAGATGAACCCGAGCAGCACCGGGCCGCCCAGCTCCAGAGCCAGCAGCGGGGCCGCCGAGTTCGTCGTCCCCGGCGCCTTCGAGATCTTGTCCGGCCCGACGATTGCGCCCGCGCCGTAACCCAGCACCAGCGTGAACAGGTAGAACACGCCGATCAGCACGATGGCCCAGACCACCGAGCGACGGGCGTCGCGCGCGGTCGGCACCGTGTAGAAGCGCATCAGGACGTGCGGCAGGCCGGCCGTGCCGAGGACCAGCGCGATGCCGAGCGACAGGAAGTCGAGCTTCGTCGTGCCCGTCTTGCCGTACTGCTTGCCCGGGTCGAGCAGCGCCGCACCGCCCTTGCCGCCCTTGTCGACGGCCGCCTGGAACAGGTCGGACAGGTTGAAACCGTACTTGCCGAGCACCCACAGCGTCATCGCGAACGCGCCGACGATCAGCAGCGCGGCCTTGATGATCTGCACCCAGGTGGTGCCCTTCATACCGCCGATCAGGACGTACAGGATCATGATCACGCCGACGACGGCGATCACGATGTCCTGCCCGGCCTCGCCGGAAATGCCGAGCAGCAGGTTGACCAGGCCGCCGGCGCCCGCCATCTGCGCGAGCAGGTAGAAGAACGACACGGCCAGCGTCGAAACGGCCGCGGCCGCGCGCACCGGCGTCTGCTTCATCCGGAACGCCAGCACGTCGCCCATCGTGAACTTGCCGGTGTTGCGCAGCAGTTCCGCGACCAGCAGCAGCGCGACGAGCCACGCGACCAGGAAGCCGATCGAATAGAGGAAACCGTCGTAGCCGTTGACGGCGATCGCGCCCGCGATGCCGAGGAACGACGCCGCGGAAAGGTAGTCGCCGGAAATCGCGATGCCGTTCTGCGGACCGGTGAACGCGCGCCCGGCGGCGTAGTAGTCCGACGCCGTTTTCGTGTTCCGGCTGGCCCGGAACACGATCACCAGCGTGATCGCGACGAAGACGAGGAAGATGATGATGTTGAGGGTGGAGTTGCTGCCTTCCACACCCGCCGCGAGTGTCATTCGACCGGCTCCCCTTCGATCCGGGCGCGGATTCCGTCGGCGACCGGATCGAGCTTCCGGTTGGCGTAGCGCACGTAAAGGCCCGTGATGACGAACGTCGACACGAACTGCAGGAGGCCGAAGACCAGGCCGACGTTGATGTTGCCGAAGAGCTTCGTGCTCATGAAGCCGTGCGCGTAGTCGGCGAGGAACACGTACAGCAGGTACCAGAGCAGGAACAGCGCGGTCATCGGGAACACGACCACCCGCAACCGGCGGCGCAGGTCCGTGAATTCAGGACTCCCCTGGATGCTTTCCCAGTCGGTCTGCGGCTCCGCGCCACCGACGTCGTGTTCGGTGCTGCTCACGGCGGATCTCCACCTTCCGTTTTTCGTACTGGTCGTACTGGTAGAAACCAACGGAACGTATGGGTCGACCGTGTAGTTCGTAATCCCTCGATCGGGTAATACTTTCTTACTGACTGTCAGCGCATTACTTGCGGTGCCGACCCCGACCGGCGATTCGCGTCTTTTCTTCGGCTTGTCCGAATCGTGCGACCGCCCGGTCCCGCATGAAACCGAGCGGATCGGGCGCGTGCAGCCGCAGCATGATGTCGTGGACGTGGTCCGGGCGTCCGTAACCGGTGGCGCGGCTGACGAAGTACGTCGTCACGAACGCGGCCGGCACGGTGATCAGCGCCGGCTGGTTGACGAACCACGGTGCCCAGCCGCCGGTGTAGCCGCTCACGACGTTGACCGCCAGCGCGGCCACCACGAGACCGCCGCCGACGAACATCCCCGCCAGCGCCCCCGGCCAGGACAGCTTGCGCCACCAGATGCCCAGCACCAGCAGCGGGCTGAACGTCGACGCGGCGAGCGCGAACGTCAGCCCGATCGACAGCGAGATGTCCTCCGGCCGCAACGCGACCGCCAGCGCGATCGGGAACAGCGCGACCAGCCCGGTCGCGACGCGGAAGTCGCGGACGCGCCCGGGCAGCAGGTCGGTCGACACCACCCCGGCGACGCTCACCAGCAGCCCGGACGTGCTGGAGAGGAACGCGGCGAACGCGCCGGCCGCGGTGACCGCGCCGAGGATCTGGCCGCCGACGCCCGGCAGCATCGCCGAGGGCAACCGCAGGATCGCGGCGTCCGTCTTGCCGGTGACCAGCAGCTCCGGGACGTACATCCGGGACAGCGCGCCCAGCAGCGTCGGGAAGAGGTAGAACAGGCCGAGCAGCAGCAGGACGTGCACGGTCGTGCGGCGCGCGGCCTTGCCGTCGGGGTTGGTGTAGAAGCGGACCAGCACGTGGGGCAGGCCCATCGTGCCCAGGAACGTCGCGAACATCAGCGAGTACGTCTGGAGCAGGTCGGTGAGGCTGCCCGACGCCGGGTGCAGCCAGCTCGCGTTGTCCGCGATCGCGTCACTGACAGCCGGCACCGGCGTGCCTGCCAGGAACTTCAGCGTCGTGCCTTCGGAAACCGTGTGCGGCGCCAGCGGGGTCCAGTGCGTCGGCCCGGCGGCCGGGCCGTTGTCGGTGCGGCCGTAGGCCCAGAGGTAGGTGTCGCCGCGGACGGTGAGGGTGACGTCGGTCTGGACGTCCACCGTGGTGTCGGTGGGGAACACCGGCGGCGCGGCCGCGCCGAGCGGGCGGAAGCCGTCCGGGCCGCCGCCGGCGAAGAAGACCATGCACAGCACGAACGCGGGGACCGCGATCGCGAACAGCTTGAGCCAGTACTGGAAGGCCTGGACGACGGTGATCGCGCGCATGCCGCCGGCGATCACGTTGAACGCCACCACGACCATCACCGCGACCGCGCCCGCCCACACCGGCACCGGGAGGATCGTCGCCAGCGTCAGGCCCGCGGCCTGCAGCTGCGGGACCATGTAGAGGATCCCGATGAAGACCACGAACCCCGTCGAGAACCGGCGGAGGCCCTTCGAGCCCAGCCGCATTTCGACGAAGTCGGGCAGCGTGTACGCGCCGGACCGGCGCAGCGGGGCCGCGACGAAGAGCATCAGCGCGAGGTAACCCGCGGTGAAGCCGATCGGGAACCACAGCGCGTCGGCGCCGTCCTTGAGCACGATCCCGGCGATGCCGAGGAACGACGCCGCGGAAAGGTACTCACCGGAGATCGCGGCGGCGTTGCGGCGCGACCGGACGGTCCGCCGGGCCACCAGGAAATCGTGCGTGCTCGTGGCGGAACGCGAAGAGCGGTGACCGAGGAAGAACGTCACCACGGCGACCAGCACTATGCCGGTCAACGCCCACGGGTTCAGCTGCACGGGGGAATCCTCGCACGAGTCGTGCGGAAACTAGTTTTCGATCATGTCCACGAACGCGCGTTCGTTGCGTTCGGCCAGCCGGTTGTACCAAATGCCCACGCCGAACAAGAACGGAAAGGGCAGCACGCCGAGGATCAGCCAGGCCACCGGGATCCCGACCACGCTCAGCTCGGAGAACCCGGGCACGAGGTAGAACAGCACCGGCAGCGAGCCGAACACGACGACGACGAGCCCGGCCAGCAGCAGCGCCGTCCGCAGCTGCACCTTCACCAGGTGGTCCTTGACGAGCAGCTTCCCCCAGCTGGTCTGCTCTTCCAGCTCGACGCGGGCCCGCAGGGTGCCGGCGCCGCGGCGGGGGTCGGCCAGGATCACGCGCTCGCGCTTGGGTCGCGCGTGGTGCTCCGGCTTCGGCGGCGGCTCGTCCTCCGGCGCGGGCGGCAGCGACTCGACGACGGCGCGGTCCGTCGGCTGCGGCAGCGGCCGCTGCTGGCGGACGCGCCGGCCGAGCGTCGGATCGGGCTCTCGCACGCCGTTCGGCAGACGCTCGTAGAAGTCGTCGGTCATGACCGGTCCCGGCTCAGCCGTTCCGGCCCGAACCGACCAGCCGGTCCTTCAGCGCGCGGGTGTGCCGCCGGCTGACCGGCAGCACCTTCTCCTCGTTGCCGATCACGACCTGGTAGCCACCCTGGCCCATGCGCAGCTCGGTGATGAGCGGCAGCGCGACCAGGAACGAGCGGTGGATCCGGACGAACCCGGCCTTCTCCCAGCGCTCTTCGAGCTGGGCCAGCGGGATGCGGACCAGGTGGCTGCCTTCGGTGGTGAACAGCCGCGCGTAGTCGCCCTGCGCCTCGACCCAGCGGACCGAGGAGCGCGGGATGAGCTTGGTGGTGCCGGCCAGCTCGACCGGGATGACCTCGTCGTCGTTCTTCACGCCCGGCTCGCCGCCCAGGGCGCCGGGCGGGGGCGCGGCGGCCGAGGCGAGCTTCTCGATCACGCGCGTGATCGCGCGGTCGAGGCGGTCCTGCTGGTACGGCTTGAGCACGTAGTCGAGCGCGCCGAGGTCGAAGGCGTTGACCGCCTCCTCGGCGTGGCCGGTGACGAACACCAGCGCGGGCGACGGCCGCAGCGCGGCGAACACGCGCGACATCTCCATGCCGGACAGGCCGGGCATATCGATGTCCGCGAAGACGGCGTCGACGATCGGCAGGCCGCGGTCCTTGCGTTCGCGTAGCCTCGGGTCGTCGGTGGACAGCAACCGAAGCGCCTCGGACGCGTCGATCGCCGGGAACACCTTCGCCACGTGCGGGCTGTTGCGCAGGCAGTGGACGAGTTCGTCAAGACCGTTCGGCTCGTCGTCCACGGCCAGGACCACGAGCTTCCGGGTGTCATCGTGAGCACTCACAGTGAAACGCATCCTGCCCATTGCCGAGTGCAATGTCCAGCCCCCGTCTGCCTGAAGTGGGGAGACCCGCGACCGGGGCCGCGGGTCCCTTGCCTCAATGCACGAACTTGAACCAGTTGAGGTTCACGAAGTCGGCGGGCTGGCCGCTCGTGAACGTCAGGTAGACGTTGTGCACGCCGGTGACCGCGCTGATGTTCGCCGGGACGGTCCGCCAGCTCTGCCAGCCACCCGTGTTGCCGACGGCGAAGCTGCCGATCGGGGCGTTGGACCGGCTGTCGAGCCGCACCTCGATGAGCCCGCTGACGCCGGACGCCGCCCCGGACGCGACGCGGGCCTGGAAGTTCGTCGCCGCGCTGCTCCCGAAGTCGACGTTCGGGTACTGCGCCCAGTCGCCGTTGGCCAGCGCGCCGAGGTTCTGGCCGCCGCCGGTGTCCGTGGTGGTCTCGGTGATCGAACCGGACTGCTGGCCGTACGACTCGGCTTGGATGGTGTTGTACGCGCTGGTGCCGCCACCGGGCGTCGTGGTCGTCGGTGGTGTCGTCGTGCCACCACCGCCGCCGCCGCGGGTGGTGACGGTGACGTAGTCGACGACCATCGGGCGTCCGGGCACGATCCCCGGTCCCGGCGTGGTGGTGCCGGAGTTGTTGTTGGGGAACGCGCCGCCGATGGCCACGTTCAGCAGCACGAAGTAACCCTGGTGGGTCGTCATGTTCGCCCAGGTCGTGGCATCGACCTGGTTCTGGCTCACCGAGTGGAACTGCTGGCCGTCGACGAACCAGCGGAACACCTGCGGGCTGGTGCTCGCGTCCCATTCGAAGCGGTAGGTGTGGAAGGCCGACTGGCAGCTGCTGCCCGGGCACGCGCGGTTGGCGGGCAGGCCGGTCGTCTCGTTGCACGGGCCGCCGGGGTTGACGCCGCAGTGCAGGACCCCCCAGACGGAGTTGATCCCGTTGACGTTCTCCATGATGTCGAACTCGCCGATGGCGGGCCAGTTCCACCAGTTGCCGCGGTAGGGACCGCCGAGGGCCCAGAACGCGGGCCAGTACCCGAGCGCGGCGGCGCCGGTGACGTTCGGCATCTGGATCCGGCTTTCGATCCGCATGACACCGCCGGCGGGCGGCTTGAAGTCGGTGCGCTGGGTTTCGATCCGCGCCGAGGTCCAGTTGCCGGAGCCGTCGCGCAACGGCGTGATGCGGAGGTTGCCGGCACCGTCCTGCGACAGGTTGCTGGTGCTCGACGTGTAGTTCTGGATCTCGCCGGTGCCCCAGTTGCCGGGGCCGCCGGGGTAGGCGTGCCCGGTGTCGATGATCCAGTTCGAGCCGGCGGGCAGCGTGTTCGCGCCGCCGGTGAAGTCGTCGGCGAAGACGGTGGTCCAGCCGGACTCGGGCGGCGGGATCGACGCTTCGGCGTTCAGGGTGAGGGGCACGGTGATGAGCGCGGCGCCGACGACGGCACCGAGGGCGAGTCTTCGGGAGTGGGGCATCGGGTACGACCTCCTTGTCGACCGGATTTGTTGCCGTTCACAACAAAGCCCGTCGACAAGGAGACCTGATACCCCTTCGCGACTCCAGGGGCGTTACGGGGGTTGGGTGATCCAGGTCACAAAGTCTGCCCGGAAGTGCTCAAACCGGACACTGGGGTTCAGAGGCCGAAGCGGGACCAGGCCGCCTTCTGCGTCACCGCTTCCAGCACCGCCGACGCCGCCGCCGGGGCGCCGATGCCGAGCCTCGCCAGCAGGGCCTTCTTCGGCTCCGCCACCGAAATCTCCGCGTCCGGGAAGCGGTCCGTGACGATCTGGCGGAGGCTGCCCACGCCGTCGATCAGCCCGAGCTCCAGCGCCTTCGCGCCGAGCCAGACGTCACCCGTGAACAGGTCCTCCGTGTCGGCCAGACGCTCGCCTCGGCGTTCCTTGACCCAGCTCACGAACAGCTCGTGGAGCTGGGCGTGCATCTTCTTCAGCCACTCCACGTCCTCCGGCTTCTCCGGCGAGAACGGGTCGAGGCGCGACTTGTTCGCGCCCGCGGTGTGCAGGCGGCGCTCGATGCCGAAGCGCTCCAGCAACCCCGTGAAGCCGAAGCCGCCGCTGATCACGCCGATCGAACCGACCATCGAGGTGCGGTGCGCGTAGATCTCGTCGGCCGCGCAGGCCAGCCAATACCCGCCCGATGCCGCGACGTCCTCGCAGAACGCCAGTACCGGGACGCCCTTCTCGTCGGCCAGCTGACGGATCCGCTCCGCGACCAGGCCGGACTGCGTCGGCGCGCCGCCCGGGGAGTTGATCAGCAGCGCGACCGCCTTCAGCCGGTCGTGGCCGAATGCCCTGGTCAGGGCCGACTCCACGGCGGCCAGGTTGATCGCGCCCCGGCCCAGTGGCGATGGCGACGGCGTGATCACGCCGTGCAGCTTCACCACGGCCACGACGTCCTTGCGCTCGACCCGGTCGGCGAGGACCGGGATCCGCGAAGCCAGCTTGTCCGTAACGCTCATACCGCCCAGGCTAGCGGGATTCAGCTCATGGGGAGGATGCCGGAGCGCGTGCCGTTGACGCCGTTGACCTCGGCGCCGTTCAGCTGGGCCGGGCCGCCCTGGGCCGGGACGTCGGCTTCCGCGTCGGCGCTGTAATCCGGCATGTTCGGGCGGACGCCCGGGACGAACTTCGGCACCCGCAGCGTCACCTTCATGCCGGCGCCCGGCGCGGTCTCGACCATCACCGCGTAGTCGGTGCCGAAGACCTGCTGCATGCGCTGGCTGATGTTGCCGAGCCCGACGTGCGCGCCGGTGCTGTGCGCGTTCTTGACGTCCCGCAGCCGCCGCGGGTCCATGCCGATGCCGTCGTCCTCGACGCTGATCAGCGCCTCGGTGCCGTGGTCCTGCGCGATCACCGTGACGCAGCCGCCGCTGGGCTTGCTGGCCAGCCCGTGCTTGACCGCGTTCTCCACCAGCGGCTGGATGATCAGGAACGGCACGACGACGCTGAGCACCTCGGGCGCGATCTTCATCCGCACCTCGAGCCGGCCGCCGAAGCGGGCGTTCTCGATGGTCAGGTAGCGGTCGATGTTGCGCAGTTCCTCGGCCAGCGACGTGAACATGCCCGACGTCCGGAACGAGTAGCGCGTGAAGTCGGCGAAGTCCTGAAGCAGCTCTCGCGCCTCTTCGGGGTCCGTGCGGATCAGCGCGGAGATCGTGTTGAGCGCGTTGTAGACGAAGTGCGGCGAGATCTGCGCGCGCAGCGCCTTGATCTCGGCCTGCTGGAGCTGGTGCTTGGACTCGTCGAGCCGCGCGAGCTCGAACTGGGTGCAGACGAACTGGGCGACGGCGTCGGCCATCTGCACCAGGCGCCCGCGCGTGCGGCCGACGACGATCAGCGCCGCCTCGGTCTCGCCCTCCACCAGCAGCGGCACGATGACGGCGGTCTTCATCCGGCAGGTGCCGCGGTGGTTGCACGGCATCCGGTCGTGCGCGACGACCTCGCGGCGGTGCTTGCGGATGGCCGCGCCGATCGCGTCGACGAGGTCGACGTAGTGCTCGTTCGCCTCGCCGTCCCACGACAGCAGCGTGCCCTCGCTGTCGGTGATGCCGACGGCGACGCAGTCGAGCATCTGCAGCAGCTGGGTGGTGATCTTGTCGGCGGCGTCCTCGTCCAGCCCGGAACGGAGGTTCGGGGCGGCCTTCGACATCCGGTGCACGGCCTGCAGCATGGCGTCTTCCACCACGCTGGCCGGTTTGCGCTGTTTCACGAGCAGCACGATCACCGCGATGCCGAGCAGCACCGCCAGACCCCACGGAACGATCTGCGCAAGCGGAAACCCGGACACGGCGTCCATGCTCTGCGCTCGACCAACCGGGTGCAAGGCCTGTTCCCACTTTCTGTCCAACTGTGATGACCGAGGGTGGAGCGAACCCTACCGAGAGTCGGAACCGGCCCGGCACGGTCACTGTCCGCAACATGCGGAGAGCGCCCGCTGTTCCACTCCTTCCAGCGAATGGCCAGGAAGAACGCAGTTTCGCCACGTCACGATCTGGAGGCAGCGACGCGCGGCGCAGTACGTGCGGCCGAACGGGCGAATCTTTACTTCAGCAGCCGCGACATCCGGCGGTCGGCCAGCGGCTTGCCGCCCGTCTGGCAGGTCGGGCAGTACTGGAAGGACTTGTCCGCGAACGAGATCTCGCGGATCGTGTCGCCGCAGACCGGGCACGGCAGTCCGGTGCGCGCGTGGACGCGCAGGCCCGAGCGCTTCTCGCCCTTCAGGCGCGCGGCCTTCTGGCCCACCGAGCGCTGGACGGCGTCCGACTCGATTTCGACGATCGCCTCCGCGAGGGTCTCCAGCGCGCCGTCGTCGAGCTTGCCGATCGTCGCGTACGGGGAGAGCTTCGCGCGGTGCATGATCTCGTCGGAGTACGCGTTGCCGATGCCGGCGATCAGCGACTGGTCGGTCAGCGCCCACTTCAGCCGCGTGTTCTTGCCGGCGAACAGCTCGCGCAGCTGGGCCGCGTCCAGCGAGAGCGCGTCCGGGCCCAGGCGCGCGACGCTCGCGATCTCCTGCGGGTCCTTCACGATCCACACCGCCAGGCCCTTCTTCGTGCCCGCCTCCGTGAGGTCGAAGCCGGGACCGGTGGCGGACTCGAGGTGCACGCGCAGCGAGATCGGGCCCTTGCCCGGCTTGAGCGGCGCCGCGGCCAGGCCGTCGGACCAGCGCAACCAGCCCGCGCGGGCCAGGTGGACGACCAGGTGCAGATCGCCCGCGACGACGTCGAGATGCTTGCCGTGCCGGGTCGCGCCGGTGATCTCGCGGCCGTGCATCTCGGTCCACGGCGGGGTCGCCGTCTTCAGGACGCTCAGCGATGCGACATCGATGCGGAAGATCGTCTGGCCGACCGCGTTCTCACGCAGGTGGTGCGCCAGCGCTTCGACCTCGGGCAGTTCGGGCATGCTCCCAGTTTCACCCCTTCGGCCGAATTCCGGTACTCGCTATTCGACCGGGTGCAGCGGCCCGTCGAAGTCGGGCAGCGAGTGCCGCTGGATCGTCTTGGAAATCTTCTTGACCTCGCCCTGCACGGTGAACATGCCGCGGATCGTGCCGACCCAGCGTTCGGACGGCCGGTCGCGGTCGCCGTCGGTCTCCGCGACGACCGTCCACGGCCGGCGCAAGATCCAGCGCAACGGGAAGAACAGCACCACCAGCAGCAGGGCCAGCAGCACCCACGCGGGGATGTTGACCTCGTTCGGCGTCCACACGACCAGGATCACGGCCAGCAGCGCGGTCACCACGATCATCGCGATGCCGGGGCCGTAGCTGCCCGCGACGTCGTGCTCGAAGTCGTCGGCCGTCGCCGGTGCGCGCCATTCCATCTGGGCACGGACCACCCAGTCGCGGCCGTCTTCGCCGCGTACCAGCCGGTTCATTCAGTTGCCTCCCGGGGCGCCCGCAGGGTGAGCACGGACAACGTTACCGTGCCCGGGCTCGCCCGCGCGAGGGATGAACCGGACATCCCACCCGGCGAAGTTGATCACTGCTGTTCAGCGGCGGTCGACGTCGGCTGCGCCGGTTCGCTCGAACCAGTGACAGCGGACGCGCTGCTCGGGCAGGGTTTTCCGGAAGTCGGCGTCACCGTCGTCGACGGCTCGGTGGTCGCGGTCTCATCGTCCTTCGGCTTCGGCTCCCCGGACGGGGTCGTCGACGCGCCGGGACGGGCGGTCGGCGACAGCTCGGGTGCCTCCGCGTCCTCCGGCACGCCGGTGTCGGTCGACTCGGTCGTGACGGTCATGAGCGGGCTCGTCGTCGCGTCGAGCCGCGGCGACGTCGAGGAGTGGCCGGGCGTGCTGAAGGTCGACGACGTGATGTCGTCGCGCGGGGTGAGGCCGTCGCCGCCGCTCGCCTCGCCGGCCGGGACGTCGCCCGGCACGGTCGGCACCTCGTTCGCCGCGACCTGCTTGCCACCGGCGCGCTGCCGCGCCGGGACGTTGACCCCGGTGCCGCGGCCGTTGAGCACCCCGATGCCGATCCGGGGGTCCTGCTGCGGCTGCGGGGGCGGCTGCTGGTGCGACTCGGCGGGCGGCACCACGACGAGCTCGGGCGCACCGCCGGTCAGCCCGATGTCCTGCACCGGCGCCGACCCGAACAGCACCGGACCGGCCGCGACGCCGACGGCACCGACGGCCGCGGTCGACGCCAGCGCGAGCCCGATCTTGACCTTGGAGCCGACCAGCACGCCCTTGATCGTCGTGCCGAGCCCGGCCAGCACGCCGCTGCCGCTCGCGGCGGCACCGGCCGCCGGCACCAGCAGCACCAGCACCCCGGCGTGCGCGCGCAGCGACGAACAGACGTCGCGCAGCTCGTCCTGGGTCGCGCGGCACGACGGGCAGCCGTGCAGGTGCGCCTTGATCCGCTCGGCCTCGGCGCCGGTCACGCTGCCCGCGGTGAACCCGCCGAGCTTCTCGACGACCGCGCGGCACGAGTCCGGCCCGCGGTTGACCGAAAGGTGTGCCTGCAAGTACGCGGCACGGAGACCCTGACGAGCGCGCCGGGCCAGCGCCGCGGTGGCGTTCGCGCTCAGCCCGAAGTGGGTGGCGACCATGGCGGGCTGCTCGCCCTCGACCTCGGTCTGCCAGAGGACGGTCCGCCAGCGCTCGGGCAGGCTGGTGAACGCCGTCGTGATCAGCGTGTGCTCGGCCGTGCGGGCGTGCGTGTCGGCACCCGCGCCGGCGCGGAAGGTCAGTTCGTCGTCGGACACCGGGACGTCGCGGCGGGCGCCGTGCCACTCCCAGGAGACGCGGCGGGCGACGGTCAGGAGGTAGGCGCGGACGTAGTCCCTGGGGCCGGCGCCCCGGCGAAGGGCCTGCAGGACGCGGAAGAACGTCTCCGCGGTGATGTCCTCGGCCTCGGACCGGTCGGAAGCCAGGCTCTGCGCCAGTCTCCGGACGGCGGCGGCGTGCAACTCGAACAGCTCCCCGAACGCGGCGTCTTCGCCGTTTCGAAGTCGTTGCAGCAGTGCCTGCTCGTCGGATTCCGAGGCCGCTGGTGGCGGCGCCGTGCCCAGCTCGGTCATCCGGCCCGGCACCTCCTCCCCGAAGGTCTCCCCATTCGGTCGAATGGGGACACCATACGGAGGGATTCAGCCGTCGTCACCCCTTGTACGCCAGCTGTGACACCGAAGCACCGGGTCAGGGCACTTCGGGACCCGCTCATCGGAGCAGTTTCGGGAGGGTATAGAGTACTTCTCAACAGCAACGCAGTGCGGATGTAGCGCAGCTGGTAGCGCATCACCTTGCCAAGGTGAGGGTCGCGGGTTCGAATCCCGTCATCCGCTCAAGATCGAAAAGCCCCTGCTCAGAACATCGAGCAGGGGCTTTTCGCTGTCTCGGGCCGCTCGCGCGTGAGCGCCGTCACAAGACTTTCGTCGCTTCCCCACCGGGTTTGTGCCGGTTCGGCAATCGTTTTCATCTGGTGTTCCGGCCACGTTCGCAGATGCCACCTCTTCGGGTGATGCTCGGGGAAGATCGTGCTGGGCATGACCGAACTGACTCGTCGCCGTCTCCTCGGCGGGGCCGCCGGTGCCGCCGCCACCGCCGCTGCCGCCACGCTCATGCCGCCGAACGTCCAGCGCGCGCTCGCCCAGGGCGCGCCCAAGCACGGTTCGCTCAAGGACATCGAGCACGTCGTGCTGCTCATGCAGGAGAACCGGTCCTTCGACCACTACTTCGGCACGCTGTCCGGCGTCCGCGGGTTCGGCGACCCGCACGCGGCGAAGCTGCCGAACGGCCGGTCCGTCTTCTACCAGCCCGACGCCGAGAACCCCGCCGGCTACGCGCTGCCGTTCCACCTGGACACCCACGCGACCAACGCGCAGAAGATCCCGTCGACGTCGCACGCCTGGCAGGTCCAGCACGACGCCTGGAACGGCGGCAAGATGGACAACTGGCTGCCGGCCCACCGCAAGGCCGACGGCAAGAACGGTCCCTACGTCATGGGCTACCACACCCGGGCGGACCTGCCGTTCCAGTTCGCGCTCGCCGAGGCGTTCACCATCTGCGACAGCTATCACTGCTCGGTGTTCGGCCCGACCTGGCCGAACCGGATGATGTGGATGACCGGCACGATCGACCCCGACGGCGCGCACGGCGGCCCGATCCTCGACAACCACGCCCCCGCCGGCGGCTACACCTGGACGACGTACGCGGAGCGGCTGCAGGCGGCCGGCGTCAGCTGGAAGGTGTACGAGCAGAGCGACACCTACGGCTGCAACATGCTGGAGCAGTTCGCGAACTTCCGGAACGCGCCCGCGGACTCGCCGCTCGCGGTCAACGGCCTCACGCACCGGCCCGAAGGCCAGTTCGAATACGACGCGCGCAACGACAAGCTGCCGACGGTCTCCTGGATCATCTGCACCTCGACGGCGTCGGAGCACCCGCAGTACACGCCCGCCGAAGGTGCCGCGTTCGTCGCGTCGAAGATCGACGCGATCGCGGCCAACCCGGACGTCTGGGCCAAGACGGTCTTCATCCTCGACTACGACGAGAACGACGGTCTCTTCGACCACGTCGTCCCGCCGACACCACCGGCGGGCACCCCCGGCGAGTTCGTCACGAAGACGTCGCCGGGCGGCACCCCGGGCAACGGCCTCCCGGTCGGCGCGGGCTACCGCGTGCCGGCGATCGTCGTCTCACCGTGGACCGCGGGCGGCTGGGTGTGCAGCGAGAACTTCGACCACACGTCGACGCTGCGGTTCCTGGAGGAGGTCACCGGGGTGGCGGAGCCGAACATCTCGGCCTGGCGCCGCCGCACCTTCGGGGACCTGACGTCGGCGTTCCGCTTCGACGACCACAAGGCGAAGCCGCCGGTGCTCCCGGACACCTCGGGCCCGCTGACGCTGTCGCGCTACGAGCAGGCCAACCTGCCGGCGCCGACGTTCCCGGGCACGGACCAGAAGCCGCCGAAGCAGGAGCCGGGCGGCCGGCCGCGGGTGCCGCGCCACTAGTTCTGTCTACACGGCAGCGGTTTTGAACGGATCGTGCTCGGCGAGGAGCTTGTCGAGCCGGGCCTGGTCGACGCGGGAGACCACCGAGGTCTCCTCCTGTCTGTCGCGGACGCACTTGGCGAGCGTGAAGGTGGAGGTGACCAGGTAGAGCGCGCCGAGGGCGAGGAAACCGCGGATCCAGCCGTTGACCGGCAGGTACGCGATGCCGCCGATGACCGCTGCCAGTGCCAGGCCGAACGAGATGGCCGCCTGGATGTAGAAGGCCGTGGTGGTGGGGGACGCCGTTCCGGATTTCGTCATGTGACGAGGGTCTCGCCGGGGTTGGGCGGGTGTCTTGAGCAGTACTACTCAGGCCCGGTTGCGATCGGGCCACAGGTGGTCAGCGCGGGACGCGGCCGTGTTCCGCACCGCCCGGCGGACCGGCCTTCCACCGACCGGGCGGTCCGTCGCAGCTGCGACTGTGCCGCCGGACCAGTTTCCGGACGACGCGCGTCCGTGGCCAGGCCGCGGGTGTCTGGCGGCTGCCTCGGGCGGCGCAGCGGGCAGGGCGAAGGCGGACAACCCCCGCGCGTAGGCAGCCCCCGCCCTCCCTGGGGGGCGGCCCCGCTTCCAGCGTATCGGCGGCTGCCGACAAAGCCCGGGATGGAACGCGTTGCGGGCCCGGCTGTCCACAACCGCCACAGGTTGTGGACAGCTCGCGGCTGAAGTGCGAAAGGCAGCCGGCTACAGCTCGTAGACGTCCAGGACCGTCGGGGCGACCGGGGTCAGGTGCGGGTCTTCGCGTTCCGTGACCTGGCCCCGGGCCATGCGGTAGACGCGGAACTCGTTGTCGTGCTCGGTGTCCTGGTCGTCCCAGACGTGGAGCAGGCCGTACGAGCCCGCCGCCAGTTCGCCGACCCGGGCGAAGAGGTCGAGGAGTTCGAGGCCGGGGCCGCCGTGCTTGTCGAAGCCCGCCAGGTGGAGCATCGGCATGCCCGCGCTCCAGCGGAGGTCGACCAGGTCGAAGTCACCCGCGTCGCGGATCGCGCGGTGCACGCGGTCGACCAGGCGCTCCAGGAGCGCCGCGTCGTCGTCGCCGCTCGCGGTCGCCTGGATGGTCACCCAGCCGTGATACTCGTACACCCGCAGAACGGTAGCAAGAGATCAACGGCGAGCTCAGCGGGCCAGCGCGGACGGCTTCCCGTCGCGGCGCAGCACGTTCGTCAGGACGCCTTCGCCGTGCTTCTCGAACGCCGCGACGAGCTTGTCGCCGAACACGCAGAGCGTGCGCTCCCACGGGTGGCCGAGCGTGCCGAACGAGAAGTCCGAAGCCAGGAACAGGTGGTAGTCCGCGCGGGGGAACACCGGCACCGGCCAGCGCGCGCCCTCGGTCATCAGGTGCGGGCGGACGCGGTACGACTGGTGCTGCCAGTGCAGGGCCCACAGCCAGCCGTCCGGGCCGCAGACCTCGCGGAACGCGGCGAGCGCGATGGCCGCGACCTGGTGCTCTTCGACGGCATACGGGCCCAGGCGGAACTCGGCCGACGCGCGGTCGAGGTCGCCCGGCGAAAGGTCCCAGGTCCGCGACGGCGCCGGCTCGCGGAAGCCCGGCCAGGCGTGCGCGTAGGTGCTCGGCCAGAACCCCAGCTTGTCATACACCCAGTACCAGGCGGGTTCGTCGGCGACGCGGGAGACGGGTTCCCAGGCAGCATTCACTGTTACGACCTCTGATTCGGCCGGGCACGGAAGAACACGCGAAAGCTTCGTGTTCGCCCTCCGGTTTGTCCAGTCCTCGTCCGCTCGCCGCGAACTGTGTCACTCGTCCGGGTGGGTTCTGCCAGATTGTCACCATGCGGGTCCTCTTCGTCCACGGCGCCTTCGTCCGCGACGGCGCCTGGTGGTGGCAGCCGACGGCGGACGTCCTCGCCGGCCGCGGTCTGCGCAGTTCAGCGGTGGTGCTGCCGAGCTGCGAGCGCGAGCCGCTCGGCGATCTCCACGACGACGCCGAGGCCGTCCGCGCGCTGCTCGACGCCTCCGACGAGCCCGCGCTGCTCGTCGGGCACTCCTACGGCGGGATGGTGATCACACAAGCGGGGAACCACCCCGCGGTCCACCGGCTCGTCTACGTGACGTCGTTCCTGCCGGACGCCGGCGAGGCGCTCGCGGGCTTCGGCGGCAGCGAGCCCGCGCCGTGGCACGTCAGCCACGGCGACGGCACCGCGAGCGTCCGGGAGGAGTTCGTGCGGCCGCTGTTCGCCCAGGACTTCGACGACCCGACGTACGCCGGTGCCGCCGCCCGGCTCACGCTCCAGAACGAAGCCGTCTTCGGCCAGGCGGTGACGAAAGCGGCTTGGCGGGAGGTCCCGTCGACCTACCTCGTGTGCGCCGAGGACCGCGCGACGCTGCCGGAGACCCAGCGGCGGCAAGCCGGGCGCGCGACCGACGTCGTCGAGCTGCCGGTCGCGCACCACCCGTTCGTCACGCGGCCGGAGCTGGTCGCCGACGTGCTGCTTCAGACGACGACGTAACCCAGCAGCAGTTCCTTGGTCTTGCCTTCGCAGCCGGCGTCGAGCGAGTCGAAGTGGCTCGCGCCCGCGTTGCAGCGGTAGATCGGGCGGGCGGTCCCCCAGGACGGCGGGTTCGCGTAGAGGTGGCCGAGCAGGCCCAGCGCCTGCTGGCCCTCGCACTTGCCGCTCTGGTCGGTCGAGGTGAACCAGTCCTTCTGGTCCTTCACCTTGCAGGCGAACAGTTTCCGCGTGCCCGGTTCGGCCTTCTCGACGAGGGAACCGAACACGCCCTCCTTCGTGAAGCCGGCCGGCGGGGAGACCTTCTTCGTCCCGCTGAAGTGGCCGCCGTCGGACTGGTGGTAGCGGATCAGCGGCACTTCGGCCGGGTGCGGCTTGTCCGCAGTCGACGACGACGGCGTGGCAGAAGTCGCGGACGTGCTCGGCGACGGCGTGGGTTTTTTGGTGCTGTGCTTCGGAGTGGTGGGGGTCGGCGTCGCGGACGTCGACGCGGGAGCGGCGACGGGCGCGGGCGTGGTGCGGTCCGGCTTGAGGAGGAAGATCGCGCCGAGCGCCGCGATCACCGCGACGGCCACCCCGGTCAGGACCAGCGGCAGGCGGCGCTTCCCCTTCGGGGGACCGTCCACTGTGGCCGGTGACGGCGTGGCGAGCCACGCGGTCCGCGACGGCGGTGCCGAAACACCGCCCGCGCGCGCGGCTTCCAGCAGCCGGCGCAGCTCGGGCGCGGTCAGCCGGTCCGCAGCGGACTGGGTGAGCAACCCGCGCACGGCGTCGGCGAGCGGGCCGCGGGTGCGCTCCAGCACGGGCTGCTCGTACATGATCGCGTGCAGGGTCGCAGCCGTCGTCGTGCGCTGGAAGGGCGCGCGGCCTTCGGCGGCGTGGAAGAGCGTCGCGCCGAGCGACCAGAGGTCCGCCGCCGGCGACGGCCCGGCCCCGGCGAACAGCTCGGGTGCCATGTACCCGGGCGAGCCCATGACGCCGCCGGTCTGCGTCAGCGACGGGTCGTCCAGCGCCCGCGCGATGCCGAAGTCCGCGAGCTTCACGCGGTCGCCGGGCAGCACCATGATGTTGCTGGGCTTGACGTCCCGGTGCACGATGCCCGCCGCGTGCGCGCTCTCCAGCGCGCCGAGCACCTGCAGGCCGAGCGCGGCGACGCGGCGGTTGTCGAGTGGCCCCGCACGCTCGATGACGTCCGCCAGCGTCGGCGCGACGACCAGTTCCATGACGATGAAAGTGGCGCCCTGCTCGCTGACGACGTCGTACACCGTGACGACGCCGGGGTCGTTGAGCCGCCCGGCGGTGCGGGCTTCGCGCATGACCCGCTCGAGGCTCGTGCCCGGCGGCGTCGCCAGCTCCTTGAGCGCGACCGGCCGCCCGAGCACCGTGTCTTCGGCGCGCCAGACGACGCCCATGCCGCCGCGGCCCAGCTCGGCCGAGATCGCGTACCGCCCCGCGACCACTCTCATCGTCGCCCCCTGAAGTCCGGGGGCGATGCTAGGGGAGGCGCCGGGCGGGCCCGGCGCCTCCCCGGCTCAGGCGGCGTCCCAGAGCGTGAGGAACGCCGAAGCCTCGCTGCGGGCCCAGGGCCGCAACCGTTCGCGGTCACGCGCCGAGAGCTGGAACTCCTTGCTCCGCCGGACGTCGATCACCAGGGCGTGCCCGCCCGGCAGCAGGTCCGGCATCGCCTGCTCCAGCACCCACAGCGCGAGCTGCGCGGAGTCCTTCGCCAACGGCTCCTCCTTGAAGTAGAGCCAGGTCGCGTACCGGCGGCCGTCGCTCTTGCGCAGCCCGATCTGCGGGCTGACGCCGACCTCGAGGTCACCGATCCGGCAGCGGCCGCGGCCGACCTCGACCAGCCGCGGCGACTTCCGGCCGAGCCAGCGCAGCCAGCCCTCGGCGATCGCCGCGTAGTGCGGTTTCGTCCGGTCGTCGGCGGCGTTGACGAGCGCGCGCAACGCGGTCGCGTCCTGCCCCGCCGCCCGCCCGGACCGCACGGCGTTGGCCGCCCGCCGGTAGTAGTTGAACGCGGCTCGCGCGGGGTCCTCGTACTGCCGGCGCTGCCGCCGGACGAACGACGACCGCGACGGTCCGTTGCTGGCGCTGTAGCCCACGAACGTGGACAGGGTGATGTAGGCCATGGCCCTGCCTTCCTCCATCACGCCACCCGCGGACGCGGGCGGCATCTCCCCTGGACAACGCCCATTTTAGAACATATGTACGACAGTTTTCGGCCGCCGACGAGGTGACGCCGGCGAACTCGGGTGTCGGAATCCGGCGAACCGGTGGTCGGCTATGGTGAACGGGTGTCGGTGCACTTGAGGGGCGGGGAGCCGGAGAAGCGGATCCGGCCCCTCCCGGTCCACGAGGCATGGCTGCCGAAGGACCACTCGATGTACCGCCCGCGGCACGGCCGCCAGCAAGTGGCGCTGGTCTGTGCGGTGATCTTCTTCCTGACGCCGGTGGTTTCCCTCGGCCTGTTCGGGCCGCCCGAGCCGTTCGAGAACCGCAAGCTCCACGACTTCCCGAGCCTGTCCGACGGCTGGGGGTTCTTCACCGGGCTCGGCGACTGGGCCACCGACTGGCTGCCCGGCCGCCAGGCCGCGGTCCAGGCCGAGGACGGGATCAGCCGGGGGGTCTTCGGCGAGCCGCCGGCGCTCGGCGCGAAGCCCGCCGCCCCCGGGGTCGGCCCGGTGCCGGCGCAGCCGCCCGCGCGCCCGGACACCGGCCAGCTGCAGGGGCAGACCAACAGCAACTACCCGCCGGTCGTCGAGGGCCGCGACGGCTGGCTGTTCCTCGGCAACGACCTGTACGCCAAGTGCAACCCGATGATCCCGACCGCCACCGTGATGGACGAGCTGATCGGGTTCCGGCACGCGGTCGAGGCGTCCGGCCGGCGGCTGGTGCTGATCGTGCCGCCGGACAAGTCGGACCTCTTCCCGCAGTTCCTGCCGGACCAGTACCCCGGCAAGGACTGCGCGCCGGTCGCGGCCCGGACGATGTGGCAGCGGCTCAACAACGACGTCGGCTACCTGGACATGCGGGGGCCGCTGCTGGCCGAGTCGCAGCGCCGGGGTGCCCCGATCTACTTCAAGCAGGACACCCACTGGCAGTTCCACGGCGGGCTCACGATGGTCCGGGCGCTGGCCGAGGACCTGCGTCCCGGCGTGACCCGCACCTGGCGCACCGCGGCCAAGGAGACCTTCGACAAGCAGACCGACCTGCCGCCGCTGATCGGCCGCACCGGCAGCGAACCGGCCGAGCTGGAGAGCCTGGCCCCGGACGGCGGCGCCGACCGGACGCGCACGTTCTTCGGCCAGCCGAACACCGTTCCCATCGAGCTGCACGGCCCGGCCGTCCCCGGCACCGTCCCGGACAAGGTCGCGATGATCGGCGACTCCTTCACCGGTTTCGCCAACATGTACCTGGCGGCCGCGTTCACGGACATGACGATCATGCACTCCGACTACGTCTCGCAGGACACGGCCGCGGCCGCGGCGAAGCTCGCCGACAGCGATGTCGTCGTCCTCGAAATCGCGGAACGCAACCTCATCGGCGGGCAAAGCCCTATCCTGGCCCCGGCCGTGGTGAAAACGCTGAGCGAACAGCTCGCGAAACACCCCCGGCAGTGAGCGCGCACCAGCGCATGGACGAAGGAATCGGATGATCGTGCGGGAGCTGCCGTGGCTCGCCGGCGTGGACGCCGGCAGTGCCTCGATCACCACCGGCCGGGTCGCGGTCGGTGGCTGGCTGGTCTCGCCGACCGGACCGGACGGCAGCACCGTCCGGCTGGGCGACCGGATCGCCCGGGTGCACTGGGAGCGCGGCACGAAAGCCGTGCCCGGCGTGCCCGCCGACTGGCCGAGCTGGGTCTGGCGGGCCGAGATCGACATCGAACAGCCGGTCGGCCTCGAAGCGACGGTCACCGCTCCCGACGGCACCGTGCTCAGCCGGGTCGCGGTCTGGCCGGAGAGCACCTTCCGGACCCCCGCGTCCCTGGGGGAGATCGACTTCCCGGCGGCGGACGCCGAGCTGGCCGGTGACTTGGTCGTCGTCTCGGGCTGGCTGCTGCTCGACGGCAGGCTGCCCAGCCGGATCGAGGTCGAGGTCGACGGCGCCACCCCGCAACGCGCTCGGCTGATGCTGCCGAGGCCGGACGTCACCCAGAACCTGCCGGGCCAGATCCGGCAAGCCGGGTTGAGCGGGTACGAAGCCCGCGTGCCCCTTCCGCTGGCCCCGGGCGAACGGCGGAAGGTGAGCCTGCGGGTCCGCGCCTGGACCCGGGACGGGCGGGAGTGGACTTCGCCGGTCCGGTACGCGACCTTGCGCCGCCGCGCGGTGGACCAGCGCGACGCCGAAGCCGCGGCGCGCGCGTCCGCGTTCACCGAAGAGCTGCTCGGGCGGGTCAAGGCCGCCGTGGACACCGACCACGTCCTGGTCGTGACGCACAGCCTCCGCGTCGGTGGCGGCCAGTTCTGGCTCAGCGAGCTGCTGCGCCACCTGGCCGGCTCGCACGGGCACAAGGTCACGCTCGTCTCCCCCGAAGACGGGCCGCTGCGCGCGGAGCTGGAAGAACTCGGTGTCACCGTGCACGTCACGGGTCACCACCGCGTCCAGGACGCGACGCAGTACGCCGCCTACGTCGGTGAGCTGGCCATGCTGGCCACCGCGT
Organism: Amycolatopsis pretoriensis; assembly: GCF_900107925.1. Taxonomy (GTDB): domain Bacteria; phylum Actinomycetota; class Actinomycetes; order Mycobacteriales; family Pseudonocardiaceae; genus Amycolatopsis; species Amycolatopsis pretoriensis. The sequence continues at coordinate 142,239 of NZ_FNUJ01000005.1, read as the reverse complement.
CCGGCGCCGGGGTCGCGCTGGTGAACACCCTCGGCATGTTCGCCGGGGTGGAAGCGGCCAAGCGCGCCGGACTGCCGGTGGCGTGGGTGATCCACGAAAGCTTCAGCTTGGAGGACTTCGCCTACCTGAACTGGGGCATGGACGGGCTCGACCCGCTGGTGCGCGAACGCTGGGAAAGCTGCCTGGCGGACGCGGACACGCTCCTGTTCGTCGCGGACGCCACGCGCGAAATGTTCCTGCCCTGGTCGCGGCCGCGCCGGTGCGTGACCGTGCGGTACGGCATCGACCTCGTCCCGGTCCAGCAGGCGCAGTACGCCACCAAGGAAGAGGTCCGGCGGGAGCTCGGCCTGCCGGAGGCGGCGACCGTGCTGCTCAACATCGGCGTCAGCGAGCCGCGCAAGGGACAGGCACCGCTGCTGCTGGCCTTCGAGCAGATCCGGGCGACGCACCCGGACGCCCACCTGGTGATCGTCGGGACCCACGAATCGCCGTACTGCGACGCGCTGCGGGACTACGTCGAGGCGGCCGGGCTGGCCGGCTCGGTCAGCCTCGTGCCGATCTGCCGCGACCCGCGGCAGTGGCTGCGCGCGGCGGACCTGTTCGTCAACAGCTCCGACATCGAGTCGCTGCCCCGCTCGATCCTCGAGGCGATGGCCTTCGGCGTGCCCGTGGTGGCCGCCGACGTCTTCGGCACCCGGGAGATCGTCAGCGACGGCGAAAGCGGCTGGCTGTTCCTGCCCAACGACCTGAGCGCGCTGACCGTCGGCCTGCTGCGGGCCTTGGACACGCCGCCGGAGGACCGCGCGCGGATCGCCGGGCGGGCTCGGGCCGGCGTCGGCGCCTTCCTGGACTCCGCGCACTACGGGCAGGAGTTCTCCACCATCCTGAAGAGCCTCGCTCGAGGCAACGCCACCGAGGAACGGGACGCATGAGCTCCGACGACGACGCCACCGCAGGCGCGGTCACCCCTGAAGACGAGGGAACGCCGGTCGAGTACGCCGTGCCGGCGTCCGTGCGGGCCGAGCTGCTGCAGCTGCGCGCCGAGCGCTCGGTGCTGATGGCCGAGCGCGAGCGGCTGCAGGGCCGGCTCCGCGGCGCCGACGCCGAGCTGCGCGAAGCCCTGCGCGTCCAGGAACGACTCGTCGAGGACGCCCGCGCGAACGACGAGCTGCGGCGCCAGGTCGACGAGGCCTCGGAGGCCCGGGTGGAGCTGGACGCCCTGCGCCGCGACCGCGACCTCGCCCGCCAGGAGCTGGAGCGCACCCGGCTCGAGCGCGATCAGCTGCGGATGGATCTCCTGCAGGCCGAGCTCACCCTGTACGGCGCCGACCTGCCCGAGCTCGTGCCGACGGACGACCGGGACGCGGAACAGCTGCGCCGCCAGGTCGCCGAGCTCGCGCAGGAGCTCGAGGCGCACCGGCAGACGATCAGCTGGCGGGTCACCGCACCGCTGCGCACAGTGCGCCGGAAGACCCGCTGACAGTGGCCGATCCCCGACTGGTGCTGGCGTCCGCGCCGGGCGGCAGCGCCTTCATGGAAGAGCTCTTCGAAGTCGTCGCCGACGCGGTGCGCCGGGCGGGCGGGCGGGCCGAGACGCACGTCGGACCGCTGCCCGACGAGGACGACGACACGGTGTTCGTCGTCGTCCCGCACGAATACCTCGTGGTGCTCCCGGAGCGGCAACGGCCGCGACCGGACCAGCTGCGCCGCACGATCGCGTTCTGCGTCGAACACCGCGGCACGCGGACCTTCGACACCAGCGCCGCGCTGCTGCCCCAGTTCGGCGGCGCGGTCGACATCAACGCCGACTCCACCGACGAGCTGGTGCGGCGCGGCCACGACGTCCGCCGGTTCCAGCTCGGCTACACCCCGCTGTGGGACCGGTGGGGCGGCGACCCGGACGCGCCGCGCGACATCGACGTCACCTACCTCGGCACCGCCGAGCACCGGCGCTCCGCGCTGCTGGCCCGGGCCGCCCGCGACCTGGACGACTTCGCGGTCCGGCTGCTGACGCCGCCGCACGAGCCGATGGTCAAGCCACGCCCCGACTTCCTGATGGGCCGGGCGAAGCACGAACACCTCGCCCGCAGCCGGGTACTGCTGAACCTGCACCGCGAGGCCTCGCGCGCCCTGGAGTGGGTGCGGGTGCTGGAGGCGGCCTGCAACGGCTGCGTCGTGGTCACCGAACCGAGCCGCGACCTTGCACCGTTCACCGCCGGGAAGCACCTGCTCGTGGCGCGGGAAACCGTCGTGGGCGCGGCCACCGCGGCGATGCTGCGCGACCGGCGGCTGGAACGGTCGATCCGCGCCGAGGCCTACCGCTTCGTCAAGGAAGAGCTGGACATGGGCCCGTCGGCCCGGACGCTGCTGGAGCTGGCCGCGGACCTGGCGGAGCGGCAACCGGCGCCGACCGGGCCGGAGCGCCCGCTCCGCAAGGCGGCGCCGATCGTCGTACCCGCCGACGGACCGCTGGCCGTGGACACCCCGAGCTGGGACCCGCGGTTCCTCGGGGAGGCCTCCCTCGGCGGCGAACCCGGCCCGGACCGGCGGCTCGCTGCCCGGCTCGTCGTGGAACGCGCGGAAACCGCCCGGCGGACCGACGGCGGCGTCCTCACCCCGGCCGCGCTGCCGCTGGCGCCGGGACCCGTGACGCGCGCGGACGACCTCGACGTGCTCGTCGTCCGCCGGATCGCGGACCCGGGGGTCGCCGCGCTCGTCGACGACCTCGCACGCGGGACGACGGTGCCGGGACGGGTCCTCGTCTGCCAGGACGGAACCGTGGAGCCGCCCGGGCCGAAGCCCTACGACGCGCTCCACCACCCCGTCCCCCGGGGCACCGGCCACGCGTACAACCGGCTCCTGGCCGAGTCGGACGCCGACCTGCTGCTGGTGCTCGACGCCGGTGTGCGATGCTCGCCCCACCTGGTCACCCGGCTGCTCGCCGCGGTGCGGGCCGGTGCGGACGTGGCCCACTGCCCGGTCGCGGACGCCGACCGGGGCCTGGTCGGCGCGCTTCCGCCGGAAACCCGGCGGCTGGCCCGGCTGCCCTACCTGGGCAGCGGCTACCTGGTCCGGCGGACCGTGCTCGACGAACTGGGCGGCTGGCCGGAAGACCCGTGGTCGGAAGGTTTGGAGCACCACGGCTTCTGGCTCGGCGTCGCCGGCCGGGACGACCGCACCGAGCTGGTGCAGCAGGTGCTGCTGTCCCGCACGGTGCCGGACCCACCGGCCCGGCCGCTCGACCTCGATCCCCAGCGCGCCTGGGCCGCCGCCAACGCGAAACGGTAGGACATGGACAGCACCGAGACCACGGACGTGCTCCCGGCGATCAAAGCCGAGACCCCGGCCCCGCCGGCCGCCCGCCCGGAACCGGCGAAGCCGGCCGACCACGGGCCGCTGCCGTCGTTCATCCCGCAGCTGACCGGGGTGCGCGCGCTGGCGGCCCTGTGGGTGCTGACGTTCCACTTCCGCCCGGAGCTGGTCTCGTCGTTCCCGTTCCTCGGCCGGCTGGCGCCGCTGTTCGACGCCGGGCACCTCGGCGTCGACCTGTTCTTCGTGCTCAGCGGCTTCATCATGACCTACACCCACCTCGACCGGATGACCGAGCCGTGGACGCCGCGCAAGGCGCTCGGGTTCCTCTGGCTGCGGCTGAGCCGGATCTGGCCGGTGATGTTCCTGGTGCTGCTCGGCTGGGCGCTCTACCGCGCGTACTCGCTGCAGGTGAACGCCGACGCGAGCATCCAGGCGGCGGCCAGCCCCGCGCGGTTCCTCGAGCACGTCCTGCTGATCCAGGGCTGGTTCATCGAACCGGACCAGTGGAACCCGGTGGACTGGTCGCTGAGCGCGGAATGGCTGGCCTACCTCGTCTTCAGCGTCGCGGTCGCGGTGCTGGCGAAGATGCTGAAGACGGTCCGCATCCGCTCGCTCGTCCTGTGCGCGCTGGTCTCGGTGTTCCCGATCGTCGCGATCGGGGTGACCATGGAGGACGGCAGCGACCTGCTGCTGTTCCACAACGCGCTGGTGCCGGGGATGATCCCGCTGCGCGTCCTCACGGAGTTCTTCGGCGGCGCGTTCACCGCGCTGATCGTGCTGAGGTACGGCCGATCCGCGCGGTTGCCGTGGTTCCTGCGGCCGACGGTGGTGTTCGTGGTCATCGTCGCGGTCATCTTCCTGGTGCAGCACTTCGACCCGTTCCGCCGCTACAACATGGGCCTGGACTGGCGGATCAACGGCCACCTGATGTGGGGCTCGGCCGAGACGGTGGTCGTGGTGCCCCTGTTCCTGCTGCTGATCGGCTCGTTGGCGATCAGCGACCGGGAACCCACCGCGTGGCTGCTGCGCACGAAGCTGCTGATCTGGGGCGGCAAGATCTCGTTCGCGCTGTACCTGGTCCACTGGCTGGTCATCGACGTCATGCGGCACGTCATCCAGACCAAGCTGAAGCTGACGGACATGCCGACCAGCTGGGAGTACCGGCTGATCGTGCTCGGCTTCATCGGGCTGACGATCGTGCTCGCGCACGTGCTGCACCGCGGCTTCGAGGAACCGACCCGCCGGGCGATGCGCCGCATGCTGCCGGAGTCGATGCGCGCCTAGGAGCTCAGGCCGGCGACCGGCTCGGCGAGCCGGTCGGTCCAGGCACGGTGCAGTTCGGCGGTCCGCTCGGCCAGGTAGCCGGCGTCGCAGCGGCCGGCCTGGCGGACCACCTGGAAGCGGGCCTCCACGGCGGTGGCCGCCAGCACCTCGGCTTCGTCGAGCTCGAGCCGGTGGCACAGGTCGCGCACGACGTCGCCGACGGTCGGCCCGGACGCGTGGCCGCCGCGGGCCAGCTCGTCGGCGGTGATCAGAACGCCGCGGGCGAGGACGTCGGCCGCGGTGCACCCGTCGACCGACCATTCGAGGTCGATCGGCACGAGCCCGGCCGGGGTCACGAGCAGGTTCCGCGGCGTCAGGTCCCACAGCCGCGAGCCGAGCTCGCCGGCCCGGGCGACGACGAGGTCACGCCAGCGGGCGAACAGTTCGATCCGCCGGGCGGGATCCGCCGCCGCCAGCTCGAACACGGTCGGTGCGTCCACCACTTCGTCCCCTGTGGACACGACGCGGACGCCGTGCGCGGCGGCGGGGTGCGCGGCGATCGGCGTCCGGCGCACGCGCAGGACGTCGCCGTCGCGCTCGACGAACGCCCGGGTGCAGAAGTCGGCGGCCCGGTCCGTGCTGAAGAAGACCGCCAGCGCTTCGGCCGGCCAGAGACCCTCGGCACCGCCCTTCGCGGCCAGCAGGAGGAATGAATTGCTGTGGTGCGCCGCCAATCCGGCGTCGACGAGCTCGCGCCACACGCGCTCTTCGTCCACCACGCGCTCGCCGCCGCCCGCCCAGTCCGGGCTGGGGAACCCGGGCAGCTGCGTGGCCAGCCGCGGCTGGGTCTCGAGCAGCTCGTCGGAGAGCAGGGCCCGCGTCAGCTTGTAGTCCGGGAACGCCCCGAGCACGGTCGTCCCGGCGAACCCGGCGCGGCTCAGCAGATCCAGGAGCCGCTTGCGGGAGAAGGTCCGCGCGACCCCGCCCGCCGGGTAGCCGGCGACGCCGTCCCACGGGATGCCGGTGTGGTCTTCGGCGGCCCCGCAGAGGTACTTGACGCCCAGCTGGTTCTCGATCGCGAGCACCAGCGTGCCGCCCGGGCGCAGCCGATCGTGCGCCGCGCGCAGGAAGCCGAGGTAGGAGTCGTCGGCGGCGGCGCCCGCACCCACGTACTCGAGCACGCCGACGACGACCACGACGTCGTACGCCTCGGCGGCGGGAACGTCCTCGATGCCGCCGACGAAGACCTCGACGTCACCGAAGCCGCGGGTCCGGGCGCGGGCACCCCGCGCGCGGCTCGGCACCGGCTCGACGGCGTCCACGGACGCGCAGCACTCGGCGAGGTAACGGGTCACCGCGCCGGTGCCGCAGCCGATCTCGAGCACCGCGGCCCCCGCCGGCAACCGCAGGCCGCGCAGAACATTTGCCCGGCCGTGGTCGAGGTGGTAGCGCTCGGGCCAGGTGCGCGCGGCCAGGGTCAGCTCGTCGCTGAGCGACCCGCGGTCCTGCGCGTTCTCCAGCAACGCCGTGACGATGTCCTCGGCTCCGTCGGCGTAGTCCGAGACGCCGTCGGACAGCACCGTGCAGCCGTGCTCGTCGTGGTCGACGAGGGACCGCAGCGGCGTGGTCACCTGGACATCCGTCACGAGTTCGGAACGTTCTCCAGCATCGCCTTCATGACGCCCTGGAACTCCTTGGTCACGGCGGTGTCCGTGGCGGGTGCCTGGTTGACGTCTATTCGCAGCACGGCGGCGCCGGAGACGTACACCGCGCGGTAGGTCGTGTGGTCGGAGAGGACCGCCTTGAAGACCGACACCGACTGCGGGAGCCCGGCGTGGTCGGCGACCGGCTGGAGGCTCGTGCTCGCCGGCGGCTTCTGCATCGCTTCGGCGAGGCGGTTCGCGTCGTTGACGCTCTTGGTGTTCACCAGCACGACCGTGTAGTCGAACGGCGTGTTGGTCGCCGCCTGGCAGGTGACGTACGCGGAGCCGGTGGACTTGATCGAGGTCGCCTCGGCCGCGCTGAGGAATTCCTTGTCGACGGCGTCGTCGACGCTCATCGTGCCGTTCTTGTCGCTGGCCTTGCCCGGCATCGGCGGCACGCGGGTCGGCGCGACGCTCGGCGGCGGTGCGCTGGTCGTCGGCGCGGCGGACGTCGGCTTGTTCGATGTGGACGGATCCGCGACGGAGTTCGAGTCGCTCCGCAGGCCGAACCACCAGATGGCGAACCCGGCGAGCAGGACGACCAGCACCGCCGCGACGATGATGACGCCCTTCTTCTTGCCGGAGCCGCTCTTCGTCTCGAAGTAGGACTCGGGGCCCTGGCGCATCCAGCTCAGGTCGTTCGAGCCGTGCGGTGCCCCGGCGTCGCCGCCGCCCCACGGCGGTGCGGCCGCTCCCGGCGGCACCTGGTTCCAGCCCGGCTGCCCGGGCGGCGGCTGCTGCGTGTATTCGCCGTAGTTCGGCTGGTACTCGCCGGTGTTGCGCACCACCTGGGTCCGCTCCGGACTGTCGTCGCCGTTCGGCGGCGGCGCCGGGAAGCCGCCGGCCGGCGACTGCGTGTAGGCGGTCGCCCCGGCGCCACCGGGCTGGCCCTGCTGCGGGTGCCACGCCACCGCCTGGGTGCGCTCGGCGTCGCCTCCCTGGTTCGGCTGCCGGATCCCGCCGGGCGGGCTGACCGGGCTGATCACCTGGGTCTCGTCCGCGCTGGACGACGACTGCTGCGGTGGCTGCTGGTTCTCCACGCCGACGGCCGACGAAAGTACCTGGTCGCGCCGGAGCCGGTAGTCGTCCGCGGACAGCTTCCCCGCCGCGAGCTCCTCGTCAAGCCGACGCAGCTCCTCCTGCCAGGACACCAGGAGCCCCCTTATTCCGGTCCGATCGGCCGGCCGGCGGCCGACCCGACTTCGCCTGTCGAATGCCATGCATATTGTGCACTTCAGGCCACCCCGGCCGACCTGCGGGTCGATTTGTTACCCGGGCTTCGGCCGCCGGCCGTTCACCCGGGCGGCAGGACGGTCGCGACGTTGTCCCGAATCGCCTTGAGGCGGACTTGCAGCTCGGCGGAATCCCCGGTTTCGGGCTGGGAAACGCCGACTCCCACCACGACGGCGCCCGAGGAGTACCAGAGGAGGGCGACCCAGCCGGCGGTCCCCCGCTGCGTGTACATCAGGTCGTTGTCCGTGGGGCCGATCCGGGTGGCGGCCAGGTGCGCCCCCGAGAGGTTGTTGCGAAGGCCCGCCGCGAGGTGCTTGGCGTCGAAGACGGACAGCGTCGGGATCGCCATCAGCAGGTTGCCGTTGTGCGGCTTGTCCCGGTCCGACGACGCGCGGAAGATGATCTCCCTGGCGTTGTGGGTCTGGAGCTGCTTGGCGTCGGCTTCGGTGATGACCTTGGCCTCGAGCGCCTTGTCGATCGACATCGTCGAGTCGTCGTCGTTCGGCTTGCCCGGCAGCGCCGGCAGCCGCTGGTCGAGCGGGGCCTGCGGGTCGATGGCGCCGTCCGTCGGCACCGCGGTGGTCGGTATCGGGGGCAGCGCGGCGTCCGAGGGGGCGTCGGTCCGGGTGCCGAGCCAGTACGTGCCCCCGACGACCAGGACGAGGACCACCACCACGCCGAGGGTGAGGAGCAGCCAGGCCGGACGGCGTTGCCCGTCTTCGCCCCCGGTGAACCGGTGCCGGTGGCGCCCGGGCTCGGCCTCGGGGTCCGCCGGCGCACCGGCGTCCGTCGCGACCGGCGGGAATCGGCTCAGCGGCGACTGCTGCGGCACTTGGCCGCCGACGCTCAGGTACCGGGTCGGGACGATGTCGGCCGGGCTCGGCGCGGTGGTCATGTGGTCCGGCAGGACGGGGATCCCGCTCGGGGCCGGCGTCTTCGCCGCCTGCGGGGACCGCATCCAGGGGCGTTCTTGCGGGGTCACCGGCTTCGAACCGGGCCGCGGGGCGGGAACGGGCGAGGACGGTGTGGCCGGCGGGACCGCCGCGGGGTTGGTGCTCTGCCAGGAACGCGGTCCGCCCGGCCGGCGCAACGGTGAAGGAACCGGAGAGGGCACGGTCGCCCCGGACGCGGCGGCGAGGAGCTCGTCCCGTTGCTTGCGGTGTGTCGCGGGCTCGATTCGCCCGGCTGCCAGGTCCGCGTCGAGTCGGCGCAGATCGTCCTGCCAGCTCATGTTCGACCCCCATCCACCGTTCGGGGCATCAGTCTGGCACGAAGGGCCGACCTGCGAGGTTGCGGTTTGCGATTGATCCGCAACGTAGCGGAAGACAAGGAGTTTGGGGAGTCTTCGCCGGGCGCCCGGTGCTCTGCCCCGAAGGGGTGACTTTCCGCCGTGTCGGTGAACGCCGTCCCACTCCCACACGCCTTCTGAGCAGAGCATCGGCCCGGAGAGGAGGCACCGTGATCTGGATCTGCCTGGTGAGCGTCCTCGCCGTCGTGTTCCTGGTCCGGGCGTCGCGCGTGGTGCGCCGGGTCAGGCGGAGTGACGTGGGGTGACCAGCCCCGACTCGTAGGCCAGCACCACCAGCTGCGCCCGGTCGCGCGCGCCGATCTTCGTCATGATGCGGCTGACGTGCGTGCGGGCCGTCGCGGTGGAGATCACCAGGTGGGCCGCGATCTCGTCGTTCGACATGCCGCCCGCGACCAGGCCCAGCACCTCGCGCTCGCGGTCGGTGATCTCGCGGACGGCGCTGGTGTCGATGCGCCGGTTCTCCGGGCGGCCGACGAACTCCTGGATCAGCCGGCGCGTGACCGTCGGCGCCAGCAGCGCTTCGCCGCTCGCGACGACCCGCAGCGCGCGGAGCAGCTCGACCGGTTCGGTGTCCTTGAGCAGGAACCCGCTGGCGCCCGCGCGCAGGGCTTCGTAGACGTACTCGTCGACGTCGAAAGTGGTCAGGACCAGCACCTTCGTCCCGGCGAGGTCGGGGTTCGCGGTGATCCGGCGGGTGGCTTCGAGGCCGTCGACCCCCGGCATCCGGACGTCCATCACGACGATGTCCGGCTTGTGCTCGACCGCGCCGGCGACCGCCTGCTCGCCGTCGCCGGCCTCGCCGACGACGTCGAAGCCGTCTTCGGTCTCCAGCAGCACGCGGAACCCGGCGCGGACCAGGACCTGGTCGTCGGCCAGCAGGACGCGGATCATGCTTCCCCCTCGATCGGTAGCTCGACGCACACTTCGAAACCGCCGTCGACCGGCCCGGCGGTGCACCGCCCACCGAGCGCGGCGGCGCGTTCGCCCATGCCCCGCAGGCCGTGCCCCGGGGTCGGCTGGGCGGTGCCGCGGCCGTCGTCGCGCACTTTCATGACGAAAGCTCCGGGTTTTCGCTCGAACCGGACATCGACGTGGTCCGGCTGGTCGGCGTGCCGGACGACGTTCGTCAGCGACTCCTGCAGGATCCGGTAGGCGGCCGCGTCGACGGGCGCCGGGAGGTCGCCCGCCTCGCCGTGGACGTCGACGCTGAGCCCGGCGTCGCGCGCGTGGTCCAGCAGTTCGGCGGCCTGGGCGAGGCTCGGCGCGGGCGCCTTGTCCTCCCCCGAGCGCAGCACGGCCAGGGTCGCGCGCAGGTCGTTGAGCGCGGACGCGCTGGCGGCCTTGATGTTGAGCAGCGCCTCTTTCGCCTGCTCGGGCCGCCGGTCGGCGACGTGCGCGGCGACGCCGGCCTGGACGTTGATCATGGCGAGGCTGTGCGCGACGACGTCGTGGACCTCGCGCGCGATCCGCAGCCGTTCCTGCTCGGCGAGCCGGTGCCGGTGCTCGTCGGCCTGTTCGCGCCGGGCGGCGAGCGCGTCGAGCTGGTACCGGACGGCGGTCCCGACCCCGATGACGGCGGTCAGCCAGACGACGAGGAACGCGGCCCCGGCTTCCAGCGCGAACGACCCGGTGGTGACGACGTGCACGACGTAGGCGGCGGCGAGCGCGCAGCTGCCGGTGATTCCCGCGACGAGCGGACCGCGCTGCCGGGTCAGGACGAACAACGCGATGGTCGGTACCAGGATGACCGGCCCGCCGGGCAGGCCGGAGGCGTAGTAGCCGAACGCGGAGGCGGCCGTGACCAGGAAGAGCGTCAGCGGGAAGCGGTGGACGAGCAGGAGGGTGAGCCCGGTCCCGACGAGCCACAACGCGGCGCCCGGCGTCATCGGCGGCGAGGCGGGATCCCACCGCGACGCGCCGCTGGTCGCCCCGAGCACGAACCCGGTGACCACGATGGTGCGCACGACGCGCCCCACCCACGGGGACCAGCCCGGCTGCCATCTCATGCCGCGAAAACTACCGGTCACGCCACGGCGGCGCGTCCGTCCCGGAGCGGGCTCCCGGCGTACGTCGTCAGTCGAACATGAAGGGCAGCTTCGCCGCCGTCTCCGCGTCGGCCGGGGTGTAGGTCGACATCGTGATCTCCGAGCGGCGGCCGTAGTAGAGGTAGGTGAAGTTGAACCGCAGCAGGCCGACGTCCGGGTGCAGGTACCGCTTGGTGCGGATCGGCTCGGAATTGACGTCGTGGTGCGGCCACAGCTCGGCGAACAGCGGCGACTCCGCCTTGAGGCGCTTGACCAGGCTCTTCCACGCCGGTTCGGCGACGTGCTCGGCCATCGCCGCGCGGAAGGACGCGATCACGCGCGGGATGTTCGTGTCCCAGTCGAGCATGCGCTTGCGCCACTCCGGGTTGAGCAGGCACTGGACCAGGGTGTTGCGGTCCTCGAACGGGATCTGGTCGACCTCGCCCATCAGCCAGGTGTAGCCGCGGTTGTAGGCCAGCAGGTCGCAGCGAGCGTTGCGCACGGCGACCGGGTACGGCTCCAGCTTCTTGAGCATCAGCTCCATCGCCGGCGTGATGACCTGGCAGTCCTTCTCGCCCTCGGGCTCGGGCGCGCCGGCCAGGCGGAAGAGGTGGGTGTGCTCGTGCGGGTCGAGGCGCAGCGTGCGCGCGATCGCCTGCAGCACCTGCTCGGACGCGTTGATGTCGCGGCCCTGCTCCAGCCACGTGTACCAGGTGACCCCGACGCCGGCGAGCTGCGCGACCTCTTCGCGGCGCAGCCCCGGCGTCCGCCGGCGGCCCTGCAGCGGGAGCCCGACCTGCTCGGGCGTGATCCGCTCGCGACGGCTGCGCAGGAACCTCGCGAGTTCCTGCCGGCGGACATCGGATTCGACGGCGGTGGTCATGGTGCCAGGATCGCACGTCTTCGAACCTGGTACCAGGTAGTCGCAATACCTGGATAAACGACAACTGGTACCAGTTTAAATCCAGGACGATCGTAGTACCCATGACCACGACAGAACTCGCGCCGAGCACCCCCGGCGCCCCCACCCGGCCGGGACTGACCCCCGCCGGCCTGGTCACGGTGCTGCTGGGGGCGGCACTGCCCATCATCGACTTCTTCATCGTCAACGTGGCGCTGCCGACGATCAATGCCGACCTCCACGCGTCCACGGCCACCTTGGAGCTGGTGGTGGCGGCGTACGGCATCGCGTACGCGGTCCTGCTGGTGGTCGGCGGCCGCCTCGGCGACTCGTTCGGCCGGCGCCGGCTGTTCCTCACGGGCCTGTGGCTGTTCACTTTGACGTCCCTGGCCTGCGGAATCGCCCCGACGGCGACCACGCTGGTGATCGCCCGCGCCGCGCAGGGGGCGGCGTCGGCGTTGCTGCTGCCGCAGGTGCTCTCGATCATCCAGGCGACGACGTCCGGCGAAGCGCGTTCGAAGGCTCTCGGCCTGTTCGGCGCGACGGGCGGCCTCTCGACGGTCGTCGGCCAGCTGCTGGGCGGCGCCCTGGTGGCGGCGGATCTCTGGGGTACGGGCTGGCGGCCGATCTTCCTGGTCAACGTCCCGATCGGCCTGGTCGTGCTGGTGATGGCCCGCCGGCTGCCGGAGAGCCGCGCGCACAACCCGCTGGGCGTCGACCGGCTCGGGACGCTCCTGCTGGCGGTCACCCTGATGTCGTTCCTGATCCCGCTGATGGAGGGCCGCGCCCTGGGCTGGCCGGCGTGGACGATCGCGCTGCTGATCGTGTCGCCCTTCGCCGCGGCGGCGTTCGTGCACGTCGAACGGCGTCAGGAGCGTCTCGGTGGGACGCCGTTGCTGCCGCCGTCGGTGATGCGGCTACCGAGCGTCCGGCGCGGGCTGATGGTGGGGATCCCGTTCTTCGGGGCGTTCGGTTCGTTCATGTTCGTGTACGCGATGACGCTGCAGGAGGGTTTGCACTTCGGGCCGCTCGGCGCGGGTGTCGCGCTGACGCCGCTGGCGGTCGCGTACTTCACGGTGTCGATGCTGAGTAGCCGGTTAGTCGCGCGGTACGGCCAACGCGTGGTCCCCATCGGCGGCGCGATCACGGCCGTTGGAATGGTGGCGCTGCTGTGCACGACGCTGTCGGCTTGGCCGCACGTGACGGTGCTCGATCTGGCGCCGTCGATGGTGGCGATCGGGGTCGGGAACGCGCTGGCGATGACGACGTTGTTCCGGATCGTGTTGTCGCACGTGCCGACGGATTTGGCCGGGGTCGGGTCGGGTGTGATGACGACCAATCAGCAGACGTCGCTGGCGTTGGGTGTGGCGACTTTGGGGAGTCTGTACGCGGCGCTTTCGGGTTCGCTGGGAAGCCGGGACGCGTTCGCGTGGGTGATCGGAGTGGTGGCGCTGCTGGCGATGGTGGTCGCGATCACCGGACGGCGGTTGCCGGACCCCCGGGTGTGAAGTGCGGCGGAGCCGGGTTCATCCTGGCTCCGCCGCAACGGCAAGACGCTTCAAGAACTCGATCGACGCAACCTCGCCGAGAGCGACCTTGGCGAGGTGCTTGAACTGCATGTGCGCCTCGGCGATCTCCTTGGGCCGGTCGAGGTGGAGCGCACCGAAGCCGCCACACGTGTAGACGAGGCCCGGCTCTTCGGGATCGGGGAAGTCGAGGATCGTGAAGCCGCCGCTCAGCCCGATGTGCAGTCCCGCGGCGCAAGGCACGACTTGGACCACGAGGTTCGGCAGCGCGGTGCGCTCGATGATCCGCTCCAGCTGCGCCCGAGGGCACCGGGGAGGCCGGAGTGCGACTTCGTCGATGATCAGGTGCACGCGGAAGTCCGGGTCACGGCAGAGCCTGCGCTGGCGCTTGGTCCGCACCTCGGTCATCGCGGTGACCTGGTCGCCGGTCCACGGGATTGCCGAGTCTTCGAACACCCGGCGCGCGTAGGCCTCGGTCTGGAGGAGTCCGGGTACCAGCCCGACCTCGATCCCGCGGACACGAGAGGCACTTGCCTCGGCACCCACGTAGCCGAAGTCGCGCGGCGGGTTCCGCGGCCACCAACCCGGCTCCTTGGCCTGGTCGAGCATCCGCACGTACTCTTCGTACTCCGAAGCGAGCACGCCGTAGCGATCCAGCAAAGCCAGGAAGTCGTTGTACCCCGGCAAGTGGCCCTGCTCGATGCGGCTCAGCTTCGACTTCGAGATCCGGATCGGCTCACCGGCTTCCGACTGGGTCAGCCCGGCACGCTCCCGCAGCCTGCGCAACGAGCGGCCGACCTGCCGGCGCGGGAACGGTGGCCTGGTGGGTCGTGGCACTCGATCACCTCCGCGGCGAGCGTAGGAGCGCGACTCCGGCGGTGGGATTCCCACGTTTCCGGCGCCCTCGTTCGAGGTCGGAACGCGAACCTGCAGGTCATGGACAGGTACGGCTACCCCCACGAGCTCGAGTACCGGCGTGAGGCCGACGGCTCGCGGGTGCACGAATACACCGAACTCGTCGACGACATGGGGTTCGTCCTCGAGCACCGCAGCGAGCGGTACCAGGGGTGGACCGTCCGGTACGGGACCGCCTGCGCGCACGACTACCTGTCCCGCAAGCGGGCCCGGCCCGGGACCTTCGTCGTCAGCGTCTACCGGCTGTTCCCGGGGCGGCGGGACCACGTCGTCACCATCCGGGTGACCTGGCCGCCGAAAAAAGCCAAAGTTCACCCGTCGGAAAAGCCGCGCGCCGGACGACGATGAGGGTGTGACGGAACCTCGGGTACGACCGGACCCGGCCTTCGCGCTGCTCGGGCTCTACGAGACCGCGCTGCCGGAGGTCTACGGGTACCTGCTGTCCCGGTGCGGTGACCGCACGCTCGCCGAGGAGCTGACGTCCGAGACGTTCCTCGGGGCGGTCGCCGCCTGTCGCAAGGAGTACGCACCTCCAGTGAGCACCGGGTGGCTGATCGGCGTCGCCCGGCACAAGCTCGCCGACCACTGGCGGCGCAAAGAACGTGAGGAACGCGGGCTGCGGCTGGTGCACGACAGCGAGCCGGACGTCGACGACCCGTGGGACGAGCGGCTCGACGCCCTGCGCGCGAGACAGGTGCTCGAATCCCTCGGGTCGCACCACCGCGCGGCCTTGACCCTGCGGTACGTCGACGGTCTCGGCGTGCCCGAAGTCGCCGGCCACCTGGGTCGCAGCGTGCACGCCACGGAGGCGTTGCTCGTGCGGGCCCGTGCCGCGTTCCGGCGCGCCTACGAGGAGAAGGAGGGTCGCGATGCCTGAGCCTTTCGACGCGCTTCGCCGTCCCTCCGCGCGGGTCGTCCCCGACCCGGACTTCGCCGCCGAACTGCGCGACAACCTGCGTCGCGTCATCTTGAACGGAGCCGATATGACGACCACGTCCGAAGCGCCGGCCACCGCCGCCGAACTGCGCTCGCTGACGCCGTACCTCGCCGTGTCCGACGCGCGGGCCGCGCTCGACTTCTACGTCGAGGTGTTCGGCGCGGTACGCCGGGGCGAGCCGATCCTGATGGACGACGGCCGCATCGGGCACGCGGAGCTGGCCATCGGCGACGCGGTCCTGATGCTCGCCGAGGAGCACCCGGAGATCGGCCACGTCGCGCCGCGCGAAGGGGGCGCGTCGGTGCGGGTGGAGGTGCCCGACGCGGACGTCTCGGTGAACCGCGCACTGGAGCTGGGCGCGACGCTGATCCGCGCGGTGAGCGACTCGCCGTACGGCCGCGGCGGCTCGTTCCGCGACCCGTTCGGCCAGCGTTGGCTGGTCTCGCAGGCGGCACCCGCGCGCCCGGCTCCCCACGGCTCGGCGATGTACTTCACGTTACAGGTCCCGGAGGCGGAGCCGGCGAAGTCGTTCTACGGCGCGGTGCTGGGCTGGGAGTTCACCCCGGGTTCGGTGTCCGACGCGTGGGGTTTCTCGGGCCCGGGCCTCGAGGGCGGCCTGTGGGCAGGCGACCGCCAGGTGGGCTGGAAGCTGATGTACGCGGTCGAGGACCTCGAATCCGCTTTGACCCGCGTGCGGGAGCAGGGCGGCCGGACGGGCGAAGTGGAGAACCACCCGTACGGCACGACGGCCGACTGCGCCGACAACCAGGGCATCGAGTTCTGGCTGTGGGAGAAGCCCTAACGGCCGGCCGCGTAGCCCTGCATTCCGCGGGCGTTGGCCGCCGCTCGCAGCAGGCCTTCGGACTTCGAGACCGCTGACAACCTGCCCAAGGCCCAGTCGCCCGCGTCCACCAGCGAGTGGCCGCGGGCGCGGAGGGCGTCCAATGTGGACGAACCCAGCCGGGACTCCACCACCAGCTCGCGCGGGTTCCAGGAGCGCGGGTAGAAGGAACTCGGGAACGCCGTCGTGTGCCATGCCGGTGAGTCGATCGACTCCTGCAGGTTCAGGCCGCCGTACACGTGGGCCAGCCAGAAACACAGCTGCCACTGGTCCTGCTGGTCGCCGCCCGGTGTGCCGAACGCCAGCGTCGGGACGCCGCCGCGCAACGCCAGCGACGGCGACAACGTGATCCGGGGACGTTTGCGCGGCGCCAACGAGTTCGGTAGGCCCTCCTCCAGCCAGAACATCTGGCCACGGGAGTCGAGGCAGAAGCCCAGCGACGGGATCGTCGGGCTCGACTGCAGCCAACCGCCGGACGGGGTCAGGGACACCAGGTTGCCCGCCGCGTCGACGACGTCCAGGTGGACCGTGTCGCCGCGGGTCTGGCCCTGGGGACCGACCGTCGGCTCGCCCGTCGCTCCGCCCTCCGCCTGGACTCCCTGCAGCGAGTCCAAGATCGCCGGGAGACGCGCTGGGCCGCGGGCGTCGCCGGGCCGGAGCGCAGGAGACGCCGTGTCGGTGATCAAAGCACGTCGAGCATCGGTGTAAGCAGCAGAGAGCAGCACGTCCAGCGGCACGTCCGTGTCGCCGTACCACGCCTCGCGGTCCGCGAACGCCAGCTTCGCCGCCTCGGTCGCCAGGTGCACCGTGCGCTCCGACGGGATTCCGTCCACATAGGACAGCTCGTCACGGAAGCCGTGCAACAGCAACGCCTGCTGCAACAACGCGGGTCCCTGCGTCCAGCCGCCCATCTTGACCAGGCGCCAGTCGTCGACGTCCACGAACGCCGGCTCCTCGTACGTCGCCGACCACGATGCCAGGTCTTCGCCCGTCAGCAGCCCCGCGTGGTCGCGGCCGGAGTCGTCGCGGAACGCCTGACGGCTGAACGAATCGATCGCTTCCGCGACGAACCCCTGTGACCAGGCCCGACGTCCCGCGTCGATCTGCGCCTCACGGCCCGGGACCGACTCCGCTTCCCGCAGCAGACGCTCCCACGTGTCCGCCAGGGCCGGGTTCCGGTGCAGGCCGGAAGCCGGCTTGCCGGAAGGCATCCACAGGGCGGCGGACGTCGGCCAGTGCTCGGTGAACAGCTGAGACACCGCGCTGATCGTGTCGCCGACCCGCGACACCAGCGGGACGCCGTTGCGCGCGTAGCCGATCGCGTACGACAGCACCGTGCGCAGCGGCTTCGTCCCGTAGTCGCGCAGCAGCAGGAGCCACGCGTCCCACGCGCCCGGGACCGTCGCCGGGAGGAGGCCGCTGCCCGGGATCAGCTCCAGCCCGAGCGACGCGAAATGCGCGACGGTGGCCCCCGCGGGCGACGGGCCTTGGCCGGCCAGTGCCCGCGGGGTCGGGTCGTCCGCCGTCACGAAGAGGCCCGGTACCTGGCCCGCCGGCCCGCACAGGTGCGGCTCGGCGACCTGCAGGACGAACCCGGCGGCGACCGCCGCATCGAACGCGTTGCCGCCGTCCTCCAGCACCGCCATCCCGGTGGCCGAAGCCAGCCAGTGCGTCGATGCCACCATCCCGAAGGTGCCGGTCAGCTCCGGCCTCGTCGTGAACATGCCCCGATAGTACGCAACGCTAACGAATTACCAAGCCGTCGGCCGCCGCCGCTCCGGCTCGTACGGCTGCGTGATGATCTCCATCCCGTTCCCGCCGGGATCGAGGAAGTAGACGCCACGGCCGCCGTGGTTGTGGTTGATTTCGCCGATCTGCTTCATCTGCGGATCGGCGGAATAGGTCACGCCCGTTTCGAGGAGCCGCGCGAAGACGGCGTCGAAGTCGTCTTCGGGGACCAGGAAGCAGTAGTGCTGCAGGCGAAGGTCCGCTTCGGGGACGCTCGCGAAGTCCAGCCGGACGCCGTTGCGCGTCTCGACGGGGATGAACGGACCCCACTCGTCCCCGACCTCGAGGCCGAGCAGGTTCGCCAGGAATTCGGCGGATTCCCGGTTGTTCCGGGACGGGATGATCAGATGGTTCAACTCAACGGAAACTGACACGGTTGAAATGCCTCCACGGGCACTCCCGCCACCTCCATGCCTCACCCAGCCGGTGACCGACACGCGATGCCGTGCTGATCACCTTAGCCAAGCGGGCCGCGTCAGGAAACCTTGATCCGCGCCGCCGCCCGCGGCCGCCCGACGCCCTGCCAGGACAGCCCCGCGTCGACGATCGCCCGCGGGTCCAGCAGGTTCCGCGTGTCGACGACGTCGATGCCCTCCATCAGCTCCGCCATCGCGGCCCAGTCGAGGTGCTTGAACTCGGCCCACTCGGTCAGCACGACGACGGCGTCGGCGTCCTTCGCGACCTGGTAGGCGTCGTCGACCACGGTCATCCCGGCGATCTCGCCGTCGACGGCCGGGTCGTAGGCGACCAGGTCCGCGCCCAGCGCGCACAGCACCGACGCGACGGCGAGCGCGGGCGAGTCGCGCAGGTCGTTCGTGCCCGCCTTGAACGCCAGGCCCAGCACGCCGATCCGCGCGCCGGCGAGCGTGCCGCCGACCGCGCCGGCGATCTTCGCGACGATCCGGTCGCGCTGGGCGATGTTCTCGTCGATCGCCGAGGTCAGCATCTTGAAGTCGTAGTTGACCGACTCGGCCACCTTGACCAGCGCGCTCGTGTCCTTCGGCAGGCACGAGCCGCCCCAGCCCGGGCCGGGCTTGAGGAACGTCCGCCCGATCCGGCGGTCGTAGCCCATGCCTTCGGTGACGAGGTCGATGTCGGCGCCGAGCCGTTCGCACAGCTCGGCGATCGAGTTGACGTAGGACAGCTTCAGCGCGAGGTAGCAGTTCGCGGCGTACTTCACGAGTTCCGCGCTGGCCGCGTCGGCGACGACGACCGGCGCGTCCAGCTCGCTGTAGAGCTCGCCGACCCAGTGCGCGGCCGCGAAGTCGTCCGAGCCGACGACGATCCGGTCCGGACCCAGGAAGTCCGCGACCGCGGTGCCCTCGCGGAGAAACTCGGGGTTCGACACCACCGGCACGTCGGTGCGGCCGAGCATCGCCTGGATCCGCTTCGACGTGCCGACCGGCACGGTCGACTTGGTGACCAGCGCGCAGCCGGCGGGCAGGACGTCGCCGATCTCGGCGGCCACCGCCTCGACCGCGCGCAGGTCCGCCGAGCCACCCGCACCCATCGGCGTCGGGACGCACAGGAACACCGCCTGGGCGTCGCGAACCGCGTCGCGCGCGCCGACGACGAACTGGAGGCGGCCGGCCGCGATCCCGCGGGTGACCAGGTCGGCCAGCCCCGGTTCGAGGATGTCCACGCGCCCGGCGGCGAGGCGCGAGACCTTCGCCCGGTCGACGTCCACGCAGGTGACGGAATGACCCAGACCGGCCAGGCAGGCCCCCGTGGTCAAGCCGACGTAACCGGTCCCTACCACCACGATCCGAGCTGGCGTCATGGTGCTGAAGGTGACAGCCCGAGTTGACCACGACGCTAACGGAACCGGTCGTACCCGGGAGCGGTGAGCGAAGACACGAACCCCGCGTGCGAACGAGCGTTAACCTGAGGCGGCGAACAGGACCACGAAGGGAACGGCACAGATGCAGATCACCGACACCGCGGCGCTCGTCACGGGTGGCGCGTCCGGCCTCGGCGGGGCGACGGCGAAGGCCCTCGCGGCCAAGGGCGCGCGGGTGTTCGCGCTCGACCTGGCGCCGTCCATCGAGAAGGCCGAGAAGATCGACGGCATCACCTACGTCGAGGCCGACGTCACCGACGTCGAGCAGGTCGAAGCCGCCGTCTCGACCGCGTCCGGCTCGGGCGTACCGCTGCGGACCGTCGTGAACTGCGCCGGCATCGGGCCGTCCGCGCGGATCCTGTCCAAGAAGGGCCGCCACGACCTCGCGCTGTACGCGAAGGTCATCCAGATCAACCTCGTCGGGACGTTCAACGTCCTCACGGTCGCGTCCGAAGCGATCGCCAAGACCGAGCCGCTCGAGGACGACGCCCGCGGCGTCATCATCAACACCGCGTCGATCGCCGCGTTCGACGGCCAGATCGGGCAGGTCGCCTACTCGTCGTCCAAGGGCGGCGTCGTCGGCATGACGCTCCCGGCGGCCCGCGACCTGGCCTCGCACGGCATCCGCGTGCTGACCATCGCGCCCGGCATCGTCGACACCCCGATGCTGGCCACGGTCAGCGACGAGTTCCGCGCGACGCTCGCCGCCGGCATCCCGTTCCCGAAGCGCCTCGCGCGGCCGGACGAGTACGCGCAGCTCGCGCTGTCGCTCATCGACCACGACTACCTGAACGGCGAGGTCGTCCGCATGGACGGTTCACTCCGGATGGCCCCGCGCTGACCCCTAAGGGGCGTAGCTTTCACGTGAAAGCTACGCCCCCAGGTGGGAGCTTTCACGTGAAAGCTCCGGGTCAGCGGGTGAGGCGGACCTCCAGGCCGACGCCGTCGGCCGTCACCGAGCAGCCGCCGAAAGCGCTTTCGGCGGCCAGCGCCTCGAACTGCTCGCGCGTGAACGCCCGGCGCCGCAGCCACCCCAGCGTCTGCCGGACGGTGAAGCCGCTGACCACGCCGACGTTCATCCCGGCGACCTCGCGGCCGATGTCCGCGGCGGTGGCCTCGTGGTTGAGGTCGTGGATCACCGCGAACCCGCCCGGCCGCAGCACGCGGTGCATCTCGTTCAGCGCGGCCACCGGCTGCCGGAAGTTCTTGAACGCGGCCTGGCAGACGAGGAAGTCGAACGACTCCGCGGCGAACGGCGCGTGCGTGATGTCGCCCTGACGGAAGTCGATCTCCAGGTCCCCGCGGTTTTCCCGGGCGATCTCGACCATCGTGTGGCTGATGTCGAGCCCGGTGACGCGGAAGCCGAGCTTCGCCACCTCGATGGCGAAGAAGCCGGGGCCGGGCGCCACCTCCAGGATCTCGGCGCCGTCCTCCAGGCCGGACGTGACCTCGGCGGCCTGCTTCCGGTACTGCTTCAGCTGGGCTTCGGTCCCCCGGTTCTTGGCGTACCAGCGGGCCTGGAAACCCTCCATTTCAGGCACCTTGTGCTTGCGGGTCGTCTCCATCGGTTCCTACCTCTCCACGAACTCCCCCAGGTCGTCCGGGAATTCGCCGGTTTCGTGAAAGTGGCGCCAGGCGTCGATGCCCGGTAGCGCGCCCGTGGTCAGTTCTTCGAGGAAGCCGCGCACCCAGCGCCCCTCGGCTTCCGTCATCGCGAGGTCGTACTCGACCTCCACCAGGAACAGCCGCGGCATCAACGGCCGTAGCTGCTCCAGCGCCGTCCGCTGCGCCTCGGCGTGCTCGTCGAGCTGCCCGAGCCGCTCCCGCAGCCGGCTGATCGCCTGGTCCGGACCCAGGACGCCGATCATCGACAGCCCGGCCTTGAACCGCGGCGGTTCCCGGTCGACCGTGCCGACGAGCTCGCGGACCCAGTCCTCGAACTCCGCCCGGCCGGCCGGGGTGATCCGGTAGACGGTCCGCTCGGGCCGCCCACCGTCCTTGACGCTTTCGACGGCTTCCAGGAAGCCGTGCTTCTCCAGGTTCGTGACGACCGTGTACAGCGATCCCCACTTGATCGGCATGTCGGCGTCCTTGCCGCGTTGCTTCAGCACGGCCGCCATCTCGTACGGGTGCATCGCGCGTTCCAGCGCGACGGACAGCACGGCCAGGCCCAGCATGCTGGCGACCTTCCGCTTCTTCATGCCGACTCCTCGTTCACGAGTACTCGCAGACGAGTATGCACTCCGACACGCCAGTCGGCAAGTGTCTTAGTCAGTGAACTACTCAGAGATCGAACATGTACGGCACTTCGGCCTGCGCCCGGACGTCGATCCACTCGCGCAGCGCGTGCGTCGCCAGGACGTCATCCTCGTTGTAGCGCAGCAGGCGCTCGCGCTGGCCGGCGTCCGGCGTCTCGCCGTCCATGCCGACCGCGTCGCGGTACCAGCGCATCGACGCCTCGCCGCCCGCCTCCGGGTCGCGCCACGAGAAGCCGGCCACCGGGGCGATCACCTTCAGGCCCTTGCCCTGGGAGCACAGGAACTGGTCGGTGACGCTGCGGAAGAGGTCGACCCACTCCTCGGAGTCCACAAAGGACTGGACTTCCTTCTTCGCGGGGATGCCCGGGTGGTCACCGAAGCGCTCGACCGAGCCGAAGAGCCAGCGGTTCTCGGCGAGCGCGTTGTAGCAGTACGCGCGGAAGGTCAGTCCCGCCGCTTCGGTGCGCTCGCGGATGTCCGTCAGCCACGCCCAGAATTCGGCGAACGACCGGGCTTCGTCGCCGGTCGGCAGCGGGTCCCACGTCGCGAAGGCGCGGTAGCCCGGCGCGACACCGATGTCGGCCCCCGTGAGCAGGCAGCCCCAGAGGTACGCGCCGGCGTCGCCGAAGCTCTCCATGTCGACGTCGACCTCGACGTCGGCGCGGGGCACCTCGACGCGGTCGACGCGGCGGACCAGCGTCAGGTCGGCGAGCCACGCGCGAGCCAGGACGACGGCGTCCGGGAACGTCACACCCGTCCAGTTCACCGCCGGTGCCTCGCCGGTGGGGTCGAGCGCGGCCAGCTTGTCCACAGTGGACACCCCGGCGCGGCGCAGCTCCACCGCGTCCTCGCCGCGCACGACGAGGCTGACGTCGCGGGTCTCCGTCAGCACCACTTCGCACGTCGGCCACCACGGGCAGCGGCGGCACTCCAGCACGCGCGACGGCTCGGCCAGTGGTTCCTCGCCGTTCGCGGCCGCCGTCGCGATGGCGAGCCGGTCGGCGAAGCGGACCTGGTACTCGGTGAGCGCGCTGCGCCCACCGGGCCAGGTGCCCGCGGTGAGGTCGTGCCAGACGACGACGTCGGCGTCGAGGCCGATGACGCCGCCGAGGGCGAGGCTCTCGTCGGCCTGCCCGAGCGTCTGCAGCATGCGGCGGGTGTGCACGAGCTTGAGCTGGTCGCGCGGCTGCGACCGGACCTTGCGGCTCTCGTCGGCCGTGCGGTGCGCCGGGTCGAGGTCGGTCAGCTCGGTGACGATCGCGCCGGCGCCTCGGTCGGAGATGCGGTGGCGCACGACGAGCACCGGGACGTACCCGCGGCCGGTGCGGACGAGCAGGTCGACGCCGCCGCGCCGGTGCCCGGCCGCGTCGACCGGGAACAGCGCGCCCCAGACGTACTGCGCCTCGGCGGCGAAGGCCCGCTCGGTCAGCTCGACGCGTTCGTGGGCCGGCAGGTCGCGGTCGATCTTCACCCAGTGGCCGGGGTTGGCCGCCATCAGCCTGCTGACGATGTCCTCGCGGTGGGCGGTGGCGTCGGCGATCCGCTGCTGCGCCGTGGGGTCCGGCGGGGAAAGCGGTACCTCGCGCATCGCCGGGTCGTGCTCCAGGTGCACGCGACGACGGCAGCGGCTGACCGCGCCCGCGTCGAGTACCACCTCACCCTGCATGGAGATCACTCTAGATTCCCACCGCCGAGCCGACATGCCCGCCACCCTGGCTACCAGTAAGTTCGACGTCGACACGTCGCAGGAGGTGCCATGGCGCGCAAGGCCAAGGTCGAGGGTGATGCCAGGTTCACCCCCAAGAAGGCGAAGAACGCGGTCGCGGTGGCGAAGGTGCTCGGGCCGGTCGTGATCCCGGTGGTCGCGCCGTTCGCGGTGCGCGCGGCGGGTGCCGCGCGGGACGCGTACGACCGTTACCAGGCGCGCAAGCTGGGCGTTTCGGTCGACCGGCTGGGTGAATACACCGGCCGTGGCGCGGCGCTGCACGCCCGGATCGCGGGTATCGCCGACGGCTGCCGGGACCTGCAGAAGTCGGAGAAGGCGTCGAAGGCGGACCAGGAGTTCGTCAAGGACTCGCTGAGCACGCTGGAGCAGCTGTCGGCGTCGGTGCGCGCGGCGGAGCGGATGCCGGCGGCGCGGCGCAAGTCCGTGCACCGCGCGGTGGCCGGCGAGCTGGAGCGGCTGGAAGGCCAGCTGCTGCACCGGCTCGGGATCTGACGCCACCGGCCGGCACCGCGAAACTGTCGGTGCCGGCCGGTAGCGTGGAAAACGGGGGGCGCCCCCGCGCGGGCTACTTGATGAAGCCCTTCTTGACCATCCAGTCGTGGGCGACCTTGCCCGCGTCCTGGCCGTCGACGTCGACCTGCTTGCACAGCTCGACCATCTGCTGGTTGTCGAGGGCCGCGCCGACCTTCTCCAGCGGCCCGCGGACCTCGGGGTGCTGCTTCAGCCACTCCGTGCGCAGCGTCGGGACCGCGTTGTACTGCGGGAACGCCTTCTTGTCGTCCTCGAGCACCCGCAGGTTCAGCCCGGAGATCCGGCCGTCGGTGGTGAACACCTCGCCGACCGGGCAGGTGCCGCTCGCGACCGCCGAGTAGATCGTGCCGATGCCGAAGTTCTCGATCTTCGAGTTCTGGAAGCCGTAGGCCTTCACCGCGGCCGGGAACCCGTCCTGGCGGCTGGTGAACTCGGTCTCCAGGCAGAACCGGTTCTGGTCCGGGTTCTGCTTGAGGAACGCCGCCAGGTCGGACGTCGTCTTCAGGTTGTTCTTCGCGCCGTACGCCTCGGTGACGGCGAACGCGTACTGGTCGTTCAGCGGCGAGTAGTTCAGCCACGTGACGCCGAACTTCTCCTCGTCCGCCTTGGCCGTCGCGTCGTACTGGGCCTTCTCGCCCCCGGGGACCGGGAGCTCGTTGCCCTGGTAGTTGATCCAGCCGGTGCCGGTGTACTCCCACGTGACGTCGGTCTGGCCGGACAGCAGCGCCTGCCGCGAGGAGTTGGACCCCTTGATGTCGGAGAGGTCGACGACGTCCGCGCCCGCCGCGGACAGCGCCATCTCCGACATGTAGGCCAGGATGATGTTCTCGGTGAAGTCCTTCGACCCCACCGTCACCTTGAGCCCCTGAAGCGACGGGATCGGCCCGATCGTGCCCGGCTGGATGTCGTAGGGCACCGCCTGGTTGACCGTCAGGCCGCACGCCGAGAGCGTCGCGCCCAGCACCGCCACCCCGAAGGCAGCGGTCAGTCGCCGGAGTTTCATCGCAGCCCCTTCGGTCCGAAGTACTGTTCGGCGACCGCGCCCAGCCAGTCCACCAGCAGTGCCAGCGCGACGGCCAGCACCGAGCCGGTCACCAGCACCGAGGTCAGGTTCAGCTTGTAGCCGGTGTCGATCAGCAGCCCGAACCCGCCGGCGTTGACGAACATGCCGAACGTGGCCGTGCCGACCGCCAGGACGAGCGACGTGCGCAGCCCGGCCAGGATCAGCGGGACGGCGAGCGGCAGCTCGACCCGCCACAGCACCGCCGAGGCCGACATCCCGATGCCGCGGCCCGCGTCGATCAGGGCCGGGTCGACCTGCTGGATGCCGACCATCGTGTTCCGCAGCACCGGCAGCAGCGAGTAGAAGGCCAGCGGCAGCGCCGCGACCCACAGCCCGCCGACCGAGCCGGTGACGATGAACCACAGCACCAGCACGCCGAGCGCGGGCGCGGCCTGGCCGATGTTGGCGATGGCCAGGAAGATCGGCGCGAGGAACCGCGCCCACGGCCGCGTCACGATCACGCCGAGCGGCACGGCGACCAGCACGACGATCGCGGTCACCACGAGCGTCATCAGCACGTGGTCCCACAGCGCGGTCAGCAGCGACGACGCGTTGAGCGTCTCCTTCTCCGTCGCGTTCAGCCCGCTGGAGAACACCCAGATCAGCGTCACCGCGACGATCAGCAGCACCACCAGGGGCTGGGCGAGGAGCCGGACGCGTTCGGCGCGCTTGGAGCCGGACTCGGTGCTGAAGCCGGTATCGACGGCAGCCGTCATGCGGACACCTCTTCACCGTTCGTGTGCTCGTCCCGCAGGTGCTGGATGGTCGCGATCACGGTGTCCAGCTGGATGGTGCCCGCGTACTCGCCGCGCGCGCCGGTGACCGGCACCGAGCCGCCCTCGGCGAGCATCGCTTCGAGCGCGTCCTGCAGCGTCGACTGCAGGCTGACGATGTCCCGCAGCGGCTTGCCCGCGGTGGCCAGCGACGCCCCCGCCCGCAGGTCGCGCAGGTGCACCCAGCGCGTCGGACGGCGGCGCGCGTCCAGCACCAGCGCGAAGTGCTTGCGCTGGTCTTCGAGCTTCTTGCGGATCTCGGCCGGGTCGTCGTCGACCGTCGCGGTCAGCGCGTCCTGGGCCAGCTCGACGTCCCGGACCCGCAGCAGCGTCAGCTGCTTCAGCGACGCGCCCGCGCCGACGAAGCCGGCGACCGTGTCGTTGGCCGGGTTGGCCAGGATCGCCTCGGGCGTGTCGTACTGCATGATCGACGACTGGTTGCCGAGCACCGCGATCTTGTCGCCGAGCTTGACGGCCTCGTCGAAGTCGTGCGTGACGAACACGATCGTCTTCTTCAGTTCGCTCTGCAGGCGCAGCAGCTCGTCCTGCAGGTTGCCGCGGGTGATCGGGTCGACCGCGCCGAACGGCTCGTCCATCAGCAGCACCGGCGGGTCCGCCGCCAGCGCCCGCGCGACGCCGACGCGCTGCTGCTGCCCGCCGGAGAGCTGGCGCGGGAAGCGGTCGCGGAAGTCGGCCGGGTCGAGCCCGACCAGGTCCATCATCTCCTCGACCCGGTCGCTGACCTTCTTCTTGTCCCAGCCGAGCAGGCCGGGGACCACGCCGATGTTCTGCGCGACGGTGAAGTGCGGGAACAGGCCGGCCTGCTGGATCGCGTAGCCGGTCCGGCGGCGCAGGGTGTCGACGTCGAGCTTGAGGGCGTCGTCTCCGCCGATGGTGATCTTGCCGGACGTCGGCTGGACCAGGCGGTTGATCATCCGCATCGTCGTGGTCTTGCCGCAGCCGGACGGGCCGACGAAGACCACGATCTTGCCGGCGGGCACGACCATCGAGAAGTCGTCGACCGCCGCTTCACGGGTCCCGGGGTACCGCTTGGTCACGTGCTCCAGCTCGATCTCGACGCCGGAGACTTCCTCGTTCTCAGCCACGGACACCCCTAGAAATGGTGAAGCGCTTGATCAGGACGTAGATGCCGTCGAGGATCAGCGCGAGGATGACGACCCCGACCGTTCCGGTGACGGCTTGGTTCAGGGAGTTCGTGCTCCCCGCGTTCGTGAGCCCGGAGAAGACCTCGGCGCCGAAGCCGGGGCCCTTCGCGTAGGCGGCGATCACCGCGATGCCCATCAGCATCTGCGTCGCCACGCGCATGCCGGTGAGGATCGCCGGCCACGCCAGCCGCAGCTCGACCCGGGTCAGCACGCCGAAGCGGCTCATCCCGATGCCGCGTGCGGCGTCGACGACGGCCGGGTCGACACCGTCGAGCCCGACGATGGTGTTCCGGACGATCGGCAGCAGGCCGTAGAGCACCAGCGCGATCACGGCCGTCGTCGGGCCGAGCCCCGAAATCGGGATCAGCAGCCCCAGGAGGGCGAACGACGGGACCGTCAGGATCGTGCTCGCCAGCGCCGTGGCGACCGCCGAACCGATCGGGCTGCGGTACACCGCTACCCCGATCAGCACGCCGAGCACCGCGGCGAGGATCGTGCACTGCACCACCATGCTGGTGTGCAGGTAAGCCTCCAGCCAGAGCTTGCTCGCCCGGTCGGAGATGTAGTCGAAGAGGTTCATCCGTGTCCGCTCTCCCGCCCTTTGTGCAGGCTCTCACCCGAACGGGCTAGTTCCTGACCGACGGCTCAGTACCCAGCTCCTGACCGGTCCAAACCCCCGCTTCGGCCCACCGGTTCCGCCCACCTTGGCCTGGTCCGGCGTGATCGGCAACAAATGGCCTGAACCACGGCGTGGCGTGGTACGTGAACTCGGTGTGTGCTCACTTCACGGGATCACACGCTCACCCCGGGAGAGGTCCCTTAGGCTGCTCCTCATGAGCGTTCCGGCACGGCGTCCCGCCGTGCTCGGCGCTACCCGGGGTGTGTCGCTCGCCGTGTCCGCCGCGGCGCTGTCCGTGACCGCGCACCGCCTCGCCGACGGCGGGCTGCCGGACCCGGCGATGACCGTGCTGCTCACCGGCCTCTTCGGCTGGACCGCGGCCGCGCTGGCTCGCAAGGCCCGCGGGCCGGTCGCCACGATCACCCTGCTCGGCGCCGCCCAGCTCGTGATGCACCTGCTGCTCACCACGCTCGCCGGCCACCACGACATGTACGCGATGCCCGGCAGCACCGGGCTCGGCATGGTGGCCGCGCACTCGGTCGCCACCCTGGTCACCGCGCTCCTGCTCGCCCGCGCGGACGCGACGCTGCTGACGGTGCTGGCCGTGCTGCGCGCGATCCTGCCGCGGCTGCTCACCCCGCTGCCGGTGCCCGCCGCGGCCCCCGCACTCGTCCCCGCCCGCGCCGCGGCGCCGGGGCACCTCGTCGGCGTCGACCTGCGCCGGATCCGCGGGCGGCGCGGCCCGCCCGTCCACTCCTGAACCCCAGCGTCATCCCCCTTTACAGCCCGGTCCCCGAACCGAGCTGTCCCCTTCTTGAGTTCATCAGGAGTGAACCCATGTCCCAGCACGTCTTCCAGCGCGCCGGTTTCCTCGCCGCCACCGTCGGTGTCGCCGGTCTCCTCGGCGCGGGCGTCGCCTCCGCGCACGTCACCGCCAACGTCTACGGCCCGCAGCCGACGAAGGGCGGGTACGCGGCGATCGTCTTCCGCGTGCCGAGCGAGGAGAAGGCCCCGGTCACCACCACCAAGGTCGCCGTCGACTTCAAGGCGGACTACGGCATCGGCTCGGTGCGCACCAAGCCGGTCCCCGGCTGGACCGCCGAGGTCACGAAGTCGAAGCTGCCGACCCCGATCACCAAGGACAACGGCACGCAGATCACCGAAGCCGTCACCGCGGTGACCTGGACCGCGGCGGCGGGCAGCGAGCTCAAGGCGACCGACTACCAGGAGTTCTCGGTCTCCTTCGGCCCGCTGCCGACCAACGTCGACGAGGTGGAGTTCCCGGCGCACCAGACCTACAGCGACGGCAAGGTCGTCGACTGGAACCAGCCGACCCCGGCGGGCGGCGAGGAGCCGGAGCACCCGGCCCCGGCCGTGAAGCTGGCCGCGAAGGCGGCCGAAGGTGACGACCACGCCGCGATGGGCGCCGACACGGCGGCCACCACGGGGGCGCAGACTGAAGCCGCGGCGGCGTCGGACAGCACCGCCCGCTGGCTCGGCGGAGCCGGCCTGCTCGTCGGCGCCATCGGCCTCGGCGTCGGGGCCGGCGCCACCATCCGGGCCCGCAAGGCCACGGCCAAGTCGGGAGGCAACAGCTAGATGCGGAAGGCGCTCGTCGCGCTGGTGTTGACGGTGGTGGCCGTGCTCGGCACGGCCACCCCGGCGCTGGCGCACAACGTGCTGATCTCCTCGGACCCGGCGAACGGCTCGTCCGTCGCCGCCGGCCCGCAGAAGATCAGCCTGACGTTCGACCAGTACGTGCAGGGCGCGGACGTCAACCAGATCGCGGTGACCGGACCCGGCGGCGGCCAGTGGGCCGAGGGCCCGATCAGCGTGGTGAACAACGTCATCAGCGCGCCCCTGCGGCCGCTCGGCCCGGCGGGGAAGTACACCGTCGGCTACCGGGTGCTGTCCGCGGACGGCCACCCGGTGACCGGTGAGCTCTCCTTCACCCTGACCGCGGCGGGCACCGGCACGCCGGCGACCGTCGACGCGGCGAAGTCGCCGGGCAGCTCGTCGCAGGCGGCCCCGCAGTCCGGCTCGACCGGGGTGCCGATCTGGGTCTGGATCGCCGGCGCCGTCGTGCTGCTGGCGATCGGGCTCACCGTGGCCCTGCGCTCGGGCCGGTCGGTGGAAGAGAAGAACTGATGACCCAGGCCGAGACCACCGCCAAACCCCGCTATTCGACGCTGCTCTGCGTCGTGACGGCGGGCCTGCTCGGCGCCTTGATCGGCGTCGCGCTCATGTCCACCACCCCGGTCCCCGGGGTCGTGGAGCCGAGCGCGGTGGTCTCGGCCGGCATCCCGGTCGTGCGGGTCCTGCTCGACCTCGCCGCGGTCACGACCATCGGCCTCGCGCTGCTGTCGGTGCTCGCCGGCTACGACCGGCCGAAGCTGACCGAGCCGATCATGCGGCTGGCCCGGCCCGCCGGCGTCGCGGCCGCGCTGGTCTGGGCGACGGCCGCGGTCGTCGCGCTGGTCCTGCAGACCGCGGAGTACAAGCCCGGCTCGTCGACGCTCACCGCCGGGGACATCGGCGACTACATCGTCGCCGTCGGCGCGGGCAAGGCCCTCGTCATCGTCGCCGTGCTCGCGCTCGTGCACGCCGGCATCGGCGCGCTGGCGCTGCGCTTCGGCGAGAAGGTGCCCGCCGAGGTCCGCGTCGGGCTCGGGCTGTTCGCGCTGCTGCCGCTGCCGGTCACCGGGCACGCGTCGAACTGGAACTACCACGACTACACGATGATCTCGATGGAGCTGCACGTCATGAGCGCGGTCGCCTGGACGGGCGGCCTCGGCGCGATGACCGTGCTCCTCGTCGCGAACCGGACGCTGCTGGCGCACGCGCTGCCCCGGTTCTCGAAACTGGCGACGCTCTGCCTGGTCCTGTCCGCGGCGACCGGGCTGTTCAACGGGCTCGTCGAGATCTCGCTCAACCCGACCATCGGCTTCTGGGCGGCGATCTTCACGACGCCGTACGGGCAGCTGTTCGTCCTCAAGTTCCTCTGCACCGGCGTCATCGCGCTGCTCGGCGCGTACACGCGCTTCCGGCTGATGCCGCAGATCGTCCGGCACAACCGCACGGCGCTCGCCGCGTGGGCCACGCTCGAGCTGACCGTGATGGGTCTGGCGTTCGGCTTCGCCGTGGTGCTGACGCGGGCGCCGGTCGTCGCGTCCTGAAAACCCTTCCCCGCAGGTAGAAGCCGGTGCCAAGTCACGCCGAGTAGCTGCAACTTGCGCATTGGGATGAGGGGTAGACCATTGGAGGCGACCCGTCGGGCCGAACTTTCTACCCAGAGAAGAGCCCATTTCGGAAGCGACGAACGGTCATCTGCAGTCGGCGAATGCACGTGCAATCTGTGGCGCCGGTCACATGAAGTGACAGACCCGGCTCAGCGGTAACGCGTCCAGCGCGCGTCCATCCGGCCGCTGCGCAGATCGTCCAGACGGCGGAACAGCTCGGGCCGGACCTGGGGGCGGCTGCGCAGGATCGGCAGCACGCTCGTCGTCAGCTTGAGCTCGCGGATCGCCCGGAGCACGCCGAACCCGGACCACGACGTCACGTCGAAGCCGTACGCCGCGGCGAACGTCCGGTAGTGCACCGGCGGGTCGCCGAACCGCTCGCGGCCGACCGCCAGCGGCGTCAGGTCCCACTCCGGCGGCCCGACGCACGACGAATCGAAGTCGCAGAGCACCGGCCCGTCCGGTCCGGGGATGACGTTGCCGGGGTACGCGTCGCCGTGGACCAGGCCCCTGGGCAGCGGGAACTCCAGCTCCGCCAGCGCGGCTTCGAGCTCGGCGCAGCGGTCGAGCAGGAAGGCGCGGTCAGTGGCGCCGAGCTCTTCGGCGTCGGACACCCGGGCCCGCACCGCGGCGAACGGCGCCCACCCGGCGAGGCCGTCGGGCGCGGGCAGCGCGTGCACCTGACGCAGCAGCCGGGCCAGGTCGGCCGACGTCGCGGGCCGGCCGATGCTCGGCACCTGGTGCCACACGGTCACGAGGTGCCCGTCGACGGCCATCGGCTGCTCGACGGTGTCGAGCAGCCGGATCGCGGAGACGTCGTGGCGTTCGAAGTGCTTCGCCACGCGCACCACCGTGCCGACGCGGTGGCGCAGCTGGGTCGAGCCGACGATCCGGATCACGAACGGCGCCGTGACCAGCGCGTACACGGCGTTGTTCGTGAACCGCAGGAGCCGCGCGCCGGCCGGGTCCAGGCCCAGCCGCGCGCAGGTCGCGGCCAGCACACCACGCAGCTTGCCGGAGGTGAACCGGCCGTCCAAGACGGTCCCGGCCCCTTCGGCGTCAGGCGGCGTAGAAAGCGTTGAGGCGGTCGGCGAGATCACGGGCGTCGGCGTTGTTGCGGCGGCGCTCGGCCTCGTCCTGCAGGGGCCGCATGCGGTCCTTGACCCGCTCGGACTTGATGCCCTCGGCGCAGTCGATGGCCTTGCCGCCGACCTTGGCGCCGTGGTCGAGGTCGCCTTCCAGCAGGTGGTTGGTCGCGAGCGCGCTGAGCATGAACGTCTTGGAGCGGGCCATCTCGTCGTCGTAGGACTCGACGGCCCTGGTCAGCGCCGGGATGGCGTACTTCGTGTGCTCGGTGTTCTTCTGCGCGAGGACCGTGTGGACGGTGCCGACCATGGCGTAGACGTCGGTCTCGGTGAAGAACTTCACCCAGGACTCGGCCTCGGCCAGGTTGGCGCGCTCGAACTCGTCCTTGCTCCGGCCGAGCAGCTTCACCGCCTGCTCTTCGTTGCCCATCATCGCGTAGGCCCAGGCCTCGTTCGCGCAGAGCACGGAGACGGCCAGCTCGGAACCGCTTTCCTGAGCCGCGATCTGGCCCAGCTGGAACAGCTTCAGCGCGTCGTTCGGGGCGTCCTGGTGCAGGTAGACGCGGCCCATCCGGTAGAGGACGTTCGCGACGAGCGGGTGGTTCTCGCCCTGCTTGGCCAGGTCCAGCGCGTTCGCGAAGTGGCCGCGGGCGGAGTCCATCAGGCCGGTGTCGAACGACGTCCAGCCGGCCAGCGAGTGCAGGTCGGCGAGCGCCACGTACAGGCGGTTCTTGACGATGTCGGTGCCGTGCGCCTCGAGCATCTGCTGTCCCCAGGACAGCTGCGCCACGACGGCGTCGCGGCAGAACCCGCCGCCGTACTGGTAGTCCAGGGCGCGGAGCGCGCGCGTCGCGGCCTCCACCTGGCGCACGTCGGTCATGCCGATGCGCCCGGGCGCCGGCGTCCGGGCCGGCCCGGCCGACCAGGTGCCCGATTCCGGACCGAACACCGCCGCACCCATCGTGACCTGGGCGGCGTGCGCGAGGAACCTCCGTCGCTTCACGGACTCGTCCTCCTCAGCCTGCTGGCCGTCGGCGGAGCCGACGACGCGTATCGCCGTGGCCTCGTCGTAGGCGAGGCCCATGTATCCACGTGGGACACCCAGGCCGTCGGCGATCCGCGTGAGGACGTCGTAGGCCATGACCTGGCGACCCTTGAGGATCTCCGACACCTCGGACTGGGACTGGCCGGTCATCGCGGCGATCTGGCGCTGCGAGACACCGTGCTTGCGCAGGAGGCGGTAGACGGCGCTGATCTCGCGGGACGCGAGAGCCGCTCTCATCTCCGGCTGCTCCCACGCGTCAGCGGGAACCGCGTGGCTCTGCCGGGCTTCGGCACTGCCACCGTTACTGGCGTCCATCGCGCCCCCTCCACTGTCCGGTCGGGCGTCTGTGAAACAGCGTAGGCAAACCTGGCGGAGCTTGGGAATCGAGCGAACCGCGCCCCTGATCGGCCGGGGCGAAGTCCGCTGACCGTTTACCGTGCGACTTGGCCCAGTCACCGCTATGACGCCGGTTACAGCTTCTCTCGGCCCCGATTGCACCTCACTGTAGTTGTCAGACCTCCGTCACCGCCTGTGCACCTGCAGCGATCACGGAGAAGTTGCAGAAAGCAAGGCTTACGGACGACAGAGCGGAGAAGGGCGTGGAGTTCGTGGACTCGTTCGCAGGGGGACATGCCGGCACGGCGACCCGCGCCGTGCGGCCGGCGGTCTCTCCGATCTCCGCCGTCCGACCGGTCACGCCCGCCGCGGCGGTGGACCCCCGCACCGCGAGCGTCCGCCACTACGAAGGCGGTCAGCTGGTGTGGCGCGTGCAGTGCGGCGACCTCATCAGCCGCGAGCGCGCGGTGACGGTGTTCGTCGAGGACAACCAGGTGGTACTGGTCTCGCCCCCCGGCGAGACCGCGCGGTTGACGTCCGGCCAGCTCGGACAGCTGCGCGCCGCGCTCAACGAAGCCGCCAAGATGGCGGAAAGGTAACGGTGAGCTGATCATGGATCAGGTACTCGGGCAGGTCCTCCGCAACGCGGTCTGGGAGCGCCTCGACATGCTGACCGACCTGGCGAACCGCGCCGACGCCCAGTCGCTCGTCTCGGTCGCGCGCTCCGAACTGCCCCGCTTGACGGAGGCCTGGCGCGCGATGCTGAAGATGCACGAGCCCGACGAGCGCGGCGACTGCCCGACCTGCTCGACCCGGTGGCACCGCTGCAAGGCGCCGTGCTCGGTCTGGCAGGTCGCGCACGAACACCTGGTGGCGGGCGGTCTGGCCCCGCAGCAGCAGGCTCCGGCGAGCCGGCTGTCCGGGCGGCGCAAGAGCCCGGTGCCGACGCAGGACCGCGGCGCCCCGGCGCCGAGCGCGGCCGAGACCACCGGGCGCCACGCGCTGGTGAACCCGCGCCGAGCGGTCACCGCCTGATCCTCCCGGGTCGTCGCCACCTCCCGCGGTCGCGGCCCACCCCGTTCCACCCCTGATCAGGCGAGCGCGGCCGGTCCGATCGCCCCATCGGACCCGTGCCGGTCCTCGCCCCGGCCGGGGACTGTTTCGCCCGCACCCCCGAGCAGCGCGAACCAGTCCTCGGCCACACCACCCGGTCCCCACCGCGATTAATCGAAAAAATTACGCGTTAGGCCTAGCCCAGGCGGTAATCCCCCGCTAGATTGATCATCGTAGAGGCCTGGACCACTGGTTCGCCTCGACCGATCCGCCCGCTGTTGACGCGGCCCTCGAATTCCGCGGGCCGGTGCCGTTGCACTCCCCTCCCCCGACCGGCACCGGCCCGCGGTTCCAAGCTCTTTCAGCGAACCGCCTTCACGCGCAGCACGAGCACCGCGGCCAGCAGCGTCGCGACGGCCGAAGCCGCGAACAGGCCGGGATACCCACCCAGGTAGGCGAGCACCAGCGGCGTCAGCAGCGGCGCGACCACCTGCGGCAGCGAGTTCGCGATGTTGATGACACCCAGGTCCTTCGCGCGGTCCTGCGCCGTCGGGAGCACCTGCGTCAGCATCGCGAGCGCGACGGCCATGTACGCACCGAAGCCGACGCCCAGCAACGGCGACGCGGCGAGCGCGACCGGCCAGCTCTGCCAGACGACCAGCAGCAAAGCGGCCAATGCCATCACACCGGAGGCCGCAAGGACGTACGGCTTACGCCGTCCGGACTTGTCCGAGAAGTGGCCGGCGAGCACGGCACCGATGACGAGCGCGACGCCGTACAGCCCCATCATGATGAGCAGGCCCGTGTCCGGGTCTTCGTAGTGCACGGCGTCCTTGAGGAAGAACAACAGGTAGAGCGTCCCGAACGCGTTGCCGAGGTTGATCATGAAGTGGCACGACCAGGCCCACGCGAAGTCCGGGTGCCGCCGCGGCGAGACCCAGAGGTTCCGCAGCACCTCGCCGGCCTGCGACGACGGCCGGTACTCGACCGGCAGGCGCGCGTCCGGCGTCCGGAAGACGAAGAACGCGGCACCGGCGACGACGATGACCGCGCAAACCGCGTAGGCCAGCGGAATCCCGGCGATGCCGAGCATCACGACGACCACGACCGCGCCGAGCACCGTGCCGAGCATCTGCGCGATCCCGACGAGCCCGCCGACCTGCGCGCGCTGCCCGACCGGGACGCGGTCGGCGATGGCCGACATGAGCGTGGCGAGCATGCCGTTGAGGCCCGCTTGGACGAGGCACCAGCCGACGATGAGGACCGCGACGGTCGGCGCGAAGGCCAGCACGAGCAGCCCGACGGTCGCGACGGCGGCACCGATGACCGTCCACGGGTGGCGGCGGCCGAAGCGCGAGGTCGTCCGGTCGGACAGCAGCCCGACGGCCGGGTTCACGATCAGCGCGACGATCGCCCCGACGCCCATGACCAGGCCCAGGACGAACTCCTTGTTCGCCTGGTCGAGCAGCTCGGCCTGCTGGGGCAGCAGCACCTGGATCGGCGCGTAGATGCCCAGCCAGAGCGCGATGTTCGCGAAGAACAGCAGGCTCATCCAGCCGGGCCGCACCCGCACGACCGGCTCGGCGAGGGCCTCCGGGAGCGCCCGGGTCGTCTCACTGCTCATCGCGCACCAGCTTCCGGTACCAGTGGAACGAGTCCTTCGGCGTGCGCCGCAGGGTTTCGTAGTCGACGTGCACCAGGCCGAAGCGCGGCGCGTAGCCCTTGGACCACTCGAAATTGTCCATCAGTGACCAGCAGAAGTAACCCCGCACGTCGACGCCGGCGTCCATCGCCTCGCGCAGCGCGACGAGGTGGCTGTGCAGGAAGTCGATCCGCTCGGGGTCGTGCACGCCGCCGTCCTCGGCGACGACGTCGGCGAAGCTGCAGCCGTTCTCGGTGATCTGGACGGGCGGCAGCTTGTCGCGGTAGCGCCGGTGGAAGTCGAGCAGCAGCTCGCGCAGGGCGTGCGGGACGATCGGCGAGTCGTTCGTCGTCATCGGGTAGCCCTCGATCGGGCGAAGTTCGAAGGGCAGCGGATTGCCCGGCCCGGGCTTCGCGACGCCTTGGGGCTCGTAGTAGTTGACGCCGTAGAAGTCGAGCGGCTGCGCGATGGTCGGCAGGTCGTCGGCGAACCCGGCGGGCAGGTGCTCGTGGAGCTGTTCGGGGTAGCTGCCGAGCAGCACGGGGTCGGCGAAGAGGCGGTTGAGCAGGGCGTCCAGCCACTCGGCGGCGTCGCTGTCGGTCTCGTCGGCGGGCCAGATCGGCGAGTGGTTGTTGGCGGTGCCGATGTTCGTCGCACCGGCCGCGCGGAGGGCCTGGACGGCGAGTCCGTGCGCGAGGTTCTGGTGGTGCGCGGTCGGGACGGCGTCGAGCAGGAGCGTCTGGCCGGGCGCGTACTCGCCGATGGCGTACCCGAAGATGGACATGACCATGGGCTCGTTGAGCGGAATCCACAGTTTCACCCGATCGGCGAAGCGCTCACCAAGGATGTGGGCGTACTCGGCGAAGCGCTCAGCGGTCGTGCGGGAGAGCCAGCCGCCGTCGTCTTCGATCGCCTGCGGGGTGTCCCAGTGGTAGAGCGTGACGGCGGGAGCGATGCCGGCCTCGCAGACGGCGTCGATGAGCTTGTCGTAGAAGCCGAGGCCCTCGGGGTTGGGCGCACCGCTGCCGGTGGGCTGGATCCGCGGCCAGGCGATGGACATCCGGTAGGCACCGACGCCGAGCTCCGACATCAGCGCGATGTCTTCGGGGTAGCGGTGGTAGTGATCGGCGGCTACGTTCGCTTTTTCCCCGCGGGCGATCTTGCCCTCGGTCGCGGAGAATGTGTCCCAGATGGACGGTCCGCGCCCGCCTTCGCTGGTGGCGCCTTCGATCTGGAACGCCGAAGTGGAGACACCCCAGAGGAAATCGGGCGGGAAGATCGGGTTCTGCACCGGTGCTGACCCCTTCGTCAGGCCACCCGTACGGGTGAACATGAAAAGTTCTCATATACTAGGTCTTCACTCGTCCGTGGGGAAGCCCGTCGGCACGATAAAGTCCCAGATCAGACGAGGAGGAGCGCCGTGTCCGACATCCAGGCCGCGAAGGTGCCGGCAGAAGCCACCCCCTTGCGCCGCCAGCCGGTCCAGCAGCGCAGTGCGAAGAGGGTCGAGCAGATGCTCGACGCGAGCGCGGCGCTGATCGACGAACTCGGCTACGACGCACTGACGACAACCCTGATCGCCAAACGAGCGGGCGTGGCGGTCGGTTCGCTGTACCAGTTCTTCCCGGACAAGCGAGCGGTCGTGCAAGCGCTTACGGCCAGGAACTTGGAGCGCTTCGTGGGCGCGGTGAACGAGCGCCTGAAGCAGCTGGGCCCGGAGCACTGGTGGGACGTCGTGGACTCGATCCTCGACATCTACCTGGAGATGCACCGCTCGGTACCCGGGTTTTCGAAGGTCCACTTCGGCGACATCATCGACCGGCAGCTGCTCGACGAGACGCGCGACAACAACGCGGTGATCGTGGATTCGCTGACGGACCTGGTGTCGACGCAGGTGGATCGGCCGGTGGAGGACCTGCGGTTCGCGATCGGGATCGCCAACGAGGTGGCGGACGCGTTGCTGAAGCTGGCTTTCCGGAAGGACCCTCGGGGGGACGAGAAGATCGTCGCCGAGGCGAAGTATGTGGTGAAGGGGTATTTGGCGGCGCGGTTCGGGGAGCAGTCGTAGCTGTCCACAGAAGTTGTCCACAGGTATGCACAGCTGTGGACAACTGGGGTCTCCGGGGCCGGGTTGTCGGTGGGCGCCGATAGACTGGATGTGGGGGTTCCCCCGGGGAGGGTGGGCTGCGTGTGGGCCCGGCCGGCGGGGGCGGATGGGTACTGGGCTCTGAGCGCGCGATCGACTGCCCGGGGCGGGAAACTACCGCCGCGCCGAGGTGACTGCTGGGCTGCGGAACGCGGTCTGCCGAGCCGGGAAACGAAAGACCCGCCCGGCCGCAGAACGAGCGGTCTGCCGAGCCGGGAAACGACCGGCCTGCCAAGGCGACTGCTAGGCCGCGGAACGAGCGGCCAGCCGAGACTACCGCCAGGCCGCAGAACGAGCGGCCAGCCAAGCCGGGAAACAACCGACCCGCAAGGCCGCCGCCAGGCCACAACGGCTGAAGGATCAGCCGAAGTTCTGGTGCTCACCCCGATACGTCGGGACCATCCGCTCCACCCGATCGCCCATCACCAAGTGGTAGTGCGTGAACCGCTCCGCCAGCTCGCCCGCCTTCGCGTGCCGCAGCCACACCCGGTCGCCCAGTTTCAAGGTTCGCGCCGCTCGGCCTGTCACCGGCGTCTGGACTTCGCCCGCTCCCTCGAAGCCCAACAGCTTCAAGCCCGTCGGCAAGTACGGCTGCGGGACTCGCGATGCACCCGCCGGCCCCGAAGCGATGTAGCCGCCCGAGAACAGCGTGGCGATTTTGCGCGTGGGGCGGCGGACCACCGGCAAGGCGAACAACGCCGCCGGGCGGGGGGTGAAGCGGGAATACCCGTCGAACAGCGTTGGGCCGATCAGGCCCGAGCCCGCCGCGATCTCCGTGACCACCGCGTCCGCGCCCGTGGACTCGATGCTTCCCGTGCCTCCGCCGTTCACGAACTCCAGGGACGTCACCGCCTGGACCGCGCGGACCGCTTCGCCGCGACGGCTGTTCAGCTCCGCCGCCGACCGACGCTGCATCCAGCCGATCACCAGCTGGTTCAGGCGCGCGCCCGCCGCGTCGCCGAGGCCGGCGATCTGGCCTTCGTACGCCATCACGCCCACCAGGCGGAAGCCCGGGCGGGCCAGCACGTGCTGGGCGAACGTCGATGCCTGCTTCGGCGTGAAGATCGGGGACCGCCGGGTGCCGACGTGGACTCCCGGGAGCGGGCGCCACGACGCGTCCAGCTCCAGGCAGACCCGGATCTCCGGGTGACCGTGGCCGAGGGCCGCGTCGACCAGGTCCAGGTGCGCCGGCGAGTCCACCATGATCGTGATCGCCGCTCGGGCCTTCTCCGACGCGGCCAGGCGGCGCAGGGCTTCGTGGTCCGCCGTCGGGTAGGCGACGACGATGTCATCGGTCGTGCCCAGCTCCGCGTGCCAGATCGCTTCCGCCAGCGAGTAGCACATCAGCCCTTCGAAACCCGGCATCGCGAGCACGCGCTCCAGCAACGTCCGGCAGCGGACGGACTTGCTGACCACTCGGATCGGCTTGCCCGCCGCGCGGCGGCGGAGGTCGTCGGCGTTCGCGTCGAACGCCGCCAAGTCGACCACGGCCAAGGGTGGATCGAGGTCCTTGGTCGCCAAGTCGTACACCGTCGCACTGGTCACGAGGTCTAAAGTACGACAACAAAGCTTGAAACGCGAATACTGTTCACATACTGTCTCGGACATTCGACCGATGGAGGGGGCGCGCATGACCCGGTGGACCAACTGGGCGGGCACGGCGTCCGCCTCGCCGCAGCACGTTCACCAGCCGCGCAGCGCGGCCGAAATCGCGGCGGCCGTCGCCGGTGTCGCCGCGGCCGGCCGGACCGTGCGGCCCTGGGGCAGCGGGCACTCGTTCACCGCGATCGCCGTCGCCGACTCCGATGCCCTCGACCTGCGCCACTGGACCGGCATCGAGCGCGTCGACCTGGAAACCGGGCACGTCACCGTCCGCTCGGGCACGACGATCAAGCAGCTCAACGCCGAACTCGACGCGCTCGGGCTGGCCATGACCAACCTCGGGGACATCGACGCGCAAACCATCGCCGGCGCGATT
Organism: Amycolatopsis pretoriensis; assembly: GCF_900107925.1. Classification (GTDB taxonomy): domain Bacteria; phylum Actinomycetota; class Actinomycetes; order Mycobacteriales; family Pseudonocardiaceae; genus Amycolatopsis; species Amycolatopsis pretoriensis. Next base: position 101,987 of record NZ_FNUJ01000005.1, on the reverse strand, counting down.
TCCACCGGTACCCACGGCACCGGCGCACGCCTCGGCGGTATCGCCACGCAGATCGCCGCGCTCGAACTCGTCCTGGCCGACGGCTCGGTCGTCACCTGTTCGGCCGACGAGAAGCCCGACCTCTTCTCCGCCGCCCGCGTCGGGCTCGGCGCGCTCGGCGTGATCACCACCGTGACCCTGCGGTGTGAGAAGTCCTTCTACCTGCGCGCGCAAGAACGGCCGGAGCCGCTGGAGCAGGTCCTCGAGGGCTTCCACGACTTCGCCGACCAGAACGAGCACTTCGAGTTCTACTGGTTCCCCTACGGCAAGAACGCCCTGGTCAAGCGCAACAACCGGTGCGAGACGGCCGAGCCGCTGAGCAAGGTCCGCGAGTTCGTCGACTACCAGATCATGGAGAACGTCGCGTTTGGCGGACTCTGCCGGACCGGCCGGCTGATGCCGCGGCTCGTGCCGTCGCTCGGCAGCTTCGCGTCGAACGTCCTCTCCGCCCGCGAGTACAGCGACCTCTCCCACCGCGTGTTCGTCACCGCGCGCAACGTCCGTTTCACCGAAACGGAGTACGCTGTTCCACGTGAATCAGTGCTCGACGTGCTCGCCGAACTACGGGCGGTAGTGCCGACGCTGAAGGACCCGGTGATGTTCCCGGTCGAGGTGCGCGTCGCCGCGGCCGACGACATCTGGCTGTCGACCGCGCAGGGCCGCGACTCCGCCTACATCGCGATCCACCAGTTCACCGGCATGCCGTACCGCGAGTACTTCAGCGCGTTCGAGAAGATCGCCGGCGCGGTCGGCGGCCGCCCGCACTGGGGCAAGATGCACGACCTCGACGCCGGCGTCCTCCGCTCCCGCTATCCGCACTTCGACGACTTCCTGCGCGTGCGCAAGGAAACCGACCCGAACGGCGTCTTCACGAACACCTACCTGGACCGGGTGCTCGGGCCGGCCTAGAAGAGCGCCGACACCGATTCGCCGTTGTGGATCCGGCGGATCGCCTCGGCCATCGCCGGCGCGATCGACAGGATCTTCAGCTTCTCGGTGCGCTCTTCCTCGGGCACCGGGACCGTGTTGGTGCAGACGATCTCCAGCACCTCCGGCCGGCTGCCGATGCGCTCGATCGCCTTCGCCGCGAACAGGCCGTGCGTGCACGCGACCCGGATCGAGCGCGGCTCCAGCTCCGCCAGCTTGTCGAGCAGCTCGATGACCGTGCTGCCCTTGGCGATCTCGTCGTCGAGCACGATCACGTCCCGGCCGGTGATCTCGCCGATCACCGAGCTGATCTGGACGCGGTCGTCCGGGAAACGCTCCTTCGCGCCGGCCGCGACCTGGACGCCGAGGAGCCGCGCAAAGTGCGACGCCTCCTTCGCGTTGCCCAGGTCGGGTGAGACGACTGTGGTGCGCGAGAGGTCGTACTGGCGGAAGTGCTTGGCCAGCTCCTGCAACGCGTGCAGGTGGTCGACCGGCACGCTGAAGAAGCCGTGGACCTGCGGCGAGTGCAGCGTCATCGCGAGGACGCGGTTCGCGCCCGCCGTGGTCAGCAGGTCGGCGACCAGGCGGCCGCCGATGGAGATGCGCGGCGCGTCCTTCTTGTCCGAGCGCGCGTACGAGTAGTGCGGCATCACGGCGGTGATCCGCGACGCCGACGCCCCGCGCGCCGCGTCGAGCATCAGCAGCAGCTCGACGAGGTGCTCCTGCACCGGCTTGACCAGCGGCTGGATGATGAAGACGTCCCGCTCGCGGCAGTTCGCCTGCAGCTGGACCTCGAGGCAGTCGTTCGCGAACCGCCGGACCTCGGCCGGCTGCAGCGGGACGCCGAGGTGGGCGCAGATCTCTTCGGCCAATTCGGGGTGCGCGCTGCCGCTGAAGACAGCGATCTCTCTCGACGCTTCAGAGATCACAGCGCGGAGACCGCTTCGCCGATGGCGACCTCGCCCGAGATCAGCGTCAGGGTGCGGCGGACCGACGAGGGCGTGTCGAGCAGGGCCACGAGCACCGCGGCGACGTCGTCACGCGGGATCGGGCCGCGGCCGGTCTGCTCGGCCAGCAGGACCAGGCCGGTGCCGGGGTCGTCGGTCAGCGATCCGGGCCGGAGGATCGTCCAGTCGAGGTCGCGGGCCTTGAGGTCGTCCTCCGCCGCGCGCTTGGCGCGCAGGTAGTGCCGGAATTCCTCGGTGACGTCGGGGTTTTCCGGGTTGTCGGCACCGATCGAGCCGACCTGGATGTGCCGCCGGACTCCGGCCCGCTCGGCCGCTTCGGCGAACAACGCCGCCGCGCCACGGTCCACAGTGTCCTTGCGGGCGGTGCCGCTGCCCGGGCCCGCGCCGGCGGAGAACACCGCAGCGTCGGCACCTTTCAGGACTTCGGCGACGGCGTCCACATCGGAATTTTCGAGGTCGAGCACGACGGCTTGGGCGCCGGCCGCCTCGAGGTCCGCCGCGTGGGCGGGATTCCGGATGATCCCGACCCCTTCGTCCCCGCGCGCGGCGAGCAGCCGCTCCAGCCGCAGCGCGATCTGACCGTGTCCACCTGCAATGACGACTCGCATGGAGCCGACCCTAGTGTGAAGCGGGCGCCTCTGCGGTCCGGAGCAGGTGGTCGTAGACCAGCTCGTTGACCAGGCGGGAGACCGGGTCCTCGGCCAGCAGCACGCGCTCGGTGCGGCCCTCGAGGTCGAGGTCGACGACAGCGTTCGGGTCGGCCGTCACGACCGCGAGGCCGTACGCGCGGGCCCGTGGGAGGCAGTTGCCGACGTAGTCCTCGGTGAGGATCGCCGGCGACGGGAGCACCATCGCGGCCTCGCCGTAGCGGGCGAACGGAACCGCGGAGGCCATCGCGGTGCGCCAGTGGCGCGCGACGGCCAGGACGCCGACGATCTCGGCGGCCGGGGCGGGGGCGGTTCCGGCCAGCTCCGGCCAGGTCCAGGTGTCGACGGTGGCGCGGTCGGCCACCGGGCCGGCACCCATCGCGATGCGCTCGGCGTGCACGTCGGTGCGGAGCTTGGCGACCACGCAGACCTTGCGGCCCAGGATCGTGATCTCGGGAAGGACGACGCCGTTCCAGCCCAGCTGGGCCGCGGCGGCGCGGGCGAGCTCGTCGACGCTCGCGGGGAGCTCGATCGGCGGCACCACGCGGCTCGGCATCGACCGGCTGCGCTTCGCGCCACCGGCGACCGTCGAGCGCTCGGTGTTCTGAGGTGTAGCCGCCACGAGTCCGCCTCCTTCTAACCTGCACCGCTTCGTGACCGGGGGAAACCGGCACCCAACCTGTCTAACAGCGCGGCGGCGCGGCGTCGCCGGGTAGTGCGAGTGGCTGCGATCGGCGGCGCCCAGCGGTCGATGACCGGTCGGTAGGCGGTCATCCGACTTCGGTCGAACGGTGCGGCCAACCGAGTGATCGCGAGGTGAGTGGCACTACGGAACGGTTCCGACCGACTACCCGGGGGAGAAATCGCCAAACCTGCTCCGACTAGCCCGTTCGGCGCAATACCGGGAGGATCCACAGTTGACGCGGGCCGCTGAGCTGCGGTTGTCCGTCGTCACCCACATGGCGGTGACTTGCGCCGCAGCGGTGACGCGGCCCCGCGACTAAAGTTACCGATCAGTCACTTAGTCGCCGCCGTGGAGGACCGATGCGCTCCCCGAAGGACTTCTTCGCCCCGCTCGCCCTGGGCGCGCCCGCTCCCGTGCGGGAGATCCCGGTGACCCCGTCCCGGATGATCCACTTCTTCGACCCGGGCAACGAGAAGATGGCCGCGAAGGTGCCGGACATCGCGAAGAAGGTGGACGTCCTCCTCGGCAACCTCGAGGACGCCGTGCGCGCCGACCGGAAGGAGGCCGCGCGCGCCGGGCTCGTCTCGATCGCGAAGGCCACCGACTTCGGGAAGACGCAGCTGTGGACGCGCGTCAACAGCCTCGACTCGCCATGGGTCCTCGACGACCTGGTCACGCTGGTCACCGAGATCGGCGACAAGCTCGACGTGATCATGGTGCCGAAGGTCGAGGGCGCCCAGGACATCCACTACGTCGACCGGCTGCTGGCCCAGCTCGAAGCGCGGGCCGGCCTGACGAAGCCGTTGCTGGTGCACGCGATCCTCGAGACGGCCAGCGGAGTGGCCAATGTGGAGGAGATCGCCGGCGCGAGCCCGCGCATGCAGGGCATCTCCCTCGGCCCGGCCGACCTGGCCGCGAGCCGCCGGATGAAGACGACCCGCGTCGGCGGCGGCCACCCCGGCTACCTCGTGCGCACCGACCCGACCGGCGACGACCTCACCGAAGGCCGGACGACCTACCAGCAGGACCTCTGGCACTACACGGTCGCGCGGATGGTGGACGCCTGCGCGATGCACGGGATCCTGCCGTACTACGGGCCGTTCGGGGACATCCGCGACGTCGTCGCGTGCGAGGACCAGTTCCGCAACGCGTTCCTGCTCGGCTGCGTCGGCGCGTGGAGCCTGCACCCGGTGCAGATCGACATCGCGAAGAAGGTGTTCTCGCCTTCGCCGTCCGATGTGGCCTGGGCGCGCCGGGTGATCGCCGAGATGGGCGACGGCACCGGCGCGGTGATGATCGACGGGAAGATGCAGGACGACGCGTCGGTGAAGCAGTGCCGCGTGGTCGCCGAACTGGCCGACGCCCTGGCGGCGGACGACCCCGAACTCGCGGCCGCCTACGACGCCGCCACCAAGGAGACCCTCGGATGACCACGCCCCGACGTTCCGTCCTGTACATGCCCGGCGCGAACGAAAGAGCGCTGGAGAAGGCCAAGACGATCCCGGCGGACGCGCTGATTCTCGACCTCGAGGACGCCGTCTCCCCCGACGCCAAGGAAGCCGCGCGCGAGCGGGTCTGCGCGGCGGCGGCTTCGGGCGACTACGGCGACCGCGAGGTGACGATCCGGGTCAACGGCCTGGACACCGAGTGGCACGACGCCGACCTGCGCGCGGCCGCGTCGGCGGGCCCGGCCGCGGTCGTCGTCCCGAAGGTGAACTCGGCCGCCGAGGTGCACAACATCGAGCGTGCGCTGGAGCTCGGCGGAGCGCCCGGGCACACGAAGATCTGGGCGATGGTCGAGACGCCGGTCGCGATGCTGCACGCCGAGGAGATCGCGGCGGCGTCCGAGCGGCTGACCGTGCTGGTGATGGGCACGAACGACCTGGCCAAGGAGCTGCACGCGGAGTTCGTCCCGGGCCGCGGCCCGCTGCTCGGCGGGCTTTCCCTGTGCCTGCTGGCCGCACGCGCGACCGGCAAGGTGATCCTCGACGGCGTCTACAACGACGTGAAGGACCTCGAGGGCTTCGAGGCCGAGTGCGAGCAGGGCCGGCAGTACGGCTTCGACGGGAAGACGCTGATCCACCCGGCGCAGGTCGAGCCGTGCAACCGGATCTTCGCGCCGTCCGAGGAGGAGATCGACCGCTCGCGGCGGATCATCGAGGCCTTCGAAGCGGCGCAGAAGGAAGGCCGCGGCGTGGTCACTGTGGACGGCCGGATGATCGAGAACCTGCACGTCGACAACGCGCGGCGAGTGCTGGCGCTGGCGGAGGCCGTCAAGAGCTGAGGTCACTTCGGCAGGTCGTCCGTCCACTCGCCACTGACCGCGTACGTGTCGCCGTTCGCGTTCGTGGCCGGTTTGCCGTTCCAGTCGAGGAACACCGACGAGCTGTCCACCTGGCCGGTCGCCGGGTCGACGACGAGGCGGCCACCACCCGGTAGCCGGACGCTCTTGCCGTCGGGTAGGCCGGTCACGCCCGGGTACGCGGCTATCGCGCGGAACGCCGCGGCCCGGACCGCCGGGGGTGACGGCACCGTGGACACCAGGTCGATCAGCCCGCCGAGCACCGCGAAGCCGAGCTGGTTCGCGGGCAGCCCGTGTCGCGACAGCCCGTCCGTGAGCCAGGTCCGCAGGGCCGCCGGGTCCGGGGGCAGCGACAGGATCGTGCTGAGGGTGACGTCGTCGTCGCCGTTGATCCGGATGGGCCGGGCCTGGGGCAACGGCCTCAGTTCGCCGCCGTGGTTCTCGTCGCGGTACCACTCCTGCCCGTCGGCGGTCGTCCAGTACTCCCAGGTTGTCTTGCCCACCTTCGTGGTCGTGTGCCAGTACTTCCCGGTGCCGACCTGGGCGTGCTCGGCGACCCTGGCGGCGGCCAGCAGGACCGCCGGACCGGTCTCGACCGGCAGCACCACTGCCTGGCGAGGTGGTGGGGGGCTGGGAAGGGTGGCGACGACAGCCGCGACCGCGGCTGCTGCGGCGACCAGACCGGCGCCGATCGCGAGCGGGCGGACCCGCCGGCGGCGGCCGAGCATCCGGTTCTGCAGCCGGTGGCGGCTGCGGTCGACGACGTCCTGGGACGGCTCGTCGGGCAGGAGCGCCGTACGCAGGTTCTCGAGGTCATTCATCGGTGGCCTCCGGGGCGAGAACGGGGGTGAGCTTCTTGCGGGCGCGCGTCAGCCGGGAGCCGACCGTGCCCGGGGAGATGCCGAGTGCCTGGGCCACTTCCGTGTAGCCGAGGTCGGCGAGAGCGACGAGCAACAACACGTCACGCTCGCCCGACGTGAGCCGGGCCAGCGCTTTCCCCAGCTGTCCGCTCATGACGACGCGGTTTTCGTGTCCCTCGTGGGGCCGGGGTGTGTCGAGCCGCGAGAGGGCCCGGTAGTGGCGGGCTTCCTTGCGGCGGTGTCTCGACACCAGGTTCGTCGCGATGCCGAACAGCCAGGCGCGCAGGTCACCGCGGGCGGGGTCGAACGTCTTGCGGCGGTCGAACGCCACCAGGAACGTCTCGGCGGCGACGTCCTCCGCGACCTGCGCACCGAGCCGGCCCGCGATGTAGCGGTAGATGTCGGCGAAGTGGCGGTCGTGCACCTCGGTGAACTGGTCGATGCCGGTCACCGGGGCTGCCTCGGTCATGGGTTCCCTTCCCGTCGGCGACAGCTTCACCACCACTTCGCCGCGGGACCGGAACTTCTTCCCTATCCGATCGGCCAGGACCGTTGCGGGCCGCGCAGCTGCTCATACGCCGCTGCCGCGCGCAGGACGCCGACGTCGTCGAAGCGGCGGCCGCTGATTTGGAGGCCGATCGGGCGGCCGTCGTCGGTGTAGCCGCAGTTCACCGACACCGCCGGCTGGCCGGACATGTTGTACGGGACGGTGAACGCGATGTGCTCGAACGGCCGCGCCGGGTCGTTCGTCGGCGACGCCCACTCCGCCGGTGGCGCCGCCACCGGGCACGTCGGCGACAGCACGACGTCGTACGCGGACGTCGCCCGCAGGGCCGCGACGCTGATCGCGTCGATCTGGGCGAAGCCGCGGTAGGCGTCCACTCCGGACACGTCCGCGCCGCCCGCGGCCCAGTCCGCGATGTACGGCAGGACCTTCGCGCGGCGGTCCGCCGGCAGCGCCGTCATGTCCGACCACGCGCGGGTGCGCCAGAAGACGTCCAGGCCGGTGAGCATTTCGCGGGTCAGGAACGGCCCGACCGGCTCGACGACCGCGCCCGCGGCTTCGAAGACGCGCGCGGCCGTGGTGACCGCGGCGAGCGTGGCCGGGTCCACCGGGAGGCCCACGCCGGGGTCCAGGTGCAGGCCGACGCGCAGGCCTGTCAGCGAAGAGTCCAGGGCGGACCAGTCCAGCTCCGCCGGCGGCAGGCTCAGGTGGTCACGCGCGTCGGGCGCCGACAGCACGCTCATCAGCAACGCCGTGTCGGCGACCGTGCGGGTCATCGGGCCCGCCACCCGGCCGAGGAACGGCGGGTCGACCGGCACCCGGCCGAAGCTCGGCTTCAGCCCGGCCAGGCCGCACCAGCCCGCGGGCAGCCGGATCGAGCCGCCGATGTCCGTGCCGACGTGCAGCGGGCCGTACCCCGCCGCGGCCGCCGCGCCGGCGCCCGCGCTCGAACCGCCCGGCGACGCCGAGGTCAGCCACGGGTTGCGCGCCGTCTCGTGGAAGCTCGACAGCCCCGAGGTCAGCATCCCGTAGTCCGGCATCGTCGTCTTGGCCAGCAGGACGCCGCCGGACTCGCGGACGCGCGCCGCCGCCGGGGCGTCCTCGGCGGCCGGGGTCAACGCCGTCGCGGCCGTGCCCAGCGGGACCGGCGTGCCGCGGGTCGCGATGTTCTCCTTGAGCGTCAGCGGGACGCCGTCGATCGGGCCCAGCGGTTCGCCGGCGTGCCAACGCGCTTCAGCAGCCTTCGCATCTTCACGCGCGCTTGAAGGGTCGTACGCGTACAACGCGTGCAACTCCGGCTCTCGCGCTTCGATGCGCGCGAGAACGGCTTCGGTCACCTCGACCGGCGAGAGCGTCTTCGCGCGGTACCCCGCCACGAGTTCGACGGCGGTCAGGTCGGGCAGCTCGGTCATCAACGCTCCTCAGGAAGCAGGCGGTTCGAAGCGGCCGTCGACGGCGGTCCAGCCACCGTCCACCGCCAGCACTGAGCCGGTCACGAACGACGAAGCGTCCGAAGCGAGGTAGACGACGGCGCCGGCCAGCTCGTCCGGACGCGCCCAGCGGCCCAACGCGCCCTTCGTCGCGTACGCGTCGTACCACTCCGGGTTCGCCTTGATCTGCGCGGTCAGCGGGGTCTCGACGACGCCGGGGGCGATCGCGTTGACCCGCACGCCGGCCGGGCCGAACTCCGCCGCGGCCGTGCGGAACAGCTGGACGAGACCCGCTTTCGTCGCCGCGTACGGGCCCTGGCCCGGTTCGACGGTCGTGCCGCGGATCGACGAGAAGCCGATGATGCTCCCCCGCCCGCGCGCGACCATGTCGGCGCCGAACACGCGGACGACCTCGAACGTCACGCCGAGGTTCAGCGCGATGACGCGGTCGAACTCCTCTCGCGTGTAGTCCAGCAGCCGCTTGCGGACGTTAGTCGCGGCGGTCAGCACGACGATGTCCTGCGGGCCGAGGTCGGACGCCGCGCGGTCGATCGCGCCCGGCGCGAGGAGGTCGATCTCGTACACCTCGCCGACACCGGCCTCGCGCGCGGCTTCGAGGTCGCGGTCGGCGCAGACCACGTCGGCGCCGTGCGCGGCCAGGGCTCGCGCGGCTTCACGGCCGATCCCGCCGGCGCCGAGGACCACGGCCCGGCGGCCGTCCAGGCGGAACAGGTTTTCGTACGTCACGGGCGCAGCACCGCCATCCTCGTCACAGTCAGCTCTTCGACGGCGAACCGCGGCCCTTCGCGGCCGATGCCGGAGTCCTTCACCCCGCCGTAGGGCATGGTGTCCGAGCGGAAGCCGGGCACTTCGTTGACGACGACCCCGCCGACCTCCAGCTCGTCGAGCGCGCGGAACGCCGTGTGCAAGGACTTGCTGTAGACGCTGGCGTGGAGGCCGTAGCGGGACGCGTTCACCGCGGCGAACGCTTGGTCCACATCGGACACCGTGCGCACGCAGACGACCGGGCCGAAGATCTCCTCGTCCCAGGCCTCGACGCCGTCCGGGACGTCGAGCAGGACCGTCGGCCGCAGCACGGTGCCGTCGATGCCGCCGCCTACTTGCCGGGCACCGGACTTCTCGATCCACGCGGCGACGCGGTCGGTCGACGCGGGGTCGATCAGCGCGGACACCCGCGTCTTCTCGTCCCGCGGGTCGCCGACGACGACCTCGTCGAGCCGGGCCAGCAGGCGTTCGGTGAACTCCGAAGCCACCGACGCGACGACCAGCACCCGCTGCACCGAGATGCAGGCCTGGCCGGACGCGTAGAACCCGCCGCGCACGACGGCGTCGACCGCGGCTTCGAGATCCGCGTCTTCAGCGACCACGAGGGCCGCGTTCGAACCCAGCTCCAGCAACGTCTTGGTGGGCGCCGCGTCACGCGCGATGCGGTGCCCGACCGCGGCCGAGCCGGTGAAGGAGACCGCGCCGATCCGGCGGTCGGTCGTCAGGGCCGCGCCGACGGACGCGTCGCCGGTGACCAGCTGGACCATCGCCGGCAGCGGAGCGAGCTGCCTGACCAGGTGGACCAGCCACAGCGTCGCCAACGGCGTCTGCGGCGCGGGCTTCACGATGACCGGGCAGCCCGCGGCGATGGCGGGCGCGATCTTGTGCGACGCCAGCAGCAGCGGGTAGTTGAAGCCCGCGATGCCGACGACGACACCGATCGGCTTCCGCTTCCAGAACCCGACCAGACCGTCTCCGGACGGCAGGAGGTCCAGCGGCACGGTCTCGCCGTGCAGCCGTGACACCTCTTCGGCCGCGGCTTCCCAGGTGACGATCGTGCGCGCGACCTCGACGCGGCAGTCGACCAGCGGCTTGCCGGTCTCCAGCACCAGCAGGTTCTCGAACTCCGCGCGGCGCTCGGCCAAAGCCGCCGCGACGTCGTTCAACAGAGCACGGCGTGTCCGCGAAGGCAGCGAAGCCACTTCGCACGCGACGGCGACAGCTTCGTCGACAGCGCGCGTAGCCTGCTCAGGAGTGCCGACGGGCGCGGTGCCGATCACGCTTCCGTCGTAGGGGAAAACGATTTCTTCGACGTCCACAGTGGACACCCAGCCCGCGCCGACCGGCAGGCCGTCCGGGTACTCAGTCATCGTCACCTCCACTCAGCCGGGCCAGCTCGGCGCGCAGGTTCGGCGCGGCGGCCAGGAGTTCCCGCGTGTACTCGTGCTGTGGTGCGTCGTAGACCTGCGAGACGTCACCGAGCTCGACGATCTCGCCGCGGCGCATCACCGCGACCCGGTCGCAGACGTGCCGGACGACGCCGAGGTCGTGCGACACGAAGATGAGCGTCAACGCGAACTGGTCCACCAGCGACGCGAGCAGGTCGAGGATCTGGCCGCGCACCGAGACGTCGAGGGCGCTGACCGGCTCGTCGGCGATCAGCACGCTCGGGCTCGGCGCCAGCGCGCGGGCGATCGAGATCCGCTGCCGCTGGCCGCCGGAGAACTGGTGCGGGTACCGCTGCGCGGCGTCGGCGGGCAGGCCGACCGCGGCGAGCAGCTCGGCGACGCGGTCGGGCTCGCGGTGGCCGAGCGGCTCGGAAACGATGTCCCGTACGCGCATCCGCGGGTCGAGCGAGCCCATCGGGTCCTGGAAGACGATCTGCAGCTCCGAGCGCAGGAAGCCGAGCTTGCGTTCGGGCAGGTCGTCGATCCGCTTGCCTTGGAACGAGACCGTGCCGGCGGTCGGCTTGTCGAGCGCGGCCAGCAGCCGGACCAGCGTCGACTTGCCCGAGCCGGACTCGCCGACGATGCCGAACCGCTGCCCGGCCTCGACGTCGAAGCTGACGCCGCGGAGCGCGTGGACGTCCCGCCGGGCGTACCGGCGTTCGAGGTCGCGGACTTTGATGATGCTCATCGGCGGGCCTCCAGGTCCGAGGCGGCCAGCAGCTTGCGCGTGTACTCGTGCTTCGGCTGCGTAAGCACTTCGCGCGTCGAACCTGCTTCGACGATTTCGCCGTCGAGCATCACGAGCACGCGCTCGCACACCGACGCGACCACCGCGAGGTCGTGCGTGATGAACAGGAGCGAGCTTTCACGTGAAAGCTGCGTCTTGATGAGGGTGAGGATCTGGGCTTGGACCGTGACGTCGAGGGCGGTCGTCGGCTCGTCGCAGATCAGCAGGGGCGGCTCGTTGGCCAGCGCCATCGCGAGCACGACCCGCTGCCGCTGCCCACCGGAGAGCTGGTGCGGGTACGCGCGGGCCGTGCCTTCCAGTCCCACGGCGGAAAGCAGGTCTTCGGCGCGGTGACGACGACCGTGGATCCGGCCGGGCTCGGTGACCTGGCGGCCGACGCGCATGGCCGGGTTCAACGCCGTCATCGGCTCCTGGAAGACCATTGCCAGTTCGTCGCCGCGCAACCGCGACAAGTCCTTTTCGGACATTCCGAGCAGCTCGCGGTCACCCAGCCGGATCGAGCCCGACGCACGGAGTTCGTCCGGGAGCAGGCCCATGATCGACAACGCCGTCAACGACTTCCCGGACCCGGACTCGCCGATCAGGCCGACGCGCTCACCCGCGCCGATCTCGAAGGAGACGTCCCGGACCAGGGATGAAACGCTGAGGCCACGCACCGAGAGCGTCATACGCGCGCCGCCAATCGGGGATCCAGGCGGTCGCGCAGGCCGTCGCCGAGGAGGTTGAACCCGAGCACGGCCACGGCGATCGCGATGCCCGGCACCAGCGCCAGCCGGGGGTGGACGGTCAGCAGTTCCTGGGACTCCTGCAGCATCCGGCCCCACGACGGCGTCGGCGGCCGCGTCCCGAAGCCGAGGAACGACAGCGCCGCCTCGGCCAGCACGGCGATCGCGAACGACACCGACGCCTGCACGATCAGCAGGCCGGAGATGTTCGGCAGCACGTGCCGCACCGCGATCGTCAGGCGGGACCGGCCGCCGGCGCGGGCCGCGAGCACGAACTCCGTGCTCATCACCTGCAGCGTCCCGGACCGGGCGATCCGCGCGAACGACGGGATCGTCGCGATGCCGATCGCGACCATCGCGGTCAGCGTGTCCGCCCCGAACACCGCGCCGAACATGATGGCCAGCAACAACGCGGGGAACGCGAGCACGAGGTCGTTGACGCGCATGACGAACTCGCCCAGCCAGCGCGGCGACATCCCGGCGAGGATGCCGAGCGGCGTGCCGATCACCGCGGCGATGCCGACCGCGACGACTCCGACGTACAACGTCGTCCGCGCGCCGACCATGATCTGGCTGAGCAGGTCGCGGCCGAACTTGTCGGTGCCGAACCAGTGGGACGCGCCGACGTCGAGCAGCCGGTTCGCGGCGTCGACCTTCACCGGGTCGAACGGCGTCCAGAAGAACGACAGCAGCGCGGCCAGCACGACCAGGCCGACGAGCACCGCGCCCAGCACGAGATTGCGCATCACGAACCTCGCAATCGCGGGTCGAGCACGGTGTAGAGGACGTCGACGACGAAGTTGACCAGCAGCACGCCGACCACCAGCACCAGGACGATCCCCTGCACGGTCAGCAGGTCACGGGAGGCGACGGCGTCCAGCAGCATCGAGCCCAGGCCCGGCAGCACGAACACGCGCTCGACGACGACCGCGCCGATCAACAGCGTCGCCAGCTGCAGCCCGAGCACGGTGACCACCGGGACGGACGCATTGCGGAGCCCGTGGCGCACCAATGCTTGTCCCGGCCTGAGCCCCTTCGACCGGGCGGTGCGCAGGTAGTCCTGGCCCAGCGTGTCCAGCACGGCGGAACGCACATAGCGCGTGAGCACCGCGCCCTGCACCAGGCCCAGCGACAACGCCGGGAGGATCAGCCCGCGGAAGAACTCGCCGAAGTCCTGGTCCGGTGGCGTCCACCCGCCCGACGGCAGCCAGCGCAGCTGCACGGCGAAGATCTGCACCAGGATGATCCCGGCGAGGAACGCGGGGATCGCGACGCCGATCTGCGACAACCCGGAAACGCCCGCGCCCGAAGCCTTCCGGTGCTTCACCGCGGCGAACGTCCCCGCCGGCACCGCGATCACCAGCGCCACCAGCATCCCGGCACCGACCAGCCAGAGCGTGACGCCGAGGCGGTCGAGCAGCTGCGGACCGATCGAATCGCGCGTGACGTAGGAGCGGCCGAAGTCGCCGTGCAGCACGCCCCCGATCCAGTCGAAGTACTGCGTGACGAGCGGGCGGTCGATGCCGAACTCCGCGCGGGTCTTGGCGAGCAGCTCCGGCGTCGCGTTGACGCCGAGCGCGACCTGCGCCGGATCGCCCGGCAGCACGGCCATGAAGAGGAACACCACGATCGACGCGACCAGCACGCTGACCACGAAGATCGCCACCCGGCGCAGCACCTTGGCGGTCATCGCGGCGCCAGCCCGGTGAGGTCGAACGACTCGCTGACCTGGTTCTGGACGAACCCGCCGACCTTGGCCTTCGCCACGATCACGTTGGGGAACAGGAACAGCCAGTCCGCGGCGGCGTCCGTGTTGAGCTGCCGAGCCACCTGTTTCATGTCGGCGACCTGCTGCTCCGGCGTCCCGCTGTCGGCTTCGGCGAGCAGCTGCTGGACGCGCTTGCTGTCGTAACCCCAGTAGTACTTCGGCTTCCCGAACGTCGTGATGTCCCGGGCCTCGACGTGCTGGATGATCGACAGGTCGTAGTCGTGGTCGGTGAACACCTGCTTCAGCCACACCGCGGGGAAGTCGAGGGGTTCGATCGTCGTCCGCACGCCGACGTCGGCCAGCTGCGACTGCACGACCTGCGCGGCCGACACCGCGTACGGCAGGTTCGGGATCCGCAGCCGCAGGTTCAGGTTCGTCGCGCCCGCCTCCGTCAGCAGCGCTTTCGCCTTCGCGGGATCAAACGGGTAGACACTGGACAGGTCCTCGTACCAGGGGTCGGTCGGCGGGACCATGCTGCCGATCAACGTGCCACGGCCCGCCCACGCCGTGTCCAGCAACGCCTTCCGGTCGATCGCGTACGTCAGCGCCTGGCGCACGCGAACGTCGTTCAGCGGCGCCCGCTGGTTGTTCATGGCGAGCGTGACCTCGCTGTTCGACGTGCCCTGGACGACCTGGAACCGGTCGTCGGCCTGGAACTGCGGGATCGAGTCGGGCGCGGTGATCGCCGAGATGACGTCGATGCCGTTGCTCGACAAGGCGTTGTTCAACGCGGTCGGGTCCTTGATGTACTTCAGAACCACCGTCTTGTACGCCGGTTCACGGCCCCAGTACGCGGGGTTCGCCTTCAGCACCACGGAATCGCCGCGCTTGCGCGCCGCCACGACGTACGGCCCGGTGCCGACCGGCTTGTTCGCCAGGTCCGCGACGCCGGTCGGGCTGAACATCGCGCCGAGCCGGCTGGTCAGGCTGAACAGCCAGCCGTTCGACGGCTTCGAGAGCACCACCCGCGCGTGGTCCGGCGCGACGACGTCGACGTGGTCGACGACGTCCATCGTGGACTTGATCGAGATCGTCCAGTCCGTCTTCACGCGCAGCAGCGAGAACTTGACGTCCTCGGCGGTGAAGGGTGCGCCGTTGCTGAACTTCACGTTCGGCTGGAGCTGGAAGTCGTAGGTCTTCCGGTCCGGGCTGATCGTCCACGACTTCGCGAGCAGCGGCACCACGCGACCCTGCGAGTCGAGCTTCACCAGGCCTTCGTAGACGTTGTAGAGCAGCGCCTGCGGGATCGCGGCGCCGTCGGTCTTGGTGAAGTCGAAGTTCGCCGGCTCCGCCGTGAAGCCAACGGAAAGCGTGTCCGGACCAGCGGAAACGCTGGCCGACGAGCCAGCCGAACACCCCGCGACCGCGAGCAGCAGCGCCACTGCCAACGCGGGAATCCGGGCTTTCATTCGGCCTCCAGGTCAGTACACTGGTCTGACCAGTAGCCTGCACGCGACGGACGTCGAGGTCAAGGGATGCGGTTCGAACCGGTGGCTCCGGTCCGCGCGTACGAGCGGGTCGTCGAGCAGATCGAGCAGGCCGTGATCAGCGGCGCGCTCAAGCCGGGCGAACGCCTGCCCAGCGAGCGCGAGCTGATGACGCAGTTCGGCGTCGGCCGCTCGACGATCCGCGAAGCGCTGAGGGTGTTGCAGGCCGCGGAAATGATCCGGTCGCGGCCCGGCGACCCGCGCGGGCCGGAGGTGCTGGCCGCGTCCCCCGCCGCGTTGCACCGGTCGATGCACCGGCTGGCGCGCGCCGACCACGTCGGGCTCGCCGAACTCCTGCAGTTCCGGATGATCCTCGACGGCTCGGCCCACCTCCTCGCCGCGGAACTGCGGACAGACGACGACCTGACCGGCCTCGACGCGGCGCTGGAGGCGATGCGCGAAGGCGTCTCGCACGGCTACGCGGAGTTCAGCCGCGCGGATGTCGCGTTCCACGAAGTCATCGCGCGCATCTCGCGCAATCCGCTGCTCGTCGTCAGCGAAGAAGTCGTGCGCGGGGTCGTGCTGGAACTCATCGAGGACAAGCTGGAGCACGCCAGCAACCGGACGTCGCTGATGCGCGCGTGGCTGTCCCACCACGCCGAAGTGCTCGCCGCGATCCGTTCGGCCGACGGCGCCGGCGCGGCGCACCTGGCCAAACAGGCGTTGTACGACAACTACGCCGAATACGTCCCCGCCGACCAGCGCCCGCTGCTCGACCCGTTGCTGCGGTCCTAGACTCGGCGAGGTGGACGCGGCGAAACGGGACGGCGTCGGGCTCGCGCTGTCCGGCGGTGGCTATCGGGCGATGCTCTTCCACGCGGGCGCGCTCTGGCGGCTCAACGAACTCGGCTGGCTGCCCAAGCTGACCACCGTCTCCAGCGTCTCGGGCGGATCGATCGCCGCCGGGGTGCTCGCGCACGCGTGGCACAAGCTGTACTTCGGCGAAGACGGCGTCGCGGAGAACTTCGGCAAGGAAGTCGTGCAGCCGCTGCGGAAACTCGCGCGCACGAACCTCGACATCCCGGTGACGCTGAAGGCGATGTGCATCCCGTGGCGCAGTGCGGGCGAGGAACTCGCGCTGCGGTACCGGAAGCACCTCTTCGGCGACTGTCGGCTCGCGGACCTCGACCCGGCCGGGCCGAACTTCGTGTTCACCGCGACCAGCCTGCAGGACGGCTCGCTGTGGTGGTTCTTCCGCCAGCCCGGCCCGCACGGCCAGGTCACGCTGGCGACGGCGGTGGCCGCGTCTTCCGCCTTCCCGCCGCTGCTTTCCCGGTGGTGATCCCGGACCCGCACCGGCCGGACCGCAAGATCGTGCTGAGCGACGCCGGCGTGTACGACAACCTCGGCCTCGACCCGATCGAGAACCAGCGCGCGACCGTCCTGGTCAGCGACGCCGGCAAGAAGATGAAGCACGAGGAGAAGCCGCACCACAACTGGCCGCTGCAGTTGTTCCGCGTGCTGACCGTGATGGACAACCAGGTCCGCGAGCTGCGTACCGGCTCGCTGCTGAAGTCCTATCAGGACAAGCGGTTCGCGGGCACGTACTGGGCGACCTACAGCGACATCACGCACTTCGGCCTGCCGGACGCGCTGCCGGCCCCGGTCGAGCGGACCCGCGCGCTGGCCGAGACGAAGACCCGGCTGACCCGGATGTCCGAAAAGGTGCAGGACAACCTGATCAACTGGGGCTACGCGGCCTGCGACGCGGGCATGCGCCGCTGGGTGTGCCCGGGGACGTCGCTGACGCCGGAATTCCCGTACCCGGGCTCAGGCGTTGGCTAGGTTCGCGTAGACGACGATGTTGTCCTGGTAGCTGTGCTCGGCGTGGTCGAACGCGCCACCGCAGGTGATCAGGCGCAGCTCGGGCTTGTCGCTGTTGCCGTAGACGGCGTCGCGCGGGAACGTGTCCTTCGGAACCTGCGTGACGCGGTCGACGACGAACTTCAGCTTCTTGCCGTCACTGCGGTCGATGTCGACCTCGTCGCCGGGCGCGAGGTCCTTGAGCTTGTAGAAGATGCCGGGCTTCTTGTCGCCGTCGACGTGCCCGAGGACGATCGCGGGGCCGACGTCACCGGGCACCGGCGAGAGCTTGTACCAGGCCGCTTGCATCGGGGTGTGCACCGACGGGACGGAGATCGAGCCGTCGGTCTTGACCGCGACCGCGAGCAGGCTGGACTCCGCGCCGATCTTGGGGATCTTGACCGAGGTGGGCCGCAGTCCCTTGAACGGCGCGGTCACCGGCACCGAAGCGGGGACCGGTGCCGGCGCGGCTTTCGGCTGCTCCGGGGTGCTGCAGGCCGCCAGCGTCAGGACGAGGGCGAGGGTCGCCCCCGCCCGCCGGACGGTCACCAGGCGGTGCCGCCGAAGCCGGTCTCGACGCCGCCCTTGGGGGCGACCTTGACCTGGGCCTTCGGTGCGGCGTTGCCGACGGGGGTGATGGTAGCGGTCGTGCTGGAGGTCGCGGTGGTGACCGGCGCGGTGCTCGACGCCGGCGCACTGCTGCTGGCCGGCGGCTCTTCCTGCTGGAACTCGACGATGCCCTCGCCTTCGACGCCGTCGCAGGTCCAGCTGAACTTGCCGGTGGTGGTGCCCGCGGGCAGGTTCTCCACCCGGACCGTGTAGTTCCAGATCCGGCCGTCGGACTCGTCCTGGTCCGGGCCGCCGGTGACGCTCAGGTACTGGGTCGCCACGTTGCCGACGTGTCCGGCCGCGCAGTTGATGACCAGCACGCCTTCGCCGCCGAGACCCACGAAGCCGTGGCCGGTGTTGTCCGGGAAGTTGTCGTCGGGCGGGGTGGTCGTGCTGGTCTCGGTCTCCGGGACGGTGGTCTTCGTGACGTCGGTCGTCGAGGGCGCCGAGGTCGTCGACGTGGTGGTGACCGGGGAGGACTCGGTCGTGGTCGTCGTGGCCGGCACCGTCGTGGTGGTGCTCGAAGTCTCCGACGTGGAGGTCGTGGTCGTCGTCTCGGGAGCGGTGGTGTCCGTTTCCTGGGCGAGCGCGACCGGCGCGGCGGCGAAAGTGGCCAAGGCAGCCGCCGAAACGACACCCGCGACCCGGTTCAGCGTTCTACCCACGATGACTCCCAACGGCGGTTGACCTGCGATGGCCGGACTATCGAGGTCTCACCCGTCCGCGTTACTCCGGGAGGGCGAAGGTCAGATCCGCCCAAAGGTCCTCCGGGTCCTCCAACCCGACGCTGAACCGGATCAAGCCCGCCGGCACGCGCTCCTCGCCGGGGAGCCACGCCCGCCGCTCGACCAGGCTTTCGACGCCGCCGAGGCTCGTCGCCGGGACGATCAGCCGAGTCGCCGCGCAGAACCGGTCGGCCGCCTCGGCGTCGGCCAGTTCGAAGGACACCATCATCCCGAAGCCCGGGTAGCGCACGCGCGTCACCGCGGGGTGCTCGCCGAGCCGCGACGCCAGCAGCGCGGCCGTGCGGGACTGCTCGGCCAGCCGCACCGGCATGGTCCGCAGCCCGCGCAGCGCGAGCCACGCCTCGAGCGCGCCCGGCGTCGACCCGACGCGGGTCCGCGCGCCCTGCAGCTCGGCCGCGACCTCGGGATCCTTGGCCACGGTGATGCCCAGCAGCAGGTCGCTGTGCCCGCCGATGAGCTTGGTCGCGCTGTGCACGACGACGTCGGCGCCCAGCTCAAGGGGCCGCTGCTGCAACGGCGTCGCGAAGGTGTTGTCGACGACGACCCGGCCGCGCGCGGCGGCGGCGATCGTCTCGATGTCCATCACGTCGAGGGTCGGGTTGGTCGGCGACTCGAGCCAGACCAGGTCGGACGTCGCCGCCTCGGCGACCCAAGCCTCGGTGTCGGTCGGGTCGAGCTCGGTGACGGCGAGCTTGCCGAGCTTCTGCGCGTGGGCGAGCACCCCGCGCGTCACGGCGTAGCTGAACGTCGGCACGACCACCCGCGACCCGACCGGCAGCAGGTCCAGCACCGCGGACAGGGTGGCGACGCCGGACGCGAACGCCGTCGCGTGGCCGCCTTCCAGCGCCCCGACGGCCTCTTCCAGCGCGTGCCAGGTCGGCGTCCCGTCACCACGCGCGTACACGGAGTCGCCACCGGCCCGGTAGGTGCTGGTGGCGACGAGCGGGGTGTTCAGCGGCTCGCCGGGTCCGTGCGGCCGGCCGGCGGCGATGGCCTTGGTGCGGGGCGTCCAGTCGTCCATGCGCCTCACGGTAACCGCGGGTCAGATCGCGGTCACTGTGACGAAGACGGCCGGCCCGCCCCCGCGTCCGGGGACGAGCCGGCCTGGCTCCTTCAGTGGGCGTAGACCTCGAACTCGTACAGCGAGTAGCCGTACTTCGTGCCGCGCTGGACGCCCTGCATCTTCACGAACCGCGCCGACGTCGGGGCGAACGAAAGGTTGTCCTGCCCGCCGTCGCCGTCGGTGACCACGGCCGCGTCCGTCCAGTTCACCGCATCCGGCGAGGTCTGGATCTTGTAGTTCTTCCCGTACGCGGCTTCCCAGCTCAGCAGCACCCGGCTGACCTGCTGGACCGAACCGAGGTCGACGGTGATCGCCTGGTCGTCGCTCCAGTCGCTGGCCCAGCGGGTCGAGGCGTTCCCGTCGATCGCGTTCGACGCCGGCGAGTTGTAGAAGCCGGTCTCGGCGCTCGTGGCGCTGACCGTCTTCCCGGGGGCGAGGTTCGCGATGTTGTCGCCGCGGTGGGCGGTGTACTCGACGACCTGCTGGAACGTCGGGCGGTTCTGCCAGCTGATCTTGTCCTGCGTGATGCCGCCCAGCGGGTTGTGGACGATCGTGTCGGCACACCACTGGTCACCGGCCGAGCAGGACGCGTCACCGGGGTAGACGGTGTTCGCCGCCTGGCCGGCGGCCGTCGTCAGCGAGTCGACGAGCGCCTGGCGGCACGTCGTGACGTTGCCGCCGCCGCAGAACGTCTGGCCGAGCGGGCCGGCCACCGGCTGGCCGAGCACCTGCCGGATGTCCTTGCTGACGTAACCCCACCAGCCGAACTGGAACGACGAACCCTTGTGCGGCTGGCCGGTGTGCTGGCCGTTGCCGTTCTGGAAGCCGGACGGGCTTTCGTTGATGCCCAGCACACCCGTCATCGCGTTGTAGGCGTCGTCGCCCATGCCCGGCTTGAACTCGGCCTGGACGAGCAGCGGCCACCAGGCGTCGAAGATGCGGATCGCGTCGGCGTCCGCGTACGCCTTGCTGCCGGCCGACGTCTCCGTGCGCAGCTGCCCGTGCGAGAGCCATGCCTTGAGCTTCGCCTCGGCGTCCGCGGCCGCGCCGGTCGTCGGCGTCTTGTCGAGCACCTGCAGCAGCAGCGGCAGGACGCGCTCGGCACGCAAGTCCGCCAGCGCCGCGGACTCCATCGCCTGGGTCAGGTTGACCCGGGTGACCTTGGTGCCGCTGGAGATCAGCTGCTTGACGCGCGAGTCGAGCAGGTCGACGCGGTGCACGGCGGACTTGTCCGCGCCCGCGGCCGCGTAGCCGTTGGCTTGGGCGTTGTTCCAGCTGACGTAGTAGTCCTGGTTGACCGACTGCGGGTGCTGCGACGCCGGCGTGTAGTTCGCGACGTTGCCCGCCGGGTTCCAGCCGTTCCAGTCGTGGCCCTGGTCGCCCCACACCGGCATGTTTGGGTCCACATTGGACTGCCGGGACGGGTTGCTGCCGGAGTTGAAGTACGCGATGTCCTTCGAGTCGGCGTAGAACCAGTTGAACGTGTAGTTGATGTCGGCCGCGGCCTTCTGGAAGTCCGCCGCGGACTTGACGAAGCCCGGGTCGTTCAGCTCCTGGAAGCCGATCAGCGAGTCCACCTCGTGGAAGTAGGACGAGCGCAGCGCCGCGTACGCCACCGGCTTGCCGCCGACGGTCGCCCGGCTCTGCACCGGCCCGTACTTCGTCCGGTAGCTGCGCAGGGTGTACGAGCCCGCCGCGGTCCCGTCGGCCACCGTCGGCTTCCAGGCGTTCTTGACCTCGACGGTGTCCATCGGGATGCACTGGCCTTGCCAGGTGTAGTAGTTCGAGTCCTTCGTCGGCGCCTTGCCGCTCGGGTCGCACAGCGTCAGCGCGTAGGTGTCGATGATGTCCTGCGCCGACGTCGTCGCGCTCCACGAGTAGTCCTGGCCGCGGCCCAGCAGCGTGTACATGCTCAGGCCGGCGAAGGCCGCGCCGCGCGAGCTGATGCCCGGGCCCTGCAGTTCCTGCAACAGCAGCAGCTGCGGGGCGAAGTAGCCGGTCTGCGGGCCGAACACCGCGACCGGGTGGCCGCTGGCGGTCTTCGAACCGGAGACGAGCAGCGCGTTGGACATGCCGTGCTTCTCGCTCAGCATGTTCCCCGGCAGCACGCCGTTGTCGAACATCCCGCGGGCGGGCTCCTGCTCGGCGGGCGCGGCGACGTCCACAGTGGACGGCGTCGCGGAGGCGGCCGAGCCGGTCTTGTCGAACACCAGCTGCTGCCCGGTCACCGAGCCCTTGTCCGGCAGGGCCTGGCCGACCGCGTTGGCCGGCGTCTTGCCGTACGGGAAGGTCTGGCCGTCGTGCAGCGTCTTGACGGCTTCGGGGTCGTCCTCCGAGCGCAGGCTCTGCCACACCTTCTCGCCCTGCACGACGCCGTACTTCTCCTGCATGGCGAGCTTCGCGATGGCGTTCTGCACCTCGCCGCCGCCGCCCGCGCCGAACTCGGCGCCGACCAGCGAGGCGAGCGCGACCAGGTCGGTCAGCTTGAACGGGTCGATCGACCCGGCGTTGGTGATCGAGTCGACGTGCCCGGTCAGCACGTACTCGCCCGGGAAGTACCGGCCGTTGTAGGAGTCGCTGATGTACTTGTTGATGCCGTCGACGTAGGCCTGCGCGTCGGCGAGACCCTGCGCGCCGCGCGGGCCGCTGCTCGCGACGTGGTCGATCTGCTGCTGCAGCTCGGCTTCGGTGTACGGCGCGTTCGAGAAGAACTGCTGCTCGAGCTCGCGGTTGGCCGCCGCGCCACCGGCGAACGGGGTCACCTGGCCGCGCGCGGCGTGCCGCAGGACGTCCATCAGCCACAGCCGGTCCTGCGCGGCGGCGTACCCGGCCCCGAACTCGGTGCCCGAGCGGGTGGTCCCGGTGATGTGCGGGACGCCGAGGGCCTTGTCGCGCACGATCGTCACGTCCGAGCGCGGCTTGGTCGTGCTCGCGACCTGGTCGGCGGCGACGCCGAACGACGAGTCGTTGAAGTACTGGTTGATGGCGCTCGTGGTCAGCGTCTTGTAGCCGTTCGCCAGGGACGAGTACTTCCCCAGCTGGTCGGACGCGTGCGCCGGGCGGGTGCCGAGCAGCTTGTGCGCCAGGATGTCGGCGAGGGTGGCGTTGCCGTTCTCGCCGGGCGGCAGGATGTCGCTGCACTGCCCGCCGCAGTAGTCGTCGGGCGACGCGGCCGCCTGCGCGGCCGGAGCGGTGACCGCGACTTGGGTGAGGCCGGCCACGAGGGCCCCCAGTGCGGTCAGGGTCAGGGCGCGGATGCCACGTCGCATGCCGGGCTCCCCTCCAGTCAGAAGAGTGACGAAGCGCACGCTACCGAGCAGTAGCAGAAGTGTGAAGACTTTTCGCGTTTTTCAGCCCTTGGGCGTAGTCCGAACGGCGCAGCCTCGCGCGCGTGGGTACGGTGAGTGCCATGACCTTGGAAAAGCCCCAGATCGACCGCCCCGAGGGCAACCCTCCGGCCGACCTCGAGATCATCGACATCACGGTCGGTGACGGCACGGAAGCCACGTCGGGCAAGACCGTCACCGTGCATTACGTCGGTGTCTCGCACTCGACCGGCGAGGAGTTCGACGCGTCCTGGAACCGCGGCGAGCCGCTGCGCTTCGGCCTGGGGGCCGGCCAGGTCATCTCCGGCTGGGACCAGGGTGTCGCGGGCATGAAGATCGGTGGCCGCCGCAAGCTCGTCATCCCGCCGCATCTGGCGTACGGCGACCGCGGCGCGGGCGGCGTCATCAAGCCGGGCGAAACCCTGATCTTCGTGGTCGACCTCGTCGGCGTGAACTAGGTTCCGCGGCGGTGGCGGGGAGTTCTCGCCACCGCCGACCCACACCTGGGGGATTTCCCGTGCGCCCTCGCGCTTTCCTGTCCGCAACGCTCTTCGCGCTCGCCGCGGCCGTGGCCACCGCGGCCCCGGCTTCGGCCGTGGCCAACGGATCCGACGTCCCGCCGGGGACGTTCAAGTTCGCCGCGAAGCTGACCATGACGGACATCCCGCGTCCCGACGGCACCAAGTACGACAGCGCCTGCTCGGGTTCCCTGATCGCCCGCAAGTGGATCATCACCGCGGGCCACTGCTTCCACGACGCCGCGCGCAACCCGGTGTCCGGCCCGGTCCCGTACCCGACGTCCGTGCTGCTAGGCACCACGACCGTGGACCAGCCGGGCGGCACCCGCAACGTCGTGACGGTGTTCCAGTCGCCGAGCAACGACATCGCGATCGCGGAGCTGGACAAGCCGGTCTTCGGCATCGAGCCGCTCACGCTGAACCGCCGGACACCGGTGGCGGGCCAGAAGGTGACGCTCGCCGGCTGGGGCAGCCTCACCTCGGTCGACCCGGCGCCGGGCACGAAGCTCCAGCAGGGCGCCATGAAGGTCGCGACCGTCGACCCGCAGTACGTCGGCGTGAAGGGCTTCGCCCCGACGTCGACGACGAGCGCCTGCACGTACGACTCGGGCGCGCCGTACTTCGTCCCGTCGGGCAAGGGCGGCCGGATCGTCTCGGTGGAGAGCGACGGCCCGGACTGCCCCCACGACCAGGCCGAGACGACCGCGCGCGTGGACGTCGTCGCGGACTGGATCGCCTCGCACGTCGGCTGACCGACTGGCCGGGCATCACCCGGGTGACGCCCGGCCAGGGAATTCCCAGCGTGCGGCCGCGCCAATAGCCTCGAACGTCGATCATCCATTCGACGAAGGGGAAGAATGCGCCTGCGCGCCCTGCTCGCCGCTGCTGTCCTGACCACCGCCCTCGCTCCCGCCGCCTGGGCCGCGCCCGGCGTCGCACACGGGTCCGACGTACCGCCCGGGCAGTTCGGGTTCGTCGCGAAGCTCGCGATGACGAAGATCCCGCGCCCGGACGGCTCGACCTACAGCAGCTACTGCACCGGCTCCCTGATCGCGCCCGGCTGGGTGCTGACGACGGGTCACTGCTTCCACGACGCGAACCGCAACCGCGTCTCCGGCAAGGTCCCCTACCCGACCACGGTGACCCTGGGCCTGGTCGACGAAGCCACGGAGTCCGGCATCGCCCGCCGGGTGACCGAGGTGCTCCAGGCCAAGGAGAACGACGTCGCCCTCGCCCGGCTGGACACCCCGGTGACGGCAGTGCCGCCGCTGAACATCGGCCGCGCGGCGCCGAAGGTGGGCCAGCAGCTGACGCTGGCCGGCTGGGGCAGCACGACCGGCACGAACCCCACCCCGGCGAGCCGCATGCAGCAGGGCACGGTGGCCGTCGCCAAGGTGGAGACGACGACCGTCGGCGTTCGCGGCGCGGCCCCGGAGATCACGACGAGCGCCTGCACCTACGACTCGGGAGCGCCGTACTTCACCGGCGGCGAGCTGGTGGCGGTCGAGGCGACGGGGCCGGACTGCCCCCACGCCGGCATCGAGACGGCCAGCCGGGCCGACGTGCTGGCGGCCTGGGTCGCCAAATCGACAGCCTGATACACCCCAAAGTCCGCCGTGAGCGAACACCACGCAGAGCCAAACGGGTGATATTCCCCACCTGAGGCAAACTCTCGGCAGACACGAAAAAGGGCCCCGGCGTGGTGCCGGGGCCCTTTTCGAGTGGGCGAGGAGGGAGTTGAACCCTCACGTCCTTTCGGACACACGGACCTGAACCGTGCGCGTCTGCCATTCCGCCACTCGCCCGAGCGCTTCTCTCTGACAGCGAGTAGAAGACTAGCAGGTGGTTTTTACGGGTTTCACCGGGGGCCGTGTCGAGGCGGGCTCACCCGGATAGGATCGATAGCGGAAGCACACGTGTGAGGAGGTTTTCCCCGGTGGGCCGCGCTGAGCGATTCGACAGGCGACTCGAGAACCTGGTGGGGAACACTTTCGCGCGCATGTTCGGTGGCAACGTCGTCACGCAGGAAGTGGCGATCGCCCTGGAGCGGGAGAGTGAGGAGAACGTTCGTGAGCTGGCAGGCGGTCGGCAGCTCGCCCCGAATCACTACATCGTGTCCTTGGGGACGGCTGACCACGAGCGCATGGCCGGTGACGAGCAGCGCGTCACCCAGGTGCTGGCGAAGGCGGTGGCGGAACACCTCGCCGCCGAGGGCCTGGACACCTATGGTGACGTCGTCGTATCACTCGAGCGCAACGAGGCGCTGCATACTGGACAGTTCAAGACCCGTTCGTCCGTCGATCCCGACGCCCGCCCCTCAGGCGCCGGTACACCACGGTCGGCACGACCCAGCAACGCAGGAGACCCAGCAATGAGCCAGCCCCCCGGCTACGGCCAATACGACCAGGGTGACCCGTACGGCCAGCAGGGCCAGTACGGCTACGGACAGCAGGGTGGCCAGCAGCCCGGGTACGACCAGGGTTACGGCCAGCAGCAGGGCGGCTACGACCAGGGCGGCTACGGCCAGCAGCCCCAGGGCGGCGGCTACGACCAGGGCGGCTACCAGCAGGGTGGTTACGACCAGGGCGGGTACCAGCAGCCGCAGCAGGGTGGTGGCTACGACCAGGGTTACGGCCAGCCCCAGCAGGGCGGCTACGACCAAGGCGGCTACGCCCAGCCCCAGGGCGGCGGCTACGACCAGGGCGGCTACCAGCAGGGTGGCTACGACCAGTACGGCGGTCAGCAGCAGGCCGGGTACGACCAGTACGGCGGCCAGCAGCAAGCCGGCTACGACCAGTACGGCCAGCAGCAGGCGTACGGCCAGCCCGCCGCCGACCCGTACGGCCAGCAGCAGGGCGGCTACGGCCAGCCCGCGCCGGGCCGCCAGCTCGCGGCGAGCCTGCAGCTGGACGACGGCTCGAACCGCACCTACTCGCTGAAGCAGGGCGGGAACGTCGTGGGCCGCGGCCAGGACGCGGACTTCCGCCTCCCGGACACCGGCGTCTCGCGCCGGCACCTGGAGATCACCTGGGACGGCCAGAGCGCGACGCTCGCCGACATCGGGTCGACCAACGGCACGACCGTGAACGGCACTCCGGTCCAGACCTGGCAGCTCGCGGACGGCGACGTGATCCGGGTGGGGCACTCCTCGCTCGTGTTCCGTACACAGGGCTGACTGGGGGCACGGAATACTGTTCCCGCAGAATTGACGTGCGGGGGGACCGCGGCGTACCCGCGTCGCGGCTGCACGGACGAGTCGGGAGCGGACACACCAAGTGCCAGAGCTGGTCGTACAACTCACCAGGGTGGGCTTCCTCGTGCTGCTCTGGCTCTTCGTGTTCGCCGCGCTCAGAGTCGTCCGCTCGGACCTCTACGCGGCGTCGGGCATGCGCGTCCAGGTACCGACCTTCGGGCGCAAGAAGGAGAAGAAGCCGCGCAACAGCAAGTCCCCGCAGCAGCTGCTCGTGACCCACGGCGCGCTGGCGGGGACGCGCATCGCGCTGGACGGCCGGCCGATCCTCATCGGCCGGGCCGACGACTCCACGTTGGTGCTCGACGACGACTACGCGTCGACCCGGCACGCGCGGATCGCCCAGCGCGGCGAGGACTGGTACGTGGAAGATCTGGGCTCGACGAACGGGACGTATCTCGACCGGGCTAAGGTCACTGCACCCCTCCGGGTCCCGCTCGGAGTCCCCATCCGGATCGGCAAGACGGTGATCGAGCTTCGCCCATGACTCTCGTCCTCCGCTACGCAGCCCGCAGCGACCGGGGCCTGGTGCGTTCGAGCAACCAGGACTCCGTGTACGCCGGCCCTCGCCTGCTCGCGCTCGCCGACGGTATGGGTGGTCACGCGGCGGGTGAGGTGGCCAGCAAGGTCGTCATCGCCTCGCTCGCGCCACTCGACGACGACGAGCCGGGTGACGACCTCCTCGCGCAGTTGCGCGAAGCGGTGGCGAACGGCAACGCCGCCATCGCCGAACTCGTCTCGCAGGACCCCGACCTCGACGGCATGGGCACCACGCTCACCGCCGTTCTCTTCGCCGGCAACCGGCTCGGCCTGGTGCACGTCGGCGACTCGCGCGCGTACCTCCTGCGCGGCGGCCAGTTCGCGCAGATCACCCGCGACGACAGCTTCGTCAACGAGCTGCTCGAGCAGGGCCGGATCACGCCCGAAGAAGCCGCGGTGCACCCGCAGCGGTCACTGCTGCTGAAGGCGCTGACCGGCCACGAGGTCGAGCCGAGCCTGACCGTGCGCGAAGCCCGCTCCGGCGACCGGTACCTGATCTGCTCGGACGGCCTGTCCGGCATGGTCAGCGACGAGACGCTGGCCGAAGCCGTGCAGATCCCGGACCCGCAGCAGTGCGCGGACCGGATGATCGAGCTGGCGCTCAAGGGCGGCGGCACCGACAACGTCACGGTGATCATCGCCGACGTGGTCGACGTCGACTTCGGCGAGGACGCGCCCATCGTGGGCGGCGCCGCCGGGGACGGCAGCGACGAACGGCACCAGGGCGACTCGCCGGCGGCCCGCGCGCGGGCGCTGACCCAGCCACCGCCGCAGCCGCGTCCCGAGCTGCCGCAGCCGAGCGAAGATCCGAAAGCCAAGCGCCGGAAGCGGTTCCGCTGGCTCGCCGGCGCGCTGGTGGTGCTCGTCGTGCTCGCCGCGGCCGCCATCGCCACCCGCTACTTCGTCCTGAGTCAGTACTATGTCGGCGAAGGTGCGGACCAGGAAGTCGTGATCTACCGCGGCGTCCCCGGCAGCATCCTCGGCATCGACCTGCACACCTACGAGCAGGGCTCGTGCCCGCCGAACCAGGTGTGCACGGACAAGCTGCGCGTCGACCAGCTCCAGGAAGACGCGCGGCTGGCGGTGCAGAACGGCGTCAAGAAGGACAGCCTCGACGACGCCCGGAAGTACATCGACGACTTCCTGCAGCTGCACAAGCGCCTGAACAACTGCGCGCCGGCGGGCGGCCAGCCGTCCACGACGCCGACCCCCACGGTCACGCCGACGTCCACGCCGTCGGCTCCGGCCGGCTCCACTGCTCCGTCGTCGGCGAACCAGCCAGCGGGGAGGGACTGCTCGACGCCGAGTTCGACGGCACCGACGACGGGAGGCGGTAACTGATGAGCCAGCCCGCCGCGCGCGCCGCCGAACCGCTCGCCGCGCAGTTCCAGACGAACCCGCCGCGCGAGGTCCCGACCCGCCGCAACACCGAGCTGGTGCTGCTGGGGTTCGCCGCGTTCATCGTCACCATCGCCCTGGTGCTGGTCGAAGCGAACCAGGAGCAGGAGCTGACCTGGTCGATCGTCTGGCTCGGTCTCGCGTACCTCGCGATCTTCGCCGCGGCGCACCTGGCCGTGCGCCGTTGGGCGCCGTACGCGGACCCGGTGCTGCTCCCCTGCGTCGCGCTGCTGAACGGCATCGGCCTGGTGATGATCCACCGGATCGACCTGGCGCTCGCCGAAAAGGCCGTGCAGAACGGGAAGGACTACACCCCCGCCGTGACGGCGCAGGTGCTGTTCACCGTCATCTCGCTCGGGTTCTTCGTCGCCGTGCTGGTCATCGTCAACGACCACCGCACGCTGACCCGCTACGGCTACACCGCGGGCCTGATCGGGATCGTCGCGCTGGCGCTGCCCGCGCTGCTGCCGTCGAGCCTGTCCGAGGTCAACGGCGCCAAGGTGTGGCTGAAGCTGCCGGGGTTCTCGATCCAGCCGGGCGAGTTCGCGAAGATCCTGCTGATGGTCTTCTTCGCCTCGTTCCTGGTGTCGAAGCGCGACCTGTTCATGGTGGCGGGCAAGAAGTTCCTCGGCGTCGAGCTGCCGCGCGCGCGTGACCTCGGCCCGATCCTCATCGCCGCGGTCGCCTGCATCGGCATCCTGGTGTTCGAAAAGGACCTCGGCACGTCGCTGCTGTTCTTCAGCGTCATCCTGATGATGCTGTACGTGGCGACCGAGCGGATCATCTGGGTCGTCCTGGGCCTGAGCTTCTTCGTCGGCGGCTGCCTGATCGCCTACAACCTCTTCACGCACGTCCAGCAGCGCGTGGCCAACTGGCTCGACCCGCTGGCGACGTACGACAAGGCGGGCGGCGGCTACCAGATCGCGCAGGGCCTGTTCGGGCTCGGCACCGGCGGGATCGGCGGCACCGGGCTCGGCGCCGGCCGCCCGGACATGGTCCCGGAGGCGAACACCGACTTCATCACCGCGGCGATCGGCGAGGAGCTCGGCTTCATCGGCCTGGCCGCCGTGCTGATGCTGTACCTGCTGCTCGCCATGCGCGGCATGCGCAGCGCGCTCGCCGTGCGCGACACGTTCGGCAAGCTGCTCGGCGGCGGGCTCGCGTTCACCATGGTCATGCAGATCTTCGTCGTCGTCGGCGGGGTCACGAAGCTCATCCCGGAGACCGGTATCACCGCCCCGTTCCTGTCCAAGGGTGGTTCGTCGCTGCTGGCGAACTACATCCTCGTCGCCCTGCTGCTCCGCGTCTCCGACGCGGCCCGGCGGCCCGCCGCCCGGCCGAAGCCGCAGCCCCAGCAGCAGGCGCCGATCGCCGAAGCGCACACCGTGCTCGTCCAGCGTCCGCCGGCGGACGGGGGTCAGCAGGCATGAACACCCCGCTGCGCAAGGTCGGCATGACGATGCTCGTCATGGTCGTCCTGCTGCTGGCCAACGCGACCTACATCCAGGTCGTGAAGGCCGACGACTACCGCACCGACTCCCGCAACGCGCGCGTGCTCTACGACGAGTTCGCCCGCCGCCGCGGCCAGATCGTGTCGCAGGCCAACGGCGAGGTGCTGGCGAAGGTCGACCCGTCGAACGACAAGTACAAGTACATCCGGTCCTACGTCGACGGGCCGATGTACGCGCCGGTCACCGGCTACTACTCGATCAACTACGGCTCCGGCGGCCTCGAGCGGTCCGAGGACGACGTCCTCAACGGCTCCGACCCGCGGCTGTTCGTGCGGCGGCTCTCGGACATGGTCACCGGCCGCGACCCGAGCGGCGGCAACGTCCGGCTGACCATCGACCCGGCCGTGCAGAAGGCCACCTACGACCTGATGACGCAGCGCGGGTACACCGGCGCCGTCGTCGCGATGGAGCCGAAGACCGGCCGGATCCTGGCGATGGTCTCGACGCCGTCGTACGACCCGAACAAGCTGGCGTCGCACACGTCGAAGGCGCAGACCGACGCCTGGAACTCCTACGTCAAGGACCCGAAGAACCCGATGCTGAACCGGGCGATCTCGGAGACCTACCCGCCGGGGTCGACGTTCAAGCTGGTCACCGCGGCGGCCGCGCTCGAGGACGGCAAGGGCCCGGACACCCCGGTCAACCCGGCGCCGAACACGAAGCTCCCCGGCACGAACGTCACGCTGGAGAACTACGCCGGCTCGGCCTGCCCGGGAACCACGTTCAAGGACGCGCTCGCGCACTCGTGCAACGTGCCGTTCGCGGAGTTCGCCGGCCAGCTCGGCGCCGACAAGATGAAGAAGACGGCGGCGAACTTCGGCATCGGGCAGACCGACCTGACCGTGCCGATGAAGGTCGCGCCGTCGACCGTCGGCCCGCTCGACTCGCAGGGCGCGCTCTACCAGAGCGGCATCGGCCAGCGCGACGTCCGCATCACCCCGCTGCAGGACTGCCTGCTCGCGGCCACCGTGGCCAACGGCGGGATGGCGATGAAACCGCAGCTGGTGCAGTCGGTGCTGGCCCCGGACCTGTCGACCATCGAGGACTACAGCCCCACCGAACTCACCGGCACCCCGGCGCTGTCGTCGTCGAACGCCGCGATCCTCAAGGACATGATGATCGCTTCGGAAGGCTTCACCGCGGGCGGCGGCAAGCGCCCGGACATCCAGATCGCGTCGAAGACCGGTACCGCCGAGCACGGCACGGACTCCAAGAACACCGCGCCGCACGCCTGGTACACCGCCTTCGCCCCGGCCAACGACCCGCAGATCGCGGTCGCCGTGATCGTCGAAGACGGCGGCGACCGCGGCCTCGCGGCGACCGGCGGCAAGGTCGCGTCGGAGATCGGCCGCGCCGCGATCAACGCCAAGCTCGGGGGTGGATAGCGGATGCTGTCCTCGGGCCAGCTGCTGGCCGAGAGGTACAAGCTGACGAGCCGGATCGCCGTCGGCGGGATGGGCGAGGTCTGGCAGGCCAGCGACACCCGGCTGGACCGGACCGTGGCCGTCAAGATCCTCAAGGCCGAACTCTCCGGCGACGCCGAGTTCCTCCACCGCTTCCGCACCGAAGCGCGGATGACGGCGTCGCTCAACCACCCCGGCATCGCCGCGGTGCACGACTACGGCGAGACCGTCTTCGACGGTGACCTCTCGATCGCTTACCTGGTGATGGAACTCGTCGACGGCGACCCGCTGGCCGGGTTGCTGGCCAAGCACGGTCGGCTGTCGGCGGAGTTCACGCTCGACATGCTCGAGCAGGCGGGCAACGCGCTGCAGGCCGCGCACGAACAGGGTCTGGTGCACCGCGACGTCAAGCCGGGCAACATCCTGGTGACCTCGGCCGGGCAGGTGAAGATCACCGACTTCGGCGTGGCCAAGGCGGCCGACGCCGCGCCGGTCACCCGGTCCGGCATGGTCATGGGCACGGCGCACTACATCGCGCCGGAGCAGGCGCTCGGGCACCCGGCCGAGCCGGCGTCCGACGTCTACTCGCTGGCCGTGTGCGGTTACGAATGCCTCGCCGGGCACCGGCCGTTCCTGTCCGAGAACGCCGTGACGGTCGCGATGATGCACATCCGCGACATCGCGCCGCCGCTGCCGCCGGACGTCCCGCCCGCCGCGCGCGCGGTGATCGAGGCGACGCTGGTGAAGGACCCGCGGCAGCGCTACAACAGCGGCGGCGAGTTCGCGGCCGCCGTCGCCGCGGTCCGCGCCGGGCTGCCGCTGCCGACGCCGCGCGGTCTGGTCAACGCCAGCTACTCGACGGGCCAGCAGCCGGTGGTGCCGCAACCGCAGCAGCAACAGCCGGTGCAGCAACCGGTTCCGCAGCAGCCGGTGCCGCCGCAGCAGCAGCACATGCCGGTGGGCCCGCAGTCGCCGGCGGTGAACCCGATGGTCGCCATCGGCCCGCCGTCACGGCCCGTGCTGCGTCCGGCGATGGTGCCGGCGCCGCGGAAGAAGTCCCAGTGGGGCTGGTGGGCGCTCCTCGCGGCCATCCTGCTCGTTGTCCTGGTGGCGGCGATCGTCCTCGTCGCGAAGATGATCGGCAGCTCGGGCTCGCCACCGCACACCGGCCAGACGCAGAGCCAGGTGGTCCCGGGCAGACAGCCGCCCGCGGAGGAACCGCCCGTGTCGAGCGCGATACCGGCGGAATCTCCCGGAACGACCGACGATGGCCAGCAAGGCATCATGACCGCACCTTGGACGGAATGGAACGGCACCCAGAGATGAGCACACCCAGACTGCTCTCCAACCGGTACGAGCTGGGCGAAACGCTCGGCTACGGAGGCATGTCCGAGGTCCATCACGGCCACGACGTGCGTCTCGGCCGGGAAGTCGCGATCAAGATCCTCCGTGCCGACCTCGCCAGGGACCCGCAGTTCCAGGAGCGCTTCCGCCGCGAAGCGCAGAACGCCGCCGCGCTGAACCACCCGGCGATCGTCGCGGTCTACGACACGGGTGAGGCCAACACCGAGTTCGGCCCGCTGCCGTACATCGTCATGGAGTACGTCGAAGGCCGGACGCTGCGGGACATCGTCAAGACCGAGGGCCCGATGTCGCAGAAGCGGGCCATGGAGGTCATGGCCGACGTCTGCGCGGCGCTCGACTTCTCCCACCGCCACGGCATCGTGCACCGCGACGTCAAGCCGGCCAACGTGATGATCACGAAGAACGGCGCGGTCAAGGTGATGGACTTCGGCATTGCGCGGGCGATGCACGACGGCCAGTCCGCGATGACCCAGACCGCCGCGGTGATCGGCACGGCGCAGTACCTGTCGCCGGAGCAGGCCCGCGGCGAGTCGGTCGATGCCCGTTCCGACGTCTACGCCGCCGGTTGCGTGCTCTACGAGCTGATCACCGGCGAGCCGCCGTTCACCGGGGACTCCCCGGTCGCGGTGGCCTACCAGCACGTCCGGGAGGACCCGAACCCGCCGTCGTCGGTGAACCCGGCGGTGGCGCCCGAGCTCGACGCCGTCGTGCTGAAGGCGCTGGCCAAGGGCCCGGCGAACCGCTACCAGTCGGCGGCGGAGATGCGCTCGGACCTGGTCCGGACGCTTTCGGGCCAGCGTCCGGCGGCGCCGATGGTGATGTCCGAGGACGAGCGCACGCAGGTCATGAACGCCGACCGGCGGCAGCCGCAGCGCTACGAGGAGTACGACGCTGCGGACGACGAGGACCCGAAGGCCAAGCGCCGCCGCCGCACGATCCTGGCCGCGCTGGCCGCGGTGTTCGTGCTGGGCGCGGTGCTGCTGATCATGTGGCTGTCGGGCTCCTTCAAGAGCGGCGGCGGGGACGAGACCGGCACGGTGGCGATCCCGGACGTCAAGGGGCAGACGGAGCCGGCGGCCCGCGGCGCCCTGCGCGAAAAGGGCTTCAACAACTTCGCGCCGAACAAGACGCAGATCTGCGGGGTGCCCGACGCGAGTGGCAACACACCGTGCACCACCGACCAGATCAACCAGGTCATCGCGATCACTCCCGACGTCGGCACGCCGGTCGCGACCACGGCCCAGATCACGCTGACGATCGGTGTCCCACCGGGCAAGGTCGCCGTGCCGGATCTGAAGGACCTGAGCAAGGACGACGCCGAGGCGAAGCTGAAGGAAGCCGGCCTCACCCTGAACCAGACGGTGCAGGAGGTCGACGTCACCGACCAGGACCAGGTCGGCAAGGTCGTCAGCCAGAACCCGCAGGCGGGCAACCAGGTTCAGCAGGGCACGAGCGTGTCCATCTCGATCGGCAAGGGCAAGCAGCAGAAGCAGGTCCCGAGCGTGATCGGCAAGTCCTTCAGCGACGCCAACTCCACGCTCACCGGCCTCGGGTTCACCGTGAAGCGGGTGGACCAGCAGTCCGACCAGCCGAAGGACCAGGTCATCCAGCAGATCCCGGTCGGTGGTTCGGTGCCGGTCGGCAGCCAGATCACGCTGACCGTGTCGACGGGCCAGCCGGACAACAAGATCGAGATGCCGCAGCTGGTCGGCATGACGGCCGAGGACGCCAAGGCGAAGCTCCAGAGCATGGGCTGGACCGGTGACCTGCGGGAGCAGTCCGACCGGACCAGCAACAAGCCCGAAGGCACGGTCACCAAGCAGAGCGTGAATCCGGGACAGCAGATCGACAAGGACCAGAACATCACGGTCTCGGTGTCCGAGGGCCCGTTGTTCCCGACGTCGACCGGCGGTACCCCCTGATCCGATCTCCACGATGAAGGCCCGCACGGTTCGCCGTGCGGGCCTTTTCGTTTCTTCAGGCTTTGTCGAGGAAGCCGCGGACGGCGCCGAGCACTTGCTCGGCGTCACTCGCGGGACCGCAGTCGAGCTCCAGTTCTTCGGCCGCGCCGGAACGTTTGACCTTCAGGGAAACGCGGCCTTCGCGGCACCGCCGCAACCACGCGATCAGCGACCGGCAGAAGACACCGGCCGAATTGCTGGTGACCCCGACGACGACGGCGTCGAACAGCTGGACGCGGCCGCGGAGCTCGTCCTCGCCGCGCAGCCAGGCGGCGAGCTCCCGGAGCTCGCCTTCGGAGTCTGGCCCGGTGATCGCGACGATCCCCGCCGTCACCCGTTCTCCCTTCGCCCGGAATCGGAGAGGACCCGAACACTAGTCGGCGCCGAGCACCCGCCGATACCCTGGCCGGGAATTTGAATATTGCAAATTGCACTCAGGAACGGCGCTGCACGAGCCGCGACACGACGGCGAAGCTGGCGGCCAGCACCACCACGGACGTCACGAGCGCCAGCACGAGCGGGCCGCCGACCGGTTCGTCGTCGGTCAGGGCGTGCAGCAGCGGGTGGACCAGCGGGATCTTCGCCAGCAGCACGACGATCAGCGTGACGACGGCGGCGAGCACCGTCCAGCCGATCCGCTGCACCAGCAGCCGCGAGCACGGCAGCGCGATCGCGATGCCCAGCAGTGCGCACGCGAGGTGGGCGAGCAGCCCGATGCCCAGCGCGGCCGGCTGGACCTTGAACGACTTGATCGCCGACCACACCTCGGTGATCACCGTCAGCACCGCGGCGCAGGCCAGCACGGTGAAGATCGCGCCGGTGATCATCCGCCGCCACTGCCGCGCGTGGCTCAAGGTCACCAGCCGCTGCACCGGGTCCTCGATGTCGAGCAGCGCGATCGTCAGCCAGCACGACACGACGAGCAGCCCGCCGGCGCTCACGCCGAACAGCGGCAACGGCGGCGAATGCGGGTCGGCGTAGAGGATCACGCACAACGCGAGGTAGGCCAGCAGCGCCGGCAGGTACCGCTGCGAATGGCCGAGCAGCGCGAGGTAGTAGCGGGTCAGGGCGAGCACGGCGCCACCTCCCGCACGGACCAGCCGTCCTTCAACGCCCGCAGCAGCACCGCGTCCACCGAGGCGACTTCGACGGTCAGCACCACCTGCGGGCCTTCGACGACCGCGTGCCGGACGCCGGGCTCGGCCGCCCAGCCGGCGCCGTCGCCGCGCAGCACGATCCGCGTGGTCGGCTCGGCGCTCTCGGCCGTGAGCCGGCCGTCGGTCATGAGGTGCACGACGTCGGCGTGGTCGTGCACCACCTGCGGCCGGTGGTCGGTGAACACGACGCTCGCCCCGCGCGCCCGCGTCTCGGCGACGAGCTCGCCGAGGATCGCGTGCGTCCCGACGTCGAGCCCGGACCACGGCTCGTCGAGGATCAGCAGGTCGGGCCGCACCATGACGGCCTGCGCGAGCCCGACTTTCTGCGCGTTGCCCTTCGACAGCGTCCGCAGCGGCGCGGTCGGGCCGCCGACCAGCGCGAGCCGTTCGAGCAGCGGGTCGATCACCGAGAGATCGGTGAGACCGCGGACGCGCGCCATGTGCCGCAGGTAGGCCCGCGCGCCCATGCGCTGGCCGGCCGGGAAGCGGTCGGGCAGGTAGCCGATCCGCGGGGTGCCCGTCACGGTGCCGGTGGTCGCGTGAGAGACGCCGGCCATGATCCGCAGCAGCGTCGACTTGCCGGAGCCGTTGCTGCCGAGGACGCCGACGACGTGCCCGGGCTCGACGCTCAGGTCGACGTCGCGCAGGACGAAGTCACCACGCCCGTACCGCTTGCCGACCCCCGCGAGCCGGATCACGCAACAGCGGCCTTCTGGAGCGCCTTGGTCGCGCGCTCGAGCTCGTCGACACGGACCGGGTCGACGGGGTGGCCGGCCGCGGCCAGCCAGTTCGCGAGCATCCGGTGGCCGCCCTCGGTGAGCACGGACTCCGGGTGGAACTGGACGCCCTCCAGCGGCAGCTCGCGGTGGCGCATGCCCATCACGATGCCGGTTTCGGTGCGGCCGGTGACCTCGAAGACGTCGTCGGCGATGGTGTGCGGCAGCACGGTCAAGGAGTGGTACCGGGTGGCCGTGAACTCCTCGGGCAGGTCCTTGAGGACACCGGCGCCGGTGTGGCGGACCTGGCTGGTCTTGCCGTGGAGCAGCTCGGGCGCGCGGTCGACGGTCGCGCCGTAGACGACGCCGAGCGCCTGGTGGCCGAGGCAGACGCCGAGCATCGGCGTGCGCGTCTCGGCGCACTTGCGGATGACATCCATGCTCTGACCAGCGCGTTCCGGCGTTCCCGGGCCGGGCGAGACGAGCACGGCGTCGAACTCGGGCACGCGGTCGAGGTCCACGACGTCGTTGCGCCAGACCGTGCAGTCGGCGCCGAGCTGGGCCAGGTACTGGACCAGGTTGTAGACGAAGCTGTCGTAGTTGTCGACGACGAGAACGCGCATGGCGCCGAGCTTACCGGCTCCCACCTGGTGGACCGTACGGTAAATCACATTTTTAGTTAGGTGACCCTAACTTACCGTGGAGGGTGTGACTCGATCTCTTCGCGTAGCCGTCGTGGGCGCTGGCCCCGCCGGTATCTACGCCGCCGACATCCTGGACAAGTCCGACGCCGACGTGACGATCGACCTCTTCGAGCGGATGCCGGCCCCCTTCGGGCTGATCCGCTACGGCGTCGCTCCCGACCACCCGCGCATCAAGGGCATCGTGACCGCCCTGCACAAGGTGCTCGACAAGCCGAACATCCGCCTGCTGGGCAACATCGACTACGGCACCGACATCAAGCTCGACGAGCTGCGCGAGTTCTACGACGCGGTCATCTTCTCGACCGGCGCGTCGGCCGACCGCGCGCTCGACATCCCGGGCATCGACCTCGACGGCAGCTACGGCGCCGCGGACTTCGTCTCCTGGTACGACGGCCACCCGGACGTACCTCGCACCTGGCCGCTCGACGCGTCTTCGGTCGCGGTCCTCGGTGTCGGCAACGTCGCTCTCGACGTCGCCCGCATCCTCGCGAAGACGGCCGACGAGCTGCTGACCACGGACATCCCGGACAACGTCTACCAGGGGCTTCGCACGAGCCCGGTCACGGACGTCCACGTGTTCGGCCGCCGCGGCCCGGCGCAGGCGAAGTTCACGCCGCTGGAGCTGCGCGAGCTGGACCACTCGCCGAACGTCGAGGTCATCGTGTCCCCGGAGGACATCGAGTTCGACGACGGCAGCATCGCGGCCCTGCGCGCGTCGAAGCAGATCGACATGGTCGTGAAGACGCTGCAGGAGTGGGCGATCCGCGAGCCGGGATCGCGTCCCAAGCGGCTGCACCTGCACTTCTTCCACTCGCCGGCCGAAGTCCTGGGCGAGGACGGCCGCGTGACGGGCCTGCGCACCGAACGCACCGAGCTGACCGGCGACGGCACGGTCCGCGGCACCGGCGAGCTCCACGACTGGGACGTCCAGGCCGTGTACCGCGCGGTCGGCTACCTGTCGTCACATCTGCCGGAGCTCCCGTTCGACCACGTCGGCGGCGTCGTCCCGAACCAGGCCGGCCGCGTGCTGGACCTGGACGAGAACCAGCTGCCGGGCGTGTACGTGACGGGCTGGATCAAGCGCGGCCCGATCGGCCTGATCGGCCACACGAAGGGCGACGCGGCGGAGACGATCGCGAGCCTGCTGGCGGACGCGGACACGCTGACCGCCCCGAAGTACGACTCCCCGGACGCGATCCTCGACTTCCTGGCCACGCGCGGGATCCCGTTCACCACCTGGGAAGGCTGGGGCAAGCTCGACTCGCACGAGAAGGCGCTGGGCCTCGCGGCCGGCCGTGAGCGGATCAAGGTCGTGGAGCGCGAAGAGATGACCCGGGTTTCGCGCGGCTAGCCGGCACCGAGGTACGCCAGTACGGCCAGCACGCGGCGGTTCGTGTCGTCCGAAGCCGAGATGCCGAGCTTCGCGAAGATGTTCGCCGTGTGCTTGCCGACCGCGCCTTCGCTGAAGTGCAGCCGGGACGCGATCGCCGCGTTCGAACACCCTTCCGCCATCAGGCCGAGGACCTCGCGCTCGCGTGGGGTCAGGGCGGCGAGGGGGTCGGAGGCGTTGCCCGCCACGAGTTTCGCGATCACCTCGGGGTCCATCACCGTGCCGCCGGCCGCGACGCGGCGGACCGCGTCGATGAACTGGTCGGCGTTGAACACGCGGTCCTTCAGGAGGTAGCCGATCGCGCCGGTGCCGTCGGCGAGCAGTTCGCGCGCGTAGAGCTGCTCGACGTGCTGGGACAGCACCAAGATCGGCAAGCCCGGCACTTCCCGACGTGCCGCCAACGCGACCTGCAGGCCTTCGTCCGTGTTGGTCGGCGGCATCCGGACGTCCACAATGGACACTTCCGGACGGTGCTCGCGGAGGGCGGCCGCCAGTTCGGGACCGCTGCCGACCGCCGCGACGACGTCGAAGCCGTGCGCGGCGAGCAGGTGCGTCAGGCCGTCTCGGAGGAGGTACTGGTCCTCGGCGACGACGGTTCTCGGTCGAGCTGACACGTGATCTCCACCATCGCCCTGGTCGGCCCGCCGATCGGGCTGGTCAGGGTCAACCTACCGTCGAAGGCCCCCAACCGGCGCTCGATCCCGCGCAGTCCCGAACCGCGGGCGGGAACGGCGCCGCCCGGGCCGTCGTCGGTCACCACCACCGTCAGCTGGCCGTCGGCGAAGTCCACCTCGATCGACGCGCGCTTCGAGCCGTGCTTCGCCGCGTTGCCCAGCAGTTCCGACACCGCGAAGTACGTGCACGCCTCGACCGGCTCCTCGACGCGGCCCGGCAGCGAGCCGGTGACCTCGGTCTTCAGCGGGCTGTCGAGGGCCAGCGCGCGCACGGCGTCGAGCAGCCCGCGTTCGGACAGCACCGGCGGGTGGATGCCGCGGATCAGCACCCGCAGCTCGGTCAACGCCTCGGACGACGCCGTCCGCAGCTCGGCCGCGAGCCGTTTGGCCGCCGCCGGGTCCGTGTCGACGAGCGCCTCGACCGCGCCGAGCTTCATCCCCATCGCGACCAGCCGCGACTGGATGCCGTCGTGCAGGTCGCGTTCGATCCGCCGCAGCTCCGCCGCCTGCGTGACCGTGACGTCGGTGCGGGTCTGCTTCAGCCGTTCGACGCGCGCGGCGAGCCGGGTCGCCTCCGTCGGTCCCAGCCAGACGCGCGCGAACCGCGCCTGCTGCCGCGCGAGCCACGGCGCCGGGGCCAGGCCGGCGACGACCATCGCGAGCGCCACCGGGGTCTGCGCGGCCGCGCCGAGGTGCGTCGAGACCTCTGGGAACGGCCACCAGGTCACCGGCGACGACACGAACGGCCGCCAAACCCAGAGCGTCACGAGGCCGAGGAGTCCGCGGGTGACAAGCGCGATCGACGGCAGCAGCAGGACGAACGAAACCAGCGTGCCGAGCACGGCGCCGGCGAGGTCGCGCCAGGTGGCGCGGTCGCGCAGGACCCACCGCGTGCGGGCGTGCTGCACCGGCCAGAACGGCTCCTCGTGCAACTGCTTGCCGACCTGGTAGAGCCCGTCGGGACGCGGGACCGGCAGCCCCGGCGGCGGCAGGTACGGCCGCGCGATCCGCACGCCCGTCCAGTTCCCGGCCTCCCGGCGCAGCGTGTCCGTGATCGACCGGGTCCACAGGACGACCGGGACCGCCAACGGCGGGAAGCCGACCATCAGGACCAGCTGCGGCAGCGAGAAGATCAGCTGCACCACCGAAAGCGCGAAGATGCCACCCTGGTGACCCAGCGCCTCGACGTGCCGGTGCAGCCGGTTCTTGCGGGCTTCGACCGGCGGCCGGGGGCCGAGCCACCAGCGCGTCCAGTGGCCGTAGCCACGCAGCACGGTGGAGCCGCCGAGCAGGACGGCGACCGGCAGCAGCAACGTGACCAGCGGGTTCACCAGCTGCCAAGTGAACTCGCGCCCGGCCGCCGGATCCTCCAGCGCCCACGTCAGCCGGTGCTGCCAGCGGATCCAGAACGCGCGCTTGTAGAGCTGGTTGCCGTCGCGGTACCAGCCGTCGCGCTCGCGGACCGGTTCCGGCGGCTCGGGCCGGTACGGCGGCGCGATCTCGACGTCGCACCAGCGCGCGGCCAGCGTCCGCGCCACCCTCGACCGGCCGCGCGCCCATTCGACCGCGGGGCCCAGGAAGAAGACCAGCCCGACGCACAGCAGCGCGAACGCGATCAGCTCGACCAGCACGTCGACCCAGCTGAGCAACGCGAACACGGCCAGCGCGCCCGCCCGCCCGAGCGCTCGCAGGTACGTCATCGCCGCACCTCCTTCCCCCGGGATCATCGCCGGACCGCCCGCGTCCGCGCACTGGCCGAAGCTCCCCGGCCGGGGTGGGGCCAGACCCACCCCCGCGTCAGCAAAACCCTACTTGAGCTGGGGATTCAGCGTCATTCTGCGAGGCCGCGAAGATTCGTAGCTTCGTAGCCATGCCACTCATCGAAGTCACCGGCCTCCACAAGCGCTACGGCAGCAGGGTCGCGGTCGACGGCGTTTCGTTCACCGTCGAGCGCGGCGAGATCTTCGGCATCCTCGGCACGAACGGCGCCGGGAAGACCACCACGGTCGAATGCCTGCAGGGCCTCCGCCGCGCCGACCGCGGGGCGATCTCCGTGCTCGGCCTCGACCCCGCGGCCGACCGCGCCGCGCTGACCCGCCGCGTCGGCGTGCAGCTGCAGGAAAGCCGGCTGCCGCCGAAGCTGCGGGTGCGGGAGGCGCTGGAGCTGTTCGCCTCCTTCTACCCGGACCCGGCCGACGTCGACGTCCTGCTGGACCAGCTCGACCTCCGCGACCACGCGCGCAGCTATTTCGGGAAGCTCTCCGGCGGTCAGAAGCAGCGCGTGTCGATCGCGCTCGCGCTGGTCGGCAACCCCGAACTGGCCATCCTCGACGAGCTGACCACCGGGCTCGACCCGCACGCCCGCCGCGAAACGTGGCGGCTGGTCGAA
Source organism: Amycolatopsis pretoriensis (assembly GCF_900107925.1). Classification (GTDB taxonomy): domain Bacteria; phylum Actinomycetota; class Actinomycetes; order Mycobacteriales; family Pseudonocardiaceae; genus Amycolatopsis; species Amycolatopsis pretoriensis. The sequence continues at coordinate 60,139 of NZ_FNUJ01000005.1, read as the reverse complement.
GGCGTGCGCGCCGCCGGCGTCACCGTCCTGCTGGTCACGCACTTCATGGACGAAGCCGAGCGGCTCTGCGACCGCGTCGCGATCTTCGACGCCGGCCGCGTGGTCGCGACCGGCACGCCCGCCGAGCTCCGCGCAACGGCCGGAGCCTCCACTTTGGACGACGCGTTCGTCTCGCTCACGAGGAGCACGCTGTGAACACCTTCGCCAAGATCACCGCCACCGAGGCGAAACTCTTCCTCCGCACGCCGGTCATGGGCATCGCGGGGCTCCTGCTGCCGACCGCGGTGCTGCTGGCCGTCGGCGCCATCCCGGGCATGACGGAACCCAGCCCGGCCACCGGCGGCGCGCGGTTCATCGACGCCTGGGTCCCGTCGCTGATCGTCGTCAGCCTCGCGATGCTGGCGCTGCAGTCGATCCCGGGCGCCGTCGCGACCTACCGCGAGCAGGGCGTGCTGCGCCGGCTGGCCACGACCCCGGTGCACCCGGTCAACCTGCTGGGCGCGCAGCTGCTGATCCACGCCGTGGTCGCGCTGGCTGGCATCGGCCTGGTGCTCGCGGTCGCCAACGCGGTCTACGACGTCCCGCTGCCGAAGCACCCGCTGCTGTTCCTGCTGACGCTGCTGCTCGGCACGGTCTCGATGTTTTCGTTCGGCCTCCTGGCGGCCGCGGTCGCCCGGACGGCCAAGGCGGCGGGCGGGTTCGCGCTGATCGCGTTCGTGCCGACGATGTTCTTCGGCGGCGTGTACCTGCCGCGGGCGTTGCTGCCGGTGGTCCTGCAGCGGGTCGGCGACTACCTGCCGCCGGGCACGCAGCCGCTGCAGGACGCCTGGGTCGGCACCGGCGTGCAGCCGCTGCAGCTGCTCGTGCTCGCCGGGTTCGCGGTGATCGGCACGGCGTTGGCGGCCAAGCTCTTCCGCTGGGAGTGATCCGCCATATTGGTGATGATCATCGTTTTCTCTTGTGGCGGGGTCGCCCGGCCGGTAGCCAGGAGAGTGGCCCTGCTCAACTTGGAGGTTCGATGTCCCTGGACGTGTCACCCGCGCTGCTGGAGAAGGCCGAGCGCGGGGAGGTCACCGACGCCGAGTTCGTCACCTGCGTCAAGGAATCCCTGCCGTACGCCTGGGAGGTCATCACCGGCGTCATCGCCGACGCCGAGGGCGCGGCGGACGGGTTCGCCGACAACGAGACGCCGCCGCCGAGCGAGGCCGCCCGCGGCCAGCTGCTGCGGGCCCTGGCGTCGGACGCGATCCGCGGCGGCCTCGAGCGCCACTTCGGCGTCAAGCTGGCCTTCCAGAACTGCCACCGGATCGCGGTGTTCAAGAAGTCCGAAGTGGACGGTGACCGCTACCGCGCGTTCGTCTCACCGCGCGGCCAGCTGCTCAACCAGAGCCCGGAGCTGCGGGACTGCTAGCCCGCAGCGCGGGCAGCACTTCGGTGCCGATCCGCGCGATGTTCTCGAAAGTGCCCTCCGGCGTACCGGAAGCCTCCACGAGCATCAGCACGTGGGAGACGCCGGTGCGCCGGAGGCTCGTTCGCACAGCGGCCGACTTCGGCCTTCCACAGGTCCGGCCGCCGGTTCGGGTTCGGAATCAGCGGCACCTCGCGGAAGGCGAAGTGTCTTCCGTCGGCATATGCCCGGCCGGTTGCCACCTCAGTTGACCGCGACCTCGTTGAACCACAGCCGCGGCTCCAGCCACGGGAACACCACGAACATCAGCAGCGCCACGACACCGAGCGCCAGAACCACCGCGATCGTCAGCTTCACCGCGAACGGGCCGGGGAACTTCCGCCAGAGCCAGGCGTACATCAGGCCTCCCCGATCTTCGAGAGCAGGTCGCCGTAGTTCTTGACCTGGTCCTTCGGCACCTGCTGGGTCAGCACCGACGTGATGATGAGCCGCTCCTTGGCGGAGAACTGCGGGTGGCATGTCGTCAGCGTGAGGAGCGCGGCCTGCTGGGCCTTCGGCAGCGTGTCGGCGTCCTTGTACGGGACCGGGTTCACCGCGGTGCCCTGGCTGGGCAGCACGACCTTGCGGCCGAACGTCTCGCTGTACGCGCCGGCGTCGACGTCGTCGCCGGAACGCAGGGTCGAGACTCCCTTGCACTTCGGGTCGGCACCCTTGCCCGCCGCCCAGTCCTTCATCTCGTCGTCATAGGGCAGGACCTTGTAGATGTAGAAGTCGGTCGAGGTTTCGATCACGATCTGGTCACAAGAGGAGAGGTTGTCCAGGTCGTTGAACGGGGCACCCTTGCCGACGCGGTGGCCGGCGACGGCGAAGTTGCCGGGCTCGCCGGGCAGCGACGTGCCCTTGTAGTGGCCGGGGCCGACCTCCAGGGAGGCGTCGTCGGTGCCCTCCTGGATGGTGAAGTTGTAGTCGACGCCGAACGTCGGGATGTGGATGCGGGCGAACGCCTTGCCGTCGATGAGCTCGGGGTGCAGCGTCCGGTCGTGCGCCCACTCGCCGTCGAGCTGGTCGCTCGCCTCGGACTGCTTGCCCGCCGAGAACAGGTCGGTCACGTACAGCTCGTAGACCATGAACAGCAGCACGACCAGGCCCAGCGTGATGAGCACTTCGCCGGCCGTCCGGATCGCGACGCCGCCCTTGCCCAGCGGCGGAGCCGGCTTCTCCTTGGTCGCGGTGCCGCCCTTGACCGGGGCGAAGACGATCGTCTCCTCGTTCGCGCCGGGCGGCGGGGACGGGCTGGTGTACCGGCGGGGCGGCGGGCCCTGCGGACGCCGCGGCGGCTGGCCGGGGGCCTGACGGGGCGGCGTTTGCCCACGTGGGGGCGGGACCGGGCGGCGCTGGGGCGCGGGCCGCTGCCCGGGGTGTCTGCGCCGGTCGTCATCCGGTCCTTCGCGCGTAGTCACGCAAGCTCCTCTCAAGCCGCGTCCAACACTTGGTGACCCCGACGTCACGGTACGGGAAATCCGACCACTCCCGGCCGCTGCTTTCCTGCGGTCATTTACGTTAACGTGTGCACGTGGCGCTGGTTGCGCACCCCAGGCGGGTCATCGCCACCAGACGAGCCCGAACAGCACCGCGAGGAACACGATGCCCAAGTCCAAGGTCCGCAAGAAGACGGCTTACACCCCGCCTGCCGACCGGCGCACGCCGGTGAAGGTGCGGGCGGCCGGTCCCACCGGTCTCGCCTGGAAGATCCCCATGTTCGGGCTGATGCTCGTGGGCCTGGTCTGGCTGCTGGTGAACTACATCGCCGGCGACAAGATCTCCTGGATGGCCGACCTCGGCAACTGGAACTTCGCCGGCGGGTTCGCGCTGATGATCGCGGGTCTGCTCATGACTATGCGTTGGCGCTGATTATTACTCCGAATGGCGGCTTGACGCCGAATTACACCGGTGTGACTCATCCCCAGTGTGGATAACCCCTGTGGATAACTACCCCACCTCGTGGGCGCCGCGTCGGGCCCTTGTGGTATCGGCGTGGGCGGTCACCGCGTTGCTGCTGATCGGCGTGGTGGCCGACGCCCTCACCGGCGACCGCGGCGGCTTGGTGCTGTTCGCGCTGGCCACGGTGGCCGTCGGCGCCTTCGCCGCGCACTCGACGCTCGTCCGGCCCCGGCTGGCCGCGGGCACCGAGGGCCTGGTGGCGCGGACGCTCGGCGGCACGCACCGGCTGCCGTGGGCGCAGACCCGCACCCGGCTGCGCACCACCCGCCGGCTGGGCCGCGACGGCGTCACGCTCGAGGTCGAGCACGAAGACGAGCTGTACGTCTTCGGCTGGCTCGACCTCGGCGAGGACCCCCGCGACGTCCTGGACGTCCTCAGCACCCTGCGTGCGCGCGGCTAGCGGCAGACGTAGTACCGGCCGAACGGGAACTGCACGTACTGGCAGGTCTCGGCCGTGAACTGCGACCCCTTGTAGACGATCAGGCCGAGGATCGCGACGGTGATGATGCCGATGCCGATCGCCTGCCAGCGCGCCTGGCCGGCCTGCGGGGCGTAGAGCAGCGCGACGGTGACCAGCGCCCCGGTCACCAGGCCGCCGACGTGCGCCCAGATCGAAATGCCCGGGATGCCGAACGTGATGAACGCGTTCAGCGCCAGCGTGATGAGCAGGCCGGTGGGGTTCAGGCGCAGCTTCAGCACGGTGACCGCGTACGCGCCCATCAGGCCGAACAGCGCACCGGACGCGCCCGCCGTGCCGGGGAACCCGGCGGGGTCGGCGAACAGCAGCACGGACGCCGACGCGCCGAGCATCGAGACGAAGTAGAGCGCTAGGTAGCGGCCGCGGCCGCAGACCTGCTCCAGCGACCGGCCGATCATCCACAGCGAGAACATGTTGACCGCGATGTGGAGGGGGCCGTAGTGCAGGAACCCGTTGGTCAGGACGCGCCACCACTCGCCGTGGCCGAGGGTCGCGTCGCCGTAGAGGGCGCCGTGCTGGAACGCCGACGACAGGTCGTTGTCGGTGAGGCTGCCCGCCTGCACGACCGTCAGCAGGAAGACCAGGACGTTCACCGCGAGGATGGCCTGGGTGACGAGCACCGACTGGGACAGCCGCGCGCCGAAGACAGTGCGCTGGCCGAACCCGGCTTCCTGGTAGTCGCGGTGCTGCCGGCGTTGCTGCTGGGTGCCGGAGTGGACGCAGTCGGTGCACTGGAAGCCGACGGGGGCTTCACGGAGGCAATCCGGGCACGCCGGACGCCCGCACCGGGAACAGCTCAGTCCGGTCGGGCGGTTCGGGTGCCACCAGCACCCGGGCAGCGCGGCTTGCTCGGCGGCGGGGTTCGGCGGTTGGTTCACGATGTCACCAACCTACCGAAACTCCCGTCGAGGAACCGTCAGTGCTCGATGGTGACCTTCTCGATGACGACGTCGGTCAGCGGACGGTCCGCCGGGCCGGTCGAGGTGCGCGCGATCGCGTCGACGACGTTGCGCGACTCCTGGTCGGCCACCTCGCCGAAGATCGTGTGCCGGAAGTTCAGGTGGGTGGTCGGCGCGACCGTGATGAAGAACTGCGAGCCGTTCGTGCCGGGCCCCGCGTTGGCCATGGCCAACAGGTACGGCTTGCTGAACTGCAGCTCCGGGTGGAACTCGTCGCCGAACTTGTAGCCGGGGCCGCCGCGGCCGGTGCCGGTCGGGTCGCCGCCCTGCAGCATGAAGCCGTCGATGACCCGGTGGAAGATCGAACCGTCGTAGAAGGGGCCGGAGTTCGTGCCCGCCGCGTTCGGCTGGGTGTACTCCTTGGTGCCTTCCGCGAGCCCGACGAAGTTCGCGACCGTCTTCGGCGCGTGGTCGGGGAGGAGGTTCAGGTTGATGTCACCCTGGTTGGTGTGCAGCGTCGCTTTCACAGGTTCATCGTGCCATCAGCAGCGGGCGGCGGCGAAAAGGGGCACGATAGGTTACGGGTAACAGAGCAGTGTCAAAACGAATGATGAGGTGAAGTCCATGTCCCGGGCGACAGCCCAGGCCGCCGAGACCGCCGACAAACTCCTCTCCGAGGGTGTCAAGCAGGGCCGGCGCGCGCAGAAGCAGCTCGCGAAGAAGACCGAGCTCACCCGCAAGGAGCTCAAGAAGAGCTCGAAGGCTGCCCGCCAGGAGGCCCTCGCCCGGCTCTCCGAGCTGCGCAAGCCGGGCCGCAAGGCGAAGAAGGCCGCCATCAAGGCCGCGAAGGCCGCCGGCGACTCGAAGCGTCGCGGCAAGAAGGACTTCAAGGCCGCGAAGAAGGACTTCGCCGCCGCTCTCGTCGAGGCGAAGGCCGCGGCGAAGGGCACGCGCAGCCGTCGCAAGTGGCCGTGGCTGCTCGGTCTGGTCGTGGTCGGTGCCGGTGCGGCCTACGCGCTCCGGTCGAAGCAGGAGCCGCCGGTCGCCCCCGCGCCGCCGAAGGCCACCCCGCCCGCGCCGAAGCCCGCCGAAGCGGCGAAGCCGAGCCCGCAGGCGAACGGCAAGGCGCCGTCCCCGGCGCCCGCCGAGAAGAAGAACTGAACCGGACGCGAAGAGGCCCCTCGGGCGTGCACCCGAGGGGCCTCTTCAGTCGTGCGTGCGATCAGGCGTTCGCGGTGTGCTTGTCGATGAGCTGGCCCAGGCGGGGCAGCGCCTCTTCGACGTTCTTCTTGCCGTTCGGGCGCAGCTTCGAGTAGACCTTCTTGATGCTGTCCCGGCTGCTGCGCTCGGCGCGCGAGTCGGTGACGCTCAGCAGCGCGTCGGAAGCCTCGTCCGAGCGGCTGGTCAGGTAGGCACCGAAGTCGTTGCCGCCCTTGGCGCGGTAGTCGCCGTAGAACGGCTCGAGCGCGGTGGCGAAGTCGGGCAGCAGCGTGTCGACGGCCGAGGGGATGATGCCCGGCTTGATCTTCTTGACCGCGGCGAAGCCGGTCTTCACGACGGCACCCGAAACGCCGCCCTTGTCCGAGACCTCGGCGTCGACGAGGGTCTCGAAGTCGGTCACGACAGCCGGACGACGGCTGGAGTCGAGCAGGATGTCCTTGAGGGTGTCAGCCACGAATCTTGTCCTTTGCGTTGCAGATTTTGTGCCCGGCCCCCGGGGTGGGGATCCCCCGATGGCTGCGGTGCGCGAGTCCACGAAGCCTGCGCGTGACGCACAGGGTAATACAAGATCAACATCACTCACCCGTGTGGAGCCCGCTACCTAGAGCTTCAGGGCAGCGATAGCCTTCTTGACCACTGTGCGTGCCTTTACGCTCTGCTTCTGGTTGGTGGTCGCGATGACCGCCGCGGACCCCTTCGCCACCGCGTAAACAGCGCCGTCGTCGGTCGATTCGTAGCCGCCCTTCCAGCCGGAAGGGTCGCTGGCCGGGTTCGACGAGTCGACCGGCGCCGCCTTGTTGACCAACGCCGTCGCCGTTTTCGCGTCGCCGACGTAGACACGGACAGTGAGCTGGACCTTCCCGTCCGGGCGGTAGAAGAAGCACGCCGGGTGCGGCTGGTCCGCCGAGATCCGCACCTTCGACACGTGCTGGCCGTTCGAGTCCGCCACGAACTCGCTGTCGAGGTACGGGCAGTCCTCGGTCGCGGCCGGCTGGGGGTCCGGCGGCAGCTCCGAACCGGCCGTCGTGCCGGCCGACGCCGACGGGGAGCTGGGGGTCGCGGTGCCGGCCACGAGGGTCGGGCCGCAGCCCGCCAGCAGGACCACGGCGGGCGCGAGAAGTACGAGTCGTCGCATAGCGCGCACAGTCAACCATGAAGCATGTGTGAAAACCGCTGGCTGAAGTCGACGTGACCGCGGGGCGTGCGACGATGGCGTCGTGCTTACCCCCGAGCAGTACCTCGGCGTGGTGGCCGAGCGCATCCAGCGGTCCGGCGGCAACTTCGGGACCGTGCAGATCGGGCCCGCGCTCTGCCCCGTCGGGTTGTTCGCCGAGTCGGTGATGCTCTCGACGATGAACTACTGCGTCATCGCGGCGGCCGTCCCCGAGATCAACGCGGCCGCGCTGTACGACTTCACCGGCCGCGCCACGCAGTACGCGCGCGCCAACCTGGTCGGCACCATGGGCTGGACCGCGGCCTCGGTCGTGATCGCCGGGCTCGTCGGCCAGCACGTGTACCCGGACGCCGCGCAGGCGGCGTCGGCGAAGACGAGCAACCAGTTCGGCGGCGAGACGCGGATGGTCGCGGTGGACCTCACCGCCGGCCAGACGTACGCGTTCACCGGCGGGAAGATGTGGGGCGCGGCGATGCACGGCGCGATCCGCGCCAAGCTGACGTTCTGCTTCCCGCCGCCCGCCGAGGCCTACCAGCAGGTGCAGTGGCAGCAGGCGCAAGTTCAGCAGCAGCCGCCGATGGGCGCGCCGCAGGTGCCGCCCCCGCCGGCCGCCGGACCGCCCGCGCCCGGCTACCCGCCGCCGGGACAGCAGCCGTACGGTTACTGACATGGTCGCGTTGCGCGGATGGCCGTCGTTCCCCGAAGAACTTCCCGTGTTCACGCCGGAAACGGCCGCCGCGGACCCGCGGACACTGTTCGTCGAGTGGCTGACCGAAGCCGGTGAGCACGTGCTGGCGCCGCACGCCGTCACCCTGTCCACAGTGGACGCCGATGGCGCGCCGGACGCGCGGGTCGTCATCCTCAAGGACGTCGGCCCGGCCGGCTGGGCCGTCGCGACCAGCTCGGAAAGCCCGAAAGGCCTGCAGCTGCGCAAGGATCCGCGTGCGGCGCTGACGTTCTTCTGGCCCGGCCGCGGCCGCCAGGTCCGGTTGCGCGGCCCGGTCTCCCCCGCGGCGCCCGAGGTGTCCGCGGCGGACTTCCTGGCGCGGCCGCCCGCGTCGCGCGTCGAGGCGTTCATCGGGCACCAGTCACAGGTGCTGAACGACCCGGCGGACCTCGACGCGGCGGCCGCGGAAGCGGAGCGCTGGGTCGAGGAAAACCCCGAAGTGGCCCCGGAAACGTGGACGCGGTACCTCGTCGACCCGGACGAGGTCGAGTTCTGGCAGGCCAGTCACGACCGCCGGCACGTGCGGCTGCGGTACCGCAAGACCGACGGCGGCTGGGTCCGCGAGCGCCTCTGGCCTTGACGGGCCGGACGCGGCGGCGTAGGCAGGAAATCCGACAAAACGGAGGCCCTGCATGCGCCGAACCGTCGTCCTGACCGCCACCGCCGCCCTGTCCGCCGGATTGCTCTCCGGCGCTTCCGCCGGTGAAGTCTCGTCTCCCCAGCACCCAGCCGTGTTCGAGACGGTGTTCGCCTCGCCGCTGGGCCTCGAAGGCCTGACCACCGACGGCCGCGGCAACCTCTACTCGCCGGCGCGCGGCGCGGATCCGTGCCCGGTCTACCGCGTCGCGGCCACCGGCGGCCCGGCCGCGGTCGTCGGCAAGATCCCCGCGCCGTGCAACCCCGCCGGGCTCACGTTCGACCGCCGAGGCCGGCTGTACGTCGCGAACGCCGACACGGTGGTGTCGTTCGTACCGGACGCGGCGAACCCACCGGCGGCGACGGTGTTCACGAGCGGCGTCCCGGGCGCGAACGGCCTGGCGTTCGACCGGTCGGGCGCGCTGTGGATTTCCGATGGCGGCACCGGCCAGGGCCGGGTGTGGCGAGCGGGCGCGGACGGCGTCGCGCTCGAGCAGTTCCGCGTGCAGCCGCTGGTCAGCGACGTCATCCCCGGCGGGCTCGGCCGCGACGTGCGTGGCCTGCCACCGGGCACGGTGACGATCACGCCGAACGGCCGCACCGCGGCGGACACCGCGGGTTCGCAGCACATCGTCGCGAACGGCCTGGCGTTCACGGCGGACGGAACCCTGTTGGTGGCGGACACGGCCCGCGGCGCGCTGTGGCGCGTACCGATGGACCGCACGGGCCGCCCCCGCGCGGCGACCGGCTGCGACGCGGCGTTCCCGGCGGACACGCTGTGCCTGGACGACGTGTCCGTACAGCACCCGTACCTGGAAGGCGCGGACGGAATCGTGGTGGACCGCGCGGGCAACGTCTGGACGGCGGCGAACGAGCGCAACGCGATCGTGCTGACCCGCCGCGACGGCCGGGTCGTCGAGTACTTCCGCAACCCGGCGGACGCGACGTCGAAGCTGCGCAACGCGGGACCACTGGAGTTCCCGACGAGCCCGGTGCTGCTACCGGACGGCCGCCTGTGCGTCACGAACTCCGACGGCAACCGCCGCGACAACGCCCCGAACACGGCCGGCGAAGCGAGTCCGGCGGGTGCGGTGCGAGCGAAGATTTCCTGCGTCAGGCCCTGAGCGCCACATCGGACGGTGGCGTGCGGGGCGTCACGCCGAGGTACTTCTCCGCGGCCGCGAGTAGGGCGCGGAGCCGCCGACCGAGCGGGCCCAGCCGGTCCGTTCGAGGACTTCGGCCGCCGGCGCGCCGCGGAGGGTGCCGTCGAGGCCCTGCCGGTGGGCCCACCAGGCCCGCAGCCGCGCTGTGGTCATGCGCGCAAGTATGGCCGTTCGGGGGTATGCGGCACCCGGGCCGGTGTGGCGATGATGGATCATGCGTTCGAAATTGCTGACCGCCGGGCTGGTCCTGGCGTTGACTGCCGCATTCGGGGGTGTGGCCGCGGCCGACGCGCGTCCTGGGGGACGACCGACGCTGACGGACCCGCATCCGTGCCCGGGCCAGCCGGGCTTCACGTGCTCGACGTTGACCGTGCCGCTCGACCGGTCCGGCCGCGTACCGGGCACGCTCGACCTGCCGGTCGCGACCGCGGACAACGTGACCGCGCCCAAGGGCGTGCTGCTGTTCTTGACCGGCGGTCCCGGCCAGGGCGGCGTCGGAACCATCACGCGGATCGCGACGCAGCGGATGCCGGAAGTCGCCAAGGACTACCGGTTCGTCACGCTGGACCAGCGCGGCACCGGCGCCAACGCGCTGCGGTGCCCGGGCTTGCAGGCCCAGATGGGCAGTTCGGACATCGCGACGCCGACGCGCGAGGCGGTCACCGAGTGCGCGCGCATCCTCGGCAACACGGCGCCGTTGTATTCGACCGACCAGACGGTCGCGGACTTCGACCAGCTCCGCCAGGCGCTGGGCGCGTCGAAGATGGTGGTGGACGGCGTCTCGTACGGCTCGTTCACGGCGGCGCGGTACGCGATCGCGCACCCGGGCAACGTCAGCAAGGTCGTGCTGGATTCGGTGCTGCCGCACCACGCGTCCGCGTCGGCGTCGCTGTACTTGACGGGGATGACGGCCGAAGCCAGGGTGCTGCGCGCGGCGTGCGCGGTGGCCCCGGCCTGCGGTTACGACCCGGCGCAGGACCTGGCGTGGGTGGTCCGCCACCGCGGGACGGCCGACGGGGTGAAGATCTTCGACCTGATCGTCACGTACGAGTTCGTCGACCCGACGTACCGCAACCCGTCCGCGGGCGACGTGATCGGCGCGCTCCACGCAGCAAGGACGGGCTCGCCGGCACAGCTGGACTCGCTGCTGGAGGCGTACAAATCAGGCGGCGACGACCCGGCATCGTTCAGCTCGGGGTTGCACGCGGCGACGTTGTGCGCGGACCAGCGTTTTCCATGGGGCTCGTCGGCGACGCCGGTGTCCTGGCGCCAGCCGCTGTTGTCCCTGACGGCGCGTGCGCTGCCGGCGTCGGCGACCTGGCCGTACACAACGGAAGTGGCGACGCAGCAGGGCTTCATCCAGAGCTGCTTGCCATGGCCGGCCGAGCATCCGGGCTCGAACCCGGCGTCGCGGCTGCCGAACGTCCCGGTGCTGTTGCTGAACGGCGACCGTGACTTGTCGACGCCGCTGGAGTGGGCTCGGGAGGAAGCGGCGCAGGCCCCGCGGGGCCAATTGGTGATCGTCCCGGGCGAGTCCCATTCGATCCAGAACCGCGAACGCGGCCACGCGGGCCGGGACGCGGTGATCAGCTTCTTGAAGTAAGGCTCTCGAAGACGGCGTCCCGCACTTCGGCGTCGGTCGGTGTCCCTCGCTGTTGTTCGGCGGCGAGTTCGGCGAGGGACACCATGGCGACGTCGGCGAGTCCGCAGGCGGTGAAGTGGTGGAAGGCTGTCATGTCCGGGTCGACGTTGAGCGCGAAGCCGTGGCTCGTGACGCCGCGGCGGATGCGCATGCCGATGGAGGCGACCTTGCGGTGATCAGGCGTCCAGACGCCGGCGAGGCTAGAGTGCCCGTGCGGCGATTCCCTTCGGCCAGCAGGAAAGCCGAGGGTGTTTAGCGCGTCGACGAGCCCGTTTTCCAGCCACCGCACGATGTCGACGGGCCCACGCGCTTTGACATCGACGACGAGGTAGCCGACGAGCTGCCCGGGCCCGTGGTAGGTGGCGAAGCCGCCCCGATCGACCTCGACGGCGGGCAAACCGGCGGGAAGGTCTTCGGGTTTGGTGCGCGGCCCGTAGGTGACGATCGGCGGGTGGCTGAGGAGGAAGAGCCGATCCTCGGCGAGGTTCTGCTGCCGCTCCTCGACCCACGTCCGCATGTCGGCGAGGGCTCGGTGATAGTCGACTTCACCGAGGTCGACGCGTTTGACGGGCCATCCCACAGACTCCAACCTAGCGCGATCAGGACTGCCGCAGTGCCTGACGCACCGTGAGACAGAGGCCGATCACGACGCAGAAAGCCCCACCCCCGAACAACACCGCGTCCCACGCCGAAACCCCCGTTGCCTTCTTCACGACGCCTGCCACCACGGCGACGAGCAAAGAGAACTGGACCACGCAAACCAGCCACAAGTACCGCACGCCGAATGTGCTCGAAGCACGCTCTCCGTCGTTTTCATTTTCCATCGAAAAGGCCCCCCATCAGACACGGCACCATCGCGGCGCGACGGTGTACCACGGCCTTCGCCAGCTCGCGATGAGCGGCGACCTGTTCGTCGGCGGTCCGCAGCCACGAACCGATCTGGATCTGCTCGTCGAGCGACGGCAAGGACACCTTGAGCTGACTGAGGGCGCTCTTGCTGAGGGTCGGTACCGCGGTGGCCTCCCTCGAGCGTTCTTGGATCCACGTCACCACGGCAGGTAGCGACAGGTAAGCCAGCAGGTACAGCGGGTCGACGACGTCAGTCTTGAACTTGTGCAATCTCAGCAGATTGGTCCCCGCCACCCACCCTTCCTGGTGCTCCTCCACCAACGCACTCGGACCCGTGCTTCCAGTTCGCACACAAACGATGTCGTGCACCCTCAGCCGGAACCTGCCAAGCTCCGCTGCCGCTTGGTCGGAGACCTTCCGCTCGTCGGCAGCCATGACGATGCGTCGATCGGTGAGGTGCTTGGGTAAGACCACCGGTACCGCCTGGGCGATGCTCTGCTCGAACTTCTTCAACAGATTCTGCGCCGGCCCGGGATTGATTTCACACAGTTCGTTCAACCTCGCCTGCCGCTCTTTCCGGATTCGGCCGACTCGGCTGATCGAGCCGCTGAACTCGGCCACGGCGGCGTCCGAATCCTCGGCTTGCGCACGAAGACGCTCAGTCTCGGCTGTTGTCCGCACGAGAATCTCGAGGTGGTCCTCCGTTCCTTCTGCGGTGTCGGCCATGCGCGCGTACTCAGCGGGGCTCAGCGAGTATTCGGGTTCGGCGATCTCGCTCGCCTCGACGGATGCGCTGAGCGCGGACCGGCGACCAGCACGACAGCCGGAGTCACGCCACGAAACGAGTTCCCCCGCGATGTCGTCGATGTCCGAGTCCGCGAAGACATAGGACTTCTCGACCCGGTGGCCGAGCCTGCGCGCGTCGACGAACAAAACTGGCCCACGGTTTCCGTCCGGGCTCTTAAGAACCCAGATGGACGCCTGGATCGGCGTCGTGGGGAACATCCGAGCCGGCAGTGCGACGACCGATTCCACTGCCCCTTCCTCGACGAGCTTCCGGCGGATGTCGCGTTCGCGCTGATTTGCCGAAACCGCGGCGTTGCCGGGCATCAGCACGACCGCTCTACCGCCTGGCGCGAGGGCTTGCACCACGTGCTGCACCCAAGCGAAGTTGTCGTTTCCGGCAGGCACCGGACCGAACGACCACGTCGGCTTATCAGGATCGAGGCGCGCGGAACTCCCGTTGAAAGGCGGATTGCAGACGATGACGTCCGCTTTGCCTTCGACCGGGTCGAAGGTTTCCCACGGCATCGACGAGAACCGCTCGAGCTTGGCCACCACGCCGTGCAGTGCGAGGTTGATCCCGGCGATCCGGAGCATGGCCCGGTCCGGTCCCATACCGCGGAGGCTCGATGCCGTCGTGGTTTCGGACACGGCGGCCAGCAACTCGCCCCCACGGGCGTAGGGATCGAGGACCCGAAGCGGACGCTTGCCCACACCGGCGACCAAGCGAGCCATCAGACGGGTAAGGCTTTGTGGTGTGAAGACCGTGTCGCTTCGCATGACAGCTGCCGTCTCATATGCCCTGAGCAGCTTTCGAAACGCGACGGGACCGACTTCGCCGGTCAACGCGACGACCTCGGCCAAGTCCCGCGGTGACTCCGGCCGGATGACCGCCACCGATGACCGCAGTCCAGGCGTGAGTCCCATTCTGCGCAGTTGTTCGTCGGCGAGATTGCCAACCGTGAACAGCAGCCGTCGGACGTCCTCAGGGGACCGGTCCGCGGTCGCGAACCGTGCTAGCTCGTTCCAGCTGTCGGCTCCGGTCGAACGCAGCAGAACCAGCGAGAAGATCAGGTCGAAGTAGTCCCCGGCGGACGCGGAACCGCGGGTTCGGTTCGCCAACGGCCCCAGCAACCGATCGGCCGACTGCCCTCCGGATGGTTCAACCGCTCTCGACGGCGGTCGAGCAGTCTTCTGTTCGGGCTCGGCAAGCCGCCGCCGCATCCGCTCGCCGTACGTCGCCCCCGGGGATTCGTCCGCGAGCAGAGCACTTTCTCGGATTTGCCTCGAACCCAGCCACGCGATGACCTGACCGGCCCGGAAGTACTCCCCACCCTCCGACCGGTCCGGCTGCGGGAAGTCAGGATGGCGTTGCTGCCAGTTCGTGACGGCCGGGCGCTGGACTCCCGCCAGCACCGCGATCTGTGCCCTCGACACCAGGCGGTCGTCAGTCGCATCTGCCGCTGTCATGGTCCCCCTCCTTCGTCGATGTTCTTGACCAACGATAGGAACCGAGACAGTGCACAGCAAGGTAGCACTGCAGTGCTACTAGAGTTCACACTCCACGCCGTAGCTGCGAGGCAGCGACGACAACATGTAAGTATCCTTGTCAGGAGGCTATCTGAGTCACCATCGCAGCCAGTTCAGCCCCGCAACGATCTGGCGTTTTGTTAAGGGCACTCACGCGTGACAGTACAGCAAAAGGCCGGTACGGCGTCTCCGTACCGGCTTCGCGGAACCATGGATGTTGTGGAGCTGAGGGGAATCGAACCCCTGACCCCCGCCTTGCAAAGGCGGTGCTCTACCAATTGAGCTACAGCCCCGGGTGCGGGCGAAGTGCCCGCGGCAAATCAGTTGTGGGACGCACCCGCCGGCTTGGCCGGGGTGGTGCCGTTGTTCGAGGGGACCGGCGCGGTCGCCTCGCGCCACAGGTCGGCTTCCGCCTTGGCCGCCTTGTTGCGCTTCACGACGAACAGGACGCCGCCCGCGATGACCGCGAGTGCCAGCAGCTTCTTCACCGAAGCCCCCTTCTCAGCTTGCTTCCCTTACCCCGCGATGTTACTGCACCGGCCCCGGCCACCGTCGGGGGCGGTGGTTCCACGTGGAACCACGATTGCGCAGGTAACGCAGGTCACACTTCGGCGGAAATACGGGGGCGGGGTGTCTCGTTGTACCCACTGGTCGACGTGCCCACCGTGTCCCCCGGGCCTCAACCACCGCCTTCGCGGAGTTCCGTTCGGCTGGAGCCGTGTTGAGCCACTTCGCCGAGAGGCGACCGTGATGCGCGCCGACCGTGACCGCTCAGCCCTGCCGGTTCATTCTCTTCCCGGCAGGGCTGACCTGTATCCGGGCTCTGTCGATTCCTGCCACCCTCGTTCGACGCGTTGTCGAAGGCGAACCAGCGACCGACCGAGGGGCGAGCAATGACCGAACTGAGCACCGACCAAGCCCGGCGAGCGATCGTCGACCACACCCGCCGGCTGGCGAACGCGGCTGTCGCGGCCGGACCCGGCGCCGCCGTGCCGACCGCTCCGGCGTGGACCGTCTCCGACCTGGTCGCGCACATCGGCCAGACCCAGCACTGGGTCGCGGAGATCATCGAGCGGCGCATCACCGACCCCACCCAGCTGCCCACCGAGATGGCCGCAGCCCCGGCCGACCCGGCCGAGTGGCGAGCGTGGCTGGCGGAGTCCGCACAGCGCGTGGCGAACGCGTGCTCCGACGACGCGATGGACGCACCCGTGTTCAACGCCGCGGGGGACGAACGTTCCGGCGCGCAGTTCTGGCTGACCAGCATGGTCAACGAGGCGGTCATCCACGGCTTCGACGCGTCCAACGCGGCGAACCAGCCGGCCGACATCGACGCCACCGTCGCGGCCGCGCTCATCTCCAACCACCTGACGATGCTCACTTCGCCGACGTGGGAGCTGCAGCGATCCGAGTCCGCGCACGGCATCCGCGGCACCGGGCAGACATTGCTGTGGCAGGCCACCGACACCCCGGACGCGTGGTTCATCGAACGGCGGCCGGAGGGGGCGAAGTGGCAACCCGGAGCCCGACCAGCCGACGTGACGCTGACCGGCCCGGCGAGCTCGCTGCTGCTGACGTTGACTCGGCGACTTCCCCTCGCCGACCGCGAAATCACCATCGACGGCGAGACCGCGCTTGCCCGGCACTGGCTCGAAACCACCGCCCACGACGCCGGCTGAAAATGAACAAGGCCGGTTCGCGAACTGCGAACCGGCCTTGTTCTGTGGGCCTACCAGGACTTGAACCTGGGACCTCTTCGTTATCAGGGCAAATTCGACCGTTCTTGAACTCGCTCAAACCATTCTGGCCAGCACATTCACGGTCCGCCAACGTCCATGAAGGTCCACGCTCCGCCACCCAGATTGTCACTCACTTTGACACCCAGCGGTTCAAAAGAGGCTGAACCAGCAGGGGGGCCCGCCGCCACACTGCTGGTTCAGCCTCTTTTCGTTCTTAGTGACTACTGAGACATACCGTTAGTGTGGGACAGAAGCTGTCACTGGAGGTGTCACCGCCGTGTCACACCTAAAACCGCAGGTCAGACCATGCAAAGTGACAGAGTGACAGGTGTGACAGTCTCGACAGCCCACAGGTGTCACTCACCCGGGGCGGCAGGCGCAGAGTCCGTGCTCCGCAGGTCCGCAAGACCGACCCTCAGAGCGCATCTACCGTTCCCGCAGTCCAACCACACCAGGATGCGCACGTTCGCCCGCGTACGGCGTCCTCAGGCTGCGAAATTCCGGTCCCTGTCAGGGCTGAGAGCGGCACAGCGCGGCCGTTTTCCGCTTTGAGTCGTCTCGTGCCGATGAGCCGGAACCCGGGCCGTCGGCACGGGTTCCCGCTTGACTACAGGCACTTCGTGAAGTCATTCGCGTGGTAGCCGCCGCCCCCGCTGGTGTCACAGCGCGCCGTGACAGACTCCGCGGTGAGGTGGGGTGGTCAGATGTCACATTCCGTTGCGTGCAATCGACTGTGGTGGTGTGGACGAAACGCAGCCCTCCCCCGTGCTGACCGACCTGACCGAGGTGGAGCGACAGGTGGTCGAAACTGCCCGCCGCGGAGACCTCGCCGATTCCGCCACCATGATGACGGTGGAGGAGCTGGCGGTCACCGACAACCCCGAACTGCGGGTACGAGCCGATCTGCTCCGCGATCTCCTCCGCGGCCTGCACGGTGACCTCGACCCCCGTGGAATCCGGCTAGCGGGAGTGCGGGTCATCGGAGAGCTTGACCTCGATCACGTCACCGCCGTCACCGGCCTGGACTTGTACGAGTCTGCGCTCCCGGACGGCATCGTTTGCCGACATGCGCACCTTCGCGACCTGTACCTGAACCGCTGCTTGCTCTCCTACCTGCACGCCGACGGACTCCGCACTGACAGCCACCTCTTCATACGGGACGCCACCATCACTGGCGGCGGAGATGTCGGCGCGATCCGGCTCCCCAGTGCCCAAATCAGCGGCCAACTTGGCCTCGATCGAATCACCATCACCAACACCACCGGCCCCGCGCTGCACGCCGACGGACTCCGCACCGGCTATGGCATTTTTATGGATGACGCCACCATCACCAGCGCCGGAGACCTCGGCGCGATCCGGCTCCCCGGTGCCCAAATCAGCGGCCCACTCAGCCTCGATCGAATCACCATCACCAACACCACCGGCCCCGCGCTTTACGCCGACGGCCTCCGCACTGACAGCGACCTGTTCATTAAGGACGCCACCATCACCGGCGCCGGAAAACTCGGTGCGATCCGGCTGGCCGGTGCCCAAATCGGCGGCCAGACTGCGCTGTTGGTGTCCCGGCTGGACAGCAGCTCAGGTCCGCTCCTGGTCATGCATGAGGCGCAGATCACCGGGGCGTTACTGCTCCTACCGGCGGTCGTGTGCCCGACCAGTCGGCAGACGACGAGCCGCCGCGGCTGCCCGGACGGCGACCGCACCATCATTGCCCACGGATTGACCTACCCCGTCCTGCGGGAGACATCGTGGCGTCAATGGCTGCACCTGCTAGTGCACCACACCCCCGCCTACTGGCCCCAGCCCTTCCAACAACTCGCCGCGACCGAGCGCGCCGCCGGCCACGACAACAACGCCCGCGAAGTGCTGATCACTCAACAAAACGACCTCCGCCGCCGCACCCCCGAGGCTTTGGGCAACCGAATCGCACAGTGGCGACATGGAATATGGGGCTGGCTCGGCCGCTACGGCTACCGTGCCCACCGTCTCGTCACCGCCCTCGCCGTCGTCCTCACCCTCGCCGCCGCCCTCAGCCTGCTCGCCGGACACGTCACCACCCACCCCGGCCACCACGCCGCCGAACGCGTCCCACCCGCCACCGCGAAACCCGTCACCCCCGGCACCCCTTGCTCACCCGTCGAACTCATTGGCCTCGGCATCGACCGCGGCCTACCCCTCGGCACCACCGGTATCCGCGCCCACTGCGACCTCGACACCACCACTGGCTGGGGTCAAACCTTCACCGCCATCCTCTGGGCACTTCAAGCCCTCCTCTGGGGCCTGGCCACCCTCGCCATCGCTGCCTACACCGGCCTCGTACGCAAACCCACCTGAGCACTGCCGCCTGACTTAGGCGAGGTCTCGAAGCGGCAACCCCTGATACGCGCAGCGTCCGGGGACAGGCTGTAAACCAGTTGGCTTACGCCTACGGGGGTTCGAATCCCTCACCCGCCACGCTGCGAAGAAGCCCCGTGACCTTGGCATATGCCAGGCGCGGGCTTCTTTGCGTGTGCGGCCAGATGCGGCAGTGTGCAGCCGTGTGCGGCCATCCGTGGGCCATCCGTGGGCCACTAGGGAAAAGCGGCTGAAACAGGAGGAGGTGTGCCACCCCCCTGCTTCAGCCGCTTTTCCCTTTTCCAGTGACTATAGAGACATAGAATTAGTGTGGGAAAAGAGCTGTCACCGAGGGTGTCACTCGCCTGTCACACCTAAAACCGCAGGTCAGACTATGTAGAGTGACAGAGTGACAGGTGTGACAGTGACGACACCCCACAGGTGTCACTCACCCTGGCAGCGGCACGTGAAGAGCCCGCGCTCTGCACGCCCGTCAAAATCGGCCCTCAGATCCCCTCTGTCGGTCCCTGTGGTCCGACCACACCAGGGGGCGGGCGTTCGGCGGCGTACGGCGTCCTCAGGCAGCGAAATTTCCGACCCCTGTCGGGCCTGAGAGCGCGCACGACGCGCCGTTTCCGTATTGGGCGTCTCGGTGCCGACGAACTCCGCCCGCGGCCGCCTGTCCCGTCTCAGCGTGGTTGTCGGCCGCTCACGGACACTTCGTGAAGCCGGTGGCTTGGTCGCCGCCGCCCCCGCCGGCGGCGAGTTCGAGGTGGAAGATCCCGAGCGCCCACCGGTTTCGTCCGGCTCGCCGCGAGGCCGCAGGGCGTAGAGCCGGCGGCGTCTGCGGCCGTAGGTGACGTCGACGGACCTGCACGTTCCGTAACGGCTGTCAGCCTCAATGCGACTTCTCATCAAGATCGTGTTAAGCCGCCTGGAGGGCGTAAATGGACGCAACTACTGCCGCGCTGGTAGGTGCGGGAATCGGTGTCAGTGGGACCATTGTGGCACCCGTCATCACAGCTTGGCAGGGGCGCCGGGCCAAGCTAAGTGAGCTCAAACGCGACGCGTACTCTTCGGGAATATCGGCGATGGTCGGCATACCTTTTGCTGACGAAGACGAGAAGGTTGAAGGTGTCTATCAGCAAGTTCTAGCTGCGCTGGGAGACATAGAAATGCACGGTAGTCCTCGTGCCGCAAAACTGTACTCTGATGTTGCTGATGCTCTTGGCGTCTGGCGCACCTCGCGTAAATTGGAAGATTTCAGAGAGCCTATGGAGGAATTCCAGCGAGTCGCCCGATCTGAGACGGGAGTTGACAAGCGTTTATATCGGTTTCGCATGTGGTTCAAGCGCGAATTCTTCTTCGGTTCACCTGTTGTATTGCGCGAAAAGGATAGTGATCATTGAAGTGCTTGAACGTATCAGTGAGCGTGGTGGCGGAACTAATCTGGCGCAATTTTGCTGCGGCGCAGTAGCGCCCATCACCCCCTGGTTCAGCCGCTTTTCGTTCCCGGTGACTACAGAGACATAGAATTAGTGCGGGAGAAGAGCTGTCACCGAAGGTGTCACTCTCCTGTCACAGCTAAAGTCGCAGGTCAGGCAGGGTAGAGCGACAGAGTGACAGGTGTGGCAGTGACGACACCCCGCAGGTGTCACTCCCCGCGGCCACGGGCGCAAGCCACGTTCTGACAACCTGCGAAAACCGGCCCTCAGAACGCCTGTGCCGATTCCGACGTCCAACCACCGCGTTGTCGCAGCCTTAGGCGAGTTGCGGCAGGTCGGCTGACTGGCTCTTTGGGGAACGCACCGCCGCCGCGAGTTTGGCCCTGCTCGGCGCCGACGGTGCGTTCCGGTTCCGAAGCTAGCAGTTCAACAGCTCGGGCTTCTGGTTGAGCACCTGTGCGCGCATCGAGGTGAACTCTTCGTACTCGGACGTGGCGCCCGGCGCGAACGCGCCGACCTTGCAGCAGTTCTGGAAGGCGAGCCTCACGCCGAACTTCCGTTCGACTGCTGCGCGCATCGAGTCGCTAGCCATCAGCCGGAAGAGCTGCCCCCACTCTTCGTCGGTCTGCGGCACGTCCTCGTTGACCTCGACGACGCCCCCGTTGGCGTTCAGCTTTTCCGCCGTGCCCGCGACGACTGACCACGCGTACGGCAGGGACGTCTGGATGCACGCGAGGAAGTCTTCCTCCTTGATCGTTCCCTGCTGTGCCTGCTCAAGCAGCGCCTGCGGAACCGTCAACGACATGGTGACCTCCTGTGATGAACTTGGTTGTCATCTCCATTCATCCACAGTTCCCCCGATGACGGAAGGCCCCCATCTAGCTGATGGGGGCCTTCACGTTCGGTCACATTCACGGGCGGCTACGTCGTGCTGGCCTCGCCGTTTCCGAGCGGGGCCACCTTGGTGACGTACTCAAGCTTGTACTGATGGGCGGCAAGAAGAATGTCCGCGGTCTCGATCGGGGTTTCGCCGGCGTACGACGTTCGAACGATCACGATCACCGGTATTCCCGGCTTGAGCGCTAGCGCCTCAACCTCGGAAGGTCGCGGCATCCGGGAGTGCAGCCGCTCGACCACGGCGGTCGGGCGTAGGCCAATGCTGGTGAACCGGTCGACGATCCCCGCACCCATGAGCGGGCCCTCTTCCGGCTTCTCGATCGGCGTTCCGCGCGTGATCGCCAACGGCTCATACGACGTGGTCAGCATCATCGGTTCGTCGTTTGCGTAAGAGACGTAGTCCGTGCGCATCACCTCATCTCCGACTCCGATCTTGAGCCGGTGCGCAGTCTCAAGCCCGGCCCGGTCGGGACGTGTCTCGTGGCTGTACCTGGGCACGCGCTCGGTCGCGATCGCCTCTTCGGCGAACGGCGCGCCCGGCTCGGACTTGTAGTGCTGCTCAGCTCGCCGGATCAGAGGGTCGTACAGGCGAACAGTGGGAGCCGCACCTCGCCCGCGGTTGATCAGGCCCTCCGATTCGAGCAGGTCGAGTGCCAAACGAACCGTGGTTTCGGATGCACCGAACGTTGCAGCGAGGTCGTCACGCGTCGGCAGGCGCGCCCCGGGGGCGAGCGTGCGAGCGAGGATCTGGTCTCTCAGGGCCGCGGCAATCCGCTCGTACAGGTGCCCAGGGGTCTGACCGGACATTGATCAACTCCCTCTCATCAAAGTTGGTGCACCAACCTCTTGTTCCCACTTGGGGTCTGTGTCATAGTTGGCGCACCAACTCAAGTTGGTACACCAACTCTAGCAGGAGGGTCCAAATGTCGAGGCAGCAGATGATGCCGGGTTTCAAGGTCGGGTCGGGCATCGGCCGGAAGCTCGTCGGCCTGGCCATCGTGGTCGCGCTGGTGGTGTTCGTCGTGTCGTCGCCGTTGGAGGCGGCTGCGCTCGTGCGGCACTTCGTGCACAGCCTCGTGACCTTCTTCCACTCGTTCTGACACACCCACTGACCAGCACGTTTCTAGAAGGGACTTCGCAATGGACACCAACGTCTACCGCCGCCGCATCGACGCCGCCGTATCGGTCACCGACGAGTTCGCCGGCGAGGCTGTCTACCCGGACGGGCTGACCGAAGCGGCGATCGACGCGATGTTGCAGGACGTCTACGGCGAGCTGGCCGCGGACGAGCAGGCCGCGGAGGCCGCCTACCGGTACGACTTCACCGATCAGCGCCGGGCGAGCCGGGCACGTCGCCGCGCCGGCCGCGAGGCCCTGCGGGCACTGCCGACCCGCGTGCAGGTCATCCGGTCCGCCGATGGCGAGGCCGCGTGATGAGCGACGTTCCCCAGCACGTTCAGCAGGCCCACGACCACGCGCGGGACGAACTCCGTAAGGCCGACACCAAGGTCACCACGCTGCTGTCGCTGGTGGGTGCCGCGCTCGCCGGTGTCGTCGCCTTGACCACGCGTCAGGTGTCGGTGTCCGCCACGGTCGCGCTGTGGACGGCGGCAACGCCGATTTTCGCATCCGTGCTGGTGCTGCTCTCGGCGCTGCGACCGCGGCTGTCGGAGCCGACGCCGGGCACGTGGCTGGACGCCGCACTCAACGGCCCGTCGACCTTGCTGGACGCGCCGGATGCCGGGTCTGCGGTCCGGGTCGCGACCGATGCCGCGCAGATCGGGCGGACCGCGGTGTGCAAGTACCGCCGCATCAGCCGCGCCGTCGTGTTGCTGGTGATCGGCCTCTCGCTGCTGGCCGTCGCGCTTGTGCTGGCGGTGGCGTGATGACCACTCGCCTGATCTTCCACCCCGACGCGGCGGCCCACTCCGCCAAGAACGCGCCGACCGCGCCGGGTTCCACCGCCCAGTCACGAAACCGCACGGAGGAACCCCAGATGGTAGACACCACCGCCCCGGCCCGCGAGGCCGCGACGTTCACCTACACCCCGGACGAACTAAACAGCCTGATCTCCCGCGAGGTCTCCGGCCGCCTGCACGAACTCGGCCTGTCGCTGATGTCGAACGCCGCGTTCCTGCTGGCCAACGACACGGTGCCGGCCGCGGCCAAGCGCGAGCGTGCCCGGGTCTACCTCGACGTCTCCGCGCAGCTGCGCCTGCTGGCGGTTGCCGAGCTGGACAGCATCACCGGAGAAGTGCAGTGAACCCGCGCCGCCGCCGGCAGGTGGTGACCACGGTGTTCGACGGCCGCACGCACCACGTGGCGCTGTGCCGCGGCGAGCGGGACGGGCTGCCGGTGTTCGGGTGGGGCGAGGCCCCCTCGACCCTGCTCACCCGCTCGCAGCTGCGAGAGGTCGGGTTGCGGCCCAACGGTCAGGACCCGTTGGCGCTGCTGGTGTTCCGGCACGTCAAGCCCTACGCCCGGGAGACCGTCGCGGAGCTGTTCTCCGTCGAGCGGGCCGCGGCCAAGCGTCCGCCGGTGCCGGGGCAGCTGGACCGCGCGATGGAGGCCCGCCGGACCTGCGTGGACTGCTCCGAGGTGCAGGACTACTGCGTGCCGACCAGCACGCGGCAGTGCTGGGCCTGCTTCGAGGGCGAGCATGCCGGCCGGGTGGAGGTGGCCGCGTGACCACCAACGACTCCGGTGCCTGGCACTGCGACATGCAGCGCCAGGCCGAAGAAGCCGAACGCGCCCGCCGCGAAGCCGCCGCCCAAGCCAAGAGGGAGAACCGATGACCGGCTACCTCAAGCTCGACAGCTACGTGCTCGACGGCCGCGGCATCGCCGCGGTGAACTGCGAGATCACCGTCAACGGCACCCGAGTCTCGATCCTCCGGCCGTTCGTCGAGATCGGCCCGTACCTCGCGGTGACCCCGCAGGTGACCGCGGACGGCGAAGGCATCCGCATCCGGCTGGACGCCTGGGCGCCGATGAAGTACGGCCACGACGGCCCGGTCATCTTCCTTCCGCTGGTTACCAGCACCCAGGGCGGTGCTGTCGCCGCGGCCCGCGCGTTCGAAGCGGATCCGGCGATCACCTGGTCGGCACCCTTCGCAGAGCTCATGGCCTGGTGCCAGCGCTGGTCCGACGCCTACAACGCCGCGGAGCGGGGTGAGCGCACGTGACCACGTTCGAGGTGTTGCAGCAGCGCGGAACCCTGGCCCTGATCCGGTTCGCCGGCACCGTGTGCCTGTTCCTGGTCCTGCACCTGTTGCGGATCCCGCTGGTGATCGCGGAACGGATCCTCGCCGGCGTGCTGGTCCGCCTCGACCAGGCCGCCACCCGGCAGGCGTCCCGCCCGCCCCGGCGGCCGGTGAACCAGTTCTTCCCCCTCAACTTCCCCACCGGGCAGGAGGTGCCCCGATGAACGTGCAGCGTGAGCAGCGAACCCGCCTGGAGCTGGCCATGGAGTGGGCGGTGTGGCACTTCGGTGAGCTGGCCGGCGTCCTCGGGCCGCTGGTCCTGGCCGTGGTGTTCACCCCCTGGTTCGCCCTGGTGTCCGCGGTCGTCGCCGCGGGGTGGGCGATGCACGAGGTGCGCGACCACCGCGAGCAGACCCGGCTGCGCGCCGGCTCCACCGACCGCAAGCAGCTGCCGGCGACCCCGGTCACCAGCACCGACGACGAGACGACCAGCCACGAGGACCGGGAGGTGACCCGATGACCAGCTGGGCAGAGGAGCGCCGCGCGAACCACGCGGCCACCGCGGAGCAGCGCCGCCAGGACGCCGCCGCCGCGACCGAACGGAAGCTGCGCGAGCAGGCCGCCCGCGCCGAACTGCGCCGCACCGACGCCGCGGCCGCGGTGAAGCTGGCCGACAAGCAGCGAGAGACCCGCCGGGCTCGCCGCGCCGCGATGCTGGCCAGCGTCGCCGGGTGGCTGTCCACGAACCGCGTGCGGCTGCCGATCTACCTGCTCGCGCTGGTGTCGGCCGGCATGGCGGTGCCCGCGATGGCCGGCTACGGCGCGCAGGTCTACGGGGACGTGACCGGCACCGCGCTGCCGGCACTGTCGGAGCTGGGCATGTGGGCGTTCGCGTTCGCCGTCGAGATCACCCGCCACCGCCACCCGGAGCGGCCGGTGTGGGCGTTGCAGCTCGGGGTGTGGGTGTTCGCCGGTGTCGGGTTCGCCCTGAACGTCCTGCACGGCTGGCACCGCGGCGCCGACGCCGCGGTGGTGATGGGCATCGTGTCCGTCGCCGGCGTCATCGCCCACCAACTCGCGGTCGCGTCCCCTCCGCGATCGGCGGCGGAGCGGGCCGCGGCCCGGATTGAGCGCAAGACGCTGCGCAAGGTCGCCCGGGTCCAGGCCGCCGCGGTCCGGCACGCGGTCGCGGAGCTGGCCCAGGACGGGACAGCGCGGCTGGTGTTCACCCCGGGCCGCTACACCCTCGACGGCCGGCGCCTGGCCGCGGTGGTCGACCTCGACGCCCACACCGCGGACGTCCTCGACGACGAGATCGCCGCGTTCTTCACCGCCCAGCAGCAGGCCGCCGCCTCCGAGGATGGGCCGATCACCGATTCCCCGGTGCTGACCCTCGATCGGCCGGACGACCAGCCGAAATCGACCCGCAAGCCCCGTCCGCCGCGCGCTCCCAAGGTGCGGTCGATCGAGGACCTGCGCGCCGCCTTCACCGCTGCGATCGACAACCCCGATGTCGCGATCAACCCGAAGTCCGCGGAGTCGATCCGCAAGACGCTGCGCTGCGCGCCGAAGTTCGCCCGCCAGCTGCGCGACGAGCACGCCAACCGCGCCTGAGCCGAGAGGGACACGACCATGAGCACCAACACGAACCCGACCGCCAGCGAGCTGGCCACCGTCCACCCCCTGCCTATCCGCACCGAGCAGGGCGAGGCGATCGAAGGCGAGCTCATCTCCGAGGAGGAGTACCAGCGCCTCACCTCGCAGAAGGCCCGCGCCATCGCCCGCTACGCCGGCTACCGTCACGACGTCGTGGTCGCGGCCCGCACCGCCCGCAAGGTCGTCAAGCACGACCGAACGAAAGCCACGTTCCGGCACTGTGTCGCCTACCCGACCGCCGGGGCGAAGGTCGTGGTCAACCGGTGGCGCGACACCCACGGCGCCAACCGCTACGAACGCCAGATGCGCGCCGCCGAAGCCGCCGGTGACCAGGAGATGTTGCGCTACTGGCAGGAAGCCGACGTGGCGGAGAAGCAGCGCCGGCACGCCCGCACGATGGATTGGTTGCGCGCACCCGGGCAGTGGATCAAGGCCGCGGTCATCGGATCCGTTGGTGTGTCAGGGTTTCTTCTGGTCCTGGGCATCATCATGGCGATCAACGACGGCGAGGCCGGCGAGATCCTGACCCCGATCACGGGGGTGTTCGACGCGGTCGCGTTCGTGCTGTGGTTCCTGACCACCTACGGCGTGTTCCTGCTGGTCGGGGGCACCGCGCTGGGTGTCGGCTACCTGTACCAGCAGGGCCGCACGCACGGGAACATGCCGACCTGGCTCGCTCCGCCGGTCGAGGGCGACGCGATGGACGAGTTGCCGGACGAGAACACCATCCTGAACGCGTTGAAGAACCTGAACATCCCGGGGTTCACCCGCGCAGTGAAGGAGGGGTGGCGAATCAAGTTCATCACCCCGCCGCACGTCGACGGCAAGGGATGGCGCGCGCAGGTGGCGCTGCCGCCGGCGTGCCCGGTGGAAGAGATCGTCAAGCGAAAGACCACGTTGGCGCACAACCTGGTCCGCTACCCGCGCGAGGTCTGGCCCACCGAACCGCAACCGTCCGTTTTGGACCTGTGGGTGGCCAAGCCCGGCGCCCTGTCCGGCCCCGTCGACCCGTGGCCCCTGCTCACGGACCTGGACACCGCGACCATCGACTACTTCACCGGCGTTCCGGTGGCCGTGACGCTCAAGGGCGACGTGGTCCGCGGGCGGCTGTTCGAGGCGAACTACGCGTTCGGCGGCATGATGGGCTCGGGCAAGTCCACCATGGCCATCAACCTGGTGCTGGGCGCGATGCTCGACCCGTTGGCAGAGATCGACGTCGTGGTGATGGCGGAGAACACCGACTACAACCCCATGCGCCCGCGGCTGCGGTCGCTGACCACCGGCGCCGGCGACGACACGGTGGAGGCGTGCCTGAACCTGCTCTACGAGCTCTACGACGACCTTTCCGTGCGGGGCAAGGCGCTTCAGCAGCACGCCACCGACCGGTCGGTGACCCGGGCACTGGCCGAAAAGGACGGACGCCTCCGCCCGCGCGTCGTGGTGATCGACGAGTGCCAGAACCTGTTCATGGGTAAGGACGGCAAGAAGGCGATCGAGGTCGCGTCCAAGCTGATGAGCACCGCGCGCAAGTACGCCATCACGCTGATCTTCCTCACGCCGGAGCCGTCGAAGGACGCTCTCCCGCGCAAGATCACGTCCGTGGCCAGCAACAAGGCGTGCTTTGCCATCGGCGACCAGATGGCCAACGACGCCGTGCTCGGGACCGGGTCGTACAAAGCCGGCATCTCCGCGGTCGGGCTCACGCCGAAGACCGACGAAGGCCCCGGCGACGTCGGCACCTGCATGGCCCGCGGCTTCACCGCACAACCCGGCCTGCTGCGCAGCTTCTACGTGTCCCCGAAGGACGCGCACGCCGTCACCAAGCGCGCGATGGCGCTGCGCGAGCAGACCGCGCTGCCGGCCGCCGCACCCGCGGCACCGGCCGCGCCCGTCGACCACCTCGCCGACATCGCCGCGGTGCTCGGGACGGAACCGCGGATGCGGACGCAGGAGGTGTTGCAGGGGCTGACCGAACACGACCGCGGCACCTACACCGGCTGGACGTTCGGCGACCTGCAGCGCGCGTTGCCGGAGTCGGCGAAGCCGTACAAGTCCGCCGGCGTCATGCAGGTCTCCGCCGCCCGCGTCCGCGACGCTATCGCAGAGCGTGACGAACAGGACGAGTCCGACGGCGACGAGAACGAGGGAACCGACTGAGGGAGGCCGGGAAATCCGGGGAGTTCTCCCTCGCCGCCTCCCCGGACCTGCCTCCCTCCCTTGACCAGCAACGACGCTGACCAGGGAGGCAAGGGACCCGCCCGCCGCACCCGGCGATCACGCACCGAAAGCTCGCTCTCCGCTCCCCGTGACGCGGCTCCCTCCCGGGACACCGCGACGGCACCTCCTACTCAAAAACAGGCACACACCGTCACCAACCGGAAGGACGTCCGATGGCCACCACGACCACGCACACCGGCCCGGCCGACACCACGAAGGCGCTGGAGCAGGCCGCGACCGCGGCCAAGCTCGGGCCGGTCACCGTGACCACCCTCGACCACCCCAACGGCGACCCCGTCCTGCTGTTCGAGCTGGACCCCGCATCACCGACCAAGGCCCGCACCCTCGGGCGCTGGCTGGAACGGATCGAGGTCGACGACGCCATCGCCGGCAAGTTCCGCAGCGCCGACAGCTGCGTCCGGCTGAGCATCCGTGGCCGGTGGCCCGGTGGCCGCTTGATCGTCGTGGCGACGTTCGACGAGATCAGCGAGCCCGCTCAGGCCGCGGTCATTGCGGCGGAAATCGAGCGGCAGGACGTGCCACGGCTGGTCGCGAACCTGATCGCCTGCGAGAACCCGGCCGGATAGCACGGCCTGAGCAGGGACGTGACAAACCCCAGTTCAGCGGCCTGAAGAACACCTAACCCGACCGGCGCATACATCACCGACCGAAAGGCGACGAGATGACGACCCAGTACGCGCACATCGGCAAAAAGTCCTGGTGGTCCGGCAACGTCAAGACCCTCTGCGGCCTGATCCTCCCGCCCGGCAACGCCAAGTCGGTGTGGTTCCCGGCCTTCGTGCAGACCTGCCCCGGGTGCCTGGCGGTGCAGAAGAACGGGGGCAAGTAGCGATGTGCCGTTCCACTTCGGACGGCGGGCGCCGCTGCTCCGGCGGTAGCCGGCACCGCACCCGCGCACTCGGCACCGCGCACCGGGCAGTCCAGCGGGCCCGCCGCCGCCTCGACCAGGCCCGTACCGCCGGCGACCCGGACGCCGTCGCCGCCGCGGAAACCCGGCTCACCACGGCCGAAAGCCGCCTGGAGCAGACCCGTGCAGCGCACCCGCACACCCCCGCCACCGCTCAGCCGCAGGGACACGACACCGGAGAGGACACCGCCATGGCCAACGACACCGCGCCCGACAGCGCCGACCACGACGCCGCCAACACGGCAGGGGAGGGCGAAACCCGTAGCCACGAGGGGGACGCGACAGCAGACGGCGGGTTCTTCGTGCAGCCCGGCCAGAGCTACCGCATCGACGAGAACGTCTTCCACAACCACGGCAGTACCCCCATCCCAGTCGCCGGCCCCGACTCCCACACCGACCAGGTCAACCACGTCAGCAGCCCGTCCGCGGCCGGTGACCCGGTCGAGCTGGGACCGGAGTGGACGACCACCGCGGAAGACGTCGCGGCGTCGCGGCGCGCCCGGGGCCTCGACACCGGCGCATCGGCATCCGCGCCGTCCGGGGACGCGCCGCGTTTCGTCCACGGAGGACACGGGCGCCAGTTCAACCACGTCAGCAGCCCGTCCGCGGCCGGTGACCCGGTCGAGCTGGGACCGGAGTGGACGACCACGGCCGAAGACGTCGCGGCGTCGCGGCGCGCCCGCGGCCTCGACGCTCCCGCACCGGCGCCCGAGCAGGGTGGGGGGCGCTGGGTAGAGACGTTCGGGGAGGACCCGCGTTTCGTCCACGGCGGGAACGGCCGCCAGTTCACCTACGTCGCCGACGACGCGAGCGACGACGTGCCACCGCACGGTGCAGGTTCGGCCGGGAGCGGCGGCCCCGGGGGACGTGACACCGCGCAGGTCAGCCACCACACCCTGCCCGGCGGTGCGACGTTCACCAACGTCAACTACGCCGCGCCCGGCGCGCACGTCGGCGAACAGCACGGCGTGGTCTACGGCGACACCGCCGGCCGCAGCCACCAGGACGCCGGCGCCGTGCCGCCCGACGTCAGCGACGCCGTCCGCCGCGCGCAGCAGGCCGCGGCCCACGCCCGCACCAAGGTCCACCGGGCCGGTGGGTGGGTGAGCACCAACACCACCAGCGGAGACGACCAGACGCGCACGCAGGTCGGGTTCATCTTCGGCGGCACCTTCCACGACGACACCGACCAGTGACCCGCCTTTCCCCTGCTCACCGCGGGGACGCGACACCACCCACAACCGTCCCGAAAGGACACCTTGCGATGGAACACACCCACGACATCCCCGAAGTGGTCCGGCTGACCGCGGACGCGCTCGTGTTCGTCCGCCGCCGCACCATCTGGCACATCCTGATGATCCAGCGCCGCTGGGAGCCCTTCCGTGGCTGCTGGGCGTTCCCCGGCGGGCACGTCGACCCGGGCGAGACGTTCCAGGCCGCCGCGGTCCGCGAGTTGACCGAAGAGACCGGGCTCCGGCTGGCCGACCTGCGGGTGCTGGGGATCTACGACCACCCCGAGCGTGATCCGCGGGGCCGGTACGTGAACGTCGCGTTCTACGCCGTCGTCCCCGCCCCGATCATGCCCACCGCCGGCGACGACGCCGCCCACGCCGCGTGGGTGGCGGTGCCGTGGCTGCTGCGCAACCGCGGCTCCATCGCCTTCGACCACGCCACCATCCTCGCCGACGCCGTCCCCGTCCTGGACCGCCACACCTCGGAGGTGACCCGATGAGCGACCACCGGCAGGGACGTGACAACGACCAGCTCAGGGCCGCACTCGACGCCGCGGCCCGCGGCTGGCACGTCTTCCCGCTCCGCCCCGGCACCAAGCGCCCCGCCGGCCACCCCGAGGACCGGTGCCCCGGCACCGGCCGCTGCGCCGGCGGACACCGCACCTGGGAACAGCGCGCCACCACCGACCCGGACAAGATCCGTGCCGCGTGGACGCACGCCCCCTACGGCATCGGCGTGGCGACCGGCCCGTCCGGGCTGTGCGTGCTCGACCTCGACACCCTCAAGGCCGGCGAGGACATCCCCGAGCGGTGGGCCGCGGCCGGCGCCCGCTCCGGGGAAGACGTGCTCGCCGTCGTCGCCGACGAAGCCGGGCAGGAGCTGCCCGGCGACACCCTCACCGTCCGGACCCCCTCGGGCGGACTGCACCTGTACTACCGGGTGCCGGGGGACGCGACACTGCGCAACACCAGCGGAGACCGCGGCAACGGACTCGGGTGGAAGGTCGACACCCGCGCGTGGGGCGGTTACGTCGTCGGCCCCGGCACGCTGACCGACGCCGGCCGCTACGGGTTCGTGTGGGACGGCGGGGTGGCGGAGCTCCCGCGGTGGCTGGTCGAGCAGCTCACCCCCGCGCCACCGCCCGCGGCACCGGTCTTGCCGATCCGCCCGGCCGGCGGCCGGCGCTCCCGCTACCTCGACGCCGCGATCAAGGCCGAAGCCGGGAAGGTCGCCGACGCCACCCAGAGCCGCAACGGCACCCTCTTCGCCGCCGCGGTCGCGCTGGGACAGCTGGTCGAAGGCGACGCACTCACCGAAGACGAGGTGCGCGCGGCGCTGATGACCGCGGCCGGCCGCCACATCGGCACTCGCCAGTTCACCGCCCGCGAAGCCGAACGCACGATCACGTCCGGTCTGCGCGTCGGCCGCAACCGTCCCCGCCGGATCGCCTGACCTGCACGTTGTCACGTCCCTGGAGGTCCGACCCATGACCACGCCCCGGCCGCTGGCCGCCGTGCCGACACCGCCCGCCCGCCGCACCCGCTGGACCGATGCGGAGCTGATGCGAGAGGAGTTCCCGCCGCCGAAGTGGGCCGTCCCCGGTCTGCTCGCGGAAGGGCTGAACCTGCTGGCCGGCGCGCCCAAGCTGGGCAAGTCGTGGTTTTCCCTCGGCACCGGTGCCGCGATCGCCAACGGCGACCCGGTGCTCGGGTCGATCGAGGTGGAGCGCGGCCCGGTCCTGTACTGCGCGCTGGAGGACACCGGCCGGCGGTTGCAGCGCCGACGGCGGCAGATGCTCGCCGCGGGCGGGCGGGCCGCGCCGCTGCTCACCCTCGAAACCGCCTGTCCGACCATGACCAACGGCGGTGACGCGGTGCTGGTCGAGTGGCTGGAGGAGAACCCGCACGCACGGCTGGTCATCATCGACACCTTCGAGAAGATGCGCGGCACCGACGCCGCCGGCGCGTCGGCCTACAGCGCCGACTACGCCGCGGCCGGGCGGTTCAAGCAGCTGGCCGACCACTACAGCGTCCCGTTCCTGCTCATCCACCACGTCCGCAAGCAGAGCGCCGAAGACTGGCAAAACCTGGTGTCCGGCACCGCGGGAATCACCGGCGCAGTGGACGCGACGCTCGTCCTTGAGCGCGGCCGCGGGCAGGCGGACGGGGTGCTGCACGTGACCGGCCGCGACGTCGAAGAGGCCGACTACGCGATGAGCTTCGACGCCACCGCCGGCGCCTGGACCAAGCTCGACGGCCCCGCCGCGGACCACCTGGTCGGCGACACCCGCGCGGACATCCTGCGGTTGCTGCGCGAGCACGGGCCGCTCAAGCCCGCGCGGATCGCCGAAGCGCTCGGGGCCAACCCGGGCAGCATCCGCCAGACCTGCAAGCGCATGGGCGACGCCGGCCAGCTCGCCCGCACTGTGGACGGCACCTACAGCGCCCCCGGCGGAAGCGGTGACAGCAGCACCACCCCCGCCCCGTCACACCTGTCACCGCTGTCACTCCGCGCCGCTGACCAGCACGAACAGGAGTGACAGCGGGAGTGACACCCCGGACACCTGTCACCCGGCCGTCGCTCTCTCCGAACCCGTCCACCCCGCAGGGACGTGACAACGCCCAGCTCAGCGCACCGAGGAAGGACCACAATGGACACGTTCACCCTCCCGGCCCGGCTCCCGTGGCCCGGCCCCGGCCCGCGGCCGCGCATCCTGGTTTGCTTCTGCTGCCAGGGCGGCGAGGCGATGGGCTACTGGCAGGCCGGGTTCGACGTCACCGGCGTCGACTGCAAGCCCCAGCCGCGGTTCCCGTTCTGCTTCGTGCAGGGCGACGCGATCGCCTACGCCCGCGAGCACGGCCACGAATACGCCGCCGTGGCCGGCGGGCCGCCGTGCCAGGGCTACTCCCTGACCCACCGTATCCACGGCAACGACCACCCGCGCCTGATCGACCAGTTCCGCCGCGTGGTGGCCGGGCTGGGGAAGCCGTACGTGATCGAGAACGTCGAAGAGGCCCGCGCCGAACTCCGCGACCCGGTCCTGCTGTGCGGGGCCATGGCCGGGTTCGGGCTGCACACCTACCGGCACCGGCTGTTCGAGACCAACTGGCCGCTCACCGTCCCCGACCACCCCGGGCACGGCGACCCGATGGTCAAGATGGGCCGCCCCTTGCAGCCCGGGGACTGGTATCACGCCGTCGGCAACTTCTCCGGCGTGCCCTACGTCCGCGCCGACATGGGCGTCCCGTGGATGAACCGCGACGGCATCCGCGAGTGCATCCCGCCGGTCTACGCCCGCCACATCGGCACCCAGCTGCTCACCCACCTCGCCGCCACCGCCGCGGCCGCCGCCTGAACCCACGGGGACGTGACAAAGCCCAGCTCACCGCACCTGAGAGGAGACCCGGATGTGTCGCTCAGCCGCTGAAGGTGGCCGCCGGTGCAGCGGACGCAGCTGCGGAGCAGCCGGCGCCCGCGCCCGCCAGGCCCGCTCCCGCGCCCGCCGCGGACTGGAAGCCGCCCGCGCCGCCGGCGACCTGGACGCGGTTGCCGCGGCCGAAGCGAAGTACACCGCCGTCACCGGCGGACCACCGCCCGACGTCGGCACGTTCGCCGGCCAGCTGCCCACCACACCCGCAACGACCCCGCCGGAGAAACCCATGCCGAAACCCGAGGAACCGCAGCCGCGCAAGGCGGAACCGACCAGCGCGCCGACCGGGTCGACCGCGGACCGCGTCCGCGACGCCGTCGCCAAGCTCGCCCGGGCAGAAGGCGAATGGGTCAGCCTGGTGGACCTCCGCAAGGCCCTCGGGGACGTCGACCACGACGAGGTGACCCGAGTCCTGCGGGAGATGAACCGCAACGACCCCGCCGTCCATTTCGTCCCCGAGGACAACCGCAAGGCGCTCCGAGAAGAAGACCACGCCGCAGCGATCGAGATCGGCGGAGACGCCCAGCACGTCATGCGGATCGAGCGACCACGCGACACCAGCGCCAAGGACCGGGTCCAGGCGGCCGGCATCGGCAACGCCAGCGCCGACGACCTCACCGCGGCCCTGCGCGATCCGCTCATCCCCTCGCAGACCTACGACGCGATCCGGGCCGAGCAGAAGCGCCGCGGACTCGCCTAACCGCCTGACCTGCACGTTGTCACGTCCCCGGCAGGGAGTGACACCCGCGACCACCCCGCAGGTGTCACACCTGTCACTCCGTCACTCAACCCGTCCTGACCAGCACAAACAGGTGTGACACCAGCTGTGACACCCACCGAAAGGAGTCACCGATGTTCATCGCTCCCGCCCGTCAGCAGCACGACCCGAGGGGACACACCCGATGGATACCGCCATCACGCCGGCCGCGGTTCCCACGCGGCACCTGTACACGGTCGAAGAAGCCAAGCAGCTGCTTTCCATGAGTCGTTCGGTGATCTACGAGCAGTTGCGCGCTGGTCGCCTTGGGTCCGTGAAGCAGGGCCGGGCACGGCTCATTCCGGCGAAAGCCATTCAGCAGTACGTGGAAATGCTCATCAGCGAAGCGGAGGTGACCGGCTATGGCCACGCGGCGTAGTCGTGGGGACGGCGGGCTCTACTGGTCGGAACCCCGGCAGCGGTGGATCGCTGAGCTGACCGTCGGCTACCGCCCGAACGGCAAGCGGATTGTGCGCAAGGCCAGCAGCAAAACGAAGACGGGGGCAAAGGCCGCCCTCGATCGACTGGTCGAGCGCAGGAAAGAGGGCACAGCAACAGCGGTCGGCGGGCTCACTGTCGAAAAGGCGGTGCGCGACTGGCTCCGACACGGCTTGAACGGTCGCAGCGCCTCGACCGTTGAGAAGCTGACCATCCTCACCGAAACGCACATCATTCCCGATCTCGGCGCACGGGTACTTCTGGACCCGAAGCAGAAAAACGAGCTGAGCGCCGACGACGTCGACGCCTGGCTAGCCGAGAAAGCGGAAGTACTCGCCACCCGCACCCTGCAAGATCTCCGTTCGGTACTTCGCCGCTCGATCAACCGGGCAGCGAAGCGAACCAAGGGGATCCGGAACGTGGTGCTGCTGTGCGACGAACTTCCGGTCGGTCGTGATGGTCGGCGGTCGAAGTCGTTGACCCTCGCGCAGGCCGTCGCGGTGCTCGCCACAGCGGAGGCGGAGGACTCAACCTACGGCGACTACACCGTGGTGTCGCTGCTGACAGGGGCACGGACGGAAGAGGCCCGGCCGCTGTCCTGGTCGGAGGTCGACAAGGACGGGAGGCCCGACGCGACTCCGCCGATTCCTCCGCACGTCAACGTGTGGCGGTCGGTGCGCGCCGGCGGGGACACGAAAACCAAGAAGTCGCGACGGTCGCTCGCGCTCCCCGGTCGGGCAATCGAGGCGCTGACGCGCCAGGAGCGCAGGCAGGGGCGCCAACGCGAGTTGGCCGGCAAACGGTGGCACGAGCTCGGTATCGTCTTCGCCTCAGACGTCGGGACCGAGCTCGACGCCGCCAACGTCCGGCGCGGCTTCCGTCGGATCTTGAAGCTTGCCGGGCTGGAGCCAAGGGACTGGACACCGCGTGAGCTGCGGCACAGCTTCGTGTCCCTGCTCTCCGACAGCGGCCTCAGCATCGAGGAGATCTCCCGACTCGTGGGCCACTCCGACACGAAGGTGACTGAGTTGGTGTACCGCCACCAGCTACGCCCGGTGATCCAGAACGGAGCGACGGCAATGGACGTGCTCTTCCCGGATCCAGCCGCTTAGTCACCCTGTTTGTCACTCAGGTCATGCAAAAGGCCGGTTCGCGATATGCGAACCGGCCTTTGACCTGCGTGGGCCTACCAGGACTTGAACCTGGGACCTCTTCGTTATCAGCGAAGCGCTCTAACCGCCTGAGCTATAGGCCCTTGAACGAGGAGAACTTTACAGGACCCCCGGAGGGGCCCCGCAACCGGGTTACTCTCGCTCCGACAGCGTGACTTCCAGGCCTCCGGCGAGGTCGGCCGACACGTTGTAGATGAACGCGCTCACCGTCGCCAGGGCCGAGACCAGCACGATGTTGATCGCTCCGAGGATCGCCGCGATGCCGAACACGCGGCCCGCGCTGATCAGCGGTTCCGAGGATGCGTTGGCCCCCTCGCCGCCCACCAGGGACGAGTACGTTCCGTTCAGCTTGTCCCAGACGCCCATGCCGTCCAGCACCGTGTACAGGACGCCGACCGCCACCAGCCAGACGAAGAACATCGCCACGCCCAGGACCAGGGACAGCTTCAGCACCGACCACGGGTCGAACCGCTTGACCTGCAGCGATGCGCGACGCGGGCCGCGGCCTGGACGTCGTAGGGCGCTCGGGCGGGCTCGCTGTGCCGAGGCCGGTGGGACCTCGGCGCCTGAAGGCGGGGTGTCGCCGAACAGCTTCGGGGCCGCGCTGCCCGTTACCACCGGGCGCTGGTCCGGGGAGACCGGTTGGGTCTCCCCGGCCGGCAGCGCTTCGTCCGTGGCAATCCCGACCGTCGCTTCGGAGTCGCCGTCCTTGCCGACCCTCTGCCAGGGCGGGCTCGCCGGAGTCCCGTTCGAACCCGCTGCCTCGGGATTCTCGGATGGTGTCACGAAGAGTCAGTCCTTACCCGTGCCGTGGGGCCGTCGTCGGAGAGCAAATTTACTGCTCCGGCGTGGCCGTCGTTTCCTCACCCGCCGTGTCCGGCGCTTCCGGCGCCGGCGCGTCCTCGGGGGTGTCACCGTTGGCGACGTCCGAGGGCTCGTCCGCGTTGCGTGCGACGGCGAGAAGAGTGGTTCCTTCCCCGAGATTCATCAGCCGGACCCCCTTCGTCTGCCGTCCTGCCTTGCGGACGTCGCCCGCCGGCGTGCGGATCACGCCGCCGCTCGAGGTGATCGCGTAGAGCTCGTCCTCGGCGTCGACGATGAGCGCACCCACCAGCCTGCCACGTTTGCGGTCGTGCTGAATGGTGAGCACGCCCTTGCCGCCGCGGCCCTGCACCGGGTAGTCCTCGATCGGCGTCCGCTTGGAGTACCCGCCGTCCGTCGCGACCAGCAGGAACTTGCCCTCCTTGACGACGCTGATGCCGAGCAGCTCGTCGCCGTCGTTGAAGCGCATGCCCATCACGCCGGACGTCGGGCGGCCCATCGGGCGCAGTGCCTCGTCGGTCGCGTGGAAGCGGATCGACTGGCCCTCGGCCGACACCAGCAGCAGGTCGTCCTCAGCGCCGGCGAGCACCGCGCCGACCAGCTCGTCGCCCTCGCGCAGGTTGATCGCGATGAGACCACCGGAGCGGTTCGAGTCGAAGTCGGTGAGCTTGGTCTTCTTCACCAGGCCGCGCTGGGTGGCGAGCACCAGGTACGGCGCGACCTCGTAGTTCTTGATCTGGATGACCTGGGCGATCTGCTCGTCCGGCTGGAACGCCATGAGGTTCGCCACGTGCTGGCCGCGCGCGTTGCGGTTGGCCTCGGGCAGCTCGTAGGTCTTGGTCCGGTAGACGCGGCCCTTGTTCGTGAAGAACAGGATCCAGTCGTGCGTCGAGCAGACGAAGAAGTGCTGGACGATGTCGTCCTGCTTCAGCGTCGCGCCCTGCACGCCCTTGCCGCCGCGCTTCTGCGAGCGGTACAGGTCCGTTTTCGTTCGCTTGGCGTACCCCGTGCGGGTGATGGTGACGACGACGTCCTCGACCGCGATGAGCTCTTCGTCGGTGACGTCGCCGCTGAAGCCGATGATCTTCGTGCGCCGGTCGTCGCCGTACTTCTCGACGATCGCCATCAGCTCGTCGCGGATCAGCGCGCGCTGCCGCTCCGGCTTGGCGAGGATGTCCTTCAGGTCGGCGATCTCGAGCTCGATCTCGGCCAGCTGGTCGATGATCCGCTGGCGCTCCAGGGCGGCCAGGC
Organism: Amycolatopsis pretoriensis; assembly: GCF_900107925.1. GTDB lineage: Bacteria > Actinomycetota > Actinomycetes > Mycobacteriales > Pseudonocardiaceae > Amycolatopsis > Amycolatopsis pretoriensis. The sequence continues at coordinate 22,107 of NZ_FNUJ01000005.1, read as the reverse complement.
GCCGCAGCTGCATGTCGAGGATCGCGGTCGCCTGGATCTCGTCGACGTCCAGCAGCTCCATCAGGGCCGGCCGGGCCTCGTCCGCCGACGGCGACCGCCGGATCAGCGCGATGACCTCGTCGAGCATGTCCAGCGCCTTGACGTACCCACGCAGGATGTGGGCCCGCTCCTCGGCCTTCCGCAGGCGGAACTTGGTCCGCCGGACGATGACCTCGACCTGGTGCTTCACGTAGTGCCGGATGATCTGGTCGAGCCGCAGCGTGCGCGGCACGCCGTCGACCAGGGCCAGCATGTTGACGCCGAAGTTCTGCTGCAGCTGGGTGTGCTTGAACAGGTTGTTCAGCACGACCTTCGCGACCGCGTCCCGCTTGATCGTGACGACGATCCGCATGCCCGAGCGGCTGTTGGACTCGTCGGCGATGTCGGCGATGCCGGTGAGCTTGCCGTCGCGGACCAGGTTCGCGATGTTCTCGACCAGGTTGTCCGGGTTGACCTGGTACGGCAGCTCGGACACGACCAGGATCGTGCGACCCTTCGCGTCCTCTTCGACCTCGACGACCGCGCGCATCCGGATCGAGCCGCGGCCCGTGCGGTAGGCGTCTTCGATGCCGGACGTGCCGAGGATCATCGCCTTGGTCGGGAAGTCCGGGCCCTTGACGCGGACCAGCAACGCGGCCAGCAGCTCGTCGTCGGTCGCCTCGGGGTTCTCCAGCGCCCAGACGACGCCGTCGGACACCTCGCGCAGGTTGTGCGGCGGGATGTTGGTCGCCATCCCGACCGCGATCCCGGAACCGCCGTTGACCAGCAGGTTCGGGAACCGCGACGGCAGGACGTCGGGCTCCTGCGTGCGGCCGTCGTAGTTGTCGGAGAAGTCGACGGTGTCTTCTTCGATGTCGGCCAGCATCTGCATGGCCAGCGGCGCGAGCCGGGACTCCGTGTACCGCATGGCGGCCGCGGGGTCGTTGCCCGACGAGCCGAAGTTGCCCTGGCCGTCGATCAGCGGGTAGCGCAGCGACCACGGCTGGGCGAGCCGCACGAGGGCGTCGTAGATCGCCGAGTCGCCGTGCGGGTGGTAGTTGCCCATGACGTCGCCGACGACGCGGGAGCACTTGTTGTACCCGCGGTCCGGCCGGAAGCCGGAGTCGAACATCGAGTACAGGATGCGGCGGGCGACCGGCTTGAGGCCGTCCCGCACGTCCGGCAGCGCCCGCGACACGATGACGCTCATCGCGTAGTCGATGTAGGAGCGCTGCATCTCCTGCTGGATGTCGACCGGTTCGATCCGGTCGTGGTCCGGAGCCGGCGGCAGAGTTTCCGTCATGGAGTCCTTCTCGAGTGGAGAGTCCTAAGCGGGGCGAAGAGCGGGGAACGCCTAGACGTCCAGGAAGCGCACGTCCTTGGCGTTGCGCGTGATGAACGACCGGCGGGCCTCGACGTCCTCGCCCATCAGGACCGAGAACAGCTCGTCCGCCTGGGCGGCGTCGTCCATCGTGACCTGGCCCAGCAGCCGGTTCGCCGGGTCCATCGTGGTCTCCCACAGCTCTTCGGCGTTCATCTCGCCGAGACCCTTGTAGCGCTGGATCGCGTCGTCCTTCGGGAGCTTCTTGCCGGCCTCGACGCCCGCCTGGATGACGGCGTCGCGCTCGCGGTCGGAGTACGCGTACTCCGGTTCCGCCCGCGGCCACTTGATCTTGTACAGCGGCGGCCGCGACAGGAAGACGTGACCGTGCTCGATCAGCGGCGCCATGAACCGGAACAGCAGGGTGAGCAGCAGCGTGGTGATGTGCTGGCCGTCGACGTCGGCGTCGGCCATCAGCACGATCTTGTGGTAGCGCAGCTTCTGCAGGTCGAACTCGTCGTGGATGCCGGTGCCCAGCGCGGTGATCAGCGACTGGACCTCGGTGTTCTTGAGGACGCGGTCGATGCGCGCCTTCTCGACGTTGATGATCTTGCCGCGGATCGGCAGGATCGCCTGGTACATCGAGTCCCGGCCCTCCTTGGCCGAGCCGCCGGCCGAGTCACCCTCGACGATGTAGAGCTCGCACTCCGCCGGGTTGGTCGAGCGGCAGTCCTTGAGCTTGCCGGGCAGGCCGCCGATCTCCAGCGCGCCCTTGCGGCGGACCAGGTCACGCGCCTTGCGCGCGGCCATCCGCGCCTGCGCCGAGGAGATCGACTTGTTGATGATCGTCTTCGCCTCGGTGGGGTTGCGCTCGAACCAGTCCGCCAGCCACTCGTTCGACGTCTGCTGCACGAACGTCTTGGCCTCGCTGTTGCCCAGCTTGGTCTTGGTCTGGCCCTCGAACTGCGGCTCGGCCAGCTTGATCGAGACGATCGCGGCGAGGCCCTCGCGCACGTCGTCACCGGTCAGGTTGGCGTCCTTCTCCTTGAGCAGCTTCTTGTCGCGCGCGTAGGAGTTGACGACGCGGGTCAGCGCGGCGCGGAAGCCCTCTTCGTGGGTGCCGCCCTCGTGCGTGTTGATCGTGTTGGCGAACGTGTAGACCGACGGCGTGAAGCCGGTGTTCCACTGCATCGCGACCTCGACCTCGAGGCCGGTGCCCTTCGCGTCGAAGGAGATCACGCTGGAGTGGATCGGGTCCTTGCTGCCGTTGATGTGCTTGACGAAGTCCTCGAGCCCGCCCGGGTAGCAGTAGGTCTTCTCCTTGACCCGCGCGACCTTGCCCTCGGCGTCGGCCTCGGTCTCCTCGTCGGCGACGCGCTCGTCGCGCAGGGACAGCGTCAGCCCCTTGTTGAGGAACGCCATCTCCTGCAGCCGGCGCGAGATGGTCTCGAAGTTGTACGTCGTCGTCTCGAAGATGTTCTTGTCGGCCCAGAACGTGATCGTGGTGCCGGTCTCCGAGGCCGGTCCGAGGTCCTCGAGCGGGCCGGGGATCTGGTCGGTGTACTCCTGGCGCCAGCTGCGGCCGCCGTACTTGACCTCGGCGAGCAGTTTCGTCGACAGCGCGTTCACCACCGAGACGCCGACGCCGTGCAGGCCGCCGGACACCGCGTAGGAGTCGCTGTCGAACTTGCCGCCCGCGTGGAGCACGGTCAGCACGACCTCGAGGGTCGGCTTCTGCTCCTTGGGGTGCATGTCGACGGGGATGCCGCGGCCGTCGTCGACGACGCGCACCCCTCCGTCGGCGAGCAGGGTAACCTCGACCTTGGTGGCGTAACCCGCCATCGCCTCGTCGACGGAGTTGTCCACGACCTCCTGGACGAGGTGGTGCAGGCCGCGTTCACCGGTGGAACCGATGTACATGCCTGGGCGCTTGCGGACCGCTTCGAGGCCTTCGAGCACCGTGATCGACGACGCGTTGTACTCGCTCTTGTTCTCGGTCACCGGCGTTGTTTCTCCTCGTCTCGCCCGAGCGGACGCTCGCTCCCTCCCAGTGTACTTGGCCGCGTCCGCTGGCATGCGGCAAGGACACCCCTGAGCGCGTCACAGACGGACGAAATCGGTTCGAGCCGAGTCTTGACGTAATTCGGTAGGTCTGAATGCGTTCTCGGGGCATTCAACCGAGCATCGCGCAACCCGGGTCAGCCGTACGTGTCACGCGGGCCGCGACCGGGCACGTGCCGGGGGCCTTTCCGCCAGCTCGGAGCGGTCGGACCCTGGATCCGCATGCGCTTGACGACGCCGTTCCCGACGCCCGCGGCGATCTTGTGCAGCAGCTTTCCCTGCAGCAACCGCAGCTGCGTGGCCCACGCCGTGGAGCTCGCGCGCACGGTGAGTTCCCCGTCTTTCAGCGCGACCGGCTGGGCGTGTTCGGCGACGTCCTCGCCCACCAGCCGGGCCCACTGCGCGAAGACGCGGGCGGTCGTGACGCTCTCGTTCCAGCCGCGGTCGGTGACCAGCCGCGAGACGAGCCGGCCGAGCGGCTGCGGGTCGCGCGGGTCCGCGCCCGGTCCCGACCAGCGGCGGCGCCGGGGGTTCTGGCCCCCGCCACCGCCGGCGGCACGGCGCCGGTAGCCCGGGGAAGTACCCCGTTCCTTGGCCTTCGCCTTGGCCGCTTCGAGCGCGGCGTGGGCGAGGTCCCGCCCGGTCTGGGGTGCCTCGTTCGGCCCAGCGCTGTTGTCACGCTCAGTGCCGACGGGTGGCTTGGTGCCGGTTTCGGACGTTTTGCGCCACCTATCTGGCCGTACGGTCACGGGCAGCGATAACTCATTCACCGTGTTATCCACACTGTCCACAGGTTTGTCCCCAGATCGGGTGCGGTTTGTGCGACCCGTCACACCGGGTGCTCTTTCGTCCGGCTCAGCCACGCGTGATCTCACCATCCGCCACCACGAACCGGCCGCCGGCCAGCTCGCTCGGCACGTCTTCGTCGACCGCGGCGGTCACCAGCACCTGCTCGGCGCTCGCCGCCACCTCGGCCAGCCGGGCCCGGCGCTTGCGGTCCAGCTCGGCGAACACGTCGTCGAGCAGCAGCACCGGCTCGCCCGCCTCCCCGCGCAGCAGCTCGTAGCTGCCGAGCCGGAGGGCGAGCGCGAACGACCACGACTCGCCGTGGCTCGCGTACCCCTTGGCCGGCGCCTCGCCGAGGATCAGCTCCAGCTCGTCCCGGTGCGGGCCGACCAGGCTGATCCCGCGCTCGAGCTCGGCCTTCCGGGCCTCACCGAGTGCTTTGAGCAAGACGTCTTTGAGGACGTCGGGTTGCGCCCGTTCGCCATCCGGTACGCCGTACGTCTCCGCCAGAGCGTCACCCAGCGACGACTTGTACGAAATCTTCGCCGGACGCGAGTCCGGCGCGACTCCCATGTACGCGGCGGCCGCGTACGGCCCGAGGTCCGCGACGAGGTTCAGGCGCGCGGCCAGCAGCTCCGCGCCCGCCACCGCGAGGTGGTCGTCCCAGACTTCCAATGTCGAGAGCGCGTACGGGTCTTCGCGGCCCGTACGCCGTTTCCCCGCGGTCTTGAGCAGGGCGTTGCGCTGCTTCAGCACCTTCTCGTAGTCGGCCCGGACCCCCGCGTACCGCGGCGCGCGCAGCACGAGGAGCTCGTCGAGGAACCGCCTTCGCTCGCTCGGGTCGCCCCGGACCAGCGACAGGTCCTCCGGCGAGAACAGCACCGTCCGCAGGATCCCGAGCACGTCGCGCGGCCGGCCGACCGCGCCGCGGTTGACCCGGGCGCGGTTCGCGCGGCCGGCGGTGATCTCGAGCTCGACGGTCAGCTCGCGGTCGTCGTTGACCACCGCGACCCGCACCAGCGCGCGCTCGCAGCCGTGCCGGATCAGCGGCGCGTCCGTCGCGACGCGGTGCGAGCCCAGCGTCGCGACGTACCCGATCGCCTCCAGCAGGTTGGTCTTGCCGCGACCGTTCTGGCCGACCAGCACGGTCGGCCCCGGGTCCAGCGCGAGATCGGCCTGCGGCCAGGAGCGGAAGTCGGTGACCTGCAGGTGACGCAGATACACCAGCTGCTCCTTACCCGCCGACCTTCTTCACGGCGTGCCCGCCGAACTGGTTGCGCAGCGCGGCGACCGCGCGCATCGCGGCCGAGTGCTCCTGCCGCGAGGCGAACCGCGCGAACAGCGCGGCCGAGATGACCGGCGCCGGCACCGCGTTGTTGATCGCCTCTTCCAGCGTCCAGCGGCCTTCGCCGGAATCCTCGACGTACCCCTCGAGGTCGTCCAGCTCCGGGTCCTCGTCCAGGGCGCGCACGAGCAGGTCGAGCAGCCAGGACCGGACGACCGTGCCGCGCTGCCAGCCCTTGATCACCGCGGGCACGTCGTTGACGACCTTCGCGGCCTCGAGCAGCTCGAAGCCTTCGGCGAAGGCCTGCATCATGCCGTACTCGATGCCGTTGTGGATCATCTTCGCGTAGTGCCCCGCGCCGACGTCGCCGGCGTGCGAGAAGCCTTCTTCGCGCGGGCCTTCCGGGCGCAGCGCGTCGAAGATCGGCATCGCCTTCTCGACGTCGGCGGCCGCGCCGCCGACCATCAGGCCGTAGCCGTTGTCCTTGCCCCACACGCCACCGGACACGCCGCAGTCGACGTAGCCGATGTTCTTCGCCGCCAGCAGATCGGCGTTCAGCTTGTCGTCGGTGTACTTCGAGTTGCCGCCGTCGATCACCATGTCGCCGGCGGAGAGCAGGTTGCCCAGCTCGGTGACGGTCTGCCGGGTCGGCTCGCCGGCCGGGACCATGATCCAGACGATCCGCGGGCCGTCCAGTTTGGACACGAGGTCTTCGAGCGACGTCGTGTCGGAGACGTCCGGGTTGCGGTCGTAGCCGACCACCTCGTGACCGGCCGCGCGCAGCCGCTCACGCATGTTGAAGCCCATCTTGCCCAGGCCGATCAGACCGAGCTGAACCATCGAGATCCCCTTACGTGCTAACGAGAAGTGCGGGTCAGCCGGGAAGGCGGACCGGCATCAGGAGGTAGAGGTAGCCGGGGACGACGTTGCCCTCGGGGTCGGCGGGCTTGATCAGCGCCGGCCGGTTCGGCGTGGTGAACGTGAGCTCCGCCCGGTCGCTGTGGAGTGCGCCCAGGCCGTCGACGAGGTAACCCGGGTTGAACGCGATGGTCACCGGCTCACCCTCGTACTCGACCTGAAGCTCCTCTTCGGCGCTTCCCTCGTCGTCGCCGCCCGCGGACAACCGCAGCGTGTTGTCCCCGAACTCCAGTCGTACCTGAGTCCCCCGCTCCGCCACCAGCGAAACGCGCTTGATGGACTCGGTGAGAGCGGACACGTCGATGACCGCGCGCGAGGTGTGCGACGCGGGCAGCAGCTGGCGGTACGGCGGGAACTCCGCGTCGAGCAGGCGGGTCGTCGTGTAGCGCCCGGAACCGGACAGGCCGAGCAGGCCTTCGCCGCTGGCGAGCGCGAGGCGGATCGTGGCGCCGCTCGCGCCGAGCGTCTTGGCGGCTTCGGCGAGGGTGCGCGCCGGGACGAGCACCGCGGCGTCGGCCAGGCCCTCGGCCGGCTGCCAGGTGAACTCGCGCATGGCGAGCCGGAAGCGGTCGGTCGCGACGAGGGTCAGCGAGCTGCCGGAGATCTCGAGCCGCATGCCGGTCAGCATCGGCAGCGTGTCGTCCTTGCCCGCGGCGACGACGACCTGGGTGACGGCCTGGCCGAACGCGTCGCCCGCGAGCTCGCCCGCGAAGGCGGGCTGGGACGGCAGCTGCGGGTAGTCCTCGACCGGCATGGTCGGCAGGGAGAACCGCGCGCTGCCGCACGTGATGGTGGCGCGCGCACCGTCGACGGAGATCTCGACCGGCTGCGCGGGCAGCGCCTTGGTGATGTCGGCGAGGAGGCGCCCGGACACGAGCAGGCGGCCGCCGTCGGCGATCGTCGCCGGGACGCCCACCGTGGCGGAAACCTCGTAGTCGAAGCCCGAGACGGTCAGCGCGTCGCTCTCGCCGTCCGAACCGGCGTCGAGCAGGACACCGCCGAGAACCGGCACGGGAGGCCGGGAGGGGAGGCTTCTGGCCACCCACGCGACGGCGTCGGCGAGCCCGTCACGCTCGACGCGGATCTTCATGCGCGCATCCTTTCGACGACCGAGCGCTCGTGGCTCGGGCCAGGCCTCGTTCTCGCGGGGCAGTGACCGGCTGCCCCCTCCGGCCGGTCCGCCCTCCCGCTTGAGCGGCCGGAGCGCGGACCAGGTGCAGGCGTCCACGTTAGGCCGTCGCGGGGCCCGCCGTCACCTCGGCCTCCCCTTGAGTTTGTCGACTTGCCGACACGTTCTCGCGGCTGTCCCCAACTTCGTCCATCGCCTGTTTTTGTTTTGTTCTCTCTTAGAAGAGATCTAAAGGCAGTAGCAGTAGTAAGCGTTGTGGATTGTGTGGATTGAGCTCGTTCGCGCAGGTCGGAGCGCTCGCGGGCATGTGGAGAACCGTGGTGGCAGTCCTGTGGGCAACTCGGGGCGTCCGTGGATGGTTTCGGGCATCCCCCGATTCGTCCACAGCCGGGCCGAGTTGTCCCCACGGTTGTCCCCAGGTGTGGGGGGTTCCGTCCCCAGGGTCTGGGGGTGCGCGGAGGGGTCCGGTTCGCCCTACCGAGTGATCGGCTCGTGCTGTGCACAGAATGTGGGCAACCTGTGGAATCGACGTGGACAACGGTGTGGATGGACTGTGGATCACCTGTGGGCGGGGTGTGGACGGAATCCGCGTCGTCGCTGCTGGGAGATCCGTTGGCACTGTGGGCAATCCGCCCACACCATGGGGAAACTTCCTTGTGTACAACTATTTTTCGCGACTTCGTCCGAAGACGACGAAGGGGCGTCCACATTGCGCGGACGCCCCGAAGTCGTTGGGAGGTAAGGGATGTGCTACTGGCGGGCGCGCTGCTTGATGCGCGACGTCAGCTCCTGCACCTGGTCGTAGATGCGCCGGCGCTCGGCCATCTCCTTGCGGATCTTCTTGTCCGCGTGCATGACGGTCGTGTGGTCGCGGCCGCCGAACGTCTGCCCGATCTTCGGCAGCGACATGTCGGTCAGCTCGCGGCAGAGGTACATCGCGATCTGGCGGGCCGTGGCGAGCGCCTTCGTCTTGCCGGGGCCGCACAGGTCGTCGAGCGTCACGTCGAAGAACTCGGAGATGACGCCCATGATGGTCGGCGCCGTGATCTCCGGCGCGTGCGAGTCGGGGATGAGGTCCCGCAGCACGATTTCGGCCAGGCCGGCGTCGACCGGCTGCTGGTTCAGCGACGCGAACGCGGTGACGCGGATGAGCGCGCCTTCGAGCTCCCGGATGTTCGCCTCGACGCGCGAGGCGATGAACTCCAGGACGTCGCCCGGCACCGCGAGCCGGTCCTGCGCCGCCTTCTTGCGGAGGATCGCGATGCGCGTCTCCAGTTCGGGCGGCTGGATGTCGGTGATCAGGCCCCACTCGAACCGCGTCCGCAGCCGGTCCTCCAGCGTCTCGAGGCGCTTGGGCGGGCGGTCGGAGCTGACGACGATCTGCTTGTTCGCGTTGTGGAGGGTGTTGAAGGTGTGGAAGAACTCTTCCTGCGTACCTTCTTTTCCTTCCAGGAACTGGATGTCGTCGACGAGCAGGATGTCGATGTCGCGGTAGCGCCGCTGGAACGCGACCTTGCGGTCGTCGCGCAGCGAGTTGATGAAGTCGTTCGTGAACTCTTCGGTCGAGACGTACCGGACGCGCATGCCGGGGAAGAGCCGTTGCGCGTAGTGGCCGACCGCGTGCAGCAGGTGCGTCTTGCCGAGCCCGGACTCACCCCAGATGAAAAGGGGGTTGTACGCGCGGGCCGGTGCTTCGGCGACGGCGACGGCGGCCGCGTGGGCGAAGCGGTTGGACGCGCCGATGACGAACGTGTCGAAGGTGTACTTCTCGTTCAGCTTCGTCTTCGACGTCTGCGGCTGCGCCGGCGCGGTGTAGGGCTGGCCGGCGATCGGCTGGCCGGAGAACGTCGGCCAGATCTCGTGGACGGCGGCGAGCGCTTCGCCTTCTTCGTCCACCTCTTCGTCCGTGTCGTCACCGTCGTCGGGCTTCGGCGCGACGGACTGGTGTGGGGGCAGCGGCGGCGCCGGCTCGGGACGCGGCGGCGGCAGCATCGGACCGGGACCCGGCCGCGGCACGGGCGCCGGCTCGGCCACGGCGCCGTTTTCCACCCGGCCGGGTGACGGCACGTAGTGGGGAGCGGGAACCGGGGCGACCGCCTCGGTGCTGTCGACCTTCACCGCGAGCGAGATGGCGCGGCCGAGCCGCCGGGAGAGCGCGTCGGTGATCGCACCGCGCAGGCCGCGTTCGATCGCTTCCTTCGCGAAGTCACTGGGAGCCGCCAGCAGGGCGGTGCCGTCGAGCAGGCCGATCGGTCGGGTCACGCGCATCCAGGCGCGCTGCTGCGGGGACAGGGTCCCGTCGGACAGTTCGCGCACCACCTGTTCCCAGATGACGCCCAGATTGTGCTGGTGCTCCGACACCTGTTCGGCTCCCCTCCCCTCGTCGGCGTGGACGGCCGACGCCCCTGGTCACGCGGTCCGGCGCCCCTCGCGGACCGGCGTGTGCATCGGCACAGCGAATATCCACATAGTTGTCCACAGCTGTGCACTAATGTACGGCGACCCGCGGCGACGCCACCTGCGGGCTCGTCGTACGCCGGTGGGCACTCCACCACCCGGATACTCGTGCACCTCGACCGGTGACCCGAGAGAGGCACGCTAACAAGCCCCGCCCGCTGCCACAAGGCATCCTGGGTCGCAAGCATTTCACGGTGTACGGCGTGTTGCCATTCGGTGCCCCGGCGTCGATGATCTCGGCTCCACCGGCCCGTCGCGGACCGTGGCCGAGGGGGTGCTTACCGGCCGCCCGACGGGGGTGCGTACCCTCGTAAAGTCTCCCGTATGCGACGGGTGCTATTCGCGTGCCCACGTTGTCGTCGCTCGTCGTGACGAGGCCACACGTTGGTAGGAGACACCAGAGACTGCCGTGCGCCCGCACGACACGCCAGACGACGGGGCGGAAACCCCGGCGTCCGACGCGACACACAGGAGAAGCAGTGAGCAAGGGTAAGCGCACCTTCCAGCCGAACAACCGCCGCCGCGCCAAGACGCACGGCTTCCGCCTGCGCATGCGCACGCGTGCCGGCCGGGCCATCCTGGCGGGCCGCCGTCGCAAGGGCCGCGCCGCGCTGTCCGCCTGATCCGGCACGTCGGGGCGCGCCGTGCTGCCGGCTGCCGCACGTTTGCGGCGGAGTGAGGATTTCCGCGTGGTTCTCCGTCGCGGGTCCCGGGCAGGCAAGCGCCGCCTCGTCGTCCACGCGCTGACCACGGACCCGTCCGGGGCCGCCGACGCTGTGCCGTCGGCGGCCAGGGCGGGTTTTGTGGTGAGCAAGGCCGTGGGGAACTCGGTGGTCCGCCACCGCGTCACCCGGCGGCTGCGTCACCTCGTTTCGGCGCGGCTCGGAACCCTGCCGCCCGGCAGTGCGTTGGTCGTTAGGGCATTACCGCCGGCCGCGTCCGCGTCCAGCGCGGAGCTCGGAGCCGATCTCGACGCCGCACTGCGCCGGCTGGGACTCACGCCGTCGCACCGTCCGGCCGGGGATGCCCCGCGCCCGACGCGTCCCGCCGACGCGGACCCCGACCACGGATCAGCGGTGTGACCGGCATGCGAGCCACCCCCGAGCACGACCACGAACACGACCTGGAGCCCGCGCCCCAGCGGCCCGGCCCCGTCGCGTGGGTCCTGTTGCTCCCCATCAAGCTCTACCGCAAGGCGATCTCGCCCTTCCTCCCGCCGGCTTGCCGGTTCTACCCGAGCTGCAGCGCGTACGCAGTCGAAGCCCTCACCCGGCACGGTGCCGGCCGCGGCTCCTACCTCGCGCTGCGCCGGCTGTTGCGCTGCGGCCCCTGGACACCGCCCGGCCGCGACCCCGTGCCCGAGGAGTTCTCGTGGCGCCACCGACGACCTGATACACCGATCGAGGAGTAGCAGCAGTGCTCGATTTCATCTACTACCCCGTGTCCTTCATCCTCTGGTGTTGGCACAAGGTCTTCGGGTTCGTCTTCGGTGAAGCCGCGGCGATCTCCTGGATCCTCGGCATCATCTTCCTGACCTTCACGGTCCGCGGCATCATGTTCAAGCCGTTCGTGAACCAGGTCCGGTCGATGAAGAAGATGCAGGACTTCGCGCCGGAGATGAAGAAGCTCCAGAAGAAGTACGCGAACGACAAGCAGCGCCAGGCGCAGGAGATGCAGAAGCTCCAGCGCGAGCACGGCGTCAACCCGCTGGGCAGCTGCCTGCCGATGCTGCTCCAGATCCCGGTGTTCATCGGCCTGAACCACGTCCTGCGCGCGTTCACGATGCCGCCACCCGGTGGTGGCCCGAAGACCGAGAACTACTTCTTCACCCAGCACGACGTCGAGTCCTACGTCAACGCGAAGCTGTTCGGCGTCAACCTCGGTGAGGCCGTCTACAACGGCGTCGGGGTCGTCAGCGGTGGCGCGACGAACGTCGGCTTCCACTGGAACGTGCTCCCGGTCGCGCTGCCCCTGATGATCGTCGCGTCGATCGCCACGCACCTCACCGCGCGGCACTCGGTGGCCCGGCAGAACGCCGCGTCGGCCACCCCGCAGACCGCGATCATGAACAAGCTGACGATGTACATCTTCCCGCTCGGTGTCCTCGTCTTCGGTGCGCTGTTCCCGCTCGGCCTCCTCTTCTACTGGCTGGCGAACAACGGCTGGACCCTGATGCAGCAGCGCCTCGTCTACACGAAGATCGACAAGGAAGAGGCGGCCCGCAAGGCGGAGGCCGCGGAGAAGCGCGCGTCGCTCGGCCCGAAGCCGGGGCAGAAGCCGACCGCGCCGAAGGTCGGCCAGAAGCCGGTCCAGCAGAAAAAGAACCAGCCGGCCCAGGGCGGCTCGCAGAAGAAGGTCACGAAGGCGGGCTCGGCCCACGGCTTCGCGCAGACCACGGCGCCCTCGGCGGAGACCCCCAAGGCGGCGGACGCGGCTCCGGCCCCGGCCGACACGAACGGCCAGAACGGCTCGAAGGACAACGGCACGGGGGTGCCGGGCCTTCTCAAAGACTCGACCAGGAAGTCGGGCCGGAAGCGCCGCTGAGGCGCGACCGGTTCGGAGAGGAGACGAATGATGTCGGAGACGATCGACACGATCGACGCCGATAAGGACGACGTGACCCCGGCCGCGGCGGCGGATGCGGCGGGCGAGGAGAAGGCGGGCGGTGACGACATCCTGGTTCAGGAGGGCGACATCGCCGGCGACTACCTCGAGCGCCTGCTGGACCTGCTCGACTACGACGGTGACATCGATCTGGACGTCGAAGCCGGCCGCGCGATCGTGAGCATCGACGGCGGTGAGGACCTCGAGAAGCTCGTCGGCCCGCGCGGCACGGTGCTCGAGGCGCTGCAGGAGCTGACCCGCCTGGCGGTCCAGCAGGAGACCGGCTCGCGCAGCCGGCTGATGCTGGACATCGCGGGCTGGCGCTCGGACCGCCGCGAGGAGCTGCGCGAGCTCGGCCGCTCGACGGCGGAGTCGGTGCTGCAGAGCGGCGAGCGGGTGCGGCTGCAGCCGATGAGCCCGTTCGAGCGCAAGGTCGTCCACGACGCGGTGGCGGCGGTGTCCGGCGTCACGAGCGAGAGCGAGGGCGAGGACCCGAAGCGCCGCGTGGTGATCTTCCCGGAGTCCTGAGACTCGGTTCCACCGGAGCGGCCCCACTTGACTCGGTCAGGTGGGGCCGCTTCTTTTGTGCCATGCGCCCGGCTCCCGGTGAGGTCGTCTGCTGGGCGGTCGGCTCGGAGCGGGCGCCGGACCACTGGTTCCCGCGTCAGTGTCCGAGGGGCGATGGCGTCGGCGGTGCTGTCGGCGACGGACGCAGACCTCGCGTGGCTCGGCGCCGATCGGGTGCACGCGATGGTCGCGACCGAACCGGTCTCGCCGCTGGGTCCACCTTCGCCGGTCGGCGACCTCCTCGGGCTGCACGAGGAGGCGGGGATCGAGCTGAGGGTGGTGCGGAACCTGTGGCCGTTCGTGGACGCCGCGGCAGCAGCTCGCTCGGGTTCAGCGGGATCCGGCTGCGGAACGCGGAGCTACCGCCGAGCGAATTACAGCGGTGATGTTTCACGTGGAACTGGCGGCCGGTGTGCGCCGCGGGTGAGTCACAGCTGCGTTGTTTCACGTGGAACCGCCGCCGGGTGAGTGGAGTTCTGCACATCTGCGGACTGTCGGCTCGTTTTCGGCTCGGCATCGGGGACAATCGACGGAGCGCGTTTCACGTGAAACGCGCGGACGAGGAGTAGGCGGAGTGAGCTTGGATCAGGCCGCGGCGACGGTGCGGGCCGCGGCGGAGCGGGTGTTCGGTTCGCGGGTGGACCAAGCGGCTGGGTACGTCGAACTCCTCGAGCGGCACGGTGTCGAGCGTGGGCTGATCGGGCCGCGGGAGGTCGAGCGGCTGTGGGAGCGGCACGTCCTCAACTCGGCCGTCATCGGCGAGCAGATGCCCGAGGGTGCCCGCGTCGTCGATGTCGGGTCGGGTGCCGGGCTTCCGGGAGTACCGCTCGCGATCGCGCGACCGGACCTCGATATCGTCTTGCTCGAACCGATGGCCCGCCGGGTGGACTGGCTGGCCGAGGTGGCCGAGAAGCTGGAACTCCCGATCACCATCGTCCGTGGACGCGCGGAGGAGCGGCCTGTGCGTGAGCAGCACGGTGGCGCCGACATCGTCACCGCTCGCGCGGTCGCCCCGCTCGCCCGGCTCGCGGACTGGTGCTTGCCGCTCGTTCGTCCCGATGGCTTCCTGGTCGCTCTCAAGGGCGCCGGCGCGGCGGACGAGATCGAGCGGGACGGTGCCGCCATTCGCAAGGCCGGCGGGGCCGACCCGCTGATCGTCGAATGCGGTGCCGCCGTACTGGAGGTCCCCAGCACGGTTGTGAAGATCCGTCGCCTCCCCTCAGCTGGCAAGCCGAAGGCGCGGAGCAGGAAGCGTTAACGGGTCGCCGTGTTCCACGTGAAACCGCGCGACTCGACCACCGACCAGACGTCTACATGGAGGAGGTGTCGAGACCGGTGAATCCCCCGCCGTCCGACTCCACGGAGACCACCCCCGACGTGGGCTGGACCCCGATCGCCGAAGAAGCCGCCCGCGCCGCGCGTCTGCTGCACCCGAAGGAAGGGGAACTCCCCCGCCCCGGTCGCCGCCGCGTGCTGACCGTCGCCAACCAGAAGGGCGGCGTCGGCAAGACCACGAGCACGGTCAACCTCGCCGCCGCGCTCGCCGTCCACGGGCTCAAGACGCTCGTCGTCGACCTCGACCCGCAGGGCAACGCGAGCACCGCGCTCGACGTCGACCACCGGTCCGGGACGCCCTCCATCTACGAGGTGCTCATCGGCGAGGTGACGCTCGCGGACGCCGCGCAGCCCACCGAGCAGTCCCCCAACCTCTTCTGCGTCCCCGCCACGATCGACCTCGCCGGCGCCGAGATCGAGCTCGTCTCGATGGCGTCCCGCGAGTCCCGGCTCAAGGAGGCCATCTCCTCGGAGATCCTCGACGAGATCGGCGTCGACTACGTCTTCATCGACTGCCCGCCCTCGCTCGGCCTGCTGACGGTCAACGCGATGGTCGCCGCGCAGGAGGTGCTCATCCCGATCCAGTGCGAGTACTACGCGCTGGAAGGGCTCGGGCAGCTGCTGAGCAACATCGAGCTCGTGCAGCAGCACCTCAACCGCGAGCTGCGCGTCTCGACGATCCTCCTCACCATGTACGACGGCCGGACCAAGCTGGCCGACCAGGTGACGAACGAGGTGCGCAACCACTTCGGCGACACGGTCCTGAAGACGGTCATCCCCCGCAGCGTGAAGGTCTCCGAGGCGCCCGGGTACGGCCAGACCGTCCTCGCTTACGATCCTGGTTCGCGCGGTGCGATGAGTTACGTGGACGCGGCCAAGGAGATCGCCGAACGCGGTGCGCAGATGGAGAAGGGTAGTTCGACATGACGGAGCGCAGAGGAGGGCTGGGGCGCGGCCTCGCCGCCCTCATCCCGACGGGGCCGGCGACCGGCAGCGGTCCGCTGCCGGCGCCCGCTGACGGCGCTGCGGCGGACAAGAAGGCGGCCGAGGACAAGGGTTGGTTCGCGGCCAACGGCCAGGCGAAGACGCACGGCGGCGAGGTCGCCGGCGCCGTCTACCGCGAGATCCCGGTCAGCTCGATCAAGCCGAACCCGAAGCAGCCGCGGCAGGTCTTCGACGAAGACGCGCTCGCCGAACTCGAGCACTCGATCCGCGAGTTCGGGCTCATGCAGCCCATCGTCGTCCGCGAGCTCGGGAACGACGAGTACGAGCTCGTCATGGGCGAGCGCCGGCTGCGCGCGTCACAGCAGGCGGAGCTCGAAGCGATCCCGGCGATCGTCCGGCAGACCGCCGACGAGTCGATGCTGCGTGACGCGCTCCTGGAGAACATCCACCGCGTCCAGCTGAACCCCCTCGAAGAGGCGGCGGCCTACCAGCAGCTGCTCGACGAGTTCGCGGTCACGCACGAGGAGCTGGCGAGCCGGATCGGCCGCAGCCGGCCGGTCATCACCAACACGATCCGGCTCCTCAAGCTCCCCCTGCCGGTGCAGCGCCGGGTGGCCGCGGGCGTCCTGTCCGCCGGTCACGCCCGCGCGTTGCTCTCGCTGGAGGACGCCGACAGCCAGGAAGAGCTCGCCGCCCGCATCGTCGCGGAGGGCATGTCGGTCCGGGCGACCGAGGAAGCCGTCACGCTCAAGAAGAGCGAGAAGCCGGCCAAGCCGAAGCCCGCGCCGCGCAAGCCGATCCAGGCGCCCGGGTTGCAGGAGCTCGCGAACCGGCTTTCGGACCGGTTCGACACGCGGGTGAAGGTCGACCTCGGCCGCCGCAAGGGCCGGATCACGCTCGAGTTCGGCTCGGTCGACGACCTCGAGCGGATCGTCGCGATCATCGATGCGAATGGGACGAATCAGACACCGAAAACCGATTAGGGATCACCCCGGGGTGTTTCGTCACGGTGATGATTGCTCGACGCGATCGCGGTGACCACAACCGGTGATGATCAACCGCGACACGAAAAGGCCGCCACGGAAGCTCCGAGGCGGCCTTTCGCGTGCGAGGGGTCAGCGAGAAATCGCGCGCCCGATGAGTTCGCCGAACACCGTGCCGAGAGACTTGCCCGCGGCTTCGATCGCCATCGGCACCGTCGACGTCTCGGTCAGCCCCGGCGACGGGTTCACTTCGAGGAAGTACACCGTTCCGTCCGACGCGACGACCGCGTCGGTGCGGGAGATGTCCCGGAGGCCGAGCACGCGGTGCGCGGCGACGGCCAGCTCGGCCACCGCCTTGGCCGCGGCGTCGTCCAGGCGGGCCGGGGTGAAGAAGTCCGTCAGGCCGGCCGTGTAGCGGGCCGTGTAGTCGTACACGCCGCTCTCCGGCACGATCTCGACCGCCGGCAGGGCCTCGGGTCCGTTCTCGCCCTCGATGACCGTCACGGCCACCTCGACGCCGTCGACGAACCGCTCCGCGAGCACCGTGTCGCCGTAGGCGAAGCAGCCGACCATCGCCGCCGGCAGTTCCGCCGCCTCGCGGACCACCTGGGTGCCGAGCGCCGAGCCGCCCTGGTCGGGCTTGAGGATCAGCGGCAGGCCGAGCTGCTCCACCATCGCGTCGAGGACCGCCTGCGCGCCGAGCTCGCGGAACGTGCTGTGCGGCAGCACCACCCAGCCGGGTGTCGTGAACCCGGCGTTCTCGATGAGCGCCTTCGCCGTCGGCTTGTCCCACGCGCGGCGGCAGCCCTGGGAGCCGGTGCCGACGAACGGCACGTCCAGCATCTCCAGGACCGTCTGCACCGAGCCGTTCTCGCCCTCGCCGCCGTGCAGCGCGACGACGACCGCGTCCGGCCGCTGGGTGCGCAGGCGCTCCAGCAACCCGGCGTCGGTGTCCCACTCCTCGATGCCGAGGCCCTCGGACTTGAGCGCCGCGGAGAGCCGTCGCCCGGACCTCAGCGAGACGTCGCGTTCGTGCGAAAGCCCGCCGGCGAGCACGGCAACGGTACGGTCGACCACCGTGGAAACTCCTTAGCTGAAAAGAACTAGACCGTGTCCGGGGACGGGTTCTGCGGTCCCTGGATCTGGCGCGAGGTCACGCTACCGAAGGTGCGCGCGAGGTCCATTTCGGACTCCAGCACGGCGGCCAGCCGCCGCACGCCCTCGCGGATGCGCTCCGGCGTCGGGTAGCAGTAGGACAGCCGCATCTGACGGCTGCCGAACCCGTCGGCGTAGAAGCCGGTTCCGGACGCGTACGCCACCCGCGCGGTCACCGCGCGCGGCAGCATCGCCTTCGTGTCGACGCCTTCCGGCACCGTCACCCAGACGTAGAACCCGCCGTCCGGCTTGGTCCACGAGCAGCCCGCGGGCAGGTACTGCTCCAGCGCGGACAGCATCGCGTCGCGCCGGTCGCGGTAGTTCTCGCGGAACTTCTTGATCTGGCCCTTCCAGTCGTGCGTGGCCAGGTAGCGCGACACGATCATCTGGTTGAACGTCGGCGGGCACAGCGTGGCCGACTCCGCGGCCAGCACGAGCTTCTCGCGCACGGCGTGCGGCGCGAGCACCCAGCCGACGCGCAGGCCCGACGCGAACGTCTTCGAGAACGAACCGAGGTACACGACGTTGTCGGGGTCGGTCGAGCGCAGCGCCGGGTACGTCTGGCCGTCGAAGCCGAGCAACCCGTACGGGTTGTCTTCGACGACGAGGACACCGTGTTCGCGGCAGATCTCGAGGATCTCCGCGCGGCGTTCGACGGCCAGCGTGACGCCGGCGGGGTTGTGGAAGTTCGGGATCGTGTAGAGGAACTTGACCCGGCGGCCGGCCTTCTCCGTCCGGTCGAGCGCCTCGCGCAGCAGCGACGGCACCAGGCCCTGGTCGTCCATGGCCACGTGCACGACCTGCGCCTGGTACGCGGCGAACGAGCCCAGCGCGCCGACGTACGACGGGCCTTCGGCGATCACGACGTCACCCGGGTCGCAGAACAGCCGCGTGACCATGTCCAGGCCCATCTGGGAGCCGACGGTCACCACGACGTCGTCCGGGTGGGCCTTGATGCCCTCCAGGGCCATGATTTCGCAGATCTGCTCGCGCAGCACCGGCACGCCGTGCGCCGAGCCGTACTGCAGCGCGACGAGGCCGTCCTCGGCGATGATCTCCGCCACCTGCGCCGAGAGCGTGTCGAGCGGGAGCGCCGCCAGGTTCGGCATGCCGCCGGCCAGCGAAACCACCTCGGGCCGGCTGGCGACCGCGAACAGCGCTCGGATCTCCGAGGCGGTCATCCCGGCGGTGCGCGCGGCGTACCGCTCGAGGTGCGGGTCGAGGTTCTGGCGGCCGCTCTGCGGCTTGCTGGGGCGGTTCTCGGTCATCGACGATTCACCCGGGGCTCGATGGATATAGATCCTGTCGAGTGTAACCGGGCACCCATCCGGTACCCCTGGCCTTTCGGCGCTCGTCACATCCGCCTATCCTCGACCATGGCTCCCGTGTTCGTGCCGTGGTCAGACGCGGCTTGACGACCGGGCGGCCGGTCGGGAGAAGCAGGTCAGGGGAGGTCGCGGGTGTCGCGTCGCGTCGTGGGCGTCACACTGGACAACCTGGAGCACCTGCCCAAGAGCTGCCGCAGGTGCGTGTACTGGGAACTGGCCCCGCACCTGAAGAACCAGGCCGAGGAGTTCGGCGCCACCGAGGTCGAGAAGGAAGCCTGGGTTTCCAGCGTCCTGCTCGAGTGGGGTTCCTGCGGCCGCATCGTCTACAGCGACACGCTGCCGGTCGGGTTCGTGCTGTACGCCCCGCCGAACGCCGTCCCGCGCTCGCTGGCCTTCCCGACGTCCCCGCCGAGCGCGGACGCGATCCTGCTGACGGCGTTCCAGGTCCTCCCGGAGTTCCGCGGCGGCGGCCTCGGCCGGATGCTCGTCCAGGCGGTCGCCAAGGACCTGACCAAGCGCGGTGTCCGCGCGATCGAGGCGTTCGGCGACGCCCGCCCCGACGAGACCGACCCGGACGGCGGCCACAGCTGCGTGCTGCCGGCGGCGTTCCTCCAGAGCGTCGGCTTCAAGACGGTCCGCCCGCACCAGAAGTGGCCGCGCTTGCGGCTGGAGCTGCGGTCGGCGATCACCTGGAAGGAAGACGTCGAGGCGGCGCTGGAACGGCTGCTCGGCCAGGTGACGATCACGACGGCCGAGCCCAGCCTCGGCCGCGCCTGACCCACCCCGCAAACGTTTGCTCCCGTGCTCGAGCACGGCTGAAACACGCGTGTGCACAACTGTGGAAGAAGTGCCGAGTTATCCACAGAGCGCTGCTAGGAGCGGTGGAAAAGCTGTGGATGACTGCCCACGAACCTGGGGACGCAGCGCGTGCGTCCCCAGGGGTGGTGGAGCAGGTGAAGGTGAGCCGCTAGGGGTTGTGGTCGGCCCTATTCGGCTTTGGCGAGCTCGTGCGCCAGGACGTCGGCGAACGTGAACGTTCCCGTCGGCTGGTCGCCTTCGCCGAGCAGGTACAGGCGCTTGACGGCGATCAGGATGCCCTCCGCGACGATGTCGCGGAACGCCGGGTCGCCGAGCTTGCGGGCGTCGTCCGGGTTCGTCAGGTAACCGATCTCGATCCGGACCGCCGGGCAGCGGGTGCGGGTGAAGATGTCCCACGACTTGTAGTGCGTGCGGTTGTCCTGCAGGCCCGTGCGGGCCGCGACCTCACGCTGGATGAAGCCGGCCAGCAGCTCGCCCACCGTGGACGTCGTGCCGTTGCCGTTGCCGAAGTGGAAGCTCGCGACACCCTGCGCGCGCGGCGACGGGTTCTTGTCGCTGTGCAGGGACAGGAACAGGTCCGCGCCGGCGTCGTTGGCGAACTTGGCGCGTTCCAGCTCGGTCGGGCTGTGGTTCGGGCCGCGGGAGATCAGCGCCTCCATGCCCGTGGCCTTCATCCGGCCTTCGAGGCGGCGCGCGAGGTCCCAGGCGATGTCGGCTTCGCGCAGGCCGCCGGCGACCACGCCGAGGTCGTCGCCGCCGTGGCCCGGGTCGATCACGATGCGCTTGCCGCGCAGGCGCGGACCGGCCTGGCGCACCTGCTCCTGCTCGCGCAGGAACACGGGGCGCCCGCCCCTGGCCCGCGGCGAGGACAGGCGGTGCAGCTCGCGGATGGTCGCCGGGCCGCACATGCCGTCCGGCGTCAGGCGCATGTCGCGCTGGAACGTCTTCAGCGCGCGCTCGGTGGCGGGGCCGAAGTAGCCGTCCGGGCGGCCGGCGTCGAAACCGAGCTCGGTCAGCCGCTCCTGCAGCGTGAAGACGTCGTCGCCGTGCACCGGCGACGCGATCATGTACGACAGCGGGCGGCTGCCCAGGTGGTAGCTGGCGCCCTTGAGCGCCTGGAAGGTCGCCGGACCCACGATGCCGTCGGTCATCAGCCCACGGCGCTGCTGGAAGGCACGGACGGCGTGCTCGACGGCGACGTCGAACGTGTCGTAGGCGTCGGTACCGGTGACCGGCGGGAGCAGATCCATCCCGGCCAGGATGGACCTGATTTCGGCGACGTCCGGACCGGCGTCACCGCGGCGGAGTACCCGCATGCACTCCTCGCTCTTTCCTAGGGCACCGAGTCGGGGGGCTCGGTGCGGGGCAAGAAAACCTTCGCTGGGACGGGCCCAGGTCCTCTATTGTGCCTTGCCAACTCTCGGTGACAGCGTAGGCCCGGTAGGTCAGTCAAGAGCCCGATCGTGGAGTACCCCTGGTGGCCCCGGTCACGCTCGATTCACCCACACCGGTCACATTCCCCTGAACGGCGACGGACCCGGGGTCCGCAAGAGGGTTCTCGCAGGCCCCGGGTCCGCCGGGAGTACTGGAACTCAGAGAACGTCGGCGAGGTCCGACAGCAGCGCGGCCTTCGGCTTGGCGCCGACGATCTGCTTCACCGGCTTGCCGCCCTGGAACAGGATCAGCGTCGGGATGGACATCACCTGGTAGTCACGCGGCGTGTTCGGGTTCTCGTCGATGTCGATCTTGGCGATGGTCAGCTTCTCGCCGTTCTCGGCCGCGATCTCCTCGAGCACCGGGGCGACCATCTTGCACGGGCCGCACCAGGTGGCCCAGAAGTCGACCAGAACGGGCTTCTCGCTGGTCAGGACCTCGTCGACGAACGTCGCGTCGGTCACCTTGACGGTGTTGGCCATGGTTTTCTCCTCCAAGGGGTGTGTTGCGCCGGAAAGTCAGTTGGTGCCCGCGCCGTAGCCGCCGCCGACGAGCTCGGCCGCCTCGTGCGCGTCCGATTCGCCGTGCTCCGCGAGCCATCGTTCCGCGTCGATCGCGGCACTGCACCCGGAACCGGCGGCGGTGATCGCCTGCCGGTACGTGCGGTCCACCAGGTCGCCGGCCGCGAACACGCCGTCGAGGTTGGTGTAGGACGTCCGCCCCTGGGTGACGACGTAGCCGTCCTCGTCCAGGTCGACCTGCCCCTTCACCAGCTGGCTGCGGGGGTCGTGGCCGATCGCGACGAAGAAGCCCGACACGTCCAGCGTCGACTCCGAGCCGTCCTTGGTGTCCTTGAGCTGCAGGCCCTCGACCTTGCCGTCGCCGACCACGCCGGTGATCTGCGAGTTCAGCTTCCACTTGATCTTCTCGTTCGCGCGGGCGCGCTCGAGCATGATCTTGGA
>NZ_FNUJ01000016.1 GCF_900107925.1 Amycolatopsis pretoriensis | reverse complement strand
GCCCGCCGCGCCTCACCGCCCCGCCCGCCCCGGCCCGCCCGCCCCGGCCCGCCCGCTCCGCCCCGCCCCACCCGCCGCGCCTCACCGCCCCGCCCCGACTTCCGAACGTCTTGAATGACTCATTCAGGACCTCTGGCGCCCTGAATGACTCATTCAAGACATCGGGGTGGGACCCTCGGCCGCCCCGCCGCCCGAAAAACGCACCGGACCTGCGCCCCGAGTGGTCCGTCACCCCGCCACCACACCGACCAACGGCGGATTTACAACGTTGTACCAACGATGTAAAAGTTATCCCCGCACGAGCCCACCAGCCCGTGAAAGGGGCCACCGATGTCCTCCCGAGAACTCACCCGCCGGGATCTGCTCCGGCTCGCCGGCGGCACCGCCGCGGCCGTCGCCGCCGCGCTGTGGCTGCCCGGGACCGCGGCCGCCGCCGGTACCTTCAGCCCGATCCGGCCGCCCGCCACCCCGCTCGTCGTCCGCTCGCCCTACCTGTCCACCTGGCAGCCCGCCGACACCCTCGCCGGCACCTGGTCGAGCTTCTGGACCGGGCACATCACCGCCCTCTGCGGCCTCGCCCGCATCGACGGCGCCGCCTACGTCTTCGCCGGTCAGCCCGCCCTCCCGAACGGACCGGCGCTCACCACGATGACCCAGGTCAGCCTGCAGGTCACCGGCACGCGCTCGACCTACGTCCTCACCGGCGGCGGTGTGAACCTCACCGTCACGTTCTTCTCGCCGGTCGACCCGGCGAACCTGCAGCGCCAGTGCGTCCCCTTCGGTTACGTGACCCTCCAGGCCGCCAGCGCCGACGGCCGCGCCCACACCGTCGACCTGCACTTCGACACCTCCGCCGAGTGGGTGCACGGGACCACCTCGACCCCGGTCACCTGGACCCAGCAGCAGGCGGGCGGCTACACGCTGCTCAGCTGCACCCCGGCGAGCCCGGGCGTCCTGCAGGAGAGCGGCGACCAGGCGAGCTGGGGCCGGCTCGTGCTCGCCGCGCCGACGTCCGGGACGAGCTGGCAGATCGGGCAGGACACCGTCGTGCGCGCCGCCTCGGCCGGCCAAGGCACCCTGAACAACACCAGCGACACCGCCCAGCCACGCGCCATCAACGACCGCTGGCCGGTGCTGGCCTTCAACAAGAACCTCGGCACGATCCCCGCCGGCGGCACCTCGGCACCGTTCACGCTCTCGATCGGCCACGTCTGCACACCCGCCGTCCGCTACCTCGGCACCCAGCTGAACCCCTGGTGGACGCACTACTGGAGCAGCTGGCCGGACATGGCCGTCTGGTTCGGCAACGACTACGCGGCCGCCCTGGCGGCGGCGACCGCGATCGACCAGCGCCTGCACGACGACGCCGTCGCGGCGGCCGGCGGCGGCACGACCGGCGAGCACTACGCCGGGATCTGCGCGCTCGCGCTGCGCCAGGCCTTCGGCGGCACCGAACTGGTCGACCGCGGCGGCGCGCCGTGGGGCTTCCTCAAGGAGATCTCCTCCAACGGCAACATGTCCACAGTGGACGTCACCTACCCGGCGTTCCCCGCCTACCTCTACCTTTCCGCGGCGTATCTGCGGCTGATCCTGGAGCCGCTGCTCGACTACGCCGAGCGCGGCGGCTGGCCGATGCAGTTCGCCGAGCACGACCTCGGCACCCACTACCCGGACGCGACCGGGCACAACGACGGCAACGAGGAGAGCATGCCGGTCGAGGAGTCGGCCAACCTGCTGATCATGGCCGCCGCGCTGGTCCAGCGGCTCCCGTCGGCCGACGCCGTCGCCTTCGCGAACACCCACTACCGGATCCTGCGGCAGTGGGCCGAGTACCTGGTCGGCACCACCCTCGACCCCGGGTTCCAGAACCAGACCGACGACTTCACCGGCTTCATCGCCCACAGCGCCAACCTCGCGCTCAAGGGCATCATCGGCGTCGGCGCGATGGGCGTCATCGCCGCCGCCGTCGGCAACACCGCCGACGTCCAGCGCTACCGCTCGACGTCCCGGAGCTACATCAGCCAGTGGGTCACCCTCGCCCAGGACACGTCGAACCAGCACCTCAAGCTCGCCTACGACCAGCCCGGCACGTGGAGCCTGAAGTACAACGGCTTCGCCGACCGCGTGCTCGGCCTCGACCTGGTCCCGTCCGGCGTCGCCGCCCAGGAAGCGGCCTGGTACCAGGGCCGCGTCGGCGCCCACGGCGTCCTGCTCGACCCCCGCAACAACTACACGAAGGCCGACTGGGAGCTGTGGACCGCCGCCTGGCTCACCGACCAGCCGAACATCCGCGCTTCGCTGGTCGAAGGCGTCTACAGCTACGCGAACGTGACGCCGCAGCGGGTGCCGTTCAGCGACTGGTACGTCGTCGCCGACGCCACCCAGCGGGGCTTCCAGGCCCGGCCGGTCGCCGGTGGCTACCTGGCCCTGCTGACGCGCCCGGCGGCGTCGGCGACGGTCTGGCGGAAGCTGCAGAACCAGCGGTCGGGCAAGGTGCTCGCCGTGTCGAACATGTCACTGGCCGACACGGCCGAAGTGACCCAATGGTCGGACAACGGCTCGGCCGACCACCTCTGGGCCGTGGTCGACAACGGCGACGGCACCGTCCGGATCGTCAACCGCAACAGCGGCAAGGTCCTCGCGGTGCACGACCAGAGCCTCGACAACGGCGCCCACGTCCAGCAGTTCCAGGACAACGGCACCCCCGACCACAACTGGCGGATCGTCGACGCGGGCAGTGGCTGGTCGAAGCTCGCCAACGTCCGCAGCGGCAAGGTGATGGCGGTCGACCAGCAGTCCACGGCGGACGGCGCGCAGGTGACCCAGTGGGACGACAACGGCACACCGGACCACCTGTGGCGGTTCGTCTGACGCCGTTTGCGACACTGGCGCCGTGTGCGCCGACCCCCTCCGCCGGTTCCTCGACGAACGGGACCCGCCGACCCCGTGCCTCGTCGTCGACACCGACGCCGTCGCGGCCCGGGCGCGCGAGGTCCGCGCGGCGTTCCCGGGCGCGCTGATCCGGTACGCGGTCAAGGCCAACCCGGCGCCGCCGGTGCTCGACGCGCTGGTGGCCGCCGGGCTCGGCTTCGACGTCGCCGGGCCCGCCGAGCTCGCGCTGTGCCTGGACCGCGGCGTGGCCCCGGCGGACCTCGCCTACGGGAACCCGATCAAGAAGCCCCGCGACATCGCCTACGCCTTCGGCCGCGGTGTCCGCGAGTTCACTTCGGACGCCGCGGCCGACGTCGAGCACCTCGCCGCACACGCGCCGGGGTCGGCCGTGTCGATCCGCGTGCTGCTCGACGCGCCGGACTCGGTGACGCCCTTCGGCCGGAAGTTCGGCTGCGAGCCGGCCGAGGCCCTCGACCTCGTGCTGCGCGCGGCCGCGCTCGGGCTGCGGCCCGGGATCGCCTTCCACGTCGGGTCGCAGCAGCCGGACCCCGGCGCGTGGGAGATCGGGATCGCCACGGCGGCGAAGCTGTTCGCCGAGGCCGCGGCGCAGGGCGTCGCGATGACCCGGCTCAACCTCGGCGGCGGCTTCGCGACCACCCACCGGACCGCGGTGCCCGCGCTGGACGCGTACGCGGCGACGATCGCGTCGGCGCTCGACACGCACTTCGCGGGCGAGCAGCCGGAGCTGATGCTGGAGCCGGGCCGGGTGCTCGTCGCCGACGCCGGCCTGCTCCGGACCGAGGTCGTGCTGGTCGCGCAGCGCGGCGAGCGGCGCTGGGTGTACCTCGACCTCGGGCGCTACAACGGGCTCGCCGAGGCCGAGAACGAGGCGATCGCGTACCGGTTCGAGCCGGTGACCACGCCCGGTGGTCCGCGCGGGCCGGTGGTGCTCGCCGGACCGACCTGCGACGGCGACGACGTCCTCTACCAGCGGACGCCGTACGAGCTGCCGCTGTCCCTGACGACCGGTGACCGGCTCGACCTGCCGGGCACCGGCGCCTACACCGCGAGCTACGCGTCGGTCGGGTTCAACGGGATCGAGCCGCTGCGCACCTACTGCCTGGGGCGGTGGGGCGATGCCTGAGATCGGCCGGTTCACCGGGCGCCACGTCCTCGCCGAGCTGCACGGCGTCGACCCGGGCCTGCTGAACGACGCCGCGCGCCTCGGCGAACTGCTGCGGGCGGCGGTGACGGAGGCGGGCGCGACGGTCGTCGACGTCGTGGCCAAGCGGTTCGTGCCGCAGGGGGCCACGGTGATCGCGCTGCTCGCCGAGTCGCACGCGTCCGTGCACACCTACCCCGAGCACGGCTCGTTGTTCGCCGACGTCTTCACCTGCGGGTCGCGGGCCGACCCCGAACACGCGCTGCGGCTGCTGGCGAAAGCGCTGGACGCCGCTTCGGTCCACCTGTCCGTCCTGCACCGGGGAGAACGCTGATGCCCCTGATCCACGAACCCCTCGGCGCCGGCCTCACCCGCGTCTGGGAGGTCGGCGACGTGCGCTTCCACGCGCGCACGCCGTACCAGGAGGTGCTGATCGGGAAGACCGCGCAGGGGATTTCGCTGTTCTGCGACGGCGAACGGCAGAGCACCGAAGCGAGCCAGCTCGTGTACCACGAGGCCCTGATGGTGCCGGCGCTCCTGCTGGCCGAGCGGGTGCGGCGGGTGCTGATCATCGGGTCGAGCGAGGGGGTCGCCTCCGAACTGGCGGTCGCCGCGGGCGCGACGGTCGTCGACCACGTCGACATCGACGAGCAGGCCGTGCGGGCCTGCGCCGAGCACCTGCCCTACGGCTACACGACCGCGGACCTCGCGCGCGGCGACGGGCCGGTCCGGGTGTCCTATGAGGACGGCTGGGCGTTCCTCGCCGCGGCCGAGGCCCGCGGCGACACCTACGACGTCGTCGTGATCGACCTGCCGGACGAGAACACCGACCCGGACGCGCAGCACAACCGCTTGTACGGCACGGACTTCCTCGGCCGGTGCGCACGCGTCCTCGCCCCCGGCGGTGTGGTGACCTGCCAAGCGGGCTGCCCGACGCTGTGGCGCAACGAGACGCTGCGCTCGTCGTGGCAGCGGTTCCGCGAAGTGTTCGGGACAGTGCTGTACTTCGGTTCCGACGAGCACGAGTGGGCGTTCCTGAGCGGCCGCGCGGACGTCGTCGACGACCCGGGCGCGCTGGTGGCGCGGCGGTTCGCGGAGCGGGGGAGCGGTGCGGCCACGCTGGACGCCGAAGCGCTGCTCGGCGGGACGATCCCGCCGTATTCGCTCCGGCACCCAGTGGTCCGGACCAGTTCGGACCGTTGATTGTCCGACGCAATCAAGTAGTGCAGCGATAAAATGCGGGAAATGGATTTCCCGCACTCCGCGTCGTCGTGTTACTCCGTTCAGTGGCCGTCGGAAAGGTTGCGATCGCGCTACGATCCGTTCCGCGCGCGATCATCGTGATCAAAAGGCACCGTGGCCCATTTGGAGGAGCGTCATGCTCGGTATGTTGGTCGTAGCCGGAATGGTTCTGTCCGCCCTCGCCGCACCCGTCGATTCCCCGGCGACGTCGGCTCCGACCGAAAAGATCACGCTCGACGTCAAGACCATCAACGGCTCGGGCTGCCCGGCGGGCACGGCCACGGCGACGGCCGACGTCGCCTCCGACAACACGTCGTTCACGGTGCACTACACGAACTTCACCGCCAAGGCCGGCGGTGGCGCGTCCGCGCTCGACGCCCGGAAGAACTGCCAGATCAACGTGCTCGTCCATGTCCCGCAAGGGTTCACGTACGCGATCGCCGAGGCGGAGTACCGCGGTTTCGCGCACATCGAGAGCGGGGCGAGCGCGCTCGAGCAGGCCAACTACTACTTCGCCGGCACGTCGCCGACCGCCCGGGTGCGCCACACCTACCCGGGCCCGTTCCACGGCGTGTGGCGCGCGACCGACACCACCGACGTCGCGGCACTCGTGTTCGCCCCGTGCGGTGAGGACCGCAACCTGAACATCAATGCGGAACTGCGCGCGGACGCGGGTACCTCTTCGGGAACGAGTTACATCGAAATGGATTCCGAACATGCGAGTGTCGACACGATTTACCACTTCGCGTGGAAGACCTGCTGAATTCCGCGAAATGGTCCGCTCACCGGAACCCGGCCGGTGAGCGGGCCCGTTCGCACTAGACGTGGGTGACCAGAAGTGTCACTCCCGCTTCGCCGCCGCAGTCGACGAAGACCGGTCCGACGCCGTTGCCGATGTGCTGCGACACGGTCGCCTTGGCGACGAAGTGGTCCGGTCCGGCGTCGACGATCCGGATGTTCTCCAGCGCCGGGTGCTCCGGGAAGCCGCCGAGGACGGACTTCAGGCCGGTGCCCCCGCCGCAGTTGCCGGTGATCGTCACTTCCTGGCCACGGTGGGTCGTTGGGTTCGGCGTCACCTGGACGGTGGCGCGCGCACCCTGGGGTGGCTGTGTGGTCATGATCCCCTCCGTGGTCCCCGGTTCCGCCGACGCGCCGCCGGCGATCCCGATGCTCACCGCCGTGACGAGCGCCGCCGCGGCGGCCAGCCCGGTCACCGTGCGGGTGGTCCTGCTGCGCATGGTGTGCTCCTCCCTGGATCCGGGGTTCGCCGGATCTGCTTCGTCAGTCGCCGCGGGGCGGGCCCGGGGTTCTCGACGAAGGGGAGTGAGACGTGGATCACAGGCGCACCGGGCAGCGGGGAGACCGCTCGGAGTCTACAAAGGACGGACGCGGGTGGCGCCGCCCGAAGCCGGCAGCTCGGCCGGTTCGCCCTGCGCGGCCGGCGTCAGCGTGCATCGTCGCTCGAACCGCTCCATCAGGACGGTAGCGATCAGGAGGGCCACTGGGGTGCTCACCGCGATCCACATGCCTGAACACCTACCCAGCTCCGCCGGAGCTGAATCGCCGGGATGACGGCGGGAAGGCCGCCGTGGCGCGGCAATCCGCCCCTGGCCTGGGCGGGGCCGCTCAGGTCACCGGTTGGTCTCGATCCGCCGCCGACAGCCGGGCGATCACCTGCAGCAGCCCGGCCCGGAACGCGTCGTCCTCGCCGAGGTCCCCGAGCACCGCCGGCTCAGCCCTCACCGCCCGTTCGTGGACCGCGCGCCCGTGGTCCGTCAGCTGGGTGACGTGCCGCCGGGCGTCGGCCGGATCCGGGGTGCGCGTGACGTACCCCGCCTTGGCCAGCCGGTCGAGGGTGCGGCTGATCGTCTGGTCCGTGACCTGGCAGCGCTGGGCCAGCGTCCGCTGGGGGAGCGGCCCGTCGCGCAGCGTGTGCAGCGCGATCAGGCCCGCGTGGGTGAGCCCCATGCCGTCCAGCACCGCCGCCCAGCGGTGTTCCACCAGGCGTGCCGCCACGGCCAGCAGCCGGCCCGTCGGCCAGGTGCCCAGGTCGGGTTCGGGGGTTGTGCTCACCGTCACTCCGGGTCCGTCGTGCAGAATGTTCAGCTTGCTGAACAATTGGGCGTGTTCGCCCTCGAAAGGACCTTAGCGACCATGAACGACAAGCCGCGCCGGCTCCGCTGGCTGATCCCCGCCCTCCTGGTGATCGCCTGGCTCGGGCTGGGCGGGTTCGGCGGCCCGTTCGCCGGGAAGCTCAGTGAAGTCGCGAAGAACGACAACGCCGCCTTCCTGCCGCAGTCGGCGGAGGCCACCGAGGTCTCCGACGAGCAGAAGGCCTTCACCCCGCGCCAGGTGCTGCCCGCGACCGTCGTCGCCGAGCGCACCAGCGGACTGACCGCCGAAGACCGCCGGTTCCTCGACGGCAAGGCCCGTGAGCTCGGCACCGTGCCCGGCGTCGTCGGCCCGCTCGGGCAGCCCGAGCGGGCGCCGCGCGACGACCAGGCCGTGCAGCTGGCCGTCCCGATCCTCGCCGACGGCAACCCCGCCGACGTCGTCAAGGAGGTCCGCGCGAAGCTCACCGGCGCGCCCGCGGGGCTCACCGTGCTGGTCACCGGGCCCGCCGGGCAGATCGCGGACCTGGTGACGGCCTTCGGGGGCATCGACGGCATCCTGCTGCTCGTCGCCGGCGGCGTCGTCGCGCTGATCCTCGTCGCGGTCTACCGGAGCCCGCTGCTGCCGTTCCTCGTGCTGCTGTCGGCCGTGTTCGCGCTCGGGCTCGCGAGCCTCGTCGTCTACCTGCTGGCGAAGAACGACGTCCTCGCGCTCAACGGCCAGAGCCAGGGCATCCTCTCGATCCTCGTGTTCGGCGCGGCGACGGACTACGCGCTGCTGACCGTCGCGAGGTTCCGGGAACAGCTGCGCGACACCCCGAGCCGGTTCGACGCGCTGAAGCTCGCCTGGCGCGCGACGCTCGAACCGATCGCCGCCTCGGCCGGCACCGTCATCCTCGGCGTGCTGTGCCTGCTGTTCAGCGACCTGAACTCCAACAAGGGCCTCGGCCCGGTCGCGGCGATCGGCATCGGCGCCGCGCTGCTGGCCTCCACGACGTTCCTGCCCGCCGTGCTGGCCCTGTGCGGCCGTGGCGCGTTCTGGCCGTTCAAGCCCGCGCTGGGTTCGCCGCACCCCGAGACGTCCGGCGTCTGGGGCCGCGTGGCCCGCCTGGTCGGCCGCCGCCCGCGCGTGGTCTGGGTGGTGACGGCGCTCGTCCTCGGCATCGGCGTCGCGTTCCTGCCGCAGCTCAAGGCGTCCGGCACCGCGCAGTCCGACGTCTTCCTCACCCAGGTCGAATCCGGGACCGGGCAGGACATCCTCGGCAAGCACTTCCCGGGCGGGCTCGGCGCGCCCGCCGTCACGATCGCCGACGCGGACTCCGTGCCGGCGGTGCTGGCAGCGTCCAAAATGGACGGCGTGGCGCAGTCCGTGGCGCTGCCCAAGCAGGTGAACGGCCGGGTCCAGATCCTGTCCGTGCTGAACGACCCAGCCGACTCCGAGGCGGCGGTCGCGACGGTCGGGCGGCTGCGCGACGCCGTCCACGCGGTGCCCGGCGCGAACGCGAAGGTCGGTGGCCCGACGGCGATCCAGCTCGACACGCAGAAGACGTCGGAGCACGACCGGGCGCTGATCATCCCGATCGTGCTGCTGGTCATCTTCCTGGTGCTGGCCCTGCTGCTGCGGTCGCTGCTCGCCCCGCTGCTGCTGATCGCGACCGTGGTGCTTTCCTTCGCCGCGACGATGGGCGTGTCCGCCGTGGTGTTCAACCACATCCTGGACTTCCCGGGCGCGGACCCGGTCGTGCCGCTGTTCGGGTTCGTCTTCCTGGTGGCGCTGGGCATCGACTACAACATCTTCCTGATGACGCGGGTCCGCGAGGAGGCGCTGACCCGCGGCACGCGCGAAGGGACGCTGCACGGGCTTTCGCTGACCGGCGGCGTGATCACCTCGGCGGGGGTGGTGCTCGCCGCGACGTTCTCCGCGCTCGCGGTGATCCCGATCCTGTTCCTCGCCCAGATCGCGTTCATCGTCGCGTTCGGCGTCCTGCTCGACACGTTCCTGGTGCGGTCGCTGCTGGTGCCCGCGCTGACGGTCGACGTCGGGCGCCGCGTCTGGTGGCCCTCGAAGCTGGCGAAGGCTACAAAATCGCCTGCTTGAAGTCCGGGCACTCGACGAGCGGCACGTGGTCGCAGGCAGCCGCGTGCCGCAGGCTGTCGCGCATCCGGGTGAGGCGATCGATCGTGTCGTCGAGCTCGGTCGCCTTGGCCGCCATCCGCTCGCGCAGCGCGTCGTCGCTCGGTGTCGCCACCAGGAACCGGGCGATCTCCGCGATCGTGAACCCGGCCCCGCGGGCACAGGCGACCAGGTCGAGGCGGCTCAGGACGTCCGGGTGGTACGTGCGGCGAAGGCCGTTGCGGCCGGCCGGTTCGACGAGCCCGCGCTTCTCGTAGAACCGCAGCGCCGAGGGCGCCAGCCCGGACTTCTCGGCGACTTCGGCGATGTCGAGCAGGGTCATCGTGGCCTCCTTGACTTGAAGCGTAGTTCAAGTCAGACGATGGCGGCCATGAAGATCCACCACCTCAACTGCGGGTCCGTGCGGCAGATCGAAGCCCCCGGCCTGCCGTCCGCGCCCGCGGTCAACCACTGCCTGCTCGCCGAGACCGACCACGACGGTCTCGTGCTCGTCGAAACCGGCCTCGGCCTCGACGACGTCCGCGACCCCGCCGCCACCCTGGGCGGCGACTGGGTGACGATGGCCCAGCCGCTGCTGTCCGAAGACGAGACCGCCATCCGCCAGATCGCCCGGCTCGGCTTCGCACCGGACGACGTGCGGCACGTCGTCGTCACGCACCTCGACGTCGACCACTGCGGCGGCCTGCCCGACTTCCCCCGCGCGCGGGTCCACGTCCTCGCCGCCGAGCGGGACGCGGCGCTGGCCGAGGCGCCGAGCTTCCGCTACCGGCCCGCGCACTGGGCGCACGGGCCGGCGTGGGAGACCTACGAGCCGCCGTCGGGTGACGACTGGTTCGGCTTCGGGTCGGTGCGGCTCCGGGGAGTGCGCGCGGACATCCGGCTGATCCCGCTCGGCGGCCACACCGCCGGCCACGCCGGGGTGGCGGTCCACGACGGCTCGCGGTGGCTGCTGCACTGCGGCGACGCGTACTACTACCACCGCGAGCTCGAGGCGGCCCCGCTGCCGCACCCGGTCCTCGACGTCGTCCAGACCCGCTCGGAGGTCCACCACGACCTGCGCTTGGGGACACAGGCGCGGCTGCGGGAGCTCGTGCGCCGGCACGGTGACGAGGTGACGGTCTTCAGCGCCCACGACCCGTGGGAGCTGGCCCGCCTGCGGGCCTAGGAGTCGAGCCGGGCCCGGGACGGCGGGGTTTCGCCGGTCAAGTACGCCGTCGTCCCGGTGAGCGCCAGCAGCCGGTCCAGCGGGGCCGGCCGGTTGTCCAGGTGCAGCCGGGCGTCCGCGCCGGTCACCGCGCGGTGGACCAGCAGCAGCGTCGACAGCCCCGACGAATCGCAGAAGGCGATCCCGGCGCAGTCGAGCCGCACGTCCCGGACGCCGGGGTGGTCGGCCAACCGGTCGGTGACCAGCTGCAGCAGCGTCGCCGCCGTGGCGAACTCCAGCGCGCCGGTGATCGTGACGCGGGCCGTTTCGCCGTCCGGGGCCCACGTGCAGGTCAACGTCATGCCGAGAGCCCCGATCCGGCGGCCGGGTCCGCCAGGTGCGTGCGGGCCGCGCGCAGCAGGCCGGTGGCCCGCGGGAAGTCGCGCAACTCCGCCTCGAGCAGGTCGAGGGCGGGAACCAGCGAAGCGGCCGGGACGCCGCGCGCGGTGAGGATGCCGGCGGTCCAGCTCAGGAAGCCGGTGAACAGCTCCTCGTCGCCGACGTACAACGACGTCGCCAGGAACTCGACGATGTGCGCGAGGTCCTCGGCGGTGTGCTGGCGCTGCAGGTCGGTGTAGGTCCGCATGGCCGGGATGCGCTCCTCCAGCCCGGCCAGCACCGCCTTCACCAGGCGGCCGGCGCTGCGCGTGACCAGCGTGTACTCCTGGTCGGCCAGGTGCGGCAGGTCGTCGAGCGGCTGGTGCCCGACGTGCGGGCGGGGGAGCGGCCCGGCCAGCCGGTCGGCCGCCGACCGCGCGTCCGGCGCCCACGCTTCGGCGCCGAGCAGCCGGGCGTACCGGCCGTCGGGCCCGAACGCGGCGCCGCCGGCGATGACCGGCGTCGCGGCCGCCTGGCACGCGGTGATCGTGGCGTGCGCGGTCGGCAGCCGGGTCGCGATCGACCCGGACAGCGCGACCGCGTCCGGCCCGGTGCGGTGCAGGTGCGCGACCAGGTGCGGGGCGGGCACCTGCGCGCCGAGGTAGTCGACCCGGAAGCCGCGCAGCCGCAGCACCTCCGAGAGCAGCCGGGCGGGCATCGCGTGCCACTCGCCGTCGACGCAGGCGACGGTGACGCGGCCGAGGTGCGGCTCCGGCCGCTTGAGCACGTACCCGAAGGTCGCGATGACGCGGTCGTTGATCGCGGTCGCCGCGTGCTCCTGCGCCACGGTCAGGCGGTTGGCCGCCCACTCCTGCCCGACCTTGCGCTGCACCGCGCCGATCACGTCGAGCAGCAGGCTCTCCGGGTCGGCGCCCTCTTCGAGCGCCTGGACCACGACGTCGCCGGCGGCGTACTCGTCGCCGGTCGTGACGGCGTCCCAGAGCCGTTCGGCGTGCTCGGCCACCCCGGGCGTGCGGGTGGGGGTGCTCATGCGGTGTACCTCCCGCGACCGTGGCCGCCGACCGCGGCCAGGTGCTGGCCGCGCGGCGCGGTGATCGCCAGCACGGCCATGTCGTCGTGGGCGCCGCGGCCGATCCACTGCGACGCGAGCATCTGAACCCGCTCGACGACGGCGTCGGCGGGCATGTTCGCGCACTCGGTGAGCGACTGCCGGAGCCGGTCCTCGCCGAACATCGCGTCCCCGAGCGGGCCGCCGCGCGCCTCGACGATCCCGTCGGTGTAGAGCAGGCACGTCTCGCCCGGGTCGAGCGTGACGTCCGTGCCGGACGATTCGATCTCGGGCAGCACGCCGATCAGGCTCCCGTGGGTGTCGGCCTCCTCGACCCGGCCGTCGGTCCGGACGATCAGGGGCGGCGGGTGGCCCGCGCTCGTCACGCGCAGCCGGACGGTGGCGCCTTCGCGGCGGGCCGAGGCCAGCACGAGCGTGACGAACCGCGCGTCGCGCCGGTCGGCGAGCGTGCGGTTCAGCAGCTCCAGCAGGGCGCGGTGGTCGCCCGCCATCGGCAGGAGCGCGCGCAGCGTGGTGCGGATCTTGCCGGTCAGGACGGCGGCGTCGAGGCCCTTGCCGCAGACGTCGCCGAGCACGGCCAGCGACTCGTCGTCGCCGGTGTCGAGCGCCGGGTGGACGTCGTAGAAGTCGCCGCCGATGCGCTCGCCGTCGCGAGCCGGACGGTAGCGGCCGGCGAAGTCGACCCCGCCGCGCTGTTCCAGGGTCGGCGGGAGCAGTTCGCGCATCAGCGTGTCGGTGATCGACGCCTGCAGCGCGAACACGCGCGCCGCGGACATCGCCGCCCCGGCCCGCGCCGCGAACAGCCGGGCGAACAGCTCTTCCTGGTCGGTGAACGACTCCCGGTCGCCGCGGCGGAGCAGCACGAGCGCGCCGGCCGGGACGCCGTGGCCGGGCAGCGGCGTGACGACGATCGAGCCGACCGGGCCGAAGTCCGCGGGCAGCACCCAGCCGGGGGCAGCGTCGGGGTCGAGCCAGCGGGAGGGCACCGGCGGGAAGCCCTGCAGCGCCTCGCCGAGGCCGGGCAGCTCGTCGGGGTCGATCTCCAGGCCGGTCCGCGTCGGTTCCCCGCCGCGCACGCAGGTGACCGCGGGGTAGCTCACGCCCGTGGTGGGCGCCAGGACCAGGGCGGCGTCGGCGAGGTGCTGCGCGGCCAGGCGGGCGGCGACCTCCATGCAGCGTTCCAGGTTGAGCGAGCCGAGCAGCGCGGCGGAGGCGTCGCTGAGGAAGGCCGTGCGCTCCTGCTCGCGGACCAGGGCGTCCTGGGCCACGCGGGCGTCGCTCTCGTCGACCAGCCACCACGTGACGGATTCGCCGTGCGGGATTGGGTGGGCCGCGAGGGACTGCTCGCCGACGGAGCCGCGGACGACCTCGTCGGTGCGCCGGTCGTGCGCGGCCACCAGCCAGTCCGCCACGGTCTCCGACAGCCGGCCGCCGGGCTCGGCCCCCGGGAAGAGCGTGCGGGCGGCTTCGTTGAGCGCGAGGACGATCCCGGCGGCGTCGGCGCAGACGGCGGCCACGGGCGCGGCCGTCCAGCCTCGGTCGCCGGTGTCCGGGGCGGTCGGCGCGGTGCGTGCCGGGTCAGCCACGCGCACCCGCGGGGTCGTCGGTGGTCAGCTCGGCCCACAGGGTCTTGCCGCTGGGCCGGCGCAGCTGGCCCCAGGCCGCCGCGCAGCGCTCCACCAGCAGGAGGCCCCGGCCGCCCTGGTCGGACGGCGCCCGGCGGCGGGCCGGCTCGCCCCCGCCGTCGTCGACCTCGATCCGCAGCTTCGCGGCACCGGGCAGCAGGCGCACGTGGTAGGGCGCGCGGCCGTGGCGCAGCGCGTTCGAAGTGAGTTCGTCGACCACCATGACCGCGGTGCTGACCACGTTCGCGGGGAATTCCCGCAGGACGGTGCGGACCCAGTGCCGGACCTTCGCCAGCTCGCTCAGTTCGGCGGTGATGCCGAGTTCGTGCCGGATCGCTCTGAGGTTCACGTCCGCCTCCCTGTCCGTGCCGGGCCCCGGGGAGAAGCCCTCCCCTTCTTCATGCCCGGATCCGGGCCCGCCGACACGGGTATCGGAGGAGGTCATGCTTCTTCGCCCCAAGACGCGCGGGCCGCGGCGACGCTCGGGTGCACCGGCATCACGTCGCCGAGGCAGAGCAGTTCGATCGGCCGGACGACGGCGGGCACGGTCGTCACGACGGCCAGTCGGCCACCCGCCTCGCGCAGCCTGCTGCCCAGCCGGAGCAGGACCTGCAGGCAGCTGGAGTCGCAGTACTCGACCGCGGCCATGTCCAGCACCACGTCACCGGCGCCCGGCTCGTCCGGGAACGCTTCGGCCAGCTTTGCCGAGACCGCGAAGTCGAACTCACCACGCAGGGTGAAGATCCGCAGGCCCGCGTCTTCGCCGACGTCGAGCGACCAGCCGTCACCGGAGTACCGCTGCCGCGGCCGCGTTGCGTCGGTCGTCATGCGGGCTCCAGGATGGGGGATCGGGAACGCGGGCTGGCGGCTCAACCTGCTCCCGACGCAATCTACCAGCGCCGCCGGGACCGGGCAGCCCGGTGTCCCCGTCACCGTCCTTTAAGGACTTCCTCCCGGGGGGCCGGTTCCGGGGCCGCGCCGGCCTCCGGGACGTCCGGCACGATGGCCACGTTCACCGTTCGCGTCAGCCGTTCGTAGGGTGCCCGGTGCTCGCCGTCGAGCAGCACGGCCAGTGGTGTCCAGACGCCCACGACGAACACCGACGCGGCCAGCGCGACCGGCAGGAGCAGCAGTTCGGGGTGGTCGCCGAGGTCCCAGCGGTCCACCTCCAGCACCAGCCACGCGAGCCACAGCGGCGAGAGCAGGACGCCGTTGCGGACCAGCAGCGCGATCGGCCCGGCCCGGCGCCGTCCCCGGCGCACCACGCGCAGCAGCATCGCCCGCTTGCCGGGCGTCGAACCGGTCACCGCGGGCAGCACGACGAACCACACGACGGCGAGGATGACGACCGGCGTGTCGCGGTGGGTCAGGTCCTCGCCGAACAGCGTGAGCAGGCCGAACAGGAAGCCGAGCAGCGCGGCGAACCCGAGCAGGTCGGTGGCCAGGGCGAAGAGCCGCCGGGTGAACGTGACCTTCGCGGCGTAGCGGCGCCGGTCGTGCTCCGGCTCCGGCGAGGGCAGCAGGCGGCCGAGCGGACCGGCGACCAGCCAGCCCACGACGACGCCGGCGGTGTTGAGGATCAGGTCGTCGACGCTGAAGAGCCGGTACGGGCAGGGGTAGACGAACCACAGGCCGGTCAGCTGCGTCAGCTCGAAGAACAGCGAGACGCCGAACCCGATCAAGGCGGCGGGCACGAGCCGCATCCGCTGGGCGTAGCGGACGTAGAACCCCAGCGGGGCCAGCATCACGACGTTGAGCGCGGTGGTCCAGACCGCCGGGTTGTGCAGCAGCGCACCGGGGCTCCAGTGCCCGCGGGCGCGCTGGGACACGACTTCGACGAAGTAGAAAGGCCGCAACTGCGGAGAACTCGCGTAGGTGTGCCCCGCGCAGTACGCCGGGTCGGCGGGCAGCGGCAGCACCGTCTGCGTCGCGATCGCCAGCAGGTAGAAGAGGAAGGCGTAGAAGACGAACGTCGGCCACCCGCCCGCGCGGCCGCGCCGGCGGTAGCTGACGAACGCGGCGGGCAGCATGACGGCCAGCACGAGGAACGGGAAGAGGATGAGGGCCGTCCGGACGGGGACGAGGTAGGTGGCGACCACGGAGCCGGTGGTACCCAGCCGGGCGGGGAGCGAAGCGTCCTTCCCCCGGACGGCTGGGCTTGTGCCGGATCTGGCTCACCGGCCTCCGCCGCGCCGGCTCCGCTGGATCGTCTTGGATGACTCATTCAGGACCTCCCACGACCTGAATGAGTCATTCAAGGCAATGGGCCGGCCGGTCGGCGGGGCTCGCCGGGTTGATTTCCGGCCAGCGGCCGCGCAGGTTCTGGTCGGCGGGGCCTGCCGGGTCGGTTTCCGGCCGACGGCCGCGCAGGTTCTGGTCGGCGGGCTCACCGGGCCTGGTTCCGGCCGGCCCACCGCCGGGCCGCGATCGGCCCGGCGGCGACGGCCGGCGGAGACTCACTGAGGGGGCGCGTCCTGCTGTCCGCCACCCTGGTTGTGCAGGTAGTCCTTCACCTTCTCCGTGCCCTGGTCGATCTTGTCGGAGTGCTCGCCGAACCGCTGCTTGGCGGCGTCGGCGGCCTTGTCCACACCCTGGTCGGCCTGGTCCGGGTGCTTGCCGAGCGCTTCCTTGGCCTTGTCGAACAAGTTCATCGGTGCCTCCGTTCGGAATCCGATCTTCGGACACCCCGAGGAGAACACCGGGCCAACCGGCCCGCAACCGATTGGCCGTACCCACTCACCTGTCGTGGGTATTACCGCCCCTTTCCCGGGTGAAAGCTCCCTCCCCGGGTTTGGATCGGGCGACTTCGGGTAATGGCCGATTCCTTTCCGGCACGGGCCGGGTCGGTACGGGCATGAGCACTTCTCCGAAGCAAAACCGGGTGGTCGCCGTCGTCGGCGCCACCGGGCGGCAGGGCGGCGGCCTGGTCCGCTCGATCGCCGCCGACCCGGACGGCGGGTTCACCGTCCGGGCCATCACACGCGACGCGGGTTCGCCGCGCGCGAAGGAACTGGCCGCCCTCGGCGCCGACGTGGTGACCGCGGACCTCGACGACCCCGCGTCCGTCGAGGCGGCGTTCACCGGCGCGTACGGCGCTTTCTGCGTCACCGCCGCCCAGGAACACCCACCGGAGCGCGAAACCGCCCACGCCGCCACGATGGCCGCGGCCGCTCGCCGGGCCGGCGTCGCGCACGTCGTGTGGTCGACGTTCGAAGACACCCGGACGTTCGTCGCACCCGGTGACGACCGGATGCCGGTGCTGCCCGGGGGTTACCTGGTCCCGCACTACGACGCCAAGGGCGCCGCCGACGCCGAGTTCGCCGGCGTGCCGACCACGTTCCTGCGCACGGCGTTCTACTGGGAAAACCTGCGAGACGGCGGGGGCCCGAGCCGCGGCGACGACGGGGTCCTCACCCTGACGCTGCCGCTGGGAACGGCCCGGCTGCCGGGCATCGCCGTAGCCGACATCGGCCGCTGCGCCCACGCGATCTTCCGACGTCCGGAACTGGCGGGGAAAACGGTGAGCATCACCGGCGAAAACCTCACCGGCGCCGAACTCGCCGCCGGGTTCGCCGCATTCCTCGGCGAACCGGTGCGGTTCCAGGACGTTCCCGTAAGTGCTTTCCCCGCGGAACTGGCCAACATGTTCCGGTTCACCCAGGACTTCGAAACGGCGTACGCGGGAGCCCGCGACCCCGGCGAAGTCCGCGAACTCCACCCCGGGCTGCTGACCTTCCGGCAGTGGCTGTCCGAAACCCCGGAAAGGACGTCCCGATGACCGTGCTCCTCACCGAAGCCGCCCGTGCGGTGCTCGACGGTTCCCACACGGCGGTGCTCACCACCTCGAACGCCGACGGCCGGCCGCAGTCGTCGGTGATCTTCGTCAAGCGCGACGGCGACACCGTCGTCTTCAGCACCGTCAAGGGGCGCCTGAAGACCCGGAACATGGAACGCGACCCGCGGGTCAGCCTGCTGGTCTCGGCCAACCCCGGCCGCTGGGCCGAGATCCGGGGGAGCGTCGAGATCGCCGACGACCCGGAAAAGGTGCTGCTGCACGAAATGTACGCCCGGTACATGGGCGGGCAGACGCCGCCGGCGGAACCGGACGCGCAGCGGCTGATCGTCCGGATCGTCCCGGAAAAGCTGTTCGACTGGCCGCCGGCGGAGGCCGCTTGAACCACCCGCGGCCCGAGCCCGTATACCGGGTGAGGATCGCCGGTCCCGCCGCACGGGCCGGGCGGTCACCGCCGCGATCGACGTGAGGCCCGCATGCTTGGAAACCCCGTCCCAGCCGCCGCACCGCTGCCCGATTTCGGGTTGCCCCGGACCGGGCGGCGGCACGCCTTCGCCGGGGTGGTCGTGACCGCGCTGGCCGCGTTGCTCGTGCTGTTCGCGCTGCTGTCCCCGGACGACCTGACGTCGTTCTCGGCCGAAGCGCTGGTACGGGTGCCGGTCGAGGGGATCGTCGTCGCCGCGTTCGTGCTGATCCTGCCGCCGCGATCACGGCGGGTCGTCGCGGTGCTCACCGGCCTGGCGCTCGGACTGCTCGTCGTGCTGAAGGCGCTGGACACGGGCTTCTACGCGACGCTGGAGAAGCCGTTCGACCCGGTCTACGACTGGAGCTTCTTCAGCGCCGGGGTCGAGTTCCTCGCCGGCCAGATCGGCGACGCGGGGGCGATCGCCGCGCTCGTCGGCGCGTGCGTGCTCGCGGTCGCCGTCGTGGTGCTCATGGTTTTGGCGGTGCTGCGGCTGAGCCGGATCGCCGCCGGGCGCCGGACCGGCGCGACGCGCGTGGTGGCCGTGCTCGGCGTGATCTGGATCGTCTGCTCGCTGTTCGGGGTCGAGATCGCGCCGGGCCAGCCGGTCGCCGCGCAGAGCGCTGCCGCCATGGCTTACGACGACCTGCGCCAGGTGAGCACGGACCTGCGGGAACAGCGGCCGTTCGGCGAGCTGGCCGCCGAGGACGCGTTCCGGAACACCCCCGGTGACCAGCTGCTGAACGGGCTGCGCGGCAAGAACGTCGTGCTGACGTTCGTCGAGAGCTACGGCCGGATCGCGCTCGACGACCCGGGGTTCGCGCCGAAGATCGGCGCCACCCTCGACGCGGGCACCGCCGAGCTGAAGGCAGCGGGGATCGGCGCGAAGAGCGCGTTCCTCTCGTCTTCGACGTTCGGCGGCGGCAGCTGGCTCGCGCACTCCACCGTCGAGTCCGGCATGTGGATCGACAACCAGCAGCGGTACAACAACCTCCTCGACAGCGACCGGCTGACCCTCGGCGGGGCGTTCCAGAAGGCGGGCTGGAAGACGGTCTGGGACGTCCCCGCGCACACGAAGGACTGGCCGGAGGGGCAGCGGTTCTACCACCCGGACGCCTACTACGACTTCCGCAACATCGGTTACCGGGGTCCGGGGTACGCCTACGCCACGATGCCGGACCAGTACACGCTCTCCATGCTGCAGCGCAACGAGCTGGCGAAGAGCGCGCGGAAGCCGGTGATGGCCGAGGTGGACCTGGTCTCCAGCCACGCGCCCTGGTCGCCGCGGCCCTGGCTGGTGGACTGGAACCAGGTCGGCGACGGGTCGGTCTTCGCGCCGCAGCCGGCGGCCGGCGAGGCGCCGGAGTCGGTCTGGAAGGACCCGGCGAAGATCCGCGACGCCTACCGCGACGCCACCGACTACTCGCTCAAGACGCTGATCTCGTTCATGAAGACCTACGGCGACGAGAACACCGTCCTGGTGTTCCTCGGCGACCACCAGCCGCCGGTCGTCACGCCGCAGGGCGCGGTGCACGACGTGCCGATCACGATCGTCGCCAAGGACCCGAAGGTGCTGGACCGGATCTCCGGCTGGGGCTGGACGGACGGCCTGCACCCGGCCGCGCGGGCGCCGGTCTGGAAGATGGACTCCTTCCGCGACCGCTTCCTGACCGCGTTCGCCCGCTGACCGTCCACTGAGGACACTCCGTCCGGTGGCTTCCGGGAACGCGCCCGGTGGGCCTATCCTGGAGCCGCCGGGCGGGGGAGCCCGGCCGATCCACGGACACGGGAGGGTAAGTGGATCAGCAGGGGGAGTCTCGTTTCGCGTACCGCGGTGTGCCGCCCGGGGTCGTGCCGTACTACGTCGCGGTCGAGGTCGGTGCCGTCGCGCTGCTGGTCCTGGCCGTGCCGGCGACGAGGCCGGCGCCGCGGGAGTGGCTGTTCTTCGCCGTCCTGCTCGCTTCGGCGGTCGTGCAGACCGAGCTGTCGGCGAAGGCCGAGCGGATGCGCCGGTTCCTGGCCCGGAACCCGCACGTCAGCGTCGCGTCGGTGTGGTACTTCGCCGGGGCGCTCGTGACGCCGCCGGTCCTGGCCGCCGTCCTCGCGGTGCTCGTCTACGGGCACCTCTGGCTGCGCACGGCGGGCGGGGTGCCCGGCAGCCGGCTGTACCGGGCGACGTGCTCGGCCGCGACGCTCGTGGTCACCGTCTTCGCCGCCGCGTCCGTCGCCGGCGTGGCCGGGCCGATCGCGGCCGGCCTGACGCTGGCGCTGGTCAACACGCTGCTGGTGATGGTCGGGTTCAAGCTCCACGAGCCGAGCCGCCCGTTCCTGTCCTTGGCGGGGTCGGTGTCGGAGAACCTGCTCGACGCGGCGACGCTGTGCCTCGGCGTGGTGGCTGCGGCGCTGCTGCCGGCCGAGCCGTGGCTGGTCCCGCTGCTGGTGCTGCCGGTCGTGCTGCTGCACCGCGGCGAGCTCGGGCGGCGGCTGGAGCTGCAGGCCCGGGACCCGAAGACCGGGCTGCTGACCAGCGGAGAGTGGCGGGCGCGGGCCGAAGCGGAGCTGAGCCGGGCGGCGCGCTCCGGGGGTGACTGCGGGATCCTGATGCTCGACCTGGACCACTTCAAGCGAGTCAACGACACGTACGGGCACTTGGCGGGCGACGACGTCCTGCGGGCGGTCGCCGGGGCCGTCCGGGCCGAGGTGCGGGTCTACGACTCGGTCGGCCGGTTCGGCGGGGAGGAGTTCGTCGTCCTGCTGCCGGGCATCGGGCGGGTGCACTCCGTCGCGGTCG
This sequence comes from Amycolatopsis pretoriensis, assembly GCF_900107925.1. GTDB lineage: Bacteria > Actinomycetota > Actinomycetes > Mycobacteriales > Pseudonocardiaceae > Amycolatopsis > Amycolatopsis pretoriensis. The sequence goes on along the minus strand of NZ_FNUJ01000016.1, from coordinate 105,415 downwards.
CCGAACGGATCCGCGACGCGGTGGCGGCGCTGGCCGTCGTGGCCGCGGACGGGACGCGGATCACCGGGCTCTCGGTGTCGATCGGGGTGGCGGTGCACCCGGCCGCGGGCGGCGGGGTGGACGAGGTGCTCGGCGCCGCGGACAAGGCCGTTTACGCGGCGAAGAACGCCGGGCGCGATCGGGTTTGCGTCAGCCGTTGAGGAATCGCGGCCCCGTCCGCCATCCGACCAGGGTCGCGGGCTAGCCCGGATGGAGCAGCGTGGTGACTTTCCGCTGCGCCCGCATTCACTTGCCCGATGAATTGCCGGTAATTCTTCCGCGCTTCTACGCTGTTCGGATTGTCGGTCGTGCCCGTGGCCGCCGCCGGCGGCGACTTCGCGCCACCCGGCTGTTTCGGCGGGCGATACGGAACCCTCTTCGGGCAGGGCGTTTCGGTCAGCTGCTTCTGGTTCGTGGCCGGCGATTTCGTGCCCTACGGTTTCGGCCCGGCGGCGTCGTGTCCGCGGTTCACGAGGTGCGGCGGTCGTCCATCGCGTCACGATCCCAGTCGATTCCCAGTCCGGGCGTTTCCGGGGGCACCGCAAACCCGTTTTCGACGGTCAGCTCGGTCCGCGTGATCGCGCGCAGCTGCGGGATGTGCTCGACGTACCGGCCGTTCGGCACGGCCGCCGCGAGGCTCACGTGCAGTTCCATCAGGAAGTGCGGGCAGACGTCGACGGTGAAGGCTTCGGCCAGGTGCGCGACCTTGAGCCACGGCGTGATGCCACCGACGCGGGCCACGTCGGGCTGCACGATCGAAGCGGCGCCGCGGTGCAGGTAGTCGCGGAACTGCGCGACCGAGTACAACGACTCGCCCACGGCGACCGGGATCGCCGTGGCGGCGGCGAGCCGGGCGTGCCCGCTGACGTCGTCGGCCGGCAGGGGTTCCTCCAGCCAGAAGAGGTCGAGCGGTGCGAAGGCGGCTGCCCGCCGGACGGCCTCGGCGGCCGTCATCGACTGGTTCGCGTCCACCATCAGGTCGCACCGCGGCCCGACTGCCTCGCGGACCGCGGTGAGCCGCTCGAGGTCGTCGGGCCTGCCGACCTTGACCTTGACGCCACCCCAGCCGGCGGTCGCCGCCGCTTTCGCGCCGGCGACGAGCTCCTCGGTGCTCAGGTGCAGCCAGCCGCCTTCGGTGTCGTAGAGGGGAACGCGCGGCCGGAACCCGCCGGCGACGCGCCACAGGGGTTCCCCGGCCCGGCGGCACTTGAGGTCCCACAGCGCGGTGTCGACGGCGGCGAGCGCGAGTGAGGTGATGGCGCCGACGGTCGTCGCGCGCGTGGCGGCGAAGAGGTCCCGCCACAGCGCTTCGATCCGCCTCGGGTCCTGGCCTCGGAGCCGGGGGAGGAGGTGGTCTCGCAGCAGGGCGAGAACGGAGCTGCCGCCGGTGCCGATCGTGTAGGAGTAGCCGAGCCCGGTGTTCCCGTCGGCCGTGGTCAGCTCGACGAAGACGGTCTCCTGCGAGGTGAACGCCTGCACGGCGTCGGTCCGGGTCTGTTCGACCTCGACGTCGACGAGAAAGGCTTCGGCGTGCGTGACGACGGTCAACGATCCCCCTGGCGCAGAATCCTATAGGAAATACGATTGTCGTCGACCGGCTCGTCGACTGTCAACGGCGGGCCGGCAGGGGACGGTCATGCACGTCTGCTGCCCCGCAGACTCTGGTTCCCGCCGGTGTCCGCACCCGCGTGCTGTACTTGGTCCAGACCTTCGTCGACGCGGACGGGTGACACCGGCTCGCGCTCCTTTCGCGCGCGGGAAACCCCTTGGCGTGCAAGGCATCCACGTTGGAAGTCCGCAATGGACAGTCGTTCGCCTCCGCGAATTCCGGACAGAAGACCGGACATTTCTGGACCACTCCCGCCACCGCCCGCACACTCGGCGCACGGTGTGTTTCTTTCCCCCTGCCCGAAGGAGACCTCATGCGTCGAAGAATCGCCCTCGCCCTCGGTGGCGCCGCCGTCCTGACCGCGTCACTCGCTTCGTCCTCCCTCAGCCCGGCCGTCGCGTCACCCGGGTTGATCTCCGCCATGCAACGGGACTTCGGCCTGACCGCCGCCCAGGCCGAAACCCGGCTCGGCCAGGAAGTCACCGCCGCACGCGTGATGCCGGCCGCCCAGAAGGCCGCCGGGGCCGCGTTCGGCGGGGCGTGGTTCGACCCCGCGCTCGGCAAGCTCGTCGTCGGCGTGACCGACCCGGCCGCGGCGCAAGCCGTCCGGCAGGCCGGTGCCGAAGCCGCGCCCGCGAAGGTCAGCGCCGCCAAGCTCGACGCTGCGAAAGCCGCGATCGACGCCTCCGCCAAGGCGAAGCCCGCCCCGGCCGCGGTCAGCGGCTGGCGCACCGACCCGCGCGCCGGCAGCGTCGTCGTCACCCTGCGACCGGGCGCGCACGGCGCCGACGTCGACGCCTTCCTCGCGAAAGCCCGCGAAGCCGGCCCCGTCACCGTCGCGACCACCCCGGCCGCCGAGCCGTTCTCGGCCGGCACCGTCGGCGGCGACCCGTACTACATCAACGGCAACACCCGCTGCTCGATCGGCTTCTCCGTGCAGGGCGGCTTCGTCAGCGCCGGGCACTGCGGCGGCGTCGGCAGCTCGGTGGTCGGCTGGGACGGCTCGGCCATGGGCAGCTTCGCCGGCTCTTCCTTCCCGGGCAACGACTACTCGTTCATCCGCATCGGCAACGGCTGGTGGACCGCCCCGGTCGTGCTCGGCTGGGGCACGGTGAGCGACGCGCTCGTGCGCGGCTCGTGGGTCGCGCCGGTCGGGACGTCGGTGTGTCGCTCGGGCTCGACGACGCACTGGCACTGCGGGGTCGTCGAAGGGCTGAACGAGACCGTCAACTACTCCCAGGGCGCCGTCTACCAGGTGACCCGCACCAACGTGTGCGCCGAACCCGGTGACTCCGGCGGCTCGTTCATCACCGGCGACCAGGCCCAGGGCGTCACCTCCGGTGGCTGGGGCAACTGCGGCTCCGGCGGGGAGACGTGGTTCCAGCCGGTGAACGAGATCCTGCAGACCTACGGCTTGTCGCTGGTCACGGCGTAGGAAAAATCTTCCGGCGGCGGCCGATGAATCCGGCGGCCGCCGCCGGTAGATACCGGTGAGGCCGCGCCACCGGGGCGCGGCGAAGAACCACCGGGAGCAGTCATGAGCGTGATCGTCGTCGAGTTCCTCACCCTGGACGGTGTCGTCGAGGACCCGGACGGCTCCGGGGGCACCGCCACCGGTGGCTGGGCCTTCCGGCACGGCCCGGAAGCCGTGGCGGGGGACAAGTTCCGGCTCGGCACCCTGCTCGACACCGGCACCCTGCTGCTCGGCCGGAAGACGTGGGAGCTCTTCTCGAAGCTCTGGCCCGGCCGCACGGACGAGTTCTCGGTCCGGCTCAACAACGCGACGAAGCTGGTCGCCTCGCACAGCCTCGAAGGCGTCTCCGCCTGGCAGAACTCCACGCTGCTGCGGGGAGATCTCGTCGCCGAAGTCGAGAAGAACGAGGGCGACGTCATCGTCATCGGCTCGGTCGGGGTCGCGCAGACCCTCGCCCGTCACGGCCTGGTCGACGAGTACCGCCTGCTCGTCTTCCCGACCGCCGTGGGCGCGGGCCGGCGGCTGTTCGAAACCCCCGCGGACCTCGACCTCGTGGCCACCACGCAGGTCGGAGCGGCGATCCTCAGCACGTACCGGACGCGCTAGGTCCGCAGGAGGCTCGCGAGCCAGCCGCCGAGGACCTGCTGGACCTCGGCGCGGGTGCGTGCCGGGTCGTCCGCCGCGGCGATCATCCGGGCCGCCTCCATCACCGCACTGAGCACCAGCTGCGCCAGGGCGCGGACGGGCATTTCGACGATCAGCCCGTCCGCCCTGGCCTGCTCCAGGACGGCGATGATCAGGCCGAGGCCGTACTCCGCCTCGATCTCGCGCCAGACGTCCCAGCCGAGCACGGCGGGCGCGTCGGTGAGGGAGATGCGGCGGACCTCTTCGCGCAGGCACGCGTCGAGGAAGACGCCGAGGCCCTGCAGCATGCCGGTCAGCGGGTCCGCGCCGCCGGCGAACGCGGCCTGGACCTCCTCGGTCAGTTCGCGTTCCAGCTCTTCGACGACGGCGCGGAACAGGCCCTGCTTGTCGGCGTAGTGGTGGTACAGCGCGCCGCGGGTGACGCCGGCGGCACGGGTGATCTCGTCCGCCGGAACGGCCTGGTAGCCGCGGGCGGCGAACAGTTCGCGCGCGGCGGCGACCAGCGCGGCCTTGGTGCCGGCGGAACGGTCCTCCTGGGTACGTCGCACCCGCCTAATCTGCCATGACACCCGCGAACTCGGCGATGTGCCCGGCCAGCGCGGCGGGCTGGTCTTCGGAGACGAACGTGTAGGCGTCGGCGATCTCGACGAGCTTCGCGTCCGGCAGCAGCGCCGCGAGGCGGTGGGCCAGCCGGATCGGGAACAGCTTGTCCTCCGCGGCCCAGGCGAGCAGCACGGGCCGGTCGAAGGTCCGCAGCGCTTCGGCGGCGGCGAGGGTGTGCCGCGGGTGCACGTCCCGCAGCAGCTTGCGCAGGTCACGGCGCACGCCGGCGGACTTGCGCAGCTGCCCGAGGTAGGCCTGCGCGACGTCGTCGGGCAGCGGCCGCTTGGTCACCCAGCCGAAGAGGAGCGGCAGGGGGTGGAGCGCCCGGATCCGCAGCAGCTGGCCGAGCACGGCCATCGACCCGGGGATTTTCGCCACCGGCGGCAGCGCCTTGAAGATGGGCGGGAAGAAGTACTCGAAGCAGTCGGACGGCGTGAGCACGACGCGCCCGACGCGCTCCGGCCGGCGGCTGAGCATGATCTGCGTCAACGCGCCGCCGGTGTCGTTCGCGACGAGCGTGACGTCCCGGAGGTCGAGCGCGTCGAGGAAGTCCGCGATGAGGTCGGCGTTGCCGGCGGGGGAGAGGTCGGCGTCCGCGCGCATCGGCAGGTCGTGCGAGCCGAGGGGCAGATCCGGTGCCAGGCAACGGAATCCGGCCGCGGCGACGTCCGGAACGACCTTTCGCCACAGTTCGGCGTTCGTCAGTACACCGTGGACGAACACCACGGGGGCGCCTCGGCCCCGCTCGAAGTACCGCACCTCGCCGGCCGGCAGCCGGACGCGGCGCTCCTGACCCAGGGATTCGCTGCGTGTCGTCATGGGGCGAGAATACATACATGGTGTATGTATGTAAATGAGAGCGGGAGGTGTACGCGGGGGCTCGGCTCGAAGCGGTGGTTGCGGTGATGCCCCGGGACTTGGCTTCGGGGAAAGGTCGGATCCGGGGGCATCACCGCCCGCGGGACAGCTGACACGGTGTCCTGCGGTGGACTCACCCTACGAACCGCCGGCCCACCTGACCAGGGCCTCGATGCGGTGTCGAAGGTTTGTCGCCCGGTCGGTCACCGGCTCTACCGAGAGTTGAGCGGGGCGTCCGGCGCGGGTTCGTCCGGTGGCCGGTCGCCGTGGCGGTGGACGATCTTCCACTCGCCTTCCTCGCGGCGGTACACGTGCGTCACGCGCAGGGTGTACGTCGCCGGTTTGCCGTTGAGCGTCACGGTGTTGTGCTCGTAGCCGATCGTGTAGGCGAGGTCTCCGCTCGCCCCCGCCGCGACCACTTCGAAGCGGTACTCGCGGGAGTCGGAGAACTGCGCGGCGACGCGGCGGAAGGCGTCGCTCACGTCGGCCCAGCCCGTGCGGATCGGCAGCCAGGCGCCGAAAAGGCTCACCGGGTCGGCCTTCGACCACAGTGCGGTGCGGGGTCCGGCGTCGCCGTTGTGGATGGCGCGTTCGGCGGCGGTCTGCCGCGGCAGCATCTCGGCCAGGAACTCCTCGGTGGGTGCTGGCATGATAACTCCAATGCAGTTGGGCTGTTTTCAATACAGTGAGGATGTATCGGATGAGCGAGCCGGTCAAGAGGCGGTACGACTCGAGCCGCCGGCAAGAGCAGGCGCGGGAGAACCGGCGCCGCATCCTGACCGCCGCGCACGACCTTTTCGTCACGAAGGGTTACGGCCGGACGACCATCGCCGACATCGCCACGGAAGCCGGTGTCGCGCCGGAAACCGTTTACTCGGCGTTCAAGAACAAGCCGGCGCTGCTGCACCGGACCTGGGACATGACCGTCGGCGGGGACGACGAGGACGTGCCGATGCTCGACCGGCCGGAGCTGCGGGCCCTGTTCGCCGAGCCCGACCTGGGCACCCGGCTCACCGCGTTCGCGGTCTTCAACACCGCCGCCATGCGCCGGACCGCGCGGCTGCACCTCGCGGTGCGCGGTGCGGCGGCGAGCGATCCCGCGGCGGCGGCGATGCTCGCCGAGATCGACCGGCAGCGGCTGGAGAGCATGGGCGGGCACGCGCGCGAAGCCGCGGCCACCGGGCAGCTCGCGGTCGCCGAAGAGGAGTGCCGCGATGTCCTGTTCGCGACGACGGACGGGACGCTGTGGCACCAGCTCGTCGAGCGGCTCGGGTGGTCCGACGAGCGGTACGCGGCCTGGCTCGGCCGGCTGTGGACGGCGTCCTTCGTGCTACGTTAGAGTTGAAACTTCAACCGATTTCCGTGCGCGGGGGCCGTCGATGTCGATCTTCCGTCTGAACCACGCGGTGCTGTACGTCCGGAACGTGGCCGAAAGCGTCGCGTTCTACCGGGACGTGCTGGGCTTCGACTACATCGAGGGCGGCGACGCTCACCGCGGCGCGGCCTTCCTGCGGGCGCCCGGCTCGACCAACGACCACGACCTCGGCCTGTTCGAACTCGGTTCGCACGCCGCGGACTCGGGCGCGGGGGAGACGTCGGTCGGGCTGTACCACCTGGCGTGGGAGGTCGACACGCTCGGCGACCTCGAGCGGCTCGCCGGCCGTCTCCAGGAGGCGGGCGCACTGGTCGGCTCGTCCGACCACGGCACCACGAAGTCGTTGTACGCCAAGGATCCCAGCGGGCTCGAGTTCGAGGTCGTCTGGATCATCCCGCGCGACCTGCTGACCGAAGCGGACCGGGCGAAGAGCGGGCCGCTCGACCTCGCGGGCGAGCTGGCGAAGTACGGTCCCGACGCGCGCAGCGGCGTCGGGATCTCGCGCCCCTAGGCCGTCACGCGGGTGCGCGCCGGCTCCGGCGGGGTCCGGTGCAGGGCCGGCAGGTTGCCGAGCGCGAACCGGCCCGGGCCGATGAACGCCACGGCCAGCAGGCCCCAGCAGAACAGCGTCGCCGCCTCACCGCCGTTCTGGATCGGCAGCAGGCCGTCCGGCAGGTGCACGGTGAAGTACGCGAAGGCCATCGAGCCGGAGCCGATCACCGCCGCCGCGCGAGTGCCGAGGCCGACGCAGATCAGCGCGCCGCAGACGAGCTGGATGACGGCGGCCCACCACCCGGGCCACGCTCCGACGGCGGCGGGCGCCTTCGCCCCGAGCACGCCGAAGAGCGTTTTCACGCCGTGGCAGGCGAACAGGAAACCGATCACGATCCGGTAGAGCCCGATGACGTGGTCGCGGGCCGGGTCCAAGCGGTGCACGGGCGCCTCCGGGGCGGCATCGAGCCGGCCGGTGGGTGCGGCCGGCCGGTGCGGATTCGGTGGAATCAGATATACCGCTCGTGAGAAGTTGACACACCCCCCGAAAGTTGCTTAACCGGTTTTCCGAATGAAATGCGGAACCGGGGTTGACAAAGTGGTCTGGACCTCTGCGTCGCCTTGTGGTAGAACGGGAAACCGCCGGACGGGTGATCTTCGCCAGGTGGTCCAGACCAGTTTGCCGAGTGGTCCGTGTTTCGCGATTATTTCCGATTCTTTTCGATTAATGCCGCAGCGGCGGGTGCTGGGCTTCGGCGATCAGCGGCCACTGCAAGGGTGTGACCTGCACCGCACGAACGTGTTCGTCACGAACATGTTCGCTACTGTGGTGGCATGGCTTCGGAAAGCACTTACAACCGCCGCGAGCGTCCGGCGAAGCCGGCGTTGACCCGTGACGGCATCGTGGCGACGGCCGTCACGGTCATGCGCGCCGAAGGCGTCGAGCGCGTCACCATGCGGCGGCTCGCCAAGGAGCTCGACACCGGCGCCGCTTCGCTCTACGTGTACGTCAAGGACACCGAAGAACTGCACGCCGCGGTGCTCGACGAACTGCTCGCCGAGGTGCACCTCGACGGCGCGGGGGACTGGCGCGAACGCCTGTGGGCGGTGCTCGGCTCCTACCGGTCGGTGCTGTTCGCGCACCCGAGCCTGGCCCGCGTCGCGCTCGTGACCCGGCTGAGCGGGCCGCACTACCTGAGCCTCGTCGAGGCGGTGCTCGCGCTGCTCGACGAGGGCGGCATGGCGCCCGGCCAGGCCGCCTGGGCGGTCGACGTGCTGCTGCTGACCGCCACCGCGACCGCCGTCGAGCACGGCACCCGCCGGGAGAAGCCCGGGGCCGCGCGCGAGCACGAGGTCATGGTCGAGTCCGTGGCCACCGCTTCGCCCGACACCCACCCGCACATCGCCGCGCTGGCCACCGACCTGGTGTCCGGTTCCGGTCCCACCCGCGCCCGGTGGGCGTTCGACGCGCTGCTCAACGGCGCGCTCGCCACCCCGCGCGCCGAACCCGAGGAGACCCGATGACCCGGATCGCCATCGTCGGCGGTGGCCTCGGCGGCCTCATGCTGGCGCGCGTCCTGCACACCCGCGGGATCGCGACGACCGTCTACGAGTTCGACGCGTCACCGACCGCCCGCGACCAGGGCGGCACGCTCGACCTGCACCAGGAGTCCGGGCAGCGGGCCCTCGCGGAAGCCGGCCTGACCGAGCGGTTCCGGGCCATCGCGCGGGAAGAGGGCGAGGCGCTGCGCATCCTCGACCGCCACGGCGTCGTCCGGTTCGAAGAGACCGCCGACGCCGCCGGCGGCACCCGGCCCGAGGTCGACCGCGGCGCGCTCAAACGGATCCTGGTCGAGTCGCTGCCGGACGGCGTCGTCCGCTGGGGCACCAAGGTGACCGCGGTGGACGCCGGCCGGCTCACCCTCGCCACCGGCGAAGTCGTCGAGGCCGATCTGGTCGTCGGCGCGGACGGAGCCTGGTCGAAGGTCCGGCCGCTGCTGTCGGACGCGGTGCCGGTCTACTCCGGACTGTCCTTCGTGGAAGCCCATCTGTCCGATGTGGACATCGCGCACCCGGCGGCGGCCGCGCTCGTCGGCGCGGGCTCGATGTTCGCGCTGGCCGACGGTCTCGGCCTGATCGCCCAGCGCAACGGCGGGGGCCGGATCCGCGTGTACGCCGCGGTCAAGAACGAGGACCCCGCGGCGGTCACGGCACTGGCCGACCGCGAACGTCTCCTCGACGTCTTCGGCGACTTCGCGCCCGAACTGCGCGCCCTCGTCGAAGACAGCGACGACCCGCTGGTCCCACGGCCGATCCACGCCCTGCGGCCCGGCCACCGCTGGGCGCGGGTGCCGGGCGTGACCCTGCTCGGCGACGCCGCGCACGTGATGTCGCCGTTCGCGGGCGAGGGCGCGAACCTCGCCATGCTCGACGCCACCGAGCTGGCCCTCGCGCTCGCCGCCCACGACGACGTCGAAAGCGCTCTCTCGGCGTACGAAACCGCGCTCTTCCCGCGTGCCGAAGAAGCCGCCCGGGACTCCGCGGACAACCTCGAAGCCTGCTTCCGGCCGGACGCGCCCGCCGCGATGGTCGAGCAGATGCTCGCCCACTCCTGAAAGGACCTGAACCGTGAACCTGCGTCCCCACCCCGGACTGGACATCCCGCTGGTCGACACCGGCGCCGGCGACCGCACCGTGCTGGTCCTGCACGGCGGCGCCGGCCCACGGGGTGTCGAGCCGATCGTCGAGCACTTCGCGCCGCACGCCCGGGTGCTCGCGCCGACGCACCCGGGCTGGGCCGGCACGCCGCGCCCGGACTGGTTCGCCGGCGTCGACGACCTCGCCGTGACCTACCTCGACCTGCTCGAGGACGAGGAAGCCCACGACGTCCTCGTCGTCGCCAGTTCGTTCGGCGGCTGGGTCGCGTCCGAAATGGCCGTTCGCGACCGCGGCGCTCGCATCTCCCGGCTGGTCGTGCTCGACGGCATCGGCCCGGACGTCGAGGGCCACGCCATCAGCCTGCCCCAGCCGCCGCCCGGCGCGCCCGGTCCGGACCCCGCGGACATGGCGGCGCTGCGGGCCTACGCCGGCCCGCGGATCGCCGACCCGAAGCTGCTGCGCCGGCTCGCCCGGGTGCGGATCCCGGCGCTGCTGATCTGGGGCGAGGACGACGTCGTCGTGCCGCCGGAGTTCGGCAAGGCCTACGCGGCCGCGTTCGCCGACGCGCGGTTCGAGGTCGTGGCGGGTGCCGGGCACGTGCCGCACGTTCAGGCCCCGGCCGAAACGTTCGCCTTGATCGACGAGTTCACCGGACGGGCTTGATCGTTCACCCCGTAGAGTAGCTCCATGGTGGACGAAGAAGCCGTCTCGGACCGCATCCGGCAGATCGCCGCCACCCTCGCGGACCGGGCGGTCGAGCTGGCCGGGGAACTGGTCCAGCTCTACGCGGCCGACCTGCCGCAGCTGGTCAACGACGACGAGCGCATGGTGAGCCTGCTGTCGGCGAGCGTCTACCAGAACATCGAGACCGCGCTGCAGATCCTCCAGCACGGCATCGACCCCGCCAACGTCGAACCGCCGGCCGCGGCCGTGGAGTACGCGCGCCGGCTCGCCCAGCGCGGCACCCCGGTGTTCGACCTGATCCGCGCGTACGACCTCGGCCAGGCCGCGATGCTCGACTTCGGGTTCCAGGAGTGCATCCGGCACGTCGACGACGCGGCCCTGCTCGGGGCGATGATGCGGCGCCTGCTCAAGGTCGCCTACGAGTTCATCACGCGGGTGGTGCGCCAGCTCGTGACAGTCTACCAGGACGAACGCGACAAGTGGCTGCTCAACCGGAGCGCCGCGCGGGCCGCCAAGGTGCTGGACCTGTTGAGCGAGAACGGCGGCCCGGCCGACGTCGACGCGGCCGAGGCGGTCATCGGCTACCGGCTGCGCGGCACGCACGTCGGGATGATCGTCTGGCACGCGTCCGAGGCGCACGACGTGCTGTCACACCTCGAGTCGGTCGCGGGCGCGGTGCTCGAACGAGCCGGCGGCGAAGGGCGGCCGCTGTTCGTGCCCCGCGACGAAGCCGGCGCGTGGGCGTGGCTGCCGGTCGCGGCAGTCCGCCGCGAACACCTCGACGCGGCGCTCGCGGAAGCCGACCCCGGCGTGCGCGTGACGGTCGGCGACCCCGGCACCGGCGTCGCCGGCTTCCGCGACACCCACCAGCAGGCCCGCCGGGTGCACGCGCTGGCGCTGGCCGCCGGCGAGCACTGCGACCGCGTGCTGACCTTCCGGGAGGTCGGCACGGTGGCGCTGATGACGACCGACCTCAACGCGGCCCGGCTGTGGGTCGCGAGCACGCTGGGGCCGCTGAGCGCCGACGACGAGAACTGCGGCCGGCTGCGCGACACCCTGCGCGTGTTCCTCGCCTCCGGCGGCAGCTACACCGCCGCCGCGGGCGAGCTGACGATGCACAAGAACTCCGTGCAGTACCGCGTCCGCAAGGCCCAAGAGCTCCTGCCGCGCGAGCTCGCGGAGAGCCGCCTCGACGTCGAACTCGCGTTGAACCTGAGCCACCGCCTGGGCGCGGCCGTGCTGTCGACGGCCTGACTTTGGTATCCCGGACCACCGGTCGTGAAGATCGTTGGTGCGCGGGCACGAAGCCGTGATGACCCGTTCGGCCTACCTTTCGGCTATGGGTGAGAACGGTGGGATGCTCGCATTGGTGCGGCTACGCCGAGGCGTCGTCGGCGAAAGCAGACGCGTCTGCCACCTGATCCCCGTCCCGGCCGCGGGCGCGGTGCCCGCGCAGCTGACCGCGTTGTGCGGCGAAGCGATCTTCCCCGGCGACGCCGAAGTCCTCGACGGACTGCGCGGCATGCCGTGCCACCGCTGCCTGATGGAAAGCGCGCCCGCCGGGCCGGGTCTGCTGGCGAACGCGGGCTGAGCCGCCGGGCCGGCGTGGCAAGCTGACGCGGTGATCGACGACGAGTCCCGGCCGGTGGTCGTCCTGCTGGCCCACCCCCGGCCGGGGAGCTTCAACCACGCGCTCGCCGAGCGGGTCCGCGACGCGCTGACCCGCGCCGGGCGGCCGGTGCGCTTCCACGACCTCTACGCCGAGGGCTTCGACCCGGTGCTGACCGCCGAAGAGGCCTACACGAGCGGGACGCGGGCGGAGGAGTTCCTCGCCGCCGAACCGGACCCGCTGGTGCGCCGGCACCGCGAGGAACTGGGGGAAGCGGGCGGGCTCGTCGCGATCCACCCGAACTGGTGGGGCAAGCCGCCGGCCATCCTGAGCGGCTGGCTCGATAGGATCCTCGTCCCCGGCGTGGCGTACCGCCTCGACGACGCCGGCGGCGCGCCGGAGTCGTTGCTGTCGCTGCGCGGGCTGCTCGTCGTGAACACTTCGGACACCACCGAAGAGCGCGAGCGGACGCTCTTCGGCGATCCGCTGGACGCGATCTGGCGGCGCTGCCTCGCGCCCTACCTCGGCGAGCCGGCCGTGCGGCGGCTCGTCCTGCGGGTGGTCGCCGACACCGACGAGGAGCGGCGGGCCGGGTGGCTCGACGACGTCGAAGCCGAGGTCCGGCGGCTGTTCGGTGGTCACTGACCGGTTCCGGCCAGTTCCGGTGAAGACCTTGAGCGGGCTTCGCGCCGCGTGCGATTCTCGGGCCGACCCGGCACCGGACTCCGAGGGGGAACCGTGAGCATGCTCGAGCGGATGGCCGAAGAACGCCGTCGCCGTCAGGAAAGCACGCCGGACGCGCCGGCCGGGCAGCAGTGGGGTACCTGCGTCAGCGTCCGTGAATCCGGCGACCGGCGGCGCAAGATCGCCCGGGTGCTGCTCGCGAGCGGCCTGGTCGTCACCGCCTACCTGCCGTTGAACGCCGTCGCGCCCGCGGTCGACGCGCCGGTGCTGGTGCAGACCCGGGCGATCGGCGACGAAGGCCAAGGCCGGGGCATCGTCTCCGCGATCGGGGACTCGAAGCCGCCGACCGTCGCCGTCGTCGAGTACTGATCGCCGTGCGCACGGTCTCCCTGGTCACCCTGGGCTGCGCGCGCAACGAGGTCGACTCCGACGAGCTCGCCGCCCGGCTCGGCGGCTCGGGCTGGCAGCTCGCCGAACCCGGCACCGAAGCCGACGTCGTCGTGGTGAACACCTGCGGGTTCATCGAAGCGGCGAAGAAGGAGTCGATCGACACGGTCCTCGCTGCGTCCGGCAAGGGCGCGAAGGTCGTCGCCGTCGGCTGCATGGCCGAGCGCTACGGCCGCGAACTCGCCGACGCGCTGCCCGAAGCCGACGCCGTCCTGTCGTTCGACGACTACCCCGAGATCGGCGACCGCATCGAGGACGTCCTGCACGGCCGGACCCGGCCCGCGCACACCCCGCGCGACCGGCGGACGCTGCTGCCGATCACGCCGGTGCGGCGGCCCGCCGCGGCCGTGGCCCACGTGCCGGGGCACGGGCCGGCGAGCGGCCCGCGGGTGCTGCGGCACCGGCTCGGCGGCGGCCCGATCGCGCCGCTGAAGCTGGCGTCGGGCTGCGACCGGCGCTGCACGTTCTGCGCGATCCCGAGCTTCCGCGGCGCGTTCGTCTCCCGCCCGCCCGCCGAGATCCTCGCCGAAGCCGAGTGGCTGGCCGGCCACGGCGTGCGCGAACTGGTGCTGGTCAGCGAGAACTCGACGTCCTACGGCAAGGACCTCGGCGACCTGCAGGCGCTGGAGAAGCTGCTGCCGAAGCTGGCCGGCATCGCCGACCGCGTCCGGGTCAGCTACCTGCAGCCCGCCGAGCTGCGCCCGACGCTCGTCGAGGTGATCGCCGGAACGCCGGGGATCGCGCCGTACTTCGACCTGTCGTTCCAGCACGCGAGCGGGCCGGTGCTGCGCCGGATGCGCCGGTTCGGCGACCGCGAGCGGTTCCTGCAGCTGCTCGAGCGGATCCGGGCGCTGGCGCCGGACGCGGGGGTGCGCTCGAACTTCATCGCCGGTTTCCCGGGCGAGACCGACGCGGACTTCGCCGAGCTGAAGCAGTTCCTGCAGCAGGCCCGGCTCGACGCGGCCGGGGTGTTCGGTTACTCGGACGAGGACGGCACCGAGGCCGTCGGCCTGCCGGCCAAGGTGCCGGCGTCGCTGCTGGCCGAGCGGGTCGAGGAGCTGTCGCTGCTGGCCGACGACGTGGTGTCCCGCCGCGCGGAGGAGCGGATCGGCAGCGTCGTCGAGGTCCTCGTCGGAACGGGCGGCCACGGCTGGGCGGCCCACCAGGGCCCTGAAGTCGACGGGCACGTGACGTTCCCGGAGGAGGCGCCGGAACCGGGTGCCCTCGTCCGGGCGGAGGTCATCGGCACCCACGGCGTCGACCTGCGGGTGCGCGTGCTCACCGCAGACTGCTGAAGGCTCGACAAAAGGGGAGAACAATGCGCAAGTTCATCGCTTCTTTGCTGCCCGTCGTCTGTCTGACGAGCGCGCTCCTGGGACTGTCGTCCGCCGGCCTGGTCGCCGCCGCCGAGCCGGCGCACAGCTCGGCGACGGCTACTCCACTTCGGAACGGCTGGACGACCTACTACGAAAACTACTTCTACACCTTCGACTCCTGTCACGCACGCGGTCTCAGGGTCACCGGGAACTACAGCGGCAACGGCGAGATTCCCGGCACGACCAACTTCTTCTGCTACGTGGAGCTGGGCGACCAGAAGTTCTCGATGGACCTGTACTGGTCCTGAGCCAGGCCATCGTTCACTGGAGAGCGCTGAAGGCGAGTTTCGCCGCCGCGGCGATCAACCGGTCGTCGTGGTCGGCGTGCTCGGTCTTCTTGTCCGACATCACCACCAGCACGATCGGCGCTCGCCCCGGCGGCCATACCACCGCGATGTCGTTGCGCGTCGCGTACTCGCCGGTGCCCGTCTTGTCGGCGACCGCCCAACCCTCGGGCGCGCCCGCGCGGATCAGGGCCGCGCCGGTCAGGTTCGCGCGCATCATGTCCGTCAGGATCTGCCGCTTCTCCGGCGGCAGTGCGTCGCCGACGGTGAACGCGCGCAGGCTCGTGGCCATCGCCCGCGGGGTGCTGGTGTCCCGGACGTCGCCCGGCGCCAGGTCGTTGAGGCCGGGTTCGATCCGGTCCACGTGCGTGGTCGTGTCACCGATCCCGCGCAGCGCGGCGGCGAGCCCCGGCGGCCCGCCGAGCTCGCGGAACAGCAGGTTCGCGGCGGTGTTGTCGCTGTAGCGCAGGGCCGCGTCGATCGCGTCGCGCAGCGAAATGCCGGTCTCGACGTGCTTTTCGGTGACCGGCGAGTTCTCCTGCAGGTCGGCGCGCGTGTACTTCAGCACCTTCGCCAGCCCGTCGACGCTCGTGCGCTGGAGCACGGCGGCGGCGGAGAACGCCTTGTGCGTCGAGGCGTAGCCGAAACGTTCGTCAGCGCGGTGGAGGAGTTCGCGCCCGGACCCGGTGTCGACGGCGTAGACGCCGAGGCGCGCGTCGAACTCCCGTTCCAGCGGGGTGAAGTCCGCCTGCGGGGCGACGACGGTGCTCGAAGGCGCGGGTGCGGCCGGCGCGGGGGCTTCGGCGGCGCACGCGGTGAGCGAAACGAGGACCAGCGCGGCGAGCGCGGTCCGGTGGACGTGGGGCAACGGCACGGGACACCCTTTCGATCTTGACCGACCTCCGCAGTCTCACCGGCATCGCTCATGCTGTCCAAGACGGAAACGTGCGGTTCAATGCGGAAGTCGCATAGAGTGAGGTCATGGACCTGATCGGCGGCTGCCGGGCGTTCGTGAGCGTGAGCGAGGCGGGAAGCTTCACGGCGGGTGCGGCGGTCGCGCGCATCCCGCAGCCGGTCGCGAGCCGGCGGATCGCGGCACTGGAACGGCACTTCGGCGAACGGCTCTTCGACCGCTCGACCCGGCGGGCGCGGCTGACCCCGTTCGGCCGGGACGTCCTGCCGTCGGCGAAACGGCTGGTGCGGCTGGCCGACACTCTGGAGCACGACGCGCGGCGCGCCCGGCTGCGGCCGATGCGCGTGGCCGTCCCGGACACCTGCGGCGTGCGCGAGCTGGCCGAACTCGCCGCCGAGGCCCGCCCGCTGGAGGTCCATCTCGAATTCCGCATCGCGCCGCCGGGGGAGCGGGCCGAGCTCGTGCGCACGCAGGAGGTGCGGGCGGCACTCGTCGCGGTCCCGGCGGACGAGGGCGCGTGGACCGTGCCGCTGGGCCTGGCCGGCGTGGCTGCCCCGAAGGCGCGCTTGGTGCACCTGGAGACGTTGCGGGCCGGGCGGTCCGGCGGTCCGCGGCGGCACGTGTGGATCCAGCCGGAGGACGACGTCCCGCACATCCGCGACCCGCTCCTGCGCGCGCGTGACGCCGTGGGGCTGCCGCCCGCGCAGGTCGAGGTGGCCGGATCGCTGACCGAGGCGGCCGCGGCGGTGTTCGGCTCGACGGACCTCCTGCTGTGCTCGCGGGCGCAGGCCGGCGAACTGGGACTGCACTGGCGACCGGTCGGGGAGGTCGCACCGGCGCGCGGGTTCGCCGTGGCGGGAGAGGACGCCGAGCGGCTTCGGGGGCTGTCCGCCGCCGTCGGACGGTGCCTGGGAGCCGAGGCGTGAGCGCGGAAGCGCTGGTCCGGCAGCTGCGCACGGAGCTGGACGACGGCGGGCTGCGCGGATCTTTCCTGGTCCGCGACCTGAAGTCCGGCCACGAACTGGGTATCGACGCCGACCGGGTGTACCCGATCGCGTCCCTGGTCAAGGTCCCGCTCGCGGCGGCGACCCTGGAGCGCATCCGCCTCGGCGAGCTGGACGGCGCGACGCAGCTGGAGGTCGCGCCCGGCGGCGTCACCACGCCCGGGCCGATCGGGCTGACGCGGTTCCGCCACCCGGCCCGGATCGCGGTCGACGACCTGCTGTACCTGAGCACCGCGCTGAGCGACGGCGTGGCGGCCGACGTCCTGTTCGGACTGACCCCGCCGGCCGAGATCATGCGGACGCTCGACGGGTGGGGCCTGTCCGGGATCGCCGTGCGCCACCTGATGGCCGACCTCGTCGACACCCCGGCCGAGCGCTTCGACGCGGGCGAGGTGGACCTGGCGCACGCGCTGGCGATCGGCGCGGGCACGGCGGGCCGCGGGCACCGGCTGGCCCAGCTGGACGTGACGCGCGCGAACGCCGCGTCGGCGCGGGCGGTGCTCGACCTGCTGCAGGCGCTGTGGACGCCGTCCCGGATCGACCCGGCAGTGGCGGCGGGCGTGCGGGAACTGATGGCGCACAACGTGATCCGCCACCGGCTGACCCCGGACTTCGCCTCGGACGCGGCCCGCTGGTCGTCCAAGACGGGGACGCTGCTGAACCTGCGTCACGAGGCGGGCGTGGTCGAGCACGCGGACGGGCGGGTGTTCGGCGTGGTGGCGCTGACGGAGTCGCGGGTCCCGGCGGTCCTCCAGCCGGAGGCGGACGTCCTGATGGCCCGGGTGGCCCGGGAGCTGCGCGACCACCTGCGCGGCGCGTGAACCGGCGCCGCCGTACCGCGTCGCGGAGTCGATCTCCCGCCGGCAGCGCCACCAACCACATCGAGGTGGATCGTACGGCTTCGAGCGGCCGGCGCAGCTCGAAGCCGTACGTCCTAGGCGACCGCCGTGCCTTCCAGTTCGACGAGCTGGCCGGGGATGGCCAGCCGCGTCACGCCGAGCATCGTCGTCGCGGGTGCCACCCCGGCGGCACCGAGCCGGGCGGCCAGCACGCCGTAGTGCGGGAAGAGCCCGTCGACGTCGGTGGTGTAGACGTTGAGCCGGACGAGGTTCGCCAGCGTCATGCCGGCCTCGCCGAGCACGGCCTCCAGGTTGTCGAGGCTCAGGGCCAGCTGACGGACCTGCTGTCCCGCCAGGTGGCTGCTGCCGAGGTACGGGAGGCGACGATGGCGAGATCCGGCGCGCGGTGCTGGCGGGGCGGAAGCTGCGGATCCATTACGCGGCGGCGGGGGAGGAGCCAGGTGGCGCGCGGTGGACCCGATCGGGTTGGTGACGGTCCGCGAGCGGGGTTATCTGCTGGCTACTAGGTCCGGTTCGGATCGGACTTACCGGTTGTCGCGGGTGTTGTCGGCTGCGGAGTTGGCGGAGCCGGCTGAGCGTCCGCGTGACGTCGACTTGGTCAGGGCTTGGCGGGAACGTTGCGCGCGCTTTCTGGCGGATGGGCACCTGACGGTGTCGGTGAGGGTGAGCCCGGCGCGGCGCGAGGAGCTGCTCGGGATGGCGGTCGCGGTGTGGGCGGCGGAAGTGGCGGAGAGGGACGGCTGGCTGCTGCTGGAGGTGACGTTCCAGGACCTGCGCCATGCGGAGTGGGCGCTGTGGCAGCTGTGCGCGGAGGTGGAGGCGATCGAGCCGGAGGTACTGCGGGAGAAGTTCCGAGATCGTGCGGCGGCGATCGCGGCTCGGTACGAGGGCTCGGGGTGAGAGCGCCGGGCGCGGCAGGCGGTGGGCCGGACGGTTCGGCAGATGCCGAGCGACCGGCCGCAGGTTGGTGGGCTGGCCGCAGCCGAGCATTTCGGTGCCCCTCGCCAACTAACCTCTCCCGGCCCCCGGCCCCCGGCCCCCGGCCCCCGGCCCCCGGCCCCCGGCCCCCGGCCCCCCGGCCCCCCGGCCCCCCGGCTCAAGCCGAAGCCATCACCCCGAAGTCCACCTCATCGGTCTTGACCGTCCCCGCAGTCCGTCCCGGAGCGGTCTGAAACCCCCAATACAAATTGGTGTGCGCGACAACAGCCCCCGGCTCCGGAGCCCCGTACGCCGTCAAATCCTCCGTCGTGTGCGCATCCGCCACCAAAGTGGCGTCGTACCCCCGGGCGAACGCCCCGTGCAACGTCGACCGGATACAGGCATCCGTCTGCGCCCCGGCCACCACCAGCCGCCCGACCGCCAGCGAAGCCAGCACCGCCTCCAGCTCCGTGTCCTCGAACGAGTCCCCGTACTCCTTATGCACCAGGGGTTCCGCCGAATCCGGCACCAGCTCCGGCACGTACTCCCACACCGAACTCCCGCGCGGCAGCTCCTCACTCGTGTGCTGCACCCACACGACCGGAACCCCACCGCCGCGCGCCTTCTCCACCAGCGTGACGATGTTCGAGAGGACCGCCGCGCGGTCGTGAGCCCCCTCCATCACGCCGTTCTGGACGTCGACAACGAGCAAAGCAGTCTTGGGGCGATCCGGCAAAGTCGTCATGCCGGCCACCTTAACCGCGAGCACCGACAGTTTCGGCGCACGTAGCATGACCGGCCATGGACTACGGGATGCTGCTGCTCGGGATCGTCCTGCTCATCACGGTCGTCGGGCTGGGGGCCTCGAACACCGAACGCAGGCTCGGCCGCCGGCTCGACCGGATGGAAAGGAAGCTGGACGCCATCGTCGCCCAGCTCGGGGTGACCGTCGAGGAGCCCGGGCTCGCCGAGGTCGCCGCCCTGGTGCGCGAAGGCAAGAAGATCCAAGCCATCAAGGTCTACCGCGAGAACACCGGCGCGGACCTCAAGGAAGCCCGCGACGCCGTGGAGCGCCTCGTCTAAGGCGCTCCGCCGATGTGCTTGGCCGACACCGCCTCCCACACGGCGTCGAAGTTCTCGTACCGGTCGCCTTCTGTCAGGCCGCCGAGCGTTCCGAGCACGGCGTCGCCGCCGCCGGCCGCGGCCGCGCGCCGCAGGAGCTCGTCGCGGCCGCACGGGTAGTCGGTCTCGGCCAGGTGCTGTTCGAGGCTGGAACGGTCCGGTGCAGGCATGATCCCCGCGTACCCAACCCGGACGGCCCGAAAACTCAGCCGGCGACGATCGTGTGCTCCCCGCGCGGCACCAGTTCCCCGATCACCGGGTGGCCCGGCAGCTCCCCGGCGACCAGCAGCCCGCCGGACGTCTGCGCGTCGGCCAGCAGCAACGCCTCGTCCGGCGAAATCCGGGACACGTCCACGTGCGGGCTCACCCAGTCGAGATTCCGGCGCGAGCCGCCGCTGACATACCCGTCGCGCAGAGCCTCGCGCGCCCCGTCGAGGTAGGGCACCGCGGCCGGGTCGAGCCGGGCCGTCACCCCGCTGGCCCGCGCCAGCTTGTGGAGGTGACCCAACAGCCCGAAACCGGTGACGTCCGTGGCGCAGACGGCCCCGGCGGCGAGCGCGGCGCGGGCCGCCTCGTCGTTCAACGTCGTCATGACGTCGATCGCCTGCGCGAACCGCTCGCCGGTCGCCTTGTGCCGCGAGTTCAGCACGCCGACGCCGAGCGGCTTGGTCAACGTCAGCGGCACGCCCGCGCGGCCCGCGTCGTTGCGCAGCAGCCGCGAAGGATCCGCGACGCCGGTGACGGCCAGTCCGTACTTCGGCTCCGGGTCGTCGATGCTGTGCCCGCCGGCCAGGTGGCAGCCGGCCTTGCCGCAGACGTCGAGGCCACCGCGCAGCACCTCGCCCGCGAGCTCGAACGGCAACGTCTCCCGCGGCCAGCCCAGCAGGTTGACCGCCACCACCGGCGTGCCGCCCATGGCGTAGACGTCGGACAGCGCGTTGGCCGCCGCGATCCGCCCCCAGTCGTAGGCGTCGTCGACGACCGGGGTGAAGAAGTCCGTGGTCGCGATCAGCGCGGTCGACCCGGAGATCCGGACCGCGGCGGCGTCGTCGCCGGTGTCGAGGCCGACGAGCAGCTCGCCGGCGGGGTCGGCGGGCGAGCTCCCGGTCAGGCCGCGGACGGCCTCCTCGAGTTCGCCCGGCGGGATCTTGCACGCACAGCCGCCCCCGTGCGCGTACTGCGTGAGTCGGTATTCCACCGCTTCATCGTGCCCGCCCGCCCCAACCTTGGCAGGATGGTCGCCATGGTGCAGGGAGGCGTATCCGGCCTGGTGACCGGCACGGTCTTCAAAACCGTTGAGCGGCAGGTCCTGCCGCTGGCGGGTTCGATTCCCGTCCGCCTCCGCCATGCCTGACCCGCGGCGCGCGATCCCGCGCACCGACGCGGTCCTGGCCGAGCCCCGCGTCGCGAAAGCGGCCGGGACACTCGGGCGTGACCTGGTCAAAGCGGCCGTCCGAGCCGCCCAGCAGGCCGCGCGGGCCGGGGAAATCGCCGCCGAAGACGTCGTCGACGCCGTGCTCGCGCGGCTTCCGGCGAGCGCGGCGTCGCTGCGGCCGGTGGTCAACGCGACCGGCGTCGTCGTGCACACCAACCTCGGCCGCGCCCCGCTGTCCGCGGCCGCGCTGGACGCGCTCGTGGCGGCCGGAGGCGCCACCGACGTCGAGTTCGACCTGGCGACCGGCGAGCGCGCCCGGCGCGGCCGCGGTGCCCTCGCGGCGCTCGCCGCGGCCGTCCCGGACGCCGGCGCGGTGCACGTCGTCAACAACAACGCCGCCGCCCTGCTGCTCTGCGCGCTCGCCCTGGCCCCGGGCCGCGAGATCGTCGTCAGCCGCGGCGAGCTGGTCGAGATCGGGGACGGCTTCCGCATCCCCGACCTCCTCGAATCCACCGGCGCCCGGCTGCGTGAGGTCGGCACGACGAACCGGACGTCACTCCGCGACTACGCCGAGGCGATCGGCCCGGACACCGGGTTCGTCCTCAAATTGCACCCCTCGAACTACCGCGTCACCGGCTTCACGTCGGAGGTGGCGCTCGGCGAGCTGGCCGGGCTCGGCGTGCCCGTCGTGGCCGACATCGGATCCGGGTTGCCGGCTCCGCACCCGATCCTGCCCGACGAGCCGGACGCGGCGACCGCCCTGCGCGCGGGCGCCACAGTCGTCACGGCCAGCGGCGACAAGCTCCTCGGCGGCCCGCAGGCCGGCCTCCTGCTCGGGGACGCCGACGTCGTCGAACGGCTGCGGCGGCACCCCGCCGCGCGGGCTCTTCGCGTCGACAAGCTCACCTTGGCCGCGCTCGAAGCGACCTTGCGCGGACCGGAACCGCCGGTTCGTGCCGCCCTCGACGTGTCCCTCGACTGTCTCCGGCAGCGCGCCGAAGCCCTGGTCCAGGCGCTGGACGGCGTCGACGCCCGGGTCGTCTCGTCGGTCGCGGCCGTCGGCGGCGGGGGAGCGCCGGGCGTCGAGCTGCCCAGCGTCGCGGTGAGCCTGCCCGCCCGGTACGCCGTCGCGCTGCGGACCGGCGAGCCCGCGGTCGTCGGCCGCGTCGAACGGGACCGGTGCCTGCTCGACCTGCGGACCGTGCGGCCGGAAGAAGACGTGCGGGTCCGGCAAGCCGTCCGCCGATGCGGGTGATCGTCACGGCCGGGCACGTCGACCACGGCAAGTCGACGCTGGTGCGCCGGCTGACCGGGATGGAACCCGACCGGTGGGCCGAGGAACGGCGCCGCGGGCTCACCATCGACCTCGGCTTCGCCTGGACGCGGATCGGCGAGGAGGACGTCGCGTTCGTCGACGTGCCGGGTCACGAGCGGTTCGTGCCGAACATGCTCGCGGGCGCCGGACCCGCACCGGCGGTGCTGTTCGTCGTCGCGGCGGACGAGGGCTGGATGCCGCAGTCGGCCGAGCACCTCGCCGCGCTCGACGCGTTCGGCGTCCGGCGTGGCCTGCTGGTCGTCACCAAGGCCGACCGGGCCGACCCGGCGGCCGCGACCGCGAAAGCGCTGGGCGAGATCGCGGCGACGTCGCTGGGCGCGGTGCCGAGCGTCGCGGTCAGCGGGACGACGGGCGCGGGTTTCGACGAGCTGCGTGCGGCGATCGGCACCCTGGCCGGCGGCCTGCCGGCCCCCGAACCGGACGCCGACGTGCGGCTGTGGATCGACCGCGCGTTCACCGTTTCGGGGGCCGGCACGGTCGTCACGGGCACCCTCGCGGCGGGCACGATCGCGGTCGGCGACGAGCTGGTGCTCGGCGACGCGAGGGTCAAGGTCCGCGGCCTGCAGGCGCTCGGGAAATCCCACGACCGGGTGACGGCGGTGGCCCGGGTGGCGGTGAACCTGCGTGGCACCGCGCGGACCGAGGTCCGGCGCGGCGACGTCCTGCTCACGCCGGGGCGGTGGCACGCGACGGCCGAGTTCGACGTCCGGCTGCGCGCCGCCGACGTCCACCGGAACCTGGTGCTGCACTTCGGCACGGCGGCGGTGCCGGTTCGCGTCCGTCCACTCGGGACGGACACCGCGCGCCTCACGACGGCGGCCGCGCTGCCGCTGCGCGTCGGCGACCGCGGGCTGCTGCGCGACCCCGGCGAGCACCGGATCGCCGCCGGGTTCGACGTGCTCGACGTCCGCCCGCCGTCGTTGGCCCGCCGGGGCGCGGCCCGGGCGCGCGGCGAGGAGCTGGCGGACCCGGATCTCGCCGGGACCTACCTGCGGCGGAACGGATTCGTGCCGGCGCCGGACTTCGCGGCGATGGGCCTGCCGGAGACGGGCGAGAAGATGGGGGACTGGTTCGCCGACCCGGCGCGCGTCGCCGGGCTGCGCGCCGAGGCCGTGACGATCGTGCGGGGCTGGGACGCCCTGGCCGCGGGGATGCCGGTGGAAGCGCTGCGGCACCGGCTCGGGCTGCCCGCGCCGGAGCTGGTCGGCCCGCTGCTGGCGGGCACGGGGTTCGAGGTCGCGGGTGGGCTCGTCCGGCGGCCGGGCGCGGGTCTTGCCCCGGCCGTCGAGAAGGCCCTGGAAACGGTGGCGAAACGGCTCGCCGAGCACCCGTTCCGCGCCCCGGAGGCGGACGAGCTGCGCGCACTGGGCCTGGGCCGCCGCGAGCTGGCGGCGGCGGTCCGCCTCGGCCGGCTGACGGCGGTCGCGGAGGGGGTCGTGCTCGGCCCGGACGCCGAGGAACGCGCGGCGGCCGAGCTGCGCGGGCTGCCCCAGCCGTTCACGGTGTCGGAGGCGCGGCGGGCCCTGGACAGCACCCGCCGGGTGATGATCCCGCTGCTGGAACGCCTCGACGCGGCGGGCGTGACGGAACCGCTCGGCGACGGAACCCGCCGCACCAGCTGACTCCCCGGCCCCGAAACGTCGCGAATGACTCATTGGGGACCTCCGACGCCCCGTATGGGTCATTCGCGGCATCCGGCCGCGATGCGTCACTCGTCGAGCCGATGGTTGGACCTGCGAATCGCGGGTATCGCTACTACCGTGCCAGGTATGGGTGTGCGTCGGTGGATCGAAGGCTGGCCGGTGTACCGGCAGCTGACCGGTCCCGACCGGACTGCCCGAGCCGCCGCGGCCAAATCGGACGGTTCGGAGAAATGGCACGCCCGCACCGAAGACGCCGACAAGGTGGTCAAGTCCATCTGCCCGTTCTGCGCCGTTGGCTGCGGTCAGAAGGTGTACGTCAAGGACGGCCGCGTCACGCAGATCGAAGGCGATCCCGACTCGCCCATCTCGCGCGGCCGGCTCTGCCCGAAGGGTTCCGCCAGCAAGCAGCTCGTGACCAGCCCGAGCCGCGTCACCGAGGTCCTCTACCGGCGCCCCTACGGCACCGACTGGGAGCGCCTGCCCCTCGACACGGCGATGGACATGATCGCCGACCGGGTCCTCAAGACCCGCGCCGAGACGTGGCAGGACAAGGACGAGCAGGGCCGTCCGCTCAACCGCACGCTCGGCTTCGCCAGCCTGGGCGGCGCGACGCTGGACAACGAAGAGAACTACCTGATGAAGAAGCTCTACACCGCGCTCGGCGCGATCCAGATCGAGAACCAGGCGCGTATTTGACACTCCGCCACGGTTCCCGGTCTGGGGACCTCCTTCGGTCGTGGAGGCGCCACGACGTTCCAGCAAGACCTCGCCAACGCGGACTGCATCGTCATCCAGGGCTCGAACATGGCCGAGTGCCACCCGGTCGGGTTCCAGTGGGTGATGGAGGCGAAGGCCCGCGGCGCGAAGATCATCCACGTCGACCCGCGGTTCACCCGCACCAGCGCGGTCTCGCACGTCCACGCGGCGTTGCGCGCGGGTTCGGACATCGCGTTCCTCGGCGGGCTGATCAACCACGTCCTCTCCGAAGGGAAGGACTTCCGGGAGTACGTCCTCGCCTACACGAACGCCGCTGCCATCCTGCGTGAGGACTTCCAGGACACCGAAGACCTCGACGGCGTCTTCTCGGGTTACGACCCCGAGAAGCGCCAGTACGACATGACGACGTGGGAGTACGAAGGCGCCCCGACCGTGCCCGCGGCCGGCTCCACCGACCCCGAGCGGCCGGGCGAGCCGGGTTCGGAGTCGCAGCACGGCGGCGAGGAGCACCAGCAGACGGCCCGCGCCGACACCTACGGCAGCGGCGGCGCGGCCGTGGCTGCGAAACCGAAGACCGACGAGACGCTGCAGCACCCGCGGTGCGTCTACCAGGTGCTCAAGCGCCACTTCGCCCGCTACACGCCGGAACTGGTCGCCGACGTCTGTGGTCTGCCGGTCGAACAGTTCCGGGAGATCGCCGAGGCGGTCACCGCGAATTCCGGCCGCGACCGGACGACGGCGTGGGTGTACTCGGTCGGCTGGACGCACCACACGGTCGGCGCGCAGTACATCCGCACGGCGTCGATCCTGCAGACGCTGCTCGGCAACATCGGCCGCCCCGGCGGCGGCATCCTCGCACTGCGGGGCCACGCCAGCATCCAGGGCTCCACCGACATCCCGACGCTGTTCAACCTGCTGCCCGGCTACATCCCGATGCCGCACGCGCACCAGCACCAGAGCCTCGACGAGTTCGTCGCGGCCGACGCGGGCAAGACCGGGTTCTGGGGCAACATGCGCTCCTACGCGGTCAGCCTGCTCAAGTCGTATTGGGGCGACTCGGCTCAGCCGGGCAACGACTTCCGCTTCGACTACCTGCCCCGGCTCACCGGCGACCACGGCACGTACGCGACCGTGCAGAAGCAGATCGAGGGGGAGTGCAAGGGCTACTTCCTGGTCGGGGAGAACCCGGCCGTCGGCTCGGCCAACGGCAAGTTCCAGCGGCTCGGGCTGGCCAACCTCGACTGGCTCGTCGTCCGCGACCTGCAGCTGATCGAGAGCGCGACGTTCTGGAAGGACGGCCCGGAGGTCGAGACCGGCGAGCTGAAGCCCGAAGAGATCGGCACCGAGGTCTTCTTCCTGCCCGCCGCCGCGCACACCGAGAAGGACGGCAGCTTCACCAACACCCAGCGCCTGCTGCAGTGGCACCACAAGGCCGTCGAACCGCCCGGCGACGCGCGGTCCGACCTGTGGTTCTACTACCACCTGGGCCGGCTGATCCGGGAACGCGTCGGCGACGACCCGCGCGACGCGCCGATCCGCGACCTCACCTGGAGCTACCCGGTCGAAGGACCGACCGACGACCCGAGCGCGGAGTCCGTGCTCGCCGAGATCAACGGGCACGGCCCGGACGGCCCGCTCTCGGCTTACACGCAGCTGAAGGACGACGGCTCGACCGCGTGCGGCTGCTGGATCTACTGCGGTGTCCGCGCGGACGGGAAGAACCAGGCCGCCAACCGGCAGCCGCGCACCGAGCAGGACTGGGTCGCGAAGGGCTGGGCCTGGGCGTGGCCGGCGAACCGCCGGATCCTCTACAACCGCGCGTCCGCCGACCCGGACGGCAAACCCTGGAGCGAGCGGAAGAAGCTGCTCAGCTGGGACGCCGAACAGGGCAAGTGGGTCGGCCCGGACGTCCCGGACTTCGAGCCCACCAAGGCGCCGGACCACGAGCCGCCCGAGGGCGCGAAGGCGCAGGACGCGCTGGGCGGGCGTGACCCGTTCATCATGCAGACCGACGGGAAGGCGTGGCTCTACGTCCCCGCCGGCCTGGCCGACGGCCCGCTGCCCACGCACTACGAGCCGTTCGAGAGCCCGGTGGAGAACGCGCTGTACAGCCAGCAGGAGTCGCCGACGCGCCAGACCCTCGAGAGCCCGTCGAACCCCTACAACCCGGCGCGGAGCGAGGTCTACCCGTACGTGTTCACCACCTACCGGCTCACCGAGCACCACACGGCGGGCGGGATGAGCCGGACCCTGCCGTACCTGTCGGAGCTGCAGCCGGAGTTCTTCTGCGAGGTCTCCCCGGCGCTCGCGGCCGAACGCGGCCTGGAGAACGGCGGCTGGGCGACGATCATCTCGGCGCGGACGGCGATCGAGGCCCGGGTGCTCGTGACCGAGCGCGTGAAGCCGCTGAAGGTCCGCGGCCGGACGATCCACCAGATCGGCCTGCCCTACCACTGGGGCCCGAACGGCCTCACCCGCGGCGACGCGGCGAACGACCTGCTGTCGATCGTGATGGACCCGAACGTGCACATCCAGGAGTCGAAGGCGGCCACCTGTGACATCCGGCCGGGGCGCCGCCCGCGCGGCGCCGCGCTGCCGGCCATGGTCGAGGAGTACCGGAGGCGAGCCGATGGCTGAGTACGGCACCCAGCCCCGGATGGGGTTCTTCACCGACACGTCGGTGTGCATCGGCTGCAAGGCCTGCGAAGTGGCGTGCAAGGAGTGGAACGGCGTCCCCGACCGCGGGGAGCTCGACCTGCTCGGCTCGTCCTACGACAACACCGGCGCCCTGGGTTCGAACACCTGGCGGCACGTCGCCTTCGTCGAGCAGCCCAAGAAATTCGAGTCCACTGTGGACCTCGGCATGCCGGATGTCGGCGCGCCGGGGCAGGACGACCCCGGCGTCCGCTGGCTGATGTCTAGTGACGTCTG
The DNA here is from genome assembly GCF_900107925.1 of Amycolatopsis pretoriensis. Taxonomy (GTDB): domain Bacteria; phylum Actinomycetota; class Actinomycetes; order Mycobacteriales; family Pseudonocardiaceae; genus Amycolatopsis; species Amycolatopsis pretoriensis. Next base: position 77,759 of record NZ_FNUJ01000016.1, on the reverse strand, counting down.
CAAGCACTGCACGCACGCGGCCTGCCTCGACGTCTGCCCGACGGGCTCGCTGTTCCGGACCGAGTTCGGCACCGTCGTCGTGCAGCAGGACATCTGCAACGGCTGCGGCTACTGCGTCCCGGCGTGCCCGTACGGGGTCATCGAAAAGCGCGAGTCGGACGGCCGCGCGTTCAAGTGCACCCTCTGCTACGACCGGCTCGGCGCGGGCATGGAACCGGCCTGCGCCAAGGCGTGCCCGACCGACTCGATCCAGTTCGGCGAGCTGGACGAACTGCGCGAAAGGGCCGACGAGCGGGTGCGCGACTTGCACGACTCGGGTGTGCCGGAGGCCCGGCTCTACGGCCACGACCCGGACGACGGCGTCGGCGGCGACGGCGCGTTCTTCCTGCTGCTGGACGAACCCGAGGTTTATGGGCTGCCGCCGGACCCGGTCGTCACGACCCATGACCTGCCGGCGATGTGGAAGCGGGCCGCGGTGACGGCGGCCGGCGTGGCCGCGGCCGTCGCGATGTCGTTCCTGGGGCGGCGCCGGTGAGCCCGCGTCGCGAGCGGGCGATGGTCGAGCCCGCCGAGTTCAAGTCCTACTACGGCCGGCCGATCCTCAAGGAACCGGCGTGGAAGCAGCCGGACGTGCCGCTGTACCTGTTCCTGGGCGGCGCGGCGGGCGCGTCGGCGACGATGGCGGCGCTGGCCGACGTCACCGGGCGGCCGGGCCTCGCGCGCGTGGGCAAGCTCGTGGCGTCCGGCGGGTCGATCGCGAGTGTCGTGGCGCTGATCCACGACCTGGGCAAGCCGACGCGGTTCCTGCACATGCTGCGGGTGCTGAAGCCGACGTCACCGCTTTCGGTGGGGTCGTGGATCCTCTCGCCGTTCTCGGGGCTGGCCGCGGTGGCGGCGGCGTCCGAGGTGACGGGGAAGCTGCCGGCGATCGGCAGGCTCGCGGGGGCGGGCGCGGCCGTGCTGGGGCCGGCGATGTGCACGTACACGGCGGTGCTGCTGGCGGACACGGCGACCCCGTCGTGGCACGAAGCCCACGGGACGCTCCCGGTGCTGTTCGCGGGCAGCGCGCTGACGAGCGCCGCGGGCGCGGCGATGCTGGCGGCACCCGAGGGCGAGGTGGGCCCGGCGGTCCGGGCGGGGCTCGCGGGCGCGGTGGCGGAGCTGGTGGCCGAGCACCACCTGGAGACCGGGCTGGGCCTGGTGTCGGAGCCGTACCGGACGGGCCGCGCGGGCAAGCTGCTGAAGGCGGCGAAGGCGTTGACGGCCGCCGGCGCGGGACTTTCGGTGCTGGCGAGCCGCAACCGCGTCGCGGGTGCGTTGGCGGGCGCGGCTTACCTGGCTTCGGGACTGTGCACGCGGTTCGGCGTCTACGCGGCGGGGGTCGAGTCCACAAGGGACCCGAAGTACGTGGTGATTCCGCAGCGGGAGCGGCTCACCCGGCGGGCAGGCGGCTGAAGAAGCCGCCCAACGCGGCGGCGAGGTCTTCCGGGTTGTCCTCGGCCACGTGGTGACCGGACTTGATGGCGTGCCCTCGGTCATCCTCGGCCCAGTTCCGCCAGACGCCCAGGACGTCGCCGTACAGGTCCGCCATGTCGTCGTCACTGGACCACAGAACCAGTGCGGGGCTGGAAATCCGCCGGCCCGCGGCTCGGTCGGCATCGTCGTGGGCGCGGTCGACGCCGAGGCCCGCCCGGTAGTCTTCGAGCATCGCCGTGACGGTGGCCGGGTCGTGGATCGCGCGAACCGGGCGTCTCAGCGCGGCCAGAGCTTCGTCGATCGGGACGGCGTCGAGGATGGCCAGGCCCCGGATCACGGACGGGTGATCGGAGGTCGGCCGGGGCGCCACATAGGCTCCGCGAGTCCGTCGGGGGTTGTCGGATTGTCGTAGCCCCGCGCGCCCGGGCAGACGGTCGTGAACCGCTCGGCGAGCCGGGGCGCCACGCCGTGTGGGTGCGCGGATGCCCGTGCAGCAGTAGAACCCGTGGCGCCGAGCCGCTGTTGCGGACCCGCGGCGTCACTTCCTCACAACGAGAACTGCCGCACCCCGGCGAACCGGGGTGCGGCAGCGGCAGGACTACGAGGTCAGTCCTTGTCCTTGACACCCTTGACGGCGTCCTTGATCTTCTCGCCGGCCTGCTTGAGCGAACCCTTGGCCTGGTCGGCCTTGCCCTCGGCCTGCCACTGCTCGTTGCCCGTGGCGTCGCCGACGGCTTCCTTCGCCCGGCCCTTGAGCTCTTCGCCCTTGTTCTCGAACTTGTCGTTCATGGGAGTGCACCTTCCGTCGCGGCGACATTTCCGGATCGGCCAGTCGCCAAAAGGGCCTTGACGTAGAAATACCCACTCGCGGCGCGCGTACACATCGTCACAGCCAGACGAGTGCCGTGAGGGCCGTCACGCCCACCAGCACCCACGCGACGTAGTCCCCGACGTGCCCTGAATGCCCTCGGTGCAGCGCATCGAGCGCCGTGCGGACCGGCCGGGGCCACGACGGGAGCCGGTGGGGCCAGAGGGCCGCGGCGGCGATGCCCAGGGCCAGCAGCACCGTGATGCCCCCGAACAGCAGGCCGGACGACGTCCATTCGGCCGTCACCGGCGGCAGCGACCCGGGCGAGCCGACCGCGGGCAGGACGTCGTGCACGTACCCGTCGCGGTCCGCCTCCTGCCGCCCGGCCGTCACGGCCACGTCGCGCAGCCAGGGGACCGCGAGTCCCGCGGCCAGCACCGCGACGATCGCGCCGGTCATCGGCGCCGGGGTGCGTTCCATGCGGCGGCCCGTCTCGGGTTCCTCGTCGGTGCCCGGGGTGCGGTCGCCGTCGTCGCGGCGCGGGGGCCGGCCGCGTCCGAAGTAGACACCCAGCCCGGCGCGCAGCACCGCGCCCGCCGTCACGGCGGTGACGAGGACGAACACCGCCACCAGCCAGCCGTAGCCGGTCTTCTCGAGCGCGTGCTCGGCGACGTCCTTGCCGAACGCGATGCCGAACGGCGGCAACCCGGCCAGGACCAGGCCGGCGAGCAGGAAGAGGCCGCCCTCGAGCCGCGAGTGCCCGCACTTGCCGAACAGCTCGTCCTCGTCGACGCTGCCGTAACGGTCCTTCAGCACCCCGACCAGCAGGAACAACGCCGCCTTGGCGCCCGCGTGCCCGGCCACCGCCAGCAGGAACCCGGTGCTCGCCGCGCCGTCCGCGGCGGCCAGTCCACAGAGGAACAACCCGGTGTGCGCGATCGTCGAGTAGGCCAGCAGCCGTTTCAGGTGCCGCTGGGTTAAGCACAGGACGGCCCCGAGCACCGCGCTGGCGATCCCCAGCACCAGCAGCACGCGCGCGAACGCGCCGTCGTCGAGCACGCCGCCGAACACCGTGCGCCGCACGCGCAGCACGCCGTAGGCCCCCAGTTCGACCATGACGCCGGAGAAGAGCACGCACACCGGCGTCGGCGCGACCGCGTGCGCGTCGGCGAGCCAGAAGTGGAACGGCACCGCGGCCGCCTTCACCAGCAGGCCGGTGCAGACGAGCACGAACGCGGCGAGCACCAGCGCGTCCGCGGGCTTGCCGTCGAGGGCGACGCCGAGCTGCGCCAGCCCGAGCTGCCCGCCGCGGGCGTACAGCAGGCCGATGCCCATCAGCGTGAAGTACGCGCCGAGGGAGTTCACCACACCGAAGTTCAACGCGCCTTGGACGGAGTCGGCCTCCTCGACGCGGTACCCGGTCAGCGCGTAGGCGACGCCGCTCATCAGCTCGAAGAACACGAACAGGGTGAACAGGTCCCCGGTGAGCAGGAAGCCCAGCATGCCGGTGAGGAACAGCAGCATCATCGCGTGGTAGCGGGCTTCGACCGCCTCGAAGTAGCGCCAGCTGTAGACGAGCGCGCACGTCGTCAGGAACGACGCCAGCAGCGCCAGCGTCGTGTTGAGCCCGTCGGCGGCCAGGACGATGCCGAGCGAGCGGGCGCCGTCCGGCCGGTGCCCGCCCAGCCAGACCACCACCCGGCCGTGCTGGACGGCGGCGAGCAGCACGGCGGTCAGCACCGTGGCGGTCAGCGCCGCCGCGGTCGCGAAGCCGTCGGCGACCACCCGCGGCAGCTTGACTCCGAGGCCGAGCAGCACGCACGCGGCCAGCAGCGGCAAGGCGACGACGAGGGACGGCAGCGCGGACATCGCTTCAGCCGCGCAACGCGCGCAGCTCGTCGGGATCGACCGTCCCGTGCCGCTTCGAGATCTGGATGGTCAGGCCGAGCAGCAGCGCGGTGATCGTCGCCGACACGACGATGTCGGTCAGCGTCATCGCCTGCACCATCGGGTCGACCACCGGCCGGCGCTGGTCTTCGACCACGATCGGCGCGCCCGCCCGGTCCTGGTAGCCGATCCCGAGCAGCAGCACGTACGTCCCGGCCTGCGCCACCGAAAGGGAGACGACCGTGTGCACGAGGTGCCGGCTGCGCACGATCCCGACGGCGCCGATCAGCAGCAGCCACCCGGCCACGCCGTAGCAGGCCATCCCGATCACGCGTCCTCCTCCGGGATCAGGCCCTGGCCGAGGAACTGGGCCAGCAGCACGACGAGCCCGGCGGCGACCTCGATCCCGACCAACACGCTCAGCACCGGCACCGTGCCCGCCGACAGCAGCGAGCCGAACTCGCCCTTCGGCAGGACGTTGGCCAGGAACGCGCCGCCGGCGACCAGGCCGGCGAGCCCGGTGACGACGTACAGGCCGGTCGCCGCCGCCTCCGCGTACTCGCACCAGTCGATCGGGCGCAGCCGTGCGAGCGCCGGGTAGCTGCCGGAGATGTAGAGCAGGTGCCAGCCGGTGGCCAGCACGACCCCGCCCTGGAAGCCGCCGCCCGGGGTGAGGTGGCCGTGCGCGACGACGTCGAGGCCGAGCAGCAGGGTCACTGGCAGCAGGAGGTAGCCGGCCAGCTTGACCACCGGCATGACGTACCCGCGCTGCGGTTCGATCCGCCGGCGTTCCTCTTTGGACGGTTGCAGCAGCGACAGCGTGCCGACGACCGCGGCGGCGACGATGGTCTCCTCGCCCAGGGTGTCGAGCGCGCGCAGGTCGAAGTTGATCGACGACACGATGTTCGGCGTCACCCGCGCGATCGCCGCGGGCAGCGCGAGGTCCCGGTAGACGTGCAGGTCGCCGCCGAACGCGGGCATCCGCAGGAACGCCGTCACGAGCAGGACGGCGACGCCGAGCGCGCCGGCCGCGCACAGCCACGTCCGCGCTCGCAGCGTCATCGCCCGCCCACCTTCCGGATGGTGAGCAGCACCAGCAGCGGCACCACGGCCGACCCGATGGCCAGCTCCGAAAGCGCGACGTCCGGGGCCTGCAGCGCCACGAACAGCAGCGTCAGGCACAGGCTGAACAGCGACAACGTGATCGCCTGCCGCCGCGGGTCCGGGGTGGCCACCACCGCGAACCCCGAGACGGCGACGAACGCGAGGGCGACGAGCAGCACGACCGTCGTCACGACGGCAGGTCCTCGTCGATCGCGCCCCGCCGCTGCGCCTCGACGCGGCCGGCGGCGGACTGCAGCACCGGGCCGGTCACCGCGAGCAGCACGACGGTGAGCAGGATGGCGCCCGACCCGAGGTTCCACCCGGTGGCCAGCGCCAGCCCGAGGCCGATGAGCGGCGCGCCCAGCGTCGTCACCGGGGCGAGCAGGTGCAGCCGGTTGAGCAGCGTCCGGGCCCGCAGCATCGCCAGCGCCGAGACCACGACGACGGCGACCCCGGCGAAGACGAGCACCTGCGCGACGACCGTCATTCCGTCGTCCCCAGCAGCCGGATGAACAGCAGCGTGCCCGCGAACGCCAGGACCGTCAGCACCAGCGGCAGGATCACCGCGCTCGACGGGCCGTAGGCCTGCACCAGCAGGAGCAGCGTGAGCACGGTGACCGGGCCGGCGAGCTGGAGGCCGGCGAGGCGCCCGATGGCGTCCCCGCGCGCGGCCAGCCAGAGCGCCGGGCCGAGGCCGCCCGCCATGAGCAGCACCGCGGCGACCAGCCAGCCGGTCACCGCCGCACCTCGTCCAGCACGCGCGAGTCACCCTCGAGCAGCCGGTGGACTACGAGTTCGCGCTCGGCTGAGGGGTTTTCGGGAGTGGCGACGACCATCGTCCCGGGTGTGCAGCCGACGACGGCGGCCGCGCAGGCCGCCCGGGCCTGGTGGACGGCGTCGGGTTCGGCCGGCAGCCCGACCGTGTCGAACCGGCCCGCCCGCGGGTGCCGCACGACCTTGACCAGCGTCCGGCCGGATTCCAGGACCGCCGTCGCGGGGATCGCGAGCAGCCACCGCAGCCAGCTGACCCGGGGCCGCCACGACCCGCCGACCGCCTGGCGCGCGGCGCGGGCGGCGAACGCGCACGGCACGGCGGCCACGGCCGCGACCACGATTTCCGGCCACGACGGCGTCGACAGCGTGAGGACCCACAGGCCCGTCAGGCCGAGCCACCACGGCAGCACCTCGCGAATCACGTCGGCCGGGTACCCCGTGCCCGCGGCCGCCAACCGGGCTCAGTGGGCGGGCAGGTGGCCGCCCATCCGCTCGATCCGCTGGATGGCGGGCTCGGCGAGGATGCCGTGGACCAGCACCGACACGGCCACGGCGAGCGCGCCCACTCGCCACAGGACGCCCTGCTGCGCGATCGGCAGCCGGTCGAGCGCGTAGGCGAGGTAGAAGAGCGTGCCGATGCCGCGGACGCCGAAGAACGCGATGGCCAGCGACGCCGGCCGCCCGGCCGAGGACCCGAGCAGCGAAACCCAGCCGACGACGGGCCGCACCACGAGCACGGCGACCACGGCGATGACGACTTCGAGGGGCCGGAGGCCGGTCAGCAGCCCGTCGCCGATGGCCAGGCCCAGGCCGAGCAGGGCGAGCGGCACGAAGAGCCGTTCCAGCTGGTGGCCGAACGCGTGCAGGACACCGTGGTACTCGTGCTCCCGCTCCTGCTTGCGCACGCAGACCGCGGCGGTGAACACGGCGACGAACCCGTTGCCGTGGGCGAATTCCGAGAGCGCGTACGGCAGGAAGGCCAGGGCCAGCAGGACCAGCCCGTCACCGTATTCCGCGAGCCGCAGGCGGTCCGACGACGTCCGGAAGATCGCCCAGCCGAGCCCGCGCCCCACGATCAGCCCGACCACGACACCGGTCACGACCGGCAGCAGCAGGTCGACGAGCACCCAGGAGACGGCGAGGTTCGGTCGGCTGCCCGCCATCGCCAGCCCGAGCAGGACGAACGGCATGGCCAGCCCGTCGTTGAGCCCCGCCTCGGTGGTCAGCGTGAAGCGGATCTCGTTGTCGCGGGCCAGTTCCGGCTCGACGTCGGGGTGCGGCACGCCGATGTCGCCCGCGAGCACCGGGTCGGTCGGCGCCAGGGCCGCGGCCAGCAGCAGCGCCACGCCGGGCGCGAGCGCCAGCCACCAGTACCCGAGCGCGGCGATCGCCAGGATCGACAGCGGCATGGTCAGCGCGAGCAGCCGCCACGTCGACCCCCAGCGTTTCAGGCCGAACTTCCGGTCCACGGACAGGCCCGCGCCGGCGAGGGCGACGAGAATACCCAGCTGGGTGAACGATTCGACGCCGTGCAGGTGGGCGGCGGGATCGCTCCAGCCGTTGCCGTAGGGCTCGGGCAGCGGCAGCAGGCCCAGCACGATCCCGGCGATCAGCATCACCAGCGGCACCGAAAACGGCCGGTTCGCGACGAGTTTCGGCACGATCGCCGCGGCGAGGGCCAGCAGCCCGGCCACCCCGAACAGCACGGTCAACGACGACAACGTTCCTCCAGCCCGCTCGTGCCGTGGTGCCGCCCGGGCGGGTGGTCCGTGCGCGCGGGCCCGGCCGAGCGTGAGCCGGGTTCGCCGATGCCCCCGCCCGGTGCGGATGCGGGTAGCGTGGCCGGGAGGTGACGTCGCGCCCGGGGTTCCCGGTGTGCGGGCGGCGAAACCGGTGAGGAGGCGGCGTGACGGCGGCGAACGGGGCCGGACGGCCCTGCCGGTTCTGCGGCTCGGTGCGCGGCCCGCGGGTCCCCGGCAAGGCCGGGCCGATCTGCCTGGAGTGCGTGCGCGCCGGGTTGAAGGTGATCCGCGACGGCGCCGACCGCGAGACGCCGAGCGGGGACGTGCTGGCGGCGGTGACGTCGCCGCTGGCCGCGGTGTGCGAGTTCTGCGGCCGCCGGGAGCGGCGGACGTTCCTCGGCCTGCGGCGTCCGCTGCTGCGGGTCGACTGCGCCGCCCGGGACGCGGTGATCTGCGCCGACTGCCTGGACCACGCGGGTGACGTGCTGAACCTCGCGCTGCGTCACTGACGGTGTTTCCGGGTGGGCCGCTCGGGTAACCGGGCGCCATGACCTCCACCCACTTGACCCGGCCGGTGACCGCCTCGGTCACCGAGACCCTGCGCGTCGCGGCCGAAGTGGTGCTGCCCACCCTGGCCGGCGGGGTGATCAAACGCCGTCCCGCCGCGCTGGGACTGGCCGGGAAACTGCAGGTCGACCGCCCGGGCGTCCAGCTCCTGTCCCGCCTGCGGGAGCGGTACGACGGCCGCCCGCTGAAGCTGCGCGTACCCGGCCGGTCGGTGGAGCTGGTCCTGTCCGCCGAGGACGTCGGCACGCTGCTAACCGGCGCACCGACGCCATTCAGTCCGTCCACAGTGGAGAAACGGGCCGCGCTGGGGCACTTCCAGCCCCACGGCCTGCTGATCTCGGACGCCGCCGACCGCCGTCCCCGGCGCCGGTTCACCGAAGCCGTGCTCGAACCCGGACGTCCGCTGCACGAGCTCGCGACGCCGTTCGCCCGCGCGATCATGGACGAAACCGCTGTTCTTCTCGGCGAAACCGAGCTGACGTGGGACGCCTTCGCCGTCGCGTGGTGGCGGCTGGTGCGCACGGTCGTCCTCGGCCCGGGTGCCCGCGACGACGAAACGCTCATCGACCTGCTGGGACGGCTGCGGCTGGACGCGAACTGGGCGTACCTGCACCCGCGTCGCAAGCAGCTGCGTGAGCGCTTCCACGCGCGGCTGGCTTCGCACCTGGGGCGCGCCGAGCCGGGCAGCTTGGCGGCGGCGATCGCGTCGGCCGGCGGCGACGGCACGGCGGTCGACCAGGTGGCGCACTGGCTGTTCGCGTTCGACGCGGCGGGCATGGTGACGTTCCGGACCCTGGCCCTGCTGGCCACCCACCCGGCGGCGCTCGAGCGGGCCCGCACCGAGCTGCCGGACGCCGACCCGGCCGAACCACAGCAGCTGGGCTACCTGCGCGCGTGCGTGCTGGAGGCGGTCCGGCTGTGGCCGACGACGCCGATGATCCTGCGCGAGACGACGGAGGAAACGGCGTGGGGCCCGGCGGGCACGACGGTCCTGGTCTACACGCCGTTCTTCCACCGCGACGCGGAACTGCCGTACGCCGACCGCTTCGAGCCGGACATCTGGCTGGACGGCCGAGCGCGGGCGAACCCGGCGCTGGTGCCGTTCAGCGCGGGCCCGGCGATCTGCCCGGGCCGCGACCTGGTCCAGTTCTGCACCAGCACGATGCTGGCGAACCTGGTGCGGGGGCGGGATTTCGAGCAGGTTTCCGGACCGGTCCTCGCCCCGGACCGCCCGCTGCCGGCCACCATGGACAACTTCCACGTGAAGTTCGCGGTGCGGCCGGTGCCGTCACGTCATCCGTGACGGCACCGGCCCACCTCACGCCGAGGCGGTGAACACGTACGACCCCGCGGGCACGAAGTACGAGCCCGCTGAGGTCGGGACCGCTTCCGGCGGTGCGGCCACCGAACCCGGCTGTGACGTCGGCACCCGCACCGTCGCCGACGAACCGGCCGGAACCGTCACCCGCAGCGTCAGCTTTCCGCCCGAGATCGACCAGTCGCTGACCGCGGACCCGTACGGCGTCTCGTACGCCGACTTCGCCGACGTCAACCCGCCGCCCGGTCGCGGCGCCACCAGCAGGGACGCGTACCCCGGCGAGGCCGGCGAGAGCCCGCCTATCGAGCGGTACAGGAAGTCGCCCACCGAGCCGAGGCCGTAGTGGTTGAACGAGTTCATGCCCGGGTCGTTGAACGAACCGTCCGGCTTGATCCCGTCCCAGCGCTCCCAGATGGTCGTCGCGCCGTGGCCGATCATGTAGCCCCAGCCGGGGAAGCCCGGCTGCAGCAGCACCTGGTACGCGACGTCGGCGTGGCCGTGCGCGGCCAGCACCGGCAGCAGGTTCTCGACGCCGAGGAACCCGACGCTCAGGTGCCCGCCGGCCGCCGCCACCCGGGCGGCCAGCTTGTCCGCCGCCGGCTGTACCCGCGAATCCGGCAGCAACCCGAATGCCAGCGCCAGGACGTACCCCGTCTGGGAGCCGGAACCCACCGTGCCGTCGGCGCTCACGAACCGGGAAGTGAACGCCGCCCCGATCTGGTCGGCGAGCGTCCCGTACTTCGCCGCTTCGGCGGTGTGTCCGGTGGCCGCCGCCATCCGGGACACCAGCCGGGACGACCACGCGAAGAACGCCGTCGAGATCAGGTCCTGCGCGGTGTTGTCGTTGACGTTGAGCCAGTCCCCGTACGTCTGGTGGTCGCGGATCAGGTCCGCACCCGAAGTCGAGCGCAGGTACTCGACCCACTTCACCATCGCCGCGAAGTGCTCGTCGATCACGCCGGTGTCGCCGTAGCGCTGCCACAGGGTGTAGGGCACGATGACGCCCGCGTCGCCCCAGCCCGCCGTGCCCGAACCGCTCAGCACGCCCGGCGCGACGTCGGTGAACGACCCGTCGTCGTGCTGCGCGTCGACCAGGTCGTCGCTGAACTTGCCGAGGAAGTTCGCGACGTCGAGGTTGAACGTCGACGTGCCGGCGAAGATCCCGATGTCGCCGGTCCAGCCGAGCCGCTCGTCGCGCTGCGGGCAGTCGCTCGGCACGGACAGCATGTTCGAGCGCTCACCCCACAGGATGTTGTGCTGCAGCTGGTTCACCAGCGCGTTGGACGAGGTGAACGTGCCGGTCTGCGCGCCGGAGGTCCACATCGCCCGGCCGGTCAACGTCGCGGCCGTCGGGGCGGCCGGCAGGCCGGTCAGCTCGACGTACCGGTAGCCGTGCACGGTGAAGCGCGGCTCGTACGTCTCGACGCCGCCCGTGCCCGCCAGGGTGAACCGGTCGGTCGCCTGCGCCGCGCGCAGGTTCGTCGTGTAGATCGTGCCGTCCGGGTTGAGGACTTCGGCGTGGCGCAGGGTGACCGTGGTGCCGGCCGGGCCGGTCACGGACAACCGGTTCCAGCCGCTGAAGTTCTGGCCCAGGTCGGCCACCCAGACCCCCGGCTTCGGCTGGGTCCACGCGACCGGCTTGAACTCCTGCTGCACGGTGACGCCGTTGTCCACTTGGGACACCAGGTTCGGCTTCGCACCGGACTTGACGCGAGGTGCCGCCCAGCCGCGGTCGTCGAACCCGGGCCGGTCCCAGCCGGTGGCGAGCCGGGCGTCGTACGTTTCGCCCTGGTAGAGGTCGTCGGCGCGGATCGCACCGTCGCCGGCCTTCCACGTGCCGTCCGTCGCGACCGTCGTCGAAGTGCCGTCGGTGAACGTCAGCTTCAGCTGCGCCGAATACCACGGCTCGGTGCCGTACTTCTGGCTGCCGGCGATGCCGATGCTCCCGGAGTACCAGCCGTTGCCGACCAGCGCGCCGAGGACGTTCTCCCCGGTGCGAATCTGCTTGGTGACGTCGGAAACGCGGTACTGCAGGCGCTTGGTGTAGTCCGTCCATCCCGGAGCGAGGACCTCGTCGCCGACCTTCGCGCCGTTGAGGTGCGTCTCCTGCAGGCCCAGTGCGGTGGTGAGCAGCCGCGCGCTCGCGACCGGCTTCGAAACCGTGAAGCTCTTGCGCAGCAGGGGAGCGGGGGCGCTGACGGCGACGTTCGCGCCCCACGGCCCGGTGCCGTACGCGGTCAGGGCCCGCGCCGTCGGCCACGAGCTGTCGTCGAACCCGCGCTGCTGCCAGCCGGCCGGGCCGGTCTGGCTCGCCTTCCACGACCCGTCGGTCACCACCGTCGGTCCACTGGGGACGGTCAGCTTGGCGATCATCCCGGCCGGGCTCTGGGTAGTGTTCTCGGTGCTGATCGCGAGGGTGTTCGCCCCGGCGCTCAGCAGGCCGCCGACGTCGAGGACAGCGGCCGTCTTCCAGGAGTCGGTGACCCGCGCCGAGTCGCTGACCTGGGTGCCGTTGACCCACACGGTCGCGGTGTCGTCGCCGGTGACCACGAGCGTCGCCTTCGCCGGTGCGGCGGCGAGGTCCACGGTCTTGCGGAAGTACCGGGTGGCCGGTGGCACGCCGCCGATCGGGTCACCTTCCGGGTACCAGACCCAGTTCGCCCCGGCGAGGTCCGGGCCCGCCGCGGCGCGGCCGAGGAAGGCGCCGGTCCATTCGGCGGCCGGGTCGCGCAACGCCGTTTCGAAGCGCTGCACCGGGCTCCAGCCGCTCATCCGGCCTTGGCCGTCCCACACGCGGACTTTCCAGGTGTACGCGGTCAGCGACCCGAGCGCGGGACCGCCGTAGGCGACGTCGGCCTGCTGCGCCGAGGTGACGCGGCCGCTGTCCCAGACGTCTTTGCCACCGGTGGAAACCAGGATTTCGTAGGCGGACTGCCGTTGCTGGGCCGCCGCCGACGTGAGCTTCCAGCCGAACCGCGGCTGGTCGACGCCGATCGGGTTCACGCGCTGCCCGACCGTCGCGCTCGCGATCGAGAGCGGCGTCTGCGCCGAGGGGCTCGGCGTGGCGACGCGGGTGCCCCACGGGCCGCTGCCGTAGGTGCCGAGGTCCTTGGCCGCGGCCCAGGTCCCGTCGGCGAACCCGGGCTGTTCCCAGCCCTCCGGCGCGGTCGTCGCGCTCTTCCAGCCGGCTCCGGTGGTGAGGTCGGTGGTGCCCGACGCGGTGGTCACGCGCAGCCGCCCGAGCAGGCCGGCCGCGCCGCCGGAGTTGCGGACGGCGACGGCGAGCGTGTTGGCGCCCGGCGTCAGCGCGGGGGCGAGGTCGACCGACAGCGCCGAGCGCCACGAGTCCGCGGTGCGGGCCGAGGAGGCGAGGGGCTTGCCGTTGAGCCAGACGTCGGCGGTGTCGTCGCCGGTGACGACGAACCGGGCGTCGCTGACCGCGCCGGCGGGGGCGGTGAACGTGGTGCGGAAGTACCGGGTCGCGGCCGGCGCGGAGTTCGCGGGGTCGCCTTCCGGGTACCAGATCCAGTGCGCACCGGCGAGGTCCACCGGCGGCGCGGCGCCCGCCGGGGGCACCGAGGCGGTGGACAGGACCAGGATCGCGGCGAGCGTCGTGGTGGTCGCGCGCCAAAGCTTCGAGGGCAGCATGCGGGTCCCTTACGGCGGGGATGGGGCGACAATATTTAAACGTTTCAAATCAGCATGATACGTGACTGTAATCACGAACTCACACGTTGGCAATACTCCACCGGGACGTACGGGTGGTGAATCGCTTCGACTGCGCCGGGCTTTCCTAAATCGTTTTACAGCGCGGCGGCGGGCCGTTCCGGGCAAATCGGAGCGTTGACGAAAGCCGGGACGGAGCTGCATAGTGCTCGCTGGTAACGCTCACATCATTTGGTCCCGCTCTGGAGGCTTTTGTGTCTCAACGTCGAGACGACAGGAATGTTAGCGCTAACAATCGAACCCGGATCCTGCGGGTGCTGGCCGGGATCGTCGCCCTTGTGGCCGCGAGCCTCACGACGGCGTCGACGGCTTCGGCCGCGGCCTCGCTGCCGTGCGACATCTACGGGGCCGCGGGCACGCCGTGCGTCGCCGCGCACAGCACCACCCGCGCCCTCTACGGCACCTACAACGGCGCGCTGTACCAGGTCCAGCGAGCTTCGGACGGCGCGAAGACCAACATCGGCCTGCTGGCGGCCGGCGGGTACGCCAACGCCGCGGCCCAGGACTCCTTCTGCGCCGGGACGACCTGCCTGATCACCGAGATCTACGACCAGTCCCCGCGGCACAACGACCTGACGATCGAAGGTCCCGGCGGCGCGGGCGGCCAGGACACCGGCGTCCCCGCGGACGCCCTGCCGGTGACCGCGGGCGGCCACCAGGTCTACGGCGCCTCGTTCTCCGGCCGGATGGGCTACCGCGACAACTCGACCTCCGGCGTCGCGAAGAACGGGCAGCCCGAGGGGATGTACATGATCACCTCCGGCACGCACGTCAACGGCGCCTGCTGCTTCGACTACGGCAACGCCGAGACGAACAACCAGGACACCGGCAACGGCCACATGGACGCCCTCAACTTCGGCACCGAATGCTGGTTCCAGCCCTGCCACGGCGCGGGTCCGTGGGTGCAGGCCGACCTGGAGAACGGGCTGTTCCAGTCCAGCGCCGGCGGCAGCCAGAACACCGCGAACACCGGGATCACAGCGCCGTTCGTCACCGCCCTGCTGAAGAACAACGGCCAGAACTTCTTCGCGCTGAAGGACGGCAACGCCCAGTCCGGCGGCCTGCGCACGACGTACTCGGGCCCCGAACCGACCCGGGCCGGCTACTCGCCGATGCACCAGGAAGGCGCGATCGTCCTCGGCACCGGCGGCGACAACAGCAACGGCTCGATCGGCTCGTTCTTCGAAGGAGTGATGACCGCCGGGCTGCCGACCGACGCGGCGGACAACGCGGTCCAGGCGAACGTCGTCTCGGTCGGTTACGGCGGCCCGACCGGCTCGACCGGCACGCTGAACCCCGGCTCGGAGATCTCGGTGCGCGCGACCACCGCGTGCTGCACGGGCGACTACATCCGCCACCAGAACGACAACGCGGTGATCTCGCCCGTCAGCTCCACTTTGGACAAGAACGACGCCACCTGGATCGTCCGGCGCGGGCTCGCCAGTTCCTCCTGCGTGTCTTTCGAATCCCGCAACTACCCCGGGGACTTCCTGCGCCACTTCGACTTCCAGGTCTACCGGCAGCCGATGGACGGCAGCGCGGCCTTCCGCGCCGACGCCACGTTCTGCCCGGTCGCCGGGAAGAACGGGCAGGGCTCGTCGTTCCGCTCGTACAACTACTCCGGCAAGTACCTGCGGCACTACAACAACACGCTCTACATCGCCGACACCAGCGGCGCCCACACGTGGGACGCCGCCGGGTCGTACAACGACGACGTCAGCTGGGTCGTCGCGCAGCCCTGGGCGCCCTGACCCGGCGCGCGACGACGATGGCGGCCGCGCCCAGCAGGATGAGGGCGATCGGCACCGCCGTCGGCAGCCACGGCCAGGCCCGGCCTTCGAAGCCGACGCCGTCGGTGGGCAGCTCCAGGACCTTCGCGGTCCACCGCGCGGTCGCGACGTCCGTGCGGCGGGCGAGCGCGCTCACCGCGGTGTCGTAGGCGAAGCCGGGCCGGTCGTGGACGTACTCGGGTTCGGGACCCCCGGTGACCCCGCGCGTCGCCCCGGGCACGATCAGGCGGTCGAGGTCGGCGCCGGCCAGCGCCGCCCGCGGCAGGAACGTCAGGCCGTGCCGTGACCGGATCGGCGCGCCGTCGGTGCTCACGGCCAGCGTCCGCGAGGACAGCGACTGCCCCTCGGTGTCGAACACCGACGCCAGTTCGATCTCGCCGACGCCGTTCGCGAGCAGGACGCCGATCTCGTCCGGGTTCCAGCGGAAGGCGGCGTTGACGATCGCCGCCGCGTCCGGCGTCGACTCCGGTGCGTGCACGCCGACCGTGGTGCCGTACCGCGACCAGCCGATCGCCTTCGCCGCGTCGGCCGCCACCTCGCGACCCGCCAGCCGTTCCACCCAGTGCAGTGTCCCGTCGACGCCGGAGAGGATCCCGGCGGTGGTGACGACGTCGCCGTCGTCGACGAACCGCTGCCCGCGCACCCAGCGCACGGCCGGGTAGTCGGCGGCGAAGGCCTCGAGCTTGAGCCAGTGCGCGGTCGCGGGCCGGCCGTCGAGCAGGCCGGCGGAGGCGAGGACACCACCGCCGTTGCAGACGCTCAGCAGCTTCGCGCCGTTCGCGGCCTGCGTACGCAGCCACTGCTTGACGGGTTCGGTGCTCGGCTCGCCGACGTCCGGCAGCGCCGGGACGACGACGAGGTCCGGCGCCTTCGGCCCGAGCCGGGCGGCGAGGTCGGCGAAGCTCAGGTCGGGCACGAGGTCGAGGCCGCCGGTCAGCGGCTTCGGCTCGCGCTCCGGCGCGACGGTGTAGACGTTGAACCGGCCGGTGGCGGCGAGGATCTCGTACGGCGCGAGGGTGTCGGAGACGACGGCCCCGCGGTCGCCGACGACGACCACCGCGGTCGGCTTGGCCGGGTCGTGCGCGGGCGGGGCCGCGGCGGGCACCGGCCGCTCCGGACCGGGGGAGTACAGGGCGTCGAACGCCGACAGCGCGGAGACGGCCGCGCCCCCGGCGGGAACCGCGAGCACGGCGACGACCAGGGCGAACCACTTCAAGACGGTCTTCACGTCAGTGCCAGTACTCGGTGCGGCGCCACACCATGGCGGCCAGCATCAGCGGGAACATGACGACGTGCCCGGCGATCATCAGCGTGCCGCCCGAGATCGCGCCGAGCCAGAACGGCACGAGCAGCACGACGAACGGCAGGTACATCGCGGCGGCCATCTCGGCGATCCGCGGCCATGAGTGCCGGCGCAGCAGCATGGCCGCGGTCATCGCGACCGTCATGTTCGTGGCCATGACGAGCGCGTCGACGTCCGCGCGTTCCAGCCAGGCCGGCGGCCACAGCGGGTGCAGCGCGACCATGCCGATCAGCATGGCGGCGACCATTTCGACGTAGTGGCCGGTGAACCGGGCGAGCTTGCGGGTGGCGGTCCGGTCCGGTGCGGTGGTGGTCATGGGTTCCCTCCAGGTTTTGTCCTGGACGAGAATCCCGGGTGCCGGCCCGCGGGGGACGTGCCGGAAGTCATGACCCGGGTCATGTGACCGCTGTCAGAGCAGCCCGAGGTCCCGGGCCCGCAGGGCGGCTTGGGTGCGGTCGCGGGCGCCGAGCTTGCCCAGCACGTTCGTCACGTGGTTCTTCACCGTGCCCTCGGCGAGGAACAGCTTCGCGGCGATCTCCCGGTTGCTGCGGCCGTCGGCGAGCAGGCGCAGGACGTCCTGCTCGCGTTCCGACAACGGCGCCACCAAAGCCTGGGGCGGCGGTTCGGACAGCTGCGCGAACCGCGCGACGACCTTCGCGGCCACCGACGGCTGCAGCACGGACTCCCCGCGCGCGGCCGCCAGCACGGCCTCGATCAGCCGCGCCGACGAGACGTCCTTGAGCAGGTACCCGACCGCGCCCGCGCGCAACGCCGCGAAGACGTCTTCGTCGTCGTCGAACGTGGTCAGCGCGATGACCTGGACGCCGGGGTGCTCGCCGCGCAGCCGCCGGGTCGCGGAGACGCCGTCGAGGACCGGCATGCGCAGGTCCATCAGGACGACGTCCGGGGCGATCGCGGCGACCTGGGTCAGTGCTTCGTCGCCGTTGCCCGCTTCGCCGACGACGTCGATGCCGTCGTGGGTCGCCAGGAGCGTGGCGAGGGCTTCGCGGAACAGGGCCTGGTCGTCGACGAGCAGGACACGGACCGGCGTCATCCCGGGACCTCCATGCTCAGCGCGCTGCCCTCGCCGGGCGCCGAGGTGAAGGCGAGCTTGCCACCCAGCTGCTCGGCGCGTTCCCGCAGCCCCACCAGCCCGAAGCCGGACGCGGTGCCGTCGGTGCCGACGCCGTCGTCCCGCACCGAAACCCGCACGGACGCGTCGGCGTAGTCGAGCAGGAGGTCGACGTGCGCGGCCGCCGCGTGCTTGCGGACGTTCGTCAGACCCTCCTGTGCGGTCCGGAACAGGGCTTCGCGGTGCTCGTCCGGCAGCGGCCGTTCGGGTCCGGCGATCGTCAGCTCGGCCGGGACGCCGGCTTCCGAGGCCAGCGCGCGGAGGGCGTCCGGCAACGGCGTCGAGCGCGGTTCACGCAACGCTTTGACCGAGCGGCGCACCTCGGCGAGCGCGTTTTCCGCCTGCTCCTGCGCTTTCGCGAGGACCTCGTCGGCCTTGCCCGGATCGGTCGGCAGCACCGCCCGCGCGGCCTTGACCTGCATCTGGACGACGGTGAGCGAATGCCCGAGCCCGTCGTGGATGTCGCGCGCGACGCGGTTGCGCTCCTGCGCCGTCGCCAGCCGCTCGGCCTGCGTCGCGTAGTCGCGCAGCTTCTCGTGCGCTTCGGCGAGTTCGCCGCGCGAGCGTTGCTCACGCACGAGCAGCTCGGTGATGACGGCCGCGAACAGCACCGAAACCAGCGTGCCCAGCCCTTCCCGCAGCCCTTCACCGAGCGACATTCCGAGGTGCACCAGCGGCACCACGGCGATGACCAGCGCGACGACCGGCAGCGGCAGTCGCAGGAGCACGCACTGGCTGACCAGCACGACGAGGAACAGCGTCGCCCCGACCCCGGCGTTGATCGTGAACGTCACGAAGGCCAGCGGCAGCTGGACCCCGACGTACGCGGCCGCCCACGTCCGGTGGCCCCGGGTGCGCACCCAGCCGAAGCCCGCGGTGGCGAGCACGGCGAAGACCGCGCCCAGCACGAGGGAGAGCACGGGCTCCCCGGACCCGAAGACCCCGAGCACGATCGAGAGGAAGGCGCCGCAGGTCAGCACCCCGAGGGCCCGGTTCATGGAGCCACTCTGGGGCGTGCGTGCGCCGCGGTCAACCACCACGTGGCGGGGGAAAGCGCTCTCTGCTCACGCGGCCACACGCCGCCACAGCCCGTACGCTGGAAGTGACGGCGAAGCCGAGACGGGAGTCCGACATCGATGTCAGTCCTCTGGGGCGTGTCCTTCGACGCCACCGCGCTGTCCGGGGTCGTGGTCGAGTTCCTCAAGACGGCGCGCCGGTTCCCCGGCCACCGCGTCCACCTCGACCTCGGCTACGACATCCGGCCCGACAAGGGTGCGTTCTTCCGGCCCTACCGCGACGAAGCCGGGCTGCTGCCTTCCTGGGTCACCCTCGACCGCGTCGAAGGCGTCGACGGGATCCGCGGCTACGACCGCGAGTTCGTCGACCGGACCCTCCGCGAAGTCGCCCAGCACGGTGACGAGACGCTGCGTCCGGAGATCGACCGGATCGCCGGCGAACTGGCCGAGCGCATCGTGGCCACGTGGGAGCGGCTCGGCGTCACGCTGGTGATGGTGGAGAACGGCACCCTGCCGGAGAACATCGCCTACACCGAAGCGCTCTACCGCGCGATCGGCCGGTACGGCACCCGGCACCGGCTCGGCCGGTTCGTGTTCTGGCGCGACCACGACCTGATGTGGCAGAGCGAACCGGGCATCGCCAAGTACGGCCGGTTCCCGTACCCCGGCGTCCCCGCACCGCGGGATTCACCGCACATCCACTACTTCGCGCTGCACGAGCAGGCGCTGGCGAAGACCCGGGAGTGGGTTCCCGGCCTGCGGAACATCGACGTCCTGCCCAACGCGTTCGCCATCGCGCCCGCACGCGTCGACGAGCGCAACGCGGGTTTCCGGCGGGACCACGGCATCCCCGCGGACGTCCCGCTGCTGGCCCGGATCACGCGGATCATCCCGCAGAAGCGCATCGACCGGGACCTGCACCTGCTGGTCCGGCTGCCGGGCACGTGGCTGTTCGTCGCCGGCGACGTCGCGGAGGCACCCGCCGAGCACGCGCGGCTGGTACGCCTGGCCGAAGACCTCGGTGTCCGCGACCGGGTCGTGTTCGGGGGCTGGCTGACGCCGTACGACACGAGCGTCCCCGGCCGCTACTCGGTGCGGGACCTCCTGGCGCACGCGACCGTCGTGTCGTTCCTGACCTCCTACGACTACGAGAGCTACGGCAACCCGGTCAGCGAGGCGATCGCGTCCGGGACGCCGTACATCACCAGCGGGTACGAGCTGTACGACGTCGTCTACGGCCGCAAGGGGTTCCGGGCGCCGGTGCTGGACATCCGGACCCGCGACCTGCCGGACGCGGCGTTCGCCCGCGAAGTGGCCGAGCTGATCACCGACGAAGGGAAACGGGCGGACGTGGTGCGGGCGAACTCCGAACTCGGGCAGGCGCACTTCGGCACGGAGGTCGCCGCCGACCTCGTCGACCGGCTGTACCCGCCACCGATGGGCGCCGGCACGCGGCTGTCCGTCGTGCTGCCCGTGTACAACGAAGGCGCGAACCTCCCGGAGGTGCTGCAGACTCTGCACGACCAGCGCGGTCCACTCGACAGGAGCCGCTACGAGGTCGTGCTGGTGGACAACAACTCGACCGACGACACCGTCGCCGTCGCGCGCGCTTTCGCGGCCGCTCACCCGGAGCTGGCATTGCACGTGATCGCCGAAGCCGAGCAGGGCGTGTCGTGTGCGCGGCGGGCGGGCATGGACTTCGCCGCGGCGCGCAGCCGCAACCGGCCCGACGCCGATCCCGCCGAGCGGTTCTATCTCGTGTCGGCCGACGCCGACTGCCGCGTCGACCCGCACTGGCTGAGCGAGCTGTTCGCCGCGATGGAGTCGAGCAAGGCGGCCATCGGCGTCTGCGACTACTACTACAACGCGGCGCACTTCACCGGGCGGCCACGGCTGTGGGACGCGATCCAGCGGACGCTGCGGTGCCGCGCGGTCACGTTTTCGCTGTTCGGCGGCTTCCCGGACGGCAAGGGCTTCGCCGTCGAGCGCGACGCCTACGAGCGCGCCGGCGGCATCGAGATCTTCTACCAGCTGCAGGACGGGAAGTTCGTCAGCCACCTCTCCGACGACTGGGACTTCGGCATCAAGGTCGCCAGTGGCGGCGACGCGATCACGTACGCGCCACGCTCCCGCGTCGAGATCAACCCGCGCCGCGTCGACCACGCCATCGACGAGGTCATCGCGGGCCGCGCCTACGGCTCCGACGGCATCATCGTCATGCGCGACATCCGGCCGTCGGCTCCGGCTGTCGCCGCGGACCTGTCCGAAGCCGAGGCCCGGCAGGCGTGGGAGTTCTCCATCAAGGACTTCACGCCGAAGAACACGATCCTGCCGGTGCTGCTGACCCCGGGGTTGCTGGAGGACGACGCCGTCATCGCGTTCTTCGGCGCCGATCTGGCGTCCCGGCTCGCGCGGCGGATCGCCGAGATCCGCGACGAGATGCGGGTCGTCGACTTCACGCCGATCCACGCCTACAAGACGCCGTCGTACCGGCTGTACTTCGAGTTCGCCGACGAGCTGTTCGCGTGCCTGCGCCGGCACGTCGGCGAGGACATCGGTCACCCGCCGCCGCTTCCGCCGTGCCTGGCGGAGGTCCCGGCCGCGCGGTTCGCCGAGTTCGTCCACTACTACTGCGAAGACCGCGAATCGGGAGAAGCTCACAACTACTTCGGCAACGGAGGGGTGTTCTGATGACCCTCGCCTACGAAGAGGCGATCGGCTCGCTGCACGCGCTCGACCCCGCGTGGCCGCGGCCCGCGGTGCTTGACGTCCTCGAGGCGCCGGAAAACCGGCACCTGCTGGACTTCGTGCAGGAGGATCCGTTCGGGGCGCACGTGTTCCCGGGCAACGTCCCCGGTGCTCCGGCGGACTTCCTGCGCGACCTCGATGCCCAGCTGGCGTCTTCGGGTCCGATCCACCTCTGGTCCTACATCCCCACCTGTGCTTATCGCTGCCGGTTCTGCCAGTACCCGGTGGTGCTGGTCAAGGGGAAACCCGAAGTGCAGTACGAGAAAGCCAAGCACTGGGTCGACCTGAACATCGCCGAGGCTCGGCTGTGGCTCGACGCCGTGCCGAACCTGCGTGGCGCGGAGGTGGGGGAGTTCAACGTCTTCGGCGGCACGCCCTCGTTGCTGCCCGAGCCGGAGATCCGCCGCCTGCTGGAGTTCTACCGCTCGGAGTTCGGGTTCACCGCCGACACGACGATCCGGTTCGAGGGCGACCCGAGCACGTTCACCCCGGCCAAGCTCGAGCTGCTGCGCGAACTGGGGTGCACCAAGCTGTCCAGCGGTGTCCAGTCGTTCGACGACCACGTCCTGGAGCTGTGCGGTCGCGAGCACACGGCGGAGATGTGCGTCGACTTCGTCCGCAACGCGCGTTCGCTGGACTTCGAGTGGGTCAGCATCGACCTCATGTACGGCCTGCTGGACCAGGCCCTCGACAGCGTCCGCCGCGACCTCGACGTCGTGCTGGAGAACGAGGTCACGGCGGTCGTGTGCACGAAGCTGCACCTGGCGTCCTACAGCGACACCCGCACCGGCGTCACCGGCGAGAAACCGGCGGCATGGCAGCTGCCGGCGTACCGGGACAAGCTGGTGCGCGACGGCCACCGCTGGCCGACGCTCGGCGAGCAGTACCAGATGCGCGAGCTGCTCACCGGCGGCCTGCGCGCCGCGGGCTACACCGAGCACCCGACGATGTACTTCGCGCGCGCCGGCCTGGGCCCCGAGAAGTGGAAGGCCATCATGGTCGACCAGGACAAGCAGGAGCCCGAGGTCGCGATCGGGCTGGGCGGGTCGTCGAGCTGCCGCGCGTCCGAGGCGATCACCGACGTCAACTCCCGCCGCTACGTCGAAACGGTGTCGGCCGGGCGGATTCCGCTGGGCTCGGCGACCCGGTTCACCCCCGAAGCCCAGGAGGCGCGAGCGGTGAAGATGGCGCTGACGACGTTGCAGCCGCTGCGGGATTCCGTGCACGCGGCGCGGTTCCCGGGGCGTTCGCTGTTCGCGGAACCGTGGCTGGGCAAGTTCCGTTCGCTGGCCGCGCGGGGGCTCGTCGAGCTGCGTCCGCACGACGGCGTCGTCGAACTCACCCCGGTGGGGGAGGTCCTGGTCGAGGCGATCATCACCACCGAGCTATAGATCACTACATCGAGTGACACATCGCTCGCGGGGAGCGACACGGGCAGGCACCATGGGCTGTGGACGTGCCAGTACCGAGATCGGAGCCCCGATGAGCCGAACCGTTGCCGGACACGACGAACAGCGGTGGCGGCCCCGGCTCGCCGCGGCGGGCGCCTTGGCCGCGCTCGCCTCGGTGGCCGTGGCGGCCCCCGCGGAAGCTTCGCCGGACTACTCGCTCGCGGCCACGAACTTCGCGGGCACGCAGATCGCGTTGCACGAGGGCGTGGTGCCGGGATCGGCCCGGGCCGACACGACCGACCAGACGCTCGGGCACGACGTCAGCGGACACCAGGGCGCCGTCGACTGGGCGGCCGCGTCGGCGGGCGGCGCGAAGTTCACCTACGTCAAGGCGACCGAGGGCACCGGGTTCGTCAACCCCCAGTACGGCCAGCAGTACGACGGAGCGCACAACGCGGGCATGATCCGCGGCGCGTACCACTTCGCCCGGCCCGACATCTCGGGTGGCGCGGAGCAGGCGGAGTACTTCATCGCCCACGGCGGCGGCTGGCGCTCCGACGGCAAGACGCTCCCGGGTGCGCTGGACATCGAGTACAACCCCTACGGCGATGTCTGCTACGGCAAGAACCAGGCCGACCTGACGGCGTGGATCACCGACTTCACCCGGACGTACCTGGCGAAGGTCAAGCGCAGCGCGCTGATCTACACGAGCACGGCGTGGTGGAAGCAGTGCACGGGTAACGCGTCCGGGTTCGGGAACACCAACCCGCTGTGGCTCGCGCGCTACGGCCCGGAGGTGGGGGAGCTCCCCGCGGGCTGGGACAAGCAGAGCATCTGGCAGTTCGCCCGCGGCGGCGGCCTCCCGGGCGACCAGAACTACTACAACGGCCCGTTCGGGCGGGTCGTGGCGCTGGCCGGCGGGGCGGCTTAGCGCTCCCAGCGGCCGGTCAGGTCCGGCCACGGCGGCCGCCGCAGCACGGCGAGCGTGCCGAGCGTCGCGGCGATCAGCCCGGTGCAGACGGCCAGCAGGGCGACGCGGTTGGCGTTGACGGCCGGCTCCCACTTCGCCTGGCCGTCGCGGATCCCGCCATCGAACTGCACTTCGGCCGGCGCTGACAAGATCGGACAGAATCCTGTCGCTCCGGTGATCGGCTCCCTACCATCGGTCGGATGCGAGCAGTCCATCGGATCGCTGTACTGGCCTCGATTTCCGCGTTGGTCGTCGCTTCGGCGCCGGGAGCGGACGGCACGGGACACACCTGGTTCACGTCGTGGGCGCAGTCGCAGGACGGCCACGCCGACGCCCCGGTGTCGAACCAGTCGCTGCGGATGATCACCCACCTGAGCCAGGGCGGCGACGCGGTACGCGTCCGGCTGCAGAACACGTTCGGCACCGGTCCGCTGACGATCGGGCACGCCACGGCCGGCCTCAGCACGTCCGGCGCCGACGTCCCGGGAGCGCGCGACCTGCTGTTCACCGGCCGCCGGTCGGTCACCATCCCGGCCGGCGGCGAGGTGTGGAGCGACGAGACCCGCCTGGTGACGAGGCCGGACACGAACCTGGCCGTGAGCATGTCGGTCGAGGGCACGGCGGTCCCCGGCCGCCACGGCGCGGCCCTGCGGGACAACTACGTGACGGCGGCCGGCGCGGGCGACCACACGGCCGACGCATCGGGCGCGGCGTTCACGTCGACGGTCGGTTCGACGTACGTGGTCAGCGCGGTCGACGTGCACAACGCGTCGTTGCAGGGCACGGTGGTCCCGTTCGGCAGTTCGGTGGTGGACGGGATCGGCAGCACGAACTGCGGCCCGGGCTGCACCCAGCTGGGTGCGGACAAGCGCTGGACGGACGACCTGGCCCGACGCCTCGTCCCGGCGTCGCTGGCGGTCGCGAACGCGGGTGTCTCGGGCACGACGAGCGCCCCGACGTGCCCGGGGATGCCGCCATCGGTGGCCGGGCTGGACGCGGGAAGCCGCCTCGACCGCGACGTCCTGGCCCTGCACGGCGTCAAGTCGGTGATCTACTACTACGGAACGAACGACCTCGCGTACGGCTGCGACGCGGCAACGATCCTGGACAGCTACCGAGCGGTGTTCCAGCGCCTGCGAGCGGCGGGGATCGCGGTGTACGCAACGCCGAGCACGCCCCGGCCGGGCTACAGCGACGCGGCCAACCTGGCGCGTCACGAGATCGGGCTGTTCGTGTCCCGCTGGGCTTCCTGCGGCGGCACGTGTTCCGGCGTGGTGGACTTCGACGTGGTGTTGAAGGACCCGTTGAGGCCGAACACGATCCTCCCGGCGTACGACAACGGCGACGGAATCCACGCGAACGCGGCGGGCCAGCAGGCGCTGGCGGACTTCGTTTCGGTACCGATGCTCGCTCGATAGGGGCCGGTTCTGCACACGATGAGGTGACCTGGCGAGTCGGAGCGCGGGGATTATGCCTGCGGTTCAGCAGAGTACCTGCGTGAAGCACAACTCAATGGATGACGCCGGGTGCTGTCTGCTGTCCGTGGCCTGGAACATCGTCCCGCCGGCCGGAGGTTGGCCCGACTCCCGGCGTGGTGCGATCCGGCGCGACATCGAGTCCGTCTGTCGCTCCGCCGGGCTCGGCGCCCGGGACTGGGCCGCGCGGAACGGGGCCGGCGAAGAACCCGAGTACCGGCCCTTTCTGCAGCTTGCCGACGTCGCCTACGAGATTGCCACCCTCCTGCTCCTTGTCGAGGACTTCCTCGTGCCGGACCTGGAACGGGAGCACCGGCGGTGGGCCGAGATCGAAGAGCTGACGTCGCGGATGGCCGAGCTCGCCGAGTGGACGTCGAACTTCCTGAGCTTGTCAGGCTCCGCCTTACGACTGTAAGGTTCGTCCTGACAAAGGAGGTCGGGATGGCAACCGGGGTGATCGCGCGCTGTTCGTTCTGCGCCAAGCCGAACACCGAGGTCGACACGCTCGTCGGCGGGCCGGGCGTCTTCATCTGCGACGGGTGCGTGCAGCTATGCGTGTCGGTGATCGAAGGCAAGCCGGCCGACGCACCGCTCATCGCGCCGTGGGAGCACGACTTGCCGCTCGAACAGGTGCTGCAGAACCTGCGTCCGGTCGCGGCCGCCACCACGCAGGTGCAGGAGAACCTCGCCGCGTGGGTGGGCAAGGCGCGCGCGTTGGGCGGTACGTGGGCGCAAATCGGCGAGGCGCTGGGGATGACCCGGCAGTCGGCGTGGGAGCGCTTCGGCTCTACCGCTTGATGCCCACGCCGGCGTAGAGGCCGTCCTCTTCGGGATCGACCACGGCGGCAACGCGGTCCGGCCGCCAGTTCGCCGACGTCGTCAGCCCGGGTTCGACGAGGTCGAACCCGTCGAAGAGGGCAAGCACCTCTGCTTTAGACCGCGGGTAGATGTGGTCCTGCGTCGACCGCATGGTCTCGGCGATCTTGGGGTCGCTGAGCACGGCGAAGTCGTTGGTGAGGTGGGTAAGCGCGAGGTGGCTGCCGGGGGCGAGCGCGTCGCGGTAGGCGCCGAAGACGCCCTCGACCTCCGGCAGGTAGTGCCCGAGGGTGATGGCGAGCAGCCCGACCGGTTCGCCGAGGTCGAGCAGGCGCTTCACCGGCTCCGAGCTGAGCACGGCTTGGGTGTCGGTGGCGTCGGCCTCGAGCGCTTCGGCGTTCGTGTTGTCCTTCAGCAGCATCAAACTGTGCGCGACGGCAACGGGTTCGTAGTCGACGTAGACGACTTTCGACGCGGGATCGACAGCCTGGGCGACTTCGTGCACGTTGCCGACGGTCGGGATACCTGACCCGAGGTCGAGGAACTGCCGAACGCCCTGGTCGAGCATGAACCGCACGGCCCGCCGCAGGAAGGCGCGGTTCCGCCGGGCCACGTTCGCCACCTGCGGCTGGATGGTCTCGAGCTTCTGGGCGACGGCCCGGTCGGCGGCGAGGTTGTGCGCGCCGCCGAGGAGGTAGTCGTAGATCCGCGCGGCGCTCGGCCGGGAAAGATCCGCGCCGGGCGGAATCCAGTCGGCGCCTTCTTGATCGGTCATGGCAGTCCCCCTCGAATCGGCCTGCCTCACTCTAGCGGCCGTGTATGGATGTTCGTCAGAAGCTGCCGGACAGCTTCGCGGCATATGCTCGAAGTGCTCGTTGGTAGTCCCCCAGCTTCGCTGGGTCCATCTCGATCGTCACGCTGAAGGTAAGGTCCACGTCTTCGCCGGCGAGGAGACGCGGGGTGAGTCCGTCCATTTGCTGCATGAAGTCTTCGACGAATTTTCTGATCTGCTCGATCGGCAAGTCGGCGAGCCGCGCTTCGAGGTCGGCGATGTGCCGGATCGCGTCGTCCTCGAACCCGGTTGCCCGGATCGCAGCAGCCCAGCCTAATACTTCGCCGTAGATACCGGTCATCCGCTTCGCCAGATGGATGATCCGTTCGGGATCGCCGGGATCGCCGGGTTCGCCGGGTCTCCCGAAAGCGGCAGTCTGTGCTGCGTCCGACAGCACGCGCTCGAGACTGGCTACGATCGTGCTCACCGAAGTCAGCCGGCTTTCGAGCCAGGGCAGCCCGTCGCTCTCGGAAATCACCTGGCCGCTGTGCGGGGCGTACTCGATGACGTGGTCCCGGTACTTGTCCTCCAGATCGACAATTCCCTGGTGTAGCAGGCCGCCGTAGAGAAGGAACTCCCACCCGGGGGGTCGTTCACTGAGCACGACGGCTACGGCTTCCGGAGACCGCGGCGCTCGGCCGTCGAACTTCGGCTCCCGCGTCTGGGCCTGGTCGCCGAGCTTACGGACGATGGCATCGACAATGCCTGTCGTACCGGCGAACTCAGCGTCGACGTAGCCGATGGTGGACAGAAGGCCTGGAAGCTCCGAATCATCGACGCGCACGGGAAGGAGGTAGGGAGCAGTCTGCTGAAAGGCGCGATCCTGAGCTGCCTGCCGTTCGTAGTTGGTCCATTTTTTAGCGACGTAGTGCCGAGAGATGAAGAGAACGGCATAGCGTGCACGACGGCCGTAGACCGCTTGGAGGAAGTCCAGGAGGTTCTCTCCCCACATCTCGGCGGTGCTGTCCTCGTCGAAGAAGACCTTGACTTCCTGCTCCTTGAGCCGGTCCACGACATCCCTGACAAGCTGCCGATCTTCTCCGGCGAACGACACGGCGATGTCATAGTCGTAGGTCTCAATGTCCGTCATGATCGCGGTGGCCTCCCTCAGACGACTACACCTTAACGGCGCGCCGCGACTCGAGAGCGGAGACAAGCTGCGCGGCTGACAGCCTGCAGACGTGAGTGACACCTCCGGTCATCGCTTTGCGCCTTGAAGATTGGCACCGGTAAGTGTGGTGTACCTCAGGTCGACACCGCGCAAGTCGGTGTCTCGAAGGTCGGCTCGGGTCAAGTTCGCGCCGACGAGATGCGCCTGTCTCATGTCCCGTCCACGGAAGGACGCACCGGTAAGGTCGGCGGCGTCGAATCGAACGTTCCCGATCGCTGGTCCATGCGCAGAGCCGGAACCGACGACGAGGGTGAAGCTGAAGTCAGTGTTCTCTAGCTTGCCCCTTGTGAAGTCAGCACCGTTCAGGGAAGTATTGGAGAAGTCGGCCGAAGCTAGTCGAACGTAAGTGAACCGTGCGTTTGTCAGGTCGGCATCGTGGAAGCTCAAGCGAGCAGGTGCGGACGGTCGTGGCAAGGTTGCGTCCGCATACGGTGCGTCCGTCCCGCCGCTGTCGTCGTCGAGCATCGAGGCGCCGAGGTCTGCTCCGACGAGGCTTGCGCCGGTGAAGCTGCTTCCATGAAGGATTGAGAAGGTCAGATTGGCTCCGTCCAGCTGAGCATCATTCGCAAGCACCCCTAGCCACTCTGAGGCCGGCAAACCCGCCCCTCGAAGGTTGGCCTGCTGCAATCGGACGCCACGAAACCGAGCCCCTCGCATGTTCGAGAACGCGAGGCTCGCGCGATCCAGATTCAAATTCGCAAAGGTCTCCGTTTCTAGGTTTCGGTGGTCGAGGCAAATTCCTGTCACGTCGGCCCAAGGAACTACCGGGCCGACGTCACGCGCGGACAACACGGTCAGAGCGGCGGCAACATCGACAGGTGGACGTTGTGCAAGACCCGCGTTTACGATCGGCGTTGATGTAGGCGGACATGATGTGTTCTCCCGAACATAGGCGCTGAGAAGGCGCATAATAGTGTTCGTGTCTCTTGCGGAGTCTTTGGCGAGCCGCTCGAGGGCATAGATGCCGCCGAGTCGAATGTCGAGCTTCTCGGAGCCGAGCTGTTCAACCGCGCGGCCGAACCGGTCGGTATACTGGCCTTGTTCGTTCAACGCAGTCTGTTGTCGGGTGGCATCAAGGGTCCTGCTCGTTACGTAGAACGCGCCGACAGCCGCCAGACCTGTCGCCGCTGTGGCGACCATGGCAACTGCCTTCGCTCCGCGTCCCCAACCGCTCCAGTTGAACAACCAGAGCAGGACGATCTTGGAGCGCTGCCGGCGGGAAAGCTTCGGCGGCATAGATGGATGGCGCAGCCGAGTTGCGCGCATGCCGCGGACCGAGATGGTGCCGGCTGGCACGCGTCGAAGAGACCCGCTCATGTTGATCGGATTCGTCGCGCGGACGAATGCGTCTTCGAGTTCGTCAGTCTTTTAAGTCTCACCTGGAGAGAGTCGCCGCATCGAGTCCGGCCGCTACATCGCCCTAGTGCCGAAGTCGCATGCGGAGTTGATCAGTGGCGACCAAGATGGCTGTGGAGGCTTGTCAGTCACAGTCATGACGGCCAGGCGGACACCATCTACGTCGACTGCGTCTCGCGCGTCCGCTGCGCCAGAACCTTGGCACGCCAGCCGGGCGTGGAGGAGTGCTCGCGTGGCCGTGCATGTGCCGCTGAAGATCGCCGAGCCTGGATAGCTGCGCACCAGTCGGCGCTATATCCACCCCGGATCGGACGCTAGAGACTTTGCGGCCAACACCTGTCCGCGCCCAATCGGGCAAGTCTGGCCGAGCAACCGATTGCGGATTTGTCCCCAATATGTCCCCGAGTGCGTGCGCCCGACTGAACATGTCATGGCCTCGGTAGACACAAAGGGCCCGTGAGCTGCGGTTATGCTGCTCACGGGCCCTGCAAGTGCGTCCGTCGGGCTGACAGGATTTGAACCTGCGACCCCTTGACCCCCAGTCAAGTGCGCTACCAAACTGCGCCACAGCCCGGACCCGCACTCGCTGAGTGCGTGAGAAGTACTTTAGCGTGCCCCCGGAAGCCACCTTCAACTGGGGCCCACATCCGCCTGACCTGCGGGAACGCAGGTCAGGCGGACGACGTCAAGATCAAGCCGGGTTCGAAGCGTGCGTCAGGGTCTGCCACGCCACGAACAGGGCGTTCGTGCCCGCTGGGCGGCGGGACTCCGTCAGGGTCTGGGTGTTGGACATGGCGATGCCCAGGCGGTTGTGGAGCGCGTTGAAGCCCACCTCGGTCACCGGGCCCAGGCCCTTCTTCACGCTGCCGCCGCACAGCCAGGATGGGACCGCCGTGCCCAGCTCGTACTTCGACTGGAAGCCCAGTGCCTGGCGCAGGCGCTCGCCCACGTCCGTTCCGTACACGTCCTGGCCCTGGATCCGGAGCGTCTCCGCCACGTCCGCGATCGCCGCGATGCCGTAGCCCGTGTGGACGAAGTCGCGGCAGGTCTCCTGGGTCAGGCCGTCCACGAACGTGCTCTGGCCTTGCCAGTAGCTCACGATCTGGGACTTCGTCGTCAGGCCGCTGCCCGGGACCGTCTTCGGCAGGGCGCCGTCCGAAGCGATGTACACGTACGCCGCCACGCGGTTGCGGTAGCGGGTCACCGCCTTGTCGAAGTTCGTCTTGTCCTCCAGGAACACCGTGATACCCACCGCGGCCTCCATCATGGACAGTTCCCAGTTGCCGTTGCTGTTGCTGCCGTTGATGATTTTGTTCAAGTACACATTGCGCAGCATCGTGCCGAAGCGGCCCGAGTTCGGCCAGCTCGTATACGTGTACTTGATGATCTCCGCCGCGCGGGGCCACGACGAACCCGCCCAGCCCGTCTGCAGCGGCGCGTTGCTGTTGGTGTGACTAGTGATTGTCGCCGACCACGCGTCCATCAACGCGATAGCCTTCTGTGCGTAGCGGGCGTCGCCGGAGATGTACCAGATCAACGCGTCCGTGTACGCCGCGATCGCGTCTTCCCGCTCGTCGGTGCACCCGTAGTTCGGGTTCGAATAGGACCCGCATTCGACGACCGCGCGCGGTTTCGGCGTGCGGGATAGTGATGCGTAGGAACTCGAAACCGCCTGGTCGTACGCCGCTTTCCACGGCTGGGCGCCGGCGTTCACCTGGCTCTTGACGAAGTCGAGCTGCGGGCGGCTGACCAGCACGCCCGGGTGCGTGAACGTCGCCGGGGCCGCGGGGGCCGGCGTGGCGACCAGGCCCAGGGCGAGCGGTACCAGGGCGGCGAGCGTGACGACTTTTCTCAAGCGGGACATGGCTCTCCTCGAGACGACGGTGTCCGGGGCAGCGCGCTGTAAGCAGTCTCATGGTCCAGACCACCGCGCGTCAACCCGCGGAGAGCCCTTTCTTTTGCTCCTGAAGGAAGATTCAGCCCGCTGAACGAAATCGTTCAGCGGGCTGAATCGACGTACCGTTAACCGAGACCGGCGCTGACCGCGTTCATCAACGTCCCGGTGTCACCCGACATTTCCCAAGCCATCACGCCGAGCAGGCCGCGCTGCTTGAGCCAGGTGGTCTTCAGCCCGATCGACCACGCGTCGTCGAACGTCCACCACTGGCCGCCGTTGCCGGTGTAGCACGACGTCGCCACCGCCGCCGTGTCGTGGTAGACCGTGCACGCCGGCACGCTCGCCACGAGGTTCGAGTACCCGCGGGTGCCCGCTTCCTCGGCGAACTGCCCCGGTGCCGCGCCCGTCGCCGACTGCCATTCGCCGTGTTTCCCGCCGTCCGCGACACCTTGCCAGCCGCGTCCGTAGAACGCCAATCCGAGCGTCAGCCGGCGTGGATCGACGCCCGCGTTCGTGTACGCGTTGATCGCGCTTTCCGCACTGAAGTGGAAGTTGTACGGGTCGTCCGCGTCGGCGTAGAGGTTGCCCTGGTGACCGGTGCGGTTCGGCTCCCACGAGTTGTCACTGCCCGACCCGTGGAAGTCGTAACCCTGTACGTTCGCGACGTCCAGGTAGTTGAACACGCGGGACAGGTCCCAGCCGGACGCGACCTTCGCCGGGTCCGCCGGGGTGAACGCGTGCAGCTGGTACCGCTTGCCGGTGGTCGCGCCGTACGCGTCGAGCTGCGTGCGGAACTCGGCCAGCAACGCGGTCAGGTTGTCCTTGTCGTTCGGGCTCCAGTGGTTGCCCGGGTGGCCGTCGGCGCTCGCCGGCCACTCCCAGTCGAGGTCGATGCCGTCGAAGATGCCCGCCGCGGTGCCCGGGCCGCCGGCGCCGCCGTAGGACGCGATGTTGCCCTTGATCCACGTGTCGAGGCACGACGAAACGAACTTCTTGCGCGACGCGTCCGTGGCCGCGACGTCGGAGAAGTACTTCGAATACGTCCAGCCGCCCAGCGACACCAGCACCTTCAGGTTCGGGTGCTTCGCCTTGAGCTTCTTCAGCTGGTTGAAGTTGCCGCGCAACGACTCCCAGCCCGTGTCGGCCACGCCGTCCACCGACTGCGCCGCCGAGAACGGCCGCGAGTAGTCGGCTTCGGCGTCACCCGCGCCGTCGCCCTGGTTGGGGTCCTGCGGGTTCGCCGTGGTGCCCTTCGTGACGCCGGAAAGGCAGGTCAGGTTCACCGGGTCGATGTTCTCGAACGCGTACAGCAGGTGCGTCAGCTTCGACGCCGCGCCGGACGTCTCGAGGTTCTTCACGAAGTACTGCCGCCCGTAAATGCCCCACTGGACGAAGTAGCCGACCTTCGCGTAGCCGGAAACGATGTCGCCGGTTCGAGCCGTCACCGCGGCACTCGGCGCCGAAACGTTGTCGTAGCCGTCCCGCGCGCGCACGGTGAACGTGTACGAAGTGGACGGTGCCAGCCCGGTCACGACGGCGCCCGTCGTCGTCACCGTCGTGGCCAAAGTGGACCCGCGGTAGACGTCGTAGCTGACGACGCCGGTGTTGTCGGTCGACGCCGTCCACGCCAGGGACACGCTGCCCGAGTCGGCGGCCGTCGAGCGCAGCCCGCTCGGCGCCGACGGCGCCTGGGTGTCGTCGGCCGGGTTGTTCGTCGTGACGGCCAGAGCGGCGCTCGCGGGTGACGTGGTTCCCTTGGCGTCCTTGGCTTTCACCGTGAACGAGTACGCGGTCCCCGGCGTGAGCCCGGAGATGGTGGCGCTGGTACCCGTCACCGAGGTGGCCAGTGACGTCCCCTGGTAGACGTCGTACCCGGTCACCGGCAGGGATCCGGCGGCCGAGGCGTTCCACGCCAACGCGACCGTCTTGGTCGTCTTCGCGACCAGCCGCAGGTTCGCCGGCGCGCCCGGGGGAGTGTCGGGTGAACCGTCGCAGTTGGCGTTGTCGACGCGGCACTGCGCGGGCGTCGCGGCGGCGCTGAGCCGGAACGTCGGGCTGTACGGGTAGGTGGCGCGGCCCGGCGCCAGCGTCGCGATGTAGTACGCCGGGGTGAGCGTGACCTGGGTGCCGTTCTGCGTCACCGTCCCGTTTTCGCCGGTCGAGGCAGTGACGCCGGCGGGCAGCGTGAAGGTGATGGCCCAGTTGCTCACCGACGCGGTGCCGGTGTTCGAGACGGTGTAGGTGCCGGTGGTGCCGCTCATCGCCAGGGTGGCGGTCAGCGAACCGGCTGCGGCGGCGGGTGGCGCGAGCGCCGCGGTGCCGCCGGCTGCTATCAGTACGGCGGCGAGCGCGGAGCGTAGTCGTACGGAGGTGCGTCTCATGGCGGTTCTCCAAGCGGCACGAGGCGGGGGACGACGTGGTCTAGACCACATCAAAGGTAACCCGGTGCGGGGAGAACCGCGCACGTCCGAACGGCGGCAACCGGTGTCCGAACGGGCTGTTAACGACCCGAGAAGGTCGCCTTGCCCGGCCCGTCCGCGAGGAACGACTTGACGGCGCCGCGGAGGTCCTCGGTTTCGAACAGCTCGGCGGCGATCGTCGTGATGTGCGCGTTCGCCTCCGGGACGCCGCCCGCGGAGAAGTGGTCGAGGACGCGCTTGGTCGCCGCGTGCGCCCGGGTCGGCCCGGCAGCCAGCTGACGCGCGAAGGCGCGCGCGGCGTCGTCGAACCCCTCGTCCGGCAGGACGCGGTTGACGACGTTCCAGCGCTCGAGCGTCGCGGCGTCGTAGGTGTCGCCGGTCATGACGAACTCCTTGGCGCGCCCGACGCCGGCGCGGTCGGCGAGCCGCTGGGTGCCGCCCATGGTCGGAGTCAGCCCGACGACTTTCTCGACGAGCCCGAACTTCGCGCGCGACGCCGCCAGGATCAGGTCGCAGGCCACGGCGACCTCGAACGCCCAGGTCAGGCACAGGCCGTGCGCGGCGAACACGGTCGGGAACGGCAGCGCCGCGATCCGGTCGGGGACCGCCAGCATCTCGTCGAACAGCACTTTCGCCTCGGCGGGCGAGCCCTGGGCGTCGAACAGCGAGACGTCCACGCCGCCGCTGACGATCTTGCCCTCGGCACGGATCAGCAGGGCCCGCGCGGGCGCGGTTTCCAGCTCGCCGATGGCCGACGAAAGCGAATCCTGCAGGGCGGCCGTGTAGAGGTTCAACGGCGGAGCGTCGACGGTCAGGACGGCGAGCCCGCCGTCACGATCGAGGCGGACCTGGTCGGTCATGTTCACCCTGCTTCTTCGGCGGCGACGATGTCGTCCCAATACTGCTGGGCCTCGGGGCGCCAGTCGACGTGTTTGTGATGGAACAGTTCCGCCGCTTTCGTCCCGCTCCACTTCGCCGGCAGGAGCTCGGCGGGCAGCTGCGGGTCGAGGAACGGGAACCGCCGCCACTCGTGCACCAGCTCGGTCTGCGCGCGCAGCACCGCGCGGCCGCCGGTGGGGTGCAGGCCGGTGAACCGGTCGATGAAGTCCTCGTAGCGGTCCTTCAGCTCGGTCAGGTCCCAGGACCGGGCGACCATCGTCTCCTGCTCGCCGACCTCGCCGTAGGTGGCGGTGAAGGACATCGCCTGCGCGTCGAGCCCGAGCTCGTTGACGATCTGCTGGGCCTCGCGCTGGCGGCTCAGGTCCGGGCTGACCCACACGCCCGCGACCGGCGAGCCGAAGCCCGCCCAGGTCAGCCGCGTGCGGAGGCGGTGGCGCAGGTCGCGCTTGGCCTCCGGGACGGAGACGATGAGCATCAGCCACTGGCCGTTCCACGGGCGCTCTTCGCGGCCGAACGCGTAGATCCGCTCGGCGCCCTCGGTCAGCAGGCGGCGCCCCGGCGGCGTCAGCGACCAGCGCACGCGGCGCCCGACGCGTTCGGAGACCACCCAGCCCTCGGCGGCGGAGCGGGCCAGCGCCTGCCGCGCGGACTTCTCCTCGATGTCGAGGATGCCGAGCACCTCGACCAGCATCGACGTCCAGACCGGCGTGTCGCGCGGCAGCGTGTACTCGCCGAGCACGGTCATCAGCAGCGACCGCGCGCTGGCGTGGCTGACCTCGCGCCGCCGGCTCACCGTGGGCCGGGGCGCGGATGGGCGGCCTTCCCTCGGTTTCGGCCTGCGGCCGAGGGTGACCGGGGGAGCGGATTCGCCCATGCTGTTTCACCGACCTCACTGCTTGGCTGTTCCGACAACCGAACAGGTTACCCACACTGAGTGATCAAAGCGCCACCGGACACACACAGTCGGTGGCTCTGACCATGATCTGACAGTTCAGCACGGCCCCGTAGACTTGGCCACCTCATGAGCGCAACTCTCGTCGCGAAGGACCTGGCCGCGGGCCACGGTGACCGCATCCTCTTCTCCGGCCTCGATCTGGTGGTCGCGCCCGGCGACGTCGTCGGCCTCGTCGGCGTCAACGGCGCCGGCAAGTCGACGCTGCTGCGGACGCTGGCGGGGCTCGCGAAACCCGACGACGGCGAGATCCGGCTGAACCCGCCGACCGCGACCGTCGGGCACCTGCCCCAGGAGCCGGAGCGGCGCGAAGGCGAGTCGGTGCGGGCGTTCCTGGCGCGGCGGACGGGCGTGTCGGCCGCGCAGGCGGACCTCGATGCGGCGACTTCTGCGCTGACCGCCGGCTCGGCGGGCGCGGACGACCTCTACGCGGTTGCGTTGGACCGGTGGCTCGACCTCGGCGGCGCGGACCTCGACGAGCGTTCCGCGGAAGTGGCCGCCGACCTCGGGCTCGCCGTCGACCTCGACCAGCCGATGACGTCGTTGTCGGGCGGCCAGGCGGCGCGTGCCGGGCTCGCGTCGCTGCTGCTGAGCCGCTACGACGTCTTCCTGCTCGACGAGCCGACGAACGACCTCGACCTGGACGGCCTGGCCCGGCTGGAGCGGTTCGTGTCGGGGCTGCGTGCGGCGACGGTCCTGGTCAGCCACGACCGCGAGTTCCTGGCGCGCACGGTCGACCGCGTCGTCGAGCTGGACCTGGCGCAGCAGCAGGTGAACGTCTACGGCGGCGGGTACGAGGCCTACCTCGAGGAGCGCGAGGTCGCCCGCCGGCACGCGCGCGAGGAGTACGAGGAGTACGCCGACACGAAGGCTTCGCTGGAGGCGCGCGGGCGGATGCAGCGGGCGTGGATGGAGAAGGGCGTCAAGAACGCGCGCCGGAAGCAGCCGGACAACGACAAGGCGGCCCGCAAGTTCCGCACGGAGGCGACGGAGAAGCAGGCGTCGAAGGCGCGGCAGACCGACCGGATGATCGAACGCCTGGAGGTCGTCGAGGAGCCGCGCAAGGAGTGGGAGCTGCGGATGGAGATCGCGGCGGCCCCGCGGGCGGGGGCGGTGGTCGCTAGTTTGCGCGGGGCGGTCGTTCGCCGGGGTGGGTTCACGCTCGGGCCGGTCGACCTGCAGGTCGATTGGGCGGACAAGGTCGCCATCACCGGGGCCAATGGGGCCGGGAAGTCGACGTTGCTGGCGGCGCTGCTCGGTCGGTTGTCGTTGGATGAGGGTTCTGCCGCGTTGGGGCCTGGGGTTGTGGTCGGTGAGGTCGATCAGGCTCGGCGGTTGTTTCTCGGTGATGTTCCGCTTGCTTCGGCTTTTGCTCTTGAGGTGCCGGAGTTGGCGGATGCCGATGTGCGGACTTTGCTGGCCAAGTTCGGGTTGAAGGCTGCTCATGTGCTGCGCTCTGCTGCGACGCTTTCGCCGGGGGAGCGGACTCGGGCTGCGTTGGCTCTCTTGCAGGCGCGGGGGGTCAATTTGCTGGTGTTGGATGAGCCGACCAACCATCTTGATCTGCCGGCTATCGAGCAGTTGGAGTCGGCGTTGGACAAGTATCCGGGGACTTTGCTGCTCGTGACTCATGATCGGCGGATGCTGGACGCTGTGCACGTGGGGCGGCGACTTGAGGTGGACGGTGGGAAGGTTCGCGAATTGTGAGCCTGTTGGAGGGATGTGTTGGCGGTGAGCAGTGCTCTCATTTGAGAGCGCCTGTGCCGAGTGGCGATGTGAGCAGTGCTCTCTATTGTGAGCGGCGGGGCTGCCGCTGAGCGGCGCTCTCGAATTCGAACGCTGCTCGCTGTCGTGCGAGAGCAGTGCTCTCGAATCGGTCAGCTGATCGCCGCTGAGTGAGAGCGGTGCTCTCGAGGCGGAGCACGGTTGCTGTCGCGTGTGAGCAAGGCTTCGGTCTCGTGCTGGAGCGTGGTGGAGAGTGATCGATGCACGCGAGTAAGCGGTCCGCTCGTGGCTTGCGCCGCTTTTGCGACGGTGGTGCTCCTGGAGAGCGGCTGGCGCCGGCTGGCGGGCGAGAGCGGTGCTCTCCAGGCAGGCGCCGCCCGCGGCCCGCCCCGGCTAAGGCCCCTTGTCGCCGGTCGCCCGCTATTCGCAGCCGGCCACTAACCGCCGGCCGCCGGACTGCCTGCCAGCGACCATGGGCTGCCCGCCGCTGGCCACGGGCCGCGGGTCACCGGCCGCGGTCTGGCTGGCCGCAGGCTACTGGCTACCGGCCACGGGGCGCGGGCCGACGGCCGCCAGCCACCGGCCGCGGGCTGTCGGCCGGCGGGCCACTGGCGACTGGCCTCCGGCTGCCGCCCCTTGTCGCCGGTCGCCCGCTATTCGCAGCCGGCCACGGACCGCCGGCCGCCGGACTGCCTGCCAGCGGCCATGGGCTGCCCGCCGCCAGCCACGGGCCGCGGGTCACCGGCCGCGGTCTGTCGGCCA
The DNA here is from genome assembly GCF_900107925.1 of Amycolatopsis pretoriensis. GTDB lineage: Bacteria > Actinomycetota > Actinomycetes > Mycobacteriales > Pseudonocardiaceae > Amycolatopsis > Amycolatopsis pretoriensis. The sequence goes on along the minus strand of NZ_FNUJ01000016.1, from coordinate 39,701 downwards.
CTGGCTACCGGCTACCGGCCACGGGGCGCGGGCCGGCGGCCGCCAGCCACCGGCCGCGGTCTGTCGGGCCCGCGGGCCACTGGCGACTGGCCGTCGGCCGCGGGTCGCTGGCCACGGGATTCGCGGGTCGCCGGCCACGGGAGCCCGCCAGCCGCCGGCTACCCGGCCGTAGGCCGCGGGTCACCGGCTACGGGCCGTCGGCCGCGGGCCACTGGGCTACCGGCTACGGACCGCGGGTTCGCCAGCTTGCCACGGACCGCCGGTCGTCGGCCGCCAGCCGCCGGTCGTCGGCCGCCAGCCGCCGGTCGCCGGCCGCGGGCTGCGGCCACCGGCTGCGGCCACCGGCTGCCGGTCGCCGACTACGGGCCGCCGGGGTGCTCTCGCCGCGGGTTACCGGCTGCGGGCTGCGGGTCGCGGGCTACGGGTCGCCGACTATGGGCCGCCGACTATGGGCCGCCGACTATGGGCCGTCGGGGTGCTCGCCGCGGGTCACCGGCCACCGGTCACGGGTTGCTGGCTGCGGGCCGCCCGTTATCCGCCCTCGCGATCCTTGTCCGCCGTTGGGCGTGTCGATCTACCTGAACTTGAGCGTTGCCCGCGGCTCGGCGCGGCCGGCGCTTTCAAGCTGTGTGCCGCCAGTCGGTCGGTCGGTGAGGCCGGCGCTCTTGAAGCTGAGCGGCGCCACCGGTTGGGGAGAGCAGTGCTTCCGAAGTGGGGCGCCGCTCGCTGGCTGGCGAGAGCGGTGCTGTCGACTGTGGGCGGTGGGATCTGGGGGTGAGCGGTGCTCTCGAATTCGAGCACTGTGTCGTGAGAGCGGTGCTCGAATTCGAGATCGGTGCTCATCCCTTCGTTGCGCCGCCTGTCAGGCCCTTCACGAACTGCTTCTGCAGTGCCAAGTAAAAGATCAACACCGGCAGCGTCGCCAAGAACATCAGCGCGAACACGCTGCCCAAATCTGCCTGGTACTGGCCGATCGACCGGTAGATCCCCGTCGTGATCGTGGTGCCCTGGCTCGGGCCCAAAATGATCAGCGGGTCGATGAAGTCGTTCCAGATCCACACGCCCAAGAAGATCAACACCGAGGCCGTCGCCGGGCGGAGCAGCGGGAACACCACCCGCCAGAACACCTGTGCCCGGCTGGCGCCGTCCAGCAACGCCGCCTCCTCCAGCTCCACCGGCACCCCGCGGATGAACCCCGTGAACACGAACACCCCGAACGGCACGTAGTAACCGACGTTGAACAACACCAGCCCCTGCAGCGTCGCCATCAGGTGCGTCACCCGCAGGACGTCCGTGATCGGGATCAGGATCACCTGCGGCGGGATCATCAACCCGGCCAGCAGCACCAGCGTCAGGACCTTCGTCCACCGCTTGCCCGACCGCGCCAGGTAGTGGCCGAGCATCGCCGACAGCACCGTCAGCACCAGGATCGACAACACCGTCACCACCACGCTGTTGGCCAGGCTGACCCAGAACAACCCATCCGGCCGCGTCAGCACCGCGTGGATGTTCGCCAGCGTCGGCGGCAGCGGCAGCGACGCCGGCTCCTTCGCGATCAAGTCGCCCTGCTTCACCACGTTCGTCAGCACCAGGTAGAACGGCACGAAGAACACCGCGCCGACGAGCAGAGCCGCCGTGGGCCGCAGCCAGGAGCGCGTCACAGGTCCACCTCCCGGCGGCGCAGGAAGCCGAGCACGATCGTCGTCACCGCCGCGACGATCACCAGCATCAGCACCGCCATCGCCGACGCGTGGCCGACGTGGTTGGAGTCGAAGCCGGTCTGCAGGACGTCGAACGCGATCGTTGCCGTCGCGCCGGAGCCCGGGCCGCCGTTGGTGATCACCTTGACGTAGTCGTACGTCTTGAACGCCGAAATCAGCAGTACGACCGTGTTGATCGTCAACGACGGCGCGAGCAGCGGCCACGTCACCGCCCGGAACCGTCGCAGCGCCCCGGCGCCGTCGATCGAAGCCGCCTCCAGCAATTCCGTTGGCACGCCTTGCAATCCGGCGAGGTAGACGACGACGCAGAACCCGAGCATCTGCCAGCACACGATCGACGCGACCGAGTACAGCGCGACGTCCGGATCGGACAGCCAGCCCGGCGGGTGCTCGATGCCCAAGGTTCGCAACAGGGTGTTCAGCGGTCCCTGGTCGTCGAGCAGCCGCGACCACACGATCGACACGACGACCGAACTGAGGATCACCGGCGTGAAGAACACGCTGCGCAAAGCGTTGTACAGCCAGCCTTTCCGGTCCAGCAGCAGCGCGACGCCGAGCCCCAGGACGTTCGGGACGACGACCACGATCACCGTCAGGATCGTCGTGACCTTCAGCGCGGTCAGGAACTGCTCGTCGGAGAACAGCAGCCGGTAGTTGTCGAGGCCGACGAACTTCACCGGCGGGTTGAACGGGTTGTAGTTCGTGAGGCTGTACCCGAAGCTGATCAGGATCGGCGCCAGCACGAAACACAAGTAGACGAGCACTCCCGGAGCACCGAACGACGCGAAGTGCCACACCCGCGGCAGGATCGGCTTGCGCCGCCGGCGGTGGGCGGGGGAGCGGCGCGCGCTCGGCGGGGCGGGCGGGGAGACGACGGCGGCCAAGGTCGTCAGCCCGCCTTCGCCCACTCGGTGTCCAGGAACGCGCACGCGTCGGCCACGGACTTGCGGCCCGTGATGACGTCCTGGGCGGCCTGGTCGACCTTGTCCTTCATGCCGGGCAGCAACCCGTCGTCGGCGGTTTCCCAGCGGAACGCGTGCACCACGGCGTTCTGCTGCACGGCCTTGGTGTAGAGGTCGTAGCCGGCCTTGAAGGTCGGGCCGACGTCCGCCGGCGGGGTGTAGCCCTTGATCGCCGGGAACAGGCCGTCGGCCTTGACCGACGCGTTCAGCTGGTCCTTGTCGAGCTGGAAGCCGAGCGCGAACTTCCTTGCCGCGTCGAGGTTCGCGGCCTTGGCGTTCACGATCATGCCGCCGCCGGTGTAGGCGGGGACGACGAGTTTGCCGTCCTCGGTGGGAAAGTCGAACACGCCGATCTCGAAGTCGTGCTTCTTGCTGTCGGCGTTGGCGGCGAACCAGTTGCCCATCGGGTACATCGCGCTCTTGCCGTCGAGGAAGGCCTGCTCGGTCGCCGCGTAGTCGCGCGACACGCTCGTCTTGTCCACGTACCCCTTCGAGGCGAGGTCGGCCAGCTTCGAAAACGCTTTCTGGAACGCGGGATCGGCGAACTTGACCTTGTCCTGACGCCGTTGCGTCAGCCAGTCCGGCGTCGTGTCGTAGACCTCGGTGCTGACCAGACCGGAGAGGATCATCGACGACGGGAAGCCGTCCTTGCCGCCGCCGATGGTGAACGGCGAGAAGCCCTTGGCCGCCAGCTTGCCGGCGTCGGCGACGAGTTCGTCCCACGTCTTCGGCGTCGCGGCGATGCCCGCGTCGGCGAACATCTTCCGGTTGTAGTAGATCGGCGGGATGGTCTGGGTGTTCGCCGGCAGCTGGTAGTACTTCCCGTGGACCGGGTTCGCCTCGGGGAACTGGAAGTCCTTGAGCTCGTCCGGGGTCCAGGCGTAGAGGTTGCCCGCTTCGGCGAAACCCGCCGAGTCGACGGCGATCATCACGTCGGGAAACTGGCCGGACTGCAGGAGCTGTTTCGCGTACGACGTCCGGCCGTCGGCGGTCGGCGCGACCAGCTTCTTGACCTTGATCCCCGGGTTCTTGTCGGTGACGCGCTTGATGGCCGCGTCCCAGTAGGCCGGCGTGAGGTTCGGGGTCTCGAAGGTCAGGAAGGTGATCTCCGCGTCGCCACCGCTGCCGGTGTTCGAGCCGACCGAGCACGCGCTCACGGCCAGGAGCGCCGCCGCCCCCAGCGCCAGGAACCTTCTCATCGAGCCTCCCACCATATGTGATGTATGACGCATTTGATCTGACGTCTGACGGGCTGTCAAGCGCGATTCACGCGTGAAACCGTCGATGCGCGGCCGATAGATCCGATCTCTAACGCGAAATACGGCGCAGGCGGATCACCGTGCTCGCGAAGTCGCCGGTCGGCAGCGTGAGCGGCAGCCCGTGGGCGAGCAGCACGGCTCCGCTGTGCGTGGATCCGGAATCCGAATCCACGTACCGGTCAGCGGGATCGAGGCCCTCGAGACGCAATGGACGATCCGGTGCGGCGAAGTGCGCGGCCTGCCGGTAGGCGAAGACGACCGCCCGGTCTTCGTGGACGTACTGCAGCGCGGTGACGCCGTCGTCGACCGGCGGCCGCAGCCGGTACAGCGCGCCGTGCTGGACGACCGGCCGGATGTCCTTGTAGAGCGCGATCAGCTCGGCCGCGAGCGCGAGGTCGTCGCCGGGCCACCGCACGATGTCGCCGCCGATGCCGAGCACGCCGGCCATCGCGACGTGGAACCGGAACCGCAGCGGCACCGAACGTCCCGTGACGAAGTTGGGGTTGTCGGTGACCCACGCCGACATCGCGCGTGCCGGGTAGAGCTGGCTGTAGCCGTGCTGGATCCGCAGCCGGTCGAGCGCGTCGGTGTTGTCCGACGTCCACACCTGGTCGGCGCGCGCGAGCATGCCGAGGTCGATCCGCCCGCCGCCGCCGCTGCACGCTTCGATCCGCAGGCCGGGGTGGTCGGCACGCAACCGGTCCATGAGCGCGTAGACGGCGTTCGTGTGCTCGACCCACAGGCGGTCCGGGTCGGCGTCACCCGGCCAGCCGGCCTCGCTGAACGGGCGGTTCATGTCCCACTTGAGGAAGTCGACGCCGTGCTCGCCGACGAGCCGGTCGAGCCACTCGTGGGCCCACGCGCCGACGTCCGGCCGGGCGAAGTTGAGGACGAGCTGGTTGCGCAGCTCCGACCGGCGCCGGTGCGGGTGGTGCAGGACCCAGTCCGGGTGGGCGCGGTAGAGGTCGCTGTCCGGATTGACCATTTCGGGCTCGACCCAGATGCCGAACCGCATGCCGAGCCCGTGCACGGCGTCGACCAGCGGCTTGAGGCCGTCGGGGAAGCGCGCGCGGTTGACGTGCCAGTCGCCGAGCCCGGCGTGGTCGCCGGTCCGGGCACCGAACCAGCCGTCGTCCATGACGAACAGTTCGACACCCAGCGCCGCGGCCCGCTCGGCGAGCGCGCGCTGTCCTTGCTCGGAAACGTCGAAACCCGTTGCCTCCCAGGAGTTGTAGAGCACCGGACGCAGTTCGCGGCCGTGGTCGAGGACGTCGTTCCGAACGTAGGCGTGCCACGCGCGGCTCGCGGCGCCGAAGCCGCCGCCGGTGTAAAGACCGGCCAGCACCGGCGTGCGCAAGGGCTTGCCCGGTCCGACGCGGTGCACGACGCCGTCCTGGCCGAAGCCGCCGCTGATCGTGAGACGCCCGGTCGACGCGCGCGTGGTCGTGAGCCGCCACGACCCGCTCCAGGCGAGGGCGACGCCGTAGACCTCGCCGTGGCGCTCGGTGGCGGTGCCGTCGTCGACCATGACCCACGGGTTGGCGTGGTGCCCGGCGATCCCGCGCCGGCTCGCGAAAACCGTCTCGCCGTGCGCCGCGGACGTCCGGTGCAGCTGGGTTTCCGCGGCCCAGCGGCCGGTGACGTGGCTGAGCCGGTAGTCGTCCCGGAGCGGGAGGGGCCAGGTCGCGGAATCGGCGCGGACGACGTCGACTTCGGTGTCGGCCGTCAGTTCGGTCCAGCGTTCGAGGACGTCGGTCCGCAGGCGGTAGTGGAGGGCGATCCGGAGGGGGTAGTGGCGGTCGGTGAAGTGAATCGCGAGGTGATCGCGCGAGATTTCGTGGGTTTCGTAACGCCATTCGAGGGCGCGAGTGCCGTCGGCGAAGCGAACCTGCAACCCCGGTGTCCAGTAGCGGGTGCCGCCGTCGGCGGCCAGTTCGTCGAGGCCTTCGTTGGGGTCGTTGAAGCCGTCCCACCAGGGGAGTTTTACGGTGCTGAGTTCTTCGACGGCGTCCGTCGGAAGTGGTGGCCCCCAGTAGAGGTGGGTCGGAACGTCGTCCTCGTCGAGGCGCAGGGCGTAGGTGCTCGACTCGCCGGTGAGCACCCAGGCGCGGTGGCGCTCGAGGTGGCTGATCTCGCCCATGCGGGACATCCTGGCGGCGCGGTCGGGTGTCGCCAAGGGGCGTCCCGGCCATCGGCAACTGCGGCCGTTCGGGTGGCGTTGCCGCGCGTTATTGGTTCTTCCGGGTATCGGTCATCACAATGGGTGAGGGGTGGCGGCGCCGGCTTGTGGTCGTCAGCGAGGGGAGAAACATCATGGTGATCACTGCGAGGACAATCAGCGCGGTACCGGAAGAGGAATCGGGTGATCAGGTCGCCTGCCCGTGCGTCCTCGATCTGCTCGAGGCCTACCAGGAAAAAGGGCGGCCGCGGTTCGCGGAGCTGCGGGCGGCGTACGAGGCGCACCAGGGAAAGATCGTCGAGGAGTATTACGCGACGCATTTCCAGGCGGCACTCCTGGTGGTCGCCAAACAGCAGACCGGCGAGGTGGACCGGGTCGTCTACAAGCTGCGCCAGTACTACGACGCGGTGCAGAGCACCGCCGACTTCGACGACGTGTTCCGCTCGGCCCGCCGCGTCGAGCGCAAGTACTCGGTGCTGCTCGGCGGCCGGCCCCAGGAGATCCTGGTGCAGGGCATCTACACCGAGACCGTCGCCCTGCTGAGCGTGCTGGACGCGATGGTGGGCTCCGAGCAGAAGCGGGAACGGCTGACCGCCGCCGTCGCTTCGGCCCGGAAGGAGATCCGCCAGATCGAGCAGAACGCGCGGGACGCGGCACTCGACCGGGCGCTCGTCCGCTACCTCGGCGGCCTGGCCGTGGGTGCCGTCGTGGCCGCCGCCGTCGCCGCGGCCGTGCATTTCCTGTTGAAGGTCGAAATCGGTTCGCAGCTGGTGGTCTGCGTGGTGGCCGGGGCGATCGGCGCGATAGTGAGCGTCATGACGCGCACGGCGAACCGGCAACGGGTGCGGGTGAGTCTCGACCAGGGATTGCTCGTCGTGATTCTTTCCGGCTGTTTCCGGCTGATCATCGGTGCCGTTTTCGGTGCGGCGATGTTCGTGCTCGTGCGGGCCGGGCTGCTCCCGCTCGCCGTTCCGGTCCCGGGGGAACAGGTCACGTTGTTCTTCGCCGGGCTCGCTTTTCTCGCCGGGTTCAGCGAACGCCGGGCGCAGGACACGATCGTGCGCACCTTGCCCGGCGCCGTTGAACAGAACGTGACCGAACCGGCGCGGGGCAAGGAGAGCTGAACGATCAGGGACGGTCGGTCAGGTACCCGCCCATGGTCTTGAAGTAGTCGGCCGCCGCCAGGTCGGTCCCGTCGGCGGTGCGGACGCGTTCCACGACCAGGCCGGGGGACTGGCCGCGCCGCGCCTCCGGGCCGGCCACGATCACGACTCCGTCGCCTTCGCGGATGAAGACGCGGCCCGGCGTGCCGCCGTAGTGGCCCTGGGACACCGAGGCGCGCAGGATCCGCAGCTGCTCGCCGCGATGGTAGGTGAACGCGTTCGGGTACGGATCCGACAGCGCCCGGACGAAACGCTCGATGTCCGACGGCGACGACGTCCAGTCGATGAGGCTGTCGCGCGCCGCGCGCTTGTGGAAGAAGCTCGCCTTCGAGCGGTCCTGGGAAACCGGCGTGTAGCCCGTCTCGATCTTCGAGATCGCTTCGGCCGTGATCGGGGCGATCAGGTCCACCGTGCGGTGGAACAGATCCGTCGTCGTGTCGGCCGGGCCGACCGGGATGGCGCGCTGCAGGACGATGGCGCCCGCGTCCAGCTCGCCGTCCATCATGTGGGCGGTCACGCCGACCTCCGGCTCGCCGTTGATCATCGCCCAGATCAGCGGCGAGAAGCCCGCGTACGACGGCAGGAGCGAGTCGTGGATGTTCAGCGTGCCGTGGCGCGGCAGCTCGAAGATCTCCGGCGGCAGCCAGGTGCGCCAGTTGTTCGCGACGATCAGGTCGAGGTCCGCCGCCTTCAGTTCGGCCAGCAGTTCCGCGTCGTCCGGGCGGTTGCGCAGCAGGACGCGGATGCCGTTGGCCTCGGCGAGGTCGGCGACGGAGTCCGCCCAGATCCGCTCGTAGGCGTGGTCGCTCTTCGGGTGCGTGACCACGAGGGCGACCTCGTGGCCGGCGTCGATGAGCGCCTGGAGGGTGCGGTGCCCCCAGGTCTGATAGCCGAACATCGCCACGCGCATTCGAGAGTGCCCTTTCGTGATCGGGGGACGAACATCACCACGAACGTACTAGGCGAGGCTCGCCTAAGTTAGGTTAGGGTTCCCTGAACCGTACCGGAGCGCGCGAGGGAGCAACATGACTGCAGAGGTCCCGATCTACGACATCGTCGGCGTGGGCTTCGGACCGTCGAACCTGGCCCTCGCGATCGCCCTCGCCGAGCACAACGCCGGCGCCGGGGAGCCGGTGACCGCGCACTTCCTCGAGCGGCAGCCGCGCTTCGGCTGGCACCGCGGGATGCTGATCGACACCGCGACGATGCAGGTGTCGTTCCTCAAGGACCTGGTCACCATGCGGAACCCGACCAGCGAGTTCAGCTTCCTGAACTACCTGCACGCGGCCGGCCGGCTGGTCGACTTCATCAACCACAAGAACCTCTTCCCGCTGCGCGTCGAGTTCCACGACTACTTCGAGTGGGCGGCCGCGAAGGTCGACGACGTCGTCTCCTACGGCATCGAGGTCGTCGCGGTGAAGCCGGTGTACGACGGCTCCGAGATCGCCTACTTCGACGTCGAGGCGTCGGACGGCTCGTCGTTGCGCGCCCGCAACCTCGTGGTCGGCACCGGTCTGCGGCCGCAGCTGCCCGACGGCGTCACCGCCGGCGACCGGATCTGGCACAACAGCGAGCTGCTCTTCCGCGTGGACGCCCTGCGTGGCACGTCGCCGCGGCGGTTCGTCGTCGTGGGCGCAGGGCAGAGCGCGGCCGAGGTGGCCGCGCTGCTGCACGACGAGTTCCCGCGCACCGAGGTGTGCGCGGTGTTCGCGCGCTACGGCTACAGCCCGGCCGACGACAGCTCGTTCGCGAACCGGATCTTCGACCCCGAAGCCGTGGACCAGTTCTACGGCGCGGGCGAACCGGTCAAGGACCGCTTGATGCGCTACCACGGCGCGACGAACTACTCGGCCGTCGACATCGACCTGATCGACGAGCTCTACCGCCGCGTCTACCGCGAGAAGGTGCTCGGCGTCGAAAGGTTGCGGCTGTTCAACGTTTCGCGGCCGGTCGAGGTGACGCCGTCGGGAACGGTGACGGTCGAGTCGCTGACGACCGGCGCGCAGACGGTGCTGGAGGCCGACGCGGTCGTGTACGCGACGGGTTACCGGCCCGCGGACCCGACGCCGCTGCTGGGTGAGCTGCGTTTCCGGCGCGACGAGTCCGGCCGGCTGCTGGTCGAGCGCGACTACCGGTTGTCGACGGACATGCCCGTGCGCGGCGGGATCTACCTGCAGGGCGGCACCGAGCACACGCACGGCATCACGTCGTCGCTGCTGTCGAACACGGCCGTGCGGGTGGGGGAGATCCTGCAGTCCATTGTGGATCGGCGAGTGGTCGCCGAGCCCGCGGGGGAGTACGCGGTCAGCGCGCGCTGAGCTGCTCGCGGAGGATGTCGCCGTGGCCGGCGTGCCGGGCGAAGTCCTCGATGAGCAGCAGGTAGACGAACCTGAGGTTCACCTCGCCGAGGACGTCGTGGGTCCACGTGTCGTCGAGGTCGAAGCCGGCGGCGATTTCTCGGGAGCGCTTGCTCGCGCGTTCGAAGTCGGCGATCACCTCGGCGAGCGTTTCGCCCTCGGCGACGACGAAACTGGCGTCGCCGGGGGTGGTCGGGCCGTCGCAGTCGGACTCAGGCAGGCCAAGCAGGAAGAGCTGGAACCACCGGCGTTCGGCCATGGCGGCGTGCTTGACGAGGCCGATCGGCGTGGTCAGCGAGGTGACGAGTCGTTCGCGGGCGTCGGTTTCGGACAGGCCGCGCGCGGTGTCGATCACCGCGCGGCGGTTGCGGTCCATCGTCGCCTCCAGCAGGTGGCGCTCGGGTCCGGTGGTGGTTTCGGGCAGCACGAACACAGGTCAGCTCCAAACTGGGGATTGGTGGCCGGACGGACCTCGGGATGTCACGAGGCGGGCCACGCCCAGGATAGCGCTAGTTGACCGGCGCCGGGTGGTGGCGGCTGATCGGGATCACCATCGGGGTCCCGCTCACCGGATCCGGCGTCACCTGGCAGCGGACGTCGAACACCTCGTCCACCAGCTCTTCCGTGATCACCTCCACCGGCTTGCCCGACGCCACGACCCGCCCTGCCTTCATCGCGATCACGTGGTCCGCGTAGCGGCACGCCTGCGGCAAGTCGTGCAGCACCATGACCACCGTGCGCCCCTCGGCGCGGTTGAGGTCGACCACCAGGTCCAGCACGTCGATCTGGTGGGCCAGGTCGAGGTACGTCGTCGGCTCGTCCAGCAGCAGCACCGGTGTCCCCTGGGCGACCGCCATCGCGATCCAGGCTCGCTGGCGCTGGCCGCCGGACAGTTCGTCGACCGGGCGGTCGGCCAGGTCGGTCATCGACGTCGCCTCCAGGGCGGCGTGGACCGCTCCTTCGTCCGAAGTGGACCACTGGCGCCACCAGCTCTGGTGCGGGGCGCGGCCGCGGCCGACGAGGTCCGCCACCGTCATGCCCTCCGGGGCCACCGGGGACTGCGGGAGGATGCCCAGCCGCTGGGCGACCTGGCGCGTCGGGAGGTCGTGGATCGACCGGCCGTCCAGGTAGACCCCGCCCGACTTCGGCGTCAGCAGCCGCGCCACCGTGCGCAGCAGCGTCGACTTCCCGCACGCGTTCGGCCCGACGATCGCGGTGATCTGCTCCGCGGGGATCTCGAGGTCGAGGCCGTCGATGACGACCCGGTCGTCGTAGGCGACGCGCAGGTCCTGCACTCGCAGGGACGGTGTCATGTCAGCCTCCGGAGCCGGATCGGTTGGCCCTGGCCAGCAGCCAGAGCAGGAGCGGGGCGCCGAGCACGCCGGTCACGATGCCGACCGGCAGCGCCGACGCGGTCAGCGACCGCGCGATGATGTCGCTGCCCAGCACCACGACCGCGCCGGTGAGCGCGGACGCCGTGATCGGCGGCGACGACAGCCGGGCGAGCCGTTGGGCGATCTGCGGCGCCGTCAGCGCGACGAACGAGATCGGGCCCGCGGACGCCGTCGCGAACGCCACCAGGCCGGCGCCCGCCAGCAGCAGGCCGAGGCGGACCGGCTGGACCGGCGTGCCGAGGCCGGCGGCCACGTCGTCGCCGAGCAGCAACGTCTGCATCCACCGCGACAGCGCCAGCACCAGCGGGTAGAGCACGACGAGCGCGAGCGACAGCGGCACGACGTGCTCCCAGCCGCGGTTGGCGAGGTTGCCGACCAGCCAGCCGATCGACGCCTGCGCCTCGGTGATCTGCGCCTTGCTCAGCAGGTAGTCGGTGAGGCTGGTGCACATCGCGAAGATCCCGATGCCCACCAGCAGGATCCGGTAGCCGGTCGTGCCGCGCCGCCACGCCAGCGCGTACACGAGCACGGCCGTGAGCAGGCCGCCGAGGAGGCCCAGCGTGGTGGTGCCGAGGCCGCCGCCGAAGCCGAACGCGATGCCCGCGACGACGAACGTGGCCGCGCCCGCGTTGATGCCGATCATGTCCGGGCTGGCCAGCGGGTTGCGGGTGATCGTCTGGAACACCGCGCCGGACGCGCCGAACGCGATCCCCGCCAGCAGCCCGGTCAGCGCCCGCGGCAGCCGCAGTTCCTGGACGATGTAACCGTTTCCGCTGTCGCCGCCGCCGAAAAGACCCGATAGGACATCGGACACGGTCATCGGGACGTCCCCGATCGTCATGCCCACGCAGAACAACACGAACGCGAGCACCGCGAGGACGATCGAGACGAGCAGCAGCCGGGGCCGGACCCGGCCGGACACCGGACCCGCGCGGAAGGTGACCCGGTCACGCCGGATCTGCAGCAGGCTCACCTCAGGACTCCACGAGCTTGCGTCGGCGGACCAGGTAGATGAAGAAGGGCGCGCCGAGGAACGCGACGATCACGCCCGCGCGGATCTCGCTGGGCCGCGCCAGCACACGGCCGAGGATGTCCGCGGCCAGCAGCAAGCAGGGCGCGAGGACGGCGGTGTAGGGCAGCAGCCAGCGGTGGTCCGGGCCGATCACGAACCGCACCGCGTGCGGGACGATCAGGCCGAGGAACACGATCGGCCCGGCGACGGCGACGGCCGCGCCGGTCAGCAGCGTGATCGCCAGCGCGCCGCGCAGCCGCAGTGGGCCGAGCTTGCGGCCGAGCGCGATCGCGACGTCGTCGCCGAGGGCGAGGCTGTTGAGCGCGGGGCCGCTCGCGATCGCCAGCACGACGCCGACGACCAGGAACGGCAGGACCTGCCGCAACGCGGTGCCGTCGACGCCGGACAGCGAACCGGCGGACCAGAAGCGGTAGCGGTTGAGCGCCACCGGATCCGACAGCACCATCGCGCTGGTGAAGGAGGCGAGCAACGCCGTGACGGCGGCTCCGGCGAGCGCCAGCTTGACCGGGCTCGACCCGGCCCGGCCGCGCGTGCCGAGGTAGTAGACGACGGCCGTCGCGAGGAGCGCGCCGGCGAAGGCGAACCAGATGTAGCCGTAGAGCGAGCTGACACCCAGCACGGTGATCGAGAACACGATCGCGAACGCGGCCCCGGCGCTGACGCCGAGCAGGCCCGGATCGGCCAGGGGATTGCGCGTCAGTGCCTGCATCACCGTGCCGGCCAGCCCGAGGCCGGAGCCCACCAGCACCGCGAGGAAAGTCCGCGGCATCCGGACACTGTGGATGATCACGGCGTCCGCGGAGCCGTCGTCGTGCCACAGCACCTGCCAGACCGCGCCGAACGAGATCTCCTTCGACCCCAGCCAGATGCTCAGCAGGCACAGGAAGACCAGGACGGCGAGGGCGGCCAGCAGACCGAGCGCGCGGCTCGTGTGTGGCGGGCGTCGCGTGAGAGCGATCCCTCCGGGGTCTGTTCGCACCGCACCTCCGACTGGTACTCATTTTAGGTAAGGCTAACCGATGGTACAGCAGTGCATTCTCGCCGTCGGTTTGTTAGGTTGCCCTAAGTCCACGCCTCGTTCGGGGCGTCTTGAGCAGCGGGAGGCTGGTCTACCGGTGAGCAACGGTGACGCTGTGCAGCAGGTGGCGGAGCTGGAATTCTGGCGTGACCGCCTCGCCTCGGCGCCGAAGGAGCTCGCGCTGCCGGTCGACCGGCCGTACGCCGCTTCGCCGGTTTCGGCTCGGCTGGGCCGCCCGCTTCCCGCGGCCGACGAGCCGACCCTCTTGGCCGCGTTCGTCGTGCTGCTGTCCCGTTATGCGGGAACCGCCGACGTCGTCCTCGGCATCGGCTCGCTCGTGCCGCTGCGGGTGGATCTCGGTGGCGCGCCGAACTTCGGCGACGTCGTCGCGCGCGTGCGTGCGGCGCGCGACGAGGCGTTGGCGCACGAGGTCCCGTTCGCCGACCTGGTCACCGAGCTGGAGCCGGAGCCCGGTCGCGGGGGATCGGTGCTCGTCAACGTCGGCTTCCACGCCGAGGCGGATCTGCCGCTGGACCTGAACCTCACCGCCGACGGCGTCCGGTACCGTGCCGACGTCCTCGACGAGTCCACTGTGGACCGGATGCTCGGGCACCTCGGCCACCTGCTGGCCGACGCGCGGCAGCGTCCACAGTGTCCGGTCGCGCGCTTGGACCTGATGCCGGAGCCGGAACTGCACCGGATTCTCGAAGAGTGGAACGACACCGACTTCGAGGCGCCGCTGTCGACCCTGCCGGAGCTGTTCGCCGCCCGCGTCCGCGAGACACCGGACGCCGTGGCGCTCGTCTTCGAGGACGAGGAACTGACCTACGCCGAACTGGACGCGCGCGCGAACCGGCTCGCCCACGTCCTCATCGGCCGCGGCGCCGGTCCGGAGCGGGTCGTCGCGCTCGCCGTGCCGCGCTCGGTCGAAATGATCGTGGCCGAGCTGGCTGTGCTCAAGGCCGGCGCCGCCTACCTCCCGCTGGACCCCGACTACCCGGCCGAGCGCATCGCGTTCATGATCGCCGACGCCCGGCCGGTGTGCGTGCTGACCACCGCGGACCTGGCGGACCACTTCGAGCGCCCGGTCCTCCTCGAAGAACTGGACCTCGCGGCGGCGCCCGAAACGGACCCGGCCGCCGACATCGTCCCGGCGAACGCGGCCTACGTCATCTACACCTCCGGCTCCACCGGGCGGCCCAAGGGCGTCGTGGTGTCCCACGCCGGGGTCGCGAAACTCGTCGCGACGCAGTCACAGCGGTTCGGCATCGGCCCGCACAGCCGGGTGCTGCAGTTCGCGTCACCCAGCTTCGACGTCGCCTTCTGGGACCTGTGCCTCGGCCTGCTCTCCGGTGGGCGCCTGGTGGTCGTGCCCGCCGAGCGGCGCGTGCCCGGCCCCGAGCTCGCCGACTACGCCCACACCCACGGCGTCGACTTCATGATCCTGCCGCCCGCGCTGCTCGCCGAGTTCCCCGACGACTGCGACCTCCCGCGCGACAGCGTGCTGCTGGCCGGGACCGAGCGCGTGTCGCCGGAGCTCGTCCGCCGGTGGGCGCCGGGCCGCCGGATGTTCAACGCGTACGGCCCGACCGAAGCCACGACCAACTCGACGCTCGGGCTGTGCGACCCGGAGATCGCGCCGGGCTCGGCCGTGCCGATCGGCGTCCCGGACCCGGGCACCCGCGCCTACGTCCTCGACGCGTCGCTCGCGCCGGTCCCGGTCGGCGTCGCCGGCGAGCTGTACCTCGCCGGATCCGGCCTGGCCCGCGGGTACCTCGGCCGGCCCGGCCTGACGTCGGAACGGTTCGTCGCCGACCCGTTCGGCCGCGGCGGCCGGCTCTACCGCACGGGCGACCTGGTGAAGTGGCTGCCGGACGGCCGGCTGGTGTTCCTGGGCCGGGCCGACGACCAGGTCAAGATCCGCGGCTACCGCATCGAGCTCGGCGAGATCGAGTCGGTGCTCGCCGAGCACCCGCGCGTCGGCCAGTCGGTGGTCGTCGCGCAGGACGGCCGGCTCGTCGCCTACGCCGTGCCGCTGCCCGACCGCGACCAGGCGGCCGAGCGGGGCCACGTCGAGGAGTGGCACGCCGTCCACGAAGAAATGCTCGCCGGGTCCACCGGCATCGAGGAGAACTTCGCGGGCTGGAACTCCAGCTACGACGGCTCCGACCTGCCTCTCGAAGAGATGCGGGAGTGGCACGCGGCGACGATCGAGCGCATCCGCGAGCTGCACCCGAAGCGGGTCCTGGAGATCGGCGTCGGCAGCGGGCTCATCCTCTCGCGGATCGCCCCGGACGCCGAGACGTATTGGGGCGTCGACCTTTCCGAAAGCGCGATCGAGAACGTCCGGCGCGAGGTTGCCGCGACGTCCTACGCCGAGCGGGTGCACCTCGCGGCCCGGCCGGCGCACGACCTGGGCGAGCTGCCGGCCGAGCCGTTCGACACCGTCGTCATCAACTCCGTCGCGCAGTACTTCCCGAGCGCCGACTACCTCACCGAGGTGGTCCGGACCGCGGCCGGGTCGCTGGCGCCGGGTGGCACGATCTTCCTCGGCGACATCCGCAACCTCCGGTCGCTGCGCGCGTTCCGCACCGCCGTCGAGCTGCGCCACGGCCGCGCCGACGTGGCGGCGGTCGACCAGGCGATCGCGCGTGAGGGCGAGCTGGTGCTCGACCCGGCCTTCTTCCCGGCGCTGGCCCGCAGTCTCGACGGCTTCGGTGACGTCGACCTCTGGGTGAAGCGCGGCGAGGCGCACAACGAGCTGACCCGGCACCGCTACGACGTCGTCCTGCGGAAGGCGCCGAAGCCGGCGCCGGTCGGCGAGCAGGTCGTCGCGTTCGGCGATCTCGGTGCGGTGGAACGGTTCCTGGCCGTCGAGGCGCCGGAGCGGCTGCGGGTCACCGGCATCCCGGACGCGCGGCTGTCCGGCGAACTGGCGGCGGCGCGTGCGCTGGACGAGGGTGACGCCGAGGCGGCACAGGCCGCGCTCGAGCGGCGCGAGGGCGTCGACCCGGAGGACCTGCACCGGCTCGGCGACACCGCCGGGTACCGCGTCGCGGTGACCTGGGCCGCCGGCAGCGGTGAGCTGGAGGCCGTCTTCTCGCGGGGGGAGGACGGCCCGGCCTACCGCCCCGGGCGGCAATCGGGCGCCCCGGCGTCGTACGCGAACAACCCGGCCGCGCGGCGGGACACCGGCGCGCTGGTCGCGTCGCTGCGCGCGCACGTGCGGGACCGGCTGCCGCTGTACATGGTGCCCTCGGCGTTCGTCGTGCTGGACAAGCTGCCGGTCCTGGCCTCGGGCAAGCTCGACCGCAAGGCGCTGCCCAGCCCCGAGCGGTTCGCCGCCGGGCCGGGCCGCGCGCCGCGCAACCCCGTCGAGCAGTTGCTGTGCGAGATGTTCGCCGACGTCCTCGGGGTGCCGCAGGCTAGTCCGGACGACGACTTCTTCGCCCTCGGCGGGCACTCGCTGCTCGCCACGCGACTGATCCAGCGCATCCGCGCGGCCGTCGGCGCCGAGGTGCCGGTGCGGGCGGTGTTCGACGCGCCGACCCCGGCCGCGCTCGCCGACCTCCTCGCCGGGGCGGTGGCCGGCACCGAGCGGCGCCCGCTGACCCGCGTCGCCGACCGGCCGGAGCGGCTGCCGCTGTCGTTCGCACAGCAGCGCCTCTGGTTCCTGCACGGCCTGGAAGGCGGCTCGGCGACCTACAACGTCCCGCTCGTCATGCGGCTGGCCGGCGAGCTGGACGTCGACGCGCTGCGGGCGGCGCTGCACGACGTCCTCGACCGGCACGAGGCCCTGCGGACGGTCTTCCCGACCGCCGACGGCGTGCCGTACCAGGAAGTCCTGGCCGAAGCGTCGATCGAGCTGAACGTTCGTGCGGTGACCGAGTCCGAAGTGGACGCGGTCGTGGACGACCTCGTCCGCGGCGTGTTCGACCTCGGCGCCGGCGTCCCGGTGCGGGCCACCCTGCTGACCGTCGACGAGCGGCGGAACGTGCTCGTCCTGGTCGTGCACCACATCGCCGCCGACGGCTGGTCGCTGACGCCGCTCTGGCGGGACATCGCCACGGCCTACCGCGCCCGGCTCGGCCAGGGAAGTCCACAGTGGACGCTGTTGCCCGTGCAGTACGCGGACTACACGCTCTGGCAACGAGAACTCCTCGAAGCGGAGGAAACCGCCCAGCTCGACTACTGGCGCCGGACCCTCGACGGGCTGCCCGAGCGCATCCCGCTCCCGCTCGACCGGCCGCACCCGGCGGTGTCCGCCTACCGCGGCGGGTTCTTCACCTTCACCTGGGACGCCGGCCTGCAGGCCGGGCTGACCGAGCTCGCCCGCGCGTGCGGCGCGAGCCCGTTCATGGTCGTGCACGCCGGCCTGACCGCGCTGCTGTCCCGGCTGGGCGGCGGAACGGACATCCCGATCGGCACCCCGATCGCCGGCCGGACCGACCCCGCGCTGGACGACCTCGTCGGGTTCTTCGTCAACACCCTGGTGCTGCGCGTCGGCACCGGCGGCGACCCGTCGTTCCGCGACCTCGTGGCGCGCGTCCGCGACCGGAGCCTCGACGCCTACGCCCACCAGGACGTGCCGTTCGAGCGCCTGGTCGAAGCCTTGAACCCGGCGCGCTCGCTCGCGCACCACCCGCTGTTCCAGACAATGCTCGCTTGGCAGAACACCCCCGGCGCCGGCGTCGAGCTGCCCGGGCTGACCGTCACCGAGCGGCCGGTCGGCACCGGCACCGCCAAGTTCGACCTCTGGTTCTCCTTCACCGAGCGCGCCGACGGCATCCACGGGCAGGCGGAGTTCAACGCCGAGGTGTTCGACCACCGCACCGTGACCGGCCTGCTCGACCGCCTCGAAGTCCTGCTGCGCCAGGTCGTCGCGGCCCCGGACCGCCGGCTGGGCGCGCTCGACGTGCTCACCCCGGCCGAGCGCGACGGGCTCGAAAAGACCTGGTCGGGCGCGGTCGAAGACGTGCCCGCGGTCACCGTGCCCGAGCTGTTCGCCGCCCAGGTGGCGAGGACGCCGGACGCGACGGCGCTCGTCTTCGAGGACGAAGAGCTGACCTACGCGGAGCTGGACGCCGTCTCGAACCGCCTGGCCCGCGTGCTGGCCGAGCGGGGTGCCGGGCCCGAGCGGGTCGTCGCGTTGGCCCTGCCGCGCTCGACGCACCTGGTCACGGCCATCCTGGCGGTGCTCAAGACGGGCGCGGCCTACCTGCCGCTCGACCCGGGTTACCCGGCCGACCGCATCGCGTTCATGCTCGAAGACTCTGCGCCGGCGCTGGTCCTGGCCACCGCCGACGACCTGCCGCCGCTCGACGGGGTTTCGGACGCGCCACTCGATGTCCCGCTCCGGCCGGAGAACCCGGCGTACGTCATCTACACGTCGGGCTCGACGGGCCGGCCCAAGGGTGTCGTCGTGCCGCACGAGGGCATCGTCAACCGTCTGTTGTGGATGCAGGACGAGTACGGCCTGACCGTCGACGACCGGGTTCTGCAGAAGACGCCGTCGAGCTTCGACGTATCCGTGTGGGAGTTCCTCTGGCCGCTCGTCACCGGCGCGACCGAGGTCGTCGCCCGGCCGGACGGGCACAAGGACCCGGCGTACCTGGCCCGGCTGATCCGCGACCGCGGGGTCACGACCGTCCACTTCGTCCCGTCGATGCTCCAGGTTTTCCTGCAGGAGCCCGCCGCGGGGGAGTGCACGAGCCTCCGCCGCGTCCTGTGCAGCGGGGAAGCCCTGCCGCTCGACGCCGTCACCCAGTTCGGCCAGGTCCTCGACGCCGAGCTGCACAACCTCTACGGCCCGACCGAAGCGTCGGTCGACGTCACGTCCTGGCGGACGTCTGCCGCGGACACGAGTGTCCCGATCGGACGTCCGGTGTGGAACACCCGGACCTACGTCCTCGACGCGGCGTTGCGGCCGGTGCCGCCGGGCACCGCCGGGGAGCTGTACCTCGCCGGCGTCCAGCTGGCCCGCGGTTACCTCGGGCGGCCCGGGCTCAGCGCGGAGCGGTTCGTCGCTTCGCCGTACGATCCGGGGCGGCGGATGTACCGCACCGGCGACCTGGCCCGCTTCCGCCCCGACGGCGTGCTCGAATTCCTGGGCCGTGGGGACGAACAGATCAAGATCCGCGGCTTCCGCGTCGAGGCCGGGGAGATCGCGGCCACGCTCGCCACGCACGACGACGTCGCGCACGCCGTGGTCGTGGCCCGGGAGGACCGGCCGGGTGACGTCCGCCTGGTCGGGTACGTCGTGCCCGCCGAACCGTCTCCCCGGGACGAGACCGAGCAGGTCGGCGAGTGGCGCGAACTGTACGACTCGATGTACGCGGGCGCCGCCGACGAATTCGAAGGCTGGAACTCCAGCTACACCGGCGAACCGATCCCGCGGGCCGAGATGCGGGAGTGGCGGGACGCCATCGTCACGCGCATCCGCGACCTGAATCCGCGGCGGGTGCTGGAGATCGGCGTCGGCACCGGCCTGCTGCTGACCGAGCTGGCCCCGCACTGCGAAACCTACTGGGGCACGGACTTCTCCGCCGAGGTCATCGCTTCCCTGGGGCAGCGGGTCGCGGGCGACCCGGGGCTCGCCGGACGCGTCGAGCTGCGCACCGGCGACGCCGCCGACCTCACCGGGCTGCCGTCCGGGTTCTTCGACACCATCGTGCTCAACTCCGTCGTCCAGTACTTCCCGAGCGGGACGTACCTGCTGGAGGTGCTGCGCAAGGCCCTCGAGCTGCTCGCACCGGGTGGGTCGCTGTTCGTCGGCGACGTCCGCGACCTGCGTCAGGTCCGGGCGTTCCACACGACGGTGGCCGAAGCGCGCGGGGGCGACGTCGAGCAGCGGCTGTTGCGCGAGAAGGAACTCCTCGTCGCGCCCGAGTTCTTCGCCGGGCTCGACGGGGTCACCGCGGACATCCGGGTCAAGCGCGGCCGGGCGGTCAACGAGCTGACCCGGTACCGCTACGACGTGGTCCTGCGCCCCGGCTCGGCCGACGCTCCCGAGCTCCCGACGCTCGTGTGGGGCACCGATCTCTCCACAGTGGACGCCGTCACCGGTCCGAGCCGGATCGAACGCGTTCCCAACGGCCGTACCGCACCGGGCGGGGTGGACCCGGAAGACTGGTACGCCTTCGGTGACGCGCACGGCTACCGCACGGTGGTCACCTGGTCCGCCGAGGGCGACGGCTCGGTCGACGTCCTGTTCACGACCGGCGACCCCGCCGGCGCCTTCCGGCCGGGCACCGGTCCGCTCCTGTCCTACACCGGCAACCCCGGTCGCTTCCGCCGGATCAGCACCCTCACCGCGGACCTGCGGACCCTCGCGGCCGACCGGCTGCCCGAGCACATGGTGCCCTCGGCGATCGTCGTCCTCGACGCGCTCCCGGTGACCGCCAACGGCAAGCTCGACCGCCGCGCCCTGCCCTCGCCCGACCCGGCCGCGCCGACGTCGGACCGCGAGCCGCGCACCCCGGTCGAACGGCAGCTGTGCGAGCTGTTCGCCGACGTCCTGGGTCTGCCGCGGGTCGGCCCGGACGACAGCTTCTTCGCCCTCGGCGGCCATTCGCTGCTCGCCACCCGGCTGATCGCCCGCATCCGCACAACGTTGCACGCCGAGCTGGAAGTCCGTTCGGTCTTCGAGACGCCCACCGCCGCCGGCCTGGCCGCGCTGGTCGGCGCGGGGACCGCCGCGGCGCGGCCGCCGCTCGTCCCGGTGGACCGCCCGGCGTCGGTGCCGCTTTCCGGCGCGCAGCAGCGGCTGTGGTTCCTGCACCACCTCGAAGGACCGTCGGCCACCTACAACGTTCCGCTGATCATGCGTCTGGAAGGCGCGGTCGACGTCGAGGCGCTGCGCACGGCACTGTCCGATGTGGTCGCCCGCCACGAGGCCCTGCGGACGCGCTTCCCACAGCACGACGGCGTGCCGTATCAAGACATCCTTCCGGCAGCCGAGGTCGACCTGCCCGTGCGGCCGGTCACCGACCTCGACGCCGAGCTGACCGGGCTCGTCCGTGGTTCGTTCGACCTCGAGCGCGAGGCGCCGATGCGGGTCGAGCTGCTGCGGCTGAGCGAGCGCGAGCACGTCTTGGTGCTGGTGTTCCACCACATCGCCTCGGACGGCTGGTCGATGGCCCCGCTGTGGCGGGACGTCGCCACCGCCTACGCCGCCCGCCGCGCCGGTGAGACTCCACAGTGGACACCGTTGCCGGTGCAGTACGCGGACTACACGCTGTGGCAGGAAGATCTGCTCGGCACCGAGGACGACCCGGACAGCGTCCTCAGCACGCAGCTGGACTACTGGCGCGACACCCTCGACGGCCTGCCCGACCGCATCGAGCTGCCGCTCGACCGGCCGCACCCGGCGACCGCGACCTTCCGGGGCGAGCTGCACACCTTCAGCTGGGACGCCGAACTGCACGCGCGGCTGGCCGAGCTCGCCCGCGAGGCCGGCGCGAGCGTGTTCATGGTCGTGCACGCGGCGCTCGCCGCCCTGCTCACCCGGCTGGGCGCGGGCACCGACGTCCCGATCGGCTCGCCCATCGCCGGGCGCACCGACTCCGCCCTCGACGACCTCGTCGGGTTCTTCGTCAACACCCTGGTGTTGCGCGTCGACACCGGTGGCGAGCCCACTTTCCGCGACCTCGTCGCCCGCGTCCGCGAGCGCAACCTCGACGCCTACGCCCACCAGGACGTCCCGTTCGAGCGCCTGGTCGAGGTGCTGAACCCGACGCGTTCGCTGTCCTACCACCCGCTTTTCCAGGTCATGATCGCCGGCCAGAACAACGCCCGCGCCGAGGTCACGCTGCCCGGCTTGGCCGTCACCGAGATCCCGGTGACCACCGGGACGTCCAAGTTCGACCTGTCGATCTCGCTCACCGAACGCGAGGCCGGGATCGCCGGCGTGCTGGAGTTCGACGCCGACGTCTTCGACCATGCGAGCGCGCACGCGATCCTGCGCCGCCTCGAAGTCCTGCTGCGCGCGGCGCTGGCGGAGCCGGACCGCCCGGTCGGCGCCCTGGACCTGCTCGACGGAGACGAGCGCGACCGGGTTCTCACCGAGTGGGCGGGCTCGCTCGAACCCGCCGGCACCGAGACGTTCCCCGGGATGTTCGCCCGCCGCGTGGCCGAAGCCCCGGACGCCGTCGCGCTCGTCTTCGAGGACGTCGAGCTGACCTACGCCGAGGTCAACACGCGCGCGAACCGGCTGGCGCACCTGCTCCTCGACCGCGGTGCCGGGCCGGAGAGCGTGGTCGCGCTGGCCGTGCCGCGGTCCCTCGAAATGATCATCGCCGAGCTGGCCGTGCTGAAGGCCGGCGCCGCCTACCTGCCGGTCGACGTCGACTACCCCGGCGACCGGATCGTCTACATGGTGGAAGACGCCCGCCCGGTCTGCGTCGTGACGACGCGAGAGATCGACGCCAAGCTGCCCGCGGACGTCCCACGGGTGCTCCTGGACGACCCGGCGCTCGACGGAATGTCCACAGAGGACCCGGCGGTGGTGGTCGAGCCGGAGAACGCGGCCTACGTGATCTACACGTCCGGCTCGTCCGGCCGGCCCAAGGGCGTCGTCCTCCAGCACTCCGGCGTCGCCAAGCTCGTGGCCACCCAGGTCGAGCGGTTCGGCATCGGCCCGCACAGCCGGGTGCTGCAGTTCGCGTCGCCGAGCTTCGACGTCGCCTTCTGGGACCTCTGCCTCGGCCTGCTCTCCGGCGGCCGGCTGGTCGTCGTCCCGGCCGAGCGGCGCGTCGCCGGACCCGCGCTGACCGAGTACGCCCACCAGCACGCCGTGGACTTCATGATCCTGCCGCCCGCGCTGCTCGACGCGATGCCCGCGGACTGCGACCTGCCACGTGACAGCGTGCTGCTGGCCGGGACCGAACGCGTGTCGCCGCAACTCGTCAAGCGGTGGGCACCCGGACGGCGGATGTTCAACGCCTACGGCCCGACCGAGGCGACCACCAACTCGACGCTCGGCGAGAGCGACCCAGTCGAACTGGCGGACGCGACCGTCGTCCCGATCGGCATCCCCGACCCCGGCACCCGGGCGTACGTGCTCGACGCCGGGCTGCGGCCGGTCCCGCCCGGCGTGGTGGGGGAGCTGTACCTGGCCGGGTCCGGCCTGGCGCGCGGCTACCTCGGGCGCGCCGCGCTGACGTCGGAACGGTTCGTCGCGGACCCCTTCGGCGACGGTGGCCGGCTCTACCGCACCGGCGACCTGGTGAAGTGGCTGCCGGACGGGCGGCTGGTGTTCCTGGGCCGCGCCGACGACCAGGTCAAGATCCGGGGTTACCGCATCGAGCCGGGCGAGATCGAGACCGTCATCGCCGAGCACCCGGCCGTCGGCCAGTCCGTCGTGATCGCCCAGGACGGGCGGCTGATCGCGTACGCCGTCCCGGCCGCGGGCCGCGACGAAGAGGCGGAGCTGGACCACGTCGGCGAATGGCGTGAGCTGCACGAGAACGTGTTCACCGAAGCGGCGTCCGGTGGGCTGGAGGAGAACTTCACCGGCTGGAACTCCAGCTACGACGGCTCCGAAATCCCCCTCGACGAGATGCGCGAGTGGCACGCGGCGACGATCGACCGCATCCGTTCCCTCAGGGAACCGTCGCTTTCACGTGAAAGCTACGGTCTCGGGCGGGTGCTGGAGATCGGGGTCGGGTCGGGGCTCATCCTGACCCGGATCGCGCCGGACGCCGAGGAGTACTGGGGTGTCGACCTGTCGGAGAAGGCGATCGCCAACCTCCGGCGCGAACTCGCGGCGACTCCGTTCGCGGACAAGGTCCACCTCGCGGCCCGGCCGGCGCACGACCTGGGCGAGCTGCCGGACGAGCCGTTCGACACGGTGATCGTCAACTCGGTCGCGCAGTACTTCCCGAGTGTCGGCTACCTCGCCGAGGTGATCCGCACGGCCGCCGCGCGGGTCCGCCCGGGCGGGGTGATTTTCCTGGGGGACATCCGGAACCTGCGTTCGCTGCGCGCGTTCCGGACGGCGACCGAGCTGCGGCACGGTCGCCGGACCGCGGCCGCGGTCGACCAGGCGATCGCGCGCGAGGGCGAACTCGTGCTCGATCCGGACTTCTTCGCGACGCTGGCCCGTGAGCTGGACGGCTTCGACGACGTCGACCTCCGGATGAAGCGCGGTCACGCGCACAACGAGCTGACCCGGCACCGCTACGACGTCGTCCTGCGGAAGGCGCCGAAACCGGCGCCGGCCGAGGAGACCGTTGTCCCGTTCACGTCGTTCGACGAGCTGGTGCGGCTGCTGGCCGAGCGTCCGGCCCGGCTGCGGGTCACCGGTGTGCCGGACGCGCGGCTGTCCGGTGAGCTGGCCGCTGTCGCCGCGCTCACCGAGGGCGACGCCGACGCCGCGCTGTCCGCTTTGGACGCTGATCCGTCCGGAGTGGACATCGAGAAGCTGCACGACCTCGGCTACGGCTGCTATGCGGCACCGGCGCGGCAAGGCTTCCTCGAAGTCGTGTTCACCACCGGCGAGCCGACGCGGATCCACCGCGGCAAGCCGGTCCGGGCGGCCCTGGACACGCTGGGCAACCACCCGGCCGGCCGGCGGGACACGAGCGCGCTGGTTTCGGCGCTGCGGGCCCACGTCCGCGACCGGCTGCCGCAGTACATGGTGCCCTCGGCGTTCGTCGTCCTCGACCGGCTGCCGCTGCTCGCCTCGGGCAAGCTCGACCGCCGCGCCCTGCCGAGCCCGGACACCCACGCCGGCACCGCCGGCCGCGCACCGCGGACCCCTGTCGAGGAAGTCCTCTGCGGACTGTTCGCCGAAGTTCTCGACACGGCATCGATCGGCGTCGACGACGACTTCTTCGCGCTGGGCGGGCATTCGCTCATGGCGACGCGCCTGGTCGCCCGGCTGCGCGCGGTGTTCGGCGTCGAACTGCAGGTGCGGTCGGTGTTCGAGACACCGACGGTCGCGGGCCTCGCCGCACTGCTGTCCACTTCGGACGCTGCCGCGGCCCGGCCCGCGCTGGAACGCGTCGAGCCGCGGCCGGACGTCCTCCCGCTGTCGTTCGCCCAGCAGCGGCTGTGGTTCCTGCACCGCCTCGAAGGCCCGTCGGCGACCTACAACATGCCGGCCGCGGTCCGGCTGAGCGGCGACCTCGACGTCGCCGCGTTGACGCTCGCCCTGTCCGATGTGGTCGGCCGCCACGAGGCCCTGCGCACGGTCTTCCCGGAGGTCGAGGGCGAAGCCAGGCAGCAGATCCTCGACGATGTCACGATTCCGTTGCCCACCCGCACGGTCACGGACGCGACCCTCGCCGACGCCGTGTCCGAGGTGGCTCACACGGTGTTCGAGCTGGAGTCGGAGATTCCACTGCGGGCCGAGCTGCTGCGGCTCGGTGCCCGGGAGCACGTCCTGGTGCTGGTGTTCCACCACATCGCCTCCGACGGCTGGTCGACCGCGCCCCTGTGGCGCGACCTCGCGACGGCCTACACTGCGCGGCAAGCCGGGGACGCTCCTCAGTGGACGCCGTTGCCGGTGCAGTACGCGGACTACACGCTGTGGCAGCGGGACGTCCTCGGCGAGCCGGTGATCGAGCCGCAGCTGGCCTACTGGCGCGAAGCCCTCGCCGGTCTGCCGGAACGGATCGAGCTGCCGACCGACCGGCCGCACCCGGCCGAAGCCTCCTACCAGGGCGAACAGTTCGCGTTCGGCTGGGACGCCGAGCTCCACAGTGGACTCGTCGAGCTGGCCCGGACGTGCGGCGCCAGCGTGTTCATGGTCGTGCACGCCGGGCTCACCGCAGTGCT
The DNA here is from genome assembly GCF_900107925.1 of Amycolatopsis pretoriensis. GTDB lineage: Bacteria > Actinomycetota > Actinomycetes > Mycobacteriales > Pseudonocardiaceae > Amycolatopsis > Amycolatopsis pretoriensis. The sequence continues at coordinate 13,835 of NZ_FNUJ01000016.1, read as the reverse complement.
CACCCGGCTCGGCGCGGGCACCGACATCCCGCTCGGCACCTCCATCGCCGGCCGCACCGACCAAGCGCTCGACGACCTCGTCGGGTTCTTCGTCAACACCCTGGTGCTGCGGGTCGACACCGCCGGCGACCCGTCGTTCCGCGACCTCGTCGCCCGGGTCCGCGACCGCAGCCTCGACGCCTACGCCCACCAGGACGTCCCGTTCGAGCGCTTGGTCGAGGCGCTGAACCCGGTCCGGTCGCTGTCCTACCACCCGCTGTTCCAGACGATGCTGGCCTGGCAGAACAACGCCGTCGCCGACCTCGCGCTGCCCGGCCTGACCGTCGCGGAGGAACCGGTCCGCACCGGCACCGCCCGCGCCGACCTGACGTTCTTCGTCGGGGAACGACCCGGTCACCAGACCGGCATCCGCGGCACCGCCGAGTACAACAGCGACGTCTTCGACCGCGCGAGCGTCGAAGCCGTCATCGACCGCCTGCGGACGCTGCTGCAGGCCGTCGTGGCCGACCCGGACACGCGGATCGGCGCGGTCGACCTGCTCACCGCGGCCGAGCACGAGCGGCTCGCGGCCGACCCCGTGACCCCGCTGCCCGCGGAGACGGCCGCCGGGTTGTTCGCCGCCCAGGTCGCCCGGACCCCGGACGCCCCGGCACTGGTGTTCGGCGGCGAAACCCGCACCTACGCCGAGCTGGACGCGCGGGCGACGACGCTCGCCCGCGCCCTGCTCGCCCGGGGAGCCGGGCCGGAACGGGTCGTCGCGGTCGCGTTGCCGCGCTCGGCCGACCTCGTCATCGCGCTCCTGGCGGTGCTCAAGACCGGCGCCGCCTACCTTCCCCTCGACCTGAACCACCCGGCCGAACGCGTCGAGCTGATGCTCACCGACGCTTCTCCGCACCTGGTCATCGCCGAAGACGGGTTCGGGGACCGGCTGGTCCGACCCGGCGACACCGGGCCCGAACCGGCGTGGCCGGCGATCACCCCGGACCACCCGGCGTACGTGATCTTCACGTCCGGCTCGACCGGCCGCCCGAAGGCCGTCGCCGGAACCCAGCGGGCGCTGGCCAACCGGCTGCACTGGGGGCGCGAGATCGCGCACGGCGTCCGAGTCGCGAAGAGCGCGCTGACCTTCATCGACGGCTCGACCGAGCTGCTCGGCGGGCTCGTCGCGGGCGACCCGGTGGTCCTCGCCGACGACACGACGGCCACCGACCCGCACGCCCTGGTCGAGTTGGTGCGGGCGTCCGGGGCGCAGGTGCTGACCGTGGTGCCGAGCCTGCTCGACAGCTTCGCCGAGGACACGCCGGCGGACGCGTTCGCCTCGGTGACGACCTGGATCACCAGTGGTGAGCCGCTTTCCGCAGCGCTGGCCGAGAAGGTGGCCCGGCGGTGGCCGGCGGCGAAACTGATCAACCTGTACGGCTGCTCGGAGGTCGCGGGCGACAGCCTCGCGCAGGAGTGCGGGCCGGCGGCGATCGGCCGGCCGGTCGCGAACACCCGCGCGTACGTCCTCGACGCCGCGTTGCGGCCGGTGCCGCCGGGCGTCCGCGGCGAGCTGTACCTGGCCGGCGCCGGACTCGCCCGCGGCTACCTCGGCTGCCCGGCCCTCACCGCGGAACGGTTCGTGGCTTCGCCCTTCGAAGCCGGGGAGCGGATGTACCGCACCGGCGACCTCGTCCGCCGCCGGCCCGACGGCGCCCTCGAGTTCCTCGGCCGCGCCGACCAGCAGATCAAGATCCGCGGCTTCCGCGTCGAGCCCGGTGAGGTGGAAGCCGCGCTGACGGCCGACGCCTCGGTCGCCCGGGCTGCCGTGGTCGCCCGGGAGAACCGGCTGATCGCCTACGTCGCCCCGGCCGGGGACCCGGCCGCACTGCGGGCGTCGCTCGCCGCGCGGCTGCCGGAGTACCTGGTGCCCTCGGCGATCGTCGTGCTGCCGGAGCTGCCGGTGAACGCCAACGGCAAGCTCGACCGCGCCGCGCTGCCCGACCCGGAGGTCCGGACCTCCGGCCGCGTCGCGCGGACACCGGCCGAGCGGGCGCTGTGCGACCTCTTCGCCGACGTCCTCGGCGTGGCGCAGGTCGGCCCGGACGACGGGTTCTTCACCCTCGGCGGGCATTCGCTGCTGGCGACCCGCCTGGTCAGCCGAATCCGGGCGCTGCTCGGCGTCGAGGTCCCGATCCGGGCGGTGTTCGACGCGCCGACGCCGGCCCGGCTCGCGGAACTCCTCGACCCGGGCCGGGAGAACCGGCCGGCGCTGGTGCCGGTCGAGCGGCCCGAGGTGCTGCCGCTGTCGTTCGCCCAGCAACGCCTGTGGTTCCTCGACCGCCTCGACGGACTGAGCGCGACCTACAACATCCCGTGGGCGTGGGAGCTGACCGGACCGGTCGACACCGATGCGCTGCGGGCCGCGCTGGGTGACGTCGTAATGCGCCACGAGGTCCTGCGCACGATCCTGGTCGAGGACCACGGCACGCCCCGTCAGGTCGTGCTGGCTCCCGGCGACGACCGCGCGCGGCCGGTGCTGGTCACCGAAACGGCGGCCGACCTCGACGAGAGCGTCACCGCGGCGGCGTCCTACTGCTTCACCCTGGACGCCGAAATCCCGGTCCGCGCGACACTCGTGTCGGCCGGGCCGGAGCGGCACGTGTTCGTCCTGCTGGTGCACCACATCGCGGGCGACGGCTGGTCGTTGCCGCCGCTCAAGCGGGACCTCGACACCGCGTACGCCGCACGGCTGCGCGGTGAAGATCCACAGTGGACGCCGTTGCCGGTGCAATATGCGGACTACACGCTCTGGCAGCGGGAGATGTTCGGCCGCGCCGGGGACCCGGACAGCATCCTCGGCCGACAGGCCGCGTTCTGGCGAGACACCCTCGCCGGGCTCCCGGACGAGCTGGCGCTCCCCGCGGACCGGCCCCGCCCCGCGCGCTCGACGAACCGCGGCGCCGCCGTGCCGTTCGCCGTGCCCGCCGAGGTCCACAGTGGACTTCGCGAGCTGGCTCACGGCAGTGACACCAGCACGTTCATGGTGCTGCAGGCCGCTCTCGCGGCCCTGCTCACCCGGCTCGGCGCGGGCACCGACATCCCGCTCGGCACACCCGTCGCCGGTCGGTCGGACCACGCGCTGGAAGACCTCGCCGGGTTCTTCGTCAACACCCTGGTCCTGCGCACCGACACCGGCGGCGACCCGACGTTCCGCGAGCTCCTCGGCCGCGTCCGGGAGGCCGACCTGGCCGCGTATGCCCACCAGGACCTGCCGTTCGAGCACCTCGTCGAGCTGCTCAACCCGGCCCGGTCCCTGGCGCGGCACCCGCTGTTCCAGGTCATGCTCGCCGTCTACCACTCGGGCTCGGAGCCGGAACGGCTGCTCGGCCTCGACGCCGAGTACCGCGACACCGGGCTGCGGCAGGCGAAGTTCGACCTGTCGTTCGACCTCGTCGAGACGCCCGCCGGCATCGAGGGTGACCTCGAGTTCAGCCTCGACCTGTTCGACGAGCCGACCGCCCGGACGCTCACCGAGCGCCTGGTGCGGCTGATGACGGCCGTCGTCGCGGACCCGGACCGGCCGCTGAGCCGGATCGACGTGCTCGAACCGGCCGAGCGGCACCGGATCCTGCGCGACTGGGGTGCCGGCGAGCCGCTGACGACGTCGGCGCCCACCGTGGTCGACCGGCTGGCCGCCCAGGTGGCCGCGACCCCCGGCGCGACCGCGCTGAGCGACGCTGCCGGCAGTGTCACCTTTGCGGAGTTCGCAGCTCGCACGGACCGGCTGGCCCGGTGGCTGGCTTCGCAGGGGGCCGGTCCGGAGAAGGTCGTGGCGCTGGTCCTGCCGCGCTCGGCGGCGGTCGTCGAGGCGATCTTCGGCGTGTTCAAGACGGGTGCGGCCTACCTGCCGGTGGACCCGGACCAACCGGTCGAACGGATTTCGGCGATCCTCGCCGACGCCGGGGCGGCTTTGGTGCTCACCAGCCGATCGCTTGCTTCGCGGGTGCCGGGGGCGTTGCTCGTCGAGGACATTGTGGACAGTGACGCGACGCTGACCCCGCCTGCGCCCGCGAACCCGGCGTACGTGCTCTACACATCCGGTTCCACGGGCAAGCCCAAGGGTGTGGTGATTCCGCATTCCGGGCTGGTGAACCTGTTCCACAGCCACCGCGAGACGCTGTACCGCCCGGCCGTCGCCGCGGCGGGCGGGCGACGGCTGCGCGTCGGGCACGCCTGGGCGTTCTTCTTCGACGCCTCCTGGCAGCCGCAGCTGTGGCTGCTCGACGGGCACGAGGTGCACGTCATCGACGACGACACGCGCCGCGACCCCGACCGGCTCGCCGCGGTGGTGCGCGAGCGCGGCCTCGACTTCCTCGAACTGACCCCGTCGCACTTCGCGCAGCTGGCCGCGGCCGGCGTCGTCGAAGACGGGACGTGCGCCCTCGGGGTCGTCGGCGTCGGCGGCGAGGCCGTGTCCCAGACGCTGTGGGAGCAGCTGCGGTCGATGCCGGGCACCGAGGCGTACAACCTCTACGGCCCGACCGAGGCCACTGTGGACGCGCTCGTCGGGCGGTTCGCGGACGCCGACTGCCCGGTGGTCGGGCGCCCGGTGCACAACGCGCGCGCGTACGTCCTCGACGGCGGTCTGACCCCGGTGCCGGCCGGCGTGCCCGGCGAGCTGTACCTGGCGGGGGCCGGACTGGCCCGCGGCTACCACGACCGGCCCGCGCTGACCGCCGACCGGTTCGTGGCCGACCCGTTCGGGCCGCCGGGGGAGCGGATGTACCGCACCGGCGACCTGGTGCGGTGGCGGCCGGACGGGCAGCTCGAGTACCTCGGCCGCACCGACGACCAGGTCAAGATCCGCGGCTTCCGCATCGAACCCGGCGAGATCGAGACGGCCCTGACCCGGCACGACGACGTCGAGCAAGCACTCGTCGTCGTCCGGGAAGACCGGGACCGGCGCCTGGTCGCCTACACGACCCCGGCGACGGCGGATCCGGCGCGGCTGCGGGAGTTCGTGGCCCGCTCGCTGCCCGAGTACATGGTGCCGGCGGCGATCGTCCCCCTCGACGCGTTCCCGGTGACCCCCAACGGGAAGCTCGACAAGGCCGCGCTGCCGGTGCCGGAGTTCGAAACCCGGGGCCGGGCCCCGGAAACACCCCTGGAGAAGACCCTCTGCGAGATCTTCGCGGAGGTCCTGGACGTCGGCGCCGTCGGGGCCGACGACGACCTGTTCGCCCTCGGCGGGCATTCGATGCTGCTCGTGGTCCTGCGCAACCGGATCACCGAGCGGCTCGGGACCGAGCTCCCGATCGCCGAGTTCTTCCGCACCCCCACGGCAGCCGGCCTGGCCGTGTTGTTGACCCGAGACGCGAGGTAAAAGAGTGCACCGCACCCTGATGAACGCCAAGATCCACCGTGCCACCGTGACGCAGGCCGACCTGCACTACGTGGGTTCGCTGACGATCGACGCCGACCTGATGGCCGCCGCGGACATCGTGGAGGGCGAGCGCGTCCAGGTCGTCGACATCACCAACGGCGCCCGGCTGGAGACCTACGCCATCACCGGCGAGCCGGGCACCGGCGTGATCGGCGTCAACGGCGCCGCGGCGCACCTGGTGCACCCGGGCGACCTCGTCATCATCATCACCTACGCCCAGGTCGACGAGGCCGAGCGCGCCGGCCACCGGCCGCGTGTGGTGCACGTCGACGCCGACAACCGCCAGGTCCACCTGGGACACGACCCGGCCGAGCCGGTGCCCGGGGCGGAAGCCCAGCTGTCCGGCCGGAACTGACGTGCGTGGGCGTGGACACAGGACGGTTGCGGTGGTTGCTTTTGGCAGGCTGCCCTAAATAAGGTGTGCCTTACCTAAAGCTCAGCGAGAGGTTCTTCATGTCCGTGTTTCAAGGCGGTGCCGGGCTCAGCCGGCGTGGATTCCTGATCGGCACCGGCGGCCTCGCCGCGACCGCGGTCCTCACCGCGTGTGGCAGCAGCGGCGAGGACGACAAGCCGGCGGCGGCCGCGTCCGGCCCGTGGGAGTTCACCGACGACCGCGGGCAGAAGGCCGCGCGCGACCAGCGTCCGTCCCGCGTCGTCGCCTACGCCAGCTCGGCCGCGGCGCTGTGGGACTACGGCGTCCGCCCGGTCGGCGTCTTCGGCCCGCAGAAGACCGCCGACGGCAAGAAGGAGATCCAGGCCGGCAACATCGACCTGAACGCCGTCACCTCGATCGGCAACGCCTGGGACGACTTCAGCATGGAGAAGTTCGCCGCGCTCAAGCCGGACCTGGTCGTCACCGGGCTCACCGGCACCAAGCCGACCGACCTGTGGGTGCTCAAGGACGACCTCGGCCCCAAGGTGCAGCAGATCGCCCCGATCGTCGCGATGTCGGAGTACAAGGTCACGCTGCCTAAGGTGATCGAGCGCTTCGAGCAGCTCGCGGTGGCGCTGGGCGGTGACGCGAACTCCGACGCCATCAAGAAGGGCAAAGACGACTTCCAGAAGGCGTCGGACGACCTCAAGGCCGCCATCAAGGCCAAGCCGGGCCTCAAGGTGCTCGTCGTGTCCAGTGACAAGGACAACCTCTACGTCTGCAAGCCGGAGTTCTTCGCCGACCTGGCCTACTACCGCGAGCTCGGCCTGGACATCGTCGACGGCGCCGGCCCGGACGACTACTTCGAGACGCTCAGCTGGGAGCAGGCGGGCAAGTACCCGGCTGACCTGATCCTCAGCGACAGCCGCACCTTCGCCCTTTCTCGCGACCAGCTGGCCGCGATCCCGACCTGGGCGCAGCTGCCCGCGGTCAAGGCGAACCAGCTCGCCGACTGGTCGACCGAACCCCGGTTCAACCCGGTGCTCGCGGCCCCGGTCATCCAGAAGCTGACCGAGGTCGTCAAGGGCGCCCGCACGGACATCACCGCCTGAGGAGGCCCGCATGACCAACCCGTTCGAAGACCCCGACGGCACGTACCTGGTGCTGGTGAACGCCGAGAACCAGCACAGCCTGTGGCCGCAGTTCGCCGACGTCCCGGCCGGCTGGACGCTCGCGTTCGGCCCGGCGGGCCGCCAGGACTGCCTGGACCACGTGGAAGCGAACTGGACGGACATGCGGCCCAAGTCCCTGGCCGACGCCATGGACGACTGAATCCCGTTGCCCGAAAACGCCGGGAGCCTCGAGGGGCTCCCGGCGTTTTCAGTGCCGGACGCGGTACATCAGGTGCGTGACCGACTTCGCCGCTCGCACCTCGACCTGCTCGAGATCCAGCGGCGGGACGCCGTCGAACAGCCGGGAGCCCGCGCCGAGCATCAGCGGAGCCACGTGCAGCCGGATTTCGTCGATCAGCCCGGCGGCGAGGTACTGGTTGACCGTCTGCGCGCCGCCGTGGATGGAGATGTCCCCGTCGCCGGCCGCTTCCCGGGCGCGGGCGAACGCCGCCTCGATCCCGTCGGTGACGAAGTGGAACGTGGTGCCGCCGTCCATCGGCTGCGGCTCGCGCTCGTGGTGGGTGAGGACGAAGACCGGGCCGTGGTAGGGCGGGTTGTCGCCCCACCAGCCCTTCCACTGCCGGTCCCAGTCACCGCGGATCGGGCCGAACATGTTGCGGCCCATGATGAACGCCTTCGCCGTCATCATGCGCTCGAACTCGCCGGGGTGCTGTTCGGCGCCTTCGCCGAACCAGGCGTGCAGCTTGTCGCCCCAGCCGTCGCCGCCGTCTTCGCCGAACGGGCGCTGCTCGGTCTGGTTGATCCCGGCGGCGTAGCCGTCGAGGGAGATCGTGAGGTCGCAGGTCACCTTCGTCATGGGACCATCTTGGCGGCGTTCGACGCATGACGTCCAATGCCAGATCGGCCGCGAACACATTGATAACGTTGATGAATGCTGAACCTGGTCCACCTCAAGGTGCTGGCCGCGGTGGCGCGGCACGGATCGGTGACCGAAGCCGCGCGCGAGCTGCATTATTCGCAGCCGTCGGTGAGCCACCACCTGGCCCGGCTGGAGACGGCCACCGGAGCGCGGCTCGTCCAGCGGATCGGCCGCGGCATCCGGTTGACGCCGGAAGGCAGGCTGCTGGCCCACCGCGCGGCGGAGATCGTGGGCCGGGTCGACGCGGCGGCCACCGAGCTGGCGGCGCAGGTCGGCCTGCAGGCGGGCCTGGTCCGGGTGGCCGCCAACGCGTCCACACTGGCCACCATCGTGCCCCGGGCCGCGGCGGCGCTGGCTGCCGCGCACCCGGGGCTGCGGCTGAGCCTGGTGGACGAGCACCCGGTCGAAGCGCTGCGCCTGCTGCGCCATGGGGAGATCGATGTCGCTGTGGTGTTCAGCCATGCCGACGGCCCGGTCGAGGAGGGGTTCCGGCTGCGCCACCTCGGCGACGACCCGGTCCACCTCATCAGCCGGGAAGCCGGTGACCGGCTCGAGGACCACCGGGACTCCGGGTGGATCGGCGGTTGCCCGCGGTGCCAGGAGGAACTGGGCGCGATGTGCGCGCAGTCCGGCTTCAGCCCGCGCGTCGCATCGCTGAGCGACGACATGGTCGTCGTGCAGTCGCTGGTCGCCGCCGGGGCGGGGGTCGCGATCCTGCCCGGGCTCGCGCTGCAGGCTCATCGCCGGGCCGATGTCCATGCGACCGAGACCGGGTTCAGCCGCCGGATCCACGCGGCCACCTACGGTGAGCCGCCCGACCCGCCCGCGGTGGCGGCCGTGCTGGCCGCCCTGGCGGAGGTGGCGGCGGGCGTGTTGGCCTGATCAGGCGGCTTCGCCTTCGGGTGCCGGCCCCGCTCACGGACGCCGCGTCAGGCGCGCTGGCCTGACCAGGCCGCCCACAGCTTCGCGTACTGACCACCCGCGGCGACCAGTTCGTCGTGGGTACCGGACTCCACCACCGCGCCCGCGTCGAGGACCACGATCCGGTCGGACGCCGCCGCCTGCGTCAGGCGGTGGGCGACCACCAGCGCCGTGCGGCCTTCGAGGGCCGCGGCGGCCGCGGACTCCAGGACCCGCGAGCCCGCGCTGCCCGCCTCCGCCGTGGCTTCGTCGAGGATCGCGATCGGTGGGTCGGCCAGCACCAGCCGGACCAGGGCGAGCTGCTGCGCCTGCGTCACCGTGAGCTGGTGCCCGCCTTCGCCGACGACCGTGGCGAGGCCGTCCGGCAGGCTGTCCACGAAGGACAGTGCGCCGACTTTCCCCAGTGCGTCCCGCAGTTCCGCGTCGGTCGCCGCCGGGCGCGCCAGGCGGAGGTCGTCGGCGAGGGGGCCGGCGAAGACGTGGACCTCCTGGCTGATCAGCGCGACCGTCCGGCGGGTGGCCTCCGGTCCCAGCTCCTCCAGCGGGACGCCGCCGAGCGTGATCGTCCCCGAGGCGGGCGGGTGGATGCCGGCGATCAGCTTGGCCAGCGTCGTCTTGCCCGCCCCGCTCGCCCCGACCAGCGCCACCCGCTCGCCGGGTGCGACGGCGAGGTCGATGTCGCGCAGCACCGGGTGACCGTCCACATAGGAATAGCCGGTCGCCGCCGTCTTCACCGACGCGTCCACCGGCCGGGCCGGCCGCGCGGGCGCCGCTTCGGCGGGCAGGTCCGCGACGCCGATCAGCCGCGCGAGGCTGGCCGCGGCCGCCTGCGCGTCGTCGACCAGGGCCAGCGCCGTCGTGATCGGGCCGAAGAGGCTGTGGAAGTACAGCGCCGCGGCCGTCGCGACGCCGACCGTCACCGCGTCCGCGCCGACCAGCAGGAACCCCATGGCCAGCACGGCCGACAGCCCGACGAACTCCGCCAGGTTGAGCCGCGCGTAGAACCGCGTCACCAGCCGGATCCCGCGCAGGGCGAGGTCGACGGCGACGTTCGACCGCTCGCGCACCCGGTCGAGGTGGGTGTCCGCGAGCCGGAACGCGCGGACGGTCTTCGCGCCGCCGATGGTGTCCAGCAGCTGCTGCTGTTGCGCCCCGACGGCCTCGCGCTGGCTCGCGTACAACGGCTTCGCCCGCGGCACGTACCAGCGGACGGTCCACAGCTGGATCGGCACGGCGACCAGCGCGGCCAGCAGGAACCGCCAGTCCAGCACCGCCAGCGCGCCCAGGGTGAGCACCACCGTCAGCACCGAGCGGCCCAGCTCGGGCAGCGCCTGCCGGACGGCTTCGGCGACGACCGAGACGTCGTTCGTCACGCGCGTGGTGAGGTCGCCGGACCCGGCGCGCTCCAGCTGGTCGAGCGGCAGGCCGAGGGCCCGCTCGACGAAGCGTTCCCGCAGCTCGGCCAGGATCGTCTCGCCCAGCCGCGCCACCAGCGACACGCCGATGGCCGTCGCGACCGCCTGGCCGAGCGCGACGAGCACCAGGCTCACCACCGGTGTGACGAGGTCGGCCGCCGGGTGGCGCGTCGCGACCAGGTCGACGACCCGGCCGAGCAGGGGAGCGGTGAGCAGCCCCATCGCCGTCGCGGCGACGAGCATCGTGAACGCGGCCGCGGCGCGGCCCTTCGACCGGCCGGCGAGCTCGCCGACGACGGCGCGGATCCGGCGGCCGTCGGCCACGGGGAGGAGTTCGCGGATCATGACAGCACCGCCGCCCGGTAGTCGGCGCGACCGGCCAGCTCGGCGTGGCTGCCGACACCCGCGATCCGCCCGTCGTCGAGGAGGACGACGCGGTCGGTCGCGGCGAGCAGCGCCGGGCTGGTGGTCACGAGGATGGTGGTGCGGCCGCGCCGCAGTTCGGCCAGGCCCGCGGCGATCCGGGCCTCGGTGACGGTGTCGACGGCGGTCGTCGGGTCGTGCAGCACGAGCACCGGCGCGTCCACGGCGAGGGCGCGGGCGAGCGCGACCCGCTGCCGCTGCCCGCCCGAAAGCGACCGCCCGCGTTCGCTGACGGCGGTCGCGACGCCGTCGGGCAGCGCGCCGGCCACCTCGTCGACGGCGGCCGCGGTCATCGCCGGTCCGGCGAGCGGCCCCGTGCCGCAGTTCTCCGCGACGGTGCCGGCGAACAGATCCGCGTCGTGCGCGGCCACCAGCACCACCTCGCGGACCCGGCTGGGGTCCACAGTGGACAGGTCGACCGCGTCGACGGTCACGGTCCCGGCCGTGGGGTCGGCGGCGCGGCCGAGGCAGTCCAGGAGGTCGGTCGCGGCGGCCGGGTCGGTGGCGACCACGCCGAGCAGCTCGCCGGGGTGCGCTTCGAAGTCGACGTCCCGCAGTGCGCCGCGGCCCAGCGCGGACAGCCGGACGTGCCCCGCGGCGGGCGTCGGGAGGGTTGCTTCGCCGGTGTCGACGGCGTGGGGCGCGTTGAGGACGTCGGCGATGCGTCCGGCCGACGCGCGGCCCTGGGCGAGTTCGCCGTTGACCCACGAGAAGATCGAGAACGGCGTGATCAGGTACTGCGCGAGCCCGACCGCGGCGACGAGGTCGCCGACGCTGATCTCGCCCGCGGCCGCGAGGTTCCCGCCGACGAGCGCGACGAGCGCGATGAAGATCCCGGTGAGCGCGAGCAGCGCGCCGTTGTGCCAGGCCTGGGCGCGCGCCGCCCGCAGCGTCGCCTTCAGCGAGTCCTGGCTGGTGCGGCGGTAGCGGTCGACGGCGGCGCGTTCGGCGCCGACGCCCTTGAGCACGCGCAGCCCGGCGACGAGGTCGGTGGCGATGCCGGAGGCGAAGGCGGAGCGTTCCTGTTCGGCCTCGCTGCGGCGTTCGAGGGGCTTGCCGATCAGGTGCGCGAGGTAGAGCATCGGCGGCGTCCCGAGCAGCACGAGCAGGCCGAGCGGGACGCTCATGGTCAGCAGCACGACGGCGCTGACCAGCAGCCCGACCAGGCCGGCGACGCCGAACGGCAGGACACCGTTGACCTGGCCGACGCGTTTCGCGTCCGACGTCCCGACGCTGACGAGCTCGCCCGCGAGGGACTCCGCGCCGCCGCCGGGGTGCAGGACCCGGCGCCCGACGTCGAGCCGCAGCTCGTGGGCGGCGCGTTCGGCGGCGCGCTCACCGAAACGGGCGCCGAGGCGGTAACTGGTCGACAGCACGGCGAAGAGCACGCCGAGCACCGCGAGCCAGAACAAGAGCGTGCCCACCGATCCGCCGGCGACGGCTTGGTCGATCACCACGCCGATCACCACCGGCACCAGCGCCTCACCACCTTGGTGGCCCGCCGTCAGCAGGGCCGCGAGGCCCACCGATCGTCGTTGCCCGGTGATCGAACGGCGGAGGACTTCCCGTCCGGTCGTGCTCACCCGCGCCTCCCTGTCCTGGTCGTGGGATAGGTAAGGCTAGTCTAAGTAAAGAAGTTACGGGAATACGGTCGGCTTCGTCTCACTTGTGTCCGGCTCCCCGAAGCGGGCCAGGGCGAGCGCGGCGGCCACGGCGAGGACGAACCCGGCGATCGCGAGCACCGCGAACCCGGGCCGGGTCCGGTCGCCGAGCACGAGCACCCCGACCAGCGACGGGAAGACGGTCTCGCCGAGCACCATCATGGCGGTGCTGGTGGTGACGCTGCCGCGTTGCAACGCCGTGGCGTAGAACAGCATCGCCATCCCGCCCGCGACCGCGACGGTGTAGGTGGCCGGGTCGGTGAGCAGGTCCAGCGGGGCCAGGCTCGGGATGATCCGGCCGGCGATGGCGACGACGCCGAAGCTGAGGCCGGCGACGAGCCCGAGCGCGGGCGTCCGGACCCGGCGGCTCGCCTTCCCGGCGGCGATCCCGGCGCCGGCCAGCACGGCGACGGCCCCGATCAGCCCCAGCCGGAAGCCGAGCCCGACGGGATCGGAGCCTTCGCTCTCGGCGGCGGCGCCGAGCAGCCCGAGCCCGGCGCACACGACGGCGACGGCCGCCCACTCCTTCGTCCCGAGCCGCACGCCGAGGAACCGCGCGGCGACGGCGGTGACGGCGAGACTGGCGGCGAGGGCGGCCTGCACGACGAAGAGCGGAAGGACGTGCAGGGCGGCGATCTGCGCGACGAACCCGAGGACGTCGAGCGACAGGCCGGCCACGAACTTCCACTGTTTCAGGACGCGCACGAGCAGTTTCGGATCGACACCGGTTCCGGCACCGGTGTCCGTCGCCCGGGCGGCGACCGACTGCATCACCGAAGCCACGCCGTACGCGATCGCCGCGCCGAGCGCGCAGAGCAGTCCCCACCACATGGCGATCACTCTATTTTGTCGGACCGGTGGGGTACGTTGCGGTCATGTCGAACACGAGTTCGAAGACGCAGCGGTCGTGGCCCGGGCGCCTGGCCGGCGACGAGTTGCGCCTTCAGCTGGACTTCTTGCAGTTCCTCCGTGCGACGGCGGTGAACAAGCTGGCGGGGTTGCCGGTCTCCTCGGCGGTGGCCACGCCGTTGCCTTCGTCGCCGCGGTTGAGTGCGCTGGGGGTGGTGAAGCACCTGACGGCCGTCGAGCGGTGGTGGTTGTCGATCGAGGCCGGAGGGGCGGATCTGCCGTCGCTGTGGGCGGGGTCGCCGGATCCCAGCTGGGACTTGGCGCCGGAGGACACGCCGGTTTCGGTGGTGGCGGCTTACAAGGCCGAGTGGGGGCGGGCGGAGAAGTCGCTGCGGAGGTTGGGTCCGGACGATCGGACTCGGCGGCGCGGGGAGTTCACCGTGCGGTGGGTGGTGGCGCACGTCGTTCAGGAGACTGCGCGGCATGTGGGGCATTTGGATTTGCTGCGGGAGCTGGCTGACGGGGAGGTGGGGGAGTAGGGGCGTTCTGAGGGCGGAGGCCGGGCTGGGCGAGCCGGGGCCGGTCGAGGTGGGCTGGGCCGGCCGGAGTCTTTTGCGGCGCGGCGGTTTGTCGTGCCCTGTGTGGGTGGTCGGCTTTCCCGAGCCGAGCCGAGCCGAGCCGAGCCGAGCCGAGCCGAGCCGAGCCGAGCCGAGCCG
>NZ_FNUJ01000007.1 GCF_900107925.1 Amycolatopsis pretoriensis | reverse complement strand
ATTGATCACGTGGGGCCTCTGGAACCTCGGACTTGATCTTCGCAAATCCAGTCCTACCAGGGGCCCCATGCCTCATCGCAGGCCAACACGCCTACCCGGCTCGAGCCTTACTGAGAAAACCTCATTGGGGCGCGTCGGTCAGGCGACCGAAACGGCGTCGGTGACGAAGACCAGCGTCTCGTTCGGCTTGATGCCCTGGCCGCCCTCGCCGTAGGCGAGGTCCGGCGGGATGATCAGCAGCCGGCGGGCGCCCTGCTTGATGCCCTCCAGGCCCTTGTCCCAGCCCGGGATGACCTCGCCCGCGCCGAGGTTCAGGTCGAACGTCTGGCCGCGGTCGAACGAGCTGTCCAGCTTCTGCTTGTCCGACCACGTCACCAGCAGGTAGTTCATCTTGAGCTTCTGGCCGGCCTTCGCGCCCTCGCCGGTGCCGTCGGACAGGTCCTTCGTGATCAGCTTCTTCGGCGGGTCGCAGTCGTCGGGAATGGTGATCGTCGGCACCTCGCCGAACTTCCCCGTCGTCTTGATGTCGTCCGCGGTGCACTCGCGGCCCTTGCTCTGGGGCGCCTGAGCGGCGTTCGACGACGGCGGCACCGACGGTCCCGCGGGGGCGGCCGTCTGGGTCTGGGCCTTCTGGCCGCACGCGGCCAGCGACAGCGCCGCCGCGGCGACGACCACGATCTTCCCGATCTTCTGCATGCGAGGCACCCTAGCCAAGCACGGAGAGTGCCGGGACGTCGTCACCCGTGGCGACCACGCCGAGCCGCCGCGTAGCGCGCGTCAGCGCCACGTACAGGTCGTTCAGCCCCCGCGGCGAGCCCGCCACGACCTCGTCCGGCGCCACCAGCACCACCGAGTCGAACTCCAGGCCCTTCGACCGCTCGACGGTCAGCACGCTCAGCCGCTCGTCGTACTCGGAAAGGCACGCCGACACTTCGTCGAAACGACCACCCGGCACCAGGACCGCCACCGTGCCACCGTCCACTTCGGACAGCTCACGGTCCACCACCCCCGGCAGCTCCGCGACCAGGGATGCAGGACGGACCGACCACGGCGGCACCCCGGTCTCCCGCACCGAAGACGGCGCCGACAGCTCCGGGGAAACCTCGGCGAGCACCCGGGCCGCGACCGCCATGATCTCGGCCGGCGTGCGGTAGTTGACGGTCAGCTCCTCGAGACGCCACCGGTTCTCGACGTACGGCGAGAGCACCTCGCCCCACGACCGCGCGCCGCCGGCCGCCCCCGTCTGGGCGACGTCGCCGACCAGCGTCATCGAGCGGTTCGGCGAGCGGCGCATGAGCAGCCGCCAGTCCATCGCCGACAGCTCCTGGGCCTCGTCGACGATCACGTGCCCGAACGTCCACGTCCGGTCCTGCGCCGCGCGCTGGGCCGCGGTCAGCTCGCTGCGCGCCACCTGCCGTTCGGCGAACAGCTCGGCGTCGAGGACGTCGGAGACGCGCAGCAGCTCCTCGTCGATGATCTCCTCGTCCTGTTCGAGGATGTCGAGCACGCCCTCGGCGTACGCGCGGTCCTCGCGCTCACGGCGTTTGCGCTCGACGCGGGCTTCGGTGTCGTCGACGCCGATCAGCTCGGCCAGCTCGTCGAGCAGCGGCACGTCGGCCGGTGTCCAGCGGGTGTCGCGTCCGCTTTCCAGCAGGGCCTGGTCCGAAGCCGGCAGCAGCTTGCGAGCGGCGCTGGAGAGGCGTTCGCGGTCGGCGAACAGGTCGTCGAGCACGCCTTCCGGGGTCAGGACCGGCCACAGTTCGTTCAGCGCGGCGGCGACGTTCTCGTCCGCGGCCAGCTCGGCGCGGATGTCGGCCAGGTCCTGCCCGTCGAGGAGGTCCTCCCCCAGCTTCCGGGCGGCCTGGCGGGTCAGCGCGTCGAGGACGTCGGAGACGAACAGGCGCCGCGCCGGGTTGTGCGGGCGCCGCGACCGGCGGGCGCGGGTCCGGGCGTCGGTGCAGGTCTTGCGGTCCAGCCGCAGCACGTCGTGCTCGTACTCGATCTCCATGACCGGTTCGGGCACGCGCTGGCGGTCGCGCACGGCGTTGGCGAGCACCTCGGCCATGACCAGCCGGCCCTTGACCTCGGTCGTCTCGCGGGATTCGACGCCGTCGGCGTCCAGGCCGGGGTAGAGCTGCCCGATGGTGGCGAGCAGCACGCCGGTCTCGCCGAGCGACGGCAGCACCTGGCCGATGTAGCGCAGGAACGTGCTGTTCGGCCCGACGACGAGCACGCCGCGCGTGGTGAGCTGCTGGCGGTGGGTGTAGAGCAGGTAGGCGGCGCGGTGCAGCGCGACGGCGGTCTTGCCGGTGCCGGGCCCGCCCTGCACGACCATGACGCCGCCGAGCGGGGCGCGGATGATGCGGTCCTGCTCGGCCTGGATGGTCGCGACGATGTCGCTCATCTCACCGGTGCGCCGCTGTTCGAGCGCGGCGAGCAGCGCGGCCTCGCCGGCCAGCCCGAGGTCCTGGCCCTGGTCGGCGGCGGTGAGGTCGAGGATCTCGTCGTCGAAGCCGGTGACCTTGCGGGTCAGCGACCGCAGGTGCCGCCGCCGGCGCACCCCTTCGGGTGACGCCGCGGTGGCGAGGTAGAAGGGCCGCGCGACCGGCGCCCGCCAGTCGACGAGCAGCGGCTGGTAGTCGTCGTCCTCGTCGAACAGCCCGAGCCGGCCGATGTAGGTGGTTTCCTCGGCGCTTTCGGGGACGAAGTCGAGCCGCCCGAAGGCGAGGCCCTGCTCGACGGAGCCGAGCTGGGCGAGCCGGTCGGTGTAGAGGGTGGTGGCGACGTCGCGTTCGGTGCGGGCCTGCGGGGTGCCGCCGGCCAGCTGCAACGTCTCGTCGAGGCGGCGCTGGGCGTCGACGCGTTCGGCGTCGAGCTTCGCGTAGAGGGTGGTGACGTACGCCTGCTCGCGGGCGAGCTCGGCGGAGAAGTCGTCCGAGGAGACGGACAAGAGCATCCTGCTTTCGCCTCAAGGGAAAAGAGCCACCAGAGTTTAGCGGCACCCGCCGCGCGATCATTCCGTCCCGAGGGCGCAGTACGGGTAGACCTCGCTGTGCGGCTCGAGCACGGCCGGCAGCACCTTCTCCCCCGGCGCGCACGACACGTCCGCCGCGGGCAGGTCCTCGCTGCGCAGGATCCGGCCGGTTTCGCCGCCGCGCTGGAGCACCACGCCACCGCGGCTGGTGAGCGCGCGGCAGTTCGCCGACGTGTAGCGGACGCCGCCCGGGACCGGCGTCGCGGTGATCGGCGTGTAGCCGCCGAGCGACTCGGGGGCCAGCCAGACGACCGGGCCGAACGTCACGATCCCGGCGCCCGCGACGGCGGTGCGCTGCCCGGGCGCGAGCAGCGGCACCTCGGCGCGCGTCGACCCGGCGGTCACCGGGATCCGGTAGGCGAACTGGGCGCTGGTGTTCTCCACCACGGTCCCGGCGCCCTGCTCGACGACGCGGAGCCCACCGCCGCCGGGAGCCGAGTCGGCCGCGCCCGGGACAGCCGTGATCCGCGAAGGGATGGCACAGGCGGTGCCGAGCAGCTCGTTCGTGTCGAGCGACACCTTGCCGCGGCCGATGAAGACCAGGAGGCCCAGGACCACGACGGCCGCCAGCACCGCCAGGATCCGGTCCTTGCCCGGACGGGGGATCACGGCGTGCCCGGGCTGACGACCTTGTACACGTCCCCGGCGTTGCCGTAGTAGGTCCCCGCGACCACGTAGACCACGGTCCGCGAGGCCGGCTGCCGGTACGCGCGGATCTCGTCCGGGTCCGGCGCGTACGGCACCTCGTCCAGCGGGACAGCCCGGCCGGCGAGCAGCTCACCGACCTCTTCGAACGGGACCGGCGCGGGGAAGTCGCCGTAGCGGTCCCGGATCACCGGGTTGACCAGCTGCGGATCGCGGAGCCGGAGCCGGTGGGCCTGCACCGAGAAGTGGGTCCCCTGCCAGGGCCCCTGGTCCCGCTGCCAGAAGAACTCGACGAGACCGTGGTCACGCCCCAGGGAGTGCTTCGACGGGTTGTCGCCGTAGTCGTCGCCCAGCAACGAGGCCACCCGCTCGGGTGACCACGTGTGGTCGGCACCCAGGACGGTGCCGGACTCGATGACGTCGGCGAAGAACTCCGCCGGGCTCAGAACGGCAGGCCGAGCGTGGGCAGCCCGATGGCGGAGTCGACCGCCAGGGCCACGAACACGATCATCAGGTACGTGTTCGACCGGTGGAACAGCGCCATCGGCTTGGTCTCTTCGCCGCGCCGGACCGCCGCCTGGAGGCTGTGCGCGTAGAAGAGGAACCAGCCGCCCGCGAGGATCGCGAACGTGCCGTACAGCCACGACGTCACCAGGAGCAGCAGCAGCGTCCACGCCACCATCACCCACGAGTAGATGACGATCTGGCGGGCGACGTGCTGGGCGGTGGCGACCACCGGCAGCATCGGGACGCCCGCGCGCTCGTAGTCGTCGCGGTACTTCATGCCGAGCGCCCACGTGTGCGGCGGCGTCCAGAAGAAGATGACGCCGAACATCACGAACGCCGGCCACTGCACGGTGCCGGTGACGGCCGCCCAGCCGATGACGACCGGCATGCAGCCCGCCGCGCCGCCCCAGACCACGTTCTGCGACGTGCGCCGCTTCAGGCCGAGCGTGTAGACGAAGATGTAGAAGAGGATCGTCGCCACGGCCAGGATCGCCGAGAGCAGGTTCACCGTGAAATAGAGCACGACCGCCGACGCGACGCCCATGACCAAGCCGAAGATCAGCGCTCCGCGCCGCGGCACCGAGTCCTTCACCAGCGGACGGCGCTTCGTGCGGTTCATCACCTTGTCGATGTCCGCGTCGATCACGCAGTTGAGCGCGTTCGCGCTGCCCGCGGCCATCGTCCCGCCGACCAGCGTGGCCAGGACCAGCCACGGGGAGGGGATCTGACGGCCGGCGAGGAACATCGCCGGGATGGTGGTCACCAGGAGGAGCTCGATCACGCGCGGCTTCGCCAGCGCGGCGTAGGCGCCGACGACCCGGCGGATGCTTCGCCGGTCACCGTGCGGTCGCTCACCGGTCGGGTGCACGGCGCTGGTGTCTTCACTGCGTCCGTGCGCAGCGTTCACCAACGACATTTCACTCCCTGCGTCAGGTTCGGGCGGGTCCGTGCCGGAAGGCCGTGGTGGAACGCCGGTCTGAACCCTCGAACGATGTTAGACGTGGTGAATCCCGTGGGTGATCGCGGGTCCTCGACGGGCCTAAGCACTAGGCTGACCGCGACGGGCCGCGATTGCCCCTGCGCATGGCCGCGAGCAGGAATATCGTCCCTTCGGGATCGATTGAGATAGATGTCCGTGCGCACGGGTAACCGGAACGAGGAAGACCAGCCGCAACCATCATGACCGGGAGTTGGAGTTCAGTGTCCGAAACCGCCACTACCAGCGAGAACAACCCACTCCTCCGGCGCAACGTGCCCGCCGACTGGACCGAGACCGACACCCGCGCCGTGGACACCGTCCGGGTCCTGGCCGCGGACGCGGTCGAAAACTGTGGCAGCGGCCACCCCGGCACCGCGATGAGCCTGGCGCCGCTGGCCTACACGCTCTTCCAGCGCACCCTGCGTCACGACCCGGCGGACCAGCACTGGCCGGGCCGCGACCGCTTCGTCCTCTCGGCCGGCCACTCGAGCCTGACGCTCTACATCCAGCTGTTCCTCGCCGGCTACGGCCTCGAGCTCGAGGACCTCAAGCAGCTGCGCAAGTGGGGCTCCAAGACCCCGGGTCACCCGGAGTACCGGCACACCGACGGCGTCGAGACCACCACCGGCCCGCTGGGGCAGGGCCTGGCGAACGGCGTGGGCATGGCGATGGCGGCGCGGCGCGAGCGCGGCCTGCTCGACCCGGACGCGGCGCCCGGCGAGAGCATCTTCGACCACCACATCTACGTGATCGCCTCCGACGGCGACATCGAAGAGGGCGTCACCTCCGAGGCCTCGTCCATCGCGGGCCGCCAGGAGCTGGGGAACCTGATCGTCTTCTACGACGACAACAAGATCTCGATCGAGGACGACACCAACATCGCGCTGTCCGAGGACACCGTGAAGCGCTACGAGGCCTACGGGTGGCACACCCAGGTCGTCGAGGGCGGCGAGGACGTCGTCGCGATCGAGGAGGCCATCAAGGCCGCCAAGGCCGAGACGCAGCGGCCGTCGTTCATCGCGCTGCGGACCGTCATCGGTTACCCGGCCCCGAAGAAGATGGGCACCGGCAAGGCGCACGGTGCCGCGCTGGGCGGCGAAGAGGTCGCCGCGGTCAAGGAGATCCTCGGGTTCGACCCGAACCAGTCGTTCCAGGTCGAGGACGAGGTGCTCAAGCACACCCGCCAGGCGCTCGACCGCGGCAAGGCCGCGCACGCCGAGTGGCAGGAGAAGTACGAGGCCTGGGGCAAGGCCAACCCGGAGCGCAAGAAGATCGGCGACCGGATGGCCACCCGCACGCTGCCCGAGGGCTTCGCGGACAACCTGCCGAAGTGGGAGCCGGACGCCAAGGGCATCGCGACCCGCAAGGCCTCCGGTGAGGTGCTCAACGCCCTCGCCGAGCCGCTGCCGGAGCTGTGGGGCGGCTCGGCCGACCTGGCCGAGAGCAACAACACGACGATGAAGGGCGCCGACTCGTTCGGTCCCGAGAAGGCCGCCACGGACATGTGGGCGGCGAACCCGTACGGCCGGACGCTGCACTTCGGCGTCCGCGAGCACGCCATGGGCTCGATCCTCAACGGGATCGCGCTGCACGGCGGCACCCGCCCGTACGGCGCGACGTTCCTCATCTTCTCCGACTACATGCGCCCGCCGGTCCGGCTGGCCGCGCTGATGAAGGCGCCGGTCACCTACGTGTGGACGCACGACTCGATCGGCCTCGGCGAGGACGGGCCGACGCACCAGCCGATCGAGCAGCTCTCCGCGCTGCGCGCGATCCCGGGCCTCAACGTCGTCCGCCCGGCGGACGCCAACGAGACCGCGTACGCGTGGAAGGCCGTGCTGGAGGACATCCACCACCCGTCCGGCCTGGCGCTGACCCGCCAGAACGTGCCGGTGCTCGAGGGCACCAGCGCCGAGGGCGTCGCCAAGGGCGGGTACGTCCTGGCCGATTCGGACGGCACCCCGGACGTGGTCCTCATGGCCACCGGCTCCGAGGTCCAGCTGGCCGTCGAGGCGAAGAAGACCCTGGACGCCGACGGCGTCAAGGCGCGTGTCGTGTCCATGCCGTGCGTCGAGTGGTTCGACGCGCAGGACGCGGCCTACCGCGAATCCGTCATCCCGGCCGGTGTGAAGGCCCGCGTGTCCGTCGAGGCGGGGATCGCCCAGTCGTGGCACCGCTTCACCGGTGACGCCGGGGTGAACGTTTCGATCGAGCACTTCGGCGCCTCCGCCGATGCCGCCACACTGTTCCGTGAGTTCGGTTTCACCGCGGAAGCAGTCGTCGAGGCCGCGCGCCGCTCGATCCAGAACACCAAGAATTCCTGAAGGGGATGACGCAGCAAATGAGCAACGACAAGCTCGCGCAGCTGTCCGCGGCCGGTGTTTCAATCTGGCTCGACGACCTTTCGCGTGAACGCCTGAACACCGGCAACCTGGCCGACCTGATCCGCGACAAGCACGTCGTGGGCGTGACGACCAACCCGACGATCTTCGCCAACGCGATGTCGAAGGGCAACGCCTACGACGACCGCACGCGGGAGCTCGCCGCCCAGGGCGCCGACGTCGAGGCGACCATCCGCGACCTGACCACGACCGACGTGCGCAACGCCGCGGACCTGTTCCGCGACGTCTACACCGCCACGAACGGCGTCGACGGCCGCGTCTCGATCGAGGTCGACCCGCGCCTGGCCAAGGACACCGGCAAGACGGTGGCCGAGGCCAAGGACCTGTGGAAGACCGTCGACCGGCCGAACGTGCTGATCAAGATCCCGGCCACCGAAGAGGGCCTGCCGGCGATCACCGCCACGCTCGCCGAGGGCATCAGCGTCAACGTCACGCTGATCTTCTCCGTCGAGCGCTACAAGAAGGTCATCGAGGCCTTCTTCGCCGGCCTGGAGCAGGCCAAGGCCAACGGCCACGACCTGCGCGGCATCCACTCGGTGGCGTCGTTCTTCGTCTCCCGCGTGGACACCGAGATCGACAAGCGCCTTGAGGCCATCGGTTCGGACGACGCGCTGGCCCTGCGTGGCAAGGCGGCCGTCGCCAACGCGCGGCTCGCCTACGCGGCCTTCGAAGAGCTGTTCGCCACGGACCGCTGGAAGGCCCTCGCGGCCGACGGCGCCAACGCGCAGCGCCCGCTGTGGGCCTCGACCGGCGTGAAGAACCCGGACTACTCCCCCACCCTCTACGTCGACCAGCTCGTGGTGAAGGACACCGTCAACACGATGCCGGAGAAGACCCTCGACGAGGTCGCGGAGCACGCGGAGATCACCGGCGACCAGGTCACCGGCCGCGCCGCCGAGGCGCAGGAGGTCTTCGACAAGCTCGAGGCGGTCGGCATCGACATCCGCGACGTGTTCCTCACGCTGGAGAACGAGGGCGTCGAGAAGTTCGAGAAGTCGTGGACCGAGCTGCTGGAGACCGTGAACGGGCAGCTCGAGAAGGCGAAGGGCTGAAGCACGACATGACGACAGGTGAGAAGACCGGCGTCGAGATCGTGGACGCCGCACTGGCGGAGCGTGCTGCACCGCTGGCCGAGCAGCTGGTCAACGACCAAGCGGCTTCGAAGCTGGCGGCGCAGGACGCGACGCTCTGGGGGCCGGACGCCGAATCCGAGGCGTCGATCCGGCTGTCGTGGACGAGCTTGCACAAGTCGTCGCGGCCGCTGATCGGCGAGATCGAGGCGCTGCGGACCGAACTGCGCTCCGAGGGTGTCGATCGCGTAGTGCTGGCCGGCATGGGCGGCTCGTCGCTGGCGCCGGAGGTGATCACCGCGACCGACGGTGTCGCGCTGACCGTCCTCGACACGACCGACCCGGGCCAGGTCGCCGACGCGCTGGCCGGCGACCTCGAGCGCACGGTGATCGTGGTGTCGTCGAAGTCGGGCGGCACCGTCGAGACCGACAGCCACCGGCGGATCTTCGCGAAAGCGTTCACCGACGCGGGGATCGACGCGGCCCGGCGGATCGTGGTCGTCACCGACCCGGGCTCGCCGTTCCAGGAACTGTCCGAAAAGGAGGGTTACCGCAAGACCTTCCTCGCCGACCCGCACGTCGGCGGCCGCTACTCGGCGCTGACCGCGTTCGGGCTCGTCCCGGCCGGTCTCGCCGGCGCGGACGTCGCCCGGCTGCTCGACCAGGCCGCTTCGGTGGCCGACGAGCTCGCCGCGGACTCGGCCGGCAACCCGGCGGTCAAGCTGGCCGCCGCGTGGGCCGCCGCGCACGAAACGGGCGCGGAGAAGGTCGTGCTGGCCGACTCCGGTTCCGGGATCAAGGGCTTCCCCGACTGGGCGGAGCAGCTGATCGCGGAGTCCACCGGCAAGCAGGGCACCGGCCTGCTGCCGGTCGCGGTCGAGAGCCCGGAGGCGCCCGGCTTCGCCGACGCGAAGTCCGACGCCACGCCCACCGCGGTCGGCAGCCCGCAGGGCGCGGCGAAGATCTCGGTCACCGGCTCGCTGGGCGCGCAGTTCCTGCTCTGGGAGTTCGCGACGGCGCTCGTCGGCCGGCTGCTCGGGATCAACCCGTTCGACCAGCCCGACGTCGAAGCGGCCAAGAAGGCGGCCCGCGCCCTCCTGGACGACCCGGAGAAGCTGAAGGGCGGCGAGACGGCGTCCAATGTGGACGGACCGGTCGAGATCTTCGGCTCCGAAGGTGTTGCCACCGAAGGAAAGCTGACCGACGTGCTCCGCGCGTTCTTCGCTTCGGCGCCGGACGCGGGCTACATCGCGGTGCAGGCCTACCTCGACCGCCTCGACGACGCGTCGACCGAGCTGCTGCGCGGCGAGATCGCCAAGCGCACCGGGAAGCAGACGACGTTCGGCTGGGGCCCGCGGTTCCTGCACTCCACCGGCCAGTACCACAAGGGCGGGCACCAGAACGGTGTCTTCCTGCAGCTCACCGGCGCCGTCGAGCAGGACCTCGACGTCCCGGACCGGCCGTACACGCTCGGTCAGCTGCAGCACGCCCAGGCCCTCGGCGACGGGCAGGTCCTCGCCGAGCACGGCCGCCCGGTGCTGCGCCTGCACCTGACCGACCGGGCCGCGGGGCTCGCGGCGGTCGTCCGCGCGGTACAGGAGGTCTCTGCATGACGTGGAAGAACCCGCTGCGCGATCCGCGGGACAAGCGGCTCCCGCGCATCGCCGGGCCGTCCAGCCTGGTGATCTTCGGGGTCACCGGCGACCTGGCCCGCAAGAAGCTGATGCCCGCCATCTACGACCTGGCCAACCGCGGGCTGCTGCCCGCCGGCTTCTCGCTCGTCGGGTTCGCCCGGCGCGACTGGGAGCACCAGGACTTCGGCGAGCTCGTGCACGACTCGGTCAAGGAGCACGCGCGGACGCCGTTCAAGGAGTCTGTGTGGAACCGGCTCGCCGAAGGCATCCGGTTCGTCCAGGGCACCTTCGACGACGACGACGCGTTCGACCGGCTCGCGCAGACGGTCAAGGACCTGGACCACGAACGCGGCACCGGCGGCAACACCGCGTTCTACCTGTCGATCCCGCCCGGCGCGTTCCCGGTGGTGACCAAGCAGCTGGCCCGCTCCGGGCTGGCCAACGCGGACGCCAGCACCTGGCGCCGGGTCGTCATCGAGAAGCCCTTCGGCCACGACCTCAAGAGCGCCGAAGAGCTGAACGCGATCGTCAACGACGTCTTCCCCGAGGAGTCGGTGTTCCGCATCGACCACTACCTCGGCAAGGAGACGGTGCAGAACATCCTGGCGCTGCGCTTCGCGAACCAGCTGTTCGAGCCGATCTGGAACGCCAACTACGTCGACCACGTGCAGATCACCATGGCCGAGGACATCGGTCTCGGCGGCCGCGCGGGGTACTACGACGGCATCGGCGCGGCGCGCGACGTGATCCAGAACCACCTGCTGCAGCTGCTGGCCTTCACCGCGATGGAGGAGCCGCTGTCGTTCGACCCGCGGGCCCTGCGCGCGGAGAAGATCAAGGTGCTCTCGGGCACCAAGCCGCTGGGGCCGCTGGACAAGACGACCGCGCGCGGCCAGTACGCGGGCGGCTGGCAGGGCGGCACGAAGGTGCCCGGCCTGCTGCAGGAAGAGGGCTTCGCGAAGGACTCGAAGACCGAGACCTACGCGGCCGTGACGCTGGAGGTGCAGAGCCGCCGCTGGGCCGGGGTGCCGTTCTACCTGCGCACCGGCAAGCGGCTCGGCCGCCGCGTCACCGAGATCGCCGTCGTGTTCAAGCGGGCGCCGCACCTGCCGTTCGACTCGACGTCGACCGAGGAGCTGGGGCAGAACGCCCTGGTCATCCGGGTCCAGCCGGACGAGGGCATCACGCTGCGGTTCGGCTCGAAGGTGCCGGGGACCACGATGGAGGTCCGCGACGTCACGATGGACTTCGGGTACGGGCACGCGTTCACCGAGTCCTCCCCCGAGGCCTACGAACGCCTGATCCTCGACGTCCTGCTGGGCGAGCCGTCGCTGTTCCCGGTGAACGAAGAGGTCGAGCTGTCCTGGAAGATCCTCGACCCGATCCTGGCGCACTGGGCGAAGGAAGGCGCGCCCGAGCAGTACCCGCCGGGCACGTGGGGTCCGCCCTCCGCCGACGAAATGCTGGAGCGCACCGGCCGGAAATGGAGGCGCCCGTGATCATCGACCTGCCGTCCACCACGACTTCGGCACTCAACAAGAAGCTGGTGGAGATCCGCGAACAGGGCGGGCAAGTCGCGCTCGGGCGGGTCCTGACGCTGGTGATCGTGGCCGACGACGACGCCAAGCTCGAAGAGGCCATCGAGGCGGCCAACGGCGCGAGCCGCGAGCACCCGTCGCGGGTGATCGTGGTGGCCAAGGGCGCCCGCACGGCGGCCCCGCGCATCGACGGCCAGATCCGGGTCGGCGGCGACGCCGGCGCGAGCGAGGTCATCGTGCTGCGCCTGTACGGCCCGCTGGCCGCGCAGGGCCAGAGCGCGGTGGTGCCGCTGCTGCTGCCGGACGCGCCGATCGTCTGCTGGTGGCCCGGGGCCGGTCCGAAGGACCCGGCGAAGGACCCGCTGGACGAGCTGGCCCAGCGCCGGATCACCGACTCCGCCGCGGAGAAGAGCCCGGTCAAGGCGCTGACCACGCGGGCGAAGGCGTACACCGAGGGCGACACCGACCTGGCTTGGACCCGGCTGACCCGCTGGCGGGCGCAGCTGGTGTCGGCGCTGGACCTGCCGCCCTACGAGAAGGTCACGGGCGCGACGGTGACGGGCGAGGCCGACTCCCCGTCGACCGAGCTGCTGGCCGGCTGGCTGGCCGAGTACCTGAAGGTGCCGGTCAAGCGGGTCAAGAGCACGGGCGCGGCCGGGATCATCTCGGTCACCCTGGACCGCCGTTCGGGCCCGGTGGAGCTGCACCGGCCGGACGGCCGCGTGGGCACGCTGACCCAGCCGGGCCAGCCGACCCGCCGGATCGCGCTGCAGCGGCGGGACAACCAGGACTGCCTGATCGAGGAGCTGCGGCGCCTCGACCCGGACGAGGTGTACGAGACGTCGCTGCACGGGCTTTCGAAGATCACCTCCGGGACCAACGGCAAGACGGGCGCGCCGCCCAAGGCGGACGTCACTTCGCCCGCGGCGGCGGCGGTTTCGTCGAAGGCGCGTAAATGAGCAAGACGGAAGTGGTCGTCTACGCGAACCAGGACCTCTTGGCGGCCGCGGCGGCGGCCAGGCTGGTCACGCGGCTGGTGGACGTCCAGGCGGCCAAGGGATCGGCCTCGCTGGTGCTGACGGGCGGCGGAACGGGCATCGCGGTGCTCTCGGAGCTGCGCGAGTCTTCGGCCCGCGACGCGATCGACTGGTCCCGCCTGGACATCTACTGGGGCGACGAGCGGTTCGTCCCGGCGGATTCCGACGAGCGGAACGAGAAGCAGGCCCGCGAGGCGCTGCTCGATCACGTGCCGCTGGACCCCGCCCGGGTCCACGCAATGGCACCTTCGGACGGCGAGTTCGGTTCCGACGTGGACGCGGCGGCCGCGGCTTACGCGTCGGTGTTGGCTTCGCAGGCGGGGCCGGAGGACCACGGCGACGTACCGTCGTTCGACATCATGCTGCTGGGTTTGGGCGGTGAGGGGCACACGGCGTCGGTGTTCCCGGAGTCGCCGGCGGTTTACGAGACCGAGCGTTCGGTGGTGGCGGTGCGGAACTGTCCCAAGCCACCGCCGACGCGGATTTCGTTGACGCTGCCAGCGATTCGCCAGGCTCGCGACATCTGGCTGATGACCGCGGGTGAGGCGAAGGCGGACGCGGTGGCGTTGGCTTTGTCGGGGGCTGGCGAGGTCCAGCTCCCGGTGGCCGGGGCTCGTGGGCACCGTCGGACGTTGTGGCTGTTGGATCGGGCTGCGGCGGGGAAACTGACGAAGGTGTACCAGCCGCCTACGGCTTGAATTCGTTCTCGAAGGCCCCCTCGGCTCACCGCCGAGGGGGCCTTCTCCGTTCGCGAGTGCCGAAACTGTCGGGGGCTGCCGGTAGCGTGGAAAACGGGGGCTTCATTGCACCCGCCAGCCGCGGCCCAGGTTGCCGAAGATCTCCTCCGCCGCCTTTCGCGGGTTCTCGTTCGCCACGATCAGCTCGCGCGACGCCAGTGCGAACCTCGCCAACGACGCGCACGACACGTCGTCCTCTGGAGCCGCCATCTCCTGCGCGATCGCCCTCGTCAGTGCCGTCTCGTGGCGCATCCACATTCGGCGGGCGTAGTCGCGCAACACCGGGGTGCTCTCGATCAAGCCGATGAACTCCGGGCTCGGGCCGCTGTCCGCGCTGTCTCTCAGCATGTGCTCGCGCAGTGCGTCCACGATCGAATACCCCGGCGGGCGGCCGTGGACCGCCTGGACCAGGGCCGCCTCGATGTCGTCGTCCTGGTCGAACAGCAGCGCCTCCTTGCTCGGGAAGTACTTGAACAGCGTCGTCACCGAGACGTCCGCCGCGTCCGCCACCTCCTTCACCCCGACCTCGTCGTAGCCGCGCGCCAGGAACAGCTCCAGCGCCGCGTCGGCCAGCGCCTGCCGGGTCTGCGCCTTCTTGCGCTCGCGGCGCCCGATCACTTCGGTCATGCCTCTCAGCCTACGTGATGGTTAACTCACTTCAAAAGTTGAGTCGTTGCACTTTTTTAGTCACTGTGCTTTTCTGGGGACAGCGCCGCCGGACCAGCCGGTGGCACCGGACTTCCAGGGGGAAGCCATGAACTCCATCGCGATCGTCGGCGCCGGCCTCGGCGGCCTCGCCTGTGCCCGCGTCCTGCAGCTCCACGACATCGATGTCACCGTCTTCGAACAGGAAGCCTCGGCCGACGCCCGCCCCCAGGGCGGCACGCTCGACCTCCACGGCGACACGGGTCAGGTCGCCCTGCACACCGCCCAGCTCCACGAACCGTTCTGCGCCCTGGCCCGCCCCGAAGGCCAGCAGATGCGGGCCATCGACCCGCTCACCGGCGAAGTCGTCATGGACGAGGTACCGGCCGAAGGCGACGACTTCCGCCCCGAAATCGACCGCGGCCAGCTCCGCGGCATGCTCCTCGAATCGCTGAAGCCCGGCACCGTCCGCTGGGGACGTCCGATCACCGAGGTCGCGCCCGGCCGCCTCACCTTCGAAGACGGCGCGGGCCAGGACTTCGACCTGGTCGTCGGCGCGGACGGCGCGTGGTCCCGCGTCCGCGGGGCCCTCACCGGCGTCCGGCCCGAGTACAGCGGGGTCACGTTCGTCGAACTCGGCCTCGACGACGCCGACCGCCGTCACCCGGACCTCGCGACGCTGACCGGCCAGGGCACGCTGATGACGAAGGTCGACGGGAAGGCGCTCGTCGCGCAGCGCAACAGCGACGGCCACATCCGCTGTTACGCCATCTTCTACGCCCCCGAGGACTGGGCCGCGGGCCTCGACTTCGCCGACACCGCTGCGGTGCGCGCACACCTGCTGGAGCGCTTCGCCGGCTGGCACCCGAGCGTGCTCCGGTTCCTGACCGACCTCGACGGCGGGTTCACGCACCGGCCGCTGCACGTCCTCCCGGTGCCGCACGCGTGGACGCACACCCCCGGGCTCACACTGCTCGGCGACGCGGCGCACCTGATGCCGCCGCTGGGCGTCGGCGCGAACCTGGCGTTGCTGGACGGCACCGAGCTCGCCACGGCGCTGGCGACCGCGCCGAGCGTCGACGAAGCCGTCCGGGCCTACGAGACCGGGATGCTGCCGCGGTCGATCGAGACGGCGAAGGCGTGCGCCGGCGGCCTGCACGACCTGCTCAGCGACGACCTCCGGTCCATGGCGGCCTGATGACCCCTTGCCGGGCGACCACACGTGGGTAACATGATTCCCACGATGTGGTCGTCTTGGTGCACAGTACGGAGCAGTACTCCCACTCTCGGTAGCACACCTCCGCCGTCGTACCCCGGACGGAGCAGTCGACTACGGAATTCGGACGCCGGAACTCCGACAACGGGTGAAACTTACCGTCTTCGTACGCGACCTCGTTAGCATCCGCACATTTGTCCGTTGCTGCGCGTCCCGATCGGGCCCTGAGCACCTCTCACCAACAAGTCCACAAGACGAATGGGGTCGCCAGCGATGAGTACAGAGGGACTCTCGATTCCAGGCATCTCGATCGCCGGCTCGGGGCCATCGGCCGCCGAGCGGGTGCGCAAGCGCGGATTGAGCCTGTTCGGCTCGGTGCCGCGCCCCGCTGTGGTCACGTTCGCCATCGAGGCGGCCGCGGTCATCCTCGCCGTGCTCGACGTGTGGCTGGTGATCCCCGAGAAGGCCCAGCCCTATTCGATCTGGCTCTCCGGCGCCGCCTGTCTCGCGGTGGTGTTCCGCCGGAAGTTCCCGTTCCTCGCCGTGCTCGTCGCGGTCCCCGGGTTCCTCGCCGGGTGGGCGCAGCTGGCGTCGATGATCACGCTCGGCATGCTCGCCACCCGCCGCCAGCTGCACTGGCAGGTGTGGGTCGGCGCGGCGCTGGTGTGGTGCTGCCGGTTCGTGCAGTGGCCCCTGGAAGACTTCGCCGAGCTCAGCTGGCGCGAACACATCCTCGACGGCATCTACGGCGTCCTCGTCGCCGGCATGCCGATCGCGATCGGCCTGCTCATCGGGGCACGCGCCGAGGTTTCGAACAAGCTCGCCGAGCTGGCCACGAGCCGCGACCGCGAGCGCCGCTTCCACGCCGACGCCGTCCGCGCCGAAGAGCGCGCCCGGCTGGCGCGCGAGATGCACGACGTCGTCTCGCACCAGATCACGCTGATCGCGATGCAGGCCGGCGCGCTGCAGGCCCAGTCGACCGACGACCGGGCGCAGGAGACCGCGCAGGTCATCCGGACGCTGTCGAAGCGGACCCTGGAGGAGCTGCGGTCGCTGCTGAGCGTGCTGCGCGCGGGCGCCGACGACGACGGCCCGCGGCCCGGGATCAACGACCTCGACCGCCTGATCCGGACGTCGGAGGTGCCGGTGCACCTGTCGGTGGAGCACCTGCCGGAGGCGCTGCCGAACCAGGTGTCGGCGGCGGCGTACCGGACGGTCCAGGAGTGCCTGACGAACGTCCACAAGCACGCCCCGGGCGCGACGGCGACGATCCGCATCCAGGGTGAGCACGGGGCGCTCAAGATCGAGGTCCGCAACGAGCGGGCCCGCCGGACGGCGGAGTCGCTGCCATCGGGCGGGCACGGACTGACGGGGCTGGCCGAGCGGGCGCGGTTGCTGGGCGGGAGTTTCGAGACGTCCGGGATGGCGGACGGCGGGTTCCGCGTCCGGGCCCGGTACCCGCTGGACCGCTGAGGGCGGCCGCCGGCCCCCGGTCTCCAGTTTACCGGTGGGGTACGACGATTTCGGATTCGATGCAGCCGCGAACGGCGGATTCCGGACGTAATTGGGCCGGGAATCGCCGTTCGCGGCTTTTCTCGTGCGGAACTGTCGGTGCTTGCCGGTAGCGTGGAAATCGGGGGCGGGGCCCCGGAGCCGGCCCGTTCTGGGCAAAGCGGGGCGGGTGCCAGGACGTGCGGAATGCCGGCGAAGAGCCTTCGCGGCTTGGGCGGCCCGGAACTGCCAGCCGGTGCCTGGCCGGCGCGCGGAAATCGGGGCCTGGTCTGTCGGGGGGCCTCGGAGCCCGCCCGGTTTGCCGCCGAGCGGCGAACGCCGCGTGGGCCCTCGGGGCCGACCTCGGCAAAGCCGCGCGGCCGCCAAAGCCCTGAAGGAGGCCTTCACCGCCCTGGCTGCCCGGAACTGTCGGTGCTCGCCGGTAGCGTGGAAAACGGGGGCTGCTCAGGCCCTGAACGCGCGAAAAGCCACCCCGAGGTGTCCCGGGGTGGCTTCGGCCGCCGAACCTAGATGATCTCCCGGCGCTGGCGCAGGCGCTCGAGGGCTTCGGCCAGGATGGCCTCGCCGTCGGCGTCGCTGCGCCTCTCCTTCACGTACGCCAGGTGGGTCTTGTACGGCTCGGTCCGCGGGGCGGCCGGCGGGTTCTTCTCGTCCTGCCCGCCGGGGAGACCGCAGCGGGGGCAGTCCCACTCGTCGGGGATCTCCGCGTCGAGCGCGAACGACGGCCGGGCTTCGTGGCCGTTGGCGCACCAGTAGCCGACGCGGCGCCGCGGCGCCGATTCACCTCGTTCCGATTCGCCCGTAGGACCGGCACCCACCCGGGTGCCTCGAATCGCGTTACCGCCAACCATGAATCCTCACACCTAGGAATCGGCGGCGCGCCCCCCAATAGGCACGCCGAATCGCTGCGCCCTGCCGTCGTGACCCGGTCGCGATCGACGGCGGGGCGCCGGACGCCTCACACCTTGAGCAGCAGACCCAGGCCCACGATGCTGATCAGCCACACGGCGCCCAGCAGCAGGGTGATCCGGTCGAGGTTCTTCTCGGCCACGCTCGACCCGGCCAGGCTGGACTGCATCCCGCCGCCGAACAGCGACGACAGGCCACCGCCACGCCCGCGGTGCAGCAGAACCGCCACCACGAGGAAGACGCTGGAGACGATCAACAGGATTTGCAGGAACAGCTTCATGTCATCCTCTGGGCTCTAGGAGAATGCAGGGGTACGGCATGGTCGTTTCCGACCACCACCGTACCCCTGGACTCGTCCACTGCTGTGTGACGGACCGGATACACAGGTTACCCGGTCGTGGCCTCGATCAGGGCAGCGGCCCGCCCGCGGCGAGTGCGCAGAGTTTCGTGAACTCCTCGCCGTCGAGGCTCGCTCCGCCGACCAGGGCACCGTCGATGTTCTCGCAGCCCACCAGCTCGCTGATGTTGCCCGACTTCACCGACCCCCCGTAGAGCACCCGGACGGACGAAGCGACCTCGTCGCCGTACTTCTCCAGCAGGGTCGCCCGGATGGCCTTGCAGACCTCTTCGGCGTCCGCGGACGACGCGACCTTGCCGGTGCCGATCGCCCAGACCGGCTCGTACGCGACCACCACGTCCTTGACCTGCTCGGCCTTGAGGCCCTTCAGGCCCTCGATCAGCTGCGTCGTGGTGTGGTGGATGTGCTCGCCGGCCTCGCGGACCTCGAGCTTCTCCCCGATGCAGAGGATCGGCGTGATGCCGTGCTTGAGCGCGGCCTTGACCTTCTTGTTGACCAGCTCGTCGGACTCGGCGTGGTACTCGCGCCGCTCCGAGTGGCCGACGGTGACGAACTTGCAGCCCAGCTTCGCCAGCATCACGCCCGACACGTCGCCGGTGTAGGCGCCGGAGTCCTGCGGCGCGACGTCCTGCGCGCCATAGGTCAGCGAGAGCTTGTCGCCGTCGACCAGGGTCTGCACGCTGCGGATGTCGGTGAACGGCGGCAGCACCGCCACGTCGACCTTCGCGTAGTACTTCTCCGGCAGCGCGAAAGCGATCTTCTGGACGAGCGCGATCGCCTCGAGGTGGTTCTGGTTCATCTTCCAGTTGCCGGCGATGAACGGCTTGCGTGCCACTAGTTCTTCTCCTCCAGCGCCGTGACCCCCGGCAGTTCCTTGCCCTCGAGGTACTCCAGGGAGGCGCCGCCACCGGTGGAGATGTGCGAGAAGCCGTCCTCGGGCAGGCCCAGCTGCCGCACCGCGGCGGCCGAGTCGCCGCCGCCGACCACGGTGAACGCGTCGCTCTTCACGAGGGCTTCGGCGACGGCCCGGGTGCCGCCGGAGAAGGCCTCGAACTCGAACACGCCCATCGGGCCGTTCCAGAACACGGTCTTGGCGTCGGCCAGCTTGCCGGCGAACAGCTCCCGGCTCTTCGGGCCGATGTCGAGCCCCTGGCGGTCGGCCGGGATCGCCGTGGCGTCGACGACCTCGTGCTCGGCGTCGGCCGAGAACTCCGTCGCGGCCAGCACGTCGACCGGCAGGACCAGTTCGACGCCGCGCTTCTCGGCCTCGGCGAGGAAGCCCTTGACCTGGTCGAGCTGGTCGGCCTGCAGCAGCGACTGGCCGACCTCGTGGCCCTGGGCCTTGAGGAACGTGTACGCCATGCCGCCGCCGATGAGCAGCCGGTCGACCTTCGTCAGCAGGTTCGCGATGACGCCGAGCTTGTCGGACACCTTCGCGCCGCCGAGGACGACCACGTACGGCCGCTTGACGTCGTCGGTCAGCTTCTGCAGCACGTCCAGCTCCGCCAGCACCAGGCCGCCCGCGTACGCCGGCAGCACCGACGCGACCTCGTAGACCGAGGCCTGCTTGCGGTGGACGACGCCGAAGCCGTCGGAGACGAACGCGCCGCCGGGGACGAGCGCGCCCAGCTCGGCGGCCAGCTCGGAGCGGTCCACGGCGTCCTTGCTGGTCTCGCGTGCGTCGAAGCGCACGTTCTCCAGCAGGACGACGCCGCCGTCGGCCAGGCCGCCGGTCAGCGCCTTCGCGGACTCGCCGACCAGGTCACCGGCCAGCGCGACCTCGGCGCCGAGCAGCTCGGAAAGCCGCTTGGCGACGGGCGCGAGGGTGTACTTCGGGTCCGGCTCACCCTTCGGGCGGCCGAGGTGCGCGGTGACGACGACCTTCGCGCCCGCGTCGGCGAGCTTCTTGATCGTCGGCAGAGCCGCGCGGACCCGGCCGTCGTCGGTGATGCGATCCCCGTCGAGCGGGACGTTCAGGTCGGAACGCACGAGTACGTACCGGCCCTGGACGCCCTCGCCCAGCAGGTCGTCGAGGTTCTTGACGGACATCCGGCTCAGAGCTTCGAGCCGACGAGCTTGATCAGGTCCGCGAGGCGGTTGGAGTAGCCCCACTCGTTGTCGTACCAGCCGACGACCTTGACCTGGTTGCCGATGACCTTGGTCAGCGGCGAGTCGTAGATGCAGGACGCCGGGTCGGTGACGATGTCCGAGGACACGATCGGGTCGACCGAGTAGCGCAGGATGCCGGCGAGGGGGCCCTCGGCGGCGGCCTTGTAGGCGGCGTTGATCTCGTCGACCGTGGCGGCCTTCTTCAGCGTGACCGTGAGGTCGGTCGCCGAGCCTGTCGGCACCGGGACGCGCAGGGCGTAGCCGTCCAGCTTGCCCAGCAGCTCCGGCAGCACGAGGCCGATCGCCTTGGCGGCACCGGTCGAGGCCGGGACGACGTTCAGGGCGGCGGCGCGGGCGCGGCGCAGGTCCTTGTGCGGGCCGTCCTGCAGGTTCTGATCCTGCGTGTAGGCGTGGATCGTGGTCATCAGGCCCTGCTCGATGCCGAAGGCGTCGTTGAGGACCTTGGCCAGCGGGCCGAGGCAGTTGGTGGTGCACGAGGCGTTGGAGATGATCACCTGCGAGCCGTCGTACTTCTCGTCGTTGACGCCGAGGACGACGGTCAGGTCCTCGCCCTTGGCGGGCGCGGAGATGATGACCTTCTTGGCACCGCCGGCGATGTGCGCCTTGGCGGCGTCGGCGTTGGTGAAGAAGCCGGTCGACTCGACCACGACGTCCACGCCCAGGTCGCCCCAGGGCAGGTTGGCCGGGTCGCGCTCGGCGAGGGCCTTGATGGTCTTGCCGTCGACGACGATGCCCTCGTCGCTGACGCTGACCTCACCCGGGAACCGGCCCAGGATGGAGTCGTACTTCAGCAGGTGGGCCATGGTCGCGACGTCGCCGAGGTCGTTGAACGCGACGACCTCGATGTCGTGGCCGCTGGCCTGCACGGCGCGGAAGAAGTTGCGGCCGATGCGGCCGAAGCCGTTGACACCTACGCGAACGGTCACTGCTGCCACTCCTCTGAGGATCGGCCGGGAGTCCCGGCCGTGACTTGCGGGCTCGCGGCAACCCTAGCGTGCGGGCATGCGCGTCCCTGACTGCCCTGACGAGACTTCCACCACTTGGCGAACGGGTCAAGAATCGATTAAGAAGCCGCGTGGTCCCGCAGCGCTTCCGGCGGGCGTACCACGGTGGACCACCGGAGGTGCGCGGTCCGGGGCGCGGGACCGGTTCCGGCAGGTTACAACAGGTGGGACCGAGCACGCGGAAGTGTGCGGACCAGAGGGCTGGACCGATCCAGCGGCGACACCGGCGAGAGACCGGAAAAGGCCGATTCGAAGAAGGTCCGCGGCGGCTCCGGAGCGAGCGTGAGGTCGATGACTCGACCGATCCAGCGCCATCGCCTACGCCGTCAGCTCGCGTTCGAGCGGGGTGCGGAACCGCGGCACGGCCCGGACCTCCCCGTACCAGCTCGCGCACCGGTCCGCCTCCTCCTCGACCCTCGCCGCGACCTCCGTCCCCACGTCCTCCAGCAGCCGGTACGCGATCTCGCCCGACGAACGCTGGGCCCACCCGCCGACCACCCGCCCCGACGCCCAGATCGTCGGGCCGACGTTGCCGCTGCGGTCGAACAGCGCCGGGCGGTGCGGGCCCAGGAACCAGTCGCGCTCCTGCCAGCCCATCGGTGTCGGGTCCAACGCCGGCAGGAACGCCACCCAAGGCGGTGGTGAAGGCACCGGCTCCACGTCGTCCGCCGGCACGATCCCCGGCACGCCCTCCAGGTCCACCTCCACCGGGGACACCGCCGCCAAGGCCTTCTTCGTCTGGCCGGCCGTCCAGCCCGTCCACCAGCGCAGGTCCGCGACCGGCGCCGGGCCGTACGCGTGCAGCCAGCGGCGGGCCAGCTCCGCCCGCGCCTCCTCCGCGTCCCACGACGGCAACCCCGGCGCCCAGGCATCCAGGGGGTGCCACACGTACTGGCTGCTGATCCAGCTGCCCCGGGGCCGGCCGCGGGCGATCCGGCCGTCGGCCGCCAGGAGGAACAGCACCCGGCTCGTCACGTTGCCGATCGCTTCGTACGGCTTCCCCGGCGCCATCCGCAGTTGCTGGCGCAACCGCGGCTCGTCCTCGCTCAGCTGCTGCGCCGTCGCCGAACCGCGGGCGCGCAACGCCGCCTCGACCGACGCCTCGACGTCCACCAGCCACTTCCCCGGTTCCGGCACGTTCTCCGGGTGCCCCTGCTGCCCCAGGTGCTGTTCGAGGAGCTTCCGCTGCTTGACGGCGATGTCCGCCGAGCACCCGGCCTGCACGAGCGCCGCCGTGTCCAGGGTCGTCACGAACACCGTGCGGCGCATGCCGAGCATCCGCAGCAACGTCCGGTCGTCGTACAACGCTTGCTCGACAAGGGAAACCCCGGGTGTCGCGAGCCGCGCGGACGCCGACAGGTGCACGGTCGCCGGGTCCGTGGCGTGCAGGGCCACGACCCCGGCCACGGCGTCGGCGACCGTGGCCGCGGGCGCGGCCAGGTGGTGGCGGACCGCGAGGCGGGCCCGGCGCTGCGAGGTGGTGATCTTCGGAGGCACGGAAAATGGATACCACCCGGCACCGACAAAAACCGCTGGTCGCCTGGCCAGGACACCCTTACGCTCACGAAATGGTTTCCGGTGCGCACTTGGCGGCCTTCGCCGCACTGACGTTCCTCATGGTCGTCGTCCCCGGGCCGAGCGTGCTGTTCACCATCAGCCGCGCGCTCACGGTCGGCCGGCGCGACGCCCTGCTCACCGTCGTGGGCAACTCCGCCGGTGTCTACACGCAGGTCGTCGCGGTCGCCTTCGGCCTCGGCGCGCTCGTGACGACGTCGGCCGCGGTCTTCACCGCCATCAAGATCGCCGGCGCGCTCTACCTCGTCTACCTGGGCATCCAGGCCTTCCGGCACCGCCGGAAGCTGACCGACGCCATGGCCGCGAAGGTCCCCAGCACACCCGGTCGCGTCCTGACCGTGCTGCGCGACGGGTTCGTCGTCGGCTTCGCCAACCCGAAGTCGATCGTGTTCCTCGCCGCGCTGCTCCCCCAGTTCGTCGACCCGGCTGCCGGGTCCGTGCCGGTCCAGATGCTGCTGCTCGGCCTGTGCCTGCCCGCGATCGCGCTCGCCACCGACAGCGCGTGGGCGCTGGTCGCCGGCACCGCGCGCGCCTGGTTCGCCCGCTCGCCGAAACGCCTGGAAATGGTCGGCGGCACCGGCGGTCTCGTGATGATCGGCCTCGGCACCGGGCTGGCGTTCACCGGCCGGGGTGACTGAGCACCAGGTCGAGCAACCCCGGGAAGGCGGCGTCGAATTCGGGGCGCCGCAAGCGGTTCAGCCGCCGCGGGCCTTCGTCGCGCTGCTCGATCAACCCGGCCGCGCGCAGGACCCCGAAGTGGTGGCTGAGCGTCGCCTTCGCCACCGGCAGGTCGAACGTGCCGCACGCCTTCGTCCACTCCGGCACTTCGGCGAGCGAGCGCAGGATGCTGCGGCGCACGGGGTCGGCGACCGCGGCGAGGGCGTCCTGCAGGGACACCTCCGCCGGGACGCCGTGCGTGAGGCCGCGAGCCCGGGCCGAGGTCACCGCACGGCCTCCGCCAGCGCCGGCCACCACTCGCGGGGCAGGTCCGCGGCCGGGACGACGACCTGGTCCGCCCCCGCCGCCCGGTACTCGCGCAGGCGGGCGACGACCGCGTCGAGGTCGCCGCGCACAGTCAGCCCGTCGACCAGGCGGTCCGACAGGGCCGCGATGTCGGCGTCGGTGAAACCCATGCGGCGGAAGTTGTTCGCGTAACCGGGCATCCCGGCCAGGAACCGCAGCGAACCGCCGCGGGCGCGTTCGCGAGCCGTCGCCGCGTCGGGCTCCGGGACGACGTTCAGCAACACGACGAGCTGCCGTCCGGCGCCGAGGATCTCGCGGGCCGAAGCGACATAGTCCGTCGTCACCAGGAACGGGTACGCGCCGGCCGCGCGGTCGCGGGCCAGCTCCAGCATCTTCGGGCCCAGCGCGGACAAGATGCGTTCCGACGGGGGGACCGTGTCGTCCAGCTCATCGAGGTAGTCGTTCAGGGTGGCCAGCGGACGCGGGCCGTGGGCGCCGCCGAGGCCGACGACGAACCGCCCGGCCGGCAGGTCCGCGTACGCCGCGGCGACCGCGGCGGCGGGCACCCGGTCGACCGGCAGGATGCCGCTGGCCACCGGGATCTTCGCGGTCCCGTGGACCACGTCGGTGATCAGCGGCAGGTTGCTGCCCTGCCCGCCCGGCAGCCACAGCGCGGCGTAGCCCAGCTCCTCCAGCTCGGCGGCGGCCGAGACGGTCTCCGGGCCGGTCGTGCTCAGTGTGGCGCCCAGCGCCCCCAGGTTCGTCATGCGCCGGGCAACCACGGAACCCCGGCGGATGTTCCCGTCAGGCCGGTTGTTCGTCCTCAGCGGAATCGGCGGGATCTTCGGCCGGCCGCGTGAACATCCGGGTCGCCGAAAGCCGCGCGACGCCGTCGGGGTCGCCCAGGTCGTCGAGGGAGTTGCGGATCGTCGAGTCCACCGACAGGTACTTGCGGCCCGCCCGCAGGTCGGCGTCGTTGCGCAGCCGCACGATGAGCGGGAACTCCGACAGCGCGCCCGCGTCGAACAGGCCCGTCGTGTAGATGAGCTGCACACCGAGCGCTTCGGCGACCGCCCGCTGCAGTTCCAGGAGGTACCCGGCGGACGCGCGGCCGATCGGGTTGTCCAGGAACAGCACGCCCGAGTGCCGGTTGCGGACCTTGCCGCGGTTGTTGGCCCGCAACGCCGCCAGCGTGCAGTAGAGGATGATCGCCGCGGTCAGCTGCTGGCCGCCGGAGAAGACGTCGCGGATTTCCGAGACGCGCTGGCGTTCGGTCCGCAGCACCGAGTCCGGCTTGAGCATGTCGACGCGGAAGCCCTTGGGCGCCGCGGCCCGGACCCCGCGCAGCACCAGGGAAAGCCCGTCGCGCTTGACGTCCCGGCCGTCGGCGGTCTTGCCGACCGCGGCCTCGTCGACGACCTCGCCGAGCTTCTCGGTGAGCGCGTTGTCCTCCAGCTCGGTGAACCGGATGCGCAGGAACTCCTGCCCGGACCAGTCGCCGAGCCCGTCGGGCAGCCGCGAGACGCGCTGGGCCGAACGCAACGTCCGGAGCGCGCCGTCGACCATGCCCTGCAGGCGCGTGATGATGCCGCCGCGGTGCCGGTCGATCTGCGCGAGGTCGTCGGTGAGCGACCGCAGCCGCGGCCGCAGCGCCTCGGCCCACTCGGCGGCGTGCGCCGGGAGCTGGTCGCGCTTGACCGAGATGACCTGCTGGCGCACCGGCGTGCTCAGCTTCTCGAACCGCTTCTCGGTCGCGTACTGCGCGAGCTGGTCGGCGGCCGCGCGCACCCGGCGGTCGCCCGCGTCGGCGGCTTCCTGGGCCTGGCCGTGCGTCGCGTTGAGCCGGCTGTGCTGGGCGCGGGCGGTCTCGACGTCGCCGTCGTAGGCGGCCGCGTCGGTGTCGGTGACCAGGTGGGCCATCGATTCGGCGAGCAGCGCGAACCCCGAGGCGGAGTTGCGAGCCGACTCCAGCGTCGCCTCGGCCGCCGCCCGGCGTTCCTGCAGTTCTTCCCACTTCCGCGCGGCCGCCGACGCCTCCAGGCCGGCCGCGTCGATCAGCTCCAGGCCGTGCTCGATGTCCCGCGGCTTCTCGCCGTTGACGCCGTTCTGCAGCGGCAGCGCGTCCAGCTCGGCGCGCCGCGTCGAGACGAGCCCGATGGCTTCGGTGCGCTCGTCCTCCAAGCCGTCGACGACGCGGCGGGCGCGGGCCAGAGCGGCCGCCCGCGCCGAGGCGTCGGAACCGTCGGGGGTCTCCAGCAGCTCGGCCGCGCGGACCCGGACGGCCTCGTCGAGGGACTCCACGGCCGAGCCCGCGGCCGCTTCGGCGGACTCGGCCTGCTCCAGCTCCGCCCGCAGGTCGCTGCCGACCTCGACCTTCGCGTACGACTCGGACGCCGACAGGTACGTCCGCCGCAGTGCATCGACCGGCTCGGCCGGCACCGGGCCTTCGGCGGCGTCGGCCGCGCCGGGCA
This sequence comes from Amycolatopsis pretoriensis, assembly GCF_900107925.1. GTDB lineage: Bacteria > Actinomycetota > Actinomycetes > Mycobacteriales > Pseudonocardiaceae > Amycolatopsis > Amycolatopsis pretoriensis. The sequence continues at coordinate 717,235 of NZ_FNUJ01000007.1, read as the reverse complement.
CCTCGGCGAGTTCGGCGCGCGCGGTGGTCGCCGTCCGGCGGTGGCCGTCGGCGGTGCGCTGCTCCTCCCCCGCCTGCTCGCGCAGCCGCGCGGCCTTGCCCGCCGCGTCGGCGGCCTGCAGGTCGGCGCGCTCGGCGACCTCGGTGGCGCGCTCGACGTCTTCGGTCCATTCGGTGATCCGCGCGCTGCGGACCCCCAGCTCCCCGAGCCGCCGGGCGCGTTCCTCGGCTTCGGTCGCGGCCGCGCGGAGTTCGGGGACGCGCTCGCGCAGTGACACGGCTTTTTCGCTCAGCCGCGCGAAGTCCGCGTCGGCCTGCTCCAGCGCCGTGCGCGCGGTCTCGCGTGCGGTCCGGGCCGCCTGGGCCTGCTCGGCCAGGGTCGCGACGGCGCCGGGCGGGTAGTCCTCGCGCCAGGTCGTGAGCTTCCACGTCAACGCGCCGTCCGCGGACAGCTTGGCGGACAACGCTTCGAGGCGCCGCTGCCGTTCGGTGTGCCGCCGGGCCACGGCTTCCCGCTCGGCGTCGGCGGCTTCTTCGTCGTACATCGCGGGGTTCGGCGGCACGAGGAACTCCACGCCGGGCGCAGCGGGCACCTCGGCCAAGAGCGCTTCGGTGGTGCCGACGGCGATGGTCGCGGACGGCAGCAGCCGCCGCTTCGTGAGCACCTCGCGGGCGCGGTCCACGTGCGCGGCGTCGTTCAGCAGCACTCCGGACACCAGCTGCGGCAGGCTTTCCAGCACCTCAGCCCGACGTGATGCGTCCAGTTTGGACAGATAGCGCCAGCCGGACCACGCCGTGATCCCGGCTTCTTCCAGGGCGTCCAACGCGGCCTGGACGTCCTCCGGCGGCGGCAGCAGCCCACCGGACCCGAGTGCGGCCAGCGCGCGTTCGTCGGCGGACTCCTCCATCCGCAGCGCGGTCTGCTCCTTCTCGACCGCCGCGCTCGCCTCGCGCAGCCGTTCCAGCAGCACCGGCAGATCGCTCTCCAGAGCGACGTCGTCCGCGCCGAGCAGCTCGATCAGCCGCCCTTCCGCGGCCAGCGCATCGGTGCGGCGGTGGGCGCGGTCGAGGTCCTCGGTGGCGCGCTCGAAGCGGTCCTGGGTGGTGCCCGCGAGCTGGTGCGCCTCGTTCACGGCCCGTTGCGCCGCTTGGAGATCCGCCGCGACGCGGTCGAGTTCCTGCTCGCGCCGCGCGAGTTCGGCGGTGGCCGCTTCGGCGGCGCTACGGGCGGCGCGGGACGCTTCGGCGACGTCGGCCCCCGACGGCAACAACCCCGCTCGCACGGCGTTCTGGACTTCTTCGCGCAGCTCGGTGATCCGCGTGGTCAGCCCGCGTGCCTCGGCCCGCCGTCCGGCGGCGAGGTTGGCGGCCTCGTCGCGTTCGGTCTGGGCCTTCTCGGCTTCGGCCCGCAACGCGCCCGCGTGCGCTTCGGCCTTGTCGGCCTGACGCTGGGCGTCCTGCGCGAGCGAGTGCAACCCGCGCGCGAGTGCCGAAGCGGCGTCGTTGCGTGCCTTCAGGGCCGGCCGCGCCTTCTCTTCGCGGTTGCCGACCAGTTCGCGCAGGTCCTTGGCCTTGCGGGCCGCGTTCAGCGAGTTGAGCACGGTCGCCGTCTCGCGCCACGCTTCCGCGGCGGTCTTCGCCGAAGCGAGTTCGCCGTCGACGCGCTTGCGGGCCTCCTGGGCTTCGTCCAAGCGCAGCACGGCGACCAGGCGACGCAGCTCGGTGACGGCCGCGGCGAGCCGCCGGTGGTCGCCCTCGGCGAGCTTCTCCGCGGACTTGACCTCGGTGACGTGGTCCTCGAGCCCGGACAGCCGCGCGTTCTCGAGCTCGTTGCGCGCGACGACGCGCCCGGCCAGCGACGCCATGTCGGCTTTCGCTGACTCGGCGATCTTGCGCGACTCGGCGGCGACGCCTTCTTCGGCGGCCAGCGGGCCCAGCAGATCCAGAGCGCCGGCGACGAAATCGCGTTCCGACAACAGGTCCCCGCGCTGGGCGAGGTTGTTCGAGTAGGTCGCGACGACCTCGGCGAGGTCCTTCGGCTCGTCCTCGGAGATCACCGCTTTCAGCAGGAACTCGACGAACGCGTCGTCGGTGCCGAAGGCGAACGCGTCCGCCGCCTCGCCCTCGCCGGCGTTCATCGCGCGCTGGTAGCGGAACAGCTCGGTGTCGAGGCCGAGGGTGTCCAGGCGGCCGGTCCACTCGTGGTGGCGCCGCGTCCAGGACAGCTCCAGCTCGGGCTCGGCCAGCTGCGCCGCGGCGAGCTTGTCGTGGAAGCCGGACATGGTGAGCAGCCGGCCGTCCTGGGTCATCGGCAGGGAGTCGAGCCCCAGCGCGACGGTCGGGCGGAAGCAGTACCAGGAGTCGGCGAGGTTTTCGGAGTCGGCGGACACGACGTGCCCGCGCCACTCGGAGACCTTGCCGGTGATGATCCGGTGGCCGCTCTCGACGTGCAGCCACTCCAGCACGACGTGCGAGACGTCCTTGGCGGCGACGAACTTCTCGAGCACCTTCGTGCTGGTGGTGCCGACGACCTGGCGACGGCCGGGGAGCATGACCGAGAAGATCAGCTTGATGAGGACGGACTTGCCGCCGCCGTTCTCGAGGAACAGCACGCTGGCCGGCGACGGGCGGCGCAGCTCGGCCGGGCCGGTCGCGTGGATGCCGGCGCTGAACAGGGCGTCCTGCTGGGGCGCGGTGATCTTGGCGCCGACGCCGCTGAAGTCGAGCACGACGTCCTGGTAGCGGGCACCCGCCGGGCCCACGGAATGCAGGCGGACCCGCGAAAGCTCGTACATCTACTCCCCTTTTACAGCGTGTCCGACGAGGTCGCGCGCAGCGTGCCCCCGGCGTTCGCGACGGCCACGACGTCGAGGGACAGGAGGTCGTCGAAGGCGGCGTCGGCGGCGAGTTCGCGGACCTGGATCTGGTAGCGCGGCGTGGTCCGGTAGGTGCCGCCCTGTTCGTCGCTCACCGGGACCAGGAAGCCCTGGTCGGCGAGGAAGCGCAGAGCGCGGCTGACCATGCCGCGGGTGGTGTCGGCGGCGAGGCGGCCGTCTTTCGTGGCCGCCGCGGCCGGGCGCCTCGTGTACGCGCGCCAGGCCTGTTCGAGCTCGGGTGCGTCGGCCAGGGGGTCGTTGTTGGCTTCGGCCGCCGCGGCGCGTTCGTCGAGCATGCGGGCGGCTTCGCGGACCATCGCGTCGACCTGCTCGACGCTGACGCGGCCGATGTAGGTGTCGTTGGCGAGGTCGTCGGGACGCGGGTAGCCGAGTGCGGCGGTGGCGAGGTGGATGAGGCCGTGGAGGACCTTCTCCGTCTCGCGGCGCTCGCGGATCTTGGCCTGGCGGGCGTAGGAGTCCATCTTGATCTCGAAGACGGACTCGTCGGTGGCGGCGAGGACCGCGCCGGCCTGCTGGTTGACCTCGAGGACCATGAGGCCGAGCCCGGCGGCGACGGCGTGGGTGAGGGCCTTGAACGCGTTGTCCTCGCCGTAGCGGCGGACGAGGTCGCCGTAGACGACGTCACGGGCCGGCAGCTGCTTCGGCCGCATGCCGAAGGCGACCAGCCGGGCCGCGGCTTCGGCGTCCACGCTGCTGTGGGACAGCGCCATTACGCGACTTCCTCTTCTTCGTCGGCCCGCTCGACGGCGGCGGTGGACAGGAGCAGGTCGGCGCCGCCGAAGTCCGGGTCGTCGAGGAGCGTGCCGTCGTCGACGGCGAGCAGCACCGAGCGGTCGCCCTGGCGGCGGGCCGCGCCGACCCCGGGACTGTAGGCGTGGACCGCGCGCAGCGCGACCAGGGCGGCGAGGCCCGGCTGGCGGCTGCGGCGGGCTTCTTCGAGGAGCCCGGAGAGCCGGCGCGGCACTTCGGGCAGGTCGAGGAGCTCGTCGGCGGCGCGCCAGACGTCGTCGCCGAAGCGGTCGGTGGTTTCGGCGGGCATGAGCTCCGGCTCGGGGATCTCCCCGACGAGCTGGTCGCGTTCGGGAGCCTGGCGCAGCAGCAGCGAGACCAGCGACGACAGCGACGGCACGACCGGTGCGGTGATGCCGGCGGCGGCGTGGAAGAAGTGCTCGGCGGGCGCGACGGCGTCGGCCAGCGGCAGCCCGAGGGTCGGGACGAGGAGCTGGCCGAACAGGTCGAGCGTGGCGCGCTGGGGCGGGCCGGAGAACTGCTGGCGGTCCTGCTCGGCGCGGAAGACCGCGCCCGCGTCCGCGAGCCGGGACTGCAGGCGGGTGTGCCGGCGGATGCAGTCGCCGACGATGTCGACGAGCTCGGCGGCGCGGCGCTTGCGGTCGAGGTCCTCGGTCTCGTCGCGGGCGGTGGTGATGTTCTTGAGGATGGCGTTCTCGGCGCGGAAGCGGGCTTCGATGTGGCTGAGCGCGCTGTCGAGCAGCTCGGGGACCTCGCGTTCCCAGTCGACCGACCGGACGTCGCGGCGGGTCGCGTCGAGTTTCGCGCGCAGCGTCTCGCCGTACTGGACGGTCCGGTAGCGGGCCTGCTCGGCGGCGAGCTTGGCGTCGGCCAGCCGGCCGCGGTTGATCAGGTTCTCGAGCTTGACCTCGGCGGCGATCTGCGCGGACTCGACGTCGGTGTCGAGGGCGCCCACGAGGACGTTGATGGCCTCGTCGGTGGCGCGCAGGTAGACCTCGCCGTCCGGGGCGGCCAGCTCGACCAGCAGCTTGAAGTCGAACTGGCGCCGCTGGTAGCCGCCGGGCCCGATCGAGCCGTAGACGCGCCGGAAGCCGCGGTCGGTGGTCCCGACGTTGATGAGGTTGTCCAGGACCCACTTGGCCACCCGGACGTGCTCCTCCGGCATCCGCGACGGCGCCTGCTGGGCGATGAAGGGCAGCAGGCGGTCGATGACCTCGTCGTGGCCGGCGCCGGTGTCGAAGTCCATGGCGATGGTGACCTGGTCGATCGTGTGCAGCGCGATCTCGGCCATCTGGTAGACCGTGGCGTCGGCCCAGTCGAGCTTCGCCTTCCGCGCGTCCAGGTCGTGCAGCGGCGCGGTGCAGGCCAGCGCCTTGAGGCGGCGCGTCAGCCCCTCGTCGGCCAGTCCTGTTCCCCCGGTGTCGTCTCGCACAGCAGGCCAGGCTAGTCGGCCACCCTCTGCGCACGCGCGGGTGACGGGCTAACGTCGCTCACATGCGTGAGATGAGCCGTGACGAGTGGTGGCAGTTCGCGTCGGAGGGCACCCGAACGGGCAAGATCGCCGTGGTCCGCGCCAACGGCGCCCCGATCGTCGCCCCGATCTGGTTCCTGCTGAACGAGGGACCGGACGGGGACGAGCTGATCTTCAACACCGGCACCGAGACCCTCAAGGGCAAGGCCATCACCCGGGACGGGCGGATCTCCCTCGTCGTCGACGACCAGGCGCCGCCGTACTCGTACGTGCAGTTCACCGCCGAGGCGCGGCTGACGCACGACCACGCCGAGACCCTCGAATGGGCGACCCGCCTCGGCGCCCGGTACATGGGCGCCGAACGGGCCGAGGAGTACGGCAAACGCAACGCCGTCCCCGAGGAGGCACTCGTCCGGGCGAAGATCACCAAGGTCGTCGCGCGGGCCGAAATCGCCGGCTGACGTCGGTTCGCTGGTACCCTCGCCGACGGGGGTGGGGGCATGCTTCCGGGTGAGGACGACAGACGTGACGCCGTCAAGGCGATCCTGAGCTCAGGTCAGCGCGAGCTGGTCGCCGAGCTGGACCGGCTGGACGGCGGGGCCCGCTTCGGCCGCGGCCGGGTACAACTGCTGGAGGACGGCGACGTCTTCGAGCGCGCCGCGGTCGCCGTGACGTCGGCGGCCGACAGCGACTTCTTCACCAGCGGGCTGTCGGTCGTCCTGCACCCGCGCAACCCGTGGGTCCCGGCGTTGCGGGCGTCCTTCCGGTACTGCGAATCCGGCGACGCGTGGTGGTTCGAAGGCGCCGCGGAACTCCTGCCGTGCTACGGCTTCGCCGAGGACGCGGCCCACTTCCACCGGGTGCTCAAGAACCACTGCGACACGCTCGACCCGGCGTTCCACGCGCAGGCGAAGCGGGCCGCCGACGACCGGTTCCGGCTCCCCCACCGCGCCGAGCCGCACGGGATCGGCGGCATCGCGTTCGACCACCTGAGCCCGTCCGGCCCGCACGGCTGGCGACGCGGAGCGGCGTTCACGGCGGCGGGCATCGCGACGATCGCGCCGGCGTACCTCCCGATCGTCCGGCGGCGGCGGGACCTGGCGCACGGTGAGCGTGAGCGGCAGTGGCAGCTGCACCGCCGCGGCCGGTTCGTGGAGTCCGCGCTCTTCCACGCGGCCTCGGCCCCGAGGGACGACGCCGAGGCCGTGTTGGCGGCGCTGCCGCCGCTGGTCCGGTGGGACGCCGGGTTCACGCCGGAGCCGGGGAGCCCGGAGGCGGAGCTGGCTTCGTTCCTGGTGCCGCGCGACTGGGCGGGCGAAACCGCCGCGGTGGTCGGCTGAGACCAAGCACCGGTGAGCGGGAAACCCTTCTTCACCAAGGGTGAGCGCCCGTGTCGAGTATTGACACGGCCCGCTCGGAGGGTGTGAGATCTGTCCCTATAGATAGGAAACTTTCCTAACTATTAGGTCCGATTCCGGTGGTCCGCCGACCAGTTCCGCCCCGGTCACCCCCTGTCCCCCGACCCACGCAGGAGGCTCCCAGTGGCACCCCGTCCACCGTGGCGCGTGGTACTGGCCGGTACCGCCGTCGCGGCGCTCGGCCTCACCGCGCTCAGTCCGGTAAGCGCTTTCGCCGCGGACACCGACTACGAGTCCGAGAACGCCGTGATCTCCCAGGGCGTCGTCGAGTCGAACCACGCCGGTTACTCCGGCACCGGGTTCGTCAACTTCGACAACGTCGCCGGCAGCTACGTCGAATACTCCGTGAACGCCGCGCAGGCGGGCACGCACACCCTGACTTTCCGCTACGCCAACGGAACCGCGGACAACCGCCCGGTCAAGCTCGTCGTCGACGGCGGGGACAAGGGCACCGTCGACTTCCCCGGCACCGGCGCCTGGACGACCTGGAAGACCGCCACCGCGACCGTCCAGCTGACCGCCGGCGTCAACAAGGTCCGCACCACCGCGACCACCGCGAACGGCGGCCCGAACGCCGACAAGCTCACCGACACCTTCGTCGCGCCCACGGACGGCGAACCACCGACGGCGCCGGCGAACCTCAAGGCGAGCAACATCCTCCCGACCGCGGCGACCTTCACCTGGACCGCCGCGACCGACAACGTCGGCGTCGTCCGCTACGAAGTCAACCGCGGCGGCAACATCCTCAAGACCGTCGACGGGAAGACCACCACCGCGACCGTCGACAACCTGACCCCGAACACGGCCTACGACATCTCCGTCGGCGCGTACGACGCCGCGGGCAACCCGTCGCAGCAGAGCAACGTGGTCACCTTCACCACGCCGCCGAGCGACGACACCACCCCGCCCACCGTGCCGGGCAACCTGCGGTCCACCGGCGTCACCGCGAACAGCGTTTCGCTGGCGTGGAACGCTTCCACCGACAACGGCGGCACCGTCGCCGGCTACGACGTCTTCCAGGGCGCCACGAAGGTCGCGACCACGACGTCGCTCGGGACGACCGTCACGAACCTGAACCCGAACACCTCCTACACCTTCACGGTCAAGGCGCGCGACCCCGACGGCAACAGCTCCGCGGCCAGCAACGCGGTCACCGCCAGGACGTCTGCTCCGGGCGGCGCGGGGGGCATCCCGGAGTACGACAAGGACATCGCGAAGGTCGACCTCGGCTGGTCGGTGGACTTCCTGCCGAACGGCAACGCGCTGGTGACCGAGCGGGACCGGTTCGAGGTCGTGCTGGTGACGCCGTCCGGCCAGAAGACGACGCTGGGCAAGGTGCCGGGCGCGGTCGGCACCAACGGCGAGGGCGGCCTGCTCGGCCTGGCGATCTCGCCGAACTGGGCGAGCGACCACGCGATCTACCTGTACCACACGGCTTCCGGCGACAACCGGATCGTGAGGATGACCTACGACGGCAGCACGCTGTCCTCGACGTCGACGCCGGTGCTGACCGGGATCGCGAAGAACCGCTACCACAACGGCGGCCGGATCAAGTTCGGTCCGGACGGCAAGCTCTACGCCACCGTGGGCGACGCTAAGAACAGCGACAACGCGCAGAACAAGAGCTCGCTCAACGGGAAGATCCTGCGGCTCAACCCCGACGGCTCGGCGCCGAGCGACAACCCGTTCTACGCCACCGGCGGCAACGCGCGGTACGTCTGGAGCTACGGCCACCGCAACCCGCAGGGCCTGGCCTGGGGTTCCCGCGGCCAGCTGTGGGCGGCGGAGTTCGGCGAAAGCAGTCAGGACGAGCTCAACCTGATCCAGAAGGGCGGCAACTTCGGCTGGCCCAGCTGTGAGGGCACGCAGGGCAGCTGCAGCGGCTTCATCGCTCCCAAGAAGACCTGGCCGACGTCGCAGGCCGGGCCGAGCGGGCTGGAGATCGTCAACGACTGGATCTACATCGCCGGCGTCACCGGCGAGCAGATGTTCGCCACGCAGATCAACTCCGCGGGCACCGGCATCGGCACCGTGTCGACGCTGTTCTCCGGCCGCTGGGGCCGGCTGCGCTCGGTCACGAAGTCCCCGGACGGCGGGCTGTGGCTGACGTCGACGAACAACGACAAGAACGGCGGCACGCCGTCGGTGCTGGACAACGTGATCGTGCGGCTGAAGTTCCCCGGCGGTTCGACGCCGGGTGACTTCAAGCTGACCAGCTCCGCGTTCGCCGACAACGCGACCATCCCGGACAAGTACACCTGCGCCGGCGACGGCACGGCGGGCCAGGACCCGTCGCCGCCGCTCGGGTGGGGCGCGTCCACCGGCGCGAAGGCGTACGCGATCGTGTTCGCCGACGTCGCCAACAGCGGGAACAAGCTGCACTGGGCGATCTGGGACGTCCCGGCCGCCACGAAGTCGCTGCCGGAAGGCCTCGGCGCGGGGTACACCGTGCCGAACCAGGGCGGCGCGAAGCAGAAGGCGATGGGCAGCGGGGCGAACGCGCAGAAGTTCTTCGGCCCCTGCCCGGGCGGGTCCAGCCACCCGTACACGTTCACCCTCTACGCCCTGAACACCGCGACGGTCCCCGGCCTGAGCTCGTCTTCGACGATGGCCCAGATCGAGACGGCGATCAAGGGCGCGTCGACGGCGAACGTCGTGCTGCGCGGCAAGTCGAGCGCGGCCGCCTAGAAGCCGCGGCAGGGGTGACCGGAGCGGCGCCGGTCACCCCTGCCGCCCTACGCCTGCTCGGTGAGCGTGCGCAGGTGCGCGTCGACGTCGAAGCCGTGTTCCTCGAGGCGGCGGCGGGCGAGCAGGAGCTCGTCGGGGGTGAACAGCTCCGAGTACTCCGTCCGGAGCATCGTCGCTTCCGAGCTGCGGCCGAGCTGGTTCTTCTCCCAGAGGACGGTGAACCCGCCGGCCGTGCCGGCGCCGCGCAGCAGGAGCCGGGCCGCTTCGACGCCGCCGTGCTCGCGGACCATGCGCTCGAACTGGGCCGGCCGGTAGCCGTAGTCCTTGGCCAGGACCCGGCAGCCGTCGAGCAGGTCCTCGGTGAACCGCGCGGCGAGGCGGGGGTCGGCCGGGACGGGGGCGGCTGGTTCGGGCATGGGACACCTCTCGACGCGATGGCTTCCCTGATTAATCGCGAACGCGACCGGTTTCGCTACGCCGTTCGGGAAGTCAATCGGCGAACACCACTCTGCGTATCACGATAACGGACAAACCGGCCAAAGGGAGACTGTCGGAGGTGCCTGCCATGCCGGCGGGCATGCGAACCGTGGTGCACGGCGACGTTCCTGTCCACTATGGACAGATGTACGTCTGCAGCGAGGGCGGCGAGCCGTTCGAGGGCGACTTGACCGCGTGCTTCGCCGGGCAGCGCAACGGGCTGTGCGGCGCGGCCGTGCCCGGCACGTTGTTCCTGCTCACCGGGCTGCACACCGGGGACGTCGGGTTCACCACCTGGAACTGGCACCCGGCGATTACCGCGTCCGCTACAGCGCGACGGCGATGGACACCGGCCGCGAACAGGACACGCGCCTCGACGGCGAGGCCGAGCGGGACAGCTACGTGCTGCAGTTCTGGCCCGCTCCCCCGGCGCCCGACGCGGTGGTCCGGCAGCACAGCGCGGCCGCCGCGTACTGGCACGGCTTCGCGCGGAAGCTCCCGCCACACGGGTAGGTCACCAGCCGAACAGGCCCGCCATGATGCGCGCGCAGCGGGCCGTCATCGCGGCCGCGTCCTCGTCCGGGCGGTCGATCCACCAGCTGATCAGCGAGTCGACCACCCCGGTCCACACCTGCGCGATCGCCTCGATGTCGACCGGGTCGGCCAGGCCGCGCGAGGTCATCAGCTCCGTCGCGCCCAGCAGCGCGAACGCGTCCAGGCGGTAGCGGTAGTCCGCCGCCGACGCCGCGATGTCGCCCGTGGCCGGGACGGTCTCGTCGCGCAGGAGGCGCCACGCGTAGCGGTCGTGGTCGAACGTCGTGAAGATCGCCGAGAGCACCTTCAGCGGCATCTGGTCGGGGTCACCGCCGGCCGCCATCGTCGTCGCGACCCCCTCGGTCAGCCGGTCGCCCGCGCGGTGCAGGCAGGCGAGGTAGAGCCCGTCCTTCGAGCCGAAGTACTGGTACAGCAACGGTTTCGTGACCCCGACCCGGCGCGCGATCTCGACCATCGACGCGCCCGCGTAGCCCACCCGGCCGAACTCCTCGGTGCCGGCCACGACGAGCTGGGCCTCGCGCTCTTCGCGAGGCATCCCCTTGGTCCCGACCGCCCTTGACTCCGTCACGCGCGAGAGCCTACCGTGCGTAAAGTGACCCGAAGGTAAGTTACCGTCAGGTCAGATCAAAGGAGGCGACGTGGCCGAGTTCCTGGCGCACCTGCGCGACCCCGTGCTGTTCGCGATCCCGGTGTTCGTGCTGTTCGTGGCGATCGAAATCGTCGCGGTGCACGTGCTCGGCCACGACGACAACGTCGTCGGCTACACCGTCGCCGACACCCGCACGAGCATGCTGATGGGCACGGTCGCCGTCGGCGTCAACGCGCTGTTCCGGCTGGTCATGCTCTTCGTCTTCGCCGCCCTGTTCGAGCTGGCGCCGGTCAGGTTCGACCCGCGCGACTGGTGGACGTGGGTGCTCATGCTGCTCGGCCAGGAGCTGGTCTTCTACGCCTACCACCGCGCGAGCCACCGCGTGCGGCTGCTCTGGGCCGGCCACCAGGTGCACCACTCCAGCGAGCACTACAACTTCTCGACGGCGCTGCGCCAGAAGTGGACGCCGTACTTCCAGCTCCCCTTCTGGTCGGTGCTGGCGCTGTGCGGGATCCCGCCGTGGATGATCCTGACCGGCCTGTCGATCGACCTCGTCTACCAGTTCTTCGTGCACACCGAGAAGGTCGGCAAGCTGCCGCGCTGGTTCGAATACGTCTTCAACACCCCGTCGCACCACCGCGTCCACCACGGCAGCGACGCCGAATACCTGGACGCCAACTACGGCGGCATCCTGATCATCTGGGACCGCCTGTTCCGCAGCTTCGTGCCGGAGGGCAAGCGGCCGACGTACGGGCTGACGAAGAACATCGGCACGTACAACCTGCTGAAGGTCGGCTTCCACGAGTACGGCTCGATCCTGCGCGACCTGCGCACGGCGCGGACGTGGCGCGAGCGCGCGGGTTACGTGTTCGGGCCACCCGGGTGGACGCCCCGCGCCACCGCCGGAGCCGGTGCCGACGCGCTGCCCAGGAGCTTCAGCGCCGTCTCCGACGGCGAACCGGGCTCGGCCGTGTAGGCGATCAGGCGCTGCCCCGACGTGCCGGGGATGTCGAGGTTCTCGAAGCTGAGCTCCACCTCGCCGACCACCGGGTGGCGCAGCAGCTTGACGCCGGACGTGCACGTGCGCACCGGGTGCCGGGCCCACAGCTTCGCGAACTCGTCGGAGTTCATCGTGAGCCCGCCGACGAGCTCGGCGAGCGCGCGGTCGTCGTGGTGGCGCCCGGCGACCAGGCGCAGCGAGGCCACGGCCAGCTCCGCCTGCTCGCCCCAGTTCCGGTACAGCGCGCGGTAGCGCTCGTCCAGGAACAGCATCCGGGTCAGGTTGGGCCGGGCCGCCGGGTCGTCCGGGCTGCCGGGCGCGAGGTGGGCCGCGAGCAGCGCGTGGCCCAGCTGGTTCCAGGCGAGGACGTCGCCGCGGCGGTCCATGAGCACGGCCGGGACGTGCGTCATCGCGCCCAGCAGCTGCCGCGCCGACGCGCTCGCCTGCGCCACCCGGGCCGGCGCCCGGCGCGGCGACGCGGCCGGGCGGGCGAGGTCCTTCAGGTGGGCCGTCTCGTCTTCGGTGAGCCGCAGGGTGCGCGCGATCGCCTCGAGCATGCCGTCGGAGGCGTTGCCGGCGCGGCCCTGTTCGAGGCGCGTGTAGTGGGTGATGCTGACGTTGGCGAGCGTCGCCAGCTCCTCGCGGCGCAGGCCGCTGACGCGGCGGCGGGCCGGGTGCGGCGTGATGCCGACGTCCTCGGGACGCAGCGCGGCGCGGCGCGACTTGAGGAAATCACCCAGCTCGGACAGGGCTGCCATGGACACCTCCGGTGCTCACCCCCATGATGCCGCGCCCACGAGCCGCGAGGGTGGTGCTGTCGTGACCACCCTCGCGCGGACGGGGCAGAACGCGGTTCTGGCTGGGCACCGCCGCGCCGACGAACCTTCTCCGTGACAACGAAACCCCAGGGGAAGGACCCTCATGTCCGTCATCGAAACGGAGGCGCCCGCCCGGCTCACGCCGCGGCTGCGGCTGGTACTGGTCCTGCTGCTCGCCACGCAGTTCATGCTCGCCGCGGACTTCGCCATCCTGAACGTCGCGCTGCCGGTGATCGGCGGGAACCTCGGCTTCCCGCTGGGGCACCTGCAGTGGATCGCCACCGCGTTCGCGTTGTGCGCGGCGGGGTTCACGCTGTTCTTCGGGCGGGTCGCGGACCTGTTCGGCCGGCGACGGCTGTTCCTCGGCGGCCTGGTCGTCCTGGCCGCGGCCTCGGTCCTGGGCGGCCTGGCCCAGAACCCGGAAACGCTGATCGTGGCCCGCGTCTTCCAGGGCCTGGCCACCGCCGCCGTGACGCCGGCCGCGCTGTCGCTGATGACGGTGTCGTTCCCGGAGGGCCCGCTGCGCCGGAAGGCGCTCGGCCTCAACGGCGCGCTGATGTCCAGCGGCTTCACCGCCGGCGCCATCCTCGGCGGCGTGCTGACCGACCTGCTGTCGTGGCGGTGGGCGTTCTTCGTCAACGTGCCCGTCGCGCTCGCCGTGCTGCTCGTCGCCCCGACGGTGATCAAGGAGTCCCGGCCCGACGAGCGCCCCCGGCTCGACGTGCCCGGCGCCATCACGGTGACGCTCGGCCTGCTCGCCGTCATCTTCGGGCTCACCCAGGCGAGCGAGGAGGGCTGGGGCTCGCCGGCCGTCCTCGGCTCGCTGGCGGCCGGCGTGGTGCTGCTGCTGGTGTTCTACGCCGTCGAGCGCAAGGTGTCCGCGCCGCTGGTGCCGCTCACCGTGCTGCGCAGGCGGTCGGTGGCCTGGGGCAACGTCGCGGGCCTGATCGCGTTCCTCACCGAGTGCTCGCTGGTGTTCCCGCTGACCCTCTACCTGCAGGAGGTGCTCGGCTTTTCCCCGCTCGCGGCGGGCCTGTCGTTCGGCGTGCTCGGCCTGGGCACGGTCACCGGCGGCGTCTGCGCCCCGAAGGTCATCGGCAAGGCCGGCAGCAAGCGGACGCTGATCATCGGCGGCATCCTGCAGACCGTGTTCACCGCGGCCCTGCTCGGCCTCGGCGACGACCGCTCGTGGCTGGCACTGATGCTGGTCGCGAGCTTCGCCGGCGGCGTCGGCAACATGCTCGTCATCGTCGGGTTCATGGTCACCGCCACCTCGGGGCTGGCCGACCACGAACAGGGCCTGGCCACCGGCCTCGCCACGATGACCCAGCAGGTCGGCATCACGATGGGCACGCCGATCATGAGCGTGGTGGTGACGTCCGCGGTGGCGGGCACCGGAGCCACGGCCATCCTCGGCGGCCTGAAGGCGGCGATCGCGGTGAACGCCGCCATCGTGCTGCTCGGTGTCCTGACCAGCGCCCTGTTCCTGCGCCGGGACTCCGTCAGGCCCGGTCGTGGAGCGTGACGTGGTAGCCGTCGGGGTCGGCGAAGGTGAACGTCCGGCCGAACGGGCCGTCGATCGGCGCCGCGACGATCTCGTGGCCGTCGCCGGCCAGGGTGTCGTGGATGGCCTGGACGTCGGTGGCGTGCAGCCAGATCGCGGCACCGATACCGGGCCGGGCAGCCGAGGCGAGGTCGGTGCCCGGGACGACGTCGCGGAGGGCGAACGCGATCGGCTTCGTCTCGAAGACGACGGCGTGCGGGGGTCCGGCCGGTGAGCGGACGAGGCCGAGGTACCGCTCGTAGAACGCCTGCGACGCCGTGAGGTCGCGCGCCTGGAGCGAGATGAAGTCGGGGCCGGTGACGGGCATGACGATCGTCCTTCCGTACGTGTCAGGTTCCTGACACAGGACACTGTATGTCAGGATCCTGACACGAGTCAAGGCGGGTGCGCCCCCGGCCGGGAGGTCGCACCCGCCCGTCGCATCGGATATCATCGATGTGGCCATTGACCAGCGCGGAAGGCCGGCGAAGACATGCCCGTGACCGGCGACATCGCGGCTCTGCTCGAGCCCCTCAAAGCGCTCGCCAACCCGGTGCGGTTCGAGGTGCTCCAGTGGCTGCGCGAACCGGAAGAACACTTCCCCGTGGACCCCGCCGTCACCGACCCGCGCGAGGTCGGCGTCTGCGTCAGCCACATCCAGGCCAAGGCCGGGCTCGCGCAGTCCACCGTGTCCGCCTACCTGGCGGTGCTGGAGCGCGCGGGGCTGGTGCGGTCGACGCGCGTCGGGAAGTGGACCCACTACCGGCGTGACGAAGAACGCATCGCCTCGTTCATCGAGGCGTTCGAACGGGAACTCGGCGCGGTTCCGGCGGGCCTGGCGTAACTCGTCAGGCCGTGTCCCGCAGCACGTTCCCCGGGCGCAGGCTCGCCAGCGGCGGGTGCCGCGGGGACGTCAGGTCGGTCAGCACCAGCTCGCGCTCGACGCCGCTGTCCGACGTCCCGCGCCGGAACTGCGCGAGCAGCGTCGCCGGTGGGATCGCGGTGACCAGGCGGCCGTAGTGCTCCAGGCGGTCGAAGAGCGTCTGCATGATCTGCCCGGACATCCGGCCCAGCGCCTGCGTGCTCTGGTGCCGGTGGGCGCGGTGGCCGAGGTCGACCTGGGCGAGCGCGTCGAGGCCGCGCAGCTCCAGCAGGTCGATGAGGTGGCCGATCTCCACGCCGTAGTTGACGACGAACGGGATGCTCTCCAGCACTTCGCGCCGGCCCGCGTACTCGCCGGCGAGGGGCTGCACGAACCCGGCCAGCTCCGGCCAGAACATGTTGAGCAGCGGCCGGGCGACGAGCTCGGTGACGCGGCCGCCGCCGTCCGCCTCGGCGCCGAGCGGGCGGTGGTAGAAGCCCTTGACGTAGGCGACGGACGGGTCGGTGAGCAGCGGGCCGAGCAGCCCGGTCACGTAGTCCGTGGTGAAGTCGTGGAGGTCGCCGTCCACGAAGACGACGATGTCGCCGGTCGTCGCGGCCACGCCCTTCCAGAGCGCTTCGCCCTTGCCCCGGTACGCCGGGAGGCCGGGGAAGACGGCGTCCTGCGCGACGACCCGGGCCCCGGCCGCGGCGGCGGCTTCGGCGGTGGCGTCGGTGGAGTGGCTGTCGACGACGAGGATTTCGTCGACGAGCCGGCCCCGCAGCTCGTCCCGGATGGCGGCGACGATCGCGCCGACGGTGGCCTCCTCGTCCCGGGCCGGGATGACGACGGAGACGGTGGTCCCCCGCTTGGCGGCGACGAGGTCGTCGACGGTCCAGTCCGCGGTCTTGCTGCTGCGCCGGGTGAGCCAGGTGCCGACCTCCGGCGTCACGTGCGGGTTGCGCATGCTTTCCCCTTCCCTCGGGTCGCCTCCGAGGTTCGGGGTGCCGCGTTTCGCCGACGGCGCCCGGGTGCTACCGCGGTGTTACGAAGTGGCGTGCCCGGTTAACGCGGCGGGCCGAAAACCGGCTGCCCGGCGCGGCCGCACGGCCTAGGCTCGCGGCCGATGAGCCAGTACTCCAGCATCGACGGCCAGGACGTGTGGAACCCGTCCCACGGGCCCGGCACGGTCTTCACGCGCCTCGCCGAGGCATTCGTCCCGCCGGCCGGGCCGTCGGGGACCGGGGTGACCCGATCCAGCGGGCGCTCCTGGAGGGATTCGTGGCGACCGCGGCCGTCCTGGCGAGCCGGGGCGGGCTCGCGTTACCGGCTCGCCGAGCTGATGGCCGGGCTCGAAGGCGCGATGCCGGTGTGATCGAGCCGAACCGGCCGTTCCGCTGGGACCTCGCGCGGCCCGACCACCTCGGCTCGCTCCTGGACGGCCTGCCCGAACCGGACCTGTGGTTCCTCGACGACCTCGTCGAGTGCGCGGCCAAGGTGCTCGCGCGGTCCGAAGACGGCGAGCTGTACTTCGTCGGCCGGTCCGGGGACTCGGTGTTCGACCTGCTCGGCGGGGCGTTGCCGGATCCGGACCGGCTGCACCTGCTGCCGCTGTCCACGGCGTCGATCGACAGCTGGTTCTTCGGCCGCCTCCACCCGGCCGAAGTGGCGCAGCTGCGCGCCAACCTGGCCGCGCACGGGCTGAGTCCGGCTCTCCTCGCCCGGGGAGCCCGGCCGATCGTCTTCGCCGACGTCGTGTCGACCGGCCGGACGCTGAAGCAGCTGCTGGACATCCTGCGGGACTGGGCCGAGGACGACCGCGCGGACTGGCCGGCCGTCCTCCGCCGGATCCGGATCGTCGGCCTGACGCGGCGCACGCACACCAGCCCGAACACCCACCGCTGGCACCAGCACGTGGACTGGGCGCGCGAGCTGACGATCCGGAACGTCTCCGTCGAGTCCGCGTTGTTCAGCTACCTCGCCGACCACCAGCAGAAGCTGACGCACTCGTTCGGCCGGGAGCTGTGGGCCGCGCCGGACGTCCGCGAACCGGCCCGCGACCACCGCACCCGCCGGGCGCTGGCCGAAGCGGTCGCGATCGTCGACGCCGGGCGCACCGCGGCGGTGCGGGAACGGCTGGCCCGGGTCCTCGAACAGCAGCCCGCGATCGCCGAGCCGTGGCTGCGGGACCTCGTCAGGCGTCTTCTTCTTCCAGCATCTCGGGCGTGACCGCGGATTCGGTGTCCGGGATGTTCAGGTCCTTCGCCCGCTTGTCCGCCATCGCCAGCAGGCGGCGGATGCGGCCCGCCACCGCGTCCTTCGTCATCTGCGGGTCCGACAGCTGACCCAGCTCCTCCAGCGACGCCTGCCGGTTGGACAGCCGCAGCTTGCCCGCCGCCAGCAGGTGGTCGGGAGCCGTGTCGCCGAGGATCTCCAAGGCACGCTCCACCCGGGCCGCCGCCGCGACCGCCGCGCGGGCCGAGCGGCGCAGGTTCGCGTCGTCGAAGTTCGCCAGGCGGTTGGCCGTCGCGCGGACCTCGCGGCGCATCCGGCGTTCTTCCCACTGCAGCACGCTCGTGTGCGCGCCCAGGCGGGTCAGCAGCGCGCCGATCGCGTCGCCGTCGCGGACCACCACCCGGTCGGCTCCGCGCACCTCGCGCGACTTCGCCTGGATGCCCATCCGGCGCGCCGCGCCCACCAGCGCCAGCGCCGCCTCCGGGCCCGGGCACGTCACCTCGAGCGACGACGACCGGCCCGGTTCCGTCAGGGAACCGTGCGCGAGGAACGCGCCCCGCCACGCCGCTTCCGCGTCCGCCACGCCCCCGGACACCACGGCCGCGGGCAGCCCGCGCACCGGGCGGCCGCGCTGGTCGATCAGCCCGGTCTGGCGGGCCAGGCCCTCACCGTCCTTGACCACGCGCACGACGTACCGCGTGCCCTTGCGCAGCCCGCCGCTGGCGGTGATGACGTGGACGTCCGAATGGTGGCCGTACAGCTCGTGGATCTCCTTGCGCAGCCGTCGCGCGACCGAGCCCGTGTCCAGCTCCGCCTCCACGACCACCCGGCCGGCCACGATGTGCAGCCCGCCGGCGAAGCGGAGCAGTGACGCGACCTCCGCCCGGCGCGGCCCGATCTTCGTGATCTCCAGCCGGCTCAGCTCGTCCTTCACCGCGGCGGTCATCGCCATTACTGCCCCTCCCTGCCTTTCGCTCCTCCCCCGTGCTCCCCGCCGAGACCGAGAGCCTCCCGCATGCACAACGCGAGCGCATCAGGATCATGCCGTCCCGCCACTTCCGGGTCGCCCACCGCCCCCAGGTGCGCGCGCCCGCCGAGCCGTTCGGCCGCGCGCCGGAGATTCGCCGGGTCGGGGACGGAATCGCGGTCCGCGATCACCGCGTCGACCCGCAGATCGGGCGCGTGCTCGAAGAGTACGTCGAGGTGCCGCTCCGGCGAGAACCCGGCGGTTTCCCCCGGCTGGGGGACAAGGTTGAGCACGAGCACCTTCGTCGCGGCGGTCCGCACGAGCGCGTCGTGCAGGCCCGGCACCAGCAAATGAGGTAGCACGCTGGTGAACCAGGAGCCCGGGCCGAGGAAGACGACGTCGGCGTTCAGCACCGCTTCGACGGCTTCCTCGCACGCCAGCGGCGGGCGCCCCGAACCGCCCGGCGCGCGCAGGCTCACGCGCTGCACCTGCCCGGGCGTCGACGCCACCGCGACCTGCCCGCGGATCGTGCGCAGCGCCGCCGGGTTCTCGCTGTCCAGGCCGCTGACCTGCCCCTCGATTTCGAGGGGCTCCGGCGACATCGGCAGCACGCGGCCCGAGACGCCGATCAGCCGGCACGCCTCGTCGAGCGCGGCGACCGGGTCGCCGAGCACCTCGAAGAGCCCGGCCAGCAGCAGGTTCCCCACCGCGTGGCCGGCCAGGGCGCCGTCGCCGCCGAAGCGGTGCTGGAACACCTCGGCCCACAGCGTGCCGCCGTCTTCGGCGGCGAACGCGGCGAAGGCCTGCCGCAGGTCGCCCGGCGGCAGCAGCCCGAGTTCGCGCCGCAGCCGGCCGGACGATCCGCCGTCGTCGGCCACGGTCACGATCGCGGTGACGTCGGGGGTCACCCGCCGCACCGCGGACAACGTGGCGTGCAGCCCGTGGCCGCCCCCGAGGGCGACCGCGCGCACGTTATTCACGACCAAGGTCGCGGTGCACCACCTTCACGGCCATACCGTCCTCTTTGGACAGACGCTGGGCGAGTTCCACGGACAGCGCCACGCTGCGGTGCTTGCCGCCGGTGCAGCCGACGGCGAGCGTCAGGTACCGCTTGCCCTCGCGCTTGTAGCCGGCGCCGATCAGCCGCAGCAGCTGGTGGTAGCGGTCCAGGAACTCCTCCGCGCCCTCCTGCGAGAGGACGTAGTTGCGGACCTCGCCGTCGAGGCCCGTGTGTTCGCGCAGCTCCGGGATCCAGAACGGGTTCGGCAGGAACCGGACGTCCATCACCAGGTCGGCGTCCATCGGCAGGCCGTACTTGTAGCCGAAGGACAGCACGGTGACCCGGGTCTGGGTGCTCGCCTCGGAGCCGAACGCGTCCTCGATCTTGGCGCGCAGGTCGTGCACCGACAGCGACGACGTGTCGAGCACCAGGTCGGCCTCTTCGCGCAGCGGCTCCAGCAGCGTCCGCTCCGCGGTGATGCCGTCGGCGAGCCGGCCGTCACCCTGCATCGGGTGGCCGCGCCGGACGGCCTCGAAGCGCCGCACCAGCACGGCGTCGGTCGCTTCCAGGAACAGCACGCGCGGCTTGTAGCCCCGCGCGTCGAGGTCCTTGATGACCGAGGCGAGGTCGTCGGTGAACGCGCGCGAACGCACGTCCATCACCACCGCCACCTTCGTGATCGCGCCACGCGCCTGCGCGCCCAGCTCGACCATCGTCGCGATCAGCTCCGGGGGCAGGTTGTCGACGACGAACCAGCCCAGGTCCTCCAGGCACTTGGCCGCCGTGCTGCGGCCCGCCCCGGACAGCCCGGACACGACCGCGACCTCCATGCCGGACCCGCGGATCTCCTCTTGCGCACTCACTGTCTTTCCCTACTCCCCTGCTTGTGTGCCGTTGCCCGCACCGGACTCCCCGGCCAGCGCGGCGACCACGGCCTCCGCGGTGCGCCTGCCGAAGCCGGGCACCGCCTCGATCTCCTCGACCCTGGCCTGCTTGAGCTTCTTCACCGAGCCGAAGTGCTTGATCAGCGCGGTGCGGCGAGCCTGCCCCAGCCCGGGCACACTGTCCAATTCGGACGTCTGCAGCCGCTTGGAGCGCTTCTCGCGGTGGTAGGTGATGGCGAAGCGGTGGGCTTCGTCACGCAGCCGCTGCAGCAGGTACAGCCCCTCCGACGTCCGCGGCAGGATCACCGGGTCGGGGTCGGCGGGCAGCCACACCTCTTCCAGCCGCTTCGCCAGGCCGATCACGGAGATGTCGGTGATGCCGAGCTCGGCCAGCACGTCCGCGGCCGCCGTGGCCTGCGGGCCCGCGCCGTCGACGACCAGGAGGTTCGGCGGGTAGGCGAACTTCTTCGGCCGGCCGGTCTCCGGGTCGAGGCCGGGCTTGCTCGTGTCCTCCGCCGTTTCCTTCAGGTAGCGGTAGAAGCGCCGGCGCACGACCTCGGCGATCGAGGCCACATCGCCCTCTTCGGCCGCCTCGCGCAGCGCGAAGCGGCGGTACTCGGACTTGCGCGCGAGGCCGTCCTCGAACACGACGAGCGACGCCACGACGTCGCTGCCCTGGATGTGGCTGATGTCGATGCACTCGATGCGCAGGGGCGCGGTGTCGAGGGCCAGGAACTCCTGCAGCTCGGTGAGCGCCGCCGAACGGGCCGTGAGGTCGCCGGCGCGGCGCAGCTTGTGCTGGGTGAACGCCTCTCCCGCGTTGCGCTCGACCGTCTCCGCGAGGGCCTTCTTGTCGCCGCGCTGCGGCACCCGCAGCTGGACCCGCGAGCCGCGCAGGCCGCTCAGCCACTCCGCGACCGCGTCGGCGTCGGCGGGCAGCTCCGGCACCAGCACCTCGCGCGGGACGACCGGCCCGGCGTCGACGTCGTCGCGGGCGTCGAGCTCGGCCTCGTCGCCGTAGAACTGGGTCAGGAAGTGGTCGACCAGCGCCGGGACGTCCATCTCCTCGGCCTTGTCGATCACCCAGCCGCGCTGGCCGCGGACCCGGCCGCCGCGCACGTGGAAGACCTGGACGGCGGCTTCGAGGTCGTCGTGGGCGAACGCCACGACGTCGGCGTCCGTGCCGTCGCCGAGCACCACGGCCTGCTTCTCCATGGCGCGGCGCAGGGCGCCGAGGTCGTCGCGCAGCCGGGCCGCGCGCTCGAACTCGAGCTCTTCGGAGGCCGCAGCCATCTCCGCTTCCAGGCGCTTGATCATGACGTCGGTCTTGCCGGCGAGGAAGTCGCAGAAGTCCTCGACGATGTCCCGGTGCTCGCCGGCGGAGACCCGGCCGACGCACGGCGCCGAGCACTTGTCGATGTAGCCGAGCAGGCAGGGCCGGCCGATCTGGCCGTGGCGCCGGAACACCCCGGCCGAGCAGGTGCGGGCCGGGAAGACGCGCAGCAGCAGGTCGAGCGTCTCGCGGATGGCCCACGCGTGCGCGTACGGCCCGAAGTACCGGACGCCCTTCTTGCGCGCGCCGCGGTAGACGTGCAGCCGCGGGAACTCCTCGTTCAGCGTCACCGCGAGCACCGGGTAGCTCTTGTCGTCGCGGTAGCGGACGTTGAACCGCGGGTCGAACTCCTTGATCCAGTTGTACTCGAGCTGGAGGGCTTCGACCTCGGTGGTGACGACGGTCCACTCGACGCTGGCCGCCGTCGTCACCATCTGGCGGGTGCGCGGGTGCAGGCCGGAGAGGTCGGCGAAGTAGGAGTTCAGCCTGCTGCGCAGGCTTTTCGCCTTGCCGACGTAGATGACCCGCTTGGTCGCGTCGCGGAACTTGTACACGCCAGGGGCCTCCGGGATGCTTCCCGGAGCGGGTCGGTAGGTGGTCGGGTCAGCCACTCCCCCAGCCTATTTGCCACCACCGACACTTCTCGCACGCCCCCGGTCGCCCCGCCGGAAGTAGGGTGTTCGTCCGCTTCCGACTTCGGTAGGTGTCCCCACCGAGGACGCGGTGGTTACTTTCCGACCGGCCGATCCGGCCCCCGTCCGAAAGGATCCCCACCGTGAGCTCTCTCCGTCTCCTCGGCGCCGTTTCCGCGGCCGCCGTCGCGCTGACTCTCGCGGGTGGCGCCGTGGCTTCCGCCGGCGTCCAGCCGAACATCGTCGGCGGCACCACCGCCCCCACCGTGTCGTGGGGCGCGCAGGTGTACGTCAACACCCAGGGCCGCGACTTCGAAGGCTTCAACTGCTCGGGCACGGTCATCGCCGCGCGCTGGGTGATGACGGCGGTGCACTGCCTCGACCAGGACGGTTCGGGCATGCACGTCAAGGTCGGCAGCAACACGCTGTTCTCCGGCACCCAGATCGCGGTCGACGGGAAGTACGAGTCCCCCAACGGCGACATCGCGCTGCTGCACCTGGCGTCGGCGACGAGCGCGGCGCCGATCAAGCTGGGCAGCACGGACCCGTCGACCGGCAGCACGAACCAGCTCTACGGCTGGGGCCGCACGACCCCGACCGGCCCGCCGGCGTCCGCCCTGAAGACGGCGAACGTCCAGGTGACCGGCCGCTCGACGGACGCGTACGGCGGCCGCGCGATCCAGAGCGTCGGCATCAACGGGTCGGCGTGGAAGGGCGACTCGGGCGGCCCCCAGGTCTCGGGCGGCGTGCAGGTCGGCGTCGCGTCGACGGTCCAGAACCAGAGCGGCACGAACACGCGCGGGACGAACAACTACGCGAGCGTGGCGTCGAGCCGGTCGTGGATCCGGACGACCGCGGGCGTGTGAGCCTCCGGGGCGGCGCTTCGGCGCCGCCCCGGTTTTGTCGGTGCCGTGTGGGATGCTCGCGGGCATGCGGATCGCCACCTGGAACGTGAACTCCATCGTCCCCCGCCTGCCCCGGGTGCTGGGCTTCCTGGAGGAGACGGCACCGGACGTGCTGTGCCTGCAGGAGCTGAAGACCACGACGGAGAAGTTCCCGCTGGCCGAGGTCGAGGCGCTGGGCTACGAAGTGGCGGCGTACGGGCTGGGGCGCTGGAACGGCGTCGGGATCGTGTCGCGGGTGGGGCTGTCCGACGTGGTGCGCGGGCTGCCGGACGAGCCGTCGTTCGAGGGCGCCGCGGAGGCGCGTGCGGTGGGAGCCACCTGCGGCGGGGTGCGGGTGTGGTCGGTGTACGTGCCCAACGGGCGCGAGCCGGACAACCCGCACTACGGGTACAAGCTGGAGTGGCTGTCGTCGCTGCACTCGCTGGTGTCTTCGGAGCTGTCGTCCGAGCCGTACGCGGTGCTCGGGGACTTCAACGTGGCACCGACGGACGAGGACGTGTGGGACATCGCGGTGTTCGCGGAGTCGACACACGTGACGAAGCCGGAGCGCGACGCGTTGGCCCGGCTGCGGGACCTCGGACTGTCGGACGTGTTCCCGCGGCCGCTGAAGTACGACCACCCGTTCACGTACTGGGACTACCGGGCCGGGAACTTCCCCAACAACAAGGGGATGCGGATCGATTTGGTGTACGGGAACGAGGCTTTCACGTCCGCGGTGACGGATTCCTATGTGGACCGCAACGCACGGAAGGGGAAGGGGCCGTCGGACCACGCGCCGATCGTGGTGGACCTGGACCTCTGACGCTCAGCCGCCGGTGGCCGCGCGGGGCCGCCGCCGTGGCGGGCGGCTCAGCCCAAGCCGAGTGCGCGCTGCTCGGAATCGGCCGCGCAGTTGACGAGCCGGGGCGAGTGTCACCCGCCGGTGGTCGCGCGGTGCAGTTTCCGCGACGCCCGCACCGCCTGCCAGTGTTGCGGCCGGCGCGCCCGCCGCCTTGGCCGAGGTGGCCCCGCGCGGCCGTAATTGTCGCCCCACGC
The DNA here is from genome assembly GCF_900107925.1 of Amycolatopsis pretoriensis. Taxonomy (GTDB): domain Bacteria; phylum Actinomycetota; class Actinomycetes; order Mycobacteriales; family Pseudonocardiaceae; genus Amycolatopsis; species Amycolatopsis pretoriensis. The sequence goes on along the minus strand of NZ_FNUJ01000007.1, from coordinate 693,177 downwards.
GGCGACCCAGCGCGCGAAGCCGAGCCCGAAGGTCAGCCGCCGGTGGCCGCGCGGTGGAGTTTTCGCAGTGTTCGCACCGCTTCCACCGCCCTGGCCCGGTCCACCGCCTGGATCGCCATCACCGCGTGGTACTCGTCGTCCGGCAGTTCCAGCCGCGCCCACGAGGCACCATCCGGGAAGCTGACCGAAAGCACCTCGTCCCAAGCGAACCGCCGGGTCACCAGCACGTTCCGGACCTCGATGCCCTCGTCGTCCGCGCGCACCCGGGCGATCGCGAACAGCATCACGCCGCACGCCAGCAGGATGCCGATGCCGATCATCGCCGCCTGGTCGGAACGCTGGAAGTGGACGCCCGTGTTGCCGTTGCGCAGCAGGACCGCCACCACCACGAACACCGCCAGCAGCGCCACCGCCAGCACGCTGCACATGATCAGCGCGCGCCGCGGACGGATCACCAGGAGAGTCTTCACGGTCACACGAAACCCCGCTCGGTCCACGGCTGGCGCAGGCTCTTCAGCACGTGGGCCGTGTCCAGGGCCGCCACCGTCGCCTCGTAACCCTTGTCCTCCTTGGCACCCGGCCGGCCCGACCGGTCGACCGCCTGCTCGTGCGTGTCGCACGTCAGGACGCCGTTGCCGACCGGCGTGCTCTCGTCGAGCGCCACCCGGGTCAGGCCCGCCGTCACCGCGTCGCACACGTACTCGAAGTGCGGGGTGCCGCCGCGGATGACCACGCCCAGCGCGACCACCGCGTCGTGGTTGCGGGCCAGCGCCTGCACCACCACCGGGAGCTCGATCGCGCCCGCGACGTGGACGACCGTCGGGTCCTCCTCCAGGTCCGCCTCCCGGGCCGCGACGAGCGCGCGCTCCAGCAGGACGTCGGTGATGTCCGAGTTCCACTTGGTGGCCACGATCCCCAGCTTGAGGGACTTGCAGCCGGTCAGGTCCAGGGAAACGTCGGGACGGCCTTCGCCGCTCACAGGAGTCCTCCGTCGGGGTGCTCGGTGCCCGCGCGGACCTGGTCGTAGTGCTCCAGCTGGGCCAGGTCGTGGCCCATCCGGTCGCGCTTGGTCCGCAGGTAGCGCAGGTTCTCCGGGTTCGGCGAGATCGGCAGCGGCACCCGCCCGGTGACGCGCAGGCCGTAGCCCTCCAGGCCGATCCGCTTGGCCGGGTTGTTCGACAGCAGCCGCATCGTGCGGACGCCGAGGTCGCACAGGATCTGCGCGCCCGTGCCGTAGTCGCGGGCGTCGGCCGGGACGCCCAGCGCGAGGTTTGCGTCGACCGTGTCCGCGCCGTCGTCCTGCAGCTGGTAGGCCTGGAGCTTGTGCAGCAGGCCGATGCCGCGGCCCTCGTGGCCGCGGATGTAGAGCACGACACCGCGGCCTTCGGCGGCCACCGCCTCCAGCGCCGCCTCCAGCTGCGGACCGCAGTCGCAGCGCAGCGAGCCGAAGACGTCGCCGGTCAGGCACTCGGAGTGGACGCGGACCAGGATGTCCTGGCCGTCGCCGATCTCGCCGTAGACGAACGCGACGTGCTCGATGCCGTCCAGCAGCGAGTCGTAGCCGACCGCGCGGAACGTGCCCGCGGACAGCGGGATGCGGGCTTCGGCGACGCGCTCGACCTGCTTCTCGGTGCGGCGGCGGTAGGCGATCAGGTCGGCGATGGTGATGATCGCGAGGTCGTGGTCGGCGGCGAAGACCTCGAGCTCGTCGCGGCGCGCCATGTCGCCTTCGTCCTTCTGCGACACGATCTCGCAGAGCACGCCGGCGGGCGCGAGCCCGGCCATCCGGGCCAGGTCGACCGACGCCTCGGTGTGCCCGGGGCGCCGCAGCACGCCGCCTTCCTTCGCCCGCAGCGGCACGACGTGCCCGGGGCGGCGGAAGTCCTTCGCCGTCGACGCGGGGTCGGCCAGCAGCCGGATCGTGTGCGCGCGGTCGGCAGCGGAGATGCCGGTGCTGATGCCCTCGGCGGCGTCGACCGTGACGCTGTACGCGGTGCCGCGCGCGTCCTGGTTCGTGTGGTACATCGGCGGCAGGTCCAGCCGGTCGGCCTCGGCCTCGGTCAGCGCCACGCAGACGTAGCCCGAGGTGTAGCGGACCATGAACGCCAGCAGCTCCGGTGTCGCCTTCTCCGCGGCGAAGATGAGGTCGCCTTCGTTCTCGCGGTCTTCGTCGTCGACCACGACGACCGGCCGGCCCGCCGCGATGTCCGCGATCGCCCGCTCGATGGCGTCGGCGTCGAACACCGCCCCGGTGCCGCACGGGGTCCAGCCCGCTTCGGGCGTGGGTGCACTCGACTCACTCATGACCGCTCCTCCGTGCCGCCGCCGTCCCGATTCTGCACCTGGTCGCGGATATGCGCCTCGGCCAGCTTCTCCACGTACTTCGCGACCACGTCGACCTCCAGGTTGACCAGGTCGCCGGCTTCCCGGCCGCCGAGGGTCGTCACTTCGAGCGTGGTCGGGATCAACGCCACCTGGAACCGGTCGTCGGTGACGGCCGCGACGGTGAGGGAGATCCCGTCGACCGCGATCGAGCCCTTCTCGACGACGTACCGCGCGAGGTGCGCGGGCAGCGAGAACGTCGTGACGCCGTTTTCGTCGCGGCCGAGGAACGTCCCGGTGCCGTCGACGTGGCCCTGCATGATGTGCCCGCCGAGCCGGCCGCCCGCGGGCGTCGCGCGTTCCAGGTTGACCCGGTCGCCGGTCGCGACCTTGGCCAGGCTCGAGCGCTGCAGCGTCTCGTTGACGACGTCGACGGTGAACTCACCCCCGCCGACCTCGACGACCGTGAGGCACACCCCGCTGACCGCGATCGAGTCGCCGTGCCCGGCGTCGCTGGTGACCAGCGGGCCGCGTACGCGCAGCCGTGCCGCGTTGGTCAGCTGCTCGACCGCGGTGACCTCGCCGATCTCCTCGACTATGCCGGTGAACACGTCCGCTGCCTCCTTGTGAGCCGGTCCTTCCATCCAACACCCGCCGCGGCCCCGGGGCTTCCCCGGTGCCGCCGCGCGGTCAGCCCGCCCGGCCGCGGGCCGCCTGCTCGCGCAGCGCGGCGACCGCCTTGCCCGGGTCGCCGGCGCCGTAGACGGCCGAGCCCGCGACGAAGCAGTCGACGCCTGCCTCGGCGGCCTGCTCGATGGTGTCGGTGTTGATCCCGCCGTCGATCTCGACGACCAGCTTGAGGTGCCCGGTGTCGACCAGCCGCCGCGCGGTGCGGACCTTGTCCAGGACCTCGGCGATGAACGACTGCCCGCCGAAGCCCGGCTCGACGGACATCACCAGCAGCGTGTCGTAGTGCTTCAGGGCGTCCAGCCACGGCTCGAGCGCGGTGCCCGGCTTGATCGACAGGCCGGCCTTCGCGCCCGCGGCGCGCAGGTTCTTGGCCAGCGCGACCGGGTCCTTCGCGGCCTCGGCGTGCACGGTGACGTTGTAGGCGCCGGCCTCGGCGTACCCGATCGCCCAGCGGTCCGGGTCGTCGATCATCAGGTGGCAGTCGATCGGCACGTCGGTGCTCTTGAGCAGCGCCTTGACCACGGGGAGGCCGAGGGTCAGGTTGGGCACGAAGTGCGCGTCCATGACGTCGACGTGGACCCAGTCGGCGCGGGTCTCGCCGGTGCCGGCCACGGCGGCGATCTCCTCGCCGAGCCGGGCGAAGTCCGCGGACAGGATGCTGGGGGCGATCAGGGGTCGGTCTGCCACGTCCTGAGTGTAGGAGGAGCGTGCTAACGCTCACTAACCGGTTGTGACCAGGATCTGGCTCCGCGGAGGGAGGCGGCGGCCACACCGGCCGTCCTACGCTCGCCGCATGTCCGGATTCTTCCGCTCCCTGGCGCGGCTCGGCAGCTACCGCGGCCTCCCGTTCGCCGTCGCGGGCGCCCTCTTGATGGTGCCGGTGTCCCCCTTCGCCTTCGCCGCGGCGGTCGCCGTCGAAGCCGATTCACGGGTGCGGGCGCTGCTCGCCCTGGTGGCCATCGCGGTGCTCACGGGCCTGCTGGGTTTGCTCGGACCGGTGCGGCGCGCCGGCATCGGGCTGGCGAACCTCCTGCTCGGGACCGCGGTCCCGGCGCCGGCCGGACGTCCCGGCGCCGGGACGCGGCTGCGCTCGGGCCTGTGGCTCGCCCTGCACACGCTGCTCAGCGGCGTGCTGCTCACCGTGCTCGCGTTCCTCGGGCTCGGCCTGCTCGTCCCCGCGGTGTGGCTGGCCGGCGGCCAGGACTCGATCAGCCTGTTCTGGGACGACGTCCCGCTCGGCGCGTGGACGGTCCCGTTCGGCGTCGTGCTGCTCTTCGGCGCGCTCGTGCTGGTCGCGGGCGCCACCCGCGCGTTCCGCACCGGCGCCGAAGCGCTGCTGGGCCCGTCCGACACCGAGCGCGCGGCGCTCGCCGAACGCCGCGCCGCCGTGCTCGCCCAGCGCAACCGGCTGGCCCGCGAGCTGCACGACTCGATCGGGCACACGCTGACGACGTCGACCATCCAGGCGGCCGCGGCGGCCGATCTGGTCGAGGCCGACCCGGCCCAGGTGCGGCGCGCGCTCGGCACGATCGAAGAAGCGTCCCGATCCGCCCTCGAGGACCTCGACCACGTGCTCGGCCTGCTGCGCGAGGAGCCGGCGGCGAAGGAGCCCACCCGCACGCTCGCCGAGGTGGACGTCCTCGCCGTGCGTGCCCGCGAAGCCGGGGTCGACGTCCGGCTGACCGTCACCGGGCCCGTCGCCGGCCTGCCCGCCGCCGTGTCGCGCGAGGGCTACCGGATCGTCCAGGAGGGCCTGACGAACGCGTTGCGTCACGCCGGCCCGGGCACCGTCGAGGTCCACGTCGAGGCGGGGGCCGAGCGGCTCGCGATCGCCGTCGTCAACGCGCTGCCCGGCGTCGAACCGCGGCCGGGGCGGGGCGGCCTGGCCGGGCTCGCCGAGCGCGTCGAAGCCCTGCGCGGCGAGCTCGACGCGGGTCCCGACGGGCCGCGGTGGCGGCTGTCCGCGACCATCCCGCTGCGGGCGGGCGCGTGAGCCCCACCGTGCTCCTGGCCGACGACGAGCCGCTCGTCCGCACCGGCCTGCGGGCGCTGCTGGAGCAGCAGGGCATCCCCGTGGTCGGCGAAGCGGCCGACGGCGCCGAGGTGTTGCCCGCGGTGCGCCGCACCCGGCCGGACGTCGTGCTGATGGACGTCCGGATGCCCGGCACCGACGGCATCGAGGCCACCCGGCGGCTGCTCGGCTCGCTCGACGACCCGCCGAAGGTCCTCGTCGTCACGACGTTCGACAACGACGACTACGTGCACGAGGCGCTGCTGGCCGGGGCGAGCGGGTTCCTGCTCAAGCGGGCGCGCAAGGAGGAGATCGCGCACGCGGTCCGGACCGTCGCGGCCGGGGAGTCGCTGCTGTTCCCCGAAGCGATCCGGCGGCTGGTGACCGCCCGGCCGCCCGGCGGGCGGTACGCGCGGGCCGCGAAAGCGCTCACCCGGCGCGAGGCCGAGGTGCTCCGGCTGGTCGCGCGCGGACTGTCCAACCAGGACATCGCGACCGAACTGGTGATCAGCCTGGAGACCGTGAAGACCCACGTGGGCAACGTCTTCGGCAAGCTCGGCGCGGCCAACCGCAGCCACGCGGTGGTCATAGCGTACGAATCGGGCGTCGTGCGGCCGGGTCATCTCGCCGGTCAATAACCGACGTGCTCCCGGTCACCCGCGGGAAGCCATGAGTTCGGCCAGCGGCCACCCGGTGGTCACCTTCGCTTTCTACGCACCACACATGCGGGAGGACTAATAGCCCGTGTCCGAAATCCGGGCCGTAATCCCCGAAGTCCCCCAAAGAGGAGAAACATGGCTTCGCTGTTCGCCGGCCGCCGCCGGTGGCTGGTCGCGGGCGCGCTCGGCGCCGCGCTGGTCGCCGCCGCCCCGGTCGCCCTCGCCACCAACGGCTCCGACTCCGCCGACGCGCGTTCGTCGGCCGGCACCGGTGACCGCACGAACGACGTCCGCGCCGCGATCCAGGGCGGCCACGCCCGCAACGTGATCCTGTTCATCGGCGACGGCATGGGCCAGTCGGAGATCACCGCCGCCCGCAACTACGAGCGCGGCGCCGCGGGCCGGCTCGCGATGGACGAGCTGCCGCTGACCGGCGACTACACGACGTACGCGGTCGAGCAGAACAACCCGGCCAAGCCGAACTACGTGACCGACTCGGCCGCGTCCGGCACCGGCTGGGCGACCGGCACCAAGACCTACAACGGCGCCATCTCCGTCGACGCGTACGGCAACGACGTCCCGACGATCCTGGAGATCGCCAAGCGCAACGGCCTGCGCACCGGCGACGTCACCACCGCCGAGGTCCAGGACGCGACCCCGGCCGTGCTCGGCTCGCACGTCGTCAACCGCGACTGCAAGGGCCCGGTCGAGACGACCGCGAAGTGCGCGAAGAACGCCAAGGAGAACGGCGGCCTCGGCTCGATCTCCGAGCAGCTGGTGCAGACCCGCCCCGACGTCCTGCTGGGCGGCGGCGCGAAGTACTTCAACCAGCCCGTGACGGCCGGCAAGTTCAAGGGCAAGCCCGTGCTGGACCAGGCCAAGGCGGCCGGCTACCAGGTCGTCACCACCGCGGCGGACCTGGCGAAGGCGCCGAAGGGCAAGCCGGTCCTCGGCCTGTTCGCCGACGGCAACATGCCGGTGAACTGGACCGGCCCGGCGGCCGTCCACGGCGGCACCGCGCCGACCCGCTGCGCCACCAACGCGAACCTGCCGAAGACCCAGCCGAAGCTGGCCGACCAGACCCGCAAGGCCCTCGAGCTGCTCGACGACCGCCGCAGCGACAAGGGCTTCTTCCTCCAGGTCGAGGGCGCGAGCATCGACAAGCAGGACCACGCGGCGGACCCGTGCGGCCAGATCGGCGAGACGATCGACTTCGACGCGGCGATCGCGGCGGGCACGGCGTTCGCCCGCAGCCACCCCGACACGCTGGTGCTGGTGACGGCCGACCACGGCCACAGCAGCCAGATCGTCGAGCCGACGGCCACCCCGGGCCTGACCGCGACGCTCGTCACCAACGAGGGCGCGAACATGACCCTGGCCTACGGCACCGCGGAGACCGGCGGCTCGCAGTCGCACACCGGCACCCAGGTGCGCATCGCGGGCCTCGGCCCGCAGGCCGCCAACATCGTCGGGCTGACCAACCAGACCGACGTGTTCGGCACCCTGAAGCGCGCGCTGAAGCTGCGCTGATCCGGTGGGGCAGGCCCCCGGACGTTTCCGGCGGCCTGCCCCATGCCCCCTGGTGTTCCGGCTCCCTAGCGTGGGGAGCACCGAGACACCAGGGGGTTTTTCATGCGGAAGTCAGTGCGGATCATCGCGGCCGGCACACTGGTCGTGCTGCTGGCGGCGACCACGGCGGCACCGGCGTTGGCCGCCGGCTCGCCGGTGCAGGCTCGGTTGGACGTGCTCACCGCCCAGGACGGCGTACCGGGCGCGGCGGCGGTCGTGCAAGACGGCCCGCGGACGCGGGTCACGCGCAGCGGCAAGGGTGACGTCACCACGGGGAAACCGTTCCCGCGCAACGGTTCTTTCCGGGCGGGCAGCGTCACGAAGTCGTTCGTGGCGACGGTCGTGCTGCAGCTGGCCGGCGAGGGCCGGGTGAAGCTGGACGCGCCGGTCGAGCGGTACCTGCCGGGGCTGCTGCCCGATCGGCGGATCACCGTCCGGCAGCTGCTGCAGCACACGAGCGGGATTCCCGACTACCTGCAGGACTTCGACCTGAGCGACCCGGAGGCGTTGCGGCACCGCGGCGCTTCGCCGGAAGAGCTGGTGGCGATGGCGCTGCAGCACCCGGCGCTGTTCCCGCCCGGGACGAGCTGGTCGTACTCGAACACGAACTACATCGTGGCGGGGATGCTCGCCTCGAAGGTGACGGGGAAGGCACTGGGTGACCTGATCGCCCAGCGGATCACCCGGCCGCTCGGCTTGCGCGACACGTACTTGCCGCGCCGGGGCGACGAGAAGCTGCCGGACCCGCACGCGGTCGGCTACACACCGGACCGGGTGGATTTCAGCGACTTCGACGCGACGATCGCGGGGGCGGCGGGCGGTCTGGTCTCGACACCGGCCGATTTGGACCGGTTCTACGGAGCGCTGCTGGGTGGCCGGTTGCTGCGGCCGGCGGAGCTGGCGGAGATGAAGCGCACGGTGCCGGCCGACCTCGGTGTGCCGGGGGCTCGCTACGGGTTGGGGTTGGGCAGCATTCCGTTGTCGTGCGGGGAGTTCTGGGGCCACGAGGGCGGGATCATCGGCTTCACGAACTTGGCGGGCGTGGCCCCGGGCGGCCGCCGGGTGACGGTGGTGCTGAACCAGAACCCGACCCCGGCCGAGGCGAACGGCCACCTGCTGGCCGCCACCGACGCGGCGGCGTGTTCGTAGTGCAGTAGGTCGAGCACGTCGGTCGGGCGATCAGCCGTCGTTCGGATTCCGCCCCTCCGGCGGCTGCTCGAGGTTCTGCTGCCGCTTCTTCTGTTCGCTCTTCAGCCGGTGCACCTCTTCGACGAACTCCGCCAGTGCATCTTCCTCGGACAGCTTCTTGTATCGACCGACGCCGATCTCGACAGCCTCCCACTCCTGTTCGATGGCGTCGGCGGTCTGCTGGAGGTAGAAGCTCCGCTCCTTGTACTTGAAGTAGCCCATGAAGCCGCTTGATATGCCGACAAAGAACGTGATCCCAAGCGTCACCCAGCGGATGACAACAACTTCTGCGGCAATCGCAGAGGCAGCAGTGGCAGCCAAAGAACCGATGATCAAAAAACCTTGGAGCATATTGTTGACGCTTCGATATTTCTTGCTCTCCTCGCGAAGTTGATCGACGTCAGAGTACGCGTCTTCCTTATAGGTGATCTTTCGGACCTTCGGCTCGACGTCCGCTTGTGCCAGAACCTGCTTGCGCGCGTCCCGCTCGCGCGCCAGTTCAAGCTCCAAAGCTCCTTCGCTCTCGCGAACCCGACGACCACCTTCCCCAGGCACCAGGGGGCCGCCCGGATTTCTCTTGAGCAGGTAAGACGCGAAACAACTGGCGACCACAATCGGCAGAGCCGGGATGTAGACAGCAATCAACACGGTTCGACTGATCGCCGGGAGCCAGGCGATGACATAAAGGAAGATCAGGAGCACCGGCCCGAAGACAAGGGCGATGTTGGACCACCGCTGCCTCCGACGAGCCACGGCGAGCTTGTGTTCGATCACTCTGATCTGATGAGTCATGCTGAGCAAATGCTCATTCACTGTCACGATTCAACGCTCCATGACGACACTGGACCAACTCTGGACAACAATCAGGCGCGACGCGGTGGTGTGACGATCAATGTCGTGACCGAGGGTCGAAACAACCACGCTTCCGAATGACATGCGAGCCCGCCACAAAAATCAGCCAGCCGTCGGGCATCCTCAACCTCCAGTTGCGCAAAGTCGATAATAGTGACATTCCCGGCACGGACCGCCCGTCCGACCTCCAAAGCCGAAGAGGTGAAATCCACTGGACTGATACGAAGCGCACCGGCAAGATGAACTGCAGGATCCACTTCGCGATGCGCGTACTGCGCGTTCAAAGCGATTGCAGCGTCGAGAATTCCGTCGAGAACGTCGACAGTAGCTTTCGCTTGGATACGACCATAGTGGACCGAACGCAAGTGCTGACGTTCACCACGCAGGGCACGACTAACAAGAACTCCAACCGTGAAAACCGTAATCACAGCAACGATCGGCCACGCCAAAATAGCCAACAGGGCAAGCATCGGATCACTCAACGAAGCCACAGACCCCCGAGAACCAGGTCGCCCCTCCCCGGCGCGACTGTGGTGATTTTTTACCAGAGGCTCTTCACGACAGCAAGCCTCTAACCGTGGTCAAATTGTGGACAATTCGAGCCCGATGAGGTCTGCATCTTTCACGTCATCCAAGCCGCCGTCATCCAGGCGATCGGCATCCGCGCAGGTGCCGCTCAGGGCAGCAGGTCCAAGGCTTCCGTCCACGGACGCCCGACGTTCAACCGGTGCAGCGTCACCCCGGCCCCCGCGAGGGTGTCGAGGTGGCGCTGCCACGCCGGGTGGAACACCCGCGTGTCCTGGATCTGGTACGCCACCACGATCGTGATCCCCGGCGCGCCCAGGACGTCCCCCAGCACCGTCAGCGCCTGGTTGTCCGCGATCCCCAACGCCAGCTTGGTCACCGAATTCGCCGACGCCGGCGCGAACAGGAACACCGACGGGTCCGGGTGCGGCCGCGGCTCCCCCGGCAACCGCGAGACGCTGCGCACCGGCAGCTCCACCGACTCGGCCACCTCGGCCAGCGCGCCCGTCGATTCCAGCCAGCGCGAAGCCGTCGGCGTCAGCGTGATCGCCGGGCGCCAGCCGCGCTCGGTGGCGGGCCGGACCAGCTCGGCGGCGAACCGGGTGTCCAGTCCGCCGCACGAGCCCGCTACCAGCCCGAGGTCCCTCACGGCTTGCGCAGCACGGCGCAGAACATCGCGTCCGTGCCGTGGCGGTGCGGCCACAGCTGGACGTACGGCCCGTCGCCCAGCTCGGGCACGCCCGGGAACAGCTCGCGCGCGTCCAGCACCTCGGCCTTCAGCCGCCGCGCCGTCTCGCCGAAGACGCCCTCGGTCTCGGCCAGGTGCGGCGAGCAGACGACGTACGTCAGCGCGCCGCCCGGCCGCAGCAGCTCGTACGCCGCCGCGAGCAGCTCGCCCTGCAGCTTCGTCAGGTCCGCGACGTCGGACGGCTGGCGGCGCCAGCGCGCCTCCGGCCGCCGCCGCAGGGCGCCGAGCCCGCTGCACGGCGCGTCGACCAGGATCCGGTCGTAGCCCGGCTCCAGGCCGCTTTCGCGCCCGTCGCCGACGTGCACCTTCACCGGCAGCCCGCTCGTGGCCTTCTCGACGAGCTTCGCGCGGTGCGGCGCCTTCTCGACGGCGTCCACGGTCGCCCCGCTCAACGCCGCCAGCGCGCCGAGCAACGCCGCCTTGCCGCCGGGGCCGGCGCACAGGTCGAGCCACCGCTCGTCGGAGCCCTCCAGGGGCACCTTCGTCGCGGCGATCGCGCACAGCTGGCTGCCCTCGTCCTGGACGGCGGCCAGCCGCTCACGGACCGGCTCGACGTCGGCCGGGTCGCCTGCGCCCGCGGGCAGGCGCACGCCGTACGGCGAGTACGGCGCCGGGTCGCCGCCGGTGATCGCGGCCAGCTCGTCGGCGCTGATCTCGCCGGGGCGGGCGACCAGGTGCACCTCGGGCCGCGTGTCGTCGGCTTCGAGCGCGGCCTTGAGGCCCTCGCCCTTGTCCCCCAGCGCTTCGGCGAACGACCGGGCGACCCAGCGGGGGTGCGCGGTGCGCAGCGCGTAGGCACCGATCGGGTCGGTGGCCTCGTCCGGCGCGAGCTCGTCCAGCCACGCCGCTTCGTCCTTTTCGGACACCTTGCGCAGGATGGCGTTCGCGAAACCCGTTGCCCACGAACCGGCTTCCGCGCGCACGAGATCCACAGTGGACGTCACGGCGGCGTGCTCGGGGATGCGGGTGCGCAGCAGCTGGTAGACGCCGAGCCGCAGCGCGTCGAGCACCGCCGGGTCGGTCTGCGAGAGCGGACGCTCGGCGCAGGCGGCGATGACGGCGTCGAGCAGGCCCTGCGCCCGCGACGCGCCGTACGCGAGTTCGGTGGCCAGTGCGGCGTCACGGCCGGAGATCCGCCGCTCGCGCAGCAGGTCGGGCAGGACGAGGTTGGCGTAGGCGTCCTTCGTTCGCACCGCCGCGAGGACGTCGAAAGCGGCCTGACGCGGCGGGTCCACCGCCGGCGGCCGGCGCGGCCCTTCCTTGCGCGGCGCGGGACGGCCCCGCTGCGGCCGTGACGGACGTCGTTCCCTGTGGTCGTTCACCGGAGGCGTTCTCCCTGCTCGATGCGTGATCCGCGAGCCCAGTCGGTGGCCGCCATCCGTTTCTTGCCGGGTGCCTGGACTTCGCCGAGCCGCAACGGCTTCGTCGCCGTCCCGACCAGCACCCGCTTGCGTTCGACCACGATCTCGCCCGGCGGCGGGCCGGGTTCGTCGAGCACCGAGACCGGGCCGAGCTTCAGCCGTTCCCCGCGGAACTCCGCCCACGCGCCCGGGTCCGGGGTGACCGACCGGATCTGCCGGTCGACCGCCGAGGCCGGGTCGGCGAAGGACACGCGCGCGTCCTCGACCGTCACCTTCGGCGCGTAGGTCGTCCCCTCGGCGGGCTGGTCGCGGGCGACCAGGCTGCCGTCGGCCAGACCGTCCATGGTGGACAGCAGGAGCTTGGCCCCGGACTCCGCGAGCCGCCCGAGCAGGCCGCCGGCGGTGTCGGTCGCGCCGATCGCCTCGGTGACGACGCCGAAGACCGGACCCGCGTCCAGCTCCTTGACGATCCGGAAAGTCGACGCGCCGGTGATCTCGTCACCGGCGCGGATGGCGGCCTGCACCGGCGCGGCGCCGCGCCACGCGGGCAGCAGCGAGAAGTGCAGGTTCACCCAGCCGAGGCGCGGGATGTCGAGGGCGGCCTGCGGCAGCAACGCTCCGTAGGCGACGACCGGGCAGGCGTCCGGCGCCAGCTCGGTCAGGCGCGCGAGGAAGGCCGGATCGCCGGCGCGCGCGGGCGTCAGGACCTCGATCCCGTGCTCGTCGGCGAGGGCGCCGACGGGTGACCGGACGACGCGGCGGCCGCGGCCGGCCTGCGCGTCCGGGCGGGTGACGACGGCGACGACCTCGTGGCGGCCGGAGTCGAGCAGGGCGCGCAGCGCCGGGACGGCCGGCTCGGGGGTGCCGGCGAAGACGAGCTTCATCGGCCCACCCCCGGTGGGGAGGGTTCAGGTGGCTGGAACATCGGGCCCGAGTCTAGAAGGCCCCCTCCGACAGAGCGCGCTGTGGTTGTCCACACCCCCGCCGCGATGTGGACAACCGGCTCCTGCCACGGCCCTTTCCCGCCTTTCCGCCGGCGACCACCGATACGCTGGACTGGGGACGCCCCCCGGAGAGGGTGGGGGTTGCGTTCGGGGCCTCGGCGGCGGGTCGGCCGATGCGCTCCGCGCCGCCGACGTCGTGAGCCGGGTCGGCGCCTCGCGCGTGGACCTGGCGCGCGGGAGCCTCGCGGCCTTCGCCGGCGACACGATGATCGGCTACATGAAGATCCGCTACAAGCCGACCGCGGCCGAAGTCCACCGGGTCTTCCTGGACGGTGGCGTGCACCCGGACCACCGTCGCCGCGGTATCGGCACCGCCCTCGTCGAAGCGGGAGTGGCCGCCGCGAAGGTCCTGCACGCCCGGCACCACCCGGGGCTGCGGCTCGCGGTGGACGTCCACCGGCCCGAGCACATCGCCGGCCTGGCCGAGCTGATGCGGTCCCAGGGCTTCGCGCCGGTGCGGTTCTTCCGGCGCATGGAGCGCCCGCTCGGGGACGTCGCGCCGGTGAACGCGCGGATCGAGCCGTGGTCGGAGGAGACGGACGAGGACTTCCGGCGCGTCCGGAACGCCGCGTTCGCGGACTGCTGGGGCGCGGTGCCGATGCCACCGGACATGTGGCGGAACAAGATCGTCAACCAGACGTTCCGACCCGAGGTCAGCTTCCTGCACCGGGACGCCGCCGGGGTCCCGGTGGGCCTGTTGGTGACCCTGTCCTGGGACGCCGACACCGAGGCCACCGGAGTTCGCGACGCGCACTTCATGATCGTCGGGACGCTCCCGGAGCACCGTCGCCGCGGCATCGCGACGGCCCTGCTGGCGCACGCGTCGAGCGCCGCGAAGGAGCGGGGTTACGACCGGGCGAGCCTGGTCGTGGACTCGGCGAGCCCGTCGGGCGCCTCCGGGGTGTTCGAGCGGGCCGGGTTCGTCCCGAAGGCGCCGTACGTCCGCTGGGCTCTCGAAGCCTGAGCTACCAGCGGGCCGGCCACACCACCTGGGCCGCGCCCTGGCCGCGGCGGACCGGTTCCGCCGCCGCCAGCCAGCGGCCGTCTTGCAGGCGCTCCACTCCCGTTGCCGCGCCGATCTCCGCCGGCGCCGTCGAGAAGCCCTGGCCGCGGGCCTTCAGGTCCGCCGTCTCCGGCTGGTCCAGGAACGCCTGCTCGACCTGGGCGGCCGCCGAGTTGCGCTGCGACGCCCGCGGTGCCGCGATCGCGTCCTCCAGGGACAGCCCGCGGTCGAGCCGGCCGAGGATCACCTGCAGCACCGTCGTGATGATCGACGCGCCACCCGGCGAGCCGGTCGCGAAGAACGGGCGGCCGTGGTCGAGCACGATCGTCGGCGCCATCGACGAGCGCGGCCGCTTGCCCGGACCGGGCAGGTTCGGGTCGGGCACGCCCGGCGTCACCGGCGTGAACGAGAAGTCGGTCAGCTCGTTGTTGAGCAGGAACCCGCGACCCGGCACGACGATCCCGCTCCCGCCCTCCTGCTCGATGGTCAGCGTGTAGGCGACGACGTTGCCCCACTTGTCGGCGACCGTCAGGTGCGTGGTGTTCTCGCCCTCGTACGGCGTCGGCGCGGGGCTGGCGCCCGCGGCGCACCGAGCCGGGTGGCGGGGGTCGGCCGGCGCGACCGGGCTGGTCGCGGCCTTGTCCTTCGAGATCAGGCACGCCCGCGAGTCGGCGAAGCGCTGGCTCAGCAGTTCGCGCGCCGGGACGTCGATCACGGCCGGGTCGCCGATCCAGCGGTTGCGGTCGGCGAAGGCGAACCGCGTCGACTCCAGGAAGTACTGCAGGTAGTCGGCCTTGCTCACGTGCTTCAGGTCGAAGTTCTCGAGGATGTTGAGCGCCTCGCCGACGGTGAGCCCGCCCGAGGACGGCGCCGGCATGCCGTAGACGTCGAGGCCTTCGTAGCGCGTGTGGGTCGGGTCGCGCTCGATGGCGCGGTAAGCGGCGAGGTCCGCGGTGCTGAGCTTGCCGGGCCGCACGTTCAGCGTCGAGGCCGGGTCCTTCGGCGGCTGCTGGACGGTCTTCGCGACGTCGGCGCCGATCGGGCCGCGGTACAGCGCGTCGACGCCCTGGCGTTCGAGCTGCGCGTACGTGTTCGCGAGGTCGGGGTTGCGGAAGACGCTCCCGGGCGCCGGCGGGGCGCCGCCGGGCAGGTACAGCGAGCGCGTCGACGGGAAGGCGGCGAACCGCGCGGCGTTGTTCGCGATCTGCGTCTGGAACGTCGAGTCGACGACGAAACCCTTGCGCGCCAGGTCTTCCGCGGGCTTCAGGGACTTCGCCAGCGAGCGCGTCCCCCACTTGCGCAGCGCCTCGGACCACGTCGCTGGCGTGCCGGGGACGCCGACGCTGAGCCCGCTGGTGACGGCGTCGTTGAACGGCAGCGGCTGGCCGTTCTCGACGAACAGGTTCGCGTCGGCGGTCTTCGGCGCGGTCTCGCGGCCGTCGAGCGTGTGGACGCGGTGGGTCTTCGCGTCGTAGTAGACGAAGAACCCGCCCCCGCCGACGCCGGCGGAGAACGGGTCGGTGACCCCGAGGGCGGCGGCGACCGCGACGGCCGCGTCGACGGCGTTGCCGCCGTCGCGCAGGACCTTCGTGCCGATCGCGGTGGCGTCGGCGTCGATGCTGGCCACAGCGCCCCCGAACCCGACGGCGACCGGGGACTTCGGCGTGGGGGTGGCGGCGGTGGCGGGTCCGGCGGCGACGGTCGTGAGGACCGCGGCCGCCGCGGCGATGACGAGGGTGCGACTCCGGAGCGCGGGCATGCGGGCGAGTCTGCCCCTCCGATCAGGCGGCTTCAAGACGCCAAAGGGCGCGGATCGGGCCGATTCGCCCGGTTTGCCAATGTTTCACATATTTCCCCAGACTTCGAAATTGCTTCACATGGAGCAGTGACGTTGGAGTACCCGATGTAACAGAATCATGCGGCGCGGCCTGCACACCGCGCGTTCGCGAGGGCAACCGAAAGGAACAACCGAAGATGACTGCACCACGGAGGTGGCGCCGCCTGCTCGGCGCCGCTGTCGCGGTTTCGGCCTCCCTGCTGGCCGTGACCGCCCCCGGCGCCCAGGCTTCCCCGGGCCCGGACGCGTCGGACAACCACGAGATGGGCGCGTCGATCCGCGCCCACGACGGGGTGGCCCCGGCGGGACTCGCGCCGGCGTCGGTGGACGCGAGCGTCCCCGGCATCGACGTCAGCTCCTACCAGGGCAACGTCAACTGGGCGTCGTACTGGAGCGCGGGCAAGAAGTTCGCCTACGTCAAGGCGACCGAGGGCACCAGCTACCAGAACGCCTACTTCAGCCAGCAGTACACGGGTTCGTACAACGTCGGCATGATCCGCGGGGCCTACCACTACGGCCGCCCGGACGGGGCCGGCGGCGCCGCGCAGGCCGACTACTTCGTCGCCCACGGCGGCGGCTGGTCGAAGGACGGCAAGACGCTCCCGGGCACGCTCGACATCGAGTGGGGCCCGAACAACGCGTGCTACGGCAAGACGCCGGCCCAGATGGTGGCGTGGATCAAGGCGTTCAGCGACGAGTACCACGCGAAGACGACCCGCTGGCCGGTGATCTACACGGCGACGAGCTGGTGGAGCCAGTGCACCGGCAACACGGGTGACTTCAGCTCGACGAATCCCTTGTGGGTGGCGCGGTACGCGTCTTCGGCGGGGACTTTGCCGTACAACTGGGGCTTCTACACGTTCTGGCAGTACAGCTCTTCGCCTATCGACCAGGACCAGTTCAGCGCGGACATTTCGCGGTTGAAGGTCCTCGCGACGGGCTGATCCCGAGCGGGAGCACGCCACTCCGCAGGGCGTGCTCCCGTTCTCGGATCATTTTGTGGTCCTGATGCGCTCTCCCAGGTGCTTCTTCGCCTCAACCACGTCGCGATCCGAGAGGAGCGGCTGAACGCCCTTCAGCTTGTCAGACACGACCGTGTAGACGTGGTCGAGATCCGCTTCCCAAGTCGGACCGTTTTGCCGCGCGCCGGCGACCAGGCATTCCTTGCCGCCGTCGCCGTACTTCTCGACCAGGACGACGACCACCTCATCACCTTTTCGAGAGGTGAAGCCGTTGCTCCCGAACGGGCATTTGTAGATGAACCCACGCTTCACAGCCATGACCGGATTCCTTCCGAGGGCGAAGGCCAACCGTAAACCGCGCGCGCCGTCCTCAAGCCTTTTGCTGCGAAACCGGTGCACCCGTTCGGCGGCGTTCCCCGGCCCGCCGGCTCGGGAAATCTCCTCATGCCACCGGTCAGCCGCGGACGACCGACCTCGCTCGGCGATGACCAAGGACGCGACCCGTGGCCACGAGTTGAGCGAAGCCAACTGGCGGCCTGGTTGCTCAAGATGTGGCGCCTGTACGGCGAAACCGACATCCTGACCATCCGTCAGCTGGCGGCGGCAGTGCGCAGACCACCAGTCGACAACGCCACCATCTCCCGCTGGGAGAACTCCCGGTCCACCGTGCCGACACCGGCGCTACGCCAGTACGAGCGGCTCTTCGACCTCCCGCAAGGCGAGTTGGTGGCCGTGATCACCGCACTCGACCGGGACCGCCCCGCGGGACGGCGGACCGCGCCGCGGTGTGACGAACTGCTCGACAAATGTCTCGGCCGCGATCCCGTTTCCGCAGCGGAATGGGCCGACCTCATCATTTCCCTCACCCAGCCGCGGCGCAAAGTCACTCGGCCGGTCTGGGACACCCTCCTCCACCGGCTGCTCACCGAAATGTGCCTTTCCGTGGGCTGGCGATACTTGCTCCGGCTGTCCGCACTCCAGCGCGTCCACCAGCACCCGGCGGGAGGCGCCGCGCTCGTCGCGGTGACCGAAGAATTCGTCACCGAGCCGGCTTGCCAGCTGATCATCGACCCGATCGCCTTGCTCGCCGCGAATCGGGCACCGACGGCCTCCCGCCGCCTCTTTCGCCTGCTGTGCGAACCGCGCAACGAGGCCGAACAGCTTGGTGCCCTCTTCGCGTGGGCGGCCCGGCCGCCTGACACACCCGGCTCGGTTCGCCGGCTCGAAGCCGTCGCCCGTGAGCTGTGCGCCGGGGCGTCGACATCATCGCCGGTGCGGGAAGCAGCTTCGGACGTGCTGCTCCGGCACCGCCCGAGCGCGCGGTCGGCACCGCTGGGACGTGCGGGAGAGGCCGTTTTTACCGAACTGCACGCCGCCTTGGCCAGAAGTCAGACCCGACACCACGAACTAGACCTGCTCGGCCCGCGAATTCTCCGTCAAGCGCTGGCCAGCACCGACAGCGACCTGCGTATCCTCACCGTCAACGTCCTGCACGCGTCGCCGTTTCGCGGAGTCCTCGCCGACTCCGTCGCGTCGCTGCTGACCGGTGGGCGCACGACGAGCCCCGACGTGCTCGTGGACTTGCTGGGCAGCCTCGGCGACCTCCGGCACCGCGCGGTCGTCGAGAACCTGCTGCGGCGGAGCTCGGCGCGGAATGCGGCGGCCGTGGCGCTGGCCCACCTCCCCGGGCGGACGGACCTGCGTCTCTGGCACCACGTCCTCACCGCCCACCCGACCGGCGGGAGCACCCAGCGAGCCGCGCTCTACGCGGTGGGGATGAGGGGCGACCGCGCCGGGTTGCGGCTCTTGCGGGCCCGGGCGCCCGTCATCCGGGCCCGCGCGAACTGGTGGCTGCGGCTGCCCACCGAAGCCTCGGCGAGCGCGGCCCTCTGACGCTTCCCGACCAATGCGGGTTACGCGGGTGGCGCGGTCGGCGGAAGACTCGACCGCGTCACCCACGCCGTGGAGGGAAACCCGTGCGCCTGACCGCTCTGCTCCCCCTGCTCGCCGCTCTTCCGCTGATCGCGCTCCCCGGGGTGGCCACCGCCGCGCCGGGCTGCTTCGACCCGGCCGTTCCGCTGACCGTCGAGGAACAGCGCCTGACCGCGACCCTGCCCTCCGGTGGCCCCGCCGTCGGGCCCGAGCTCGTCCGGCTCGCCGGGCTCGATCCGCTCGTCGCCGACGTGAAGCACGACCTCTGCGCCGCACGGACTCCGCGCCGGGCCGAACGCGTTGTCACCCAAGCCGGCGATCGGCTGTGGCGGACGGCCGTCGATCGGGCGCAGGGCCGGCGGCCGGATCTCGGGACGCTCGACCGGTTCGACGACCGGCCGCTCTACTGGGCGCGGCTGCAGCTCTGCAGCGCGATCCGGCAGCTGGCGTCGTTCCCCTCCCGGCGGGACAGCTTGCTGACCGCGTTCGACCGCGGCTCGCGCGGTCTCGACGACGTCCGGTTCCCGCTCGGGAAGACGCGGCGGGTCCTGGTGAGCGGCTTCGACCCGTTCCAGCTCGACGGCTCCGGCATCACCATCTCGAACCCGGCGGGAGCGTCGGCCTTGCAGCTGGACGGCCGCGTCCTCGACACGGCGGCCGGCCCCGCCGTCGTGCAGGCGGTGAGTTTCCCGGTCGTGTGGGGCTACTTCGACGAGGGGATCGTGGAAGCGGCGTACGGCACGGCGTTGCGCGACCGCGCCCGGCGGCCGGACGTGGTCATGACGATCAGCCAGGGCCGTCCGGGCCGCTTCGACGTCGAACGCTGGGCGGGCGCCTGGCGCGGCGGTTTCCCGGACAACAACAACGTTTCCGTGACGGGCGGGGTCCCGCCGGCCGCGGGCTGGCCCCAGCCGGACGTCCAGTTCATCGAGACGACGCTGCCGTACCCGCGAATGCTGACCGTCACCGGCGCGTACCCGGTCAACTTCAACCAGGCGTTCTGCGTGTGGCCCGCGCAACCGGGCGTGGGGACGCCGGTGTGCCGCTCGGACGCGCCCGCCCCGGGCGAAATCGCGGCTTCGGGGGGTGGCGGAGATTACCTCAGCAATGAATCGATGTTCCGCGCGAACCGGGTCCGGCTCGGCCTCGGATTGACGTCGGTGGCGGGCGGGCACCTGCACACACCGGTGCTGGGCCAGCCGACGGGCTTGACGGACCCGGCTTTCGAGGGCCGCCGCCAGGCGATCGCGGCCGAGGTGATCGATCTCGCGGCCGCCGCGGCCGGCGGCACCAGTCCGGCGGTTCCGTTGCCGGTCAAGGAATCCGCGCAGGCGGCGATGGATGCGTTGCCGGGCACGGTGCTGGGCCGCTGATCCGGCGGATTTCGCGCGTATGCCACGGATTCCGGTCCTGCCGATCAGATCAGGTCCAGCGGATCCAGCTGGATGCGGATCGGTTCCGTGGCCTTCTTCGCGTCCCGCCGGGCGGCCGCCGCGTGGATCGCCGATGACAACGCCTTGCCCTCGGCGCGCGAAACCCTGACCAGCGCCCGCTCGCGCTCCGAGTTGCCCTCTTCGTCGATCTCGCCCAGCGGTACCGGGCCCAGCACCTCGCCGGACGACGGCAACGGCAAGTCCGCCAGCAGCCCGGCGACCGCGTCCGGGCTTCCCTCCACGCTCGCCATCCGCATCGCCGGCGGGAAGCCCAGCTCCCTCCGCTCCGCGAGCTCCTGACCCGCGTGCCACGCCGGGTCCCAGCGGACCAGTGCCTGGACCACCGGCATGCCCGCCTCCGCCCCGACGATGACTCGCCCGCCGGAAGACGCGGGGCGCACCAACGCCGCCGCTGCCATCCAGCGGCGCAACGCCTCCTCGCCCGCCCGCAAGTCCTGACGCCCCAGCAACGCCCAGCCGTCCAGCAGCAGCGCCGCGCCGTAGCCGCCCTCGGCCACCGGCTCCGCTCCCGGCGTGCACACCACCAGCGCCGGCTTCCCGGGAACCGAGGCCAGCACCTCCGCCGCTCCCGACGTGCGGACCGGGATGCCCGGGAACGCCCGGCCCAGCTCCTCCGCCGTCCGCTTCGCGCCGACGATCACCGCTCGCAACCGCACCGAACCGCAGGCCGTGCAACGGAACGCCGTCTCCGGGACGCCGCACCAGCGGCACGCCGGGGGCTTCGGCTGCCCGTCCACCGACCCGCCCGGCAGCGACAGCGGTCCCGCGCACCGGCGGCAGTGCGCCGGTGTGCGGCAGTTGCCGCAGGCCAGGCCCGGGACGTACCCGCGCCGCGGGACCTGGACCAACGTCGGGTGGCCCGCCGCGAACGCCTGGCGCGCCGCTTCGAACGCCACCGCCGGCAGGCGCGCCACCCGCGCCGCCTCGTCGCGGGCGACGTCGAAGTCCTCGCCCACCGGCGTCACGCGCGGCGCCGCGGAGCGCAGGACCGTGCGGTCCGCCAGCACCGGCGCCGCCCAGCCGGACTCGACCAGCAGCTGCGCCTCCGCCGTCCGGGCGAAGCCCCCCACCAGCAGGGACGCCTTCGCCGCGTGCGCGCGGTCCATCAGCACGTCCCGCACGTGCGGGTACGGCGCGTGCTGGTCGAGGTGCAGGTCGTCGCCGTCGTCCCAGACCACGAACAGGCCGGGGTCGTGGACCGGCGCGAACATCGCCGCCCGCGTGCCGACCACCACCCGCACCGCGCCGCGCAGCACCGCCAGCCAGCGCCGGTAGCGCTCCGCGGGCCCGAGGCCGGCGATCAGCGCCACGACGGCGTCCTCCCCCACGACCGCCGCGCACGCCTCGTGGACCCGGGTCAGGTCGCGGTGGTCCGGCACGACGAGCACCGCGCCCCGGCCGGCCGCGGCCACGACTCCGGCGGCCTCGGCCAGCCGGCGTGGCCAGTCTTCGCCCGGCAAGGCCTGCCAGACGGCGTTGGCGGGCTTGCCCTCCCCCAGTGCCTCCAGGAACGCCGGACCGCGCTGGTAGCGCGTCCAAGCCGCCGTATCGGGCTCATCAGAAGAAGCCGCCGCCGGCGCCACGGCCGGCTCCCCTTCGGCTTTCGCGTGCCGGGGCGGGATCGCGAGGCGCAGGACGTCGGACAGCGTTCCGCCGTAGCGGTCGGCGACCGCGCGGCAGACCGCGTGCAACGACGGCGGCAGCACCGGCTCCGGTGAGGTGACGCGGTCGAGGAAGGCCAGCTTGCTGCCGTAGTCGCTGGTCTCGCCGCGTTCGATCAGGTAGCCGTCGACGAGCTGCCCGGCGAACCGGACGCGGACGCGGCACCCGGGCACGGCGGTCTCGTGCAGCTTCTCCGGCACGAGGTAGTCGAACGTGCGGTCCAGGTGGGCGAGGGGGATGTCGACGACGATCCGCGCGACCGGCCGCTCGGGTGCGGGCTTCTGCGCCCCCTTGGCCTTCGCCCCCGGCTTCGACGGTTTCCGGGCACGCGAGGGGGCCGCCTTGGGTGCGGGCGGCGTCTCCGGGAGGTCCCAGAGAGCGGCGGGCTCGGAGCTACTCACGCCACGATCTCTACCAGACCCCTCCGACAACCCTCACGCCAGAAGCCGTGAATGGCACATTGAGGGACACTTAGTCCCTCAATGTGCCATTCACGGACTTGCGGGTCTCAGGCGCCGGCCGCGGCCTTGAGGGCTTCGGCTCGGGCCGTGCTCTCCCAGGGGAGGTCCAGCTCGGGCCGGCCGAAGTGGCCGTACGCCGCCGTCGGGGCGTAGATCGGGCGCAGCAGGTCGAGGTCGCGGATGATCGCCGCCGGCCGGAGGTCGAAGACCTCGGTGATGGCCTGCTGGATCTTCGACGGGTCGACCGTCTCGGTCCCGAACGTCTCGACGAACAGGCCGACCGGGGCCGCCTTGCCGATCGCGTACGCGACCTGCACCTCGGTCCGCTGGGCCAGGCCCGCGGCGACGACGTTCTTGGCCACCCAGCGCATCGCGTACGCGGCGGAGCGGTCGACCTTCGACGGGTCCTTGCCCGAGAACGCGCCGCCACCGTGGCGGGCCATGCCGCCGTAGGTGTCGACGATGATCTTGCGGCCGGTCAGGCCCGCGTCGCCCATCGGGCCGCCGATGACGAAGCGGCCGGTCGGGTTGACCAGCAGGCGCGCGCCGGAGGTGTCGATGCCCAGGCCTTCGAGCTCGGGGCCGACCACGTGCTCCTTGACGTCGACACTGAGCATCCGGTCGAGGTCGATCCCGTCGGCGTGCTGCGAGGAGACGACGACCGTGTCGAGGCGCACCGGCTGGTCGCCGGCGTACTCGATGGTGACCTGGGTCTTGCCGTCCGGACGCAGGTACGGCAGCACGCCGTCCTTGCGGACCGCGGTCAGCCGCTTCGAGAGGCGGTGCGCGAGCGCGATCGGCAGCGGCATCAGCTCGGGGGTGTCCGAGCAGGCGTACCCGAACATCAGGCCCTGGTCGCCGGCGCCCTGGCGGTTGATCTCGTCCTCGTCGGACTCGACCCGCGACTCGTAGGCGGTGTCGACGCCCTGGGCGATGTCGGCCGACTGGGAGCCGATCGCGACGTTGACGCCGCAGGAGTTGCCGTCGAAGCCCTTGGCCGAGGAGTCGTAGCCGATCTTCAGGATGACGTCGCGGACGATCGTGGGGATGTCGGCGTACGCCTCCGTGGTCACCTCGCCGGCGACGTGCACCTGACCGGTGGTGATCAGGGTCTCGACCGCGACGCGGCTTCGAGGGTCCTTCGAGAGCAGGCCGTCGAGGATCGAGTCGCTGATGGCGTCGCAAATCTTGTCGGGGTGCCCTTCGGTCACCGACTCCGAGGTGAACAATCTGCTGCTAGACGCGGTCACGGTGGCCGTCACTTCCTCACCTTGTCGTCGGATGCCCCGAAAGTTAGGCACCCCTTACCTGTGCAAGCGTACTGACTATCGCTCGGGGGACGGTCAACGCTTCATGAAGCTCACAACAGCGTCCCACAGAGTGGACGCCAGTTCGGCTTTCGCGCCGAGGGGGATGGGGATTTCCGTGCCGTCGGACCCGAGCAACCAGCCCGAATTGTCCTCCGTGCCGAACGCCTTTCCGTCGCCGACGGCGTTCACGACCAGCAGATCCGCGCCCTTGCGCTTGAGTTTGACTCGAGCGTGGTCGAGAACGTCGCCGTGCTCGTCCCCGGTTTCCGCGGCGAATCCCACGACGACCTGACCGGGACGCCGGTTTCGCACCAATTCCGCGAGGATGTCGGCATTGCGGTCGAGCGTGATGACGGGGTCGGGCTGGTCGTCCGACTTCTTGATCTTGTGGTCGGCCCGGTTCGCCGGCCGGAAGTCGGCGACGGCGGCGGCCATCACGACGACGTCGGCGCTCTCGGACGCCGCGTGCACGGCCTGCCGCAGCTCCTCCGCCGTCGACACGTGCGAAACGGTCGCGCCCGCCGGGTCCGGCAGCGCGACGGTGTGCGCGGTGACCAGGGTGACCTCGGCGCCGCGCTGGGCGGCGACGCGGGCCAGCGCGTAGCCCTGCTTGCCGGACGAGCGGTTGCCCAGGTAGCGGACCGGGTCGAGCGGCTCGCGCGTCCCGCCGGCCGACACGACGACGCGGACGCCTTCGAGGTCGCGCGGGAGGGCGTCGGGGCGGGCCAGCAGCAGGCGCGCCAGGTCGACGATCTCGGCGGGGTTCGCGAGGCGTCCCTTGCCGGTGTCGACGCCGGTCAACCGGCCGGAGTCCGGCTCGGTGACGATCGCGCCGCGCGAACGCAGCAGGGCCACGTTGTCGCGGGTCGCGGGGTGCTCCCACATCTCCGTGTGCATCGCCGGGAAGAAGGCGACCGGGCACCGGGCGGTGAGCAGGGTGTTCGTCAGCAGGTCGTCGGCGAGGCCGTGGGCGGCCTTGGCGAGGAGGTTCGCCGTGGCCGGGACGACCAGGACGAGGTCGGCTTCCTTGCCGACGCGGACGTGCTGGACCTCCGGTACCTCGGTGAACACGCCCGTGTGCACCGGGTGCCCGGAGAGGGCTTCGAAGGTCGCCGCGCCGACGAAGTTCAGCGCGGCTTCCGTGGGGACCACGCGGACGTCGTGACCGGACTCGGTCAGCCCGCGCAGGACCTCACAGGCCTTGTAGGCGGCGATCCCGCCGCCCACGCCCAGGACGACCTTGGGTTTACTCACCCTCGGTGTGCTCGAGCAGGCCGCCGTGGATCTCGCGCAGCGCGATCGAGAGCGGCTTCTCGCGCGGGCCCGGCTCGACGAGCGGGCCGACGTACTCGAGCAGGCCCTCGCCCAGCTGGGCGTAGTAGTCGTTGATCTGGCGGGCGCGCTTGGCCGAATAGATCACCAGCGCGTACTTCGAGCTGACCTTCTCGAGCAGGTCGTCGATCGGGGGGTTGGTGATGCCCTCGAGTTCTTCGGTCAAAGCGATCTGGCTGGTCACGCGTGGTGCTCCGATTCGTCGGAAGACTGATCAGTTATCAAGTTTAGCAAGTGCTCGGCGGCCTCCCGCACGTCGGCGTTGACGAGGCGGTGGTCGAACTCCCCCGCCGCCGCCAGCTCGCGCTCCGCTTCGGCCAGCCGGGCCTGCACCGCGGCCTCGCTTTCGGTGCCGCGTCCGGTGAGCCGGCCGACCAGTTCCTCCCACGACGGCGGCATCAGCATCACCAGCCGGGCCTCCGGCATCGCCGCGCGGACCTGGCGGGCGCCCTGCAGCTCGATCTCCAGGACGGCCGGGCGGCCCTCGGCGAGGGCCTTCTCGACGGGCTCGCGCGGGGTGCCGTAGCGGTTGCCCGCGAACTCGGCCCACTCCAGCAGCCTGCCGTCGGCGACCATGGCGTCGAACTCCGCCCGGTCGACGAAGTGGTAGTGCGCCCCCTCGACCTCACCGGGGCGTGCCTGGCGCGTGGTCACCGAGACGCTGAACCAGACGTCGGGCTCCAGCTTCCGCAGCTCGCCCACCACGCTCGACTTCCCGACCCCCGAAGGCCCCGATACGACGGTGAGCCGGTGCCGGGGGATGTCCCCCGCCACCGGCTCACTGCCGCGGTCGGTGCCCGGGTTCACCGGGTAGTCACGACCGGCGCCGTTCACTCGCCGCTGAACTCGGCCAGCAGCGCCTTGCGCTGCCGGTCGCCGAGGCCGCGAAGGCGACGGCTGGGGGCGATCTCCAGTCGTTCCATGGTCTGCTGCGCGCGGACCTTGCCGACGCCCGGGAGGGCCTCGAGCAGAGCCGAAACCTTCATCTTGCCGAGGACTTCGTTCTCCTCGGCCTGCTTCAGCACGTCGACCAGAGTGGTACCGCCCCGCTTCAGCCGCTCCTTCAGCTCAGCACGGATGCGGCGAGCGGCGGCGGCCTTCTCCAGCGCCGCAGCGCGCTGTTCCTCTGTCAGCTGGGGAAGTGCCACGTTTTCCTCCGGTAGTTCTCAAATCTGGGTGGGTGACGCGACGGTACCCACCCGTGAGCACCGGCCACAATGCGGGGGTGCCTGGTGGGACCCGGTTCCGGGCCCTGCTATTGGCCGTTTTCCTGCGGGTCGGCCAGCACTTCGGCGACGCGTTCGACCGCTTGGCGCAAAGCCGCTTGCTCCGGACCGTGCTTCAGGATGTCCCGGGACGACGCGGGCAGCACACCCGGCAGTCCCGCTCCGAAAAGCGCCTTCAAATCGGCCACAGTGGCTCCCTGGGCCCCGAAACCGGGGGCCAGCACCGGACCGTTCAGCGCGGAGAGGTCCAGGTCACCCGGGGCGACGGTGGCGCCGACGACGACCCCTACATCGCCGAGCGGTGCCGCGGATGCGTTGAGCGCCGCCGCGGAATCGACGATCGACTGCCCCACGGTGCGCCCGTCGGGCAGCTTCGCGTTCTGCACCGCGGCCGCTTCCGGGTTCGAAGTCCGCGCAAGCACGAAGATGCCGCGCCCCGCCGAAACGGCCGTTTCGGCGCATTGGGCCAAAGAGCCGAACCCGAGGTACGGCGAAACGGTGATCGCGTCGGCCGCGATCGCCGCCCCGTCGGCCACGTACGCCGCCGTGTACGCCGCCATCGTCGAGCCGATGTCGCCGCGCTTGACGTCCAGCAGCACCAGCGCGCCCGCCTCGCGGGCCGTCTCGACGACCCGCTCCAGCACGCGGACGCCGGCCGCTCCGAAACTTTCGAAGAACGCCGACTGCGGCTTCACGACCGCCGCGCGGGCCGCCAGGACCTCCGTGGCGGACAGCGCGAACCGTTCCAGGCCCGAGGCGTCCACCGGGAGCCCCCAGGCCTCGATCAGGCCCGGGTGGGGGTCGATCCCGGCGCACAGCGGGCCCCGGGCCGCGACGGCTTTCGCCAGCCGCGCCCCGAACCGCTCCCGCGTGCTCACGACTGCGCCTTCAGCGCCGCCTGGAGCTCCTGCAGGGACTTGACCCCGATGTCGCCCCGGATCAGCGCTTCGATGCCGTGCACGGCCGCCGCGGCGCCCTGCACGGTCGTCACGCACGGGATGTCGCGCGAGACCGCGGCGGTGCGGATTTCGTAGCCGTCGACGCGCGGACCACTGTTCCCGTAAGGGGTGTTGATCACCATGTCGACGTCGCCGTCGAGGATGACGTCCACGATGTTCGGCTCGGCTTCGGTCGACCCCTCGTAGTGCTTGCGCACCACGGTGCACGCGACCCCGTTGCGCCGCAGCACTTCCGCGGTGCCGGACGTGGCGAGGATCTCGAACCCGAGGTCCGCCAGGCGCTTCACCGGGAACACCAGCGAACGCTTGTCGCGGTTGGCGACCGAGACGAACACGCGCCCGGACGTCGGCAGCGAGCCGTAGGCACCGCTCTGGGACTTGGCGAAAGCCTTGCCGAAGGAGACGTCGACGCCCATCACCTCGCCGGTGGACTTCATCTCCGGGCCCAGCAGGGAATCCACGCCGTGCCCCTCCGGCGTGCGGAAGCGGTGGAACGGCAGGACCGCTTCCTTGACCGCGACCGGCGAGTCGGCCGGCAGCTGCCCGCCGTCGCCCTCGGCCGGCAGGACGCCGCTCTCGCGCAGGTCCTTGACCGTCGAGCCGGTCATGATCAGCGCGGCGGCCTTGGCCAGCGGCACGGCCGTCGCCTTGGACACGAACGGCACCGTGCGCGACGCGCGCGGGTTGGCCTCCAGGACGTACAGGACGTCGTCCTTGAGCGCGTACTGGACGTTCAGGAGCCCCCGCACGCCCACGCCACGCGCGATCGCCTCGGTGGAGCGGCGGACGGCCTGCAGGTCCGTGTGGCCGAGCGTGATCGGCGGCAGCGCGCAGGAGGAGTCGCCGGAGTGGATCCCGGCCTCCTCGATGTGCTCCATGACGCCGCCGAGGTAGAGCTCCTCGCCGTCGAAGAGCGCGTCGACGTCGATTTCGATGGCGTCGTCGAGGAAGCGGTCCACGAGCACCGGGTGCTCGGGGTTGATCTCCGTGGCGCGGCTGATGTACCCGGCGAGGGTCTCCTCGTCGTAGACGATCTCCATGCCGCGCCCGCCCAGGACGTACGACGGCCGGACGAGCACCGGGTAGCCGATCTCGTCGGCGATCCGCTTGGCGCCCTCGAAGGACGTCGCCGTGCCGTAGCGCGGCGCGGGCAGCCCGGCGTCGGTCAGCACCTCGCCGAACGCGCCGCGGTCCTCGGCCAGGTTGATCGCCTCCGGCGGCGTCCCGACCACCGGGACCCCGGCGTCGGCGAGCTTCTTCGCCAGCCCCAGCGGGGTCTGGCCGCCGAGCTGCACGATCACGCCGGCGACCGTGCCGGACGCCTGCTCGGCGTGCACGACCTCGAGGACGTCCTCGAAGGACAGCGGCTCGAAGTACAGCCGGTCGGACGTGTCGTAGTCGGTGGACACGGTTTCCGGGTTGCAGTTGACCATGACGGCCTCGAACCCGGCCTCGCGCAACGCGATCGCCGCGTGCACGCAGGAGTAGTCGAACTCGATGCCCTGGCCGATCCGGTTCGGGCCCGAGCCGAGGATGAGCACCTTCGGCTTGGCACTCTGGACGGCCACTTCGGACTGCGCGTCGGGATCCGACTCGTAGGCCGAGTAGTGGTACGGCGTCTTGGCGGCGAACTCGGCCGCGCAGGTGTCGACGGTCTTGAACACCGGCCGCACGCCGAGGCGGTGCCGCAGCGCGCGGACGCCGTCCTCGCCGGCCAGTTCCGGGCGCAGGGCGGCGACCTGGCGGTCCGAGAGCCCGGTGCGCTTGGCGCGGCGCAGCAGATCGCCGTCCAGCACGGGCGCGTCGCGGACCTCGGCGCCGACCTCGCCGATGAGGGCGATCTGGTCGATGAACCACGGGTCGATGCCGCTCGCTTCGTGCACCTGCTGGACGCTGGCGCCCAGCCGCAGCGCGCGTTCCACTTCGTACAGCCGGCCTTCGTGCGCGGTGCGCAGGGAGTCCAAAGTGGACTCCACCGTCGCGCCTTCGGGGTCGGGCAGCGTCCAGAACCCGGTCGCCTTCGTCTCGATCGACCGCATCACCTTGCCGAGCGCCTCGGGGAAGCTGCGGCCGAACGACATCGCCTCGCCGACGCTCTTCATCGTCGTGGTCAGCGTCGGGTCCGCGCCCGGGAACTTCTCGAAGGCGAACCGCGGCATCTTCACGACGACGTAGTCCAGCGCGGGCTCGAACGACGCCGGCGTCTCACCGGTGATGTCGTTCTGGATCTCGTCGAGGGTGTAGCCGATGGCGAGCTTCGCGGCGATCTTGGCGATCGGAAAGCCGGTCGCCTTGGAGGCGAGGGCGCTGCTTCGGGACACGCGGGGGTTCATCTCGATGACGACCATCCGGCCGTCGGCCGGGTTGATCGCGAACTGGATGTTGCAGCCACCGGTGTCGACGCCGACCTCGCGCAGCACGGCGATACCGACGTCCCGCATGACCTGGTACTCGCGGTCGGTGAGCGTCATGGTCGGCGCGACGGTGACCGAGTCGCCGGTGTGCACGCCCATCGCGTCGACGTTCTCGATCGAGCAGACGACCACGACGTTGTCGCTCTTGTCGCGCATCAGCTCGAGCTCGTACTCCTTCCAGCCGAGCACGCTCTCCTCGATGAGCACCTCGGTGACGGGAGATTCGGTGAGCCCGGTGGAGGCGAGCCGCTCGAGGTCCTCGGGCGTGTGCGCCATGCCGGACCCGAGCCCGCCCATGGTGAAGCTCGGCCGGATGACGACGGGCAGCCCGAGGTCCTTGACCGTCTCGCGGACCTCGTCCATGTCGTGGCAGACGCGGGAGCGCGGGACCTCGGCGCCGATGGTGCGCACGATGTCCTTGAACTTCTGCCGGTCCTCACCGCGCTGGATGGCGTCGATGTCGGCACCGATCAGCTCGACACCGTACTTGTCGAGCACCCCGCGCTCGTGCAGCGCGACGGCGCAGTTGAGCGCGGTCTGCCCGCCGAGGGTCGCGAGGATGGCGTCGGGGCGTTCCGCCGCGATGACCTTCTCGACGAAGTCCGGCGTCACCGGCTCGATGTAGGTGGCGTCGGCGAACTCGGGGTCGGTCATGATGGTGGCCGGGTTCGAGTTCACCAGGGAGACGCGCAGGCCTTCGCTGCGCAGCACCCGGCAGGCCTGGGTACCGGAGTAGTCGAACTCCGCGGCCTGCCCGATCACGATCGGCCCGGAGCCGATCACCAGCACGTGCTGGATGTCCGTCCTCTTCGGCATCAGTTTCCTTCTTTCACCAGGCGCCGCAAGCCGTCGCGGAAGACCTGAAAGCTTTTGGATCGGTTGTTCTCGATGTCCATGTGGGGCGCGATCGCCTCAGCTGCTGCCACCTTCGGCAAGCGGTCGCGGAGGTATCCCTTGGACCGGAGGAGGTCCTCCAGCGCACGCGACGCCTTACCGGTGTCGTCGGGATCGCGGTAGCGCGCTTGTTTGGCCAAATCCTTCGGAACCCTGTCGTATGCCTCGCACAGGGCCGGGACGTCGCCGAGAAACCAGGACTCCAGCTCGTCGATCACCACGCGATGCAGGACGAACTCGGATGGGAGTCCCGCTTCCTCACTCGCCGCGACGAGATGGCGCTTGAGTTCCCGGCAGTCCTGGGCGTCCCGATCGATGAGCACGACGACCCGAAGCGCCTCCCACGCGATCCTGGCCGCGAACCCGCGCAGAATTCCGGGCAACCGCTTCAGCAGATCCTGCTTGCCTTGAAAGCGCCGGACGGCGAAGGACACGTCCTCACCGACGATCTTCGGAACCAGCGTCTTCAACACTGCTTCCGCCGAAGGCTCCTCCACCAGGATCTCGACGTGGATCACTGTGGCCGCCCCGGCCGGTCGAGGGGATCACCGATGCCGAAGAACCCCTCGGTCCAGAGACTTCCCAGCAGTCCTCCGCTGTCGACCATGGCCATCAGCTGGGGGATGTCCGCCGCTCGCCGAGCCTGAGCGAAGCCGGACTCGTCGCGAAACAGCATCCAGACCTCGTCCGGGTGCAGAGCGTCGACGAACTCAGGCGCATGTGTGGCAACCATGAACTGGCCGCCGGCTTCCGCACCTCGCATGTCCTCGGCGAGTCGGTAGTGCAGTCTCGGGTGAACCTGCTTTTCCGGCTCTTCGACCAGCAACACTGAGGTATCACTCTGGAGCGCGACCAGATAGCCGAGCAGCTGAAGTGTTCCGTCGGAGATGTTCTCCGGGGCGATGAGCTCTTCCGAACCCTGCTCGCGTAGGCGGACGATCCAGGCTCCGTCGCCCTGCCGCAGGGGTTCGATGTCATCGAATCCCGGCACATACCTGCGCAGAGAAGCCCGGATGCCCTCCCACTCGCGGGAGGACCCGCGTAGCTGCCGGATAACGGCGCCGAGGTTCTGGCCTTCCGGCTTCAGCCGGAAGGTCTTGTCATCCTTAGCGCCTTTACGCATCGCATCGAGGCTCAGATCCGAGAGGCCGACTCCGATCATGAATCGGTGGAACCTACGGATTTCGGCATCTCTGGCCAGTTGGCTGACCACACTCACACCGAGCAGATCGGGCCCGGCCAGCTCGATGAGTTCCCACGCTCCGGCACGGGCGACTCCGCCCACCCCTTGCCGGAAGTGCAGGAGGTCGTAAGGAGCCTCCGCACCCTCCGGCTGCCAAGTCAGCTTCTCTTCGCGGACCATCGGCTCGTCATCATTGTGCTCGATGACGAGCCGATACCCACCAACCGAGTTCACAATCCGGCAGATCACCTCGATCTCGACCGGCCCGGCTGCGCCGTGCGTGACGATTTCGGCGGCACCCCCGCGACGGTCCCATGCCGAGCGCAGCCCGACTCGAAACGACTCGGAGAGGAAGTCCAGCGCGTCGAACACGGTCGACTTCCCGCTCCCGTTCGGCCCGAGCAGCGCCGTCACCGGCGTGAGGCCGTCCAGCTCGACGTCCCGGAGTACCCGGAAGTTCCGGATCCGGAGCCGCTCGATGCCGGTCGTGAGACTCACGACCGCTTCTCCATGAGCGAAACGAAATCGTCGAACAGGGGGGCCGCGTCGTGCGGGCCGGCCGCGGCTTCGGGGTGGTACTGGACCGAGAACGCCGGGACGTCGAAGGCCCGCAGGCCCTCGACCGCGCCGTCGTTGGCGCAGTAGTGGCTGACCTGAGCCGCGCCGAAGGGCGACTCGAAGCGCTGCCCTGGCTCGCCTTCCAGTGCGAACCCGTGGTTCTGGGCCGTGATCGCCACGGACTTCGTGGCGACGTCGATCACCGGGATGTTGATGCCGCGGTGGCCGTAGCGCATCTTGTACGTCCCCAGGCCGAGCGCGCGGCCGAGGACCTGGTTGCCGAAGCAGATGCCGAACAGCGGGATCTCGCGGCCGAGGACCTGCTTGGTCAGCTCGGTGGCGTGCACCGTGGTGGCCGGGTCGCCCGGGCCGTTGGACAGGAACACGCCGTCCGGCTCGATCGCCAGCAGCTCGTCCAAGGTCGACGTCGAGGGCAGGACGTGCACCTCGATGCCGCGCTGGACCATCTGGCGCGGGGTGTTGGACTTGATGCCCAGGTCGAGCGCGACCACCCGGAAGCGCGTCTCACCGGAAGGCGAGATCACGTAGGGGCGAGGCGTGGTGACCTGGCCGGCCAGGTCGGCGCCCTCCATCT
The DNA here is from genome assembly GCF_900107925.1 of Amycolatopsis pretoriensis. Classification (GTDB taxonomy): domain Bacteria; phylum Actinomycetota; class Actinomycetes; order Mycobacteriales; family Pseudonocardiaceae; genus Amycolatopsis; species Amycolatopsis pretoriensis. The sequence continues at coordinate 660,466 of NZ_FNUJ01000007.1, read as the reverse complement.
TCGGGCTCGCCAGCACCTCGGCGACCATCTCGTCGACGGTGCCCAGCGCGTCGCCGGAGAAGACGCCGGCGCGCATCGCGCCGAGCTCGCGCAGGTGCCGCGTAAGCGAGCGGGTGTCGACCTCGGCGATGCCGACGATGCCCTGGTTCACCAGCTCTTCGTCCAGCGTCCGGCGAGAGCGCCAGTTGGACGGCGTGCGCGCGGGGTCGCGCACCACGTAGCCGTTGACCCAGATCTTCGAGGACTCGTCGTCCTCGTCGTTCCAGCCGGTGTTGCCGATCTGCGGCGCGGTCTGCACCACGATCTGCCCGTGGTAGGACGGGTCGGTGAGCGTCTCCTGGTAGCCGGTCATGCCGGTGCAGAACACCGCTTCGCCGAGGCTCCGCCCCTGTGCGCCGTAGGCGGCGCCGCGGAACACCCGGCCGTCTTCGAGTACCAGTGCGGCCTGAGCGCGCGCGTTCACTGGGCACCTCCCTTGATCTTGAGCTGTTCGATCCACTGTGGATAGTCGTCGAGTTCGTCGCCGCGGAAGCCGGTGTCGAGCTCGGTTTCGCCGGCCCGCCAGGTGAGGACGAGCAGTGCGTCCGTGCCCATCACCTTCCCGGCGATCTTCGAGTCGCGGCGGACCCCGGTGACGGCGTCGCGCGGGATCCAGAAGTCGGGCGCTCCCCCGCGTTCCACCGCGATCCCGCCGTCGTGCAGCCGCAGGACCGCGCCGGTGCGCAGGCCCGCGCCGCGGGTGACGACCCGGTTCTGCCACTCCCCCGCGAACGTCGTGGCGACGTAGACGCCGGTGGACTCCAGCAGCGCGTCACCGAGGCCGTCGGGGATGGCGGGGAACGGCGGCACCCGCACGCTCTGCGAGCGCGCCTTGCGCCGCCAGCCGACGTACATGCCCCACAGGCAGAGCAGGAAGAAGGCGACGATCGCCAGCACCAGCCAAAGGCGTTCCATCAGCAGACCTTCCCGTCCCGCGCGGTGAGCCGCCCGCGCAGCAGCGTCGCGGTCACCACACCGGGGAGCCGCATTCCCTCGTACGGGGTGTTGGCGGCGATGCTGGCGAGCTCCGCGCCCCGGACCGTCCACTCGGCGTCCGGGTCGACGAGCGTCAGGTTCGCGGGCTCGCCGACCGCGATCGGGCGGCCCTGGTCGGCCAGGTTGCCGATCTCGGCGGGGCGCTCGCTCATGACGCGGGCGACGCCGCGCCAGTCGAGCAGGCCGGTGCGGACCATGGTCTCGGCCACGATGGACAGTGCCGTCTGCAGCCCGAGCATGCCCGGCCGGGCCGCGGTCCACTCGGTGTCCTTGTCCTGCACCGCGTGCGGGGCGTGGTCGGTGGCGACGCAGTCGATGACGCCTTCGGCCAGCGCGGTCCGCAGCTTCTCGGCGTCGGATTCCGTGCGCAGCGGCGGGTTCACCTTGTTGACCGGGTCGTAGGTGGCCAGGCGCTCGTCGGTCAGCAGCAGGTGGTGCGGCGTGACCTCGGCCGACACCTTGGTGCCGCGGTCCTTCGCCCAGGCCAGGACGTCCGCCGTGCCCGAAGTGGACACGTGGCAGACGTGCAGCCGCGCGTTGGCGTGCAGCGCCAGGAGACAGTCACGGGCCACGATGGACTCTTCCGCGGCGGCCGGCCAGCCGGTGTAGCCGAGCCGGGCCGCGCGCTCGCCCTCGTGCGCCTGGGCGCCGACGGTCAGCCGCGGCTCCTCGGCGTGCTGCGCGATGACGACGTCGAGCGCGGTCGAGTACTCCAGCGCGCGGCGCATCAACAGCGGGTCGGCGACGCAGAGGCCGTCGTCGGAGAACACCTTGACCCGAGCCTGCGAGTTCGCCATCGTGCCCAACTCGGCGAGCTTCTCGCCCTTGAGCCCGACGGTGACCGCGCCGACCGGGTGGACGTCGACCAGGCCGACCTCCTGCCCGCGCCGCCACACGTGGTCGACGATCACGGCGTTGTCGGCGACCGGGTCGGTGTTGGCCATGGCGAACACCGCGGTGTAGCCGCCGAGCGCCGCCGCGGCCGAGCCGGTGTCGATCGTCTCGGTGTCCTCGCGGCCGGGTTCGCGCAGGTGGGTGTGCAGGTCGACGAAGCCCGGCAGCAGCACTTGACCGTTCGCCTCGATGACTTCGGCGTCCTCGGGTGCTTGGACAGTGCCGATCCCGGTGATCACCCCGTCCTCGATCAGGACGTCGACCGGGTCGCCTTCGCCGTAGGGGCGGGCGCCCTTGATCACCGTGCTCACGCGGCGGCTCCTTCGCTGGCCAGGAGGTGGTAGAGGACCGCCATGCGCACGTGAACGCCGTTGCGGACCTGTTCGGTGATGGCCGAGGCCGGGGAGTCGGCGACCGCGCTCGCGATCTCCATCCCGCGCAGCATCGGGCCGGGGTGCAGCACGACCGCGTGCTCCGGCAGCAGCTTCTGCCGCTTTTCCGAGAGGCCGTAGGCGATCGAGTACTCGCGCGCTGACGGGAAGAACCCGCCGTGCATGCGTTCCGCCTGGACCCGCAGCATCATCACCGCGTCGACCGCGGGCAGCTCGGCGTCCAGATCGTGCGAAACGGTCACCGGCAGGCTCTCGACGCCGTAGGGCAGCAGCGTGGGCGGCGCGACGAGCACCACCTCGGCGCCGAGGGCCGAGAGCAGGTGGATGTTCGAGCGCGCGACCCGGCTGTGCAGGACGTCCCCGACGATCGCGATCCGGCGGTCCTTGAGCGAGCCGAGGCGTTCCCGCAGCGTGGCCGCGTCGAGCAACGCCTGTGTCGGGTGCTCGTGGGTGCCGTCGCCGGCGTTGACCACCGAGGTGCCGGGCTCGGCCAGCCACTCCGAGAGCCGCTGAGCGGCGCCGCTGGCCGGGTGCCGGACGATCACGCAGTCGGCGCCCGCGGCGGCCAGCGTCAGCGCCGTGTCACGCAGGGATTCGCCCTTGTTGACCGAGGAGCTGGACGCCGAGACGTTGATCACGTCGGCGCTCATCCACTTCCCGGCGATCTCGAACGACACCCGCGTGCGCGTCGAGTTCTCGTAGAACAGGGTGATCACCGTGCGGCCGCGCAGCGTCGGCAGCTTCTTGACCTCGCGGCCGAGCAGCGTGTGCTTCAGCTCGTCGGCCGTGTCCAGCACGGCCGTGGCCAGCGCCGGGTCCAGCCCGTCGGTGGCGAGCAGGTGCTTCAAGACTCTTCTCCCGGTGCTTCCGCCGCGGCGCGGAGCAGCACCGCGTCACGGCCGTCGATCTCGGCCAGCAGGACCGACACACCCTCGGTGCGGGCGGTCGGCACGTTCTTGCCCACGTAGTCGGCGCGGATCGGCAGCTCACGGTGGCCGCGGTCGACCAGGACGGCCAGCTGCACCGCGCGGGGGCGGCCGTGATCACGGAGGGCATCGAGCGCGGCCCGGATCGTGCGGCCGGAGAAGAGGACGTCGTCGACCAGGATCACCACCCGGTCGTCGATGCCGTCCGGCGGCAGCTGCGTCTGTTCGAGCGCGCGCGGCGGGCGGCGGCGGAGGTCGTCCCGGTAGAGGGTGACGTCGAGGGCGCCGGTCGGCGGGCGGACCCCGGAGAACTCGCCGATCTTGTCGGCCAGGCGGGCCGCGAGCGGAGTGCCGCGGCTGGGGATCCCGAGCAACACGGGCGGGGTAGTGCTCTCCGCACCGTTCGCGGTCTTTTCGATGACCTGATGGGCCATTCGGGCGATCGTGCGCGCGACATCGCCGGCCGTCAGGAGCTCGCGCTCCCCGGCCGAACCAGCCGCGCCACGCGGACGTGACGACACTTCGGACTCCTTCCCCGCCTCACCGGACGGGTCCTTAAAGGACGTCTGTTCCCCTGCTGGTCGGGGCTTTCGCACCGACAGTAGCAGGCACTTTGCTCAGTCTTACGGGTGGTGTGGCGTGATTCGCGGCAAGCTCCTGCTTGACCTGGTGACAACAATGCGTAACCATTACTCTGAGTATTCGACTCGAAGAGTCCCCTGGACCGGTCACCCCGACCGGGAGGGGGTGGAGAACGGAGAACGACCAGATGGGCGATTACGCCAAGGCGCTCGGGGCCAAGCTCCGCGGGATCCGCCAGCAGCAGGGCCTGTCCCTGCACGGGGTCGAGCAGAAGTCCGGTGGGCGCTGGAAGGCCGTCGTCGTCGGCTCGTACGAGCGTGGCGACCGTGCCGTCACCGTGCAGAAGCTGGCCGAGCTGGCCGACTTCTACGGCGTGCCGGTGGTCGAGCTGCTGCCCGAGGGCCGGGTCCCCTCCGGTGCGGAGCCCGCCACCAAGATCGTGATCAACCTCGAGCGCCTGCAGCAGCTGCCTGCCGAAAAGGTGGGCCCGCTGGCCCGCTACGCGGCGACGATCCAGAGCCAGCGCGGCGACTACAACGGCAAGGTGCTCTCGATCCGCACCGAGGACCTGCGGTCCCTGGCGATCATCTACGACATGACCCCGGGCGAGCTGACCGAGCAGCTCATCGACTGGGGTGTGCTCCCGCCGGAGGCGCGTCCTTCCAAGGAGGACTGATTCCGGGTGTTGCTGTGCCGACGCAGTGAGCGTCCCCCGGTGGGGGCACCGGAGACGCTCACTGACTCGTCGGGGGGCTCGCAGCAGGCCTAGAGAACGGCGCGGAGGCGATCGGCGATCGTGCCGATCCGGCCCAGCACGCCGTTGACGAACCGCGGTGAATCGTCCGTGGACAGTTCCTTCGCGAGGCCCACGGCCTCGTCGATCGCCACCGGGTCCGGCACGTCCTCGGCCCAGAGCAGCTCGTAGACACCGACCCGCAGCACCGCGAGGTCGACCTTCGGCATCCGCTCCAGGGTCCAGCCCTGCGCGTGCTCGGCCAGCAGCTCGTCGATCTGCGTCTTCCGGCCGGTCACGCCCTCGACCAGGCTGATCGTGTAGTCCGCGATCGGGTCGACCTCGGTCGCGCCGACGCGGTCGGCCAGCAGCGTCACCGCGTCGGTGTCGCGCTGCGCGGCCTCGTACAGCATCTCCACCGCGCGACGGCGCGCCTGCCGCCGGCTGATCGCGCCGCCGCGGTTGGGGTGGGGCTTCGAAGTGGGCATCAGTTGGAGACGCGGCCCAGGTAACGGCCGTCGCGGGTGTCGACCTTGATCTTCTCGCCGGTGGACAGGAACAGCGGGACCTGGATCTCCGCGCCGGTCTCCAGCGTCGCCGGCTTGGTGCCGCCGGTGGAGCGGTCGCCCTGCAGGCCCGGGTCGGTGTGCTGGATGACGATCTCGACCGAGGTCGGGAGCTCGATGTAGAGCGCCTCGTTCTCGTGCACCGCGACCTGGACCTCGGTGTTCTCGAGCATGTAGTTGGCGTTGTCGCCGACGACCGCGGCCAGCACCGTGATCTGGTCGTAGGTGTCGCCGTCCATGAACACGAAGTCCTGGCCGTCCTTGTACAGGTAGGTCATGTTCCGGCGGTCCACCGTGGCCGTCTCGACCTTCGTGCCCGCGTTGAACGTCTTGTCGACCACCTTGCCGGTGAGCACGTGCTTGAGCGTCGTGCGCACGAAGGCGCCGCCCTTGCCCGGCTTGACGTGCTGGAACGCGGTGACGGTCCAGAGCTGGCCGTCCAGGTTGAGGACGAGCCCGTTCTTCAGGTCGTTGGTCGTGGCCACGAGCTTGCAGTCTCCTGTGTCGATCTACGGTTCGCGGCCGCTGTCAGACGACCACGAGGTTCTTGGTGCTCAGGGTGAGGAGTTCGGGCTCCCCAGCCCGCACGACGAGCGTGTCCTCGATGCGCACGCCACCGCGCCCCGCGAGGTAGACGCCGGGCTCGACGGTGACCGCCATACCGGCGGACAGTGTACCGACGCCCGTGGCGGCGAAGCTGGGCGCCTCGTGGATCTGCAGGCCGACGCCGTGCCCGAGCCCGTGCGCGAAGTGCTCGCCGTGGCCCGCGTCCGCGATCACCTTCCGCGCCGCGGCGTCCACATCGGACACCTCGGCGCCCGGCACGACGGCGTCGACGCCGGCCGCCTGGGCGGCGTGCACGAGGTCGTACACCTCCCGCTGCCAGTCCGCGGGCTCGCCGAGGACGAAGGTGCGGGTCATGTCGGAGTGGTAGCCGTCGACCGTGGCGCCGAAGTCCATCTTCACGAAGTCGCCGCGCTTGAGCTCGGCGTGCGTCGGCTGGTGGTGCGGGATGGCCGAGTGCGCGCCGGCGGCGATGATGGAGGCGAAGCTGGGCTCCTTCGAACCGTGCTCCAGCATCCGGTTCTCCAGGTCACGGGCGATGTCCAGCTCGGTCCGCCCGGGCCGCAGGCCGCCGGCGGCGAGCAGGTCGTCGAGCGCCCGGTCGGCGGCGGCGCACGCCTGGCGCAGCGCGTCGACCTCGGCTTCGTCCTTGACCAGGCGCAGCCGCTCGACCAGGCCGGGGGTGCGTTCTAGCTGCACCTTTTCACGGAGCGACTCGTACTCTTCGACGCTGACGTGCTGGCTCTCGAAGCCGACGCGGCCGTAGGTCTTGGCGTCCTTCGCGGCCTTGGCGACGAGGGCGGCGGCGCTGGCCCGGTCGACGACCGTGTCGAGGTCGGGCACCTCGGCGGTCGACTGGGTCGTGTAGCGGCCGTCGGTGCAGAAGAGCGTCTTGGCGTCACCCTCGGCGTGCAGCAGCACGGCGGCGTTCGAGCCGGTGAACCCGGTGAGGTAGCGGATGTTGAGCAGATCGGTGACCAGCAGCGCGTCCAGGCCGGCTTCGGTCAGAAGCCCGCGCAGCGCCGCCCGGCGTCGTCCATGGGTTTCAGGCACGGCTCCCAGCCTAGTGGGCGCGTGCTGGGCAACTCGTCAGTAACCTGGCCTACACTCCGCAGGATGAGCGCTTGGGTGATCCGCGGTCTCGGGATGGCGCTGCTGCACGGCGTGGCGCTGACGCTGCTGGCCAAGTACGCCGTCTACCACCCGACGGACCAGACGCTGATGACCTCGGTGGCCCTGGCGGTCCTGGTGGGAGCGGCCGCGCTGTGGAGCGCCCTGGACGGCTGGCGCGGCCTCCCCGACCGCGGCCGCGCGTGGTTCATCGCGGCGCTCGTGGCGGGCGTGGTGTCGGGAATCCTGTACGTCGTCGGACGGGCGGTTTTCGTCGACCAGACGGGCGTGTCCGAGCTGGGCGGGGCGCTGACCGGCGGGGCGGCGTTTTCGGCGTTGCTGGTGCTGGTGCCGGCGGGGCTGGGGTTGTTCGTCGGCGGCCGCATCGGGCGGACCCGGGCGGCGGACGAGGACGAAGCTCCGGAGGAGCCGGCGGTGGCTCGTGAGGTGCCCTCGCCGCGGCCTCGGAAGTCACCTTCGCCGCGGCCGGCCGAGCGTTCGGGTGCGGCGCCCTCGCCCAGGCCTCGGCGGCTCGGGCCGCGCAGCGGCGAACCCCGGGTCTAGCCTGTCTCCCCGTCGCGGCTTCAGCCGACCAGTGAGGGGCCTCGCGGGGCGCTGTCCCACTGGGCGTCCGTCACCGGCTTCGTCGCCGAGCCGTTGCCCGCCGCGATGCCGCCGTCCGGGATGGGCCACAGGCGGCGGTCGTCGAGGACCAGGGCCAGGCCGCGCCCCGGGGCCTGGAGCGCGTCCGCGCCGGAGCGCAGCCGCGTCGCCACCGGGAGCGCCGCCACCTCGCGGGGCTCCTTCTCCAGCAGTTCGCCCGCCAGGGCCGTCGCCACCCCGCGCCGGTCGACTCGCACCCGCTGGCCGGAGCGGACCAGGTCCATCGTGCGGTCGGGCGCGGGCATCGTCACGCCGTCGAAGGTCGCGGCCACCCGGGACGGGTTCGCGCAGGACTGGCTGCCCAGCAGGTCGAGCCCGTAGTGCCGCAGGTCGGTCGGGGCCGCGGCGGCGCCGATGACGGTCGCGCGCACGACGTCGAACGGCACCCGGTCGCACGGCGCCGCCGACGACAGTGGCGCGTGCCCGTCCGCGCGGCGGACCAGGCCCGGCCCTTCCTTCCACGGACCCGGGACGACCACCGGCCGGTACGGGTTCTCGGTGAAGTCGGCGGTCCAGAACGTCAGCGTCGTCCCGGTGTCGGTCTCGTGCGCGATGACGAACGCGTCCAGCGCACCCACCCACATCAGGTCGGCGCTGAACCCCTCGACGACCGAACGCCCGCGCGGCGCCGACGTCGTGGCCACCGGCACGAACCCGCCGACGTCCAGCGCCTGCACCCCGGAGCCGAACGCGGGGTCGCGCGACCGGAGCACGAACTGCCCGGCCCCGTTCCACGCCGCGGCGCGGCCGGTCGTGTCGGTGAACATCAGGTAGAACCAGCCGTCGAGGTAGACGGCCGAGGGCTGGCCGGCGCCGTAGACGTTGGCGCGGTGCACGTCGTGCGACGGCCCGAGGATCGGTTTCCCGCCCGCGGCGCGGGTCCAGTGGACGCCGTCCGGGCTGGTCGCGAGCCCGACGGCGTTGCCGAGCGCGTGGTCGCCCGCCGCCCCGGTGTAGTAGAGGTAGTACGTCGTGCCGACGCGCAGGACGGACGGGTCGCAGGTGTGCATGCCGTCGAACTGCCCGGGCGCCCCGGAGAAGACGGCGGCCGGGATCCCGCCCCCGGGCCCGGCGAACGGCCCGTCGATCGACTGGGCCTGGGCGTAGAGGATGTCGTCGCCGGCGGGTCCGGCGCCGCCGTACTGGCTGCACCACCACATCCGGGTCTGCCCGCGGTCGAGCATGACGGAGGGCCCGTAGTTGTAGACGGCGTCCGCCCCACCGGCGGCGATCACGCCGCCACTCTGCCGGGGGTCACCCGAAGCGAGCTTGACGTCGACGGGCCGCGGCGGCGAGGAGGTCTTGCCGCCCGCGATGGCGGGGTTCTCCCCCGCGGCTTGGGGCTGGGCGTAACCCTCGGTGCACCCCGCGACGAGCAGCCCGGCCAGAACACTGGCGAGCAAGGCACGAGCGGGTCGCCGACCCCCACGACGAAACGGGTGCACGACACCGGAGTGTAGCGAGAGCTGAATCGATCGGGCGACGGCACGCCTGGTCGACGGTCCCCCGGTCGTGGGCAAGATCGCGGGCGAGACAAGGGTTTCCAGGGTACGGGCCGGTCAGGCGAGGTAGCGCGGGCGAGCGGCGGCCGCCCAGAACGTCATGAACGAGTCGTTCATGACGTCGGGCGAGGTGAACGACTCTTTCATCACGTCGCGGCGCCCGATCGCGAACCGGGTCAACCCCTTGCCGGCGGGCCTTCGAGGGCGACCAGCTCGACCTCGAAACCGGTCTCGTTCTCGAGGTAAGCGGCGTAGTGGGCGTCGCCGCCCGCGTACGGGTAGCGGTCGGCGAACATCTCGCGCCAGCCGTGGTCGACAGCGCGCCCAGCCAAGCCGTCGACCTCCGCGCGCGTTGCCACGTGCAGTGCCAAGTGGTTCAGCCCCGGGCGCGTGCGCTCGTGGTCCGGTGCGCTCATCGCCGGGGAGGCCTCGACCACCAGGTACGTCCCGCCGCGGCGCCAGCTGACTCCCGCCGGCCAGCGCTGGAACTCGTGCCAGCCCAGCTCGGGCAGCAGCCAGCCCCAGCTCCGCTCCGCCTCCGCCAGGTCCGGCACCCACAGCTCGATGTGGTGCGGCCGCCCGGCCACCGGCGCCAACGCGACCAGGACCCGGTGCAGGTCGCCGTAGTGGACGCCGCTGCCCACGTCGAGGAAACCCAAGCGGGCGGCCACTTTCCGGCTCGCCGCGTTGTTCTCGTGCACCAGCGCCCAGACCGCCGGGAGCCCGAGCGCGTCGAGGCCGTGGCTGAGCACCGCCCTGGCCGCCTCGGTCGCCAGCCCCTGGCCCGCGTGCGCGCTCGCTACGTAGTAGCCCAGCTCGGCGACCCCGCCCGGCAGCTCCCACGACGGACGCAGGTGCGCGACGCCGATCACCTCGCCGGCCCGCTCGATGACCCAGTGGCCCTGCCCCGCCGGACCCCGGTAGGCCAGCCGGCGGTCGACCATCGCGCTCGCCGCGGCCGGGTCCGAGAAGTCCGCCGCGAAGTACCGGCTCATCTCCGGGTCGGAGAACACCTTCACGACGGCTTCGCGGTCGGTCTCGACCAAGCGGCGCAGCGTCAGGCGCGGCGTCGTCAGCGTCGGCAGGGTCATCCCGGGTGCGCGGCGAGCCACCGCAGGGCGAGCGGGTAGCCGTCGACGCCCAGGCCCGCGATCACCGCCGTCGCGATGTCCGACAGCACGCTGTGGTGCCGGAACGCCTCCCGCTTGTGCACGTTCGAGATGTGCAGCTCGATCAGCGGCGCGGACAGCTGCGCCGCGGCGTCGCGCACCGCGATCGAGTAGTGCGTCCACGCTCCCGCGTTCAGCACCACCGGGTTGCCGCCGTCGGCCGCTTCGTGCAGCCAGCCGACCAGTTCGCCCTCGTGGTCGGTCTGCCGGACCTCGACCTCGATGCCCAGCTCCTCCCCCGTCTTGACGCACAGCGCCGCGAGGTCGTCGTGGGTGGTCGAGCCGTACACCGACGGTTCGCGCTTGCCGAGCCGCCCGAGGTTGGGGCCGTTGAACACGAACGCCTTCACAGCAGGACACTCCCCCCACTCTTCGGAGCGTCCGCCGCGATCGCCGAGTACGCGGCCGCCAGCAGCGACGGGTCCGGGCCCTCGAGCCGGCCGGGCTTGGCGAGATCGTCGAGGACGACGAACCGCAGCACCCCCGACCGGGTCTTCTTGTCGCCCTTCATGGTTTCCAGCAGCTGCGGCAACGCGTCGGCGTCGTACGTCGTCGGCAGGCCGAGCAGCTTCAGCACGGCGGCGTGCCGCTCGGCGGTGGCGTCGTCGAGCCGCCCCGCGAGGCGCGCCAGCTCGGCGGCGAACACCAGCCCGACGCTCACCGCGGCGCCGTGGCGCCACCGGTACCGCTCGCGGCGCTCGATGGCGTGGCCGAGCGTGTGGCCGTAGTTGAGGATCTCCCGCAGGTCCGACTCGCGCAGGTCGGCGGCGACGACGTCGGCCTTCACCTGGATCGACCGGCGGACCAGCTCGCCGAGCACCTCGCCGGTCGCGTCGAGCGCCGCCGCGGGGTCGGCCTCGATCAGCTCGAGGATCCGCGGGTCGGCGATGAAGCCGGTCTTCACGACCTCGGCCATCCCGGCGACGAGCTCGTTCGGCGGCAGCGTCTCCAGCGTCGCGAGGTCGACGAAGACCGCGCTCGGCTCGTGGAACACGCCGACGAGGTTCTTGCCGGCGTCGGTGTTGATGCCGGTCTTGCCGCCGACCGCGGCGTCGACCATGCCGAGCAACGTCGTCGGCACGTTGACCAGCCGGACCCCGCGCATCCACGTGCCCGCGACGAACCCGGCGAGGTCGGTGACGGCGCCGCCGCCGAGCCCGACGACGACCCCGCGCCGGTCCAGCCCGATCCGGCCGAGCACCTCCCAGCAGAAGCTCGCGACGGAGAGCGCCTTGCCGTCCTCGGCGTCCGGGATTTCGACGCGGTGGGCGTCGAGCCCGGCCGCGATCAGCTCGTCGCGGATGGCCTCGGCCGTCGTGGTCAGCGTCGGCGGGTGGATCAGCGCGATCTTCGAGGCGTCGGCCAGCTGCGTGGTGAGGTCGCCGAGCAGGCCGCGGCCGACCACGACGTCGTAGGGATGGGCGGTGGCGACCGGGATGCGCACCGGATCGGACACGGGGAAGATCACTCCTTGGCTTCGGCGGGGGCGAGCCGCGCGGCGAGGTCCGCGACGATCTCGGCGGGCGTCCGGTCGTCGGTGACGACCTCGACGGTGGCGACCTCGCGGTAGACGGGCACGCGCTCGTCGAGCAGTTTCTTGAACGTGGCGCGGGGGTTCACCCCGGCCAGCAGGGGCCGCGCACTCGAGAGCCCGGTGCGCTGCACGCCGGCGGCGAGGCCGACGTTGAGGAACACGACGGTGTGCTCGGCCAGCCGCGCGCGGGTGCCCGGGGTGAGCGGGGCACCGCCGCCGAGGGACAGCACGCCCTCGTGCTCGGTCAGCGCCGTCGCGACCGCTTCTTCTTCCAGGGCACGAAAAGCAGGTTCGCCGTCTTCCGCGAAGATGTCGGCGATGCTGCGCCCGGCGCGCGCGACGATGTCGTCGTCGCTGTCGCGGAATCCGACGCCGAGCGCCTGGGCGAGCAGCGGGCCGACCGTGCTCTTGCCCGAGCCGGGCGGCCCGACGACCACCGCGCGAGGACTCACCAGCGCTCCTCGAGGGCCTTCAGGTACGCCTCGGCGTTGCGCTTGCTCTCGGTGAGCGAATCGCCGCCGAACTTCTCGAGCGCGGCGTCGGCGAGCACGAGCGCCACCACCGACTCCAGCACGACACCGGCGCGCGGCACGGCGCAGACGTCGGACCGCTGGTGGATCGCGACGGCCGGCTCACCGGTCTTGACGTCCACTGTGGACAGTGCTTTGGGGACGGTCGAGATCGGTTTCATCGCGACGCGCACCCGCAGCGGCTCGCCGTTGGTGATGCCGCCTTCGAGGCCGCCCGCGCGGTTGGACCGGCGGGTGACGCCGACCGGGCCGGTGCCGCGGTCGATCTCGTCGTGCGCCTGGCTGCCCCAGCGGCGGGCGGTGGTGAAGCCGTCGCCGACCTCGACGCCCTTCATGGCCTGGACGCCCATCAGCGCGCCGGCGAGCCGCGCGTCGAGCCGGCGGTCCCAGTGGACGTGGGAGCCGAGGCCCGGCGGGAGGCCGTAGGCGAGGACCTCGATGACGCCGCCGACGGTGTCGCCCGCCTTCCGCACGGCGTCGACCTCGGCGACCATGGCGTCGGTGCCCTCCTGGCTGAAGGAGCGCACCGGGCTCTCGTCGATGGCGGCGAGGTCTTCCGGCTTGGGCAGCGGCCCCTCGGGGGCGTCGGCCGCGCCGATGGAGACGACGTGGCTGAGGATCTCGACGTCGAGCAGCTGCTTCAGGAAGTTGCGCGCGACGGTGCCGAGCGCGGTCCGCGACGCCGTCTCGCGGGCGCTGGCGCGCTCGAGGACGGGACGGGCCTCGTCGAAGCCGTACTTCTGCATGCCGGGCAGGTCGGCGTGGCCCGGGCGGGGGCGGGTGAGCGGTTCGTTGCGCGCGAGGCCGTCGAGGATCTGCGGGTCGACGGGGTCGGCCGCCATGACCTGCTCCCACTTGGGCCACTCGGCGTTTTCGATCTGGATCGCGACGGGTCCGCCCTGGGTGAGGCCGTGGCGGACGCCGCCGAGGAAGTCGATGTGGTCGGTCTCGAAGCCCATCCGCGGGCTGCGGCCGAAGCCGAGGCGGCGGCGGGCGAGCTGCTGGGTGACGTCGGCGGTGGTGACGCCGACGCCGGCGGGCATGCCTTCGAGCACGGCGGCCAGCGCGGGTCCGTGCGATTCACCTGCGGTGATCCAGCGCAACATGGGCTCAATCCTGTCACGGGGGCCGGGCGAGCCCGAAGAGTGTTCCGGTCATGGCGCACCGGGGAAGAGGGCGCACAGCCAGGTGGCGGCGAGGAGCGCGGGCCCGTGGGGGACGCGCGGGCCGCTGAAGGGGGCAGTGGGGCGCGGGGGGAGTGCTGGTGGCGGGCCGCCTGGGGGCTTGGCGGAGCGCGGGTCGGCGGCTGACGCGGACTCCGCCTGGCCCGGAAGGGGCGCCGGACGCGGGCCGGCTGCCGGCCCGGCGAGATGCGGGCCGGGCACCCGGGCGGACTCCGGTCGGCCCGACCCGACCACCGGCCTGGCGGAGTCCGGATCGAAAGCCGGCTCGGACTCCGCCCGGCCCGGGGCGGCAGCCGGGCGCGGGCCGGCTGCCGGCGGTACGGCCGGGCGCCGGGCAGCCGCTCGGCGTGCTCGGGCGCCGGCTCGGGTTCGGGCGGTGCGGACCATCGCGAAGGCCAGGCTGAGCAGGGCCGCCAAGACCGCCGCCAGCGCGAGGTGGGGCCAGCCGGCCGCGCCCAGGACCATGCCCAGGCTGCCGGACAGCTTCACGTCTCCCGCGCCCAGGCTGCCCGGTGCCAGGCGGGCCACCAGTGCGTGCGCGCCGCCGAACAGCAGGGCGCCGGCGGCCGCGCGCGCGATCGGCGATGGGCCGCCACCGCCGAACGCGGCCGCTCCGATCGCCGCTCCGATGAGCGGGTACGCCGGCAGGGTCAGGATGTCCGGCAGGCGGAGGTGGCGCAGGTCGGCCAGGGCCAGCGGGACCGCGATGACCGTGAGGGCGATGGGGATCGGGAGCCACCACACCGGCGTTGCTCCGGCCGCCCGGCCGGCAGTCACCGCGGCCGTCGCGAGCGCGGTGAGGATGGCCGCGAGCTTGCCGGGGATCGGGGCTCGGGCCCGGTCGAGAGCACGGGCGGTGAAGGGTGCGGTGGCCGCCGCGGCGAGGGGGAGCAAGATCGTCGGGGACATGGACCCAGGGTGCTGCCGGGTGGCTGAGCAGCGCAAATGTCCGGCGTCGCGAACGGTCCGTTCGCGACGCTCCGGCCCCGGTTTCACTCCTGTGGGCGACAGTCGAGGCAGACGGCACGCCGGCCCCAGGAACGCCGGACCGGCAAAACAAGGGGCTCGTCCGGGACCCCCTGCGTCCCGGCCGAGCCCCCACCCCGGTCACAACGTCAGCCGCAGCAACGGACGCCCGCTCCCCCCGCGCACCTCCAACGCCGCCAGGTCCGTCCGCTTCAACGCCGTCCCGATCACGATGCGGGCCGTGTTGTCCGGGACCGCCTTCCACGTCGCCAGCTGCGTCTCGACCCCCGAATGCGAGATCGCCACCAGCACGTACTCGCCGCTGCTGCGCTCGCCCGTGTAGCTGCACGACATGTCGACCTGCGTGCCCCACTCGAACGCGTCCAGCCGGGCGTCCGCGCGGACCGGGAACTCGCCCAGCGACGTCATCGCGATCGACGGCGGGGGCGCGGGCGCCGGCCACGACGCCACCACCGCCAACGCCACGCACGCCGACACCGCCAGCGCCGCCGAAGCCGACGTCACCGCCAGCCGGATCCGGCGGCCGCGGCGGACCCGGCGGAGCACCTTCGGCAACAAGTCCGGTGGGGGTGCCGACAACTCGGGGACGACCGCCGGGGCGTCCACCCTCGCCAGCAGCCCCGGCAGCCCCGCCAGCTCGCGCACCGAGGCCGCGCAACGGTCGCACGTCCGCAGGTGCGCCTCGAAGCGCTGACGGTCCTCGGGGGACAGCGCCCCGAGGACGTACGCCGCGTCGAACGTCGCGAACGGGTCCTCGCTCACTGGGTCACCCCCCTCTCCTCGAGCACCAGGCGCAGGGCGCGCAACGCGTAGTGCGTGCGCGACTTGACCGTCCCTTCGGCCACGCCCAGCCGCTGTGCCGCGTCCGCCACGGAATAGCCCTGGAAGTAACACAGCAGCAGCACCTCGCGGTGCCGCTCCGACAGCTCCGCGAGCGCCTCGGCCACCAGCCAGCCCTGCACCGCGCGGTCGGTGCCGTCCGCGACCGCCCGTTCCGGCGGCTGGTCGGTGACCACCTCCGAGCGGGCCGACGCCGAGCGCCAGCCGTCGATCGCGATGCGCCGCGCCACCGTGAACAGCCACGCCCGCGCCGAGCCCGTCGACTGGTCCAGCACCGTCGTCGACCGCCAGGCGCGCAGCAGCGTCTCCTGGACGACGTCCTCGGCCCGGATCCGGTCCCCGGAGGTCAGGTGGAGCGCGTACGACCACAGCGCCGCGGCGTGCTCCTCGTGGAGCGCGCGCATCAACGCGTCTTCGGCGACTTCGCCCACGAACTCAGGCCGAGACCCGGCGCCGGTCCTTCACGAACAGCAGCGCGAGGCCACCGACGATGCAGACCGCCTCCGTGATCACGCCCCAGTACTCCGGCTGGCTGTTGAACTGGTCGTGGTTCCCGGCGAACCCGACCGTCGCGGCCAGCACGTACGCGCCGAGCGTCAGCACGCCGAACCCGACCGCGCCCAGCGCCGGCAGCCAGTGCCGCCAGGCCAGCACCGCGATCGCGATGACGAGGCCGCCGATCGCGTCCAGCAGGAACAACGGCCCGACGATGCCCGGGTAGTCCTCGGTCCACAGGAAGTAGTGCACGCCCGCCGAGCCCAGCAACGCGGCCGCCACGACGATGCGCAGAACCCAACCCACCATGATCGATCCTCCACTCCACACCCACTCGGGTACATACACGGAACAGAGGCCGATCGGGTTCACCGCGGATTGAACCGATGCGGTGTCGATCTCGTTCATAAGGGCATGACTGCCGAACTGCACTCCCGCCGCACCGTCCTGACCACGGGTGCCGCCGTCGCCGGTGCCGCCGTCGGCGCCGTCGCGCTCTCCGCCTGCTCTTCGGACGACGCCAAGTCCGGCACCGCGCAGGCGCCGATCGCCGCCGGGACGCCGCTGGTCGCGCTCGCCGACGTCCCGGTCGGGCAGGCGAAGGCCGCCAAGGCCCCCGACGGCTCCGACGTGATCGTGGCCCGGACGTCCGAATCCGCCTGCGCCGCGTTCAGCGCGATCTGCACGCACCAGGGCTGCACGGTCGCGCCGAAGGGCGCCGACCTCGTCTGCCCGTGCCACGGCTCGGTGTTCAACGCCCTCACCGGGGAGGTCAAGCAGGGCCCGGCGAACAAGCCGCTGCCGAGCGTGCCGGTCAAGGTCGAGAACGGCAAGGTCGTCGCCGGCTGACGGGCCGGCAACGCCGGAGAGCCCTTGGGGACGAACACCGTCCACAAGGGCTCTCCGTGTGACAGAAGCGACTCAGGCGTCCCAGCCGAACAGCTTCTCGCCGGCCGTGACGTCGCGCTCGGCGTCCAAACCGGACAGAACGTCCGCCGACGCGTCCAGCGCGACGACCGGGACGATCGCCGAATACCCCGCCGCGGTCACCGCTTCCGGGTCCCAGCTGACGATCGGCTGGCCGGCCCGCACCTGCTCGCCCTTGACGACGTGCAGCGTGAAGCCTTCACCCTTCTCCTTGACCGTGTCGATCCCCAGGTGGACCAGCACGGCCTTGCCGTCCTCGGTCGCGACGACGTAGGCGTGCGGGTGCAGCGTCGCGACCGTGCCGTCGACCGGCGCGACCGCGTCCGACCGGCCGCCCGAGGGCTGCACCGCGATGCCCGGACCCACCATGGCCTGCGCGAACACCGGGTCCGGGACCTCGGTGATCGGCACCACGCGCCCGGCGACCGGGCTGAGGATCTCCAGGCTCACAGCAGGTCCTCGATGTCGCTGGCGATCGTGTCCGCCTCCGGCCCGACGATCACCTGCAGCGCCGACGACCCCATCTTGACGACGCCCATCGCACCGGCCTTCTTCAGCGCCGCCTCGTCGACGAGGCTCATGTCCTCGACCTCGCAGCGCAGCCGCGTGATGCAGCCCTCGATCTCGGTGAGGTTCTCCGTGCCGCCGAGTGCGGCGAGGATCTTTTCGGGCCTGTCATCCGCCATCGCGGTCTCCTTGATCACTGTTTGTTCCCAACCTGACGCGAACCGCGTGTCCACCTGTACTACGCCGTTCGTCGGCATGCACCCCGCCGCGGGCCACGAACGGATAACGGTGGTTGACACCCGTCCGCACGGCGGAGCATCCTGCCCCATCAGATCATTGGTCTAGACCGGAACGTACCAATGTTCCGGGCCGGACGCGAGCACCGGTCCCCGGTGCCGCGAGAACGAGGAGGGTGACGCCGATGAGCGCGGCAGCGCACGTCCCGCCACCCGACCGGGTCGTGAACGGGCCCACGCCCAAGCACGCCCAGCTGCGGGAGATCCTCCGCCGCACGGTGGAACGGGAACTCCCGCCGGGTGCGCCGATCCCGTCGGAACGTGAGCTCGCCCAGCGCTACGGCGTGTCGCGGCTCACGGTCAGATCGGCGATCGGCAAGCTGGTCGAGGAAGGGCTGCTCGCCCGCGTCCGCGGCAAGGGCACGTTCACCGCGGCCCGGCGGATGGAGCTGCAGCTCTACCTGATGTCGTTCACCGATGACATGCGGCGGCGCGGGCTGACCCCGACGACCGAGGTGGTCTCCGCGGCCACCGAGGTCCCGCCCACCGCATCGGCGCACGCCCTCGGCCTCACCGAGGGCGCCCCCGCGCACCACCTGGTGCGGTTGCGCCACGCCGACGGCGTGCCCCTGGCCGTCGAACGGGGCTGGTACCACGCGGGCCGGGCTCCCGGCCTGCTCGAGCTCGACCTGACCCAGTCCATCTACGCGCAGCTGGCCGAGACGTACGACGTGCGTCCCGACCAGGCGTGGCAGACGGTCTGGGCCGAAGGAGCGGACCGCGAGACGGCCCGGCTGCTCGGCATGCGCGCCGGCAGTCCCCTGCTCGTGTTCCGCCGGGTCTCCAGCGCAGGCGGGGACCCGATAGAAGACATCACGTCCTGGTACCGGGGAGATCACTACCAGGTGACCATGCAGTTGGACCGGAACACCCCGGAACCCGGTCAACCACCCCACTATGGAGGTTCCAGATGAGCTCCACCACCGCGGAGGGGGCGAAGAAGAGCGGCGGCGGTCTCGCCGGTCTTCAGCGCTTCGGCCGTAGCCTCATGCTTCCGATCGCCACCCTCCCGGCGGCGGGCATCCTGCTGCGGTTCGGGCAGGACGACATGCTCGGCAAGGACGGCCTGGGCTGGAACAAGGTCGCCTCGGTGCTCGGCGCCGCGGGCGGCACGCTGTTCAACTGGCTGCCCCTGCTGTTCGCGGTCGGCATCGCCGTCGGCTTCGCCCGCAAGGGCGACGGCTCGACCGGTGTCGCGGCGGTCGTCGGCTTCTTCGTCTTCAGCGCCGTCGTCCAGGTGTTCGCCCCGCTGAGCGACCTGCCCGGCTACAAGGCGGGTGCCACCGAGCTCGCGCCGATCAAGTGGCCGTACTCGGTGCTCGCCGGCGTCGTCGTCGGCATCGTGGCCGCGTTGCTGTGGCAGCGTTACCACCGCATCAAGCTGCCGGCCTACCTGGCGTTCTTCGGCGGCCGCCGGTTCGTCCCGATCATCACCGCCTTCGTCATGCTGATCCTCGGCGTGCTCTTCGGCCTGGTCTTCCACTGGGTCGACCAGGGCATCCAGGCCGCCGGTGACGCGGTCACGGCGTCCCCGGTCGTCGGTGGCGGCATCTACGGCGCGCTGAACCGCCTGCTCATCCCGGTCGGTCTGCACCAGCTGCTGAACGTCCCGGTGTGGTTCATCTTCGACGGCGGCGACATCAACAACTTCGTCGCGGGCAAGATGTCGGCGGGTGCGTTCACCACCGGCTTCTTCCCGATCTTCATGTTCGCGCTGCCCGCCGCCGCCCTGGCCATCTGGCAGACGGCCCGCCCGGCGCAGAAGAAGGTCGTCGGCGGTGTGATGATCGCCGGCGCGCTGACCTCGTTCATCACGGGTGTCACCGAGCCGATCGAGTTCTCGTTCATGTTCGTCGCGTGGCCGCTGTACCTCTTCCACGCGATCATGACCGGCACCTCGCTGGCGATCTGCAACGCGCTCGGCATCCACCAGAGCTTCAACTTCTCCGCGGGCGGCATCGACTTCCTGCTGAACCTGGGTGCCCCGGCGGCGCAGAAGCCGTGGCTGCTCGTGCCGATCGGCCTGGTCTACGCGGTGATCTACTACGTGGTCTTCCGGTTCGCGATCGTCAAGTTCAACCTGCGGACCCCCGGCCGCGAGGACGACTCGATCGAGGCCGACCTCGACCGCACGGCCGCCGCGTAACATCTCCACCGACGTAGACCCCAGAAGCGAGAGGACGAACATGCCGGAGAAACGCGTCGCCGTGGCGAGCAAGGTGGGCCTGCACGCCAGGCCGGCCGCGCTGGTGGCGAAGGCGGCCGCGGCGCAGCCCGTCGCGGTGCAGATCGCCAAGGCCGGCGGGAGCCCGGTGGCCGCCGGCAGCGTGCTCAACCTGATGACGCTCGCCGCCGGGTACGGCGACGAGGTCGTGATCAGCGCCGAGGGCGAGGGTGCCGAGGAGGCCGTGGAAGCGGTCGCCCAGCTCGTCGCCACCGACCTCGACGCCTGATCGACACACCCGCGAAGGCCTCCGCACCGGTCCCCGACACCGGTGCGGAGGCCTTCGTTTCGTAAGGTGGGCGCATGGAAAGCGTGCGCTTGGTCGAAGACTGGCCGGTGGACACCGCCGCGACGGCCGTGGTGACGGCGGACGGCGGCGTCGTGGGCAGCCACGGCGACACCGCGCGGAAGTTCCGGCTGGCTTCGGTCAGCAAGCCGCTCACCGCCTACGCCGCGCTCATCGCGGTCGAAGAGGGCGTCGTCGAGCTGGACACCCCGGCCGGGCCCGAGGGCTCGACCGTGCGGCACCTGCTGGCCCACACCTCCGGCCTCGCGTTCGACGCGCACAAGGCCATGGCCGAGCCGGGCACGCGGCGGCTCTACTCCAACGCCGGGTTCGAGGAGCTCGCCGACGCGCTGGCCGAGCACTCCGGCATCCCCTTCGCGCAGTACCAGGCCGAGGCGCTGTTCGCCCCGCTCGGCATGACGAACACGACCCTGGACGGCTCGCCCGCCGCCGACATCGTGTCCACTGTGGACGACCTGGCCGCGTTCGCCGCCGAGCTGCAGGCCCCCAAGCTGCTCGACCCCGCCACCGTCGCCGAGGCGACGAACGTCGTGTTCCCCGGCCTGTCCGGCGTGCTGCCCGGCTTCGGGCACCAGAAGCCCAACGACTGGGGCCTCGGCTTCGAGATCCGCGACCACAAGAGCCCGCACTGGACGGGCGCGAACAGCTCGCCGCGCACCTTCGGGCACTTCGGCCAGTCGGGCACGTTCCTCTGGGTCGACCCGGACGCGGGCGCGGCCTGCGTCGCGCTGACCGACCGCGCGTTCGGCCCGTGGGCCGCCGAGGTCTGGCCGCGCTACACCGACGCCGTGCTGGCGGAATTGAGCGCGTGAAGCCGCTTCTCGCCGCGCTGCTGCTCCTGCTCGCCGCCTGCAGCGCTCCTGCCGCGGCGCCCGCTCCCCCACCGTCGTCCGCTCCCGCGGTCCCGGTTCCGCCGGCGCTCGGCACCAACGGCGCCGCCGTGCCGGCCCTGCGCTGGACGCCGTGCCACGGGAAGTTCCAGTGCGCGGCCGCGTCCGTGCCACTGAGCTACCGCGAGCCCCGCGGTGCGGCGATCACCCTCTCGGTGATCCGGCTGCCGGCGGGTGACCCGGGCCGGCGGCTCGGCTCGCTGTTCTTCAACTTCGGCGGGCCGGGCACCGACGGCGTCGGCGAGCTGACGCGGTTCGCCGACCGCTACCCGCCCGAGCTGCGGGCCCGGTTCGACCTGGTGAGCTTCGACCCGCGCGGGATCGGCGGGTCCGCGCCGATCAGCTGTCCCGGCGCCGACCACGCACCGGCGCCCGGATCGCCGCTGCGGCAGCCGGACGCGTACTTCGCGGCGAGCGCGGCGACCGGCCGGGCCTGCGCCGCCTCGGGTGCGCTGCTGAGCCACCTGTCGACGGCGAACGTGGCGCGCGACCTGGAGCTGCTGCGCCAGGCCGTCGGCGACCCCGCGCTGAACTTCTACGGCTACTCCTACGGCACCTACCTCGGTGGCACGTACGCGAACCTGTTCCCGGACAAGGTGCGCGCGCTGGTCCTCGACGGCACGCTCGACCTGGTCGCCAACGCCACGGGCAAGCCGGGACAGGAGAAGGAGCCGGTCGACGTCCGCGCCGACGTCGCCGGGGCGCAGCAGCAGGAGCTGGACCAGTTCTTCGCCGTGTGCGCGGCGGCCGGGCCGAAGTGCGCGTTCTCCGGCGGCGACCCGAAGGCGAAGTTCGCCGGGGTCTTCGCGCGGGCGTCGCGCACCACGGGCGTCGGCTCGCTGATGCGGACGGTCGACAGCGCGCTGTACCAGTCCGGCCGGTGGAAACGGCTCGCGCAGACGCTTGCGGCGATGCCTTCCGACGCAGGGCCCGCTTCGCCGGTGCTCGACCCGTACGTCCCGACGCATTCGGCGGCGTTCCTGGCGGTCCAGTGCGTCGACAGCGACAACCCGTCGTCGCCGGCGGACTATGCGGCACTCGCCGCCCGGGAGAGCGCGCGTCAGCCGTATTTCGGGCTGGGTGCGGTGTTTTCGATGGCCCAGTGCGTCGGCTGGCCGGCGCACGACGCCGACCGGTACACCGGGCCGTGGAACCGGCCGCGGAAGAACCCGGTCCTGGTGCTGAACAACCGGTTCGACCCGGCGACGCCGCTGCACAACGCCCAGGCGACGGCGGCGGAGCTGGGTGACGGCCGGGTGCTCGTGGTCGACGGGTACGGCCACACGTCCCTGGACGCGCCGAGCGCGTGCGCTTCGGCGGCTGTGACGCGGTATTTGACGGAGCTGGCGGCGCCGGCCGAAGGGGCGACCTGCGCGCCGGACTCGGTTCCGTTCTCGTGAACGGGAAACAGTGTTCTGGCCCTGTTTCTCACTCACGAGCAGCGAGCGCTTTCCGTTCAGCCGAACGGACGCCGTGACCAGGGTCTTTGGACCCTGCCCGGCGCGGTGCCCGGGTGGTGTCATGGTTCTCGTGCGGGCCCGCCGCCGGGCCGGTGCGGGGACCTCGGGCCCCGGCGGGCCGCACGCCTAACCCTCCATGACGCGGATCGGTTCCCCCGCCCGGTAGGCCGCGATGTCCGCCACCGCGTCGCCGTAGAAGATCTCGTACGTCTCGCGCGCCACGAACCCCAGGTGCGGGGTCAGGACCGCGTTGTCCATCGTCCTCAGTGGATGGTCGGCGGGGAACGGCTCGACGTCGTACACGTCCAGCGCCGCCGCCCGGATCTCCTTGCGCCGCAACGCGTCCACCAGTGCGGCCTCGTCGACGATCGGGCCGCGGGAGGTGTTCACCAGCAGCGCGCTCGGCTTCATCGCCGCCAGTTCGGCCGCGCCGACCAGGCCGCGGGTGCGCCCGCTGAGCACCAGGTGGATCGACAGCACGTCCGAACGCGCGAAGAGGTCCTCTTTGGACACCGCCGTCACGCCGTGCGGATCGGCCTTCTCCCGGGTCAGGTTCTGGCTCCAGGCGATCGTTTCCATGCCGAACGCCTGTCCGATCTTCGCCGCGCCGGCCCCGAGGCGGCCGAGGCCGAGCAGGCCGAGCGTCTTGCCGTGCAGCATGGTCCCGACGGTCGTCTGCCAGCCGCCTTCGCGCATGGACCGGAACTCCTGCGGCAGGTTCCGCGACGCGGCCAGGATGAGCGCCCACGTGTGCTCGGCGGTCGGCTCGCCGAGATACCCCGTCTTCGACACGACGACGCCGTTGCGCCGCGCGGCCGGGACGTCGATGGCCGCGTTGCGCGGGCCCGTGCTCACCAGCAGCTTCAGGTCGGGCAGCCGGTCGAGCACCTCGGCCGGGAAACGGGTCCGTTCGCGCATCGCGACGATCACTTCGAAGCCCTTCAGCTGCTCGACGACGTCGGTGAGGGGCTCGGTGAAGACCGTTATGTCGGCCTCGAGCGAGTCCCAGTCACCGAAGGTCAGAGCGACGTCCTGGTAGTCGTCGAGGATCGCGATGCGCATGATCTCACCGTAGTGGCACCAGGACGTCCACGCGGACCAAGTGGTGGTCGGAGGCGTCGTTCAGCCGGGACAGCGGGTCCGAAGGCACCGGCCAGAACACCTCCGCGTGCCACGGCAGCAGCCCCTTCGACGGCAGCACGTAGTCGGTCCGCAGGTTGCCCGGCGCGACGTCGTTGAAGTCGCCCGTGTCGTAGAACGGGTCACTCTGCTGGCCGGCGTTCGCCCCGCCCTGGGCCTGCGACGCCAGCACCGCGCCACGGCTGCCCGGATGCGTCTGGATCACGCGACGCGCGTTCAGCAGCTGCTCGATCGCGCCCGGGACGCTGTCGCCGTCGAGCGGGTCGGAGTTGTTGTCGCCCGCCACCACGAACCGCTCCGACGCGCCCAGGCCGCCGAAGTGGCCGCGGTCGTCGTAGATGTAGCGGCCCTTGCCCGGGGTCACGTAGTCCGCCCAGAAGCGGATCTCGTCGTTGTTGCGGGTGCCGTTGCGGTCCTCGGGGCCGTCGAAGCTCGGCGGCGTCGGGTGCGAGACCAGGAAGTGCACGGTCGAGCGGCCGATCTTCAGCGGCAGGTCCCAGTGCGACTTCGACGACAGCCGCAGCACGTTCAACTCCGCCGGGCGGTACCAGTCGTGCGGCGCCGGCGTGGCCGGGTCGTCCGGCAGCAGCGCGCCCGGCATGTCCTTCCAGAGGAACTTCTGGAACGTGCGGACGTGCGCCAGGTCGATCGGGTACTTCGACAGCACGAGCAGGCCGTACTGGCCTTCGAAGGTGCCGAAGCCCTGGGCGTCGTTGCCGAGCCCGACGGTGCCGTCGCGATCGAGGTCGAAGCCCGTCGGGACGCCGGTGTTGACCGGCGCGGTGTAGGCGTACGGGTAGTCGATCGGCTTCGCGCCGTTCTGCCCGACGGCGAGGTAGTTCTTCCGGAACAGGTCCGCGGCCCGGTTGCCGGGCACGTAGTCGAACTCGTTGATCAGCTGGACGTCGGCGCGGTTGCGCTGGACGACCTCGGCGACCTTCCGCGCCTGGGCGTTGCCCGGCGTCGAGAGATCGGTCACCAGCTGCCCGGCCGCGGCGCGGTTCAGCGAAGCGTTGAAGGTGGCGAAGCGGACGTTGGTCCCGAAGCTCGCGGACGCGGTGGCGGGCACGAAGAGTGCGATGAGCGCGGCAGCCGTCAACCCGGCGGCGATGCGTTTCACGGTGATACCTCCCAGTCGGCGGCCACCCTACCCTCTTGAACATGTTCAAAAACGGCGCTACGGTGCTTCTTGAACACGTTCAAAAGAGGAGGAACCATGGACCGAGTAGTCGTCGCCTACGCGCTCTACCTGCTGATCAGCATCCCGCTGACCGTGCTCGTGGCCCGGACGCTGAGCAAGCACGGCCGGACTTTCCTGGCCGAGGTCTTCGCCGACAGCCCCGGCCTGGCCAACGCCGTCAACCAGCTGCTGGTCGTCGGCTTCTACCTGGTCAGCCTGGGGTTCGTGACGCTCTTCCTGACCAGCCACGCCGACGTCGCCACCGCGCGGGCGGTGTTCGAGCTGCTCTCGGTGAAGGTCGGCGTCGTCGCGCTGATCCTCGGCGTGATGCACCTGACCAACGTGCTGGTCTTCAACGGCATCCGGCGCCGCCACCTGGCGCCGAAGCCCGAGCCGCGACCGGCGCCCATGCCGTACCCCGGCATGCCGCAGGTGCCGCCCTTCCCCGCGCCCTGACGTGGCCGGCGCTAACGTGCCGCACGTGGCCAAGAGCGAGGAAACGCGGTCCCTGATCGTCACGACCGCGATGCGGCTGTTCACCGAGAACGGCTACGACCGCACGACGATGCGCGCGATCGCCGCCGAAGCGGGCGTCTCCGTCGGGAACGCGTACTACTACTTCTCGTCGAAGGAACAGCTCATCCAGGGCTTCTACGACGAGATCGCCCGCCGGCACCTCGACGAGGGCCGCGCCCGGATCGACGGCGAAAGCGCCTTCGCGGCCCGGCTGAAGACCGTGCTGCTGTGCTGGCTGGACATCGCCGAGCCCTACCACCGCTTCGGCACGCAGTTCTTCGTCAACGCGGCCGACCCGGAGTCGCCGCTGAGCCCGTTCAGCGACGACTCCTCGGCCGCCCGCGAAGCGTCGATCGGCCTCATGCGCGAGGTCGTCGACGGCTCCGACGTCAAACTCGACCCGGAGCTGCGCGCCCAGCTGCCCGAACTGCTCTGGCTCTACCAGATGGGCGTGGTGCTGTACTGGATCCACGACCGCTCGGCCGGCACGAAACGCAGCCGGATGCTGGTGGAGCGCAGCGTCCCGCTGATTGCGCGGCTGGCCGCGCTCTCCCGGCTGCGGGTGTTCCGCCCGGTCAGCCGGGAGATCGTCGATCTAGTCCAGGAGCTCGCTAAGCGGGATTGACCGCCCGGAAGTACAGGAACCGCGGCTTGGTCCGCAGGTTCTCCGCCCACTTCGGATCGGTTCCGGCCGCCTCCGGGGCCGGCATCGGCTCGACCAGGTCGTCGACGGCGAAGCCCGCGTCGCGGACCGCCCGGAACGTCCAGCTCAGCGGGCGCCGGTAGAAGCGCACCCGCTGCCCGGGCGGGAACTCGTCTTCGAGCAGCTCCAGCTCGAAGTAGTTCTCCTTGTCGAACCAGTGCCAGTCCTCACCCGGGTGGTGCACCGAGAACACCAGCGCGCCACCGGGTTTCAGGACCCGGCGGAACTCGGCGAGCGTCGGCCCCCAGTCCTTCAGGTAGTGCAGCACGAGTGATGCCGTGATCACGTCGATCGAGCCCGCCTCGAGCGCGAGCGGCCGGGTCACGTCGGCGACCTCGAACCGCGCCACGTCGCCGAACTTCCGCTGGGCCACGGAAACCATCCCCGCGCTCGCGTCGACGCCCAGGACGTCCGCGCCCCGCTCGGCCAGCAGCGCGCTCAGGTGCCCGGCCGCGCAGCCGACGTCCAGCACGCGCCGGCCCGCCACGTCACCGGCCAGGTCCAGGATCGCGGGCCGGTCGTACAGCGCGTTCGTGACGTTCTTCTCGGCGTGGTCGGCGTAGGCGTCGCTGAACGCGTCGTACTGCGCCGCCCGCGCCCGGCCGAGGATCTGTTCGATCACGTCGGTCTTCGCGTCGGCGTAGTTCTGGATGTACTTCCACTCCTTCGCCGCGAGTTCACGCTTCTTCGCCGCGTACAGGTCCCGCTCTTCCGGGTGCGCGCGCATCCGGTCGCGCAGGAGCCGGTAGCGCTCGGTCTGGCCGTTGCCGGGCGAGTACACGTGCAGGTTGACGTTGGTGTCCGGGCCCTTGAAGCAGCGGTGCTTCTCCCAGTCCGGTTCGCGGATGACGAGCCGGTAGCCCGCCGCCTCCAGCGCCGGCACGTAGGTGTCCTCGTCGTCGGAGTCCGGCACGACGAGCAGGATGTCGATGATCGGCTTGGCGCACAGCCCGGGCACCGACGTCGAGCCGACGTGCTCGAGGACGAGCACCCGCTCCCCCAGCGCGCCCCGGACCCGCTCGGCCTCGCGCTCGAAGAGCTCCGGCCACTCCGGGTCGTAGTCGGCGAGGGTGACGGTCGAGTTGAGCTGCGCGGCACCGCCGACCGAGATCGCCTGGATCTCGGCCTCGCTCAACGCTTCTTGACTGGTCATTCCGGTTGACCCCCTTCATGAAGGCAGTCCGCCAGAATATCGGCCGGCGCAACCGGTTTTCAGGAGATCGGCAGCGGCAGCAGGTTCCCGGTCGCTTCGCGCAGCGCGTCGCGCATCGCCGCGCGCGGAGCCGGCTGCCCGGTGAAGTGCTCGGCCTGCCCGAACGCCTGGTGCAGCAGCATGTCCAGCCCGGTCGCGAGCCGGCCGCCCCGCGCCGCGACCGCTTCGGCCAGCGGCGTCGGCCACGGGTGGTAGATGACGTCGAGGACGTGCGCGACCCCCGCCAGCTCGGCCACGTGCGGGACGACCGCGTCCGGCGGCACGGTGTTCACCAGGACCGCGGAGGACCCCAGGGAAGCGAAGTCCGTGTCAGCCCACCGAAGCACTTCGACGTCGAGCGAAGCCCGCTTCGCCGCATCGAGGGTCTCGCCGGCCCGCGCGGGTTCTCGCACGACCAGCCGCACCTGCCGCACGCCGAGCGCCGCGAGCCCGACGACCGCCGCGGCCGCCGTGCCGCCCGCGCCGAGCACGACCGCGGTGTCCGCCGGCGACGGCTCGTAGCCGCCCGCCGCGCGCAGTGCCCCGGTGACGCCGTCGACGTCGGTGCAGTCCGCGAGCCAGCCCTTCGCCGTGCGGACCAGGGTGTTGGCCGCGCCGACCGCGGCCGCGCGCGGCGTCACCTCGTCCGCGTGGTCCAGCGCCGCGCGCTTGCCCGGCATGGTGACCGACAGCCCGGCCCATTCGGGGCCGAGGCGCTCGACCAGGCCGGGCAGCTCGTCGGCGCCCGTCTCGATGCGCTCGTACGTCCAGCCGGTCAGGCCGAGCGCGGCGAACGCGGCGCCGTGCAGCACCGGCGACAGCGAGTGCGCCACCGGCTTGCCCAGCACCGCGGCCCGCCGGGGCTCAGAAGGCACCGTTCGCCTTGGCCTTCTCGACGTTCTTCTTGTGATCGTCGAACGTGACGCCGAAGCAGGAGAGGCCGTTCTTCTCGCACTTGACGAAGTAGACCCAGTCGCCGGCCGCCGGGTGCACCGCCGCCTGGATGGCGTCGGCGCTGGGCACCGAGATCGGGGTCGGCGTCAGGCCCGCGTTCTTGTAGGTGTTGTACGCCCCGGCCCGGTTCCGGTCGTCGTCGTTGGTCGCCAGGGTCGGGCGGTCCAGCACGTAGTTGACCGTGGAGTCCATCTGCAGCCGCATGTTGATGGCCAGGCGGTTGTAGATGACCCGCGACAGCTTGCCGAAGTCGTTCTTCACGGCTTCGCGTTCGATGATCGAGGCGATGATCAGCGTCTGGTACGGCGTCATCCCCGGGCCGGTCGACTGCGGGCTCAGGCCGGCGTTCTGGATCGCCTCGGTGGAGCTGCGCACCAGCTGCCCGATGATCTCCTGCGGGGACGCGCCAGGCCGGACGTCGTAGAGGCCGGGCGCGATGAGGCCTTCGAGCCGGCGGTCCTTGCGGTCGGCCTTGTTGGCCGGCTCGATCGCCCAGTCCGGCACGCCGAGCGTCTTCAGGTCCGCGCTGTCGACCACCTTGCGCAGGTCGTCGGCGGTCACGCAGGTGCTCTTGCCGTTGATCTGCGCGCACGACGCCTTCGCCATCAGGCTGTACACGCCGGGCGTGACCTTGCCGTCGGGCTGGGTGATGTCGTCGAACTGCGTGTACGGCCGGACCTCCAGCTGGCCGACGCGCGCGGCCGTGCCGGTGATCCGGTCGACCGCGCTGGCCCCCGACATGTGCGACTTCATCACGTAGAAGCCGTGCTGGATCCGGGCCAGCTTCGGGTTGTCCTCGCCGGCCTTGACGAACGCCTTGCCGCTGGCGACGACACCCGCCGTGGCGAGCTTCGCGCCGATCGCCGACGTCGAGTCGCCGTCGTCGACCTGGAACAGCACGTCCCCGTCGCCGGCGCCGTCGAAGTCGTCGTAGCCGAAGATCTTGTTGAAGCCGTAGTAGGCGCCGCCGGCGAGCAGCACGATCACGACGAGCGCGGCGACCCAGCCGATGGCGCGCTTGCCCTTTTTCTTCTTCTTGCGCGGCTGTTCCGGCTCGTCCTCGTACTCGTCGTACTCGGCGTCGTCGTAGTCCTCGTAGGCCTCGTCGTAGTCGTCGTACTCCGCGTACTCGTCGCCCTCGGCGAAGAACTCTTCGGGCTCCTCGTGCTCGGGTTCCGGCGCGGTCTGCGCGGGGATGATGTCGGTCGGCGGGTCCTCGCGCACCGGCGGGGGCGGCGGGCGGCGCCGCCGCGGCGGCTCCAGGCCGGGTTCGGGCACGCCGACGGACCGGTCACCCGGCTGGACGGGCCGCCGCGGGGATTCCGGCACACCGCGACGGGGATCGGCGTCGGGATCGAGCGCCGCGCGACGCCGGTGCGACTCGGCTTCGGTCGGGTCGGGCGCGCCCCGACGGCGTCCGGGCGGGGGCTCGACGGCCTCGGGTTCGGCCCGGCGACGACGTCCGGGCGGGGGTTCGGCGGCTTCGACCGGCTCGGGCTCGGCCCGGCGGCGGCGCCGCGGGACCTGGCCTTCGTCCGGGGCCCCGCGCAGGCGCGCGGCCTGCGCTTCGGCGGCCTCCTCCAGGTCGAGCATGGCCTGGTGCCGGCGGGCCGCGTCGGCTTCGGCCAGTTCCTCGGGACTCGGCCGGCGACGGCGCGCGTCGGCGCCCTCGTCCGGGACCGGCGCGGGACGGCGGCGGCGCGGCGGCTCCTCGGGGGCCGCGCGGCGGCGCCCCGGCTCGGGAGCCGCGCGGCGCGGGGGCGGGCCGTCGGCACCGTCGTCGAGCCCGTGGCGGGCGCGCACCGGTGCCGAACGCTCGGCGTCCCGGGGGTCGAAGTCGTCGTCGGTCGGGGGCAGCGTGCCCGGCGGCTCCAGCCGGCGACGGCGGCCGGCCGGCGGCGCGTCGCGGCGCGGGTCGTAGCCCGGCTCCGGCCGCGCCCGGCGCGACGGCTGGGGCAGCTCGTGGGAGCCGCTGTGCCGCGACGGCTGCGGAAGCTCCTGGTACCCGCTCGCGCGGGGATCGGGCTGGGCCGGCGTGGCCGGTCCCGGTTCGCGGAGTCGCCTGCGCCCGCGAGGGGGCTCAGGTGGCTGCTCGTTCATCGGTCTCCCTCCCGGGCGCGGTGCGCAGCGGCGGCGTCGATCCAGGCCTGCAGGATCTCCACGGCGGCGGCCTGGTCGACCACCGCACGCTGCTTGCGGCCTTTGACCCCGCGCTGGGAGAGGATGCGGGATGCGGTGACCGTGGTCAGCCGCTCGTCGCCCAGCCGGACCGGCACGGGCGCTATCCGCCCGGCCAGGCGTTCAGAATACGCGATCGCCAGCTCGGCCGCCGGACCCTGCCGGTTGGCGAGCGTTCGCGGCAGGCCGACGATCACCTCGACCACCTCGTGTTCGGTGACGAGGGCGGCCAGCTGGTCCAGATCACTGTCGTCGGTCGCATCGCGGGAGAGGGTAACCAATGGCGACGCGAGCACGGGGGCCGGATCGCTCAGCGCCACCCCGACCCGGACCGATCCGACATCGACGCCGAGGCGACGGCCTCGGCCCGGATCGGCCTCTCCCGGCCGGTCCGGGCCGCGGTTTCCGCGGTTAACCAATGCCGGCAATCGCCGAACGCAGGGCCGTGACCGCGTCGGCCGCGCCGGCCGGGTTGGTGCCACCGCCCTGGGCCATGTCGGGCTTGCCGCCCCCGCGCCCGCCGATCTTCTCGGCGAACGACGGCACGAGCTTGCCCGCGGCGATGCCCTTGTCCTGGGCCGCCTTGGTCGTCGCGACGACAAAGCTCAGCTTCTCCCCGGCCGGCGAGAACAGCGCCACCACGCCGGCACGCGAGCCGAGCCGGCCGCGGATGTCGGAGGCGAGCGCGCGCAGGCCGTTGCCGTCGACGTCCGGGACGACCTCGGCCACCACGGTCACGCCGCCGATCTCCTGGGCCTTGTCGACCAGCGCGCCCGCCGAACCCAGCACCTGCTGGGTCTTGAGCTGCGCGATCTCCTTCTCGGCGTTCTTCAGCCGGCTCAGGACGTCCTCGATGCGGCCGGGCAGCTGGTCCGACGGCACCTTGAAGGTGTTCGCCAGCTGCGAGACCAGCAGCTGCTCCTTGCGGACGTACTTCAGCGCGTCCGTGCCGACCAGCGCCTCGACGCGGTGGACGCCCGAGCCGATGGAGGCGTCGGAGACGAGCTTGACCAGGCCGAGCTGGCCGATCCGCTCGACGTGCGTGCCACCGCAGAGCTCGCGGGAGTAGTCGCCCATGTCGACCACGCGGACGTCGTTGCCGTACTTCTCGCCGAACAGCGCGACCGCGCCCAGCTCGAGGGCCTTGTCCTTGGTCGTGGTGTAGCTCTGCACCTCGACGTTGGTCTGCAGGTAGTCGTTGACCTCCTGCTCGACCTCGGTCAGCACGTCGGCCGAGACCGAGCCGGGCGTGGTGAAGTCGAACCGCATGCGGCCCGGCGAGTTCAGCGAGCCCGCCTGCGCCGCGCGCTTGCCGTACGCGCCGCGGACGGCCGCGTGCACGAGGTGCGTCGCGGAGTGCGAGCGCTCGATGGACAGGCGGCGGTGCGCGTCGACCGAGCCGGTCAGCTTCGTGTCCAGGCCGACCTCGCCCTGCTCGACCTCGACGCGGTGCACGTACAGGCCGGGCACGATCTTCTGGACGTCCAGGACCTTCAGCTCGACGCCGTCGCCGAGCAGCACACCGGTGTCGGCGACCTGGCCGCCGCTCTCGGCGTAGAACGGCGTCCGGTCGAGGACCAGCTCCGCCTTCTTGCCCGCGGCGACGCTGCGGACCGGCTGCCCGTCTTCGAGCAGCGCGACGACCTTCGCCTCGGCCTGCAGGTCGGTGTAGCCGAGGAACTCGGTCTCGCCGTGCTGCTCCAGGACCTTGCGGTACTCCGAGAGGTCGCCGTGGCCGGTCTTGCGGGCCGCCGCGTCCGCCTTCGCGCGGGTCCGCTGCTCGTTCATGAGCGTGCGGAAGCCCTCTTCGTCGACGGTCAGGCCCTGCTCGGCCGCCATCTCGAGCGTCAGGTCGATCGGGAAGCCGTAGGTGTCGTGCAGCTGGAACGCCTTGTCGCCGGCCAGCACGTCGCCGCCGCCGCGCTTGGTCTCCTCGGCCGCCATGTCGAAGATGCGCGAGCCACTCGTGAGAGTCGAGAGGAACGCCTCCTCTTCGATCCGGACGACCTCGTTGATCCGGTCGAAGCCGGAGACCAGCTCGGGGTAGGTCGGGCCCATCGTGTCGCGCACGACCTTCGCGAACTCCTGCAGCACCGGCTCCTGCACGCCCAGCAGGCGCGTGGAGCGGACGATGCGGCGCAGCAGGCGGCGCAGCACGTAGCCGCGGCCGTCGTTGCCCGGGGTCACGCCGTCGCCGATCAGCAGCACGCCGGTGCGGGCGTGGTCGGCGATGACGCGGAAGCGGACGTCGTCGGCGTGGTTGGCGCCGTAGCGGCGGCCCGAGAACTCCTCGGCGCGGCCGATGACCGGACGGACGAGGTCGGTCTCGTAGACGTTCTCGACCCCCTGCAGGATCGTCGCGACGCGCTCGACGCCCATGCCGGTGTCGATGTTCTTCTTCGGCAGCTCGCCGATCGGCTTGTGCCCGAGCTTGGGGCTCAGGTCGCCGCGGACGTCCTGCATGAAGACGAGGTTCCAGATCTCGATGTAGCGGTCCTCGTCGGCGACCGGGCCGCCCTCGCGGCCGTACGCCGGGCCGCGGTCGTAGTAGATCTCCGAGCAGGGACCGCCGGGACCGGGCACGCCCATGTCCCAGTAGTTGTCCTTGCCGTCGCGCTCCTGGATGCGCTCGCCGGGCAGGCCGGTGAGCTTGCGCCACAGACCGGCCGCCTCGGAGTCGTCGTTGTAGACGGTCGCCCAGATCCGGTTCGGGTCGAGGCCGTAGCCGCCTTCGCTCTGGGGCTTGGTGATCAGCTCCCAGGCGTACTCGATGGCGCCTTCCTTGAAGTAGTCGCCGAAGGAGAAGTTGCCGGCCATCTGGAAGAACGTGTTGTGCCGGGTGGTCTTGCCGACCTCGTCGATGTCCGGCGTGCGCACGCACTTCTGCACGGAGGTCGCGCGCGGGTACGGCGGCGGTGCCTCACCGAGGAAGTACGGCTTGAACTGGACCATGCCGGCGTTGACGAACAGCAGGTTCGGGTCGTCGAGGATCAGCGGCGCGCTGGGCACGCGCGTGTGGCCCTTGCTCTCGAAATGGCGCAGGAAACGATCGGTGATTTCGTGTGTGTCCACGGGTCAGTCCTTGTACTGGTGGCTGCGAACGAGGTCGGACGTCGACGGCGGAAGGGGTCCGGGCAGGCCCGGATCAGCCCTCCGCCCGGCGAGCTCGCCGGACCGGGCGCCGGGCGGCGGCCGCGTGGCGCCCCTCGGCTCGGGGCGGGGTCACGCCCGCCCGCTCCTCGACCATGTCGTGCAACTCCTGCTCCCGCTCGTTCATGCCCGCGCGCACCTCGGCGCCGAACGAACCCACGGCGCCGGCCAGCTCGCGCACGGCCTCGCCCAGGTTCGATGCTAACCCGGCCGGAGTGGCCTGACGAGCGGTTTCGGCGGCCTTGCGGGACAGCGCGACGCCGGCGACCACGCCGACGCCGAGCCAGAACAGCCGCTTCACTTCGCGGCCTTCTTCGCGGCCTTCAGCGCGCTCTTCTTCTTGCGCGCCTTGATCGCCTTCGACAGGCCGTAGGACAGCGCCGCGGTCTTGACCAGCGGGCCGCCCAGCGTCGCGGTGAACACCGACGCCAGCGCGGAGACGTTGCCGGTGACGGCCTGCGCGTTCGACGTGATCCCGTCCACCCGCTCGAGCTGGGCGTTGACGTGGGTGATCGTCTGGTTCGCGCCGATCAGCAGCGGGTCGGTGTTGCTGTTGGTGCGCTCGATCGCCTCGGTGGCCGCGTCCAGCGTCTTGCCGAGCTTGATCAGCGGGATCGCCAGCAGGACGACCAGCACCACGAATGCTCCTGCGGCGATCAACGCGGCGATCTGCCCTGCCGACACGGGCCCTCCTCGGATCAACGGGTTTCGGGTGCTGGTGAGGTTACCGCCTGGCCGGGTTCCCGACCGTGTCACCCCGCGCGGGCCGGAAAAGTGTCGCCCGGGGTGGTCGCCGGGCGGTACACCTGGGCGGTGGACACGACGACGGACCCGGCCGCCGGGTCCTTTCCGGGCCGGGCGGCACGGCGGCCGACGTGCCGGCCGCGTTGCCCGGCGCCGACCTCACCACGGTCCAGCTAGAGGTCGCGCGGCGGCGGGCAGCCCGGCTGTCCGGTCCGGACGTGCTGCGCGGCCACCGCGAAGACCGGTTCGCGGCGCCGAGCCCGCTGCCGTTCGCGCTGCTGCGCCGCGTCGAGGACGCGCTCATCGGCGCGGCGGCTTCGTTCGAGCCGGTCGCGCTTTCACCGCTGGCGCCGCTCGGGACCCATTCGGCGGTGGCCGGGCCGGCCCAGCCCGGGTGGTCCCGACCGGCCGCGGCGCCGAGGTCGCCGCGGATCCGACGGCGGGGCTGGCCCTCGAGGCGGCGGTCCGGCGCGCTTCGGCTTCCGTGGTCCGCCTGGCGACGGTGCAGCGGGTGGTGCGCGCCCAGCAGATCGCCGCGGGGATGTTCGCGCACTTCTCGCTGTTCGGCGCGGTGACGGCGGGCCGGGACACCGGCAACCTCGCGTTCGAACGGGCGGCACTGGCCGAGCACGCGCGGCTCATGGCCGCCGGGTGCCGCGCGCTGGGCGCGACGGACTTCTCGCTCGGCGTGACGGTGCTGGACCCGCGGTTCGAAGACCTGCTCGACGCGGTCGAAGTGCCGGTCCACCCGTTCCCGGACCGCGAAGGCGGCCGCGGCGGGTATTACGAAGGGCTGTGCTTCACAGGTGTACGCGGCTTTCGGGATCGACCGCGTGGCCACCCTCCTTTAACGCTCCTTCACGACCGCGCGGTAGAGCGCCGCCATGTCTTCGTCGCCGTGGCCCGCCTCCACCGCGGCTTCCAGGTGCGCCAGCACCGCCCGGGCGCCCGCCACGTCGACGTCGTCGCCCGCGGCCTCGACGACCAGCCGCGCGTCCTTCGCCGCCAAGCCCGCCGGGAACGACGGCGCGTACTCGCCGGACAGCATCGCGCCGCCCTTGACGTGCGCGTACCCGACGTCGAGGCCGCCGCCCTCGATCGTCTCCAGGAACAGCGCCGGGTCCAGGCCCAGCCCGCGGGCCAGCCCGAGGCTCTCGGCCGTGCCGTTGGTCAGCGCCAGCACCCACGCGTTCATGACCAGCTTCAGCCGGCTGCCGTTGCCCGCCGGGCCGAGCCACCGCGTCTTCACGGCGACCGCGTCGAACACCGGCGTGCACTTGGGGCGGGCTTCCTCCGGGCCGGACGCCAGCACCTGCAGCTGCGCCTGCTCCGCGGGTTGGCGGGTCCCCAGCACCGGCGCGTCGACGAACACGACGCCCGCCTTTTCGGCCAGCTCGGCGAGCCGGTCGGTCCAGTCGAGGCCGACCGTGCTCATCTGCAGCCACAACGTGCCCGACGCGGGCGAAGCCGCTTCGAACGCTTCGGCCACCGCGGGGCCGTCGGCGAGCATCGTCACGAGGGTATCCGCGCCCTCGGCCGCCGCGGCCGCCGAATCCACGACCGTGGCGACGTCGGCGAGGGGCTCGGCCTTCGCCCGGGTCCGGTTCCAGACCCGGACCTCCAGGCCCGCCTTCGCGATGTTGGCCGCCATCGGGGCGCCCATGATTCCGGTTCCGAGAAACGCGACGCTCATGCTCTCCACGTGCCCACGGAACGCGCTCAGTAATCGCCGAGCAAGCAGAACGGGTGACCCGCCGGGTCGGCGTAGACGCGCCACCCGCGGCCGCCGAGGTCGGGGTCGAGCAGCCGGCCGCCGTTGACCAGGACCGCGTGGTGGGACTCGCGGAAGTCGTCCACCTCGAAGTCGAGGTGGAACTGCTGCGGGAACCCGGGGTTCGGCCAGCGCGGCGGCTGGTGGTCCGGCGCCCGCTGGAAGCCCAGGACCATCCCGTTCACGTGCAGCGTCGACCAGTCTTCGTCGACCCGCCAGCGCGGGTCCGGCCGGTCCACCTCGCCACCGAGCAGGGCCTGGTAGAACCGGGCGAGCACGACCGGTTCCGGACAATCCAGGACGATGCACTGCAGCGTCGCGGGCACGGGCACGCCTCCTGCCGTCGCCGGGCCCGGTTTCCGGGCCACCCCGAGGAAGCGGAGTGTACGGAAGCCGATCATGGGCCCGTGCGCCGGTCACCGGTGCACGACCGGGGCGGGGATTTTCCCGCCCCCTCAGGCGTCGCCGGCGTCCGCGCCGAGACCCGTGACGGTCGCCTGCGGCGCGAGGCCGTACCGGGTGCGCAGGCCCGCCGTGCGGGGCCGGGTCAAGAACTCCTCAAGCCGCTTTCACCGTTCGCCGCGGATGGTCCGGCGCAGCTTCGGGACGCGGTCGGCGAGGGTGCGCTCGGCTCCGCGCTGGGTCGGCTCGTAGTAGTCGCGGCCGACCAGCTCGTCCGGCGGGTACTGCTGGGCCAGCACGCCTTCCGGGACGTTGTGCGGGTACCGGTAGCCCTGGGCGTTGCCGAGCTTCTTCGCGCCCGCGTAGTGCCCGTCGCGCAGGTGCGGCGGCACGGTGCCGGCCAGCCCCGCGCGCACGTCGGCCAGCGCGGCGTCGATGCCCGTGATGACCGAGTTCGACTTCGGCGCGGTGGCCAGGTGGATCGTCGCCTGCGCGAGGGCCAGCCGGCCCTCGGGCATGCCGATGAACTGGACGGCGTGGGAGGCCGCGACGGCCGACTGCAGCGCCGTCGGGTCGGCCATCCCGATGTCCTCGCTGGCGTGCACGACCAGCCGCCGCGCGAGGAACCGCGGGTCCTCGCCCGCTTCGATCATCCGGGCCAGGTAGTGCAGCGCGGCGTCCACATCGGACCCGCGGATCGACTTGATGAACGCGCTGATGACGTCGTAGTGCTGGTCGCCGTCGCGGTCGTAGCGCACCGCCGCTTTGTCCACAGTGGACTCGACGATGGGCAGGTCGATCGTCTTCGCCTCGGTGGCCGACGCCGCGTCCGCCGCCGCCTCCAAGGCCGTGAGCGCGCGGCGTGCGTCCCCGCCCGCGAGCCGGACGAGGTGGGCGCGCGCGTCTTCGGTCAGCGTCAGCTCGCCGCCGAGGCCGCGTTCGTCGGCCAGCGCGCGTTCGAGCAACTGCGTGATGTCTTCGTCGGTCAACGGGCGCAGCTGCAGCACCAGCGACCGCGACAGCAGCGGTGAGACGACGGAGAACGACGGGTTCTCGGTGGTCGCCGCGACCAGCAGCACCGTGCGGTCCTCGACCGCGCCGAGCAGCGCGTCCTGCTGGGTCTTGGAGAACCGGTGCACCTCGTCGATGAACAGGACGGTGTTCTCGGTGTTGTACTGCCGGCGCCGCCGCGCCTCCTCGATGACGCCGCGCACCTCCTTGACCCCGGCCGAAAGGGCCGACATCGCGACGAACCGGCGGCCGGTGGCGATCGAGACGAGGTTGGCCAGCGTCGTCTTGCCCGTGCCGGGCGGGCCGTAGAGCAGCACCGACGCCGGCGCGGCGCCCTCGACCAGCCGCCGCAGCGGGGCCCCTTCGCGCAGCAGGTGCTGCTGGCCGACGACCTCGTCGAGCGAGCGCGGCCGCATCCGCACGGCCAGCGGCGAGCTGGCGGGATCCGCCTGCGGTTCGCCCGCGTTCGACGTCGTGCGCTCCGGTGGCGGGGCCACGTCGGCGTTCACGGTGAAGAGTTCGTCCTGTGCCACACCGTTGACGTTAACCGACGGCACCGACAGAACCACTTGCCCCGGTCGCCGGATCGGCGCTACCGTCGTGATGACCGGTTGACCGAAAATGCGAATCCGGTCAACAAGTCAAATCCTCAACGAACCAGCAGGTGGACGAACGCATGAGCCATCCCAACCGCGAGCGCGCCGACCGCATCCTGGACGCGGCGGGCGAGCTGCTCCTGCGCATGGGCTACCGCAAGGTGGCGGTGGACGACATCGCGCGCGCGGTCGGCATCGGCAAGGGCACCGTCTACCTGCACTGGCGCAACAAGGAGCTGCTGTTCCAGGCGCTGATGATGCGCGAGTCGGCCGACCTGACCGACGAGATCCTGGGCCGGATCCGGGCCGATCCGGCCATGATCCTCCCGCACCGGATGATCTCGGCGTCGTTCCTCGTCACCCACCGGCGCCCGCTGGTGATGGCGATGCTGCGCGGCAACGCCGACATGTTCGGCTCGCTCGGCGACCTCGCCCTGCGCAAGCAGCAGGACGCGCTGCGCGCGCAGTTCGAGGAGGCGATGCTCCGGCGCGGGCTGATCCGCTCGGACGTCCCGAACCTGACCTACGCGCTCAACGCCGCGACGCTCGGCTTCTACCTGGGCGACACGCTTTCCGACGAATTCGACGGCATCCCGCTCGAAGAGAAGGCGACGGTGCTCGCCCACCTGATCCGCACGGCGTTCGAGCCGGCCGGGGAACCCGACCCCGCGGCGGTCGCGGACGTGGCGGCGGAACTCGGTTCGGCGCTCGAGGAGCTCGTCTCGGGCTACCGGCAAGGGATCTACGCACACGATCCCATCAGGGCACCCGGCTGATCCCGGGGCCACAAGGGGAAAGAAGGGGCGGACATGACCACCACACAAGCGGACACCTGGGGACTCCACGAATCCCAGTTCTGGCTGCGGGGGAAGCAGCCGGAGGAACGGGTGCACCACGCCGCCGACCTCGGGTTCTGGAACGTCTACGGGCACCCGGAGGCCGAAGAGGTGCTCCGCGACCCGGCGACGTACTCGTCGGACACCACCCGGCTCGTGCCGAAGGAGCTGATGGCCGGGCAGGACCTCGACGTCGACTTCGAGGAGATGCAGGCGGGCAACCTGCTGCAGCTGGACCCGCCGCTGCACAACAAGATGCGCAAGCTGGTCAGCCGGGCGTTCACGCCGAAGGTCGTCGCGGACCTCGAGCCGCGCATCGCCGCGGTGACGAACGAGATGCTCGACGCGGCGGGGTCTTCCGGCCGGCTCGAACTGGTCGAGGACCTGGCCTACCCGCTGCCGGTGATCGTCATCGCGGAGCTGCTGGGGGTCCCCGCGAGCGACCGGCACCTGTTCAAGGGCTGGGTGGACAAGCTGTTCGACTCTTCGGAACAGTTCTCGCTGAAGGAGCAGACCGAAGGGCGGCAGGAGTCGGTCAAGAAGTCGCTGGAGGGGCAGAAGGCGCTCGTCGAGTACCTGGGCGTGCACGTCGACGAACGGCGCGAGCAGCCCCGGGAAGACCTGCTGACGAAGCTCGTCGAAGCCGAGGTCGACGGCGAGAAGCTGACCCGCAACGAGGTCGTCAACTTCGCGAACGTCCTGCTGCTGGCCGGGCACATCACCACGACGATGCTGCTCGGCAACGCGGTGCTGTGCCTGGACACGCACCCGGAGTGGGACGAGCGCGTGCGGGCCGACCGGTCGCTGGTGCCGCCGGCGATCGAGGAGTCGCTGCGGTACCTGTCGCCGTTCGCGGCCGTGGCCCGCTCGACCACGCGCGAAGTGCGGCTGGGCGAATCGACGGTACCCGCGGACCAGATGCTGATGGTCTGGGTGGCGGCGGCCAACCGCGACGACCGGGTGTTCACCGACCCGGACACGTTCAACCCGCTGCGCGACCCGAACCCGCACCTGGCGTTCGGCCGCGGGATCCACTTCTGCATCGGGGCACCGCTCGCCCGGCTCGAAGGCCGGGTGGCGCTGGACATCCTGTTCGACCGCTACCCGGCGCTGCGCACGATCCCGGGTGAGCCGCCGAAGTTCCAGATCAACCCGAACATGACGGGTGTGCGGGAGCTGCCGCTCACGACCGCGTGAACCGGCTTGCGCCCTGGGCGAAATCCCTCGCCCGGGGCGCCTGCCGTGCCCGAGGGTGGGGCGATGACAGTGGCGGTGCTGGCGGACATCCACGGCGTGCTCCCGGCGTTGGAGGCCGTGCTGGCCGAGCCGGACGTCGTGGCGGCGGAGAAGATCGTGCTGCTCGGGGACATGCTGGCCGGCCCGCTGCCGGTGGAGACCCTGGACCGCCTGTCGGCGCTGGGCTCGCGGGCGGTCTGGGTGCGCGGCAACGCGGACCGCGAACTGGCGGCGTCGGCGCGCGGGACCGGGAACTTCGTGCCGGACCCGATCTTCCCGTGGGCGGCGCGGCAACTGCGTCCGGCGGACTTGCCGGTGCTGGACGCGCTGCCGCTGACGGTGTCGCTCGACGGCGTGCTGTTCTGCCACGCGACCCCGCGCGACGACACGGAAATCGTGCTCGTCGACAGCCCGCCGGAGCGGTGGGCGGAGGTCTTTTCCGGGGTGGCGGAGGAGACCGTCGTGCTGGGGCACACGCACATGCCGTTCGTCCGGCTCGCCGACCGGCGGCTGGTCGTCAACCCGGGCAGCGTCGGCATGCCCTACGGCGCACGGGGTGCGCACTGGGCGTTGCTCGGCGACGGCGTCGAGCTGCGGCGGACGTCGTACGACGTCGAGGCGGCTTGCCGGTTTCTGGTTTCGCGGTCGGGTTATCCCGGCATCGAAGAGTGGGCGGACTACTTCGTCCGCAACCCGGCTTCGGACGCGGAGGCGTTGCGCGTGTTCAGCGGGCGCGGAACGAGTTCCACATGATGACCGCGGCGTAGGGCAGGAATTCGCGGCCGCGGCGCCAGAGCCACGGGATTCCCTTGAGCACCAGCCACCCCGCGTGTCCCGCGGCGCTCGGCTCGACCCCGCCGCCGCAGGTGAGGCTCACCGGCTCGGGCACGGCGAAGCCGGCTTCGGCGAGCAGGCCGGTGAAGCCGTCGGCGAGCAGGCGGTGGCCGAGTTCCGAGGGGTGCAGCCGGTCGACGCTCCAGACGGCGAGGTCGTAGGCGCCGGGGAGGCGGTCGAGGTCGAGGCAGGGGACGCCTTCGCGGGCGACGACCTCGTCGATGGCGGCGTTCAGCTCGGCGACGCGGGCGCTGAGGGCGCGCTTGAGCGAGCGCGGGAGACGGAACACCTTGCTGTGGTCGTGGAACCGCACGGGGACGACGGTGGTGCCCGCCTCGCGGAGCCGGTGGACGACCTCGGTGAGGTCGGCGGCGATCCGGGCGGCGTCGAAGTCCGGGCGCAGGGTGTCGTTCATGCCGGCGACGAGCAGCGCGACATCGGCCCGGTGCGCGACGGCGGCGGGCACCTGTTCGGTGAGCACGCACCGCATCCGGGCACCGGTGAAGGCGGGGTTGAGGTAGCCACCGGGCCCGACGCCGAGCGCGGCGGCGACGAGCGGGCCGACGCCCCGCCAGCCACCCCGCTTGGGCAGCGGATCCCCGAGCCCGACAGCGGTGGAGTCCCCGAGCACGACAAGCCGCTCGGCACGCCTGAGCGCGGGCACGGCGTTCGGTACGGCCGCCAGGGTGGGGCGGGCGGGCCGGGGAGGTTCGGGAGTGACTTCGACACTGATCACGGTCACGTCCACGACCATCGGCCACGGAGACTCACACCCGGTGAGGACGAGGTAACGCGCCTGGGACGGAGCGCCTAATTCTTGACGCTCACCTCACGGGAGCCGGAAATGTCCTGTTCAGGCGCGCGGCGACGCTTGCCGGACGACGACGCGGCCCGCCCTCCCTGGGGGTGCCCCCGCTTCCAGCGTATCGGCGAGGGCCGACAAACCCGCGCGAAACAGCCTCCGCCGGTGCCGCCTGTCCACATCACAGCCGGCCTGTGGACACCGCACCACTCAGCAAAAGCCACCAGCCGCCCGGCCTGCCCCCACCAAAGCCGTCGTCAGCGGAAAGCCGGGTAGAACGCCAAATCCGCGTGCGGCCCCAGCCGTGCCGCCAAGGCCGCCGCCACCCGGGCCGCGAACTCCGACACCGCCGTCATCCGGCCGTACCCCGCGTGCTTCGCCAAATCCCGCCACCACGTCACCAACGCGGCCTCGCGGCTCACCGGGGCGGCGTGCCGGGACAGGTCCAACGACCCCAGCTCCTCCCCCGTGATCAGCCACACCCGCAGCAGCTCGCTGGTCGTCAGGTGCGAAGCCAGCTCGTCGTCGTCGCCGAACGCCGGCCACACCCCCACCACCTCCGCGCGCCACGCAGCGACCATCGCTTCGCTCATGCCCGCCGGCAGGGCCAGCGCGTCCGGCCAGCTCGCGAACGGCAGCCGCAAGTGCGCCGCGTCGACCAGCGCGGACCGGACGCAGCCGTACTCGAAGTCCAGGAACCGGACGCTCTCGCCCGTCACCAGGTTGTTGTCCGGGCTCAGCTCCACCGGGCTGAACGCGCGGAACCCCGCCGACCGCGCCTGCTCCAGCGCCGCCGCCACCTGCGCGAGCACCTCGTCCGGCGCCGGGATGCCCAGGCGCTCCTGGATCACCACCGGGACCCGCGCGCACAGCTCGTCGTCCCGGCTCGCGTCGTTCCTCGCCGGGGCGCCCAGGCGCCGCAGCAACGCGTTGAAATCCGCTTCGCGCCCCGCCGTGCTCGCGTGCAGCCGGCCCAGCGAGCGGGCCCACGACAGCAGCGCGCGTTCGGCCGCCCGGGAGTCGCGGGCGTAGAGCTTGTCCTCCAGCGTCGGCGTGCGGCCGAGGTCCTCCAGCACCAGCACGCGGTCGCGGCCGTCGTGGGCCAGCAGTTCCGGGCACATCCGCTCGTCCGGCGCCAGCGCGGTGAACAGCTGGTAGCTGACCGCCTCCTGCGCGAACGGGTCGGCGCCCGAGGACGGCTGGTCCGGGTAGTGCTTGATGACCAGCGTGCGCGGCAGCGCGAAGGACGACGACACCACCCGCGCCCGGACCACCGTCGCCGGCCCGCTGCCCGCGAGGTCCTCCGGCGCGACCAGCGTGATCGCACTGCCGAACCGGCGCGAAAGAACGGACTCGCCCGCCGCGACCGCCGCGGCCACGGCGAGGTGCTCGGCTCCTGCCCCGACCCCAGCATCGCCGGTGGAGGAGGTGTCGACTGTCATTGTCACCGACCCTACTCGTGACTGAGCAACCATGACTACTGACATCCGGACAAGAAGGATCCCCCGGCCCGGACCCGGTCATCCCCGTGAAAGCGGACGCGTTCCCACCCGTGAACGTTGCCCATTCCGGCGCAGAGTCAACACAATGGCCGCTGCTGCAACGATTCCGAGAAGGTTGACCAGCAGCTGGCCGACCGACTGGAGGCACCGGCTCCACTCCCCCGCCACGGCCGCGACGACCGCGTACCCCGCGGCCGGCACCGTCGTCACGGAGATGAAGACGCCCACCAGCGCGGCCGACTTCGCCGACGTCATCGCGAGCATCCCGGCCGCGCCGGCCAGCATCGCGACGACCAGCGACGGCACCCCGACGGAAAAGACGAAGTCGACCTCGTGGTTCTGCTCCAGCTGGAACGCCTTTTCGCCGAAGACGCCGGTCGCGCGCACGAGCAGCGCGCCGCCCAGCGTCACGACCATCGCCAGCGGGAAGCCCACACCCAGCGCCACGCCCGCCCGGCGGAGCAGGTCCCCGCGCCGCAGGACGAGCCCGACCGCGAGCGCGGCCAGGGGCCCGAACTCCGGCCCGACGACCATCGCGCCGACGATCGTCACCGCGGAGTTCGTCAGCACGCCGACCGCGGCCAGCAGGCACGCGATGGTGAGGAACGCCAGGAACGTCACGTTCGCCCGGGACTCCTCTCCCGTGCGCGCGACC
Source organism: Amycolatopsis pretoriensis (assembly GCF_900107925.1). Taxonomy (GTDB): domain Bacteria; phylum Actinomycetota; class Actinomycetes; order Mycobacteriales; family Pseudonocardiaceae; genus Amycolatopsis; species Amycolatopsis pretoriensis. The sequence continues at coordinate 616,747 of NZ_FNUJ01000007.1, read as the reverse complement.
AGTTCCTCCCACACGACGGCGTCCGCGCCTTCGCCCGGCGCCGCCTCCTCCGCCCGGTCGGCGGCGTCGGACAGCGCGGTGTCGAGGGCTTCGAGCGTGATGCCGCCGGTGTGGTCGAGCCCGAGCCCGCACAGCGCGTCGACGATTTCGTCCGCCGCCTCGCGCGCGATGTCGGCCTCGACCAGGTCACCCGCCGGTTCCACGGCGGCGCCGCGGTGGGCGATCAGGTGCGCCGTCCCGGCGTGCGCCCGCAGGACGTCCAACGCTCGCGCGGTGACGTCCGGCGGGCACACGGCCCTGAGGTGCAGCACTAGTTCTGCGGGGCGGGGGCCGGCTTCGCGTCGATGCCGGCTTCCTTGCGCTGCTGCGCCGTGATCGGCGCGGGCGCCGCGGTCAGCGGGTCGTAGCCGCCGCCGGTCTTCGGGAACGCGATCACGTCCCGCAGCGAGTCGGCCTTCGCCAGCAGCATGACGATCCGGTCCCAGCCGAACGCGATGCCGCCGTGCGGCGGCGGGCCGAAGGCGAAGGCGTCGAGCAGGAAGCCGAACTTCTCCTGCGCTTCCTCCTCGCCGAGGCCCATGAGGTTGAAGACGCGCTTCTGGACGTCGCCGCGGTGGATACGGATCGACCCGCCGCCGATTTCGTTGCCGTTGCAGACGATGTCGTAGGCGTAGGCCAGGGCGTTGCCCGGGTCCTGCTCGAACTTGTCGATCCACTCCGGGGTCGGCGAGGTGAACGCGTGGTGCACCGCGGTCCACTTGCCGGAGCCGACGGCGACGTCGTCGCCGATGTCCTCGACCGGCGCGAACAGCGGCGCGTCGACGACCCACACGAACGACCAGGCGTCTTCGTCGATCAGGCCGAGCCGCTTGCCGATCTCGTCGCGCGCGGCGCCGAGCAGCGGCTGCGTGCTCGACGCCTTGCCGGCGGAGAAGAAGATGCAGTCGCCGACCTTGGCGCCCGCCGCGGCGGCGACGTTCTCGCGCTCGGTCTCGGACAGGTTCTTGGCGACCGGGCCGCCGAGCGTGCCGTCCTCGTTCACGAGGATGTACGCGAGGCCGCGGGCGCCGCGCTGCTTGGCCCACTCCTGCCACGCGTCGAGCTGGCGGCGAGGCTGGTCGGCACCGCCCGCCATCACGACCGCGCCGACGTACGGCGCCTGGAACACGCGGAACGGCGTGTCGGCGAAGAACTCCGTCATGTCGGTGATCTCGAGGTCGAAGCGCAGGTCCGGCTTGTCCGAGCCGTACTTGGCCATCGCCTCGTGGTAGGTGATGCGCGGGATCGGCCGCGGGATCTCGTGCCCGATCAGCTTCCACAGCGCGGACACGATGTCCTCGCCGAGCGCGATGACGTCGTCCTGCTCGACGAAGCTCATCTCGATGTCGAGCTGGGTGAACTCGGGCTGGCGGTCGGCGCGGAAGTCTTCGTCGCGGTAGCAGCGGGCGATCTGGTAGTACCGCTCCATGCCGCCAACCATGAGCAGCTGCTTGAACAGCTGCGGCGACTGCGGCAGCGCGTACCAGGAGCCGGGCTTGAGCCGCGCGGGCACCAGGAAGTCGCGCGCGCCTTCGGGCGTCGAGCGGGTCATCGTCGGGGTCTCGATCTCGACGAAGTCCTGGGCGTGCAGCACCTCGCGCGCGGCGCGGCTGACCTCGCTGCGCAGGCGCATGGCCGCGGCCGGGCCGCTGCGGCGCAGGTCGAGGTAGCGGTGCTTGAGGCGGACCTCTTCGCCGACGTCGACGCGGTCGTCGATCGGGAACGGCAGCGGCGCGGCCTCCGACAGCACGTCGAGCTGGGTCGCGAGGACCTCGATCTCGCCGGTGGGGATCTCGGCGTTCGCGTTGCCTTCGGGGCGCTTCGCGACCTCGCCGACGATCTTCACGCAGAACTCGGAGCGCAGGGCGTGCGCGCGCTCGGCCATCTCGCCTTCGCGGAAGACGACCTGGGCGACGCCGCTGGCATCGCGCAGGTCGATGAAGATGACGCCGCCGTGATCGCGCCGCCGGGCCACCCATCCGGTGAGGGTGACGGTCTGTCCGGCCTGTCCGGCACGCAGGGTGCCGGCGTTGTGAGTGCGGAGCACTGCGACTGCTCTCCTTCGACCTGGGGTTATCGCTGCCCGGAAAGGCTAACGAACAGCCCAGCTTACGGCGTCGGCAGGCTTGGGTTGCGCAGTGGTCAGAGCACGTACTTCGGCCGGGTCTCGAGTGCGGCCACCAGCCGGTGGGCCTGGGCGAGGTAGGCGGCGACCTGGTAGATGCGGCCGCCGGGGTGGGCGACCAGCCAGTTCGCGGCCGCCGAGGCGGAGGAGAAGAAGGGCTGGCCCGCGCAGGCCATCGCGTCGGCGTGCTCGAGGCCGAAGCCCAGGTCGACCGCGGCGACGACGGCCGAGGGCGGGTCGGCCTGCACGATCCCGTGCGAGGTGAGGTCGATCCGGATGCGGGTGCCGGTGACCGGGCAGGTCGCGGCGGCGTGCACGGGCTCGCCGGTGGCGATGGCCAGCAGGAACATGTCGACGGTGCCGTCGGGGCCCGCGCCGAGGGTGCCTTCGGCCGGCTCGAGACGGTGGTGGGCGCCGCGGGGCGCTGGGCCGGTGCTGACGAGGTCGCGGTGCAGGGTGAACCCGATCAGTTCGACGAGCCGGCGCGCCTCGACCGGGGCGACGCCGACGATGGCGGCCAGCCTGTCCACACTGACGGGGTGGCGCCCCGCCCGGGTCAGCTTGAGGGCGGCCCACGCGAGCCGGGCGGCCGCGAACCGGTCGGTCTGCGAAGTAGTCACCGCTCTCCCTTCCGCATCGATCCCTTCGACGTTAGGCGTCGGCGAGCCGGGGCGACAACGACACGATCGGACATTTTTCCGCAAGCGCGCGACACGGTGGCGCAATCGGGTCGGGACTACGGCGAACGGGGGAGCCGAACCGTGTTCGGCGGCGTTCCGGGTGACGGTTTCACCCACACGGCGGTTCGGCGGGTGATCACGGACCGGCGTGGGCGGTTGTCCACAAAGGACCGCACGGCAACTGCGGGCGCTGAAGGGCACCTTCCTTGCATGTGATGAGACAAAGGTGCCCTTCAGCGCATCTGACGCAATGAAGGTGCCCTTCAGCCGGGCCGGGCCGGGCCGCCGTTTGCTGGCGCGAGCCCTTAGAGGAGGCGGAGCTGTTCCGCGGCCGGCACCTCGATCCGCGGCTCGCGCACCGTGCCCCGCGAGTCCTCCCCCGCGCTCCGCAGCAGCCCGTGCCGCCGCAGCAACGGCGCCACCCGCTGCCCCAACCTCTCCCGGTACGCCTTCTGCACGTAACTCCCGCGCGCGTACAGCTCGCGGTACCTCGGCACCAGCTCCGGGTACGTCCCCGCCAGCCAGCGGCCGAACCACTCGCGCGCACCCGGTCTCAAGTGCAGCGGGATGACCGTCGCGCTCGTCGCGCCCGCTTCGGCCAGGCGGGCGAACAACGCGTCGAGCGCCTCGGCCGAGTCCGTCAGCCACGGCAGCACCGGCGCCACCAGCACCGAGCACGGCAATCCCGCGTCGCGCGCCTTGCGGATCAACTCCAACCGGGCCCGCGGGCTCGGCGTGCCCGGCTCGAGACGGTGCTGCAGCTCGCCGTCCAGCAACGCCAGCGAGACCGCGAGCGAAACCGGCACGTCCCGGGCCGCGTCCTGCAGCAGCGGCAGGTCGCGCGCGAGCACCGTGCCCTTCGTCAGCACCGACAGCGGGGTTCCCGACCGCGCCAGCGCCGTGATGATCCCCGGCATCAGCCGGTAGCGGCCCTCCGCGCGCTGGTACGGGTCGGTGTTCGTGCCCATCGCCACGGGTTCCCGCCGCCACGACGGCCGTTTCAGCTGCGCGGCCAGTACCTCCGGCGCGTTGACCTTCACGACGACCTGCGTGTCGAAGTCGTGGCCGGCGTCGAAGTCCAGGTACGTGTGGGTGTTCCGGGCGAAGCAGTTGTGGGACACCATGCCGTCGGCGATGAAGTCGCCGGTGCCGGTGGTGATGTCGAACAGCGGCAACTGCAGGCCCAGCGGCTCGATCGCCTCGACGCGGCGCCGGCTCGCGCCGATCACCGAGCCGTCGAGCGACCGCTTCCACGCCACGGCCGGGTTGCCCACGTGCAGGAACCGCAGCACCTCCGCGGTCCCGCCGAGCAACCGGACTTCCTGACGGGCGGGGAACTTCGGCACTTCGTCGATCTGGTGCGTGAAACCGAACCGCGCGAGCGCGGCGGCGAAGGCTTCGACGATCTCGGGTTCGTCGTGGGCCACGGCGAGGACGCCGCGGCCGTAGTCGCCCGCGAGGTCGAAGACGCCGGCGAGGAACCCGCGCTGCCAGTGCGCGTCCGGGTCGGACGGCACCCGCAGGAACCCGACGGAGGCGCCGAAGTCGGGCAGGTATTCGAGGGCGCGGCCGGCCGCGTCCGGTTCCGCGGCGAACCCGCCGGAGCGCAGCATGCCGCAGAGGTAGCCGGCCCGGTACCCGAGCGTCTCGTCCGGCGTCGGCTCGAACCGGCCGACGCCGATGAGCTCGGTGCCGGGTTCGAGGTGCGGCCGCTGCGCGGCGCCGAACTTGCTGCCGGTGACGTGCTTCCAGCCCTTGCTGGTGAGGAACCGGTGATCCCCGCCGGCGACGAGCCGGGTGCCGTCTTCCAGGGTGACGCGGTAGGCGGCGCGCAGGGTCGTCCAGTGCGCTTCGACGCGGGTGGGCACGAGCCGCCGGGCGGCGCCGTGGCCGCGGGTGCCGTAGATCTCGTCGCCGACCTTCAGCTCGGACAGCGCCCGCGTGCGGCCGTCGGCCAGGAGGATCTTGGTGCCGCCGTCGAGGCAGTAGGTGCAGGCGTGGGAGCAGCCGCGGTACGGGTTCACGGTCCAGTTGAAGGGGACACCGGAGCCCGAGGGGACCTTGTTCAGCACGGAGCGCGCGTGCACCTCGTGAAAGGTGACGCCGTCGAATTCCGGTGACCGCACGGACCGCACCAGGCCCTCCAGCCCGGGCAGTGCCGGCTCACCCTCCCCTGCTCGCTGCCGATCCCATCGCACGGCGCCAGTCGAACATATGTTCTAGGCGGGTGTCAAACCGGTTCGCCGCAGGCGAAGCGGGGTGGTGCTGGTGTGACTGCTGAGGTCCCGGCCGCCCGCTCCCCGTCGGCAGCGTCCCTCCGGACTCAGGACGAAAAGCGATCCAACGCCCGGATCTTGTTCGTCGCGTCCAGCGCCGCCACCTTGTACGCCTCCGACAGCGTCGGGTAGTTGAACACCGCGTCCACCAGGTAATCGACCGTCCCGCCGCAGCCCATCACCGCCTGTCCGATGTGGACCAGGTCGGTCGCGCCCGTCCCGAACACGTGCACCCCGAGCAGCTTCCGGTCCTTTGTGGACACCAGCAGCTTCAGCATCCCGTAGCTGTCGCCGGTGATCTGGCCGCGCGCCAGCTCGCGGTAGCGCGCGATCCCCACCTCGTACGGCACCGACGACGACGTCAGCTGGGCCTCCGTCGCGCCCACGTACGAGATCTCCGGGATCGTGTAGATGCCGATCGGCTGCAGCGCGCCGAGGCCGTTCGCCGGTTCGCCGAACGCGTGGTACGCCGCGAGCCGGCCCTGGTCCATCGACGTCGCCGCCAGGGCCGGGAAGCCGATCACGTCGCCCACCGCGTAGATGTGGGGCACCTCCGTGCGGTAGTTCTCGTCGACCACCAGCCGGCCGCGCTCGTCGGACGACAGCCCGGCGGCGTCCAGCGCCAGCTCGCCGGTCATGCCCTGGCGGCCCGCGGAGTACATGACGCCGTCGGCCGGGATGCGCTTGCCGCTGACCAGCGTCGTGATCGTCGCGTCGTCGGAGACCGCCACGTCCGCGACCTTCTCGCCGAAGCGGAACGTCACGCCGAGGTCGCGCAGCTGGAACTTCAGCGACTCCACGATCTCCGGGTCGCAGAAGTCGAGCATCTGGTCGCGCTGCTCGACCACCGTGACGCGCGAGCCGAGCGCCGCGAACATCGACGCGTACTCGATGCCGATCACCCCGGCCCCGACCACGACCAGCGACGACGGGATCTGCTCGAGCCGCAGGATCTCGTCGGAGTCGAGCACGCGCGCGGCGTCGAAGTCCACCTGGGGCGGGCGCGCCGGGCGGGTGCCGGTGGCGATCACGACGTAGTCCGCGCTCAGCGTCCGGCGGTCGCCGGGGTGCTTGCTCTCGACGACCACCGTGTGCGGGTCGGCGAACGAGCCGGTGCCGGAGACCAGGTCGACGTGGTTGCGCATCAGCTGCGCCCGCACCACCTGGACCTCGCGCCCGACGACGTGCTGCGTGCGCGCCAGCAGGTCGGCGATCGTGATGTCCTGCTTGACGCGGTAGCTCGCGCCGTACAGCTCGCGCTGGTTCATGCCGGTCAGGTAGAGCACCGCTTCGCGCAGCGTCTTGGACGGGATCGTGCCGGTGTTGACGCACACCCCGCCGACCATGTCGTGCCGGTCCACGACCGCCACCCGCTTGCCCAGCTTCGCCGCGGCGATCGCGGCCTTCTGGCCGCCGGGGCCCGAACCGATGACGATGAGGTCGTACTCGTGCTCGCTCACGGTGTCGAGCCTGCGCACCCGGACGTCCCGGCGCAACCCCCCGCCGGTGAAGATCCGCGCGCGGATCGGTTTCCGGGCTAGCGTGGCCGGGTGCTGCGCGTCTCGCTGCTGGGCGAGCAGGTGATCGCCGACGACACCACCGGCACCGTGCTGACGCGGTCGCCGCGCTCGGTCGCGCTCGTGGCCCACCTCGTGGTGCACGCCGGCCTGGCCCAGCCGCGCCGCCTGCTCGCGGGGCTGTTCTGGCCGGACTCCACCGACGCCCAGGCCCTGACCAACCTCCGCCGCGAGCTGCACCAGCTGCGCCGCGTCCTCGGCGACCCGCCCTCGCTCGCCGTCACCGGGCGGGACCTGTGCTGGCGGGACACGCCGTCGAGCCGGGTCGACGTCCGCGAGTTCGACCTCGCCCACCAGGCCGCGCTCGCCGCCGAGGACCCCGGTGCAGCCGTCGCCCACGCCCGGACCGCGCTCGCGGCCTACCGCGGTGAGCTGCTGCCCGGTCTGGCCGACGACTGGGTCCTGGCGGCCCGCGCCGAGCTCGACCGCCGGTGCGTCGAGCTGTGCGACCTGATCTGCTCGACCCCCGCGGGCGACCCGGCCGCCGCCCTCGCCGCCGCCCGCCGCCGGATCCGGCTGCGCCCCCTCGAAGAGACCGGCTACCGGACGCTGATGGGGCTGCAGGCCGACGCCGGCGACCGCGCGGGCGCGGTGAGCACGTACCACCGGTGCGCGTCGGTGCTCGAACGCGAGCTCGGCGTCGTCCCGGCCGAACCGACCCGTGCGGCGCTGCGCCGGCTGCTCGCCCGGCCCGGCCCCGAGGTCCGGCGCGCCGCGGCGACCGCGCTCGTCGGCCGGGCGGCCGAGCTGGCCCGGCTCGGCGAGCGGTGGCACGCGGCCGCCGCGGGCCGCGCCGGGGTGGTCCTCGTCCGCGGCGACCCCGGCGTCGGCAAGACGCGGCTCGTCACCGAGCTCGCCGGCCTGGCGCGCGCGGAAGGCGCCGTCGTGGCCACCGGCCGCTGCTTCGGCTCGGCCGGCCGGCTCCCGCTGGCGCCGGTGGCCGACTGGCTGCGCACCCCCGCGCTGCAGCGCGCCACCGGGTCGCTGGACCCGCTCTGGCGGGCCGAGGTCGCCCGGCTGCTGCCCGCCGCGCGCCCGGACGGCGGGCAGGCCACCCTCGAAGCCTGGCAGCGGCCTCGGTTCTTCGAGGGGCTGGCGCGGGCGCTCACCGCCGGCGGGCGGCCGGTCCTGCTGGTGCTCGACAACGTCCAGTGGTGCGACGAAGAGACCGGCGCGTTCCTCGCCTTCTGCCTCGGCCTGCTGCCGGACGCGCCGCTGCTGGTCGCGGCGACGCTGCGCGAAGGGACGCCGGCCCCGGGCGTGCCGTCGTGGACGGCCCAGCTGCGCGACGACGGCCGGCTGACCGAGCTGCCGCTGGGCCCGTTCGACGCCGGCGGCACGGCGCTGCTCGGCGAGGCGGTGGCCGGGCGGCCGCTGACCGCGTCGGACCGCGAAGTCCTGCACGCGGCCACCGGCGGCTACCCGTTGTTCGTGGTGGAAGCGTTGCGCGCCGGTGACGCGCCGCCCACCGAGAGCCTGGGCGCGGTACTGCGGGCCCGGCTGGCGCAGCCCGGGCCCGCGGCGCGCGAGGTCGCCGGGCTGGCCGCGGCGGCCGGCCGGGACTTCACCCTCGAGCTGCTCACCGAGGCGAGCGACCTCGACGCCGACACCGTCGTCGACGCGGTGGACGAGCTGTGGCGCCGCCGGATCCTGCGCGAGGTCGGCGGCGGCTACGACTTCACCCACGACCTGCTGCGCGAGGCCGCCTACCAGCAGGTCAGCCCGCCGCGCCGGTGGCTGCTGCACCGGCGGCTGGCCCAGGGCCTGGAGCTGCTGCACGCCGACGACGCCGACGCCGTCGCGGCGCAGCTGGCCGAGCAGTACGCGCGCGGCGGGCGGCCCGACCGCGCCGTCACCTCGTACCGGCGGGCGGCGGCGGTCGCCACGCGCACCTTCGCCCACGCCGAAGCGATCCGGCTGCTCGAGGCCGCGCTGGCGCTGGTGCGCGCCCGGCCCGCGAGCGGGACGCGCGACCGCACCGAGCACGCCGTCCTCGACGAGCTCGCCGGCCCGCTGAACGCCCGCCACGGCTACTCCTCGCCGCAGCTGCAGCAGACCGTCGAACGCGCGCTCGTGCTGGCGGAGGCCGCCGGGGACCCGGCGGCGACGGTGACCGCGCTGCTGGCCGTGTTCTCGTCCCGGTTCGTGCAGGGCCGGACCGCGCAGGCCCACGAGGTCGCCGAACGCGCGCTCGAGCTGCTCGGCCCGGACGCGGCCGCCGCCGAGACGGGCACCGCGCACTTCGCCTACGCCGGGTCGTCGGTCAGCCTCGGCCGCCCGGCCGCGGCGGTGCGGCACTTCGCCCTGGCCGCGGCCCGCACGCGCGACCTGCCGAGGCTGCCCGTCGGCACCCGACCGGACGTCCACGGCCCGGCCTGGGCGGCCCACGCGCACTGGCTCCTCGGCGACGACGACGCGGCGGTGGCGAGCGCCGCCGAGGCCGTCGCGCGCGCCCGTGCGGTCGACGATCCGTACAGCTTGGCCATCGGGCTCGCCTACGCGGGTGTGACGCACCAGATGCGCCGTGACGGGCCGGCGCTGTGGGCGGCCGTGTCGGAGCTGCACGCGCTGTGCGACCGGTACGGCTTCGCCTACTACCGCGAGTGGGCGCTGGTGCTGGGCGGCTGGTCCCGTGGCGGTGCGGCCGGGCTGGCCGCGGCGCAGGAGGGCGTCGCGAACCTCAAGGCCGAGGGGTCGTTCGCGCGGATGCCGTACTGGCTGGCGCTGGTCGCCGAGCTCGCGGAGCCGGCCGCGGCCCGGGCGACGCTGGACGCCGCGCTCGCCGCCGGGGAAGCCCGCGACGACCGCTGGTGGCTGCCGGAGGTGCTGCGGCTGCGGGCGGCCCACGACGCCGACCCGGTCCCCCGCCTGCGGGCGGCCGCCGAGCTGGCCCGCGCCCAGGGCAGCGTCGCCCTGCGGCGGCGGGCGGAGGCGGACCTGGGCGTTCGGCTCCCGTCCTGACCCCGGCGAACGGACCGAACGCTGCGCGAACGCCCGGTGCCTACGTTCCCTTCCGAACCGGGAAATCCGAGAGGGGCACCATGACCACCACCGCTCTGCCGCACGAGGAACTGGCCGCCGCGCTGCGCGGCGACCTCATCACCCCGGCCGACCCGGGCTACGACGAAGCCCGCGCGGTCTACAACGCCATGATCGACAAGCGGCCGGCGGCGATCGCCCGCTGCCGCGACGCCGCCGACGTCGTCACCTGCGTCCGGTACGGCCGCGAGCGGGGCCTGGACCTGGCCGTGCGCGGTGGCGGCCACAACGCGGGCGGCCTCGGCGTCGCCGACGGCGCCCTGGTCATCGACCTGTCCGGCCTGCGCAGCACGACGGTCGACCCGGTGCACCACACCGTCCGCGCCGACGCGGGGTGCACGTGGGGCGACGTCGACCACGCGACGGTCGCGTTCGGGATGGCGACGCCGTCGGGCGTGGTCGCCTCGACCGGTGTCGCGGGCCTGACCCTCGGCGGCGGCATCGGCTACCTGGCCCGCCGCTTCGGCCTGACGGTCGACAACCTGCTCGGCGCGGACGTCGTGCTCGCGGACGGCTCGTTCGTGCACGCCGACGAGTCGTCGCACCCCGACCTGTTCTGGGCGCTGCGCGGCGGGGGCGGCAACTTCGGCGTCGTCACGTCGTTCACGTTCCGCTGCCACGACATCGGCGAGCGCGGCGTCGTGATCGGCGGACCGGTGCTGTACGACGTGGGCGACACGCCCGACGTGCTGCGCTGGTACCGCGAACTGCTGCCGTCGCTGCCGGAAGAGCTCAGCGGCTGGTTCGGCCTGCTGACCGTCCCGCCGGCCCCGCCGTTCCCGGAGGAGCTGTGGGGACGCAAGGCGTGCGGCATCGTCTGGTGCTACACGGGCGCGCACGACAAGGCGGACGAGGTGCTGGCGCCGGTCCGCTCGTTCGGGTCGCCGTTGCTGGTGGGGCTGCAGGAGATGCCGTACACGGCGCTGCAGGGCGCGTTCGATGCGCTGTACCCGGCGGGGCTGCAGTGGTACTGGCGGGCCGACGTGTTCCACGAGATCTCCGACGCGGCGATCGACATCCACCTCAAGCACGGCTCCGCCCTGCCGACGATGCATTCGACGATGCACCTGTACCCGATCGACGGCGCGGCGAGCCGGGTCGCCCCGGACGCGACGGCGTTCCCGCACCGGTCGGGCGGCTGGTCGGGCGTGATCGTCGGGGTCGACCCGTCGCCTTCGCAGGCCGAGGCGATCTCGCAGTGGACGCGGGAGTACTGGGAGGAGCTGCACCCGACGTCGGCGGGCGGGGCGTACGTCAACTTCATGATGGAGGAGGGCCACGACCGGGTGAAGGCGTCGTACGGCGCGAACTACGACCGGCTGGCGGCGGTGAAGCGGCGGTACGACCCGGACAACGTGTTCCACGTCAACCAGAACATCCGCCCGGCGTAGCGCGCGGCGCGGCGGCCGGGCCGAGGGGGCCCGGCCGCCCGGGGGTAGGTTCACCGCCGGGAGGTGATCACGTGCCCCGGTGGGACGTCCTGGCGGCGATCGGCGCCGGTGGCGCGCTGGGCAGCCTCGCCCGGTACGGGCTGTCCGTGGCGATCCCGCACGCCCGCGGCGAGTTCGCCGTCGCGACGCTGCTCACCAACGTCCTGGGCTGCCTGCTCATCGGCGTCCTGATGGCGCTGCTGACCACCACCGCGCGCCCGCACCACCTGCTCCGGCCGTTCCTCGGCGTCGGGATCCTCGGCGGGTTCACGACGTTCTCCACGTTCGTGACCGACACCCTCGACGCGGCGACGACCGGGCGTCTCGTGGGATCCTCGCTGTACGTGGCCGCGTCGGTGGTGCTGTGCCTGACGGCGGTCGCGGCCGGCCTCACGGCGACGCGAGCGGTGCGGGAGGGACGCTGATGGAAGGACCGGCCACCCGCCTGACGATCTACATCGGCGAAGACGACCACTGGCACCACAAGCCGCTGGTGGGCGCTTCGGTGCTCCGCGGCGTCGAGGGCTACGGCGCGTTCCTGCCGCAGCTGGACGAGCTGATCGGCGAGGGCCTGGTGACGCTCGACCAGGTCGAGGTGGTCCGCTACGTGGGGCGGACGGAGTGACGCCGGTCCTGGTGGCCCTCGGCGGGGCGGCGGGGTCGATCCTGCGCTACCTGACCGACCGGCGGGTGCAGGCGTGGCGGGACTCGCCGTTCCCGTTCGGCACGCTCACGGTGAACATCGTGGGGTCGTTCATCTTGGGCTTCTCGAGCGGCTGGCTGTTGCACGGCGCCGAGCCGTCGTCGGTGCGTTCGCTGGTGGCCATGGGGTTCTGCGGCGGGTTGACGACGTTCTCGACGTTCGGCTACGAGACCGTGCGGCTGTTCCTGGAGAAGACGCGGCTGTACGCGGTGCTGAACGTGCTGGTGACGGTGGTCGCGGGTCTCACTTCAGGCGCGCTCGGCCTGCTCCTCGCGACCGCGGTCTTCGCCTAGCCGCGGTCCGGCCGGCCCATCCGCCGCTGTACGCGGCCGAGGGCTTCCTCCAGCCGCCCGGCGCGGCCGCCTTCCCGCTCGGCGCGGCGTTCGACCTTCCACTCCACGTACTCGGCGAGCGGGGTGTCCGGCCACTTGCGCTTCACCCGGCGGCGTTTCCCCAGGATCCGCAACTCGGCCGCTTCGGCGCGGACCTCGTCCGGGTTTCCGGTCGCCGCCCGCAGCGCCAGGCTTTCCCGCGCGCGGTTCGCCCTGCGCGCGAACGCCTTGCCGCGCGGCAAGTTCTTGCGCGTCGACTTGGCGTTTTCGCCGTAGGTGTCGCGCCGGTCCTTGAGGTAGCTGAGCCGCTTCTTCTCCTGCGGCGTCTTCCGTCTCATCCGTCCTCCTCCGGCGCCCAGGAAACACCCGGGCGCCGGAGGGCGGCAACGGAATATCAGCGCGGCGCGAGCCCTCGCACCTGCTCGAAGGGATCCCCGCCGGTGGGCAGCAGCGCGATGATCGGCGTCGTCAGCCCGTTGTCCACATAGGACCGCACCTGCTCCCGGCACGACTCGACGCTCCCGTGGATCACCAGCTCGTCCACGACCGAATCCGGGATCACCTGGTTGGCCTTCTGCCGATCCCCCGCCGCCCAGGCTTCGTGCATCGGGGCCAGCGCCTCGCCGCGGCCGAGCCACTCGTGGAACGCCGCGTACACCGGGACCGTCAGGTAGCTCGAGATCAGCATCCGCCCCAGGCCGCGCGCCGCTTCCGCGTCCTCCGTGGGGCACACGAAGATCCGGGCCGCCAGCTCGACGTCCGGGCCGATCTCGGCGCGCACGCGAGGCACGTCCGAAGCCGCCAGCCAGTTGGTGATCGCGCCGTCGGCCTCACGGGCCGCGAGGCGCAGCATCCCCGGGCGGAGCGCCGCCAGCATGATCGACGGCGGCGGGTCGGCCGGGCGCTCCAGCCGGAACTTCGACACCGCGAACGTGTCGTACTTCTCGGTGACCTTCTCCCCCGCCAGCGCGGTGCGCAGGAACCGCAGCGTGTCCCGCGACCGCGCGAACGGCTCATCGAAGGCAGCCGCGTTCCACTGGGAGACGATCACCGGCGACGACGCGCCGATGCCGAGGACGAACCGGCCCGGGGCCAGCTCCGCCACCGTCGCCGCCTGCATCGCCAGTAGGCCCGGGCCGCGCGTGTACACCGGCACGATCGCCGTACCCAGCCTCAGCTGGGGCGCCCACTGCGAGGCCAGGACCAGCGGCGTGAACGCGTCGGTGCCCGCCGTTTCCGCCGTCCACGCGTCGGTGTAGCCCAGGTCCGGCAGTTGCTCGACCATTTCGCGGTGCGCCGTCAGCGGCACCCCGGTCAATGGGATCGTGAGGCCCCAGCGGCTCATGAATTCTCCTTGTCCACGGCGGAAAGCTCGCGCAGCAGCCAGTCCACCTGCGTGCGCATCAGGTTCTCCGCGACCTCTTCGGCCTGCGGCGTCATGTGGGTCGCGCCCGCCAGCGGCAGGAAGACGTGCGGGCGCCCCTTCGCCAGCAACGCCGACGACAACCGCAAAGCGTGGGCGACGAACACGTTGTCGTCGGCCAGCCCGTGCACGATCAGCAGCGCCCGGCTCAGCTCGCCGGCGCTCTCGATCAGCGAGTTGTGCGCGTAGCTTTCGGCCTCGTCCTGCGGCAGGCCCAGGTACCGCTCGGTGTAGTGCGTGTCGTAGAGCGACCAGTCGGTGACCGGCGCACCCGCGACCGCCGCGTGGAACACGTCCGGCCGGCGCAGCACCGCCAGCGCCGACAGGTAGCCGCCGTAGGACCAGCCCCGGATCGCGACGCGCTCGACGTCCAGCTCGGGGAACCGCGCGGCGGCCGCCTGGAGGGCGTCCACCTGGTCCTGCAGCGTCACGTCGGCGAGGCGCCCGGCGACCTCGCGCTCCCACACCGCGCCGCGGCCCGGCGTGCCGCGGCCGTCCGCGACGAGCACCGCGAAGCCCTGGTCGGCCAGCCACTGCGACGTCAGGAAGGCGTTGCGGCTCTGCAGGACGCGCTGGGCGTGCGGGCCGCCGTACGGGTCGAGCAGCACCGGCAGCTTGCCCTCGCTCGGCTCGTACCCGCGCGGCAGGAGCAGCGCCGCCCGCAACCCGCGCTCCCCCAGCGTGAGCCAGGTCAGGTTCGGCACGACGTCCGGGTCCACAGTGGACGTTTCGATCGACGCCACCGGCGAACCGTCGCGCAGCACCGAAACCCGCGGCCCGCTGTGCTCCAGGCTCCACGACGAGAGCACGGTGACCGCGGCACCGCCGGAGCCGTGGTGCACGCCGTCCACAGTGGACAGCCGACGCACCGAGCCGCCCTCGGTCCGGAACACGTGGATCTGCGTCGGGTCGTCTTCGGAGGCGCTGAAGAGGATCTCGTCGCCGACGTCGAGGACGGCGCGCAGCTGCAGCCCGGCCGGGGTGACGGCCTCGCCGCCGACGAACAGCCGGTGGTCGCCGTCCACCATGCCCTCGACCACCAGGCGCCCGTCGGGCGTCCACGCGGGGACGCCGCCGACGATGTCGATCCAGTACTGGTCGGACGCGGTGTGCAGCACCGACGTCGAGCCGTCGGTGACGTCCACGGCGAGCACGTCCATGCGCTTCTGGTCCCGCGGCTCGACGGCCAGCAGCGGCGCGCCGCCGGCCGACCAGTGCACCGAGGCCAGGTACTCCCACTCCCCCGGCGCGACGTCCACGCGGGAGCCGTCGAGGCCGAGCACCGCCAAGGACACGAGCGCGTTCGTCGTGCCCGCCGCCGGGTAGGCGACGACGTTGGCCGGGTTCTGCGGGTTGGCCGGGTCGGCGATGGTCCACCGCGGCACCGGGCCGCGGTCGGAACGCTCGGCGAGGATGCTGCGGCCGTCCGGGGCCCACCAGTAGCCGCGGGTGCGGTCCATCTCCTCGGCGGCGATGAATTCGGCGAGGCCCCAGGCGATGTCCTCGCCGTCCTCCTCGACCAGCACGCGGTCGTCGCCGGTGGCCAGCTCCATCACGTGCAGCCGGCGGTTCTGCACGTACGCCACGTGCGTGCCGGTCGGGTTCGGCCGCGGGTCGATGACGGCGCCGTCGACGCGCAGCGCCACCGCACCGGAGGCGAGGTCCAAGGTGTACAGCTTGCCCGACAGCGAGAACGCGGCGACCGTGAAGCCCGCGTCGACGCCGTAGTGGACGACGCCGCCGCCGCTTTCGCGGGCGCGTTCGCGGCGCGCCCGCTCCTCGGCCGGCAGCTCCTCCTCGCCGGGCAGCAGCTCGGCGGCGTCGACGAGCTTCGTCTCGGCGCCGGTCGCCAGGTCGGCCGACCAGAGGCTGTGCCGGGGGTCGGTGCCCGACTCCGCGCGCAGGAAGAGCACGCGCGAGGCGTCCGGGGCGACCCGGAACTCCTTCGGCGCACCGAGGGTGAAGCGCTGGGTCCGGGCCTGTTTGCGGAGGAACGGGAGGTCGTCGACATCGGTCACGCCCGCACTCTTTCAGACGATCACGCCGACACGCCAACGCCCTTGAGCTTCGCCAGCTCGGCGTCGACGTCGAAGCCGGGCTCCGGCAGCACCGGGTCCAGCTCGGCGAGCGTCTCGAGGAGCAGCTCGGCGACCGCCCAGTTCCGGTACCACTTGTGGTCGGCGGGCACGGCGTACCAGGGCGCGTGCGCGGTCGACGTCTTCTTGAAGATGTCCGCGTAGGCCTCCTGGTAGGCGGGCCAGTGCGACCGCGCCTCGAGGTCGCCCGGGTTGTACTTCCAGTGCTTCTCGGGGGTCTCCAGCCGGGCCTTGAGCCGCTTGAGCTGCTCCTCCGGCGAGATGTGCAGGAACACCTTGACGACGGTCGTGCCCGCGTCCGCCAGCTCCTGCTCGAACGCGTTGATTTCGCCGTAGCGGCGGCGGCGCTCGGCCGCCGTCAACAGCCCGGACACCCGCGGGACCAGGATGTCCTCGTAGTGCGAGCGGTCGAAGACGCCGATCTGGCCGGGCTTGGGCAGCTGCTTGCGGATCCGCCACAGGTAGTGGTGGCGCCGCTCGGCCGGCGTGGGCGCCTTGAACCCGGCGTAGTGGACACCCATCGGGTTGACCAGGCCGAGCACGTGCGAGACCGTGCCGCCCTTGCCGGAGGTGTCCATGCCCTGCAGCACGAGCAGCACGCTGCGGGTGCCGCCGCCGACGCCCTCGGCGTAGAGCGACTCCTGCAGCGCCGAGAGCCGCTCGCCGGCGCTGTCGAGCTTGGCCAGCGCCTTGGGCTTCTTGCCGGGGCCGACCGGGGTCGAGCCCGGGTCCGGCAGCTGTGCGCCCACGCGCAGCGCGTCCCGGACCCGGCTTCCTGCGTCCTTCTTGGCCATCCGCCGAAGCTACCCGCTCAGGCGGCGGCTTTCTCGGCGAAAAGTTTCAGCAGCGCGCCGTGCCCGCCCTCACCGGAGACGCCTTCGCGGACCTTGGCGCCGGTTTCGCCGTGCCGCTCGAAGTCCCGGTGCTCCAGTTCGACACGGGTCGAGCGCCGGCCTTCCTCGACGAATCTGACCTCGATCTCGCTGGCGTGCGCCGGGTCGGGGTCGACCTTCCAGTCGCCGTCGATCCGCCACGAGAGGACCACCCGGGCGGGCGGCTCCCAGACGAGCACCTCGCCCCACTGGCACTCGGCGCCGTCCACGGTCTTCTCGTACCAGCGCCCGCCCGGCTTCGGCTCGAGGACGGCCTCGGCGAGGTCGGCGTCACCGAGGTGGTGCCGGCGCGGCCACCAGCTGTCGAAGGCCTCGGTGTAGATCTTGAACGCGTGCTCGCGCGAGCAGGCGACGGTGATCGTCCTGCGGATCGGTTCGAAGGTCATGGCTCCTCTTCTTCCGTTCGTTCCGCCAGTTCGGCGAAGGACTTCAGCGCGTCCGACCACATCCCGTCGAGGTAGGCGCGCAGGGCGGCGATGCCGGCCGGTTCCAGCCGGTAGAGCCGCTTGGTGCCGGCGGCCCGGTCCGTGACCAGGCCGGCCGCCTTGAGCACCTTCAGGTGCTGGGAGACGGCGGGGCGGCTGATCGGGAGGTCCGCGGCCAGCTCGCCGACCGCGCGCGGCCCGGCGCGCAACGCCTCGAAGATCGCGCGGCGCGAAGGGTCGGCGAGGGCGGCCAGCTGGTCGCTTCCGTAAGTCGCCACGAACCGTAAGTTACGGCTTACTGATGACGTCGTCAACGGCCACGCAGTGTTTCGGGGGTCTCTGCCGCGGATTGCGCAACGAACGACGGGTGAAAGCAACGATTCCCGGCTGAACTCTGCGTCTTCTGCCCTTAACCTGAACGCATGACGACGTTCGCCGGCCGGGAGACCGCCGCCCCCACCGCCGCGAGCTTCATCGAGCTCGACGAGCGGTGGAGCACGCACAACTACCACCCCCTGCCCGTCGTGATCGCCGAAGCCGCCGGTGCTTCGGTGACCGACGTCGAAGGCCGCTCCTACCTGGACTTCCTGTCCGGCTACTCGGCCCTGAACTTCGGGCACCGCCACCCGGACCTGATCGCCGCCGCCGTGGACCAGCTCGGGCGCGTCACGCTGACGTCGCGGGCGTTCCACCACGACCAGCTGGGCCTGTTCTGCCGCGAGCTGGCCGAGCTGACCGGCACCGAGCTCGTGCTGCCGATGAACTCGGGCGCCGAGGCCGTCGAGTCCGCGGTCAAGATCGCCCGCAAGTGGGCGCACCGGGTCAAGGGCGTGCCGGACGGCACGGCCGAGATCATCGTCGCCGGGTCCAACTTCCACGGCCGGACGACCACGATCGTGTCGTTCTCGACGGACGAGACCGCGCGCGCCGACTTCGGGCCGTTCACGCCGGGCTTCGTCACGGTGAAGTACGGCGACGCGGCCGCGCTGCGCGACGCGATCACCCCGCGCACGGCCGCGGTGCTGCTGGAGCCGGTGCAGGGCGAGGCCGGCGTGATCGTGCCGCCGGAGGGCTACTTCGCCGAGGTGCGCCAGGCCTGCGACGAGCACGGCGTGCTGCTGATCGCCGACGAGATCCAGTCCGGGCTGGCCCGCACGGGCACGGTGCTGGCGCTGGACCACGAGGGCGTCCGCGCCGACGTGTACACGCTCGGCAAGGCCCTCGGCGGCGGCATCATGCCGGTGTCGGCGGTGGTCGGCCGCAGGGACGTGCTGGGCGTGCTGAAGCCGGGAGAGCACGGCTCGACGTTCGGCGGCAACCCCCTGGCCTGCGCGATCGGCCGCGCGGTCGTAAAGCTGCTGGCGACGGGCGAGTTCCAGCAGCGGTCGACGGAGCTGGGCGCCCACCTGCACGGGCGGCTGAACGCGCTGATCGGGACCGGGCTGTCCGAGGTCCGCGGCCGCGGCCTGTGGGCGGGCATCGACATCGCCCCGGGCGGGCCGTCCGGGCGCGAGGCATCGGAGGCGCTGGCCGGGCGCGGGGTGCTGTGCAAGGAGACGCACGAGCGCACGCTGCGCGTGGCACCGCCGCTGGTGATCACGCGCGAAGAGCTGGACCGCGGCATCGACGCGATCGCCGAGGTCATCCGCCCGTAAGACGTCCGGATGCCGCCGGGTGAGCCTCCCGCCCCGGCGGCATCCGGAGCACAACGCGCCCGGGTGACGACCGGCGCCCCGGGAGCAGATCGTCCCCTTCGGACGTTGTGCCCGGTATGGGATCAGGGGAGCGCCCGCTGGTGGGCACCGGCACCGTCACACTGAGCGAGCTGTACGAGCAGGGGAAGCGGCTCCGGGAGAAGGTCCCGGCCACCGCGCACGACCACGAGGCCGCAGCGAAAAACCGGCCGAGCGCGAAGCAGTACTTCGAGGCCTCCAACAAAGGACGCCTCCCGGAGCTGATCGACCTCCGGCGCGAACGCATGCTCGCGTCGCCGTTCACCTTCTTCCGCGGCGCCGCCGGGCTGATGGGCGCCGATCTCGCCGGCACACCCGATTCCGGGCTGACCGCCCAGCTCTGCGGCGACGCCCACGCGGCCAACTTCGGGCTCTACGGCACGCCCGAAGGCAAGATCGTGATGGACATCAACGACTTCGACGAGACCGTCCCCGGCCCCTGGGAGTGGGACCTCAAGCGGCTCGCCGCCAGCCTCGTGCTCGCCGGGCGCGAGGGCGGCATCGGCGAGTCCGGCTGCCGCGCGGCCGCCGAAGACGCCGTGAAGTCCTACCGCCGCACCATCCGCGCGCTGGCCGAGCTGCCGTTCCTGCGCAGCTGGAACGCCTTGCCGGACTCCTCGGTGCTGTCCAAGGCCCGCGCGGACGAGCTGATCGACGACTTCGCCGACGCCGCCGAGAAGGCACGCAAGAACGACAGCGCGAAGGTCGTCGCGAAGTGGACCGAGCGCGTCGACGACCGCGAGACCGGCCTGGCGCGCCACCGGTTCGTCGAGGACCCGCCGGTCCTGACGCACGTCGACGACGAGACCGCCGACGCCGTCGCCGCCGGACTGGTGTCCTATGTGGACACGCTGCGCGAGTCGCGGCGGACGCTGGCCGAGCGGTACCGGATCGCCGACGTCGCCTTCCGCGTGGTCGGCACCGGCAGCGTGGGCTTGCGCAGCTACGTCGCCCTGCTGCACGGAAACGACGACGAGGACCTCGTCCTGCAGGTGAAGCAGGCGGCGAAGCCCGCGCTGGCGCCGTACCTCGACCTGCCGCCGGCGGACCACGAAGGTCAGCGGATCGTCGACGGCGCCCGGCTGGTCCAGGCCGAGACCGACATCCTGCTCGGCTGGACCACGATCGACGGCGTGCCGTACATCGTCCGCCAGTTCCGCAACCTCAAGGGCGACATCGACCCGGCGGAGCTGGAGAAGGACCACCTCGACGACTACGGCCGCCTGGCCGGCGCACTGCTCGCCCGCGCCCACACGCGGTCGCTGCACCCGAAGCTGCTGGCGGGATACTTCGCCGAAGACTCCGAGCTGGACGAGGCGATGGGCGCGTACGCGGTGCGGTACGCCGATCGCACCGAAGCCGACCACGCGGCTTTCAGCCGGCCCTGAACAGCTCGACGACGTCGGCCGCGCAGCCCCACGCCAGTGTGATCCCCGAACCCCCGTGCCCGTAGCAGTGCACGACCTCGCCGGACCGCTCCAGCCGCACCACCGGCCGGAACGGGCGCAGCCCCACCGCCGACCGCAGCACCTCCGCCCCCGCCAGCGCCGGCACCAGCTCGCGGCACCGCCGGACGATGTCCGCCGTCACGCCCGGGTTCGGGACCGTGTCGGCGCGGCCCGGCTCCTCCGTTCCGCCGCACACCACGTGCCCGCCGTGCGGGATCGCGTACGTCACACCCGGGCCCGTCTCGTCCACCACGAACTCGCGCAACCCCGGGTCGGCCAGGTGCACGACCTGGCCGCCGATCGGGACCATCGAGCCGTCGCCGGCCAGCGGGCCCGCTCCCAACCCGGCCGCGTTGACCACCGGCCCCAACCCGGACAACGATGTCAACGGCTGGTGTTCGACCCGCACGCCCAGCGAAACCACCTGCGCCAGCAACCACTCCAGGTACACCGGGGTGTCGACCAGCGCCGTCGTGAACACCAGCCGGTCGCCGTCGCGGACCGGGTCGATCATCGCGCGCAGCCACTGCGGTTCCGGCTCGCCCGTGGCCAGCAGGACCCGGCCGCGGCGGAAGCGGACCCCCGGTGCCTCCTGCTCCCGCAGCACCGCCAAGGTTTCCGCCGTCCAGCGCGCGATCCGCTTGTCCGGGCGGCGCACCGGCGGGTACAGCACCGCGCCCGCCACCGCCGACGTCGACTCCCCCGGGCCCGCCGCCGCGACGACCGTCACGTCGTGGCCCGCGCCGGCCAGCCGGTACGCGCAGGTCAAGCCGATGATCCCGGCCCCCGCCACCGTGATGTGCATTCCCGCATCGTGGCAGACAGCCGTCCCACGCCGGTCGCGGCTACCCTCGCGCGGGTGAGGACGATGTGGGTGCCGGCCGCGGTCTGCGGGCTGCTCGCGGTGTTGCTGGGGTTGCCGTTCGCCGGCGGGACCGGCCCGGGCGCGGTCGACGCCGTGGCCGCGGGGTGGACGGCGCACCTGAGCCCCGGCGTGCTACGCGCGCTGGTCTTCCCGACCGAGCCGTACGTCGTGGTCGCGCTCGGCGTCCTCGCGATGGTCCTGTGCCTGCGCGCGGGCCGGAGGCTGGAGGCCGGGCTCGCGCTCGCGGCGCCCCTGCTGGCGGTCCTGCTGACCGCCGTCCTGCTCAAACCGCTCTACGACCGGTGGAAGAACGACACCCTCGTCTACCCCAGCGGGCACACCGTGAGCCTGGTCGCCGTGCTGACCGTGCTCGTGCTCGTCACGCGCAAGGTGGTCGTGGTCGTGCTGAGCGCGGTGGCGCTGCTCGCCGCCACGGCCGGGCTGGTCGGCCTCGGCTACCACTACCTCACCGACGTCGCCGGCGGGACGCTCTTCGCGGTCGCGGTCGTCCTGTTCAGCTGGTCCGTGCCGCGTCCCGTGCCAGCGCGGTCAGCCGGCTGACCGCGCGCAGGTACTTCTTGCGGTAGCCGCCGTTCACCATCTCCTCGGTGAACAGCGCAGGCAGCGGCTCGCCGGAGACGACCACCGGGATCGCCCGGTCGTAGAGCCGGTCGGCGAACGCGACCAGCCGCAGCGCCACGTTCTGGTCCGGCGCCGGGTGGACGTCGCGCAGGTGCACCCGCGTGACGCCGTCGAGCAGCCGCCCGTAGCGGGAGGGGTGCAGTGAGGCCAGGTGCTCGACCAAGGCGTCGAAGTCGTCCACAGTGGACCCTTCGTGCGCGGCGACCGACGACTCCAGCTCCTCGGGGGTCACCGGCGGCGGCGCGTCCGGCAAGCCGCGGTGGCGGTAGTCCGGGCCGTCGACGCGCACGACGCCGAAGCGGGCCGAGAGCGTCTGGATCTCGCGCAGGAAGTCCTCGGCGGCGAAGCGGCCTTCGCCGAGCTTCTCCGGGAGCGTGTTCGAGGTCGCCGCCACGTACACGCCCGCGTCCATCAGCTCCTGCAGCAGCCGCGTGACCAGCGTGGTGTCGCCCGGGTCGTCCAGCTCGAACTCGTCGATGGCCAGGATGCGGTGCTCCGACAGACGCCGCACGGCCTCGGCGAAGCCCAGCGCGCCGACCAGGTGGGTCAGCTCGACGAACGTCCCGTACGCCTTCGGCGAGGGCGCCGCGTGCCACGTCGAGGCGAGCAGGTGGGTCTTGCCGACGCCGAACCCGCCGTCGAGGTAGAGCCCCATCGGGCCGGCCGGCTCCGAAGACCCGCCGAAGAGCTTGAAGCGCTTCTTCTCCTTGCGCGGCCCGACCTTGGCGGCGAACGCCGAGCACGCCTCGACCGCGGCGGCCTGGCTCGGCTCGTCCGGGTTCGGGAGGTAGGTCTCGAACCGGACGGCGTCGAAGCGCGGCGGCGGCACCAGCGCACCGATCAGCTCGTCGGAGGACAGCTCGGGACGGCGGTCGGTGAGGTGCGCGGGCATGGTGGCAGAGCCTAACGGCGTCGCGCGACCCGGCGGGCGCCGATGTCCCCCGGTCGAGACGCACTTCACGCCCGTGCTGGGATTGTCGGCGTGCGGAGCGTGTGGCCCTCTTCGACGGGCGAACTGACCGGGGTCGACCTCGAGGCGATCTACGCCTACCCGGCGGACCTCGACCGCCCGTGGGTGCAGGTCAACTTCGTCGCGTCCGCCGACGGCGCGGTCGAGGTCGACACGACCTCCGCCGGCCTGTCGCACGCCGCCGACCGCAAGGTCTTCCTGCTCGGGCGCGACCTCGCCGACGTCATCCTGGTCGGCGCCGGCACCGCCCGCGCCGAGGACTACCGCGGGGTCGTCGCAGGCCCGAAACGCCTCGAACGCCGTCGCCGGCTCGGTTTCGAGACCGTCCCGCCGATCGCCGTCGTGACGCGCACCGCGGACCTCGACCCCGCGTCCCGGCTGTTCACCGAGACCGTCGTCCCCCCGATCGTGGTGACCACGGAGACCGCCAGGACCTGGCCGCTGGAGGCCGCCGGAGCGGAGATCCTGCGCGCCGGGGACACCGAAGTCGACGTCCGGCGTGCGCTGGACCTGCTCGCCGCGCGCGGGTTGCGCCGCGTCGCGTGCGAAGGCGGGTCGCGGCTGTTCGCGCAGCTGGTCGAAGCCGATCTGGTCGACCAGCTGTGCCTCACCGTCGCGCCGCTGCTCGTGGCCGGTCCCGCCGCGCGGATCGCCGCGGGGCCGGTCGCCGTCCCGCGCCGGCTCGCGCTGGCATCGATCCTGGTCGAGGACGGCTTCACGCTCCTGCGCTACCGCCGGGACGCCGGGTGAGCGACGACGCCGACCTGGTCACCAAGGCCGCGACCGGCGACGACACCGCGTTCGGCGCGCTCGTGCGGCGGCACACGCCCCGGATGTACCGCGTCGCGCTGCGGATCACCGGCAGCGCGGCCGAGGCCGAGGACGTCGTGCAGGACTCGTGGCTCGCCGCGTGGCGCGCCCTGCCCGCCTTCCGGCACGAGTCCGCGGTGTCGACGTGGCTCTACCGCGTGGTCACCAACAGCGCCCTCGCGCTGCTGCGCCGCCGCCGTCCCACGGTCTCGCTCGACGAGCCCGCCGATCGGTCCACAGTGGACACCGCGCTGCTCGCCGCCGCGGTCCCCGGTCCCGAAGGCCGGGTCGTGCGGGCCGAGGAGGTCGACGCGGTGCTGCGCGCGATCGGCCGGCTGGAGGTCTCGCAGCGAGTGCCGCTGGTGCTGCGCGAACTGGAGGGGCTGAGCTACGAAGAGGTCGCCGAAGTGCTCGATGTGAACGTCGGCGCCTTGCGTTCCCGGCTGCACCGGGCCAGGGTGGCGCTGCTCGCCGAGTTGAGGGAGCGGTGATGGCCGAGCAGTCCGACCCCGAGCGGGACCCCCGCTGGGACGCCGTGCGCCGGGCGGCCGCACGCCGGGTGCCGACCCCGCCCGGCCTGGTCGAACGGGTGCTGCGGGCCGTCGCGCGCGGCCGCCGCACCGCCGTCGAGGTGCCCGGCGACGACGGCGACCTGCGGGTCGCCGAAACCGTCGTCACGCGGCTGGCCACGGCGATCGCCGGCGAGCGGGCGCCGGCCGGGGTGCGGGTTTCGGCGGTCGCGGTCGAGGACGACGCCGTGCAGGTGCTCGTGTCGGTCCGCTTCGGCGTGGCCGCCGACGAAGCCGCCGAAGCGCTGCGGCGCGAGGTCACCGCGGAGCTGGCTCGCCAGCTCGGGACCGAAGCGACGGTGAACGTGCACGTCGTGGACGTCCACCGGGACTGACATACCCCCGATCGGGTGAGTTTGCGTGAGGTTTGCGCGCCCGCGGGCATCGTACGGGCGAGAGACCGCCGCGAGAGGAGCCCGCACGCATGCACCCGGAACGGACCGAAAGCCCCGGCACGGTGACCCCGCTCAACGAGGAGGGCGCCGCCGGCCGCACCACGATCTCCTCACTGGTCGTGCAGAAGGTCGCCGGCCTGGCCGCCCGCGAAGTCGCCGGGGTGCACGCCCTCGGTGGCGGCGGGGTGTCGCGCGCGATCGGCGCGCTGCGCGAACGCATCCCGGGCTCCGGCACGGTGAGCACCACCGGCGTCGCGGTGGAGGTCGGTGAGAAGCAGACGGCGATCGACCTCGACGTGATCGTCGAGTACGGCGCGCGGATCGGCGACGTCGCCCGCGCGGTGCGGCGCAACGTGATCACCGCGGTCGAGCAGATCACCGGCCTCGAGGTGATCGAGGTGAACATCGCCGTCAACGACATCCACCTGCCCGGCGAGGAAGAAGCCGAATCGACGCGGGTGGAATGACCGGGGGCGACCGGGACGGCCGCGCGGCCTTCCGGGAGTTCGTGCGCACCCACCACCCCGACGTCGGCGGCGACCCGGCGGTGTTCGCGGAAGGGCTCGCCCGGTTCCGCGCCGGGAAGTCCGAAGTGGACTCCCGCTACGACGCTCCGGTGAGCTTCGCCGCCCGCCGGCGCGGGGTCGCCGCGCTCCTCGCCCGCTTCCGCCGCCGGCCACCCCGGGTGCGCTGAAGCTTCCGCACAACGGACCGTCCAAGGAGGACATGTGAACGCAACGCAGACCGGGCTCCTGGCCGGGCTGATCCTCGGCCTCGCCGCGTCCCAGGGGTTCACCGCGTTCCTGGTGACCCTGGCCGTCGGCATCATCGGCCTGGTCGCCGGCCGGGTCCTCGACGGCGAGCTCGACCTCGGCGAGCTCTTCGGCAAGGGCCGCGACAAGTGAGCCGCGTCCTGGACGTGCCGCGCGAGCTCGCCGAACCGGCCGAGCGCGGCACGCTCACCGTCGGGCACGCCGTGGTGCGCAAGGTCGCCCAGCACGCCGCCGACCAGGTGCCCGGCACTTCGAGCGACGCCAAGAAGGGCGCCAAGGCGAAGGTCGGCGGCCTCGACAACGACGTCGACCTCGCCCTCGACCTGGCCCTGCAGTACCCGGCGCCGGTGCGGACCGTCGTCGGTGCCGTGCGCGAGAAGGTCACGGAAGAGGTCGAGCTGCTCACCGGCTACCACGTCCGGACGCTGGCCGTGACGGTGTCCGCGCTGCGGCCCGCGGTGGCGCCGAGGGTGCGGTAGCCGTGCGCCCGTTCGTCCGCCTCCTCTCGGCCCTGCTCGGGCTGGCCGTCGCCGCCGCCGGGGCGCTGCTCGCCCTGGAAGTCGGC
This sequence comes from Amycolatopsis pretoriensis, assembly GCF_900107925.1. GTDB lineage: Bacteria > Actinomycetota > Actinomycetes > Mycobacteriales > Pseudonocardiaceae > Amycolatopsis > Amycolatopsis pretoriensis. The sequence goes on along the minus strand of NZ_FNUJ01000007.1, from coordinate 590,939 downwards.
TGGCACTGGTGGCGCCCGGCTTCGGGCCCGCTGCTGGTGCCGTGGCCGCGTTGGCAGGCGCAGCTCGCGGCGCTGGGCTGGGACGCCTACGCGGTGCGCGTCGGCGCCGGCGTGCTCGCCGCCGCGGGCCTGGTCCTGCTGCTGTGTGCGCTGGCAGCCGGCAACCGCGCGGTCCGGCTCACCGACCCGGCCGGCGAGGTGAGCGTCTCGACGTCGCCGCGCTCGCTGGCCCGGCTGGTCGGGCTCACCGTGCGCGCGCAGGACAACGTCGCCGGCGCGACGGTCACCGCGAGCGCCCGCCGCGTCCGCGTCCGCGCGAAGAGCACTCTCGAATCCGAAGGCGAGCTGCGGCCGCGGCTGCTCGAAACCGTGGCCGCGCTGCTCGACGAAGTCCCCCTCGCGCGCCGGCCGAAGGTGTCGGTCGTCGTCGACTCGCCGAAGGACCGCCGATGAGGAAGTCGATCGCCGCGAAGGCGCTTTCCCGGTCGTACTCGGGCGAACGCACGTGGGTCTTCCTGGTCGGGCTGCTGGCGCTGCTCGGCGGGGCGCTGGCCCTCGTCGTCGGCTTCGGCCTGCTCGGCGAGTTCCGCGGGCGCCGCCCGCTGCTCGACCCGATGGCGCTCGGCTGGCTCGGCGGCCACGCCACGCCCGCCCGGGCCGCCGCCATCGTGCTCGGGATCCTGCTGGTCGTGTTCGGCCTGCGCGGCACGCTGCGCTCACTGCGCCCCGAGCCGCGGCCCGATCTGGACCTCGACCGCACGGAAGGCGCCGAGCTGGTGGTCACCGCCGCGGCGATCTCCGGCGCGGTCCAGGCCGACGCCGAACAGCTCGGCGGCGTGAGCCGCGCCCGGGTCCGCGCCGTCGGCTCGCGGACGTCTCCCGCGTTGCGCATCACCCTGTGGCTGCACGAGGGCACCGACCTCAAGGGCGTCTGGGAAGACCTGGACGGCCGCGTGCTGACCAGGGCCCGGGAGTCGCTCGGCCTCGACGTCCTGCCCACGGCCGTCCGCCTGGAACTCGACACGAGCGCGGCGAAACGCGTGCGCTGAACCGCGTCTTTCCGCAGAATGCCCGCATGCCCCTACCGCTGCAGCCGCCGCTGAAGCCGATGCTCGCCAAGCCCGCGAAGGCCATCCCGGACTCCGGGGGCCTGCTGTTCGAACCGAAGTGGGACGGCTTCCGCTGCATCGTCTTCAAGGACGGCGACGAGCTGTACCTGCAGTCGCGCGCGGAAAAGCCGTTGAACCGGTACTTCCCGGAGGCCGTCGCGCGGCTGCTGGAGACACTGCCGCCGCGGGTCGTGCTGGACGGCGAGCTCGTCGTCGCGCGCGGCGGCCGGCTGGACTTCGACGCCCTGACCGAGCGCATCCACCCCGCCGAAAGCCGGATCACGCTCCTGGCGGCCGAGCAGCCCGCCGAGTTCGTCGCCTTCGACGTCCTCGCCCTCGACGACGAATCCCTCCTCGACGAGCCCACGTCGGTGCGTCGCGAGCGGCTCGCCGAGCTGGCCGGCGACCGGTTCCCGCTCACCCCGGCGACCACCGACCCGGACACCGCGCGGCACTGGTTCGAGCTCTTCGAGGGCGCGGGCCTCGACGGCGTCATCGGCAAGCCCCTCGACGAGCCGTACACACCCGGCAAGCGCGTGATGGTCAAGTACAAGCACCTGCGCACCGCGGACTGCGTCCTCGCCGGCCTGCGCTGGCACGTCGACGGCGGCCCCGGTGAACTCGTCGGGTCGTTCCTGCTCGGCCTGCACGACGAAAAGGGCGTGCTGCACCACGTCGGCACGGTGGGGTCGTTCCCGAAGGAGCGCCGCCGCGAACTCGCCGAGGAGCTGGCGCCGCTGGTCACCGACGGCGAAGACCACCCGTGGGGCGGCCGCGCGACCGGCGAGGCCCAGCGGATCCCCGGCGGGGTCACGCGCTGGCGCGCCACCGAACACGAATGGGTGCCGCTGCGACCCGAGCGCGTCGTCGAAGTGGCCTACGAGAACACCGAAGGCGGGATGCCGTCGCGCTTCCGGCACAACGCGCGGTTCAAGCGCTGGCGCCCCGACCGCGAACCCGCGTCGTGCGACTACAGCCAGCTCGAGGAGCCCGCCCGCTACGACCTCGACGCCGTGTTCCGCGGCCAGGTCGTGCGGACCCGCTAACCCGCGTCCCACACCGGGCGTGCGAAGCTCGGCAGTACCCTGCCTGTGATCTACGTGAGGACCTCGCCCGTGCGCCGCCGCCGTACCCGTCTCCTGGTCGCGCTGCTCGCCCTGGCCTCCGCGGCGGGCTGCGCCGCGGGGCCGTCGGTCCGCCCGGCGCTGGTCGAAAACGACGGGAAGACGACGCCCGCGTCGCCCACCGGCACCCCGCCGGTGCCGCTGCCGCCGCTGGCCGAGCCGCAGTCGCCGTCGCTGCGGTGGGCCGACTGCGACGACGACACCCGGCAGCGGATCGGCACCCCGCCGGTGCCGGACAGCCTGCACTTCACCTGCGCCCGGGTCACCACGCCGCTCGACGCGCCCGGCGAGGCGCGCCGGTCGGTGGTGCGGCTGCTGGCGCTGAAAGCCGGCACCGGGCCGATCCCGCTGGTCGTGGTCAACGACGTCGACGGTGAACCGGGCACGGTCTACGCCGCGCGGCTGGCCGCGACGCTGCCGCCGGCGTTCCTGGCGAAGTTCTCGCTGATCGGCCTGGACCGGCGCGGCACCGGGCTTTCGGCGCCCGTCCAGTGCGTGCCGCCGGACATCCGGCACGACCTGATCGACGCCGACCCGGGGCAGGGCGACCTGCAGGACGTGCTGGACGCGGCGCGCAAGGCCGGTCAGCAGTGCGCGATCGAGCTGGACGACTCCCAGACGGCGCTGGACAGCTGGCGCGGCGCCGGCGACCTGGAGGAGCTGCGCAAGGCGCTGGGTTCGGACCGGCTCAACGCGCTCGGCCGCGGCGACGGCTCGAAGCTGCTGTCGGAGTACGCGGTGCGCTTCCCCGGCCAGGTCGGCCGGATGGTGCTCGACGGCGTCCCCGACCCGGGCCCGGACACCGCGGCGGTGCTGGACGCGGTCGCGGCCGGCGCGCAGACGACGCTGGACGCGTTCGCCGCGGACTGCGCGGCCCGCAAGTGCGCCCTCGGCGACCCGAAGGCGGCTCTGACGGCGCTCACCGACCAGCTGCGGGTCTCGCCCCCGATGACCGAGGACGCCGTCGGGTTCGGGCCGGGAGTGGCGATGTACGCGGTCTATTCGGGGCTTTCGCAGCGTTCGCGCTGGCCGGAGCTGGCCGACGCGATCGCGGCGGCTCGCGGCGGCAACATCACGGCGCTGGCGGCGTTCGCGTCGCCGGTGCTGCACGACACGCGCGCACAGCCGTCCCGCCTCGACGCGACGATCGCGACCCGCTGCAACGACAGCCAGACCCGGCTTTCGGCCGACCAGCTGGACCAGGTGGCGGCGGGGATGCGGACGAAGTACCCGCAGTTCGGCACGGTCGTCGCCCAGCAGCTGGCGTGGTGCGGGCCGTGGCCGGTCCGCACGGAACCGCTGCCCCCGGCGGGCGCGACGGGAGCCCCGCCGATCCTGGTGACGGCGACGGCGGCGGACCCGGTGACCCCGCAGGTGGGCAGCACCCGGGCGGCGGACCAGATGCCGACGGCGGTGACGCTCACGTGGCAGGGCGCGGGCCACGGCGCGGTGGGCACGTCCCCGTGCGTCACGGAGGCGGCGCGGGCGTTCCTGGTGGACGGCAAGGTCCCGGCCGACGGCACCCTCTGCCCCGCCTGACCCCGGCGCGCTGAAGGGCACTTTCGTCGCATGTGACGCGCTGAAGGGCACCTTCCTCTCACCACACGTGAGGAAGGTGCCCTTCAGCCGGTCACTGGCGGTAGGACTCCACCTCGGAAACCGGGCGGGCCTGCGCGTCGTCCGGGTTCTCGTGGAACTCCGACTTCGCGCGGCGCTGGCGGAGCAGGTCCCAGCACTGGTCGAGCTGCTGCTCGACCGAGGTGAGGCGGTCCTTGTCGCCGCCGCTCAGCCCCACGCCGACCGAGCGCGACCGGAGTTCGTGCTCCTCCGCGATCAGCTCGTCGATCCGGCCCAGGATTTCGCCGTCGGCCATCCTTGTCCTCCTCTTCACGGGTGCTCGGGTGCAGACGCTACCCCGGCTCCGGGAATTCCCGCCGCGTCCACGTCGTTGACCAGGGCATGAGCACCGTTGAGCTGACTGCCGAGAACTTCGACCAGACGGTTAACGACCACGAGTTCGTCCTGATCGACTTCTGGGCGAGCTGGTGCGGGCCGTGCCGCCAGTTCGCGCCGGTCTACGAGAAGGCCTCCGAGAAGCACGACGACATCGTCTTCGCGAGCGTCGACACCGAAGCGCAGCAGCAGCTCGCGGCCGCCTTCGACGTCCGCTCCATCCCGACGTTGGCCATCATCCGAGACAAGACGCTGATCTACGCCCAGCCCGGCGCGCTGCCCGAGCCCGCCCTCGAAGAGCTCATCAAGCAGGCTCGCGAGGTCGACATGGACGAGGTCAAGCGCAAGGCCGCCGAAGCCGAGGCCGAAAAGGCCTGACCACCACCACACGACGAAGGCCGCCCCGCGGGGCGGCCTTCGTCGTGTTTCAGGAACGGGTCGCGAGCCCGCGCAGGAAGAACGCCAGGTTCGCCGGCCGCTCGGCCAGCCGCCGCATGAAGTAGCCGTACCACTCGTCGCCGTAGGGCACGTAGACGCGCATGCGCGAGCCCGAAGCCGCGATCCGCGCCTGCTCCTCCGGCCGGATGCCGTAGAGCATCTGGAACTCGTGGTCGTCGTCCTTGCGGCCGTTTTCGTCGGCGAGCGCGGCGGCGATCTCGATCATCCGCGGGTCGTGCGAAGCGACCATCGGATACCCGGAACCCGCCATCAGGACGCGCAGGCAGCGGACGTAGGACTTGTCCACTTCGGACTTCTCCTGGAACGCCACGGACTCCGGCTCGGCGTACGCGCCCTTGCACAGCCGGACCCGGGAACCCGGACCCGACAACGCGCGGCAGTCCGCCTCGGTGCGGTGCAGGTACGCCTGCAGCACCGCGCCCACCCACGGGTACTCGCCGCGCAGCTCGCGCAGGATGCCGAGCGTCGAGTCCGTGGTGGTGTGGTCCTCCATGTCGAGCGTCACGGTGGCGCCGACCGCCTCGGCCGCCGCGCAGATCTTCCGCGCGTTTTCCAGGGCGACGTCCTCGCCGTTCGACGGCAGGAACTGGCCCACCGCCGACAGCTTCACCGAGACGTCCGCTCCCTCGGCCAGGCCTTCCGCGGCGAGCGCGGTCAACACGGCTTCGTAGGCCGCCACGGTCGACGCGGCCTGCGCGGCGTCGGTCGTGTCCTCGCCGAGGTGGTCGAGGGTGGTCCGCCGGCCGTCCGCGGCCAGTTCCCGGGCCACGCGGACGGCGTCGGCGGTCTCGGACCCGGCCACGAACCGGCGCACCACGGACCGCGTGGCGGGCACGGCTTCGACGAGCGCCCGGATCTTCCGGGAGCGGGCGGCGGCGAGCAACGGGGCACGCAGCATGACGGACCTCCCTCTCAGCCCTGGTGCGGGTAACGGACGCCGGTCGGCGGCACGAAGGTCTCCTTCACCGAGCGCGGGCTGGTCCAGCGCTGCAGGTTGAAGATCGACCCGGCCTTGTCGTTGGTACCGGACGCCCGTGCCCCGCCGAACGGCTGCTGGCCGACGACCGCACCGGTCGGCTTGTCGTTGACGTAGAAGTTGCCGGCGGCGAACCGCAGCGCTTCGGACGCCTTCGCCACGGCCGTGCGGTCGTTGGCGATGATCGCGCCGGTCAGCGCGTACGCGGCCGTCTCGTCGACGAGCTTCAGCACGGCGTCGAAGTCGCCGTCCTCGTAGACGTGCACCGACAGGATCGGGCCGAAGTACTCGGTCGAGAAGATCTCGTGCTTCGGGTTGTCCGACACGAGGATCGTCGGCTTGACGAAGTAGCCGACGCTGTCGTCGGCGGTGCCACCGGTGAGGACCTCGACCGAGGCGTCGTTCTGCACGCTCTCGAAGAGGTTGGTGTGCTTCGCGAACGCCCGCGCGTCGATGACCGCGCCGCCGAAGTGCGACAGGTCGGTGACGTCGCCGTAGGACAACGCCTCGGTCTCGGAGACCAGCCCGTCCTTCAGCTTCGTCCACAGGCTGCGCGGGACGTAGGCGCGCGAAGCGGCGGAGCACTTCTGGCCCTGGTACTCGAAGGCGCCGCGGACCATGGCGGTGCGCAGGACGTCGACGTCGGCCGACGGGTGCGCGACGATGAAGTCCTTGCCGCCGGTCTCGCCGACCAGCCGCGGGTAGCCGCGGTAGCCCGCGATGTTCGCGCCGACCGTGGCCCACAGGTGCTGGAACGTCGGGGTCGAGCCGGTGAAGTGGATGCCGGCCAGGTCGCGGTGGGTCAGGGCGACCTCGGAGACGGCCTTGCCGTCGCCCGGCAGCAGGTTGATGACGCCCGGCGGCATCCCGGCCTCTTCGAGCAGCCGCATGGTCAGGTGCGCGGCGAACGACTGCGTCGGCGACGGCTTCCACAGGACCGTGTTGCCCATCAGCGCGGGCGCGGTCGGCAGGTTGCCGGCGATCGCGGTGAAGTTGAACGGGGTGATCGCGTAGACGAAGCCCTCCAGCGGGCGGTGCTCCATCCGGTTCCACACGCCCGGCGAGCTGACCGGCTGCTCGGTGAGGACGCGGCGGCCGAACTCGACGTTGAAGCGCCAGAAGTCGGCGAGCTCGCAGGCGGAGTCGATTTCCGCCTGGGTCGCGGTCTTGGACTGGCCGAGCATCGTGGCGGCGTTGAGAGTGGCGCGCCACGGGCCGGTCAGCAGGTCGGCCGCGCGCAGCAGGATGGCGGCGCGGTCGTCGTAGGACAGCGCGCGCCACTCCGGGGCGGCCTTCGCGGCGGCCGCGATGGCGTCGGTCGTGTCCTGCTGGGTCGCGCTGTGGATGGTGCCCAGCACGTGCCGGTGGTTGTGCGGCTGGACGACGTCGATCTTCTCGCCGCCGCCGGGGCGCTGCTCGCCGCCGACGGTGACCGTCAGGTCGACCGGTTCCGCCTGGCCCAGCCGCTTGAGCGCACCCTCGAGTTCGGCGCGCTCAGCGCTGCCCGGCGCGTAGGTGAGCACCGGCTCGTTCTTCGGGGCGGGGGTCTGGGTCACGGCGTCCACGGCGGCTCCTCTGCCTTTCCTCTACGTCCTTGATGCCCCGAACGGTAACTCCGGACACGTCGTAGCGGCTTGTTCCAACGGCTAAAATCGATGGGGTGACCTTGGCCGATCGGATAACCTCCCTGCGCCACGTGCTGGCGACCCTCGGCGAGCCGCTGGTCGAGGTGGTCGTGGCGCCGCACGGGCTGGGGGTCCCGGTCACCGACGTCGTGATCCTCGACCCCGAAGACCCTCTGGAAGCCTCCCCCGGCGACCTGGTGCTGGTCATCGGCGCACGCGGCCGGGCGGCGGCCCCGGCGATCCGCGCGGCCGGACGCGGCGGGGCGGCCGCGGTGGCGGTCAAGGGCGCGACCGGCGCCGACGTCGCCGCCGACGCGGGGGTCGCGCTGCTGACGGTCGGCGCCGAGGCGCGGTGGGAACAGGTCGAGTCGCTGGCCCGCGGCGTCGTCGAGGCGGCGCGCGCGGGCGGCGAAGCGGCCAGCGGCGAGGTCCTCGGCGACCTGTTCGCCCTGGCCCAGACCATCGCGTCGCTCACCGGCGGCCTGGTCAGCATCGAGGACACCGCGAACCGCGTCCTCGCGTATTCGCGGGCGGGCGACGAGGTCGACGAGCTGCGGCGGCTGTCGATCCTCGGCCGCGAAGGCCCGGAACGCTACCTCGCGATGCTTCGCGAATGGGGCGTCTACCAGCGGCTTCGCGCCGGTGAGGGGATCGTCCGCATCGACGAGCGGCCCGAGCTGGGCATCCGCCGCCGCATCGCGGCCGGCATCCACGCGGGCAAGCAGCCGCTCGGCACGATCTGGGTCCAGGAGGGCGCGCAGCCGCTCACCGAACGCGCCGAGACGGCCCTGCTCGGCGCCAGCCGAGCCCTGGCGCCGCAGTTGATCCGCGCCCGCACGCTGCCGAGCCCGGAACTGCGGCTGCGGGAGGACCTCCTCGCGAGCCTGCTGGAAGGGCGCCTCGACGCGGAGTCCGTCGCGGACGACATCGGCGCGGACCCCGCGCGACCGGCCCAGGTGCTCGCGTTTTCCTTGGAGCGCTCGGGCAACAGGCAACTGCGGCGCGCCGAGCTGGTGCACCTGATCGCCGTGCACACGGCGGCCTACCGGCGCAGCGCGCTGGTGAGCGTGATCGGCGGCCGCGTCTACGCGCTGCTGCCGGACCTGCCCGAGCACTCGGACGCGGCGGTGCTGGCCCTGGCGCGCGAGATCACCGGCACCGCGCGCCGCCACCTGGACGTCCCGGTCCGGGCGGCGCTGGGCGGCGTCGTACCGCGCCTGTCCGACGCGGCGGCGTCCCGCGGTGACGCCGACCGCGTCCTGGCGGCGATGGCCCGCGGGCACTGGGCCGCCGACGTCGCCTCGCTGGCCGACGTCCGCGCGGAGGTGCTGCTGTCGGAGGTGCTGGCGTACCTGGGTTCGCAGCCCCGCATCCGCGACCCGCGGCTGGTTGCGCTCGTGGAGCACGACACCGAGCACGGCGGCATCCTGGTCCCGGCGGTCCTGGCCTGGCTGGACGCGTTCGGCGACGTCCGCGCGGCCGCCCGGGTCCTCAACATCCACCCGAACACGGTCCGCTACCGCGTCCGGCGGGCGGCCGAAGTGTCCGGAGTGGACTTCGCCGACCCGGCCCAGCGCATCCTCACTCAGCTGCAACTGCGGCTCTAAATCGCTGGCGCCCGCTGTTAGCTTGGCCTGGTGCACCTCTTCACACGTACGTGGGCGGCGCTGCACGCCGCGATCACGGCCCTGCCCGAAGCGGACTTCGCGAAGCCGTCGGGGTGCCGGGGGTGGCTGGTGCGGGACCTGCTCTGCCACCTGATCATCAACGCCCAGGACGTGCTGATCACCCTGGTCACCCCGGCGGACACAGAGCCGACCCGCGATGCGATCACGTACTGGACGGTGACGGACGAGCCCCCGACCGGCGAAGCCCCGGAGGACGCGGTGACCGTCCGCCTGGCCGCGGCGTACGAGGACCCAGCCCTGCTGCGGGGCCACCTCGACGACGTCGGCTCGGCCGCCGGCCGCGCGGCGGAGCTGGCGGATCTCCGGATGCGGGTGAGCACGCAGGACATGGTCCTCACCGTGGACGACTTCCTCCTGGTCTACGTCCTGGAGTGGACGTTGCACCACCTGGACCTGATCGCCCACGTGCCGACCGTCGCGGGCCCACCCGCCGAGGGACTGGCGCGCACGCGGGAGATGCTGGAGAAGATCACCGGAGCGGTCTTCCCGGCGTCGTTCTCGGACACGGACGTGCTGCTGGTGGCGACGGGCCGCCGTACACCGACCGGGGCAGAGACGGCCGCGCTGGGTGACCTGGCCGCGCGGCTGCCGTTCGTGCTCGGGTGAGGCAGGGCGCCCTGGGTCACCCGGCTGCCTGCTCGGGCACGCGGTCGGTCACGAGCACGACGCCGTCGAGCACCCCGCAATCGCTGTGGGCGGCGACAAACGGCTCGAGGCCGACCCGGCAGTCACCCGGAAACGGTATCGCCGGAGCCCGGAATCGCACCAGCGGTAATTCTCCGACGCGATATCCGGCTACCGGGAAATCGGCTCACACAAGAACGGGAAGAGCGGCCAGCCGGGCGAGGGAATCGAGCCGCGCGGATTGGTCGTACGCGGCTGTCGTCACCAAAACCTCGTCGGCGCCCGCGGCGTCGATCAATGCGCCGAGGCGGTCCTCGACTTCGGCCGCGGTGCCGGAAATCTGGCTGTCGAGGGTCTCCTCGAGACGCTTGCGCTCGCGGTCGGTCATCGGCAGCGCCAGGACTTCCGAGGGCGGCGACAGCGGCGGGAAGACGCCGTGGGAGCGCGAATACACCGTCGCCCAGGCCTCCGACACGAGCAGGCGCCGCGCGTCGGCGGCCGAGTCCGCGACCGCGATCGCCGACGACACCACGACGTACGGCTCGCTCGCCCACGCGGACGGCCGGAAGCCGTCCCGGTAGCGCGTCACGGCCTCGGCGAGCGCGCGTTCGCCGCGGACGGGCGCGATCACCAGCGGCAGCCCGAGTTCGGCGGCGAGGTCCGCGCCGGAACCGGTGGCCAGCAGGAACGGCGGCACGCGCAGTCCCTCGGCCGGGTAGGCGTGGACGCCGGGGTGCTCGCCCGCGAAGAAGCCGAGCAGCTCGCGCACCTGCGCACCGAAGTGGCCGGCGGCTTCCTTGCCGTGGCCGAGTGCCTCCCGGACGCCGGCGGTGAAGCCGACCGAACGGCCGAGACCCATGTCGATCCGCCCGGGGAACAGCGCTTCGAGCACCCCGAACTGCTCGGCGACGACCAGCGGCCGGTGGTTCGGCAGCATGACGCCGCCGGTGCCGACCCGGATCCGGCTGGTGGCACCCGCGACGGCGGCGGCCAGGACGGTCGGCGCGGACCCGGCGACCCCGGGCACGCCGTGGTGTTCGGAGACCCAGAACCGGTGGTAGCCCAGCCGTTCGACGTCGGCGGCGAAGGCGACGGTGTCCCGCAGCGCTCGCGCGATCCCGCCGTCCCGCCGCACGGGCGAGCGATCGAGCACGGAAAGCTTCACGCCGGGTGCAACGCCCGGCGCGCGGCGGGATTCCCGTCAGGGCCGCCAGCGCTCGCTGTACTCCGGGTGGTCGCCGTAGGGCAGGGCCAGCAGGCGCAGGGTGAGGCACCAGTTGGAGCCGGCCTCGTCGGCGGGGACGTGGCAGGTCTCACACCAGTATTCGCTGCCGTAGAGCGGAAAACCGGGCACCTTCTCCGACACCGTGGTCCGGTGGGCGAGCAGGATCCGCCGCGTGGCTTCGATCTCGTTGATCATCTGGTTGACGACGTCGAGCTCGAGGTCGGTCAGCCCGCGGATCTTCTGCTCCACGGCGACCTTGGTCTCGCCGCGGTTCATCGCCTCGCCGGCCTTCGCCTTGTTGACGGCCTGCATGATCAACGCCTGCCGCGCGCCGACGCGCGCGGCGAGGAATGCGATCAGGTCGTCCACGAAGGGCCTCCCTCGAACTCGCCCCAGGACATGTCGTCGAGGAGTCGTCGATTCGGGACCGCACGTTACGCCGTTCGAGGCGGTGGTCGAGACCACACAGACGGCCGTGCGGGATTTGTGACCCGAAAGGCGACAGCGGGCAGCGGGATGATCACTCCGCGTTTTCCGCGGCGACGTTCCGATTGCTTTCCCGCTTCCGGAAGTGGCGCGCGGCACGGATGTGGCCGTGATTACACGCGGTCCCGATCGAGGGAATCCCGGCGCCGGTGAGTAACAGCGAACCCGGCCGCGGCGTCTGTCCCGGGCACAAGACCCCCGGAGGCAGCCATGACCGTTCCCGTTCCGCCGGTGCCGCACCTCCCGCCGGTCCCCGAGCCGCCGAAGCGCCGGAAGTGGCCGTGGGTGGTCGGCGCCGCGCTCGTGGTCCCCGCGCTCGCGGCGGGCATCGTGCTGGCGATCGCGGTGGGCAAGGCGTCTTCGAGCCCGTGCCTGGACAAGTCCCAGGAGGTCCCGTGCGTCGGCCCCGGCGGGAGCTGGGTGTCCGCCGACGGCGCCGTCCGGCCCCGCGACGCCGCCGCGCCCGCCACGACCAGCCCCTCGATCCCGGCCCTCGCCGCACCGACCACCACCGAGCCCGCCCTGCCCGAACCCACGGCGAAGGACTACTCCGTCGACCTGGCGGTCGTTTCCAAGCAGTGCTTCGGCTCGGCCGGGTGCAACGTCGTCGTCGAGCCGAAGCTGAACGCCCTCGGCGCGAGCACCCTGCTCTGGGAGTGCGACCTCACCTACAGCATCTCGGGCGACAGCTCCGGCGAGCTGATCGAGACCGCCTACGCGCAGGGCGGCACGTCCTACCGCGTCGACCGCACGGTGATGAGCACCAAGAACACCAAGGTCGTGCCCAAGGCGACCGTCACCTCGGTGAGCTGCCGCAAGCCGTGACGCTTCAGGCCTCCGGCCGCGCCTTGCTCGGCTGGACCCGCTTCGGCTCCCCCGGCATCTTCGGGTAGTCCGGCGGGTACGGCATGTCCCCCAGCCCGTGGTCGGCCAGGTCCCGCTCGTACCACTCCAGCGCCGTCTCCAGGCCGAACGCCTCGGCGTCCATCCCCGCGTGCAGGTCGCCGTGGGCCTGGAGGAACGCCGGGATCGTCAGCACGTCGAAGTCGTCCGCGTCGACCTCGGGCAGCAGGTCCCACGTCAGCGGCGTCGACACCGTCGCCCGCGGGGTGCCGCGGACCGACCAGCTCGACGCCACCGTGCGGTCGCGCGCCGCCTGGTTGTAGTCCAGGAACACGCGCCCCCCGCGCTCCTCCTTCCACCACGCGATCGTCGCCTTCTCCGGGATGCGCCGGGACACCTCGCGGCCCAGCGCGATCACCGCGTGGCGGACCTGGACGAAGTCCCACTCGGGGCGGATCCGGACCAGCACGTGGACCCCGCGGCCGCCGGACGTCTTCGGGTAGCTCGTCAGGCCCGCGTCCGCCAGCACCTCGCGGACCACCAGCGCCACCTCGACCGCGTCCGCGAAGCCGGCCCGGTCCGGCGGGTCGACGTCGATGCGCAGCTCGTCCGGGTGGTCGACCTCGGGACGGCGGACCGGCCACGGGTGGAAGTCGAACGTCCCCAGGTTGGCCGCCCACGCGAACACCGCAGGCTCGGTCGGGCACACCTCGGCGGCCTTGCGCCCCGAGGGGAAGGTGATCTCGGCGGTCTCCAGCCACTCGGGGGCGCCCTTGGGGACGCGCTTGGCGTAGAACCACTCGCCCTCGACGCCGTCGACGTACCGCTTCAGCGTCGTCGGCCGCTCACCGATCGCGCGCAGCAGCGGCGCGCCGACCGTGATGTAGTGCTCGACGACCTGGCGCTTGGTGATGCCGCGCTGGGGGAAGTACACCTTGTCCGGGCTCGAGACGCGGACGGTGCGCCCGCCCACCTCGTACTCGACCGGGTCACCGTGCTTGGGCATGCGGCCACGCTAGCGGTGATCGCGCACCGGAGCGCCCGCGAACGTGCCGGAGCTTTCACGTGAAAGCTCCGCCCCCAGGTGGGCACTTTCACGTGAAAGTGCCGTCTGTAGGCTGGAGCGGGTGTCCGGCCGCACCAAATTGATCGTCGCTCTCGCCGTCGTCGCCCTCTTCGTGGCCGCCGCGGTGGTGCTGCCGATCCCCGGCCCTGCCCAGCTCCGTGCCTGGGCCGCCGCGACCGGGCCCGCCACCCCGCTCGTGCTCTTCGCCGCCTACTCGGTGCTCACCGTCGCGCCGATCCCGCGGACCGTCTTCAACCTGGCCGCCGGGCTGCTGGTCGGCACCGCCGCCGGGATCGCGATCGGCCTCGTCGCCACCACCGTCGCGGCCGGGCTCTCCTTCGGGCTGGCCCGGCTGCTCGGCCGGGACCTGGTCACCCGCCACCTGCACCGGTCGGCCGTGCGGACCGTCAACGACCGGCTCTCCGGCGGCGGCGTCCTCGCGATCACGTCGCTGCGGCTGATCCCGGTCGTGCCGTTCGCCCCCTTCAGCTACCTCTGCGGGGTGTCCTCGGTGCGGCTCCTCCCCTACCTGGCCGGTACTCTCCTCGGCAGCGTGCCCGGCACCGTCGCCGTGGTCGTCCTCGGCGACGCCCTCACCGGCGACACGCCGCCGGCGCTGCTCGCCTGCTACGGCGTGTTCGCGCTGGCCGGGGCGATCGGGCTGGTCAAGGTGTTCAAGAAGCGGGCACCGGCCGAACCGGGCCCGCCGGACCTGCTGGCTGACGCGAACAGCACAGGGCCGACCGCTACACTCGATCGGGTGCGCGAAGCGTAAACGCGCTGAGCAGGGCCACCATCACCGGGAATTTCGTCAGGAGCAGCCGCCATCGACACCGGTCAGCTGATCGCGGGGCACTACCGCCTCGTCGAGCACATTGGTAGCGGTGCCATGGGAGTCGTGTGGCGCGCGACCGACGTGCGCCTCGAGCGCACCGTCGCGATCAAGCAGATCCTCCCGCAGCCGGGCGTCTCCGAGACCGAACGCGACAACATGCGCCAGCGCGCGATGCGCGAGGCGAAGAACGCCGCCCGGTTCCAGCACCCGAACGCGATCGTCGTGTTCGACATCGCCGAGCACAACGGCGACCCGTGCCTGGTGATGGAGTACCTCGACGGGCCCAGCCTCTCGACGATCCTGTCCGAGGAGGGCACGCTCCCGCTCGGCCGGGTCGCCCGGCTCGGCGAGCAGGTCGCGTCCGCGCTGGTGGCCGCCCACCGCGCCGGGATCGTCCACCGCGACGTCAAGCCCGGCAACATCCTCATCGACGAGACCGGCACCGCGAAGATCACCGACTTCGGCATCTCGCGCGCCGCCGGCGACATGACGCTCACCGCCACCGGACTGATCGGCGGCACCCCCGCCTACCTCGCGCCCGAGCTGGCCCGCGGCGCCGACCCGGTGCCCAGCTCCGACGTCTTCGCCCTCGGCGCGACCCTCTACCAGGCGATCGAGGGCACCACGCCGTACGGCAACACGACCAACCAGCTCGCGCTGCTCTACGCGGCGGCGAACGGCCAGATCAACCCGCCGGTGCAGGCGGGCGCGGCCACCGCGCTGCTGATGAGCCTGCTGCGCAGCGAGCCGGGCGAGCGGCCCAGCATGGCCGAGGCGCGTGAGCGGCTGGCCGCGCTGGCCCGCACCGAGCCGGGCGGCATGTCGGCGTCGCCGCCGCTGCTCTCGGGCGGCGCGGGCCGCAAGCCCGCCGCGCCCGCCGACGGCGGGGAGCGCCCGCCCTGGCAGCGCACCGACCAGAAGGCGCCGTCGTCGCCGCCGGTCGGCACGCCGATGCCGGCGAACAAGGCGGCGTCGAACCCGCCGCGCCCGACCGCGGCGTTCATGCCGATGCGGTCGCCGGCCGCACCGCCGAACACGCCGCCCAGACCGATGCCCGCGGCCGCGCCGACGGCCAGGGCGCCCCAGTACTCGTCGAACCCGCCGAAGGCGGACAACAAGCGCAAGTACGCGCTGCTCGCCGGGGGCGGCGCCGCGGTCGTCGTGGTCGCGGTGATCGTCTTCCTCGTGCTGAACTCGAGCGGCGGCGGGGGCGGGAACAACCAGGCGGGCCCGACGACCCCCAAGGCGCCGGTGACCGTCGAAACCACGCCGAAGTCGCCGTCCACCTCGGCGCCCTCGACGGCCAACGTGGCCTCGAACGGGAAGGTCGAGTGGGGTCCGGCGGGCAACAAGGTCATCGACTTCTACAAGAGCGTCGGCAATCCCGCGGCGGCGTGGGCGCTGCTCACCCCCGACGCACAGGCCGTGTACGGGAGCCAGGACCAGTTCGCGTCGTACTGGGAGCAACACCCCCTCAGCAGTTACGGCGGCGCCAGCGCCTACAAGCGGGCGAACGAGCAGGACGGCTCGGTCGTGATCCAGATCAACCTCGTCCTGAAGGGCGGCGGATCCGTGCAGAACACGGTCCGTGTCCTCGACGCCGGTGGCGGCCAGCTGATGATCGCCGGCGAGACCCGGCTTCCCCAGACGTAGCCCGCCGGGTACTGAGACTTAACGCGCCGCTGGTGGGTTCGCGGGCACCGATGGCCTACCGTGGTGGTATGGCCGACGACGGAGCTGCGCTGCCGGGCCAGAATCCTCGCTTCCACGAGGACCTGGTCGGCCTGGACCCGTACGACCCGGAGGCGCTCGCGTTCGCCGAGCACCTCGACCGGATGGAACGCTCCGGCCCCAACTTCACCATCGAGGCCGCGCTGGACGGCGTGGCCGACTTCGCCGACTCCAGCAACCGGCTCGGCGGGCTGCGCTACTGGGTGTCGGCCCTCATCGTCGTGCTCATCGTGCTCGGCGTGATCGTGGCCGCATGGGACATCGTCGTGCACGCCCTCGCGTGGCTCGCGGCGTAACGTGGAACGGGTGAAAGGTATGAAACCCGTGGTCGGCGCGACCCCGCGCGTCGTGAAGTCCGAGCAGGAGTGGCGGGCGCAGCTCAGCCCCGACGAGTACGCCGTGCTGCGCCAGGCGGGGACCGAACGGCCCTTCACCGGCGAGTACACCGACACGAAGAGCACCGGCGTCTACGAGTGCCGCGCGTGCGGTGCCGAGCTCTTCCGCAGCGACACGAAGTTCGAGAGCCACTGCGGCTGGCCGTCGTTCTTCGACCCGGCCGACTCCGACGCCGTGCTGCTGCGCGAGGACCGCACGATGGGCATGAAGCGGATCGAGGTGCTCTGCGGCTCCTGCCACAGCCACCTCGGGCACGTCTTCGAGGGCGAGGGCTACCCGACCCCGACCGACCAGCGGTACTGCATCAACTCGATTTCGCTGAAATTGGTACCTGAGTCCTAAATCTCTCTTAAGCCGACAACCTGCCGCCCTTCCTCGAACGTAGTCTCCGCACACGGACGAGGGAGGGCGGACTCATGACCGACACCTGGGGCATTCCCGGACCGGCGTTCGCGGGCCTCTACCTGGGGCTGCTGCTCCTGCTGGCGCTGTCCGCCGCGATCCGGCTGGCGCTCCTGCGGCGGGGCCGCGCGGGCGGAGCGCCGGAAGGACCCGAAGAGCTGGCGGTGCTGACCGGCGGGCGGCGGCGCTTCGGCGAGTACGTCGTCGCCACCCTGCTGGACGAGCAGGTCGTCCGGCTGGCGGGCAACGGCTGGCTGAGCCGCGTCAAGGGCACCACGGCCGGCACCGTGGGCCGCGAAGCAGTGAGCCGGATCGGCAAGCACGGCACCTCGCTCGAGCGGGTGTGCGATGCCGCCGCCGAGCACGGGACCGCACTCGAGCTCGAGGCCGCGCTGATCGGCCGCGGGCTGCTCACCGACCCGCGGAAGGTGCGCTCGACCTGGGTCGCCACCGCGGTGGCGTACTGGCTCGCGCTCGTCCTCGGCGTGGTCCGGCTGATCGCCGGGTCGAGCACCGGGCACCCGGTGGGGATCCTGCTGGGCCTGCTCGCGGTCGGCACCGCCGTCGCGATCGCCGTCACCGTGAAGGCCCGTAACCGGCCGTCGGTGATGGCCACCGCCGCGGGCACGGCGGCTGCCGAAGCGGCCCGCCGGGCCGGAACGCTCACGACCGATTCGGCCGGGACGGTCGCGGCGCACGGGTTCGGCGGTCACCCCGACAAAGACATCCGGCGGGCCGCCACCCAGGCCGCCGCTCAGGCCGCGCGGCACTCGGCCGCGCGGGCGCACAGCCGCCGCACCCGCTTGGCCGGCGCCGGCGGCGGGGCCGCCGTCGGCTATTGGGGCGGCAGCTCGTGCGGCGGTGGCAGCGGCAGCTCCTGCGGTGGCGGCGGCGGGGGCGGCTGCGGCGGAGGGGGTGGCGGCGGGGCTGCGGCGGTTGAAACGCCGACGCGACCAGCCGCGTCTCACAGCTACGGTAACCGCAACTCACTGAGGGGAGACGGGCGATGGACGACCCGTGGGGCATCTCCGGACCGGATTTCGTGGTCTTCTACATCGGACTGCTCGTCGCCGTGCTGCTGGTCCGGGTCGTCGTGACCGGGGTCGTCGCGAGCCGCGCGCTGCGGGCGAACACCGAGCGGCCCGGGCCGCCGCCGACCGTCTACCAGCTCGCGTTCCTCGCGGGCGGCCCCGACCGGGCCGCCGACGCGGCGATCGCGGCGCTGGTGGAGCGCGGCCAGGTGCGCGTCAACAGCTACAAGCAGATCAGCCAGGCCGGCGCCCGGCCGGCCGAGCCGCTGGAGCAGGCCGTCTTCGACGCGGCACAGCTGAAGACGACGTCGACGATCCGGGCGTACGTCCGCGGGTCGGCGGCGATGCGGGCGCTGGAGGACGGCCTCGACCAGCGGGGTCTGCTGGCGTCGGCGGCCGCGAAGCGCCAGTCCCGGACGTTCGGGCTCTTCCTGCAGCTGGCCGTGCTGGTGCTCGGCGTGGTGCGGCTGGTCAACGGCCTCTCGCTGGGCCGCCCGGTCGGGATCCTGGTGTTCCTGGTGCTGGTCGCGGCCGTGCTGACCATCATCGCGGCGGTTCGCCGGTCCAAGACCGGGGCGCGGCAGCCCTCGGCCGCGGGGCACCGCGTGCTCGGGCAGGCCCGGTCCGCGTCGAGCGGCCCGCTGCCGGCGGGGATGCTGGCGGGCGGCGTGCTGCTCGGCGGCGCCGCGGCGGCGGTCGCGCTCGGCGGCTGGGCGATGTACCCGGACGAGGAGCTGAGCGCGGCGCTGACCCCGCCGGTGACGTCGTTCGGCGGCGGCGGTTCGTCCGGCGGGTCGTCGTGCAGCAGCGGGTCGTCCTGCTCGAGCTCGTCGTGCAGCAGCGGCTCGTCGTGTGGTTCGTCGTGCGGCGGGGGTGGGTGCGGTGGGTGAGCTCGGCATCGGGATCGGCTGGCGCCACGAGCTGGACCTGTCGATCGCCCGGCTGCCCGGCGTCGACTGGGTCGAGGTGGTCGCCGAGAACCTGCACGCCGACCACCTCCCGGAGACGCTCGTGGCCCTGCGCCGGCGCGGGATGCCGGTGCTGCCGCACGCGGTTTCGCTGTCGCTGGGCGGCGCCGAGCCGCTCGACACCGGACGCGTCCAGCACCTCGCGGAGATCGCGCGGGCGCTGGACGCGCCGCTGGTCAGCGACCACGTGTGCTTCGTCCGCGCGGGCGGGCTCGACTCGGGCCACCTGATGCCGCTCCCCCGCACCCGCGAGGCGCTGGACGTGCTGGTGGCGAACGTCCGGCTCGCGCAGTCCATTGTGGACGCACCTTTCGCGCTGGAGAACATCGCGGCGGTGCTGGACTGGCCGGACCACGAGCTGACCGAAGAGCAGTTCCTCACCGAGCTGACCGAGCGCACGGACTGCCGGCTGATCATCGACGTCGCGAACCTGTACGCGAACGCGCGCAACATCGGCACGGACCCGGTGAAGTTCCTGGACGGGATCCCGTGGGAGCGTCTGGCGTACGTGCACATGGCGGGCGGCATCGAGCGCGACGGCGTCTACCACGACACGCACGCGCACCCGGTGCTGCCGGAGGTCCTGGCGCTGCTGACGGAGCTGCGAAGCCGGACGGACCCGCCGGGAGTGCTGCTGGAGCGCGACGACGACTACCCGACGGACGACGAGCTGACCGCGGAGCTGGCGGCGTTGCGTGCGGCGGTGACGGCGTGAGCCGCGCGGACCTGGCGGCGCGGCAGGCGGAACTGCTGCGGGCGCTGCTGGCGTCCGGCCCACCACCGGCGGGCTTCGACGCCTCGCGGCTGCGGGTGGAGGCGTCGGTGTTGCGGCGCAAGCACGGGCGTGTGCTGGCGTACCAGCGGCCCGAGCTGGCGGAGGCGCTCGGGGAGCGGTTCGGGCCGTTGTTCGCGGAGTTCAACTCGGCCCGGCCGAAGCGGGACACCGAGCGCTCGGGGGCGTACGCGGACGAGTTCGTGACGTGGCTGATCGCGGGAGGGCATCTGCCGAAACCAAGGCGGGGCCTGGTGTCCCGCCTCCGGCGCCGCTAGTCCACAGGCACGCCGGCTTGTGGACAGCTGAGGCCGACTCGGCGATTCCGTCGGGCCCCGCCGGTAAACTGGATGCGGGGGCACCCCCGGGAAGGGCGGGCCGCGCCCGGCCGGCGGCTAGCAGGGGCAGGCCGGCAGCCAGGGGGTCAGGCCGCCGGCTAAGGGGTCCAGGTCGGTTTGTCGACTCCCGGCAGCCGCGTCCCGAAGTCCCAGTGCGGCTCCGCTCCCGGGAGCCCACCGGCCATCCGGACCCGCGTCAACCGGCCGTAGCCGCTGTCGGCTTCCTCCAGCAAGTCCCCGAATTCCACGGAAGCACCTGCAGGATCCTTGCGGCCCAGCGAATCCAGCCACCGGCCCGTCCCGGCCAGGGACAGCCGGACCCGCCAGGTCCCGCCGTCCGTCACCTGCCGGCGCAACGCCGTCATGATCGCCGCCGCGGCGAGCCAGCCCGTCGCGTGGTCCAGGGCCTGGACCGGCAGCGGCGATGGCCCCTCCGCCGAGTAGGCGATGCCGTTCGCCATTTGGACCACGCTGTCGAACCCGCGCCGGCGCCGCCACGGGCCTTCCCAGCCGTACGCGCTCAAGTCCGCGATCACCAGTCCGGGCCGCAGCGAAGCCAGCTCCGAAACACCGAAGCCGATCCGCTCCAGCGCGCCCGGGCGGAACGACTGGAGCAGCACGTCCGCGCGGCTGATCAGCTTCTTCAGCCGCGCGCGGCCGCCCTCGGTGTCCAGCGCCACGAACGTCGAGCGCTTGCCCTGGTTCGTGTCGCGCACCAGCGCCTCGACCCGCGGGAGGTGCGCCGCGCCGACGTGCAGGACGTCCGCGCCGTGCGCCGCCAGCACGCGGCCGGCCACCGGGCCCGCCAGCACGTGCGTCAGCTCCAGCACCCGCACCCCGCCCAGCGGCCGGTCCGAGTAGAACAACGCCCGCTTGGGGGCGTCGCCCACCGGCGACGCCGAAACCAGCGGCAGCGAAGAAACCGCTTGCCCCTGCGGGTGCGCCGCCCACTCCTCCGGCGACCGCAGCTCGGCGGCCGCTCCCCCGGCGGAGACGACCGCGTGCTCGATCTCGCGCGCGGGCCGCCCGGCGACCGCCTTCGCGACCGCGTCCCGGCTGCCCGGCACGCCGAGGCCCCAGCACACCGCCGCTTCGTGGCGCGGGTAGTTGCAGTGCAGGCGCACCCAGCCGTCGGCCGCGCGGTAGTTGCCCGACAGCGGCGCCCACATCGGCTCGGGGCCGACGCCGTCGACCCGCAGCAGCTGCTCGCTGTGGAACGCCGCCGCCGCGTGGCGCGTGTCCGCCGTGACGACGCCGGGGTCGATCTCACGCAGCTTCAGCAGCTCGCCGGCGGCCAGCGTCGCCGCGGCGATCGAAGCCGTCGCGGCCGCCGCGACCCGGTACGGGCCGGGCAGGACGTCCTCGGCGCCGGTCAGCTCGAAGGGTCCCGGCTTCGACTCGGTGAGGGCGTGCCAGACGCCCTCGACTGCGTCGCGCACTACGGCAGGGCCGCGACGAGCTCGGCGGGCGGCACGCGCGTGCCCGTGTAGAACGGGATCTCTTCGCGGACGTGCAGCCGCGCCTCGGTGCCGCGCAGGTGGCGCATCAGGTCGACGATCCGGTGCAGCTCGTCGGCCTCGAAGGCGAGGATCCACTCGTAGTCGCCCAGCGCGAACGACGCGACGGTGTTGGCGCGCACGTCCGGGTAGTCGCGGGCTTCCTTGCCGTGGTCGGCCAGCATCTTGCGGCGGTCGGCGTCCGGCAGCAGGTACCACTCGTAGGACCGCACGAACGGGTAGACGCAGATGAACTTGCGCGCCTCTTCGCCCGCGAGGAACGCGGGGACGTGGCTCTTGTTGAACTCGGCCGGCCGGTGCAGCGCGGTCTGGCTCCAGACCGGCGTCGACGCGCGGCCGAGCGGGGTCCGCCGGAAGCCGGAGTAGGCGGCCTGCACCTGCTCGATCTCCTCGGCGTGCCACCAGATCATGAAGTCGGCGTCGGCGCGCAGGCCCGAAAGGTCGTAGACCCCCCGGACAACGACGCCCTTGGCCTCGAGACCGTCGAGGTACTCGGTCGTCTCGCGCCCGGCCGCCCCGCGGTCCTCACCCAGCCGGCCGGGTTCGATCCGGAAGACCGACCAGGTGGTGTAGCGGATGGTGTCGTTGAGCTCGTTGTAGTTGACCCGCGCCATGCTTCCATCCTGTCACCGCGGCCGCCGGAACGCTGCCACGGGTCCGGGTGAGCGCACTCACGCGGAAAGGTGCGCCGCGATCCGGTGCGCCGCCGCCTCGGCCGTCGCCACGCAGGCCGGCAGGCCGACGCCGTGCAGGGTCGCCCCCGCCACCGCCAGCCCCGGGATCCCCGCGACCGCCTTCTCGATCCGCTCCACGCGCTCGAGGTGGCCCGTGCCGTACTGCGGCAGGCCGCCGCCCCAGCGCGTCACCAGGGTTTCGATCGGCGCGGCCGTCACGCCGGTCAGCCGCGCGAGGTCGTCGCGGACCACGCGGACCAGCTCGACGTCGTCGGCCTGCAACGCGCCCAGCTCGCCGAACCGGCCCACCGAGCCTCGGACCAGCACCGGCCCCGAGCCGAAGTGCGCCCACTTGCGCGAAGAGAACGTGAACGCCTTCGCCGCGTACGGCTTGCCCGCGGAATCGCCTTCGCCGGCGCCGATGAGGATCCCCGACGCGTCGGGCAGCCGCGTTCCCGGCGGCAGCGCCAGCGCGACCACCGCCATCGACGCCAGCTCGACCTCGCCGAACGCCGCCGACGCCGCGGGCACCAGCTCGGCGAGCAGCCGCCGGGCCGAGGGCGCCGGGACCGCGAGGACCACCGCGTCCGCTTCGACCGTGTTGTCCGCGGGCGCGTGCGCGGTCGGGTTCGCGCCGATCCGCAGCCGCCAGCCCGGCCCGTGCCGCTCGATCTCGCACACCGGCAGCCCGGACCGCAATTCGGCGCCGGACAGCTCGGTCAGGCGGTCGATCACGGTGCCCAGGCCGCCCGGGACCGTCCCGAACACCGGTGCCGTCGACGGGTTCGCGGGCAGCTGCGCGTGGGCCGCCGCGGTGAGCGAGCCCGCGCCGGCGGCCACCGCCGCGGCCAGGCCGGGCATGGTCGCGCGCAGTCCGAGGCCGTCCGCGCCGCCGGCGTAGACGCCGCCGAGCAGCGGGTCGACGAGCCGGTCGACCAGCTCGTCGCCGAAGCGTTCGCGCAGCAAGGGCCCGAGCGGCAGGTCGCCGCTCGGCAACCGCAGTTCGGGCAGCGACGGCTCGGCCTCGACGGCCCGCCGCCCGGCCTCCGACAGCACCCCGGCCACCGACTCGGCCGACGCCGGGACACCCATGACGGTGCCCGGCGGCAGGCCGGTGACGCTGCCGCCGGCGTGGATCTTCGCGCGCGCCTTCGTCGGGTTCACGACGTCGAGCCCGAGCTCGCGGACCAGCGCGAGCATCTCGGGCCGGCGGACGAGGAACGCCTCCGCGCCGACGTCGTAGGGAACGCCGGCCAGCTCGGCCGTGCGCAGCTTCCCGCCCGGCGTCTTCGTCTTCTCGAAGACGACGATCTCGGCGGTGTCGCCCAGCAGACGCCGCAGCCGGTACGCCGCGGTCAGCCCGGAAACGCCCCCGCCGACGACGGCGACGCGCTTCACAGCTCGTGCACCAGCCCGACCACGCGGGTCAGCACGTCCGGGTCGACGCCCGGCAGCACGCCGTGGCCCAGGTTGAAGATGTGGCCGTCGGCCGCCTTGCCCTCTTCGACGATCCGGCGGACCTCGGCTTCGAGCACCGGCCAGGACGCGTGCAGCAGCGCCGGGTCGAGGTTGCCCTGCACTGCGATTTTTCCCGAGGCCTTGCCGCCGAGGCGGCGGACGGCCTCGTCCAGGGGGATGCGCCAGTCGACACCGACGACGTCCGCGCCCGCGTCGCGCATGGCTCCGAGCAGCTCGCCGGTGCCGACGCCGAAGTGGATGCGCGGCACGCCGTACGCGGCGACGCCGTCGAGGACCTTGGTCGAGTGCGGCAGGACGAACTCGCGGTAGTCCCGCTCGGAGAGCGCGCCGGCCCAGGAGTCGAACAGCTGGATCGCGTCGACGCCGGCGTCGAGCTGCGCGCGCAGGAAGGTCAGCGCGATGTCGGCCAGGCGCCCGGCCAGCTCGTGCCAGACCTCCGGCGACGAGTGCATCAGCGCCTTGGTGTGCTCGTGGTTGCGGCTCGGGCCGCCCTCGATGAGGTAGCTGGCCAGCGTGAACGGCGCGCCGGCGAAGCCGATCAGCGGCGTCTCGCCCAGCCGCTCGACCAGCAGCTCCACGCCCTCGGCGACCTGCGAGACCTGGTCGGCGGCCAGCTCGGGCAGCGCTCGGACGGCGGCGAGGTCGCGCACCGGCGAAGCGACCACCGGGCCGGTGCCGGGAACGATGTCGATGTCGACGCCCGCGGCCTTCAGCGGCACGACGATGTCGCTGAAGAGGATGGCCGCGTCGACGCCGTGGCGCCGGACCGGCTGCAGCGTGATCTCGGCGAGCATCTCGGGGTCGAAACAGGCGTCCAGCATCGGCACGCCTTCGCGCAGCGCGCGGTACTCGGGCAGCGAGCGGCCGGCCTGGCGCATGAACCAGACGGGCGTGCGGGCCGGGCGTTCGCCGCGCGCGGCGGCCAGGAACGGGGCTTCGGGCAGCTCGCGGCGGCCGGACGGGGCGGCCTGCTGCGGCAAGGGCGTGGTCGGAGACATCGCCGTCAATCGTGCCACGAGCCCGCCGGGGCCGTTCTCTCGGCGCGCCTGCGCCCGCAACGGGGCGTGCCCGCCCTAAAGTCGAAGCGTGACCGCGATGACGCCAGTGCCCGAACTCTTCCGCGAAGCAGTTTCGGCGCTGCAGTCCGTCCGGCCCCGCCGGGAGGTGCTGCTGGAGCCGATGCGGGCCCCGCAGCGGCTCGCGCCGTGGTCGTACGCGGTCAGCTGCGAGGTCTCCGGGCCCGCGGACGTGCTGGCCTCGGGCCGGCTGGTCCTGCTGCACGACCCGGACGGCCAGGACGGCTGGGACGGCGTCCTGCGCCTCGTCATGTACGTGCGCGCGGAGCTGGACCGCGAGCTGGCGACGGATCCGTTCCTGCCGCAGGTGGGTTGGTCGTGGCTGACCGACGCGCTGGAGGTGTCGGGCGCGACCTGGACGGCGCTGGGCGGCACGGTGACGGAGACGTCCTCGGCGCGTTTCGGCGACATCTCCGGGCCGGCGCGAACGGACGACCTGGAGTTGCGGGCGTCCTGGACCCCCGCCGATGCCGGGCTGCTGCCGCACGGGCAGGCGTTCTGCCAGGTGATGGCCAGTGTGGTGGGTCTGCCGCCGGTCGGCGTGACGATGTTCGGGCAGCGCCAGAGCTCCTGACCGGCCGGCGCCGGACGACATGAACGAGTCGTTCATGTCGCCAGGCGCGCTGAACGAGTCGTTCATGTCCTCTCAGCCGCGGTGATCCAGGCCCGGGCGCGGCGTTCGGGCGATGGTCGGCAACGAATCGGCAACGGCGGGCCGCCACCGCGCGGTCCGTCAGGAGCTGCCTGTACGGATGTGAGCAAATCTCACGTCCCCTGAACGCCGTTCACCCCCGAACGGCCGCCTGGAGCGCCACCGGACGGGCGAAACCACTCAAACCAGCACCCGGAGCCGGGGCACTGGCCCAAACGCCTCTGAGGCCGTTTCACGTCTCCCCGTTCGTGACTCCGCGCGGTCACGCACCGCAACAAGATCATCTAGGGGTTCCGGGGCCGAAGATCGCCCTCGAACGCCACGGACAGTCACCGGAACAAGAGCCCGCGAAGCTCGCCGAAGCCGCGCGAGAGAGTTGATCATGCCCCGGCCGGAGCCACTTTCCGCCCCGCGGAGACCCCCATCCGGCCCCTGGT
The DNA here is from genome assembly GCF_900107925.1 of Amycolatopsis pretoriensis. Taxonomy (GTDB): domain Bacteria; phylum Actinomycetota; class Actinomycetes; order Mycobacteriales; family Pseudonocardiaceae; genus Amycolatopsis; species Amycolatopsis pretoriensis. Next base: position 565,453 of record NZ_FNUJ01000007.1, on the reverse strand, counting down.
CACTAGGCGCACCGGCAGCTGCACACCTCATCTGCACGGCCATTTGGCCGCCGGTAACTTCTTAGCATCGTGTTCGCTGGGCTATCCGTTAACAACCGGCCGTGTACTAGCCCGATCGTGTTACTACGAACCCACTGAGTGACTGTTCGTTTGAGATAGATACCCATTCGATCCCCCCGCAATGGCCTCAGGGCGGCTACAGTGCCTTCGACGACACCACTTTCGGTCTAAAGCTGGCGCGGCTGAACGGCCGAAGGTCCCGGTGCCGGTCGGGGGGCACGACCGACTCCAGGGAGGTAGTGACGTGGCTACCGTCGGCATTTCTCAGGCCGTCCGATCCACGCCAGCCGGCGCGTTGCCGGCGAGCATGGTTCCGCACCCGCGGGAAGAGCTCTTTTCGGTATTGGTGGTCGACGACCACCCGCTGTTGAGGGAGGCAATCGCAGCAAGACTCGCACAGATGGGTGCGGGGACCGTCCACGAGGCCGCCACGGTGGCCGAGGCGAGGGCGCGAGCACAGGCCACCGGGCCTTGTGACCTGGCGATCCTCGATCTCGGACTGCCGGACGGCAGCGGCATCGAGCTGGTTACGGAACTCCGTAGCCACGGCTGGCCGCGCGTGGTCGTACTCGCATCCTCGGACGACCCGTACGCGGTCCGCTCGGCCTTCCAGGCCGGGGCCCAGGCGTACCTGCTGAAGTCCGCGTCACCGGTCGTCGTGACCGATGGCGTGCGGCGCGTGCTCGAAGGCGGCGTCTACGCCGACCCGAGCGTGGCTCCGGTGCTCGCCACCGGGACCCGCGTCGCGGGCACCGACAACACCCCGCGCGAGCTGTCCGCTCGTGAGGTGGAGGTGCTCCAGCTGGTCGCCGACGGGCAGTCCAACAAGGAGATCGGCGAAGAGCTTTCGCTCTCCGCTCTCACCGTCAAGTCCCACCTCTCCCGGATCGGGCGCAAGCTCGGCACGGGAGACCGGGCGCAGATGGTGGCGCTGGCCATGCGGGCCGGCGTGATCCGCTGACGCAAGCGAACAGCCCTGCGGGGCGGGCAGACCAGGCGCGGTATGCCCGTCCCGTAGGGTCGTCGGTTATGGGAAGTGCAGAGGCCGAGGACACCGGGATGGAGATCGAGTCCACGGGCGGCCCTGTGCTGCTACGCGAACCCGCCGAGGGCACGCCCCCGGTGATCACAGATGCTGACGCGCTCGCCGAAGCGTGCGCGAGACTCGCCGCGGGCACCGGCGCGGTCGCCGTCGACACCGAACGCGCGTCCGGCTACCGGTACTGGCCCAAGGCCTACCTCGTGCAGCTGCGCCGCGAGGGTTCCGGCACGGTGCTGATCGACCCGATCGCACTGGCCGACGACCTCCAGCCGCTGCGCGACGTCCTCAACGACCTGGAGTGGGTGCTGCACGCCGCCTCCCAGGACCTCCCCTGCCTCGCCGAGCTGGACCTGCGTCCGGCGGCGCTGTTCGACACCGAGCTGGCCGGCCGGCTGGCGGGCTACGAACGCGTGGCGCTGGGGACCCTCGTCGAGCTGCTGCTCGGCTACACCCTCGAGAAGGGGCACAGCGCGGCGGACTGGTCGAAGCGGCCGCTGCCGGTCGACTGGCTGAACTACGCGGCCCTCGACGTCGAGCTGCTCGTCCAGCTGCGCGAAAAGCTGGAGGCGGAGCTGGGCGCCCAGGGCAAGCTGGAGTGGGCGCAGCAGGAGTTCGAAAACGTCCGCAACGCCCCGCCGCCCGCGCCGCGGGCCGAGCCGTGGCGCCGGACGTCGGGGGTGCACAAGATCCGCAACCCGCGGGGGCTCGCGGCGGTCCGCGAGCTGTGGCAGGCGCGCGACGAGCTGGCCCGCAAGCGCGACCGCGCCCCGAGCCGGATCCTGCCGGACAGCGCGATCATCAACGCGGTGACAGCCGATCCGAAGACGGTCGAGGAACTTCAGGCGCTCCCGGTGTTCAGCGGCCGGGTCCAGCGCAAGTACACGTCGAGCTGGCTGCGGCACCTGCAGGCGGCCCGCGCGCTCCCGGCGTCCGAACTGCCGTCGCCGTCGCAGCCGACGGACGGCCCGCCCCCGGTGAACCGCTGGGCGGACAAGGACCCGGACGCGGCGGCCCGGTTGTCGGCGGCCCGGGCCGGGTTGGCGGCCATCGCGGAGGACCGCCGGCTGCCGGTGGAGAACCTGCTGCTGCCGGACCTCGTGCGCCGCACGTGCTGGCGCCCGCCGGCGGAGACCGACGAGGAGTCGGTGGCCGCGGTGCTCCGCGCGGGCGGGGCCCGGCCGTGGCAGATCGAGCTGACGGTGACGGCGCTGAGCAAGGCGCTGCAGACGACGGCTTCCTGAACGGACAATTCCCGGACAGTTCCGGCGGCAGCGCCGAAACGGCCCGGCGGCTCCCCTAGGCTGCGCCGCGCAATGCCGCGTCGTTCGCCGAAGGTAGCTCGATGACCGATTTCATGTCCGATCAGCCCGCCGTGCGTTGGGGTGAGGGCTGGCGGACGAAGATCCAGGACGGCCTCAACGCCGCGATGGCGTTCATCCCGGCGATCTCGATGAGCTACTTCTACCAGTAGCGCATGCCGAGAGGAGCTCCGGAATACATCGAAACCTCGCCAAGATCGGGGGCACTGGCCGCCGACACGATCAAGCCCTGCCCGGCCTCCGCAGCTGAGCCCGCGTCAGTCCGCGAGCGTCGCCAGCAGGGTGTGCGCCTCGGCGCGCAGTTCGTCCGTCGGCGCCGGGAGCCCAGCCAGCCGGACCACCCCGTCGGCCCCCTCGCGCACGTGGGACTCGACGTCCAGCGCCGGGTCGTCGCGGCGGATCACCGCGATGCTCTCCACCAGCCCGAACACCAGGTCCGTCCGGATCCTCACCGCCTCCGGCGCGACACCGGCGGCCGCCACCAAACTCCCGTACGCCGCCTTCAGATCCGCCCGCTCCGCCCGGAAGCGGGCCAAGTTGGGTGAGGAAACCTCCGGCAGCAGGTACAGCGCGCCGAGGTTGTGGCGGGCGCCGCCGAGCAGGCCGATGTCCGCGTACGCCAGCGCCCACAACCGGACCGCGGCCGGGGCTTGACCCGCGACCAGCCGGGCGGCCAGGTCCAGCGACGGGCGGACCGTCTCGGCCAGCAGCGCGGCGAGGATGTCTTCCTTGGCCGGGAAGTGGTAGTAGAGCGACGCCTGGCGCAGACCCGCGCGTTCGGCGATCGCCCGCGTCGTCGTCGCCGCGTAGCCGGCTCCCGTGAACAGCTCACCCGCGGCGTCGAGCACCGCCTGCCGCGCGTCCGGCCGGTTCGCCGCCGCGCCGCTCGCCCTGGGCCTGCCGACCCCCGCCCCTTTGACCACGGCGGTGATCTTGCCAGGTCCGGCGCCCGGACACCCACACCGCCGCGGGAGTTACACCCACATGTCGCCGTTGACGCCCCGTCGACCGGGACGTTAACTCGCCGCTAACGCGCCGGAGATCGAAAAGTCCTTGCGTGGCCCTAATTTCTGTCGTGCGATCGAAAAAAGGAGCGCGCATGCCCGACGAACTCGCCGCCTTCGGTTACCGCCAGGAGCTCCGCCGGTCGCTGGGCGGGTTTTCCGCCTTCGCCGCCGGGTTCTCCTTCGTCTCGATCCTCACGACCGTCTTCCAGCTCTTCGGCTTCGGCTTCTCCTTCGGCGGCCCGCTCTTCTTCTGGACGTGGCCGGTCGTACTCGCCGGCCAGCTGCTCGTGGCCCTCACCTTCGCCGAGCTCGCCGCGCGCTACCCGCTCGCCGGATCCGTGTACCAGTGGGCGAAACAGCTCGCCCGCGGGTTCCTCGGCTGGCTCGCCGGCTGGATGATGCTGCTCGGCTGCGTCGTCGCCCTCGCGGCCGCCGCGATCGCGCTGCAGGTCGTGCTGCCGTCGGTGTGGGCCGGCTTCCAGATCGTCGGCGGCGACCCGGCGGTGACGTCGCCGTCCGGCGCGGCCAACGCCGTGCTGCTCGGCACCCTGCTGCTCGTCTTCACCACGCTCGTCAACGCCGGCGGCGTCCGGCTGATGGCGCGGATCAACGACGTCGGCGTCGCGGCCGAACTGCTCGGCGTCGTCGTGCTCGTCACCGGGCTCGGGTTGTTCGCCGTCCGCGGTCCGCAGGTCGTGCTGCACGACACCCCGGGCACGGGCGCCGGGATCGGCGGCGTGCTCGCTTCGGCGCTCATGGCGGCGTACGTGCTCTACGGCTTCGACACCGCCGCGTCGGTCGCGGAGGAAACGAAGAACGCGCGGAAGGCGGCGCCGCGTGCGGTGCTGCGAGCCGTGCTCGTGTCCGGGATCGGCGGGCTGGCCGTCGTGATCACCGCGCTGATGGCCGCGCCGAGCCTGACCGACGGGCAGCTCGCCGGCCGCGGCCTGCCGTACGTGATCACCGCCGTCTTCGGCGACACCCTCGGCCGCGTCTTCCTCGCCGACGTCGCGATCGCCGTCGTCGTCTGCACGTTGACCATCCAAACCGGTACCGTCCGGCTGATCTACGCGATGGCGCGGGACGGCGCACTTCCGTTCGCCACCCGACTTTCGTCGGTGAATCCGCGCACCGGGACGCCGGTCGCGCCGGCACTGCTCTCCGGTGGGCTCGCGATCGGGCTGCTGCTGCTCAACTTCGGCAACCCGACGCTGTTCAGCACGATCACCGGGACGTCCGTCGTGGTCGTCTACCTGGCCTACCTGCTGGTCACCGGCCCCTTGCTGGTCAAGCGGCTGCGCGGGAAGTTCCCCGCGGAACCCGGCCGGTTCTCCCTCGGACGGTGGGGTGTTCCCCTGAACGGGGCAGCCGTTCTCTACGGCATCGCGATGATCGTCAACATCGCCTGGCCACGCGCGGAGATCTACGACGTGACCGGTTCGGGCGCCCCCTGGATGCTCTTGTTCCCGATAGAGTTCGTCGGCGGCGCACTGGTGATCGGCCGGCTCTGCTGGCTGCGGCTGCGCCCCGCTCCCGCCCTCGAACCCGCGATCTGAGAGAGGACGTCCATGAGCACCACCGCCACCACCTACGGCGCCCGCGACCACGCCAGGGCCCAGGCCGGCACCGTGGTCGAAACAATGCCGTCGATCCCGGCGAGCACCTTCCCCGCTCCCCCACCCGGGGTGGCACCCGAGGCGCTGACCTGGGCGGAGACCGTGGCCGGGGGCGGCTACACGCACAAGGTGCTGGCCCGCGGCACGCGGCTGCGGCTGACCGACGTCGAGGGCGACGCCTGCGCGCACCTGCTGCTGTTCAACGCCGCCCAGCCGTGGGAGCGGCTGAACGTCGCGGACACGGTGAAGGTGCAGTGGAACGCCTACCTCGGCGAAAAGGTGGCGCTGTTGTCGGACCAGGCGCGGGTGCTGGCCACGATCGTCGCGGACTCGAGCGGGCGCCACGACGCCCTCTGCGGAACGTCCACTGTGGACGGCAACGTGGAGCACTACGGCGACGGCTCCCCGCAGGGCCCGTCCCCCGCCGGTTTGCCGCTGTTCACCTTGGCGGCGGCCAAGAACGGCCTCGGGCCGCGGGACCTGCCGCCGAGCCTGTCGTTCTTCCAGGGGGTGCGGGTCCAGCCCGAAGGCGAGCTGGAGTTCACCGGGTCCGCCGGCGCCGGCAAGTCCGTCGAGCTGCGGATCGAGATCCCGGCCGTCGTGCTCATCGCCAACGTGGCGCACCCGGTCGACCCGCGGCCGGACTACACCGTGACGAACCTCGAAGTCCTCGCCTGGCGCGCCACGCCGTCCACTCCGGACAGTCCGGAGTGGAGGCACTCGCCGGAGGCCCAGCGGGCCTTCGAGAACACCGCCGACTACCTGACCGCCCGGGGGATCGCATGAGCACGGCGTACCAGTCCCAGCTGGAGCTGACGTTCGACGTCCCCGCGCGGGCCCCGTTCTCGACCGTGCTGAAGCGCGGCAGCGAGCTGGCGATCATCGACCTCGGCGGCAACCAGGCCGTCGACTTCCTCTGCTACGACGCGAACGACACGGCCAAGCGTTACAGCGCGGCGGCGACGATCGCCGCGCAGCGCAACATCTTCCTGACCACGGGCAGCGTCCTGCGCACGCAGGAAGGCGCGCCGCTGCTGACCGTCGTCGCCGACACGTGCGGCCGGCACGACACGCTCGGCGGCGCGTGCAGCAAGGAGTCCAACAGCCTCCGCTACGGCCAGCACACCCGGTTCCAGCACGCCTGCGTCGAGAACTTCCTCATCGAGGGCGCGAAGTGGGGGCTGGGCAAGCGGGACCTGGTCAGCAACGTCAACTGGTACATGAACGTGCCGGTCGAAGCGGACGGCACGCTCGGCATCGTCGACGGGATCTCCGCGCCCGGCCTGGAAGTCCGGCTGCGCGCGGAGACCGACGTCCTCGTGCTCGTGTCGAACTGCCCGCAGATCAACAACCCCTGCAACGGGTTCGACCCGACGCCGGTCCGCATGGTCGTGACGGCCCCCGGAGGCGGCGAGTGAGGCTGCTCGTCGCCAACCGCGGCGAAATCGCGGTCCGGATCCTGCGCACTGCCGGGGAACTGGGTCTCGAGACCGTCGCGGTGTACTCCGACGCCGACCGCCTCGCCCCGCACGTGCGGCTCGCCGACCGGGCCGTGCGGCTCGGCCCGGCGCCCGCCGCCGAGAGCTACCTGCGTGCCGACGCGATCGTCCGAGCCGCCCTCGACACCAGCTGCGACGCCGTCCACCCCGGCTACGGCTTCCTCTCGGAGGACACGGCGTTCGCCCGGTCCTGTGAGGACGCCGGGCTCGCGTTCGCCGGCCCAGCGCCGGAGCACCTGGAGGTGTTCGGCAGCAAGCACACCGCGCGCGAGGCGGCGATCGCGGCCGGCGTGCCGCTGCTGGCCGGCACCGGTCTCCTGTCCGATGTGGACGAAGCACTGGCGCGGGCCGACGAGATCGGCTACCCGGTGATGCTCAAGGCGACCGGGGGTGGTGGCGGCATCGGCATGCGTGCCTGCGCGACCGCCGGGGAGCTGCGCGAGGCGTGGGACAGCGTCCGCAGCGTCGCGGCCAAGAGCTTCGCGAACGCCGGGGTGTTCCTCGAACGGCTGGTGCGCCGCGCCCGGCACGTCGAGGTGCAGGTGTTCGGCGACGGCTTCGGCGAGGTCCTCGCTCTGGGCACGCGCGACTGCTCGCTGCAGCGGCGCAACCAGAAGGTCGTCGAGGAGTGCCCGGCGCCGGACCTGCCCGCCGCCGTGCGCAAGCAGCTCGTCGACTCGGCCGTCGCGCTGTGCTCGTCGGTGCGGTACCGCTCGGCGGGCACGGTCGAATACGTCTACGACCCCGAGCGTGAGGAGGCGGCGTTCCTCGAGGTCAACACGCGGCTGCAGGTCGAGCACCCGGTCACCGAGGCGGTGTACGGCGTCGACCTCGTCGCCTGGATGCTGCGCCTGGCCCAGGGCGACCGCGCGATGTTCCGCGCGGTACCGGTGGCGCGCGGGCACGCCGTGGAGGCCCGGGTGTACGCCGAGGACCCGAGTGCCGGGCACCGGCCGAGCGCGGGTCTCGTCACGCGGGTCGCGCTGCCCGCCGGCGTCCGCGTGGACACCTGGGTCGAGCCCGGCACGACCGTCACGACGCACTACGACCCGTTGCTGGCCAAGGTGATCTGCACCGGAACCGACCGCACCGACGCCCTCGCGCACCTGCGGGAGGCACTCGCGACGACGCGGGTCGACGGCGTGCGCACCAACCTCGGGCAGCTGCGCGCGGCGGCCGCCGACGCGGCGTTCGGCGCGGCGGCGCACGACACGTCCACTTTGGACGGGATCGAGGACGCCGAGCCCCGGATCGACGTCGTGCGCGGCGGGACGATGACCACGGTGCAGGACTGGCCGGGGCGCACCGGGTTCTGGCACGTCGGGGTGCCGCCGAGCGGCCCGATGGACGACCGCTCGCTGCGGCTGGGCAACCTCGCGCTGGGCAACCCCGAGGGCGCGCCCGGCCTGGAGTGCACTGTGGACGGCGTGACGCTGCGGTTCTCCCACGCCACCCAGGTATGCGTCACCGGCGCTCCGACCACCGTGCTCGTCGACGGCGCCGAGGTTCCGTTGTGGACACCGGTCGAGGTGCCCGCCGGAAGCACGCTCGACGTCCGGGCGTGCACGGCGGGCCTGCGCAGCTACGTGCTCATACGCGGCGGAATCGACGTTCCCGGGTTCCTCGGCAGCGCGGCGACGTTCACCCTGGGCAAGTTCGGCGGGCACGGCGGCCGCGCGCTGGCCGTGGGGGACGTCCTGCGGACCGGGCCCGAGCCCGCGGACCCGGTCGTCGGACCGGTGGCCGACCGCCCGGGCTTCGCGCCACAGTGGTCGATCGGGGCGCTCGAAGGTCCCCACGCGGCACCGGAGTTCTTCACCCCCGAAGACGTCGACACCTTCTACGCCACCGAGTGGCAGGTGCACTTCAACTCCGCCCGCACCGGCGTCCGGCTCGTCGGACCGCGGCCTCGATGGGCGCGCGCCGACGGCGGCGAGGCGGGCCTGCACCCGTCGAACATCCACGACACGCCGTACGCGATCGGCGCCGTCGACTACACCGGCGACCTGCCGATCCTGCTCGGCCCGGACGGGCCCAGCCTGGGCGGGTTCGTCTGCCCGGCGACGGTCGCCACCGGCGAGCGGTGGAAGCTCGGGCAGCTGCGCCCGGGCGACACCGTGCGGTTCGTCCCGATCGACACCGACCACGCGGCGGCGCTGCGGCAGCGGCCCGCGACGGCCGTGACGTCCACTCGGGACACCCGGCACGACGGCGGCGTCCTGGGCCGGCAGACGTCCACCGGCGACGAGCCGTCGGTCACCTACCGCCGCAGCGGGGACGACAACCTGCTCGTCGAGTACGGCGAAATGAAGCTCGACCTGGCGCTGCGGATGCGGGTGCACGCGCTCGGCGAACGGCTGGCGGTCGAAGGCGTGCCGGGGATCGTCGACCTGACCCCGGGCATCCGGTCGCTGCAGGTGCACGTCGACCCGGACGCGCTGCCCGTCGAAAAGGCGCTCGGGCTGGTGCGGGAGCTGGAGCGGGACCTGCCGCCGACCGCCGACCTCGAGGTGCCGAGCCGGAGCGTCCGGCTGCCGCTGTCGTGGGACGACCCGGCGACCCGCGAGGCGATCGAGCGGTACATGACGGGCGTGCGCGACGACGCTCCGTGGTGCCCGTGGAACATCGAGTTCATCCGGCGCGTCAACGGACTGTCCTCTGTGGACGACGTCTACCGCACGGTGTTCGACGCGGAGTACCTGGTCCTCGGCCTCGGCGACGTCTACCTCGGCGCGCCGGTCGCGACGCCGCTGGACCCGCGGCACCGGCTCGTCACGACGAAGTACAACCCGGCGCGGACGTGGACCGCGGAGAACTCCGTCGGCATCGGCGGCGCCTACCTCTGCATCTACGGCATGGAGGGCCCCGGCGGCTACCAGTTCGTCGGCCGGACCGTTCAGGTGTGGAACAGCTGGCACGGCGGGGAGCAGCCGTGGAACCTGCGGTTCTTCGACCGGATCTCCTGGTACCCCGTGTCGGCGGAGGAACTCCTCGACCTGCGGGCGCGGAGTTCGTCCGGGCAACTGGCCCTCGACACCAGCGACGGCACTTTCAAACTGGCCGAGTACCAGAAGTTCCTGTCGGACAACGCTTCGGGCATCGCGGAGTTCCGGGCGACGCAGGCGGCGGCGTTCGAAGCGGAACGGCGGGCGTGGGCCGCGGCGGGCGAGTTCGACCCGAAGCCGGAACCCGTGACGCGGCCGCCGAAGCGGGTCGAAGCCCCGGCGGGCGGCCACGTCGTCGAGGCGCCGTTCGCGGCGACGGTGTGGCGGGTCGACGTCACCGCGGGCGAGCGCGTCGAGGACGCGCAGTCGCTGGTGACGCTGGAAGCGATGAAGACGGAGGCGCGGATCCCCGCGCCGGCCCGCGGTGAGGTGGTCGAAGTGCTCGTGTCCCCCGGTGACCAGGTCGCTCCCGGCACCCCGTTGGTGGTGCTGGGATGACCCCTGTCGAGGAACGGGTGCGGGCCGCGTACCGGCGGATCGAGCAGGTGGACCGGCCGGAGATCTGGATCGATCTCCGGCCGGAAGCCGAGGTGCTCGCCGAGGCCGCGGCCTTGGACGGGCGAGGCTTGCCGCTGTACGGAAAACTCGTGGCGGTCAAGGGCAACATCGACGTCGCCGGGTTGCCGACGACGGCGGGGTGCCCGGCCTATGCGTACCAGCCGGAGGTGGACGCGCCGGTCGTCGCGCGGCTGCGGGCGGCCGGGGCGCTGGTGCTCGGCACGACCAACCTCGACCAGTTCGCGACCGGGCTGGTCGGAACGCGCAGCCCGTACGGCGCGGTCCGCAACGCCGTCGACCCGGCCTACGTTTCCGGCGGGTCCAGCTCGGGTTCGGCGGTGGCGGTCGCGCTGGGCATCGCCGATCTGGCGCTGGGGACGGACACGGCGGGCTCCGGGCGCGTCCCGGCGGCGTTCAACGGAATCACCGGCCTCAAGCCGACGCCCGGCCTGCTGCCGACGGAAGGTGTCGTCCCGGCGTGCGCGAGCATCGACTGCGTGTCGCTGTTCGCGCGGACGGTCGAGGAAGCGTCGTTCGCGCTGACGTGCCTGGCCGAGCCCGCGCAAGTCCACACGGGACGGTTCCGGCTGGGCGTGCCGGCCGAGCTGGGCCCGTTGGCGGCGGGCTGGGCCGAGGCGTTCGAGACGGCTGTCGCGGAGTACGCCGCGGCGGGTGCCGAAGTGACCACTGTGGACACCACGCCTTTTTTGGAGGCGGCGGAACTGTTGTACGGCGGCGCGTTCGTGGCCGAGCGATACACGGCGGTCGGCGAATTCCTGGACGCGCACCCGGCCGACTGCGACCCGGTGGTGCACGGCATCATCACCACGGCCCGAGACATCCGCGCGCACCGGCTGTTCGCGGACCAGGCGACGCTGGCCGGGTTGCGGGCCGAAGCGCTGGCGACGCTGGCCGGCGTCGACGCGCTGCTGTTCCCGACGACGACCGAGCACCCGACGATCGCGGAGGTCGCCGCGGACCCGGTCGCGGTCAACGCGCGCCTGGGCCGGTTCACGAACTCGACCAACCTGTTCGGGCTGCCGGCCCTGGCGGTCCCGGCGGGCACGGTGGCCGGACGCCCGTTCGGCGTGATGCTGATCGGCGCCCCGCACGACGACCTGAAGCTGGCGGCGCTGGCAGGTTTGCGCGGCGAGCGCGTACCAATCGTGGTGGTCGGGGCGCACTTGCGCGGGCAGCCGCTGAACCACGAGCTGACTTCGCGGGGCGGGCGGTTCGTCTCGCCGGTTTCCACCGCCGGGTCGTACCGGCTGTTCGCCTTGGACACGGTGCCGCCGAAGCCCGGGCTGGTCCGGGTGGCGTCCGGCGGGGTCGCGATCGCGGCGGAGTTGTGGGACCTGCCGGTGCGCGGGTTCGGCGAGTTCGTCTCGCGCATTCCGGCGCCGCTGGCGATCGGCAAGGTCGAGCTGGCCGACGGCTCCCGGGTCTCCGGCTTCTTGTGCGAACCGGCGGCAACGGAAGGCGCGGAAGACATCTCGGCAAAGGGCGGCTGGCTCGCGCACTTGGGATAAAACGGATGCGGGCCGCCGGATACTGGGCAGGTGAACGTTTCTCCGTGCGGCCATCCCGCCCCGGCCGCCGGTACTTGGACGACCCGGCCCTGCCCGGTGACCCCGCTGAACGACCGCTGCCTCGTCCCCGTGCCCGGTGGCTGGCTCGCGCTCACCGAGGCGGGCTTCGTCCGGATCGACGACGAGGACCAGTGGCTCCTCGGGCCGGTCGAGCCGGCCGAGGAACGCGACGTCGAACGGTACGACCGCCCGGACCGGCCCCGGGGTCCCGCGCTGCACGCCTCGGCGGACGGCCGGTTCGCGGCGGTCGTCTCGGACTACGGGCAGTACGGGACCGTCGTGGACCTGGCCGAGTGGGTCACCGTGCTCGACCTCGACCGGGACTGGGACGACAACGAGTGGACGCGCTACCCGTTCGCGTTCCTCGACGGGGGCAGGTTCGCCGCGGCCACCGCCTGCGACCGGCTCGACGTCTTCGACGCGGCCACCGGGCGCCTGCTCACCGAGCACGCGGACGATTCCGGCTACTACTTCGGCGCGGTGCTGCCGAGCCCGTCCGGCCGGTCGCTGCTCGTCGACGGTTGGGCCTGGCACCCGGTCGGGATCCCGCTCGTCATCGACTGCGCCGCGTGGCTCGCGGGCGATCGGAACCCGGCGCAGCTGGCCGATCGCGGCGACGTCTGGGACGAACCGATGGTGTGGCTCGACGAGGAAACCATCGCCCTGCAAGGGATCGGCAGCGAGCGCCCGCCGCTCGACGGCGTCGAGGTCCGCGCGGCGGCGTCCGGCCGGCTGCTCGGGCAGTTCGCCGGGCCGAAGGGCCGGATGTGGGCTCACGGCGGCCTGCTGTACGTCGCCGCCGAAGCGGGGCTCGAGGTCTGGGACCCCACCGAAGGCGCGCGGATCGGGCTCCTCGAAGGCTTCGCGCCGATCGCCCACCACGACGGCTCCTTCGCCGAACTCCGTAACGATCAGCTGAGGATCTGGGCACCCGTCGGATAACAACGCTCCTCCCGGGGCAGCAGACCGCCGATGACCTTGGTGAGACCCCGGAGGCGGCCATGACCACGGCGACCCAGACCCCACTCGTTCATTCGTACCTGTTCCTCCGGCGCGCCATCGGGCTGATCGGCCTGGCGCTGCCCTTCGTGCTGATCTTCGGCAAGCAGCTCGTCGACGGCGGCGACCTCGCCGGCTCGCTCAGCTCGTACTACTACACCGATCTCCGCGACGTCTTCGTCGGCGCGATGTGCGCGGCCGGGGTGTTCCTGCTCGCGTACTACGGCCACGACTACGTCGACAACGTCGTGAGCACTCTTGCCGGCCTGGGTGCGATCGGGCTCGCGCTCTTCCCGACGACGCCGGACCACGACGTGAGTTCGTGGGACCGGACCTCGGGCGTGCTGCACCTGGCGTTCGCGGCGGTGTTCTTCCTCTCCCTCGCCTACTTCTGCCTGCGCCTGTTCCCCCACGACGGCGAACAGCCGCCGGGCGTCGGGGTCGTCTACCGGGTGTGCGGCGCGGTGATCCTGGCCGCGCTCGTGCTGATCGCGTTGACGAGCCGGCTGCGGCTGGTGCCGGAGTGGCACCCGGCGCTGTGGCTGGAGGCGGCCGCGGTGTGGGCGTTCGGTGTCGCGTGGCTCGTGAAGGGGCAGACGCTCACCCCCAAGAGTGTGCCGTAGCCCACTCGACCGGGCCACTCCACTGGTTACCGACGGGTAACAAGGGCTATCGTGCGGGCAAAGACCTCTACTTCATGGAGCTTCAGTGGCCGCACCAGCAACGCCGCTCGCGCCGAACGCGCGGGGCGTGCGAAACGTCGCCTTCGTCGAGGGGGTACGGACCCCCTTCGGCAAGGCCGGCGACAAGGGCATCTACGCCGGGACCCGCGCCGACGACCTCGTCGTCAACGCCATCCGTGAGCTGCTGCGGCGGCACCCCGAACTGCCGCCCGAGCGCGTCGACGAGGTGGCCATCGCCGCCACCACCCAGATCGGCGACCAGGGCCTGACCATCGGCCGCACCGCCGCGCTGCTCGCCGGCCTGCCGAAGTCCGTCCCCGGCTTCGCCATCGACCGCATGTGCGCCGGCGCGATGACCGCCGTCACGACCGCCGCGTCCGGCATCGGCTTCGGTGCCTACGACATCGCGATCGCCGGTGGCGTCGAGCACATGGGCCGGCACCCGATGGGCGAGGGCGTCGACCCGAACCCGCGGATCATCGCCGACAAGCTCGTCGACCCGACGGCGCTCGTCATGGGCCAGACCGCCGAGAACCTGCACGACCGCTTCCCCGCGATCACGAAGCAGCGCACCGACGCCTACGCCGCGCGCAGCCAGGAGCGCTACGCCGAAGCCGTCAAGACCGGCAAGATCGGCCCCGAGCTGGTTCCGGTCGCGACCCGTTCCAAGGAGCTGGGCTGGGGTCTGGCCACCGAGGACGAGCCGCCCCGCCCGGGCACCACGCTCGAAACCCTCGCCGGGCTGAAGACGCCGTTCCGCCCGCACGGCCGGATCACCGCGGGCAACGCGGCCGGCCTCAACGACGGCGCGACCGCCTCGATCCTCGCCGACGAGGACACCGCCCGCGAGCTGGGCCTGCCGGTCGCCATGCGGCTGGTCGGCTACTCCTTCGCCGGCGTCGAGCCGGAGGTCATGGGCATCGGCCCGGTGCCGGCCACCGAGAAGCTGTTCAAGCGCACCGGCCTGTCCATCGACGACATCGGCCTGTTCGAGATCAACGAGGCCTTCGCCGTGCAGGTGCTGGCCTTCCTCGACCACTTCGGCATCGACGACGAAGACCCGCGCGTCAACCAGTGGGGCGGCGCGATCGCGTGCGGCCACCCGCTGGCGTCGTCCGGCGTCCGGCTCATGACGCAGCTGGCCCGCCAGTTCGCCGAGCGACCCGATGTCCGGTACGGCATGACCACGATGTGCATCGGCATCGGCATGGGCGGCACCGTGATCTGGGAGAACCCGGCGTTCGAGGGGGCCAAGTAATGACTTTCACCGCTGAAGAAGCGAAGGCCGCCTTCCCGGACGAGGTCGTCACCCACGCCGTGACGCGCCTGGTGAAGGTGCCCGGGCTCGAGAAGCCCGTCGCGCTCATCACGCTCGACAACGGCCACGACCACACCCGGCCGAACACCTTCGGCCCCCAAGGTCTGGTGAGCCTGAACGCGGCCATCGACAAGGCCTTCGAGGCCGAGCCGGCCGCGATCGCCGTCACCGGCAAGCCGTTCATCTTCGCCGTCGGCGCCGATCTGTCGGGCGTCGAGTCGGTGAGCGACCCGAAGCTGGCGCGCGAGATCGCCCAGACCGGGCACGACGTCTTCCGCCGCCTCACCGAAACGAAGATCCCGACCTTCGGGTTCATCAACGGCGCGGTCATGGGCGGCGGCCTGGAGCTGGCACTGTCCTGCCACTACCGGACGCTGTCGGAGAACACCGCCGCGATCGCGTTCCCCGAGGTCTTCCTCGGCCTGTTCCCGGGCTGGGGCGGCACGCAGCTGCTGCCGAACCTCATCGGCGCGGACGCCGCCGTCACGGTGATCATCGAGAACGCCTTGGCGCAGAACAAGATGCTCAACGTCAAGCAGACGGCCGAGCTCGGCATCGTCGACGCGGTCTTCGGCTCCGCCGACTACCTCGAGCAGTCGCTGCTGTGGCTGGCTCGCGTGGTGAACGGCGAAATCAAGCCGGAACGCCGGGAGATCGACCGCCGTTCCGGCTGGGACGCCGCGATCGCCCGCGCCAAGTCCATTGTGGACGGCCGGACGCACGGCGCTTCGCCGGGCGCCACCAAGGCCGTCGAACTGCTCGAACTCGCGAAGGAAAACGACCTCGACCGCGGCTACGCGGCCGAGACCGACGGCCTCGCCGAGCTGCTCATGTCCGACGTCCTGCGCGCCGGGCTGTACTCGTTCAACCTGGTCAACAAGCGCGCCAAGCGCCCGGCCGGCGCGCCGGACAAGAACCTGGCCCGCAAGGTGAACAAGGTCGGCATCGTCGGCGCCGGCCTGATGGCCAGCCAGCTCGCGCTGCTGTTCGTGCGCCGCCTGAAGGTGCCGGTCGTGCTGACCGACGTCGACCAGGAGCGCGTCGACAAGGGCGTCGGGTACGTCCACGCCGAGATCGACAAACTGCTGGGCAGGAAGCGCGTCTCCCCGGACGGCGCGAACCGGCTCAAGGCGCTGGTCTCCGGCTCGCTCGACAAGGCCGCGTTCGCCGACGCCGACTTCGTCATCGAAGCCGTCTTCGAGGAACTGGGCGTCAAGCAGCAGGTGTTCGCCGAGCTGGAGCAGCACGTCAAGCCCGAGGCGATCCTGGCGACGAACACCTCGTCGCTGTCGATCACCGCGATGGCGTCGAAGCTGCAGCACCCCGAGCGCGTGGTCGGCTTCCACTTCTTCAACCCGGTCGCCGTGCTGCCGCTGCTGGAGATCGTCCGCGGCGAGCAGACCGACGACGCGTCGCTGGCGACGGCGTTCTCGGTCGGCAAGCAGCTCAAGAAGTCCAGCGTGCTGGTCAAGGACGCGAGCGCGTTCGTCGTCAACCGGCTCCTGCTGCGCTTCCTCGGCGAGGTGCTGGTCACCGTCGACGAGGGCACGCCGTTCGACGTCGCCGACTCCGCGCTCGAACCGCTCGGTCTGCCGATGACGCCGCTGACGCTGATGCAGCTCGTCGGCCCGGCCATCGCGCTGCACGTCGGCGAGACGCTGCACGAGGCCTTCCCGGACCGGTTCACCGTGTCCGACAACCTCGCGAAGTTCGTCAAGGCGGGCAAGAAGGGCGTCTGGGTCTGGGATTCCCAAGGCAACCAGTCGGCCGACCCCGAGGTCGTCGAGCTGTGGACGCAGGGAGATTCTCCGTCCACTTCGGAGCAGGTGCGTGACCGGGCCCTGTCCGCGATCGCCGAGGAGATCCGGATCATGCTGGACGAGGGCGTGGTCGCCGAGGCGCAGGACATCGACCTGTGCCTGATCCTGGGCGCGGGCTGGCCGTTCTGGAACGGCGGCATCACGCCGTACCTGGACCGCTCCGGCGTCTCCGAGCGCGTGAACGGCAAGCCGTTCCTCGCCCCGGGCGTGGCATCGGTTCCGGCGAACTAGTACTCGCCCTCACGAGGGCACTTCGGCGGCGGCGCGGTGAGTTTCAGCTGCGCCGCCGCCGCGTCGGAATCGATGACCGTCACCCGCTCGGCCGTCCGGAAACGGGCGTGCAGCTCCTGTGCCCAGGCCTTGAGGTCGGTCCCCGGGACGGCCAGCAGCGAGACCGACGGCGGGTCCACGAACACGCGTCGCACCTTGGGGTCGGCGCGCACGGCCGGCAGCGCCGCCCCCAGCTCGGCGTCGGCGGGGAAGACCACGACGACCGCGGCGCACAGCGTGTGCCCCGCCAAGGGCGCGGGGTTCGTGTCCACCGGCAGGTCCGGCGGCCGCTTCAGGGCCGCGACGCCGAAGGCCAGCCCCACGCCGGCGGCCAGGGCCAGCGCGACGGCCGGGGCGACCACGCGGACCAGCGGCTTTTCCTCCACGCCCAAGATCACAGCACACGTTGGCCGCCGGGACACCGCCCGTTCACCCCGGCGGCTTAGCGTCCGCGCGTGACCACCGACAGACGCCGGTTCCTCAAGGGCGCCGGGCTCGCGGCCGCCGCCGCGGGCGCGCCCCTCCCCGCTCCTTCCGAAAGCTTCGACGTGAGCCGGCTGTGCGGTCGCTACCAGTGGCTGGTGGGCGACCACCACACGCACAGCCAGTACTCCTACGACGCGATGTACCGGATCGACCAGATCGCCCGCGGAGGCCGGGCGCACGGCGCCGACTGGATCGTCTTCACCGACCACGGGCACGCCGAGCACGAGAAGGTGTCGGTCGAGCCGACCGAGGCGGACTTCCTCGCCGCCCGGCGGAAGTACCCGGATCTGCTGCTGTGGCACGGCATGGAGTGGAACGTCCCGGGCGCCGAACACGCGACGGTGTTCTTCCAGGCGGGCCGGGACCAGGCCGCGAAGCTGCGCGAGTTCGAACGCGCCTTCGACTGGCGGCTGACGAACTCCGAGGCGTCGAGCCCGGCGAACGAGGCCCTCGCGCTGCGGGCGTTGCGCTGGCTGGCGGCGGAGGAACAGGCGAAGCGGATCCACGCGCCGGTGGTGCTGATCAACCACCCGCTGCGCAACGGCCGGATCGCGCCGCACGAGCTGCGCGCCTACCGCGATGCCGCGCCGAACATCGTCATCGGCATGGAAGGCGCGCCCGGCGCGCAGGCCGACGGCTTCCCGAAGCCGCTCGGCAACGGCGGCGCGCGCGGCGGCTACGCCAACAGCGCCGGCCCGAACTCGTGGCCGGGCTTCCCGGCCGAGGCGTACCGGTCATACGGCGGCTGGGACTGGGCGACGGCGAAGGTCGGCGGCCTGTGGGACTCGCTGCTCGCCGAGGGCAAGCCGTGGTGGATCACGACCAACTCCGACTCGCACTACAACCGCGGCGACACGCTCGTGCGGCCGCAGGTGGCCGACGACTGGTACGACACCCACGGCAAGTTCCCGGACCCGGTCGACACCGGCTCCCCGCAGCTGCTCGCGCCCTACGCCGACTTCTACCCCGGCGAGTTCAGCCGCACGTACGTCGGTGTGACGCGGCGAAGTCTCGAAGGCGTCCTGGAGGGCCTGCGGGCCGGGCGGGTCTGGGGCGTGCACGGCGGCCTGGTCCAGTCCCTTGAAGTCGGCGCGTACGGCGGTGGTGCCGCGGCGACGCTGGGCGGCCGGCTGCGGGTGCGCCGCGGTTCGGACGTCACGCTGGTGGTTTCGGCGCGGCTCGCGGCGCGGCCCCACGGTGGTGGTTCGGTGCCGAGGCTGGCGCGGCTGGACGTCGTCGCGGGCCCGGTGACCGGCGCCGTGACCGATCCCGACACGATGACGGCGCCGGGCACGAAGGTCGCCGAGTCGTTCGAGCCGCGGTGGGCGCCCGGCCGGCAGGTGGTCTTCCGGCACACCTTCCGGAACGTGCGCTCGCCGTTCTACGCGCGAGTACGCGGCTCGAACGGCACTTCGGAGCCGACTCCGGACGTGATCGGGCAGGCGAACCCGTTCGAGGACTTGTGGATGTACGCGAACCCGATTTTCGTGGACGTGTGCTGAACAGGAGAGTGCTGCTCGTCCGGTCGATCATGATCGGGTTGCGGTGGCTGCTGCGGTTGCCGTCACCGGTGTTGCGCGTGCTCGCGGGCCGGCCGGTGGTGGTCGACGGGCGGCAGCCGGTGCCGACCGCGCGGATGCTGATGCGGGTGTCGCGGTTCGCGCCGTTCGACGCGCCGCACCAGAACGGCAGCCTCGCGCGGGCGCGGACCGAGCTGAACCTGGCGGGCGCGCTGGCCGGCGCCGGGATCTGCCCGGGCGTCCGGACGCGCGACTCGGGGTGGCCCGGGCCGGGTGGCCCGCTGCCGCTGCGGCGGTACGAACCGGCCGGCGTCCCGGCGCCCGCCCCGGCGATCGTGTACTTCCACGGCGGCGGGTTCGTCCTCGGCGGGCTCGACACGCACGAGGGCGCGTGCCGGCTGCTGGCCGAGGAGGCCGGCGTGCGGGTGGTGTCGATCGGCTACCGGCTGGCGCCGGAACACCCGTTCCCGGCGGCGGCTTCGGACGCGGTGGCGGCGTTCGCCTTCGTCCACGAGCACGCGGGGGAATTCGGCATCGACCCGGCGCGGCTGGCGGTGGGCGGCGACAGCAGCGGCGGCAACCTGGCGGCGGTGGTGGCCCACGCGGCGGCCCGCGGCGAGCTGCCCCGGCCGGCGTTCAGCCTGCTGTTGAGCCCGGCGACGGACGCGCTGGGTTCGTCGGAGTCGCACCGGCAGTTCGGTTCCGGCTTCCGCCTGGACCGCGACGAGTGGGCCTGGTACCGCGACCAGTACGTGCGGGATCCGGCGCTGTACGCGGACCCGCGGGCGTCGGTCCTGTACGACGACGCCCTCGAAGGTCTTCCGCCGACGTACGTGGCAACGTGCGGCTTCGACCTGCTTCGCGACGAAGGTGAGGCGTACGCGGCTCGCTTGGCCGCGGCGGGAGTGCCTTTGGTGCACCGACGTCACGAGGGACAGCTGCACGGCTTCGCGAACCGGGTGGGCATCGACCCGGACGCCCGGGCGGCCATGGTCCACGCGGCGGGCGTGCTCCGCGCGGGTCTCGCCCTCGGCTGAGCAGTTACCGGACGGGCAGGTGGACCGTCACGCCGAGACCGCCGCCCACGATGGGTTCCGCCGTCACGCTTCCGCCGTGCGCCGCCACCGCCGCCCGCACGATCGACAGCCCCAGGCCCGCGCCCGACCGGGCCGTCCGCGCCACCCCGGCCCGGCGGAACGGCTCGAACAGCTCCGCCACCGTCGCCGGGTCCACCAGGCCGCCGGACGAGCGCACCCGCAGCGTCGACCACCGCGGCCCCGGCTGGGTCACGACCTCCAGCCAGCCGCCCTCGACGTTGTGGCGGACGGCGTTCTCCAGCAGGTTGCCCGCGATCCGCTCCAGCAGCGCCGGATCGCCGAACGCGGGCGCCGGCACCACCGCGAACGTCGCCCGGATCGCGCGTTTCTCGGCTTCCAGCCGCACCGCGCGCCAGGCCCGGTCGATGACCACGGCCAGGTCGACCGGCTCGCGGACGCCGAGCCCGGCGCCGTCGGTGCGGGCCAGCAGCAGCAGCGAGTTCACCAGCTGCCCGGCGCGTTCGGTCGCGTCGCGGACCACGCCGCCCATCCGCCGCAGCTCGGCTTCGTCGGCGTCGTCGTCGGCGAGGGTGACGTCGAGTTCCGTGCGGATCACCGACAACGGCGTCCGTAGCTCGTGGCTCGCGTTCGCGACGAAGTGGCGCTGCGCGTCGAAGGCGGACTGGAGCCGGTCGAGCATGGCGTCGAACGTCTCCGCCAGCACGGCCAGTTCGTCACGCGGGCGCACCGCGCCGATCCGTTCCCCCAGCGACTCGACCGACAGCCGCCGCGCGGTGCCGGTGATCTCGCGCAACGGCAGCAGGACGCGGGAGGTGAACGTCCAGGCGAGGATCGCCGCGGCCGCCACCACCAGCAGGAACGCGATCGACCCGAAGAGCAGCATCCGGTTCCGGGCGTGCACGCGCAGGTGCTCGGCGAGCGTCGAGGCGTCGACCGTGACGCCGTCGACGACGACCGTGCTGCCCGGCGGCATCTGCGGGACGCTGTCGAGCGAATCCCGCACCAGCGTCCAGGCGAGCCAGAGCAGCAGCAGGCTGACGGCGGCGACCAGCACGGTCGCGAGCAGGGTGATCCGGGCGCGGAGGCTGCGGGTGCCCGGCAGGTTCACGCGCGCTGCGGCGTGCCGGGTTCCGGCACCCGGTACCCGGAGCCGACGACGGTCTCGATGATCCCCGGCTCGCCGAGCTTTTTGCGCAGCGTCATGACGGTGACCCGGACGGTCGTGGTGAACGGGTCGGCGTTCTCGTCCCAGACGCGTTCGAGGAGTTCCTCGCTGCTGACCACGGATCCGGCGGCCTGCAGGAGGACCTCGAGGACGCCGAACTCCTTGCGCGTCAGCTCCACGGGCCCGCTCGCCCGCCGCACGGTCCGCTTGGCGGGGTCGAGTTCGACGTCCCCGGCGGTGAGCAGCGGCGGCGCGGCCGGCGTGGCCCGCCGGCCCAGCGCCCGCACGCGCGCGACGAGCTCGGGGAAGGCGAAGGGCTTGGCGAGGTAGTCGTCGGCACCGAGGGAGAGCCCGTCGACGCGGTCGGACACCGAGCTGCTGGCGGTGAGCATCAGCACCCGGGTCAGCTCCCCGGAGGCGACGATCTCCCGGCACAGCTCGTCCCCGGACATCCCGGGCAGATCCCGGTCCAGCAACACGACGTCATACCGCGTGACGGCGGCTTTTTCGTGCCCATCGTCCCCGGTGAGCGCGACGTCCACGGCCATGCCTTCGCGGCGGAGGCCGCGGGCGATCGCGTCGGCCAGGGGTTCTTCGTCCTCGACTACCAAAACTCGCACGAGCCCACAATCCCATATTTTCCTGAGAGTGCCCTTTAAGGACTGTGTGTGACCGGTGAGAGCCACCGCAAGGCGAACCACAGCCGCATCCGGGCCTCCGGGTCCGCCAAGTCCACCCCCAAAGCCTTCTCCACCTGCGCGATCCGGTGCCGGACGCTGTTGCGGTGGACGCCCAGCTCCGCCGCCGTCGGCTCCCACGCGCCGTGGTGGGCCAGCCACGTTCGCAGCGTCGGCGCCAGCGAGCGATCCCCCGCCCGGTCCAGCGCCACCAGCGGCTCCAGGACCTTCGAAGCGAATCCGCGGGCCGCGGCCGGATCGAGCAGTGCGCCGGGGTCCGGCGGGCCGTCGCCCGCGACGACCGCGCGGCCGAGCGCCCGGGCGCGGGCCAGCAGCAGGTCCAGCTCCGCCACCGCGCCCGCCGCCCGGCCGGCCGGGACCGGCGAGCCCACCGCCGCGAGCCAGCCGTGCTCGCGCAGGTCCTCGAGCACCTCCGGCGCCGGGCTCGTCCCCGCGACCGCCACGAACGACGGCCCGGGGAGAACCGAGACCAGCGGGGTGTCCAGCCGCGCCCGCAGCCAGTCGGGCCGCCGGGCCACCTCGCCCGGGCCGCGCCGGTGCTCCGCGCCCGCGACCAGCCGGACCACCTCCGACCCCAGCACCGACCAGGCCGCCTCCCCCGGCGACACCCGGCCCAGCAGGAGCCCCGTCGCCGCCGCGCCCAGCTCGGCCGCGTCCGAGCCCGCGCGGCCGACCAGGCCCAGCAGGGCCGCGCCGACCGCGAGGATCGCCCGCTCGGCGCCGTCGAGCCGCCCGGCCCGGCCGACGACCACCAGGTGCGACGCCGTGGCCTGCGGGTACACCGGCTGGACGACGACGATGCCGCCGTCGAGCTCGGTGGTCGCGCTCCGGATCCCGCTGCCCGCCCGCACGGTCGCCATCAGCTCCCGCACGGGGAGCGGCAGCGGCGTGGGCGCGTCGTGCGCCGAGGCCAGCACGTCCCCCGCGCCGACCAGGGCGACCCACGACCGCAGCACCGCCGCCAGCGCCGACGTCAGCTCGCCGAGCCCGCCCCCCGCGGCGCGCGTCAGCGTCTCGCGCGCCGCCGTGATCCGCCGCTGGTCCCGCTGGCCGGCCTCGGTCAGCGCCACCGAGACCGCCCGGTTGACCGCCAGGAACGGCGTGCGCGAGGGCACCACCAGCAGCGGCAGCCCGCGCCGCGCGCACGCCCGGCGCAGCGGCTCCGGCAGCGTCTCGTGCACCGTCGGGGTGAGCCCGAACCCCAGCGCCGTCACGCCGGCGTCGCGCAGCCCGCGCACGTACCGGTCGACCTGCTCCGGCAGGTCGACCCCGGCGGTGAGGATCAGCTCGCCGCCCAGCAGGTAGGGCGCGGGATCCTGCAGCTCGCTCACGTGCGCCCAGCGCACCGGGGCGTCCAGCGCGCCCGGCCGCAGGGTCTCCGGGACGACCTCCAGCGCGAGCTCCCGGTTGCCGACCACGTCCCGTAACGGGACATTCACCTCCGTGGACAGCGCATCCGTGCTCGAGGTCATTTCATCCCTATCGAAGTCGACATGGGGATGAATCATCCCATGCCCAAGGGGTGGCGGGCGAACCTACGGTGACCCGAAACGACGTGAGGAGGACACCGTGACCGGCGACTACGCGGTGATCGCGCTGTACATCGCGGGGATGCTCGGGGTCGGCTGGTACGGCCTCCGGCTCGCGAAGACGAAGTCCGACTACCTGGTGGCCGGGCGGCGGCTGGGCTGGTTCATGTACTCCGGCACGATGTCGGCCGTCGTGCTCGGCGGCGCGTCGACCGTCGGCGGCGTCAAGCTCGGCTACACCTACGGCATTTCCGGCATGTGGCTGGTGGTCAGCATCGGCGTCGGCATCCTGGTGCTGCACGCGCTGTTCGCGCGGCGGCTGGTGCGGCTGAAGGTCTACACCGTCGGCGAGATGCTCGACCTGCGCTACGGCGGCCGCACCAGCGCGGTGTCCGGCGTCGTCATGTGGGGCTACACGCTGATGCTCACGGTCACCTCGACGCTGGCCTTCGCGACCATCTTCAAGGTCCTGTTCGACCTGCCGAACTGGGCGGGCATCGCGGTCGGCGGCTCGATCGTCGTCCTCTACTCGGTGCTCGGCGGCATGTGGTCGATCACGCTCACCGACATCGCCCAGTTCGTCATCAAGACCATCGGCATCCTGGCGATCCTGCTGCCGGTCGCGATCTCTTCCGCGGGCGGCTTCTCCGGGATGAGCGAAAAGCTCGACGCGAGCTTCTTCAGCTTCACCTCGATCGGCACCGACACGATCATCACCTACTTCGTCATCTACACCTTCGGCCTGCTGATCGGCCAGGACATCTGGCAGCGCGTGTTCACCGCGCGCACGCCGGCGATCGCGACGTCCGGCGGCATCACCTCCGGCGTCTACTGTCTGGTCTACGGCCTGGCCGGCGCCCTGATCGGCACCGCGGCCCACACGCTCTACCCGGACCTCGCCAGCGCGCAGGACGCCTTCGCGACGATCGTCGAGCGGCTGCTGCCGACCGGCGTCCGCGGCCTCGTGCTGGCCGCCGCGCTCTCGGCGATGATGTCGACCGCGAGCGGCGCGCTGATCGCGTGTTCCACCACGACGACGTCGGACCTGCTCAGCAAGCTCGGCCTGAAGAAGGGCGGCGAAGTCAGCCGCAACCGGATCGCCACGCTCGTGCTCGGCCTGCTGGCCATCGGCATCGCGATGGTCGTCGACGACGTCGTCAACGCGCTCACCATCGCCTACGACATCCTGGTCGGCGGCCTGCTCGTCGCGATCGTCGGCGCGCTGTTCTGGAAGCGCGGCACGCGGCAGGGCGCGTACGCGTCGATGGTGGCCGGCACGGTGTCGGTGATCGCGTTCATGATCATCGACGGCGTCGACGCCAACACCCCGATCTACTGGGGCCTCGGCGCGAGCCTGGTCGTCTACCTGGCGGTCAGCTTCGCCACGCCCCGCACGGCCGACTCGATTCTCTCCCTTTGGACCCGCCGCCTGGCCGGCGAAGACACCACCACCGAGACCCGGGAACAGGAGCCCACCAGTGCCTAACATCGGACCCCTCGACTCGTCGCGCGTCCCCCGGTTCGCCGGCTTCGCGACCTTCGCGCGGCTGCCGCGGATCGACCAGGTCGAGCGCGCCGACGTCGCCGTCGTCGGGGTGCCCTTCGACTCCGGCGTGTCCTACCGGCCCGGCGCGCGGTTCGGCCCGGCCGCCGTGCGCGAGGCGAGCCGGCTGCTGCGGCCGTACCACCCGGAGCTGGACGTCTCGCCGTTCGAGCAGATGCAGGTGGTCGACGCGGGCGACATCGCGGTCAACCCGTTCAACATCGGCGAAGCGATCGAGACGCTGCAGCAGGAAGCCGAAGCACTGCAGGCGAACGGGACGCGGCTGGTGACCGTCGGCGGCGACCACACCATCGCGCTCCCGCTGCTGCGCGCGGCGGCGAAGAAGCACGGACCCGTCGCGCTGCTGCACTTCGACGCGCACCTCGACACCTGGGACACCTACTTCGGCGAGCCGTACACGCACGGCACGCCGTTCCGGCGGGCGTCCGAGGAAGGCATCCTCGACACGAGTGCGCTGTCGCACGTCGGCACGCGCGGGCCGCTGTACGGCAAGCGCGACCTCGAAGAGGACCGCCGGCTCGGCTTCGGGATCGTCACCTCCGGCGACGTCCTGCGCCGCGGCGTCGCCGAGACCGTGGACGCGCTGCGGCAGCGGATCGGCGACCGGCCGCTGTACGTCTCGGTCGACATCGACGTGCTCGACCCGGCCCACGCACCCGGCACCGGCACCCCCGAAGCGGGCGGAATGACCAGCCGCGAGCTCCTGGAGATCCTGCGCGGGCTGCGCGACCTCAACCTGGTCGGCGCGGACGTCGTCGAGCTGGCCCCGGCCTACGACCACGCCGAGATCACCGCCATCGCGGCCTCCCACGTCGCCTACGACCTGGTGAGCCTGCTGTCGCTGGGGAAGGGCGAATGACCCGCATCGGCGGCGACGTCGTCGTCGAAACCCTTCGCGCGCTGGGCGCCGACACGGTGTTCGGCCTGCCCGGCCAGCACGCGCTGGGTCTGTTCGAAGCGCTGCGGCGCGCCGGCGACCTGCGCGTGATCAGCGGGCGCGTCGAGAACAACCTCGCGTTCGCCGCCGACGGTTTCGCCCGCGCCCGGCTCGCGGCGAACCCGGACGGGCCGGTCCCGGTGACGCCCCTGGTCGTCTCGACCGGGCCGGGTGCGTTACTGACGTTGGCTTCGCTGCAGGAATCCCGGACCGCGTCGGTGCCGGTGCTCGGCATTTCCAGCCAGGTCCCGGTCGCCGGGCTCGGCGGCGGCCGGCACGGCTACCTGCACGAACTGCCCGACCAGCAGGCGAGCTTCCGGGACGTCGTGAAGTCGGTGCACGTCGTGCGGCGGGCGAGCCAGATCCCTTCCGCGTTGCGGGAAGCGTGGACGTCGGCGGCGACCGCGCCCTACGGCCCGGTGTGGGTCGAGATCCCCCAGGACGTGCTGCTCGGCCCGGCCGGTCTGCCGCCGATCACGTCCGTGTCGGCCACTCCCCCAGCCTTGGCACCGCTGCCCGAGCTGGTCACCGCGGCAGCCGACCTGCTGGCCGCGGCGTCGAACCCCGTCATCCTCGCCGGCGGCGGTGCCTTGCGGTCCGGCGCTTCGGCCGAGCTGAAGGCCCTGGCGGAAGCGTTGCGTGCGCCGGTGATCTCGACGTTCGGCGGCAAGGGCGTCTTCGGCTGGGACCACGAGCTGTCCGGGCGGTCGTGGCTGGAGGACTGGCACACCACGGAGTTCCTCGCTTCCGCGGACGTCCTGCTCGTGCTCGGCTCGGGCCTGGGCGAGCTGTCCAGCAACTACCGCGAGTTCGCGCCGCGCGGCCGGGTGATCCAGGTCGAGGCCGATCTCGGCAAGCTGGAGTCGAACTACCCGGGCCTGGGCATCCACGCCGACGTCAAGCTCACGCTGCAGGCGCTGCTGGAGTGGGTGCCGATGCGGCCATCCGACGGGCGGGCCGAGAAAGCGGTCTCCGGACTGCTCGCGCGGGTCGAGTCCCGTTTGGACGGTCAGGACCTGGCCGTCGAACGGAAGCTGATCGACGACGTCCGCGCGGCACTGCCCGAGGGCACGCAGACGTTCTGGGACATGACGATCGCCGCGTACTGGGCCTGGTCGGCGTGGAACCCCGAGGGCGCGCCGATCCACACCGCGCAGGGCGCGGGCGGGCTGGGCTACGGCCTGCCGGGCGCGCTCGGCGGCGCGGCCGCGGGCGGTCCGGCGCTCGCCGTGTCGGGTGACGGCGGCGCGATGTACGGCGTCGCCGAGCTGGCCACGGCGGTGCAGCACGGCCTCGACGTCACGTGGCTGATCGTCGACGACGGCGGCTACGGCGTGCTGCGCGAGTACCTCACCGACACGTTCGGCCAGACGACGGCCACCGAGCTGGCCCGGCCCGACTTCGTGGCGCTGGCCTCGTCGTTCGGCGTCCCCGCCCGGCTCTCCTCTTTGGACACGGTGGGCGCGGACCTC
The DNA here is from genome assembly GCF_900107925.1 of Amycolatopsis pretoriensis. Taxonomy (GTDB): domain Bacteria; phylum Actinomycetota; class Actinomycetes; order Mycobacteriales; family Pseudonocardiaceae; genus Amycolatopsis; species Amycolatopsis pretoriensis. The sequence goes on along the minus strand of NZ_FNUJ01000007.1, from coordinate 538,299 downwards.
GCCGAGGCACTGCGCACGCCGGGCCCGTCCGTCGTCGTCCTCCCCGCGTTGCTGAAGCTGTTCGCGCCGACCCACCTGGAGCAGGCATGACCCGCACGCTCGACCTGACCGACCCGGCGACCGGCGAGGTGTTCGGCACCAGCGCCGTCGCCTCGGAGTCCGATGTGGACAAGGCCATGGAAGCCGCCGCGCAAGCGTTTGCGGCCTGGCGGCGCAGCACCCCGGCGCAGCGGCAGCTGGCTCTGCTTAAGATCGCCGACGCGCTCGAGGCGCGGGCGTCGGAGTTCGCCGACCTGGAAGTCCGCGAGACGGGCAAGATCCGGTCCGTGGTGCTCGAAGAGGAGATCCCGGAGTGCGTGAGCGCGCTGCGGTTCTTCGCCGGCGCCGCGCGGCACCTGGAAGGGACCGCGGCCGGGGAGTACGCGCCGGGCCACACGTCGGTGATCCGCCGCGAGCCGGTCGGCGTCTGCGCGCAGATCGCGCCGTGGAACTACCCGCTGATGATGGCGGTCTGGAAGATCGCGCCGGCCCTGGCGGCGGGCAACACGGTGGTGCTCAAGCCGGCCGAGACGACCCCGTCGACGGCCGTGCTGCTGGCCGAGGTCGCCGCGGAGTTCCTGCCTTCGGGAGCCTTCACCGTGCTGACCGGCGACCGCGACACGGGCCGCGCGCTGGTGCGCCACCCGGTCACGGCCCTGGTGTCGATCACCGGGTCGACGCGGGCGGGCATCGACGTCGCCACGGTCGCGGCCGCCGACCTCAAGCGCACGCACCTGGAACTGGGCGGCAACGCACCACTGCTGGTCTTCCCCGACGTCGACCTCGCCGCGACGGCGGAAGGGATCGTGGGCGCGGCGTTCTACAACGCGGGCCAGGACTGCACCGCAGGCAGCCGGGTGCTGGTGCACGCGTCGATCCACGACGACTTCGTCGCCGCGCTGGCGAAGGTCGCGGCCGCGCAGACCCCCGGGGTCGACTACGGGCCGCTGAACAGCGCGGCGCAGTTCTCCCGCGTCGAGGGCCTGATCTCGCGGCTGCCGGCACACGCGCGGATCGAAACCGGCGGCTCGCGGTTCGGCTCACAGGGGTACTACTTCTTCCCCACGGTGATCTCCGGCGTGCGGCAGGACGACGAGATCGTCCAGGAGGAGATCTTCGGGCCGGTCGTCACGGTCCAGTCCTTTTCGGACGAAGCTTCCGGTGTCGCGCTGGCCAACGGCGTCCCTTATGGACTGGCGTCGTCGGTGTGGACTCGCGACCTCGCCGTGGCGACGCGGGTGTCGGCCGAGCTGGACTTCGGCTGCGTGTGGGTCAACACGCACGGGCCGCTGGTCGCGGAGATGCCGCACGGCGGGTTCGGCCACTCCGGCCACGGCAAGGACCTTTCGGCGTACGCCTTCGCCGAGTACACGCGCGTCAAGCACGTCATGACGAGGTTCGCATGAGCGCGCGCGTGACGGAGGTCGAGCACAACGGCATCGCGCCCATCCCGCCGGAGGAGCAGACATCGCGCCCGCGCGACCTGTTCCGGATGGCGTTCGGCGGCGCGAACACGTTCGCGACGATCATCCTGGGCACGCTGCCGATCGCGTACGGGCTGAGCTTCCGGGACGCGGCTCTGGCGACCGCGCTCGGCGTGGTGGTCGGCGGCCTGGTCCTGGCGCCGATGGCGTTGTTCGGACCACGCACGCGCACGAACAACGCGGTGTCGTCGGGAGCGCACTTCGGCGTGGTCGGCCGGTGCGTCGGCTCGTTCCTGTCGTTGCTGACGGCGATCACGTTCTTCGCGATTTCGGTGTGGGTGAGCGGCGACGCGGTGGCCGGCGCGGCACAGCGGCTGTTCGGCTTCGACGGCGGCGCGGTGCTGCGCGGCGTGGCGTACGGCGTGATCGCGGTCGCGACGCTGGTGGTGTGCATCTACGGCTACCGGTTCATGCTGCTGGTGAACCGGATCGCGGTGGTCCTGGGCACGGCGATCATGCTGCTGGGCGTGCTGGCGTACGGCGGCTCGTTCGACCCGGGCTACGCCGGCACGGGCACCTACGCACTCGGCACGTTCTGGCCGACGTTCACCCTGGCGGCGCTGACGGCGCTGGCGAACCCGATTTCGTTCGGCGCGTTCCTCGGCGACTGGGCGCGCTACATCCCTTCTTCGTTCAGCAAGCGCTCTCTCCTGACAGCGCCGTTCCTGGCCCAGGTGGCGACGTTGCTGCCGTTCGGGTTCGGCATCGCGACGGCCACGCTGGTCGCGAACCCGGCCGACTACATCACGGGCCTGACGGCGATTTCCCCGCTGTGGTACGCGATCCCGCTGATCGTCGTGGCGTTGATCGGCGGCCTGTCGACCGGAACGACGTCGCTGTACGGCACGGGCCTGGACTTCAGCTCGATCTTCCCGCGCCTGTCCCGGGTCCAGGCGACGCTGCTGATCGGAACGCTGAGCGTGGCGTTCATCTTCATCGGCAATTTCGTGCTGGACATGGTGTCGAGCATCAACGCGTTCGCGACGCTGATCGTGCTGTGCACGAGCCCGTGGATGGTGATCATGATGATCGGCTTCGTCCAGCGCCGGGGGTTCTACGACGTGGCGGACCTGCAGGTGTTCAACGAGGGCCGGCGCGGCGGGAGGTACTGGTTCGCCCGAGGCGTGAACTGGCGAGCGATGGCGGCGTGGATCCCGGCGACGACATTGGGCCTGCTGTGCGCGAACACGCCGATGATCGCGGGCCCGCTGAGGGACATCGCGGGCGGTGTGGACATCAGCCTGCTGGTGACCCTGGCGACGGCGGCGGTGGCGTACCCGGTGCTGGTGAAGCTGTTCCCGGAACCCGCGGAGGTCTTCGCTTCGGTGCCCCTCCCGGTCAACGCCGGGGCCTGACTTCACCCCGCGCGCGGGGGCGCCCCCCGTTTTCCACTCTACCGGTGGGCACCGACAGTTTCGGGACCTGAAGCCGCGAACCGGCCCCCGGGAACAGTTCCCGGGGGCCGGTTCGCCGCGGTCAGCCGCGGTTGGCGTCCTTCTTCGCCGGCTGCTCTTCCGAGCCCAGCCGGCCGGCGGCCCACTCGGTCACGCGACGAGCCACGTCCTGGGCCGTCAAGCCGATCCGCCCGAGCACCTCGTCGCGGCTGCCCAGGTCGTGGAACGCCTGCGGCACCGCCAGATCCCGCAACGGCACGTCGCACTCGGCGTCCCGGAACATCGCGGCCAGCGCCGACCCGAAACCGCCGTGCCGGCCGCTGTCCTCGACGGTCACCACGAGCTTGTGCTGCGAAGCCAACGCGACCAGCTCGGCCGGAACGGGCAGCACCCACCGCGGGTCCACCACGGTCACGCCGATCCCCTGATCGGCCAGCCGGTCCGCGGTCGCCAACCCGAGCGTCGCGAACGGACCGACCGTCACCAGCAAGACATCCGCGCCCTCGGTCGGGCGACGCAGCACATCGACCGTGCCGATCCGCTCCACCGCCGTCACATCCGCGCCGACCTTGCCCTTCGAGAACCGCAGCGCGGTCGGCCCATCGGAGACGGCGACCGCCTCCCGCAGTTCCTCCCGCAGCGTCGCCGGGTCACGCGGAGCAGCGACGCGCATCCCGGGCACCATCCCGAGCAGCGACAGGTCCCACATCCCGTGGTGGCTGGGCCCGTCCGGCCCGGTGATCCCGGCCCGGTCCAGCACCAGCGTCACCGGCTGGCGGTGCAGTGCGACGTCCATCAGCACCTGGTCGAACGCGCGGTTGAGGAACGTCGAGTAGATCGCCACGACCGGGTGCAGCCCACCCATCGCGAGCCCGGCGGCCGAGGTGACCGCGTGCTGCTCGGCGATCCCGACGTCGTACCAGCGGTCCGGGAACGCCTCGGCGAACTTGTCGAGCCCGGTGGACCGCAGCATCGCCGCCGTGATCGCGACGACGTCCTCGCGCTCGGCGCCGATCTTCGCCAGCTCGTCGCCGAACACGCCGGTCCAGCTCGGGCCCTTCACCGGCGGCAGGCCGGTCTCGGGGTCGATCGGGTCGGTCTGGTGCATCTGGTCGTGCTGGTTGTTGACCGCGGGCGCGTAGCCGTGACCCTTTTCGGTCACCACGTGCACGATCACCGCGCCGCCGAACGCCTTCGCGCTCTGCAGGGCCTTCTCCAGCGCGACCTGGTCGTGGCCGTCGACCGGGCCGAGGTACTTCAGGCCGAGGTCGGAGAACATCGCCTGCGGGCTCAGGGCGTCCTTCAGTCCGGCCTTCGCGGCGTGCAGCGCGGCGTAGATCGGCTTGCCGACGACCGGGGTGTGCTTGAGGATCTCGCGGCCGCCGTCGAGCAGGCGCTCATAGCCCGGCTGGAGGCGCAGCGCGGCGAGGTGGTCGGCGAGGCCGCCGATGGTCGGCGAGTACGAGCGGCCGTTGTCGTTGATGACGATGACGACCGGGCGCTCGCGGTGCGCGGCGATGTTGTTGAGCGCTTCCCAGCACATGCCGCCGGTGAGCGCGCCGTCGCCGACGACGGCGATCGCGTGCCGCTCGCCGCCCTCCAGGGCGAACGCTTTCGCCAGGCCGTCCACATAGGACAGTCCGGAGGAGGCGTGGCTGCTTTCGACCCAGTCGTGGTCACTCTCCGCGCGCGACGGGTAACCGGTGACACCGCCGGTCTGACGCAGCTTGTCGAAGCCGTCCACGCGGCCGGTGACGATCTTGTGCACGTAGGCCTGGTGCCCGACGTCCCAGACGATCGCGTCGCGCGGCGAGTCGAACACGCGGTGCAGCGCCAGCGTCAGCTCGACGACGCCGAGGTTGGGCCCCAGGTGCCCGCCGGCGCGGCGGACCTTGTCGACGAGGAAGTCCCGGATCTCGGCAGCCAGTTCGCCGAGGTCCTCGACACTCATGCGCTTCAGGTCCGCCGGTCCGTTCACGGACTCCAGCAACGTCACTCGTCTCCACCTCACTTGGTCGGCACGCCCCACGTCCGGCCCAGTCTACGGAGACCCGCCAGGGTGGTTCCGCCCGCCGCGTCCGGCGTCACAGGCGGAGCGCGACCACCTGTCATCACGCCAGGTGAACCTCGTCTCCCCGCAGTGCTGTGGCGGTCACGCGGCGTGGCCACGAGAATGGGTCCATGGCGGACTTCTTCATCGGCGGCGACTGGGTGGACGCGATCGGCGGCGGGCGCCGCGAGATCCGCTGCCCGGCGGACGGTTCCCCGGTCGCGACGGTCGCCGAAGGGACCGCAAAGGACACCGAGGCCGCGATCGCGGCGGCGCGCCGGGCGTTCGACAGCGGCCCGTGGCCCGGCACCCCCGCGCACCTGCGCGGCGACCTGCTGCTGCGCACCGCCGGCCTGCTGGACCGCGACGCGGAGGCGTTCGCCCGCGCGGAGTCGCTCGACACCGGCAAGCGGCTGGTCGAGAGCCGCTACGACATGGCCGACATCGCCGCGTGCCTGCGTTACTTCGGCAAGCTCGCGGCCCAGGACGCCGGGCGCGTCGTCGACACCGGCAACCCGGACGCGATCAGCCGGATCGTGCACGAGCCGGTCGGGGTCTGCGGGCTGATCACGCCGTGGAACTACCCGCTGCTGCAGACCGTGTGGAAGATCGCGCCGGCGCTGGCGGCGGGTAACACGTTCGTGCTCAAGCCCAGCGAGCTGACGCCGCACACCGCGATCCTGTTCATGAAGCTGCTCACCGAGGCGGGCCTGCCGCCGGGAGTCGCGAACCTGGTGCTCGGTGCGGGCGCCGAGGCCGGCGCGCCACTGGCGTCGCACCCGGACGTCGACCTCGTGTCGTTCACCGGCGGCCTGGCAACGGGCCGGGTGATCGCCGCGGCGGCCGCCGGGACGGTCAAGAAAGTGGCCCTGGAGCTGGGCGGCAAGAACCCGAACGTGGTGTTCGCCGACGCCGATTTCGAGACGGCCGTCGACTACGCGCTGACGGCGGTGTTCCTGCACTCGGGCCAGGTGTGCTCGGCGGGCGCGCGGCTGATCGTGCAGCGGGAGTGGCACGACGAGTTCGTCGACGAGCTGGTGCGCCGGGCCGAGCGGATCCGCCTGGGCGGCCCCTTCGACCCGCGGGCCGAGACCGGGCCGCTGATCTCGGCGGCCCACCGCGAGAAGGTGGAGGCGTACGTCGCGGCGGCGCTGGCCGAGGGCGCGGTGCTGCGCACCGGCGGCCGCCGGCCCGAGGATCCCGCGCTTGCTGACGGCTTCTACTACCTCCCGACCATCCTGGACCAGGTGGAACAGGGGTCGTCGGCTGTGGTCGAGGAGTCCTTCGGACCGGTGCTGACGGTCGAGACGTTCACCGACGAGGACGACGCCGTCCGCATCGCCAACGACACCCACTACGGCCTGGCCGGGGCGGTGTTCACGCAGGACGCGTCGAGGGCGCAGCGGGTCGCCGGGCGGCTGCGCCACGGGACGATCTGGATCAACGACTTCCACCCGTACCTGCCGCAGGCCGAGTGGGGCGGGTACAAGCAGTCAGGGTTCGGCCGCGAGCTGGGGCCGACGGGGCTGGGCGAGTACACCGAGGTCAAGCACATCTACCAGAACCTCCGGCCGGCCCCGCAGCGCTGGTTCGCCGGCTGAGCGGTCCTCCGATCGGGATCCCCCGAACGGCCCAGCGCGGAAAAGGTGACCGGAAAGCCGTTTCCGGCGAATTATGCTGCGTGCGTGACGCGTGCTTGGCGGGTTCCACGGGCGGTGGCGGCGGGGATCACCGGCCTCGGCGTGATCGCCGGGCTGACGTTGCGCACCGCGGACCACCCGGGGATGCTGCCCCCGGGCACGCCGGACCCCGAGCTGGACCTCGGCCTGCGCCTGGTGTGCGCGGCGGCGGTCCTGATCACGGCCACGCTGGCGTATTTGACGTTCGCCCGCCGCCAGGACGAGCCCTTGGCGATGGCGTGCTTGCCGGGGCTGGTGGTGACGGGCGTGGTCTTGCGCCACTTGGTGGTGACGCTGCCGGGAGTGACCCGCCTCCAACCGGCGGCGCGGGTGGTGCCCGGGGCCGGGGCGTGGGTACTGCTGGTGTCGGGCATCGCCATGACGGCGACCGGGTTGGCGGCCGCATTCGCGGTCCGCCGGGCCGCGTAGAGCTGGCGCGACCGGCGTCCGGGCGGCTGCGCGCGTGATGCCCGGCCGGGATCGCCATGACGGCAGCCGGCCCGGCTGCGGCCTTCGCGGTTCGCCGAGCCGCATAGACCTGGCATGGGCCGGGCCCGCACTCTTCTCGGCGCCGGGCATCGCCACGACGGCAACCGACCTCGCGGCGGCCTTCGCGGTCCGCCGGGCCACGTAGACCTGGCGCTGCCCAGGGGCCCGCATCCAGCCCAACCCCGGTGCCCGGCGGACGGGCATCGCCACGACGGCAACCGACCTCGCGGCGGCCTTCGCGGTCCGCCGGGCCACGTAGAGCAGGCGCTGCCAGGCGCGACCCCCATCCAACCCGCCCGCACGCGTGATGCCAGGGGCCGGGCATCGCCATGACGACAACCGACCTGCCAGCGGCCTTCGCGGTCCGCCGGGCCGCGTAAGCCTGGCGCGACCCGCATCCGGCCGGCGGCGCTCGCCATTCCACCTGGCGCTGCTCCCGAAAGCGCCGCTCCGCACCGGTGCCCCAAAGCTCTCCCGTGCCGCGCACTCTCGCCCTGAACGCGCGGCGATAGCTAGCCGCTCACCGCCTTCCGGCCGAGGAACGCCGCCAGCCGGTCCGCCGCCGTCGCGCCCTCCGGAGCGTCGACCTCCGGCCCGAACGGCCCGCCCGGCTGCCGCGGCGCCGACCCGAACCGTGCCCGCCACTGCTCCAGTGCCCGCGCCGCCAGCTCCGGCAGCAGGTCCGTCGAAGCACCCGTGGCGTCGGCGATGTCCCAGCCGTGCACCACGTACTCGTTCACGCGCATGTGCACCAGGAACACCCCGGGCACCTCGCCGAGCGGAGTCGTCACCGTCCGCTCGAACAGCCCGGGCGACGCCAGCACCGACCGGGCCGCCGCCACCGACGCCGTGAACGCCTCGACCGGCGAGGGACCCAGGTAGTCACCCTCCGGCGCGGGTGGGCCCATCCCCGCCCAGAACGCCACTTTCGCGTTGCCGTGCGCCAAGTGGTTCACCACCGCGCGCACGTTCCAATCCGCGCACGCCGTGGGCGCGTCCCAAGCCGAGGTGCCCGAAACCAAGCCGGTCACCGTCGAAGCCGCCAGGTCGAATTCGTCGAGTGGAGTCATGCGAGCAGTGTGACGACCACCACCGACAAAAACTCAGGACAGCAGCGCCACGCACTCCACGTGGTGGGTCATCGGGAAGGCGTCGAACGCCCGCAGATCGGTCAGCGAGTACCCGTGCCCGCTGAAGAACGCCAGGTCACGGGCCAGAGCCGCCGGGTCGCACGCCACGTAGACAATCCGATCGGGTGAACCCGCCACGATCGACTCCACGACCGCCTTACCCGCGCCCTTGCGCGGCGGGTCCAGCACCACGACGTCGACCGGCTTGGCCGCCGACGCGAGCACGTGCTCCACGCGCCCCGCCTGCCACGACACCTGCGGCAGGTCCGCCAGGTTCTTCTCCCCGTCGGCGACCGCGCGCCGCCCGGACTCGACCGCCAGGACGCGTCCCGACGAGCCGACCTGCGAAGCCAGCACCGACGCGAAGAGCCCGACTCCCGCGTAGAGATCCCACGCCGTGCCGCCGGCCGGGGCCTCGGCCCACTCCGCCACGACCGCCGCCAGCGTCGACGCCGCGTCCGGGTGGACCTGCCAGAAGCCGTGCGCGTCGAGGTGCCAGTCGCGCCCCGCCGCGTGCTGCACCGCGACCCCGCCGGCCAGCTGCCGCGCCCGGACCTTGCCGCGCACCGTCGACAGCTCGCGGACGTGCACGCCGCCGTCGCCGTCGCTGGTGACCTCCAGCTCGCTGCCCGGCCGCCAGCGCCGCGCCAGGACGTCGTCGAGCTCGCCGGGCACCGCGATCGGGCAGTCGTCCAGCGCCACCACGCGGTGGCTGTGGTGCGCCCGCAGCCCCGCACGTCCTTCCCGGTCGACGATCAGGCGGACGCGGCTGCGCCAGTCCAGCGGCCCGCCGTCGAGCGCCTCGACGACGACCTCGCGTTCGATGCCCGCCAGCCGCTGCAGCTGCTCCGCGACCACCGAAGCCTTCAGCAAACGCTGGTAGTCCGGCGAAGCGTGCTGCCAGTCGCAGCCGCCGCAGCCGCCGGGCACCGCGAGCGGGCACGGCGGCGTCACCCGGTGCGAAGACGCCGAGAGCACCTCGACCGCGTCGCCGCGGCAGAACGACCCGCCGTTGTCCTCGGTCACCTCGACGCGGACGTGCTCCCCCGGCAGCGCGTGCCGGACGAACACGACGCGGCCTTCCGCACGCGCCACGCAGTGGCCGCCGTGCGCCACCGCGCCGACCTCGACGTCGAGGACCCGGCCCAGCCAGCTCGTCATTCGGCGGGCTCCTTGGGCTTCGGCGCCGCGACCGGCTTGCCGTTGGGCGAGAAGCCGCGGCGGACGTCGCCGGCCGCGGGCCGTTCGTTGCGGACGCGCGCGGCCGCCTTGGCCGAGGACTCCAGCTGCCACGGCACGCTCGCCACGATCACACCGGACTGGAACAGCAGGCGGCCCTTGAGCCGCAGCGCGCTCTGGTTGTGCAGCACCTGTTCCCACCAGTGCCCGACCACGTACTCCGGGATGAACACGGTGACGACGTTGCGCGGGTTGTCGCCGCGCACGCGCTTCACGTAGTCGAGGACCGGTTTCGTGATCTCGCGGTAGGGCGACTCGACGACCTTCAGCGGCACCTTGAAGTTGTGCGCGTCCCATTCAGCGGTGAGCCTTCGCGTGTCCGCATCGTCCACATTGACCGTCACGGCCTCGAGGACGTCCGGGCGCATCGCCTTGGCGTAGGCCAGGGCGCGCAGCGTCGGACGGTGCAGTTTGGACACCAGGACGATCGCGTGGTTGCGCGAGGGCAGCACGGTCGGGGTGTCGCCGAGCTCCTTCAGCTCGTCGGCGACGCGGTCGTAGTGCTTCCGGATCGCCGTCATCAGCACGAAGATCGCCACCATCGCGGCGATCGCAATCCACGCGCCGAGCAGGAACTTGGTGATCAGCACGATCACCAGCACCACGCCGGTCATGGTCAGCCCGACCGCGTTGACCGTCTGCGAGCGCCGCATCCGCCGCCGCACGCCCGGGTCGGTTTCCTTGGCCAGCAACCGGTTCCAGTGCCGGATCATGCCGGCCTGGCTCACCGTGAACGACACGAACACACCCACGATGTACAGCTGGATGAGCCGGGTGACCTCGGCGTCGAACGCGATGATCAGCACGAGCGCGAACGCCGAGAGGAACAGGATCCCGTTGGAGAACGCGAGCCGGTCGCCGCGGGTGTGCAGCTGACGCGGCAGGTAGCGGTCCTGCGCGAGGATCGAGCCCAGCACCGGGAAGCCGTTGAACGCGGTGTTCGCGGCCAGCAGCAGGATGATGCCGGTGGAGAAGGAGATGTAGTAGAACGCCGGCGGGAAGTCGGCGAACACCGCGTGCGCGATCTGCGCGACGATCGTCTTCTGCTCGTAGCCCGCGGGCGCGCCGGCGAGCTGCTCGGCCGGGTCCTCGGCGAACTTGACGTCGGTGATCGAGGCGAGGGTGATGATGCCGACGAGCATGGTGACCGCGAGCAGGCCCATCATCAGCAGCGTCGTCGCCGCGTTCTTCGACTTGGGCTTCTGGAACGCCGGGACGCCGTTGCTGATCGCCTCGACCCCGGTCAGCGCCGCGGCGCCGGAGGAGAACGCCCGCAGCACCAGGAACGCGTACGCCACGCCGGCGAACGTGCCCTCGGCGTTCAGCGTGAACCCGGCGCTTTCGGCCTTCATCTCGGTGCCGGTGGCCGCCTGCACCAGGCCCCACACGACCATGACCAGAATGCCCAGGATGAACCCGTAAGTCGGGATCGCGAAGGCCTTCCCCGACTCCCGGATGCCGCGCAGGTTCAGCGATGTCAGCACGACCACGATGACGATCGAGGCGAGCACTTTGTGTTGCGCCACCCACGGCACCGCGGACCCGATGTTGGCCACACCGGACGAAGTGGACACCGCGACGGTCAGCACGTAGTCGACGAGCAGCGCGCTCGCCACCGTCAGCCCGAACTTCCCGCCCAGGTTCGTGTTGGCGACCTCGTAGTCGCCGCCGCCGCTCGGGTACGCGTGCACGTTCTGCCGGTACGACGCGACGACGACCAGCATGACCAGGGCGACCATGATGCCGATCCACGGCGCCAGCGCGTACGCGGACAGGCCCGCGACGCTCAGCGTCAGGAAGATCTCTTCGGGTGCGTACGCCACGCTCGAGAGCGCGTCGGACGCGAAGATCGGCAGCGCGATGCGCTTCGGCAGGAGCGTGTGAGCGAGCCTGTCACTGCGGAACGGACGTCCGAGGACCAGGCGTTTCAGCACGGTCGGGAACTTCGACACCACGGAAGCCTAACTGCCGGGGCGCACGGTAGGTTCGGCGCTGGCATGTCGGGGTAGGTACGGACGGGTGAACCCGCCGAAGAGGAGGCAGGGCGTGCACGTGGTGATCATGGGGTGCGGCCGGGTCGGCGCGTCCCTGGCCGCTGCGCTGGAGCGGCTCGGCCACGAGGTGGCCGTCATCGACAAGAGCCAGCAGGCGTTCCGCCGGCTCGGCAGCGACTTCCACGGCCAGCAGGTCGTCGGGGTCGGGTTCGACCGCAAGGTGCTCATCGAAGCGGGCATCGAGCGGGCCGGCGCGTTCGCCGCGGTGTCCAGCGGCGACAACTCGAACATCATTTCGGCGCGGGTCGCCCGCGAGAACTTCGGCATCGAGCACGTCGTCGCGCGGATCTACGACCACAAGCGCGCGGCCGTGTACGAGCGGCTGGGCATCCCGACGGTGGCGACGGTCCCGTGGACCACCGACCGCTTCCTGCGGACGCTGCTGCCGGACGGCGTCGCGTCGGCGTGGCGGGACCCGTCGGGCAACGTGGCGCTGCTGCAGCTGCCGCTGCACGAGGGCTGGGTCGGGCACTCGGTGCGGTCCCTGCAGGAGGCGTCCGGCGCGCGGGTGGCGTTCATCATGCGCTTCGGCACGCCGGTGCTGCCCGACAACAAGACCGTGGTGCAGGACGGCGACGACGTGTGGGTCGCCGCGCGCTCCGGCACGGTCAGCGACGTGACCAGCGTGGCGCAGCGCGAACCGGAGGACGAGAACTGATGCGGGTCGCGATTGCGGGCGCGGGTGCGGTCGGCCGTTCCATCGCCAACGAGCTCATCGACGGGCGCCACCAGGTGATGCTGATCGAGCGGGAGGCCGACCAGTTCGAGCCGCAGACGGTCGAGCAGGCCGACTGGGTGCTCGGCGACGCGTGCGAGGTGTCGATCCTGGAGGAGTCCGGGATCGAGCAGTGCGACGTCGTGATCGCCGCGACGGGCGACGACAAGGCGAACCTGGTCGTCTCGCTGCTCGCGAAGACGGAGTTCGCGGTCCGGCGCGTGGTGGCCCGGGTGAACAACCCGGCGAACGAGTGGCTGTTCACCGACGCGTGGGGCGTCGACGTGGCGGTCTCGACCCCGCGGATGCTCGCGGCGATGGTCGAGGAGGCGGTCAGCGTCGGCGACCTGGTGCGGCTGATGACGTTCCGGCAGAGCAACGCGAACCTCGTCGAGCTGACGTTGCCGGCGGAGACCCCGCTGGCCGGGAAGCCGGTGAGTGATCTGACGTTGCCGCGGGATGCCGCTTTGGTGACGATCCTGCGGGGTGACCGGGTGATCGTGCCGCAGCCGGAGGACCCGCTGGAGCCGGGGGACGAGTTGCTGTTCGTCGCCACCGCGGATGTCGAGCCGGAGATCCGGACGGCTTTGGGGTACTGAGTTCGTCGACGAAGGCCCCCGGCTCGTTTGCCGGGGGCCTTTCGCGTGGTCCGGTGCCGGTGAGACGACATGAAAGGGTCGTTCATGTCGTCGGACGAGGTGAAAGAGTCGTTCACGGCGTCGCAGCAGCCCGGCCTGAGATCCGCGCGCGCAAACTGTCGGTGCCTCCCGGTAGCGTGAAAACCGGGGGTCCCCCTACGCGCGCGGGTTGCCGGGCTTCGCGGGTCGGGCTGTCAGGCCTCGGGGGCCGCGTACTTCTCGCGCAGCCGGGCTTCGATCTCCGCGTCGGTCTCCGGCTTCGGCTCGTCCTCCGCCTGCGCCTTCAGCCGCTTGTCCGACCGGCGCACCGCCCACACCACGACCAACAGGCCCAGCGCGTACAGCGGGTACCCCATCGCGATCTTCGCGAAGGCCAGCCAGCCGGTGTAGTCCTCCTGGTAGAGCCACCGCTGCACGACGAACCGGGCGGCGAACACCAGGGCCAGCGCCAGCGTCGCGATGTCGTAGCCGTAGCGGGACGGCTTGTCCTTGCGCCACGCCTGCCCGGTGCCGTTGAGCACGTTCCACACCACGCCCGCGATCGGCCACCGGACGACCACGGACAGCACGAAGATGCCGCAGTAGACCAGGCTCGCGTAGATCCCGAAGAGGAAGAACCCCTTCGCCGACCCCGTCCGGTAGGCGATGAACGCCGCGATCGCGACGCCGAAGAACCCGGAGATCGCCGGCTGCAGGGGCTCCTTGCGGACCACCCGCAGCACGGTGATCGCCACCGCGCTGCCCACCGACGTCCAGATGGCGGCGGTCAGCCCGAAGAAGGCGTTCGCCAGCACGAAGACGATCACCGGCACCGAGGAGTAGATCAGGCCGGACACGCCGCCCATCTGCTCCAGGAGGGTCGGCTGCGGCTCGTCGCCGGAGTCGGTCTTCTTCTCGCTCGAGGCGGGTTCAGTCACGATGGGTGATCAACTCACTGGGCTCTGGAGCTCGTAATAGGGGTTGTAAAGCACCTTCTGGCCGTCACGCTCGGCCATCCGACCACGCACCTTGATCGTCCGGCCAGGCTCGATGCCCGGGATCCGGCGGCGGCCGAGCCAGATTAGCGTCACGCCCTGTGTTCCGTCGAACAGCTCCGCCTCCAGCGTGGCGGCCTCGTTCGTCGGGCAGAGCTCCACGCTGCGGAGTCTCCCCATCACGGTGACCTCTTCGCCGGAACGGCAGTCGCAGGCCCGCTGCGCGCCCTCGGCGCCGGACCTCATGGACATCTCGTCGGCGTCGAGCTCGTCGACGTCGCTGGTCAGCTTGCGTACCAGCCGGCTGAAGTAGCCGCCGTCTTTGGCGGACATAGGTGCTCCTGTGCTCCGGGGCCCGGCGACAAACTGCTTGCGGCCCGAACGATTCCAGCGTACTGCGGTCCCCGCCAGGGAAACGCCTTTGCGCAAAGATCGCAACGTGACGTCCGCAATCAGAGTTCCCGCCGCGGTGCTGCTGCCCGGCACCGGCTCGGACGAGGTCTTCGTCCGGGCCGTCTTCGGCGGCCCGCTGCGCGCCCTCGGTGTCCCGCTCATCGCGCCACCGCCGCCACCGGGGGCGGCGCTCGCCGACGGCTACCTCGCGACCCTCGACGCGCTCGCGGACGAACACGGCGAACTGCTCGTAGGCGGCATTTCGTTCGGCGCCCACCTCGCCGCGGAGTGGGCGGTCGCCAACCCGGGGCGTTGCGGGGGCCTGCTGGCCGCCCTCCCGGCCTGGAACGGCGTCCCGGGCTCAGCACCCGCGTCGCTGGCCGCGACGCTGTCCGCCGATCTGGTGGCCGGCTCCGGGGTCGACGTCGCGCTGGCGCAGACGGCGGGCAGCCCGGACTGGCTGCGGGCCGAACTCGACCGGGCGTGGCGCCGGCACGGCGCCGGGCTCGCCGACGGCCTGCGCGTCGCGGCGGGCCGCCCGTCGCCGAGCCTCGGCGCACTCGCGGCGCTCGACGTCCCGGCCGGGATCGGCACGTGCACCGACGACCCGATCCACCCGACGAAAGTCGCATCGGAGTGGGCCACGGCACTCCCCCGCGGCGTCCTCGGCGAGACGACGCTCACGGCGCTGGGCGCGGACCGCGAGTCCCTCGGCCGCGCGACCGTCCTGGCCTTCCTGCGGGCCCGGAAAAGGCCGTGAATGGCACATTGACGGACACTTGGTCCCTCGATGTGCCATTCACGGCCTTCGGGTGGGGTCAGCCCTGTTGCTGCTGGGCCGCGATGTGCTCGGCGACCGCCTCGGGCAGCGTGATCGTGAGCGGGGTGCGGACCGGCATCGGCGCGTCGCCGCGGTCGACGATCGTGCGCCGCACGATCCCCCGCAGCACCTCGACCGCCGCCGCGGCCTCCGACTGCGGCCCGGCGATGACGCCGCGCAGCATCCAGCGCGGCCGGTCGATGCCGACGAAGCGCAGCGAGACGTCGCCGACGATGGCCGAGATCTCCAGGCCCCACACGCCGCGGCCGATGTTGACCTTGGCGCCGTCGGCCCGCAGCTGCTCGGCCAGCTCGGTGCTGACCTCGCGCCACAGCCCGCCCGAGCGCGGCGCGGCGTAGGCGCTGACCGTGATCTGGCCCTGCTCGGTGACGACGTGCACGGCGCGCACGCCCTGCGTCTCGGGGTCCATCTCGACCTGCACCTGGGAACCGTCCGGCACCGGCACCTTCACCGAGCCGAGGTCGATCCGCGGGACGCCGTCGTCCTCGAAGTCCGCGACGTCGAACGGGCCGTCGGAGACGTCCGACAGCTCCGAGTCCTCGTCGTACGCCTCGTCCTCGATCGTGTCGTCGGCTCCGGGCGCGGCGTGCCGTCCGGCGGACCCGCCCTCGGTCCGCCGCTTGCGTCCGAAAATCCCCACTACTTCTCCGTTCCTTCCCCCGTGCCGGCGCTCGCGGCGAGCGCCGGTGCTCCCAGTGTGGCGTGTCCACCCGTGGAGCCGTAGCCTCCGTCGCCCCGCTCGGTCGTGTCGAGCTCGGCGACCTCGACGAACACCGCGTGCTCGACCCGCTGGACGACCAGCTGGGCGATGCGGTCGCCGCGCGCGAGCTCCACCGGGTGCACCGGGTCGTGATTGATCAGGCAGACCTTGATCTCCCCGCGGTAGCCCGCGTCGATCGTGCCCGGCGTGTTCACCACCGAGAGGCCGACCCGGGCGGCCAGGCCCGACCGCGGGTGGACGAACCCCGCGTACCCGGGCGGGAGGGCGATGGCGACGCCGGTGCCGACGACGCCGCGTTCCCCGGGTTTCAGCACGATATCCGAGGTCGTGACGAGATCGGCGCCCGCGTCGCCCGGCCGGGCGTAGGCGGGCAGCGGGACATCCGGGTCGAGCCGGGAGAGGAGTACCTGAACGCTGGACACGGGCGGCGAGATTACTCTCTACCCGTGGGTGAATCTGCGAAGACGGCCGCTAGTGCCGCGGTCCGGCACTCCGAGCGGCTGTACGTCCCGTGGTGGGGCTGGCCGCTGCCGGTGCTGGGCGCGATCCTGCTGGCGGCCGAGATCGACATGGGCTACCCGGGCGTCCGGGCGTGGCTGCCGTACGTGATCGCGCTGCCGGTCGTCGTCGGGCTGATGCTGTCGCTCGGCCGGTCCAAGGTCCGCGTCACCGGCGGCACCGAGCCGGAGCTGTGGGTCGGCGACGCGCACCTGCCGCTGCGGTACGCGGGCGAGGTCGAGATCTTCGACAAGGACGCCAAGCGCAAGGCGCTGGGCCGCGACGGCGACCCCGCCGCCTACGTCCTGCACCGCGGCTGGGTGGGCCCGGTCGTGCGGATCCGGCTGACCGACCCGGCCGACCCGACGCCCTACTGGCTGTTCAGCACCCGCCACCCCGAACGCGTCGCCGAGCTGGTCAAGGGCGCCTGACCCGAGACATGGGAAGGGGGCCGGCCTGCCGGCCGGCCCCCTTTTCCCCAGCGCGCTTCGAGCCTCCCCCTGGTGCCCTCGAGGCTCTCAGTCGCGTCTGTTCGTCCCCTGAACCCCTGGTCCGAGATCCCGCGTCCGTCAGGCGCAGTCGCGGCAGATCAGGCGTCCGCCGCTTTCCTCGGCCAGCCGGCTGCGGTGGTGCACCAGGAAGCACACGGAGCAGGTGAACTCGTCCGCCTGCTTCGGCACCACCTTCACGGTCATGTCCTCACCGGAAAGCCCGGAGAGGTCGGCACCCGGCAGCTCGAAGTTCTCGGCGGTCGCGTCCTCGTCGACGTCGACGACGCCGGACTGGTTCTCGTTCCGCCGGGCCTTGAGCTCCTCCAACGAGTCTTCGGCCAGCTCGTCGGCTTCGCTGCGGCGCGGAGCGTCGTAGTCGGTAGCCATGTGTCCCTCACCCCTGCGATCAGCTTGTGTAGTCGTTTTCCCGGACCCCCGGGTGCGCCCGTGAGTCCGCCGTGCCGCTGGTCAACGTTCCAGGGCCCCTGTTTGTGCCCGACGGCCGAAGTGACCGAGGTCTCTTCTTTATGGGCCTCTTCCTGCGGCCGGAGCCCGGGAAGGGTAGCTCACGCCCGCGACGGTTCTGCAACGAGTCAGACATTGCCGGGGAATCGTCACCCGACAGGGGGAACCCGCAGGTAAGACGCGGTGTCGTCCATTCGGGTTGCCCGGGGGTGGAGAACTTCACCGCCAGCCCGTGTCCGCTTGCCCCGGCCGGCCCCGCCGTGGTGCGATCGCCGCACGGGGACCGGCCGCGGGCGGGGCGCGCGGCGACGGGCGGCCGGGGGTGTGTTCCGACGGGTGACCCGGGACGGTGCGCGCCGGCCGCAGCGCCTAGGCTGAGCGGCCACGACGGTGCCGGGTTCGCACCGGCCGGGTTCGGTGTTCGGGAAGGGACGGGCAGGTGGCGTCGGGGAACGGCATCGGGGACCGTGGGACGCGGCCGTATCGCAAGCACAAGCCGCTGCCGGCGCTGGTCGTCATCGGCGTGCTGGCCCTCGGCGCGATCATCGTCTGGATCAACGCGGCCGTCGGCAAAGGCGACGTAGACGAGGCCGTGAAGTGCGACCCGGCCGCGAGCCCGCCGCCGGGGGTCACGTTCAGTTCGATGCCCCACAACGCTCTCGACGACCGCGCGCCGGTGCCGCCGGACAAGGTCGCGGTGAAGGTGCTCAACGCGTCCAGCACGCGCGGCCAGGGCGGTATCGCCAGCACCGCGCTCAAGGAGCTGGGGTTCACCGGAGTGGGTGAACCGGCCAACGACCCGGCGTACGAGGGCCGCGTGGCCAAGTGCCGCGGCCAGATCCGCTACGGCGAGAACGGCATCACGGCGGCCCGGACGCTCAGCCTGGTCGTGCCGTGCGCCGAGCTGGTCCAGGACAACCGCAAGGACGCGAGCGTGGACCTGGTGACGGGCACGCTGTTCGGCGACATCCGGCCGCGCGCGGAGGCCCGCCAGATCCTGACCCAGCTGGCCGACTGGTCCAAGGCCCACCAGGGCGGCGGGTCGAACGAGCAGTCCGCGGGGGCGCAGGCCCCGGTCATCGACCAGACGCTGCTGGCCTCGGCCCGCGACGTCGCCTGCTGACCCGGCCCGGCCGCCCTCTTAGCGTGGCGCAACCCGCGCGCGTGGGGGATCCCCCGGTTTTCACGTTACCGGTGGGCACCGACAGTTTCGGCCGCCCGACGGCCCGCGCAGACCGCCGCCCCGCGCCGCGAATGACTCATACGCGGCGCCGGAGGTCCCCAATGCGCCATTCGCGACACCACCAGGGACCACGCGGCCCGCTCAGACCTCCGCGGCGCCGCAGTCCGCCAGCACCTTCCGCAGCGGCTCCGCGACCGAAGGCGCCGCCGCATATGTCGCGTCCGTGCCCAGCTCCGGGGCCGATCCCGGCAGCAGCACCTCCGCGCCCGCCTCCGCCGCGATCAGCGCCCCCGCCGCCCAGTCCCACCGGTGCAGCCCGTGCTCCACGTACGCGTCGAGCCAGCCCGCCGCCACCGCGCACAGGTCCAGCGATGCCGCGCCGTTGCGGCGGATGTCCCGCACCTGCCCGAGCAGCGAGGCCGCGAAGCGCGACTGGCGCGTCCGGCGCTCGGCCGAATACGCGAAACCGGTTCCGACCAACGTCAGCTCCAGCCGCGACGGTGCCGACACCGCCAGCCGGCGGCCGTCCAGGAACGCGCCCTGCCCGCGAGCCGCCGACCAGACGCGGCCGCTCGCCGGCTCCACCACCGCGCCCGCCACCGACTCGCCGGCGATCTGCGCCGCCACCGACACCGCGAACCACGGCAGGCCGTAGAGGAAGTTGACCGTCCCGTCGATCGGGTCGACGACCCAGGTCACGCCGTCGCCCGCGGTCCCGCCGCCCTCCTCGCCCAGCACCGGCTCCCCCGGCCGCAGCGCGGCCAGCCGGTCCCGCACGAGCCGCTCGGACTCGTGGTCCACCGCGGTCACCACGTCGGTGTCCGCGGACTTGGTGCCCACAGCCACTGACCGGCCGGCCGCCATGCCCTCCCAGGCCTCGCGGACCAGCTCGGCGGCGTCCGTCGCGACCTGCACCGCGACGCTTTTCAGCAACGACTCGTCAACTCCCACGTCCGACATGTCACCACATCCGGTTAAAGTCTCCGAGGCAGGCTTCTGAATCGTGCGAGAAGGGACCACGTCCGTGGTGGAGGCGACCCGCCGAGGTTTCGGCATCGACATCGGCGGCAGCGGGATCAAGGGTGCCTTGGTCGACCTGGAGAAGGGCCAGCTCATCGGCGACCGGATCCGGATCGAGACGCCGAAGCCGTCCACCCCGTCGGCGGTGGCGGACGTCGTGCACGACATCGTCACGCAGGCGGGCTGGGACGGCCCGGTCGGCGTGACGCTCCCCGCGGTCGTCAAGAAGGGCGTCGCGCACACCGCGGCCAACATCGACAAGCAGTGGATCGGCACCGACGCCGACGCCCTGTTCGCCAAGCGGCTCGGCCGCGGCGTCGACCAGATCGCGATGCTCAACGACGCCGACGCCGCGGGCATGGCCGAGATCCGCTTCGGCGACCCGGTCGCGCGCAAGGGCGTCACCGCGCTGCTGACCTTCGGCACCGGGATCGGCAGCGCGGTGTTCCAGGACGGCAAGCTCGTCCCGAACACCGAGTTCGGCCACCTGGAGATCGACGGGCACGACGCGGAGAAGCGCGCGGCCGCTTCCGTGAAGGACAACGAGGGGCTCTCCTACCCCGAATGGGCCAAGCGCGTGCACCGTTATCTGACCGTGCTCGAAAACCTGATCTGGCCCGATCTGTTCATCGTCGGCGGCGGGGTCAGCAAGAAGGCCGAGAAATGGGTGCCGCTGCTGGACATCCGCACTCCGGTGCTGGTCGCGACGCTCCAGAACAACGCCGGGATCGTGGGTGCCGCGGCGGCCGCCGCGGAGGGCATCCAGCACTGAATCCGACCCGAAACCGGGCCGGAGGGTGATCGCTTCGCGACGCATGCGCGTACCGTCGTTACAATGGAACACGGCCCACGGCTGCGGAGGCCAAAACCGCAGGCCGAGGCGTGATCCCCGAATGTGAGGCAGCAGTGGCACCCGTGCCGTTGCTCGTCATGATCGACCGCTGCGAAAGGGCGTAAGTGGCAGCCGCAAGAACCGCAACCCGAGGCGGGACGAAGACCGCGACCGCAGCCGGCGAGCCGGCCGAAGAGGCAGCCACCGGGACGGCGAAGCCAGCGGCCCGCAAGACCACCACCGCCAAGAAGGCTCCGGCCAAGAAGGCCCCGGCGAAGAAGCCCGCGACCAAGGGCGCGAAGACCGAGGACGGCGAGCCGGACGGTCCCGGCGAGATCGACGAAGCCGAACTCGACTCGCCCGACCTGTCGGACCTGGAAGAGGTCGAGGTCGACGTCGTCGACGAGACGGTCAACGACGAGCCGGACGCCGACTCGGCCGATGACGACGATGACGACGACGAGTCGGACGAGGAGACCCCGGCGCAGCGCCGGCGCAGCGCCGCCTCCGACAAGGCGGCCGCCAAGAGCTCCGACAACCCGGACTTCGTCTGGGACGAGGAGGAGTCCGAGGCGCTGCGCCAAGCGCGCAAGGACGCCGAGCTCACCGCGTCCGCCGACTCGGTGCGTGCCTACCTCAAGCAGATCGGCAAGGTCGCGCTGCTGAACGCGGAGGAGGAGGTGGAGCTGGCCAAGCGGATCGAGGCCGGGCTCTACGCCGCCGAGCGCGTGCGCACCGCCGAGGAGGAGGGCGAGAAGCTCGTCACCCAGATGCGCCGCGATCTCAAGTGGATCGTGCGCGACGGCGAGCGCGCCAAGAACCACCTGCTGGAGGCGAACCTCCGGCTCGTGGTGTCGCTGGCCAAGCGCTACACCGGCCGCGGCATGGCGTTCCTGGACCTGATCCAGGAGGGCAACCTCGGCCTGATCCGCGCGGTGGAGAAGTTCGACTACACCAAGGGCTACAAGTTCTCGACGTACGCCACGTGGTGGATCCGCCAGGCGATCACCCGCGCGATGGCCGACCAGGCGCGCACCATCCGCATCCCGGTGCACATGGTCGAGGTCATCAACAAGCTCGGCCGCATACAGCGCGAACTCCTGCAGGACCTCGGCCGCGAGCCGACGCCCGAGGAGCTCGCCAAGGAAATGGACATCTCCCCGGAGAAGGTCCTGGAGATCCAGCAGTACGCGCGTGAGCCGATCTCGCTCGACCAGACGATCGGCGACGAGGGCGACTCGCAGCTCGGTGACTTCATCGAGGACTCCGAAGCGGTCGTCGCGGTGGACGCGGTGTCGTTCACGCTGCTGCAGGACCAGCTCCAGTCGGTGCTGCAGACGCTGTCCGAGCGCGAGGCGGGCGTGGTCCGGCTGCGCTTCGGCCTCACGGACGGCCAGCCGCGCACGCTCGACGAGATCGGCCAGGTGTACGGGGTGACCCGGGAGCGCATCCGGCAGATCGAGTCGAAGACGATGTCGAAGCTGCGCCACCCGTCGCGGTCGCAGGTGCTGCGGGACTACCTGGACTGACGTTTTTCGGGACCCCGCCACCGAGATCTTCTCGGTGGCGGGGTCTCCTTGTGTCCACTGAGGACATCAGGGGACGGCCAGGCCGCGCTCCCGCAGCGACTCCTCGACGCGCAGGCGTTCGATCTCGCGGTCCATGCCCTCGGGCAGCTCGGCGAGCCGGTGCGGGACGCCCACCTGGCGGCACGCCTGGGTGAGCAGCTCGTCGTAGGCCTGGCGGGTGCCGAGCCGCCGGGCGGCCGGTGTGCCGGACGGGTAGCCGGCCAGCAGCCGGTGCACGCGGCGCAGGTCCGCGGCGACGCGCTCGATCGGCGGGCCCACCGGTTGCGGCTTCGCGTGCTTCTCGCGGATCCGGTGGACCAGATTGGGGACGCGCAGCGCACACCAGAAGAGGACCGTGGGAGCGATGCAGACCACGGCGAAGAGGATCAGGTTCACGAGGACGCCGCCGGCGCCGGTCATGCACCGATGGTAAGCCCGCACAGGGCCGCTAGCGGAATCTTTATCCGCCGGGGGCGGCACTTTCACGTGAAAGTGCCGCCCCCGGCGGTGACTCAGGGAAGCTCGGGAGTCTCCGGGACCACCAGCGTCTCGGGATCAGCCGGGCTCTCCTCGACCAGCCACAGCACACCCGCCGGCGGGAGCTGGAGCACCGCCGAGGCCGGCTGGCCGTGCCACGCGTCCTCCGTGGCCTCCACCGCGCCCAGGTTCCCGACGCCCGAACCGCCGTACGCCTCCGCGTCCGTGTTGACCACCTCGAGCCAACGCCCCGCCGAGGGCAACCCCACCCGGTAGTCGTGGTGCGGGACGCCCGAGAAGTTCGCGATGCACGCCAGCCGCGACCCGTCCGTGCCGAGGCGCAGGAAGCTCAGCACGTTGCCGCTGGAGTCGTTCGCGTCTATCCAGCGGAAACCGTCCGGTGAGGTGTCCTGGCTGAACAGCGCCGGCGTCGACCGGTAGGTCGCGTTCAGCGACCGCAGCAGGTCCTGGACGCCTCGGTGCAGCGGCTCGTCCAGCAGGTGCCAGTCCAGGGACCGCTGCTCCGACCACTCCGCGGGCTGGCCGAACTCGCCGCCCATGAACAGCAGCTGCTTGCCCGGGTGCGCCCACATGAACGCCAGCAGCGAGCGCAGCCCGGCCGCCTTGTTCCACGCGTCGCCCGGCATGCGGCCCCACAGGGATCCCTTGCCGTGCACCACTTCGTCGTGCGACAGCGGGAGCACGAAGTTCTCACTCCACGCGTACACCAGCGAGAACGTCATCTCGTTGTGGTGGTACGCGCGGTGGATCGGCTCGTGCGACAGGTACCGGAGCGTGTCGTGCATCCAGCCCATGTTCCACTTGAAGCCGAACCCGAGACCGCCCAGGTGGGTCGGGCGCGTGACGCCCGGCCAGGCCGTCGACTCCTCGGCCACCATCACGATGCCCGGGTGTCGCTTGTAGACGGTCGCGTTCAGCTCCTGCAGGAACTTCACCGCGTCCAGGTTTTCGCGGCCGCCGTACTGGTTCGGCAGCCACTCCCCTTCCTTGCGGGAGTAGTCCAGGTACAGCATCGATGCGACGGCGTCGACGCGCAGGCCGTCGAGGTGGAACTCCTCGATCCAGTACAGCGCGTTCGCGACCAGGAAGTTGCGGACCTCATTGCGGCCGAAGTCGAACACGAGCGTGCCCCAGTCGGGCTGCTCGCCGCGGCGCGGGTCCGCGTGCTCGTACAGCGCGGTGCCGTCGAACCGCGCCAGCGCCCAGCTGTCCTTCGGGAAGTGCGCGGGCACCCAGTCGACGAGCACGCCGATCCCCCGCTGGTGCAGGCGGTCGACGAAGTAGCGGAAGTCGTCCGGGGAGCCGAAGCGGGACGTCGGCGCGTAGTACGACGTCACCTGGTAGCCCCACGAGCCACCGAACGGGTGCTCCGACACCGGCAGCAGCTCCACGTGCGTGAAGCCGGTCTCGACCAGGTAGTCGCCGAGCTGGTCGGCCAGCTCGCGGTAGTCGAGCCCGGGCCGCCACGAGCCGAGGTGGACCTCGTAGACGCTCATCGGCGCCGCGGACCAGTCGGTCGCCTCGCGCTGCGCGACCCAGACGTCGTCGTCCCACATGTGCCCGGACGTCGTCACCACCGACGCCGTCGCGGGCGGCTGCTCGGTGCCGAACGCCATCGGGTCGGCCTTCTCGTGCCAGCTCCCGTCGGCGCCGAGGATGCGGAACTTGTAGCACGTGCCGGCTCCGACGCCGGGCACGAACAGCTCCCAGATCCCCGACGAGCCGAGCGAGCGCATCGCGTGACCGCGCCCGTCCCAGCCGTTGAAGTCGCCGATCACGCGGATGCCGCGGGCGTTCGGCGCCCACACCGCGAACGACGTCCCCTCGACGACCCCGCCGGGCGTCTCGTACGACCGGACGTGCGCGCCGAGCGCCTCCCAGAGCCGCTCGTGGCGCCCTTCGCCGATCAGATGCAGGTCGAGTTCGCCGACCGTGGGCAGCCAGCGGTAGGGGTCGTCGGCGGTGACGGTGTGCCCGTCGTACTCGACCTCCAGCCGGTAGTCGCCCGGGTGCTCCGGCACCGCGGCCGCGAACAGCGCGTCGATCACCGGCTCCAGGGGGTACCGGTCGTCGCCCGCGCGCAGCGTGACGCCCTTGGCGCCGGGCAGCAGCGCCCGGGCCACGAAGCCCTTGCCGATCGCGTGCACGCCCAGCACCGAGTGCGGGTCGTGGTGCGAGCCGGCGAGCAGCCGGTCGATGTCCGCGGCCGGCGGGGCCGCGGCCGGGAGGCCTTCCGGAACCGCGTTCACGGTGTCATCCCTCTCCGTCGGTGATCCGGGCGATCGAAGCGAGCGGCACGCCCAGCCAGTCCGGCCGGTTCGCGTGCTCGTAGCCCACTTCGTAGACCGCCTTGTCCAGTTCGAATGCGCGCAGCAGCTCGCCCTGCTCGCGCGGGTCGGCCGCCACCGCCGCGTAGCCTTCGCAGAACGCCGCGCGGTTGCGCTCCGACCACTCGTGGGCGCGCTCGGCGAGCGCCGGCTCGTCCGGCTGGCCGACCAGCATCTGCTGGGCCGCGTAGTCGAACGACCTCAGCATGCCCGCCACGTCGCGCAGCGGCGACCGCAGCGCGTGCCGTTCCTCGACCGGGGCCGCGGGCTCGCCCTCGAAGTCGATCAGCAGCCAGCCGCCGACCGTCCGCAGCACCTGGCCGAGGTGCAGGTCGCCGTGGATGTACTGCATGGTGACCGAGTCCAGCGGCAGCGTGCGGAGCTTCTCGAACGCCGCCCGCAGCGCCGGGGCGTGCGCGGCCAGTTCGGGGACGCGGCCGGCGATCGTGTCGAGCCGGTCGAGCATCGCCTTCGCCGAGCGTTCCAGCTCGTCGGCGTCGACCGGCTCGGTGCCGAGCGCCTCGGCCAGGTCCGCGTGCACCTCGGCGACCGCGCGCCCGAGCCGTTCGGCCTCGCCGGCGAAGTCGCCGCCGACCTCGCCGGCGTGCAGTTCCGGCGCCGCCATCAGGTCACGGACGCTGGTGGTGGCCATCGCCCAGCCGTCGACCGCGTCGGAGACGAACTGCTGGAGCATGCCGACCGTGGTCGGCTCCCCGTCGAGGTCGCCGGTGATCGACCCGAGCGGGGCCGCGATGTGCTTGCTGCCGACGCCCTGCAGCGCCCGGTGCAGCAGCAGGTCCTTGTTCTTGCCCGGGGTCAGCTTCCGGAACAGCTTGAGGATGTACTGGCCGCCGTACACCAGCGACGTGTTGCTCTGCTCCGACGTGATCGGCCGCGCGCGCAGGCCCGTCTCGAGCTCGACGCCCGGCTCGTGCTCGAAGGCGAGCGAACCGACGCTGCCCTCCCGCGCCATCAGGTCCAGCAGCACGCCGGTGACGTCGAGGTCGCCGGACGCCTCGTAGGCGTTGAGGTCGCCGACCGCGCCGATCCAGCTGGTGGACGCGATCTCCGGCGGGTGCGTCCGCCGGCCCACCAGCAGCTGGTACGGCTCGCGCCGGTCGTCCTGGGCGACCTCGATGACGACGTGCAGCAGCTGCGGATCACCGGACACCAGCTCCGTGACGCCGAGCGGCCGGACGCCGGTCACCGGCCGGTCCTTGCCGGCGAACCAGCGCTGCTCCGGCAGCCAGCGCTTCAGGTCCTCGGTCAGGTCGTCGACCAGCCCACGCGGGTCGGACAAGGGACTCACCTCGCTTCGCCTTCGTCTCCCGAGCTCGTCAGCTGAAACCAGTAGAAGCCGTGCCCCGGCAGCGTCAGCAGGTACGACAGCTCCCCGATGCTGGGGAACCGCACGCCGCCGGTGAGCTCCACCGGCGTGCACCCGCGGTGCGCGGACAGATCCAGCTCCACCGGCTGCGGGAACCGGGAGAGGTTGTTCACGCAGAGCACGACGTCTTCGCCGCCGTCCGGGCGCCGCCACTGGCGCTTGTACGCCAGCACGCTCGGGTTGGACCCGCCGAGGTCGACGAACTCGCCTTCGGCGAACGCGTGGTGCTGCTTGCGCACCTCGATCATCCGGCGGGTCCAGTTCAGCAGCGAGGCGTCGTTGTTCGACTGCGCCTCGACGTTCAGGCCCTGGTAGCCGTACACCGGGTCCATGATCACCGGCAGGTAGATCCGGCCGGGGTCGCAGGAGGAGAACCCGGCGTTGCGGTCCGGGGTCCACTGCATGGGGGTGCGGACCGCGTCGCGGTCGCCGAGCCAGATGTTGTCTCCCATGCCGATCTCGTCACCGTAGTACAGAACGGGCGAGCCCGGCAGGGACAGCAGCATCGCGGTGAAGAGCTCCTGCTGGTTGCGGTCGTTGTCCAGCAGCGGGGCCAGCCGGCGGCGGATGCCGATGTTGGCCTTCATGCGCGGGTCCTTGGCGTACTCCGCGTACATGTAGTCGCGCTCTTCGTCGGTGACCATCTCGAGGGTCAGCTCGTCGTGGTTGCGCAGGAAGATGCCCCACTGGGACCCGCTGGGGATGGTCGGGGTCTGGGTGAGGATCTCCGAGATCGGGAACCGGGACTCGCGGCGCACCGCCATGAAGATCCGCGGCATCAGCGGGAAGTGGAACGCCATGTGGCACTCGTCGCCGCCGACCGCCGGGTCGCCGAAGTACTCCACGACGTCCGAGGGCCACTGGTTGGCCTCGGCCAGCAGGATCCGGCCCGGGTACTCGTCATCGACGACCTTGCGGCAGCGCTTGAGGAACTCGTGCGTGCGCGGCAGGTTCTCGCAGTTGGTGCCCTCCTGCTCGAACAGGTACGGCACGGCGTCCAGGCGGAACCCGTCGATGCCCAGGTCGAGCCAGAACCGCAGGGTGTCGATCATCGCGTTCTGGACGTCGACGTTCTCGAAGTTCAGGTCGGGCTGGTGGGAGAAGAACCGGTGCCAGTAGAACTGGCCGCGCACCGGGTCGTAGGTCCAGTTCGACGTCTCGGTGTCGACGAAGATGATCCGCGCGTCGGCGTAGCGGGAGTCGTCGTCGCTCCACACGTAGTAGTCGCCGTACGGGCCGTCGGGGTCGCTGCGGGACTGCTGGAACCACGGGTGCGCGTCCGAGGTGTGGTTGAGCACCAGGTCGGTGATCACCCGGATGCCGCGCCGGTGGGCCTCGTTGAGCAGGAACACGAAGTCCTCGACGCTGCCGAACTCCGGCAGCACCGCGCGGAAGTCGCTGATGTCGTACCCGCCGTCGCGCAGCGGCGAGGCGTAGAACGGCGGCAGCCACAGGCAGTCGATGCCGAGCCAGGCCAGGTAGTCGAGCCGGCCGGCCAGGCCGCGCAGGTCGCCGGTGCCGTCGCCGTTGGAATCGGCGAACGCGCGCACCAGCACTTCGTAGAACACCGCGCCCTTGAACCACTCCGGATTGCTGGGCGCCTGCTGCGCCGAGCGGAAGTCCCCGGCCTGGGGCTCGACGAGCATCCCGTCGGCCGTGATCGCCTCACCGGTGTGCGGCACGCCGTCCAGCCCGAGTGCCGCGTCGGGGCGGGCTTCCTCCGCCATGTGTTCCACCTCAGTCCCTCGATCCGTTCCTTCCCCTGCTACCCGGCCAGCCGCCGCCGGACCCACACCACGTGGGCCACGGCCCGCCAGGGTTCGAGCCGGACGAAGTTCGCCGGACCCCAGTCCCAGGTGTCGCCGGTGACCTCGTCGTGGGCGATCAGCCGCTCGTGCGCCTCGAACCCGAGCGCCCCGGTGTCGAGCCAGAGCGTGCCCTCCTGGGGCCCGTACGGATCGAGCGTGACGACCGTGACCACGGTGTCGCCGGTCGCCGGGTCCTGTTTGGAGTACGCCAGCAGCGCGTCGTTGTCGACGTGGTGGAAGTGCAGGGTGCGCATCTGCTGCAGCGCCGGGTGCGCGCGGCGGACGGCGTTCAGCTTCGCGATCCACGGCTCCAGCGAGCGGCCTTCTTCGAGCGCGCGTTCGAAGTCACGCGGGCGCAGCTGGTACTTCTCGGAGTCGAGGTACTCCTCGCTGCCGTCGCGGACCGGGACGTGCTCGAACAGCTCGTAGCCGGAGTAGACGCCCCACGTCGGCGAGATCGTCGCCGCGAGCGCCGCCCGCAGCGCGAACATGCCGGGGCCGCCGCGCTGCAGGGACTCGTGGAGGATGTCCGGGGTGTTGACGAACAGGTTCGGCCGGCCCTGGTCCCAGTGCTCGCGCAGGTCGATGGCGAAGTCGATCAGCTCCTGCTTGCCGGTCCGCCACGTGAAGTACGTGTAGCTCTGGGTGAAGCCGAGCCGGGCCAGGCCCCACAGCCGCGCCGGGCGGGTGAACGCCTCGGCCAGGAAGAGGACGTCCGGGTGGGCGTCCTTGACCGACTGGATCAGCCAGGCCCAGAAGTCCGGCGGCTTCGTGTGCGGGTTGTCGACCCGGAAGATCTTCACCCCGTGCTCGACCCAGACCAGGATGACGCGGAGCATCTCCTCGTAGACGGCCTTGGGGTCGTTGTCGAAGTTGATCGGGTAGATGTCCTGGTACTTCTTCGGCGGGTTCTCCGCGTAGGCGATCGAGCCGTCCGGGCGGGTGGTGAAGAACTCCGGGTTCTTGAGCACCCACGGGTGGTCGGGGGCGGCCTGCAGCGCGAAGTCGAGCGCGACCTCCATGCCGAGCTCTTCGGACCGGGCGACGAACGCGTCGAAGTCCTCGAAGGTGCCGAGGTCCGGGTGAATCGCGTCGTGCCCGCCCTCGTCGGCGCCGATGGCCCACGGCGAGCCGACGTCTTCGGGCTTCGCGTCAAGGGTGTTGTTGGGGCCCTTGCGGTTGACCCGCCCGATCGGGTGGATCGGCGGCAGGTAGACGACGTCGAAGCCCATCTTCGCGACCCGGTCGAGCGCGGCCGCGGCGGTGGTGAAGGTGCCGTGCACCGCCTTGCCCTCGGCGTCGAGCCCGCCGGTGGAGCGGGGGAACAGCTCGTACCAGGAGCCGAACGCGGCCCGGCGGCGGTCGACCCACACCTTGTGCGGCTTGCCCTTGGTGATCAGCTCGCGCACCGGGAACTCGCGCATGAGCTGCCGGATTTCGGGCGAAAGCGCGGGCCCGACGCGCTCGGCGAGGGCGCGTTCTTCGTCGCGCAACGCCGTCACCGCGCCGGTCAAAAGCGCTTTCTCGCCCCGGCGGTCCGGGCGGCGGGAGACGCGCTCCAGCAGCCGGGCGCCGTTTTCGAGGTCGTTCGCGAGGTCTTCGGGCCCCTGCCCGGCGGCGACCTTCACCTCGACGGCGTGCTCCCACGTCGCCCACGGGTCGCCCCACGCGTCGATCCGGTAGGTCCACATGCCGGTGGTGTCCGGGACGATCACCGCGGCGAACTCGTCGGGGTGGTCCGGACCGCGCGGCACCATCCGCGTCTGGCGGGTCAGCCGGTCGTCCGGTCCGCGCCACGCGACGGTGGCCGCGACGGCGTCGTGGCCCTCTCGCCAGACGGTCGCGGTGACCGGGATGTGTTCCCCCACAACGGCTTTGGCCGGATACCGGCCGCAGCTCACGCTGGGGGAGACGTCGTCGATGCCGAGCCGGCCGGTCATGGGCAACGCCCCTCGGTGTGTTCGGTTGGACGCAGGCGACGCCAGTCTGCCTGACTCGATCAAGCGCCTGGGAGGCAGGGTTGTCTTCGGTGTACCCACGCGGCCGCGGACGAAACGCTTTCCCCGCAAGGAATTTCCGTAGGATGTCCGGGACGTTAACCCCGCGTGCGAACGCGCCCCGCCGACACGCGGGCCCGAACGTTGAACACCCGTACCCGAATGGACGAACCAGGCGGAGCTTTCCCTACGAAAGCTCCGCCCTACCCACTCGTCAGCGGGGGTCGGCGGCCTCCGCCGCCAGGCGCGGGGCCCGCAGCAACAGCAGCGACCGCGACTGCAGCGTCACGCGGCTCTTGGCCTCCAGCGTCCCCGGGTTGGCCGGGCTGCCGTCGGCCGTGCTCGTGTCGAGGGTCGGCTTGAACGTCTCGCCGTACTCGCGGCCCGGCAGCACCACCTCGGCCGGCTCGTCGCCCGCGTGCAGCCACAGCAGCCACGAGTGGTCGGGCACCAGCTCGCCGTCGCGGTTGCGGGCCTGGCTGTTCGACCCGTCGATCCACATGCCGAGCGTGTGCCGGTCCTCGAACCAGTCGGTTTCGCCGAACTCCTCGCCGTCCGGCCGGAACCAGACCAGGTCCGGCTGGCCGGTCGGCGTGGTCCGGCCCTCGAAGAACTCCGGCTGCCGCAGCGCCGGGCTCATCGACCGCAGGCGCACGACCCGGCGGGCGAAGGCCAGCATCGCCTCGGCCTCGGGATCTTCGGGGGTCCAGTCCAACCAGGACGTCTCGTCGTCGAGGCAGTACGCGTTGTTGTTGCCGCCCTGGGTCCGCCAGAACTCGTCACCCGCGGTGATCATCGGCGTGCCGGTGGACAGCAGCAGCGTCGCGAACATGTTCCGCACCTGCCGCGCGCGCAGGTCGCGGATCCCCGGGTCGCCGGTTTCACCCTCGGCGCCGTGATTCCACGACCGGTTGTCGTTCGTGCCGTCGCGGTTGTCCTCGCCGTTGGCCTCGTTGTGCTTTTCGTTGTAGGACACCAGGTCCCGCAGCGTGAAGCCGTCGTGCGCGGTGACGAAGTTGATCGACTGCCACGGCCGCCGCAGGTTGTGGTCGTAGAGGTCCGACGAACCGGACAGCCGGTAGGCGAGGTCGCGCACGCCCGTCGCGCCGCGCCAGAAGTCACGCACGGTGTCGCGGTAGCGGCCGTTCCACTCCGCCCACTGGGCGCCGAAGCCGCCGACGCGGTACCCCTCGCCGGTGGCGTCCCACGGCTCGGCGATGAGCTTGCAGCGCGAGAGCACCGGGTCGGTGGTGATCGCGGTGAGCAGCGTCGACGCCGGGTCGAACGGGCCGCCGCGGGCCCGGCCGAGCGTGCTGGCCAGGTCGAACCGGAAGCCGTCGACGCCCAGCTCCTGCGTCCAGTACCGCAGCGAGTCGGTGACCAGCCGGACCACCGTCGGCGAGCCGGCCTCCAGGGTGTTGCCGCAGCCGGTGATGTCGGCCATGTGCCCGCGGTCGGTGTGCAGGTAGTACGCGGGCGCGTTCAGGCCGCGGAAGCTCAGCGTCGGCCCGTCCGGACCGCCCTCGCAGGTGTGGTTGAACACGACGTCGACGATCACCTCGATGCCGGCCGCGTGCAGCGCGGCCACCATCAGCCGGAACTCCTCGACCTCGTGGGTGGGCTCGCTGGCGTAGGCCGCGTGCGGCGCGAAGAAGCCGAGCGGCGAGTAGCCCCAGTAGTTGTGCCGCCCGTCCCGCACCAGCGACGGCTCGTCGAGGAACGCGTGCACCGGCAGCAGCTCCACCGACGTGACGCCGAGCCGGGTCAGGTACTCGATGGCCACCGGGTGGGCCAGGCCGAGGTAGGTGCCCCGCAGCGCCTCCGGGATGAACGGGTGCCGCTGCGTGAACCCCTTGACGTGCAGCTCGTAGACCACCGCCTCCTCGAACGGGACCTCCGGCTTGATGCCGGTGTCCGGCCCGCCCGGCGAGGACACGACCGACAGCGGCACGCTGCCCAGGGAGTCCACAGTGGACATCGGCCCGCGCTCGGGGTCGCCGGTGAAGCCCTGGGCCGCGCGCAGGTCGGTCAGGCCGCCGGTGATCTGGCGGGCGTAGGGGTCGACGAGCAGCTTGTGCGGGTTGCAGCGCAGGCCGCGGGCCGGGTCGTACGGGCCGTGGATCCGGTAGCCGTAGCGCTGCCCCGGCGTCACCCCGGGCACCAGGCCGTGCCAGACGCCGAACGTGCGCTCGGTGAGCGCGATCCGGCGTTCCGACCCGTCGGCGTCGATCAGGCACAGGTCGACCGCGTCCGCGACGGCGGAGGTGATCGCGAACCGGACCCCGCCCGCCTCGGGGTGGGCCCCGAGCGGGAACGGGCGTCCGGCGCGGACGTGCTGGGTCGAGGGTCGTGTGGCCATTCCTGAATCGTCCCAGATCCGGCCGGTCCGCCGCGCCCCTATACCGGGACGGTTACCGGGCCGCCGCCGTTCCGACGACGACGAAGGTGTCCGGCGGCAGCTGCGCGGCGCCCCCGTCCACAGTGGCTTCCGCCCAGGCCAGCTTGGTCGTCGTGGCCCCGAGCGGGAGCGTGACCGGGCCTTCGCCGAAGTTGACGGCCAGCCGCAGCGCGCCGCGGTGCAGCACGAGCCAGGAGCCGTCCGGCGCGGCGTCGATCCGCAGGTCGTCGACCCGAGGGTCGGCCAGCTCGGGGTGGTCGCGGCGCAGCCGGATCAACGCCCGGTGCAGGTCCAGCACCTCCCGGTGACCGGGCCGGCCGGCCTCGGTCCAGTCGAGCCGCGAGCGTTCGACCGTCGCCGGGTCCATCGGGTCGGGCACCTCGGACTCGCCCCAGCCGTGCCGGGCGAACTCGCGACGGCGGCCCGTGCGGACGGCCTCGGCCAGCTCCGGGTCCGGGAAGGAGGCGAAGAACTGCCACGGCGTGCTCGCCGCCCACTCCTCCCCCATGAAGACCATCGGCGTGAACGGCGAGCAGAACAGGATCGCCGCGCCGCAGGCCAGCCGGTCCCGTGAGACCGTCGCCGACAGCCGGTCGCCGGTCGCGCGGTTGCCGATCTGGTCGTGGTTCTGCAGGTAGGCGAGGAAGCGGTGGCCCGGCACGGTCCGCGTGTCGACCGGGCGGCCGTGGGTCCGCTCGCGGAACGACGACCAGGTCCCGGCGTGGAAGAACACCTCGCGCAGGACCCGCTCGACGGCGTCCTGCGCGGCGAAGTCCGTGTAATAACCGGACGTCTCGCCGGTGAGCTTGACGTGCAGCGCGTGGTGGAAGTCGTCCGACCACTGGGCGTGCAGGCCGTAGCCGCCGCGCTCGCGGGGCGTCACCAGCCGCGGGTCGTTCAGGTCGGACTCGGCGATCAGCGTGAGCGGCCGGTTCAGCGCCGCCGACAGCGCTTCGGTCTCGGTGGCGAGCTGTTCGAGCAGGTGGACCGCGCGCCGGTCGAGCAGCGCGTGCACCGCGTCCAGGCGCAGCGCGTCGACGTGGAAGTCGCGGAACCAGCTCAGCGCGTTGTCGATCACGTACCGGCGGACCTCGTCGGAGCCGGCGCCGTCGAGGTTGAGGCCGGGACCCCAGTCGTTCTGCCCGGCGAAGTACGGCCCGAACCGGTCGAGGTAGGCCCCCGACGGCCCGAGGTGGTTGTAGACGACGTCGAGCACGACGGCCAGCCCGCGCGCGTGCGCCGCGTCGACGAACCGCTTGAAGCCGTCGGGCCCGCCGTAGGGCTCGTGGACCGCGCCCCACAGGACGCCGTCGTAGCCCCAGCCCGCGGTGCCGTCGAAGGAGTTGACCGGCAGCAGCTCGACGTGGGTGATGCCGAGGTCGACGAGGTGGTCGAGCCGGTCGATCGCCGCGTCGAAGGTGCCGCCCTCGGTGAACGTGCCGACGTGCAGCTCGTAGAGGACGCCGCCGGGCAGCTGGCGGCCGTGCCAGGCGTCGTCCGTCCACTCGAACGCGGCGTGGTCGTAGACGCGCGACTCCTGGTGGACGCCGTGGGGTTGCCACCGCGACCGCGGGTCCGGCAGGCGGTCGTCGGAGTCGTCCAGCAGGAAGGCGTAGTTGATGCCGTCGGCTTCGGCGTGCCACCAGCCGCCGTCACCGGCGGTCATCTCGTGCACGCCGGCATCGACGCTCACCCGGACCCGGCCGGCGGACGGGGCCCACACCCTGAACCTCATGCGTCTCCTCGCACCAGCAACGCGACGGGGTACCGGCCGAACAGGGTGGCCGCGTCCGAGCTCGCCTCACGGCCGGTCAGGACGTCGGTCCAGACGCCGTCGGGCAGCGGCAGCACCGTGTCGCGCCAGCCGCCGGCCGTGTCGAGGCCGACCGGCAGCCGGGTGACCGCGATGGCCAGGTCCGCGGACCTCGTGAAGGCCAGCACGTGCTCGGCCGCCGGCCCCTCGGCCCGCAGCGGCCGGTAGCCGCGGAACAGGCCCGGGTGCTCCCGGCGCAACCGCAGCGCCTTGTGCACGACCAGGAGTTTCGCCGCGCCGGAGGAGTCGATCGCCGGCTGTTCGCCGTCGGCGATCCGGGTCAGGAGCTCGCGGCGGACCGCGTAGTCGACCGGACGGCGGTTGTCCGGGTCGACCAGCGAGAAGTCCCACAGCTCGGTGCCCTGGTAGACGTCGGGGACGCCGGGCGCGGTCAGCTGGACGAGCTTCTGGCCGAGCGAGTTCGCGTAGCCGGGCTGCTCGATCCGCGCGACGAACGCTTCGATGTCCGCCGCCAGTTCGGCGTCGCCCATGACGTCTTCCGGCCACGCGGCGACGTCGGCTTCGAACGTCTCGTCGTGGTCGGTCCAGCTGGTCCGGAGCTTGGACTCCTTGGCCGCCTTGTCGAGGTAGTCGCGCAGGCGGGCCGGCTCGATCGGCCAGGTCGACATGAGCGTCTGCCAGGCGAGCAGGTTGAGCGCCGGCTCGGCGATCGCGCGGCGCACGGTCCAGCGGCGGACGGCGTCGGCGAACTCCCCGGGCAGCTCGGCCAGCACGGCCATCCGCGCGCGGGTGTCCTCCGAGCGCTTGGTGTCGTGGGTGGTCAGCGTCGTCATCGCGGCCGGGTGCCCGGCCTCGCGCTCGGCCGCCAGGCGGTGGAACTCCTCGACGTCCAGGCCGAACCGGTCCGGGTTGCCGCCGACCTCGTTGAGCGCGGCGAAGCGCGTGTAGCGGTAGAACGTCGTGTCCTCGGTGCCCTTGGCCACGACCATGCCGGACGTCTGCTGGAGCCGGGTGGCCAGCTCGCTCTCCGGCTCGGCGCGGACCTGCGCGTCGAGCGTGTCCAGCGCGGCGCCCAGGTCGGGGCGCGCCTGGCGGGCCCCGGCGATCGCGGCCTCCCAGTGCGCCGCGCCTTCGGGCAGGTACGAGCGGTAGACGGGGAAGGCGATCATGGTCTCGGCGACGGCCTCGCGCGCGGCGTCCTGGTCGATCCCGCGCAGCAGCGCGGCGATCCGCCGGACCTCGGCGACGAGGATGCGGTCGGTGACCAGGCGCCGGGCCTCGGCCTCGACGCGGTGGTAGCCGGTCTTCACGCCCAGTTCGGTCGCCAGTTCGGTGAAGCCGGGCTCGCCCGCCGGGTCGATGAAAACGCCGGCGATCTCGCGCAGGGCGTCGTAGCCGGTGGTGCCGTCGACCGGCCAGCTCTGCGGCAGCGGCTCGCCGGGGTGCAGGATCTTCTCCGCGACGATCCACGCGTTCGGCGCGTTCTCCCGCAGCCGCCGGAAGTAGCCGCCCGGGTCGGCGAGGCCGTCCGGGTGGTCGACGCGCAGGCCGGTGACGTCGCCGTCGGCGACCCAGCGCAGCACTTCGCCGTGCGTCGCGGCGAAGACCGTCGGGTCCTCGACGCGGACCGCGGCCAGGTTCGTGATGTCGAAGAACCGCCGGTAGCCCAGCTCCGCGTTGCCGCGCCGCCAGCCGATCAGCCGGTAGTGCTGGCGCTCGTGGACCTCTTGCGGGGTCCCGCCTTCGGTGCCGGGCGCGATCGGGAAGCGGTGGTCGTAGTAGGCCAGCTCGTCGCCGTCGACGGTCAGCTCCGAGACCGCGTCGTCTTCGCCGAGCACCGGCAGCAGCAGCGGGCCGCGCTCCCAGTCGATGTCGAAGTAGGACGCGTGCGCGGAGTCGCGCCCGTGCTTCAGCACGTCCCACCACCACTGGTTGGCCTTCGGCACCTCGACCGACATGTGGTTCGGCACGATGTCGACCACGAAGCCGAGCCCGAGCTCCTTCAGCAGCGTGCTCAGCTCCTGCCGCGCCGACTCGCCGCCCAGCTCCGGCCGCGCGCGCGTCGGGTCGACGACGTCGTAGCCGTGGGTCGAGCCGGGCGCGGCGTCCAGCACCGGCGAGGCGTACAGCGCGCCGATGCCCAGCTCGCGCAGGTAGCCGGCGACGCCGGCCGCGTCGCTGAAGGAGAACTCCGGGCGCAGCTGCACCCGGTAGGTCGACTCCGGCACGGTCATTCGGACTCCGTCTCCGTCCGCTGCAGCACGATCAGGGACCGGGCGGGCAGGGTGAACTGGCCGCCGCCTTCGATGGGTGCCGCGTCGCGCGGCTCGACCTCGCCGGTCGCCGTGTCGACGACGACGGTCCAGGCCTGGCCGTAGCCGTTGCCCGGCAGCTTGGCGTCGATGTCCTCGTAGTGCGCGTTGAACGCGAGCAGGAACGAGTCGTCCTCGACGTGCATCCCGCGCGGGTCGAGGTCCGGGATGGCCTGGCCGTTGAGGAAGACGACGACCGCCTTGCCGAAGCCGTCGTCCCAGTTCTGCTCGGTCATCTCCTCGCCGGCCGGGGTGAACCAGGCGATGTCGCCGAGCTTGTCGCCCTTGCCGACCGGGCCGCCCTGGAAGAACCGGCGGCGGCGGAACACCGGGTGGCGGTGCCGGAACGCGCCCAGCCCGCCGGTGAACCGGACGAGGTCGGCGTGCTCGGTGGCCAGCTCCCAGTCCATCCAGGACAGTTCTGAGTCCTGGCAGTAGACGTTGTTGTTGCCCTGCTGGGTCCGGCCGAACTCGTCGCCGTGCAGGATCATCGGCACGCCCTGCGACAGCATCACCGTGGCCAGCATGTTGCGCTGCTGCCTGACGCGCAGCTCGTTGACCTCGGGGTCGTCGGTCTCGCCCTCGACGCCGCAGTTCCACGACCGGTTGTCGTCGGCGCCGTCGCGGCCGTCCTCGCCGTTGGCTTCGTTGTGCTTTTCGTTGTAGGACACCAGGTCCCGCAGCGTGAAGCCGTCGTGGGCGGTGACGAAGTTGATCGACGCGAACGGGCGGCGGCCGTCGTCCTGGTAGAGGTCGGACGAACCGGTGATCCGGCTCGCGAACTCCCCCAGCGTCGAGGGCTCGCCGCGCCAGAAGTCGCGGACGGTGTCGCGGTACTGCCCGTTCCACTCCGTCCACAACGGCGGGAAGTTGCCGACCTGGTAGCCACCGGGACCGACGTCCCACGGCTCGGCGATCAGCTTCACCTGGCTCACGATCGGGTCCTGCTGCACCAGGTCGAAGAACGTGGACAGCCGGTCGACGTCGTAGAACTCGCGCGCCAGCGCGGAGGCGAGGTCGAAGCGGAAGCCGTCGACGTGCATCTCCGTCACCCAGTACCGCAGCGAGTCCATGATCAGCTGCAGCGTGTGCGGGTTGCGCACGTTGAGGGAGTTCCCGGTGCCGGTGTAGTCCATGTAGTACTCGGGCTCCCCCTCCACCAGCCGGTAGTAGGCCTCGTTGTCGATGCCCCGCATCGACAGCGTCGGCCCGAGGTGGTTGCCCTCGGCGGTGTGGTTGTAAACCACGTCGAGGATCACTTCGATGCCGGCCTCGTGGAAGGCCTTCACCATCCCCTTGAACTCCTGGACCTGGCCGCCCTCGCCGGGCATCGCGGCGTAGGAGTCGTGCGGGGCGAAGTAGCCGATCGTGTTGTAGCCCCAGTAGTTCGTGAGGCCCTTCTCCTCCAGCCCGTGGTCGGAGACGAACTGGTGCACCGGCAGCAGCTCCACCGCCGTCACGCCGAGCTTCTGCAGGTGCTCGACGACGGCGGGGTGCGCCATCCCGGCGTATGTGCCGCGCAGCGCCTCCGGCACGAACGGGTGGTTCACCGTCATGCCCTTGACGTGGGCTTCGTAGATGACCGTCTCGTTGTACGGCCGCTTCGGCTGGCGGTCGTTGCCCCAGTCGAAGAACGGGTTGGCGACCAGCGAGTACGGCACGCGGCCGGCGGAGTCGTCGTCGTTGCGCTCCTCCGGGTTGGCGAACTGGTAGCCGAAGAGCGACTCGTCCCACTTCACGCCGTGCGAGACGGCCTTCGCGTACGGGTCGATGAGCAGCTTGTTCGGGTTGCAGCGCAGGCCGCGGGCGGGGTCGTACGGGCCGTGCACCCGGAAGCCGTACCGCTGTCCCGGGCCGACGTTGAGCAGGTAGCCGTGGTGGACGAAGCCGTCCACCTCTTCGAGCGCGTAGCGCGTCTCCTCGCCCTCGGCGTCGAACAGGCACAGTTCGACGCGCTCGGCGACCTCGGAGAACAGGGCGAAGTTCGTCCCGACTCCGTCGTAGGTCGCGCCGAGCGGGTAGGGCGTTCCGGGCCAGGGCCGCACTGGGGTCTCCTCGAACTTTCACAGGGTTGTGCCGGGCGCGTCCGCGCTCGCGGACGCGCATCACTGCGGGGGTCGTACGCCGTGGGGTACCCGTTACCCGGGCAACGGACGCGCCGCTGCCAGCGGCGCCACCGCGGCGCGCACCCCCTTCGCGGTGAAGAAGCCGTCGACGCTGACGGGAAGGGGAATCCGCCAGTTAGGGTACTGGTCGACCGTCCCGGGCAGATTCGGCTGCCGCACCTGGCCCGCGACGTCGGCCGGCGACGTCAGCACCAGCCGGGACGCGGCCCGCGCGAGCAAGGTGTGCAGGGCGACGACCAGGTCGTCGGCCGGGATGCCTTCGCGGGCAAGGAGTTCCCGCAGGGCCTGGCGTTCGGCGGCGGCCGCTTCTTCCTCCGCTTCGACCCCGCGGTCCAGCAGGCCAAGCTCGGCCCGGACCCGGACGTGCTCGCCTCGCAGCCAGCCGGAGACCGTCGGCAGGTCGTGCGTCGAGATGCTGGCCATGGCCTCCGGGTCCCAGGTGTCCGGACGCGTGAACGGCTTGCCCGGCGCGTCCCAGTCGCGTTCGAACCACAGCACGGCCGAGCTGAGCATGCCGCGCTCGTGCATGGTCTCGGTGACGGTCTCCTCGACCGTGCCGAGGTCCTCCCCCACGACGACCGCGCCGGCCCGGTGCGCCTCGAGCGCGAGCACGCCGACCATGGCCTCGGCGTCGTAGTGGACGTACGTGCCGCGGTGCGCGGGCTCGCCCGGCGGGATCCACCACAGCCGCCAGAGCCCGGCGATGTGGTCGACGCGGATGCCGTCGGCGTAGCGCAGCACGCCGCGGATGACGTCCCGGAAGGGCGCGTACCCGGCCTCGGCCAGCTTGTCCGGCCGCCACGGCGGCAGGTTCCAGTCCTGGCCCTGCTGGTTGAACGCGTCCGGCGGCGCGCCGACGCGGACGTCGGCGGCGAAGACGTCCCGCACCGCCCAGGTGTCGGCCCCGCCGGGGTGCACGCCGACGGGCAGGTCGTGCACGATCCCGACGGTCATCCCGGCGTCTTTCGCCGCCTTGCGGGCGGCCTCCAGCTGCTCCCGGCAGAGGTGCTGCAGCCACGTGTGGAAGCCGACGCGTTCCTTCAGCTCTTCGCGGGCCTTCTCGACTTCGGGGGCGGCCGGGTCGCGCAGGGGCTCCGGCCAGTCCCGCCAGTCGGCGCCGTGCTGCTCGGCCAGGGCGCAGAAGAGCGCGAAGTCCCGCAGATCCCGGTCCTCGGGCAGCTCCTCGACGCGGTGCGGCCAGAGCAGCTCGAGCGCGGCCCGCTTGGCCGTCCAGACGCCGTCGTAGTCGATCAGTTCGCCCTCGCCGTCCGGGGCCAGGGAGTCCACGGCCTCCCGCGTCGCGGCATCGGCCCGCGCGTAGGTCTCGGTGGCGGCGACGCGCAGGTAGATCGGGTTGGCGAAGCGGCGGCTCGCGGGCGAGTAGGGCGACCGTTCGACGGGGTGGGCGGGGCTGAAGGCCTGGACGGGGTTGACCAGCAGCACGCCGGCGTCGAGTTCCGAGGCCGAGCGGGCGGCGAAGGTGGCGAGGTCGGCGTAGTCGCCGATGCCCCACGAGCCGGCCGAGTGCAGCGCGTAGAGCTGCAGCATCCAGCCCCAGGCGGGCGGGACGTCCGGCAGCTTCGCGGGCACGACGGCGAGCACGACGTCCTGGTCGGCGGTGACGACCCGGTGCCAGCCGAGCGGCAGGTCCCCGGGCAGCTCGCCGGCGGTGACCCGCCGGCCGCCGTCTTCGAGGAAGATCTCGGCGTTGGTCCCGAGGCTCCGCGTACTGCCTTCCTTCACGACGATCGTCGGGGGCAGCTTTCCGGGGGTTTCGCGCGCGTCGAGTGCCCGGGCGATGGCGTCGTCGCTGGTGGCGTCGACCCCGAACTGCCCGAGAACGGCGACGACGACGTCGTCTTCGACCTCGACCCAGACCTGGTCGGCGTTCTCGTACCGGGTGGCGACGCCGTAGCGGTCGGCGAGCTGGTGCAGGGCGCTGCGGGCGGGGATCTCGTCGGGCACGGCACCAGCATTCCGGTGCCGGGCCGATCCCGCCATCCGCACGGGGTATGTCACTCCGCGGCCACGCTGCGGAAAGGAGCGTGACCTTCTAACTTCTCCCCATGGGCGTGCGGAGAACCTTGAACGTGGACGAAGTCCTGAAGCGCCAGGACTCCGGGGAGCTCAAGCGGCGGCTGCGCGGCCGCGACCTGGTCGGGTTCGGCGTCGGGATCATCATCGGCACCGGCATCTTCACCCTCGCGGGTGTCGAGGCGAAGACCCACGCCGGGCCGTCGGTGACGCTGTCGTTCGTGCTCGGCGCGGTCGTCGCCGGCTTCGCGGCGCTCTGCTACGCCGAACTCGCCTCCAGCGTGCCGACGGCCGGGAGCGCCTACACCTACGCCTTCGCCACCCTCGGCGAGGTCTTCGCCTGGATCATCGGCTGGGACCTGCTGCTGGAGTTCGCGCTCGGCGCCGCCGTGGTGTCGCGCGGCTGGTCCGGCTACCTGGCCAACCTGCTCGGGCTGTCGCCGGAGTGGTTCGGCGAGGACGCGAAGGTCAACGTCGGCGCGGTGCTGATCATCGCCGTGCTGACCGTCGTCGCCGTGCTGGGCATCAAGGAGTCGGCCTGGCTGACCAACCTGCTCGTGTGCGTGAAGGTCGCCGTGTGCGTGCTGGTGCTGGCGGTCGGCCTGTTCTTCGTCAAGGGCGCGAACCTGACGCCGTTCATCCCGCCCGCCCAGCCGCCCGCGAACGGGTCGACGGTGCTGGAGCAGCCGATCGTGCAGGCCGCGCTCGGCCTGGAGCAGTCGGTCTACGGCATCGCCGGGATGGTCACCGCCGCCGCGATCGTCTTCTTCGCCTACACCGGTTTCGAGGCGCTCGCGAACCTCGGCGAGGAGACGCTGAACCCGAAGAAGGACCTCCGGGTCGGCATCCTCGGCGCGCTCGGCGTGTGCGCGCTGCTCTACATCGGCGTCTCCATCGTGCTGACCGGCATGATCCCGTTCACCGACATCGACACCGGCGCGCCGCTGGCCGACGCGTTCGACAAGGTCGGCCAGCACTGGGTCGGCGCGCTCATCTCGCTCGGCGCGGTGACCGGCCTGACGTCGGTGATGATGGTCGAGCTGGTGACGATCGGCCGGATCGGCTTCGCGATGGGCCGCGACGGCCTGCTGCCGAAGGCGCTCGGCACCGCGCACCCGAAGTGGGGCACGCCGCACCGGATGACCATCGGCGGCGCCGCGCTGATCGCGGTGCTGGCGGCGTTCATCCCGATCTCCGAGCTGGCCGACATGGTCAGCATCGGCGCGCTCTCGGCGATGATCATCGTGGCGGTGGCGGTCCCGGTGCTGCGCCGCCGCCGGCCCGACCTCGACCGGCCGTTCCGGGTGCCGTTCTCCCCGGTGGTCCCGGCGCTCGCCGCGCTGGCGTGCTTCTACCTGATGCTCAACCTGAACGTGCTGACCTGGATCCGGT
Organism: Amycolatopsis pretoriensis; assembly: GCF_900107925.1. Lineage (GTDB taxonomy): Bacteria > Actinomycetota > Actinomycetes > Mycobacteriales > Pseudonocardiaceae > Amycolatopsis > Amycolatopsis pretoriensis. Next base: position 496,349 of record NZ_FNUJ01000007.1, on the reverse strand, counting down.
TCGCCGTGTGGCTGCTGATCGGCCTGGTGATCTACTTCGCCTACGGCCGCAGGCATTCCCGCTTCGCGGGCGACGCGGAAGTCAGTCCCAGTAGGACGGACTGAGGCCGGCGACGCGGACCGCCTCGCGCGTCACGGCCACCTGGTCCGCGTCGACGACCACCAGCACGCCCAGCCCGGCCAGCGCCGCCGTCACCCACTCGACGGGCTGGTCGTGGATCCCGTTGTCCCCGAACGACGGATAAGTGTCCACAATGGACAAAAGGGTGCCTTCGGCGCCGATCCGGATCCCGGCCACGAGCACGAAGTGGCCGCCGGGCGGCCGCCAGCGCGACGTCCACAGTGGCGGGACGCCGGTGTCGAGGTAGTCGAGCAGCGCGCGTTCCGGGGTGTCGTGGGCGCCGAGCTCGGCGGCGTCGATCCGGGCGAGCACCGCGACGCGCGGGACGTCCCACAGGCCGGTCAGCAGGTCGAAGAGCGTCTCGGTGGTCCACTCCCCCGTCACCGGCACGGTCGCGAGGGCCCCGCCCGACAGCGCGCCGATCGCCGTGGCCAGCCCGGAGACGCGCGTTCCCGCCGCGGCCGGGTCGTCGACCTGCGGCACGGGCAGCCGGAAGCCCGGCCGCCCCGCCTCGCCCGGCGGGCGCACGACCGGCCCCCGGACCGTGCCCGCGGCCACCGCGACGGCGTCCTGGTCGGGCACGTCGAGCCCGGCCGCGCGCAGCGCCGCGAGGCCGCAGAACGCCGCGGCCAAGCCGTCCTTCTGGGGCAGCTCCGCCTGGGCCACCGCGGCCAGCCGGGCCCCGCCCGGCAGCCACCGCACCCCGGACAGGTCGAGCTGCCCGCCGTCGATCCCCGAAGACATCGATCCCCTCAGCGACTTCCTTTTCCGGTCCTCAATAGCGCCACAGGTGTGCGGCGACGATCTCTTCGACGCTCCGCTCGGCCGCCCACGCCGCGTCCGACGCCCGGACCGCGCGGAAGGCGCCCAGGAGCTCCTCGCCGAGCACGCCGGCGATCCGCGGTGAGGCGAGCAGCGCGGCGTCCTGTTCGGCGGTGTCGGCCGGCAGCCGGCGCACGCCGCGCGTTTCGCGTTCGCCTTCGGTCCAGCCACCCGGGTCATCGGCGATCGGCTCGGGCAACGCGGCCGCGTCCTCGAGGCCGGCCATCCCGGCGGCGAGCACGACGGCCAGCGCGAGGTAGGGGTTGGCGGACGCGTCGGACGTCTTGAGCTCGACGTTCGCGTGGTCGGCGCCGAGCAGCGGCGAGCCCGGCACGTACCTCAGCGGCGCTTCGCGGTTCTCGACGCCCCAGAAGGCGTACGCGCCCGCGAAGTAACCGGGGCGCAGCCGCAGGGTCGACGGGACGCTCGGCGCGGTGATCGCGGTCAGGGCCGGGAGGTCGCGCAGGAGCCCGGCGAGGTAGCCGTCGTCGTCCGGTTTGCCGTCGCCGCCGGTCTCGAGGAGGTTGCGGCCTCTGCGCCGCACGGAGGTGTGCAGGTGCCAGCCGTTGCCGGCGGCGCCGAGCCCGACCAGCGGCGCGAAGCTGGCGACGAGGCCGTGCGTCCGGGCGGCGGCGTGGATGGTCTGCCGGGCCAGCAGCTGGTCGTCGGCGGCGGAGACCGGATCGGTCGCGGCGAGGGAAAGTTCGAGCTGCGCGACGCCGTACTCGGCGTGCAGCTGCCCGATCCGCAGGCCGTTGGCGGCGAAGTCGTGCAGGAGGGCGGCGACGAACCCATCGAGGCCGATGAGGGCGTGCGGGCTGTAGGCGGGCCCGGGGTGCCCGGGGTTCTCGGTGACACCGGCGCTGCCTGCGGGCGCGACGGCGAACTCGAGCTCGTAGCCGGCCCGGAACTCCAACCCGCGGCGCGCACCTTCGGCGACCTGCGCTTCGAGGACGGCCCGCTGGCAGTACGGCCAAGGCGCACCGTCCTGGGTGACCTGCCGAGCGGGCGCCCAGGCGAGCGCGGGCTGCCCGGCAAGCCGCCGCAACCGCTCGACGACGGGCACGAGCCGGATGTCCCCGCTCGGGGTAGCGAGCCCCGGGTGTGCGTAGGTGATGGCGTCATGGCTGTCGAAGACGGCGAAGAGCGAGGTGGCCCCGACACCCCGGGTGGCGGCCTCGGCGAGACCGGCGATGGGGACGATCCGCGAGCGAGGGATGCCGTTGTTGTCGGCCCAGGCGAGGTGGACCCCGCCCACTCCGGCGGCCGCGAAGTCCTTCGCCGCCGCCGACGCCGCTTTGGTCATGGTCACCTGCTTCCGTGCCGCCCGGGGTAAGTATCCCGGTCACCGACGGTGGCGGCCATCACGATCCGGTCCGCCGACACACCCCGCCCTTCCCTGGGGGGCGTGCCCTTGTCCAGCGTATCGGCGGGGTCGGACGAAAAGCCGCGGTTCGGGGCTGGGCGGGTCTGGTTGTCCACATCACGGCCGGCCTGTGGGCAATCGGCCTCGGCTGCGCAGCAGCGGCAGCGGCAGCGGCAGCGGCAGCAGCAGCGGCGGCAGCAGCGGCAGCAGCGGCGGCAGCAGCAACAGCAACGAAAGGCACATTCGGGACCTCCGAGGTCCCCAATGGGTCATTCGCGACGCTCGTTCCCATGGGGCGGGGCAACAGCCTCGGTGGCGACCCGGACTCGGCCACGCCTCCCTCGGTGCGCTTGTAAGGCCCCGAAGCCTCCGGTGCCGTCGCACGAGGTCGAACGCAACCCACCCACGCAACCAGGCCCCGCGGCCGGACGGGCCTGGTTGTCCACATCACGGCCGGCCTGTGGGCAACCGGTCCAGTCTCAGTGGCCGGCCGGTGGGCGACCGACTACGCCTGCGCCGCCGCGAGGCGAGCCGGCGCGACTTTGCCGGGCCCCTGCCGCCCCACGTCATGAACGACCCGTTCAGCTCACCAGCGTCCCGGCGAAGTGGGAGTCGCGCGGTTCACCGGCGGCTGCGGCAGCGACGTGAAGGTCGCGACCGCGGCCTTCGGACGGCCGTCCAGGGCGTCGAGCGAGCCCGCCGGCCGGCGCCGACGGCATGAAAGAGTCGTTCACCGCGTCCCACGACATGAACGAGTCGTTCATGAGGTCCGGCCCGCGTCAGCCCGGTGGCTCCGGCACCGCCCCGTCCCGGCTCCGCAACGCCACCCCTACGACCACCGCCGCCGTCCCCACGGCCTCCGGCACCGACGGCACCTGCCCCAGCAACACGAACCCCATCACCCCCGCCGTGACCGGCAGCAACGCCAACAGCACCGCGAACCGCCCCTGTCCCAGCCGCCGCAGCACGACCTGGTCCAACGCGTACGGCACCACCGTCGACAACACCCCGACTCCGACCCCCAGCAGCAGCATCCGTGGCGAAGACCACACCGCACCCGTCCCGAAGGCCAGCGGCGACAGCACCACCGTCGCCGCCGTGAAGCCGATCGCCAGACTGTCCAAGCCCGACGAAGACGACGTGGCCACCCGCTTCCCCAGCACGATGTACCCCGCCCAAGCCGCCGCCGCGCCCAGTCCGAACAGCACTCCCGCGACCGATCCCGACAGCTGGACGTCCGCGATCGCCACCACCCCGGCCGCCACCAGGACCACCGCCAGCACGTCCCGCAGCGACCGGGAACCGAACGCCGCCACCAGGACCGGGCCGGCGAACTCCATCGCCACCACCGTGCCCAGCGGGAGGCGGGCGATCGCCTCGTAGAAGAGCACGTTCATGCCCGCCGTCACCACGCCGAACACGATCGCCAGCCACAGCCCGCGGCCGCGCCACGCCGCCCGGCCCGGGCGGCGCCACGCCAGCAGGACCACCGCTGCCCCGAGGCACCGGAGCCACGCCACCCCCGCCGGGGTCGCGTGTCCGAACAGGTCGACCGCGATGGCCGCTCCCGCGTACATCGAAATTCCGCTGAGAACGAACAAGAGCGGCGCGGGTACCGCGGAATGCCGTCGCGGCGAAGTCACCGTGCTCACCACCTCATGGTGCCTGACCACGGAAAACGTAACTCTCCGGGTATTCGTCTCCTGCATTGCGGGACGCGGCTACGACATCCGGGGTAAATCGGCGTGACTCAGGTCCCACCGGCGCGGGAACACTTGCGGGCCGCGAAACGTCTGCAAGAGTGGAAGCACGAACACCGCGGAGCCGGAGGCGATCGTAGCCACCGGCATCAGTCCCGAAGTGGGCGTAGCTGGATCGATGGCACCGGGCGACCGGTGCCGGGACGGAGGGAGACCCCCATGACATCGCCGACGCTCACCCGCCCCGAACTGACCGCCGCCGACCGCTGTGACCGGTGCGGAGCTGCAGCTCAGGTACGAGCCATCCTCTCCGGAGGTGGCGAACTGCTCTTCTGCGGGCACCACGCCCGCGAGCACGAGGCCAAGCTCAAGGAACTGTCCGCCGACATCCAGCGGTAACGACCCAGACGCGAAAGGCGGCCGGTGCGCACAGGCGCCGGCCGCCTTTCTGCATCTTGCAAACTGCGTGGCCGATATCACGGCAAGACACCGATCCGCAGTGATTACGGACACGAAAGCGGACAGAAAATCAGACAGAATCCAGCACGACTTCGAACGCCACTTCCGCGGCGCCGAGCAGCTTCACATCGGCTCCCAACGCGGAACTCACGATCCGGGTGCCACCGACCGCCCGGCTGACCAGACTGCGCCGCCGGACCTCCGCGCCGACGTGCCTCAGCACCGCCTCCGGCAGCACCGTCAGCAGGTCGCCGAGGATCACCAGCTGCGGCCCGAGCAGGTTGACGACGTTGATCAGCCCCAGCGTCAGCCACTCGGCGAACTCCGCCAGCCGCGTCAGCGCCGCCTCCGGGTCGCGGCCCAGCTCGCGCAGCTCGAACAGGATCGCCCCACGCGGGGTGTCCTCCGGCAGCCCGAGGGCCCGGCACAGCGCCGCCTCGCCGACCTCGGTCTCCCAGCAGCCGCTGCTGCCGCAGTAGCAGGGCCGGCCGTCCGGGCGGATCACCATGTGCCCGATCTCGCCGACGTACCCCGAGCCGCCGCGCAGCGCCGAGCCTTCGGCGATGACACCGCCGCCGACCCCGACGTCCGCCGAGATGTACACGATGTCGGACGCCCCGCGGGCCGCCCCGCGCAGGTGCTCGGCGACCGCGCCGAACTCGGCGTCGTTGCCGACCAGGATCGGGATCTGCAGCACCCCGCCGAGCCGCTCGCCGAGCGCGACGTCGGTCCAGCGCAGGTTCGGCGCCTCGTGCACGTACCCGTCGGCCCGCCGGATGACGCCGGGCACCGACACCCCGGCCGCCACCGGGGTCACGTCGAGGTCGCCGGCCAGGATGGCCGTCGACTCGATGACGTGCGTGATGACCTCGTCGGGCTGCCCCATCCGGCCCCGCAGGTTCCAGCTGTTGCGGCCCAGGATCTGGCCGCCCAGCCCGACCAGCGCGATCGCGACGTGCTCGACCTGCAGGTCGACCGCGAGCACGACCGCCGCGTGCGGCTGGGGCAGGACCAGGAGCGAGGGGCGGCCCGCCCCTCGTCCCGGCCTCGGCACCTTCTCCTCGACGACACCGGCTTCGGCGAGCCCGTCGACGAGGGTCTTGATCGTGCTCCGGTTGAGCCCCAGCTCGGCGGCCAGGGTCGCCCGGGTGCTCGGCCCGCCGACGTGCAGCAGGCGGAGCAGGGTCGTGCGGTTGTGCCGGCGCACCTCGTCAGGTCTGGCAACGGGTGAGCTGGACACGGGCTTGATCATCCCATGCTGGTTCAGCGAGTCGACGCAGCCGCGCGGCGCCGGGACAGCGCGTCGACCGTGGCGGCGAGCAACAGGACCAGACCGGTGACGATGTTGACCACCGCGGCCGGCTGCTTGAGCAGGCCGAGCCCGTTAATGACCACGGCGATCACCAGGCCACCGACGACCGCGTCGGACACCCGGCCCTTGCCGCCGAACAGCGACGTGCCGCCGATGACGGCCGAACCCACCGCGAACAGCAGCGTGTTGAGGCCACCGGACTGCGGGCTGACCGAGCCGACCTTCGACGCGGCGACGATGCCGCCGATGGCCGCGACCGCCGAGCCGATGACGAACACGCTCGCGCGGATCTTCGGCACGTCGATACCGGCGCGGCGGGCGGCTTCCTTGTTGCCGCCGACCGCGTAGACGAACCGGCCGTACTTGGTCCGGTTGAGCACGTAGGTCCCGGCCACCAGCAGCACCAGCATGATCGGGATGACGTACGGGACGCCCTCGATCGTGACGACGGTCTTGTTCGGCGAGCGGTTGATCGTCAGCAGCCAGGTGCCGATCGCGGACAGCACGACGAGCGCGCCGACCTTGATCATCACCAGCGCCGTCGGCTGCACGACCAGGCCGCGCTGGAGCCGCCGGAAGTGGCTGAGCAGCGTGACCACGGCGAAGCCGCCGGCCGCGACGAGGAAGAAGATCCAGCTGCCCAGGATGTTCAGGTTGCCGTTGGCGATCTTGTACAGCACGTCCGAGTTCGTGATGCCGATCGTGCCGCCCTCACCGATGAACTGCAGCAGGACGCCCTGCCACACGATGAACAGCGCCAGCGTCACGACGAAGGACGGCATGCCGATCTTCGACACGAGGAAGCCGGTGATGCAGCCGATCGCGGTGCCGACGCAGATGGCCAGCAGGATCTCGAGCCAGGCGTTGGCGGGGACGCCGATCGCGACGATCAGCAACCCGACCAGCGACAACGCGGCGCCGGCCCAGATCCGCTGGTAGGCCGACAGCAGCATGGCCACGGCGAGGACCGCGATGAACGTGATGAAGACGCCGGAGCCCATGGAGCCCAGCAGGTTGCCCGCGTGCACGTAGTGCAGGGCCATCACCGACGCGGCGGTGCCCGAGGCCACACCGGCGGCGAGGTCGATCTCCCCGAGCAGCAGGACGAAGACGATGCCCATCGCGATGATGATCACGCCCGCGCCCTGCGGGAAGACGTTGGCGATGTTCGCGAGGGTCAGGAAGTTGTCCGACAGCGCGCTGAACAGGATGACGAGCACGAGCAGGCCGAACAGCGACGGCAGCGCGCCGAGCTCACCCGCACGCAGGCGCGCGAAGTAGTCGCGGACGGCTTCGCCGGTTGACATCGATGTCGTGTCGATGCCGAAGTCGGTGATCGCCGCGGACGAGGTCTGGGTCTGCGCGAGCGCGTCGGCCGGGGTGCCGACCTCGTTCTTGGCAGGGGTTTCAGTCATTTCCGGTTCTTTCTTCCCGCTCACAGGACCACGGCTTCGGGCCGGGCCAGGCCGAGGTCACCGGAGCGACCGGCGGTGATCAGTTCCACGACCTGGCCGTGGGTGACGTCCTTGGTGTGCACCTCGGAGACGAGCCGCCCGAGGTACAGCACGGCGATGCGGTCGGCGACCTCGAACACGTCGGCCATGTTGTGGCTGATCAGCACCACACCCAGGCCCTGCTCGGCGAGCCGGCGGACCAGGTCGAGCACCTGCCGGGTCTGCGCGACGCCCAGCGCGGCGGTCGGCTCGTCGAGCACGACGACCTTGCTGTTCCACAGCACCGACTTCGCGATGGCGACGGTCTGGCGCTGACCACCGGACAGCGAGGAGACCGGCGTGCGGACGGACTTGACCGTCCGGACCGAGAGGGAGGCCAGCGTCTCGCGGGCGGCCTTCTCCATGCTGGCTTCGTCCAGCTTCCAGCTGCTCCCGCGCTCGCGGCCGAGGAACATGTTCTGCACGATGTCGAGGTTGTCGGCGAGCGCGAGGTCCTGGTAGACGACCTCGATGCCGAGGTCGGCCGCGTCCTTCGGACCGCGGATGTGGGCGTCCTGACCGTTGAACCGCACGGCCCCCGAGTCGTACGGGTGGATGCCGGCGATGCACTTGACGAGGGTCGACTTGCCGGCGCCGTTGTCGCCGACCAGGGCGGTCACTTCCCCGGCACGCACGTCGAAGTCCACGTCGTGGAGGACGTGGACGGGGCCGAAGCTCTTGTTCAGGCCCTTGATCTCGAGAATGGGCTCACTCATGGCTGGCTTTTCTCCTGGGTGGGGACCGGGCCGGGACGCGCCGTCGGGGTGCGCGTCCCGGCCCGGCTGTTCATGGGGTACTACAGGCGGCTCAGGAGATGCCGAGCGTGCTGCACTTGGCGGCGAGGTCGCCACCGCAGATCTCGGCGGCCTTCACGTAGCCCTGGGTGACGACGGTCTTGACGTCCTTCTCGAGGATCGTCTGCGGGGTGAGCAGGACCGACTTGATGTCACGGTTGTTCTTCGGGTCGTGCAGCTTGGCCGTCGCGATCGCGTCGGCACCGGCGGTGTCACCCTTGGCCAGGGCGGCGGCCAGCTTGGCGGTCGACTCGGCCTCTTCCTTGATCGGCTTGAAGACCGTCATGTACTGCTCGCCGCGCATGACCGCCATCAGGCCGTCGGCGGTCGCGTCCTGGCCGGTGACCGGGACCTTCCCGTTGAGGCCGTTCTTCTTCAGGATGGTGATGACCGCGCCGGCCAGACCGTCGTTCGCCGCGACGACGCCGTCGACCTTGCCGCCGTTGGCGGTGAAGATCTGCTCGAACGTCGTGCCGCCGAGCTGGTTGTCCCAGTCGTTGATCGGCTGCTTCTGGATGCGCTTCAGGGTGTTCGACGCGACCAGCGGGTCGAGGACGGAGTCCTGGCCCTTGGTGAACAGCGTGGCGTTGTTGTCGGTCGGGGCGCCCTCGATCTGGACGAAACCCGCGCCCGGCTTGCTCTTCAGCGCGTCGGCCATGGCCTGGCCCTGCAGCTGGCCGACCTTCTCGTTGTCGAACGAGACGTAGTAGTCGGCGGAGCCGCCGAGGCTCGGGCGGTCGTAGTCGATGACCGGGATGCCCGCGGTCTTGGCCTTGGCCTCGACCGCCGCACCGACGGCCGGGTCACCGGGGGCGATGACCAGGACCTTGACGCCGGAGCTGATGAAGCCGTCGGCCAGGGTCGAGAACTTCTGGTTGTCGCCCTGGGCGTTCTGGACGTCGACCTCGAAGCCCTGAGCGGTCAGCGCGGCCGTCAGCATCGGCTTGTCGAAGGCTTCCCAGCGGGCCGAGGTGGCGGTCTCCGGGAGGATGACGCCGACCTTGCCGCTGGCACCGCCACCGGCGGCCGGCGCGGAGGAGGAGGCGGAGTTGCTCCCCGTGCCCCCGCTGTCTGAACTGTTGGCACCGCAAGCGGTCAGCACCAGGCCGGTGCTCACCGTGGCGGCGAGGAGGGTAAGGGTTCTGCTGCGCATCCTCGTTCCTTCCGGATCCAAGCATTGGTGACGAGCGGGCCGTCGACGTCGTCTCGGGCCCTGCGAGGCGGTGATCCGGAGGGTCCCGGCGCACCGACGCGCATATGTTGTGGGCGACAACATATGCCGCTGAGCGGCTGCGGGGAAGATAGCTGGATCGATTAAATGACACCAATTGGACACGGTTCGGCAACACAGGCTGAGCGTCGCCCGGAAAGAGTAGATCCGCTGACGATGTGATCGCCAGCACTCACCCTCTGTTACATCCAGGTTTCTTCGCGGCTTGAAGGTACTCCGCCGGGGTGTACTCAGCGCAATCCGCCGCGGAGTGGTGGCGAACCCACGTTCTGGGCCGCTGATTGGTCGCCGACTTGCGAACTTCGGAGCGAAAGGTGCCCGGCGGGCCATCGGACGGGGGACGCTCGGGCAGTGGGACGGTGACGGAGGGGGTACGGACGGTCGCCGGGCGGCTGGTACTTACCAGGAACGGACGGTGACGGCGGAGTTCAGCCGGCCGGGCGACCCCCGACGGCGCTCACGAGCGTTCGGAGGCGGGCTCGGCGGGGGCGGGGGTGCCGGGTGGGTTGGGCGCGACGACGAGGCGATTTGTCCGGTTCGTGGTCGGTGCGGATGGCGGCGCGGGTTGGGCGCGACGACTAGGGGATTTATCCGGTTCCATGGTCGGCGCGGCTGAGCGGGCGAGGTCCGGTCCGGAGCGCCCCAAGGCCACATTGGTTGCGTCTGACGCACCGAAGGCCACATTGGGTGCGTCAGACGCACCGAAGGCCACATTGGGGCGCTTGCCCGGCCGGGTCGGGTTCGCCCGAAGTCGGTTCGGGCCACCCCCCTACCAGGACCGCAGCGTCACGATCCGCTCTTCGAGCTGCTCGACGGTCGCCATCGCGGTCACCGGGCCGCCGCAGACCCGCCGCAGCTCGTTGTGGATCGAGCCGTGCGGCTTCTTCGTGCGGTGGTGGTACATCCCCACCAGCGCGTTCAGCTCTTTCCGCAGCGCACCCAGCCGCTCGCTCACCGACTGGGGCCGAGCCGCCGGGGCCGGGGCCTCTTCCTTCGCCGGCTTGCGGCGCTTCTCGTCCGCGACCTGCTCTTCCTGCCGCTTCCGCAGCAGCGCGCGGACCTGGTCCGGCTCGAGCAGCCCCGGCAGGCCCAGGTACTCCTGCTCCTCGTCCGACCCCGAGAACACCGCCGTGCCGAACGAGTTGCCGTCGTAGATGACCTGGTCGAGCTCGGCCGAGGCGCCCAGCGACGTGAACGCCTTCTCTTCCTCGCCCGGCTCGTCCTCGGTGCGGTTGGCCTGGGCCAGGAGCTCGTCCTCCCAGCCCTCCTTCTCGCGGTGCGGCTTGCCCAGCACGTGGTCGCGCTGCGCCTCCAGCTCGCTCGCCAGCTCCAGCAGCACCGGCACCGACGGCAGGAACACGCTCGCCGTCTCGCCCTTCTTGCGCGCCCGCACGTAGCGGCCGATCGCCTGGGCGAAGAACAGCGGCGTCGACGCGCTCGTCGCGTACACGCCGACCCCCAGCCGCGGAACGTCGACGCCCTCCGAGACCATGCGGACCGCCACTATCCAGCGTTCCTTCGTCTCCGAGAACTCCTTGATCCGGCCCGACGCCTTCGGGTCGTCCGAGAGCACCAGCGTCGGCATCTCGCCCGAAATGCGCTCCAGGATCTTCGCGTACGCCCGCGCCGACTCCTGGTCCGTCGCGATCACCAGGCCGCCCGCGTCCGGCACGTGCTGGCGGACCTGCGACAACCGCGTGTCGGCCGCCTGCAGCACCGCCGGGATCCACTCGCCCGCCGGGTCGAGCGCCGTGCGCCAGGCGCGGGCGTTCTGCTCCGCCGTCAGCGGCTCGCCGAGGCGGGCGGTGAACTCCTCGCCCGCGCTCGTGCGCCAGGACGCCTCGCCCGAGTACGCGAGGAAGACCACCGGCCGGACCACGCCGTCGGCCAGCGCGTCCGCGTAGCCGTACGAATGGTCGGCCTTGCTGCGCTGGAACCCGCCCGCGTCCGGCTCGTACGTGACGAACGGAATGGCCGAGTCATCGGACCGGAACGGGGTCCCGGTCAGCGACAGCCGCCGCACCGCCGGGGTGAAGGCCTCGCGGATCGCGTCGCCCCAGGACTTCGAGTCGCCGCCGTGGTGGATCTCGTCGAGGATCACGAGCGTCTTGCGGTTCTCCGTGCGCACCCGGTGCAGGTTCGGGTGCGCCGCGACCTGCGCGTACGTCAGCGCGACGCCGTTGTAGTCCGACGACGTGACGCCGGTGGTGTTGCGGAAGTTCGAGTCGATGGCGATGCCGGCCGCGGCGGCCGAGGCCGCCCACTGGTGCTTGAGGTGCTCGGTCGGGGTCACGATGGTGACCGCCTCGATCGTGCGGTCGCTCAGCAGCTCGGCGGCGATCCGCAGGCCGAACACCGTCTTGCCGGCACCGGGCGTCGCCACCGCGAGGAAGTCCTTCGGCCGCCGCGTCAGGTACTTCGTGAGCGCCCGCCGCTGCCACGCCCGCAGCGGGCGCGCGGTCGAGTCCTTCTCCGCGGGAGGCGCCCCGAGCTGCGTCTCCGTCATGCCGGTCCTCCCCCTCGCTCATGCCTTTGACGTGCGAAAACCCTCACTGTGGTACCGACTTCGGCTGTGACAACCAAGCTGGCGGCTGCGGTGAGGGCACTGGGACGAGTCTACCGGCCGGGTCCGACAGTTCCGGGCACCGGCACGGGTGATGTCCCCCGACACGCCCGGCCGCAGGGGGTGTGACGAGCCAAATCAGCACGGATGGACCATGCTGGACACGTCATGGGTGAGGTGCAGCCGTCCGCAGCGACGAAGGTGGCCCGCAGGGGGCCGTGGCGCCTCCTCACGCGCACGCTCGCCAAGGCCTGGGAAGGCAACATCTTCTCCGAGGCCGCCGAAGCGGCCTTCTGGCAGACGTTGTCGCTGCCCCCGCTGCTGCTCGGGCTGCTCGGCTCGCTCGGGTTCGTCGGCGAGTGGTTCGGCCAGGACGTCGTCGCCGCGGTGCACGACCGCATCATCGGCTTCTGCCGGACCGTGTTCAGCCAGAACGCCGTGCACGACATCATCGAACCGACCGTGAACAGCATCCTCACCGTCGGCAAGGGCGAAATCGTCTCGGTCGGCTTCCTGATCTCGCTGTGGGCGGGTTCGTCGGCGATGTCGTCCTTCGTGGACGCGATCACCGTCGCCCACGACCAGTACGGCGTCCGCAACGACGTCTGGCAGCGGATCTTCGCGCTGCTGCTCTACCTGTGCGGCCTGGTGATCCTGGTCGTCGGGCTGCCGCTGCTGGCGATCGGCCCGGACCTGCTGCCGGAGTTCTTCCCGGCCGACTGGCGCCCGACCGTGGCGTCCTGGGTGAGCGCGCTCTACTTCCCGACGCTCGGGGTGATGATCACCCTCGCCCTGACCACGCTGTACAAACTGGCCCTGCCGCGGAAGCTGCCGTGGCACCGCGGGCTGCCCGGCGCGGTGCTCGCGATGGTCGTGTTCCTGCTCTCCTCGGTCGGCCTGCGCATCTACCTGAACTGGATCACCAAGACCGGCTACACCTACGGCGCGCTCGCCGCGCCGATCGCCTTCCTGCTGCTGATGTTCTTCATCGGGCTGGCCGTCGTCGGCGGCGCCTACTTCAACAGCGCGATCCAGGAGCTGTGGCCGGCGAAGGCGACCCGGCGCCAGCGGCGCAAGTGGCGGCGGCTGGAAATGGAACGCGCTTCCGAGCGGCTGCGCTCGGAAGACGGCCGCAAGCTGTGGGAGCGCACGACGATGCCGCTCAAGCGCCCGCGCGCCGAAGACGTCTCCGCCAACGGCGACACCCCGGCGGACGAAGCACCACCCGCAGCCGCACCGTCCGAAGAGGACGCACCGTCACCGAGCGCGGCCGAACCGGCACCCAGCGCTGCTCAGGGTCGCGTCTCCTCCCAGGGGACGACCCGGAATCCACCCCCAGACTGAGTCGCTCCTCAGGTCGGACATGGCACGCTCAGCGGGTCGTGCGCGGCGGCGTCGGTCGTCGCGTCATTCCCGAGGGGGTTTTCGAAGCCATGTCCGTGCTGGCCAGACTGAGCCTGCGCAACCGAAGCCTGATCGGCCTGCTCGCGCTGGTGGTCGTCGGTTTCGGCGCTTTCGCGCTGCCGCAGATCAAGCAGCAGCTGTTCCCGTCGCTGCAGTTCCCGCAGGCCCAGATCGTCACCTCCTACGCCGGCGCGTCGCCGGACGCGGTCGACCGGCAGGTCACCGAGCCGCTCGAAGGCGCGCTGCAGGGGCTGAAGGGCCTGGAGGAGATCAACTCCACGTCGTCGGACGGCGTTTCGCGCGTCGTCACGCAGTTCGCGTTCGGCACCGACCTCGACGCCGCGGTCTCGCAGATCCAGCAGGCGGTGAACCAGGTCCGGCCCCGGCTGCCGCAGAGCTCCGAGCCGTCCGTGTCCGCCGGCAGCACCGACGACCTGCCGGTCGTGCTGGTCGCCGCGGGCACCTCGGGTGACCCGCAGCGGCTCGCGCCCGCGCTGACCGACCAGGTCGCGCCGGAGCTGCGCAAGATCGACGGCGTCCGCACGGTGACCGTCACCGGCGTGCAGCAGCCGCGCGTCACCATCACGCTCGACTACGCGAAGCTGGCCGCGGCCGGCGTCGACCCGGCGTCGATCGCGACCACGCTGCAGACCGCCGGCGCCGCCGTGCCGGCCGGCACGCTGACCGAGGGCGGCAAGACGCTGAGCGTCCAGGTCGGCGGCGGGCAGACCACTGTGGACACCCTCCGCAACCTCTACCTCACACCGAGCGCCGCGGGTGCGGGCGCGTCCCGCACCCCGGCGCGCGGTCCGGTGAAGCTGGGTGACGTCGCCGACGTCCAGACCGGCTTCGCGCCGCCGACGTCGATCACGCGCACCAACGGCAAGCCCAGCCTCGGCCTCTCGATCACCATGGTGGACAACGGGAACGCCGTCGCGATCTCCGACGCCGTCCGCGACAAGCTGCCGGACCTGGCGAAGAAGACCGGTTCCGAGATGAGCGTCGTGTTCGACCAGGGCACGCCGGTGAAGGACGCGATCAGCGGCCTGACCACCGAAGGCCTGCTGGGCCTGGCGTTCGCCGTGCTCGTGATCCTGCTGTTCCTGCTGTCGGTGCGCTCGACGCTGGTGACCGCGGTGTCGATCCCGCTGTCGGTGGTCGTCGCGCTGATCGCGCTGTGGACCGGCGACCTCTCGCTCAACCTGCTCACCCTCGGCGCGCTGACGATCGCGATCGGCCGGGTGGTCGACGACTCGATCGTGGTGCTGGAGAACATCAAGCGGCACCTGGGTTACGGCGAGGAGAAGCAGCGGGCGGTGCTCGACGGCGTGCGCGAGGTGGCCGGCGCGGTGACGTCGTCCACGTTGACGACCGTCGCGGTGTTCCTGCCGATCGCGTTCGTCGGCGGGTTCGTCGGCGAGCTGTTCTCGCCGTTCGCGATCACCGTCACGGTGGCGCTGCTGGCTTCGCTGCTCGTCTCGCTGACCGTGGTTCCCGTGCTGGCGTACTGGTTCCTGAAGCGGCCGGAGGTCCCGGCGGACGCCATCGAAGCCGAACGCGCTCGCGAAGCCGCCGTCGAGAAGGAGCGCCGCAGCTTCCTGCAGCGCGCCTACCTGCCGGTGATCCGGTTCGCGACCAAGCGGCGGCTGACCGTCGTCCTGCTGGCGCTGCTGATCTTCGCCGGCACGGTCGGGCTCGCGACGCGGCTGAACACGAACTTCCTGGACCAGTCCGGCGGCACCACGCTGAACATGACGCAGAAGCTGCCCGCGGGCACGAGCGTCGAGGAGAAGGAGAAGGCGGCGACGGCCGTCGAGCAGGCGCTGGCCGCGGAGCCAGCGGTGCAGACCTACCAGGTCAGCATCGGCGGCGGGGGCGCGTTCGGTTTCGGGGGCGGGACCAACACCAGCATCTCGGTCACCGTCGCGAAGGACACCGACCTCGACGCGCTGTCGGACCGGCTGCGGTCGAAGCTGACCTCGCGCCCCGAGCTGGGCGAGGTCAAGATCGGCGCGGACGCGTCCGGCTTCAACTCCGACCAGGTCTCGGTGACGGTGACCGCGCCGTCGGAGGCTGCGCTCAAGCCCGCGTCCGACCAGGTCGTGCAGGCACTGGGCGGGGTGTCCGGGCTGACCGAGGTGTCCAGTGACCTGGCCGTCGGTTCGCCGCGGGTGCAGGTCGAGGTGGACGACGCCGCGGCCGCCGCGCGCGGGCTGTCGGCGAGCACCATCGGCCAGGTCGCCAACCAGGCGATCGCCGGCCGGACGGTGACGCAGCTGCCGGTCGACGGGCAGCGCACGGACATCGTGCTGCGCGCCGGCACCGCGCCGGTGACGGTCGGCCAGGTGAAGGCCCTGCCGATCCCGGGCGCGACGGGTGTCGTCCGGCTCGACGAGGTCGCGAAGGTGTCCACTGTGGACGGCCCGGCGTCGGTGCACCGCACCGGCGGCGACCTCAGCACCACGGTCACCGCCAAGAACACCGGGGACAACCTGAGCAAGACGACCGCGGACATCAAGTCCAAGCTGGACGGCCTGACGTTCACCGGCGGCGCGTCGTACTCGCTCGGCGGCGTGAGCCAGGACCAGCAGGAGGCGTTCTCGAACCTGTTCCTGGCGCTGCTGGCGGCGATCGCGATCGTGTTCCTGATCATGGTGGCGACGTTCCGCAGCCTGATCCAGCCGCTGATCCTGCTCGTGTCGATCCCGTTCGCGGCGACCGGCGCGATCGGGCTGCTGCTGGCGACGGGCACCGCGCTCGGCCTGCCGGCGCTGATCGGCATGCTGATGCTGGTCGGGATCGTGGTGACGAACGCGATCGTGCTGATCGACCTGATCAACCAGTACCGGGCGGAGGGGATGAGCGTCGCTGACGCCGTCACCGAAGGCGGCCGGCGCCGGTTGCGGCCGATCCTGATGACCGCGGCGGCGACGATCTTCGCGCTCGTCCCGATGGCCCTGGGCATCACGGGCCAGGGCGGGTTCATCGGCCAGCCCCTCGCGATCGTGGTGATCGGTGGCCTGGTCAGCTCGACGCTGCTGACGCTGGTGCTGGTCCCGACGCTCTACACGATGGTCGAGACCCGCAAGGAACGGCGCCGCGCGCGTCGCGAAGCCAAGCGGAACCCGGCGAAGGCCCCGGCCTCGGAGTCCCTGGACCCGGCCCCGACCGCCTGACCCAAAACGTAGCTTTCACGTGAAAGCTACGCGTCCCGGAACGCACGAAGGCCCGGCACTTTCACGTGAAAGTGCCGGGCCCTCGGCGTTCACTGGCGGAAGCGGTAGGTCATGCTGTCGAAGAGGATGCAGATGCTCGGCGACATCACGATCACGCGCAGGGTGCCGTCACGCTCGTCGAAGTCGATGCCCTCGACCTCGAACGACCCGCTGCAGCCACTGCGCAGCGGGAGCTGCCCCAGCGACGTCACGTGCCCGGCGACGTCCGAACCGGACAGCGGGCCGGCCAGATCCACCTGCAGCAGCGGCTTCGTCGTGCCGAAGAGGCTGCCGTCCGGGTCGTCGGACGCGCAGAGCAGGCGGGTCGCCGTCTGGAAGTCGCAGCCCTGGACGTCGCGGACCTGGTGGTCCAGGCGGATCGTCCCGGCGAGGGGGAGGTTGGCGACCGGGTCGGTGGCGACCACGCCCGGCATCGGGTGGACCAGGAGCCGGTCCATGGTGCCCCACTCCCCCGCCACCAGCCAGCGCGCGTCGGGCGACACCGCGGCGAAGGAGTTGTTGTTCGCTTCCCACGACTCGAGGTTGTGCTTGTAGTTCGCCCACGAGCCGTCCGGGGCCTGGACGCGGAAGAGCTTCGCGCCGCGGTCGTCACGCTGGTAGGGCTCGACGTACCAGCCCTGGGCCGAGCCGGGGTCGCCGACGTGGTTCCAGCCCTGGGAGTTCAGGTCGGCGGGGATGGTGCCGATCCCGGTGTAGCGGATCGTGGTGCCCGACGGCCGGACGATGGTGGCGAGCCCCTGGCTCTCGTCGAGGGCGCGGGCGTGGTCGGACCCGACCTCCGTCCAGCCCGTGGCGGCCTGGGCCAGTGCGGGGGCGAACGCGGTCAGCAGGGCGGCGACGGCGAGGACGATCCCGGTTCTGCGCATGTGCGACTCCGGTGGGTGAGGGAACCTGGTGCCCTGGATCTACCAGGCGTCCCACCCCGCGCACACCCGTCTTATGAAGGGTTTTCACGTTTGTTCGGGGATCTGTCCCTTTCCGGACAGCCTCCGGCCCCGGCGGACGACGTCAGCCGGGTCCGGGCGCCGGGGTCACTCCCCCGGGCGCAGCCCGTCGAAGATCTCCTTGCAGGCCGGGCAGACCGGCGAACCCGGCTTCGGCGACTTCGTCACCGGGAAGACCTCACCGCACAGCGCCACCACGTGATTGCCCATGACCGCGCTCTCGGCGATCTTGTTCTTCTTCACGTAGTGGAACATCTTCGGGGTGTCGTCGTCGGTGGTGTCCGTGCCCTCGGGCGTGGTTTCCGGCTTCGTCAGCGTCTCGGTGCTCACCCGGCCATTGTGCCTGAGTCCCCGCGCGAAAGGTCTCCGGCCTGGCAGGATCTGCGGCATGTTCCAGAAGGTGCTCGCGACGTTCGGCTCGGGCGGGGCCAAGGTCGACGCCCGCCTCCTCGACCGGACCGCAACCCCCGGCCGGCCCCTGCACGGCGAGGTCCTGCTGGCCGGCGGCGACGTCGACCAGGAGATCAAGGGCCTCGCGGTGACCCTGCTGGCCCGCGTCCAGGTCCCCGGCGCGGACAAGACCGAAGACCTCCCCTTCGGGACGCAACACCTGGTCGGAAAAGAGGTCATCCGAGCGGGGCAGCAGGTGCGCGTCCCGTTCGAGGTTCCGCTGCCGTGGGAGACGCCGGTGACCAGCGTCTACGGCAAGCCGCTCACCGGCATGGCGGTCGGTGTCCGGGCCGAGCTCGACCTGGCGACGTCGGTCTCCGACCCGTTCGACGCCGACGCCGTCGCGATCGAGCCGCTCCCGGCGCAGAAGCGCGTCCTCGACGCGCTGAGCCGCACCGGCTTCACCTTCCGCGAGGCGATCCTGGAGCAGGGCCGGATCAACGGCGCCCAGCAGCAGCTGCCGTTCTTCCAGGAAGTCCGCTTCACGCCTTCGCCGCGCTTCGCGAGCGTGTTCTCGCAGCTGGCGGTGACGTTCCTGGCGTCGGCGGACCGCACGGACGTCGTCCTGGAGGTGACCAAGCGGGTCCGGGTGAGCAAGACCGGCGGCTTCGGCGGCCGCGGGCAGGACTTCCTCGGCATGTTCACGATGAAGCCCGACGTGAACTGGGAGAAGCAGCTCGACGACTGGCTCGACCAGGTCGCCCGGCCGCGCGGGATCTTCGACTGATGGAGTGGGCCGAGGCGATCGCCGTCCTCGGCGGCACCTCCGGCGCTTGGCCCGAACTCCAGGCCCGCTACGGCGAGCCGCACCGCCGGTACCACACGCTCGACCACGCGACCGCCGTCGTCCGCGACTCCGCCTGGCTGGCCGGCGACCTCGGCGAGACCGACCGCGCGATCGTCGCCGTCGCCGCGTGGACCCACGACGTCGTCTACGACGCGAAGCCCGGCGACGACGAACGCGCCAGCGCGCGCTGGGCCCACGAAGCCTTGGCCGGGGTCGCCGAAGCCCACATCGAGCGCGTCGAAGGCCTGATCCTCGCGACCATCAAGCACGACGCCCCACCGGAAGACCACCTCGCCACCGCGCTCCTCGACGCGGACCTGGCCATCCTCGGCGCGCCCGCCCAGGACTACGCGATCTACGCGGAAGGCGTGCGCCAGGAGTACGCGAAGTACCCCGACGAGGTCTGGCGCGAAGGCCGCATCGCCGTCCTTGAGGGCATGCTCGCCCGGCCGCTCTACCGCAGCGCAGCCGCGCGGGCACGCTGGGCGACCGCTGCGGAAAAGAACCTCACCGCCGAGCTGACCCACTGGCGCGCCGACCGGGACGATCACCGATGATGGTTCCTCGTGACCACCCCACTCAACCTGCACGAAGAGGTCGCCTCGGCGCTGCGTGACGGGCACCCTGTCGTCGCGCTGGAGAGCACCATCCTGTCCCACGGCCTGCCGCCCGGCCGCAACCTCGACGTCGCCCGGCGGCTCGAGCGCGTCGTGCGCGACGGCGGGGCCGTCCCCGCCACCATCGCCGTGCTCGACGGGCGCGTCGTCGTCGGCCTCTCCCCCGCCGAGCTGGAGCGCGTCTGCGCGGCGGACGCCGGGCTCGACAAGCTCTCGCTGCGCGACCTCGGCCCGGCCGTCGGCCTCGGCCGCTCGGGCGCGACGACCGTCGCGAGCACGTCGGCGCTGGCCGCCGCGGCCGGCATCGGGATGTTCGCCACCGGCGGGCTCGGCGGCGTGCACGTCGGCGCCGCGCAGTCGTGGGACGTCTCGGCCGACCTCGGCGTGCTGGCGAAGGTGCCGACCGTGGTCGTCTGCTCCGGAGTGAAGTCGGTCCTCGACATCCCGGCGACGCTGGAAGTGCTGGAGACGAACTCGGTGCCGGTGCTGGGGTACCGCACCGACGACTTCCCGGCGTTCTACCTCCGCTCGTCGGGGCACCAGGTCGGCTGGCGGGTCGACGACCCGAAGCAGGCCGCCGCCGTGGTCGCCGCGCACCGCGCGTACGCGGGTTCCGGTGTCCTGCTGGCGAACCCGATCCCCGAAGCGTCCGAAATGGACAGAGAGCTGCACGACCGGCTGCTCGCCGAAGGCCTCGCGCTGGTGGCCGAGCAGGGCGTCCACGGCGCCGACGTCACGCCGGTGCTGCTGGAGCACTTCCACACGGCCAGCGGCGGCGTGAGCATCGACGCCAACGAGGCTTTGGTGCTCAACAACGCGAAGCTCGCCGCCGAAGTCGCGGTGGCGCTGGCATGAGCGGCATCGTGGTGGTCGGCGACGCGGCCCTCGACGTGATCGCCCGGCACGACAAGCCCTTGCCGCACGGCGGGGACGCGCGCGCGAAGATCCGCTTCACCGGCGGCGGTTCGGGCGCCAACACGGCGTTGTGGCTGCGCTCCCTCGACGCGGAGACGACGCTGGTCGCCCGGATCGGCGACGACCCCGGCGGCCGGCTGATCCGCGCGGAGCTGGAGGCGGCGGGCGTGCGGTGCGCGTTCGCCGTCGACGCCGAGGCGCCGACGTGCTGCGTCGTGGTGATGGTCGACGGCTCCGGGCAGCGCAGCATGCTCGCCGACCGCGGCGCGAACCAGCGCTTCGCCCCCGAGGACGTCACCGCCGAGGCACTGGCGGGGGCGAGCCACCTGCACCTGTCGGGATACGTGCTGCTCGACCCGCCGTCGCGCGCGGCCGGGCTGGCGTCCCTGGCCGCCGCGCGCGAAGCGGGTTTGACGACGTCGGTCGACCCGCAGGCCGCCGCGCACATCACCGACCCGGCGGCGTTCCTCGACGACGTCCGCGGCGTCGACCTGCTGATGCCGAACACCGAGGAACTGGTCGCGCTGACCGGCTCGGCGGACCCGGCGTCGGCGAAGGAACTGCTCGGCACGGTCGGCGCGGTCGTGGTGACGGCCGGGCTGGAGGGCGCGAGCTGGGTCGACGCCGGCGGCGTCACGAGCGTGCCGGCGGTCGAGGCCGAGTGCATCGACTCGACCGGCGCGGGTGACGCGTTCGACGCGGGCGTGCTCACCGGCTGGCTGGCCGGGGAGTCCACTGTGGACATCTTGCGGCACGGGACGCGGCTGGGCGCGCTGGCCGTCGGGAAGGTGGGCCCGCAGCCGGTCTAGAACGGAGCTTTCACGTGAAAGCTCCGCCTCAGAAGCGGCACTTTCACGTGAAAGTGCCGCTCGTCAGCCGTCGATCACGCGGTGGTTGGTGCCTTCGATCGCCTTCGCCTCGCGCTGGTACGTCGAGACGTTCTCGGACTTGCGGGGCGGGCGGTCGTTGGCGATCAGCACCGCGACCCACGGCAGCGGCACCGAGATCGCCAGGAACCCCAGCGCGAGCCACCAGGTGTGGTAGGTCAGCCCCGCGAGGATCAGGCACGGGATCCGGCAGGCCATCATGATCACGTACTTGCGCTTGCGGGCGGCGAACTGCTCTTCGTACGACGGGGCCGCCCCGGTGATCAGCACCGGGTCCGAGTCCTTGGCGGGCGTGGTCACTGCACCACCTCCACGTCCCATCGTCCCACCTGTGACGGTCATCCGACACCTGGGTGGGACATTCGGGAGAGCGCGGCGGTGACCAACGTCTCGATGCCCGTGCGCAGCGTCGGGTGCAGCACCGGGGCGAAGCGCGGCGAGTGGTTGGACGGGATGTCGCTTTCGAACCGGCCCTCGGTCATCGCCGTGATGACCGTCTGCGGGTCGAAGCCGCCGACCAGCCAGAACACCGACGGCACGCCGGCCGCGCGGCCGAACTCGCTGAAGTCCTCGCTGCCGGTGACCAGCGGGGCCGGCAGCACCACGTCGGCGCCGAAGTGGCCGCGGAAGACCTCGGTGAGCGCGTTGTTGGCGGCTTCGTCGTTTTCGGTGACGGGGTAGGCGCCCGACCGCTCGATGCCGGGCGGCTTCGGCGCGCCGGCCGTCGCCGCTTCGCCGTTGACGATCCGTTCGACCGCGGCCAGCACCCGCTCGCGCACGGCTTGGTCGAACGACCGGACGTTGACCTCCAGCACGGCGTCGTCGGCGATCACGTTGCTCGCGGTGCCCACGTGCAGCGAGCCGACGGTGACCACGGCGGAGTCGGTCGCGGCGATTTCGCGCGAGACGATCGTCTGCAGCTTGAGCACCACGGACGCGGCCAGCACGGCCGGGTCGACGGTCGTCTCCGGGCGCGAGCCGTGGCCGCCTCGGCCGTGCAGGGTGATGCGCAGCGTGTCCGTCGCGGCCATGATCACGCCGGGCCGGGTGAGCACCCAGCCGGCCGGGCCGGGCACCAGGTGCTGGCCGAACACGACGTCGGGCGTGCCGGCGCGGTCGAAGAGGCCGTCGCGGACCATCGCGGCGGCGCCGCCCGCGCCCTCCTCCCCCGGCTGGAAGACGACCTGAAGCGTGCCGGACCACGTGTCGCGGCCCTTCGCGAGCAGCGCGGCGGCACCGGAGAGCCAGGTGGCGTGCATGTCGTGCCCGCACGCGTGCATGACCGGGACGTCCTTGCCGTGCTCGTCGGTCCCGCGGGCGGTGCTCGCGTACGACAGCCCGGTCTTCTCCTCGACCGGCAGCGCGTCGATGTCGGCGCGCAGCAGCACCGTCGGGCCCTCGCCGTTGCGCAGGACGCCCAGCACCCCGGTGCCGGCGATGCCGGTGTGCACCTCGTAGCCGTCGCGCTCCAGCCGCCGGGCCAGCTCGGCCGCCGTGCGGGTCTCGGCGAAGGACAGCTCGGGGTGCCGGTGGAGGTCGATGTACAGCGCTTCGAGCTCGGGCAGCGCCGCGTCGAGCGGGGCGAGGGCGCGTTCAAGGGTCACGGGGGCCATCGTGGCAGCATTACCCACCGTGAGCACGCGAAGCGTACTGCCCGACCTGTCCGACGACGTCTGCGCGCGGCTGCGCGAGGCCTTCCGGCGCACCTCCTACGACGCCGACGGCGTGGTGGCTGCCCTCGGCGGGGCCGCGCACGCGGCGCTGGGCCGCGGCGAGCCGGTGCCGGCCGAGCGCGCGAGCCGGGACGCCGGCGACCTCGGCACGCTGATCCGGCTGTTCCTGCTGGGCGGCACCGAGCCGGAGACCGCGGTCAAGGCCGCGTTCGCGCCGCTTTCGCCCGAGGACGCCGTGGCCGCGGGAGTGCTCTCGTCGGCAGCCGAGGGATACCGGGCCGCGCTCGACATCCGCCCGCACGGCGACGACGAAGGCTCCTGGTGGGTCGTGTCCGACCTCGACGCCGACGTGCTCGGCACCACCGTCCCCGAAGACCACGTGCTCGGCGTCGGCCACGCGTCGCTGTCGCTGATCCGCGCGACCAGCCGCCGCCCGGTCGGCACCCTGCTCGACCTGGGCACCGGCAACGGCGTCCAGGCCCTGCACGCGACCCGGCACGCCCAGCGCGTGACCGCCACGGACGTCTCCGAACGGGCCCTCTCCCTGGCCGCGGCGACCTTCCGGCTGAACGAGCTGGACGTCGAGCTCGTGCGCGGCGAGTGGTTCGGACCGGTCGCGCGGCGGAAGTTCGACCAGGTCGTCTGCAACCCGCCGTTCGTGGTCGGGCCGGCCCGCGTCGACTACACCTACCGCGACTCCGGACTGGCCGGCGACGACGCGAGCGCGCTGGTCGTCCGGCAGCTGCCCGGCTTCCTCAACGAGGGCGGCGTAGGCCAGCTGCTCGCCTCCTGGGTGCACACCGGGAAAGAGGACTGGGCCGACCGGGTGAGCCGCTGGCTGCCCGCCGAGACCGACGCGTGGTTCGTCCAGCGCGACGTCGCCGACCCGGCGCTGTACGTCGGCACCTGGCTACGGGACGCGGGCCTCGACCCGCGCTCGCCGGAAGGCCGGGCGAAAGCGGCGGCGTGGCTCGACTGGTTCGCGGCGAACGACGTCCGGGGCATCGGCTTCGGCTTCGTCACGCTGCGGCGCGCGTCCGGGCGAACCCCGACCGTCGTCTGCGAAGACCTCCGGCAGGCCTACGACGACCCGCTGGGCCCGGAAGCGGCCGGCTGGCTGGACCGCGTGGAATGGCTGCGTGAATCAGGGGATTCGTTACTCGATGTCCGTTTTGTGGTGCCCGACACGGTTTTGCTCGAAAGCGTCGAGGAACCCGGCGACGAGGGCTGGGCGACGCAGATCCGCCGCCTGCACCGCACCGACGGGCCGGGCTGGCAGCACGAGGTCGACGACCTGGCCGCGCGGCTGCTCGCCGGCTGCCGGGGCGCACTGCCGCTGGAGGACCTGATCGAGCTCCTCGCGTTCTCGCAAGGACTCGACGCATCGGAGCTGGCCGCCACCGCGTTGCCCGTCGTCCGCGAACTCGTCCGGCACGGGATGCTCGTCCCGGCGGGCCGATGAGGGCGGTCGCGGCGCGCGTCACCCGGGCGGACGTCACCGTCGCGGGTGCGGTCGTCGGCGCGATCGACGAGCCGGGTTTGCTTGTGTTGCTGGGAATCCACGTCGACGACGACGCGGCGAAGGCCGTGACGATGGCGCGCAAATTGCACGAGCTGCGCGTGCTTCGTGACGAGGAATCATGCGCCACGGCGAATGCCCCGCTGCTCGTGGTGAGCCAGTTCACGCTCTACGGCGACACGAAGAAAGGGCGGCGGCCGTCGTGGACGCGGGCCGCCCGGCCGGAGGTCGCGGAGCCGTTGGTGGACGCCGTCGTGGCCGAGCTGCGCGGCCGCGGCGCCACCGTCGCCACGGGGCGTTTCGGGGCGATGATGGCGGTCTCGAGCGTCAACGACGGTCCGTTCACGGTTCTCGTAGAGGTCTAGACCACAGCGGGACCGTTCACTTCCTGACCCGATTCACACGGTATTCTCAGGTTCACCGCCTCCTCGACGTTCTCAGCAAAAGCTCAGCAATGGTCGAGCAACCGGAGCGCGCCGGCAGCCGTCTCCTTTTCAGGCGAGCCGGGAACGTTTTGGAAACCCGGAGCGTTGTGCCAGATGTCCAGCCAAGCCGGCCGGACCGGCGTACCGGGTTCCACAGGCCCCGGTCCGCGGGTACGCACCCGGTGGGACGACCGCAGCAGCACGTTCAGCCCGTGACCGGGGAGGCAGAATGTCAGTCCAGACTCTCGAACGCGAGTCGCGCGGGATTCGCGAGCGCATCCCGGCTCAGGTGTCCGAGGAGCCGTCGTCGCTGAGCGTGGGGGCGCTCACCGACGCCGACCTCGACGCCCAGAGCCCCGCCGCCGACCTCGTGCGCGTCTACCTCAACGGCATCGGCAAGACGGCCCTGCTGTCCGCGGCCGACGAGGTCGAACTCGCCAAGCGCATCGAAGCCGGCGTCTTCGCCCAGCACATGCTGGACACCGGGGAGAACCTCACCCCGAAGCGCCGCAAGGAGCTCTCCGCCCTGGTCCGCGACGGGCACGTGGCCAAGAACCACCTGCTGGAGGCGAACCTCCGCCTGGTGGTCTCGCTGGCCAAGCGCTACACCGGCCGGGGGATGCCGCTGCTCGACCTGATCCAGGAGGGGAACCTGGGTCTGATCCGCGCGGTGGAGAAGTTCGACTACTCCAAGGGGTTCAAGTTCTCGACCTACGCCACCTGGTGGATCCGCCAGGCCATCACCAGGGGGATGGCCGACCAGGGCCGCACCATCCGGCTCCCGGTCCACCTGGTGGAACAGGTCAACAAGCTGGCCCGCATCAAGCGCGACCTGCACCAGCAGCTCGGGCGCGACGCGACGAACGACGAGCTGGCGGCCGAGTCGGGCATCCCGGCGCACAAGATCTCCGACCTGCTCGACCACTCGCGTGACCCGGTAAGCCTGGACATGCCGGTCGGCACGGAGGAGGACGCCCCGCTGGGCGACTTCATCGAGGACTCCGAGGCAACGGACGCGGAAAGCGCCGTGATCTCGGGCCTGCTGCAGGACGACCTGCGCCGCGTACTGGCAACGCTGGACGACCGCGAGCAGCACGTGATCCGCTTGCGTTACGGCCTCGACGACGGCCAGCCGCGCACGCTCGACCAGATCGGCAAGCACTTCGGGCTGTCCCGCGAGCGCGTCCGCCAGATCGAGCGCGAGGTCATGTCGAAGCTCCGCCAGGGCGAGCGCGCCGACCGGCTCCGCGCGTACGCCAGCTGATCGCTTCCGGTAAAGGGGCGGGTGCACTCTGCACCCGCCCCTTTCGCGCGTCTTCGACCAGCGGTTCCGCGTTTAACGCGGCTCGCAAAGAAAATTCTTCACGAAAAGCGGGTTTCGCCGCCGACGGGCGTGGGTAACAACCCTCCGCTGGTACCCGTTCGGCAGCGTTGACTTATGACCTTCGTCACGCCAGCCTCGAAGTACCGGCACAGACCTCGCAACCGGATGTGCACGCATCCGGAAGCTTCCCCCGGGAGGTCGGGTCCGTCGGGGTGGACCCGGCCTCCCGACCAACGTCCGTGAGCCAAGCCGGCCAGCCTTCCGAACCGAAGAGTTCCCGCAAACGCAAGCCGGCAGCGCAACCCACACCCCCACCAGCCAGACCTCCCCGCAACCCCGATCCGAAGCCAGAACACGGCCGGCGGTGCCGGGTCAAGGCATCTTTCCCGCCTTGACGCGGTACCGCCGGCCGTAGTCACAATCAGGCTTCGGGGTTGTGGGGGATACCAAGCCCAGCGTTGCGGAGACACCAAGCCCCCCGCCGAACGCAAAACCGCGTGGGGTGGCCCACAGTGATCGGACGCTTCTGCCCGGTGCCGAACCACCCCCCGTAGGGTGGACCGATCCCGGAGCTGGCAAAGGAGCCTGGCAGTGCCGTCCACCACCACGTTTCAGCACACCGAAGTCCTCCCCCTCGGCAAGGACACCACCACGGAGTACCGGCTGGTCACCGACAAGGGCGTCGAGACCGTCGAAGCCGCCGGGCGGAAGTTCCTGAAGATCGCCCCGGAAGCACTCACCACCCTCGCGCGCACCGCGATCACCGACATCCAGCACCTGTTGCGTACATCACACCTGAAGCAGCTCAAAGCCATCGTCGACGACCCCGAAGCGAGTGGCAACGACCGCTTCGTCGCCATGGACCTGCTGCGCAACGCCGCCATCTCCGCCGGCGGGGTGCTGCCCATGTGCCAGGACACCGGGACCGCCATCGTCATCGGCAAGCGCGGCGAAGGCGTCCTGACCGGCGGTGACGACGAGCGCGCCCTTTCGCAGGGCATCTTCGACGCCTACCAGCAGCTGAACCTGCGGTACTCGCAGATGGCGCCGGTGAACTTCTGGGACGAGCGCAACACGGGTACCAACCTCCCCGCCCAGGTCGAGCTCTACCACAAGGACGGGCAGGACGCCCCGGCCTACGAGTTCCTCTTCATGGCCAAGGGCGGCGGCAGCGCCAACAAGACGTTCCTCTACCAGGAAACGAAAGCCGTCCTGAACCCGAAGCGGCTCGCGCGCTTCCTCGACGAGAAGCTGCGCAGCCTCGGCACCGCGGCCTGCCCGCCGTACCACCTGGCGATCGTCGTCGGCGGGATGTCGGCCGAGTTCAACCTGAAGGTCGCGAAGCTCGCCTCCGCGCGCTACCTCGACAACCTCCCCGCCGAGGGTTCCGAGCTCGGCCACGCCTTCCGCGACCAGGACCTCGAGCAGCAGGTGCTGGAGATGACCCGCCAGTTCGGCATCGGCGCGCAGTTCGGCGGCAAGTACTTCTGCCACGACGTCCGCGTCATCCGGCTCCCCCGGCACGGCGCCAGCTGCCCCGTCGGCATCGCCGTGAGCTGCTCCGCCGACCGGCAGGCGAAGGCCAAGATCACCGCCGACGGCGTGTTCATCGAGCAGCTCGAGCGCGACCCGGCGCAGTTCCTGCCCGACGTCACCGAGGAAGACCTCTCCGACGACGTCGTGAGCATCGACCTCAACCGGCCGATGGCGGACATCCGCGCGCAGCTCTCGCAGCTGCCGGTCAAGACGCGGCTTTCGCTCACCGGGCCGCTGGTCGTCGCGCGCGACATCGCGCACGCGAAGATCGCCGAGCGCCTCGACGCCGGCGAGGAAATGCCGGACTACCTGAAGAATCACCCGGTCTACTACGCCGGCCCGGCGAAGACGCCGGAAGGCTACGCGTCGGGCTCGTTCGGCCCGACCACCGCCGGCCGGATGGACTCCTACGTCGAGCAGTTCCAGGCCGCCGGCGGCTCACTCGTCATGCTGGCCAAGGGAAACCGCTCGAAGCAGGTGACGAACGCGTGCGAGTCGCACGGCGGGTTCTACCTCGGTTCGATCGGCGGCCCGGCGGCGCGGCTCGCGCAGGACTGCATCAAGAAGGTCGACGTCCTCGAGTACGCCGAGCTCGGCATGGAAGCCGTCTGGAAGATCGAGGTCGAGGACTTCCCGGCGTTCATCGTCATCGACGACAAGGGCAACGACTTCTTCGCGAGCACCGGCGACCCGGTGCTGCAGATCAGCTTCCGTTAGGACACAAGGGAAGGGGACACCGGCCCGCCGCCGGTGTCCCCCTCCTTCCCTGCTCCCTCAGCCGACGCGCTCGATCCGTGCGCGCCGGATGAGGAACTTTCCGGGTTCCCGAACCTGTTCGAAGGCCGCGTTGTTGAGCAGCGTGCAGCTGCCCGACACCGACGTGACCTCCACCGTGGTGGACTTCGAGTTGTCCAGGTTGGTCACCTTCAGCTTCGTCCCCGCCGGGAACTGGTTGCTCGACGCGGCCGGCGCTCCGCCTTCGCCCGAGAGCGTCACGGTCGAACCCGGGCAGACGACGTCGCCGACGGCGCCGGTGTCCACCCCGGACTGGTTCTGCTGCTGGTCCTGCTGGGCCGGCGCCTGTTGCGCGGGAGCCTGCTGAGCCGGGGCTTGCGCGGTCTGGCCGTTGTTCGCGGCGACGTTCGCCGTGCAGCCCGCGACCTGCCGCCGCTGCTGGATCAGGTCGACGACCGCCTGCCGGTTGGCGATCCGCGCGGCCGACTGCGCGTCCGGGTTCGCCTGCTGGCCCGCGATGAAGTTCAGGTTGTTCTGCAGGGCGGTGTCGAGCCCCCCGCAGTTCTCCTTGGGCGCCTCGGCCGCGTTGCCCGCGGGACTGCTCAACGCGATGGCCGCCGCGGTGATGCCGGAAACACCCAGCAACGCGGCCAACCCGACGGTCGCCTGCTTGCGGTGCCGACCACTGCTCAACCGGGGCATGTGCCCCTCCTCTCTGATCACCACCTCACTCCTGGACACGGCTCGGTGACTCGGGCGGTTCACCGGATTCGCCGGAAGTTTTTCGACGTCTTCGACGCGCGAGAGGAAGGGGTGGTCCGGACCACCAGGGTCGGCACCCGCGGTCACCAGCGGCGGGACACCGCGATCACGCCACCGGAGCGGACTTGTGGTCCGAACCATTGACGCGGGCGGCCGTCGCCAGCGCCCAGCGGCCGGTCGTCACCAGGCCCAGCACGAACACCAGCACGCCGCACCCCGCGACGATCGCCCACACCGCGTGGCCCGTGCCCGGCGGCGTCCCGACGTCCGCCGCCACCACCGCGCCGATCACCGCCACCCCCAGCGAGATCCCCACCTGGCGGCTCGTCGACGCCACCGCCGCGGCCAGGCCCGCCTGCTCGCGCGGCATCCCGGACACCGCCGCGTTCGTGATCGGCGCGTTGAGCAGGCCGTAGCCGATGCCGAAGCACAGGTACCCCGTCACCACCCAGGCGATCGGCGTCGCCGGGCCGATGCCCGCCAGCACCACGCCGGACGCGGCGATCCCCGCGCCGGCCACCAGCAGCGGCAGCCGCGGGCCGCGCGCGCCGGTCAGCCGGCCCGACAACGGCGCGCCCAGCGCCGTCAGGACCGCCATCGGCAGCGTCAGCAACCCCGCGTGCAGCACCGAAAACCCGCGCGTCTCCTGCAGGTACAGCGTGGTCAGGAACAGGAAGCCCGACAGGGCCGCGAACCCGGCGACCGCCGTGAGCGTCGCCCCCGAGAACGGCACGCTGCGGAAGAACCTCAGTTCCAGCAACGGATCCCGGCGCCGTCGCTCGTAGGGCAGCAGCACCGCCAGCGCCGCGGCGGCGACCAGGAAACAGCCCACCACCACCGAAGTCCCCGAGCCGCGGCCTTCGATGATCCCGTAGGTCAGCGACGCCAGCAGCACGATCACCAGCAGCTGCCCCACCGGGTCGAGCCGGCGCGGGCGCGGGGCCCGCGACTCGGGGACGAACACCGCCGTCAGCACGATCGTGGCGATGCCGACCGGGACGTTGATCCAGAAGATCGAGCGCCAGCCCGCCCAGTCGACGAGCACGCCGCCGAGCACCGGGCCGACCGCCAGGCTCAGCCCGTTCACCGCCGCCCAGACGCCGATCGCGCGGGCGCGGTCCCGGGGATCGGTGAACACGTTCGCGACGATGGACAGCGCGACCGGGTTGAGCATCGACCCGCCGATCGCCTGCAGCGCGCGGAAGGCGACCAGCAGCCCGATGGACGGCGCGATCCCGCACAACAGCGACCCGAGGCTGAACAGCGCGAGCCCCGTCTGGAACGTCCGGCGCCGCCCGATCCGGTCCGCGGTCGAGCCGGACAGCATGAGCAGGCTCGCCAGCACCAGCGTGTACGCGTCGATCGTCCACTGCAGGCTGGACACCGACGCGCCCAGTTCACGGCGGATCGAGGGCAGCGCGAGGTTCACGATCGTGTTGTCGAGCCCCACCATGAACAGGCTCAGGCAGCAGGTGGCCAGGACCACCCGCCGGCGCACCGGCTGCGGCACCGCACTCCCCAACTAGTTGCACGGACAATATTAAGCACTGTACAACTAATTTGGGAGGGCTCCGCGTCAGGCCGGGAACAGCTGCCCGAGCCGCGCCAGGGTCTTCTCGATGCCCTCGGCGTTCTTGCGCGGGAACGGGCTGAGGCTGATGGCCAGCGGGAACTTCGCCGTCGACCAGTCGAACGTCTCGGTGACCTCGGTGCGGCCGTCGCCGACGGGCTCGAGGCGCCAGCGCCAGCGGTGGCCGTTGAAGTGCCGCCAGGCGATGAGCCGGCCCTCTTCGAACTCGACGACGGTGTTGAGGATTTTGTACGACGCGCCGATCTTCATGTCCATGCCGAACTTCGCGCCCAACGTGAGCCGGTCCGGGCCGCCCGACTGGGCGGCCCGGACCGTGCCGGATCCGTCGATGAGCGGGTGCTGGGCCGGATCGGCGAGCAGCCCGAAGATCTTCTCGGGCGGCGCGGCGACGATCGCGGTGCGTGAGACCTGGCGGCTTCCCATCACCCGACCCTAGATCATTTCTGCGTCTTCAACACGACCGTGCGCTGGTCCAGCGGCGCCGCCAGGGCGACGGATATCACGGGGTAGCGGATGTCCATGGTGCACATCTGGCCGGTCTGGGCCTTGGTCTCGCTCAGGTTGACGACGACGCGGTCGCCCGCCTGCTGGGTCGCCTCGCCGAGAGCGTGGCCGCAGCCGCCTTCCTGGGCGCGGATGTTGAGGATCGTGCCGCCGTTGGCCGTCCACACCTCGCGCGGGTAGTCCTTGGGGAGAGCGGCGGCGTCGACCTTGTCCGGCGGCACCGGCGTACTGCCTTCGGGCACGGTGAGCCGCGGTTTGCCCGGCGGGTTCGCCGACGGTGACGTCGGCAGCACCGACTCGGTCGGCGACGTCGAAACGCTCCCGGTCGGGGCGGCGGAGTCACCTCCGGCCGCGGGCTGGCTGGTGGGCATGTCCTGGTCGGCGCAGGCCGTTGCCATCAGCAGGAACGCGCCTGTCCCGACCACCTTCGCTGAGTACCTCATGTCCCGAAGACGGAACGTCCCCCGCCCGGGGTTGCACGAAAGATCGAACCGGAGCTTTCACGTGAAAGCTCCGGTTCGAAGGCGGCACTTTCACGTGAAAGTGCCGCGGACGTGGTCTGGGAGGGCGACCCCGGGCATCCCGAGGCGGCCCTCCCAGCGTCTGCGGGGGCTCCTCAGCCCTGGCGGAGCACCACCGTGCGCGTGCCGAGCGGCTCGGCCAACGTCAGCGGGATGCTGACCTCCTTGATGTAATCCGGGCACATCTGGCCCTTCTTCGCCGCGATGACGGAGACCAGCACGACCACCTGCTGCGGCGTCTGGTCCCCGACGTGCGCGGCGACGCGGCGGCAGCCGCCCTCCTCCGCCTGCAGGATCACCTGCTTGCCGTCGAGGCTGCGGGTGAGGCTGCGGGGGTAGCCCTCGGGCAGCCCGCGCGCGTCGACCTGGGACTCGGCGATCACGTCGTCGCCCGGGGCGATGCCCTGCGTCGGCCGCCCGACGGTCTGCGACGGCGGGGGCGGAGGAGTCGGCGAACCCGGCACCACCGGCGATGCCGACGTCGTGGGCGTCTCCGGTCCGGTGCTGCTCCCGGCGGGCGCCGCCGTGTTGGCCGCCCCGCACGCCGTCAGCGTAAGGAGCAGCAGACCCGTACCCAGCAGTGTGCGCATACCTCCAGGACGGACCGGACGCCGGATCGGTTGCACCTACCGGTGCGCCGCCCGGCCGCGGACCAGGCCCAGCAGCACCACACCGACGAGCGTGACCCCGAGCAGCACGACCGTCGCCGCCGAGGCGAGGAACACCTGGCCGCGGTCGGTCAGCGCGAAGATGCTCGCCGGCAGCGTGCGCCAGTCCGGCGGGTACAGCATCATCGTCGCGCCCAGCTCGCCCATCGACATCGCCAGCGCGAGGCTCGCCGACGCCGTCATCGCCGGGAGCAGCACCGGGACGCGCACCCGCAGCAGCACCCGCACCGGCGACGCCCCGAGCGACGCCGCCGCCTGCGCGAGCAGCGGGTCCACGCGGGCGAGCGCCGCCGAGACCGTGCTGTAGGCGAAGGGCAGCAGGATCAGCAGGTGCCCGAGCAGCACGATCCAGCGCGTCCCGTTGAACGCCAGCGGCGGGCGGCTGAACGCCACCAGCAGCGCCAGCCCCAGCACCACCGAGGGCACCGCGATCGGCAGGTGGAACAGCGTGTCGGCGAGCTGCCGCAGCCGCTTCGGCGCGGTCTCGGCCGCCAGTGCCGCGCCGGTGCCGAGCAGGACGGCCGCCGCGCCCGCGATCACGCCCGTCTGGACGCTCACCGACAGGCTCGCGAACGTCTCCCCCGACAACGCGCCGGCGTAGTGGGCCAAGGTCGGCCCGCCCGGCAGCACACCCGTCCAGTGCCCGGCGAACGACGCGAGCACGATCATCACCAGCGGTGCCGCCACGACGACGGCGAACACCACGCCGAACACCAGCCACAGCAGCACCTTGCTACGCCGCGTCCACAACAGCATCGCGACCCCTTCCGGACAGGACCCGGTAACTTCCGTACAGCAGCAGCGAAATCGCGACGTCGACCAGCGCGACGACGCTCGCCGCCGGGAAGTCGAACGTGACGATCCCCTTGCCGTACACCAGCATCGGCAGTGTCGTGACGCCCTTCGCGCCGAGGAACAGCACGATGCCGAACTCGTTGAGCGCCAGCAGCAGCGTCAGGCACGCCCCCGACGCCAGTGACGGCAGCGCGGCGGGCAGCACGACCCGCCACAGCACCCGGCCCGGCTTCGCGCCCAGCGACGCGGCGACGTCCAGGTGC
The DNA here is from genome assembly GCF_900107925.1 of Amycolatopsis pretoriensis. Classification (GTDB taxonomy): domain Bacteria; phylum Actinomycetota; class Actinomycetes; order Mycobacteriales; family Pseudonocardiaceae; genus Amycolatopsis; species Amycolatopsis pretoriensis. The sequence goes on along the minus strand of NZ_FNUJ01000007.1, from coordinate 462,933 downwards.
ACGCCCGGGACCTGGCCGAACGCCGCCAGTGCCGGGCGCATCACGAACGGCGTGTAGAACGTGATCTCGGCGAGCAGCACGCCCCACGGCGAGTAGAGGAAGCCGCCGGCGCCGAAGACCCCCGCGCTGCCGTAGAGGAACGTGAACGCCAGCGCGATGAGGAACGACGGGAACGCGAGCACGGTGTCGACCAGCCGCGACAGCGTCCGCGCGCCCGGGAACGGGACGAACGCGATCACCAGCGCGAGGAACGTGCCGAGCAGCACGCAGCCGGTCGTGGCGCCCAGCGCGAGCAGCACGGTCTGCCCCGCGGCGTCGCGGAACTCCGCCGAGCCGAGCACCTCGGCCCAGACGCCCAGGCCGAACCCGCTGTCCGTGGTCAGCGACTGCCCGGCCACCAGGACCAGCGGGTAGCCGAAGAACACCGCGACGACCGCCAGCGGCGGCAGCAGCCACACCCACCCCCGTCGTGAGTCGGAAACAGGGTTGGAACCCTGTTTCCCACTCGCGAGGGCCACCGCGGTCATGTGCCGACCCCGACCAGCGGGCAGCCGTCCGGGATCGAGACGCCGACCGCCGTCCCGACGGGGAACGCCTCCGGCACCTCGGCCCGGATCGTCTCGCCGGTCGCCAGGACCAGATCCAGGCGGTAGCCGGTGCCGCGCCACTGCACGGCCCGCACCAGCGCCGGGAGCGTGTCTTCGCCGGGTTCGCCGACGCCGACGCGGTGCGGGCGGACGCCGAGCGCGACCGGGCCCGGGCCGAGCGCGCCGGTCGGTTCGGCGGTCAGCACGCGGCCGCCGAGCCGGACGGTCGCGGGCGTGCCGTCGCTGACGAGGTCGACCGGGATGAGGTTGGCCGCGCCGAGGAAGCTCGCGGTGAATTCCGAGGCCGGCCGCCGGTAGAGCTGCTCGCACGGCCCGGTCTCGACCAGCCGCGAGTCGCGCATGACGGCGATGCGGTCGGCCAGCGCGAGGGCCTCGCCCTGGTCGTGGGTGACGTAGACGAGCGTGGTGTCCGGCAGTTCGGCCCGCAGCCGCAGCAGTTCGGCGAGCATGTCCTCGCGCAGGGTGGCGTCCAAAGCGGACAGTGGCTCGTCGAGCAGCAGCACGTCCGGCCGGATGGCCAGCGCCCGGGCGAGCGCGACGCGCTGCTGCTGCCCGCCGGACAGCTCGCGCGGGAACCGGCGGGCGTACTCGCCCATGCCGACAAGGTCGAGGACTTCGGCGACGCGCCGGCCGGTTTCGCCGCGCGGGGTTCGCCGTGCGGTGAGCCCGAACGCGACGTTGGCGTCGACGCGCAGGTGCGGGAACAGCGCGTAGCTCTGCACGACGACGCCGAGGCCGCGCCGGTGCGGCGGCCGGTCGGTGACGTCCTCGCCGCCGAGGAACACGCGGCCCGCGCTCGGCCGGACGAACCCGGCGAGGGCCTTGAGTGCCGTCGACTTGCCGGAGCCGGACGGCCCGAGCAGCGCCAGGGTTTCGCCGCGGCCGACCGTCAGGTCGAGGGCGTCCAGCGCGGTGGTGCGTCCGAAGTGGATGGACACCCCGCGCCATTCGACGGCCGGCGTCACCGGCCGACGGCCTTCTTGTACGCGGCCAGGTCGGCGTCGAGCTCGGCGAGCACGGCGGTCCAGTCCGGGTGCCAGATCTCGACGCCGTCGAGCGCGGCCTTGATCTTCGCGGCGTTGGCGCCGGTGGCCGTGACGTCGACGCGGGCCGGGATGCCGTACGCGTCGGCGGCCTTCGCCTGGACCTCGGGCGAGAACAGGAAGTCGAGGAGCTTCTTGGCGTCGTCGGCGTGCGGGGCGTTCGCCACGAGCCCGGCGTAGTACGGCAGCGCGAACGTCGAGCGCTTGCCCTGGGCGTCGGCCGGGAAGAAGACGTCGAAGCCGCCGCTCTTGGCGATCTCGGCGAGGTTCATCTGGACGTCGCCGTTGGCCACCAGCAGCTCACCCTTGGCCACCTTGGGCTGCAGCTTGCCGGTCGACGACGACGGTCCGGCGTTGTTCGCCTCGAGCTTGCCGAGGTAGTCGAGCGCGCCCTGGTCGCCGAGGGCGTGCTGCAGCTGCAGGAGGACGGCGGTGCCGTCGCCGGCCTCGCCGGGCGTCGAGTACTGGACCTTGCCCTTGAGCTTCGGGTCGAGCAGGTCGTCCCAGGTCTTCGCGGTGGCCTGCGGGTTGCGGATGAAGCTGAGGTAGTTGTCCATCATGGCGAAGTAACGGCCCTGGGAGTCCTTTTCGGACACCTGGTCGGCGCCCCGCGGGGTGTAGGGCTGCAGCAGTCCGGTGACGCGCTGGATGAACGGCGGGAGCGTGACGAGGACGTCGGCCTGGGTGTTGGCCTTCTCCTTCTCGACGCGGGAGGCGACTTCGCCGGAACCGGCCGTCACGGCCTGGACGGTGATGCCGGTCTGCTGCTCGAACTCGGCGAAGCGGGCGGTGTACCAGTCTTCCAGTCCGTCCACTGTGTACACGGTGACGGTCTTGCCGCCGGCGCTCGCGGCGCCGGTGCCGCCGCAGGCGGACAGGACGGCGGTCAGCGCGACCGCGAGGACGGTGGCCAGGGTCTTCTTCATTTCGTTCCTTCGAGCAGGGCGGGGAGGTGACGGACGGAGTCGAGGACGGCGGTGGCTTCGACGAGGTCTTCGCGGCGGCCGGCACCGGTGAGGACACCGGCGACGACCGACGCGCCGGCCCGGAGTCCACACAGGACGTCGGACGCGGTGTCACCGGCGACGGCGACCCGCCGCACGTCGGTGACTTCGAGCCGCAGCGCGGCGGTGAGGACGAGGTCGGGGAACGGGCGGCCGCGGACGCCGTCGCCCGGGGCGAGCGCGAGGTCGGCGAGGCCCTGCCAGCCGAGCGCGTCGAGGATGGCGTGCTGGGTGGCGGGCGCGAAGCCGGTGGTGAAGGCGACTTTGACGCCGTCCTCGCGCAGGCCCCGGACGACGTCTTCGGCGCCGGGGATCGGCCGGCACTCCCCCGCTCGCACGAGGTCGCCGTAGGCCGTTTCGAACGCGGAATTGGCCTGCTGCGCCAGGGTTTCGTCATTGAGCAGGGCGCGGAAGACGGTGATCTTCGACTGGCCCATGGTGTCGACGACGTACCGCAGCATTTCGGGGTACTTCTCGTCGGGCACGCCGACGGTCTCGATGGCTGTGGTGAAGGCCTTCACGACGAGGCCGTCGTCGGCCACGGTCGTGCCGGCCATGTCGAGCACGACGAGTTCCGGGGTCACAGGTCCAGCTCCTCGGCGGTGTCTTCGGCGATGGCGGGGGCACAGGTCATGCCGCGGCCGCCCGGCCCGGTGACGAGCCAGGCGTTGCCGGCGACACGGGCGCGGTGCACGATCCGGCCGGGGTCGGTGGTCTGGGCGTAGACGCCGGCCCAGCGGCGCCGGATCCGCGGCAGCGGGTGCCCGAGCAGCGCGCCGGCGACGGATTCCAGGTGGTCGTAGGGGTCTTCGGTGACGTCGAAGGCGAAAGGCTCGTCGTATTCGTGGGTGTCGCCGATGGTGAGGGAGCCGTCGAGCCGCTGGACGAGCAGGAGCTGCATCCGGTGCGCCCGCGCGGTTTCGGTCTGCGGCTGGGACTTTTCGAGGGCGTCGAGGGCTTCGCCGCGGTAGGCGGGGTAGTAGCGGAAGCTGTCGCCGTCGGCGACGCTGGTGGTGAGCTTTTCGGCGAGGGGTTCGGTTTGGGCCATCTGCAGCCGGACTTTTCTCACCGGCGGTTCCCCGGCGAGTTCCCGGACGAGCCCACCGGTCCAGGCGCCGGTGCAGAAGAGGACGAGGTCGCCGTCGTGGCGTTCGCCGCGGTCGTCGACGACGCCGGTGCCGGTGAGGTGGCAGACTTCCCGGCCGGGACGCCAGGCGTAGCGGCCGGTTTTGGCGAGTTCTTCCCGCAGGGCGGGCTGGGCGGTGCGCGGTTCGACGGCGGCGTCGCGCTCGCACCAGAGGGCGCCGCGGAAGTCGCCCTGGAGTGCTGGGTTGAGCTTTTTCGTTTCGGCGGCGTCGAGCAGCCGGTAGCCGCGTTCGGTGCCGGCTTCGGCGGCTTCGGCGGCTTCCGCGGCGACGGCGAGTTCGGCTTCGGTCCGGGCGACGGTCAGCGAGCCGTTGGCGCGGAAGCCGAGGGCGGGGACGCGCTCGCCGATCCGTTCCCAGAGGCGCCGGGCCCGCAGCGCGGTCCGGAGTTCGACGCCGGGCGCCCGGCCGCCGACCCAGACCAGGCCGAAGTTGCGCACGGACGCGCCCCGGGCCTCGGGTTCGCGTTCGAGCTGGACGACGTCGTGGCCGCGCTCGACGGCCTGCCAGGCGTGCAACGTGCCGAGCACGCCACCACCCACGATGAGGATTCGCACGCGGCCCACGCTGTCGGCCGCGCGCCAACAGCCGCTGGCCCCTCGGCGAACGCGGAGTGAAGCGAGCCGGAATATTGGACCGGACGAGTTACCCGTTTGTTACCTTCGATGCCAGGTCACGCCGGGCTCAAAGGCGGCCGACCGCCACGAACACGCACACCGCCAAGATCAGCGCGTTCGCCCCGACGTTCCGCCACTCGGCCGTCTTGTGCCCCACCACCGCGAGCCGGCCGTGCGACGCCATCGCGCCCACCATCACCACCGCCAGCCCGGCCGCCGCCCAGCCCGTCAGCTCCGGTGCCACCCCCACCAGCACCGGCAGGATCAGCCCCACCACCGCGACCAGCTCGCAGATCGCGGTGAACCGGACCACCGGCAGCGGGTACGCCGCCGCGCCCGTTTGGCCCGTTTCGAGCATGCGCTGCCGCGACATCGTCGACTTCAGCGCGCCCGACACGGCGAAGATCGCCGCCAGCAGTACCTGCCCCACCCACAACGCGATGTTCATGACGTCCTCCCGTTCGGTTGTGCGGGAGGGACGAGGCCGGCGGGAAGAACGTGACGCTCAGGCGCGGCCCAGCCGGGTCATGAAGCTCAACCGGTCACCCCGGTACAGCGACCGCACCCGCTCGAACGGCGCCCCGTCCGGGCCCCACGAGATCCGGTGCATCAGCAGCATCGGCAGCGCCGGGTTGGTCCCGATCAGCAACGCCTCGCGCGGCGTCGCCAGGACCGTCTCGACGCGCTCCTCGGCGCCGTCGAACACGACGCCGAGCTGCTCGCTCAAGCACGCGTACAGCGACTGCTCGGGGTTGAACACCTCCAGCAGCGTCGGGAACCGCTCCGCCAGGAGATATGTCGACTCCAGGCCGACGCGTTCCTCGTCGGCCAGCAGGACGCGCTCGATGTGGATCACCTCGGCGTCCGAGGTGACCTGCAGGTCCGCCGCCAGCGCGCTGCCCGCGAGCCGCCGCTCCAGGGTGATCACCGTGCGGCCCGGGCGGATCCCCTGGCGCCGCAGCCCCTCCGTGTAGCTCACCAGGGCCAGCGGCTGCACCAGCTTCGGGCCCGCGACGAACGTCCCGCTCCCCTGGCGCCGGCTCAGCCTGCCCTCGAGCACCAGCTCGCCGACCGCCTGCCGTACCGTCGCCCGCGACACCTCGAAGCGCTCGCACAGCTCCCGTTCCGTGGGCAGCACCGATCCTTCGCCCAGTTCCGCGATCACCGCCAGCAGCTCGACCTTGACCGCGTAGTAACGCGGGACGCGGCCGTGCTCGGGAATCCCGTCGAGAACGGGACCGTCGGCGGACAGGCGGGAATGGCGCGAAGGAGCGGGCACGGAATCGACCCTATTCGTTTCCCGGTGCGCCGTGGTTCGCTGTGGCGCGCAACACGGCCGTCACACGGAGGATCACCCGGATGCCCTCGACACCGCTGGCCCGCCGGCTCGGCCTGGCCGACGCCGTTTTCCTGGGCCTGGGCTCGATGATCGGCGCCGGCGTCTTCGCCGCGTTCGCCCCGGCGGCGCGGGCCGCGGGGGGCGGATTGCTCATCGCGTTGGTCGTCGCGGCCGTCGTCGCGTACTGCAATGCGATGTCTTCGGCGCGGCTCGCGGCGATTCACCCCCAATCGGGCGGCACCTACGTTTACGGCCGGGAAAGGCTCGGTGAATTCTGGGGCTACCTGGCCGGCTGGGGATTCGTCACCGGGAAGACGGCCAGCTGCGCCGCGATGACGCTGACCGTCGTCGCCTACGCCGCCCCCGGGCTCGGGCAGCCGTGGCGCGGCCTGCTCGCCGTCGCCGTGGTCGCCGCGCTCACCACGGTCAACTACTTCGGCGTCCACCGCTCCGCACTGGCGACGCGGGTGATCGTCTCGTGCACCCTGCTCGTGCTCACCGCCGCCGCGGTCACGATGGCCACCGGGCCGGCCGCGGGCGGCCCGCTCGTCGCCTGGCCCGGCAGCGGCGGCGTCCTCGAGGCGGCCGGGCTGCTCTTCTTCGCCTTCGCCGGGTACGCCCGGCTCGCGACGCTCGGCGAGGAGGTCCGCGACCCGGCCCGGACCATCCCACGCGCCATCCCGCTGGCGCTGGGCCTGACCCTCGTCGTCTACGCGGCCTTGGCGGTGCTGCTGCTCGTCCGCCTCGGCCCGGCCGCGCTCGCCGCGAGCCCCGATCCCATCGCGGCCGCCGTCCCGGGGTGGCTCGCCCCGATCGTCCGGGTCGGCGCGGCGCTGGCGGCACTCGGCTCGCTGCTCGCGCTCATCCTCGGCGTTTCGCGCACGACGCTGGCGATGAGCCGCGACGGTCACCTCCCCCGGTTCCTCGCCGCCGTGCACCCCCGCTACGACGTGCCGCACCGCGCCGAACTCGCCGTCGGGCTCGTCGTCGCCGTGCTCGCCGCGTTCCTCGACCTGCGCGCGGCGATCGGCTTCTCGTCCTTCGCCGTCCTGACGTACTACGCGGTCGCCAACGCCGCCGCGCTCACTCTCAAGGGGAAAGCGCGAGCCGTCCTGGGCCTGGCCGGGTGCGTGGTGCTGGCCTTCAGCCTCCCGCTGCCGTCGGTGCTGGCGGGCGGCGTCGCGTTGTTGCTGGGCGCATCGGCCTACGGCGTTCGCCGGATCCGCCGGTGAGAAATCACCCAACCGCCCGAAACATCCGAAGAAAGTTGGTTGTCCCGGTATGTGAACACCTGGTGTAGTCATGGAGCCGCCGACGGCAACCGGCTTCCACAGTGGACACTGGAAGGACTGATCCCCTTGGCTCCCAAGCGCTGGTTCACCCTGCTCAGAAACGCCACCACCGCACTGGCCGCGCTCGCCGCGGCCGCGTCGTTCGCCACCCCGGCGATCGCCGCCCAGCCGCCGTCCACCGACGTCGTCGGCGGGACCCGGGCCGCCCAGGGCGAGTTCCCGTTCATGGTGCGGCTGTCCATGGGCTGCGGCGGCGCGCTCTACACCAAGCAGATCGTCCTGACCGCGGCGCACTGCGTCAGCCGGACGGGGTCGAACACCTCGATCACCGCGACGGTCGGCGTGGTCGACCTCAACAGCACCAGCGCGCAGAAGATCCGCTCGACCTACGTCTACCAGTCCCCCACCTACGGCACCTCGACCGGCGGTGACTGGGCGCTGATCAAGCTCGCCAGCCCGGTGAGCGGCCTCTCGACGCTGCCGATCGCGACGACGTCGTCGTACAACAACGGCACGTTCACCGTGGCCGGCTGGGGCGCGGCCCGCGAAGGTGGCGCGCAGCAGCGGTACCTGCTGAAGGCGACCGTCCCGTTCGTCGACGACGCCACCTGCCAGTCCCAGGGCGGCAGCTACCCCGACCTCATCCCGAGCGCCGAGATCTGCGCGGGCAACCTCGCCTCCGGCGGTGTCGACACGTGCCAGGGCGACTCCGGCGGCCCGATGTTCCGCCGCGACAACGCCGGCGCGTGGATCCAGGTCGGCATCGTCTCCTGGGGTGACGGCTGCGCCCGGGCGCACGCCCCCGGCGTCTACACCGAGGTGAGCACGTTCGCGTCGAAGATCGCTTCGGCCGCCGCCGGTCTGTAGCCAAAGTCCGTGAATGGCACATTGAGGGACACTTGGTCCCTCAATGTGCCATTCACGGCGTTCAGCGGGTCTTGTCCAAGCGGGACAGTGCCTCTTCGTAGCCGTTCATCAGGTCCGCGACGACGTCGGCGACCGGCCGCACCGCGTTCATCCGCCCCACGATCTGCCCGACCGGCATGGACACCACGCTCGGGTCGTTCGCCGCGTGGATCCGGTTGTGGGCGTGGGAAACCAGCAGGTTCTGCAGCGGCATCGGCAACGGCTCGGGCGCGTCCGCCGCGGCCCACGCCTCGGTCCACCGGGTCTTGAGCAGCCGCGCGGGCTTGCCGGTGTAGATCCGCGTCCGGACGGTGTCCGACGACGACGCCCCGACGAGCGCCTGCTGCATCGCCACCGACTCGCCCATCGTCTGCAGGTACTCCTCGGTGGCGAGCCACATCGAGCCCATCCAGACGCCGGACGCCCCGAGCGCGAGCGCCGCGGCCACCTGCCGCCCGGAGCCGATCCCGCCCGCGGCGAGCACCGGGACGTCGACCGCGTCGACGATCTCCGGCACCAGCACCATGGACGCGATCTCGCCGGTGTGCCCGCCGGCTTCGTAGCCCTGCGCGACCACGAAGTCGACGCCGTTCTCGACGTGCCGGACCGCGTGCTCGGCCTTCCCGGCCAGCGCCGCCACCGGCACCCCGCGGTCGTGGCACTGGGCGATGACGTCGGCCGGCGGCGAGCCGAGCGCGTTCGCGATCAGCTTGATCGGGTGGTTGAGCGCGACCTCGACGTGCGAGCGGGCGACCGAGTGCAGCCAGCCGAGGACGCCCGCGCGTTCGTCGGTGTCGTCCGGCAGCGGCGGCACCGAGAGGTCTCGCAGCACCTTGTCGACGAACGCGCGGTGGCCGTCCGGGATGTGCTTCGAGAGGTCGACCTGGGTGCCCTCGGCGGGGATCTTCGCCGGCATCACGATGTCGACGCCGTAGGGCTTGCCGCCGGTGTTCTCGTCCATCCAGGTCAGCACCCGGTCGAGCTCGGCGGCGTCGTTGAACCGGACGCAGCCGAGCACGCCGAGCCCGCCGGCGCGGCTGAGCGCCGCGGCGACGTGCTCCGAGGGCGTGAACCCGATGATCGGCAGGTCGATGCCGAGCCGGTCGCACAGGGGTGTCCGCACTTGCGATGTCCTCTCAGACGGGCTGGGCCGTGGCCGGTTCGTGCTCGGCCGCGTAGCGCTGGGCCCACGGGTAGTCCGGCTTGCCGCTGGGCGACCGGCCGATCTCGCCGGCCAGCCAGATCGTGCGCGGCACCTTGTACCCGGCGATCTCGCCGCGGACGTGCTCCTCGAGCGAGGCGAAGTCGGCTTCCGCGCCCTCACGCAGCTGGACGACGGCGGCGACGCGCTGGCCGAGCCGGTCGTCCGCGACGCCGATGACGAGCGCGTCGAAGACGTCGGGGTGGGACTTCAGCGCGCCCTCGACCTCTTCCGGGTAGACCTTCTCGCCGCCGGTGTTGACGCACTGGGAGCCGCGCCCGAGCAGCGTGACCGTGCCGTCCTCCTCGTAGCGGGCGTAGTCGCCCGGGACGACGTACCGGACGCCGCCGACCTCGACGAAGATCTTCTTGCTCTTCTCGGGATCGCCGTAGTAGCCGAGCGGGACGTGCCCACGGCGGGCGATCAGCCCCACCGCGCCGGGTGCCGGCTCGACGAGCTTCCCGTCGTCGTCGACGAGGATCGCGTCCTTGCCGAAGCTGACCCGCGGGCCGGCGCTGTGGTCGGAGTCCTTGCCGACCATGCCGATCCCGGTGAAGCCGCTTTCCGACGAGCCGATGGCGTCGGTGATCACGGCGTTGGGCACGAGCTCGACGAACTCCTGCTTCACCGACTGCGAGAACAGCGCGGCGTGGCTGGAGACGGCGACGAGCGAGGAAGCGTCGTAATCGCCTTCGCGGAACGCCTCGATCAGCGGCCGCGCCATCGCGTCGCCGACGATCGTGAGGACCTGGACCTTGTGCTCCTGCACGGCTTTCCAGATCTCGTGCGCTTCGAAGCGCGGCACGAAGACCACCGGGCTGCCGGTGAACAGGGCGCCGAACGCGGCCCACTGCGCGGCGCCGTGGATGAGCGGCGCGGCGGGCAGTCGGGTCAAGCTTCCGGCCTTGCCCTGCTCGGCGAGCGTCCACTCGTCCGGGATGTACTCGCCGGTGACGAAGTTGATCCCGCCGCCGAGCGCGCGCCAGACGTCCTCCTGGCGCCAGAGCACGCCCTTCGGGTAGCCCGTGGTGCCGCCGGTGTAGAGGATGTAGAGGTCGTCGTTGCTGCGCTCTTCGAAGTCGCGCTCCGGGCTCTGTGCCTCGAGCGCGGCCTCGTAGTCGACGCCGCCGTAGCCCGCGTAGTCACCGTCACTGCCGTCGTCGATCACGACAACGTGTTTCAGTTTCGGCGTCTCGGGCAGGACGGCGGCGACCTTGTCGGCGTAGCTTCTTTCGTGCACGAGGGCGACGAGCTCGGCGTCGGTGAAGAGGTAGGCGAGCTCGCCGTGCACGTAGCGGTAGTTGACGTTGACGGCGATCGCGCGCAGCTTGTACGCCGCGATCATCGCCTCCAAGGCCTCGATCGAGTTGCGGGAATAGACCCCGATGTGGGACCCGCGTCCCACGCCGTGCGCGGCGAGGTGATGGGCGAGCCGGTTGGCCCGCGCCTCCAGTTCGGCGAAGGTGACCCGCCGGTCGCCGCACACGACCGCGACGCGCTCCGGCACGGCGTCGACGGCGTGCTCCAGAAGATCCGCGATGTTGAGTGCCACGCCCTCAAAGTAGAACATGTTATCGTTCTGGGCAATGGCACTGCTCCTTCAGGAGGTCTCCCGTGGGTGAACCGCACGCGCTGGTTTCGCAAGAGGGGCAGACCCTCGTCGTCACGATGAACCGGCCCGAGGCGCGCAACGCGATCACCGGCGAGATGATGTCGATCATGGTCGACGCCTGGGACCGGGTCGATGCGGACGACTCGATCCGCAGCTGCGTCCTCACCGGCGCGGGCGGCGCGTTCTGCGCGGGCGCGGACCTGAAGTCGATGGCCCGCAACTCCCCTTCCGAGTCGTTCGCGGCGGGCAAGTTCGACCCGTCGAACATCCCGGGGCTTCTGAAGGGGCGCCGCCTGACCAAGCCGCTGATCGCGGCGGTCGAGGGGCCGGCCATCGCGGGTGGGACGGAGATCCTCCAGGGGACCGACATCCGGGTGGCCGGCGAGTCGGCCCGCTTCGGGGTGTCGGAGGCCCGGTGGGGGCTGTTCCCGATGGGCGGGTCGGCGGTGCGGCTGCCGCGCCAGATCCCGTACACGGTGGCCGCGGACATCCTGCTGACCGGACGTCACCTGTCCGCCGCGGAGGCCCTGGCGATCGGGTTGATCGGGCACGTGGTGCCGGACGGGACCGCGCTCACGAAGGCCCTCGAGCTGGCTTCTTTGGTGAACGCGAACGGGCCGGTCGCCGTGCGGGCCATCCTCCGGACGATCCGGGACACCGAGGGACTCCACGAGGAGGAGGCCTTCAAGCTGGACTCGCAGTACGGCATCGAGGTCTTCGCATCGGAGGATGCCAAGGAGGGTCCGCGGGCGTTCGGCGAGAAGCGGAAGCCGGAGTTCCGAGGACGCTGACGTCGCTGACATAGAACGCGTTCCACCGATATCGAACCGCCTGGCGGAGGAACCTTGTCGACAGAACGAGAACATGTTTCACTCATGACCGTGACCGAGACACCACTGGCGGCACCCCTCAACGTCGGCTTCGACTACACGCGGTCCACCGGGCCCGTCCTGGGCCGGTTCGTCACCTCCCTGCGCGAGCGCCGCATCGAAGGCGTCCGGGGCAGTGACGGCCGCGTGCACGTCCCGCCCGTCGAGTACGACCCCGGGACCGCCGAACAGCTCGGCGAGTTCGTCCCCGTCGCCGACGAGGGCACCGTCGTCTCGTGGTCGTGGTGTCCCGAACCCCTCGACGGGCAGCCGCTCGACCGGCCCTTCGCCTGGGCGCTGGTCAAGCTCGACGGCGCCGACACCGCCCTGCTCCACGCCGTCGACGCCGGCGCGCCCGCGAACATCCACAGTGGACAGCGCGTCCGCGTGAAGTGGGCCGGCGAAACCGTCGGGCACATCCGGGACATCGCCTACTTCCTCCCCGTCGACGCCGAGGACACCACGCCGACCGCGCCCGCTCCCCCGGTCGCCGAACGCGAAGAAGGCGCTCCGGTCAGCGTCGTCATCACGCCCGTGCACCTGAAGTACATGCACTCGGCCTCCCCCGAGGAGAGCCGGTACCTGCGCGGGCTCGCCGAGGGCAAGCTAATCGGCCAGCGCTGCCCGAAGTGCGAGAAGGTCTACATCCCGCCGCGCGGGGCGTGCCCGACCGACGGCGTCCCCACCACCGACGAGGTCGAACTGCCCGACACCGGGATCGTGACGACGTTCTGCATCGTCAACGTCCCGTTCCTCGGCCAGCGCCTCAAGCCGCCGTACGTCGCCGCGTACATCCTGCTCGACGGCGCCGACATCGCCTTCCTGCACCTCGTCCTCGGCTGCGACGCCCAGGACGTCAAGATGGGCATGCGCGTGCGCGCCGCGTGGAAACCGCGGGACGAGTGGTGGACGTCGCTGGAGAACATCAGCCACTTCGAGCCGACCGGCGAGCCGGACGCGGCCTACGAAACCTTCGCCCACCACCTGTGAGGTCCTGATGCCAGACGTCGCGATCGCGGGCTTCGCGAAGGCCCCCAACGTCCGCGAGACCCCGGGCACCACCAACGGCGTGGAAATGCTCGTCCCCATCTTCGCCGAGGTCTTCGAACGGACCGGTCTGTCCAAACAGGACATCGGCTTCTGGTGCTCCGGCTCGTCGGACTACCTCGCCGGGCGGGCCTTCAGCTTCATCGCCGCCGTCGACGCGATCGGCGCGTTCCCGCCGATCCACGAGTCGCACGTCGAGATGGACGCCGCCTGGGCGCTCTACGAAGCGTGGCTGAAGATCAAGATGGGCGAGGTCGAAACCGCGCTCGTCTACGGCTTCGGCAAGTCCAGCGCCGGCCAGCTGCGCCGGGTGCTCGCCCTGCAGCTCGACCCGTACGTCGTCACTCCCCTGTGGCCGGACTCGGTTTCGATCGCCGGGATCCAGGCGCGCATGGGACTCGAAGCCGGGCTGTGGTCCGAAAAGGACCTCGCCGAGGTCGCCGCGCGCGGCACCGGCAGGGACGCCGCCGAGCTGCTCGACACCCCGTACTACGCGGATCCCTTGCGGCGGCACGACATCGCGCCGATCACCGACGGCGCGGCGGTCGTCGTTCTATCCACTGTGGAGCGTGCGAAAGACATCGTCGACCACCCCGCCGTGATCACGGGCATCGAGCACCGCGTCGACTCCCCCGTCCTCGGCGCCCGCGACCTCACGCGCAGCCCGTCCACCGAGCTCGCCGGCGCGGCCCTCGACCTCGACGGCGCCGACCTCGCCGAGCTGCACGCGCCCTTCACGCACCAGGAACTGATCCTGCGGACGGCGCTCAAGCTGGGCGACGACGTCAAGATCAACCCGTCCGGGGGCGCACTGGCCGCCAACCCGATGTTCTCCGCCGGTCTCGCCCGCATCGGCGAGGCGGCGGCCCGGATCCACAGCGGCGAATCCCGCAAGGCCGTGGCGCACGCGACGAGCGGCCCGGTCCTGCAACAGAACCTGGTGACCGTGCTGGAGGCCCGATGACCAAGCAGCTCACCGCCGTGCTCGGCACCGGCCAGACGCACCACCGCGCCAAGCGCCAGGACGTCTCGATGCCGGGCCTGCTGCGCGAGGCGATCGACCGCGCGATGACCGACGCCCAGGTCGGCTGGGCCGACATCGACGCCGTCGTCCTCGGCAAGGCCCCGGACCTGTTCGAGGGCGTCATGATGCCCGAACTGTTCCTCGCCGATGCCCTGGGCGCCACCGGGAAACCACTGCTGCGCGTGCACACCGCGGGTTCGGTCGGCGGGTCGACGGCGCTGGTCGCCGCGTCGCTGATCCAGTCCGGCGTGCACCGCCGCGTGCTGACCGTGGCGTACGAAAAGCAGTCCGAGTCGAACGCGATGTGGGGCCTGTCGATCCTGCCGCCGTTCCAGATGCCGGTCGGCGCCGGCGCGGGCGGCTACTTCGCGCCGCACGTGCGCTCCTACATCCGCCGCTCGGGCGCGCCCGAGCACGTCGGCGCGATCGTCGCGGCGAAGGACCGCCGCAACGGCGCTCTCAACCCCTTCGCGCACCTGAGGCAGGCCGACATCACCGTCGAGTCGGTGCAGAAGTCGCAGATGCTGTGGGACCCGATCCGCTACGACGAGACGTGCCCGTCGTCGGACGGCGCGTGCGCGATGGTGCTCGGTGACGAGGCCGCCGGGGACGCCGTCGAGGGCGGTGCCGCCTGGATCCACGCGACGGCGATGCGCACCGAGCCCACGACGTTCGCCGGCCGCGACCAGGTCAACCCGCAGGCCGGGCGGGACGCCGCGGCCGCGTTGTGGGCCGAGGCCGGGATCGAGGACCCGTTGTCCGAAGTGGACGTCGCCGAAATCTACGTGCCGTTCTCGTGGTTCGAGCCGATGTGGCTGGAGAACCTCGGGTTCGCGCCCGAAGGCGAAGGCTGGAAGGTCACCGAAGCCGGCGAGACGGCGATCGGCGGGCAGCTGCCGGTGAACCCGTCCGGCGGGGTGCTCTCGTCCAACCCGATCGGCGCGTCCGGCATGCTCCGCTTCTCCGAAGCCGCGAAGCAGGTGATGGGCCGGGCCGGGGACTACCAGGTCGACGGCGCGCGCATCGCGGTCGGGCACGCCTACGGCGGCGGCTCGCAGTACTTCTCGATGTGGGTGGTCGGCGCGCACAAGCCGCGTTGATACGCTCGACCCACCATGCCCAGACTCGCCGACCACGAGCAGCGCCGCCGCCAGATCGCCGAAGCGGTCTGGCGGATCGCCAGCGCGCGCGGGCTCGAAGACGTGTCCCTGCGCAAGGTCGCGGCCGAGGCCGGCGTCTCGCTGCGGCTGGTCCAGTACTACTTCGGGACGCGCGACGACCTGCTGCTCGGCGCGCTGGAGATCCTCAACGCCGACGCCGGGGAGAGCATCCGCGCGGAGCTCGGCCCCGAGGAGGACGCGGCGCCGCGCGAGGTGCTGCGGGCCATGCTCGTCGGGATGCTGCCGGTCGGCGACGAGCGCCGCACGCGCTACCTCGTGCACCTCGCCTACTTCGTCCGGTCCCTTTCGGACCCCGGGCTCGCGTCGGCGTTCAGCGCCGCGCCACCCGAGCTGGAACGGCTGACCGCGGACCTGCTCGCGTGGGGCCGCGACCGCGGGGAGGTCGCGCCGGACCTGGAGCTGATGCCGGAGGCCGAGCTGCTGCTGTCGAGCGTCGACGGCCTGCAGACCAGCATCATCCTGGGCCAGCGGACGCCGGAGGCGGCGGTCGCGCTGATCGACCACCAGCTGGACCGGCTCTTCAGTCTCGCGAACGTCGCCACCTGAGCGCGAGCAGCGTCCCGACGATCCCGGTCACGACGCCGACGGTGGCCGGCACCGCGACCGGCGGGTCCACCACGACCACCGGGTTCAGCACCACCGGCGCCGGCGGCTGGACCGGCTTCGGCGGCGCGTCGGAGCCGGTCGCGGTCCACGCCGTCACGTAGACGAGCAGCCGCGCGACGAGCGAGATGAAGAAGATCAGGCCGATGACCGAGCCGAACGCGATGCCGGTCGGCGAGTCGCTGATCAGCCGCAGGTAGAAGCCCCCGGCGAGCTTGAGCACCTCGAACCCGACGGCCAGGGCGACCGCGCCGCGCACCGCGCTGCGCACGCCGACCTTCTGCCGCGGCAGCCGCGTGAGCACCCAGAGGAACACCAGCCAGTCGGCGGCCAGCGACAGCGGCACCGAGGACGCGGAGACCAGCTGGTGACCCCAGCTCGTGTCGTCGAGCCCGGCCAGCCGCAGCAAGTAGCCGCCGAGCGCGGTGCCGGAGATGGTGAGCGTGAACGACACGAGCAGCGCGGCGCTGAGGCCGAGCAGCGCGAGCAGGTCGACGGCGATGAGCCGCAGCAGCGGCTGGTCGGACCGGTTCTGCCCCCACAGCGCCGTCAGCGAGTCCCGCAGCGCGTTCATCCAGTTCCAGCCCGAGTAGAGGCCGATGGCCAGACCGACCACCCCGACGCTCGTGCGCTGCTTGACGAACCCGGTGAGCAGGTCGGTGGCCTTGGTACCGAGGCCGCCGGGCAGCGTGGAGACGATCGCGTGGACCATCGTGTCGAGCAGGTGCGGCTGGCTGGCCAGCACGAACCCGGCGACCGAGGACGCGACCATCAGCAGCGGCACCAGCGACAGCAGGCTGAAGTAGGTGATCGAGGCGACGTAGTGGTAGCCGCCGCGGTCGATGTAGCGGTTGGTCGCGCGGGCGATGTGGTCCAGCCAGCGGTACCGGGCGCGGGCCCGGGCCCAGGGGCTCGGGGCCTTGGGGGAACTCTTCACGGACTCTGTCTACCCAGCCGGAGGCCACTTCGCGCAGGCAACACGCGGTCGGACCATCAGCTCAGGACGACGAGCCCGGTGCCGTCGTCCACCGGGAGGGCGGCGTCGGTCGTCGCGAAGACCGTGCTGCCGAGGAAGTCGAGCTCGCAGCCGAGGGTGGCGAGGAAGGACGTGTCCGCGGCGTCGCGCCCGGTGGAGATCCGCAGCATGGTCTGCCGCGGCGCGAGGCGGGTGGCGTCGAAGACGTACCAGTGGCCGTCGATCCCGGCCTCGAAGACGGCGTGGAAGTCCATCGGGGAGAGCCCGGGCGCGTAGACGCCGACGTAGCGGGCGGGGATGTCGAGGAACCGGCAGAGCGTGACGCAGACGTGCGCGAAGTCGCGGCAGACGCCTTCGCCGGCCAGGAGCGTGTCGATCGCGTCGTCGGTGGGCCGGCTGGAGCCGACCACATAGGACAGTCGTTCGTGGACGTTGCGGACGATGGCGTCGACTTTGGCCTTGGTGTCCTTGGCTTTGATCGCCGCGGGCGGGACGAGCCCGGCGACCCGGTCGGAGGGGCAGTACCGGCTCGGCCGGGTGAAGACGGCGACGTCGGCGAGCGCGACGGGCTCGGGATCGGGCTCGATCAGCGCGCGTTCGGCGTGGTAGGTGACGCGGTGTTCGCCCTTGGGCAGGTCGAAGACCTCGGCGCGGGTGCCGTGCTCGAACTCGGCGAGCTCGCTGTCCCCGTGCCAGGAGACGGTGAGCTCTTCGGTGTCGGCGTGCGCCGCGGAGACGGAGATCGCCGCGAGCCCGGGTTCGGTGACGCGGATCGAGAACTCGACGTCGACGGTCGCTCGCGGGGCCATCGCCTCATGATGTCATGGTCCGGTGACCACCATCGCGCTCTTCCACTCGGTGCTGGGGCTGCGGCCCGTCGAACTCGCCTTCGCCGACCGGCTGCGGGAGGCCGGGCATCGCGTGGTGACACCGGACCTCTACGGCGGCCGGACGGCGCCGGCCCTCGACCAGGGTTTCGCGCTGAAGGACGCCGTCGGCTGGGAGACCATCACCCGGCGAGCTCGTGAGGCCGTGCGAGACCTTCCCGCGAAGACCGTGCTCGTGGGCGTGTCGATGGGGGCGGGCGTCGTCCAGGAGGTGCTGCCCGGCCGCCCGCACACGGCCGGCGTCGTGCTGCTGCACGCCTTGGGAGCGCTGCCCGCCGGGATCCGCGCCGGGCTGCCGGTGCAGGTGCACGTCGCCGACCCCGACCCGATCGCGCCCCCGGCGCAGGTCGCGGCGTGGTGTGCCGCCGCGGCCCGGGCGAGCGCCGACGCGGAGGTGTTCCGCTACCCCGGCCTCGGCCACTTCTACACCGACTCCGGCGGCCCCGAGTACGACGAACCCGCCGCCGGGCTCACCCGGCGGCGGGTTCTCGAGTTCCTCAGGCGTACCGCACCGGGTAGTGCTTGATCCCGTTCAGCCAGCTGGACCGCAGCCGCACCGGGGGTGCCGCCTCGGTGATCGCCGGCATCACGTCCGCGATCGCGTTGAAGATCAAGTCGATCTCCAGGCGGGCCAGGTTCGCGCCGATGCAGTAGTGCGAGCCCGTGCCGCCGAAGCCCACGTGCGGGTTGTCCTCGCGGAGGATGTCGAACTTCTCCGGGTCCTCGAACACCTCGTGGTCGAAGTTGGCCGAGCTGTAGAACATCCCCACGCGGTCGCCCCGGCGGATCCGCGCGCCGCCCAGTTCCGTGTCGCGGGTGGCCGTGCGCTGGAACGCCACCACCGGCGTCGCCCAGCGGACGATCTCGTCCGGCGCGGTCTTCGGCCGCTGCTCCTTGAACAGCTCCCACTGGTCCCGGTGGTCCAGGAACGCCTTCATGCCGTGGCTGATCGCGTTGCGCGTCGTCTCGTTGCCGGCGACCGCGAGCAGGATGACGAAGAAGCCGAACTCGTCGGAGCCGAGCGCCTCGCCGTCGACGTCGGCGTGGATCAGCTTCGTGACGATGTCGTCCATCGGGCACTTGCGCCGGTCCTCGGCCATGTTCCACGCGTAACCGATGAGCTGCGCAGACGCCTCGAGGGGCTCGACCTCGTACTCCGGGTCGTCGTAGGCGACCATCTGGTTCGACCAGTCGAAGATCTTGAGCCGGTCTTCCTGCGGGATGCCGATCAGCTCGGCGATGGCCTGCAGCGGCAGCTCGCACGCGACGTCGGTGACGAAGTCGCCCGACCCCTTCTTGCGCGCTTCCGCGGCGATCCGCTCGGCGCGGTCGCGCAGGGTGTCCTCCAGCTTCGAGATGGACCGCGGGGTGAAGCCCTTCGACACGATCCGCCGCAGCTTCGTGTGCTGCGGGGCGTCCATGTTGAGCAGCACCAGGCGGTTCGCGTTGAGGTTGTCCTCGGTCATGCTCTCGTCGAAGCGGATGATCGCCGTCTTCTCGCTCGACGAGTACAGCGTGCTGTCGCGGGACACCTCCTTGACGTCCGCGTGGCGCGAGACGACCCAGTAGCCGTCGTCGCGGAAGCCCGCGGTGTTGTGCTTCTGGGGGTTCCACCACACGGGGGCGGTCCGCCGGAGCTCGGCGAACTCGTCCACGGGCAGCCGTTGGGCGTAGAGGTCCGGGTCCGTGAAGTCGAAACCGGCGGGGATGAGCGGAGCGGCCACGGTGCCTCCCACGTTTCGCCTTTGAAACACGTTCTAACGGCGATTGAAGCATACGGTGTTAACTTGCGGAAGACCGTTTAGTGAAACCCGTTAACTTTACCGATGAGGCCAGGTGAGCGAGCGCTCACCGGACGTAGATCAAGATCCGGCCAGCCCTGCGGCCGCTTGCTTCAAACGATAACTTGTTCTAGTTTTGGGCTACAGGACAGAGTTGCCCGGCGAAAGGGACGACATGGGTGTGCCGGTCATCGTCGAAGCCGTGCGGACCCCGATCGGCAAGCGGGGCGGGCTGCTGGCCGGCCTGCACGCCGCCGAGCTGCTGGGCGCCGCGCAGCTGGCCCTCCTCGACCGCGCCGGGATCGACCCCGCGCTGGTCGAGCAGCTGATCGGCGGGTGCGTCACGCAGGCGGGCGAGCAGTCCAACAACGTGACGCGCACGGCGTGGCTGCACGCGGGCCTCCCGGAGACGGCGGGCGCGACGACGATCGACGCCCAGTGCGGCTCGGCGCAGCAGGCGACCCACCTGGTCGCGGGGCTGATCGCCGCGGACGCCATCGAGGCCGGCGTCGCGTGCGGGGTCGAGGCGATGAGCCGGGTGCCCCTGGGCGCCAACCGGGCCGGGGCGTCGCCGCGGCCGGCGTCGTGGTCGATCGACCTGCCCAACCAGTACGGCGCCGCGGAGCGGATCGCGGCCCGCCGCGGCCTGACGCGCGCCGACGTCGACGCCTTCGGCGCCGCGTCCCAGCAAAAGGCCGCGGCGGCGTGGGAGGCCGGGCACTTCGACCGCGAGGTGGTGCCGGTGAAGGCGCCGGTGTTGTCCGGAGACGGTTCGCTCACCGGCGAAACGCGGCTGGTGGGCCGCGACCAGGGCTTGCGCGAGACGACGGTCGAGGGCTTGGCGCGGCTGAAGCCGGTGGTCGAGGACGGGATCCACACGGCGGGGACATCGTCGCAGATCTCGGACGGCGCGGCGGCGCTGCTGCTGATGGACTCTTCGCGGGCGTCGGAGCTGGGACTGCGGCCCCGGGCGCGGATCGTGGCGCAGGCACTGGTCGGCGCGGAGCCGTACTACCACCTGGACGGCCCGATCCGCGCGACCGAGCGGGTGCTCGCCCGCGCCGGGATGACCATCGCCGACCCGGATCTGTTCGAGGTCAACGAGGCGTTCGCTTCGGTGGCGCTGTCGTGGCAGCGGACGCTGTCGCCGGATCCGGAGCGGGTGAACGTCAACGGCGGCGCGATCGCGCTGGGCCACCCGGTGGGGAGCACGGGGGCGAGGCTGTTGACAACGGCGTTGCACGAGCTGGAGCGCCGAGACGCATCGACGGCGTTGGTGACGATGTGCGCGGGCGGCGCACTCGCGACGGCGTCGATCATCGAACGGCTCTAGCCCCCGACCGCCGCGCCGGGGTGACGGGTCAGCTCGGCGAAACCGGCCGGTCCGGGCCGCCCTGCGTTCACGTACTGCCAGGTCGTGACAACCGGGCCGAGACCGGCGCGAGACCGGCGCCGAGGCGTACCCCGGCCGGGGTCGACCACCACGCCGTCGGGTGGAGCGGTTGTGCTTGACTTCGGTGCATGATCTCGGAAAGCCGTTGCCCGGTGGAGAACGGTGAGCTCCTCGTCCGCCGCGGCGGCGAGGGTCCGGCGCTGCTGCTCATCGCGGGCGGCACCGGGTCGGGTGACTCGTACCGCGCGCTCGCGAAGCCGCTGTACGCGGACTACACGGTGATCACGTACGACCGGCGCGGTCACTTCGGCAGCACGGACTCGACGACGGGCGCCGTCCCGGTGTCGCTCCAGGCCGACGACGCGCGGGCGGTGCTCGACCAGACGGGCGTCGGCCCGGCGGCGGTGTTCGGCACGAGCGCGGGGGCGTTGATCGGCCTCGATCTGGTGGCCCGGCACCCGGCGAGCGTGACGACGCTGGTGGCGCACGAACCCCCGGCCGTCCACCTGATGCCGGACGCGGGCGCGTGGCTCGAGGCGGCGGCGGAGCAGGTCCGGCTGGCCCGGTCGGGCGAGCTGATGACCGCGGTGACGCGGTTCGCGGACGCGATCGCCGGCGCGGCCCTGCCGGATCTGCCGAACCTCCGGCTGCCGCACGAGGCCGACTGGATCCGGCTGTTCGACCGGGAGCTGACGGAGTTCTTCGACTACCTCCCGGACCTGCGCGCGCTGCGGAAGGCGAGCACGGAGATCATCCCGGTGGCCGGCGAGGGCAGTCGGGGGCGGTACCACTACCAGCCGGCGAAGATCCTGGCTCTGGAGCTGGGGTTGCCGTTCACCGAGATGCCGGGGGCGCACCTGGCTCCGCAGCGGAACCCGGCGAAGTTCGCGGTGGCGCTGAAGGAACTGCTGAGCCCGGAGCTGTGAGGGAGGAACGCGCCGTGTGGTCACCGGATGAGCTGGTCCTCCTGGACACGGCCCAGGAGCTGGAGATCGCCGTCGAGCGCGCCGACGGCAGCTCGCGGCCGTGGACGCCGATCTGGGTCGTGTGCGCCGGCGGGCAGGCGTACGTGCGGACCTGGTACCGGCGGGACACCGGCTGGTTCGGGGACGCGGTGCGCTCCGGCCGGGGCCGGATCCGCGTGCCGGGGCTGGAAACCGACGTCACGATCGAAGACCTCGGCGCTCAGGCCACCGCGGACATCGACACCGCCTACCGCACCAAGTACACCGGCGGCACGGACGCCATGGTGACGCCCGAGGCCGCGGCGACCACCCTGCGGCTCGACCCGCGTTAGCTGTACTGACCGGTGAGGTTGGGAACGCGGCTGATGGGTGGGTGGCCTGCGAGTGCGGTGTGTCCGCGGTGGTGGTTGTAGGTGTGCAGCCAGTGTGGCAGGGCGCGGCGTCGGTCGGTGTCGCTGAGGTAGAGCTGGCTGTAGGCCCATTCCTCGAGCAGGGTGCGGTTGAACCGCTCCACTTTCCCGTTGGTTTGCGGCCGGTAGGGACGGGTGCGTTTCGGGGTGATACCGGCGGTGGTGATCCACACCCGGGCAGTACAGCTAGCGCGTCAGACCACCCGGACCCCGTCCTTCCAGACCTCCCGGATGTTCCCCGCCAACCCCGGAAAGTCATACGGATCCCCGGCCACCACGACCAGATCCGCCCGCAGCCCGGGCTCGACCCGCCCCAGCTCGCCGTCCAACCCCATCAGCCGCGCGGCGGACGACGTGGTCGACTCCAGCACGTCCCCCGGCGTCATCCCGCAGGCCGCCATCAGCGCCAGCTCCTCGAGGTTCGTCCCGTGCGGCCCGACCCCGCTGTCCGTCCCCATCGCGATCCGGACCCCCGCCGCGTACGCGCGACGGACCGAATCCCGGTGCACCTCGACGACTTCCCGGGCCTTGGCCACCACCGCGGCAGGCAGATCCACTCCCGCGTCCGCCGCGCGGACCACGTTCACCGGCGCGATCAACGTCGGGACCAGCCACGTCCCGTGGCCCAGCATCAGCTCGATCGCCTCGTCGTCCAGGTAGATGCCGTGCTCGATCGAGCGCACCCCCGCCCGGACCGCGTTCTTGATGCCCGCCGCGCCCTGGGCGTGCGCCATCACCGGACGCCCTTGCGCCGCCGCCTCGGCGACCAGGACCTCCAGCTCCTCCGGCGTGTACTGCGAGTGGCGCGGGTCGTCGCGCGGGGACAGCACCCCGCCCGTCGTGCACACCTTCAGCACGTCCGCGCCCGCGCGCAGCAGCGTCCGGGCGACGCGGCGCATCTCGTCGGGGCCGTCGGCCGTCGCGTCCGGGCGGCCCGGGTGCGGGACCAGCAGGGGGACGCAGATGCTCGACGGGTTCCAGCTGTCGCCGTGGCCGCCGGTCTGGCTGATCAGCCCGATCGAAATCTGCAGCCGCGGCCCCGGGATCAGCCCGTCGTCGACCGCCTGCTTGATGCCCAGGTCCGCGCCCGACGCGTCGCGAACCGTCGTGATGCCCAGCCCGAGCGTCGCCCACAGGTTCCGCGCCGCCTCGTAGAACTGGTAGGAGAACGGCTTCTGCACGCGGGACAGCAGCCCGATGTCCGACACCGTGACGTGCACGTGGCAGTCGAACAGCCCCGGCAGCAGCACCGCGCCGGAACAGTCGACACCCTCGTCGCCGTCCAGGTCCGTGCCGACGTCGACGATCCGGCCGTGCTCGACCACGACGTCGGCCGGCGCCGGGTCCGCGCCCGTGCCGTCGAACACCGAGCCGCCGGTGAACACCGTGCGAGTCACACCGCCTCCTTGGGGGAAACCTGGCGCCGCACCAGAGCGGCCAGCGCGAGCACGACGACGTTGACGCCGAGCCCGATGAGGCCGACGTTGACCGTGCCGGCGAAGTGAGTGTCCACAAAGGTCAGCCAGATGACGACGAGCTCGCCCGCGATCAGCCCGGCGAACACCGGGCCCTTGCCGACCGGCACGCGCTTCAGGAAGCCCAGCAGGTTGGCCGGGGCCAGCTGAACCGACCCCGAATACGTGAGCAACAGCAGGTTGGCCAGCAGGTCCGGCCGGAAGATGCCGAGCACGAGGGCAAGAGTACTCGCGAGCACAACCGTGCCGTGGTTGATCCAGAACTGCTTGCGGCCGCTGCGGACCCGGACTATGTTGCGCGCCACCAGCGACGAGATGCCGATCAGGATCCCGGCCGCCGGGACCATCGCGGTGGCCGTCGCGGCGACCACGACGACACCGGTCACCCACTGCGGCAAGGCGTCCTTCGACAGCGTCAGCAATACGCCGTTCGGGTCACTCCCCTTCGGCACCACGATGATCGCCGCGAACCCGATCAGCATCGGCAGCAACAGCGACAGCTCGTACACCGGCATCCAGGTGTAGTTGCGGCGCAGCACCTTCGGGTCGCGCGCGGACATCAGCGCCGGCCACGAGTGCGGCAGCGTCATCAGCCCGACGCCGATCGCGCTGACCAGCATGCTCGTCACGAACCACACGTGGTCGTTCGCTCCACTGTGGACAATCAGCTTCTCCGGGTGCAGCTGCTCGATCTTGTGGAACACTCCCCCGATGCCGCCGGCGAAGTGCGTCGGCACGGCGATGATCAGCACCACCAGCGCGACCAGCATGATGCCGTCCTTGAAGTAGGACGTCGCCGCGACGCCGCGCAGCCCCGCCCACAGCACGAACGCGACCACCAGCACGCTGCCGGTGACCATGCTGAGCGTGCCGGACGCGCTGTCGCCGGTGACCAGCCGGACGATCAGGCCCAGCCCGGTGATCTGCAGCTGCAGGTACGGCAGCACGAAGATCACGCCGAGCACCGCCGACAGCGTCCCGAGCGCCCGGCTGGAGTAGCGGTCCTCGAGGAAGTCGCCCTGGGTGAGGTAGCCGCGTTCCTTGCCCATCGTCCACAGGCGCTTCGCGAGGAAGAACAGCACGACGTAGGCGATCGGCACGTACGGCAGCGCGTACATCGCCGCGACGCCGCCGGAGAACGCGAGGCCGGCCATGCCGAGGAAGGTGAAGGTGGTGAACACCTCGCCCGCCTGCAGGAACCACATGGTGAGCGCGCCGAAGCGGCGGCCGCCGACGGTCCACTCGGCCAGGTCGGCGACGGGCTTGCGCCGGCCGAGGAACCCGAGGACGCCGATCAGGACGATGCCGGCGAGCGTGAACGTGAGGATCACGGCTCTTCCTCCCGTCCGCGCATCAGGCGTTCGGACAGCAGCAGCGCCGGGGTGAACATGAGGCACCAGAACGCGCCCCACACGATCATCCGCGGCAGCCCGAGCCACAGCCCGGTGGTGTTGACGAACGGCAGGAACGGCATCAGGACCAGCGCGACGACCGGGAGCACCGGCGGCCAGTGGTAGCTGCGCACGGCGTCACCCGGCCAGGAGCCCGAGGCGGCGGACGGCGAGCTCGGCCAGCAGCGCGGCGCCGTCGCCGAGAACGCTGTCGTCGAACCGGGCGCGCGGCGAATGGTTGTCCGGCGCGGATTCCGGGTCCGTCGGGCAGGCGCCGAGGAACAGGTACGCGCCGGGAACGCGTTCGAGCACGCGGGAAAAGTCCTCCGAGCCGGTGATCGGATCGGCCATCTCGGTGAACCGCTCTTCGCCGAAGACGTCACGGATCGTGTCGGCGACGAAGTCGTACGCCGCGGCGTCGTTGACCGTCGCCGGGTACTCCGGCTCGTAGGTGACTTCGATGTCGAGGCCGTGCGCCTGCGCGATGCCCTGGCACACCTGGACCGCGCGCTCCCCCACCCGCGCCGCGACCTCCGGCGAGAACGACCGCAGCGTCGCCTCGAACTTCGCGTCGTCCGGGATGATGTTGCGCCGGGTGCCGGCGTGGAACGAGCCGACCGTGATGACGACCGGGTCGAAGACGTCGAAGGTGCGCGTCACCATCGTCTGCAGGGCGGTCACCATCTCGCAGGCCGCGGGGATCGGGTCGCGGGCGTCGTGCGGCGACGAGCCGTGGCCGCCGTCGCCGAGGACCCGGACCTCGAGGGCGCCCGAGGCCGCCATCAGCGTGCCGGGCCGGGCGACGAAGTGGCCCTTCGCGTAGCTGGCGGCCGAAACGTGCAGGCCGTAAGCGGCGTCGACGTGCTTGCCGGACGCCGTCAGCACGCCTTCCTCGATCATGCGGCCGGCGCCGTCCCAGCCCTCTTCGCCGGGCTGGAACATGAAGACGACGTCGCCGGCGAGCTCTTCGCGGCGGGCGGCGAGCAGGCGGGCCGCGCCGACCAGGCCCGCCGTGTGCAGGTCGTGGCCGCAGGCGTGCATGGCGCCGTCGAGGGTCGAGCTGAACTCCTCGCCGCTGTTCTCGGTCACCGGCAGCGCGTCCATGTCGCCGCGGAGCAGGACGGTGCCGCCGGGTTTGCCGCCGCGCAGAACCCCCGTGATCGACGAGAGGTTCTTGCCGAGGCTCAGTTCGAGCGGCAGGCCGTCCAGGGCGGTGAGCACCCGCTCCTGGGTACGCGGGAGGTGCAGGCCGATCTCGGGGATGCGGTGCAGGTCGCGGCGCAGGGCGACCAGGTCGTCGAGCAGGTCAGCGGCGTCGGAGCGCAGGGTCATCCGCAGATCATGCAAGTGTCGAGCACAATGGCCGCAGAAATTCCCCTAAACCACCGCTGCGAGAGCCGATGACCGAAGAATCCGCCATGTTGACCGAGCAGGACCTCAAACTGGTCGACGCGCTGCAGGCGGCGCCGCGGGCGTCGTGGTCGACGCTCGGCCGCGCGCTCGGCCTCGGCGCGGTGACCGCCGCCCGGCACTGGGACACGCTGGTCGAACGCGGTGACGCGTGGCTCACCGCGTACGTCGGCGGCGAGCTGAGCGCGCGGCTGACCTTGGCGTTCGTCGAGATCGACTGCGTGCCCGGGACCGCGCCGGCCGTGGCGGACGCGCTGGCCGCGGACCCGCACGTGGTCACGGTCGAGTACGTGGCCGGGCCGTGCGACCTGCTGGCCCACGTCGTCGCGCCGACCCTGCGCGAGCTGGGCGCGCACGTGCTGCACCGGGTCTCGGCGGTGCCCGGCGTCGCGCGGGTGCGGACGGTGCTGTCGCCGCGGATGTTCACCGAGGGCAGCCGGTGGCGGGTGCGCGCGATCTCGCCGGGGCAACGGGAAGCGTTGTCGGCCAAGCCGGCGAAGAACCGCGCGCCACTGCGGTTCGACGACGCGGACCGCGCGCTGGTCCTGGCGCTGGGGGTGGACGCCCGGGCGTCGGCGGCTTCCTTGGCGGCCGAACTCGGCGTGGGGGCGACGACGGTCCGGCGCCGCCTGGACGGTTTGCTGGCCCGGGGCGCGATCCGCGTCCGGTGCGAGATCGCGCGGTCGGTGTCGCCGGCGCCGGTCACGGTGACGCTGTGGCTGCGGGTGCCGCCGGACAAGCTGGAGACGACCGCGCGGTCGCTGGCGATGCTGCCCGAGGTGCGGATGTGCGCGGCGCTGACCGGGACGGCGAACCTGATGGTCGTGGTGTGGCTGCCTTCGCAGCACGAGACGCTGGGGCTGGAGGCGGTGCTCGCGGCGAAGCTGCCGTGGCTGGAGGTGGTCGCGCGCGCGGTGACCCTGCGGAACGTGAAGCTGATGGGCCGCCTGCTCGACGACGCGGGGCGCGGGGTGGGCCGGGTGCCGCTGGACTTCTGGGCCGCGGTCCCCGTGCCGGAGCACGGGGACCGCAGCGTGGGCCGGTCCGGGGGATGAGGGGGGTGAGGTGGAGGGAAGCATCCACCGGACCGGGGACTGTGGAGGAGTGGCCTTCGAGTGCCGGCTGCGCTCTCTCGGGGCGCCGGCTTCAGAAGCACCTGAAGTGTTCGCTTCCGCTTCGGGCGGTGGTTCCGGCCCGGTGACCGAGGGGCGGTGTCCCAGGCGGGTCTCGCCTGACCGGAGCCGCGGCCCGCGTGATCGAGGGCGAAGCTCTGGCGGCTGGTGGGTCGGTTCGAGGAGGAGTTCCGGCTCGGTGGACTCGGGGGGTGAGGTGGAGGGAAGAACGTCCACCGGCCGGAACTCGCGGGGCGGGAACGGCTCCCGCCTTCTTCCTCCTTCGCTGATCCGGCGAACCGGATCGATGGGGGTGAGGAATCCCGGCCCGAGGGACTAGGGGGGTGAGGTGGAGGGAAGTGTCCACCCGGGCCGGGGCTCGGGGCGCGGGACGGGGGTCCCGCGGTTCTTCTGGGTGGTGCGACCGGCCCGGCGGACGGGGGGGTGAGGTGGAGGGAAGTGTCCGCCGGGCCGGGGTTCGTGGGGCGGGTCAGTACCCGCCGGTCGTCGTCGACGCCGGGCGGCGCGACGGGTCCACCTTGCAGCCGCTGGGTTCCACGGCGTACCAGGTGCCGCCGGCGCCGTGGCCGGTCGCCTCGCCGGGTGCGCCGTCTTCGGCGTAGGTGTACACCGGCCAGCCGCCGACCGTGACCTGCTTGCGGCCGTCGGCTCGGGTGAGCTCGCCGACCAGGCCCGTGTCGATCGCCGGGGCGACGGTGATCCGGCCGTCCACCAGCAGCGGCGGCCACGTCTTCGCGCACGTGCCGTCGCAGGTGGACTGTCCGGAACCCCGCTCGTCCCTGGTGTACAGGTAAAGCGTGCGGCCGGCCTGGTCGGTCAGGACCGGGCCGAGGCCGTCGATCTCGGTGGCGCCGAGGGTGGTCGCCTTACCGGCCTTCTCCCCTTCCGGGGTGATCGCCGCCCAGTCCGCGCTGACGTTCTGGCCGAGCGCGACGCCGGTGGCGGTGTCCTTGGCGTAGGTGTACACCGGCCAGCCGCCGACGGTCACCTGCTTGCGGCCGTCAGGCCGGGTGACCTGGCCGACGAGCTGAGCGTCCACACCGGACGCCGGGGAATCGGAGACCAGCGGCGGCCACGCCTGCTCGCAGGCGTCGACGCAGGTGGTCCGCGACGGCTTCGCGGAATCCTTGGCGTAGCGGTAAAGCGTGTGGCCCGCGGCGTCGGTGAGGACCTCGCCGAGACCCTCCACTGTGGACGTCGTCAGCCGGGCCCGGGGACTGGCCTGGACCGTGCTCGCCGAGAGCTGCTGCTGCGCGGCCGGCTGGACCACACCGGACGTGGCGTACGGGTTGGTCCCGCAGGCCGCGACCAGCGCGACACCGGCGACGGCGGCAGCGGCACCCGGACGAGCACGGTTCATCGGACGTTCTCCCTCCTGGGGCGGAGTGACCGGACGGGTGGAGCTATTCCGCGCAGGCCTTGCCGGAGTTGATGCAGTTGACCAGGCGGCCCATGATCTTGCGGTTCATCACGTTCGCGAAGTCGTCGTGGTCGGACCGCGGGTTGTGCTTCTCCTGGGCGAAGGCGTCCACTTTGTACTGACCCTTCTGCTGGACGTCCTGCGGGACGTCGTAGACCAGCGTCACCTGCAGCTGCGGCACGTTCTTGAAGCCCTGCGGGCACTTGCCCTGCTGGTTCGCGAACACGATGTGCGTGCGGTGGTTGGCGCTGTCGGTGTTCTTGCCGTCCCAGCAGTTCGGGAAGGCGTGGATGCGCTCGACCTTGCTGCCGGCCGGGCAGATCGGGTAGAGGTCGGTCAGCCGGTCCTCGAACCCGGTGCAGGTCCAGCTCGGCCGGGCGTTGGCCGGGCCGTTGGTGCTCTGCTTGGCGTCACCGTAGAGGATCTTCAGGCCGAGCGGCATCGCGACGACGTTGCGCGCGCCGCCGCCGATGAACTTCAGCGTCGCGGACTCCGGTTCGATGATCTCGCCGTCGTTGTCTCCGACTTCTTCGTTCTCGCCCTCCGGGCCGCCGAGCTCTTCGGCCGGCGGTGCGGCGGCCGAGCTGCTCTGGTTCTGGCCACCGTTCTGGCCGCCGTTGTTCTTGCCACCGTTGTTCTGGCCGCCGCGCCGGCGGTCCTGGTTCTGCCGCTGGTCCTGCTGGTTCTGACCGTCCTGCTGCTGGGCGTTCTGGTCCTGGCCGTTCTGCTGCTGGGCGTTCTGGTCACCGCCGCGGCCCGCGCCGCCCCCGGTGTTGCCCTTCTTCTGCTGCTGCCCGTTCTGGTCCTGCGCGTTCTGGTCCTGCTGGTCCTGCGCGTTCTGGTCCTGGCCGTCCTGGTTCTGGGCGTCCTGGTCCTGGCCCTGCCCGGCGTCCTGCGCGTCTTGGGCGTCCTGGGCGCTCTGGTCCTGCTGGACGTCGCCGGTCTTGCCCTGCTGCTTCTGCTGGGCCTGCTGGTTTTCGCTCTCGTTGGCCGCGTTGTCCTCGCGGTCGATGCGGATCACGGGCCAGAAGTAGGCCGACTTGTCACCGTTCTTGCAGGTGGTGCCGCCGGCGAGCAGGCTCTTGAGGCTCGAGTCGGCGTCGGTGGTCTTGTTGCCGACGTAGTCGTGCAGGTGCTGGGCGCCGTTCTTGATCCCGGGCTGCGCGATGAAGTTGTCCGGGTTGTGGTGCGCGCCGTCCGCGTTCGTTCCACAGTCGACGGTGAAGGAACCCTGCGCGCCCTTCTTCTGCAAGGCCGCGTTGACGTTGTTGCCGGCGGGAACCTTGTTGATGTCGATGAAGAACGACGGGTCCGCGGGGTCCGCGCTGGCCTCGCCCGTGCGGCCCGCGGTGACCGCGACGGCGAGTGCGCCGACGGCGATCGCCAGGCCGATCGCGCCCATGGCGATCTTGGTACGGCGGGCGACGCGATGCTTGCCCGTCACGGGGGACCGAGAATTCCGGGCCATAGACTAGTTCACCTCGTTCGTTATTCCGGGCACGCCGATTACCGCGGTGCCCGGGCAAGAACTACCGTTGGTTTGCGGTCGAGATCGCACGGAACCCGCGGGGATGCTTGTGGTTCCGGCTGTCGGGATGCATCGGGGGATGCATTGGGGGATACGGACGCCGACGCGGCGAGGTTCAAAAGCGACCAGCCCGTTATCTGTTCGTTATCTAGCGGAACGCAACCGCGCACCATTGACGCAGGTCAAAGCGATACGACCGGAAAAAGAGAGTGGTGAACCGCGGCGCGCACGCCGACGTGGTTCAGACCAGAGGGAGAAAGAGGAGTCAGCGCTGCACGACGACGAGCACCGTGCCGTCGTCGCCGCGGACCTCGAACCGGCTGATCTGCTCGACCGCCAGCGAGGTGGAACCCTGCAGCCGCAACGGGTCCGGCGAGCCCGGGATGCCGAACCCCTTGGGCGGCACCGACCAGCCGGACACGACGCGGTCGTCGCCGGTCGTCGAGATGGCGACCAGCTGGCACTTGAGCGGTCCGACGATCCCGCGCAGCTCGAGGTCGACGCGGCTGCCCCACTCCACCGGGGACACCGTGACGACGGCGCTCACGGCCGACCCGCCGCTGCCGCGGCCGTAGGTCTGGCCGCCGCCGGGCTGGCCCGGCGCACCGGTGGACGGTGGCGGCACGGACGTCGCCAGGACGCTCGTCAGGGGCGGGGGCTGCTTGCCGGTCGGCGCGGCGAGGGACGCGGGCGGGACGGCGTCGGCCGGCTGGACCGCGAGGGTCACCAGCGGGCCGGCGATGACGGCGGCGGCGGCCGCGGCGCCGGCGAGCAGGCCGATCCGCTTGCGGCGGCGGCGCTTGACGGCGGCCTCTTCCATCAGGCCGCGCAGCACGCGGGGCCCGGGCGCAAGGGTGCGCGGGCTGGGCGCCGGCATCGGCGGCTCCGGCCAGCTGCGCTTGACCAGGTCGAGGACGTCCGGCAGCTGGTAGAGCTCGATCAGGTCGAGCTGGCAGTGCGGGCAGTTCATCAGGTGGGCTTCGAACTGGGTGCTCTCGGCCTCGCTGAGGACGCCGAGCACGTACGCGGCGACGTCGGTGTGTGCGGACCCGGCCACCCTCAGTTCACCCCCGCTCCCGCAGGGCCCGGCGCAGGGCGCGGACGGCGTGGTGGATGCGGGACTTGATGGTGCCCGGGGGCACGCCGAGGGTCGCCGCGACCTCGTTGACGGTGCGATCGCGCAGGTAGGTCTGCTGGATGGCTTCCCGCTGCTCGGGCGAAAGGCCCTGCAGCGCCTCGTAAACGATCATCGCGGCGAGCGTCCGGTCCGATTCGTCGGACACCGCGATCGCGTCGGACTCGATCTCCTCGAGCTCCTGGGGCCGGACACTGCGGCTGCGCCAGCCGTCGATGACGGTCCGCCGGGCGACGGTGAACAGCCACGCGCGCAGCATCTCCGGCTGGCGGTCGAGCTTGTCCGCGTTCCGCCACGCCTTGATCAGGGTCTCCTGCACGACGTCTTCGGCCCACTGCCGGTCGTGGCCGGTCAGCCGCAGCGCGAACGCCATGAGGGACCCGCCGAACTCCTGGTAGAGCGCCTTCG
Source organism: Amycolatopsis pretoriensis (assembly GCF_900107925.1). Lineage (GTDB taxonomy): Bacteria > Actinomycetota > Actinomycetes > Mycobacteriales > Pseudonocardiaceae > Amycolatopsis > Amycolatopsis pretoriensis. The sequence goes on along the minus strand of NZ_FNUJ01000007.1, from coordinate 431,130 downwards.
CCAAGTCGTCGGAGGCGTCGTTGTGCTCGACAACGACTTCCTGATCTTGAACGGGTCTCAGCGCTCGGGTGTGCCGTCCCACGCGGGACATCCTGGTGCTCCGAAGGGCCTACGTCCAGTACCAAACGGTCCCGAAACTTTTTTGAACCGTTTCCGGACCGTGTCCGTATCCCCTACCGAAGACCCCGACAAGGCGTTGTCCCCCGCAACGCTCCGCATCCACTCCGGACCGAATGTCCACTGTGGATCCTTCGCGCGCATTTCCGCCTCACCCCAGGCTACTGCGCGTAGTCATGCCCTCGGAGGAGCAGTGATACGCATTCCCCGTACGGTGGTCCCCGCCGCCGTGTGCCTCACCGCACTCGCCCTGCTCACCGCCTGCACCGCCGGCGCGGCCACCACCTCGGGCGGCTATGCCGCCGGTGGCGGCGCCGGGATGCAGATGCCCGGTATGCAGCAGCAGGTCCCGATGACGATCGCGATGCCGCAACCGATCACGGCCAACCCGAACGACCCGATGAAGAGCCAGCTCAGGGCCGCGAAGACGTTCGACCTCGGCCTGCTGCTCGTCGACGGGACCGGCTACACGATCTACCGCTACGACCGCGATTCGACCGACCCGTCCCGCTCGAACTGCAACGACGCGTGCGCGACCAAGTGGATCCCGGTCCGGGCCGGCGGCCCCGCGCCGATCGACGTCGACCGGTCGCTGATCGGCCAGATCACCCGCGACGACGGCACCCAGCAGGCCACCCTCGCCGGCTGGCCGCTGTACCACTTCACCGGCGACAGCGAACCCGCCGACACGTCGGGCCAGGGCGCTGACCAGGCGTGGTACCCGATCGCGCCGGACGGCAAGAAGATCACGATGACCCAGGATGAGTGGAGGGAAAATGCTTTCGGCCTCTGAGCTCGCGGGGCTGGAGCTCGCTCCGCCGTCCTCGCTCGAGCGTTCGCGCCCGCTGGTCCGGATCCTGTTCGTGCTGGTCGCGGTGCTGACGCTGCTCGCGTCGGTGTCCCCGGCCTCGATCGCCCAGACCACCGCGGTGTCCGACACCGACGCGGTGCTGCTGAACAAGGTCCGCCAGGCGGGCCTGTGGGAGATGCCCTCGGGCATGATGGCGATGCAGAAGGGCAGCCCGAAGGTCCAGGCCATCGGCTTCGCGATCATGATGGACCACGGCCGGCTCGACGTCGCCACGCGCGCGCTGTCGCAGAAGCTGAACTCGCCGGTCCCCGACCAGCCCTCGGCCGAACAGATGGGCTGGCTGGCCGAAGAGATGGCGGCGCCTCCCGGGGCGTCGTTCGACAGCGTCTTCGCCAACCGGCTGCGTGCGGCGCACGGCCAGGTGTTCGCCGTCCTCGCGCAGCTGCGGGCCGGTACCCGCAACGACGACGTGCGGGCGTTCGCGACCGTCGGGAACCAGGCCGTGTTGCGGCACATGACGATGCTCGAAAGCAGCGGCATGGTCGACTACACCGCGCTGCCGACACCGGCCGTCTCGACCACGGCCGCGCCCGTCGGGCAGCCGCTCGGCCTCGACCCGTCGCAGATCGCCGTGGTGGGAGCCCTGTTCCTGCTGGTCGGCGGCGGCCTCTTCTACGTGCTGCGCCAGATCAAGGGCAACCGCGGCCGCGCCCGGGCGTCCCGCCGGCCGGCCACCGTCAGAACCGGGGGCACCCATGGTTGAGACCTGGCACGACGCGACGATCTTCCTCACCCAGCAGTTCCAGCCGAAGACCGACCCGGCGGCCCGCGGCCTCGCGGCTTTCGCCGCCCGGGCGTCCTACGCGGCGATGATGCTGACGCTCACCTGGGGCGTGCTGACCGCCACCGGCTGGGTGCGCTCGGTCACCGGCCGCAAGGCGCTGCGCAGCTCGCACATGGTGCTGGCCACCGGCACGCTGATCTTCGGCGGCATCCACGCGCTGGGCTTCTTTTACCTGACGATCCAGCCCTACAGCCTGCAGTACCTGTTCCTCCCCTTCCTGTCGGGCCAGGAGACCCGGCACAGCATCGGCATCGTCGGCTTCGAGGTCATGCTCGCCATCGCGCTGACCGCCGGCCTGCAGCGGTTCACCTCCTACCGCCGCTGGCTGTGGCTGCACCGCTGCGCCTACCCGGCCGTCGCGCTGACCGCGCTGCACGCGTGGTTCGGCTCGATCGCCAACGGCCACCTCGCGGTCGTCTGGCTGGGCGGCATCACGCTGCTCGTCCCGGCGGTCACGACGTCGCTGCTGCGGTTCATGCCCGCGCGGACCCTGGAGCGCATCGGGCTCGTGGAAGAGCAGGTGGCCTGACATGCCCTTCCGTTTGCCCGGGGGCGGCCCCCGGATCAGCGTCGACAACGACCGGTGCGAGCTCTACGGCATCTGCGCCATGGAGGCGCCGGACGTGTTCGACCTCGGCCAGGACGGCCGCCTGCGCTTCCACACGCGGCTGCTGGACGAGACCACGATTGAACAGGCGAAGATGGCGGCCCGCTGCTGCCCGATGCAGGCGGTCGTGATGAGAGGAGAGCTCGATGGCTGACGGCGACCGGATCGTCATCGTCGGCGCGGGTGTCGCCGGGCTGCGTGCCGCGGAACGGCTGCGCGAGCAGAAGTTCGACGGCGAGATCGTTCTCATCGGCGACGAAGCGCGGCGGCCCTACCACCGGCCGATGGTCTCCAAGGCACTGGTGATGGGCACCGAACGCCCCAGCGACGTCGGGCTCGACCACTACCTGCCGGACCTCGACGTGCACTGGCGCCTCGGCGCGCGCGTCACGCACCTGGACACCACCGAGCGGGTCGTGCACCTGCCCGGCGGCGAGTCCCTCTGGTACGACGGCCTGATCGCCGCGACCGGCGTCTACCCGCGGCACCTGCCCGGGTCGCCGCGGCACGACCCGCGCGTGCGGATCCTGCGCACGGTCGAGGATTCGATGGCCGTGCGGCGCTGCCTCAACGCCAGCAAGAAGCCCGCCGTCGTGATCGGGGCCGGCCTGATCGGCAACGAGTTCGCCGCGAGCATGCGGCACATCGGCCGGGACGTCACCCTGATCGGCCACGCGAAGGCGCCGCTGCACCGCTTCGGCGACCGCGTCTCCAGCGGCATCGTCGAAGCGCACCACGAGCACCGCGCGAAGCTGGCGATGAAGAGCGAAGTGCGGCACTGGATCAGCACGAAGGACACCGTCGGGCTGCACCTGACGAACAACCAGCTGCTGGTCGCCAGCGTCGTCGTGCTCGCCATCGGCAGCGTCCCGTCGGTCGACTGGATGCGCGGCTCCGGCCTCGACATCAGCGACGGCGTGCTCTGCGACGCGAAGCTGTTCGCCGAGGGCGCGTCCGACGTCGTCATCGCCGGCGACATCGCGCGCTGGCCGAACCTGCGGTTCGACGAGACCCCGCGGCGGGTCGAGCACTGGATCAACGCCGTCGAATCGGCCCGGCACGCGGCGGACAACCTGCTGATGGGCCAGTCCAGCGCGAAGCCGTTCACCCCGCTCCCCCGGGCCTGGTCGACGCTGTACGACACGCGGCTGCAGATGTGCGGGATGCCTTCGCTGGCCGAGGACACGGTCACGCTGGCCGACGGCATCACCGGCTTCGTCCGCGACGGCCAGCTCGTCGGCATCTCGTCGTGGGACCGGCCGCGGGCGATGCTCGACTGGATGGCCGAGCTCGACCGCCGGCTGCCCGCCCCCGACTACGTGCCCGAGCCGGAGCCCGCGCCCGTCGCGGAGGTGCCCGAGGTCCCGGTCGTCGAGCCGGCGCTCGCCGCGCTGGCGGCCGACGTGCCGACGGAGGTCGACAGCGGCTTCGACCAGCAGGCCTTCGAGCGCGAGTTCGAAAGCGAGTTCGCCAACAACATCCCGACGACGGCGTTCCCCGCGCTGGCGGCCCCGCCGACCACGGCGTTCGCCGCCCAGCCCGGGGCGGCGCTGCCGACCATGGCCATCCCGATGGGGAGGTAGAGAAAGCCGGGACGTGGCTGCGCGCGGCGGCCATCGTCCCCTCGCCGGTCACCACGCCCCCTCCGCGGCTGGGCGGTGTGGTGATCGGCCCCAACGTCCCCCTGCCCGCCTCGCGTTCTGCGTGTCAAGCGTCCGGCGGGCCAGGAGAGGGCCATCCCGAGGGAACCCGACGCCCCCGGGGTGGCCTTCTTCCGGCGCACCGGGCGGGGGCCCGGGGTCGAGCGCCGCGGTGGTTCGCACCGCCACGGCGTGCACGTCCGTGCCGGCCTTCCCGGGGGAAGGGTATGCCGCCGGGAAGACCGGCACGGTCGGAAAAGTCGGGTTCGGGGTTGCACCGGCGAAGGCCGTCTCGAGGGAAACGGGAGCCCGCGAGACGGCCTTCACCTCGTCCGCCGCCAGGACTCCCCCACGACCAGCGCGCCGAGCACCAGGACCACCCCGCCGGCCACGCGCAACCCGGTGTCCGCGCCTGCGACGAACGCCGTGACGACGTCACCTCCGCGGCTCGTCGCCGACATGACCGTGCCGATGACGGCGACGCCGAGCGCGCTGCCGAACTCGCGGGTGGTGGCCTGCAGCCCGGTGCCGACACCCGCCTGCTCGGGCGGCAGCGACCCGGTGATGACTCCCGACAACGTCGGCAGCGCCAGCGTCACGCCGATCCCGGTCACCACGAGCCACCCGGCATAGGCCGCGTACGGCGTCGAGGCGTCGCTTGTGGACAGCCCGAGCAGGCCACCGCCGACGAACGCGAAGGCGAGCGCGACCGTGGCGTCGAAGCCGATGCGCCGGGTCAGCCGGCCGACGTGCCGGCCGCCCAGGATGATCGGGACGGTCAGCGGGACGATGCCCAGACCGGTGCCCAGCACGCCGAACCCCTTGGCGTACTGCAGGAACGACGCGTTGACGTAGAACAGCGCGAACATGCCGAAGAAGACCGTCGTCATGCCGAGGCAGGCGCTGCGCAGGCCCGGGATCCGGAACAGCCGCGGATCCAGCAGCGGGTGTTCGGCCTTCAGTTCCCGCAGCGTCCAGGCCGTGAACAGCACGGCGGCGCCGGCGAACCCGGTCACGACGACCGCGCTCCCCCACCCCGCTTCCGGGCCCTGGACGATCCCGACGAGCAAGGCGACCGACGCACCGACGAGCAGCAACGCGGCGAGGGGGTCGAGCCGGCGGTCGTGGCGCGACGACACCGGGGCGGTCCGCGCCACCAGCGCGGCTTCGGCGAGCGCGATCGGCACGGCGGCGGCGAACAGCCAGCGCCAGGACCCGGTCGAGAGGACGAGTCCACCCCCGACGTTGCCGAGGACACCGCCGATGCCGGTCATGGACGCCCAGGTGGCGATGGTCGCGGGCTTCTTCTCCGGCGGGACGGCGTGCAGCAGGACGGCCAGCGAATTGGGCAGGACCGCGGCGGCCCCGACGCCGGTGAGCGCGCGGCCGGCGAGCAGCAGGACGACGTCCGGGGCCAGCGCCGACAGCAGCGCACCGGCGGCGAACAGCCCGAGCCCGGCGAGCAGGACACCTTTGCGGCCGTACCGGTCGCCCGCGGCGCCGCCGGGGATCACCAGGCAGGCGAACACGATCACGTAGGTGTCGACGATCCAGACCAGCGTCGCCGCCGACGGGTGCAGCCCGCTCGCGGCGAGCATCGGGACGGCGAGGTTGACCGCCGCGACCATGCCGACGACGAGCGCGACGCAGGCGCACATCAGCGTCAGCAGGCCGCCGGTTCGTTGCTTGAGGTGCATGGGGCCGACGGTATGGAGCGGCTCGTGTGTCGTGCCACGCAACTTCGACAAGGATGGTTTGCGTACGCTGCAACCATGGCGGACCAGCTGGACCTGAACCTGCTGCGGGTGTTCGACGCGCTGCTGCGCGAGGGCAGCGTGACGGCGGCGGCCGAGCGCCTGCACCTGTCCATCCCGGCGGCGAGCCGCGCGCTGGGCCGGCTGCGGCGGGCGATGGGCGACCCGATCCTGGTGCGCGCCGGGCGCGGGATGGCGCCGACGCCGTTCGCGCTCCGCACGGCACCCCGGGTGCGATCGCTGCTGGAGGAGGCGGCGGCGCTGGTCAACGTGGACTTCTCGGTCGCCGGCCTGGAACGCACGTTCACGATCCGCATCAACGACGGCGTCGCGGCGACCCTGGCGACGGCGGCGGTCGAGGCGACGGCGGCGGTGGCCCCGGGCGTCACGCTGCGGTTCGTCGCGGAGGGCGCGGAAAGCACGGAGGCGCTGCGCGACGGCTCGGTCGACCTCGACATCGGCGCGGGCGACGCCCCGTCGCCGGACATCCGGACGGCGGTGCTGTACCGCGAACGGCTGGTCGGCATCGTCCGCGCGGACAGCCCGCTGGGCCGCGGCCGCCGCCCGACGCTGGCGCAGCTGTGCCGCCACCCGCACGTGTCGGCGTCCCGCCGCGGCCGGGCCCGCGGGCCATTGGACGACGTCCTGGCGGCGGCGGGCCTGCGGCGTCACGTGGCGGCGGTGGTCCCGACGTCGGCGCTGGCGCTGCTGCTGGTGGCGTCGAGCGCGCACGTCGGGCTGGTCCCCGAGCGGCTGGCCGAGCAGCACGGCCCGGCGCTGGGCCTGCGCTGGTTCCCGATCCCGGCGGAGCTGCCGGAGGTGGCGGTGGGCCTGTTCTGGCACGCCCGCCTGGACGCGGACCCGGCCCAACGCTGGCTGCGCGACACGCTCCGCACCGCCCTCCGCTGACCCGAGCGCCCCAATGTGGCCTTGGTTGCGTCTCCCGCACCGAAGGCCACATTGGGTGCGTTGAATAAGCACTGCGGCGCGAAGCGCCTCCGTTGAGGGTGGCGGTGGGGGCATCGGTGGAGCACCGAAGGCCACATTGGGGCGCTCTTGCCGAAGCGTCCCGCCGGGGCCGTCGCGTGTGGCACGATTGGCCCCGTGAGCAGCACTTCCGCCTCCGAGCCGTACCTGCGCGACCTCGCGCTGCTGCGTCGCGTCAAGGACCGGATCGACCGGGAGTACGCCCAGCCCCTCGACGTCGAGGCGCTCGCCAAGGGCGCCGGCATGTCCGCCGGGCACCTCAGCCGCCAGTTCCGCAAGGCCTACGGAGAGTCACCGTATTCCTACCTCATGACGCGGCGGATCGAACGCGCGATGGCGCTGCTGCGCAAGGGCGAGCTGAGCGTCACCGAGGTCTGCTTCACCGTCGGCTTCTCGTCGCTGGGCACCTTCAGCACCCGGTTCGCCGAGCTGGTCGGCGTGCCGCCGAGCGTCTACCGCGAAGAGCAGGCCCAGGCCACCCTCGGCATGCCGCCGTGCGTGGCCAAACAGGTCACCAGACCGATCAGGAATCGAGAAGCGCGGCCTTCCGCGGCCACCTAGGGTGACGACCATGGACGTCACCATTCACTCGAGCTTCCTCCCCCACACCGACCCGGAAGCCTCGCTCGCCTTCTACCGCGACCTGCTCGGCTTCGAGGTCCGGATGAACGTCAAGTACGGCGACATGGCGTGGATCACCGTCGGTCCGCCGAACCAGCCCGACACCGCGATCGTGCTGGCGCCGGCGACCGCGACGCCCGGCCTCACCGACGACGAGCGCCGCACCATCAACGAGATGATGGCCAAGGGCACCTACGCCGGCATCAACCTCGCCACCAAGGACCTCGACACGCTGTTCGCGAAGCTCGAAGCGGGCAACGCCGAGGTCGTCCAGGAGCCGGTCGAACAGCCCTACGGCGTCCGCGACTGCTCCTTCCGCGACCCCGCCGGCAACCTCCTGCGCATCCAGGAGCTGCGCTGACCGAGGTCGCGGCCCGGTCCTACCGCCAGGTCCTGCGGGACCGGCGCGTGGCCGGGCTGCTGCTGGGGGACCTGCTGGCCAACGTCGGCACCGGGATGATCATCGTCGCGATGCCCGTGCAAACGCTGTCGCTGCACGGCGGCGTCCCGAAGGCGATCGCGATCGGGCTGGTGGAGGCCGCGCCGTTCGTGCTGTCGACCGTCCTCGCGCTGGCCATCGGGCTGGGCCGCGTGCGCGTCCCGCCGCGCACCCTGCTGGTCGTCGACTGCGTCCTGCGGTCGCTCACCTTCGCCGCGCTCGGCGTCCTGGCCGTCATCGGGCGGCTCACGCTGCCCGTCCTGATCCTCGGGCTGCTCTTCGGTGCGACGTTCCGGCTCGCCGGGTCGAGCAGCCGCCGGCTCCTGGCGACGTCCGCGGCGGGCGAGGCCGGGCGGTTCTCGGTCAACGGCCTGCTCGGGCTGAACACCACGTTCGCCCTCTACATCGCCGGGCCGGTGCTGGGCGGGCTCGTCGTGGCGACGGCCGGCGCGGGCTACGCGCTCTTCTTCGACGCGGCCGGCGCGCTGGTCCTGCTCGCGGCCACGGCGGTGTTCGTGCCGCGCGCGGCCGAAGGCCCGGACGCCCTGCGCGAGCCGAAGACGTCCGGCTGGCGGATCCTGCGGCGGCGCCCGGTGGCCGCGCGGCTGCTGGTCGTCGAGTTCTTCTTCAACTTCCTGTACATGCCCATCGAAGTGGCCCTCCCGCTGTACGTGAGCGGGACGCTACACGCGGGCGCGTCCGGTCTGGGGCTGCTGTGGGGCGCGCTCGGGGTCGGCGCGTTCGTCGGCGCCGCGCTGGTCAGCCGGCTCCGGAACCTGCCGCAACGGCCGCTGCTGGTCGCGATCATCGGCCTGTGGGCGCTGTGCCCGATCGCGCTCGCGTTCACCGGCAACCTCACGCTCGCGCTGGTCGTCTTCGCCCTGGGCGGCCTGGTGTACGCGCCGTTCACGCCGGTCGCCTACAGCTTCTTGCAGTCGGGGCTCGCCCCCGGCGAACAGCAGCAGGTCGTGACGCTGTGGACGACCGGAGCCACGGTGGCCGCTCCCCTGGGCCTGGCCCTCGGCGGCCCGCTGATCGAACTGGCCGGCAGCACCGGCGGGCTCGTGCTGTCGGGCGTGCTGACGTTGCTGCTGCTCCCGATCGCGGCCCGCGCCGTGCTCACCCGAGAAAGGGAATCGACATGTGTCTCGGCCTGACCGCCGCCGCCCGTGAGCACTTCCGCGAACTGGTGCTGCTGCGCCGCGTTCGCGACCGCATCGGCCGTGAGGGGACCGTCGACCTCGATGCGCTCGCCCGCGACGCCGGGATGACGACCGAGCACCTGACCCACCGGTTCCGGCTCGCCTACGGGCAGTCCCCCCACGCCTACCAGCGGGCCGTCCGCACCCCCGCCTTCGACCGAGTCCTGGAGCCCCGATGACCAAGCACGTCGCCGACAGCCACGGCCTGATCCGCGTCCACGGCGCGCGCGTGAACAACCTCAAGGACGTGAGCGTCGAGCTGCCGAAAAGACGGCTGACGGTGTTCACCGGGGTTTCCGGCTCCGGCAAGAGCTCCTTGGTGTTCAGCACGATCGCCGCGGAGTCGCAGCGGCTGATCAACGAGACCTACAGCACCTTCGTGCAGGGGTTCATGCCGACGCTGGCCCGGCCCGACGTCGACGTGCTCGACGGGATCACCACCGCGATCATCGTCGACCAGGAGCGGATGGGCGCCAACCCGCACTCCACCGTGGGGACCGCGACCGACGCCAACGCGATGCTGCGCATCCTGTTCAGCCGGCTCGGGACGCCGCACATCGGTTCGCCGCAGGCGTTTTCGTTCAACGTCGCCTCGATCAGCGGCGCCGGCGCGGTCACCATCGAGAAGGCCGGGCGGCAGATCAAGGAACGGCGCAGCTTCAGCATCACCGGCGGCATGTGCCCGCGCTGCGAGGGCCGCGGCAAGGTCAACGACATCGACCTCACCGCCTTGTTCGACGAGAACAAGTCGCTCAACGACGGCGCGATCACGATCCCGGGCTACAGCATGGAAGGCTGGTACGGCCGCATCTTTCGCGGCTCCGGCTTCTTCGACCCGGACAAGCCGATCAAGAAGTACACCAAGAAGCAGTTCAACGACCTGGTGTACAAGGAACCGACCAAGATCAAGGTCGAGGGCATCAACCTGACTTACTCGGGGCTGGTGCCGGCGATCCAGAAGTCCTTCCTGTCCAAGGACGTCGACGCGACGCAGCCACACATCCGCGCGTTCGTCGAGCGGGCCGTCACGTTCACGACGTGCCCGGACTGCGCCGGCACGCGGCTGTCCGACGAGGCCCGGTCGTCGAAGATCGACGGGATCAGCATCGCCGACGCGTGCGCGATGCAGATCAGCGACCTCGCCGCGTGGGTGGGAAAACTGGCCGAGCCGTCGGTCGCGCCGTTGCTGGAAGCGTTGCGGCGCACGCTGGACTCGTTCGTCGAGATCGGGCTCGGCTACCTCTCGCTCGACCGTCCATCCGGGACGCTGTCGGGCGGGGAAGCCCAGCGCACCAAGATGATCCGGCACCTGGGGTCGTCGCTCACCGACGTCACCTACGTCTTCGACGAGCCGACGATCGGCCTGCACCCGCACGACATCCGGCGCATGAACGACCTGCTGCTGCAGCTGCGGGACAAGGGCAACACGGTGCTGGTCGTCGAGCACAAGCCGGAGGCGATCGCGATCGCCGACCACGTCGTCGACCTAGGCCCGGGCGCCGGCTCCGGCGGCGGCGAAGTCGTCTTCGAGGGCACGGTGGCCGGGCTGCGCAAGAGCAGGACGCTGACCGGGCGGCACCTGGACGACCGGGCGGCGCTGAAGTCGTCGGTGCGTTCGCCGTCCGGATTCCTGGAGGTGCGCGGAGCATCGACGCACAACCTCAAGGACGTCGACGTCGATATCCCGCTCGGCGTGCTGGTGGTCGTGACCGGGGTGGCGGGCTCGGGCAAGAGCTCGCTGATCCACGGCTCGCTGTCCGGCGGCGAGGGCGTGGTGACGGTCGACCAGACCGGGATCCGCGGTTCGCGCCGCAGCAACCCGGCGACGTACACGGGGTTGCTGGAGCCGATCCGCAAGGCGTTCGCCAAGGCCAACGGCGTCAAGCCGGCGCTGTTCAGCGCGAACTCCGAGGGCGCGTGCCCGAACTGCAACGGCGCGGGTGTCATCTACACCGACCTCGGGATCATGGCGGGCACGGCCACGCCGTGCGAGGTGTGCGAGGGCAAGCGCTTCAACGCCGAGGTGCTCGAGTACACGTTCGGCGGCCGGGACATCAGCGAGGTGCTGGGGATGTCGGTGGCTTCGGCGACGGAGTTCTTCGCTTCCGGTGACGCCGCATTGCCGGCGGCGCACAAGATCCTGACGCACCTGTCCGACGTCGGCCTGGGGTACCTGACGCTGGGCCAGCCGCTCACGACGTTGTCGGGCGGCGAGCGGCAGCGCATCAAGCTGGCGACGCACATGGCGGAGAAGGGCGGGGTGTACGTCCTCGACGAGCCGACGGCGGGCCTGCACCTGGCCGACGTGGAGCAGCTGCTGGGCCTGCTGGACCGGCTGGTGGAGGACGGCAAGTCGGTGATCGTCATCGAGCACCACCAGGCGGTGATGGCCCACGCGGACTGGATCATCGACCTGGGCCCGGGCGCGGGCCACGACGGCGGCCGGGTGGTGTTCGAGGGAACGCCGGCGGAGCTGGTCAAGGCGCGCAAGAAGACACTGACCGGCGAGCACCTCGCGGAGTACGTCGGCTGACGCCTCGTGAGTGGCAATTCGGGTTAGAACCCGAACTGCCACTCACGACCGGCGGGGCCCATACCAGAAGCCGTGGTAGGGCGGGCCCCCGCAAATTGCCTGGTGCGGTCCGGGTTCCGGCGCGGTCCCCTACCGCGAAGACTCGGGTGCGTGACCACGACAGAGATCAGCACCGGCAGTGACTTCGCCCGGCTGAGCCACCGCATCTCCGCCGCCGGCCTGATGGTGCGGCGGCCCGGGTACTACACCGCCCGGTTCGCCGTCGTCGGCGGGCTGTTCGCCGGGGGCTGGGTCGCCTTCGCGCTGCTCGGGAACTCGTGGTGGCAGCTGGCCGTCGCCGCGTTCCAGGCCGTCATGTTCGCGCAGATCGCCCTGCTCTCGCACGACCTCGCGCACAAGCAGGTGTTCCGGCGCCGGCGGCCCACCGAGATCGCCGGGATGCTCGCCGGCAATCTCGGGATCGGGATGAGCTACGGCTGGTGGATGGACAAGCACACCCGCCACCACGCCAACCCCAACCACGAGGAGCTCGACCCGGACGTCGATCCCGACATCCTCGTGTGGTCGAAGGACCAGGCCCGCACCGCGAGCGGCGTCGCGAAGTTCGTCGGGCGGTACCAGGCCTTCCTGTTCTTCCCGCTGCTGACGCTCGAAGGCCTGAACCTGCACTGGTCCGGGATCCGCGCGGTGCGCAAGCCGGGCCTGCGCCGCCGCGGTGTCGAAGCCGCGCTGCTCGCCGTCCACGTCGTCGGCTACCTCACCGCCTTGTTCACCGTGCTCTCCCCCGGTATGGCGCTGCTGTTCTTCGCCGTCCACCAAGGACTCTGGGGTGTCTACATGGGATCGATCTTCGCGCCCAACCACAAGGGCATGCCGACGCTGACCGGGCGCCCCGAGCTCGACTTCCTCCGCAAGCATGTCCTGACCTCCCGCAACGTCCGCGGCGGCCTCGTCACCGACGTCGCCCTCGGCGGCCTCAACTACCAGATCGAGCACCACCTGTTCCCGAGCATGCCGTCGCCGCACCTGCGGCGGGCGCAGCCGATCGTCGAGGCCTACTGCGCCGAGCTGGGCGTCCCCTACCTGCAGACGAGCCTCGTCGAGTCCTACCGGCAGGCGCTCACCCACCTGCATGAAGCTGGGGCGCCTCTCAGGAACCGTTCGTAGACTCGATCCCATGAGGAAGACGATCGCGGCGTTGAAGGACCTGCCGGCGGCGTTCGGCGGGAAGGCCACCGGCGCGCGGGCCGAGCGGGTCCGCTCGTCGCCGCAGTTCGACGGCAAGGTGTTCCGCAACGTCGCGCCGCGCCACCCGATGACGGCGTCGGCGATGCGGACCATCTTCCGGGAGATGTTCTTCGGCGAGCACCGCGAACTGCGCAAACCCCGGGGCGCGGTGCCGCTGGTCGCGTCGGCGCCGGTCGAGTCCGCCGACGGCCTGCACCTGACCTGGTACGGCCACGCGTCGGCGCTGATCGAGCTGGACGGCGCCCGCGTCCTGCTCGACCCGGTGTGGAGCGACCGCGTGTCGCCGGCGGCGTTCGCCGGCCCGCGGCGGCTGCACGAGCCGCCGGTGACGCTGGCCGAGGTCGGCCGCGTCGACGCCGTGGTCATTTCGCACGACCACTACGACCACCTGGACCTGGCCACGATCCGCGATCTGGTGACGTCGTCCGACGCGCCGTTCCTGGTCCCGCTCGGGGTGGGCGCGCACCTGGAGCGCTGGCGCGTCCCCGCGTCGCGGATCATCGAGCTCGACTGGCACCAGGACGCGACGGTCGCCGGGGTCCGGTTCGTGGCGACGCCGGCCCAGCACTTCTCCGGCCGCGGCATCTCGAACGACGACACGCTGTGGACGTCGTGGGCGCTGCTCGGGCCGGACCACCGCGTGTTCTACAGCGGTGACACGGGCTACTTCGACGGGTTCGCCGCGATCGGGGAAGCGCACGGCCCGTTCGACGCGGCCCTGATCCAGATCGGCGCGTACGCCCCGCACTGGCCGGACATCCACATGACCCCGGAGGAAGGCGTCGCGGCGGGCATCGATGTCCGGGCGAAGCTGCTGGTCCCGGTGCACTGGGCGACGTTCCAGCTGGCGATGCACCCGTGGGGCGAGCCGGCGGACCGGGTCTGGCGCGAGGCGAAGGCGGCGGACCTGCCGCTGGCCATCCCCCGCCCGGGCGAGCGCGTCGACGTGGCCGCTCCCCCGGCGGTCGACGGCTGGTGGCAGGCGCTGTGAAGCTGAAACTCGACCTCCACGACATCTACAACCGCGGCGGCGAGATCGACCGGGCGCTCAAGGCGATCATCGACGAGGCCGTCGCCAAGAAGGCGCCGCTGGTCGAGATCATCCCCGGGAAAGGGTCCGGTCAGCTGAAGAAGCACGTGCTGCGGTTCCTCGAGCGCAAGGACGTCAAGGCGCTCTACCACCGCGTCGAGAAGGACAAGGACAACTTCGGCCGGGTGTTCGTGCACTTCCGCTGGAAGTGAGGTCAGAACCGGCTGTCGTGGCGGGCTTCGGCCCAGGCGCGGTCCCACGCCGACGCGTGGACGCGGCTCACGGCGAACCGGCCTGCTCCGTACAAACCGGCCAGCGAGCCCGTGATCGCCACCCACAGCAGGATCGCCGCGAAGATGCCGTCGGCCACCGACGTCGACGGCGAGAGCGGCTCGTTCGTCAGCTCGCCGCGCTGGTCCAGCCAGACCGACACGTGCGTGCCCACCGGGCTGCCCGCGTCGGCCAGGACGTCCCCGGTGTGCCGGGCTCCGCGGGCGTCGAACCAGGCCGCCTGGACCGTCGTCTGGTCGGCCGGGGCGCCCGCGCCGTCGGTGCTGTAGGTCTGGTTGGGCGCCGCGGCCAGCGACACCGCCGTCGCCGGGTGGCGGGTCGTGCGTTCCTGCTCGGCGCGGGCGGTCTGCGCGGCGTAGGTCTCGGAGCCGAACGCCGCGGCGAACGGCAGCGCCAGCAGCGCGCCGGCGAAGACCAGTACCAGCAGGGCGGCTTCGACGCGGTCGCCGAACCTGGTCAGCGGGTTGCGGCCGGGGTGCAACCGGCGCCGGAACCGGGCGATCCGTCCGCTGGGCCCACGCATGCGCGACACACTCCTCCCAGGAAAAGCATCAAGTGGGTACCAGTGTGCCCGCGAAGGCTCGGCTTACTCTCGTGAATGGGATGCGGCCCACCTGTGAACCCCTGCACAACCACCCGGTCGCGTTAACTCGCCGCGATCGCCGACCACAGCGCGTGAGCGATCTCGGGCCCGCAGACATCGGTGTGGCTGCGGACGAACCGGTTCGCACGCAGGTTGTGCGGCACCCCCGGCTTCCAGTGGTAGGTCCCGCCCACCGGCACCAGCTCTCCGGCGTCGGCGATCCCCTGCGCACCGGTGCGCCCGAGTGCGCCGAAGTGGCCGGACGCGGCTTCGACGATCCGGGACGCGATCGTGAACGGAACGCCGACGACGTCGTCGTGCGCGGAGTGCGTGACGATGATCGGCCCGGTCACCAACCCGTCGGCCACGATCCGGCGGAACGTGCCGGTGAAGGCGTGGTGCGAGAGGGTCGCCTGCAGCAGGGTCAGTGTCCCCACGGACGCGGCCGCGTTGGCCGCCGCCGTCATCAACCGGCCGCCGAAGCCGTGGCCGACGAGGTGGATCTTGGGTCCGGCGAAGCTTGCCAGCAACGGCGCGAGCCCGCGGACGCCCACCGCACCCGCGCGCGCCTTCAGCTCGTAGTACGCGAGGAAGTCCAGCAAGTTCGTCGCGCCGAGGCGGTCCATCACCGTGCCGCCGGGGAGCGTGAACAGCTGCGTCGACGCGTCCTCGTGGTCGTCCGCGCCGCGGGCGGCGGCCGACAGCAGCGCCGCGGCGAACGCCGTGCGCGCGGTCGCGCGGGCGGTCAGCGCCGGGACGAGGTCGGCGGCGGCGGCGATCGTGAGCCGCTGCTCGGGCACCAGGTCCCGCAGCAGGTCCAGCCGTTCCGCCACCCCGCCCTCGGCGAGCTTGCGCGACGGCCACAGCACGCAGGCGAACGCGATCCGCCGGCCCGGCAGCCCACCCGAAACCGAGCGCAGCGACCCCGCCAGCGCCGAAAACAGCAGCCGCGCGACGAGGTGGTCGTCGTTCCAGCCGTGGGTCAGGACGACGAGATCGGTGACCGCCGGGTCGGCCGCGAGCGCCCGGACGGCCGCGCCGCGGTCGCCGGCGAGCTCGCCGGTCCGGTCGAACTCCACCTCGGCGGCCGGGAAACCGGACAGCTGCACGGCGGTCCTCCTCGGGCGACGACTCCCGGGAAGTCGCCCGCGTCCCCGTGGCTGTTACGTCAGAGCCAGTCGTCCGGACGCGGCCACGGCATCAACGCCGACAGCGCGTCCTTCGCCGGCTCGGTGACCGCGTACCGGCCGCGGTGGAACAGCAGCGGCCGGGCGTCCGACGGCGCGCCCAGCGCGGTCACGCGGCCGATCACGACGTAGTGGTCGCCGGCTTCGTGGACGGCTTCCAGCTCGCAGTCGATCCAGGTCAACGCGCCGTCGAGCAGCGGTGCCCCGGACGGCGCCGGTGTCCAGCCGACCCGGGCGAACTTGTCCTCGCCGCGGGCGCCGAACACCGCGCTGACCTCCTGCTGGTCCTCGGCCAGCACGTTGACCGCGAACCTCCCCGCCGCCGCCAGCACCGGCCACGTCCGCGAAGTGCGGGCCGGGCAGAACAGCACCAGCGGCGGATCCAGCGACAGCGCCGCGAACGACTGGCAGGCGAACCCGGCGAGGGTGTCGCCGTCGCGGCCGGTGACCACCGTGACGCCGGTGCAGAAGTGCCCGAGGACGCTGCGGAAGCCGGCCTGGTCGACCACCACGGAGGTCATGCGCCCGGGGGTCGCGCGCCGACCGAGAAGTCGTGGCCCCACAGGGAAACCGCGGTGCTTTCGCGGGCGATCCAGTTGTCGTCGTCGACTTGGCGGCCTTCGCAGCCGAACTCGACGTCGAAGCCGCCGGGGGTCTTCATGTAGAACGACAGCATCAGGTCGTTGACGTGCCGGCCGAGCGTGGCCGACATCGGCACCTTCCGCCGGATCGCGCGGTCGAGGCACAGGCCGACGTCGTCGGTGTTCTCCACCTCGACCATCAGGTGCACGATCCCGGACGGCGTCGGCATCGGCAGGAACGCCAGGCTGTGGTGCCGCGGGTTGCAGCCGAAGAACCGCAGCCACGCGGGCGGGCCGTCGGCGGGCCGGCCGAGCATCTGCGGCGGCAGGCGCATCGAGTCGCGCAGCCGGAAGCCGAGGACGTCCCGGTAGAACCGCAGCGACGCCTCGTCGTCCTTTGTGGACAAGACGACGTGGCCGAGGCCCTGCTCGCCGGTGACGAACCGGTGGCCGTACGGGCTCACCACGCGCCGGTGCTGCAGCGCGACGCCGTGGAACACCTCCTGGGTGTTGCCGGACGGGTCGTCGAAGCTGATCAGCTCGTCGACGCGGCGGTCGGCCAGCTCCTCCGGCGTGCCTTCCTTGTAGGGCACGGAAGCACTGTCCAACCGGGACCGGATCTCGGCGAGCTCGCCGGCGTTGGCCGCCTCCCAGCCGGTGACGGCCAGCCGGTCCGCCGCACCCGGGGAGATGACCAGTCGCGCCGGGAAGTCGTCCATGCGCAGGTAAAGCGACTCCAGGTCGGAGCCTTTGCCTTCGACCATGCCGAGCACCTTGAGCCCGTACTCGCGCCAGGCCGCCATGTCGGTGGCTTCGATGCGGAGGTAGCCCAGTGACCGGATGCCCATCAGGAACTCCCGAGGAAGTCGAGGGCCAGCCGGTTGAACTCGTCGAACTTCTCCAGCTGGGCCCAGTGCCCGCAGCCGCCGAAGACGTGCAGCTGCGCGCGCGGAATGGTCTTGAGCGCCACGAGTGCCCCATCGAGGGGGTTGACGCGGTCCTCGCGGCCCCAGATCAGGAGCACGCGCTGGCGGAGGCGATGGGCTTCGCGCCAGAGCATGCCTTCTTCGTAGGTTTCGGGGTGGGCGAACGACTTCCCCATCGCGCGCATCGCGGCCAGGGACTCCGGGGTGTTCGCCGCGGCGAAGCGTTCGTCGATCAGCTCGTCGGTGATCAGCGCCTGGTCGTGGACCATGATGCGCAGGAACGCTTCCATCCGCTCGCGGCTCGGTTTCGCGCCGAACTTGCCGAGGTTCTTGACGCCCTCGGTCGGATCGGGCGCGAACAGGTTGACGCTCAGCCCGCCCGGTCCCATCAGCACCAGCCGCCCGGCGCGCTTGCCGTGGTTCAGCGCGAACCGCACCGCCGCGCCGCCGCCGAGCGAGTTGCCGACGAAGTGCGCGCGTTCGATCCCCAGCGCGTCCATGAGCCCGAGGACGGCGTCCGCGCTGTGCCGGAAGTACTGCGGGTGCTCGGTCGGCTTGTCCGACCGCCCGAAGCCGGGCTGGTCGACGGCGATCGTCCGGTAGTGCTTGGCGAACTCCGGCAGGTTGCGCCCGAAGTTGCTCCACGCCGAGGCGCCGGGCCCGCCGCCGTGCAGCAGGATCACCGTCTCGGCGTGTTCGGCGCCGGCCTCGTGGTAGTGCAGCTTCAGCGAGCCGGCCTGGACGTACTTGCCTTCCGGAGCGGCCATCAGTACATCGCGTTCTCGACGGGGAGCCCGAAGACGCCGGTGCCGAACATGACGTACGCGCGCTCGGCGTCGTTGGCCGCGTGGACGCGACCCGCGTGCGCGTCGCGCCAGAAGCGCTGGATCGGCGTGCCGCGCTGGATCGCGCGGCCGCCGGAGTTCTCGAAGAGCCGGTCGATCGCGGCGATCGCGCGTTCGGTGCCGCGCACCTGGTCGCGCCGGACGCGCAACCGCAGGTCCGCCGGCAGCCGCTCCTCGCGCTTGGCCATTTCGTACAGCTCGTCGATGTTGCGCGTCAGCTGCAGCCACGCGGCGTCGATTTCGCTGGCCGCCTCGGCGATCCGCACCTTGGCGAACGGGTCCTCTTTGGACTGTTCCCCGGCGTACGCGGCGCGCACGCGCTTGCGCTGGTGCTCGACGTGCGCGTCGTACGCGCCCTGCGCCATGCCGATGATCGGCGCGGTGATCGTGGACGGGTGCACCGAGCCGTACGGCAGCCGGTAGAGCGGCCCGGGGTTCACGGCCTGGCCCGGCACCTTGCACTTCGACGTCGCGATGAAGCTCAGCGCGCGGTGCTGCGGGATGAAGACGTCCTCGACGACGATGTCGTTCGAGCCGGTGCCGCGCAGGCCGACGGTGTCCCAGACGTCCACGATGGTGTAGTCCGCGATCGGCAGCAGGTACGTGCAGAAGTCGACCGGCTTGCCGTCCTTGAACGCGGGTCCCCCGAGCAGCACCCACGTGCAGTGACCGGAGCCGGAGGAGAAGCTCCAGCGGCCGGACAGCCGGTAGCCGCCTTCGACGACCTCCGCCTTGCCCATCGGCGCGTACGACGAGGAGATCCGCACGTCCTCGTCCTCACCCCAGACCTCTTGCTGCGCCTGGGCGTCGAACAGCGCCACGTGCCACGGGTGGACGCCGAGGATGGAGGCGACCCAGCCGGTGGACCCGCACGCGCTCGCGATGAGCTTGACCGCGGTGTAGAAGCTCACCGGGTCGGATTCGAGGCCGCCGAACGGTTTCGGCTGCAGCATCTTGAAGAACCCGGTCTCCTGCAGGGCCTTGACGGACTCCTCGGGCACGTTCCGCGCGTCCTCGGTGTCCTGGGCCCGTTCCCGCAGGACCGGCAGGAGGTCCCGGACCCCGGCGATCACCTGCTCGCTCATGCGCAGTCCTCTCTCTTGCTCACTGCGCCAAGACTAGAACACGTTCTCGTTTTTGTCGAGAACACCCTGCGCCAGGGCACTGTTGATCCCTGCCCGGCGGCCGGAAAACACGCAGTCGGCCAGGGACAACCCGCTCACGTAGGACCTGGAACAGATTCCCACCGCGGTGCGCCCGGCGGCGTACAGCCCGGGAATGGACTGCCCCGCCGCGTCCCGCACCGCGCCGGTGTCCTCGTCGACCACCAGACCGCCCAGGGTCAGCATCGGCGTGGGGTACCCCAGGTTCGGCCGGACCGAGATGTCGATGAGCGAGAACGGCGGGTTCTCCAGCCGCCGCCGGAACTCCTCGGGCTTGCCGACCGGATCCGAAGCGCCGTGATAGGCCTCGACACTCGCCCGCAGCCCCTGCGGATCGACGCCGGCCTTGCGCGCGGCCTCTTCGACCGTCGCGCCGATGACCCGGCCGCGGCGCAGCAGGTACCGCAGCTGGAGCCATTGGAACCACTGGCTCTGCTTCCGGCCGTCCCGCCGGGCCTCCGCGACGATCGGCGCGTCGACGAGCAGCCAGCCCTTGCTCTCGTGCTCTTCGATCAGCTTCTCGCCGACGGCGGCGCCGTACCGGGACTCGTCGATGACCCGCCGTCCCCCGGCGTCGACGATGATCCCGCCGAGGAACGCGCTCGGCGGCGTGACGAACCGCCAGGCCGAGATCCGGCCCAGCTCACCGGTCGCGCCCCCGGCCTCGACGCCGAGCCGGATACCCGAGCCGTCGTCGGCGGACGTGCCGAGCGCGAGCCCGCCGCGGTACCGCGGGGCGTGTTCGCGCGCCATTTCGCGGTTCGCGATGAACCCGCCCGCGGCGAGCACGACCCCCCGCCGGGCGGTGATCCGCAGCTCACGGCCGTGCGCGCGTTCGAGGCGTTCGACGCGCCGGTGCAGCGACTTGCGCAGCGAGGGCATGTAGATCCCGGGCTTGGCGGCGTACTGCGCGAGCCGCCGGTGCCGGGCTTTGACTCCGGCGGGCGCGTTCTCCAACGTGTCGGCGACCAGGCCGGTGACGCGGCCGTCTTCCTGGATCAGACCGCGGACGTGGGTCTGGGTCAGCATCCGGATCCCGCGCTCGCGCACGGCCTCTTCCAGGCGGGTCATCAGCATCTTCCCCGACGTCCCGGGCCCCTTCACGCGGTGACCGCGCGGGGCCGGCTTCGCCGCGTCGCGGAACCCGCCCGCGGCCTCGCTGCCGGAGTAGTACAGGTAGTGGGCGTCGCTGGGGTACGACGTCTTGTACGGGCAGAGGCTGCCTTCGAAGGGCACGCCGTTGCCCTCCAGCCAGGTGATCATCTCGCGGCTGCCCTCGCAGAAGCGCCGCAGCGTCTTCTCGGCGACGACGTCCCCGGCCTCGAGCTTGAGGTAGGCGTACATCGCGTCGACGGAGTCGTCGACGCCCGCGTCCACCTGCTGGGCGGTGCCGCCGCCCGCGTAGACCACGCCGCCGCTGACCGCGCTCGCGCCGCCACCGGCGAACCGTTCGACGATGATGACCTCGGCGCCCGCGTCGGCCGCTTCGAGAGCGGCGCAGGCGCCGGCCGCCCCGAACCCCACGATGATGACGTCCGCGACGAGTTCGTCCATGGTCGGTACCCTAGAACTGAAACACGTTCTCGTCTATGGTGAGCGAAAGTGGCTCTCAACTGGATACTCTTGTTGTGGAACACGTTACCGATCTGGCCGAAAAGCAGGCGGACACGGACCGGTGGCGACCCGCTCACCGGCAGCCTTTCCGCCGTGGCTGTCGGCCAGATCGGTAACCATCGATACAGCAAGTGAGGTGGCATGACGGAGCAGTTCGACGTCGTCGTCGTCGGCAGTGGCGCCGCCGGGATGACCGCCGCGCTGGCCGCGGCCCGTAACGGCCTGAGCGTCGTCGTCCTCGAGAAGGCCGCCTGCTTCGGCGGCTCGACCGCCCGCTCCGGCGGCGGGGTCTGGCTGCCGGGCAACCACGCGCTGCGCGCCGCCGGGATCGACGAACCGCCCGAGCGGGCGCGCGAGTACCTGGCCTCGATCGTCGGCGACGTCGTCCCGGCCGTCCGGCGCGACACGTTCCTCGACCACGGCCCCGAGGTCCTGAAGTTCGTCTGCGACCACACGCCGTTGAAGTTCCGGTGGGTCCGCGACTACAGCGACTACCACCCCGAAGCCCCGGGCGGACGGCCCGGCGGCCGGTCGGTCGAGCCGATGGCGTTCGACGGCAAGCTGCTCGGCGCCGACCTGGCCCACCTCGAACCGCCCTACAGCGCTCCCCCGCTCGGCGTGCCGATCACCCAGGCCGACTACCGCTGGCTGAGCCTCCTCGCGCGGCACCCGCGCGGGGCCGTCCGGATGCTGTCCCTGGGCGTCCAGTGGCTCGTCGGGAAGCTGCGCGGGCAGCGGCTGCTGAGCATGGGGCAAGCGCTTGCGGCCGGCCTGCGCGTGGGCCTGACCAGGGCGGGCGTCGACGTCCGGCTGAACACGCCGCTGGTCGACCTCCAGGTCGAAGGCGACCGCGTCACCGGCGTCGTGACCGCGGACGGCGTCGTCGGAGCGCGGCGCGGGGTGATCCTCGCCAGCGGGGGCTTCGAGCAGAACCTCGAGATGCGCGAAAAGTACCAACGCGCGCCGATCGGCATCGACTGGACCGTCGGCGCGGCCGCCAACACCGGCGACGGCATCACCGCCGGCCTCAAGCTCGGCGCCGCCCTCGACCTGATGGACGACGCCTGGTGGGGACCGTCGCTGCCGCTCACCGGCGGGCCGTGGTTCGCCCTGGCCGAGCGGTCGCGGCCGCGCTGCATCATGGTCGACGCGCGCGGGCAGCGGTTCGGCAACGAGTCGGCGCCCTACGTCGAGGCCGTGCACGCGATGTACGGCGCCGGCGACGGCCCGGGCGAGCACATCCCGACCTGGCTGGTGTTCGACCAGAAGTACAAGGACCGGTACATGTTCACCGGCGTCGGGCCGCGCCAGCCGCTGCCCGGCCGCTGGTTCAAGGCCGGGATCGCGGTGAAGTCGGGTTCGCTCGAAGGCTTGGCCGCGAAGATGGACGTCCCACCCGAGGGACTGGCGGCCACCGTCGAGCGCTTCAACGGCTTCGCGCGCAACGGTGTCGACGAGGACTTCCAGCGCGGGGTCAGCAAGTACGACCACTACTACGGCGACCCGCGCAACAAGCCCAACCCCAGCCTCGGCCCGCTCGACAAAGCGCCGTACTACGCGGTGAAGATCGTGCCGGGCGACCTCGGCACCAAGGGCGGGCTGCGGACCGACGAACAGGCACGAGTCCTGCGGGAGGACGGTTCGGTCGTGCCGGGCCTGTCCGCCGCGGGCAACGTCAGCGCGGCCGTGATGGGCCGGACGTACGCCGGGCCGGGCGCGACCATCGGGCCGGCCATGGTGTTCGGCTACCTTGCGGCGACGCGGCTGGCGCACGAAGATCAAGGGACCACGGGAGGCGAGCGATGACGCAGGAATCCGTACGCACCATCTACGCCGGAGAGCCGCCGACCCGGTTCGCGCGCGGCTGGCACTGCCTCGGCCTGGCCGAGCGGTTCCGCGACGGGAAACCGCACGCCGTCACGGCGTTCGGCACGAAACTGGTGGTGTTCGCCGACTCCCACGGGGAGCTGAACGTCCTCGACGGCTACTGCCGGCACATGGGCGGCGACCTCACCCAGGGCAGCGTCAAGGGCGACGAGGTCGCGTGCCCGTTCCACGACTGGCGC
This sequence comes from Amycolatopsis pretoriensis, assembly GCF_900107925.1. Classification (GTDB taxonomy): domain Bacteria; phylum Actinomycetota; class Actinomycetes; order Mycobacteriales; family Pseudonocardiaceae; genus Amycolatopsis; species Amycolatopsis pretoriensis. The sequence continues at coordinate 408,041 of NZ_FNUJ01000007.1, read as the reverse complement.
TGGAACGGCAAGGGCAAGTGCGTCTCGATCCCCTACGCCAAGCGGGTTCCGCTGCGCGCGCGGACGCGGTCGTGGACGGCGTCGGTGCAGAACGGCCAGCTGATGGTCTGGCACGACCCGGAAGGCAACCCGCCGCCGGCGGAGCTGGCCATCCCGCGGATCGAGGCCGCCGACAGTGACGAGTGGAGCAACTGGACCTGGGACGAGATCTTCATCGACGGCTCGAACTGCCGGGAGATCATCGACAACGTCGTCGACATGGCCCACTTCTTCTACATCCACTACGCCTACCCGACGTACTTCAAGAACGTCTTCGAGGGCCACATCGCGACGCAGTACCTCAACACCAAGGGCCGCCCGGACATGGGCATGGCGTCGAACTACGGCGGCGAGGACAACCTGCTGCGCTCGGAGGCGTCGTACTTCGGGCCGTCCTACATGATCAACAAGCTGGTGAACTCGTTCCAGGGCTACGAGATCGAGAGCGTGCTCATCAACTGCCACTACCCCGTGACGCCGACGTCGTTCGTGCTGCAGTACGGCATGAAGGTCAAGAAGCAGCACGGGCTCACCGACGAGCACGCCGACAAGATCGCGGCGAAGCTGGCCCGCGGGATCGGGGCCGGGTTCCTGCAGGACGTCGAGATCTGGAAGCACAAGACGCAGATCGACAACCCGCTGCTGTGCGAAGAGGACGGTCCGGTCTACCAGCTTCGCCGGTGGTACCAGCAGTTCTACGTCGACGCGGCCGACGTCACCGAGGACATGACCCGGCGCTTCGAGTTCGAAGTGGACACTTCGAAGGCGAACGAGGCCTGGGCGGCGGAGGTGGCGGAAAACCTGGCCCGCCAGAAGACCGAGGCGGAAGTGTGACGACCGCCGAGCAGACCGAGTTCCTGTCGGGCGGGCTGCGGCCGCACGAGTGCCGCAGCTGCGGGACGTGCGTGCTGGTGAAGAAGAACAGCATCCAGCACACCAGCATCCAGTGGACGTCCCGGCCCGCCGAGACCTGCCCGGTGTTCGCCGACGCGGACGGCCCGTCGGCGCTGCTCGACACGTGCCCGAAGCTGGCGGACAGCATCGGCGACGCGGTGCGGGAGGGCTCGCTGGCGGTGGCCGATGGGTGAGCGCGTCTACACGCTGACGGTCGCCGACGTCGTCGTCGAGACAGCGGACGCGCGGTCGGTGGTGTTCGAGATCCCGGCCGAGCACGCGGCGGCGTTTTCCTATACGGCGGGCCAGTTCCTGACGTTGCGGATCCCCAGCGACCGGACGGGTTCGGTGGCGCGCTGCTACTCGCTGTCGAGCGCGCCGCACGAGAACCGCGTGCAGGTGACGGTCAAGCGCACCGACGGCGGGTACGGGTCGAGCTGGGTGTGCTCGTCTTTGCGGCCGGGCATGGAGATCGACGTGCTCGCGCCGGCGGGCGTGTTCTGCCCGACGTCGGTGGACGAGGACTTCCTGCTCTTCGCCGGCGGCAGCGGGATCACGCCGGTGATGGCGATCCTGAAGACGGCGCTGGAGACCGGGTCCGGCCGGGTCGTGCTGGTCTACGCGAACCGGGACGAGAATTCGGTGATCTTCGCGGGCGAACTCGCGTCACTGGCGAAGCGGTACGGCGACCGGTTGGTCGTCGTGCACTGGCTCGAGAGCGTCCAGGGGCTGCCGGACGTGTCGCAGCTGCGTGGACTGGCTTCGGCGTACACGTCCCACGAGGCTTTCCTGTGCGGTCCGGCGCCGTTCATGGCCGCCGTACGCGAGGCGCTGGGGCAGCTCGGGGTGCCGCGGGACCGGGTGCACGTCGAGAAGTTCACGTCGCTGACCGGGAACCCGTTCGAAGCCGTCGTCGAAGAGTCGGCCCCGGAGTCGGACGAGGCTCCCGCGGCCCTGACCGTGACCCTCGACGGCGAGACGCGGTCGATGGCGTGGCCGCGGCAGCGGATGCTCCTGGACCACCTGCTGGACGCGGGCCTGGACGCGCCGTACTCGTGCCGCGAGGGACAATGCAGCGCGTGCGCGTGCCGGATCGTCTCGGGTGAGGTGAAGATGCTGCACAACGAGGTCCTGGACGCCGAGGACATCGCCGACGGCATCGTGCTGGCCTGCCAGTCGCTGCCGGTCACCGACGACGTCTCGATCAGCTACGAATAGGAGCCCCGCGTGCCCATCGATCCCGCGGTCGCCATCGGTGCCGAGATCGGCGAGGTGAACTTCGCCTGGACGTCGTCGGACGTGCTGCTCTACCACCTCGCGCTGGGCGCGGGCCCGGACGAGCCGCGCTACACCTACGAGCAGGACCTGGTGGTGCTGCCGACGTTCGCGACGGTCGCGGCGAACCTGCGCGTGTTCGACCCGCCGGCGGTGTCGTTCCCCGGCGTCGAGATCGACCTGGCGAAGGTGCTGCACGGCAAGCAGGAGATCACCCTGCACGGGCCGGTCCCGACGTCGGGGAAGGCGGTGGCTCGCTCCCGCATCGCCGACGTGTACGACAAGGGCAAGGCCGCGGTGGTGATCCAGGAGGTTGCGGTCACGTCGTCGTCGGGCGATCCACTGTGGACGGCCCGGTCGAGCATCTTCGCCCGCGGCGAGGGCGGTTTCGGCGGCTCGCGGGGTCCGTCCGACCGGATCGAGTGGCCTTCCGGCGAGCCGGACTTCGTCTTCGAGACGCCGACGTTGCCGCAGCAGGCGCTGCTGTACCGGCTGTGCGGCGACCGCAACCCGCTGCACGCGGACCCGGCGTTCGCGCGGGCGGCCGGGTTCGACCGGCCGATCCTGCACGGCCTGTGCACGTACGGGATCGTCGCGCGGGTGCTGGTGAACGAGTTCCTGGACGGCGACCCGGCGCGGGTGGCGTCGTTCTCGACGAAGTTCGCGGGGGTGGTGTTCCCGGGCGAGACGCTCCGGACGCGGGTGTGGCGCTCGGCCGGCCGCCTGCTGGTGACGACGTCGGCGGCGGAGCGCGACGACGCCCCGGTGCTGGCGGACACGGTGCTGGTGCCCACTTCGTGAGACCGACCCGGCCGGCGCCCGCTACCGTGGAGGGGTGACTTCCGAATACTTCGTGGTGCGGGGAACGGTCGAGCACGGCGACGAGCGAGGCCGTGAGCTGGGCTTCCCCACGGCCAACATCGCCTTGCGCGACCAATCGGGCTCGATCGGCGACGGAGTGTGGGCGGGCTGGGTCCGCAGGGCGGACGGAACGCACCTCCCGGCGGCGATCTCGGTGGGCCGCCGCCCGACGTACTACGGAGCGGACGGCTACCGGCTGCTGGAGGCCCACATACTGGACTTCAAGGGTGACTTGTACGACGAGACGCTCGTGGTGTGGCTGGGCGCGCACCTGCGGGAGCAGCAGAAGTACTCGTCGGCGGAGGATTTGATCACGGCGCTGAAGAACGACATCGCGGCGGCGACCCAGTGGACCGCGGCCCACCCGGCGGCTTCACTCCCGGCCGCGGGTGAGAGCGAGTTGGGCGAGGTCCGCCGGGTCGAAGCCTGAGCCGGCCCGCCGCCCCGCCGCCGCAAGCCCGCCACGCGAGCCCCGACCCGGCGATCTCGAGCCCGACCTCAGGCCGACCCGCCAGCGCGCGGCTCCGGCACAGCCGGGACCGCCGCGGTGGCGGGTGTTGAGGCCGACCTTTGGGGCGGACCCGCGAGCACGCGGCTCCGGCACAGCCCGGACCGCCGCAGTGGCCGATCTCGAACCCAACCTCAGGCCGACCCGCGAGCACGCGGCCCCGGCGCAGCCCGGACCGCCGCAGTGGCCGATCTCGAACCCAACCTCAGGCCGACCCGCGAGCGCACGGCCCCGGCACAGCCCGGACCGCCGCAGTGGCCGATCTCGAACCCAACCACAGGCCAATCCCCGAGCACGCCGCCCCGGCGCAGCCGGGACCGCCACGGTGGCAGCTTCCGACGACCCGCCCGCACCTCACAAAGCGGCCGCCAGGAGCATGTAGCCCATCCCCGCCCCCATCGCCGCCCGGCACATCGCGCGCGAAGCCTGCCCGGCCCGCACCCGCGTGACCCCAGCCATACCGGCCTCTCCCCCGACCACCGCGCCCGGTGCGCCGCGGACCGCCCGGACCCCCGCCCACGCCGCGTCCGCCACGAAATACCCCGCCGCCACCACGGCCACCACCGGTAACGCCAGCCGCTCGTCCATTGTGGACATCGTCAGCCACGGTCCGTGGTCCATCCCGCCGTGGGGCATCGCCGTCACCATGTAGAACATCGCCGCCGCCGAAAGCGCGTGGTGCGCGCAGCCCGACCGGCGCCCACGCCACCACGCCGCCGCGAACCACGCCGCCGTCAGCGCCAGCACCGCCTGCCAGCCCGCCGCCGGGATCGGGCCGCCCACCGGGGACAGCATCGCCACCATCGCCACCACCAGCAGCAGCTCGGCCAGGTCGCCGTGGCGGACCGCCGCACCCAGGCGCACGTAGTCGAGGCGGACCAGCCGCAGCACGCACGGCAGCGCCAGCGCCGCGAACGCCGCCGTCAGCGCCCAGCCCATCGTCAACCGGCGATCCGCGTGCCGGGGATCCGCAAGTCACACATCTCGGGGCCTCACTCCGCGTCGTCGGCTGGTCAAACCACCGTGACACCCCGCACCGGCGCGCACCAGCCGTCAATGAGGTGAAGCCCGTTGACCCACAAGAGCGACGGCCGGCTACGCCCCGCTCGTCAGGACGAGCCCGCTGGTCGGCACCCCGGTCCCCGCCGTGACCAGCACCCGCGACGCGCCGGCGACCTGGTTGGCCGCCGTGCCGCGCAGCTGCCGGACGCCTTCGGCGATGCCGTTCATGCCGTGGATGTACGCCTCGCCCAGCTGCCCGCCGTGCGGGTTGAGCGGCAACGCGCCGTCGAGCTCCAACGTGCCACCGGCGATGAAGTCCTTCGCCTCGCCGCGCCCGCAGAAACCCAGTTCCTCCAGTTGCATCAGCACGTACGGCGTGAAGTGGTCGTACAGCACCGCGACGTCCACGTCGGACGGTCCGAGCCCGGACTGGTCCCACAGCTGCCGCCCGACGACGCCCATCTCCGGCAACGCGGCCAGGTCGTCGCGGTAGTAGCTGGTCATCACGTACTGGTCCGGCCCGCTCCCCTGCGCCGCCGCCGCGATCACCGCCGGCGACTGCGCGAGGTCCCGGGCACGGGCCACACTCGTCACGACCAGCGCGACCCCGCCGTCGCTCTCCTGGCAGCAGTCGAGCAGGTGCAACGGCTCCGCCACCCAGCGCGACGCCTGGTGCTGCTCGAGGGTGATCGGCCGTTCGTGGAACCACGCGTTCGGGTTGGTCGCCGCGTGCTTGCGGTCGAGCACCGCGATCCGGCCGAAGTCCTCGCTCGTCGCGCCGTAGTCGTGCAGGTACCGCCGCGCCACCATGGCCACGGTGGCCGCCGGGGTCGCGATCCCCATCGGGTAGTGGAAGGCGTTGTCCACACCGGACGAATTGACCTGCCCGGCGGCGGCCGAAGACACCTGCCCGAACCTCATCCCCGAGCGCTCGTTGAACGCCCGGTAGGCGACGACGACGTCCGCGACCCCGGTCGCCACCGCCATCGCGGCCTGCTGCACGGTCGCCGCCGCCGCGCCGCCGCCGTAGTGGATGCGGCTGAAGAACTTCAGCTCCGGGATCCCCAGTTCGCGTGCCACCGCGATCTCGGCGTTGCCGTCCATGGTGAACGACACCAGACCATCCACATCGGACGGCGAAAGTCCCGCGTCCGCCAGCGCGTGCGAGATGCATTCGGCCGCCAGCCGCAGTTCGCTGCGCCCGGAGTCCTTCGAGAACTCCGTCGCCCCGATCCCCGCGATGGCCGCCCGGCCCGAGAGCGTCACGGCAGCGTCACCTCCACGGTCCCGGCGACGTGCTCACCGAGACTGTCCACTCCGGACACCGATACAACGACGTCCCGCCCCGAAGCCGACTCCACCCGGCCGGTGAACGTCAGCGTGTCGTAGGCGTAGCACGGCACGCCGAGCCGGATCTTGATCGACCGGATCAGCGCCTCCGGCCCGGCCCAGTCCGACACGAACCGCTGCACCAGGCCGGTGTCGGTGAGGATGTTGAGGAATATGTCCTTCGAGCCGCGCGCCACCGCCGAATCGCGGTCGTGGTGCACGTCCTGGAAGTCGCGGGTGGCCAGCGCGGTGCTGACGACGAACGTCGGCGTCGCCTCGATCGTCAACGGCGGCAGCTCGGTCCCTTCGGTGACGGTCATCGGGCCACCTTCCACGCGGGCAACGTCAGGTCGTCGTCGACGCGGACGAACGCGGCCACCACCGGCAGTCCGATGTGGACCTCGTCCGCCGCCGCGTCCAGCAGCTCGGCCATCACCCGGACCCCTTCTTCCAGCTCCACCAGGGCCACGACGAACGGCAGCTCCTTGCCCGGCACGGGCGGGTGGTGGTGCACGACGTACGAGAACACGGTGCCGCGGCCACTCGCGACGACGTAGTCCGGCTTCGCGTCGAGCGCGCCGTCCGGCGGCATCGGCCCCGGCGGGTGCCGCAGCGTCTCGCCCCAGCGCTGGATGCGCAGTTCGCCCTGGCGAAGACCTTCCCAGAAGAACTCGGTGTCGCGGCTGATCACCGGCCGCAACACCGGTGCCGCGGGCGGTGAAGGCGCCGGTGGCCGGAACTTCAGCACCCGGAACATCATCTCCGCGACGGCTTCCTCGCCGACGTACCAGGTCATCCGCGTGGTGACGAACCAGCCCTCGCCCAGCGCCGTCCTTTTAGGACCGACGACGTCTTCCAGCCGCGTCCGCGCCTCGATCTGCTCACCCGGCCGCAGGTAGCGGTGGTAGGTCTGCTCCGAGTTCGTCGCGACGACGGAGGTGAACCCGGCTTCGTCGAGCAGTTCCATCATCAGGCCGAGCGGGTCGTCGCTGCCCCGCGGGACGTTCAGCCCGCCCATCGTCCACACCTGCGCCATCGCCGGCGGCGCGACCAGTCCCTTGTGGACGCTCTGCGCGGCGAACTCCGGGTCGGTGTAGACGGGGTTGGTGTCCCCGATCGCTTCGACCCAGTTGTTCACCATGGCCTGGTTGACGGGGTCGCGCGCCAGGCGCGGCGCGCACTCCCCGCGGGCGGCGATCTCCTCGGCGGTCGTCAAGATGTCGGTCATCGCGGCACCCTCGGCAGGCCCAGGCCGATCGAGGCGATCAGCTCCCGTTGGATTTCGCTGACCCCGCCGCCGAACGTCAGCACGATGTTGCGCTTGGCGGCGACGTCGAGCCACTCCGCCAGCTCGGCGGTGTCCGGATCGGACAGATCGCCGTGGCGGGCGAGGAGTTCTTCGAGGTTCCGGCCGATCCGCTGGATGACCTCGGAGCTGAACACCTTGGTCGCCGACGCGTCCGCGACGGCCACCGGCGCGCTCGCCGAGGACACCGCGACCTGCCAGTTCAGCAGCTCGTTGACCCGCGTCACCGCCATGGCGTCGGCCAGCACGGCCCGGACGTCGGCGAGGTCGAGCAGGCCGTGGGCGGCGGCCCAGGCGCGCACGCGGTCGTACAGCCCGCCGATCCGCCCGGCCGGGCCGAGCATGACGCGCTCGTGGTTGAGCTGCGTCGTGATCAGCCGCCAGCCCTCGTTCTCCTTGCCCACCAGGCGGTTCACCGGCACTCGGACGTCCGAATAATACGTCGCGTTGACGTGGTGGGCGCCGTCGCACGTGATGATCGGCGTCCACGAATAGCCGGGGTCGCTCGTGTCCGTGATGAGGATCGAGATGCCCTTGTGCCGCGGCGCGTCGGGCGCGGTCCGGACGGCGAGCCAGAGGTAGTCGGCGTCGTGGCCGCCGGTGGTGAAGATCTTCTGGCCGTTGACGACGTATTCGTCGCCGTCGCGCACCGCGGTCGTCCGCAGCGCCGCGAGGTCGGTGCCCGCTTCCGGCTCGGTGTAGCCGATCGCGAAGTGGATTTCGCCCGCGAGGATCTTCGGCAGGAAGAACGCTTTCTGCTCGTCGGTGCCGAACTGCTGCAGTGTCGGCCCGACGGTCTGCAGCGTCACCGACGGCAACTGGACGTCGGCGCGCACGGCCTCGTCGACGAACAGGTGCTGTTCGATCTCGCCGAAGCCCTGGCCGCCGTACTCGACCGGCCAGCCGACGCCGAGCCGGCCGTCGCGGCCCATCCGGCGGACGATCTCGCGGAACACCGGCCCGTGCCGCTCGCGCCGCATCGCCTGGCGTTCTTCGGGGCTGATCAGCCCGGCGAAGTACGCGCGCAGCTCGGCGCGCAGGTCCTTCTGCGCCGCGGTCAGTTCGACGTGCATCTCCCTCACCCCGCCACTCGTTCGCCGAGCTTGCCGAGCCGGTGCGCGGCGCCGCCGAGCGTCCGGCCGAGATCCTTGACCTGCGACGAATACCGGTGCAGGGGGTAGGTTTCGTCGACACCGACGCCGCCGTGCAGGTGGTGGCAGGTGGCCAGCGCCACCGGCGCCTGGGTCGCGAGCCAGTACGCGGCGACGTCGAGTTCGGCGTCCGCGTCCAGCCCGGCCGCCAGCCGCCACACCGCGGACGTCACGGCCAGGTGGACGGTCCGCGCGGCCATGTAGACGTCGGCGATCTGACCGGCCACGGCCTGGAAGGTCGCCAGCGGCCGGCCGAACTGGGTGCGCTCGCCCACGTGCTTGACCGTCAGGGCCAGTGCGCCGGTGAGGAGCCCGTCCCCGGCCGCGAGCGCGCCGGCGAGCGCGAACCGGTGCAGCGCCGCGACGGCACCGCGGTCGAACAGCAGGTCGGTCTCCTCGACGGCGACGTCGTCCAGCCGCACGGTGAACTCGGGCGTCCCCGCGGAAGTGGGTGTCGGGACGAGCGTGACGCCATCGGCACGCGGGTCGACGAGGTAGACGGCGGTGCCGTGCGGGGTCGACACGGGGGTGAGGATCCGGGTGGCCCCGTCGGCGTACGGGACGGCGGTCTTGACGCCGCTGAGCAGCCATTTCCCGGCGGCCACCCGCGCGGTCGTCGCGGGTTCGGCCGCGAGCGGGGCGGACGGCTCGTTCAGCGCGGCGGTGAGCAGCGCCTCCCCCGCGGCGACCGGCGGGAGGAACTCCGCGCGCTGCGCCGGGGTGCCGAGCGTCTCGATCGGCAGGACGCCCAGGGCCAGGGTGGCGTAGGCGGGCACCGGCGCGGCGGCGCGGCCGACCTCGGTCAGGACCTGCGCGACCTCGGCGACGCCCAGGCCGTCGCCTTCGAGGTCCGGCGGCAGCGCGAGGGCCAGCAGGCCCGAGGACGCCAGGGCACGCCACGGATCGTCCTCCGCGCCGAGCACTTTCGCGGCGAGGGCGGCGATCTCCGTCTGCGTATCGTCAAGGGTGAAGTCCACGCCCGTCCCTCCGGATTCGGCGCAATACTGAAACCTGTTCTAGTCTTAACCGGAAAGGGTCGGTACGGCAACCCCCGGCGGAGGACGTGCATGGCGGTGACCGAACGCGGCGGCGCGCGCCGCCGGCTGATCACCATGCCGCCGACCGCCGGCGTGCCCGACCCGGTCCCGCTGGACCTGCCGGGGCGCGGCCGGACCGTCGTCACCGACGTCGGCCCGCGGGACGCGCCCGCGCTCGTCCTGCTGCATTCGGTGGCCTGCACGGGCCTGCTGACCTGGTATCCCGCCCTCGACCGGCTGGCGCGCGACCACCGGGTCGTCGTGTTCGACCAGCGGTGGCACGGGCGTGGCATCCGGTCGCCGGAGTTCCGGCTCGCCGACTGCGCCGAAGACGTCACCGCCGTCGCGGACGCGCTCGGCATCGGCCGGTTCGCGCTCGCCGGGTACTCGATGGGCGGGATGGTGGCCCAGCTGGTCGCCCATGCGGAACCAGAACGTGTTACCGGACTGGTCCTCTGTTCGACGGCGAGCAACTTCCGCCGCGGGCTGCGCCAGCGCGTCGCGCTCGACGTGTTCGGCCGGACGCTGCGGCAGCTGCGCGAGCGCGTGAAGCTGCCGCCCGTGCCCGCCGCCGTCCCGCGCGAGCGCGTCGAGGACTACCGGTGGGGGCTGCGGGAGTTCCGGTCGACCACGCCGTGGGAGATCGCGGTCGCCGTCGACGAGATCGGCCGCTTCGACTCGACGCCGTGGCTCCCTTCGGTGCGGCTGCCCGCGGCCGTCGTCGTGACCACGAAGGACCGGTTCATCTCCCCCGACCACCAGCGGTCGCTGGCCCGCCGGCTCCCGGGCGCGGCGACGTACGAGGTCGCGGCCGGGCACGCCGCCTGCGTCCTGGCCGCCGGCCGCTGGGTGCCCGCGCTGCTCGCCGCCGTCCACTCCCTCTGAGGAAGGAAACCCGATGGGACGCTTCAGCCTGCCCGACGAGAAACCCGGCGGTCTCGACTCGCCCGTGACGGCGAAGGTCATGAAGTACGGCGCGAAAGCGCAGGTCGCGGTGTTCCGGCTGACCGGCGGGCGCGTCGGCAGCACGTGGCGGATCGGTGCCGGCTTCCGCAAGCCGGTGCCGACGCTGCTGCTGGAGCACCGCGGGCGCAAGTCCGGCCGGCTGTTCACCACGCCGCTGCTGTACCTGCGCTCGGGCGAGGACGTCGTCATCGTCGGCTCGCAGGGCGGGCTGCCGAAGCACCCGCAGTGGTACCGGAACCTGCTGGCCCACCCCGAAACCCGCGTCCACCTCAAAGGACGGCGGGACGTCGCCGTCACGGCCCGGGTCGCCGATCCGGACGAACGCGCGGAGCTGTGGCCGCGGCTGGTCGAGCTCTACGCCGACTTCGCGAAGTACCAGGCGTGGACCGACCGGGAGATCCCGGTCGTGATCCTCAGCCCGCGGCCTTGAGCAGTCCGGCGAGGGCCTCCGGGAGCGCGTCGGCGAGCGGCCAGAGGTCTTTGACGAGCTCCCGCGCGCCGAGCAGGCCGACGTGCACCTTGCCGGCGTTGGACAGCACCGTGACGTTCAGCCCGGCGCCGTGGAAGACCGGGCCGAGCGGGTAGAAGCCGGTGATCCGCGCGCCGAGGAGGTAGAGCGGCATCGGCGGGCCGGGCACGTTGGAGACGACCAGGTTGTGCACCACCGGGTGCTTTTCGGCCAGGCGCAGCGCCGAATACGCGCGCACGGCGAGGCCGAACATCGTCGCCGCGGAGAACTGCGCCCAGTCCTGCAGCATGTCGGCGTCGATGTCGTAGTGGTGGTCCTTGGACAGCCGGTTGGCCTCGGCGAGGAAGAACACGCGCGCGGCCGGGTCCTCGAGGTGCGTCGGCAGCGAGGCGAAGAACGCGGACACCTTGTTGCTGCCGTGGTCGCGTTCGGTCCGGTCGTGCACCGAGACCGGGACGGTCGCGACCAGCGGATCTTCGGGCAGGTCGCCGCGCGCTCCGAGGAAGTCCCGCAGCGCGCCGGCGACGAGGGCGAGCACGACGTCGTTCACCGTGACGCCGAACGCGTTCTTGACCGCCTTGACGTCGTCGAGGTCGAGCTGGGCGAAGGCGACGCTGCGGTGGCCGGTGATCGTGCCGTTCAGCGACGTCCGCGGCGCGGTGAACGGGACCGGCATCCCCTTGCCGCGCAACGCTTTGCCGAGCCACCGCGGGACGAGCCCGAGCAGGTCGGGCAGCAGCCGGGCGACCTCGGCGGGGCGTCGGGCGATGCTCTCGACGCCGGTGCGGAGCAGCTGCGCCGGCGACGGCAGCGCGGGGTTGCGGGGCGCCTCGACGTCCGGCATCGGCGCGTCGGGCTCGAGGCCGGCGAGGTAGGTGATCAGGCTGGCGCCGCTCACGCCGTCGACGCTCGCGTGGTGCATCTTCAGCAGCACGGCGATCTGGCCGTCGGCCAGGCCTTCGATGACGTAGAGCTGCCAGAGCGGGTGCGCGCGGTCGAGCTGCTGGCCGGCGATGTGCGCGCAGAGCTCGGCCAGTTCGGCGCGGTCGCCGGGGGCCGGGACGCCGATGCGGTGCACGTGGTGGTCGAGGTCGAAGTCCTCGTCCTCGATCCACACGGGATGCCCGATATTCCAGACCGGATTGTGCAGTTTGCGGCGGAACGCCGGGATCACCCGGACCCGCTTTTCGAGTTCGTTCTCGAGCTTCGCGAAGCTGTAGCCGCCGGGGACGGTCGAGCCGTCGAGGACGAGCAGCCCGCAGACGTGCAGGACCTGGGCCGACGTCTCGAGGTACAGGAAGCTCGCGTCGAGGCCGCTCAGTCTCTGCATGGCGATCAGCGTAGGCGGCGCGTCACCCTACTCGCCGGTATCATCACGCTGGTGCAGCCGAATTTCCTGATCCGTCGCGCGGTCCAGCTCGGTCTCACGGCGAACGCGCTCCGCCCGTTGCGGGCCCGGTCCACGACGATCCCGGCGTTCTTCGCCGGGTGGCTGACCAGCGAGCTGGCGCCCCAGTTCCTCGCGCTGACGGCGGCCGACGCCGCGGTGCACGTGGCCCGCCACGGCGTCCGCGACCGGTCGACGCAGGCGGGGCTGGCGATGGCCGCGGCGTCGGCGGCCGGCCTCGCCGCGCTGGTCCGCACGGGCCACGGCGCCCGCGAGGAGATCGAGTCGGCGCTGACGTCGGCACTGGGCGAGGACTACGCGGCCGAGCTGGGCCGCTCCGACCTCGGGCTGCCGTGGGGCGAGCTGGCGTTGCCGTTCCGGATGGGCGCGCCGGACGTGCGGGTCGACCGCAACATCGCGTACGCGCCGGGCGGGAAGCGGTTCCTGCTGGACGTGTACCGGCCTTCTTCCGACGTCTCGGGAGCGCCGGTGCTGCTGCAGGTCCACGGCGGCGCGTGGGTGATCGGCAACAAGGAGGAGCAGGGCCGGCCATTGATGCGCTACCTGGCGCGTCGAGGCTGGGTGTGCGTGGCGATCAACTACCCGCTGTCGCCGGCGCACCGCTGGCCGGCGCACATCGTGGCGGCGAAGCAGGCGCTGGCGTGGATCCGTTCGTCGATCGCTTCGTACGGCGGCGACCCGGATTTCGTGGCGGTGACGGGCGGTTCAGCGGGCGGGCACTTGTCGGCGTTGCTGGCGTTGTCGCAGAACGACCCGGCGCTGCAGCCGTCGTTCGAGGACGTGGACACGAGCGTCCAGGCGTGCGTGCCGCACTACGGGGTGTACGACTTCGCGGCGACGTCCGGCTCGCGGGCGAGCCAGTACCGGCTGGAGAGCTTGATCGCGCGGCGGGTGTTCGCGGCCGATCGTGACCCGGTCCGGCATTTGGACGACTACGTGGCGGCGTCGCCGTTGGACCGGATTTCTTCGGAGGCACCGCCGTTCTTCGTGATCCACGGCCGGGACGACTCGCTGGTGCCGGTGCGCGAGGCGCGGGAGTTCGTGCGGCGGTTGCGGGAGAAGTCGCGCCAGCCGGTGGCTTACGCGGAGCTGGCGGGGGCGCAGCACGCGTTCGACGTGTTCACGTCGGTGCGGAGCGCGCACGTGGTGCGCGGGGTGGCGCGGTTCTTGGACTTCACCTACAACGCTTGGAAAGCCGAGCACCGGGGTCAGTAGGCCAGGTCCACCGGGCTCGCCGAGGGTGGGCCGTCGAGGCGCCACTCCGTTCCCTCGCGGACGAATCGGTACCAGCGGGCGTCGCGGCCGTAGCGCAGCTGCAGCTCTCCCTGCGTCAGGCGGTTGCGCCACACCTTCGGCTTTCCCGGCAGACCCGCGTCGGCCAGGACTGCCTGTGCTTCGGCCAACGGGCCCGGGCCCGGTTGCCACGTCTCGCGCACGACCGCCAAGCCCGCGCGGCCGGCTTCGCGCCACGCCTCCGCCCAGAGGACCAGCTCTCGCGCCGGCACCTCGGCGGCGGTGGCCAGAGCGGTGAAGTCCGAGCCGGAGCGGCTCGCCGCCCGGCGGGCCAGGTCTTCCTCGAACGTCAGCTGGGTTGCCGTCGGGCCGGTGTGCAGAAGGTCGCGGGCCAGCGAGGCCGCGTCCGCCGCCAGGCCGGAGAGCGCCGCCGCCGTCCAGCCGGTGCTCGGTGGTGGGTCCAGGTCCAGGACCGCGGGTGGGCCGGCCACTCGCGGTGGCGGGGGCAACGCGGGGATCGCGGCCGGGCGGCGGGCGTAGGCCGCGCGGGGCGTGAGGCCCTCGTCGACGCGCTTCGGCAGCTTCGGCTTCTCGCCGCGCGTCGGAGAGCGGCGGGCTCGCAGCTCGGCCAGGACGTCCGCGCGGGGGCGGCCGCGCAGCAGGAACAGCGTGAACGGGTCGCGGTCCACCTCGTCGGCGACCAGGTAGTACACCGCGGCGACGTGCTTGCACGGGTTCGCCGAGTCCGGACACGAGCACCGCGGCCGCAGGTCGCCCGGGCCGGGCAGCAGGTCGGCGCCCGCCTCGCGCGCCTGCTCGGCCAGCGCGGCCGGCAGTTCGCCGTCGAGCAGGGCGGCCGCGTGGCCGAGCCGCGTGCCGACGACGCCGAGCAGGGTGTCCCACTCGCCGTCGGTGAAGGTGCGCATGGTGATGGTCACCTTGTACGGCTGCGGCCGGCTGCCGCGCACCCGCGCCGTCATCGCACCGGCGCCGAAGTGCAGCTCGCTGACCGTGCCCTTGCGCGCGTACGTCCGCCCGCGCGGCAGCCGGTTCGGGTCGAGCTTGGCGCGTTGTTCCAGGGCGTCGACCCAGGCGCGGCCCCACCACGTCGTGCCGAAGTTGCGCCTCGGGGGCATCATCCGCTCCCGAGGCGGACCAGGTCGGCGAGCTCGTCGTCGGAGAGCTCGGTGATCCAGTCTTCCCCCGCGCCGACGATCGACTCCGCCAGCCCGCGCTTCTTTTCCAGCACCTGCGCGATCCGCTCCTCCAGGGTGCCCTCGGCGATGAGCCGGTGGACCTGGACGGGCCGGTCCTGCCCGATGCGGTAGGCGCGGTCGGTCGCCTGGTCTTCGACGGCCGGGTTCCACCAGCGGTCGTAGTGGATGACGTGGGTCGCGCGGGTCAGGTTGAGCCCGACGCCGCCCGCCTTGAGCGAGAGCAGGAAGACGGGGATTTCGCCGGCCTGGAACCGGTCGACCATGTCCTGGCGTTTCGCCGGCGAGCTTTCGCCGGAGAGCAGCTCGGTCGGCATGCCGCGCTCGGTGAGGCGGCGTTCGAGCAGCCGGCAGAGCTGGACGTACTGACTGAAGACGAGGACGCTCTCGCCTTCGTCGAGGATGACGTCGATGAGCTCTTCGAACGCGGCGAGCTTGCCCGAGCGGCCGGTGAGCGCGCCGTGCGGTTCCTTGAGGAACTGGGCCGGGTGGTTGCAGATCTGCTTGAGCTCGGTGAGCAGCTGCAGGACCTGGCCGCGCCGCTTGATGCCCTGCGTCTCGCGGATCTCGGCGAGGTTTTCGCGCACGACGGCTTCGTAGAGCGTGGTCTGCTCGGCGGTGAGCGGCACGAACCGGTCGGTCTCGGTCTTGGGCGGCAGTTCCGGGGCGATGTCCGGATCGGACTTGCGCCGCCGCAACAGGAACGGCCGCACGGTGGCGGCGAGCCGTTCGGTGACGGCCTTGTCGCGGTCGCGTTCGATCGGGCGCGCGACCGTGCGGCGGAAGCGGTCGAGCGGACCGAGGAGGCCGGGGGTGGTCCAGTCCACAATGGACCAGAGTTCGGTGAGCCGGTTTTCGACCGGGGTGCCGGTGAGGGCGACCTTGGCGCGGGCGGGGATCTTGCGGAGTTCCTTGGCGGTGGCGGAGAGGGGGTTCTTGACGTGCTGGGCCTCGTCGGCGGCGACGAGGCCCCAGTCCACTTCGGACAGCGTTTCGCGGTCGCGCCGGAGGACGCCGTAGGTGGCGAGGACGACCTCGTCGGGGGCGAGGTCGTCGAGGTGACGGCTGCCACCGTGGAACCGGCGGACGGGGATTTCGGGGGCGAACCGGGCGAACTCGCGCTCCCAGTTGCCGAGGAGGGAGGTGGGGCAGAGGACCAGGGTGGGGCCCGGCGCTGTCGCACGCCGGTGCAGGTGGAGCGCGATCAGCTGGATCGTCTTGCCCAGCCCCATGTCGTCGGCCAGGCACGCGCCCAACCCGAGCCCCGTCATCGTGGACAGCCACGCCAACCCCGCCTGCTGGTACGGCCGCAGCGTCGCCCGCAACCCCGGCGGTGGCGCCACCTCGCTTGACGCCCGGTCCCGGATCCGGAAAACCAAGTCGCCCAGCACCGGCGGGGCCGTGAACTCCACCCGCTCGCCGTCCAGTTCCAGCTCGCCCGTCAGCGCCGCCGCCAGCGCCTCGCCCGCCTCCAGCTTTCGCGTACGGCTTCGCACGCGGGCCAGCAGCTGCGGGTCCACCCGCACCCACTGCCCGCGCAACCGGACCAACGGCCGCTTCGCTTCCGCCAGCGCCGCCACCTCGGATGGCGTCAGCTGCTCGCCGCCCAGGCTCAGCTGCCAGCGGAACTCCAGGAGGCTCCGCAGCGCGAACTCCGCCTCCGTCACGCTCGCCGGTGCCTGGGTCGCGCTCGCCTTCGCCTTCACCTCGCCCGCGAACAGCCCCTTCGACCACAGCACCTCGATGCCCGCGCCGCCCAGGTCGCGGGCGCCGTCGGTGAGGAGGTCGACCACCTCGTCGTCGGACAGCTCCAGCGAGGACGGGGCCGGCTGGTCCAGCACCCGCTCCAGCGGCGCCCACGCCCGCGCGCCGCGGCGGAGGCCCAGCAGCAGCTGCGTCTCCACCTGGTCGCCGAGCCGGCTCAGCACCGCGTCCGGCGCGTCCCACAGCGTCGACGCCTCCACCACCAGGCTCGGCTCCGCCATGCTCCGCACCGCCAGCACCCCGGCGAACGACTCGTCGTCCAGGCCCTCGACCCGCAGCAGCACCTGGACACCCCGCGGCTCACGCGCCTCCAGCTCGGCCAGCCACGCCGCGCCGTCCGGGCCGAGCAGCGCCGGTTCGCGCGCCGCGAACGCCGGGTCGCCCGCGCCGACCGGGGCCGCCGGGCTGCGCGCCAGCAGGTCGGCCGTCGCGTCCCACAGGGCGCGGACCAGGGAGTCCGGCGAGTGCAGGCGGATGCGTTTCAGCCCGGTCAGCGGCAGCGCGTACGCCTCCGGTGGCAACGCCCCGGCCAGCCCGCGCAGCAGTTCCTCGTCGGCCGCGTCCAGCGGCCCGATCCGCCACGCCGCCGCCCCCGCCGGGGAGACCGCGGGACGCAGCCGCCCGCGTGCGACGAGGTTCACCCCCGCGTTGACCGCCGCCGACCACGCCGCGACCGCCGGGCTCGCCTCCTCCCCGACCGACAGCAGCCGGGGCAGGGCGCGTTCGAGGGGCACCAGCTCCGCCTCGACCTTCGTCCGCGCGAACTTGGCGCCCCGGGGCAGCACGAGCTCGATCGTGGTCCCGCCGGCCACGTCGTCGCCCCACAAGGCCAGCACGCCGTCCCGCGGGGGATCCGCGGGAAGGTAGGTGGCCCGGGTGTCTGCGCTGAACTCCACGACGGCAACGCTAGAACACACCCCCGACAGTTTCGGGACCGACGGCGCGAACGGTCCTTTCACGACGGGTTCAGGCGAAATCTGGCCCTGACCTGCGGGGAGCACCGCTAGGCCCCCGTCCCGGTACGCGGAGGGTACGCGCGGGCCCGGCCAGCGAACGCGCGGTCGATGGTGTCCGCCGCCTGCCCGTGGGCCCGCTCGAACAGGTGGCCGTACACGTCCATGGTCGTCTTCATGTTCTTGTGGCCTAGGTACTGCTGGATCGCCTTGGGGTTGGTGTGGCCGTCGATGAGCGTCGACACGTAGTAGTGCCGCAGGCAGTGCTGCCCGGTCTCGTCCTCATCGGCGGGGTCCAGACCCGCCGCCATCACAGCCGGCCGCCAGACCCGCTCGTTGAACTGACTACGGTTGATCAACTTCCCGGTCTCCGAGATGAACAGGAGACGGTTCGACTTCTTGCAGCACTCGCACCGGACGGCCATGGTGCCGTACCGGGCAATATGCGCGGCAAGGGCTTCCGCCGTCATCGCGGGAAGCGGCACCGTCCGCACGGACCCCCGCTTGGGCGGGACCAGGGTGAGCGTCCCGTTGATGCGCTGCACTTGGTGACGGATCGTGATCTTCCGTTGCAGAAAGTCGATGTCCTCGACGGCGACGGCGAAGCTCTCGCCCTGCCTGTGACCGCACGTGGCGGACACCAGCGGGATCGCGTGGTACCGGTCGGGGAAGGCGCTCAGGATGCCGTCGACCGTCTCGTCCTCGAACAATCGGGGTTCCACCCGGCGGGGGTCGTCCACGCGCTCTACCTCGTCGTACGGGTGTGCCGGGATCACGCCGTCGATCTTGGCCCCGCGAAAGATGCCACCGAGGTGTATCCAGCACGCGAGGATCGTTGCGTCCGAGAGTTTCCCGCCGCGCACTGACGTCTTGTTCCGCATGTACGCCTTCCATCCGTTCACCGAGGACGGTCGGCAATCGATCATGCGCTTGGCCCCGAAGTGCGGATAGATGTGGTTCTTAAGCCGGGACTTGACCGTCTCGATCGTCCGGGGCGTGCCGGGGTGGTTCGGCAGCCAATGCTTTTCCACGTAGTCCCGGAACAGGATGAGACCCTTGGTTGCGTCGTACGGCTGCAACCCTTTCAGCAGGTCGGCGTTAACGGCCGTGTCGTGCTTTTCCGCGTCGCTCTTCTTCGCGAACGAGCGGGTGGGGCACCCGGGATTCCTCACACGCCAACGCTTCCCGCGCCCGTAGTCCTTGGTCCGCGTGCGTGTGCCTCTGTGATGCCAGCGATCTTCGACTGTCATTTCTCGTCCCTTTCTGGAATGAAACCCTTGTCGCGCGCGGCGGCGATCCACCGGGCGGCGGTGCGGTACGACGTGCCGAACCGCTCTTCCACGGTCTTAATCCCCCGCCGAGGGTCGGCGGCGTTGTAGACCTCGGCGACGGTGCGCAAGTGGTCTTCGGTGACCGTCTTGCGGGTGCCGTGGCGGGCTGCCCGGACGGCGGCAACGGCGAGCCGCTGTGCATCCGGGGTGCCGGGTGCCGGGCTCACGATGATGGGGCGGCCGTCGTCGTCGGACGCGACGATCGTGGGTGCGACTTCGGCAACGATCGCCTCTATCCAGTCTTCGAGTTTGATCGCCCGAAGATCGACCGCTCGGACTTCGCGGCCGCCGTCCTTGGCGGTCACGGTCACGGCCGTGCACACCGGGACGCCGTCCCGGGCTTCGATCGTCAACATGGTGGCCGGAAGGTCCGGAGCACTGGTGATGTACGCGGTGATCCGCCGCGGTAGCAGTCGGTCACCACCCATGCGGACTGTGTCGCCGGCGTCGAACTCGGCGTAGCCGTAGGTGAAGTCTGCGCGCGTCAACGGACGTGGGTGATCGGGCACCCTGCCACCTTTCGGTCGTGGTCTGGCAGTACGACTGTGCCACTAGGTGTGCCAATGTCGCAACTACTGCGAAATGATCACCACCACTGAGAGGTGTTGACGATGCCTGCGAAGCACCTGAGCATCCGCGACCTGTCCGACCGGCTCGGCGTCCCCGTGCCGACGCTCTACCGCTGGAACAGTCACCAGACCGGTCCGAAGTACTTCCGGGCCGGCCGCCACGTGCGATACCGGCTCGCGGACGTCGAGGCGTGGGAGCGCGCCCACGAAGCCGGCGGGGAACGCGTCGCCTGAGTGGTTGCCGTCGCCCGGTTGAGTGACATATCAAGAGACGGTTCGGCGCACCGGACGCACCCACGGTGTGCCCACTATGGACAGTGCCGGGTATGCCAAAGATGACGATCTTGCTGGGGATTCGGCCACAGGGGGACGAGTCGGACCCGGTCCACAGTGGTCAATTGGCACACGGACAAGACGCCGAAACACCCCGACGCCAGCCGGCCGGTTGGTTGCGAGGTCATGGCCTCGGGTGTTAACTGCCAGGCAACACGCGGTCACCGCGTATTGAAAGGCAGTTGACGAGTCCGCACCCCCTTCACGCGGACCGCGCA
This sequence comes from Amycolatopsis pretoriensis, assembly GCF_900107925.1. Classification (GTDB taxonomy): domain Bacteria; phylum Actinomycetota; class Actinomycetes; order Mycobacteriales; family Pseudonocardiaceae; genus Amycolatopsis; species Amycolatopsis pretoriensis. The sequence goes on along the minus strand of NZ_FNUJ01000007.1, from coordinate 388,181 downwards.
GGCCCTTTCCCCTCACGTTCAAATCACGGCGGGAGCACACACGTTGCAGCACGCGCACATCACGTTGGTCGACGACCTCGACGGGTCCGAGGCGAGCGAAACCGTTCAGTTCATGCTCGACGGCGTCGAATACACCATCGACCTCAACGACGAACACGCCGCCGACCTGCGGGAAGAGCTGGCGCGCTACGTCGAAGGTGCGCGCCGCACCGGCGGCCGTGCGGTACGTCGCCGCGTCGCCGAGCGGCCTCGCCACCTCAGCGCCGCGGTGCCGCTCGCGGCGCAGAGCGAATCGGCCCGCATCCGCGAATGGGCGGCAGCCAACGGACACCACGTCAACGCGCAGGGCCGCATCCCCAATGAAGTGATCGCCGCCTACCGCGCCGACCAGGTCAAGGAACGGTCGGCCCCGGCGAAGGCCACCGGACGTGCCCGTGGAACCCGCGTGAACGCCAAGGCGTGAACGCCACATGGCGCAACGAATCACCATCGTCGACGACGTCGACCTAGAGACCGTCGCCGTCGGGTCGGTTGAGTTCGGTTTCCGCGTCAACGGCGCGGCCGGCACCCGCGCGGCGCGACAGGAATACGTGATCGACCTCGGCCCGGAGCGGCTTGAGGAACTGACAGCCGTGCTGACCGAGTGGGCATCGCACGCACGGAAAGCCGACAAGGGGCAGGCCGTGATACGGGCCCCTATCCCCCCGCCGGTCGTCGCAGACCAAAGCGAGGTCACGCACGAGTGGTTCACGCCGCCCGAAGTGCACTCGACCCGTGAACGTGAGCGCTGGACGCTGATGCGGAAAGACGCTCGCGCGTGGGCGCTGGTGAACGGGTGGCCGGGCCTCGGCGACCGAGGCCGGGTGCCAGATCACGCCTACGTCGCATGGAAAAAGACGATGGGGTGGACGGGTCCCCTCTTCGAAGAGTGGTCGGCGTGGCGAGATGCACGTGACAAGGACAGTCCGCCGAAGCGCAAGCAGCCACGGGCGAAGGCGACCAAGTCCACTCAGGACACATTGATGTAAGGGGGCGAGATCAGGTTGGCTTACAACGACTCTGCCGTTACGTACGAGTTCGTCATGTCGATGGTCGAGGCGTACGTACTCGACCATCCTGAGTTCCAGATGTGCCGGGAGTTCGGCCACGCGATGCGCCCCACCCACCGGGACTACATCGGCAAGGCGTCCGGGTCAGCGTTCACGTTGCTGAAGAAGCTGAAATGCCGGTCGTGCGGCACCAAGCGGATCGACGAGTACAGCAGCGTCACGCGCGACCTCATCCGTCGCGCCTACGAGTACCCCGACGGCTATCTGTTGGTGGGCATGACCATGTCCCGCCACGACATGCGGTCGTGGAACATGGAACGGTTCTTGGCCGAACGCGCGGCCGTCGAGGAAGCTGAGGCGGCGTGATGTCCCGAGCGCGCGCGGCATGTCGGCGCGTACTCACCGCCGTGTTCTCTCGCGCCACCATGTGGTCCTTGCTGACCGTGTCATTTGGCGGCGTCCTGATGACGTGGCTCGTGTGGGCCAACCCCCACCCCACTGGGCTCCCCATCGGGGCGGCGAGCACGACGTTTCTGTTCCTGTTCGGCATCGCGGTCCTGCTCGAAGTCGAGAGCCGGACCAGGAAGCTTCGCGCTGCATCGGCGCCAGCACCCGACCCGCGGGTAGTTGTCCCGATCATCTGCCGGTACCACGGTGTGTTCCTTGGGATGCACACGTGGATCGCGATAGCGCCGATCGCGGCCGGTGAGCTGCGAAAGGTCCGCATCGCCGTCGGCATGGTCGCCGATGAAGCGACTGATAGCCCCGAACGACTGGACGTCGTAGTCCACGCGGTCCAGTGAAGACGCGTAGCCGGGCTCTGTAGGGCTGCCCCCGCCGAGAGCAGAGGCCCGGCTACGCCCGCCCACGGCACGCAGGGGGTGCCGGGGTTGGAAAAGGGGTTCCCCGCCGTGAAGCACACCCCACGGCGGGGAACCCCGTCCCCCATGCGAACTACCAGATTCAGAAGGAGGTCACGGGCCCATGGTCAAGCTGCATCAAATCCTGCCGGTCGAAAAGGACGCCAAGGCGCAGGCGTTCGCCGCGCTCAAAAACGCGGATCACCTGCTTGAGAAGCAACCGCTTTTGTCCGGCATTTCGCGCACGTACCGGCCGAAGGAAGACGGTGGGGACCCGCTCCCGCCCGAGTCCACGCGCGTCCAGGTCCGCGCCGGCGCGGTCATCGCGGACGTGGTCCTGAAGATGACCCGGGCGTTCGACGCGGTGGCCACCAAGGAGACGGCCAACCGGAACGCCTCGGCTGATCTGGTGGTGGGTGACGTCACGCTCTTGGATAACGTGCCGGTGGCCGTGTTGCTGTTCCTGGAAAAGCAGTTGGTCAGCCTGAACACGTTCATCCGCAGGCTTCCTGTGCTGGACCCGTCGGAGCAGTGGGAGTACGACGAGACGACCGACACGTGGTCGACCGAGCCGTTTGAGACGACCAGGTCGAAGAAGCTCCCGCGCAGCTACGAGAAAGCCCCGGCGACCGAGCACCACAAGGCGCAGGTGGAAATGTACTTTGAGGACGTCATTGTGGGCACATGGACCACAGTGAAGCGGAGTGGCGCACTGCCGGCCGCCCGCATTAAGATCCTCATCGAACGCGTCGAGACGCTACAGCGGGCCGTAAAGATGGCGCGCGAAGCGGCGAACACCGTCGAGGTCGAAGACGTGAAGATTGGCCGCCGCTTCTTCGACTTCCTGTTCGCGTAGGCGCGGACCCAACGGTTTCCCCTCGGGCCCTAGGTTGGGCAGCTTGGGGATTGGCACAGACTGAACGACTCAGACTCAGACTCAGACTCATAGGCGGAACAACCCCGCACAGTGCAGGTTCGAATCCTGCCCCGGGCACCACGGGCCCGGGTAGCCCAATCGGCAGAGGCAGCGGGCCGCATGTCAGATTCTTGCCACAGACTCAGCATTGCCGCCGCACGTCACATCGACCACGCGGGGACGATTCCTTGTCGAGATTGCGGGTTCGATTCCCGCCGGCGCCTCCAATCATGGCGCTGTGGCTCAACGGCAGAGCGCGACGGAACATGAACTTGATCCCCGTGTTTAAACGTGGTGACGCGCCCAATGACGGCGCAAAAGTCGCCCGTGAGGGCAACGGACTGTTAATCCGTTACACACTTTGCATGTCGGGCGGTCACTGGATACGTGGCCGCCCGACCCTATTTCCAAGGCGGTGCAACGTGAAACGACGAACCCGGTCGGGTGCGGAACGGGACGTGCACAGCCGATGGCGCCGCCGGTTCTGCTGGACACAGAAGTCGGGCGCCGTGAAGAAAGTCAAACGAATCGGCAATCGCCGCGAGCGCCGCGAAGGGAAGCAGCAGGCGCGGCGTCAGGACGGGGAATAATGACAATCGATCCGGGCTACTACCGGACCTTGGCGAAAGACGACCCTTCGCTGTTCACGCTCACCGTGGAACTTCGGAGCTTCGTGGGTGAACGGAAGTGGCGAGCGGGCTTCCCGCCTCGACAGCTGGTCAGCGGACTGGTTCTCAAAGCGGCCGGCGTGTTGGCGACCATCTACGACGCGGACAGCGTCAGCGCGGACCTTGCCGGTGATCGTGATATCGCCGAAGGTCTCGCGGACGTACTGATGTACGTGATCAGGCTGGCCGACATTGCAGGGGTCGACTTGGTTCACGAGGTCTGGCATCGCCTCGAAGCGAACGCGGCACAGGGTAAGGCGGCGCAGCGTAAGGCGGGCAGCCTCGGGCCGGCCTGGGCGCCGGACCAGATGTCCACCGTGGACACGCTCGACAACGCCGAAGGACGGGCGGGCAACTAGATGTCCAAGACGGAGATCAGGCGTTGCACCTGCGCAAACCGGTTCCAGGACGACACCTACGGCGAAGGCCGGCGCGTCCATAACGCTAAGCGAATGAAAGACGGCAAGTCGACGGGATGGCGATGCACGGTATGCGTCCGCGAAACCGAGGGCGCCGCGACGCCGCCGGCGGCCGCGACACCGCCACAACGCGGCTCGGGCCGAGCGGGGGCGAAACGATGAGCCGCCAGCGGATTCCCACGCGCGCCGAGGCAATCGCCGCGCTCGAAGACCTTTACGAGCAGGTGCCGGCCATTGAGTGCAAGGGCTTGTGCCATGACTCATGCACGTCGATCGATGCGTCCGAACTGGAGCGTGAGCGGCTTGCCGCCCGGGGGGTGACTTTGCCAGTCCACATGTCGTACGAGCGCTTACAGGCCCTGATCGCGACCGGCAAGACCCCTCGGTGCCCGGCGTTGTCGCCGCTCAACACCTGTTCGGTGTACGACGTCCGGCCTCTGATTTGCCGCGTCTTCGGCGTGGTGCGCGACCGTTCGGACCTGATCCGCGGTGGCCTGCGTTGCGAACACGGCTGCATCCCGGACGCGACCATCGACGCCTCGGAGCTGTTCCGAGCTCTGCGGCAGATCGAGGAACTGTCAATCGCCGTGACCGGCGTTCCGAGGTCGAGGCGGCTATGACAACGACACCTGATGAAGACGACGGCCTGTGGGTGCGGTCGGACGTATTGCCGGACGGAACATACGGCGTGGCCGTGACGGTAGGGCCTGACTGCGCGTTCCACCTAGACCGAGCGCAGGCGCTCGAGTACGCCGCAACGTGCATGAGCCGGGCGACCGAGGCGGAACACGCCGTCGCCGTGATTCGCCTGCTCACGGAACGTCTGAAACTCGGTGAGGACGCGGCGAAGACCGTCGTCATGCGTGACTTGCGGCAACAGCTGGTCGGCGATCACGACACGACCGCACCGCTTCGCCTGGTGCCCGCGATCGGCCGCAACCTGAATCCGGCGAGCCCCAACCGGTTCACGCCGATAGTGGTGATCGAGCTTGGTGGCGAACAGCTCGGCGTTCTTGAACCGGACGCGGTTCGCGATCACGGTGAGGGCGTCTTGAACACCATGGCCGGCGCGGTGCTCGACGACCGGCTGTTCCGCTACCTGACCGAGCGGATCGACCTGCCGGCCGACAAGGCGCGCGCGGTCGTGGCCGGCCTCTCCGAATACCTACCCATAGACAACGACACTGAAAGGCAAGCTCAGTAATGACGATCCCGTGGAACGTGACGGGCCTGGTGAACGCCGGTGTCACGGCGGAGCTCAACGCCGCGGGCCGCAAGGCCGGTTGCGACGACCTCACGTGGACACTCGACGCGTCGTTTTCCAGCCTGATCCTCTCGGGCTCGGCGGCCGGAATGTACCCCGACAGCGAAGTGCCCGCCGTGCTCGCCGGGTGGCGGGACTTCCTCGGCATGACGTTGACCGACCCTGTGGTGGCGGGGACACGCCAACTGATCGCCCAGTTCCCCGGCCTCACGGTGTCGGTGTGGGGCGTCATCGACGGCATGAAGTACCACTCCGAAGCGGCGGACGTCTTCGAAACGGCGTTGGGCGCCGTTGGAGCCGACCCCGACGACTGGTTCGGCGGGGCAGAACTCGACGCGACGGCCACAACAACGCCTGAGGACGCTGGTGTCCGCTAAGTGGCGGCCTGCGTTCCGGCACGGGCTGCGGGGTGACCTCGGCACGGTGGCCGGGGTCATCGCCGGCGCCGAGGAATGCCACAACGACCGGGGATGGGACCAGCTGCCCCCGATGCTGTACGTGCTCAGCCGGACCCCGGATTCCCGACCCGGATACCTCGACCTGTCGATGACGCCGGTCAATGAGGCCAGCGACCTTGCCCGGATCGCGCACCTGTTGGAGACCGGCACGGCGGAGGAACGGGCCGGGTTCGACCCACCCGGCGACCCGGTCGCGCACGTCTTCCTTGCCGAGGGATACCGCGCCGCCACGGGTATCACTCTGCCGCCGGGGTGCGACCCTGCCGACGTGGTGGGCAGCATCGAATGCCGGTTCGCGGTGGGGATCGTCGGCGAAGCCGACGTGCTCTATCTGCGCCGTGACCGAGGCCGGCAACAGGAAGTGTTGAATACCCGGACCGACGCCGGGCCGGTCGACCGCCTCGGCGGGGAGCACGTGTATCCCGGTCTATTGCGGGTGCACACCGCCGCACGTCGACTTCACGGCTTAGCGACATGACGGAGCAGGCATGAGCCGTCGATCACGTAGGCTGTCGACACGGCCGCCCATGGGTCCGGCGGACCGCATAAGAACGGCCCCTCGGCGCGGTTCCCTTTGTTCCCGCGCCCGAGGGGCCGTTCCCTTCGAACCTATCGGTGGACTAGCGGACCACCGCGTCGTCGAGGAATGCCGCCCACGAACCGTGCGGTACCGCGATGACCGGTCCGGCGGGGTCCGTGCTGTCTCGGACGGCGGTCACGTCCGGGGTCTGGGCCACTTCGACGCAAGCCTGTTGGTCGCCGCCGCCGCTATAACTGCTCTTTCGCCAGCGGGCGCCACTGGTGATGTCGGACATTGTTGTCCTTTCCTTTGTTCTTACTGCTGCGTCGGGTCACCGCGCACGTTCAAGCCACCGTGCCGACGCGTTGGGGTCCAGCGCCAGACGTTCCAGGCGCTCAAAGTTGAGGGTATACGCCTCAACGTCCGGCCTCGATTCGATGTACAGGCCGGAGGTCAGGTTCTCGACGTAGACGGCGGACACGTCTTCTTCGTTCTCGAACTTCATGAGGTGGTAGGCCGCCTCGAAGCCCGCCGCCGGGCTGCCCTGCTCCGTCTTGACGGGGGCATCCTCGGCGGCCTCGGCCGGCAAGACTTGCCACGTGACGTTCGGCAACTCGCCCATGGTCAGCAAGTGATCCTTTTGGCCGCGCGACACGAACGGCTGGTGGAACGCCGCTTCGTAGATGATGGCCTTGATCCGCAGTGCGCCGGACGTGACTCGCTCTTGTCGGCGACGCCGGAGTTCACGCCGAGCCTCAATCCGGTCGTCATCGGAGTTCCACGCCCGCATGAGGCGGGTCATGTAGTCCTCATCTTGGAGAAGCCCCGGCATCAACAGGGCCTCCTTGTTCCATACGTCAGTAGCGTCGGACTCGGTGACCATGAAGTCGGCGAAGTCGTCGCCCGTGTCCGCGTCGGCAAAGGCACGCCACCACACGAGACCTTCCTGACCCTTGACGGCGTAGGTCACGACACGGTCGCGTTCCTCTTCGTCAACGCCGAGGATGGCGGCAAGCGCGATGATCTCCGCAGGTCCCGCAATCTGGCCTGCCGTCTCGAACCGGTTGAGTTTCGCCGCGCTCCATCGCAACTGCGCGGCGGCTTCCTCCGTGGTCTTGCCCGTCGCGGCTCGCCACGCCTTGAGTCTGGCGGCGACCCGCCGTTGCCGGATGTTCGGCCGAGCCTTCTTGACCTCGGGCTTGTCAGCCACTCCACCTCCACGCGCTCACATGGTCAGCCTCGGATGCCCGCCAAGTTACGACAGACGGCGTCGGCCGATCGGGTGAAATCTCCCATGTCGCGATATCACTCACGCCGCTCACATGAAATATTTCACCAGCGGGGTTACCCCGCGTACCGCGAGCTTAGTGGAACGTTGCATCCGGGTCCGCGCCGACCGATGGGTCAGTGCGAGCCGCGGGCGCCGGTCACGAGAGGGCAGAGCCATGGATCACACCACCACCGGCGATACCGGCGGACCGGCCGGCTTCGGAGAAGTCCCCTGCGCCGACGCCACTGGGCGCCCCCGGCACACGCGAGTGCAGAACGACGACGCTGGCCGGGTCGTCGTCATCATCCCGCCGGGCGGCTCCGGCACTTTCGACAGAGAGCAGGCCCGCGCTCTCTCGCGTGCCTTGCTTGAGTTTGCCGCGCTCGGTGACGCCCACGCGCGCGGCCGCCACTTGGCTCCCGTGCCATCCGGCGCCTGAAACCAGCCCGCCAAGGCCGTCCCCGGGGTCCGCTTGACACGGCGTTCCTAGGCCCCGGGGACAACCCGCCGGGCGGCGACCGACCCGTGGTTGAGTCGCCGGGATAGCGGTTCTTATCCAAACCCCCTCGGACCGCATCCCGGCTTGACTCCCCGTCGGTCGCCGCCCCCCCCAGACGGGCGGCGGACGCGAGCGGGCCCCCGATCCATTCGCGTCCGCTGCCTCACCACATGACCGCATCCCACGGGCCGATGAGCCGGGGAGCCGACCACGGGGACCAATCCCATGACCAAACCCGCCACCAGGGCATCCATCCCAGTCACATGCACAACCACGCATGTTGAACATGAAGTCCCCGAAGAAGCCATCGCCGTCGAGCGCGATGACGTCCGGCTCCCCACCCTCTGTGATGATCAGCTCATCCCCGCGCCGGGCGCGGTCGGGCCATCCCGCATCTGCAGGCCATGCAAGATCCACAAGCGTGCCCTAGCCGAGCCTCCCCCGGACGACCCGGAGGAAGGTCGCCAGCCGATCGACGTGGCTGACCTCATCTACCGCGAAGGGCTCGCCGACCAGATTCCGCGCCAACGCGACCGCGCCGCCCACCGCCGGACGTTGTCCCGTCGGATTGCCCGGCTGGTGCACCGCCGCCCCGCCGAGCCCGACACGGCAGCGTGACGGCCGTGACCGACGACAGCCCGGTGCCGTACAGCGTCACCACACTGCGCGGGCAGTACCTCGCGGGTGCAACCCTGCGCGAACTACGCGCGAAGTACGACGTCCCGTTGAGGGCGGTGATCAACGACGTCGGCGACCTCCTCTATAGCCGCCGCATCACGCCCGGCGTGTCCGCCGTCGAGGCGGATCGACCGGAGGTCGCGGCCCGGATCGAAGACCCGGCGCGACGCCGAGCGCTAGCGCTGATGGTCCGCCGGGATCGGCATACCGGGTGGTCGATGGGGCGCCTGTCGACTGAGTACGAACTGACCGAGGAGACCCTTGAGCAGTTGATCACCAGCGTCGACGTGGAGATCCTCCGGCTCCGGCGCGAACAAGTCTCGTACGCCGCGATCGGCGCGCGATTCGGCGTAGCCCGGGACAGCGTCGGTATGTGGGTTCGAGCCGCCGCCGCCAACCAAGACGCCGCGTTGGCCTTCGCCGAAATCCCGGACGGCCCCCCGGCCGACCTCGCCGAACGCACCCCGTACCTCGTCACGGACGCCGCCGCCGAGGCATTCGTGTCCGCAATCGGCAGCGCCCTTCGCCGCCGGCGCCGCGCCGCCGGATGGGACGCACGTTTCGCCGCCGAACAGATCGGCGTCAGCCGTCCCGCACTCTCCACCCACGAGAACGGCACCCGGGTCATGGGCATCGACACACTGTTGAGGTACGCCGGCGCCTACAGCGTCACGCCCGCCGAGCTGGTCGCCGAGGCGTTCGCCGCCATCGACGCACCCGCCGCCCCGCGCACCGACGCGATCATGGTCGACCTCGCCGCCCTCGCTCACACCGACCGCCCCGACCTCGAAGGGCTCCGGGAGTGGGCCCGGCTCCGAGCCGCCTCGGCCGACCACCTCGAACGGTTCACCATCCCCATCGACATCGACGCCCTCGAACATCTCGCCGGCAGTCTCGGCATCGAAGCCAGCCGGCTCATCGCGGCGTTGCGCGAACTCGAACGCCCGGGGCCGGGAGACGCCCATGCCTAGCTACCGGGTGCCGACCCTGGACGACCAGATCCGCGAACTGATGCACGGCACGCCCATCACCTTCCCATGGGAGTGGGCGGACATCGACGGCTCGCCCGAGCAGTGGGCCGGGCAACTCGGGCTGTTGGCCATGCGGGTCGGGCTCGCCGTCCAAGTCGTCACCATTCCCCGTCACTCGTTGTCGATCGCCTGGAACGCCGACCGCCCTTCGCCCCCCATGTCCTACTTCACCGCCGTCATTGAGCGTGTGAACGCCGCCCGCGCCGCGGGCGGCCTGGTCCTGCCGACGAAGGACGAACTCCTAGTCGTCTCCCAGGTCCCCACTTCGCGGCTCCGTCACGGCTCGCGCGGCCTACGCCCCGTCCCCGGCATCCCGCCGTGGTCGCGGCCGACGACGCCGGACTGAACGCGCCATGCCGGACCGGGGGAACCGGGTGCTCCGAGATGAGGCGCGACCCGAACTGATCTCACATTGGTTCTACGGCCGGGTCGTCATGCACCGTGTGACCGGGCGGTACCTCGAACGGCTCAAATGGCGCGGAATGTGGCTGGGCGTCTCGGAATGCGGCCGAATCTGCCGATCACCGTTGCAAGGCAACACAAATACCGTCGAGTGGTGTCAGGAGTGCTACCCGGGATGGTCGGGCAGCTGAAAGGAATGAAGTACATTGTCGACGATCCTCTGTCACGGCGAGGCCGCCGGATACCACCACGTCGAACAGTCAGTTCGCGTCGACCTCCACGCCGCCCCCGATGGGCAGGGCTGGGAACTGTGCGACCTCACGGCCGCCGCGGGCGACGGCCCCGACGCCGAACCCCTTGTCGTGATTTACGAAGCGCCCCAACAAACCAACTGCGCGTGCGGGACCGCTACGCACACGTCGCCCGAGTGTGACGCGTGGGCCGCCCAACTCATGAACGCCGAGATTCCTGGCGCGCACGAATTGCTGCTCATGCTCGCGGCGAGACTCGGCTACACGGTGACGAAGAGGGATACCGAGTGAACCTGCGCCGCGCCGCCCTTGCCGTCGGATTCGTCGGCATCTTCGGCGGCGTCCTGATGGTCTTCGTCCCACTCCGCGCCGAGAGCGCCATGGGGAAGGCCGTCCACTGTGGAACCGCAATCAGCCCGAGCGCTCCCGGGGTTGGTCCGGCCACTGGTGCACATGAATGCGGCCAGGTCGTCACCGACTGGCAGGCCGCTGCCGGCCTGATTGTCGGGGGCGGTGCCGTGCTGTGCCTCGGCGGTATGACGATCCCGGCGCCTAGACACAGAGAAATGGCCCCCGCGCATCCCGGGGACGAGTCCGGGAGCGCGGGGGCCTAAGAGGCTGCCCGAGGTAAGAGGGACCTTGTCGGACAGCCCGCCTGTGTGCGGGCTGTTGCGGCATCGGAGGGGACGGAAAGGCTCATGCCCGAACATGCCGGGCCGCGCGGCGTCGCGGCTCGACGGGCCTACGATGAGGCCCAGCTCAGAAACCCGTTCATGGACCATCGTGAACGAAACCGCTTCGAACGCGACATCGCGTACGCGGACTGGGAAGACGACCACGACGGCCAGCCGGCCCCGGGCTTCGTGGAGCCGAAACCCCGATGGTTCGACCGAGACGACGTCGGCGTCTTGCCGTTCCGCGTGCTCCATTGGGGTGACGACGGCAAGGTTCGCGCACGGGACTTCTGGACCGGCAACCGCGCTCGGGAATTCTGGGCTCTCCATACCGCTTGCGACCGACAGGCGCAGATCCGGCATTACAAGCCGTGGGACCCGCCAGCGCCGCGCCTGCACAGTCCGTGCTGGAACGGCCTGTGCGCCCTGAATCCGTGCTGGGGGATCGTGCACTGCGACTCTGCCGGGCAGACATGGGAGCAACCGGAAGGGACCGTCTACAACCCGAGAACCGGGCTCTACGAACGGCGAGGGCTCCGATGACGCCGGACGACGCATTTGCCGCCATCGAAGCCGCGGTGAAGCGGTCACACGCGAACGGCCCCGTCGCCGTCGTCGTGATCGAGGGCGACGCTCGGTTCACCAGCTGGGCGGCCGCCTGCTGGGCATACCGCCGGCGCCACGACTTCCCGCGCGACATGTACACCGTCGACCTGTCTGAATTCCGGCGCAACGGCTGTGTCGATCTAGCCGAAGTGTCCCGAGTGATGCTCCGCCGACTTGGCGTTTGGCGATGGCGAGTGCCGAAGTCCCTGCCCGCCCGCATCACGAAGTACCACCAGCGGGCCGCGAGCCGAAGAGTGTTGATTGTCATCGGAAATGCTGACGCGGCCGCGCAAGTCCGCGCACTCACCGCCGGCCACCCGGGGAGCGTCATCCTGGCGACCACTCGGCGCGGCCTCACCGGGTTCGTCGGCGACGGCGTCCAGTTCGTGACCACGACCCGGACCTACATAGGGCCTACCATAAAACGCCAGAAGGGGTAATTCCGTGGCACCCGAACCCGTCGAAGACGACGACTACTTTTTCGGCCTCGACTTTATCGAAAAGCACAACATCCGGTACAACGCCTGGGACATGGGTGTATACGAATACCCGCATGGGCCGAGACGACTGTGGGCGGCACGGATCGAACGGCGCGACGCCGCAGGAAAAATGTACGACTGGGCTTGGATCACCACCACGAAGCCCGACGCTACCGCCCCAGACTGGGACGACGAAATCGCCCTGAAAGTAAGAGATGCCGCTGACGGCCGCCTATCGTTCGACGCCTACATCACCGAAAACCTGGGCGACGACGCGCGAACCTCGCTCAACCGCAACGAATATCGCATGTGGGTCGACGCTACTGCCACATGGTTCGAGGCGCGCGACTTCCTCGGATGGGACGCCGCGCTGATCAAATCTTTCTTCACCGTCGTACCCAACGAGATCTGAACGACACGTGAGCCATTCATCGTGCGAGTGGTGGCGGAGCAACTGGATAAGACGAAAACCGTCCCGCCGTTGCTTAATGTCGCCGAAAGAGAAAGGTAATCGAATGACCGAGTCCCCGACCGAAGGTGCCCCCGAAGGCGGCGCCGAAGAACCGGAGACAACGACCGAACAGGGCGGGGGTCTGACCCGCGAAGAGGCCAACAACCTGTGGATGCGCACGCTAGACCACTAGCACGGGCCACCGACCACCGGCCCAACCCCCTCCATGACAGCCCGCCGAGCGGGCCCGAACGAAAGGGTAGATCTTGTTCAACCCCTTGAAACTTCACGTTGTCGCGCTGAATCTCAAGCGTGGCGGGTACGACCGCGACACGCGTCAGCACGACCACGGGAAGCTCTTCGCCATGTTGTCCGCATTGGACAGCCCCCCGCACATCCTGTTCCTGTCGGAATGCACGTACTACACCGATCCGATGATCCAGTCCGCTCCACTGTTCGACGTCAAGGAAACCCTTGCGTCCCTGTGGGGGTACGACGAGGACGAGGCCGGCAACACCCTCCCGAAGACGAACTATGAGGCGTTCATCTCGGAAGTCCACGGCTCGGTGAACGTGCCCGGCCTGTTCATCGATCCCCGCTATGTTCGCCCTTTGCGTTGGTACGGCGAGACGCAGCGGCGCAGTCTGGCCAACTCGCTGACGGCGCGGATCAACGGGCATGACATCCAGCTCAAGTCCGTGCACTGGAATGGCTCCGGCGGGGCGACGGTATTCGACCAGCAGGCCAGCCAGGACGGACAGATGGCGCAGCACTCGGCCGTCATTGGCGGTGACTTCAATGCCACCAGCGGACACCCGAAGGAAATCGTCCCAGCGGACTGGGGGCAGCGATGCGACGATCAGGGGCAGTCGCAGAAGCGCAGCCAGAAGGGCGTCCGTGGGCCGAACGGAGTGTGGAAGGTCAACACCGACGCCATCGATAGCTTTCTCGAGCACGGATGGTGGGACGCTGGCGAGCGAGCCGGCGACTTCACCGTCACCGTCAACCCGTGGGTCGATGGCGGTTCGGGGATGAGGATCGACCGCATCATGGTCAGCGACCGCACGCCCGCCCGTCTCGTACCGGGTTCGTACAAGGTCCACGTGCCGAAGCCGGGGGACAAAGAGCTGTCGGATCACCGGATGGTGTCGTGCTGGCTCGAATTCGCGCCGACCGGAGGCGCCACCCGTACCGCCGAGGGGACTCGACCGTGATCAACTTCGTCACGGCAAACTTGATGAATTACGACGGCAAAGACCCGGAGCAATACGCCCGGTACGCGCAATTGGTCTCCATGCTGGCCAGTCAGAAGCCCGATATTCTCGTCGTCCAGGAACTCATTTCCGGGCCCGACAACGGTGGCGACGCCCTGACTCGCCTCCGGGCCGCCGAAGACGCGCTCATCGACCTGGCCGACGCCCTCGGCCTGACGTGCAGCGCCGACGAACGGGCTACGGCGTCAATCAGTCAGACCCGACACCACACGGGTGTCCTGTGGCGGCACGGGATCGACGTGGTTCCGCGCCGCTTCTCCCCGTATGACAGCGACGTCTACGGCAATTCGCATGGGATGGCCGTCGTGCTGTTCGACGTGGGCGGCCGGCCACTGCGGGTCGGGTCGGCGCATTTCAGCCACTTCGACCCCGGCCTGTCCGGCGGCTGGCGCGACGCCGGCGTTGTCATGCGGGCATTCAATCGGAACGACGGCATCCCCGGCATCGTCGGCGGCGACTGGCAGGGCATCGGCTCGGACGAGACCTACGACAAAGACCCGTACAAGGGGAAGCCGTGGGACGTCTCCCACGCCTTGCACTACGACCTCAACGGCGAGGTCGACCGGCACGGCGCGATCCGGCTCGAACGGTACGGCCGGTTCCGTGACTGCGCCCAGCTGGTCGGCGCGGATTGGGAGGCCACCACCGGGCACCACCACACCGACACCAACGAGCCGCGCCGGATTGACCGGGTTTACGTGACTTACAACTTTCCCGAGGCCGCCGTGACCAGCTACCGGGTGGTGGGGACCGACGTCGTCGGCCAGTGCACAGACCATCGTCCCGCCGTGGTTGAGGTCGACGAAACCAAGATCTGAACCACCCGCAGTCCACCACCAGGAACGGACGTTTTCTAGCCATGCCAGCAGACGAATACGGAAACTACACGCAACAGCAGAAAGACGATTTTTTCGCCGACTACGGCGAAGAATTGCCTGACATCAAATGCTCGGAGTGTAAGAAGCCCGTGCCAGAGTGCACGTGCATGTAAATTAGGCCGTAGCGACGGGCCACGCGTAGGCGAGGCTCGCGCATGAGTAGGCAAGGAAAATCCGGGTGGTCCCGCCGGGGACGGTGAAAGCACCCGGGAGGTTGGCGGTGATCCGCCACCCGTCACCCGCGCGCGGGAGGTTCGGGTTGGTCGGGTCACCGCCGCCCGTGCCGCCGCCGGGCCCCCAGTTCCCCGGCCGCGCCACGAAAAGATCCGTGTTCGTGGTGATCAAGTTGAGCACGGCGGCGCGACCGTTCCACGGGATCGTCCGGTACGTCGTGCTCTCGGACACCGGGAGCTGGATCGGGTCCATGGCGTCGTCCTCCTCAACGGCTGGCGTGGGAACTGGGGATGGCGCGACCGGCGAGATCGGCCGGTACACGTCATTGATGTCGCAGGGCACGCCCGCCACCACCCGCGTCGTCGGGTTGCGGTTGCGTTGCCAGAGGTGAACCCACCCCTTGTCGGCCGCCGAGGGCTCCGCCCCGCACCGCCAGTAGAACGACGCCACGCCGGCGGCGTGGACGGCTTGGTTGGTCGCGGCGAACCCGTAGTGGCCGGTTCGGCTGAGACCGAGCACGTCGCGGAACCCTCTGACGTATTTGACGGTGTCGGTGACATGCCAGGTCGCGGACGGCTGGGCGTCCGAGGCGGCAAAGATCACGATGTCGCGGTCCGGTATGCCGCAAGCGTGGGCATCGTTGAGCGCGGCCGCGGCGTTGGCCTTGCCCCGCGCGTAGTCGTCGTCCGTCGCGGTGCCCCAGGAGTCGCCTACGCCGAGTTCGGCGACTAGGAGTACCTGAACCCCGGCGGCGACCAGGTCGCGGTACTCAGCCGCAGTGAGCCGCTTCCCGGCGCTGCCGAGCCCGACGTACCGCACGACGCCCGTGAAGCCGGCGGCCTTGAGCGCCGCACCCGAGGGCCGACCGGCCGAGTAGTCGGCGAACTGCGTCATGCCGGCACCCACTTCCCGTCTCGGATGAAGCCGCGGTGTCCGGTTGACCTCATGGCCGGCCGCCTCTACTTGTCCGCAGCGGCGCAATCCCGCTGCGCGTAAGCGGATTCCATGTATGTCCGGAACTTCGCAATCAACGCCTTACGTTCCGGTGTCTGATTCCGCGGGTCGTCCTTCGTGGCGTCCAAGACGTAGTTCCACAGCTGGACCGAGACGGCGCGCGCCTGGTTCCCCGCCTCGCAGGTAGTGCGCTGGGCCTGCCGGTTCTGGTTCGCCAGCGACGACGCCTCGTTCGCCTGGACGGCGACCACGGCGACCACAATGGACAGCGCGACGTCGAGCGCCAACGACACGAACAACCCCCAGATATACCGGCGGTTGTGTTGGCCGTACGCGCGGAGAGTCGCCAGTTCGGCGCCGAGATCCGTCATCGAGTCCTGTAGACGTTCGGCCGCCGCGAACACGCGGACGCGGTCGTCGTCGCTACACGGTTCAGTCATCATTGCCCCCGTGTGCTTCCCGGAGCATGTCCGCCATCTGGCCGACGACCGATTCGAGTTCGTCCATGATGAGGTCCGCCTTTGCGGTCAATCGGGCCACCTCTGTGTCCTGGGTCGCCGTTCGCGGCTGGTGTGCGTCTCGCGGTCGGCGCCGGAAAGGCCATCGGCTCATGGGGAGTTGTCCTCTTCTCCCAGGAATGTCCGCAGACGTGCGGACATCTCCGCCATCACCTCGTGGAGCTGGTCAAGCAACTCCGAGGCGCGTTGTGTCAGCGCGTCGACTTCCTCGGGTTCGTAGTCACGTCTTGCGCTTCCGTTCCCGCGGGGGCGGTCGGGTGCCACGCGTATCACCTACATCGTTGGCACGGATGAGTTCCTGAAGAATCGGGATCATCGCTTGAAGTTGCTGCAACTGCTGCAGCACGGGCATCAGGGCGCGCGTCGTGGCTATGAAATCGCCCACGACTGGCAACAGCTTCTCTTGCAAAACCGTTGCCATGGCGTCTCTCTGGGCGTCCGCGTGTTCGCGTTCCTTGACCGCTCGGTCCTTTTCGGCTTGCAACTTGTCAACGGACGGCTTCGCCCATAGCCACCCCGTCAACAGCGAAAGGACCACCAAGCCCAAGACGCCGAAGTTGACCCACGTCGTGACATCGGCGAGGCCGGCACCGGGATCATCGGCCGCGTAGCCGAACACGCCGGATCACGGTCCGAGCCAATACAGCTGCACGCGCGTCCCTTCGTTGAACGTCGACGTGCCGAGGACGTTGATGCTCACGCCCGAGTTCTGTGCGCCCCACATCTCGACGATCTCGCCGGAGGAGAACCGTTCAAGTGCTGAGATGTTGTGCGCCGGACCAATATCCGTCACAGGCACCCGCGTGTCCCAGGCCAGCTTCACGGGGTTGGGGCTGCCGCCGTTCTGACGTTGAATCCACGCCCGGCGACTTCCGGTTCCGTTGGGGTTGTCCCAGTACAGGTTAAAGACGATCAGCCACATTCCCGCGCGGTTGAGCTGCCACTCACGGATGCTCGGCCGCCCGACCACGCTGCTCGGGAATTGTTCCACGTCGAAGTCGATGCGGGCGCCAGTTGTGCCGCTCGCGACGGTTTGGAATCCGGCGTCCACTGTGTACGAGCACGAGCCGTCGGTGTACTCCGGGATCGCGCGGACGTTGCCCGATGTGATGGTGACCGCGGCGGCCGGCACCGTCACCTGTCCGAGCTGGATCTCCCACATCGCCGTACTTTGGGTCACGCTCGGGTAGCTGCTGCTTCCCGGCGTGCCGGTGAGGACGTCCAGCTCGATGCGGTTGTTGAGAAAGTCGTTGCGGAGAATGACCCGGTCGAGCCGCTGCAGGGTCGCGTGCGCCGCAGCAATGGGCAGAGTCTTCGTGGCGGTGCTGGACCCCCATTGCCCGCGAATCCAACACTCACCCGCCGGCACCTTGACTTGCATTCCGGTCGAGTCGCCGAGGGGACGGAACTCGCTGCCCACGTTGCGGATCACGCCGTCGCCGCGGAAGTGTCGGGCGAACTGGCGCCAGCCGTCTTCGGTCACGTTGGAGCCGGGGCCGCTGTCGTACGGCATGTAGGTGTCAAGCGTCGTTGCCATGGGCCCCGCTCACGTCCTCTCCAAGTTGTTGATTCGCCGTGCCTGTTGCTGGAACGCGCGTATGAGGCGGGGAATCGTGCCCTTGGCCGGCGTGCCGATCGTCGGCGTGATGGTCTGTTCGTCTTTCGACAACGTGATCGTCACCTGACGCAGCAGGTCGACGATTTGGCCGGACTCGGTGTACGGCGTCTGCGCCGGCCCTTCCAGCTGCACGGTCACGATGTCGCCGAGCGCGTAGTGGACCCCGTACATCAGGTTCGGCTTTTCAAGCGGTGTGATCGTGAGCGATGCCTGTTCGCTGTTCTGCGCCAACGCATCCGCCCCCGCTTGCGCGATGGCCGTGCTGTCCGACGTGGTCCCCTGGTTGGCTAGTGGTCCTTCGATCCGTTCCCACGTCGCGATCGCGGGTCCGTCGGCGAATTCCTTGATGATGCGAGCAGTGCCGGTGCCGCTCGCGCCGACGAACACATAGTTCGCTCGGGGCCGACTGCTGCTGTACTCAAAGGCCGACAGATTGCCCAGGGCCACCGAGAATTTGACGGTGCTCGATCGATCCGTGGGCGCGAACACCTGAAACTGAAGGCCGGCACCGACCTGGACGACACGGAACCCGACGTTCGCGGTCTGCGCCATTGGTTGGATGAACGTGAGAAGGTCGGCGTCCCAACGGCCTTCGCCGCGCACGCTCGCCCCGATCACCGGGTCCGCGCCGACAGTGAAGCCAGCCTTGCGGCGGGTCGTGACAGCGCCGGGGCCTAGGTTCGCGTTGACGTAGCCGATCAGAACCGTTGACGCCGGGCCGGTCCGGACGTCGACGGCTTGCACGGTGTACGGGGCCGACGATTCCCCCGGCGACGGCGACACTAGTCGACTCTGTAGCCAGATCTCGTCTGTCGAACCCGAGATCTCCATGTGGTTGTCGGTCGCACCTACGACGTGGCGGATGTTCGTCGTGATACCGGTAAACAACGCAACGTCGTTGCGGGTGGCGATGATTCCCCACCCCGGCGTTGTCAGATACGGAGCCATCGGCGAGTTGCGGTCGAGGGTGATCGACCAAGTCCCCACGTCGTTGTAGACGGGCGAAAGCGTGGCCGACGTGTAGTCGCGGATCTCACCTTGCCGTTGATAATTCGCGTCCCGGACGTATAGGCGCCACTCGAAGGTCATGGCGACACGTATTTCTGTCGGTAGCTCAGGACAAGCGACGATGAGCCGGCGGCCGCGGTCGCCATCTCCAAGCGGATCGCGTTGAGGCCAACGGCTAGCGACCACAACGACGATGTTGCCGTGAGGTCGTAGAAGATCTGCGTTCCGTCGGACTTGACCACCTGCGTCACTGCCTCGGGTCGCGTGTCGATCGTGACGAATTCGCTGGCCCCGAGTACTAGGGACGTGAACTGAAGCAACTTGCCGGTGGTCAGGTTGCGGAGCACGATGGACGATCCCGGTCCGGTGATCTGCCAGACCGGCCACGCCTCGGTGTCGCCGCCGTTGGTGATCGACGTGTCGACCGCGATTTCCGAGGCGGTGAGCCGGATCGGGAAGAACGGGAAAAACGTCGGCGTGACGCCCACGACGTACGGGGCCGTCACGACATCGCTGGGGTCCCGCCAGAAAGGATCGAAGGCCCGGAACTTGACGTCGGCGAACTGGACTTGCGGGCCGGTGTTACCGACCTTCTCGTCCAGGCCCAGGCCGCCGACGTACCGGCACACGATTTCGCGTGTGTCGCCGAGCGGGGACTGAACCCGGATGATTCCGTCCCCGCGGGTGGGGTCCATCGCCGTCATGAGCGCCCGCAACGATGCCCGGACGGCTGGTTCGTTCGCGCCGCTGATGACGACGCGGATCGTGAAGTCGTGGACCGAGTGACGCGCGGACCGGAGCCGTTCGCCAGGTGCACCGGGAACAGCGTTCGAGATGAACGCCGGCTCCGGCATGAAGCGGCCCGACGCGTCCAAGTCGACGTCCAGAACGGTCGCCGACCCGGACGCGTCGATCCACGTGGTGATCTCGGCGGTCATAGCACCCCGCTTGCGAGCTCCATACGCCGGAATTCCTGCGCGACTTCGCCGCGTACCTTCCCGAGGAATTCGCCGGACTCCAGGTAGAGAGCCCCGACGAACGTTCCGGTCGTGCTCTGTGCTGCCGCGATCTGCGTGACAGCGGCCAACAACTTGTCCTCGGTCGCACCGGTGCGGACGGTCTCGCCCCGGCCAGTGCCGTTGTAAATGAGGTTCAAGCCCGGGTCGACGGTGCCGCCGGTGTCGAGGACCTTCGGCCGGCCGTAGAGCATCGTTCCGACGTCATGGACCGGGCCACCCTGCGAATACCAATTGTGCGAGCGCTTGAACGCCCACGCGTTGATCGGGTCGGTATAGCGAGCCCGGATGTACCGGCCGCCGGCGATCGCCTGCAAGGTCGGGTCCGACGTCTTGGGAATGCCGTACCCGCCCCACGTGCTGTCCAAGAATTGGAAAATTCCGTAGGCCGTGCTCGTCGGGTTCTTGATGGTGTTGTTGAACCCGGACTCGCTCATGATCAGCGCCACCGCCGCGTCCCATTCCGCCCCGGTCCATCCGAACATCGACGCGAAGACCTGCCGGACGATCTCCACGTTGCCCGCTCGGTTACCGGGCACGCCTCCGAACGTCGGGATCGGCACGACCGGCGGCGTCCACTGCGGGAGCTGGGCAGGGTGCGGAAGGCCCATCGCGGTGAGGGCGTCGACGGTGGAGATGTACGCCGCGCCTGCGCCGGCGCCGAACGCGTTCCACCGGACCGCGCCGCCACGCGCGAACCGCGGGAGACGCTTGCGGCGGACGTCGTCCATGAACCCGATGCCGTAGTAGTCGACGACGTCGGCCGGCTGGATGTACTCGTTGTCCGACAACCACGCCGGGATCGCATCGCCCGTCGGTCCGCCGGGGCCGCGGATGTGGCCGCCCTCGGCGTATCCTGTCCCGCCGATCGTCTTCTTGACGTTCTTCGAGTCGTTGTAGTAGCCGCCGGCGTCGGTTCCCTTGAACACCTGCTGAAGCGACGCGGTGTCCACATTGGCCACCGCAGTGACGTCGAATCGCCAGTCCTGCGGAATCTGGTGCAGGCCCTTGAGAAGATCCGCGGCCTTGTCGGTCGTGATGCCGAACGCGTCCGCGGTCTTCTGGATCAAGGTGTTGTACCCCGCCGAGGTGGGACCGAACTCGGTCTTGATCGCGTTCGCGAGGTTGAACAGCTCACCCAGATTTCGGCGCCCTGCCTCGGTGCTGACGTCCAGCGACCGTGAAGCCGCCTTTTCAGCCTCGGTCAGAGCCTCCTTTGCCTGCCGAAGCTGGTCGGCCGCCCTGCTGGCCTGGTACTGGGCGTCTCGGACCGCCTGGTGTGCACGCTGTTCGCCGTACGCCGCATCGGCAACACCCTGTTGAGCTCGCGTCAGTGATCGCTTGGCCTGGTCGACGCCGTATGCCGAGTCGCTGACCTGCTGTTGCGCGGCGACGACGGCTTGCTGTGCCGCGACGACATTCTGAGCGCCGTTGACCCCAGCGGCGTCGGCCTTCGCGACCTTGTCGCGGAGATCGACATTATTGCTCTGGGCCTGGTTCAGCGCGTTTTGTGCGCTGAGCAGGTCAATCGCCGCCTTGACCTTGTCTTCGTTCTCGGCCGTGACTGTTTGGCTCGCTATGCCCTTGGCGTTGCCTCCGGTGATGCCGAATCCGGCGGCCGCTTGCTGGGCATCGAACAGTCGGACGCGCGCTTGCGCCTCGGACGTGAACGCGTCCTCGAGTTGGTCGTGGAGCGCCTTGAGGTCCTTGACCGCCTGTTGGCGTGCCTCGGACAGTGCCCGCTGCGCCTGCCGTTCTTGGTCCTGGGCCTTGACGTAGTTCTGTTGGGCGGTCATGACGCCGCGCTGGGCGTCGGCGACCGCCTGTTCGGCCTGGACCACCGCTTGCGC
Organism: Amycolatopsis pretoriensis; assembly: GCF_900107925.1. Lineage (GTDB taxonomy): Bacteria > Actinomycetota > Actinomycetes > Mycobacteriales > Pseudonocardiaceae > Amycolatopsis > Amycolatopsis pretoriensis. The sequence continues at coordinate 366,396 of NZ_FNUJ01000007.1, read as the reverse complement.
CGCTTGCGCCTCGGAATGCCGGGCATCTCCGATGGCGCGGCTCGCGTTCGACGCCGAGTGCGCCGCGTCGGACACGGCATTCTGTGCCTGCGCGACGGCCTTGTCCGCCTGGGCGAATCCCTGCTGGATTGAGGCCGTCGCATTCGCGATCGCGAGCGCGCCTTGTTCGTACTTCTGAACGACGTCGTCGAGGCTGATGCTCGCATCGCCGCTGGACTTTGCGACGTTGTCGAGTCCCGCCCGGACAGTGCCGAGGCTTCCGCCGAACAGCATCGCCGCACTGCCGGCGGCCGCGAACCCCTCGGGCGTGCTTGTCATCGCCGAGGCGTGTTGCTCGATCGCCCGCTGATTCTCCGCCGCTGCGTCCTGGGAACCCTTGAACCCCTTGGTCAGGAGGTTCACGGCATCTAGCGCCTTGGCGGCGGCGGCGCCTTCGTCGTCGTAGCCGGTGAAGTTCAGCTCACCGGTGACCTCATCGGTGGCGTATTGCTTGTGAGCGTCGATGATCGCTTGAAGCTTGGCCTTGAGGGAGTCGAGCTTCACGCCGCCTTGCGTTACTGCGGTGGCGAGGTCGGATTGCTTGATGGCGAACGCATCGGTCGCGGCCGCGGCGTCCTTGAAGCCTTGTTCGTTCTGCAGGGCCTTGATGACGGAATTGCTGATCGCGCCGTCGGTCGACTCCAGAGCCGAAGTGACGCCGTCGAGATTGCCCTTCAGTGCGTCGGTCGCACCCGAGGTGGAATCCACTTGCGACTTGAGCAGAGCGAACAGGCCGACACCGGCGATCAGGGCGATGCCCACTGGCCCGGCGAGTTCGGAAGCCATGACGCCGAAGCGGAGGGCGCCACTGCTCGCCGCCGCCCCGGCAGTGGTAATCGCGCCGGCCGCCGCCGACGACCCGACCGACACGCCTTGCATCGCGGCTACGGTCGCGGCCGATCGGGTCGCCGCCTTCTCCATGGCCGTGCCGACGTCAAGGACCGTGCTGGACAATGCCTTGACACCCGCTGTCACCAGCGATGCGCCCTTGAACGCCGCCCACGCAGCCAGCGCAAGCGCGGCGAGCGTGCCCAGGACCGGGGCCATCGGCCCCAGTACGGCCGTGATCTCACGGACTGCGGATGCTGCCGCGCCGAGCGCCGCCGCGAACACCGGCAGGACGCCTTGGGCGAGGCCGGTGATGACGTCGGCGACGCCGGCGATCGCTGCGTCGATTTCGTCCGCGTTGCCGGCCCAGGCGGACGCGATGTCGTTGACCACCGAAACGATCACGCCGAGCACCGAGGACGTGACGTTGCCGATCGAGGTGACGAACCGGGCGTAGTCCGAAGAGTGCTGACCGATCGACTGGACGTTGGTAGAGAAGGAAGTCCCGAGGACACCCATCACGTTCGCCGCAGCCTCGAAGATCGGTAGCGATGCCTGCGTCGCGGACACCGCGCCGGGCATGGCGTTGGTGGCGAAGGTCGTTACGCCGCGGGACAACGCCGTGATGTCCGGCCCAGCGGCCGAAAATGCCTGGCGGAGCTGCGGGCCGAGGCGGTCGGCCGCCGCCCCCATCTGGTTCCCGGCCGCGACGATCTGCGGCGCCAGCTGTGCGGCGCCCGCCTTGGTTTCGTTGACGACGTTGGACCACAGATTTTGATAGGTCTGCTTAACCTGGTCGTTCGACTGGACCGCGAGGGCGGCGAGCCCGATGAAACCGGCGCCGGCGCCGCCGAGAATGGCAGCTCCGACCGCCGGAGAGGCGGCGATGATTCCCGCCGCCATGAGCTGGAAGCGGGTGGTAAAGCTGTCGAGTGCCTTCTGGCTGTCGTCGGTCTTGACGTCGACGGCCACCCGCGCGGACTGCCCATTGAGCCGTTCGAGGCGTCCACTGATGCGCTCGATTTCCGCAGCGGCTCGCTCGAATGTCGCCGTGAACTGGTCGAGGGCAATGATGTTGTACTGAAGGGTGGCCATCGGCTACCCCCCTTTATTGGCTGCCTCGACGAACACCACGTAGTCATCGAAGTCGAAAAGGGTCAACTGTAGGATTTCCTCCGGCGTCCACGAGAAGTGGAATGACAGCAACCGCCGCCAGGTGAGGTACCGGAGTTGCGGGTCCTTCCAGTTGGCTAGGTAGGGTCCCCCGCTGATTCCGCCACCTCGTCCTCGACGTCATCACCGGCGTCGGCCTGCTCCGGGTCAGGCAGCATTTGGAGGCTGAACACGTCCATCTTGAGGATGTCGTCCCACTTGACGACCTCTTTGTTTCGCTTCTTCAGCATGTACATCAGTACCGCGAGGGCGCGGGCGTCCGCCTTTTGCAGGGCGGGCCCGAATTCCAGGACCGTGCAAAAAGCTTTCTCTTGCAGAAAGATCGCCTCGGCGACCGTCATCCGGAAGTCGAAGTCGTATTCGTTGTCACCGATGCGGCAGCGCATAGGCTCTCGTCCCTCTTACTCTTCGATATCTCGTTTGATCTCGTCCATTGCCTCAACGATTGCGTGCCGGAACGCCTGCTCGTGCTTGGCGATTGTCGACGCGAACCACGGTCCGCCCTTCTGGTGCGCCTTGGGAATATCCGCACGGCCAAAGACCGGGTGGTCCCACCCCTTACGCAGGTCCAGCGCGCGGGGCAAGCCCCGTTGATTGGCCGGCAAACGGTTCTCGTCCACGACGAACTTGACGCCCTTGGCGGTCACCTTGAGGTTGGTTGCCGATGCGACGGTCCGCCTTAGCCCGGCATGTCGACGCGCGGCCGCTTGCGCGGCGCGTTCCGTTCTGGCGCGGGCCACGTTGTGAAGCCGCCGTTGCTTCGCTCCGCCGCCGGACCGGCCGGTGACACGGAGTTCCTGGACGGCCGTCCTCACCTCGGCGAGGATCGGACGGCCGGCATCGGCGATCTTCTTGCGCAACGTCTTCCGGTGTTCCTTGCGCTTGCGGAGTTTCGCGGCCAATTCGCGGTAGTCTCGGCGCGCCTCGGCGTTCAGGATTAACTCCGCCTCGGTCGCCATCGGCTACACCGTCGTCGACTCGGTGGAGACGATCTTGCACTGAATGACCGGATCGACTTCGTTGCTGTAGCCCTCGAAGTCGGTGCTCATGGGCACGATGTCCGGACCACCCACCGTCGGCGCGGCGGTCTTGAGCTTGATCGCCGGGATAATGAAGCTGAACAGGTAGTTCGCGCTTCCGATTGCGGCACCAGTCAAGTCGAGCTGTAGCGCGGTCCCCGAAGCGGCGGTGTACAGGTCGTACAGCTCGGTCTTATTGAACTCGGCCGAGAGCTTCCCTGTGATCATGGGAATCCCGTTTTCGAGAGGCTCAGCCTTTTGGCCGCTGTTGCCGACTCCGTACCGGTCGGTTGCCATCGGGACCGTGCCAGAGATCGTGATTTCCTTGATGATCGTCGCGACCGTGACGCCGGACGTGATGGTCGTCTCGCCGCTTGCCGTGGCAGGCGTGCCGCCCAGCTTTAGCGTGGCTTGCGAAAAGTTGTAGGTGCTGGACCCACTGAGGTACGACGCCGCCGTCAGCGCCGTCGCCGTCGATTCAGCCTGGCCGTCAAAGGTCAGCTTGAGGCTGGGAGTGTCGTTGTCCTTCAACGAAAACTCCCATTTGACGACCTTGCACCCTTCGTAAGTGAACGGACGCACGGTTCCGGTCGACGGCTCGGGCCGTCCAACCTGGACGGTTAGGCCGAGGCCGCGGAAGTCTCCGGGCACATGGATTTGCTTGTACGCCGATCCGGACACCAGAGTCGTCGTCGTTGTGGTAGAGCCCAGCATGTTCCGGACCAACATCCCCATGCCGAGCGTGTTGACGTCCATCGTGACATCGCCGGACACGGAGCTGCGCGAGATCGTCGCGCGGCTGAGTCGCTTGTACTTCAGTCCCTTGTGGAGTGCGTTCGGTTCGAGCCAGGTCGGATCGAACTTCATGCTCTCCGAATCGAATTCGACGAACCGCGTCGGGGTGACGGGCGTCCCCCACACACTTTCCTGGCCGAACCCGATCTGAGCGTCGAGGCCGCTTCCCGTGGTCACGTCACTTCTCCTTCACCGGCGAGGCCGCGGGTGCCGACGCGGCGGCGGGCTTGTCGGCGAGCTCCCACACGGCGTGCGGCCATGCCTGCTCTTCGCCCCCGTTCGCGACGATGAATGCGTCGTCGGGAAGGGGCGCGGGTTCCGGCTCTCCCTTTTTCGGGGCCGGTCGTTCGGTGACGAGTTCGCCGGGAACTTCGATTTCCTGTCCGGGCTCGATTTCGAAGCTGTCGGGCCCGCCGGACGGCTGGTACAGGTCGACGGCGGCATGGTTCGACCGCAGGCGGAACCTGGGCATGAATGTCTCCCTTTACACGCGGGTCTTGTGATTGATGGAGAAAACGACCCGGGCTTGGTATCCGGCCGGTCCCGCTTCCTGGAAATAGTCACCGGGCCACAACTCGGCGACGGACGGCGTTGAGAGCCCTAGGGACGGATCGGCCCGCAGGGTTTGCCCGACGGTTTCAACGAGGGCATAGACGGAGTCCCGTGCTTCTTTCCATGACCGGGCGTCATTGCCGGTGATGGTCACGGCAGCGCAGACGATTTCGTTGGTCTCGTCTCTCCGCTTGGCGCCGAGGCCGGCCCACGTCTGCTGTGTGGACGATGCGCGTTCTTCTTCGTACGACGGGTCGCCGTCGTATCCGATGTAGACGCAGGCCACCGAGTAGTCGCCGCTGATGACCGGGCCGTCCCAGACGGTGAGGCCGGCGGCAGTGAGTGCGGCAACGATGGCGTCGATGGCCGCAGGGAGCCGGGATTCGCTCATGCGACCCCCGGCAGTCCGGTGCCGAGCAGTTCGAGGGCGCGGTTGGGGATGGCGTAGCCGAGTCCGGACCCGGCCGACCGGCTGATGCCGAGCGTGTCGCCGAGCCCGCCAGCCCGCGGGGCGCCGGCGGCGCCACGTTGGGTTTCCCAGAGGTGCTGCACGATGATCCGGGCGGCCAGCCCGTATTCCTCGGGCACCAGGGACGTGCCGGCCACGTAGGTCACGGCGACATGGCCGTACGGGGCAGTCCCGAGCGGGCACGTGACCAAGCCGGCCGGCGTCGCGTACAGGGTCGCCGGATTCCAGGTGTATGAGCCGTCGACCGTGGCGAGAGAGGTCACCGAGACGACGGGTGTCCAGTTGAGGACCAGGCCGCCGCCGGAGGGGATGAGGTGTTCCTCGGTCCGTGACCGTCGCACCACCGCTTGGCCGAGGTGGCGTTCGATGACGCCGGTTGCGGCTTCGAGGTATGTCCGCAGCTCTTCGTCCGAGACGGTGTTGCTGATATTCGTCTGGGCCTTGATGTCGGCGAGGCTGACCAGGTAGGGGGCGTCTGCGGGCCGTACGTCGAAGACCTCGACGTAGGCGCCGGGGTTCGCGCCGGTGCCGACCCAATGCGCTGTGTGCCGTCCTGCCTGGACGGTTTGGTAGTCGTAGACGTAGACGCCGGTGGTGGTGGGCGCCACCGGGCCCACGACCGTTGTGGTCTGGTCAGGAAGGGTGATCGTCAACGTCATCGTCCCGGCGTTGACGTTGCCGCCCGCCGGGGACGTGAGGGTGAACGAACAGCGGTAGAGGTCGCCAACGTCGATCGCCATCGGCCCTCCTTGGTGGTGGTGGGCTTGGCGCCGGCGGGCTCGAGGACGGCCGGCGGGGTGGCGTTCGGGGCGGGGCCCTAGAGGTCGGTAACGGTGAGGGCGCCGTATATGGCGGTCTTGCGCAGGCCGCCGGATAGGACATCGACGCGCCACCACGTTTGCGTCGTGGTGAGGGCGGACCCCGGGATCGACACTGTCGCCTTGCCGTTGGCCGCGTCGGTGATGACGACCTGCCCGCCGGTGGTGGTGCCCTTCCACACGGCGCCGTCCGAATCGGCGGTGGCGCGGGTGGGTTTGACGAACGCCTCTAGGGACATCCCGGTGAGGTCGAGCGCGGTCCCGGCGGTTGGGACGTTGGTGGTGATGATGAGTTTGACGTTTTCGTCGTTCGACTCATTGAGCGTGATCGCCTGTTGGGTGGCCACGGATCACCTCCCGCAGATCGTGGCGGTGGCGTCGTCGGTCACGACGGTGGCGGTGGCGTCGGTGAGGGTGATGAATGCGGTCGTCGCGTAGGCGTCGATGGTCGCTGCGCCGGTGAGCGCGTCGACGGTGACGACGGTGGTGAAGTCCTGGCAGACGAACCCGCCGGTCGCCGTCGGGATCGCGGCGGTCGTCGTCACGGTCGCGCTGATGGTGGCTGCGGCGGTGACGCCCTTGATCACCGTGGCCGTTGCCGTGATCGTCGCCGTCGTGGTGACCGACGCGTCTTCGGGCTTGGTCGTCGCCGCGGTGCCAGAAAGAGCGGCGGTCGTGGTGAGGGTGGCGACGGCCGGCCGGGTGCCTTGAGCAGCTGCGGTGATCCCGGCCGTGGCGGTGGTGAACGCGTCGACGGGCTTGGTGGCCTGCCCGTCCGCGGTGACGGTGGCCGTCTCGGTGACGGCCGCGTCGATGGTCTTGGGCGCGGCGCCGATCGTGGCGTCCGCCGTGATGGTCGCGGTGGTCGTGACCGCGGCGTCGGTCGGCTTGGTCACCGTCGCGGACGCGGTGATCGTGACGGTCGTCGTGACCGAGGCCGCCGCGGGCTTGGCGGTGGTCGTGTCTGCGGTGACGGTGGCCGTCGCGGTGACCGAGGTGGTCACCGGCTTCGTCACGGCCGTGTCGGCTGTGATGGTGGCCGTCGTGGTGGCCGAGCTGGTGACCGGCTTGGTCACGGCGGTGTCGGCGGTGATCGTGGCCGTGGTGGTGGCCGACGCCGCGACGGCCTTGGTGCACGTCGCGGCGGCGGTGACGGTGGCGGTCTCGGTGACCGCTGCGTCCACCGGCTTGGTGGTCGTCGTATCGGCCGTGATAGCGGCGGCTTCGGCGACAACCGCATCGGCGGTCTTGGCACTACTGGCGAGAAGGTAGAACGGGCGCCGCGGGATCGGGAAGGTACGGCCGAACCTCGCCATGGGTCACCCCTACTCGCGCCACCGAATCCAGCCCACCGTGTTCGCGGCGCCGGAGGACGTGAGTCGGATAGCAAAGTTCGTCGATTCGGGGATCGCGAATTCCTGGTCGAGCGGCCACTGAAACGGGAAATACATGGGCGTTGGAATCGTCACGGCCGGGTACAGGGTGCCGCCGAGGGTTCCTTGGCTAAATCCCGTGGGTTCGACGGTGTCGGCGACTTTCGCCGCCGACACCGCAGAGTCGATGTTACGGTCCCCGGCCCATTTCTGCGGTGTGGCAGCGGTGCCGGTGCCGGTGGTGGTGAACGTTCCCCACTCGATTTTGAGGCTGCCCGCGGCGGTCGCGTCGCACCCGATCACGAGTTCTTCGATCTGCGGCGACCCGTTTGCCGGCGAGGGGAGTTCCAAAATCGTCTTGGCCGTGGCCGCCGAGAGGGACACGGCGTTCCACGCGATGTAGTACCGAACGGATGCCATCGGATCACGCCGCGATCGGGGTGAACGCGAACGTCAGACTCGTCAGATTCAGCGTGTCTCCGGTGTTCACGGTTTTCGACGCCGTCAGGGCGGCGGAGAACAGGAAGTTTCCCGCCGAGGTTGCATCCCACGCCGAGATGTGCGAGACAACCTCCCCGTTGGTGCCGGCCCAGCTCGCCCAGCTCGGCGTGTTCGACATCGACTTGGAACCGGCGGACGCCGCAGACCACGACACGGTCGGCCTGGTGGTGACCGACGATGCGTTGGTGGTCCCGGCTGAACCCGGGTCGCCGGTGTGCAGCTTGACTGCACAGGTCGTCGGCGCAGTGAAAGCCGTGCCCGCCAACATGTCCAGCCACTTGTTAGCGAGGTTCGCGGAGCTGATTCCGACGGTCATTGATCAGCCTTCCTGTTCGGCGTCGGCGGCTTTGATCACTTCGGCCTCGGCCGTGATCTTGAGTCCCCACACGTAGCCGGGCGGGAGGTCCGGCAACGCTCCGGGCGGGGCGTCCGGATCGATCGGGATGTCTGGCGGAAGGTCCACAGTGGCCCCCGTTCACTGGCACGCCGCGCGGAAGGCCGCTTGCGGAAGTCGAACGGTTCTGGGTGTGATGGCCGTCGCGGTGGCCTTGACCTCAACCATGATGATGCTGCAATCCGACGCTGCCGATCCCGCGGACATCGTGGTGCCGGAACCGGACACACCGTCTGCGGTCGTGCGCTTGAGGATGCCGCCCGCGACACCGCCGAATGCGGATTCCGCGTCGTTCCAGGTGCATCCGGTGCCCGCGGTGTCGGTCGTGGCGCCGAGGTTGTCGCCGAACGCCGCCCATCCCCATGAGCCGGTCTGCGTCATCGTCAATGTGATCGTGTTGGACTGCGCGACGTTGTGCGCGCCGGTGAACGACGCCTCAGCGCCAGTGAATACCAGTACCCGCAGGGCGTTCGCCGTGAAGCTACCGCTCTTGGTACTCGACACGGTCATGCTGGACCCGGCCGAGATCGCCCACCAGCTCGCGAGCGAGTTGCGCGAGGTCACGCCCACGGTGTCCAGTTGGGTCCAGCTGAGACCGCCGCCTGACAAGGAGAATGTGTTGGATTCGTCCGCCATCGAGAACGCGATGAGCAGGGCACCGGACGGCGGGGTGAAACTCGCGGTGGTGGCGGGGTTCGCCGTGCCCTTGACGAACGCCGGCGAACTGCCGTCGAGGGCTATTGCCATGCCGGTTACTCCGGATTCACTCCGGCAGTCAGGGAACCGATGTCGTCAAAGGTCTCTAGACCGATGCCGCTAAGTTCCTCAACGCCGAACGTGCCAGTCTCGCCGGTCATCTCAAGTGACACGCGTTCCGCGTCCGATCGGTCGACGATCATGTAGTTCCATGGGACCTCACTGTCGCGTTCGTAGTCGATGCCCTGCAGTACAAGGGTTCCCGTGCCGTTGACCGGGCTGTCGAACCGTACGTAGAAGGTCAGGGGGTGCTGGTTTCCATCAACGTCCCAAAATGAGTCGCCCCATACCCACGGTGATGCGGGCGGCCATGGTCCGTGCGGCATTGCGTGTCCCTCCGTATGGGGTTGGGATCTACACCGGCACGCCGGCGATGAGGTTGTAGACGTCAGCGACCTTTGATCGGATCGTCGCGTCGTCGACGGTGTTGTCCACCTCGGCGTCGGACGCGAGAGCCCAGACGAACCGGTCGGTGTAGGTCGCGTGGTCGGCAAGGCAGGCTTGCGCAAGGATCAAGCGGGCCTTATCCGCGGCGGACGGCGAGCCGGCCCCGAGGATCGCCTTTCCGACGATGACCCCGTATTGCTGCATTGCGGCGCACACCCGGTTGACGAACGTGGCGTCGATGGCGAGCGCGGCGGCGGACGCGAGGTCGGACGACGCGACCGGAGTGTTCATGGCGGCGACGATGCCCGCGGGCTCTAGGGCTGTGTTGTAGATCCGTAGGTCGTCATAGGAATCCGTGCCGGTCCACCCGAACAACGTCGGGGCGTCGGCGATGCGGAGCGGGCCGGTTAGCGTCTGCTGGTCCGCCAACACGCCGTCGAGGTACAGCTTCACGGCGTTGCCGCCGAACGTGCCGGCCACGTGATGCCAATTCGTCGTGTCCGGCCATGCGGTGAGCGGCCGGGCGAATTCGTCGGCGCCGTTGCGGCCTTGTATGCAGATGTTCCCCATATTGCTGAGGATTCCCCACGCGCCGGACCCTGCCCCGCCGTCTGCGGTCGGGTCGTACCACTGGATCGGCCACGCGTCCGGGATGCTGCCTTTCGCCCACAACATGACCGTGCGTTCGTCGGTCTGGCCGATGTTCGGCAGGGTAAGCGGCGTGGCCCCGTTGGGGCGAAGTCCGCCGAGGGTGTGGCCGGTGACCCGGGTCGCGCCGGACGTCAGGGCGAAATCGTGGGCGTTGCCGGAAAGGTCGATGACGGTGTCACCGGATTCGTCCATGGAGTAGGCCGCGACAAGCGCCATGCCAACACCTTTCGGTTTAGGCGGTCCGAGGTTTGTAGGCGACGGCGCGGGTGTCGCACGGGCCGGTGCGCTGGTCGGTGATCACGTCGACGAATCCGCAGTCGCGCAGGACGCGCCCGAGCGCGTCAGCAGACACGTTCGCGTAGTGCTCGCCCGGGTGTAGTCCGCCCGATCCGTCGATCGCGGAGTGTTCGCCCCGTCCGGGGCCGGCGCACGTGACGATGAACTTCCCACCGGGTGCGGCGGCCTTGTACGCGGTTGCGCAAATTTCCGGCCAGACGTCGGTGTGCTCGAACACTTCGCAGCAGACCACGACGTCGTATTCCCGGTCCGGGGTCCAGCTAGCGGCGTCGGCGATGATGTGGACGCGGGCGCCGGGGCGGATATCGAGTACGGTGTAGTCGGCGTTCGGGAAGAGGTCTCGCACGGAGCCGTTGATGTCACGGCCGCCAATGTCGAGGACGGCGACCCGTTGAAATGTGCGGTGGTATTCCACCCACGCGTGTGCCTCGGCGTGCACCGCCTCACCGCCAAATCGTTGAGTGCGGGTTGCTGGCCTCGGTGCGGCGCGGTGCGTAGAAGTAGCAGGCCAGCGACTTGCGGTGGTGCTCGCCCGCAATCGGGTCGGGGTGGCCGTGCCATGACCGGTCCGAGGTTTCGAAGATCACGGTCCGGTTGAACGTCGGGGTGATCTCGACGTCGCGGTGTTCGCCGAGGACCAGCGCGCCGCCCCACTCGTTTCGCCACAAGGGGTTGAGAAAGACGAGGACGTTGACGCGCCGCTCTCGTGTCGGGTCATGCGGGTGGATATTGAAATCGACGTGCGATGCGAGTCGGCCGCCGTCGGATGTCATATGCATCCCGCCGCCGAGGGTGTCGGCGGAGAGGGATTGGATTCCGGTCAAGGTCTCCAGTTCCCGGGCCATCTCCGGGGTTCGCATGTCGGAGAACCATCGATGCGTCTCGGGGCCCCACATGTCGGGGCCGCCGCAGCGCTTGCCGCGTTCCTTGGGGTCGGGGTAGGTCACCCATCGTGGGTCGGTGGCTGGCGGGAACTCGGCGGCGATAGCCCGCAGGCGCGCGGCGTCCCACAGGTCGTCGATGACGACGTGTGGGAACGGTTCCGCTGTCCTGAACGTGGCCGGGTCACTGAACATGCTTGCGTGCGCGCCTCTCGAACAGGTGCCGGTCCGGGATCGCACGGGACTCGCCGAGCGCGTACACGTCGTCGGTGTCGGCCTTGCCCCACCGCGGGTGCAGGTGCTCGACGACGGACGCCAGTGCCATGCCCCAGACGCCGCGTCGGCGAGCTGCGGTCACGATCTCGTTATCCACGAACCAATGTCGGTAGCCTTCGTGCGCGAGGACCTTCGGGCCGTCCCAACTTGCGCCGGTCTCGTCCACATAGGCGCGGCGGATCAGGATGTGTGTTGCGTGTTCGCCGGCGATGACGGCGGGGTTTCCCAGGTCGTTGGTGCCGATGACGTGGAGATCGTCCCCGGCGGTTGCCTGGGCGTGGTCGAGCCATCCCGGGCGGAACGCGACGTCATCGCCGGTCAGGAAGATCCACGGCTCGGTCGTCTCTCGGTAGCCGGTGTTCATCTTTTCCGAGAACGTCCCGGGCGTATCGCCGTCATAGTCAATGACTTGGGCGCCGGCGTGCCGCCATGCGTCGGCGGTCTCGGTGTCGGCGACGTCGGCCACGGCGTAGACGGTCGCCAGTCCGGTCGTCGCCCGCAGGGTGGCCATGAACGGTTCCGCGTTCTGGGGACGGCGCATGACCGGGACGACGACTGCGGTCGGCTCGGTTGCGGGCGGTGCGGTCGCGGCGTCCCAGAAGTCGGCTTCGCCGAGCCAGGCGCTTTTCAGGTGCGTTGTCCGGACGCCGGTGTGCACGTGGACGGGGATGTCGAGTGCGCCAGCGCGGACGCAGAACGACACGTCTTCGCCGAGCAGCTTGCCGCCGCCGCCGGGTACGCGGTCGAACCACACGGGACCGTTCTCGTCCCGGATGCGTTCCAGGACGGACCGGTGGATGAGGATGCACGCGGCGCCCGTGCCGGCGCACTTGATGACGCTGTTGACCGGGTATCGGGTGCGACCCATGAACGTCGGCCCGCCGTCGGTGTCGACCCAATCGAGGATCGTCACCCGGGGTGCGGTGCGGTAGCCCGATAGGCCATCTTGGGCGGTCTCTTTCTGGGCGAAGCACAGGCCGCCGACGATGGGGCGGGTCTTCGGGTCGGCGACCTCGATGAGGCGGTCGATGGTGTCCGGTGCGAAACCCATATCGGTGTCCACGAAGAACAGCCAGTCGGCCGGCCGTTCGAGGAATGTCTTCACGGCGTGGTTGCGGGCGTCGACCAGGTCGGAGCTCCGCGCGCACCGGACGGCGATGTACCCGCCTTCGAGGACGCGGCCGCGGGTGGACGCGTCGAACATCAGCAGGTTGATCACCGAGTCGTGGAAGCTGTACGCCACGTCGATGTCGTGGACGTACGCGAGGCAGACAGACCCCGTCATTCGTCGGTGGTCTCGGCGGCTTCGTTGATCTTGGCGTATTCCTCGCGAAGCCGGTCGAGTCCCCATCGACCGTCCACCTTGACGTCGGCGTTCTCGAGTTCTTCGCGCAGGCTCGCGGCTTCGTCGAAAGCCTGATCGGTCTTGCTGAGAGCGCGCTTCTCGCCGGGTTCGGCGGTCGCCTTTTCGACCCGGCCAGTCTCAGCGTTCCCCGCGTTGTAGACGTCGGCGGCTGAGCGACGGGCGAACGCGCTCGGGTCGGACGTGAACCAGTCCGGGTGACTGGCCACGACCGGGTCGTCAGCGTCCCAGATTTCACCCCGCTCGATCTGGACGGTCGGGGTGACCCACGTTGAGAAGGTCGCGTAGACGACAGCCATGGTTTGTCCTTCCGGGATGGTGGTTGAGGGGGCTGGTGTCCGCCGGGCACCAGCCCCCTCGGTCCCTCGCCGATCGCCGAGGGGGCGTGATTACTGGTTCTGCAGCAGGCGGAACGCCGCGTCGTTGACGCTGTTGCCACCGATGCGTGCGTAAGCGAACCAACCGCGCTGGCCCGTGGGCCGGTTGTTGGTCACGTCGAACAGCTGCGGAACAAGCTCCACGTTCATGCCGGTACGACGGGCAATCACGTAGTTGGAGAAGTCGCCGACGACGCAGCGGTTTTCGACGCCGGTCGTGCCGGTGAAGTCCGGGAAGTACGGGGATTCGTACACCGGCTTGTTGAACAGGACCTCGGCCGCGCCGGCGGGCAGGGTGACAGTGGCGGCGTGGTACACGTTCGCCGCGCCGAACTGCCGGATGCGGTTGTTGATGTCGACCGACATCATCCACGATGCCTTCCGGCGGTACTTCTGCGGCAGGGACTTCCACGTCTTGTAGATGTCTTCCTGGCCGAACGCACCGTCCGTAGTGGACACGACCTGCGATCCCGACGCCGCACCGAGGGCGGTGAGGATGCCGCGTGGCTCGCCGGAACCCGAGCCACGGCTGAACTTGTCGATGAGAAGTTCGTCGTAGCCCTCAGCCAGAAGTCGAGCCATCTCGGACTGAAAGCCGGGCCAGTCCTCGCCGATCTCGATCGAGTACGGGATAAAGCCGCGTGCCGTGAAGACGGTCACGCTCGGCTGAGCGATGGTGATGCTGTCGTCGGACACCGCCGTGGCCTCGGCGTCGAACGACCAGCTAACGCCGGCCGCGCTGACACCCTTCCACGCGTTGGTGTTGACGTCGACCTGTCGCGCGATGCTCAGGAACGGGTTGTCCGTTTCCTGGTCGGTCAGGATGACACTGGGGTCGATGAACACCGGGATCGCGAAACCGCCGGCGGTGGTGGTGCCTTCCGACGCGGCGCGGTACTCCTCGTACCGGAGCATCGCAATGCTTTCCTCCGGCGTGAGAACCGCGTCGTTGCCGCGGGTCATCTTCTTGTGGAACGCGCTGCGGTAGTGCTCGTTCTCGGTGACGAGGATGCGGCGGGCGAGTTCGGTGTATCCGGCCGACCGGACGCGGTTGTCCAGAAGGTCGGCCTGGTGGGCGTTGAGCATGTGGTTCGAGTCGCGGTCTTCGAGGACCCGGAGCGCGCCGTCACGGGCGGTCCGCCAATCCATCGTCCGGACGTCGACGCCGAACCACTCATCGGTCGGCTTCTTGGCGTCCGGCAGGCCGGAGATCTGCCGATACGTCTTGTTCCGGATCTGCGCCGCGCGGGCTGCGCGCTCTTCCAGCTTCTCGTACTCGGGAAGAATCGTTTCCCGTTCAACGGTGAGGTCGTCCCAACGCTGTTCCTCATCGGGCGTGAGGATGGATTCCTTCTCCGCCAGGTGCAGGATCTTCGCGTCAAGGTCCTTGAGGCGATTACGCAGCTCAACAAGCCGCGTGTTCTTCTCCTCGGGCATTGATGCCTAGCTTTCCGACGCCATTGCGCGTCACGTAAGCGCGCCGGGCATAGAGCTGCCGAGCGGCGCGATCAGTGGGCGACGGGTGCCCTTCGGCGGGCGGCGCGTCTTCGGGGTTCGACGGGTGCCCCTCGGGCGGCGCGTCGGGAGCCTCTGCGGGCTCGGTCTCCGTGTTCGCCGTTCGGTCATGACCGAACGGCGAACGGTCAGCCGGGTGCCCCTCGGGCGGCGCGGCCTGTGAAGTCGTGGGGAACAGCACGGCCCGAGCGACTTCGCGGCGCAAGGCCGGGTCTTCGGGCGGTGCGTCGTGAGAGGTGCGGGCGCTGGCGAGCGCGGCGCGGACCTCGCGGCGAAGCTCGTCGTCCTGCTGAATCGTCGCGGCGATGCCGGCCGCGCGGACCGACACGGAAGTCCCGACGTAGGCCGGGAACACCACGGGCCCGAGTTCGGCCATCTTGAGTTCGATCAGTGTGCGTTCGAGCGGGCCCCGGTCACCGGGGTCCCACAGCAGTTCGGGCAGCTCCCCGGCCTTCAGCAACGTGCCGGTGTTGTCGCGCCACTCGTCCCGCACCACCGAGAACCGGAAGCTCATGCCGTTGACGGACTTGTTGGCGATGGCGTCGCGCACAGGCTGCATCAGCCAGTTGTCCGAAATGCGGCCGGCGACGTACAGGCCCTGGTCGTCCTCGCGCAGGTCAGTGATCGTGCCGATGGGAATCGATCCGATCAGCGGATGCCGTCCGTGATCGAATTGCATGACGGGCGTGGTCTCGCGGATCGTCTTCTTGAATGCTCCCCGGCGGATCTTCTCCAGGAAACAGCCTTCCCACGAGTCGATTTCGGTGGGCTGGTCGAATACGGCCGCGTAGCCTTCGAGCGTGAGGCCGTCGCCGGTCGGCTCCGCGTCGGCCCGGGTGACCGTGAACTGCACCGAACGGCACAGGTCGGTGGGCGCGTTCATGGCTTTTGCACCTTCTTTTCGGTGGCCGGTGGCGGCGCCTGCTCGGCGCCCGGAGGGTGGAGTTGCACCGAGAACAGGCCGGAGTGGGCGCCCGCGAGTCGCTTGAGGTCGTTTGCGTGGACCGCTTCCACGACCGCGTCCGGGGTGAACCCGGCCATGATCAGCGTGCTGATCGTCGCCGCGTCGGATGCCTGGATTTCGGCTTGGTCCTTGACGTCTTCGCGCAGGAACGCGATGTCGCGGTCGTCGTACCAAAGCCGGGCACCGCTGGGAACCTTGAGCAGCCACTGAAACGCGCCGCAGAACGCGCCCCACAACGGGCGCATCGTGCCGTCCACGAACTGCCGTTTCGCCGACGTGTAGTTGCCGGCATTGAGAGAGCTGCCGGCCATGCCTTCGGACAGGCCGACGATGACGGGGTGGACGCCGGCGCACGCGGCGATCCGGGTTTCGGTCGCGCCCTGCGTGGCGGCCAACGCGAGGTCGCCGAACGTCTGCGAGATGGTCTTGATGTCCGCGCCGCCGCCGAGGAACACCGTTTTGCCCGCGTTGGCGGGGCCTTCGGTCGCGGCCCGGAACTTTTCGACGAAGGCGGCGAACTGATCTGGCGTGATCGACTTGTCAAGGCTGACCACATAGGACAGGTTCGCGCCGGTGCGCAAGGACACGCGCTTGTGCTCGGTCATCTGTGTGTCGGCGTCGATGTCTTGTAGGCACGCCGTCATCCACGACTGACCGAGGAACTGCCACCGCGACGGGATCGGCTTGTAATGCGCGATCTCGTGCGGTGAGTAGACCGTCATGGTGTCGTTGGTGGACATGTAGACGTAGCCGAGCAGGCGTTCCCCGACGCGCAGGCCGGTCACCTGGTCCTCGATGGCCTCGGTGAGAATCTTGACGTTGCCGGGGTCGAGCCGGACCAAGTAGTTGTCGTGGTCGGCGACCCAATACGAGTTGCCGTAGGTGGCGACGTCGAGTTCCGCGGCGACCAGAAGGTCACGGGTGGTTGCTCCCGGCCACGGCTCTTCGAGGATTGCGAGGTCCGGCGTGCCGAACAGGTCGCCGGGTCGGCCGTTGCGCATCTGCTGGTACTGAAACCTGGCCTCGGAGAAGACCGATACGCGCTTGGCTTCGCAGGCGTAGACCACGGCGTTCGACTCGTAGAACCCGGAGTTCATCGACCCGGACGAACCGAGCTGGTACGCCTGGTACGTCAAGCCGTCGTAGACGACCTGTGAGCCGGGCCGCCACATCCGTTGCCAATCGGTCATCGAGAGACCGACGGTGTTGTTGTCTCGGGCCTCGGGGCGCTTTCGCGACTGTGCGATCCGTTCGAGCAGGCCCATCAGTCACGGCCCCTCGCGTCGTTCCAACCCACCTGGATTGCGGCGAAGCACCACGCCAGGACGAACCACGCACCACCGAGCGCCTTGGCAATGAGCCAGCCGAGTCCGAACAGGACGGCGGCGACGACGGTGAGGGCGACGCGTCCGGCCGAAAGAGCCTTGGCCCTGGCGTTGATCCGGTCGGTGGGGACGCGGTCGAGAACGGCCATGGTGCCCCCCGTCAGACGTAGCGGGGATCGACGCAGACGATTCCCCGGTCAACGGGCGGCGACGGGCTCGCCCACTCCGGGCGGAGCCGGCCGGGGTCCTGGTCGTGAATCCATGGGGCGTAGCGGCTGAACCATTCACCGATCGACGTCGACGTCCCGGCAGGTCGGCCGTCGGCCCGTGCTCTCCGGCGGCATTCCCGCTCGCCCGGGTTGAGCAGGTAGACGGCCGCGTCCCATCGGGCGGCGAGTTCGGCGCGCTGCCGAGGCCGCGGGGCCGTGCGGATGACCCACGCGGTCGCGCCGCTGGGCTCGAGTACGGCCCAGCGGACGGCGGCTTGCATGTCCGCTTCGGCCCGGGACCGCCACGGCTCCGGATGGCTCCACAGCACCGGTGACCCCAGTTCGCGGGCGATCACGTCGAAGTCCAAGACGATGTCGTCGGGACCGGCGACCAGGTCGGCGAACGTGGTCTTGCCGGCGCACGGTGGCCCGGCGATGACGACGATCCGCATCGTCAGAGCAGCGCGAACGTCGGTTCGGCACTGACGTTCTGGTCCACCAGGTGCGACAGGGCGTGCCATGCCCACCGCGCGACCGTGACGGCCACCAGCGGGCTTGTGTCCGCGGCAGACTCTTTGCGGGCCCACACGAGCGTGTCGCCGTTCTGCTTGACCTTGGCGCCGGCCACCGAGGCGTCCAGGGCGTTTGCGGCGTCGGGGACGTACCGTTCGGTGCGCTGCCGGACTCCATCGAGGAACTGACCGCACGCGGCGGACATCTCCATGGCGCTGGTGACCGCGAGATCGCCGCGTCGCGGCTTCTCGGGGTCTTCGGGCCGGGTGATGCCGACCTTTTCCAACTCGACGTCCAGGGACGCCGCGCAGGCCCGGCCCATGGCGATCGCGACGGGGTTGACAGCCTCGCGCCACTCCCGGATGCGGTCCAGCAGCCAATCCGTCCCCGGGCGGTAGTCCACAATCTGCATGTGGCCGTACCCGTCGGCGCGGCGGCCATACAGCCCGATCGCGGCATAGTTGCGGTCCGGCGCGATATCCACGCCGATCGCGACGTCGCCGTCCCGGCGCGACTCGGGGTCCATGAGGGCCGCCCAGTTCGCGGGGTCGATCGCGCCGCCGCCGATCAGTTGCCGCGGCCACACACTCAGCCGCTCGCGGGCGAACTCCGGAGCACCCATCGACCGGCGTTCCCGCCGAATCGTCTCCTCGGTGATCCGGACGCCCATGGCCGGGTTCGTGGCGGCCCACAACGCGACGTCGTCGAGGTTGAGCCGGTCGAGCTGGTCCAGGTTCGCCGCCGGGCCCCAGTCGCGCCAGCCGAGCGAGTCGTCACCGCCGGCCTCGGCGCGCGCCTTGAGGGCGAACAGGACGTCCCCGCTGTCCCCGTCCAGGGGTGGCGACGACGTGTACACGATCTGCGGGTTCTGGCGAGCGCTCATCGTCGGGAGTAGGGCGGCGTGCTGGATTGCGCTGTAGGCAAAGCTTTCGTCGATCAGGTTGCAGTCGCCGGAGAATCCGCGGCCACTGCTCTTCGAGCGGGCGATGAACTTGAGCCGCTGGCCGGTGGCGCGGATCTCGAAGCTCTCTTCGCCGTTGGTGTTGCAGGTTTTCACGGTGTCGGCCGGGATCACGCCGACGTGTTCGAGATTCCGGATGAGCGCCCGCAACCGCAAAAACGCTTCCATCGCGGTCTTGTACTCGTGCGCGCTCCACATGATCAGGCGTTCGCCCAGCAGGAACAGCCCCGCGAGCGCACGCGCTTCGAGGATCGCGCCCTTGCCGTTCTGGCGAGCCACGATCTCGCCGTACTCGAAGCACGCCCACTTGCCGTCCTCGCGGACGGCCAACATCACCCGTAGGGCGTCCTGCTGCCACGGGTCCAGTTCCAGGCCGGCGCGGCGGGCGAGTTCGACCGCCTCGGCGCCCAGGCTGAACACGTGCGGCGGGACAACCTCAACCCGTGGCCGCCCCGCGCCGCGCGGCGATTCGCTCAGTGAGATCGGCAATGCCACTCACCTCCGCAACCGGGGTGGCCTGCCGGGCTCCGCGCTCGGCGGCGTCGGCGTCGCGGCGGATCTTCGCCCGGGTCGAGATGATCCGGACGACCGTGTCGATCGCGCGCAGGTCTCCTTTGAGGACCGCGGGCCACGCGGCGGCCTGTAGCCGGTCCAGCCGCATCAGTTCGAGCGCGCGCTGTTCGTCGGTAGCCGGGGCGGCGTCCTCAGCGATGTTCGGGGCGAGCGCGCGCTGAATGTCCTTGCACGCCGCCGCGCGGCCGGCGTAGCCAAGCCGTTCGGCGATCGTCTCGTAATCGACGCCGGCAAAACGCATCGCGACCGCCCGGCGGCGACGCTCGGCGGTCTTAGCTCTCTGCTCTTCCGAGGCGGCCAAGTCGGCACCTCCCGCCGACTACAGAACGTCACCGAAAATCTCCTGCTAACAGGTCGTCAAGGTCCTGACCATCACCGGTCCGTCAGCTTCCTACCTGCGCAAACGTTGGCAGGTTGCTCACGACAACTTACGAACGCGCACTGTGATCAACTGACATGTGAGGACCCGTTGGCGGGCCTGCGCACGAGCGCGGGGGGAGATCTGCGGGGGACGTGGGGCGCGGGGTCAGCTGAGTTGATCTCCACGTGATCTTGGTACCCCCCGGTAGTTGATCACCAAGTCCCGGTTGGAGATCAATCTTCGACCCGGTGGAGATCAACTACCCAACCATCCACAAGATCCACAAGGCTGTCCACAGGCTCGGCCGGTCCTTACCCGTGAGTAGCTGACGAACACGGTGCGAGCTCCGAGCTAACTCACGACAAGTAGGTCAGATGCTGACGTCACACGCTGCTCGCGTCGACGGCGACGTAGCCGCGCGGCTGGTGGCTGGCGAGCGGCGCGCACGGCCGACCGTGCTGGCACGCGCAGTCACCGAGGGCGACGGCCCGTAGCCGGTTGCCTCGCGCGCTGTTGCACCCGAGGTGAGCGAGCCGGAGCCCGGCACGCCGCGTGGGGTGGCCGCCGTGGCTCAGCTGGATCAGATGGTCAGCCGAGCGGGCCCGCGGGTGCCGGGGGTGCAACCGGGGGTCCACGTAGTCCCCGCAGATCCAGCAGTGGGTCTCTTCGGCGTAGACGCGGGAGCTGACCTCGCGCCACGCGCGGCCTACCCTGCCGGCGCGTGTGGCCTCGGTGCGGGACACGGTGCGCCTCCCTGCCCCACAACCGGGCCGGTGCGCGTCTGGTCCAGTGTGGACCGGACGGCGGTGGCCACGGCCCGCATCATCAACGGCGGCACGCTGTTGCCCACCCGGGCGTGGATCAGCTTGTACGCCGAGTCGCCCCAGTCGTATTCGTCCGGGAACGACTGGAGTCGGGTCATCTCCCGCGACCCGATGAACCGGTCTTCGGCGGGGTGGAGGAAGCCGGCCCAGCTGGTCCCGAACAGGCTCGGCAATGCGGGTGCCGGCCGGTGCCATGACAGCCGGTACAGGTTGAACTGTGCGGGCTTGCGTCCTGCTGCCCGGAGGGCCTTGGCGCCGTTTTCGCCGGGACCGATCATCGGGGCGAGAGCCACGAACTTCCCCGTCGGGCGGACGATCAGCCCGGGGTTGTCCAGGTCGGCCCAGGCGTGGCGCACGGTCAGAGGCCGGGACACCGGCGTGGGGTGGGTCGGCTCGGCGTCCAGATCGGACCGTACGCCGATGAAGATCATCCGGCTTCGGGACTGCGGCACCCGCAGCCATGAAGAGTCCAGGACGCGCGCGGTGACGCGGTAGCCGGGGCCGGCGGTGCGGAGCGCGGCGAGGACTTCGGCGAACCGGACCCGCATCCGTGTCCGGATCATGTCGGCGACGTTTTCCATCACGAACATCCGGGGTTGCCATGCCGAGAGCAGGCGCACGAAGTGGCGGAACAGGTCGTTGCGGGTGTCGCGTGCGGTGAACTTGCCGGCGCGGGAGAACCCTTGGCACGGTGGGGACCCGTCGAGCACGTCGAGTTCGCCGGGTGCGAGCGGCAGTGCGGCGGGGTCCAGCTCGGTGACGTCGCCGTGGTAGACGGCTACGTCGGGGAAGTTGCGGCGGAACATGGCTACGGCGTGCGGGTCGCGTTCGACGGCGAGTAGTTCGCGGAAACCGGCCATGGAGTAGCCGAGAGACGATCCGCCGCATCCGGCGAACAGGGACGCCACGGTGGGTGCGTCCGGCTCGCGAGGCGCGGTGTGGGCGGCCCATGCGGCGGTCAACTCGGCGCCGTAGCCGGTCACGGCGGGAATTCGTGCCCGCATTCGGGGCAGGTCATGAGCTTGACGTCATCGGCGGCCGATTCGTCGTACTCTTTGAACTCGGTCAGGTCGGCCGGGTCGCCGGTCAGCTTGTCGAGTTCGGTTTCCGACCAGCCGAGGGCAAGGGTGTCGAACTCGGCATCGGCGAGGCTGCGGAGGTTCGCGGCGAGCTGGTCGGCGTCCCATGTAGCCAGTTCGGCAGTTCGGTTGTCGGCGAGCGCGTACGCCTTGGCGGTGGTGGCGTCGTCGTCGACGAACACGGCGGCGAGGTCGGACCAGCCGAGGTCTCGGGCCGCTTGCAACGTGTGGTTGCCGGCGGTGACGATGCCGGTTGGCCGGCCTTCGGCGTCGGTGCCGGTGAGTTTCGCGACGACGGGTTTGCGCTGTCCGAAGACGTTGAGGCTGCGCCGGATCGCGGCGACGTCGCCACGGCGGGCGTTGTCGGGGTCGCTGATCAGGTTGTCGATGGGGACGGCGAGCCCGCGCAGGGGTTCGATGATGCGTGTGGGCACGGCGGTTGCCCTTTCGCGTTGGTGGCGGTTCGGAAGCTGGCGGCAGGTGGGACCACCCGTAATCTGCGCCGGGCGTCACCGGCCCGGCATCTTCGGGACGCGGACCGGTGCCGGTGAAACCCCGTTGGACCTGCTCTTACCTACGGGTCGGCCAGCAGCACCGAGGGGGTCTCAGTCGTCGCTCTCGACGAACTGCAAGGTGTAGGCGGTGCCCTGGTCGAACAGGTCGGCGGCCTGCCCGTTGAGGGTCATGTTCACGGTGAGGTGCGGAGTGGCCAACGCCCATTCGGCGTTGCGACCGTCGGCGTAGTCGGCCGCGAACGCGACCTGCGCGAAGCGGCCGGCGTCCCCGGGTTCGCCCTGGACGGTCTTGCTGGTGCACTTGACCTTCGCGGTGATCATGACGTCCTCTCGGCGTGGGGCTCGGCGCGTTCGCGGCGGTGTCTACCGGCGTTGCGGGTGCGAGCGCGTTCGGCGACGACGCCGATTCCGGCGCCGGTCGCGATCAGGCTGGTGATGATCAGTGCCCATCCGAGGCAGACGATCCAGAACGGCAAGGCCGGCGGATTCCTTTCACCGTCCACCGCGTAGCGGCCGGACATTGAGGTGGACGATGGCACCGCGAACGACCTCCCCGTCCGGCATTTCGAGAACGCCGGCGCGGAGCTGGTCATTGGCGGCTGTGACGGCGTCAGCCGCGTCAGCCGCGTCGATGTCGACCGTCAGTACGTGGCCGTAGTTGGTCGAGATCTGAAGACGGTAGGTCGCGCGTGGAAACACGAGACAATCAAATGGGAATTGACGTCGGCGCCGGATTTCGGGCGCACGTGTGCTTGGTGCACACGGTAATACTGTCAGCCGCTTTCGCCAAGTCCGGCCCGGCGGCGGCGTGCCCGTGCCTGGTATTCGAGGGCGTCGCGGATGAGGAATCGCCGACCGTCCGGGGTGTCCACACTGGCCAGTCCGCGAGAACACCACTGGTCGATCGTCCCGGGCTGGACGCGGCAGAAGTCCGCCAGTTCTTCGACGGTCAGCAAGTCGTCGTCGCTGAACTGCGCGACGGCGGGCACGATCCAGCCCTGACCGAGGCCCTGAACCCGGCCGTCGAGCTCGCGGCACGCCTCGGGAGCGACGGCGGCGTACGCGTCCCGGTAGGTGCGGGCGATCCGGCGGGCACGCTCGGTGGGCGTGTCGGCCGGCCACGGCCACGGATCGGGCTGTTTGCGCCGGGGACTCACGCCGCGAAGCCTTTGCGATCGGCGAGAATGCTGCACAACGTGTCGTATTCCTCCCACGTGTAATCCCGCAGACAGGCGCGGCAATGGATGACGTCGTCGCCGTCTTCACGCTCCAAGCTGAGGTATTGGCACCGCGGGCAGGGCGACGGCAAGTGGTTGATTTTTCGGGTCTGCCCGATGACGGCGCGGGCGCGGTGATGCCGGTCGAGCAGGAGGACGGCGCCGTCGAGGCCGTCGCGGACGAGGACCGTGGCAATGCCGTCGACCAGGCCGGCGTGTTCGACGTGCTCGACGTCGCGCAGGGCGAGGAACACGGGCACGGCGTTGGCGAGGATGCGCGCGGCGCGCTGCAGGGCCACGCCGGGCCGTGAATCGCGGGTGACTTGCGTGTCCATCACGATGCCGAGCACGTCGCTTGTGGACTCGGCCCAGCAGATCGCTTCATGCACGATTTCGGCCATGAGAGCTTCGACGTCGGCCCGGACGGGGATCGGGAGGTCTCGGGTGCCGGTGACAACGTCGGCGCCGGGCCGGGCGATGCGGGCGAGGACGCGGTGTAATTCGACGTAGTCGCGCGGGAGCTCGCCGAGGACGTCGCCGAGGTGGACTGTGCACGCGGTGCACAACCCACGGTCGGCGTTGATTTCGGCACCGATCCGGGCGCCGGTGTCGGGGTGGCGTTGCCACCGAGCGCACCGGGGGCCACGGTGGCAACGGTGGTGGCATTCATCCACGGGGTACCTCCGTCCAGTCTTCGACGACGATGACGCGCCGCCGGTAGGTCTTCATGCCGGCCGTGGCGTACTCGGCCGTCAGCTCACTGGGCGGCGTCCAGCCTGCCGCCAGCAGCGCCGCCACCATGCGGTCGGCGTCACCGCGCAGGCCCGGCGGGGGCGCCCCGATGTACGACGTTGACATCGCCCGATGCGCGATATCGATTGCCTCGGCTCGCTCACGTTCGTACTGACCGACGCGGGGGTCTTCGATCCGGTTCATTGACGCAGGTCTCCCGTGATCTCGACCGAGATGATCTTGAGGCCGTGATGCCGGTTGGTGACGACGTGGACTCGGTCGTTGCCGTGGCCGCCGGACGCCCGCGCGTAGTCCAGCCATGCGGCGATTTCGTCCAGCGTCATCCCGCGTTGGGGGTCGTTGGCGTTGCCGGTGATGCGCTTGCGGGCGATCACTGGCCGGTCTCCGCATCGGTGAGCCATTGCATCATCGCGGGGAACCACTTGGGCAACGGCGACTGTGCCCGCCGGGATTCGATGCGGTGGATGGTGCTGACGCTCACGCCGATCTCGGCGGCGAGGTCGCGCATGGTCATGTTCTTGCGGGTGCGTGCCGCGTGGATGCGCTGCGGCAGTTTCGCCAGGACGTTTTCGGGCGCGGCGTTCGGCGGCGTGTGGCGTTGGTCGGGGCATCGGCATTGGGGGTTGGTCACGGGGTCACCTCAGTTGTGGTCGTCTGGTCGGCGAGTCCGAGCACGTCGAACAACAGGCGGAGGTCGGCGGCGTCTCGCGCGTTGGCGGCGACGACCCGGGCGGCTCGGGTACGGGTTTCCGGGTCGACGGCGTAGGCGCTGACCAGGTGGTAGGACGTCGACATGTGGTCGCTGGGCTTCACGCTGCGCGCTCCATTCGCGGGAGTTTCTTGAGGGCGTCGACGCGATAGGCGGGCATGAGGAACGGCGGCGTGAGGCCGGCGAGGACCACACCGATCGATCCCAAGGCCAAGGCGTCGGCCTGGTCGTTGACGCCGTGCGGGACACCGGGTGTCCACGACGGCCACATCCGGTTCGCCGCGAGCGCGACGGCGGCTTTGTCGGCCCCACCGGACGCGGCGGCGAACTTGGCGCGGGTCGCCGGCGGGATCGCGACGACGGGCACGTGGCGGCCGATCAGGGCTGAGACGACGGCACCCCATAACCAGGCTCGTTCGAACGTGCCGGCGCCGTGGCCGTGCGGTATGGGCGCCTCGATGACGGCGAGCCGGCATGGCGTGGTCCAGGCGATCACGTCGTCGCGGATGCCGCGGATGCGGCTGTCCCGGGCGGCGAGATTGGTCCCGGTGGGTTTGGACTGCCGGCAGTTCGTTTCAACGATCCACTTGCGGCCGTCGGTGGTGATCCGGGCGAGGCCCGTGCTGGTCAAGGACAGGTCGATGCCGACGATCGTGGTCATTCGGCTTGCCCTTCGCCGGGCCAGCGGGCCAGCAGCAGCAGCCACACGGCGATGCCGAGCCACCAGGGGTCTTCGAGGGTGCCCCAGAGGATGAGCGCACCGAGGGCGCCGTACACGGTGATGAGGAACCACGCGAGCGGCGAGATAGTCAGCTTCACAACGTCGCCTCCCGGGCGATGGTCTGGCGGTTTCGGGCCGTTCCGGACGGCCCCTGACCCACCCGTCCCCTCCTTTAGAGGGAGGGGGACGGGGACAGGTGGTGGCGATGGGGGTGTCCCGGGGTGTCCCAGGTGGACGGGGACAGGTCTGAGCTGGGCAAACATGGGCTCGGTCCCCGGCTGTCCCATGTGGACGGGACAGGTGGTGTCCGTCCCACCTGTCCCGGACAGGTTTTCGGACATTTCAGGCACCCCCGGTGAAGGTCGTTCGGCGCACCCGAAGGGCCTCGCCGAGGGCGTCGTTACGGACCTTGATCCCCCGCTCGGCGAGCATGTGCCGCACCCGATCCCGGCCCCAGTCGGCCGGCACGGCGAGCCGGTCGAGGGTCCGCACGATCTGCGCGACCCGGTCCGGCAGGCCACTGCCGGGCAACAGCACGTGCCGTAACGGCATGTCGTGCTGGTCGAGGATCACCGAGTCGGGATGGTGGGCGTTGCGGCACGCGATCCGGTCCAGCCGGACCCGGCTTTCACTGGTGCGGGTCAGCTTCCACGCCACGTCGACGTCCGAGATCTTCGCCGACGACCCGCGCATCCCGCGGTCTTCGTCCTTGCCGGCGTGGTCGAGCCGCAGCACGGTGATCCCGGCCGCCTTGAGCGGCACGCACGAATACCGGTACAGGGCGTTGAACGTGTCGGCGCTGTTCTCCTCGCCGCTGATGACCCGGCTGACCGTGTCGATCACGACCATCTCGGCGCGATGCCGGGTGGCCTCGGCGAACAGCTGGGCGCCGCCGACGCGGGTGTCCAGCGCAGGGAGGGCCGGGAAGCTGAGGTAGATGAGCCTGTCCAGTTCGGACGGCTGGTACCCCATGTCTTTGAGCCGGCCCACGATGTCGGTGACATGGTTTTCCAAGTCGACGTAGAGCACCGTCGCCGGGGCCGCGGGCGGTTGTCCGAGCGCGGATCGGCCCGCGGCGATGGCGGCGCACAGGTCGAGCGCGAACAGCGACTTGCCGGCCTTCGCCGGGCTGTACAGGGCGTACATGCCGCCGCGCTCGAGTACCGGGTACGCCAGCCAATCGACGTCTTCGGGTGTGCGTGACCAGGTCTCGCGCCAATCGAGCGGCGGGTACGCGGTGTTGAGGGCGACCGTGTCGGTCGCACCGGTGTCAACGGCCCCGGAGGTTGATACCCCGGCGGCGCCGGGGGGCGCCGGGGGTGGGCCGTCCAACGTGTACGCCGGGCGGTAGCCCTTGACGGGTTCGAGCTTGACGACGCGGGGTTCGGCGCCGCCCTCGCGCGTGGCGCGGTAGACGACGTGGTTGATTTCGCTGGCGGGAAGCCCGGACACCCGGGCGGCCGCGATCAGGGTGTCTATGGCGTGCTGGGCGTCGAGGTGGCCGGCGGCGACGAGACTGCCGATCTTGAAACAGGCGCGGTTGAGGTTGTCGTTGCGGGTGCCCTCGGTGGACGCGGCGACCGCGTCCGCTTCGTACTCCAATGCCTTTTCGGCGTAGTGGGCCGCCGCCGGGTCGCCGGCGGCGGCGGCTGGGAGATCCGACAGGTCAACGGTGACGGCGTGCCCGTTCGGGGTGTAGAGGCCGGCCGCTTCGAGCACGGCAAGGAACGGGTGCGACGCGGCGGCCGTCATGGTGCACCGGCCGAGCGCGTCGGGACGGGCCGGCGCGGCGCGGTGATGACGGGCGACGGCTTGACCTCCCACGTGTACCGGCGACCGCTCGCGAGGATCGACGGCGGGGCGACGATGTAGCCGCCGCGGCCCCGGTAGTCGATGCCGGGCAGCGCGCCGGCGCGGGTGAGGTTGCCGCCCCCGGCTGGTTCGAGCAGCAGGTGTATCCCGTTGTGTGCCGTCGACGCGACGCCGTGAACGTCCGGCATGGCGTCGACGGCACGGAGCCGGTCCCACGCGGGCCGGGCGCCGTGCCGGAAATCGATGTCGATCACATCGAAGTGGCGGCCGGTCGGGAGACCGATGTTCGCCATCGGCCACCGGCCCCACCACTGCCGGATGAGGATGCGGTTGTCGGTGGCGTCCTTGAACCCGCGGGTGTTCGGAAACGGGATCTTCGTGCCCGGCCGGAGCGGGAACACCGGCCATCCCATTTCGGCGTAGGCCAACGCGGCGTCGAACAGCCGGGGCGGCCGGTCGAACATGCCGTCCAGCTGGGCGGCGAGGGTGTCGGCCAAGGCGTTGTCGCCGGCCTCGGCGGCGGCGAGGAATTCCCTTTCCAGTTCGAATTCGTAGCCCTGCGGGTCCTGGCATCCCGGGT
The DNA here is from genome assembly GCF_900107925.1 of Amycolatopsis pretoriensis. Lineage (GTDB taxonomy): Bacteria > Actinomycetota > Actinomycetes > Mycobacteriales > Pseudonocardiaceae > Amycolatopsis > Amycolatopsis pretoriensis. The sequence goes on along the minus strand of NZ_FNUJ01000007.1, from coordinate 338,816 downwards.
GGGTGCGGGTCCGCCGGTCTTGGTACGCCAGCACGTCGCCGCATCCGGGGCAGGTGGTGAAGGTGCGCACGGGGTTGATCCACCTCCGATCGACGGTTCGTGGGTTTGCGCTGAGGTGCGGCCGCACACCGCCGGGGGTCGGGGCCCCGGCGGTGACGGTCGAGCCTCAGAACGGCGGCTGAGCAGACGACGCGAGGTGCCGCCGGGCGACGGCCTTGTCCGCCTCGGTGGGTTCCGCGAGCATCCAAGGCGCCGACTGGCCCGGCTTCTTTTCCCCCTGCCCGAGGCGGCCGAGGTTCATCCGGCCGGTTCCCGCGTTGGACCGGACTTGGCCCTGCAGCAGCTTGGGGAAAATCAGGGTGTCCTTGTATTCGAACGGCGCGTCCGGGCCGTCCAGGACGACGACGTCGGCGCGGACGGTGGGGCCGTCGGACACCTGCGTCTTGAAACTGGCGATCACCTCGTGGGGGGTGATCAGCAAGAGCCGCCCATTGAGGTCGGCCCATTCGATCCCGGTGATGCTGCCGGGACCGTCGAACAGATCGGTCATGGTGTTGCCCTTCTCGTGTGGTGCTAGCGCAATTTCTGTTGCTCTGCCGCGCATTCGTGGAGTAGGCGGAGCTCTCGCCATCCGCGCTCGGGCAGAAACTTCGGGACCCACCCGATGCGTGGGCCTCGATACTCGTAGATCCGCAGGTGGACCGTGGTCAGGTCGACGGTCACCGCCGGCGGTTCGGTGTCGAGCTGGATCACCCGGTGGTTTTCGGTGAACACGTCGACGCTGCGTCCGCACCCGAACCGGCACGGCCGGCGTTTCACGACGGGCGCGGTGGTCGCGCCGGACCAGCGGCGGCGGTTCACCGGGTCACCGCCACGCGCCGCCAGTACCGATCGCGGCTGGCCCGCCGGTGCGCGCCAGCGCAGGGCGCGCAGCGGCATCCCCAGTTGGTGTAGGTGTTGGCGATCCCGTGCCGGTGCTGCGGGACGGGCGCGACCAACACGCCGTCGACGATGCGCCGGCTGGCGAACCGGACGCGGCGCTGTTCCCGGCCCCGTTCGGTGTTGGCCGCGGTGCACCACTGGCACCGGCACCCGTGGTTGACGTACGTGCTGGCGTTGCCGTGCTCGGTCATGACGCCGCCCGCGCGGTCCGCTGCCGCTCGGCGCGCACCCGGGCGAGGCGCTGCCGTTCGGCGCTGGCGGCCCCGGTGCATGGCTCGCAGCGGCATCCCCACGCGTTGTAGGTGGTGACCCGGCCGTGCCGCTCGGCGGCGACCGGCGCGACCCACACCCCGTCGACCAGCAGCCGGCGGGCATACCGCCGGTGGCGTTCGTCGCGGGCGGCGGCGCGGTTGGCCTCGGAACATGCGACGCAACGACAACCGACGTTCTTGTACCCGTGGGCGGTCCCGTGGTAAGTGAGGCGACGGCGCCCGTTCATCGCGCCTCCCCGGCCAGTGCGAGACGGGAGAGGCGGGATCGCCGCGAGGACGCGCTAGCCGCGGCGGTGCATGGCTGGCAACGGCATCCCCAGTTCGCGTACAACGTGACCCGGCCGTGCTTCTCGGCCGGGAGCGGCGCGATCCACACCCCGTTGACCAGCACCCGCGCTGCGTACCGCTCGGCGCGGCGGCGGTTGATCATCGCGTTGTGCGCGGCGCGGCATCCGGTGCACCGGCACCGATGGTTCTTGTACCCGCTCATCGTTCCGTGGATCACGACGCCGCCCCCGGGAGCCGGACGTTGTGTTCGGCCACGATCTGCCGCGCCACTCGGGCGGAATGGGTGGTGCCGATGGATTCGTCGTCGCCATCGTCACCGTTGACGGCGTAGATGTGGATGCCGTAGTGGTTGCCGACGCGCCATGGCCGGCGGTCGCGGTACACGCTGGGGTCGGCGACGCGGGCGGCGTAGTCCTCGATCAGGTCGGCGAGGCTGTCAAAGTCCAGGTCGACTGTGTATTCGTTGCCGGGGGTGGCCTCGGCGAGTGTGCGCAGGACGGCTTGCGCGGCAACGATCCCGGCCGCGTAGAACCCGTCGCCGCCGGCCGGGTCGCCCCCACCGAGCTGGCGGCACTCTTCGTGGGAGACCGCTGCCGCGGCGGCGCGGACCAGTCGCCGCGCCAAGTGGGCGTCGTAGCTGTCTTCTTCGAGAATGGGGCTGGTCACGGTCGTCCCTCCATGGTCGCGTCGTGTTCCTCGGGGCGGTGGTCGAGCCATCGGAGAACGGCGATGACGTTGTCCACTCGGTGGTCCCGCCCTGCCTCGATGCGGGACACGGTCGCGAAGTTGATGCCGATCTCTTTGGCCGCAGACCGGATCGACATCCCGCGACGTTCCCGGATCTCCCGCAGGGCGTGGGGCAGCGATTCGAGGACGTCGGCCACGACGGTGTGCAAAGTCAGCCTGCTCACGCCGCCCCCTCCAATTCGGCCTTCCGCGCGAGGCAGGCCGGGAGGATGAAGTCACCGTCCACACCGGACGCGACGTGCTGTTGGTAGGCGGCGCGGAGCCCGTCCAGGGTGGTCGCTGCCCGGATCTCCGCGAGGGCAGCGGCGACGTTGTCGGACACGCCGCCGGCGACGACGGGCGCCGCCGATGTGTCCGGGCGGGTGACGTCCCAGGGTTCGAGCAGGCCCTTCCGGGTTCGCCAGTCGCGGACTTTCCCGGCGAGCCGGACGCCGTCCCAACCGGCGTCCAGGTCAATCCAATGCAGCTCGCACCGGCCGGTCCCGGCGGGGAGGTGGATCACGATGCCGCGGCTGGTGTCGACCGGCTCGGGGTACGGGAACCGCTCACCCGTCGCGTGGTCGTAGGGCATCGATCGGGCGTAGACCGCAAGTTGCATGGCGATTTTGCCTGCGGCGTAGTCGATCGACCCGGTCTTGACGTCGCCGATGTAGGCATTGCCCTGGTACCGCACGACCCGGTCCGGGGTGCCGCCGATGCGGAGTTCGTCCAACACCGTGAACTGTTCGATCATGAGCGGTTCGAGGTCGCGCGTGGCGGCCCGGTACGCGTCGAGGTCGTCGAGGTGGGCGGCGGGCACGATCGGCAGCTGTTCGCGCCGGTCGATGCGCTCGGTCAGGGCGTGGAGCGCCGTGCCAGTGGTCGACGCGGCGCCGGCCTTGGCGGCGTCCATCGCTTGGTCGGCGATGCGGTTGAGGCCGTCTTTGTCGTCGCGTTGGCTCGCGGACACCGCCAACAGCAGGTCGGGCCGGTCGGCAAGGCCGATCGCGACCATGCGTTGCTGCCACTTGCCGAGGTTGTAGGTGTCTTCCAGGCACGACACGTAGGTGGTGCACCGGGTATAGCCGACGGCCTTGTGCCCGCCGGGCGGGACAACCATGGGTCGGCCGAACCGGTCCCGCGGGATCGGCGTGGCCGCCGAGTCGATGACGCCGGTCATTCCACACCCTCCCCGTTCGGGTGGTCGTAATTGGTCACCGGCCACGCTCCAAGGACACGAAATTGCAGTCGTAGCCCGGGGTTCCGCTCCACTGCCAGCGGCGGACGCACGTGATGGTGAGCCGGTCGCCGGGCTTGACGCCGGCGGCGCGGGTGTCCATGACGGCGTATTGCTGGTCTTCGCCGACGAACGACACCACGAACTTCTGTTCCACCGACTTCGAGTCCGCGCCGCCGGGGACGATGCGCGAATCGACCGTGGCGACCACACCAGATTTCGGCGTCCAGTGGTGGTATTCGGCTTCCCACGGGTACATGCCCCACCAGGTCGCCGCGACGATGCCGACCACGAGCAACGCGGAGAGGATCCAGCAGGCCAACGCCAACGGCGCGTCGTCGTGGTCGCGAGCCCGCAGGGAGCGCCACACCACGAAGAAAAAGACGCCGACGACGCAAACCACGGCGATGAGCAGCGGGACCACGATCATCGTCGCGATGGTTTCGCCGGTGAGTTCGGGCTTCATGCCGCCACCGCCCCATCGAGCAGCGACACGAGCCGGCGAAGCGCGGCCGCCGCCTGTTGCGGCACAACGCCGTTGCCGCCGAGCCGCAGCATGTCATTGCGGCTCAGTCCCGGCACGGCCGTGATGTAGCCGGCAGGCAGCCCCATCATCCATTCGACAAGCGCCGGGTTCAGGACTTGCCCGCCGCGCTGTCCGAGGACGGTGGGGTCGGGTGCTGGTCGTCCGATGATGGCGGCCCATCGGGCGATCGCGGGGGCATAGGCGCCCCAGCTGTGCGCGCGGCGTCCGTCAACGTCATCCCGTGGCCCCACGCGGGATTCGAACCGCTCGACGACTTCGCGTCCGTCGCGGTCGGAGTCGGCAGTAGCGCGTACACCGCGCTCGGCAACATCATGTCGCCCGATGAACCGCGTTGCTTCGGGCTCCCCTTGTCCCCGTCGGTCGCCCGAGGTGTCGGCAACAACGCGATCGTCGTGCGCAAGTCCGCCCCACCCTGACCATGCAAACCCGGGCCCGCCGTGTCGGATGCCCGCGGCGTTGGCAAGAGGTGTTCCACTTCGTCCGCCAGCGTCGGCCCGTGCCGACCGGCCTTCCGCTTGTCCGGGTGCTGGCTTCCGCCGTTCTTCGCCAGCTGTGCGGTTGGTGTCTTGAGCAGCAACGAAGACGCGGAATCGTTGGTGCGGAGCGCCGACGTCGGAAGCTCGAACGCCACACCAGACCGCGTCATACCCGATGTCGGCCAGGTCGCCGAGTACGGCTCCCAGTGCGCGCAAAGCAGGCTTCTTCGGGTGGTCTCCCAGGCACCCCGTGCAGGGTTCCACGTGGCTATGCGCTTTGGCACTGAGCAGACCCCTTACGTTCTCGACGACCACCAGGCGCGGCCGAATCGTGGCGATGGCGAATGCCATGTGTGACCAGAGGCCGGACCGGGTCCCGGGGGCCATGCCGACGCGGCGGCCCGCGGCAGACACATCCTGGCAGGGAAAGCCGCCGCCAAGGACATCGACGGGTTCCACAGTGGACCAGTCAACGGCGGTGATATCCCCGAGATTCGGAATGTGCGGGTAGTGGTAGGCGAGCAGCTTCGACGCGCCCTTGTCGTTGTCGCAGAACCACGCGGGCACGCATCCGAGCACGGAGCCCGCAGCGTGGTCGAGGGCGGCGGTGCCGGTGAACAGCGATCCGAAGGTGATCATCCCGCCGCCCCCTCGGCATCGGCGAGGTCGACGATGTTTGAGCCGAGGCACGCCGCGTGGAACAGCAACGCAAGCGCGGAGTACCAACGGCCGGCGCGATGACGGTCACGGGCTTCGTCGTCGGTCGGTCCGATCGCGAGAATCTGAACCGGCAGCCCGTTACCTAGGAAGTGGTCGCAGGCCGGGCACACGTCCCGATAGGCCGGGTGACCGGGCCCGAGCGGTGGGAACGCGCGTCCCTCGCGGGGCGCTCCCGAGCGCCACCGAACGTAGGTATCGCCAGTGCGGGTCATTCGTCATCCCCCTCGGCCGGCGCGGGCTTGAGGCTGTCGAGTTCGCGTTCCAGCTCAATGGGGAGTTCGAGTTCTACTTCGCCGGTCCGGCGTTCCCGGGCTCGGCGCCAGAGACGGCGCAGCTCTTCACCGTCCGCAGTAGCGCCCGGAAATGCTTCGATGGCGCGAATCCGGGCCTCCGGGATGACCTCGCCGGATTCGGTCTTGGTCGTGATCTTGAGGCAGTCGACCAGGGCAACGACGATGTGGACGTCGCTGGGGTTGGCGATGAGGGCGGCGGCGATGCTGGCGATACCGTTGGTGCGATCGTCGCGCGGCAGCTTGCCGGAGAGGATGACGCTCATGAGATTTCCCCTGTGGTGACGTAGTTTTCGGCGCGGACGCGCAGGTAGTGGCCTTCCGGCCAGCGGTGCCAACAGCCCCCGCAGTCAGGGCACGACCAGAACAAGACGCCGTCGTAGACGCCCCGGATCTCCTGCCCGATGACGCGGCTGTAGTGCGTGGCGTAGCTGTAGTACTGGCGACGCTCTTCGGGAATTTCGTTACCGCGCAAGCATGTCCCGCAGTGCGGGCATTCGTCGATGGTCACCCGTCCTCCCCGTCCTCGTCGTCAAGGGGGTTCCAGGTGGCGCAGACGTTGCGTTCGGTGGTGGCCCACACGTAGGTCGGGCATGGCCAAGGCAGTTGGCATTCCATGCAAAAGTCGTCGAAGAGACCGCCCTCAAGAATCGCGCGGACGTGCGCGTCGGCGATTCGGGCGAGCCGGTCGGCGGCGGTCATGACGCTTCCGCTTCGGTGTCGAGCCGCGGCATCTTCAGAGATTCGCGGCGGCGGCGGGTGATGTAGCGATCGGCGAGTTCGGGATGTTCGGTGCGGAACAGCCCGAACGCGAAGCCCTGGCGTTCCTGGACGTCGCGGCGGACGACGGGCCGGCCGTCGACGGTGCCGATGTCGGCGTCGCCGAGGGCCGCGATGATGTCCTTTTCGGCCTGGGCGGCGGTCGCGGCGAGCCGGGCGGCACCGCATCGGGCGGCCCGCCAGCGGGCGACGGCCGGCGCGATCGCGTCGAGTGCGACCGTCTTGGGGTCGAGCATGGGAAATCGCCTTTCCTCACTTCGGCGGAGGTACGCGGCGGGGACCGGGGCAAGGCAAGGCGACGCGGGCGGAACGTTCAGTCGGCGTCGGACGCGGGGTCGGGTTCGGTCTGCCGCGGGTCGTCGCCCGCCGGGTCGTCGGGCCCGCCGGTCGTCTCGCGGCCGGGCTCGGGCTCGGCTTCGCCGGGTGCGTCGGCGACGTCATCCGTCGGCGCAGGCTCGGACGCGGGTTCTGCCGTGTCGGGTTCGACTGGCGCCGCGTCGGGGGCGGGCTCGGCGGTGTCGTCGGACAGCAAGGCGGCGACCCGGGCGGCGCCCAACGCCTCAACCCATGCGTTGAGGATCGGGGTGTCCGGGTGCGGGGTGGTGATGGCGGCGATCAGCTCGGCGGGCGAGTTGGCGAGCGGGGCGAGCGGGTCGCAGGTCGGCAGGGCCACGGATGTTCCTTCCGGTTGAGGTGCGGTGGGCTTTCGGGGGCGCGGCCGGTTCACGTGAGCAGCGGCGCGGCGGTGATGGCGGCGTCGAGCAGGCACGCAGCGATGGCGAGCCGGCCGACGACGTGGAGCTGTTCCACGGCCGTGTCGGGGTAGGCGTCGGCGAGTTGGCCGACCTGCCACCGGGCGACGCGGGTGAGGTGGACCAGTCGAGATGTGATCCACATGGGGATCTCGACCAAGGCCGGTCGGATGGTCGCGGCGTGGGTCGGGCGGTCTCCTGGCATGGTTCTGTCCCTGTTGTGACCGGTTTTTGGGATGGGTCAGCCCCGGGGCGCGCCACAGGCGCCGGGGGTTGGGTGGTTCAGACCGCGCGTGGGGGCCCTACGTCGGCGAGGGTTGCTCCCACGGCGTGGCGGCGTGCGGTGGTCTCGCGGCCGGTCGCGGCCTCGGTCGCGGCGTTCATGCGACGGCGTCCGGGCTGGCGTACGGGGCGGCGAGTGCGGTGTCGGGGAACCGGAAGAGGGCGCCCCGGTCGACGCTCAAGGCGTCTTCGAGGGCGGCGGCGGTGGTTACGGCGACGGTGGTTCGGTCGCCGTGCACAAGCTGATGTAGCCGCTGGGGCGTCATGCCGGCGCGGCGTGCTGTCTCTGCGCGCGGGCCCGCAGCGGCGACGCGTTCCCGCAGCTCAGAGAGGTCGCGCACGTGCACGTAGACGGTCATCCGAGCGCCCTTCCTCGCTCGGCGCATCGACCGGCAGAGGACACGTCTGCGTGGTGCGCGGGGCCTAGTTGATCTTCGGTCCTCACCGTAGGTCGCCCCGACGCGCCCGTCAACTGGCTGTTAACACGCGGTTGCTGTCAACTGTGGTTTGATCACGGTCACTGGTGTACCTACCACCCCTGCGAGAGGTGCCCCGATGAAGTTGCCGGAATTAATTCTGAGCAAATTGGATGAACCGCGAACCGAGGAGGACGAACGACTACACGAAGAGGACAAAACCGAGAAGGACGACGCGTTTCTGGACGCCGTCAAAGACGAGCGGAACACGAAGAACCCGGGGACCCGGTTGCCGAGCTTCCGCCGGGTGACCTACGGAACCATGGTGCTCCGGGCGAGGGTGGCCGGCTACAGCCTGTCGCGCGCACAGCTTTCGAAGATGGTCAACAACGAGTTACGCGCGTTTCCTACGCCGGACACCATCTTCGCTCTGGCGGCGGCACTGAAAGAGAGCAAAGAGACGGTGACCGCAGCGGTCGCCGAAGTCTTCGGCATCCATATCTACCAGCCAGATGAACCGGGCGACGCCGTGGTGTTCTCCCGGGAACGTCGCTCGCCCTCACAGCTGGCAGTCACCCGACGGAGGATCAGCCGCACGCTGGCGATCCGAGGTGGCGACGACGACGATCGACGCCCCGCGAGCCCCGCAGAATAATCGTAACTGTGCGTAACCGAGTGCTCCAAACCGCTCGGTCGTGCATGATCATTGGGCCATATGGAGGAATGTCCGGTGTGCGCAGTTGCGACGGCACACCCTCGGTATGAGGGTTCACGCATGGATTAACGGAGATGGAGGATTATTGAGAATTTTTCAGGTTGGGTGTGCAGCTCGGGCCCGAGCGAGACGGAAACAGTAGCCAACCCCGGGGGGCGGGAGAGGGACGATGGAGCGTAAATGGACATCGAAATCGTCCGGACATCCGAGGGTGACGATGACGAAGACGCGGGCTATGTGGTTCTCGATGGCGTTATCCAGATCGTCGCCGCGAACAACGCGCCACAGTCCGACGTGGACCTGTGGGCGGCCATAGCCCTAGTGCGGGAAGACCCCCGGTACCGAGGAAAGTGACGAGAGTCCCCGGCACCGCATAGAGCAAGTATGCGGAGCCGGGGACTCTCTCATGTTCGGGCCCATTCACACAGAAGGATGTCCCTCGGATGAGTGAAGAACCCACCGCATCGTACGACGCTGGATCGGGCAAGGAAACCTGGACGCCCGGCGGCCGGCTCGAGGACGTGCTGGGCCTCGAACAGGCGGTGGCCCTGATCATCGCCGTAACGGGCGACGACCAGTCCGACCACGGCGACGAGACCGGCGGGCCGCCGGCGTACCTCGTGAACCCGATGGCCACCGCGCACACGCTGAACGCGGTCGGCCTGCTCCGCGGCTCAACCAACCCCACGACCCGGGTGACGGCGATGTTCGCCGAGATGGCCGTGACCCGGGGAAGGGCCATCGGCGAGGCCGTCGCGCTCATCGACGCGCACCCCGGCCGGCTGGCCATCCTGGACGACGTCCGGGCCGCCCTGTGCCCGGCGGCTACGGTGGTCGCCATGACCGTCACCCCCGACGACAACCGCAAGGCCCGCGTGCGCCGTGAACTGGACCTGAGCACGGTGGAGTGGGTCCGGGCCGAGCCGCCCGGCGTGACCCTCGACGACCCGATCGAGTACGCCCACGTCGTGCACACCGACGGCGTCACGTGGACCGTCATGCGGCAGTCCAGCCGTCCCGAGGTCGTCTTGTACTTCGACCCGGCCGAGTGGGAAGCCTTCCGGCTCGGCGCCCGAGACGGTGAGTTCGACGTCCCGGACGGCGAACCCCGGGCATGACGAAAGCCGCCCCGCACCCGGCGGACCGGGGGACGGGGCGGCTTTGATCGGCGCGGACTTGAACGTGGACTTACTTGAGTCCCAACGCCCACTTGGCGGCGGGACTTGCGATCTGCTGGCGGGTGATGGGCTCCAAGTCGCGTTCGCACGGCAGGCAGTCCACCGATTCCCAGTTGCGCGCGAACGGTTGCCACACCGCGACGCCGCTTCCCTCAACCCGGTAGTACCGACGCGCGTCGTTGCGGTCGGCGTAGTACCGGACCGTCGTCCCGCCGGGGTAAGCGACGGTGTAGCCGAGAGCGTCGGCGAGCATGTGCAGCAGCGCCGTTGCGTCCGGGAATGAGGCGTTTTCCAGTTTGGCGGCGTCGTCGTTGCACCAGTCGTCATGCCCGTCACCCGAGCATCCGCACGTCTCCCGGATGACTTGGAAACGGGGGTCGTCGTAGACGGTGTGCGCCGATTCGTAGCCGTGAACGAGATGGCGCAGGCACAGCCGCCAGCCGCCGCCCGCCCCGTCCGGGGCTGCGTGGAGCGGGACGGCGATGGCTTCTTCGATGTGGCGGTACTCGGAGTCTCCGCCGCCGCACGGGTCGTCAGCCGGCTGGACATCAGCCGACGGGGCCGGGGCGTTCGCCTCGGCCCGATTCCCGAAGACCGCCCAGGCTTCCCGGCTGACCGGGTCGTCGACGTCGATGTCCGGGAAGTCCAGGCGTCCGGCGGCAAGCCATTCGTGCACGACATTTTGCACGTCGAACGCCATCCGCGTCGGACCGAAATTCTCGGCGCACAGGCCGCCGTACTCGTTCGCGTCGACGTAGTCGTGGAGATCGCTGAACGCCTTCACATCGGCGGGCACGGTGCCCATGGCGATGTCGTCGGCCACTTCGGACCGAACCCGCTGGGCGATCAGAGCCACGGCGCGCAGGTACAGCGCGTTCATGTGGTCGGCCCGAGCCTGCGCGTCTCCGTCCAGGCCGCTCGGCAGCGCGGCGACCATGTCCGTCATGACGTCGAACACGTAGTGGGCGACTTCGAGACCGTCGCCGAGCACCACGTACCGGGGTGCGATATCAGCCATCGCGATCATGCTCCGATCAGAAAACACGGCGGGGTCGCCGGGTCGGCGTGGTCGTAGTCGTCGAACGTTTCGCAGTACATCAGCGCCGCCCCGCAGTCCCGGCAGACGATGAGACCGTCGGCGTCGGCGGGCTGGTCGTCGTCGGTCCCGGTGGCGTCGGCGGGTGTGCGGTCGTGCCGATCCGCCGCGCATTCAGCGTGGTCGTATGTCATTGGCGTCGCGCCTTTCTGAAGTATGTAACCGATCCGAGGTTCATCGGCGATCCGTCGCGCAGAGCGGTCCACGGCCGCATCGCGACTACGTTGACGTCGTCGGCCAAGTCGTCGAACGTCCACGTCGCGCCCGTCTGCGTGCGGTGCGCGTGCCACGCCGCTTTCATGACGTCACGCGCCTCTTGTTCCGATGATCCGGCGGTCATGAACCGGAAGCCTGACGTTTCCAGCGTCGCAACGAAGAGTTCCGCAGCCATGGCAAATCCGCCTTCCCGTTTTGTCCGGGGGTTGATTAAGGGGTGAGATTCACTCGCCGTGCGTCTGGTCACCCGCAATGGCGGTCGCGACCAGGCAGGCCAAAAAATGTTCGTCCAAGATGCCGTCTTCGCGAACGGGACGGGGCACCCGGCCGCCGTTGGCCATAGTGAAGTCGCCGGGCGTGTCGTCGGCCCGCATCACGCCGACGGTCACCGTGGAATCGTGCGTGATGTCGCACAACACCACCGTGCGCCCAGCGACGCACAAGTGCCATGCGGCGGTCGCCGACACGACGGTGGGCCAGCCATGGGCCCACATCACGGTCTCAACCCGCCGCGCGGTCACGGGCTCGCACCCGTCAGCGGCCACGAACACCGTGGGCGGCTGATACGGCGGGGTGATGACGGCGGGGCCGGGGCGGTTCGCGATGTCGTAGACCCGGTTTCGGCCACGGACGCCGAGCCACTTCGCGATGTGCGTGGGCTTCGCGCCCGCACCGATGGCGGTGCGGATCATCGTCTCTTCGGCGTCGGCGGCCGCCACACGTGCGGCGTGGGCGGCGACGACGGGCTGTTCCCACGTCACAACATCACTTCTTCGATGTCGTATTCACGGCCCGCCTGAAGGGGGTCGGCGTGGTATCGGTCGACCCGCTGTTGGGCGTGACGTCTGTCCGCGAACAGAAATCCGGTCGGGTACACGGGATTTCCGTTTTCGTCCCATCGGTAAATCCGGTAGAACAACGTGTTTGCCAAGTCGTCGACCAGCCACGGCGTGACGTCCGTGATGTCGCGCTTTTCCAGGGCCGATTCAACACCGCGTTTCGTCGCGTAGTCGTTGATCCGGCACCCGTCCACGAAGAGGCGGAAGTTGCGCGAGCCGTCGTCGTAGTAGCTGGTCCGGACAGTCGCGGTCCGTGCGGGATACGTTTCAACGGTGGCGATGAGTGTTCGCGTCACTGGGCTTTCCCTCCGTGCCTTGCGGTGTACGACCACCGTACGGTCTGGAATGCCCCCGGCGCAGCTATAACTTTGTGCTGGCCATGAATAGCACCGTGCTGCGATAGGCAATGTGCTATTCGGTATTAGCTCTCTGCTGCAATTACGGGTAAGTCTCCGGTTGCTCGTCAGACTGGTCGGGCCGGCGAGGGGGACCAGCCGGCCGCGCGTCGTCCGTCGCGGCGGCGGCCGCGCGGACCGCGCCGGCGATCCACTGCGAGTCCACTCCGGCGTACTTCCATGCGACGGCAACCATGCGTACCCACCACTCGCGCACCACGGGTCACGTCGTGCGCGACGGCCCCGCCTCGGGCGGTAGTTCCCGGCGGACGGGGTGAGCGGCGTACGTGTTGTAGACCGGCCAGTCGGTCCGCCACGTCCACGGTTGCGGGTCGATCCGAAGGCCCTTCAGCCCGAGGACTCGCGTTACCTCTTCCCACAGGTCGCCGGAGACGGACAGCAGGGTTGTTTCCCCATCGCGGCGTTGGTGATCGTGCAAGTCGATCAACAGCATCCCGATCATCCCGGCCATCAGGTCTTTCGGGAGGTCTTTGGTGCTGCGGATGAACTCGGTTAAACCGTTGTGGCGGCCGTGCTCGGCGATGCTGTCCGCAAGGATCGATGCGAACCGGATGACCTCCATGCGATGTGTCGGCCAGTTCTCGGGCGCGTACATCGGCGTGTATTCCTCCGTCACGCGGTCTCCGTGTCGATCCAGGCCACCAGGTTCCGCGCGGCGGCGTAGTACGCGAGGTAGAGCGCCCGGCCGCACATCACGTGGGCGGTGCGATTCTTGAGGTCGCCGAGGTCGGCTAGCCCGTCGTCTTCGCCCTTGTCGTTCTGACCGAATTCGTGGGCGACGCCGTCGAACTCCGAGAGGTCGACGTGCCACGCGGCGGCGATCTGCCCGAACTCCGAACCGCGATCGGTGGGACGCCGCGGAACTAGCGTTTTCGCGATGAGGTGGTATGTGCCGTCTCGGTCGCCGTCGTCGAACTTCCCTTCACTGTTCGCCTTCATGACGGCCTCGCGTACGTCATCGACAATCGTCATCCACGAGTGCCCTTTGGTGGTGTCGAGGCGGGTGATGGCGTTGAGTTCTTCGTATGTCGCGCCGTGGAGGCGGGCGATGTCGAGCACGGGGCAAGCCTCTCTCTGGTCATTCGCCGGCTCATCAACCGGCGGTTGACAACGATACGGGGGCGGAGTGAGACGCTGGTCACCGACACCGGCTGTCACTGCTGAACTGCGGAATGGAGTCGGTCTCGGCGGGCGTCCCTCGGCATCGCTTTACCCGCCGGGCGGGCCCCGCCCGGCGGCCGACACGGGGGTTCCCAACGCGCCCGTCCCCGCCGGACCCCTAGCGCACCGTTCGGCGCCCTGCTATCCTCTGTTCCCGTCTCCGTGCGAGCGGAGCTGACCCGAGGGTGCACATTCACTTGGCATCACGACGGTTATGGACCCTGCGTCAGCGGGGCCGGCAAGGTCTGCGGACCTTGGGGATCGCAACGCGATTGAGTGCGCCACCCCCCATGTGGCACACCGAAGGCCCCGCCGAGTCGGCGGGGCCTTCCTTCGCATCCGGGGTTTTCCAGGCTCTCGCGCCGCGTGTCGACGTGTTGCATACTCGAACCTATGTTCGACGTATCGAACCCCGAGCCGCCGCCCGGGTTGAACGACATCCGGTCCATCCGCGGAGGCCGGCCCGTATGGGTCGACCTCGCACGGGCCTACCCGCTCGGGGAACCGCTCGGGATCTACCCGCACGGCATCGACCTGCAGGCCGTCGTGCCGGGCGACCTCCGGATGTGGCGCCGGGCCACAACCGGTCAGTGGGTGGGCTGGTGCAACTTCAAGATCGGCGGGGCGGACGGGGCGGGCGGTTCACGAACTAGCCACTTCGTCGTGCCGAACGCGCTCGAACCCCGCCGGGAAGGCGCGACGTGGATCGACCGGCGTAACGCTCCGTAAGATCATCGCGACCATCCCCGACAGGGCGCAACTTAGGGAAGCGGGGCCGTCGTGACCAAGACCGTACGTTTGATCACCAGGTGGGTCGCCGGCGCGGTCGTCGGCGGCAGTGTCGGCCTGATCGTCGCCGGCTGTGCCCAGGCACCCGCCCCGACCGCGCCGGGCAAGTTCACGACGGCCGGCACGTTCCGTCTCGTGGCGAACGCCTACCCGAAGACGTCCGGCGAGTGCGGCGGCCTCAACGACTTCGCAGACGTGAAAGACGGCCTCACGGTGCGGGTGGCCGACCAGTTGAACACGTCCGACGTCATCGCCACTGGGACCCTCACCGGTGGCCACTACGCCGACCAGGCGTGCGTGTGGTACTTCACCGTCGCCGACATCCCGGCCGACCACAACGTCTACACGATCATGGTCGGACAGTCGACGGCCGAAGAGGTCACCAAGGACGAGATGCAACACTCGGTGACGCTCACTGACGGCCGTCTCCGGTCATGATCCGCCACGACGAAAGAGGCCGGGGCCGCCTTCCCGATGGGGGCGGCCCCGGCCTCTTTCCGTTGAGAGTTGATCTTCGTCGGTGCGGTACGCGGGTACGCGCTCGGTACGCGCGAGGCTGATCAGCACTGCAAAATGATGCGAAGCGTTGAGAGCGACTTTCGCCTGATCAGGTCACATGATGATCTTGTTCCCGCAGGTCAGGGACCCGCCACGTCGCGAATGACTCATTCGCGCCGTCTCAGGAAGTCACCGCGGCAGCCCCAGCAGCCGTTCCGCCGTCAACGACCGCAGCACCTGCGTCGTGCCGCCCGCGATGGACAGGCACCGCGTCAGCAGGAACTCGTGCTGCGCCGCACCGTCCGCGACCAGCGCCCCCACCCCGGCCAGCTCCACCGCGAACTCCGCGACCTCCTGCCGGTGCGAGACCCCGAGCAGCTTCCGCACGCTCGACTCCGCGCCCGGGTCCTGCCCCTCCAGCCGCCGCAACGCCACCCGCAGGTCCAGCACCGAACCCGCCACCCCGAAGGCCACCAGCGAACCGAGCCGGTCCAGGGCGACGTCGTCCAGCGCGGCAGCGTCCACAATGGACACCAACGCCTGGACGCTCTCCCCCACCGCCGACCCGCTCCCGAGCGCGACCCGCTCGTTGGCCAGCGTCGTGCGCGCCAGCCGCCACCCCCCACCGGGAGTGCCGACGACGTCGGCGTCCGGGACGAACACGTCGTCGAGGAACACCTCGTTGAACACGGCTTCCCCGGTGATCTCCCGCAGCGGCCGCGTCGTGATGCCCTCGGCGCGCATGTCGACCAGGAAGTACGTGATCCCCCGGTGCTTGGGCGCGTCCGGGTCGGTGCGCGCCAGGCAGATGCCCCAATCGGCTTCGCGCGCCAACGACGTCCA
This sequence comes from Amycolatopsis pretoriensis, assembly GCF_900107925.1. Taxonomy (GTDB): domain Bacteria; phylum Actinomycetota; class Actinomycetes; order Mycobacteriales; family Pseudonocardiaceae; genus Amycolatopsis; species Amycolatopsis pretoriensis. The sequence goes on along the minus strand of NZ_FNUJ01000007.1, from coordinate 323,337 downwards.
CACCTTCTGCCCGGTCAGCCGCCAGCCGCCTTCGACGCGCCGCGCCGCCGTCCGCAGCGACGCCAGGTCCGACCCGGCACCGGGCTCGCTGAACAGCTGGCACCACGTGAGTTCGCCCCGCAGCGTCGGCCGGGCGAACCGTTCGCGCTGCTCGTCGTCGCCGTGTTCGAGGATCGTCGGGACCGCCCACGCCCCGATCACCAGGTCCGGGCGGCGGACCCCGGCCGCGGCGAGCGCGCCGTCGATCCGCAGCTGCTCCGCGGCGTCGGCGCCCCGGCCGTAGGGGGCGGGCCAGTGCGGCGTCAGCAGCCCGGCGTCCGCCAAGGCGACCCGGTGCGACGGCAGCGCCGCGATCCGCGCCACCTCTTCGGCCAGCGAAGGGTCTTCTCCGACGTCGACGCCCAAAGTGCGTTCGGTCCCGGCCAGCGCCAGCGAGGCCGCCTGCCGGCGCCACGGGCCCGAGCCCCCGAGCCACTGCCGCAGCGCGACGGCCCGGCGCAGGTAGAGGTGCGCGTCGTGCTCCCAGGTGAACCCGATCCCGCCGAGCACCTGGACGCAGTCCTTGGCGTTGGCGACGGCCGCGTCGAGCGCGACGGCGGCCGCGCTCGCCACCGAAAGCGGGTGCTGCCCGGACGCCGCGTCCCAGGCCAGCGCTTCGGCCGCTTCGGCGCGGCAGAGCATCTCGGCGCACAGGTGCTTGATCGCCTGGAACGCCCCGATCGGCCGGCCGAACTGCTCGCGGACCTTGGCGTACTCGACGGCGAGGGTCAGGCACCGCCGCGTCACCCCCGCCGCCTCGGCCGATGCCAGCGTGGCCGCCAACGGACGGACCGGTGGCAGGGTCAGGACGTCGGAACCGGCCCCGGACCACCGGATCCGCGCCAGCGGACGCGAGAAGTCGAACGGCGGCAGCGGCTCGACCGTCACGCCGGGCGTCCCGGGCGCGAGCAGCACGTGACCACCGTCGACCGGCACGAGCAGCCAGGACTCCGGAGTGGCGCCGGGCACGGGCCCGCTGACGCCGTCCTCCAGCGGTTCCAGCAGCACGGCGATCGACGCTTCCCCCTCGGCGACCGCTTCGAGGAGTTCCTTCGCCGACGGGACCTCCGTGAGCAGGAGGCCACCCAACGCGGTCCCGAGCACCGGACCGGGAACGAGTTCCTCCGCCGCCGCGGCCAGCCCGGCCGCCAGATCGGCGACACTCCCCTCGGCACCCCCCACCGCGGCCGGCAGGGCGACGCCGGACAGGCCGAGCCCGGCGAACCCGGCCGGCAGCCCGGCCCCGGTTTCCGCCGCGCGCACCGCCTCTCGCGGGGGGTGCGCGCTCGCCCAGGCGTGGATCGCCTCGGCCAGCGCGGCCTGTTCCTCGGTGAGCGCGACCGGCATGGGGCCTCCTCGCGGGACGGGACACTACTCGCGAGTGTAGAACGTGTTACAGTTTTTCGGCCAGTGGGTCAATTGTTGAACGTTTCGCCAGGAGAGGTACGCTACGTCCTGAACTGGAACAAGTTCCGAAGGACGGGGGAACACCGATGCCCGGCAAGACCAAGGCGCGCGGCAACGGCATGAGCGCGATCGGGGCCGACGAACTCGGCTCCGCCGCCCAGCGCGACCGCCGTCGCCGGATCATCGACGCCACCCTCGCCCTGGCCTCGAAGGGTGGCTACGACGCCGTCCAGATGCGCGCCGTCGCCGAGAAGGCCGACGTCGCGCTCGGCACGCTCTACCGGTACTTCCCGTCGAAGATCCACCTGCTCGTCTCCGGCCTCGCCCGCGAGTTCGAGCGCGCGCAGGAGAAGCTGGAGCGGCAGGCGATCCCCGGCGAGACGCCGGCCGAGCGGCTGATGTTCGTGCTCGGCCGCAACACCCGGCTGATGCAACGTGACCCGCACCTGACCGAGGCGATGGTGCGGGCGTTCATGTTCGCCGACACCTCCGCCGCGGCCGAGGTCGAGCAGGTCGGCCGGCTGATGGAGAACATGTTCGCCCAGGCCATGGGCATCTCCGAGCCGACCGAGGCCGACCGCGACATCTTCCACGTCGTCGCGGACGTCTGGATGGCGAACCTGGTGGCCTGGGTGACGCGCCGCGCGTCGGCCGCCGACGTCGCCAACCGCCTCGAACTGTCGGTCCACCTCCTCCTGGACAAGTAGCCGCCGGTCAGCGGTGCGCGGAGGCCACCTTCGCCAGCTCGTCGAGCGACTTCAGCGTCTCCGCTTCCGGCAGCGTGTCCAGCAGGAACGTGTACCGCTCGACGCCGGCCTCGCGGAAGCCGTCGATCACCTTCGGCGTGGTCGGCCCGCCGAACACCGCGAACTGGACGTCCTCGCGGCCCTGGTCGGCCAGCCAGCCCCGGACGCGCTGAGCCTCCTGGTACTTCGTGTAGCCGCGAAGCAGCCAGCCGTCGCCGTAGCGAGCGAGACGGTTCAGCGCCGCTTCACTCTCTCCGCCGATGTAGATCGGTACGTGCGGCTTCTGCACCGGCTTCGGCCAGCTGAAGATCGGGTCGAGGTCGATGTGCTCGCCGTGGAACTCGGCCTCGTCCTTCGTCCAGATCTCCTTGAGCGCGGCCAGCTGCTCGTCGATCAGCGCGCCGCGGGTCTTCGGGTCGGTGCCGTGGTTGCGCATCTCTTCGCGGTTCCAGCCGACGCCGACGCCGAACAGCGCGCGGCCGTCGGAGACGAGGTCCAGCGAAGCGACCTCCTTGGCCGTGTGGATCAGGTCGCGCTGGGGCAGCAGCGCGATCCCGGTGCCGAGCAGCAGCTCCGACGTCGCCACGGCCGCCGCGCTGAGCGCCACGAACGGGTCGAGCGTGCGGTAGTACACGCGGGGCAGGTCGCCGCCGCCGGGGTAAGGGGTTTCGCGGCTGGCGGGGATGTGCGAATGCTCGGCCAGGAACAGCGAGTCGAAGCCGCGCTCCTCCAGTGCCGCACCCAGCACGTCCGGCCGGATGCCTTCGTCGGTCACGAACGTCGAGATCCCGAATTTCATAGTCAACGACTACCACCGGGTTGACACGTGGTGCACGATGAAGTCATCTCATCATACGTTGAATAAGGGGGCAGTCATGGACGTACAGGACGTCGACTTCGAAGAGCTGTACCAGGGCGCCACCCCGATGGGCCGGAAGATGCCGTGGGACCTCGGCGCCCCGCAGCCCGCGGTCGTCGCGCTGGCCGACGCCGGCGAGTTCACCGGTGACGTGCTCGACATCGGGTGCGGCCTCGGCGACAACTCGGCGTTGCTCGCCTCGCGCGGCCTGCGGGTCACCGGGCTGGACGGCGCGCCGTCGGCGATCGAGCAGGCCCGGACGCGCGCGCCGGGCGTCACCTTCGCGGTGGCCGACGCGACCAAGCTCGAAGGCTACGAAGGACGTTTCGACACGGTCCTCGACAGCGCGCTGTACCACTGCCTGTCCGAGGAGCAGCGGCGCGCGTACCTCGCGGCGCTGACCCGCGCGACGCGGCCGGGCGCGACGCTGCACCTGTTCGCGTTCTCGCCGGAGGTGCCGGACGCGTTCCCGGCGCCGTACCTGATCACCGAGGCCAACCTGCGGGAGACGGTCGGCCAGGACTGGACGATCGAACGCCTCGAGCCGACGGTGTACACGACGTCGATGACACCGGAGGAGCTGCGGCAGAGCGTCCGGGCGATCCTGGACCAGGACCCGGCCGCGCTGACCGAGCTGGACACCGACGCCGACGGCCGGGTGCTGGTACCGGTCTGGCAGCTGAAGGCCGTACGTTCGGCCGGGTGATCGTCGAACAGTCCGTGGTGCCGCGCGCCGGCGACGAACCGTGCGCCGACCGGCTGATCTCGGGTGCGCACGTCGTCGGCGTCGCCGACGGCGCGACGAAGAAGCCCTGGGACACCGGACCCGACGGCGCCGCGCTGGCCGAAGCCGTCGCCGGGCACCTGGCCGGGCTCCCGGCCAGGTGTTCGGCGCGCGAGGCCGCCGGCAGCGCGACCGCGCTGGTCCGCGGGCTGCTGCCGGAGCCGGGTGCCGGCTCGGCGGTGACGTTCTGCGTGCTGCACCGGCCACGCCGCGAAATCTGGCGCGTCGGCGAAGGCCGCGTGCTGCTGGACGCCACGCCCGTGCCGCCGCGCCCGTCCGGCGAGCGGGTCGTGGCCGAGGCGCGTGCTCTCGTGCTTCGCGCGCACCTCGCCGACGGCGTTCCGGAAGCGGCGCTCCTGGCCGACGATCCGGGCCGCGCGGCCGTCCGGGAGCTGTTGCGCGCACTGGTCGGGCTGCGCAACCGGCCCGACCCGCACCTCGGCTACGGCGCGATCGACGGCCGGGACGTCCCGGCCGGCTTCGTCGAGGTGCTCCCGGTGCCCGAGGGCGTGCGGGAAGTCGTCATCACGACCGACGGCTACCCCGAACCGGCGCCGACGCTCGCCGAAGCCGAACGCCTGCTGGCCGAGCGGCTCGCGCGGGACCCGCTGATGATCGAAGACCCGCCGGAAACGAAGGGCCTGCGCCCGGCCGCGAACTCGTTCGACGACCGGGCGTACCTTCGCGTGCGGCTCTAGACGTTGCGCCGGTACTGGCCGCCGACCTCGAAGAACGCCTCCGTGATCTGACCCAGCGAGCACACCCGCGCGGCGTCCATCAGCACCCCGAACAGGTTGCCGCCGCGGGTGGCCGCCTCGCGCAGCGCCTTCAGCGCCTGCTGGGCCTCCTCGTGGTGGCGGTGCTGGAAGTCCGCCAGGCGGTCCAGCTGGGACTTCTTCTCGTCCTCGGTCGCGCGGGCCAGCTCGACCTCGACCTCGTCCTCCCCCGCGCGCGGGTTGCGGAACGTGTTGACGCCGATGATCGGCAGCGAGCCGTCGTGCTTCTTGCGCTCGTACAGGATCGACTCGTCCTGGATCTTGCCGCGCTGGTAACCGGTCTCCATCGCGCCGAGGACGCCGCCGCGCTCGCTGATCCGGTCGAACTCGGCCAGCACGGCCTCTTCGACCAGGTCGGTCAGCTCGTCGATGACGAACGAACCCTGCAGCGGGTTCTCGTTCTTCGACAGGCCCCACTCCTTGTTGATGATCATCTGGATCGCCATCGCGCGGCGCACCGACGACTCCGACGGCGTCGTGATCGCCTCGTCGAACGCGTTGGTGTGCAAGGAGTTCGCGTTGTCGTACAGCGCGCACAGCGCCTGCAGCGTCGTGCGGATGTCGTTGAAGCTCATCTCCTGCGCGTGCAGCGACCGCCCGGACGTCTGCACGTGGTACTTGAGCTTCTGCGACCGCTCGTTCGCACCGTAGCGCTCGCGCATGGCCACGGCCCAGATGCGCCGCGCGACCCGGCCGAGCACCGAGTACTCCGCGTCCATGCCGTTGGAGAAGAAGAACGACAGGTTCGGCGCGAAGTCGTCGATGTCCATGCCGCGCGCGAGGTACGACTCGACGTAGGTGAAGCCGTTCGACAGCGTGAACGCCAGCTGCGAGATCGGGTTCGCCCCGGCCTCGGCGATGTGGTAGCCCGAAATGGACACCGAGTAGAAGTTGCGGACGCCGTGCTCGATGAACCACTCCTGGATGTCGGCCATCATCCGGAGGCTGAACTCGGTGGAGAAGATGCAGGTGTTCTGGCCCTGGTCCTCCTTGAGGATGTCGGCCTGGACCGTGCCGCGGACGTTCTTCAAGGCCCACTCGCGCAGTTCGGCGGCTTCGGCGTCGGACGGCTCGCGCCCGTGCTCCTCGCGGAAGTCCGCGAGCTTCTGGTCGATCGCGGTGTTGAGGAAGAAGGCCAGGATCGTCGGCGCCGGGCCGTTGATCGTCATCGACACCGACGTGTTCGGCGCGGTCAGGTCGAAGCCGTCGTAGAGGACCTTCATGTCCTCGAGCGACGCGATGGACACGCCGGACGTGCCGACCTTGCCGTAGATGTCCGGGCGCGTGTGCGGGTCGTGGCCGTAGAGCGTCACGGAGTCGAACGCGGTCGAGAGGCGCTTGGCCTCGGAGTCGGCCGAAAGCATCTTGAACCGGCGGTTGGTGCGGAACGCGTCACCCTCGCCGGCGAACATCCGCGCCGGGTCCTCCCCGTCGCGCTTGAACGGGAAAACACCGGCCGTGTAAGGGAAGTATCCCGGCAGGTTCTCCCGGCGCAGGAACGACAGCAGCTCGCCGGACTCCGCGTACCGCGGCAGGGCCACGCGCGGGATCCGGTTGCCGGACAGCGTCTCGCGCCACAGCTGCGTGCGCAGCTCCTTGTCGCGGATCTTCACGACGAGCTCGTCCTGGCGGTACTCCTCGGCCAGTTCGCGGAAGCGCGAGAGGAGCTTTGTCGACTCGCCGTCCACATCGGACTCGGCCGCGGCGAGCAGCCCGTCCAGCGCGTCGGTGGACGCGTCCACCTTGGACAGTTCCGCCTGGGCCAGCGCCAGGGCTTCGCGCTTGCGGACCGCGGCGACCTGCTTCGCGGTGTCGGCGTGGTAGCCGCGCACGGTGTCGGAGATCTCCGCCAGGTAGCGGGACCGGTTGCCCGGGATGATCGTCGACGCGTCGGTCGAGACCTTGCCTTCGACCTGCGGCAGCGTCCCCGCGGACACGCCGAGGCCCCGCTCGGCGAGCATCCCGCGCAGGTGCTGGTACAGCGCGGTGACGCCGTCGTCGTTGAACTTCGCCGCGCTCGTGCCGTACACCGGCATGTCCTCCGGCGCGGAAGAGAAGGCCTCGCGGTTGCGCACCAGCTGGCGCGCGACGTCGCGGCGGGCGTCCTCGGCGCCGCGGCGCTCGAACTTGTTGATCGCGACGACGTCGGCGAAGTCGAGCATGTCGATCTTCTCCAGCTGCGACGCGGCGCCGAACTCCGGCGTCATCACGTACAGCGACTCGTCCACGAAGTCGACGATGCCGGCGTCGCCCTGGCCGATGCCCGGCGTCTCGACGATCACCAGGTCGAAGCCGGCGGCCTTGCAGGCCAGGATCGACTCGCTCAGCCCGGCCGGGATTTCGCCCGAAGTCGTGCGCGTGGCCAGGGAGCGGAAGTACACCGGGGAGCCGTCGAGGCAGTTCATCCGGATGCGGTCGCCGAGCAGCGCTCCGCCGCCCTTGCGCCGCGACGGGTCGACGGCGAGCACCGCGATCCGCAGCTTGTCCTCCTGGTCGAGGCGGAAGCGGCGGATCAGCTCGTCGGTGAGCGACGACTTCCCCGAGCCGCCGGTGCCGGTGATGCCCAGAACCGGCACCTCGCGCTTGCCCGCGGCCTCGGTGAGGCCGCTCAGCAGTTCGGCGGGCAGCTTCTCCGCCTGCAGCTGGGTGATGACGCGCGACAGCGAAGCGACGTCCCCGGAGAGCACCTTGTCCAGCGCGGGGGCCTCGGCCGCGAGGTCGGTGTCGCAGGCCTTGATCATCAGGTTGATCATGCCCGGCAGGCCCATCTCGTAGCCGTCCTCGGGCGAGAAGATGCGGGCGACGCCGCGCGAGTGCAGCAGTTCGATCTCCTCGCGCACGATCACCCCGCCCCCGCCGCCGAAGACCTTGATGTGGCCGGCGCCGCGCTCGCGCAGCAGCTCCACCAGGTAGGAGAAGTACTCGACGTGCCCGCCCTGGTAAGCAGAGATGGCGACACCCTGGACGTCCTCGGCGATGGCCGCGGTGGCGACCTCGTCGACCGACCGGTTGTGGCCGAGGTGGACGACCTCCGCGCCCTGCGACTGCAGGATCCGCCGCATGATGTTGATCGACGCGTCGTGACCGTCGAAGAGGCTCGACGCCGTCACGAACCGGACGGGGTGCACGGGGCGGTACAGCTCGCTGCTCATCCCTCCAAAATACTTTGACTTCCTACTATTGGAAACCCGAGGACCCGTGACGCGGATCTCAGGGCCCACCGGGAGAACTTGACAGTGCCCTGTTCGGCGCTATGTTTAACGAGTCCGTTAATTAACAAGGTGCTGAAATGACGACTGACCAGCTGAGCCGCACGTTCTCCGCCCTCGCCGATCCGACCCGGCGCGCCATCCTCGCCCGGCTTTCGGCGGGCGAAGCGACGGTGAACGAGCTCGCCGAACCGTTCACGATGAGCCTGCCCGCCGTTTCGCGGCACCTGAAGGTGCTCGAACAGGCCGGGCTGATCACCCGCGGCCGCACGCGCCAGTGGCGGCCCTGCCGGCTGGAGGCGAAACCCCTGGAAGACGTCGCCGACTGGGTCGCGACCTACCGGCAGTTCTGGGACGGCGGGTTCGACCGCCTCGAGGACCACCTGAGGAGGCTGACCGGCGATGCCTGACCTGACCATCACGCGCGTCTTCGACGCCCCGCGCGAGCTCGTCTACGCCGCCTGGACCGAACCGGACCACGTGGCGAGCTGGTTCGGTCCGCAGGGCTTCACCTGCACCGCCGTCACCGTCGCCCCGCGCCCCGGCGGCCGCTGGCGGGCCTGCATCCACTCCCCCGAAGGCGAGGACCTCTGGGTGGGCGGTGTCTACCGCGAGGTCGACGCCCCCGAACGGCTCGCGTTCACCTTCGCCTGGGAAGCCCGGGAGCCGGAGACGCTGGTGGAGATCGGGTTCGCCGACCTCGGGGGCAAGACCGAGATGACGTTCACCCAGACCGGCTTCCCGACCGCTGCCGAACGCGACGACCACGACGAGGGCTGGACCTCCAGCTTCGAAGACCTGACCGGCCACCTCCGAGGAAAGGACGCCCGATGACCGCCACCCTGCCCGAGATCGTCTCGCCGGAGGACTGGCAGGCAGCGCGCGACGCGCTGCTGGCCAAGGAGAAGGCGCACATGAAGGCGGCCGACCAGCTTGCCGCCGAACGCCGCCGGCTGCCGATGGTCCGCTTCGACGCGAAGTACCGGTTCGAGAGCACCGACGGGCCGGTCAGCCTGCTCGACCTGTTCGACGACCGCCGCCAGCTGATCGTCTACCACTTCATGCTGCACCCCGGCGACGAAGCGGGCTGCCCCGGTTGCTCCCTGCTCGTCGACAACATGCCGCACCTGGCGCACCTGCACGCCCGCGACGTCACGCTCAAGATCGTCGCGCCGGCGACGCTGCCGGAGATCGAGCGGTACCGGACGCGGATGGGCTGGGACGTGCCGTGGGTGTCCGCGCACGGCAGCGGCTTCACCGAGGACTGCGGCGTCGGGATGGGCTTCGGCGTCAGCGTGTTCCTGCGCGACGGCGACGACGTCTACCGGACGTACTTCACCTCCGGCCGCGGCGGCGAGATGTTCCTGGCCTCGCACCGCTACCTCGACGTCACGCCGCTGGGGCGGCAGGAGGCGTGGGAGGAGGGCGCCCACGGCGAGGACGCGCCCGGCTCGTGGTGGCGCCGCCACGACGAGTACTGACGGCGCGCTCGTGAGACACCGGGCGATCCCGCGCTTCCCCGCGCGCGATCGCTCCGGTGCTCGCCCGGGGCGGCGTCAGCGGGACTTGGCCGCCCGCAGCGCGATCCACTGGCGCATCGCGTACTCGACGAGCGTGATCAGCGTCTGCTTCGTCGACTCGCGGTCCCGGGCGTCGCAGCGGACGATCGGGATGTTCGGGTCGATCGACAGCGCCTCGCGCACGTCGTTGATGTCGTGCTCCAGCACGCCGTCGAACGTGTTGACGCCGACGATGTACGGCAGGCCGCGGTCCTCGAAGAAGTCGATCGGGGCGAACGAGTCGGCCAGCCGGCGCGTGTCGGCCAGCACGACGGCGCCGATCGCGCCGCGGACCAGGTCGTCCCACATGAACCAGAACCGCTGCTGCCCGGGCGTGCCGAACAGGTAGAGGATCAGGTCCGCGTCCAGCGACACCCGGCCGAAGTCCATCGCCACCGTGGTCGTCGACTTGCTCGGGGTGTGGTCGAGGTTGTCGACGCCGACGCTGGCGTCGGTCATCATCGCCTCGGTGGTGAGCGGCACGATCTCCGACACCGACCCGACGAAGGTCGTCTTCCCCGCTCCGAAGCCACCAGCCACCACGATCTTGGCGGATGTCATGGTCGGGGGCGCGGTGTCCCGCGGTGCCTTAAAGCCGACGGAGTCCACTCAAAACCCTTTCCATCAACACCAGATGTGCCTCGGCGCCGTCATTGCCCGTTATCGTCTTGTGCACCGTGACCAGCCCCGCGTCGGCCGCGTCGCTGATCAGCACCCGGGCCACCCCCAGCGGCACCCGCAGGGCCGACACGATCTCGGCGACCGAACGGGGGGTCCGGCACTCTTCCATGATCGAGATGCACTCGATCTGCTCCGCGGCCACCTCGGGGAAGCCACCGGTGGCAGCGTAGTCCTTCGCGGAGATCAGTGTCTCCAGCTCCAGGGCGTAGTTCGCCCGGGTGCGGCCGCCGGTCAAAGCGTAGGGCCGGACGATCGCCGTCAGGTCCTCGGGCGCCGGCGGCTGCTCGAACACCGCGGGCATGATGAACTCGCCGCTGGGCGGGCCGGGGTCGAACAGCCCACCCGGCCTGGGACTGTCCCCGTCGGTACTGCCGGGGGGCGAGACTAAAGAGGTCACACGATCTCCTTGGTCGGCCGACGGCGCGGGCGCCGGCGGTTCCGCGGCCGCGTGCGCACCGGCGGCCGGGGGTGGCGGGGACTCCTTGCTCTTCTTGCGCTTCCGGCGGGCACGGCCGGAATCCAGGGTGAACCCGTTGAGGACGTCGGCGAACGTGCCGTCGTCCCCTCGCCCGGCGGGCTGCTGCCCCGCGGGTGGTTCGCCGTTGAATCCGGACCCCGTGCTCATCGCGCCATCATCCCACCGGTTCGCCGATCAGCGATCCCCCGGAGCCCTGAAGCTGGGCGCGTAGCTCCGGGGTGAGGATCTGACCGACGCGGTCGACGAGCATGGTCATCTCGTAGGCGACCTGCCCGATGTCGCAGTTGGGGGCGGCGAGCACGGCGAGGCAGGACCCGTCGCTGATCGACATCAGCACCATGATCCCCAGCTCCATCTCGACGACGGTCTCGTTGACCGCCCCGGCCTCGAAGCACCGCGCGGCGCCCTGGGTGAGGCTGACCAGGCCGGAGGCGACCGCGGCGAGCTGGTCGGCCCGGTCGAGCGGGAGCCGGTTCGACGCGGTCAGCAGCAGGCCGTCCGCCGAGACGACCACGGCGTGGGCCACGCCGGGCACCCGCTCCGCGAAGTCGTTCACCAGCCAGCCGAACTGATTCTGCGTCGGCTGCGCGCTACTCGGCGAGGTCATTCACCCTCCAGTGTCTCGTGGTTGGTCTCGGTCGCCCGAGCGGTGCGGTGGCGCCCGCGCTCGATGCCCTGCTGGAAGCTGCGCAGGCGGCCGCGCACGTCGTGTGCGTCCCGTTGTGGTCGGGGGGCCGTGGCCCCGGTGGGCGGTCCGGCGCTGCCCGGAAGCAGCTGCTCCCCGCGACGGCGCCGGGGCAATCCTGCCGAAGTGAAGGTGGCGGGTGCCGACTGGGACACCGCTTGCACCGCCCGCCAGCCGTCATCGGTCCCGAAGTTCCACTCGGCGGTGACCTCTTCCCGGCGCGGGGCGGGGGTTTCGGGGGTGGGCGCGGAGCCGCGGCGGGAGGGGAGAGCGGCGGTCTCCGGGGTGGGCAGCTGCCCGGAGTCCGGGAAGACGGTGGGCTGCGCCGCCTCCTGGAAGACGGTGGGCTGGTCGCCGCCCTGCGGCGCCGCTGCCTCCTGGGAGACGGTGGCCTGGTCGCCCGGCTGCGGCGCTTCCTGGAAGACCGTGGGCTGGTCGCCGGGCGCCGCCGCTTCCTGGAAGACGTCGGGCTGCTCGCCCTGGTCGCCGGGTTGCGGCGGAACCGCTTCCTGGAAGGCCGTCGGCTGGTCCGCCGGGTCGACGGGCGCCTGGCGATACGGCCGCGGCCGCCGGCTCGGCAGCCGGCCGGCTTCCCGAGCTGCCGGCTCGCCGGCCTCCGGGGAAGCCGGGCGGTCGCCGGGCTGGTCGAGGGCGTTCGGCTGCGCCGAGGCACCCTGCTGTCGCCGCTGCGGGAGCCCGTTCGGCGGGACCGCCGGCCGTCCCGGCCGGGGCAGCGCGCCGGGCTGGAGTCCCTGCGCGAACGACTGCTGAGCTGCGGTCCCGGGCTGCGCCGAACCCGGCTGGGCAAGGTTCCCGGCCTGCGGCTGTGCACCGCCCTGAACCGAACCCGCGTGGGCAGCGTTTCCGGTCTGCCCCGGAGAGCCGGCCTGCGGCTGCGCGCCGCCTTGGGCTGCGGTCCCGGGCTGCGCCGACCCCGGCTGGGCCAGATTCCCGGCCTGCGCCGGAGCGCCGGCCTGAGCTGCGGTCCCAGGCTGCGCCGAAGCGGGCTGGGCAGGGCTCCCGGCCTGCGGCTGCGCACCGCCCTGGGCCGCGGTCCCGGCCTCAACCGAACCCGCGTGGGCAGCGTTCCCGGCCTGCCCCGGAGCGCCGGCCTGCGACTGCGCACCGCCTTGACCTGCGGTCCGCGGCTGCGCCGACCCCGACTGGGCCAGATTCCCGGCCTGTCCCAGAGCCCCTGCCTGCGGCTGCGCCCCACCCTGAGCCGCGGTCCCGGCCTGCCCCGAACCACCAGCCGAAGCCGCCGCCTGGCGGGCCTGCTGGCGTCCGCGGGTCACGCCCTGCTGGAAGCTGCTCAGCCTCCCCCGGACGTCCGCCGGGTCGCGGACCGGGAGGTCCGAACGCGCCGGGGCCGGGGCCGGGGCCGGCGGGGTCGGGGTCGCGCTGCCCGGGAGCAGCTGCTCGCCGCGCCTGCGGCGGGGGAGGCCCTTGTCCGTGAACGCCGTCGGTTCCGACTTCGTGACCGCCTGGACCGTGCGGAAGTTCTCGTCGCTCGCGAAGTCCCAGCTCCGCACCTCTTCCGCGACGGCGGGCTCCGCCTCCTGCGCGACCGGCTCTTCCGGAGCGGCCGGCTTGTCCTCGCGGAACCACGCCGACAGCATCTCGTCGAAGATCGGCGTCGTCTCCGAGGGGTCCGGGGCCCGCTTGGGCGCGGGGGCCGGCTCCGGCTTCGCGGTCGCCTGGCGCCACCAGTCGCTCAACGTCGTTTCGTTGGCGGAGAACAGGTCCTTGCCCGAGGGCAGGTCGCCGGCGCGCGGCGGGTCCGGCACCGGCAGCACCGCGGGCACCGGCGGCAGCGTCGGACGCGGCGGCGGGGCTTCCTCGTCCTTCGGCAGCGGCGAGAACAACGCGGTCCCCGAAATCTCGCGGTCCGACGGCGGGCGGTCGGCCGGCCCGTGGCCGTTCGTCAGCCCGGCGAGGTCGCTCGCCGACGGCCAGCGCTCCTCACCCATCGCCGGCTGCTGCGGGACCAGCGGCCGCGGCCGGGAGTGGCCGTTGGTCTGGCGCCGCGGCAGCGGGTTGCCCGCCGCGGGGCTCGCCGGGTGCTGCTGCAGCGAGCCGATCGGACCGGTCAGCGGGCCGTCGGTCACCGGCATCACCAGCTCCGCCGGCACGACGACCGTCGCGCGGACGCCGACGATGTCCTTGCCGCCGTGCAGCGACACCCCGATCCGGTGCCGGCTGGCCAGCCGGCCGACGACGAACAGGCCCATCCGGCGCGAGGTGGCCAGGTCGACCGAGCCGGCTTCGGTCAGCCGGGTGTTCGCCTCGGCGACCTCGGCCTCGTTCATGCCGATGCCCTTGTCGAGGATGTCGACGTTCAGCGAACCGTCCTCGCCCAGCCGCGAAGCGACGGTCACCGACGTCTCCGGCGCGGAGAACGCGGTCGCGTTGTCCAGCAGCTCGGCGACCAGGCGCATCAGGTCGCTCGCGGCGTACCCGACGATCCGGGCCGGGGGCGGGGGCTGCACCTGGACCCGCTGGTACTGCTCGATCTCCGAGACCGCGGCGCGGAGCATGTCGGTGGTGCCGACCGGCTTGCCGGACCGGCGGCCCGGCTCGGCGCCCGAGAGCACCATCAGGTTCTCGTTGTTGCGCCGCATCCGGGTGGCGAGGTGGTCGAGCTGGAACAGCGTCGCGAGCTGGTCGGCGTCCTCCTCGTCGCGCTCCAGCTGCTCGATCAGCTGCAGCTGCCGCTGCACGAGGCTCTGGCTGCGCCGCGACAGGTTGACGAAGACGCTGCCGAAGCCGGTGCGCATCGCGGCCTGCTCGGTCGCCAGCCGCAGCGCCTGGTGGTGCACCTTGTCGAAGGCCCGCGCCACCTCGCCGACCTCGTCGTCGGTCCGCACCGGCACCGGCACGATGTCCGTGCCCTGCGCGCGGCCCTCCTGGATGTTGCGGACCGCTTCGGGCAGCGCGGTCTCGGCGACGTCGAGGGCGCTGCGCCGCAACGCCTTCAGCGAGCGCAGCAGCTGGCGGGTGATGAGGAAGACGACCGCGACGGCGAGCACCATGGCGGCGAACAGGAGCACCGCGAGCAGGCCCGCGCCGCTGCTGGCGTCGTCGACCAGCCGCGCCGAGGTGTCCGCCGCCGACGCGCCGAGCCGGTCGGCGACCTGGCTGATCTCCTTCCGCATCCCCGTGGACGCGGCGTTCCAGTCCGCCGCCGAGAGGGCGCGGAAGGCGTCGTCGACGGTGCCGGGCTGCGCGTTCAGCACGGACTCGACCATCCGCGCCCGGCTCTGCGCCTGCTTGCCTTCGGCGATCGCCGCGAAGTCGCGCTGCAGCGTGTCGCCGGCCGCGGACCGGAAGTCGACGAGCCGGTCGGCCAGCCGCAGTTCGGCGGCGCGCAACGTCGCCAGCTCGCTCGGGGACAGCGAGGCGCGCGCGATGCCGTAGGAGACCAGCGCCTGGCTGAGCGACACCTGCTCGCCCGCGACGAGCAGCTCGTGCAGCCCGGCGGGTGTGCCGCCGAGGGTGCCGTCGCCTTCGCCCGCGGTGGCCGCGGTGTCGAGGCTGATCAGCGATCCGGTGATCCCGGAGTAGGCGGTGACGGCCTGGGCCGGGTCGAGCTGGCCGCCGTCGACCTGGCGACGGAGGAAGCCGAGGTTGTTGACCTGTGCGCCGGCCGCGCCGGCGGCACCGGCGACGCCGGGCTCGGCTTCGCCCGCGCGGGCCTGCGCCGCGGTGAACGGCCCGGCCGCGGCGTCGGTGGCCTTGCGGGCCGCGGTCAGCTCGGGCGTGCCGCCGACGGTGCCCTCGGTCAGCATCGCCGCGGTGACCGTGCGCTCCTGCTGCAGCGCGCCGGTGAGCGCGCGCGTCTGGCCGCCGAGCGCGACGAGCCGGTCGAGCCGCTGGTACTCGTCCGAGCGGCCGACCTGGCCCGCGATCGTCGTGACGCCGAGGACCAGCGCGAGGACGATGGGGACGACGGTGACGGCCGAAAGCTTGACGGGCAGGCTCCAGTCGCGCCAGCGCACGAGGGCGCGCCACGCGTCCTTCCCCTTGGACCGCCGGGGTGCTCGGCCGAGCAGCTCCCCCACGGGCACCTGACCTTCTCCTGCAACGGTCACGTGAGTGACTCCCTGTCCGGCGTCATGGATCCGCGTCGGCGGCACGGCGTCCCGGCTCGCGGCGGGCGTGCGGACGGTCGTGCCGTCCGCGCCCTGCCGCGCCCCCGGTGCCCGCGCTCGTCCCCGGCCGCCCGGCCGGCCGCGCGCAGGCACCGTTGCGAAGGTCCCGCGGTCCCGTGCAAGGGACTGTGCACGTGCACGGCGCAATTTGCGTTCTGCACGGTCGTCGAGATCAACTTTATCGGTGCCAATCGATCGCTGCGGTCAGCTGGGCCAAAGAATCGTACCCCCGATGCCTGGCCGGTCAATTTTGTTCCCCACTCGGGCGCTGACCTGCGAAAAGTGCTTTCCGGGCCGGGAACCGCCCTCGACATTCGACCTCACTGCCCCCGAAGAGGGAATTCCGGTTACCGGACGCGTCTCACCCAGGCATCCGGACGTCACCCGATTAGCCCATGCAGGGCAGCATAGTACCTCGGACGATCTACACTCCGTACCCCCATCGGGTGGGTCAAGTCTCAAGATGTGCCCGATGTTGTGGCGTTCCGCGCCACCATGCCCCAACCTGGTGATTTCTTTCGAGACCGCGGGTTGACCAGTGGATCTTCGCCGCCACGCCCACCCACGAGCGACACTCTCCGGCGCGATGAAGGCTACGTCAGCCACGCTGAGTGATCGATTTGGACGATCGTCCAGGACAGTTAACCCGTTCGCCGCAGCGTAGGCCGGATGCGACAACGGCCGGTCACAATTCTTTTCATCATGACGGGTGATCTGCCCGTGATCTTGTGGCGATCGGGTATTCGACGCTTTCGACGGGAAATCGAATACCACCGCTTCCGCACGCGGAGATCGACCGGCCGCCTCCGGTGTCCGCCGGACGGCCTAGTTACGATGTTCGCCTCGCAGTCCGCAAGGGCGGCCCGGACCCTGCCCGCAGGTGTCCCCCGGGGCCCGCCACCACGGAGGCACTCTGCCGGAGGCACCCATGTACGACGTCGCGCGTCCCGCGGCGGGCAACCCGATGGAGGAGACCGGCCAGATGCCGGCCCTGTTCACCGGAGACCGCCCGCCCGGCACCCAGCACCGACGACCCGCTCCCCCGACGGGTCCCGACTACGCCGGGATCCAGGCCAGCCCCGAGTTCGTCTCGCTGCGGCGGCGGTTCCGGGCCTTCGTCTTCCCGATGAGCTTCGCCTTCTTCGCCTGGTACATGACGTACGTGCTGCTCGCCGCGTACGCCCACGACTTCATGAGCCGCAAGGTGTTCGGCCAGGTCAACGTCGGCATCGTGCTCGGCATCGGCCAGTTCGCCAGCACGGCGCTGGTCACCTGGCTCTACCTCCGCTACGCGCGCCGCCACGTCGACCCGCGCGTCGCCGAGCTGCGGGCCCGCGCGGGCCTGCCGGAAGGACCCCGCCGATGACCGCGCTCGCCGCCGAAGCCGCCCCGGCCAGCAACCCGCTGGTCAACACCGTCGTGTTCGCCCTGTTCGTGGCGATCACGCTCTACGTCGTCTACCGGGCCAGCTCCCGGAACTCCTCGACGGCCGACTACTACGCCGCGGGCAGCGCGTTCACCGGCCGCCAGAACGGCATCGCGCTCTCGGGCGACTTCCTCTCGGCCGCGTCGTTCCTCGGCATCGCCGGCGCCATCGCGATGCACGGCTACGACGGCTTCCTCTACTCGATCGGCTTCCTCGTCGCCTGGCTGGTCGACCTGCTGCTGATCGCCGAGCTGCTGCGCAACACCGGCCGGTTCACGATGGGCGATGTCCTGAGCTTCCGGATGAAGCAGCGCCCGGTCCGCGCGGCGGCGGCGACGTCGACGCTGGTCATCTCCTTCTTCTACATGCTGGCGCAGATGGCGGGCGCGGGCGGCCTGGTCGCCCTGCTGCTGAACGTGCACTCCAAGCTCGGCCAGGCGCTGGTGATCGGCGTCGTCGGGCTGGTCATGGTGCTGTACGTGCTGGTCGGCGGGATGAAGGGCACCACGTGGGTGCAGATCATCAAGGCGACCATCCTGCTGCTGTGCGGCGCGCTGCTGACCGTGTTCCTGTTCGGCAAGTTCGGCTTCTCGTTCTCGAACCTGCTCTCGTCGGCGGCGGAGAACAGCCCGCTGGGCGACAAGCTCCTCGAGCCGGGCGGCTCGTACGGCAAGAACGGCACCACCAAGCTGGACTTCGTGTCGCTGGCCTTGGCGCTGGTGCTCGGCGCGGCGGCGCTGCCGCACGTGCTGATGCGCTTCTACACCGTGCCGAACTCGCGCGAGGCGCGGCGAAGCGTCGTCTGGGCGACGGCGTGCATGTTCCTCTTCTACCTGTGCACGCTGGTGATCGGCTTCGGCGCGGCCGCGCTGGTCGGCGCGGACGAGATCAAGGCCGCGCCCGGCGGGGAGAACTCGGCGGCCCCACTGCTGGCGCTGCACGTCGGCGGGACGCTGCTGCTCGGCATCATCGCCGCGGTGGCGTTCGCGACGATCCTCGCGGTGGTGGCCGGGCTGACGATCACCGCGTCGGCGTCCTTCGCCCACGACGTCTACGCGAACATCTTCAAGCAGGGCAAGGCGGAACCGGCGGACGAGGTCCGGGTGGCGCGGCTGACCGCGATCGTGGTCGGGGCGCTGGCCATCGTCGGCGGCGTGCTGGCGAACGGGCAGAACATCGCGTTCCTGGTGGCGCTGGCGTTCGCGGTGGCGGCGTCGGCGAACCTCTCAACGCTGCTGTATTCGTTGTTCTGGAAGCGGTTCAACACAACCGGCACGCTGTGGGGCATCTACGGCGGCCTCGCCGCGAGCCTGATCCTGGTGCTCTTCTCGCCGGTCGTCTCGGGCGCCCCGGACGCGATCTTCAAGAGCATCGACTTCGCCTGGTTCCCGCTGAAGAACCCGGGCCTGGTGTCGATCCCGTTCTCGTTCCTCTGCGGGTTCGTCGGCACCCTCGTCGGCCGGCCGAAGGCGGACGCGGACAAGCACGCCGAGATGGAGGTCCGGTCCCTCACCGGGATCGGCAGCTAGTCCCCCCGGACGGCCTGCGTCACGCGCGCAGGCCGTCCAGGATCACCGTCAGCACCCGCTTGCCGTCCTCCGGGCTGCAGTTGCGCACGGCCATCCCGGCGCCGTGCCCGAGCCGGAGCACGTCGGGCCCCGCGACGTCGGGCCGGATCAGCCCCGCGGCCGCGTCGACCAGCACCCCGACCGCCTCGCGCAGCCGGACCTGGCAGTACTGGAAGGTCTCCGAGCCCGAGTCGATCGACTCCTTGAGGATCGTGGCGAGCTTGTGCCGCTCCACGACCCAGGTGACCTGCTCCCCCAGCCAGGCTTCGAGGGCCTCCCACGGCGGCAGCTCGTCGTGCAGGACGTACGCGCGGTCGGCGAGCACCTCGATCTCGTCGCGGTAGACCGCTTCGAACAGCTTCTCCCGCGTCGGGAAGTGCCGGTACAGGGTCCCCGCGCCGACGCCCGCCTTCTTCGCGACGTCGTCCAGCGGCACGTCGGCCCCCTGCGCGGTGAAGAGGTCCTTCGCCGTCGCGACGATGCGTTCGTAGTTGCGCCGCGCGTCCGCCCGCATCGGACGCTCCGAGTCCGCACCCGGCATCCCGGCCTCCTCGCCACTCAACCGGAGAGATTCTCCGAATTCACTTGCGCATCCGGAGACGCTCTCCATATTATCGGATCACACGCAAGCGGAGAAATTCTCCGCTTCGCTCTCTTACTCCTCGGGGGAGTATCCCTTGTCCCAGCAGACGATCCATCGTGCGGTCGCGCCTGCCCCGGCGCGCCGCAGCGGGCTGGTCCTGGCCATCATCCTGACCTGCCAGCTCATGCTCATCCTCGACGCGACCGTCATGAACGTCGCGCTCCCGCGCATCCAGGCCGACCTGGGGTTCACCCCCACCGGCCTGTCCTGGGTGATGACGGCCTACAGCCTCGTCTTCGGCGGCCTGCTGCTGCTCGGCGGCCGGGCGGGCGACCTGTTCGGGCGGCGCCGGATGTTCGTCGCGGGCACCGCGCTGTTCACCGTCGCGTCGCTGGCCGGCGGCCTCGCCGGCTCGGCCGCGCTGCTCATCGCCGCCCGCGTCCTGCAGGGCGTCGGCGCCGCGATGGCCGGCCCGAGCACCCTGGCCCTGGTCACGACGACGTTCACCGAAGCCAAGGCCCGGGTCCGCGCGCTGGCGCTGTTCTCCGCGATGTCCAGCGGCGGCTTCGCCATCGGCCTGATCGTCGGCGGCCTGCTCACCGAGTGGATCTCGTGGCGCGCGGCGCTGTTCATCAACGTCCCGTTCGGCCTGGCGATCGTGCTGCTGGCCCCGCGGTTCGTACCGGAACCCGAACGGCGGCGCGCGCACCTCGACCTGCCCGGCGCGGTCACCGGCACCCTCGGCGTCGGCTCGCTCGTGTTCGCCTTCACCCACGCGGCGTCCGACGGCTGGGGCAACCCGGTGACGCTCGGCTCGCTCGCCGCCGGCCTCGTGCTGCTGGCCGGGTTCGTCGCCATCGAGGCCCGCACCGCGATGCCGCTGGTCCCCTTGCGGCTGTTCGCCGACCGCAACCGCAGCGCGGCCTACGTCAACTTCTTCCTCGGGCCGATGGCGATGATGTCGATGTTCTTCTTCCTCACCCAGTTCATGCAGGACATCCGGCACTACGCCGCGCTGGCGACGGGATTCGCGTTCCTGCCGATGGCGGCGCTGATCTTCACGATGAGCCGGCTCGTGCCGCGGCTGCTCCCCCGGTACGGCCCGAAGCCCCTGTCCGTCACGGGGTCCCTGCTGATGCTGGCCGGGGTCGGCTGGCTGGCGCTGCTCACCACCGACAGCGCGTACTTCCCGGCGTTGCTCGGGCCGCTGCTGCTGATGGGCCTCGGCGGCGGGCTGGCGTTCGCGCCGCTCAACGTGATCGTGATGGCCACGGTGCCGACCGAGGACGCGGGTGCCGCGGGCGGCGTGCTGCAGACGATGCAGCAGGTCGGCAGCACGCTCGGGCTCGGGGTGCTGATCACGGTGTTCGGCGCGGCGACCCGCTCGGCGGGCACGACGGGAGCTCAGCTCACGGTCGACGGCATGACGGCCGCGTTCGCGACGGCCGCGGTGTTCGCCGCGGGGACGGTCCTGGTGGCGCTGACCTTCCGGCGGGTTACAGCTTCTGCCCGGCCTTGACCTTGTGCGTCACCCGGCGCTCGACGAGGAACGAGACGAACGGGACGCAGCCGGCCAGCAGCACCAGCACGGTGCCCTTGATCGACCAGCGGGCCTTGATCGCCAGGTCGATGGTCAGCACCAGGTAGATCATGTAGAGGACGCCGTGGATCGGCGAGTAGACCGCCGACGGCGTCGGGTTGTCGAAGACGTAGCGCAGCACCATCACGAAGCACAGGCCGAGCAGCCCGACGCCGGTGACGTAGGCGGCGGTGCGGAACCGGACCAGGGGGCCGGTGAGCGGCACCGCGGTCTGCGCGGCACCTTCGGTGCTGGTGGTCATCGGGTCGTCCTCACTGTGCTGCTGTTACTCGGCGGCCTGCTGGTCGCGGGCGTTCAGCTCGCGTAGGTACCGGTTGTACGCGGCCAGCTCTTCGTCCTCGTCCGTGACCTGCGCGTCCGGGCGGGGACGGGGAGCGGGCACCTCGGCGACGGGGGCCGGCTTCGGCGTCTCGTCGGTGGTGCCATCGGCTTCGGCCTTCATCCGGAGCTTGCGGATCCGCCAGAACATGAAGGCGGGGAACAGCCCGAACAGCGGCCACTGCAGGACGTAGCCGAGGTTCTGGAAGGTGCCGTTCGCGGAGGTGAAGCGGTCCCACTGCCACCAGGCGAGCCCGCAGCAGACGAGCAGGCTCACCAGGCAGGTCGCGATGATCGCGATCCGCCGCCCCCAGGGGGACACGGCCGGTGGCGGGGAAGCTGGCACGCTCCGACGCTAGCACTGGACGGCTGAGGGGCGGCGGCCGAGGCGCGACCGGGGTGGCCCGGCTCTCAGCCCTGCTTGCGCACCGACTGGGCCGCCTTCGCGTACCCGTCCGCCAGCCCGAACACCTTCTGCGCGTACTCCGTCGAGTTGTTGTACGACAGGATCCCGGCCCACCACCCCGAAGGGCCGGCCATGTCCCGCCCGCCCGCGCACAGGTACCGCGCCGCCGCCAGGGCCGCGTCGTCGATCTGCTGGGGGTCGCCGAGGCCGTCGCCGTTGCCGTCGGAGGCCCACTTGCGCCAGGTGCTCGGGATGAACTGCATCGGGCCGACCGCGCGGTCCACCCCCGCGTCACCGTCGTAGCGGCCGCCGTCGGTGTCGCCGATCGCCTGGACGCCCGCCGACCCGTCGAGCGGGACGCCGATGATCGGCTTGGACGGGCGGCCGTCCGCACCCAGGACCGCGCCCGCGTACTGGCCGTGGTTGGACTCGATCCGGCCGATGCCGGCGAGCGTCGCCCACGAGATCTTGCACTTCGGCTGGTCCGCGCGCATCGCCAGCTCGGCGTTGCCGTACGCCTGCAACGCGCGTGCCGGGACGCCGGACGCCGCCGCGACCTGGCTCGCCCACTGCGCCAGCGTCGCCGGGCCGGTGCTGCGGGCCTGCTGGGGTGACGTCTGCTGCTCGGCCCCGCCCGCGACCGCCCCACCGGCCGGCGCGACCGAGCCCGGCCGGACGTCGGCCGCCTTGACCTGCAGGGCGGGGATTTCGGTGGTGAGAGGGCCGGCTTCCGGCGTCGAGGCACGGGTGACCAGCCAGACCCCGCCGCCGGCCACGGCCAGCACGGCGAGGACCACGATCAGCCGGGTGAGGACGGCCACACCAGGAGAGCGCCGTGCCGGTTCGGCGGGGGCGGCTTCCTCGACGCTCGCGCCGATCGGGTCGTCCTCGGTCTTTCCGGTCTTGGTGCGCACGAAACTCCGGTTCTCCAGCGTGGTGTCGACGAAGTGTCAACGAGCCCGCGCAGGTTAGCGTTACGCGGGTCGCCGAAATCCTCTCACCACGCCGGTTCACCCGGCCGTGTGAAACGTCAGGCGGACTTCTGCTGCCGCGCGAGCCGCGCGACGCACCAGGCCGGGGCGCTGCCGCGGCGCAGGTGCTGCAGGACGGTCATCGGCCCGAGCCGGCGGCTCAGGTCGGACGGCGCGAGCCCGGCCGCCCGGTAGTCGAGGGCCCGCTGGTCGAGCGGGCTGATGCCGGCGTTCCACCACTCCTCGGCCTCGGCGACGCCGCCGACCATCTGCCACCAGCCCGCGGCGGCGGTGAGGAGCTCTTCGGGCACGTCCGGCAGGCGGCTGCGCATCGCCGCGAGGTAGCCGGGATCGGCCGACTCGACGGGGACGAACCGGGACTGCCCGGTCCGGGCGCGCTGGCCGGGGATGCCCGGGGCCTGCGCCGGCGCGTCGGCCAGCCACGCGGACGCGATGCGGTCGACCTCCTGCTCTTCGGGGGTCTGCTCGCGCTCGGCTGCCCACTGCCGGATCAGCGCGTCCACTCCGGGATCTCCGGTCATCCCTGCCTCCTTGTAGGTCCCCGACGGACAGGCCCTGACGCCTGTCCCACGCGGTGGTGCCGCACGCACCAACCTGCACCTTGCTGAGTGGAAACTGCCTGCGTACCGGGGGTCTCCGGGGGGAGGGCGAACCACCCGATCACGCAATGTGAGCACCGTAGGGCCGGGGTGGTCTCCTTCGCCAGACCCCGGCAGCCACGAATTCGCCGACCTGCGCGTTTTCGGCCGCAATCCACCCGGATGGTCGAGTGCCGGGGTCCGAAATCCGAGATTCGTGACACTGAGTGATTTACCGTCCGCTAACACACAGGGTGACGGCCGGCGCCGCGGTTCGCGGGGCCGGTGGGCGACGTCGTGCGGGTCAGGAGAAGAGCGACCGGAAGAACGTAACGATGGCTTCGGCGCCGTCCTTGAGCCAGCCGAGGACGCGGTGCACGAAGTCGGCGGACTGGTTGGGCTGGGTGATCAGGAAGAAGAGCACGAGCGCGACGACACCCACGATGAGAACTTTCTTCATGCCGCTCGACATCGGCTTCCTCCCCGGCTCGCCGCGCCCGTCCTGGGAGTGGCCACGTCAATACTCTAGGGAAGGCGTGCCCGGAAGACACCCTGATCAACCCCTGAGGAGCGGCGATGACGCGGAACGTGCTGGTCGAGCGCGACGGCGGGGTGACGACGGTCACCCTCGACCGCCCGGCCGCCCGCAACGCCGTCGACGGGCCGACCGCGGCCGAGCTGGCCGAGGCGTTCCGCGAGTTCGACGCGGACCCGGAAGCCGCGGTCGCGGTCCTCACCGGATCGGGTGGCGCTTTCTGCGCCGGCGCCGACCTGAAGGCGATCGGCACCGACCGGGTGAACCGCACCCACCCGGACGGGGACGGCCCGATGGGTCCGACCCGGATGCGGCTGTCCAAGCCGGTGATCGCGGCCGTGCACGGGCACGCGGTGGCGGGCGGGCTGGAGCTGGCGTTGTGGTGCGACCTGCGGGTCGCGGACGCCACGGCGGTGTTCGGGGTGTTCTGCCGCCGCTGGGGCGTGCCGCTGATCGACGGCGGGACGGTCCGGCTGCCACGGCTGATCGGCCAGTCCCGGGCGATGGACCTGATCCTGACGGGGCGGGCGGTGGACGCGGCGGAAGCGTTCTCGATCGGGTTGGTGAACCGCCTGGTACCGGCGGGCGAAGCGGTTTCCGCGGCGCAGGAGCTGGCGCGCCAGCTGGCGGCGTTCCCGCAGACGTGTCTGCGCGGCGACCGGATGTCGGCGCTGGAGCAGTGGGGGAAGTCCGAAGAGGACGCGCTGACGGCGGAGTTCGCCGCGGCGATGGGCGCGGGGGTCCTGGCGGCGGAGGCGGTCGACGGGGCAGCCCGCTTCGCGGGCGGCGAGGGCCGGCACGGCAGCTTCGGCTGAGGCGGGCTGAAGGGCACCTTCAGCGCATCTCATGCAAGGAAGGTGCCCTTCAGCGCGTCTCGTGCAACAAAGGTGCCCTTCAGTTCACGGTCTGCAACCCCGGTTCACCGGACCGGCTGGATCGCGCGCCGTCCCGCGGTTTCCGGTCAAGCGGCCGATAAGGTCGCCCGATGGACGACGATGTCGACAGAGTCGTGCTCCGGCCCGTGGCCGAAGGCGATCTCGACCTCCTGGAACGTCTGACCAACGATCCCGTCGGCGCCGGGGAGCACCAGTGGTTCGGCTGGCACGATCCCGGCTTCCTGCGCCGCCGGTGGCTCGAGACCGGCATGCTCACCGCCGAGACCGGCATGCTCGTGCCGACGCTCGGCGGCCGCGTCCTCGGGCTCGTCTCCTGGCACCGCAGCCGCAGCGGGCCAACGTCCTACTGCTGGAACGCCGGCCTCGTCCTGGCCCCCGAAGCGCGTGGCCACGGCTACGGCACCCAAGCCCAGCGCCTGCTCGTCGAATACCTCTTCGCCCACACCCAGCTCAACCGGGTCGAAGCGACGACCGAGGTCGGCAACCGCGCCGAACAACGCTCGCTCGAGAAAGCCGGCTTCACGCGCGAAGGAATCCTTCGCGGCTACGACTTCCGCGACGGCGAGTGGCGCGACCACGTCATCTACTCGGTCGTGCGCTCCGACCTGGCGAAGAACTAGGCGATCGCCCCCGCCGAACGCAGGCCCCCGAGGTCCGTGACGCCCAGTTCCGCCAGCACCGCTTCGGTGTCGGATCCCTTGGCACGCGGGGCTTCCGGCGTCGACGGCGGCGTCCGGTCGAACCGCGGTGCCGGCGCCGGCTGGACCATCCCGCCGATCTCGACGAACGTGCCGCGCGCCGCGTTGTGCGGGTGCGACGCCGCTTCGCCCGGGGCCAGGACCGGTGTCAGGCACGCGTCGGTGCCTTCGGCGCGCGCCACGAGGTCGTCGCGCGTGTACTTGCCGATCGCCGTCGCGAGGATTTCGCGCAGGCGCGGCCACTGCGTCTTGTCCACGTGCAGCGGCAGCGAATCCGGGTCCAGTTCGAGGACCTTCACCAGGTCGCCCCAGAACCGCATCTCGATCGCGCCGACGGCGACGTACTTGCCGTCCGCGGTCTCGTAGGTGTCGTAGAACGGGGCCCCGCCGTCGAGCATGTTGTCGCCGCGTTCGCCGCCCCAGAGCCCGGCGGCGGCCATGCCGTGCAGGCTCGTGGTGAGCAGCGCGGCGCCGTCGACCATCGACGCGTCGACGACCTGGCCGCGCCCGGACGAGTTCCGTTCGTACAACGCGGCCAGGATGCCCATCGCCAGCAGCAGCCCGCCGCCGCCGAAGTCGCCGACGAGGTTGAGCGGTGGCACCGGCCGCTCGCCCGCGCGCCCGATCGGCTCGAGCGCGCCGGCGATGCCGATGTAGTTGATGTCGTGCCCGGCCGCCGTCGCCAGCGGGCCGTCCTGGCCCCAGCCGGTCATCCGGCCGTAGACCAGCCGCGGGTTGCGGGCGTGCACGACGTCCGGGCCGAGCCCGATCCGCTCGGCGACGCCGGGCCGGAAGGGCTCGATGAGGACGTCGGCGGTCTCGCACAGCTTCAGCACCAGTTCGACGCCTTCGGGCGTCTTGGTGTTGATGCCGACCGACCGGCGGCCGCGGGCGAGCGGGTCGGTCGGGATGCCGAGCACGTCCTTCCCCGGCGTCGCACGGTCGACGCGCACGACGTCGGCGCCGAGGTCACCGAGGATCATCGCGGCGAAGGGCCCGGGGGCGAGACCCGCGAGCTCCACCACCTTCAGGCCGCTGAGCGGACCTGCTTTCATGGTCGGTCCTTTCAGAGCGAGCGGGAGATGATTTCCTTCATGATCTCGCTGGTGCCGCCGAAGATCCGCGAGATGCGGACGTCGGCCCAGGCACGCGCGATCGGGTACTCGGTCATGTAGCCGTAGCCGCCGAAGAGCTGCACGCAGTCGTCGATCACCTTGTTGACGCGCTCGGTCGTCCACAGCTTCGCCATCGCCGCGCCCTGGACGTCGAGCTCGCCCTTGAGGTGCCGTTCGATGCACTGGTCGAGGAACGCGCGCGACACCGCGGCTTCGGTGGCGGCCTCGGCGAGCTTGAACTTCGTGTTCTGGAAGCCGAAGATCGGCCGGCCGAACGCCGTGCGCTCCTTCGTGTACTCGAGCGTGAGGTCGACCGCGGCCTCCAGCCCAGCCACCGCGGTGACGGCGATGATCAGCCGTTCCTGTGGCAGCTGCAGCATCAGCTGGAAGAAGCCCTGGCCTTCGGCGTCGCCGAGCAGGTTGGCGGCGGGCACGCGGACGTCGTCGAAGAACAGCTCGGCGGTGTCCTGGCCCTTGAGGCCGACCTTGTCGAGCACGCGGCCGCGGCGGAAGCCCGGCGTGTCCGTCTCGACCACGATCAGCGAGACGCCCTGGGCGCCCGCGTCCGGGTCGGTCTTCACCGCGACGACGACCAGGCCGGCGTGCAAACCGTTGGTGATGAACGTCTTCGCGCCGTTGATCACGTAGTGGTCGCCGTCGCGGACCGCGCGCGTCTTGATGCCCTGCAGGTCCGAGCCGGTGCCGGGCTCGGTCATGGCGACCGCGCCGACCAGCTCGCCGCTGGCCATCTTCGGCAGCCATTCGCGCTTCTTCTCTTCCGAAGCGTAGGCGAGCAGGTAGTGCGCGACGATTCCGTTGTGGACGGTGACGCCCCACGCGCTGTCGCCGGAACGGGCCTGCTCCTCGTAGAGGACGGCCTCGTGCGCGAACGTGCCGCCGCCCCCGCCGTACTCCTCGGGGATCGACAGGCAGAGCAGGCCGACGTCGCCGGCCTTGGTCCACAGCTCGCGGTCGACCTTCTTCTCGGCCGCCCAGCGCTCCTGGTGCGGCACGGCCTCCTTCTGCAGGAACGACCGCGACAGCTCGCGGAGGTCTTCGAGCTCGGTGGTCATCCAGGAGCTCTTGGGGAGTTGAAGCGGCACGGGACCCTCCTGCTGGAAAACATGACGATCAGCATGTAAGTTCTCTGCGGAATGTACATCCGTACCGGCCTGTAGGTAAAGCAGGGAGGCCGCGGTGACCGAGACGGCGCACCGGACCCAGGCGCAGCGGCGCGAACAGACCCGCACGGCGCTGCTCGACGCGACCATCGACTGCCTGGTCGACGTCGGGTACGCGCGCACGTCGGTGCAGGAGATCTGCGCCCGGGCGGGCGTGTCGAAGGGTGCCGTGCAGCACCACTTCACCGCGAAGGCCGAGCTGATGGCGGCCGCCGTCGAGCACTTGACGACCAAGCTGCGGCGCCAGCTCGCCGCTTCGCTGGACGAGCTGCCCAGCGGCGGCACCGGCGTCGCCGCGGCGATCGACCTGCTCTGGACCGGCTACTCGGGCACGCTCTCGACCGCCGTCACCGAGCTGTGGGTCGCCGCCCGCACCGATCCCGAGCTGCGCGCGGCCATCCGCCCGGTCGACCGCGCGCTCGGACGCGCCACGCTCGAGCACGTCACCCAGGTCGCCGGCGAGCTGCCGCCCGAACGCGCCGAGATGCTGTTCTGGCTCACCGTGAACCTGACCCGCGGGCTGGCGCTGGACGCCGAGCTCGGCGGCGACCCGAACCGGCGCCGGCAGCTGCTGGAAGAGTGGAAGCGGATCGCCGTCCTGCTCTACCAGGACGCAGCCACTGCGCCAAGCTGACCAGCGGGGCACCGCAAGGGCTGGAATACCCCTTATCCGCCCGGCGGATTCGTGGTCCAATCCCCCCGATGGAGGGGAGTTTCCGTGACCGCGACGCCGTACCAGAACCCCTACGGCCCTCCCCCGGGGCAGCCGCCGCAACCGCCACGGCCGCCCGCCGACGCCGGCGCGCGCCTGCGGCTCGTCGCCGCGATCGTCGGTGTCCTCGCCGCGATCGTCGTGCTGGCCGGGTCGTTCCTGCCGCAGACCAAGTTCGAGCAGGTCGTGAGCGGCAAGACGGAGAGCAGCCAGACGATCAGCGCCTGGTCGCGCTCGTTCGCCGTCGAACCCGGCGACGAAGCCAGGAAGTTCTACGAGAACACCCACGTCGCGCGCTACGGGATCCCGCTCTCGGCCGGCGCGCTGGTGCTGCTGGCCGGCGCCGGCCTGGCGTTCGCGGGGGCGCGGCGCTCGGCGGGCAACGGGGTGCGCTCGGGTGCCCGGACGGCGCTGGTGGCCGGTGGCGCGGGCGTGGCCGCGGCGGTGTGGATGCTCGGCATGGACGTCTCGGCGACGTTGAGCTACGAGTCCGACGACCAGACGCTCAAGTCGCTCTACTCGACCGGCCTCGGGTTCTGGGTCCTGCTCGGCGGCGGCGCGCTGGCCGCGGTGACGCTGGTCCTCGCGGCGCTGGCCGGACGGCAGGCGCCCGCCACCGCGCCGGCCGGGCTGCCGGGGCCGTACGGCGGGCCGTACCAGCAGCAGCCGAGGCCGTACCCGGGACCGCCGCAGCAGCAGTTCCCGCAGCAGCCGTACACCGGCGCGCAGCCCCCGTACCCGGCGCAGCAGCCCTACCCCGCCGCGCCGCCGTCCCAGCCGTTCCCGGCGCAGAGCGGCCCGCCTTCGCAGCCCTTCCCGGCGCAGTCCGGGGAGCCGTCGCAGCCCGGCGGGTTGTCGGCGCGGCTCGAAGACCCCTACGGCGGCGCGACGCAGGCCCACCCGCCGCCGAAGCAGGACCCGACCGAGCCGAACTACCAGCTCCCGCCGCTGAATCCACCCAATACGTGAAAGATATTCATATCAGGCTGGACATCTGACGTACCGACGGTATGGTGTACTCGTCGGTAACCCCTGCGCGGCGTCGCGCCCGGACCTCCGGACGCCGCGGAACGGAGACGTCATGACCAGCACGACCCCCGCGAACGCCATCGAAGACACCCCGTTGCCGCCGACCGTCGGCGGGGTCGCCGGGGCGCCCGGCTCGGCGCGGGCGGCCCAGCTCGTCGCCCGCGTGGCCGGGGGCGCCGACTCGGCGCCGATCCGCATGCACGCGCCCTTCACCGGGCAGCCGATCGCGACGCTGCCCCAGGCCACCGACGCCGACGTCCGCGCGGTGTTCGGGAGCGCCCGCACGGCCCAGCGGGCCTGGGCGGACCGCTCCCCCGCCGACCGCGCCCGCGTCCTCACCCGGCTGCACGACCTCGTGCTGGCCAAGCAGGACGAGGTCCTCGACCTGGTCCAGGTCGAGGCGGGCAAAGCGCGACTCGACGCGTTCGACGAGGTCAGCGCGACGGCCCTGGTCGCCGCCTACTACGGCAAGCACGCGGCGAAGATCCTCGCCCCGCGCCGGGTCGCCGGGGTCATCCCCGGCCTGACCCGCGCCGGCGAGATCCGCCACCCCAAGGGCGTCGTCGGCGTCATCTCGCCGTGGAACTACCCCCTCGCCCTCACCGCGATGGACGTCCTGCCGGCGCTGGCCGCGGGCAACGCCGTCGTGCAGAAGCCGGACAACCAGACCGCGCTGTCGGCGCTGTGGCTGCACGAGCTCGCCGAGGAAGCCGGGCTGCCGGCCGGGACGTGGCAGATCGTGCTCGGCCGCGGCTCGAAGATCGGCACGGCGCTGGTCGAGGAGTCCGACTACCTGTGCTTCACCGGTTCCACGCCGACCGGCAAGGAGCTGGCCGGGCAGGTGGCGAAGCGGCTGACGTCGTACTCGCTGGAGCTCGGCGGCAAGAACCCGATGATCGTGCTGCCCGACGCCGACATCGCGAAGGCCGCCACGGGCGCGGTGACCGCTTGCTTCTCCTCGGCGGGCCAGCTGTGCGTGTCGGTCGAGCGGATCTACGTCCACGAGGACATCCGCGACGAGTTCACCCGCGCGTTCGTCGCGCGGACCGCGGCGGTGAAGCTCGGCGGCGCGCTGGACTACCACGCCCAGATGGGGTCGCTGACCTCGCAAGAGCAGCTCGCCGCGGTGTCGGCGCACGTCGAGGACGCCCGCGCGAAGGGCGCGTCGGTGCTCACCGGCGGCCGCGCCCGGCCGGACCTCGGGCCGCTGTTCTACGAGCCGACCGTCCTTTCCGGCGTCACCCCGGACATGGCGCCGTTCGCGGACGAGACGTTCGGGCCGGTCGTCTCGATCTACGGCTACACCGACGTCACCGACGCCATCGACCGCGCCAACGACACGCCGTTCGGGCTCAACGCGAGTGTCTGGTCGCGCAACGGCCGCGCGGGCTGGGAGGTCGCGGCGCGGCTGAAAGCCGGGACGGTCAACGTCAACGAGGGGTACGCCGCGACGTTCGGCAGCGTCGGCGTCCCGATGGGCGGCATGAAGGACTCGGGGGTCGGGCGCCGCAACGGCTCCGAAGGCCTGCTGAAGTACACCGAGTCCCAGTCGATCGCGCTGCAGCGCGGACTGGCGCTGCGGCCGCCGAAGCGGGTGCCGGGTTCGCTGTGGTCGCGCGGCATGACGTTCGGCCTCAAGGCCCTGCGCCGGCTGCCGCGCTGACCCTCACGCGTGTTCGGCCGTGGGCGCCGTGAGGAGCCCACGGTCGTACGCGATCGCCACCGCCTCCGCGCGCCGGCTCGCGCCGAGTTTCGCCATCACGCGGGACAAGTGGACGCTGACCGTCTTCTCGCTGATGTACAGCTCCTCGCCGACCTGACGGTTCGTCCGGCCGAGCGCCACGCGCTCCAGGACGTCGCGTTCGCGGTCGGTCAGCGGGTCCGTCACCGCGCGCACCGGCGCCAGGGGTTCGGCGCCGGCGAGTTCGACGCGGGCACGGTGGGCCAGGTCGCGGACCGCGTCGCGCAGCGGGATCGCGCCGAGGCGGACCGCCACCGCGTGGGCCGCTTCGAGCGCCGGGCCCGCGTCACCGTCCGCCGCGAGCAGCGCTTCGGCCTCGTGCCAGCGGCAGACCGCCTGCTCGTAGACCGCGCCGTAGCCGAACGCCGCCGCGGCGGCCGCCCACTTCCGGGCGTCGCCCCGGCCGGTCAGGCAGGACGCCGCCGCCTCCAGCCGGGCCAGCCAGGCCCGGCCCTCCGGCCCGAGCGTGCCCGACCGCGGTTGCCCGACGACCGAGCACATCCGGCCGTGCGCCAGCAGCCGCTCGCCCGCCGCCACCGCGGCACCGGCCGCGGCCTGGTCGCCGCGGACCCGGGCGTCGGCGGCCTGCGCGGCCGCGGCGGACACGCCGAGGGCGGCCATCCGGATGCCCGCGAGCAGGCCGGGTTCGATTCGCTCCAGCCAGCCGATGGTGTCCTCGGCCCGGCGCACCCCCTCGGCGTGCTCACCGCGCCAGTACGCCAGCTCGATCCCGGCGCCGCCGGCCGACAGCGGGATCTGCATGTCCGCGGTCCAGTGCTGCCGCAGCCCGGTGATCAGCTTCGCGGCCTCGTCGAACCGGCCGCGGGCCACGACGAACTGCGCCCAGATGGCCTGGATCCGCGCGGCGACCGCACTGGACACCCCGCGCCCGGCCCGGCCGGCGCTCTCGTCCGGCCAGTCGCCCATGACGTACCGCAGGACCAGCTGCCCCGCCCGCAGTTCGAGCCCGAAGGTGCTCCAGCTCAGCCCGGCTTCCTCGGCCCGCGCGACGCCGCGTGAAGAGTGCTCCAGCGCTTCGGCGAACTCGGCCTGGTCGACGTAGCTCAACGCGAGGAAGTAGATCGCGCGGATCTCGGTGTTCGGTCCTCCGGCATCGCGAGCCTTCTGCTCGGCCTTGCGCAGCCACTCGCGGGCCTCGGTGGCGTCGCCCCGCGAGTCGGCCAGCGTGCCCAGCGTGACCAGCGCCGACGCTTCCGCACCCGCCGCCCCGACCGCTTGCGCGTCGGCGACCGCGGTACGCGCGCTGTCGAGCGCCGCCTCCGGCTGTTCGAGGATCCGGAGGAACCCGGCCCGGCTGGCGAGCACCCACGCACGGGTGCCGCTCGGCTCGGTGTCCTTCACCAGGTCCCACGCCCGGTCGATCGCCGCGACCGCCTCGTCCAGGGTGCCTTCCAGCGCCAGCAGCGCTTCCGCCAGCCGGCGCCACGTCTTCGCGGCGCGGTCGGCCGACGTCTCCGGGGTCAGCGCCTGGGTGGCCGAGCGCGCGAACGCGGCCGCCCGCTCGGGTTCGCCGGACGTGCCCGCGAAGTAGGACGCCTCGTGCAGCAGCCGCAGCTCGTCGAAGCCCTCGGGCCGGTCGGCGGCCGGCACGGCGTCCCAGATGGACAGTGCCTGTTCGACGTGCTGCAGCGCCGATCCGGGCGCGCCGAGCTTCTCGGCCTCGTCCATCGCGCGCAGCAGCGCCGGCAGCGCGGTGACCAGGTCGCTGCTCTGCATCGAGTGGTAGGCCAGCTTCGCGTCGTGGCCGCGGCCCTGCGGCCGCGCCAGGATCCGGGCGGCGTACGCGGCGTGCGTGCGCGACCGCTCCCCCGGCAGCAGGTCGCCGTACACCGCTTCCTGCAGCAACGCGTGCCGGAACGTGTAGGAGCCGTCGGACAGCACCACCAGGACGTGGTGCTGGACGGCTTCGCGCAGGGCCTCGTCGAGTTCCAGCTCCCCCAGCGCGGAGACCTCGGCGAGCGCCGCGTGCATCACCGGCTCGTTGGCCACCGAGATCACCCGGGCGACCCGCCGCGTGTCCGGCGAGAGCCGCTCGAGCCGGGACAGGAGCACTTCGGCGAGCCCGGCGGGCAGGTCGTTGCACTCGGTCTGGGTGGCGAGCAGCTCCTCGGCGAAGAACGGGTTGCCCTGGGAGCGGGCGACGATGTCGGCCACGACGTCGGCGGACATCGGCTCGTCGGCCAGTGCCTCGACGAACTTGCGCGCGTCGGCGGCCCCGAACGGGCGCAGGTCGACGCTCTCGACGGTGGCCAGCCGGACCAGTTCGGAGAGCAGGCCGCGCAGCGGGTGGCGCCGGTGCACGTCCTCCTCGCGGTAGCTGCCCACGACCAGCAGCCGCTGCGCGCGCAGCCGGCTGAGCAGGAAGGACAACAGGTTGCGGGTCGAGGCGTCGGCCCAGTGGAGATCCTCCAGCAGGATCACCACCGGGCGCGCCTCGGAAACCTCGGTCAGCACCCCCAGTACCGCGTCGAACAACTGCAGCTGACCGAGATCCTGCTCGGGCCGGGGACGCACCATGGTCTCCCGGTCGTTCGAGGTCATCGGCGGGTGTTCGGCCGGGCGGGGCTCTTCGACGCCCTGGCCCTGCGGCAGGAGCCGCCCGAGCGCGGGGCGCAGCCGCACCGCCGCGGCCACCGCCGGGTCCGCCGCGCTGCCCAGCGGGGCGAGCGCTTCGGCGAACGGAAGATAAGGAAGACCGCCTTCGCGGACGTCGATGCAGCGGCCGGTGAGCACCAGCCCACCGCACGCCTCGACGTGCTCGGCGAGCGCGGTCAGCAGCCGGGTCTTGCCGACCCCGGCGTCCCCCGAGAGCAGCACCGCGCCGGCCTCGCCGCGTTCGGCACGGGCGAAGGCGGCGCGGAGCCGTCGCATCTCGTGGGTACGGGCGACGAGCGGGATTCCGGAGCCGAGTCGGGGCACGAGGAGCATTGTTGCTCACCCCACCGACAGTTTCCGACCGCTTATCGCCATTGACACCATCTCGCCGCCCCTTACCGGGCGGTTTCGACGCCGGCGGTCTCCCGCGCGGCTTCGCGGCGCTCCTGCGCCGGGACGGTGACGTCGGTCCGCGTGGCCCGCAGGTGGCGGACGGCGCGGCGGGCGCGGGCGGCCCAGGCGCTGCGCCCGGCCTTCCGCAGTTCCTCGGCCCGGTAGGCCGCTTCGGCGCGGACCGCGTCGAGCATCAGATCGCTGTGCATCGTGTTCCCCTTGTTCCCGAGTTCTCCGGTTTGGTAGCACTCAGGTTCGTCCTGAGGGGGCACCTCAGGCATCGGGTGATCACGCAGCCCTACGCGCGAAAAGACCCCTTACTCCCGGTCGAGCCCAGCTCGGCGGGGGTAAGGGGTCTTCCAAGCGCCTCAGTCGTGCGCCGGGCCGCCGGGCCGCACCGCGGCCAGCAGCCCCCGCCAACCCGACGCGGGCAGGCGGAACGCACCACCTTCGGGGTCCTTCGAGTCGCGCAGCGCGGCCCCACCGTCGACGAACGCGACCTCGACGCAGTCGTTGCCGCCGCCGCTGTGGCTGCTCTTGCGCCACCGCGCCCCGGAGAATTCGTCTTCCATCGTCCCCACTCCTTACTGTGTCCTCGGTTCCAGTTGGTGCACCGGAGCCGGTACGGCCGCCTGTTCGGCGAACCGCCCGGCCGCCTCGGCGATCAGGTCCACCGAGTCGTCCGGCTTCAGTGCGGCCGCGCGCAGATGGTCGAACATCAGCCCGTAGCGCCGGACGTCTGTGGGTTCCTCCAGGTAGAGGCCGCTGGACGTGCTGTCGTCGACGTAGACGACGTCCGGGTCGGCCTGCTCGGGGAACCCCATGATCAGGAAGGGACCTTCCATGCCCGGGTGCGCGCCGGCCCCGAACGGCACGACCTGGATGGTCACGTTCGGCTTCTCGGCGACCGCGACCATGCGGTAGAGCTGCTCGGCCATCACCTCGGGACCGTCGACGACCCGGCGCAGCACGGCTTCGTCCATCACCGCCCAGTACTCCGGCGGCGGGGTGTCCGAGAGCAGCTCCTGGCGGGCCATCCGGGCGGCGACGCGGCGGCGGATCTCGGCGTCCTCGGCGTCCGGCCGCAGCGCCCGGATCACCGCGCGGGCGTAGCGCTCGGTCTGCAGCAGCCCGGGCACCAGCAGCGCCTGGAACGCGCGCAGCGAACTGGCGTCGGCCTCGAGCCCGACGAACGTGCCGGTGAAGACCTCGTTGTAGGCGTGCCACCAGCCGCGCTTGCGGGCCTCCCGGGCCAGCTGGACGAGCGCCTCCTGCTCGTCGCCGGTGATCCCGTAGAGGGCCAGCATGTCGCGGGCGTCACGCGGGGTGACCCCGACGTGGCCGGTCTCGATGCGGCTGATCTTCGAGGCCGAGCACTCGAGCTTTTCGCCGACTTCGTCGATCGTCAGGTCCGCGGCTTCGCGCAGCCTGCGCAGCTCGCCCGCGAGCCTCCGGCGGCGAACCGTGGGGCTCTGTCCCCTTGCCATGGCGCACCTCCGGGATGTCGACGGCGTCGTAGCCGTTCGCTTGCTGCCAGTATCCAACATGAACGGTCGAGTAATCGCACGGCTCCGATTACCCGACCCGGTCTCGTGTCGAATCTGCAATTTGCAAAATGCTTCTGTATGCTCACACCCTGCGCGACGACAGGACGCGGCCAGGGCGCGGCGGGCTTCTCCCCCAGACCCTCGCTGAGCCTGTGATCAGCGTAGACGAAGATCGGGCGGCGCGCCGCACGGTCATCGACGGAAGAGGGCCGGGGCCGTCCCCCGATCGGCCCCGGACCTCTTCCGTGTGTCGACGCCCTATTGGCAGAATGATTATTCCGCCCATTTGTCGCCCGTAAGGGTGATTTCCCGACCGGCGTCAGAGGACGCGCAGGAGTCCTTCTTGGACGACCGTCGCGATGAGCGTGCCGTCCTCGGCGAAGAACCGGCCCGTGGCCAGTCCCCGCGCGCCCGAGGCCGTCGGCGAGACGCTGTCGTAGAGGAACCATTCGTCGGCGCGGAAGGGCCGGTGGAACCAGAGCGCGTGGTCGAGGCTCGCGCCGAGCACCTTGTCGGTGTCCCAGTAGACGCCGTGGCGCGCGAGCACCGAGTCCAGCAGCGTCATGTCCGAGGCGTAGGTCAGCACGCAGACGTGCAGCAGCTGCTGGTCGGGCAGCTTCCCGTCGGCGCGCATCCAGACCTGGTTGCGCGCGGGCAGCTCCCCGGTTTCGCGGGTGACCCACGGCGGTTCGTTGACGTAGCGCAGGTCGATCGGCCGCGGCCGGCTGTGCGCGCCGATCGCGTAGCCCTCGGCGCGTTCCATCAGCGTCGGCAGCGTCTCGGGCGCGGGCACGCCTGCCGGCATGGTCTCGGCGTGCTCGATGCCCGGTTCGTCCTTCTGGAACGACGCCGACAGCGAGAAGATCGCCTTGCCGTGCTGGATCGCGACGACCCGGCGGGTGGTGAACGACCGGCCGTCCCGGATGCGGTCGACCTCGTAGATGATCGGCACGCTGGGGTCGCCGCCGCGGATGAAGTACGCGTGCAGCGAATGGACGCGGCGTTCGTCGGGGACCGTCCGCCCGGCCGCGACCAGCGCTTGGCCGGCGACCTGCCCGCCGAACACGCGCACCGGCGAGTGGGCGGGCGAGACGCCGCGGAAGATGTTCTCCTCGATCTTCTCGAGGTCCAGCAGCGCGATCAGGCGGTCCAGCACCGGCTGGCCGCCACCCGGGATCTCCAGTTCGGTGGCGGCCGTCCTGGCCATTTCAGTCATGGCCAGACCTTATGTGCTGCGGGGGCGGGACGTCCCTTATGCGTGGTCGTCTTCACCGAGGCGGTGCACGTGGATCAGGTTGGTCGAGCCCACGGTGCCCGGCGGGGAGCCGGCGACGATGACGACCAGGTCGCCCTTCTGGTACTTGCCCATGTCGAGCATGGCGTGGTCGACCTGCTGGATCATCTGGTCGGTGGACTCCACGCGCGGCACGATGTGGGTGTTGGTGCCCCACGTCATCGACAGCTGGCTGCGCACGCAGTCTTCCGGCGTGAACGCCAGCAGCGGCAGCCGCGTGTGCAGCCGCGCCAGGCGGCGCACGGTGTCGCCGGACTGCGTGAAGGCGACCAGCGCCTTGGCGTTGAGCCGCTCGCCGATGTCGCGGGCGGCGTAGGAGATCACGCCGCGCTTGGTGCGCGGGACGTGCGTCAGCGGCGGCACGATCGGCGAGTCGGTCTCGACCGCCTCGACGATCCGGGCCATGGTCTGCACGGTCTCGATCGGGTACCGGCCGACACTGGTCTCGCCGGAGAGCATGACCGCGTCGGTGCCGTCGAGGACCGCGTTCGCGACGTCGGAGGCCTCGGCGCGGGTCGGCCGGGAGTTGTTGATCATCGACTCGAGCATCTGCGTCGCGACGATGACCGGCTTCGCGTTCTCGCGGCAGATCTGGATGGCGCGCTTCTGCACCAGCGGGACCTGCTCCAGCGGCAGCTCGACGCCGAGGTCGCCGCGGGCGACCATCACCGCGTCGAAGGCCAGCACGATGGCTTCGAGGTTGTAGACGGCTTCGGGCTTCTCGATCTTGGCGACGACCGGCAGGCGTCCCTTGCCGACCCGGTCCATCACCTGGTGGACCAGGTCGATGTCGGCGGGCGAGCGGACGAAGGACAGGGCGACGAAGTCCACGCCCAGCTCGAGGGCGAACTCGAGGTCCTCGATGTCCTTCTCGGACAGCGCCGGCACGGAGACGTCCATGCCGGGCAGCGAGACGCCCTTGTTGTTGCTGACGGGACCGCCCTCGGTCACCTCGCAGACCACGTCCTGGCCCTCGACACCCTTGACCACCAGGCCGACCTTGCCGTCGTCGACGAGCAGGCGGTCGCCGGGCTTGGCGTCCTTCGCCAGGCCCTTGTAGGTGGTCGAGACGCGGTCGTGGGTGCCGGCGACGTCCTCGACGGTGATCCGGACGACATCGCCGGTGTGCCACTCGACCGGCCCGCCGGCGAAGGTGCCGAGGCGGATCTTCGGGCCCTGCAGGTCGGCGAGGACGCCGACCGCCCGGCCGCTCTCGGCGGCCGCAGCCCGGATGAGGTCGTAGACCTCCTTGTGGTCGCCGTGGCTGCCGTGGCTGAAGTTCATCCTGGCCACGTCCATGCCAGCGTCGACGAGGGCCCGCATCTTCTCCGGCGTAGCGGTGGCGGGGCCCATGGTACAAACGATCTTCGCGCGTCGGCTCACGTTCGCACAGCGTAGTCCCTCTTCGCGCGTTCGTCTGTACCGATCCCGAAAAGTTCAGAAAAACTGTTCAGAAACCGGTCCGGTCCAGGGGTCGTCTCCTGGGTTGCCGCGCTTGGGGTTGACGAGGCGGGGCGGGTGGGCGCGGCCGCGCGGGGTCGGCCGACAAGCCGGTCGGCGCGGGGGCGCACCGGCGGGACCTGCGCGACCAGGCGAGGGCCGGCGCTGGGCGTCGCTCACCCGCGTGGTTAGCGGCGCGGCAGCTCGCTCGGCCCGACCCGGTCGCGGGCCCACTCGTTGAACTCGCGCACCTGCCGCCACGCCTTCTTCACCCGCTCCAGCGCACCCCGCTCGTGCAGGACGTCGTCCGGCTCCCAGGCGCGGACCGCGTACACCGAGCGGTAACGCAGCAGGTCCAGGCGCGGGTGCTCGGCGTCGAACCCGCGGGGCTTCGACTTCAGCCGGTCGCCGCGGATCTCCCAGCCGGCCTTCTCGAGCTTCTTCAGGATCTTCTCGAGCGCTTCGCCGTGCAGCTCGGTGTCGACGGCCTTGCGGAACCGCGCGATCTGGTCGGACGCCAGGTGGAAGCAGCCCCCGCCGACGCGCAGCCCCTCGGGACCGACCTCGACGTAGTAGGCACCGCCGCCGCGGCCCTGCTCGATGACCGCCCCACAGTGGGTCTTGTACGGCGTCTTGTCCTTGGCGAACCGGACGTCGCGGTAGGGGCGGAACACCTTGGGCTCGCCGAAGCCGTCGGAGAACTCCGGCGCGAGCTCGGCGAGCAGCGCCTCCATCGGGGCGCGGACGTCGGACTTGTAGGTCTCGACGTGGTCGTCCCAGTAGGGCTTCGAGTTGTCCTCCACGAGACCGTCGTAGAAGTCGACGGCGTACTCGCCGAATCCGCTGAACTTCACGCCCAGGACAGTAAACGGGGGCACCGACAAGTTCTGCCGGTGCCCCCGCCGAACGCTACTTCGCGACGGCCGTGATCAGCTCGCCGTTCGTGGTGTCGCCGGACAGCTCCCAGAACATCGCGCCGCCGAGGCCCTGCGTCTTCGCGTAGGAGACCTTGCCCGCGATCGTCGACGGGGTGTCGTAGCTCCACCAGTTGCTGCCGCACTTGGCGTACGCCGTGCCGGCGACCGTGCCGGTCGACGGGCAGGACGTCTTGAGCACCTTGTAGTCCTCGATGCCCTGCTCGTACTTGCCCGGCGCCGGGCCGGTCGCGGTGCCGCCCGGGGTGCTCTGCGTGACGCCGGTCCAGCCGCGGCCGTAGAACCCGATGCCCAGCAACAGCTTGCCCGCCGGGACACCCTTGCTCTTCAGCTTCTGGATGGCCGCGTCGGAGTAGAAGCCGGCGGTCGGGATGCCGTTGTACGACGTCAGCGGCGAGTGCGGAGCCGTCGGGCCCTGCGCGGCCCACGCGCCGAAGTAGTCGTAGGTCATCACGTTGTACCAGTCGACGTACTGCGCCGCGCCGCCGTAGTCGGCCGCGTCGATCTTGCCGCCGCTCGTGCCGTCGGCGGTGATCGCCGAGGTGACGAGCTTCGAGCCGAACTTGGCCCGCAGCGCGCCCATCAGGTTCTTGTACGCCGCCGCGCCGCTGGTGTCACAGGAGAGACCGCAGGCGTTGGGGTACTCCCAGTCGATGTCGATGCCGTCGAAGACGCCGGCCCAGCGCGGGTCGTTGACGAGGTTGTAGCAGGAGTTCGCGAACGCCGTCGGGTTCTGCGCGGCCTGCCCGAAGCCGCCCGACCAGGTCCAGCCGCCGAACGACCAGAGCACCTTCAGCCCGGGGTGCTTCGCCTTGAGCTTCTTGAGCTGGTTGAAGCTGCCGGCGAGGGGCTGGTCCCAGGTGTCGGCGACGCCGTCCACGCTGCCCGCCGCGTCGTAGGTCTTCTGGTAGTCGGCGTAGGCGTCGCCGATCGCGCAGCCGCCGTTCGTCACGTTGCCGAAGGCGTAGTTGATGTGGGTCAGCTTGCTCGCCGAACCCGACGTCTCGATGTTCTTGACGTGGTAGTTGCGGTCGTAGACACCCCACTCGGTGAAGTAGCCGACCACCTTGCCGACCGAGGCCTGCGCGGTCTCGGTGGCGGCGGTGGCCACCGGGACGGTCGCGGCGCCCGCGACGAGGCCCGCGGCGGCCGCCACGGTCAACAGTGCCGAGAAGCTCTTCCTGCGGAAACGGGACATGCGTTCTCCCTCCGGAGAATTACTCACGGCGACGGTGCCGGAGTGGTGGGGACCACACCACCGTAAGTGGACTAGACCACTAGGTCAATGGTTCAGACCAAGCAGCCCGGTGGTCGGCCCGTGCATTCCTTGACAGGAATATGCCCGGCGGAGCACATTTCGGGGGTGATGCAGACGTTCGAAGTGCTCGCCGAGCCCCGCCGCCGCACGATCCTGGACCTGCTCCGCGCCGGCGAGCGGTCGGTCGGCGAGCTGGTCGACGAGCTGTCCCTCAGCCAGCCCGCGGTGTCCAAGCACCTGCGGGTACTGCGCGAGGCCGGGCTGGTGACGGTGCGGGTGGCGGCCCAGCGAAGGTGCTACGCGCTGCGGCCGGAGCCGCTGGCCGAAGTGGACGCGTGGCTGGCGCCCTACCGCGCCTTCTGGTCGGACCGGCTCGACGCGCTGGAACGCCGGCTGGACGAAACCGATCCCCGCTGAGCGGGACGACCTAGTCCGACGGCGCCGGCTCGAAGGCGATCCCGCGGTCCGCGGCCCGGCGCTCGCCCCACTCGTACAGCGCCTGCAGCGCCGGGCGGAGCTCCTCCCCCACCTCCGTCAGGTGGTACTCCACGTGCGGCACCCGGCCGTCGAACTCCACGCGGCGGACGATCCCGTCCGCCGCCAGCTCGCGCAGCTGCTGGGTCAGCATCTTCTCGCTCACCCCCGGCACGCGCCGCCGGAGTTCGCCGTAGCGGTGCGCGCCCTCCTTCAGGTGCGCCAGGATCACCGGCTTCCACTTGCCGCCGATCAGGTCGACCGCCAGCTCCGTCGCGCAGTGGTACCGCTTCATGTCGCTCCTACGCACCGGAAAGTACGTGGTTGCCCGCCCGGAAAACCACTGGTTGCCTGAGCGGGTGATCGTGCCAGAAACCCCCACCCTCCACGACTGGGCCGGCGGCCGCGAAGCGCTCGTGAGGCTGCTGACGATCTTCTACGGCCACGTCCTGGAAGATCCGCTGCTCGAACCCGTCTTCCGCGGCATGGACCCGGAGCACCCGAAGCACGTCGCCGTGTGGCTCGGCGAGGTCTTCGGCGGACCGGCCGAGTACTCCGCGAGCCACGGCGGCCACGCCCACATGGTCGGGCGCCACCTCGGGCGCGGCATCACCGAAGAGCAGCGCCGCCGGTGGGTGACCCTGCTGCTCGACGCCGCCGACGAGGCCGGCCTGCCCGCCGACCCCGAGTTCCGCGCCGCGTTCGCCGGCTACCTCGAGTGGGGCAGCCGGCTGGCCGTCGTCTTCTCCGCGCCCGGCGCCGAGCCGAACCCGCACGAACCCGTCCCGCGCTGGGACTGGCCGATGCCCCCCTGGCAGCCGCCCGCGTCCTAGCCGCATAGTGAGGGGCAGCCGGAAAGGAGGCTGCCCTTGATCCGGGTGGACGGCCGGACCCTCAGGTGCGCCGACGTCGTGACCGCGGCGCGCACCGACGGGCCGCTGGGTATCGACGTCTCGATCGCCGCGCTGCGGGCCGCCGAGCACGCGTGGAAGCTCGCCGAGGACCTGAGCACGCGGCGGGTGGTCTACGGCCGGACGACCGGCGTCGGGGCCAACAAGGACGACACCGTCGAAAGCTCGCGCGAGCACGGCCTGCGGCTGTTGCGCAGCCACGCGGGCGGCAGCGGCGACGAGATGCCGCCCGGGCAGGTGCGCGCGATGATGCTGATCCGCCTCAACCAGCTCCTCGCCGGGCGTTCGGGGATCAGTCCCGAGCTGATCGGCGCGCTGGCCGAGGCCGTGCGCACCGGCGCGTTGCCGCTGGTGCACCGGCTCGGCGCGATCGGCACCGGCGACCTCGCGCCGCTGGCCGAGACGGCGCTGGCGCTCACCGGGGAACGCGCCTGGGTCGGCGGGAACGTCCCGCCGGTGCCGGTGCACGCGGGTGACGCGCTGGCGTTCATGAGCAGCAACGCCGCGACGCTCGCCGAAGCGACCCTCGCGGCGATGCGGCTGGACACGCTGACGCGCGCGAGCCACGCCATCGCGGCGCTGACGTACGTCGCGCTCGACGGCAACCCCGAGGCGTACGCGACGCCGGTGCACGAAGCGCGTCCGCACGCCGGGCAGGTCGCGTGCGCCGCGGAAATGCGGCGGCTGCTGGGCATGCACCAGACGCCGAAGCCGGGCCGGCGGATCCAGGACCCGTTCGGGCTGCGGGCGTTCCCGCAGGTGCAGGGCCCGGCGCTGGACGCGATCCACTACCTGCGGGACGTCCTCGCGGTGGAGATCAACGCCAGCACCGAAAACCCGATGATCTCGACCGTCCACGGCGACGCCTACCACCACGCGCACTTCCACACCGCGTACGTGTCGACGGCGCTGGACCAGGCCCGCGCGACCGTGCACCAGGTGGCGGAGCTGTCGGTGGCGCGGCTCGGCGACCTCGTCGAGCCGGAGTTCACCGGGCTGCGGCCGTTCCTCGCGGCAGGCCCGTCGGGCAGTTCGGGTGTGATGATCCTGGAGTACGTGGCGCACGACGCGCTGACGGAGCTGCGGCAGGCGGCGCTCCCGGCGACCCTGGGCACAGCCGTGGTTTCGCGCGGGATCGAGGACCACGCGAGCTTCTCGACGCAGGCGGCCCGCGCGGCGACGGCGGCCTGCTCGGCGTACCAGCAGGTGCTGGCGTGCGAGCTGGTGGCGGCGGTCCGGGCCCTGCGGATGCGCGACGCCGACCTGGTGGACCTGCCGGTGCGCGACGCCTACGACACAGCGGCATCCGTGCTGGACGAGAGCGTCGACGACCGGCCGCTGACCGACGACATCGCCGCCGCGGTCGGCGTCCTGGACTCACTCGCCCGGATCTGACGCCGACCGCGGTGGGGCGGGATGACTCAGCCGAAGAAGACTTCGGCTTCCTGGTAGCGCTCTTCCGGGACCGTCTTCAGCTCGGCCGTCGCCTCGGACAGCTTCACGCGGACGATGTCCGTGCCCTTCAGGGCGACCATCACGCCGAAGTCGCCGTCGGCCACCGCGTCGACCGCGTGCAGGCCGAAGCGGGTCGCCAGGACGCGGTCGTACGCCGTCGGGGTGCCGCCGCGCTGGACGTGGCCCAGGACCACCGCGCGGGACTCCTTGCCGGTGCGGTGGGCGATCTCGTCGGCCAGCCAGGTGCCGATGCCGCCGAGGCGGACGTGCCCGAAGGCGTCCTTCTCGCCGGTCAGCAGCTTCTCCTCGCCGCCCTCGGGCAGCGCGCCCTCCGCGACGACGATGATCGGCGCGTACTCCTTCTCGAAGCGGCTCTCGACGTAGGAGACGACCTGGTCGACGTTGAAGTGCTTCTCCGGCACCAGGATGACGCTCGCGCCGCCGGCCAGGCCGGAGTGCAGCGCGATCCAGCCGGCGTGGCGGCCCATGACCTCGACGACCAGCGCGCGGTGGTGCGACTCGGCCGTGGTGTGCAGCCGGTCGATCGCCTCGGTCGCGATGGAGACCGCGGTGTCGAAGCCGAAGGTGTAGTCGGTGGCGCCGAGGTCGTTGTCGATCGTCTTGGGCACGCCCACGACGCCGATGCCGTCGTCGGTGAGCCGCTTCGCGACGCCGAGGGTGTCCTCGCCGCCGATCGCGATCAGCGCGTCGACGCCCTGGTCGGCCAGGACCTGCTTGATCTTGTCGACCCCGCCGTCCACCTTGTACGGGTTGGTGCGCGACGACCGCAGGATGGTGCCGCCGCGGGTCAGGATGTCCTCGACGTCGTTGAGGCCGAGCGGGCGGCTGTCCCCGGTGAGCGGGCCGTTCCAGCCGTTGCGGAAGCCCACGAAGTCCCAGCCGTGCACCTCGATGCCCTTACGCACCACGCCGCGGATCACCGCGTTGAGCCCCGGGCAGTCGCCGCCGCCGGTCAGCACACCGACACGCATGAGAAGCCTCCGTCTGTTCTCTGGAGATGACAGTCACAGTTCGTCGCTCGCCAGAGTAGCGGCTCGCGTCTTGATCGGTGCAGCCCGGACCACCTGCCGAATCGGTCCGGCTCCGGGGTGTGCTACCTTGGCGCCGTGCAGCGCTATTTCTGGTTTACGAAGCCGGCCCCGGGTGGGCACGGCGGCGTGAACCTGCGCTGACTCCCACCCCCGAGCCGGATTTCCGAACCGGCTCGGCGAGGGTCCCCCCGCGGGTCGGTGTCCACCAGGAAGGACCCCCCGCGATGACACTCTCCGCCGGACCCGCCGCCATCGGTGACCTCGACGCCGCCCGCACGACGTCGATCAGTCCGCTCATTTCGCCCGCGCTGCTGCGCGAAGACCATCCCGCCGGAGCCGCCGTCGCCAAAGTGGTGCGGCAGGGCCGTTCCGAGACGGTCGACATCCTCGACGGCCGGGACGACCGGCTGCTCGTGGTCGTCGGCCCGTGCTCGGTGCACGACCCGGAAGCCGCGCTCGACTACGCCCGCCGGCTGG
Source organism: Amycolatopsis pretoriensis (assembly GCF_900107925.1). Classification (GTDB taxonomy): domain Bacteria; phylum Actinomycetota; class Actinomycetes; order Mycobacteriales; family Pseudonocardiaceae; genus Amycolatopsis; species Amycolatopsis pretoriensis. Next base: position 278,733 of record NZ_FNUJ01000007.1, on the reverse strand, counting down.
CCGCGAAGGCCGACGAACTGCGCGACGACCTGCACATCGTGATGCGCGTGTACTTCGAGAAGCCGCGCACCACGCTGGGCTGGAAGGGCCTGATCAACGACCCGGACCTCGACGGCACGTTCGCGGTCAACAAGGGCCTGCGGATGGCGCGCAAGCTGCTGCTCGACGTCTCCGAGCTGGGCCTGCCGGTCGGCTGCGAATTCCTCGACCCGATCACCCCGCAGTTCATCGCCGACATCGTGACGTGGGGCTCGATCGGCGCGCGCACGGCGGCGAGCCAGGTGCACCGCCAGCTGTGCAGCGCGCTGTCGATGCCGGTGGGCATCAAGAACTCGACCGAGGGCGACGTCCAGGTGGCGGTCGACGCGACCCGCGCGGCCGCGGCGAGCCACGTGTTCCCGGGCATCAACACCGACGGGCTGGCGGCCCTGCTGACGACGGCGGGCAACCCGGACTGCCACGTGATCCTGCGCGGCCACAACGGCGGCCCGAACTACGACGCGGCGACGGTGGCGGAAACGCTTTCGCGGCTGGCGAAGTCGGGCCTGCCGGAGCGGGTGATCATCGACGCTTCGCACGGCAACAGCGGTAAGGACCACGTGCGGCAGGCCGCGGTGGTCCGCGAGCTGGCCGCGCGGATCGGCGACGGTGAGCGCATCACCGGCCTGATGATGGAGAGCTTCCTGGCGGCGGGCCGGCAGGACCTTTCGCTGGGGCACCCGGAGCAGCTGACGTACGGCCAGTCGATCACCGACGCGTGCTTGGCGTGGGACGACACGGCCCCGCTGCTGGACGAGCTGGCCGCCGCGGTCCGCGCGCGCCGCTGAGAGGTCCCCGGCCTGGGGGTCCCCCGGTTTTTACGTTACCGGGGACCACCGACAGTTTTCGGACCCGAAGCGGGCCGGGGGACGCTGCCGGCGGCCGAGGTGGCGGCACGCGTGCTGTCGCGAATGACTCATCGGGGGCACCAGAGGTCCCGAATGAGTCATTCGCGACGCGTCCGCCGGTGAGCTGCCGGTCGGCGATGTCCTGAACGACTCGTTCAGGTCGCCCGACGTCATGAACGACCCTTTCATAACGTCCGCCGGCGCACGCTGCCGAGGAAAACTCCCGCGAGCACCACCGCCCCACCGAACAGCTGCGAGCCCGTCAAGCTCTCCCCCGCCAGGAGCACCGCCCACCCGAGCCCCGCCACCGGAACCACGTTGAGCAGGTTCACCGCGACACTCGGCTCCAGCCCGCGCAGCCCGTGGTTGTACAGCAGGAACGCCGCCACCGAACAGAACACCGCGAGAAAACCGATCCGCACCAGGGTTCCGCCGGACGGCACGCTCCACCGTGGAGTCTCCGTCAGCGACAGCAGAACGAATCCACCCGCGCCCGCCAGCGTCTGGTAGTAGGTCACCACGATCGGCGACGCACCCGACCTGTCCCGCCGCACCACCAGGTTGTACGCCGCCCACGCGAAGCCACCCGCGACCAGCAGCAGATCACCCCACAGCCGGTGACCGCCGCTCTGCTCCCGTACCACCAGCCAAACCCCGGCCAACGCCAGCAGCATGCCCGCCAGCCGGACCGGGGAGAACGCCGCGCGGCCGGACAGCACCAGCGTGATGATCGGGTAAGCGGCGACGATCAGCGTCGCGTCCGACGCCGTCGCGAGGTCGACGCCCGCGTTCTCCAGCGCGAAGTACGCCGTGATCCCGAGCAGGCCCGCGAAGCCCATGGACAGCCGGTCGCGAAGCGGCGGCCGCGGAAACCGGCGAGCCGCCACGCCGAGGACGGCCGCCGCCAGGACGAACCGGAGCGCGCCGAGGGTCATCGGCGGGACCTCCGCCAGCACCACCTTGGTGACCGCGAACGAGCTGCTCCAGATCAGCGCGGCGGCCAGGACGGCGGCCACCGAGAGGCCACGCGTTTCTGTGATCATGGCGCGAGGTTAAGCAACGAACGGACAGCGCCCGAGAACCAGCGTGTTAGATTCGGCAACTGGCAAAGAACGCCGAACTTCACATCAGCACGGGGAGAAGACAGGCCAGATGGACGAACTGGATTCGGCGTTGCTGACCTTGCTGCAGGAGGACGCCAAGCAGACCAACAAGGAGCTGGCCCGCAAGCTGCACATCGCGCAGTCGACGTGCCTCGAACGCGTGCGGGAGCTGACCCGGCGCGGGATCGTGCGCGGGCACCACGTCGAAGTCGACCTGAAGAAGATCGGCCGGCCGGTGCAGGCGATGGTCGCGGTGCGGCTGCGCCCGCCCGACCGCGCGGTGATCGAATCCTTCCGCGCGTTCGTGGCGGGGCTGCCGGAGGTGCTGTCGGTGTTCGTGATGTCCGGCAGCGACGACTTCCTGCTGCACATCGCGGTCGCCGACAACGACCACCTGAGCGGGTTCGTCCTCGACCGGCTGACCCAGCGCAAGGAGATCGTCGACGTCCGGACGTCGGTGATCTTCAGCCACGTCCGCCGCACGGTCGTCACCCCGGTGGGGTGAGCGTCAGCGGCGGTGGAAGTACTCGTCGATGACTTCCCAGCGCGCCAGGTTGTGTTTCGCGTCCGCCAACGCGTCGTGCTGGTCGGTGGGGGCCGACGGCAGCTTCGGCTTCCCCGCGTCCTCCCACCGCTGGCGCAGGTCGCGGGTGAACCGCGGCAGCTGGCGCGGCAGCGCCGGCATCGGGCCCCACAGCTGGGCCAGCGCCACGTGGTCGTAGGCGGCGAACCAGGCCCACAGCTCGATGCCGCCCGGCGGCTTGCCGAAGAACTCCAGCAGGTCGGCACGGATCTTCTCGCGGCTCCGCCACGCCTTGTCGGCGGGCGAAGGCAGCTTGTCCAGGACGTTGTCCCGGACCCACGGGCCCGCCTTCGAGGGGTCGAACTCGGTCGACACCGCGTAGAACTCGCGGCCGCGCTCGTCAACGACACCGATGGACACCAGGTCGATGGTCACGCCGTCTTCGATGAATTCGGTGTCGTAGAAAAAACGCACTGGTGAACAGTAGTGGGTCAGCCGACCTTGGATTCGGGCACCCGTGCGGCGTCCCGTGAGGACGGCTGGGCGGGCACCTTGGGCTTCACCCCGGCGGCTTCGGCGGCCAGCAGTTCCTTGGCCTTGGCCGCGTAGATGTCGACGTACTCCTGGCCGGAGAGCTCCATCAGCGCGTACATGATCTCGTCGGTGATCGACCGCTCGATGAAGCGGTCGCCCGCGAGGCCCTCGTAGCGCGAGAAGTCCAGCGGCTTGCCGAAGCGGATTTCGAGGCGGCGCGGCCACCACATCTTCGAGCCGATCGGGTTGACCTTGTCCGTGCCGATCATCGCGACCGGCACCACGACGCCGCCGGACTCCAGGGCGATCCGGGCGACGCCGGTCTTGCCCTTGTAGAGGCGGCCGTCCGGGGAGCGCGTGCCCTCGGGGTAGATGCCGAGCAGGTGTCCGGCCTTGACCAGCCGGGTCGCGGTGTCGAGGGCGGCCTGCGCCGCGTTGCCGCCGGAGCGGTCGATCGGGAACTGGCCGACGCCGGTGAAGAACCACTTCTTGAGCAGGCCCTTCAGGCCCGGCTCGGTGAAGTACTCGGACTTGGCCGGGAAGGTCACCTTGCGCTTGACCCGCAGCGGCATGAAGAACGAGTCCGCGACCGCCAGGTGGTTGCCGGCGAGGATCGCGCCGCCGCTCTCGGGGATGTTCTCCGCGCCGACGACCTTGGTCGGCCACAGCGTCTTGAGCAGCGGTCCGATGAATACCCACTTCATGAGCCAGTACAGCACCGGTGCCTCAGTCCTCCATCGCAGCTCAGCCCCATTCACCCGCGCGGGACAGCCTACGAACCCCGGTGGCCGGCGCACAACGGAGACCACCCGGTTACCACGCGGGGGCGATCGATCTCACAGGGAATTCCGGGCCCGGCCGGACCCCCACAACGCCCGCGAGCCGTGAGAGCATGGACGAATCCACCGCTCACACGGAAGGCGATCGCATGGGCGTGCTCGCCGGCGCGGAACCGTTCGGCCACACCGGTTCGGCCGAGACCGGTTTCCTGCTCTGCCACGGGTTCACCGGTACCCCGGCGAGCATGCGGGCCTGGGGTGACCACCTGGCCGGGGCCGGGTTCACGGTGCGCTGCCCGCTGCTGCCGGGCCACGGGACCCGCTGGCCGGACCTCAACCGCACGACGTGGGAAGACTGGTACGGCGCCGTCCGCGAGGCGCTGCTGGCGCTGCTCTCGACGTGCAAGACCGTCTTCGTCGGCGGCCTGTCGATGGGCGGGACGCTCACCCTGCGCCTGGCCGAGGAGTTCGGTGACCGGATCGCCGGGATCGTCCTGGTCAACCCGTCGGTGACGCGGCTGAGGTGGGACACGAAGCTGCTGCCCGTGCTGGGCAGGATCGTGCCGTCGGTGCCGGCGATCGCGAACGACATCAAGAAGCCGGGCGAGACGGAGCTGGCCTACCCGCGCACGCCGGTGCGGGCCGCGGCGAGCCTGGCGAAGCTGTGGGCGGTCGTGCGCGCGGACCTGGCGAAGGTGACGCAGCCGGTGCTGCTGCTGCACTCGTCGGTGGACCACGTCGTCGAGCCGGTGAACTCGCAGCTGGTGCTGCGGGGGGTCTCGAGCACCGACGTCACCGAGGTCGTGCTGGAGAACAGCTACCACGTCGCGACGCAGGACAACGACGCCGAAGTCATCTTCACGCGTAGCGTCGAGTTCGCGAAGACGCACGCCGCACAGCCTGAGGAGACCGCATGAGCCGGGGGAAGGACGGGCCGGAGGACGTCGACGCGACGTTCGCCGAGATCGTCGCCGACCTGCGGGCGGACGGGTTCGGGCTCCCCGAAGACGACACTGCCGACAAAGCGGACGCCGCGGGCGCCCCCGACAAGGCTGGATCCGGCCGGGGCGTGGAAAGCGAGTCGCGCCGGACGCCGGACCGGCCCGTCGAGCCGCCCGCCGCGGACACCCCGCCGGAGCCCGGCTGGCGGTCCGGGGGCACGTCGTGGGACACGACGATGTTCTCCGACGACCCGGCCGGCGACGACGAGCACTACGTCCCGCCGGAGCCGCCGCCGCTGCCGCGGCCGAAGATGGGCGCGTTCCTCATCCTGCTGCTGTTCCTGGCCGGGCTGTTCCTGCTGATCCTGCCCGGCGCGATCGGCGTGGGCCCGACGGTGGCGACGCCGCTGGGCATCCTCGCGCTCGCGACGTCGATCGCGTTGCTGCTGCTGCGCGTGCGCCAGGGGCCGCCGCCCGGCGCCGACCCCAGCAACGGCGCCCAGGTCTGACCCAGGCGCGATGAACATCGAGTTCAGCCCTTCGCGGCGATCGACCGTCGGCGCGGAATGGGAGCTCGGCCTGGTGGACCGGCGCAGCGGTGAGCTGTCCTCGGTCGCCGGGCAGATCCTCGAGGCCGTCCGGCCCGACGGCGCGGCGGAGCACCCGAAGATCAAGCAGGAGCTGCTGCTCAACACCATCGAGGTCATCACCGGCGTCTGCGACACGATCGCCGAGGCCAAGGCCGACCTGGCCGGGTCGCTCGACGTGCTGCACGGCGTCGCCGACCCGCTCGGCGTCGAGATGTTCTCGGCCGGGACGCACCCGTTCTCGAACTGGTACCAGCAGAAGGTCACCGACAAGGAGCGGTACGCGAAGCTGATCGATCGGACGCAGTGGTGGGGCCGGCAGATGCTGATCTACGGCGTGCACGTCCACGTCGGGGTCGACCACCGCGACAAGGTGCTGCCGATCCTCGACGCGCTGCTGAACTACGCGCCGCACCTGCAGGCGCTCTCGGCTTCTTCGCCGTACTGGGGCGCCGAGGACACCGGGTACGCGTCGAACCGGGCGCTGATGTTCCAGCAGCTGCCGACGGCGGGGTTGCCTTTCCAGTTCCGGAAGTGGGCGGAGCTGGAGAGCTACGTCGAGGACATGTTCACCACCGGCGTGATCGACCACTTCTCGGAGATCCGCTGGGACATCCGGCCGGCGCCGCACCTGGGCACGATCGAGATGCGCGTCTGCGACGGGCTGCCGACGCTGGAGGAGGTCGGCGCGATCGCGGCGCTGACGCAGTGCCTGGTCGACGACTTCAGCGAGCGCCTCGACGACGGCGAAATCCTCCCGGCACTGCCGCCGTGGCACGTCCAGGAGAACAAGTGGCGCGCGGCCCGCTACGGCACCGACGCGATCATCATCCTGGACGCGGCCGGGCGCGAACGGCTGGTCACCGACGACGTCGCCGACCTGCTGGACCGGCTGGAGCCGGTGGCGCGGCGGCTCGACTGCGTGGCCGAGCTGCGGGACGTCGAGACGATCCTGGAGTACGGGCCGAGCTACCGGCGGCAGCGGGCGGTCGCCGAGGCGCACAAGGGCAGCCTCAAGGCCGTGATGGCGTCGCTGGTCGCCGAAATGCGCGACGGGATCCCGAAGGATTGAGACCTGGTCTCAAAACTCGAGGGTGTGTCACTGCGTAAGCTCGGATGCGGTTCCGGGCCGCCTCTTCAGAGGCGTTCGACGCGGTCGGCCTGCGGGCCCCGGTCGCTCTGACGCACCGCGTACCGGACCCGGTCACCCTTCTGCAGCGACTCCGACCCCATGATCACGGACGCGTGGGCGAAGAGATCGTCGCCGCCTGCGTCCGGGGTGATGAAGCCGAAGCCGCGGTCGCCGTCGTAGCGCGCGACGACGCCCTCGCCGCCTCGTACGGGCACGTCCCGCGCCGCCGGCCCCGCGGCCGCGGCAGGTGCCGGCCGCTGCGGCGCCGGCTGGGGCTCGACGCCCCGGACCAGGTGCACGTCGCGGGCCTGCGGGCCCTTGTCGCCACTGGCCACCTCGTAGGCGACGCGGTCGCCCTCCGCGAGCCACGTCAGCCCCTCGGCCAGGGCCCGGGCGTGAACGAAGACGTCCCCGGCGCCGGAGTCGGGGTTGATGAAGCCGAAGCCCTTGTCCTCGTCGTACCAGGCCACCGTGCCGTCGGCACCGTCCCCGATACCGGCCGCGGCGGGTGAGCCGGCTCCCGCTCCCAGCGGGATCACGTGCCCGGCCTGCGGGCCGCGCTCGCCTTCGACGACCAGGAAGGCCACCCGCTGCCCCTCGGTGAGCACGCCGCCGGTCACGATGGCGGAGCTGTGCACGAAGATGTCGGCGCCGCCGCCGTCCGGCGACGCGAAGCCGTACCCCTTGCCCGGCTCGTACCAGTTGACGGTGCCGAGCAGGCCCACGGCGCTGCCGGTGGCCGCATCGGCGGTGACGCGAACGCGCAGCGCCTGGGGCCCGCGGTCGTTCTCGCCGACCTCGAACACGACGGCCTGACCCTCGCGGAGCAGTTTCGCGCCGCCGTCCCCGACGATCTCGGAGGCGTGCACGAACACGTCCGGCGAGCCGTCCTCGGGCGCGAGGAAGCCGAAACCCCGTTCGGCGTCGAACCAACGGACGGTCCCTTGCGGCATCAACGGCTCCAGGTCGAGAGGGCGGGCACTGGCCTCCAGTCTCCCTGACCGACCTCCGGTCCGTCGGGCCGGGCCCACAGGCGGGCGGTGCGGGGTCTAAAGCTCGTCGAGCTGGCTGCGGAGCGTGCCGGGGCCGAGGATGGACGCGCCGAGGGCTTCGACGCGTCCTTTCAGCTCCCGGTCGGCCGTCGCGACGAGTGTTTTCCCCGTCTGCTGCGCCACGACTTCGACGATCTTCGAGTCGCCGTCGGTGTCGGCGGCGACGACCTCGACGCCGTTTGTCCCGGTGACGTGCTTGGCCTTGCCCTCGACGACCAGGACGATCCGGGGCCACCACGTCACGGTCGCGTCCTCGGGGTCGGGAACGCCGGCTTCGGCGAGTTTCGCGAGCTGGTCGCGCAGGCGCTGGGCGGCGCCGTGGCGGTCGCGCCACCAGCCGTCCGGCCGCGAGCCGACGACGTTGGCGCCGTCGATGACGAGGACCAGCTCCTGGCCGACGCGGTCGCGCAGGGCGGGCCAGGCGGCGGCGAAGTCGCGGTGCAGCCGGTAGCCGGGCACGTCGTCGGGGTCCACCCAGCGCACCTCCGCACTTTCGGTGTTGGCGACCCGCGCCTCGGCGCCGTCGGCGAGGGCGAGCACGGTCGTGTAGCTCCACTCGCCATGGTCCACCACGGACGCCGACACCGCTCGGAAGGCGTCGGCGGGAACGGAGGCTTCTTCGAACGCTTCGCGGGCGGCGGCGGTCACGGCGGTCTCGCCGGCTTCGATGGCCCCGCCGGGCAGCGCCCAGGTGCGGCCGTGGTGCACCCACCAGGCGCGCCGCTGGAGAAGGACGCCGCGGGCGGGGTCGACGAGCAGCAGGCCGGCGGCGCCGTAGCGGCCCCAGTGCAGGTGCCCGCAGGAACACTTGACGAAGACGCTCGCGGACGGGGCACTCACGCCGACCAGCCTGTCACACTCTCGCGGGTGACCTTGTTCGATCAGCTCAAGCCCACCTTCTGGGACGGCGGCCCCGGCGAGCCGCTGAGCGCCCGCGAGTTCGCGCACGCCGGCCGCGAGCTGGGCGTCCGCCTGCCGATCGAGCTGGGCGAGCTGCTGGGCCTGCGCAACGGTGGCACGGTGGCCGCTGCTTTCGACGCCTTCCCGACGAGCGCGCCGACGTCGTGGAGCGAGACGCACGTGCCCTTCGACCAGCTGCTCGGCGTCGGCGGGCGGTTGTCGATCCTGGATTCGCCGTACTTGAGCGAAGAGTGGGATCTGCCTCGCCAGGTGGTGGTCCTGTCGGGCGACGGGCACACGTGGGTCGCGCTGGACTACCGCCGGTCTTCGGAGCCGTCGGTGACGTGGTTCGACGTGGAGCTGGAGTCCGAGCTGGCGTTGGCGCCGACGTTCCGGGCGTTCCTCGAAGGGCTGGTGCCGTCGGGAAGCTTTCCGGAGGAGTGAGGCCGCGGGCCCGCCCCCGATCTCCACGCTACCGGCGACCACCGACAGTTCCGGGCTGCGCGGCTGATCAGACCGGGGTCTTGGCCGCTTCCAAGGCCAGCGCCGCCGCGCCCACGATCGCCGTGTCGTCGCCCAGGTGGGCCGTCCGGATCCGGGCCAGCGGCCGGTGCCGCGCGCCCGTGATCGCCCCGGCGTAGTGCTCGCGGGCCTCGTCCAAGAACAACGGGGCCGACTCCGACACTCCCCCGCCGATCACGATGATCTCCGGGTCGAACACGTCCGCCACCAGGGCCAGCCCCTCGCCGAGCCACTTGGCCAGCTCCGCCATCGCCAGCTGCGCGATCGGGTCGCCGTCCCTCGCCGCGCCGGCCACGCGGCGGCCCGTCACCGAGCCCGGGTCGCCCGCGACCTGCGGGGCCAGCACCGTCGAACGTCCGGGGTGCCGCGCGAGCAGCTCCACCGCCGTCGCCGCCAACGCCGTTCCGCTGCAGTAGCGCTCCCAGCAGCCGTACTTGCCGCACGGGCAGGGCCGGCCGCCGCGGACCACCGTCAGGTGACCCAGTTCGGGCGCGACGCCGTACGCGCCGCGGAACAGTTTGCCGTCCAGCAGCAGCCCGGCGCCGATGCCCGTGCCCAGCGCGACCAGCGCCGCCACGTGGGCGCCGCGGGCCGCGCCGAAGCGGTGCTCGCCCACCATCGCCGCGTTGACGTCGTGCTCCAGCAGCACCGGCAGGCCGACGCGCTTCTCGATCCGGTCCGCGACCGGCGCGCCGCGCCAGGCCAGGTGCGGCGCGAACATGACCGACCGGCGGTCGCGCGCCACGAACCCGGCCACGGCCAGGCCGACGCCCGCCACCTCGTGCCGGTTGCGCAGGTCCTCGATCACCCCGGAGATGGCGTCCTCGAGGGCGCCCTCCTCGCTCGGCGTCGCGACGCGTGCCGTGTCCAGCAGGGAGCCGCGCTCGTCCACCACGCCGGCCCGGACGCTCGTCCCGCCGACGTCCACCCCTATCGTCCGCACTCAGCTCTCCCACTCGTCGCGCCTGCGGACGGTGATGTGCTGCACCCGCACCGAAACCGCGGCGTCCGCCGGAGGCCGCGGCGCCGGCCGGAACCCGGGCATGTGCACGCCCTCGTCCGGCTCCCAGCGGTCCGCGAGCACCGCCCGGAGCAACGCCACCAGCTGCGCCAGCTGTTCCAGCAGCCGCGCGACGAATTCCGGGCGCTCACCCTGCACCACGGCGACGATCGCACAGAGCGGGCACCAGCCGCACGCCGAGCCGTCCGGTTTCGCCTGGTCAGGGTCCCCGTGGCCGGCGGCGACGACGCCCTCCAGCCACGGCGCGGCCTTCTCCACGACCATCTCGACGAGCAGGCGGATCTCCTCCGCGAGCCGCGGTCCGGCGGCCTCGTCCTCTTCGCTCACCCGCGTCCCCGGTTCCCGGCCAGGCTCACGACCAGGCCGTCGGCGTCGGATTCCGCGCCGGTGATCCGGCACGGCCGCAGCGACTCCGGCAGGGCGATGAGCCTGCGGAAGCCGTCCACGGTGATCGCCAGGTCGTCGTCGACGCGGGCGAGGTCGACCTCGGCGTCCCGGACGAGCGGGATCGCGATGCGCAGTGTGTAGCCGTCCGGGGCCGGCCGGACGCGCAGCAGCGGCGTGACGGGGGTGCCGTCGCCGGCCAGGGGGTCGCCGTCGCGGTAGAGCTCGGCGGCGATCTCCAGCAGCGCGGGCAGCCCGACCGGTTCGACGGCCCGGTGCTCGACGCGCGACACCGCTTCGAACCCGGCTTTCGAGAGCTCGGCCAGCACGGCGTCCTGCTGGGTCCGCCGGGTGCGCAGCCACGACGCGGCCCCGCCGCGCCAGAACCCGGGCGCGGGCATCAGCCGGTTGGCGATCAGGCCGTCAACGGCGATGCCGCGCAGGGCCAGGGAGCTGAGCGTGCGCCGCGCCTCGGCTACGACGACCCGCTCCGGCGTCAGGACCAGCCGGACGGTGGTCACCGACGGCTCGGTGAGCAGCGCGCGTAGGCCGTCGAGGTGGACGCCGAGCCGGCGCACGGAGTCGGTGACGCGGCGGCCGAACACGCGGGTCAGGTAGCCCGAGACGGCTTCGGGCAGCGCGAGCAGCCTCAGCGTCTCGGCCGTCGGCCCGCAGTCGACGACGATGGTCTCCCACGGCCCCTCCTCGGCCAGCCGCCGGACCTCGGTGAGGGCGAGCAGCTCGTCGACACCGGGCAGCACGGTCAGCTCTTCGGCGTCGAGGGTGTCGAGGCCCGCGCCGGCCAACGCGCTCTGCAGTTCGGCGCGCAGCCGGTGCCAGGTCGTGTCCACCAGCGTCCGCGAATCGATCTGCACGGCGGACAGCAGAGCGTCCACTTCGGACGGTTCGGCCCCGAGGGTGTGGCCGAAGGCGTCGCCGAGCGAGTGCGCCGGGTCGGTGGAGACGACGAGGGCCTTCCTGCCGCGGGCGGCGAGCGCGGCGCCGGTGGCCGCGGCCAGCGTGGTCTTCCCGACACCCCCCTTGCCGGTGAACAGCAGGATCCGCACGCGGCTACCCCTCGGCCCGCTTCTTCAGCTCCTTGAGCGCGGTGTCCATGACCATCTTTTCGGCCTTGCGGCGCAGCAGCCCGATCATCGGCAGCGCGAGTTCGACCGAAAGCGTGTACGTCACGCGCGTGCGGCCGCCGAGGTCCTCCAGCGCGTACCGGCCGTTCTGGGCCTTCTGCATCTGGCCCTTGACCAGGTGCCAGCTGACGCCGAGGCCGTCACCGTCCCAGTCGTATTCGAGGGTGTAGACGTCCTTGATCGGGCCCGCGTCGAGCGTGAGCTTGACCTGCTTGGCGCGCCCGTCACCGTCGGTGTCGAGGACCTCGGTCTGCCGGACGGCCTTGGCCCATTCCGGGTACGCGGGGAAGTCGGCGATCACGGCCATCACCCGGCTGGGCTCGGCGTCGACCTCGATGGACTGTGTGGACTGCTCGGCCATGGGACGAAGCGTAGCCGCCGCGGCCGGTCACCAGCGCAGCACGTACGGCTGCCCGGTCTCCTTGAAGTGACCCACGTTACGGCACTCGGTCAGGCCGACCCGGGCGCGCGGCGCCAGGGGCTGGTGGACGTGGCCGAACACCGACCAGCGCGGCCGCTGGGTGCGGATCAGCTCCAGCAGCGCCGCCGAGCCGATCTCGCTGCGGCGCGCGACGACGTCGTAGGTCAGCTCGGGCAGGGCGGGCGGGCCGTGGGTGCAGAGCACGTCGACGTCGGTCAGCTTGGCCACGCTCGCGTCGTAGTCCTCGCGAACCCGCAGGTAGGGCCGCCAGGCGGCGCCCTTGCGCGGACGCGGGACGACGCCGTCGGGCAGCAGCGCGCCGCCGACGAACCCGAACCGGAGGCCGCCGATCTCGGCCACTTCGCCGTCGAGCACCCGGATGCCCTCGCCGGCGAACTCCGGCCACAGCGCCGGGGTGTCGACGTTGCCGGGGGTGGCGTAGGTGGGCGCGGTCATCGCCGCGAACAGCGCCGCGTACTGGGTGCGGATGGCCTCGTCGACGGCGCCCGCCGGGTCGTCGAGGCTCGCCCAGAGCTCCCGCGAGTAGGCAACGGTTTCGTCACGGGTGCCCTCGCGGCGCAGCCGGGCGAACCCGGCCACCTTCTCCGCGCCGAACAGGGCACCCATGATGCCCTTCTCGTGGTCGTGGTAGTCGACGAAGTCGATCAGGTCGCCGAGCACGACCAGGGCGTCGGCCCCGTCGCCCGCCCGCTTCAACGCGTCCGCGTTGCCGTGCACGTCCGAGACGACGTGTACCCGCACCCCTGGCCCCCTAGCTGTCCGTACGCGGAGGAACGCCGGGCTCGCGCCCGTCCTCCAGGATCTCCTTGAGCCCGAGTGCGATCGCCTTCGCCGCGCGGGCCCGCCGGTCGAACTCCCGGCGCAGGTCGCGCGGCGCCAGTTCCCGGGGCGTCCCGGCCGCGTCGGCGGGGGTCGCCCGCAGGAAGTAGTGCAGCAGGGTGCCGTCGAGCACCGGCTCGAGCCAGACCTCCATCGTACCGACGAGCGCGCCGCGCACGGTCCAGCGCAGACCCTTGTCACCCCGGTCGGTGTAGACCTCCAGGACCAGGTCGGGCCAGTAGCGCGTCCACGACCGGGGATCGGCGAAAACGGCGGCCACGGTGGACGGCGGGACCGCGAGGAACGTCTCGTCGACGACGTCGAGGGCGGGCGGTGCGTTCACGTGCGAAGAATGTCACGCCTCGCCGTGCGGGGTCGATCAGCATGGTCTTAAGGTGCTCACCACGCTAAGTTGACTGGCGGGTAACAGCGGTGTCGCCCACCGCACGCGTTGAACACGGAGGTCCACGTGCGCGAATACAGCGCTCCCGCCGGGAAGCCGGTGGCCGACGACGAGAACATGTCCGATGTCGTCTGGGCGAACGCCGAGCGGTTCTCGGACGTGGTGAGCTTCCGCCGCCAGGTCGACGGGACCTGGCTGGACGTCACCGCCAAGGAGTTCGCCGGCCAGGTGCTGGCCGTGGCCAAGGGCATGGCCCAGGCCGGGATCGGCCGCGGCGACCGCGTCGCGATCATGTCGAAGACCCGCTACGAGTGGACGCTGATCGACTTCGCGATCTGGGCGGCGGGCGCGGTGACCGTGCCGATCTACGACACGTCCTCGCCCGAGCAGGTGTACTGGATCCTCTCCGACTCGGCCGCCAAGGGCGTGTTCGTCGAGACGAACGGCCACCGCGGCGCCGTCGAGGAGATCCGGGACCGGCTCACCGAGCTGGACAACACGTGGCAGATCGAGGGCGACTCCCCCGCCGTCGAAGAACTGGCCGCGCTGGGCGCCTCGCTGTCCGACGACGAGCTGCACGAGCGCCGCCGCGAGGTCAGCGCCGACGAGCTCGCCACCATCGTCTACACCTCCGGCACGACCGGCCGCCCCAAGGGCGTCGAGCTGACCCACCGCAACCTGCTGGCCGAGATCCGCGCCGACATCGAGGCGTTCCCGCAGCTGATGGAGCAGGGCAACTCGCTGCTGGTGTTCCTGCCGCTGGCGCACGTGCTGGCTCGCGCGATCGCCGTGACCGCGCTGTCCGCCCGCGTCACCCTCGGGCACACCCCGGACGTCAAGAACCTGGTCGCCGACCTCGGCACGTTCCGCCCCACGTTCGTCGTCGCGGTGCCGCGCGTGTTCGAGAAGGTCTACAACTCGGCGAAGCAGAAGGCCCACGGCGACGGCAAGGGCAAGATCTTCGACGCCGCCGAGGCGGTCGCGGTCGAGTACAGCCAGGCGCAGGACAACGGCGGCGCCGGCTTCGGCCTGAAGGCCAAGCACCTGGTGTTCGACAAGCTGGTCTACGGCAAGCTGCGCGCGGCCCTCGGCGGCCGCTGCGTCGCGGCGGTGTCGGGCGGCGCACCGCTGGGTGCCCGGCTGGCGCACTTCTTCCGCGGCATCGGCGTCCCGGTGTTCGAGGGCTACGGCCTCACCGAGACGTCCGCGGCGGCGAACGTCAACACCCAGACGGCGTTCCGCGTCGGCACGGTCGGCAAGCCGGTCAACGGCACGTCGGTCCGCATCGCCGACGACGGCGAAGTGATGCTCAAGGGCGACGTCGTGTTCCGGGCGTACTACAACAACCCCCAGGCGACCGCCGAGGCACTGACCGACGGCTGGTTCCACACCGGCGACCTGGGCGAGCTGGACACCGACGGGTTCTTGAAGATCACCGGCCGCAAGAAGGAGATCATCGTCACGGCGGGCGGCAAGAACGTCGCCCCGTCCGGCCTCGAGGACACGATCAAGGCGGCCCCGCTGGTCAGCCAGGCGATGGTGGTCGGCGACCAGCGCCCGTTCATCGCGGCGCTGGTGACGGTGGACGAGGAGTACTTCCCGGCGTGGAAGTCCCAGCACGGCAAGCCCGCCGGCGCTTCGGTGGCGGACCTGGCCTCCGACGCCGATCTGCTCGCCGAGATCCAGGCTGCGGTGGACGAGGCGAACAAGTCGGTGTCGAAGGCCGAGGCGATCAAGAAGTTCACGGTGCTGGCCAACGACTTCACCGAGGCCGGCGGGGAGATCACGCCGAGCCTGAAGCTCAAGCGCAACGTGGTCACGAAGAACTACGCGAACGACATCGAAGGCCTGTACAAGAAGTAAGCGTCACCCGAGCCGCCGGGCCGCGATGAAGTCGCGGTACCAGCGGAAACTCGCCCGTGGCGTGCGCACCTGCGTCGCGTAGTCCACGTGTACCAAGCCGAACCGGTGCTTGTACCCGTGGGCCCACTCGAAGTTGTCCAGCAGCGACCAGCAGAAGTACCCCCGCAGGTCGACCCCCGCCGCCGCGGCTGTCCGGGCCGCCTCGATGTGCTCGCTCAGGAACGTGATCCGCTCGTAGTCGGCGAAGTCACTCCGGTCCGCGTACACGCAGCCGTTCTCCGTCACGTACATCGGGGGCAGCCCCGGGTAGCGGTTGTGCAGGCCCACCAACGCTTCCGTGAGCCCCTCCGGCTCCACCGGCCAGCCCATGCCCGTGCGCGGGACGTCCGGCAGGCGCGTCGTGTCCACGCCGATGTCGGTCACCGTGCGCCGCGCCGGCTCGGGCTCGCGGTGCGGGGCGTCCGCCACGTGCAGCCGGTAGTAGTAGTTGACGCCCAGGTAGTCCAGCGGCACGCCGATCGTCTCCAGGTCGCCGTCGAGGCGGAACGAGAAGTCCGAGACGCCGCTGAACATCGCCGCCAGGCCCGGTGCGTACCGGCCGCCGAACAGCGGGTCGGTGAACTGGCGGCGCAGCAGCGTGTCCTGGCGGGCGGCCGCCGCCGCGTCGGCCGCCGAGTCCGTCACCGGGACCACCGGCGACTGGTTGAGCACGATCCCGAACTGGTGCTGCGGTGTCGCCTGCCCCCGCATCGCCCGGACCGCCAGGCCGTGGCCGAGGAGCAGGTGGTGGGCGGCGGCGAGCGAGCCGTGCCCCTCCCGCGCGCCCGGTGCGTGGCGGCCTTCGCCGTAGCCCGCGACCGCGCACGGGTACGGCTCGTTCAGCGTCGTCCAGTGGTCGACGACGTCGCCCAGCTCCTCGTGCACCAGGGCCGCGTACTCGGCGAACCGGTGGGCCGTGTCACGGGAGCGCCAGCCGCCTTCGTCCTCGAGCGCCTGCGGCAGGTCCCAGTGGTACAGCGTCAGGAACGGCTCGATCCCCTGCTCCCGCAGGGCTTCCACGAGCCGCCGGTAGAAGCCGAGGCCGCGGCGCTCGAAGCGGCGCCCGTCCGGTTGGACCCGCGGCCAGGACACCGAAAACCGGTAGGAGCCGACGCCCAGTTCGGCGAGCAGGGCGAGGTCCTCGCGCCAGCGGTGGTAGTGGTCGGCGGCCGGCTCGCCGGTGTCGCCGCCGGCCACCGCGCCGGGCACCGCGGCGAAGGTGTCCCAGATGGACGGTCCGCGACCGTCCGCGGTGGTGGCGCCCTCGATCTGGAACGCCGAAGTCGCGACGCCCCAGCGGAAGCCGGGCGGGAAGCTGGAAGTCACAGTGAGCTCCGGGAGGGTCAGCCCTTGAGCGCGCCCTGCATGATGCCGCCGACGATCTGGCGGCCGAACAGCAGGAACACGAGCAGGACGGGGACGGTGCCGATGGTGGCGGCGGTGAGCACGAGCGTGTAGTCGGTGGTGTAGCCACTGGCCAGAGTGGACAGTGCGGTTTGGACGGTCGGGTTCTCCGGCACCAGCACCACCAGTGGCCAGAAGAAGTCGTTCCAGGCCTGCATGAACGTGAACAGCCCGAGCACCGCCGCGGCCGGGCGGGCCGCCGGCAGTGCGACGTGCCAGAACAGCCGCAGCGAGCCGCAGCCGTCCATCCGCCCGGCTTCCAGGAGTTCCAGCGGCAGCGCGCGTTCGAAGTACTGGCGCATGAAGAACACGCCGAACGCGGTGACCAGGCCGGGCACGATGACCGCCTGCAGCTGCCCGGCCCACCCGAAGTCGGCCATCATCATGTACAGCGGGACGACGCCGAGCTCGGTCGGGATCGCCTGGGTGGCGACCACGATGAGCAGCAGCAGCGTCCGGCCGCGGAACTTCAGCTTGGCGAAGGCGAACCCGGCGAGCGTCGAGAACAGCACCACGGACACGGTGATCGTGCCCGCGACGATCAGCGAGTTCCCCAGCGCCAGGGCGAAGTCCGTCTCGTCGAAGACGCGGGCGATGTTCTCGAACAGGTGGCCGCCGGGCACGAGCACCGGCGGCACGCTGCCGACCGCCTCCGTCGTCTGCGAGGAGACGACGAACGACCAGTACACGGGGAACGCCGAGCCGGCCAGGATCGCGATCAGCGCGGCGTAGGTCCACGGGCTCGCGACCCGGCGCACGAGGCGCCGGGCCCGCCCGGGGGCCGCCGGCGGCGCGGGTGCCGCCGGGGTCAGCACGGTGGTCATGTCCGCTCCTCAGTCCGTTTGGATGCGCCGGGTCACCAGGTACGACAGGCCCGCGACCAGCATCGTGGCGACGGCCAGGATCAGCGCGATCGCCGAGCTGTAGCCGAAGTCGTACTTGGTGAAGCCCTGCTCGTAGAGGTAGAGCGCGGCGGTCTGGAACTGCCGGTCCGAGCCGCCGGTGGCGGCCGCCGTGCCGGGGTTGAACAGCAGCGGCTCGGCCAGCAGCCGCATGTTCCCGGTCGTCGCGATCACCGTGGAGAAGATGATCTGCGGGCGCAGCAGCGGGACGGTGATCCGCCAGAACTGCTGCCACCCGCGGGCGCCGTCGAGCGTCGCGGCCTCGTACATGCTCGACGGGATCGCCTGCATCGACGCCAGGAAGATCAGCGCGTGGTAGCCGGTCCAGCGCCACACCACCATCGCCGCGATGGCGGTGTGCGAGCTGGCGGTGCCGGCCTGCCAGTCGACCTGACCGCCGCCGAACCAGCTCAGCACCCAGTTGACCAGCCCGAAGTCCCGGCCGAACAGCTGCGCGAAGATGATCGTCACCGCCGCCACCGAGGTGATGTTCGGCAGGATCATCCCCATCCGGAACAGCGTCCGGCCGCGCAGCCGGCGGTTGAGCAGGTGCGCGATGCCGAGCGCGAACAGGATCTGCGGGATGGTGGTCAGCAGCCACAGGCTGACCGTGTTCCCCATCGCGTTCCAGAAGTACGGGTCGTGGAACAGCAGCTGTTCGTAGTTCCCGAAGCCGATGAACGTCGCGCCTTCGGCGTCGAGCAGGTTCCGCTTCTGCAGCGACACGAAAGCCGTGTAGAGCAGCGGGAACAGCCCGAAGACGCCGAAGATCAGGAAGTACGGGCTGACGAAGCCGAACGGCGACAGCTTGACGTCCCACTTGTGCCGCCGGTCGGCGAAGGTGAGTGCCATTACTTGAGCTTCGAGACGTCACCGACCAGCTGCTGCCACGCCGCCGCGCCGTCCTGCTTGCCCTGCTCGACGCGCTGCATCGCGTTGCCGAACTCCGTCTGCACGTCGCCGGCCTTCGGGCCCTGGTACTGCGGGTTCAGCTTCTTCGCCGCGTCGGTGAAGAGCTTGCCCACGGGAGCGTTGTTGAAGAACGGGTTGGTGTAGCCGGAGATCTTCGGGTCGTCGTAGAGCGACGGCGTCGAGGGCAGCAGGCCCTGGCTGGTGAAGACCTTCGCCTGCTGCTCGGGCGCGGTCAGCCACGCGGCGAGCTCGGCGGCTTCCTTGGTGTGCTTGCCCTGCTTCGGCACGGTCAGGTACGAGCCGCCCCAGTTGCCGCCCCCGCCGGGCACGGTCGCGACGTCCCACTTGCCGGCGGTGTCCGGCGCCTGGTCCTTGATCTTGGTCATCATCCAGGCCGGGCAGGTGACCGTGGCGAACTGGCCCTGGGTGAAGCCGGTGTTCCAGGTCGGGGTGCTGTAGAGCAGGCCGGCGGAGAGGTTCGCCTTGACGGCGTCGACGACCTGGTCCCAGCCGGTGCGCAGGGCCGGGTTGCTGCCGACGACGAGCTGGTCGCTCTGGTCGTAGTACCCGACGGGTGCCTGGCCGAAGATCGCGTTGAGCACGGTCGGGCCGCCGTCCATGAACTTGACGCCGTTCGGCGCCTTGGCCTGGAAGCGCTTACCGGTGTCGAAGAACGCCTGCCAGGTCGGCCAGAGCGCGGAGACGGCGTCGCGGTCGGCGGGCAGCTGGGCCTGCTCGAACAGGTCGCGGCGGTAGCAGATGGCCAGGCCGCCGACGTCGGTGCCGTAGCCGATCTGCTGGCCGCCCTTGCCGAGCGAGGCCGACCACTTCCAGCCCAGCCAGCGGTCCTTCAGCTTGTCGCCGCCGACGGTGTTGAGGTCGACGAACTTGTCCGGGTTCGCCTTGAACTGGGCGACGTACCCGGTGTCGATCGCCTCGATGTCCGCGGCGCCGCCGCCGGTGGCCAGGTGCGCGGCGAGGTTCTTGTGGTGGTCGGAGTAGGACGCGGTCCGCTCGGTGATCTCGATGTCCGGGTGCGCGGCCTGGTACTCCTTGATCAGGTCGGTGTAGCCGAAGTTGCCGAAGAGGCCGAGGCTCAGCTTGACCTTGCCGCCGCCGCCGGCGTCACTGCTGCCGCAGGCGCTCAGGGCGGTGACCGCGGCCAGGACGGCACCCGCCACGGCGATCAGGCGAGTCCGTCGGGTTGTCGTTTTCGGGCGCATGAGATCTCCGTTGTTCTGCGGGCCGGTCGGAAAACGCGGGACCCATGAGAGCGCTCCCAGCCATCGTTCGTCAAGTAACGAAATAGTAACGCACCTCGGCATTTACCCAGTCCGAGATCATGTGCTACCAATGTAACCGGTTACAGCACAGGAGGTCAGAGATGGTCACGGCCCGCGAGATCGCCCAGCTCTGCGGGGTATCGGTCGCGACCGTGTCGCGGGTGTTCAACCGCCCCGCCACGGTGAGCGCGACGACGCGCGAGCACGTCGAGCGCGTCGCCCGGGAACTCGACTTCTCGCCGAACGAGTCGGCGCGGGCGCTGTCGCGGCAGCGCTCGGCGATGGTCGGGCTGGTCTGGGACACCGACCACCGGCGGCCCGGCTGGCGGCACCCGTTCCTGCAGGACCTGTTGCTGGGCCTCAAATCCGCGCTCAGCTCGCACGGCTACCACCTGCTGCTGCTCGCGACGAGCGACGACGCCCGCGACCGCAACCCGGGCGTGTCGCTGGCCGACCCGATCGCGTACGTGAGCATGACCCGCCGCCACCACCTGGCCGGGCTGGTGCTGATCGACAGCGGGACCGACGCCGACGCGTTCGGGACGTTCGCCCAGTCCGGCCTGCCGTGCGTGGCGGTGGACGTGGCGCTGTCCGGGCCGCGGGCGACCTACGTGACGTCGGACAACGCCGCGGGCGCGGCGGAGGCCGTCCGGCACCTGGCGGCGCTCGGGCACCGGCGGATCGCGACGATCACCGGCCCGCGCGGCAACGCGCCGGCGGCCGCCCGCACCGACGGCTACCTGCGCGGCCTGGCCGAAGCCGGGTTGGCGGCACGCGAGGACTACGTGGTCACCGGGGACTTCTACCGCGAGAGCGGGTTCGTCGGGATGCGCCGGCTGCTGGCCCGCAAGGACCCGCCGACGGCGGTGTTCGCGGCGAGCGACGAGATGGCGGTCGGCGCCCTGCTGGCGGCCCGCGCGGCCGGCCTACGGGTGCCGGACGACCTGGCGGTGGTGGGGTTCGACGACATCGAGGTGGCGTCCCTGGTGGACCCGGCGCTGACGACGGTCGCCCAGGACAAACCGGGTTTCGGCACGGCGGCGGCGGGCGCACTGCTGGCGATGATCGACACGGGAGTGGCCCCCGACCCGGTGCGGCTGCCGACGAAGCTGGTGGTCCGCGACTCCTGCGGGGCGTGAGTCAGCTCTTGAGGTACTCCAAGCGGATTTCGTCCAGGACGCGCCGGGCTTCCATGGCCTCGCGGTCGTCGCGGCCCTTCGTGCGGGCGCACGTCACCAGGGTCTTCCAGAGCGCCCAGCCGCGGCCGCGGGCCCACTCCGCGTCGTCGACGGCGAGGCGCTCGCGGAACGCCCGCCGGCCGTCCGCGGTCAGCAGCGTCCACGCGATCGCCAGGTCGCAGGCCGGATCGCCGGCTCCGCACGTCCCGAAGTCGATGACCGCCGCCAGCTCCCCGCCGTCGAGCAGGAGGTTCCCTTCGGCGACGTCGCCGTGGAACCATCTCTCGACGCCGTCCCACGGAGTGTCCAGCGCGGCCTGCCAGATCTCGCCGGCCCAGTCGTGGCCGTCGAGCGAACGCTGGACGAGTTCGTCGAAGGTCCGCAAAGTGCCACCGCGGAACCAGTTGTGCTTGCCCGGCCGGGGCGCGCCGTCGGTGTCGACGCTCCGCAGCGCCGCCAGGAAACCGGCCAGGTCGGCGGCGAATCCGACGGGGTCGGCGACGCGCTCGCGCCGCGCAGGCTCGCCGACCAGCCACGGGTGGATCGACCACGCGAAGGGATAGTCCGCGCCCGGCCGGCCTTCCGCCAGCGGGACCGGGATCGGCACCGGCAGCCGGGGCGCGAGCACCGGAAGCCAGCGCTGCTCCTTCTCGACCGCCAAGGCGTATTCGGCCGCGCTGGGCAGCCGCGCGGTCAGCGCGTCGCCGAGGTGGAACGTCCGGTTGTCCCAGCCGCCCTCGGCGACCGGGCGGACCGGGAGGTCGGTCCACTGGGGAAACTGTTCGGCCACGAGCCGGCGCACCTGATCGGCGTCGACGGTGATGCGCCGGGGCGGCGGACCGAGGTTCACCGGATCTTCGCGGCCCAGTCGATGTGGTGCGCGTAGACCCAGCCCGGCTTTTCGCCGACGTCCTCCCCCGCGCTCGACGCGACCAGCTTCTCGACGCGCTCGCGCCGAAGTCCTTCGTACGCGGCGAACGCCGACGCCGGATCCGGCAGGTCACGCAGGCACTGCGCGAGAACCACGCTGTCCTCGATCGCCATCGACGCCCCCTGCGCGTCCGCCGGGGCCGCGGCGTGGGCGGCGTCGCCGACGAGCACCATTTCCGGCGTCGACCAGATCCGCGTCCGCGGGACGTCGTAGCAGTGGCCGCCGAACACCTCGTCACCCGTCGCGGCGATGATGTCCGTGCAGGGCAGCGGTTCTCCCTCGAACGCGGCGTGCGCGAACTCGCGCCACCCCGCCGGGCTCACCGCCGCGAGCTCGTCGCGGGAGCGCTCGGCGTCGGGGATGCGGGCGAACCAGTACGTCGCGCCGCCGGTGTCGGTCGTGAACCCGAAGGCCGCCTTGCTGCCGCGGACCATCCGGTAGATCCCGGCCGCCGAGGGCAGCCCCGGCGCCCGCGTGTAGCCGTAGACGATGGTCTGGCCGGTGTAGCGCGGCGCGTCGGCGTCCGGGTCGATCAGCGTCCGGACCACCGAGTGCAACCCGTCCGCGCCGACCAACACGTCACCTGTTTCGGTGGTGCCGTCGGCGAATTCGGCCGTGACACCGCTTCCGTCCGGTTTCGCTCCGACCAGCCGTTTGCCTCGTTGGAGCGGGACGCCCCGGCGTGCGGCTTCGTCCTGCAGCACGCGGTAGAGCGCCGCACGGGTCATGGTGCGCGGCCCGTCCACGTTCTCGGTGTCGAACTCGCGGCGGCCGATTGTGTCGCCGTTCGGCGCGACCAGCTCGACGCCGGTCGCGGCGAAAGAACTGTCGATGACCGGGCCGTCCAGGTCGATCGCGCGCAGGGCGTCCATGCCGTTGTGCATGATCGTGAGGAATGCGCCGATGTCGTCCCCGCCGGCCGGGTAGGCCTCGAAGACGACCGGGTCGTGCCCGGCCAGCTGCAGTGCCATCGCCGTGACCGTGCCGGAAATCCCGCCACCCGCGACCAGTACCCGCACTCCGCGCCCCCTCGTGAACTCCGCGTGCCGCCGCTCACGACGTTACCGTGAGGGCGGCACGCGGCGCTCACTCCTTGGCGCCACTGGCGGCGATGTCGCCGTTGAGGCCCCGGGGGTAGAAGCCGCCCGAGTTGACCTTGTCCGGGTTGAGGTAGGCGATGTTGAGGACGCGGTCGGCGGAGCGGCCGAACGCGATGCCGTTCTCGTCCGCGGGGACGAGGTTCGCCTTGCCGTCCTTGAGCACGCCTTCGTCGTCGTCGGCCTTGCCGTCGAGGCTGTCGCGGGCGTCGGAGATCTTGTTGGTGACGTCGCCGAGGCCGCGTTCGAACAGCTGTCCGCGCACGATGCCCGCGTGGTAGGCCTCGACCGCGAGGATGCCCGCCGCCGCGTCGAGGAACGTCTTGTTGTTGACCAGGGGCGCCGCGCCCTTGTAGGCCGACACGCCGACGTCTTCGAACAGGAACGCGGCGAGCAGGAAGTTGTTCTCGCTCGCGAACGGGTCGAAGGTCTGGCCTTCCTTGATGACCCCGGCCGCCTGCATCGCGGCGGTGAAGCTGTTCTGGAAGTCGATCTCCGGCTGCGCGACGGCGGCGTTGCCGAGCGCCTTGCGCAGGAAGTTCACGTGGGCGACCTCGTCGCCGGCGATCTCCTGGACGATCTGCTTCGTGTGCTCGCTCTTGAACTTCACGCCGTGCCCACCGGAGACCTTGCCGAGGTTGCCGACGCCGTTGACGTACTTCTCGTTCAGCCCGTAGCCGTAGGCGGCGAACGAGTACAGGTTCGCCTCGAGGTACTCCAGGTTGAGGGCGAAGTTCAGCACCGCGGCGTCGCTGGCGGCGGCGTCCTGCGCGTTCTGCTGCGGGTACTGCGAAGTCGCGCCCGCCGAGCCGAGGCCCAGCGACAGCGCGGTTCCGAGCGCGCCGGCACCCGCGACGCCGAGTCCCGCCGCTCCCGCAGCCTTGAGGAAGCGGCGGCGGTCGGTCGCGTTCTCCGCGCTGCGCTCGATCAGCTGCTCTGTGTAGCGTTTTCCGAACACCGGGGGACGTCCTCTCGTGACGAGTTCGTCCACCTCACCCAACGGTGATACGTACCTGGACGGCCCCCGGCTCGGTCAAAACGGGAAAAAGTTCTTCCCGATTCTGTTCTCGCTGGTCAGGCGCGTTCCGCCGCGGCGAGCCGGACGCACACGGCGAGCGCGCGGACGGCCTCCTCGACGACGTCGAGCGTCGGGAAGGTCGGCGCGATCCGGATCACGGCGTCGTCCGGGTCGGCACCGTGCGGGTGGGTCGCCCCGGCGGGGGTCAGCGCGACCCCGGCCTCCTTGGCCAGCCGCACGACCTCCTTCGCGGTGCCCTTGGGCACGGTCAGCGAGATGAAGTACCCGCCGGTCGGCTTGGTCCAGGACGCGAGGTCCTTCAGCTCCTCGGTGAGGATGCGGTCGACGGCCTCGAACTTCGGGCCGATGATTTCGGCGTGCTTGCGCATGTGGGCGCGGACGCCGTCCTCGTCCTTGAGGAAGAGGGCGTGGCGCAGCTGGTTGACCTTGTCCGGGCCGATGGTGCGCTTGCCGGTGTTGCCGGTCCACCAGGCGAGGTTGGCCTCGGAGGCGCCGAAGAAGCCCACGCCGGCGCCGGCGTAGGTGATCTTCGAGGTGGAGCCGAAGACGAAGACGCGATCGGCGTTGCCGGCCTCGGTGGCCAGGGCCAGCACGTCGGCCAGCGCCGGCTCGTCGTCGGTCAGGTGGTGCACGGCGTAGGCGTTGTCCCAGAAGATCCGGAAGTCCGGCGCCGCGGTGCGCATGGTGGCGAGCCGCTTGACGACGTCGTCACTGAACGTGACCCCGGTGGGGTTGCTGTACTTGGGAACGCACCAGATGCCCTTGACGGCGGGGTCCTCGGCGACCAGCGTCTCGACGGCGTCCATGTCGGGACCCTCGGCGGTCATGGCGACGGGGACGAGCTCGATGCCGAAGCGCTCGGTGAGCGCGAAGTGGCGGTCGTAGCCCGGAACGGGCGCGAGGAACTTGAGGGTGGGCTCATCGGCCCACCGGCGCTCGGCCCCGGGGAGCTTGGAGAGCAGCGCCTGCACGACGGCGTCGTGCATCAGTTCGAGGCTCGAGTTGCCGGCGGCGAGCAGCTGCCCGACGGGGACCTGCAGCGCGCCGGCGAAGATGCGGCGCAGCTCGGGCAGCCCCTTGAGGCCGCCGTAGTTGCGCACGTCGGTGCCGTCCTCGGCCTTGAAGGAGCCGTCACCGGGGAGGGTCAGCAGGCCGTTCGCGAGATCGAGCTGCTCCGGGGAGGGCTTGCCGCGGGTGATGTCGAGGGAGAGGCCGCGGTCGACCAGGGCCGCGTAGTCGCGGCGGGCCGTGTCGACGTCGACGGAAGCAGTGGTCATGCCGTCAACGCTAAACCCGGCGTCGATACCATTTCGGGGCGGGTCCTGGCTAGGGTGATCGGTGTGCATTTGGTAGTCCACGCCGACCAGCGCCAGTTCTCGTTGCGCGACTCCGGTTCTCGCCTCGACGGCAGCGGCTGGACGGCTTCGGCCGTCGAGTCCCACCGGATCGGGGCCGAGCCGGGCGGTTTGGCGATAGCCACGGCGCGGTCGGATTTGGTGGAGTCGTTGGTGGAGTTGTTGCCTTCACCGCCGGAGTTGTCGGCTGCTGCGGAGCATGTGGTGGAAGCAGATCTTCCGGTTCCGAGCGGTCGGTTGGTGATTTCCGGGCCTGCGGACTATCCGTCGCAGGAAAAGTTCTTTTCGGTGTTGCCGGGGTTGTATCGGGCTCGGGTGTCGTATGAGCCGGCTGGGCCGCCGCCGGTCGACTGGAACGACCATGAGTATGGGGAGCATTACCGGTACGTGGTGGAGATGTGGCCGGTGTCGGCTCCGTCGGGGGTCGAGGTGCTGCGGCAGGGTGCAGCTGTTTGGGATGGTTAGGGGCGGTTGCGCTGGGTGGGGTCGCGGTGTTGCGGCCTGCGCCTGGGTTGGTTAGGGCCGCTAGCGGTTGCGCAGGACATGGCAGCCGCCGTGGGCCAGGGGCTGAGGCACGGCGCGGCGGTTAGAGGCGATTACGCCGGGCTGGATCGCCGTGTTGCGGCCGCTGCCGGGGCATCCGCCTGGGTGGGTTCAGTCGCGGCCGGTTGCGTAAGACGCACGCCGGGGACGGGATTTGCGGCGGCCAGGCGCAGGGCCCGGCCATTTGGGACGGTTGGGGCGGTTGCACCGGGTGGGATCGCGGTGTTGCCGCCGCTGCGGGGCATCTGCCTGGGAGGGTTCAGTCGCGAGCGACCGCGCAGGACGCACGCGGGAACGGAAGCCGCGGCGGCGCCGAGGCAGGCGCAGCCGTTTCGGATGGTTAGTAGCGGTTGCGCCGGGCTGGATCGCGACGTTGCGGCCGCTGCCGGGGCATCCGCCTCAGCGGGTTTCGGCGCGAGTAGTTGTGCAGGCCGGAGACGGAAACTGCGGCGGGCGAGGTGCTGAGATAAGGCACACGCCGGGAACAGGTGGGGGCTGGCGCCGGCGGTCGCGCAGGACAGGTGCCGGAGCGGGAGTCGCTGCGGTTGAGCTGCTGAGGCCGAGCGAATTCACCGGCAAAGGTTGAGTGCCAGGCGCAGGCAGCTGCAGGACACCCGCCGGAGACGGGCGTTGCCTTATAGGAGGCGCCGCTCGGGACGATTGGTGCCGGACGCAAGCGATTGCACAGGACACGCGCCGGGAACGGTTGGGTGCCAGGCACAAGTAACTGCAGGACACCCGCCGGAGACAGGCGTCGCCGTGGGCGGGCGCCGTGGCTCGGCGGATCCGCTCGGGACAGTTGGGTGCCGGACGCAGGCTGTGCACAGGACACGCGCCGAGATTAAGGGCCTCGGCGGGCGAGGGCTGGTGGCGACCTGATGCGGACGTAGGTGTAGGCCCGTGATTGCACAGGACACACGCCGGGGCTGGGGCCTCGGTGAGCGAACTGCTGGTGGGGAGCTGATGCCGACGTGGGTGTAGGCCCGTAGCCTTCTGGCTGCGGGCCTTTCCCGTCTTCGGTTGTCTCAAGCCGCGAACGGCAGTGGCTGGTGCAGGTTGTTGCGCCTGGGTTTTCGGCGCTTGTCCAAGAACGCTGGCGGTAAGAACTCTGGGAGGCCGTCGGTGGCGATGCGGACTTCCCAACCTGAACGGTGCAACAGCCGGTGGTGGTGGGCGCACATCAGGACCAGGTTGTCCAAGTTCGTCGGGCCGCCTTCGGCCCAGTGGCGGATGTGGTGACCCTGGCAATGCCGGGGTGGGCGGTGGCAGCCCGGGAACGCGCAGCCTCGGTCGCGCAGGTACAGCGCTCGACGTAAGCCTGCGGAGATCAGGCGTCGGAGGCGGCCCAAGTTCAACGGCTCGCTTTTCTCGCCTAGCACCGCGGGGATGATCATGCTGTCGCACGCGTGGATCCGAGCCTCTGCCGCCGTTATCGTGCCGGTGTCGCCGAGAGTGGCCTGGCCGACTGCGGACTTCAGGTCCTTCAACGACACCGCGACCATCACGTGGGCTCGTTCGCCCGCCTGCATCGGCAGCGTGGGAGAGTTGAGGGCGAGGTCGATCGCGTCGGAGAACGCGTCGCCGTAGCGTTCCTGTGGGGAACGGTGGTCGCCGGCTTCGTCCGGGCCTGTGCGACGTTCGGCTAGTGCGTCCAGGAGGGCGCTGGTCCGGGAACCCGTTTCGTCGTCGAGACGGCCGTGTAGCTCCCACACTCCGGTTCTTTTGCGGCGCAGGGAGAGTTCCCGGCTGGGGATGGCGGGTTCGGTGGTGTCGGGTTCGGGGCCGTCGGGGTCCAGGTGCGCCACGATGCGGGCGCCGAGGGCGGCGACCTGTTTGTGGCCCGCGTCTTCGGCGAAGGTGAGGAGGTGCTGCTCGGCATCCCCGCGGTGCTCGGGCGGGATCTGCGTCAGGGCACCGACGATGGTGTCGATCATCGGGTTGCTCAGGCGGCCCTCCGCGGCTGCGGCAGCGGTTGCGAGGGCGACTGTGGGGGCGCTGTCCAGGTGGTGGCCGGGGTGTAGGGAGCGGGCTCGTTTGACGACCGTTTCAGCGGCGGACTTCGGGACGTCCGCCAGGTGCTCGAAGAGACGCGAGACAGAGCGGTAGCCGAAGAGCTCCATCACGCCACGGGACTCGATTTCCACCAGCAGCGCACCGATCTCGGCCTCGGCGGAGCGCACCACGGTAAGCAGAGTGGAGATGCGATCGGCCAGAGCCATCGCATCCGCTTTCCACACCGCTTCCGTTGCCATACAACAAGGTTAGCCGACATCGAACGCATGATCACCACACGAACGGGTGGAAAAAGAGAACTCCGGCAGGGGCACCGAAGCGTGGGGAATCGGCGCTGCCGACCACAACAGAACGCAACCACCGGAGCGCCGATTCCCCACGCCCCGGCGAAGCCGCATCTTTAAAGCCGCCAAAAGCTACAACGCCGTCAAAGAAGCAAGCTTCCAGTGACCATCAACCCGCTTGGCAGTAACAGCCAACTGAGCAACGGAAGAGGAAGGCGCACCCCCACCCGAAACAACAGTCTGCTGATCCAAGAACAAGAGAAGCGAAGCATCATCCCCCACCAGAGACCGCACCCCGACAGCCCGAACAGTAGTAGTCCGAACGAGCTTCTCAGCCGTAGCCCGAGTACGAGCCGAAGCGAACTGGTCCTGGTACTGACGAACCGCGTCCCCCGTCAAAACCTGAGACGCCGCCCGCTCGGTGCGAGCCAAATTGGCGTAGTCATAAGAGAAAACCGACTTCACCGCATCACTGACCTCAGCGGAAACCGAAGCGGTCCCAGCAGAGTCCACCAAAGCCTGATTGTCCCCCGGAGACAACGAAGCCGTCTCAACGCCGAACCACACGGCACAACCCAAAGCGAGAGCCACGACGACAGCCAACACCCGCGTCATGAGCCGGCCGCCTGGACGCCTGAGACCTTCCAGCCGTCAGGGGTTCGGGACACGTCCACCGTCAACCGGTTCAAGCGCGGGGAAGCCGCACCGCCGCCGGATGAAACCCGGACGTCCAGGACCGCCAGCAGACGAGCCGAGTCGGCGGAAATCTCCGTCACCGCCGCCTGGACCAGCGATGCCGACGAAACCGTGCGTGCGCTCGATGCCCGCTCGATCTGGACCTGCCGGTCGCTCGAAAGGTCCTTTCCGTACTGCCCCGTTGTCGCCGCTATCCAGCGGTCCACGTCCGCGCCGGCCGAGCGGTAGTCGATCGTGTTCAGCGTCACCAGTTCCGGGCCGGCCGCCGCCAGCACCGCGTCGCGGTCGCGACCGCGTGCCAAGGACTCGTCCGACGCGGCTCGCCACCAGGTCCACCCGGCGAACAGGGCCGCCAGTACCGAAAGTACCGCCGCCACGACCAAAATTCTCACGGGGCGCCCAACAGCCGGCCGAGGCCACCGGACGACGGCCCCGTCAGCAGGCTCAGCATTCCCGGCAGCTGCGGCGGCGACGAAGAGGCAGCCTGCTGCGATGGCGCCGCCGGAATCGCCGGTGGCTTTCCCGCGTAAGGCGCGTTCTGCGCCCCGCGAACTCCGGTCGGGCTGCCCGGCGGCTCCGCGCAGTACGCGTTCATGTTCACCGGCGCCTCGGTCTGGTCGTTCGCCGGACGCTGCTTCGTCCCCTCGTACCCCTTCGTGCACGACGCCGGGTCGAAGAAGTTGAACACCACGCCGAGGTGTCCCGTGCCGTCCGGGGACGTCGATGGCGAGAACGCCCCGATGATCGGGTACGCCACCAACAGTTCCTCGAGGGAATCGCGCCGGGACGACGTGATCTGCGCCGTCGTCAGCAGGTTCGCGAACAGCACGCCCAGATCCGTCCCGGACGCGGCGAGCACGTCGCTGATCTGCCGGCTCAGCTGCGGCGCCTGAGCGATCACGCGCCGCAGGTCCGGGTCGGACTTCTTGAGCTGGCCCGCGATCGTGCGCAAACCCGAAGCGAAGTCGGTGATGTTCGCCGCCTGCCGCTGCTGCGTGTCCAGGACCACCCGCGAGTTCGACAGCAACCCCTGCGTCTGCGGGACGTACTGCGCGGCGACGGCGGTCAGCGAGCCCGTGCTGTCCAGCAGCTGCTGCAGTTCCGGGCCCGCGCCGGCGAACGCGTTGTACGTCTCGTCGACGACCGTCCGCAGCGACTCCGGGTGCACGCTCGCGACGAGATCGTCCAAATGCGACAGCACCGTGTCCGGCGACGGCGGCAGCGACGTCTTGTCCGCCGTGATCACCGAACCGTCCTTCAGGAACGGCCCGCCGTCGTGCAACGGCAGCAGGTCGACGAACTGCTCCCCCACCGCCGACCGGTTCGCCACCTGCGCGTGCGCGTCGGCCGGGATTTCCGGGGCGCCCGCGTCGATGTCGAGCGCGACGTCGACGCCGTGCTCGGTCAGCGTCATCCCTGTCACCCGCCCGACCGTCAC
Source organism: Amycolatopsis pretoriensis (assembly GCF_900107925.1). Taxonomy (GTDB): domain Bacteria; phylum Actinomycetota; class Actinomycetes; order Mycobacteriales; family Pseudonocardiaceae; genus Amycolatopsis; species Amycolatopsis pretoriensis. Next base: position 248,582 of record NZ_FNUJ01000007.1, on the reverse strand, counting down.
GCCGCGGTAGGCGACCTCGGAGTTGACGAAGACGCCGCCGGAGTCGGTCAGCTGCGCGGTGACGACATAGCCGCGGTTGCCGAACAACCGGTCCAGGCCCGCGTAGTGGCCGCCGGCGTAGACGACCGACACCACCGCGATGACGACGAACGCGAACAGCTGGATCCGGATCTTGCGGGTGGTCACCTGCCACCCCCGATCAGGCCGAGCAGGCCGCCCAGCAGGTCGGGCCCGGCGGACTGCGGAACCGGACCGAGGTCGGGCAGCGGCAACGGCGGCGCGACGGCGGACGGCTGCCCGGCCGGCAACGCGATCGGCGGCTGCGACGAGTTCGTGAAGTTCGAGATCAGCGTGTCCAGGTCGAGGTTCACGTTCGCCTCGACGTTCGCGTAGTCACCCTTGATCACGTTGCCCGCGTAGTCCGGGAACGGGTACGTCAGCAGGATCTGCAACGCGTTCGGCAGATCGGCACCGGCCTCGCCGAGCTTCGTCAACGTCGGCTGCAGCGCCTTGAGGTTCGCGACGAGCTGGTCGCGGCTCTTCGTCACCGTGTCGACGGCGACGCCGGACAACGTGTTCAGCGCGTTCAGCATGCCGACGAGCTGGTCGCGTTGATCGGTGACGATCTTCAGGCCCGGTGCCAGGTTGTCGAGCGCGTTCGTCAGGTTCTGCGTCTGGCCGGCCAAAGTGTGCGACAGCTTGCCGAGACCGTCGATCGCGCGGAGGATCTCGGTGCGGTGCCCGTCGAGCTGGGTCGCCAGTTCGTCCACACGCGACAGCAGCGCGCGGATCTCCGGCTCGTTGCCGGACAACGCGTCGTTCAGCTCGTGGCTGATCTTCTGGATCTGCTCGACGCCGCCGCCGTTGAGCAGCAGGGAAAGCGCGCCGAGCACCTCCTCGACCTCGGGGTTGCGGTTCGTCCGCCCGAGCGGTATCTGGGCGCCATTACTTAGGTGACCGGACGCCGGCTCGGCCGTCGGCACGCTCAGCTCGACGAACTTCTCCCCCAGCAACGAGGACTGCTTCAGCTCGGCCCGCGCGTTGGCGGGCAACGCGATGTCACCGTTCACGGTCATCGCGACCAACGCGGACCGCGTGTCCGGCGTCAAGGAAATCTTGTCGACCCGCCCGACGGCGACGTCGTTGACCTTGACGCTGGACTGCGGCACCAAGTCCAGGACGTCGGTGAACAACGCCGTGACGTGGTACGGGTGGTCGCCGACGTCCGCGCCGCCCGGCAGCGGAGTTCCGTAAAGGCCGTTGAACCCGCCGTCGCTGCAGGCCGCCAGTACGAGCACCCCGGCGAGCACTCCCGCGAGCCGCTTCACTTCGCACCGCCCGTCAGCTGCTCCATGACGTCGACCAGCGGGAGCGGCAACGGCGGCAAAGTGCCGTTCTGCAGGGAATTGAGCACCTGGGGGATGGTCGGCAGCTTCAACGCGCCGTCCAGGACCGGCGCCAGCTGCTTGCAGATGTTCCCCAGCGTGTCCGGCACTTCCTTCGGCGTGAACGAGCTGATCAGCCGGCACACGGTGAGGATCGGCGGGTTGGTCAGCTCGTTGAGGTTGTCGCGGACGGCGATCGTGCCCGACGCGGCGTCGTAGGAGTTGATGAAGTTCGTCGCGCCGGTCGGGGCGATGTCGAGCACCTCGGCCAACGCGGCCCGCTGGTCGACCAGGACCTTCGACAGCGACGCCAGCTTGTCCACATTGGACTCCAGTGCGCCCTTGTTGTCGTTGACGAACTGCTGGACGTCGCCGAGCGCCCCGCCGAGGGACTGCAGAGCCGCGCCGACGTCGGACGAGTCCGCCGCGAGGAACTGGCTGACGTCGGCGACGCGGCCGTAGAACTCGTTGAGCTGCTGGTCGCTCTGGGCCAGGGCGCCGGTGAACGAATTCAGGTTCTGCACGGTCGAGAACAGGTCGTCCTTCGAACCGTCGAGGGTCTTGGCCAGGTCGGCGAGCTGCCCGACCGTCGAATTCAGCGAAGCGCCGTTGCCCTTCAACGTGTTCGCCGCGGTGTCCAGGACGCCGGACAGCGCGCCGTCCTTGTTGGCGCCGTTGGGTCCCAGCGCCGTCGACAGCTTGTCCAGGCTCGAATACAGGTCGTCCAGTTCGACCGGCGTCGCCGTGCGGTCCTTCGCCAGCACCGTTCCCGAAGCCAGGGTCGGGCCGTTGTCGTAGGCCGGGGTCAGCTGGACGTACCGGTCGCTGACCAGGCTCGGCGCGACGACGACCGCGCCGACGTCGGCCGGCAGGGACACGTCGTCGACACGCATGTCCACGCGCACCGCGTCACCCTGCGGCGTGACGTCGGTGACCTGCCCGACCGGCACGCCGAGCACCCGCACCGACGAACCCGCGTAGAGCCCGACGGTCTTGCCGAAGTAGGCGGACACCACAGTGCCGGTCGACGCACGGAACACCAGCCACAATCCCGCGGTGAGCAGCAATGCGAGCACGCACGCGAACGCCAGCCACGTCACCAGGCTGCGGCCGCGATAGGTCCGGATGGTCATCGGCCACCCACCCCCTGGTTCGGCGCCGCGATCGGCGGGGTGCAGCCTTCGGGGTTGATCGTCACCACGCCGGCGTTGATCGTTGGCGGCAGCAGCCCGCACAGGTAGCCCTCGAACCAGCGGCCGTTGCCGGTCGCGTTCGCGCCGACGCGGGCGAACGGCGCCATCAGCTGCAGGCTCTTGTCGAGGTTGCCCTGGTTGCGCTGCAGGATGTCGGTCACCTTCCCGAGCTTGTCCAGCGTCGGCTTGAGCTGCGCGCGGTTGTCCTGGACGAGCCCGGTGAGCTGCTGCGAGAGCTGCTGGGTGCCGGTGAGCAGCGCGTTGATCGCCTTCTTGCGGTTCTGCAGCTCGCCCAGCAGCAGGTTGCCGTCGCTGATCACGCGTTGCAGCTGGGCGTTGCGGTCGGACAGCGTCTTCGACACCTGGCTCGTGTTGGCCAGCAGTGTGTGCAGGTCGGCGTCGCGGGAGGAAACGGTGCGCGCCAATGATGACAACCCCGTCAGCGTGTCCTTCAGGTACTGCGGACTGTCCTTGAGACTGTCGGACAACGCGTTGAAGCTGTCCGCGAGCTGCTTCGTGTCGATGTCGCCGACCGTCGTCGAGAGCTGCTCGAACGCGTCCTGCAGCTGGAACGGCGTGCGCGTGCGGGCCTGCGGGATCGTGGTGTCCGGCTCCTGCGCGCCGTCGCCCTTCGGGTCGAGCGCGAGGTACTTCTCCCCCAGCAGCGTCTTGATCTCGATGGACGCCGTCGTCGCGTCGCCGACCCGGACGTCCTTGACGCGGAAGCGCACGAGGACCTGCTTGCCGGCCAGCTTCACCGACGACACCGTGCCGACCTTCACGCCCGCGACTTCGACCTCGTTGTCCGGCGCCAGCCCGGCGGACTCGCCGAAGTACGCCGAGTAGGTCGTGCCGTTGCCGAAGAACGGGAGCTGGTCGGAGAAGTACGTCGTGGCGGTGACGAGCACGATCAGCACGAGCGCGACCGCGCCGACTCCCGCCTGGTTGCGATCCTTCAGCGGCTTCACGGACCACACCTCTCCGCGCGCTTCGTACCGGGAAGGGGGACGATCGGCACGGTGATGTCGAGCGAGGAAATGCCGATGGTGCCGGTGATCCCGCACAGGTAGTAGTTGAACCAGCTGCCGTAGCTCAGCGTCCGGGTGAACTTCTGCAGGTTGCCCGGCAGCACTTCGAGCAGGTGGTTGAGCAGTTCGCCGGAGTCGCCGAGGTTCTGCGACAGCACGCCGAGCTGGGCGACGTCGTCCTTGAGCGCCGGGCGCGCGTCGGCGAGCAGGCCCGTCGTGGACACCGCGAGGTCGCCGAGCGCGCTGACCGCGTCGCCGATCGGCTTGCGCTGCTCGGCCAGGCCGCTGACCAGCTTCTGCGTCTGCTCGATGAGGTCGCCGAGCTGCGGGCCGTGGGCGTTGACCGTGCCGAGCACGGTGTTGAGGTTCGCGATGACCTGGCCGATCACCTGGTCCTTGCTCGCGATCGCCGTCGTGAGCGACGCGGTGTGCTGCAGCAGGCTGGTGATCGTGCCGCCCTCGCCCTGGAAGACGCTGATGATCTCGGCCGAGAGCTGGTTGACGTCCTTGGGGCTCAACGCCTTGAACAGCGGCTTGAACCCGTTGAACAGCACGGTGAGGTTGAGCGCGGGCTTGGTGCGCTCGGGCGGGATCGTGCCGCCGTCGGGTAACGCGCGATCGCCCGGCACGTCGGTGCCGAGCGCGAGGTAGCGCTGGCCGACGAGGTTGCGGTACTTGATCGTCGCGGTCACCGTCTCGGGCAGCCGGTAGGCCTGCTCGACGTCGAACCGCACCTCGGCGAAGTTCCGCTCGCCTTCGACCACCCCGATCGCGTCGACCTGGCCGACCTTGACCCCGGCGATGCGGACGTCGTCGCCTTCCTTGAGCCCGGACGCGTCGGTGAACTTCGCCAGGTAGCCGGCCGTCTCGCCGAAGTTCGTGTTCGCGATGGTGGCCGCCAGGACCCCGGTGAGCAGCACGGTGACGACGGCGAACACCGCGAGCTTGATCAGTGAGCCGGCGAAGTTCCTCATTTCAGCTCCACCTCCGCCCCGCGGTAGAGCGGCCCTACGATCAGACCGGCCCAGCCGGGCACGTCACCGGGCGAGGTGCCGAGCGCGGGCGAGGCGAGCAGGTCGATCAGGTCGGTTTCGTAGGCCGAGCCGACGATCGTGCCGTCGCCGCCGATGGCGCCGCCGCCGGCGGGCAGCGTCTCGGGCGGGTTCTTGGGCGGCGCGGGCTTGCTGGAACCGTCCTCGATCGCGCCGTCGGGCGGGTACTGCGGCCAGACGCCGGGCTTCGGGACCTGCGGGTAGCAGCGCGGGCCGCGCTTGTCGTCGTATTTCGGCTCGTCCACGCCGGGCAGGTACTTGCCGCGGCTGGCGGCGAACTCGATGGTGACCCGGCTGACCTCGGGGTGCGCGGTGCCCTTGCCGAACGCCAGTTCCGCGCGCGGCACGGATTCGGCGAGCTGACGCATCAGGCACGGGTATTCGGGCGCGTACTTCGCGAGGACGTCGAGCGTCGGCTGGATGGCCGTGGTGAGCCGGATCAGGTTGTCCTTGTTCACCTGCAGGAAGCTCGTCAGGTCGACCGACGCCGCGGTGACGGTGGCGTAGAGGTCGGTCAGCTGCGCGCGCTGGTCGACGATCGTCCGGCTGGTCGTCGTCAGGTCCGACAGCGCCTGCAGCAGGTCCGGCGCGGCCTTGTCGTAGGTGTTCGCGACGTTCGCGAGGCCGGTGATGTCGGCTTTGACGTCCGGCAGCGACGGGTTCAGCTTGCCGAGGTAGTCGCTCAGCTGCACGAGGGTCTGGCCGAGCTGCTTGCCGCGGCCCTCGAGCGCGGTCGACACCGCCGTCAGCGTGCTCGAGAGCTTCTCCGGCTGGACGGCCTGCAGCAGCGGCATGACGTCGTCGAGGACTTTCTGCAGCTCGATCGCCGCGCTGCTGCGGTCCTGCGGGATGACGTCACCGGCCTTGATCGGGCCCTCGGACGTCTCGGGCAGCTGCAGCGAGACGTACCGCTCGCCGAACAACGTCTTCGGCAGCAAGCGCGCGGAGACGTTCCGCGGGATGACGTGCGTCTTGTCCGGATCGAGGGCCAGCTCCAGCTCGGCGTGGTCGCCTTTCGCCAGCACCGAACGGACTTCGCCGACGAGCACGCCGCGGACCTTGACGTCGCCGCCGGTGCGCAGCTGGCTGCCGACGCGGTCGGTCTCCAGCTTCACGAGCGTCACCGGCGTGAAGGCCTTGTTGTAGACGGCGAGCGTGAGCGTGATGAACAGGGCGGCGACGAGCAGGAAGGCGAGCCCCAGCACCTGGTACCGGAGCCGCTGCCAGAGCTCGCGCCTCATCCGGAGATCCTCACCGTCGTGTTCGCGCCCCAGATCGCCAGCGACAGGAAGAAATCGAGCACCGAGATCAGCACGATCGACGTCCGCACCGCACGGCCCACCGCGACGCCGACGCCGGCCGGGCCGCCGCTGGCATTGAAGCCGTAATAACAGTGGGACAGGATCACGAGCACGCTGAACACGATCACCTTCCCGAACGACCAGAGGACGTCGCCGGGTGGCAGGAAGAGCGTGAAGTAGTGGTCGTAGGTGCCCGCGGACTGGCCGTAGAGCCAGATGGTGATCTGCCGGGACGCGAGGTAGCTCGAAAGCAGGCCGACCGCGTACAACGGGATGACCGCGGCGACGCCGGCGAGCACGCGGGTCGTCACCAGGTAGGGCATGCTCGGCACGCCCATGACTTCCAGGGCGTCGATCTCCTCGGAGATCCGCATCGCGCCGAGCTGGGCGGTGAAGCCGCAGCCGACGGTCGCGGACAACGCGAGCCCGGCCGACAGCGGCGCGACTTCGCGGGTGTTGAAGTAGGCGGAGATGAACCCGGTGAGCGCGGCCGTGCCGAGCTGGTTCAGCGCGGAATAGCCCTGCAGACCGACGATGAGACCGGTGAACAGCGTCATCCCGATCATCACGCCGAGCGTGCCGCCGATGACGGCGAGGCCGCCGGTGCCGAAGCAGACTTCGGTGAGCAGCCGCAGCGTTTCCCGGCCGTAGCGGCGGATCGTGCGCGGCGACCAGGCGAGGGCTTTCGCGGCGAACGCAAGCTGCTTGCCGAGGCCTTCCAGGCTCTGGCCGGGACGCGCGATGTACTCGAGCGTCCGGTCGCGGTCGATCGGTTCCGCCGTCATCACATGGCCTTCGGCGGGACGATCCGCAGGTAGATCGCGGTGAGCACGACGTTGATGAGGAACAGCAGCAGGAACGTGATGACGACGGCCTGGTTGACGGCGTCGCCGACGCCCTTCGGCCCGGGCGGCGGGTTCAGCCCGCGGAACGCGGCGACGACCCCGGCGACGAAGCCGTACAGCAGCGCCTTGATCTCGCTGACCCAGAGGTCCGGCACCTGGGCCAGCGCGTTGAAGCTGGCCAGGTACGCGCCGGGCGTGCCGCCCTGGAGGACGACGTTGAAGAAGTAGCCGCCGAGCACGCCGACGACGCTGACCAAGCCGTTGAGCAGCACCGAAACGACCATCGCGGCGAGCACCCGCGGCACGATCAGGCGCTGGATCGGGTTGACGCCGAGGACCTCCATGGCGTCGATCTCTTCGCGGATCTTGCGCGCGCCGATGTCCGCGCAGACCGCGCTGCCGCCGGCGCCCGCCACGAGCAGCGCGGTGATCAGCGGGCTGGCCTGCTGCACGATGGCGAGCGCGCTGGCCGCGCCGGTGAACGACTGGGCGCCGATCTGCGCGGTCAGCGAACCGAGCTGCAACGCGATCACGGCGCCGAACGGAATGGCGACCAGCGCGGTCGGCAGGATCGTGACGCTGGCGAAGAACCAGCACTGCTGGATCCATTCCCGCGCCTGGAACGGGCGTTTGAAGATCGCGCGCAGGACTTCCCAGGAAAGCGTCGCGAGGCGGCCGACCTGGGTCAGGGCCGCGGTTCCCGGGAGCGTGCCCGTGCTCTCGCTCACCACACCTCCCAGTAGGTCGTCGCTGACCTCCGAGTGTTCTCCATACCCGGTGCCCGATTTTCGTTAGCGGTGTTAACTGATCTTGCGGTCAGAAACTGAGGTTGAGCGCGTGCGACGCCGTGGCGCCGCCGTCCGCGACGAACTCCGCTCCCGTGCAGTACGCGCTTTCGTCGCTGGCCAGGAAGAGGACGAGCTTCGCGATGTCCTCCGGCTGCCCGACCCGGCCGAGCGCCACTTTCTTCCCGACGTACGACATGTCGACTTTCTGCCCGCCCGCCGCGGTCTCGACCATCCGCGTGTCGATCGCGCCGGGGTGCACCGAGTTGACGCGGATGTGCTTGCGGCCGAGCTCCATCGCGGCGACCTTGGTCATCCCGCGGATGGCGAACTTGCTCGCGGTGTAGGCGATCAGGTAGGGCATCCCGGCCAGTCCCTCCACAGAGGACACGTTGACGATGGAGCCACCGCCGGCGGCGGTCATCGGTTCAACGACCGAGCGCATCCCGAGAAACGCCCCGATCTGGTTCACCCGGATGACGCGTTCGTAGTCGGCCAGCGTCGTCTTGCCGAGTTCCGAGAAGTGGAGGATGCCCGCGTTGTTGACCAGCACGTTCGGCGCGCCGAACTCGGTGGCCGCCCGGTCGACGGCGGCGGCCCAGCCGTCCTCGTCGCCGACGTCGAGGTGCTGGTAGACGGCCCGCTCCCCCAGCTCGGCGGCGAGCTGCTTGCCCTCGTCGTCGAGGATGTCGGCGAGCAGCACCTTCGCGCCCTCGGCGACGAACGCGCGTGCGGCCGCTTCGCCCTGGCCGCGCGCGGCGCCGGTGATGAGGGCGATCTTCCCGTCCAGCCTCATGACTCTCCCAGGATTTCGGTGGCGGCGAACATCCGGCCGGGGTCGCGGTCGGCGAAGAAGGTGCTGACCGACGTCTCGAGCTCGTCGAGGGACCAGCGCTGCTCGATCCGCGGCGCCCCGACCAGCGAGACGGCGCCGCCGTGGACGATGAACACCTGGCCGTTGACGTGCTCGGCGGCCGGCGAAGCGAGGTAGGCGACGAAGGGGGCGACGTGCTCGACCGAGAGCGGATCGGCCCCCTCGGCGGGAGCGGAGCCGAACACGCCCTCGGTCATCGCCGTCCGCGCGCGCGGGCAGATCGCGTTGGCGCGGACGCCGTACTTGGCCAGGCCGCGGGCGGCCGACATGGTGAGCGCGGTGATACCCGCCTTCGCCGCGGCGTAGTTGGGCTGACCGGGCGAGCCGATGAGGAACGCCTCGGACGCGGTGTTGACCAGCCGGCCGTACACCGGCTGTCCGTCCGCTTTGGACTTGTCGCGCCAGTACTTCGTCGCGTTGCGGGACAACAGGAAGTGGCCGCGCAGGTGGACGCGCAGGACGGTGTCCCACTCGTCGTCGGACATCGAGAAGAGCATCTTGTCGCGCAGCACGCCCGCGTTGTTGACCACGATATCGAGCCCGCCGAGGTCGAGCGCGGCGGCCACGAGCGCGTCCGCAGTCGTCCGGTCGCCGACGTCACCGGCGACCGCGACAGCCTTGCCACCTGCCCCTTCGATCTCTTCGACGACGTCCTTGGCCTCGGTGATGTCGTTGACGACGACGGTGGCCCCGCGCGCGGCGAGGGCGAGGGCTTCGGCCCGTCCCAATCCCGCGGCGGCGCCCGTTACGATCGCTGTCCTGCCGGTCAGGCTCACGCAAGGCCTCCTCGTCGAGTCCTGTGACCGCGCCTACACTAGAATCTGTTCTTGCTCTTCGCAAGAGGTTCAGTGAACACCGCTAACCGGCGATGAACAGGGCGTTCTTCGGGCAGCCTTTGACCGCATCTGTAACTTGTTCTATTCGATCGGCTAACACCGGGCCCGGCTGGATGACGAGTTCTTCGTCGTCGTCCAGGTCGAAGATGTCCGGCGCGAACCCGACACACACCGCGTTCGCCTCGCAGAGCGAACGATCGACGCCGATCTCCATGCTTCCTCCGCCGCGTGAGTCCTGGTACAACTAGAACAGGTTCTACTATAACGCCGGATCGAGGTGACGGGTGCGGATCGACTACACACCGGAGCAGCGCGCGCTGGCCGCGGAGCTTCGGGAGTACTTCGCCGAGCTGATGACGCCGGAGCGGCGGGAGAGCCTGCGCGCGGGCGACGAGTACGGCGATGGCGTGGCGTACAAGGAGATCGTCCGGCAGCTGGGCAAGGACGGCTGGCTCGCGCTGGGCTGGCCGAAGGAGTACGGCGGGCAGGACCGGTCGATGCTCGACCAGCTCATCTTCACCGACGAGGCGGCGGTCGCCGGGGTGCCGGTCCCGTTCCTCACGGTCAACACCGTCGGGCCGACCATCATGCGCTACGGCACCGACGAGCAGAAGGCGTTCTACCTGCCGAAGATCGCCGCCGGCGAGCTGCACTTCTCGATCGGCTACTCGGAGCCGGAGGCCGGCACCGACCTCGCGTCGCTGCGGACGCGCGCGGTGCGCGACGGCGACGAGTACGTCGTCACCGGGCAGAAGATGTGGACGAGCCTGATCGAATACGCCGACTACGTCTGGCTCGCCGTCCGGACCGACCCGGACGCGAAGAAGCACCGCGGGCTGTCGATGCTGATCGTGCCGACGTCGGCTCCCGGGTTTTCGTGGACCAAGGTGCGCACGGTCGCGGGCGCCGGGACGAGCGCGACGTACTACGACGAAGTGCGCGTGCCGGTGTCGGCGCGCGTCGCCGAGGAGAACGCCGGCTGGCCGCTGATCACCAACCAGCTCAACCACGAGCGCGTCGCGCTGACGTCGTCGGCGCCGGTCCGCAAGGCCCTCGCCGACGTCCTGGCGTGGGCGAAGGAAACCGGTGCCATCGACCAGGAATGGGTGCGGGTGCACCTCGCGCGGGTGCACGCCGGGGCGGAGTACCTGAAGCTGCGGAACTGGCGGATCGCCTGGGCGGCCGCGGCGAGCGAGCTCGGGCCGGCGGAGGCGTCGGCGACGAAGGTGTACGGCACGGAGTTCGCGATCGAGGCCTACCGGCTGCTGATGGAGGTGCTGGGCGCGGCCGCCGTCGTCCGCGACGGCTCGCCGGGCGCGCTGCTGGCCGGGCGGATCGAGCGGCTGCACCGCTCGGCGCTGATCCTCACCTTCGGCGGCGGCACCAACGAGATCCAGCGGGACATGATCGCCGCGACCGCCCTCGGCCTGCCCGTCACGCGCTAGGAGCGTCTCATGGACTTCACCCCTTCCGAGGCGTCGGCCGATCTGGCCGCGCTGACCCGGCGGATCGTTGCCGACAAGGCGACCCATGATCCGCACGGCAGCGGCGGCTTCGACGCTCCACTGTGGACGGCGCTGGGCCAGGCGGGCGTGCTCGACGCGGCCCTGCCGTCGGCGCTGGGCGGCGGCGGGTTCGGCCTCTTGGAGCAGTGCGCGGTGCTCACCGAGATCGGCCGCGGGGTGGCGGCGGTGCCGTACCTGCCGTCGATCACGATGGCGGCGGCCGCGCTGGCCGAGTTCGGCACGCCTGAGCTGGTGGACCGCTGGGTGCTGCCGGTCCTGCGAGGAGAACGTGTTCTAGCGGTGGCGCTGTCCGGGTTCACGGCTTCGGACGGCGTGCTTTCGGGCTCGCGGTCCGCGGTGGCGTTCGGCGCGTTCGCCCACGGGTTCCTCGTGGCGGCGTCCGGCGAGGTCTTCCTGGTCGACGCGGCCGCGTCCGGCGTCTCGGTGCGGCCGCAGGCGACGACCGACCACGCGGACGCGTGCCTGCTCGAACTGTCCGGTGTGCCGGGGGTTTCCCTGGGAGACATCGGCGAGTGGCTGCGGCTGCGCGGGACGGTCGGCGTGTGCGCGCAGCAGCTCGGCGTCGTCGAGCGATCCCTGGAGCTGACCGCGGCGTACGCGGCCGAGCGCAAGCAGTTCGACCACGTCATCGGCGGCTTCCAGGCGGTCCGCCAGCGCCTCGCGGACGCCTACGTCGACGTCGAGGCGGTGCGCCTGACGTCGCTGCAGGCCGCCTGGCAGCTGGCCTCGGACCGGCCGGCGGCGGAAGCGGTGGCGACGGCCAAGTTCTGGGCCGCGGAGGCGGGACACCGCGTGGCCCACACGACGGTGCACGTCCACGGCGGTGTCGGCATCGACGTGGACCACGAGGTGCACCGCTACTTCACCGCGGCGAAGCGCCTCGAATTCGAGCTCGGCCCGGCGACCCCGCAGCTGCTGGCGCTCGGTGACGAGCTCGCGGGAGGCTAAGCCGCGTACGTCCAGAACTCGCGCATCAGCTCGGTCGGTTCCGGGCTGGTCATCTCGACCTGCGTCAGCAGGACGGTGACCGTGCCCGTCGCCGGGCGCAGGTGCCAGGCCGTTCCCGCGCCGCCCACCCAGCCGTAGCGGCCCGGGACCTCCCACGGTTGCTTCGCCTCGACGTCGACCGAGCCGCCGTAGCCCCAGCCCTGGCCGTGCAGGAACACCCGGCCGGCCTCGCGCTGGGCCGGCGTCAGGTGGTCGGTCGTCATCGCGTGCACCGACCGCGCCGTCAGCAGCCGGTGGTCGCCGACCGTGCCGTCGTCCAGCAGGAACCGGGCGAACGCCAGCAGGTCGTCGGCCGTCGAGACCAGGCCCGCCGCGCCGGACGGGAACGCCGGCGCGGCGCTCCACCGGCCCTCCGGCGAGTCGATCAGCCGCAGCCCGTTCTCGCCGGGCCGGTACGCGCTGGTGAACCGGCCCAGCGCGGCGGTCGGCACCGCGAACCCCGTGTCGGCCATGCCCAGCGGCTCGAACAACCGCTCCGCCAGGAACTCCGGAAGCGACCGGCCCGACACCCGCGCGATCAGCACACCCTGGAGGTCCGAACCGGTGTCGTACAGCCACGCCTCCCCCGGCTGGTGCAGCAGCGGCACCTGCGCCAGCGCGGCCAGCCACTCGTCCGGCGCCAGCGCCTGCGCCGCCGCCGGCAGGCCGAGCACCTGCAGCAGCAGGTCGACCGCGGGCAGCGTCAGGTCCGCCGCGAGGCCGTACCCGCAGCGGAACGTCAGCAGGTCGGCCACCGTGATCGGGCGGACGGCGGGCACGACGTCGTCGACCGGCCCGGCCGGCGTCCGCACGACCACCGGGGACGCCAGTTCCGGCAGCCAGCGCGCGATCGGGTCGTCCAGCGCGAGCTCGCCGTCGTCGACGAGCAGCAGGAGCGCCGCGGCGACGATCGGCTTGGTCAGCGACGCGATGCGGAACAGCGAGTCGCGCGCCATCGGCACGGTGCCCTCGGCGTCGGCCGAGCCCACAGCCGTCACTTCGAGCCCTTCGCCGTGCGCGACGAGCGCCACCGCGCCCGGCACGTCGGTGGCGTGTTCGGTCAGCACCTCGGTCAAGGTCGGCATGCTCAGTCCAAGGGGTTGATGGCGCGCAGGCGCCGCGGGCCGGTGTCGGGCCGCGACGGCGGCGGCCCCAGCACCAGACGGGCGTTGGCGGCGAAAGCGCCGTCGGGCGACGCCAGGATCGGGTCGAGCACCAGCGACCGCACCTCCGGGTTGTCCTCGGCGAGCGCGGCGACGCGCAGCACCATGTCCTGCAGGGCGGCGAGGTCGGCGGGCTCGTCGCCGCGGTAGCCGGTCAGCAGCGGCGCGGTCCGCGGCTCGCGCAGCAGCGTGGCCGCGTCGACGTCGGTGAGGGGCACCGCCCGGTACGCGCGGTCGCCCAGCAGCGTGCTGACGAGCCCGGACAGCCCGAACGACACGAGCGTGCCGAACGACGGGTCGTCCTGCAGCCCGATCACGCACGACAGGCCCTTCGGGGCCATCCGCTGGACGTAGACGTCGTCGTCGCCGGAGACCTCGCGCAGGGTCTCGTAAGCGGTGCGAACGGCGTCTTCGGACGCCAGGTCGAGCCGCACCCCGGCCAGGTCGGGCCGGCCGCGCAGCCGCTCGTCGACGGCCTTGAGCGTCACCGGGTAGCCCAGCTCGGCCGCCGCGGCGACAGCTTCGTCCACTGTGGACGCCACGCGGAACGGGACGACGTCGATGCCGTAGCAGCCCAGCAGCCGCACGACGTCGGTGTCGGACAGCAGCGTCGTCTTGCCGCTTTCGGTTTCGAGCAGCTCGCGCACGAGTCCCTGCGCCTGCTCGGTGTGGATCCCGGCCGGCCGGATCAGCGTGCCCTGCGGGCGCTGCCGCCAGGCCGCGTACCGGACGACCCGGGCGAGCGCGTTGACCGCGCGTTCCGGGCTCGGGTACGACGGGATCGAGCCGCGCGTCGGCACGCCGTCGCCCGTCGAGACGGCCAGTTCGTCGGGGACGCCTTCGGCGGCCAGGAACGTCGAGACGATCGGCTTCTGCTGCCCGAGTTCGACCACGGTTTCACGCAAGGCGCGCGCGTACGCCGTGCCGGGGATCGCCACCGGCGGGGCGAACACGACGACCAGCGCGTCGGTGTCCGGCGAGGTGAGCGCCTCGCCGACCGCCTTGGCGAAGTCGTCCGGGCCGGCCTGCGGGCCGACGTCGATCGGGTCGAAGGCCAGCCGCAGGCCCTGCATCCGCGCGGTGTCGGCGGCCAGCAGCCCGATCGCGCTGGAGTTGCCGACGATGCCGATCCGCGGCCCGGCGGGCAGCGGCTGGTGGGCGAACACGAGCGCGGTGTCGAACAGCTGCGCCAGCGATTCCACCCGCACGACACCGGCCTGCTCGAACAGGGCCTGCACACTGGCCTCGTCGATCTCCGTCGACGTCGCGGCCAGCTGCGGGCGGACCGCGTGCCGCCCCGACTTGACCGCGACGATCGGCTTCGTGCGAGCCAGCCTCCTCGCCAGCCGGGCGAACTTGCGCGGGTTGCCGAAGGACTCGAGGTACAGCAGCACGAGGTCGGTGTCCGGGTCGGTTTCCCAGTACTGCAGCAGGTCGTTGCCCGAGACGTCGGCGCGGTTGCCGGCCGAGACGAACGTCGACAGGCCGAGGCCGCGCGATTCGGCGTCGGCGAGGATCGCGGTGCCCAGCGCGCCGGACTGGCAGAAGAACCCGGTGCGCCCGCGCCCGGGCAGGCGTGGCGCGAGGGTGGCGTTGAGCCGGATGCCGGGCGCGGTGTTCAGCACGCCGAGGGCGTTCGGGCCGACGACGCGCATGCCGTGCGCCCGCGCCTCGCCGACCAGCCGCAGCTCGGCGTGCAGGCCGTGCGGCCCGGCTTCGGCGAAGCCGCTGGAGAGGATCAGCAGCGTCTTGACGCCCTTGGCGAGGCAAGCGTCCAAAACGGACTCGACGGACTCGGCGGGCACCGCGACGACGGCCAGGTCGACCGGGTCCGGGATGTCCAGCACCGACGGGTACGCGCGGACGCCCCGGACCGAGCGGTGCTCCGGGTTGACCGGGTAGACGGTGCCGGTGAACGCGGCGGCCAGGAGGTTCACGAAGGCGACGTGGCCGACCTTGCCCGGCTCGGCGGACGCGCCGATCACCGCGACCGACGTCGGGTGCAGCAGGTTGTGCACGCTGCGCGCCTCGGCGGCCTGCTCCCGCGAGCGCGCGACGGCGAGGGACTCCTCGGTCGGGTCGATGTCGAACTCCAGGTGCAGCACGCCTTCCTCGATCTCGCGGCTGACCTGGTAGCCGGCGTCGCGGAAGACCCGCACCATGGCGGCGTTCTCGGCGAGCACCTCGGCGACGAACCGGCGCAGCCCGCATTCGGAGGCGGCCGCGGCGAGGTGTTCGAGCAGGATCGAGCCGAGCCCGCGGCCTTGGTGGGCGTCGCTGACGACGAAGGCGACCTCCGCCGACGGCCCGTGGTCGAGCCGTTCGTACCGCCCGACCGCGACGATGTCGTCGCCGAGGAAGGCGGCGAACGCGACGCGGTCGTGGTGGTCGACGGTCGAGAACCGCTTGAGGTCCTTCTCCGGGATCCGCGGGTAGGCGCCGAAGTAGCGGAAGTAGCGGGTGCGCTCGGAGAGCTTGCCGTGGAAGGCGACGAGGCCGTCGGCGTCGGTGGGGACGATCGGGCGCAGGTGGACGGTGCCGCCGTCGGACAGCACGACGTCGGCCTCCCAGTCGCGGGGGTAGTCGAAGGGGTCCCGGCCGGTCATGGTCAGTCCCTGGGGTCGTCCGGGTCGAGGCCGTGCAGGGGGAAGACGGCGCGGCGGGTGTCCCGGACGGCGACGTCGACCGGGTCGTCTTCGCCGTCGCCCCAGGGTTTGAAGGCGGTTTCGCGCTCGTCGGTCATGGCGTGCGGCAGTTCGGCGTTCGGCGCGGCCTTGGAGACGGTTCCGACCCAGCCCGGCGGCAGCGGCGTCGCGGGGGCGACGTCCCGGTCGAGGACGGTGGCGATCAGGTGCGTCCACGACCGCGGGACGACCCGGATCAGCTGGTATCCGCCCCCGCCGACGGCGATCCACTTGCCGCCGGCGTAGGTCTCGGCGAGGTCCCGGAGGGTGGCGTAGATGGTGCGGTGGCCGTCGACGGAGAGCGAGAGGTCGGCCAGCGGGTCTTCCTCGTGCGAGTCGACGCCGCACTGGGTGAAGAGCAGTTGTGGTTCGAAGTCGGCGAGCAGTGAGGGAACGACGGCGTTGAAGGCGCGCAGCCAGCCCGGGTCCCGGGTGCGCGGCGGCAACGGGACGTTGACGGAAGTCCCGTCGGCCTTCCCGCGGCCGGTTTCGGCGGAGTAGCCCGTGCCCGGCCAGAGCGTGAAGGGGTGCTGGTGCATCGAGATGGTGAGGACGCGGGGGTCGTCGTAGAAGGCGGCCTGGACGCCGTCGCCGTGGTGGACGTCGGTGTCGATGTAGGCGATGCGGTCGAAGCCGTGGTCGAGCAGCCACGAGATGGCGACGGCGCAGTCGTTGTAGACGCAGAAGCCGGCCGCCTGGTCGCGCATGGCGTGGTGCAGCCCCCCGGCGATGTTGACCGCGCGCGTGGCCTCGCCTTCGGCGATCTTCCGGGCGGCGAGCAACGTCGAGCCGACGACGAGCGCGGAGGCATCGTGCATGTCGGAGAAGACGGGATTGTCGGAGGTCCCGAGCCCGTGCCCGACATCCCACCCGACAAGCGGCGCCTCCCGCACGGCGGCGATGTATTCGGGGGCGTGGATCCGGAGGAGTTCCTCGTCACCGGCACCGGTGGGGATCAGGAGCGGGACGTCGTCGAGCACGCCGAGTTCGGTGGCCAGCCGGACGGTGAGCTCCAGCCGGACGGGGTTGAAGGGGTGATCCCCACCCAGGTCATAACCGAGAAGGGCGGAGTCCCAAACGACGGCCGGCGACATGGGGTCGACTGTAGTGCCGATCGAGGGAACGCGTGGACCGGAAGTGAGCGGCGCGGGGTAGCCCGAGCGGCGCGGCGCTGTCGAGGGGCGGTCGCCGGCGCGGGTGCTCGCTCCCCGGGGCCCGCCGCCGGCGCGGTGCTCGACCGGCGCCTTCCTCGCGGGCGCTGGCGCAGCCCGGCACGATGCTCGACCGGCACCTACCTCACGGGCGCTAGCGCAGCCCGGCACGATGCTCGACCGGCCCCTACCTCACGGGCGCTGCGCTCCCTCGGGGCCCGCCGCCGGCGCGGTGCTCGGCCGGCGCCTTCCTCGCAGGCGCTGGTGCAGCCCGGCGCGCTGGGCCGCCCGCCGGTCCACCGCGGCTCGGCCGGCCGCGTTCCCGGGCGGCCGGCCGCCCGGCTCGCTCCTTCGAAGCTGCTCAGCCGGGCAGGTCGCCCGTCGCGGCTGGGCGCTGGGGGTCGCGGGACCAGTGGGACCACGAGCCCGCGTACAGCCCCGCGCCCGGGTGCCCTGCCAGCTCCAGGGCCAGCACCACCGAACTCGCCGTCACTCCCGAGCCGCAGTACGCCGCTACCGGCTCACCCGGGCGCAGGCCCAGGTCCGCGAACCGGGCTGCCAGCTCCTCCGGGGCGTGCCAGTGGCCGTCGTCCGTGGTGTGGCCGGCGAACGGGGCGTTCACCGCTCCAGGGATGTGGCCCGCCCGGGGGTCGACCGGCTCGGTCTCGCCCGTGTAGCGCGGGTTCGCGCGTGCGTCCAGCAGCAAGCCGTCGCGGGCCAGGGCCGCTGCCTCGTCCGCGTCGAGCACCGGCATGCCGCCCGGCCGGACCGTGATGTCCCCCGGCTCGGGCTCCGGCTGCTCCGTGCTCACCGGGTGACCGCCGGCCGTCCACGCAGCGTAACCGCCGTCGAGTACCGCCACCTCGTCGTGACCGGCCCAGCGCAGCAGCCACCACGCCCGCGCCGCCACCGAGCCGTCGGCGTCGTCGTAGACCACCACCGGCTCCCCCGCCCGGACGCCGGCCGCGCGCAGGTCGCGCTGCAGGTGGGCCGGGTCGGGCAGCGGGTGGCGGCCGCCCTCGCCCGGCTCGCCCGCGAGCACGCGGTCGAGGTCGGTGAAGACCGCGCCGGGCACGTGGCCTTCGCGGTACGAATCGGCGCCGGGCGGGCCGGCGAGCCGCCAGCGGACGTCGAGGACCACGGGCCGGTCCCCGGCCGGGCCGGCCAGCGCGGCGGCGAGGTCGGTGGTGCTGATCAGCGGACGCATGCCTCCCATCTTCCAGCGGCCGCCCACCCGGCCGCGCCGGGGTGCGGACATATCCGTCACCGGCGAGTTGTTAGTCCAAGGCCCGCCGCCGCCGTCGGGGTCAACGACTACGATGAGCAACGCGGACGAAGGGGACAGCGTGAACGATCTCATCGACACCACCGAGATGTACTTGCGTACGATCTACGAGCTCGAAGAAGAAGGTGTCGTTCCGCTGCGCGCCCGCATCGCCGAGCGCCTGCAGCAGAGCGGCCCGACCGTGAGCCAGACCGTCGCCCGGATGGAGCGCGACGGCCTCGTCGTGGTCGCCGACGACCGGCACCTCCAGCTGACCGACCACGGCCGCGAGCTGGCCATCGCCGTCATGCGCAAGCACCGCCTGGCCGAGCGCCTCCTCGTCGACGTCATCGGGCTCGAGTGGGAGCACGTGCACAACGAGGCGTGCCGGTGGGAGCACGTGATGAGCGAGGCCGTCGAGCGCAAGCTGGTCAAGCTGCTCGACCACCCGACCACCTCCCCCTACGGCAACCCGATCCCCGGTCTGGACAAGCTGGGCGACGGCGACCCGGCCCCGCCCGCGGAGGCCGACCTCGTCCGGCTGGACGAGTTCGCCCGCACCGGCGGCGGCCGCGTCGAGATCCGGCGCATCGCCGAGCACGTCCAGCTGGACGAGTCGCTGATGACCGAGCTCAAGTCCGTCGGCATCGTGCCGGGCGGCACGGTCACCATCGGCAAGGCCACCGGCGGCACCGTCGAGGTCACCGGCGGCGAGACCACCGCCCAGGTCGCCAGCTCCGCGCTGCACGCAGTCCTGGCGCAGGCCAGGTGAGGCCCGCTTCGGAGGCCGTGGCGGCGTTCCGCACGGTCCACGGAGTCGCGCCCGCCGGCGTGTGGTCCGCGCCCGGGCGCGTCAACCTGATCGGCGAGCACACCGACTACAACGACGGCTTCGTGCTGCCGTTCGCCCTGCCGCACCGCCTGGCCGCGGCGGCGTCACCCCGCGAGGACGGCGTGCTGTCCGTCGCGACCCTGGGCGACGACGGCCAGCTCCAGCGCTCCGGCGAGCTCAAGATCGCCGACCTGGCGCCGGGCACCGTCGACGGGTGGGCCGCGTACCCGGCCGGGGTCGCCTGGGTGCTGCGCGACCAGGGCTTCGCCGCCGGCGCCGACCTGGTCGTCGCCGGGGACGTGCCGTCGGGAGCGGGGCTGTCCTCCTCTCACGCGCTCGAGTGCGCGGTGTCGCTGGCGTTGCTGGGCCTGGCCGGGCTGGAGCTCGGCGCCCCCGGCGAGCGCGTCCCGACGCGGCCCCAGGTGGCGCGGTGGGTCCAGCGTTCGGAAAACGACTTCGTCGGCGCGCCCACCGGCCTGCTCGACCAGACGGCGTCGCTCTGCTGCACCGAGTCCCACGTCCTGTTCCTCGACGTGCGCTCCGGCGAGCAGGAGCAGGTGCCCTTCGGCCTGGCCGACGCCGGGCTGCAGGTGCTGATCATGGACACCCGCACGAAGCACTCGCATGCCGAGGGCGGGTACGGCGAGCGTCGCCGCGGCACCGAGCGCGCCGCCGAGCTGCTCGAGGTGAAGGCGCTCCGGGACATCACCGTCGAAGGGCTCGGCTCCGCGCTCGACCGGCTTCCCGAGGACCTGCGGCCGCTCGTGCGGCACGTCGTCACCGAGAACCAGCGAGTGCTCGACACGGTGGAGCTGCTGCGCGCCGGCCGGCTGGCCGACATCGGCCCGTACCTGGACGCTTCGCACGTCAGCATGCGCGACGACTACCGGATCTCCACGGCCGAGCTGGACCTCGCGGTCGACGCGGCGCGGGAAGCCGGCGCGCTCGGCTCGCGGATGACCGGCGGCGGCTTCGGCGGCTCGGCGATCGCGCTGGTCCGCGACGCCGACCTGGACGGGGTCAAGGCGGCCGTCGAAGCGGCGTACGAAAAAGCCGGCTACCGGCGGCCGCGGATGTTCACCGCGGTGCCGTCGCGCGGCGCGGGTCGCGACGAGGTCTGAGGCCCCGCGCGGACCCGCGCGCCGCCGAGGGGGAAGACTGACCGCGACAGTCATCACCCTCGGCAGGAAGGCCTGGACGTGTCGGAGCAGAGCAACGCCCTGAAGCTGGTCGTGACGGGCGGAGCCGGGTACGTCGGCAGTGTCTGCGCCGCCCGGCTGATCGAGGCCGGGCACCAGGTCACCGTCGTCGACGACCTGTCCACCGGCCACGCGGACGCCGTCCACCCGGACGCGCGGTTCGTCGAGGGCGACGCCGCCGAGGTGGCGGGCAGCCTGCTGCGCGAGGGCTTCGACGGCGTGCTGCACTTCGCGGCCAAGTCGCTGGTCGGAGAGTCGATGACAGAGCCGGCGAAGTACTGGGAAGGCAACGTCGTCACGTCGCTGCGGCTGCTCGAGGCCATGCGCGAGCACGGCACGCCCCGCCTGGTCTTCTCCTCGACGGCGGCGACGTACGGCGAGCCGGAGCAGTCGCCGATCCCGGAGTCCGCGCCGGCCCGGCCGACCAACACCTACGGCGCGACGAAGCTCGCGATCGACCACGCGATCACCAGCTTCGCCGGCGCGCACGGACTGGCCGCGGTGAGCCTGCGGTACTTCAACGTCGCGGGTGCGTACGGGGCGTTCGGGGAGCGCCACACCACGGAAACCCATCTCATCCCCCTCGTTCTCCAGGTCGCCACGGGCGACCGCGAAAAGATCCAGATCTTCGGCGACGACTACCCGACGCCGGACCACACCGCGGTCCGCGACTACATCCACGTGGTGGACCTCGCGGACGCGCACCTGCTGGCGCTCAAGAGCGCCACGGCGGGTGCGCACCGGATCTACAACTTGGGCAACGGCACGGGATTCTCCGTTCTGCAGGTGATCGAGGCTTGCCGGGAGGTCACGGGCCACCCGATCCCGGCGGCGGTGGCGCCGCGCCGGGCGGGCGACCCGTCGGTGCTCGTGGCGGCCAGCGACCGGGCCCGGGAGGACCTGGGGTGGAAGCCGGAGCGGACCGAACTGGCGGGGATCGTGCGCGACGCTTGGGAATTCACCCAGGCCCGGCTGGGCTGAGGTCGCGGATCGTCCGGCCGGGCCGGACCACCGCCGGTTGGTGGCGGTCAGGCCCGGCCGCGGCGCACGTGCGCCCGGGATCGGACCAGCCGGGCGGAACTTCCGTGTCCCGCCGGCTCAGGACTCGTCTCCCACGGACTCCGCGTGTCCACAAGAGACAGTCACCGGCAGATCCGCGCCGGCCTCCGGTGGCGCCAACCCGAACCCGGACAGACCCGTCGGGTCCGCTGCCAACGCCAGCCCCAGCAACTGCTTCGGGGGCATGCCGCGGCGCAGGACCGTTCTCAGCAACCCCGCCAGCACGTGGTCGCCGTTCGCCTCCAGCGCGTTGTCCAGGGCCATTCCCGCGAATGCTCCGTCGCCGCGCATGAAGGCCGTGTAGCCCAGCAGGGTTGCCGCTTCGGCTCGCTCCGGGGCCGGGAGCTCCTGGACCAGCGTCAACCACAACCGTTCCGCCTCGCGCGCCGGTGGGGTGTGGGGTGGGACCGCCATGCCCAGGCACGCGTCACGGATCTCCGGGAGCGTCAACGCGCTCGCCAGCGACACCGCCTGCTCGTCCGTCGGCGGGCCCGCGCCGCGGCGTTGGCGCTCGAAGGCCGCTCGGATCACCGCTGCCGCTTCGGAAACGCACGCCGGCTCGGGCCAGGGCAACGACGACATCCCGGACAACGACGCACTCCGGCGGGCCACTGCGTCCGGGGACCGCGGAGCCAGCAGCGCCTCCAGCTCGTCGCGGCTGTCGAAGGCCACCCAGCCGGCTTCCGCGGCCGATGCCGCCGCCACGGTCGCGCGCGGGTCCGGGAGGTCGCCGCCGCAGCCCGGATCCGCATAACAGCCCCAAGGTGCTCCCTCGGCGATGTCCTCGGCCCACAGCGCGTGCAGCACCGGGATGCCGAGCTCGCCGAGCGCGTCGGCCAGCTCGGCCGCGAAGCCCGCGTGCGGTGGCGGGCTGCCGGGTCTTCGCCGCCCGCCGATCAGCGCCAGCGTCACGCCCGTGGGCGGCGACAGGACGTACCTCCCCGCGAGCGCCCGGGCCTGCTGGGCCCGGTCTTCCGGGTGCGGGAGGTCGCCGCGCAGGACCAGGCCCACGCGGTCGGTCCGGTGGCCGAGCAGGACGACCGAGCCGGCGGGCCGGAACCCGATCAGGTACGGGAGCGCGGCCAGCAGCTGCGCGGGGCTTCGGAGGTCGACCGGCGGCCGGCCGGTCGGGGTGGAAGTGGTCATGCCTCCAGCGTGGGGCAGGACGGGGCCGGGTGGGGCGGTGGCGGCGAATCTGTGGATGGGCGGGGCCGATGTGGACGGAACCGGGCGGGCGGCGGCCGGGCGGCGGGTTTTTGTCGGTGGGGCGGGCTATCCTGCCCGGCCCCACCGACCGGTCCGGCCTCAGCCGCAGTGCTCGAACCCGCTTTCGTAGGTGTTGCCGCCCACCGAACCGCCCCACTTCACGCAGGTGGCGGCGGCGGTCTTCTTCACCGGCCCGGCGTAGTAGGTGAAGCTGCCGGAGTCGGTCACCCGCGCCGAACCTTGGACCTCCAGGAAGGCCGAGACCGGGCTGGCCGTGCCGAGCGACGTCGCCTTCAGCGTCGTCACGCAGTTCGCCTGGGTCGAGGAGTTGTACAGCAGGTACGCCGTACCCGAAGAGTTCGCCAGCGCCTGCTGGTCGACGACGGAAAAGCCGGCGCCGCAGACCTCTTCGGCGGAGTACGGGTTGCCGCCGCAGTTGTTCTTGCTCGTGAAGTTCGTGTGCGCGTAGTACGGCACGGCGACGCCGTTCAGCTTCGCCTTCTGTACCACGCCGTTCAGCCGCTCTTCGAAGTGCAGGTGCGGGCCGGTGACGCCGCCGGTCGCACCCGCCTTGCCGAGCTCCTTGCCGAGGCCGACGGACTGCCCGACCGAGACCTCCTGGGCCGACAGGTGCGCGTACCGGGTCCGCCAGCCGCTGCCGTGGTCGACCTCGATCCACTTGCCGTAGCTGGTGCTGCCCTCGTCGGCGACCCGCGTCACCGTGCCGGACGCCGCGGCGAGCACCGGCATGCCCGTGATGCCCGACTTCTGGAAGTCGACCGAGTACTCGGGGCTGTGGCCGCTGAACGTCGCCGCGGTCACCGTGACCCCGCACTTGAACGGCACCTGGAAGTTGGGCGCGGCCGACGCGGGCGCCTGGCCGGCGAGGGTGAGGCCGAGCGCGGGCAGCGCCGCGGCGGCGGCGAACACGGCGAGCCGTCGCAACCTGGACATGGGGCTTACCTCCTGACAAACGAGACAGCTTGACCCCACGAAGGGAAGCCCCCGTCGGTACATTTTCCGTACAAGCACCCGCGGAGGACACCCCTGATGACGCCTCGACGACCCCCGTTCCCCACGGCACAGGGCTGGCTGCGCTGGGGGCTCGTCGCGGTGCCGATGATCACCACGATGCCTCGCGCGGACGCGGTCGCCTGGGTGCTGATCGGGATCACCCTCGTCCTGTCGGTCCCGATGCCGTGGATCGCCGACCTCGGCGCCCGGACGTCGTCGGCGATCCTGTCGCTCGCGGTGATCGCGTCCACCGGCGCGCTGTGGGTGGCCCTGCCGGGCAGCTGGGCGACGGTGGCGATGTTCAGCACGACGTTCTTCGTGGTGCTGCGGCAAGCTCCGGTACCGATCGTGCTGGCGATCGTGCTGGACGCCGCGCTGATCACCGTGGTCTGGGTGGCCCGCCAGGACCTCTGGGAAAGCGCCCTGTCGACCTACGCGGTCCTCGCCGTGATCGTGCTCATGGGGCTGAACCGGCGGACGCGCAACGCCCGGGTCGAGCAGACCGAGCTGGCGCTGGCCCGCGCGCAGACGGCGTCCGAGGAGCACGCCCGCGCCGCCGCCCTCGCCGAACGCGCCCGCATCGCGCGCGAGCTGCACGACGTGCTCGCGCATTCGCTGGCCGGGCTTTCCCTGAACCTGCAGGGCGCCCGGCTGATGCTGGTGCGCGACGGGGCGAGCCCGGACGCCGTCGCACAGATCGAACGGGCGCAGAAGCTGGCCTCGGACGGCATGGCCGAGGCCCGCAAGGCCGTGGCCGCGCTGCGCGAGGACGCCGTTCCCGTCGAACGCGCGATCGCCGACCTGCTGGCCGCCTACCGGCTCGACAGCGGGGCGCGGGCCGACCTCGAGGTCGAAGGCGAACCTCGCGAACTCGACGCCGCGGTCGGCACCGCCCTGGTCCGCGCGGTGCAGGAAGCGCTGGCCAACACGCGCAAGCACGCGGCGCACGCCGACGTCGACGTCACGCTGGGCTACACCGCCGGTTCGGTGACGCTGACCGTCACCGACCGGCAGGGCAGGCGGCCGCCGGACGCGCCGGCGGCAGGCTACGGTTTGCGCGGGATGAGCGAACGGGTCGCCCTGCTCGACGGGCACCTGGACAGCGGGCCGGGGGAGGACGGATGGCGGATTCACCTGACGGTGCCGGCGTGACGCTGCGCGTCGTGCTGGCCGACGACCAGGCGGTGGTCCGGGAAGGCCTGGTCACGCTGCTCGGACTGCTGCCCGGCGTCGAGGTGGTCGGCGCCGCCGCGGACGGCCTGGCCGCACTCGACCTCGTCGCCGAGCACCACCCCGACGTCGTGCTGGTCGACCTGCGGATGCCGCGCTGCGACGGCGTCGAGACCACCGAACGGATCCGCGCCGGGCACCCGGACACCGAGGTCGTCGTCCTGACCACCTACGCCGACGACGAGTCGCTGCTAGCCGCGTTGCGCGCCGGCGCCCGCGGCTTCCTCACCAAGGACGCCGACGCCGAAGCGATCGCGCGGGCGCTGCGCTCGGCGGCCGCCGGACAGTCCACAGTGGACGGCGAGCTGCAGCGGCGGCTCGTCGAGGCCGCCACCCGCAGCACACCCCGGCGGGTCAAGGAGGTCGAAGGCCTGACCGCCCGCGAGGTCGAGGTGCTGCGGCTGATCGCGGCGGGCCTGTCGAACACGGAGATCGCGCGCACGCTCGTGGTGAGCGAAGCGACCGTGAAGACCCACGTGAACCACCTGTTCACCAAGGCCGGGCTACGGGACCGCGCGCAGGCGGTCGCCTTCGCCTACCGGGCGGGCATCGCGGACTGACTCACCCCGCGGGCGGGATGTTCGCGTTGTGGTGGAACACGTTGCGTGGGTCGTACTGCGCCTTGATCCGCGCGAGCCGCTCGTACTTTTCACCGTACGACGTCCGGACGCGGTCCTCGTCGTACTCGGCCATGAAGTTGACGTAGCCGGCGGAGTTGGACGCGTGCGGCACCAGCGCCGCCCAGAACCCGCGCACCCAGGAGCGGTCCGCGGCGAACGGCCCGGCTTCGGGAGCGAGCGCGGCGATGTTCACGGCCAGGCTCTTCCGCCGGGCCCCGCCGAAGGCCGTCGCGGCGTCGTCGGCCGCGGCGAACGCCCCGTGCATCGAGAAGATCGGCATGATCGACAGGGGGGACGCCTTCCGCGGCAGGAAGTCGGTGATCACATCGATGACCGCGTCGGTCAAGCCGTCGACGAAGGCGGCCTTCTCGTAGCCGAGGATGCCCCACGGCGCGGCGTCGTCGATCATCCGCTGGAGCTCCACGTACGGGATCGGCGAGACGAATTCGAACAGCGGCGCCGTCCCCGACCGCGCCCCGCGGATCGCCTCGGCGTGCTGGTCCTCCCCCTCGAACCCGGCGATCAGCAGCGCGTAGCCGGGCCGGAAGTGGTGCTCCTCGGGCACGAACGGTGCGGGCGGTGCGTTGAGCCCGGCGACCAGGACGCCCATTTCGGGCGGCAGCGTCTCGAGCACGTCGCGGGCCTGGCGCAGGGCGGCGGCGCCGTCGTCGAGCCCCCAGAAGAACAGCCCCAGGTGGACGATCGGGCCCACCGGGTGCAGCCGGAACTCGAACTCGGTGACCACGCCGAAGTTGCCCCCACCCCCGCGCAGCGCCCAGAACAGGTCGGGGTGCTCGTCGGCGGACGCGCGCAGGATCTGCCCGTCGGCCGTGACGACCTCGGCCGAGAGCAGGTTGTCGCAGCTCAGGCCGTGCTTGCCGGTCAGCCACCCGAAGCCGCCGCCGAGGGTGAGGCCGCCGACTCCGGTGTGGCTGACCGTGCCGCCCGGCACTGCGAGCGCGTGTTCCTGGGTGGCGGCGTCGAGCTGCGCCCACGTCGCGCCGCCGCCGACGCGCGCGGTCCGGTTCTCCGGGTCGACGCTGATCGCCCGCAACGAGCTCAAGTCGATGCAGACGCCACCGTCCACGACCGCGGCGCCTCCGAAGTTGTGGCCGCCGCCGCGCACCGAGACGTCGAGCGCCGCTTCGCGCGCGTACGCGAGCGCCGCCGCGACGTCCCCGGGCCCGGCGGGCTGCACGACGACCGCGGGACGGCGGTCGATCTCGCCGTTCCAGACCGATCGGGCGACGTCGTAGCCGGCGTCGCCGAGGGTCAGGAGCGATCCGGTCAGCTGAGCGCGCAAGCTCGCCAACGTGGGTTCGGCGGTCGAGGTCATGGCGGTTTCCTCTCACAGCGGACAGAACCCCTATGAGTCGCCTGACCTGCGAAGATCGTTACAGTGCGTGATCTTCAGCGGTGTGGCAGGAGACGCTGCGTGAACCCCGCCGCGGCCAGCCGGCCGAACGCACGCTCGACGCCGGCCGGGACGGGCTGCGGGATCGCGAAGCCCCGTTCCGCGTACCGGGTGATCCGCTGGGTCTCGCCGACGAGCATGCTGACCACGCGCTCGACGTCCTCTTCCCCGGTGACGTGGTCCTCGAACGAGACCGCTTTCGACGCGCATACGACGTCGACGCCGGGCCAGAGCTGCTTCGCCGTCGCGTACGCCCGGCGCTGCTGGTAGGGCCGCGTCACCAGCGTCACGGACCGGATTTCCCGGCCGGCCAGCAGCCGGCGGGTGAACGCGATGTTCTCGCCGGTGTTGCGGGCCGCCGGCTCGACCAGGATCACGTCGTCGGGCACGCCCCGCTCCAGCGCGATTTCGCGGTAGTGGACCGCTTCGCCGCGCGGGAAGCGCTCCACCGTCGTCGGGGCGTTGGCGCCGGTGAAGGCGACGAGCGGGAAGCGGCCGGCGTGGAACAGCTCGGCGGTGTGGACGGCGACGCCGGGATCACGGCTGCCCAGCCCGATCCCGACGTCGGAACGCCGCGGCTCGTGTCGCAGGTCGTGGTACTCCCACAACGTGCGGACGTCGGCGTCCAGGTGCTCCGGCAGCATCAGCCGAACGCGGCTCGCAGCGCCGGCTTGCCGCCCGTGACCGGCAGCGTCACCGACGTCCTGGTCAGGTCGAGCGCCAGCCCCGCGCCCGGCTTCGGCCGCAGCGTGTAGTCGTGGTCGCTCGAAGCCAGCAGGAACTCCAGCCGGTGCCCCGCCGCGAGGATGTAGTCCTTCGGCATCAGCTCGACGCCGATCCGGTAGGTCTGCCCGGGCGTGATCGGCTCGGTGCGGGCCGGCGACGCGCGGTTCTGCGGGTCGGTCCAGCCGCGGCTGATGACGTGGGACGTGCCGTCGGGAGCGCGGTCGAGCAGGATCGCCGAGACGTTCGCCGCGGGCCGGTCGAACGCCAGCGCCAGGTCGGCGCGCGCGGTACCGGAGAGGCGTACGGACTGCTTCGCCGCCGAAGTCGCGTACAGCAGCCGGTTACCGGACGAAGCCAGACCGGCCAGCTGCTCGATCGTCTTCGACGAGTCGTCGGCGAGGGTCTCGACGGCCGCCTTGCCCGGGACCGGGTTGCGCGTGTCGATGGTGCCCTTCGACCGGCCGCCCGGCCACGGGTACACGCGGACGTCGGCCGTCGTCGGCGCCGGCCAGTCGGCCTCGTCGACCCACGACAGGTCCTCGCGCTGGATCGTCGCCTTCGGTTCGTTCTGGATGCCGTTGTCGATGCCGTAGAGGTAGTGCGACATCCACTTGTTCAGCGTCGCGAGCCAGGCGTCGCGACGCAGCGAGTACGGGTCGGCGTGGCCGGACTGGTGCAGCCAGATCTTGTGCTCGACGCCGTGCGCCTTCAGCGCTTCGTACCACTCGGCGACCTGGTCGGTCTTGACGTTCCAGTCGTTGAGGCCGTGCACCGCGAGCACCGACGCGTGCACCTTGGCGACGTCGTTGCGGTAGTTGCGGACGTCCCAGAACGGCGTGTAGTCGCCGGTCACGCGGTCCTGGTCGCGGGTCAGGCCGTCGATGACCGCGCGGCAGACCTGCCGGTCGGCCCGGGTGTAGACGTACTCGGCGAGCACGTCGGCGTCCTCGCCCTGGAACCCGCCGGCCGCGACGACGGCGCCGTCGTTGCGGTAGTACTGGTACCAGCTGGAGATCGCGGCGATCGGCACGATCGTCTCGAGGCCTTCGACGCCGGTGCTCGCGACGGCGTTCGGCAGCGTCCCGTTGTAGGACACACCCATCATGCCGGTCTTGCCGGTGCTCCAGTCGGCCTTCGCCGCGGCGCCGTTTGCATCTTTCGCGGCGGTGCGGCCGTTGAGCCAGTCGACGACCGAGCGCGCGCCGATCGTCTCGTTGACGTCGCCGGTGGTCGGGCAGCCGGTCGAGAGGCCGGTGCCGAGCGACTCGCCGTACACGACGGCGAACCCGCGGGCGGTGAAGTAGTCCTGGTAGCGCCAGGTGATGGGGGTGGCCGGGCCGACGCCGTGCGCGGCGACGCGCGGGCCTTCCGGGCCGCGGGCGTGGCCGGGCGCGTAGAGCTCGACGTCGACGTCGTGGTTCGCGACGTCGTTGCCGCCGGCGTAGTACGGGCTGGCCTGGTAGACGACGGGGACCTTCAGCCCCTGCTGCGTCGCACGCGGGCGGACGACCTGGGCGTGCACGAGGTCGTCGGCGCCGTCGTGGTCGCTGTCGACCGGCGCGGTGACCCAGACGTCTTCGCGGACGACGTCGGCCGGGTCGAACACGGGCTGGGCCTGGCCGCCGGTGAAGACCGGGGCGGGCGGCGCGGCTTCGGCGGGCACCGCGGTCAGCGGCAAGGTCGCCAGTGCGAAGAGCAGGACTGCGGTTCGTGCGGCTTTCACTCAAACCCCCAAGCCGGGCGAAGCGGACGAGTGTCGAGACTTCCGCTCCGGCCTCGGGGGTGTCAAGAGACTAACGTCGGGGGCATGCCGACCGTGGAAGCGCCGATCTCCGCCGTGACCGTCTACCCGCAGCAGGCCCGGATCACCCGCCGGGGCAAGGCCCCGCTCGACGGCGGGCCGCGCCTGACGTTCGCCGGGCTCCCCCTGTCCCTCGACCCGGGCTCGGTGCGCGTCACCGGGACCGGCCCCGCGCTGATCACGGGCGTCGACGTCCGCACCGAGCGGCACGCTTCGCCGGCCGACGCCGCGTTGCGCGCTTTGGTGGACCAGCGGCGCGCGGACCAAGCGACGCTCGACGGCGTCGTCGACGACGAAGCGGCCGAAGCGATGAAGGTGGATCTGCTGACTTCGCTCGCGAAGCGCAGCGGCGGCAGCTTCGCGAAGGCACTGGCAGCCGGG
This sequence comes from Amycolatopsis pretoriensis, assembly GCF_900107925.1. GTDB lineage: Bacteria > Actinomycetota > Actinomycetes > Mycobacteriales > Pseudonocardiaceae > Amycolatopsis > Amycolatopsis pretoriensis. The sequence continues at coordinate 219,026 of NZ_FNUJ01000007.1, read as the reverse complement.
ACCGCCGAGCCGTCGCGCGTCGCCGAGGTGACCGACGCTTTGAGTTCGCGGCTGGCGTCGGCGTTGAAGGCGCGTCGGGTGCTTTCGGATCGGATCACGCGGCTGCGTGAGGACCTCGCTGCTTTGGATCGCCGGATCGAGTCCCACAGTGCGCGGTCCGATGAGGACAGTACGTCGGTGGTGGTGGAGCTGGAGATTTCGGATGCCTCCGGTTCGGCCGAGCTGGAACTGTCCTATGTGGTCCCCGGAGCGAGCTGGGAGCCGGGGTACGACGTCCGGGTGCGCGGGACCGAGGTGACGGTTCTTTCTTATGGTTTGGTCAGCCAGCACACGGGCGAGGACTGGCCGGAGTGCGAACTCGCTTTGTCGACCGCGCGGCCGGCGGTTTCGGTGGTGGTACCGGAATTGTCGCCGTGGTACCTGGACCGCGTCCACCCGGTCCCACCCGCCCCGGCGGCGGCGTACGGCGGTTCGGGCGGCGGGATCCCGGACGGCGCGCGGACGAGGGGGTTCGCGGCTTTGGCCGCCGCTCCGATGGCGCCGAAGTTGGCTTCGGTGGAGCAAGGGACGACGGCGGTGACGTACCGGCCTTCGCGCCCGGTGGCGGTGCCGTCGGGGGCGTCCGGGCATCGGACGACGTTGGCTCAGCTTTCCCTCACAGCGGTTTTGGGTTACGTGACCGCGCCGGTGCTGGCCGAGGAGGCGTACTTGCGGGCTGTCGTGGTGAATTCGTCGTCGGTCGCGTTGCGGCCGGGGCGGGCTTCGGTGTTCCACGACGCCGAGTTCGTCGGGACCACCGTTTTGGAGGCGTGGGCTCCCGGGGAGGAGCTGGAGCTGGCATTGGGGGTGGACGACCGGATCAGGATCGAGCGCGAGCTGATCCGCCGGACGGCTTCGAAGGCGACTTTGTCGGGCCAGAAGCGGCGGGAGGCGGAGTACCGGATTTCGGTGGGCAACCATGGGCCGCGTTCCGCTGAGGTGACGGTGCTGGATCAGGCGCCTGTTTCGCGGGATGACGGGGTCACGGTTCGGGATGTGAAGACGTCGCCGGAGCCGGTGGAGACTTCGGAGCTGGGTGAGTTCACGTGGAAGTTGACGTTGGAGCCGGGGCAGACCGGTGAGGTGAAGCTTTCCTATCGGGTGGATGTCGCGAAGGGCGTGGAACTGTCGGGTTGGCGGGAGTAGCCCCTACCTCAGGAACTCAAGAACGATCGGGCTCGGTTGATGCAGGCGAACGCAGCTTCTTGCTCCTCAACATCGCATCGCCAGCACCCAGTCCATTCTTCAAGACGGTCAAGCACTTCAATCGGATCACTGAAATCATGACGAGGTAAGACAAATAAACTACAGGAACGTGACACGAGCTCCAAGAAGCTGGACCCAGCCGAACAATTTGAATTCAGACTTTCCGGTCGAGAGATCCAAATTCGCAGAAGATCATCGACTCTGGCACCCAGAATACCGTTACTAAGCGGAGTGGCCCGACAAAGATAGCGCATGAGACCATCAAATTCAGATTGCTCATTCAGCGAGGTTTCATGATCAGGAAGAGACCATACCGTGCGCTCGACAGCAGTCAGCAACGACTCGGCGACGTGCGGCCAGAGCGCAATCCCCTTCACTACTGAACCTAATCTCCACGCTATATCCTCGACACCAGGATTAGCGATCGCCCACTCGACGAACGCAACCGCGACAGGCTCAGTTATCTCACGCTGACGAGCGATATACTTCGACACGGAGTCGTCGCCGACCCCATTGAGTTCCAGCCACCGCAATGAGACCTTGACCGCCTCGTCGCGATACTCATCATTGAGATTCTGCCTCAGCAAGCATCCGAGCAAGAAATGCGCGTTCGCCAAAGTTCCATTCAGGCGAAGCCAAGAAAAACAAGCATCAATGATCGCCTCCATAATTGCGTCATCAATCTTGCGCGAGAAGAGTTTCACCAAGGCGTACTGCGCATCGACAGCAGTTCCGCATTGACGCAACCAATCACGAATCCGAGTGGCCACAACCCCCGCGCTCCCCACATCAAGATCGCGACCCAACAGAGACCCCAGCACGAACCCAGCCTCGACAATCGCTCCATGCGCACTCAACCACGCAAGAGCATGACCGACGGCAACCCCAGCACTCTCCACATCAACTTCACGACCCAAAAGGGACTCAAGCACAAATCTGGCCTCAACGATCGTTCCATGCACACTCAACCACGCAAGAGCATGACCGACCGCAACCCCAGCACTCCCCACATCAAGATCACGACCCAACAGAGCATAAAAAACGAATTGCGCATCAACGGTCGTTCCATGCACACCCAGCCACGCGAGCGCATGACCGACCGCAACCCCAGCACTCCCCACATCAAGATCACGACCCAACAGAGGGCTCAGCACAAACCCCGCCTCAACGGTCGTATCTTGCTCGCTCAGCCACGCAAGGGCATGACCGACCGCAACCCCAGCACTCCCCACATCAAGATCACGGCCCAACAGAGGGCTCAGCACAAACCTGGCCTCAACGATCGTTCCATGCACACTCAACCACGCAAGAGCATGACCGACCGCAACCCCAGCACTCCCCACATCAAGATCACGACCCAACAGAGCATAAAAAACGAATTGCGCATCAACGGTCGTTCCATGCACACCCAGCCACGCAAGAGCATGACCGACCGCAACCCCAGCACTCCCCACATCAAGATCACGACCCAACAGAGCATAAAAAACGAATTGCGCATCAACGGTCGTTCCATGCACACCCAGCCACGCAAGAGCATGACCGACCGCAACCCCAGCACTCCCCACATCAAGATCACGACCCAGCAGAGGCCCCAGCACAAACCCCGCCTCAACGGTCGTATCGTGCTCGCTCAGCCACGCAAGGGCCTCCGGCACAAGCCGAGGGTCGGTCTTTCCCACCTCTGAGCGGAATCCCTTGTAGAACAGGTGACGAGCGGACATCGACCGCTTGTACCGCCGCAACCAGGGATCCACGACCTGATGCCATGCGTTGAAAGCCACCGGCGACCAAGCGGGATTTTCTAACACGGCACCGATAGCGTACGATCCCTCGTCCTCACCACCGGCCAACACCTCACCCGCACGCTCCGCATTGGCGGACAACCATGCCGCACAACGACTGCGAAACGATTCCCCTTTTCCAGTGGGCATGTCGCGTATCACGCGACTGAGGTTCAGCGCGAACCGACCGACGGACCGCCCCGACGTCAAACAAGTTTCGAGCACGCGATCGGACAGATCTCCGCGAACGATGTTCGTCACCTGGTCGATCAGGATGTGCTCCACCAGCTGGTCGGCGACCAGGTCGTGCACCGGCGCCCATCCTCCAGGGCCTCTCACCATCCACTTCATCATCTTCAACTTCGCGAAGATCGATTCGGCGTCAGCCAGCTCTTGGCCGCATGTCATGATGCTTGCTTCGCCTTGCGGGGAAGCAAGCATCATGGCCACACACGCCTGCAGGGAACGCCCTGGCGGTGCCACGTCATCATCAAAGTGGTTGGCAGGGGGAGACGGGAGCAGGTTGTCCTCCCGTAGTCTGCGTTTCAGCCAGCTGATGAGGTCGGCCGACCGGATCCGGGGAAGCGCCTCCTCCAGCAAGTGCCGAGCGCAGAGACTTTCGGCCTCCGAAGCGATCAGCATGGCGATCACCGGGCGGTTTCCGCAGATGTCCCGCATCCGCTCCAGACCGACCGCTTCAACCGCCCCCGGTGCCATCACGTGCAGGATCTGGTCCCGGATCGCCGCCGTTCGCGCCGCATCGGGCTCCAGCTCGATGACTTCGAACAGCACTTCGAGCGAAGCCGCCGCTCCGGTCGAACGCCACCCCGGTCGGCAGGAAGCGATGAAGGCGATTTTCGAGCCGTAACGAGCCCTGTCAGACGATATGAGATTGCGCAGTGACAGCCAGTCGATGCGATAGTCGTTGAGGTAGTCCAGGACGACGAGGATCCGGTCGGCACGTTCTTCGATGATCGCTTGGTTCAGAGTCGAACTGGTGACGGCGGTTTCGCCGGCGGTCACATGGAGTACCGCCCAGCCCGCCTGCACCGCCTGAGCGGCGACTTCGAAGCAGGTGCGTGTCTTTCCCACTCCGGCGGCGCCGACCAGCAACACGCCGGGCAGCCCCGCGTCCATGGCCAGACGGTCCAGCAACCGGCGAGGGTGGACCGGATCGCTCTCATCCGCCGGCGGCACGAACGGCAGGTTGGCGGCGAGGAGGTTCCTGCGGAAACCTTCGAGGAAGTTGACTTCCTCGATATGTGTGTGAATGCCGCTCACATGCCGGGCTTGAGCGCGCATCTCGCCACGCGGGTCGTAGTGGAGGCCGACATCCACGACGAGGGAGATCCGCCAGTTCCCCGAGGTCAGGAGCTTCGCGCCCACCCGAACCGCGGACTCCAGGGTGGGGTCCTCCTCGGTGACCTGGGTGATTTCGATCGGCAGAAACGCCCCTGCACCGTCGACTTCCTGGCGCATCCCACGCGGCCAAAGCACTTCCGGACCGTTACCCGGAGCGAAGTCCTCATATCCGGGGTCTCCGCCGACTCCGCTCCAGGACCCGGCTACCCACGCCACGACCATCGCGTGAGCAGGACCACCCGCTACCGGGTCCAGCAGGATGATGAGCGGGTGCACGCCGGCGTCCAAGCAAGCACCCGAGAACGTGACCGCCAGGTCGACGCAGTTCGCCAGCCGCGGTGACTTCAGCACCTCTGTCGGACCGCGGATCTCTTGCCAGCCGTCTTGACCCACCACCGACTCGTCGGCGTATCGGATTCCCGCACGAGCGAACCCCTCGAACACCGCGCGAACCCGTTCCAAGGCACCGAGACCGAACCCTTCGGTGCGCGGTGGTAGCGAGCTCAACAGGGTGGCCGCGGTGTTGGCTTCGACGTACCGCAGCACGAGGCCGGGATCTTCCGCCCGGTTCCACAGCGGACGGTTCACAGCACCTCCTCGGCGGCTTCGGCCTCCCGAGTGGGATCCAGGACGACCAAATCGACGTCGGCGAAGATCGATTCGGGACCACGCACCTGCCGTGCTTCGAACTCGATGCGGTAACGACCCGGCAGCAGGGCCGGCAACGTCGCCCGCCAGGTGCGCTCCGAGCCGGTCATCACCGTCGTGAACACCGGCGGTGCGGTCACCGGAACGGCGCACAGTGTGATCTGCACACCGGCGGCCAGTGCAGCTTCGGGCTGAATGGTCACGCCGACCGCGACCTCTATGCCGGCAGGCACGACGTCCTCGACATCGAGGCCAAGCCACGGCGTTTCCGGCGCTTCCCCGCCTCGCGTCGGCATGGGCTCGCCCGAATAGGTCCTCAAGACTTCGATGACGGACGGGGTGCCGGTCAGCGGACCGTGACGCTCTCGCATGCCGCGCCAGACCGCTCTCTGCTCGCCCAGTTCGCGAGGAATCGCCGATAGCGCCGGTACTGTGCCATCACCCGCCCAGCCGACATTGCCGCGCCAGGCGGGATCCTCCTTCACAACCGTGAGTCGACCGCTCGGCCGCAAGGTGATCAGGTTCGGGGTGGCGTGGCCACGCCCGAAGTAGGGAATCACATCGGGGGCCCGGCCCGCCGGGATGTCTCCCCACGCCGTGGCGATGTCGTCGTGCACCTGCCGGCCCGCGGCCGCCATCGTCGCGAACTGTGCCGCGTAGGCAGACGGTTGGAGCCGAGTCAACTCGGTCTCGCGGCCGGCGTTCTCGTCCCAGACCGCCGGATACTGGGGCAGCAGTTCGTAGAGCGAGGGCCACCGGCGCAGCACTTTCCGCAGACCGGGGTGCCGAAGCGGGCCGATTCCCGGTCCGCGGACCAACCAGTCGACGGCTTTCGGGGCGCCACGATGTGGCGTCCCCAGAGTCAGCAACGCCGAACAAAGCGACCAGCCGCCGAGCGGGCCGATCCAGTACCTCGCGACCAACCCTCCCATGGAGTGAGCCACGACGATGACACGCCTTCTCGAGGAGGCTTCAGGTCCCAGTGTCGCACGCACCGCACCGGCCAGGCGCTCCGCCGCATCGGCCACCGAGCGACGAAAGTCGTACGGGAACAGCAGAACGTCGACGTCTTCGGGAACAGCTTCCCCAGAGCGATACGTGTGCAGGACGACGTCCTTGAAGCTCTTCGTGAGGCGTTCGCTCAATCTGTCGTAACCGATGATGGTCAGCAGTGGGCCGAACGCGCTGAACGTGCGGACGAGCGCACTCGGTTCGAGCTCGGGAAATCGTTCGAGGTCCAACCCGGTCGGGCTGATGACCATGCTTGCGAGTTGCGCACCCGCTAATTCCCAGGTGGTTCCATCCGGTCTCCGCAGGGCGCTACCACCGATACCGGGGATGACCACCACAAGGTGCTGGAGGCGTCGCAAGCCGTACTCACTTCCCGTTGCGCCATGACAAGGTGCCAGTGGCAGGGTCGTGACGGCCGCGAAGAGTGTTACGCCGTGGTGCGGACACGGCGCCGATCAACCGACACCGCACGGGCGTTCCGCTCGCTGCTGAGCGGGACGCCCGTCACGGCGTGCCCTCCTCAGCCCTGGGAGATGTACGCCTCCAGTTGTTCCTGGCTCTTCTCCAGCTGCTCCATCCGGTTCTTCACCACATCCCCGATGGACACGATCCCGGCCAGCCGCCCGTCGGCCAGCACCGGCACGTGCCGGATTCGGCGCTCCGTCATCAGCACCGACAGCTGGTCCACCGAGTCGTCCGGTGTACAGCTCGCCACCAGCTTTGTCATGATCGATGACACCGGGCCCTCCAACAGCCCCGGGCCGTGTTCGTTGAGGCGGCGGACCACGTCGCGTTCCGACACGATGCCCGCTATCGATCCGTCCGGGGCCACGACCACCATCGCGCCCACGTTGTGTTCGGCCAAGCCGGTCAGCAGCGCGGTCACCGTGGTCTCCGGGGTGACCGTTGCGACCGCCGACCCCTTCTTGCGCAGCAGATCCGCAATCCGCATGGCGATCCTTCCCGTCGGTGAGCTGGATCACCACAGGGTAAGGGTGCCGGGACCCGCGCGAAAGTCCGGCAAACGGGGCGTTCTCGTGGTATTCAAACCGATTCAGCCGAGGCGTTCGGCCAGGCCGTCCACCGCCGAGCGGATGCCTGCCGCGTAGTCGTCGTCGCCCAGGGCGTCGAGGCGGGCTCGGGCCAGTTCCAGCTGCTCACGGGCCGCGGCCAGGTCACCCAGTTTGCGGTAGTCCTCGCCCAGGTTGAGGTGCAGCGACGGGTAGAACCCGCGCACCGCTAAGGACGAGTGGTACTCCTGGGCCCGCGAGTCGGTCAGCGAGTCCGCCGCCGCCAGCGCGCGCAGGTCCCACTCCAGCTCCTCCGCCGGGTCGTCGCACACGTCGGCCATGTGGTGGGCCAGCGCGACGCGGTGCAGCGGGTCGCCGTCCGGGCCGATCGACGCCCACAACTCCGTGAACGTCGCGTACGCGCCCGCGCGGTCACCGCCGATGTGCTGCCGCAGGCCGGCGTCGATCGCCACCATCACGTCGTCGGTCACGCCGCTCCCCCGTCCGCCAGCGCCCGCAGCCGGGCCAGTCCCGGCCCGATCCGCTCGGTCGCGACCGCACCGTAGCCGAACACGAGCCCGTGCGGCCGCTCGCCCACCGCGAAGTCGCCCAGCGAGTACAGCCGGACGCCGGCGTGCCGGGCGCGGCGCACCAACGGCGAGAGGTCCGACGGAGAAACCGCGCTCACGTGCAGCCCGGCCGAAGACGGCAACAGCGTCAAGAAACCGAAGGCGGGAAGAAGCGCCGACAGCAGTTCGTGCCGCTCGCGGTAGACCTTCCGCATCCGCCGGACGTGCCGCGCGAAGCCGCCCTCGGCCATGAACGCCGCCAGCGCCGCCTGCTCGACGTTCGGCGCGTGCCAGTCCGTGAGGTACCGGGCCTTCACCAGCGCCGGCACGAGTGACGGCGGCGCGACGAGGAACCCCAGCCGCAGCGCCGGCGAAAGCACCTTCGAGAACGACCCGACGTACACGACCCGGCCGCGGGAATCCAAGCTGTGCAACGGTTCCAGCGGACGCCCGGTGTAGCGGAACTCGGTGTCGTAGTCGTCCTCGACGAGCACGGCGTCGTGCCGCTCGGCCCAGTCCAGCAGCTCGAGCCGCCGCTCCAGCGACATCGACAGCCCCAGCGGGTACTGGTGCGACGGCGTCACGTACACCAGCCGCGCCTCGGCCGGGATCGCGCTGACGACGATCCCGGCGGAGTCGACCGGCACCGGCGCCACCCGCACGCCCCGCGCGGCCAGCACCAGCCGCGGCGGCGGGTAGCCGGGGTCCTCGACGGCCGCCACGTCACCCGGCCGCAACAGCACCCGCCCGACCAGGTCCGTCGTCTGCTGGGCGCCGGCGGTGACGACGACCTGCGCCGCGCTCGCCCGCACGTCCCGCGACACCCCGATGTGCCGCGCGATCTCGGTGCGCAACGCCGCGAGGCCCTGCGGATCGCCGTACGTCATCAGGTCGGCCTGGCCCGCGCGCAGCAGCTGCGTGACGAGCCGGCGCCACGTGTCGAAGGGGAACCGCGTGAGGTCCGGGACGCCGGGCCGGAAGTCGAACTCCGGGGCCGGCGCGAACGGCGCGGGCGGCGCCGGCACCGCGTCCCACTCCGGCAGCGGGCGGACCCCCGAAACCGAGGACGGCGCCGGCCGGGTCAGCGACGACGCCGTGACGAACGTGCCCGCGCCGACGCGCCCGGCGAGGAACCCCTCGGCGGTGAGCCGGTCGTAGGCGGCGCTGACCGTGGTGCGGGAGACCGCCAGCCGTTGCGCCAGCTCCCGCGTCGGCGGCAGCGCCTCGCCGGGCCGGATCCGGCCGTCCAGGATCGCCGCGCGCAACTGGCGGTAGATCGCGTCGCGGTGCCCGCGCTTCCCGGTCAGGTCGATGTGGACGTCCACCGCCCCAGATTGGCACACCTGAAGTGGCCGGGCTTTGGCACTGTTCGTGGTCCGCTCCCGCGCCTAGCGTGCGGAGCATGGATCTCCGCGAACTCGACCGCCGCACCCTGCTCGTCCTCGACGAGATCGTCGCCGCCAGCAAGCCGGCCGACCTCGAGCGCCCGACCCCGTGCGCCGGCTGGACCCTGGCCGACCTGCTCCGCCACCAGGTCAGCGAGAACCACGCCTTCGCGACCGCGGCCCGCGACGGCTCGGCCCCGGACTGGGACGCGGGCGAGCTCGGCGATGACCACCAAGCCGCCTACCGGGCTTCCGTCGACGACTTCCTCGACGCCTTCGCCGACGACGCCGTGCTGGAGCGGCAGCTCACCATCAACCACTTCGGCACGTTCCCCGGCACGATCGCCGCGCACATGCACCTCGTCGACACCGTCGCGCACGGCTGGGACCTGGCCCGCACGCTCGGCCTGCCCTACGAGCCCGACGCCGAAGCCGTGCACGCCGCGTTGCAGCTCGCCGAGCGGATCCCGGACGAAGGCCGCGAGAAGAACGGCTCCTTCGCGCACAGCGTCACGATCGGAACGGACGCGAGCGAGCTCGACCGGTTCCTCGCCCTGCTCGGCCGCGACCCCGCCTGGACCGTCAGCTGATCTCGGCGGGCGCGGCGCTCCACGTGTCGCACGCCTTCGTGTTCTTGCTGTCGTAGCCGGCCTTCGCCCACGACAGCTGGTGCGCGCGCGAACCGTGCGTGTCGCTGTCGTTGGCGCGGCCGTAGTCGGCGACGGCGGCGTTCGCCAGCGACCGGCTGATCGAGCCCGTGCCGGCGACCGCGGCCAGGAACAGCGCGCCGAAGCAGTTCGCCTGCAGTTCGATCCGGCGGACGACCTGCTTGTCGGCCGCGCTGTCTTCGTTCGGCGAGGTCATCTTGTCGGCCGCCGCGGCCAGGATGCCGCTCTCGCGCTGCACGTGGTGGCCGTACTCGTGGGCGATCGTCGCGATGTGCCGGGCCTTGTTGAGCCCGGCGTCCGCCAGCATCCAGTCGGTCGGGGCGTAGATCGTGGTGTCGCCGCCGCAGTAGTAGGCGACGGCTTCGGTCTCCGACGGCGCCGAGCCGCACGCGCTGTGCTCGGGCAGCGTCACCGAGACCGTGGCGGTCAGCGTCGGCTCGTTCGCCTTCTCCAGCGCCGGGCGCCACGACTGCTCCAGGCAGTCGGCGAGCGCGCCGTAGTAGGCCTTGAGCTGGGCGGGTGCCCGGCCGAGGTCGGGCAGCGCGCACGTCGCGGGCCCGGGCGTGATGCCGGCCGAGAGCAGCGGGTTGCGCGCCAGCTCGGGCACGGGCTTGGCGGGCTTGCCGTCCGAGCTGCCGCTGTACGCGCGGCCGGTGTCGGCGCCTTGGGCGACGTACGCGTGCCCGTCGACGCGGTGCGGGATGGTGGCCGCGATCAGGGAGATCGCCAGCACGACGACGAGCACACCGGCGACGGCGCCCCAGAGCCGGCTGCGCGGCGGGGCGATCGGGACGGGCGGCGCGGCGGCCCAGTTCGGCGCCCAGGGGTTCGGCTCCGGGGCCCACGCGGGTTCCGGTGGCCGGTCCCCGGCCGGCGGCGCGGGAAAACCGGACATTCCGTCGTCGTTCACGTTCTCCCCCTGCTCAATGGGACCAGCATACGGACCCCCGGAGAGGGAAGGATCACGAAACGAAAACACCGCCCGGTGGCCACCAGGACCTTGGAAGTACGAAACTGTCGCTATGAGTGTCGAGGACCCTTACCTGTGGCTGGAAGACGTGACCGGCGACGACGCGCTCGGCTGGGTGCGCGCCCGCAACGACGAGACGCTCGCCGAGCTGACCCGCGGCGCGCGCTTCGCCGAGCTGCGCGACGAACTGCGTGAGGTGCTCGACGCCGACGACCGGATCCCGTACGTCCGCCGCCGCGGCGAGTTCCTCTACAACTTCTGGCAGGACGCGAGCCACCCGCGCGGCCTGTGGCGGCGCACGACGCTGGAGTCCTACCGGCTGGCCGAGCCGGAGTGGGAGCTGCTGCTCGACGTCGACGCGCTGGCCGAGGCCGAGGGCGAGAACTGGGTCTGGCAGGGCGCGACCGTGCTGCGCCCGGACTACCGCCGCGGCCTGGTCGAGCTGTCCCGCGGCGGCGCGGACGCGACGGTCGTACGCGAGTTCGACCTCGACGCGCACGAGTTCGTCGAAGACGGCTTCACCGTGCCGGAAGCGAAGACGCGGATCGGCTGGATCGACGAGGACCGCGTCTACCTCGGCACCGACTTCGGCGAGGGCTCGCTGACCAGCTCCGGCTACCCGCGGCTGGCCAAGGAGTGGCGCCGCGGCACGCCGATCGAGGAAGCCGTCACGGTCTACGAGGGCAAGCCCGACGACGTCTCGATCGGCGCGTCCCACGACCCGACCGAAGGCTTCGAGCGCGACTTCGTCAGCCGCTCGATCGACTTCTACCGCTCCGAGTTGTACCTGCGGACGCCCGATGCGCTGGTCAAGATCGACGTCCCCGACGACGCGAGCGCGTCGATCCACCGCGAGTGGCTGCTGGTGCGGCCGCGCACGGGGTGGACCGTCGGCGGGGTGGACCACCCGGCCGGCTCGCTGATCGGCATCGGGTTCGACGACTTCCTCGCCGGCGACCGCGCCTTCGCGACGCTCTTCACGCCCGACGACCACACTTCGCTCGACTACTGGGCCTGGACGCGCAACCACCTGCTGCTCGGCACGCTGCGCGACGTCCGCACCGAACTGCGCACCCTGACGCCCGGTCCGGACGGCTGGCGCGAGGAACCGCTTTCCGGCGGGCCGGAGTTCGGCAGCGCGGACATCTTCGACACCGATCCCGACGTCAGCGACGAGTACCTGCTGAACTCCAGCGGCTTCCTCCAGCCGTCGACGCTCAGCTACGGCCACGTCGGCGAAGAGGTCGAAGTCCTGAAGCAGGCTCCGGCGTTCTTCGACGCTTCGGGCATGGACGTCGCGCAGTACTTCGCGACGTCGGAGGACGGCACGAAGATCCCGTACTTCGTGGTCCGGCCGTCCGGCGCCGACGGCGGCCCGACGCTGCTGACCGGCTACGGCGGCTTCGAGGTCTCGCTGACGCCGTCCTACAGCGGGATGATCGGCCGCGGCTGGCTCGCGCGCGGCGGCACGTACGTCGTCGCGAACATCCGCGGCGGCGGCGAATACGGGCCCAGCTGGCACACGCAGGCGATCAAGGCCGAACGGCACCGCGTGTACGAGGACTTCGCGTCCGTGGCCGCAGACCTCGTCGAACGCGGGATCACGACGCCGGAGCGGCTCGGCATCCAGGGCGGCAGCAACGGCGGCCTGCTGATGGGCGTCATGCTGACGCGCTACCCGGACCGGTTCGGCGCGATCGTCAGCCAGGTGCCGCTGCTGGACATGCGCCGCTACCACCTGCTGCTGGCCGGCGCGTCGTGGATGGCCGAGTACGGCGACCCCGACGAAGGCGCGGAATGGGAGTACATCGCGAAGTACTCGCCGTACCAGAACGTCCACAGTGGACGCTCGTACCCGCCGTCGCTGTTCGTGACGTCCACGCGCGACGACCGCGTGCACCCCGCTCACGCCCGCAAGATGGTGGCGCGCATGCGTGAGCAGGGGCACGACGTCCGCTACCACGAGAACATCGAAGGCGGCCACGGCGCCGCAGCCGACAACGAGCAGCTGGCGTTCAAGTGGGCACTGGTCTTCGAGTTCCTGTGGGAGCAGCTCACGAAGTGACCCGCGCGAGCACGACGCCGCCGACGATCAGGGCCAGCGCCGCCACCCGGCCGACGCTGAGCGGGTCCTTGGTCACGACGACGCCGAGCACGATCGCGCCGACGGCGCCGATCCCGGTGAACACCGCGTAGGCGGTGCCCACCGGGACGGTGTCCATCGCGCGCGAGAGCAGGTAGACGGCGGCGGCGCCGAGCACGAAGCACAGGAGCGTCGGCCACAGCCGCGTGAAGTTCTCCGTCGGTTTGATGCTCTGCGACCAGGCGATCTCGACCAGCCCGGCAAAGACGAGCGTCACCCAGCCCATCAGAGCGCCTTCAGGGCTGCTTCGCGCGAAGCGGCCCGCTCGCCTTCGCGTGCGGCCAGGTGCGGGTCGACCAGGGCGTTGGTCAGTTCGGCGTGCACGAACCGGACGTCGTCGACGTCGTAGTGCCCGGCGACGAAGTCGCGCAGGTAGCGCTCGTGGTGGTCGAACGGGGCTCTCGGCGTGCCCGGCGCGTACGTGCCGCCGCGGGCGCCGGCGATGACGAACGCCTTGCCGCGCAGGGACATGCGCGGGAACGTCACCTGGTCGATCCAGGTCTTGAGCGCGGCCGGGATCGAGAAGTTGTACATCGGCGCGCCGATCAGCACGACGTCGGCCGCCAGGAGTTCCGCGAGCAGGGGCTCGACGATCGCCCAGGCCTGTTTGTGCGCGGGCGTTCCGACGACGTCGGTGTAGTGCGCCGGGTCGGTGATCCCCGCGGTCAGGAGCGCGTCGCAGATCTCGGTCCACGCCTCGCCGATCACCGGGACGGGGTCGGCGGCGAGGTCGCGGTAGGTGCGGGTGCCTTGCCAGGTCGCGGCGTAGCGCGCGGTCAGCTCGCGCGAGAACGAGGTGCGGCGGGCGCTGGAGTCGAGGTGCAGCAGGTGGGTCACGGTTCCTCCTCAAGTGGACGCGGTGTCCACTTGACGTCAACTGGACGCCGCGTCCGCTTATTCCCTAGGCTGCCGCCATGCCCGAACGCGCCGACGCGGCCCGCAACCGCGCGAAGATCCTCGAGGCGGCGGAGGAGCTGTTCACCGCCCGCGGCGCGGCGGAGGTGACGATGGAGGACATCGCGCGCGCGGCCGGCGTCGGCCGGGGAACGCTCTACCGCCGTTACCCGGACCGCGCGTCGATCGCGGTCGCGCTCCTGGACGAGCACGAGCGCCGGCTGCAGGAATCGCTGCTGCGCGGCGACCCGCCGTTGGGCCCGGGCGCACCACCCGCTGAGCGGCTGGCGGCGTTCTACGCGGCGATGGTCGAACTGCTGGAGCGGCACGCGCCCCTGGTGCTGGGCACGGAGGTGGGCCACTCCCGCTTCACGACGGGCGCGTACGGCTTCTGGCGCACGCACGTGAAGGTGCTGGCGGCAGGCACCCCGGACCCCGACGTCCTGGCCGACGTCCTGCTGGCCCCGCTCGCTCCGGAGCTGTACCTGCACCAGCGGGCGCGGGGCTTGTCGCCGGAGCGGATCACGGCGTCGCTGCGCGAACTGGCGCGTCTCCTTTAGACGAGGCCGCGCGGTCTTGCCCGCTTCGGGACGTACCGCGGTTTGGGCTTCGGCTCGTCACCCCGGATCCGCGCGAGGGCGGTCTCGAATGCGGTGAGGACGTCGGCGACGAAGACGAGCCGTCCGACGCCGAGCCGGTGCAGCGCCGGCCCGTGATCGGCCGCGACGGTGACCGCGACGCCGAGCAGCAGCACCCGCCAGGCGCCGAACACTGCCGCGCGCACAGGTTTCGAGAGACCGGCGAACCCGATCCGCAGGCGGTGGCAGTGGAAGGGCACGTGCCGTTCCTCGTCGGCGAGGATCCGGGCCGCGACCTGCGTGACGAGCGGGTCGCCGGTGCCGTCGCGCAGGGCGCGGTAGTACCGCAGCGCGACGACCTCGGCGATGAGCAGCACCATCAGCTCCAGCCGCAGCCCGAGGGCCCGCCGCAGCCGGACGAACACGGTGTCGGACCAGTGCTGTTCGATCGTCGGCACGCCGGCGGCGTTCAGGAGCTCGGCGAGCATCCGCGCGTGGTTCTGTTCTTCGGCGACGAAGAGCTCGACCGCGGCCAGGTAGTCGCCGCCGCCGGCTTTCGCGATGAGGTTGGCGCCGTCGCCGGCTTCGCCGACCTGGAACCGCTGGACGCTTTTCGCGACGTCGGGGTGAAGCCGGGCCCCGCGCGCCCAGGGCGGCTCCTCCCGGCGGCGACGGCGTTCGGCTTCCGCTTCGAATTCCCGCAACCAGTTCATCGGGCCCGATCATGCCGCTTTCCCGTGGACTTCCCGAGCGGGTCCGGTGGAGATCCGGTGGAGGTTGACGCGCTAGCTGTCTAGAATGCTAGCATGTTGTCATGGCGGACAAGGACGTCAAGCAGTTCAACGTGTACCTCCCCGTGGACCTGATCCGGGAGGTCAAGCACCACGCCGTCGACCACGGGCAGTCCCTCTCGGCCCTCGTGACCGAAGCCCTGCGCCAGTACCTGGCCAGCACCGAAGGAGACCAGCGATGACCATCGAAGCCGTGTACCTCGAGACCCACAACTGGGGCAAGACCGCCCAGTTCTTCCAAGCCCTCGGGTTCGAGCTCGACTTCGCCACCGACCACAACTCGGGGCTCCTGCGCAACGGCGACGGCCCCTACGTCTTCGTCGCCGAAGTGCCCGAAAGCCGGCCCACCGGCATGAAGATCGTCCTCAAGGGAAAGGAAGTCACGCCCGACGTCGAGGTCGTCTCCCCCTTCGAGGACACGCACTTCGGGACGCGCGAGATGACCGTCCGCGACCCCGACGGGCGGGAGTGGATCCTGCAGGCCGGGAGCTGACGTGCGGGCGGCACACCGGACCGTCGATTTCCGGGTTAAACAGTTGACTACCTGAGCGTGTGATTCGGCGCGATTCACGCCGACATCATTTGGCGCTCGGCCTACGCTGTTCCGGCGCCTTTCCGCCGGTGTCCTCCGGCGGGCGGGTTCGCCGCACCGATCGGGTATCCACGCAGGTCAGAAGGCCGGTTTGCCGGGTACCGTCCGAAGTGGGCAGATGTTCTGTCCCGGCACCCGGAAACCCCGAGAATTCCCGGGAGCCGCAGCCAGGAAGGAACCCCGATCAACCATGTCCACATTGCGTCGACTCGCCTTGGCGGGCGCATTCGCATTGCCGATTTCCCTTGTCGCCGTCGCCCCGTCGTCGGCCGGCACGTTCGACGGCCCCTATGAGCCCTGGACCCCCTGGAGCCACTTCGAAACCTCCGGCAGCTACGCCGGGATCGGCGGCGCGGCCACGACCGACACCGAGGGCGGTTCCGACTGGTGGGGCCACCACTGGTCGGAGTCGGACGGCGCCTACGCCGGCATCGGCGGCGCGGCCGTGACCCACAGCGAGGAGTCCGGCACCGACGACACCGACTGGGACGACGGTGACGACGACAACGGCGGCTGGAACAACCACCACAACACCGTGACCCACCACGTCCAGCACCACGCCGTGTCCCACCCCGACCCGGTGGACACCGCGGACCACGTGACCTACACCCAGCCCGCGGCCGACACCGACGACGACGACGATGCCGACGACGCCGCCAGCTACGTGCAGGAAGCCCACTGGGCCGGTGCGGACGGTGCGTCTTCGGCGCACATCGCCAGCCACGCCGGTGACCACTACGCCACCTACGACTCGGGCCACCTGACGGCCGGGCCCGGCGGTGCGTCCTCCGAGGGCGTCCACGCGCTGGCCGTGCCGGGTTACGCCGGTTACCACAACTGGTACACGGCGGCCGGCGCGGGCGGCACCGCCGTGCACTCCGTGACCGCGGAAGCCGACGCCGACACGCACGACCACGGCTGGCAGGACTACGACTCGTACGACAGCTGATCCGTGAACGCACGAGCCGGGCCCGCAGCCGCGGGCCCGGCTCGTTCGCGTTCAGGGCCGCGGCGCGCGGGCCGCGATGCCGTCGAGCACGCAGTCCAGGCCGAAGGCGAACACCTCCTCGGCGGTCCGGTCCTCCCCCTCGATCACCCGGCGCGCGAACTGCGGGTACTCGCCGCTTGCGATGACTTCGCGGATGTACGGGCCGACGCTCGCCTGCCACTGCTCCTTCGTCAGCCCGGACCGGCGCTGGGCCTGCAGCTCCGCCAGCTCCTGCGTCACCGTGCCGAAGACGTAGGCGAGCACGACGTCCACCGCCCCCGCCGCGAAGGTGATGTCGCCGCTGAGCTGCGCGGCCGCCGCGAGGGCGGCTTCGTGCCGGCGCAGCGAGTTCGTCCCCAGCGCCGGGCGGCCGGGGATCTCGCCGCTCAACCAGGGGTGCCGCAGCAGCGTCGCGCGGACCTGGTGGGCGACGCTCGCCAGGTCGGCGCGCCAGTCGCCGGTGAGCTCGGTGCGCTCGGCGGCCTTGACCTCGTCGATCATCAGGTCCAGCAGCTCGTCGCGGCTCGCGACGTAGCGGTAGAGCGACGCCGTGCCCGAGCCGAGGTCCGCCGCGACCCGGCGCATCGAAAGCGCGGGCACACCCTCGGCGTCGGCGATGGCGAGCGCCGTCCGCACGATCTGTTCGACGCTCGGGGCCTGGCGCCGCGGGCTTCGCCGCTCCTTGGCCCAGACCAGCGCCGGCTCGTCCGCCATCGTCCTCCTCCAAGTATGGCTACAGTGTATCCATAGTGAGAACACTGTAACCATACCTGGGGGTACACCATGACTCGCGTCCTCATCTCCGGCGGCGGCACCGTCGGCCTGTCCACCGCCCTCTTCCTCGCCCACCACGGCGTGCGCGCTCTGGTCGTCGAACGCGCCGACGGCCCGTCCGCCCACCCGCGCGCCACCGGCCTGAGCTTCCGCACGCTGGAGTTCTTCCGGCAGGCGGGGATCGCCGACGCCGTCGAGGCAGTCGCCGTCCGGCGCACCGCCACCCTCGGCAAGATCCACGCCGCCACGCTCGCCACGGCGGACCTGCCCGACACCTTGTCTCCCGCGCCGGCCGGCGCCGCTGCTTCCCGGCACAGCCCGAGCGTGCTGCGCGGGACCTGCCCGCAAGACCGGCTCGACTCGGTCCTCCTCACCGCGGCTCGCGAACGGGGTGCCACGGTCGCGTACTCGACGACGCTCGTCGCGTTCGAGCAGGACGACACCGGCGTCACCGCGGTCCTCGACGGCCCGGGCGGACGGCGCACGGAGCGCGCGGACTACCTGGTCGCGGCCGACGGCGGCCGCAGCGAGGTGCGGGCCGCGCTCGGCATCGGCACGACGGGGCCGGGCGCGCTCGGCAAGCCGCTGCTCAACATCCTGTTCCGCGCCGACCTGACGCCGTACACGAAGGGCCACCACTTCGCGAACTGCACGATCACGACGCCGGACGCGCCCGGGATGCTGGTGACCGTCGACGCCGAAAAGGACTGGATCTTCCACACCGGCCTCGGCGACGAGCCGGTGGGCGCCTTCCCGCCGGCACGCTGCGCCGCGCTGATCCGGGCCGCGGTCGGCGTCCCGGACCTCGGGGTCGAGGTGCTGAGCGTGCTGCCGTGGCGGGTGCGCGGGCTGCTGGCGGACCGGTTCCGCGCCGGGCGGGTGTTCCTCGCCGGCGACGCGGCGCACGCGGTGCCGCCGCTGGGGGCGTTCGGCGCGAACACCGGCATCGCCGACGCGCACAACCTGGCGTGGAAGCTGGCCGCGGTCCTCGACGGCACCGCGGGTCCGGCCCTGCTGGACACCTACGAAGCCGAACGCCGTCCGGTGGCCGCGCTGGCGCTGGACCAGGCGTTGCGGCGGCTGGCGGATCCGCGGTTGCACTGGGAGCAGGGTCCGGCGGCCGCCGCGGCCCGCGCCGCCGCCGGCGTGGTCAACGCGCCGGTCGTCCACCTCGGCTACCGCTACGACTCGGCGGCGGTGCTCGGCGCGCGGCCCGGGCTGCCGTCCACGGAGGACGTCGTGCTCGACGGGACACCCGGGTCCCGGGTGCCCCACGCCTGGCTCGCGGACGATTTGTCTACTTTGGACCTGGTCGGGCGCCGGCTCACCCTGTTCATGGGCCCCGGTGAACCCCCGGCCGGCGACTTCGACATCCACGTCGTCGAGGACGAAGCATGGTTGCGGGACACGGGAATCGCGGACGGCGGCGCGGTACTGGTGCGGCCGGACCACTTCATCGCCTGGCGCGGACGGCCGGACGAGCTCGCCGGAGTGGTGGACCGCGTCCTCACCCGCTGAGGCATCGTCCGGCTGCCGTCACCGAACACGGGAAGCCGGGCGGGCGCGGGGAACGCCCGCCCGGCTCGAGCCGTCAGCTACAACCGGACGTCGCGCCGCAGCCTTCGCAGGCGTAGCACGAGCCTGCCGGGCGCATCTTCGTTCCGCACGTCATGCACAGCGGGGCGTCCGCCGCCTTGCCGAGGCGCAGCTCCATCAGCTCCGTCGTCGTCTGGGCTTCGCGGTGCGGGTGCTCCGGCTCCGCCACGTGCGGCTCCGGTGAGGAGTCCACTGTGGACTGCAACGCCTCGAGGTCGACCTTGGGGGAGCCGTAGGTGGCTTCCACCTCCGCCGAACGCTCGTCCGCCGACAGGATGCCCAGCTGGGACCGCTTTTCGTACGGCAGGTAGTCCAGCGCCAGGCGGCGGAACAGGTAGTCCATCACGCTCGTCGCGATGCGGATGTCCGGGTCGTCGGTCATGCCCGCCGGCTCGAAGCGCAGGTTCGAGAACTTCGAAACGTAGAACTCGAGCGGGATGCCGTGCTGCAGACCGACCGAAATGGACATCGAGAACGCGTCCATCACACCGGCCAGCGTCGAACCCTGCTTGCCCAGCTTGACGAAGATCTCGCCGAGGCCGTCGTCCGGGTACGAGCCCGCCGTCAGGTAGCCCTCCGCGCCGCCGACCGTGAACGACACCGTCTGGCTCGGGCGCTTCTTCGGCAGGCGCTTGCGGACCGGCCGGTACTCGACGACCTTCTCCGGCTCCGCGACGGCCGTTTCCTTCTTGGCCGTGGACAGCGGCTGGCCGACCTTGCAGTTGTCGCGGTAGATCGCGAGGGCCTTGAGGCCGAGCTTCCAGCCCTGGAAGTAGATCTCCTCGACCTCTTCGACCGTCGCCGACTCCGGCATGTTGACCGTCTTCGAGATCGCGCCCGACAGGAACGGCTGCACCGCCGCCATCATCCGGACGTGGCCCATCGGCGCGATCGAGCGCTCGCCGACCGCGCAGTCGAACACCTCGTAGTGCTCGGGACGCAGCCCCGGCGCGTCGACGACGTGACCGTTCTGCGCCACGAACTCGACGATCGCCTCGACCTGCTCGTCCTGGTAGCCCAGCGCGGTGAGCGCGCGCGGCACCGTCTGGTTGACGATCTGCATCGAGCCGCCGCCGACGAGCTTCTTGAACTTCACCAGCGAGAAGTCCGGCTCGATCCCGGTGGTGTCGCAGTCCATCATGAAGCCGATGGTGCCGGTGGGCGCGAGCACCGACGCCTGCGCGTTGCGCCAGCCGTGCTTCGCGCCGATGTCGATGCCCTTCTTCCACTCTTCGGTCGCCAGCGCGCGGACGGCGGCGTCGTTCGAGTGGTAGGTGCGGACGAGCTCGTTCGCCGCCGCGTGCTTGCGCATCACGCGCTGGTGCGACTCGGCGTTGCGCGCGTAACCCTCGTACGCGCCGACGACCTGGGCCATCTCCGCCGAACGCCGGTACGACACGCCCGTCATCAGCGACGTGATCGCCGCCGCGAGCGCGCGGCCGCCGTCGGAGTCGTACGCGTGGCCCAGCGCCATCAGCAGCGCGCCGAGGTTCGCGTACCCGATGCCGAGCTGGCGGAACTTGCGCGTGGTGTCGGCGATCGGCTCGGTCGGGAAGTCCGCGAAGCAGATCGAGACGTCCATCGCCGTGATGACGAACTCGACGGCGCGCGCGAACAGCGGCGCGTCGAACGTGCCCTCGGGCGTGACGAACTTGAGCAGGTTCAGCGACGCGAGGTTGCAGCTCGAGTTGTCGAGGTGCATGTACTCGCTGCACGGGTTCGACGCGGTGATCCGGCCCGACTCCGGGCAGGTGTGCCAGTCGTTGATCGTGCCGTCGTACTGGATGCCGGGGTCGGCGCACTCCCACGCGGCCTGCGAAACGCTGCGGAACAGCTTCTTCGCGTCGGTCCGGTCGATGACCTCGCCGGTGAGCCGGGCCCGCAGGCCGAAGTCGGTGCCGTTCTCGACCGCCTGCATGAACTCGTCGGTGACGCGGACCGAGTTGTTCGCGTTCTGGTACTGCACCGAGGAGATGTCGGCGCCGGAGAGGTCCATGTCGAACCCGGCGTCGCGGAGGACCTTGATCTTCTCCTCTTCGCGGGCCTTCGTCTGGACGAACTCCTCGATGTCCGGGTGGTCGATGTCGAGCACGACCATCTTCGCCGCGCGCCGGGTGGCACCGCCGGACTTGATGGTGCCCGCGGACGCGTCGGCGCCGCGCATGAACGAGACCGGGCCGGAAGCGGTGCCGCCGGAGGTCAGCAGTTCCTTCGAGGAGCGGATGCGGGAGAGGTTCAGGCCGGCACCGGAGCCGCCCTTGAAGATCAGGCCCTCCTCGCGGTACCAGTTGAGGATCGACTCCATCGTGTCGTCGACGGCGAGGATGAAACACGCCGAGACCTGCTGTTTCGACGCCGTGCCGACGTTGAACCAGACCGGGGAGTTGAAGGAGAAGACCTGGTGCAGCAGCATCCAGGTGAGCTCGTGCTCGAAGATTTCGAGGTCCTGCGGCGAGGCGAAGTAGCCGTGGTCGCGCGCGGCCTTGACGTAGGTCTTCACGACGCGGTCGATGAGCTGCTTGAGGCTGCGCTCGCGCTGCGGGCTGCCGACGGCGCCGCGGAAGTACTTGCTGGTGACGATGTTGGTGGCGTTGACCGACCAGAAGTCGGGGAACTCCACGCCGCGCTGCTCGAAGTTGACCGAGCCGTCGCGCCAGTTCGTCATCACGACGTCGCGCTGTTCCCAGGTCACCTGGTCGTAGGGGTGCTGCCCCTCGGTGGTGAAGACGCGCTTCACGGTCAGCCCGCCGGCCGCCTTGCTCTTCTTGCCGGCGGCCGCGCCGGCCCCGGTTCCCACGGTTTCGGTCATCGGTCGAACCCTCACTCCCGCAGCGGGACGGTCAATCGCCGTCTTCGCGCTGATCGCTCTCCTCCGGAGCAGCAGAACCCGCCATGGCCTCACGAAGATCGGCTATCTCCTTCTCGAAGTCCTCGACCGAGGAGAAGGAGCGGTAGACGCTGGCGAACCGGAGGTAGGCGACCCCGTCGAGCTCACGCAGCGGGCCCAGGATGGCCAGGCCGACCTCGTGACTCGGGATCTCCGCCAGACCGGCGGAGCGGATCGACTCCTCCACGCGCTGCGCGAGCTGCTGCAGCGCGTCGTCGTCGACCGGCCTGCCCTGACAGGCGCGGCGGACGCCGCTCACCACCTTGTCCCGGCTGAACTGT
Source organism: Amycolatopsis pretoriensis (assembly GCF_900107925.1). GTDB lineage: Bacteria > Actinomycetota > Actinomycetes > Mycobacteriales > Pseudonocardiaceae > Amycolatopsis > Amycolatopsis pretoriensis. The sequence continues at coordinate 196,853 of NZ_FNUJ01000007.1, read as the reverse complement.
TCGGTGACCCCGGACCGCTTGACGACGGCGAGCACCATCGTCTCCGAAGTCGTGAACCGCCGCCCGCACGACGCGCACGAGCGCCGCCGGCGGATCGCCTGGCCTTCATCCACCTCTCGCGAGTCGACGACCCGGGAGTCCGCATGCCGGCAGAACGGGCACCTCATCCGCCGATCACCTTCCCCTCCTCGCCGGCCGCCCGCGGTCGACGTCCTCCGCGGCCACCATGCACCCCTGCACCTGGTGATCGTTTTGTGGACATCCGGTGGGTAAACGCCGACCAGCTGTGGACAACTGCTGCCCAGTCTACCCCAACCTGTGGACCAACTACAGCGGTGTAACTACTACATATAGCGGGCGAGAGTAGAACTCGGCGGGGGTGTGCGCAAGCGACACGGCCATGCCCGGCCCCGCCCGGGTGAGATGCGGACGAGCGTATCCGCGACGACCTGGCGTTCACCGGTCCGGCCTAGCGCGAACTTCACCGAAGCGGGTGATCTTCGGCCGGTCGATCTCCGGCCGTCAGGGTGCCGGGACACCGCCGGCGACCGGGACCGTCAGCGGCAACCCCGGGACCAGCACGGCGCCGTCCAGCCGGTTCAGCTCCTTGATCCGGGCGACGACCGCGCCCGGGTCGCTCTCCGGCGCGAACCTCGCCGCGATCGACGAGAGCGTGTCGCCCTGGCCCACCGACACCGTCGCCGTCTCCGCCGGCACCGGGGCTTCCGCCGCCGTCCCGCCGCCGATAAAGCCCAGGCCCGTGACCACCAGGCAGCTCGCCACCGCCAGCGCCGCCAGCCACGGCCAGCGGACCGGGACCCGGCGGGGCGCCGCGCAGGGGGCGCCGGCCGGGCGGCGGCCCGCCACGACCCGTGCGCGTGTCGGCGGGCGCTGGACCTCGCCGCGGCGGCCGCGCAGGACGCGGACGGGACGGGGCTGCGCCGGGACCGGGGTCGCCGGGCGGGCGTGCCCGCGTTCGGCCAGAATGGACATCCGAACCTCCTCGAAACCCTGGTGTCCGCCCGTTTCCGGGGCCGGTGCCGGCCCGTGGATCAAGGTCGAACAAGCGTTCTATCGAACGCCCGTGCGAAGGTCTACCACCTACCACCGACAAAATCGAGCGGACACGGCGTGTCGATCGAACAGATGTTTGAAATCGTCGTGTCCGGGGGCTAACGTCGGTGACCAGGGCATCTGCCGGGCAGATGCCGCCGGCGAGCCTGCCCGCACCCGGCGGGCGGCGGCCGGCGCGCGATACGTGCAGCGAACGTCTGGGAGGCGACGCAGTGGCGAAGGAGAACAAGGCGGGCAGGACCAGTGGGTCCCCCGGGGGCAGTGTGCACCCCATGCCCGAGGTGTACGACGTGGACGAGACCCTCACCGTCCGCCAGCAGCAGGTCCTCGACGTGATCCGCTCGTGGGTGAGCCGTTTCGGCTACCCGCCGAGCGTCCGGGAGATCGGTGAGGCGGTGGGGCTGACGTCGACGTCGTCGGTCTCGCACCAGCTGCGCGCCCTGCAGCGCAAGGGCTACCTGCGGCGGGACGCGAACCGTCCCCGCGCGGTCGGCGTGCTCTCGGCGACCGACGACAACCCCATGGGCATCGAGATGGACCAGCAGCCGGTCATGCCGAAGGCGGCGTACGTGCCGCTGGTCGGCCGGATCGCCGCCGGTGGCCCGGTGCTGGCCGAGCAGGCCATCGAAGACGTGTTCCCGCTGCCGCGGGAGATCGTCGGCGAGGGCGAGCTGTTCCTGCTGAAGGTCACGGGTGACTCGATGGTCGACGCGGCCATCACCGACGGCGACTGGGTCGTGGTCCGCCAGCAGCCGGACGCGGACAACGGCGAGATCGTCGCGGCGATGATCGACGGCGAGGCCACAGTCAAGACGTTCAAGCGCAAGGGCGGCCACATCTGGCTGATGCCGCACAACGAGGCGTACGAGCCGATCCCCGGTGACGACGCCACGGTGCTCGGCAAGGTCGTGGCGGTGCTCCGCCGGCTCTAGAAGAGGAATGGTCCCGGGCTTTCGCACGGCCCGGGAGGTTCACCGGATCGGATGATCTTCGGCCGTGGGGAGCCGAGATCCGGGAGCGAGCCCGGCCGCGGTGCGGCGGGTGGACGGGGAGCCCGGCCCTGTCCGCCGCCGCGGCGGTCGAGGTTTCCTTCGTGCGGTGCGCAGGACTGCGCGGCCCGAGCGGCCGCGCCCCGCACCGCGCGAAGGGCGATCCCTTGTGGACGGCGAAGGGGGCGCGAACGGTCCGTTCGCGCCCCAAAGCAAACCGCGCTCAACCCCTCCGGCGACGCAGCCGGCTGAACCCGAACCAGCCGAGGCCGACCACGGCCACCGCGATTCCGGCCGCCGGCAGGTACGGCACTCCCCCACCGTCCGAAGAGGACCCGCCGCTCGCACTCGAAGCGGGTTTCCCGTCCGGCGAAGGCGCGCTCGCGGCCGCCAACGCAGCCGCACCGGAAACCGCGCGGATCGGCTCGCCCACCCCTTCACTCCCGGACAGCAACGTCCCGTCGGGGTCGAACGCGATCGCTTCGCCCTGCTTCTCCCCCGGCAACGGGATCCGGACCGGCGTCCGCTGCAACGCGGCCAGCACGTCTCCGTCCGGGGCCGAATACAAGTAAGCGTCCGTGTACGTCCGCAACGCCACCACCGTGCCGTCGGCCGAAGACGCGCCGCCCGTCACCAGCACCGAGCCGATCGATCCGACCGGGCCGCCCTGGGTGTCCGTCGTCGCGATCTTCACCGTGCCGACCTTCTCGAGGTTGGTCGGCCCGGGACTGGCCAGCGGACCCGAAGGCCGGTACACGCGAGCCTCGCCCAGGATGTCCTTGGTGATCAGGTACGGCGTCCCCGCCTTGTCCATGATCAGCGCTTCGGTGTCGTGCTGCCCGTCCGGGTACGTGAGCCGGTGCACCGTCAGCTTGCCCGCCGGGCTCAGCTCCAGCAGGGCGACCGTCAGCCGCCCCTTCTTGTTGTCGCCCGTGTCGGACAGCCACAACGTGCCATCGGACGTGCGGGCCAGGTCCTCGACGTCGAACGGGTCGGTCTTGTCCGTGAGGACCTTCTGGACCTTGCAGTCCCGCCCGAGCACGAACACCTGCACCTTGGTGCCGCCGTCGTTGATCCCGTAGAGCTTCGCACCGTCGGACACCAGCCCGGACAGCTCGCCGATGCGCGAATCCTTCATCGTGCACAACGGTTCGGGAGCCGCCGGAGCCGCCGAAGCCGGGACAGGCCCGCTCAGCAGACCAAAAGAAACCGCCGCGAAAGCGACCACCCAGCGCACCCAGCCACCTCCGAAAACATTCCAGTGTGCGACTCCATCGGCCGCACACTGGAATGTAGACGTCTCAGGTCCGGGTCGAGTTGGTCTCGTAGTCCCGCAAAGCCGCGGCGAGGTCCGGGCGGACCCGCACCAGCAGGCGCGTGCCGTCCTCGACGTGCTCCTCTTCGAGCACCTCGCCGTCCGCGTGCGCCCGCGCGACCAGCTCGCCGCGCGCATACGGCACCAGGACGTCGACCGTGACCTCCGGCCGCGGCAGGCGGTCGGCGATCACCTCGACGAGCTCCGCGATGCCCGCCCCGGTCCGCGCCGACACCGGCACCGAGCCGGCCAGCGCGTGCCGCAGCCGGGCGAGGCTGACCTCGTCGGACGCGTCGATCTTGTTGATCACCAGCAGCTCCGGCGGGAGCGGCTCCTTGCGCTTGCGGGTGATCTCGCCGAGCACCTCGCGCACGGCGCTGACCTGCTCCTCCGGCGCCGGGTCGGACCCGTCCACCACGTGCAGCAGCAGGTCCGCGTCCGCGGCCTCTTCCAGCGTCGAGCGGAACGCGTCCACCAGCTGGTGCGGCAGGTGCCGCACGAAGCCGACGGTGTCGGTCAGCGTGTAGCCGCGGCCGTCCGCGGTCTGCGCGCGCCGCGTGGTCGGGTCGAGGGTGGCGAACAGCGCGTCCTCCACCAGCACCCCGGCCCCGGTCAGCGCGTTGAGCAGGCTCGACTTGCCGGCGTTGGTGTAGCCGACGATCGCCACGCTGGGCACCTCGTTGGCCAGCCGCCGCCCGCGCTTGGTCTCGCGGATGGTGTCCATGGCCGCGATCTCGCGACGCAGCTTCGCCACGCGCTTGTTGATCCGCCGCCGGTCGGTCTCGAGCTTGGTCTCACCGGGACCACGCAGGCCGACGCCGCCGTTCGCGCCGCCGGCACGCCCACCGGCCTGCCGGGACAGCGACGCACCCCACCCGCGCAGGCGCGGGATCAGGTACTGCAGCTGGGCCAGCTCGACCTGCGCCTTGCCCTCCTTGGACCGGGCGTGCTGGGCGAAGATGTCGAGGATCAGCGCGGTCCGGTCGATGACCTTGACCTTCACCTTCTCCTCGAGCTGCCGCAGCTGGCCCGGCGAGAGCTCGCCGTCGCAGATCACCGTGTCGGCGCCGGTGGAGGAGACGATGTCGCGCAGCTCCTTCACCTTGCCCGAGCCGATGTAGGTGGCCGGGTCCGGCTTCGGACGCCGCTGGATGAGGCCTTCGAGGACCTCCGAGCCCGCCGTCTCGGCCAGGCGCGCCAGCTCGGCCAGCGACGCCTCGGACTGCAGGGCCGTGCCCTCGGTCCACACGCCGACCAGCACGACGCGTTCCAGCCGCAGTTGCCGGTACTCGACCTCGGTGACGTCCTCGAGCTCCGTGGACAGTCCCCTGACCCGGCGCAGCGACGCCCGGTCCTCGAGCTCCATCTCACCCGTCGACGGGTCGCCGTCGTACAGCTCGTCGTCGTGGTCTTCGGTGTGTGTCAGTTCTGTCATCGTGCCTCCATGTTCCCACGTTTCGCCGCGGGAACCGAACTTTTACGTGCTGGGATAGGTGGCGAGGTAGATCGCGGTGCGTTCCGCGCCGGGACGGCGGGGACGCGAACGGAACTCCTCGAGCAGGGCGTTGAGCCGCGCCTGCAGCTCGGCCCGCTCCTCGGGGGCCACCTGGACGACCAGGCGTGCCTGGTGCACGCCGTCGAATCCGGTCTCGGCGATCTCGGCCAGATAGGCCTCGAGAACCGCCTGTTCCACGCCCTTGTCACCGCATGAGTCGAGTGTCCACGAAAGGCCCGTCGAAAGATACGGGATTTCCTTGGCCCCCCGGGTCCCGCGGCGCGGCGGCTGCGCGGCGAGGAAGCCGGTCTCGACGAGCTTGCGCACGTGGTGCAGCGTCGTCGCCGGGTCCCGGCCCAGCCGTTCGGCGAGCTCCTTGTTCGTCAGCGCCTCCGAAAAGGTCAACCGGATGATGCGCAGCCGTATTCCGGAGGCCAGCGCGGCGGCCTCGGCTTCGGTGGCGGTACGTCGTTTCTCGGGCGGCACGGCGCACAGCTTAGAGCGAACAGTGATTGACACTTTCCAATCACTCGGTCCACACTCGGGAGCCATGCACAGGGGGTCACTCTTCCGCCACGCGGACTTCAGGCGGCTCTTCGCCGGCGACACGGCCAGCCAGTTCGGTGTGTTCGTCGGGAACACCGCCGTCCCGCTGCTGGCGGCGGTCACGCTCGCCGCGACGCCGTTCGAGATGGGCCTGCTCACCGCGGCCGAGACGCTCGCCTTCCTGCTCATCGGGCTGCCCGCCGGGGTGTGGGTCGACCGGATGCGCCGCCGCCGGGTCATGCTCACCGCCGACTTCACACGGGCGACGCTGCTGCTGAGCGTGCCGGTCGCCTGGTGGGCGGGGGTGCTGACGCTCGCCCAGCTGCTCGTCGTCGTGTTGTTCGTGGGCATCGCTACGGTGTTCTTCGACATCGCCTACCAGTCGTACCTGCCCTCGCTCGTCGGCCGGGAGCACCTCCTCGAGGGCAACGCCAAGCTGCAGGCCGTCCAGTCGACCGCGCAGATCGCCGGGCCGAGCGCGGCCGGCGTGCTGGTCCAGCTGGTGACCGCGGCGAACACCGTGCTGGTCACCGGCCTCGGCTTCCTCACCTCGGCGCTGTGCCTGCTGCGGATCCGCGCGGCGGAACCCGCGCCGAAGCGCGACGGCCACGCCCGGCTGCTCCCGCAGATCGCCGAGGGGCTGCGGTTCGTCTTCTCCGACAAGCCGTTGCGGGCGATCGTCGGCACGACGGCGACGGCCAACTTCTTCAACGGCGCGTTCGCCGCCGTGCAGGTGCTGTTCCTGACGCGGACCGTCGGGCTGCCGCCGGCCGCGGTCGGCGTGCTGCTGGCGGTCGGCGGCGCGGGCGGGATCCTCGGCGCGGTCTGCTCGGGCGCGGTCACCCGCCGGGTCGGCCAGTCGCGCGCGATCTGGCTGGTCCCGCTGGTCACCGCGCCCGGCTACCTGCTGGTCCCGCTCGCCGCGCCGGACTGGCGGCTCGGGCTCGCCGCGTTCGGGCTCGTCCTGAGCGGGTTCGGGATCATCATCTACAACATCGCGCAGGTTTCCTACCGGCAGGCGATCTGTCCGGACCGGCTGCTCGGCCGGATGAACGCGAGCGTGCGGTTCGTCGTCTGGGGCACCATCCCGCTCGGCGGCCTGCTCGGTGGCGCGCTCGGCGAAGGACTCGGGCTGCGCGGCGCGATGTGGGTCGCCGTCGCCGGCGAGGCCGCCGCGGTCCTGTGGGTCGTGTGCTCACCCTTGCGGCACACGCGCGACCTGCCGACCGAGGCGAAAAGCGATTCCGCGGCCGCCTAGAGTTGCTGCATGAGTACCCCATACGAACGCCCGCGAGTCCCGGACAAGGTCGGTGTCGACGGTCTGGAGGCCAAGTGGGTACCCGTATGGGAATCCACCGGCGCCTACCGCTTCGACCGCACGAAGACCCGGGACGAGGTCTATTCGATCGACACTCCCCCGCCGACGGTCAGCGGCTCGCTGCACATCGGGCACGTCTTCTCCTTCACCCAGACCGACATCGTCGCGCGGTTCAAGCGGATGCGCGGGCTCGAGGTGTTCTACCCGATGGGGTGGGACGACAACGGCCTGCCGACCGAACGCCGGGTGCAGAACCACTTCGGCGTGCGCTGCGACCCGTCGCTGCCCTACGACCCGGACTTCCGCGCCCCGGAGAAGCCGGGCAAGGACGTGGTCTCGATCTCGCGGCGCAACTTCGTCGAGCTGTGCGAAACCCTGACCGAGACCGACGAAAAGGTCTTCGAGGAGCTGTGGCGGCGGCTGGGGCTGTCGGTCGACTGGACGATGACCTACCAGACGATCGGGCACGACTCGCGGCTGATTTCGCAGCGCGCGTTCCTGCGCAACCTCGACCGCGGCGAGGCCTACCAGGCCGAAGCGCCGACGCTGTGGGACGTGTCGTTCCGGACCGCCGTCGCCCAGGCCGAGCTGGAGGACCGCGAACGCCCGGGTGCCTTCCACGACCTCGCGTTCACCGGCCCGGACGGCGCCGACGTCGTGATCGCGACGACCCGGCCGGAGCTGCTGCCCGCGTGTGTCGCGCTGGTCGCGCACCCCGACGACGAGCGGTTCAAGCCGCTGTTCGGGAAGACCGTGCGGACGCCGGTGTTCGGCGTCGAGGTGCCCGTGGTGGCCCACCACCTGGCCGACCCGGACAAGGGCCGCGGCATCGCGATGGTGTGCACCTTCGGCGACACCACCGACGTCACGTGGTGGCGCGAGCTGCGCCTGGCGACGCGGGTGGTGCTGGGCCGCGACGGCCGGTTCCTGCCCGACGCGCCCCACGACGTGCCCGCGGAGGCGTACGCGCCCCTGGTCGGCAAGACCGTCCACACGGGACGCGAGATCATGGTCCGCCTGCTGCGCGAAGCCGGTGCCCTGCGGGGGGAACCGCGGCCGATCACGCACTCGGTGAAGTTCTACGAAAAGGGCGACAAGCCCCTGGAGATCGTCGCCAGCCGGCAGTGGTACCTGCGCAACGGCGGCAACGACTCGTCGTTCCGGGCTCGCATGCTGGCGCGTGGCGAGGAACTGAACTGGGTGCCGAAGCACATGAAGGTGCGCTACTCGTCGTGGGTGGAGAACCTCGCGGGCGACTGGTTGGTCAGCCGGCAGCGGTTCTTCGGCGTGCCGATCCCGTTGTGGTACCGCCTCGACGCGAACGGCGAGCCCGACCACGACGCCCGGCTGCTGCCGGACACGCTGCCGGTCGACCCGAGCAGCGACGTCCCGCCGGGCTTCACCGCCGAGCAGCGCGGGGTGCCGGGCGGGTTCGTGGCCGACCCGGACGTGATGGACACGTGGGCGACGTCGTCGCTGACGCCGCAGATCGTCGGCCGGTGGACCCTCGACGACGACCTCTTCGAGCGCGTCTTCCCGATGGACCTGCGGCCGCAGGCGCACGAGATCATCCGCACCTGGCTGTTCTCGACGGCGGTGCGCGCGGAGCTGGAGCAAGGCGTGCTGCCGTGGCGGGCGGCGTCGATCGCGGGCTGGGTGCTCGACCCGGACCGCAAGAAGATGTCGAAGTCCATCGGCAACGTGATCATCCCGGTGGACCTGCTGGAGCGCTTCGGCTCGGACGCGGTGCGGTACTGGGCGGCGAGCGCGCGCCCGGGCGTCGACACGGCGGTCGACGAAGGCCAGATGAAGGTCGGCCGCCGCTTGGCGACGAAGCTGCTCAACGCGAGCCGGTTCGTGCTGGGCCTGGGCGTGCCTTCGGCTGACGCGGTGGCGACCGAGCCGCTGGACCGGGCGCTGCTGGCGTCGCTGGCCGTCGTCGCCAAGCAGGCGACGACGGCGTTGGAGGCGCTGGACTACGCGCGGGCGTTGCAGGTGACGGAGACGTTCTTCTGGACGTTCTGCGACGACTACGTCGAGCTGGTGAAGGGGCGCGCGTACGGCGACCTCGGCCCGGCGGCGGCCGCGTCGGCGCAGGCCGCGCTGGTGACGGCGTTGTCGGCGGTGCTGCGGTTGTTCGCGCCGTTCCTGCCGTTCGCGACCGAGGAGGTCTGGTCGTGGTGGCGGGAGGGGTCGGTGCACCGCGCGGCGTGGCCTTCGGTGGCGCCCCTCGAGGGTGACCCCGAGCTGCTTTCGCTGGCGGGCGAGGTGATCGCGGCGGTGCGCCGGGCGAAGACCGACGCGAAGGTGTCGATGCGGTCCGCCGTCGAGACGCTCACCGTGACCGGACCGGCCGAGCTGCTGGACCGGTTCGCGGCCATCGAGCCGGACATCCGCACCGCGGGCGCGATCGTCGACGTGGAGACGCGGGAAGGCGGCTTCGCGATCGAAGCGAAGATCTGACGCCGGTGGGCCCGGCGGAATTCCTGCCGCGGAAACGGGAATTCCGCCGGGCCGGACCGTTAATCTCTCGCCATGAGTACGGATGCGCCGGGCGGGGAGCGTCCCGCGGCGACCGGAGACGAGTTCGCGTTCGCCGCCGCTGACCTGCTGCGACCGTTCCGGCCCTTGGTCCAACCGGCCGCGGCCGAGCTGTCAGCCGAGCCCACTCGGCAGCTGGCGGACTCCATCGGACGCGCGATCGACGGGTTCTGGCCCTGGGTCGAGCGAACGGCCAGGGCCTCGGGCAAGAGGGTCGACGAGCTCCACCGGCGGGCCGCTCCGCCGAACTGGGTCTCCGACGGCAAGGCGGACGTCGACTACTTCGCGGCCGTCCGGCTCTCGTTGGCGCACGGCGTCCCCCTGGCCTGGGTGCCCGACCCGGAAACCGTCAAGCTGCTCCTGGCCGCCCACGACGACGAAGCGGTCTCGGTCCACGCCGTTCTGGACGACCGCCGCGAGCCGATCCTCGACCATTGCGACCGCCGCCTGGACGAGCTGGACCGGACCCCCGCGGCGGCACCGTCGGTCCGGGTCGCCCGGGAAGCGGTCCGGGCACTTCGTCTCGATCTCCTGTCACCGGCTCAGTCGGCGGCCACGAACCTCATCGACGAGCTCGTCCGCACCGCGTTCACCATCGTCTACGGCGATCGGCACAGCCACGCCCCGGCGCTGAGCCGCGTCCAGACGTTGTCGGAACGCGCCCGCAGCGCGGGGTTGCCGTTCTTCGCTTCGCTCGGCATCTTGCGCGAACTGGCCACCGTGATGCCCTTGCTGAACGCCATGGCACCGTGGTCGCCGGGCAGCGGCGCGCCCGCCCCGACGAGCTTCAGCCGGCAGGTGACCAGCCACCACATCACCGCGCCGGACCAGGTCACGCGCACCAACGCGCTCGTGGCGGTGCTGACGGCCGTTTCGTTGCTCTGTCAGGAGCACGATTCGCACTGGCACACCTGGAAGATCCTGAGCGCCCTCGAAACCGGCTGAGGCCGTCACGAACCGGCGGCGGCCCACCAGGCTTCGTCGATTTCGCCGCGCGCCACGATCTCCGCCGGGCCCGACAGCGTCGAGCCACCTCGGGAGACCGTCACCGACACCCTACCGCCCGGAATGTCCACTGTGGACGCACCCGTGTCCGTGCCCGAGAGGTGGAACGCCGCCGCCACCGCGGCGACCGTGCCCGTTCCGCACGCCCGGGTCTCCCCCACCCCGCGCTCGTGGACGCGCATCCGCAGCGCGCCCTCGCCGAGACGGTTGACGAACTCGAGGTTGACCCCGTGCGGGAAGACGTCGTGGTCGAAGTCGGGCTGGTCGCGCAGGTCCAGGTCCGCCACGTCCTCGTCGATCAGCGACACCAGGTGCGGGTTGCCGACGTTCACCGCGACGCCCGAGAACGGCCGGCCGGCCACCACCGTCACCGACGTGCCGGTGATGGTCGCCGGGCCCATCCGGACCGTCACCGAGCGGTCGGGGTGCACCACCAGCGGGCGGTCGCCCGCGCGGGTGCCGATGACGAACTCGCCCGCGGTCTCCAGGCCCGCGTCGACCAGGTAGCGGGCGAACACGCGGGTGCCGTTGCCGCACATCTCGGCGATCGACCCGTCGGCGTTGCGGTAGTCCATGAACCACTCGCCCGCGGACGGCTCGTCGATCGCCGCGGCGCGGACGACGCGCAGCACGCCGTCGGCGCCGAGGCCGCGGTGGCGGTCGCACAGCGCGGCGACTCGGGCTTCGGTCAGCTCGAGACGGCCCGCCGGATCGGGGAGCAGCACGAAGTCGTTCTGCGTGCCGTGCCCCTTGAGGAACTCGATTCCGCCCATAGGGGCAAGATTACCGGCCCAGGGTATCCAGGACGCGCGCGGCCAGCCCCGGATCGGCGCCGTCGAACCAGTGGATCCGCTGGTCGCGCCGGAACCAGGAACGTTGCTTCCGGACGAAGCGCCGCGTCGCCTGCGCCGTCGCCGCGGCGGCCGCCTCGAAGTCGCCTTCGCCGTCCAGTTCGGCGAGCACCTGCTGGTAGCCGAGCGCCCGCGACGCCGTCTTCCCGTCGCGCAGGCCGCGCTTCTCGAGCTCGCGCACTTCGTCGACCAAACCGGCGTCGAACATCCGCCGGACGCGCTCGTTCACGCGCTCGTCGAGCTCCTCGGGAGCGCGGTCGACGCCGAGGACGACCGTGCCGTACCGGGCCGGCCCCGGCTTGGGCAGGTTCGCCGAGAACGGCTCACCGGTGATCTCGATGACTTCCAGCGCGCGCACGATCCGGCGCGTGTTGGTCGGCAGGATCGCCGCCGCCGCGGCCGGGTCGCGTTCACCCAGCCGGGTGTACAACGCGGGGGTGCCGAGCTGCTCGGCTTCCGCGTCGAGCCGGGCCCGGACGGCCGAATCGGTGCCGGGGAACCGCAGGTCGTCGAGCACCGCCTGGACGTAGAGGCCGGACCCGCCGGTCAGCACCGGGACCCGGCCGGCGGCCCGGAGTCGCTCGATCGTGGCGCGGGCGTGGCGCTGGTAGGCGGCGACGGACGCCGTCTCGGTCACGTCCAGGACGTCGAGCAGGTGGTGCGGGACGCCGCGGCGCTCGGCCCCGGTGGCCTTCGCGGTGCCGATGTCCATGCCCCGGTAGAGCTGCAGGGCGTCGGCGTTGACGACTTCGCCGCCGAGTTCCAGCGCCAGCTCCACGGCCAGCGCGGTCTTGCCGGTGGCCGTCGGCCCGACCACGGCGATCGGGGCGACGAGGCTGTTCACGGCGGCTGACGATACCGGCGGGCCGACACAGAGCGTCCACCGGAAGTAGGATCACGAGCTTCGAGTGGCTCATCCGGTACCACGGTGCGCGCTGAGCTGCTTGAATGCCGACTGGAGGTCGTAGCATCCGAGCACGGCCCGTGACGACCGCATTACCCGGCCCCGCTTCCGCGGCGGGGCGCCCGCGCGAGCGGGCGTACAGGCGATAAGGAGCCTGCGATGGCCCAGGAGAACACTTCCACCGGTACCCCGGCCCCGCACCCGGTGCCGCACGCGCTGCACGCCGGGCACGCCGCCCCGCCCGTGCCGCCCGCCGAACCCACCCCGTCGACCTGGGGCCGGATCGACGACGAGGGCACCGTCTACGTCATCACCGCCGAGGGTGAACGCGCCGTCGGCGTCTGGCAGGCAGGCAGCCCCGACGAGGGTCTCGTGCACTACGCCCGCCGCTTCGACGACGTGCGCACCGAGGTCGAGCTGCTGGAGACCCGGCTGGTGTCCGGCGCCGGCGACCCGAAGCACGCGCTCTCGAGCGCGACCCAGATCCGCGACGGCCTGGCCGAGTCCGCCCTGGTCGGCGACCTGGCGGCGCTCGCGGCGCGGCTGGAGTACGTGATCGGGCACGCCGAGAAGGCGCTGGCCAGCGCGAAGGCGGAGCGTGAAGAGGCCCGCGCGGCCGCCGTCGCCCGCAAGCAGGAGCTGGCCGAAGAGGCCGAGAAGATCGCCGCCGACTCCACCCAGTGGAAGGCGGCGGGCGACCGGCTGCGCGCGATCCTCGACGAGTGGAAGACGGTCAAGGGCGTCGACCGCAAGACCGACGACGAGCTGTGGAAGCGGTTCTCCAAGGCCCGCGAGGCGTTCAACCGCCGCCGCGGATCGCACTTCGCCGAGCTGGACAAACAGCGCGCGTCGGCCAAGCAGCGCAAGGAAGAGCTCATCGCCGAGGCCGAGGCCATCAGCGAGTCCGAGGACTGGGGCGAGACGGCGGGGCGCTACAAGGACCTGATGACCGAGTGGAAGGCCGCCGGCCGCGCGCCCAAGGACAGCGACGAGGCGCTGTGGCAGCGCTTCCGCGCGGCGCAGGACAAGTTCTTCGCCCGCCGTTCGACGGTGTTCTCCGAGCGCGACGCCGAGTTCGGCGCGAACGCGGCCCGCAAGGAGGAGCTGCTGGTCGAGGCGGAGAAGATCGACGCGGCGGCCAACCTGGAGGCGGCGAAGAGCGCGCTGCGGCGCATCCAGGAGCAGTGGGACGAGATCGGCAAGGTCCCGCGCGAGCGGATCCGCGAGCTGGACGGGCGGCTGAAGGCGGTCCAGGACGCGGTGAAGTCCGCGGAGGACACCAAGTGGCGGCGCACCGACCCGGAGGCCCAGGCCCGGGCGGCGCAGTTCCGGGAGCGGGTGGAGCAGTTCGAGTCGCAGGCCGCGAAGGCACGGGCGGCCGGGGACGAGCGGCGGGCCAAGAAGGCCGACGAGCAGGCAGCCCAGTGGCGGGAGTGGCTGCAGGCCGCCGAGGCGGCGGTCGCGGACCGCTGAGGTTCACTGCTTCGAAGGCCCCCTGGCCACGGCGAGGGGGCCTTCGCCGGTTATCGGATGGTTAACGCGTCACCCGAACCGGTCCCAGGCGCTCCCCGGCCGGGGGTTTCCGGGCGCTTTCGCGCCTCGCCGGTGCTCCACTTCGATCATGAGCAAGACATCGAACCTCGTGTCCGCACTGGTCATCGCCTGCACCGTCGCGCTCGCCGCGCCCGCCGTCGCGCTTGCGGCCGCCGGGCCCGCTCCCTCCGTCGTGCAGGGCAAGAAGCACAAAGCCAAGGTCGAGGCCAAGGCCGACAAGTCGCGCGTCAAGGTTGGCGAAGAGACGAAGATCAAGGGCTCGTTCGCCGACCTCGGCGGGCAGGAAAGCCTCAGCGGCGGCGAGCCCGTCATCGTCCAGCAGCTGAAGGCCGGCGTCTGGGTCAACCTCAGCACCGGCACCTGCCGGCCGAACGGGAACTTCGTGTTCAGCCTCAGCTTCAGCCTGCGCGCCACCGTTACCCTGCGCGTCTTCCACCCGGAGACCGACCTCTACGTCAGCGCGGTCTCCAGTGTCTTCGGCGTCGTGGTGATCTAGGAGCGCGAGAACGCGGTGCGCATCCACGACACCGCGAGGCAGATCATCGCGAGCCACGCGATGATCAGGCCGTACCCGGGTCCGCCGCCCGCGGCTCCGCTCGCGTGCGACGACTGCTGCGACCAGATCGCCAGCAGCCCGTCCACCGAAGCGAACCAGCCGCCGGCGGCGCACACCCAGGCCAGCCACCACCGGCGCGTCACCAGCGCCAGCGCCGAGGCCACGATGCCGACGCCGGTCGACGTCGCCGCGAACAGCTGCGGGATGCCGCCGCCCTCGCCGGCCAGCACCTGCCAGCCCGCCTTGTCGCCGACCCACGGCAGGATCAGGCAGATCAGCAGCACGAACGTGAACACCGCGATGGTGAACCCGCGCCGGCCCAGCTCGACCGTGCGCGACGCGCGGTCGCCCACCTCGTCGATCTCGGCGGCCAGCTCGGCCAGCTCGCCGTTGCCCTTGGACTCCGTCACAGCGCACACCCGCTCACCGGCGCCGGCTGGGCGGCCGGAGCACCGAAGCCCGGCAGTCCCAGCGTGACGCCGCTCGTCTTCGGCTTCAGCCCGGCCTCCGCGTTGTCGCCCGCCCGCGTCCGCCGGTGGGACAGCAGGTCGCCGTCGGCCACCAGGTGGTGCGGCGCGCCGTAGGTGACCACCGTCTCGACGACGTCGCCCGGGCGCACGGTGCCGTCGACCAGCGCACCGGTCGGCGTGAAGTGCACCAGCCGGCCGTCACGCGCGCGGCCGCTCATCCGGTTCGTTTCGGCGTCCTTGCGGCCCTCGCCCTCGGCGACGAGCAGCTCGACGCGGCGGCCGACGATCTTCTTGTTCTCTTCCCAGGAGATCGCGTTCTGCAGCTCGACCAGGCGCTCGTAGCGCTCCTGGACGACCTCCTTGGGCAGCTGGTCCGCCATCGTCGCGGCCGGCGTGCCGGGCCGCTTCGAGTACTGGAACGTGAAGGCGCTGGAGAACCGGGCCTGCGCGACAACGTCCAGCGTGGCCTGGAAGTCCTCCTCGGTCTCCCCCGGGAAGCCGACGATGATGTCGGTGGTGATCGCCGCGTCGGGCATCGCCGCGCGGACCTCGTCGAGGATCTTCAGGAAGCGCGCCGAACGGTAGGACCGCTTCATCTCGCGCAGCACCCGGTCGGAGCCGGACTGCAGCGGCATGTGCAGCTGGTGGCAGACGTTCGGCGTCTCGGCCATCGCCTCGATGACGTCGGAGGTGAACGCGGCCGGGTGCGGCGAGGTGAAGCGCACGCGCTCCAGGCCGTCGATGGCGCCGGTCGCGCGCAGCAGCTTCCCGAACGCGAGCCGGTCGCCGAACTCGACGCCGTAGGAGTTCACGTTCTGGCCGAGGAGCGTGACTTCGAGCACGCCCTCGGCGACGAGCGCCTCGACCTCGCTGAGGATCTCGCCGGGCCGCCGGTCGCGCTCCTTGCCGCGCAGGGCGGGCACGATGCAGAAGGTGCAGGTGTTGTTGCACCCGACGGAAACGGACACCCAGCTCGCGTAGGACGACTCGCGCTTCGCGGGCAACGTCGAGGGGAAGGTTTCAAGCGACTCGAGGATCTCGACCTCGGCCTCGGCGTTGTGCCGCGCGCGTTCGAGCAGCGTCGGCAGCGACCCGATGTTGTGCGTCCCGAAGACGACGTCGACCCAGGGCGCGCGCTTGACGATCTCCCCGCGGTCCTTCTGCGCGAGACACCCGCCGACGGCGATCTGCAGCTCCGGGTTGGCGACCTTGTCCGGGCGCAGGTGGCCCAGGGTGCCGTAGAGCTTGTTGTCGGCGTTCTCCCGCACGGCGCAGGTGTTGAACACGATGAGGTCGGGCTTGGCCCCGTGGTCGACGGGGACGTACCCGGCGTCCTCGAGCTGCCCCGCGAGGCGCTCGGAGTCGTGCACGTTCATCTGGCAGCCGAAGGTGCGGATCTGGTACGCCCTGGGTGCCTGTGTCTCGGTCATCGTCTCTCAGGGTAACCCCGGCCTGACCAGGTAAAGCCGCCGCCTGCCCTCAGGTCCCCTCGTGCCGGGCCGGTGATGTGGTCGTGACGCCGTGTAAGCCCTGCCGCGACGGGGCGGGTGCCGGCCTGCGGGGTGCCCGCGCCCCTCAAGGTTCGTGCTCCGCGGCCGGCTGCTCCGGTCGTGGCCGCCGGGCCGGGGCCTCGTGGGCCGGTCCCGGCGGCGAGACCGGCCGTGGCGCCTCCCGTGGCCGGCAACGCCGCCGTCGCCGCCTCGATGACCGGCACGCCGCGCCTGGACAGCCGGGCGGAGCGCAGCAGTGAGCCCGCGGGTGCGGTGGACTGCCTGGCGGTACCTGTCACCTGGGGGGGTCCGCAGGCCTGTCCTACGACAGCCTCGCCTGGTGCGACGACCACTGGGCGTTTTTCCCGAAGCCGTATCGCGTACTGGCCACCGGCTGAACCTGTTCCGTGGCAAGGTGATCGGATGGACTGGGAACCGTGGCTGCGCAAGTGGAGCGCGGAATGGATCAGCACGGCCGAGCCCGGCGAACTCGATCCCGCCGTGACGCGCGAGGAGTGGCTCGGGTTCGCTCCTGCGAGCGAAGACGACGTCGCCGCGGCCGAAGCTCGGCTGGGCGTGCGGTTGCCGCCGTCGTACCGGCAGTTCCTGCGCTGCACCAACGGGTGGCGTGACGCCGGTGGCTTCGTGTGGCGGCTGCGCGACACCACGACAGTCGGCTGGCTGCGCGACCTCGAGCCGTTCTGGGAAGAGCCGTGGGAAGACTTCGTCGGAGCTGACGACGGCACCTGCTTCAGCCGGGGTTTGCTGGTGTCGCTGGAAGCCGACGCGGGCATCCTGTTCCTCGACCCCGGCGACGTCGACGAGTCCGGCGAGTGGGCGGCCTACAGCCTGTTCTCCTGGCGGGCCGAACCACCGGCCCGGTTCGCTTCCTTCACCGCGCTGATGGAGGACCTCTACGCCGAGTTCCACCAGATGCGCAAGCCGGCCGGTGAGACGCGCGACGGGTGGGACGCGGAGGTCGAACGGGCACGCGTCGCCGCGCTCGCCGGTGACGTCGGCCTCGCCGCCGGGGTGCTGGCGCGGGCCGAAGACTTCGGCCGCGAGCGGGCCACCCTGCTGCGCGTGCAGATCCTGCTGCTGTCACGCGAGTGGTACGAGGCCGGCATGTTGCTCGGGCGGTTGCTGCACCCGTCCTTCCTGCCCGCGGGATTCCTCACCGACCCGCTCTTCACCGAAGAACTGCTGCCGTACCTCTTCGACGACCACCTTCGCGGCGCGCGGCAGGGCCGGATGTCCGTGCTCCAAGGCGCGATGATCGGCGAGCGACCGGAAATCATGTCCCTGATCTCCGAAAACGAGCCCCGGTTCTCGCGGCCCGGCGAAGGGTTCACCTACGGCAACCCGGAGTTCGACGAGCCCGTGCGCCGCGCGCGGGCCGCGCACCAGGACGACCCCGACGCGCTGTGGGCCGCCATCCTGGCCGCGTTGCCGCTCTGGCGGCCGCGCACCCCGGACCACATCGCCCCCGTCGCGCTGCTCGCCGACCCCGTGCTGGCCGCGGCGATCACCCCCGCGCGGGGCCGCGAACTGCTCACTACGCCTCGGCACCCGTGAACATCGCCACCATGCTGTGCGGTGCGTCGGCGCCGAGCATGGTCTCGTAGACGTCCTCCTCCTCCACTGCCCGGGAAAACATCGCCTTTTCGTGCTCCGCCAACGCCTTCTCCGGGTCGTCCGGATGCGCCGCGACCGCCTGTGCGAGTGACGCGCCGTCCAGCATGGCCAAGTTGGCTCCTTCGCCGTTCGGGGGCATCAGGTGCGCCGCGTCGCCGATCAGGGTCACTCCCGGTACGCGGTCCCAGCGGTGCCCGGCCGGCAGCGTGAACAGGCGGCGCAGCACCGGCGGCACGTCGCTGCCGGTCAGCAACGCCGTCAGCTCCGGAGCCCAGCCGTCGAACTCCCCGGTGAACTCACCGAGCCAGTCCTGCGGCTTTCGCAGCTGCGCGTACGCGTGCAGCGTCCCGCCGCTTTCCCGGTGCGCCAGGATTCCCTTGCCCGGCGCCAGCGCGAACATCGAGCCCGCGCCGACGGCCTTCGCGGCGGCGGGGTGGCGGGTGTCGGCGTCGAACAGGAACGTCTCGACCACCGAAACGCCGACGTAGGACGGAATCGCGTCCGATACCAGCGGACGGACCCGCGACCACGCGCCGTCCGCGCCGACGAGCAGGCCGGTCACGACCTTGGTGCCATCGGCGAAGCTCACCTCGTGACGACCCTCACCGAGGGCACGCGCGCCGGTGGCCTTCCGTCCCCAGTGGACAGTCCCCGGTGGCAGGGAGTCAAGCAGCAGCTGCCGCAGCTCGCCGCGCTGGACCTCGGGGCGCTCGCCGGTGCCGTCGTCGGGCCGGTCGAGCAGGAGCTTCCCCGTCCGGTCGAAGACGCGGTAGGACTCCCGGCCCGGCAGGACCAGCTTGCGGAAGCCGTCCGTCAGTCCTGCCGCTTCTAGGGCCGGTTGGCCGTTCCACGGGTGGATGTCGAGCATGCCGCCCTGACGGCGGGCATGGGGTCCGGCGTCCGCTTCGTAGACCGTCGCCGGGATTCCGTGAACGTGCAGGACGCGGGCCAGCACCAGGCCGCCGAGTCCCGCTCCGATGATCGTCACCGAGTTTTGGATCGTCACTCCAATGACGCTACCACGACTTTGGATCGCCGATCCAAACATGGCATGATGAGCCCCATGGCGAAACGACGCACGGACGGGCTGTCCCGGGAGGTGATCGTCCGGGCCGCGACCGGGCTCCTTGACGACGGCGGCGAGGCCGCACTGACCTTCCGCGCGCTGACGACGCGGCTGAGCACCGGCTACGGCGCGATCTACCACCACGTGGCGAACAAGAGCGACCTGCTCGCCGCGGCCACCGACGACGTCATCGCGGGTGTCCTGACCGGCGTGGTCGTCACCGGGGACCCGCGGGAAGCCCTGCGCACGGTGGCCCTGGGCCTGTTCGACGCGATCGACGCCCACCCGTGGGTCGGCGCCCAGCTCTCCCGCGAGCCGTGGCGCCCGGCGCTCCTGGAGATCTACGAAAGCACCGGCCGGCTGCTCGACGCACTCGGCGTCCCCGAGGCGGCTTTGTTCGACGCCGCGGGGGCGCTCGTGAACTACGTCCTCGGCGTCGCCGGGCAGAACGCCGCGAACGCGCGGGTACTCGCCTTCGGCGAAGCCGACCGGACGGCGTTCCTGGCCGAGGTCGCCGCGCAGTGGGCGAAACTGGATCCGGAGCGGTACCCGTTCGTGCACCGGGTTTCCGCGCGGCTGCGCGAGCACGACGACCGCGAGCAGTTCCTCGCCGGCGTCGACATCTTCCTGGCCGGGATCGCCGCCCGGTACTGACCGGTGCGGCGGCCCGGAAGCCGCCGCACCGGGTGCTGTCACCAGCCGACGGCGACCACCAGCCACTGCGGGTCGCCGTGGGAGACGAACGACGACTGGGCCGCCACGTCGTCGTACGGGAAGCCGTACGCGAGGTGGTTGATCCCGTGGTCGTGCCAGAACTTCGCGTAGTAGTTCGCCGGCGCGGCCCGGTAGTAGTTCGCCGGGTCCTGCTGCTGCGACGCCGGCAGCTGCGCCGTGTGCCGGTTGAGCGCCGCGCACATGTTCGGGTTCCCGGCCAGTGAGCCGGCGCACCCGGTGATGTTCGACGTCGGCTCGTTGACGCCCACCGACTGCGCGTAGGCGGTGAAGTAGTTCGCGTACCGGCCGCCCGCGCGGAAGTCCGGCGCGCTGCCCGGAGCCGGGATGCGGTACGGCGCGTTCACCGTCGCCAGGCCCTTGAACTCCGTCGGCACCTCGGACTGGAACCGGGCGAAGGTGGCCGAGCGGTCCTCCTGGAACAGGCCGTAGTCGTCACCCACCTGGACGTCGTAGCCGTCGTGCGCGTGCAGCCGCATGGCCAGCTTCAGCGCGAACGCGTCGACCCGGGTCGTGTTGCCGTTGAACACGTCCGGCCCGACGGTGAACTCGATGAAGTCGGCGTACTGGCCGTTCGGGGTGCCCAGGTAGAAGTACATCCGGCCGGCGGAGTTGGCCGGCATGTCGATGTAGGGCTGTTCGGCGATCGAGTGCGTCTGGCCGCCGAAGTTCCAGTACACCTGGCTGTCCGGGTACTTGCCGTTGGTGCGGTTGAGCACCTTCACGGTGAGCACGTTCCGGGCGGCCGGGATGCTCGCGGTGTCACCCCAGAACGAGTCCGGCGGCGTGCCCGCGCCGGGTGGCGTGGTGCCGCCGCCGGTGCCGAACACCTGGAACTCCCACAGCGAGACGCCGTACGGGGTGGCCCGGGCGGTCGTGGCGAGCCGGACGTACCGGCCGGAGCCGGTCACGTTCAGCGTCTGCGTACCGCCGGCGCCGGTGGTCGTCTGGTACACAGTGGACCAGGTGGAACCGTTGGCGGACACCTGGATCTGGTACGCGGTCGCGTAGGCGGCCTCCCAGCGGAGCACGACCTGGCTGACGGTCGCCGAGCCGCCGAGGTCGACCTGGATCCACTGTGGATCGCTGAACTGCGACGACCAGCGGGTGGCGGTGTTGCCGTCCACCGCGGCGCTCGCCGGGGTGCCGGCGTTCTCCACCGACGACGCCGTGGCGGGTTTGCCTTGGGAGATCAAGGCATCCGCGGCGGTCGCCGACGGTGCGGCGAGCCCGAGGACGGCGACGGCGAGCGCCGCCGCGAGCGTCGCCAAGCGGGTACCGGGGCCGCGGCGACGGCGCCGCGGCAGGACGTTCGAGGGCATGGTTCCTCCCTGGCCGGGGAAGCGGGGCGGACCCGCCGCCGGTCAGGGGACGGCATGGTCCGGCTCGTCCCCTGAGCGCCGGGCGGATGCCCTCGAGGGCCGGCGGGGGACGATCGGTGAAAAGGTTCATACCACCGCACCCGACCTGTCAACCCTTGACAGTTCCGCGCCGCGGAGCGATCCTCGGAACCGGTTCCACCTCGAACCTCTGCGTGGCGCCGCCACCCGCCCAGGGGCCTCACCCCGGGAGTCAGCCATGCCCGTCCACTGTGGACTTACGCGACGAGGTCGGCCAGCACCGCGGCGGCCGCCCGCTGGCCGGACACGAGCGCGCCCTGCACCGAAGGCGTGTCCCGGTGGTCTCCGCAGACGTACCGGCCCGGGCCGATCCGGACCGGGCGCCGCAGCGGAGCCCCGGGACCGAACACCGGCAGCGCCCGGGGCACCGCGTACGTCCCGATCAAGTCCCACCCGCGCGTGTCGGTGTCGTAGATCCGGGCCAGCCGCTGCCGGACCCGCGGCTCCAGGCCCGGGTCGGCGCGGTCGGGCACCGACGCGGCGATCAGCGCCGAGCCGGCCGGGGCGTAGGCCGGGGAGACCTCGCTGAGCACCGCCGTGTTCAGCAGCAGGTCGTCGAGCCCGTCGACCAGCAGGGTCGGCGAGCGCAGCGGAGAGGTGTCCGCGCGGTAGTAGAACGTCGTGACCGCGTGCCAGCCCGGCGCTTCGACGCCCGGCAGCAGCCGCGCGGCCGTGTCGCCATCGGTCGCCACGACGACGGCCCGCGCCCGGATGTCCTCACCGTCGCGCGTGCGGACGCCGTCCTCGGTGACCGCCTCGACCTCGACGCCGGTGCGAACGGTCAGCCCGGTGGCCAGCTGGTTCGGCAGCGCCTGCATCCCCTCGGCGGGCAACGCGCCGCCGCCGCGCAGGAAGCTGCGCCAGATCAGGTGGAACATGCGGCTCGACGTCGCCAGGGCCGGGTCGAGGAACACCCCGGCCAGGAACGGCCGCAGCACCTCCTCGACGGTCGACCTCGAGATGCCCCAGCGCCGCAGCTCTTCGGCGGTGCTGCGCCCGGCGTCGGCGCGGTCGGCCTTCAGCACGTCGCGCGCCGCCAGCGCCGCCATCCGCGCGCCGTCGAAGGGCCGGCTCGCCGCGAACGCCGCGACCCCGCCCACGGCGGGCAGGCCGTGCCACGGCCCGGCGAGCCACCGGCGTCCCGAACCGGTCATCGCGATCGTGCCGCGCGTGAACGACCGCGGCCGCAACGCGGCGACGTCGGTCAGCCGCCGCAGCGCTGGGTACGCGGGCAGCAGCACCTGGAACCCGCGGTCGAGCCGGAACCCGTCGACGACGTCGGTGCGCACCCGGCCGCCGACGTCGTCCCCCGCCTCCAGCACCGTGACCTCGGCGCCGGCCCGGCGCAGCCGCCGCGCCGCACTCAGCCCCGCCAGCCCGCCACCCACGACGACGACGTCCATGCCGCTCTCCCTTCGTCCTCACTGGTAATGCCCGGATCGCCGGTGACCAACCGCCGGGCCGCCGGATCTGGCACGATCGGGCCGTGGCCACGACGCGGCGGAGGCAAGCGCTCGCGATGGCGGCCGCCCTGGTCCTGGTGCTCTCGGCGTGCAGCTCCGGGTTCGGCGGGCTGAAGCTGCGGATCGCCGCGGGCAACCCCGGCGGTGTCTACGACAAGCTCGCCCAGACCCTCGCCACGGCGTGGGCCGCCGGCCTGGACATCGACCGGCCGGCCGTGCTGCAGACCCAGGGCTCGCCCGACAACATCGACAAGGTGCTCGCCGGGGCCGCCGACGTCGCGTTCGTCGCCGCCGACGTCGCCGCCGACCGCGCCAAGGCCGACCCGCGGCTGACCACCCTCGCCCGGATCCACGACGACTACCTGCACATCGTCGTGCGCGGCGACTCCGACATCCGGACCGTCGAGCAGCTGCGCGGCCACCGGATCGCGACCGGCGCGCCGTCCTCGGGCGTCGAGTACATCGCCAAGAGGCTGCTGCAGGCGACCGGCCTCACCGGTGCGGTCACCACCAGCGCCCGCGGGCTCGACGACTCCGTCAAAGCGCTGCTCGACGGAGAGATCGACGCCTTCTTCTGGTCCGGCGGCCTGCCGACACCCACGCTGGCCGGATACAACGCCAGCCAGTCGCTACGCCTGCTGGACATCGCCGACGTGATGCCGAAGATGCAGGAGATCAACCAGGTCTACGGCACCGCGTCCATCCCGGCCAGCACGTACAACCAGCCGGGCCCGGTGACGACGCTGCTGGTGCCGAACTTCCTGATCGTCCCGAAGTCGATGCGCGACGACGTCGCCGAGGCGCTGGTCCGCGGCCTCTTCGACGCGCGCCAGCAGCTGGCGCTGGCGAACCCGGCGGCGTTGTCGATCGACGTCCACCCCGGCATCGAGACCCAGCCGATCCCGCTGCACCCCGGCGCGCTGCGGTACTACCGCGACAAGAAGATCTAGGCGGCCGGGAACGTCATCGTGATCCGCAGGCCGCCGCCGTCGGGCAGGTCGAGCGCCAGCTCGCCGTCGGAGTGCGCGGTCAGCTCCGACACGATCGCCAGGCCCAGCCCCGAACCCGGCACGTTCTGGTGCGCCGGGCTGCGCCAGAACCGGTCCAGCGCGCGGTCGAGCTCTTCGGGCGGCAGGCCGGGTCCGTGGTCGCGGACGGACAGCCGCACCCGGTCGCCGTCGCGTTCGACGGCGACCCGGATCTCGGTGCCGGCCGCGGTGAACTTCAGCGCGTTGTCGAGCAGCGCGTCGAGGATCGTCTCGGCCCCGCGCGGCGGCATCCGGACGCGGGCACCGTCGCCCGCCGCGTCGACGACCAGCCGCACGTCCCGGGCCTCGCCGACCACCGACCAGTCGGCGACGCGCTCGGCGACGGCTTCGTCCAGCACCACCGGGTCCAGCTCGCCCCCGGACGCTTCGGCGCGGGCCATCGACAGGAGGCCGTCGAGGATCTGGTGCAGCCGCCCGGCGTCGACGCGCGCGGCCTCCAGGTCGGCGGCGGACTGGTCGTCGACGACGTGGCCGTCGAGGTTCCCGAGCCGGATCTTCAGCGCGGTCAGCGGGTTGCGCAGCTGGTGGGAGGCGTCGGCGACGAACGCGCGCTGCGCGGCCAGCGCACCCGACACGCTCTCGGCCATCCGGTCGAAGGAGCGGCCGAGCTGCCGCAGCTCCGGCGGCCCGCCGCCCTCCCCCACCGGCTCGGCCTCCCGCCCGCTGACCACGGACGCGACCAGCGCGCCGGTCGCGTCGTCGAGCCGCTTCACCGGCTTGAGGATCCACCGGACGACCGGGATCGCCACGCCCAGCGCGACCACGAACGCGAGGATCCCGCCCGCGGCGAGCAGCAGCCACCACCACAGCACGGCGGCGCGTTCGGAGTCGGTGGTGGACACGGTGAGCACCGCCCCGCGGACCTCGCCGTCGGCGAGCACCGGTTCGGCGAGCACCAGCGGCGTCGAGTCCCACGGCATCAGCACGCCGGCGGGCTGCGACCGGCGGCCGGCCAGCGCCTCGTGGACGGGGTCGCTGATCCGCTCGTCCTTGAGGTCGATCCGCGCGGCGGCCGGGCCGAGCGCCGTGACGACCGGCCGGCCGTCCTGGTCGACGACCACCACCTGGACGCCGTACACCTCGGTGTAGCGGCGGACGTCGGGTTCGATCAGGTACGGCTTGTTGTCCAGCAGCGGCCGCTGCGCCAGCGACGCGAAGCGGGCGGTGTCGGTGAGCCGGTCGAGGAAGAGGTCCTGCTGCGCGCCCGCGGCGATCGAGATGGCCAGCGGGATGCCGAGCCCGAACACCAGCAGCGCCACCAGCGTCAGCACGATGCCTTGCAGCCGGACGCGCACGCTCAGCTCCGGGTGCCCGCGCCGCCGAGCCGGTAGCCGACCCCGCGGACCGTTTCGATCAGCGCCGGGCGGCCCAGCTTCGTCCGCAGCGTCGCGACGTGGACGTCCAGCGACCGGCTCTCCGCGGCGCCCCGGTGGCCCCACACCTCGGTGAGCACGTGCTCGCGCGAGCACACCGCGCCGCGCGCGCCCGCGACCAGCGCGAGCACCTGGAACTCCTTGCGGGACAACGCGATCGCGCGCCCGTCGACCAGCACCTCGTGCCGGGCCAGGTCCACGCTGACGTCCCCCACCTCGATGACCACCGGCTCGGTGGCGGTGTGTTCCGGACGGCGGCGGCGCACGGCTTCGACGCGGGCGAGGAGCTCCTCGACGTCGTAGGGCTTGACGAGGTAGTCGTCGGCACCCGCGCGCAGGCCCCGGATCCGGTCGTCGACCTCGCCGCGCGCCGACACGACGATGATCGCGACGTCGCTGACCGCGCGGATCTGGGTGCACAGCGTGACACCGTCGATGTCCGGCAGCCCGAGGTCGAGCAGGATGACGTCGACCTCGTGCACGCGTTCGAGCACGCCGGCGCCGGTGGCCAGCCGGGCGATCGCCAGGCCGCGGCGGGTCAGCGCCGGGATGAGCGCGCCCGCGACCCGGTCGTCGTCCTCCACCAGCAGCACCCGCACCCGTCCGCCTCCCATGGTGACCCGCTCCACCGGCCGGTGACGCCGAACTCTAGGACGTCCCGCCGCACCGCGCACGGGCCACCCGGACGGTGACTGTGGGTTACGCTGGCGCCGATAGCCCCAAAAGGGACATCGATACGCAGTTGAAACCCTAAGTATTGCTCAACTCGGCTTGCCAGCCGGGGAAGCAACGGTAGGTTCTCGCCATCGCGTGGTGACCCACGCCGCATTCGAACGACCCTGGAGGCCAGATGACCGCGGAGGTGGCGGCGCCGATGATCAAGGCGTCCGTCGTGAACAAGTACTTCGGCGACCTGCACGTGCTCAGGGAAATCACGCTCGAGGTGCCTCGCGGCCAGGTCGTCGTGGTGCTGGGTCCGTCGGGGTCGGGCAAGTCGACCCTGTGCCGGGCGATCAACCGCCTCGAGCCGATCAACTCGGGCGAGATCGCCGTCGACGGCGTCCCGCTGCCCGCCGAAGGCAAGGCGCTCGCGGCCCTGCGCGCCGACGTCGGCATGGTGTTCCAGTCGTTCAACCTGTTCGCGCACAAGACCATCCTCGAAAACGTGATGCTGGCGCCGACGAAGGTCCGCAAGGCCTCGAAGGACGAAGCGCGCAAGACGGCGATGGAACTGCTGGAGCGCGTCGGCATCGCCAACCAGGCCGACAAGTACCCGGCGCAGCTGTCGGGTGGTCAGCAGCAGCGCGTGGCGATCGCGCGGGCGCTGGCGATGCGGCCCAAGGTCATGCTGTTCGACGAGCCGACCTCGGCGCTGGACCCGGAGATGGTCCAGGAGGTCCTCGACGTCATGACCGGCCTGGCCAAGGACGGCATGACGATGCTGGTCGTCACCCACGAGATGGGCTTCGCCCGCCGGGCAGCCGATCGGGTGATCTTCATGGCCGACGGCGAGATCGTCGAGGACACGACGCCGGAAGAGTTCTTCACCGCACCCAAGAGCGAGCGCGCGAAGGACTTCCTCGGCAAGATCCTGACCCACTGAGCACTTTTTCCCGGCCTCCGCGGCCGGGCGAGATTCGGAAGGAACCTGAGAGACGATGCGGTTGAACCGAGTTCTGCAGGTCGGCGCGGTCGTGATGGCCGCCGGGCTGGCCCTGGCGGCCTGCGGCGGCGGGTCCGGCAGCGGCGCGAGCGGCGACAAGAACCTGGTCCAGCGGGCCAAGGACAACAAGAAGCTGGTCATCGGCATCAAGTTCGACCAGCCGGGCCTCGGCCTGAAGAAGCCGGACGGCACCTACGCCGGCTTCGACGTCGACGTCGCGAAGTACATCGCGAAGCAGCTCGGCGTGGAAGAGTCGGGGATCACCTGGAAGGAAGCGCAGTCGGCGCAGCGCGAGGACCTGATCAAGAAGGGTGAGGTCGACTTCATCGTCGCCACCTACTCGATCACCGACAAGCGCAAGAACGACGTCTCCTTCGGCGGCCCGTACTTCATCGCGCACCAGGACCTGCTGGTCCGCCAGGACAACACCGACATCACCGGCCCCGAGTCGCTGACCGGCAACAAGAAGCTCTGCTCGGTCAAGGGCTCGACCCCGGCGCAGAACGTGAAGACGAAGTACGCCAAGGAGGTGCAGCTGCAGGAGGTGGGCAAGTACACCGACTGCGTGACCGCGCTCCTGAACGGCACGGTGGACGCGATGACCACCGACGACGTCATCCTCGCCGGCTACGCCGCGCAGCAGCCCGGCAAGCTGAAGCTGGTCGGCAAGGGCTTCACCGACGAGAACTACGGCGTCGGCGTGAAGAAGGACGACGCCGACGGCAAGGCCGCGATCAACAAGGCCATCCAGGCGATGGAGCAGGACGGCTCCTGGGAGAAGTCGCTGCAGACCAACGTTGGCCCGTCGGGCTACAAGATCCCGGCCGCGCCGGCGATCGCTCCCTGATATCCGGTTTGTGAAGACGAACGGTGCGCCGTGAAAGCGGCGCACCGTTCCCATACCGAGGCCAGGTTGGACAACCGTGTTCGAGTTCCTCAACAACCCTGATTACGACCTCGTCGGCGCGTTCTGGACGACGATCCAGCTGACGTTCTTCTCGGCGATCGGCGCGCTCGTCTGGGGCACGATCCTCGTCGCGATGCGGGTCAGTCCGGTGCCGATCATGCGCGGCTTCGCGACGGCGTACGTGAACATCTTCCGGAACACCCCGCTGACCGTGATCATCATCTTCACGTCGCTGGGTCTCTCGTCCACGCTGGGCATCAACCTGGCCGCGTCGGACTCGCCGACGTCGCTGGCCGACAACGCGTTCCGGCTGGCCGTGCTGGGCTTCGTCGTCTACACGGCGACGTTCGTGTGCGAGTCGCTGCGGTCGGGCATCAACACCGTCCCGGTCGGCCAGGCGGAGGCGGCGCGGGCCCTGGGGCTCAACTTCCTCCAGGTGCTCACGCTGATCGTGCTGCCCCAGGCGTTCCGTTCAGTGATCGCTCCGCTGGCGAACGTCCTGATCGCGCTGCTGAAGAACACCACCGTGGCGTCGGTGATCGGCGTCGCCGAGGCGTCGCTGCTGATGTCGACGATGGTCGAGAACGAGTCCGACTCGCTGTTCCTGGTCTTCATCCTGTTCGCCCTGGTGTTCGTCGCGCTGGTCCTGCCACTCGGCCTGCTGCTCGGCTGGGTCGCCAAGAAAGCCGAGGTCAAGCGATGAGCACGCAGTCCGTCCTCTACGACGCCCCGGGCCCGAAGGCCAAGGCCCGCAACTGGATCTACACGGTCCTGTTCCTGCTGGTGCTGCTGCTGGTGGCGTGGTTCGTCTACACCGGCTTCGACGAGAAGGGCCAGTGGGCGGGCGCGCTCTGGAAGCCGTTCGTCGAAGGGTCGACCTGGACGCAGTTCCTGCTGCCCGGCCTGCTGAAGACGCTCGAAGCGGCCGCGCTGTCCATCGTGATCGCGTTGCCGATCGGTGCGCTGCTGGGCATCGGCCGGCTGTCCCAGCACAAGTGGGTGCGGATCCCGGTCGGTGCGGTGGTCGAGTTCTTCCGGGCCATCCCGGTGCTGCTGCTGATGGTGTTCGGCGCGGCGCTGTACGCGTACTACACCCCGATCGAGGCGGACACCCGCCCGCTGTTCGCCGCCGTCACAGGCCTGGTGCTCTACAACGGCTCGGTGATGGCGGAGGTGTTCCGGGCCGGCATCCTGTCGCTCCCGAAGGGACAGACCGAGGCCGCGTCGGCGCTGGGCCTGCGCAAGACCCAGACGATGATCAACGTCCTGCTGCCCCAGGCCGTCACGCTGATGCTGCCGGCCCTGGTGAGCCAGCTGGTGGTCATCCTGAAGGACACCGCGCTCGCCGGTCAGCTGACCATCGGCTACGACGAGCTGATCCGCGGGTCCGGGCCGATCACCGGCAACTTCAACAACACGATCCCGACGCTGATCGTCATCGCGATCATCTTCATCGTGCTCAACCTGGCGCTGTCGTGGTTCGCCTCGTGGCTGGAGCGCAAGCTGTCGCGGCGCAAGAAGGCCCCGCGGGGCGCGAAGCCGCTGGAAGCCGCCCCGGCGGCGGTGACTGCGGCAACGGACATCAACACCGGTCGCGCGCTCTGAACCAGTGTTCGAAGCGGGTGGGTGCGCACATCGCACCCACCCGTTTTTCGTTTCCCCGGGTTGTCGTACCCGGGGGTCTCCCCTAGCGTCGGGCGCATGGGTGTCGCACTGGTGACCGGCAGCTCGCGCGGACTCGGCCGGGTGATCGCGCGCAGACTGGCGCGCGACGGGCTCGCCGTCGCGGTCAACGGCCACCACGACGACACCGACCTCAAGTCGGCGGCGGAGGGCATCCTCGCGGAGGGCGGCAAGGCGGCGGCGTTCGCCGCGGACGTGACCGACCGCCGTCAGGTCGGCGAGCTCGTCGACGGCGTCACCGCGCTGCTGGGCCCGATCACCGTGCTGGTCTTGAACGCGACCGGCCCGCAGCCGGAGGCCCCGGTGTCCCAAGTGGACTGGCCGGACCACCTGGCGCAGCTGGACTTCTTCGTCCGGTCCCCGGTGCTCCTCGGCCACGCGGTGCTGCCGGGGATGCGGGCCCGCGGCCACGGCCGGATCGTCCACATCGATTCGGAGGTGGCGGACCGCCCGCCACCGGGCCGCTCGGCGTACGCGGCGGCGAAGAGCGCGCAGATCGGCTTGGCCCGCGCGTGGGCGCGCGAGCTGGCCCCGGACGGCATCACGGTCAACACGGTGGCCCCGGGTTTCGTCCCGGTGGAGCGCCACGCGGAGGTGGCCGCGGCGGAACGCGAGGACTACCGGGCGTCGGTCCCGGCGGGCCGGCTCGGAACCCCGGAGGACATCGCGGCGGCGGTGAGCTTCTTCGCCTCGGAGGAGGCGGGGTTCATCACGGGCCAGCGGCTGCTGGTGGACGGCGGTCGCGCCCTCGGTTGAGGTGCAGCACCGCCAGCACGCCCAGGATCAGCACCAAGGCCAGCGTCAACGCCGTCCACATCGCCACGTGCAGTTGCAGCAACCCACCAGCCAACGCGCCCACGAGCATCGCCCCGACGGCCGCCACCTTCCGCAGCGGATGAGCCCCAGGACCGCCCGCCGCCTTCGAGTCCGCCGCGAAGCCCGTCAGCGTCATCGTCAGGACCGTCGTCGTCAGGTCGGGCGCGCCGATGCGGCGGACCGCCGCGTTCTGCAGGCCCATCGCCACGCCCAGCACGACGATCAGCAGCTCACTGCCCACCCGCGGGCCGGCGCCGAGCGTCGCCGACAGCACGACCGCCACCGCGACCAGCGCCGCCTGCACCGCCGTCGCCTGGCGGAGGGCGTCGTGGTCGTCGTCGCGGCGGGCCAGCCGGCCGCCGGCGAGCGCGCCCGCCAGGAACGCCAGCACCGCGGTCAGCGACGCGAGCACCGACAGCGTCGCCTCCCCCGCCGCCGCGAACCCGAGGAACACGACGTTGCCGGTCATGTTCGCTACGAACACCCGCCCCAGCCCGAGGAAGCTGACGGCGTCGACGACCCCCGTCACGACGGTCAGCGCCAGCAGCAGCGCGGCCAGGTCCCGCGGTTTCGGTTCAGCCATGCGCGCAGTCAACCACCGCGCGGGTCAGTTCGCGGTGCCCGAGCGCGTCGGTGCTGTCGACGAACTGGTCGATCGCCCCGATCAGCGGCCGGTCCCCGACGAGGGCGCGGACGAACCGCTCGGCGTGGATCACCCGGAACGGACGGTCGAAGAAGCAGCTCACGCGCGGCTCGACGGGGTCGGTGAGGCCGAGCGCGTTGTGCTGTTCGGCAACGTTCTCGTAGGCGGCCACGAGGTGACGTTCGCGCTCCCGCCACTCCGTCGCGGCGAGGGCGCCGGTGAGGTGCGGGGTCAATGCCGGGGCCGCGGGCAGCCGCGCGAAGGCGCTCCCGAGCCACTTGCTGTAGGGCGGGTACCGGCGGGCCATGAGCAGGCACAACCGCATGAGGTCCCGCACGACCCGCCCCGCGACGACGGCCGAGCCCAGTTCGTCCCCGGCCTCCCCGCACCGGCCGACGAACGCGTCCTCCTGGCCGATGCGCTGCCACTGGCAGGCGAGGACGTACCGCCAGAGGTCGTCCGGATACCAGGCGACGCGCTGCCTGAGCGCCTCGAAGCCGAGGTCGTCGTGGTGGACGGCGCCGCCGGTGAACTCGGCGAAGACCTGGGTCGGGGTGGCGAGCCAGTCGCGGCGGCCGGCATGGCGCGGGTCGAAGCCGAGGAAGCCGCGCGTCCACGCGTCGAGCGTCGCGACTTCCAGTTTCGCCGGGTGGCCCCGGAAGGTGCCCGGGATCGGGACGTCCCGGACCTCCGGGAGGAAGAGGAAGACGCGCGCGGTCCAGTCGTGATCGGTGGAGCGCGCGGTGTCGAAGCCGAGGACCTCGGAGCCGGGCCCGACCAGCGCGGCGGAGTGCGGCCCCTCGACGACCGGCGCGACGGCTTCGGCGTAGAACCGGCGGCTCAGCTCGATTCCGGAAAGGGACGTCATGAATGCCATTGTGGCTTACTAACCTGCGAAGCGCGCTTCATTATGCGAAGCTGCTTCGCAGGCGCTTCGCGAGCGGAATCCGTTGTCGCACAGGCAGAACAGCAACATCCGTTCCGGTGAACCCCTGCGCGGCAGGGGCCGTTTTGTCGGTGGTTGCCTTTAGCGTGCGGGCATGACCGAAAAGAGCACGGTACGCACGCGGGAGATGGGCGTCGAGCTGAAGTCCCAGCGCGAGGCGAAACAGATGTCACTGCGTGAGGTGGCCCGGCGGGCCCACTGGTCGGCGTCGAAGGTGTCCGGCTGGGAGAACGGCCGGCGCATCTCGCCGATCGACCTGGCGATCTACCTCGCGCACTGCGGCACCGAGGCGCCCGAGCGCGAGCGGCTGCTGCACCTGACCCGGCCGCCGAGCGAGCTGTACTGGGTGCGGCCGTACTTCGACGAGCTCGTCGACCCGATGAAATCCCTGATCATCCAGGAAAACCTGGCGACGGCGGTGATCTCGAACAGCCCGGCGGCCCTGCCGGGCATGCTCCAGACCGAGGACTACGTGCGCAGCATCTACGAGCTGTCCGGCCGCTACACCACGGATCGGCTGAAGACGCTGGTCCGCGCGAGGATCGACCGGCAACGGCTGCTGCAGCGCCGAAACCCGCCCCACTGCGTCTACTTCGTCTACGAGCACACGTTGAGATCGATCCTGCGCGACCCGGCCCTGATGCACGAACAGCTGCAGTCGTTGGTCCTGGCCACGAACCTCCCCCACTGCACGATCCGGGTGGTGCCCGCCTCGGCACCGCCGTACCACCTGGTCGGCAGCCGGTTCACCATCCTGGAGTTCGCCGAACACCCGCCGGTGGCCTACGAAGAAACCTTCTCCGCCGGGCTGTTCGTCGACGACCGCGTGGCGGTCGAAGCGTTCTACATCCTCCGCACGCGCCTGGAACAGGTGGCGTTGTCCGAACGCGAGTCGCGGGAGTTCCTGGTCCGCCTGACCGAGGAGTTCGACCTCATGGCGAAGTGACCGGCTGTCCGTCGTGCCAGACTGCCCGGACCCGGGCGGGCAGATCCGACACGTCGAGATCCACGCCCGCCAGCCACACCACGTCCGCCCGTAGCCCCGGCTCGATCCGGCCCCGGTCGTCGTCGAGCCTGAGCAGCCGTGCCGCCTCGGAGGTGGCCGCCTTCAAGGCAGCCGCGTCCCCCAGCACCGCGGCCAGCAACCTCAGCTCGGTCGTCAAGTCGACATGGGGGCGAGGGGCCATATCGGACCCGGCGGCGATCCGGACGCCCGCCTCCACCGCGAGGCGCAGCGACCGGCGATGTTGCTCGGCGAACTCCGTCTCGCTCATCGGTGACAGCGTCGGCACGTACCAGGCGTCCGCCAGGGCCGCGACGGCGGAGTCGTCGAGGAACGTGCCGTGCTCGATGCTGCGCGCCCCCGCGCGGGCGGCCGACACCACGGCCGCCGAGGTGTGCGCGTGCGCCAGGACATCGCGGCCGCAGCGGCCGGCTTCGTCGACCACGGCGGCGAGTTCGTCGTCGGTCGGGCGGACGTCGACACCCGCGACGACCGCCCGCAACGAGCCGCTCGCGCCGAGCTTGATCCAGTCGGCGTCCGCGCGCACCATCCGGCGGACGGCGGCGCGGGCGGCTTCCGGCCCGTCGAACAGCGGGTCGGGCAGCGACGGGTCACCGTAGTTGTCGACGGCGCCCGCGGCCGGGTCCCAGGCGTCGCCGAGCCCGCCGGTCGGTCCCAGCTGACGCAGGCTGACCAGCAGGTCCGGCCCGTCGATCCACCCCTGGGCCAGCGCGTGCTTGAACCCGGCGTCGGCGCCCCAGGCGTCCCGGACGGTGGTGATCCCCCGCGCCAGCAACCCCCGCAGCACCGGCACGGCCTCGAGGATCCGGGCGCTGCGCGGCAACGACTCGGGCCGCCGGAACGCGACGTGCACGTGGCAGTCGATGAGCCCCGGGATCAGCAACCCACCCGAGCAGTCGACGGCCGGCCCGTCGAGGCCGAGCCCGACTTCGGCG
Source organism: Amycolatopsis pretoriensis (assembly GCF_900107925.1). Taxonomy (GTDB): domain Bacteria; phylum Actinomycetota; class Actinomycetes; order Mycobacteriales; family Pseudonocardiaceae; genus Amycolatopsis; species Amycolatopsis pretoriensis. The sequence goes on along the minus strand of NZ_FNUJ01000007.1, from coordinate 163,410 downwards.
ATCCGCGCGCCGTCGAGCCGGACGTCCGCGCGGATCACGTCGCCGGTCTCCGCATCGAACACGTGCGCCCCGGCCAGCACCGTCACGCGAGCGCCTTGCGGTAGATGAGGAAGTCGCACGGCGTGGCGAGAGACGGCGCAAGGTGCGGGTAGTCGACGGCGAGGTCGGCGCGGTGCGTCACGCGGTAGCCGAGCCGGTCGTACCACTCGGCGAGGAACTGCTTGGCCGGGTGCGTCCACTCGCGCGGCACCAGCAGTTCGAGCTGCATCTCGCGGCAGCCCGCGTCCCGGCTCACCCGCTCGGCGAACGCCACCAGCTCACGCCCGACGCCGAGCCCGCGTCGCGCGGGCTCGGCGGCGAGCATGCCGAACTCACCGGTCGCCTCGTCGAGCCGCTGAACGCGCACCGAGCCGGCGAGGTCCCCATCGACGAACGCGACGGCGACCTCCCCGGCCCGCACGAACCCGGCGACCTCGTCGGCCGAGGTCCGGTCGGTACTCCCGAGCCAAAGCCCCTTCTCGGACTCGGCGTAGACCTGGTTGACCAGCGCCGTGACCCGATCGACCACGGCCCGGTCGACCGGCGACGCCAAAAACTCGATCTCCATGCCTCCCACCATGCCAGGCGGGAGGCCTCACTTGTCGCGGCGGAAGAGCTTGTTGCCCAGCCAGACGATGGGGTCGTACTTGCGGTCCGCGACGCGCTCCTTCATCGGGATGAGCGCGTTGTCGGTGATGTGGATGCCCTCCGGGCACACCTCGCTGCAGCACTTGGTGATGTTGCAGTACCCGAGGCCGTGCTCATCCTGCGCCGCGTCACGCCGGTCCGCGACGTCGAGCGGGTGCATCTCCAGCTCCGCGATCCGCATCAGGTACCGCGGCCCGGCGAACGACTCCTTGTTCTCCTCGTGGTCGCGCACCACGTGGCAGGTGTTCTGGCACAGGAAGCACTCGATGCACTTCCGGAACTCCTGCGACCGCTCGACGTCCACCTGCTGCATCCGGTACTCACCGGGCTTCAGGTCCGCGGGCGGCGTGAACGACGGGATCTCCCGCGCCTTCGTGTAGTTGAACGACACGTCGGTGACGAGGTCGCGGATCACCGGGAACGTCCGCATCGGCGTCACGGTGATCACCTCTTCCTCGGTGAACGTCGACATCCGCGTCATGCACAGCAGGCGCGGCTTGCCGTTGATCTCCGCCGAGCACGAGCCGCACTTGCCGGCCTTGCAGTTCCAGCGCACCGCGAGGTCCGACGCCTGGGTGGCCTGCAGCCGGTGGATGATGTCGAGGACGACCTCGCCCTCGTTCACCTCCACCGTGAAGTCCTGCAGCTCGCCGCCCGTGTCGTCGCCGCGCCAGACGCGGAAACTCGCCTTGTAGCTCATGCCTTGCTCCCGGGGTGCGCTTCGAGCTCGTCGTCGGTGTAGTACTTCCCGAGTTCGCCGAATTCGAACAGCTCCAGCAGGTCCTGCCGCAGCGGCACCTGCTCCTTCACCTCGACGTCGATGTCCGGGACGACCGGGTTTTCGCCGTCCGAAGCCGAGCACACCAGCAGCTTGTGCCGCCACTCGGCGTCCATGCCCGGGAAGTCGTCGCGCGTGTGCCCGCCACGGCTCTCCGTACGCGTCAACGCGGCCTTCGCGACGCACTCGCTGACCATCAGCATGTTGCGCAGGTCGATCGCGAGGTGCCAGCCCGGGTTGAACTGCCGGTGCCCTTCCACCGTGACGCGCTTGATCCGCTGCCGCAGCTCGGCGAGCTTCGTCAGCGCCTGCTCGATCTCGCCGGCCTTGCGGATGATGCCGACCAGGTCGTTCATCGACTGCTGCAGCTCGGTGTGCAGGGTGTAGGGGTTCTCGGCCGTGGTGCCCTCGGCCGGGTCGAACGGCGCGAGCGCCATCGTGGCTGCGGCGTCCACATCGGACTCGCTGACGGCCGGCCTGCCCTCGAGGCCCTGCACGTACTCGGCCGCGCCGAGGCCCGCGCGGCGGCCGAACACCAGCAGGTCCGACAGCGAGTTGCCGCCGAGCCGGTTGGACCCGTGCATGCCGCCCGAGCACTCGCCGGCCGCGAACAGGCCGGGCACGCTCGCCGCCGCCGTGTCCGGGTCGACCTCGATGCCGCCCATGACGTAGTGGCAGGTCGGCCCGACCTCCATCGGCTCCGCCGTGATGTCGACGTCCGCCAGCTCCTTGAACTGGTGGTACATCGACGGCAGCCGCTTCTTGATCTCCTCGGCCGGCAGCCGGCTGGCGATGTCGAGGAAGACGCCGCCGTGCGGGGAGCCGCGGTTCTCCTTGACCTCGGAGTTGATCGCGCGGGCGACCTCGTCGCGGGGCAGCAGGTCCGGCGTGCGCCGGTTGTTGTCCGCGTCGGCGTACCAGCGGTCGGCTTCCTCTTCGCTTTCCGCGTACTGGCCCTTGAACACGTCGGGCACGTACTCGAACATGAACCGCTTGCCGTCGGAGTTCTTGAGCACGCCGCCGTCCCCGCGCACGCCCTCGGTGACGAGGATGCCCTTGACGCTCGGCGGCCAGACCATCCCGGTCGGGTGGAACTGGACGAACTCCATGTTGATCAGCTTCGCGCCCGCCCGCAGGGCCAGCGCGTGGCCGTCGCCGGTGTACTCCCACGAGTTCGACGTCACCTTGAACGACTTGCCGATGCCGCCGGTGGCGAGCACGACCGCGGGCGCCTCGAAGAGGATGAACCGCCCGCTTTCGCGCCAGTAGCCGAACGCGCCGGCGATCTTGCCATCGGTGGTGAGCAGCTCGGTGACCGTGCACTCGGCGAAGACCTTGATCTTGGCCTCGTAGTCGCCGGTCTCGGCGAAGTCCTCCTGTTGCAGCGAAACGATCTTCTGCTGCATCGTGCGGATCAGCTCGAGGCCGGTGCGGTCACCGACGTGCGCCAGCCGCGGGTAGGTGTGCCCGCCGAAGTTGCGCTGGCTGATCCGGCCGTCGGCGGTGCGGTCGAACAGCGCGCCGTAGGTCTCCAGCTCCCAGACGCGGTCCGGCGCCTCCTTGGCGTGCAGCTCGGCCATCCGCCAGTTGTTCAGGAACTTGCCGCCGCGCATGGTGTCGCGGAAGTGGACCTGCCAGTTGTCGTTCGAGTTGGCGTTGCCCATCGACGCCGCGCACCCGCCTTCGGCCATCACCGTGTGCGCCTTGCCGAACAGGGACTTGCACACGACGGCGACGCGGAAACCGCGTTCGCGCGCCTCGATCACCGCTCGCAGACCGGCGCCACCGGCCCCGATCACCACCACGTCGTAGCTGTGGCGTTCGACCTCGGTCATAGAAGAATTCCACCTCGGAACTGGGGACGTCGCTGTCGGGAGAAAAGTGCGCTAGTTGACGAATCTGAGGTCCGAGATCGCGCCGCTGGCGACGAGCATGACGTAGAAGTCGGTCAGCACCAGGGTGCCGAGCGTCGTCCAGGCCAGCGCCATGTGGCGGGTGTTGAGCTTCGAGACCTTGGTCCAGATCCAGTAGCGCACCGGGTGTTTGGAGAAGTGCTTCAGCCTGCCCCCGGTCACGTGCCGGCACGAGTGGCAGGAAAGCGTGTACGCCCACAGCAGGACCACGTTGCCGAGCAGGATGATGTTGCCCAGCCCGAACCCGAAGCCGCCGGTCTTCCCGTGGAACGCGGTGATCGCGTCGTAGGTGTTGACCAGCGAGACGATCAGCGCGACGTAGAAGAAGTAGCGGTGGACGTTCTGGATGATGAGCGGCAGCCGGGTCTCGCCGGTGTACTTCGCGTGCGGTTCCGCGACGGCGCAGGCGGGCGGGGAGAACCACACCGCCCGGTAGTAGGCCTTGCGGTAGTAGTAGCACGTCAGGCGGAATCCGAGCAGGAACGGCAGCACGACGAACCCGAGCGGGATGAACCCGGGCAGGTCGCCGAACCAGTGGCCGAAGTGGCTCGAGCCCTCGACGCAGGAAGTGGACAGGCAGGGTGAGTAGAACGGCGTCAGGTAGTGGTAGTCGGGCACCCAGTACGCGGTGCGCACGAACGACCGGACCGTCGCGTAGATGATGAACGCCGACAGCCCGAGCACGGTCAGCAGCGGCTGGAGCCACCACCGGTCCGTCCGGAGGGTGCGCTCGGCGATCCGGGCCCGCTTGGGGGCCCGGACGCCGGTACCGACGCCGTTGTCAGCCGGAGCGCTCACCGCTGGTCGCGCTTGTAGCCGCCGACGCCTTCGTCATCGGCGCCGTGCCACAAGGACGGGTCGTACGGGGTGTCCGGTACGGGGACGCGTTCGGCCGCTTTCGCCTGGGCGGGCACCGCGAGCGGCGTGCCGTCGAGGTCCGCGGTGTCGATGTCGAGGCGCTCCACGTCGTTCGCGAGCCGGCGGACCGCCGACGCGTCGCCGTAACGAGAGCGCAGTGCGCCGACGCACTGCCTGAGCTGGCCGATGGTTCGCCGCAGCTCGGCGATCTCGGAGGTGGACATCAATCCTCCCGGGTGTGGTGGGGCCGGCGAAGCCGGACGATCACTCGCCCCTACGGCTTTACCGTGCGTCGTGCAGTGTGACAACTAGCACACTAACGGTTCTGGGGGTGATCGGGGTCACGCGGGTCGATCTTCTGAATCGATTTTGATTCGGCGTTTTCGCGAGGTACTGTGGCCAGTGTCACGACCCAGAGGCGCCAGCGCTGCCGTCCCGCGGACCACCCCACACCAGTGATCCGGAGCCGGACATGAGCCCCATCCCCACCACGAAGCCGCACCGAGTCGTCGCCGACGTCACCGAGCGCATCGCCGCCCGCAGTGCCGCGACCCGCGGCGCCTACCTCGGCCGCACGGCCGCCGCGTACGCGGAAGGCCCGGTCCGCCGCGGTCTCGCGTGCAGCAACCTCGCCCACGGCTTCGCCGCCATGGACGGCGTCGACAAGGAAGCCCTGCGGGCCGCGCGCGCCCCGGGTGTCGCGATCGTCTCGTCCTACAACGACATGCTCTCGGCGCACCAGCCGATGCAGGAGTACCCGGCCTGGCTGAAGAAGTCCGTCCGTTCCGCGGGCGGCGTCGCCCAGTTCGCCGGCGGCGTGCCCGCGATGTGCGACGGCATCACCCAGGGCCGCGCGGGCATGGAGCTGTCCCTGTTCAGCCGCGAGGTCATCGCGATGTCGACGGCGATCGCGCTGTCGCACGACATGTTCGACGCGGCCCTGCTGCTGGGCGTCTGCGACAAGATCGTCCCCGGCCTGCTGATCGGTGCCCTGTCGTTCGGGCACCTCCCCGCGATCCTGATCCCGGCCGGGCCGATGAACTCCGGGCTGCCGAACAAGGAGAAGGCGCGCGTCCGGCAGCTGTACGCCGAGGGCCTCGCGACCCGCGAAGACCTCCTGGACGCCGAAGCGGCGTCGTACCACTCGGCCGGCACGTGCACCTTCTACGGCACGGCGAACTCCAACCAGATGGTCGTCGAGGTGATGGGCCTGCACCTGCCCGGCGCCAGCTTCGTCCAGCCCGGTTCGGCGCTGCGTCAAGCGCTGACCGAAGAAGCCGGACGCCGGATCGTCGCCCTCTCGCGCGGCGAGGAGTACACGCCGGTCTCGCGGATCCTCGACGAGAAGGCGTTCGTCAACGGCATCATCGCGCTGCTCGCCACCGGCGGCTCGACCAACCACACGATGCACCTGGTCGCGATCGCCGCGGCCGCGGGCATCCAGCTGACCTGGGACGACTTCTCCGACCTCTCGGCCGTCGTGCCGCTGCTGGCGCGGGTCTACCCGAACGGCAGCGCCGACATCAACCACTTCCACGCCGCCGGCGGCATCCAGTTCCTGGTCGGCACGCTGCTCGACGCCGGGCTGCTGCACGAAGACGTGCACACGGTCGCCGGGTTCGGGCTGCACCGCTACCGCGCCGAGCCGATCCTGTCCGACGGCGAGCTGGTCTGGCGCGACGTGCCGACCCGCAGCCTCGACGAGGACGTGCTGCGCCCGGTGTGGCGTCCCTTCGCCGCGGACGGCGGGCTGCGGATGGTCGAGGGCAACCTCGGCCGCGGGGTGGTCAAGGTGTCGGCCGTGGCGCCCGAGCACCGGGTCGTCCAGGCGCCGGCGCGCGTGTTCACCACCCAGCAGGCGTTCAAGGCCGCGTTCGAGGCCGGCGAGCTGGACCGCGACGTCGTCGTGGTGGTCCGGCAGCAGGGGCCGCGGGCGAACGGCATGCCGGAGCTGCACGGCCTGACGCCGGCTCTGGGTGTGCTCATGGACCGCGGGCACGCCGTGGCGTTGCTCACCGACGGCCGCATGTCGGGCGCGTCGGGCAAGATCCCCGCCGCCATCCAGGTGACACCGGAAGCCGCGGCGGGCGGCCCGATCGCGCGCATCGCCGACGGCGACGTCGTCCGGCTGGACGCCACCTCGGGCAGCCTCGACGTGCTCGTCGGTGACGAAGAACTCGCCCGCCGTGAGCTTGTGGACTCGCCGCCGTCCGAAGCATCCTGGACCGGCACCGGCCGAGAGCTGTTCGCCGCGCTGCGCCGTGCCGTCGGCCCCGCTGACCAGGGCGCATCGGTGTTCGGCGGCCTGACGCCGGAGCACTTCGGAATGCCCGCTTTCACAACCCAGGAGGTCGGTCAGTGACCACCGGTCAGGACCTGCTCGAGCTGTCCCCCGTGATGCCCGTCGTGGTGATCGACGACGCCGACGACGCGGTGCCCACGGCCCGGGCCCTGCTCGCCGGCGGGATCGGGGTCATCGAGCTGACCCTGCGCACCCCGGCGGCGTTGTCGGCGATCGAGCGCGTCGCGACCGAGGTGCCGGAGATCGTCATCGGCGCCGGCACCGTCACCGCGGCGGACCACGCGAAGCAGGCGGCGGACGCGGGGGCGAAGTTCCTCGTGACGCCGGGCTGCACCGACGCGGTCGTCGACGCGTGCTTCGAGACCGGGCTGCCGTTCCTGCCCGGCGCGAGCACCGTGTCCGAGGCGATGCGGCTGGCCGAGCGCGGGCTCACGGCGTTGAAGTTCTTCCCGGCCGAGGCCTCCGGCGGCGTCGCGTACCTGAAGTCGATCGCGGGCCCGTTGCCGTCGTTGAAGTTCTGCCCGACGGGCGGGATCACGGTCGCGTCGGCGCCGTCGTACCTGGCGCTGCCGAACGTCGGCTGCATCGGCGGTTCGTGGCTGACGGCGTCGCTCGATCCCGCCACGATCGAGAAGCTGGCCGCCGAAGCCGCGCAGCTGTAGCGGAGATCACCCCGCGTCGTCGCCGCGCCCGAACGGCGGAATTCACGTCCGCATCGCGGGAGCACCGTTCCAGCTTTCTGGAACGGTGCTCCGAGCGGGTGTGGCGGCGGTCATGAATCCCGCTGAATGGAGCAATCGCGGCGCCGGTGGGTGATTTACCGGCCTGTTATCGTTCCCCCTCGCTGTTTCGAGCGAGGAGATCCAGTGTCCCTGACCGATGTGGTCGCCCCCAGTCCTGCCCCCGAGAACGTCGCCGCACTCGTCGGCGAACGCCTTTCGCTGTCCGCCCTCCACCAGCTGGGCGGCACCCTCGGCGGCTATTCCTTCGTCAAGGTCGTGGTCGACCGCGAAAACGCGGAGATCCACTTCCTGAACGACGCGCGCCATTCCTTTCACGCGATCTATATCGGGGAAGAGATCCTGGGCGTCACCGAAGAACGGGTGCGCGCGGAAATCGACTCCTACAACCAGGACTTCTACCACGCGCCGGACCGCCGGTTCCTGCTCGGCATCCTCGCCCGCCACCCGCAGCTGCTTTCCCTGGAGACGGTCGAGGTCGACACGATGCCGGCCGCGTTGATCCGCGAGTTCCACGCGTTCGTCGCGCGGTACGTCGACCCGGCGCTGCCGCTGGTGTTCAAGCCGGCCAACCAGCTGCAGGAGCGGATCGTGCGGGAGATCCCGCCGGGCGAGCTGCCGCGGGTGTTCGCGCACGAGCTGTTCTCGACGGCGCCGTTCGTCCCGCTGAACCCCGGCACGGCGACGGGCCGGCTGCGCGCGTTCCGCACCGAGGCCGAGTACCGCGCCGCGACGCTGGACTGGTCGGACATCATCGTGATGGACCGCGTCCCCGACGACATCCCGCGACTGTCGGGCATCGTCAACGCCCGCCACACGACGCCGTTGTCGCACACCAACGTCCTGGCCACCGGCTGGCAGATTCCGAACGCCGTCCAGGTCGGCGCGCTGGCCGACGTCGAAACCCGCGGGCTGGACGGCAAGTGGGTCGAGTACACAGTGGACGCTCAGGGGCTCTCGCTGCGGGAGGTCGCCGAGCCGGCGTCGACCGAACCGCCGCGGTGGTACGCCCAGCGCGTCAAGCTGGAGGAACCGGAGTCCGAGCACAGCCCGATCGTGAACCTGAAGCGGCTGCGCGCGACCGACCGCTACCGGTACGGGACGAAGGCGGCCAACCTCGGCGAGCTGCACCACGTGCTGGCGCACGGTTCGCAGCGGCTGCTCGGCTTCTACCAGGTGCCGCGCCCGCCGCGGGAGAACCTGCTGCCCTACCTGGCCCGGCTGCTGGACGTCCCGGCCGGGGGTGATCTTCTTGCGGCTGCACGCCGGCTGCTCGACGATCACGTCCGCGTGCCTCGCGGGATCGCGCTGCCGTTCTCACTGCAGCGCCGGTTCCTCGAGTCGTCGCCGCGGATCCAGCAGGCCATCGGCAAGCTGAAGATGGCGTTGGAGCTGGACGCCCGCGAAATCGAGCCGCTGTGCGTCGAGCTGCAGGGGCTGATCCGGTCGGCTCGGCTTCCGGGCGCGCTCGCCGGGGAGATCGACTCCGCGCTGGTGTCGCAGCTGGCCGGGGTCCGGACGTTCGTCGTGCGCAGTTCCTCGAACGCCGAAGACCTGGCCGGGTTCTCGGCGGCCGGGATCTACGAGTCGCTCAACCACGTCACGACGGCCGAGCGGATCTTCGCCAGCGTCAAGGAGGTGTGGGCGTCGCTGGTGTCGGTGCGCAGCGTCCGGCTGCGGCGCCAGGCCGGGATCTCCCTCGACGAGTGCTACATGGGCGTGGTGATCCAGGAGCAGGTCGCGGCCGACTTCGGCGGTGTGCTCGTGACGACGAACCCGATGAACCGCGCGGACTTCCGCACGGTGTACGTCAACGTGTCGCCGCGCGTGACCGACGTCGTCGAGGGTTCGGCGCTGCCCATGCAGTACCTGTACTCGACGGTCGAAGGCGGCGGCCGCACGGTGTCCCTCGGCGACGCGGTGTCCGACCTCGACTCGCGGGCGCACGACCAGCTGCAGCGGCTCGCGATCGCCGGTCGCCTGCTGCAGGGGCACTTCTCGCCCGACTACACGTTCGACTCGCCGGTGGACGTCGAGTGGCTCGCCGACGGCGAGCACCTCCACCTCGTGCAGCTGCGTCCGTATTCCGTTTGAGCTCGGGAGAAACCGTCATGCTGGGCCTTCGCCTGCCCGCGAACCCCGCCGTCCGTCGTGCCGTCCGGCTGACCTACGGGTTCCAGTTCTTCTTCGGCCTGCTGCTGTGGGTGCCGATCTTCTACCAGTACCAGAAGCTCGCCGGCCTGTCCGACGGCGAGATCTTCGGCATCCAGAGCATCTACTACATCGTGTTCTGCCTGCTGGAGATCCCGACGGGCATGATCGCGGACCGCTTCGACTACCGCACCTCGCTGGCGGCGGGCGCGGGCGTGCTCGTGGCGGCGAACCTGGTGCCGGTGTTCCTCGGTTCGTACACCGGGTTCCTGGTGCACTTCATCCTGATCGCCCTGGCGCGGTCACTCGTGTCGGGCGCGCAGAGCGCGTACCTGTACGAATACCTCCACGCGTCCGGCGCCGGTGAGCACTACCTGCGCGTGGAAGGGGTCGGCCGCGCGTACAGCCTGGTCGGCAAGATCGTGTACTGGCCGGTGATCGGCCTGCTGATGACGTGGAACCTCCCGTCCCCGTACTGGCTGACGGCGATCAACGCCGGCGTGGCCTTGGTGTTCGCGTTGAAGCTCCCGCCGATCCCCGGCGGCCGCCGGGTCACGGGCAAGACGGCGTCGCTGCTGGCGGGCGTCGGCGGCGCGCTCTCGACGTTGCGGTCGTCGCGGTGGCTGGTGCTGCTGATGGTGCAGGGCATCGCGATGTTCACGCTGGTCCGGATCTGCCAGGTGAACTTGTTCCAGCCGATCCTGGAGTCGAAGTCGCTGTCGGTGAACTGGTACGGCGCGGTGCTGGCGGCCATGACGGTGTTCGAGGCTCTGGGCGCGGCCCGCCCCCACCGCCTCCGCCGCGCGATCGGCCCGGTGGGTTCGGTGTTCACGCTGACGATCGTGATGGCGCTGTGCCTCGGCGTGGTCGTGGTCGCGGGTGCCTTCCCGACGGTGGTCCTGCTGTGCGTCTTCGCGGTGGCGACGGGGATTTCGTTCCCGGTCCAGAAACAGCTGCTGAACGACTCGATCCCGGACTCCCGCTACCGCGCGACGCTGTTGTCGATGGAGTCCATTGTGGACCGAGCGGTGTGCGCGCTGGTGGCGGTGGCCCTGGGCGCGTACCTGGCGGCCGGGCGGCTCGACGAGTTCCTGGTGCTGTCGGCGGTGGTCACGTGCGTGGTGATGGGACTGCTCGCGGTGCTGCTGCTGGCGGTCCGCAAGCACCGCTCGGACCGCCGGGTCCCGGCGGCCCGCCGCCCCGGCGAGGCACGCACGAGCTCCCCGCCCGCCGTCCCTCGGCCATCCGGTTCCGCCGTAGAAGCTCAGCGACGCTTGTAGCATCCGCTCAGCATCCGGCGACTCGCTTGGTGTGACCGAATACTCATCGCTGCCGATACTTGACGATCTGACCGACCTCGAACGTGAATTGATCGACGCTGCGCACGCCGGTGAGGTACCGACAGGTTCCGGGCTTTCGGTCGACGACCTTGCCGAGGACGATGATCCGGCACACGAGATCCGGGCACAGCTGGTACGCGAGATGCTGTTGGGCCAGCACGGCACGTTCGACCCAAAGGGCGTAAGGGTTCGAAGCGTTCGCGTCTCAGGCCCGCTTGACCTCGACAATGTCAGCGCCCGCGCCGGCTTGAGCCTGATCTCCTGTGTCGTCAACGGCGAAATCTCCGCCTGGCACGCCAACTTACCTTGGTTGCGCCTGGCACACTGCCGCGTCGGCAACGTTCACGCCGATGGAGCCCGGCTCGAATCGGGTATGTGGCTCGACGACCTTCGGATAGCCGGCGCCGGCAGCGCCGGCGCGGTACGACTCCCCAAGGCACGCATCGGCAACAGGCTGGACTTGAGCAGAACCGAGATCACCAACTCGACTGGCGCTGCCCTGTTTGCACCAGGCCTTCACGTCGACGGCGACCTGTGGCTGGACGAGACTCGGTTCGATGCCGCGACCAGGTGGGCGGCGGTTCAGCTCTTCCAGGCCCGCATCGACGGGGTGGTGAGCCTCCGCAAAGCAAGGATCTTCAACGCCGCCGGTACCGCCTTTCAGCTGACCAACTGAGGACCGAAGCAGGCTTGAACCTCAACGGTGTGCAAGCTTCCGGCACTGGCCAACATGCCACAGTCCGACTCATCGGCGCACGGATCGGAGGCATGTTGATCATGTTGGGATCCGAGATCACCAACAGCGAAGGCTTGACCCTGGATCTCGAGAACACGCACGTGGAGTCAAAGGTCTTTCTCCCCAGGGACACACTATGTTCAGGGACAAGCGCCGAAAAGCCTTGCGAACAGCCCAGGCGCGTGGACATCAACGGGTTCAAATTCGGCGCGCTCGAAGTAATGCCCTATCAGTCCATGCCATGGCAGGAATGGCTTCACCTTGTCCGCTTTCACACAGAAGCATATCGGCCTGGCCCCTATCAGGAGCTGGCATCCGCCGAGCGAGCAGCCGGTCACGATGGAAACGCACGCCGAATCCTCATCGCCCAGCAGAGAGACCTCTACGACCGAGCTCCGAAAGCCCTCGGCAACTGGTTGACGAGGCGGTTCCATTGGCTCTGGGGTGCCCTAGCGGGCTACGGCTACCTGACTCGACGGACCGCTGCAGCACTCCTGGTCGCTCTGGGGATGTCCGCTTGCCTTGGCCTGTGGGCGGGACACATCACCGATGGCAGGCACCACGTCGCCGAACGCACCAGCACTTTCTCCGATCTCACCGGCAGACCATGCACGGACGTCGAACTGATCAGCCTCGGCTTGGACCGAGGGCTGCCGATCGCAACGACCGGTGTCCGCGGCCGGTGCGACATCGACCCGGACACTAACTGGGCAACCGTCTTCACCATCGCGATCTGGCTGACCCAAGCCGGGATCTGGGGACTGGCGACTCTCGCCCTCGTTGGTTACACCGGTCTGATCCGAAAGACGAACTGACTCGCCGCGGTCTTCCCCGCCCGCGCCGGCCGCTCGGGTCAGTCGATGACGGCGTCGTCGAGCAGGGTGGACTCCGCGCCGTACTCGCGGAGTTCCTCCCTGATCACCGTGTACGCCAGTCCCTGGGGGTAGCCCTTGCGGGCGAGGAAGCCGAGCAGCCGCCGCAACGCCGTCTGCTCGTCGACGTTGCCGAGGGACCCGAGGCGCTTGCGGACCAGTTCCCTGGCCATCTGCTCCTCGGATTCGCGATCGACCTCGCCCGCCGCCTGCGCGGCGATCTCACCGTCGACGCCCTTGCGCCGCAGCTCGGCCACCAGCGCGGTGCGGGAGAGCCCCTGGTTCGCGTGGCGGGACTTCACCCACAGCTGGGCGAACTCCTCGTCGTTGACCAGCCCCGCCCGGTCGAGCTTGCCGAGCAGGGTTTCGCAGGTCTCCTCGTCGAATCCCTTGCGGTGCAACGCCTGCCGGAGCTCTTCCTGAGTGCGCGGACGAGCGGCCAGGAGATCGAAGCAGATCTCCTTGGCCTTCTTGTACCGCTCCTCGGGAGGAAGCTCGGCCGGCGGAACCTTGGGCGCCCTCGCCACCTCGACTACCCCTTCGTCACGCCCCACCGCGGACCACGGCCACGGCGGGGTTCATTCCCGGATCTCAGAAGTCGACCGGCGCCGGGACCGCTTCGACGGCGTCCGCGTCGAGCTGCGGGCCGATGCCGAGCTTCTCCTTGATCCGCTTCTCGATCTCGTTGGCGATGTCCGGGTTGTCGCGCAGGAACCGGCGCGCGTTCTCCTTGCCCTGGCCGAGCTGGTCGCCCTCGTAGGTGTACCAAGCGCCCGACTTGCGCACGATGGACTGGTCGACACCCATGTCGATCAGCGAGCCCTCGCGGGAGATGCCCTGGCCGTAGAGGATGTCGAACTCGGCCTGCTTGAAGGGCGGGGCCACCTTGTTCTTGACGACCTTGACGCGGGTGCGGTTACCGACCGCCTCGCCGCCGTCCTTCATCGTCTCGATGCGGCGCACGTCCAGGCGGACCGACGCGTAGAACTTCAGCGCCTTGCCACCGGTCGTCGTCTCCGGGGAGCCGAACATGACGCCGACCTTCTCGCGGAGCTGGTTGATGAAGATCGCCGTGGTGCCCGAGTTGGACAGCGCACCGGTGATCTTCCGCAGCGCCTGGCTCATCAGGCGGGCCTGGAGGCCGACGTGCGAGTCACCCATCTCGCCCTCGATCTCGGCACGCGGCACGAGCGCGGCGACGGAGTCGATGACCAGGATGTCGAGCGCGCCGGAGCGGATCAGCATGTCCGCGATCTCCAGCGCCTGCTCACCGGTGTCCGGCTGGGACACGAGCAGCGCGTCGGTGTCGACGCCGAGGGCCTTGGCGTACTCCGGGTCGAGCGCGTGCTCCGCGTCGATGAACGCCGCGATGCCGCCGGCGCGCTGCGCGTTCGCCACCGCGTGCAGGGCAACCGTCGTTTTACCGGAGGATTCCGGGCCGTAGATCTCGACGACCCGGCCGCGGGGCAGCCCGCCGATGCCGAGCGCGACGTCGAGGGCGATCGAGCCGGTGGGGATCACGGCGATGGGCGGCCGGGTGTCCTCGCCGAGGCGCATCACCGAGCCCTTGCCGTACTGCTTGTCGATCTGCGCGAGCGCGAGCTCGAGCGCCTTGTCCTTGTCGGGTGCTGCAGGCATGGAAGTCCCACCTCGCTGGTCGAAGCCCCCTTCTCGAGGGGCTCTGTGTCGGTTCTTCAGCTGTCCGGTCCGACGCTAGCGGCGGGGACCGACAATTCCAGGAGCGGCGCCCAATCTGTGGATCGCTGGACCCGATGTGGACAACACCATAGACGAACACCTGTTCGAGGTCGGCAGCGACACACCCTTGCGCTAGGATTTTCGCCCGCCCGGGTCAGGACCCGTGCGTATCCGCCCAGGTCAGCGCCGTTCGCGGGGCACGTCGAAGGCGTCGCAGACCTCTCGCCACACGTCCTTGGCCGGGATTCCCGCGGTCAGCGCCTGGTCGACGGTGCGGCCGCCGAGCCCGCTGAGCACGTGGTCCCTGGCCAGCACCTGGGCCCGCCCGGGGCCGAACTCCTCGGCCATCAGCCGCCGGAAAACCGTGATCCGCATCGAACCCACTCTAACCGGCGGTCGCGAACGGTCCGTTCGCGCCGCCTACTCCCCCGGCTGGACGCTCGCCTCGAAGTAGTCGGCCAGCGTGCCCGGCGTGGTAGCCGCGGCCTGGTCGGCCGAATTCAGCTGGTAGATGAACCCCACGAGCGGCCGGTCCGACACCGTGAACACGAGCACCGCCGACGTCTTGCCCGCGGCCGACGAGTAGTGCCCCTTGAGCCCGTTGCCGCCCCAGTCGGCCTCCGTGCGGTCGCCGCCGGCGGAGGTGAGCAGGCCGTCGGTGTACTGCTTGAGCGCGTCGGCGTTGTCGCCCTGGACGTAGGTCACCTGCGTGCCCGCCCGGCCCGGCGCCGAGCAGGTCGAGGACACGCCGAGACTCTCCGCCGGCGCCGCCGGGCCGTTGCCCATGCCCGGCTTGCAGTCGCCGGTGTCGGCGATCTTCCCGGCGAGCTGGCGCAGGCAGCCGGTGAGGCCCTTGGCGTCCGCCTGACCCGGCGTCCTGCACTGGTCGGCGGTGTAGGTCGCCGCCGAGGACGACGAAGTCAGGAAGTACGTCAGCCCCGCCGCGAGCAGCACGACGACCGCGGCCGCGATCCCGATGAGCAGCTTCTTCTTCCCGCCGGGCTTCGGTTCCGGTTTCTCCGGCGGCGCGTACGCGGGGAAGTTCGACGGCACCGGCTGCGGCCCGCTGGGCGGGAAGTTCGCCGGCGCGTACCCCGGGTACTGCGGCGGAGGCGGCGGCGCGTACTGCGGCCGGTGCGGGCCACCGGCGGCGACGGCCCCTTCGACGTTCTGCGTCCGCGCGCCCATGCCGTCGCGCGCGACGTGCTGGGCACCGAGCGCGACGGCGGTCTCCGGCTGGTCGAGGCTGCCCGGCACGACGCCGAGCTTCTCCGCGATCATCGTGCCGACCAGCGGCAGCCGGCTCGACCCGCCGACGAGGTAGATGCCGGCCAGCCGGTCCGGGGTCAGGCCGGACGAGCGCAACGTCCGCGAGAGCAGTTCGACGCTGCGCAGCATCGCCGGCCGGACCAGGCCTTCCAGCTCACCGCGCGTGACGAGGACGTCCTTGAACGGCTCGGGCATCGGCACCTCGGTCTGCGGGTGCCGCGACAGCGCCTCCTTGGCCGCCTTGACGTCCTCCTGCAGCGCGCGCCGGGTGCGGCGGTCGCCGGTGGACTCGGGGCGCAGGAGCCGTTGCCAGCGCTGCGGGTCCGAGTGCGACACCTCGCGCCCGACGTGCACCATCAGCGCCTGGTCGACGTCGAGGCCGCCGAGGTCGGGCAGGCCGTCCTCGGCGAGCACGGTGAAGCCGTTCTGCGTCGCGCCGACGACGGCGACGTCGAAGGTGCCCGCCCCGAGGTCGTAGACGGCGAGCGCCTGGCCGGGCGCGAGGGCCTTGCCGGGGAACGACGCGAAGTGCGCGGCCGCGGCGACGGGTTCGGGCACCAGCAGGATGTTCTGGCCCATCCCGGCGAGCCGGGCGGCGGACATCAGCACGTTGCGGCGGGTCTGGCCCCACTGCGCGGGGTGGGTCAGCCGGACCTCGTCGGGCTGTTCGCCGCCGAGCTGGCGGGAGGTCTCCTCGAGCACGCGGCGCAGGATGGCCGCCAGCGCGTCGGTCACCGGGACGACGTCGGTGCCGAGCAGCAGGGTCTGCTCGTCGATGCGGCGCTTGGGGTTCGGCTCGAAGCGCGTCGGGTCGAGGCGGGCGCGGCGTTCGGCGTCGCGGCCGACCATGATCGTGCCCTCTTCGGTGGCGAACACCGCCGACGGCATGTTGGCCGAGCCGTCGACCTCGACGACCCGGGGCGGCCTGCCGTGCGCCGACAGGACGGCGACGGTGTTGGACGTCCCGAGGTCCACGGACAGGATCCGCACAGCACTCCCCTTCGCGAAACACGCCTTGACGGCGTTCGCGGTGATGCTGCCATGCGCGAGGTCACCGTGCGTGCGGACCCGCGAAAGTCACCGCCGCTTGACGGAGAGGTGGATCACGGTGCACGATAGTTGCGCAGTTCGGTCATCCGAGTTGCACGAACTGTGCAAAGGAGCGTGAGATGCCGAAGCTGCTCGTCCTCGGGGACGACCTGACCGGCAGCAACGCGACCGGAGCGCTGTACGCCCGCTTCGGGCTGCGTGCGGTTTCCGTCAACGCGCCGCTCGAACCGGACGCGCCCTGTTTCCGTGCGGGAAGCGGGATCGACGCGCTGGTGGTCAACCTGGGTACCCGCCACGCGTCGCCACCACACGCCGCGCGGGCGGTGCGGGCGGCGGTCGAGCTGGCCGGGCCCGTCGAGCTCACGGTGAAGCGCGTGGACACGACCCTGCGCGGCAACGTCGGCGTGGAGACCGAGGCCGTCCTGGCCACCGCGCCGGAGGCCCGCGCCCTCGTCGTACCCGCGTTCCCCGACGCCGGCCGGGTCACCCTCGGCGGCCTGCACCTGGTCGACGGCGTGCCGCTGGCCGAAAGCCCGGCCGCGCGCGACCCCCTCGCGCCGGTCCGGTCGTCGCGGATCCGCGCCCTCTTGCAGCCCACCGGCCGGGACATCGCCGAGCTGGCGCTGGACGTCGTCGAGGAGGGCGTGGACGCGGTCGTGGCCGCCCTGCGCCGCCCGGCGGGGATCGTCGTCTGCGACGCCACGACGAACCGGCACCTCACCGTCGTCGCCAAGGCCGCCGCCCGGCTGGCGGCCGAGGGCACGCGGTGGATCTCCGTGGACTCCGGGCCGTTCGGCGTCCGGCTGGCCGCCGCACTCGGTCTCGCGCCCGGCCACGGCACCATCCCGCCGGTCCTGTCCGTGATCGGCAGCATCACCGGGCAGACCCGGGACCAGGTCCTGGAAACCGAGCTGGTGCTGGACGCGCGGTACGTCGACGTCGACCCGGGCCGGCTCGATCCCCCGTCGATCGCCGCCGCGGCCGGGGAACTCCTCGGCGCCGGGCACCGCGTGGTCGGCATCCGGACCCGGGCGCCCACCCCGGGCGTCCCGATCGACCCCGGCGTCGCGGCACGAATCCCGCCCGCGCTCGGCGAAGCGACCCGGCTGGTGCTCGGCGCGCACCGGATCGGCGGGCTCTACGCCACCGGCGGCGACATCGCCGTCGAGGTCACGAAAGCACTCGGGGCCGACGGCTTCGAGATCGACACCGAGGTGCTGCCGCTGGCGGTCGCCGGGCGGCTCACCGGCGGCCCGCACGCCGGGCTGCCCTTCGCCACCAAAGGCGGGCTGATCGGCGGCCGCGACGCCGCCGTCGCCTGCCTGGAACACCTGAACCACGTGCTGGCCACCGGAAGGAAGAACCCGTGAGCGACCTCCCCATCCTCGCCGTCACCCTCGGCGACCCCGTGGGCATCGGCCCGGAAATCACCCTCAAGACCCTCGCCGAGCCCGAGTCGCTGCAGATGGCCCGCGGGGTCGCGGTCGGTGACGCGGTCGTGCTGGAACGCCTGGTCCGGCACCTCGGCCTGCACCTGGAGATCAACCCCATCGCCACGGTCGCCGACGCGCGCTTCACCACCGGCGTGATCGACATCCTCAACCTCGGCGTCGTCCGGGAAGACCTGCCGTGGGGCGAGGTCAACGCGACCGCGGGCGCCGCCGCCGTGGGCGCTATCGAAGTGGCCACCCGGCTCGCACTGGCCGGTGAGGTCGACGCGGTCGTGACCGCGCCGATCAACAAGGAGGCGATCTGGGCGGCGGGTTCCCAGCACCTCGGGCACACCGAGATGCTCGGCGAGCTGACCGGCTCGACCCGGTTCAACACGATGTTCTGGGTGTCGGGGCTGAAGATCTTCTTCGCCACCCGGCACCTTTCCCTGCGCGAGGCGATCAACCAGATCACCCGCGAGAACATCGAGCACGCCATCCGCGAGGCCTACACCGCGCTCGAGGTGTTCGGCACGGAGAAACCGAGACTGGCCGTGGCGGCGCTGAACCCGCACGGCGGGGAGAACGGCAAGTTCGGCGACGAGGAGATCGTCGCGATCGCCCCGGCGGTCGCCGCCGCGCGGGCGGCCGGGCTCGACGTGGTCGGCCCGATCCCGGCGGATTCCGTGTTCCACCAAGGGATCCAGGGCCGGTTCGACGGCGTGCTCTCGCTCTACCACGACCAGGGGCACATCGCGTCGAAGACGTACGACTTCGACGGCACGGTCTCGGTGACGGTCGGCCTGCCGATCCTGCGCACGTCGGTCGACCACGGCACGGCGTTCGACATCGCCGGCACCGGCCGGGCGTCGCACGGCACGATGGTCGCCGCGTTCAAGGCGGCCGCGACCCTGGCGCCGTACGCGCGGAAACTGCCCGCCATCTACCCGCCGGGCGTCCGGTGATCCCCCGCAAGCGCTGGGCGTACGTCATCCCGGTCGCGGTGGTCATGTACATGCTGGCCTACCTCGACCGCACGAACGTCGCGGTGATCCTGCCCTACATCGGCGACGACTTCCCGTTGTCCGCCAGCGCGAAGGGCCTGGCGAGCGGCATCTTCTTCGTCGGCTACCTCGTGCTGCAGATCCCGGCCGCGGTGCTGGCCGCGAAGTGGAGCGCCCGCAAGACGGTGCTGATCCTGATGGTCGCGTGGGCGTTCGCGGCGGTGCTCTGCGGCCTGGTGCGGAACGAAACGCAGCTGCACCTGGCGCGGCTGCTGCTCGGGCTGTTCGAGGGCGGCGTCTGGCCCGCGGTGCTGATCCTGCTGGCGTCCTGGTTCCCGCAGGCCGAGCGGGCCCGGGCGAACGCGCTGTGGATGACGTGCCTGCCGATCTCGGCGATCGTCATGTCCCCGCTGTCCGGGCTGATGCTCGACCACATGTCGTGGCGCTGGGTGTTCGTCATCCAGGGCCTGCCGCCGCTGCTGTGGGCGGTCGTCTGGTGGTTCGCGGTGGCCGACCGGCCGGCTAAGGCCCGCTGGATCTCCGCCGAGGAGCGCGAGTACCTCGAAACCACCTTGCGGGCCGAAGAAGAGGCCAAACCGGCGTTCGTGAAACAGGGCTACCGGCAGGCGCTGGCGAACCGGCAGGTCCTGCTGCTGATCGGCGTCTACTTCTTCTGGATCACCGGCTTCTACGGGTTCAGCCTGTGGTTGCCGTCGGTCGTGAAGACAATGACCGGCGGCTCGGCCACCGCGGTCGGGTTCCTGTCGGCCGTGCCATACGTCCTCGCGCTGGCCGGGATGGTCGCGTGCGCGCACTGGTCGGACAAGACCGGCAACCGGCGGCTCGCCGTCGCGGTGCCGCTGGTCGTGGCCATCGCCGGGCTGCTGCTCGGCAACCTCGTGCACTGGCCGGCGGCGGTGCAGCTGGTGCTGCTCTGCGTCGTGGCGACCGGCGTCTACATGCCGTACGGGCCGTTCTGGGCCATCCCCAGCCGGCTCCTCGGCATCGAGGTCGTCGCCGTGGCGATGGGCCTGATCAACGCGCTCGGCAACCTCGGCGGGTTCGCCGGGCCGTACCTGGTCGGCTGGCTCACCGACGTCACCGGCAGCGCGACCACCGGGTTCGTCGTGCTGGCCGCGTTCCTCGCCGTGGCCGCCGGCCTGGCGTTCTTCGGGCTGAAACCCGCGACTGTGGAAGAGTCTGCGCATGTCCCAGCCGCGACCAGGCACCCGTGACCGGCGCGCGATGCTGCTCGAAGCCGTCCGCGACGGCTCGGGCGGCATCGCGGAACTGGCCGAGGAGTTCGGTGTCTCGGAGTCGACGATCCGCCGTGACCTCGCCTCCCTCGCCGGCGCCGGGCACGTCGTCCGCACCTACGGCGGCGCGCTCGACACCGAACGCAGCCCGCACGAGAAGGACCGCGAGAACGCGGCGGCGAAGGACGCCATCGCCCGGCAAGCCGCCGCGCTGGTGCGCGACGGCGAGGTCGTGCTGCTCGACGCCGGCACGACCACCGGCCGGCTCGCCCGCCACCTCGCCCACCGCGAGGGGCTGACCGTGGTCACCAACGGCGTCACGGCGATCCGCGAGCTGGCCGGCTTCGCCGGGATCGACCTGATCGTCCTCGGCGGCCGGCTGCGGCACCCCAACGAAGCCATCCTCGGCGAGAGCGTGCTCGCGCAGCTGCGGCACATCTCACCCGATCGGGTGTTCCTGGGCGCGGATGGCCTGGTGCCCGGCCGGGGGCTGTGCTGCCCGTCACTGGAGCAGTCCGTGGTCAAGCACGCGATGCTGCACGCGGGCGCCGAGGCCTACGTGCTGGCCGACCACTCCAAGCTGGACCAGGCCCCTTTTTCCTACTGGACGCCGCTCGACCGCGAGTACCGGCTGATCACCGACGAGCCGCGGATCGACGCCGTGTACCCGGCGTTCGCCGACAGCGTGATCGTGGCGGACGGATCCGAAATTGTCGGTGGTGCCGCGCATCATGGACGACGTGGCAGTTGACGTGCTCGACCTCTTCTCCCCCGCGACCCGGGACTGGTTCGCGGGGGCCTTCGCCGCGCCCACCGCGGCCCAGGAAGGCGCCTGGCGGGCGGCGCATGCGGGCGAGCACGCCCTCGTCGTCGCGCCGACCGGGTCCGGCAAGACCCTGTCCGCGTTCCTCTGGGCGCTGGACCGGCTTTCGGTGGAACCACCGCCGGCGGAAGCCACCAAACGCTGCCGGATCCTCTACGTCTCGCCGCTGAAGGCGCTCGCCGTCGACGTCCAGCGGAACCTGCGCGCGCCGCTCGCCGGCATCTCGCAGGCCTCGCGGCGGCTCGGGCTCCCGGTGCCGGAGATCGAGGTCGGCATGCGCACCGGCGACACCACCGCGGCCGAGCGCCGCTCCTTCACCAAGACCCCACCCGACGTCCTGGTGACCACGCCGGAGTCGCTGTTCCTGATCCTCACGTCGTCGGCGCGGGAGTCGCTGCGCGGCGTCGAGACCGTGATCGTCGACGAGGTGCACGCGGTCGCGGGCGGCAAGCGCGGCGCGCACCTCGCGCTGTCGCTGGAGCGGCTCGACTCGCTGCTGCCGAAGCCGGCGCAGCGGATCGGCCTGTCGGCGACGGTCCGCCCGGTCGACGAGGTGAGCGCGTTCCTGGCCGGCGGCCGACCGGTGCGGGTGGTCCAGCCGAAGCTGGCGAAGACCATCGAGGTCCGCGTCGAGGTCCCGGTCGAGGACATGAGCAACCTCGACGCCCCGCGCGGCGGCCCGGCGCCGAGCCCGCTCGACGAGCTGGAGTCGCTCGGGTCCCTGGATTCCCTGACCGAAGCGTTCCCGCCCGGCGACATCGCCCCTGGTGGCCTGGGCACGCTGGAGGAGATCGCCGGCAACCCGGTGCAGCGGCCGTCGATCTGGCCTGCGGTCGAAGAGCGGGTGCTGAGCCTGATCCAAGCCCACCGCTCGACGATCGTGTTCGCCAACTCCCGGCGGCTCACCGAGCGGATGACGGCCCGGCTCAACGAGCTGGCCGCGGAGCAGACCGAGCTGACCGCGGCCGACTCCTTCCCGGCCGAAGCGGTCGGGCAGTCCGGCGTGAGCACCGGCGCCCCGCCGGTGATCGCCCGGGCGCACCACGGGTCGATGTCACGGGAACAGCGCACGCACGTCGAGGAGGACCTCAAGTCCGGGCGGCTGCCGTGTGTGGTGGCGACGTCGTCGCTGGAGCTGGGCATCGACATGGGCGCGGTCGACCTGGTGGTGCAGATCGAGGCGCCGCCGACGGTGGCGTCCGGCCTGCAGCGCGTCGGCCGTGCCGGGCACCAGGTCGGCGCGGTCTCCTCCGGCGTGATGTTCCCCAAGTTCCGCGGCGACCTCGTCTCCTGCGCGGTGGTCGCGGAACGGATGGCGACCGGCGCGATCGAGGCGGTCCGCTACCCGCGCAACCCCCTCGACGTGCTGGCGCAGCACGTCGTCGCGATGGTGGCGCTCGAACCGTGGACGGTGCCGGACCTGGCCTCGCTGGTGCGGCGGGCGGCGCCGTTCGCGTCGCTGCCGGACGACGCGCTGCACGCGGTGCTCGACATGCTCGCCGGCCGGTACCCGAGCGAGGAGTTCGGCGAGCTGCGCGCGCGGATCACCTGGGATCGCATCGCCGGCGAGCTGCGGGGCCGGCCCGGCTCGCAGCGGCTGGCCGTGACCTCCGGCGGCACCATCCCGGACCGCGGCCTGTTCACCGTGATGACGCCGGGCGGGGACGACAAGCCCGGGTCGCGCGTCGGCGAGTTCGACGAGGAGATGGTGTACGAGTCGCGCGTCGGCGACACCATCCTGCTCGGCACGTCGTCGTGGCGGATCACCGACATCACGCACGACCGCGTCATCGTGGTGCCCGCGCCGGGCGAACCGGCGCGGATGCCGTTCTGGAAGGGTGACGCGCCGGGCCGGCCGCTGGAACTCGGCCGGGCGCTGGGGAAGTTCGTCCGCGAACTGTCCACATCGGACGCCGGGAAGGCGCGCGAGCGGGCCGCCGCGGCCGGGCTCGACGAGCGGGCCTGCGACAACCTGCTCAACTACCTGGCCGAGCAGAAGGAAGCCACCCGGCACGTCCCGAACGACCGGACGATCCTCCTGGAGCGCTACCGCGACGAGCTGGGCGACTGGCGGATCGTCGTGCACTCGCCGTTCGGCGCGCAGGTGAACGCGCCGTGGGCCCTCGCGATCGCCGCGCGGCTGCGGGAAAACCGCGGCGTCGACGCGCAGGTGGCGCACTCCGACGACGGCATCGTCCTGCGCCTGCCCGACGCGCTCGACGCCGACGGCGGCGACGTCACGATCGGCGCCGACGACGTGCTGCTCGATCCCGAAGAGGTGGAGCAGCTGATCGTCGCGGAGGTCGGCGGTTCGGCCGTGTTCGCGGCGCGGTTCCGGGAGTGCGCGGCGCGGTCGCTGCTGCTGCCGCGCCGGGACCCGCGGCGCCGCACTCCCCTCTGGCAGCAACGGCAACGCGCGTCGCAGCTGCTGTCGGTGGCGGCGAAGTACGAGCGGTTCCCGGTCGTGCTGGAAGCGATGCGGGAGGTCCTGCAGGACGTCTACGACGTGGGCGGCCTCCGGGAGCTGATGGCCGACGTCCGGGCCCGCAAGGTCCGGCTGGTGGAGGTCGAGACGCCGGCCGCGTCGCCGTTCGCGCGCAGCCTGCTCTTCGGCTACGTCGGGATGTTCCTGTACGAGACCGACGCACCGCTGGCCGAACGGCGGGCGGCGGCGCTGTCGCTGGACTCGGGGCTGCTGGCCGAACTCCTGGGCACCGAGGCGATCCGCGAGCTGCTGGATCCCGAGGCCGTCGCGGAGGTGACCCGGTCACTGCAGCGGCTCGACCCCGACCGGCACGCCCGCTCGGCGGAGGACGCCGCCGACCTGTTGCGCTTCCTCGGCGACCTGACCGTCGAGGAGGCGGCCGAGCGCGGGATCCAGCCCGAATGGCTCACCGAACTGGAAAGCGCGCGGCGGGCGATCCGGGTGCGGATCGGCGGCACCGAACGGTTCCTGGCGATCGAGGACTCCGGCAAGGTGCGCGACGCGCTGGGCACCGCGCTGCCGGTGGGGGTGCCCGAGGCGTTCACCGAACCGGTCCCGGACCCGCTCGGTGACCTGCTGTTCCGCTACGCCCGCAGCCGCGGGCCGTTCGCGGCGGCGGACGTGGCCCGGCGGTTCGGGCTCGGCCTGGCCGTCGTCACCGGCGTCCTCGACCGGATGACCGGCGAAGGCCGGCTGGTGCGCGGCGAGCTGAGCCCGGTCGGCCACCCGGACACCCACGGCGTCGGGATCGAGTACTGCGATTCGGCGGTGCTGCGGCGGCTGCGGCGGGCGTCGCTGGCGAAGCTGCGGGCCGAAGTGGAGCCGGTCGAACCGGCGGCGCTGGGCCGGTTCCTGCCGTCGTGGCACGGGTTCGGCGGCCGCGTCCGGGCGGCGCCGACGGCGGACGACGTGCTGTCGGTGGTCGAGCAGCTCGCCGGGGCGCCGTTGCCGGCGAGTGCGGTGGAGTCGCTGATCCTGCCCGGCCGGCTGCCGGGCTACTCCCCCGCGCTGCTGGACGAGCTGACGACCGCGGGCGAGGTCACGTGGGCGGGCTGCGGTGCGTTGTCCGGCGGGGACGGCTGGATCGCCCTCGCGCCCACGGACGTCGCCGACCTGCTGCTGCCCGAGGTCGTCGAGGACATCCCGACCGGTCCGCTGCACGAGGCTCTGCTGTCCACTTTGGAGGGTGGCGCGCTGTTCTTCCGCCAGCTGGTGGACCGCTCGAGCGTCCTGGTGGACAAGGCCCCGAACGACGCCGAAGTGGTGGCCGCGCTGTGGGACCTGGTGTGGGCCGGGCTGGTCACCGGCGACACGCTGGGGCCGCTGCGGGCCCAGGTGGCCGGGCACGGCGCGCACAAGCCACGGCGCCAGGCACCGCGCGGCCGGTACGCGCGGCTGCGGGCGGGGCGGCCGCAGATGCCGTCGCGGTCCGGGCCGCCGACGGTCGCCGGCCGCTGGGCGCTGACGCCGAACCGCGAGACCGACGCGACCCGGCGCGCCCACGCGCGGACGGAGGCGTTCCTGGAACGCCACGGCGTCCTGACTCGCGGCGCGCTCGACACCGAACGCGTCACCGGCGGGTTCTCCGGGATCTACAAGGTGCTGCGCGGCATGGAGGACACCGGCCAGGTGATCCGCGGCTACGTCGTGGAGGGGCTGGGCGCGGCCCAGTTCGCGGCGAAGGGCGCGGTCGACCGGCTGCGCGCGCTGTCGGGACCGGGCCGCCCGGCGCCCGGCCGCGCGGTGGTGCTGGCGGCGGCGGACCCGGCCCAGCCGTACGGCGCGGCGCTCCCCTGGCCGGCCGCGACGGGCGACACGAAACACCGTCCGGCCCGCAAGGCCGGCGCGCTGGCGGTGCTGGTGGACGGCGTGCCCGCGATGTACGTCGAGCGAGGAGGCAAATCACTGCTGAGTTTCACCGACGAGCGGCAACCGCTGGTGGACGCGGCGCAGGCGTTGTCGGCAGCGGTGCGCGAAGGCTGGCTGGGTCAGCTGTCGGTCCAGCGCGCCGACGGCGAGCAGGCGCTGACGTCGGAACTGGCGGAGGTGCTGAGGGAGGCGGGTTTCCGGGCCACGCCGTCCGGGCTGCGCCTGCGGGCCTAAGCTGCCAGTTCGACACGCACGAAGGATGTTCTGCTCATGGCGATGCGCGAACTGCGCTATTTCGGCGACCCGATCCTCAAGTCCGTCTGCGACCCGGTCACCGTGTTCGACGAAAAGCTCGAAGCGCTCGTGCGCGACCTGGTCGATTCGGTGAAGCCGGATGGCCGAGCCGGGCTGGCGGCCCCGCAGATCGGCGTCGGGCTGCGCATCTTCAGCTACGACGTCGCCGGCCTCACGGGTTACGTGATCAACCCGGAGATCGCGGAGCTGTCCGAGGAAACGCACGAGATCAACGAGGGCTGCTTGTCGGTCCCGGAGCTGTGGTTCCCCACGAAGCGGGCGAAGCACGCGAAGGTCCGCGGCGTGGACATCCACAACGAGCCGATCGAGGTCGAGGGCGAAGACGTGCTGGCCCAGTGCCTCCAGCACGAAACCGACCACCTGGACGGAATCCTGTACCTGGACCGCCTGACGGCCGAACGCAAGAAAACGGCCCTGCGCGAAGCCCGCGACAAGAACTGGTTCTGGAAGCGCTGACCAGCTGACCAGAGTCGCCGCCGCGAGGCGCGGGTCGAACGGGCCGCCACTCACCGCCGGCCGGCCCAGCTCGCGCGGCCGCGAGGGGGTCCGCCAGTCCACCCCAGCACCCGACCCCACTCACACGACCACCGCGGCGCGACTCGCCCGACCCATCCCTGCACCCGGCCCAACCCGCGCGGCCTCCGCGGCGTGACTCGCCCGACCCATCCCTGCACCCGCCCCAACCCGCGCGGCCATCGCGGCACGGCTCGACCAGCCCACCCGGCACCCGCCCCAACCCGCGCGGCCTCCGCGGCGTGACTCGCCCGACCCATCCCTGCACCCGCCCCAACCCGCGCGGCCATCGCGGCACGGCTCGACCAGCCCACCCGGCACCCGCCCCCACTCGCGCGGCCGCCGACCCGTCCGGCCAAGCCGCTCAGTCGCGCAGGAACATCCGCAGCTGGGTGCTTTCCTCGGCCGACCGTTCCGCGCGCAGGCCCGCCCGGGCCGCCGTGCGTGGGAGCACGTCGTCTCCGGCCAGGCAGTCCGCTCGCAACTCCGAAATCCCTTGCGCCTCCGCCAGCGCGCCACGCGACTCAGCAACGCCGTGCCGATGCCCTGACGCTGCCAGTCGTCCTCCACCAGCAACGAGATCTCAGCGCCTCCCGAAGCCGAGGGGATCAGCTGGGCCAGCCCGATCACCTCGCGCCCGAAGACCGCCAGCACGCTCGTCCCGCGCGGGGGCACCAGCAACCGGTGCAGCCAGCGGCGCGGCACCGTGCGGACACCCGTGTGGTAACGCCGGAACAGCGTCGCCGTCGAGCAGCGGCGGTGCAGTTCGGACACCGCGTCCGCGTCGGCCGGCAGCCCCCTGCGCAGGACGATCGCCGCGCCGTCGGGGCGGTTCAGGACCACCGGGCCCGCCACGTTCCGCACCGCGGCGCCCAGCACCGTCACCAGTGCTTCCGCGCGAGTCAGCTCCAGCTGCACGAACGGCGCCCACCGGCGCCGCGCCACCAGCGCGTTTCCCTCGCCCAGCTCGAACACCGCGCGGTGCCCGCTCTCGGTGCGTGCCGGGTTCGCCTCGGCCGCCGGGACGCGCGTGACCACGTCCGCGGCCAGCACGTCCTTCAGCACCTCCGCGAGCCGGGCCGGGTCGTCGATCGCGCGCCGGGCCGCGAGCAGCGTCGACGACGACGGGTCGACCAGCTCGTGGACGTCGGCGTCGATGATCGCCGTGCACTCGCAACCCTCGTCGCGGATCGCGTCGGCGACGTGCCGCCGGGGCAGGCCGGTCGCCGGGCGCAGGACGATCTCGTCGAGCACGCCGCCGGGCACCGGCAGCACCGTCAGGCCGAGGATGTTGCACTCGAGGTCGGCGAGCCGGATCGCGATGCGGGCCAGGGTGCCGGGGTGGTCGTGCATCCGGACCCGCACCCGCCACGCCGTCGGCGCGCCCGGCACGTCGACCGCGGCCGCCGGTGCGAGCTGGGGCAACGTTCTGGAAGTCTCCATGCCCCCACGGTCCCGCGCGGTTGTTGCCGCTCCGGGACGCGGGTGTTTCGCGCAGATCAGCGTTCGGGACGGCTCGGCAACGCGGCCGAAACGCCTCAGCGCGGGGTCAGCACACAGAACTCGTTGCCCTCCGGGTCCATCAGCACGCGCCACGGCAGGTCCGGGCCGCCGAGGTCGGCCGGCGCCGCGCCCGTCGCCACGACCTCCGACACCACGGCCATGTGGTCGGCACCCGCCGGCGGCGCGACGTCGAGGTGGACGCGGTTCTTGACCCGCTTCACGTCGTCGTTGCGGAGGAACTCCAGCCACGGCCCCCGCCCCGCCGGCGCGCTCAGCCCCACCAGGCCTCCTTCGTCGCGGGCGCCGACCGACCGGCCGGTGAGCCGCGCCCAGAAGGCGGCCATGCGTTCCGGGTCGTGGGCGTCGACGACGATCGAGGCGACCGCCCCCGTACCCGCGTACCGGTCGCGGGGCTCGAGGACGCAGAACTCGTTGCCTTCGGGGTCCGCCAGCACGACCCAGGGCACGTCGCCCTGCCCGACGTCGACCCGGCTGCCGCCCAGTTCCAAGGCGCGCGACACCAGTTCCGCCTGGTGCGCGAGCGTTTCGCTCGACAGGTCCAGGTGGATCCGGTTCTTGACCTCCTTGGGCTCGGGCACCGGGACGAACACGAGGTCCAGGTCCCAGCCGTCGGTCTCCGGGGCGCGCACGTCGACCTCGTCCGGCTCCTCGACGGCGACGCGCCAGCCGAGCAGCGCGGCCCAGAAGTCCGCCAGGACCCTCGGCCGCGCCGCGTCGATCACCAGGTTCACCAGGCGCGTGTTCATGCGCCGCAGGTTAACCGCCACCCCCGACAGTTCCGGTTCGGCTTCCCCACCTACCGGGTTCATCGGGTCGCGAGCCGCAGCAGCGCCCAGAGCTGGGCCGCCTGGTCGTGGACGCCGCGCACGGTCACCGAGGTCAGGGACGACCGGCCCCACAACCACAGGTAGATGCGCTCGGGCTCGCCGGCCGTCACGACGTCGTCCGCGGCCTCGGCCTCCTCGGCCGAACACCGCCAGGCCTCCGTCACGTCGGGCCCGGCGCGCGCGATCCAGCTGTGCGCCCCGGCGCGCACGCCGACCGAGCCCGCTTTCGTGCCGGTCAGGCCCAGCATCGGCAGCTTCTGGCCGAACCACAGCGTGAGGGCCTCGTCGATGCCGTCGATCGCGAGGTCTTCGTCGATGCCGCGCGGCTCCGCGCCCGCGGCCTGCTCGACGTCGACGCGGTGGACGAGGGTCTCGTGCAGCATCCGGCGTCGCCAGAACCCGTAGGTCGGGTCCGCCGGCCACCAGGTGTCGGCGTGGTCCTCGGGGTCGTGCGCGGCGAGTTCGTCGAGCAGCTCGGTCAGGCCGGTTTCCAGGTACCCGGTCAGGCCCTGGCCGGGTTCGGGGTCGCGCTGCCAGTCGTCCGGGCCGCGGCCGTCGGCCAGCCGGCGCCGGACCATCCGGTAGAGGCTCCCGACGTGCCGGGCCACCTCGCCGAGCGACCAGCCGGGGCAGGCGGGCACCGGCGCTTCGATCGGCGCCGCGTGGACGGCTTCGGCCAGTAACCGGCCTTCGATTCCCAACGCCGTGAGCAGTCGCCCCTGGTCGACCGGGCCGTGCTCACGCGACATGGGCTTCCCCGGTGATCGGCAGGCCGTGCACGAGCCGGCGGACGAGTTCGAGGAACGGCGTGGCGGCGCGCACCAGCCCGGCGGCCGACTCGGCGCTGACCTTGCCGGTGATCCCGGCCTGCGCGGCGGCGCGCGCGGCCGAGTTGCTCGCGAAGAAGGCGGACCACTCGCGCAGTTCGGGGGCGACGGAGTCGAGCAGCAGCCAGGTGCTGGCCGGCCGGGCGCGGCCCCGGTGAGGGCGGCCACGGGCGGCGAGCACGGCGGCGGCCCCGCGCAGCGCGGCGAGATAGGCGCCGACGAAGCGTTCGACGGGGTCGGTTTCCCGCTCGGCCTCGGCGAGCTGACGCCGGGCTTGGGCGAGCAGGCCGGCGGCAACGGGCGGAGCGGGCGGACGCAGGGACATGGGCAGCTGCGACTGCTCGCGCTCGGTGGCAGGCGGGTGCGGCGGCAGTTCGGGCTCGGCGACCGGCGCGGCGGCGGGCGGGCGCAGGAGCATCGGCAGCTCCGGCTCGGCCGACTCGACGGCAGGAAGCGGCGAGGGCTCCGCCCCGACAGTTGGCGGGCGCGAGGGCAACTCAGGCTCGGCGGCCGAACGCGGCGCGGGCTCCACGGCGGCAGGCTCGCGCACGGGCGTCGGCAGCTCCGGCTCGGCGGCCGAACCCAACACGGGCTCCACAGCGGCAGGCTCGCGCAAGGACAACTGCATGTCCGCCTCGGCGACCGGCGCAGCGGCGGGCGGGCGCAGGAGCATCGGCAGCTCCGGCTCGGCCGACTCGACGGCAAGAAGCGGCGAAGGCTCCGCCCCGGCAGCGGGCGGGCGCGAGGGCAGCTCAGGCGCGGCAGCCGAACGCGGCGCGGGCTCCACAGCGGCAGGCTCGCGCAAGGACAGCTGCAGGTCCGCCTCGGCGACCGGCGCGGCAGCGGGCGGGCGCAGGAGCATCGGCAGCTCCGGCTCGGCCGGCTCAGCGGCAGGCCGAGGCTGCTCGGGCACCGAAGCCGCGGCGGCGGGCGCCTCCAGCGGCAGTTCGGGCGGGCGCGAGGGCAGCTCCGGCTCGGCCACCGCAGGCTCGGCGGCCGGCCGCGACGGCTCCGCCCGCCGCTCCGCGGGCTCGGTGCCGGCCACCGGCGCCGCAGCGGGTTCCGGCGTCATCGGCAGCTCCGGCTGGCCGGCGTCCACCGGCCGGCGCCGGGGCTTGCGGGGCTCCACGCAGCCCGGGACCGGCGGGGCCGACGACACCGACGGGCGCAGCGGGGACCGCCCGGTGTGCGGGCGCAGCGACATGGGCAGCTGCGGCTGCCCGGACTCCGTGGGGGACACGACCTTGACGGACATGACGACCCTCCTCCTGCGCGGGGTGAGCCCGATCATGTGCCCGGCGCCGAGACGCTTCCCCCGCCCCGGAGCCGGGCACCTGACCGGTGCGCGCTCACCGATGTCGAACGTCTGTTCGAACAAAATCCAGAGTAACCCTCCACCCGGCGTCCGCTCAACCCCAGGGGTGGATTCCCGCGGGACACCAGGTCGGTGGCGTGATCTCATAGGCTCATGAGTTCGCTGGACCACCCCGCCGTCGCCAAGGTGGCGGCCGCGCTGGCCGAAGCCGGGCAGCACGCCGCCGCCGAGGGCATCCGCGTGCTGCCCGCCGAAGTCCGGACCGCCGCTCAAGCGGCCGAGGCTCTCGGCGTGCCCGTGGGGGCCATCGCCAACAGCCTCATCTTCCGCCTGGGGTACGACAAAAACGCGCTCCTCGCCCTCACCTCGGGGGCCCACCGAGCGGACACGGCCACCCTCGAACGCCTGGCCGGGGCCGAAATCGGGAAGGCCGACGCCGATTTCGTGAGGGCGCACACAGGACAGCCGATCGGCGGCGTCGCACCCACCGGGCACCCGACGAAGCTGCCCACGCTCGTCGACACCGCCTTGCGCGCCCACGACGTCGTGTGGGCCGCGGCCGGGCACCCGAAGACCGTCTACCCGACCACCTTCGCCGAGCTGGTCGCCTTGACCGGGGGCACCCCGGGCGCGCTCGGCGGCGCGGAGGAAGATGGATCGCTGTGACCGCGATGCCCGCCGGCTGCTCCCGCTACGTCCAGCTCTCGACGGACGAGTTCCGCGCACGCCTGCCCGAAGCCCTGGACATCTACGTCCGGGCGATGCGGTACCCGGCGGGCACCGCCGAGCAGCGCGCGCCGATGTGGCTCACCCACGCGCTGCGTGAGGGCTGGCGCTGCATGGCCGCGCTCGACGCCGACGACGTCCTGCTCGGGCTCGCCTACGGCTACCGCGGCCGGGCCGGGCAGTGGTGGCACGAGCAGGTCCGCCACGGCCTGAGCCGCCGGTTCGGGCCCGAAGCGGCCGAACGCTGGCTGTCCGACTACTTCGAGCTGACCGAGATCCACGTCAAGCCGGAGAACCAGGGCCACCAGATCGGCGAGGACCTGCTGCGCGGCCTGCTGGACGGCGTGCCGAGCGCGAACGTCCTGCTGTCCACGCCCGAGGGCACCAGCCGGGCGTGGAAGCTCTACCGCCGGACCGGGTTCGTCGACGTCCTGCGCGACTACCACTTCGCCGGCGACCCGCGGCCGTTCGCGATCCTCGGGCGGGCGCTGCCGCTCGACGCGCGCTAAGCCGGTTCCGGCCGCCAGTAGCCGATCGCCAGCGCCGCGACCAGCACGGCGGCGCCGCACCACGCCGTGACGCCCAGGCGTTCGCCGAACAGCAGCGCGGCCAGGACCGTGGCCGTCAGCGGTTCGAGCACCGCCGACAGCGCGCCGAGGACGGGGTGCGCCGTCGCGAGGCCGCGCAGGTACGCGGCGTAGGCGAGCGCGGTCGGCACGGCGCCGAGGTAGCAGACCACCGCGAGGACGTCGGCGTGCAGCGGCAGCGCCATGCCGGTCCAGGTCGCCACGGGAGTGAGCAGGAGGCCGCCGATCAGGCAGCCGTACGCGGTCGTGGCCAGCGGGTCCAGGACCGGTTTCGCCGTGAGCAACGTCAGCGTCGCGAAGCCGGCGGCCGCGAGCAGCGCGAAGCCGAGGCCGCCGAGGAGGTGGGCGGGTTCCTCCGGTGACCAGCGCAGCAGGACGAGACCGGCGACGGTGCCGGCGACCGAGACGAGCGTCCAGCGCCCGGGTTTCCGCACAGCGGCGAGGGTGACGAAGACCGGGGCCGCGCCGATCGTGGTCATCGTCGCGATGCTCACGGAGCTCAACGCGACGGCGGCGAAGTAGCTCGCCTGGAAGAGCGCGAACAGCCCGCCGACGGCGAGGAGCCGTTTGCCGGCTTCAGCCGTGCGCGGGAAGGTGCCGCCTTTCAGGAGGACGGCCAGGGTGGCGATCCCGCCGCCGACGAGCAGCCGGTAGGCGGCGACGGCGAGCGGGTGGAGGCCGGCGAGCTGGGCGAGCAGCGAGCCGGCGAGACCGCCGGTGCCCCAGAGGACCCCGGCGAGAACGAGCGCGGCCGACGAACGGGCGCGCGTGGGCATGTCGACAGACATGGGAATGCTCCTGCGTCGAAGGAAAAGGGAGTTCGACGCGGGGCGGTCGTGCACGACGGATCAGCCGCGGGCCCTGGAGGCCACGCGGCCGGGAACCACCCCGCTCAGACGCGGGGCGGCGGGGTGACGAAGAGAATTCGGCGCACGAAGGGAACTTAGCGACGGATCGGGGGTGGCGCGAAGGGTTTTCCGGTGGCAGCACGCCCCCACCGCACTGCGACTAGGATGACGCCATGACCACGATCGACGTCGATCTTGCCCGGCCTCGGCCAGTCGGGAAGACTTCGGCACTGTCGATCGACTTTGCGTGGCCGCCATTGGCGGACCTGCCTCCCAGCCTTCTGCCCCCGGGGACCGTGGTCCAGCTTTCGACGGGGAGCGGAAAAACGGCGACTGCACTGCAGATCATGTCGGAGTTCTTCCGGCACGGCTTCTCCGAGTGGCTCGCGGCCAACGGATTGGCCTCGCCCGAGAGCAGTCCGCAAAAGCCGTGCGACTGCCCGGCCTGTGCCGAGTTCACCGCGACAGCCCGGTGTGGACGCTCCTCCGACGAGTTCGGCGAGCGTCTGAGCTTCGAGAGCTGGGCAGCTGCCCCTGCCGCTCTTGCCGCGCCTCACGTCACGGCTTTGATGGACGCGCCGGCCATGGCAATCGCGGCGGTTCTCGACGAATGGACCGACGCGGTTTTCGACCGGGCTCACCAGACCGCGGAGGGAACTGCCGCGCGGGTAACGGCTTTCCACCTGGTTTCGCCCTGGATCCTGCTGGTCCACCGGCTCCTCGTCCTCTCGTGGCGGACCGGAGCCGTGTGCGCGTCCCTCAGGGGCTTGGCCCGGATCAGGCGTCGTTCACGGGACCTGTGCCCGGCGAATGCCGATGGAACACGTCCTCGTTGCGCGGGCCGCGCTCCCCGGGGTCCCAGCGCGCCGCGGATGTCCTCGATGGTCATCCGCGGCGGAGCGCAGCCCTAATCCGGCCTCGGCTCCCCGCTCGATCGGCAGGGAGCCGAGCATGGATTTCACGAAGATCGTCGCCGTCGCCGACGTCATCGACAACGTTCCGCTGCTTGCCGCCGCGCTCTTCGCGATCGGGCAGCTGCTGAGGCCGGAAGGGCTTCGGCAGCGCCGCCGGAACAAGGTCGTGCGGCAGATCCAGAGATCTGCCAAGAAGGCCGGCGAGTTCACCGAAAGCCAGGGAAGGCTGCGCTGCGCCCTGTTGGAGGTGCCCATCACCGACGACCCGGGTACGTCCGTGCCGGACGGAGGACCGCCCGAGGCTCCACCGCCCCGCAAGTGGCGCGGCTGGACCCGCCGGCGGTAGCGGCAGGTCCAGCCGACGGCGCTCAGTCCAGCTGGGCCAGCTGCTCCCGCAGGGTGTCCAGCCCCATCCCGCCCATCCGCAGCGCCTCGGTGTGGAACCGCTTGATGTCGAACCCGGCCCCCGCCCGGCCCTGCGCCTCGGCCCGCGCCGCCAGCCACAAGCGCTCGCCGATCTTGTACGCCGGGGCCTGGCCCGGCCAGCCCAGGTAGCGGTCGATCTCGTCGCGCACGTGGGCCTGGTCCGTGATCGTGCGGGTCAGCATGAACTCCAGGCCCAGCTCCGGGGTCCACCGCGCACCTTCGTGGAAGCCGGTTCCGGTGGGGATGACCAGTTCCAGGTGCATCCCCAGGTCCACCACGACCCGCGCCGCGCGGAACAGCTGCTCCGACAGCATCCCCAGGAGGTCTCCGTCGTCGGCCAGGTAGCCCAGTTCCTCCATCAGGCGCTCCGCGTACAGCGCCCAGCCCTCCGCGTGGCCCGACGTGAACGCCATCAGGCGCTGGTACTTGTTCAGCCTCTCGGACTGGTCCACCGCCGTCGCGATCTGGAGGTGGTGGCCCGGCGCTCCCTCGTGGTACACCGTGCTCGTCTCGCGCCACGTCGAGAACTCGTCGCGGCCGCTCGGCAGGGACCACCACATGCGGCCCGGGCGGCCGAAGTCCTCACTCGGGCCCGTGTAGTACGCGCCGACGCCGCCACCCGGCGGGGCGATCTTGCACTCCAGGGCCATCACGCGGTCGGAGATGTCGAAGTGCTTGCCGCGCAACGACTTCAGGGCCTCGTCGGACAGGTGCTGCATCCACGCCTCGAACTCGGCGCGGCCCCGCACCCGGTAGCGCGGGTCGGCGTCCAGGGCCGCCGCGGCCTCCGCCAGGGTCGCGCCCGGCTTGATCCGGTTCGCGACCGCGCGCATCTCGGACTCGATGCGCGCGAACTCCGCCCAGCCCCACTCGTACGCTTCGCGCAGGTCCAGCGCCGCGCCCACGAAGTAGCGCGACCACAGGCGGTAGACGTCCTCGCCGACCGCGTCCTTCACCGGGGCCTTCGGGGCCAGCTCGGCCCGCAGGAACCCCGCGAACTCGGCGAACGCCTCCTCGGCCGCCCGCGCCCGGTGCGTCAGATCCGCCGCGAGCGCCGGCACCTGCGAAGAACCGACGAGCTGGGTGAAGTAGCCCTTCTCGTCCTTCAGGCCGGCCCACGTCTCGCACTGCTCCGCGACCTTCCCGACCTGGCGCAACGCCGCGACGTGCCCGGCGTCGGCCGCCGTGAGCAGGCCGTTGCGGACGTTCGCCAGCGCCCGCGGGACCTCGCCGATGCGGGCCGAGACGGTCGCCCAGTCCTGCTCGGTCTCCAGCGGCATCAGGTCGAACGCCATCCGCAGCTCCTGCACCGGGCTGGAGATGACGTTCAGGCTCGCCACGTCGAGGCCGGCCTCGTGGATCTCCAGCTCCAGGCCGACGCGCTCGGTGAACACGGCCTTGGCGGCGCGCTCGGCGGCGTCGCGCGGCTCGGCGGCGGTGACGGCGGCGTGCGCCCGCGCGGCGAGCCCGGCGCGCTCGGCGAACCCGTCCGCCGAGTAGTCGGTCAGCCGGTCGTCGTAGCCCTTGACGCCGTAAGCGGTCGCGGCGACCGGGTCGACGGCCGCGTAGTCGTCGACGTAGCGGTCACAGATGTCGTGCACGCCGTCGGAAGCAGTAGAAGCCATGCGCCGCACGCTACCGGGCCACCACGACCCGGTGGTACGTACTTAAGCACGGGCCGGGACGAGCCCCAGCCGCGCGATCACCTCGCGCGTCGCCTTGGACCGGTTGAACGTGTAGAAGTGCAGGTTCGGCACGCCCTCGGCGATCAGCTTCTCGCACAGCTCGGTGATGACGTCGATGCCCGCCGCGCGGAACGCCTTCGGGTCGTCGGCCAGCGGTTCGAGCCGGTCCAGGAGCTTGCGCGGCGCCGGTGCGCCGGAGAGCTTGATCGTCGTCTGCAGGGTCCGCATGGTCGTCAGGGGCATGACGCCGGGCAGCACCGGGACGTCGCAGCCGGTCGCGGCGACCCGGTCGCGCAGCCGGAGGAAGTCCTCGGCGTCGTGGAACAGCTGCGCGATCGCGAAGTCGGCGCCCGCGCGCAGCTTGCGGACCAGGTACTTCGTGTCCGACTCCAGGTCGGGCGAGCGCGGGTGGCCGTAGGTCGACGCCGAGACGCCGACGCAGAAGTCGCCCAGCTCGCGGACCAGCTGGACCAGCTCTTCGGCGTAGGTCAGGCCGTCGGGGTGCGGGATCCAGTCGCCGTAGACGTCGCCCGGCGGGTCGCCGCGCAGCGCGAGGACGTTGCGGACGCCGACGGAGGCGTACCAGCCGATCACGTTCCGCAGCTCGGCGACGGAGTGGTTGACCGCGGTCAGGTGCGCCATCGGCACCAGCGTCGTCTCGGTCGCGACGCGGGCGATGCTGCGGATCGTGCCGTCGCGGCTGGAGCCGCCGGCGCCGTAGGTGATCGACATGTAGGCCGGGTCGTACGGCTCGAGCTCCCGGATCGCCTTCCACAGGACGGCCTCGTCCGCCGCGTCCCGGGGTGGGAAGAACTCGATGGAGAACTTCGGCCCGTCTCCGCGCAACCGCTCGATCACCGACGTCATACCTCGAATGTTAAGGGCCCCGGCTCTAGACTCGATACAGGAGTGAGCGATGAGGGATGACGACGCGAGCTGGGACGAGGACGTCCGCCTGGCCGTTTACCACGCCTTCGCCGACCGCGGCCGCGCGCCGACCGGGCCGGAGCTGGCCGACGCCGCGGGCGGGTCGCTCGCCGTCGCCAAGCAGGCCCTGCACCGCCTCGCCGGCGCCCACCACCTGGTGCTCGACGAGTGCGAGCACGTCGTGCTGGCCCACCCGTTCGCCGCGCGGTCGCTCGGCTTCTCCGTGATGGGCTCGCACACGCTGTGGTGGGGCGGCTGCGCGTGGGACTCGTTCGCCATCCCCCACCTGGTCGAGGACGAGCCCGAGGTGCTCGTCGCGACCCGCTGCCCCGGCTGCGCCCAGCCGCACGCGCTGGTCGTGGACCGGGCGAAACCGCCGGAAGGCGCGCAGGTGGCGCACTTCCTCGTGCCCGCCGCGCGGATGTGGGACGACGTGCTGCACACCTGCGGCAACCAGCGGCTGTTCTGCTGTGAGTCCTGTGTGGACGCCTGGCTCGCGGCGACCGGGCAGGCCAAGGGGTACGTGATGGACCTCGTCACGCTCTGGCGGCTCGCCCGCGGCTGGTACGCGGGCCGGCTCGAGCGCGGCTACCGGCGCCGCGAGCCCGACGGTGCGGTCGCCTACTTCGCCGAAGCGGGCCTCACCGGGCCCTTCTGGGCGCCGGTCACGGCCGGAGTCTGATTCGCCACATCCGGGTGCCCCGGCGGCCCGCGGCCCCGCCGGTTCCGCGAGGATGGCGGGATGAACGCGCCCGTCTCCGACGCCGACCTGCCCGCCCACGTCGAGCGCGCGCTGGCCGGGTTCCTCGAGCGGGCGGGCACCGCGATCCTGGACACCGAGCCGACCGTGGCCGCGGGGATCGACGCGCTGCGCGGGTTCGTGCTGAACGGTGGCAAGCGCTTGCGCCCGACGTTCGCCTGGTGGGGCTGGCGCGGCGCGGGCGGCGACCCGGCGGGCGCGGACGCCGAGGGCGTGCTGCAGGCGGTGGCCAGCCTCGAGCTGATCCAGGCGTGCGCGCTGATCCACGACGACCTCATCGACTCCTCCGACTCCCGCCGCGGCTTCCCGACCGTGCACATCGCGGGCGCGAAGCTGCACGCCGACCGGGGCTGGCTCGGCTCCCCCGCGACGTTCGGCCTGGCCACCGCGGTGCTCGTCGGCGACCTGGCCCTGGCCTGGGCGGACGACATGTTCGCCGACGCGTCCCTGCCCGCCGAGACGCTGGCCGCGGCGCGCCCGGCCTGGCGCGCGATGCGCACCGAAGTCCTCGCCGGCCAGTACCTCGACGTCCGCACGCAGGCCACCGGCGACGCCTCCGTCGAGGCCGCGCTGAAGATCGACCGGCTCAAGACCGCCGCCTACACCGTCCAGCGGCCGCTGCACCTGGGCGCCGCGCTCGGCGGGGCCTCGCCCGAGCTGATCGCCACGCTGCTGGAGTTCGGCGGCGAGGTCGGCGTCGCGTTCCAGCTGCGTGACGACCTCCTGGGCGTGTTCGGCGACCCGTCGGTCACCGGCAAGCCCGCCGGCGACGACCTGCGTGAGGGCAAGCGCACGCTGCTCGTCGCGCTCGGTCTGCAGCTCGCCGCGGAGAAGGGTGAGACGGCCGCGGCGACGGTCATCGCCGACGCGATCGGCGACGCCGACCTCTCCGACGAGGGCGTCGAGACCGTCCGGATGGCGTTGCGGCAGGTCGGCGCGGTCGACGCCGTGGAGCGGCGGATCGACGAGCTCACGACGGCGGCGATGGCCGCGCTGGAGCGCGCGCACCTGGCCGAGCCCGCGCCCGAGGCGCTGACCGGGCTGGTCGTCAAGGCCACCCAGCGGACGTACTGACGTGCGGACGGTAGACGGGCCGGCCGACCACGTCGTCGTCATCGGCGCCGGCCTGGCCGGGCTTTCGGCGACGCTGCACCTGCTCGGCGCCGGCCGGCGCGTCACGCTGCTGGAGCAGGCGGACACCCCGGGCGGGCGCGCCGGGCAGGAGAACTTCGACGGCAACGCCGTGGACACCGGCGCGAGCGTGCTGACCATGCCCGAACTGCTCGAAGAGGCGTTCGCCGCGGTCGGCGAGCCGCTGGCCAAGAACCTGCGGCTGACCAGGCTCGACCCGGCGTACCGGGCGCGGTTCGCCGACGGCTCGGAACTGGCGCTGCACACCGACGGCGACGCGATGGAAGCCGCGATCCGCGAGTTCGCCGGCGCTCGCGAAGCGGTGGGCTACCGGGCGCTGCGACGCTGGCTGACCGAGCTGTACGCCGCGCAGAAGGACCGGTTCATCGGGACCAACTTCGATTCGCCGGCCGACCTCGCCCGCCCCGAACTGGCGAAGCTCGCCGCGCTGGGCGGGTTCGGGCGGCTCGGCCCGCGCGTCGGCCGGTACCTGCTCGACGAGCGCGTCCGGCGGCTGTTCACCTTCCAGGCGCTCTACGCGGGCTTGGATCCGGCGAGCGCGATCGGCGCGTACGGCGTCATCGCCTACATGGACACGGTCGGCGGCGTCTACTACCCCGAAGGCGGGATGGGCGAGATCGGCCGGGCGATGACCGGCGCGGCTGCGCGGGCGGGCGCCGAC
Organism: Amycolatopsis pretoriensis; assembly: GCF_900107925.1. Lineage (GTDB taxonomy): Bacteria > Actinomycetota > Actinomycetes > Mycobacteriales > Pseudonocardiaceae > Amycolatopsis > Amycolatopsis pretoriensis. The sequence goes on along the minus strand of NZ_FNUJ01000007.1, from coordinate 124,142 downwards.
GTCCGGTTCGGCACCGAAGCCGCCTGGCTCGAACGGGTGAATTCGCGGGTGCGCGCGGTCCGGACGCGCTCGGGCGAGCGGATCGCGTGCGACGCCGTCGTGCTGGCGACCGAGCTGAGCACGGCGTACCGGCTCATCGGCGCGCGGCCGCGGCGGCCGCTGCCGCTGCGCTACTCGCCGTCCGCCGTCGTCCTGCACGGGCGGACCACCGAAAAGTGGGACCTCGGGCACCACACGATCTTCTTCGGCGACGCCTGGGAACGGACGTTCGCGGAGATCATCCGCGAGGGCAAGCTCATGAGCGACCCGTCGCTGCTGGTCACGCGGCCGACGGCGACCGACCCGGGGCTGGCCGGGCGCGGCGGAGAGATCGTCTCGGTGCTCGCGCCGGCGCCGAACCTGCGCAGCGGGCCGATCGACTGGGACCGCGTCCGCGAGCCGTACCGCGAAGAGCTCCTTCGCACGCTCGAAGCGCGCGGGCTGACCGGGTTCGGCGACGAGTTCACCGTCGACGAGACGATCACCCCGGCGGACTGGGCGGCCCGCGGGCTCGCCGCCGGGACGCCGTTCTCGCTGGCGCACACGTTCGCGCAGACCGGCCCGTTCCGGCCGGCGAACCTGGTGCGCGCGGCGGGCAACGTCGTGCTCGCCGGCTGCGGTACCACCCCCGGCGTCGGCATCCCGCCGGTGCTCATTTCCGGACGACTGGCAGCGGAAAGGATCACCGGCCGGTGAAGGAACTCGACGCCGCGGGCATCACGGCGCCGGAGCTGCGCGCCGCGTACACGGAGTGCCGCCGCATCAACGCGCACTTCGGGCGCACGTTCTTCCTGGCCACCCGGCTGCTGCCGGCGCGGGCCCGCCCGGCCGCGCACACGCTGTACGGCTTCGCGCGGATGGCCGACGAACTGGTCGACAACCCGGAGCCGGGCAGCGACCCGGCCGAGTCGCTGGACCGCGTCGCGGCGATGGTGGACGTCGTCTACGACGGCGGGACCCCGGCGGACCCGGTGCTCGTGGCCCTGGCCGACACCGTGCGGCGCTACGGCATCGCGCGCGGGTTGTTCGACGCGTTCCTGAAGTCCATGCGGATGGACCTTTCGCCGGTCGAGTACCGGACGTTCGCCGAGCTCGGCGAATACATGTACGGCTCGGCCGCGGTGATCGGGCTGCAGATGCTGCCGGTGTTCGGCACGATCGGGCCGCTGTCCGACGCCGAGCCGGGGGCGATCGCACTCGGTGAGGCGTTCCAGCTGACGAACTTCCTGCGCGACGTCGGCGAAGACCTCGACCGGGGGCGCCTGTACCTGCCGCTCGACGAGCTGGCCGCGTTCGGCGTCTCGCGTTCGTTGCTCGAACAACGGCGGCCGGACCCGCGGATCCGGGCGGCGCTGGCGTACTTCGTCGCGCGCACGCGGGCGGTGTACCGGCGGGCGGAGGCGGGGGTTGCGCAGCTGCTCCCGGAATCGCGGCCGTGCGTGCGGACGGCGTTGACGCTGTACGAGGGGATCCTCGACGAGATCGAGGCCCTGGACTACGACATCCTCACCCGGCGGGCGGTGGTCCCGAAGTCGCGCAGGCTGGTAGTCGCACTACCCCCGTTGACCACGGTCTGGGCGCGCGAGACGTTCGGAAGCGGTCGTAGGCTGCGATCATGACCGAACGACGCATCCGGATCGGCCTGCAGCTCCAGCCGCAGCACGCCGACTACGACACCATCCGGCGCACCGCGTCGGCCGCCGAGGACCTCGGGGCCGACATCGTCTTCAACTGGGATCACTTCTACCCGCTGTACGGCGATCCCGACGGTGCGCACTTCGAGTGCTGGACGATGCTGGGCGCGTGGGCGGAGTCGACGTCCCGCGTGGAGATCGGCGCGCTGGTGACCTGCAACAGCTACCGCAACCCCGAGCTGCTGGCCGACATGGCGCGCACGGTGGACCACATCTCCGGCGGGCGGCTCATCCTCGGCATCGGCTCGGGCTGGTTCGAGAAGGACTACGACGAGTACGGCTACGAGTTCGGCACCGCGGGCGGCCGCCTCGACGACCTCGCCGAGTCGCTCCCCCGCATCGAGTCCCGCCTGGGCAAGCTGAACCCGGCCCCGACGCGCAAGATCCCGGTCCTGATCGGCGGCGGCGGCGAGAAGAAGACGCTCAAGCTCGTGGCCAAGCACGGCGACATCTGGCACGGCTTCGGCGACCCGGAGGTCGTCGAGCGCAAGGTGAAGATCCTCGACCAGCACTGCGCGGACGTCGGCCGCGACCCGAGCGAGATCGAGCGGTCGTGCGGCGTGCAGGGCGAGCCGGACGAGCTGGGCCCGAAGCTCCTCGAACTGGGCGTCACGACGTTCACGGTCGGGGTCGGCGGCCCGGACTACGACCTGGACGCCCTCAAGAAGTGGATCGCCTGGCGCGACAAGACCACCGGCTGAGTGCCGCGGAGGCCCGTCTCGGCGTTCCGGGACGGGCCTTTCTCAGCCGCAGCTGACGACCGCGTACTCGCCGGAGCTGCTGTTCTCGGCCACGACGAACCCGTTGCCGCGGGTGATCCGGCAAGTGATCGTGCCTCCGCCGGAATTCTGCGCATTCAGACCGACGCTCACGTCATCCCCGTCGGTGTCGATGGTCTTCGACCACTTCCGGCCGCGGACATCGGTTTCCTGCGAGATGTTGAAGTCCGGCTTCGAGTACGTGACCGTCGAGATCCCGGAGCCGGTCGTCGTGACGCTGTAGGTGATCCGGTCTGCCTTGCGCTGGGCCTCCTCGTCGGCCTTGCGCTGTGCCTCTGCGGCGGCCGAAGAACTGGCCGCCGCGGCCGAGGACCGGCGCGCCGATTCCGAGGCACGGCTCTCTTCCGCTTCCTGGCTTGCCTTCGCGACCGAGCTCTCGGCTGCCGCGGCGGCCGGGTCCGTCGTGCGGACGGGCTCGGTCGTGCTCACCAGCGAGGTCGCGTCAGCCGTCAGTGCCGGCTTCGGCGCGGTCGCGACCGAGATCGAGCCGACGATGACGGCGGCCGCCACCGCAGCGGTGATCCAGGGCCACTTGGGGTGCTTCGTCCGGGCGGGTGTCGGCGGCCGGGTTCCGGGGACGGACATGCGTGCTCGATTCTCGGTGTGCGGGCGCGTACCTCCGCGTGGTCGCACTTCTTCGAGCCCCTGTTACTTCGTGCGACGAAAACAGGCCGGAAGCCCCTGCTCGCCGGCCCGGCGACTTCATCGGTTGACCGGTCGGGTGGCCCGGTGCGCGGCGACCCTTTCCCTCGTCGCGCACCGGGGTGAGCAGTACCTCTTCGGGCTTCCCCCGCCCGTGTGGGCGAACGGCTTCCCGCACGACGGCGACGCGCACAACCCTCCCGGCACGTCCTGGCGCTCGGCCAGCAGCGATGCCAGCCCCAGCGCCGACGACGTCACCAGCCACGCTCCCCACGGCCCGTCGTCCGCGGCGTCCACGTGCAGGTGCCAGCCGTAGCCCTCTTCGTGGTCCGTCAGGCGCGGTGGTCCCGCATACGCCGCGAACAACGCGTTCAGCACCGAAGCTGCCGTAGCCACGTCCGGGGCCGCGAACACCTCGCGCAGTTCAAAAGCAGCCCTCCGCAACTCCGAGACGTCCGCGGCCGACAGCCGGACGTCCGGTTCGCCGTGTTCGCGCAAGACGCACGCGACGGCCGGCGGAGAACAGTCCGGCTCCAGCAGCACACCCAGCAGGTCGACCGCGCGCTGCACGGAATCCCGGTGCGGAAAGGCCATACCCCACTGTAACGTCTTGCCCATGCTGAGGCGTTACCTGGTCGGCGCGACGCTCGCCCGGACCGGCGACGAGCTGTCCGGCCCCGCGCTGCTCCTGCTCGGGCTCCAGGAGGGTCCGCACGCCGGGGCGGCGCTGCTCGCCGGGCTGACCGCGGCCGCCGCCGGGGGCGGGCCCGTCTTCGGCGCCTTCCTCGATCGCAGTCCCCGGCCCGGCCGGCTGCTCGCCGCCGGCCTCGCCGGGTACGCCGGTGGGCTCGCCGTCGTCGCCGCGGCGTTCGGGCACCTGCCGCTCGCGAGCGTGGTCGCCGTCGCCGTCGTGACCGGCCTGCTCAACCCGGCCATCGCCGGCGGCTGGACGGCCCAGCTGCCCGGCGTCGCCCAGCCGCGGCTCGAAAAAGCCAGCCGACAGGACGCCCTGACCTTCACCGCCGCCGCCCTGGCCGGTCCCGGCCTCGCGGGGCTCCTCGGCGGCCCCACCGGCATGGTCGCGGCGGTCCTCCTCGTCGCGGCGGCCACGCCGATCGCGTGGCGTCTCCCGAGGAAGCGACCCCAGGCGAAAACGAACCTCCGAGACGGCTTCACGATCCTCGTCCGCAACGCATCCCTGAGGCGCGCGACGACGGCGTCGACGATCTCCTGTGCGGGCATCGGCATGGTCACCGTCTGTTACCCCTTGCTCGGGGCGGCTCACCTCCGAGGCCCAGCGGACGGCGCCCTCCTGCTGACCGTCCTCGCGGTCACGTCCCTGCTGGCCAACGCGGTCTTCACGCGAAAACCGCTGCCGTGGTCACCGGACCGGATCGTCCTGCTGAGCACGCTCGTCCTGGCCGCGAGCGCCGCACTGGCGGCCGTCGGCCGGGACCCCGTCTCGCTGGTGGCGGCCGCCGCGATCGCCGGAATCGCCGAAGGACCGCAGCTCACAGCCTTGTTCGCGATCCGCCACCGGGAAGCGCCGGAGCACGTGCGGGCTCAGGTGTTCACGACGGCGGCGAGCGTGAAGATCACCGGCCTCGCGGCGGGAGCGGCCTTGGCCGGCCCGCTCGCGGCGTGGTCGCTGCCGGCGTGCCTGCTCGCCGCCGCGGTCGTCCAGCTCGGCGCCGCGGCCTGTTCGAGCAGGTCAGAACGCCATCGCCTGCGCGCGCCGCTTGACCTCGGTGCCGTGGCTGGTGCGCAGGGCGTTGACCGGGGTCCTGCCCGGCAGGCTCTCGTCGGTCTCGAAGAGCCAGCGCAGCATCTCGGTCCGCGAAAACCCGGAGTCGGCGAGCACCGTGATCGTGCCGGCCAGGCCCTTGACGACGCCGTCCTTGACGAAGAAGTCGCTGGGAACGCACAGGTCACCGCCGCGCTTGAGGGCGATCAGCTGCCCGTCGCGCAGCATCTGGCGGACCTTGTTGGCGGAGGTCCCGAGGACGTTCGCCACCTCCGCCAGCGGAAGAACCGCGATGGCGGTGTCGAGGACGTCGTCGGCGACAGGAATCCCACTCACACGTGACACTCTGCCACATTCCGCACCCACTCCCGCTAGTGCGCACGGGTGACCCGCGAGGTCTCCTCCACGAACCGTGGCCGGTTCCGTACGATCCATACTCGTGACTCGCACCCAACCCGGCCTGGTCGGCACGCTCCTCGAGCGGCGCTACCGGGTGGACCGGCTGCTCGCGCACGGGGGGATGTCTTCCGTCTACCGGGGGACGGACACCCGGCTGGACCGTCCGGTCGCGATCAAGATCATGGACCCGCGGTTCGCCGACGACCGGTCGTTCGTGGACCGCTTCGTCCGGGAAGCGCAGTCGGCGGCCCAGCTGCACCACCCGCACGTGGTGGCGGTGCACGACCAGGGGTTCGACCTGCCCCAGGGCGCCGAGTCGGGCCTCGCCTTCCTGGTGATGGAACTGGTGGACGGCGGCACCCTGCGCGACCTGCTGGACGAGAAGGGCCCGCTGGACGTCGCACTGGCGCTGAGCGTGGCCGAACCGGTGCTGTCGGCGCTGGCCGCCGCGCACCGGTCGGGCCTGGTGCACCGGGACGTCAAGCCGGAGAACGTGCTGATCGGCCGGACCGGGCCGCACACCGGCGGCGCGGTCAAGGTCGCCGACTTCGGGCTGGTCCGGGCCGTCGCGAGCGCGGGCACGACCAGCTCGAGCGTCATCCTCGGGACGGTCGCCTACCTGTCGCCGGAGCAGGTCGAGACCGGCGCGGCGTCCGCACGCGGCGACGTCTACTCCGCGGGCATCCTGCTCTACGAAATGCTCACCGGGCAGGTGCCCTACACCGGCGACACCGCGATCTCGGTGGCCTACCGGCACGTGAACGACGACGTCCCGCGGCCGAGCGCGCTGCGCCCGGACCTGCCGCCGGAGCTCGACGAGCTGATCACCCGCGCGACCCGGCGCGACCCCGAGCTGCGCCCCGCCGACGCCGGGGAGTTCCTGACCGAGCTGACGGCGGTGCGCGCGCAGCTGGGCCTGCTGCCGGTGACCGTCCCGGTTCCGGTGTCGCACGGCCAGGGCGACCTCGCCGACACCGAGCGCACGCTCCCCCGGATCCCGCAGGTGGCGCCGGACAGCGAAAAGACGATGCCGGTGCACCGTCCGAACGCGACGCGGGCGCTGAGCCACCCCGGCACCCCGCCCCCGGGCTTCACCCAGCAGATCCCGCCCGTGCCGCCGCCCGCAGCGCGGCGCCGGAGCGAGCCGGAGCCGGAGAAGCCGGCCGACAACCGGAAGCAGATCGCCGTCATCGCCGGCGCGGTGCTGCTGTTCGGCGGCCTGATCACGGCGTTCATCTTCATGCTCACCGACACCGGTGGCGACAAGACCGCGACCGTGCCGAAGCTCGTCGGGCTCAACCAGGCCGCGGCGGGCGACGCGCTGCGCGCGGTGAAGCTGACCCCGCAGTTCAGCCAGGAGTACGACAACTCGGTCCCGTCGAACACCGTGCTGCGCGCCGAGCCCGCCGAGGGCACGTCGCTGGCGCCGAACTCGACGGTGTCGGTCGTGCTGTCGAAGGGCCGCCCGACCGTGCCGGACATCCGGCCGGGCACCGCGCTGCCCGACGCCGAGCAGGCGATCAAGACCGCGCAGCTGACCCCGGCGCGCGGCACCGACGACTACGACGCCGACGTCCCGCAGGGCGCGGTGATCCGCACCGAGCCGTCGGCGGGCAGCCAGCTGAACATCGGCGGCCAGGTCACGATCATCGTGTCGAAGGGCCCGATCCCGCTGCCGCCGGTCCCGGACGTCGTCGGGCGCAGCAAGGACGAGGCGTTCCAGCTGCTGCAACAGGCCGGGTTCGAGCCGTTCCAGGCCGGCGAGGAGTTCAAGCAGGAGGTCCCGGGCGGCGCCGTCACCCGGACCGACCCGCCGGCCAACTCGCAGGCGAAGGAAAAGCGGATCGGCGTCTTCGTCAACAACGCCGTCCAGGTGCCCGACGTCCGGTTCCGCTCGTTCGACGACGCGCAGAAGATCCTCGAGCAGGCCGGGCTGAAGGCCGACCGCGACGGCGGCCGGGGCCGCGGCAACGGCGGCGGCGGGTTCGACTTCGTCTTCCAGCAGGACCCGCAGCCGGGGACGTTCGTGCAGAAGGGCTCCAAGGTCAAGCTGAAGGGCTTCGGGGGATGATCGGCAGCCGAGGCCGCGTCACGGGCACGATCGGCCCCGGCCTCATCGGCGAGGTCCTGCTGAACGTTCGGGGCGGCACGGAGGCGTTCTACGCCTACCCGGCCGACCCGGACGAGTCGTTCAGCTCCGGCACGCAGGTGCTCGTCGTGGACTTCGAACCCCCGCGGACGGTTTATGTCGAGCGGTGGCAACCGTTGAGCCGCTGACGGCGTCGAAGGGGCACCAACACACCCACAACAGAAGAGCGAGGGGGTCGGTGCCATGAGTCTCGTGGAAATCCTGCTGTATTCGGTAGGTGGGCTCGTCGTCGCGCTGGTGGTGATCTTCGGGATCCTGCGGCTGCTGTACAAGGTCGCCGAGCCGAACGAAGCCCTGATCATCTCCGGGCTGGGCGTCCGGGTCGACCGCGCGGACACCGCGGACAGCCTGGGGTTCAAGATCATCACCGGTCGCGGCGTGAACGTCCTGCCCGGCTTCCAGACCGCGCGCCGGCTGTCGCTGGACACGCGCGGTGTCAACCTGCAGGTCTCGTGCGTCACCAAGCAGGGGCTGCCGGTCACCGTGCGAGCGGTCGTCATCTACAAGGTCGGGGACGACTTCGCCTCGATCGCCAACGCCGCCCGCCGGTTCCTGGACCAGCAGAAGGGCATGAACGACACGATCCACGAGCTGTTCTCCGGGCACCTGCGCTCGATCGTGGGCGGGCTGACCATCGAGGAGATGATCCACAACCGGGACGCGCTGACCGGCGAGGTCCGGCAGTCCTCGGCGACGGAGATGATCAAGCTGGGGCTGATCGTCGACTCGCTGCAGATCCAGGAGATCGACGACGAGTCGGGCTACATCACCAACCTCGGCAAGCCGCACGCCGCCGCGATCGCCGCGTCGGCCCGCATCGCCGAGGCGCGCAGCGACCAGGAGGCCGCCGAGGTCGAGCAGGTCTCCGCGGCGAAGAAGGCAGCCGCGGTCCGCGAGAGCCAGATCCAGCAGGCCGGCTACCAGGCCGAGGTGGACCAGGCGCGGGCGAAGGCGTCGCAGTCGGGGCCGCTGGCCGAGGCGACCGCGCGCCAGGAGGTCGTCGTCCAGGAGACGCGGGCGGCGGAGCTGGAAGCGGCGCTGGCCGAGCAGCGGCTGCAGTCGCAGGTCCGCAAGCCGGCCGACGCGAAGGCGTACGACACGCGTACGACGGCCGACGCGGCTCGTGACGCTTCGATCGCGAAGGCGCAGGCCGAGGCGAAGGAGACGGAGCTGCGGGCGGCGGCGGACGCGACGCGCGTGAAGACGGCGGCCGAGGCCGAGGCGCAGGCCACGAAGGCCCGCGCGGAGGCGGCGGCCGGCGCGACCCGGGCGACCGGTGAAGCGGAGGCGGCCGCGGCCAAGGCGCGCGGCCTGGCCGAGGCGGAGGCCGCGAAGGCGCGCGGCCTGGCGGAAGCCGAATCGGCCCGCGCGAAGGGTCTCGCCGAGGCGGACGCGATCAAGGCCCGCGCGGCGGCGCTGGCGGAGAACCAGGAAGCCGTCGTGGCGCAGCAGCTGGCCGAGCGCTGGCCGGAGATCGTCGAGGCGGGCGCGAGTGCGTTCGGCAACGTCGACCACATGGTCGTGCTCAACGGCGCGGACGGGATGTCGGACATGTTCGCGAAGGCGTTGTCGCTCGGCGGGACGGGCCTCGGCCTGGCCCGGCAGCTGATGGACGCGATGGGCAAGCCGGCGGAGAAGGAACTGGAGAAGCAGGCCCAGTCGAACGGCGAGCTCAAGCTGACCGACTGACGTGCGGGCTGAAGGGCACCTTCGTCTCATGTGATGCGCTGAAGGGCACCTTTCTCCCATCTCATGCGAGGAAGGTGCCCTTCAGCACCGGTCGGCGACCCGGGCGAGCGGGGGCGAGCCTCGCTCGGTGCGCGACCGGCGGATCACGCTGCGTACGGCCCTTGTGTCCCGGATCACGGGAGGCAAGGGCCGTACGCCCGTTCGGGGGCGGCAATTCCCGGGCCGGTGTCCTACCGTGGGCGCATGGTGCCGGACAGCGTGTCGCGGGCCGACCGATGAGCGGCTTCTTCACCGGCGGTCCCCGCGAGCGTCCCCTGTTCCCCGTCCCGGAACAGGAGCTGTACGCGTTCAACGGCCGGCACTGGACCGATCCCCCACGTGAACACATCGTCCCGGCCGTGCTGCCCCTGGCGCAGCCGCTGGGCCGCTCCGAGCGCACGATCGTGGCGCTCCGGGCGGTCGAGGTGTGGCCGCAGGCGCTCACCCTGCGCATCACCGTGTACTCGCGCGACAGCCTGGTCGACGACCCCGCCGAGGGCCTGATCGACCACCGGCGCAAACCCGACTACAACGGGCTGCTCGTCGGCGTGCTCTACGCCGACGGCAGCCGGGCGAGCTCCGAGGCCGTCTCGGTGCCGTCGGCGTCCGAACCGGAGGAACCGGTGCTGCGGGCGCACCCCGTCGGCGGCACGCGCTTCGCCGTCGAGCACGAAGTGTTCCTGTGGCCGCTCCCGCCGGCCGGCCCGCTGAAGCTGGTCGTCCAGTGGACCGACCGCGAAATCCCCGAGACGCGCACGACCCTCGACGGCGGCGCGATCCGGGCCGCGGCGAAGGACGCCGCGGAGATCTGGCCGGGGCTCGGCAAGCGGCAGGTGAACGGCCTGCCGGTGCGCCGCGTCGGCAAGCAGGTGGCGCTCACCCCCGAATGGGGGACCGCCGTGGCCCGGGCGGAAGAACCCCCGCCTGCGCCGGAAAGCTGAACGTTTTTCTTGATCTGTGACCCCGGGCACCGGCGCCCGGGGTATCTCGAATGGATGAACGGGGTGGGTAGTTAGCGTCGTGGAAACACTTCGACCACCCGGCTGTCACGTCGGGCTGGTGTGGTGGGTTCCTCCCCTTCCGACGCACGTGGCCGTGCACACCCGCGAACCCGGAAAGGTCGCCCATGGCAGGCTCGCCGCTCAGCGCACTCGACGTCGCTTTCCTGTGCCTGGAAAGCGAAAACTCCCCGATGCACATGGGGGCGGTGGTCACCTTCACCGCCCGCGGCCCGGTGGACCCCGCCGCGCTGACCGCGGTGCTGGCCGAGCGCGCCGCGCGGCTGCCGAAGCTGCGCCAGCGCGCCCGCGCGGAGCTGTTCCCGCCGGGCTCGGCCAGCTGGGCCGACGACCCCGGCTTCGACGCCGCCGACCACGTCCACCACGCGACGCTCAGCTCACTGTACGAACCGGACCCGCTCGCGGCGTACGCGTCGCGGTGGATCGCCGAGCCGCTCGACACCTCGCGGCCGCTGTGGCACCTCACCCTGGTGACCGGGCTGCCGGACGGGAAGTTCGCTCTGCTGCTGAAACTCCACCACGCGCTCACCGACGGCGCCGGCGCGTACGCGGTCGCGGCCGGCCTGCTCGACGGCGTCAAGCTGCCGGAGCGGATATCCGCTCCGACCCCGCGGATCCCGGCACCGCGGTCCACTTTGGACACCGTGAAGGGCGCGCTGGGCACGGTCTGGGGCCAGGCGAACGAGACGGCCGGGATCGCGTCGTCGCTCGTGCGGGCCGCGCGGCCGCCGCTGTCGCCGGTGTCGGCGCCGCAGTCGGCCGAGCGCCGGCTCGGGTTCGTCCGGCTGCCGCTGAGCGAGCTGCGCCGCGTGCGCAAGGCCCACGGCGGCACGACCAACGACGTCGTGCTGGCGGTGCTTTCCGGCGCACTGCGCGAATGGCTGGTGAACCGCGGCCACCGCGCCGACGGGCGCACGCTGCGCGCGCTGATCCCGGTGAGCGTGCGCGGCCGGGCGGGCGACCAGCTCGGCGGCAACAAGCTGTCGGGGTACCTGTGCGACCTGCCGGTCGGCGAGGACGACCCGGTCGAGCGGCTGCGCGTGGTCCGCCGGGCGATGACCCGCAACAAGGCGGCGGGCCCGAGCCGCGGCGCCGGCGCGTTGCCGCTGCTGGCCGGCCGCGTCCCGCCGCTGCTGCACCGCCTGGGCACGCGCACGGCGGGCCTGGCCGCGCCGATGCTGTTCGACCTGGTGATCACGACGGTCCCGGTGCCCCCGGCCCGGCTGTCCCTCGGCGGCGCCCGGCTGGCCGAGGTGTACCCCTTCGTCCCGCTGGCCCCGCGCCACGCGGTCGGCATCGCGGTGGCGACCTACCGCGACTCGGTCCACATCGGACTGCAGGTCAACGGCGAGGCGGTCCCGGACGTGGGTTCCCTGCGGGACGCGGTGCTGAAGTCCGCGGCCCGGCTGGTCGACGCCTCCTGACTCAGGGGGCGACGCCCACCACTTCCAGGAACGCCAGCGCCTCGGCGCCGCGAGAACCGGGCGGCGCCGTGTACAGCACCAGGTGCTGGTCGGACTCGGGCAGGGCGAGGGAGTCGCAGTCGACGGTCACCTCGCCCACGGCCGGGTGGCGGAACGTCTTCGTGAGCACCGGCGTCGCCTGGACGTCGTGCCGCTCCCACAGCCGGGCGAAGTCGGCGCTGCCCGCGCGCAGCTCGTCGACCAGCCCGCGCACCGCCGGATCCGCGGGATAGCGGGCCAGCGTGGCGCGCAGTTCCATGACGACCGTGAGCCGGAACTCGGCCGCGTCGGATATCCCGTACGGCGGCTCGGCCGGTCCGAGGAACGCCTTGCGGGCGAGGTTGCGCCGCTCGGGCGGGAGACCGGCGAAGTCCTCCATGAGCGCCGCCGCGAGGTCGTTCCACGCCAGCACCTCGAACGTCGCCGAGATGACGATGGCGGCCGTCTGCGGCAGCCGCCGCAGCAGCGCGAGGATGCTGGGCCGCACGTCCCGGCGGTGCAGGCCGCTCCGGACCGGCGCGGTCCCCGCCACGACGTGCAGGTGCGCGGACTCGGCGTCGGTCAGCCGCAGGGCCTCGGCGATCCCGGCCAGGACCTCGCCCGACGGACGCGGTGCCCGGCCCTGCTCGAGGCGGACGTAGTACTCGGTGGAGATGTGCGCGAGCACCGCTACCTCCTCGCGGCGCAGGCCCGGCGTCCGCCGGCGCGGCCCGGCGGGCAGGCCGACGTCCTGCGGCCGCAGCCGCTCACGACGGCTGCGGAGGAACGCCCCGAGCTCTTGTTTGTCCACCTCACCAGTATGCGGAGGGTCCGGCGCCGGATCCTGGTACGGCTTGTGCCTGCCTCCGGGGCGCGGACCGGGGCAGCGTCGGCAGCATGACGAACACGAACCCGATCGGCCTGCTCACCGGCAAGGTCGTCCTCATCACCGGCGCCAGCCGCGGCATCGGCGCGGCCGCGGCCCGTCTCTTCGCCCGGGAAGGCGCGGCCGTCGTGCTGGCCTCGCGCGGCACCGAGGCCCTCGACCGCGTCGCCGGCGAGATCCGCGACACGGGTGGCACCGCCGACACGGTCGCGCTGGACCTGGCCGACCCCGCGAGCATCCGGGCCGCCGTCGCCCGCGTCGAGCGGCTCCACGGCCGTCTCGACGGGGCGTTCAACAACGGCGCCGCCATCCAGCGGCCCGGCCCGCTCGAGACGACCGCCGAGGAGGACATCGACGAGCAGTTCGCGGTGAACTTCCGCGCGCACTGGACCGCCATGGCCGCCGAAGCGGAGCTCATGCGCCGCGGCACCGGCGGGGCGATCGTGAACACCTCCAGCATCGGCAGCCGCCGCGCCAACCCCGCCCTGCCCGCCTACGGCGCCATGAAGCGCGCGCTGAACAGCCTCACCGAGACCGCGGCCGTGACCTGGGGCCCGCACGGCATCCGGGTCAACGGCATCACCCCGGGCGGGACCGCCACGGACATGATCGACGCGTGGGAAGCGGCCTCACCCGGCGTCGTCAAGCAGATCACCGCCTCGATCCCGCTCGGGCGCATGGCCGAACCCCGCGAGGTCGCCGAAGCGGCCGCGTGGCTGCTCAGCGACCGCGCGGCCATGGTGACCGGGGCGATCGTGCCGGTCGACGGCGGCGCCGGGGCCTAGCTAGCCGCGCAGCATCTCCGCGACGAGGAACGCCAGTTCCAGCGACTGCTGGGTGTTCAGGCGCGGGTCGCAGGCGGTCTCGTAGCGGCCCGACAGGTCGATGTCCGAGATCTCCTGGGCCCCGCCCAGGCACTCGGTGACGTCCTCGCCGGTCAGCTCGACGTGGATGCCGCCCGGGTAGGTGCCCAGCTGGTTGTGGACCTCGAAGAAGCCCTGGACCTCGTCGACGATCCGGTCGAAGTGGCGGGTCTTGTACCCGGTGGACGACTCGTGCGTGTTGCCGTGCATCGGGTCGCACTGCCAGATGATCTTGTGGCCGGAGGCCTCGACCTTCTCGACGATCGCCGGCAGCACCTCGCGGACCTTGCCGTTGCCCATGCGGGAGATGAGCGTCAGGCGGCCCGGCTCGAAGCGCGGGTCGAGCCGCTCGACGTACTCCAGTGCCTGCTCGGGCGTGGTCGTCGGGCCGATCTTCAACCCGATCGGGTTGGCCAGCAGCTCGGCGAACGCGATGTGCGCGCCGTCCAGCTGGCGGGTCCGCTCCCCGATCCACAGGAAGTGCGAGGACAGGTTGTAGAGCTTCGGGTTGGCCGCGTCGGCCTTGTCCAGCCGCAGCATCGACCGCTCGTAGTCGAGCAGCAGCGCCTCGTGGCTGGCGAAGATCTCGGTGGACTGCAGCGAGGTGTCCGTGACGCCGCACGCCGACATGAACCGCAGGCCGCGGTCGATCTCGTTGGCCAGCGCCTCGAAGCGCTGCGCCGCCGGGGACGCCGAGACGAAGTCCTTGTTCCAGTCGTGCACCTGGTGCAGGTCGGCCATGCCGGCGCCGGTGAGGGCGCGGACGAGGTTCATCGCCGCGCCCGCGTTCGCGTAGGCGCGGATCATCCGGCCGGGGTCGGGCACGCGCAGCTCGGGCTTGGCGACGAGGGAGTTGATGATGTCGCCGCGGTAGACCGGCAGGCCCAGCGCGTCCGTCGCCGCCGAACGCGGCTTCGCGTACTGGCCGGCGATGCGCCCGACCTTGACCACCGGCAGGCTCGCGCCGTAGGTCAGCACGACGGCCATCTGCAGCAGCGTGCGCAGGTTGGCGCGGATGTGCGGCTCGGTGTTGGACTCGAACGTCTCCGCGCAGTCACCGCCCTGCAGCAGGAACGCCTCGCCGCGGGCGACCATCGCCAGCCGGTCCTTCAGCCGGTCGATCTCGGCCGGGACCGTGATCGGCGGCACGCTCTCCAGCACGCCGCGGACCCGCCGGGTCGCGTCCGGGTCGGGCCACTCCGGCTGCTGCGCCGCGGGCAGCTCCAGCGCCTTGTCGAGCCGGGCACGCAGCCCGGGCGGCAGCGGCGGCAGTTCGGGCAGGGTGTCGACGGGGACGTCCACAGTCCAGTTCACGAACACCAGGATAGGGTTCCCGCCCCACCCGGCTTCGCCCGGTTCGCCATTCGTGCCGCGGAAGTCCGCACGGCCGGAGAACCGGGCGCCCGCGGCGTTCGTTCAGCAGGAACGGTCGGCCGCGGGGAAGACGCCGTCACGCAGGTACTCCAGCACCGCCGCGTTCCCGCAAGCGTTGTCCCGCGTGAAAACCCCGTGCCCACCCGCGTCGACGGTCACCAGCCGCGCCCGGTTCCCGAACGCCGCTCGCGTTTCGCGGGCGCCGGACAGCGGGGTCGCCGGGTCGCGCTCGTTCTGCACCAGCAGCACGTCGGCCGGCCCCGGACCGCCGACGCGCACCGGCGGTTCGGCTCGCTCGACCGGCCAGAACGCGCACGGGTTCACGTTCGCCGCCGCCGGCCCGAACATCGGGTGCCGCGCCCGTTCGCGCTCGACCGCGCGCTGGTAGTAACCGAGCTGCTCGGGCCAGTCCGAGTCGTTGCAGAGCACCTGGAGCTGGAGGGCGGCGTGGTTGTCGCCGTCGAGCGGGCCCGCGGCCGCCCGAGCGGTGCCCGCCCACTCGGCCGCGAGCGCGGGGAAGAACGCGTCGTCGTACAGCCCGTTCCACGTGTTCGCGCGGAACTCCGGTCCGCGGACGGCGGCCAGCTCGGCGAACTTCGCCGTCACCGCCGCGGGTGTCCGCCCCAGGTGGTAGACGTCGTCGCGGGCGGCGGCCCAGGCGGCGAAGTCCGGGAACCGGTCGTCGAAGCCTTCGGCGAAGCGCTGGTTCGCACGGACGTCGAGACCGGCCGGGCCGAGGACGCTGTCGAGCACGATCCGGTCGCCGCGGTCCGGGAACATCGACGCGTAGGCGGCACCGAGGTAGCTGCCGTACGAGACGCCGTAGTAGGAGATCTTCCGCTCCCCCAGCGCTTCCCGGATCCGATCCAGGTCACGCGCGGTGTTCGCGGTCGTCATGTGCGGCAGCAAGTCCTTTGTGGACGCATCACCGCACTGCTTCGCCACGGCCCGCGCCTCGGCCGCGGTCGCGACGACGTCACGTCGGCCGTCCGCGTACGGTCCCAGCACCGAGCCGCGCTGTTCGGGCGTCATCGCGCACGTCACGGGCGTGCTGTAGGTGGTGCCGCGCGGGTCGAACCCGATGACGTCGTAGGCGTCCGGCAGGCCCGACGCGCCCATCCGCTGCACCAGCTGGGCGGGCATGGCGAGCCCGGGACTGCCCGGGCCGCCCGGGTTCATCAGCAAGACCCCGCGCCGCTTGCCGGGAACGCCGGCGTGCCGCGAGATCGTCAGCTCGATGGTGCGTCCGGGGTGCGCGTAGTCGAGCGGAACGCGCAGGGTCGCGCATTCGAGCCCGGCCGTGGGCGACGGCGACCTGCCGTAGTCCGGGCACGGCGTCGTCCACTCGAGACTCGGCGACGCGTCCGCCGGAGGTGCGGCGAGCAGGGGCAGGAAAGCCAGGAGTACCAACGATTTCCGCATGGTCCGAGCGTGGCCTCGTGAGTGGACGCGGACGTCAGCCCAGGGGCCGGACCCTGGAGTCCTCCCCTGGACTGACGGTCGTCACGCGGCTTGTGCGCGGTTGTACAGGTTCTGCGCGTCGGTGCCGAAGTACGGCCCGAACATGTAGCCGGGCAGGAAGGTGTAGCCGAAGCTGTTCACCGAGGCCTGGACGCCAGTGCCGGTGCCCTCGTTGAACGACAGGAACCACGGCCCGCCGCTGGAGCCGCCGGTCATGTTGCACCGCATGCCGTGGTCCTGGGTGAGCAGGAAGTCGGTGAAGGTGCTGCCGCTGCAGTAGATCAGCTTCGTGCCGTCGTAGGGCGCGGCGGCCGGGTAGCCGAAGGTGTACATGCTCTGGTTCTTGGGCTGGTTGAAGGCGATGCCCTGCGCGCCGACGACGTCGGTGAGCCGCTGCCCGTCGAGCGGGTTGACGACGGCCATGCCGACGTCGTAGTTCATGTCCTCACTGGCTTCCCACTGCGGCGTGGTCAGCGTGGACTTCGCGGCCCACTGGCCGTAGGGCGCGTTGCCGTTGTCGTAGCCCGGCACGAAGACCCATTCGGTGTGCCAGGTGCCCTGGTACTTGACGCAGTGCCCGGCGGTGACGACGACGCTGCCGTTGGTGCTGGTCACGGCATCGCCGGAGCAGGAGGCCTTCTGGCCGTTGAAGAGGAAGAACACGCGGCCGGCGGTCTGGGTGACCTTGCCGCCGCCGGTCCAGGCCCCACCGCCGTTCGGGATGCTCCGGATGATGGCGCTTTCCCCTTTGGCCACGTCCTCGGGGCTCACGCGAGGTGCCTTGACGAGGTTGTCCATCGGGACGGCCGCCCGCATGGCATCGGGCGTCCAGAAGGGTTTCGGCGCGGCCTGGGCGGGCGGGCCGGCCAGGGCGAACGCGAGGGAGAGGATCGCGGTGACGACCGCTGCTCGGAAAGTCGTGTGCTTCAAGACGCCCCACCTTCCGCGGAAGTGAATTGTGCACAGCTACTCGAAAGTAGTTGGCCGTGTACGCAGAGCACAGCCACCAGACGGAGTAATGGGTCGAAACGGTCGAAAGCCCCCTCACCGGCGGCGAGGGGGCTTTCGGGAACCGAACGTCATACGACCGCGAGCGGCAACGCCGTAGGGTGCACCGGAGCCGGCAGGTCCGAAGCCCCCGTCAGGAACGCGTCGACCGCGTTGGCCACCGAACGGCCCTCCGCGATCGCCCACACCACCAGCGATGCTCCGCGGTGCGCGTCGCCGCAGACGAACACCCCTGGGGTCTCCGTCTGCCAGTCCGCCCCACACGACAGCGTCCCCCGGCGGGTCAACGACAAGCCGAGACCGGACAGCAGCGGCATCTCCTCGACGCCCTCGAAGCCGATCGCCAGCAGGACCAGGTCCGCCGGGAGCGTCTCGACCTCGTCGTTGACCGGGATGACCTCGCGGCGACCCGAAACCGGGTCCTTCTGCACCCGGACCTGCTGCAGCTCGACCGCCGTCACGCGGCCCTCGGGGGAACCGACGAACCGCTTGACCGCCACCGCGAACTTGCGCTCGCCCGCCTCCTCGTGGGCCGGGTACGTGCGCAGGATGTACGGCCACGTCGGCCACGGGGAACGCTCGTCGTCCCTTGTGGACGGTGGGGTCGGGTACTGGTCCAGCTGCGTCACCGACAGCGCGCCCTGGCGGGTGGCCGTTCCGTACGAGTCGGCGCCGGTGTCGCCGCCGCCGATGATCAGCACGTGCTTGCCGCGCGCGTCGATCGACGGCGGGCCGTCGCCCTCGACGAACTTGTTGGCCGGGACCAGGTGTTCCATCGCCAGGTGGATGCCGGCCAGCTCGCGGCCCGGCGTCGTCGTGTCGTCGCGGCCGCGCAACGCGCCCACCGCCAGCACCACCGCGTCGTACTGCGCGCGCAGGTCCTCCACCGACAGGTCGACGCCGACCTCGCAGCCCGTCACGAACCGGGTGCCCTCCTTGCGCAGCTGCGCGAGGCGGCGGTCGAGGACCTTCTTCTCCATCTTGAACTCGGGGATGCCGTAGCGCAGCAGGCCGCCGAGGCGGTCGTCGCGCTCGAACACCGTGACCTCGTGGCCCGCGCGGGTCAGCTGCTGGGCCGCGGCCAGGCCCGCGGGCCCGGAGCCGACGACCGCGACGCGCTGCCCACTGGCCACTTCGGACACCTGCGGCTGGACGTAGCCCGCTTCCCAGGACTGGTCGGCGATCGTCTGCTCGACGCGCTTGATCGACACCGGCCCGCCCGAGAGCGGCGAGATCGACAGCACGCAGCCCGCCTCGCACGGCGCGGGGCACAGCTTCCCGGTGAACTCGGGGAAGTTGTTGGTGGCGTGCAGCCGGTCGCTCGCCGCGGCCCAGTCGCCGCGGCGGACCAGGTCGTTCCACTCGGGGATGAGGTTGCCCAGCGGGCAGCCGGAACCGCCGGAGTGGCAGAACGGGATGCCGCAGTCCATGCACCGCGACGCCTGCTTGCGCACCTTTTCGTTGCGCTCGCCCGGGTCGACGTCCGCGTACACTTCACCCCACGAGGAAAGCCGTTCCTCGTGAGACTTCTTGGACGGCTCTTCGCGGTCGTACTTCAGGAAACCGGTCGGGTCAGCCACGAGCGGCCTCCATGATCGCCTCGTCGACGTCGCGGCCGGCGGCCTTCGCCGCCTTTGCCGCATCCAGGACCCGCTGGTAGTCGCGCGGCATCACCTTCGTGAACGCGACGGACCGGCGCGGCCAGTCGCCGAGCAGCGAGGCCGCCACCGCGGAGCGGGTGAGATCGTGGTGCTGCTGCACCGTTTTCTTGAGCCACGCCAGGTCGTCGGCGGTCGGCTTGAGCAGGTCCACCATGTCCTGGTTGACTTTCTTGCGGTCGACGTCGAGCACGAACGCCATGCCGCCGGACATGCCGGCCGCCAGGTTCCGCCCGGTCGGGCCGAGCACCACCGCGCGGCCGCCGGTCATGTACTCGAAGGCGTGGTCGCCGACGCCCTCGGCGACGACCGTGGCGCCGGAGTTGCGGACGCAGAAGCGTTCGCCGACCTGGCCGCGCAGGAAGATCTCGCCGCCGGTGGCGCCGTAGGCGATCGTGTTGCCCGCGATCGTCTGCGCCTCGGCCGCGAAGGCCGCGTCCGGGTCGGGGCGGACGACGATCCGGCCGCCCGAAAGCCCCTTGCCGACATAGTCGTTCGCGTCACCGACCATGTCGAGGGTGATGCCGCGCGGCAGGAACGCGCCGAGCGACTGGCCCGCCGAACCGGTGAGCGTGACGTTGATCGTGCCCTCCGGCAGGCCGTCCCCGCCGTAGCGGCGGGTGATCTCCGAGCCGAGCAGCGTGCCGACAGTCCGGTTCACGTTGCGCACCGGCAGCTCGATGTTCACGTGGTGCGCGTCCTCGAGGGCCGCTTCGGCGAGCTGGATGAGCGTGCGGTCCAGGGCGTGCTCGAGGCCGTGGTCCTGGCCGCGCGTGCGTCGCTTGGCGCCACCGTACGGCGTCTCGGACGGCATCTCGAAGATCGGCGCCAGGTCCAGACCGGACGCCTTCCAGTGGTCGACGGCCTCGTCGGTGTTCAGCAGTTCGGCGTGGCCGATGGCCTCGTCGAGCGTGCGGAAGCCCAGTGCCGCCAGGGTTTCCCGGACTTCTTCGGCGACGAACTTGAAGAAGTTGACGACGTGGTCGACCTGGCCGGTGTAGCGCTTGCGCAGCTCGGGGCTTTGCGTGGCGACGCCGACCGGGCAGGTGTCGAGGTGGCAGACGCGCATCATGATGCAGCCCGCGACGACGAGGGGGGCCGTCGCGAAGCCGTACTCCTCGGCGCCGAGCAGCGCCGCGATGACGACGTCGCGCCCGGTCTTCATGGCGCCGTCGACCTGCACGGTGATCCGGTCGCGCAACCCGTTGAGCAGCAACGTCTGCTGAGTCTCGGCGAGGCCGATCTCCCACGGCGTGCCCGCGTGCTTGAGCGAGTTCATCGGGGACGCGCCGGTGCCGCCGTCGTGACCCGAGATGAGCACGACGTCGGCGTGCGCTTTCGACACGCCCGCCGCGACCGTGCCGACACCAAGCGAGGACACCAGCTTCACGTGGATGCGAGCGTGCTCGTTGGCGTTCTTGAGGTCGTGGATCAGCTGGGCCAGGTCCTCGATGGAGTAGATGTCGTGGTGCGGCGGCGGGGAAATGAGGCCGACGCCCGGCGTGGAGTGCCGGGTCCGCGCGATCCACGGGTACACCTTGTTCGGCGGCAGCTGGCCGCCCTCGCCGGGCTTCGCGCCCTGCGCCATCTTGATCTGGATGTCGTCGGCGTTGACGAGGTATTCGCTCGTGACGCCGAAGCGGCCCGAAGCGACCTGTTTGATCGCGCTGCGGCGCTCGGGGTCGTAGAGCCGCTCGGGGTCTTCGCCGCCCTCACCGGTGTTGGACCGGCCGCCGATGCGGTTCATCGCGATGGCCAGGGTTTCGTGTGCCTCGGCCGAAATCGAGCCGTAGGACATCGCGCCCGTGTTGAAGCGCTTGAAGATCGCCTCGGCGGGCTCGACCTCGTCGAGCGGGATCGGCTCGCGGACGCCGTCGCGGAAGGAGAACAGACCGCGCAGCGTGCCGCCTTCGCGGTAGAGGCGGTGCACTTCGTCGGTGTACTTGCGGTAGACCTCGTCGCGGCCGGTCTTGGACGCGTGCTGCAGCAGGAAAACCGTCTCGGGCGTGAACAGGTGCAGCTCGCCCTCGCGGCGGTAGGCGTACTCGCCGCCGGTGTCGAGTCCACGGTGGACACGCTCGGTCGGGTTGTCCGGGTACGCGCGGCGGTGGCGCACGGCGACCTCTTCGGCGAGCACGGTCAGGCCGACACCGCCGAGCTTCGACGACGTCCCGGTGAAGTACTCGTCGAGCAGGTCCTGGGCCAGGCCGAGGGATTCGAAGACCTGGGCGGCGGTGTACGCGCCGACCGTCGAGATGCCCATTTTGGACATGATCTTCAGGACGCCCTTGACCAGGGCCTGCACGTAGTTGCGGATCGCCTTGCCGGGCTCGATGCCGGTGACCGCGCCCTGCCCGATCATGTCCTCGATGGTCTCGAAGGCCAGGTACGGGTTGACCGCGGCGGCGCCGTAGCCGAGCAGCAGTGCGATGTGGTGCACCTCGCGCGCGTCGCCGGATTCGACGACCAGCGCGACGCGCAGGCGTTCCTTGGTGCGGACCAGGTGGTGGTGCACTGCGGAGACCAGCAGCAGCGAGGGGATCGGTGCCATCCGGTGGTCGGAGTCGCGGTCGGACAGCACGAGTGTGCGCGCGCCGGCCGCGATGGCCTCGGACGCCTCACGCCGGACGCGCTCGATCGCGCCGGCCAGCGCCTCGGCGCCGCCGTCCACTTCGTACAGTCCGGAAAGGACGCTGCAGGCGAAGCCGGGGAGGTCGCCGTCGTCGTTGATGTGGATGAGCTTCGCGAGCTCGTCGTTGTCGATGACGGGGTAGGGCAGCTTCAGGTGGCGGCAGGACGCCGGGCCGGGGGCCAGGAGGTTGCGCTCCGGGCCCATGATCCGCGCCATGCAGGTGACGAGCTCTTCGCGGATCGCGTCCAGCGGCGGGTTGGTGACCTGGGCGAAGTTCTGCTTGAAGTAGTCGTAGAGGAGCCGAGATCGCTGGGAGAGCACCGCGGGCGGGGTGTCCGAGCCCATCGAGCCGATCGGCTCGGCGCCCTTCTCGGCCATCGGCGCGAGCAGGATCTTGAGCTCTTCTTCGGTGTAGCCGAAGGAAAGCTGGCGGCGCAGCACCGAGTCGTGGCTCTGCACGACGTGGTCGCGGTCGGGCAGCTCGGCGATCTTCAGCAGGCCCGCGTGCAACCAGCCCTCGTACGGGAGCTTGCCGGCGAGCGCGGACTTGACCTCTTCGTCGTCCACGATCCGGCCGGCTTCGGTGTCCACGAGAAACATCCGGCCGGGCTTGAGCCGGCCCTTGGCCACGACGTCCTTCGGGGCGACGTCCAGGACGCCGGCCTCGCTGGCGAGGACGACGCGGTCGTCGGCCGTGCGCCACCAGCGTGCGGGGCGCAGGCCGTTGCGGTCCAGGACCGCGCCGACGAGCGTGCCGTCGGTGAAGGTGACGCACGCCGGGCCGTCCCACGGCTCCATGAGACTGGCGTGGAACTGGTAGAAAGCGCGGCGCTCGGGCTTCATGGTGGCGTGGTTCTCCCACGCCTCCGGGATCATCATCAGCACGGCGTGCGGCAGCGAACGGCCGCCGAGGTGCAGCAGTTCGAGGACCTCGTCGAAGGACGCGGAGTCCGACGCGTCCGGCGAGCAGATCGGGAACAGCCGCGACAGGTCGCCGGGCAGGAGCTCGGACTCCAGCAGCGCCTCGCGGGCCCGCATGCGGTTGCGGTTGCCGCGGATCGTGTTGATCTCGCCGTTGTGGGCCACGAACCGGAACGGGTGCGCAAGCGGCCACGACGGGAAAGTGTTGGTGGAGAAGCGGGAGTGCACCAGCGCGATGGCGCTTTCCAGGCGCTCGTCACGCAGGTCGCCGAAGAACGCCGGCAGCTGCTCCGGCGTCACCATGCCCTTGTAGACGATCGTTCGCGAGGACAGCGACGGGAAGTACGTGCCGCAGCCGGAGTTCGCGCTTTCGTGCTCGACGCGCTTGCGCAGGCAGAACGCGAGCCTGTCCAGCTCCAGGCCGGTTTTCCCGTCCCCCGTCACGAAAAGCATCGAGAAGTGCGGCATGACCGAGCGCGCGGTCGGGCCGATGTCGGCGCGGTCGGCGTCGACGGGGACCTCGCGCCAGCCGAGGACTTCCAGTCCTTCTTCGACGGCGATGCGTTCGGCCAGTTCGACGGCCTTGCGGCGCTGCTCGGCGTCTTCGGGGAGGAACGCGATGCCGGCGGCGTAGGCGTGGTGGCCGTGTTCGTCGGGTTCGGGAAGCGCGAAGCCGGCTTCGGCGCGCAGCAGCGTGTCGGGCAGCTGCAGCAGGATGCCGGCGCCGTCGCCGCTGGTGGGTTCGGCGCCGGCGGCGCCGCGGTGGTCGAGGTTGGTCAACGCGGCCAGGCCGTCGGTGACGATGCCATGGGAACGGCGTCCGCGGATGTCGGCCACCATGGCCACACCGCAGGAGTCCTGTTCGGTCTCCGGGTCGTAGAGACCCTGCTTGCCGGGAATGGCGGAGAAGATCATGAAGGGACCTCCTTCGTCGTCTTGTCGTGCGGGGCCGGGCTACCGGCCGGGGAGCGCACGGGACGACGATGGCCCGCTTGTTAGCGCGACTTTAACACCTGGGAAACATGCCAGCACCTGTTCAGAGCGCCCCGAGCGACGTCGGACGGTAACGATCTGGCTGCGCGGAACGACGTAGTTCCTGATGGGTTCCCGGTAGTTCGCTCTGCTAAGTATACGGCGGAAACTCCCGTCAAGCCTAACGTGACGGGCCCGACGCGGCAGCGCGGAATTGTGTCGCCGGTCACTAGAACGTGTTACATTTCGCCGCATGATCCTCGATCGGTTCCGCATGGACGACAAGGTCGCGGTGGTCACCGGCGCCGGGAGGGGAATCGGCGCGGCCACGGCCGTGGCCCTCGCCGAAGCGGGGGCCGACGTGGTGATCGCGTCCCGTACTGCCGCTCAGCTCGACGAGGTCGCCGCCCGCGTTTCGGCGGTCGGGCGGCGGGCTTTTCCGGTTCCGGTCGACCTCTCGTCGCCGGAGGCCGCGGCGGCGCTGGCGTCGACGGCGGTGTCGGAGTTCGGCCGCCTGGACCTGGTGGTCAACAACGTCGGCGGCACGTACCCGCGGCCCCTGCTGGAGTCGACGGTGGACTTCCTGGAGGAAGCGTTCCGCTTCAACGTGGCGACGGCGCACGCGTTGACGGTGGCGGCGGCGCCCGCACTGGTCGAGACGGGCGGCTCGGTCGTCAACATTTCGTCGGTGATGGGCCGCGTGTCGGGCCGCGGCTTCGCGGCGTACGGAACGGCGAAGGCGGCCCTGGCGCACTACACGCGCTTGGCGGCGGCGGACTTGGCCCCGCGGGTGCGGGTGAACGCGATCTCGGTGGGCTCGGTGGCGACGTCGGCGCTGGAGATCGTGGTCGGCAACCCGGAGCTGAAGGAGAAGATGGAGAGCGCGACACCGCTGGGCCGCATCGGCGAGGCCGAGGACATCGCGGCGACGGTGGTGTTCTTGGCGTCCCGGGCCGGCGGCTACATCACGGGCAAGATCCTCGAGGTCGACGGCGGCTTGCAGGCGCCGAACCTGGAGCTGGGCCTACCCGACCTCGGCTGACGCCGAAACTGTCGGTACCCCCGGGTAGCGTGGAAACCGGGGGCGGCGCCCAAACCCGGCGCCAGCCCGGCGTTGTTGGCGGCGCCCAAACCCGGCGCCAGCCCGGCGTTGTTGGCGGCGCCCAAACCCGGCGCCAGCCCGGCGTTGTTGGCGGCGCCCAAACCCGGCGCCAGCCCGGCGTTGTTGGCGGCGCCCAAACCCGGCGCCAGCCCGGCGTTGTTGGCGGCGCCCAAACCCGGCGCCAGCCCGGCGTTGTTGGCGGCGCCCAAACCCGGCGCCAGCCCGGCGTTGTTGGCGGCGCCCAAGCCCGGCGTTGTTGGCCGGCTGCCAGCGCCCCAAAGTGGCCTTCGGTGCGTGAGACGCAACCAAGGCCACATTGGGCGCTTGGGGCGGGGCGGGTACGACGAAGGCCACCACCGATCGTCCGGTGATGGCCTTCGGGAAAGCGCTCAGCTCTCGTCGGTCTTCTTCGGCTCCTCGGCCGGTGCGTCCTCGGAAGAAGCGGGCTTCTCCGCCGCCGGGGCCTCGGCCGCCACCTTCGCGTGCTCGGGCTCCGAATCCTCCGAGCCCTCCGCAAGAGGCGTCTCGTCCGGACCGACCGCGTCCTTGCTCCGCAGCGTCTCCGGCAGCTCCCGCGGCCCCCGCTTGGCCGCCAGCACGAAGTACACCACCGCCGCGACGAACAGCAGGATCGATGTCCACACGTTCACCCGCAGCCCGAGGATGTGGTTCGCGGTGTCGGTCCGCATCATCTCGATCCAGCCGCGGCCCACCGTGTACCCGGCGACGTACAGCGCGAACGCCCGCCCGTGCCCGAGCTTGAAGCGCCGGTCCGCCCACACCACCAGCAGCGCGACCAGCAGGTTCCAGATCAGCTCGTACAGGAACGTCGGGTGGACCGGGCTCTCCGGCAGCGGGATGTGCCCCGTCGCGACGCCGTTCAGCAGGTTGTCCGGGTCCTCCGGGTTGAAGCGCTGGTAGACCTCCAGGCCCCACGGCAGGTCCGTGTGCGCGCCGTAGAGCTCCTGGTTGAAGTAGTTGCCGATGCGGCCGATGGCCTGCGCGACGACGATGCCCGGGGCGATCGCGTCCGCCATCGCCGGCAGCGGGATGCCCTTGCGGCGGCAGGCGATGAGCGCGCCCACCGCGCCGAGGGCGATGGCGCCCCAGATGCCGAGGCCGCCGTCCCAGATCGCCAGCGCGTTCCAGGGATTCTTGCCCTCGGTGAAGTACAGCTCCGGGTCGGTGATGACGTGGTACAACCGGCCGCCGACCAGGCCGAACGGCACGGCGAACACGGCGATGTCGATGACCGTGCCCTTGGTGCCGCCGCGGGCGGCCCAGCGCCGCTCGCCCCACCAGATCGCCACGATGATGCCGGCGATGATGCACAGGGCGTACGCGCGGAGCGGGATCGGCCCCAGGTGCCAGACGCCCTGGTCGGGGCTCGGGATCGTCGCGAGGTAGGCGCTCATCACGCGGCCACCGTAGCGCTAAGGCGCCGGAGCCTCCAAGGCGGCCAGGTACCCCGCCACCAGCGCGTGCGCCACCTGGACGACGGCTTGGTCGCGCGGGAGGAACCGTTCGTCGTGCAGGCTGGGCACGCCCGCGGTGTCGCCGAGGCCGACGAACAGCATCAGGCCGCGCGTCCCGCCGCCGCAGTAGTGGGCGAAGTCGTCGGCGCCGAACGATCGGAACTGGTCGTCGACGACGAAGCCGCCGTGGCTCAGCCAGCGCTGTGCTCCCGTCGCCAGCGCCGGGTCGTTGTCCAGGACCGGCTCACACGGGCTGATCTCCAGCTCGGCGGTGCAGCCGTACGCCCGCGCAGTGCCGTGCACGATCTCCGCGAGCGTCTCCAGCGCGCGCTCGCGGTCCTTCGCGCGCATCAGCCGCAGCGAGCCGAACGCGCTGGCGCTGTTCGGGACGACGTTGGCCGCCGCGCCGCCCTGGATCCGGCCCACCGAGCAGACCGCGCCGAACACCGGGTCGATCCGGCGCGACGCGAGCTGCTGCAGGCTCACGACCAGCTGGGACAGCGCCAGGATCGGGTCGCGCAGCAGCTGCGGGTAGCCGGCGTGGCCGCCCTGGCCGTGCAGGGTCACCTCGAACTCGTCGGTGGACGCGTTCACCGGGCCGGGCACCGCCGCGACGACGCCGTGCGCGAGCCGCGGCTGGACGTGCGCGCCGATCACCGCGTCCACCCCGGCCTCGGCCAGCACCCCGGACTCGACGATGTCGAGCGCGCCGGGCGGCGACGTCTCTTCCCGCGGCTGCAGGAGCGCGAGGATCGGCCGCGGGACGCCGACGCGCAGGGCCGCCCGGCAGACGGCGACCAGCGCGGCGAGGTGGACGTCGTGGCCGCACGCGTGCATGAACTCGTTGCCCGACGCCCACGGCACGCCGGTGCCTTCCAGCACGGGCAACGCGTCGAGCTCCGCGCGCAACGCCACGACCGGGCCGTCGCCGCCGGGCAGCGGGATCGCCCGGCCGGTCTTGGCGACGCGCGTGCCGTCACCGGCGCCGAGCGCGCGGGCCACCAGGCGGGCGGTGTCCTCCTCGTCACCGGAGCCGCGCGGGTCGGCGTGCACCGCGTGCCGGAGGTCGATCGCCGCGGGCAGTTCTTCGTCGATGGCCTTCGTCCACCGGCCCCAAAGGTCGTTCACGCGCGCTCCCAGCGGTAGATCCTCTTCGCGTTCTCGTGTCCCACCAAAGCACACAGCCGGACGGCGTCCACTTCGGACATCGCGCCGGCGTCGAGCCCGGCGCGCACGAAGTCCGAAAGTCCCTGCCGGAACAGGGCCGTGCCCAGGTGGTACAGCTCGGCCAGGCCGAACGCGTCGGTGGAGAAGAGGACCTTCCCGAAGGGCGCGATCTCCAGCAGCTCGGCCAGGATCGCCGGCGCGCGGAACCCCGCGTTGTGGGTGGCGAGCCCGACGTCCACGAACACGTGCTCGAAGACCTGCGCCAGGTACGCGGCGTTGCGGTGGAAGGGGTAGTTGTGCAGCAGCAGGATCGGCACGCCGCGGTCGCGGGTCGCGCGCAGCAGCCCGGTCAGGTGCAGCGGGTCGCAGCGGTGCAGGTCGACGTCGGAGTCGCCGTAGCCGACGTGGAACTGCACCGGCAGCCCGAGGTCCAGCCCGGTGAAGACGAGGAACCGGTGCAGGACCTCGTCGGCCAGCCGGCCGCCGCCCGCGCCGAGCCACCGCCCGGCGGCAGCTTCCACCTCGGCCGCCGACGGCCGCTCCCCCGCGAGGCCGAGGCCGACGCGGTAGGCCGCGATCGACTTGAACCCGACGGCGGTCTCGGCGCGTTTCCCCAGCTCATCGGCGAAGGCGGCGGCGAACCCCTGCGCCGTGCTGCCGCGGCTGACGTGCTCGGCGACCTGTTCCAGCCGGACGACGTCGTGCGCGCGGGTGCCCGCCAGCTCCGCGAATTCGCCGGTCGTGGTCAGCGCGTCGGGCCGGAAACCGCCGTCCAGCAGGAAGTCCGTCGTGCCGGTGGCTCGCAAGAACCGCCGCGCCACCTCGGCCGCGCCCAGTTCGGCGCGGCGGTCGAGGTAGCTCTCCGCCGAAGCGTGTTCCGGCAGGTCGAGCACGGGTGCGCAGCGTGCGCGCACCGCGAGCCCGATCAGCGAGTCGAAGAGGCTGGTGCCCAGCGACGACGTCGTGTCCGCCTCGGTCAGCATCGCCTCGAAGTCCGCGCGGGCCACGTCACGGGTGACGACGCCGTGGCAGTGGTGGTCCACCAGCGGCAGGTCCGCGACGAACGGGAGCAGGTCGGTCATGCGCCTCCGTCCACACTCGTGAGCCTCTCCCCCACCCTACGAGCGAACCCGGGCGCCGACAGCACCAAGATCACCGCCAGCACCAGGACGGCACCGGCCACCACGGGGAACCACCGCGCCGGCCCCTCGGTGGGGTACGGCACCACGTTGACGTAAACCGTGTAGCCGAGCACGGCCAGCGCGCCGATCGGGAACACGAGGTGCCACGCCGGCACGCGCAGCCGGCGCTTGACGAACAGGAGCAGGATCGCGCCGATCGTCGTGAGCAGGTAGATCACCAGCAGGATCAGCGTCCCGATCGAGCCGCTCCACGCGAACGTGTCCGACGCCGTCGCGCCGAAGAACAGCCCGCACACTCCGATGATCAGGACCGCCGCCGCGGTCACGGCCGTCACCGCGGCCACCGGCGTACCCCGCGAGGACGTCCGGCCGAGGCCGCCACCCGCGTCGCGGCCCAGGGCGTACAACAGCCGCGAGCCGCCCACCACGCAGGCCAGGCAGCAGCCGAACGCGCTGATCGCCGCCCCGACGCTGATCACGTCGCCGACCCACGCGCCCGCGTAGCGGCTGCCGAGGTCGCCGAGCAGGGACGGCGAGTCGTGGAACGCCGTCGCGTCCGTGCCGAACGCCATCATCTCGACCGCCGTGACCACGACGAAGTAGATGCCGCCGAAGATCGCCGTGCCGAGGATCGCGCGCGGGATGTTGCGCTTCGGGTCGTGGGTCTCCTCACCGAGCGTCGCGGCCGCCTCGAACCCCGCGAAGGACAGGAAGCCGAAGACCGCGCCGAGGAACACCCCGGACAGGCCGGTTTCCGGGACGAAGACGTCCATCGTGAACCGCGCTTGGCCAGGGGCGTTCCCGGCCAGCAGCCGGACCAGGATCACGACCGTGACCAGCAGGATCACCGCGATGGTCGCGCCTTCGACGGCGAGCAGTGTGCTCGTGCCGCGGCGCGCGGGCACCACCGACAGCAGCCAGGCGCCGATCAGCGCCACGGCCGTCAGCACGAACGGCCCCCAGGACGGGGGGTCCGGCCAGATGCCCACCTGCGTCAGGAAGGCCGTGCCGAGCGTGCCCGCGGCCGAGCTCGTGACGACGGCGTAGAACGTGTACGTGCCGAGCAGGCCGATGCCGGAGACGACGCCGGCGCGCGAGCCGAGCGTCGCGCCGACGAACGCGTACACCGATCCCGCGTGCTGGTAGTGCTGGCAAAGCTTCACGAAGCCGTAGGCGACCAGCAGCACGCCGACCGCCGAAAGGAGGAAGGCGAGCGGGACGGCGCGGCCGGCGGCGGCCGCGGTCTGCTGGGGGTTGATGTTGGCAGCCATGCTGGGGGCCATCAACGCCACCGACAGGCCGACGGCCTGCCAGACGGAGAGGGAGCGGCGCAGCCCTGGACGGGTTTCGACGGTGTCTGACACGATCTCCACCTCTTTTCTCAAGGTACTCAGTGAACATCGACGGGAGCAGGATGAGCCAGCTCGATCGGGCGGAACTCGCACAACAGGGCGCACTGCGGGCGGACGCCCTGCGCGCGGCCGGCGTCGAGCTCGTCGCGCTGACCTTCGTGGACAACAGCGGCATCGCGCGGGTGAAGGCCGTCCCGGTGGACCGGCTGTGGTCGGCGGCGGCGTGGGGGGTCGGCGCGTCCAACTCGTTCGACTTCTTTTTGGCCACCGACGACATCACCGACGGGACGTACTCGCGCGGTCCGGTGGGCGACCTGCGGCTGCACCCCGACCTCGACGCGCTCGTGCCGCTGGCCGCGCAGCCGGGCTGGGCGTGGGCGCCGGTCCGCAAGTTCGACACCGAAGGCGAGCCGCACCCGCAGGACGCGCGGGCGCTGGCCGCGACCGCGGCGGCGCGGGTGGCGGCGCTCGGCTACAACGTGCGGACGGCGTTCGAGATCGAGTGGGTGATCACGGCGGCGGACGCGCCGGACGACCCGCGTTCGGCCACCGCGGGCCCGGCCTACGGCTTCGCGCGGCTGTCCTCGCAGGCGTCGTACTTGCGCGCGCTGGTGTCCACTTTGTCCGCTCAAGGCGTGACGGTGGAACAGATCCACCCCGAGTACGCGGCCGGGCAGTTCGAGCTGTCGGTGGCGCCGGACGACCCGGTGCGTGCGGCGGACATCGCCGTGCTGACGCGCGAGACGATCCGGATGGTGAGCGAGCAGCACGGGCTGCGGGCGTCGTTCACGCCGAAGTTCTCCCCGGACGGCGTGGGCAACGGCGGCCACGTCCACCTGAGCCTCTGGGACGGCGACCGGAACCTGTGCGCCGGCGGCGACGGCCGGTTCGGCCTGACGCCGACGGCGGAGGCGTTCGGCGCGGGGATCTTCGCGCGGCTGCCGGCGTTGCTGGCGATCGGCGCGCCGTCGGTGGTCAGCTACCTGCGTCTCGAACCGCACCACTGGGCCGGCGTGTTTTCGGTGTGGGGCCTGGAGAACCGCGAGGCGCCGCTGCGGCTGGTGCAGGGCCCGGCCGGGCAGCGCGACCGGGCGGCGAACTTCGAGGTCAAGTGCTTCGACCTGACGGCGAACCCGTACCTGGTGGTGGCGGCGCTGCTGTTCGCGGGCCTGGCCGGGCTTTCCGAGGAGGCGTCGCTGCCGGAGCCGGTGGACGTCGACCCGGGGACGCTCCCCTCGGCGGTCCGCCTGCCGACGTCGCTGGCGGACGCGGTGACGGCGTTCGAGGCGGACTCGGCGTTGACCTCGGCGTTCGGCGCGGAGTTCGCGACGACGGTGATGGACGTGCGCCGCGGCGAGATCGCCCGGCTGGGCTCACTGCCGCCCGGCGAGCTGTGCGCGCTGATGCGCTACCTCCATTGAGACTTCGTCCCTGAGCTGGGGCAGCTTCGCGTAGAGGCGATCGCCGGGGCACTCGGTGTTGTAGAAGTCGCGGTGGCCCTTGATCTCGTCGACGCCGATGCCGTACTGACGGCAGATGTAGGCACAGAAGACGACGAGCGAAGCCCACTGCGCTTCGGGCGGCTCGACACTGGTGTAGGTGCCTTCGTTTTCGATGCCGATGGCGTTGGTGTTCTGGCCGGGGCAGTGCGCGCCCTGGACCATGGTGGTGCCGCTCTTGAGCGCGTCGAGGCTGCCGTGGCGCCCTTCGAGCCGGTACCCGCCGCGGCTGACGGTGAAGTGCTGGCCGGTGTCGGACCAGCCGTTGTTGTCGATGTGGTCGTGCTGGTCGTCCCGGGCGACCTGGAAGGCGTGGGCCAGGGAGTAGTCGGTGCTGTTCGGGCAGGCGATGTGGTGGATGAGGACGCGGTTCGCGGGGTGGTCGAGGGTGGTGAGGGCATCGGCCGGCGGGCGGGCTCCCCATTCGGCGCAGGAGTAGATCCGGGGTTCTTGTCCTTGCGCTCGGGCTGTTTGAGGGAGGAGCAGTCCGGTGGCGCCCGCGGCGGCCAGGCCGGCGGCGCCGCGGAGGAAGGTGCGTCGCGGAAGGGGTGCGATGTCCATGAGTGGACTTTCCCGCGGCGCTGTACAGCTTTCGTACAAAGGGCTCAGAGGCGGAGGGTGACCTCGAAGGGACGGGTGAGGTGGAGTTCGCCGTTCTCGCTCTTGGCGATGGGCTCGTACTCGTCACCTTGGAGTTCGAACAGGGTCGCGGTGTTCTGTTCGCCGGGTTCCACCAGGAGGTAGAACGGGATCAGCGCCTCGGCGTAGAGGGCGCGCTTGAGGATCCGGTCCTGCATCTTCGTCGAAGGCGACACGATTGCGCCGCGAGGCGGACGTTCACCCCGGGCAGCGACTCGGCGCCGTCCGGCATTGCGGGCGCGCAGGCGGATTGGAGCTTCCCCAGAAGCCGCTGGTGTTCCAGTCCTGGCCATGGGTTGACGAGCAGCATCCCGTCGACGAGTTCGATCCGGAGAAGCATGGTCTGTTCTTCGGGCAGGGCGAGAACGTCGTCCGCTGTCCAGCCGTCCGGTCTTGGCGGCGGGAGGAACGCGTGGTGGATCATCACACGAGGAGTATGCGGACCGCCACCGACAGTTCTGGTTCAGGTGAAGGGGTCACACCGGCAGAACAGCGCAGCTCTAGCCCGCCGAAGCCAGCTGACCGGCGCCGCTGTAGAGCTCGATCTTGAACTGGATGTGCTCCTGGTGCTCCTTCAACCGGGCGATCTGCGACGCCACCCGGGCCTCGTGCTCGCGCAGCACCTCGACCCGCTCCTCGCGCGTCGCTTCACCCGATCGCAGGAGCTCGACGAACCGCAGCATCTCCGCCACCGGCATGCCCGTGTACCTCAGACACCGGAGCAACTGCAGGAACTCGACGTCCTGCTCGGTGAAGAACCGCCGGCCACCGGCGGTGCGGCCGACCTCGTGGAGCAAGCCGATGCGCTCGTAGTAGCGCAGCGTGTCGATCGTGAAACCGGTCTTTTCGGTCACCTGGGCCGGGGTGTAGGACGTCACCGATCCAGAGTGACACCTGGAGTGGGCTCCGGGTCAAGCCGGAGTGACCGCCCGGCGCACGCCGTCGGCCAGTTCCGCCGACAGCGCACGGACGCCCGAAGGACCTTCGGCCGCCGCCGTGACCAGGGCCGATCCGACGATCACCGCGTCCGCGAACGACGCCACCTGGGCCGCCTGGTCGCCCGAACGCACGCCCAGCCCGACACCGATCGGGAGCGAAGTGTGCGCCCGCGTGCGGCGGACCAGCGCCTCCGCGCCCGCGCCGACCTGGTCGCGCGCGCCCGTCACGCCCATCACCGCGGTCGCGTAGATGAACCCCGAGGACGCCGACGCCGTGAGGGCGAGCCGCTCCTCCGACGACGACGGCGCCACCAGGAAGGTGCGGTCCAGACCATGCTCCTCAGAGGCCGTCATCCACGCCGAGGCCTCGTCCGGGATCAGGTCCGGCGTGATCAGGCCGAGGCCGCCCGCCGAAGCGAGGTCACGCGCGAAGCGGTCCACGCCGTAGCGGTTCACCGGGTTCCAGTACGTCATGACGACCGCGCGGCCGCCACGCGCCGACACCGACTCGACCACCTCGAACAAGTGCTTGAGGCGGAAGCCGTTGTCCAGCGCGGTCACCGACGCGGCCTGGATCGTCGGGCCGTCCATCACCGGGTCCGAATACGGGACGCCGACCTCGATCAGGTCCGCACCACCGTCGACGCACGCCGCGATGAGGTCCTTCGAGCCGTCCACCGTGGGGAAGCCCGCCGGGAGGTAGCCGATCAGCGCGCCGCGCCCCTCCGCCCGCGTACCGGCGAAGAGATCGTCGAGCCCGCTCACTTGTCCACCAACCCGAACCACTTCGCCGCCGTGTCCATGTCCTTGTCGCCGCGGCCCGAAAGGTTGACGACGATCAGGCCGTCCGGACCCAGTTCGCGGCCCAGCACCAGCGCGCCGGCCAGCGCGTGCGCCGACTCGATCGCCGGGATGATGCCTTCGGTGCGGGACAGCAGCTTGAACGCGTCCATCGCCTCGGCGTCGGTGACCGGCCGGTACTCGGCGCGGCCGGTGTCCTTGAGCCACGCGTGCTCCGGGCCGACACCGGGGTAGTCCAGCCCGGCCGAGATCGAGTGCGACTCGACCGTCTGGCCGTCCTCGTCCTGCAGCAGGTACGTCATCGCGCCGTGCAGGTTGCCCGGGGTGCCCTTGGTCAGCGTCGCGCCGTGGCGGTTGCCCTCGATGCCCTCGCCGCCCGGCTCCAGGCCGACCAGCCGCACCGACGGGTCGTCGTAGAAGCCGGAGAAGATGCCGATCGCGTTCGACCCGCCGCCGACGCAAGCCGCGACGACGTCGGGAAGCCGTCCCGCCTGCTCCAGGATCTGCGACCGGGCCTCTTCCCCGATGACGTGGTGGAAGTTGCGGACCATCGTCGGGAACGGCGCCGGGCCGGCGGCCGTGCCGAACAGGTAGTGCGTGGTGTCGGCGTTGGTCACCCAGTCGCGCAGGGCCTCGTTGATCGCGTCCTTGAGCGTCCGCGACCCGGTCTTGACCGGGATGACCTCGGCGCCGAGCAGCCGCATGCGGGCCACGTTCAGCGCCTGGCGCTCGGTGTCGACCTCGCCCATGTAGACGACGCAGTCGAGGTCGAGCAGCGCGCACGCGGTGGCCGTCGCGACGCCGTGCTGGCCCGCGCCGGTCTCGGCGATGACGCGCTTCTTGCCCATCCGCTTGGTGAGCAGCGCCTGGCCCAGCACGTTGTTGATCTTGTGCGAGCCGGTGTGGTTCAGGTCCTCGCGCTTGAGGAACACCCGTGCGCCGCCAGCGTGCTCGCCGAAGCGCTTGGCCTCGGTGAGCAGCGACGGACGGCCCGCGTACTCGCGGAGCAGGCGATCGAACTCGTTCACGAAGTCCGGGTCGTGGCGGGCCTTCTCGTACTCGGCCGCGACCTCGTCGACGACGCCGATCAGCGCCTCCGGCATGAACCGCCCGCCGTACGGGCCGTAGTAGCCCCGCTCGTCCGGGTCGTGCTTGTCGTGCTCAGCGGTCACCGCGAAGGCCTCGGGCAGGCGGGGTGGGAACCGGCGGTGACCAGCTTGACCAGGGAGCCCTTCGGGTCGCCGGACGCGACGAGCCCCTCGCCCACCAGCACCGCGTCGGCGCCGTGGCCGGCGTAGGACATCAGGTCGCCCGGCCCGCGGACGCCCGACTCGGCGACCTTGTAGACGTCCATCGGCAGGCCGGGAGCCAGCCGCGAGAAGACGTCCCGGTCCACCTCGAGGGTGTGCAGGTTGCGCGCGTTGACGCCGATGACCTTGGCGCCCGCCTCGAGGGCCTTGTCGGCCTCCTCGGCGTTGTGGATCTCCACCAGCGCGGTCATGCCCAGCGACTCGACGCGGTCGAGCAGCGCGACGAGCGCGTTCTGCTCCAGCGCGGCGACGATCAGCAGCACCATGTCGGCGCCGTGCAGGCGGGCCTCGTGCACCTGGTAGGGGCTGACGATGAAGTCCTTGCGCAGGATCGGGATGTCGACCGCCGCGCGGACCGCGTCGAGGTCGGCCAGCGAGCCGCCGAAGCGGCGCTGCTCGGTGAGCACGCTGATCACGCGCGCGCCGCCGTCTTCGTAGTCCTTCGCCAGCGCGGCCGGGTCGGGGATGTCGGCCAGGTCGCCCTTGGAGGGGCTGCGCCGCTTGACCTCGGCGATGACGCCGATGCCGGACTCGCGCAGCGCGGACATCACGTCGCGGGGCGCCGGGGCGGCCGCCGCGCGGATCTTCAGCTCGTCGAACGGCAGCACGGCCTCGCGTGCCGCGAGGTCCTCACGGACGCCGGCGACGATGTCTTCGAGCACGGTCACCGGACGCCCCCGCCCTGGTACGCGCTCACGGTTTCCTTCGCAAGGTCGCTCACAAAAACCTTCCCCTTCCCGCCGAAACGATGCTAACCCCCGCATCTGGAGCGCCCGG
Source organism: Amycolatopsis pretoriensis (assembly GCF_900107925.1). Lineage (GTDB taxonomy): Bacteria > Actinomycetota > Actinomycetes > Mycobacteriales > Pseudonocardiaceae > Amycolatopsis > Amycolatopsis pretoriensis. The sequence continues at coordinate 88,530 of NZ_FNUJ01000007.1, read as the reverse complement.
TTCCGGGTGCGCGCGTTACTCCGAATGCCTCCCCCGGACGTCGGTCGGATCCTCCCCTTCCGACAGCGCTTCCCACAGCTCGGCGTCCGGATCCCGCGCCTTCTTCCGGGTGGCCGGAGCCGCGTACCTGGCCCCGAGCCGCGCGGCTTTCCCGGCGCCCTTGACGGCTGCCAACCCGCCGGCCGCGACGAGAATTCCCCCGAGCACGGCCAGGCCGCGGCCCAGCAGCATCTGCGTCACGGGCAGGCCGTCGGCCCAGCCGGAGACCTTCACCCCGGCGACGCCGGACCAGACCGCGGCGACGCCGGCCAGCGCCAGCACGACGCCCAGCACGCGCCGCGCCCAGCCGCCGGTCGCGATCACCCCGGCCACGCCGGCCAGGGACAGCAGGGCCAGCGGCACGAGCGCGGTCGCGCGCTGCTCGCCGGTCTCGCGGTAGAGGACCGTGCCGCGCACGCCGCCGTCGCGGAACTCGGCGAACCACGTCAGCCGTGACGCGCCCCACAGCGCGAGCGCGCCCAGCAGGAGCGCGACCACGATCATCCACAGTGGACGGCGGGACGGCTTGGTCTCCTCAGACATGCGCGGAGTCCGCGACCGGGTCGAGGGAGCCCGCCGCCACCATCGTCTGGGCGGCGGCCACGGCCGAGAGCACGGTCCTGGCCTTGTTCAGCGACTCGGTGTCCTCGTAGTCCGGCACCGAGTCGGCGACCACCCCGCCCCCGGCCTGGACGTGCGCGATGCCGTCCTTGACCAGCGCGGTGCGGATCGCGATCGCCGTGTCGGCGTCGCCGGCGAAGTCGAGGTAGCCGACGACGCCGCCGTACAGCGCGCGGCGGACCGGCTCCAGCTCCTCGATCAGCTGCATCGCGCGGACCTTCGGCGCGCCCGAGAGCGTCCCGGCCGGGAAGCACGCCGTGACCGCGTCGAACGCCGTCTTGCCCTCGGCCAGCTCGCCGGTGACGGTCGACACGATGTGCATGACGTGGCTGTAGCGCTCGATCTGGAAGAAGTCGACGACGCGCACGGTGCCCGGCTTGCAGACCTTGCCGAGGTCGTTGCGCCCGAGGTCGACGAGCATCAGGTGCTCGGCGCGCTCCTTCTCGTCGGCCAGCAGGTCCTTGGCCAGCTGGGCGTCCTCCTCCGGGTCGGCGCCGCGCCAGCGCGTGCCCGCGATCGGGTGCGTGGTCGCGCGGCCGTCCCGGACGGTGACCAGCGATTCGGGGCTGGAGCCGACGATGTCGAAGCCTTCCAGCCGCAGCAGGTACATGTACGGGCTGGGGTTGGACGTCCGCAGCACGCGGTAGATGTCGAGCGCGTCGGCCGCGGTCGGGATCTCGAACCGTTGCGACGGCACGATCTGGAACGCTTCGCCGGCCTTGATCGCCTCGACGGCCTTCTCGACGGCCGCGTGGAAGTCTTCCTTGGACCGCTTGCGGACGAACTCCGGCGCGGGCCGCTCGAACGCGGCGACGGTCGCCGGCGCGGCCACCTGGAGCTGCTCGGTCATCGCGGACAGCCGCGCGACGGCGTCGTCGTAGGCCGCGTCCACGCGCTCGGGCGAGTCGTCCCAGTTGACGGCGTTCGCGATGAGCGTGACCGTGCCCTCGTGGTGGTCGAACGCCGCGAGGTCGGTGGCCAGCAGCATGGTCAGCTCGGGGATGTCGAGGTCGCGCTCGGCCAGCTCGGGCAGCTTTTCCAGCCAGCGCACGGAGTCGTAGCCGATGTAGCCGACCATGCCGCCGGTGAGCGGCGGCAACCCGGGCAGCGGCTCGGTGTGCAACGCTTCGATCGTTTCACGCAGGACGTCGAGCGGGTTGCCCTCGGTCGGCAGGCCGACCGGCGGGGTGCCGGTCCAGACCGCTTCGCCGGCGCGGACGGTGAGCGCGGCCGGGCTGCGGACGCCGATGAACGACCAGCGCGTCCAGGAGGCACCGTTCTCCGCGGACTCGAACAGGAACGTGCCCGGCCGGTCGGCGGCGAGCTTGCGGTAGACCCCGATCGGGGTCTCGCCGTCGGCGAGGACCCGGCGCACGACCGGGATCACGCGGCGGCTCTCGGCGAGGGCGCGGAAGTCTTCGCGGGAGGGGCTGACCGAGCCGGGGCCGGTGGATGCGCTGACCATGGTCCTCATTGTGCTGCACCCCCGGTCGGGGTTCTCCTGGACCCTGAATTCAATGATTGTTGAATTCAGGGGGGACGTAGGTCATGATGGGACCGTGAGCACCACCGACAGCACCGAGCCTACTTCGCGCCGCCGCGGGCGGCGGCCCGCCGGCCAGGACACCCGCACGGCGCTGATCGAGGCGGCCCGGGCCGTGTTCGCCGAAAACGGCTACGACGGCGCGACCGTGCGCGCGATCGCGACCCGCGCGGGCGTCGACGCCGCGATGGTCAACCACTGGTTCGGCGGCAAGGAGGGCCTGTTCGCCCAAGCGGTGCTGAAGCTGCCGTTCGACCCCCTGGACCTGCTGAAGGTCCTGCGCGACGGCCCGGACGACGAACTCGGCGAACGCATCGTCCGCACCTTCCTCACGCGGTGGGACGCCGCCGGCGGCGGGGTGTTCATCGCGCTCATCCGCAGCGTCAGCGGCAACGAGCAGGCCGGGCACGTGCTGCGCGACTTCTTCCAGAAGTTCTTCACCGCGCTGATCTCCTCGATCGGCTCGGACGACGTCCCGCTGCGCATGACGCTCTGCGCGTCCCAGATGGTCGGCATGGGCATGATCCGGTACGTGGCGAAGTTCGAGCCGTTCGCCGCCGAGGAGGTCGAGGTCCTGGTGCGTGCGGTGGCGCCGAACCTGCAGCGCTACCTCACGGGCGAGATCGGCTGACCCGCTCGCGGATCGCGTGGGCGGCCAGGACGTACGGGCCCTTCTCGTCCCCCACGACCATCGTCTTGCCCCAGCCACCGACCCAGACCGGCCGGTTCTTCCAGCCGGCCGACGGCGAGAGGTTTAGGAACGCCCAGGAGCGGCGGAGGGTGACGTCCGTCCCGTCGCGGAACTCCGCGTCCAGGTACCGCCCTTGGCTCCCTCCCAGCTGGTCGTCGGTCACGCCGGCCCGCCGCCACCCGGTGCGCTCGACGGCCCGGATCCGGCGCCGCCAGCCGGCCGCCGGCCCGATCGAGAACGGCAGGCCGAACAGGGCGGCCAGCATCGGGACTATGCCGAGGGCGAGCCGGCCGTCGCCTTCGTTGGGTTCGTCCGCGGTGCGCACGCGCGACGGGTCCGCCGGGTCGTAGATGACGATCACCTCATCGCCGACCCGGTAGTCGCGGTCCGAATCCCGGATGAGGACGTCGGTCCGGGTGCCGTGGCTCACCTCGATGTAGGTCGTGCCTCTGGTGTGGCGCACGTCGACCACCTCGCCGATCTCGTGGAAGCCGGTGTGGAGCAGATCCTCGGCGGCCGCGTCGACCAGGGAGAGCTGGGTGAACCCGGCCGCGAACACCACCGCCCAGCCCACGGCGAAGCCCGTCGCGCGACGAGCGGACCGGCGCAGGCGGGCGTCCAGTTCCGGGTGGGCACCGTCGGCGGGATCCGCCGCGGGCAGCCACCGGCCGAAGTCCCGGGCGGCGGCCGGCGCTCCGCGGTCGAAGACCCGCAGCCCGTGCCGGCCGAGGACGGCGAACGCGGTGGCACCGATCAGGAGGATCGCGTTGCCCAGTAGATCGTCGTCGCCGACGATGAGCGAGTACACCGTGCCGGTGGCGCCGAGCCCGGCGAGGACGGAAAAGACGACGATGATGCCCACCCAGAGTGCCCGCATGGAGTGATGCTAGGGCGCGGCGGCCCGCGTGAACGCTGCGAGAAAGACCATAGGACGACGAGACAACCGAACGCCCGTCTCGGGCGTGTAAGGGACCAGGCGTCACCATTCGCTGACACCGTTCGCGCATTCGGGGAATCGACGGGATTCGTATGCTTCGTCCGTGAAGCCAACGTCTTCAAGCCCGGCAGCGAGAACGCTCGCCGCTTCTCTGCGCGAAGAACGCGAAGCGCGCAAAGTCGGTCTGCGCAGGCTCGCGGAGAAATTGGGAGTCCTGCCGCAGGTGCTGTCGTTGTGGGAGAAGGGGCAGCGGTTGCCGAGCGTCGAGGACGTGTCGGCGATCCTCGCGCTGCTCGGGGTGACCGGGGAGAAACGGGATCGCATCCGGACGCTCGCGAGGCACGCCCGGGAACCCAATTGGCTCGCGTCGAGCAACTCGGACATCCCTTTTGCCCTCACCACCCGGCTGAACCTGGAAAGCACGGCAACGGTCATCACCACGTGGTCGCCCCTGCTGATTCCCGGACTGCTGCAGACCCCGGATTACATCCGCTCGATCATGGACCAGCTCTCGCTACCGATCGAACAGGCCGACAACCGGCTCCGGATCAGGCTCGATCGGCAGCGGATCCTCACTCGCCGGGACCCGGTGCGGTTCATCGCCCTGATCGGCGAACAGTCCCTCCGGGAGAACTTCGGCGGCACCGAGGTCATGTCCGACCAGGTCGATCACCTGCTGGCAATGTCCGAGCGCGCGAACATCAGCCTGCACATCGTGCCGTCCGGGATCGGCTACCACCCCGGACTGATCGGCCCGTTCGATATTTACGAGTTCGCCGACTCACCGCCGATCGCTTCGGTGGAACACGTGAGCTCGACTGCCTTCCTCCACGAGGAATCCCAGACCACAGGCCACAAGCGCGATGCTAAGGTGCTACGCGGACTAGCTCTGAGCGAAGAGGCTTCCCAAGCCCTGCTTCGGGAAGCCGCCCGATAACGGAGGCGATCGTGGGCTCGACCGGGTGGCGCAAGTCTTCCTACAGCGGCCCCAACGACAACTGTGTCGAGGTGGCGATGGGGCCGGTCGTGGGGGTGCGGGACACCAAGGCCCGGCGCGCGGGTCAGCTCACCGTCTCCGCCGCCGCGTGGCGAGCCGCCCTGCCGGTGCTCGGTCAATTCCCCGGCCTCCACCGGTAGGTCTCGGCGCGCGCCCCGAACAGCACCGGCTTGTCGCGCGCCGGCGGGTTCGGCGGGACCAGGACGCTCATCGCCGGCCCGTGGCCGGCGATGATGGCCGGCAGGCTGGGCGGATACCGCAACGTCGGCACGGTCAGGCTGCCGGGCCGGGACCAGAGGTCGATCCGGCTGCCGTCCGCGAACCGCACGGCGATCAGCACGTAGTTGTCTTTGCCCCCGTTGAGGGAAATGGTCACTTCGGCCGTGCGCCAGCCGGTCCGGCGTGCCGCGCGCAGGCGTCGCTCCGGGAGGAACGCGCCGAGGACGCCGCCCGCCCCGAGCACCGGGCCGACGATCATGGCCGCCACCTCGCCGGTGAACAGGCACGCCACCGCGACGAAGATCCCCAGCACCATGACCACCGCCCAGAGCCGGAACCGCCGGTCCAGCAGCGCCGTGGCCCGATCCGCCCACGGCGGCGCCTGCTTCTCCGGCCGCGGCAGCCATTCCGCGTACGGGCGCCGGGTCTTCACGGCCTCGGCCCCGGCTCGTCCCCCTGCCACGATGACGCACACGGCCGCGAACCCGGCACTCCCCCACCGCGGCCCATGGCTTCCCCTTCCCCCAGGAAGCCGGAGACTACCGCCGCGAGATCACGAACCGGGTGTTCAGCGGGCGATCAGCAGCGCGATCAGGGCCAGCGCGGCCGGCAGCACCTGCACGAAGAGGATCCGCTTGCTGGCCGTCGCGGCGCCGTAGAGGCCCGCGATGATCACGCAAACGAGACCGTAGAGCTGGAGCTGGTACTGGTCCGCGATCAGGCCCCAGACGAGGGCCAGCGCGAGGAAGCCGTTGTACAGCCCCTGGTTCGCGGCGAGGGTCTTGGACTCCTCGGCGAACTCCGGCGTCGTGCCGAAGGCGGCGCGGGCGCGCGGGGTCGTCCAGAGGAACATTTCGAGGACGACGATGTAGACGTGGATCAGGGCGACCAGCCCGATCAGGACGTCGGCGACGATGGTCACGCGTGCTCTTTCTCGTCGGCCAGGAGCAGGCGCTCCTCGGTGTCGAAGCAGGTGTGCGTGCCGGTGTGACAGGCCGGGCCGGTCTGGTCGACGCGCAGCAGGACCGTATCGCCGTCGCAGTCGATCCGCACCTCGCGGACGTGCTGGTAGTGGCCGGACGTCTCGCCCTTGACCCACAGCTTCTCCCGGCTGCGGGACCAGTACGTGCCGCGGCGGGTCGAGAGCGTCGCCGCGAGGGCGTCGTCGTTCATCCAGGCCATCATCAGCACGTCCGAAGTGGCGTGCTCGACGACGACCGCGGCGATCAGGCCGTCGGCGTTGCGCTTGAGGCGCGCCGAGACGGCCGCGTCCAGGGTCATGCCCGTACTCCCAGGATGTGCCGCTTGAGCGGCATCGAGTTCAACAGGACGAACGCGTAGCCGTAGCCCGCGAAGGACAGGCCGGAGAACAGCTTGTTCCACCAGAGCGCGGCGCCGATCAGGAGGAACGCGTGCAGCAGCGCGAAGACGACGCTGACGACCAGGCCGCCGATGCGGGCGCTGCCCATCTTGAGCGCGAGCCCGGTCGTCACGACGCCGCCGAGGATGAGCGCGAGCGCGGGCATCCGGTAGATCTCGAGGCCCGACCCGGCGCCGAGCACCGGGATCAGGTCGAGCAGCGCCCACGCCAGCGGGAGCCCGACCAGCAGCGCGGCGGTGACCTTCACCTCGACGGGTGCCTGCCAGGACTTCACCGGACCTCGACCCCGCCTTCGCGCAGCGCGTCCTTGACGTCGCCGATCTTCAACTGTCCGAAGTGGAACACACTCGCCGCGAGCACCGCGTCCGCCCCCGTCCGCACGGCGGGCAGGAAGTGCTCGACCGCGCCGGCTCCCCCGCTGGCGATCACCGGGACGCGCACGGCCTTGCGGACGAGCTCGATGAGCTCGAGGTCGAAGCCGTTCTTGGTGCCGTCGGCGTCCATGGAGTTGAGCAGGATCTCGCCGACCCCGAGCTCCTCGCCGCGGGCGGCCCACTCGACGGCGTCGATGCCGGTGCCGCGGCGGCCGCCGTGGGTGGTGACCTCGAAGCCGGACGCGGTCGGCTCGCCGCCTTCGGGCACGCGGCGCGCGTCGACCGACAGGACGATGCACTGCGCACCGAACCTGCGCGAGGCTTCGTGGAGGAACTCCGGCCGGGCGATGGCGGCGGTGTTGATGCTCACCTTGTCGGCGCCGGTGCGCAGGAGCCGGTTGACGTCGTCGTTGCTGCGGACGCCGCCCCCGACGGTGAGCGGGATGAAGACCTGCTCGGCGGTCCGGCGGACGACGTCGTAGGTGGTCTCGCGGTCGCCGGAAGAGGCCGTGACGTCGAGGAACGTCAGCTCGTCGGCTCCCTCGGCGTCGTAGCGCCGGGCCAGCTCGACGGGGTCGCCGGCGTCGCGGAGGCCGGCGAAGTTGACGCCCTTGACGACCCGGCCCGCGTCGACGTCGAGACAGGGGATCACCCGCACCGCGACAGACATGCCCACCAGCGTAGTCATGCGCCCTCTAAGCTCGGACGATGGCACGGGCGGGACGGCGGCCGGGGCAGACGGAGACGCGCGAGAAGATCCTCGACGCGGCCCGCCACCGGTTCGCCGAGCTGGGGTACGACGGCGCGACGGTCCGCGGGATCGCCGCCGACGCGGGCGTCAACGCGGCCCTGCTGCACCACTTCTTCGGCAGCAAGCAGGCCCTGTTCGCGGCGGCGATGAACCTCCCGGTGAACCCGGCCACCCTGGTGCCCGCCATCTTGAGCGGCCCTCGTGCGGGCGTCGGCGAGCGGCTGGTGCGGGCGTTCCTGTCGGTGTGGGCGGTGCCGGAGGGGCGCACGCCGTTCATCGCGATGCTCCGCGCGGCGGCGACGAACGAGCAGGTGGCCCTGATGATGCGCCAGTTCATCGAGCGCACGGTCCTGGCCGAGGTGGCGCGCGCCCTGGACGTGCCGAAGATCCGCGTGACGGGCATCGCGGCGCAGATGATGGGCGTCGCGCTGCTGCGGTACGTGATCAAGCTGCCCCCGCTGGCCGAGGCGGAGGACGAGGAGATCGTGGCGCTGCTGGCCCCGGTGGCGCAGTACTACCTCGAGGGCCGCGAAACTGTCGGTCCCCCGCCGTAACGGTTGATCATCTACCTACTTTCACCAGGAGCCGGCCGGTTTTCCCCGTCCCGATGTACTCACATCGCCAGACTAAGAAGCGGCCAGTTGGACAGGTGACCGGCTCCCTGAACCGCTTAGGCGAGCCACCTGAGCTGCGCGTCCGGCATCCCCCACGTCGACCACTGCGTGGATGCCTGCGGCCGAGCGTGCGCACCAACTACGGCGATCATTGAGCCGCTCGACGTCCAGGTGATTACGTTCGGTTAGCACGCGGATGCGCCGGGTAGAACATGCTCGCGACTACCCAGTCGTCGACATGCCGGGTCGCACTGCGCGCGTCGCCTGGTGACGTTAATGCACGCATCCAGTGCACGGCAGCCGATCACCCTGCAACAGCGACGAACCGGAGTGTTTGCCGGGTATAAAACTGCACGTCAGCGACCTAAATACGCGCCTACCAGCCTCATCGCGACAGCCACAACGGACCACCTTTGGATACAAATCCATATCGAAACTATACACAGAGCAACATACTTCTTGACGCAAACGACCCTACCTTGACACACGTCCGACGAACACGGTGACCCAAAGGAATAGAGATGCTGGCGCGAATGCGGCTTCTGAATTACAAAGGATTCAGCGACTACACGGTTCACTTCAAGTCAGGTTCATCTTTCTTGATTGGCCCGAATAATGCCGGCAAGAGCACCATAATTAACGCTTTAAGGCTCTGCTCTGGCCTACTTTCCCTAGCCAAGCGCAGGAAGCCAGAGTTCGGAACCAAGGACGAGAAGCGAGATCGTTCCGTCGCAGCATTTTCTATAACTTCTGCGCCGACCACCGGATTCGTCAGCGAGAATGTTCAGCACGAATTTCGAGAAGTGGAATCACGAATCGAACTTCACTTCCGCAACAAAGCGGCACTTTATGTCATCTGGCCACTCGAAGGCAATCCTTATTTCTATATCGAACAGATACCTGGAGCTCAACCATCCAACCTCAGAGTTGTCAAGAGCTTTTACTCAACAATGGGAGTCGTGCAGAGCATGGTTCCACTAGAGCGCGACGAGAACCTTCTATCCGAGACCCACGTACGCGACAACCTTGGCACACGCCTGTCGAGTCGACACTTTAGAAATCAACTTTACTACCGGCGAGAATCTGACCCCTCCGAGTACGGCAAGCTACATGAATTCCTACTCCAACATACTCCCGAAATTGGCAGCATCAATCTAGTCTTAAGCACCTCGGGCGACTCGGCAGCCTTAGATCTATATTACACCGAAAGCGTAGGGCGAACAGAAAAGGAGATATTTTGGGCAGGCGACGGCCTGCAGATTTGGCTACAGCTACTTTTTCATATTTGGCGCCAGATGGACTCAGACACCTTAATCCTCGACGAACCTGACGTGTACTTGCACCCAGACCTCCAGCGCCGACTGGTGCACATCCTTGAAGATTTGGACTGTCAGGTCATATTAGCCACCCATGCTACCGAGATGCTGGCTGAAGCAGGGAAGGACTCGATAATTATTGTTGACCGAACCAAGAGGAGATCCAAGTCAGTCACCGACGCAGCCGTGTTATCGGAGTTGAATAGCCTTCTCGGTTCCGGCTTCAACCTTCAGTTGGCCAAAGCATTGCGGGCGCGGGTTGCCCTATTCGTGGAAGGCCATGACATGAGAGTCCTCCGCAACGTTGCTAAAACAGTCGGAGCAGAATTAGTTGCACAAGAACGTGGACTAACAGTGGTGCCAATGGGCGGAGCATCGAAAAGAAAGCTTGCGAGCTCCTTTGGCTGGATTAATTCCACCCTACTCGATTCAGCAGTAGATATACACGTTCTTATTGACAGGGATTACCTTGATGATGACGCCGTGATTAGCGTGATAGGCGAGTTTGATTCGGCGCAAGTTAAACCTCACATATGGAAACGAAAGGAGCTCGAGAGCTATCTCCTATCCGAAACAGCTATGTCCAGAGTTTCCGGAATCCCCGTTGACAAGATTGAATCTTACGTCGACGAAGCTCTCGAAGAGTTGAAGGAGCAAGTATTCGGCCAGATGCTCGCACCCCGCCTCGAGGTCGAGAAACGTCAAGGGGTCCATTTCTCCACGTCGTTCTCTTCCTACATGAAAGTTTTCGAAGGCTTCTGGGCGAACCGAGAATGGCGAATAAGTCGCGCGCCCGCCAAGGATTTGATCTCTGGCATCAACCGACGCATTCAGACAGCGGGAGGGAAACCCGTCTCCGCAAGATTATTATCCGCGAGGCTATACTCTCATGAAGTACCAGCTGAGATGCGAGACCTGCTGCTTGCAATCAATGAAAAACTAGTATAGTTGACAATTGGCAGCACTCGGCCGCCTCTAGCTCAACGTTCACTGCAAGTAAGCAATCCTAGTCGGCAGTGGGCGCGCAAGGACGCGGGGTTAACCACGTCAGCTGTAGATCCCGCCGTGGACTGGAGACCGGGGGCTGCGCCACACCGCTCGTTCACGTTCCGGGCTCGTTCACGTCCCGGTCATCCGATTCGTCTACTTTGCCGCGCGTGCGCAGACTCCTCCCGGTGGCCGTGGCCGCCCTCTCGCTGCTGACCGCCGTCCCCGCCTCCGCCGCCCGGCACGATCCCTCCCCGGTGCTCCAGACCCAGGCCTTCGCCGAGCCCGCCGACGCCGACGACCCCGCCATCTGGGTCCACCCCCACGACCCCGCCCGCAGCGTCGTGCTCGGGACGCTCAAGGAAGGCGGCCTCGCGGCGTTCGACCTGGAGGCGCGGACCCTGCAGCTCGTCCCGGCCGGGGCGGGCGGGCGGTTCAACAACGTCGACGTCGTCGATGACCTCGCCGTCGTCAGCGACCGGGGCCGCGACCACGTCCGGGTCTACCGGATCGACCCGCGCGGGGCCGCGGCCGGGGCCCACGTCCTGCGCGACGTCACCGATCCCGCCGCCGCGCGGGTGTTCCCGGAGTCCGATGTGGACGAACAGCGCACCGCCTACGGCCTGGCCGCGGGGCGCGACCCGGTCACCGGGATCCGCTGGGCGGCGGTGACCCGGCGGCACGAGACGCGGGTGGCGCTGCTGAAGCTCGTCGACCGGCCCGGCGGCACCGTCGGCACCGTCGGCACCGAGGAGCTGGCCACCGTCGACCTGCCGTCTTCCTTCCGGCTGCCCGACGGCACGACGTGGTCGCCCTGCGAGGAGCCGGGCGAAGGGCCGCAGCTGGAAGGGTCGGTCCTCGACGGCCGGGTGCTCTACACCGCGCAGGAGGACGTCGGGATCTGGCGGATCCCGCTCACCGCCCGCGGCTTCGGGCGACCCGAGCTGGTCGACCGCGTGCGCTCCTACGGCGTCCCGCAGCGGTGGGACGCGGCCACCGAGGAGTGCGTGCCCGACGGCGCCGACCCCGGCTTCGGCGGCAAGTGGCTGACGGCCGACGCCGAGGGCCTGGCCGTCGCGCACGGGACGCTGTTCGCCTCCAGCCAAGGCGACTCGCGGTTCGTGGTCTACGGCCCGCGCACGCGTGACCTGCGGATCGTCGCGGGTCGCGGCACGGACTCGGTGGAGCACTCCGACGGCTCGGCGATCAGCACCGCCTACCTCGGCCGCCGCTTCCCGCACGGCCTGCTGGTGGTGCACGACGGCGAGCGCCGCCCGGCCGCCGGTGACCTCGCGACCACGGGATTCGCGTTCGTCCGGCTCGACGACGTCCTCCCCCGCTAGGGGGAATTATACCGACACGCCATTGTCCGAATTCCTCCTTTCCGCCGGTCACGGTGATTCTTTAACCGTGACCGGCGCTTTCAAAAACAGCCTCGATCGTCCACTGATGGCGGTATTCCCGGCATCGATCTCGCGTAGGTTCCACGGCATGTCGCGCCTCCATTCCGCGCTCGCCGTCGTGCTAGTCGCCGCATTCGCCTCCCCCGTTTTCCCGGCCGCCGCGCCCGCCGCCGTCGCCGCTGCCGCGTCCACGGGGGCCGTTTGCGACCACCAGCCCGCCCTGAATCCCCAGGCCCCGGCGGGCGCCGTGGTCGTCGACCCCGCCGTCGAGGGCGACCTGTACGCGAAAACGCTGTCCGCGCCACCGGGGACCACCTTCTGGCTGCCGCCGGGCACGCACCTGCTGGCCCCGGACCAGTTCGGCCAGGTCATCCCGAAGGACGGCGACGTCTACCTCGGCGCGCCCGGCGCCGTGCTGGACGGCCGTTCGGTCAACCGCGCCGCTTTCACGCAGCAGGCCAAGGACGTCGTCATCCGCGGCCTCACCATCCAGAACTTCGTCGCCCCGCAGGACCAGGGCGTGGTCAACCACGACTCCGGGGCGCACTGGGTGATCGAAAACAACACGATCCAGAACAACCGCGGTGCCGCGTTGATGGCCGGCGCCCGCCAGGTCGTGCGCGGCAACTGCCTGCGCGACAACGGGCAGTACGGCATGAACGCCTACCGCCCCGACAACGCGATCACCGGGCTGCTCGTCGAAGGCAACGAAATCACCGGCAACAACGTCGACGACTGGGAAACGCGCAACCCCGGGTGCGGGTGCAGCGGCGGAATCAAATTCTGGGCCGTCGACGGCGCCGACGTGCGCGGCAACTGGATCCACCACAACCACGGCGCGGGCCTCTGGGCCGACACGAACGACAACGATTTCCTGATCGAGGACAACGTCATCGAGGACAATGACGCCGAAGCGATCTTCTACGAGATCAGCTACAACGCGGTCATCCGCCACAACGCGATCCGCCGCAACAACGTGGTGGCCGGCAGCCGGCGCGCGTCCCGCGGCGACAACTTCCCGTCGGCGGCGGTGTACATCTCGGAGTCCGGCGGCGAGCCGCGCGTCCCGGCCCGCACCGACGTCCTGGACGTCTACGGCAACACGTTCGAGGACAACTGGTCGGCGATCACGCTGTGGGAGAACGCCGACCGCTTCTGCAACAGCCCGGCCAACACGTCGACGGCGAGCTGCACGAAGCTGGTCACGGACCGGAACCTGTGTTCGGCCCCGGCCATCGACGACGACCCGCTGTTCGGCGACTGCCGGTGGAAGACCCAGCGGGTGGAGATCCACTCGAACACGTTCCGCTTCGACCCCGCCCGGCCGGGCTGCAACGGGATGTGCGGCCGGATGGCGGTGCTGAGCAACTACGGAACGTACCCGGCGTGGTCCCCGTACCGGGGGACGTCCGTCCAGGACGCGATCACCCACGACCAGGACAACTACTGGTACAGCAACGATTACTTCGGCCCGTGGACGTTCGTGGCGGGTGACACTTCACGCAGCTTGACGCCGGACCAGTGGCAGAACGAGCCCTGGAACCAGGACGACTGCGCCTCCTTCGACGGCGTGACGCCGAACTGCTGAGTGTGACCGCGGCCACTCCGGCCGCGTGCAGCAGTCCGGTCGCCTCATGCGTCCCTAAAGGGTGGGTTTCGAAGAGTTCGTGGCGGAGCGGCTGGACGGGCTGCTGCGCTACGCGACCGTCCTGACGAACGACCCGCACCTCGCGCAGGACATCGTCCAGGACGTTCTCCTGCGCGCCCAGCAGCGGTGGGACGGCATCGCCTCGCCGCCCACCTACGTGCGCCGGATGGTCACCAACGAGTACCTCTCGTGGCGCCGGCGGGCCGTGCGGCGGATGGTGCCCAGCAGCCACGACGTCCTCGACGCGCTGAGCCCGCCCGAAGCCGACCCCGCGGCCGCCTACGACGAGCGGGACGCGATGCTCGGCCTGCTCGCCACGTTGCCGCGCAAGCAGCGCGCCGCGATCGTGCTGCGCTACTACGAGAACTACTCCGACGCCGAGATCGCCGCCGTCCTGCGCTGCGGGACCTCCACCGTGCGCAGCCAGATCTCGCGCGCGCTCACCACCCTGCGCCAGGCGCCGCACCCCGCGGCACTCACCACCGGAGCTGGAGAATGACCCACCGCGAGCAGGACACCGAGACGCTGATCCGGGAGAGCCTCGACCGCCTCGCCACCCACGCCCCGGACGGCCGGGCGGTGCGGGACGCGCTGGCCCGCGCCGGGCGGCCGCGGCGGCCGGCGACGCGGCTGGCCCTGGTCGCCGCGGCGGTGGTCGTGCTGGTCGCCGGGGTCTTCGTGGGCACGCGGGCGCTCACCACCCCGGACCTGGAGCCGGCCGCGAGCCGCCCGGTGCTCGGCTACAGCCCCGGTTGGCTGCCGGCCGGCTTCACCGAGCAGTTCCGCGAGGGCGGGCCCGGGAGCACGCCGCAGGTCCGGCGGTGGTTCGCCGGCCCCGCGGAGGTCACGCTGTCGGTCTACTCGACCGCCGACCCCGAGTGGTCGCAGACCGAGCTGCGGATCGCGTCGATCCGCGACCAGGTCCTGGTGGGCGGCCGCGTCGCCATGGTCACCGGCGACACCGGGACGGCCGCGCTGATCACCTGGCTCGCCGACGACGACCACGTCCTGACCGCGCGGGTCGCCGGGGTCCCGGACGCCCGCGTGGTGGCCCTGGGGATCGCCCAGGGGGTCACCGCCACGCCGGTCGGCGTCCGCGGTGAACTGCGGTTCGGCCCGCTCCCGGCGGGGCTGACCGAGCGTTCGGCGGCGGTCAAGGGCACCGGACCGGGCGACGCGAGCACCGAGCTGACCGCCGCCGATCCGGCGCGGCCGGCCGAACCCGCCGTCCGCGTCACGGCGAGCGCGGGCTCTCCCGGTGTCAACGGCGCCGCACCCGTCACCGTCCGCGGCGGCCCGGGGTTCTTCGTGGCGGGCACGGTCGCCGTGCGGATGCCGTCCGGGCGCTGGCTGACGGTGTCGGGCGCGCGGCCGGAGAGCGAGCTGGTCGCCGTCGCGAACGGCGTCCAGCTCGACCCCACACCCGACTACCGGTGGCTCGGCCGGGCTACCAGCTGATCATCGGGAACCAGATGATCCCCAGCCGGCCGAGCACGCGGACGTCCCAGTACAGCAGCGTGAACGTGCCGCCGACGAGCAGCGCGGCCCCGGTCACCGCGGCGATCCGGGCCGGCTTCGCGGCGAACCAGCGCTGCAGGCGCCCCCGCGTGGCGTAGGTCAGGATCAGGAACAGCACCGCCATGATCACGATGTTGCCGAGCGACTGCAGGGCGAACGCGGCGGCGCCGTAGAAGACGTTGTGCTCCTCGGCGGCGCTGCGGAACATGATCCGGAACAGCGGGTACGGCCGTCCGATCAGGAAGCCGCCGATGAGGGCGCCCATCAGGACGTGCGGCGCCGCCGGGTGCCGCCGGGTGAACGCGGCGAACGGGTTGCCGACGATGCCGAGCGCGACCAGGCCCATCAGCAGGAAGACCAGGCCGACGACCCCGAAGGCGACCATGGACTGGATGCTGCGCGGGCTCAGCCCGCTCGTCTGCGCGGTGGAGAACTGCGGCATGCCCGTGCCGACGAGCGCGACGATCACGCCGTACACGATCGAGACCGTGAGCATGCCCGCGGCGATCCAGCCGAGCGGCTTGAACGGGCTGCGCTTTTCGCCCGCCTGTCCGCCGACCAGCGGCGCGACCGCCCCGAACGCGGCGATGTTGCACGCGGTGAACGAGCCGGCGAGCCCGGAGACGAACGCGAACAGCGTCCCGGCGAGGGCGCTGCTGATCGGCGTCGCTTTCGCGTCGTAGCCGAGGAGCCCGTTGGCGACGCTGTCGCCGATCACGGAGTCCACGAAGGGGGCCGACCAGATCGCGGTGAGGGCGAACCCGGCCAGGACCGCGATCACGGCGATCGCGGCGCGTCGGGCGGGGTACGGCCCTTCGCCGAAGAAACCTGCTTGGGGATGAACGGGGACTTCGTGCTTGACGGTCATCGACGTTCCCTCCAGTACGCGGGCGCGCGGCCCGACCGATAAATCGTCGCAAGTCGGGGGCTTGGCGCGCTTCTGCCGTCATGCCCCATCGCGTTGCGCCGCTTCGCCCCTTGACTCCGGAAACTCATCGCGCGCAGAATTAAACGCATGACTAATTCGGCGCTCGAGGTCACCGGGCTCCGCGTCCGGCGCGGTGGCCGGCCGGTGGTGCGCGACGTGAGCTTCGAGGTGCCGCGCGGCGCCGTCACCGGGCTGCTCGGCCCGAGCGGCTGCGGCAAGACGACGCTGATGCGGGCGATCGTCGGCGTCCAGATCGTCGAGGGCGGCACGGTCACCGTGCTCGGCCTGCCCGCCGGCAGCCCGCCGCTGCGGCGGCGGATCGGCTACGCGACGCAGAACCCGGCGATCTACGCCGACCTGACCGTGCGCGAGGCGCTCAGGTACTTCGCCGCGGTGCTGCGCGCCCCGGCGTCCGATGTGGACAGAGTGATCGCCGAAGTCGGCCTGGCCGACCACGCCGGGAAGCTCGTCGGCTCGCTGTCGGGCGGGCAGCACAACCGGGCGAACCTCGCCGTCGCGCTGCTCGGCACGCCGGAGCTGCTGGTGCTCGACGAGCCGACCGTCGGGCTCGACCCGCTGCTGCGCGACGAGCTCTGGGCCCTCTTCCGCCGGCTCGCCGAGGGCGGCGCCACGCTGCTGGTGTCCAGCCACGTCATGGACGAAGCCGCGCGCTGCGACCGCCTCCTGCTCATGCGCGAAGGCACCCTCCTGGCCGACGACGCGCCCGCGGTGTTGCGCGAGCGCACCGGCGCCGCCGACCTCGAAGGGGCCTTCCTGCACCTCGTGAGGGCGGCGTCGTGAACCCCGCGCTGACGCTCGCGACCACGCGGCGCATCCTCGCCCAGCTGCGGCACGACCCGCGGACCGTCGTGATGCTGGTCGTCGTGCCGACCCTGCTGATGATCCTGCTGCGGTACGTCTTCAACTCGACGCTGGTGTTCAGCCGCGTCGCGCCCGCGCTGCTCGGCGTGTTCCCGTTCCTGATCATGTTCCTCATCGCGTCGATCACGACGTTGCGGGAGCGGACGACGGCCACCCTCGAACGCCTGATGACCCTGCCGATCGGCCGGCTCGACCTGCTCTTCGGGTACGCGCTGGCGTTCGGCGCGATCGCCGTCGTCCAGGTTTCGCTCGCGGCCGGCGTCTCGCTGTGGTGGCTCGGGCTCGACCTCGCGGGATCGGTCGGGATGCTGCTGGTGATCGCGGTCCTCGACGCGTTGCTGGGCATGGCGCTCGGGCTGTTCGTCAGCGCGTTCGCGCGCACCGAGTTCCAGGCCATCCAGTTCATGCCGGTGTTCGTGCTGCCGCAGATCCTGCTGTGCGGGCTGTTCGTGCCGCGCGGCGACATGGGGTGGCTGCTGCGCCGGCTTTCGGACGTCATGCCGCTGTCGTACGCGGTCGAGGCGCTGACCCGCGTCACGGCGTCGTCGACGGTGGACGCGGTGATCCTGCGCAACCTCGTGGTGGTGGCGTGCTGCGCGCTGCTGGCGCTGGTGCTCGGCGCGGCGACGCTGCGGCGGCGGACGCCGTGACTACCGTGGTGCCATGGCCTCCGAAACGGACCGGCTCGCCGCCGAGCGCTACGTCCTGCTGACCACGTTCCGCCGTGACGGGCGCGCGGTGCCGACCCCGATCTGGCTGGCGGGCGACGCGGGCGAGCTCGTGTTCTGGTCCGAGCGCAAGGCGGGGAAGGTCAAGCGCATCCGCAACAGCGGGCGCGTCGAGGTCCAGGCGTGCGACCTGCGCGGGCAGAAGACGCACGGCGCGGTCGTCGGCGGCCAGGCGCGGCTGCTGGACCTGGCGGAGACCGAGCGTGTCCGCCGGGTGATCGGCCGCAAGTACGGCCTCATCGGGCGCGTCACGATGTTCTTCTCGAAGCTGCGCGGCCCGGCCGACCGGACGGTCGGGATCGCGGTCAAGCTGGACGGCTGAAGCCGCGGAACCCGCGCCGCAGGTAGTTCGGCAGCGCGTTCGGGTGGTCGAGCGTCGAGGTGTGCAGCCAGACCCTTTTCGTGCCGGGAAGCGCCCACGCGTCGGCGACGACGAGGGTGAGCGCGTAACCGCCGAGGCCCTTGCCGACGAATTCGGGCAGCAGGCCGAAGGTGGTGATTTCGACGGTGTTGCCCGGCTGCTCCTCGAAATCGGCGGCGCCCGCGATTTCGCCGCGGTATTCGATGAGCCGGTACCGGCGCGGCTCCGAGAGCCACTTCGCCCAGTCTTCGGCGCTGCGCGAGGCACTCGGCCAGGCGTGGGGCGTCCCGATCCGGACGTGCAGCCGCTCGATCTCCGGGCCCGGACCGGTGACCCGCAGCGTGACACCGTCGACGACGGGGGCGGGGTTCAGCTGCCCGGCGGCGGTCATTTCCAGCTGGGTGACGATCTCCTCCACCGCGGCAACCTACGACCCCGGGGGCGCGCTGTCAGCCGCTTTTCGGCGTCATGCCGCCGCGGCCCGCATCGCCGCGCCCATCGCGGCCGAGTCGTGGTCCGGGCCGCAGCCTTCGACGATGACCAGGTCGCCCGGGATGTGGTCCGCTCGCAGGGCGAGGATCTCCCGGTAGGCGGGCGAGGCGTACCACTCGTGCGCGGCGGCGAGGCCGGGGAACTCGATGACCACCAGCGCTCCGGGCCACTCCCCCTCCATCACCTGCGGCTGCGCACCGTGCACGACGAACCTGCCGCCGTACGGGTCGAGCGTCGCCTGGATGCGTTCGAGGTACTCGAAAACTTCTTCGTGCAGCACGGCGGGCGGGCGGAGGTGGGCGATCCCGTAGGCGTTCTTCGTCATGCCCTGGATCCTGGCGGGGAAGCCGTACGGCGTCGATTACGCCGGAGGTAATGCTCAGACCTTCGCGACCGCCGCGAGCGCCTCGGGCAGCGTGAACGCGCCCGCGTACAGCGCCTTCCCCACGATCGACCCTTCGACCCCATCGGCGGCCAACCCGGCCAACGCGACGAGATCGTCCACACTGGACACCCCGCCCGAAGCGATCACCGGCGCGTCCGTCCGCGCGACGACGTCGCGCAGCAGCTCCAGGTTCGGGCCCCGCAGCGTGCCGTCCTTGCTCACGTCCGTCACCACGTACCGGGACGCGCCGTCGCGGTCCAGGCGCTCCAGGACGTCCCACAGGTCGCCGCCGTCGGAGGTCCAGCCTCGGGCCGACAGGCGGTGGCCCGCCTCGGTGATCCGGACGTCCAGGCCGATCGCCACGCGGTCGCCGTACTCGCCGATCACGCGCGCTGTCCACTCCGGGTCCTCGAGCGCCGCCGTGCCGAGGTTGACGCGGCGGGCGCCGGTGGCCAGCGCGGCCTTCAGGGACGCGTCGTCGCGGATGCCGCCCGAGAGCTCCACCTGGACGTCGAGCCGGCCGACGACGTCGGCGAGCAGTTCGCGGTTGCTGCCCTTGCCGAACGCGGCGTCGAGGTCGACCAGGTGGATCCACTCGGCACCGTCGCGCTCCCAGGCGAGCGCCGCTTCGAGCGGGCTGCCATAGGAGGTCTCGGTGCCGGCCTCGCCCTGGACGAGTCGCACGGCCTGGCCATCGGCCACATCAACGGCGGGAAGCAGCGTGAAAGTCACGCCGGTAACTCTAAGGCGGAGACCCGCGTCACCCGGTCAGAGGGTCGCCAGCCAGTTCTTCAACAGCCGCGCGCCCGCGTCGCCGGACTTCTCGGGGTGGAACTGGGTGGCCCAGAGCGGTCCGTTTTCGACCGCCGCGACGAAGTCGTCGCCGTGGTTGGCCCAGGTGACCTTGGGTTCCTGGCCGGCCAGCCCGTCGAGCTCCCACTTGCGCGCGGCGTAGGAGTGCACGAAGTAGAACCGCTCGTCCGGGTCGAGCCCGGCGAACAGCCGCGAGTCCGCCGGCGCGCGCACGGTGTTCCAGCCCATGTGCGGCAGGACGTCGGCGTTCAGCCGGTCGACGACGCCCGGCCACTCTCCCGTGCCCTCGGTCTCCTCGCCGTGCTCGACGCCGCGGGAGAAGAGGATCTGCATGCCGACGCAGATGCCGAGCACGGGACGGCCGCCGGCGAGGCGCTTGCCGATGATCCGGTGCCCCTTGACCTCGAGCAGCCCGGCCATGCACGCCGAGTAGGCGCCGACGCCCGGCACGACCAGGCCGTCGGCCTCGATCGCGGCATGCGGGTCGGCGGTGACCTCGACTTCGGCCCCGGCGCGCGCCACAGCGCGTTCGGCGGAGCGGAGGTTGCCGGAACCGTAGTCGAGAATCACCACACGAGACACGCCACCCAGCGTAGCCGCAGGGCTCAGCGGCGCTCGAACGAATAGACGTCCGTCACGGTGTTGCACGGCGCCGGCGGCACGACCTCGACGCGCAGCACGCCGGCGTCGTAGTCGACGCCCTCCGGCGTGAACGTGCCGGTGCAGGTGCTGACCAGCGGGACCTGGCTGATTTCCCGCACCTTCGCGGTGACGTCGTGGCCGTTGACGGGCCGCGGGAGGTCGATCTGCAGCAGCTGCAGGTTGGTCGGGTACAGGTCGTTGTACGGGTCGCTGGTCGCGCAGACCAGCCGCGTCGAGCTGACGAAGTCGCAGCCCTGGGCGCTGCGGATGTGGTGGTCGAGGTGGATGCGGGCGGCGACGGGCAGGTCGCCGGCCGTCTTCGGGCCGCGGGGGTTCAGGAACGGTGTCGGGGAGACGTAGAGGCGGTCGATCTCGCCGAGCGGGCCGGAGACGAGCCACTGGCCGTCGGGGGTGGCCGCGACCTGGGCGTTCGCGTTCGGCGCCGGCTCGTCGGGCAGCAGGGGGTGGACGAACTCCGTCGTCGTGCCGTCGGGCTTGGTGACCAGGTACATCTTCTTCGTCGGCGTCGGGGTGACGGTGTCCTGGTAGACGTCGAAGACGTAGCCGCGCAGCGAGTCCGGGTCGCCGACGTGGCCCCAGCCCTCGTCCTTGAGCGGCTGCGGGATGGTGGCGCCGTTGCGGTAGACGAGCTCGGGCGCGTGCCCGGGCAGGCGCAGCGTGGTGAGGCCCTCGCCGCTGACCCGGTTTTCGGCGGTCGTGTGACCGGTTTGGCGCCAGCGGGCTTCGTGGGCGGTGGCCACGCCGGTGGCGGTGAGCAGGGCGGCGGTGGTGAGGGCGAGCAGACTGGCCGCGCGCATGTGCGCTCCTCGGGAGTTGAGGCGGTGGCGGCGGCGACGCGATTCTGCCACGGGGCGGTCACGCGCCGGAAGAATCTTGGCGAAGGACGTTTCGGCGTCCCGCTCGCTGGGTATCAAGCGACTCGATCGTGTGCGCACAACCCGCACGACCGGACGCCAGGGAGGCGAAGATGGCCGAGGACGATCTGCTGTCCCAGATGCTGCACGCCTGGCGTGACGACATCGAGAGCGTGCCGTTTCCGCAGTTCAGCGAGCTGCTGATCCCCCGCCAGCAGGTCCGGCCGCGATGCACGCCGTCGACGTCTGCTGTCCGCGTGACGAACGCCACGCGGAGGACAGACGCCTGACTGTGGTTTCCTGCGGGGGCCGCATCGTCGCGTTCCCCGGGAGCCCTCATGAGCAGCCGCACCCCTGACCCGCACGACTTCCTCGACCTCGACGCCGGGCTCGCCGAGGAGGAGCGCGGAATCTGCGCCGCCGTCCGCGCGTACGCGAAGGACAACCTGCTGGACCAGGTCGCCGATTGGTATGAAACGGGCTCGCTGCCGGCCGCCGAGCTGGCCAAGGGCTTCGGCTCGCTGGGGCTGCTGGGCATGCACCTGGAGGGCTACGGCTGCGCGGGCACCAGCGCGGTCGCGTACGGCATCGCGTGCCGCGAGCTGGAAGCCGTCGACTCGGGGTTGCGCAGCTTCGTGTCGGTGCAGGGGTCGCTGGCGATGTACGCGATCCACAAGTGGGGCAGCGAGGAGCAGCGCCAGGAGTGGCTGCCGCGGATGGCCACGGGCGACGCGCTCGGCTGCTTCGGCCTGACCGAGCCCGACGCGGGCAGCGACCCGGGTTCGATGCGGACGCGCGCGGTGCGCGACGGGTCCGACTGGGTGCTGTCGGGCACGAAGATGTGGATCACCAACGGAACGGTCGCGGACGTGGCGGTGGTCTGGGCCCAGACCGACGACGGGATCCGCGGCTTCGTCGTCCCGACGTCGACGCCGGGGTTCACGGCCAACGAGGTCAAGCACAAGCTGTCCCTGCGGGCATCGCTGACGGCGGAACTGGTCCTGGACGGCGTCCGGCTGCCCGGCTCGGCGGCGTTCCCCGAGGTCCGGGGCTTGCGCGGGCCGCTGTCGTGCCTGAACGAGGCGCGCTACGGGATCTTGTTCGGCGTGGTCGGCGCGGCACGCGCGTGCTACGAGGCGGCGTTGGAGTACACGCTGTCGCGGTCGCAGTTCGGCAAGCCGCTGGCGGGGTTCCAGCTGACGCAGCGCAAGCTGGCGGACCTGCTGGTGGAGGTCAACCGAGCCGGCCTGGTGGCGCTGCAGATCGGGCGCCTCAAGGACGCGGGGACGTTGCACCACAACCACGTGAGCTTCGGCAAGATGGCGAACGTGCGCTCGGCTCTTTCCGCCGCGAGGGAGGCGCGCTCGATGCTGGGCGCGAACGGGATTTCGCTGGAGTACCCGGTGATGCGCCACATGGCGAACCTGGAGACGGTGCTGACGTACGAAGGCACGGAGGAGATGCACGCGCTGTCGCTCGGCCAGGCGGTGACGGGGCTGGCGGCGTTCCGCTGAGCGGTTTTTGTCGGTGGTGGTCTTTAGAGTTCGGGCGTGGACTTTTCTGCGTACGAGACGGTGCTGGAGCTGCGCCGCTACACACTGCGCCCGGGGCGGCGTGACGAGCTGATTTCGTTGTTCGAGCGCGAGTTCGTCGCACCGCAGGAGGCGGTGGGGGCGCACTTGTTCGGGCTGTTCCGCACGCCTTCGTCACCGGACGAGTTCGTGTGGCTGAGGGGGTTCTCGTCGCTAGCGGCCCGCGTCGACGCGCTGACGGCGTTCTACACGGGGCCGGTGTGGCGGCGGTTTCGCGAGGAAGCCAACGCGACGATGGTGGACTCGGACAACGTGCTGCTGCTGCGTCCGGTCGTGCGCGGGTTGGCTTCGCCGCCTCCGGGTTCGGGGGTGTACTTGTCCTTCGGGGAGGCGCCGGCGGCCTTCGCGGTGTTCGAGACGGAGCCGGGGCCGAACAACTTCCCGCAGTTGCCGGTGCGGACGGACGGGCCGTTCATGGTGTCCTTCAGCCGTTCGCCTTCTCCCGGCTCCGAGTCTTTGGAGGCGACGTCACGGTCGTTACTCCGATGAGAGCAGTTCGGTGAGGCCGTTGGGGTAGAGGATCTTGCTGCCGTCCATGAAGTCGGTCAGGTCGACCCATCGGGCGGTGGCGGGGTCGTCGAGGATCTTCATCTGGTCTTTGGCGTACAGAGCGGAGTCGACGAACTCGGCTTCGTAGACGAAGGCGATCTCGTGTCCGGGGTTGCCACGCCAGGCGAAGACGTTCTCGAGGACGCCTCGGAGTTCGCCGACTTTGACCTCGGCGTCGAGTTCCTCGCGGAACTCGCGTTGGAGGGTGTCTTTGCTGTGCTCGCCGAACTCGATGCCGCCCCCGAGGGGCCGGTAGTAGGTCTCGCCTTTGACGTCATCGCGCCCTTCGAAGACGAGGATCTGCCCTTGCCGCCGGAGAAGGCCGAGCGCGATCGGCCGAATGCTGGACCCCATACCGGCCACGCTATCGTCCGGCTGTCACGGTTCCCAATCGAGCAGGTCCGCGAGCCCCTCCGGCGCGAGCATCTCTCTGCCTTCGACGAAGTCCAACACCGGGTGCCACCGCGCTCCGTCCAGGTCTGCTGCTCCGTAGCAGTTGGGATCGGCCAGCGTTGCTTCGTAGAGCAGAACGATCTGGTGTCCAGGACGTCCATCCACCACTGGATGGTTCTCCAGCGCACCAAACGCCTTGACACCCGCCAGCCTCCCCAGCGAAGCCGGGACCTGACGTCTAAGGGCATTCTCGGCACGCTCACCGAAGGCGATCGTCCCGCCCGGTGGACGCCACACCGTTCTGCCGGACACGTCGTCACGCTCTTCGTGTACGAGCAGCTTGCCGTCGTACTCCACCAGGCCGAATACCAGCGGCTGCACGGTGGGTCGCGCCATCGGCATCGCCTGATCACCTCGGCGGAGCCGAGCCCAAGCGGCCCAACCTGCAGCGGCCACGACAAGGAGTGCCCAACCGGGCCCCAGCGCTCCGGCCGAAGCGACTGCGACGATCACCAGCACGGGCCAGAACCAGGGAGAAAGCACCCGTCGCTACCTCCTCCCAGCTGGTCGACTCCACCAGCATGCTGGCCTACCATGGATCGATCCTGGAGGGCGGGGTCTCGTATGCGACGACTGTGGTTGGTCTTCACAGCCCCCCGGTCGCTGCACACGCTGGCATACAACCGCGACCCCCGGATGGCCGGCCGTGGTCCTGTCGAAGAGGGAGGCCCCTGCGACAAGTCGGGCTGTGACGGCACTTACGAGCGAAACTCGGCTGGCAGGCTCTACTGCGGCGAGTGTTCCCGACCGCCTCGGAACAAAGGCAGCCGCAAGTGAGCATGCCGTCAGTGGTCGAGGGCACTGTCGCCCTCGGTAGTCGGATCGGGCGATACTTCAGCCTGGTAAGCATGCTCCCGGCTTTGTTCCTGGTGCTCTGGTCGGCCGCTCTCGCCGCAGCCGGCGCCTGGACGGGTGCGCCGGATCTCGCACTTTTCGCCGATAGGTTCGGCAGGCTCGATCTCGTCGCCTTCGGCTGGATCCTGCTGGCCAGCTTGGCGACCGGCCTGTTCGTTCATCCGCTGCAGTTCGGTATGACCCAGCTACTGGAAGGTTATTGGGGCAACCATCCGCTCGCGCGGACTCTCGCCAGGCTGCGCGTCGAGAGTTACCGGGCGCGACGCACCACCGCCGTGAGGATGCGCAACGCCGTGCAGCGGCAGCTGACCACAGAGGTGCAGGCTCTTCTCATCGCCCAAGGCGACGATACGCTTGAAGGGGACCAGCGAACCAAGGCTCAGATTCGTCTCGACCTCCTGAATTCAGAACGAGGAGCGCATCTCGTCGGGCTGCTGACGGCCGAAGCGGCGTTCGACCACATCGCGCGAGGATTTCCCGACCCGTCACGGATCATGCCGACCCGGCTGGGCAACGCCCTCCGCCGCGAAGAAGATCGAGCCGGACGGCAATACGGCATCGAGGCTATCCGGACGGCCCCGCACTTCAGCCTCGTCGCGCCGGAACGACACGTCGGATACGTCGACGACACCCGGCAACAGCTCGACACATCGGTACGGTTGTGCGTCGTGTCCCTGCTCGCCGCGACGGAGACGTTTGCCTGCCTGGCAACCGACGGATGGTGGTTGCTGATCGCGTTGATCCCCTATGCGCTGGCGTACCTCGCCTACCGCGCTTCGATTGCCGCGGCCGACGAGTACACGACAGCTGTCCGAACCATCATCGATCTCGACCGGTTCGCTTTGTACGAATCGCTCAACGTCGAGCTTCCCCGGAATTCCGACGAAGAACGCAAGAACAACGAAAAGCTTATGCGGCTACTCGCCGGCGAGCACGTCGATCTCCGATACCGCGAACCTGATGCCGACTCTACTCCCCCAGGAAGTCCCTGATCGACAGCCTCAACGACCCGGCATCCAGCCCATGTGCCAGGTCATGGTCCGCGATCCCGCCATAAGTCCGCACCTCCGCATCCCGCCGAACCCCCAACGACTTCACCCGATGCGGCAAGTCCGACAAGCCCTCCGAAACCCAATGAGCCGAAGTCCCCGCCAAGTAAGGCTCCACCAGAACCACCGAAGGCGAAGCAGAAAGCACCGCCGACCGAAGACCAGCCGCATCGAAAGGCCGAATCGTCGACGCATAAAGCACCGTCACATCCAGCCCAGCACAAGCCCGCAGCACCCGATCAAGCACCGGACCAACCGCGACAACAACTCCCGAAGAACCGAACCGCAACCGCGTGAATCCCACCCCGAGATGCGGCGCCGAGTTCGTCTGAGCCGAGAGCCGCAAGTAAACCCGGCCATCCCCCGGAACCGACTCCAGCAACAACCGACGGACCTCGGAAGCATGCCCGGGAACATGAACCGTCCACCCCGGCAAGGAGTCCATCAAAGCGACATCCCCAGGTGACTGGTGCGTCCGCCCCGCGAGCGGCATGTCGTACGAAGCCCCGTACGACACTAGAACCCCACCCACCTCCTGGTGCGAAAAGTCCAGCTTGATCTGCTCGAAAGCCCGCTCGACCAAAAACGACGGAAAAGTGTGCACGATCGGCCGCAGCCCGGCCAACGCCAACCCCGCACCGGCGCTGACCAACAACTGCTCGCGGATCCCCACGTTGATCACCCGATCCGGATGACGCCGGGCGGCGCCGGCCAGCTGGGCCGCCGAAATGTCCGCCAGCACCACCGCCACGTCCGGGTCCGCGTCCAGGATCTCCTCCGTGACGCGGAGAAACGTCTCCCTCATGACAGCCCCTTCGGTTCGACGACCGCGACCACAGCCAGCGGGCGACCCGGATGCGGCGAACTGAAAGCCGAGTACAACGCAGCATGGTCGCGGCCGGAGACCGTGCGTGTCTCCCAGCCCTCCACCTCGAAGCGGCTCCCTATCCCGCCCGGCCACCCTCGCGTCGACGACTGGTTGTCGATCACCACCGTCGTCAAGTTCTCCAGTCCCGACCGCGCCGCGACCACGATCGCCTCGTGGTTCGAGCCCTCGTCCAGCTCCGCGTCGCCGATCAATGTCACCACCTTCGACGGCAAGCCGCGGGCTCGCAAGCCCAGCGCTGTCCCCAGGGCGATCGGCAGGCCGTGGCCCAGCGAACCGCTCGAAATCTCCACGCCCGGGACGCGTCGGCGGTCCGGGTGGTGGCCCAGGCGGGACAGCGCGTTCGACCACGTCGGCAGCTCCGCCTCCGCCAAGAACCCCTTCACCGTCAGCACCGCGTAGTACGCCATGGGGCCGTGGCCCTTGGACAGCAGGAACCGATCGCGGTCCGGTGACCGGAAGTTCGCCGGCGTGATGTCGAGCACGCGGTCGTACAGCACCCACAACACGTCCACAGTGGACTCCGCGGCGGCGTGGTGCTTGTCGTCGCCGGTCATCAGCGAAATCAGGCGCGGCAGGTCCGCGTAACCCAGCTCGGTCGCAGTGGTCATGTCTTCGACGATGCAACCTCGACTAAACTCGAAGTCAAGGATAGCCTGAGCTGGTGACGAGGCTCGCTGAACATCTCAGCATCGGACAGGTGGCCGACCGCAGCGGGGTGCCGCACACGGCACTGCGGTTCTACGAGGAAAAAGGGCTGATCAGCTCGGAACGGTCAGCGGGCAACCAGCGCCGCTACTCGCGGTCGGTGCTGCGCCGGATCGCGTTCATCCGCGCCGCGCAACGGGTCGGGCTCTCGCTGGAAGACATCAGCTCCGCGCTGAAAACGCTGCCCGCCGGCCACGCCCCGACCAAGGCCGACTGGGCACGCCTGTCCCGCGACTGGCAACACGAGCTCGACGCCCGCATCGACGCCCTCCAGCGCCTGCGCGACCGGCTCACCGGCTGCGTCGGCTGCGGCTGCCTGTCGCTGCGCAGCTGTGCGCTCTACAACAACGACGACGAGCTGGCCCGCTTCGGGCCGGGGGCGAGCAAACTGCGTCCCGCCGTCGAGGGCGGCATCTAAATCGCTTGCCCGCCGGGGGATCCTGGGCAGGAAATGAACGAGAAAGAAACGATCCGCATCTCCAAGCGGCTCTCGCGCCACCTTCGCCACGATCCCGCCGCCATCGGCCTCACGCTCAGCCCCGACGGCTGGGCGCCGGTCGAGCAGCTCCTGCGCGCGCTGAACATCACCCGCGAGCAGCTCGACGAAGTCGTCGAGACGAACAACAAGCGCCGCTTCGCCTTCGACGGAACCGGCACGCGCATCCGCGCCAGCCAGGGCCACAGCGTCGACGTCGACCTCGGGCTGGCCGACGCCGTCCCGCCGGACGTCCTCTACCACGGCACGGTCGCGAAGTTCCTCGACGCGATCCTGCGCGAGGGGCTGCGCCCGATGAACCGCCACGCGGTCCACCTCTCGGCGACGGTCGACACCGCACGCACCGTCGGTGCCCGGCGCGGCAAGCCGGTCGTCCTGCGCGTCGACGCGGCCGCGATGGCCGCCGCGGGACACGCTTTCCAGGTCAGCGCGAACGGCGTGTGGCTGACGGCCGCGGTGCCGCCGGAGTACCTCTACCGCGTCGGCTGACCGGCTACGGCGTCACCGAAGCGAGGCCGCGCCGGCGAGGGCGGCCCAGCAGGCGGCGGCCCACGTCCAGCAGCTCCGTGCGCAGCTCTTCGTCGCCCAGCCGGGCCAGGTCCGGGGAACCGCCGGCCATCGCGATGCCCGTCAGCGTCACCATCGCGTTGACCCGGGCCGCCGGGGTCGGGTCCGGACCCGACAGGATGCCGAGCAGCGCCTGACCGAAGCCCTCCATGCCGCCGTGCGCCGACTTCTCGATCGCGCGCACCAGGCCGGGGTCGCTCGAGAACAGCGCCACCAGCGCGCGGTGCCGGATCACCAGGTCGACGAACCCCTCCAGCAGCAGGTCCACCTGCGTGCCGCGGCGCTTCTGCGCGGCCGCGCGCAGCACCAGCTCGTCCAGGTCGCGCACGCCGGGCTCGGCCACCGCCTCGGTGATCTCCGCCTTCGTCTTGAAGTGGTAGTAGACCGCCGCCTTCGTGACCCCCAGCGCGTCGGCGATCATCTGCAGCGACGTGCCCTCGACACCGTGTTCGGTGAACAGCCGCAGCGCGGTCTGCAGCAGTCGGGTCCGGGTGTCCTCGGCCGGGCCGGCGGTCATTCTTCCTCCTCAGCGAGCCGTCGGAGCGTACGTCACTCCCTGTCGATCGGCAAACCGACTACTAGCCGATCGGCTGGGATAAACCTTGCTGTTCGGCAAGTCACATACTTGCCGATCGGCTTGGAGGTCTCCTTGCCGATCGGCTAGCTTGGTCAGTAATCAAGTGGAGTGAACCGACCCCGTTCGGGCGAAACGGAGCTGACTCGTGGCGACCTTCCTGTACCGGCTCGGCCGGTTGTCCTTCCGACGGCGAGCGCTGGTCGCCGCCGTCTGGGCGGCCGTCCTCGTGGCGCTCGGGCTGGGCGCCCTGACGCTGTCCGGCCAGTTGTCGAACTCGGTGACTATCCCCGGCACCGAGTCGCAGCGGGCCGTCGACCAGCTGACCGAGAAGTTCCCGCAGGCCAACGCGGGTGGCGCGACCGCGCGCGTCGTCATCGAGGCGCCCGCGGGCACCACGGTGACCGACGCCAAGGGCAAGGCCGCGGTCGAGGCCCTGGTCGGGCAGCTGAAGACGGCGCCGAAGGTCGCCGCCGTCGTCGACCCGTTCCAGGCGCAGTCGATCTCACCCGACAAGCACGTCGCGCTCGCCCAGGTCAGCTACG
This sequence comes from Amycolatopsis pretoriensis, assembly GCF_900107925.1. GTDB lineage: Bacteria > Actinomycetota > Actinomycetes > Mycobacteriales > Pseudonocardiaceae > Amycolatopsis > Amycolatopsis pretoriensis. The sequence continues at coordinate 59,111 of NZ_FNUJ01000007.1, read as the reverse complement.
GCGCGAAGGCGTACGAGCTCACCGACGGTGACCGCCAGGCGCTGCTCGACACGGCGAACGCGGCGCGCGACGCCGGGTTCACCGTCGAGTTCGGCGGCGACGCCGTGCAGGGCATCCCCGAAACCGGCGCGACCGAAGGCCTGGGTGTCGCGGTCGCCGCCGTCGTGCTGATCATCACGTTCGGCTCGCTGGTCGCGGCCGGGATCCCGCTGCTCACGGCGCTGATCGGCGTCGGCACCGGGATGGGCGGCATCTTCCTCGCCTCCGGCTTCCTGGAGCTCAACTCAAACACGCCGATCCTCGCGCTGATGATCGGGCTGGCCGTCGGCATCGACTACGCGCTGTTCATCGTGTCGCGCTACCGGCACGAGCTGAGTCTCGGACGCGATCCCGAAGAGGCGGCGGGCCGCGCGACCGGCACCGCCGGTTCGGCCGTCGTGTTCGCCGGGCTCACCGTGATCATCGCCCTGGCCGGGCTGACCGTCATCGGCATCCCGTTCCTCGGCCAGATGGGCGTGGCCGCCGCCGTCACCGTCGCGGTCGCCGTGGTCATCGCGCTGACGCTGCTGCCGGCGATCCTCGGCTTCGCCGGCACCCGGGTGGCCGGCGAGCGCATCCGGCTGCGCCGCAAGCCCGTCGAAACGACGCACGGCGAGCGTTGGGCGCGGTTCGTCGCCCGCCACCGGTGGCCGGTGCTGCTCGTCGCGGTGGCCGGGATGGCCGTCGTCGCGCTGCCCGCGCTCGGCATGCAGCTCGGCCTGCCCAACGACAGCACCGCGGCGCCCGAGTCGACGCAGAAGAAGGCGTACGACATCGCGAGCCGCAGCTTCGGCGAGGGTTCGAACGGGCCGCTGCTGGTCGTCGTCGACGCCGGCGCGAGCACCGACCGCCAGGCCGCGCTCGGCCAGGCCGCGGCGGACATCCAGAAGCTGCCCGACGTCGCCGCCGTCACCCCGCCGCGGGTCAACCAGTCCGGTGACACGGCGTTGCTCACGGTGATCCCGAAGAGCGGGCCGAGCAGCACGCAGACCGAGGACCTGGTCGCCGCGATCCGCGGTGAATCCGGCGTCCTGGAGAACGCGACGGGAGCGAAGCTGGCCGTCACCGGGCAGACCGCGGCGAACATCGACGTCTCGGAGAAGCTGTCCGACGCGATGCTGCCGTACCTGGCGCTGATCGTCGGGCTGGCGTTCGTGCTGCTGATGCTGGTGTTCCGTTCGGTGGTGGTGCCGCTGAAGGCGACGATCGGCTTCCTCGGCTCGGTCGCGGCGACGTTCGGCGCGGTGGTCGCGGTGTTCCAGTGGGGCTGGCTCACGGACCTGCTCGGCGTCGAGTCGACCGGGCCGATCATGAGCATGCTGCCGATCCTGCTCATCGGTGTCCTCTTCGGACTCGCGATGGACTACCAGGTGTTCCTGGTGACGCGGATGCGCGAGGAGCACGTCCACGGCGCGGAGCCGCAGGAAGCGATGGTGACGGGCTTCCGCCACGGCGCCCGGGTGGTGGTCGCGGCAGCGCTGATCATGATCAGCGTGTTCGCCGGCTTCGTCCTGGCCGAGTCGACGCTGATCCAGTCGATCGGCTTCGCGCTGGCGTTCGGCGTGCTGGTGGACGCGTTCGTGGTCCGGATGACGCTGGTGCCGGCGGTGATGTCGCTGCTGGGCCGTGGCGCGTGGTGGCTGCCGAAGTGGCTGGACCGGATCCTGCCGGATGTGGACGTGGAGGGCGAGAAGCTGACCAAGCACCTGGACGCGCCGGGCGACGAGCCCCGCGAACTGGTCGGCGCCACCCGCTAGCCAAGTCCGTGAATGGCACATTGAGGGACGCTATGTCCCTCAATGTGCCATTCACGGCTTTTCAGCTCATGAGCCAGAAGATGGCGCCGCCGATGGCGAGGAGGGCTGCGATGCCCAGGACCACCGCCATGAACTTGGCCGTCTTCCACGTCGAATAGACGCCGCCCACCAGGAATCCTCCGAGCGCGAGCAGGAGGACTCCGACTACTCCGTTGTTCACAGAACGCCCTTCGTCGACGGGATTCCGCCCGCCCTCGGGTCCGGCTCCGTCGCCGCGCGCAGCGCCCTTGCCACCGCCTTGTACTCCGCCTCCGCTATGTGGTGCGGGTCGCGGCCGTGGATCACCCGCACGTGCAACGCGATCTGCGCGTGGAACGACAGCGAGTCGAACACGTGGCGCGTCAGCACGAACGGGTAGTTTCCGCCGATCGCGAACGTGTTGAACTGCTCCGGCTCCCCCACATGCACGCAGTACGGCCGGCCCGACACGTCGATCGCCGCGTGGGCCAGGGTTTCGTCCATCGGGATCCACGCGTCGCCGAAACGGCGGATGCCGCTCTTGTCGCCCAGGGCCTGGCGGATCGCCTGGCCCAGCACGATCGCCGTGTCCTCGACCGTGTGGTGCGCGTCAATGTGGATGTCGCCCGTGGCCTCCACCTTGAGGTCCAGGGAGCCGTGGACGCCGAACGCCGTCAGCATGTGGTCGTAGAAGGGCACGCCCGTGGAGATCTCCACCTCGCCCGTGCCGTCGAGGTCCAGCTGGACGAAGATCGAGGACTCCTTGGTGGTCCGTTCGACCTTGCCGATGCGGGTCATCGCGAGACTTCCTTACTCGCCTCGAGGAAGGCGTCGTTCTCCTCCGGGGTGCCGATGCTCACGCGCAGGTGACCGGGGATGCCCGGGTCGCGGATCAGCACCCCCTTGTCCAAATAGGACCGCCACGCGTCCGCCGGGACCGAAAACCGTCCGAAGAGGACGAAGTTCGAGTCGCTCGGCACGGGGTCGTACCCCAGTCCCGCCAAGGCTTCCACGACGCGGTCGCGTTCCGCGGCCAGCTTGTGCACACTGTCCAAAGTGGCGTCCGCGTGGCGCAACGCCGCCCGCGCCGCCGCCTGCGTCAGGCGCGAAAGGTGGTACGGCAGCCGCACCAGCTGCAACGCGTCGACGACCGCCGGCGCCGCGGCCAGATAGCCCAGCCGGCCACCCGCGAACGCGAACGCCTTGCTCATCGTGCGCGAGACGATCAGCGAAGCCGGGTAGTCCGCCAGCAGTGAGACCGCGCTCGGCTGCGACGAAAACTCCGCGTACGCCTCGTCGACGACGACGATCCCGGTGGCCGCGTCCAGCAGCGCACGCAGCTCGGAAAGCGGGATCGAGCCGCCGGTCGGGTTGTTCGGGCTCGTGACGAACACGATGTCCGGCCGTTTCGAAGCGATGACCTCGGCCGCCGCGGCCGTGTCCAGCGTGAAGTCGTCGCGACGCGGGGACGGCACCCACTCGGTGCGCGTGCCCGACGCGATGATCGGGTGCATCGAGTACGACGGCTCGAACCCCAGCGCGCTGCGCCCGGGACCGCCGAACGCCTGCAGGATCTGCTGCAGCACCTCGTTGGACCCGTTGGCGGCCCAGACGTTCGCCTCGGTGAGCACCACCCGCGTCGACACGCTCAGGTAGTCGGCCAGGTCGTGGCGCAGCTCGAGCGCGTCGCGGTCCGGGTAGCGGTGCAGCTCGGCGGCCTCCACGCGGACCGCCTCGGCCACGTCTTCGACGAGCGAAGGCGGCGGCGGGTAGGGGTTTTCGTTGGTGTTGAGCCGGATCGGGACGTCCAGCTGCGGCGCCCCGTACGGCATCTTGCCGCGCAGGTCCTCGCGCAGCGGCAGCTGCTCCAGCGTGACCTCTTCGCCGATCGCCATCAGAGCGCACCTCCGAACCGCGCGGTGACGGCCTCGCCGTGCGCGGGCAGGTCCTCGGCGTCGGCCAGCGCGACGACGCGGCCGGCGACCTCGCGCAGCGCGTCCTCGGAGTAGTCCACGACGTGGATGCCCTTGAGGAAGCTCTGCACGGACAGGCCCGAGGAGTGGCGGGCGAACCCGCCGGTGGGCAGGACGTGGTTGGACCCGGCGCAGTAGTCGCCCAGCGACACCGGGGCGTACGCGCCGACGAAGATCGCGCCGGCGTTGCGGACCCGGGCGGCGACCGCGCGAGCGTCCGCCGTCTGGATCTCCAGGTGCTCGGCGGCGTACGCGTCGACCACGCGCAGTCCGTCGTCCACTGTGGACACCAAGATGATCCCGGACTGCTTGCCCGCCAACGCTTCCGCGACGCGCGAACTGTGCTTCGTCGCGGCGACGCGGTTGACCAGCTCCTTGTCGACGGCGTCGGCCAGCTCGACCGACGTCGTCACCAGCACGCTCGCGGCGAGGGGGTCGTGCTCGGCCTGGCTGATCAGGTCGGCGGTGACGTGCACCGGGTCGGCGGTCTCGTCGGCCAGGATGGCGATCTCGGTCGGCCCGGCTTCGGAGTCGATGCCGATCAGGCCGCGCAGGAGGCGCTTGGCCGCGGTGAGGTAGATGTTGCCCGGGCCGGTGACGATGTCGACCGGGGCGAGCTCGGCGCCGTCGGTGTCCGTGCCGCCGTACGCGAGCAGCGCGACGGCCTGCGCGCCGCCGGCCGCCCACACCTCGTCGACGCCGAGCAGCTCGGCCGCGGCGAGGATGGTCGGGTGCGGCAGCCCGTCGAACGCGGCCTGGGGCGGCGAGCACACGACCAGCGAGCCGACGCCGGCGATCTGCGCCGGGACGACGTTCATCACCACGGTCGAGGGGTACACGGCCAGCCCGCCCGGCGCGTACAGCCCGACGCGCTCGACCGGCACCCACTTCTCGGTGACCGTGCCGCCGTCGACGACCGCGGTCGTGACGTCGGTGCGGCGCTGCTCCGCGTGCACCTTGCGGGCGCGCGTGATCGACTCCTCCAGCGCGGCGCGCACGGCCGGGTCCAGCTCCGCCAGGGCCTGCGTCAGCGAAGCACGCGGCACCCGCACGGACGCGGGGCGCACCTTGTCGAACTTCTCGGTGTACTCGAGGACGGCTTCGACACCGCGGTCACGGACCGCCTCGACCACCGGGCGCACGTGATGCAGCGCCGCGTCCACGTCGTATTCGGCGCGTGGGAGCGTGGCGCGCAGTTCGGCGGCGGTCGGGACCTGCCCGCGCAGGTCGGTGCGGTTCAACATGCTCCCAGGGTACGAGGTCACGCCCAGCGGGTTTTCAGCGATACTCCCCGGTGACGGCCGATCCCAGCATGCAGGAGGCAGCGGTGGCGCGAATCGCGTTGTGCCAGGTCAACTCGGGTGACGATCCGGAGGCGAACCTGAAGCTGATTCGCTCCGGCGTCGAAGCCGCGGTGGCGGACGGCGCGCGGATCGTCGTGTTCCCCGAAGCGACGATGGCGCGGTTCGGGCGTCCGCTGGAGCCGGTCGCGGAGGAGCTCGACGGGCCCTGGGCGACGGCGGTGGCCGCGGTGGCGGCCGAGCACGACGTCGTGGTCGTCGCCGGCATGTTCACCCCGGCGGACGGCGGCCGGGTGCGCAACACGCTGCTGGTCACCGGCCGCGGCCAGCACCGCGGCTACGACAAGATCCACCTCTACGACGCGTTCGGGTTCGCCGAGTCGGACACGGTGGCTCCCGGCACCGCGGTGGCCACGTTCGAGCTGGACGGCGTCGTCTACGGCGTCGCGACCTGCTACGACGTGCGCTTCCCGGAGCTGTTCCGCGCGCTGGCCGACGACGGCGCCGACGTCGTGCTGCTGCCGGCGTCCTGGGGCGCCGGCGAGGGCAAGCGCGAGCAGTGGGAGGTGCTGGTGCGGGCGCGGGCCCTGGACTCGGGCTGCTGGGTGCTGGCGTGCGGCCAGGCCGACCCGGCCGCGACCGGCGTCACGGTGAACCCGAAGGCGCCCACGGGGATCGGGTATTCGCTGGTCGCGGACGGGTTCGGCCGGGTGCACGCCGCCGCGGGCGCGGGGCCGGAGACGCTGCTGGTGGACGTGGACCCCGCGGTGGCGGCCAAGGCCCGCACGGCCACCGGCGCCCTCGCCAACCGCCGGCTCTAGACGCGTAGCTTTCACGTGAAAGCTACGCTTTGCGGCTCAAAGCGGCACTTTCACGTGAAAGTGCCGCCTTTGAGCGCTAGCGGAGCAGGCCTTCGCGGATCGCGACCCGGACGAACCCCGCGCGCCGGCGTTCGCCCGTCTTGTCGCGGATGCGGTCCAGGTACGAGCGGACCGTCCGGACGCTGATGTTCAGGATCTCCGCCACGTCGACGTCGCGTTCCCCGGCCGCCACCAGCCGGAGGACCTGCTTCTCGCGCTCGGACAGCACGATCTTCGGGCCCGCGTGGCGCTCTTCGCTGTCCTGGATGATCATCCCGGCGAGCGTCGGCGACACGTACGCGTTGTCGTCGGCGATCGTGCGGATCGCGCGCAGGAGCTCGTCGCCGTCGACGTCCTTCGACAGGAACCCCTTCGCGCCCGCCTGCATCGCCCCCAGGACCTCCGGCTGTTCCGCGTGCGCGGACACCACCAGCACCTTGTGCCCCATCTGCCCCACCTCCAGGACCGCGGCCGCGTCCTGGACGCCCCGGAGCTTGAGGTCGAGGACCACGACGCTGCCCGCCGGCTGGTCCTGCACCGCGAACCGGGCCACCGAGTCGGCGACCGCGCCGAGCTCGATGTCGGGTGCCTCGGTGAGCACGCGCGTGAGCGCGTACCGGTAGAGCGGGTGATCCTCGATGACCCCGACGTGGATCCGGCGGGGAGCCGGGGCGTCGTCGGCGGGCTCGCTCATTTGCGGCCGCCGCGCCGCGGCCCGGAGCCACCGATCAGGCCGCGCCGGATGGCTTCCTTGACCAGCCCCGGCCGCCGCCGTTCGCCGGTCTTGTCGCGGATGCGGTCGAGGTAGCCCCGCACGGTCCGGACGCCGATGCCGAGGATCAGCGCGATGTCGACGTCGCGCTCCCCCGCCGCGACGAGCCGCAGCACCTGCTCCTCGCGCGGCGACAGCTCGACGTCCGCGGAGACGGCCGGCCGGTCCGCGTTGTCCTTCATGATCATCCCGGCGACCACCGCGGAGACGTACGCACCGCCGTCGGCCACCGTCTTGATCGCGATCAGCAGCTCGTCCGCGTCGACGTCCTTCGAGAGGAACCCCCGCGCCCCCGCGGCGATCGCCCCCAGCACGACTTCGGGTTCGGCCTGCGCGGAAACCACGAGCACGTGGTGCCCGAGCTCGCAGACCTCCAGCACCGCGGCCGCCCCCGCGACGCCGGGCAGGCCCAGGTCCAGCAGCACCACGCTGCCCGGCGGCTGCCGGTGGACGTGGAACCGCGCCACCGAGTCCACGACCGCGCCGAGCTCGATGAACTCGGCTTCGGCCAGCACCCGCTCCACCGAGACGCGGTACAACGGGTGGTCCTCGATGACCGCGACGCGGACCCGCCCAAGGTCTGCGTCGCCGGTCGAACGCTCTTCTGTCATTTGCACGACTTTCACCCCGTTCCACCCGACGGAGCCGGCCGCCCGGCCGTGGCCGGGTCCAGCGCGGGGCCCGTCGGCACCAATGCCAGCAAACTACCTGCGACCGGTGACTTCGCCACGCTTCCGTAGCCGAGCGAGGCCAGCGCCTGCGCGTTCACCACCGGGTACTTCCGGCCCGTGTCGGTCACCAGGTACGTGGTGGCCGAGCCGGATTCGACGACGACGGCTCCCCCCGACGGAGGTACGAACACCTCGTCCGCCACCCGTGCTTCGGTCCTCGTGGCGACCTGGATTGCCTTGGCACCAGGGGAAAGCGGGAATTCGGCCGAAACGAGCAACCGGCTGCCCTGAACGCACAGCGCGACCGAGCCGCCGGTGATCGGCGCCTTGCCGGGGATGCGGTCCGGGAAGGCCGCGGGGTCGGCGCCCCCGGCCCGGGGCGCGGCGACCTTCGGCACGGCGGCGACGTCGGCCGCGCGGACCTCGACCGGCTTCGGCGTCCCTTCGTAGGCCGCCGCGTTGGCTTCGGTGGTGACCAGCAGGCTCGCCTCGGTCTGCCCGACCGGTTCGAGCCCGTCCCGGCGCACCAGGTAGTACGACGTCGCCGAGCCGGGCGCGGCCATCGCGTCGACGACGGCGAGGACCTCGCCGACGCGGGAGTCGCGGCCGCCCACCCGGGGGCCGCGGTCGCCGGCGCCGTCGACGGGCAACGCGGTCAGGTCGCGGCCGGCCGGGACGGTGTCGATCCACCGCGCGGACACCGCGATCGTCGGGTAGCTGTCGAACTGCAGCGCGGTCGCGGCCTCGTCGGACAGCTTGTAGCGGCGTCCGCCCGCGAGCAGGAACCGGTCGCCCGACGGCAGCCGGACGATCACGCCCTGGTCGCGCGGCAGTTCGACGCCGGACGCGGGCGCGGCGAGCAGGACGGCGGTGCGCGGCTCGGCCGACGCGGGCGCGTCCTGGGTGGTGCGGCTGCAGCTCGTCCACGGCGTCGTGACGAGCGCGCTCGCGGCGGGCAGCGAGTCCGGCGCGCCCGGGATGCCGATCTGGGTGCCGCGGCCGGCCTTGCCGAGGTTCTCCGAGGAGACGGACACGGTCGCGTCGCCGGCGCCGCCGGCCAGCAGGCGCGCGGAGGCGTAGTTGAGGACCGGGTGCAGGACGCCGTCGGCGCCGAGCACGAACCGCGCGCCGGTGCCCTCCTCGACGATCACCTTGCCGCCGGCCAGCCAGTCCTTGCCGCCGGAGGGGTTGAGCAGGCCGATGATGCCGAAGACAGCGGTGACGAGCAGCGCGGCCACGAGCCCCAGCACGGTCGCGAGCACGAGCCGGCGGCTGGGCGAGACGGGGTGGTTGGCGTCGGCCGCGACGAGAGCGGAGACGAGCCTGCGCCGGAGGAACTGGTACGCCTGGATCTGGTCCCGCTGCGTCCACACGCTGACTGGCCCCCGGCTGTGCGTCGTCCTCCCGAGTGCCCGACGCTAGGCACCCGGACGGCCTACGGGGAGGGTAATTTTTACGCCCACGCGGCATCTGGGGAGGCAGTAGCGTCGGAGCCCCGGGGAAAGGGGAGCCCGTGTCCGTCGAAACCGCCGGCGCCGTGCGTCCGGCACCGCCGCGGCCCGCGTCCACGCCGCTGCCCTGGCTGCTGCCGATCCGGCCGCTGCAGGCCGCGTTGTGGGAGATCGCCGGGATCGCCGTGCTGCTCGCGTGGCTGGTCGACGGCGTCGCGCAGCCGGTGCGAATCGGTGTCAGCGCGGCCGCCGGGCTGCTGGTCCTGCTGACGTCGGTGCGGTTCGCCGGGCGGCACCTGGCGGGCTGGGCGCTGACCTGGACGGCGTTCCGGCTGCGGCGCCACGACACGCGCCGCGAGAGCCCCGACCCGCTGCTGTCGGTCGCCGGCCCGGTCAAGGTGCGCCAGCACGTCGACCGCGCGGGCAACCGCTTCGGCGTCGCCGAGGTCGACGGCGGCTGGAGCGCCCTGGTCCGCCTGACGCAGGGCCCGGGCGCGCCGGGCCCGCTGGTGGAGGCGTTGCGCTCCGCTTACGCGCGCACGGACGTGCCGCTGGCGTCGGCGCAGCTGCTGACGTGGGCCATCCCGCGCGGCGACCAGGTGCTGCGGGTGCGGTGGCTGGCGGTGCGGTACCGGCCGGACCTGGCCCCGATCGCGGCCCTGGCCCGCGGCGGCGGCGACCTGGGGGCGTTGCGGAGCACGGCGTCGGCGGCGCTGAGCCTGATGGGCGCGCTGGCCGAGGCGGGGTACCAGAGCACCGTGCTGGAGGCCGGTGAGCTGGCGAAGGAGCTGCGCGTGGCGCTGGGCGTCCAGGGGGCGGCTTCCGGGCCGCCGGACCGCTGGAAGTCCTGGGTGTGGGGCAACGGGAGCCAGGTGTGCTTCCGGCCGCGGTCGTCCCGGGTGGTGGACTTTTCGGTGCCGGGAGCGGCTTTCACGGCGACGTCGTACACGCTGACGCGGACGCCGGGCGGGCGTGAGAAGGCCGAAGTGACGGTCCGGGTGGGCGCCCGGCCGGGTGCCCCGGCGCCGGTCGTGGCGGCGGCGATTCCGCTGCACGGCCGGCACGGGGCTGCCGTGCGGCAGACCCTTCCCTTGGCTTTGGACAGCTGAAAAATCGCCGCGCCGGTCCCGATCCGGCCGGTGCGGCTCATCGCCGGAGAGACCTGTCCGGCGGGTTCGCGCCGGACAGGCCCCAGGGCACTACGACCGCGCCGGGCCGGCCGCGCGGGCGACCTTCTCCAGCTTTTCGCGGTACTCCGCCCACGTGTCCGCGTCCTGGTCGGGGAGGTTCGACGCGTCGGCGCGCAGGCCGGCGCCGCCGTCGATGAGCTCGCGGATGATGTCGGCGTGGCCGGCGTGGCGGTCGATCTCGGCGATCACGTGGACCAGCACCCGGTGCAGCGTCACCTCGCGGCGCTCCGGCGGCCACCACGGGACCTCGCCGGGCGCGTCCAGCGGGTTCGGCTCGATGGTCTCGTCCGCGAACGCCCAGACGCGCCGGTAGAGCCCGACGATGTCGTCGCGCGACTCGTCCTCGGCCGCCCAGAAGTCGACGCCCGGGTTGTCGTCCATGGTGTCGTACCACGGAAGCGGCTCCGGGAACTTCCGGCCGAACGTCTCGCCGAAGTAGCCGAGCTCGACCCCGGCCAGGTGCTTGACCAGACCGAGCAGGTTGGTCCCGGTGGGCGTCATCGGGCGGCGCACGTCGTACTCGGAAAGCCCGTCGAGCTTCCACACCAGCGCTTCGCGGGCCGTCTGCAGGTATCGCCGCAGATCGTCCTTGGGATCGGAGTCGGTCATGCGACGAAGCTATCTCAGCCGCGGACTGCCTCGTAAACCCCCGCGATCATGCCCACGAAAGGCACCAGCGACAGCAGCACCAAAAACTCCGAAACATCCAAAAGCCGCGACCAATAAGGCGAACGCAACCCACGTGCAACCCGCGTCGCGTAAACCAAACACACCACCGCCGCCAAGATCACCGCGCCGCCCGCTGCGAACACCACCGTGCGGTTGCCCGACACCACCAGCCACACTCCCGCGCACACCAACGCGAGAATGCCGAAGCCCACCAGCACCAGCCGCTGGACCCGGCCCGCGTACGACCGGGACCGCAGGATCCACGCCACGCCCAGCAGACCCGCCAGGCCCGCGTCCCACGGGCCGCCCGATGCCAGCACCACCGACGATGCCAGCACCACCAACCCGAGGCCGACCAGCAGGCCCGTCAGCACCGCCTGCGCGCGGGACGTGCGGCCGATCATCTCCGTGCCCAGCGACGGCTGCTCGTCCGCGCGGAACGCCTCCATGTCGTCCGGCACCCGGGGCAGCGGCAACCGGGCCAGGCGCAACGCCAGCATCGGGGCCACCGCCGCCAGCGCCGTGCCCAGCACCGCGACCACCGCCGCCGCCGACACGGGCGAGACGCCGGCCAGCAGGACCACGCCCGTCGTCACCGCGCCGAAGCCCGCCGACGAAGTGATCGCCACGAACCACGGCAACCGGTCGGCCACCGAGACCGCCGCCAGGACGCCGTACACCGTCACCGCCGCGAGCCCCGCGGCCAGCGGGCCCGCCGACAACGAGAACAGCGGGTGCGGCGGCAGCACGGACATCCCCGCCAGCAGCGCGACGCCGACTCCCGCCAAGGAACCGGCCGCGCCCGCCTCGGCGTCGCCGTAGGCGCGGCTCAGCGCGCCACCGCCCAGCAACAGCACCAGGGCCAGCAGCCCGGTGCCGATCGGTGCCAGGACGCTGCCGGACGCCGCCGACTGCACCAGCAGACCGCCGGCCAGCAGCAGCACCACCGCGGCCACCAAACCGGACCGCCGGGCGACCGAAGGCCCCCAGCCACCGGACGAATCGGCGACGCTGGCGATCGAGTCGACGACGTCGTCGAACAGCAGCGGACCCCGCGGGCGTTCCCGCGGGGTCAGGTGGAGCACTTCGCCGTCCCGGATCTGGGCGGCCGCGACGCTCAAGCCGAGCGCCAGTGGCGCACCTCCGAGCCGGGAAAGCACCCAGCCCGGATGCTCCGCCGACGCCTGCCCGGCGGCTCCGGCCAGCCGCACCAGCTGCGGCACCAGCTCGGCGAACGTCGACTGCTGCGGCAGGGCGACGTCCACCCGGGCCCTCGGCGTCACCACCGTGACCCGGCGGGTCGTGCCCGTCAACGAAGCGGTCATCAGACGTTCTTCGCGGCCGAGATCACCGGGGCGAACTTGGCGTTGGACGCCTCGGCGAGCTTCTGCAGCCCGGCGTTCACCGCCTCGAGGACGATCTCCGACAGGTTGCGGGCGTCGTACTCGCGGATCGCGCGGGGGTCGATGTCGATCGAGGTGAAGCGCCCGTCGCCGCGGAGCGTGACGGTGACCTCGTTCTGCCGCGAGTGCGCCTTGACCTCCATCGCCTCGACCGTGCGCTGGATCCGCTGGACCTCTTCGGTCTGCTTGCGCACCTGTGCGAGCAGCTCGTCCATGTCCGGCACCGCGTACGGATCGGTCACTGTTGCGTCCCTTCGTGCTGGCGGACGTGGACGCTGCCCACGAACCGCTGGAAACCGGGTGAGAGCCGCCGCGCGGTCGCGGGCGCGGCCGTGCAGGCGAGCTCGAGCACCAGCCGCTCCGCCGGCGTGACGCCGGGGACGGTCAGGTGCACCTGGGTCTGGATCAGCTCGTCGCCTTCGCCGGTGCGCAGGCGCAGCAGCTGCATGACGCCGGGCGCGGCCGGGGCGCCGACGTCGCGGCGGCTCAGCACCTCGAGCCCGGCCGAGACCAGCGAAAGCCGTTCGACGGCTTCGGCGGCGACGGCGTCGATCGACGCCTCGTCCGGCCGCTGCTGCACGCTCACCGTGATGTTCGGGACGAACTCGCCCGGTGCGGCGTCGTGCACGGCGACGAACACCGCGCCGGAGTCGCCCGGCTCGACGGCGGTCCAGCCGTCCGGGATGACGAAGTCGAGGGGAAGCGTCATCACAGCCCCACGTACGAAACGGCGTCGTCCCAAGCGGAGCCGACGGCGTCGGCCGCGTCCGAAGCGGCGTGGCCGACCGCGTCGACGGCCGCGCCGCCGTACTCGGTGATGGTGTGGCCCAGCTTCGGCAGGTCGATGTCGATCTTCGCGCCGACCCCGGCGCCGAGGCCGAGCGCCGCGCCCGCCTTGAAGTTGACCTTGATGTGCCCGGCGTCGTAGGTGGCCTGGGCGTCGAGCTGCGCGCCGATGCCGTACTGCAGGGTCCCGTTCGCGCCGACGCCGATGCCGGCGACGTCCGCGGCCACCTCGCCCTCGACCTTGCCGCCGGCGAAGACGTTCGCGTGCGCGCCGACGCCGTGCGCCCCGATCGTGCCGGACGCGCTCGCCTCGCCGCCGGCGAAGACCGTGCCCTTGGCGTGCGCCGCGGCGGGACCCCAGTCGCCCTTGAGCTCGGCCTCTTCCTTCACCGCGGCCAGCTCGGTGTGCCCGGACGCGCCGACGTCCCAGCCCTTCGAGGTGATCTTGCCGTCGTACTCCGGGGTGAAGCCGTCCTGCTCGTGCTTGAACTTGTAGTACGTGATCTCGGTGTTGCGTCCCAGCTTGTCCTTGACGCTCTCCGGCTTCGGCTGGCCGAACGGCGTGTCCGCCTTCTTCGGCGCGCGCGTGCCTTCGAGGCCGTCCCAGGTGAGCTTCTTCCAGCCCGAGTTCTTGAACCACGACGGCGCGCCCCGCGGCCGCTTGCGCCCGTCGAGCGTGCTGCCGTTGAGCCAGCCCAGCGGCCCCCAGGTCTTCTTGCCCAGCTTGTACTCGAGCCGTTGGGTGCCCTCGGGCGGGAACAGCTCGGCGAGGGCCTCGGAGAACTCGTCGACGACCTGGCGGGCGGCCTGGACGCTCTGCTCCCCCAGCTGCCGCGCGGCCTGGATGAACGCGCCGACCGAGCCGGAGTTCACCGCGCGCGCCTGCGCGGTCAGCTGCTGGGCGTACTGGTCGAACTGCGCGATGACCGAGTCGACCGCGGCCTTCGCCGACTGCACCAGCTGCGACGCCGTCGAGAGCCGCTGCGCCTGGTCGTCGAGCTTGGCGGCGGCGTCGGTGAGCTCCTGGCCCAGGGTCTGCGACGCCGTTGCGAACGCGGTGTAGGCGTCGCCGTCCCAGTCCGCGTGCAGCGTCTTGGCCGACTCGTCGATCTCGCGAGCCTTGCCCGAAACCGTCGAGGCCTGGGTGGCGACCCGCTGCGAAGCGGCGCTGAGCGCACCGGGGTCACCGGTGACGCGTCTCTGACACTCGACCAGGACGCGCCGGTACCCGGACAGCACGGAGCTGACCACGCCCGACGCGTCGACGACCCCCGAGGACCACATGGCTAGTTCCCGGCGGCGTCGTAGCCGACGTGCTGGCTGAAGTGCTTGCCGTTGTAGTCCATGGCGATGTCGAGGTCGAAGTCCTGGCCGCCCGGAGCCTCCACAGTGGACTCACCGGTGGTGAGGTTGGTGTGGATGACGACCTCGTCGGCGCCGTGCACCGGCACCGACGGCGAAGTCGGCTGCGTGACCGGCGCGGGCTGGGTGACCGCCGGCTGCGTCGGCACGGTCGCGCCGTTCTGCGCCGGGTCGACGGCGATCCAGCTGTTCGCCGGGTTCAGCGGGGTGCCGTTGCCCGACACCGCCGTCCCGGTACCGGTGCCGCCGCTGGAACCGCCGCCGGTGGCGAGCGCGGGCGGGGTGTAGTCGGTGAACGAAGGCTGCTGCGGGATCCCCCCGCCGCTCCCGCCCGCCACCGCCTGCTGCCCCGACGGGCTCGCCACCGGCGACGGGGCCTGGGGCGCCGTGACCGGGGTGTTCCCGATCGACGGCGTCGTCGCGCCCGCACTGCCGGAGTCGTGGTGGAAGAGCTTCTCGATCTGGCCGATGACCTGCGCGAGCTGGGTGATCTGCTGGGCGAGGTCGACCGCGCCGAGCGCCTTGAGCAGCGCGCCGATGGCGGTGATGAACGCCCGCAGCGACGCGCTGGTCGCGGTCGACAAAGCGACCGCCGCGCCGTAGGTCCACCAGTTCGACATCAGCGCGGCGACCGTCGGGTTCACCGCCGAGACCACCGCGCGGTAGGCCTCCTGCGCGGTCTTGATCAGCGTGCCGGAGACGCCGAGCAGCTCGGCGCCCTTCTGCACCACGCCGATGATCTTCGTGAGCTGGTCGAGGGAGTCGGAGATCTTCTTCAGCGCCGACTCGCTCGCGGCGCCGGACCAGATCTTGCCGAGCTGGTCGGCGGCCTTCGTCAGCTCGTTGTACATGCTGAGGAACTGCTCGGCCTTGCGGACCAGGTCCACCACGTGCTTCGCGATCTGCTCCGGCTGGCCGGTGACGATCTGCGGCAGGATGGTGATCGGCCCGCCCGAGGACGCGGTCGCGTCCATCGCGCTGGAGTTCGGGAAAGTCAGCATCGGACCTCACAGAGATTCAAGGACGGACGATCAAGCGACGACGGACGCGGGCCGGTACACGCTGACCTTCGCCAGCCCGCTGATGCGGGCGTCGAGGAGCCCGTGGTTGTAGAGGCGGCCGCCGTCGCCGGCGACGCCGATGACCGGCTGGCGGTCGGAGAACAGCAACGGCTCGACCACCACGACGTCCCCGCTGTGCACGCCGCCGGGGACGTCGGAGAAGGTGCGCGCGGTGCCGGCGTAGACCTCGATCAGCCCGATGCGCGCCTGGTTGTCGGCGTCACCGGCCAGCCAGTCGTTGAAGTCGGCGACCCCGTGGAAGCGCGTGTCGGTGATCGGGTGGTCGCCGAGCCGGCCCAGCCGCGCGTCCCCCAGGTAGCGCAGCACGTTGCCGACCGACGACGGCTCGCCGTGGGCGCCCGCGCTGTCGTTGATCGCCAGGGTGGCGAGCTCCGAGGCGTGCGGGCTCCCCCAGATCGACGACGTCGGCGCGGCCGAGCCGTCGTGGCCGCCGCCGTAGCCGGCCGCGGTGGCCTGGTCGGCCGCCTGGTAGGCGTCGGCGCTGGCCTTGACCAGGCCGTTGATCTGCTGCAGCAGCTGCAGGAGCGTGCGCACGGCGGTCACCTGGCTGGAGTGCAGGGCCGCGTTCGCGGCGGCCACGGCACTGCCGAAGCCCGCGAACGACATCGGCTGCACGACCAGGCGCTCGAGGTCGGAAACCGCGTTGATGCCGTGGGCGATGATGCCTCCGACGTTCCCGACGGAAGAGCGCATCGCCTCGGGCTCAGCCCGGTACTCGCCGGCCATGGCTCTCCTTCCGCGGGTGGCTGCTCGGCAGAGCGTAGGTTCGGCCCCGGAAGCGGGCGGACGGCAAAAGTACCCACCGCGCCGTGTCGGCAAGTGGCCAAAATACCGGTCAGAGCCCTTCCGATCCGCTGGAGCATTGCAGTATGAGCCTCTCGCCCGAGCGCCCCTCCGAGATCGTGCTGCAGTCGCCGCCGATGCTCCCGAAGAGCTCGTCCGGCGGCATGGTGCAGCTGATGATGTTCCTGCCGATGATGCTCGGCATGGGCGCGATGTCGTTCGTCTACATCGGACGCGACGGCGGGGTGATGACCTACATCTTCGGCGCGCTGTTCATCTGCGCCATGGGCGGCATGGTCGTGATGTCGCTGGGCCGCGGCGGGATGGCGAAGAAGGCGCAGATCAACGACGAGCGCCGCGACTACCAGCGCTACCTCTCCGGGCTGCGGTCCCAGGTCCGGGACATCGCCGACGGCCAGCGGGCGGCGATGGTCGCCGTCCAGCCCGATCCCGCCGACCTCTGGGCCTACGTCGAGAGCGGGAAGCTGTGGGACCGGCGGCGCGCCGACGGCCAGTTCGCGCAGGTCCGCGCGGGCACCGGGCCGCAGCGGCTCGCGACGCCGTTGAAGGCACCGCAGACCGTGCCGCTGGAGGACCTGGACCCGGTGTCCTCCACCAGCCTCAAGCACTTCATCCGCACCTACTCCACGGTCGACGGCCTGCCGGTGGCGCTGTCGCTGCGCTCGTTCGCCGCGGTCACCGTGGCCGGGCGGCGCCCGGACGTGCTGGGCCTGACGCGGGCGCTGCTGTGCCAGCTCGTCACCTTCCACTCCCCCGCCGACCTGCGGGTCGCGCTGTGCGTGCCGGCGGACCGCCAGCACGACTGGGAATGGGCGAAGTGGCTGCCGCACGCGACGGCGGCCGGCGCGACCGACGCCGTCGGCTCGCGGCGCCTGGCGGCCGACTCGGCGGCCGGCCTGGCCGTGCTGCTCGGCGCCGACCTCGGCGAGCGCCCCGCGTTCAGCCGCCGCGCCGCGGCCGAGCTCGACCTGCCGCACCTGATCGTCGTCGTCGACGGTGGCAACGCCCACGGCGAGCCCCGGCTGATCGGCGAAGACGGCCGGCTCGGCGTCACGGTCCTCGAGATCGGGCAGGAGCACCCGCGGACGTACTCGACCGAGCGGCTGCTGAGCCTGCACACCGCACCCGACTCCCTCGGCATGGTCGTCGGCGACGCCTCCGAGCAGCGGCTCGGGTTCCTCGGCCGCCCGGACGTCCTCGACCGCGGCGCGGCGGAAGCCCTGGCCCGCATGCTGACGCCGTTGCACACCCCGGCCGCGGTCGTCGGCGAGAAGCCGATGTCCTCGACGTTCGGGCTGGCCGGGCTGCTCGGCATCGGCGACCCGCGTGACACCGACACGACCGTGACGTGGGCGCCGCGCGCGGCCCGCGACCGGCTGCGGATCCCGCTGGGTGTCAACCCGGACGGGCGGCCGGTCGAGCTGGACCTCAAGGAGTCGGCCGAGGGCGGGATGGGCCCGCACGGCCTGGTCATCGGCGCGACCGGGTCCGGCAAGAGCGAGCTGCTGCGGACGCTGGTCACCGCGCTGGCCGTGATGCACTCGTCGGAGACGCTGAACCTGGCGCTGATCGACTTCAAGGGCGGCGCGACCTTCGCCGGGATGACCGGCCTGCCGCACACCTGCGCCGTCATCACGAACCTGTCCGACGACCTCGCGCTCGTCGACCGCATGGCCGACGCGCTGAACGGCGAACTGCTGCGGCGCCAGGAACTCCTGCACGCGGCCGGGAACTACGCGTCGGTGCGCGACTACGAGAAGGCGCGGGCGGACGGCGCGCCGCTGGACCCGCTGCCGTCGCTGCTGGTCATCATCGACGAGTTCTCCGAGCTGCTGTCCGCGCGGCCGGAGTTCATCGACCTGTTCGTCGCGATCGGCCGGCTCGGGCGGTCGCTGGGCATCCACCTGCTGCTGGCGTCGCAGCGGCTGGAGGAGGGCCGGCTGCGCGGGCTCGACTCCCACCTGTCGTACCGGATCGGCCTGCGGACGTTCTCGGCGGCCGAAAGCCGGGCGGTGCTGGGCGTCGCCGACGCCTACCACCTGCCGCCGGTGCCGGGGTCGGCCTACCTCAAGGCCGACACCGACTCGCTGATCCGGCTCAAGGCCGCGTACGTCTCCGGGGAACTGCCGCCGCGCAGCACGGTCGTGCGCGAAGACGGGCAGGAGCTCGGCGTGCTGCCGTTCTCCCTGGCGCCGGTGGAGATCCCGGTGACGACCGAGGTCGAAGACGCCCCGAAGGCCGATGGCACCGGCGAGACGATCATCCACGCGATGCTCTCGCGCCTCGACGGCCGCGGGCCGGCCGCGCACCAGATCTGGCTGCCGCCGCTGGCCGAACCGCCGACGCTGGAGCAGCTCCTGCCGCCGCTGGGCGAGGACGCCGCGCGCGGCCTGTGCCCGCTCGGCTGGGGCGGCAACGGCAAGCTGACCATCCCGGTCGCGCTGGTGGACAAGCCGTTCGAGCAGCGCCGCGACATGCTGTGGGCCGACTTCTCCGGCGCGGGCGGGCACGCGCTGATCGTCGGCGCCCCGCAGAGCGGCAAGTCGACGCTGATGAAGGACATCGCGGGCATGCTCGCGCTGACCCACACCCCGGCCGAGGTGCAGCTGTTCGTCCTCGACATGGGCGGCGGCGCGCTGGCCCCGATCGCCGGGCTGCCGCACACGTCCGGCTACGCCACCCGCCGCGACGCGCAGCGCTGCCGCCGGGTCGTCGCCGAGCTGACGACGTTGCTGGAACAGCGCGAGGAGTACTTCTCCGCGCACGGGATCGAGTCGATCACGACGTTCCGGCAGCGCCGCGCGGAGTTCACCGAAAGCACCGACGGCCGCGAGTTCGGCGACGTGTTCCTGTTCGTGGACAACTGGACCACGATCCGGCAGGAGTACGAGCAGCTGGAAGAGCAGATCACCGGACTGGCCGCGCGCGGGCTCGGGTTCGGCATCCACGTGATCGTCTCGCTCAACCAGTGGATCGGCGTCCGCGCGCAGCTGCGGGACGCGATCGGGACGCGGTTCGAGCTGCGCCTCGGTGACCCGATGGATTCTTCGATCGACCGCAAGGTCGCGGTCAACGTCCCGGCCGACCGCCCCGGCCGCGGCATCACGGCGGAGAAGCTGCACTTCCTGGCGGCGCTGCCCCGCATCGACGGCGACCAGCGTCCGGAGACGATCGGCGCCGGCGGCGTCGACCTGGTGCGCCGGATCTCCGAGGCCTGGAAGGGCCCGCGTGCGCCGCAGGTCCGGCTCCTGCCGCCGGAGGTGCCGCTGGACGGGCTGCCGGCGGCCCCCGGCAAGCAGGTCACGCTGGGCATCGCGGAGTCGACGTTGCGGCCGGTGCACCTGGACTTCGCGGCGGACCCGCACTTCGTGGCGTTCGGCGACGTGGAGTCGGGCAAGTCGTCGCTGCTGCGGGCGCTGGCCCAGGGCATCACGTCGAAGTACAGCCCGGACGAGGCGGCGCTCATCGTCGCGGACTACCGGCGTGGCCTGCTGGGCGCGGTGTCCGAGCCGCACCTGCTGGGGTACGCGGGCGCGGAGGGCAAGCTGACGGACCTGATCGCGGAGTGCGCCACCGCCATGCGGAACCGGCTGCCGGGGCCGTCGGTGACGCCGGAGCAGCTGCGGAACCGGTCCTGGTGGCGCGGTCCGGAGCTGTTCGTGCTGGTGGACGACTACGAGCTGGTGGCGACGGTGGGGCGCAACCCGTTGCAGCCGCTGCTGGAGTTCCTCCCGCAGGCGCGCGACATCGGGCTGCACGTGATCATCGTGCGCGGTTCGGGCGGCGCCGGGCGGGCGTTGTTCGAGCCGGTCCTGCAGCGGCTGCGGGAGCTGGGGTCGCCGGGGCTGATCATGTCCGGAACGAAGGACGAAGGGGCGTTGCTGGCGGACGTGAAGCCGTCACCGCAGCCGCCGGGCCGGGGCACGCTGGTGTCCCGCCGGCACGGGACGGGACTGGTCCAGGTGGCGTGGACCAAACCGGCGGAGAGCTGATCAGCGCGCGGGCGTGGTCATCTCGGCGCCGAAGCGGTAGTAGCAGACCGCCTGGTGCTCGCTGCTCTGCAGGTGCGGGGTCATGACCTGGACGCGTGCGCCGGAAATCGGGTGGGCGGCGGCGGTGCAGCGATCCAGCGTCGCCTGGTAAGGCGCGTCGGCGCCCTCCGGGAGCGGAAGCACGGCGAACGCCTCCGCGGTGTGGCCCTCGGTGCAGGACCTCAGCAGCACGTCGACCTCGCCCGTACCCGTCGGGGACCAGAAGCACTGGCCCGCGGTGACGTCGAGCCCGTGCGCCGTGCCCTCGGGCAGTTGCTCACCTCGGTTGGCGGCTCGGTAGGCGAGCCCGCCGGCGAGCATGAGCACTCCGAAAGCCACGAGCCCCGCGACCACGCGGCGGCCGGTCGCAGGCCGGGCGCGGCGGCGTTCTTCGCGCATCAGCTCGTCGAAAAGCTCAGGGTCGTGCCCAGTCATGTCTCCCCCTCGCGCGGAACTCTAATGGCCGCGCCGACGGGCCAAGACACCAGTCACCGTCGGCAAGTTACCGACTTCGGTAGGTACCCGGGAACCACTCACGAAACCTACTTTGTTGCTCGTCGCCCGGTTTCGGGGCCGACATCCGGATCACCTTGGCGAAGGGCATTTTCATGCGTATGTCGAGGGCTGTTGCCGCGGTGGGTGCCGCCGCCGCGGCGTTGGGCTTGGTCTCCGCGGGTGTCGCGGACGCCCAGCAGGACATCATCGGCGGGAGCACCGTCTCCTCCGCGCCGTGGGGTGCCCAGATCTACTGGAACAACGTCACCACCTACGGCGGCTTCGAGTGCTCGGGGACGATCATCGCCCCGCAGTGGGTGCTCACCGCCCGGCACTGCCTGAACTCGCCGGGCATGCACGTCAAGGTCGGCAACGTGACGCTCCAGCAGGGCACGAACGCGAACGTCGACCAGCAGAAGGCCTCGCCCAACGGCGACATCGCCCTGCTGCACCTGACGACCGCGGTGAACACGACCTTCATGAAGCTCGGCACCGGGAACCCGCCGACCGGGTCGACCAACCAGATCTACGGCTGGGGCCGCACCCAGGGCACCAGCCCGCCGTCGACCACCCTCAAGACCGCCAACGTGCGCGTGACGGGCCTCAGCTCGGACGCGTTCGGCGGCACGGCCATCGCCAGCCAGGGCGTCAACGGCTCGGCGTGGCACGGCGACTCGGGCGGCCCGCAGCTCTCGGGCGGCGTCCAGGTCGGGGTGTGCTCGACGGGCGAAAACTCCGGTTCGAACACCCAGGGCACGCAGAACTACGCGAGCATCGCGTCGAGCCGCAGCTGGATCCGCAGCACGGCCGGCGTCTGACCCACCCGGGCCGGCCTCTCCGCCCGGGAGGCCGGCCCGCGGCATACTCGCGGGCATGGAGTTCCGCACGCAGGTCCTGCTCGGCGGCAAGACGGCGACCGGGCTGCCGGTGCCCGACGCCGTCGTCGAAGCGCTCGGCGCCGGCAAGAAACCCGCGGTCACCGTGACGCTCGGCGGGCACACCTGCCGCACGACCGTCGCGAGCCGCGGCGGGCAGTACCTGGTGCCGCTGAGCGCCGAAAACCGCGAGAAAGCCGGGGTCGCCGCCGGGGACGAGGTCGACGTCGAAATCGCGCTGGACACCGCCCCGCGCGAACTGGAGATCCCCGCGGACCTCGGGGAAGCGCTTGCCGCCGACGCCACCGCGCGCGCCCGGTTCGAAAGCCTCTCCTACAGCGCGAAGCAGCGGTTCGTGCTGCCGATCGGCCAGGCGAAGACGGCCGAGACGCGGCAGCGGCGCGTCGCCAAGGTGATCACCGACCTGCGCGCCGGCAAGTGACCGACGCCGCCGCGGTCCTGCGCGTCCTCGACGCCGTGCGCCCGGCCGAGGTCTGGCTGGCGGGCGGCTGGGGTGTCGACGCCCTCCTGGGCCACCGGACGCGCGAGCACCGCGACCTCGACCTGCTCCACCGCCGGGACCAGGAACCCGCCGTCCTCGAGGCGCTGGCCGCCCTGGGCTACCGCGAGACGCGCGACCTGCGCCCGGTCCGGTTCGTCCTTTCCGACGGCGCTACCGAACTCGACCTGCACCCGCTGGTCTTCGCCGAAGACGGCTCCGCCGTCCAGGCCGCCGACGACCGCGGCGCGACCTTCCCCTACCCCGCGGACTGCTTCGTCACCGGCCGGCTCCTCGGCGTCCCCGTGCCGTGCATTTCGGTGGCGCAGCAGGTCTTCTTCCACCAGGGTTACGAGCCGCGGCCGCACGACCTCGCGGACATGCGCCACCTCCGCGAGGCCTTCGGCGTCGACACCCACTTCTAGTCCACAATGGACCGCCGGAGCGCGGCCTTGTCCGGTTTTCCGGACGGTGCGACGGGAACCGCGCCCACGAAGCTGAACCGCGCCGGCACCGCCGCCTCCCCCAGCTCCGCCGCCACCGCCTTGCGCACCGCGCCGAGGTCGGGCTCGCGGCCCGGGACCGGCAGCACGAACGCGTGCGCCGCCTCGCCCGTCACCGGGTCCGGCACCGCCACGACGTACGCCTGGTCGACGTCCGGGTGCGCGGCGATCGCCCGCTCGATCGGGCCGGTGTAGTGGATGATCGCGTTGACGATCACGACGTCGCGGGCGCGCCCGGACAGGTGCAGGTACCCGGCCTCGTCCAGGAACCCGAGGTCCTGGGTGCGCACCCAGCCGTCGCGCAGCACCTCCGCCGTCGTCGCGGGATCGCGCCAGTAGCCCTCGAACGCCGAGGGCGTGCGCACCCAGATCTCGCCGTCGCGGCTCTCGATCTCCACCGTGTCGCAGGCCCGGCCGACCGAGCCGAGCCCCTCACCGGCCGGGCAGATCGTCAGCATCCCGGTCTCGGTCTGGCCGTACGCGTGGTGCATCGCGGGCCCGATCCGCTCGGCCGCCTCGGCGAGCTGGTGCGGCGGCACCGGCGACCCCGCCACGATCAGCACCCGCAGCGAGCTCAGGTCGACGTCTTCTTCGCGCAGCACCTCGAGCACCTGGTGCAGGCGCGGCACGGTCATCAGCGCCGCGGAGATCCGCAGCCGGGGCAGCACCCACGGGAAGTCCGGCAGCTCCTCCGGGACCACCGCGGTCCCGCCGGCGAGCAGGCACACCCCCAGCTGTTCGAGCATCACCGCGCTGCTGAGCGTGCCGAACAGCAGGTAGCGCGCGAACCCGGCACCGAGCCGTTCGTGGGCCGAACCGGGTACCGGCGGCTGCCACACCCGGCCCTCGGTCAGGGCGCGGTAGCTGTAGGCGACGCCCTTCGGCACCCCGGTGCTGCCGCTGGTGAACACGACGGTGGCGACGTCCTCCGGGCGCCCCTGCGGCACCGGCTCCTCGTAGGCGGCGAGCAGTTCGGGCCCGACGCGCAGGATCGGCACCCCGGCGACGGTGCCCAGCAGCTCCGGCGACTCGGACGCGGCGTCGACGACCAGCGCGTCGACGTCGCCGACGATGTGCCGCAGCTGCGGCACCGGCAGCCCGGGCCGGATCCCGACGACCCGGCAGCCCAGCACGTGCGCGGCGACGATCGCGGCGAACCCCTCCGGCGTGACGGCGGTGGCGATGCCGACGCCGTCACCCGGCCCGAGCCCGGCCGCCCGCAGGCCCGCGGTGAACCGGCCGGCCAGTTCCCGCAGCTCACCGCGTGACGTGACGCGCGAGCCGTGTTCGAACGCGGGAACGTCCGGGGCGCGCCCCAGCTCGTCCAGCAGTGCCTGCGGGTGGACCATCTCGACCGCCTTTCGCCCGGGGCGTCCGGTCTACCGGGCGGATCTCAGAATTTCGGCAGAAGGCCGCCGGACCACGGCCGCCGCCACCGCGACCGCACCCACCAGGACGGTGGCGGCGGTGAGCGTCCAGAAGTCCGAGTGGACGATCGACTGGCCGCGCTGCGCCTGCCAGGTGAGCAGCACCAACAGCCCCGCGTAGCCCGCACCGGCGATCCGGACCAGCCGGCGCCGGACGACGTCGGAGGCGAACGCCGGGCGAGCAGCAGGAGGCCGAAGGCGACCAGCGGCAGCACCGGCAGGCCGGGGCCGCCGTCTTCGACGCCGACGGAGTGCGCGCCGAACGTCGCGGGCTCGCCACCGCGTCGAGCACCGCCTGCTGCGCCGGGGACGGCGAGAACATCAGCATCGCGACGGCCATCCCGGCCAGTGCCAGGCCGGTCCCCCAGCGCAGCGCGGAGGTCAGCGCGCGGTCCGGCAGGCGCTGGAACAGCAGCAGGACGACGACCGCGGCGCACGTGCGTCAGCAGCCAGGCCAGGGTCAGCGCGTACGTGCCGACCGAAACCGAGAACTTGAACGGCTTGAGCCAGATCGGGGCGTTGACGAGCGTGCGATCATCGACGAGCAGCCCCAGCAGCGAAGCCGCGCACAGCACCCCCATCACCCCGGCGAGCACCACCAGCGGACGGTGCCACGACCGGAGCGTGACCAGCGGATTTCCCTTGTCTGCCATGGCATACAGCCTGGCCGGGACCACGCCTGCGGGCGCTGGAGCACGCCCCCGGCCGGGGGTGGGGCAGCCCCCACCGGCCCCCTGTGGGTAATAGTGCCGTCACCGCGACCGGCAGTTGTGCCGTTTGACCACACAGGCCTCTTTTCTAGCGTGACTTTCACACCGCGCGGACCACCGCGCCAGGGGAATTCGCTTCAGGAAGGAGGTGGCCCGTCGATGTCCAGTCCGGGATTCCAGGCAGATTCCGCTGCCATGACGCGCGCCGTCCAGGGTTTCGAGGAAACCGCGACGAACGCCAAGTCCACGATGGCCAGCTTGGAGTCCGAGCTGACCGAGGCCCTGCGCAACTACAAGGGTGACCAGGCTGTCGCGTTCTGGGACCTGCAGCGCCGGCTCCAGGAGAAGATGACCGTGGCCGTGAAGGAGCTCGACACCATGTCGCAGCTCGTCCACACCAGCCACCAGAACTACGGCCGCGGCGACGCCGACGTCCACCAGAGCTTCCAGGGGGTCGGCAACTCCCTCGAGGGCTCGGGCGTGATCCCCCGCCTCAACCCCTGACCCGAGAGGACGCCCACCATGGCTGACGTCGTCGAAATCAACTTCGCCGCGCTGCAGCACAGCTCGGCTTCCCTGGCCGCCAAGGCCAAGGCGCTCACGTCGCAGCTGGAGCAGCTGCACCAGAACCTGCAGCCGATCACCGCGACCTGGTACGCCTCCGGCAGCTCCGCCGGTGACGCCGCCCGCCAGTCGGAGACCCGGCTGCGCCAGGCCACCGCGGACATCGTCGCCATCATCGCGCAGTTCGGCGGCAAGGTCGGCGAGGCCCACGACCTCCAGCAGTCGCTGGAGAACCGCAACCAGGGACTGTTCGCGGGCTGATCCGCGCCCAGACGTCGGTCGGCCGGTGCGGGAAACCCCCCGCTCGCACCGGTCGACCGGCTTTCCCCATGTCCGCCGCGCGCCCAGAGAGCCGGGACCGATGCCAGACCAGTCGTACTACGTCCACCTGGAATCGCTGAAGGACTTCGTGCGGGAGCTGGAAACCCAGATCCACGCGATGTCGAAACCGAACGACTTCCTGCTCACCCTCGGCCAGGAGCCGCTGCTGTTCGGCGAGTTCGGCGAGGCCGGGTCGCTGGCCGACGCCCACCGCGCCGCCGTGTCGGAGATGCAGGGCCTGCTCGACCAGGTCCGCAGCGCGATCGGGTTCGCCCAGGACGTCACCACCACGGTCGCCGACGGCTACCAGAACGCCGACCAGGCGGTGGCCGGGGACCTCCACCACTCGGGCGCGGTCACGAACCTGCTCGACCCCGTGCTGGGCCTGCTGGGCCTCGGTGACTCGGACGGGAGCCGCAAGGGATGACGAAGCACACCAACACCGCGCACACGAACTTCGCCGCGTACAGCCACCAGCAGCTCTACGCGATGCTCCAGGCCGGCGACCCGAACAGCGCGCGCCACGCCGCCGACAAGTGGAAGTCCGCCGCGCTGCACCTGCACGAGCAGGCCCACAACCTCAACGGCGAGCTGACCGAGTTCAAGGACCAGTGGACCGGCGGCGCGGCCGACCAGTACCAGCACATGATCGTCGACCTCGCGAACGGCATCTCCAAGGTGGCGCAGACCGCCGAGGCGATGAACGTGATGCTCGACGACGCCGCCGACGCCCTCGTCAAGGCCAAGAAGGAGATGCCGCCGCCGGTTTCGGTGCCGGACGTCTCCCCCGCCGACGTCGCGCTCGCGGTCAACCCGCCGCTGCTGCCGCCGGACTCCTCCCCCGCCGTCGTCCAGGCCGCGGCGCAGCAGCGCCAGCAGGCCATCGCGAACGTCGAGGCGCAGCAGTCCGCCGCCAACGCCGCGGGCAACGCGCAGGCCAAAGCGGTCGCGGTGATGACCGAGCTGGCCGGCGAGTACACCGTGGCCGAGGAGTCGATCCCGGCGTCGCCGAACGCCGTCCAGACGCCGACCACGCTCCCCGCCGGCGGCGGGGCCGGCAGCGCGGGCTCGCCCGGGCTCGTCGGCAACGGCGTCACCGATCCCGGCGTCGTCGTCACCCCGACCGACGGGCACCCGCTGCCCTCGACCGGGACCCCGCAGCAGCCCGGGACGTCCGTGCCGACGTCGAACCCGCTGTTCGGCGACATGTTCACCGCCGGGCTCGCCGCGGCTTCGGCCGCCGCGTTCGGCCGGTTCGGCTCGATCATGCCGAAGGTGCCGTCGTGGGCCACCGGCAAGGACCCCAAGGACAGCAAGGAAGAAGCGCCCGGCACGAAGCTCGGCGGCGGTGGCGCGGGCGTCGAGGGCGGCGCCGGCGGCGGCATCCCGATCGGCGGCGGCGACGCGCCTTCGCTGGGCGGGGCCGGCGGCATCCCCGGTGGCGCCGGCATCGGCGGCGGGGCCGACGGCCCGGCGGCGCACTCCGGCCTGGCCGGCGACGGCGGCGCGGGCAACGCCCTGTCCGGCCTCGCGGGCGGCGCGGCGGGAGCCGCGGCGGCGTCGGCGGCCAAGGGCGCGATGCCGATGATGCCCATGATGCCGATGGGCATGGGCGGGGGCGGCGACATGGGTTCCGGGCGCCGGATCCCGGCGTGGCTGGTGGAGACGGAGAACGTCTGGGGCCAGTCGGCCCCGGTCGCGCCGCCGGTCATCGGCGAAGAGCCCGAAGCGTACTGAACCACTCTACGAACGGAGGCGGGCCGTGACGGCTGCCGGCTATCGCGTCGCCCCGGCCCGCCTCGACACCGTGGCCGGCGAGTTCGGCTCCCGCGCCGGTTCCTTGGAGACGGCGCAAAAGGCGGTGGCGGGTGAGAAGGTGCCCGCCACCGCGTTCGGTCAGGTCGAGGAGGCCAAGGCCGCGGCCAAGACGTTCGAGAAGACCATGACGGAGCTGGGTTCGAAGCTCGAGTCGGGCGTGTCCCGGCTCCGGACACTCCAAAATGGACTGACCGCGTCCGCGGCCGGCTACCGCCGCACCGACGCGCAGATCGCCGCGATGTACCGGGCGCTCATGCCCGAGGATCCCTTGCCGAAGGCCGGAAACCCGGCCGGCATCGGCGGTTCGGCCGACACCGGCGCGTGGGCGCAGGCGATCGCCGCCAACCGCACGAAGGTCACCGACGCGCTGACCGCCGAACGTTCGCGGCTGGCGTCGCTCACCGACGCCGACGAGATCAAGCGGTCGCAGGCACGGATCTCGCTGTACGAGGACATCCTCGCGAACAACCGGCAGATCCTGAAGTTCGACCCGTCGGGCAACGGCCGGATCGCCGAGCTGGTCGGGCACATCGAACCGGGGACGCGCAACGTCGGGCTGTTCGTCCCGGGCGTCAACACGCAGATGTCCAACTTCGACGCGTACGCCGGCCTCGGGCGCAGCCTGGTGGCCGCGGACCCGACGGGCCGCACGGCGATGGTCGTCTGGGCCGACGGGGTGTTCCCGCAGAACCCGGTGGCGCAGGGCCCTTCCGCGAGCTACGCGGAGGCGATGGCCCCGGACCTCAAGAACTTCACCGACGACCTGCGCGGCGAGATCGCGAGCCACGCGGGCTCCGACGTCACGCTGACGGCGATCGGCCACAGCTACGGCGGCGCGACGGTCGGGCTGGCCGAGACGCACGGCCTGGACGTCGACCGCGTGCTGCACGTGGAGTCGGCGGGCATGGGCCACGGCGTCTGGTCGCCGGCGGACCTGCCGGCGAGCCAGGCGGGCGTCCAGCGGTATTCGATGACGGCACCGCTCGACCCGATCGAGGTCGCCCAGGGCAACGCGTGGGGCCTGGAGTGGACCGGCATCGGCCACGGCGCGGACCCGGACACGTTCCCGGGGGTGACGGACCTGGAGACCGGGCGCTCGGCCTCCGGTGATCAGCTGTGGGGCCTGTCTTCGCACAGTGACGTGCTGAAGCCGGGTTCGGAGTCGTGGACGAACATCTACCGGGTGATGACGGCTGGGCCGGTGACCCTTGACGGGACGTTCCGGCCGGATGGCATCCTCGAGCACGGCGTGGAGTTCCTGAACGACGGAGGTGTGCTGCGATGACTTCCGAGCTGGACCGCTTGGCGGGCGAGCTGACGGACGTGATCGACAGCGTCGCGGAGGCGTTCGGCACGGCGGCCGACCAGACGGTGAACGGCGAGCTGGACTGCGACCCGACCCAGCCGGGCAATCTGCTGTGCTGGCAGTACGGCGTGCGGCTGGAGCAGGCGGGCGAGCCGGAGCGGCGGCTGGCGGAGGTGGTCTTGCCGACGTTGGAGCAGCGCGGGTGGCAGGCCTACGACCGGAGCACACCGCGGGAGCTGATCGCGCGGTTCAGCCGGGACGGGGCGGATCTCACGGTGCACGTCGCACGGGCGAGCCACGCGGTGGCGATCATCGGCTCGACCCGCCCGGTCCCGGCCGCCGCGGCGGGCTGAAGGGCACCTTCCGTGCGTCTCGTGTGCTGAAGGGCACCTTCAGCTCACCACATGCACCGAAGGGCACCTTCAGCGTGCGCTACGGGGTGAACCGCGAAGCCCGCCAATTCCGCTTCCGCCCCCGCCGCACCGCCGCGACCGCCACCCCGGCCGCCGCCGCCAAAGCCACTCCCGCCAACGCGATCGTCCCCGCCGGTACGTCCGCGCGGTGCTCGGCCGGCGCCCCCGCCGGAACCACCGCCGGTTCCGCGACCGGCGGCACC
This sequence comes from Amycolatopsis pretoriensis, assembly GCF_900107925.1. Classification (GTDB taxonomy): domain Bacteria; phylum Actinomycetota; class Actinomycetes; order Mycobacteriales; family Pseudonocardiaceae; genus Amycolatopsis; species Amycolatopsis pretoriensis. Next base: position 29,808 of record NZ_FNUJ01000007.1, on the reverse strand, counting down.
GCCGCTCCCGGGCCCGCGATGTCCGCCGGCAACGTCGACGACACCGCCGCGTACGCGTCCAGTACTCCCCAGCCCAGCCGCGGGTCGTGGCCTCCCGCGGCCGGCCGGTGGGCCGTCAGCTCCAACCGCGTCACGACCTGGTCGCCGGTCAGGTTCGGGTGGTACGCCCGGACCAGCGCCGCGACTCCGGCGACGTACGCCGCCGCCAGGCCCGGGTCCGTCACCGGCCAGCGGTGCGCCACCGCGCCGCCCGCGCCGGCCGACGTGCTGACCAGCTCGGCTCCCGGTGCCGCGACGCCGACGTAGTCCCCCGCCTCCGTCTGCACCGGCTCGCCCGCGGGGTTCACCGAGCCGACCGACAGCACGCCGGACGTCGCCGTCGGGTACGACCGCGCGCCCTGCTGCGTCGCCGACGCCGCCGAAACCACCACCGCGCCTTCCGCACGCGCCCGCGCGACGACACCCGACAACGCCGGGCTGTCGAACGCCGCGGGCACCGCGACCAGGATGACGCCCGCGTGCCGGTCCAGCGCCGCGTCGATCGCGCCGGCCAGCGCGCCCGGGTCGCCGCCGTCGCGCGAAGCTCCGTCGGTGTAGCGGATCGGCAGCAGGTGGGCGCCGGGGGCGACGCCGGCGAACGTCGTCGACGAGTCCGGTTGCGCGCCGACGATCCCGGCCGCGATCGTGCCGCGGCCGTCGCAGTCCGTGCGCTCGGTGCCGTTGCCGCCTTCGAGCTGGCCGGGCCCGAACTGCGTGTTCTGCCCGTCGACGCCGGTGCCGATCACGGCCACCAGCTGCCCCTCGCCGCGCGTCAACGGCCAGAGCCGCGCCGGGTCGACCAGCCGCTGGCCCCACGGGACGTCGCCGGTGTAGGTGCCGGAGGGGTTCGCGCACTGCGCTTCGGGCGCCGCGACGGCGAACGCGGGCGATCCGAGCGTCAGCAGGCCCGCGACCGCCAGAACCGCCGGTATCCGCACCCGATCCCCCCGCAACGAAAGACGGTGGCGGAAAAGGACTTCCGCCACCGCCAGTTTACCCGGGAAAGGCGCGTCAGCGTAGGTCCATGCCCAGATCCAACGCGGGTGAAGAGTGGGTCAGCCCGCCGACCGAGAGATAGTCCACACCGGACTCGGCGTAGGCCTTACCACGGTCGAGGGTGAGCCCACCAGAGGATTCCAGCCGCGTCTTCGGCGAAACTTCGTCGCGGCGCGCCACCGCGCGCCGGCACTCGTCCGGCGTGAAGTTGTCCAGCAGCACCTCGTCCGCCCCGGCGGCGAGGGCCTCCTCCAGCTGGGAAAGCGTGTCGACCTCGACCTCGCACGCCAGTTCCGGCGCGTGCGCGCGGGCCGCGTCCAGCGCCGCGGTCACCGAACCCGCGGCGACGACGTGGTTGTCCTTGATCAGCACCGCGTCGCCCAGCCCGAGCCGGTGGTTCACGCCGCCGCCGCACCGGACGGCGTACTTCTGCAGCAGCCGCAGTCCCGGCAACGTCTTGCGGGAGTCGCGGATCGCGCAGCCGGTACCGTCCACTTCGGACACCCAGGCGGCGGTCGCGGTGGCGACACCGGAGAGGTGGCACAGCAGGTTCAGCGCCGTGCGCTCGGCGGTCAGCAGCCCGCGGACCGGGCCGCGCAGCACCAGCGCGGGCTCGCCCGCGACCAGCCGCTCGCCGTCTTCGCGCCCGGCCAGCACTTCGTAGCCGTCGCCCAGCACCATGTCGAACACCGCGAGTGCCACGGGCAGCCCGGCGACGACGCCGTCGACGCGCGGGGTCAGCTCGGCCACCGCGACGGCCGAGGCCGGCACCGTCGACTCGGTGGTCGCGTCGGACCCGTAACGCAGGTCCTCGCCGAGTGCCGTGGACACCACCCGCTTCACGTCTTCGACGTCGAGACCGGAAGCGGCGATCAGGCGCAGGACCGGTTCGGAGATCGGGAACGTCATGCCACGCCCTCCAAGGGGATCGGGTCGGCCAGCACGGGCTGGCCGGACGGACTGAGCCGGATGAGCTGGCTGCGTCGCCAACCCTCGTCCAGCGAAGGGAAGTCGGACCGCACGTGGCAGCCGCGCGACTCGGTGCGCCGGACGGCCGCGGCGAGCAACGCCTGCGCCACCACGGTCAGCGCCGCGTCTTCGACGGCCGCGTGCGTCCACAACGGACTGTCCTGGGTCGACAGATCGATGACCGAACCCGCCGCGGCGAGCCCGTCGGCGTCACGGCCGATCGCCGCGTACCGGCTCATCACGCGCTGCAGCGAATCCCGCGCCGCGGCCGGCGCGGTGGTCCACGACGGCAGCCGTCCCCGAGAAGGATCGGCCAGCAACCCGGCCGCGAGGTCCGCCGCGACGGCCTCCGCGACGCGCTGCCCGACGACCAGGCCTTCGAGCAAGCTGTTGGACGCCAGCCGGTTCGCGCCGTGCAGCCCGGTCCGCGCGACCTCGCCCGCGGCGTACAGGCCCGGCACCGACGAGCGTCCGTCCACAGTGGTCACGACGCCACCGCACGAGAAGTGCGCCGCCGGCACCACCGGGATCGGGTCCGACGCCGGGTCGAGCCCCAGCGCCGCGCACGCCCCGGACACCGTCGGGAACCGCGCCGCGAACCCGGCGATCCCGGTCGCGTCGAGGAAGACGTGGTCGTCGACACCACCCGGCGCGGTCGCCATCCGGCGGGTGATCGCCGCCGACACGACGTCGCGGGGCGCCAGGTCGCCGAGCGGGTGCACGCCCGCCATGACCGGCGCGCCGGCGGCGTCGACCAGCGTCGCGCCCTCGCCGCGCACGGCTTCGGTGACCAAGGGGCGGCGTCCCCGCGCGCCCGGGGTGTACAGGACGGTCGGGTGGAACTGCACGAACTCGATGTCCGCCACGGCCGCCCCGGCCCGCAGCGCGAGCGCGATCCCGTCGCCGGTGGCCATCTCCGGGTTCGACGTCGCCTGGTAGAGCTGCCCGATCCCGCCGCTGGCCAGCAGCACGGCCGACGCGCGGACGACGCCGGGAACGCCATTGCGGTCGAGCACGGTGAGGCCCGCAACCCGGCCGCCCGGCGTGCGCAGCGCGTCGACGGCGATGTGGTGCTCCAGCACCGGCACCCGCGCCTGCCCGGCTTGCGCGACCAGGGCGCGTTCGACCTCGGCGCCGGTGGCGTCGCCGCCCGCGTGGATGACGCGGAACGCACTGTGGCCGCCCTCGCGGGCCCGGGCCAGCAGGCCGTCACCCGAAGAGTCGAACGTCGCCCCGCCCGCCCGCAGCCGGGCGACGGCCGCCGGGCCGCCGTCGAGGATCGACCGGGCCGCCACCTCGTCGACCAGCCCGGCGCCCGCGGTGAACGTGTCCTCCGCGTGCTTGGCGACCGAGTCGTCGAGGTCGTGCTGGTCTTCCAGCACCACGGCGACGCCGCCCTGGGCCCAGCGCGTGTTGCCGTCCTCGACCGCCGCCTTGGTGACGACCAGGACGTGCAGCCCGAGCGCCTGGGCGCGCAACGCCGCCGTCAGCCCGGCGACGCCGGAGCCGACCACGACGAGGTCCGCACGGGCTTCCCAGACCGAGGTTTTCGCCTGTGAATCAGTAACCGGCGGCGTCATTCCCCGCCGCCAGGCTGCCCGATCTCGATCATCCGCTGCACCGAAGCCTGCGCGCGGGCGGCCGTCTCGACGTCGACGTGGACCTCGTCGAGACCGTCCCGCAGGCAGCGCAGCAGCGCCGCCGGGGTGATCATCTTCATGTACCGGCAGGACGCGCGGTCGTTCACGGCGCGGAAGTCGATGCCCGGCGCGGCCTTGCGGAGCTGGTGGATCATGCCGATCTCGGTGGCCACCAGCACCGACTTCGCGCGGGTGTCGCGGGCCTCGTGGACCATGTCGCCGGTCGAGAGGATCTTGACCCGCTCCGGCGCCACGGCACCCTCGCCGGCCAGGTAGAGCGCCGACGTCGCACACCCGCACTCGGGGTGGATGAACAGGTCGGCGTCCGGGTTCTCGGCGGCGCGCTCGGCCAGCTCGGCACCGTTGATGCCGGCGTGGACGTGGCACTCCCCCGCCCAGATGTGCATGTTCTCCCGGCCGGTCACGCGCTTCACGTGCGCGCCGAGGAACTGGTCCGGCAGGAAGAGAACCTCCTGGTCGGCGGGGATGGAGGCGACGACGTCGACCGCGTTCGACGACGTGCAGCAGATGTCGGTCTCGGCCTTCACCTCGGCCGTGGTGTTGACGTAGGAGACCACCACCGCGCCCGGGTGCTCGGCCTTCCAGGCGCGCAGCTCGGCGCCGGAGATGGAGTCGGCGAGCGAGCAGCCGGCCCGCGCGTCCGGGATCAGGACGGTCTTCTGCGGGGCGAGGATCTTCGCGGTCTCGGCCATGAAGTGCACGCCGCAGAAGACGATGGTGGACGCGTCGCTGCTCGCCGCGATGCGGCTGAGCGCGAGGGAGTCGCCGGTGTGGTCGGCGATGTCCTGGATCTCCGGCACCTGGTAGTTGTGCGCGAGCAGCACCGCGTCACGCTGCTTCGCCAGGCGCCGCACCTCCTCGGCCCAGGCCGCGTTCGCCTCCACGCCGCCGTAGGGGGTGAGGTCTTGTTCGAGCGTCGAAGTCATAGGTGGCCCTCCTGGACCCGTCTCCGGTTTTCGCCTTATAATCGAAAACCGTGCGAAGTCATCTTAACACCCAGGCCCCCCTGGCCCACGAGGTTTTGGGAGCGGTCCTTCAAGTGCGCTCGGACACACTCCGGGTGCTGCTGTGGCGCCGCGCGCTCGACCCGCACCTCGGCCGCTGGTCGCTGCCGGGCGGGCGGCTGCGGCTCGACGAGGACGTCGAGACGTCGGTCCGACGCCAGCTCAAGGAGAAGGTCGACGTCCGGCAGCTGAAGCACGTCGAGCAGCTCGCGGTGTTCAGCGACCCGCACCGGGTGCCCGGTCCGCGCGTGGTGGCGACGGCGTTCCTGGCACTGGTCCCGTCGGACGTCGACCCCGAAGTACCCGAGGACACCGAGTGGCACGACGTCGCGAAGCTGCCGCGCACGGCGTTCGACCACGAGGCGATCGTGCTGCGCGCCCGCGACCGGCTGCGCTCGAAGCTCTCCTACACCAACCTCGGGTTCGCGCTGGCGCCCGACCAATTCACGATTTCCGCGTTGCGAGGGCTGTATTCGGCGGCGCTGGGCTATCGCGTTTCGGCGACGAACCTCCAGCGCGTCCTCTCTCGGCGCGGCTTGCTGGTTCCCACTGGTCACACGGCCCCGCCGGGCCGCGCGGGCGGGCGTCCGGCAGCCCTGTTCTCCTTCGCCGGCAAGGGCATGCAGATCACCGATCCGTTTGCGGTGTTCAAGCCGCCGAACCGGTGACCATCCTGCGCGGGAAGCCTTCTCCCCTTACCGTGGAGCCGTGACCGAGCCGGAACCGGAAAGCGACGCGACGACGACCTTGCTGCCGTTGTTCCCGTTGCAGACCGTTCTGCTCCCGGGGGCCAAGCTGCCGCTGCACATCTTCGAGCCGCGGTACCGCCAGCTGACGGCGGACCTCGTCAGCGGCACGGTGCCCGGGCGCGAGTTCGGCGTGGTGGCCCTGCGCTCGTCGCTGACCCGCGAGGTGCGTGGTCTGGACCAGCTGTACGAGATCGGCTGCAGCACGGTGCTGCGCGAGGCGAAACGCCTGCCGGACGGCCGGTTCGACGTCGTGTCGCAGGCCCGGCGCCGCTTCCGCCTGACGAACCTCGACTGCGTCTCGGCGCCCTACCTGATCGCGACGGTGGAGTGGGTCGACGACGACCCGGTGGCCCCCGCCGGCGACATGGCCGAGCGCCTCGCGGTGGTCGCCCGGACGGCGCACCGGCGTTACTGCGAGACGGCGTGGCGCAGCGACGACTGGCAGCCGCCGGAGGCGGACACGGAACTGGCCGACCTGGCCTACCGGCTGGCGGCGGACTGCCTGCTGCCCCTGGAAGACCGTCAGCGGCTGCTGGAGGAACGCCACCCCCTGCGCCGGCTGCGGATCGCGTGCCGCCTGCTGACGCGGGAGGCGGGGTTCCTGGACACCCTCGGCGCGGTGCCGCTGCCGCCGGGCGAGCTCACCGATCTCAGCCGCCCGGCCAGCCTGAACTGAGTCAGTCCGCGGACCCGTTGCCGTTGCCGAACTTGCTCCACACCTTGCCCGCGGTGCTGGAAACCGCTTCGCCGACGTCGCTGAACGCCTTCGTCAGCGGGTCCGTGGACGAGTTCCACGACTCCTTGTACGACTTCGCGGCCGACTTGAGGTCGTCCTTCCAGTCGGACGTCGGCGCGTCGTCGTCGCGGCGCGGGTAGTCGCCGGCCAGGATCGCGCGGTACTCCTCCGACGCCGCCCACTTCTGCAGCTGGGCCGCGCGGACCACCGCGAACGGGTGCGACTCCGTCTCGACGAACCTGAGCTTGAGGAAGCTGTCGCGGACGTCTTCGACCGACTCGTACTCACTCGCCTGCCGCAGGAACGACGGGATGTCGATGCGGGCCGGGTCGATGCCGCCCGCGACCTGGATCTGGGCGCGCAGCGCGGCCGTCGGGTCCTGGCCGCAGAGCAGGCCGGCGCGGTCGCACGACAGCTCGGCCTTGCGGAACCACTCGCGCAGCGCCGCGATGACCGCCCGGATGCCGAGCGCGCTCACCGGCGTCCAGGACAGCGACATCTGCAGCATGACCAGGCGCACCATGATCGTGCGGTAGACCGCGTGGCCGGACAGCACGTGCCCCATCTCGTGCCCGAGCACGAACCGCAGCGACTCGTGGCTCATCAGGTCGACGAGCCCGGTGCTGACCCGGATGAACGGCTCGTCCATGCCGACGGTCTCCGCGACGACGCGCGGGTCCTGGTAGACGAACAGGTTCGGCACGGAAGGCAGGTCGAGCGTCTCGGCGCACTCGTGGCGCAGGCGGTCGAGCTCCGGGTACTGCTTCGGCCCGACGCGGATCGACGAGGCCAGCGCCATCAGCCGCTCGCCGCGCTCGCTGTAGAAGCCGGAGATGGCCTTGACGACCTGCGCGAACCCGGGCACGGTCCGCAGCGTGGCGAGCGCGCCGCGGTCCACGGGGTGCTCGTAGGCGCGCGGGCTGATCCCCGGGAAGCGGACGACGTGGTGGCGCGAAACCTCGATGTCTTCGGTCACTGCTGGAACCCCCTGTGGTCGAGGGGGCACAGCCTAGGGGACGGCGTTCACCCGTTCGTGGAGGACTAGCCGAGCCTCCGGCCCAGGTCGTCACGGCCGTTCCAGGTGACGAGCAGGCTGTAGGAGATGGTCACCCCGAGCGGGCCGGTGAGCAGCACCCACCACGACTCCAGGCGCGGCGCGAGTTCGACGACCGAGCCGAGCGCGGGGGCGCTGGCGATCGTGTAGTGGCTGTTCGCCCAGCCGACGCCGAGCAGCATCGCCAGCGCGGACGCGAGGGCGACCCCGAGCACGGCGGCGACGAGCACGACCGGGCCACGGCGTTCGCGCAGCAGCCAGCTGACGATGCCGACGACGATCCCCAGCCCGAGCGTCATCAGGCCGAAGACGGCGAGGTCGTCGAAGCGGTGCCAGCTTTCGAGTTCGAGGGGGCTCTGGGTGCCGTCTGCGGCGACGATGCGGACGCGTTCGGGCGGCGCGAGGCGGGACCAGGCGAAGGCGAGCGGGAAGCTCAGCAGGCTGAGGGTGCCGAGCACGCTCACGGCGGGCAGCAGGTCGGCCTTGACGACCACGCGCGGCCGCCGTTCCCGGACCAGCACGGGCACCGACCACGGACCGGCCACGGCCGACGGCCGGTGCGCGGGTCCCGACGACTCACTCACCCGGACTCCCTCCTGCTGCGTGCGACTGAGGGTAACCGGTCGGTGCGAAGCGGGCGTCAGCCACCGGCCGTGTCGCCGTGCCGGCTGCAGCGGGCCGTCCAGCCGAGCGGGCTCACCTGGACGACCAGCCGCCGGGCGCAGAACGTGCAGTACCGCGGCGGCTCGAGCGCCGTGCGGGGGTTGTGGCACGCCGGGTGGTCCGCCCCACCCGGCGCCTCCTGTCCACAGTAGACGCAGAAAGCGGGTGCGTCAGAGGCTGTCACTGAGCGCCTTGATGGGCATCTTGAGCTCGTCCAGCATCTCCAGGTCCGCGCTGGCCGGGCGGCCCAGGTTCGTCAGGTAGTTGCCGACGATGATCGCGTTGATGCCGCCGAGCATGCCCTGCTCCGCGCCGAGGTCGCCGAGCGTCAGCTCGCGCCCGCCCGCGAAGCGCAGCATCGTGCGCGGCATCGCGAGCCGGAACGCCGCGACCGTCCGCAGGGCGTCCTTGCCCTCGACGATTTCGTAGTTCTCGTACGGCGTTCCCGGCTGCGGGATGAGGAAGTTCATCGGCACCTCGTGCGGGCTCAGCTCGGCCAGCTGCACCGCGAACTCCGCGCGCTGCTCGACCGTCTCCCCCATGCCGATGATGCCGCCGCAGCAGACCTCCATGCCCGCCTTCGCGACCATCCGGAGGGTGTCCGCGCGCTCTTCCCACGTGTGGGTGGTGACGACGGCCGGGAAGTGCGAACGCGCCGTCTCGAGGTTGTGGTTGTAGCGGTGCACGCCCATCTCGACGAGCTCGTCGACCTGCTCCTGCGTGAGCATGCCGAGGGAGCAGGCGATCTGGATGTCGTTGCCGTCCTCGCGGATCGCCTTCACGCCCTCGCGGACCTGCGAGAGCAGCCGCTTGTCCGGGCCGCGGACGGCGGCGACGATGCAGAACTCCGTCGCGCCGGTCTCGGCGGTCTGCCGGGCGGCCTTGACCAGGTTCGGGATGTCGAGCCACGCCGAGCGCACCGGCGTCGGGAAGCGGCCGGACTGCGAGCAGAAGTGGCAGTCCTCCGGGCAGCCGCCGGTCTTGAGGCTGATGATGCCCTCGACCTCGACCTCGGGCCCGCACCAGCGCATCCGGACGTCGTGGGCGAGCGCGAGCAGGTCGGGCAGCCGGTCGTCGGGCAGCCGCAGCACCTCGAGGACTTCGGCTTCGCCCAGGCCGACGCCGTTTTCGAGGACGTGCTCGCGCGCGTAGGCGAGGACATCGGTGTCCGGGACTGCGGTCACGGCGGCTCCTTGGTCGTGGTGGAAGCGTCCCTCATCGTGCACGAAGGCACGCCGGGACGACAGCGACGCAGGTCACTTCCCGGCGGAAGCGCATCCCGCGAAAAGCTCGGGGTCGAATTCGCCGCCGAACCACGGCGAGAGCCCGGCCCGCGCGGCGGACAGGAACTCCTCGGGCGAGGCGTCCCCGAGCCCGGCGGGCAGCGCGCCGAGCAGCGGCGCCCCGGCGGCGACCGGCAGGTCTTCGAGGTTGGACAGCGCGGCGAGGTCCGGTTCGGCGGGCCAAGACCCGATGATGACGCCGGCGACGGTCAGCCCCCGTTTGGTGGCGACCTCGGCGGTGAGCGCGGTGGCGTTGAGCGTCCCGAGCCCGGCCTCGGCGACGATGATCACGAGCGACCCGAGCGACCAGGCGACGTCGGCGAGGCTGGAGCCGGCCTTGTCGAAGCGGACCAGCAGGCCCCCGGCACCTTCGATGAGGGTGAGGTCGTGCCCGGTGTCGAGGTCGGACGCGGCCCGCGCGATCTCCCCGGGATCGAGGGTCGGCAGGCCACTGCGCCGCGCGGCGGCTTCGGGCGAGAGGGGGTCGGGGTAGCGCCGCAGCTCGCGGGTGGTGACGTCCCGGCCGGCGAGGCGCCGGACATCGGCGAGATCCCCGGGCTCATCGGGCAGGACGCCGGTCTGGGCGGGTTTGAGGACGGCGACGCGCTGCCCGCCGGCCACCGCCAGGGCGGCGATGGCCGCCGTGGTGATCGTCTTGCCGACCCCGGTCCCGGTCCCCGTCATCACCAGCATGGTCACGGACCATCAACTTAGTGACCCGGGGGTGGGGCGTGCACCGCGGGCACCGGAACCGAAGCGGCGACACCGAAAGACACCCAGGTCAGCGCCGGTTTCCGGGCCGCGGGTGCCGCGAATGACCCATTCGGGACGTCGGAGGTCCCGAATGGGTCATTCGCGACCTCGCCGGCCGGGACCAGCCGCCCGGGACCAGCCAGCCGGGCCCGGGCCGCCCGGATCAAGCCCTCGGCACCACCACCGAGCCCGCCGGCCGGAACGTCCGCTCCGCCGAATCGAACAGGTACACCTGCGCCGTCCCGACCGCGAAGTACATCCCGGTCAGCTGGACCTTCCCCGCCGCCTCCGCGGCCGCCACCGACGGGTACTCCCGCAGGTGCTCCAGCTGCTGCAGCACGTTGTGCAACGCCAGCCGATCGCCCTCGCGGTCCGGCACCCCACCGTCCAAAGTGGCCGATCCCGTCCGGTGCGCGCTCGGTTCCGCGTGCCGCAGCCACACCGACAGCGGTCCCGGGGGCGGTCCCTCGGCCAGCGCCGCCATCGCGCCGCAGCCGGAATGGCCGCACACCACGATCTCCTCGACCCCCAGCACGCCGACCGCGTACTCGATCGACGCGTTCATCGACGGGTCCGCCTGCCCCGGTGGCACCAGGTTGCCGATGTTGCGGATCGTGAACAGGTCGCCCGGGCCGCTGGTCGTGATCAGGTTCGGCACGATCCGGGAGTCGCCGCAGGTGATGAACAGGGTGCGGGGGCGCTGGCCGTCCGCCAGGCCCGACAGCGTGTCGCGCAGCAGCGGGGCCGCGCGGCGGTGGAACTCCGTCGCGCCGCGGCGGGTCTGCTGGGCCGGGATCCCTTCCACCGCTTGCCATTCCGACCACGGTGCCAGCCAGCGCGGCACCGCCCGGCTCGCGGCCAGCCGGGACCGTGTCGGCCGCCCGGCCTTGCCTTCGCCGAACCACGGGTGGCCGACCTCGTCGACGTCGACCGTGCCGCCGGCGCGCTCGTGCGCCTCCTGCCAGGTGTGCAGGCTCTCGAACGCCGCGTGGTCGAGGTAGTCGACGACCAGCTCCAGCCGCACCGGCACCCCGGCCGGGATGCCGCCGAGGATCTTCGACAGCCGCGGCACCGACAGGAACGTCAGGACGCCTTCGACGACCACGCGCCACGCGTCCCCCTCGTGCTCGACGTGGATCCCCGACCACAACGTGCGCCGCAGCATCAGCACCAAAGCCAGCCCGATGCCGGCGAGCACGCCGGTGAGCAGGTCGAACACGACGACGCCGCCGAGGGTGAGCAGGTAGACGGGCAGGTCACCGTGGGCGAGGACGGTCCTCAGGTGCCCGGGATTCACGAGCTTCGCGCCGACGTGCACCAGCAGCCCGGCCAGCGCGGCCAGGGGGATGCTCTGGATCAGCCCGGCGAGCAGGACCACGAACAGCAGCACCCACACGCCGTGCAGCACCGCGGACACGCGGGTCGTCGCGCCGGCCGCCACGTTGGTGGAGCTGCGGACGATGACGCCGGTGACCGGCAGCCCACCCAGCGCGCCGGAGACCATGTTGGCCGCGCCCTGGCCGACGAGCTCGCGGTCCAGGTTGGCGCGCGGGCCGGTGTGCAGGCGGTCGACCGCGACCGCCGAGAGGAGGCTTTCGACGCTGGCGATCAGCGCGATGGTGACGACGGCGAGCGCGAAGCCGCCCCAGCCGCCGTCCGGCAGCTGGGGGACGAGGTGGATGTTCAGCAGGTCACCGGGCAGCTCGACGCGCGGCAGGGTCATCCCGGTGACGACGGACAGGACGGTGGCGACGGCGATCGCCGCGAGCGGCCCTGGCACGCGCCGTACAGCCTTCGGCAGCCGCGGCCAGACGAGCAGGATCGAGATGGTGAGCAGGCCGATGAGCGCGGCGGAGTCGTGGTGGGCGATGATCTGGCCGGGCAGCTCGGCGATGTTCTCGACCGCGGAGCTCTGGGCTTTGCCGCCGAGGATGACGTGCAGCTGGCCGAGCACGATCGTGACGCCGATGCCGGCCAGCATGCCGTGCACGATGGCCGGCGAGATGGCCAAGGCGGCGCGCGCGATGCGGCTCAGCCCCAGCAGGATCTGGAGCGCTCCGGCGGCGACGGTGATCGCGCAGGTGACGACCCAGCCGAACGTCTGGATGGTTTCGGCCATGACGACGGTCAGGCCGGCGGCGGGCCCGCTCACCTGGAGCGCGGAGCCGCCGAGCGCGCCGGCGACGATGCCGCCGACGACGGCGGCCACCAGCCCAGCGGCGACCGGCGCGCCCGAAGCGAGGGCGATGCCGAGGGACAGGGGTACTGCGACGAGGAAGACGACCAGTGAGGCCGGCAGGTCGTGGCGGAGCACGGCGAGGGGTCTCATGATCACCATGCAACCGGAAATCGTGTGAAATGTCCGCTATGCACCACTCGATCGGGTGAACAACTGGCCATATTTAGCCTGAATGACACAAATCGGACAGGTCGTTAACGCGCCGTTCACAAGATCATTTCTGTCGGATGACAGTTGAATCTCGTACTACACAAGGGTTTGCGGGGACCGCTCCCGCTTTCGGAAGCGGCCCCCGGGCGCTCAGTGCTCCAGCGCGCCCGCCGGAACGAACCCGCGGGCCGCATCGTCCAAAAGGGACACTTGCGCGGCACCGACGTCGAAGTACATCCCCGTCAGCCGCAGCCCGCCCCTCTCCAGCGCCGCCGCGACCACCGGGTAGCCGCGCAGGGTTTCCAGCTGCTGCACCACGTTCTGCAGCGCGAGCTGGTCGGCCTCGGCGGCCGGCCGCTCGCCGCCGAGCAGCAGCGGGGCTTCGCGCGAACGCCGCCGCACCGTCGCCTCGCCGTGCCGCAGCCAGCTGCCGAGCTGGACCAGGCCGTCCGGCGCCTGCCCGAGCAGCGCCTTCATCGCGCCGCACCCGGAATGCCCGCACACCACGATCTCCGCGACGCCCAGCACCCCGACGGCGTACTCGATCGCCGCGCCGACCGACGAGTCGTCGCCGTCGGCCGGCGGCACGAGGTTGCCGATGTTCCGCACGGTGAACAGGTCACCCGGCCCGCTGGTCGTGATCAGGTTCGGCACGATCCGCGCGTCGCCGCAGGTGATGAACAGCGTGTGCGGCTGCTGCCCGTTCGCCAGCCCGCTCCACGTGTCGCGCAGCAGCGGCGCGGTCCGGCGCTGGAACTCCGAAGCCCCGCGGCACAACAGGGAACTGGCCGTGCGCTGGGCCGGCAGCACGACGTGCTCGGCCTGCCACTGCGACCACGGCGCGAGCCACCGCGGGACGACGCGCGCGGCGACGCTGCGGCGCACGGTCGGCGCGCCCGACGTGCCGCGCTCGAACCACGGGTGCCCGATCTCGTCGACCGTCACCGGCCCGGCGTGCGCCTGCTGCCAGCCGCGCAGGCAGTCGAACGCGGCGTGGTCGAGGTAGTCGACGAGCAGCTCCAGCCGCACTTCGGCGTGCGACGGGACGTCGGCGAGCACCCGGGTCAGCCGCGGCACGGACAGGAACGTCAGCGCGCCTTCGATGACGACGCGGTGGCGGTCGCCGTCTTTTTCGACGTGAATCCCGGAGAAGATCATCCGCCGCAGCATCATCGCGAGCGCCAGCAGGATCCCCGCGGCGACACCGGTGAGCAGGTTGACCGCGACCGCGCCGGCCAGCGTGACGACGTACACCGGCAGGTCGCCGTGGCGGCGGACTTCCTTGAGCCCGTTGAGGTTCACCAGTTTCGTCCCGACGTACACCAGCAACGCGGCCAGCGCGGCCAGCGGGATCAGGCGCAGCACGCCGGTCAGCAGCAGGCAGGCGGCGAGGATCCAGGCGCAGTGCAGGATCGCCGACGCGCGGGTGCGCGCGCCCGCCTCGTAGTTGGTCATGCTGCGCACGATGACGCCGGTGACCGGGAACCCGCCGAGCGCGCCGGCGGCGACGTTCGCCGCGCCCTGCCCGACGAGCTCGCGGTCGAGGTCGGTGCGCGGGCCGCCGCGCAGCTTGTCGACCGACACCGCGGACAGCAGGCTCTCCAGGCCGGCGATCAGCGCGATGGTGACGGCGGCGACCGCGAAGCCGGCCCAGCCGCCGTCCGGCAGCCGCGGGACGACGTTCAGCGCGGGCAGCCCGGCCGGGAGGTCGACGCGCGGCAGGGACATGCCGCTCACGACGGAGAGTCCCGTGGCCAAAGCGACCGCGGCCAGCGGTGCCGGCACGCGGCGGACGGCCTTCGGCAGCCGGGGCCAGGCCAGCAGCACCCCGAGGGTCACGACGCCGATCAGCACGGCCTGGTCGTGGTGCGCGGCGATCCGCCCCGGCAGCGCGAGGACGTTGGCCAGTGCGGAACCCTGGGCCGTGCCGCCGAGCACGACGTGCAGCTGGCCGAGCACGAGCGTGACGCCGATGCCGGCGAGCAACCCGTGCACGATGGCCGGCGACACGGCGAGCGCGGCGCGGGCCAGGCGCGTCAGGCCGAAGAGGATCTGGAGCAGGCCCGCGGCGACGGTGATCGCGCAGGTGACGGCCCAGCCGTGGGTGGCGATCGTGTCGGCCAGCACCACGGTGAGGGCGGCGGACGGGCCGCTGACCTGCAGCGGCGATCCACCGAAGAGGCTCGCGACCAGCCCGCCGACGACGGCGGAGATCAGGCCCGAGAGCAGCGGCGCCCCGGCGGCGAAGGCCACGCCGAGGGACAGGGGGACGGCGACGAGGAAGACGACTACCGAAGCGAGGACGTCGTGTTTGAGGTTCTCCAGGAACCGCGGGGTCTTCGGGGGGCCGGTGTCGTGTTCTCCGCGAACGATCTCGATCATGGGGGCAGGATCGCCGAAACCACGCGAAAAGTCCGCTACGCAAGCATTTCTCGCGTTTTCGCCGGTACGGACCGGCTCGGTTCGCCGGACCGTTCAGGCGAAAACACCGCGGCAACCTCCGCCGATCGCGTGGTGTGGATCTTGCTCCGGCACTCAGCGCGACGATGAGGGACCTTCGGGTCTGGCTGTGCCCGTGGTCACACCCGATGTGCTGAATTCACGCCTTTTCCGCGACCGCGAGCATCGCGCGGGTGATCACGGCGAGGTCGTCTTCAGTCGAAACGTACGGCGGCATCGCGTAGACGAGGTCCCGGAACGGCCGCAGCCAGGCACCGTGCTCGGTGACGACTTCGGTGGCCACGGCCATGTCGACGGGGTGGTCGAGCTGCAGCACGCCGATCCCGCCGAGCACCCGCACGTCGGCCACCGAGCCGAGGTCCCGCGCCGGCGCGAGGCCGTCGAGCAGGCCCTTCTCGAGCCGGCTGACGTCGTGGCGCCACGCGTCGCCGGCGAGCAGGCCGAGCGAGGCGTTCGCGACGGCCGAGGCCAGCGGGTTGCCCATGAACGTCGGCCCGTGCGCGAGGACCGGCAGCGTGCCGCGGGAGATGCCCGCGGCGACCTCGGGCGTGCACAGCGTCGCCGCCATGCTCAGGTAGCCGCCGGTCAGCGCCTTGCCGACGCAGAGCACGTCCGGCGTCACGCCCGCGTGCTCGGCGGCGAAGAGCGCGCCGGTGCGGCCGAAGCCGGTCGCGATCTCGTCGAAGATCAGCAGGACGTCGTGCGCCTCGGTCAGTTCCCGCAGCGCGCGCAGGTAAGCCGGGCTGTGGAACCGCATCCCGCCCGCGCCCTGCACGACCGGTTCGACGATGACCGCGGCCAGTTCCCCGGCGTGCGCGCCGATCGCGTCGGCGAGCGTGTCCACATAGGACTGGTCCGGCGGCGCGTCGAAGCCGGCCGGCGGCGCGGGCACGAAGACCTGCTCGGGCAGGACGCCGCGCCACAGCGAGTGCATGCCGCCGTCGGGGTCGCAGACGCTCATCGGCGTGAACGTGTCGCCGTGGTAGCCGCCGCGCCAGGTCAGCAGCTTCCGCTTCTCCGGCAGCCCGCGCGAACGCTGGTACTGCAGGCACATCTTCGCGGCGACCTCGACCGACACCGAGCCGGAGTCGCAGAGGAAGACGTGCTCGAGCCCTTCGGGCGTGCGGTCGACGAGGGACTTCGCGAGGGTGATCGCGGGCTCGTGCGTCAGGCCGCCGAACATGACGTGGCTCATCCGGCCGGCCTGGGCGGCGAGCGCGGCGTCGAGCACGGGGTGCCGGTAGCCGTGGATGGCCGACCACCACGACGACATCCCGTCGACGAGCTCGCGGCCGTCGGCGAGCTTCAGCCGCACCCCGCTCGCCTCGGCGACCAGCAGCGAGGGCACCTTCGCCGGCATCGGCGCGTAGGGGTGCCACACGTGCTGGGCGTCGAGGGCGAGGAGGTCGGCGGGGTCCATCCGCCGACCCTAACCTCCTCAGGCCGGGTGCCTCGTGAACACCCAGCCGTTGCCGTTCAGGGGCGCGGCGACGACGTAGACCGGAGACGGACCGTCGAGCACCCACGGGCCGCGCACCGACAGCTCGTAGCGCCCCGCGGGACCGGTGAAGGTGAGCGTCCCGTCCGCGCCCGTCGTCGCGGTGAGCACCCGATGCGTGTCGACGTCGGTCGCCTTGACCACCTGGCCGGCCAGGCCGTCACCGGCCTCGGTGACGATCCGGCCGGTGCTCGTGCCGGTCCGCCCGGTCACCTTCGCGGTGTCCCGGCCCACGGGCGCGCCGGCGTAGGCCTTCTCGTTGCCGAAGTCGCAGTACTGCTCGAGGAACCCCCAGCTCCCCGAGACGTCGCGAACCGTGCCGGGCACCCGGAACACGCGGGTCTCCCCCGGCCGGATCGTGGCTCCGGCACCGAAGTAGTCCAGTTCGCCCCAGCCGGCCGAGGTGATGGCGAGGTCGCGGCCGTAGCCGACGCCGTCACAGGAGCCGTAGAGGCCGGAGACGACCCGCGAGCCGGTGTTGACCAGCTTCACCGTCATGACCGCGGGGTCGCCCGCGTGGTAGCTCTCCTTGTCCAGCGAGAGCTTCGCGCGCAGGGTCTCGGACAACGGACGCACCGCCCGCAGCGGCACGTCGACGACGGGCACCGTCCCGTCGAGCCGGACCGTCCCCGATCCGCCGAGCGTCAGCCAGCCGCCGGGCGCGTCGGAGGTGTACAGGCTGTACTCCCCCGGCGCGAGGTCCGGGAACGAGAACCGGCCGTCGGGCCCGGTCGTCGCGGTCTCGCGCACGCCGTAGCCGTACAGCTGGACGTGCGCCCCGGCGAGCCCTTCTCCCGGGTCGGCGACACCGTCCTGGTCGGCGTCGCCGAAGACCTGACCGCCGATCGCGCTGCTGCCTTCGGCGACCGGGATGGTCACGTCGGCCACGGCCAGAGGCGGTGTCACGCCGTCTATGACATCCACCGACAACCGCAGCTTCGCCGGGCCGGCCGAAGGGTGACCGATGCTCCCGGTGATTGCGTACTCCCGCGATTCGCCCGGCGCGAAGTCCGCGCCCCCCGAGCTGCCGAGATCGCCCCACCCCGACTCGACGAAGAACGACGTGCCGTCGACCACCCCGGCGAAACCGTGGGCGCGGTAGACGGTCGTGTCGCCGACGTTGGTGATCGTGTACTTGACGGTCACGTGATCGCCGGGCAGGTACAGCCCGTCCTCGACCACCGCCGTACCCCGCAGGTCGTACCCGGCCGCGGCGGCCGGAACCGCCCAGCCGACGACCGCCACGAGCACGGCGAGCGCCATTGCGAAAAATCTGGCCTTCAAGGTGACTCCCCTTCACCTTCGGCCCGCACCTCCCGCGCGGGCTTCGGCGCTTTCACGCGCGAAGGGGCCTTGCGGCCTATGCCGGGTGACGCACGTCACAAGCGAACGGGCAGCGCCTCCAATCCGTGCACCAGCGAGCTGTACCGGTAGACCAGGTCGCTCTCCTTCGCGTCCAGCGCGAGGTCCGGGAACCGCGCCAGCAAACCAGCCAGGGCGATCTCGGCCTCCAGGCGGGCCAGCGGCGCGCCGACGCAGTAGTGGATGCCGTGGCCGAACGCCAGGTGGCCGCCCGCGGCGCGCGTGACGTCGAGGCGGTCCGGCTCCGGGAACCGCTCGCCGTCGCGGTTCGCGCCCAGCAGGGAGATCAGCACGAACTCGCCCTGCGGGATGGTCAGTTCGCCCACTTCGACCGGCGCGGCGGTGAACCGCAGCGTGGCCAGGTGGATCGGGCCGTCGAAGCGGAGGAACTCCTCGACCGCGCCCGGCATCAGGGACGGGTCGGCGCGCAGCAGCGCCAGCTGCTCCGGCTCGCGCAGCAGCGCCAGGACGCTGTTCGCGATCAGGTTGACCGTGGTCTCGTGCCCGGCGACCAGCAGCAGGAACGCCATCGAGATGAGCTCGTCGCCGGACAGCGAGTCGCCGTCGTCGCTCGCGTGCACCAGGTCCGACAGCAGGTCTTCGGCCGGCTCGGCGCGCTTCTGCTCGACCAGGCCGGTGAGGTAGGCGTGCATGCTCTGCGCCGCGTGCTGCGCGTCCTCCGGCGACGACGCGCTCAGCAGCGTCTTCGACCAGGCGGCGAACTCCGTGCGGTCCTCCGGGGCGACGCCCAGCAGCTCGCAGATGACGGTGATCGGCAGGGGCGCGGCGAACGACGGGAGCAGGTCGGCCCGCTCCTGGCCGGCCAGCGCGTCGAGCAGCTCGGTGGTGATCTCCTCGATCCGCGGCCGCAGCCGGGCGACCGTGCGGCCGGTGAACGCCTTGTTCACCAGCTTGCGCAGCCGCGAGTGGTCCGGCGGGTCGGTGTTGAGCATGTGCCGCCCGAGCGCTTCGCCGAAGCCGCCCTGGTTGGTCGCCCCGGCCGGGAACTTGGCCTCGAACAGCTCGTACGCGCGCCGGTTGTCCTTGTGCAGCCGGGAATCCGCCAGCAGGGCCCGCGCCTGCGCGAAGTCCGTCACGACGTAGCAGTCCAGGCCGCGCGGCATCCGCACGCGGCGCACCGGCCCGCCGGCGCGCAGCATCTCCGCGAACAGGTGCGCGTCCTGCGCGAAGTCCTCGGCCACTTCCACGGTCGTCATTCCGCCCCCTGGGTCCGCCTCAGCGCTCGGCGAGTGCCGCCACCACGCGCTCGGTCACGTCCTGCCAGTATGCCCGCTGTTCTTCGCGTTCCTCCGCGCCCGAAAGCCATTCCTGGTGGAACCGCAGCGTGGTCTTGGTGCCCGTCGCGCCGCTCAGCCGCACCTGGACCGTCGAGTCGTGGTCCCAGTCGCCCGGGCGCCAGGTCAGCCGCACCCGGTCGTTCTCGACGTAGCCGCGGATCTCCCCGACCGTGCCGTTCGCCGTCTCGTACTCCGCCCCCGGCTCCCGCGGCAGGTCGACGCCCGGGCCCAGCCAGATCTCGACGCCTTCCCGGCTCACCAGGAAGTCCCAGATCGTTTCGGCCGGGTACGGCAAGACGCGCGAAACGCCGATGTTCCACCCCACATCGGCGGTCTTCCCCACTGAAGAAGTCATGCCGCCATCCTCCCACCGGGGTACGACAAAACCGGTCCCCGGTACGGGTGCAGGATCGTCAACCGTGCGCTACCGCCCCATTTCCCCCGCCGTCCTGGCCGAAGAACTGACCGACCGCGTCGACACGCTCACCGGCCGCCGGCGGATCGCCGTCGCCGTCGACGGCGCGGCGGGTGCGACGGAAACCACCGAACTCGCCGACGCCCTGGTCGACCTCCTGCGGCTGCGCGGCCGCGCGGCCCTGCGCGTGTCCGCGCGCGACTTCCTGCGGCCGGCGTCGCTGCGCTTCGAGCACGGCCGCACCGACCCCGACGCCCGCTACACCGACTGGCTCGACGTGGGCGCCCTGCGCCGGGAGGTCCTCGACCCGCTGGGCGAGAACGGCTCGGGCGAGGTCCTGCCGTCGCTGTGGGACGCCGAACGCGACCGCGCGACCCGTGCCGCGCGCGTGCCGGTGCCCGAGGGCGGGGTCGTGCTCGTCGACGGCGAACTGCTGCTCGGCGCCGGCCTGGCCTTCGACCTGGCCGTGCACCTGTGGCTCTCCCCGGCGGCCCTGCGCCGCCGCGTGCCGGACGCCTGGGCGGTGCCCACGTACGAGCGGTACGAGGAGGAGGTGGACCCGAGCGCGCTGGCCGACGTCGTCGTGCGCGTCGACGACCCGCGGCACCCCGCGCTCTACACGCCTTAGCGGACGACGGCCACCGGGTCGCCGTCCAGCAGCCCGGCCAGCCGCCCGGCCATGGTGTCCCAGCGCCAGTTCTCCGTCACCCAGGCCCGCCCGGCCTCGCCCATCCGCCGCGCGCGCACCGGGTCGGCCAGCAGGCTGGCCACGGTCTCGGCGAGCTGGTCGACGTCCCGGCCTTCGACGACGTGCCCGGTGACCTCGTCGAGCACCGCTTCGGGCGCGCCGCCGGAGTTGCCCGCGACCACCGGCAGGCCGGTCGCCGAGGCTTCCAGGTAGACGATGCCCAGCCCCTCGACGTCGAGGCCCTTGCCGCGGGTGCGGGCCGGCATGGCGAAGACGTCGCCCGCGGCGTAGTGCGCCGGCAGCTCCGCCCACGGCACGGACCCGGTGAGCACGACGTCGCGCTCGAGGCCGAGTTCGGTGACCAGCCCGGTCAGCGCCTTGCGGTACGGGCCGCCGCCGACGATCAGCAGGGCGGCGTCCGGGACGCGGTCACGGATCTTCGGGAGCGCGCGGATCAGCTGGTCCTGGCCCTTGCGCGGGACGAGCCGCGACACGCACACGACGGTCGGGCGGTCGGAAAGGCCGTGGCGGGCCCGGATTTCGGCGCGCCCGCCCGCGTCCGGTTTGTACAGCTCGGTGTCCACTCCGGACGGCAGCAGCTCCAGCCCGGCCAGCGCGCCGAACGCGGCGGCGAACCGGCCGCGGGTGTAGCGGCTGACGTAGGTGACGACGTCCACGGTGTCGCCGATGCGCCGCAACGCCTGCCGGCTCCCGGGGAGCATGGACCAGCCGACCTCGTGGCCGTGCGTGGACGCCACGATCCGCCGCGCGCCGGACTGTCGCAGGGAGTGCCCCAGCAGCGCGAGCGGTGCGGCAGCGCCGAACCAGACGGCTTCGCAGTCCCTCGCGCGCATGATCTGCTTCGCGCGGCGAAGGACGTCCGGCGTCGGCAGCATCAGCGACGTCGGGTGCCGGACGACCTCGAACGGCGCCTCGGCGTCGAACTCCTCGTGCGACCCGGTCCGCGACTCCCACGAAGGCGCGTAGACGACCAGGTCGTCCGACGGCAGCCGGGTGGCGAGGGAGTTCAGGTAGTTCTGGATCCCCCCGGGCCGCGGCGGGAAGTCGTTGGTCACGAGGAGGGTCTTGAGCACGCTTCAGAGGCTAGCGGCCCTCAGACACGGCGAAGGGGCGGCACCGCGTGTGCGGTACCGCCCCTTCGTGTGCTCGGGTCAGGACGTCGGGCGCCGGGCGCCCGCGTACTGGCTCTGCAGCGGCGAGATCTTCACCACGTCGCCCGTGTCGGGCGCGTGGACCATCTTGCCGTCACCGATGTACATGCCGACGTGCGAAACGGGCGAGTAGTAGAACACGAGGTCGCCCGGCTGGAGCTGGTCCCGCGGCACCGCGGCGCCGAAGGTGGACTGCTCGCGGCTCGACCGGGGCAGCGTGATGCCCGCCTGCTTGTAGGCCCACAGCATCAGGCCCGAGCAGTCGAACGAGCTCGGCCCGGTGTCGCCCCAGCCGTACGGGCGGCCGAGCTTGCTCAGCGCCGCGTCCAGCGCGGTCTGGGCGGCCGCGGTGGGGGCCTTGAGCCCGGTCGGCGAGCCGCCGGTGTCCTTCTGCTGGGCCTTGTCGAGCGCGCTCAGGCTCTTGTTGGCCGCCTTGAGCTGCTCGATCTGGTCGTTCAGCGTCTTCTGCTTGGCCTTGATGTCGTCGGTCAGCTTGGCCGCGGCGTCCCGGGCGTCGGTCGCGCGCTTGGCGGCGTCCGAGGCCTTGTTCGTGGCGTCGGTGGCCTGCTGGACGGCACCGCTGAGGTTGCCCATCGCGCCGTTCTTCTCGGTCGCGATGACCTCGAGGGCGGAGGAGCGGTCCAGGAAGTCCTGAGTGGACGTGCCGGCCAGCAGCGCGGACAGCTTGTTCAGCTGGACACCGCTGGTGAACGACGCGCCGGCGAACTTGTCGACCTCGGTCTGGTACTTCTTCTGGTTCCCGGCCGCCACGGCGGCCTGGTCCTTCGCCGCGGTGACGTCGCCGGTGGCCTTGTCGAGCTCGCCCTGCTTGGCCTTCAGGTCGTCCTGGGCCTTGAGCAGGTCTTCGTTGAGCTTTTCGGCCTGGGCCGCGAG
The DNA here is from genome assembly GCF_900107925.1 of Amycolatopsis pretoriensis. GTDB lineage: Bacteria > Actinomycetota > Actinomycetes > Mycobacteriales > Pseudonocardiaceae > Amycolatopsis > Amycolatopsis pretoriensis. The sequence goes on along the minus strand of NZ_FNUJ01000007.1, from coordinate 7,725 downwards.
GTCGCGGTACTGGGCGAGGGCGTCCGAACCGGTGGGCGGGGCCTGGAGGACGGGGACTGGGGCGGCGGTGGCCGTCGGCTGGGCGAGGGTGACGAGGGTGATCACCGAAGCCGCTGCGAGGGCACCTGAAACCACGCGCCTAACTGGATGCGACTGCACGGTCGCGCGGGTCTCCTTTGCGTCTCGGCCGCCGTGGGGACCGGGGCGCGAAGAGGTCGGGGGTTCCTCTTCGCCGCTGTCCCGCACCGCGCGCGAGCCGTCTTCTTCCGCAACAGCTGCGACCGCGGTGGTGGTTCCGGTTCCCAGCTTCCCGACAAAGCTGCGTCCGGCGGCGATCCCGTGTCGCCGCCCTTATCGACGGCCAGGGGCCACGAGATCTCGGACAGGTTACGAAAAGACCGCCTGCTCGTCCACCACCTCTTCGGCAAAAACTCTCCGTAGCGCCCCGAAACCCGATCGGACCTGGGCGGGAGAAAACCTGTGATGGGCGTTACACGCTGGGGTTTCTCCGCGGGCATTTCGGTCACCGACCGTTCATCGGACCCGATCGACCACTCGGCGCGCCGACACGAAACGGGCCTGTCAGGCGCTCCACCGTTCCTCGACGAGCCGCAGCCGCGGCACCATCCCGGCGTCCGCGAGAGCGTCGATGGCCCGCCGTTCATCGGCGTCCCAGACGACCGCGGGCGGCGCGCCGAGCAGGACGCTCACGACGCAGTCGTGGCAGGAAATCCCGCGCACGACGCAGCGGTCGCAGTCGACGACGACGGTGTTCTCGATGTCGGAAACCGAAATGTGCGAGACGTCCACTTCGGACAGCTCGGGGGTGTCGTGCACGGGATCCTCCTCACGTCGGAACTGACTTGGGGAGGACGGTAGGCGCCACCACCGACAATTTCGGGGGATCAGACCCTCGACAGGCGGCTGACCAGCACCGCGGACGGCGTCGGGTGGGCCCCGCCGCCGCGCACGGAGTCCGCGACCGCCCGGTCGGACGTCGCCACCACCATCGGCCGGCCCGCGGGTTCGGCCGCCACGATGTTGCGGATCACGTCGTCGGCCAGGACCCCGCGGTCGGAGAACAGCACCCGGACCCCGCGCGGCACCGACGCCGGGACCGACAGCACGCCCGCGCCGTCGAACACCACCGTCACCTCGGCCGACGTGCGCGCCGCCAGGGCGGACAGCTGGTGGATCAGCCGGTCGCGCTGGTCGGCCAGCGCCAGTTCGGGGTAACCGGTCTTCGTGACGTTGTAGCCGTCGACGATCAGGTGCACGTTCGGCAGCGCCAGGTAGCGGTCCAACGTGGACACGTCGGCGATCTTGCCGCCCTGGCCGGTGCCGGTGCTGGCGCCGCGGACCATGTCGGCCGGCCGGGCGCCGCGCGCGCCGAGGGCCAGCTCGCGGCGCAACCCCGTGACCGCGCCGTCGATCGTGTCGATGAGCAGCGCCAGCCGCACTTCGTCGGCTTCGCGGGCTTCGCGCGCGGACTGGCGGGCGATGTCGGCGTCCGCGGCCGCGCGTTCGGCCCGCGCGCGTTCGTTGGCGACGCGCTGGCGTTCGCGTTCGAGCTGGGCGTTGAGGGCGGCGACTTCTTCCGCGCGGGCGCCGGCTCCGCGCTGGGCGTCCGCCGATGCCGTTTCGGCCGCGTCCTTGGCCTGGCGAAGCTGGACACCTTGCTCGCGAAGGCGCTTCAAGAGCTTCTCGACTTCGCCCTCGCGCTCGCCACGCGCGTTCTCGGCGGCGCTCTTGGCTTCGGCGAGCTCGACCCGCAACTGCGCGAGTTCGGCTTCGAGGCGCTGATTGCGGGCCAGCGCGGCGTCGCGTTCGGCGCGCAGGGCGTTTTCCTCGGCGTTCTTCGCGACGAGCCGGACACGTCCGGCCGCACCGGACTCCCCCAGCAACACGGCGGCGGCCGCCGCGGCGACCGAATCGGCCGCGTTGGGGTCGAGCGCGTCGGTGCGGTGCTCGCGCAGCCACTCGATGACGGCGGTGCGGAACTGCGCCGACTCCCCGAGCGCGGTGAGCAGCGCGGCGCCACCCAGTTTCGCCCGCTTGGCCGGGGCGAACTTCGCGACCGGCCGCAGCTGGCGGGGCACGTCCGTGGCGGGCAGCTTGGCGACGGCGGCGGCCGAGAGCTCGGCGATCCGGTCGCGCACCGGCTCCGGCAGCGCGGGCCAGGTGGCCGGCTCGGGCCGTTCGACGGCCTCCTCGACCTGCTCCGGAGCCTGCTCCGGGCGCGACGCGACACCCGACGGACCGGCGGGGTCCTCGGGCGGCTCCGGCACGAGCGGCTGCGGGTGCATTGGTCCAGGGTAGGCCCCGCCCCCGCATCGTGCCCCGCGCGGCACACGGACCGGGCACGACCCGAAACTGTCGGTGCCTGCCCTTACTCTTCCGCACATGCGTTCGATCCAGGCCCAGCTCGCGTTCGACGAGCTCGGAACCCCCTTGCGGGACACGACTTTCGTGGTGTTCGACCTCGAGACGACCGGCGCGGCCCCCGGCCCGTCGGGCATCACGGAGATCGGCGCGGTGAAGGTGCGCGGCGGCGAGGTGCTGGGCGAGTTCGGGACGCTGGTCAACCCGGGGATGGTGATCCCGCCGCAGATCGTCTCGCTGACGGGCATCACCCAGGCGATGGTCTACAACGCGCCGCCGATCGAGGAGGTGCTGCCGGCGTTCCTCGAGTTCATCGGCGGTTCGGTGCTGGTGGCGCACAACTCGGGGTTCGACACGTCCCACATGCGGGCGGCGTGCGAAGGACACGGTTATGTATGGCCGAAGCTGACGGTCGTCTGCACGGTCCGCCTGGCGCGGCGGGTCGTCCCCCGCGACGAGGTCGGCCGGTACAACCTGACGGCGCTGGCGTTGCTGTTCGGCGCCCGGACGCGGCCGACGCACCGGGCGCTCGACGACGCCCGCGCGACCGTCGACGTGCTGCACGGGCTGCTGGAGCGCGTCGGCAACCTGGGCGTCCATTCGCTCGAGGAGCTGATGGGGTACCTGCCCGAGGTCACGGTGGCGCAGCGCGCGAAGCGGCACCTGGCGGCGGACCTGCCGTCGGCACCGGGCGTCTACCTCTTCAGGGGGCCGAAGGAGGAGGTCCTGTACGTCGGCACGGCGAAGGACCTCCGGCGGCGCGTGCGGACGTACTTCACGGGTTCGGAGGGGCGCAGCCGGATCCGCGAGATGGTCGGGCTGGCCGAGCGCGTGGACCACGTCGTGTGCGCGCACGCGCTCGAGGCGGAGGTGCGCGAGCTGCGGCTGATCGCGGCGCACAAGCCGGCGTACAACCGGCGGTCGAAGAACCGGCACCAGGGCTGGTGGATCGGCCTGACGGAGGAGGCGTTCCCGCGGCTGTCGGTGGTCCGCCTGCCGCGGCCGGGGGTGCTGGGCCCGTTCCGCAACCAGGCGGACGCCCGCGCGACGGCGGACACCCTGGCGGGGGCATCGGGACTGCGCACGTGCACCCAGCGGATCTCGCCGCGGACCGCGAACGGGACACCGTGCGTGCTGGCGGAGCTGGGGAGGTGCGGAGCGCCGTGCGCGGGCCGGCAGAGCGTGGAGGCGTACGTGCCGGCGGTGGAGTCGGCATCGGGCCTGATCGCGGGCCTGGACGGCGGCGCGTTGCACGTGGCGGCGGCCCAGGTGGAGCGCTTGGCGGAGGGGCAGCACTACGAGCAGGCGGCCCGCCACCGCGACGAGCTGGCGGGGCTGATCCGAGCGTTGGGGCGAGCGCACCGCCAGACGGCACTGGCCTCGATAGCGGAGCTGATCGCGGCGAGCCCAGACGGAGCGGGCGGCTGGGAACTGTCGGTGATCCGCTACGGCCGCCTGGCTTCGGCGGGGGTGGCACGGCGCGGGGTGCCACCGATGCCGGTGGTGGAGGCGCTGGTGGCCTCGGCGGAGACGGTGCTGCCGGACCCGGGCCCGTTGAACGGAGCACCACCGGAGGAGGTGGGGGTGCTGTTGAGGTGGCTGGCCCGGCCGGGGGTCCGGTTGGTCCGAACGACGAGACCATGGGCGGAACCGGCGGCGGTGGCCGGGTGGCGGGGATGGCTGGACCTGGTGTCGAGCGCGCACTCGCTGGAGCACGTGGGGTGAGAAGCCGGGTGCGGGGTCGGGGGCAGGGAGGGCTGGGGCCGGGAGTCTGGCCGGGGCCGGAGGCGCGGGGAGCCGGAGGGCCGGGGGCGGGGAGCCGCAGAGCCAGGGGGCCGGAAGGCCGGGGCGGGGAGCCACAGAGCCAGGGGCCAGAGGGCCGGAAGCGGCGACCCACAAAGCCAGGGGCCGGAAAGCCGGAAGCGGCGACCCGCAGAGCCGGGGCCAGAGGGCCGAAGGCTGCGGGCGGGGAGCCGGACGAGAGACGGCTGAAGGCGGGCGTCAGAGGGCCAGAAGTTTGTGAGGCAAGGCCAAAAACCGCAAGCCGGAAGCGCAACGGAGGATCATCGAGACCAGACCTCCCCGCAACCCCGATCCGAAGCCCGAACACGGCCGGCGGTGCCGGGTCAAGGCACGCTTTCCCGCCTTGACGCGGTACCGCCGGCCGTAGTCACAATCGGGCATCGGGGTGGCGAGAACCCACCAGACCGCACCGCACCCCAGCGGCAAACTCAAACCACCGAGCGGTCCAAAGCATCCAGCAACCACGTGTGCGCAACCCCCATCGGCTCCCCCGAAACCTCCCCCGCCAACCGCCAATACCGCCGCAGCCGCACATCCCGGTCCGGAGCCGTCCGCACGTTCAACGCCCGCCGGAACTCCGGCGTATCCCCCGCCCCCCACGCCGCCGCGTGCGCAGCCACAAACCGGTCCAGCGCCTCCCCCGGCGCCGGCGAGGTCCCCGGCGAAACCAGCGCGCACGCCGCCCCCACCGCAGCGTGCAGCTCCCCCAGATCCGCCACCCGCGAATGCCCCGCCAGCGTGCTCGCCCGCACGTGCGCCGCCAAAGTGCGGTCCGCCGCCAGCACCACCAGCGACGCGTACGCCACCACCTGCCCCGTCGACGGCCGCTCCGGCGGCCGAGGCGCGCTGATGTCCAGGAACATCCGAGCCGTCTCCCCCGGGATAGGGCCCGTCGTCATCGGGTGCCACAAGCGGACCAGCGTCTCGTGCGCCGCGAACCCGTCCTGCACCGCCGTCAACAGCTCCAGCCGGGCCGCCCGGTCGGCCGGCGACGCCTCCTCCACCGCGCGCAGCACCGAACGCCGCCACGCCAGCGTCGCCACCTCGCGGTCCAGAGCCACGCGCTCGGCGGCCACGGCCTCGTCCAGCGACCGCGCCCCGGTCACCACCTCCGTGATCGACCGCAGCCCCAGCCCCAGCGCACGCAGGCGGCGGACCAGCGTCAGGCGCTCGACCGTCCCGGTGTCGAACCGCCGGTGGCCGCCGACGCTGCGGGCGGGCTCCAGCAGCCCCTCGTCGCAGTAGAAGCGGATCGTGCGGACCGGCACCCCGGTCCGCCGCGCCAGGTCGCCGATCCCGAGTGTGTCTTCGGTCACCTTCGGTCGAACCTCCAGCCGGGTGGAATTCCTACGGTACGGCCCATGGACACCACCAGGCTCGCCGAGGCGCTGCTCGACCGCACCGCCGCCTTCGCCACCACCGTCACCGGTGCCGACCCCGCCACCCGCGTCCCCACCTGCCCGGACTGGCCGCTGCGGGTGCTCGTCGGCCACATCGGCCAGGCCCACCGCTGGTCCGCCGGCATCGTCCGGTCGGGCCCGTCGCCGGTTCCCGACCCCCACGACGCCGACGCGCCCGAGAACTGGGCCGACTGGCTCCGCCAAGGCGCCGAAGACCTCGCCAAGACGGTCCTCGACGCGGGCGAGACGCCGGTGTGGACCTTCTTCGGCGAGCAGCACGCGAGGTTCTGGCTCCGCCGGATGCTCAACGACACCACCGTCCACCACGCCGACGCCGCGCTGGCCACCGGCACCGCCTTCGAAGTGGTCCCCGACCTGGCCGAAGACGTGATCACCGAGTGGCTGGAGATGCTCGCGAACCCCATCACGGCCGGCCTCAAACCGGACTTCGCCCAGCTGCACGGCACCGGCCAGACGCTCCGGCTGACCGACGGCGACCGGACCTGGCGCATCACCCGCGAACCCGACGGCATCACCTGGACCCGCGACGGCGCCGACGCCGACGTCACGCTGGCCGGGCCGGTCCGGGACCTGCTGCTCGTCCTCACCCGGCGCCGGCCCCTGGACGACGTCACGCTGACCGGTGACCGGGCCCTGGCCGAACACTGGCTGGCGCACACCGCGGCCTAGGATCGCGGGCGAACCCGACGACGAGCCTTGGAGGACCCCAGGTGATCACCGCGATCGTGTTGATCCAGGTAGAGGCGGAAGCTATCCCGGACGCGGCGCAGGCGATCGCCGACATCGACGGCGTCGGCGAGGTCTACTCGTGCGCCGGGGACGTCGACCTCATCGCCACCGTCAAGGTGTCCGCGCACGAGGAGCTGGCCGACCTGATCCCGGGCCGGATCGGGAAGGTGCCGGGCGTGCTGGACACCGTCACGCACATCGCGTTCCGGTCGTACTCGCGCGCCGACACCGAGCAGGCCTTCGCCATCGGCGCCGAGGATTGAGCGAGCTCCCGGAGGAGCTGGCCGCCGCCCTCGCCGCTGCCCCGGACGCCGAGGCCGCGTTCGAGGCCCTGCCCCCGTCACACCGGCGCGAGTACGTCCAGTGGGTGGCCGAGGCCAAGAAGCCCGCGACGCGCCTCTCGAGGGCGGAGAAGGCCGTACAGCGCCTGCGCGACCACTCCTGAAACGACCGAAGGCCACCTCCCGCGGGAGGTGGCCTTCGTCGTGTGCGGAACTCAGTGCTCCGAGCGCTTGGCGCTCTCGATGCTCTCGAACTCGCCCGGCTCGCCCTGGGTGACCGAGTGGCCGTTGCCGTGCCCGTTGCCGTGGGCCCGCTGCAGCGCGGCGGTCTCCTCGGCCGGGTCCGGCGACCAGAACGTGCCCGGGACGGCCGCACCGGCCGAGCCCAGCTTGTTCATCTTCTTCGGCACCGAAGCGCCCTGGTACTCGAGCGGGATCGCGTGGCCGTGGCTGTCGACGCCGGCCAGCGGCTGGTGGATCTCGATGAACTCACCGTGCGGCAGCCGCTTGATGATGCCCGTCTCGACGCCGTGCTCCAGCACCTCGCGGTCGGCCCGCTGCAGGCCCAGGCAAAGCCGGTAGGTCAGGTAGTACGCCACCGGCGGCACGAGCAGCACGCCGATGCGGCCCGCCCACGTCGTCGCGTTCAGCGAGATGTCGAACTGGTCGGCGAGGATGTCGTTGAAGCCCGACAGCTCGATCACCATGAAGAAGCCCAGCGCCATCGCGCCCAGCGCCGTGCGGACCGGTGCGTCCCGCGGCCGCTGGAGCAGGTTGTGGTGGGCGGTGTCCTTGGACAGCTTCCGCTCGAGGAACGGGTAGGCCAGCAACAGGCCGATCAGGACCGGCATGCCGATCGCGCCGGGGAAGAACACCGCCGGGATCGTGTAGTTCCCGAGGTAGACCTCCCAGGCGGGCCAGATCCGGAGCATGCCGTCCGCCCAGGCCATGTACCAGTCGGGCTGCGAGCCCGCCGACACCTGCGCCGGGTTGTACGGGCCGAAGTTCCACACGGGGTTGATCTGGAACAGCCCCGACATCAGCGCCAGCACCCCGATGACCAGGGTGAAGAACGCCCCGCCCTTCAACGCGAAGTACGGCATGATCCG
>NZ_FNUJ01000023.1 GCF_900107925.1 Amycolatopsis pretoriensis | reverse complement strand
CGAACGCTCAGCTGTGTCAGCAGCAGCTACCCGCGGCTTCCTCACCTCCAATCATGCGACTGGGCAGCTCACATACACCCCACCACCAGACAACCAGAGACTTTCCCAGGCCGAAAGTGCCCAAACGACCAGCGGCGACGACCACAACCGCTCCGATCATCGGCTTCTGACACGCCACAAGTGACCCAGGGAGACACAGAACAGTCAGAGGTCACCGAGCACCCCCAACCGGTATCCGACTCCTCTGACCGTCTGGATGAATCCAGGACGACCGAGCTTGGCCCTCAGCGATCCGATGTAAAAGTCCAGGCGGCCGCTTCCGGCAAGTCCCTGAACACCCCACACCTCCGCCAGCAGCTGCGCACGGCTGCACACCCGCCCCCCTGCCCGCGCGAGACTCACGAGAAGGTCCAGCTCCCTCGCGGAGAGCGACACCCGCTCCCCATCGAAAAACACGTCCCTGGCCTCGACTTCGACACGGAGGCCGCCGAAGCGGATCTGCCCGGTCACCGGCGCCGCGGACAGCAGCTCTCTGCGCCTCCGCACCGCCCGGATCCGCTCGACGAGTTCACCCGCGTCAACCGGCTCCGTCAGGTGATCATCGGCACCCGAACGCAGCACTTCCACCCGCCGGCGCACATCACTGACCGCCGATACGACGATGACAGTGCCACCTCGAGCCCGCACCTGCCGGACAACCTTGAGCGTGCCTTGCGCGGGCAAGGCAGCGGCAATCACGACCGCCCGGCCAGCCTCTATGACAACCGGAAGATCACCGCGTGACACGACCAAGTCATCCGGAATCCCGTGCTTCCGGAACGTCGCACGCAGTCTCGCCGCCACCGCGAAATCGTGTTCGATGATAAGGAATGACATCGAAGCCCATCAGAATGTAGAGAGGTCAAACCGAGCGCTCGTTCGAGAGACCGATTGTCAACACCGGCCAGTTCTTTGCGAACAGGCTCGTCATGGGACGCGCGCGGCCGCCGAATCGCCGCTGCCTCAACCGGATCGGCCAATGCAGCTCCCGGCTGCGCATCGCCTTCTCGCCGACGTAATGGATACTGGACGAACACGAGGTTCCGTCTCGGGCGGGTCCATCTGGCGAACTGCCGGTCACCGGCCGCTGCGCGGACCCATCCACGGCTGGGCGGAGTTGATGCGTGCCGAAGCGACAGGCCTGCGTAGCGGCCCGGCCTGCGCCTCGACTGTTCCAATGACTAGTCAAACCCGCCTCTCGTCCGACCGCGGGATTGGCGTCAATGGCACCCGGTCAGGTGCCGCGGCCCGTGGGGCCGGATGCCGTCCACCATCGACTATGCCCGCCGACTGCTCGGCCGAGCGTGGCCCTGGATCGAAGTGACAGCGATCCAGGGACATCCGGGCAGGTGTGCAGGTGTGCAGGATCAAGCTCGTGGTGGGTTTCGGAGTCGCGAGGCGTTCGGGCACACATCGAAGGCAATCGAGCTCACCCATCAGCCGTGACACAACCGCATCAGTATTTTGTCATTGTCATATCAGCTCCGAAGTCACACTTCTTCTGGGTTCCACACAATGCGGCAGTAGAGGGAATCTGGCGTGAAATCTCTGACCAAGACGGAGAGTGCCTGGAAAATTATCCCCGGGCCTGTCTACGAGGACGCCGTCTACCGGTCACCATTGCTGCTGAGCGTGTTCGAGCACGAACTGGCGCTCATCCGCGGACGAGTGACCCCTTCCATCTGCGTGGTCGAGGTCGGTTGTGGCACTGGTAAATTTTGCCTTACCTTCGCCGACGACGCCCGAATGACAGTCGGCGTCGACGTATCTCGGCATTTCCTCGACCTGCTGATGAAGCACAGTTCTCCCGCGCGCCGGCTATTCGCAGTCGAGGGCAACGCAGCAAATTTGCGTGAAGTGCTCGCCGACGACCGCAGACTGGACTCGGACTACCACGAATCACCGAAATTGTTCGCCTGCGTGATGAACACGTTGGGCATCATGCCTGAACAGTCACGACGAGAGGTCGTGCGCGAGATGTGCGCGTCACTGAGCCCAGATGACTCACTGCTGCTGACGGTGTTCAACCGCGAGTTCTTCGGCCAGGCAGTACGCGAGTTCTACGCCGCGCACCCGGAACTGTGCGGGGTCATTGAACCGGGCGACGTCGACTCCGCCAAGGCGGAGTTGCACGTCCGCAGCACAGGCTACTTCTCCCACTGGTTCTCCGAGGCCGAACTGAGCGAACTGGTGACGTCCACTGGACTGAAGCGGATTCATATCTCCACCGAAGGACCTGGCCTGCACCTGACCTCGGGTCCAATGTTCCAGAACATTGAATAATAGATTGATACTGATGCCCGCGAGAATCGCAGCAATCATGACGCGCGGATGCCACTCTCCCATCAACGGCACTCCGAACTGGCTCGCGGGCAAGCCTCACTGGTACTTTGGGCTGATATTCGTGAGGTGTGAACGCCTATAAATATTGTCACCTAATGGCCGACAGCACAGTGTTCACCTCCGTGTCAGGACTAGCGGGCGCCCAGATGATGGAGCTCGCCGAAAGCCGCCGGTTCACGGTGGACGAGGCAACGGGAACCAAGATGATCGAAGCCCTCGAAGGTACACTCCGCACGCTGGAAAAACACTGGGACGCGCTGCAGCGGCTACGCGAGGTTCCCGCCATGGGCGCGACGGCAACAGCTCGCTGGGCGTCCGCGCAGATGGAGAGCACCGCCGGCCGCGAACAGGACCTACTTTCGCAGCTCGAGGCCGCACGCCAACACCTTCCGCGCTACATCGAAGCGATTCGGTTGGCAATACGAAACCACGCCAACACGCCCAGCCCGCGCGACTAGCACCGCAAGGACGATCAGACGTTGGGTCTCCGCGGCAGTATTTGGACGCGGGTCGGGACGCCATGGACATCCCGACCCGTAGCACGTTGCCAACGGAGAACCGGCGTTTGTCGTGCCAACAACAGTCCAGTGTCACAGTCACCCCGCCGACACTCTCCTGCTTCCAGGCCTTCCTGGTCGGAGAAGCCACGCTCGCCTACTTCGACCCCTGAGTCTCGACGAAATAGGCCCTGGACGACTTCGTGAAGATCAGTGTGACCCCGGCGATGGCGACGAGGATACTAAGGCAGGCGAGCGCGTCGTCGAAACCGGAAAACATGGTGGAAAGCTGGGCGGCAGCGGCGACCGTCAGAGTGGCCCGAGCACCACGACTACCGGACCACAGGCGGATGGCCAGGTAGACGACCGATATCGCGATAAGCACTATAAAAAATATGACGACGGCGTTGGCGACGTCGACGATGCGGTCGATCTCATCCGGCTCGGATCCGTTGGGGACGTCCGCAGTCCGGACATTGACGCCACCCTGCGCAACGAAACGCATTATGGCATCCAACGCGCCGACCATCGAGGAAACAATAAAAGACCATGAAGCCCATTTGAGACTGCCTGGACACCTCTGGACAGCAACTTCATCCGAGTCGAGGCAGTAGGGGTAATTGACCATGAAATGATTCAAGCACAAGACACCGGTAAGGCGAAGAAATTCGAGTATGATCTGCCCAAATAAGCACCGAGTTCTGACTGACTTGCCAGCTTTGGCTCGTATCTATTTTTCGGGGCTATGCGACCGAAACGGTCGCACAGCCCGGCACCACTTCGGATCAGCGTCGTACGTCTTGCCAGGGCTGTGCGCCTACCGGCGCTCCTTGCCGATGGCCGGCGGCTTCTGGGAGCGGAAGTGCGGGCGGCGATGGGTCCGGTGTTTCGACAGCGACCTTCGCAGCCTTTTCTTCTCGTTCGTTTGCCCGCTCAACCCGATAGCCGACGATCACCGTGACGATCAGCGATAGAGAGATCAGCCCTTCGGCGATGAAGAATGATCCGAAGTCGATGACGGAGCCGATGGGCGGCTGCCCCGGCGCGGCATTGCGCAGCGGGACGAGCGCGAACAGCAGGGCGCCCATGAAACTCATCGGCGGCCAGAGCAGCCCACGACGATTACCCACCACGAACCAGGCCGCGGTCACCGCAGCCAGGCTCAGCAACCACATGAACAGCATCATGAACAACGCGAAGGCCCAGGTGCCGGTCGATCGTTCCGCGTCGGCGGTGAAGACCAGCGCACCGTCCTCGGCCTTTTCGTCGTGCGTCTTGAGTTTGAAAAACGCGTCGGTGTTGACGAGAGTTACGCTCACGGGCACGGCCCCCGTGGCGGTCTGCACCGCTACTCCGACATCGATCTTGTAGCTGTCGAAGGGGTAGTCAGTGATGATGCCGTCGTTGAGGGCCAGCTTGACGTCCGCTGTACTGGGGCTCTTTCCCGCCTTGAACGACAAGGTGTCGCCCTTGGTGCCGTTTGTGAAGATCGTCAGATCTTGCCGAGGAGAACCGGATTCGTCGGCCAGTGCGCCCTGTGGGGACATCTCCACTTGCGCCGACAGCTCCTGAGCGGCCGCGTCGACCTTCTGCACAAAGATGTTGACGTCGACCCGGTCCGGCGCGCTCGTGTCGCCCATGACGATCTGGACCTGACCGTCCGCTCGTTCGACGAGGTACACCACCAAGCTTCCGGCGGTGACGAGGACTACGGCGACGACAGCGACGATCGTCCTCAGGGGCCTGGACTGGCCCCACCTACTGCTCTTGGGGTTCATGAAAACCTTCTGTGAGGGTGCTGGCTCGTGGACACGGCCGCAACGGCCCGGGTGGTCAGACAACCCGCGCATACGGGCCACCTGCCGGGCGATCGGGGCTGGGCCGTCCAGAGCGTTGTTGTACCAATAGGATCGCGCAGGAGCCCCACAGTTGCCTAAAACGCTCGACTCGTCTGCCCTGGCGCACCTCGTACACGGAAGCCGGCACCCGGGCTCGGAGTCGTGATTCGAGTGACAACCGCCGAGCGAACTCGGCGTCCGCTGTGTAACGCACCAACTGCCGGGGCGCCGGCCTCATCCGCTATCTGGCGGGGTGAGCGATTGTACTGCGTTATTGGCAACCCGACCATAATACGGGTAACGCGGTGACCGTCGATCCGAGGCGTGCCTCGGATCGACGGCTGATTTGCGCTCTCATCGGTTCGCCCTCAGAGGCGTGATCAACCTCTTCCATGCCGACTTCGTCGCCCGGCATCTCGAACTGCTCGCGTCGACCGAGGCGTGGATCGGTCGTGGCCAAGCCGCCGAGACCGCGTACCCGATCCGTAAGGTGAATGAAGGTGACCGGATCAGCCTCGGTGACGTCACCTTGCAGATCGTCGAACCCCTGGCCACACGCAGTCGTCGATCCCGTCGCCGTTGACCGCATGGCGGATCCGGACGATCCCGCCCCCACAGCGATGCTGTGAGGAGTTGCCACAGACCTGCGATGTGGTGCGGAGTGGCAGATCAGGTGGTCGGCGCCCGCCTCTACTCGGCCGACAGGCCGACGCGAGCGGTACCTACCGCACGCGAATCGGCGCGAAAGCCGCCCAGTCGTGCACCTCGTAGCTCTCGCCCGACTTGCGCACCTCGGCCGCGCCCCGGCCGGGGAAGTGCGCGGGCACGACCAATGCCCCGGTCTCGGCCGCCTCGTCAAGCAACCGGACCCGGGTCGCGCGCGCCTCGGCCTGGTTCTCGCAGAAGCAGCTGTTGGCTGCCGGCTCGGCCACCTGCACCGGGCTGTGCAGGAGATCGCCGACGAACAGGGCCCGGTCTGTGCCCGAGCGCAGCTTCAGCACGGACGATCCGGGCGTGTGCCCCGGTGCCGGCGCGAGCGTCAGGTTTCCGTCGATCGTGTAGCCGTCCTCCCACAACGTCGCGAGGCCCCGGTCGAGGATCGGTACGACGCTGTCGGCGAAGACCAGGTGGCTGCCGCGGCGCCGCAGGCGATCGGCGTCCGTGCGCGCCGGCGGGCGGCGGTGCTCGTTCTCCGGATCGAAGTAGTCGCGGTCGACGCGGGGAATCAGGTAACGCGCGTTGGGGAACGTCGGCACCCACTCGCCATTGTCCAGCCGGGTGTTCCAGCCGACGTGGTCGTAGTGGACGTGGGTGTTCACCACCAGGTCGATGTCCTCGGGCTCGACGCCGGCCCGGCGGAGGTTGTCCAGGAACGGCGTCTCGAGGTGGTCGAACTGCGGGACCTGGGGACGGTCGCGGTCGTTCCCCGCACCGGTGTCGACGACGATCGTGCGCCCTTCGCTGCGCAGCACCCAGCTCTGGATCGCGCAGAGGTAGGCGTCGTCGTCCGGGTTGCGGAAGTCCGGCGCCAAGGCCGCGCGCCCTTCCGGCGAGCTGTCGGGCACGATGTCGCTCACCGTCCTGATCGGACCGGTCCACTCCAGCACCCGGGTGACGGTCACGTCGCCCAGCCGGATCGTGTCGCCGCTCATGCGCCCACCACCGCCAGCGGGCGGATGGGGGCACCGGTGGCGCCCACGACGTTGAGCGGTGCCCCGATGAACAGGAATTCCGCGGTACCGGCCGACGCCAGCGTTTCGGACAGGGTTTCCAAAGCCATCACCTCGATCAGATTGATGCCGTGGTCGTGCAACAGGAGCCGGTGCACCGGCAGTGCAGCGGGGGCCGGGCCCGCCGGGCGGTGTTCGAGGGCGATCGTGTCGCTGCCGACGGCGACGACACCACGCTCGGCAAGCCATTGCGCGGCACCGACATCGATGCCCGGCACCCCGGAGTCGTCACCGACGTAGGCCCGCGGGTCGTCCCACAGCTGCGCCCATCCGGTCCGGACCAGCGCGACGTCACCCGGCTTCGGCGCGGGGCCGGCCGCGAGATCCTCGACCTCCACGGCCGCGCCCGGCGCCAGCCGCGCGACCTTCCGGTGGCGGGGCACGTCGTAGAGCACTCCGCGGCGGACCAGCGGGCGCACCTGGTCGATGCCGTGGCTGCGGTAGCGGCCCCCGTGCATCGCTTCGCCGACCGGGACACCGCCGTGCAGCCTGCCGTCCACGGCGACGTGGCTCAGGGCGTCCATGTGGGTGCCGACGTGCCCGCCCAGCACCATGATCTCGTGCGACCCGGTGAAGCCGTCCGGATAGGAGAAATCACCGTGCCGGTGGCGCAACGCGAACTCGAACGGCGGATGCGTGGGCGACGCGGGCATCCCGGTCTCGAACGGCTGCGCCAGGTCGACGACCGTGACGCCGTCAGCCAGCATTTCGAGCGGTGTCATGATCCTCAGCTTTCCTCATCGTTTCCGGAACGGCCTGGTGAAGCGTGGTCAGGTCGGTTCCGCGGCCTTCCCGCAGCGTCAGCACGGTCGCCGCGGACACCAGCAGGAGCAGGACGACGTACCCGGTGAAAACGGCCGGCGCGAACGTCTCGCCCACCCACGTCTGCAGGTAGGGCGCCGTTCCCCCGAAGACGGCCACCGCCACCGAGTACGGCACTGCCAGGCCGGCCGTGCGGATGCGCGTCGGGAACAGTTCCGCGTACGCCGCGGGAAGCACCGAGACGCCCGCTCCGATGAAGACCATGGCGATCGACATCGCGATCCCGAGCCGTACCGCGTTCCCGAGGTCGAGCGCCTGCAGCGGGAACAACGTCGCGGCCGTACCCAGGTGACTGATCAGCATCACCGGCCGCCGCCCGATCCGGTCCGACAGGGCACCCCAGAGCGGCAGCACCGCGATGAGCACCACGCTGGACAGCACCCCGGCCAGCAGCGCGGAACTCGAGTCGAGGTGCCGTGCGGTGATCGCGTAGGCGGGGGCCGCGACGACCCAGGTGTAGTAGACGACGGTGGGGCCGACTGACATGCCGATCACCTGCAGCGCGGCCCTGCGGTGGCGGACCAGGTCGGGCCAGAACGGCTGCTTCCGCGCCTTTTCTCGTTCGTTGACGAACACTTCCGACTCGGCGAGCGATCGCCGGACCCACAACGCGACCACCCCCAGCACCCCGCCGACGACGAACGGGATCCGCCAGCCGTAACCGAGCATCTCCTCGTGCGTCAACGTCAAGGACAGCACCAGCCCGAGCAGCACGCCGACCGAATTGCCCCCGGCGCTGGCGATGTAGATGAGGCTCGACCAGCGGCCCCGGCGAGCCGCGGGCGCCTGCTCCGCCAGGTACGTCTGGGCCGACGGGAGTTCACCGCCCGTGGCGAGTCCCTGGACCACCCGGCAGGCCAGCAGGATCAGGGACGCGCCCACGCCGGCGGTGGCGTAGGTCGGCGCGACGCCGATGAGCAGGCTGGCGACCGCCATGCCGCCGACGGTGAGGCTCAGCATCGGGCGCCGGCCGACCCGGTCGGACAGCCGGCCCACGAGCAGGCCGCCGAGCGGCCGGGCCACGAAGCCCGCGGCGAAGACCGCGAGTCCGGAAAGGACCGCCGATCCCGTCGCGCCGCCGGGGAAGAACTGACCGGCGAAGAACGGGACGAAGATCGTGTAGATGCCCCAGTCGTACCACTCGAGAGCGTGGCCGAGGCAGATGCCGAGCATGGTGCGGCCGGTACCGGCCGGAGTCTTCGTGGTCATCGTGGACACTCCGCGAGGTCGGTGGGCGTTGCGGTGTGAGAACGGCGCAGGGCGAGTTCGGCGAGGAGTGCGGCGCCCTGGGGCAGCACCGCCTCGTCGAAGACCGCCCGGCCGCTGTGGTTGAACGGCGCCGTGCCCGGATCGGCACCCTTGGGCAACGCCCCCAGTGCGATGAACGCGCCGGGCACTTCGGCCAAGACGCGCGAAAAGTCCTCCGAGCCGGTGAAGGGGTGCTCGAGCCGGTGCACGCTGTTTGTGCCGAACACCTCGGCGATCGTCCGGCCGGCGACCGCGGCCTCGCCGGGATCGTTGACCGTGGCCGGGCGCTCCCGGTCGAACCGGACGTCGACCTCGAGCCCGTGCGCCGCGGCGATGCCTTCGACCAGCAGGCGTGCTTCGGCGCCGATCCGGGCCGCGGTCGCGTCGGTGAACGTGCGCAGGGTCGCCTCGAACCGGGCCGTCGGCGGGATGACGTTGCGGCGTGTGCCGGCTTGGACGACGCCGACCGTGAGGACGGCCGGGTCGAACACGTCCACCCGGCGGGTCACCAGCGCCTGCAGCGCCGTGATCATCTCGGCGGTCGCGGGCACGGGGTCCCGGGCCAGGTGCGGGGTCGACGCGTGGCCGCCTCGGCCGGACACGGTGACGTCGAGCGCCGAGGAGGAGGCCAGCACCACTCCCGGTCGGAGGTGGAACCCCTGGGGCAGGGTCGAGAACACGTGCAGGGCGTAGGCGACGCCCGCGCGCTCTCCCGCGGCGTCCAGTACCCCCTCCTCAAGCATCGCCCGAGCGCCTTCCCAGCCCTCCTCCCCCGGCTGGAACATCAGGATGACGTCTCCGGCCAGCTCCGCCCGGCGGCCGGCCAGGAGGCGGGCCGCACCCACGAGCATGGCGGTGTGCAAGTCGTGTCCGCACGCGTGGGCCGCGCCCGGCACGCTGGACGCGTACGCCAGCCCGGTTTCCTCGTCGACCGGCACCGCGTCCATGTCCGCCCTCAACAAGACCGGCCGCTGCCCGGACGGCGGGGCGCCCCCGCGCAGCACGGCCGTGACGGACGTCGTCGCCTTCCCCGTCGAGATCTCCAGCGGCAGGCCGTCGAGCGCGGCCAGCACCGCCTGCTGGGTGTGCGGCAGGTGCAGACCGAGCTCCGGCCGCGAGTGCAGCAGCCGCCGAAGCCGGACCACCTCCTGACGCATCCCGTGCGCCTCGTCCAGCAGCGTCATATCGCCTCCGTGCATCCGAGAAGAGCGAGTATCGAACCTGTCGAGCTACACTCAGCCGAATTCACTGGATTCGTGCACGAAGGAGGCTTCCCTGTCCAGAACCGTGCATTCGGCCCTAGACGAGGACGAGCTGCGGCTCCTGCACGGCCTCCAGGTCGCTCCCCGGATCCCGTGGGCCGAAGCGGCACGCATCCTGGGCACGACCGCGGCTCGCGAAGCGGCTCGGTGGGCCAGGCTGCGGGAGCACGGGCTCGCGTGGATCACCGCCCACCCCGGCGGCAGCTACCGGCGGGTCACCCTCGCCCTCGTCGAGGTGGACTGCCTCCCCGGGGCCCGGCGGGCCGTCGTCGACGCCGTGTGCGCGGACCCTCGCGCGGTCACCGTCGAAGAGTCGACGAGAGGACGCGACCTCCTCCTGACGGTCATCACCGAGGACCTCGCCGCGCTCACCCGGTACGTCCTCGACGACCTCGAGACCCTTCCCGGAGTGGCCCGCCAACGCACCTTCGTCGCCACGGCAGTGCACCGGCACGGCAGCCACTGGCGGCTGGACGCCCTGAGCCCGGTCGAAGAGTCCGCCTTCCAGGCGGCCGCCGCCGCTCCGAACGGCATCCCGGCGGCACCACCACGGGACGCGTGGCCGCTGATCGAAGCGCTCGCCGCCGACGGCCGCAGCACGGCGGCGGACCTGGCCCGCACGACGAACCGGAATCCCGCCACCGTGCGCCGGCAGCTCGGCCGGCTGCTCGCCTCCGACCTGCTGTCCTTCCGGTGCGAACTCGCCTCGGAGGTGTCGAGCTGGACGGTGAGCAGCACCTGGACCGCGCACGTCGAGCCCGCCGACCACCGGAAGACCGTGCAGGCGCTGGCCACCCTGCCGGAACTGCGGATGTGCATTTCGACGACCGGCGACGCCAACCTCGCCATGGCTTTCTGGACCCGATCACCGCAGGACATGCTCCGGATCGAGCGGGTGCTGGGCGAGCACCTGCCGTGGCTGCGGCTGCGGGACAGCGCCATCAACCTCCGGACCCCGAAACGCATGGGCTGGCTGCTCGACGAGACCGGGCGCGCCACCGGAACGGTGATCCCGCCGAGCGCACTCGCGGCGTGCTGAACATCGACTTTCGGCGGATCCAGCCGCTGTGGGGAATAGTCGGACCGCAGAAAGGACCAAGCATGAATATTCTTGGACGCCCTCCTCACCTCATCAGGCAAGCAGCTATCGCAAAGCCTGCCAGCTCCAAAGGAAGCGAAGCCGTGCACTAAATACCAGAATTTGCGTACCTTCAAGACACTGTGCTCACGTTGAGGGGTTCGCCATTAGCATGACATGCAGGCATGTCATGCGAGTGGGGTGCTGAGGCGATTTTCCCGCGCGGTCCCCGCTCCTAACGTGATCACCGTCAAGGCGGAACGGCACAGGAGACGAGAATGAAGAAGAAGGCGTTCGGTCGGCGAGCGACCACTGTGGGTGTCGTACTCGCGGCCCTGGCGGCGGGGGCGATCGCCTACAGCTCCACCGCGCAGCCCGCCGTTGCCTCCCAGCAGCCTGCCACCAGACTGGGCGCAGCCCTGCACGACACTCTGCAGAGCTACCTGGACACACACCGCACACAGGATCGGATGTCCACGGTGGCGCTGCGAGTGACCTATCCGGACCGGCGCCCTGCGACGTCGGTGAGCGTTAGTACCGGACGCGCAGTGCCGGACGATGCGCTGTGGCAGATCGGCAGCAACACCAAGGCCTTCACTTCCGTGCTCCTGCTGCGGCTGGAAGCCGAGGGTCGCCTGTCCATCAGCGACAAGCTCGGGAAGTGGCTTCCCGAGTACTCGGCGTGGCGCGACGTCACCATCACCCAGCTGCTGTCGATGACCAGCCGTATCCCCGACTACGCCCAGCAGGACGCATTCGGTGAGGTCATCCTCGACCACCCGGCCACCGTGTTCACACCGAAACGGCTAGTGTCCTTCGTCGCCGACCTGCCGCTGAACCCGATCGGCTACGGCTACTCGAACACCAACTACCTTCTCGCACAGATGATCATCGAGCGAGTGACGCACGACAGCTTCGACGCTCAACTGCACCGCCACATCCTCGGTCCGCTGAAAATGCAGGACACCTGCCTGCCGCCGGCCTGCCCACGCGACACCGCCCGTCGGATGCCAGCGGGGTACTCCGGAGTGTCCGCACTGCCCACCTGGCTCGGCAAGCCCGTACCGGCACTCGCCTTGTCCTGGGCGCAGGGCGCTGGCGGGCTGATCGGCTCGCTACCCGATTTGACTACCTGGGCGAAAGCTCTCTACCAGGGGCGGCTGCTGCCGCCGACGCAGCAGCGTGAACTCCAGTCGTTGGTCTCCGCCACCACGGGCAAGCCGATTCGGACCGTCACCCCGCAGGACCCGGTGGGGTTCGGGCTCGGTATCGCCCAGCGCCTCGACGCCGGCACCGGCCGTCCCGTCTGGGCCTACCGCGGCGAGACGTTTGGGTTTCAAGTGCTGCACACCTACGTCCCGGACTCCGGGCTCGTCATCACCCTCGCCGTAAACAGCACGGCGAACGAGGACACGCTGACCGGTCTCGCCGACACCGTCCACCGAATGGTCGACGAGTCACGTTCCCACGCCGGCCGCTAGCCTGCCACGAAACGGAAAAGGCGAACGGGTGAACCAACACGGTCTAAGCATCATCTTCCGCAACGCGCTGACCGGAATGTGTGCCGGCGGTCAGCTGATCCGGTGGCCGGTCTGGCTGGCGCTCGGGAGGGACCCCTGGCCGGCTGCGGACGCCCTCGTCGAACACCAGGGCCGCGTGAACGGAGCTGCGTCCGCCGTCCGCCCCGGAGGCAGGCAGCTGCGCTGGCTGGCCGTGCAAGCGGTGCTCGGGCCGGGCGTGCTGGCGTTGACGGTCATGATGTGGGTGACCGCGACAGTGGTCGTCACCACGCCGCTGTGGTGGTGGCTGGCATCGGCGCCAGTCGTGTTTGTTCCCGTCACCGACACCGCCAGCTCACTCTTGGGCGCCGTGTGCGGTCTTCCCCTGGTCCTGCTGGCCGTCGCGTGCGGCTACGGCCTCCCGCGCTGGCACGCCGCCGTGGGGCGCGCCGCGCTCGAAGGCCCGCGCTTCCTGCGGCTGATCCGCCGGGTCGAGGTGCTGACCGCATCCCGCGCCGGTGCGCTCGAAGTTCAGGCTGCAGAGTTGCGTCGGATCGAGCGCGACCTCCACGACGGCGCCCAGGCCCGGCTCGTATCGGCCGGGATGCTGCTCGGCCTGCTCGATGTCAAGCTCGAAGAACTGCCGGCGCATACCCGGGCATTGCTCACCGAGGCACGATCCGAGGTCGGCGCTGCGTTGCAGGAGTTGCGAGACCTGGTCCACGGCGTGTACCCGCCGATCCTGGCCGACCGCGGCCTGACCGGCGGTATCGAGTCACTCGTCGAGCGGACTGCATCTGTGATCGGCTCGGTTACCGCCAAGGTCGAAGTAGCTGACCGGCTCCCGGCGGCTCTCGAATCCACCGTGTACTTCGTCATCGCCGAAGCTTTGACCAACGTCGCCAAGCACAGCAGAAGCGGAGAGGCATCCGTTTCCGTGCACGCCGACCGGGACCACGTGCGCGTCGAGGTCCGCGACAACGGTCGAGGCGGCGCCGACGAACGGCGCGGCAGCGGGCTCGCCGGCCTGCGCCGCCGCGCAGCCGCGTTCGACGGCGTCCTTTCGCTCACCAGTCCTCCCGGCGGACCCACCGTCCTCCTGATGGAGTTGCCATGCGCGTCGTGATCGCCGAAGACCTCCTGCTGTTGCGCGAAGGTTTGGTACGCCTGCTCGAGGAGCTGGAATGGAACGTGGTGTCCGCGGTGGACGATCCGGACGACTTGCTCGTAGCGATCGAACAGCACCGGCCCGACCTGTCCATCGTCGACATCCGCCTGCCGCCGACATACCGCGACGAGGGTCTGCGCGCGGCCATCGAGGCGCGCCGGCGGCAGGTTGGAACACCCATTCTGATCCTCTCCCAGTACATCGAACGCACCTACGTACGTGAGTTACTGGCCGACTCCCACGGCGGCGTGGGCTATCTCCTCAAAGACCGCGTCGGCGACGTCCGGCAGTTCATGGCCGATCTCCGCACGGTGGCGGAAGGGGGCACGGTGCTGGACCCCCAGGTCGTCAGGGCGGTGTTCGACCGGCTGGCCAGGACTTCCTCCCGAACCGAGCTGACGCCGAGAGAGCGCGAGGTACTGGGCCTGATGGCCCGCGGCCTGTCGAACTCCGCCATCGGCGTGGAACTCGGCATCACCGAACGCGCGGTCAGCAAGTACATCAATCGGATCTTCGCCAAAAGAGACCTACCCCCCGGCGACAACATACACCGTCGCGTTCTCGCGGTGCTGCAATATTTGGACGACATTGCGACGTGACAGATCTCGAAGACGAGCGACTGGTTCAGACGTGGGGCGGGAGAAACCCGTGCTCCGACAGATCGAACCAGTTGCCCTCCGGGTCGATCGCGCGGTACTCGGCGAACGGACGGTTACCGTCGCGCAATGCAGGGTGCGGCAGGCCTGCCCCGACTAGCCCATCGATCACAGCTGCGATGCCGGGAACATCGAAGCCGAAGTGGTTGAAGCCCGCCGGAACGTCGCCGCCCGGGTCCTGCTGGATGAGCGCGAGGTTGAGGTATCCGTCGGTGACGAAACGACTTCCGTCAGGATCGATGTGGAACAAATCCATACCCAACTGCTCGACGTAGAACGCGGCCATACTCTCAGCGTCCCGCACGACGAACGCGAGATGGCGCAACCGGGGACGGGTCATGAGGTCGGTCCTTTCAAAATCATGTTGTGGAATGCGATGATCTCGGGTGCTCCACCATGCCGGACCACAGCCTGCGCGTGGGTCACCACCCCGAACGGGGCGATCTCCGACATTGCTAGAACAATCGAGAGGCGGTGCCCCAGCTTGCGGATCGAGATCACCGACGCGGACAGCGTCGTGGCCCGGTAAGTCGCGGTGAAGAGCTGGGCATGGCGGGCCTCGACGGCGTCCCGGCCGAAGAGCGTTTCTCCCTGCACGTTGACGAAGTCGACGTCAGCCGCGAAGACGGACGCGAACCGCGCGGCGTCTCCCGCCGCCCAGCCGGAGGCCATCGTGTCCCATAGAGCGGGGATCCGGTCGTCGATCACAGGTACTCCTTCCCCGCAGATGCGTTCACACGCAACGGCAGTTCCCCGCAATCAGGACCCCAAGCAGCCAGGGAATAGTAAAATCCACCGTGCTGCTTTTCGAGATAGCAAACGACGTTTAGCGGCCAGCCCGCTCTGCGGAACATGTACTCGTCCATCGGAGTCGGCCGGTCGCTCAGCCGGTGCTCGCGCGCAGACTCCGGCCCCAGTCGGTGCCAGTCCGGGTGCAAGTGAATGGAACCGAACACGTCAAGCCCGCGCGCTTCGGCACCGCGCGCGATGCCGAGCAGATCCGAAGGCGCGAACCACCACCCCCGGACCGGGTTCTCGTAAGCCGGACCGAATCGCGGGACTATCGATGTCTCGAACTCCTCCCGAGCGGTCGGATCCGACGTGCGGACGTTCTTGCCGAACGCCACATCCGTCACCAGCACGGTTTCTTCCACCACTGTGCCCAGCAGAGCACCGAAACACGGTCGTGGTTCCTCGGCCGTAATGCGTTGGTACTCGGCCATCGCTGCTCCGAGGAACTTCTGGACCACATCATTGGAAAGCAGAGCAGCCGACGATTGCGGCGCGATCGGAGACACTGGAGGAGTCGTTGTCACGCAGCGCACACTAGCGTGACAGAACCGGCATCAGCAGGTTCCGTGTGATGCCATCCGGCGATAACATTTCCGCCATGCGGCTGGAAATCCGGCACCTAGAGCTTGTGGTGGCGATCGCCGAGTCCGGCAGCCTCCGCCGCGCGGCGGCACGACTGCACCTGAGCCAACCCGCGGTGACCACGCAGCTGAAGCGCATCGAAACCTTCTTCGGCGGTGCGCTGTTCGTCCGTTCGGCCAGCGGTGTATTCCTCACGCACACCGGTGCCGAGCTGGTGCGGGAGGCACAAAGCCTGCTGCACCAGCTCCGCGCTCTGCAGCGCAAGGCCCAGGTGAACGCCCAGAAGGAGTCCGGAGCACCCGTGAAGGTCGGGGGCATCCCAGCGCAGCAGTTCAGCCTGTTGGTCAACGCTCTGACGGTGGTGCTGCCGCGCCACGCGGTGACCAGCCGGACGATTCGGGAAACCGGAACACTCGCCGCCCTGCTGAGCTCCGGCGAGCTGGACATCGCGGTGATGCGGCAGTTTCCGGGATTTCCGTTGGCGACAAAGGCAGGCTTGGAACAGCGGCTGCTCCTGCGCGAGCCGATCTTCATCGGAGTTTCGGCACAGCACCCGCTGGCCGTCAACAATGAAGCCGAACTAGCTGACCTGGCCGACGAGAACTGGGTGATGCCCGATGCCGACGACAGCGGGATGAACACCTACATCGCCCGCGCTTGTGCGTCCGCCGGCTTCGACCAGCACATCGCCCACCTCATCAACGAGGCGCACGTGGCTTTCGCCCTGACCGCCGCGCGGCGTGGAATCTGCTTGCTCTACCCGATCGGCACCGTGCGCGACGGCCTGGCCACTCTGTCACTTGCCGGCACGCCCCTGCACCGGGAACTGGTCCTCGTGTGGCGGACAGACTCGCCGGTCGCACCCGTCGTACCCGAGCTGTGCAGCATCATCGCAGACGGTTACGGCGGCCTTGTCGAGAAGGCACCATTCTACCGCCACTGGTGGCACTCAGGAGGCTCGACGTTCGCTTTACCCTGAACCACTTTCGCTCAGCACGACGTCAACTCCGGCCACTTCGGTCAACAGCGCTCGCCCGCGACCGTGCCGACCACCGCTACGTCGATGCTGGGCACTTTCGCGCGCTCCCTCCCGGCCGGTCCCAGTAACGCGAAGCGGTGCATCCACGCTGGAAAGCTAGCACCAGTACGACTCGCTATAAGGGGCTTTGCTTGGTGACGACAGCTGATTTTACCTCTGCCCAATGCCAGCCACTCTCCAAAGGAGAGTCGTGACCCTTGCGGGTAACTAGACGCTCGATCGTATGTTGGGAGAATCGGCGCGGCACGCGCCGCGCGAGCCAAGCGAACTCGGGAGTTCGGATGCAGACGTCGACGCGGGCGGTCGTCTGTCATGGGCGTGGCAGCCGAGAAGCCGCACCTGTCTCCCCGGTAGCACTGCCGGCGCGGCAGGCCATAGTGGACACCGTCACGATCGCGCGGGGTCGACTACTGCTTGCCCATGCGGTAGCTATGGCGTGGGACATCCCGCCATCATGATCGCCAGGCGCTCGGGTACCCAGTTCGATGTAATCTTGCCCCTGGAGGGGACGACGCCGGACGTCTTTCTGGTCGCTGCGAACTTTGCGACAGAACCGGAAGTTATCGCTCTCAAGCTCAGCGCCGAATCGCCGATTCGACCAGCTTTGGCTCCCGTTCGTCTTCGACGTTGCCGACTGAAAGAGCGCACCGATTTCCGGTCGATGGGCACATGAGGAGATTTGATGAGCAGTGCTTGCGAGACGGGACGACACCGTGCTCACGACGTCTACGAAGCCCAGTGTCCCTGCCGGGCGCTACTGGACCTCTTGGCGAACAAGTGGTCGGCTCTGACTATCGGCGCACTCGAAGATGGCCCGTTGCGTTTTGGTGAGCTCCGACGACAACTTCAGGGCGTCAGCCCCAAGGTGCTCACGCAAACTCTTCGACGGCTGGAAGACCGCGGCCTCCTCGATCGCGTGGTCTATCCAGCAGTTCCGCTGCACGTCGAGTACTCGCTGACCGAGCTCGGGCTCAGCGCCGCTGCACCACTGGCGGCCGTGCGTGACTGGATCGAACACAATGTTGACCGAACCTTCACTCGATCGCCGTCGAACAATGAAGAACAGCCCGACTGCGCCGACTTTGATTGACATCCGAGTGTCATCGCAGTAGCCAAGGTCCCGAGCCGGACTGGCGCCGATGGTCGGCGTACCTCCGTCACCGTACGTTGCCACCGGTGCCCGACATCGGCACACAAAGCTAGATTGTTACGATCAGATGCAATCTTCATAGATCAATATCAGGCTCTTGAGTGTCTTCTGACAACGGAGCCCGCAATATTTCGTCAAGGTTCTCGGTGACCCAATTCCGCAGCTCCCGCAGCAATCCTGCGGCACCACATCCGACTTCGGTAAGCGAGTACTCGACACGAAGCGGGACGCCCGGGTACACGACCCGTTTCACAAGCCCGTATTCTTCGAGTTTCCGAAGCGTCTGGGTGAGCACCTTGGGGCTCACCCCCAGTCGACGCCGCAGCTCGCCGAACCGGAGCGGGCCGGCCTCCAGCAACTCCATCGCGAACGCGGACCACTTGCTCGTGAACAAGCCCACCAGGGTGCGAGAATAAGTTCCTCCACCGGCGCTGGTGAAGTCGGCACCTGCGGCCTCGCAAATATTGCTCATTCGATTCTCCGAACTTCATGGACAACGTTGTCACCGGGCACTTCAACAACGCCATCGCACTACAACTATAGACACTGTGACAAGATGTGTAACACCGTCACAGTTGTGCCTGCTCAGCTGGCGTCGTCGGCGTCATCGTGATGTGAATCTTGCTCATCCGAGACAATAAGAATGTTTCCGTGGTCAGGCGTCGTCCAAAATAGGTATCCGGCCGTACCCCTCTGGTGGTAGCGACGGCTGTTCCGGCACGTGAACTCGCCGGTCGACTACCGTGGGGGTGTGCGCACCAAGCTTCCCGCTCCTCTGCTCGATGGTCTGATCACCGTTGCGCTTGTGGCCCTCACCATCGCCAATGTCGTCGTCCGCCCGGGCGCAGGATGGATCGTTATCCTGCTCGGAATCCTGACCGTCGCTCCGCTCGCCTTGCGCCAGGTCGCCCCGGTAGCCGTCATGGTGCTGATCGCCTGCGCGGTCACCGCATACTCGATCTTGGAATCTGCGGAACTCCCCAATGCGGGTATCGGACTGCTGCTCGCAGTGTTCACTGTGGGGACCATGCGCTCTACCCGGATCGCGGGAACGATGTGGCTCCTGTCCGCGCTCTGCTTCGTCCCTTCGTTCTTGTCTCCTACCGGAAATCTGACGCTGGCCAAGCTCATCGAAACCACCCTGGTGCTGCTGAGCGCCTGGGTGCTCGGGGAAAGCACCAAACGCTGGGTTCGGCGCGTGCGGGAGGAAGCCGAACACGCTCGCCGCGCCGCAGCCGACGAACGCGTCCGGATAGCGCGAGAACTGCACGACGTCGTCGCCCACCACATGTCAGTGATCACCCTGCAGGCCGGCTTGGCGAATTACGTGTTCACCAGTGATCGCGAGATGGCCAGGACGGCCGTTACCACCGTCGAAGCCACAAGCCGGGAAGCGCTGATGGAGATGCGCCGGTTGTTCGATGTGCTCCGGCTCGATGACGACCAGGTCGATCTCTCCCCACAACCGGGGCTCGACGGACTTCAAGGGTTGGTCGAGCGCGTTCGCGCGACAGGTCTGACCGTGGACCTCGTGGTCACCGGCAAGCCGAAAGCCGTGTCGCCCGGCGTCGCCATCTCGGTCTACCGGATCGTGCAGGAGTCGCTGACCAACGTCCTCAAGCACGCGGGCCCAGCGTCGGTGCGCGTGGAGATCGTCCACCGAGCGCGATACCTCGACGTCAAGATCACCGACGACGGCCTCGGTCTCCGAGCCGAAGGCGGCCTGTCGTCGTACGGCATCGACGGTATGCGTGAGCGCGCGCACCTCTATGGAGGTACGTTCGACGCCGGACCGCGACCGGAAGGTGGCTTCAGTGTCGTCGCATCCTTGCCGACCGGGAGAGGCCATGACGATTCGGGTACTGGTAGCCGACGACCAGCCGTTGGTCAGGGCGGGATTGGTGGCGCTACTGAACGCCGCTCCGGGGATCGAGGTGGTCGCGGACGCGGCGAACGGTCTTGAGGCGGTAGCTATGACTCTCGACAGCCGACCGGACGTCGTGCTCATGGACGTGCGGATGCCTGACTTGGATGGTCTCTCCGCCACTCGGCAGATCCTGAGCCGAGACGAAGAGCAGTCACCGCGGATTATCATTCTCACCACGTTCGACGTCTCGGAGTACGTCTATACCTCGCTGCGCGAGGGGGCCGTGGGCTTCCTGCTGAAGGACACACCCGCAGACCGGATCGTCGCCGCCGTCCACTCCGTCGTGGCCGGCGACGTTCTGCTGTCGCCACGGATCACGCGCCGACTGATCGAGAACTTTGCTCAACATCATCGTCCATCCAAGTACCGGCGCAACCACCTCAGCTCGCTGACGAGCCGGGAAACGGAGGTGCTGCACTTCGTGGGCCAAGGGCTCAGCAACAACGAGATCGCCGAGCGGCTCACGCTCAGCGCGGAGACGGTGAAGACTCACGTCAAGCGAATCATGGGAAAACTGGAGCTGACCAGCCGGGCACAGGCCGTGGTGGTCGCTTATGAGTCCGGGTTAGTCGTTCCCTCGGCGGAGTGATCGCCTAAACCGGTGCCGCGCAAAAAGTGGGCATAAGAGCCCACCCAGCTCCACAGCGCCCCGAGCGGCTGGCTGGCACTTCGTCCCAGCTGCGTCAGTGAATACTCCACCCGCATGGGTACCACGGGGTAGACGGTGCGATCGACCAGGCCATACCTCTCGAGTCGTCGCAACGTCTGGGCCAGCACTTTAGGGTTGACGTCGGCGAGCCGACGCCGCAGTTCACCGAATCGCAGGGGCCCCTCCTCGAGCGCCACGATGACGAGTGCCGTCCACTTCGTACCCAACAGGTCAGACAGCACACGGCGCGGACAGTCAGCCGCGCACACACCATGCGTACTGTGCTCCCGATTGTGACTTACGCCAGTCAAGGAGTCTCCCACGAAGGTGAGGCATGAACCAGAGTGGCATCATCTCCGGATTCGGGCTCGCGAAGAAGACGCCCGACCGTCAAATAGCGCAAGAATGCTGCCACCTCAGCTCATCCAGCTCGGCCGCTTCGTGCGCGTCCGATTCGCCGTGCTCCGCGAGCCATCGTTCCGCGTCGATCGCGGCACTGCACCCGGAACCGGCGGCGGTGATCGCCTGCCGGTAGGTGCGGTCGACCAGGTCGCCGGCCGCGAAGACGCCGTCGAGGTTCGTGAAGGACGTCTTGCCCTTCGTGACGACGTAGCCGTCCTCGTCCAGGTCGACCTGCCCCTTCACCAGCTGGCTGCGGGGGTCGTGGCCGATCGCGACGAAGAAGCCGGACACGTCCAGCGTCGACTCCGAGCCGTCCTTGGTGTCCTTGAGCTGCAGGCCTTCGACCTTGCCGTCGCCGACCACGCCGGTGATCTGCGAGTTCAGCTTCCACTTGATCTTCTCGTTCGCGCGGGCGCGCTCGAGCATGATCTTGGA
>NZ_FNUJ01000017.1 GCF_900107925.1 Amycolatopsis pretoriensis | reverse complement strand
ATGAGCTGGCGGGCAAGCCGGCCGAGCTGGCGCCGATCCTGCAGTACCACGTCGTCGGCAAGCGCTACGACGCCAAGGGCCTCGCCTCCGCCGGCACGCTGGAGTCGCTGAACACCGCGGGCGGGCCGCTGAAGATCGAGGGTTCGGGCGACAGCATGACGGTCAACGGCGCGAAGATCCTGTGCGGGAACATCCCCACGAAGAACGCGACCGTCTTCGTGATCGACAAGGTGCTGACCCCGGGCACCAACAAGTAAGTCAGCGTCCCAGCAGCGGGCCGAGGCGTTCCGCGATGTCGGTGAGGATCTGCACGTAGTCTTCGTGGTCGAAGGTGAACGGCAGGGCGAAAGCCACCTCGTCGATCTCGCGGAACGCCGCGTGCGCGTGCAACCGCTCGGCGATCTCGGCGGAGCTGCCGACGAAGTCGGGGGAGAACAGCATTCGCGCCGGGCCTTGCGGTTCCGCGGTGCGCGGCAGCCGTTTCTCGGCGTAGGCCTCGTATTTGGCGCGCTGTTCCGGCGTCGCGGTGTCGGTCGGGATGACGACCAGGCCCTGCGAGATCCGCCCGGCGGGGTGGTGCTCGCGGAAGGTCCGGACGTGCGACAGCTGGATCTCGGCGAAGTCCGTGCTCTCGCCTTCGGCCTTGACCACGCTGCTGGTCAGGAAGTTCATCGCGTGCTTGCCCGCCCACTCGGCCGAGCGCAGGCTCGCGCCGCCGTACCACAGACGGTCGCCGAGCCCGGGTGCCTGCGGCTGGACGCGGTCGGAGAAGACCTCGAAGCCTTCGGTGCCGCTGAACCCGGTCGCCGGCTCGCCGCGCACGAAGTCCAGCAGCCGGCGCACGCGTTCGTAGGAGAAGTCCTCGGTGTCCGCCGTGTCCGGGTAGAGGGCGCGCTTGACCTCGTCGTAGCGCATCGGCGGCCCGACGCTGATCCCCGGGTTGAGCCGGCCGCCGGAGAGCAGGTCGACGGTCGCGAGGTCTTCGGCGAGCCGCAGCGGGTTCTCCCAGCCGAGCGGGATGACGGCGGTCCCGAGCTCGATACGTTCGGTGCGCTGGGACGCGGCGGCGAGCACGGCGACGGGCGAGGAGATGCCGTGCTGCAGGTGCCGGTGCCGCACCCAGGCGCTGTCGAACCCGAGCCGCTCACCGAGCTCGATGATCTCCAGGGTCGACTCGTGCCCCCGCCGCGGGTCGGCGGGGTCGAAGAGGCCGATGGTCAGGAAGCCGAGCTTCCGCAGTGGTCGCGACACACCGCCGATTCTGCTCCGGCGTGCCGCGGTGTCCCACGTGCTGGACTACCGGTCCCGCAGCAGGTCCAGGCCCGCGAGGATGAGGTCCAGGCCGAACTCGAACTCCGCCTGGTCGTCGCACCAGCCGAGCGTCGAATCCGGGTCGTCGTGGGCGATCTCGCGCAGCATCCCGACCAGGTTCGGCAGCTGCGCCGCCAGCTCCGCCGGGATCTCGGCCGACGCGCCCGCGTTCGGGTCGAACACCTCGTGGCTGAACCCCAGCGCCCGGCTGCCGAGCGCGTGCAGGGCGTGGTGGATCCGGTCGTGCGTGAAACCGCCGTCGTGCAGCACGCCGACCAGCGCGTCGTAGTACTTCAGCACCGCGAGGCTCGTCGACGACCGCGTCTCGAACAGCGCCGGCGCCCAGCGGTGGCGCAGGAAGACCTCGCGGGCCGTAAGAATGCGCCGCCGGGCCGTCTGCCGCCAGTCCGGACCGGGCGCCAGCCGGGCGACAGCCTCGTTGATCTCCTGCGCGACGACGTCGACGATCCCGTCGAGCACGTCTTCCTTCTTGGCCACGTGGTAGTAGAGCGACATCGCCTCGGCGCCGAGCTCCTCCGCGAGCCGGCGCATCGTCACGGCGGGCAGGCCGTGCTCGTCGGCGAGCGCGACGGCCGCGTGCAGCACTCGCTCCCGGGTCAGCGGGGTCCGGGCATCGGTGGTCACGCCCAAGATCGTACAACGTAAGGCTCCTCGACCCCGCACTTGCGCAGGAGGCACCTTACAGCGTAAGACTTACGTTGTAAGACTTACAACGTAAGGGGGCGTCGTGAAAGCTTTGGTTCAGCGCGTGTACGGTCCGCCGGGGGCTCTGACCTGGGAAAATGCGCCCGATCCCCGCCCGGGAGATGGCGAAGTGCGCGTCCGCGTGCACGCCACCTCGGTCAACCCGTACGACTGGCACTTCCTGAGAGGCGAGCCCCGCGTGGCGCGCCTGATGACCGGTGGCTTCGGGCTGCGCCGTCCGCCGGTCGGCGTCCTCGGCTGCGATCTGGCCGGCCGGGTCGAGACCGCCGGCGCGGAGTTCTCGCCCGGCGACGACGTTTACGCGCTGCTGCCGAGGGGCGCCCACGCCGAGTACGTCTGCGTGCGCGAAGACCTCTTGGCGCGGATGCCGGCGAACCTGTCCCACGCGCAGGCGGCCACGATCCCGATGGCCGCCGTGACCGCGCTGCTCTCCCTGCGGGGTGTGGAGCCGGGGCAGCGGGTCCTGGTCAACGGCGCTTCCGGCGGCGTCGGCACCTTCGCCGTCCAGCTGGCGAAGGCGCTCGGCGCTCGAGTCGACGCGGTGTGTTCCGCCGCCAACGCCGACTTCGTCCGCTCGCTCGGCGCCGAACACGTCGTCGACTACCGGTCCGAGGACTTCACACGCGGCGGGCGCCGCTACGACTTCGTGTTGGACGTCGCCGGCGGCCGGTCGGTGTTCGCCTGCCGCCGGGTGCTGGAGCGTGACGGGACGTTCGTCGCGGTCGGCGGCCCGGCCGGTCGCTGGCTGCAGCCCGCCGGGCACGTCTTCGCCGCGGTGGCCACCGGACCGTTCGCGCGGCGGCGCGTCGTGCTCGCGGACGCCGTCGCCTGCCGGGACAAGAAAGCGGTGCTGGGTGAGCTGACCGCGTTGGTGGAGCGCGGCGCGGTGACGCCGGTGATCGACCGGACCTACCCGTTCGACGACCTGCCCGCCGCGTTCGCCTACCAGGAAGCCGGGCACGCCAAGGGAAAGGTGTCGGTCACCCTCGGCGTGCCCGGCTGAGCGGTCAGCCGTTGTGCGGGCAGTTGCCGCGGTAGTCCGAAATGGACAGGCTGGTGCCCGGGATCGGGCAGAGGAACTGTTCGTAGCGGGTGTCGTTGTCGATGAACCGCTTGAGCCACGACAGGGTGTACTTCGCGATCGTCGTGTTCGACGAGTTCGGGGCGAAGTGGCTGGCGCCGCGCAGTTCGAGGTACGCCTTGTCCAAAGAGGACGGGAGGCTGGTGTAGAACGGGATCGAGTGCGTGGCCACCGGGGCGACGGTGTCCGACTGCGCTCCGACGACGAGCGTCGGCACGCGCAGACTCGACCAGTTCTTGGTCAGGTTCCAGCCGGTCAGCGGGATCGCGGCCTGCAGCGACGGTCGGGAGCGTGCCGCTTCGAGCGTGCCGCCGCCGCCCATCGAGTGGCCGACCACGCCGAGCCTGCTGCTGTCGATGCGGGACCGGACGCTGCTCTGCTGGGTGAGGTAGTCGAGCGAAGCCAGCAGCTGGCGGCCCCGGCTGTCGGGCTGGTCGCTGGTGGTCAGGGTGTCGATGGTGAAGACGACGAACCCCTGCGACGCGAGCCGCGGGCCCAGCCAGGCGATGCTCGACTGGAGCGCGGTGAAGCCGGGCGCGATCGAGATGGCCCCGAACGTGCCGGCGGTCGTGCTGGTGGGGTAGTAGATGGTCCCGCCGCCGAAGCCCGAGACGGCCAGCCGCGACACGGTGACGGTGCTGGTCGCGAAGCTGCCGCGGCTCGCTTCGATGCTGGCGGTGGTCGGCGCGGGTCCGCGCTCGTAGGGGTTGTCGGCAGCCGGTGCCGGTGAAGCGATGGCGGTGGTGACCACAAGGGCGGCCGCGAGGACGCCGGCGGCCTTGGCCCGCCACGGGCGGCGGCGGGAAATTTTCTCACCCGAGCCAGACGACGTCGGCGGACTGGTGAGTACGGACATGGATCGCTCTCTTTCCCCGGGCAGGCGAAAGCGCGCCCGGACACGGACGGGCAGACCGATGGAACCGTTGCACGGCAACGAAGGGCGTGCCGCGTGCGGGCTGCGGGGGAACCGCTTTCCCGTGGACTCATGAAACACTTCGGGCAAATGTTCCACAACACCCGAACGGGTGAGTAGTTGACCGACTGTGCGCTTGCTCAGCGATTCGGGGCGGGGTGGCACTCACGCGGGTGAGCAAAGTGGGCTGGGTGCGGGGCAGCTGAGTGCCTTGCCGCCGCCGGGCGGGTGCGGCGGGCCCCGGGTGGTCGCTGGTCGGTTGGCGGGGCCGCGGCTCCGGGGGTGGGCGGGTTGCTGGTGGTGCGGTGGCTCCCGGGCTGCGGCAGGGCTGCTGGTGGCGTGGCGGCTCCGCGCGTGGCGGCGGGCCCCGGCGGCGTGGCGGCTTCGGGGGTGCGGCGGGGTTGCTGGTGGCGCGGTGGCTCTGACGGGGCGGCAGGATTGCCGGTGGTGCGGTGGCTCCGCGGTCGCGGCGCGCCCGCCGGCGGGTCGGCGGCCCCCGCACTGCGGCGGTGCGGTGGCCGGGCTGTCGCCCGGGGCGGCGGCTCGCGGGGCGGGGCTGGGCTGTCGGCGGGTGCGCTGGCTCCCGGCTCGTGGCGGGGTTGTCGCCGGGGCAGCGGCCGCCACTCGAATCGCCGCGCGCCGACTGTGCGAGCGGGGTGGCGGCTTCCTCCCGCGAACCCGCGTCAACGGACCGCGGCCGGCTCCAATGCCCCGCGCACCAACGTGTCCAGCAACGTCGTCGCGACCTTCAGGTCGACCGTCCGCGCCGCCAGTACGTCCGCGTACAGGAACGACTCGCCCAGCCGGACCACCGCGAACGCCAGGTCCGGCAGTCCGACCAGCGGTGTCAGACCCGCCGCCGAAGCGTCCGCGCGGAACAGCTCCACGTGCGCGTCGACCAGCGCCGGCTGGACCGCTCCGCGTGGGTCCGTCAACACCCGCAACGCCACCGTCGACTCCGCCTCGATCAGCTTGCGCATGCCCTCGTTGCCCGCCACCTCGCGGCGGTACTCCTCCATCACCCACAGGCAGCGCAGGCGTCCCTCGGGGGTGCGTACCGCGGAACCGTGGCAGTCACGCCACTGATCGAGCGCCCGCTGCCACGTCCGGTCGGACAGCAGGCGCAGGCCGGCGCCCATCAGGTCGTCGCGGTTGCCGACGCGGCGGAAGAACGTCGTGCGCGAGATTCCCAGTTCGGCCGCCATTCGGCCGAGGTCGAGGCGGGTTCCGGCGAACAGCAGCCGCGCCGCGTGGCGGACGATGTCGTCGGTCGAGACGGTCACCGGGCCACCCTATCCGCAGGTGGTCGCCGGTTACCTTGAAGTGCGTGCCGCCGGGCGGGTTAGCCTGGTTTCGTGCGTGTTGACATCTGGTCCGATCTCGTCTGTCCCTGGTGCTACCTCGGCAAGCGCCGCTTCGAACGGGCGGTCGCCGAAGTCGGCGCCGACGTCGAGGTGGTGCACCACTCGTTCCAGCTCGACCCGTCGTTCCCGCGCGGGACGTCCCGGCCGACGCGTGAGGTGCTGTCCGAAAAGTACGGGCGGACGCTCGAAGAAGCCGACGCGATGGAAGCGCAGATGGAGCAGCGCGCGGCCGCCGACGGTCTCGAGTACCACCTCGACGGTGTCCACATGGGAAACACCGTCGACGGCCACCGCCTGGTGCACCTCGCCGCGAAGCACGGGCTGGCCGACGCCGTCGTCGACCGGTTCTACCGCGCGCACTTCACCGAGCGGAAGTCGCTGTTCGACCGCGACTCGCTGGTGGAGCTGGCCGCCGAAGCGGGCCTCGACGCGGCCGAGGCCCGCGCGGTGCTCGAGTCGGACGCCTACGAAGCCGAAGTCGCGGCGGACGGCGAAGAAGCACGGGCGCTGGGCGCGACCGGAGTTCCGTTCTTCGTGATCGACCGGCGGTTCGGCGTCGCGGGCGCCCAGACGCCCGAGGTGTTCGCCCAGGTGCTGCGGCGGGTCAGCGACGGCGCCGCCGGCTGAACCGCGACCGGTCGGTGGCGACGCCGGCCAGGTGCAGCGCGACGCACAGCAGCCCGGCGGTGGTCAGCGTCCCGGTCGTGATGACCGACCCCAGACCGAACCCGGCCAGCTCCATGAGCAGGGCGAGCCCGAAGAGCACGGCGGCGAGGATGGCGAGCATGACGGCCTCGTTTCTGCGGCGGTGGGCCGAATGGTCCACACCACTGCGACGTTCGCGGGACCGGCGGTCCCGGCTTGGTGGCCGGTAATGCCCCGGCTTCCGCGCGCTGAAACGAGAACTTCCGC
Source organism: Amycolatopsis pretoriensis (assembly GCF_900107925.1). Lineage (GTDB taxonomy): Bacteria > Actinomycetota > Actinomycetes > Mycobacteriales > Pseudonocardiaceae > Amycolatopsis > Amycolatopsis pretoriensis. Next base: position 113,158 of record NZ_FNUJ01000017.1, on the reverse strand, counting down.
GCGGGGCGGCGCCCCCGTCTTCCACGTTACCGGCGGGCACCGACAGTTCCGGGCCACCGCCGCGATACCCCACGTCAAGCCGGTGGGGGCGCGGTGCTCGAACGGACGACCAGCTCCGTCGGCACCGACACCGGCTCGCCGGCCTCCGCGCCCGTCTCGATCTCCGACAGCAGCGCCGAAACCGCGTGCCGGCCGACCGCCTCGAACGACTGGCGGATCGTCGTCAACGGGGGCCAGAAGTGGGCCGACTCCTCCATGTCGTCGAAGCCCACCACGCTCACCTCGTCCGGCACCCGGCGGCCCGACTCGTGCAACGCCCGCAGCAACCCCAGCGCCATCTGGTCGTTCGCCGCGAACACCGCCGTCACCGAGGGGTCGGCGGCCAACGTCAAACCGGCCTTGTAGCCCGAAGAGGGGGACCAGTCGCCAGTGAGGACTGGCGGCACGAACGCCCCCGCCAGTTCCAATGTGGCCCGCCACGACTTCCGGCGACGCTCGGCCGAATACGACTGCGGTGGACCCGCGATGTGCCACACCGTCTCGTGCCCGAGGGACAGCAGGTGCCGGGTCGCCGTCGCCGCGCCGTCGGCCTGGTCCGTGTCCACCACCGGGTAGTCGTAGCGCGCGCTCGAGTCGATCACCACCACCGGCAGCCCGTGCGGCAGCTCGATCGAGCTCTGGTCCAGCTGGTGCTGCTCGATCAGGATGATCACGCCGTCGACGGCCTGCTCGTTCAGCTTGCTGAACGCGCCCGTCACCTCGCCCTGCGTCGGGCGCGTCACCGGCATCAGGATGATCGAAAAGCCCTCCGGCACGACCGCCGCCGCGATGGCGTCGAGCGTGCGGCTGTTGCCGAACGTCGGGAGCGCCGAAATGATCACGCCGATGCTGCGGAACTTGCCGTTGCGCAACGCCCGCGCCGCGCTGTTGGGGCGGTAGCCGACCCGGCGCATCGCCGCGAGGACGCGCTCGCGGGTAGCGTCGTCGACGTTCGTCCGGCCGTTCGCCACCCGGGACACCGTCTGTCCCGACACGCCCGCCTCGCGGGCCACGTCCGCCATCGACGGTCCACGACGGGGTGATGCAGCCGGCACGAGTGTCTCCTCGGGAGTGTCCTGGACATGTTTACGTCAACACGTTACCCTTCGCCGCGAGAATGTTGACGTAAACATCCGCACGAAACTCCCGGAGGGACGATGACGTCCACAGCGGCACCGCCCGTCGCGGCACCGGCTCGCCCGGCGCCGCCGGCCCGCCGCCCGCGGCGGAACTGGCGGGGCTGGCTCTTCGTCGCCCCCTTCATGCTCGTGTTCGCGCTGACGTTCGTGGCTCCGGTCGTCTACGCGTTCGTGCTCAGCCTCTTCCGCGACCAGGCCTTCTTCGGCGGCACGGTGTTCGTCGGCGGCGACAACTACGCGCAGGTGCTCGCCGACCCGAAGTTCTGGGAAGCCTTCCGGCGGGTGCTGGTGTTCCTCGCCGTGCAGGTGCCGATCATGCTGGTGCTCGCGTTGATCGCGGCGCTCGCGATCGACAGTGCCCGGCTGCACGCTCCCGGGTTCTTCCGGGTCGTGATCTTCCTGCCCTACGCCGTGCCCGCCGTGGTCGCCGCGCTGATGTGGGGCTTCATCTACGGTGACCACTTCGGACTGGCCGCCGACCTCAACCACCTCTTCGGCACCGACGCGATCAAGCCGCTGTCCCAGAACTGGCTGCTCACCTCGATCGGCAACGTCGTCACGTGGGAGTTCGTCGGCTACAACATGCTGATCTTCTACTCCGCGCTCAAGGTGATCCCGAAGGAACTGTTCGAAGCGGCCTCGATCGACGGCGCCGGCGCGTTCCGCACGATCCTGTCGGTCAAGCTCCCGGCGATCCGCGGCGCCATCGTCATCGCCACGATCTTCTCGATCATCGGCAGCTTCCAGCTGTTCAACGAACCGAACATCATGCGCAACCTGGTGCCCAACGTGATCGGCACGTTCTACACGCCGAACATGTACGCCTACAACCTTTCCTTCGCCGGCCAGCAGTACAACTACTCCGCCGCGGTCGCGATCGTGATGGGCGTGATCACCGCGGTCATCGCCTACGTCGTGCAGCTGCGCGGCTCCCGGAAGGGGATGTGACGTGGCGACCTTCTCGGTGACGCGGCCGCGCAAGTCCCGCGTCCTCACCGCGGTCATGGCGCTGTACCTGCTCTACACCCTGGTGCCGCTGGCCTGGCTGCTGATCAACGCCGCCAAGACGCAGGACGCCCTCTTCACGACGTCGGGCCTGTCCTTCGGCGGCTCGTTCGCGCTGTTCGACAACATCGCCCAGACCTTCACCTACAACGGCGGGATCTTCTTCCGCTGGCTGGGCAACACCTTGCTCTACGTCGTGGTCGGCGCCGGCGGCGCGACGATCCTCGCCACCGCGGCGGGCTACGGCCTGGCCAAGTACCGCTTCCCGGGCCGCCGCGCGGTGTTCGCCGTCGTGCTCGGGGCCGTGGCCGTCCCCGCCACGGCGCTCGCCGTGCCGACGTTCCTGATGTTCAGCAAGCTCGGGCTGACCAACACCCCCCTTGCCATCATCATCCCGTCGCTGATCAGCCCGTTCGGCCTCTACCTGATCTGGGTCTACGCCGCCGACGCGATCCCCGACGAGCTCCTCGAAGCGGCGCGGATCGACGGCGCGGGCGAGTTCCGGATCTTCCTCACCGTGACACTGCGCCAGCTCGTCCCCGGGATCGTCACGGTCGCGCTGTTCACGATGGTGCAGACCTGGAACAACTACTTCCTGCCGCTGATCATGCTCAGCGAGCCCAAGTGGTACCCGCTGACCGTCGGGCTCAACCAGTGGAGCGCGCAGGCCAACGGCGCCGGCGCGCAGCCGATCTTCAACCTCGTGCTCACCGGCTCGCTGCTCACGATCATCCCCCTCGTCCTCGCTTTCCTGCTCATGCAACGGTTCTGGCAGTCCGGGCTGAGCGCGGGCAGCGTCAAGCAATAGCCGTCACACCGTCGTGAAGGGACACTCGATGTCACGCATCCGCAGTCGCGCCAAGGCGTTCGCCGCCGTGGCGCTCGCCGCCGCCCTCGCGGTCGGCTGCTCGTCCGGGAGCTCGTCCGGTCCCGCCGCGGCCACCGGCACCCAGGACTCGGTCGACGCCGCCCTCAAGGCGGGCGGGACGATCACGTACTGGAGCTGGACTCCCTCGGCCAAGGACCAGGTCGCGGCGTTCGAGAAGGAATACCCGAACGTGCACGTGAACTACGTCAACGCCGGGACGAACAAGGACGAGTACACCAAGCTCCAGAACGCGATCAAGGCCGGCAACGGCGCACCGGACGTGGCGCAGATCGAGTACTACGCGCTGCCGCAGTTCGCGTTGACCGACTCGCTGGTCAACCTCGATCAATTCGGCTTCGGCTCGTTCGAAAAGGACTACAGCGCCTCGACCTGGGCGCAGGTGAAGAACAGCACCGGGCTCTACGGCCTGCCGCAGGACTCCGGTCCGATGGCGTTGTTCTACAACAAGGAGGTCTTCGACAAGAACGGCATCGCCGTGCCGAAGACGTGGGACGAGTACCTCGCGGCGGCCAAGAAGCTGCACGCGGCCGACCCCACCAAGTACATCACCTCCGACACCGGTGACCCCGGGTTCGCGCTGAGCATGATGTGGCAGGCGGGCGGGCGGCCGTTCAGCGTCGACGGCAAGAACGTCAAGATCAACTTCGGTGACGCGGGTGTCAAGAAGTGGACCGCGGACTGGGACCAGCTGATCCAGGGCAAGCTGCTCGCCCCGGTCAAGGAGTGGTCCGACGACTGGTTCCGCGCGCTCGGTGACGGCACCATCTCGTCGCTGGTCACCGGAGCCTGGATGCCCGGCAACTTCATGTCCTCGGTGACCGCCGGCAGCGGGAAGTGGGCCGTCGCGCCGATGCCGACCTACGACGGCAAGCCGGTGACCGCGGAGAACGGCGGCAGCACCCAGTCCGTGGTCAAACAGAGCGCCAACCCGGCGCTGGCCGCGGCGTTCGTGCGCTGGCTCAACCACGGCGGCGGTGTCCAGCCCTTCATCAAGAGCGGCGGCTTCCCGTCCACGACGGCCGACCTGACCTCGCCCGCGTTCGTCGACGAGGCCGTGCCGTACTTCGGCGGGCAGAAGATCAACCAGGTGCTGACGAGCGCGTCGAAGGACGTCGCGCCGGGCTGGACCTACCTGCCGTACCAGACCTACGCCAACAGCGTCTTCAGCGACACCGTCGGCAAGGCCTACCTGAACGGCACCGGGCTCGACGCCGGTCTCGCCGCCTGGCAGCAGGCGCTCGTCGACTACGGCAACCAGCAGGGCTTTACGGTCAGCGCCGGATGACCGTCCACATCGAAGGTGACGCGGGCCGGGTCGTCGGCCCGGTCCCGCGGCGCCTCTTCGGCTCGTTCGTCGAGCACATGGGCCGGTCCGTCTACACGGGACTGTACGAACCGGACCACTCCACTTCGGACGATCGCGGGTTCCGCGGCGACGTGCTGGAGCTGGTCCGGGAGCTCGGGCCCAGCGTGCTCCGCTACCCCGGCGGCAACTTCGTCTCCGGCTACCGCTGGGAAGACGGCGTCGGCCCGGACCGGCCGGTCCGGCTCGACCCGGCCTGGCACAGCGTGGAGTCCAACCGCTTCGGCCTGCACGAATTCGCCGCGTGGGCCGAAGCCGCGGGCGCCGAGGTGATGTACGCCGTCAACCTCGGCACCCGCGGCATCCAGGACGCCGCCGACGTCCTGGAGTACTGCAACCACCCGGGCGGTACGGAGCTGAGCGAGCGGCGCCGCGCCAACGGCGCCGACCGCCCGTTCGGCTTCAAGCTGTGGTGCCTCGGCAACGAGATGGACGGCCCGTGGCAGATCGGCCACAAGACGGCCGACGAGTACGGCCGCCTGGCCGCCGAGACCGCGCGGCTCATGCGGATGATCGACCCGGCCGTCGAACTCGTCGTCGCGGGCAGCTCGCACGCGGACATGCCGACGTTCGGGTCGTGGGAACGCACGGTGCTGCGCCACACCGCCGAGCTGGTCGACCACATCTCGCTGCACGCCTACTACCAGGAGCTGCACGGCGACACCGACAGCTACCTGGCCAGCGGCGCCGCGCTGGACCGGTTCATCGGCACCACCGCGGGAATCATCGACGAGACACTCACGGAACTGGGCCTGGACAAGAAGATCGGCATCAGCGTCGACGAGTGGAACGTCTGGGACCTGCGCCGTTGGAACGAGGTCGACCAGGCACGCCTCGCCGAGGGTGGCTGGCGGGAGCACCCGCGGATCATCGAGGACGACTACACCGTCACCGACGCCGTCGTCGTCGGCTCGCTGCTGAGTTCGTTGCTGCGCAACGTCGACCGCGTCACCATGGCCAACCAGGCGCAGCTGGTGAACGTCATCGCGCCGATCCGCACCGAGCCCGGCGGCCCGGCGTGGCGGCAGACGACGTTCCACCCGTTCCAGCGGGTGGCCGCGCTGGCGAGCGGGGTGAGCCTGCGCCTGTCGGTCGAGGGCGACCGGATCCGCACCGCGCAACACGGCGAAGTCGACCTCGTCGACGTCGCCGCGACGGCGGGGGAATCCGGGCGTGGCGCGGTGTTCCTGACCAACCGCGCCACCGCGTCGCCCACCGAAGTCCGCATCCGCCTGCGTGGCGCGCGATACGGCGTCTATGCGGCCGAAACGCTGACCACACCCGAAGGCGGGACGCGGCACACGACCAACACCGCCGCCGCACAACCGGTCCGGCCGGTGCCGCTACCCGGCGCCGCCGCGACGTCCGACCCAGGGGGGACGACCATCACCGTGACACTGCCACCGCTGTCCTGGACCGTGCTCCAGCTGAGCCTCCAGGCGGCTTCGCATGCCTGAGTTCGCCATCGGGGAGACCGACTTCCTGCTCGACGGGCAGCCGTTCCGGATCCTGTCCGGTGCCCTGCACTACTTCCGGGTGCACCCGGACCTGTGGGCCGACCGGATCGACAAGGCCCGCCGGATGGGTCTCAACACCATCGAGACGTACGTCCCCTGGAACGCCCACGCCCCTTCGCCGGACACGTTCGACCTGACCGGCGGCCTCGACCTCGGCCGCTTCCTGGAGCTGATCGCCGAAGCCGGGATGTACGCGATCGTCCGGCCCGGGCCGTACATCTGCGCGGAGTGGGACAACGGCGGCCTGCCGGCGTGGCTGTTCCGCGACCCGGCCGTCGGCGTCCGCCGGTACGAGCCGCGTTACCTCGCGGCCGTGCGCGAATACCTGACGCGCGTCTACGAAGTCGTGGTCCCGCACCAGGTCGACCGCGGCGGGCCGGTGCTGCTCGTCCAGGTCGAGAACGAGTACGGCGCGTTCGGCGACGACAAGCAGTACCTGCGGGCGCTGGCGGACCACACGCGCGCGTCGGGGATCACCGTGCCACTGACCACAGTGGACCAGCCCGACATGCTCGAAGCCGGCAGCCTCGACGGACTTCACCGCACGGCCTCGTTCGGCTCCGGCGCGCGCGAGCGGCTCGCGATCCTGCGCGCGCACCAGCCGACCGGGCCGCTGATGTGCAGCGAGTTCTGGAACGGCTGGTTCGACCACTGGGGCGCGCACCACCACACGACCCCCGCCGCGGACGCCGCGGCCGAGCTCGACGCGCTGCTCGCCGCGGGCGCGTCGGTCAACCTGTACATGTTCCACGGCGGCACCAACTTCGGCCTCACCAACGGCGCCAACGACAAGGGCGTCTACCAGCCGCTGGTGACCTCGTACGACTACGACGCGCCGCTGGACGAAGCCGGCGACCCGACGCCGAAGTACCACGCGTTCCGGGACGTGATCGCGCGCTACCACAAGGTGCCGGACGCGGTCCCGCCGCCGGCGCGGCCCGCGCCGACCGCCCACGCCGTGCTGCGCGACCCGGTCCGGCTGCTCGACGCCCCGGACCGCTGGGGCACCTGGGAATTCCACGAGGAGCTGCCCGCGTTCGACGACCTGACGCCGATGCCGCGCCTGGCGCTGCTGCGCTGCTTCATCGAGGGCGACCGGCCGGGGGTGCTGACGTTCGGCGAGGTGCGCGACCGCGCGACGGTGTTCTTCGACGGCGATCCGGTGGGCACGCTGCAGCGCGACCACCACGAGCGGGCGATCGCGCTGCCGCGGGCGCACGGCGAGCTGCTGGTGCTGGTCGAGGACCAGGGCCGCGTCGACTACGGCCCGCGGATCGGCGAGGCGAAGGGCATCATCGGCGGGGCGGCGCTGCACGGCGAGCCGCTGACCGGCTGGGACGTGCTGCCGCTGGAGCTGGAAGCGCTTCCCGGGCTGCGGCCGGCGGCGCCGTCGCTGGTCGCCGGCGCGGTGGCCGGGCCGGTGCTGCTGCGGGCTTCGGTGGACGTCGACGCGTCCGCGGACCTCTTCCTCGACACCGGCGAGTGGGGCAAGGGCCTGGTGTGGTTCAACGGGTTCCCGCTCGGCCGCTACTGGCGGCGCGGGCCGCAGCGGACGCTGTACGTGCCGCGCCCGGTCGTCCGCGCGGGCGCCAACGACCTCGTCGTGCTCGAACTGGACACGATGCTCGACCCGGCGGCGCGGTTCGTGCCGCGGCCGCTGCTGGGCCACACGGAGGCCTGAGGAAGTCCCCACCGAACGAAGGGCAAGTTCGACGATGAACCTGCGGCGTTTGCTGACCGTCCTTTGTGTACCTCTGGTGGCGACGGGGGTGGCCGCGGCACCCGCGTCGGCGGCCACCGCCGTCACCGTCCGACCCGATCCGACCTACCGCCAGCAGCCGTTCGAAGGCTGGGGGTCGAGCCTGGCGTGGATGGCCGAGGCGACCGGCGGCTACCCCGACTCCGTCCGGAACCGCCTGGCGGACCTCGTCTTCGGCCCCAGCGGGCTGAACCTGAACATCGCGCGGTTCAACGTCGGCGGCGGCAACGCCCCGGACGTCCCGGACTACCTGCGGCCCGGCGGCGCGGTGCCGGGCTGGTGGAAGGCGCCCGCCGGGACCACCCGCGCCGACAAGGACTGGTGGACACCGGGCGACCCGGCCGAATTCGACAAGTCCGCGGACCCGAACCAGCGCTGGTGGGTCGACAAGATCAAGAGCCGCGTCACGAAGTGGGAGGCGTTCAGCAACTCACCGCCGTACTTCCAGACCGTGTCGGGGTACGTCTCGGGCGGCTTCACCGCCACCGACGAGCAGCTGCGCCCGGACAAGATCGGCGACTTCACGGCGTACCTGGCGCAGGTCGTGCGCACGCTGGAACGCGCGCACGGCATCAAGTTCTCTTCGGTGGACCCGTTGAACGAGCCGAACACGAACTACTGGAAGACCACCCTCGGCGCCGACGGCAACCCGACCGGCGGCCGTCAGGAGGGCGCCCACATCGGGCCGGCCGTGCAGTCGCGGCTGATCCCGGCGATGGCCGCGGCGCTGCCCGCGAAGGTCGTTTCCGCGCCCGACGAAACCAATCCGGACATCTTCGCCGCGGACTGGGCCGGCTGGTCCGCCGAGGCGCGGGCGGCGGCCGGGCGGCTGAACGTGCACACCTACGGCACCGGCAACCGGCCGATCCCGCGTGACCTGGCCAAGGGCGCGTCGAAGTCGTTGTGGATGAGCGAGGTCGGCGGGAGCTGGCTGGACCGGCAGGACTTCACCAGCATGGACCCGGGGCTCGGGCTGGCCGGCCAGATCACCGACGACCTGCGCCTGCTGGAGCCGAGCGCGTGGGTCAGCTGGCAGCCGATCGAGGACTACGACAACATGAAGCCGGGCGGGGAGTCCGCGGCGGGGATGAACTGGGGCGAGATCCAGGTTCCGTTCGACTGCACCACTTCGGACTGTCCTATCCGGACGAACACGAAGTTCGACACGATGCGGAACTTCACCCACTACATCCGCCCGGGTGACCGGCTGATCGCGTCGGACGACACCGCCTCGACGGCCGCGATGCGCGGCGACGACCTGTCGTCGGTGGTCCACGTCAACTCGGGCAACGCGGAGCAGGACGTCACGCTGGACCTGTCCGGCTTCGGGTGCGTCCGGCCGGGCGCTTCGGTGACGCCGGTCGTCACCGACGTCGCGGGTGCGCTGCGCCGCGGCAAACCGGTGCGGGTGACGTCGGCGAAGGCGACGCTGCGGGTCCCGGCGCGGTCGGTGACCACGTTCCTGGTCGACGGGGTGCGGTCGACGGCTGCGGGCACGGGCCTGGGCTCGGGGAAGCCGTTCACGTTCACCGGGGTACAGGGCGGCAAGTCGCTGTCGGCGGAGAACGGCGGGCTGGTCCAGCGCACGACGGACGCGTCGGTGCCCGCGCAGCGCTGGACGCTGACCGACCGCACGGGCCGCTACGGCAACCGCGACCGGTTCTCGATCGCGTCGGCGGCGACGGGCGAGGTCCTGAGCACCTCGGGCGGCGCGGTGACGCTGGCCCCGCGGGGAACGACGGACGCGGCGTCGCAGTGGACGCTGTCGACGACGGGCGACGGGACGTGGACGTTCGTCAACGCGGCGAGCGGGCAGCTGCTGGACGTAACGGGCGAGTCCCGCGACGACGGCGCCCGGATCGGCCTGTACCGGCCGACGAACGGACCCAACCAGCGCTGGCAGGCCGAAGCTCGTTAGGGGCTGTGGACAACCCGGGCAACCCCGCGCGGAGGGCGCCGATTTCGTCGGTGCCCTCCGCTAGCGTGGATACCGGGGGCTGCTCAGTCAGCCGAGCCGTACGGACGCTGCGACGCGCCCTTGCGGCCCTCCGCTTCACGGCCTTCGTCGGCCGCGATCTCCTCGGCGCCGCGGCGGCCGCTGTCGCTCGAGTCCGGCTCCGTGTCCGTCGGGGACAGCGTCCCCTCCGAAGCGACTCCGGAACCGCGCGAACCGCTCGCCTCCCGGGCCTTGTCCGCGGCGGCCGCCGCCGTCGGGTCGTCGCCCGCGACGTCCGGTGCCCAGCCGTGGTGGTTCTCCTGTTCGGCCATGACGGCCTCCTCACCTGCCCCCTGTACCGGTCCGCGTACCCGGCGGGAGCGGCGGCAAACCCGGCCGCGAACCCGGCCGCGGACCCGGCCGCGAACTCAGCCCGCCGGCTTGAGCGGGTCGCCGGCTTGAGCGGGTCGTGCCCGATCGACATCAGCCGGTGCCGCCAGTGCTGCTCGCCCGCCGTCGGCTCGAGGTCGTCGCGGCGCTGCGCGTGCACCCGGTCGACCACCTTGCGCATCACGTCGGCGTCGTGCTCATCCGCGTCGCCCCGGCGCTTGCGCAGCACCGCCAGCACCTGGTGGCCGGTCGGCGGACCCGCCTCGTCGGGCAGCGGTTCGGCCTCCGGGCCCGCGTCGCGCGTGCGCAGCCAGTCCTCCAGCTCGCGCGAAGTCATGTTCACCACCCGGTGGAACTCCGCCCACAACTCGTCGTCAACTGCCGTGTTGCTCATTTTCGAGGTCTACCCGGCGCGGCCCTCGCCAAACCGGACCCACCCGGCCGGTAGAGTTCTCCCGGACCCGTTGAAACGCCAGCGGTGGTCTTGGTTGACGCTGCTGGCGAGCTCTTTCCCATTGCTCGCCGCTTGACGCATGGGAGGGGTGGATCTTGCCGACCACTGGCGACGCCATGGCGGAGCGGGTCGACGAGCTGAACGCCGTCCTGTCGGATCTCGTCGGGGTCCTCGAATCGGTCTCGGACACGCCAGGCCTGCTGGACGCGGTGTGCGGCGAAGCGGTCCGGGTGGTGCCCGACGCGGACCTCGCGAGCATCGTGGTCGTCCGCGACGGGGTGACGCAGACCGCGGCCTTCACCGACGAGCGCGCCCGGCGCATCGACGACGTGCAGTACGCGGCGGGCGACGGTCCGGGCCTGTTCGCGGCGCTCACGGGCGAGGTGGTGCGGGTCGCCGTCGGCGACACCGGCGACCGGTGGCCCGAGTTCGTCCTCGCGGCCAAGGAACTCGGCGTGGGCAGCTACCTGGCGGTTCCGCTGCGCGTGGACGACGCGCTCGTCGGGGCGATCACGCTGTTCGGCTTCGGCGCGCACGGCTACCACGAGTTCGACACGAAGGTGCTGCGGCTGTTCACGTTGTGCGTGGAGACGGTCCTGCGGCTGACCCGCCGCTACCGGGAGGCCCGCCGGCTCGCCGACGAGCTCCGCAACGCGATGGAGACCCGGGCGGTGATCGAGCAGGCCAAGGGCATGCTGATGCTCATCCACCGGGCGAGTGAGGACGCGGCGATGCAACGGCTGATCGTCGAATCGCAGCACACGAACACGAAGCTGCGCGACGTCGCGGCCCGCTTCACGAAGAGGATGAGCTCGGCCGACGGAGGTCGCGGCTAGCCGCGGCGAAGAGCGGGACCAGCGCGGGGTCGTTGAACGCGGTGATCCGCGCGACCCGGGTCCCGAGCACCGTCAGCACCTGGACGCCGTGGGCGGCGAACCCGCCGCCCACGGCTTCGTACTCCAGCAACGCCGGCTGGCCGTTCGCCTTCGCCGGGACCAGCCGCCACGCTCCCGGCCGCAGCACCCGGCGGCTCAGGAAGCCCACGACCGCGTCCCGGCCGGTGAACCACGTCGGGATCGGCGGCATCTCCAGCTCGACGTCGGCGCGCAGCAACGTCACCAGCGCGCCCGGGTCGGCGCGGACGAACGCGTCGACGTACCGGTCGAGCAGCCGGCCCTGCCCGGCCGGTTCCGCCAGGTCCTCCTGGACCGGGCCCGCCTCGGCGAGCCGGCCGCGGGCGCGGCGCAACGCGCTGTCGACCGCCGCCGGGGTCGTGTCCAGGATCTCGGCCACCTCGGCCGTGCCGAACGCCAGCACGTCCCGCAGGGTCAGCACCGCCCGCTGCCGGGCGGGCAGCAGCTGCAGCGCGGCGATGAACGCCAGCCGCACCCCGGCGCGCCCGGCCACGACCGCGGCCGGGTCGAGGAGCGCGTCCGGGATCGGCTGGAGCCACGGCACCGACGGGTCCGCGGCCGCCACCGCGACCCGGTGGTCGTCGGCCGGCGCGCCCAGCCCGGAGGGCAGCGGCCGCCGGGCCCGGGTCTGCAGCGCCGTCAGGCACGCGGTCGTGGCGATCTTGTACAGCCAGCGCCGCACCGACGAGCGGCCCTCGAACCCGCCGAACGCCCGCCACGCCCGCAGGTACGTCTCCTGCACGAGGTCCTCGGCGTCGTGGATCGAGCCGAGCAGGCGGTAGCAGTGCGCGAGCAGCTCGGGCCGGAAGGGCGCGGTCTCGGCGGCGAAGTCGGGCATGGCACTCAGAGCGTACGCAGGCCGGTGCCGCTGACCTGGTATTCGGCGGCGTCGCCGTCGACGACCTCGAGGACGGCCTTGGCGACCTGCTCCGGCGTCAGGACCGGCTCCATCTTCGCGACGAAGGTGTCGCGGTCGACGCCGTTCCGCGCCGCGTAGCCCTCGACGCCGACGGTGCCGAGGCCGGTGGTGGGCGTCAGCTGCGGCAGGAGCGTGGCGAACCGGAGGCCGAGCCCGGCGCGTTCCGACTCCTCGGCGCCATACGCGCGCAGGTACCGGATCGCGGCCTTCGCGCTGGCGTACCCACCGCTGAGCGGCGACCCGCCGAGGGCGGCCCCGCTCGACATCGAGACGACGACACCGCCCTTCTCGAGCGGCTCCCGGAGCGCGGCGCGCGTCCAGGCGAAGACGTGCCGGGTGTCGACGTGCCAGTTGCGGCTGAAGGTCTCCCACGTCTGTTCGTGCACGGGCGCCATGTGCGGCACGGCGCCCGCGTTGAGGACGAGCAGGCCCGGGCGGTGTTCGCGGAGTACCCCGGAAGCGAGGGCGTCGTCGGTCGCGTCGGCGGCGACGGGGACGAAGCCCGCCCCGAGTTCGGCGCGCACGGCGTCGAGGTCGGACGCGCTGCGGGCGATGCCGACGACGGTGCGGCCGGCGGCGACGAGCGCGGCGGCGATGGCGCGCCCGAAGCCGCGGCCGGCCCCGGTGACTACGGCGGTGGTGGACATGCGGACTCCCCGGTGGTCGATGCGGTGCGGACCGGATCAAGACCGCCGGGGGAGCGGGAAACCGTCGCGGAGTGACTCAGCTCACAGGGGCTTGGCGGACGGGCGGCGGTGCAGCAGGTCGAACCGCGACCACATCGCCTCTGCCGCTTCGATCGACTCGCTCGTCCGTGCCGGGTCCACGGCCGCCAGCTGGGCGACGATCGCCTGGACCAGCGCCATGCCCGCGGTCAGCGACGGGAAGAACGTCACGCCCTCGGCCGGCACCATCAGCACCTGCTCCACCGCGCCCGCCAGGGCCGGGCTGGCCGCGTCCGTCACCGCGAACACGCGTGCGCCGCGGCTCTTCGCCTCGCTCGCCGCCAGGACCGTGCTCTCGTACAGGCGCCAGAAGCTGATCGCCACGAGGACGTCGTCCGACGTCAGCTTCGCCGTCTGGTTGGCCAGTTCCGCGTCGCCCGCCGTCACCGCGTGGACGTCGTACCCCGCGAGACGCGCGTTGTGCGCGAAGGCGATGCCAACCGCCGCGTAGCTGCCGTCGGCGATCACCAGCGTCCGGCGGGCCGCGGCGATCGCGCGGGCGACCTCGCGGATCACCTCTTCGTCGAACCGCCGGTTCAGCAGCGCGAGGCTGTCGAGGTCCCGGCGCAGGGACGCGGACCCGGGCGAGTCGACGCCGCGGTGCTCCTCGGCGACCTGCGGCGCGCTCAGCGACGACATGTACCGGGCCCGCAGCTCCTGCTGCAACGCCGGCCAGCCGGCGAAGCCCAGCGCCTGCGCCGTGCGCGTCACGGTCGCCACGTTGACGCCGGCGAGCTGGGCCAGCTCGGCCGTCGAGCCGAAGGACGCCCGCCGCGGCTGGGAGACGAGGACCTCCAGTACCGCGGCCGATTTCGGCCGCAGCCCCCGCTCGGGCAGCCGGTCCCGCAGCCACCCCTCGAAACCGTCGTCGGTCTCCGCCACTCGTCCCTCCCTCTGTCGAGGTGAACCGTAACGCAGGGATGTCGACTTGCAACGAACATTGCAAAACCGTGAAAACGCAGTATACGTTGTCCGCACTCCCCGGCGCCCGACACGGAAGGCGTTCCCCCATGACCCTGCTGACCCGACTGGATCGGCTGCCGCTCAGCCGGCCCCACTACAAGCTGCTGCTCATCGGCGGGCTCGGCTACACCTTCGACGGCATGGACTCGGCGGTCGTCGCCTTCCTGCTGCCCAGCGCCAAGGCGGCGTGGGGCCTCGACAACGGCCAGCTCGGCCTGATCGGCTCCGCGACGCCGTTCGGCTTCCTCTTCGGCGCGATCGCGGCCGGCCTGCTCGGCGACCGCATCGGCCGCAAGAAGGTCATGATGTACGCGCTGGCCTTCTACGCGCTTTTCTCGGTCATCGCGTCCTTCTCGCCCAACTACGAGGTCTTCCTCGGCGCGCGGGTGCTCGCGGGGGCGGGCGCCGGCGCCGAAAGCGCGATCATCGCGCCGTTCCTGTCCGAGTTCGTGCCGGCCAAGCGGCGCGGCTGGTTCGTCGGCGCGCTCGCCGGCTTCTTCTCCTTCGGGTTCGTCGCGGCCGCGCTGATCGGGCGGTTCGTCGTGCCGTCGTTCGACGAGGGCTGGCGGGTCGCGCAGCTGGTCACCGCGCTGCCGATCGTGATGCTGCTGTGGTGGCGGCGGTCGCTGCCCGAGTCGCCGCGGTTCCTGCTCGCCCAGGGCCGGGTCACCGAAGCCGAAAACGTCGTCGCCAAGCTGGAACGCGACGTCGAGAAGGCCACCCGTACGGCCCTCCCGCCGGTGCCGCCCGCCGACGCGGCGCCGGCCACCGAGACGCCGAAGGTCAACCTCTTCAGCGCGCTGAAGTTCCTGTGGAGCCCGGCGATGCGGCGCCGGACGGCGGTGATCTGGACCGTCTGGTTCGTGATCACGTTCTCCTACTACGGCTTCTTCTCGTGGATCCCGACGCTGCTCGTCGAACGCGGCATCACCGTGACGAAGAGCTTCGAGTTCTCGATCATCATCTACCTGGCGCAGGTGCCCGGGTACTTCTCCGCCGCGTGGCTGTCCGAGCGGCTCGACCGCAAGCACACGATCGCGCTGTACCTCGCGGGTTCGGCCGTGAGCGCGTTCTGGCTGAGCCAGACGAGCGCGCCGTGGTCGATCACGCTCGCCGGGGCGGTGCTGTCGTTCTTCCTCAACGGCACCTACGCCGGGGTGTACTCCTACACGCCCGAGGTGTTCCCGACCTGGATCCGCGCCAGCGGCACCGGCCTGTCCAGCGCGTTCGGCCGGGTCGGCAGCATCCTCGCGCCGACGATCATCGGCCTGTCCTCGGCGAGCCTCGGGTTCGCCGGCGTCTTCGGCATGACGACGGCGGTGCTGGCGGCCGGGGTGCTCTGCGTGCTCGTCTTCGGCCTGTCCACCGCGGGCCGGTCCCTGGAAGAACTGACCGAACACGGCGCGCCGAAGGCCGCCGCGAAGGAGATGACGAAGTGAGTCTGTCCACTGTGGAGGAACGGGTGCGCGACGCGATCGGCGTGCGGCTGTTCACGGTGCTCGCGTGGGTGCCCGAACGCCGGGCGCTGCGGCGGGTGCACAGCAGCCACCCGGCGGAGTACCCGGTGGGCGGGGAGAAGACGGTCGAGGTCGCCGCGGGCTGGCTCGACAAGTGCGTCACCGCGCAGGAGCCGTACTTCGGGCGGGACCGCGCGGCGGTGCGCGAGATCTTCGCCGACCACGAACTGATCGAAGGGCTCGGCTGCGGCTCGATCATCAACGTGCCGGTGATCGCCGACGGCCGCACGCTCGGGGTGCTCAACATCCTCGACGCGGAAGGCGCCTACGACGACGATGCGGTGGTGGTGGCCGAATCCCTGACGCCACTGGCCGTGTCGGCCCTGCTCGACCTGGAGAAGGAGAACCGGTGACCGGATCCCTGCTGCTGCGCAACGCCCGGCTGCTCGACCCGCTGTCCGGCGAGTACACCGAAGGCGACCTGCGCGCTTCGGACGGCCGCATCGTGGAGGCCGGGCCGAACCTCGCCGCGGCCGACGTGCCGACGCTCGACGTGCGCGGCGCGGTCGTGCTGCCCGGGCTGGTCGACGCACACGTGCACGTCACGGCGTCGACGGCGGACCTCGGCTCGCTGCCGTCGTCGTCACCGTCCTACGTGGCCGCTCAGGCCGCGCAGACCATGAGCCGGATGCTCGACCGCGGGTTCACCACGGTCCGCGACGCCTCCGGCGCCGACTACGGATTGGCCGACGCCCAGGCGGACGGGCTGTTCCGCGGGCCGCGCCTGCTGTTCTGCGGCCGCGCGCTGAGCCAGACCGGCGGCCACGGCGACAGCCGCACCCGCGGCACCCAGGTCAAGGACGACCACCCGTGCTGCGCGGGCCTGGGCCGGGTGGCCGACGGAGTCGACGCGGTCCGCGCGGCCGCCCGCGACGAGCTGCGCAAGGGCGCCCACCACATCAAGGTGATGGCCTCCGGCGGCGTCGCGTCCCCGACCGACCGCATCGACTCGACGCAGTACTCGGCGGAGGAGCTGAGCGCGATCGTCGAGGAGGCGACGGCGGCGAACCGGTACGTGGCGGCGCACGCGTACACCGCCCGCGCGGTGAACCGGGCGCTGGAGCTGGGCGTCCGCTCGATCGAGCACGGCAACCTGCTCGACGACCGCAGCGTTTCGCTGTTCCTTTCCCAGGAGGCGTACCTGGTCCCGACACTGGTGACGTACTGGGCGCTGAAGGAGGAAGGCCGCGAGCACGGCCTCCCGGAGTCGAGCTGGCGCAAGGTCGACGAGGTCCTGGGCGCGGGCATGGCGGCGCTGGAGCGAGCGGCCCGCGGCGGCGTGCAGCTGGTCTACGGAACGGATCTGCTGGGCGGCATGCACCGCCACCAGAATCACGAGTTCCGCCTGCGCGGCGAAGTCCAGAGCCCACTGGAGGTCATCCGGTCGGCGACGTCGACCGCGGCGGACCTGCTGAACCTGACGGGTGAGATCGGCACACTGGCCGTGGGCGCGCACGCGGATCTCCTGGTGGTGGACGGAGATCCGCTCGCGGACATCGGCGTTTTGGCCGAACCGAAGCACTTCCGCCACATCGTCCAGGGCGGCGAGGTGGTCGCGGGCTGAAGGGCACCTTCGTTGCATGAGACGTGCTGAAGGGCACCTTCGTCGCACGAGATGACAGCAAGGTGCCCTTCAGCCGCCTACCAGTTCCGCACCGCGGGCGCGTACCCCGCCGGTTTGTCGCCCACCTTCGTATCCGGTGTCACGATCCAGTTCTGGTACTGCGCCGTGAACATCCGGTACACCGACGCCGGCGGGACCGCGCTCGCCTCGTCGAGCACCGCGCGCAGCTCGGCCGGGATTTCGAAGTCCAGCGCCGCCATGCTCGCTTCCAGCTGGCCGGCGCTGCTCGCGCCCACGATCGCCGAGGCGATGCCCGGCTGCGTCGCCACCCAGTTGATCGCCACCTGGGCCATCGTGACGCCCAGCTTGGTCGCGACCTCTTCGAGGGGCTTCAGCAGCTGCCAGTCGCGTTCGGTCCAGGTCTGCGCGTCCGGGTCGGCGAACCGGCCCGTGCCGCCGTCGCGGTACTTGCCCGTCAGGAAGCCGCCGGCCAGCGGGCTCCACGCCGTGACGCCGAGGCCGAGTTCCTGGCCCATCGGGACGTGCTCGGTCTCGATCTGGCGCTGTACCAAGGAATACGGCAGCTGGAGGTTGATCATCGGGGTGAGCGAGTTCGCCTCGGCGATGCTCTGCGCGCGAGCCGCGTACCAGGCCGGGACGTCGGACAGGCCCGCGTAGCGGATCTTGCCCGCCCGGGCGAGGTCGTCGAGCGTGCGCACGACCTCCTCGACCGGGGTGAGCCGGTCCCAGGTGTGCAAGAGGAACAGGTCGACGTAGTCGGTGCCCAGGCGGCGCAGCGACGCCTCGAGCGCGCGGATCAGGTGCTTGCGGCCGTTGCCGCCCGCGTTGGGATCGCCGGGGTCGACGCTGTTGGTGAACTTGGTGGTCAAGACCACCCGGTCGCGCACCTTCGCTTCGGCGATGAGGCGGCCGAGGATGGTTTCGCTCTCGCCGGCGGTGTAGAAGTCCGCCGTGTCGAGGAAGTTGCCGCCCTCGTCGAGGTACTTGCGGAAGATCGGGCGGGCTTCGTCTTCGGTTTTGCCGTAGGCGGCATGGAAACCGCCGGTGCCGAAGTTCATGGTGCCGAGCGCGAGCCGGCTGACGCGCAGTCCGGACCGGCCGAGGAGGTAGTACTGGTCGAGTGCCATGACTTCAGCGTGCCGAGCCATTTTTGGACCCGCAAGTCCATTCGCCGTGGGTGCCGGAGGGAGGCCGGCACCCACGGCGTGGACTCAGCGGCAGCGGTAGCTCGACGCCACCGCCGGGTCGCCACCCGTGTACCGCGAGACCGACGGGAGCGGGCACAGGTTCCGGGTCTTGCCGTCCGCCGAAGCGGCCGTCAGCGTCGCCGGGGCCTTGCCCTTCTCCACCCAGTCGACGAGCTGCCCGAGCGCGTTCGTCGGCTCCGGGCCGCCACCGCCGAAGCAGTGCTCGACACCCGGCGCGGAGAACAGCCGGTAGAAGTCGTTCACCCGGTGCGCGCCACCCATGGTCCGCTCCACTTCACGGCGGTAGGACAGCGTGCCGCCCGGCGGGATCAGCTGGTCGTTCGCGCCCACGAACGTGATCAGCTTGCCGCCGGCGCGGCGGAAGGCCGACAGGTCCGGGTCGGACGTGCCGATGACGTCGTCGTACTCCCGCACCGACTGGCGGAACAGGTCGGCGAACTGGCCGTAGGTCAGCTTCGAGGTGTCAAAACCGGCCTGCTTCTCCAGGAACGACTGCACCCACTTGACGGCCACCGGGAAGCCCGGCGCGACGAGCGTGCCGTCGGGGCCGGGTGTCGTGCCGGCCAGCCAGGTGAAGTCCGCGCCCTTGGGCAGCCCGGACCACAGCTTGCGGCCGCGTTCGTCGGTCGGCCCGGCCCAGATCTTGCGCATGACCTCGGCGTCCGCCGCCGTGACGGTGAACTCCTGGCCGTCGCAGACGACCTTCGTCCCGACGAGGGTGCGCGGGTCGTAACTGCACTCGTCCGGGCGGTCGACGATGCCGTTGGTGACGCCGTCACGCGCGTCGCACGCCTGGACCGCGGCGGTCCGGAACGCCGAAAGCACGCAGGTGCTGGGGAAGTCGTGGCTCTGGTTCATCACGATCTGCGGCCACAGCGTCGCGACGGCGAACTGCGTCCAGTCGACGGCCGGGGCGTTGGCCAGGATGCCGTCGAAGTCGCCGGCGTGGTTCTGGGCCTCGGAGTAGCCCTGGCGGCCGCCGGTCGAACAGCCGGTCCAGTACGAGTACGCCACCGGGCGGTGGTAGTACCGCTGCGTGACGGCCTTGCCGATCAGGGCCTCTTCGTGCACCGAACGGGTGGCGAAGTTGGTCAGCAGTGTCTGGTCGACCTGGCCGGGCGCGGTCAGCGCCCACGACGTGTCGAGCCCGTCCAGGGACACGCCGGCGTCGGTCGTGACGCCGGTGTAGCCGTCCTTGACGGCCTGGGCGAGGCCGTCGAAGTCGCCGGCGGCGTAGGCGCTGCCGCCGAGCGCCTGCAGCCGTCCGGTCCAGCCGGTGTCGGGCAGGGCGACGGCGACCTTGACGTGGTCGCGGCCGGAGTGGGTGAGCGTGACGGTGAGCTGGCAGTACGCGGTCTTGTGCTCCGCCTGGACCGACTCGATCTTCGCGCCGGCGGGCGCCTCGACCGGCACGGCGGCACAGACCGGCGTCGCGGCCGACGCGCTCGGGGCGAGCGGGATCAGCCCGGTCAGCAGGAGCGGCACGGCGGCCGCCAAGAACTTGGGGATGCGTCTCATCGGTTCCTCGGGTCGCTTGCGTGGACGCTGCGAAGCTAGGCGGCGGCAGGTGGCCGCCGCGCCCGTCGGGTGACGCTGTTGATGTACGTCACTTAGCCCTGAGCTGCGGAAACACCGGTTGGGTAAGGTCGGTCGCATGGCGTTGCACGGGCGGGAAGCCGAGCTGAAGGAGCTGGGTGAGCTCGTCGACGGTCCCGGAGATCGCAGTGGCGTCGTGATCCGCGGCGAAGCGGGTATCGGCAAGTCGGCGCTGGTGGCCGAGACGGCGGACGCGGCCTCGGTCGCGGGCCTGCGCGTGCTGCGGACGACCGGGGCGGAGGCCGAGCGGAACCTCGCGTACGCGGGTCTGCACCAGCTGCTCTACCCGGCCCGGGCGGGGGTGGCCGAGCTGCCGGCGCCGCAGCGGGACGCGCTGCGCACGGCGCTGGGCCTGGCGGACGGCGTCACGCCGAGTGCGTACCTGGTGGGGCTCGCGACGTTGACGTTGCTGGCCGAGGAGGCGGCGGCGAAGCCGTTGCTGCTGGTGGCGGAGGACGTGCACGGGCTGGACCGGGCGAGCGCGGACGTCCTGGCGTTCGTGGCGCGGCGGATCGAGAACGAGCCGATCGTCCTGGTGGCGACGCTGCGGGAGGGGGCGGCTTCGCCGCTGCTGGACGCGGGGTTGGCACCGATGGTCCTGGAGCGCCTGGCGGCGGACGACGCGGCGGACCTGCTGGACGCGGTCGCGCCCCGGTTGGCACCGGCGGTCCGGACCAGGTTGCTGACGGAGGCGGCGGGACATCCGCTGGCGTTGACGGAGCTGCCGGCGGCGTTGGCGGACTTCGACGGGCTGGACCCGGTGCTGCCGTTGACGGAGAGGCTGGAGCGGACGTTCACGGCCCGGGTGGCGGGCTTGCCGGAGGTGACGCGGACGGCGTTGCTGGTGGCGGCAGTGAACGAGACGACGGCGCTGGCCGAGACGCTGGCGGCGACGAGGGTGCTCGTAAGAGCGGACGTCGAGCCCGACATCCTCACTCCCGCCGTCGAGGCCCGGCTCGTCGAACTGTCCGCCGGCACCGTCACCTTCCGCCACCCCCTCATGCGCTCCGCCATCCCCGCCGCCGCGACACCCGCCGAGCGGCGCCGAGCCCACCTCGCCCTCGTCGAAGCCCTCCGCGACCAGCCCGATCGCCGCGCCTGGCACCAAGCCGCCGCGACCGCCGGTCCCGATGAGACGGTGGCCGCCGCTCTCGAAGCGACTGCCGAACGCGCCCGGTACCGGGGTGGGGCCGCCGCTGCCATCGCCGCTCTCGAGCAAGCCGCGCGGCTGAGCGAGCCCGGAACCCGAACCGGTCGGCTGCTGAAAGCCGCCGAACTGGCCGTCGAGTCGGGACGCCGCGAGACCGCCGAACGGCTCGTCCACGCCGCCAACCCCGCCACCCCCAGCCAGCGGGCCACGGCGAGCCGGCTGCTGAGCGAGTTCGAAGACGGCGTCCGCGAAGACCCCGCCCGCGTCGCCGAACTCGCGGCCACCGCCCAGGCCGTCGCCGCCGACGGGGAAACCACCGCCGCCCTGCGGATCCTCTGGAGCGCCGCCATGCGGTGCTTCTGGACCGAGCCCGGCCCGGCCGCGCGAAAAGCGCTGCTCGACGTCGCCGACGCGCTGCCCGTCCCGGCCGGCGATCCGCGGATCGTGGCCGTCACCGCGTACGTCGCTCCCTTCGAACGCGGCCCAGCCGTCCTGGAAAAGCTGAAAGAGCTGGCCGCGCGGACCGGCGCCGATCCCGAAGTCGACCGCTACCTCGGCAGCGCCGCCCTCCAGGTCGGGGCCTTCGACCTCGCCGCGCGCTTCTCCGCGGCCGCCGCGCCGGGCCTGCGCGCGCAAGGCCGGCTCGGGCTGCTGCCGCGCGCGCTGGCCGTCCTCGCGTGGAGCCGCGTGCGGCTCGGGGACCTGGCCGGCGCCGTCCCCGCCGCCGCGGAGGCCGCCCGGTTCGCCCGCGAAACCGGTCAGCCGTTCATGTACGGCCTGGCCACCGCCGTCCAGGCCGAGATCGCCGCCCTGCGCGGCGACCACAAGCAGGCGAAAACCCTCGCCGCCGAGGCCGAACGCACCGGGCTGGCCGCCGGGGCCCGGCCGGTGCTCGCCACCGTCCAGCTCACGCGCGGGCTCACCAACCTGAGCGAAGGCCGCTTCGAAGACGCCTTCGCCGACCTGCGCCGGCCTCTCGACCCCGCCGACCCCGCCTACCAGCTGGCCTTGCGCGCGTACTGCGTCGCGGAGCTGGCCGAGGCCGCGGTCCGGGCCGGGCGGACCGGCGACCTGCGGGACGTCCTGGCCGAGCTGGAGTGCCTGGACTCGCCGTCGCCCGCGCTGCACATCGGGCTGCGCTACGCCCGCGCGGTGCTCGACCCGAGCGACGAGCGGTTCGCCGAAGCGCTGGGGGCCGACCTGAGCGGCTGGCCCGCCGAACGCGGCCGCGTCCACCTGGCTTTCGGCGAGTGGCTGCGGCGGCAGCGGCGGGTCGTCGAATCCCGGACGCACCTGCGCACCGCGCGCGAGACGTTCGACGCCCTCGGCATGACGGCCTGGGCCGAGCGGGCCCGGGGCGAGCTGCGCGGGGCGGGCGAGTCGAGCCCGAACCGCGGCCCGGACGCGCGCGAGAAGCTGACCCCGCACGAGCTGAGCATCGCCCAGCTGGCCGCCGACGGGCTGACGAACCGGGAGATCGGGCAGCGGCTGTACCTTTCGCACCGGACCGTCGGCACCCACCTGCACCGGATCTTCCCCAAGCTGGGTGTGAGCTCCCGCGCCGACCTCGCCGCGACGCTGAAAACCCTGGACGGGTGACGTACACCGGCTGCGTCACCCGACGGGCGCGTAAGTCACCGGACCGGCTCTAACGTCGTGAAAGTCCCACGGTCTTTCGCACAGGAGTCAAGATGATCAGCAGGAGAAGGTTCGGGCAGGCGTTCGCGGCGGGGCTGGCGGCGACGTCCTTGGCGGCCTGCTCGTCGAACGCGGCCGCCCCCGCCGCGGCGCCGTCGACGACCCCTGACCTGCGGGCCGGCGCGGGCGAGCACACCTCGCTCGGCGAGGTCAAGCACGCCGACGCGGGGGTGCTGAACATGGCCTACTACGAGTCGGGGCCGGCGACCGGGCAGCCGGTGCTCCTGCTGCACGGCTGGCCGTACGACCCGTACAGCTACGTCGACGTCGCGCCGATCCTGGCCGCGGCCGGCTACCGGGTGATCATCCCGTTCCTGCGCGGCTACGGCCCGACGGTGTTCAAGTCGGCCCAGACCGTCCGCAACGGCCAGCAGGCGGCCGTCGCGCTCGACGTCGTCGCGCTGATGGACACGCTCAAGATCGACCAGGCCGTCCTGGGCGGCTACGACTGGGGTTCGCGGACGGTCGACGTCATCGCGGCGCTGTTCCCGGAGCGGTGCAAGGCGGTCGTCGCGGTGAGCGGGTACATCGTCACGAACCTGGCGGCGAACCAGAAACCCCTCGCGCCGCAAGCGGAACTCGGCTGGTGGTACCAGTACTACTTCGCGACCGAGCGCGGCCGCGCGGGTTACGCGGCCAACCGCCACGACTTCAACAAGCTGATCTGGAAGACGGCGTCCCCGGCGTGGCACTTCGACGACGCGACGTACGACCGCAGCGCGGCGGCGTTCGAAAACCCGGACCACGTCGACATCGTGATCCACAACTACCGCTGGCGGCTGAGCCTCGCCCCGGGCGAGCCGCAGTACGAGGCGTACGAGCAGAAGCTGCAGACGGGCCCGCCGATCCCGGTCCCGGCGATCACGATCGCGAGCGACTTCGACGGCGCGGCCAAGGACGGGAAGGCGTACCGCGCGAAGTACACGGGCAAGTACGAGCACCGGATCCTGGACGGGATCGGGCACAACGTGCCGCAGGAGGCGCCGAAGCCGTTCGCCCAGGCGATCCTCGACGCCGCCCGCATGTGACGAGCGGGCGCGCGGTGGATCTACCCGAAGACGGTCGTTGCTCACCTCCGGTTGAGCCAAGCACATTCGATGCCGGATGCAACACGGAAACGGAGTCGCGATATCGACGACTGAGGTAGCGGTAGCGCTGACCGCCTGGATGCCGGACAGCCGTACGCAATGATCCGCTGGATCAGGCCCGGTGGCCACCGTCGGGTCTGACCTGTCGGTTCGCCCGGTCTCGGTGAAGCCGCCGCGCATGCTCGGCAAGCCGTTTCGAGTCACCGGTCGCGCAGCTCAAGCCAGCCGTTGTCCGTCACTGAAGTATGCGGGTGCCGTCCGCCGCGGATAGCGGTCGGCGAACATCGTCCGGGGGGCCTCAATTCGGCCTTCGCAGGTCACAAAGCGCTCTCGCCGGTTTACGGCCAGTCAACGCTGTGTCTACCATCGACGAACTTGTAGGTACGTGTCGAAGCTGCATGCGCGAAAGGCTCCGGCGATGCTGAAAAGTCTGATTGAGTGGTTCGACAAACAGCTGCTGGCCCGTGGGACAGCGGCGACAGTTCGATCGATCTTCGCGGTGCTGGGCTTTTCGGTGGCGGTGGCGGCGGTTCCCGGAGTGCCGACGGTCAAGTTCGCAGGGCTGCTTCTCATGATCCTTCTGGCGCTGACTTTCGCGCTGGTGTTGCTGCACGACCGGGCGCGGCTGAAGCAACAAGCTGATGAAGACCGCTTCTTGCTGGCCCGCTATTGCCGATTTCTCGCCGAACGGCACGGCTACGTGGCCCGGGTCCTGAGTTGGCGCCAGACCGCGGTGATCGACGAAGAGGGCGGCTCCAAAGAGGTGATCCGCATCCATGCGGTGTCGATGCGCCGCCAGCTGTACTTCCTGCCGTTGAAATTCGGGGCTCGTTGGGATCAGCCGAAGGCAGTTCAGAAGCAGGTGCGAGTCAAGGTGCGGAGCCTGCTCCTGGAGGACACACGCGGCACGTCTTGGCGCACCACGATCAATTGGCTGCCCGACGGGCGCTTGGAGCTGATTTGTCACTTGCGTGCGCCGGTCAAGATCGGTGCGGACATCAAGCTGGAGATCGAATGGTGCTGGCCGGGCAAGTGCGCGCCGTTGGTCAAGCGCCACGAGCCTGAGGAGTTCATCTTCAAGTTCAACAAGCTGATGCCCGTGGAGTACGCCGAGTACAAGATCACTTTGCCTGTCGGGCAAGAGGCCTACTGCGAGCCAATCGGCTTCGCGGAGCCCAGTGAGTCGTTCGAGATCCTCGTCAGGAACAACCCCAACGAAAGTAAGACCTACACTTTCATGGGTATAGGTCTTACTCCCGGTCGAGAACTCGGCATGCGCCTCGAGGTGAAGCCTCGAGATTCAGCGCGAATGTCCAAAGACGACTGAGCAGTCTCAGCCGCCGTTCTCTCCGCCCAACTTTGTCATGATCGTTTTCTCCGGATGCTTCGGGTGGTGCGCACAGCCGTCGGACCGGTCGGCCTTCAGGCGGCTCTAGGCGGCCGGTGCCACCCGGTCGCGTCAAGTTGCGCGGACCGTATCGCGCTCACTCTCCGTTCGCGACTCGGCTGGTGCGCAACGGTCTTCAATTCATTCCGTGGAGTGATCTTGGTCTTGGCGACCGCCGTCCTACCAGGTCATTCGGGGCGTCGTGGTACTTGCGTGCGCCTCATGAGTCGTCGGCGACGATTCGATCGTTACCAGGAGCTATCGGGGTGGATCTCTTCTGTGCGCCGATCGTAGGATCAGCTCGTCCGCCGTTGCAGCTCTCCGTGGTGAACGTGGCGACGGCCGTGAAGGTCACTTCGGACGTCAGCCGCGCACCTCACCGCCTTCGAGCCGCAGCCACCGGTCGATCCCGATCGCGTCGAGGAAGCGTTCGTCGTGGCTCACCACCACGAACGCGCCGCGGAACGCCGTCAGCGCGCTCTCCAGCTGTCCCGTGCTCACCAGGTCGAGGTTGTTCGTCGGCTCGTCCAGCAACAGCAGCTGCGGGGCCGGCTCGGCGAACAGCACGCACGCCAGCGTCGCGCGCAGCCGTTCGCCACCCGAGAGGACGCCGACCGGCAGGTGCACCCGCGAGCCGCGGAACAGGAAGCGTGCCAACAGGTTCATCCGCTGCGCCGGTGGCGACGCCGGTGCGAAGGCCGCCAGGTTCTCGGCCACCGTCCGGTCGTCGTCGAGCAGATCCAGGCGCTGGGACAGGAACGCGATCCGCCCGTCCGCGCGCGACACCGAACCGCTGCCGGGAGCCAGGTCACCGTTCACCAGCCGCAGCAAAGTGGACTTCCCAGTGCCGTTGGCCCCGGTCAGCGCGATCCGCTCCGGCCCGCGGATCGCCAGGTCGACGCCGTCCGGGAACAGCCCGCGGGCGCGCAGGCCCTCGCCGAGGAACAGCGTGCGCCCCGCCGGGACCTCCGTCCGCGGCAGCTCCAGGCTGATCTTCTGCTCGTCCCGCCGCGCGCGTTCGGCCTGGTCGAGCTTGGCCTTCGCCGCGCCGACGCGGGCCGCGTGCGTCCCGTCTGCCTTGGCCGCCGACTCCTGGGCGTTGCGCTTCATCGTGCCCGCGAAGATCTTCGGCAGCCCGGCGTTGCCCAGGTTGCGCGACGCCGTGCTCGCGCGGCGGGCGGCGCGCTCGCGGGCCTGCTGCATCTCCCGCTTCTCGCGTTTGACCTCCTGCTCGGCGTTGCGGATGTTCTTCTCGGCGACCTCCCGCGCGGCTTGGGCGGCCTCTTCGTACGCCGTGAAGTTGCCGCCGTGGAACCGGATTTCGCCGCGGTCGAGCTCGGCGATCCGGTCCATCCGGTCGAGCAGCGCGCGGTCGTGGCTGACCACGACCAGGCAGCCGGACCAGTCGTCGAGCACCGCGTACAGCCGGTGGCGGGCGTCGAGGTCGAGGTTGTTGGTCGGCTCGTCGAGCAGCAGCACGTCGGGTCGCTTGAGCAGCTGCGCGGCCAGCCCGAGGGAGACGATCTGGCCGCCGGACAGCGTGCTCAGCGACCGGTCCAGCGCGACGTCGAGGCCGAGCCGGTCCAGCTGGGCGCGGGTGCGTTCCTCGATGTCCCAGTCGGTGCCGATGGTGGTGAAGTGCGCCTCGGCGGCGTCCCCGGATTCGACGGCCGCGATGGCCGCCAGGACCGGTGCGACGCCGAGGACTTCGGCGACGGACGGCTCCCCGCTCAGCGGCAGGTCCTGCGGCAGGTAGCCGAGGACGCCGTCGGCGGCGACGCTGCCGGCCGACGGCCGCAGGACGCCCGCGACGAGCTTCAGCAGCGTCGACTTGCCGGAGCCGTTCGGGGCGACCAGGCCGGTGCGGCCGGCCGGGAAGGTGGCGGAGAGGCGGTCGAAGACGGGGGTGTCGTCCGGCCAGGAGAAGGACAGGCCGGACAGCACGATTTCGGACATGGTGAAGACCTCGAAGTGGTGCGAAGCGAAAGGGGGACGTCGAAAGCGGCCCGCGCCGGCACTGCCGGGGGCCTGCACACTCCGGAGCTATCCGGAGATGTCGACGTCACCTGCCACGACTGCTCTCCTCCACAAGGATCTTGCTTCGAACATAGCAGGGTTGTCCGGCGACCGGCCGGGTAACCGCCCCGGATGCGCATCGTGGTCACGGGAGCAACGGGCAACCTCGGTACCGGCGTCGTCGCGGCCCTGCGGGCCGATCCGCAGGTCGAGACGGTCGTCGGGCTGGCGCGGCGGCCGGCCGAGGGCGTCGTCGCCGCCGACGTCGAGCGGGCCGACCTCGCACCGCTCTTCCAGGGCGCCGACGCCGTCGTCCACCTGGCGTGGCTGTTCCAGCCGACGCGCCGCCCGGAAACGACGTGGCGGGCGAACGTCCTCGGGTCGCTGCGCGTGTTCGACGCCGCGGCCGCGGCCGGCGTGCCCAGGCTCGTCTACTCGTCGTCCGTCGGCGCGTACTCGCCCCGCGTGGACGACGAACCGGTGACCGAAGACTGGCCGACGCACGGCTGGCCCGGCGCGGCCTACACCCGCGAGAAGTCCTATGTGGAGCGTTACCTCGACAGTTTCGAGCAGCGTCACCCGAAGCTCGACGTCGTGCGCGTCCGGCCCGCGTTCGTCTTCCAGCGCGCGGCCGCGACGGCGCAGCGCCGCCTGTTCGGCGGGCCGTTCGTGCCGGGCAGCCTGGTCCGGCCGGGGCTGATCCCGCTGATCCCGGACGTCCGGGGCCTGCGGGCGCAGGTCGTGCACACCGAAGACCTGGCCGACGCGGTCCGCCGGGCCGTGACGCGGCCGGTGAAAGGGCCGTTCAACATCGCGACGGGCCCGGTTGTCGACCCGAAGTTCGCGGCCGAGCTGCTGCACGCGCGGACGATCCCGATGCCGGCGGGAGTGGTCCGGGGCGCGGTGGACGCGGCCTGGCGGCTGCACGCGGTCCCGGCGACCCCCGGGCTCTTCGACGCCGTCCTGCGCCTGCCGCTGATGGACACGAGCCGCGCGGAGTCCGAGCTGGACTGGCGGCCGAAGCACGACGCCGCGTACACGCTGAACGAGTTCCTCAAGGGACTTCGCGAGGGCGCGGGCGGAGACACGGCCCCGCTCGCGCCGGACGAGCACCGGCTGCACGAGATCGCGACCGGCGTCGGCAAGCGCCCCTAGCCGCTGGACGGTGCCTTGCTGAGGTCGACGACGCAGAAGCGGTTGCCATCGGGGTCGGCGAGGACGACGAAGTCCGGCTCGGCGGGGTAGCGGTCCCAGCCGACCTCGGTGGCGCCCAGTCCGAGCAGCCGGGCGACCTCGGCCGTCTGCTCCGCCGTCGTGTCGACCAGCAGGTCGAGGTGCACGCGCGGGTACGGCTCGACCGGCGACTCGCTGTGCATCAGCCCGAGCGCGCGCCCGGAGCCGTCGGCGTGCTCCAGCGTGCGCCAGCGGTCGCTGGCCCACTCCTCGGCGACGACGAGGTGCAGCGCCGCCGACCAGAACGCGGCGGCGCGATCGACGTCGGAAACGCCGATCACCGGGAACCCGAGCCTGAGCACCTTTCCGAGGGTAGCCGTTTGTGCGGCCACCGAGCGGGCAACCGCCTCCGAAACGACCTCCGGAGGCGAACGTGAAGGCAGTGGTGTGGCACGACGTCGGGGACATCCGGCTGGACGAGGTGCCCGACCCGAAGATCCTGGAGCCGAGTGACGCCCTCATCCGGATCACCCGCAGCGCGATCTGCGGCACCGACCTGCACCTCGTGCGCGGGACGATGCCCGGGATGGTGCCGGGCACCGTGCTGGGCCACGAGGCCGTCGGCGTGGTCGAGGAGGTCGGCCCGGCCGTGCGCGGCTTCACCCCCGGTGACCGCGTGGTCGTGACGTCGACGATCGGGTGCGGGACCTGCTCGTACTGCCGGGCCGGGTACTTCGCCCAGTGCGACACGGCCAACCCGAACGGGCCGGGCGCCGGGACGTCGTTCTTCGGCGGCCCCGAGACCACCGGCCCGGTCGACGGGCTGCAAGCGGAGTACGCGCGGATCCCCTTCGCGATGACCACGCTCGTCCGGATCCCCGACAACGTCGCCGACGACCAGGCGATCTTCGTCTCCGACATCTTCCCGACCGCGTGGTTCGGCGCCCGCCTGGCCGAGGTCGGCGCGGGGGACAGCGTGCTCGTGCTGGGCGCCGGCGCGGTCGGGCAGTTCGCCATCGCGTCGGCCAAGCGCCAGGGCGCGGGCCGGGTGTTCGTCGTGGACGGCATCGCCTCCCGGCTGGACCTCGCCCGCGGCCAGAACGCCGAGACGGTCGACTTCAACGCCGAAGACCCGGTCGCCCTGGTCAAGGAGCTGACCGGCGGCATCGGCGTGGACCGGGTGATCGACGCGGTCGGCGTCGACGCCCAGCGTCCGGCCCGCGGGCCCGCCGCCGGACAGGGGGACGACCTGGAAGCGGAACGCGAGGTGGCCGCGCCGGACGCCGCTCCGGACGGCGACCAGTGGGTGCCCGGGAACGCGCCCAGCCTGGCCGCGCGCTGGGCCGTCGAGGCCGTGGCCAAGGCCGGGACGATCGGCGTGATCGGCGTCTACCCGCCGGGCTTCGACCGGTTCCCGTTCGGCCAGGCGATGAACAAGAACCTCACCGTCCACATGGGAAACTGCAACCACCGCCGGTACGTGCCGAAGCTGCTCGGGCTGGTCGCCTCCGGCGCGGTCGACCCGACGCCGTTCATCACCCAGCACGAAGAGCCCACGTCCGCGATCGACGCCTACCGGACGTTCGACCGCCGCGAGGAGGGCTGGCTCAAGACGGTCCTGGACGTCTCGTGACCACCGGGGTGGCGCTCGCCCTGACGGTCGACGGGACCGAGCGCCGGGTCGCGGTCGATCCGCGGCGGACGCTGCTCGACCTGCTGCGCGACCAGCTCGGTGTGTACAGCCCGAAGAAGGGCTGCGACCACGGCCAGTGCGGCGCCTGCACGGTACTGCTCGACGGCCGCCGCGTGCTCGCCTGCCTAGTCCTCGCCGTGACCTGCGAAGGCGCGGAGGTGACGACGGCCGCCGGCCTGGCGCCCGACGGCGAGCTGCACCCCGTGCAGCAGGCGTTCCTCGAGCACGACGGCTTCCAGTGCGGCTACTGCACCCCCGGCCAGATCTGTTCCGCCGCCGGGCTGCTGACCGAGTTCGCCGAGAGCGCGCCGAGTCACGTCACGGTCACCGATACTCCACAGTGGACGGACGAGGAGATCGCCGAGCGGATGAGCGGGAACCTCTGCCGCTGCGGGGCCTACGCCGGGATCGTGGCCGCTGTCCGGCAGGCGGGAGGGAACCGGTGAAACCCTTCGCGTACGCCAGGCCGGCCACGGCGGCCGAGGCGGTCGAAGCCGTCGCGGGTGATCCGGCGGCGGCGTTCCTGGGCGGCGGCACCAACCTCGTCGACCACCTGAAGCTCGGCATCACCGCACCCGGCCGGATCGTCGACGTCACGGCGTTGACGTCGACGGAGATCCGGGAAGACGACGACGGCGGCCTGGAGATCGGCGCCGGCGTGCGCAACAGCGACCTCGCGGCCGATCAGCGCGTGCGCAAGCGCTTCCCGGTGCTGGCCCAGGCCTTGCTGTCCGGCGCGTCGGCGCAGCTGCGGAACATGGCCACCACCGGCGGCAACCCGTTACAGCGCACACGGTGCCTGTACTTCCAGGACGTCACGACGCCGTGCACCAAGCGAAACCCGGGCGAGAGCTGCTCGGCGCTCGGCGGGGCCACCCGCCAGCACGCGATCCTCGGCGCGTCCGAGCACTGCGTCGCCACCCACCCGTCGGATCTGGCGGTGGCGCTGGCCGCGCTGGACGCCCGCGTGCACGTGCTCGGGCCGGAGGGCGAGCGGGAAATCCCGTTCACCGATCTCCACCGCCTGCCCGGCGACCGGCCGGACCGCGACACCGTGCTCGGTCACGGCGACCTGATCACCGCGATCACCGTCCCGGCGCTGCCGTGGGCCCGCCGGTCGGCCTACCGCAAGGTCCGCGACCGCGCGTCCTACGCGTTCGCGTTGGTCTCCGTCGCGGCCGCGGTGTCCATTGTGGATGACAAGGTCGAAGACGTCCGGGTCGCGCTCGGCGGCGTCGCGCACAAGCCGTGGCGCGCCCACCGCGCGGAGGAAGCACTGCGCGGTGAACGGCCGACCGAGGCGCTGTTCCGCGCGGCCGCCGAGGCCGAGCTGGCCGACGCCCGCCCGCTCGACGGGATCGACGGGGGAAACGCTTTCAAGATCCCGCTCGTCACCCGCACCCTGACCGCCGTCCTGCGTGACCTGACCGCCGAGGAGCCGGGCCGATGACCGAACTGCTGGAACCACGGGCCATCGGCCGTGCCCTCACCCGCCGCGACGGGCCGGCGAAGGTCACCGGCACCGCGCCGTACGCCTACGAGGCACCCGTCGAGCACGCGGCCTACTGCCACCCGGTGCAGGCGGCCATCGCCCGTGGCCGGTGCACGCGGGTCGGTACCGTCGAGGCCGAGTCACTCGAAGGCGTCCTGCGGGTGCTGACGCCGTTCACCGCCGAACGGCTGGCCGACACCGAGGACGCCGAGCTGGCCGTGCTGCAGGACCGGGAAGTCCCGTTCCGCGGCAGCGTGCTCGCCCTGGTGGTCGCCGAGAGCCCGGAGACCGCGCGGCAGGCCTCGGCCCTCGTCGAGATCGACTACGACCGCGACGAAGCCGAGGTCGAGCTGCGGGCCGACCGCGACGACCTGTACAAACCCGAGAAGGTCAACCCGTCGTTCCCGACGGACACCGACGAGGGTGACGTCGACACCGCCCTGCGGGAGTCCGAGGTGACCGTGGATCAGACGTACACGACGGCGATGTACCACAACAACCCGCTCGAACCGCACACCACGACGGCGCTCTGGGAAGACGACACGCTCACGCTGTGGGATTCCACGCAGGGCGTCCACCCGGTGCGCGGCACGGTCGCGAAGGTGTTCGGGCTGCCCGAAGAGCAGGTTCGGGTGATCTGCCCGTACGTCGGCGGCGGGTTCGGGTCGAAGGGCACCGCGCACGTCCACGTCGTCCTCGCGGCGCTGGCCGCGCGGGGCGTGCCGGGCCGACCGGTGAAGCTCGCGCTGACCCGGCAGCAGATGTTCAGTCTGGCCGGCTACCGCACGCCGACGATCCAGCGGATGCGCCTGGGCGCCGGCCGCGACGGGCGGCTGACGGTGCTGCGGCTGGACGTCGTCGAGCAGACGTCGCGGATCAAGGAGTTCGCGGAGCAGACCGCGCTGCCGGCGCGGATGATGTACGCCACGCCCAACCGGCGCACCAGCCACCGGCTCGCCGCGCTCGACGTGCCGGTGCCGTCGTGGATGCGCGCGCCGGGGGAGTGCCCCGGCATGTTCGGGCCCGAGGTGGCGATGGACGAACTCGCGTACGAGCTGGACCTGGACCCGGTCGAGCTGCGTGTCCGCAACGAACCCGAGCGCGACCCGGAGACCGGGAACCCGTTCTCCAGCCGCAACCTCGTCGAGTGCCTGCGCACCGGAGCCGACGAGTTCGGCTGGGCGGACCGGGATCCGCGGCCGGGTGTGCGCCGGGACGGGCGGTGGCTGGTCGGCACCGGCGTCGCCGCGTCGGTCTACCCGGCGCGACGGCAACCGGGCTCGGTCGCCGTGCTCCGGTTCGAAAACGGGCGCTACACCGCGGAGATCGGGGCCGCCGACCTCGGCACCGGCGCCTGGACGGTCCTCCCGCAGATCGCGGCGGACGCCCTCGGCGTGCCGGTCGAGGACGTCGACGTCCGCATCGGCGACACCGAGCAGCCGAAGGCGACGGTGGCCGGCGGCTCCACCGGGACGGCGTCGTGGGGCTCGACCCTGGTGGCGGCCGCCGAGGCGTTCCGCGACAAGTACGGCGACGACCCCGGCGACGGGGACGAGGTTTCGGCGGAGACGCCGGAAAACCCGGACGAGGACCGGTACGCGATGTACGCGTTCGGCGCGCAGTTCGCCGAGGCCCGCGTCGACGCCGACACCGGTGAGGTCCGGGTGGCGCGGCTGCACGGCACGTTCGCGGCGGGCCGGATCGTCAACCCGCGCACGGCCCGCTCGCAGTTCCTCGGCGGCATGACCATGGGCCTGTCCATGGCCCTGCACGAGCACAGCCTGCTCGACCCGCGGTTCGGCCACGTCGTCAACCACGACCTGGCGGAGTACCACATCGCGGCCAACGCGGACGTGCTCGACCTGAAGGCGGACTGGCTCGACGAGGTCGACCCGCACCTGAACCCCATGGGCAGCAAGGGGGTCGGCGAGATCGGCATCGTGGGGACGGCGGCGGCCGTGGCCAACGCCGTCTTCCACGCCACCGGTGTCCGGGTGCGCGACCTGCCGATCACCCTCGACAAGCTGCTGCCGGGACTGCCTTGATCAGTGCCCCTGGATCTCCGGTTCCGGGTACTCGCCGCGGCGGCGGTCGACGGCCGTCGTGGCGATGCCGAGCGCGATCATCGCGACGCCGAGGCCGAGGTGCAGCCAGTCGTCGGCGTCGTCGACCGGGATGAAGTTGGCCGGGGTGTCGTGGTTCATCGCCAGCCCGAACACGAAGAGCAGGACGTAGATCCCGCCGCCGATCATGAGGAAGGCCCGCGACCCGCCGTTGCTCCGCGCGGCCAGCACGCCGAGCACACCGAACAGCAGGTGGACCAGGTTGTGCAGCACGGAAACGGTGAACACGCCGAACAGCCGCGCCCCCGACTCGTGCCCGGCGAAGTGCAGGTCGCCGTAGCCGGCGGTGATCCCCGGCACGAACCCGAGCACCCCCACCACCAGGAACGCGATCCCGACCACCAGGGCCGCGGTTCGCGCCGTGCTCCGCCGCGACCGGATTTCCGTTGCCATGACACCTCCGCATGAGTGGGTAGCCGCGTGGCTACCCGGCGGGGGCGCGGACAAACGGCTCACGCCTCGACGGCCGCGCGCACCTCCTCCAGCACCCGGCGCAGCGGCTGCCCGGTGGCGTCCGCGGCGGCCTTGACCTCCTCGTACTCCGGCTGCGCGGTGACGACCGACCCGTTCAGGAAGCCGCGCTTCACACTCACCTCGTGCCCGCGGTAGTCGACGGTCACCCGGTCACGCGGCAGGGACCGCCGCTCGACGGGGGACAGCCGTACGCCCAGCGTCGACGTGTGGGCGAACACCGCCGCACAGACGCCGTCGACGCGGTCATCGGCTGACAGTGCCGTCAAGACCATGCCCGGGCGGCCCTTCGGCGCCGTCACCGGGGCGCACCACGCGTCCGCGGCACCCGCGCCGCGCAGAGCCGCCAGGACCTCGGGCCACAACCGGGGGTCGAGGTCGTCGACCGTCGTCTCGACGACGGTCATCTTCGCGCGCACCCACGCTCGTTCTTCCGAGGCCGCACCGACGACGACCCGGACGATGTTCGCGTGCCCGGGGGGATCGGCCGTGCCCGCGCCGACGCCGACCTTGACCGGTACGCACGCCGGCATCGGGCCGTAGGCGCCGGCCAGCGTGACCAGCAGGGCGGCGCCCGTGGGGGTGCACAGCTCCCGCGCCGCCGGGTGCGCGGCGACCGGCGCGCCCGCGTCGGTGAGCAGCGCGAGCACCGCGGGCGGCGGCACGGTCAGCCGGCCGTGCGCCGCGGACACCGTGCCGGCCCCGACGGCGATCGGCGAGACCGTCACGGTCGCGGCCAGCAGGCCGAGCGCGTCCAGGCCGACGGCGCACCCGACGATGTCGGCGATCGCGTCCAGCGCGCCGACTTCGTGGAAGTGCACGTGGTCGCGGCCGATGCCGTGCACGGCCGCTTCGGCGTCCGCCAGCCGGTCGAACACCTTGGTGGCAAAGGCTTTCACGGCGTCGGGCAGCGCGGCGGCGGAGATCAGGCCGAGGATCTCCGGGAGGTGCCGGGCGTGCCGCGTCTCGGGAGCGTCGACGACGACGTGCCGCGCCCGCAGGCCGTGGCGCCGCACCACCTGTTCGGTCAGCCGGATGCCGTCGACGCCCAGCCCGGCCAGGCCTTCGGTGATCGCGTCGAAGTCCGCGCCCGCGTCGACCAGCGCCGCGAGCAGCATGTCGCCGGCGCAGCCGTTGCCCGCGTCGATCCACGCGACCGTCACGGCGCCACCGACTGCCGGGCGACGCGGGCCGCGGCGACGCCCGCGCCGAAGCCGTTGTCGATGTTGACCGTCACCACGCCGGGGGCGCAGCTGTTCAACATGGTCAGGAACGCGGTCAGGCCCTCGAGGTGCCAGCCGTAGCCGACGCTCGTCGGCACCGCGATCAGCGGCTTCCCGCACAGTCCACCGAGGACGGTCGGCAGCGCGGCCTCCATGCCGGCGATCGCCACGACGGCGTCGGCCGCCGCGATCCGGTCGCGTTCGGCCAGCAGCCGGTGCAGCCCGGCCACGCCGACGTCGACCACGAGGTCCGGCTCCGCGCCGAAGACCGCGACCGTCGTGGCGCACTCCCGCGCGACCGGCAGGTCCGACGTCCCGGCGCACACGACGGCCACCGTGCCGCGCGGCGGCGGTACGGTTCCGAGCGTCACCGTCCGGCCGGCGTCGTCGATGTCCGCGCCGGGCAAGCGATCCCGGCACAGGGCGCGCGCCTCTTCGCCGACGCGGGTGGCGAGCACCGCGCGGCCGGGATGGGCCTCGTGCAGCCGCGCGAGCGCCGCCGCGATCTGCTCCGGCGTCTTCCCCGCGCCGAACACCACTTCCGGGTCGCCGGTCCGGGCGGCCCGGTCGAGGTCCAATCGCGCAAAGCCCAGATCGGCGGTCGCCGCCGTAACCCCAGTCGATACCACCTTCGACACGTTAGCCTTCTCGCGCGTCGTATGTAAACTGCTCCCGGGGGATAGCGCACGAATACGGCAATGGGTTGACTGGGTGGACCCGCCGCGATCGACTTACCGCACGCAACACGCCTCGAGCGGAGGACAAGTGCTGTTCTTTTGCCGAAATACGCGCACCGTGACCGCGCCACCAGCGGGGTCGCCGTAATGGAGACCGGAATCGAAGACCGCCTGCTCGCCCGGGTCCGGGAGCTCGGCGCCGTCGCCGTCGCGTTCTCCGGCGGGGTCGACTCGGCGCTCGTGCTGGCCGCGGCCGCGCGGGCGCTGCCCGGCGACCGCGTGCTGGCCGCGATCGCCGACTCGCCGAGCCTCGCACGGGCGGAACTCGCTGCGGCGCGGGGGATCGCGGCCGGCCTCGGCGTCGAGCTCGCCGAGGTCGCGACCGGTGAGCTCGCCGTTCCCGGGTACCGGGACAACGCCGGCGACCGCTGCTACTTCTGCAAGCGCACGGTGCTGGACGCGATCGGCGCGCTCGCGCTGCGGCGCGGGTTCGCGCACGTGGCGACCGGCACGCACGCCGACGACCACCGCGCCCTGCACCGCCCCGGCCTGCGCGCGGCCCGCGAGCTGCGCGTCGTCGAGCCGCTGGCCGCGGCGGGGCTGGGAAAAGCCGAGGTCAGGGCGCTCGCGGCCGCGTGGTCGCTGCCCGTGGCGGACAAGCCGTCGACACCTTGCCTGGCCTCACGTATCTCCGTGGGGGTGCCCGTCTCTTTAGGAAGGTTGGGGTTGGTGGAACGCGCCGAGATCGCGGTGGGCGCGCGGCTGGCCGAGGCGGGGATCCGCCCTCGGGACCTGCGCGTCCGCTTGCTCGGCCGGGGATTCCGGGTGGAGGTGGATGGCCCTGCGCACGTGGCTGTCGCAACGCGGCCGGGGCTCGCCGCGGCCGTGGTCGGCGAGCTCGCCGGCCTCGGGCTGACCGGCCCCGGTGAGGTCGGCGCCTACCGGGCCCCCGCACTCGCGCCACCGCCGTAGGCATTCGCCCGCGCGGTGATTTGTGCCGTCACCGAACGGGCTATGAAAAAACCACACACCGAACCCGCCGCTATCGTGTCGGACATATTCGTCGGCCAATTGCGACGATTCGTGTACGGACCGAGTCGATCATTCCCGGCGGTACCGTGGCGAAAACACCCTGTCGGTTGTTCCGTCCTGCCGAGCGCATTTCTCGGCTATGTTTCCCGAGTTCGGCGGTGACCGCTGCGAACGGTAGCCGCCCGCGTACGGTGGGGAGGATCGCATGTACTTCGAGTTGCTCGGCACCCTGCGGGTCCAGCGTGACGGGGAGCGGGTGGACCTCGGCGGTCTGCGCCAGCAGCGGCTGCTGGTGATGCTGCTGCTGAGCGTGAACAAGGTCGTCGGCGCCGACCGGCTGCTGGAGGCCATGTGGGACGGTGAGCCGCCGGTGACCGCGCGAAGACAGCTGCACAACGCGGTCGCCGCGCTGAGACGCAGCTTCGGGGCGGCCAAGCACCTCGTGGTCAAGGACGGTCCCGGCTACCGGATCACCGCCGACCCCCAGGACGTCGACGCGCACCGGTTCACCGCGCTGGTCGGGTCGGCCTCGGCGGCGGCCGCGGCCGGGCGGGCCACCGCGGCCGTCGAGCACCTGGAGGCGGCGCTCGCGCTGTGGAACGGCCCCGCACTGTCCGGGTTGAACAGCCCGGTGTTCGAGATCGTCGCCGCGCGGTTCGAGGAGAACCGGTTGACCGCGACCGAACGGCTCATCGGGCTGCGCCTGGACGCCGGCGAGGCGTCGTCGCTCGTCCCGCAGCTCGGCGAGCTCGTCTCGCGGCACCCGCTGCGCGAGGAGACCCGCAAGCTGCTGATGCTGGCGCTGCACCGGTGCGGCCGGACGGCCGACGCGCTCAACGCCTACGAACAGGGCCGGCGGATGCTGCGCGACGAGCTGGGCGTCGACCCGGGGGCGAGCATCCGCGAGCTGTACGAACGGATCCTGCGCGACGACCCGCCGAAGCGGCGGCCGGCCGAGCCCGCGGCCGGCCGCTCGTTCCTGCCCTACGACACCGCGCACTTCACCGGCCGCGCCGAGGAGCTGCGGTTCCTGGCCGGCAGCCGGCCCGCCGGGACCGCGTTGAGCATCCTGGCCGTCGACGGGATGGCCGGGTCCGGCAAGACGACGCTGGCGGTCCGGCTCGCCCACCAGCTCGCGCACCGGTACCCCGAGGGCCACCTCTACATCGACCTGCACGGGCACACCGCCGACCAGGCGCCGCTCGAACCGGACGCGGCGCTGGAGCGGCTGCTGCTGGACTTCGGGCTCCCGCCGTCCCGGATCCCCCGCGACGCCCGGCAGCGCGCGGCCCGCTGGCGCGCGGAGGTCGCCGAGCGGCGCGTCCTGGTGGTGCTGGACAACGCGCTCGACGCGCGGCAGGTCCGCCCGCTGCTGCCCGGCACGGGCAAGGCGCAGGTGATCATCACCAGCCGCCGTCGCCTGGCGGGGCTCGACGGGGTGACGTCCCGCTCCCTGGACGTCTTCCCGTCGTCGGACGCGGCCGCGCTGTTCACCCGGATCGCCGGCCCGGAGCGGACCGCCGCCCGGCCGGACGCGGTCGCGGAGATCGTGGCGCTGTGCGGGAACCTGCCGCTGGCGATCACGATCGCCGCGTGCCGCTTCCACAACCGGCCCGCGTGGTCCTTGGAGGACTTGGCGTTCCGCTTGCGCGACCGCGGGCAGCGGCTGTCCGAGCTGAGCCTGGAGGACCGGAGTGTGGTGTCGCGCTTCGAGGTGTCGTACGAGCGGTTGACGGCTGCGCAGCGCCGGCTGTTCCGGGCGCTGGGGGCGTTCGCCGGCGAGGAGTTCGACGCGACCGACGCGGCGCTGCTGGTGAACCAGCCGGGGCCGGCGGTCGAGCGGGTGCTGGAGGAGCTGTTCGACGCGCACGTGCTGCGGCAGCGGACGGCGGGGCGGTACCACTTCCACGCCCTGGTCCGGGAACACGCCCGGGCGAAGGGGGAGGAGCACGAGGCGCTGCTGTCGACGTTCGGCCGGGCGCTGCCCTCGGTCGGCGAGCTGGAGTGCAGCCTCGGCTGATCCCGGTCCACCGGAGAACCCCGCGCGAGCCGCGGGGTTTTTCTGTCCTTCTGTGACAACTCGGGCACGCACCGCAAACCCTTGCCGCGCAATGCATCCGCCCCGATGCAGGGCCGATGCACCGGCAAGGCCGCGCCGATGGCCGGGCCCGGCATCCTCGGTACCAGGAGCAAAAGCCGCGGTCCCGCAGCAGAAAGTGATGCCATGGAGTTCACGCACAAGACCGTCCTGAGCCCCGAGCTGCGTGCCCGGGTGCTCGCCGATCCGAGCATCGGCGGGGGAAACCTGCTGCCCGCGATGCTCGAGCTCAACCCCTTCCCGGACGAGCCCTTCATCCACTCGCTGACGCCGATCCCCTACACCGACGGCGGCACCAAGCACCGGTTCAGCCTGCGGGACCTCGACCACCTCGTGCAGAGCTGGTCGGTCTGGTACCTGGAGCGGGGCGTCCGCCCGCACGACCGGGTCGCGGTCTTCCCGCCGGACTCCATCCAGTACTTCCTGCACCTCTCGGCGCTCGCGCAGATCGGCGCGATCTCCATGCTGATCAACAGCAACGCGAAGCGGGACAGCGCCGTCGCCCTGATCGAGCGCAGCGGGGCCACCGGCCTCTACACCGACGCCGAACGCCTCGCCCGGATCGCCCCGGACCTCGACCGGCTGAACCTGAAGTGGGTCCACACCGACCAGACCGGTCCGCCGCCGGCCGTCCTGCCGGACGCCGCCCGGTTCCGCCACCACCCGGACGACCCCGTCGGTCTCATGCACTCCTCCGGCACCACCGGCCTGCCCAAGCCCGTGATCCACACGCACAAGACCATTTTGGACGGTCCGAAGTGGCGTGCGGTGAACTACCAGGAAGAGCCGGACGCGCTCATCCTCAACACGCTTCCGCAGTCGCACCAAGGATGTGTGTCGTTCAACGCCTACGCCGTGCTGGGCGGCCAGCCGATGGTCGTGCACCGCGACGTCTCCGGCGCCGAACTCGCCGACGCCGTCGAGGAGCACCAGCCGACGATGGTGATGGCCTTCGGGCACGCCTACCCGGAGCTCGCCGCAATCGAGACGCCGCCGGGCGCGCTCGACTCGGTCAACATCTGGGTGTCCATGGCGGACGCCATCCACGAGCGGCACCTGAAGAACATCCTCGGCCGCCGGTCGCCCGAACGGCCGCCGGCCGCGTTCCTGGACCGGCTCGGCACCACCGAACTCGGCTGGGGCGTGCTCATGCAGCCGCGCACCCTCGCGACCGAGCGCAACGACCGCTGCGTCGGCAAGTCGGTCGGCTTCGCCGAAGTCGCCATCGTGCGGGAGAACGGCACGCTCGCCGAGCCCTACGAGTACGGCTTCCTCGGCGCGAAACCGCCGTCGATGACCGTGGGCTACTGGGGCAACCAGGACACCTACTACCGCAGCAAGCTCGCCGGCTACTGGCTGACCGGGGACGTCGCCTACCGCGACGAAGAGGGCAACTTCTACCAGGTCGACCGCGCGGTCGACGTCGTGCACACCGCCGACGGCCCCGGTTACTCGGTGCTGATGGAGGAACTGATCCTCAACGAGGTCGCCGGCGTCGAGGACTGCACCGTCGTCGCCGGCGGTTACGGCGGCGAAAAGGTGGCCGTGGCCGTCGTGACCGGCCGGGACGTGGACGCCGAGAAGGTGCTGTTCGCGGCCAACGAAGCCCTGCGCGCCAACGGGAAACCCGAGCTGTCGGTCGTCGAGGTCGCCACCGGCGACGAGGACTTCCCGCTCGGCGTGACCGGGAAGTCGCTCAAGCGGTTCCTGCGCGACAAGTACAAGGACCTCGCCGTCCACGTCCGGGACCGCCGGGGCAAAACCCTCGCGACGAGCGACGCGCTCGCGTGACCAGAGAAGAGACGATCGCCGTGACCCACCAAGACCAACTGCTCGTGTTCGACGAGACCGTGACCCGCGCCCGGGTCGACGGCTGGCTGCGGTACCTGGAGTCCGCCGGCTCACCGACGCAGGTGTACCGCCTCGGCGCGAGCCACGTCCTCCCGGTGTCCGGAGTGGACAACGCCGATCTGCTCGCCGCGGCGGCCGACCTGCCGTCGCCCACCCGGCGCGTACCGCGGGGCGGCGAGGCGTGGCTGGGCCGCCGGGAGCTGCGTCCGGCCGGGACCGAGGTCGCCCTCGGCTCCACGACGATCGGGGACGGCTCGGTCGCGGTGATCGCCGGCCCGTGCGCGGTCGAGACGCCGGAGCAGATGCTGGCCACGGCGGAGATCGTGGCCGAGCACGGCGCCGTCGCGTTGCGCGGCGGGGTCTTCAAGCCGCGGACGTCACCGCATTCGTTCCAGGGCCTCGGCTTCTCGGGCCTGGAGCTGCTCGTCGAGGCGCGGAAGCGGACCGGCCTGCCGTTCGTCACCGAGGTCGTCGACGCGGAGCACGTCAAGCGGCTGGCCGAGGTCGTCGACGGCTTCCAGATCGGCGCGCGGAACATGCAGAACTTCGCGCTGCTGAGCGCGGTGGGCCAGAGCGGCCTGCCGGTGGTGCTCAAACGCGGGTTCGGCTGCACCGTCGAGGAGACCCTCGCGGCCGGGGAGTACCTGCTGCTGGAGGGCAACGACCAGGTGGTGCTGTGCGAACGCGGCATCCGCACGTTCGAGCCGTCCGCGCGGTTCACCCTCGACCTGACGGCGGTGGCGCTGTGGAAGCAGCGCACCCACCTGCCGGTGATCGTCGACCCGAGCCACTCGGGCGGGCGGCCGGAACTGGTCGAGCCGCTGTCGCTCGCCGCGGTCGCGGCCGGGGCGGACGCGCTGCTGATCGACGTCCACGTCCAGCCGGAACAGGCGCTGTGCGACGCCAAGCAGGCGTTGCGGCCGGAGCAGTTCGCCGGGCTGATGACCCGGCTGGCCGGCGCCGCGGCGGGCTTGGGCCGCACCTTGCAAAGACGCTGACCGAAACCAGTACGGGAGTGGGAGACAGTGTTCGGGGAGACGTCGGAGATCGCCGTGGTCGGGCTCGGCCCACGCGGGCTGTCGGTCGCGGAACGGCTGAGCGCCAACGCACGCGCGCTCGTGCCGCGGGGCCAGCGGCTCGTCGTGCACCTCGTCGACCCGCGGCTGGCCGACGGCGGCCAGGTGTGGCGCAGCACGCAGGACCGCCTGCTGCTGATGAACACCGTCGCCTCGCAGGTGACGATGTTCGTCGACGACACCGTCGACTGCGCCGGCCCGGTCGTGCGCGGCCCGAGCCTGTACGAGTGGGCGCGGTCGATCGCCCTGCTCGGCAGCCCGGACGTGCCGGACGCCGTCCGCGCCGAAGCCGAGGGGCTGGGGCCGGACGACTACCCGTCGCGGGCGTTCTACGGCAGCTACCTGCGGTGGACGCGGCGGCGGATCACGCGGACCGCGCCGCCGTCGCTCGCGTTCGTGGCGCACCAGGCGCGCGCGGTCGACGTCCGGGACACCGGCGGCGGCCGGCAGGACGTCGTGCTCGACGACGGCACGACCATCGGCGGGCTGGCCGCCGTCGTGCTCGCGCTGGGCCACCAGCCGCACGAGCTCGGCCCGGCCGAGGCGGGCCTGAGCCGGTACGCCGACCGGCACGGCCTGCGGTACGTGCCGCCGGGCAACCCGGCCGACGCGTCGCTCGACGACGTGCCGGCGGGGGAGCCGGTGCTGCTGCGCGGGATGGGCTTGAACTTCTTCGACCACCTGGCCCTGCTCACCCTCGGCCGCGGCGGCGAGTTCGTCCGCGAGCCGGGCGGCGCGCTGGCGTACGTGCCGTCCGGACGGGAACCGCGGCTGGTCGCCGGCTCGCGGCGCGGCGTCCCGTACCAGGCCCGCGCCCGCAACGAAAAGGGTGCGTCCGGACGGCACGAACCGCGGTTCCTCACCACGTCGGTGATCGAGCGGCTGCGGGCCGGTGCCGACTTCCGCCGGGACGTCTGGCCGCTGATCGATCAGGAGGTCCGGACGGTCTTCTACGCGGCCGTGGTGCGGGAGCGGGGATGCGCGTGCGACGCCGAGGAGTTCACCGAAGCCTTCGGGGCGGCCGGGCCCGCGGAAGTGCCCGCGGATCCCTTGGCGGTGCGGGAAACCGAGGCCCAGCGGATCGTGCTGGCCAAGTTCGGCGTCGAGCGGACGTGGGACTGGAGAGGGGTCGCGGCGCCGTACTCGGCCGCCGACCTCGCTTCGACGGCGACGTTCCGCGCTTGGCTGCGGTCCTATGTGGACACGGAGCTGGCCGAGGCGCAGCAGGGCAACGTGACCGGCCCGCTCAAGGCGGCCACGGACGTCCTGCGCGACCTGCGCAACGAGATCCGGCTGGTCGTCGACCACGGCGGCATCTCCGGCGCGTCCTACCGCGACGACCTGCGGCGCTGGTACATGCCGCTCAACGCGTACCTGTCGATCGGGCCGCCCGCCGAACGCGTCGAGCAGTTCGGCGCGCTGCTGGACGCGGGCGTGCTCGAAGTGCTCGGTCCCGACCTGCGGATCGAGGCGGCCGGCGGCCGGTTCGCCGCGCGGTCGGCCGCGTGCCCCGATGTCACGGTCCACGCGAAGACGCTGATCGAGGCCCGCCTGCCGGACACCGACCTGCGGCGCACGACGGACCCGTTGCTGCGCGCGCTGCTGGCGCGTGGGGAATGCCGGCCGTACCGCATCGAGGAGTTCGAGACGGGCGGCCTCGCGGTGACGCGCCGGCCGTACCACGTCCTGGACGCGGCCGGCCGGCCCCACGTGAGCCGCTTCGCGTTCGGCGTGCCGACGGAAGCGGTGCACTGGGTGACGGCGGCCGGCATCCGGCCCGGCGTCAACTCGGTGATCCTCGGCGACGCGGACGCGATCGCGCGTTCGTGCCTGCGGATCGCCGCCGAACGAGACGACCTGGGGAGGACCGCGTGAGCGAGCTGCTCGCCCCCGCGTGGGCCGGGACCGGCGCCGGCGCGCTCGTCGCCGACCACGCCCTGCTGACCGCGATGCTCGACACCGAAGCCGCGCTGGCCGAGGCGCAAGCCGAACTCGGCGTGCTCCCCGAAACCGCGGCCAAGGCCATCCGGGCCGTGCGCGCCGAAGATCTCGACAGCCAGGCCATCGCCGCCGGGGTGCGCGAGACCGCGAACCCCGTGGTCGCGTTCGTCGCCGGGCTCACCGCCGCGGTCGACCCGGCCGCCGCCGAGTACGTCCACCGCGGCAGCACCAGCCAGGACATCCTCGACACCGCCCTGATGCTGCTCTGCGCGACCACCCTCGACCGCGTGGAACGCGATCTGCTGGCGACCGCCGCGAGCCTGGCGGACCACGTCCGGACCCACCGGGACACGCCGATGGCCGGGCGCACCCTGACCCAGCACGCCGTGCCGGTCACCTTCGGGCTCAAGGCGGCGACCTGGCTGCACCTCGTCCTCGACGCCGTCGAGCGGGTGCGCCGGGTGAAACCGCCGGTCTCGCTCGGCGGCGCGGCCGGAACCCTCGCCGCCTACGAGGAGTACGCGGCCGACGGCAATGCGGCACTTTCACGTGAAAGTGCCGCCTCGGTGCTGCCCGACCGGGTGGCGGAAAAGCTCGGCCTGGCCCCGCAAGTACTGCCCTGGCACGGGATCCGCACGCCGATCGCCGACGTCGCCTCGGCACTG
Organism: Amycolatopsis pretoriensis; assembly: GCF_900107925.1. Classification (GTDB taxonomy): domain Bacteria; phylum Actinomycetota; class Actinomycetes; order Mycobacteriales; family Pseudonocardiaceae; genus Amycolatopsis; species Amycolatopsis pretoriensis. The sequence goes on along the minus strand of NZ_FNUJ01000017.1, from coordinate 68,386 downwards.
CTGGTCACCACGGGCGCGCTCGGCAAGATCGCCGCGGACGTCCTCGTGCTGGCACGCACCGAGATCGGCGAGGTCACCGAGGAACGCGCGCCCGGCCGTGGCGCGTCTTCGGCGATGCCGCAGAAGCACAACCCGGTCTTCGCGACGCTCGTGGCGACCGCGGCCCGGCAGCTGCCGCCGCTCGCCGTCGTCCTCTTCGGCTCGATGACCGCCGAGGACGAACGCTCCTCCGGTGGCTGGCACGCCGAGTGGCAGCCGCTGCGGGACGCCTTGCGGATCGCCGCCGGGGCAGCCGCCAACGGTGTCCGGCTGGCCGAGACGCTGCGGGTGCACCCGGAGGCGATGGCGGCGAACCTGCGGCTGACGCGGGGCGCGATCGTGTCCGAACGCGTCAACGCCGTCCTCGCCCCGAAGCTGGGCAAGGCCGCGGCCAAGCGCCTGCTGACCGAAGCGACCGCCGAGGCCGAGCGGACCGGCGCGGACCTGGCCGGCCTGCTCGACGTTTCCCCCGGCCTGCTGGACCCGGCGGGCTACACCGGACTGTCCGGCCCGCTGGCCGACCGGGCCCTGGCCCGCTTCGAACGCGAGGAGCGACGATGACGACCCTGGACTTCGCCCACGAGCGGACCGACCCGATGCCCGCCGAGCAACGCGAAGAGTTCCTGCGCATGCCGGGCTTCGGTTCGCTCTACTCCGATCACATGGTCACCGCCCGGTGGACCGCCGACCGCGGCTGGCACGACGCCCGCAGCCGACCGCTCGCCGCGTTCACGCTGCACCCGGCCACCATGGCGTTCCACTACGGACAGACGATCTTCGAGGGGCTGAAAGCGTTCTGGCGGCCCGATGGCCGACACGTCCTCTTCCGGCCGCGCGACCACGCCGCCCGGTTCGCGCGGTCGGCCCGCCGGATGGCGATGCCCGAACTGCCGGAGACGGACTTCCTCGCCGCCGTGACGGCGTTGCTGTGCATCGACGGCGACTGGGTGCCGCGGGCCCGCGGCCACAGCTTCTACCTGCGGCCGTTCATGATCGCGAGCGAGACGCACCTGTCGAACCGGCCCGCCGAGGAGTACCTGTTCGCGGTCATCGGCAGCCCCGCCCGGCCGGCCGCGGCGGAACCGGCGCCGATCCGGCTGTGGGCGTCGCCGGAGTACGTCCGCGCGGCCGACGGCGGCACCGGCACGATCAAGTGCGGCGGCAACTACGGCGGGTCGTACGTCGCGCAGCGGGAAGCCGCCGCGCACGGCTGTCACCAGGTCGTCTGGCTGGACGCGCGCGAACGCCGGTACGTCGAGGAAGTGGGCGGCTCCAACCTGTTCTTCGTCGAGGGCGACCGGCTCGTGACACCCCCGCTGAGCGAAACGCTGCTGGCCGGCGTCACCCGCGACTCGATCCTCCGGCTGGCCGGGCGGCTCGGGCTGGCGGTCGCCGAAGAGCCGGTCACCCTCGAAGACTGGGAACGCGGCTGCCGGTCCGGGCGCATCACGGAGACGTTCGCGTGCGGCACGGCCCGCGCGCTGGCCCCGGTCGGGCACGCGGTCACGCCGGCGGGCGAGTGGGCGATCGGCGACGGCACCACGGGCCCGGTCACCCGCCGCCTGCTGAACACGCTGCTGGACATCCAGTACGGCGAGACCCCCGACGAGTTCGGCTGGCTGCACACCCCGGAGAGGACCCCGTGAAGATCGACTTCTACTTCGACCCGGCCTGCCCGTTCGCCTGGATCACCTCGCGGTGGATCCTCGAGGTCGAACGGCACCGCGAAGTCACCCTGCGGTTCCGCGTGATGAGCCTCGGCGTGCTCAACGAAGACCGCGAGATCGAGCCGTGGTACCGCGAGTTCTGCGACCGCTCGTGGGGGCCCGTCCGGGTGTGCGTCGCCGCCGCGCATCAGCACGGCGAGGACGTCCTGCGCGACCTCTACACCGCGCTCGGCAGCCGGATCCACAATGGACGGAACAAGGACTTCCCCGACGTCGTCGCGCAAGCGCTGGCGGAGGTCGGCCTGCCGGCCGGGCTGATCGACGCGATGGAGAGCACCGAGTACGACGAAGCCCTCCGCAAGAGCCACGCCGAAGCGCTGGCCCCGGTCGGCGCGGACCTCGGCACCCCGGCCATCCACGTCGACGGCTCCGGCTTCTTCGGTCCCGTGCTCAACGCCATCCCGCGCGGGCAGGACGCGGCCGACCTCTTCGACGGCGTGGTCGCGCTCTCGCGCAACCCGCACTTCTTCGAGCTGAAGCGCGCCCGGACGCCGGGCCTGGACTACGAGTGAGGGAACGGACATGAGACGCATCGGGTTCGTCGAGTCGAACCGGTCCGGATCCGGCTTCGACGCCCTGCGGGCGGCGCGCGGGCTGGGCCTGCACGTCACCTTCTTCAGCTGCGGGCTGGACCGCTACCACGCGACGCCGGGTGGCACCGAGGTGCTCGAAACGTGCGTCGACGAGTTCGTGTCCTGCCCGACCCACGAGCTGGAACCGCTGCTGGAGGCGGTCAAGGCCGTCGACGCCGCCAAGCCGCTCGACGCGCTGCTGTCGGTGGCCGAGTACGAGGTGATCCAGGCCGCCGAGGCGGCCCGCCAGCTCGGCCTGCCCGGTCCCGACCCGGCCGCCATCCGGATCGCCCGCGACAAGGCCGCGCAACGGCGGCGGTGGGCCGAGCGCGGAGTCCCCGTCCCGGAGTTCCGGGTGGTCACCACGGCCGAACAGGCCGTGCGCGCCGCCGAAGAGATCGGCTTGCCCTGCGTGGTCAAGGCCGTCGACGAGACCAGCGGCGCGCACGTCGTCCGCTGCACGACGCTCGACGAGGTCACCGGCACGTTCACCGCGATCCGCTCCGCGACGACCAACCGGCGCGGCCAGGCCCGCTCGCCCGAGGTGCTCGTCGAAGAGTGCCTCGTCGGGTTCGAGGTCAGCGTCGAGGTGCTGGCCGAGGCGGGCGCGGTCCGCGTGCTCGGCGTCACCGACAAGATCCTCGGCGGCCGCAACCGGTTCGTCGAGCTGGGGCACAGCTTCCCGACGGCGCTGCCCGGCGATGTCCGGCGCGAGCTGGAGTCGGCCGCCGTGGCCGCGACCGAGGCCGTCGGCTTCGACCTCGGCATCGCGCACGTGGAGATCAAGTACACCGGCGACGGCCCGAAGCTGATCGAAATCAACCCGCGGCCGGCGGGCGACCGGATCACCGAGCTGATGGACGCGAGCTTCGGCTGGAGCACGATGGAACTGCTGCTCCGCCAGTACCTCGGCGAATCCACCGGCGACGTCGTGGCCGAGCCGAAGTGCGGAGCCGCCATCCGGTACCTCACCGCCGACCCCGGGGTCGTGACCGCCGTGACCGGCCTGGACATCGCGGCCGCGGTGCCCGGGGTCCGCGAAGCCGGGGTGTCGGTCGAACCCGGCGGGCGGGTCGACCCGTTGCGGGTGAACGAAGACCGCGTCGGCCACGTCCTCGCCACGGCCGCCGACGCCTACCTGGCGGGCCGGATCGCCGAGGCCGCCGCCCAGCAGATCGTGGTGGAAACCCGCGCCGATGCGCCGCCGATGGCCCGCTGATGGCCGCGTCGGTGAGGCTGGACCCCGGACCGGGAGGAAGAGAAGACATGCCGAACCTCGTGATGGTGATGCCCTATAAGGCATACCTCGGCAAGGCGCGGGCGGAGGGCTTCCGGATCACCGCGATCTGGGACCCGGCCGAGGCCACGCGGCTGTTCGGCGCGGAGGCGCCCGCGTACCTCAAGGAGGTCGAGGGCCTCGCCGAGAGCCTGTGGCTGGTGGACTTCACCGACCGCGGCGCCTACGCCGAAGCGATCCGCGCGGCCGTGCGGGACACCGGTGCCGGGCACGTCTGGCACGTCGGCAGCGAGGAGAGCATGCAGCTTGCCTACGAGGTCGCCGACGAGCTGGGCGTGGCCGTCAACTCGCCGCGCTCGGTGTTCCTGCTCAACGACAAGCTCGCCATGCGGACCCTGTTGCACGACAAGGGCATCTCGACCGTCCGGTTCGCCGTCGCGGACCGCTGGCAGGACGTCGAACCCCTGCTCGCGCGGTTCACGCTGCCGGTCGTCGTGAAGCCCGCCGCGCTGTCGGCCAGCCGCGGGACGAGGTTGCTCACCGATCCGGCCGAGCTGCCCGCCTGGGGCGACGAGCTGGCCGCGCTGGCCTACTCCGGCCCGCTCCTGGTCGAGGAATACCTGCGCGGCCCGGAATTCAGCGTCGAGACGATGACCGTGCGCGGCGAGCACCACGTCCTCGGCGTGACGCGCAAGCTGCTCGGCCCGCTCCCGCACTTCGTCGAGCGGGGTCACCTCTTCGGCGAGCCGGAAACGGCCGAGACGCGGGAGGTCGCCGCGCTCGCGGTCGAGCTGCTCGACGCCGTCGGCTACCAGTGCGGCCCGGCGCACACCGAGGTCATCCGCACCGCGGACGGGCCGCGGATCGTCGAGTCGCAGGCCCGGCTGGGCGGGGACAAGATCCCGGACATCATCGAGCACGCGCGCGGTTTCGACGTCAAGCGCGCGATGTTCGCCGCGCTCGCCGGGCGGACGTCGCTGCCGGAGCCGGGTGGCTCGGTGGGGCACATCGCGTACTTCTCCTTCCCCACGGGAGTTCTGCGGTCCGTCGAGGGTCTCGATGCGGCGAAGGCACTGCCCTATGTGGACACCCTGAGCTTCCCCTTCGCTCCCGGAGACGTCCTGCCGGAGACCGTCAGTTCCAAGACCCGGCACGGTTTCGTGATCCTCACCGGTTCCGAAGACGCGGAACAGGCCCAAGCCCGCGCGGACCACGTCCGCTCGCTGATCGAGGTGGTCCTCCGATGAGGAGCTTCTTCGCCCTGCACCGCAACGTCCGGGTCCGGATCGGCCTCGCGTTCGTGCACAAGCTGATCGACGCGATGATCCTGACGTTCATCGCGATCTACCTCGCGGCGCACGTGGGTGTCGCCGTCGCGGGCGCGCTGATCCTGGTGTTCGCCGCGTTCGCGTTGGTCGGCATGCTGGTGGGCGGCCACCTGTCCGAACGCTGGGGCCGGCGTCCGGTGCTCGTCATCGGCGACCTGATCGGCACGGGGTTCCTCGTCGTGATGGCGGTCGCCTACTACTCGGAGTGGGGCGCGCTCGCGGTCTACTTCTCCTACGCCGTGGTGAAGTTCGGGACGAACCTCGCGCTGCCCGCCAACGACGCGACGATCATCGACGTCACGCCGCCGGAGGACCGCAAGTTCGTCTACACGGTCAACTACTGGGTGATCAACGTCGCCCTCGGCACCGGCGCCCTGCTCGGCGCTTTCCTGTACAGCACCCACTTCGGCGCGGTGATCCTCGGCGGCGCGATCGGGATGGCGTTCGCCCTCACGATCACGGTGACGATGGTGGCGGAGACCAAGCCGGAGGTCCCCCGGCCGCCGACCAAGTTGACCGGGCTCGCGCAGTTCGCGCAGGGCTACAAGGTCGTGCTGGCCGACTCGACGTTCCGCCGGCTGATCATCGCGGCCACGCTGATCCTGACCCTCGAAGGGCAGCTGAGCACCGCGATCGGCATCCGGCTGTCGACGGACTTCCCGACGCAGCCCGTGTTCCCGTTCGGCGCGGTGACCGGTGTGGAGATGCTCGGCGTGCTCAAGGCGGTCAACACGGTCCTGGTCGTGGCGTTCGCCCTGGTGGTCAACACGCTGCTGAAGCGGATGCCGGATCGCGCGCGGCTCTACGCGGGCATCACGTTGTACGCGGGCGGGTTCGCCGTGCTGGCGGTCACCGACGACGCGTGGCTGCTGCTCGTCGCCGTCGTCGTGCTGACCGTCGGGGAACTGATGAACCTCCCGGTGCAGCAGGCGCTGCTCGCCGAACTGGCGCCGGACGACGGCCGGCCGCGGTACCTGGCCGCGTACTACCTGCACATCCGGTTCGGCCAGATCGTCAACTCGATCCTGATCAGCCTGAGCGCGGTGGTGAGCATGGCCGGGATGGCCGGGATCTACCTGGCCTTCGGCGTCGTGATCATCCTGCAGTACCGGGCGATCCTGGCCCGGCGCGAGACCCGCGTCGCGGTCTCCGCCTGACTCCCTGGGAAGGTAACCATGTCGGCACGGTCCGAGCGGATCACCAAGGCCTACCTCGCCGGGTGCGAGGAGGCGGACAGCCCGCTGCGCCACGCGCGCGAGAGCCTCGAGCTGTCGGAGACCAAACGGCGGTCCTGGCCCCGGCTGCTGCCGCGGCCGGTCGTCGTGGACGAGGCGGAGTACCGGGCGTTCGGCCGCGACCTCGTGACGGTCTACGAGCTCGTCGGCAGCCTGCCGCGGCGGCTGTTCGACGGCGATTTCGACCGGTTCCGCCGGTCGCTCGGCATCGACGACCGGCACGCGGCGCTGATGACCCGGCTGCTCGGCGAGGAACCGCCGCCGCTGTACGGCCGCGCCGACGTCTACTACGACGGCTCGGCGTTCAAGCTGCTGGAGTACAACATCGGCAGCGCCCTCGGCGGCCTGGACATGGTGGGCACGCTGCCCAAGGCGTACCTGCGGGTCCCCGCGGTCGCCGAGTTCGCCGCCGAGCACGGCCTCGGGTTCCTCGACATGGGCTCCGACCTCGCCGAGGCGCTGCGCAACGCGGGCAAGACGATCGGCGCCGGCGAGCCGGTGGTGGCGATCGTCGAAGGCCCCGGCGGGATGACGACGTACGGCCACCAGCGGCGCGCGATCGCCGAGCTGCTCGAGGAAAACGACGTCGTCTGCCGGGTGGGGGAGATCGGCGACCTGGAGTTCCGGTCCGGGAAGCCATACCTCGACGGTGCGCGTGTCGACGTCATCCTGCGCTACTACGGCCTCGAGGAAATGCTGGAGCACCCGGACTGCGACGCGCTCCTGGAGCCGGTCTTCCGCGCCCACGAGAACGGCCAGGTCGTCGTCTGGACGCCGACGAACGTGTTCAGCAACAAGGGAACCCTGGCGATGCTGTCCGAGTTCGTGGACGCCTTCGAGCCGGCCGAGCGGGCGGCGATCGAGCGCGTGCTGCCGTGGTGCCGGATGCTCGGCCGCCCCGGCGCCGGCCCGGACGCCGGGCGCATCGACGAGTGCCTCGAACGGCAGGACCAGCTGGTGTACAAGCCGACCGGCCTCTACGGCGGCCAGGGCGTCGTCATCGGCCCCGAGGTCGACGCGGCGACCTGGCGGGAAACGCTCGAAGCCGGCTCGCGGACCGGTTCGCTCGTCCAGGAGATCGTGCGGCCCAACCTGGAGACGGTGATCGACCCCGAGACCGGCGCGCGGTCCGAGTGGTACGCGCTGTGGGCGGCGTTCATGACCCCGTCCGGCCTTTCCGGCGGCGGCGTGCGCGCGATCCCGCCCGGCGGCACCACCGTCATCACGATGATCAACAACCCCGACGTCCGCAACACCTGCCTCTTCACCTGCTGAGCAAGGAGAACCCCGGTGCCCCGACTCGTCGACCTCACCCACGGCTTCTACGACGGAATGCCGTCCTACCCCGCCGACTGGTTCCCGAAGTTCGTCAGCGAACGCTCGATGACGCCGGAGACCGACCCGTACGGCACCAAGCGCACGTTCTCGTACCTGCACGTGTTCCCGCACAACGGGACGCACATGGAGTACAAGCTGCACTTCTACCCCGGCACCGAAGGCATCGACGAGGTGCCGCTGCAGACGTTGATCGGCCGCGCCTGCGTCGCCGACCTGTCGCACAAGGGCGAGCTGGACGAGGTGACCGGCGACGACCTGGAGAAGGCGCTGCGGCCGGTGTGGCAGCCCGGCGACCGGCTGCTCATCCGCACCGACTACCTGCGGCACAACTGGGGCCGGCCCGACTACTGGGACCGCCCGCCGTACCTGACGCCGTCGGCCGCGCAGTGGGCGATCGACAACGGCGCCTGTCTCATCGGCTTCGACTGCCTCACCGAGCGGCCGGGCGACGGCGAGTCCCCGGTGCACCACGCGCTGCTGGCCGCCGGGATCCCGCTGCTGGAGTACGTCACGAACATGCACGAGCTGACCAAGCAGGTGGTGCAGCTGATCGCGCTGCCCACCAAGGTCGCCGGCGCCGAGGCCGCACCGGCGCGCGTCATCGCGATGGAGGACTCGGATGACTGAATCGGTCGCCCTCTCGGCCGTCGGTGGTGACGCCGACGTGCCGGACGGCCTGGCCCGGCTGCTCGACCTGCTCGGCGACCCGCTGTCCGCGCTGCCGCCCGGCGCGGAGGTGCTGATCAAGCCGAACCTCTTCCAGACCGCGCCCGGCTTCCACGTGCGGCCGGCGCTGCTGGCCGCGATCGCCCGAGCTGTCGCCGAACACGGGGCACGGCCGGTGATCGCCGAGCGCACGCACGCGATCTACGAAATCCTGCGTGACCACGAGGCCGCGAAGTACGCCCGCGTCGTCAGTTTCGACGACTTGCCGCTGCGCATCACCGGCATCCCCGGGGCGACGTCGCTGCGGGTGCCGATCGCCGTCCCCGAGCTGATCCTGGACTGCGACTACTTCATCGGCGTCCCGCAGCTGCGCACGCACGCGAGCGTCGTCTACTCGAACGCGATGAAGAACCTGGTCGGGCTGCTGCCCGGGTACACGACCCGGATCGTGCACATGGCCGGCGTCGACGAGTCCACTGTGGACTTGAACCTGATGCGCCCGCAGGACCTGGTCGTCTGCGACGGGACCACCGTGATCGAGGGCAACTACCCGATGGACGGGCAGGCCCGTGAGGTCGGCTTCCTGGCGGCGAGCCGCAACGCCGTCGCGCTCGACGTCGCGGTCGGGACGCTGGCGGGCTTCGACCCGGACAGCGTCGCCTACCTGCGCGACGCGCACGCGCGGGGGATGGGTCCCCTTTCCCTCGACGACATCGAGCTGCTCGGGACCCCGCTCGACGAGCTGGCCTTCGACATGGTGAAAGCGCCGGTCGAGATCGTCGTGCCGCGCGAAGGCATCCACGTCCACGCCGACAACGCGTGCCCGGCGTGCAGCCGGTTCGTCGCCGGCGCCATGCGGGCGCTGGCCGGCGAACTGTGCGAGTGGGACGGGGAAATGACGGTCATCTCCGGGCCGCAGGTTTCGCTCCCGCCGTTGCGCGGGGAGGTCGTCCTCGTCGGGAACTGCCTGTACGAGAGCCGGGACCTCGGCATCTTCGTCGAAGGCTGCCCGCCGCGGGCGATCCAGCTCGCCGCGTTCCGCTACGCGATGGGCAAGCCCGTCGGCGACCACGAGCGGACGCAGTTCCGCGTGCCGGCGGTCGCGCGATGATCACGTCCGCGCTGTCCCCGGGCGCCCGGCTGCACCGCTGTGTCGTCCCACTGGTGTCCACAGTGGACCCGGTGGCGGCCGCGGCGGCCCTGCGGCCCGCCGGACGCGTCATGCTCACCGCCGGGCCGGGCGGGCGGGACGCGGTGCTGGCGGCGGGGGAGCTCGCCGTGCTGTCGCACCCCGGCGGCGACGGGCCCGCGCCGCTCACCGCGGCGGTGGACCTGCTGGCCGGGCTGGACCTGCCGCCGGACCGCACCGACGCCGAGGCGGCCTGGTACGGGTTCCTGGCCTACGACGCCGCGCGCGACTTCGAACGGCTGCCCAGCCGGCACCCGGCGAGCGGCCGGCCGGTGTACGAGTTCTTCCTGCCCGAGGTGCTGGTCACCGAGGGCCGGGTGATCGGCCGGGGCACGACCCCCGCGGCGGCCCGCAAGGCGGCCGAGCGGGTCGCGCGGACGCTCGACGGGCTCGTCGTCGCTCCACTCGGGACGGTCGCGGTCGGCGCCGGGACGTTCGGCTTCGCCTACGACGAGTACGTTCACGCTCTGCGGCGAGCTCAGCAGCACATCCTGGACGGCGATGTCTTCCAGCTGGTGCTGTCGAACCCCTGGACGGCGCCGGCCACTGTGGACGGATTGACCGTCTACAGGCGACTGACGGAGATCAACCCGTCGCCTTACCACTTCTGGTACGGCGGACCGGAGTTCGAAGCCGTGGGCGCGTCGCCGGAGCCGTGCTTGACGCTGAGAGGTGGCCGGGCGCTGATCCGCCCGCTGGCCGGGACCCGCCCGCGGGGCCGCGACGGCCGCGCCGACCGGCTCGCCGAGGATGACCTGCGCTCGTCGGTGAAGGAGCTGGCCGAGCACCGGATGCTGGTCGACCTGGCCCGCAACGACCTGGGCCGCGTTTGCCGCCCCGGCACGGTTTCGGTGGAGCGGCTGATGGAGGTCGAGCGGTACTCGCACGTCATGCACCTGACGTCCGACGTGTGGGGCGAGCCGGCCCGCGAGCATGGGACGGCCGAGCTGATCCGGGCGACGTTCCCGGCGGGCACCATGACGGGCACGCCGAAGGTGCGCGCGATGGAGATCATCGATTCTTTGGAGCCTGCGCGGCGCTGGCTGTACTCGGGCGCGGTCGGCTCGTTCGGGGTGTCCCATGTGGACCTGTACCTGACGATCCGCAGCATGGTGTGGTGCGACGGCGAAATCCGGCTGCAGGCGGGCGGCGGCATCGTCCACGACTCCGACCCGGCGGAGGAGTACGCGGAGTGCCTGGCGAAGCTCGGGTCCGGGGCGCGGGCCCTGGGCGTGACGGTGGAAGGGGCGGCCGCGTGATCTGCGTGCTCGACAACTACGACTCGTTCGTCTACAACCTGGTGCAGTACCTGGGCGACCTCGGGGCGTCGTGCCAGGTGTACCGCAACGACGAGGTGTCGGTCGCGGACGTGGCCGCGCTCGAGCCGGAGATGGTGCTGATCTCCCCGGGCCCGGGCGACCCGGCGGACGCGGGCATTTCGGTGGAGCTGGTCCGCGCACTGGCGGGGCGGGTACCGATCCTCGGGGTGTGCCTGGGCCACCAGGCGATCGGAGCGGCGTTCGGCGCCCGGGTGGTGCACGCGGCGGAGCCGATGCACGGCAAGTGCTCACCCCTGGCCCACGACGGCCGGGGTGTGTTCACGGGATTGCCGAACCCGTTGACGGTGGCCCGCTACCACTCGCTGGTACTGGACCCGGCCTCGCTGCCGGCGGACCTGGTGGTGACGGCGTGGTCGTCGACGGGCGAGGTGATGGGAGTGCGGCACCGGGAGCTGCCGATCGAGGGGGTCCAGTTCCACCCGGAGTCCCTGTTCACCGAGGGCGGCATGGCGATGGTGGCGAACGCCCTGCGTCCGCGCACCCTCGTGCGCAGTTAGGCGAGTTCCGCCGAAACGACCGGCGTCAGCCCGGGGTCGCGGCGCCGAAGCCGCCTCGGGCGCGCGGCTGAAGAGTGCCTTTCAGCTCGCCCGCTGGGCCAGCTCCGCCGAGGCGGCCGACGCCGGCACGCGCGGCGGTTCGCCGCCACCGGCCGGCCAGCCGGTCGGGCCGGAGCCCCTCGGGCGCGCGGCTCGAGGTGCCTCTTCGGCTAGCCCGCTAGACCAGCTCCGCCGAAACGACCGGCGTCAGCCCGCGCAGCCGGTCCAGCAGCGGCTCGGTCTCCTCCGCGGCCAGCAGCACCGCGCAGACCATGCTGCTCTCGCGAACACCGTCCTTGATGTCGACGGACAGCTCGTGGACCAAGTGGCCACCCAAGGCGCTGACCAGCGCCGGGATCTCGTCGGCGCCGCCGACGAAGTACGTGGCGATGCGGCGGCGCAGCAGCATCGCCGAGCGGTTTGCGGGAATGGCGAAAGACGTGGACATGGCTGATCTCCCAAGAGAAAGACGGGTATGAGAGGCCAGGTCCCGGGAAAGCGCGATCGACGACGCTGCGCGCCGGCGACCTGGGTTCAGCCGGCGCGCCGGGTTACGAGTCGCGAGGACGTCATCAGGCGCTGCACGGCGTCAGGCTAACACGCAGGCGGCTCAAGGACGCAACACCCGATCGAGGAGCGCGGTCACCGTGTCGCGGTAGCGGCGCGGGTCCAGATCGGGCTCCCACGAGCGCTGGAGCAGGAAACCCTGGATCAGCGCGAGCAGCACCCGCGCGAACATGTCCGGCTCGACGCCCTCCGGCAACCCCATGCCGGCCAGCGCCCGGCCGACCTCGTCGAGCGGGGCGAGCCCCTCGGTGACGATCCGCCGGAGCCGCTCGTCGTGCTGGGCGCGGGCCCAGACGTGGACCGTCACGCGCCGCCGCCGGGCCTCCTCCGGGTCGGCCACCCAGTCGAAGTACGCGTCCAGGAACCGCTTCAGCGCGTCCGGTCCGCCGTCCGCGATCGCCGCGGCGACGAGGTCGCGCTCGTGTTCGTGCCGGTCGGCGGCGACCGCCTCGATGATCGCCTCCTTGCCGTCGAAGTAGCGGTAGATCGCGCCCGCGCTCATCCCCGACTCGGCGACGATGTCCTGCATGGACGCGCCGTCCGGGCCGGCCTTCTCGAAGCACGTCATCACCGCGTCGAGGATCCGCTGACGCTGGGCCGCGCGGCGCTCGTCACTGATGCGGGGCATCGGCCCTCCTCGCCGCGATCGCGATCCGGTACAGCCCCGAGCCGCCGCCCGCTTCCTGGGCCGAGACGTCTTGTCGCAGGTCGAAGCCGTGCTCGGCCAGGAATGCGCCGGTCGAGGCCGGCAGCAACCCGAAGGTCCACGGCTCCCCGGACCGCGCGACGGCCCGCACCCACCGGCGCGCCTCGGGGAAGGGGCTCGGCTCGTGCAGCGCGCGGACGTCGACGTAGGTGAAGACCAGGTCGCCGCCGAGCCCGTGCACGGCGGCCAGCGTCGTGCCGACGGCCTCGGCGGTCAGGTAGTTGGTGACGCCCTCCCAGACGAACACGCTCGGTTTCCGCGGGTCGAAGCCGCTTTCGGTGAGCCGGGCCGGGAGGTCGTCGCGTTCGAAGTCGACCGGCACGTACCGAGGGCCCGCGCCCAGGACGGCTCGCTTCCGGGCCTGGGTGGCCGGGTGGTCGACCTCGAAGACGGCCCGGCCGGCGAGCGCGGGCAGCCGGTGGGCGCGCGTGTCGTAGCCGGCGCCGAGCAGGACGCACTGGGTTTCGCCGGTCATGGCCGAGGTCAGGGCGTCGTCGATCACCTTGGTCCGCGTGATGCCGGACGCGCGCGGTCCGGGCCCGGCGACTGCGTCGTAGAGGCTGAACGCGAGGTGCCGGACGCCGGGCAGCCGCGCCGCTTCGGCGAGGACGCGCAGCGACGGACGCAGGAAGGCGGTCGCGTACGGGTCGTCGAAGAGGCGGCGCCCGGCTGGGCGGTGGGATTCGAACGCCCGCTGCAGGGCCATCGTCTCCGCGGTGAAGCTGGCTCGGGACTCCATAGCGAATGATTGTTCGCTTTGGCGGGCCGGTCGCGCAAGCCCCGGGGTCAGCCGGCGCGGATGACGCCCAGGCCCAGCGGGGTGACCTCGTGGATCTGCGACTTCCCCGACCGCGCGGTGGTGATCAGCCCGCTCGCCCGCAGCACCGACGCCTGCTGGCTGGCCGTCGCCAGCGACACGCCCGTCAGCGCCGCCAGCTCGCTCGTGTTGCACCGGGTGGTCGCCACCGTCACCAGCACCCGCGCCCGCGTCTGGCCGAGCAGCGCCACCAGGGACGGCCCGGGCTCGGCGTCGCTGTCGAAACGCTGGTGGCCGATCGAGTACACCAGCACCGGCGGCAGGGCCGGGTCCTTGTACGTCGTCGGCATGCCGTGCGCGAAGAACGTCGGGACGAGGCGGAGGCCGCGGCCGTCGAGGTGCAGCTCCTGCTCGATCGGGAAGCGCACCCGCAGCACCGGCGGCGTCCACGTGACGTCCGGGTGCAGCGTCGAGAGCAGCAGCTGCGGCCCGCCGCGGTCCAGGTTCGCCTGCAGCCGGCGGCGGTCGCGGGCGACGGCGTGGCGGACCGTCGCCCAGTCCGGGGCCAGGCACTGGCGGTAGTAGTCGTGCAGGGCCGTGCCGAGCCGGTGCAGTTCGCGGGTCTCGCCGCCGGCCAGCCGGCGCAGCCACGGCGTGACGCGCGTGCCCTGCGCCGCCAGCTCCGCGACGTCCCCGGCCAGCGCCTTCGCCGGGGTCGCGAGCACCGACGAGACACCGTCACCGATCGTGGCGTGCCCGGCCGGGGTGAGGAAGTCCGGGCAGTACCCGTACGGCGGGACGGCCGACATCAGCAGCCGGCCGGACTCGGGGACGGCGGTGCGCGACCCCTTGCGCCACCGGCCGAAGAACGGCTCGCCCTCGGGCCGGCGGATCCGGTAACTGCTCATCAGCAGCTCCCACATCGGGTCCGCGTCCTCGGCGATGGTCACCTTCGCCAGGTCCGCGTCCGTGAAGTGGATCTTCAGCATGCCCGCACCGCTCCTTTCCCGGCCGAGAATAGCCGTGGTGACGCGGAGTGACGTTTCACCCAGGCGCGAAAGGTTCGTACGGCTGTTGACGCTGCTCACGCGCCCCTGAGACCGTCGTGCTCGCCTCTCGCCGGATTTCACGGCGAGTGGTGCGGGCCGGCTGGGGGTCGGCCCGGCCCGCGACCGTCCGAAGCGGACGGCCCGGCGGACGGAAATTCACGCACTTCGCGAAGCCGGAATACCGCGTCGCCGACCATTACCCTCCGTAGCTGATGCGTACGGGGGAAACGGCCGCCTTTCCTTGACAGCACCGTGGCCCGCGGAGTTATGTCTCCGGTCTGAATTCCGGAAAAAAGTTCCCGGAAATCGTTCTCGGGTCACCGGTACGAATCGAGCCACGCCACCGATGAAAGAAGATGAACCGCTTCGCCGTCGTTCCGCCGCGTCGTGGAATCCCGGCAGCTGGCGGCTGCGCACCAAGATCTCCGTCGTGTTGCTGCTGCCCGTCCTGGTCGCGCTGCTGCTGGCGGGTGGGCGCGTGCAGGCCGAGCTCGCCCAGGCCGGCGCGCTGAGCGCCGTGCGCGACCAAATGCCGGTCGTGCAAGGGATCGCCGAGCTCACCGGCCTCGTCGACGAGGAGGTGATCCACGACGGCGCGGCCGCGCAGACCGCCGCGGTCGACGCGAAAACCGCCTCGATCCGCCACGACGCCGAATTCGCGCAGCTCGGCCCGGATCTTTCCGGCACGCTGGAAGATCGATTGGGGAAATTGGCCGGACTGCGCCAGCAGGACGGGCCGGCCGGGGACAGAACCGCCGCCTACCACGACTTCGTCGTCGGCTTGAGCGAGCTGATCCCCGCTATCGTCGCCCAAGCCGGGAATGTCGATCTCGACCGGCCGGCCGATATCACGAAAGCATTGACGCAGCTGAGGACGTCGCTGGCCGGTCAGGAAGTGCCGGCCGGGAGATCCGCGGACTCGCTCGCGGCCGCCGTCGCCGAAGAGACGGTGCTCACCGGGCAGATCCGCCGCGCGCTGCCGTCCGGTGCGGTGGCGGCGCGGTTCGCCGCCGCGACCATCCCCGGCGCCGGCGGGCCCGCGGCCAAGCGCGCGGCGCTCGGGACCATCCTCGACGACCAGGTGAAGACGCTTTCGGACGCCGTCGGCGCCCGGACCAACCTCACCCGGTCCGACGCCCTGCGCGACGCCGCGCTCGTGATCGCGTCCCTGCTCGGCGCCCTCGCCATCGCGCTCGCCGTGGCCCGCTCGGTGGTCGCCCCGATCCGGCGGCTGCACGCGGCCGCGCTCGACACCGCGCGCCGCCGGCTGCCCGCCACCATCGAGCGGATCCGGGAGGGCGAGGACGTCGACTGGCAGTCGACCGAGCGGCTGCCCGTCGAGTCCGAGGAGGAGGTCGGCGAGCTGGCCCGCGCCTTCGACGACATGCACCGGCAGGCGGTGCGGCTGGCCGTCGGCGAGCAGGCCGAGATGCGGATCCAGGTCAGCGAGATGTTCATGACACTCTCGCGGCGCAGCCAGTCGCTGGTGGAGCTGCAACTGTCGGTGATCGAGGACCTCGAAGCCGACGAGCAGGACCCGCAGCGGCTGGCCGAGCTCTTCCAGATCGACCACATCGCCACCCGGCTGCGGCGCAACGGCGAGAACCTGCAGGTCCTCGCAGGCGGGCGGCCGGTGCGCCGCGAGGTCGGGCCGGTCGCGACGGTCGAGCTGCTGCGCGCGGCGACGTCGGAGGTCAAGGACTACCAGCGCGTCACGCTCGGCAACGCGCCCCGCGGGTCGGTGCAGTCCGAGGCCGCGGCCGACGTCGTGCACATCCTCGCCGAGCTGCTGGAGAACGCGATCCGCTCGTCCCCGCCCGACGAGCAGGTCGTGCTCACCGCCGACCGCGGCTTCGACGGCGGCGTGCTGATCGAGGTCGTCGACACCGGCCTCGGCATGACCCGCGAGGACCTCGAAGCGGCGAACGCCCGGCTCGCCGCCGGCGCGTCGGTGAGCCCGGAGACCACCCGCCGGATGGGCTTGTTCGTGGTCAGCAGGCTCGCCGCGTCGCACGGGATCACCGTGCGGCTGCGGCCGACGACCACGCGGACCGCGAGCGCCGGGATCACCGCCAGCGTGCACGTGCCCGGGGTGCTGATCCTGGTCGACCTGCCGCCGCGGCCCGGGCTGCCGCCGGCCCTGAACGGCAGCGCGCGGCACGAGCCGGAACCCCGGTGGCCCGTCGAGGAACCCCCGGCCGTCGCGGATCCCGTGCCGCTGCCGACGCCGATCTTCGACCAGATGCTGTCGCACTGGTTCGCCGACCCGCCCGCGCAACCGGCGCGTCCCGGCGAGTGGGCGACCCCGGCCGACGACGTCCGCCACGCCGCCGAGGCCGCGGTCGGCACGCTGGACGACCTCGAGTTCACCGAGTCGGGCCTGCCGACCCGCCAACCCGGCGCCCAGCTCGCCCCCGGCTCGGTCACCCCGCGCAAGCCGCAGCCCGCCGACTCGTCGTTCCGGGACCCGGCCGCGGTGCGGAGCAACCTTTCCCGGCACTACAGCGGCATGCGCGCGGCCCGCCACCGGGTCGCGACCGACCCGAAGGGCCCCTGATGACCATGAGCACCCGGCAGGAAGGAGCGGAAGTGGTCGACCAGTCCCGCAACTGGCTGGTGTCGGCGTTCACGCAGGAGGTGCCCGGCGTCGCGCACGCCGCGCTCGTCTCGGCGGACGGCCTGCTCGTGGCGGCGAACGACGCGATGCCGCGCGACCGGGCGGACCAGCTCTCCGCGATCGCGTCCGGGCTCGCAAGCCTCGCGCTCGGCACCGCGGACCTGTTCACCGCCGGCCGGGTCGTGCAGTCGGTCATCGAAATGGAGCAGGGCTTCCTGCTGCTGATGAACGTCGGCGACGGCTCGAACCTGGTGGTCCTGGCCAACCCGGGCTGCGACATCGGCCTGGTCGGCTACGAGATGACGCTGCTGGTCGACCGGGTCGGGAAGATGGTCGAGACGCCCGCGCGGCCCGGGGCGGCCCGGTGACCGAAGGCCGGCGACGCGAGGGCCGGCGGCACGCGGCGTCGCTGGCCCGCCCGTACGCGTGGACCGCCGGGCGCACCCGGCCGACGGTCGATCTGGCGGTGGAGGCCCTCGTCGAGACGACGGCCGAGGGGCGGACGGCGCCCTACAGCCCGACCAACCCGCTGGCCGCGGTGACGCAGCTGTGCCTGAACCAGCGCTCGGTGGCCGAGGTCGCGCTGCACCTGGGCGTGCCGCTGGGCGTGGCCCGGGTGCTCATCGGCGACCTGCTGGTCGCCGGCCAGGTGTCGATCCGCGACACGCTCACCGCGGACGCCTCCTTCGACGAACGCAACGACCTGCTCGAAAGGGTCCTCAGTGGACTACGCGCACTCTGACAAGCGGATCACCTCGGCCAAGATCGTCGTGGCCGGCGGGTTCGGGGCCGGCAAGACGACGTTCGTCGGCGCCGTCTCCGAGATCGACCCGCTGCGCACCGAAGCCGTGATGACGGCCGCGGCCGTCGGCGTCGACCGGACCGAAGCGGTGCCCGGGAAGTTCGCCACCACGGTGGCGATGGACTTCGGCCGGCTCACGCTGGCCGACGACCTGATCCTCTACGTGTTCGGCACGCCGGGCCAGCACCGGTTCTGGTTCATGTGGGACGACCTCGTCTGCGGCGCGGTCGCGGCGATCGTCCTGGTCGACACGCGCCGGCTGGCGGACAGCTTCGCCTCGATCGACTTCTTCGAGTCGCGCGGGCTGCCGTTCCTGATCGCGGTCAACCAGTTCCAGGACACGCGCCAGCACCCGCCGGAGCAGGTGCGCGAAGCGCTGAAGATCCCGGCGGAGGTCCAGATCACCACCTGCGACGCGCGGTCGCCGGAGTCGACGAAACAGACCCTCATCGCCGCGGCGGAGTACGCACTCGCCGCGTTGCACGCGCCGCGGCAGCGGCAGGCCTGACAGGAGCCCGGACATGCACATGGACCACGACGACTTCGCGATGGGCCACTGGCTCGTGGTGCTCGCGTACCTCACTTCGGTGGTGGGCTGCGCCCTCGGGCTCGCGTGCACGCTGCAGGCGCGCACGACCGACAACGCGCGCACCCGGCTGACCTGGCTCGGGCTCGCCGCGCTGTCGATCGGCGGTGTCGGCATCTGGGTCATGCACTTCATCGCGATGCTCGGGTTTTCGACGCCGGGGCTGCCGGTGCGCTACGACATCCTGCGCACGGCGCTGTCGGCGGTCCTTTCGGTGGCGGCGGTGTTCTGCGGCCTGCTGGTGTTCGGCGTCCGCAACCGGTTCGCCTGGCGGCGGCTGCTGCTCGGCGGGCTGCTGACCGGGCTCGCGGTGAACGTCATGCACTACACGGGGATGTGGGCGGTCGAGATCAAGGGCACGATCGGCTACGACCCGGTGCTGGTGGCGCTGTCGATGGTGATCGCGGTGGTGGCGGCGACGGCGGCGCTGTGGTTCACGGTCGGGCTGGACAAGCTCCTGCCGCGCCTGGCGGCGGGCCTGGTGATGGCGGCGGCGGTGACGGGCATGCACTACACGGGCATGGCGGCGGTCCGGCTGCACCTCGACCCGGGGGCCCCGGACCCGTCGGGCGCGGAGGTGTTCTCGTTCCTGTTCCCGGTGTTCGTGCTGGCGGCGCTGGCGATGGCGGTGCCGATCTGCGCGGTGCTGATGGCGTCGTCCAGTTCGGACGCTCCCCGCCACACGTCGGTCGCGCGCTAGTCCGAAGTGGACACCGGAAAGCGGAAGCGGACCAGGATCGCCTGGGCCGTCGCGCAAACCTCCTCGCCCGCGCGGAGGGTGCCGGTGGCGTGCAGCTTCCGCCCGTCCCGGCGCTCGAGCCGTCCTTCGACGCTCAGCGGGACGGCATAGGGCGTGCCCCGGTGGTAGTCGACCGTCAGCGACGCCGTCATGCCGGGGAAACCGGCCGCGGCGGTGGCGCGGCCGAGCACGTGGTCCAGGACCGCCGCCACCCAGCCGCCGTGGACCCGGCCCGGCGGACCTTCGTGCGCCGCGCCGAGGAGGACCTCCGCGCGGACCTCGTCCGGCCCGACGTGCGTCCACGAAAGCGGTGGGGCCAGCGGGTTCCCCGGTCCTTCCACGGGGTTGTTGACGCTCAGGTGACCGCCGCCTTCCAGGGCCGCCAGGAGCAGTGGTGGCGCGCCGCCGGTCGCCCGCAGCGCGGCGGTGACCGCTTCGACCCGCGTCGCGGCGGCGGCCAGGTCGGCGTCCTCGCCCGCGCACACGGAAGCTTCGATCAGCTCGCGGATCCGGGACCCCAGCAGCGCGCGCCCGGGCGGCACGCCGTCGACGGTCGGGAAGGTCATCGCGCCCCCAGAACTAGAACGTGTTCCAGGCTACCAGGTCGGCCGGGCCGTGACCCCGCCGTCGACGACGAGGTCGTGCCCGGTGATCCAGGAAGCCAGCGGGGAGGCCAGGAAGACGCACGCGTTGCCGACGTCTTCGGGGGTGCCGAGCCGGCCCAGCGGCGCGGCGCGGTGCCAGCGTTCGACGCCCTCGGGCCAGTCCCGCTCGAGCCCGGCGCGCGCGATCAGCCCGGGGGACACGGTGTTGACGCGGATCCCGCGCGGCCCGTACTCCAGCGCGGCGCCGCGGGCGTGCATGACGAGCGCCGCCTTGGCCGCGCTGTAGTGGACGTGCCCGGGCGCGGGCTGCCGGGCTTCGATCGACGCGACGTGCGTGACGCTGCCGCCGTCGCCCAGCAGCCGCGCGGCGGCCTGGGTGCAGGAGAAGGCGCTGGTCAACGTCGCGTCGAACAGGGAACGCCAGTCTTCGACGGTCAGGTCCGCGAGTGGTTCGACCGGCTGGACACCGGCGTTGTTGACGAGCGCGTCGAGCCGGCCACCCCAGTCCGCGACGGCGGCCAGGAGCGCGTGGCAGGCGTCGTCGTCGGTGAGATCGGCGGCGAAGGCGCGGGCCCGGCCGCCCGCGGCTTCGACGGCGGCGACGAGATCGTCAGCCGCGCCGGGACGTCGGTGGTGCACGGCGACCGAGCTGCCGGCTTCGGCGAACCTCAGGGCGATTCCGCGGCCGAGGGTGCCGGACGCGCCGGTGACGCAGGTGACGGTCCCGGAGAGATCGGGAAGGTGGCTCGGCACGCGGGTGATCGTAGCTTCCGGCGGAATTCTTCCGGCGGATTTGCCGCCTTTCCCCGGTATCGTGCCCGCATGCTGCCGCCGGTGCCCGCCGCCCTCGCCCCCGCCGCACCGGGTTCCGCGCCGTGGTGGGGTGTTCCCGCGGTCGCCGGGGGCTTCCTGCTCGCGGGCGCGGTGATCGCGTTCCTCGCGACCTGGCTGAGCGATCGCCGGCGGCTGAACCACGAGGACCGGCGCCAGTGGGACCGCGACCTCCGCGAGTCCTACCTGGAGATCACGCGGTACTTCGGGCGGATCACGGCGTTCCGGTACCAGGTGCTCACCGACGAGGGTGACCGCCGGTCGCGCTACCAGGCCGGCGCCGAGGCGCTCGCGGGCCTGCGGGAGCAGGTCGCGATGCTGGAGGTGATCGGGACGCCGGCGGTGATCGCCCGGGCGCACGAGCTGGAAGACCGCAGCGCCGCCGTCGTTTCCCTGTGGCACGAGCTGATCAACCCCGGCAAGCCCGAGTACCGGGCCCTGAACGCGGCCCGCAACGAGCTGCTCGACGCCGTCAAGGACAGCGTCCGGGGCGCCCGCCGTCCGTAGCCCGCGCGCGTACCTTGTGGGGCATGGCCGATACCCAGCGTTCGAAGTTCTCCGAGCTCCTGCAGGCGCAGATCCGGCACGAGTTCACCGCCGCGCAGCAGTACATCGCCCTCGCCGTCTGGTTCGACGCCCGCGACCTGCCGAGGCTGGCGAAACGCTTCTACCGGCAGTCGATCGAGGAGCGCAACCACGCGCTCGCCATGGTCCAGTACCTGCTCGACCGGGACCAGCCGGTGGCCGTCCCGGGCAGCGGCGACGTCCGGAACGACTTCTCCAGCGCCCACGAGGCCATCGAGCTCGCCCTCGACCAGGAACGCGCGGTGACCGCCGACATCGAGGCCATGGCGAAGGCCGCGCGGCTGGAGGAGGACTACCTCGGCGAGCAGTTCGTGGCCTGGTTCCTCAAGGAGCAGGTCGAAGAGGTGGCCCAGATGTCCACGCTGCTCACGGTCGTCGAGCGCGCCGCGGACAACCTCTTCGAGGTCGAAAACCACCTCTACCGCGAGGCGGCGACGGACGCCGGGGACGCGCCGGACATGCCGCCGGTCGCGGGCGGCAAGCTCTGACGGTTCGCCCGGCCGGTGAAGTGCCCGAACTCGTCTCCCACGGTCAGGAGTACGATCAGGGCAGTCGTACAGGACGACTGCCCTGATCGGAGGTCTCCATGACTTCACCGGCCGCCGCGCGCGGCGAAGCGGTCCGGCAGCGGCTGCTGGCCGCCGCGGCCGAGCTCGTCCCCGAACGCGGCTGGCCCGCGGTCAGCACCCGGGTCATCGCCGACCGCGCGGGCGTCACGCCCAGCGTCGTGCACTACCACTTCGCCTCGGTCCAGGCGCTGCTCGCCGAGGCCGTGCTGGCCGTGATGCGCGCGATGGCCGGCGAAGTCGAACCGGTGCTGGAGCAGGCGCGCACCGCCGAAGAGGTCGTCGACGCGCTGGCCGGCTCGGTCGAGCGGTACACCGGCGCCGATCCCGCGTCGCTGCTCTTCGTCGAGGCCTACCTCGCCGCGACGCGCGACGACGCACTGCGCCGGGGGATCGCGGAAATCCTCGACGGTCTGCGGACGCTGCTGGGCGGCCGGCTGCGCGCCCTCGGTGTCCCGGACGCCGACGCGACCGCGGCCGTGCTCGCCGCCACCGTCGACGGCTTGCTGCTGCACCGGCCGCTGAGCCCGGCACCGGCGCCCACGGCGGTGCTGCGCCGGCTGGTCCGGTCGTGACGGAGGCGCGGCCCGGACGGAACAGCGGAAGCGGCACACCCCCACGGGTGCCGCTTCCGCCGTTCTCAACGGCAGAACGAGACTTCCGGATAAGCCGGCGCGTCGAGCTCCGGCCGTGCCTCACCCCGCAAGTGCCGGTCGAAGAACGCGTTCACGTACGTCCGCGTGATCTCCTGCGCCCCCGCGGCGCTCGTCGTGCCCAGGTCGACGCCGAGCTGTTCCCCGATCAGGCCGACGTCGGTGAAGGACGCGTGCTGCGTGCCCGCCACCTCGACCCAGCGCTTCCAGCCGGTCAGCTGCGCCCAGTCCCGTTCCCAGTCCACGTTCCCCGGACCGCACTTCGGCGTCTGCTCGTGGTTGACGAACATGAACGGCCGCGAGAGCCCCGGTGCGGTGAGCGGGACGTGCGTCGACCCGTCGATGTCGATCCCGGCCCGGATCCGCGTGTCGGCGACCATCGCGGGGATGGCGCTCGCGCCGCCCACGGAATGCCCGGCCATGCCGATCCGGGACGCGTCGACGAGCGGGCCCCACTTCTTCGAGCGGGTCAGGGAATCCAGCACGAACGACACGTCCGCGGCCCGGCCCAGTTCCAGCTTCGTCCAGAACGCGTCGTCGTGCGGCACCTCGCAGGACGCGCACCCGGCGAAGTGCCCGTCGGGGAAGCTCGTGCCGGTGTTCTCGTAGGTGTGGCCGGCGAGCGCGACGACGTACCCGTGGCTCGCCAGGTCCTCGGCCAGCGCGGTGAGCGTGGCGCGGGGCTTGGTGTAGCCGGGCGAGAGCACCACCAGGGGCAGGTGGTGCCCGGCCGGCCGGGCACCGGCCACCGAGCTGGTCACCACGCCGGTCAGCAGGTCCGGCGGCACGTCCAGGCCGCTGTCCTGCAGCAGTGCCGCGGATTCGGCCGACGTCAGGTACTGCGCCTTCGGCCCGTGCGCGGACGCCGCCGGATAGAAGAGCGTGACCATCAGCTCCCGGTAGGGCACCGACGGCACCCACGGGTCCGGCCGCGAAGTGTCCTTCAGGTACACCGGCGTGCTGCCCACCGGCCGGTTCCCGGTCGGCGCGGGCAGGGAGAGCGTCATGGCGGGATCGACCTCCGGAGAGTGCGGCTGAGCCGGAGCCACGGGTGAAGCCAAGGCTAGCGCGGTGACCGCGGTGAGGATCGTCGTTTTCATCCGATGAACGTCACTTCCGGGTAGGCGGGCGACGGCGCGGCCAGCAGCGGCTGGGGCCGGCACCGCAGGTTCCGGTCGAAGAAAGCGCTTACGTAGTTCCGCGTGATCGTCAGCGCCCGGCTCCCGTCGAGCGACGCGCCGATGTCGACACCCAGCTGGTCGGCCAGCACGCCGAGATCGGTGAACGAGCTGTGCACCGTGCCGGACACCATGAGCCAGCGCTTCCACCCGGTGAGGTGCGTCCAGTCCGCTTCCCAGTCGTCGTACGGACCTTGCTGACCCGGCACGTAGTTGTCCATGCTGCCCAGGAACAGGAACGGCCGCGACAGCCCGGAAGCCGGCAGCGGGACGTGGATGCTGCCGTCCATGTCGGCGCCGGCCCGGATGCGCGGGTCGGCCAGCATCGCCTGCGTCGTGATCGCGCCGCCCGCCGAGTGGCCGGTCATGCCGATCCGCGCCGGGTCGATCAGGGTGCCCCACTTCTTCGAGCGCAGGAGTTCGTCGAGCACGAACGACGTGTCCTTGGTGCGGACCTGCGCGAACTTCTCCCAGAACCCGGGCTGGTCGTCGACTTCGCAGGCGGCGCAGCCGGTGACGTGCCCGTCGGGGAAGGTCGTCGCGCGGTTTTCGTAGGTGTGGTCGATCGCCGCGACGGCGTACCCGCGGCTGGCGAGCTCCTCGGCCAGCGCGGTGAGCGTGGCGCGCGGCTGCGTCCAGCCCGGCGACAGCACGACCAGCGGCAGGCCGTGCCACCGCCCGGCCGGTTTCGCGTCGACGACGGCGTTCGTCCGGACGGTGCTCAGGACGTCCAGGGGCAGCCCCGGGATGTTCTCCCGTTCGAGGTTGCGCTCGGACTCCAGCGGTGTCATGTACTGCTTCGTGGGCCCGTGCGCCGAGGTCGCCGGGTAGAAGACGGAGACCATCAGCTCCCGGTAGGGCACGGTCGCCACCCAGGGATCGGGGCGCGATCTGTCCACAAGGGACAGTGTGCTGACACCGACGGGCTCGTGGCCGGTCGGGCGGGACAGGTGGGGTGTCGTGGCCGCCGAAGCGGCCGGCGACGCGGACAGGGTGAGTGTCAATGCGGTGGCTACCGCGAGAGTGCGCATGATTCCCCCAGGAATCGGCTCAGGAAAGGTGACGGACGCGGCGGAAGGAGAACCAGGTGAGCAGGGCGGTCAGTGCGAGGTAGAGCGCGAGCTCGAGCCACTGCAGCGGCCAGAACCGGGAGCCGGGCTGGTAGGTCAGGCGCTGCTGGTAGCCGTGGGCGCCCAGCTGTGCCATGCACTGCTCGAGGCTGCCGCGTTCCGGCGGTCCCTGGCCCGGCCGCGGCAGGCAGTTCTGCACGAAGTCCGGCAGCGGGGAGGCCACGTTCCCGGCCGGGTCGATGGTTTCGTTCGCCAGCACCCACGCGCCGGCCGGGTTCCGCACGCCGATCTCCTGCACGGTGCCGGTTTCGTCGCCGGTGATGTTCGTGATGTCCTTGCTGACGATCGGGACCGTCATGGTCTGCGGCGGCAGCAGGTACGGCCGTACGAAAGTCGTCACCACGAGCAGCACGGCGAGGAGCGCGACGAGCGTGACGGCCATGGCGGCCACGGTCCGCTTCAGCAGCATCCCGACCGCGACGCCGAGCGCGAGCGCGAACGCCGCGTAGCCGATCGGGACGATGCCGCGCGCGCCGAACACCACCGGCATGATGCGCGAAAGCATCCCGCGATCGGTCTGCTGCGCCGCGAGCGCGTCGATCGGGCTCGCCCACCACGACACCGCGACGCTCAGCAGCCCGCCCGCGGCCATCGCGACGAGGAGCCCGAACCCGAGCTTGGTGGTGAGCCACCGCTTGCGCGTGACGGTCTGGTTCCAGACCAGGCTGTGCGTCCCGGTCTCCAGCTCGCGCGTGATCATCGGGACGCCCCAGAAGACGCCGATCACCGCGGGCAGCACGTAGAGCGCCAGGATCGTCCCGCCGAACATCGTGTCCTGGTCGGAGAAACTGGTGCGCCCGACCAGCTCCGGCCCGGTGATCGCGAGGACGACGCAGATCACGATCAGGGCGGCGAACACGGACAACGCGGGAGTGCGGAACTGGCGCCAGGTCAGCCAGGTCATTTCAAGACCTCCAGGGCGGGGCGGGCGGCGGCGGGGTTGCTCATGTACTCGAGGACGAGGTCCTCCAAGCCGATCTGAGCGACCGTCCACGCGGGATCGAGGATCGGCGCTTCGGTGCGCACGAGCACGGTGGTCTGGCGGTCGGTGTGGGTCTCGGAGACGACGAGCTGGTCCGCCGGCAGCGTCCCGACGTCGCGGCGTGGCCCCGACAGCCGGTGGTGCGTGGCGAGCAGCTGTTCGACCTCGCCGATCACCCGGACCTGAGAGTCCACCAGCACGACGAGGTGGTCGCAGACGCGTTCCAGGTCGTTCACGAGGTGCGAGGACATGACGACGGACAGCCCGTGCTCGGCGACGGCTTCCATGAGGTCCTGCAGGAATTCCCGGCGCGCCAACGGGTCCAGCGCGGCGACGGGCTCGTCGAGCAGCAGCAGTTCGGGGCGCTTGGCGATGCCGAGGGTGAGCGCGAGCTGCGCGCGCTGGCCACCGGAGAGCTTCCCGGCGTGCTGCTTCGGGTCGAGCCCCAGCCGTTCGATCCGCTTCGCGGCGAGGGTGGCGTCCCAGCGGGGGTTGAGGTGCGCGCCGAGCCGCAGGTGCTCTTCGATGGTGAGCCCGGTGTAGACGGGCGTGCTCTGGGCGACGTACCCGACTTTCGCCAGCTGGTCCGGCCCGCTGCCGGGCGTGCCACCGCAGACCTCGACGGTGCCGGTGGTCGGCTCCAGCATGCCGGACGCGATGTTCAGCAGGGTGGACTTCCCGGCCCCGTTGGGGCCGACGAGCCCGGTCACGTGGCCGGCTTCGATCTCGAGCGTGCAGCCGGTCAGCGCCCACTTGCGCTTGTACTTCTTGCCCAGTCCCCGGGCGGTCAGGACGGTCACGCTATGTCCTCTCTGGCGGAGTCGCGAAACGTGGACATCAGCAGGGCCTCGATGCTCTCTTCGTCGAGACCGGCCTTGCGGGCTTTGCCGAGCCATCGGCGCAGGTCCTGCCGCAGCGACCCGAGCACGGCGAAGGAGGCGCCGTTGAGGGTGGCGGTGACGAAGGTGCCGACGCCGGGACGGGCCGAGACGAGGCCGTCGTGCTCCAGTTCGCGGTAGGCCTTGAGCACGGTGTTGGGGTTGATCGCGAGCGAGGCGACCACGTCCTTGACCTTCGGGAGCTGGTCCCCTTCGGAGAGCAGGCCCAGGCGGAGGGCGTGCCGCACCTGCTGGACGAGCTGCTGGTACGGCGAGAGACCCGACCGGGCGTCGAGGTGGAATTCGATCATCGGCAACTCCATTTATCTAGTTGCCTAGTACTGTAGCTAAGTGGCGCAAGTGTGCGCCAGTGCCTCCTGCGCGGGTGGCCGGCCGGGATGGTGGCCGGCGGCGCCGAGCCGCGCCGCCGCCGAGCCGGCGCGCCGCCGACAGTCCCACTCGGGAACCCTTTCCGGGCTTCGCGCGAACAACCCCCAAGCGGCCGCGATCTTTTCCCGCGCGGCTGCCAACCCGATCACCCCCTCACCCGTCTGAGGAGGTGATCGTTTCCTCCGACGAAAGGGTTCTTCGTGCGTCGATTTCCTGGGGGAGGCATCGTCCGCGGCGTCGTCGTCGCGCTCGGTGTCTCAATGGCCGTCGTGGCCGGGCCGGCGGTGGCTTCCGCTTCCGTCGACAGCATTCCCGCACCGAAGCTGAGCTGGACCGGCTGTTCAGACGGCTTCCAGTGCGCCACCGCTTCCGTGCCGCTGGACTACGACCGGCCCGCCGGCGCGAAGATCGACCTCGCGCTCATCAAGCTGCCCGCCACCGATCCCACGCACAAGATCGGCACGCTGTTCGTCAACTTCGGCGGCCCCGGCGCGTCCGGCCTGCAACGCCTGCGCGAACGCGGGAAGTGGCCGTGGCTGTTCTCCGACCAGCTGCGCGCGCGGTTCGACGTCGTCTCGTGGGACCCGCGCGGGATCGGCAACAGCACCGCCGTCCGGTGCTTCGACACCCTCGCCGAGCAGGAGTCGTTCTTCGGCTCCTTCCCGGAAATGCCCGGCGACCCGAGCGGCAACGCCGCCTTCTACGCCAAGTCCAAGGAACTGGCCGACCGCTGCCAAGCGAAGGCCGGCCCGATCCTCGAGCACGTCTCGACGGCCAACACCGCGCGGGACCTCGAACTGCTGCGTCGCGCGGTCGGCGACGCGAAGCTGACCTACCACGGCATTTCCTACGGGACCCAGCTCGGCGCCACCTACGCCAACCTGTTCCCGAACCGCATCCGCGCCATGGTGTTCGACGGCACGATGGACTTCGCGGGCAACGCCACCGGCCACGACGGCGCCGGGAAGACCGTCCCGCTGGACACCCGCCAGGACGTCGCCACCGGCATCTCGCAGACGTTCGACCAGTTCCTGCGCCTGTGCACCGAAGCCGGCCCGAAGTGCGCGTTCTCCTCGGGCGACCCGACGGCGAAGTGGACGGCGATCACCGCCCGCGCGAAGCAGGCGCCGATCACCGTGGACGGCGAAACCTGGACCTACTCCGGGATCATCAACGCCGCCGCGGACCTGTCCGACTCCCGCGGCTGGCCGGACATCGCGTCCCTGCTGCAGCGGCTTTACGAGGCCCCGCAGGCGTTCAAGGCCGGTGAGCCCTACACCGCCAACCGCACCGAGGCGTTCAACGCGATCCAGTGCAGCGACAGCGATGTCCCGACCGACCCGGCGATCTACAGCCGGTACGCCGAATCCGAAGACCGGCGCGTGCCGTACTTCGGCCGGATCGCCGTGCTGACATGATGAGCTGCGCGTTCTGGCGGGCGAAGGACACCGACCGCTACACGGGCCCGTGGAACCGTCCGACGTCGGCGGAAATCCTGGTGCTGAACAACCGCTACGACCCGTCGACGCCGCTGGCGGGCGCCCGTGACGGCGCCGCGGAACTGGCGCGGGCCCGGGTGTTCGTCACCGAGGGGTACGGCCACTCGTCGATGTACGTGCCGAGCACCTGCACCGAGCAGGTGAAGCGGGACTACCTGATTTCCGGGGCGTTCCCGGCGGCGGGCAAGACCTGTGCGATCGACGCGAGCCCGTTCGCGGGCTGAGGCGAAGGGGCGGCACTTTCGTAGGGAAAGTGCCGCCCCGGTGCTCACCCGGCCAGTTCGACGAGCTGTTTCGCGGCCACCATCGCGCCATCGGGACGGATTTCGCCGCCCACGGCCTTCGCCCGGCTCTGCGCGGCGAGCGCCGTGTCCAGCGCGGCGGACAGGGACTCGACCGTCGGTACCGGATCCAGGTGGGCCGCGCCGATGCCCAGCTCGGCGACCCGGGCCGCCCAGTGCGGCTGGTCGGCGATCCGCGGCACGACCAGCTGTGCCGCGCCGGCCCGGGCCGCCGTCGTGGTGGTGCCGGCACCGCCGTGGTGCACCACCGCCGCCACCCGGCGGAACAGCGCCTGCTGGTTCACTTCGCCGACGGCGAAGCAGTCGGCACCCTCGTCGATCGGGGCCAGTCCCGCCCAACCGGCGGCCAGCACGATCCGGCGGCCCCGTGAACGGACCGCTTCGATGGCGATCCGCGCGATGCCGTCGGGCGCGTAGGCGGCCATGCTGCCGAAGCCGACGTACACCGGCGGCTCGCCGTCGTCGAGGAACTCCTCGAGCCCGTCCGGCAGCGGCCGGTCGTCGGGCATGATCCACGCGCCCGTCTGCACGATGTCGAGGTCGGTCCGGCCCTCCGACGGGCACAGCAGCGGGTCCGCGGCCAGCCACGGCCGCTCGGTGAAGACGTAGTCGCGGAGGTTGCCCACCGGCGGCAGACCCAGCGCTTCGCGGTGGTTCCGCACGGCCGGCCCGTAGAGGGCGTCGACCCGCTCGGCGTCCTGCTGCCACAGCACCCGGTTGTCGGTCTCGTCCGGCGAGGACGGCGTGCCCGGCCGCGCCCCCGGCGGGAAGTGCCGCGACGGCAGCCCCAGCAGGTGGAAGCACGCGAACACGTACGGCAGGCCCAGGTGGTCGGCCACGTCTCGCGCGCCGGCCGGCATCAGGCCCGTCGCCAGCAGCGCGTCAGCTCCCTCGGCCGCCGCCGCGAGCGTCTCGAACCGCGCGTCGACCAGCTGGGGCGCGAGCTTGAACGCGTCTTCGGCCGTCGGCGGCTTCGGACCGGCCACGACCGAGCGGACCGTCGGGCCCAGCGGCACCAGCGGCACCCCCGCCCGCGCCAGCAACCGGCCGAAGTCGTCGTCCGGCGGCGCGCACACCACCGCGTCCGCGCCCAGTTCCCGCAGGGCCACCGCGAGCCCGGCCAGCGGCTCGACGTCCCCTCGTGAGCCCCACGTCGTCAACACAACACGCATTCCGCAGTCCCCTGTTTTCCCCGGTGATGGCTTACGGCGGGCCATTGTGGGTGATCACCCCGGCCTTGCCGCAAGCCCCGGGTTCGGCTATACCTTGAAGGGGGCGGGGAGTTCTTCCGTCCTTTCCGGACGCGCACCGCCGCTGACGAACGCGTCGCGCGGGTGCTGCACCGAAGCCAGCGACAGGATGTCGCGCCCGAACAGCGCCGCGGTCAGCCACACCGCGAGCACCCGGACCTTGCGTTCCCAGCTCGGCACCGCCAGCACGTGGTAGCCGCGGTGCATGAGCCACGCCGGCCGGCCGGTGAGCACCAGCCGCCGGTACTGGAAGATGCCGCGGCCGAGCCCGAGCGTCGCGATCGACCCGAGGCTGTGGTGGACGTACGGCTTCGGTTCGCGACCGCGCAAGGTGGCGATGATGTTGCGGGCCAACAGCTTTCCCTGCCGGTAGGCGTGCTGCGCGTTGGGCACCGTGCGCGCGCCCGGCACCGGCGAGGCGAGGTCGGGCACCGCGGCGTCGTCGCCGGCCGCCCAGGCGTCGGGCACGCCCTCGACGCGCAGATCCGGCCGCACGACGACCAGGCCGCGCTCGTCCACCGGCAGGTCGGTGTGCTTGCCGATGACGGGGTTCGCGCCGTTGCCGGCGGTCCAGACGATCAGCTCCGAGTCGAACTCTTCGCTGGTCGAGAGCGTCACGTGCCCGCCGGTCGCCGACGTCACCAGCGTGTCGAGGTGGACGTGCGCGCCCCGCCGTTCCAGCTCGCGCACGACCCAGCGCCCGGGCCGGTCGGTGACCTCGGGCAGGATGCGGCCCGACGCCTCGACCAGGTGGAACTCCAGTTCGTCGCGACGCAGTTCGGGGTAGCGCTTGAGCAGCGCGGTGGCCAGCGACAGCAGCTCGCCGAAGCCTTCGACACCCGAGAAGCCGCCGCCGACGAAGGTGACGGTGAGCAGCTTCCGCCGTTGCGGGCCCGCGGGGAGCACGGCGGCGCGGTCGAACGAGGTGAGCAGCCGGTCCCGGATCGCGACCGCCTCTTCGACGTGCTTGAGACCGATCGCCTCCTCGGCGACGCCGGGCACGGGGAGCCTGCGGGTGACGGCCCCGGCCGTCACGACGATGAGGTCGTAGCCGAGCTCGAACGCGTCCCCGTCGGCCGGCCGCACGGTGACGACGCGGTGCGCGTGGTCGACGGCGGTGACGGTCCCGGCGACGATCCGGGTCCGGCGCAGGTGCCGCCGCAGCGACACGGCGGCGTGCCGCGCTTCGACGGCCCCGGCGACGACTTCGGGAAGGAACGGCTGGTAGGTCAGGTAAGGCCGCGGGTCGACGAGGGTGACCTCGGCCTCGTTCCGGCGGAGTTTCTTCTCCAGCTTCCAGGCGGCGTAGAACCCGGCGTAGCCACCGCCGACGATCAGGATCCGGCGCATTTCGTCCTCTTTTCTCGCTTCACCCCCTGGACGAGGTGGCGGGCGAGGACGTGACGGGGACCCGCGTCACAGCGAGCACCCGTTCCCGGTGGTGCTCCTCGTGCAGGTCGCGGCGCCGGGCGTGCAGCAGCTGGGCGAGCGTGATGACCCCGTGGACGTGCGCCGGTTCGGCCCGGTCGACGACCACGGCCTGCGTGACGTCGCCGATCGCCAGCTTGTTCGCCACTTCGCGGAGCGTGTCGTCGGGGTGGCAGATCGCGGGGACCGTCCCGCCGGCGCACGCCAGCAGCGCGTGACCGAC
Source organism: Amycolatopsis pretoriensis (assembly GCF_900107925.1). Lineage (GTDB taxonomy): Bacteria > Actinomycetota > Actinomycetes > Mycobacteriales > Pseudonocardiaceae > Amycolatopsis > Amycolatopsis pretoriensis. The sequence goes on along the minus strand of NZ_FNUJ01000017.1, from coordinate 36,856 downwards.
TTCCGGGTCCGCCGTCATCACCTCGTGCGCGAAGAACGTCTCCAGCGGGTCGGTCGTGTACTCGCGGGTCAGGTGCAGCCGGCGGCGGGCGATCTTCTCCGTCAGCACCGAGCGCTTGAGCAGCAGCACGGACACCGCGTACGCCGACACCGACGCCACCACCAGGGGCAGCAGGTAGTTCCACGCGTGGGTCAGCTCGAGCGTGAACACGATGCCCGTCAACGGCGAGCGCATGACGCCGCCGACCACCGCGGCCAGGCCGCACACCGCCCAGAACCCGGCCGCCACGTGGGGGAGCAGGCCGCCTTCGGCCGCCCCGAGCGCGGCGCCGATCATGAATACCGGCGCCAGCACCCCGCCGGACGTGCCCGAGCCGAGTGACAGCGACCAGATGAGCGTCTTGACCACCAGGACGCCGATGATCAGCGACGTCGTCGCCTGCCCGGTGAGCAGCTGGTCGATGACGTCGTAGCCGACGCCGAGCGCGCGCGGCTCGACGAGCCCGCCGACGCCGATGACCAGCCCGCCGATCGCCGGCCACCACATCCAGTGGATCGGCAGCCGCGCGAAGCCGTCTTCGGCGAGGTAGACCAGCGCCGTCGCGGCGATCGCGAGCAGGCCGCCGGTGATGCCGGGCACGAGCGCGAGCACGTCGGCGCCCGCGCCCGGCGCCGGCGCGGCGGGCAGGCCGAAGACGGGGTCGGTGCCGAGGAGGAAGCCGCGGCAGAGCGTGCTGGTCAGGACGGCGGCGGCGACCGGGACGAAGCTGCGCGGCCGCCACTCGAACAGCAGCAGCTCGACCGCCAGCAGGATCGACGCCAGCGGGGCGTTGAACGTCGCGGCCATGCCGCCCGCGGCGCCGGCGACCAGCAACGTCTTGCGCTCGTCGGCGGACAGGCGCAGCAGCTGCGCGAGGATCGACCCGACGGCGCCGCCGGTCATGATGATCGGGCCTTCGGCGCCGAACGGCCCGCCGGTGCCGATGCTGACCGCGGCCGACACGGGCTTCAGCACGGCGACGTGCGGCGCGACCTTGCTCTCGCCGGTCAGGATGGCCTCGATCGCCTCCGGCATGCCGTGGCCGCGGATCTTCTCGGACCCGAACCGGGCCATCAGGCCGATCACGAGCGCCCCGGCGACGGGCGCGGTCAGCACCAGCCACCACGGGTGCGCGGTGGCACCGGGCGCGACGAGCGCGGTGTCGAACCGTTGGTAGAACACGAGGTTCGTGATGAGGCCGATGAGTTTCAGCAACGCCAGCGCGGCGAGCGCGGCGGCGCCCCCGACGGGCACGGCGAGCAGGGCGATCAGCAGCATTCGCGGCCGCACCTGGAAGTCGCCCAGGTGCGCGGCGCGGGGCTGCGCTGGGGTGCCGCCGCTCATCGGGCCTCCGTTCCTATGTATTGCAGTTGGCAATACTTGTAGTGGCAAACGGTCGGGGTCAAGTTGAGCCGCGGTGGAGTGGCCGGGTTCACGGCGCGCTGAAGGGCACCTTCCTCGCGTCCGATGTGAGGAAGGTGCCCTTCAGCGCGTCAGATGTGTCGAAGGTGCCCGTCAGCCCCAGATGGCTTCGGGTGCCGCGTCGGCGGGCGGTTCGCCACCGGCCTCGGCGAAGGCCGTCAGCGCGTCGACGAGCCCCTGCCGGCTCTCCGCCGGCATCCGGGCGACGATCTTGGCGATCTCGCGGCGCCGCCGGGTCGTCACCTGCCGGACGATCCGGGCCCCCTCCCGGGTGATGTCCAGCACGATCTCGCGGCGCGAAACCGGGCTGTGCCGCCGGTCGACGAGCCCGGCGGCGACCAGCCGGTCGACCATCCGGCTGGCCGTGGACGGCGTGACGCCGAGGTGTTCGGCGAGTGTCGCGTGCTTGAGCGGCCCGCGGGTGTGCAGCACCACGAGGAGCCGGAACTGCGGCAGGGTGAGGCCGTCTTCGGCCGCGGCGATCGACCGGACGGACACGGCCACGAGCAGCCGTGACGCGGTGAGGACGGCGTCGGTCAGCGTGTCGACGCCGGCGGCGTCCATGCCCGGGTGCGTGCGGGTCATGCCGTCCAGTGTGCCGGAACACCGGTGCCCCACCGGGGTGACCCCCGGCTTGACAGCGGGCCGCTCGTCTCGCACTATGCGAACAAGTGTTCGATAACTTTCTCCTGGGTACGCCTACCCGGTGCGAGTACGTGGTGCTGGAGGTGAGCGGTGGTGGCGGTGCCGGACGCGCTGGCCGGGCTCGCGGCGATCCCGGGTGTCCGCACGGCGGCGCAGTTGGATTCTTCCCCGGCTTCCGACTTGCTGGCCGTGCTGCCACCGTTGGCGGGCTTGCTGCCGGGCGGCGGCTTGAAGCGTGGCAGCACGATCTCGGTGCGCGGCGCGACATCGCTGGCACTGGCCCTGCTGGCGGCGGCCACCCGCGAGGGCTCCTGGGCGGCGGTGACGGGCCTGCCCGAGCTCGGCCTGGCCGCGGCGGCGGAGCTCGGCGTCGACCTGGAGCGGATCGCGCTGGTACCGCACCCGGGCGCGGAGCTGACGGGGGTGTTGTCGGCGCTGGTGGACGGGTTCGACCTGGTGGTGCTGGGTCCGGTGGGCGTCCAGCCCCAGCTCGCGCGCCGGTTGGCGGGCCGGGTCCGCAACCGCGGCACGGTGCTGTTGGCGATGGGCCCGTGGCCGGGGGCGGACGTGGAGCTGAGGGTGTCGAACCGCCGGTGGCGCGGGTTGACCGCGGACGGGTACGGCCATTTGCGGACGCGCGAGGTGGCGGTGACGAGCGTGGGGCGCGGCGCGGCGGTGCGGCCGTCGTCGGTGCCGCTGCAGCTGCCGGGACCGGGTGGAGCGGTCGCGGCGGGCGAACCCCGGAAGCGGCGGCTGGCCGAGGTGGCCGGGTGAGCCGTGGTGCCGGAGAGAGCGAAGACCGGCCGGGGCCGGGGTTCGCGCGGCCGGCCGCGCACCTCGTTCCGCGCGCTCGCTGACGGTCGCGTCATGCCTGTTCGTGCCACCCGAAGTCCGGTGACGGCTCCGGATCCACCGCAGTCCGCGGGATGAACGGTTCACCACGGCTGCTGGTGCTGTGGTGCCCGGACTGGCCGGTCGTCGCCGCCGGGGCCGTGGCCGGTACTCCGCCCCTCTCGCCTGCCGCCGTCTTCTCCGGCAACCGTGTCGTCGCTTGCTCCGCCTCCGCCCGCCGGGATGGTGTCGGGCGCGGCATGCGCCGGCGGGATGCCCAGTCCCGGTGTCCCGATCTCGTCGTCCACCAGCACGATCCCGACCGCGACGCCCGCCTCTTCGAACCCGTCGCCGCCGCCGTCGAACGGCAGGCCGTCGGGGTCGAGGTCGTGCGGCCGGGGATCGTCGCCGTCCCGGTCACCGGCGCCGCCCGGTACTTCGGCGGCGAGGAAGCGCTTGCCGAGCTCCTCATCAACGAGGTCGAAGCCGGCGCCGGCGTCGAATGCCAGGTCGGGATCGCCGACGGCCTCTTCGCCGCGACCCTCGCCGCCCGCCGCGCGGCGCTCGTCCCGCCCGGCGCCACCCAGGACTTCCTCGCGCCCCTCCCGATCACCGAGCTGAACCAGCCGGGCGACGACCGCGGCGAGCTCGTCGGCCTGCTGCGGCGCCTGGGCCTGCGCACCCTCGGCGCGTTCGCCGCGCTGGCCGAACGCGACGTCGCCGGCCGCTTCCCGAAGGACGCCATCACCGCCCACCGCCTCGCCCGCGGCCTCGCCGAACGCCCGCCGCTGCGCCGCGCCCTCCCGCCGGACCTGACCGTCACCGAGGAGTTCGACCACCCCCTCAGCCGCGTCGACGAAGCCGCGTTCATCGCGAAGACCCTCGGCGAACGCTTCTTCGCCGGCCTCGCGAACCACGGCCTGGCCTGTACGCGCCTGGCGATCGTCGCGGTCACCGAAGCGGGCGAAGAACGCGTACGCGTCTGGCGCTGCGCCGAACCCCTGACCGCCCGCGCGACGGCGGACCGCGTGCGCTGGCAGTGTGAAGGCTGGCTCACCGCGCGCGACCGGCCCACCGCGGGGATCGTCCGCCTGCGCCTCGACCCCGAAGAGGTCGTCGGCGGCCAGGCGTTGCAGCTGCAGCTCGGTTCGCTGGGCCGCGACGCGGACGCGGCCGAACGCGCGGGCCGCGCCTTGGTGCGCATCCAGGGCCTCCTCGGCCCGGACGCGGTGGTGACGCCGTTGCTGGACGGCGGCCGCGGCCCGGCGGAGCGCGTCCGCCTGATCCCCTGGGGCGAGCCGCGAAAGCCGGCGGTCGAGGACCGCCCGTGGCCCGGCCGCCTCCCGGCGCCGTCCCCGGCACACGTGCCACCGGAGGCCCCACCGGCGAGCGTGCTGGACGCGGTGGGCGACCCGGTCGCGTGCACGGACCGCGGCGAGCTGACGTACCCCCCGGCGACGATCGCGATAGCCGATGGCCCGGTGCGCCGTGTGCTGGGCTCGGCGGGGCCGTGGGTGGTGCACCCACCACTGCCCGCGAAGCGGGGCGACCGCCCGCTGGCCCGGATGCAGGTGGTGCTGGAGGGGGAGCACGACGACCTCGCGCTGCTGCTGAGGGTCACCGTGGGCAGGGATCCACAATGGACGGTCGAGGGTGTCTACGACTGACCGTCCTTTGTGATCGACGCGACTGCCGAGTTGACACCGGGCCCCGACCGGCTCAGGATCGAACCACGATATTCGTACGTGTGTTCGAACGGTAGTCGCTGGCTTCCCCACAGCGAACTCCTTGTGGGGAGCGGAATTTGGCGTTCAACAACCCGAGCGTGCCGTGGTCCGAAGTGGAACGGATCGCCTCCGGGCGACCCCCGGTCCCCGGTGACGGCAACGATGCCCCCGCGTGGTCGCGCAAACGCGAAGGGTACGCCGGTGCGCCCGAGGACCTGCGGAACCGCCGGGCCCGGGACGACGGCGGCGACCGGATCCGCGCCCCCTACGCCGAGCTGCACGTGCACTCCAACTTCAGCTTCCTCGACGGCGCCTCCCACCCCGAGGCGCTCGTCGAGGAGGCCGCGCGGCTCGAGCTCGGTCGCGATGCTGCTCGCCGACCGGACCCGCTGGGAGCGGCTGCTGGCCGACCCGGCGCTCGTGCGCACCGCGGTCGAGGAGTCCCTGCGCTTCGACGCGAACGCCGGCGTCGGCATGTCCCGCTACCTCTCCGACGACTTCGAGCTGGCCGGCACCGTCCTGCCCGGCGGCACCACCGCGATGTGCAGCATGGCCGCCGCGAACCGCGACGAGACCGCGTTCGAGAACGCGTCCGAAATGGACCTCGGCCGCAGCCCGAACCCGCACCTCGCGTTCGGCGCCGGCGCGCACGCCTGCCTCGGTCAGCCCCTCGCCCGCACGGAACTGCAGGTGACGCTGGAAGTCCTGCTGCGCAAGCTGCCCTCGCTCGAGCTCGCCGTCCCCGCGGACGAACTGCGCCGCATCGAGGGGCTCGCGGTCGGCGGACTTCGGGAACTGCCCGTCCGGTGGTGACGTCGGTGGACCGGGCGTTCGCGACGCGGGAGGCGATCCTGACGGCGGCGGAACGGCTCTACGCCGAGCACGGCGTGCTCGCGGTGTCCAACCGGCAGATCAGCGAGGCCGCCGGGCAGGGCAACAACACCGCCGTCGGCTACCACTTCGGCACCCGCGCCGACCTCGTCCGGGCCATCGCCCGCCGCCACTCCGCGGCGGTGGAAGAGCTGCGGGCGGGCATGCTCGCCGGGCTCGGCCCGGGCGCCGGCCTGCGCGACTGGGTCCGGTGCCTGGTCCACCCCTCGACCGAATACCTCGCGCGGGCGGGCACGCCGAGCTGGTTCGCCCGGTTCACCGCGCAGGTGATGACCGAGCCGTCGCTGCGGTCGGCCGTCGCCGTCGAGACGCTCTCCGCGCCGTCGCTGGCACGGACCGTGGAGGGGCTGAGCCGGTGCCTGCCCGAGCTGCCCGCCGACGTCCGCGCCGAGCGCAGCGCGATGACCCGCCAGCTGCTGATCCACACGATGGCCGAGCGCGAACGAGCGCTCGCCGAAGGCGGCGATACCCCGCGAGCCGACTGGCGTGCGGCCGCCGTCGGCCTGGTCGACGCTCTCGTCGGCCTCTGGCTCGCCCCCGTCACACCCCGCAACCCAGGAGAGGAACAGGCATGAAGGTCACTGTGGACGAAGGAAAGTGCTGCGGCGCCGGCACCTGCGTGATGCTCGCGCCGGACGTGTTCGACCAGCGCGACGACGACGGCATCGTCATCCTGCTCGACGAGACCCCGGGCGAAGAGCTGCACGCGACCGTCCGGGAGGCGGCGAGCGTCTGCCCGGGCGTCGCGATCGCGGTCAGCGAGGACGCGTGAACGTCCTCGTCGTCGGTGCTTCGGCGGCCGGCCTCGCCACCGTGGAAGCACTGCGCCGCAAGGGATACGACGGTGGCGTGGCCGTGCTGGGTGCCGAGGCGCACCTCCCGTACGACCGGCCGCCGCTGTCCAAACAGGTCCTCGCGGGCAGCTGGACACCTTCGCAAACCAGCTTGCGCACGCCCGACGCACTGTCCGCATTGGACGCCGAGTTCGTGCTCGGCGATCCGGCGGTGCGGCTCGACGCCCGCGCGCGGACCGTCCACACGGCACAGGGGCGGGCGCTGACCGCGGACGCCGTCGTGCTCGCCACCGGACTGCGGCCGCGCACGCTGCCGGGACAGGACGGCCTCGCCGGCGTCCACGTGCTGCGGGCCCTCGACGACGCGCTGGCCCTGCGCGCGGACCTGGCGCCGGGCAAGCGGGTCGTGGTCGTCGGCGACGGCGTCCTCGGCGCGGAGATCGCGGCGACCGTGTGCGGCCTCGGCGTGCCGGTCACCCTGGCCGGCCCGCAGCCCGCACCGCTCGCGTACCAGTTCGGACCGCTGGCCGCGGGCCTGCTCGCCGAGCTGCACGCCGGGCGCGGCGTCGGGCTGCGGCTCGGGAACGCCGTCACCGGACTGTCCTCGGAGGACGGACGGGTCACCGGCGTCCGCTTGGAGACCGGTGACGTGCTGCCCGCCGACGTCGTCGTGGTGGCGTTCGGCGCCGCGCCGGCGACGGACTGGCTGGCGGGCAGCGGAGTGCTGTGCGACAACGGCGTCGTGTGCGACTCCCGCTGCCGGGCGGCGGACGGGATCTACGCGGCCGGCGACGTGGCCCGCTGGCACCACGAAGGCCTCGACGTCCTGCTGCGCCTGGAGAACCGGACGAACGCGACCGAGCAAGCGGCCGCCGTCGCGGGGAACATCCTCGGCGAGGACCGCTCGTACACGCCGGTGCCGTACTTCTGGACCAACCAGTTCGACGCCCGGATCCACGTGCACGGCACGTTGTCCGCGGCCGCCGAGGTGTCCATTGTGGAAGGTGACGTGGCGGCGGGCCGGTTCGTGGCGCGGTACCGGCGGGGTCGTGAGGTGGTCGGCGTGCTCGGCTGGAACATGCCCAAGCAGGCCCGGCAGCGTCGCCAGGAGATCCCCGGGGCGGCGGTCTTCGCGGGGAGGCCGTGACCGCGATACCCCCGTTCGTCGGTTGACGGCGGCCGGACGGAGGGTGACCCTGTTCACGTTAACATCCTGGAAGGGGCGGCCATGGCGAAGCGTTCCCGGATCCTCGGCGTGCTGGCGGCCGTTGTGCTCTCCCTGGCGCCCACCGTGCCCGCGTCCGCGGCACCGGCCGTGTCCGCGACGAAGATCGGGGACACCCTTCTCGACGCCACCGCGCTGTACTTCGTCTCCTACGACGGGCTGGTGAACAACGACTCCTTCCAGCAGAGCGGGATCTTCGGCTACGCCGGCTACCAGTACGCGGCCTGGTACACCGCCGACCGCGGCGCCGTGCTCGCCCGGCGGGCCGGCACCGGCGCGTGGCAGACCGCCGTGCTGCCGCACAAGCTGACCGTCGACGACTCGCACAACGTGATCTCGATGGGTGTCTCGCCGGAAGACGGCCGGCTGCACGTGGCCATGGACACCCACGGCAACCAGGTGTTCTACGTCGAGTCGGTCGCGGGCCTGCTCTCCGCGCCCGCCTCGCACGCCTGGACGCCGGCCGCGTTCGGCCCGGTGCAGCGGACGCTGAACGGCGTCGACGTCGGCGCGATCACCTACCCGCAGTTCGTGGTCACGCCGGAACGGCGGCTGCAGCTGAGCTACCGGACCGGCGTGTCCGGCAACGGCACCGACGAACTGGCCGAATACAGCGGCGGCAGCTGGCACAAGCTCGGGAAGTGGACGTCGGCGACCGGCTCGTGGACTTCCGGCAACGGCGTCACCAGCACGACCCGGAACATGTACCTGCACGGCATCACCTACGGTCCCGGCGGCCGGCTGCACGCCGCGTTCACCTGGCGTGAAGGCAATTCCGGCGTGCTCTGCGACGCGGGTGGCCTGGCCAACCACGACACCGGGTACGTCTACAGCGACGACCGCGGCCGCACCTGGCGGAACAACGCGGGCACGGTCGTCGCGACGACGGGCGGCACGCCGGTGGCGGTGGGTTCGCCGGGCACCGTCGTCGATCCCCTCGGCGTCGACCACGGCCTGATGAACCAGGAAAGCCAGGCCGTCGACTCCGCGGGGCAACCGCACGTCGTGGTCAGCTACGTGCCCGGCCGGTTCACCCAGTGCGTCACGAACTACTCCGCGCAGCGTAAGCAGTACGGCCGGACGTTCTTCCTCAGCCGGGCCGCCGACGGCGGCTGGACCAAGCGCGAAGTACCGGTCGCGCCCGGATCCACCCAGCGGACGAAACTGGTGTTCGACCGCGCCGACAACGCCTATCTCGTGATGCCGTACGGCCGAATCGTGGCGGCGTCCAAGGCGAGCGGGTGGACCGACTGGACGACGGTGTACACCCCGGACCTGAACGCCTTCGGCGAGGTCGACGTCGACGACTCACGCCTCGCCGCCACGGGCGTGCTTTCCGTGCTGTACCAGCAGGTCTCCACCGGAACGACGCCCTCGCCGATCCGGGTGGCCGACTTCCGCCTGGGCCTCACTCGACGGTGACGGACTTGGCGAGGTTGCGCGGCTTGTCGATGTCGTAGCCCAGCGTCAGCGCGGCGTGGTAGGCCAGCAGCTGCAACGGGATGGTCAGCAGGATCGGGTCGAGCTCCGGCTCGGTTCGCGGCACGACGATCCGCGGGACGTCCAGTTCGCCGAAGTCGACGTCTTCGTGCGTCACGGCCAGGACGGACCCGCCGCGGGCCCGGATCTGCTGCAGCGCGGCCAGGTTGCGGCCGGCGAGCTCGTCGGCGGGCACGATCGCGACCGTCGGGAGCGAGTCGTCGATCAGGGCCAGCGGGCCGTGCTTCAGCTCCGACGTCTGGTACGCCTCGGCGTGCCGGTAGGAGATCTCCTTGAACTTCTGCGCGCCCTCGCGAGCCACCGGGAAGCCGCGGACGCGGCCGATGAAGAACAGGCTCTTCGCGGTGGCCGCGGCCTTCGCGTGCTCGGCGATCTCCGGCTCGGCGTCCAGGATGGACTTGATCTGGCCCGGCAACGCGCGGATCGCGTCGATGATCCGCTGACCGTCCGCATTGGACAGATCGCGGACCCGGCCCAGCGCCAGCGCGATCAACGCGAAGCCGACGGCCATGTTCGTCAGCGCCTTGGTCGAGGCGACCGCGATCTCCGGGCCGGCGTGGAGGTAGACGCCGCCGTCGCAGGCGCGGGCGATGGTCGAGCCGACGACGTTGACCAAGCCGACCACCCGGCCGCCCTTGCGCTTGATCTCCTCGACGGCGAACGCGGTGTCGATCGTCTCGCCGGACTGGCTGACCGCGATGTAGAGCGTGTCCGCTTCGATGATCGGGTTGCGGTAGCGGAACTCCGACGCGGCTTCGGCGTCGGCCGGGATCCGGGCCAGCTCCTCGATCATCGTCGCGCCGATCTGGCCGACGTAGTAGGCCGAGCCGCAGCCGAGGATCTTCACGCGGCTGAACCCGCGCAGCTCCCGCGGCGTCAGGTTGAGGCCGTCGAGCCGGGCGACGCCGAACCGGTCGTCGAGCCGGCCGCGGATGATCCGCTCGACCGATTCGGGCTGCTCCTGGATCTCCTTGGCCATGTAGTGCGGGAAGCCGCCGAGGTCGAGGTCTTCGGCGGCGATGTCGATCTCGGTGGCCGGCTTGGTGGTGTCGCTCTCGTCGACGGTGAAGGTGCGGTAGCCGGTGGCGAAGACCGTGGCGAACTCGCCGTCGTCGAGGTGCGCGACCTGCGAGGTGTGCCGGACGAGCGCGGCGAGGTCGCTGGCGACGAACATCTCGCGCTCGCCGACGCCGATGATGAGCGGGGAGCCGTTGCGCGCGATGACGAGCCGGTCGGGGTGTTCGCTGTCGGTGACGGCGATCGCGTACGTGCCGGTGATCCGCGAGACGGCCTCGACCACGGCGTCTTCGAGCGTTTCGGCGCCGGCGCGCGCGATCAGGTGGGCGAGGACCTCGGTGTCGGTCTCGGAGGTGAGGGTGACGCCGGCGTCGGCGAGCTGGGCGCGCAAGGTGTCGGCGTTGTCGATGATGCCGTTGTGGACGACGCTGATCCGGCCGTCTTCGGAGGTGTGCGGGTGCGCGTTGGCCTCCGACGCCGGCCCGTGCGTCGCCCAGCGCGTGTGGCCGATGCCGACCTTGCCGGTCAGGCGCTTGGGCAGCGCGGCGGCGAGGTTGCGGACCCGGCCGACGACCCGGTGGACCTGCGGGGCGCCCTTGGCGCCGAGGACGGCGATGCCCGCGGAGTCGTACCCGCGGTACTCGAGCCGGGTCAGGCCCTCGAGGAGGATGGGGGCGGCGTTCTGGCCGCCGATGTAGCCGACGATCCCGCACATGGCGAACCTTCTTTCAGCCGTAGACGATGCGCCGCAGCTGGCGCTCGGACAGGACGGGCGCGGCCACCAGCCGGCCGCGGAGCTCGGCGGCGATGAGCGGGAAGATCTCGGCGTTCTTCCGGCCCTCGGCCTGCAGCTCGGCGTGCCGGCGGCGGACGTGGTCCTCCGTGGGTGTCCGGTAGTAGGCGAGGACGTCGTCGACGACGCGGGCGGCGATCCCCGGCGGGAGACCGGTGGACGCGGCCACGCGCTCGACGATGTCGGTCTCTGCCACGTCGGCCATCATGCCCCGATCGTGTCGCAGACTTCAAATTCTTGCCCGAAATCGGGCAAGCTTTAATGGTTGGACAGTTTCAGGGGTGGCGGCGAGGCTGGCGGTGTGCGTCAAGAAGACATCTGGGACGTCGAGGCCGCCGACCGCTACGACACGCCGGGCCGGGGGATGTTCGCCCCGGAGGTCGTGGACCCGGCGGTCGACCGCCTCGCCGCGCTGGCCGAGGGCGGGCGCGCGCTGGAGTTCGCGATCGGCACCGGCCGGGTGGCCGTCCCGCTCGCCGCGCGAGGCGTGTCCGTCACGGGCATCGAGCTGTCCGAACCCATGCTCGCCAAGCTGGCCGAGAAGGCGGCTATTCCGGTGGTCGTCGGCGACATGGCCACGGCGACCGCGCCGGGCGAGTTTTCGCTCGTCTACCTGGTCTTCAACACGATCGGCAACCTGCTGACCCAGGACGAGCAGATCGCGTGCTTCCGCAACGCGGCCCGTCACCTGGGCCCGGGCGGCCGGTTCGTGATCGAGCTGGGCGTCCCGGAGCTTCGCCGGCTGCCGCCGGGGCAGGACGCGCTGGTGTTCACCGCGGAGTCCGGGTACGTCGGCGTGGACACCTACGACACGGTGCGCCAGCACCTGGAGTCGCACCACTTCACGTTCGGCGAGGGGCGGCAGGCGCGGGTCAGCCGCTGCCCGCAGCGCTACATCTGGCCGGCCGAGCTGGACCTGATGGGCCGGCTGGCCGGGTTCGAGCTGGAGTCCCGGCACGCGGACTGGACCGGGGCGGAGTTCACGACGCGGTCGCCGTCGCACGTGTCGGTGTACCGGCTGCCGTCGAGCTGACCTCGACCAGCGGGAGCCGGACGCTCGCGTGCGGGATGACGCCGAGTTCGGCCAGCATCGCCTTGGCCGCCGTCGCCCCCGGACCAGAGCGCATGATGGCCTCCACCAGGGGGATCAGTGACCGGTTGATCGCCCGAGCCGACTCCAGGTCGCCGCGGTGGACGGCATCGATCAGGGCCGCGGTGCGGTCCGCCGCCACGTTGCCCACGACGCTGACCACGCCCGCCGCGCCGGACGCGAGGTACGGCAGGTTCAGCTCGTCGATGCCGCAGTAGTACGCGAGTCCCGTCGCCGCCATGACCGTCATCGCCTCGAACAGGTCGCCCTTCGCGTCCTTGACCGCCCGGATCCGGGGGTGCGCGGCGAGTTCGGCGAGCGTCGCGGGTGTCATCGGGATGCCGGCCCGCGCCGGGACGTCGTAGAGCATCACCGGCAGCTCGGTCGCGTCGGCCACCGCGAGGCAGTGGGCCACGACGCCGGCCTGCGTCGGCCGGGAGTAGTAGGGGCAGACGAGCAGGAGCCCGTCCGCGCCGGCCGCCTCGGCGTCGCGGGCCCGGCGGACGCTCGCGGCGGTGTCGTACGTGCCGACGCCGGCGATCACCCGGGCCCGGCCGGCGGTCCGTTCCACCACGCTCCGGACCAGCCCGGCGGCTTCGGGCTCGGTCAGGGTGGGGGACTCGCCGGTCGTCCCGCCGGCGACGAGGCTGTCGCAGCCGGTGGCGAGCAGGTGGTCGACGAGGCCCGCGAGGCCGGGTTCGCTGATCGCCCCGCCGGGCTCCATGGGGGTCACCATCGCGACGAGGTTGGTGCCGAAGTCGGTCATGACGTCGAGCTTGCCGGTGACGACTGATGCGGTCCAGCGATGCTTTTTTGGCAATATTGCGTAGCCTGGCTTGATGATCGAAGTCGGAGCGCTGCGAGCGTTGCGGTCGGTGGCGGCGCTCGGCACCCTGGCGCGCGCGGCCGACGAACTGGGGTTCACGGCGTCGGCGGTGTCGCAGCAGCTCAAGCGGCTGGAACGGCAGGTCGGAGTGCCGGTGCTGGCGCCGTCGGGCCGCGGGGTGGTGCTGACCCCGGCCGGTCAGGCGATCGCCGACGCGGCGCCGTCGGTGTTCCAGGCGCTGGAGCGCTGCGCGGAAGCGGCCCAGTCGGTGTCGGAAGGAGCGCCGCGCGGCACGCTCCGGGTGGTGGCGTTCTCGACCGCGATCCGCGGCCTGCTGGCCCCGGTGCTGCGCGGGCTGTCGGAGCGCTGTCCGGACCTGCGCGTGCAGATCACCGAGCAGGATCCGGACGAGGCTTTGCGCAGCGTCGACGCGGGAACGGCCGACCTGGCGCTGGTCCACGACGCCGACGGGCTGCCGGCCCCGGCACCGGCGTCGTTGACGCAGCGGCTGGTGCACACCGACGTCGGCGACGTGGTGCTGAGCCGCACGCACCCGCTGGCGTCGGCCACCGCGCCCCTGGACCGCGTCGACCTCGCGGGCCACGCGTGGGTGACCAGCCCGCCGGGAACCGTGTGCCACCAATGGTTCCGCCGCCTGTTCGCGGACGCGCCGGAGGAGCCGGACGTGCGTCACCTGGTCGACGACTTCGCGACGCAGCTGGCGTTGGTTGCGTCCGGGGAGGTGATCGCGTTGATCCCGCGGCTGGCGCGGCCGCCGTTGGGGGAGGACTTGGTGGCCCGGCCGTTGCGCCGCCAGCCGAAGCGGGAGGTCCACGCGGCGTGGCGGCGCAGCGCCGATGACAGCCCGGCGATCCGGGCGCTGCTCACCGAGCTCGGTTGAGGTTCCCCTCCCACGCCGGTGGGGCCAGGTCGGTCACCCCGACGCGGGCCAATGCCCGCCGGGCCGTGTGGTCCACGATGTCGTCCACTGTGGACGGGTGGGGGTAGAACGCCGGGACCGGTGGGGCGATGATCGCGCCCGCTTCGGCCGCCGCCGTCATCGCGCGCAAATGCCCCACGTGCAACGGGGTTTCGCGTACCATCAGCAGCAGCGGGCGGCCCTCCTTGAGGCACACGTCCGCCGCGCGGCTGACCAGGTCGTCGGTGTAGCTCCAGGCGATCGCCGACAACGTCTTGATCGAACACGGGGCCACCAGCATCGCGTCCACCGGGAACGAGCCCGACGCGATGGACGCCCCGATCTCGCCCGGCCGGTGGTGCACCGTCGCGAGTTTTCCCAAGTCCGACGGCGAAAGCCCGCACTCGTGGCGCACGGTCACCGCGCCCGCCTTCGACAGGATCAGGTGGACCTCGACGTCCGGGCGGTAGGCCAGCAGCTCCAGGATCCGCACGCCGTAGCCCGCGCCGCTGGCCCCCGTGATGGCGACGACCAGCGTGGTCATTCGATCGCCTCGATGCGCCGGCCGGTCTTGTCCGGCGCCGCGATCGCGAGCACCGCCGCGGCGACCGGGCCGACGATGCCGAGCGCCAGGGCAAGCGGCACCGTGCCCGCCAGCGACAGCGCGACCAGCGGGAACAGGCCCGCGCCGAACCCGCGGCCGGCGTAGTAGGACAGGTTCGACCCGCTCGAGCGCACGCGCGTCGGGAAGAACTCCGCCATCCAGATGCCCAGCACGCCGAACCCGCCGCTGCCGCCGGCGCACATCATCAGCGCCCAGAACGTCGGGTACGCCCAGAAGTCCGTGCCGATCTTGGCCGAGCCGCTCACGACGAGGCTGAGGAACCAGCCGAACCCGAGCACGCCGAACACCGCCGACGCGAACATCGCCCACTTGCGCTTGAGGACGTCGGACAGGATTCCGGTGAGGGGGTAGGTGATCCCGGTGACGACCAGTCCCAAGAGGACGATCAGGCTCGCGGTGCCCAGCGGCACCTTCTCCACCTTGATCAGGAACGTCGAGAGGTAGGAGATGAGCGAGTTCGTCGTCAGGAACAACGCCGTCGCCAGCGCCATGAACAGGATCGTACCCAGCGCGTAGCCGCCGCGGAACACGTCGAACAACGGGACCTTGGTGCGCCGCAGCTCTTCCGGCACCCGCCCGGCCTTCAGCTCGCGCTGGTAGAGCAGCCACTGCTCGGACTCGGGCAGCAGCACCGCCGACGCCACGCCGATCACCAGCGTCGCGACGCCGATCAGGACGTACCCGGTGCGCCAGCCGCGGTCCTCGCCGAACGCGACGAGGCACGCGTACACCACGCCCTCGGTCAGGATCTGGCCGACGAAGTACATCGCCTGGATCGAGCCGCCCATCATGCCGCGCTTGCGCGTCTTCCAGCACTCGGCGAACATCGAGAACGACAGCCCGAAGAGGCCGCCCATCCCGACGCCCGCGAGCAACCGCGTCAGCAGGAACACGAAGTAGTTCGGGGCGAGCCCGCCGAGCAGCGCGGCGACGCCGAACGCGAGCACGGACCCCGTGTAGGTCCACCGCCGGCCGTAGAGGTCGCCGAGCCAGCCGCACAGGATGCCGCCCGCGATCGAGGCGAACCCCTGCAGCGTCGCGACCTGCACGATCTGGATGGTGCTGACGTGGAAGCTGTCGGCCAAATAGGACAGTGGGTAGCCGACGAGGTTGAGCTCGGCGCCGTCGAAGAGCGTGCCGAGGAAGGCGAAGAAGAGGATGCGGCCGGTCAGCGGGCGTGCCGAAGTGAGCCCACCGGCACCGGTGGGCGTGCGCAGGGTCGACAAGGAGGTTCCCCTTTCCGGGGATCAGTCGGGCAGCTTTTGGCCCCGGGTCTCGGGGCAGAACGGGGCGACGACGAGACCGAGCACGTAGATCGAGCCGACGGCGGTCGCGGCGACGCCGTACCCGCCGAGCTTCGAGATGATCGCTCCGGCGGTCAGCGGGCCGAGGAAGGCGATGAACCGCGCGGCGTTGAACACGAACGCCGCGCCGGTCGCGCGCAGGTGGGTGGGGTAGAACTCGGGCAGCCACACCGGCATCCAGGTGTACTGGCCGAGCGTGAAGAAGCCGTTGACGACGAGCACGACCACGATCAGGCCGAGGCTGTGCGTCCACAGGAACAGCACCGGGGTCAGGACGAGCGAAGCGGCGAAGTACAGCAGCACCGCGGGTTTCCGGCCGACCCGGTCGGCGATGAAGCCGAAGGCGATGTACCCGGCGATCGCGCCGGCGTTGTAGATCATCCCGGCGCCGCTCGCCCACGCGGTCGCGGACTGCCCGGAGCCGGCGGCGCGCGAGGCGACGTAGGCCGGGACCCAGGTCGAGATGCCCCACCAGCCGAGGGTGGTGACCAGGGACATCAGCGAGCCGAGGATGGTCAGCCTGCGCAGCTTGGGGTCGACCAGGATCTGGCGCAGGGTGAGGCGGGTGAACGACTTCTCGTGCGCGGTCAGCTCGCCGTCCCGCTGCTTCAGCTCGCGGCGGCGGCGGTGCGCGCTGGTCCACGACTCGGACTCGGGCACCTTGCGGCGCAACCACAACGCGAACAGCGCGGGCAGCACGCCGATGAGGAACATGTACCGCCACGAACTCGGCCCGAGCGGCGCGATGAAGTACCAGCACGCCGAAGCGACGAAGAACCCGAGCCCGAGCCCGCACTGCATGAGGCCGGCGGCCTTGGCGCGCGCGTGCGCGGGCCAGGTTTCGGCGACCAGCGAGGTGCCGGTGCCCCACTCCGAACCGAGCGCGAAGCCGGTGATGAACCGCAGGACGAGGAACGACGTCCACGACCAGGAGACCGCGGTGAGGCCGGTGAAGGCGGCGTACAGCACCATCGACGTCAGCAGGGCCTTGCGCCGGCCGAAGTAGTCGGCGAACACGCCGCCGGCGATCCCGCCGAAGCCCCAGCCGAGCAGGGTGACGGCGATCGTGGCGCCGGTCAGGAACGACACCTGCGTCGCCGGGGCGCCGGGCTCGAGTGTCCTCAGGACGAGACTGGCGGTCAGGATGAGCGCGTACGTCTCGAAGCCGTCGAAGAGCCAGCCGAGGTTCGCGGCGAGCAGGGACCGCCACTGGGTGCGGTCCAGGGTCTTGGCCCAGGGTTTCCGGGCGAGCGCGACCTCGGACACGGGATCTCCTTTCCGGGCCGCCATGGGCCGGATCTTGTCCTCCATCGAGGACATCGAGTCCTGCTGGCGGGAACGGTAGGCCAGCCGAAGTCGCAGGTCAAGGCGCGGCGGGAGTGGTTGGCGCGCTTTGAAACCGCAAATGCGGAGCGAAGTTAAGATCGGCTCCGCATTTGCGGTTGCTTCGAGGCTGAAGGGCCACAATAGCGGGTGCGCGTCGGTCGGCTGGGCGGTGACTCCCGTGGTCGCGGCGGCTGGGCGATCCCGTGGCCGGCTGGACGGTTCCGCGGCTGGGCGGTGACCGCCGCGGCCGCTGCCGGCCGGACGATTCCGCGGCCGGTGGCCTACTCCGCGGTCTTCGCCGCGCCGCCGGTGCGCTCGGTGATCCGCAGCCCGCATTCGCGGATCAGGGCGCCGTAGTGATCCACAGTGGACTCGTTGAGTTCCGAGGCGAACGCGAGCGAGCACACGACCAGGCAGACGCGGCCCTGGGCGTCGAAGACCGGCGCCGCCACGCCGGACTGGCCGAGGTCGTACTCGCGGATGCTCTCGGCGTACCCGCGCTCGCGGGTGTCGTCCAGGACCTCGCGCAGCTCGTCGGGGGTCGCGACCGTGTCGGGGGTGAACTCCTCGACACCGAACCGCGCGACCAGCCGATCCACCTCGGCCGGCTCGGACCAGGCGTGGAACGCGCGCATGATGGCCGGCGCGGAGAACGGGAACGTGTCGCCGACGCCGACGGTGATCCGCACGCCCTTGCCGCGGTCGCCCTTGGCCAGCACCGAGTACTCGCCCGTCCCGTGCGGCTGCACGGCGAAGACGACGAAGTTGATCCGCTGGTTGAGGTCGTCGACCTCCTGCTGGACGATCTCCGTCAGCCAGTCCTCGGACAGCCGCGCCATCGCGAGCAGGCGCGGGCCGAGCGACCAGCCGTCGCGGCTGGTGGTCCAGCCGGCGCGCTGCAGGGTGCCGAGGATGTTGTAGCAGGTGCTGCGGTTGAGCCCCAGCTCCTCGATCAGCACCCCGGAGGCCACCGGTTCCGGCCAGTCCCGGGCGATCCGCTCCAGGAGCCGCACGGCGCTGAGCACCGCTGGTACGTCGCTCGTCATCCTCGCCCCTCGTCGTTCTTCCTTCGCGCACGGTAGCCGAGCGGGTTTGCGTGTCGCCAGGACCGTGTTAGTGTCCTCTATATTAGACACCTAGTCCTCTCTGGTGGTCACATGAAGCTCGGATCTTCCTTCCTCGTCCCCGCCGGGCACGATCGCGTGTTCGCGCACTTCCTCGACCCCGACTCGATGCGGGTCAGCGTGCCCGGCTGCACCGAGCTCGACCGGGCGGATGCGAAGCACTACCGCGGCCGGCTCGTCAACGAAATCGCGCACGTGCGCTTCAGCGCCGGGTTCTCCGCGGAGATCACCGAACTGACCGAGCCGGAGCTGGTGCGCGCGCTGCTCAAGGGCGAGGACCACAAGCTCGGCAGCTCCATCAAGATCGACGCGCGGCTCGGCGTGCAACCCGACGGCCCGGACGCGTCCAAAGTGGACTACAGCCTCGACGTCGCGATCTGGGGCCGGATCGGCCGGCTCGGCGAGTCGCTCGTGCGCCGCCGCTCGCAGGAGGTCGAGAAGGAGTTCGTCGCCGCCTTCTCGGAGATCTGCGCGGCCGGTCCGCCGGGGCCGGACAACCCGGGCCTGCGCAGCGTCCTCGAACGCCGGAACGGGCCCGCGCCGGTCACGGAAGCGCCGGTCTCCTGGTGGCGCCGCCTGCTCGCGCGCCTGTTCGGGAAGAAGAGCTGATGCCCGTCTACCACTACCCGGACACGCTCGGGGAAGCGTGTTCGATCATGGCGGCCGGCGAAGACGCCATGGTCTACGGCGGCGGCACCGCCGTCCAGATCCTGCTCAAGCAGGGCGTGCTCTTCGCGTCCGACCTGGTCGACATCGGCGCGGTCCCGGGCCTGGGCGAACTCACCCGCACCAAGGACGGCCTGCGCGCCGGCCCGCTGGTCACGTTGCGGCAGATGGAAACCAGCCCGCTCGTGCGAGAGCTCGCGCCGCTGGCCGCCGAGGTCTACGGCCGGGTCGCCAACCCGCGCGTCCGCAACACCGCCAGCGTCGGCGGCAACCTCGCGCACGGCGACTACCGGCTCGACCCGCCGACCGCGCTGATGGTGCTCGACGCCCGCGTCGAGCTGACGTCGGCGCGCGGCAAGCGGAGCGTGCCCGCGCGCGAGTTCTTCGTCGACTTCCAGCAGACGGCGCTCGAACCCGGCGAGATCATCACCGCGGTCGAAATCCCGCGCCAGCCCGAAGACGCTGGTGCGCACTTCGCCAAGCTGTCCAGCCTGGCGGTCAACGACTGGCCCGCCGCGTCCGCCGCCGCGCTGGTCGTGCCGGCTTCGCGTGGCCGCCGCCAGCTCCGGCTCGGGCTCGGCGCGCTGGCCCACGTGCCGGTGTTCACCCAGTTCGAGCTGGCCGGCGACACCCCGGTCGGCGAGGTCGTGGCGACGGCGAAGGAAGTCGCCCGGCCGCTGATCGACCCCCTGCCGGACGTGCGCGGGGGAAGCGCTTACAAGACGCGGCTCGGCCTGGTGGCCGTCGAAGAAGCCGTGCGAGGTTCCTGGAAGGAGCGAGACGATGAGCGACGGATCCCGTTCCTCGGCCGGCGCCGCCGTCGGTGAGCGGTGGGCCCGCACCGACGGGCGCGCCAAGGTCCGCGGCGAATTCCGGTACGCCGCCGAAGAACCCGTCCGGCCGTGCCTCGATGTCGCCGTCCACCGCGGCACCCGGCCGCACGCGAAGATCGTCGCGGTCGACACCTCCCGCGCGCTCGCGGTCGAGGGCGTCGTCGCGGTCGTCACCGGGGCGGATCTGTTCGCCCTGCTCGGCGACCGGATGATGACCGGGCCCGCGTTCTCCGACCAGCCGTGCCTGGCCGTGGGCAAGGTGCGGTACGTCGGCGAGCCGGTCGCGGCCGTGCTGGCGCACAGTGTCGCGGCGGCCCGCCGGGCGGCCGAGGAGATCCAGGTCGACTACGACGAGCTGGAGCCGGTGCACGACGTCGACGCCGCGATCACCGGAAGTTCGTTCGTGCACGAGGAACTCCGGCCGTCGGCGGTGTTCGGCGACCTCAAGCACCTGCGCGGGAAGCGCGACACGAACGTCAACTACGAGTTCACCCTGCGCCGGGGTGATCCGGACGCGGCGGACGGGACGACCGTGAGCGCCGAGTTCTGGGCACCACCGACCCACCACGTGCCGATCGAGCTGCCGTACGCGGCCGCGTGGCCCGAAGGCGACCGCGTCGAGCTGCTGGCCACGACGCAGACGCCGTCGTACGT
This sequence comes from Amycolatopsis pretoriensis, assembly GCF_900107925.1. Taxonomy (GTDB): domain Bacteria; phylum Actinomycetota; class Actinomycetes; order Mycobacteriales; family Pseudonocardiaceae; genus Amycolatopsis; species Amycolatopsis pretoriensis. The sequence goes on along the minus strand of NZ_FNUJ01000017.1, from coordinate 16,605 downwards.
CCGCCAGAGCCTCGCCGACCTGCTCGACCTGCCGCTCAACCGGGTCCGGGTGCGGACCGCGCCGCTCGGCGGCAGCTTCGGCGCCAAGATGTACGACCGGCTCGAACCACTGGTCGCGGCGCTGGCGTGGACGCAACGCAAGGCCGTGCGGATCACCGCCACCCGCGAAGAGGCGTTCCTGCTCACCACGCGCCACGGCGCCGCCGTCTCCGGCAGCATGACCGCGGACGAGGACGGCCGGATCGTCGCCGCCACCGCCGACGTCCGGTACGACACCGGCGCCTACGCCGACGTCGGCCCGCGCATCACCGCCAAGTCCGGCATGGTCGCCACCGGCCCGTACAAAGTGGACAACGTGCGCGTGCGGTCCCGGTGCGTCTACACGAACAAGCCGTCCGCCGGGCCGTTCCGCGGCTTCGGCGTGCCGCAGGTGACGTGGTCGCACGAGTCCCTTGTGGACGAACTGGCGCGCGCACGCGGCGAGGACCCCGCCGAGTTCCGGCGGCGCAACCTGCTGCGGGAAGGCGACATCGCCCCCGTCGGCACGCCGATGCACAGCGCGGACTTCGTCGGCTGCCTCGACGCCGTCACCGAAGCCATCGGCTGGGCCGAGCCGCTGCCGCCCGCGGAGGGCCGGTTCGTTCGTGGCCGCGGGGTCGCGGTCGGGATCAAGGCCGTGCTGACCCCGACGATCTCCAACGCGACCGTGCAGCTCAACCAGGACGGCTCGGCGACCGTGCTGATCAGCACCGTCGACATGGGCCAGGGCAGTGACACGATCATGGCGCAGATCGCCGCCGAGGTGCTCTGCCTCGGCGAGGGCCGGGTGCGGGTCATCGGCGCCGACACCGACGTCACGCCGTACGACACGATCACCGCCGGCTCGCGGTCGACCTACCACACCGGCAACGCCGTCCGGCTCGCCGCGGAGTCCATGCGGGACAAGCTGATCGCGCTGGCGGCGAAGCACTTCGACGTCGAGGAGACCGACCTCAAGATCACCGGCGACGGGCTCGTCAGCGCCCAGAACCAAGCCACCGTCAGCATTCCCGACCTGCTGCTCGCGCACTTCGGCGCCCGGGGGACCACGCTCACCGCCGAGGCGAACTTCAGCACGACGTGGCAGCCCTACGACCACGAGACCGGGCAGTCGCCGCAGGTCACCGAGCACTGGTTCGCCGGCGCGGCCGCCGTCCAGCTCACCGTGGACACCGCGACCGGGCGCGTGCACGTCGAGCACCTCGCGGTCGCCGGCGACGTCGGCCGCGCGATCAACCCGGCCCTGGTCGAGCAGCAGCTCTCCGGCGCGGCGATCATGGGCCTCGGGCACGCGCTGTTCGACCAGCTCGTCTTCGACGAGGGCCAGATCGTCAACGGCACCCTGCTGGACTACCAGCTGCCGTCCATCAAGGACATGCCGGACAAGCTGACGCCGATCGTCATCGAAAGTCCCCATCGGACCGGGCCGTTCGGCGCCAAGGGCGTCGGGGAGACCGCGATCATCCCGCTCGCCCCGGCGATCGCCAACGCCGTGCGCGACGCGACCGGCATCCGGATCACCGAGCTGCCGCTCACCCCCGAGCGGATCCTCACCGCGATCACCGAGCAGGAGCAGTCATGAGGGAGATCCAGCTGACCGTCAACGGCCGGCGCCGCCGCCTCGCCGTCGCGGACGACGAGCTGCTGCTCGACGTGCTGCGCCGCGAGTTCGGCGTGACGAGCGCGCGCGAAGGCTGCGGTGTCGGCGCGTGTGGGGCCTGCACTGTCCTGGTGAGCGGACGCAGTGTCTCCAGCTGCCTGACCCGCGCCGCGCGGTACGACGACGCCCGGATCACCACGGCCGACGGGCTCCCGGAGGGCGACGAGGTGGTCGCGGAGTTCGTCGCGGCGCGGGCGATGCAGTGCGGCTACTGCATCCCCGGGTTCGTGCTGATGGCGCACGAACTCCTCGAAGAGAACCCGCGCCCGACCGACGACGACGTCACCGAGCACCTGGAAGGCAACATCTGCCGCTGCGGCACCTACGGCGAGATCCGCACCGCGATCAAGGCCGCGGCCGCCCGTCGCGAAGCCCGCGAAGGAAGGAAGAGCGCGTGAAAGAGCTGCACGTCCACCGCACCGGGACCCGCGGCCGGCCCGTCGTGCTCCTGCACCCGCTCGCGCTCAGCGGCGCGGTCTGGGACCCGGTCGCGGAGTACCTCGGGCAGCGGCACCAGGTCCTCGCCCTCGACGCGCGCGGGCACGGCGAGTCCTCGTGGGACGGCGCGGAGTTCTCGGTGGAGGACATGGCCGCCGACGCGGCCGCCGTCATCGAGGACTTCGGCGCCGGACCCGCGGACGTCATCGGGCTGTCCATGGGCGGCAGCACGGCGCTGGTGCTCGCCGCGAGCCGGCCGGACCTCGTGCACCGGCTCGTCCTCGCCGACGCGACCGCGTGGTACGGCCCGGACAGCGCCGCCGAGTGGGCCCAGCGGGCCGAACGCGCGCTCGGCCTGGACCGCCGCGCCCAGCTGGAGTTCCAGCGGGACCGCTGGTTCGCCGACGCGTTCCGCGCGTCGCGCCCCGACGAGGTCGAGCGCGTGTGCGACATCTTCGTCGCGACGGATTCGAAGGCGCACGCGGCCGCGTGCCGGGCCCTCGGCACCTTGGACGCGCGGGACCGGCTCGGCGACGTCCGGGCCGAAACCCTGGTGCTGGTCGGCGCGGAGGACTACGCGACACCGCCGGCGATGTCCCGCGAGCTGGCGGCCGGGATCGCGGGCGCGCGGCTGGAGGTGCTCGACCGCGCACGGCACCTGAGCCTGCTGGAACGGCCCGACCGGTGGCCGGTCGTCGCCGCGCACTTCGCCGGGGAGCCGTCGTGACGGAACCGCTGCTGAGCCTGCGTTCGCACCTCGACGCCGTCGCCGGCTTCGGGGAGTTGCGGACCGTGCGGGGCGCGCACTGGGACCTCGAACTCGGCGGGATCGCCGAGCTGAGCTACCGGCTGCCCGGGACGCCCGCGGTGCTGTTCGACGAGATCGCCGGCTACCCGGCGGGGCTGCGCGTGCTCACCGGCAGCACCGGCTCGCCGCGGCGGTTCGGGCGGTCGCTGCGCCTGGGCGACGACCTCGACGACGTCGGCGTGGTCGAAGCGCTGCGCGGCAAGCCGTCCCGCTGGGCGGCGTCGGCCCGCGACTTCCCGGTCCGGCCGGTCGAAGACGCGCCGCTGCTGGCCAACGAGGTGCCCGGCGACGAAGTCGACTTGTTGACGTTCCCGGTGCCGCGCTGGCACGAGCACGACGGCGGCCGGTTCATCGGGACCGGCTGCTTCGTCGTCACCAGCGATCCCGATACCGGCGTCCACAATGGAGGCTGCTACCGGATGGAGGTGGCCGACGAAGGCCGCAGTGTCACCCTCGCGGTGGTCCCGGGCAAGCACGGCGACCAGAACATCCGGCGCTGGTTCGAGCGCGAAGGCCGCGCGCCGGTGACCGTCTCCTTCGGACACGACCCGCTGCTGCTGGTGCTCGGGGGAACCGAGGTACCGCACGGGATTTCCGAACTGGAGTACGCCGGCGCCGTGCTCGGCGAGCGCGTCCCGGTCGTCACCGGGCCGGACACCGGGCTGCCGATCCCGGCGGGCAGCGAGCTCGCGATCGAGGGCTGGCTGCGGCCGGACCACCTGCGCGAGGAGGGCCCGTTCGGCGAGTGGACCGGGTACTACACGGGCCTGCGCCGGCCGAACCTCGCGGTGGAGATCACGCGGCTGTACCACCGCGACGACCCGATCCTGCTCGGCGCCCCACCGGGCAAGCCACCGCACGACTACTCGTACATGCGCACGGTGATGAAGTCGGCGATGATCCAGGACGAGCTGGCCGCGTCGGGTGTCCCGGGCGTGGTCAAGGCGTGGGCCCACGAATCGGGCGGCGGCCGGCTGTTCATCGCGGTCTCGCTGAAGCAGCGGTACGCGGGTCACGCGCGCCAGGTGGCGTACCTGACCGCCCAGTGCCCGGCGGCGGCGTACATGAACCGGTACGTCGTGGTGGTCGACGACGACATCGACCCGGCCGACCTCGACCAGGTCGTCTGGGCGATGTCGACGCGCAGCGACCCGGCCGGGGACATCGAGGTGATGAACCGGACGTGGGGCAGCAAACTGGACCCGCTGTCCGTGCCGGGCGAGCCGCCGTTCAGCAGCCGCGCGATCATCGACGCCTGCCGCCCCTACGAGCGGCTGGAGAGCTTTCCGCGGGTGGCGGAAAGCTCCCCGGCCTTCTTGCGGGAGCTCGAACGCAAGTGGCGCGCGGACCTGGCGGGCGACTAGGTGCGGTAGCGGAACAGGATGCGGCCGCGGGCGAGGTCGTACGGGCTCAGCTCCACCAGGACCCGGTCGAACGGCAGGATCTTGATGTAGTTCTTCCGGATCTTCCCGCTGATGTGGGCCAGGACGTGGTGCCCGTTCGGCAGTTCCACCTTGAAGGTGGCGTTGCGCAGGCACTCGATCACGGTGCCCTCGACTTCGATGCCGCCCTTATCCGCCATGGCGCACCAGCTCCAGGGTGCTGCTCGCCCGCCGGGCGCCGACGCTCTCGAACAGCGCCGTGGCCGCCGGGTTGGCCTCGTTCACCTCGGCGGACGCCGTGGGGATTCCCGCCGCGTGCAACGAGCCCAGGACTTCGGCCAGGAGCGCGCGGGCGATGCCGCGGCGCTGCCGGTCCGCGCGGACCGCGATCAGCCCGATCCGCGGCAGCCGCGTCACCTGGACGACCCGGACCAGGCCGACGTACGCCCCGCCCGACACCGCGGCCGCGTAGAGCCCCGGGTCCACGACGGTGTCGCCGGCCGCCCGGGGCAGCACCTCGGCCGGCATCTCCTGCCAGCCGACGCTCGCCTCGACCTCGGCCCGGACCACGCGGTCCAGCTCGCGCAGCGGGCCTTCCGAAGCCGAGCCGCGCGGCACCAGCGTCACACCTGGTGGCGGGACCGCGGTCGGCTGCCGGGTGGGCACCAGGTACTCCCACTCGCGACGGCGGATCGTGAAGCCGGCGCGTTCCCACCCCGCCGTCAGGTCGGTGTGGACCTCGTCGACGACCGTGTACACGGGAGTGGGCAGGTCCGCGAGCATCGCGTCGGCGAGCTGGTCGAAAACCGACCGGTGCCAGGCGTCGACGCTCAGGAAGACGCGCCCGTCGGGCCGCGTGGTGGCTTCGCCGCGGCCGATCACGACGTCGTCGTCCAAGGCGTGCCAATGGCGTGGCGCGACCCGCGTGATCACCACCGCGGGTTCGCCCGATGTGAAATGCGTGGTTTGCATGGGTCTGTACCTCTCGGGAGTGCTCGAAGCGCTCCCGGCGACCCCTACGTCAGTCGCCCGACCGTGACGACGAGGGGAGCACCCACATCGAAACAGCGTTCATGGGGCTCACCTCCCGGCGTCGAGTCACGGTCAACCGGCACGATAGCGGCCCGGCGCCGCCCTGCCCACCGATTTACCGGGCGGTGCGGCGCGCCCGCAGCCACCGGGCGATCCGCCCCGGGAACACCAGCAACAGCAGCACGTAGTAGCCGAGGCCGGGCTGGATCAGCGCCACCACGACCGCGAGCGCGAACACGACCGCGCTCAGCACGTGGTTCCAGTACGTCTCGTCCGACACGGGATCGGCGTCCCCGCGGATCTGCGGGCTGCGGCGGATGATGGTGACCATCGTCGTGTGGCACAGGCTGCTGGCCAGCAACGTCCCCAGGTAGAAGAGCACGGTGAAGCGCTCGGTCCGGTACGCGCCGATCAGCTCGGTGGGGAAGGGCAGCACGACGATCGTCAGCAGCCAGGCGAAGTTGGCGCGCACGAGCGCCGTGCTGTAGTGGCGGACGTGCTCGAAGATGCCGTGGTGGACCGACCAGAACCGGCCGATGACGGCGAAGCTCAGCACGAAGCTGAAGATCTTCGACCAGTTCCCGGTGATGGCGTCCACCGCGGGCTTGTGCTCCGTGACCAGCTCCGGCACCAGGTCCGCGAGCGGCAGGATCAGCAACGTCAACGCGATCGCGACCACGGCGTCGGTGAAGAACACCAGGCGCTCGGATGATTTCTTCTGCTCCACGCGGCCATCCAACACCACAGTTCCGCGTCCCGGGTCTACACCGGACTCGAAGTGCTCAAGGCGGCCGCGCCGGCCTGGCCTGAGTCACCGCCGCGGCAGCACCAGCAGCGCGTCGCCGACCGGGCGCTCGCCCGTCGCGTCGGACGGTGAGCTGACCAGCTTGCCGTCGATCGCCATCGCGGTCGAGCCGCCGCCGTCGAGGTTGATCGCCGTCACCGCGCCCAGCCGCGCCATCAGCTTCGCGCCCTCGATCAGGGAAAGCCCTTCCGCGAAGCCCGGCTGACGCCCGTCGGCGGTGACGACCAGCAGCCGTCCCCGCCGGTCGAGACCGACCATCGTGCGCGGGTTGCGCTTCACGCCCCAGCCGTACACGAAGGACGGGTCGCCCGGGTGCACGATGCCGTCCGAAGCCGCGTCGACCGCGATCCGGCCGTCGCGGACGAGCCACGGGCCGCCGTTGACGACGCCGGCGGGGTGGACCGGGTGGCCGGCCTCGAACATGCGCGTCGTCACCGGCAGTTTCGTGCCGGGCCGCGCGTGCCCGGTCAGCCACGTCGCCGCCGCGCCGATGCCCTGCACGGTGTGCCCGCCGGCGGGCACGTCGCCACCGGCCGGCCGCACCGCCGTGACGACGTCCCGGGCGTCCAGCACGGCCTCGACGCCGTCGCCGGCCGGGGTCGGCGTGCCGAGCTGCGGGGTGAAGAGCACGAGCTCGTCGGCGTGGGTGCACGTCGTGTCGTGCAGCGGCCGGTCCGTCGGGACGTCGCCGGGCTCGCCGCAGTTGCGGACCAGGCCGGGCTTGCGGTTGACGCCGTCGACCTCGCGGCCACCGATGGTGAGCGAGGTCCGCGGGACGCCGATCGACGGCCGGTCGCCGAGCAGCAGCGCGGGCCGTCCGCTGGTGGCCTCGCTCTGCAGGAGGCCCTGGTAGACGCCGATGCCGGCCGGTTCGCCGGGGATGCCGTCGCGCGGGTCGATGACGAAGAAGCCGCCGTTGGTCCCGACCAGTGCGCCCGCGGCCGCCGCGAGCGCCGACGTCGTGCGTCGGCCCGCGACCGACTCGCCGTGCGAGGCCACGACGTCACCGCGGAACCGCCGCGGATCGACGACGGCGACGCGGACGCGTTGCGGCCCTCGCGCTTCCGGTCCGTCCTGGCCGGTCCACTCGACGGCGCCGGTGAAGCCGTGGGCGGTCATGGCGCTCGCGGTGGCGGCGGCCTGCGCGCGGTCGGCGAAGGAGCCGACCCGCACGCGCCAGCCGAGCGGACCCCGGGGGGTGTCGGCGAAGGCGGGCCAGTCGACTTCTTCGGCGCGCGCGGCGAAACCCTTGCCACGTAGGGCGGTCACGAGCGCGTCGGCGTGCTCACGGCTCCCGAGTGCGGACGGCGGCGCGTCCGGGTCGGGGCTCGACCCGCCGGGCACCTGCGTGGTGATGGTCCAGGAGTTGTGGCCGGTCCCTTCGCCGGTGACCGTGGTGGAGACGGTCAGCCCCGGCGCGAGCACGTCCTCGCCGTGAGCTTGGGCCGGGGAGCTCAGCGCGAGGGTGAGCGCGGCGGACAGGGCCAGGGCGAGCGGCATCCTCGTCTTCACGTGAGGCACCGTACCCGGACGGAGTGGCTTGCGCACGAACTTCCGATGTACTCCGGTTGCCGCGTTCATCCGGCGGATTTGTCACGGCACGACGGGCGAAGCGGGGCGGACTCCGTCAGCGGCCACAACCGCGCGGCGGCCGATCGGGTGGTCCGCCCGGAATGACCGGCGAGGCCGCCGGATCCTCCTAGAGTCGTTGTCCACGAACGCAATCGGCGCAGGTACGCGAGACGCGGTGGTGATCATGGCGGTGCCCGGAGAACGGTTCCCGATCGGACGGCGCGCGGTGCTGGGCGGGGCGGCGGCGGTTCCGCTGCTGCTCGCTTTCCGTGCGGCGCCGGCCGAAGCGGCGAGCCTGCCGCCGATCAAGGACGCCTTCGACGGGCTCGTCGCCTTCCTCGTGCCGGGCCGGGACCGGTTCTCCGTCCACCAGGGACGAACCTCCACTTCGGACGGTGGGGTCGCCGCGGGCGCCGGACCCGCGCTGGAGTACGTCTACGACCAGGCGATCCCGTACCCGCTGGTGGGCCGGCCGTTCGACCTGAACCTGCCCGGCGCGGCGGCCGTCGCGGCGATCCTGAACCTCGTCGCGGCCGAGGTCGCGCCGGCCTCCGTGCTGGGGCCGTTCGCCGCGGCGTTCGCCAACCTTTCCTTCGCGGACAAGGTCGAGGTCTTCCGCCGGCTGGAGGAACCGGGACTCGCCGACGGCACTCCCGTGCGCTTCATCCTCGACACCGTCCCGACTCTGGCGGCGTTCATCGCCTACTCCGAGGCGCCGGTGTTCGACCGCGCCACGAACCGGCTGACCGCGGTGCCGCTGGGCTGGCAGCTCAGCGCGTACCAGGGGGTCGGCGAGGGCTGGCCCGAATTCCAGGGCTACTACCGGGGAATCGACCGGGTACCGGACTGAGGAGGACGTCGTCATGCGCGACATCGTGGTCGTCGGGGCCGGCGGCGGCGGGCCCGTCGTGGCCAAAGAGCTGGCCGCCCGCGGGCTCGACGTGCTCGTGCTCGAAGCCGGGGCGCGGCACCTGCGTCCGGAACAGGAGTGGACGCGGCTGGAGGACGACACCAACGACCCCATCACCGGGCGGTTCCGGGTCGGGCCGTCGCGGCGCGAGGAAGCACCGTGGCTGCGGGACTTCCCGCAGAACTCGTTCGTCTGGCAGATCGCCGGCGTCGGCGGGACGACGCTGCACTACTTCGGCAACAACCCGCGGCCGGCCGCCGGCGCGTTCGCCGGGTACGAAGGCGCCGACCGGGCCGAGTACGACACCGCGCACGTTTTCCCGTTCCCCTACGCCGAACTCCGGCCGTACTACGAGTGGTGCGAGGAGACGCTGCCGGTGCGGACGGCGCCCATGGGCACCAAGGAAGCCGTCTTCTTCCGCGGCGCCGAACGCATGGGGCTGACGCACCAGACGTGGAAGGACGTCCGCGGCCCGTCCTACCGGGCGCAGGAGAACGCGATCCTGCAGCCCCAGGGCACCGCGGGCCGCACCGCCGACCCCGCGCGGCTGCTGTTCCCGGAAGCGCGGGGCTGCACCTTCTGCGGGCACTGCTTCCAGGGCTGCCTCGAACCGCGGCGCGCACCGCGCAACCTCAAGGCCAAGCGGTCGACCGACAACTCCTACGTCCCGATGATGCTGACCGCCGACGCGTGGGCACCGGGCGGCCGCGCGGCGGAACTCGTCACCGACGCTTACGTCGTGCGGGTGCTCTCGGAGCGGGCCGGCTCGCGCACGGCGGCCCGCGGGGTCGTCTACCGCACGCCGGACGGCGCCTTGCACACCGTGGAGGCGCGCGTGGTCGTGCTGGCCGGCGGCTGCATCGAGAATCCGCGGCTGTGGCTGAACAGCGGGCTGCCCAACCCCAACGACTGGGTCGGGCGCGGGCTGACCGAGCACCACCTCGACTGGGTCGTCGGCACCTTCGACGAGTACACCGGGGAGTCGAAGGGCGCCGGGTCGAACGCCCGCCTCGACTTCCCCGGCTACGGCGGGGTGGAGAACGTCTGCCTGCCGCCGGCGTTGCAGGCCTTCGCCGTCGCCTACAGCGACGCCGGGATGTCCGGCTACTACGACAACGGCGCGGGCGTCGGCCCCCAGGGCGCGGACACGCTCGGCCGGCTGGTGGGCAACGACCTCAAGGCGGCACTCACCGACGTCAACAAGCTGCTGACCGCGCTGGTCGTCACCGACGACGACGTCCAGGCCGAGAACCGGGTGACGCGGTCGGCGATCATCCCGCCGGACGAGCACGGCCCGGTGCCGCGCGTCGAGATCCGCCACCGCGCCCGCACGGCGCGGACCCGGCGCAACCGCGAGTTCCTCGCCGCGCGGTCGGCCGAGCTGATGCGGCTCGCGGGCGCGCGGAGCGTGCACCGCCTCGACTGGGCGCCGCTGCTGCTCCACGTGCAGTCCAGCATGCGGATGGGGCTCGACGCGGCAGATTCGGTACTGGACGCGACGGCCGAAGCTCGCTGGGTCGACCGCCTGTTCATCGCGGACAACTCGGCGCTGGCCAACGCGGCGGGCGGCGCCAACCCGACGTTGACGACGCAGGCGGTCGCCACCCGGACGGCGGAGAACATCTTCCGGCGCTACTTCGGCGGCGACCCGTGGGTGGGCCGGGAGGCACCGACGTCGTCGATCGACGACCGGGTCACCCAGGCGGTTCTGGCCCGCGGTCTCTAGCGCCCCGATGTGGCCTTCGGTGGGGCCTGACGCAACCGAGGCCACATCGGGGCGCTCGGGGCCGGGTCAGCTCCGGACGTTGTGCTGGGCTTCCTGCGCCCGGTCGGTGACGTCGCCGGTGGCCGACTGGGCTTCCTCCTTCACCGTGGACGCGCTGTCCGCGGCTTCGGACTTCACCGACTCGACCGCCTGCTGCGCCGGCTCGCGCAGGTTCTCCTTGAGCTCCTCCGCCGCGTGCTGCGCGACCGGGGCCAGCTGCTCGCGGGCCAGGTCGGTCGCCTGGCTCGCCAGCTTGCGCTCCGGCTCGCTCGCCGGCAGCAGGGACGACACCAGCCAGCCCGCGCCGAACGCGATCAGGCCGGCCGCCAGTGGGTTGCCCTGCGTGCCGCGGCGGATCTGCTGCGGCGCCTCGGACACCGCGTCGGCCGCGGAGCTCACCTTGTCCTGCGCGGTCGAGGCGACCGAGCCCACCTTGTCCCCGGCGACCGACGCGTGGTGGTCCGCGGTGCCCATCACTCGCTCCTTCGCGTTGCCGAACGCCGTCCGCACGCGGCCGACCCGGCGTTCGACGATGCGGCCGGGGCTGACCTTCTCGGTCAGCGCGTTGACGTCAGTGCTCAGGTTCCGTTGCGTGCCTTCGATTTCCCGGCGGATCCGGTCCGGTTCGGTCATGGTCGTTCGCCTTTCAGTGCGTCCGGGACCTGCTGCAGGGTCTCGACGGTGCGTTCGGGTTTCGGGTTGATGCGGCGGAATTCGCTGCGCCCGGTGGCGTACAGGACCGCGCCGGCGATCGCCCAGACCGCGGCCACGATCAGCGCGGCCCAGCCCCCGTCCATCACGTTCTCGAGGCCCTGCCACAGCGCGACGGACAGGAACAGCAGGACCATGTAGCCGGCGAACCCGGCGCCGCCGAACATGCCGGCGCCCTTGGCCGCCTTCGTGGCTTCGGCCTTCGTCTCGGCCTTCGCCAGCTCGACTTCCTGGCGCACCAGGGTGGAGAGGTCCTTCATCACGTTGGACAGCAGTTCGCCGACCGAGCTGTCGGCGACGTCGACGGGCGGGCTCGCCTGCGGCGGGGGCCCGGGTGGCTGGGTCATCACGGCACCTGCCCGGGCGCGGTCGGGCGGCTGGGCTGCGGGAGGGGCGGCTGCGGCGCGGCGAACCCGCCGGGCGTGGTCGGCGGCGCGTCGAGCCGATCGGCGCCGGGCTGGGGCGCGATGAGGCCGTCGGGACCGACCGGCCCGCCCGGCTGCGGGGCGTTGTACCCGCCGGGCGCGACCGGCGGCGGGTAGCCCGTCCCGCCTGGGCCGGGAGCCGGCGGCACCGGCGGAACCCCGGCGGGGCCCGCGTGCGGCGCCGGGGCGGCGGCCGCCTGCCCGTTCGGCGAGCTGTTTTCCTGCTGCTGGGCGACGACGCCGCGGGTGAGCCGTCCGACGAGGGCGCCGGCCACGGCCGCGCCCACCAGGAACGTCCCGGGACGACGGCGGGCGAAGCGCCGGACCTCGTCGAGCAGGTCACCGGGTTCGCGGTGCTCCAGCCAGTCGGCGACCGACCGCGTCCGGTCCGAAACCTGCCGCGCGACGTCCGCGGCGACGCCGGGGGAGTCGGTCTGCTCGGCCATCCGGTCCAGCTGGCCCGCCAGCTGGTGGAGGCTCTGGGCCGCCTTCCGCTGGCCGTCCTTGGCTTGGGACTCCAGCTGCGCGCGTCCTTCGCGGAGGAGGTCACGCGCCTCGTGCTGAGCGTGCTGGGCGACGTGTTTCGCTTCCTGCGCAGCGGTTTGCGCGACCTCACCGCCGCGGTCCGCGGCCGTCGAGGCCACCTCGCGGGCTTCGTTCTTGGCGGTTTCCGTCGTCGACGGCGGCGACTGGCCGCCGGATCCCTGTGTCATCCCTACCTCCTTGCGGGAGAGGCACTTCCGGTGCCCTCGGCTTCGTTGAGCGGCGGGCTACCCGGGCGGGATCGGCATAAACCGGCGTGCGTGTCCGCGCGAAACCGGGGTAGCCCGGTCACGGAGGTGGTGGGTGTGCCGGAACTCGTCGTCCGGAAGGCGCGTTCGGCGTGGGCGGGGGTGCTCGCCGGGGTCGGTGTCGCCGCCTTCATCGACGAAACGGTGTTCCACCAGCTGCTGCACTGGCACCACTTCTACGACGGCTCGACCACCGACGCCGGGCTGGTCTCCGACGGGCTCTTCCACGCGTTCGGCTGGTTCGCGCTCGTGTTCGGCCTCGTGCTCGTCGCCGACCTGCGGCGCGGCGACCGGCTCTCCGGCCGGGCCCTCGCGGGCGGCGTGCTCACCGGAGCCGGCGCGTTCCAGCTGTACGACGGCACGATCCAGCACAAGCTGCTCGGCCTGCACCAGATCCGCTACGCCGTGGACCTCACGCCGTACGACTGGACGTGGAACGTCGTGGCGGTGGTCCTGCTGGCCGCCGGCGTGTTCTTCCTGCGCCGCGCGAAGACGGCGTGACGGGGCACGGCGGCCCGGCCCCGGCGATCCTGGCCGTGCTGGTGTCGGCGGCCTACGAGCTGGGCGCGTGGTGCCTGCGCGGCCGCGGCGACCGGTGGCCACCGGCGCGCGACGCCGCTTTCGGCCTCGGCGTCGCCGCCGCGATCTTCCCCGCCGCACCCGGGTTCACCGGGCACGTGCTGCAGCACGTCGTGGCCGGCATGCTCGCGCCGCTCCTGTTGGTGCTCGCCCGCCCGGCGACGCTCTTGCTGAGGGCCGCCCCGGTCGCCGTGCGCGGCGGGCTCAAGCCGGTGCTGCGGTCGCGCCCGGCGGCGGTGCTGACGTACCCGCCGGTCGCGGCCGTCCTCGACGCCGGGAGCCTGTGGCTGCTCTACCGGACCAGTCTGTTCACGGCGGCCGGCCGCGACCCGTGGCTGCACGCCTTCGTCCACGTGCACGTCGTCCTGGCCGGCGTCCTGTTCACGACGTCGGTGTGCCGGCTCGACCCGCTGCGCCACCGGGTCGGCCTCGGTCCGCGCGCGGCCGCGCTGGTCGGTGCCGCGGCCGCGCACGCCGTGCTGGCCAAGTCGCTCTTCGCCACGCCGCCGCCGGGCACGGCCTTCACCGTCGCCGACCGCCAGGCCGGCGCCCAGCTCATGTACTACGGCGGCGACCTGGTCGAACTGGGTCTGGCCCTGGTCGTCGCGCGGAGCTGGTACGCCGCCCGCGGCCGGGCCGTCAGCCGCCGACGTGGATACCCGGGCGGCGGGCCGGGTCCTTCTCCGCGCTGCGGATGATCTCCCGGACCACCGGCGCCGTGTCGCCGCGGCCCAGGATCAGGTACCGGAACAAGTGCCCGAGCGGATTGCCCTCCGCCCACTCGAAGTGGCACTGCGGCCGGACGCCCGTCACGTCGCGCAGGGCCAGCAGGATCGCCGCGATCGCGTTCGGTGCCGCCGGGCTGTCCGCTCGCAGGATCCGGTACCCGTCGATGTCCACGCCGCGCACCTTGAGCACGTTCGCGAACTCCGAGGGGTCGACCACGTCGATCTCGAGGAAGAGCACGTCGGCCGCGCCGGGGACCGGGTTCATCGAGCGCTGCTCGGCCTCCTTCGCCGAGTACTCCGCCTCGTCGCCGCCCTGGCGGCGGTTGGCGATGATGTGCAGGTTTCCGTCGTGGGCCAGGGAATCCGTGATGAACCGGCGCGCTTCGGAGTCGAACTCGATGTGCTCGGCACGCAGCTCCGTCGTGCGCGAAACCCGCGACACCAGCGAAACGATGACGATGCCCAGGATGAACAGCGCCGAGATGGCGATGCCGTCCGGCTTCTCGATGACGTTCTCGACGAGCGCGTACAGCAGGACCAGCGTCAGCACGAGGAACCCGATCGCCGCGCCGCGGTGGTGCCGGCGGATCGCCGAAATGCTGACCGCGACCGAACCCGACACCATCATCGCGAGGATGCCGGTCGCGTACGCCCCGGCCTGCGCGTTGACGTCGGCGCCGAACGCGACCGTGATCAGGATGCTGATCACCGTGTAGACGATCACCACCGGCCGCACCGCGCGGCCCCACTCCGGGGCCATGCCGTAGGACGGCAGGTACCGCGGGACGATGTTGATCAGCCCGGCCATCGCCGACGCGCCCGCGAACCACAGGATCAGGACGCTCGAGATGTCGTACGCGGTGCCGAAGATCTCGCCCAGCTCGTGGTGGGCGAGGTAGGCCATGGCCCGGCCGTTGGCCTCGCCGCCGTCCTTGAACGCGTCCGCCGGGATCAGCACGGTCGTGACGAAGCTGGTCGCGATCAGGAACACCGACATGATCAGCGCGGCGACGGTCAGCAGCTTGCGCGTGTTGCGGATGCGCGACTCGAGCTTCTCCTCCGGCGTCTTCCCCTTCGCGGCGACCAGCGGCATCATGCTGACCCCGGTTTCGAACCCGGACAGGCCCAGCACCAGCAGCGGGAACGCGATCACGGCCGGTCCGACGACGCCGCCGAACCCGCCGCCGCCCGAGGTCAGCGCGTCGGTCCAGCGGGAGAGGTCCGCCGAGTCGCCGAGCAGGTCGAAGACGTTGACGACCGTGACGATCGCGTTCAGCAGCAGGAAGACCGCGACGAGCGGGATCGCGACGCCGACGGCCTCGCTGAAGCCCAGCAGGAAGACGCCGCCGAGGATCAGCAGCAGCACGACGGTGATGAGCACGGCGTGGCCGTGCAGGAAGCCCGGCAGGTACGGGTTCTCCAGCATGTGCACGGTGGCGTCCGCCGAGGACAGCGTGATCGTGATGATCCACGACGTCGCGACGAACCCGAGCAGCGTGAGCACGAACAGCTTCCCGCGCCAGAACGGCAGCAGGTCCTCCAGCATCGCGACCGAGCCCTGGCCGCGCGGGCTTTCGTGGGCGACCCGGCGGTACATCGGCAGCATGCCGAGCAGCGTGAGCGCGACGATCAGCAGGGTCGCCAGCGGCGAGAGCGCCCCGGCGGCGAGCGCGGCGATGCCGGGGAGGTAGGAGAGCGTGGAGAAGTAGTCGACGCCGGTCAGGCACATGACCTTCCACCAGGCCTGCGGGGTGCCGTGGTCCTCGCCGCCCTGCCGGCCGACGGGGGCGACGCGGTGCTCCAGCAGCCACCGGGCGAGCCCCGACGTCGGTGGCTTCGGCGGCACGGGGCTGTCGACGCTCGCCGGCACCGTCACCTCGGGTGAAGCACCCATCCTCGTCCCCTCATCGCCGGACAACTCCGGGCACAAGGATGCCCGACGAGCGATGGGCGGTCCGCGCAGGTGGGTGACGTGCGGCGCTTGAACGCCGTGCAAGCGCGATCAGCCTGGTCGCTCTTCGAGACAGCGCAATGCGTCGCCGAGAGTTGCCGGGCGCGCCGCTCTTCCGGTGCGACGCGGCCAGCCGGGCCCGGCCAAGACGAGCCGGGGGACGCGCAGCCGGCGAGGAGGTTCCGCCGCGCGGCTCGCCCACAGCACCACGGCTGCCGGGTGCGTGCGGGCCACCGCGTCCCGCAGCGCCGGGTCCGGAATGGACCCGCCCAGGAACAGCGCCGTGCGGCCGTGCTCGGCCAGTGCCGCGCGCAGCACTTCCAGCGGCAGCGTGTGCCGCTCGCCGTCCACGCAGGCCAGCAGGACCGTCGGCGACGCGCCGCCCGGCGTCGGGACGCGGTGCATTGCCGCGGCGATGGCCCACGAGAGCCCGTGCACCAGGTCGATGCACCGGTCGCCGTCGAGGGCATCCAGTGCGGGGCGGCAGAGCTGTTCCCACGTCCGTACGACGTCGTGGCCGCTCAGGTGGGCGTCCAGGAGCGCGGTCGCGGTGTCGATCTTCAGCTGCCGGACCGCGGTCAGCAGCGTCGCGATGTCGGTGCCGCCGGCGTGGAACGCGCGGGCGGCGGCGGATTCCGCGCCGAGCCCCTGGTCGATCAGGTGCTTCATGCGGAGCAGCGCGTCGACGTCGGCCCGGCCGTAGCGGCGGTGGCTTCCCGTCTGGGGGGTGCTGAGCCGCAGGTCGTAGCGGCGGTGCCACGCGCGCAGCGTCGACGGCGGCAGGCCGAGCATGCGCGCGACCGCCCCCGCCGTCCAGGTGACGGCGGGGGCGGTCGACGGGGAAGCCGCCGGCTCAGGTCCCGGGCCGCTCGACATCGCCGCGCCACGCGCCGGTTTCGCGGCCGCCGCGCTCCTCGATGAAGGTCTTGAAGCGGCCCAGGTCGCCCTTGACCCGGCGGTCGAGGACGCCGAGCTTGTCGGCCACGTTCTCGACGAAGCCCTCGGGGTC
>NZ_FNUJ01000006.1 GCF_900107925.1 Amycolatopsis pretoriensis | reverse complement strand
GCCCGGTCCCATTCCGAACCCGGAAGCTAAGCCTGACAGCGCCGATGGTACTGCAACCGAAGGGTTGTGGGAGAGTAGGACACCGCCGAACTTACTTACGGGAAGGCCCCGGTCGAGAATCAGTAATGGTTCTCCCGGGGCCTTTTCGCATGCCCGCGACCGGCCGGCGGTCGAGCCGGCCCGGGCTACTTCGCCGGCCGGCGCAGCAGGTACGTGTCCATGATCCACCCGTGCCGCTCCCGCGCCTCAGCGCGAACCCGGCGGATCTCGCCGGCCAACCCGGCCGTCAGCGGGCCCGACAACAACACCTCGTCCGGCGTCCCGACGTACGCCCCCCAGAAGATCGTCAACCCCTGGTCCGCAAAGCGGTCGAAGGTCGTGTGCGCGTCCAGGAGCACGAACACGTCGTCGACCCCCTCCGGCCAGCCCTCGGCCAGCCGGCGCCCGGTCGTCAGCTGGACCGCCCGCCCGATCTGGTTCATCGTCGTCCGGTGGCGGGCCACCAGCGCCGAAATGCTGCTGATCCCCGGGACCACCTCGTACTCGAACACGACGTTCCCCCGCGCCAGCACCGCCTCGATCAGCGCGATCGTGCTGTCGTACAGCGACGGGTCGCCCCACACCAGGAACGCGCCCGTCCCGGACTCACCCAGCTCGGTCGAGATGAGCCGCTCGTACACCGCAGCCCGCGCCTCGTGCCAGTCGGCCACCGCCGCCCGGTAGTCGGACGGCGTGCGGTCGCGGGGCGGGTCCGTGGCCAGTACCACCCGGTAACCCGGCCGCGTCACGAACCGGTCGAGGATCTCCTCGCGCAACCGGACCAGGTCCGCCTTCTCCGACCCCTTGTCGAGCACGAAGAACACGTCGACCCGGTTGAGGCGGTCGATCGCCTGGACCGTCAGGTGCTCCGGGTCGCCGGCGCCGATCCCGATCGCGTAGAGCTTGCGCATACCGCGAGTCTGGTGGGGGCCGCGAGTGAACCCCTACCCCCGATGGGTATAAAGGAAGGAGAACGAAAGGAGCCGCTGATGACCGAGGCGAGCTACACCGTCGAGGGCATGACCTGCGGACACTGCGCCACGTCGGTCCGCGAAGAGGTCTCCGAGCTCGAGGGCGTCCGGACCGTGGACGTCGACGTCGAGAGCGGCCGCGTCACGGTGACCAGTGACACCCCGCTGCCCGCCGACGCCGTTGCCGCGGCCGTCACCGAGGCCGGATACCGCCTGGTCGCCTGAACCATGACCACCGCGACCCGCGTCGAACTGGCCATCGGCGGCATGACGTGCGCGTCGTGCGCCGCCCGGGTCGAGCGCAAGCTCAACAAGGTCGACGGCGTGACCGCGACCGTCAACTACGCGACCGAGAAAGCCGAGGTCAGCTACCCGGACGCGCTGTCGGTCGACGACCTCAAGGCCGTCGTCGAGGCCGCCGGGTACTCGGCGAAGCTGCCCGAGCCCGAAGCGCCCGATGAGACGCCGACGCTGCGCAAACGTTTGCTCGTCTCGGCGGTGCTGACCGTCCCCCTGATCGCCCTGGCGATGGTCCCGGCCTGGCAGGTCGACCCGTGGGTCCTGCTCGCCCTCGCCGCGCCGGTCGTGACCTGGGGCGCGTGGCCGTTCCACCGCGCCGCCGCCGTCAACCTGCGCCACGCGACCGCCACCATGGACACGTTGATCTCGCTCGGCGTCGTCGCGTCGGTGCTCTGGTCGCTCTACGCGCTGTTCTTCGGCATGGCCGGCCATCACCACCTGTACTTCGAGGTGGCCGCCGCGGTCACCACGTTCATCCTGGCCGGCCGCTACTTCGAGGCCCGCTCCAAGCGCCGCGCCGGCGCCGCCCTCCGCGCGCTGATGGACCTCGGCGCCAAGGACGTCACCGTTCTGCGCGACGGCGAAGAGCACCTGATCCCCGTCGGGGAACTGCAGGTGAACGACGTCTTCGTCGCCCGGCCCGGCGAGAAGATCGCCACCGACGGCGTGGTCACCGAAGGCGGCTCCGCGGTCGACACCAGCATGCTCACCGGCGAGCCGGTGCCGGTCGAGGTCGGGCCGGGCGACGCGGTCACCGGCGCGACCGTCAACGTCGGCGGCCGGCTGTTCGTGCGCGCCACCCGCGTCGGCGACGACACGCGGCTGGCGCAGCTGGCCCGGCTCGTCGAAGCGGCGCAGAACGGCAAGGCCGACGTCCAGCGGCTCGCCGACCGGGTCTCGGCGGTGTTCGTCCCGCTGGTCATCCTCGCCGCGCTGGCCACGCTGGTGGTCTGGCTCGCGACCGGCGGGCAGCCCGAAGACGCGTTCACCGCCGCCGTCGCCGTGCTGATCATCGCCTGCCCGTGCGCGCTGGGTCTGGCGACGCCGACGGCGCTGCTCGTCGGCACCGGCCGCGGCGCCCAGCTGGGCATCCTCATCAAGGGCCCCGAGGTGCTCGAGAACACCCGCCGCGTCGACACCGTCGTCCTGGACAAGACCGGCACCGTCACCACCGGCCGGATGACGCTGGTCGAGGGCGACGGCGAGCCGCTGCGGCTCGCGGGCGCCGTCGAAGCCGCGTCCGAGCACCCCATCGGCCGCGCCATCGCGGAGGCGGCGAAACAGCGGTTCGGCACGCTCCCGGCGGTCACCGACTTCCGCAGCACTCCGGGCGTCGGCGTGACCGGCACCGTGGAGGGGCGCACGGTCAGCGTCGGGCGCGCGGACGGCGCCATCGGCGTGTCCTGGGACGGCGAAGTCCGGGGGCACCTGGTCGTCGCCGACAAGATCAAGCCGACGTCCGCCCAGGCGGTCGCGGAGCTGCGCGCACTCGGCCTGACGCCGGTGCTGCTGACCGGCGACCACGCCGGCGCGGCCCGGGCGATCGCGGCCGAAGCGGGGATCGACGAGGTCGTCGCCGAGGTGCTGCCGGAGGGCAAGGTCGACGTCGTCAAGCGGCTGCAGGCCGAGGGCCGCGTGGTGGCGATGGTCGGCGACGGCGTCAACGACGCGGCCGCGCTCGCCCAGGCCGACCTGGGGCTGGCCATGGGCACGGGCACCGACGCGGCGATCGAAGCGAGCGACCTGACGCTCGTGCGCGGCGACCTGCGGGTGGCCGCCGACGCGATCCGGCTGGCCCGCCGGACGCTGGCGACCATCAAGGGCAACCTGTTCTGGGCGTTCGCGTACAACGTGGCGGCGCTGCCGCTGGCCGCGCTCGGCCTGCTCGACCCGATGATCGCGGGCGCGGCCATGGCGTGCTCATCGGCGTTCGTGGTGAGCAACAGCCTCCGGCTGCGCCGGTTCCGCTGAACCCCCGGAGGGTATAGTCGGTGGTCAGGGACGGGCGACGACGGGGACAGGTGGGCGATGACGGGTTACGGCACCGAGCGGGAGGCCTATCTCAAGCGCCTGCGCCGGATCGAGGGGCAGATCCGCGG
Source organism: Amycolatopsis pretoriensis (assembly GCF_900107925.1). Taxonomy (GTDB): domain Bacteria; phylum Actinomycetota; class Actinomycetes; order Mycobacteriales; family Pseudonocardiaceae; genus Amycolatopsis; species Amycolatopsis pretoriensis. Next base: position 763,302 of record NZ_FNUJ01000006.1, on the reverse strand, counting down.
GCTGCAGCGGATGGTCGAGCAGGACAAGTACTGCATCGACATCCTGACGCAGGTCTCCGCGGCGACGAAGGCGTTGCAGTCGTTCTCGCTGGAGCTGCTCGATGAGCACCTGGCGACGTGCGTGGTCCAGGCCGCCGCGGCCGGCGGCGAGGAGGCGGACCTGAAGGTGCGCGAAGCCTCGGACGCGATCGCGCGGCTGGTGCGTTCCTAGCGCACCAGCACGGCCAGGGTGAGGCCGCCGGCGTTCGTCGTGAAGTGCACGATCACCGACGCCAGCACGCCCCGCCCTGTGTGCCGCCACCAGTGCAGGAAGATCCCCGCGACCCCCGCCGCGGCCATCGCCAGCACCTGCAGCACCACCACCGGCGTGGCGCCGAACACCGCGTGGACCGCCGCGTTGCGGCCGATCGCCAGCGCCGGGAGCGCGTGCCACAGGCCGAACAGCGCGGCCGCGCCGAGGATCGGCGGCCAGCGCCAGCGGTCGTCCGTCGCACCCAGCAGGCCCGGCAGCACGCCGCGGAACGCCACCTCCTCGATCAGCACCGTCCCGAACAGGATGCGTCCGCACGTCAGCCACAGCAGCTGCCCGAAGTCGGGGTCGCCGACCCGGCCGTCCTGGTAAACCGTGCGCAGCGCCGGCGCCGCCAGCGCGATCCCGAACACCACCGCGATCAGCGCGGCCCCGGCCAGGCCGACCAGCGCGGGACGGCGGAGCGTCGCCAGCCCGAGCCCGGTCCACGAGCACCCCGCGGCCCGGCCCAGCGCCACCAGGATCGCCGCCGCGACCAGCCCGCACACGGGGTAGGCCCAGCCCGGCAGCACGCGGTTGGCGAGGGTCGTCGACGCGGCCAGCACCACGACCGCCGTGACCAGGGCGAACGTCCGCCTCAAGGGATGTCCGCCGGCGCGGTTCTCGGTAGGGTCACCCGACGATCATGGTGGCTGCCCGGCCGGCGGGCAACCGTCAGCCGACGGCGTCGGTGAGGTCCGCGGGGGAGCGCCGCTGGACGGGCACTCTCTTCGACATCGGCAGGGTGGCCTCGGGATCGAAGGGCGCGGGCCGGTCGTCGAGGGCGCCGGCGGCGTCGGCGAGCAGGGAACGGCAGCCGGTGAGGCTCGCCTGGAGCTTGTCGCGGACCTCGGTGAGGGCGGTGACCTGGCGTTGAGCGGCGTCCACCAGGGCTTCGGTTTCGGCTTGCGCGGTGGCGACCTGCTTCTTCGCTTTGGCTTCGGCGGTCGTGACCAGGCGCTCGGCCTTGCTTTCGGCGGTCGTGACCAGGCGTTCGGACTTGGTCCTGGCCGCCTTGACCAGCTTCGCCGCTTTGGCCTCCGCGGTCTCGACCTGCGTCTTCGCCTCAGCTTGCGCGGTGCCGACCAGGCGTTCGGCCTTCGCCCTCGCGACCGCTTCCTCCTCGGCCAGCGTGCGCATCGCGTCGGCGCGGCGGACCGTCATCGCGCGCGTGTGATCCTCTTCCTGCTGGGCACGGCGGTGCGCGGCGGCCTCGTCGAGCTCGCGGCGGCGCTGCTCGGCCGCGCGGAGGAACTCCTCGTGCTCGACGCGGCGGCGTTCCGCCTCGGCCTCGGCTTCGGCGACCAGGCGGCGTTCCTTCTCCGTGAGCGAGACCGCTTCCCGCTCGGCTTCGCGGACCAGGCGCTCGGCCGTTTCCGTTGCCCGCGCGGTGATTTCGGTCGCTTCCTCGCGGGTCAGCTCGATCATCCGGCGGGACCGCTCCTGCAGCGCGTCCGGCTCGATGGGAGTGCGGCTGATCCGGTCGATCTTCACGCGGAGCTCACGGTTGTCCTCGACGAGCGCGGTCACGCGCTGCCGGGCCGCATCGCGTTCGGCGGCGAGTCTGCGCAGTTCGGCTTCGGCCCACGCGACGTACTCCGCGACCTGTGCGCGGTGAAAACCGCGCCACGCCAGGTCGAATCCGGGCTGCGTGCGCTCCACGTCCTCGCCACCGCCGGGGGCCATGCCTCACCTCCGAATTGGATGGTTTCTCCTCGGCCGCACGTTTTCCTTGCGGTACCGGGGAATTCCGCGTCCACCCCAGTGTGCCGCAAACCCGCCCCCGCGCGCTGCCCGGGCGGGTGATCATTCGTCGAGCGGTTCTCCCGGACCGGTGGACGTGCTCCGGACGCCGGGCAGCTCGGCGAGTTCGGCGGCGAGGTCGTAGAGATCACCGCGGCCGTCGAGGCGCAGCGTCACGACCGCGATCCGTTGTCCCTCTTCGGAAATGGGCTCGTGGTCGACGTCGACGTGGTGCACGCTCCAGCCGCGCCCGGTGCACGCCGCCAGTGCCGCGCGCAGCACGCCGTGGCCGTCGAGGTAGCTCAGCCGCACGACCGGCGGTTCGCGGCGGTGGCGCGCGACGAACCGCTGCAGCGGCGGGAAGCCGCGGGTCACCACGAAGTGCCCGATCGTCGTGCCGACGGCGAGCACCGGCAGCCCGGCGCCGCACGCCGTGCCGACCGCGGCGGTGAGCCAGATCGTCGCCGCCGTCGTCAGGCCGCGCACGGCGTCGCGGCGGACGAAGATCAGGCCGCCGCCGATGAAGCCGATGCCCGAGACGATCTGCGCGGCGATCCGCGACGGGTCGAGCGCCACGTGGTCGGTGCTCAGCAGGTCCGCGAAGCCGTACTTCGACACGAGCATGAACACGGCCGAGCCGACGCCGACCAGGCTGTGCGTCCGCAGGCCCGCGGCCTTCATGCCGGCTTCGCGCTCGAGGCCGATCGCGACGCTGAGCACCAGCGCCAGCAGGACCGGCGGCAGCAGCTCCCACTGCGCCGGCGTGGACCAGAGAGTGGGCAAGGTCACTACCTCCCGGGGTCTTCGGTGTCGGCAAGCGAGGAGACTTGCCGGGCTTCCCACCTGGGCATACTGGGCCGGAAGCCCCGATCGTGCCAGGTGAGGTGGAACGCGTGACAGCGAGTCGGCCGGCCCCGGACTTCGTGGGCTACCCGGAGGTGCGACGCGGCTTCCGCGCCCTGCTCGGCGCCCGGACCGGCGTCGGCCGGCGGCGGGTGCCGGCGTGTCCGGAGTGGACCGTCGCCGACCTGGTGGGCCACCTCACCGGGATCGCCGAGCGGGTGCTCGAGCGCCACGGCGGCGCGGTGCCGGTTTCGACGGCGTCGACGGTCCCGGAGCTGCTCGACCACTGGGACGACGTCGGCGAGGACCTCGACCGGCGCCTCGCGGAGGCGGGTGGGCGCAGCGGCGAGGTCATGGTGATGGACGCCTACACCCACGAACTGGACCTGCGGGCGGCGCTGGGCGTGCCGCCGCCGGTGGAGCACGCGGCCTGGGCGCCGAGCTTCGAGGTGCTGGTCCGCGGCTTCTCGGGCTCGGTCGCGGGCCGCGGCCTGCCGGCGTTGCGCCTGCGCACCACGGGCGGCTCCCAGTGGACGGCGGGAGCGGGCCGCCCGGCGGCGACGCTGACCGCGCCGGCGCACGAGCTGTACCGGGCACTGGCCGGCCGGCGGTCGCTCGCCCAGCTGTCGGGGCTGGAGTGGAGCGCGGCGCCGGGGACGTGGCTGCCCGCGTTCAGCTGGGGGCCGTTCAGCCCGCCGCGCTCACCTGGGGTGTGACGCTCGCCAGACGTCGGGGAAGACGCCAGGGGCAGGCGCTGGGGGAGCTGGCGCGGGGAGACGCTGGCGGTGGGCCGCCGCGGAGCAGCCCCGCCGCTGCGGAGGTGCCGCTGTGGGGGATGCATCGGGGGAACGGCCGCGGCGGGGCCGCTGTGGAGGTGCCGCTGCGGGGGAGGCGCAGGGGGAGCTGCCGCGGCGGGGCCGCTGTGGAGGTGCGCTGAGGGGAGGCACCGGGGGAGCCGGCGCGGGGGTGCCGGTGTTGCTCAGCCGCCCGGTGGGGTTGCCGTCAGCACCGCGGCCAAGGCCAAGACCACCGAGGCCAACGCCACCTCGGTCGTCACCGCCAACCGCAGCCGGCGCAATTCCGTCGTCAGCACCGCCGTGTCGCCCTCGCCGCCGCTCGACATCCCCTTCAGGACCGCGCGGCGGGCCACGTTCGCCACCACGAGCAACACCGCGAAGCCCGCAATCTTGCCCAGCAGCAGGAGCCCGTACGTCGTCGTCCACAGGGCGGATACCGACGGCACGATGCGCAACGTCAGCACTCCGCCGCTGATCGCGATCAGCGCCACGCAGTTCATCGCGAGCCGGGAGAACCTCGTCACCACCGGTCCGAGGTCCGGGGTCCGGCGGATCAGGCACGACGCCAGCTGGACCAGGCCGCCCGCCCACACCGCGATCGCGCCCCAGTGGACCAGGTCGGCCGCCACCGAGAAGTACAGCACCCGGTCCGTCACCGGGTGGCCGCTCGCCGAGAAGCTCAGCAGCGCCGCGAACCCGGTGATCATCGCCAGGTTCTCCAGCCGGCCGCGCCGGGCCGACGCCGGCGGAGCCGCCAGCACGCGCGGGAGCACCACCGCCAGCACCGCGGCCGCGACCAGCCGGACCAGCAGCAGCTTGCCGTAGGACAGCCGGAGCGTGTCGGCCAGCAGTCCCGTGTCGAGCAGTGCGCCCAGACCGCGGCCGGCCGCGTACGGGCCCTGCAGCAGGAACGTCGCGACCGCTGTGCCCGCCGTCAGCCAGACGCCTGCCCGCAGCAGCCGCCGGGCCCGGGGGTCCGCGCGCCCGGCCGGGTGGCACGTCAGCAGGAACACCAGGCCGCCGAGCAGGACGATGCCGGCGAACGACAGCCAGCGCACGACCGTCGACACGACGTCGACCACCGGGTCCGTGCCCGTCGCCGCCGCGACCGCGCCCGCCGAGGTGAGCAGCGGGCCGGCGCCGACGACGAAGGCGAACGTGCCGCGCACCGGGTGGGAGTCGGTCGAGACGAACGCGTACTCGACGAGGTAGCTGCCGTCGGGCAGGCCCGGCTTCAGCCGGACGGCCACCTGCTCCGCGACGTCGCCGGGCTGGAACACCGGGCCGGTGTCGACGGCCGTGCCCTGCGTGTCGACGACCTTCAGCGAGCCCGGCTGGATGCCGACGTTCTCCGACAGCGTCACCGACACCTGCGCGGGCGCCGCGGTCAGCCGCGAGCCGTCGCCGGGGGTGGTGGAGACGATCTCGACGTGCGCCGACGCCGGTGCGGCGGTGAGCACCAGCCAGCCGGCCAGGAAGGCCAGCAGGGCCAGTGCCCGCCGTGCGGCCCGGCCGCTCACGACGCGGCGAGCGCGGGCGGACGCAGCCCGCAGGTGCAGCCGGTCAGCTCGTGCTCGGCCACCGACGCGCGCCGGTGCAGCACGACCGCGACGATCATCGGAATGGTGACGATCGTGTTGTAGAACAGGTGCAGCTCGACCCGGGGCACGAGCAGCTGGATGATGCTCGTCGGCACCTTCTGCCCGGCCAGCCGCCAGCCGCTCTGCGCCTGGATGAACAGCAGCAGGTGCTCGATGTGGTGCCAGAACTGGATGGCCAGCGCGAGGTTCCACCACTGGCGCGAGCGGCCGGCGAAGCCGTGGCGCAGGATCCACAGGAACACCAGCATCACGAGCGCGTAGCCGTAGTGCAGCCACTCGGAGCTGATCAGGGCCGGGAACGGCATCCCGAGCACGCCGCGCGCCTTCGGCGTCGGCCAGCCGAGCGCGTAGATCTGGAACGCCTGCACGATGTGCTCGGCCCAGTGCCCGATCACGATCACCATGAACACCGCGAGCGCTCGGTGGTGCCAGCGGCTGTTGAGCGGGCCGAGGAACCCGGACGGACGGGCGAGTTCGGACGTCGACATGCAGACCCCAGTTCACCGAGACGACGATGTTCGTCGACGATAGCCGTTACCGGAGCGGCTTCCGTTACTCCGGATTGCTGATCCCGTAAGGGAAGTTGCGACGCCCGGCGGATTGCGTACCGCCGGGCGGGCGTGGGCTCAGTGCACGGACAGGCCGGTCGGACGCGCGGGCGCCGGCGGGATGTGGAACAGCCGGCCGAACAGCTCGAGGTGCGCCGGGTCGCCCTCCACGCGGACCTTGCCGCTGGAGATCGCGTCCTGGGCGGACAGGTTGCCGTTGAGCACGTCGAGGATCGCTGGGCCCTGCGGTTCGATCACCAGGTCGGCGGCGGGCAGCGCACCGGCGGCGACCTTGAGCGCGCCGTCGTCGATCATGGCGTGCACGACCATGTCGCCGGGGTAGCGCAGTTCGTAGTTGACGTGCACGCCCCGGGCGGCCTCCTCCTGGAAGGTCGTGTAGAGCGAGATGATGGCGATGTCGAGGGTGAAGACCTCGTCCGGCTTCGGGTGGGTCAGCGAGCGGGCGCCCCACAGGCCGAGGTCCAGCAGGATGTGGTCGAGTTCGCAGCCGTACTCGGTGAGCTCGTAGACGACGCCCGCGTCCAGCTGCGACAGGACGCGGCGGCGGATCACGCCCGTCTCCTCGAGCTCGTTGAGGCGCGAAGTCAAGATGCTCACCGGGATCCGCGGCAGGGTACGCTGCAGGTCGCCGAACCGCTTCGGGCCGAGCACGAGGTCCCGGATCACCAGCAGCGACCACCGCTCGCCGACGATCTCGAGCGCCCGGGCCAGGCCGCAGAACTGTCCGTACGTGCGAGCAGAGGTAGGCATACTCGGGTCCTCACTTGTCTCGGGTGGCAGACCGGGCGCCGCCGGGTTCGCGCGTGAGGCGCGAGTTCGGTCAGGGTGCCCCCGACGCACCGTGCCGCCACGGGCGTCGCTGTCTACGGTGACGGTTCCCCGCCGGGTGCGGCCAGTGAACGACGCACCGGTGCCCCATGCGTTTTCCATGTCAAACCATGCGTTTCGCACGTCACGCCCGTGCTTTGAGCACTGGCTGAGTAGACCTCCAGTGGAGCACCATTTCCTTCTCTCGTCCCGCCCAGCCCGAGACCGGCAGGAGGGCCCATGCGCACGACAGCGGTGGACGCGCACGGCGGTGGCGCCACGGACGCCCCGGTGCCGGTGCGCGCTCCGGCGTTCCGGCGGCACCTGCGCGCGGAGGTCCGGGAAGGCAAGGGTGCGTACCTGTTCTCCGAACAGGGCGTGATCGCGATGCGCGGCGCGAAGATCGAGTCGCTCGCGGCGTTGCTCGACGGCACCCACGACCTCGACCGGCTGCTGCGCGGCCGCCCCGGCGGGATGGCGCCGGAGGAGGTCGCCGCCCTGCTGGCCCAGCTCGTCGACGCCGGGCTCGTGACGTTGCGCAGCCCCGGCACCGACGAGGTCCTGGGCGACGAACGCGCGCTGGCCTACTGGGACGCCTGCGGGGTGGACGCCGACGTCGTCGCCGCGCGGCGGGGCACGGTGCGGCTGACCGCGGTCGGCGACAGCGCCGACGGCGTCGATTCCGGCGCCGTCGAACGGGCCCTGGCCGGCGCCGGGCTCGAGGTGATCCGCACGGACACCGGCACCGCCGACCTGTCGGTCGTGCTGTGCGCCGACTACCTCGACCCGCGGCTGGCCGAGATCGACGCCGAACACCGGCGCGCGGGGCGGCCGTGGCTGCTGGCCCGCCCGTCCGGGGCCCAGGTGTGGATCGGCCCGGTGCTGCAGCCCGACGGCGCCTGCTGGCACTGCCTGACCCACCGGCTGTGGGGCCACCGGCACGCCGAGGCGTGCGTGCAGGAGGAACTGGGCCACGACGGCCCGGCGCGCCGCCCGGTGTCCGCACTGCCGCCGCTGACCTCGGCCGCGGCGCACCTCGTCGCGCTGGAGGCGGCCAAGTGGGTGGCCGGGTACCGCCACCACGGCCAGCAGTGCGTGTGGACGCTCGACACGCTCGATCTGCAGGGCCGGCTGCACGAGCTGCACCGCCGCCCGCAGTGCCCCCGCTGCGGTGACCGGTGGCTGGTGACCTGGCGCTCGGTGCGCCCGGTCGAGCTGCGGCCGGCCAAGAAGGCGACCACCGGGGGCGGCGGGCACCGCACGGCGACGCCGTCGCAGATGCTGGAGCGCCACCGCCACCTGGTCAGCCCGGTCACCGGGATCATCAAGGAGATCCGGCGCGACCCGGACGCACCCTGGTTCGCCAACGCCTACCGCTCCGGGCCCAACGTCACCCGCGGCGTCACGGCGATGGCGGCGCTGCGGGCCAGCCTGCGCTGCGAGAACGGCGGCAAGGGCGTCAGCCCGCTCGACGCCGAAGTCAGCGCGCTCTGCGAGGCGGCGGAACGGTTTTCCGGCAACTTCCAGGGTGACGAGCTGCGCATCCGCGCGTCCTTGGCCGAGCTGGGCGAGGAAGCCGTCCACCCCAACGCGTGCATGCTCTTCGACGACCGCCAGTACGCCGGGCGCGTGGACTGGAACGCCGAGCACGCGTCCTTCCAGCACGTGCCGGAGCCCTTCGACCCGGCCGCCGTGGTCGACTGGACGCCGGTGTGGACGCCGGCCGGGCGCCGCCGCCTGCTGCCGACTTCCTACCTGTACTACGGGGTCCCGCGCGAGAGCGCGGCCCGCGGGGTGCGCGCCGACTCGAACGGCACCGCGGCGGGCAGCAGCCTGGAGGACGCGATCCTGCAGGGGGCACTGGAACTCGTCGAGCGCGACGCCGTGGCGCTGTGGTGGTACAACCGCACGCCGGTGCCGGGCGTCGACCTCGCGTCCTTCGCCGACCCGTGGCTGGACGAGATGTCCGCCGGCTACGCGGGGATCGGCCGCGAGATGTGGGTCCTCGACGTGACGTCGGACCTGGGGATCCCGGTGACCGTGGCGGTTTCGCGGCGGACCGACGGCCCGTACGAGGACATCATGATGGGTTTCGGCGCGCACCTCGACCCGCGGATCGCGGTGCGCCGCGCGGTGACCGAGCTCAACCAGATGCTGCCCGCCGTGCAGGCCGCGGGCCACGACCTCGACGACCCGGACGCGCGGCGCTGGCTCACCTGCGCCACCGTCGCGAACCAGCCGTACCTGCGGCCGGTCGCGGGCGAGCGGATGCGGGCCGCCGGGGACTTCCGGTTCGTCAACCGCGCCGACGTCCGGGACGACGTCGAGGCGCTGACCCGGGTGTTCGACCAGGCCGGCGTGGAGCTGCTGGTGCTCGACCAGACCCGGCCGGACGTCGGGATCCCGGTGGCCAAGGTGCTCGCGCCGGGACTGCGGCCGTTCTGGGCCCGGTTCGCGCCCGGCCGGCTCTTCGACGTCCCGGTCCGCCTGGGCCGGCTCGACGCGCCGACCCCGTACGAACGGCTCAACCCGTTCCCGATGTTCCTTTGAGCGCCGCCACGGGCTCGGTTTCGCTGTTGGCTTGAGGAGTTGGCCGTGCCTGCTTACCCCCCGGACGAGCTCCCGGAGACCGTCCGGCTCTGGTCCCTCACCGAAGACACCCTGCTGGAGGCGGGGGACGACGACACGATCGTCGCGATCACCTGGTGGGGTGAGTACGAACTGGCGGGCATCCCCAGGCCGGTCCGCGAATCGCTGGGCCGGATGGCGCTCGGCCCGATCTCGATGGGGAACCTCGCGACGTCGGCGGGCAACGGCGCCGAGGCGTGGGCGGGGACGCTGCGCAAGGTCCTCAACCAGCTGTCCGGCTCGGTCGTGCACTCGCTCGCGCTCAACGACGGCCGCGGGCCGGTGCTCTCGGCCATCCCGGTGACCCAGGCGCCGGTCTTCCCGGCCGACGCGGTGCCGCCCGGCCGGCTGATCAAGCTGTCGCGGTATTCGGCGATGCGCCCGGACGGCGGCGGGCTGCTGCTGGAGTCGCCGCGCGCCCGGTACCGCGTCGCGCTGCTGCGGCCGCCCGCGGTGGCCGTGGCGTCGTCGCTGGCCGGGCCGGTGACCGTCGCCCAGGTCGCCGAGACGTGCGGGCTCACCGAAGCGGTCGTGGCCGACGTCGTCGCGTTCCTGGTGGCCGCCGGCGTCGTGCTGGTGGCCGACGACTGGGCCGGGTTCGCCGAGGACACCGACACCGACCTCGCCGTCTGGTCGCCGGACGACCTGATGTTCCACGCCCGCAGCCGGACGTGGCTCAAAGGTGGCCCGCCGGACCCGGAGGAGCACCGGGCGGGCGCCGAGCCGCCGGTGGTCAAGCAGATCACCGCCGGCCCGACCTTCCCCCTGCACCGTCCCGACCCGGCCGTGCTCAAGGCGACCGACCCGACGCTCGCGACGCTGCTCGAACACGACCACTCGTGCCCCGAGGTCACCGAGCGCGCGCTGTCGGCCGAACAGGTCGGGGAGTTCCTCTTCCGCGCCGCGCGGGTGCGCTCGATCGGGCCGGCGTACCTGCCCGGCGGGCCGGGCCACGAGGCGTCGCAGCGGCCGTACTTCAGCGTCGCCTGCCTGTACGAGCTGGAGATCTACGTCGGGATCAACCGGTGCGCGGACCTCGCGCGGGGGATCTACCACTACGACCCGCTGTGGCACACGCTGACGCTGATCAACGACGACCTCGGTGTCCTGGACGGCATGCTGGACCTGGCGATGGTCGGGGCGGGCAGCCACCGCCGGCCCTCGGTGCTGCTGACGATGACCGCGCGGATGTCGCGGATCGCGTGGGTGCTCGGCAGCGCCGCGTACGCGACGACGCTGGTGCACGTCGGCGCGCTGCAGCAGGTGCTCTACCTGGCGGCGAAGGCGATGGGACTCGCCGCGCACGCCGTGCCGGTCGACGCGGGCGACCGCGTGGACCGCTCGCTGAAACTGGAGTGGCCCGCCGAGGTCAGCGTCGGCGAGTGCGTGCTCGATTTCCCGGGGGGTACCACCCCTGGCTGACCGGGCGAAGCCTCTCTCCTGACCGTTTGCCCTGTTACCGTTGGGGACCTGGGGTGCGGGTGAGGTGGGAGGCGCCGTGGCGTATCCGGTTCGGCTGCGGGGAAAGTTCCGGATCCGGGCAGCAATGCCGGCGAAGGAGCGAGCGGAGCGGCCGGACTTCCACGCGCTCGTCGCCGCCGGTCCGGTGGCGGCCGCCGCCGCGGTCGCGCTGACGGCGGTGCTCCCCGTGCTGGCCGAGCGGGAGTCCTGGGTGCCGCGGCTGCTCGCGCTGGCGTGCGCGGCGGCCCTCGCGGGAGTGCACCTGACCGCGTTCGCGCACGGCGGTGTCCGCCGTCCCGGCCTGGCGCTGGTCGCGCAGGCTTTGCTGGGCTACGGGCCGATGGTGCAGCTGGGCGCCCTGTGGAGCGCCGCGGGCGGGTTCCTCGCCGGCGGGCTGCTGCTGGCCGTCCGGCCGGCGCGGGCGGTGCCCGCGGCGGGGCTCGTGTGCGTCGGCGCGGGGCTCTTGGCCGCGTGGGCGGCCGGTTCGGTGGACGCCGGTCTCGCGGGCGCGGTGTCCGCCGGGATCGCCGCGCTGGCGCTCTCCGGGGTGGGCGCGGCGGTGCGGCTGACCGCCGAGCGCGAAGAGGAACGCCGGGAGCTGAAGCGGAACGCGATCGCCGAGGAGCGCAAGCGGTTCTCCCGCGACGTCCACGACCTGCTCGGTCTCAGCCTGTCGGCGATCACCCTGAAGGGTGAACTCGTGGACCGGTTGGTGATCGGCCAGCCGGATCGCGCGAAGGAGGAGCTCGCCGAGCTGCTGATCATGTCGCGGCGCGCGCTGGCCGACGTCCGCACGGTCGCGGCGGGCTACCGCGAGCTGTCGCTGGACGACGAGTGCCGGGCCGCGGCGGCGGTGCTGAGCGCGGCCGGGACCCGGGTGACGGTCGCCCGTTCGGGGACCGCGGACCTGCCCCCGGAGGTGGCGACCGCCCTGGCGGCGGTGCTGCGCGAAGGCGTGACGAACGTGGTGCGGCACAGCACCGCGAGCTGGTGCGCGTTCTCGGTGAGCAAGGAGGACGGGACGGCCTGGCTGGAGATCGTCAACGACGGCGCGGGCGGTCCCGCCGACGGCGGCACGGCGTCGGGATCGGGGCTGCGCAACCTGGTCGACCGGGTGGAGTCACTCGGCGGGACGCTGGCGGCGGAGTCCGGTGCGGACGGTACGCACCGGCTGCTGGCGGCGGTCCCGGTGGGCTGCGGCGGGGTGCGCCGGCACCGGACGGCGGACGAGCTCTCGGCGTAAGCGCTTTCCGGCCGGCCTCGCGGGCCGGTTCACCCGGTGGGGGCTAAAGCCATTCCGCTTCGGTCGCGATGCGGATCGCGTGGACCCGGTTGCGCGCGTTGAGTTTCGTGACCACCGCGGCCAGGTAGTTGCGGACCGTGCCGGCCGAGAGGAACAGCTCCGCCGCGATGTCGGCCACGTTGCGCCCTCGAGCGGCCAGCGACAGGATCTCGATTTCGCGCGGTGTGAGCGGGCAGTCGTCGGTTTCCCAGGCGGCCAGCGCCAGTTCGCTGTCGATGACGCGGCGGCCGATCGCGACCGAGCGGACCGCGTTCGCCAGCTTGTCCGACGGCGAGTCCTTGAGCAGGAAGCCGTTCACCTTCGCGTCGAGCGCGCGACGGACCGTGCCCGGGCGGCCGAGGCTGGTCAGGATCAGCGTGTGGACGTCCGGGAGGCTCTCGTGGATCTCGACCGCCGCCGACAGCCCGTCCTTGCCCGGCAGGTCGATGTCGATGACCGCGACGTCGGGCTGGGCCGCCTTGGCGGCCGGCAGGATCTGGTCGCCGGTGGAGACCTCGGCGACCACTTCGATGTCGGACTCCAGGTTGAGGAGGGCGACCAGGGCGCCGCGGACCATGTGCATGTCCTCGGCCAGCAACACCTTGATCACGACGGTACCTCGCACCCCAGTCCGTTGACTCCGAACCGCAATTGTACGCCATTGCCCGGCCGCGACGGTGTTTCGCGCGAACGCACCGGAGGTGAATGGCCGGGAATTCCCCGTCCGGGCCGCGAGTTCCGGCTGGGCCGAATGGCTGCCGTGAACTCGGACGTGGTGAACCCGCCGCCCGGGGATTAACGGGCGGCGGATTCGGCAGCCGGGAATTGCCCGCACCCGGACCGCACTCAACCGGCCATCGGGCGGGCCACCGCGGGCTGGCGGAGGTCGGGCAGCGCGAGCAGGACCGGCGGGTCGAAGCCGTGCCGCGGGCGCAGCCGGACGTCGGCCAGGCTCGCCGTGACACCGCGGTGGACGGTCACCGGGCCGGTCAGGCCGGTGTAGGGCCGCAGGGTGTGGTTGTCGACCTCGCCGCAGCCGTAGGCGTGGGTGAGCACGTACCACGAGCCCAGCGGAACGTCTGCGAGTGCATACGGTCCCGGGCCGGGCAGGACGGCGAACCGCGCCGGCGCGCCCTCGGCGATCCGGGCCGCGAACAACCCGACGAAAACCGGTCCGACCTCGGCCGACGGCGCGACGCGCAGCTGGCCGCGCACGGTCGTCCCGGAGCCCGGCTGGGCCTGCCGGTCGGCCAGCCGCGGCGCCATGCCCCGCAGCTGCCGGTAACCCGACGGCGAAACGCCGACGCTGCCGCTGAACCGGGCGCTGAAGGTGCCGACGCTGTTGTAGCCGACCTGGTGGCTGATGTCGGCCACCGAGATGACCGTGGTCGCGAGCAGGCGCTTGGCCTCCGCGAGCCGCAGGGCGGAAAGGAACCGCCCCGGCGACAGCCCGGTGACCCGCAGGAACACCCGGGTGAAGTGGAACTTGCTGAACATGGCCGCGCGGGCGAGGTCGTCGATCGTGAGCCGCTCGCCCAGGTTGTCTCGCATGGTCACGATGGCGCGTGCCACGGCTTGCCGGACGATCTCATCCATGGTGGCCGTCCCTCCCGGTCGACAATGCCGCCTGGGCGTCTTCCCGTGAAGGCGTCCGGTGCGGGCGATGTGATTTCGACCAAAACTGTAGGTCGGCGAGCGTCTACTTCTTAAGTGCTCTGTGCACTGGTCCGCGTGGATTTCACCGGTCCCGGACATGCGTTTTGCACATCGGGTGTGAAGCGGGCCCGGAACGGGAACTCCGGCGCCGGGAGCACATGCGTTTCTCACACCCGCGGTAGCAGGCGGGATGCGCGCGGGTGCGCAAAGTGACGAAAACCGGGGTGTTCGACGGGGTTCGACCCCCTTGCTAGCCCGTTCGGAGTCTTCCCCGAAACCGCACGGACCATGTGTAAGCCACATCACGGCGATGATGCGGGCACTGGCTGATGCTGCGTTCGTTGGCGACGATTTATGGCACGTGAAGCATTCATCTTCGCCACTGGGAGCAGAACATGTCCGCACTGGGTTCCGTCAACGTCCGCGCGCTTTTCGTCGATTTGGGAATCGAGCTCGAAAACGTGGGTTCCGACCTCGTGATCGACCGTTTCGAGCACTTCAGCATCGACGGTTCCCGGGGCGCCGTGCGAGGCTGCGGCGGTGCGTGCATCTGCCGGGCGGACATGCTCGACGCGGCCTGACGTGCGTTTGCGCAGTTCTTGGCGTCGCGAGCCGGCCACGCCGGGCGCCCAGCGCGCCCGCCGCGGCCGGCTCGGCCGCGCCGGGAGCGTCGGGGAGTCCACAAACGACCTGGCCGGAAAATTTCCGACACGGGTGACGAGAAGTCCCCGCGATCGTGACGGCTGGTAGCCGCCCGGGCGCGAGTAGGCGTTTTTAACCTGGTCCTAACCCGTGCATGTGCATTTCACGGCAGCACCGCAAAAGTGGTGCCCGAATGGTGCAACCGATTCGTCAAGCAGAATGTTTAACTGAGCTTCTGGGGAATCGTGAGTGCGGAGGCACCCGTGATCAGAGTGCTGGTGGCCGAGGACATGCACATCGTGCGGGGAGCACTGGTGGCGCTGCTGCGGCTCGAACCCGACATCGACGTGGTCGCCGAGGTCGCCTCCGGGCTCGACATCCTGCCCGCCGCGCGCGCCAAGCAGGCGCAGGTGGCCGTCATCGACATCGACCTGCCCGGCAAGGACGGCCTCACCGCGGCCGGTGAGCTGCACGAACACCTGCCGGACTGCCGGACCCTCATCCTGACCAGCCTGGGCCGTCCCGGCACGCTGAGGCGGGCGCTGGACGCCAAGGTGGGCGGCTTCCTGCTCAAGGACGCGCCGCCCGACAAGCTGGCGAACGCGGTCCGCGGGGTGCTGGCCGGCCGCCGCATGGTGGACGGCGACCTGGCGCTGGCCGCGTGGGACACGGTGGACTGCCCGCTGACCGCCCGCGAGCTCGACGTGCTGCGGATGACCGCGCAGGGCTACGGAACGGTCGAGGTGGCGGCCCGGCTGTACCTTTCCGCCGGGACAGTACGGAACTACCTCACGACGGTGGTGGCGAAGCTCAACGCCCGCAACCGGGTCGACGCGATCAGGATCGCGGAGGAGTCCGGCTGGCTGTGACCGGGGGGCGGAGGTCCAGACCAGCTCGGTCGGTCCCGGCCCGAAGCCTTCGTCCGGTTCGGTCCTCGGTGGAGGGCGCCCATCCTGTTGCCGGGCCTGTGGTCGCGTGCCGGGCCGGACTTCCGGGGGTCAGGCGGGAACGACCGCGCGCAGCCGGAACCGGCCGTCCGGCTCGACTCCCGCCGTCAGCTCGCCCCCGAGGTCCGCCACCCGGTGGGACAGGTTCCCGATCCCGCTGCCCGGCGACGAGTCCCGCGGCACCGCCACCGCTCGCGGTTCCGGCACCGCGGGTTCCGCGGCCCCGTCGCGCTCGACGCCGTCGTTCACGATGTCGAGGCTGATGCCGCCGTCCGTGCGGCGCATCGCTATCTCGCAGCTCTCCACGCTGCTGTGGCGCAGCACGTTCGTGACGCCCTCGCGCAGCACCACCGCCAGCACCGTGCGCACCGGGGTCGGCAGGTCGTCGCCGAGCATCTCCATCCGCACGCGCACATCCGCGGCCGCCAGGACCGACTTCGCCGTGCGGGACTCGCCGTCCAGGGACAGCTCGCGGTAGCCGCTCGCCACGGACCGGACGTCCGAGAGCGCCTGCCGGGTCAGTCCGAGGACCTCGGTCAGCTCCGCCGCCGCGCGGTCGCGGTCCAGCGGCAGCACCCGGGCGGTCAGCTCGCTCTTCAGCGCGATCGCCGACAGGCTCATGCCGAGCAGGTCGTGCAGGTCGCGGGCGAACCGCAGCCGCTCCTCGGCCAGCGCCATCTCGGCCAGCCGGCGGCGGGTGCTGGCGAGCTCGGTGACCAGCCGGACGAGCCACAGCAGCCCGAACACGGCCAGGCTCGTCATCACCGTCGCGGCGGTGTAGAAGATCGTGGACGCGACGTCCGCGCCCGACATCCGCTGGATCTCGGCGTAGGCGGCGATGTTGACGACGAAGAACGCCCAGCCCGCGACCGGTGGCACCACCAGCAGCGCGTTGCCGATCAGCAGCCCGGGCAGGCTCACCCAGGCCGGGCCGAGCGGCAGCAGCGGCAGGTAGATCAGGCAGGCCTGGACCAGGAGCATCCCGTAGCTCTGCGCCGACCGCAGCTGGGTCGAGGGCCGGTTGAAGTACGAGAACTGCAGGGCCAGCAACGCCACGATCGAACCGAGGACCAGCGCGATCTCCCACGGCCGCGGGGTCAGCTGGAGCAGGTGCGCCGTCGCGCCGATCCCCATCAGCATCATGATCACCGGCAGCAACCGGCGGATCTGCTTCGAGGTGTTTTCCGACCGCTCCCCGGCATCGCGTGCGGCGGTTTCGCCCGGCCGCCCGGGCACGGGGACCTCGACGCGCAGCCGGAACCGGCCGTCCGGGCCCGCTTTCGCGCTCGCCCGGCCGCCGAGCGCGGCGACTTCGTCCGGCAGCGCCGTCAGCGCGCTGCCCGGGGCGAGCGCCGGGTCGTCCGCCGCCACGCCGTCGTTGACGATCTCCAGGACGACCTTGCCGTCCTGGTGCCGGACGTCGATTTCGCAGTGCTCGACGTCGCTGTAGCGCAGGACGTTGGTGACGCCCTCGCGGAGCACCTTGGCCAGCAGCGTCCGGACCTGAACCGGCAGATCGCCCTGGTCGAGGTGGACCTGGACGGCGATCTCCGACGCCGACAGCAGCCCTTCGGCCGTCCGGGACTCCTTCTCCAGCGAGAGCTCGCGGTAGCCGTGGGACACCGCGCGGACGTCGGAGAGCGTGCGCTGGGCGGTGGCGGTGATTTCGCTGAGCTCCGCCTTGGCGCGCTCGGCGGACTTGCGCATCAGGCGCGACACTAGCTCGCCCTTGAGCGCGATCGCGGACAGGCTCAGCCCGAGCAGGTCGTGCAGGTCGCGGGCGAAAGCCAGGCGCTGCTCGGCGACCGCGCGCTGGGCCAGCTCGGTCCGGGCCGCGTGCAGCTCGCGGACCATCCGCGCGAGCCGCGACAGCAGGTAGAAGACCAGGACGTAGAAGAGCGTCCCGAACAGGTTGTAGACGGTGCTCACCGGCGAAGCACCGAACACCTGGTAGACCACGACGGTGCTGAGGAGGACCACGACGACCGCGGCCCAGCCGTACCGCGCGGGGAAGATCAGGAGCGCGGTGCCGCCGACGTACACGAGCATGATCGCCCACGACACGCCGAAGGTCAGCAGCGGTACGTAGGCGAGCGCGACCACGACCCCGAACAGCACCCGGCTGGCGGTGGAGCCGAGGCGGGTGGTCGGGCGGCTGAACCACAGCAGCTGGATCGCCAGCAGCCCGGCGGCGGCCAGGACGGCGTACGCGGCGTGAAAGGTGCCGACCGACCTGGGCAGCAGGTTGACGACGCCGATCACGCTGAACCCCGCGATGACCACGAAGATGATGGCCGCGGAGAGGTACGCCGCCAGCCGGGGGCGGCGGTCGGCCGCGGTGGTGCCGCGGGGTTCGGCGGTGGCGGACAGCTCCGCGGCCGGTTCGAGCGCGGCGACCGGCGACATGAGTGCGGAACCCCCGGGGTCTCGGCGGTGGCCGGGGCGCCCCAGGTGGCCCGGCCAGAGCGTGGCGTGCGTTCTGCTGCCGACCGATCCTAACCCACGGGACGTCCGATTCCGTGCGCCGAAATGACGTGACGAGGGGGCGCGGCGGACCCGCGAGGACGGCACGGCGGCGCGGGCTCAGCGCCGGCCGGTCCCGGACCGCAGGCGGTCCGGGACGCCGAGCAGGCTGAGGAAGTCCAGCCGGGACAGGGCCACCGATCCGGTGTGGAGCACGGAACCGCGCTCGCACCGGAAGAAGTCCAGAGCGGACTCGAGGTCGTCCCAGAACTCGCCGCCCGCGGTTTCGGGCAGGCGCCGGGACACCGGGAAGTCGGTGGTGAACGCGCGGCTCGCCGAGTAGGTGGGCAGGTCGCGGCCGAAGTGCCGCCGGTACCGCTCGAGCTCGGCGTAGGGCGCGGTGGAGACGAGCACCAGCCGGAGGTCGGGGTCGTGCAGCGCGGCGGCGATGTCGGCGGCGAGCACGTCGGTGAAGGGGCCGCTGTGGCCCGGTGTCGTGTGGTGCACGGCGAGCCGCGGTCGCCCGTCGAAGAGGTCGGCCAGCGGGATCCGGCCCTGCGGGCCTTCGAACAGGTACTTCGCCGCGTTGACGACCCGGGGCCGGTCCAGCTCCGGCACGGTCAGCTTCGTCATGGCACGCCCTCCCTGGTGTGGTCCCCGGACGGAGTGTGGCCCGGCGGCCCGGGCGGGTCCCAGCGTTCGGGCCGGGAACCGCAAGCTGGGAGACGCGGTCCTCGCGGTGCCCGGCGCCGTGGGGGTGACCCCGGAAACCACCGCCGCCGTGCCCGGCCGCGGGGCGGACCCTAGGCTCTGCGGGCATGGCACGTTATTTCGACCTGCACCCGGAGAACCCGCAGCGCCGGTCCCTGGGCCAGGTCGTCGAGCTCCTCCGCGCCGACGGGCTGATCGCCTACCCGACCGACTCGTGCTTCGCGCTCGGGTGCCGGCCGGGCAACCGCGACGGGCTCGACCGGATCCGGAGCATCCGCAAGCTCGACCACCGGCACCACTTCACGCTGGTGTGCCAGGACTTCGCCCAGCTGGGCCAGTTCGTCATCATCGACAACGCGGTGTTCCGCGCGATCAAGGCGGCGACCCCCGGCAGCTACACGTTCATCCTGCCCGCCACCAAGGAGGTGCCGCGGCGGCTGATGCACGAGAAGAAGAAGACGGTCGGCGTGCGCATCCCCGACCACCGCGTCACCCAGGCGCTGCTGGCCGAGCTGGGCGAGCCGCTGCTGTCGAGCACGCTGCTGCTGCCGGACCAGGCCGAGCCGATGACGCAGGGCTGGGAGATCAAGGAGGAGCTGGACCACCAGCTCGACGCGGTCCTGGACTCGGGAGACTGCGGCGTGGAGCCGACGACGGTGGTCGACTTCTCATCGGGCGAGCCGGAGATCCTGCGCGTCGGCGCGGGCGACCCTGCGCCGTTCGAGTGACGCTGGACCGGGCCGGAGGGTGGCCGCCTGAACCGCAGGCACGCCACCACTTGGGACCCGCGTGGGCCCCGACCCCAGCACGTCGTCTTCGAGAACCGGTTTGAGAATCCGCAGCGCACGCCTTCCGAGGCTGTGCGGCGATCGAACGCGGAGCTGTGACGCCGGGCCGGGCCGGACGCACCCGCGGGGGATCGGCCGCCCGATCCCGCGCGGATGGCCGCCTGAACCCGCAGCGCACGCCGTCGGCCGCCCCCGCTCAGTTCTCCAGCAGTTCCAGCCATTCGGCGGTGTGCTCGCCGCTGAACTCCAGGGCCAGCTCCTCCGCGTGCCGGCGACCCGTCACCAGCAAGCAGAAGTCCTCCGCCGGGCCCGTCACCCGATCGGTCGCCTCCTCCGGTCCGAAGTCCCAGCGCGTCCCCGATGGGGCCGTCAGCTCGAAGCGGAACTGGCCCGGTGGGGTCCGCTGGTGGCGGCGGTACGCGCGGTCCCGGGTGCGGACGCCGTAGTACGCCACGTGCCCGATCGCGTCGTCGCGGTCGGGCCGGACGCCCAGCGCGTCCGCGATGTCCTGGCCGCACGCGAACAGCTCCGTCAGCGCCGCCGCCGCCAGCACCGACGGGCGCAGCGGGCCGTCGCTCCACGGCAGCTCCGGCTGCACCGGCGCCGACGCGAGCAGCGCGTTGGCCTTCCGCTGCTCGATGAGCCACGTCACGATCGCCTCGTCGAGCGAGGCGTAGGAGATCTGCGGGGTGACACCGAACGCGCCCGGGTTCTCGGCGCTGAGCCGCACCAGCCGCGCGGTCGACGTCAGCCGCGCGAAGTGCCCGGTGAGGTCGGGGCCGGGGCCGTACCCGTGGCGCTCGGCCAGCTCGGCCAGCGCCTCGGTCTCGGTCTGCAGGTCCGTGAACACGTCGGCCATCGGTGCCACCCTCCAGGGTCCGGGTTACCGGTACTCCAGGCTGGCAGGCGGGCCCGCGACGGCTCCACTTCGCGCTTGCGACGTCGCGCCACGGGCGGCGGCGGGGTCGGCTATCTTCATGCCACCGACGATGGGAGCGCGGGCGTGAAGTACCTGCTGGCGATGTACCTGAACCCCGAGGTGATGGCGAACCTGTCCCAGCAGGACATGGACGCGATCATGAGCGGGCACCAGGACTTCATCCGCACGATCCGGGAGTCCGGCGAGATGATCGGCACGCAGGCGCTCGCGCCGGTCGCCGACAGCACCGTCGTGCGGGTGCGCGGGGGACTGCCGGCGGTCACCGACGGCCCGTTCCTCGAGTCGAAGGAGTTCCTGGCCGGCTACTACCTCGTCGACTGCGCGAGCAAGGACCGCGCGGTCGAGCTGGCCGCCCTGATCCCGGACGCCGCGCTCGACGGCATGGGTGTCGAGGTGCGGGAGATCGTCTTCTTCGCCGACGCCGAAACCGAGATCCCCGGGTCCTGACGTGACCGCGCCCGCCCCGGTCGCCGAGGTCCTGCGCCCGCTGGTGCCGCAGGTGCTGGGCGTGCTGGTGCGCCGGTACGGCCAGTTCGACGCGTGCGAGGACGCCGTCCAGGAAGCCCTGCTGGCGGCGAGCGAGCAGTGGCCCGCCGAGGGGGTCCCGGACAGCCCGCGCAGCTGGCTGGTCACGGTCGCCGCCCGGCGGCTCACCGACCACTGGCGCAGCGAAAGCGCGCGGCGGCGGCGCGAGGAGTCGGTCGCCGTGCGGGAGCCGGCGACCGTCGTCCCCGGGCCGGGCGAGGACCGGCCCCCCGGCGAGGACGACACGCTGAAGCTGCTGTTCCTCTGCTGCCACCCCGCCGTGTCGCCGCCGTCGCAGGTAGCGCTGACGCTGCGCGCGGTCGGCGGCCTGACCACGGCGCAGATCGCGAGCGCGTTCCTGGTGCCCGAGGCGACGATGACCCGGCGCATCACCCGCGCCAAGGAGAGCATCGCCGCCGCCGGGTCGACGTTCGACGAGCCGTCGCCGGACGACTTCGGCGACCGGCTGCGCGTCGTCCTGCAGGTGCTGTACCTGATCTTCAACGAGGGCTACACGGCGACGTCGGGGGAGAACCTCCTGCGCGCGGAGCTGGCCGCGGAGGCGATCCGGCTGACCCGCGCGGTGCACGCGCTGACGCCGGGGCAGGGCGAGGTCGCGGGCCTGCTCGCGCTGATGCTGCTGACCGACGCGCGCCGCGCGGCGCGCACCGGCCCGAACGGCGAGCTGGTACCGCTGCCGGAGCAGGACCGCAGCCGCTGGGACCACTCGCTGATCGCCGAGGGCGAGGCGCTGGTGGACGCGACGATCGGCCACGCGGCGCTCGGGCCGTACCAGGTCCAGGCGGCCATCGCGGCGCTGCACGCGACCGCGCCGAGCACGGAGGAGACGGACTGGCCGCAGATCGTCGAGCTGTACCACGTGCTGCAGGCGCTGATGCCGAGCCCGGTGGTGACGATCAACCAGGCGGTGGCGGTGGCCCAGGCGTCCGGCCCGGCGCGGGGGCTGGAGCTGCTGGACACGGTCGACGCGAAGCTGGACGTCGGCCGCCGGCTGGACGCGGTTCGCGCGCACCTGCTGGAGCTGGCCGGGGACCTGCCGGGCGCGCGTGAGCACTACCTGAAGGCGGCGCGGCGGACGGCGAGCCTGCCCGAGCGGCGGTACCTGATGAACCGGGCCGGGCGGATCGCGCCCGCGGACCCCGCGCAGAACTGAGCGGATCCGGCGCCGGTCCGGATGCCATGAACGACTCTTTCATCGCGTCCGAGGCGATGAAAGAGTCGTTCATGGTGCTCAGCGGACCACGATGCCCGACGGGGGCTCCGGTGCCGCCGGGACGTGGAACAGCCGGGTCAGCAGCTCGAGGTCGGCCACGTCGCCCTCGATCGCCAGCTTGCCGGTGCGGACCGCCTCCGCCGCGGTCAGCTGCCCGCTCATCAGGTCCAGCATCGCCGCGCCGCTCGTCGCCTTGACGACCAGGTCCGCGCCCGGGAACCGGCCTTCGCCGACCTTGACCGCGCCGTCCTCGATCAGCGCGTGGACGATCATCCGGTCGTCGTACCGGATTTCGTAGGTGAGCTGCACGCCCTCGGCCACGTCGGCGCGGAACGTCGTGTACAGCGACAGGATCGCCGAGTCCAGGGTGAACACGTCGTCCGGGCCCGGCTGGTCGAGCGACCGCGCGCCCCACAGGCCGAGGTCGAGGAGGATGCTGTCGAGCTCGCTGCCGTACTGGGTCAGTTCGTAGACCAGGCCGGCGTCGAGCTCGGCGCGGACGCGGCGGCGGAGCACGCCGGTCGCCTCCAGCTCGTTGAGGCGGGCCGACAGGATGGACGGCGGGATCTTGGGCAGGCCGGCCTGCAGCTCGTCGTAGCGCTTCGGGCCGAGCACGAGGTCACGGACGATCAGCAGCGACCAGCGTTCGCCGATGATCTCGAGCGCGCGGGCGATACCGCAGAACTGGCCGTAGGCGCGGGTGTTGGGAGCGGGCATCGAACTTCCTCACTTCTTTCTCGGGCGGAGCGGGTGATCGGCCGGAGCCGGGGAAGCGGTGATCAGCGGTGGTCGCCTTCGGAGATCAGCTCGCGGTGCAGCACCTGGAGGTCGTCGCACGGTTCGACGCCCAGCTCGCCGGCCAGCCGCGACCGGAGCCTGCGGTAGACGGCCATCGCGTCGGAGCGCCGCCCGCTGCGGCCGAGCACGCGCATCAGCTGGCCGTGCAGGGCCTCGTCGAGCGGGCTGCCGGTGGCCAGCGAACGCAGCTCGCCGATCAGCTCGCGGTGCTTGCCGCTGGTGATCTCGGCTTCGATCCGCAGGTGCAGCACGCTGCGGCGCTGCTCCAGCAGCTCGGTGCGGTACGCCGACAGAATTGGTCCACATTGGACGTTCGCGAGCGGCGGGCCGGACCACAGGTCGAGTGCCGCGCGGTAGGCGTCGGCGGCCGCGGCGTGGTCGCCGGCGTCCTGGTGCTCGTGGCCCCGCTGCTGCAGCCGGACGAACCGGTAGGTGTCCACTTGGGACGGTTCGATGTAGAAGGCGTAGCCGGACTGCTTGGTGGCCAGCATCTTCTCCCCGTCGGCCGCCAGCCGGTTCTGGTCCATGCACCGGCGCAGGTGGTAGACGTAGGTGTGCAGCGTCGTCCGCACCGTCCGGGGCGGGTTGTCCGCCCACAGCTCCCGGATGAGGGTGTCGATGTGTACCATCTTGCCCGGGCGCATCACCAGCACGGCGAGCAGCTGCAGGACCTTCGGCGTGGTCGGCGCGTAGTCGACGCCGGCCCGCAGCACTTCCAGCGGGCCCAGGACGGTGAACGTCACGCCACCGTCGTCGGGTGCTTCCGTTGGCGGCAGTTCGGAGTACATGGCAGGCCTCCAGCGTCGTCAATGCGTCCTCGCGCTCCCCAGTCGAGCCGCGCGGGGTCGGGGGACGGCCGACTCCGGGCTTCTATCCGAATGTGACAGAGCGTCTCTCCGGCGACCAGTGAGTCACCCACCAGAGTCAACGTGCGTTTGTCCGGTGGCCCCGTGGATTACGCAGGTTCGCGACGTGCGTTTCGCATGGTCAGCCATCCGGCCCAACCTGGGCCTGAGCGCCGGGCGGGGTCGCTGGAACGGACCAGGCGCGGGTGCGGCGGGACCGCGGAGGATCACGCGGGCGGGTGTCCGGCACGCCGGCGCCGTGCGTTCCGCACGGACCGTCCAGTGTGGATCACCCGTGGTCGCGCGGAGTTCGCCCGACCAGGTGCGTTTCGCCCGGGACGCCTCAATCGCCCGTCGATCGTCCTGCAAGGACCGGCGTCTTCCCTGACACCAGGAGAACTGCCATCAGGGGAATTCGAGGTTGGACGGATGATGTTGCGGTCTATTGCGGCTGTCGGACACGACAGCGAGTTCGACGAACCGCCCCGGGTGCCGGCCCTCGAGCGGGTGGAGAAGTCGGTCCGGCCCGCCGTGCTGCAGGCGATCTCGTCGATCCAGGAGCGGTACTTCGAGCCGATCACGCTCGCGGAGCTGGCGTCGGAGGTGTTCGTCAGCCGGTTCCACTTCTCCCGGATGTTCGCCGACGCCACCGGCGTCACGCCCGGCCGGTTCCTCACCGCCGTGCGCCTGTTCGAGGCGAAGCGGCTGCTGCTGACGACGTCGCTGAACGTCTCCGACATCGTGTGCAGCGTCGGCTACAGCAGCGTCGGCACGTTCACCAGCCGGTTCTCGCGCGCGGTCGGGATGACGCCGACGCAGTACCGCGAGCCGCAGGTCGCCGAGCTGCTCGTGGCGATCTCCCCGACGTTCCAACGGCTTCCCCCGCTGCGCACGCTGCGCGCGGCCGGCCGCAGCTGCGCCTCGCTGCAGACCGGCACCGGCGTGCTGTCGATGCAGCTGGACATGCCGCGCGGCTCCGCGCCCGCGGAGACCCTCGTCGGGCTCTTCGCCGACCCGGTGCCGCAGTGCGGCCCGGTCGCCTTCGGCGGCATGGCCAACATGAGCTCCGGCGAGCTGACCATCCACGGCGTGCCCGCCGGGCGGTGGACGGCGATCGCCGTCGCGCAGCACCAGCCGGGCGCCGGCGGACCGCGCTTCTCGATCGGCTACCAGGGCGTCACCGTGGCGCCCTACGGCCAGTCCACCGCGCGGGTGGGCCTGCGCGCGCCGGCCGCGACCGACGCGCCGATCGCGATCACGCTGGCGTCGAAGCAGTCGCCGTTCACCCAGCGCATGCTCGCCGCCCAGCGGCCGCACCTGCGCGCCGTCGCCTGATCACCCTCAGTTGTCGATTCGACCAAAGCAGGCCGCCCCCCGAGCGACACGCAACCGTTGCTCCGAAGCCATGGCCGTGACTGCGGTCGGATCGACAACCATGTCACAGTAAGGACGACACCAGCATGTCCACCGTTATCGGAGTGCTCCGCAAGCGGTTCCTGGCTCCTTCGCTCGCTTCGGTCGGGTTCGCCGAGCGCGGTTTCCCGGTCACCCACACCGACACGACGGCCCGGCTGGAGGCGGTGCCGCAGGCGGTCGTGTGCGGGTTCGAGTGGGCGATCGAAGGGGCCTCGCTGTGGGAGATCGAGCGCCGGCTCGCGCTGATCGAGCCCGAGCAGCGCGGGTTCGCCTACGAGGGCGCGACGATGGGCTACACGATCCTCGACGCGATGCCGGGCGGCGGCCGCGACCGCACCCGCGCGCTGCTGGAAGGACCCGCGCGCCCGCACATCTTCCTGACCTACATCGGGATCGGCTTCGCGATGGCACGGCTGCCGCGTCCACTGTGGAAGAACATTCTGCCCGAGCTGACCGGGGTCGCCTACCACCCGGTGATGAGCTGGCTGGCCGTCGACGGCTTCGGCTTCGACCGTGCGTACTTCGACACGAAGAAGTGGATCGACGAGCAGGCGGAGCCGGAGCCCTACCCGTGGGCGGGCCGCCCGGAGTACTTCGGCCGGGCGTTCGACCAGGGCGTCGGGCGCGCGCTGTGGTTCATCAACGGCGGCAACCCGGGCGCCGTCGCCGCGGCGGTCGGGCGGTTCGCCGAGCACCGCCGCGCGGACCTGTGGAGCGGGGTCGGGCTGGCCGCGACGTTCGCCGGCGGCAGTGACCAGAGTGGACTGGGCCGGCTGCGCCGGGCGTCCGGGGAGTACTACGACGAGCTCGCGCTCGGCGTGGTGTTCGCGGTGAAGGCGCGGACGTACTCCGAGTACGTGCCCGCCCACACCCACCTCGCCGCCGGTGTGCTCACCGACCTTTCCGTGCAGGGTGCGCAAAACCTGGCCGACCGCACCGAACAGGCCGACGGCGACGACGGCCCGGTGCCGCCGTACGAGCTGTGGCGGCAGCGGATCCGGGCGGAGTTCGACCCGGCCGCGCGGCGGCGCGCCGGCTGAACGCGTGATCACGGGCAAGCGCGGAGTAGAGCGCTGACCAGCGAATCTGTGACCGTAGAAGGAACATTCCAGTCGACCCTAAGGGGGAGAGTGCGTTGGGCAATGGCTGGCGTACGCTCAGGCGCCGCATCCTGACACCGAACGTCTCGGAAACCTTGCTGGAGAAGCGGGGCTTCCACCGGAAGAGCCCAGCCGCACAGGAACGGCTCGAGACCGTCGGGGAGAAGTTCCTCCTCGGGTACGCGCACGCCGTCGAAGCGAAATCGGTCGACCAGGCCGAGGAGTGGCTCGAGCAGATCCCCCCGCAGTTCCGCGGCTTCGCCTACGAAGGCGCGGGAATGGGGTACGGCGTCCTCGATGGACTGCCGTTCGGCAAGAGCTCGAACATCGCCGAGTTCCTGGCCGGTCCCGGTGAGAAGCACGACTACATCATCTACGTCGGGGTCGGCTGGGCGATGTGCCGGCTGCCGCGGTTCGCGTGGCCGAAGGCTTCGGCGTTCGACCCGCTGCTGCGCTGGCTGGTGCTCGACGGCTACGGCTTCCACCAGGCGTACTTCGAGACCGGCAAGTACATCAGGGACCAGTACCAGGAGCCGGGCTTCTCCTGGCCGGACCGGCGTTACGACGGTTACGCGCTACGCGCCATCGACCAGGGCATCGGCCGGGCGCTGTGGTTCATCTGCGGCACCGACGTCGAACTGGTGACCAAGACGATCGAGGGGTTCCCCGAGTCGCGCCACGGCGACCTGTACGCCGGGGTCGGGCTGGCCTCGACCTACGCGTGCGGCGTCACGGCCGACGAGCTGGCGGAACTGGTCGACCGGGCGGGGATCCACCACGGGCCGCTGGCCCAGGGGAGCGCGTTCGCCGCCGAGTGCCGGGTGCGCTCGGGCCTGCTGATCCCGGAGACCGAGATGGCGGCCCGCGCGATCTGCGGGATGTCCGCCGAACGCGCGGCGGCCATCACGCAGGAAGTGCGCCCGGCCGTCGTCGTCGACGGTGACGACGTCCCGGCCTTCGAAACCTGGCGGCAGCGGATCGCCGAAGAAGTGCTGACCCACGGAGGGAAGAAGAAATGACCGCGACCTTCGGCTGGCTGCGCAAGCAGCTGGCGGGCATCGTGGCGCTGGTGCTGATCCTCGGCCTGTTCCTGGTCGCCCGGCTGCCCAGTGTCTCCGCCGCCGAGCAAGACTCCATGGCGGGCAAGTTCCACTTCACCCCGATGACGATCGCGCTGCCGGCGGCCAAGAAGTCGCAGTCGATCCGGACGGTGAACAAGGAGTACGAGCACATCGCCGCGTGGATCTCCTCGGTCGGCGCCGCGATCGCGATCAACGACATCAGCGGCAGCGGCAAGCCGAACGACCTCTGCCTCGTCGACCCGCGCAGCGACCAGGTCGTCATCACCCCGGCGCCGGACTCGGGCCCGCGGTACGCGCCGTTCGCGCTCGACCCCGCGCCCACCCTGCCGACGTGGGACTACATGGCGCCGATGGGCTGCGTCCCCGGTGACTACAACGAAGACGGCCGCACCGACGTCCTGGCCTACTACTGGGGCCGGTCCCCGGTCCTGTTCCTGCAGAAGGCCACCGCGACGAAGTTCGACGCCTCGGCGTTCCAGCCGACCGAGCTGCTGCCGGGCAACCACCGCGGCCCGGACGGCAAGTACAACGGTCCACTGTGGAACACCGACTCCGTCACCATCGGCGACTTCGACGGCGACGGCCACGTCGACGTCTTCGTCGGCAACTACTTCCCGGACAGCAAGGTCCTGGACCCGAACGCCGACGGCGGCATCACGCTGAACCAGTCGATGTCGCACGCGACGAACTCGGGCGCCAAGTACATCTTCCGCTGGACCGGTGCCACGTCCGGGGCGAACCCGAGCGCGACGTTCGCCGACGCCTCCCAAGGCATCCCCGAGTCCGCGCGGCTGGGCTGGACACTGGCCTCCAGCGCCACCGACGTCAACGGCGACGGCCTGCCGGAGCTCTACATCGCCAACGACTTCGGGCACGACCACTTCCTGTACAACAAGTCGACGCCGGGGCACGTCCAGCTCGCCGAGGTCACCGGCGTCCGCGGGATCGCCGACCCGAAGTCGAAGGTGCTGGGCCACGACTCCTTCAAGGGGATGGGCGTCGACTTCGGCGACCTGAACCACGACGGCCTCTACGACCTGTTCGTCAGCAACATCACGACGTCGTGGGGCATCGAGGAGTCGAACTTCCAGTTCATGAACGAGGCCAAGGACAACGCGGACCTGACCGAGCAGTTCAAGGACGGTGTCGCACCGTTCCACGACGAAAGCGCCGAGAAGGGCACGGCGTGGTCCGGCTGGGGCTGGGACGTCAAGATCCAGGACTTCAACAACAGCGGTGACAACCAGATCGCGCAGGCGACCGGGTTCGTCAAGGGGCAGGTCAACCGCTGGCCGAATCTGCAGGAGATCGCCACGGCCCACGACGGCCTGCTGTCCAACCCGTTCTGGTGGCCGAACGCCCGCGCCGGTGACGACATCGGTGGCGACCAGACGCTCCACTTCTTCGTGAAGAGCGCCGACGGCCGCTACACCGACCTCGCGCCGAAGCTCGGCCTGGCGGTGCCGGTGCCCACCCGCGGTATCGCGGTCGGCGACACCGACGGCGACGGCCTGCCCGAGTTCGCGGTGGCGCGGCAGTGGGAAGAGCCGATCTTCTACCACAACGACAGCCCGAACCCCGGCAAGTACCTGCAGCTGAAGCTGACCACCGACGCCCCGGTGGCGCCCGGCCCGCTGCCCGCGGCCGGCGTGCCCGCGATCGGCGCCCAGGTCACCGTGACGACCTCGGACGGCAAGAAGTACCTCGGCCGGGTCGACGGCAGCAGCGGCGAGGCCGGCCGGCGCAGCTTCGACATCCAGATCGGTCTGGGACACGACGTCAGCGGCCCGCTCGACGTGCACCTGCAGTGGCGGGACCGCACCGGGCAGCTGCGGACGCAGAACCTGAAGCTGCAACCCGGTTGCCACTCCTACCTGCTCGGCTCCACGGCGAAGGAAGCGATGTGACATGGCCACCCCGACTCTGACCAAGGTGGACAGTGCGCCACCGAAGCGGACCAACAAGGTCATCACCGCGCTGCGGCGCTTCGCGATCTCGATCACGATCTTCAACATCCTCGGCTACACCGTGCTCGGCTTCGAGCAGCCGTGGCTGTACCCGTTCATCGCGCTGGCGACCGCGTACACCACGGAGATCGGCCTCGAAATCATCAACGCCCGCGTGACCGGCCGGCCGGTCCGGTTCACCGGCAACGGGTTCAAGGGGCTCATGGAGTTCCTGCTGCCGGCGCACATCACCGGTCTCGCGCTGAACATGCTGACCTACGTCAACGACCAGATCCTGGTGATGATGTTCGGGGTCGCCGTCGCGGTCGGCGCCAAGTGGGTCCTGCAGGCGCCGGTGTACGGCCGCATGCGGCACTACATGAACCCGTCGAACTTCGGCATCACGATCATCCTGCTCGTGTTCCCGTGGGCCAGCATCGCCCCGCCGTACCACTTCACCGAGCAGGTCGACACCTGGGTGGGCTGGCTGATCGTCGGCATCATCCTGGTGTCGGGCACGGTGCTCAACGCGCTGCTGACCAACCGGATGTGGCTGATCGCGGGCTGGCTGAGCTTCTTCGTGGTCCAGGCGTTCGTCCGCGGCTGGCTGTTCGGCACGTCGATCCCCGGCGCGCTGGCGATGGGCACCGGCGTCGCGTTCGTGCTCTACACCAACTACATGGTGACCGACCCGGGCACGTCGCCGTCGAAGAAGGGCTCGCAGTTCCTGTTCGGCGCGGGGGTGGCGCTCGCGTACGGCTTCTTCACCGCCGTGCACGTGGCCTACGGGCTCTTCCTGGCCACCGCGACCGTCTGCCTGATCCGCGGGCTGTTCCTGTGGGGCCTGCACTTCTCGAACAAGGCGCGGATCAAGTTCGAGGCCGACCAGGCCGCGCAGAAGGCGAAGCTGGAACTCGCCGCGGCGCCGCCGGCCGGTGACGAGAAGCCGGGAGCGGTCGCGGCATGACCGTCGGATCGGACGAGGCCCGGGCGGCGCGCACCGCGCCGCCCGGGCCGCCGCGCCGGGCGACGTTCCGGTTGCTGAAGCAGCTCTTCACCGACCGGCTCGCGCTCATGGGCGACAACGCCGGGACCTACGGCGACGTCGTCCGCATCGCCATCGGGCCGAAGGCGATGTACCTGGTGAACCACCCGGACCTGGCCAAGCACGTCCTCGCCGACAACGCCGCGAACTACCACAAGGGCATCGGCCTGCAGGAGGCCCGCCGGGCCCTCGGCGACGGCCTGCTCACCAGCGACGGCGAGACGTGGAAGAAGCAGCGCCGGACCATCCAGCCGGTGTTCCAGCCCAAGCGGATCTCGCGCCAGGCCGCGGTCGTGGCGTCCGAAGTGGACGATCTGATCAAGCGGCTGGCCGCGCACGACGGTCCCGTCGAGATCCTGCACGAGATGACCGGGCTGACGCTCGGCGTGCTCGGCAAGACGCTGCTCGACGCCGAGCTGGGCGGGTACGAAACGCTGGGCCACTCGTTCGAGGCCGTGCAGGACCAGGCCATGTTCGAGGCGGTCACGCTCAGCATGGTCCCGCAGTGGGTGCCGCTGAAGAAGCAGCTGGAGTTCCGGACCGCGCGCGACGACCTGCGCCGCATCGCCGACGAGCTCGTCGAGCAGCGGCTGGCGGACCCGGTCGAAAACGGCGAGGACGTGCTGTCGCGGCTGATCGCGTCCGGGTCCGAGCAGGGCGCGTCGCGGGAACGCATGCGCGACGAGCTGATCACCCTGCTGCTGGCCGGCCACGAAACCACGGCGAGCACGCTCGGCTGGGCGTTCCACCTGATCGACGAGCACCCCGAGGTCGGCGAGCGGCTGCACGCCGAAGCCATCGAGGTGCTCGGCGACCGGCTGCCCGAGCACGAAGACCTGCGGCGGCTGACGTTCACCGTCGCGGTCGTCGAGGAGGTCATGCGGCTGTACCCGCCGGTGTGGCTGCTGCCGCGGATCGCCCAGGCCGACGACGAGATCGGCGGGTACCACGTGCCGGCCGGCTCCGACGTCGTCGTGGTGCCCTACACGCTGCACCGGCACCCGGACTTCTGGACCGACCCGGAACGCTTCGACCCGGGCCGGTTCGACGCCGCCAACCCGGCCGGGCGGCCGCCGCGCTACGCCTACATCCCGTTCGGCGCCGGGCCGAGGTTCTGCATCGGCAACAGCCTCGGGGTGATGGAGGCGGTGTTCGTGCTGGCGATGGCCGCCCGCGACCTGGAACTGCGCAAGGTGGCGGGGAAGGTCGTCGAACCCGAGGCGATGCTCTCGCTGCGGGTGCGCGGCGGCCTGCCGATGACCGTGCACCGCCGGGACCGGACGCGGCGGGCGAACGCAGCCTGACGTCTACGGCGGCGAGCCGCCTGAGCTCTATTGTGGACATTCGACGAGGAGGTAGGCCGGTGCAACCCGAGGCCACCGAAGAAGAACGCGTGATGA
Source organism: Amycolatopsis pretoriensis (assembly GCF_900107925.1). GTDB lineage: Bacteria > Actinomycetota > Actinomycetes > Mycobacteriales > Pseudonocardiaceae > Amycolatopsis > Amycolatopsis pretoriensis. The sequence continues at coordinate 731,744 of NZ_FNUJ01000006.1, read as the reverse complement.
ACATGACCCTCGAGGCTTACGCGGACACGATCGTGCCGGGGGAGAAGCGGTACCCCGAGGACCGGGCGGTCGCCGGGGCCGCGCCCGGGCCCGGTTCGGTGGCGGCGGGCGCGCTCGAGCTGCTGAACTTCGACGCGACCGGCGTCACGGCCGGCCTGCCCTACCTCGCGCAGTCGCTCAACGACCACGCGAAGTCCTACGCGGGCGAGGTGGAGCTGGAGCTCGACCACGACGTCCCGCCGTTCGTCGCGCTGCCCTACGAGCACCGCCGCGAGCTGGTGCGGCGGCTGACCACGCCCGGGCACCCGGAGAAGGACGGCTGGGTCAGCCTCGCGCTGTTCTGCAACATGGCCTACGACAGCGCGCCGCACCTCCACACCGCCGACGCCATCCGCGACGGGCACCCCGGGCTGCTGGCCCTCGGGTACAAGGCCCCGGACGCCGACGGCTTCTGGCGGTTCCCGAAGTTCGGCTACGGCCGCAAGCTGGCCGAGATCCACCCCGACACGACGCCTTCCGGGAGCCCCGCATGACTGCGATCGACCAGACCGACGTCGTCATCGTCGGCAGCGGATTCGGCGGGTCCATCCCGGCCTACCACCTCGCCGCGGGCGGGGCCAAGGTCACCGTGCTCGAGCGCGGGCCGTGGCTGGCCGCGGCCGACTTCGAGCACGACTACCTGCTCGGCTCGTCCTACACCCGCGCGTTCGACTTCGTCGTCGGCGACGGGATGAGCGTCCTGGGCGGCAACTGCGTCGGCGGCGGCAGCGTGGTGTACTTCGCCGCGATGCCGCGGGCGCCGCGCTTCGTGTTCGAGCGGCACGGCAGCATCGGACGCCGGATGTGGCCGTCGGTCATCACGCGCGACTCGCTCGAGCCGTGGTACGACCGGATCGACGAGTCGATCCCGGTGTCCAAACAGGACTGGAACGACGTGTCCTACGCCGGCGGCCTGTGGGCCGCGGCCTGCCACCACTCCGGGCGCACCGCGAACCCGGCGCCGGTGGCCGTGGACAACGACACTTGCGTCAACTGCAACTTCATGATGGCCGGCTGCAAGTTCGACGCCAAGCGGTCGATGCTGACGAACTACCTGCCCGCGGCCCTGGCGCACGGCGCGGAAATCCGGCCGCTGCACGAGGTCCAGCGCCTGGAGCGGACCGAGGACGGTGGCTACCGCGTCCACTTCGACCTGATCGACGAAGAGGACTACCGGATCCACACCGGCACCGGCGTGATCGAGGCGAAGGTCGTCATCATCGCCGCCGGCGCCGGCGCGACGCCGGTGATCCTGCAGCGTTCGGAGGCCGCGCTCGGCACGATGCCGCACGGCGTCGGCCGGTACTTCTCCGGCAACGGCGAGCGGCTCAACACCGCGATCATCGACGAGGACCGCGTCCGCGAGGTGCTCGGGCTGTCCCGTGAGGACGGTCCGGTGTACTCGGCCAACCACATCGGCAAGGGCCCGACCGTCGCGAACTGGGACAAGCTCGACGGGTCCCTGCCGGAGTACGAGCGGTACTCGCTGGAGCAGCTGTACTTCCCGCCCGGACTGGGCACGATCCTGGCGCAGGTGCCGGGCGGCGACGAGCCGCGCTGGTACGGGGCGCAGAAGAAGGAGATCCTCAACCAGTGGGCCAACTGGCTGACGATCTTCCTGATGACCGAGGACGACAACGAGGGCGTCTTCGGCACCCCGCCGCCCACCGGCAACGCGTACCGCATCTCGCAGCAGATGCTCGGCCGCGGCGCGCTGCGCTACGACCCGACGCCGAACACGCGCCGGGGCTGGGCGCTCGCGGACGCCGACTGCAAGGCGATCATCGAGAAGGACGGCATCGCCAAGGTCTCGCCGTGGACCAACGACGTCGTCGGGGCGTACACGGTGCACCCGCTGGCGTCCTGCCGGATCGGGGACGACGCGGCGACGTCCGCGCTGCACCCGAACCACGAGCTGCGCAACCACCCGGGCATCTTCGTCACCGACAGCGCGTCGGTCCCGGGTGCGCTGACGGTGAACCCGGCGATGACCATCGCGGCGCTCGCCGAGCGGTCGATCCCGGGCATCGTCCGGGAGCTGCAGTCGCGCGGCGTCGCCGTCAAGTACGGCGCACCGTCCCCGGACGGCTCGATCACGGGCCGGCGCGCGGTGTCCAAACTGGACCTGGTCGCCGGCAACTGATGCACGGGTACTTCGAACTCGCGCTCCTGGGTTCCCGGGAGCGCGAGTTCGCCATTTCTCGAGGAGGAACGATGGCGCCCGGACTGGTGCGGTTCGCCCTGCGGCGGACCTTGCGGGACATCAACCACGTCGAAGCCGTGCGGCCGCGGCGGGCGCGGGGGCTCGTGCGGGACGTCTACCGGCAGGTGGAACGGGACTTCGGGATGCTCGCCCCGCCGATCGCGCTGCACTCGGCCGCGCCGGACGTGCTCGCCGCCGCCTGGCTGGTGCTGCGGGAGTCGCTCGTCGCGGCCGGGACGGCGAGCCGGGCGGACAAGGAAGTCGTCGCGGCCGCGGTGTCGGCGGCTAACTCCTGCCCGTACTGCGTCGAAGTGCACGGCATGGCGCTCGGCTCGCTCGGTGAACCCGACGCCGCCGCGGCCATCGAAGCCGGTGACACGCAAGCGATCCAGGATCGGGACACCCGCGCGCTGGCGGCGTGGGCGCGGGGCGAGGGCCGGTTGCCGGCCGACGTTCCCGCCGACACCGCTGCCGAGTTCACCGCCGTCGCCGTGGCGTTCCACTACCTCAACCGGATGGTGAGCGTGTTCCTCGGCCCGTCGCCTCTGCCGGACGCCGTGCCGCCGCAGGCACGCGCGAAAGCCAAGACGGTACTGGGATACCTGCTCAAGCCGGGGGCCGTGCCCCCGGCCGGGGCGGCACTGGGGCTGCTGCCGGCGGCCGCCACCGACGGCCCGGGCTGGGCGCCGCCGGGCGGTACCCTGGCCGACGCCTTCGCGCGCGCCACGGCGGCGATCGAGGCGGCCGGGGAACGGTCGGTGCCGTCCCGCGTCCGGGAGCTCGTCCGCCGGGAAGTCAAGGCGTGGGACGGGAAACCACCTGGGCTCAGCCGCGCGTGGGCCGAGCCGGTGCTCGCCGAACTGCCGGAACACGAGCGCGCGGCGGGGCGGCTGGCGCTCTTCACCGCCAAGGCGGCGTACCAGGCCGACGCCGGCGTCCGTCCGGAAAGGACGGACGATCGGGCCCTGGTGGAGCTGGTGTCGTGGGCGGCTCTCACGGCGGCCGTGGCGGCCGGTGAGCGGCTGCCGCACCGCCCGCGAAGAGAAGACTCCGCAGGTCGGCGCGGGTGATGATCGAAAGGTCGGATCGCCCGCCGGGGCGCGCAGCACCGGGACGCAACGAAACTCCGGTCCGTGACGCCACCCCGGCCGGAACCCGATCCGACCCGGACGGCGGCCGCCGCGAGGTGGCTCCCCCTTACCCCCGCCACCCGCAGCGGCCGCCGTCCCTACCAACCATTTTTCGGGGGTCCGGGTGGCGGAGCCCCCGGCCCGGGGCGGAGCCCCGGTTGTTACAGACGTCGCACCGGTGAGAGGACAGACAGGTGACTGACACCACGGCCGTGATCGCCGACTTGACCGCCGAGGCCGCCGAGGTGGACGCGCTCGTCGCCGGGCTGCCCGAAGCGGGGTGGGACACCCCGACCGCGGCGCCGGGCTGGGCGGTCAAGCACCAGATCGCGCACCTCGCGTTCATCTTCCGGATCGCCGGCCTCTCGGCCGCGCAGCCGGAAGCCTTCGTCCAGATGACCAAGGCGGTCGCGTCCATCGGCTTCGAGCAAGCCGTCGAAGGCGCGCTGCAGGAGTTCATCCACGACCCGGCCGAGGTGCTGCTGAGCCGCTGGCGCGCCGAGCGCGACGCGGGCATCAAGGCCCTCGCCGCCGTGCCCGGCGACCAGCTGGTGCCGTGGCTGGTCAACCCGCTGCCGCCGTACGTGCTGGCCTGCGCGGGGATGATGGAGCTGTTCGCCCACGGCCAGGACGTCGCCGACGCGCTCGGCGTCCGCCGCGAGCGCACCGACCGGATCAAGCACCTGGCCGGGTTCGCCGTGCGGGTCCGGGACTTCGGCTACGAGGCGCGGAACCTGACGCCGCCCGCGGAGGAGTTCCGGTTCGAGCTCACCGCGCCCTCGGGCGCGCTCTGGACGTTCGGCCCGGCCGACGCGACCCAGCGGGTCAGCGGCAGCGCCGAGGACTTCTGCCTGCTCGTCACGCGGCGGCGGCACCGCTACGACCTCGACATCCGGGCGAAGGGCACGCTGGCCGACCAGTGGCTCGACATCGCCCAGGCTTACCGCGGGCCGGCCGGCCAGGGCCGCCGTCCCGGGCAGTTCAACGCCTGACCAGTCCACAGTAGACAAAGAAAATCGTTGTCCCAGCGTGCTGACGTGCGGTCCGGGGGCAGGGAGAAAGAAGACGGTCCGCGCCGCCCGGGAGATGCTGGATCCCGGCGGCCCGACGGGCCGGGTAACCCGGGCAGCGGCGCCGCCGCCGCCCGAGGACGACAGACCGGCGCAGGACCCCGTTCCCGCGCCGGAGGACAGCGGGGACCTGATGGTTCCGGTGATACGGGGCTCGAGAGCCAGTGGGAGTGCGGTGGCATGAGCGTAGAGCGGATTTCGATCGTCGGTATCGGTCTCCGGTACCCCGACGCGAGTTCTCCGGAGGAGCTCTGGGAAAACGTACTGGCCGGGCGCCGGGCGTTCCGCAGGCTGCCGGACGAGCGGATGAACCGGGCGGACTACTACTCGCCCGACCCGAAGGCGCCGGACCGCTTCTACGCGCAGAAGGCGGCGGTACTGCGGGACTACGAGTTCGACCGGGTGGCGCACAAGGTCGCCGGCAGCACGTTCCGGGCGACCGACACGACGCACTGGCTCGCCCTCGACGTCGCCGCCGCGGCCCTCGCGGACGCCGGCTTCGGCGAAGGTGAGGGCGCGCCGCGGCAGAACACCGGTGTCGTCATCGGCAACAGCCTCACCGGCGAGTTCTCCCGCGCCAACATCATGCGGCTGCGCTGGCCGTACGTCCGCCGCACGGTCGCGGCGGCGCTGAGCTCCCGCGGCTGGGAGGACGAGGAGACCGCGTCCTTCCTGCGGGAACTGGAGATCCAGTACAAGGAGCCGTTCCCCGAGATCAACGAGGACACCCTCGCCGGTGGGCTGGCGAACACCATCGCCGGCCGCGTCTGCAACCACTTCGACTTCGCCGGCGGCGGGTACACCGTCGACGGCGCCTGCTCCTCTTCGCTGCTGTCCGTGGTGACCGCGGCCAACGCGCTCGCCCAGGGCGACCTCGACCTCGCCATCGCCGGCGGCGTCGACCTCTCGATCGACCCGTTCGAGGTGATCGGCTTCGCCAAGACCGGCGCGCTGGCCAAGCGCGAGATGAAGGTCTACGACGCCGACTCCAACGGCTTCTGGCCCGGCGAGGGCTCGGGCATGCTCGTCCTGATGCGCGAGAGCGACGCGCTGGAGCAGGGCAAGCGGATCTACGCCTCGATCGGCGGCTGGGGCGTCTCCTCCGACGGCAAGGGCGGCATCACCCGGCCCGAGGCCGCCGGGCACCGGCTGGCCCTCAAGCGCGCCTACGACCGCGCGGGCTACGGCGTCGAGACCGTCTCCTACTTCGAGGGCCACGGCACCGGCACCGCGCTGGGCGACGCCACCGAGATCGAGGCGCTGTCCACCGCCCGCCGCGACGCCGACCCGCTGGCCAAGCAGGCCGCGCTGTCGACCATCAAGGGCAACATCGGGCACACCAAGGCCGCGGCCGGGGTCGCCGGCCTGATCAAGGCGACGCTGGCGGTCTACCACCAGGTCATCCCGCCCGCCACCGGCCACTACGAGCCGCACGAGTCGCTGACCGGCACGTCGGCGCGGATGTACGTCCCGCGTGACGCGTCGCTCTGGCCTGAGGACCAGCCCGTCCGCGCCGGGGTCTCGGCGATGGGCTTCGGTGGCATCAACTCCCACGTCACGGTCACCGAGGCGCCGACCGCGGCCCGCCGCCGCGAGCTCGACGAGCGGGCCCGGACGTTGGTGGCCGGCCGGCAGGACGCCGAACTGCTGCTGTTCGACGCCGACGACGTCGCGACCCTGCGCGGTGACATCGCCGCGACGCTGGAGGTCGTGCCGAAGCTGTCGTTCGCCGAGCTGACCGACCTCGCCGGCGAGCTGGCCGGGAAGCTGGCCGGCCGCTCGGTGCGCGCCGCGGTCGTCGCGGCCAACCCGGAGCACGCCGAGCGGAAGCTGACGAAGCTCCTCGAGCAGCTCGAGTCCGGTGACGCGGTCTTCGACTCGACCGACGGCATCTTCTCGAGCAGCCGCGGCACCGCGCCGAAGATCGGTTACCTGTTCCCGGGTCAGGGTTCCGGACGCGGCGGCGACAGCGCCCTGCGCCGCCGGTTCACCGCGGCCGACGAGATCTTCCGCGCCGCGGGCCTGCCGGCCAGCGGCGACCAGGTCGCCACCGAGGTGGCCCAGCCGCGGATCGTCACCGGTTCGCTGGCCGCGCTGCGCGTGCTGCGTTCCTTCGGCATCGAGGCCTCGACCGCCACCGGCCACAGTCTCGGCGAGCTGACCGCCCTGCACTGGGGCGGCGCGCTCGACGAGCGCGGGCTGCTGGACCTGGCGAAGGTGCGCGGCAAGGTGATGGCCACGACGACCGGCGACGGCACCGGCGCGATGGCCGGGGTCGCCGCTTCGCCCGGCCGCGTCGAAGAGCTGGGGCTGGGCGACGACGTCGTCATCGCCGGCTACAACGCGCCCGAGCAGACCGTCATCTCCGGGCCGGCCGGGGCGATCGACAAGATCGTCGCGCGCGCCAAGGCCCAGGGCGTCGGCGCGACCCGCATCAAGGTCTCGCACGCCTTCCACTCGCCGGCCGTCGAGCCGGCCGCGAACGCCATGACCGAGAAGCTCGGCGAGTTCGCCTTCGCCCGCTTGGAACGCCCGGTCGTCTCGACGGTCAGCGGCGACGTGCTGCACGCCGCCGAGAACCTGCCCGAGCTGCTGCGCGACCAGATCGTGCTGCCGGTCCGCTTCCGCGAAGCCGCCGCCAAGGTGGCCGAGCGCAGCGACCTGGTGGTCGAGGTCGGTCCCGGCCGGGTGCTGACCGGGCTCTTCGAGGAGATCGCCCCGGACACCCCGGTGCTCGCGATCGACACGGACAACGCGTCGCTGCAGGCCCTGCTCCGGATCGTCGGCGCAGCCTTCGCGCTCGGCGCCCCGATCACGACCGACGCGCTGTTCGAAGGCCGCGTCGTGCGGGCCCTGCCCGCCGACGGCGAGTTCAGCTTCCTCGCCAGCCCCTGCGAGGCGGCGCCGTCGATCGACAGCGAGCTGGCCGCCGAACTGGCCGCGGAGAAGGCCCAGGCCGCCGAGGCCGACGCCGGCACCGCGGAAGGCGACTCCGGTTCGACGCTGGACCTGCTGCGCAAGCTCGCCGCCGAGCGCGTCGAGCTGCCCCTGGAAGCCGTCACCGCCGACACCCACCCGCTCGACGACCTGCACCTGTCGTCGATCACGGTCGGGCAGCTGGTCAACGACGTCACCCGGGCGCTGGGCCGGCCCGCCCTGGAGGGCATGCCGAACTTCGCGACCGTGTGCCTCGGTGAGCTCGCCGAGATGATCGACGAGCTGGCGCAGACGGCCAAACCGACCGACACCCACGTCGGCGAGGCTCCTGGTGTCGGCCCGTGGGTCCGGCCGTTCGCGGTCGAGTACGTGCCCGCGCCGCGGCCCACCGCGGACTTGACGCCGGGTGCCGGGCGCGCCGAGTGGCAGGTCTTCTCGACGCCGCGGCACCCGCTGGCCGAACCGCTGAAGGCCGCGCTCGCCGCGTCCGGCTCCGGGGACGGCGTGCTGCTCTGCCTGCCCGCGGACTGCGACTCGAGCCACGTCGGGTTGTTCCTCGACGCCGGCCGCGCCGTCATGGCCGCTCCCAACGGCACGCGCTTCGTGGTCGTGCACCACGGCTACGGCGCCGCCGGCCTGGCCCGCACCCTGCGGCTCGAGGACCCCTCGGCGAAGACGACGATCATCGACTTCGCGGACCCGACGCCTTCGGGTGCCGACGAGCTCGCTTCGGCCGTGTCCACCGTGGTGGCCGAGGTCGCCGCGACCACGGACTTCACCGAAGCCCGCTACGGCGCCGACGGCGGCCGCACGGTGCCGCGGCTGTCGGCGCTGGCCGCGCCGAAGCCCGGCCCGATCCGCGACTCGCTGGACTCGACCGACGTCCTGCTCGTCACCGGTGGCGGCAAGGGCATCACCGCGGAAAGCGCGCTGGCGCTGGCCAAGGACTCGGGAGCGCGGCTGGCCCTGCTCGGCCGGTCGGACCCCGAGTCCGACACCGAGCTGGCGGAGAACCTCGACCGCATGGAGGCGGCGGGCATCCGCTACCGCTACGAGCGCGCCGACGTCACCAGCGCCCCGCAGATCGCCGAGGCGGTCGCCCGGGTCCAGGCCGAGCTCGGCCCGGTCACGGCGATCCTCCACGGCGCGGGCCGCAACGAGCCGGCCGCCCTCTTCTCCCTGACCGAGGACAGCTTCCGCAAGACCCTCGCCCCGAAGATCGGCGGGCTCAACGCGGTGCTCGCCGCCGTCGACCAGGACAAGATCAAGCTCCTGGTCACCTTCGGCAGCATCATCGGCCGGGCGGGCCTGCGCGGTGAAGCGCACTACGCCACGGCGAACGACTGGATGACCGAGCTGACCCTGCGCTTCGGCCAGGAACACCCGCAGGCGCGGGCGATCGCGCTGGAGTGGTCGGTCTGGTCGGGCACCGGCATGGGCGAGAAACTCGGCGTGGTCAGCGCGTTGATGCGCGACGGCATCACGCCGATCCCGACCGAGGAGGGCATCACCATCCTCCGCCAGGTGCTGGCCGACCCGGCCGCGCCGCCGGTGCTGGTGGTCTGCGGCCGCACGTCGGGCCTGGCCACGCTGCCGATCCAGAAGCGGGAGCTGCCGCTCACCCGGTTCGTCGACCGCGCGGTCGTGCACTACCCGGGTGTCGAGCTGATCACCGAGGCCGACCTCTCCGACGGTGCCGACCCGTACCTGACCGACCACCTGCTCGACGGGCAGCTGCTGTTCCCGGCGGTGCTCGGCATGGAGGCCATGACGCAGGCCGCGGCGGCGACGCTGGACCGCACCGGCACCCCGGTGCTGTCGGACGTCGAGTTCCTCCGGCCGATCATCGTCTCGCCGGGCGGGTCGACCACGGTCCGGCTGGCCACGCTGGCCCGCGACGCCGACACCGTCGACGTCGTGATCCGCAGCGACGAGACCGGCTTCAGCGCCGACCACTTCAAGGCGCGGCTGAGCTTCGCCCGGCCGGACCGGATCGGCGAGTGCGTCCCGCGTGACGTCGCGCTGCCGCCGGTCCCGGTGGAGCCGATCAGCGAGCTCTACGGCTCGGTCCTGTTCCAGGGCAAGCGGTTCCAGCGGGTCCTCGGCTACCAGCGGGCGAGCGCCCGGCACGCCGTCGCCGAGATCTCGACGAACGCGGACCACTACTGGTTCGCGCCGTTCCTCCCGCAGGAGCGGCTGCTGGCCGACCCCGGCACCCGGGACGCGATGATGCACGCGATCCAGTGCTGCGTCCCCGACGCGACGCTGCTGCCGCAGGGCATCGAGAAGCTGTACCTGGCCGAGCCGGGCAAGCAGCACGACGAGTACGTCCTGCTGGACGCGAAGGAACGCCTCCAGGACGGCGACAGCTACGTCTACGACCTCGACGTGCGCAACCCGGACGGGACGCTGGTCGAGCGCTGGGAAGGCCTGAAGCTGCGCGCGGTCCGCAAGCGCGACGGCGCGGGCCCGTGGGTCCCGTCGATGCTCGGGTCCTACCTGGAGCGTGCGTGCGAGCGGCTGCTCGGCGGAACGCGGTCGGTGGTGCTCGAGCCGGACCCGGCCGGGCGCCCGGCGGAGGGCATCGCCGAGCGGAGGGCGCAGACCGCGCTCGCCGCGGGGCGCGCGCTCGACAAGCCGGTCGAGGTCCGCTACCGCCCCGACGGCAAGCCGGAGTGCGACGGCGGCGTGCACGTCAACGCGTCGCACACCTCGGAGCTGACCCTCGTCGTCGCCGGCGCCGACCAGGTCGCCTGCGACATCGAGACGGCGATCGAACGCACGGAAGAGGACTGGGCCGGGCTGCTGGGCGAAGAGCTCCTCGCCCTCGGCCGGCTGCTGGCGGCGGACACCGGCGAACCGATCAGCGTGGCCAACACGCGGGTCTGGAGCGCGCTGGAGTGCGTCCGCAAGACCGGCTCGATGACGCAGGCCCTCACCGTGCGCCAGGTCGACGCCGACGGGTGGGCGCTGCTCGCCTCCGGCGGGGCCCGGATCGCCACCTGGTCGACCACCGTCAACGACCGGACCGACCCGATCGTCTTCGCCGTGCTCCACGCAGAGGGGAACTGAGGATGTCCGACTACTACGAGATCCGCCACACGGTCGGCTTCGAAGAGACCAACCTGGTGGGCAACGTCTACTACGTGAACTACGTGCGCTGGCAGGGCCGGTGCCGCGAGATGTTCCTCAAGGAGAAGGCCCCGGCGGTGCTCGAAGAGGTCCGCCACGACCTCAAGCTGTTCACCCTCAAGGTGGAGTGCGAGTTCTTCGCCGAGATCACCGCGTTCGACGAGCTGTCCATCCGGCTGCGGCTGGAGGAGCTCACCTCGACGCAGATCCAGTTCGCGTTCGACTACGTCCACCTGCGTGCGGAGGGCGAAGTGCTGGTGGCCCGGGGACGGCAGCGGATCGCCTGCATGCGCGGGCCCAACACGGCCACCGTGCCGTCCCGGGTCCCCGAGCAGCTGCGCGACGCGCTGGTTCCCTACGCGACGGCCGCGGTCAACGGCAAGGGAGTCTGAAAGTGGGCTACGAATCCGATCCCCCCGTGCTGAAGCGGCTGCCCAAGTCGCCGGCACGCCGCGGCCTCTCGGCGCAGCCGGGACTGCGGCAGGTGATGGCGCAGTTCGCCACCGGGGTCACGGTGCTGACGGCGGGCGGGGAGGACGCGCACGGCATGACCGCCAACGCGTTCTCGTCGGTGTCGCTGGAACCGCCGATGGTGCTGTGCTGCGTGTCGAAGGCGGCCCGGATGCACGCGGCGATCGTCACGGCCGGCTCGTTCGGGGTGAACATCCTCGCGGCGGACCAGCAGGACACGTCGAAGTACTTCGCCGACTGGCGCCGGCCCGACGGGATGGCCCAGTTCGAGGCCGTCGGCTACACGCCGGGCGGCAAGACCGGGGCCCCGCTGCTGAACGGGGCGCTGGCCTGGCTGGAGTGCGAGCTGGCCGAGGTGGTCGCGGGCGGTGACCACTCGATCTTCCTGGGCCGGGTGGTCGCGACCAGCCGCGGCACCGGCGAGCACGCGCTCGTCTTCTACGGCGGCGGCTACCACCACGTCGACGGCAGGGCCCGCGCGGCCTGAGGGAGGGGAAGTCATGCTGATCGCGGTCACGGGCGGCACCGGCTTCCTGGGCGCTCACACGGTCGCGGCGCTGCTGCGGCGGGGGCACCGGGTCCGGCTGCTCGCCCGTGACCCGGTCGGCCCGGCCCGGCCCGGCGTCGAGGTCGTCGGCGGCGACGTCACCGACGTCGCGGCGGTCCGGGGGCTGGTGGCCGGGGCGGACGCGGTGCTGCACGCGGCCGGCCTCTACACGTTCGACAGCCGGCGCCGCGACGAGCTGTGGCGGGTGAACGTCCGGGGGACCGAGGTGGTCCTGGCCGCCGCGCGCCGGGCCGGCGTCGAGCGGATCGTGCACGTGTCGACGGTCGGGGCGCTGTACCCCACGACCGCGCCGTCGATCGGGGTCGCGAGCCCGATCGGCGGGTCGCGGGAGCCCTACCTGGCGTCGAAGGCGGCGGCCGAGCGGGTCGCGCGGCAGCTCCGGGCGGCGGGCGCGCCGGTCGTCGTCACCTACCCGCCGGCGTTGCTCGGCCCGGACGACCCGCGCCTGGGCGACCAGAACGCGCGGCTGCGCGACGTCCTGCGCGGCCTGACGCCGATCTGGCCGGGCGGCGGGCTCCCGGTCGGGGACGTCCGCGACTCGGCGGAGCTGCACGCGCGGATCCTGGCCGGTTCGGTGTCCGGGGCCGCGTTCTTCGGCCCGGGGCATTACTCGACGACCCGCGAGTACCTGGCGGCCGTCCGGGAGGCGACCGGGCGGGCGTTGCCCGCCGTGGTCCTGCCGGCGCGGGCGCTGTACCCGGTGGGGCGCTTGGCCGACCGCCTGCAGCGCGTCTGGCCGCGGGCGCTGCCGGTGCAGTACGGCGCGATCCACGTCTGCGCGACGGCGGTACCGGTCGCCGCGGACGTCCCCAGCGGCGGGGTCGCGGCCCGGCCGGTGCTCGAGACCGTGCGCGACACCGTGGCGTGGCTGCACGCCGCCGGGCGGATCACGCGGCGGCAGGCGGGCACGGCCGTGTCCACTGTGGACGTAAGAAACGCAGTTCTCACCGGTCCCGGACCCGGGGCCGTCCAGACCGAGGAGGTCCTGCCATGACCACCAGCGACGCCGGGCACGCGGACACCGGTGACCGGGCGCCCGCGGTGACCACGCCGCCGCCCGTCGAGGCGCTGGTCCGCCCGATGCCCCGGCTGGGCCGCGGCATCGTGTGGTCCGACATCGTCGCCGAGATCGAGCGGGACCACCGGGCCCGGATGAGGGATGCCGCGTGAGCGGAAGCCAGGAGTCCGGCGCGGCCCGGGCGGACGACGCGGAGGTGGTGCCGGTCCCCGACGGGGTCCGGCGCCGCCGGCTCGGCCGTCCCGCGCCGTCCGGGGACGCCCAGGTCATCGAGCTGGCCCGCACCGCCGGCCTGGCGCGGCCGGAGCCGGCCGACATGCCGTTGCTGCGCCGGCGCCGCGAGGAGCTGCGCGCGCACATCCACGAGGGCAAGCTCGACGCCGTCCGGCGCCAGCACTCGCTGGGCAAGCTGACCGCGCGCGAGCGGCTCGCCCTGCTGCTCGACGAAGACTCCTTCACCGAGATCGAGCCCTACCGGCGCCACCAGGCGAGCGGGCCGGGCCTGGCGGGCAACCGCCCGCACACCGACGGCGTCGTCGCCGGCTCCGGCACGATCGACGGGCGCCGGGTGTTCGTCTACGCCCAGGACTTCACGCTCTTCGGCGGGTCGCTCGGCGAGGCGCACGCGGCGAAGATCCACAAGGTGCTCGACCTCGCGGTGGCCAACGGCGCCCCGGTGATCGGGCTCAACGACAGCGGCGGCGCCCGGATCCAGGAGGGCGTCCTCGCGCTCAACGGCTACGGCGGCATCTTCCGCCGCCAGGTCGAAGCGTCCGGGGTGATCCCGCAGATCAGCGTGATCCTCGGCCCGTGCGCGGGCGGCGCGGCGTACTCGCCGGCGCTGGCGGACTTCACGTTCATGGTGCGCGACACCGCGCGGATGTACCTGACCGGGCCGGACGTGGTCGAGGCCGTCAGCGGCCAGCGCGTCACGCACGAGGAGCTCGGCGGCGCGGACGTCCACGGCAGCGCTTCCGGGGTGGCGACGGTGGTCCACGACGACGAGGAGAGCTGCCTCGCCGACGTCCGGTACCTGGTGTCGCTGCTGCCGTCGAACTACCTGGACCCCCCGCCGGCGACGGTGCCGACGAACGCGACGGACGACTACCGGCCGCGGCTGGCCGAGCTGGTCCCGGTGGAGCCGAACCAGCCGTACGACATGCGCGACGTCTTCGCCGAGGTCGCCGACGACGGCGAGTTCTTCGAGCTGCACGAGGGCTGGGCGCGCAACGTGCTGTGCGCGCTGGCCCGCATCGACGGGCGCGTGGTGGGCCTGGTCGGCAACCAGCCGGTGGTGTTCGCGGGCGTGCTCGACGGACCGGCGTCCCAGAAGGCGGCGCGGTTCGTCCGGTTCTGCGACGCGTTCGGCATCCCGCTGGTGAGCCTGGTCGACGTCCCGGGGTTCCTGCCGGGGGTGGAGCAGGAGCGCGGCGGCATCATCCGCCAGGGCGCGCAGCTGCTGCACGCGTACTGCGAGGCGACGGTGCCCCGGATCCAGGTGATCCTGCGCAAGGCGTACGGAGGGGCGTACATCGTGATGGATTCCCGTTCGATCGGCTGTGACCTGTCGTTGGCGTGGCCGACGAACCAGATCGCGGTGATGGGCGCGGAGGGAGCGGTGAACGTGTTGTACCGGAGGGACCTGGCGGCCTCGTCCGACCCGGCGGCGTTGCGCGCGAAGCTGGTGGCGGAGTACACGGAGGAGTACCTGAACCCGCAGTACGCGGCGGAGCGCGGGTTGGTGGACGACATCATCGACCCGGCCGAGACGCGAGCGGCGGTGGCCCGGGGGTTGGCGATGCTGAGGGACAAACGCAAGCCGGCGCCGGGTCGCAAGCACGGCAACCTGCCGATCTGATGTCCGCGATCCGTGTGGTCCGGGGCGCTCCGGACGACTGCGAGCTGGCGGCTTTGGTGGCTGTGCTGGGGATGGTTTCGGGTGGCGGGTCGGTGGCGGAGGTGCCGGGGCCGTCCGTGTGGGGGGATCCGGCTTGGCGGGGGCGTGAGGTGCGGGCTGCTTTGGGGGCTTGGCGGGTTTCGGGTCTGCCGCACTGAGCCGGTGGTGGGCTTCGGTTCGGAGGGGTGACCGCTCGCCGCCGCCGCGCTGTGCGGGCCTTGCCTCCGGCCTCTTCCGCCGCCCCATGTGGGCCCCTTGCTGCACCTCTTCCGGCCCTCCGGCCCAGCCCCGCGCTTGCTCTTCCGGACCCCGCCCACTGCCGTTGCGCGGTGCCGAGGAAGCCTTCGACCCTGCGCCGGTTTCCGGTTCCGCGCGGTGCCGAGGCTCGCCCTCCAGCCCCGCGCTTGCCGCTCTTCCTCCCGCGCGCACCGCGGCCGGCCCCGCCGCCACCCCGCTCGCGCCTACTGTCGGCGCCGTGCGCGCCGCCCCGCCGGCCGCGGCCCTCGCTGCCATCCCGCTCGCGCGTGCTGCCGCTGCCGGGTGTGTGCCTCGCCCGCTGGCAGCGGCCCCGCCCGGCTCGCCCCTCTTCCTCCCGCGCGCCCCGCGGCCGGTCCCGCTGGCCCGCCGCCACCCCGCTCGCGCCTACTGTCGGCGTCGCGCGTGCGCGCCGTCCCGCCGGCCGCGGCCCGCCCTGTTCGCGCCTGCTGTCGGCGCCGCGCGCTCGCGCTTCGCGCGCGGCGCCAGGCCGGGCCAGGCTTGCGGCCAACCGGGCCGAAGGCCGTGAAGGTGGCCTTCACCGCTCTCGGCAGGGAGCGCCCCAAGGCCACATTGGTTGCGTCTGGCGCACCGAAGGCCACATTGGGTGCGTCTGACGCAACCAAGGCCACATTGGGGCGCTCGGGCCAAGGAACAACCGGTCCGCCGAACCCGGCGTGCGGCGCAGCTGCCCGCGCCGCGCGCTCGCGCTTCGCGCGCGGCACAAGGCCGGGCCAGGCTTGCGGTCAACCGGGCTGAGGGCCGTGAAGGTGGCCTTCGCGGCTCTCGGCAGGGAGCGCCCCAAGGCCACATTGGTTGCGTCTCACGCACCGAAGGCCACATTGGGTGCGTCTGACGCAACCAAGGCCACATTGGGGCGCTCGGGCCAAGGAGCGACCGGTCCGCCGAACCCGGCGTGCGGCGTACCTGCCCGGCGGCGCTTCATGCTCGCCGAGCGGCTGCCGCCCGTCTCCGGGTGCCGGCTGATCCGCCGGCCGAGCGGCCGAATCCGGAGGAGCGAGCCCTCAAGCCGCCTGGCCCCTCAACCGCCGCTCGGCGGCGCGTTCCCGGCTCGGCGAATGGGTCGTGTGCCCCGGGTGCACTGCCACATACCGCACCGCTCCGTCCGAAAACGCTTCCACCTCCGTGCGCTCGCCCGGTCTGAACTCCGCTCCGCACACCGCGCACGTTCGCTGCCGGTCGGCCGCGCCGCCGAGCGGTTTGCCTTCCTCCGCCATGTCGCACCTCGCCATCGAGTCACTCCCAGTGCACTCCGCGCACCCCTATCCCGACCACTCAAAAGCTGCGCACGTCCGATCCTCGACCTCCGTGGCGCATGGTGGATCCACACCGAAAGCACGGAGGAACGCCATGACAGCAGCAGCGGTCCCGGCCGACGACTGGACCCCGCCACCCGCCGAAGAACCGCGCGGGCTCCGGCTCGTCGAAGCGCCCGAACCGGACATCGAAGAGCACATCGTGCTCGGTTACAACTGAGCGGCGCGGGCTCCGGCGCCGGACACGGACGGTGCCGGAGCGCACGCTCGGAGATGAGCACCGCGCTTCCCGACCAGGAGAATCGATGGTGTTCGGGCCGGAGTGTCACCGCAGCACGGTGGCCCATGCGTGACGGCGATCTGCGACGTTCGGTTGGGAGGCCGGCGGATGGCAATGCGCCTCCAGCTCACGGCGGGCCTCGAGGTCCTCGAAAGCTGGGCCGAGACGGCGTCGCAGGCGGAACGGAACGTCGTCTACGAAGCCTTGTTCGCCGTCGGTGACGGCTCCGCTTTTCTCGTTTACGACATTTTCGGTGACCCTCGCGATCCCGGTCATTTCATCGTCATGGTGAAAGCGGGACTGGCCATGAAAGTAATGGTGCGACGCGCCGATTCCGCCTTCGAAATCCGCTATGTCGGCACGGTCGAAGACGGCGTCGATACCGCGGCCGCGGCTCAGGAGACCGCCAGCCCGGAGTGATTGCTCTTCGAAAGTGCTGAGCTGAACGGACCAATCCGTCCTCCGCAGCCGGGTGCCGGTACCTCCGCTGATCGGTCGCCGTTTATTCGGCTTCCCAGACGTGCATTCCTCACCTTGACAGTGTCTCCGGCGATGTGAAAGCCTTTGCGTGTTCGCTGGTCAGGCCGCTATTTCTGGGGTGGGTAAACGTAGGAGGCTGCACCATGTCTTCACCCGAATTGCCAGGACTCGACGTTTCCAGCCGGGTGCGTGCCCGGGACGTCCAGATGACCGGGACCGCCGACGTCGGCCGCCGGGTGCTCATGATCACCGGCGCCATCGACACGACCGACCACGACGTCTCGGTGAGCGTCAACCTGCCCGAGCCCGGTCGCTGGCAGGTCATCAAGGCCGAAACCAACCTCACCGACCAGACCTGGGTCGCGATGCAGGCCGTCATGGACGAGGACTCCACGTTCCTCGACGACGAAATGCTGATGTCGCCGCAGTTCTCGAAGAGCTTCATGACGCCGGACGCGCGCCGCCTCACCTTCTACGACGGTGAAGTCCGCCCCGGCGAAACCGTCCTGAAGATGTACTCGATGGAGACCGGCGGCCGCAAGCCGGCGTACTTCTACTCGCGCTACAGCCCCATCGCCACCGACAGCGCCGAGCAGTCCCAGCAGACGCTGGACGAGCTGGTCACCAACGGGATGAGCCAGCGGCCGGTGGTGGAGCTGATCGTCCCCGTCACGGTGCTCTGAGCCGGCGGCGGGCCGAGCAGTGATCTCGTTCGTACCGGAACCGCACCTGCTCGACTCACCGCGTGGCCGCGCCTGGCCGCGTCCACCCGCGCCACCGTCCCCGGCGCGGGGGGCGTCGCCCGCGGCGGCCGCGGACGTCGTGATCGCCGGGGCCGGCCCGGCCGGCCTCGCGGTCGCCTCCGCCCTGTGGCACCACGGCGTGTCCGACGTCGTCGTCGTGGACCGCGCCGGGCGGCCGTGCGGGCGCTTCTTCGACCGGATCGACCTGCTGGGCCAGCGCGTGCTGCGCTCGCCCTACGAGCACCACCCCGGCGTCGAGGGCTTCCGCGACTGCGAGCTGCTCGACTTCGCGCGGCTGCACTGGGGCCGGCTGACGCCGATCGAGCGCCGCGAGATCCGGATGTCGCAGTCCGGGCACCGCTCGGTCGTCCCGGTCGACGTCTTCGACGCCTACTGCGCGCACCTGGTCACCACCCACCACGTCGGCGAGAAGACGTGGCAGGCGACCGTGCGCGAGGTCGTGCCCACCCCCGACGCCGTCACCGTGCACACCGACCGCTTCTCGATCGCCGCCCGGCACGTCGTGCTGTGCCCCGGCGAGGAACGCCGGCCCGCGCCGGAAACCTGGTGGGGCGGCGGCCACCCGCCGCGCGGAGTGTCCTTTTGGGACGAATCGGCGCCGGCGGGCGCGCGCTGCCAGGTGGTCGTCGGCGCCGGGCTCACCGCGGCCCACCTGATCAGCGGCGCGCTCGAAGCCGGGCGCGAGGTGCACTGGGTGGTGCGCGAGACCGGCGAGCGCTACCAGTGCGCGGACGTCAACTCCACCTTCTTCCGGCCCGAGGGCCGCAAGCGCTTCGACGGCGTCGGCTGGACCGAGCGGCTCGACCTCATGGGCCGGTTCCGCCGCGCGTCGATCATGTTCGAGTTCCGGCCGCTGCTCGAGCGCGCCGAAGCCGAAGGCCGGCTGGTCGTGCACCGCGGCGAAGCGGTCAAGGAGATCGCGCCGGCGGTCGGCGGGAGCGTCGTGCTGCGGCTGGAGAGCGGCCGGCGGGTCGCGGGCGACCACGTCGTGCTGGCGCTGGGCACGACGCCGTCGATCGGCACCGGCCTGCTGCCCGACGAGCTCGTCGACGCCCGCGACGGCTGGCCGTCGCTGGACGAACGCACGCTGTCCTACCGCCGGGAGCCGCGCGTGTCGGTGGTCGGGGCCGCCGCCGGGATGGTGCTCGGCCCGGCCGCCCGCAACATCGACGGCCACCGCGTCGCCACCACCCGGGTCGCCGCGGCGATCGCCGCGCAGCTGCGCGGTGTGGCCGCCGCGCCGGCCGAGGCGGTCGTCGGTGTCTGATTCGCGGTTCGCGCTCCCGGAAGTCGACGCGCCCGGTACCACCGAAGCCGGGATCATCCTGCTGGGCCTGGACGCCGACCGGCTGCTCGCGGGCCTCGCGCTCGCCCGGCTCGCCGACGACCCGGCCCTGGTCACGCAGGTGGTCGACCAGGCCCGGCACGGCTCGGCCCGGTTCGGCCTCGGCGGCCTGCTGGAGTCCGGCCGCGAGCACTGGCTGGCCCTGCGCGACCGGGTCGGCGACCCGCCGTCGAGGTCGTCGCCGGGTTCGCTGCGGCGGGAGTGGGAGCGCCGCCTGGACCTCGTCGCGGCCGCGGTGCCCGGCGCCGGCGCGGGCACGATCGCGTACCTGACCGCGTGCGCGCTGCGCGGCACCGAGGTCGACCAGCTCGCCGCCGGGCTGGCGGACGGAAAGGAACCCTTCGATGTCGTACCTGAAGTCCCTGCCGGCTGAAACCACGCTGCTGCAGGTCTTCCGGGCCTACCCGGGTCCCGCCAAGCACCTGCTGGCCTTCCACGAGGAGCTGCTGCGCGGCGAGTCGCCGTTCACCCCGGGCGAGCGGGAGATGATCGCGGCGTACGTGTCCGGGGTCAACGCCTGCGACTACTGCCACGGCATCCACACCGTGACGGCGGAGGCGTTCGGCGTCCCCGAAGGCGTGCTCGCCGCGGCGGTCGCGGACCTGGACTCGGCGCCGGTCGAAGAGAAGCTCAAGCCCGTGCTGGCCTACGTCGGCAAGCTCACGCGGACGCCGTCGCGGATGACCGAGGCCGACGCCGAAGCCGTGTTCGCGGCGGGCTGGGACGAGCGCGCGCTGCACGACGCCGTCCTCGTCTGCGCGCTGTTCAACTTCATGAACCGGATGGTCGAGGGGCTCGGCATCGAGGCCGACGCGGCCTACACGGTGACCTCGGGGGAGCGCCTCAAGGAAGGCGGCTACGCGGGCCTGACGGGCCTGCTCGCCGAAGCCTGAACCCGGCTCGCGGAGGCCCCCGGCGCGGACGCGCCGGGGGCCCTGTCGTATGTCCACAAAGGATGATCACAGTGGACGGACGGTGGCCCTCGGTGTCCGGGTGGACACGCTCGGTCGGCGCTGGGCGAAGTGTACGGATTTGCTTCTGTGGCAACAGGTTTCGCTTTGCCGCATCGCGCAACCAGGGCATCGTGGGAGATGATCCGCCGCCCCCGCCCGGTACCGTCGCCTGGTGACAGAGCCGGTCCGCGCGCCGGTTTTCCCGAGTCGCCCGTTGATGGGGGTCGCGAACATGCGCCTGATACACCTACGGAAGAGCAGGCCGGTGGTCGCCGTCCTGGCGAGCGCGCTGCTGCTCACGTCGATCCACGTGATCCCGGCCTCCGCCGGCCCGGCCGGGGTCGAGCGGACCCGCGTCGCCTCGGGCTGGGGAGAGCCCAACGGCGACAAGGCCAGCACCCGCCGGGTCGGCGGGCCGGTGAACAGCGGCAACGTCGGTTCGCTCCAGCAGGTCTGGACGGCACCGCTGGTCGGCAACACCGACCGCTACGTCGGCACGCACTCGGCGACGCCGGTCGTGGCGGGCGGCGTCATGTACACCCAGGACCACAGCTCCAACGTGTACGCGATCGACCTGCGGACCGGACGGCAGCTGTGGACGAAGCTGTACCACTCCGAGAGCAACGGCCCCACCGGTGTCGCGGTCGGCGACGGCCGCGTGTTCGGCGGCACCGCCGACTCGGTGTTCGCGCTCGACGCGCGCACGGGGACCCAGCTGTGGATCAAGAAGATCACCCGCAACGAGAACGAGGGCATCGACATGGCCCCCGGGTACGACAACGGGACCGTGCTCATGTCCACGGTCCCCGGTGTCTACGGCGGGTTCTACAAGGGCAACGGCCAGGGCGTCGTCTGGGCGCTCGACGGCCGGACCGGCGCCACGAAGTGGAAGTTCGAAACGGTCCCGGCCGACCTGTGGGGCATGCCGGACGTCAACTCCGGCGGTGGCCTCTGGTACCCGCCGAGCTTCGACGCCCGCGGCGACGTCTACCTGGCGGTGACCAACCCGGCGCCGTTCCCCGGCACCAGCGACTACCCGTGGGGCCAGAGCCGGCCGGGGGCGAACCTGTACACCAACTCCGTGGTCAAGCTGAACGGCCGGACCGGGAAGCTGGTCTGGTACAACCAGGCGAGCCCGCACGACATCTACGACTGGGACTTGCAGAACTCGCCGATCGTGACGACGGCGGGGCGGCGGCCGGTGGTCATCGGCTCCGGCAAGGCGGGCTTCGTCTACTCCTACGACCAGGCGACCGGCAAGACGCTGTGGAAGACGGCCGTCGGGATCCACAATGGACACGAGGGTGACAACCTGCTGGCCATGAACGGCCAGTACGACAAGCTGCCGCAGCTGCCGGTGGAGATCTTCCCCGGCGTGCTGGGCGGCATGCCGGCCCCGCTGGCGGTCGACGACACGACGATCTACGCGGCGGTCAACGACATGGGCGCGACCTGGACGACCCAGGGCCTGCCCACGCTGCCGCCGTTCGACCAGGGCAAGGGCGTGATGGTGGCGCTCGACAAGGTCACCGGCGCGATCAAGTGGCAGCACCCGCTGGACCACTCGCCCTACGGCGCGTCTTCGATCGTCAACGACGTCGTGTTCACGACGACCTACGAGGGCAAGGTCCACGCGCTGAGCACGAAGACGGGCGCGGAGATCTGGTCGGCCCAGCTGCCGGCGGGCTCCAACTCCCCGGTGATGATCGACGGCGACACGGTGGTGGCGGTCGGCGGGTACCCGCTGACCCCGGACCAGAAGCCGACGATCGTGGCGTACCGCCTGCCCGCGGACTGCCCGCGGCGCTGAGCGGTTCGCTTCTCCCCGGCCGTCCCGGGCACCAGCCGGTGCCCGGGACGGTTTCGTTCGCCGGCGGCCGCGTTTTCCCACCCGTACCAGGGGATCGTGCGCAGCAGACGCAATCGGGAAGACGTCCCGCGGCCCCGTGCGGTGTGAGGATCCAAGGGTCAGCTGTCCTCGCCGACGAACGGGCCGTGACCTATGCAGCCGTTTCGTGTCTCCATCCCGCAGGCCGACCTCGACGACCTGAACGCCCGCCTCGCCGCCACCCGCTGGCCCGCCGAACTGCCCGGCGTCGGCTGGAGCCGCGGTGTTCCGCTGGGGTACCTCAAAGAACTCGCCGAGTACTGGCGGACCGAGTACGACTGGCGCGTCGCCGAGGCGAAGCTCAACTCGTTCCCCAACTTCCGGACCCGCATCGACGGTTCCGACATCCACTTCGTGCACGTGCGCTCGCCGCACGAGAACGCGATCCCGCTCCTGCTCACCCACGGCTGGCCCGGTGGCGTGGTCGAGTTCGTCGACCTCGTCGAGCCGCTCACCCGCCCCGCGCCCGGCGAGCAGGCGTTCCACCTGGTCGTCCCGTCGATCCCCGGTTACGGCTTCTCGACGCTGGAGGAGACCGGCTGGGACGTGCCGCGCATCGCCCGCGCCTGGGCCGAGCTGATGAGCCGCCTCGGCTACGACCGCTACATCGCCCAGGGCGGCGACGCCGGCTCGGTGATCTCGCTGGAGCTCGGCCGGACCGCGCCCGACCACGTGCTCGGCGTGCACGTCAACATGCTGATGACCTTCCCGTCGGGCGACCCGGCCGACTTCGCCGACCTCGACGAGGTCGACCAGGCGCGGCTGGGCCGCCTCGGCCAGTTCGACGCCGAGCTGTCGGGCTACATGCGCGTCATGGCGCAGCGGCCGCAGACGCTGGCCTACAGCCTCACCGACTCGCCGGTGGGGCAGCTGGCCTGGATCGTCGAGAAGTTCCGCGAGTGGTCCGACGCCGCGCTCGTCCCGGAGGACGCCGTCTGCCGCAACCACCTGCTCACCATCGTCTCGACCTACTGGCTGACCGCGAGCGGCGGCTCGTCGGCGCAGTTCTACTACGAAGGCGCCGAAGGGGTCCGGCTCGCCGCGAGCGGGGTCAAGCCGCCGCCGATCGAGGTCCCGGTCGGCGTCGCGGTGTTCCCGCGCGACCTGTTCCTGCCGATCCGCCGCTGGGCCGACCGCGACATCCCGACCATCAAGCACTGGACCGAGTTCGACCGCGGCGGCCACTTCGCCGCGATGGAGCAGCCGGACCTGCTGGCCGGCGACATCGCCAAGTTCGCCCGTTCCCTGTAGCCCGGCCGAGCACGGATAGGAGTCCCGATGGTTTCCCGGTCCCTTCAAGAGCACTTCGCCGGGCAGGTGGACCGCACCCCGGACGCGGTCGCCGTGTCCGCCGACGGCGTGGTGCTCACCTACCGGCAGCTCGACCGGCTGGCGAACCGGCTGGCGCACCGCCTGCTCGGCCTCGGCGCCGGGGCGGAGCGGCCGGTCGCGGTGCTGATGGACCGCTCGCCCGACGTCGTCGTCGCCGTGCTGGCCGTGCTCAAGGCCGGCGCCGCGTACCTGCCGCTGCACCACTCGTACCCGGTGGAGCGCAAGCAGTGGATCCTCGAGCACGCCGGCGACCCGATCCTGCTGACCGACCGCGCCCTGCGCGCGCAGGGGCTGCCGCGGGCGGGACGCGTGGTCGTCGTCGACGAGGACGACCGGTCCGCGCTGCCGGAGAGCGACCCGAAGGTGGCCGGGCACCCGGAGGACGTCGCCTACGTCATGTACACCTCCGGCACGACGGGGGAGCCCAAGGGCGTCTCGATCCCGCACCGCGCGGTGCTCGGGCTCGCCGCCGACACGCGGTGGGAGACCGGCTGGCACGACCGGCTGCTGCTCGTCGCGCCGCACGCGTTCGGCGTCTCCACCTACGAGCTGTGGGTGCCGCTGCTGCGCGGCGGCACGATCGTGCTGGCCCCGCCCGGCGACCTCGACATCGCGACGCTGCGCCGGCTGATCACCGACCGGGCGATCACCGGCCTGCACCTGACCGCCGGGCTGTTCCGGCTGGTCGCGTCGGAAGCCCCCGAGTGCTTCGCCGGCGTGCGCGAGGTGCTGACCGGGGGTGACGTGATCGCGCCGAACGCCGTGCGCCGCGTGCTGGAGACCTGCCCCGGCACCGTCGTCCGCGCGATGTACGGCGCCACCGAGCTCTCGACGTTCGCCGTCAGCTGGCCGATGCGGACGCTCGCCGACGTCGAGGCGGGTGTCCCGGTCGGCGAGCCGCTCGACGGCCTGCGGGCGTACGTGCTCGACGACCGGCTCGAACCGGTCGCCGACGGCGCCGCCGGCGAGCTGTACCTCGCGGGCAGCCGGCTCGGCCGCGGCTACCACGGCCGGCCCGACCTGACCGCCGACCGGTTCGTCGCCGACCCCTTCGCCGGGGACGGCGGCCGGATGTACCGCACCGGCGACCTCGTCCGGTACACCGCCGACGGCGTGCTCGACTTCGTCGGCCGGGCCGGCGACCTCGTCAAGATCCGCGGTTTCCGCGTGGAGCTCGGCGAAATCGAGACCGTGGTGTCGAAGTTCGCCGGTCTCGCGCACGTGGCCGTCGTCGCGCGGGAGGACGAACCCGGCGAGACGAAGCTCGCCGCGTACGTCGTGCCCGCGGCCGGCGGCACGGTCGACGTGCCCGCGCTGCGCGCGCACGCCGCCGAGCTGCTGCCCGACTACATGGTCCCGGCGTTCGTCGTGCTCGACACGCTTCCCCTGACGCCCAACGGGAAGCTGGACCGCAAGGCGCTGCCGGTGCCGGAGACCGCGGTCGCCGGGGACTACCGCGCGCCGGGCACCGACCGCCAGCGCGTCCTCTGTGGACTGTTCGAGGAGGTGCTCGGCGCCGCGCGGGTCGGGCTCGACGACAGCTTCTTCGACCTCGACGGCCAGTCGATGCTCGCCATGCAGCTGATCAGCCGCATCCAGGCCGAGCTCGGCGCCGAACTGACCATCGGCGACCTCTTCAACGCACCGACCGTCGCCGCGCTCGACGACCTGCTGCCCAGCGGAGGGGACGCATGAGCACCAACCCGTTCGACGGCCCGGACGGCACGTTCCGGGTGCTGGTCAACGCCGAGGACCAGTACTCGCTGTGGCCCGCGGACCTCACCGTGCCGCGCGGCTGGACCGAAGCGTACGGCCCGGGGGCCAAGGACGGCTGCCTCGAGTACGTCCGCACGCACTGGACCGACCCGCGGCCGCGCAGCCTGGCCGCCGCCGACCCGAGGAGGGACGCCCGATGACCGGACCCGCGGTGCCGGAAGGCCCGTTGCCGCTTTCGCTCAACCAGGAGTTCCTCTGCGCCTACGACAAGGGCGACACGGACGGCGCCTTCGGGCACCTGCACACGCTCGCCTACGGCTGGCGCGTCCGCGGCGCGCTCGACGTCGAGACGCTGCGGGCCGCGCTCGACGACCTCGTCGTCCGGCACGAGACGCTGCGCACCACCATCACCCGGGGCGACGAGCGGTCCCAGCGGGTCCACCCGCCGTCGCCGGTCGAGCTGGAGGTCCGGACCCTGCTCGCCGACCCGAGCGGCCGGGACACCCGCGCCGAGGAGTTCACCAACGAGATCGAGGCGATCCCGTTCCCGGTCGGCCCGCTGCCGCACCTGCGCGCGGTGCTGGGCCGGTTCGACGACGGGGACGCCGTGCTCGTGCTCGTCACCCACCACAGCGCCACCGACGGCTGGTCGATGCAGGTGCTGATGCGCGACCTGACGCTGCTGTACGCGGGCCGCCGCGGCAACGCCCCGCGCGAGCTGCCGCCGGTCGGGCACTACCGGGACTTCACCGCGTGGCAGCACTCCGGCGCCGCGGCCGCCGCGGTCGCCAAGCCGCTGGCCTACTGGCGGGAGCAGCTGGCCGGCGCGCAGATCCTCGCCGTGCCCACGGACACCCCGAAGGACCCGGCGCGCCCCAGCGCCTACGGCGTGCACCGGTTCCTGATCGACCGGGAGCTGACGGCCGCGACGCTCGCGTTCGCGAAGTCGGCGCGCAGCACGCCGTTCATGGTGCTGCTGGCCGCCTACGTCGCGTTGCTGCACCGGCAGACCGGGGAGACCGACGTCGTCGTGCCGACCTTCACCTCGGGCCGGTTCCAGCGGGAGTACGCCGACTCCGTCGGGCCGTACTTCAACTTCGTCGCGCTGCGCGTGCGGCTCGACGGCGCCGCGACGCTGCGCGACCTGCTGGAGCGGGTCCGCAAGACCTGCTTCGACGCCTACGCCAACGACATCCCGTTCAGCCTCGTCGTGCCCGAGGTGCCGCAGGTCGTCACCCAGTTCGCCGCCGCGGACCGCGCGGTCGTCGCGTTCGAGGTGCTGCAGTCGCCGGACGCGCTCGACGAGACCGTCGTCGGGGACCTCACCTGCACCGAGATCCGCCGCCGCACGATCTCGCAGGCGGTCAGCTGCGGCATCCCGGACGGCGGGTTGTGGGCCACCGACATCCTGCCTTCGGGGGAGATGGCGTCGAGCCTCAAGTACGACGCCAACCTCTACGACCGCGCCACGGTCGAGGCCACCGCGAAGGAGTTCCGCGAGCTGCTCGCGGAGCTGACCGGCGCGCCGGACTCGCCGGTGGCGGGTTCCTGATCGGCAAGCGGGGAGACGAGACCGCCGGCCCGCCCGTGCCACGCTGGGCCGGC
Source organism: Amycolatopsis pretoriensis (assembly GCF_900107925.1). Taxonomy (GTDB): domain Bacteria; phylum Actinomycetota; class Actinomycetes; order Mycobacteriales; family Pseudonocardiaceae; genus Amycolatopsis; species Amycolatopsis pretoriensis. The sequence goes on along the minus strand of NZ_FNUJ01000006.1, from coordinate 705,384 downwards.
GGCGCACCGGTTCTGGAGTGATACCCACCCGAGGCAAAGGATCTGTCCAGTCATGACGACCCGTCCATCCACAGAGGACTTCCCGCCCCCGCCGGAACCGGACCTCACGCCCGCGCAGGTCGTCGCGCGGGCCGAGGCGATCGCGCCGACGCTGGTGGAGCGCCAGGCCGAGACCGAGAAGCGCACCTACTACGCCGAAGACACCCATGAGCAGTTCCGCGCGGCCGGCTTCTACCGGCTGCTCGTGCCGCGCCGCTACGGCGGCTACGAGTTCGGCGTCGAGACGTTCATGCGGGTGGCGATGACGATCGCCCGCGGCTGTCCCTCGACCGGGTGGCAGTACCTCTTCGGCGCGGCCCACGCGCTCCCGGTGGCCAGCCTGTTCGGCCGCGAGGCGCAGGACGAGGTGTTCGCCGGCGGCGACTTCCTCTGCCCGATCACCGTCGGCCCCACCGGTTCCGGCGTCCCGACCGGCGACGGCGGCTACGTCGTCAACGGCAACTGGGGCTACAGCTCGGGCGCGCCGTACGCGACCCACTTCGTCGGGCACACGCTCGTGGCCGGCGAGAACGGCCCGCGGCCGTTGATGTTCCTCGTGCCGCGCGCGCAGTGGCAGCGGCTCGACGACTGGGGCAACGGCCTCGGCCTCAAGGGCAGCGGCTCGCACACCATCCGCGTCGAGGATGTCGTCGTGCCCGCGCACCGCGCGATCGAAGCGCACGTGAGCCAGCTGCCGGTGACCGGCGGGACGCCGGGCCGGGAGCTGCACGGCAACCCCGAGTACGGCGGCGGCCCGCTCAGCTTCATGTTGCTGGAGCTCGGTGTCCTGTCGGTCGGCATCGCCCAGGGCGCGCTGGACGCGTACGCGGAGCTGATGCGCACCCGGACCACGACGTACCTGCCGATCGTGCCGCGCACCGAGGACACCGACTACCAGTTCCACTACGGCGAAGCGGTCAGCAAGATCGGCGCCGCCGAGGCCGCCGTGTTCGGCGCGCTGCGGCAGTGGAGCGAAACGTCCGCGCGCGGTGCGGCCGCGTTCACCCGCGAAGCGGAGCTGCGGCTGGCCCTGATCAGCAAGCAGGCGATCGCCCTCACCTGGTCGGCGGTCGCCGACCACCTGTTCCCGACCGCCGGCTCGAGCGCCGTCAAGGCCGGGGAGCGGGTCGAGCGGGTCTGGCGGGACCTGTCGATGGTGCACAGCCACGCCGGCGTCGGCATGTTCCTCGGCGGCAAGGCCAACCGGGAGCTCGCGCGCCTCACCTTCGGCGTCCCGGAATGACCCCCGGCGCCGCGCGGTACCAGGAATCGCCCGAACCTCATGGAGAAAGTCATGGATGAGCGCTGTCCCTTCGCCCTCGACACCAGCGGAACGAACATCCACGCGGAGGCCGCCGCCCTGCGCGCGCAGGGGCCGGCGGTCCGGGTGCAGCTGCCCGGCGGCGTGCACGCCTGGTCGGTCAACAGCTACCGCGTGATCAAGCAGCTGCTCGCCGACTCGCGGGTGACCAAGAGCGCCCGCAACCACTGGCCGGCGTTCATCAACGGCGAGATCCCGCCGGACTGGGAGATGATCAGCTGGATCGCCATGGACAACATGGTGACCTCCTACGGCAAGGACCACGTGCGGCTGCGCCGGCTGGTCGGCAAGGCGTTCACGCCCCGGCGCACCGAAGCGATCAAGCCGCGGATCGTCGAGCTGACCAACGAGCTCATCGACGGGCTGGCGGCCGCCGCCCCGGGCGAGGTCGTCGACCTGCGCGCGCGGTTCGCCTACCCGCTGCCCGCCCGGCTCGTCGCCGACCTGATCGGGATGGGCGAGGAGGCCCGCGTCAAGACCGCGAAGGTGATCGACATGATGGTCGACACCACGGTGACGCCGGAGCAGGCCCAGTCGGTCCTGGCGGGCTGGCGCGGCGCGATGGGCGACCTGATCGCCGAGAAGCGGGCGAACCCGGGTGAGGACATCACCAGCGACCTGGTCGCGGCGCGCGACGAGGACGGCTCCAAGCTGAGCGAGGTCGAGCTGACCGACACGATCTTCGCGATCCTCGGCGCCGGTTCCGAGACGACGATCAACTTCTTCGACAACTCCATCTCGGCGCTGCTGGCCGACCCGGCCCAGCTCGAGCTGGTCAGGTCGGGCCGCGCGAGCTGGGACGACGTGATCGACGAGACCCTGCGCGTCGAGTCCCCGCTGGCGCACCTGCCGCTGCGCTACGCCGTCGAGGACATCGAGCTCGAGGGCGGCGTCACCATCCCGGCCGGCGACCCGATCCTGGTCAACTACAGCGCCGTCGGCCGCGATCCCGAGCTGCACGAGGACCGGCCGGAGGAGTTCGACCTGGCCCGCGCGGACAAGCACCACCTGTCGTTCGGCCACGGGCCGCACTTCTGCCTCGGCGCCGGCATCGCCCGCGCGGTCGCGACGACCGGCCTGTCCACGTTGTTCGAGCGGTTCCCGAAGCTGAACCTGGCGGTGGAGCGCGCCGAGCTGCAGCCGCTGCCGACGTTCATCATGAACGGCCACCGGGCGCTCCCGGTTCGCCTGACGGAAGCGGCGGAAGCGGCCGACGCGGCCTGAGGTCGTTTCCCCGAGTGCCCCGGCGCCCCCGAGCGCCGGGGCACTTCCGCGTGCGCACGGCCCGGCCACCCTCCACCCGAACACGGAAGCGCCCCCGGCCAGGAGTGGCCGGGGGCGCTTCCGCGGGCCGGTCAGGCGGCCCTGGTGTTCTTCGCCTTGCGCAGCACCTTGAGCACCATGCCCGGGCTCATCAGCGCCTGGGGCGGGTCGACCAGGCCGGCCACCCGCATGAACGTGCGGGTGATGCTGCCGTCGCGCGTCGCGGCCGACTGGAGCTTCGCCATATAGGCGTTGCCCACCTTGACCTTCGCCGTGCGCTTGCCCTCCACCGCCGCGAAGGCGAGGTCGCCGCTGGCCGAGAATTCCCACGGCGTCGCGATGACGCCGTCGATGTCCTTGAAGAACGCCTTCGCGTCCACCTCGCCGCCGCGCCCGACGTGCTCGCGCAGCACCAGCGACTCGAGCGCGGCCACCGTCATGCCCTGGCCGTACACCGGGTTGAAGCTGCACGCGGCGTCGCCCATGACCAGGAAGCCGCGCGGGAAGCGCGGCAGCCGTTCGAAGTGCTTGCGCACGCTCGCCGGGTACTTGAACGCCACCGGGTCGTCGACCGGCTCGGCGTCCTTGATGACGTCGTAGACGTCCGGCACCGGCAGCGTCCGGGCCCACTCGAGGAAGCCCTCCGGGTCGGTCGGCGCGGCGTCGCCGAGCACGCCGGTCAGCGACACCGCCGACTTCCCGCCCTCGATGCGGGAGAAGAACGCCCCGCGCGGGTGGGACGGGCTCGCCACCGGGTTGATCGACAGGTCGCCGTTCAGGATCGACTCGTCCGGCAGGCGGTAGACGCGGGTCGTGTACGTCAGGTCGATCTTGACCCGGTCCTCCTCCGGCCGCTCGTAGCCGAGCTCCTCCAGCCACTTCGGCGTCCGGGAGCCGCGGCCGGTCGTGTCGACGACCAGGTCGGCCTCGAGCACCTGCTCGACCCCGTCGTGCGGGTGGATCCGCACCCCGGTGATCCGGTCGTTGCCGGCCGAAGCCACCGGAGCGACGATGTCGGTCCGCTCCAGGAGCCGGACGTTCGACAGCTTCTCCACGCCGCGCCGGACGTGGCTCTCCAGCACCGGCCGGGCGGCCGAGACGCAGGTCAGGCCGGTCGTTCCGGGCTGGAGCCGTTGCCCGTTGAAGAACCAGCGCAGCTCGCCGAGGTCGCCGGTCGGCACGCCGGCCGCGATCGCGCCCTCGGTGAAGCCCGGGAACAGCTCTTCCAGGATCTGCTGGCCCCGCGCGAGCAGGCCGTGCACGTGCCGGCCCTGCGGGACGCCCCGGCGGGCGGTGTCCACCCCGGTCAGGGTGTCCCGGTCCACGATCACCACTTCGGCGTAGGCCTCGGACAGCACGCGCGCGGCCAGCAGCCCCGCCATGCTCCCGCCGAGCACCACCGCCCGGTCGCCAAGATTCGGCACCGCGGTCACCTCCACCTTCTCCCGGCTCAGATGTAGAGCGTGTTGGGCTCGAGACCGGCGAGCACCCGGCCGTACAGCTCGGCGTTGGTGTTGGGGTGCATCAGCGCGTGCTGGTGCACGGCGGCGATGTCCCGCGCGATGCGCTGGATCGGGACGTCCAGGAAGACCGACGAGCCACCGCTGGCGGCGGCGAAGATGTCGACGGCCTGCTTGGCCAGCCGGACGACGGCACCCAGGTCGCCGCGGGCCTGCGCGCGCTCGGGCAACGTCCACTCCGCACCGCTCACGGCGTGCGCGTCGACGGAGTCCGCGAGCCGGAACGCGTGGAACTCGGCCTGGTCGATCTTCTGGGTGGCCTCGGCCAGCTGGTGGTGCGTCAGCGGGGCCTCGGCCTGGTTCGCGTAGTTCGTGTAGGTGATCTTGCGGTTCGGCAGGCGCTCGAGGAATGCCTCGCGCGCGGCGTGGGCCAAGCCGACCACCGTGCCGACCGACGACGCCGACGCGACCGGCAGCAGCGGCGCGCGGTAGATCGCCGAGCCCGCGTTCGCCTCGGACGCGCCCTGGCCGCCGAGGATCGCCGGCAGCGGCAGCACGCGCTCCTGCGGCACGAAGAGGTTCTCCGCGATGGTCGTGATGCTGCCGGTGCCGCGCAGGCCTGCGGTGTGCCAGTCGTCGATCGTGACCAGGTCGCTCATCGGCACCAGCGCCATCACCGGGTACGGCTCGCCGCCGGCCGGGTCGACGAAGATCGCGATGATCTCCTGCCACTGCGCGTGCTGGGCGCCGGAGATGAAGCCCCACTTGCCGTTCACGACGATGCCGCCGTCGGCGGGGGCCGCCATCCCGGTCGGGCTCAGCGTGCCGCACACGCGGACGTCGGGGGTCGAAAACACCTCGTCCTGCACGGCGTCCGGGAACTGGCACGTCATCCAGGTCGGGATCCAGTAGACCGACGCGGTCCACGACGTCGAGCCGTCGGCGCGGCCCAGCTGCTTGCCGACCTCGACCAGGGTGCGGGTGTCGGCTTCGTAGCCGCCGTAGCGCTTCGGCGTGCGCAGGCGGAAGATCCCGGCGTCGGCGAGCGCCTGGACGGAGTCGTCGTGCAGCCGGCGGTTCTCCTCGGACCATTCCGCGTTCTTCGCCAGCACGGGAACCAGGTCGGCCGCGCGGCCGACGATCTCCTCGCGGGCGGGGACGTCGCTCGTCGTCACCATTTCCTCCAGGTAAGTTCTCCGACGGTGGACTGAGCGGTTCGGAACCACCGGCGACCCACGAGCCGCCCTCAATCCCGTCGTCGACCGTCGCACCCGCCGTCCGGCCGCGGCATCTCCCCGATTGCGAACGCGCTGCGGGGCAAGGGAAAAACCGGCCGGTCCCGCATCGCACGAGAAGCGCGCGGGCCGCCGCCGGTGCGAACATCGACTTCGGCGGCACCCGTTCGCCCCGCCAGTCCCGCTTCGGCGCGCTTCGCGCCGGGAAGAGGAGACCATTGCCGTGACCGAGGGACCGAGCCACGCCGCGGACGAGGCCGGCCGGCGGGTGACGCGCCCGCTGACCGGCGACGAGTACATCGAGAGCCTCCGCGACGACCGCGCGGTCTACCTCTACGGCGAGCGGGTCAAGGACGTCACGTCGCACCCGGCGTTCCACAACCCGATCCGGATGACCGCGCGGCTCTACGACGCGCTGCACGACCCGGCGACCAAGGACGTCCTCACGAAGCCGACCGACACCGGCAGCGACGGCTACACGCACCGCTTCTTCGCCACGCCGCGCAGCGTCGAGGACCTCGTGGGCGACCAGCGGGCGATCGCCGCGTGGTCGCGGCTGTCCTACGGCTGGATGGGTCGCAGCCCGGACTACAAGGCCGCGTTCCTCGGCACGCTCGGCGCGAACGCGGACTTCTACGCCCCCTTCGACGCCAATGCCCGGCGCTGGTACAAAGAGGCGCAGGAAAAGGTCCTGTACTGGAACCACGCGATCGTGCACCCGCCGGTCGACCGGAACCGGCCGCCGGACGAGGTCGCCGACGTCTTCGTGCACGTGGAGAAGGAAACCGACGCCGGGCTGATCGTCAGCGGCGCCAAGGTCGTCGCGACCGGGTCCGCCCTGACGCACGCGAACTTCATCGCCCACTACGGCATCCCGATCAAGAAGCGCGAGTTCGCGCTGGTCTGCACCATCCCGACCGGCGCGCCCGGCACCAAGCTGATCTGCCGGCCGTCCTACTCGGCCACCAGCGCGGTGATGGGCAGCCCGTTCGACCACCCGCTGTCGTCGCGGCTCGACGAGAACGACACGATCCTGGTGCTGGACAAGGTGCTCGTCCCGTGGGAGGACGTGTTCATCTACGGCGACATCGGCAAGGTGCAGCTGTTCACCGGCCAGTCCGGGTTCATCGAGCGGTTCACCTTCCACGGCTGCACGCGCCTGGCGGTGAAGCTCGAGTTCATCGCCGGGCTGCTGATCAAGGCGCTGGAGATCACCGGTACCAAGGACTTCCGCGGCGTGCAGAGCCGGGTCGGCGAAGTGCTGGCGTGGCGCAACCTGTTCTGGTCGCTGTCGGACTCCGCGGTGCGCAACCCGGTGCCGTGGCGCAACGGCGCGTACCTGCCCAACCCGCAGTACGGCCTGGCCTACCGGTGGTTCATGCAGGTCGGCTACCCGCGGGTGCGCGAGATCGTCATGCAGGACGTCGCGAGCGGGCTGATCTACACCAACTCCAGCGCGGAGGACTTCAAGAACCCCGAGGTCCGGCCGTACCTCGACAAGTACGTCCGCGGTTCGGGCGGCGTCGACTCGGTGGAGCGCGCGAAGGTGATGAAGCTGCTGTGGGACGCCGTCGGCACCGAGTTCGGCGGCCGGCACGAGCTCTACGAACGCAACTACGCGGGCAGCCACGAGAACACCCGGGTGGAGTTGCTCTACGGCCAGCTCGCCGACGGCACGGTCGACGGCTACAAGTCCTTTGTGGACGAATGCCTGGCCGAGTACGACCTGGACGGCTGGACCGTGCCCGACCTCTCGTCGTTCGGCGAGCTGCGCCACCTCCGGGACGGGCTGTCCGGGCTCTGAGACCGCGAACCGGCACGGGCCGCGAGGTCCGGGACGACGAAGGACGGCACATGACGACGCTCGCGGCCGCGGTGGCCGAGACCATCGCGAACCACGGCATCCGGCACGCCTTCGGCGTGGTCGGCAACGGCAACATCTACTTCGTCGAGGCCCTCACCGGCACCGGCGCCCGCTACGTGCCGGCCCGGCACGAGGGCGGCGCCATCGCCATGGCCGAGGCGTACTACCGCACCACGGGCGAGGTGGCGGTCTGCACCACCACCTACGGCCCGGGCCTGACGAACGTCGCGACCGGGCTCACCGAGGCGGTGAAGCGGCGCAGCCCGGTCCTGCTCGTCTGCGGGGACGCCCCGGTGGGCCGCCCGCCGCGGCCGACCGACTTCGCCCAGCGCGAGTTCATCGAGAGCCTCGGGGCCCGCGCGGTCCGCGTCACCGACCCGGCGACCGCGCGCGAAACCGCGGCGGACGCGCTGGAGCTGACCCGCCGGGACCGCGTCCCGGTGGTGCTCTGCCTGCCCGACGACCTGCTGAAGGCCGAGGTCCCGGCCGCGCCGGCGCCCCAGGTGGCGACCACCCGCCTGGTGCACGTGACCCCGCCCGCGCCCGGCGAGCTGGCGCCCGTCCTCGAAGCCCTCGCGCAGGCGCGGCGGCCGCTGGTCCTCGCCGGTGCCGGCGCGTGGCAGGCCGGGGCGGCGAAGATCCTGGCCGACCTCGCCGACGAGCTCGGCGGCCTGCTGGCCACGACCGTGCAGGCGGCCGGGCTGTTCGCCGGGCACCGGTGGTCGGTCGGGCTGTGCGGCGGGTTCTCCTCGCCGCGCGCGGCCGAGCTGATCGCCGAGGCCGACGTCGTGCTCGCCTTCGGCGCCACGCTCAACACGTTCACGCTGCACGGGGGCAAGCTGCCCGGCCGCGACGCGACGCTGGTGCAGATCGACGCCGCCGCCGCCCCGACGACCCCGCGGGTCGACCTCGCGGTCACCGGCGACGCCGCCGACGTCGCCGTCGCCCTGCTCGACACGCTCCGGGCCCGCGGTGCCGGCGCGTCCGGCTGGCGCACCGAGCTCGGCGAACTCGGCGAGACCGGCTGGGCCGACGCGCCGTTCGAGGACCGCAGCACCGCCGACCGGATCGACCCGCGCGCGCTGTCGGCGGAGCTGGCCCGGCTGCTGCCCCCGGAACGCACGCTCGTCACCGACGGCGGGCACTTCGCCGGCTGGCCGATCATGTACCTGCCGGCCCCGGACCCCGCGGGCCTGGTCTTCACCGGGGTCGGGTTCCAGGTGATCGGGCTGGGCTTCGCGGGCGCGGTCGGCGCGGTCGCCGGGCGCCCGGACCGCACGACCGTGGTCGCCCTCGGCGACGGCGGCGCCCTGATGGGCCTGCCCGACCTGGAGACGCTGGTCCGCACGGCCGAATCCGCGCTGGTGGTCGTCTACGACGACGCCGCCTACGGCTGGGAGGTGCACGTCTACGGCGACGTCGCCGACCCGGACACGATCGCGTTCGCCGACACCGACTTCGCCGGCGTCGCCCGCGCGTTCGGGGCCACGGCCGCCGTCGTGCGGACGGTCGAGGACCTCGACGCCGTCCGGACGTGGCTCGACCGCGGCCGCGCGGGCACGCTCGTGCTGGACTGCAAGGTCGTCCCGGACGTGGTGGCCGGGTTCCTGGCGGACCTGGCCGGACAGCTGCAGGCGGGCGGTGGCCCGGCGGCGGCGCCCCGGGCCGCCGCGTGAACTGGGAGGAGAAGACCCCGATGGGTACGAGGACCGTGGTCGACGTCTGGCTCGCCGACCTGACTTTCCCGGACTACATGGCACCGCTGCTGCGGCTCGGCGAGGAGTTCGAGCGGCGGCACCCGGAGTACGAGATCAAGATCCAGAGCAGCAACTTCCGCCGGATGCCGCAGGAGATCCACGAAGCGGCGCTCGGCGGCCGTCGTCCGGCGATCGCCGAGTACTACTACACGGCGACGCAGATCGCCCGCGACGCCGTCGACCAGGCCGGCGCGCCGTTGTTCACGCCGGTGGAGCGCGCCGTCGCCGGCCGCACCGAGATCCTCGGCGAGCCGGTGGTGACCGGCGACGTCATCCGCCCGCTGCGCGAGTTCTACAGCCACGACGGCGTGCTGGTGTCGATGCCGACGGTCGGCACGACGAGCCTGCTCTACACCAACAAGTCCGTTTTGGACGCCGCGGGTGTCCGCGGGATCCCGCGGACCTGGGCCGAGCTCGAGGCGGCGTGCGCCGCGGTCGGCCGGCTGCCCGGCGGTCCCTCCCACGGCGTCACGTGGGCCAACCACGGCATCTTCTTCCAGCAGGCACTGGGCACGCAGGGCGCGCCGATGGTCGAGCCGGACAACGGCCGGACCACCCGCGGTACGCGGATCAGCCTGGCGGGCAAGGAAATGCTCACGTGGGTGGAGTGGTGGCGGCGCCTGCACGCGGAGGGCACGTACCTCTACACGGGCGCGGTGAACGACTGGCTCGGCACGTTCCAGCGGTTCATCGGCGGGCAGACGGCGTTCCGCTTCAGCTCGTGCACCGACGTGCGCTACACGGTGGCGGCGGCGAAGGACGCCGGGTTCGACCTGGTGGTGAGCCGGCTGCCGTACAACGAGCAGGTGCCGTTCGCGGGCAACGTCGTCGCGGGCACGTCCCTGTGGCTCGGCGCCGGCCTGGACCCGGTGGTCGAGGAGGGCGCGCTGGCGTTCCTGCAGTTCGTGAACAACCCGCGCAACGCGGCGGAGTGGCACAAGATCAGCAGCTTCATCCCGGTCACGAACGCGGCGATCGCCCGGCTGGAGGACGAGGGCTACTTCGCCGAGCACCCGTACCACCGGGTGGCCCCGGACCAGCTCCACGCGGGCGACGGTTCACTGGCCGCGAGCGGCCCCCTGATGGGCGACTACGGCGGCATCCACGACGTGCTGACGACGGCGATGGACGACGTCCTGGCCCGCGGCGCGGACCCGGCGGAGCGCTTCCGCCGCGCGGAGGCGGAGGCCCAGGAGAAGCTGGACGCGTACAACCGCGATGTGGCGGCGGGCGGGCCGCGCGGGCCGCACTGCTTCACGGTGGACTGAGGACGACGGCGAAAGGGGCTCCAGGGCGACCTGGAGCCCCTTTTTCGCGTGCCCGGCCCGGCATCCGAACACGCCGAACGCCCCCGGTGCGGGTAGGGCGCACCGGGGGCGTTCGGGATCGGGATCAGTCTTCCGGCAGCTCGATCGAAAGGCTGTGGTGGAACACGTTCCGCGGGTCGTACCGCTTCTTCACCCGCTGCAGCCGCGGGTAGTTGTCCTTGTAGTACAACGTCGTCCAGGCGACGCCCGACTTGTTGTGCGCCGGGTCGGCCAGGTCCGCGTCGGGGTAGTTGATGTACGAACCGTCGTTGTACTCGTTGGGCACCGGGACGCCGCCGGTCTCCGCGTAGACGTCGCGGTAGAAGTCGCGGACCTGGCCGAGCACCAGCTCGTCGTCCGCCTCGTCGCCCCACCAGGCCATGAACGCGGCCTTGAGGATCGAGTCGCGCTGGGCCGTGGCCGTCGCCTCGGGGGCCACCGTGTTCACCGCGCCGCCGTAGCCGATGAGGATGAGCTCCTTGCGGCTGCTCGCGCCCGTGCCCAGGTGCTCCCAGATCGTGTCGATCTGCGCGTCCGTGTAGCCCTTGCGCAGGTACGCGGCCTTGATCTTGACGCGGCGGATGTCCGGGGTGCCCTGGTCGCCCCAGTTCGGGTACGCCGCGAAGTACAGCCACGGCCGGTGGGTCTGCTGGCGGAACACCGGCTGCGCCGAAACGCCTTCGGTGACCGCGTCGAAGTACGCCTCCAGCAGCTCCTCGCCGCCCTCGACCGCGCCGTCGACCATGCCGCCGATCGACAGGATCCCGTTGGAGCGGTGGGAGGAGTAGAAGAACGCCGAGTGCTGCGCGTGCGGCGAGCCCGCGTCGCTGTTGCGCTCGAACCAGTCGCCGACGTTCTTCAGCAGCCGCTTGAAGTCCGCCTCGGTGATCGAGCTCCAGTCCCACGCCACCATGCCGTTGCGCCACATGCTCGGCGCCTTCGGCAGCAGCTCCTCCGGGGCGCCTTCGGTGACGCCGGGCGAGCGCACCCAGTACCGCGTGACGATGCCGAAGTTGCCGCCACCGCCGCCGGTGTGCGCCCACCACAGGTCGCGGTTCGGGTCGTCGTCCTCGCGGGTCGCGACGACCGCGCGGGCGGTTCCGTCCTCGTCGACGACCACGACCTCCACGGCGTAGAGGTAGTCGACGACCGCGCCGATGCGCCGCGAGAGCGTGCCGTACCCACCGCCGGCGAAGTGCCCGCCGACGCCGACCTCGGTGCACTCGCCGGCCGGGAGCGTGACGTTCCAGCCCTTGAACAGCACGCGGTAGACGTGCCCGAGGGTGGCGCCGGACTCGATCGCGAACGCGAGCCGCTCGGGGTCGTAGTAGACCTGGTTCATCTCGGACATGTCGAGCAGCACGCCGCTGTCGGCGGTCGCGAAGTCCTCGAACCCGTGCCCGCCGCTGCGGACGGTGATCCGCTCGTCCGCCGCCACCGCGGCGCCGACGGTCTCGACGACCTGCTCGGTCGTGGTCACCACGCGCACGTAGTCGGGCTTCGCGACGAACCGGTGGTTGTGGCCGCGCACCATGCTGGCGTAGCGGGGGTCCGCGGACGTGATGGTGGACGCGCCGAACCCGGTCGGGTGGCCGTTGGTGCTCACTGTGATCCTCCCTGATTCCCGCCGGTGGTCCCCGGCCGTGTCACGCGAACTCGCGCCGTCGTGAAGCGGTCCAGTACAGGAACCACTGCGCGATCATGAGGTTGACGACCCAGCCCACCCAGCGGGCGGACTCGAGCAGGTAGGTGATGTCGACGCCGAGCGGCATCCCGATCTTGACGATGACCGGGCCCCACACGTTGTTCATCAGCAGTGCGAAGCTGTAGATCATGAACCGCCGGTGCAGCTTGAACTTCCGCTTCACCGCCAGCACCCAGGCGGCGACCGTGCTCGCCAGGAACAGCACCGTCGTCAGGGTGACGCCGATCTGGCCGACCGGCGGCGCGAACGGCACGATGATCAGGCCGGCGACGCCGGTGGGGATGGCGGCGATGGCGTAGACGCGGCCGAAGGCGCGGTGCACCTTCGGGTAGCGGTGCCGGATCATCGGCCACATCTGCAGGCAGGCCGACAGCATGACGACCGTGCCGAACGAGATGTGCGCGATGAGCAGCGGGTAGTAGGCGGCGAAGCCGTCGTGGGGCGGGGTCGGCGCCTGGCTCTCCGGCGTGCCGACGAACGGGCTCGTCTGCACGTACAGGAACGCGGCGACGACCAGCCAGAGCGGGACGATCCACGGTCGTTGCCAGAACTTCACGGCGGTGGCGGGCGCGGACGGCGGCCGGCCCGGCCGCCGCGGACCCGGTACCCGGACCTCGTCGATGTGCTGCGTCACGGTTGTTCCTCCTGCTCGGCGCGGGGCGCCCACGGCGGCCGCCGGTGTCGGGAGCCAGCCTCACCCCGCTGGGGGTGCGCGGGCATCTCCCCGGTTGCCGGGTACACGTTCTACTGTGGACTGACGATGTGGCACTCGTCCGGCCGCTGCTCGCCGGCGACGAGCGCGCGGAAGACGTCCGCGGCGGCGGACAGGCCGGAGACCGGGCGCACCGCGCACCAGGACGCCGCGCGAGCGACGAACCGCGCCTCGGCCGCGTGGTAGCGGGCGTAGAACGCTTCCGCGCCTTCGCGCGCGACAGTCTCCGATTCGACGGCCGGGGTGAAGAAGATCCGCGGCTCGGGACCGGGCATCGGGTCGGGCTGCACGACGGCGTCCGGGCTGGTGTAGCCGACGAGGGCGCTGTGCCGCAGGCCGTCGCCGAGCTTTTCGTGGATCTCGCGCAGCAGCTTGGGCGCGGCGGTGAAGTCGACGAGCACGGCGGGCGTGGTGACCGGCAGGGCGGCGACGTCGTCGTAGGCCGCGACGACGTCGTAGATCCCGCGCCCGGCCACGAAGTCCCAGTTGCGCCGCGACGTCACGCCGACGACGGTGAGGTCGCCGCGGTGCTCCAGCAGCTCCGCCAGGCCGAGCGCGGTCCGGCTGGAGGCGCTGGTGATCACGACGGTGCGCGCGCCTTGGGCGGCGTGCTCGCCGACGAACTCGTCGAGCAGGTACGACGCCGGGAACACCGGCCGGGCCACCGCGACCAGGTCGTCGGTCGCCGCGGGGGCGCCGGCGGGCTGGTAGGTGCGGTACCACGGGTGCAGGAAGGCGCGTTCCGGCGCGGCGTCGACGAACCCGGCGCCCGCCGGCTCGACGGCGAGGGTGTGGTGCGTGCCGAAGGGCAGGAAGCCGAACCAGCGGCTGCCCTCGGCCACCGCGGGGTGGCGCGACGCGACGACGGTGGCGAAGCCCCAGACCGGTACGCGGCCGCGGCCCTCCGGCGCCGGGAAAGCGTTCCAGAACGGCAGCAGCGCCCCGCCGAGGCGGGCGTAGGTGACGTTGATCTGCCCGAGGGCGAAACGCTCGACTTCGAGGGTTACCTCACCTTCGCGGGGCGGGCGCACCGGTTCCGCGACGACCTCGGTCGCGGTCAGGTCGTCCTTCCGGACCAGCACTCCGTATCCGTCCACAGGAGACACTCCTCGCGTCGCGGGTCGATCGCCGTCTCGCATCGTCACCGGCGGCGGGGGAGTCCCGCATCTCCCGCAGTGCCGGGCGCGGGTCGCCGGGGCGGGAGACCGCACGCGGCGAGAACCCGGTGCCCGGCCGCGCTGACACCATGAAGGACCGCCACGACTACCGCGGAGACCGGGAGGACCACGTGAAGATCGGTTTGGAGTTCGGGGAGTTCGGCTGGGCGGGCGGCCCGGCGAAGGCGGCCGAGGTCATCGCCCGCTTCGCCCGCACCGCCGACGACGCCGGGGTGGACCTGCTCGGCGTCGGCGACCACCTGTGGCAGGGGCCGCAGGCGGGTGGGCCCGAGCAGCCCTACCTGGAGTGCTTCACCGCGCTCACCGTGATGGCGGTGCACAGCTCGCGCGCCCGGCTGGCGCCGGTGGTGGCCGGGGTCCACTTCCGCGAGCCGGCGGTGCTGGCCAACGCGATCACGTCGCTGGACGTCCTGTCCGGCGGCCGGGCCGTGCTGGGCGTCGGGGTCGGCTGGGACGCCGAGGAGTCGGCCGGGATGGGGATCGCGTTCCCGCCGGTGGCCGAGCGCTTCGAGCGGCTCGAGGAGACCATCCGGATCTGCCTGCGGCTGTGGGAGGGCGGCACGGAACCCTTCGAGGGCAAGCACTACCGGCTGCCCAAGCCGCTGCTGGTGCCGGGACCGCTGGCCCGCCCGCGCCCCCCGATCCTCATCGCCGGCGGCGGCGAGCGGCGCACGCTGCCCCTGGTCGCCCGTTACGGCGACGCGTGCAACCTGTACCCGACCCCGGACCTGGCCGACAAGCTCGCGCTCCTGCGCCGGCTGTGCGAGGCCGAAGGCCGGGAGTACGACGCGATCGAGAAGACGGTGATCCTGCCGTTCGAGCTGGGCACGTACGGCGAGCGCGCCGACGAGCTGGCGGGCCTGCTGCGCGGCTTGGGCGACCTGGGCGTCGACACGGCGATCGGCATCATCTCGGGCCCGGACCCAGTGGCGCAGGCGGAGATCGTGGGCAACAAGATCGTCCCGGCCGTCGCCTGAGGGGGCCGGAAGCCACCGGCGGTCGCCGGTCCGCGCGGGACGCACGGCGCGGACCGGCCCCGCCCGCGCGGCACGTCGTGGTGGTCGACTCCGGCGCAGGCAACCACCGGTCCGGTAGCGACGGCCGGCGCCCGAGCCCGCGACGAGAGCTCACCCGGTGGCGGTCGAGTCCGGCCGTCGCCTGATGGGCGCCGAGCCCACCGCCGGCCGAGCCGGCCTGACGCGTGCCGGAAACCGGCCGGCGCCCGAACGCCGGACGAGCCGTGACCCCACCCGGGGTCACGGCTCGTCGCGTACGAAGCTCAGCTCAACGCGGTGGCGTTCGGAGCGATGTCGTCGCGGAACAGCCCCTCCGGATCGACGCGCAGCCGCACCCGGTCCACCTCGGCCACCTGGTCGGCGTCCAAATGGCGTTGCGGCTGCTCGAAGTGCTCGACGAAGTTGGGGACCGTCCGGCCGGTCCGCCACGGCTCGAGCGCCACCCGGGCCTTCGCGCCGTGCGCCAGCAGCCGCTCGGGACCGGTCGGGTCCGGAACCCCCGACGCGGCGAACGAAAACGCCGCGTCGAGGTGCCCGAGCACGCCCGCGCCCGCCGGTGCCGTGGCGAACGCCCCGCCCAGCTGGCGCAGGCCCGCGCCGACGAACGGCGAGCCCGACCCCGGGCCGAGCAGGCCCAGCAGCGCCGCCTCGCCCCGGTCGTCCAAAGTGGACAGGAGGTGGTGCTCGCCCAGGAACGGCACCGGCTCCGGCGGGTCCATGTGGATGCCGAGCACGCCTTCGGGCGTCAGGTCCTGCCAGGTGTCGGCGAGTGGCTCGCCGAGCGCGTACAGCGGCCGCAGCAGGGTGTCGGCCACCCGGTGGGCCTCCCCGGTGGACGCCGCGCGCACGAGGCCGTCCACGCAGATCGTCGTACTGCCCGCCAACGCCGGCGGCACGCCCGGCACGGCCGGCAGGTTGAGCAGCCGCAGGCCGGCGGTCACCTCGCGCGGTGCCCCCGCGGTCCACGCGTTCCACCGGGCGAGCACCGCTTCCGCGAGCTCGCCGCGCCAGTACGTGGCGCCGCCGAACAGCTGCCCGGCCGGGAACAGCGCCAGCTCCACGGCCGTCACCACGCCGAACCCGCCGCCCCCGCCGCGCAGTGCCCGGAACAGCTCCGGGTCGTGCGCGGCGTCGACGCGCCGGGCCTCGCCGTCCGCGGTGACCAGCTCGACCGCGCGCACACCGTTGACGGCCAGCCCGGCGAAGCGCCCGTACCCGCTCAACCCGCCGCCGAGCAGGTAGTTCACCAGCCCGACGTTGGCCGACGAGCCGTGCGCCGAGGTCAGCCCGTGCTTCGCGGTGGCGGCGACGAGCTCGCCCGCGCGGGTGCCGGCCGGGACCCGCGCGACCCGGCCGGCGGGGTCGACCTCGACCCCGCCGCCGAGCTCGGTCCGGATCAGCAGCGCTTCGGGCATCGGCCGCGCCGCACCCGCGCCGTGGCCGCTCGTGAACATCCGCACGCGCAGCCCGGCCGCGGCCGCGTGGCGCACCGCGGCGCGCACCTGGTCCACCGAGCGGGCCGTCACCGCGGCCGCGGGGTGGACCGGGGCCGCCAGGTTGAAGACCCGGGTCGCCGTCTCGTACTCCGGGTCCCCGGGCCGGCCGGGCACGAACTCGCCGGGCTCGGTCATGCCACGCGCTCGGCCGTGAGGAAGACGAACGTGCCCGACCCGGACTCGTCGCGGATCCGCATGCCCGCGGCGGCGAGCCAGCCGCGCAGCTCGTCGAGGCCGAACAGCCGCATCCCGTCCTCGGCGTTCGGGAACCGGTGCGCGTGCTGGAAGTAGCTGTACAGCGCGTCGTCGCCCCAGCGGAACGTCAGCAGCGTGAAGGTGCCGCCCGGACGCAGGCACCGGCCGACCTCCGCGATGCCCGCGGCCGCGTCGGGCAGCGCCTGCAGCGCGTTCCAGCAGAGCACCGCGCCCAGCGAGCCGTCTTCGAACGGCAGCTCGAGCGCGCTCGCCTGCAGCGCGGGCACTTCGGGCAGCGCGACCCGCAGCGCGGCCAGCATCGGCACGCTGACGTCCAGCGCGACCAGCCGCTCGGGACCGACGGCGCCGGCGAGCACGGCGGTCCAGCGGCCCGCGCCGGCCGCGAGGTCCAGCACCGGACCCTCGGCCGGGTCGACGTGCTCGGCGATGTAGCGGTCCTCGTCGGCCGGGGTCACCGCCTCGTCCCAGTTGGACCCCATGGCCCGCAGGAACGCCGGCCGCAGCACGGCTTCGTAGTACAGGCCCATGCTCGGCATCGCGGCGAGCTTGTGCAGCGCGTCGCCGGTGTCCTCGTCGCCCGGTGCGACCCGCTCGCCCGGCATCAGGTCGAGGATGCCGTCGGCGACCGGGAACGCCGTCGCGCAGCCGGTGCAGGTCACGCCGCCGGCGAAGGCGAGGGCCTCGTGGCAGTTCGGGCAGCGCAGCGCGGCGGCGTGCCGGCCGAACAGGCCGGTGCCCACCGCGGCCGTGCGGCCCGCTTCGAGGGTCTCCGGGTCGGGCACGGGCGCCGCGACGATCTCGGCCGGCGAGCCGTGGCGCGCCGCCCAGTAGGCCTTGGCCCCGGCGTGCCCGAACAGCGTGCGCTGGTCGTTGCGCCACGCGGCGGTGAACTGCTCCGGCGTCAACGCGCTGATCCAGCCGTTGTCGAAGTCCTTTTCGGACTCCCCGAGCCCCCACACCGACGGCGACGGCCAGACGCGGCCCAGGTCGGCGTGCGCCTGGTCGGCGGGGGTGAGCAGCCGGACCAGGCGGGTCAGGTCGTCGGGCGACAGCGCGGGCACGGCGGCGAGGATCCGTTCGCGGTCGGCGGGGAAGTGCGCCAGCAGGTAGACCAGCCCGAGGGTCAGCGGGTCGCGGTCCGCGCCCTGCGCCAGCAGTTCGAGGTAGCGGTCGAGGCCCGCGCGCACGGCCGTGGCCACCGGACCGGTGGTGTCCGGGAACTCGGCCTCGGCCAGCACGCCCAGCAGCACGGCGAGGTGACCCTTGCGGTCGTCGGCGGCCTTGTCCAGCCGGGCGACCAGCGCGGGCACGGCGGGCAGCGCGAGATCCGTCAGGACACCGTCGTCCCACAGAGCGCCGGTGAGCCGCCGGAACCGCTCGTCGACCTGGTCGGTCGGCGCGTTGACGAAGTCGTCGGCCAGCTCGGCGATCTGTGCCGGGGTGCCGCTTTCAGTCATGACAGGCGTCCTTTCGCGCGGGCGCCCCGGGGACCGGCCGGCCGGTCCCCGGAACCGGTCCGCTAGTCGACGATCTCCATCTGGCCCATCATCCCGATGGCCGCGTGCTCCAGGAAGTGGCAGTGGTACACGTACTTCCCGAGGTAGTCGGTGAAGTGCACCTTGGCCTGGACGACGTCGCCGGGCGGCAGCAGGATGGTGTCCTTCAGCCCGGCGTCTTCGGGCGCCGGCGGGCCGCCGTTGCGGCTCACCACCTGGAACTGCACCAGGTGGATGTGGAAGTTGTGGGTGAACCCGTAGGCGCCGTCGGCGTTGCTGATGTTCCACAGCTCCGTCGAGCCGCGCTTCACCGTCATGTCGATCCGGTCGTGGTCGAACGGCCGGCCGTTGATGGTGCCGACCGGGATCGGCCCGCCCTGGGAGAAGTCGGTGCCGATGGCGACCTCGCGGGTGACCGTCGCCGGCGGCAGCACCTCGAGCCGGCGCAGGCGGGCGGGCACCCGGCTGGTGTCGGCCGCGCGGCGCACGACGTCGAAGCGCAGCATCGGGCCGAAGGTGGCGTCGGTCAGCACGATGCCGGTGCCGAAGGGCACCTGGGAGAAGTCGACGACGACGTCGACGCGTTCGCCGGAGCTGAACTTCAGCTCGGCCTTCTCCACCGGGGCCGGCAGCAGGCCGCCGTCGGTGCCGATCTGGACGATCTTCGCGCCCGCCAGGCTCAGCCGGAACACGCGCTCGGTCGCGGTGTTGACGATCCGGAAGCGGTACTTGCGCGCGGCGACCTGGAAGTACGGCTGCGGTTTCCCGTTGACCAGCGCGACGTTGCGGTCGGCCGGGTTCCCGCCGAAGACGAGGTTGTTCGAGGCGTCGAAGAGCGCGTCGCGCAGCATGATCGGGACGTCGAAGGCCCCGCAGGGCAGGTTGAGCGCCGCCTCGGCGGGGTCCTCCACGATGTAGAACCCGTGCTGGCCGCGGTAGACGTGCTCGGGGTCGGTGCCGTGCGAGTGCGCGTGGTACCAGAGCAGCGCGCCCTGCTGCGTGTTCGGGTAGGTGTAGGTGCGGGTCTGGCCGGGCTCGATCAGCTCCATCGGGTAGCCGTCGTTGGCCGCGTCGACGTGCGAGCCGTGCAGGTGGACGTTCGTGGCCAGCGGCAGCTCGTTGCGGAACGCGACCTGGGTCGCGCGGCCGCTGCGCGCGCGGATCACCGGGCCGAGGAAACCGCCGCCGTAGGTCCACATGGGAGTCTTCTGCCCGGGCAGGATCTCGACGTCGGCCTGCTTGACGCTCAGCTCGTAGCGGTCGAAGGCGGCGGTGGAGCGCACCGGCCGCAGCTCCGGGGCGAGCGGCATCGGCACGGTGAACGGCGTCGTCGCGGGCTTGACCGCCGGTCCGGCCGCCTTGGCGAAACCGCTCGGGACGGAGTGGCCGACGTGCCCGGCGGCGGCGCCCCCGCCGGCCGCCTGCGGGGTGGCCACCGGCGCCGGCGCCGCCACGGCCCCGGCCGGCGCGGTCCCCTTGGGCAGCAGCGCCGCGGCGGCGCCCGCCCCGCCCGCCGCGGCCCCGAGTGCCAGCAAGCGTCGTCTGTTCAGCATCAGCTCCCCAATCGGTGATGCACCACACGGGTGACGCGCCCGAGTGGGCGCAGCACAAGACGTCCCGCCGGCGCCCCAGGCCGGCCAACGGATCGTCACATCGGACCCGAACGGGTGTCCTCTTTCAGGGTGCGCAGAGTCAGTCGCGCGAAGTTGTCGATTCCGCGACCTGCCGAACGACGTAGTACCGAGGGGCCCGAACAGAGCACAGCGGAAGATGTCCGCCCCGGGCGTCACCGCTTGAATGGAAGCTGGACCCGTATTAGGGAGGAGACAATCGTGACGACTGACGTTGCGGCACCGCGGGCCGGCAGACGAGAGTGGGTGGGCCTGGCCGTACTGGCCTTGACCGCGATGCTCGTGTCCGTCGACGTGTTCGTGCTGCTGCTGGCGCTTCCGCACCTCAGCGCCGATCTGGGTGCCGACAGCATCGAACAGCTCTGGATCATGGACATCTACGGGTTCATGGTCGGAGGGTTCCTGGTCACGATGGGCGGCCTCGGCGACCGGATCGGCCGGCGCAAGCTGCTGCTGATCGGTGCCGCGGCCTTCGGGATCGCGTCGGCCCTCGCGGCCTGGTCGACGACCCCGGAGATGCTGATCGGTGCCCGGGCCCTGCTGGGCATCGCCGGCGCGACCCTCGGGCCGTGCACACTGGCCCTGATCAGCAACATGTTCCGCAACCCCAAGCAGATGGGGCTGGCGATCGGGATCTGGTCGGCGTTCTTCACCGTCGGCGCCATCCTCGGCCCGATCATCGGCGGCGTGCTGCTCGCCCACTTCTGGTGGGGTTCGGTGTTCCTGATCAACATCCCGGTGATGGCCGTGCTGCTGGTCTTCGGCCCGGTGCTGCTGCCCGAGTTCAAGTCGCCCGCGGGCGGCCGGATCGACCTGATCAGCGTCGGCATGTCGCTGGCCGCGATCCTGCCGTTCGTCTACGGCTTCAAGGAGCTCGCGAAGAACGGCTTCGAGTTCGTGCCGGTGCTGGCCGTGGTGGTCGGTGTCGTGTTCGGCGTGCTGTTCGTGCTGCGGCAGCGCACGCTCGCCGACCCGCTGCTGGACCTGAGCCTGTTCAAGAACTCGGTGTTCACGGTCGGGCTGGTCAGCCTGCTCGCCTACAGCCTGCTGACCGGCGCGGTGATGATGCTGGCCACGCAGTACTTCCAGCTCGTCGACGGCCTCGGCTCGCTGCCGGCCGGGCTCGCGCTGCTGCCGGGCATGGCGGTCTCGACCGTCGCCGTGCTGGTGTCACCGATCCTGGCCCGCCGGATCCGGCCCGCCTACCTCATCTCCGGTGGCCTGCTGATCGTCGCGGTCGGCCTGCTCCTGATGACGCAGGCGGCTTCGTCGGGCGGCAGCTGGCTGCTGATCCTGGGCTTCGCGGTCTGGTGCCTCGGCGGTGGTCCGCTGCTCTCGCTGGGCATCGGCCAGGTCATCGGCTCGGCCCCGCCGGAGAAGGCGGGCGCGGCCGCGTCC
Source organism: Amycolatopsis pretoriensis (assembly GCF_900107925.1). Lineage (GTDB taxonomy): Bacteria > Actinomycetota > Actinomycetes > Mycobacteriales > Pseudonocardiaceae > Amycolatopsis > Amycolatopsis pretoriensis. Next base: position 684,290 of record NZ_FNUJ01000006.1, on the reverse strand, counting down.
ATGCCGCAGATCAGCAACGAGCTCGGCGCCGCCATGGGCTTCGCGATCATCGGCAGCGTCGGGGCCATCGTGTACCGCTCGACGCTCACCGTCCCGGCCGGCGTGCCGGCCGGTGCCGCCGACGCGGCCCGCGAGAGCCTCGCCGGCGCCACCACCGCGGCGAACGGGCTGCCGGGCGGCGTCGCCGACCAGCTGCTGTCCGCCGCACGCGAGGCGTTCACCAGCGGCCTGCACACCGCGGCGCTGATCAGCGCCGTGGTCCTGGCCGGGGTCGGCGTGCTGTTCTTCGTGAAGTGCCGGCACATCGGTGCGCTCGGTGCCCCCGCGCAGGAGGCTCCGGCCCCCGCCGCGGAGGAAGCCGACGAGGCACCGGAACCGGTGTCCTGACCCCTCGCCGGCCGGGTCCGCCCGGTCACGGCGGGAGCAGCCCCCAGGTAACAACCCACTAAGGAGAAATTCGCATGGCGCAGTACGCAATCCTGATCTTCGAGCGGGAAACCCCCGGTGGGATCGCCGACATCCCGCCGGAGGTCCTGGAGGCGCACGGCCGGGTCGAGGGCCGGGTCGCGGAGTCCGGCGGCAAGCTGGTGGCGGGCTACGCCACCCAGCCGTCCGCCGAGGCCCGCTCGCTCCGCGGGGAGAAGGTCACCGACGGGCCGTTCGTCGAGGCCAAGGAAGCCCTCGCCGGCTTCTTCGTCGTGGAGGCCCGCGACCTGGACCACGCGCTCGAAATCGCGAGCTTCGTCCCGATCATGGACGGCGGTGTCGAGGTCCGTCCGCTGATGGGCTGACCGGGAACCGTTCCAGTGCGCGTCGCCGTGCCGCCCGGCACGGCGACGCGTTTTTCGTTGCGGGAGAGGAAGAACCTGTGCGTGAAGTGGTGCTGTACCTCCAGCTGAGCGTCGACGGCCGGGCCGAGGGCCCGGCGGGCGCGATGGACTGGATCAAGGTCGACGCCGACACCTGGCGGGTCGTCGGCGAACTGCAGGAGCGCGCCGACACGGCGCTGGTGGGCCGGCGGACCTACGAGCAGTTCCTGACCCACTGGCCCGCCGTGGCGACGGACCCGGCGGCGGCGGGCGGCGAGGCGTCGCACGCGCGGTGGCTCGAGGCCACGCCGAAGCTGGTGTGCTCGCGGACCTCGCACCAGCCGGGCTGGGTGAACGCCCGCGCCGTCACCGACGTCGTCGCCGAGGTCGAGCGGCTGCGCACGCGGCCGGGCGGCGCGCTGCTGGCCCTGGGCGGCGTGGACTTCGCCCGCACGCTGGTGGCGGCCGGCCTGGTGGACGAGTACCGCCTCCTGGTGAACCCGATCCTGCTCGGCGGCGGCCGGCGCTTGTTCCCCGACTTGTTCCCGGGCTCGGACTTCCACCAGGCGACCGCGGAGACGTTCGGCTCCGGCGTCGTATCGCTGCGCTACCGCCGGAACTGACTCGCCGCCGGCGGTCAGGCGGCGGTCGCCTCGTCGAGCCGCGCGTTGAGGAACGCCCGCTCGGCTTCGTTGTCCACCAGGCCCAGCGCGGCCCGGTAGGCGGCCGCCGCCTCGGAGCGGCGGCCCAGCCGGCGCAGCAGGTCGGCCTTGGTGGCCGGCAGGTAGTGGTAGCCGTCGAGGCGGCCGTCGTCCTCCAGGGCCCGCACCTCGGCGAGGGCGGCCGCCGGACCGTCCACCATGGACACCGCGATCGCGCGGTTGAGCGTCACCACCGGCGACGGCCACACCTTCAGCAGCTCGTCGTAGAGCACGACCACCTGCGCCCAGTCGGTCTCGGCGTAGCTCGGCGCCTGCGCGTGCAGCGACGCGATGGCCGCCTGCAGCACGAACTTGCCCGGCCGGCCCGCGCGCATCGCGTCGAGCACCAGCTGGTGGCCTTCGGCGATCGCGGCGCGGTCCCAGCGCGTGCGGTCCTGCTCTTCGAGCAGGAGCAACCGGCCGCCGGCATCGGTGCGGGTCGCGCGCCGGGCGTCGGTGACGAGCAGGAGCGCCAGCAGTCCCCAGACCTGCCGCTCGTCCGGCATCAGGTCGCGCAGCAGCCGGGCGAGGTCCAGCGCCCGGTCGACGAGGTGGTCGCGCACCAGCGAATCGCCCGACGGGGCCGTGTGCCCGGTGGTGAACAGGAGGTGGATCACCGAGAGCACCGCGTCCAGCCGGTCCGGCAGCTCGCTCGCCGCCGGGACGCGGTAGGGCACGCCGGCCGCGGCGATCTTCTTCTTCGCCCGGGTGATCCGGGCGGCCATCGTCGGCTCCGGCACGAGGAACGCCCGCGCGATGTCGCCGGTGGTGACCCCGCACACCAGCCGCAGCGTCAGCGCGATCTGCGCCTCGCGCGGCAGCACGGGGTGGCAGCAGGTGAAGATCAGCCGCAGCCGGTCGTCGGCGATCGCGTCGCCCGCCACCAGGTCGTCCAGGTCGTTCATCTCGGTCACGTCCGGTTCCAGGAGCAGCGGCATCCGCGTGCGGAACGCGTCCTGCCGCCGGAAGTGGTCCATCGCCTTCCGGCGCGCGATGGTGGTCAGCCAGCCGCCCGGCTTGGCCGGGACCCCGTCGCGGCGCCAGCCGTCCAGCGCGGAGAGGAAGGCCTCCTGGACGCATTCCTCGGCGAGGTCGAGGTCGTGGGTGACCCGTACCGTCGCGGCGAGCACGAAGGCCCACTCGCGACGGTACGCGTCGGCGACCGCCCGTTCGACGTCGCTCATCCGGGCTTCCCTTGCGACATCGGTGCTTCCCCTCGGTCGGCCGGCCGGTAACCGATCCACGCTAGCGCGGTGCCGGGCCCCGGCCGGAAAATCGAGCACGCCGGGAGAAGCCGGGGGAGCGTGTCAGCCCAGCGGGGTGTTCTGGTACGCGGCGAGCTGCCACGCGCCGTCCTGCTTGGCCAGCACCCAGATCGCGCGGACGGCGCGCTCCGGGCTGACCTCGGTCTCGCCCGGCGCGAGCACGCCGCCGACGGTGACGACGACCGCCGCCTCTTCACCGAGGAAGCGGATGTCGACCGGGTCGCCGTGGACGCGGGTGCCCTTGTACGGCCCGGCGTAGCCGGCCGCCATGAACTCCTGGATCGCGGCGCGGCCCTTGACGAAGATCCCGCCGGGCAGCGCCATCGTGCCGTCTTCGGTGAAGACTTCCGAGAACGCCTTCGCGTCGTTGCCGGCCCACGCCGCGACGATGCGCTGCGGGACCGCGGCGGCGGCGGCCTGCTCGGTCGCCACGGTGGAAGTGCCATTGCTGGTGGACATATTCGGGATCCCTCTTCCTCAGGTGGGCACGAGTACCCCGACGGTAGGGGCGGGGCCCCGGCCGGTACTACCGCTCGATTGCGAGAACCATTGCCCGGCAACGGCTTCCGCACCCGGCTGCGCAACCGCGGAGACGTCGCCCCCGCCGGTGCCCGGGGAGCATGGACCGCACGAGCCCGCACCGGCCGCCGCCGGCGACGGGACCACGTAGTGCCGGAGGAGTGCTGACACCATGGTCATCGTCATGGCAACCGACGCCACCGCGGAGGACGTCGACGCGATCGTCGAGCGGGTGGCCGCCGCCGGAGGAGAGGCCTTCGTCAGCCGCGGCGTGAGCCGCGTGGTCATCGGCCTGGTCGGCGACGTCGACCGCTTCGAAACGCTGAACCTCGGCAGCCTGCCCGCGGTGCAGAGCGTCACGCGGATTTCGGCCAAGTACAAGCTGGTCAGCCGGGAGCACCACCCCGAACGGTCCACTGTGTACGTCGGGGGCGTGCCGGTCGGGCCGGACACCGTCACGCTGATCGCCGGGCCCTGCGCGGTCGAGACGCCGGAGCAGACCCTCGAGGCGGCGCGGATGGCGCAGTCGGCCGGCGCGGTGCTGCTGCGCGGTGGCGCCTACAAGCCGCGCACGTCGCCGTACGCCTTCCAGGGCCTGGGGGAGGAGGGCCTGCGGATCCTGGCCGACGTGCGGGCCGAGACGGGTCTGCCGATCGTCACCGAGGTGGTCGCCGCCGACGACGTCGAAACGGTCGCCCGGTACGCCGACATGCTGCAGATCGGTACCCGCAACATGTCCAACTTCGGGCTGCTGCAGGCGGTGGGGGCGGCCGGCAAGCCGGTGCTGCTCAAGCGCGGGATGAGCGCCACCATCGAAGAGTGGCTGATGGCCGCGGAGTACATCGCGCAGCGCGGCAACCTCGACATCGTGCTCTGCGAACGCGGCATCCGCACCTTCGAGACCGCGACCCGCAACACCCTCGACATCTCGGCCGTGCCGGTGGTGCAACGGCTTTCGCACCTGCCGGTGATGATCGACCCGTCGCACTCGGGCGGGCGCCGCGACCTCGTCCTGCCGCTGTCGCGCGCCGCGGTCGCCGTCGGCGCGGACGGCGTGCTCGTCGACGTCCACCCTCACCCGGAGCAGGCGCTCTGCGACGGCCCGCAGGCACTGGTCGCCGAGGACCTCCAGCGGCTGGCCGCCGAGCTCGACGCGCTCAGCGGCGTCGTCGGGCGGGGCCTGTCGACGTGGTGGAACCGGCGGTTGCTGGCCGGCTGACGGCAGGACGGCACGTGCGGAGACGCGGAAGGAGGCCCGCGCCGGTTAGCGTCGCCCAGCGGAGCCGGCCGGGTGCCGCCCGGCCGGTGGTCGACCAGCCAGGAGGTTTCGCCGTGCCCCTGAATCCGACGCACCCCGAGGCGGTGGAAGTCGCCACCGGGCTGCAGTTCCCGACCAGCCTCGCCTTCGACGACGCGGGCGGCGTCTACGTCGCCGAATCCGGTCTCGCCTTCGGCGGCGCGGCGCCCGGCGGGAAGGTCTGGCGGCTCGCCGGCGGCGAGCGGACACTCGTCGCCGGCGAGCTCGCCGCGCCGGTCACCGGCCTGTGCTGGTTCGAGGGCGACCTGTTCGTCTCCGAGGGCGGGGCCGGCCGGATCACCCGCGTCGACGCGGCCGGGCGCAAGCACGGCGTCGTCGACGGCATGCCCGGTCCCGGCAACTACCACACGAACATGGCCGTGGTCGGCGCCGACCGGAAGCTCTACTTCAGCCAGGGCGCGATGTCGAACCTCGGCGTGATCGGCCTGGACGCCTACGAGCTCGGCTGGCTGCGCCGGCTGCCGCACGCGTTCGACCTGCCCGGCCTGGACATCGAGCTGACCGGGTTCAACGCGACGACCCGCGACCCGTTCTCCGACGAGCCCGGCGCGACCGTCGACACCGGGGCGTTCGGCCCGTTCGGCACGCAGACCACCGCGGGGCAGAAGATCGCGGCGCAGCTGCCGTGCACCGCCGCCGTGCTGCGGTGCGAACTGGACGGCTCGGGCATGGAGCTGGTGGCCTGGGGGCTGCGCAACGCGTTCGGCCTCGGCTTCCTGCCCGACGGCCGGCTGATCGCGCTCGACCAGGGCGCCGACGACCGGGGCAGCCGCCCGATCGGCAACGCCCCGGACCTGCTGTTCGACGTCCGGCAGGGCGGCTGGTACGGCTGGCCGGACTTCGTCGGCGACCGCCCGGTGACCGACCCGGCGTTCGCGCCCGAGCGCGGCGCGCAGCCGGAGTTCCTGCTGGCGAACCACGACGACCTGCCGCTTCCCGAGCGCGCCCTGCTCGAGTTCGAGCCGCACGTCTCGGCCACCCGCTTCGCCGTCGTGCCGGGCGGGGCGCTGGCCGGGCAGCTCGTCGTGACGTTGTTCGGCGACGAAGCCCCGATGTGCCTGCCGGCGGGCGGGCCGCCGGTCGGCCGCAGCCTCGTGGTCGTCGACCCGGCGGACTGGTCGCCGCGGGAGCTGCCGGGCGCACCGGTGCTGGCCCGGCCGATCGACGTCGGGTTCGCCCCCGGCGACGACGCTCTGTACCTGCTCGACTTCGGCAAGTTCGAGATGTCGGAGGACGGGGTCCAGGCGACCCAGGGGACCGGGCGGCTGTGGCGCTGGGAGTCCTGGTCGGACCGTCCACACCGGACACCGATCGGCTGATCGGGAGCCGCACCGCACGAGAAGCCAGTCACTCCGGCACGAAGCTACGGTGGAGTCCACGCGGAGCCCGGCCCGGGCCCCGCCGGAGTCCGAAGTGGACTCCCCGTGGGGGAGCTGGGGTGACTGGCTGGTGCGCGACGGTGGTCGCCGCCCGGCCGGGGTTGGAGACATTGTGCCGTACTCGCGTTCGCTGCTCGGCTGCCTGGCCGACTTCGCCCGCACCCGGCCGGAGTCGACCGCACTGGTGCTGGGCGACGTCCGGGTGTCCTACGCCGATCTCGCCGCCATGACCATGTCGGCCTACGAGGGCCTGTCGGCGCTGCAGCTGCCGGCCGAGGCCCGCGTCGCCGTTCACGCCGCGAAGACCCCGCGCACGGTCGCGCTCATCGTGGCCTGCCTGCTGGCACGCCGCCCGTTCATGCTGCCCTCCACCGAGCTCGGCGCGACGGCGCTCGAAGAGCTGCTGGAGAAGGCGGACTGCACCGACGTCCTGACCGCCGAGCCCGGCGCGGGCGTCGGCGGCCGGCGGATCCACAAGATCGACACCACCGCGGTCGCGCCGGACGGCGACCTGGCCGGCCTCGACGGCATCACCGGTCCCGACGTCAGCCCGGACGCCACCTCGTTCATCTTCACGACGTCGGGCTCCACCGGCCTGCCCAAGGTGGTTCCGCTGAGCTTCCAGGCCGTCGAGCGCTTCACCGAGTGGGCGGTCACGAAGTTCCGGCTGCGGCCCGGCACGGTGGTATTGAACTACGCGCCGTTCAACTTCGACCTGTGCCTGCTCGACATCCGCGCCACGTTCAAGGCCGGCGGCACGACGGTCCTGGTCGAGCCGGACAAGGCGACCAACGGCAAGCACCTCGCCGAGGTGATCCGCACCGAGGGGGTCGAGGTCGTCCAGTCGGTCCCGATGCTCTACCGGCTGCTCGCCGACGTTCCCGGCGTGCAGCCGTTCGAGTCGGTCAAGCACGTGATCGTCACCGGCGACAAGATGCCCGCGAAGCTGCTGCCCGAGCTGCCGCGGCTGTTCCCGAACGCACGCTTCCACAACATCTACGGCGCCACCGAGACCAACGACAGCTTCATCCACGAGATCACCGGCTTCGCGGGCGAGGGCCCGCTGCCGATCGGCCGCCCGCTGCCCGGCGTCGACGCGCTCGTGCTCGACGCCGCCGGCGAGGTGGTCGACGGCCCGGCCACCGGCGAGCTGCTCGTGTCGACGCCGTTCCAGACGGCCGGGTACGCGGTCGGCGGCGGGGCGGACAAGTTCGTCGAACGCGAGGGCGGGCGCGTCTACTTCCGCTCCGGCGACCTCGTCGCGCGCGACGCCGATGGCGTGTTCACGCTCGTCGGGCGCACCGACTCCCAGGTCAAGGTCCGCGGTGTGCGCGTGAACCTCGAAGAGATCGAGCAGGTCCTGCTCGGCCACGAGCGGATCGCCGGCGCGGCCGTGGTGGTGGTGCCCGACGACGTCGCGGGGCTCGTCATCCACGCGGTCGTCCGCCGCGACACGACCGAGCCGCTCGGCGTGCTCGCGCTGCGCCAGTTCTGCCGCGAGCGCCTGGCGCGGGCGGCGCTGCCCACCACGATCCGCGTCGTCGACGACCCGCTGCCGACGACCTCGACGGGCAAGACCGACCGCAAAGCCGTCATCCGAGACCTGTTGAACGGGAGCTGACATGAGTTATTCCGAGCAGATCAAGCAGTACGTCCTCGACGAGTTCCTGCCGGGCGTCGGCCCGGAGGAGCTCGAAGCCGACTACGACCTGCGCGCCAACGGCGTCGTCGACAGCCTCGGCCTGCTGCGCGTGGTCACCTGGCTCGAGGCCACGTTCGAGATCCCGATGGAGGAGGTCGAGATCGTCGAGCAGGACTTCACCTCCATCACCTCGATCTCCCGGTTCGTCGAGCTGCACTCGGCGTCGGGCTCGTCCGATGTGGACTACCTGGGAAAGGCGGCCTGACACCGTGATCATCCGCAAACTTTCGGAAGTCGAAGGCGTCGAGTGGGGCAACGGCCTGAGCCACCGCTTCCTGACGCTGCGGGACGGCATGGGCTACACGGTCACGCACACGATCGTCCGCGCCGGCACCGACTCCGCGCTGGAGTACAAGAACCACCTCGAGGCGTGCTACTGCATCGCCGGCAGCGGCAAGGTCATCGACTCCGCCGGTGACGAGCACGTCATCGAGGTCGGCACGATCTACGCCCTCGACAAGCACGACCCGCACCACCTGATCGCCTCGCCGCACGAGGACATGGTGCTGGTCTGCATGTTCACGCCCGCCCTCATCGGCGACGAGTCGCACAACCTCGACGACGAATTCTCCAACTACTGAGCCGGAGCTCCCCCGATGCAGCAGTGGACCGACAAGCAGCAGGAGCTGCGGGACGGCTACACCGAGGTCTTCCAGGCCTGGGGCGCCGACCACCTCCGGCGCGACCGCGAAGCCGAGTTCGCCGGCGAGCTGTGGCCGGAGATCGGCGCGACGGGCCTGTTCGGCCTGCCGTTCGGCACGGAGTACGGCGGTGGCGGGCACGACCTGCCGACCACCATGCACGTGCTGGAGGGCCTCGGCCGCCACTGCCGCGACGGGGGGCTCGGCTTTTCGATCTCGACCCAGCTCGTCAGCACCGGCGTGCCGGTCCACCGGTTCGGTTCGGAGGAGCTCAAGCACCGGCTGCTGCCGAGGGTCATCGACGGCTCGGTGATCTGCGCCCACGCGATCACCGAGCCGCACGGTGGCTCCGACGCGGCCGCCATGCAGACCACGGCCGAGCGCGCGGACGACGACCACTACGTCCTCAACGGCCGGAAGTTCTTCATCACCAACGGTCCCGTGGCCGACGTCGTCCTCGTGTACGCCCGGACGTCGCCGGGCACCGGGCCGCTCGGCATCAGCGTGTTCGCCGTCGAGAAGGGCACGCCCGGCTTCGAAGCCGGCCCGCCGGTCGACAAGATGGGCCTGCGCACGTCGCCACTGGGGAACCTGACGTTCACCGACTGCGTGGTGCCCGCGGCGAACATGGTCGGCCGCCGGGGCAAGGGCTTCCTGCTGCTCGACTACGTCATGAAGTGGGAGGTGCTGCTCTCCTTCGCGATCAGCCTGGGCGCGATGGAGCACCGCCTCGAGCAGAGCGTCGAGTACGCCAAGACCCGCAAGCAGTTCGGGGCGCCGATCGCGTCCTGCCAGCTGATCGCGGAAAAGATCGTGCAGATGAAGATGGACCTGGAGACCACCCGCAACTGGTTCTACGACACCGCGAAGCGGTTCGAGGCCGGCGAGGACGTGATGGTGGACGTGGCCATGGCGAAGGTGCTCGCGAGCGAGGCCAACGTCCGGTCCGCGACCAACGCCGTGCAGATCTTCGGCGGCCGCGGCTACCTCAGCGAGTTCGGCATCGAGAAGGAACTGCGCGACGCCACCGGCGGCACGATCTACTCCGGCACGTCGGAGGTCCAGCGGGACAAGGTCGCCAGAATGCTCGGAGTGCGCTGAGAAGGCGCCGGAACCGGAAGAAGGACGACATGGCGGCCGAGACGCCTCCGCAAGACCTGCTCGGGGTCACCCCGTTCCTCGACCACGACCACCCGGTCGTGCGGGAGTTCGTCGGGCAGGCGCTCGACGGCAGCGAGCAGACCCTCACCGACAAGGCGGTCGCGCTGTACTACGCGGTCCGCGACAAGCTGCACTACGAGGTCTACGGCGCGGCGCTGAGCCGCGAGGGCCTCAAGGCGAGCTCGATCATCAGCCGCGGCCGCGGGTTCTGCGTCCACAAGTCCATTGTGTACGCCGCCGTGTGCCGCGCGGCGGGGGTGCCGAGCCGGATCGCGCTCACCGACGTCCGCAACCACCTCGCGTCGCCGCGGCTGCGCGAGCTGGTCGGCGGCGACGTGTTCCGCTTCCACGCGCTGAACTCCGTGTACCTGGACGGCAAGTGGGTCCGCGCGACCCCGGTGTTCACCAAGCTGCTGTGCAAGCTGTACGGCATCACGCCGCTGGAGTTCGACGGCACGGCCGACAGCATGTCGCACCCGTACGACAGCAAGGGCCGCCGGTACATGGAGTTCCTCCACGACTACGGCGACTTCGACGACTTCCCGTACGAGCTCGTGGTCGAGGGCATCCGCTCGGCGCACCCGGCGCTGTTCGCCAGCCGGTACGAGACGGCGGGCGGCTCGCTCGTCGCCGAGGCGGCCGACGAGACCGGCGAGTCCGGGCTGAAGGCCGCGTAACCGAGCACAGCGGGAGATGCGGTCCACCGTCGCGCGGTAGGACGGTGGACCCCCGGCTGCGGGGGTCGACCCCGGAAAGGGGCAGTGATGGTGGATCTGGCGCCCGGCTTCGTCCGGAGCCGGTGGCAGCGGTCGGTGCTGGGCCGGTTCCCGGGACTGGGCAAGCTCACCGTGAGCAGCCTGCTGTCGGAGACCGCCGACGAGTTCGCCTCCGTCGCCCTGATCTGGATCGTGCTGGTGGAAACCGGTTCCCCGGGACTCGCCGGGCTCGCGGTGCTGTTCCGCCGCTTCCCGGAGATCGTCTCGGGGCCCCTGCTCGGCGCGTGGTTCGACCGCTGGTCGCCGGTGAAGCTCACCGCGATCGGGTTCGCCGTCCGCGGCATCGCGATCGGCGGCATCGCGCTGCTGTCGGTCGTCGGCACGTTCAGCATCCCGGTGGTGCTGGGGCTGTGCCTCGTCATGGGCGTGACGAACCCGCTGGCGAAGGTCGGCACCCGCGTCATCACGCCGTTGCTGATCCCGCGCCGCGAGCTGCAGGTGGCCAACGGCGTGCTGACGATCGGCGACCAGTTCCCGTACCTCGTCGGCCCGGTCCTCGGCGGCTCGCTGGCGGGGTTCATCGGCATCTGGTCGCTGTTCATCCCGGCGATCATGTGCCTGGTCGCGACGGCGCTGGTGCTCGGCGTGCGGGTCAACCCTTCTCTGGCGGTCACCCCGGTGTCGTCGCCTTCGCCGAAGAAGAACAGCTTCGTCGCCGGCTTCGGCCCGCTGATCACCGTGCCGGTGGTCCGCGCGATGATGATCCTGACGGTCATCTACTTCCTGTCCTACGGCCCGCTGCTGACCGCGATCCCGGTGTTCTCCGAGCAGAACCTCGGCGCCGGCGGCGCGGGCTACGGCGCGATGTGGTCGGCGATGGGCGTGGGAGCGTTGCTGGGCCTGGTGATGGTGCCGAGGCTGGCGCGGTTCCGCCCGGCGGTGGTCAACGCGGTGGGCGCGACGGTCTGGGGGCTCATCCTGCTGCCCCTGGTGTTCGTGCACGCGTTGCCGCTGGCGCTGGTGATCATGTTCGTCGGCGGGTTCGTGTGGGCGCCGTACGCGTCGACGGAGATCAGCGTCATCCAGAACGCGGTGACGTCCGAGCAGTACGGCGCGGTGTTCGGCGCCCGCCGTTCGGTGATCGTCGCGTCCTCCCCGACGGGCGCGGCCCTCGGTGGTCTGCTGCTGGAGCACTTCAGCGGGTCCCAGGTGGTCGCGCTGTCGGGCCTGGCGTGCGTGCTCGGCGGCGCGTTGTGCCTGTGCCTGCCGTCGGTCCGCGCGGAGAAGCCCGTACCCGCACCGCACGTCGAGCCCGAACCGGTCCGAGTCTCCCAGGAGTGACCAGCGAAATGGCGCCACGCATCCTGCTCATCGGCGGCAACCCCAAGCACTTCCACGCGGCGAAGGCGGCCGGGTGCGAGGTGGTGTACGTCCAGAACCCGGACGAGTTCAAGCCGGAGTACGGCCCCCTGGTGGTGGGCGCGATCCTGGCCGACTACACGGACTGGCCGACGTTCGCCCCGCTCGTCGAGGCGGCCCACCGGGCGTGGGGTTTCTCGACGGTGGTGTCGCTGACGGAGCCGGGCCTCGACCCGGCCGGCCGCGTCCGCGACCTGCTGGGGCTGGGCGGCCCGTCGTACGAGGTGAGCCACCGGTTCACGGACAAGGCGGTGATGCGCCGCTGCCTGGCGGAGGCGGCCCACCCGGACGTCCCGGCGATCGGCGCGGCGGTGCTCGAGGACCGCTCGAGTTTGACGGAGTTCGGAGAGCGCCACGGCTACCCGTTCATCGTGAAGCCGGGAGCGGGCACGGCGAGTTTCGGCGTCCACCGCGTGGACAGCGCGGACCAGGTGGACTCGGTCTACGCGGCGATTTCGCGCGACCGCGACGTCTCGGACCACCCGTTCCTGGGCCAGTACGACCTCGAGGAGTACGTGCTGGAGGAGTACATCGACGGGACGCTGTACAGCGCGGAAGCGTTCTCGTTCGGGGGGAACCACCGGGTGCTGGCGATCACGGAGGCGGTGACGCTGCCGGGAACGGTGGTCCACGCGGGCCACGCGGTCCCGGCCCGGCTGTCGCCCGAGCAGGTGGCGGCGGTGGAGCGGATGATCCCGGCGTTCCTGGACGTGCTGGGCTATCCGGACGGCCCGAGCCACACGGAGTTCAAGTTCAGCCCCCGCGGCCCGGTGGTGATCGAGTCCCAGAACCGCATCGGCGGGGCGTTGATCAACGAGATGGTGTTCGCGGTGCACGGAGTCGACATGCACGAGCTGACGATGAAGTGGCCCCACGGCTCGGTGTCCCCGATCGTGGCCGCCCCACCCGCCTCAGGCGCGGCGGCGAGCTGGCTGGCGGTGGCGGAGCCGGGCGAGATCGTGGAGATCGCGGGCGTGGACGGGGTATCGGCGGACCCGGCAACGCTGGCGATCGACTTGGGCGGAGCAGCACCGGGGGATGTGGTGCGCTCATTGGACGGATCATGGGACGGGCTGGGCCACGTGGCAGTAACGGCCGCGGACACCACGGCGGCGATCGAGTTCAGCCAGGCGAGGGTGGCGGACATCAAGGTCCGCACGAGGCCGGCGCAGTAGGGGTTTGGCGGCGAGCGGGGGCCCCGGTGCCGGCCGGCGCACCGGGGCTTTCGCATGCGTGGGCGGATGATTCGCCGCCAGCCGGGAGCCGCCAGCCAGCTCGGCCGCGTGACCCGCCCGATTTCCCTTCCCACACATGCGAAACGGGCCCGCCCCAATCGGGGAGCGGGCCCGTTCTCACGCGCGCGGGGTCACGGCACTCCGACGACACCCGTGCAGTAGTCCTCGATGTACGCGCGCTTGGCCGCTTCGCCGCGGTCCGTGCGCAGGAAGCGGGCCCACGCACGGCGCTCGTGTGCGGTCGTGTCCAGTTCGACCACGTTCTGCGTGGCCCGGAACGCTCCCGGCTTGGCCGGGTAGCGCTTGAACTCGTCGCCGTCGAGGAAGAAGATTCCCGTCCACAGCTCGTCCTTGCGCCACAGACCCACGATCAGGTAGTAGCCGCCGTCGTGGTGGAGCTGCGCGTAGCCGAGTTCGTTCTCGAACTCCAGCTCGCCCGACTCCGCCTGGTCGCGCAGGTACTGGCGCGCCTGCTCGCTGATCGCCGGCGCTGCCTCTTCGCCCTCTTCGCGGACGTCGTACCACTTCAGGTACGCGCCCGGCAGACGCAGGTCTTCACCCGGGTAGATGCGCTTCGCGACGTGCACCCACTCCTCCGGGATGTCCGCCAGCTCGCTCAGTTCCGTGATCGCTTTCGTCACTTGGCTACCGCCTCATTTGTGTAGAGCCCGTTCAGTTCGTACTCGCGCAGCTGCTTGTAGTCCGACTCGACCTGCTCCGGGTCGTCCGCCTCGAGGTAGACGTAACCCACCGACGTCGCCAGGTCGACCGTCCGCCGCACGGGGCCGCCGGGCGGGGTGGTCAGCACCAGGTCGACGAACGACGGCAGCGTGCGCACCGCCGCGAACCCGGCCTCGTCCGGCACCACGCCGTCGCCGGGGCTGATCAGCGTCACGTACCGCAGGAACGACCGCGGCCGGTACGTCGGCAGCCGCCGCTGCGTGACCTCTTCGGGGCGCGCCACCGCCAGTGCCAGGCACTCGACCTGGTTGGTGCCGATGCAGCGCGAGATCACCGACGGCTGGTGCGAACCGCCCATCCGCGCGCCGGACTCGACCAGCACCGGCCCGGTCGGGGTGAGCATCACCTCGGTGTGCCCGGCGCCGTTGTGGATTTCGAGCGCGTCCAGGACGTCCAGCGTGTAGCCGACCAGGTCCGCCACGCGCGGCTCCTCCAGCGGCACCGGCTGTTCGTAGTCGTACATCCAGTGGCCGCCGTCGAGGGCCCGCTTGTGGTAGCGCCACACCTCGACCACGTGGTGCACGCCGTCGCGGCTGACCGTGTTGACGAAGTACTCGTCCCCGTGCAGGTATTCCTGCGCCAGCACGGTTTCGTTGCGCGAGCCGTACCGGGTGGTGCCGGCCAGGATCGCGGCGTGCCCGCCGCGCACCTCGTCGACCGAACCGCAGATGCGGACGTTGTCGGTGCCCGCGCTCGCCAGCGGCTTCAGCACGACTGGCCACTTGCCCAGCGCTTCCGCCCAGGCGACGACCTCGTCGACGGACGGTGACGAGAACGACGCGGCGGTGGTGACCCCCGCTTCGCGCACCGCCGCCACCATCTCGTACTTGTCGCGCCGCGCCCGCGGCCGGCGCATCCCGTTGCCGGGGGTGCCGAGCGCCGCCGACAGCTCGTCGGCCAGCAGCACCCCCGACTCGGTCCCGGCCAGCACGAACCCGACGTCGAGGCGCCGCAACGCTTCCGCGGTCTCGCCGACGTCGCCCTGGTGCCGGACGTCGGCCTCCGCGGACCCGCGCAGGTGCACGTCCGGTGCCTCCGACCGGACGCGCACCGTCTCCAGCCCGTGCGCGGCGAGCGCCGCGGGCAGGTGCGCGGCGATGCCGTCCGCGTCGACGACCGCGACCCTCACGACGTGGCTCCGCCCAGCTGCGGGATCGAGGCCGCCGCGAGGTCGAGCTGCTCTTCGTTGACGACGTCGTCTTCCAGCGTGCCGGCGAAGTACTTGTCGTAGGCGACAAGGTCGAAGTGACCGTGTCCGGACAGTCCGAAGAGGATGGTCCGGCCGACGCCTTCGGCCTTGCACTTCAGCGCCTCGTCGATCGCGCCGCGGATGGCGTGCGTCGACTCCGGCGCCGGCAGGATCCCTTCGGTGCGGGCGAACTGCACGCCCGCCTCGAAGCAGCCGGTCTGCCCGACGGCGATCGGCTCGATCAGCTTGTCCTCGACCGCGCGGCTGACCAGCGGGCCGATGCCGTGCGCGCGCAGGCCGCCGGCGTGCACGGGCGGCGGCATGAACTCGTGGCCGAGGGTGTGCATCCGGAACAGCGGCCCGAGCCGGCCGGTGTCCGCGTAGTCGTAGGCGATGGAGCCGCGGGTCAGCGTGGGGCAGGCGGCCGGTTCGACGGCCAGCACCCGCACCGCGGGCCCGCCGCGCAGCTGCGCGCCGATGAACGGGAACGTCAGGCCGGCCAGGTTGCTGCCGCCGCCGGAGCAGCCGACGATGACGTCCGGGTAGTCCCCGGCCAGCTCCATCTGCAGCAGGGCTTCCTGCCCGATGACGGTTTGGTGCAGCAGCACGTGGTTCGCGGCGCTGCCGAGCACGTAGCCCAGCGACGGGTCGGTGGCCGCCGTCTCCAGCGCCTCCGAGGTGGCGATGCCGAGGCTGCCGGGGGAGTCGGGGTACTTGGCGAGGATCTCCCGGCCCACCGCGGTTTCCGGGCTCGGGCTGGGGACGCACGTCGCGCCGTAGGACTCCATCAGCGCCCGGCGGTAGGGCTTCTGCTGGAAGCTCACCTTGACCATGAACACCTTGGCGGTCAGCCCGAAGAGCGCGGCCGACAGCGCCGTCGCGCTGCCCCACTGCCCGGCGCCGGTCTCGGTGATCAGGCCGGTCTTGCCCGCCTGCTTGTTGTAGTACGCCTGCGGGATCCCGGTGTTCGGCTTGTGGCTGCCCGACGGCGCGACACCCTCGTACTTGTAGTAGATCTTGGCCGGCGTGCCGAGGGCCTTCTCGAGCCGGCGCGCGCGGTAGAGCGGGCTGGGCCGCCACTGGGCGTAGAGCTGACGCACCGGCTCCGGGATCTCGATGTCCCGCTCGGTGCTCAGCTCCTGGTCGATGATGGGCTCGGGCATCGTCGCGCCCATCTCGTCGCGAGTCAGCGGCGCCCCCGTCGCCGGGTTGAGCGCGGGCGCCAGCGGGGCGCCGGGCAGGTCGGCGGCGATGTTGTACCAGGTGCTCGGAATCTGGGACTCGTCGAGCTGGAACTTGCTTCTCTCCATCGCGGAGGCCTCTCGTCGTTGTGCAGTACCGGATCCGACGCACGGCGGTGCCCGCCGGCACGCCCCGATGCTGCCGCCCCCGCCCGCCCGGGCTCATCTCCCGGAGTGCGCGCTCTGAGCCGCCGGCGCGCGAGGTGCGCCAATTTCGCGCTATAACCACGAAAACGCGGGTGGAGCTTCCGCCGGACACGTCACGTCGGCCGACGGCACCGTCATCGAGTTCGACGAGGTCGGCTCCGGCCCACCGTTGGTTGGCAGCACGTCGAGCGCGAGTTGGAGGATTTGGAAGCCCTGATCGCCGACGCCGTCCGCCCCGGCGGACACCCGCCCCCGGCCGTCCCCGGCGTTCCTGCCGAAGCTGACGGCGCTTCGAGTACGACCGCCGTGCCGACGCGGTCGAGCTGTGGTCGGAGTTCCTGGGCGTCACGCCGACGCTGGTCTACGACAGCACCCTCCTCGGCGGCGCCGCCCAAGCGCTGACCGACGCCCCGCCGAACGTGCGGCGCCGCACGCTGCCTCATGCGGCGTCCGATGTAGAGGTCGGCCCGTCGGGCGCCGGCTCCGGTGCCGGTGCGCGCGCGGCGCGGTCGGCCAGGTGCCGCAGCTTCGTCAGGTGCCGCCGGACGAGCCCCGCGCGCCGGGCTTCGTCGAGGGCGTTTCGCGTGACGCGGTTGGCGCGCCGCCTGCGGTGCCGTCCTTCTTGGTGGTCCATGAAGTGCCTCCTTCAGTGGGCGCGAAATTCGCTCGATCGGGTGACGTTTCGGGCGCACGGCGGGTGTGATCGCTGGGCGTGACCGATCGCGTGCGGAAAGCCTCAGGTAACAAGGTTGTCTCGGGATGGGCTCGGTCGGAACCGTTGGGCCACCTGGCCGCTCGCACGATGCGACTTCCGGAGTCCGCCGAGCCGGTGCGACTGTCCAAAGTGGGTCAGGCCGACGGCGCTGGAGACGGGCCCCGACGTGGGACCGGTCACGATGGCCAGGGGGCGTCGTGCGCAGCCGCGCACGACGTCTTCCCTGGTGGCGCCCCCGGCAGGACTCGAACCTGCGACCTAGAGATTAGAAGGCTCTTGCTCTATCCAGCTGAGCTACGAGGGCCCGCGCCGACGGCTGCTGCCGGCAACCCGGCACTGGCAGCTTAGTCGTCGCCATCCTCTCGATCGTTCGACACCGGCGAATCGTTTCAGGTCTCGTTCGACGGAATTCGGAAGTTCGGTGGAAGCGTCGTCGAGAGCGTGGTGTAGACCTCCTTGAGTGTCGGGTGCGGTGCTGAGGGTGACCGGACGGGCTTCCGGACGAGCCCCGAACCTGTAATCTGGCGATCAGAAGGCTCTTGCTGTGTCCAGCCCGACCACGCTCGCCCGCACGTCCCTGCGGCCGGGCAGGCAGCGCCGCGAGCGTCCGCACGCCGCTGCTTGCCCGCCGCGGCGGGCGGCGCGGTGGTCTCCTCACCTGCATGTTTCCGCCTTGGCTGCCGACCGGGTGATCTCCCGGGGTGAGGTGGCCGAGATGGTCTTCCCCGAGCTTGCCTGGTGCGGTCGCCGGTGGGACGGCCCGAAAGCCCGGCTGATCGGCCATAGGACCGCGCTGGACCCGATCGCAGCCCTGATCCGCCCGGTGGCGACGGGAGATCGCTTGGGAAGCCCGTGGGCGCGCCCCGCCGCTGGGGCGCGCCCACGGGGTGGGGCCGCTTCGGGGGAGCGGCCCCGGTCGGGTCCGGCCGCCGCCGCGAGCCGGCTCCCCCTTGGAGCGGACGGCGGTGCGGGCCCGGGTCGGTGGTGGGTCATGGCGGTGTGGCCTGGGTCGGTGGGTTGTCGAGACGCGGCCCGGGGCGGTGGGTTGCGGTCGAGCAGGCCCGGATCGGTGGGCTACGTCGTGCACCCCAGTCAGAGCGTCACTCCCAGAGCTGGATGCCGCGGACCAGGAACGGTGCGTCCGGGACGTACGTGCCGCCGCCCGGGTACGTGACGAAATCGCCCTCTGTCGAGCATTCGTCGCTCTGGTACACCGTCACGTCCCGCGTCAGCAGATTCGCGAACGATGATCCCGCGAATCCATCGGGCAGTGGAATGCATTCCCCGGGATTCGCCGTGCGCAAGTCGAAGCGCGCGATCTCGCCGCCGTAGTCGTTGGCCGACCACAGGCAGAATTCGCCCTTCTGGCAGCCGGGACCGGATGCTGCTTGCGCGGTTCCGACGCTGGTCAGCAGGCCCAGCGCGGCCAGGATCAGCAAGTGCGGCAGCCGGGCGCGGAAACGGCGTGAAGACATCGTGGGTTCCCCTCTGGATTCGCGGCTTGCGGGCCGCGGTGAACTGGTGATTCCAGATTGGCGGGCGGCGGAAGATTTGTCAGTACGCGATTTCGGATCTGTGGACAACCGGACCCCGTCCGGCGAGCTGTCCACAGATCCGCGAACGGTCTTGCGGGCGGAAGAGGACGGTGCTACACAGCCGCAGCGCAGTGCAACCCCGAGGCGCTTCAGTCACGCTGGAGCCATGCAACGGGATCGGATCGCGGTGTTCGTCGTGTTCGCGGTCAACGGCATCGCACTGGGGTCCTGGGCGTCCCGCACGCCCGCGCTCGCGACGCAGGTGCACGCCTCACCCGGCGTCTTCGGCCTGGCGCTGCTCGGCGCCAGCGCCGGGATGCTCGCCGCCGCGTCGGTGGCCGGCCGGATCATCGAACGCGCCGGTGCGCGCGTGGTCGTCGCCGGCAGCACCGCGACCACCGCCGGGTCGATGGTGCTCGTCGGGTTCGCGCCCACCGTGCCGCTGCTGGCCGGCGCCCTGCTCCTGATCGGCGCGAGCGTCGGGATGCTCGACGTCGCCATGAACGTCGCCGCGGTCGCCGTCGAACGCCGGCTCGGCCGCGCGATCATGCCGGAGTTCCACGCGGGGTTCAGCTTCGGCGCGCTCGCCGGTTCGCTGGCCGCGGGCCTCGCCGCCGGTCACGACTGGTCGCCGGCGCGCCACCTGAGCGTGGCCGCCGTCGTCGCCGCCGCGGTGCTGCTGCCCGTCCTCCGCGCGGTCCCCGGCAGCCGTCCCGAACACCGTGAGCAGCTCAAGCCGGGCCGGGCGCCGATCCGCCGTCCGGTGCTGTGGCTGCTCGCCGCGGTCGCGTTGTGCTCGGCGATCGCCGAAGGCGCGTCCTCGGACTGGTCCGCGCTGCTGATGACGGTCGAACGCGGCGTCGGCCAAGGCGCCGCCGCGCTCGCGTTCGCCGCCTTCCAGCTGGTCATGGCCCTGACCCGGCTCGCCGGGACGTACGCGCAACGCCGGTTCGGCCCCACCCGCTGCCTGGCCGCGGGATCGGTGCTGGCCGCCGCCGGGCTGCTCGCCGCGGCCGCGATCCCGGTCGCCGCGGCCGGGTACGCCGGGTTCGCGCTCGCCGGCGCGGGTCTCGCCGCCTCGTTCCCGATGGCGCTGAGCCTGGCCGGCGACGCCGGGAAACAAGGCGGCGGCGAGCGCGAGATCGGGTTCGTCACGGCCATCGCCTACACCGGGTTCCTCGCCGGTCCGCCGATCGTCGGCGGCATCGCGCAGGTGACGGACTACGGCCTGGCGTTCGGGTTCGTCGCGCTGGTCGCCGGGCTGATCCTGCCCGCCGCTCTCGGCGCCCGGCGCGCGCGGAACCGGGAGGAAGCCGCGGTGACCGTCGAATCGTGACCCAACGCCGGGAGCCGGGCGCGGCGTGCGTGCGTCTCTTCCCGTACGGCCCCTACCGCCGTGGCCCCGTTGACAGTGCGGAACCAAGCGGGGCAAGCTGAGCGGGTCGTAAGCTGAAATGAATGAACCGACGTTACGAGTTCAGGTGGGCTGGTCAGGGTAGGGGCCTTGACCCGGGGAGGACGTCGTGAGGGTTGTGCTGCTCGGCGGCGCGGGGGCGCTCGCCGGCGGAGCCGGGCTCCCGCTCGTGCAGGGGGCGGTGCCGAGGCTCGTGCTCGTGCCGGTCGCGTTCCGGCTCGCCTTGTTCCTGCAAGCGATCTGGGCCGGCGGCCCGCTGGGCGCTCCGGTGCTCGGCCTGGCCATCGCGCTCTACCTCGTGCCGAACCTGGCCGAGGTGGCCTGGGTCTTCCACCGCAGCACCGGCATCCGGCCGGTGCTCGCCGCCGACACCGCGTACACGCTCGTCACGAGCCTCGCCGCGGCGCTGTTCGCACCGGGTCTGCTCCCGCTGACCTGGCCGAACATCATGGGCACGGTCATGGTCTGGACGCTCCTGCGCGGCGCTCCCGCCGGAGCCATCGCGATCACCGGCGCCGTGCTCCTGCGCTACGGCATGGCCGTGGTGTCCGGGACGTCCGCGCCCGCCACGTGGATCGTGCTCGCCCTGGTCGCGGCCGCCGCGACGGCGCTGGCGATCGTCCTGCTCGTCGCCGGCTCGATGCGGTTCGCGCACCGGCTGGGGGAGCAGCGCGGCCGGGCCGCCGAGCGCGAGCGGCACCGGCGCGACGTCCACGACACCGTCCTGCAGGTGATGGAGTCGCTCGCGCTGCCGGCACCCCGCGACGCCCTCGACCCGGTCGGCAGCCTCGATCAGGTCCGCAGCATCGCCCGCGCGCACGCGTTGCGCCTGCGGCTGAGCCTCGACGGCGACGCGCCCGCCGAGCCGGGCGGGCTCGAGCACCGCCTCGGCGCGCTCGCGGTCGAGATGACGGCGGAGGGCCTGCGCGTCGACCTCGTGCCGCTCGCGAAGCCGTCCGACGTGCCCGAGAGCGTCGTCAACTCCTTGCACGACGCCGCTCGCGAAGCGCTGCGAAACACGTTGAAGCATGCGAAAACGTCGAAAGCCGTCATGTGTCTCGAAGAGCACGACGGCATCGTCACGGTCTCCGTGCGCGACCACGGAACGGGTTTCGACGTCGGCGCACGCCGCGGCGGCTTCGGCATCGAGAACTCGATCCACGCCCGGATGGCCGAGATCGGCGGCACCGCGCGGATCGACTCGGCGCCCGGCCAGGGCACCCGCGTCGTGCTGACCGCGCCGCTAGAGCTGCGTTTCCCCGTCGGGTGAGGCGCGCCACTGCGCGAACGGACGGTCGAGCGCCCACTTGCCGTCGGACTCGGACAGGACGCGGTATTCGCAGGTCCCGGGGTTGGACAGCGACTCGAACAGCTCGATGCTCCAGCCGAACAGCCGGCGGCACAGCAGCCGCAGCGTGAGCCCGTGCGAGACGATCAGGACCGTCTCGGGGTGACTTTCGTCGCGCAGGCGCAGGTCCGAGAGGAACGCCGCGACGCGGTCGTCGACGTCGGCGCCCGACTCGCCGAACGGCAGCCGGTAGAAGAAGTGCCCGAACTCGTTGCGCCGCGCCTTCTGGACCTCCTGGTCGGCCGGGTCCTGCAGGTTGCCCCAGTCCTGTTCGCGCAGCCGCGGCTCCTGCAGCAGCCGCTCGCACGAGGCCTCGATGTCCAGCAGCCGCAACGTCTCCCGCGTCCGCAGGTACGGGCTGACGTACACCGCGGGCCGCTCGCCGTCGAGCAGCCGGGCGATCTCCGGACCCGCGGCAAGCGCTTCCCGCCTGCCCTTTTCGGTCAGCGGCAGGGCGTGGTCGGGGATCCGCGTGTAGGCGAGCTCGTCGACGTTGCCGAGCGACTCGGCGTGCCGCAGGAGGATCATCTTCACGCTCCCATCCTGCCCGTCACACGGGCCTGACCGGGCCTGGGCATACCCTCAGTGGCGTGTCCGCGACGAAATCCGACGTCCCCACGCAGCGCCGGGCCAGTGTGCTGCCCCTGCTCGCGGTCGGCGTGCTCCTGGCCGCCGTCGTCGCGATCGGCCTGATCGCGCTCACCGGCGGGGCCGGCTACGTCATCGCCGGCCTGCCGGATCCGGGGCTGGTCACCAAGTACGGCATCACGGTCATGCGCGTGCTGTCCGAAGCCGCGTCGGTGATCTGCGTCGGCTCGCTGCTGCTCGCCGCGTTCCTGGTGCCGCCGCAGAAGTCCGGCACGCTCGGCCCGGAGGGCTACGGCGCCCTGCGCGCGGCCGGCGTCGCCGCGTGGGTGTGGTTCGGCGCGGCCCTGTTCTCGGTCGCGTTCACCGCGGCCGACACCGCCGGGAAACCGTTCGGTGACGTCCTCGACCCGCAGACGCTGCTCGACCTCGTCGGCGCCATCGAACAGCCGAAGGCGTGGCTGTGGACCGCGCTGATCGCCGTCCTCGTCGCCCTCGGCTGCCGGCTCGCGCTGTCCTGGGGCTGGACGGCCGTGTTGTTCTTCCTGGCCGTCGGCGGGCTGATCCCGGTCGCCGTCACCGGTCACTCGGCCAGCGGCGGCTCGCACGACGTCGCTACCAACAGCCTGCTGTTCCACCTCGTCGCCGCGTCCCTCTGGGTCGGCGGCCTGATCGCGTTGCTGGCCCTCGGGTACCGGCGCGGCAACCACCTGAGCCTGGCCGCGCAGCGGTTCTCGCGGCTGGCGCTGGTGTGCTGGATCGTGATGGCGATCTCCGGCGTGATCAACGCGCTCGTCCGGATCGGCCTGAACGACCTCTTCACCACCGACTACGGCCTCCTGGTCGTCGCCAAGACGGTCGCGCTGCTGCTGCTCGGGGTCTTCGGCCACCAGCAGCGGCAGAAGGGCGTGGCGGACCTCGTCGACGGCAAGGGCGGCGCGCAGCTGATGCGCCTGGCCGCGGTCGAGATCCTGATCATGTTCGTCACCATCGGGATCGCGTCCGGGCTGGCCCGGACGCCGCCACCGGCGGACGCGGTCACCCAGCCGTCCACCACCGAGCTGCTGATCGGCTACAACCTCGACGGCGCGCCGACGGTGTGGCGCCTGCTCTTCGACACCCGGTTCGACCTGGTCTACGGCACGCTCGCGCTCGTCCTCGGCGGGCTCTACCTGGCCGGCGTGCGGCGGCTGCTGCGCCGCGGCGACGCGTGGCCGGCCGGCCGCACGGCCGCCTGGATCGTCGGCTGCGTCGTGCTGCTCATCGCGACGTCGTCGGGCATCGGCCGCTACGCGCCCGCGATGTTCAGCGTGCACATGGGCAACCACATGCTGCTGTCGATGGTCGCGCCGGTGCTGTTCGTGCTCGGCGGGCCGGTGACGCTCGCGCTGCGCGCCCTGCCCGCGGCCGGCAAGGACGCCCCGCCGGGGCCGCGCGAGTGGATCGTCGCGTTCGTGCACTCCCCGGTGTCGCGGTTCCTCACGCACCCGGTCGTCGCGCTGCTGCTGTTCGTCGGTTCGTTCTACGCGCTGTACTTCTCCGGGCTGTTCGACACCGCGCTGAACTACCACTGGGCGCACCTGGCGATGAACGCGCACTTCCTGCTCGCCGGGTACGTCTTCTACTGGCCGGTGATCGGCGTCGACCCGGCGCCGCGGCGGATCCCGTACCTCGGCCGGCTCGGGATGATGTTCGCCGCGATGCCGTTCCACGCCTTCTTCGGCGTGATCCTGATGAGCAAGCAGACGGTGATCGGGCAGGCGTTCTACAGCCAGCTGCACCTGCCGTGGGTGACCGACCTGCTGTCGGACCAGCGGCTCGGCGGCGGCATCGCGTGGGCGTCCGGCGAGGTCCCCGTTCTGCTCGTGCTGATCGCGCTGCTGGTGCAGTGGTCGCGCCAGGACGATCGCGAAGCGAAGCGGCGTGACCGGCGCGAAGCGGTGACCGGCGACGAGGAGCTGACCGCCTACAACGCGATGCTGAAGAACCTCGCGGAGGGAAAGCGACCCTCGGGTTCCAGTTGAGGTTGAGGGCTCGTCCGGACGCCGGAAACAGCGCTTCCGGTGATCCGGGACTGACTTTCGGTAGTCCGGTGGTGACCGGCGTCGAGACGCGATCAGGCGCGCTCTACGATCGTGGGTATGGCCGAGTTCATCTACACCATGAAGAAGGTGCGCAAGACCGTCGGGGACAAGGTCATCCTCGACGACGTCAGCACCGCGTTCTACCCCGGCGCCAAGATCGGCGTGGTCGGGCCGAACGGTGCCGGTAAGTCCACCGTTCTCAAGATCATGGCGGGGATCGAGCAGGCCAGCAACGGCGAGGCGTTCCTCCAGCCCGGTGCGAGCGTCGGCATCCTCATGCAGGAGCCGGAGCTCAACGAGGAGAAGACGGTCCGCGAGAACGTCGAAGAGGGCCTGGGCGAGGTCAAGGTCAAGCTCGACCGGTACAACGAGGTCCTCAAGCTCATGGAGACCGAGTACACCGAAGAGCTGATGGAGGAGATGGGGCAGCTCCAGGAGGACCTGGACCACGCCGACGCCTGGGAGCTCGACTCGACCGTCGAACAGGCCATGGACGCGCTGCGCTGCCCGCCGCCGGACGAAGGCGTCTCGCACCTCTCCGGGGGTGAGCGCCGCCGCGTCGCGCTGTGCAAGCTGCTGCTGTCGGCGCCCGACCTGCTGCTGCTCGACGAGCCCACCAACCACCTGGACGCCGAGAGTGTCCTGTGGCTGGAGCAGTTCCTGGCCCGCTACGCCGGCGCTGTCCTCGCCGTCACCCACGACCGGTACTTCCTCGACAACGTGGCCCAGTGGATCATGGAGCTGGACCGCGGCCGCGTCGTCGGCTACGAGGGCAACTACTCGACGTACCTGGAGAAGAAGCGCGAGCGCCTCGAGGTCCAGGGCAAGAAGGACGCGAAGCTCGCGAAGCGGCTGAAGACCGAACTCGAGTGGGTGCGGTCCAACGCCAAGGCGCGCCAGACCAAGTCGCGCTCGCGCCTCGACCGCTACGAGGAGATGGCGGCGGAGGCGGACAAGCACCGCAAGCTCGACTTCGAAGAGATCCAGATCCCGCCGGGCCCGCGGCTGGGCAGCGTCGTGGTCGAGGTCGAGAAGCTGCAGAAGGGCTTCGACGGCCGCGTCCTCATCGACGGCCTGTCGTTCAACCTGCCGCGCAACGGCATCGTCGGCGTGATCGGCCCGAACGGCGTCGGCAAGACCACGCTGTTCAAGACGATCGTGGGCCTCGAAGAGGCGGACAACGGCGTCGTCAAGATCGGCGAGACCGTCAAACTGTCCTATGTGGACCAGAACCGCGGCGGGATCGACCCGAAGAAGACCGTGTGGCAGGTCGTCTCCGACGAGCTGGACTACATCCACGTCGGCCAGACCGAAATGCCGTCGCGCGCGTACGTCAGCGCGTTCGGCTTCAAGGGCCCGGACCAGCAGAAGCCGGCGGGCGTGCTCTCCGGTGGCGAGCGCAACCGGCTCAACCTGGCGCTGACGCTCAAGCTGGGCGGGAACCTGATCCTGCTCGACGAGCCGACGAACGACCTGGACGTCGAGACCCTGGGCTCGCTGGAGAACGCGCTGGAGCAGTTCCCCGGCTGCGCCGTCGTGATCTCCCACGACCGGTGGTTCCTCGACCGGGTCGCGACGCACATCCTGGCCTGGGAAGGCACGGACGAAGACCCGGCCAAGTGGTTCTGGTTCGAGGGCAACTTCGAAGGGTACGAGAAGAACAAGGTGGAGCGGATGGGCGCCGAGGCTGCCCGCCCGCACCGTGTCACCCACCGCAAGCTGACCCGCGACTGAGGGGGCGGGTTTCCCCGTGGAAGCCAGCGAACAGCACCGGACGGGCCCGCTCTCCCAGAAGGAGGGCGGGCGTCCCGTCCATGCCGGGGAAACCCTCTCCGCAGTCGGCCGGCTCATCGAACGCGCGGACGCGCTGCACCTGCGTGCGCCCGAACTCGCGCTGGTCCTCGGCGAGCGCGCCGCCGCGCTCTCGGAAGCCGCCGGTGCCGACGAGCAGTGGATCCGGGCCGAGAGCCTGGTCGTCTCCGCGCGCGTCCGGCTCGGCGAACGGCCGCGCACGGTCGGCCGTGCGGTCGCGGCCCTGCGTGCGGCCGAACACGCCGGCTACGGCGACATCGCCGCCCGGCTGCGCATCGACCTCGCCGTGTGCGCCCGCAGCCTGGGCGTGCCGCTGACGGGCCTCGCCGCGTTGCGGCCGGTGCTCACCGACCCCGTCGTTTCGCCGGTGCACCGCGCCGCCGCGTTGACGCACCTGGTCGGCTGCCTCGGGTTGCTGGGGCGCAAGGCCGAGCTGGACCGCGTGCTCGTCGAGGCGGACAAGCTCGTCCTCGGCGACGAGTCCCTGGGCGCCGACACCCAGCTGCTGGTCCGCGCGCTGCTGCGCGTCGGCACGGCAGCACACCGGCGCCGCCACGGTGATCTGACGGCGGCGGCCGACGCCGCCCGGACCGGTCTCGGCTTCCTGGAGAAGCTGGCCAATCCGGCCGACGACGGCGGCCTCGTCCGGATCCGCCTCGTCCTGCTGCTGGTCAGCACGCTGCTCGACCGCGGCGACGCGGAAATGGCGTACGAGATCGCCGAGCCGGTGCTGGCCGAGCCGGTGCGCGCGGCCGGGGTCGCGCCGATGGGCTGGCTGCGGCTGGCCGTCGCGACGCGCATCCACCTGCCCGCGGGCGCCGGGGAAGCGGCCACCGAACTGGTCCGCGAAGCCGTGGCGAGCACCGACCGGCACGGGCTGTCCGCGGTGACCGCGCGGTTGTGGCTGGAGCTGGCGCAGCTGGAGGAGCGGTTCGGGCAGGCCGAGGAGGCCATCGCGTGCCTGTACCGCTCGCGGGCGGCCGAACAGCTGCACGCGCGGGCCCGGCGGCAGGCGTGCAACGTGCTGGCCGGCGAGTTCGGCACGGGCGAGCCGGCCTCGATCGACCTCGACGAGGTGCTCAAGGCAGTGCCATCCGGGGCTCCGTCCCGAGCCGCGGGCTCCGCCACCCGGACCCCCGAAAGCGGGGTGCCGTCGCGGCCGGTTCCGGTCGTGGCCGCCGAGCCCGAAGTGGCCCAGCCGCCCGCACCGGCTTGGTCATTCGGCCGCGAGGAGAAGCCAGAACCGCGGCAGCCGGCGCCCGCGTGGTCGTTCGAGCGGCCGCGGGTGACCGCCGATGCCGCCGAGACGTCGGTGATGCCGGCGGTGCGCGACGAACCGGCCGAGCCGCGCGTGCGCCCGGAGCCGGTGGTCGTGGAACGACGGCGGCCCGAGCCGAGCGAGGCCCCGCCGACCGGACGCCGGCGCGAGCCGGAGCGCCGGCCGGAACCGATCGAGGTGAAGTCCGAGCCGGTCCGGCGGGACCCGGAGCCCGTCGAGGTCCGGCCGGTCGAGCCGGTGCGGCGGCCCGCGCTGGAACCCATCGAGGTGAAGACGGCGCCCGTCGAGCCGGAACGCCGGCCCGAGCCCGTCGAACCCGCACGCCGGCGTGAGCCGATCGAGGCACGGTCGGCGTCCGTCGACCCGCCGTGGCGGCGCGAGTCGCCCGGCCAGGCGCGGCCGATCCCGGCGGAACCCGCCGAGGCCCAGCCGTCCGGACGCCGGCGCGCGCCGGAGGTCCCGGCCGAGCCGATCGAGGTCCGGACCGCGCCCGAACCGGCGCCCGAGCCACCGCGGGAGCCCGAAAAGCCCAAGTTCTCCTGGGCCGCCGTCGCGGAGGAGCGGCTGCGGGAGACCGCCGCCGAGCGCGAATCGGCGCCCACCCGCATCACGCCCGCCTTGCCGCTCGCGCCCGAGCCGGCTGCCGAGCGGGAGCCGCGGCGCGAACCGCAGCCGTCGACCCGGCACGACGCCGAGCACGGTTCCGAGGCCGCCCGGTCGGTGCTGGACCGCCTGGGCATCTCGTCGTCGGGTGGGGCGAGCGGCGGACGTCGTCGCGCCGAAGACGCCGAAACCCGCGCGGAGGAACCACCACCGCGGCCCGAGCCCGAACTGGCCCCGCCGCCGCGGCCGGAGGACGAGCCGCCGTCGGTGCCGGACTACCGCGACGAAGCCGAACCCTGGCTGCCGCGGCTGCGGATGCCGCCGTCGCTGGAGCCGATGGAGGACTTCGGCCACTGGACGCCGGCGACGGCCCCGTTCCCGGAGAGCTACGCGCGCGCGATTTCGGAGGACGAGCCCCCGCCGGACGCGGGGCTCGCCGACCTCCTCGCCCGCGCGCTGGCCGAGCACCAGGCGGGCACCGCGAGCGCGGCCGCGCTCGTCAAGCAGCTGGGTTCGCAGGACACCGGCCGCCGCAACGGCCACGGCCGCAACGGTCACGGAGCCGAGGTCTCGGACTCCCGCCGCCACGGCTCGGGCGACTGACCCGGAGCCCGCGCGGCCGGCGGAGGTTCGTCCGATCGGCCTCCGGTCGCCGAGACACCCCTATTCGTCGCCGACTCGCCACGGGCCCGGCGCAGTGGCCTCCGTCGCACCCCGGAGGTCGCCGACCGGCCGCCGGGCTTCGCCGAACGGCACCCGCCCGGCCCGACTGAACCGATCATGTTGGCTCCGCAGCAGGTAACGCCCGTCGAGCCCGGCTGGTCAGCGCCGCGAACGCCCCCGGAACGCAACCCGTCAGTAGCTTGACCGATCACGCGAATCCGCTGGCCGGGAAGGGTTTTTCGACATCGGGGAACCCCCGGGTCTTCATGTGATCCACGAGCGCGGCGCATTAGTGTGGGGTAGTCCGGTTCACCGTCGAACCGGCGCGGTGCCACCCACGAATACTGGAGAGTTGCCTCAAATGAGCTCGACCGGAGTCTCGTCCCTACCCGGAACCGGAGCCGCCACCGAACCCGAGTTCGGCCGGCGTTCCCCGGCCAGCCCGGAACAGATCAGGGACGACCTGATCGACGCCGCGGCCGGCCTGGCGCCGGAGATCGGGGAGCTCATCCGGCTCTACTACCGGCACATCCCCGCCGAAGAGATCGTCGGTGACGAGCCCGTCAACCTGGTCGGCGCGGTGCGCTCGCACCTGCAGCTCGCGAAGTCCCGGATGCCCGGCCGCCCGGCCGTGCGGCTGCTGAACCCGACCGTCGCCGAAGACGGCTGGGCGCGCGAAGCCACCGTCGTGCAGGTCGTCACCGACGACATGCCCTACCTGGTCGACTCGATCGCCGCCGAGTTCGCCCGCGACGGCGTGCAGGTGCAGCGGATCGTCCACCCGATCGTCGTCGTCAGCCGCGACCTGACCGGCGAGCTCCAGGAAGTCCACCCCGACGCCGACCCGGCCGAGCCGCCCGCGAACTCGGCCGCCGAGTCGTGGATGTACATCGAGATCGACTTCGTCACCGACCCGAACCGGGCTCGCGAACTCGACAACCGCCTCTCCAGCGTCCTCGGGGACGTCCGGGAGGTCGTCGAGGACGCCGAGAAGATGGCCCAGACGGCCTGCCAGCTCGCGAGCGAGCTCGAAACCGAGCCGCCGCACCTGCCCGAGGCCGAGGTCGCCGAGGGCGCCCGCCTGCTGCGCTGGCTGGCCGACGGCCACTTCACGTTCCTCGGGTACCGCCGCTACGAACTGATCGACAACCCGCACCCGGACGCCGACGAGCCCGCCCTGCGCGCGGTCCTCGCGTCCGGTCTCGGCGTGCTGCGCCAGGACAGCCTCGCCGCCCGCGGCCTCACCGCGGGCCCGGACACCGCCGCGTCCGCGCTCTCGCCGACGCTGCTGGTGCTGACGCAGGCGAGCGCGCCCTCGACCGTGCACCGGCCGGTCTACCCGTACTACGTCGGCGTGAAGACCTTCGACGCCGAGGGCAAGGTCACCGGCGAACACCGCTTCCTCGGCATGTTCACCACCACCGCGCTGCACGAGAACGTCCTCGACATCCCGGTGGTCTGCAACCGCGTCCGCGAGGTCATCCACCGCGCCGGGTTCCCGATGGAGTCCTTCTCCGGCCAGCGGATGCTGGAGGTCCTGCAGAACTGGCCGCGCGCGGACCTGTTCTCCGCCGACACCGACTCGCTGTACTCGACGACCACCGGCGCGATCACGCTGTCGGACCGCCGCCGGCTGCGCCTGTTCCTGCGCCGCGACCCGTACGGCCGCTTCTACTCCTGCCTCGTCTACCTGCCGCAGGACCGCTACACGACCCGGTCGCGGCTGGCCATGCAGGAGGTCCTGCTCGAAGAGCTCGAAGGTACCCAGCTCGAGTACAGCGCCCGGATCGGCGAGACCGTCCTGGCCCAGGTGCACTTCATGGTCCACACCGATCCCGCGCGCCGGCTGGAGCCGGACACGCAGCGGATCCAGGAGCGGCTGAACGACGCCGTCCGCAGCTGGGACGACCGGATGGTCGAGGCGGTCCTCGACGAGCGCCGCGAGCAGTCGGACGGCGGCGTGGCCGTCGGCGTCCTCGGCGAGGAGTCGGCGACCGAACAGGGCCAGCGCTTCGCGACCGTCTTCCCGGAGGGCTACAAGGAAGACTTCTCGGCCCGGGAAGCGCTCGCCGACCTGCGCGCCCTCGACTCGCTGACCGACGAGGGCGACCTCGCGCTGTCGTTCTACCGGCCGTCCGACGCCGAGCCGGGCGAACGGCGCTTCAAGCTGTACCTGCGCGGCGAAGGCGTCACCCTGTCGAAGGTGCTGCCGGTGCTGCAGGCCATGGGCGTCGAGGTGGTCGACGAGCGGCCGTACGAGCTGCACCGCGAAGACGGCGGCGCCTGCTGGATCTACGACTTCGGCCTGCGCGTCGCGCAGAAGGTGCTCGACGAGGGCGACGACCACGCGGTCGACCAGCTGCGCTCCCGGTTCCAGGACGCCTTCGAGGCCGCCTGGCGCGGCGACGCCGAGGTGGACGGGCTCAACGGCCTGGTCCTGCGGGCCGGGCTCACCTGGCGCCAGGTCGCCGTGCTGCGCGCGTACTCGCGGTACCTGCGCCAGGCCGGCAGCGCGTTCTCCCAGGACTACATCCAGAACACGCTGGTGAACCACACCCAGGTCGCGACGAAGCTGCTGCGGCTGTTCGAGGCCCGCTTCGACCCGCAGCTGGGCGACACCGATCGCGAAGCCGCGACCGACGCGCTGGCGAGCGAGCTGAGCGCGATGATCGACGAGGTCACCAGCCTCGACGAGGACCGGATCCTCCGCCGCCTGATGGCGGTCATCCGGGCCACGCTGCGGACGAACTACCACGTCCGCGACCAGGACGGGAACTCCCGCCAGTACCTGGCGATCAAGCTCGACCCGGCGGGCGTGCCCGACCTGCCGGAGCCGCGGCCGCGGTTCGAGATCTTCGTGTACTCGCCGCGCGTCGAGGGCGTGCACCTGAGGTTCGGCGAGGTCGCGCGCGGTGGCCTGCGCTGGTCGGACCGGCGGGAGGACTTCCGCACCGAGATCCTCGGCCTGGTCAAGGCGCAGGCGGTGAAGAACGCGGTGATCGTGCCGGTCGGCGCGAAGGGCGGCTTCGTGGTGAAGAACCCGCCCGCCGCGACCGGCGACGCGAGCATCGACCGCGACGCCCAGCTCAACGAGGGCATCGCCTGCTACCGCATGTTCATCTCCGGCCTGCTCGACCTGACCGACAACCGGATCGAGGGCAAGACCGTGCCCGCGCCGGGCGTCGTCCGGCACGACGCCGACGACTCCTACCTGGTCGTCGCCGCCGACAAGGGCACCGCGAAGTTCTCCGACATCGCCAACGAAATGTCGGCGAAGTACGGCTTCTGGCTCGGCGACGCGTTCGCCTCCGGCGGCTCGGTCGGCTACGACCACAAGGCCATGGGCATCACCGCGAAGGGTGCCTGGGAGAGCGTCAAGCGGCACTTCCGCGAGCTGGGCAAGGACACCCAGACCGAGGACTTCACCGTCGTCGGCATCGGCGACATGATGGGTGACGTCTTCGGCAACGGCATGCTGCTGAGCGAGCACATCCGGCTCGTCGCGGCGTTCAACCACATGCACGTCTTCCTCGACCCGCACCCGGACGCCGCGTCGACGTTCGCCGAGCGCCGGCGCCTGTTCGACCTGCCGCGCAGCTCCTGGGACGACTACGACCGCTCGCTGATCAGCGAAGGCGGCGGGATCTACCCGCGCACGGCGAAGTCGATCCCGATCAGCCCGCAGGTCCGCGCGTCGCTCGGGCTCGAAGAGGGCGTCACCGCGCTCGCGCCGATGGACCTCATCCAGGCGATCCTGCTGGCGCCGGTCGAGCTGCTCTGGAACGGCGGCATCGGCACCTACGTCAAGGCGGAGACCGAAACCCACGCCGCGGCCGGCGACAAGGCCAACGACGCCATCCGCGTCGACGGCAAGCAGCTGCGCGTCAAGGTCTTCGGCGAGGGCGGCAACCTCGGCCTGACCCAGCTCGGCCGGATCGAGTTCGCCCGCAACGGCGGCAAGATCAACACCGACGCGCTCGACAACTCGGCCGGCGTCGACTGCTCCGACCACGAGGTCAACATCAAGATCCTGCTCGACCACCTCGTGCAGACCGGCAAGCTGGAGCGCGAGCAGCGCAACGAGCTGCTGGAGGAGATGACCGACGAGGTCGGCGCGCTGGTGCTCAAGGACAACTACCGGCAGAACGCCGTCCTCGGCGTCAGCCGGGCGCACGCCGCGCCGATGCTGTCGGTGCACGCGCGCCAGGTCCAGGCGCTGGTGTCGGCGGGCGCGTTCGACCGCAAGCTCGAAGCGCTGCCGAGCAACTCGGAGTTCCGCGAGCTCGAGAAGGCGGGCAAGGGCCTCACCTCACCGGAGCTGGCGACGCTGCTCGCGCACGTCAAGCTGGAGCTGAAGGACGAGCTGCTGGCCAGCGACCTGCCCGACTCGAAGGTGTTCGCGGCCCGGCTGCCGGAGTACTTCCCGCAGCCGCTGCGCGAGCGGTTCGGCTCCGCGATCGGCGAACACCCGCTGCGCCGCCAGATCATCACCACGCTGATCGCCAACGAGGTGGTCGACGGCGGCGGCATCTCGTTCGTCTACCGGCTGATGGAGGAGATGAACGCGACCGCGACCGACGCGGTGCGCGCGTACGCCGTGGTCACGCAGGTGTTCGACCTGCCTGCCGTGTGGGCGGAGATCGACGCGCTGGACAACGTCGTCTCGACCGACGTCGCCGACGCGATGGTGCTGGAGACGCGGCGGCTGCTCGACCGGGCCGCGCGCTGGTTCCTCACCAACCGGCCGCAGCCACTGGCGCTGCTGTCGGAGATCAAGCGCTTCGGCCGCGTGCTGGGCAAGCTCGTCCCGAAGATCGGCGATCTGCTGCGCGGCCGCGAGGCGGAGTCGGTGCAGAAGCACGTGGACGAGCTGATCGCCGCGAACGTGCCGGAGGAGCTGGCGCGCCGCGTCTCGCTGCTGCTGCACACGTACGGCCTGCTGGACGTCACCGAGGTCGCCGAGCTCGCCGAGCAGCAGATCGGCGTCGACGCGACGCACAGCCCGGCCGAGACCGCGGAGCTGTACTACGCGCTTTCGGACCACCTGGACGTCGACAAGATGCTGACCGAGATCAGCGCGCTCGAACGCGGCAACCGCTGGCACGCGCTCGCCCGGCTTTCGCTGCGCGACGACGTCTACGGTTCGCTGCGGGCGATCACGCTGGACGCGTTGCGGCACAGCGATCCCGGCTCGTCCGGCGACGCGAAGATCGCCCAGTGGGAGAAGACGAACTCCTCGCGCCTGCAGCGGGCGCGCGTCGCGCTGGAAGAGATCCACAACTCCGGCCGGCTCGACCTCGCGACGCTTTCGGTGGCGGCCCGCCAGATCCGGAGCACGGTGCGGTGACCTACGTTTCGCACGTCCGCCCGCGCTGGACGGACATGGACGTCTACGGCCACATCAACCACGCGAAGATGGTGACGCTGCTCGAAGAGGCGCGCATCCCGCTGCTGTTCAAGGGGGCCGTGGAGGCCGGGCTCGACCAGCTGCCGAAGGGCATCGTCGTGGTCAAGCTGGAGGTGGCCTACAAGGCGCCGATCGTGGTGTCCGGGCAGCAGCTGCGCGTGGACATCGACCTGACGGAACTGCGGGCGGCGAGCTTCACGCTGGCCTACCGGGTCCACACCGGGCCGGGCGAGGCCGACCCGGTGGCGGTGACGGCGGAGACGGTGCTGGCGCCGTACGACACCGTCGCGTTGCGGCCGCGTAGGCTCAGCCCGCCCGAGTCGGAGTTTCTGAAGCAGGGGTTCGCGGATGCCTGAGTTGTTCGTGCCGGACGCGGCCGACCGGGAGACCCTCGGCGCGTTCGTCGCCCGCGCGGTCCGGCTGGACGGCGCCACCGCCGTCCGGTTGCGGCAGCGCGGCGACGGCGTGGTCGAGGCCTGGACGGCGACGCCGTTCGAGTGCTTCGCGACGCGCGCGGTCGCCGGTGACGTCACCCCCGGCGACGTCACGGTGTCCGGCAACGAGCTGCTGGCGGCGTTGACGGTGGCCGGTGGCCCGCGAATGGACCCGGGCCCGGCCCGCGACCTGCTGTGGCACGGCGAGCTGCCGCCGTCCGGCCGCTGGCCGCTGGTCGACGAGCTGCCGGCGCGGGTCGTGGCGGAGCTGGCCGACCGGGGCGTGACGCTGGCCCGGGACAACGCCGGCCCGCACGGCAACCCGCCCGCGTCGCTGATGGACCAGGCGGTGCTGACGGTGTCCGGCGAAGCGACCGAGGTCAAGGTCCAGATGCGCTGCCTGTTCGCGATGTCCGGGATGGGGTTCGTGGATTCGGACCTGACCGAGGACGTGGTCCGCGTGTCGGCGACGGATTCGTGGCTGCGCCTGGACGCCCGGTACGGCGCGATCGTCCGGCGCCGGCACGCGCTGCTGCCGTTGCTGTTCTGACGGATTGCTTACGGCGGCCACCGTTTTCGGAGAACGGTGGCACGCTGGAGGCATGACCCCGGATGACGATCCGACCGCGGAGTTCCTCGACGGTGTCCGCGCCGAGGAGACGCCGTGGCGGCGCGACCGTCCGCCGGGGGAGCAGGCGCCGGAGCGCGCCGAGCGTCCTGAGAGGTGGGGCCGCGCGCGAGCGGCGGGCCGGGCGGCCGCCCAAGCCGCGCCCTACCTCCAGGCCGCGGCGCTCGTCGCGTGGCTCGCGAGCGGCGCGTTCGACGACGGCTCGGGCGACCAAAGCGGTTGACGTGTTAGAGTCCGCGCCTTCCCGTGGGAGGGGACGGCGAGAGGCGAGCGATGAGGTTTCCGGCGTTCACCGTGACCGTGACCCGCGAGGCCGGCCAGTGGATCGCGAAGACGGTCGACGGCGTCGAAGCCGCCGGTGAGTTCAAGCGGTTCCCCGACGTCGATCCGGGCATGCGCAAGGTCATCGCGAACCTGACCGGCCTCCCACCCGAGCGGTTCTACCTCCGCTGGCGCTACGAGTTCGAGGACCAGGACGCCACCGACCTCGTCCTGCAGTACCAGGAGGCGCACCGGATCGCCGAGGACGTCGCCGAGTGGCGGGAAGGCGTCCGCGCCCGTCTGGTCGCGACGCTGAACGGCCAGCTCTCACAACGCGCGATCGCCGATCTGCTCGGCCTGTCGCACCAGCGCGTCAACCAGCTCGCGCGCGGCACCGCACTCGAGGCGGCCGACGTCGTCAAGCCCGGCCGGTGGGTGCCGCTCTAAACCAGCCAGGCGGCCGAATCCGCCGGCAGCTTGCCGTCCACGAGCGGGCTGCTGGACAGCAGCACCTCACCCGGCGGCAGCGCGATCGGCGACGCGGACGTGTTCAACGCGCACACCAGCCCGCCGCCCTTGCGCCGGAACGCGAAGCAGCCCGCCGGGGCGCCGTACCACTCCAGTTCGTCGCCGCCGAACGCCGGATGCGTCTTGCGCAGCTCGATCGCCTGCCGGTACAGGGAAAGCGTCGAATCCGCGTCCTCGATCTGCTTCTCGACCGTCAGCCCGGACCACGCCGGCGGCATCGGCAGCCACGTCCGCGGGTTGCGCGAGAACCCGAACGGCGGCAGGTCGCCCTCCCACGGCAGCGGCACGCGGGAGACGTCGCGGCCGAACTCCGCGCCGCTCGTCTTCGCGCGCGGGTCGGCCATGTCGGCCGGCGCCAGCTCGACGTTCGCCAGCCCCAGCTCTTCGCCGTTGTACAGGTACACCGCACCCGGCAGGGCCAGCTCCACCAGCGCCATCGCCCGCGCGCGCCGCACGCCGGCCGCCCCGCCGCCGTAGCGGCTGACCTGGCGCCAGACATCGTGGTTGCCGAGCGTCCACGTCGCCGGAGCGCCCGAGCGGGCCGGCACCGTCAAGGACCGGTCGATGGCCGTGCGCATCGCGTCCGCGTCGAAGTGCGTCAGCACCAGGCGGAAGTTGAACGCCAGGTGCAGCTCGTCGGGCCGCAGGTAGCGGGCGAGGCGTTCCTCGTCGGTCACCCAGATCTCGCCGACCGCCATCGCGTCCGGGAACTCGTCGAGCACCTTGCGGATCATCTGGTGGATCTCGTGGACGCTGTCGTGGTCCCAGCGCGGGTCGTAGTAGTGGCTCGGCCCGAGCGCGTCCGCGCGCGGGTCCATGTCCGGCAGGCCGGGCGGCTTGGCCATGCCGTGCGCGACGTCGATGCGGAAGCCGTCGACCCCGCGTTCGAGCCAGAACCGCAGCGTGCGCTCCAGATCGGCGGCGACCTCGGGGTTGGTCCAGTTCAGATCGGGCTGCTGCGGCGCGAACAGGTGCAGGTACCACTGGCCGTCCGGCACCCGCGTCCACGCCGGGCCGCCGAACGCGCTGACCCAGTTGTTCGGCGGGTCTTCGCCCTTGGGGCCGACGCCGTCGCGGAAGATGTACCGGTCGCGCTCCGGGCTGCCCGGCTTGGCCGCCATCGCCGACTTGAACCAGGCGTGCTGGTTGCTGGTGTGGTTGGGCACGACGTCGACGGTGACCTTGATGTTCCGCTTGTGCGCCTCGGTCAGCAGCACGTCGAAGTCGCCGAGGGTGCCGAACATCGGGTCGACGTCGCGCGGGTCGGCGATGTCGTACCCGTGGTCGGCCATCGGGGAGCGGTAGAACGGCGTCAGCCACAGCGCGTCCACGCCCAGCAGCTCAAGGTAACCGAGCCTGGAGTGGATGCCCTCCAGGTCTCCGACGCCGTCACCGTCCGAATCGGCGAACGAGCGCACGTAGACCTGGTAAAAGACGGCGTCCTGCCACCAGGCTCCGGGTCTCATACGAAGCTGTTCATCATGCTGTGCGCCGCCATCTCCAGGTACGCCCAGAGCTGACCGCGGTACGGCTCCTCGAGGTTCTCCTCGTCGACGGCGATCCGGATGCAGCGCAGCCAGGCGTCCCGCTCGATCGGCCCGATCTTGAACGGCGCGTGGCGCATCCGCAGCCGCGGGTGCCCGCGCCGGTCGGAGTAGGTGTGCGGGCCGCCCCAGTACTGCATGAGGAACAGCCGGAAGCGCTCCTCGGCCGGGCCGAGGTCCTCCTCGGGGTAGAGCGGGCGGAGGATCTCGTCCTTCGCGACTTCCTCGTAGAACCGCCCGACGATGCGGCGGAACGTCGGTTCGCCGCCGACCGCTTCGTAGAGGTTCGCCGGTTCGCTCACTGCAGACACGCCTTCCATTTTGCCCTTCGGTTCCGCGTTCCCGACGCCCGGTCCGCCCGTGCCCGGAAGGTCGTGAACCCGCTTCCCAGCGTAACGACGAAGCCCGGGTCGTGAGGCAGCTCACGGCCCGGGCCCGGGGCGCTACTTGTCGATGGCCGCGGCCGCGCCGGGGAACAGCCGGCCGAGCGGGGGCTCGAAACCGGCCTCTTCCAGGGCCGCCAGCAGCTGGGCGCGCAAGGCCCGCTGGACCGCCCACTGCTTGCCCGGCCGCACCTTCACGGTCAGCCGCAGCTGGATGCCCTCCGGGGTGACGCTCTCCACGCCCAGCATCTCCGGCGGCTCCAGGACGTTGTCCTTGAGCAGGTCGCTTTCGGCGGCGGCCGAAGCCGCCTCGCCGAGCACGGTCGTCGCGCGCTCGACGTCGGTCGTGTAGCCGAGGGGGACGTCGACGACCGCGACCGCGAATCCCTGGCTCGAGTTGCCGACGCGCAGGACTTCACCGTTGCGGACGTACCAGACCGTGCCTTTGAGGTCGCGCAGCGTGGTGATCCGCAGGCCGACGGCCTCGACCGTGCCGGTCGCCTCGCCGATGTCCACGACGTCGCCGACGCCGTACTGGTCCTCGACCATCATGAAGATGCCGGACAGGAAGTCCTTGACGAGGTTCTGCGCGCCGAACCCGATCGCGACGCCGATGATGCCGGCCGAGGCGATGATCGGGCCGAGGTTGATGCCCAGCTCGCCCAGCACGAGGATGAACGCGAGGCCGTAGATCAGGAACGTCGACATCGACTTGAGCACCGAGCCGATGGTCTGGGCGCGCTGGCGGCGCCGTTCGATCACGGCGGAGCCGAGCACCTCGGGAGCGCGCTCACGCAGGGGGCGCAGCAGCGCGGGCAGCTTCCCGCTGCCTCGGGGGAGCGTCGTGACGCGGTTGATCAGCCGCTTGATCAGCAGCCGGACGACGAACGCGATCACGATGATCATCAGGATCTTGAGCGGCTTGGTCAGCAGCCAGTTCGTCGAGCCGGCGAGCCACTCGTTGCCGGTGGCCTTGTACACCTGGTAGCACAAGGTGGACGCGTCGGTGATGCACGGCGTCTGGCCGGCGGCGGTGAGCAAGGGGGACACGGGAGTTCGATCATCCTTCCGATCAGGTCGGGGAGCCCAACTGTAAGTGGATGTTGGGTCGCGCGGATGTGACACGTCTTGTAACACACGTGCGCTGGGGGCCTGTTCTGTGGTCGACTATGCCTACGCCCCTGGAGGTGGTCGAGTGCCAGACCGACAACCCAGCCCCCGCGGCGCCTCCGGCCAAGCCATGGCCGACGAGACGCCAGAGGTGGTCCTGCGCGCCTATCCGGGGGGTACCGCATCCGGCGGTCCCGTCCCGGCCGGAGCGGGGAACCGCCCAGGGGGAGTTACCCGCCCGCCCGGACAGCGTAGTAGAGCCGCCCCGTCTTGGGGCCGGCGCCGGGTTCTCCTGCTCAACGCCACCTTCGAGCCGCTGACCGCGTTGCCGTTGCGGCGGGCCGTGGTGCTGGTGATGTGCGGCAAGGCCGAAGTGGTGCACGGCGACCCGGGCGGCATCGAGCTGCATTCGGCGAAGGTTTCGCTGCCGGTGCCGTCGGTGATCCGGCTCAGCACGTACGTGCGGGTGCCCTACCGGGCGCAGGTGCCGCTCACCCGTGCCGGGCTGATGCACCGCGACCGGTACCGCTGCGCGTACTGCGGGGGGCGGGCCGAGACGATCGACCACGTCATCCCGCGCAGCCGTGGCGGACCTCACGCCTGGACGAACTGCGTCGCCTGCTGCGCCAAGTGCAACCACCGCAAGGCGGACCGGCTGCTCTCGGAGATCGGCTGGCGGCTGCGCGTCGTCCCGCGGGCGCCCCACGGCCCGCATTGGCGGCTGCTCGCGCACTCCAAGGAGGCCGATCCGCTCTGGCGTCCGTATCTGGGCTCCGCCGCTTAGTGTCGGCAGGTTGACGGAGCCCTGAACATGCCGGCGCCCCGGCTGCCTGTGCGGCGGCCGGGGCGAGCCGGGTGCTTGCGCGTGTTCAGGTAGTGCGGGCGGCCCTGGAGTACGGGTCAGGCAGCGAGCGCGTAGTCGCTCTGGCAGGTGACGCGGGTCCCCATCGTGACGCGCGTGCCGCGGGTCACCCGCGTGCCCCGCGTGACACGAGTGCCGCACGTGACTCGCGTGCCGGCCGTCACACGCGTGCCCATCGTGACGCGAGTGCCCCTGGTGACTCGCGTACCCCGCGTGACGCGCGTCCCCGCCGTCACCCGGGTGCCCGCCGTGACCCGCGTTCCCGCCGTCACGCGTGTACCGCGAGTGACGCGTGTACCCCGGGTAACCCTTGTGCCCGCCGTCACACGCGTTCCGGGCACGAATTCGATGTCGCTGGGTGACGAGGTGGTCTCAGTGATCGCCTGTGCGGGGGTGTGGGCGCTGTTCATGGCAAGGCCTCCTGGGACCGGTGCGTTACCTGCTGGGGCTGGGGAGCGGGGCGCAAGGCCCGTACAGGTGAAAAAGCTACGAGGATTTCAAGGCTGCGACAAGACGACAGCGGCGGGTGCGGCCGCCTGTACGTTGAGTTGCAACCTTTCGGCCCGACGGTCTTCGCCCCAACGTTCCAGTGACCGCGAGCCAAGCGGCGGACGGCACTCGGCTTACGACGAACGGTCGAGTGCGGCGCGCGCGGTGCCTGAAGTGTTCTCGGAGGTCATCCGATACGCTCAGCGCCGTGAACGTTGTCGAGACGATCGTGGTCTTCGCCGTGATCCCGCTGGCCATCTACGGTCTCGCCGGGCTGCTGACGCTCCGGCGCAGGTCCGCCGGCGCCTCGCGGTACCGGTCCGGCCAGGCTTGGGAGTACCCGGCCATGTGGTGGAGCGCCAACCCCGAAGGGGTCGGCGCGGGGCACCGGCACGCCGGAGCCGAGAACAGCGCGCCCGAGGGCGCCCCGACCGCGGCGGGAGGCGCTCGTGGCAACTGGTGAGCTGACGAAGCGCGTCGACGAGTCCGAGCTGGGCTACGGCGAGGCTTTGACGTCGAGCGGCCGCGTGTCGGCCGCGAAGATGTACGAGCCCGAGGCGCCGACGAGCCCGTTCAACACCCGCCAGCTGAGCCGTCTCGACGAGGCGCTGACGTTCGCGAGCCGGGAAACCGGCCTCGACTTCAGCCTGTACCTCGGCGAGCTGGGCGCGGACAGCCGGGTGGCGGCGGAGAAGCTGCACGCGACGATGGCGGACCCGGCGAACTCGGTCCTGATCGCCGTCTCGCCGGGCGAAAAGCTGATCGAGATCGTGACGGGCAAGACGGCGTTCGTCCGCCTGCCCGACCGCGGCGCCAAGCTGGCGGTGGCGAGCATGGTGGCGTCCTTCAAGGAGGGCGACCTGGTGCGCGGGCTGGTCAGCGGCCTGGTGAACGCGCTGCGCATGCTGTCCGACCAGGCGGGCCCCGCGCCCCGCTGAGTGTCTTGACGAAGAGCCCCGCACCTCGGTCAGGTGCGGGGCTCTTCTCATGTCTGCCGCGTCCAGTCAGGCCTGCGCGTCGAAGTCCCGCGCCGCCAGCGCCCGCACAATCCCCGCCCGGCCCTCCGACACCAACCGGCGCAGGGCGTGCGAGTGCTCGTCCTTCAGCCACTCGTCCGAGGCCGTCACCGTCTCCGGGGCCACGGCCCACGACGGGTACAGCCCGATCGCGATCGGCTGCGCCCGCTCGCTCGAGCGCCGCTGCCACACCTCGTCGATCACCTCGAAGTACTTCTCGACGTACGAGCCCAGCAGCGCCTTCTGACCCGGGTGTGAGAAGCCCGAGATGAGCGAGTCGCTGACTGCGTTCGGCAGCTCGTCGTCGTACACCGCGCGCTGCCACGCGTCGGACTTGGCCTCCGCCGTCGGGCGCAACGCCCGTGCGCGCTCCGCCTGGCGGCGGCCTGTCGCCGTGTTGTCGCGGGCCAGCTCGGCGTCGATTTCGGACGCCGTGGCCTTGCCGTGCGCCACCAGCGCGTGCAGCAGGCGCCAGCGCAGGTCCGTGTCCACCGTCAGACCCTCGAGCGGCGCCGATCCGTCCAGCCAGCCGGCCACCACGTCCAGGACAGCAGCGTCCAGCACCGACCCGGCCAGCGAGTTGACGAACGCCAGCTGGTGGTCCGAGCCAGCTTCGGCGCCGTGGACCAGCTCCAGCAGCCGGGTCGTGAACGCCGGCCAGCCGGTCGAGGCCGCCCACTCCTGCTCCGCGTAGGAGTTCAACGCCGTCTGGGCCTGCAGCAGCAGCCGCTGGACCACGCCGACCTCGGTCTCCGTGTGGATGCCGCGCTGGACCAGCGTGACGAAGTCGCGGGCCTTCAGCTCGGCCTCGCGCGTCATCTCCCACGCCGCCGACCAGCACAGCGTCCGCGGGAGCGGCTCGGTGATGTCGGCGACGCGGTCGATCAGCGTCGTCAGGGACGCCGGGTCGAGCCGCATCGTGCAGTACGTCAGGTCGTCGTCGTTGACCAGCACGAGCTTGCCCGCGGGCCGCCCGACCAGGTCGGGCACCTCGGTGCGCTCGCCGTCGACGTCCAGTTCGACGCGCTGGGTCCGGACGATCTTGCCCGAGCCGTCCTCGTCGTAGATCCCGACGGCGACGCGGTGCGTGCGCAGCTCACCGGCGCCCGGCTTCGCGCCGGACTGCACGACGGCGAACGAGGCGAAGTTCCCGTCCGCGCCGACCTCGTAGCGCGGGCTCAGGGAGTTGAGCCCGGTCGTCTCCAGCCACTGCGCGCTCCACCACGACAGGTCGCGCCCGGACGCCTCCTCCAGCGCGCCCAGCAGGTCGGCCAGGGTCGCGTTGCCCCAGGCGTGCTTGCCGAAGTACACCTTGAGGCCGTCGAGGAAGTGGTCCAGCCCGACGTAGGCGACGAGCTGCTTGAGCACGCTCGCGCCCTTGGCGTAGGTGATGCCGTCGAAGTTGACCTCGACCGCGTGCAGGTCGACGATGTCGGCCGCGATCGGGTGCGTCGAGGGCAGCTGGTCCTGCCGGTAGGCCCAGGACTTCTCGATGTTCGCGAAGCTGGTCCACGCGTTCTTGTACTCGGTCGCCTCGGCCTGGGCCAGGACGCTCGCGAAGGTCGCGAACGACTCGTTCAGCCACAGGTCGTCCCACCAGCGCATGGTGACGAGGTCGCCGAACCACATGTGCGCCATCTCGTGCAGCAGCGTCTCGGCGCGCCGCTCGTAGGCGTAGCGGGTGACGCGGCTGCGGAAGACGTAGTCCTCCAGGAAGGTCACCGCGCCGGCGTTCTCCATCGCGCCCGCGTTGAACTCGGGCACGAACAGCTGGTCGTACTTGGAGAACGGGTAGGGCGTGCCGAACTTCTCGTGGTAGAAGCCGAAGCCCTGCTTGGTCTCGGTGAAGAGGCGATCGGCGTCCATGTGCTCGGCCAGCGACGCGCGGCAGTAGATGCCGAGCGGGATGGCCTTGTGCTCGTCGGTGTACTCGTCGCGCCACTCGGCGTACGGGCCGGCGATCAGCGCGATCAGGTACGTCGAGAGCCGCTCGGACTCCTTGAACACCGTGCGGACGGCGCCTTCGGGCGTCTCCTCGGTGGATTCGGCCGCGGTGTTCGAGATGACCTTCCAGTCCTTCGGCGCGATCACGGTGAGCCGGTAGACGGACTTGAGGTCGGGCTGGTCGAAGCAGGCGAACATCCGCTTGGCGTCGGCCGTCTCGAACTGCGTGTACAGGTAGACGCCGTCGTCGACCGGGTCGACGAACCGGTGCAAGCCCTCGCCGGAGTTCATGTACCGGCAGTCGGCGGTGACCGTGAGCTCGTTCGCCTCGGCCAGGCCGGCGAGCGCGATGCCCTTGTCCTCGATGTACGCGCTGACGTCGACGTCCGCGCCGTTCAGGGTGGCCGAGTGCACGCGGTCGGCGACGAGGTCGACCCACGTGTCTTCGCCGGCCCGGGCGCTGGAGAACCGGACGGTCGTCGTCGACGCGAAGGTCTTCTCCCCGGGACCGCCGTGGCCGTCGGTGAGGTCCAGCTCGACGTCGTACGCGGTGACTTCGAGCAGGTCCGCGCGCAGCTTGGCTTGGTCGCGGGTCAGGTTGGGGGCGGGCACAGGCACCTCTGGTCGTTGGTATCGGTTTTCAACTCCCCGCATCCAATCATGGGGACGGGGTGGCGGGCGATAAGGGAACAAGCCCGCGCCCGGCGGTGTTGGCCCGCTGTGTGGGGGTGTGCCCGCCCCCGGGACCGGACCTGACACCGCACAGGAGTACCTGATGACCGCTGCCCAGCAGCCCACGAGGGTCGACTTCTACTTCGACCCGATCTGCCCGTTCGCCTGGATCACCTCGCGCTGGATCCTGGAGGTGGAGAAGCACCGGGACCTCGACCTGCACTTCCGGATCATGAGCCTGTCGGTGCTGAACGAGGGCCGCGACGAGCTGCCGGAGAAGTACAAGGAGTCGCTGGCGCAGGGCTGGGGCCCGGTGCGCGTCGCGGTCGCGCTGTCGCAGCTCAAGGGCGAAGAGGTGCTGCGCGACTACTACACCGAGTTCGGCACGCGCTACCACAACCAGGACAACAAGGACCGCGACGCGGTGATCAAGGAGGCGCTCGCCGCCATCGGCGCGCCGGCCGAGCTCTACGACGCCGCCCACTCCACCGAGTACGACGAGGCGCTGCGCAAGAGCCACCACGAGGGCATGGACCCGGTCGGCATGGACGTCGGCACCCCGACGATCCACATCGACGGCGTCGCGTTCTTCGGCCCGGTGCTCAGCTCGATCCCGCGCGGCGAAGACGCCCTGAAGGTGTTCGACGGCGCTGTCGCGCTGTCGAGCTACCCGGACTTCTTCGAGCTCAAGCGCACTCGTTCGGGCGAGCTGAACTTCGACTAGGGCGTCGCGAGGGCGGCCAAGGTGACGTCGCTGGGGTAGCGGGAGGCTGCCACGGCGGCCGCCTCGGTCGTCTCGCCGCGGCCCATGGCGGCCTTGAGCGCGATCAGCTCGTGCAGGCCGTGGCGGTGGTAGCGGACGAAGTCGGCGTCGACG
The DNA here is from genome assembly GCF_900107925.1 of Amycolatopsis pretoriensis. Taxonomy (GTDB): domain Bacteria; phylum Actinomycetota; class Actinomycetes; order Mycobacteriales; family Pseudonocardiaceae; genus Amycolatopsis; species Amycolatopsis pretoriensis. The sequence continues at coordinate 639,914 of NZ_FNUJ01000006.1, read as the reverse complement.
GGGTCGCCGTGACCGGGCACGATCACCCGCGGCCGCAGCTCGAGGAGCCGGTCGAAGGTGTCCGGCCAGGCGGTCAGGTCCGATTCGGCGCTGAAGGAGAACGCGCTGAAGCCGTGTTCGGCGTTCTCGACGACGTCGCCGGCGAAGAGTACGTCCACGTCCGGCACGTGCACGACGACGTCATGGTCGGTGTGGGCCCGGCCGGGGTGCAGCAGGACGGCCGTGCGGCCGCCGAGGTCGAGCTCGGTCCGGTCGGTGAACAGGTGGTCGGGCACCACGAACGTGGTGCGCGCGATGGCGTCGGCGGTCTGCGCCTTGCCCTGTTCGCGGTAGTAGTCGATCCACTTGGCGCGGGCGCCCTCGGCGTATTCGGTCAGCTCGGCGCGGCAGCCTTCGTGCGCCCAGACGGCGCACGGGCCGAACGCTTCGGTGCCCCAGGTGTGGTCGAAGTGCGCGTGCGTGAAGACGACCGACCACGGCAGCGGCGTCAGCTCGCGGACCGCCGCCGCCAGCTCGGCGCCCTGCTCCAGGTCGCCGCGGGTGTCGACGACCAGGCAGCGGTCGGCGCCGACCACCAGCCCGACGGTCAGGTCCAGCTCCTCGTAGCGGCGCGCGTGCACGCCGTCGGCGACCTCGATCCAGCGGCCGGTCATGCCAGTACTCCTTCGATCCGCATCGGGGCAGCATCGCTCACGTCTCGCCGGGAAGCCAGCGCGACGTCGCCGCCGTGGCCCGCCTCGGTCAGCTCGCGGCCGGAGACGCAGGACGCCAGGGCGCCGACGTCGACCGACCGGGCGGCGAGCGCGGCTTCGGGGGACAGCTTCGCGCCCAGTCCGGCCAGGGCGGCGGCGATCGCGCCGGCCCCCATCTGGTCTTCGACGCACGGCCGCAGCGGCCCGAAGGTCTCGCCGCCGCCGAAGATGTCCACACCCCAGCGTTCCCCGGCGGCGATCAGCCCAACCGGCCCGCCCAGCTCGAGTGCCTTCGCGGCGACGGCGGACGCGTTGCGCAGGCAGCCCGCGAGGACGTGCGCGCCGGTCGCCGCGGCCGCGTCGCACAGCGTGGCGCCGTTGGGCGACGGGAGCGCGAGCAGCGTCCCCGGCGGGATCTCCGTCACAGAAGACGGCCGGAGGGTGAACGCACCCTCGCCCGCGATCACCGCGCCGGCCGCCCGCGCGTGGGCGATCCCGCGTTCGTCTCGCCACCGCACCGGCAGCACGCGGCCGCCGCGCCCGACCACGAGATCCGTGGTGGTGCTGAAGGAAAGCACGTCGACGACGACCAGCACGGCGCATTCCCGGCCGAGCGCGGCCACGCCTTCGCCACCCCAGTCGAGCCGGACGTCGTACCCGCTCTGCTCCCGGATCCCCACCCCCGGAGCATGCCCGAATTCGGACCTGATGGCAGACTCCAGCCGTGCGTGTCTACTTGGGATCCGACCATGCCGGTTTCGAGCTGAAGAACCACCTGGTGGCTCACCTGGAGAAGCAGGGCCACGAGGTCACCGACATCGGTCCGCACGTCTACGACGCGGCCGACGACTACCCGGCCTTCTGCGTCGAGACGGCGCTGCGCGTCGTGGCCGACGAGGGCAGCCGCGGCATCGTGGTCGGCGGCTCGGGCAACGGCGAGCAGATCGCCGCGAACAAGGTGCCCGGCGCCCGTGCCGGCCTCGCGTGGAGCGTCGAGACCGCCCAGCTGTGCCGCGAGCACAACCACGCCCAGCTGATCGGCGTCGGTGCTCGGATGCACACCGCCGAGCAGGCCACCGAGATCGTCGAAGCCTTCCTGGCGACCGAGGTTTCACCGGAGGAGCGGCACGCCCGCCGCGTCCAGCAGCTGCTGGACTACGAGCGCACCGGGACGCCGCCGGCGCTGCCGGAGGCCTGATGCCCGAGGGGCACACGCTCCACCGGCTCGCGCGGCTGCACAAGCACCGGTACGCCGGCGCGCCGGTCGCGGTGAGCAGCCCGCAGGGCCGGTTCGCCGCCGAAGCGTCCCGTTTGGACGGTCGGGTGTTCGCCGGCGCCGAGGCGTACGGCAAGCACCTCTTCCACGACTACGGCCCGGCCGGGATCGTGCACATCCACCTGGGCCTCTACGGCACGTTCGGCGAGTCCCCGCTGCCCGCGCCGGAACCGGTGGGCCAGGTCCGGCTCCGGCTGGCGGGCCGGACGCACTGGACGGACCTGCGCGGGCCGACTCGGTGCGAACTGCTGTCCCCGGACCAGGCCGACGCGATCAAGGCCCGGCTCGGACCCGATCCGCTGCGCCGCGGCGCGAAGCCCGAGCGGGCGTGGGAGCGCATCTCGCGCTCGAAGACGTCGATCGCGGCGCTGCTGATGGACCAGGCGGTGCTGGCCGGCGTCGGGAACGTGTACCGCGCCGAGGTGCTGTTCCGCCACGGCGTCGCCCCACTGACGCCGGGCCGCGCGCTCGACCGGGCGCTGTGGGAAGACATGTGGGCCGACCTGGTGGCCCTGATGCGCGACGGCGTCCGCGTCGGCCGCATCGACACGGTCCGGCCCGAGCACCTGGCCGAGGCGATGGGCCGCGCGGCGAGGGTGGACCGCCACGGCGGCGAGGTCTACGTCTACCGCCGCGCGGGCGATCCCTGCCTGGTGTGCGGGACTCCGGTGGCGAACTCGGAACTGGTGGGCCGCAACCTGTACTGGTGCCCCACCTGCCAGAACTGACATGAACGACTCTTTCCTGTCGTCAGACGACAGGAAAGAGTCGTTCATGGCTTTCCGGGCGTCAGAAGTCGAAACCGCCGCCGTCGAAGCCCCCACCGTCGAAGCCGCCGCCGTCGAAACCGCCGCCGCCCCAGTCGCCGCCGCCCATGTCGCCGCCGCCGTCGCCACCGAAGTCTCCGCCGCCGTCACCGCCGTCGCCGCCCGCGTCACCGGACTCGAGCGCGTCCTGCTGGCCCGCGTCGTAGCCGGACTCCCAGGCCGACGCGCTGGCGATGCCGCCCATGCCGGAGAACATCGCGCTGAACAGGAACATCGACCCGAGGCCCCAGGCGCCGGCGACGAGCGCGGGCTTCCACCACGGCTCGCTGTACCAGCCCTGCGGCACCGGCCGCCCGGCGACGCGGCCGCCGGGGTAGTAGTACGGCGTGTCCTGGCCGGCGTCGGGCGAGGCCGCGTAGTGCTGGCCCTCGACGTCGACGTCCCGGCGCTCGGTGACCTTGCCGGCGCGCTCGCGCTCGGCCTCCTCCGGCAGCTGCGGGCCGGGGTCCATGCCCATCGCGACCCGCGCCGCGCGGACGTAGTAGAGGCCTTCGACGGCGGTGTCCTTCACCAGCCGGGCCTGTTCGATCGTGCGCGCCTGCTCCAGCTGCGAGCCGGCGGCGTTGTAGCGCTCGCTCGCGTCGGCCATCGCCTGCATCGAGGCGGTGTCGTTGCCGTTGAGGTTGAGGACCTGGCCGCCGAGCCGTTCGACGAGGCGCCGGGCGTCGGCCTTGGCGTCGTCGAGCTCCCGCTGCCGGGCCGCGGCGCGCTGCCGCGAGAAATAGAGGCCGCCACCGACGATCACGACGACGAGCACGATCAGGAAGATCGCGGTGCCCATGGACCACTCCCAGAAGTTCGGGGCTCGGTGACCGGAAGTCACCTTTGATTCGGACAACGCGGACGTTACGCGGAGGGTTCCCGGCGAGTGACCCGGCACACCGTCAGAGCTGGCCGAAGAAACTAGAACACGTTATAGTTCGACACCATGAAGTTCACCCTGTCGATCGCGATGAACCCCCTCGATCAGCTGGGCGGGCTCGCCCGGGCCGCCGAAGAGGCCGGCTTCGCCTCCATCGCCCTGCCGGACTCGCTCTTCTACGCCGAAACGGTGGACACGGACTACCCGTACACCCCCGACGGCAGCCGCTTCTGGACCGCGGACACCCCCTGGGTGGACCCGCTCGTCGCGACCGCGGCGATGGGTGCGGTCACCAGCCGGATCCACTTCTACACGTCCGTGCTCAAGCTCGGCTCGCGCAACCCGGTGCTGCTGGCGCGCCAGGTCGGCTCGGCGTCGGTGCTCACCGGCGGCCGGTTCGGCCTCGGGCTCGGCGTCGGCTGGCTGCCGCAGGAGTTCGAGTACTGCGGCGTGCCGTTCGAGAAGCGCGGCAAGCGCGTCGACGAGGCCATCGACGTCCTCCGGCTGATCCTCGACGGCGGAATGGTCGAGTACCACGGCGACTTCTACGACTTCGACAAGATCCAGATGAGCCCGGCGCCGCCGTCGCGGGTGCCGTTCTACATCGGCGGCCACACCGAGGTCGCGCTGAAGCGCGCGGCCCGCGTCGCCGACGGCTGGTCCTCGGCGATGATGAAGCTCGAGGAGCTGCGCGACACCATCGCAAGGATCAAGGAACTACTGGCCGAGCGCGGCCGCGCCGACGACCCGTTCGAGTACCAGGCCGTCTGCATCGACAAGTTCGGCCTCGACGGCTACCGCGAGCAGGCCGAGGTTGGCGTCACCGACATCATCACGATGCCGTGGGTGTTCGACGGCGTCGGCTTCGACGCGCCGATCGAGCCGAAGCTCGAAGCGATCCGCAAGTTCGGCACCGAGATCATCGCGAAGTTCGAGGGGTGACGGCCATGGGCGTGCAGGTCAGCTGGGACACGGCGGCGGAGCAGCCGCCGGCGCGGCGCGCGGCGTTCGCGTCGATGACCGCGGTGACGGCGGGGGACAAGGAGGCGTGGCTCGGCTTGTTCGCCGGTGACGCGGTCGTCGAAGACCCGGTCGGGCCGTCGCTCTTCGACGAAGAGGGCAAAGGCCACCACGGCCGCGACGGGATCAGCGCGTTCTGGGACAAGACGATCGCGAACGTCGAGCGCTTCCAGTTCACGATCCGCGACTCCCATGCGGCGGGGGACGAGTGCGCCAACGTCGGCACGATCACGACGTACCTGCCGGGCGGCTACCGCGTCGACACCGACGGCGTGTTCGTCTACCGCGTGGGCGAGGACGGGCTGATCACGTCGATGCGGGCGTTCTGGGAGACCGAACGCGCGATGGCGACGGCCCGGCAGGTGACGGAATAGCGTCCCGGCCAGCGGAACCCGAATTTCATATCTGATACATGATCTCTTGACCTCCGGTTAGGCAGGACTCTTTACTAACTGGTGTAGACCTCCGATGTCTCCACCAGGGAGCAAGCATGTCCTTCCTCCGTCGCACGGCGGTCGCGGCGGCCGCCTTCGCGCTCGCGGCCAGCGGCACCGTCCTGAGTCAAACCCCGGCTTCCGCCTTGGAAAACGGGCTCCTGCGCACCCCGCCGATGGGGTTCAACAACTGGAACTCCACGCAGTGCAAGGCGGACTTCACCGAGACGATGATCCGGGGTATCGCCGACATCTTCGTGAGCAAGGGGCTCAAGGACGCCGGCTACACCTACGTCAACATCGACGACTGCTGGGCACTGCCGGACCGCGACGCGAAGGGCGACCTCGTCCCGGACCCGGCGCGCTTCCCGCACGGCATCAAGGCACTCGCCGACTACGTCCACGGGAAGGGGCTGAAGTTCGGCATCTACACCAGCGCCGGGACGCACACGTGCAACAAGGCGGGCTTCCCGGGCGCGCTCGGCCACGAGCAGCAGGACGCGAACCTGTTCGCCTCCTGGGGCGTCGACTACCTGAAGTACGACAACTGCAACAACCAGGGTGTCGACGCGCAGCAGCGGTACAAGGCGATGCGGGACGCGCTCGCGAAGTCCGGCCGCCCGATCGCGTACTCGATCTGCGAATGGGGCCAGAACAAGCCGTGGACCTGGGCCGCCCCGGTCGGCAACCTGTGGCGCTCCACCGGTGACATCTCGGACAAGTGGTCGAGCATGATCGCCAAAGCTCAGACGAATCGCGGTCTCGCGCAGTACGCCGGTCCCGGACACTGGAACGACCCGGACATGCTGGAGGTCGGCAACGGCGGCATGACCGCGGCGGAGTACCGCACGCACTTCAGCCTGTGGGCGATGATGGCCGCACCGCTGCTCATCGGCAGCGACCTGCGCAAGGTGTCCGACGACAGCTTCTCGATCCTGAAGAACACCGACGTGATCGCGCTGGACCAGGATCCGCTGGGCAAGCAGGCGACGGTGCTCAGTTCGAACGGCGGTCTGGTCGTCTACAGCAAGGTCCTGGCCAACGGCGACCGCGCGGTGGCGCTGTCCAACGAGACGACGGCGACGGCGACGATCAGCACTTCGGCTTCCGCGACGGGCATCGGCAGCGCGTCGTCGTACACGCTGAAGGACTTGTGGACCAAGGCGATCCGCACGACTTCGGGGTCGATCAGCGCTTCGGTGCCTTCACATGCGACGGTGCTGTACCGCTTGTCGTCGGGTGCTTCTCGCTACGAAGCGGAGTCGGCGTCACTCTCGGCGGGCGGCACGATCGACTCGAATCACGCAGGTTTTTCGGGAACGGGCTTCGCGAACGGCGCGAACGCGATCGGCAGCTACGTCGAGTGGCAGGTGAGCGGACCGGCATCGACGCTGACGTTCGGCTACGCGAACGGCACGACGACGGCGCGCCCAGTGGACATTTCGGTGGACGGAACGGTCGTCGCCGCGGGGGTGCCGTTCCCATCGACCGGTGCGTGGACGACGTGGAGCACGGTGTCGCGCACGGTGGCTCTGGCCGCGGGCCCGCACACGATCCGCCTGACCGCGACCACCGCCGACGGTCCGGCGAACCTCGACTACCTGGACGTTTCGCCCTAGTGGTGAACTACCTGGCGGAGCTGCGCGAACGGTCGTCGTAGGCCTGTCGCGCGGCTTCGACCTTGTCGAGGTTGGGTGACCAGTCGGCGAGACTGGCGAAGAGCGGGCCAAGGCTGCGACCCAGGTCGCTGATCTCGTACTCGACGCGCGGCGGGACCTCGGCGTGGTAGGTCCGGGTGATCAGGCCGTCGCGTTCCATCTGGCGCAGCCGCTGGGTGAGCACTTTCGGCGTGATGGTGGCGATGCGGCGTTCGAGTTCGACGAACCGCTGCCGCCCGTATTCGTTGAGCGTCCACAGGATCGGCGTGGTCCACCGGCTGAAGACGACGTCGACGACAGGCGCGATCGGACAGGCCAACTCGGGTGTGGTTCCGGTCACTTTCGGGGCCTCCAGCCACTACTTTCCTCTAGGTACCTACTATACGTCGGAATGTAGCGTCGCTCGCATGATCACAGTCATGGGAGCGACGGGCAACGTCGGACGGCCGTTGGTGGAGGCGCTGACCGCGGCGGGTGAAGAGGTGCGGGCGGTGTCCCGCAATGGGCCTCATCAGGGTGACTTGTCGGACGCGGCGACGTTGCGCCCGGCTTTCGAGGGGGCCTCGGCGGTGTTCTTGCTGCTGCCGCCAGGGTTCCAAGGACCTTTGAAGCCGGTGCTGGACCGGATCGACGGCGCGCGGGTCGTGTTGTTGTCGTCGCAGGGCGTCGGAACGGGCCGTCACCCGGCGGTCTTCGAGGACGAGGTGCGGGTGTCGGGCCTTCCGTGGACGGTGTTGCGCCCGGCTGGGTTCGCGTCAAACGCGTTGCAGTGGGCGGAAAGCGTGCGTAGATCCCGCAAGCTGGCGGCCCCATTCGGCGACGTGGCCTTGCCGGTGATCGACCCAACGGACATCGCGGCGGTGGCAGCGGCGGCGCTCTTGGACTCCGCACACTCGGGGCGTACGTACGAGCTGACAGGCCCGGGGTTGATCTCGCCGCGCGCCCAAGCGGCGGCGATCGGAGAGGCGCTGGGGGAGCCGGTGGAGTTCATCCCGCAGACGCGCGCGGAGGCGTTTTCTTCGTTGACGGCCTTCATGCCACCGGAGGTCGCGGAGGCAACGCTGGACATCCTGGGGACACCGAGGCCGGCGGAGCAGCGGGTGAGCCCGGACGTCTCGCGAGTGCTGGGCCGCCCACCGCGTCCGTTCGCGGAGTGGGCGGCGCGAAACGTGGTGGCGTTCAAATGACCGTGCGCAACTCGAGACGGAGGGCGTAGTCACTAAAGGTTGTCGATTAGTTGCACAATGTGACAAGAAGGTGAGCTGGCAGCCGACAACCGCCGGCTGGGTGATACGCGTAACGCGGAGCGCGCAGGGCCGACTTCAGCTGTTGATGAACGGTTTCCTGAACAACAACCAGGGCTGGTGGGGCTTCCTGGCGCTGCTGGTGCCCTTCGTGCCCTACCTGTGGCAGGTCGGCCGAACGCTGCGAACGGCCAGGCTGTCCGACCGGGAGCGCTGGCGATTGTTGATCACCACTATGCGCAACGACCGCTCGCTGGTACTTCGACAGCGTCGCGACGAGTTCCAGCTCCCGATCAGGATGGTGGATGCGAGCGACGACGCGCTGGCCGAACCCGCCAGTGAGTTGCTCGCCATGCTCACCGCGGGTCGATGTGCGGAGGTGGTCGGTGACGCCGGTGCGGGCAAGTCCTATCTGGCCGTCGAAGTGCGACGAACCGGGCTGGCGGCGGGCGATGAACCGGCATGCGTCGTCGACTTGGTCAGCGCCCGGGACTGGCACCCCCGGCGGTGGAGGCGGCATTCCGAGGCCGCCCGGGCCCGGGATCTCGCTGTTTGGGCCAGCCGGGTCCTCCACCGCAGGTACCCGCAGTTCCGCCGGTCGAACCTGCGTCAGCTGGTCGACGAGGGCCGGATCATGCTGGCAGTGGACGGCTTCGATGAAGTCGACAGTGAGGGCGCGGATTCGCTGTGGCAGGCGATCATCGCCCACGCCTCCCGGCTTCCGGTGCTGGTGTTGCGCCGGCCGGGGAGCGCGCTATCCGCCGTCACAGCCGAACGGCTGTCGTTCTACGAGTTCGGCCAGTACACGCTCCGGCCATTGCGCGAGCGGGACGTGGCGAAACTGCTTCGTGAGCGGTTCACCTGGTTCGACCAGCTGGCGGAGGCGCGTCGGCCCCACTTGCTCCGGCAGGTGTTGACCAACCCGCTGCTGCTGCACATCGCCCTCCAAGTGTGTTCGCGAACCGAAGTTCCCCGGCAGATCTTGGACTCCGCCGACCCACGAGCCGCGCTCTGGTCGGTCTTCTTGCGCGATCGTCTGGATGGTTCGGCATTGGCCAGGCATGATCCCCGCCTGAGCCGCGTGTTGGAGGCCGTAGCGCTCTCCTCGAGTTCGTCCACCGGCCGGCTCAGCGAGGTGAATCACGACATTCGCGTGCGCCGCACGACCATCGTGCTCGTGACACTCACCGCGCTTTCGATAGGCTGGTACGTCGGATCCCCCGCCATGGCGTTGACTACTGCTGTGAGCATTGCGGCCGGACTGAACCCGTATCGGCCCTTGCGGGTCTTCGGTATTCCCTTGCCCTGGTTCGTTCAGCGTTCAGAAGTCGGCCAGATATGTGTTTCACTTTTGGGGACGGTGATCACTTATGCGGTTTTTCTGCATCTGACTCGAGCTGTCGGTATGTTCACTGAAATAGTCGCAATGTTCGATAACGACCCAATCGTTGCGCTATATCGGCATGGTGGCTCGATAATGGACTCGTTCTGGGTGAACGTATCGCTCGTGGTGCCGACCGAGTGGAATTATCGCGACTTCATCTGGTTGGGATTGATGTTGCAGGTGGTCAGCATTGGGAGAGTGATCTCACTTTTTGACACCAAGGCTGACGCTGCGCACGCGTTGCCGTTCTGGTCAGCTCTGCCCTTTGCGGATAAATTGTGGGCTCGTCCGGTATTGGTAGTCATTCTGGTACTGGCGCTCGGGCTCGATAATCAGTTCGTTCTTATTATGGTGCTGTTCTTGTTGGCAACGATGGTCTATCGCGCCGTGGATTTGCTTTTCTTCGCTGTTCGGATACGTTCGGTCCGCTGTCTGTCTCCGCGCTTGCTGCGCGGCTTGGACGAGTTGGGTGTGATCTACGCTGAGGGCAATCGGTTCCGGCTGGTGCACCTTGAGATCGCCGACAGGATCGCACTCGACTTGGTGCGCGACGACAGACGGGTCGGCCGGTTGGTTCGGACGATTCCCGGCCATCGAGGTCCGGACATCGTCGACGCGGCTTTGGGACACCGCGACGCTGCGCGGTCGAGGCCGCTGACGCAGCAGTTGGCCCGGCAGTATCCACGGGATCTGCAGCTGGCCAGCCAGGCGTGCCTTCTTTTGCTGTACGGAATCGGCGATCCTCGCGCTGCCTTCCGCGCTGTCAAGCGGCAGCGAATGACCACGAACGCCGCGCACCTGGCCGAGGTCTATTGGAGCTTGCGTGATGTGCGTCGAAGTCGAGTTTTATTGGATCGAATCGTTCGTCGCTATCCCACCGATATATTCGTGCTGCACAAGGCGTGTCGGATCCTGGTTTCGGATGGTGAGCCGGAGGCTGCGTTGGAGCTGCTCCGGAAAGCTGAGTCTCTCACAGACGGCCCGGATCGATGGTATTGTCAGAGCAAGGCGGTTGTGTTGCGGTCGGAGTGGGAAACGGCCAACGTTGATGCAAACGGCTCTTCGGGTGAAGTGGTGCGCGCAGAAACCGACACGATTCTGGCTGAGCTCGATTCGTTGTCCGGCGTCGAGAACCCCATGCATCATCTGGCGGAGTTGGAGCTGGCGCGCCGGTGGTCTGAGCGGTACGGCGAGCATCGGCGCGCACTCGAGCTGCTTCGACGGCTGGAACGCGTCGAGGGCTTCGCCGGTGGCATCATCTGCGCCAGGATGGCCCAGCTGTACCTGCGGCTCGGCGACGACCAGTTCGCCGCTCGGTATGTCGGTCGAATAATGGACGAATTGGATTGGGATGAAGACACGGAAAGTCAGCTGGAAGCGGCTGTTGTAGCCAGTTCCGCCACCGGCGACCGACGGGCGGAGGCAATTGTCAACCGGCTGATGAGCTACGGCTGGTCGTTGAGCGTTCGGCTGTCCAGGATCGCGACCGAGATGCAGGCACTGCGCGCCCGGCAGTCGGCTGTGGAGGAGGCTGCGGTCTCGCGACCGGTGCCGGATCCGGCTGAGTGACATCGCCGCCGAGCGTCGCCCGTGCCGCGCGGGGACTTGGCAGGACGTCTTCCTGATCGAGCGAACTTCGCGCCGGCAGTGCGTCTGGTTGTGGGAACCGTCGCGGATGACTGGAGGGCGGCTGGAACGACCCACCAAGCCTGACCAAAGGCACCGTGGGGGCCCGGGGGCGGCCCAGGGTAGGAGAAAGGAGGTAAGAGGCTCCCACGAAGCGAAGCCTCGACCCAAGTCGGGATGACAGGATTTGAACCTGCGACCCTCCGCTCCCAAAGCGGATGCGCTACCAAGCTGCGCCACATCCCGTGACACCCCCAGGGGGGTGTGTGATCAGCCTAGCGGGTCCCGCTAAGCTACCCTCGCACCCGGGTACCGACGGGGGCACGCGGGTGTAGCTCAATGGTAGAGCCCTAGTCTTCCAAACTAGCTACGCGGGTTCGATTCCCGTCACCCGCTCCACCGTACGACGCGGCGTCCGCCTCCAAGGACGCCGCGATCACGTCCAGCAGCTTGTCCGTGTCCACTGGCTTCGTGATGTAGTCGTCCGCGCCGCTGGCCAGGGTCCTTGCCCGGTCCTCCGGGGTTGCCTTCGCTGTGACCGCGATCACCGGCAGGTCCGCGTTGGTCGCTTCCGCCCTGATCGCCGCGATCGTCGCGTTGCCGTCCAGCTCCGGCATCATCACGTCCATCAACACCAGCGCCGTGTCTTCGTGACGCTCCAATGCCCGGATTCCGTCCACGCCCGTCTCCGCGTAGATCACCTCCAGGCCGGCCTGCTCCAGGACCGCTGCCAGCGCGAACACGTTGCGCAGGTCGTCGTCGACGATCAGGACCTTCTCGCCGTGGAAGCGCTTCGGGGTCACGTCCGGGGCTGCCACCAGCACCGTGCTCGGCACCGCCGGCAGCCGGGGGGACGACAGCGCCGTCACTGCCGGGTCGACCAGGTTGGCCGCCGCCACCGGGAGGTACAGCGTGAACGTCGAGCCCACGCCCGGCTCGCTGACCACGCGAAGCTCGCCGCCCAGCAGCTCCGTCAGCTGCTGGCTGATGTTGAGCCCCAGGCCCGTGCCGCCGTACTTGCGGCTCGTCGTGCCGTCCGCCTGGCGGAACGCCTCGAAGATCACCGCCAGCTTCTCCTCGGGAATGCCGATGCCCGTGTCCTCGACCGCGAACGCGATGATGCCCGGCGCGCCGCGCAGGGCCTCCTGCTCGACCTCCGCCGGGTCCGCCGCGCGGATGTGCAGCCGCACCCTGCCCTCGTCGGTGAACTTCGCCGCGTTCGACAGCAGGTTGCGCAGGATCTGCTGGAGGCGGTGCTCGTCCGTGTGGACGCTGCCCGGCACCGGCGGGTCGATGTGGACCGCGAACTCCAGGCCCTTGTCCGCCGTCAGCGGGCGGCACAGCGACTCGACGTAGTCCACCAGCTCCGGCAGCGTGATGTCGGTCATCTGCAGGTCGAGCCGGCCCGCTTCGACCTTCGCCAGGTCGAGGATGTCGTTGATCAGCTGCTGCAGGTCCGACCCGGCCGCGTAGATCGTCTTCGCGAACTGGATCTGCTTCTCCGTCAGGTTCCCTTCCGGGTTCTCCGACAGCAGCTTCGCCAGGATCAACGCGCTGTTCAACGGCGTCCGCAGCTCGTGCGACATGTTCGCCATGAACTCCGTCTTGTACTGCGACGCCACCGTCAGCTGCCCGGCACGCTCCTCCAGCTCCTGGCGCGCCTGCTCGATCTCGCTGTTCTTGACCTCGATGTCGCGGTTCTGCTGGGCCAGCAGCGCCGCCTTCTCGGCCAGCTCGGTGTTGGACCGCCGCAGCTCGCCCTGCTGGGCCTGCAGCTGCTCCGACCGCGCCCGCAGCTCCTGGGCCAGCCGCTGCGACTCCGTCAGCAGCGCTTCGGTCCGCGAGTTCGACAGGATCGTGTTCACGTTGACGCCGATCGTGTGCCGCAGCTGCTCCAGCAGGTCCTGGTGGACCGTGCTGAACTCGTTGACCGAGGCCAGCTCCAGCACCCCCAGCACCTCGCCCTGGAACAGCACCGGCAGCACGATCAGGTTCACCGGCGCGGCCGAGCCGAGGCCGGACGACACCAGCGCGTACTCCGGCGGTGCGTTGTGGACCAGGATCGTGCGGTGGTCGACCGCGGCCTGGCCGATCAGCGACTCGCCGATCGCGAACCGCAGGCCGGCGCGGGACTGGGCGAGCCCGTACGCGGCGATGCACTCCAGCACCGTGCCGTCGCGGTCGTCGTCGCGGGCCAGGAAGAACGCGCCCTGCTGCGCGCGGACCAGCGGCGCCAGCTCGGAGAGGATCAGCGCCGCGACCGACGCCAGGTCGCGGTGGCCCTGCATCCGCCCCGACAGCTGCGCGAGGTTCGTCTTCAGCCAGTCCTGCTCGCGGTTGGTCCTCGTCGTCTCCTTGAGGTTCGCGATCATCTGGTTGATGTTGTCCTTGAGGTCGGCGACCTCGCCGGACGCGTCGACCGTGATGTGCCGGGTCAGGTCGCCCGCCGTCACCGCCGTCGCGACCTGCGCGATCGCGCGGACCTGCGTGGTCAGGTTCCCGGCCAGCTGGTTCACGCTCTCGGTGAGCCGCTGCCAGGTGCCGGACACCCCGCCGACCTCGGCCTGGCCACCCAGCTTGCCCTCGGTGCCGACCTCGCGCGCGACACGCGTGACCTCGGAGGCGAACGCCGAGAGCTGGTCGACCATCGTGTTCATCGTGGTCTTGAGCTCCAGGATCTCGCCGCGGGCGTCGACGTCGATCTTCTTCGTCAGGTCGCCCTTCGCGACCGCCGTGGTCACCTGCGAGATGTTGCGCACCTGGCTGGTCAGGTTGTGCGCCATGAAGTTGACGTTCTCGGTGAGGTCCTTCCAGGTCCCCGCCACGCCGGGCACGCGCGCCTGGCCGCCGAGGATGCCTTCGGTGCCGACCTCGCGCGCGACTCGGGTGACCTCGTCGGCGAACGCGCGCAGCGTCTCGACCATGCCGTTCAGTGTCTCGGCCAGGGCCGCGACCTCGCCCTGGGCCTCGATCCGGATCTTCTTCGACAGGTCGCCGTTGGCCACCGCGCTCGCCACGGTGGCGATGTTGCGCACCTGGTCGGTCAGGTTGTCGGCCATGACGTTGACGTTGTCGGTGAGGTCCTTCCACGTGCCCGCGACGCCGCGGACGCGGGCCTGGCCGCCGAGGATGCCTTCGGTGCCGACTTCGCGCGCCACTCGGGTGACCTCGTCCGCGAACGCGGACAGCTGATCCACCATCGTGTTCAGCGTGGTCTTGAGCTCGAGGATCTCGCCGCGCGCGTCGACGGTGATCTTCTGCGTCAGGTCGCCCTTCGCGACCGCCGCCGTCACCTGGGCGATGTTCCGGACCTGGTCGGTCAGGTTGTTCGCCATCGAGTTGACGTTGTCGGTGAGGTCCTTCCAGGTCCCGGCGACGCCGGGCACGGCGGCCTGGCCACCGAGCTTCCCTTCGGTACCGACCTCACGCGCCACTCGGGTGACTTCGTCCGCGAACGCGGACAGCTGATCCACCATCGTGTTGAGGGTGTCCTTCAGCTCCAGGATCTCGCCGCGCGCGTCCACGGCGATCTTCTGCGTCAGGTCACCGCGCGCGACGGCGGTCGCGACCTGGGCGATGTTGCGGACCTGGGTGGTCAGGTTGTTCGCCATGAAGTTCACGGACCCGGTGAGGTCGCGCCAGGTGCCGGCGACGCCGGGGACCTGCGCCTGGCCGCCCAGCTGTCCCTCGGTGCCGACTTCGCGCGCCACTCGGGTGACTTCGTCCGCGAACGCGGACAGCTGATCCACCATCGTGTTCATCGTCGTCTTGAGCTCGAGGATCTCGCCGCGCGCGTCGACGGTGATCTTCTGCGTCAGGTCGCCCTTCGCCACGGCCGTGGTCACGTGGGAGATGTTGCGGACCTGGTCGGTGAGGTTGTCGGCCATCCCGTTGACCGAGTCGGTGAGGCTGCGCCACGTCCCGGCCGCGCCGGCCACCTCGGCCTGCCCGCCGAGCTTGCCCTCGGAACCGACCTCGCGCGCCACGCGGGTGACCTCGCCGGCGAACGCCGAGAGCTGGTCGACCATCGTGTTCAGCGTGTTCTTCAGCTGCAGGATCTCGCCGCGGGCGTCGACGTCGATCTTCTTCGTCAGGTCGCCGTTGGCCACCGCGGTCGCCACCTGCGAGATCCCGCGGACCTGGTCGGTCAGGTTGTCGGCCATCAGGTTGACCGAGTCGGTGAGGTCGCGCCACGTCCCGGCGACGCCCGGGACCTGCGCCTGGCCGCCGAGCTTGCCGTCGGAGCCGACCTCGCGGGAGACGCGGGTGACCTCGTCGGCGAACGACGACAGCTGGTCCACCATCGTGTTGATGGTGTTCTTGAGCTCGAGGATCTCGCCGCGGGCGTCGACGTTGATCTTCTGGGTCAGGTCGCCGCGCGCGACGGCGGTGGTGACCTGCGCGATGTTGCGGACCTGCTCGGTGAGGTTGTCGGCCATGAAGTTGACCGAGTCGGTCAGGTCGCGCCAGGTGCCGGACACGCCCGGGACGACCGCCTGGCCGCCGAGACGTCCCTCACCCGCGATCTCACGGGAGAGCCTCGTCACTTCGGCGGCGAAGCGCGACAGCTGCGCGATGAGGCCGTTGACCGTCTTGGCCAGCGTCGCGTACGCGCCCTGCAACGGGCGGCCGTCCAAGGTCAGGGTCATCGGCTGGGAGAGGTCGCCCTCGGCGACGGCGCCGAGGACGCGGTCGAGCTCGATCGTGGGCCGCGTGAGGTCCTCGACCAGGCCGTTCACGCTGTCGACGGCCGTGCTCCAGCCGCCGGGACCGACCTCGGCCTCCACCCGCTCGCTGAGCCGGCCGTCCTGGCCGACCGCCGCGCGGACCCGCAGCAGCTCGCTGACCAGCCGCTGGTTGCGCTCGGCGATGTCGTTGAACGCGACCGCGAGCTGCGCCGAGATGCCGTCGCCGTGCGGGACGAGCCGCCGGCGGAAGTTGCCGTCCCCGAGATCCCGCACCGCCACGAGCAGCCGCTCCAGCGCCGCCGCCTCGCTCTGGGATTCCGTTGTCATGTGTGCCGACCCTCTCCACCACGCATGCGCCAGCCATGGTCCACGACCCAGCGTGTCATGATTCGCCCTACACTTCGAGCCAGTCCGCCCGCTCACGCGGTAGCCGTGCGATAGCAGTCCGGAGGCAGGAGGTCCGTGCATGGTGTCACGTCCGGCCCCGGCGTCGGCGGCCCTGCCACCGATGACGGCCGATGACGCGCCGCCGGGCTTCGACGCCTTCGGGCGGGCCGTCCTCGAAGACGTGCGGGACGCGGTGTTCCTCACCGACGCCGACGGCGTGCTGCGCTGGGCGAACCCGGCCGCGCGGACGCTGACCGGCGGCGCCGAGCCCCGGCTGCACCCGCTCGCCGAAACCTCGGGTCATGTGGAAGTGGCCGGTAATCGTCGTCCCGCGCGGATCCGCGCCCTCCCCGGCGGCTGGCACGCCTGGACCGTGCCCGCCGAGGACGTCCCGCAGCGGCACGTCGGCGACTTCCTCGCCGAGGCCGGGCCGAGGCTCGCCGCCGCGCGCGGGCGGCACGGCACCGCGCGGGTGATCGCCGAGCTGGCCGCGTCCGCGCTGGCCGAAACCGTCTTCGTGCTGCTGCCGACCACCCGCGGCCGGTGGGAGTGGTGGAGCTGCGAGCGCCCGTCGGCCCACGGCCACGGCCGGATCCGCCGGGTCCCGGCGCAGGTCGCCCCGGTGCTGGCGGCGACGTTCGCGACCACCGGCAAGCCCGAGCTCGCCCCGGTCCCCGCGCCCGAGCTGGCGACCCTGCCCCCGGTCGTCGCCGACCGGTTCGCCGGGCACGCCGAGGTCGCCGTGGTGTCGCTGGGCCCGAACGCCGGCGCCGGTGTCACCGGCGCGCTGCTGCTGGGCCGCCGCGCCGACCCGGACTTCGGCGCCGAGCAGGGGCGCGCGGTGGCGGAGTTCGCCAGGGCGGCCGGAACGGCGCTGGTCAACGCGCAGCGCTACGCCCGCCAGGAGGAGGCCACGCGCGGCCTGGAGACCACGCTGCGCCCGGTCGACCCGCCCGAGCTGGACGGCGCCCGCTTCGAGACCTGGTACGAGCCGGCCGGCGGGGTGCTCGCGGTCGGCGGCGACTTCTTCGACGTCCTCGCCCACGACGACGGCAGCGCGTTCCTCGTGCTCGGCGACATCTGCGGCAAGGGCGCCGAAGCCGCGGCGCTGACCGGGCGGGTCCGCCACGCGCTGACCGCGCTCGCCATGGTCGAGCGCGACGGCCGGACGCTGCTGCGGCTGCTCAACGAACTGCTCATCGCCGGCGGCAGCAGCCGGTTCGCGACGCTGGTGCTGGGCTCGGCGCGGCCGTCCGACGGCGGAGTCGAGCTGACGCTGGCCTCCGGCGGGCACCCGGCGCCGCTGATCGTGCGCGCCGCCGGCGTCGTCGAAGAGGTCACCGTCCCGGGGACGCTCGTCGGCATCTCGCCGCAGGCCCGCTTCGCCGAGGCGCAGGTGCGGCTCGAGCGCGGCGACGTCTGCCTGCTCTACACCGACGGCATAACCGAGGCCCGCAACCGCCACGACCAGACGGAGCTGTTCGGCGACGACCGGCTGCGCGCGGTACTGGCGACCGCGGCGGGGCAACCGGCCCGCGAGGTCGTGCGGCGGCTGCGCCAGGCCGTGCGCGACTGGCTGGGGAGCTCGGCCCACGACGACATCGCGGTGCTGGCCGTCGAGTGCTCCGACTGAGTCCATTGTGGACCGTGTTTGACCGGGTTTCGAGCGGGTAACTCCTCCGTGCATTGATCCCCACGACAGGAGTCCCATGGCGAACTCACTGCAAGGTCGCCGCGTCGCGATCCTGGCCGCGGACGGCGTCGAACAGGTCGAGCTGGAGAAGCCGCGCCAGGCCGTCCTCGACGAGGGCGCGACGGTGGAGCTGGTGTCCCTCGACACCGGCGAGATCCAGGCGATGAACGGCGACATCGACAAGGGCGACCGGTTCCCGGTCGACCGGAAGGTGGCCGACGTCGAGGTCGGCGACTTCGACGCGCTGCTGCTGCCGGGCGGCACGATGAACCCCGACAACCTGCGCACGGACGGCGCGGCGGTCAAGTTCGCCGGCGACTTCGTGCGCGCGGGCAAGCCGGTCGGGGTGATCTGCCACGGTCCGTGGACGCTCGTCGAAGCGGATGTCGTCCGTGGCCGCACCCTGACGTCGTACCCGAGCATCCGCACCGACCTGCGTAACGCCGGGGCGACCGTCGTCGACGAAGAAGTAGTGGTCGACAACGGCTTGGTGTCCAGCCGCAATCCGGACGACCTGCCGGCGTTCTGCCGGACGGTCGTGCGGGAGTTCGCGGGCTGAAGTCCTTTGTAGACGTTCACCCGGCCGTGTGTTAAGTCCCGCTTAAATCTGTTGGCTTTCGCCGCCTCGGCGGAGGACGCTGAGGGTGTGACCAGGATCGCCCGTGGAGAGGAGGTGGACGCGATGACAGTGCAGGCCCGCCGCTACGGCCGCTGGTGCCGGGAGCACTTCGACGTGGTCGCCCCCGCCCGGGGCGTCCCCGCACCGCGGGGTGCCGACTCCGCCGAGGTGCGGCCGGAGCCCGAGGCGCAGCCCGACGAACCGGTCGTCGAACAACCGCAAGGCTAGTTTTCAAGCATGAAGAAGGCCTCCCCGGCTCGCGTCCGGGGAGGCCTTCTTCACGTACCGGTCAGTGGTAGCGGTAGCCGCGGCGGTACCAGACCCGCCGGGGCCCCGGCACGCCGATCCGCGTGATGACGTCGGTCAGGATCGCGCCGATGACCAGCCAGATCACGGCGGCGAGGCCGTCGTTCAAGAACGTCGCCAGCTTCGCCGAATCCGGCGTGAACAGGTTGCGCAGGCCGAGGGAGACGCCCGCGGACCACTCGTTGATCAGGTGCGCGAACCCGTTCGCCATGTTCGCCTCGCCCAGCACCAGCACGATGTGGACGGCGAGCACCAGCGCGAACACCGCGCACACGAGGTGGATCAGGGCGTTGACCGTCCGCACGATCCGGATGCGCGGGTGGGTGCGTTCCACGACTTCTTCGGCTTGAGCCTCTTCGTACCGCGGTTCGTACGGCTCCTGGGGAGGGGGATACGGCATCGTCGGCGCCGTCCTTTCGACTGTCCGATGTGGACGTATCTGGCGGGTGGAAGCAACAGTGGGGAATACCCGCGACCCGGTCGTGCGAATCCCGAGTTCCGCAAACTGCCCTGACGGGTAGCCTGATAGGGCAGTTTAAGGAGGCTCATGGAGGTCTACTCCGTCGAACAGGTCGCGGCGAAGCTCGGGCTGCACGTCCGGACGGTGCGGAACTACGTGCGGGACGGGCGGCTCAAGGCCGTCCGGATCGGCAAGCAGTACCGGATCGCCGCCGACGACCTCGAGGCCTTCACCGGGCTGCCGGTGGCGGAACCGCGGCCGGACCGGCCCGTCGCCGAACTTTCGAGCGTCGCCGAGGTCTCCGGCGTCGACCGGGAGATGGCCGATCGGATCGCCACGGTGGTCGTCGCCTCGGTGAACGGCCCGCGGGACGCCGGCGGGCGGCCCCTGCGCGTCGAGACCATCTACGACCCGGACCGCGCGACCGTGAAGATCATCGTGCTCGGCGACCTCGCCGCCGGCGCCGATCTGCTGCGGTTCGTCGCCTCGTTCACCGAGGGGCCGGCGTGACGCGCTGAGCCGCGCGGCGGAACCTCGCGAGACCGCGCAACCCCGCCCCGCGCGACACGTCCAGGTGATCATGAGAATCCCGGCGCTGCTGGCGTCCGTCCTCACCCTCCTGGCCGTGTCCGGCTTGCCCGCGACCGCGGAAAGCACGGTCCCGCAAGGGTTCCGGCCCGCGTCGACGAGCTGGACCGGCCCCGCCACCGGGTACGTCCTGGGCTACTCGCCGTGCGCGAAGAAGTGGTGCCCGGCCCTGCTGGCCACGACCGACGGCGGCACCCACTGGCGGCGCCTGGGCGCGCCGCCGATGTCGTTGCCCGACAACCACAACCACGTCGCCCTGACGGTCACCGGCGACCGCGTCGCCTACGTCAGCGACGGCGTCCGCGTCGTCACGACCCGCGACGGCGGCGCGAGCTGGCACCCGGTCGGCCTGATCGGCGCGCGGGAGCCGTACTACCTCTCGAAGCTCACCGAAACCGGTGGCCGCGTCTTCGCCGTGCTCACCGCCTACGGCGAAGGCCGCGGTTCGACGCGGCTGTACTCCGGCGCCGCCGGCTCGCCGGTGCTGGTCCCGGTGCCCGGGTTCGCGGTGACCGGCGGGCTCACCTACGGCGACCTGGCCGTCGGCGGCGGCCTGCAGGTCGCGCTCGGCGCGGACTACGGCACCGAGCGGTACTGGACCTCGCCGGACGGCGTCCGCTTCACCCCGGCGGCCCCGCCCTGCCCGGCCGGGACGGTCGCGTCGCTCGCCGGCGTGCGCGACCGGCAGGTCGTGGCGTTGTGCAGCAGCAGCCCCGGTTCGCCGCAGCCCGGTTCGACCGAGCGGCGGCTGCGGCACGCGGACCGGCTCGGCGGGCCGTTCAGCGACGAGGATCCGGTGCCCTACCTCGGGATCAACCAGGGTTTCGCGGCCGCGTCACCGACGTCGGCGACCGTCGCGGCCGAGGGCGGCGGCACCGGGTTCCTGCACAGCACGACCGACGGCGGCCGCACCTGGACCACGACCGAATTGCCGGACCGCGGGTTCAGCCTGACCGATCTGGACTTCCCGGGCGGCGGCACCGGCGTGGTCGTCGACGGCCAGCCGGACGCCGACGGCGGCTCCGCCCTGTACCGCACCACGGACGGCGGACACAGGTGGCGCGAGCTGGTGATCGGGTAGTTGTGCCTGGCAGCTAAGGCCCTTCGGCCCGGTTCACTTGGTGAACGGCATGTCGTAGTCTGAGCACTGTCCGTTGCCGGACACAGGTGGCCGAACCCGGGCAGGGGCCGGCGCCGCACGACGAGGGAGAGCAGCCGATGACGCCTGGCGACCTGCGGTCCGGAACCGAGGGGGGCTCGGCGTCCCTCGATTTCTCCAAGGCGAGCCTGGCCCGGTTGTCGGACGCTTTGCTGGGCGGCCACGACCACTACGAGGTCGACCGCGAAGCGATGCGGCGCCTGCTGGCGATCGCGCCCGGCGCGCACACGATGGCGAAGGAGCACCGCGACTGGCTGGTGCGCGCGGTCCGGTTCCTCGCCGGGAAGCGCGGCATCGACCAGTTCCTCGACCTGGGTTCCGGCATGCCCACGGCGGAAAACACGCACGAGGTGGCGCAGCGGTACAACCCGGACGCGCAGGTGGTGTACGTCGACAACGACCCGGTCGTGCAGGTGCACGGCCGGGCGCTGCTGGAAGAGAACTACCTGACCCACGTGACCGGCGCCGACCTCACCAAGCCGGCGGAGACGCTGACCGACGACGTCGTGACGGAGTACCTCGACTTCACCCGTCCGGTGGCGCTGATCCTGACGTCGATCATCCACCACATCGACGACTACGAGCGCGCGAAGTCGATCGTCGCGGAGTACGTGGCGGCGCTCGCGCCCGGCTCGTTCCTGCTGCTCACGCACCACTTCGACCCGGAAGAGGACTCGCCGCGCCAGGAGCTGGCGCGGCTGCTGGAGACGAGCTTCCAGGGCACCGGGCTGGGCAGCGTGCACCGCACGCGCGAGCAGATCGCGGCCTTCTTCGACGGCACGGAACTGTTGCGGCCCGGCTTGGTCTACCTGCACGAGTGGTGGCCGGACGGCCCGCGCCTGAACCCGCTGAGCGAGCTGAACTTCCTGACCCTGGGCGGCGTGGCCCGCAAGCAATGAACGACTCGTTCATGTCGTCGGACGACATGAACGAGTCGTTCAGGTCATGCGGTCAGCCGGCGTTGAAGGTGTCCGGGTCCGGGCCGGTGCGCTCGCCGCGGTCCAAGGGGGACAGCGACTCCACCTCGTCCTCCGACAGGGTGAATTCGAACAGGTCGAAGTTCTCCTCGATCCGCGACGGCGTCGCGGACTTCGGGATCACCACGTTGCCCAGCTGCAGGTGCCAGCGCAGCACGATCTGCGCGGGCGTCCGGCTGTGCTTGACCGCCAGCTCGGCCACCACCGGGTCGCCCAGCAGCGAGCCGCCCTTGGCGAGCGGGCTCCACGCCTCCGTCGCGATGCCGTGCTTCGCGTCGAACTCGCGGACCTCCCGCTGCTGCAGGTACGGGTGCAGCTCGACCTGGTTGACCGCCGGGACGACGTCGGACGCGTCCATCAGCCGCTCGAGGTGCGCGGGCTGGAAGTTGGACACGCCGATCGCGCGGACGCGGCCGTCGGCCTGCAGCTTCTCGAACGCCTTCCAGGTGTCGAGGTACTTGTCGCGCGCGGGCAGCGGCCAGTGGATGAGGTACAGGTCCAGCTGCTCCAAGCCCAGCTTGCCCAAGCTCTCGTCGAACGCGCGCAGCGTCTCGTCGTAGCCCTGGTCGCTGTTGAACAGCTTGGTGGTGACGAACAGTTCGTCGCGGGGAACGTCCGACTCGGCCAGCGCGCGGCCAACGGCGGCCTCGTTGCCGTAGATGGACGCGGTGTCGATGCTGCGGTAACCGGCGTCGAGCGCGGTCCGCACGGCCGCGACGGTCTCGTCGTCCGGGATCTGGAAGACGCCGAAGCCGAGCTGGGGCATCCGGACGCCGTTGTTGAGTTCGATCACGGGCACGCTGGTCACGTGATTTCCTTTCCGGTTCATGGGTTAACGGGTGAGTACCCGTTCCCCTGGTGTGAAACTACTGGAGGCCCGGCGGTCGAGCAGCCCCGAAACGAGTGCCACGGCGAGGCCCGCCGCGGCGAGCACGGCGCCGATCCAGTTGGGGGCCGTGTAGCCGAGCCCGGCCTCGATGGCCTGGCCGCCGAGCCACGCGCCGCCCGCGTTGCCGAGGTTGAACGCGGCGATGTTCGCCGCCGACGCCAGCGCCGGGGCGCCCTCGGCCTTGGCCAGGACGCGGGCCTGCAGCGGTGGCACCGTGGCGAAGCCCGCCGCGCCGAACAGCGCGATGGTGATCGCGGCCGGGACCTTCGCGTGCGCGGTGAAGACGAACGCGAC
Organism: Amycolatopsis pretoriensis; assembly: GCF_900107925.1. GTDB lineage: Bacteria > Actinomycetota > Actinomycetes > Mycobacteriales > Pseudonocardiaceae > Amycolatopsis > Amycolatopsis pretoriensis. Next base: position 616,831 of record NZ_FNUJ01000006.1, on the reverse strand, counting down.
CAGCACGAGCGCCAGCGCGGCGAGGATGACGTAGAGGCTCGGCATGAGCTTGCGGTCCGCGGCGCGGCCGCCGAGCAGGTTGCCGGCGAACAGGCCGGCGCCGAACAGCACGAGCAGCCAGGTGACGGCCCCGCTCGAGAAGCCGGCGACCTCGGTCATCATCGGCGCGATGTAGGTGAAGGACGCGAAGACGCCGGCGAAGCCGAGCGCCGTCATGGCGAGGGCGAGCCACACCTGCGGGCGGCGGAAGACGGCGAGTTCGCCGCGCAGGCCGACGTTGCCGCTCTTCGGCTGGTGCGGCACGAGCGCGAGGATGCCGACGGCGCCGACGACGCCCAGCGCGCTGACGACCCAGAACGTCGAGCGCCAGCCGAAGGCCTGGCCGAGCGCGGTGCCGGCCGGCACGCCGAGGACGTTGGCCACGGTCAGCCCGGTGAACATCAGCGCGATCGCGCCGGCCTGCTTGGCCGGGGCGACCAGCGACGCGGCGACGACCGAGCCGACGCCGAAGAACGCGCCGTGCGACAGCGCCGCGACGACCCGGCCGGTCATCAGCAGGCCGTAGCTCGGCGCCAGCGCCGAGAGCACGTTGCCCACGATGAACAGGCCCATCAGGGCGACGAGGACGGTCTTGCGCGGCACCCGCGAAGCGAGCGCGGTGAGCAGGGGAGCACCGACGACGACGCCGAGCGCGTAACCCGAGATGAGCAGGCCTGCGGACGGGATCGAGACACCGAAGTCGCCCGCGACCTCGGGCAGCAGGCCCATGATCACGAACTCGGTGGTGCCGATCCCGAAAGCGCTGATCGCCAGTGCGAGCAGAGCGGCGGGCATGGACTTCCTTCTTCCGGAGGTAGACTGAGGGCGTTGGCAACTACGAGCGTCCGAGATAGTTGCAGACGCCGTATATTGCACAGGCTTGATAGTGCAGCGTGCAAGGGAGCACGCGCAAGCCGGGGAGAGGTGAACCGTGTCACTGGACGACGACGCCGTCGAAGCGCGCGCGCAGGGCTGGCGGACGCTGGCCGCGCTGCACGCGCGGATCGAGGACAGGCTGCAACGCGCCCTGGAGCGCGACCACGAGCTTTCGGTGAGCGAGTACAGCGTGCTCGACGCGCTGGCCCGCCAGGACGGCTTCCACCTGCGGATGAACCAGCTCGCCAACGCGGTGGTCCTCAGCCAGTCGGCGACGACCCGGCTGGTGACTCGGTTGGAGGGGCGGGGGTTGCTGGCGCGGTACCTGTGCGCGGATGATCGCCGGGGCATCTACACGGAGGTGACGCCGGCGGGTCAGGCGTTGTTGACGGCGGCGCGTCCGACGCACGATGCGGCGTTGGCGGAGGCCCTCGCGGACGCGGGGAGCTTGCCGGAACTTTCGCCGTTGGTCGCCGCGCTGAGCACGCTCACCTTCCCGGCCGTGCCCTCGGCCTGACGCAAACTTGCGCAACCCCGCCGATACTCCCGCTGAGCGGGACATCCCGATCGGCGGGCGGATTACGGCGTCCGCGCGCCCTAACTCCTGCTCCATCCGAGGGACACTTTCGCTTGCCGCGTTCGATAGTTTCGCTGGTCAGCACCGTTTGTCCGGCTTTCGTCCGGTCTCCGGGCGCGTTGACCGGATCGTTTCGCCCGTCTTAATTTGTTGGTCCACCAGACGAACCGGGGCGGTGTCGGCGTGGACTCCTCCTTCTCCCTCAAGCCGGTGCGCCCGGCCGACCAGGCCGCCGTCCGCCGGAGCAACCTGGCGCTGGTGCTGCGGCACCTGCGGGACGCCGGTCCCCGGTCGCGCGCGGCGATCGCCGCCGATACCGGGCTCACCAAGGGGACCGTGTCGAGCCTCGTCTCGGAACTCGTCGGCCGCGGGCTGGCGCGGGAAGGCGAACGGGAACGCGCCGGCGCCGTCGGGCGGCCCGGGACCATCGTCGAACTGGACGGCCGGGGGGTCGGCGGTATCGGCGTCGAGCTCAACGTCGACTACCTGACCGCGCTCGCCCTCGACCTCACCGGCACCGTCCTGTTCGAACAACGCGTGGCGCTCGACGTCCAGGCGCTCCCCGTCGCGAAAGTCCTCGACGCCGGCGCCGAACTGACCGCGCGGGCGCTGCGGGAATGCCGGCGCCTCGGCGTCATGCCGGCCGGGGTGACCGTCGGCATCCCCGCGCTCGTCGACGTCGCGAGCGGCACCGTCGCCTTCGCGCCCAACCTGCACTGGACCGACGTCCCGGTGGTCCGCGGCATCACCGACCGGCTGACCCGGCGGCTCGGCCCGCCGTCGTTCCCCATCCGCACGGCCAACGACGCCAACCTCGGCGCGCTCGGCGAGTACGCCATGGGCAGCGTCGCCGGGACCGCCGACCTGGTCTACCTGACCGGCGAGATCGGCGTCGGCGGCGGGGTGATCTCCGGCGGCCGGCTGCTCGGCGGAGCCGAGGGGTTCGCCGGTGAGATCGGGCACATCCAGGTCGACCCGGCCGGGCGCCTCTGCGGGTGCGGCCGCCGCGGCTGCTGGGAGACGCTCGTCGGGCTGGCCGGGATGCTGCGGTTGGCCGCGTCGCCCGCCGATCCGGTGCACGACCCGTCGCTCGACCTCGAGCAGCGGCTCGACATCATCCGCCGCCGTGCCGAGCGGAAGGACCGGCGGACGCTCGACGCGCTGGCTCGGGTGGGCACCGGGCTCGGCGTCGGCGCGGCCGTGCTGGTCAACGTCTTCAACCCCCGGGTGGTGCTGCTCGGGGGCTACTTCGCCCAGCTCGGGCCGTACCTGCTCGGCCCGATGCTGGCCGAGCTCGAGGCCCGGGTGATCGCCCCCGGCATCGGGGGCTGCCGCGTCGAGCTGTCGTGGCTCGGGTTCTCCGCGGCTTCGCGCGGCGGTGCGCACGTCGCGCTCCAGGCGGTGTTCGACGACCCGGCGCTGGTGCCGGTGCGAGCGGAAAGGGACAGCGGATGAAGACCCCTCAACCGGTCCGCAAGATGGGACGTGTCAGGGCCGGGTCCAGCGGGCAGACTGGGCCGCATTCACGACTGGGTGGAAACACGTGATCGACTCCGGCGATGTAGCTCTGGCGGGCACCCGCACGCGCGGCGACACGAACGCCGCGTGCGGTGCCCTGCCCCGCGGCACCGGAGGAGCTTTCGGCGCGGGCTGAACCGAACAGGTGGAGGAAGCATGGGGAAGATCGGTGTCTGGCTGATCGGGGCCCGCGGGTCGGTGGCCACGACGGCCATCGCCGGGGCGGCCGCGATGCGCGCGGGACTGGCCGCGCGCACGGGGTGCGTGACCGAGCAGCCGGACTTCGCGGGGGCCGAGCTGCCCGGGCTGGGGGACCTGGTCTTCGGGGGCCACGACGTCGTCGACACGCCGCTGGTCAAGCGGGCCGAGCACCTGGTCGCGGCGGGCGTGCTGCCGGCGACGCTGCCGGGCCCGGTCGCGGCGGACCTGGAGGCCGCCGAGGCGCGGCTGCGGCCGGCGCCCGACGGCGGTGGCCGGGCGGCGATCGACCGGGTCGTCGCCGACCTGACGGCGTTCGGCGAAGGACTGGACCACGTGGTCGTCGTCAACGTCTCCTCCACCGAGCCGCCCTGCGCGCCGCACCCGGCGCACGCTTCGCTCACGGCGCTGGAAGCCGCGCTGGACGCGGGTGAGGACGTGCTCCCCGCGAGCGCGCTGTACGCCTACGCCGCGTTCCGGGCGGGCTGTGGCTTTGTCGACTTCACCCCTTCCACGGGCGCGCGGCTGCCCGCGCTCGACGAACTCGCCCGCGAGACCGGGCTACCGTACGCGGGCCGGGACGGCAAGACCGGCGAGACGCTGCTGCGGGCGGTGCTCGCGCCGATGTTCGCCCAGCGCGCGCTGAACGTCCTGGCGTGGTCGGGCACGAACCTGCTCGGCGGCGGGGACGGCGCCACGCTCGCCGACCCGGGTGCCGCGTCGAGCAAGAACGCGTCGAAGCAGCAGGTGCTCGAACAGAACCTCGGGCACCCCGTCGACGGCGAGGTCCACATCGACTACGTCCCGGCCCTCGGCGACTGGAAGACCGCCTGGGACCACGTGCTGTTCGAAGGCTTCCTCGGCACGCGCATGACGCTGCAGCTCACCTGGCAGGGCTGCGACTCCGCGCTCGCCGCGCCGCTGGTGCTCGACCTGGCCCGGCTGACCGGCAAGGCCTGCCGCGACGGTGTCGCCGGGCCGGTGGCCGAGTTCGGGTTCTTCTTCAAGGATCCGGTCGGGGACGGCCCGCACGACCTCGCGTCGCAGTACGCGGCTCTGCGTGAGTGGGCGAACCGGTGAAGGCGCTCGTCGAACTCGTCCGCGCGCCCGCCGCGCTGACCGTGCCCGGGGACGCCGTCGCCGGGGCCGCCGCGTCGGGCTGGCCGTTCGGCCGCCGCACGCTCGCGCTGACCGGCGCGTCCGTCTGCATCTACTGGGCGGGCATGGCGCTCAACGACTACGCCGACCGCCACCTCGACGCGATGGAACGGCCCGAGCGGCCGATCCCGTCGGGCCGGGTCTCCCCGGGCACCGCGCTCGGCGTCGCGACCGGGCTGACCGCGGGCGGGCTCGGCATCGCCGCGGCCGCCGGCGGGAGCCGTGCCTTGCGCGTCGCCTTGCCGCTGGCCGCGACCGTCTGGGCGTACGACTTCGTGCTCAAGGAGACCGTGTTCGGGCCGGCCGCGATGGCCGCGGCCCGCACGCTCGACGTCCTGCTCGGCGGCGGTGGGGCCCGGGCGGCCCTGCCGGCGGCGCTGACCGTCGGGGCGCACACCTACGCCGTGACAACGCTGTCGCGGTCCGAAGTGGACGGTGCGAAGCCGGCGCTGCCGGCGGCCACCCTCGCCGCCACGGCCGGGGTGCGCGTCGCCGCGGGCCGCGTCGGGCCGCTGGCCTCGGCGCTGCTCGGGACGTACCTGGCGACGACCGGGCGGGCGCAGTACGACGCCGTCCGCGACCCGGCCGCGCCGAAGATCCGCCGCGCGGTCGGCGCCGGGATCCACGGCATGATCCCGCTGCAGGCCGGGCTGATCGCGCGGACCGGGGCGTGGCGCTCGGCGCTGGCCGTCGCCGCCGCGTTCCCGATCGCGCGGGCGCTGAGCCGGAAGGTGTCGCCGACATGAGGTTCGGGTACGGCACCAACGGCTTTGCCAACCACCGCCTCGGCGACGCCCTGCGCGTCCTGTCGGACCTCGGCTACGACGGCGTCGCGCTGACTCTCGACCACCAGCACCTCGACCCGTTCGGGCCGGACCTCGCCCGGCAGGTCGCGTCGCTGGCCGCCGAACTGGACCGGCTCGGGCTGGCCGTCGTCATCGAGACCGGCGCCCGGTTCCTGCTCGACCCGTGGCGCAAGCACTCGCCGACGTTCCTCGACCCCGACCGCGCGCGCCGCGTCGAGTTCCTGACGCGAGCGGTCGAGATCGCCGCGGACCTGGGCGCGGAGGCCGTGTCGTTCTGGAGCGGGAACAAGCCCGCGGACCTGTCCACAGAGGACGCCTGGGCGCACCTGGCCGACGGGTGCGCCGAGGTGCTCAAGGCCGCCGACGAACACGACGTCAAGCTCGGCTTCGAACCCGAGCCGGGCATGCTCGTCGAAGACCTGGACGGGTACTTCGAGCTGTCCCGGCGCCTCGGCGACCCGGAGCGGTTCGGGCTGACGCTGGACATCGGGCACTGCCGGTGCAACGAGTCCGCGTCCGTGCCCGACTGCGTCCGGCGGGCGTTGCCGCGGCTGGTGAACGTCCAGATCGACGACATGCGCCGCGGCACCCACGAACACCTGGAGTTCGGGAAGGGTGAGATCGACTTCCCGCCGGTGCTGGAAGCGCTGTCGCCCTACGCCGGGCTCGTCGCCGTGGAACTGCCGCGGGACAGCCACGCGGCCCCGCGGATCGCCCGCGAGTCCCTCGAATTCCTGCGGAAGGCGGTGACGGCGTGAACGCCTGGCTGGAGGAAGCCCGGACCAAGGTGGCGGCCGACGCGACCGCGTTGCGCACGGTGTTCCCGGGCGTCGGCCGCCGCGTCGGCCGGGGTCCGTCGGACACCCCGGGGTGGACGGTCGACGACGTGGCCCGCGTGGAGCTGCTCAAGGCGGCTCCCGGGGCCGCGGCGGAGATGCCCGACCTCTACCGCTACGGCGACGCCGCCGAAAAGCGGGCCGTCCTGCGTGGACTGTCCGTTGTGGACATCGGCGACGCCGGGCTCGCCCTGGTCGCGGACGCCCTGCGCACCAACGACCCCCGGCTCGTCACCGCCGCGATGGGGGAGTACGCCGCCGAGCACCTGGACGACGCCGCGTACCGGCACGGCGTCCTCAAGTGCGTCTTCATGGGCATCCCCCTCGCCGAGGTCGCCGGGCTCGACCGCCGGACCGACGGAGAACTGCTGCGCATGATGCGGTCCTTCGCCGCCGAGCGCACCGCCGCGGGCCGCGACGTCCCCGCCGATCTCCGCCCGCTGCTGAACGAACAGGACGCCTGATGCGCATCTTCGACCCGCACATCCACATGAGCTCCCGGACCACCGACGACTACGCGGCCATGCACGCCGCCGGCGTCCGCGCGCTCGTCGAGCCGGCGTTCTGGCTGGGCCAGCCCCGCACGAACGTCGGCAGCTTCACCGACTACTTCGACGCGCTAGTCGGCTGGGAGCCGTTCCGCGCGAGCCAGTTCGGCATCGCCCACCACTGCACGATCGCGCTGAACCCCAAGGAGGCCAACGACCCGCGCTGCGCGCCGGTGCTCGACCTGCTCCCGCGTTACCTGGAGAAGGACGGCGTCGTCGCGGTCGGCGAGATCGGCTACGACTCGATGACCGCCGAAGAGGACAAGGCGTTCGCGGCGCAGCTGGCGCTGGCGATCGACCACGACCTGCCGGCGATGGTGCACACCCCGCACCGCGACAAGGCCGCCGGGACCGAACGCAGCATCGCCGTCGTCCGCGAGTCCGGCATCGCCCCCGGGCGCGTGGTGCTCGACCACCTCAACGAGGTGACCGTCGCGATGGTCAAGGACTCCGGTTGCTGGATGGGCTTCTCGATCTACCCGGACACCAAAATGGACGAAGAGCGCATGGTCGCGATCCTCCAGGAGTACGGCACCGAGCGCGTGCTGGTGAACTCCGCCGCGGACTGGGGCAAGAGCGACCCGCTCAAGACCCGCAAGACCGGCGACGCGATGCTCGCCGCCGGGTTCACCGACGACGACGTCGACCGGGTGCTGTGGCGCAACCCGGTCGAGTTCTACGGGCAGAGCGGGCGGCTTTCCCTGGAAGCGGACGCCGCGGACGCCGAGTTCGCGGGCAACTCGATCCTGCGGGGTGCGCGCAAGTGAGGTTCCGGCACCGCGACGGCACGCTCGTCCACCTCGCCTACTGCACCAACGTGCACCAGGCCGAGGACCTCGACGGCGTGCTCGCCCAGCTGGCCCGCTTCGGCGAGCCGGTGCGGGAACGCCTGGGCGTCGACCGGCTCGGGCTGGGCCTGTGGCTGGCCCGGCCGGTGGCGTCCGAGCTGACCGACGACCCGGGTGCCGTTGCCACGCTCCGCAAGGAACTGGCCGCCCGCGGGCTCGAGGTCGTGACGCTCAACGGGTTCCCGTACCAGGGGTTCCACGACCCGGTCGTCAAGCACAAGGTGTACCGGCCGGACTGGTCGACACGCGAGCGGACCGCCTACACGCTCGACCTGGCCCGGCTGCTCGCCGAACTGCTGCCCGACGACGCCGTGCGCGGCAGCGTCTCGACGTTGCCGCTCGGCTGGCGCACGGAATGGCGAGACGACCGCGGTCAGCTCAACCTGCTCGCCAAGGGACTGGCCGACCAGGACCGTCCGGTGCGGGTGGCGTTCGAGCCGGAACCGGGGTGCGTCATCGAGACGACTGCGCAGGCCGCGTCTCTGCTGTCCGATGTGGACAAGGAATGGCTCGGCGTCTGCCTCGACACGTGCCACCTCGCGGTCGGGTTCGAGGAACCGGCTGCGGCTTTGAGCCGGCTCGAAGCCGCCGGGCTCGATGTCGTCAAGCTGCAGGCGTCCGCGGCTCTGGAGGCCGCCGCGCCGAACGACCCGGCGACGCGGCAGGCCCTGGAGTCCTTTGTGGAACCCCGGTTCCTGCACCAGAGCAACGAAGGCGCCCCGCCGGGCGTCGACGACCTCGATGAGGCATTGGCCGGTGCGCTCCCGGGCGAGGCCCCGTGGCGCGTGCACTTCCACGTCCCGCTGCACGCCGACCCGGCGCCGCCGCTGACGTCGACCCGGCCGGTGCTGGCCGGCACCCTCGCCGAGCTGTTCGGCGGGGCGGCCGCGCGCACCGACCACGTCGAGGTCGAGACCTACACCTGGCAGGTGCTCCCGGACGCACCCGCCGACGACGCCGGGCTGGTCGCGGGCATCGCGGCCGAACTGGACTGGACCCGGCGTTCCTTGATCGAACTAGGCTTGGAAGAGGTTTCCGCATGAGTTTGCTCGTCCTCGACGTCGTCGGGCTGACCCCGCGGCTGCTGCCGCACATGCCCAACCTGCGCAAGATGGCCGAGCCCGGCTTCACCGCGCAGCTCGACACCGTGTTCCCCGCCGTCACGTGCTCGGTCCAGTCGACGTTCCTCACCGGCCTGCAGCCGGCCGAACACGGCATCGTCGGCAACGGCTGGTACTTCCGCGACCTCGGCGAGATCTTCCTGTGGCGCCAGCACAACAGGCTGGTGCAGGGCGACAAGTTCTGGGACGCGGCCCGCCGCGCGCAGGCCGGCCACCGCGTGGCGAACGTCTGCTGGTGGTACGCGATGGGCATGGACGTCGACCTGACGGTCACCCCGCGGCCGATCTACCACGCCGACGGCAAGAAGTCCCCGGACGCCTATACGCACCCGCCGCAGCTGCACGACCGCCTGGTCGGCGAGCTCGGCGAATTCCCGCTGTTCACCTACTGGGGTCCGACGGCCGCGATCACGTCGTCGAAGTGGATCATCGCCGCCGCGCAGAAGATCATGGCCGAGGACAAGCCGGACACCACGCTCGTCTACATCCCGCACCTCGACTACGACCTGCAGCGCTTCGGACCGGACGCACCGCAGGCCGCGGCCGCCGCGCGCGAGATCGACACGGCGTTGAAGCCGCTGCTGGACTTCGCCGCGGCCGGCGGGCACACCGTCGTCGCGCTCTCGGAGTACGGCATCACCAACGCGAGCCGGCCGGTCGACGTCAACCGGGCGCTGCGCCGCGAGGGCCTGCTCAACGTGTACGTCCAGGCCGGCATGGAGTACCTCGACCCGTGGACGTCCCGGGCGTTCGCGGTCGCCGACCACCAGGTCGCGCACGTCTACGTCGCCGACCCGGCGGACATCCCGCGCGTGCGGGACATCGTCGCCGGACTGTCCGGAGTGGACGTCGTGCTCGACGGCGAAGGCCAGGCGGGCATCGGGATCGACCACGAGCGGGCCGGGGAGCTGGTCGCGATCGCGGAGCCCGACGCGTGGTTCACGTACTACTACTGGCTGAGCGACGACCGCGCGCCGGACTTCGCGAAGACCGTCGAGATCCACCGCAAGCCCGGCTACGACCCCGCCGAGCTGTTCTTCGACCCGAACGACCCGGCAGTGAAGCTGAAGGCGGCGTCGGCGCTGGCGCGCAAGAAGCTCGGCCTGCGGTACTCGATGCAGGTCGTCCCGCTCGACCCGGCGCCGGTGAAGGGCAGCCACGGCCGGCTGCCCGACTCGCCCGAGGACGGGCCGGTGCTGCTGTGCTCGGATCCTTCGCTCGCCCGCGAGAAGGTCCACGCCACCGAAGTCAAGGATCTGTTGCTGGCGGCCATTCGTACGGAGTAACGCACCAGGAGGTCAGACATGGCTCGACCGTTGACGTTGTTCACCGGGCAGTGGGCGGATCTGCCGTTCGAGGAGGTGTGCGAGCTGGCGAGCGGCTGGGGTTACGAAGGCCTCGAGATCGCTTGCTGGGGCGACCACTTCGAAGTGGATCGCGCGCTGGCCGAAGACTCCTACGTCCCGGCGAAACTGGAGACGCTGGCCAAGTACGACCTCAAGGTGTGGGCCATCTCGAACCACCTGGTGGGCCAGGCCGTCTGCGACCACCCGATCGACGAGCGGCACGAGGCCATCCTGCCCGCGCGGATCTGGGGCGACGGCGAACCCGAAGGCGTCCGGCAGCGGGCGGCGGCCGAAATGCAGGCCACCGCCCGCGCCGCGGCGAAGCTCGGGGTGTCCACTGTGGTCGGATTCACCGGCTCGTCGATCTGGCACACGGTGGCGATGTTCCCGCCGGTGCCGCCGTCGATGATCGAACGCGGGTACGCGGATTTCGCGACCCGCTGGAACCCGATCCTGGACGTCTTCGACGAGGTCGGCGTCCGGTTCGCCCACGAGGTGCACCCGAGCGAGATCGCCTACGACTACTGGAGCACCGTCCGGACCCTGGAAGCGATCGGGCACCGGCCGGCGTTCGGGCTGAACTTCGACCCGTCGCACTTCGTCTGGCAGGACCTCGACCCCGCCGGGTTCCTGTGGGACTTCAAGGACCGCATCTACCACGTCGATTGCAAGGAGGCCCGCAAGCAGCTCAACGGCCGCAACGGGCGGATGGGCTCGCACCTGCCGTGGGCCGATCCCCGCCGCGGCTGGGACTTCGTCTCCACCGGCCACGGCGACGTCCCCTGGGAGGACGTCTTCCGGATGCTCAACGCCATCGGCTACGACGGCCCGATCTCCATCGAGTGGGAGGACGCGGGCATGGACCGGCTCACCGGCGCCCCCGAGGCACTGGAGTTCGTCCGCAAGCTCAACTTCACCCCACCCACGGCGGCGTTCGACGCCGCGTTCTCCACGAAGTAGCGCTTCTGTTCAACGGGTGACCGCCAGCCCCGTCGGAAGGTGATCGAAACCGGCTTCGCGCCACACCGGGGCGAAGCACGCTCAAAATCAGGAAGGATCCCGCATGTCTCCGTCCCCACCGAAGTGGGCGAGGCTGTTCGGCACCGCACTCCTGGGTGCCGGCCTCCTGCTCACCCTCGACACCCCGGCGCGCGCGGACATCCCGCCCGCGGACTACCAGCAGGTCGCGCTCGCCACCGGCGCGGCCGAGCTCGGCGAGGCGATGTCGCTCGCCGTGCTGCCCGACCGGTCGGTCGTGCACACCTCGCGCGACGGCACCGTCCGCGTCACGACCGCGGCCGGTGCGACGTCGGTCGCGGCCAAGCTGAACGTCTACACCCACGACGAGGAAGGCCTCCAGGGCGTCGCCGCCGACCCCGGGTTCGCGACGAACCGGTACGTCTGGCTGTACTTCTCCCCGCGGCTGTCCACACCGGACGGTGACGCGCCGACCGACGGCACCGAGGCGGACTTCGCGCCGTTCAAGGGCGAGCTGCACCTGTCGCGGTTCGTCCTGAAGACCGACAACACGCTCGACCTGGCCAGCGAGAAGGTCGTGCTGAAGGTCGCCAACGACCGCGGGCAGTGCTGCCACGTCGGCGGTGACATCGACTTCGACGCCGCCGGCAACCTCTACCTGACCACCGGCGACGACACGAACCCGTTCTCCTCCGACAGCTACTCACCGATCGACGAGCGGACCACGCGCAACCCGCAGTTCGACGCGCAACGCTCGTCCGGCAACACGAACGACCTGCGCGGCAAGCTGCTGCGCATCCACCCGCAGGCCGACGGCACCTACACCGTCCCGGCGGGGAACCTCTTCGCGCCGGGCACCGCGAACACGCGGCCGGAGATCTACGCGATGGGCTTCCGCAACCCGTTCCGGATGAGTGTCGACAAACCGACCGGCGTCGTCTACCTCGGCGACTACGGCCCGGACGCCGGCACGACCGACCCGAACCGCGGGCCGCAGGGACAGGTCGAGTTCGACCGGATCACCGGGCCGGGCAACTTCGGCTGGCCGTACTGCACGGGCTCGAACACGACGACCGAGACGTACAACCACTTCACGTTCCCGAGCGGTCCTTCGGGCGCGAAGTACGACTGCGCGGGCGGGCCGACGAACTCCTCGTTCCGCAACACCGGGCTCGCCAAGCTGCCGGTGCCGAAGCCGGCGTGGATCAAGTACGCCGGTGACGAGGGCTCGCCGCCGGAGTTCGGCAGCGGCTCGGAGTCGCCGATGGGCGGGCCGGTCTACCGGTACAACGCCGCTTCGACGTCGACGATCAAGTTCCCGCAGTCCCTGGACGGCAAGTTCTTCGCGGGGGAGTACGGGCGCAAGTGGATCAAGGCGGTGACCGTCAACGGCGACGGCACCCGCGGCCCGATCGAGAACTTCCCGTGGTCCGGCACCCAGGTGATGGACATGGCGTTCGGCCCGGACGGCGCCCTGTACGTCCTCGACTACGGCACCGGCGACGACAACCAGGCGCTCTACCGGATCGAGTACCTCGCGGGCACCAACCGCAACCCGGTCGCGAAAGCCGCGTCCGACAAGACGTCCGGACCCAACCCGCTGACCGTGAACTTCTCCTCCGCGGGCAGCAGCGACCCCGAAGGCGGGGCGCTGAGCTACCGCTGGGACTTCGGTGACGGCTCCTCGTCGACGTCGGCGAACCCCGCGCACACCTACACGACCAACGGCACCTACTCGCCGACGTTGACGGTCTCCGACCCGGAAGGACTGACCGGGACCGCGAGTCTCGTGGTGACGGTGGGGAACACCGCGCCGTCCGTCACACTCGGTTCCCCGATCGACGGCCAGCTGTTCTCCTTCGGTGACACCGTGCCCTTCCAGGTGACGGGCAGCGATCCGGAGGACGGGCCGCTGGACTGCTCGAAGGTCAAGGTCACCTACTTCCTGGGCCACGACAGCCACGAGCACCAGATCACGCAGGCGACGGGGTGTTCCGGCTCGATCGCGGTCCCGGTCGACGGTGAGCACGACGCCGCGGCCAACATCTACGGCGTTTTCGACGCGCAGTACACCGACAAGGGCGGGCTGACTTCGCACAGCGTGCGCAAGCTGCAACCGCGGCACCGCCAAGGCGAGCACTTCTCGGCGCAGTCCGGCATCCAGCTCGCCGACCACGGCTCGGCGGAAGGCGGCCGGACGGTCGGGTACACCGACAACGGTGATTGGATCTCCTTCTCGCCGTACGCCCTGGGCAACGCGACGTCGATCAGCGCGCGCGTGTCTTCGGGCGGCCCGGGTGGGACTCTCGAGGTCCGGGCGGGCTCGCCGACCGGGACGCTGCTGGGCTCGGCGGCGGTGGCCAACACCGGGGACTGGGACACGTTCGTCACCGTGACGGCGAACCTCGCGAACCGGCCGGCCGGGACGACGTCGCTGTACCTGGTGTTCAAGGGCGTGACCGGGCAGGGGAACCTGTTCGACCTCGACGCGTTCACGTTCACGACCGCGTCGGCCGCGATCGAGGGCGAGTCGTTCACGTCCGGCTCGGGCGTGCAGATCGCGCCGCACGCCGCGGCGAGCGGCGGCAACACCCTCGGCTACATCGAGAACGGCGACTGGGCCGGGTACGCCTCGGTGAGCACTGCGGGCGCGCGGACGTTCACCGCGCGGATTTCGTCGGCCGGAGCGGGCGGCACGATCGAGATCCGGTCCGGTTCGGCGACCGGGACGCTGCTGGGGTCGGTGGCCGTGCCGTCGACCGGGGACTGGGAGACCTTCCAGAACGTGACGACGGCGGTGTCCGGTGGGTCGGGGCCGTTGTTCCTGGTGTTCCGCGGCGGTTCCGGTTCCCTGTTCGACGTGGATTCCTTTACGCTGAGCGGTATGCCGACCCAGGTGGACCCGTCGTACGACGTGCTGGTGTTCTCCAAGACGGCGGGCTTCCGCCACGACGCGATCCCGGCGGGCATCCAGGCGCTGCGCGAACTGGGGGCGGCCAACGGCTTCAGCGTGACGGCGACCGAGGACGCGTCGGTGTTCACCGCTGCCTCGCTGGCTTCGTACGAGGCGGTCGTGTTCCTCTCGACCACGGGTGACGTCCTGGACGCGACGCAGCAGGCGGCGTTCCAGTCCTATGTGGAGGGTGGCGGCGGCTACCTGGGCGTCCACGCGGCGGCCGACACGGAGTACGACTGGCCGTGGTACGGGCAGCTGGTCGGGGCGTGGTTCAAGAGCCACCCGGCGATCCAGCAGGCCCGGTTCGTGACGGAGGACGCCACGCACCCGGCGACGGCGCACCTGCCGGCCGTCTGGACCCGGACCGACGAGCTGTACAACTACCGGATGAACCCGCGGGGCAGCGTGCACGTGCTGCAGACGCTGGACGAGTCGAGCTACACCGGCGGCGAGATGGGTGCCGACCACCCGATCACGTGGTGCCACCCGCAGGGCGCCGGCCGGGCGTTTTACACCGGGCTCGGCCACACGATCGAGTCGTACTCGGACCCCGCGTTCCGGACCGAGCTGCTCGGCGGGATCCGGTACGCCGCCGGGGTCGTCGCGGCGGACTGCGGGATCGCTCAGTCGTCCACAGTGGAGGGTGAGTCGTTCACATCGGGTTCGGGCGTGCAGATCGCCCCGCACGCCCCGGCGAGCGGCGGCAACACGCTGGGCTACATCGAGAACGGCGATTGGGCCGGGTACGCGTCGGTGAGCACTTCGGGCATCACGCGGTTCAGCGCGGTGGTGTCGTCGGCGGGAGCGGGCGGCACGATCGAGATCCGCGACGGCTCGGCGACCGGCGCCCTGCTGGGCACGGTGACGGTGCCGAACACGGGCAGCTGGGAGACGTTCCGGACGGTCTCGACCACCGTTTCACCCGGCTCGGGCCCGCTCCACCTGGTGTTCCGGGGCGGCTCGGGCTCGCTGTTCGACATCGACACCCTGACCGTGTCGTAAGTCCGTGAATGGCACATTGAGGGACACTTGGTCCCTCAATGTGCCATTCACGGCTTTCAGGGGGTCACTTCGGCGAGGCCGAGCATGTTGCCCTCGCTGTCGCGGAACCACGCGGCCCGCTCGCCACTGCCCTTGCTCGGGTAGTTGCCGCGGATGTCCATGATCCCGTTCACCGCGCCCTCGTACTCCTCGAAGACGACTCCGCGCGCCCGCAGTTGGGCGACCGCCGCGTCGACGTCGTCCACGTAGAAGCCCATCTGCGTGAAAGACCCGTCGGACGCGCCGGCCGAGGCGAACAGGCAGAAGACACCTGAGGCGCCCTCATAACGCAGGCCGCCTTCGCGTTCTTCCGCCGGTTCCAGGCCGAGCTTCTCCGAGTACCACCGGCGCGCCCGGGCCAGGTCCTGCGTGGGGATGCGGGCTTCGAACCGCGCGTTGCTCAGCATCCCCCGAGGGTAGCCGTCAGCGGACGCCGAGGAGGTGCTCCAGGGCCAGCTGGTTCAGCCGCGTGAAGTGGTACCCGCGCTGGGCCGCCGTGTCCGGGTCGAAGTCGTCCTTCAGGACGTCGTCGAACGTCTCGCCCGGGGCCAGCGTCGGGGTCGACAGGTCCGGGACGCGGGACGCGGCGAGGGCCTCGACGACCTCCGGGTCCGACCGGAACTTGGCCGACTTCTCCTTCAGGATCAGGTAGGTCCGCATGTTCGCCGCCGCCGAGACCCACACGTCCGCCGGGTCCTCCGTGCGCAGCGGCTTGTAGTCGAAGTGGCGCGGGCCCTCGTAGCCGCCGTTCTCCAGCAGGTCGACCAGGAAGAACGCGCTCTTCGTGTCGCCGTGGCCGAAGATCAGGTCCTGGTCGTACTTCGGGCCGTGCTGGCCGTTCAGGTCGATGTGGAAGAGCTTGCCCTGCCACAGCGCCTGCGAAATGCCGTGCACGAAGTTGAGGCCGGCCATCTGCTCGTGCCCGACCTCCGGGTTCAACCCGAACATCTCCGACCGCGACAGCTGCGAAATGAAGCCCAGCGCGTGCCCGATCGTCGGCAGCAGGATGTCGCCGCGCGGCTCGTTCGGCTTCGGCTCGAGCGCGAACCGCAGCGAGTAGCCCTTCTCCACGACGTAGTCCGCGAGGAGGTCGAGGCCCTCCTTGTAGCGGTCCAGCGCCGCCCGGACGTCCTTCGCGGCGTCGGACTCGGCGCCTTCGCGGCCGCCCCACACGACGTACGTCTCGGCGCCCAGCTCGGCCGCCAGGTCGAGGTTGCGGCGCACCTTCCGCAGCGCGTACCGCCGGACGTCACGGTCGTTGCTGGTCAGGCCGCCGTCCTTGAACACCGGGTGGGTGAACAGGTTGGTCGTCGCCATCGGGACCTTCAGGCCGGTCTCCGCGAGCGCCTTGCGGAACCGCTCGATCGCCTTGTCGCGGTCGGGCTCGGTGGCCAGCAGGTCGTCGTCGTGGAACGTCACGCCGTAGGCGCCCAGCTCCGCGAGCCGGTGCACGCTCTCCACCGGGTCCAGCGGCGGCCGCGTCGCGACCCCGAACGGGTCGTTCGCGGGCCAGCCCACGGTCCAGAGGCCGAAGGTGAACTTGTCGGCCGGCTGGGGAGCGTAGTCGCTCATGACTGTCCCTTCATTTAGTTCACGTTGTAGACTAAATATGCGCCGCGGCGGTCCCGGGCGTCAAGAGGCCGGTTAGAGTGCTTCGGAGGAGGGACGCGATGACCCAGGCCGTGCGGCACGATGCGATGCGCGCCCGCAACCTCGAGGTCGTGCTGGGCGCCGTCGGCCGCGGCGGCCCGCTGACCCGCGCCGCCCTCGCCGAACTGACCGGCCTGACGAAGTCGACCGTCTCCAAGCTCGTCGGCGACCTGGTGGACGCGGGACTGCTGGCCGAGACCGGGCCCGCCCGCGCGGGCGAACGCGGCCGCCCGGGCGTCGAGGTCGTGCTCAGCGGGGCGCGGGTGGCGTCGCTGGGGCTGGAGATCAACGTCGACTACCTCGCGGCGCGGGTGCTCGACCTCACCGGCGGCGTCCGGTTCGCCGCCCGCCGCGAGCGGGACAACCGCGGGTCACGGCCGAAGAAGGTCCTTTCCGAACTCCAGGCACTGGCGACCGAAGCGCTGGCCGAAGCCCACCGGCTGGGGCTCGAAGTGGCGGGTGCGGTGCTGGCGGTGTCCGGCCCGGTCGGCGACGGCGTGCTGTTCAGCGCCCCCAACCTCGGCTGGCAGGACGTCCGCCCGGCCGGCCTGCTGCGCCTGCCGGTCCCGGTGGAGCTGGACAACGAGGCGAACCTGGCCGCGCTCGGTGAGCTTTGGTACGGCGACGGCGAGCGCGACTTCCTCTACGTGTCGGGCGAAGTCGGCATCGGCGCGGGCCTGGTCGTGAACGGCACGCTCTTCTCCGGCGCCCGCGGGCTGGCCGGCGAGCTGGGCCACGTCGTGGTCGCACCCGAGGGTCCGCTCTGCCGATGCGGTGGCAGTGGCTGTCTGGAGACCTTCGCGGGCCAGGAAGCGTTGCTGGCAGCGGGGAAGGCGGCTTCCGTGCCGGCTTTGCTGGCCGCCCTCGAAGCCGGTGACGCGACCGCCCGGCAAGCCTGCGCGGCAGCCGGCCGGGCGCTCGGCATCGCCTTGACGTCGGCGGTGAACCTCCTCGACCTGGACCGGATCGTCCTGGGCGGGGTCTTCACCCAGCTGTACCCGTGGCTGTCCGGGCCGGTGTCGGAGGTGTTGACGGCCCGTCTCGGCGGCCTGCGTGGTGAGCCACCGGTGCTGACGGCGTCCCGGCTCGGCGGCGACGCGGCGACGCTGGGGGCGGCGGGCCGGGTCGTGCACCGCGTACTGGCCGACCCTGCGCGGTTCGTGAGCCGCGCTCAGGAGGCGTGAGCCACCGCCGGAGCGGCCAGCCGGGAAGTCCAGTACCGCGTCCGGTCGAGGTAAGCCGTCTCCGAAGCCGCACCCGAAGTCCCATACGCACCAACGAAAGTCCCGTATCCCGAAGCGGGCGGCGACGATCGGGCCGGTTCGATGACCGACCCCTCGTGCCACTCGTTGAACGACGTCACCGAAACCCAGTCCGCCCCCGACGCGAGCGCGTTCTGCCACTCCCGGTCGTAAGTCGCCCCGTTGTCGCGGCCCAGCGTCGGTGTCGTGTTGCCCGGTACCGCGCGATCGTCCACATACCCCGGCCCGACCGACGGCGCCCACACCAGGCCGTTCGCCTCGCAGTACGCGCTCGCGCCCGCCCAACCGGGCGCGGTGGCTCCGGCGATCGCGTCGTAGGTGTACATCCCGCCGAAGTGCGCGACCTTGCTCGTGTCCGTCGTCTGCGCCAGCACGATCGCCGACGACCGCACCTGGTCCAGCACGGTCCAGTCCGTGATGCGCAGGCTTTCGAAGACGTAGAACGCCCCGCGGCCGCCCTCGCGGTAGAACGCGGGACTCGACCCGTACCGGCCCGTCAGGTAGTTGACGTCCGCCACCGTGGAAGCCGCCGTCCGCCCGCCGTAGGGCTCCAGGTGCCAGGCGACGCGGATCCCGTGTCGCGCCGCGGCTTCGAGCACGCCGGCCGCCAGACCGTCCTCATAGGACCGTTGGCCCCACCAGCTGTAGACGATCACCCCGGCGCCCGACTGCTCGATCCACCGCATGTGCTGCTCGACCGCGCCGGAGAAGTCGCCGGAGTCGTACGGCCCCAGCACCGGGTAGAAGTTCGCCCCGATGTCGGCCGGCGGGGTGTGCCCGCCCTGCACCCAGTGGCGGTAGCCGGTGGAACTCTCGCCGTACCACGGGTAGTAGAACAAGTGGGTCCGGGACGAAAGCGCCGCGGCGTGCGCGACGCCCGGCAAAGTGGCCGCCAGCAGGAGAAGCGCGGCGAAGAACGTCGAAATCCGTCGCATGCGGGAACCCCTCGGGTCTGTGGAGTGTTCCAGACCATACGGACGCGGCCCGAGCGAGGGCAATAGTTCACCGCACATACGCAAAATTGCGTCGGAAACCCACCAATACAGCGAAAACCGCCCCGGGCGCACCCGGGGCGGTTTCCGTTGAGCGGGACTAGCTGACGGAGTTGATCAGCACCAGCGAGGAGCCGACCGTGACCCCGGTGTCGGTCTGCACGGTCAGCTGACCGCGCAGGATCCGGCCGGACGCGGGGGCGGCCGTGGCCGTCACCGTCCCCGGCACCGTCCACGACGTGCCCGAAGCCCGCGCCGCGTTCGCGTCGGTCACCGCGACCGAACCGAACGCCGGGTTGGTGAACACGTCGAGGTAGTCGTACTCGGTCGTGCCGGCGGGCACGGCGTACCCGTCGACCAGCGCCACCCAGACACCCGCGGCCGGGTTGGCGATGGTCACCGACTCTTCCGAGTCACCGTCGGCGCTCTGGCCGGCCACCACGCAGGTACCGGTCGTGCAGTTGTACAGCACCAGGTCCAGGTCGGCGCCGACGTCGGACGTCTTGCCGATCGTGGCGGTCAGCGACGTCGAGCCCGGCGTCACCGCGATCTGGTACTGCTGCTGCGCGCCTTCGGTGATCGACGGCCGCGAGACCTTCGCGCTGCCCAGCGTGGCGCCGGTCAGCTTGCCGGTGAACGCGCCGAGCGTGTTCTGCACGGTGTAGGACCGCGCGACCGGCTGGCCCAGCGTGGCCGAGGCGATGGTGTCCGGGTTCGGCGTGATCGCCGTGCCCAGCACCGAAGCCGACAGCTTGAACGCCGCGTCGGCCACATCGGACGTCCGGCGCGCCTCGACGACGATCTCCCACACGCCCGGGAGCGGGTTGGCGATCGTGCGGCTGGTCGGCGTGCCACCGGGGCAGCCGGCACCCGCGTCGGGGAGGTAGCAGTACGTCGTCGACGTGCTGGCCTCGGCGGGGACACCGGTTGGGTCGTAGCGCAGGAACCGCACCTGGCCCTTGCCCGGGGCGCCGGCGCCGGCGTCCAGGTCCACCTTCAGCGCGCTGGCGCCCTGCGGCACCCGCACGAAGTAGCTGGTCGCCTGGTTGCGGGCGATCTTGCCGGCCACGTCGACCTGGAAGCCCTTGTCGGCGGTGAACTCCTGCGGCGCGAAGACCGTGTTGAGGGTCTGCACGTCGACGCCGATGGTCAGCGGGTTGTCCAGGTTCAGCACCGCCGAGTGGGCGCCCGCCTTCTTCGGGTCGACCTTGACGTCGAACTTCACCGGCGTGTTCAGCGGCAGGACCACCGTGGACTTCGACGAGAACGTCCCGTCGTTGCCCGTCCACCGCGCGAAGTACGGCACCGGCTGCGCCGAACCCGTGGTGCGGGTGATCGTGTACGTGCGGGTGTACGCCTTGCCCGTGGTCACGCCTTCGCGGTCGTGGATGCCCACGCCCGTGTTCGGGGTGGCCAGCAGGCCCGAGAGCGCGGTGTGCACCTCGACCGACGTCGAAACGGTGTCCGGCTTCGGGTTCAGCGACAGCGCGACGAACGCGGCGGGGACGTTGAACAGGCCCGCGCCCTGGGCGTACGCGTCGATGCCCGGCACGAACCGCGCGGTCGACTTGATGGCCGAGCGCAGCTGCGCGACCGGCGGCCGCTGACCCTTGTGCGTCGCCTTGTACGCGCTCACCAGCAGTGCCGCCGCGCCGGTCGCCTGCGGCGACGCCATCGACGTGCCCTGCAGCATCGCGTAGCCCGCGGGCAAGCCGTACGTACCGGCCACCGGGCCGCCCGCTTCCCAGCGCGGGATGGTCGCGATCGCCGCGCCGGGCGCGATGATGTCCGGCTTGAAGCCGCCGTCCTCACGCGGGCCGCGCGAGGAGAACGGGTGCAGCGACTCGGCGTTCTTGGTGACCGAGCCGTAGTTCGACAGCCAGGTCTCCTTGGTGATGTACGAGCCGACCGAGATCGCGTCCGTGGCCACCGACGGGTCGCCGACCGTGTTCGCCCCGGCGCCGCTGTTGCCGGCCGAGATGAAGATCTGGACGTTGTACTCGGCGATCGTGCGGTTGTAGAGCTCCGCACGGGCGTTGTTGCCGTCGTTGAGGGCGGGCAGGCCGCCGATCGAGATGTTGATGACGTCGGCGCCGTGGCTGGCCGCGTAGACGACACCGTCGATCAGGCCCGACGACGTGCAGGCGGTGCCGGTGAGGCAGACCTTGACCGCCAGGAGCTTCGCGCCCGGGGCCGCGCCGTCCATCTTGCCGCCGAAGAGGTCGTTGCCGGCGGCGATGCCCGCGACGTGCGAGCCGTGCTCGGCGCCGGAGATGCCGATGCCGACGTAGCCCGGCTTGTCGGTCTGGACCACGAAGGCCATCCGCTCGGCGACGTCGGTCGCCGGGTTGTCCGTGCCGAAGAAGCCGTAGTCGTACTTCTTGGCGTAGTCGGTCATCGGCTTCTCGTCGGTGAAGTCGCCGTTGCCGTTGAGGTCGACCCGGACCTCCTTGGTCGCGCTGTCGAGCAGCACGCCCCACGAGTCGGCGCGGTCGCCGTCGCGGTTGACGTCACCGCCGGTCTCGCTGTCCGCGCCGCCCAGGTCGCCGGCGGTCTCGCTGAAGACGCCGAAGGTGTACGGGCCGCCGGTCGCCGGGGCCGTCCAGCTCTTGCCGTTCGCGGTGAAGGCGCCGGTGTAGGTCTCGGTGGACTGCTTGACCCAGGTGCCGTCACCGGAGTTGGTGGCGTTGGCGTTGTACCAGTCGACGATCTTGCGCTCGCCGTGGCTGGTGGTCGCCAGCGCGGGCGAGTCGAGGTCGACGCCGGAGTCGAGCACCGCGACCGTGGTGTCCTTGCCGTCCCAGTTGGGCAGGACCTGGCCGAACTGCGCCGCGTAGGTGTCCCCGGTCGGCAGGTACGGGTTGACGCGCGGGGTGTTCTTGCCCGGGGCCGGCTGCGGCAGCGGGGTGGTCGCGCCGTCGGGCTTCGGGTCGTCGCGGTAGACGAGGCCGTCGACGTCTACGGCGTTGACCGCCTTGAGCTTCGCGGCCTTCTCCGCCTTGTCCGGCGCGATGCTGACCTTGACGTAGTCGAGCTTGGTGTCGGTGGACTGCACGACGCCACCGAGCGCCTTGAGCTGGTCGACGGCCGCGCCGGTCTGGCCCTTCTCGGCCGCGATCAGCAGCGTCACGTCGGGCTTGCCGGCCTTCTCGGCTTCGGCGACGAGCGCGCGGTCGTGCTCGTCGAGGGTCTTGCCGTCGGCCGCGCCCGAGGTCGGCGGGGCCTGCTGGGCGGACGCCACGGGAACGGCGATGCCGAGGACGGAGGCGCCGAGTGCGGTGGCGAGGACGGTGATCCCGGCCCGCCGTCTCCAGCGCGATCTGAGCTGTGTCACTGAAACGACCCTTCGTGAAGAGATGCGTCCGACAAGAAGACGTCCGAGAAGTACACAACGTGAGATCTTCGGCAGCAATCAGACAGTTAGCCCATCAACCGCAATTGGTTGTAGGCCGAACGGCCCAACGTGATCACCGGTTAGGCGGCCACCGGAAGCGGCACTTTCACGTGAAAGTGCCGCCTTGCTATACGTGCGTGTAGCGAGCTATATTTTCGTGTAGTCGACTACATGGACGTATAGGACCGAGGATGAGCACCGAAGACTTCACCGCGAGGGCCCGGATCCGGGACGCCGCCATCCGCCTCTTCACCGAGCGCGGCATGGAGAAGACGTCGATCCTCGACATCGCCGAGGAAGCCGGGGTCTCGGGCGGGCTCATCCGCCACCACTTCGGCTCCAAGGACGGGCTGCGCGAGGCGTGCGACGCGTACGTCTTCGACGAACTGGTGAAGTTCAAGGAGGACGTGCTGGCGAAGGGCGCCGCGAACCCCGGCTTCCTGCCCGTGTTCGACGACCGCCAGCTGCTCTTCCGCCGGTACCTGGGCCGCGCCATGGTCGACGGCTCCGCCGCCGCCGACGCGCAGTTCACCGAGATCGTCGACGAAACCGAGCGCTACTTCCGCGAGCAGGGCATGGACATGCCGGACCCGCGGGGCGTCGCGGCCGCGCTCGCCGCGATGACCGGCGGGCTGATGATCCTGCAGGACCACGTCGCCCGCGCGCTCGGCGAGGAGCCGGGCACGAACGAGGCGATGCTGCGGATGTCCGCGGCTGCCGGGCACCTGTTCATGAACCCGCTCGCCAACCCCGAAGTCCTCGAAAAGGCCCGCGAAGCGCTGGCCGCCTACCGAAGGAAGGAATGACGATGGCCGAAGCGATCACCGCCGACGGCCTCACCAAGGCGTTCGGTTCCGCGAAAGCCCTCGACGGGCTCGACCTGACCGTCCACACCGGCGAGGTGCACGGGTTCCTCGGACCCAACGGCGCCGGCAAGACCACCACGATCCGCGTCCTGCTGGGGCTGATGCGGGCCGACGGCGGCCGCGCCACCCTGCTCGGCGGCGACCCCTGGACCGACGCCACCGAGCTGCACCGCCGGCTCGCGTACGTCCCCGGCGACGTCACGCTCTGGCCCAACCTCACCGGCGGCGAGGTCATCGACCTGCTCGGCCGGCTGCGCGGCGGTCTCGACACCGCCCGGCGCGCGGAGCTGATCGAGCGCTTCGACCTCGACCCCCGCAAGAAGGGCCGGACGTACTCGAAGGGCAACCGGCAGAAGGTCGCGCTCGTCGCGGCGCTCGCGTCCGATGTGGAGCTGCTGATCTTCGACGAACCGACGTCCGGGCTCGACCCGTTGATGGAAGAGGTGTTCCGGCAGGTCGTCGAGGAGGAGCGGGAACGCGGCGACCGGACCGTGCTGCTGTCCTCGCACATCCTGTCCGAGGTCGAGGCGCTCTGCGACCGCGTGACGATCATCCGGGCCGGGCGGACCGTCGAATCGGGGACCCTGGACGAGTTGCGGCACCTGGGGCGGATCACGATCGACGCCTCGCTCGCGCACGTCCCGGCCGACCTGGCTTCGCTGCCGGGCGTGCACGACGTGAGCTCGTACGGCTCGCACGTCCACCTGTCGGTCGACCAGACCGCGCTCGACGACGTCATGCGGCACCTGGCCGAGGCGGGCCTGCGGAACCTGGTGAGCCGGCCGCCGACGCTCGAGGAGCTGTTCCTGCGCCACTACCGCCACGACGAGCCGGTCGGAGCGACGCGATGACCGGGACGTGGTCGCTGCTGCGGCTGGTGCTGCGTCGCGACCGGCTCCTGATGCCGCTGTGGATCATCTGCCTGGCGATCGCGCCGATGGGCTACCTGTCGTCGATCGAGGCGGCCTACCCGGACGCGGCGGCGCGGCAGCACTTCTACGACCTCAACGCCTCCAGCGCGACGTTCGTGGTCCGCAACGGCCCGTTGTACGGCTCGTCGGTGGGGAACCTCCTGGCGTGGCAGTGCGGGTTCGTCCCGGTCGTCGTCGGGCTGATCGCGCTGCTCACGGTGGTCCGGCACACCCGGACCGAGGAGGAGGCGGGACGCCGGGAGCTGACCGGCGCGACGGTCGTCGGGCGGCACGCGGGCCTCGCGGCCGCAGTGCTGGCTTCCTGCGGCGCCAGCCTGGTGTACGGGATCCTGGTCGGGCTCGGCGTCGGCGCGCAGGGCGTTCCGTTCGCCGGAGCGTTCGCCCTGGGCTTGGGCTTTTCCTTGGCAGGCTGGGTGTTCGCGGGGATGGGGGCGGTCGCGGCGCAGCTGACGTGGGGTGCGAGCGGGGCCCGCGGCGTCGGGATCGGCGTGCTGGTGCTCGCGTTCCTGCTGCGGGCCGCGGGGGACAGCGGCTCGGCGGGCTGGCTCGCGTGGCTGTCGCCGATCGGCTGGGCGCACCGGATGCGGCCGTTCGCGGGGGAGCAGTGGTGGGTCCTGCTCCTGGCGCTCTTCGCCACGGGGTTGCTGGTGGTCCTGGCGGTCGCGCTGTCGGCTCGCCGCGACCTCGGCGCGGCACTGCTTCCGGCCCGGCTGAGGCGTTCCGGCGCGCGGGCGTCGCTGCGGTCGCCGCTGGCGCTGGCGTGGCGGCTGCAGCGGGGGACGCTGCTGGTCTGGACCGTCTGCCTGGCGCTGGGCGGGCTGCTGATGGGCGGGGTCGGGAAGAACGTCGCGGAGATGATGCGGGACAACCAGGCCGTCGCGGACGTGTTCTCGCGCGTCGGCGGTGGCGGCGCGGTGACGGACGCGTACCTGGCCGGGACGATGACGTTGTTCGGCTTGGCGGCGGCGGGTTACGCGATCCAGGCGACGCTGAAGCTGCGTGCGGAAGAGGCGGCCGGACGGGCGGAACCGGTGCTGGCGACGGCGGTCGGCCGCACCGGCTGGGCGCTCGCGCACTTGACGTTCGCGTTGCTGGGCTCGGCGTTCCTGCTGGCTGTCACGGGTTTGGCGACGGGGTCGGCATACGGGGCTCCGCTGGTCCCGGCGGCGCTGGCCCAGTTGCCGGCCGTGTGGGTGCTGGCCGGGCTGTCGGCGTTGCTGATCGGTCTGGTCCCGCGGTTCGCGGCGGCGGCGTGGGGGCTGCTGGGTGCGTTCCTGCTGTTGTCGCTGGTGGGGACGGCGTTGCGGTGGAACGACGTGGTACTGGGGATCTCGCCGTTCCAGCACCTGGCGAGGCTGCCGGGCGGGACGTTCTCGGTGGCGCCGGTGGTCTGGCTGGTCGCGATCGCCGCGGTGGCCGGGATCGGCGGCCTGGCCGCGTTGCGACGGCGTGACATGCCGGTGGGCTGAACCGCCGTGAATGGCACATTGAGGGACGTAGTGTCCGGCAATGTGCCATTCACGGACTTGGCGGCAACCGAGGGAGTCGAACCCTGCGCGGCTTGTGAAGGCGGCGCCCATGGACCGGCCCTGACCCTTCGGCGGGCGACGGCTGCCATCACTTACAACGGTAGCTAATACCCATCTCATTCCCATCTCACTCTGTGCTTCACCCGGACGAGTCCGCCTGGCAGGGTGGTCCGCATGGATGATCTACTCCTGCGCCGCGTGCGGCCGGGGCTCGGCGGGGAGCTCGCGGACGTCCGCGTGAACGACGGGCGCGTCACGGCGATCAGCGAGCCGGGGTCGGCCGGGTTCGCCGCGCGGGTCGTCGACGGGCACGGCGGGACGCTCCTGCCGGGTCTCGTCGACGCGCACGTCCACCTGGTGCAGTGGGCGACCTTCCGCCGCCGGATCCCCCTCGACGCGGCGCGGTCGGCGGGCGAGGCGATCGAGCTGCTGCTGGCGCACCTCCTGGCGACGCCGGCGCAGCAGTCCGAACTGGTCGTGGGCGCGGGGTTCCGCGACGCGCTCTGGCCGGACAAGCCGCACAAGGACCTGCTGCAGCGGGCGCTGCCCGGCCGCGCGGTGGCGTTGTTCAGCGCGGACCTGCACACGCTGTGGCTGAGCCCGGCGGCGCTGAAGCTGATCGGCCGCGACCACCCGACGGGCGTGCTGCTGGAAAACGACTGCATGAGCGCGACGGCCCAGCTCCCGACCGCCGCGATCGACGTCCAGGACCAATGGGTGGCCGAAGCGGTGTCCGCGGCCGCGGCGCGCGGGGTCACCCAGATCGTCGACTACGAATACGCGGACACGGTCGCGGACTGGACGCGCCGAGGCGCCCCGGCGGCCCGGATTTCGTGTGTCATCGCCCGGTACCTGCTGGACCAGGCGATCGAGCGCGGTCACCGCACGGGTGACGTCCTCCCGGATTCGGACGGGCTGCTGACGGTGGGTCCGTTCAAGCTCTTCGTGGACGGATCCCTCAACACCCGCACGGCTTACTGCCACGACCCCTACCCGGGCGGCGACTTCCCCGGGCTCCTGGAACTCCCGGTCGCCTCGCTCGTTTCGTTGATGCAACGGGCTTTCGTGCACGGGCTGATCCCCGCGGTCCACGCGATCGGCGACCGGGCGAACACGATCGCGCTGGCCGCGTTCGAGGAAGTCGGCTGCCCCGGCCGGATCGAGCACGCGCAGCTGCTCTCGGCCGGCGACGTTTCGCGGTTCGCGGAGCTGGGCGTGATCGCGGCGGTCCAGCCGGCGCACCAGCCGGACGACCGCGACGTCGCCGACCGCCATTGGCACGGCCGGACGTCCCGCGCGTTCCCGTACCGCTCGTTGCTGGAATCGGGCGCCCGGCTGGAGTTCGGGTCGGACGCGCCGGTGGCCCCGCTGGACCCGTGGGACGGGATCGCCTCGGCGGTGTTCCGGACGGACGACGACCGGCCGGCGTGGCACCCCGAGCAGTCGATCCCGTTTCCCGACGCGCTGGCCGCGTCTTCGGGCGGCCGCCGGGGCGTGTCGGTGGGGGACGTGGCGGACTTGATGGTGACGGCGGCGGACCCGTCGACGCTGTCGGCGGCGGACCTGCGGGCGCTCCCGGTGACGGCGACCATCCTCGGCGGCCGTGTCACGCACCTGAGCTGACCGACGTTCGGGGCTTGCTTTGTCCACCGGACAACGGAAAAGATCCCACCGTGCATGTGACAACGTTGTCAGGAGGACACGGATGATGAGAACGCGGACGCGCGTCCTTGCCACCTTGCTCGCCGGAGCCACCACGATGGCCCTCGCGACCCCCGCCCGAGCCGCCGGGCCGAGATTCGCCGACGACCCCACCACCCTCGTCGACACCTCGATCGGCAACAACGGGGACGGCACCACCTTCCCGGGCGCCACCACCCCCTTCGGGATGGTGCAGCTGTCCCCGGACACCCAGCTCAAGAAGTACGCGTCCTACGACTACGCGCAGGACACCACCCTCGGCTTCAGCCACACCCACCTCTCCGGGGTCGGCTGCCAGACCATGGGCAACTTCCGGTTCATGCCGACGACCGGCGCCGTCACCAGCAGCGACCCCGCCCAGTACGGCGCCAAGTTCAGCCACGCGAACGAGACCCGGCAACCCGGGTACTACGGCGTCAAGCTGGACAACGGCATCGAAGCCGAGTTGACCGCCACCCAGCGCACCGGCCAGCACCGCTACACGTTCCCCGGCAAGACGAGTGAGAACGTCCTCATCGAAGTCGGCGAGAGCAACGGCTACACCTACGCCGGTGATGTCCACGTCGTCGGCGACGACACCGTCGAAGGCTGGCTGCAGGGCGGGAACTTCTGCTGGGAGACGCAGAAGGAACGCTACAAGGTCTTCTTCAGCGCGAAGTTCGACCGCAAGTTCACGAGTTTCGGCACCTGGACGGACAACAAGCTGACGCCGAACCAGCGTGACGCCGAGCTCGGCAGCCAGCGCACCGGCGCCTGGCTCACCTTCGGCAGCGACAAGAGCCAGGTCGGCGCGTCCGTCGGGCTTTCCTACACCTCGATCGACGGCGCCCGGCTCAACCGCGGCGCCGAGCAGCCCAAGTCGTTCGACAAGGCGCGGAAAGCCGCTCACGACACCTGGCGCGACGAGCTGAACCGCATGCGCGTCGCCGGCGGGACGACCGCGGACCAGCGGACGTACTACAGCGCGCTGTACCGGTCGCTGCTGCACCCGTCCGTCGGGTCCGATGTGGACGGTTCCTACCGCGGCTTCGACGACAAGGTCCACCGCAGCCGGGACACGTACTACCAGATGTTCTCGCTGTGGGACACCTACCGGTCGCAGAACCAGCTGGTCGCGCTGCTGCACCCGGACAAGGCCGCGGACATGACCAAGTCGATCCTGAAGGTCTACCAGGACGGCGGCTGGGTCCCGCGCTGGGCACTGGCCGGCGGCGAGACGAACGTGATGAGCGGCGACCCCGTCACGCCGTGGGTCGTCGACAACTACCGTCGCGGCATTCTGGACGACAAAACCGCGCGCCAGCTCTTCGACGCGTTGTGGCGCAACGCCAACGAAGTCCCGGCGGACCAGTCGATCTTCCGCGGCCGCGACGGCAACCCGACGTACGTGAAGAACGGCTGGATCGGCTACCAGGACCTGCCCGGCTACACCTACGGCGACACCCGCCAGGCCGGCTCGGCCACCCTCGAGTACGCCCTCGCCGACTGCGCGCTGTCCACCATGGCGTCCGGGCTGGGCTACCGCGACAAGGCCGCGACGCTGTCCGCTCGCTGCGGCAACTTCGCGAAGCTGTGGGACACCAGCGTCGATTCCCACGGGTTCACGGGCTTCCCGCGCACGCGTGCGGCGGACGGCACCGGCGTCGGCGATCCGGATCCCGCCCAGTCAACGGGCTTCCACGAGGGCACGCCGTGGCAGTACCAGTGGCTGGCCCAGCAGGACACCGCGAAGCTGTTCGGCCTGATGGGCGGCCCGGCGCAGGCGGAGAAGCGGCTCGACACGTTCTTCGACATGCCGCTGCTGCTCACCGACCCGGCGAAGGCCGCTGCGGACTCCTGGGTCCACGGCGCGTACGACTACCACAACAACTTCGCGTTCAACCCGAACAACGAGCCCGACCTGCACGCGCCCTGGATGTACAGCTGGACGGGCGCGCCGTGGAAGACATCGGCCGTGCTGCGCGCGGCGCGGACGTTGTTCACGGACACGCCGTACGGCATGCCCGGCAACGACGACCTCGGCACCATCTCGTCGTGGCTCGTCTTCGGCATGACGGGTGTGTTCGAGGCCCAGCCGGGTTCCGGGACGTACCTGCTCAGCACGCCGATGTTCGAGAAGGTCGAGATCCGCCCGGCCGGCGGCCGCAAGATCGAGATCGAGGCGCCCGGGGCGAGCGCGGCGAAGCTGCAGTACACAAAGGACGTTCAGGTCGGGCACCGGACGTACGACCGCAGCTGGATCTCGCATGCCGATCTGCTGCGTGCGGGCAAGATCCGTTTCACGTTGAGTGACACCCCGACGGCGTGGGGCACGAAGACCGCTCCGCCCGCCATGTGAGCCGAGTCCGTGGAGGCCTCCTTGCCGGCGTTCGCGCGGGTAAGGAGGCCTTCGCGTCAGCGAAGCCGGCGAAGGGCCGCTGACCAGGCCTGACGTGAGACGGTGAGCTGACCGGCGGCGGGGGCTTTGCTGTCCCGCACGCCGACGGTGCGCTCGATCGCCACCTCGACGCAGTTGCCCTCATTGCCACTGTGGGACGACTTGCGCCAGGTCTGGTGCATCCGGGCCCTCCGCTATCTGGTCACCTCCGCGATCAGGCTGCGGGAGGCTTCGTTGTCGAGCGCAATTTCGGCCGTCATCTTAGCAAGCCGCCGATAGGCGGCGAGATGCTTATCGTCGGACAGAAAGGCGCTCCCGCTGTAGTGTTCGAGGAAGATGATGGGCGGCAGCTCCTCGTATTCGTAGATGAGGTAGCTGCCCAGCAGGCCAGGCTGGTAGCCCTGGCCTGAGCGAACGATCCGCAGTGAGACGTTCGGCAGCCGGGACATCTCCAGCAGGTGGTCGTACTGGTCGGACATGATGTCCGCGTTTCCCACTCGCTCGCGGAATGCTGTCTCGAAGATCACCGCGTTCAGCCGGGCCGGCTGGGGTCGGGTGAGAATCTTCTGCCGCTCGAGCCGGACCTTGAGGCGTGCGTCGGCCTGCTCGAGGGTGAGATTCGAATTGCTCAGCAAAGCCCGGGCGTAGTCGGCGGTCTGCAGCAGTCCGGGAATGATTCCGAGTTCCCAGTTTGTGATGGTAGTCGCTGATCGCTCGCATTCCAGCAGTCCGCTCAACGGCTCCGGGATCTCCGGTGAACCGGCGGTGATCCAATCGGGTTCGCGTGCGGATCCCGCCAATTCGAGAAGGTGTCTTTGTTTCTCGCCGCGCACCTCGAAGTAGCCGAGGATCAAGGCCACGTCCGCGACGGTGGGCAACCGCAGTCCCTTCTCCCACAGCGAGAGGACCTGCGGTGCGAAGCCGAGTATGCGCGCCAGCTTTCGTAACCCCACTCCGTGCGCTTCGCGCACTTCGCGCAGTCCAGCGGCCAACGTGCGTGCGCGTGGCGTGGAAGAAGTCGCTTTCATGGCGTCGATAATACGAACGCCGTCCATCACTCCATCAGCGTGTTGGTGTCTACCGGATCGGACAGATTGAATAGTCCTATGTTGAGGTGGCAGCAAGCGGAGGGAAAGCGCCACGCGCTCGACGGAACCTTCCCCCCGCGTCCCGAAGAACAGTTCACGACCCTGTGCGGGGAGGAGGTGACTGTCGCGGTGTGCGATGTTCCCCAGCTCGGCGGGAACTGGTTCGACCCGACCTGTGCCGAGTGCCGGGCCGCGTGGCTGGCGCGGCTGGCGCGGTGCTGACCGAAGCCGACCGGGATCTGCGGCTGCTCGACCGCGTCCGGGATCTGCACACCTCGCTCGCCCTCGACCTCTCGTGGCTCGCGCGCACCCTCGATGACGAGACACCGCGGCCCGACATCGTCCGCGACCTCGGCGAACGGCTCGCCGACCTGGGTGCTGACCTCGTCGCCCGGGCCGATGAGCTGGACGCCCGGGTCCGCGCCACCCTGCCGGACCACGGGTGGCTCCCCGAAGCGGGCGCACGGCGGCGCGCACTGGCCGTCGCCCACCAGGTCGGCCCGCACCCCCTCCGGTGCGGGCCGATCTTCCTGGCCGTCTGCGGCGCGGCGTGCTTCCCGTTCTACGGGACCGACCCCACCGGCCGGACAGTCCGGCACGAACGGTGCGAAAGGTGCCTCCACGTGCGCTGACCTGCCGTTCGTGCTGAGCTGGGGACATGTCCGAGACGAAGACGACCGCGACCGAGAAGTTCTTCCGCGTCGCGATCGCGATCAAGGGGCTCGACGGCGGGTTGCAGGTCGTCGGGGCGTTGATCCTCGCGTTCATCCCCGCCTCGACCGTCAGCGGGTTCACCCACGCGGTCATCACGCGCGACCTGCTGGGCGACCCGTCCGGCACCCTCGCGCGCCACCTGCAGTCGGCGACCGAGAACTTCCTCCACGGCGACACGAAGACGTTCGCCGTCGCCTACCTGCTCGCCCACGGCCTCATCAAGCTGGGCCTGGTCTGGGCGCTCGCCCGCAAGATCGTGCGCGCGTACCCGGTCGCGGCGCTGGTCCTCGCGGCGTTCGTCGTCTACGAGATCTTCCGGGCAATCCACACCCACTCGATCGCGTTGCCGTTCTTCGCCGCGCTCGACGTCGTGATCATCGTCCTGGTCCTGCGCGAGTACCGGCAGCTCAAACGCGACCGCGCCTAGGAGCGGCACGCCGGCGACGTGTCGAGCGGGCGCCCCTGCGACCAGACCAGGGCGTCCGGGCTGGTCGAGCCGTCGGCCCGCAGCTGCAGGATCGGCAGGGCCTTGTCGACCTGGTTGCCGTCTTCCTGGCGGAACGCGACGAAGCCGGTGGCCCCGGGCAGCGCCGAGTTGCAGTCGATGTTCGCCACGAAGTTGGCCATGCCCTCGTGGCCGCGGGTCGGGTTGTCTTCGGCGGCCTTCACGGCCGTCGCGGCGGCGTCGTACTCGATCATCGCGGCGCCGTCCAGCAGGTCGTCCGGCGCGAACTTGTTGCGGGTGAAGCGGTTTTCGAAGTCGCTGTAGTTCGTCCGGTACGTCAGGGACGCCTCGTCGCCGACGAACTTCTGCCACTGGTCGCGGTAGGCGAGGGCGGTGTACAGGGGCCGGACGGCGATGTCGCCGTCGAGCCGCAGCGGTGACCCGACGAGCGTCGCGGCGTCGTCGCCGGTGACCACCGTCACCGACGGGAGCTGCCGGCAGGCGCCGTCCTCCGCGAGCGCCGTGGTGAACGAGCGCAGGTCCACGCCGCGGCCGGCGAAGTAGATGACGTCCGGCTGGGCGGCGCAGATGTCGGAGTGCATGCCGCTGAAGAGCCTGAGCAGGTAGTCGTGGCGGTTCGCGCCGGTGAGCTTGCCGGGCAGGCGGTACTTCTTCGTGAACTCCACCGGGACCAGGTCCTGCTGCTGGAAGGCCTTCGCCATCGTCGCGGCGTAGATTTCGGCGTCGCTGACGTCGGCGACGAGCATCGTGCGGTGCTTCGGCAGGCTCGCGATGTAGTTCACGGCGGCGCGTGCTTCGTCGCTGTTCGTCGGCCCGACGCGGAAGAAGTTCCGGATGGGCTTGCGCGCCGCGTCGAAGTTCAGGTCGTCGCCGGTGACCGTCGCGCCGATCGTCACGATGTCGTGCTCGGACAGGGCCGCGATCGCGTCGCGGACGTTGCCGAGGCTGATGCCGAGGCCGGTCACCGCGGCGATGTGCTCACCGTCGGCGTGCTCGGCGATCCGGTCCACCACCGCCCGCCAGTGCGCGGCGTCCCCGCCGATGTTGGCCAGCAGCAGCTTGAAGTGCGGGGTGTCCCCGGGGCCGGGCCAGACCGCGGCGATAGCGCCCTCGATCTCGTGGCGGACGTACTCGGTCGGCGTGCTGTCGGTCGCCGGGTCCGAGGTCATGTTCTCCAGCAGCACGATCGTTTCGTAGTCGCCGGCGACCTGGTCGTTGTGGTCGGCGATGAGCGCTTCGAGGTCGGCGAGCGGGTCGTCGCCCCGGAACGGGCCGGACGCGAGGTTCAGGCCGACGCACCCGGCGTCGCCGGTGTCGTCCAGGCCCGGCCCGCACCGCTCCCACGGCCGCAGCCCGACGATCAAGCCGCCGAGCAGGACGACACCGGCGACGGAAAGGACCAGCCAGTGCCGGTGCGCCCAGCCACGCGGGCGCACCGGCGGGGCGGGACGGCGGCCGCGGGACGAGGCCAGAGCGGTGGCGGACAAAGTGGCTCCTCACGGCCAGAGGCCGCGCGCGGCCCGGTCGGCGAAGGTGTGGAGGTGGGCGGTGTCGGCGCGCTCGGACGCCCGGGAAAGGTTGACCAGGGCCAGCTCGATGTCGCGGTTCTGGGCGCTTCCCCGCACGGCGAACGGGTTCGTGGCGAACCAGCACGCGGCGAGCAGGCGGGCGAGCTCGCTGCGCAGCGGCGTCCGGTCGGGCTGGTGCTCGCGGTCGGCCTTGACGAGCTGTTCTCGCAGCTCGTCGTAGCCGGTGTCGAGCGGCTGGTCGTCCGGGGCGTGGACGACCAGGGTGAGCCGGTCGAGCCATATCAGGTGCGGCAGCCGCGGGAATTCCCGTTCGAACAGGTCCACCACCGCGGGGAACTCGCCGAGGGCGAGCAGGCAGTAGGCGCGGCGGACGTCGTCGGTCCCGGCGGTGGCCTGGAGGGCGGCGAACTGCGCCCGGTAACCGGCCGCGCCCTCGTCGCTGCGGGCCAGCGCGGACGTCAGGTTGCCCGCGAGCCACGGGTGCAGCGTGACCTGGTCGCCCTCGCCGGCCCGCACCCACAGGGATGCGCGCAGCTCGGTGAGGATCGGGCCGACGCGCGGCCGGACGACGGCGCCCTCCGCGCGTGGCTGGACCAGCCAAGGCGCGGTGGCGAACGGCGCCGCCGCCACCAGTTCGTTGGCGTCCACTGTGGATAGACCCAGTTCGGAAAGCCAGGACGGCCAGGGGCCGGGGCCACCGGCGCCGAGGACGTCGCGCGCGCCCGGCACGATCTCCGTGCCCCGCAGGACCCGCGCGACCTGCCGCACCGCGCCCGGCAGGCCACCGGTCGCCCGGTGCGCGAACTCCGCGTGGGTGCGCGGGACGTCACGGCCGAGGAGCTCGGCGACCCCGCCGACGGACAGCGGTTCGAGCAGCACGGGGTAGTACGGCGAGGACCGCGCGTCCGCCTCCCCGGCCCAGTGCTCGTAAGACGCCTGTCCGCAGGCGGGGACGGTCCGGCCCGCGCCGGTGCCCGGCTGCCAGGGCGGCCGCCAGGTGCGGCCCAGCTCGTCGTCCCACTCGCCGTGCCACGACCCGCTCGACGCCACGACCAGCAGCGGGTCGTGGTCGCCGCGGTGGCGTTCCCGCGCGGCGGTCAGCGCCCGCAGGAAGGCGAGGCCGCCGGAATGGTCGACGTTGTCCAGCAGCGCCACCCAGGTGTGCAGGTGGGGCTTGCGCCGGGAATCCGGGCAGTCGCAGGGGCTCCGGCGTTCGGGGCCGGACATCCGGCGGTGGTTCTCCCGGACGTCGGCGAGGAAGGCTTCGAGCAGCCAGGCCGTGAGCCGCTCGGGGTCGGCTTCGCGGCCGCGGGCGAGCCGGTTGAGGTCGATGAGCGCGTCGTAGGCGTCGCCGCCCTGGAACCACTCGACGTCCCGCAGCGAGCGCAGGGCCTGGGCCAGCCGCGGCCGGACGGCTCGCACCAGCTTCGGCAGCTCGGCGGAAAAGGCGTCGGCGACGGGCGCGGGGACGGTTCCGGTCGCGGTGGCGAGCCGGACGCCGAGGCCGACCGTCGCGTCGACCCACCGGGGCCGGCGGTCGCGGTGGAACTCTTCGAGCAGCCGGCGCAGCGTCGCCTTGTCGTCGCGGTAGTCGGTCGCGCCGAGGTCGGCCCGCGCCGCGATCAGCGCCAGGGCGAACCGCAGGAACCGCGGTTTCGCGCGGTGGCGCC
The DNA here is from genome assembly GCF_900107925.1 of Amycolatopsis pretoriensis. Taxonomy (GTDB): domain Bacteria; phylum Actinomycetota; class Actinomycetes; order Mycobacteriales; family Pseudonocardiaceae; genus Amycolatopsis; species Amycolatopsis pretoriensis. The sequence continues at coordinate 581,815 of NZ_FNUJ01000006.1, read as the reverse complement.
AGCTGCGGGAGAAGCCGTACGCGAGCCGGGTGAGCACGTCGGCCGGGCTCGGGTCGCCGTCGCCGAAGTCGAACCGGCTGTGCACGACGCCCCAGCCGAGGTCGGCGTCGATCCGGTGCAGCGCGTGCGTCTTCCCGGAGCCGACCGGGCCGAGCAGTAAGACGACCGGGGGCTTGCGCGGCGGCTCGCCGGCAGCGCCGTGCCACAGCAGCTGCCTGGTGAACAAGACAGTCCGGTCTGGCTCGGCCATCGGACGTGACCCCCTGGAACCCCTCGATACCCTGGGTAACGAGAGTAAGCAGAAGGTGACGAATCAGCTACCGGTTCGGCTCGATTGGCCAGGTTTTGTCACCCCGGCGGGCTTCACGCGGCGACGGGAAATCGCACCGTCGTGCTGTCGGCCTCCAGGGGTTCGACGTAGATGGCGGTCGCGTTGTCCGAGCCGCCGCGGGCCAGGGCCGCGTCGACCAGCTCCGCCGCTCCGGTGCCCGGTTGGGCGAGCACCGCGCGGATGCCGCTGCCGGATAGGGGCTTGTGGACGCCGTCGCTGGTCAGCAGCAGGCCCGCGCTCGTGGTCTCCGCCGTGCCGATCTCCGCCGGCTTGGTCGTGCGGACGCTCGTGGTGACGACGTGCTCCATCCGCGGGGTCACCGGCTGGTGGCGGGCGCGGAAGTACTCGGCGAGGGTGTGGTCGGTGGTCAGCCGGCCGAGGGTGGTGCCGTCCCAGGCGTACGCGCGGGCGTCGCCGACCCAGGCGATGCGGTACCCGCCGTGCCCGGCCGGCATGGCGACGACGAGCACGGCGTCCCCGAGCGTTTGTTCACGCACTGCTTGCTGGGCGGCGAGAACCGCCTCGACAGGTCCTTTGTGGACGGGAGTGCGTGCGGCGGCCGCGGCGGCGATCCGGGCGGCCCGCGCGGCGGCGGGATCATCGCCGACCCCATCGGCGAGAGCGAAGACGACACCCGGACCACCGGCGGCGGCATAGGCGCCGACGGCATCGGCGTTGAGCGAGCGCGGCCCCTGGGCGCTCGCGGTGTGCCAGCGCGGGTAACCCGGACGTGTCGTGATCATCGCGGCCTCCTCATCCCCTCTGGTAACCATGATCCGCGCCCAACCTGTGGGCCGTCTGAGACTTTCCTGTGCCGCCGGTGTCGATCCGCGTACCTTGGGAACGGGGTGGGAGACATGGAGTTCCGGATTCTCGGGCCACTGGCGGTCCACCGCGCGGACGGGTGCCCGGCCGTGCTCGGCGGGCGGAAACCGCGGACGTTGCTGGCCGCTCTGCTGCTCGCGCGGGGGCGGGTCGTCCCCGACGAACGGCTGATTTCGCTGCTGTGGGAGGACAACCGCCCCTCGACGGTCGACGCGCAGCTGTGCACCTACGTCTCCCGGCTGCGCAAGGGCCTCGGCCGGCCCGCGCGGCTCGTCCGCTCCGGCGGCGGGTACCTGCTGGCGCCCTCCGGCACCGTCGACGCCGAGGAGTTCGAACGGCTGGCTTCCGTGGGGCACGACGAACTGCGCGCGGGCCGCGCCACCCGGGCGGCGTGCTTGTTCGGCGCCGCCCTGGACCTGTGGCGCGGCCCGGTTCTCGCCGACGTCGCCGAACCGCTCCGCGCGCGGGAGTCGGCGCGGTTCGAGGAGCTGCGGCTGGCCGTCCTGGAAGGCCGGATCGAGGCCGAAGTGGCGGCGGGCGACCACGTGCGCGCGGTGCCCGACGCCACCGGCCTCGTCCTGGAACACCCGCTGCGGGAACGCGCGCGGGCGCTGCTCATGGCCGCGCTCTGCGCGAGCGGGCGGCAGGCGGACGCCGTCGCCGAGTACCACCGGGGCCGGCGGATCCTCGCCGAACGGCTGGGGATCGCGCCGGGTCCGGTGCTGCGGGCGGCGTATCAGCGGGTGCTGTCCGGGTAGGGCGTCGAACGGAAGTCGCGGTCGAGCTCGGCGGGCGACCGCGGCAGCCAGTACCGCGCGAGCGCGCGCACCTGTTCGCGCGGCAGGCCCGGGTTGACGTGCCGGTGATCGGGCCGCGCGATCGACTGCAGCGCCCACGCGAACCCGAGCACCGGATCGATCCGCGCCCACCGGTGGCGGTCGATGCCCAGCACCATCTGCGCGCGCTGGACGCAGTGCCAGAAGTGGTAGCCGGTCGGCGGATCGCCGTCCATGGTGTGCACTTCGGACTCGACGTCGGCCCGCCGCGGGTCGTACAGGATCCCTTGCCCGAAGGCGGCGAAGGCTTTGACGAGACCGTCTTCGTCACCGCGGTAGAAGCGGTCGAAGTTGCCGAGCTGCAGGGCCGAAAGCGTTTTCAGCTGCGGCTCGATCGGCTTGACGAACTCGGCGTAGTTCCTCGGGTAGTCCGGTTCGAGGCTGAGAGCCCGCCACTTCGCGGGCAGGCCGTCCGGGGCGTTCTGCTGGAGGAACGGGAAGAGGACGGCGTAGGCGTCCTGGACCTCCTGGGCCGGGTGGTACAGCGCGATTTCGTCGAGCTGGTACCAGAGTTCGTTGGCCTTCCGGTCACCCAGCATGCCCGGCACGGGCGGCAACGTCGTCGCGGCTTCGGCGGTCCCGGTGAGCAGCCCGGTGCCCGCGACCGCGACGGCCGCCCCCGCACCGAGCTTGAGCAGGCTGCGTCGATCGAGCGTCATGGATTCACCCCCGTCGGCGGCCCCCTGCCGCCGTCGCCGCCACGGTACGGAAGGTTTCTATACTTTCTCTGTACGCTCGTCCCCGTGAACGATCACCGCGCCCTCGAAAACCTGATCTACTCCTACGCGTCGGCGGTCGACGCGGGGGACTTCGACGCCGTGGGCGAGCTGTTCGCGGCCGGCGCGTTCGTGGGCAGCGGCGGGGAGCTGCGCGGCGCCGAGGTCGCGCGGATGCTGCGGGACACGGTGATCGTGTACGAGGACGGCACGCCGCGCACCAAGCACGTCACGACGAACGTCACGCTCGAAGTGGACGGCGGCTCCGCGACCGGGCGGGCGTACTTCACCGTGCTGCAGGCGGTGCCCGGGCTGCCGCTGCAGACGATCGCGGCGGGCCGGTACGCGGACCGCTTCACACGCACCGCCGATGGGTGGCGATTCACCGAGCGCCGGGCCACGGTCGACCTCGTCGGCGACGTCCGCCACCACCTGCGGCCCCAGCCGTAACGTGCCGCTGACCTGCGGCGATTTCGGTTAAACGACCGAAGGAGCCGGCCATGGTCGCAGCGTCGCACGACTCCCGCCCGCTGATGGTGTTCGGCCTGCGCTTCCCCGGCGGCATGGTCGACGAAGGCGACCTGCTCGCCGCCGTCGAACTGCAGGCCCAGCTCGGGTCGGCCGTGCGGCTCGTCGAAGCCGGTGCGGTCACCGACAACGAACTGTGCGACGACCTCATCCTGATCGGCGGCAATTCCCTCACCGGAAAGGTCCTCGAGCGGCTCGACGGCGTGCTCTCGCTCGGGTTCGCCGAGCAAGGCTCCGCCGTCTACGACCGCAAGTCCGGCTTCGCGGCCTCACCCCGCTTCGACGACGCCGGCGAGCCACGCGTCGACTACGGACTGGTCGTCCGCGCCGCGAACCCGTTCGCGCCGGAAACCTCGGAGGTCGTGGTCGTCGCGGGGTGCGGGAGCTACGGCACCGCCGCCGCGGCCGAGGCGTTCGACCAGGCCGAAGCCCTCGGTGGCTACCGGCACTTCGAGGCCCTCGTCGAGACGACCGTCTTCCGCGGCTCCCACCGCGACACCTTCGTCCGCGAGGCCCGCGGGATCGCGTGAAACCGCCCGGGCCTCCGCTGGGAAGCCCGGGCGATCGTCACTTCTGCAGGTCGTAGACCGTCTGGCCGTCGACCGTGGTGGCGGTGAAGTTCGCCGTCACCCAGGCGGTGATCTCGGACGACCCGCCGCCCGGGCCGCCGCCCATGCCGCCACCGGCGATGTAGTACTCGATCTCACCGGCCGCCACGTACGCCTTGAACTCGTCCAGCGTCGGCGCCGGGTCGGAGCCGCTCCAGCCGCCGATACCGATCACCGCCTTGCCGCTGGCCAGCTCCAGCGACGCCGCGTTCTGCGAGCCCGTCGTCGCCGCGGCCCACTTCGTCGTCGTCTTCGCCAGCAGCTCGCCGATCGCGCTGGACGACGATTCCTCGCCGCCGGGGCCACCGCCCATGCCGCCGCCCATCGCGCTCGACGTCGGTCCCGAGGTCGGGATCGAGCCGCTGTGCGCGATCGACGCCGTCTCGACGCCGTAGGCCGCCGAAGACACCCCGATCGTCAGCACGAGCGCCGCCGCCACGACCGCGACGAGCCGGCGAGCGGTCGGCACGCCCATCACCAGCACCGTCCCGACGAGGACGCCGAGCACCGCGACGATCCAGCGCAGCGCCGGGAACCAGTCCGGGGTGCGGTCGAGCAGGATGAACGACCACACCGCCGTCGCGACGACCATGCCGGCCAGCGTCGCCCGCGGGCCCAGGTTCGTCCGGCCCTGCCACAGCGCGCGGCCCGAGATCGCGACCAGCGCGGCGATCGCCGGGGCGAGCGCGACCGAGTAGTACGGGTGCACGATGCCGCTCATGTAGCTGAACACCAGTGCGGTGACGACCAGCCAGCCGCCCCACAGGACCAGCGCCAGGCGCGTCCGATCGGTGCGCGGCGCGCGGCGGGTGAACCATAGGCCGGCCACCAGCCCGATCAGCGCGGCCGGCAGCAGCCACGAGATCTCCGTGCCGAAGCTCGACCCGAACATCCGGAAGAGGCCGGACGCGCCGCCGAAGCCGGTGTTGCCGCCGCCCATGCCGCCGCCACCGCCCGGGCCACCGCCGTCGCCGCCGCCGAAGATGCGCGACAACCCGTTGTAGCCCAAAGCGAGTTCGAGCAGACTGTCCCCTTCGGACCCGCCGATGTAGGGCCGCGACGCGGTCGGCCACAGGTCGACCAGCGCGATGTACCAGCCCGCCGAGACGACCAGCGCGACGACCGCGCCACCGAGGTGCAGCAACCGCTTCCCGAGCGACGTCGGCGCCGCGATCAGGTAGACCAGCCCGAACGCCGGCAGCACCAGGAACGCCTGCATCATCTTCGTCAGGAAGCCGAACCCGATCGCGACCCCGGCGAGCGCGAGCCACTTGGGCGACGCCTTTTCCGTTGCGCGCACGACGAAGTAGGCGCCGGCGACCATCAGCAGCACGAGCAGCGCGTCCGGGTTGTTGAACCGGAACATCAGCGCCGCCACCGGCGTCACGGCCAGCATCGCGCCGGCCAGGAGCCCGGCGACCGGGCCGGAAGTCCGTTTCACCGTAAGGTAAAGGAGGCCGACGGACGCGACGCCCATCAGCGCCTGCGGGGCCAGCACGGTGAAGCTGGAGAACCCGAAGATCCGCGCGAAGGCCGTGGCGACCCACAGCGCCGCGGGCGGCTTGTCGACGGTCAGGACGTTGCCCGAGTCGAGCGACCCGAACAGCCACGCCTTCCAGTCCTGCGTCCCGGACTGCACGGCGGCGGCGTAGAAGCTGTTGCCGTAGCCGGACGCGGTGAGGTTCCAGAAGTAGAGCACGGCGGTCGCGGCCAGCAGCCCGAACACCGCCGGGCGGACCCAGCGCGGCGGCGCGTGCGCCCCGGATTCCTTGCGGTGACGCGGTTCCTGCGTCACGGTGTCGGACAGGACGGCGGTCATCAGAACTCCTTCTGGGTAGCGGCCTGGCGGCGCGGGTTGAAGACCCAGCCGCGCAGGAGGAGGAACCGGAGCACCGTCGCGGCGAGGTTCGCCAGCACGAGGACGGTGATCTCCAGGACCAGGCCGGGGGTGGTGGATCCGTTGAGCAGGGCCAGTGCCCCGCTCGTGAGGGCGAGCCCGAGGCCGAAGACGATCAGCCCTTCGAACTGGTGGCGTCCGGCGCCGGAGCGCCCGCGGATGCCGAACGTGAGCCGCCGGTTCAGCGCGGTGTTCCCGATCGCCGTCACCAGCAGCGAGGTGAAGTTCGCCGCCTGCGCGCCGACGGCCGTGCGCAGCGCCAGGAACAGCACGAGGTAGGCGAGCGTGCTGCTGACGCCGATGGCGGCGAACCGCACGAGCTGCGTCACCAGCCGCGGCGGCACCCCCGGCGCCTCGACGCCGATCGGCTGCCGGCCTAGCTGTTCGCGCAGCCTGCTGATCGGGATCTCGCCGGTGAAGGTGGCCTTCGTGACGCGGGCGATGCCCTTGAGGTCGGCGGTCGCGGTCTTGACGATGTTGACCGACGAGTTCGGGTCGTCGACCCAGTCGACGGGCACCTCGTGGATCCGCAGCCCGGCGCGTTGCGCGAGGACGAGCAGCTCGGTGTCGAAGAACCATCCGGTGTCCTCGACGTGGGGGAGCAGCTCGCGCGCGACGTCGGCGCGGATGGCCTTGAAGCCGCACTGCGCGTCGCTGAACTTCGCGGCGAGGGTGGACTTGAGGATGAGGTTGTAGGCGCGGGAGATGAACTCGCGCTTCGGCCCCCGCACGACTCGCGCCCCCCGGGCGAGCCGGCTGCCGATGGCGAGGTCGGAGTGCCCCGAGAGCAGTGGCGCGACGAGCGGCCCGAGCGCGGCGAGATCGGTGGAGAGGTCGACGTCCATGTAGGCGAGAACGGCGGCGTCGGAGGCCCGCCAGACGGCGTTGAGCGCGCGGCCGCGGCCCTTTTCGTCGAGGTGGTGGACGGCGACCTCGGGGAACTCGCGGGAGAGTCTTTCCGCCACCCGCAGCGTGGAGTCGGTGCTCGCGTTGTCGGCGATGGTGATCCGGTAGGGGTAGGAGACGTGGTCGGCCAGGTGCGCGTGCAGCCGTCGGATGCACGGTTCGAGGTCGGTCTCTTCGTTGTAGACCGGGATGACGACGTCGAGGACGGGCTGCGGACCGGCCAGATCGACCGGGACGGTCCCGGGCCGTGCTGCGGGGGCGGTGGCTGTCATGCCTCATACGGTCGCGGGCCCCGCTTTGGTGACCGTGTGATCGCCCTGTGCGGTTGCTGTGCGCCGGGGGCGCGGGCTCAGCTGTGCACTCGCAGCGGGACCACTTCACCCGGCGACACCGCGCGACCCGGCTCGCTCCGCGGCTTCTTCGCGCAGATCGTCAACGTCACCAGCGCTCCGTACTTCGGGTGCCGGTCCACGTAGATCTCCGTGGCGAAGCACGCGTCCGCCAGGACCTCGCGCCGCGAGTGGATCTGGTCGAAGCCGATGCCCGCCGGGCAGAACAGCGACACCACGACGTCGCCGTCGAGGGGGCGGGTCCACAGGATCGCCGGGCGGGAGCCGTCGACCGTGCAGATCCGGGCGCTCGCGAACGCCGTGCGCAGGCGGTGCTGGACCACGATCGCGCGCAGCCGGCCCCGGAGGTGACGACGGGCCGCGCGCCAGTAGAACACCCAGTTGAACGCCGCCGCCAGCGCCACCAGCGACCACACCGGGCCCAGCCACAGGACCAGGTTGACCAGGGCGTACGGCAGAACAGTCAGCGCGAGGATCTCGTAACGCCAGTGGTAGAGCCACAGCAGCGGGTTGGGCCGCTTGACGGGGGCCAGCTGCCGGGCCAGTTCGGGGAGTTCGTGGTTCATGACCGTGCTCCTTCGCAGCCGTCGGCGACCGGGACGGCGGTCGCGGGTGCCCGGCGGACGACTCCGGTTCCGGCGCAGCCCGGGCAAGCTGTGCCGTCGGAGCGGGTGCGCCCGTGGCCGCCGCAGGAAGCGCAGGCGAGCACGGTGTCCCAGCGGGGATCGCGGTAGACGCGGGTGCCTCGGGCCCCGCGCCGGACCTCCCAGCCACGCGCGGTCGCGCGGGCGTCTTCGTCGGCGGCAAACAGCCACTCGCCGAGGCGGAGCAGCAGCCGATCGAACCAACCACGTTGGCGGGACGTAGGTAGGTTGTGGTCTTGCATCGTGGCACCCCCGGAAAGAACGCACGGACTCGGACGGGCGGCCCGGCAAGGGCGCCCACGGGCGGCTCGGGGATGCCGCCGGGCACTTTCCGTAGTGCCCCAGCTGCGCGTGGTCGCGTCCGCTCCTGCTTATAGGGGGTCCGCGAGCAGGGCGTTCAACCCGTTTGGGCGAGTCGACCCCAGTCCGCACCAACAAAGAGTCGCCGGTGAGATAGAGTGCGCTCTGTGTCCACATATTGTCACCTCCCTACTTTTGCCTACTCATGTAGGTAAGGTTGGTGCCGATTGCTTACCTACATCGTACGACTGTGGCGGGGCCGATAGGTTCTGATGTGATAACGACCGAGGACGTGGGCGCCGAGCTGCGCCGGCTGCGCAAGGCAGCCGGGCAGACGCAGGCGGACGTGGCCAGGAAGGTCGGCGTCAGCCGGGCGAACCTGACCCAGTGGGAGACCGGGCGCTACCTGCCTTCGACGGAGAACGCACGCCTGCTCGACGATCACTTCCGCGCGGCGAACGCCCTGGTGGAGATGGCCGAAGCGGCCCGCTCGCCGGCCGCCGGGGCCGGCGGGGCCCGGACCACCGGCGGGTCCCTCCTCGAGGTCTTCCGCCGGGTGGGCACCAGCCTCGCCGAGGAGCTGATCCGCGATGGGAACGGCCGCCCCGTCGGCTGGCGGCACAACCTCCAGAAGCGGGGCGCGCACACGACGCTCGCCACCGCGTACGGAATCTCGGCGATGGTCGTGGTAGGCGAGCCCTACATCGACCTACATGCGGTCGTCGAGGACCTCTACGCGAAGCGCTCCGACTTCGGCTGGCGCGGCCGGTCGGAAGGCCGGCGGCCCGAGGTCACGGCCGCGGTCGTGGGCGCGCTATTCCAGGCCAGCACCGTCCTCACGGCCGGGGAAGGGCTGGACTACCTCGAGCGCTCACTCGACGACCGCAGCCGGACGCGGCCGTTCCTGCTCGCGGCCGCGTTGCGCACGGCGGTGCGGCTCGGGCCGGACGCCCCGCTGACCCGGCGCCTGACCGACGACCTGCTCGCGGCCCGGCTCGACTTCGACGGCGTCCCGCTCTGGGGCGAGAAGAAGGAAGAAATACTGTTCTCCCCGGAGCCGTCGACCGCGCACACGGCGCGGGCGCTGGTGGCCCTGCGCGAACTGCTGCGTGCCGGGCGGGGCAGCGACGAAGTCCGGGAGGCCGTCGACGTCGGCACCCGGTGGCTCATCGAGCGGGTCCACCCGGACGACGGAGTCTCGGAGGACCTCGCTCTGGCGCAGCCCGAAGGGCAGCCCGACGTGCGGGTCACGATCAAGCACTTCACCTCCGCCTGGGTCCTCCAGGCCCTGGCCGAAGCACCACAAGTGCCGGTCGCCAGGCTGAGCCGCGCGCTGAATTCGTTGTGGGAACGCTACGAACCCTCGCGCGGCCTGTGGGCTTGGGGCAGTGGCGATCTCCCGATCTGGATGACGCTCGACGCCGTGACGGCTCTGCGCGCCGTCGCACTCGCGTTCCCGGCCCCGCAGTTCCTGCCCCCCTCAGCCGCAGAATAGAGACACCCACGATGAGCACGACCCCGGTGGTGGTCAACGGCGACCACCCCTTCCCGCGGCAGCTGGCGGAAGCGTTGCGCGGCAACGGTTCCCGCCTAGGCATCGACCGGCTCGAAGCGGCGGCCGAGTACGTCCGCGCCCACCGCCGCGCCTTCGCGGCCTGGCTGCGCGACCTCGCCGGCGACCCCGTCGCGGCCGCCGACGTCGCGAAACGTTCGTACTGGCACCCCAACGGTTTCGCGAAGATCGTCCTGCACGCGGGCGTCGAGCCGGAGTTCCGCGTCCGGCTGCACGTCTGGCCGAGCAGCGACACGGTCTCGCGCGGCGAGTCCAACCCGCACAGCCACCGCTGGGAGTTCGCCTCCCACGTGCTGACCGGCACCGGGATGCACATGGTCGAGTTCGCCGAGACGACCGACGGTGGCAAGCCGTTCCGGCGGTACCGCTACGGCGCCGACCCCGCGAACCCGGCCGCGCTGGTCGCCGACGGCGAGGTCCGGCTCCGCCGCCGCGCTTCGCCGCACGTCCAAAGCGGCGACGTCTACACCTGCGACACCTCGATCGTCCACACGGTACGGCCGGTCGACGCCGGCCTCACCGCGACCGTCGTGGTCCAGGGGCCCCGCCGGACGTCCACCACGGTCGTCTACTGCGAACCCGGGGAAAGCGACGACCAGCCGAACTTCGACCTCACTCCAGCCGACTTCCAGGAGCTCGTGACCGCCGTACTGGCGAAGCTGGACGCCGGGGTCGCACCATGAGGGCCGTGCGGCCCGACCAGCCCGGCGTCCTCACCGACCGGGCCATCCGGCGGGCGTACGAGACCGGGCAGCTGCGGGTCGACCCGTTCGACGCGGCGCTCGTGCGGCCGGCCGCGCTCAGCCTGCGGCTCGGGCACGAGGCGTTCTCCCTCGTGACGCGCGGGCCGGTCGACGTCGCGGACCGCTCGACCCACCCCGAGCTCGTCCCGAAGACCCTCGACGCGAGCGGGCGGCTGACCGTCGAGCCCGGCGAGGTCGTGCTCGCCCCGACACTGGAGAAGATCGGCCTCTCGGAGCACCTGGCCGGGCTCGTCGACGGCACCAGCGATTACGCGCGGCTCGGGATCGGCGTCGTGCTGTGCGGTCAGGTCAGCCCCGGGTTCGGCCGGGACACCGGGGCCGTGCTGACCCTGGAGATCGTCAACCACCTACGGCATCCCGTGCTGATGTATCCCGGCGCCCGGATCTGCAACTTGATGCTGTTCGCTTCGACCGGGAGCGAGCGGCCCTACGGCGCCATGCCGCACAACTACTCGAGCGACCACGCGGTCGTCGCGTCCCGATTGGCGGATCATGTCCGGCACCCCTGAAACCCTCGGCGACCTGGGCGAGCAGCTGATCCAGGAACGCGTCCTGCGACCGCGGTACGGCGGGGTCGACGGCTTCGGCGACGACAGCGCCCTGCTGGGCGTGGTGACCACGCCCAGCGAACTCGTCGCGACCACCGACAGCTGCCCGGTGCCGGTGGTCAACCTCCTGCGCGAGCCCGACCTCTACCACGCGGGGTGGCTGCTGGCGACGATCAACCTGTCCGACCTCGCGGCGGCCGGTGCCGAACCGCTGGGACTCCTCGTCAGCTACACGCTGCCCAAGACGACCACCGTGCGCGAGTTCGAACGGCTGCTCGACGGCGTCGACGACTGCTGCGCGGCGCACGGCACCAAGGTCGCCGGCGGGGACATCCGGGACGGCGCCGTGCAGCTGACCGCGACGGCGATCGGGCGGAGCGCTCCGGGCAGCAGGCTCCGGCGGTCCGGGGCGAAGGCGGGGGACCGCCTGCTGCTGGTCGGTTCCGCCGGGTACCTCTGGGCCGCGGCGCTGCTGGAGACCGGGCGGGCGACGCTCCCGGCCGAGGCCCGCGCCGAAATCTGGGACCGCGCCTGCCGTCCGGTGGCCCAGCTGAAGGCCGGGCGGCTGCTGGCGGGCTACGCGCGGGCGGCGATGGACGTCTCGGACGGCCTGTTCGCCACGGTGCGCACCCTGTGCGAGGCGAATCGCCTCGGCGCCGAAGTCACCGGCGAGTTCGTGCTCGACGAACCGGTGGCCGACGTGGCGGCCCAGAGCGGTCTGCGCCCGTTCGACCTCGCCGAGACCTGGGGCGACTGGGGGCTGGTCGTGGTGGTCCGGGCCGGGGACGTCCAGGTGGTCGAGAAGACCCTGCGCGCGGAAGGCGTTGCGGTGCAGGAGATCGGGACCCTCACCGAGGACACCCGGATCACGAAGGGAACCGCCGCCTGGGACGGGATCGCCCAGGAGCGGTTCTCGACGAATTCGTGGCACGGCGGTGAACTGTCCACAGTGCTCACCGAGGTGCTGGGCCGCTAACTGTGGGCCCGCAACGGGACCACGTTGCTCGGCAGCACCGTCCGCTCACGCGGGGCCTCGGTCGGGCTGATCGTCAGCGTCACCAGGCTCGCGTACTTCGGGTGGCGGTCGACGTACACCTGCGGGACCGCGCACGCCGCCGCGAGGACCCCGCGGTGGCGGTGCAGGTGCTCGAACGCCTCGCGGCCGAACAGCGACACCACGATGTCGCCGCCGCGGGGGCGGGACCACAGGATCGCCGGGCGCCGGCCGCCCGGTAGGCGCAGCAAGGGGAACGCGGCCCGCAGGCGGTGCTGCAGCCGGATCGCGGTGATCCGGGCCCGCACCCGGCGGCGGCGCAGCAGGGCGAAACCGAGCGCGCCGGCGAAGACCGCCGTCGCCCACAGCGGGCCGGCCCACAGCGCGAACGTCACCAGGGCGTAGGGCAGCAGCGTCACGGCCAGGATTTCCCACCGCCAGTGGTAGAGCCGGGCGGCGAACGACGCTTGCCTGCTGGTCATTTCCGTGCTCCTTCCGGTGACCCGGCGGCGCAGGAGGCCGCCGAGGTGGCGCGAGAGACGTACGACGGCGACGCCGAGCACGATGGCCGCGACGATCACCGTCCCGGACGTCATGTCGGAATCCGGGTCTTCGGTGCGGGCTCGGGCGCGCGGTCGCGGTCCCGGCCGAGCTGCCAGGTCCAGCGCCACGCCGCCCAGAGCGCGACGACGGAACCCAGCAGGATCAGCACGAAGGCCTGGCCGACGAGCCCGTCGAGCGGCGCGAGCCGCAGCAGCACCAGCAGTGCCCACAGCTGGGTCGCGGTGAACGGGATGACGAGCCCGGCCGCGTAGACGCCCCGGCGCCAGCGGCTGCGGCCCGGTGGATTGGTGTAGGGGTCCATGGAAGTGCCCTCCTCTGCCCTGGATCCAAGGAAACCTCCGGCGCGCCGTGAGCTCTGTGTCAGCTGACACAGAAGGCGGGATTCAGCTCGCCAGTCGCCGAAGTTCGGCCAAGCGGTGGATCGTCACCTGTCTTCTGCCGGTGCTGATGACGCCTTGACGCCGCAGGTCGCGCGTCGCGCGCGCCCAGGACTCGCGGGAGATCGCCGCCGTCATCGCCAGTTCCGCCTGCGTGGCCGGGACCGCGATCTCGATGTCCCCGCCGCGCGGCACGCCGTGCTGGACGGCCAGCTGCATCAGCTGCGCGGCCACCCGCCGGGCCGCGGCGCCGCCCCCGAGTTCGAGCCACTGCCGGCCGACCGACCGCAGCCGCGTCGAGAGCACCTGCAGCAGTGCCCACGAGATCCGCGACCGCGTCCGGCACAGCGCGGCGAACCGGTCACCGGGGACTTCCAGGACTTCGACGTCGTCGAGCGCTTCGACGGTCGCCGAGCGCGGCTGCGCGTCGATCGCGGCCAGCTCGCCGATGACGTCCCCCGTGCCGCGCACCCCGACGACGACCTCGCGCCCGTCCGGCGTCCCGTGCACGATCCGGACGTTCCCGGTCAGCAGCACCAGCACGACGCTGGACCGGTCGCCTTCCCGGCAGAGGGTGCCGCCGCGCGGGTAGGCGCGCCGCGTGGCCGACTCCGCCAGCACGCGGCGATCGGCCGGGCCCAGGCCGGCCCAGAATCCCGTCGGTTCCACATCCCCACCTCGCTTCCGGTCGCTACGCGGTCAGCCCCTCCTCCGGCGCGCCGGCTTCAGGGGTGTGGAGCCACCCCCGGAGCCGTTCTTCGCCGAGCTTGATGTGGATGGCCTGGGTGAACGCCCTGTCGTCGATCCCGGGGTAGCCGTGCCGCACGACCGCGCGGTGGAGCTCCTGCGAGATGGCGAGCGCGAGCGGCGCGCTGATCTCCTTCAGCCGCCGCTTCAGCTCGGGGGCGTCGACAAGCCGGCAGGTGATGTCGACGTCCTCGCCGTACGGCCCGCGCGTGTCCCGGTGCACCTCGCCCGCGTGGATGGCGACGCGCAACCGGAAGGCGAGGTCCGGGAGTTCGCGGGCGTGCTTCTCGAGCAGATCGGTGAGCACCGGGACGAAGGTGGCGAGCAGCAGCGTCTTGGGCACCTGGTCGAAGGGCCGCACGAGGCACAGCGCACCGTCGCCGCGGTCGACGAAGGCGTCCCGGTGCTTGCGGCCGATCCCGGCGATCGTGAAGGCCTCTTCGAGCAGCTGGTAGAGGACGTTCCGGAGCAGGGCTCGCACCGAGTTCGTGTGGGTGGTCGATCCCTCGATGTCGACCGCCACGATGGCCCGGTGCCGGGGTATGTCAGCTGGTGTACTCATCGCCCGCTCCTGCCTTCAGGTATGAACTGAAGTTCAGTCAAGTTCACTGTAGGAGCTGGAGTACCCTGGAGCAACCGAGTTGAATCGGTGTTACCCGTTTGCTGCGACGAAGTTTCCCCGGTAGCAACGTTTCAGCCCCTGCTTCCGCGGGTCGCCGACCTTGACTTTAGCTACAGGGAGTACTATCACACCACTCTCGGCACTACTGAAATTTACTGAAGGGTGGCGGAGACTGTGTCGCCAGTCGCGCCGCGGGCGCTCGCCCGCCGCCTGAAGGGGCTGCGCGAGGAGCAGTGGCCCGACGTCGGGCTCACGCAGGCCCAGCTGGCCCAGGCGCTCGGCGGGCTCAGCATCTCGCTGATCTCGTCCTGGGAGAACGCCGACAACCCGATCCGCCCCCCGATCAAGCGGCTCGAGGCCTACGCGACGCTGTTCGCGACACGACGCTCCCTGGAGGGCGGCTTCGGCCTCCTTCCCCTCGACAACCTGACGGACGAGGAACGCGACCGCCGCAAGGGACTGCTGGACGAACTGCTGTGGCTGCGCGAAGGCAACGAGCCGGCCCCGGCGAAGTCGGAGGCGGCCGACCTCTGGACCTTCGAGGACCCGGAGCAGTGGATCACGATCGTCTGCGCCCCGCTCCCGCAGGAGTACCGCCGGCACCTCAGCTACGCGGACCCCGAGAGCCCCGACTTCGTCTCGCTGTACACCTACGCCGACCCGGACGCGCTGATCGAGCTGTTCGGCCACCTCCGCGCGCGCAACCCCGAAAGCAAGGTCACCTTCCACACCAGTGAAGAGCTCACCGCGGACGACTACACGAGCCACCTGGTCCTGCTCGGCGGCGTCGACTTCAACACCGCGACGCGCGAGGTGATCGAACGGGCCAACCTCCCGGTGAAGCAGGTCGCCCGCGACGCCGTCGGCGCGCACGGCGGCTTCCGCGTCACCGAAAACGGCGAGTCGAAGCTCATCGAGCCGGAGCTCGACGAGGAGGGGCACCTGCTGGAGGACGTCGCGCACTTCTACCGGGGCGTATCTCCGTTCAACCGGAAGCGCACTGTGACCGTGTGCAATGGTATGTACAGTCGCGGAACCCTGGGCGCGGTCCGGGCGCTGACCGACGGCCGGTTCCTCGACCGGAACACCGCCTACGTCCGGGAGCGGTTCGGTTACGGGAAGCCGTTCAGCATCATCAGCCGGGTACCGGTCGTCGGGGGACAGGGACTGACCCCCGACTGGACGCTGGAAGAGAACCGGCTCCACGAGTGGCCCGAGGCGGCCGGGTGAACGCCCGCCAGCACCGGTCGCACCAGGATCTGCTGGACCACTTCGTTTCGGCCGACGCCCCGCGCGAGACCCTGGACGCGATCATCGTCCCCAACGGCCGTCCGGCGGCCTACCTCAAAGAGGCCATCGGCGCGGCCAAGCTGCTCGACGCCCACCTCGTCCTCCTGTGCAGCATGCGAGCGAACGCCGGGAGCGCGGCGCTGGCGGCCAAGCGCGCGGGTGTCCGGGTGACGGCGATCGACATCGACCTCCTGCCCGACGGCGCCGTTCCGGACTTCGCCACCGACGAGATCCTCCGGCGCAGCCGGTTCCACCGGCCCGTCGACACCAGCCTCAAGCGGAACCTCGGCTTGGTCTTGGCGAACCTCGCGGGCTGGAAACGGATCCTCTTCCTCGACGACGACATCCTGCTGCCGGATCCGTCCGACCTCGAAGCCGCGGGCGGGCTGCTCACCAAGTTTCCGGTCGTCGGGCTGGCGAACGCGGGGATGCCGGACAACTCGGTCGTCTGCCACGCGTTGCGCGAGGTCGGCGTCCCGCAGGACGTGTTCATCGGCGGGGGCGCGCTCGCCGTCGGCGAGCCGGCGTTCTCGTCGTTCTTCCCGAACATCTACAACGAGGACTGGTTCTTCCTCCTGGACGGTCTGCGGCTGCGGCCGTCGGCGGTCACCGGGACGGCGTGGCAGTACGACTACGACCCCTACAACGACCCCCGGCGGGCTCGCGGCGAAGAGCTGGGAGACACGCTGGCCGAGGGGGTGTTCGGCCTGCTGGACAACGGGTTGGGGCTGGCGCACGCCGACGAGCGTTACTGGGCGGCGTTCCTGCCCGAGCGGCGCCGGATCATCAGCACGACGATCGAGCGCGTGCTCGCGTCCGGCATCGAACCCGCGCAGCGGGCCCGGATGGTCGCCGCGCTCAAAGCCTCGATCGGGCGCAGCCACCTGATCACGCCGGAGCTGTGCGTCCGCTACCTGCGGGCGTGGCAGGACGACTGCGTCCGCTGGCGCAAGCACATCCGCGACCTCCGGCGCGACCACCGCGGCGGGCCGGGGATCGACGGCGCGCTGGCCACCCTGGAATCGATCGCCGGCTCCCGCCGGTCAGTACCTGCTTGAGGCGCCGATCCTGGGCTCCCCGCGCGGTTCCGGCGTGACCACCGCGAGGTCCTTCACCAGCACATAGCAGCGTTCCGGGACCCGGAGGACAGTGCCGTTCGGCAGGGTCGGCTGCGCGTAGCACGTGACCGTGCCGTGGCCCCAGTCCCGGTAACCGAGCCGGCTGTACAGCCGGGCCGCGGCCGGGTTGTCCGTGCGGACCGCCAGCGCGACCCGCTCCTGGCCGTGCGCGATGAGGTGTTCCTCCACCGCCCCGACCATGGCCGCGCCGACGCCCCGGTTGCGCAGCTCGGGATGGACTTGCAGGTGGGTCAGCAGCGCGACGCCCGGCAGGTGCCGGCGGATCGGCGGCTCTTCGGCCTCTTCCAGCCACAGGTACACCGCGCCGGCCGGGCGGGAGCCCAGCCACGCGAAGAACAGCACTCCCAGATCGTTCCGCTGGCGGGTCCAGCGATCGATGAGGAATTCGCCGTCGCCGAGGGCCGCGGCGAACGGAAACAGGTCTGCGGAGCGGGCCCGCCCTACGTTGGGCTCGGTCATCTGCAGAAGCCTCCGTCCTCCCGGTCCTTCCATAGTGCAGGAGGCGGCACGGAGTTGACCAGGTCACGCGGTACTGACCCTGCTTTCGTCGGTTCCCGGTCAGCCGGCGGCGGTGAGGTCGTACACCGTCACGCCGTCCACGGTGGACGACTGGTACGTCGACGCGACCCACTCGGCGATCTGCTGCGCCGCGTCCGAACCGGTGGAGCCCTGCATCGTCAGGCCGTCGCCGAGGAAGTAGTGGATCTGTCCGTTCGCGACGTACTGCCGGAACTGTTCCAGCGTCGGGTACGGGTCGGTGCCGTTGAAACCGCCGACCGCCATGACCGGGGCGCCACTGGCCAGCTGGTAGCCGGCCGCCGCGTTGGAGAGGACCGTTGCCGCCGTCCACGTGTACTTCGACGCGTCCTGCCGGAGCAACGCCGTCAGCTGAGTGCCCGGCAGCGTCGTGCTCAGCAGGGAGCCAGGGCCGCCGCCGCGACCGCCGCCGAAGCCGCCGCCCGGGCCGCCACCGGGACCACCGCGGAAGCCGCCGAAGCCGGACGAAGGGCCCGCCGACGGGATCGCCCCGTCGTGCGTCGTCGCCGCGGTCGCCAGCGTGTACGCGCCGCTGCCGGACAGCAGCACGACCAGCGCGAAACCGGCCACCAGCGTGGCCGCCCAGCGCGTCAGGTGGGCCGCGAAGAACAGCGCCACCGCCGCGAGCAGCCCGCCGACGAGGACCGCCGGGGCCAGCCACGGCTGCCACGACGACCCGGACAGCAGCAGGTACGTCGTCACCGCCGTCAGCGCCACGCCGCCGCTGAGCAGGCCGGACGCCACCGGGCGGGAGCGCAGCAGCCACAGCTGGACCGCCGCGGTGCCGACCAGCGCCGCGATCGCCGGGGCCAGCGCGACCGTGTAGTACGGGTGGATGATCCCGCCCATGTAGCTGAACACCAGCGCCGTCACCAGCAGCCAGCCGCCCCACAGCAGCAGGGCCGCCCGTGACCGGTCGGTGCGCGGGGCCCGGCGGGTGAACCACAGGCCGGCGCCCAGGGCGAGCAGGGCCGCGGGGATCAGCCACGCGATGCCGCCCGCCATCTCGCTGCCGAACAGGCGGGTCAGGCCGGTCGAGCCCCAGCCGCGGCCGCCCCCGCCGCCGACGCTGCCGACCTCGTCGCCGGTGATGCGGCCGAAGCCGTTGTAGCCGAAAACCAGTTCCCACAACGAGTTCGTCTGCGAGCCGCCGATGTACGGCCGGTCCGCGGCCGGCCACAGCGCGACGACGACGAGGTACCAGCCCGCCGCCGCCACGGTCGCCGCGAACGCGCCGAGCAGGTGCAGCAGCCGCTTGCCGAGCGACACCGGCGCCGCGACGAGGTACGCCACCGCGAACGCGGGCAGCACGAGGAACGCCTGCAGCATCTTCGCCAGGAAGCCGAACCCGACCGCGACGCCGGCCAGCGCGAGCCACTTCGGGCTCGCCTTCTCGAGCGCGCGGACCACGCAGTACGCGCCGGCGACGAGGAGCAGCACGAGCAGCGCGTCCGGGTTGTTGAACCGGAACATCAGCGCCGCCGCGGGGGTCAGCGCGAGCACCAGGCCCGCGACGAGCCCGGCGGCCGGGCCGGAGGTCCGCTTGACCGTCGCGTGCAGCAACCACACCGAGCCGACGCCCATCAGCGCCTGCGGCACCAGGATGCTCCACGCGTTGACGCCGAAGAGCCGGGCCGACAGGCCCATCACCCACAGCGCGGCCGGGGTCTTGTCCACGGTGATCGCGTTCGCGGCGTCGCTCGACCCGAAGAACAGCGCCTTCCAGCTCTGCGAACCGGCTTGCGCGGCGGCGGAGTAGAAGGCGTTGGCCCAGCCGGAGGCGCCGAGGCCCCACAGGTAGAGCACGGCGGTGCCGAGCAGCAGCGCGGCGAGCGCCGGCCGGTGCCAGTTCCGGCGCGCGGGTACTGGAGGAGTCACAACGGGTTCGCGTGACGCGAGAGCGGTCATGTGATCAGCTTCCGGTTTCCAGCTGGGGCAGCGTTGTGCCGATGCTGTGCACTCGCTGTGCGGGCACGGCCACGGGCAGGCGCACCGCGAACTCCGTCCGGCCGGGGCGGCTGTGCACCTCGATCGTGCCGTGGTGGGCGACCACGACGGCGCACGCGATCGCCAGCCCGAGTCCCGTGCTGCCCGCGTTCCGGGAGCGCGACGTGTCGCCGCGGGCGAAGCGCTCGAAGACGTCCGGCAGCAGGTCCGGCGCGATGCCGGGACCGTTGTCGGTCACGGTGATCACCGCGCTGCCGTCGGCCGAGCGGGCGAGCGACGTCGCGACCGTCGTGCCGGGCGGGGTGTGCGTGCGCGCGTTGGCCAGCAGGTTCGCCAGGACCTGGTGCAGCCGCTGGACGTCGCCGAGCGCGAGCACCGGGCCGGCGGGCAGTTCCAGCAGCCACCGGTGGTCGCGCCCGGCGACCTGGGCGTCGCCGACGGCGTCGGCGACCAGCCGGGTGAGGTCGACGTCGCGGACGTCGAGCGGGCGGCCCGCGTCGAGCCGCGCGAGCAGCAGGAGGTCTTCGACGAGCGCGCTCATCCGGACGGCCTCGGACTGGATCCGGCCCATCGAGTGCGCCACGTCGGGCGGCACCAGCGCGCTGCCGCGGGCGGCCAGCTCGGCGTACCCGCGGATCGCGGCGAGCGGCGTCCGCAGCTCGTGGCTGGCGTCCGCGACGAACTGGCGGACGCGCAGCTCGCTGTCGTGGCGGGCTTCGAGCGCCTGGGCGACGTGGCCGAGCATCAGGTTCAGCGCCGAGCCGACCTGGCCGACCTCGGTGCGCGGGTCGGTGTCGGACTCCGGCACGCGGATGGACAGCGCGACCTGGCCGCGGTCGAGCGGCAGCTCGGTGACGCGCCCGGCGGTGGCGGCGACGCGGTCGAGCGGCCGCAGCGTCCGGCGGACCGCGAACGCGCCGAGGAAGGCGGCGCCGAGCACGCCGGCCGCGGCGACGCCGAAGAGGATGAGGCCGACGGTGAGCAGCGTGTCGGTGACCGGCTTCACCGGCAGGCCGGTCACCACGACCTCGGACGTGCCGGGGACTGGCAGCGCCATCAGCCGGTACTCGCCGAGGTCGTCGAAGGACACCGTGTGCGGCTTGCCGTCGGCGGGCACCGAGAGCATGACGGCCTGCTGCGCCGGCGTGAGGCTCATGCCGGTGCCGTGCTCGGAAATGCTGTCGTCGTGGACTTTCGTGGTCCCGTCGAAGGTGGCGCTCACCGTGCCGACGTTCTGCCCGAGGGGGTGCTCGCCCCGCTGGTCGTCCGGCGGCGCGCCGTCCTGGCGGCCGGGGTTGCTGGCGAAGACCAGGGAGCGCGTCGACGCGGCGGAGAGCTGCTGGTCGATCTGGCGGGTGAGGAACACGTCGAGCGCGAACTCGCTGACCACCCCGACGATCAGGCACACCACGGTGAGCAGCACGACCATCGAGCCGGTCAGCTTCGCGCGCAGCGAAAGGCGCCCCCGGCGGGGGTGCGGTGCAACGGTTCGCGCGGCCATGGGTAAAGCGTCCGTCCGCGCCGTGTGTGCGGGTTGTGTGCTGCCTGTGAGGCGGCTGTGCGGTGACCGGCCTGTCGCGGAAGTCCGGTTCCTCCGGTCACAGGAACGGCTGACGGCAGGCACAGTCCGCACACAGCCGGCGGCCCCACCGTGGATCGCACACCTCGTTAAGGAGCAACACATGACCACACCGCAGGCACCGTCCACTCCGGACCAGACGTGGGGCGCGGCGCCGGCCCCGGGAGCCCCGCAGCGCCCGGCTTGGTCGCCGGGCAAGAAGATCGCGGCGGGCGCCGTCGCGGTGGCCATCGTGGCCGGCGGCGGAGCGGCGATCTGGGCGGCTTCGTCGTCGTCCGCGTCGACGGGGTCCGCCACCGGCCTGGGCGGGATGCAGGGCGGCCCGGGCGGCATGACGGGCGGCTTGGCATCGGCGTTGCACGGGGAATACGTGTCATCGGACGGAAACGGCGGCTACGTCACGAAGATCACCCAGACCGGCGAGGTGACGGCGCTGAGCGCGACGTCGCTGACGGCGAAGAGCGAGGACGGGTTCTCGAAGACGTACACGATCACGTCGGACCAGGCGACGGGCTTGGCAACGGGCGACACGGTGACGGTGGTGGCCACGGAGTCGGGAACCTCGGCGACCGCGACATCGGTGAGCGACGGCGCCACCGGAGGCCAGGGCCAGCCCCCGGGCGGCGGCCAGGGAACCCCACCCTCGGGCGCCCCCACCCAGACCGGCTGACCCGCGGGCAAGCGCCCCAATGTGGCCTTGGTTGCGTCTGACGCACCCAATGTGGCCTTCGGTGCGTCAGACGCACCGAAGGCCACATTGGGGCGCTCGGGTTTCAGTGACGGCTTGTGACGGGTGGCCTCGGGCGGGCACAGGCCGCGGCGTAGGTGTCGCGTAGCTCGTTGATCACCGCCCCTGGCTCGGTCCGGAGACGGCTCGGGAGCGTTTGCAGGTAGACGATCCCGGCCGCCGAGTATCGCGCATTGCGGGCCAGCGTCGCCGCGTAGTGATCGCCGCCCTCGTGATACTTGCGTGAGTCGATCTCCCAGGCGAACGCCACGTCCTCACACCACGCGTCAGGCTTCGAGATGAAGCCGCCATCGCGATCGAAAACACCGACGTTCCACTCGGCCGCGGGCAGGCCCGCGTGCTTCCAGACCTCCCAGGCGTCAGCCTCGGCCACGGACTCGGCGCCGTTCAAGATCGCCTGGAGGGCTCGCCGCGGGATGGCGGAGCCACGTTGACTGCCGAGGCTCAGCTCGCGATCGAGCCGGTCGGCAGTGGACCTCCTTCGCTGCACTGCTTCGGCGAGCATCGCTTGGACAGCGTCAAAATCTCGGAGCCGCCGCGCCGCATCGAGCACGGCGCGGTGGACGGGTGCGATCGGCACGCCATCCTTCACCACGGCCGTCGGCAGCCGCGTGGTGCGCTCGACCAGTGTGAAGCCCGCGCTGGTGACCTCGCGGTCGTGAGGCACCAGCAGGTGGACGTCGTCCGGCTCCGGAATCCGCTGCAAACCGTGGGATCGCAACGCCCAGAGACCCGTGATCATGGACCGTGGGCCGCCGCGTAGAAGCGCGGCTCTCAGCCGTTGTTCATCATTCGGGTTCGACGGGTGCAGCAGGATCACGCCGGGCAGCAGCCGGCGCCATGGGCCGCCCGGCAGACATCGGCGGTAGACGCTGCTGCGCGGCATGCCGATCTCTTCGAGCTCGGAAACGCGTACGACGTCCGGGTTGCCCGGGTGGCCGGTGACAAGCGGGTGTTTGGTCCAGGTTGCTCGGTACATGCCCCGAGGATGACCACCACGTCCGACAAAACTTCACGTCGAGACGCCGCGAACGGTGAAATCGGTGCGTTTTCGACCGAGATCCGCCGTTCGCAAGCCCACCCGAGCGCCCCAATGTGGCCTTGGTTGCGTCTGACGCACCCAATGTGGCCTTCGGTGCGTCAGACGCACCGAAGGCCACATTGGGGCGCTTGGGGTGGGGCGGAGTGAGCGGAGCGAAACGCAGCGGGGCGGGTCAGCGGCGGTCGTAGTCGACCGCTACCTCCGGGGTCGTCGCCCGGGCTCGGCACGTCAAAATCCGGTTCGCCGCCACGTCGTCCTCCGTCAGCGCGTAGCGGACGTCCATGTCCACCTGGCCGTGCCGCAGCGTTGCGCGGCACGTTCCGCACGCGCCTCCCGTGCACGAGTACGGCACCTCGAACCCCGCCCGCATGGCCGCGTCCAGCACCGTTTCGCCGGCCTCCGCGCGCACGCACGTCGTCGTTCCGCCCAGCGTCACCGCCACCTGGGCCGGCGTGCCCGCCGGGTCGCGCAACGGGGCCGCGCCGCGGAACAGTTCGAAGTGGACGTTCTCCTCCGGGACGTCCGCGTCGGCCAGCGTGCGGCGGACCAGGTCCGTCAAACCCCTTGGCCCGCACAGGAACCACTCGTCGACCTTCGCCGGGTGCAGGCGGTTCTGCAGCAGCGCCCGCAGCCGCGTCCCGTCGAGGCGGCCGCGCTGGTAGCGCTCGTGGGAAATCGCCAGCGCCTCGCCGAGCGTGTCGAACTGCCGGGGCCGGTGCGCGTGCAGGTCCGGGTCGCGCTCGTCGGTCCGGTAGTGGACGACGTGCAGCCGCCCGCCGAACCCCTCCGCGAGCGCGCTCAGCTCCTTCGCGAACAGCGTCGTCGCGCCCGAAGTGTTGACGTACAACAGCGTCGCGCGGCTGTGCGGCTCCGCGGACAACGCGCTGACCACGATGGACAGCACCGGCGTGATGCCGCTGCCCGCGGCCATGGCGACGTAGTGGGCCGTCCGCGACGGGTCCGGTGTGAGCGTGAACCCCCCGGACGGCGCTAGGACGTCCAGGAAGTCGCCCACGGCCAGCGTCGTGGTCGCGAACCCGGAGAACGCGCCGCCGGGACGCCGTTTGACCGCGATCCGCAGCTCGCCCGCGTCCGCCGGCGCGCAGATCGAGTACGTCCGGCGCACCGGCTGCCCGTCGAGCACCGCGCGGACCGCGACGTGCTGGCCCGGCGCGAACCGGAACTCCTCCGTCAGCTGCGGCGGGACGTAGAAGGTGATCGCGACGGCGTCCGCGGTCAGCTGCCGGATCTCGCGCACCCGCAGCCGGTGGAACCGGCTCGGCCCGAGCGGCGGCGCGGCCGGTGCGGGCACGGACACCTCCGTCGGGCAGTCGAGGCCGGCCGCCACCCGGTACTCCTCCGCCGTCAGGTCCCGGCCCCCGGCGGTGCGGATCGGGACGTCGCGGTTCAGGTAGACCTCGCGGTTCTCCAGCCAGACCCGGCGGTACCGGTGGAACGGGACGGCGGGGTGCAGGTGGTGCACCAGGTGCAGGTTCTGGGCCAGCAGCACCGGCGTGAGCAGCCAGTCGAGGCCGACGCGCACGCGGGTGGTGCCGAACCGGCCGGCCGGGCCCGCGGCGGGCAGGCCGTGGTGCGGCAGCCACCCGAACGACCACGCGAGCAGGGCCAGCCCGAGCCGCTGCGGCAGCAGGTAGACCAGCAGCAGCTCGACGCCGTGGCCGGCCGCGACCAGCGCCACCGCCGCCGACAGGGCCGCGGTGAGCACCACCAGCGTCTCGGTCAGCTCGTGCGTGGGCCGGGACCGCAGCCGGGAGAAGTAGCAGCGCGCGTACGCGAAGTCGAGGGTCAGCCAGCGCAGCGGCAGCTGCCAGCGCGGGCCGCGCGAGGTCCACGCGTCCGGGTCGGCGGGCACCGACGCGTTCGTGTGCCGGTGGTGCTCGCCGTGGGCGAACCGCAGGGAGGGGAACGACGCGTACGCGGCGACGAACGGGACGGCCAGCCGCCCGAGTACCTCGTTGACCCACGTCAGCTTCCCCGCCGAGTGGTGGGCCGACTCGTGCACGACCGTGTACATCGCGAAGGTGACGAGGGTGTTCAGCACCACGGTGACCACCGGCGGCACGAGTCCCGCCAGCAGCAGCCAGGTGGAGGTGACGCCCAGGGCCAGGCCGCCGGTGAAGAGCAGGAGCGCGGGCAGCGACACGGCGGGCAGGCTGATCCGCGGCGCGGGCACGCCCCGGGCGGTCTTCCCACCGGTCGCACCGGTCGCCGCCACGACGGCAGGGCCGTGCTGCTGGGTGAGGGCGACGGGCATCGAGCGGTCTCCTCGGTCGAGAAGCTCCTGGCCAGGCGGGAGTCACCGTAGACAACTCATCGGGGTTTGTAAACGTTACAGCAGGCCCCGAAAAAAGGTGTCGGCCAGCGGGAGGCAACCGGCGGGTAAGCTCGCCGTGTGAAGGCGGTCACCCACCCGGCGCCGGCGCGGACCCGGGAGAAGCTGCTGGCCGCGGCGGCCGACGTCATCGAGGCCGACGGCTGGGCCGCCGTCACCATGGGCAAGCTGGCCGCGCGGGTCGGCGTGAGCAGGCAGACCGTCTACAACGAACTGGGCTCGAAGGCGGAGCTGGCGAAGGCGCTGCTGCTGCGCGAGACCGACCGCTTCGCCGCGCGCGTGACCGACGACGTCGCCGCGCACCCGGACGACCCGGTCGCCGGCGTCACGGCCGCGTTCCGCCACACGCTCGAAGCCGCGCACACCAACCCGCTGGTCGAGGTCGCGCTCGGCGGTTCACAGGGTGGCCGGGACGACTTCCTCCCGCTGCTGACGTCGCAGCCCGAGGCGGTGCTGGGCCGGGCCGTCGAAGCGGTCGCGGCGGTGTTCGCGCGCAGCTACCCGGAGGTGCCGCTGACCACGTCGGAGTGGGCGGTGGCGGTCGAGGCGTGGATGCGGCTGCTGCTCTCGCACCTGGTGCAGCCGAGCGGGTCGACCGAGTACGCGGCGGGCCAGATGCGCTGGGTGATCGGCCGGATGCTCGGCCGCTGACGCCGGCGATCGCGGCGGCCCCGGTCCGCGGGGGAGCACGGCCCCGCGACGCCCGGTGACGCCGGTCCGTGCATCGGCCGTGACGCCGCAGGTGGCCCCCGCCCCGGCGGCGCGGGCCACTGGCCTAGACTCGGACGTCCCGGTCTGCAGGTGACCAGGGGCCATTTCCGCAGGATTGTCCTACACAATCGTTACCGCTCGAGGAGAAGACCTTGAAGAGCACCGTCGAGCAGCTGAGCCCGACGCGAGTCAAGATCAATGTCGAGGTGCCGTTCGACGAGTTGAAGCCGAACTTCGACCGCGCCTACCGCAAGATCGCCCAGCAGGTGCGCATCCCGGGCTTCCGGCCCGGCAAGGCGCCCGCTCGCGTCCTGGAAAGCCGGATCGGGCGCGGCCCGGTGCTCGACGAGGTCGTCAACGAGGCCATCCCGGCCAAGTACATCGAGGCCGTTCGCGAGAACGAGGTCCGCACGCTCGGCAACCCCGAGTTCGACGTGACCAAGCTCGAAGACCGCGACGTCCTCGAGTTCACCGCCGAGGTCGACGTGCGCCCGGAGATCGAGCTGCCCGACCTGGACGGCTTCGCGGTCACCGTCGACGACGTCGAGCTGACCGACGCCGAGGTCGACGAGCAGCTCGACGAGCTGCGCGCCCGCTTCGGCACGCTGACCGGCGTCGAGCGCCCGGCCGAGACCGGCGACTTCGTCTCGATCGACCTGGCCGCGACCGTCGACGGCGAGGCCGTCGAGGAGGCGAGCACCACCGGGCTGTCCTACGAGATCGGCTCCGGCCAGCTCGTCGACGGCATCGACGAGGCCATCGTCGGCGCGAACGCCGGCGAGACCAAGACGTTCACCACCCAGCTCGTCGCTGGGGACCACGCCGGCAAGGACGCCGAGGTGACCGTGACCGTCCAGTCGGTCAAGCAGCGCGAGCTGCCCGAGGCCGACGACGAGTTCGCCCAGATGGCCAGCGAGTTCGACACGATCGACGAGCTCAAGGGTGACCTGCGCGAGCGCCTCGGCCGCGTCAAGAAGATGCAGCAGGGCGTCCAGGCCCGCGACAAGGTGCTCGACGAGCTCCTGGAGCGCACCGAGGTGCCGATCCCGGAGAAGGTCCTCGACGCCGAGATCGAGAACCGCAAGCACGACGCGATCCACCCGTTCGACCACGACGAGGCCCAGTTCGCGCAGGCCCTCGAGGCCGAAGGCCGCACGCTCGAGGAGTTCGACGCGGAGACCCGCACCGAATCGGAGAAGGCCGTCCGCACGCAGCTGCTGCTGGACACCATCGCCGACAAGGAAGAGGTCTCGGTCAACGACGGCGAGCTCACCGAGCGGATCATCTACCAGGCCCAGCGCTTCGGGATCAGCCCGGACGAGTACGTCCAGCGCGCCCAGCAGTCCGGCCAGCTGACCGCGATCTACGCCGACGTCCGGCGCGGCAAGGCCCTCGCTTCGGTGGTCCGCAAGGCCACCGTGACCGACGGCTCCGGCGCCGAGGTCGACCTCTCCGAGCTGTTCGGCTCCGACGAGCCGGCCGCGGACGAGGCAACCCAGGAGACGCAGGTCACCGACGAGGCGGCGAAGACTCCGGCGGAGTGAAGCTGTGAGCGAACTTGGGCGGTGTCAGGCATTCTGCACCGCCCGAGTTCGTTAGGGTCGGATACAAGATCTCAAGCATCTGAAACGACAGCGGCGGCCGTCAGCACCGAGCCGCCGCCGGCGAAAAGGCAGGCAGACGTGACGCAGCACACGCCCGAGGCGCGGACCGGCAGCGCAGGGCTCACCCTCACCGACTCGGTGTTCGAGCGGTTGCTCCAGGAGCGCATCGTCGTCCTCGGTTCCGAGGTCAACGACGAGGTCGCCAACCGGATCACCGCGCAGCTGTTGCTGCTCGACGCCGACGACGCCGAATCGGACATCCGCTTCTACATCAACTCGCCGGGCGGTTCGGTCACCGCCGGGTTCGCGATCTACGACACCATGCAGCTCATCCGCCCGGACGTCGCGACCTACGCGATGGGCATGGCGGCCTCGATGGGGCAGTTCCTGCTCTCCTCGGGCAAGCCGGGCAAGCGCTACGCGCTGCCGCACGCGCGCATCCTGATGCACCAGCCCTCGGCCGGTGTGGGCGGCACGGCGTCGGACATCGCGATCCAGGCCGACCTGTTCAACAAGTGGAAGCAGGAGCTGGCCAAGATCACGGCCGACCAGACCGGCCAGACGGTCGAGCAGATCATCAAGGACGGCGACCGCGACCGCTGGTTCACGGCGCAGGAGGCGAAGGACTACGGGTTCGTCGACCACGTCCTCACCGCCGACATCGCCCGTCCGGGCTCGAACTGAGCGCGAAGCACACAGGAGACTCGATCATGAGCAACTTCAGGCTCCCGGGTGACTTCCAGGCCCCGAGCACGCCCCAGTCGCGGTACATCCTGCCGTCGTACGTGGAGCGCACCAGCTACGGCGTCAAGGAGTCGAACCCGTACAACAAGCTGTACGAAGAGCGGATCATCTTCCTCGGCGTGCAGGTGGACGACGCGTCGGCCAACGACGTGATGGCCCAGCTGATCCACCTCGAGCACGAGGACCCGGACCGCGACATCCTGATCTACATCAACTCGCCGGGTGGCTCGTTCACCTCGCTGATGGCGATCTACGACACCATGCAGTTCGTCCGCCCGGACATCCAGACGTACTGCCTCGGCCAGGCCGCCTCGGCCGCCGCGGTGCTGCTCGCGGCCGGCACGCCCGGCAAGCGGTTCGCCCTGCCCAACGCGCGCGTGCTGATCCACCAGCCCGCCACCGAGGGCTCGTACGGCCAGGTTTCCGACCTGGAGATCCAGGCGAACGAGATCCAGCGCGTGCGGCGTCAGATGGAGGTCATCCTGGCGCACCACACGAACAAGGACCCGGACCAGATCCGGGCCGACATCGAGCGCGACAAGATCCTCACCGCCGAGGACGCCAAGGCGTACGGGATCATCGACGAGGTGCTCCCGTACCGCAAGGCGTCGGCTCTGTAGATCCGCCAGGCCGGTGTGTGTCGAGAAGACGACATACACCGGCACTCTGGTTTAGGGTCGTCCTCTGACGTGCTCCCGGCGCTTGTGGGTGTTCCCGCCCACGGCATCGGACGGGTACCGTCAGTGGCAATGCGTGAGGCTCCGCGCGGTCGTCCGCGACCGGGAGCCGCACCGTCGCAACACACGTCAGGCGCGGAAACCCGCGCCGGAGGGGACGAGGTCAACGGCCATGGCACGGATCGGTGACGGCGGAGACCTGCTGAAGTGTTCTTTCTGCGGGAAGAGCCAGAAGCAGGTGAAGAAGCTCATTGCCGGCCCCGGGGTCTACATCTGCGATGAGTGCATCGACCTCTGCAACGAGATCATCGAGGAGGAGCTGGCCGAGGCCGGCGACGTCAAGCTCGACGAGCTGCCCAAGCCCGCCGACATCCACGAGTTCCTCGAGCAGTACATCATCGGTCAGAATGACGCCAAGCGGACCCTCGCGGTAGCGGTCTACAACCACTACAAGCGGATCCAGGCGGACGACAAGGCCGGGCCGAAGGACTCGAAGGAAGAGTCGGTCGAGCTCGCCAAGTCGAACATCCTGATGCTCGGCCCCACCGGGTGCGGCAAGACCTACCTCGCGCAGACGCTGGCGAAGCTGCTGAACGTGCCGTTCGCCATCGCGGACGCCACGGCGCTGACCGAGGCCGGGTACGTCGGCGAGGACGTCGAGAACATCCTGCTCAAGCTCATCCAGGCGGCGGACTACGACGTCAAGCGGGCCGAGACCGGGATCATCTACATCGACGAGGTCGACAAGATCGCCCGCAAGAGCGAGAACCCCTCGATCACCCGGGACGTCTCCGGTGAGGGTGTCCAGCAGGCGCTGCTGAAGATCCTCGAGGGCACCACCGCCTCGGTCCCGCCGCAGGGCGGCCGCAAGCACCCGCACCAGGAGTTCATCCAGATCGACACGACGAACGTGCTGTTCATCGTGGCCGGCGCGTTCGCCGGGCTGGAGAAGATCATCAACGAGCGGGTTGGCAAGCGCGGCCTCGGTTTCGGCGCGGAGATCCGCACCAAGACCGAGATCGAGGAGAGCGACGTCTTCTCCGACACCATGCCCGAGGACCTGATCAAGTTCGGGCTGATCCCGGAGTTCATCGGCCGCCTCCCGGTCGTGGCGACGGTGAACCACCTGGACAAGGACTCGCTGGTCAACATCCTGACCCAGCCGCGCAACGCCCTGGTGAAGCAGTACAAGAAGCTCTTCGAGATGGACAACGTCGAGCTCGAGTTCACCAAGACCGCGCTCGAGGCCATCGCCGACCAGGCGGTCCTGCGGGGCACCGGCGCGCGCGGCCTGCGTGCGATCATGGAAGAAGTGCTCCAGCCGGTGATGTACGACATCCCGAGCCGCGACGACGTGGCGAAGGTCGTGATCACCGAGCAGACCGTCCGGGAGAACGTGAACCCGACGATCGTCGCCCGGCAGCCGACGCGGCGCGCGCGCAGCGAGCGCGGCGAGAAGTCGGCCTGAGGCCGGGCGTCTCCGGGCCACCCGGCCCGGAGACCCGACAGGAAAGCTGAATGACTGCAGACTCTGTGCCGGTCACCGGTGGGGGCGCCGCCCCCGCCGGTGGCGTGCAGGCACCGCCGCCCCCGGAACCGGCGCCGGTGGCCGCTGGGCCGGCTCTCGGGTTCCGAGAGCTGAGCGAACGCGTCATCGCGTCCGCGGTCGAGCGGTACCCGTGGCTGAACCGGGTGCTGATGGGCGTGCTGGCCGTGTGCACGGGCTCGTGCGTCGTGGCCGTGGTGTCCCGGCTGTCGCCGTTGCCGCTGATCCCGGTGCCGCTGTTCCTCGTCGCGGGTTACGGCCTCTGGCGAGCCCGCGGGGTGACCGATCGGCGTGCGCTGGGCAACTGGGTGCTGCTGTTCGCGCTCGCGGCGATGGTCGGCTTCTGGCTGATCTCGGTCGTCGGCCGCTGGGTCGAGTGACCACCGTTTGAACGCTCGGGGCGCTGGGTAAGAAAGCTCCGTGGTAGATGCCTTCGGACCGTCCCGGCATCCCGCACTCTTCTACCGCGGTGACACCGAGTACCTGGACGTTGTCGTTGCGTACCTCCTCGAAGGCCTCGACCGGGGCGAACCCGTGGCCGTCGCCGTGCCCGGGCGCAATCTGCTGCTGGTCGAAAAAGCCCTGGGAGACCGCGTCCACGAAGTCCGGCTGACCGACATGTGCCGGGTGGGCCGCAACCCCGGGGCGATCCTGCCGTCGGTGCTGCTCGCCTTCGCCGGCGGCCACGCGGGTCCGGTGCGGATCGTGGCGGAGCCGGTGTGGGGCGACCGGACGGGCGCCGAGTACCCGGCGTGCGTGCTGCACGAGGCGCTCCTCAACCACGCCCTGGCGGGCCGCGACCTGGCGGTGCTGTGCCCGTACGACACCGCGGCGCTGCCGCTGGAGGTCCTGGCCGACGCCGAGCGCACCCACCCTGAGGTGTGGGGGCCGGCGGGGCCGTGCACGAGCCCCCGCTTCGACCCCGACGGCGTGCGCGCGGACTTCACGCGGCCGCTGATCCCGCCGCCGGCCGCGGTCGAGCGGAAGTTCGACCTCGGGCAGCTCGCCTCGCTGCGCGGGGACGCCGAGATCTGGGCCGCCCGCCACGGCTTGCGCCGCCCCCGCCGCGACGACTTCGCGCTGGCGATCGCGGAGCTGACGACGAACAGCGTCCTCTACGGCGGCGGCACGGGCGTGTTGCGCCTGTGGGCGGAGGAGTGCCAGGTGGTCGGCGAGGTGACGGACGCGGGCACGATCACCGAGCCCCTGGCCGGTCGCATCCCCCCACCGGCGACGACGCTGGGCGGCCGCGGGCTGCTGCTGGTGAACCGGCTGGCGGACCTGGTCCGCACGTACTGGGTCCCGGGCCGCACGACGACCCGGATCCACTTCAGCCGCTGAGGTTCCCGGTCAGTCCTTGCGGGGCACGTGCTTGCCCAGGAAGCTGATCAGACTCGGCACCACCGTCCGGTTGAACGGGTCGCCGTGCTTGCCGTGGGCCGTGTGGGCCACCGCCGGTTTGGCCGCGTCGATGTAGCGGCGGACGCCCGTGATGAACGGGTCCTCCGTGCCGCACCAGATGCCGTTGGCCACGCTCTTCGTCTCGTCGATGTGGCGCAGCGGGTCCAGGGCCGTCCAGTCGTTGAGCCCGGTGAAGATGTGCCGCTTGGCCATCTCCTGCCAGGACAGGATCAGCGCCGGGGCCAGCGTCGCGACCGCGGCCGGCGGCTGGCGCCGCTCCACCCGGCGGCGCGTGTACACCAGCGCGCCGAACCCGCCCATCGACACGCCTGTGCAGGCGAACGGCTGGCCCGTGTCGCCGCCGAAGCCGCGGGCCCGCAGCCACTGCGGGACCTCTTCCAGCAGCATCGCCATCGGGTCGTCGCCCGGGTGGACCTCGTGCCAGTAGTTGTCACCGCCGTCGACGGCCACGAAGCCGTACGCCGGGACCGCCTTGCGGGCGACGTCGCTGGCCAGCTGCTTGAGTGTGCCGGTCGGGGCCGCGCTGCGGGCGTTGCCGTGCAGGCCGTGCAGCATCAGCGACATCGGCAGCCCCTTCGGCGGGGTTTTCGACGGCAGGATGAACACCAGGTCGACCATCCGGCCGCGGGCCTGGGAGTAGACGCGCTCGACGCGGGTGCTGCCCAGCTGGGTCGTCGGGTTCGACGACGTCACGCCCAGCGTGCGCTGCAGCGCCTGGCTGAACGGCAGCTTGCCGGTGGCCGTCCCGACGGCCAGGCCGGTCACAGCCAGCCCGGACGCGCCCGCGATCAGCACGGACCGGCGCGACAGCCACCGCCGTGCGTCCCGGACCGCGGCCGCCCCGACCGTCTCCGGGATCAAGGGCTCGCCCGCAGGTCGCTCCCCGTTTTCCTCGTTCACCTGTCTCCGTCCCCCGCCTGCTGTACCTAGGACGCCGCGCACCCGCTCCGCGTTCCCCTCGCGTCCCTGTTCGCCGGGTTAGTCGTTCCCACCCTGCCCGGCGTTTCGGTTTCTCGCGCGCCAAGCCGCCTTCGCGGCCTCGGTCGAGCGTTCCGCCTGCTCCACAGTGTCCCCGAGACCCACCGCGAGGGTGATCCCCAGGGGTATCAAGATGTGGTCGATGCCCTGCTCGGCGACCCCGAAGTGGCCCGACGCCTCGAGCGTGACGAAGCCGTGCAGCGCGCTCCACAGCTGCGCGGCGGCCTGGTACTTGTCGGCGGGCCGGAACCGGCCGGCCTCGATGGCCCGCTCGGTCGCCCGGACGATGTGGTCGAACGCCTCCAGGCCCTCCTGAGCGGCTTCTCGGCCCTCCTCGGTGGTGAGGTCGGACAGCGTCGCCCGCTTGCCGCCCGGCGCGGACTGGCCGAACGTCACCGCGAACAGCTGCGGCTGCTCCGCGACCGCCTGCCGGTAGGTGCGGGCCAGGCTGAAGATGTCGGCGACCGGGTCGCCGGTCTCGCCGACCTCGGCCAGCCAGGTGCTGAGCCGCAGAAACCCGGTGCGCGCGACCTCGTCGACCAGCGCGGCCATGCCCCCGAAGTGCGTGTACACGGCCATCGTCGAGACGCCGACCTCCGCCGCCAGCTTGCGGGCCTGCAGGGCTTCGGGGCCGCCCTCGTCGAGCAGCCGGATGGCGGCGTCGACGAGCCGCTCCTTGACGTCGTTCGCACGCGGTTTCGGGCTCATGCTTGCCAGTATCTCATAACCCTGTTATAAATTGCCTTATAACCGAGTTATGGCAACTCTGGAGGGGTCGGCATGGGCAACAAGTTCCTCGAAGGCAACTTCGCCCCGGTGAGCCGGGAGCACACGATCACCGAGCTGGCCGTCACCGGGCGCATCCCGGACTTCCTCGACGGCCGCTACCTGCGCAACGGGCCCAACCCGCTGTCCGAAGTGGACCCGGCGGCCTACCACTGGTTCATGGGCGACGGCATGGTCCACGGCGTCCGCCTGCGGGACGGCAAGGCCGAGTGGTACCGCAACCGCTGGGTGCGCAACCCGGCCGTCGCGGCGGCGCTGAACGGCGAGGACCCGAGCCGCTTCTGCGGCCTGGACGCGCTCGGCGCCAACACGAACGTGATCGGCCACGCCGGCAAGACCCTCGCCCTGGTCGAGGCGGGCGCGCCGATCTACGAGCTGACCGACGAGCTCGACACCGTCGGCCGCTGCGACTTCGACGGCACGCTCCCGGGCGGCTACACCGCCCACCCGAAGCGCGACCCGCGCACCGGTGAGCTGCACGCCGTCTCGTACTTCTTCGGCATGGGCAACAAGGTCCAGTACTCGGTGATCGACGCCGACGGCCACGCGCGCCGCACGGTCGACGTCGAGGTCACCGGGTCGCCGATGATGCACGACTTCTCCCTGACCGAGAAGCACGTCGTCTTCTACGACCTGCCGGTGACGTTCAACGCCGAGATGGCGGTCGCCGCCAGCGTGCCGAGCGCGCTGCGGACGCCGGCGAAGCTGGTCGTCTCGGCCATGGTCGGCAAGGTCCGCGTGCCGGACCCGGTGACGGCGATGATGACCCGCAAGATCGGCGCGAACGGCGGCCTGCCGTACCGCTGGGACCCGAAGTACCCGGCGCGCGTCGGGGTCATGCCGCGCGAGGGCGGCAACGGCGACGTCCGCTGGTTCGACGTCGAGCCGTGCTACGTCTTCCACCCGCTCAACGCCTACGACGACGGCGACTCGATCGTGCTCGACATCGTGCGCCACCCGCGGATGTTCGACCGCGAGCTGCACGGCCCGGACGAGGGCGGCCCGACCCTGGACCGCTGGACGGTCGACCTGGCCGCGGGCAAGGTCATCGAGGAGCGCCTCGACGACCAGGGCCAGGAGTTCCCGCGCGTGGACGAGCGGCTGGTCGGCCGCCGCCACCGCTACGGCTACGCGATGTCGGCCGACGGCGGCGCGAACCCGGGCGGGTCGTTGTTCAAGCACGACTTCGCGACCGGTGCGCGGCAGGAGCGCGCGTTCGGGGCGGGACGCCAGCCGGGCGAGTTCGTGTTCGTACCGTCCCATGAGGACGCACCGGAGGACGACGGCGTCCTCATGGGCTTCGTGTTCGACCCGGCGACGCAGCGCAGCGACCTGACGCTGCTGGACGCGGGAACGCTGGAGACGGTCGCGGCGATCCACCTGCCGGACCGGGTGCCCAACGGCTTCCACGGCAACTGGGTCGAGTCGGTCTAGGTCAGGAGGCGGTGGTCGCCGGTGTAAAGGTTCATCGAGTCGCCGCGCAGGAAGCCCACCAGGGTCATCCCGTTCTCCTCCGCCAGCTCGACCGCCAGCGACGATGGCGCGGACACCGCGGCCAGCAACCCGATCCCCGCCATCGCCGCCTTCTGCACCAGCTCGAACGACGCGCGCCCGGACACCAGCAAGCCGAGTCCGGGTGCCGGTACCCGGCCCTCCAGGACCGCCCAGCCCAGCACCTTGTCCACCGCGTTGTGCCGGCCGACGTCCTCGCGGACCACCTCGATCGAGCCGTCCGGGGTGAACAGGGCCGCCGCGTGCAGTCCGCCCGTGCTCGCGAAGACCTTCTGGCGGGCGCGCAGCGCGTCCGGCAGGGCGGACAGCGTCTCGCTCTTCACCGCGAAGTCGGCCGAGGCGGGGGAGAAGCGGGTACGCAGCTTCACCGCATCGAGTGCCGCCTTGCCGCAGACGCCGCACGAGGACGTCGTGTAGAAGTTGCGCTCGACCCCGGTGTCCGGCGGCGGAACGCCGTCGGCCAGCGCGATGTCCAGCACGTTGTAGGTGTTGCGGCCCTGGTCGTCGACGCCGTCGCAGTAGCGGGCGACCGCGATGTCCTCGCGGCCGCCGATCACGCCTTCGGACAGCAGGAAACCGTGGGCCAGCTCGACGTCGTGCCCCGGCGTGCGCATCGTGACCGCCAGGGCCTTGCCGCCGACGCGCAGCTCCAGGGGTTCTTCGGCGGCCAGCGCGTCGGGGCGGCGCCGGTCCCCGGTCGCGGAGATCCGCCGCACCGGCCTGCGGACGGTCACCCTGCCCATGCCCCACACCCTTCTCCGCCGGAAAGTTTGACACCCGCATGGTGCAACGCCGGGTATTTAGTAATACATTCCCTCCATCATCCCCACTCTAGGAGAGGGATCCGATGGCTCTCGGCTTCCTGGACCGTTCCCGGATCGTGGCACCCCCAGGCTGGACGCGCTGGCTGGTGCCGCCGGCGGCCCTTTCGGTACACCTGTCGATCGGGCAGGCCTACGCGTGGAGCGTCTTCAAGACGCCGCTCGAGAAGACGATGCACCTCAACGGGACGCAGAGCTCGCTGCCGTTCCAGCTGGGCATCGTCATGCTCGGGCTGTCCGCCGCGTTCGGCGGGACCCTCGTCGAGAAGAACGGCCCGCGCTGGGCGATGTTCGTGTCGATGTGCTGCTTCGCCAGCGGGTTCCTCATCTCCGCCCTCGGCGTCGCGACCGGCCAGTTCTGGCTGGTCGTCGTCGGCTACGGCGGGATCGGCGGCGTCGGGCTCGGCATCGGCTACATCTCGCCGGTGTCCACGCTCATCAAGTGGTTCCCGGACCGGCCGGGCATGGCCACCGGCATCGCGATCATGGGCTTCGGCGGCGGCGCGCTGATCGCCTCGCCGTGGTCGTCGTCGATGCTCGGCACCACGCCGACCACGGGCACCATCGCGACGGCGTTCCTCGTCCACGGCATCGTCTACGCGGTGTTCATGTCGATGGGCTGGCTGCTCGTGCGCGTGCCGGCCGACGACTGGAAGCCGGCCGGCTGGGAGCCCAAGACCGACCACGGCAAGGCGATGATCAGCACCGCGAACGTCTCGGCCGCGAACGCGATCAAGACGCCGCAGTTCTGGCTGCTGTGGGTCGTGCTGTGCTTCAACGTCACCGCGGGCATCGGCATCCTGGAGAAGGCGTCGCCGATGATCGTGGACTTCTTCAAGGGCACGTCCACGCCGGTCGGCACGGCCGCGGCGGCCGGGTTCGTCGCGCTGCTGTCGCTGTGCAACATGCTCGGCCGGTTCGTCTGGTCGTCCACTTCGGACGTCGTGGGCCGCAAGAACATCTACCGCACCTACCTCGGCGTCGGCGCGGTGCTGTACCTGGTGATCGCGCTGACGGACAACTCGTCGAAGCTCGTGTTCATCCTGTGCGCGATGGTGATCCTGTCGTTCTACGGCGGTGGGTTCGCGACGATCCCGGCGTACCTGAAGGACCTCTTCGGCACCTACCAGGTCGGCGCGATCCACGGCCGGCTGCTCACGGCGTGGTCGGTGGCCGGCGTGCTCGGGCCGCTGATCGTCAACGCGATCGCGGACAACGAGAAGTCGGCGGGCAAGTCCGGCCCGGCGCTCTACCAGCTGTCCTTCTACATCATGATCGGCCTGCTCGTGGTCGGGTTCGTGGCCAACGAGCTGGTCCGCCCGGTCAAGGAGAAGTACCACGAGCCCGTCGCCGCGGGCGCGGCCGCGAGGAGTGAGGCGTGATGACCGAGCCGGCGACGAAACCCAACCGGGTACCGCTGATCGTGCTGGCGTGGGCGTGGGTGGTCCTGCCCTTCGCCTACGGCGTCTACCAGCTGTTCCTGAAGCTGGTGCAGCTTTTCGGCTGAGCCCGTGTGACCTGGCTCACGCGCAGCAGCAGGAGGCGGCCCGGCGGCGTCGGTAGGGCGTGCAGCTACTGGGGAAGATCGCCGTCGCCGGGCTCGCCTTCACGGTTCTGTGCGGGACCGCGTACGGCTACGCCAACCTCCACGCCCTCGACGAAGTCACGCGCGACAGCGTCATCGGCGACGGCGCCGCGGCGGCCGGCGAACGGCCCGCCGACGGGTCGCTCGACATCCTGCTCGTCGGCCGGGACTCCCGGACCGACCAGCAGGAGCACCCGCTTCCCGCGGACGTCCTGCGCGAGCTGCGGGCCGGGGCCAACGGCGACGACCTCACCGACACCCTGATCGTGCTGCGGATCCCGAACGGGACCCACGACGTGAAAGCGTTTTCCATCCCCCGCGACAGCTACGTGTCGATGCCCGGCGGGAAGGGCAAGATCAACGCCGCGTTCGGCCGCGCGAAGGCCGCCGAAGCGAAGCGGCAGCGCGACGCGGGGGAGACCGACAAGGCCAAGGTCACCAAGGCCGCCCTCACCGCCGGGCGGCGCGGGACGCGGCAGGCGGTCGAGGACCTCACCGGCGTCGAGATCGACCACTACGCCGAAGTCAACCTGCTCAGCTTCTACGAGATCAGCAAGGCGATCGGCGGCGTCGACGTCTGCCTCAAGGAAGCCACCAAGGACAAGAACTCCGGCGCGGACTTCCCGGCCGGGCCGCAGCGGATCCAGGGCGCCGAGGCGCTGGCCTTCGTCCGGCAGCGCGACGGGCTCCCGGGCACCGACTTCGCCCGCGTCCGGCGCCAGCAGGTGTTCCTCGCGGGGCTGGCCCGGCAGGTGCTGTCGGCGGGGACGCTGACCAACCCCGGGAAGCTTTCCGACCTCATCGACGCCGTCAAGCGGTCGGTCGTGCTCGACGACTCGTGGCAGCTGCTCGACTTCGTCGCTCAGATGCGCGGCGTCAGCGGCGGCGGGATCCGGTTCGAGACGATCCCGGTCGTCAACCGCGACTACCGGTACGACCCGGACAAGCCGACCGCCACGGCGGTGCAGGTCGATCCGGCCGCCGTGAAGTCCTTCGCGGCGAACCTCATCGGCTCGCCGCCGCCGTCGACGCCGGCCGCCCCGGTCACCGTCGACGTCACCAACGCGAGCCCCAAGGGCGGCCTCGCGGCCCGCGTGTCCGGCTTCCTGGGCGAGCACGGCTTCGCCAAGGGCGTGACCGGCAACGCCGACGCGCGCCGGACGTCCCTGGTCCGCTTCGGCGCGGACCTCGCGCAGCGGGGCGCTGAGGTCGCGAAGCTGCTGGGCGGGCTCTCGACGCAGGAGTCCGCGGCGGTGCCGCCGGGTCACATCGAGGTCGTGCTCGGGACGGTCTACTCCGGTCCCGGCACCACCGGTGGCGGCGGCGCCCCCGCGGCCGGCGACGAACCGATCACGTCCGACGGCGTCGTCTGCGTGAATTGAGCGGAGCTTTTCGCAGGAATCGACGAAAGCGCGGGAAGAATTTCCGCAAAGCCGCGTAAAGGCGTTTTCCGCCGACCGGACCACGGCGGACCACGCGGGTGACTGGTCTTGACGCTGCCTCCCTGGTGAGGCAGGGTGCGATGACCGTCGGCGGCAGCCCGCCAGGCGGACCGGAAAAGATCACCGGACCGGTGACGACCCGGAAAGTCAATTTCGAGAAATACGGAAAGTCCGGAACCTATGCGTAGCAGCGTTGCCCGCGGAGGGTGGCTCCTTCCGGTGCTCGCTTCCGCCGTTTTGTGCGCCGGGTGCCAGTCCGCATCCGCGGCGGCGCACTACCCCGAATCGATCGACGCCTGCAAGCTGCCCGGGCCGAACGCGCACAACCAGCTCGCCCCCGGAACCGTCGAAGTCCCGGCCGGCTCGGTGAAGACCGCCGACGCGAAGGTCATCCCCCAGGACCGCTCGACCGAGGGCAACGACCTCACCAGCTGCAAGCGCCTGTTCGCCCGCGACCTCGGCGGCGGCAAGCCCAACATGCAGGACTACCGGCTGGTGACGATCGCCGTGGTGCGGTTCACCGACTCCGACGCGGAGGGCAGCGCGGCCAAGGCGAGCCAGCTGCTGACCGACGCGCTCAGCGACCATTCGGGCGTCCGGCTGGTCACGGACGTCGGCGACGAGGCCGGGTTCTCCGAGCAGTGGGCGGCGGTCCGCACGGGCAACGTGGTGCTGGGCATGGCGATCGCCGACGGCGGCACGGAGGCGGCGTTGATTCCCCCGGCGACGCTCGACAACGTCCAGGCGGTGGTCACCGACATGACCAACACCCTGCAGCGCGACTACAAGGGCTGAGGTTCCGCCGGCCGCGAAACCCGCTGACAGCCGCGCGCGGTGCGCGGCATCCTCCCGGAAGATCGGGAGGGGGCCGGGTGGCCGGACGACGTGGTGGCCTGTGGCGGCACCGGGACTTCCGCCTGCTGTGGGCGGGCGAGACGACCAGCAAGCTGGGCAGCAACGTCACGACCGTCGCGCTGCCCTTGGTGGCCGTGCTCGTGACGCACGCCGGGCCGTTCACCGTGGGGTTGATCGCGGCGGCGTCCTGGGTGCCCTGGCTGCTGATCGGCCTGCCGGCCGGGGCGTGGATCGACCGGCTCCCGCGCCGGCCGGTGATGCTGGGCTGCGACGTGCTTTCGGCCGCGGCGCTCATCAGCGTCCCGGTCGCGGCCTGGCTGGGCGTCCTGACCGTGGCACAGCTGGTCGTCGTCGCGGTGCTGACGGGGGCGGGCAGTGTCCTGTTCAGCACCGCCTACCGCGTGTACCTGCCGGTCCTCGTCGCCCCGGCGGACCTGCCGGAGGGGAACGCGAAGCTGCAGGGCAGCGAGGCGTGTGCGCAGCTCGCCGGCCGGAGCCTGGCGGGGGTGCTCGCCCAGTGGGCGGGCGCGGTGGCCGGCCTGGTCGTCGACGCGGTGACGTTCCTGGTGTCCGCGGGCTGCCTGGCGGCGATCTCCGCGCGGGAACCACCCCGGCCGGCGGTCTCGCGGCCGAGCAGCCTGCGCCGGGAGATCGCCGACGGGTTGCGGTGGGTGGCCCACGACCGGTACCTGCGCTCGCTGGCGGTGTTCAGCGCGGTCGCCAACGTCGCGCTGACCGGCTACCAGGCCATCCAGGTCGTCTTCTTCGTGCGGGAGGTCGGCGTTCCGCCGGGTGCCGTGGGCGTCCTGGTGGCGGCCCCGGGCGCCGGCGGGGTGCTCGGCGCGGCCCTCGCCGTCCAGCTCGCGCGGCGCTGGGGGAGTGCGCGGAGCCTGCTGGCCTGCCTGCTCACCCTCACCCCGCTCGGGTTTCTCATCCCGCTGACCACGCCCGGTCCCGGCTTGGGTTTCGCCGCGGCCGGCGGGGTCGCCGTCGGCGCGGCCGTGGTGGCGGCGAACGTGCTCGCCGCGGGCTTCCGGCAGACCTACCCGCCGCCGGGCGTGCGCGGCCGGGTCGTCGCGACGAGCAGCCTGCTGGCGAACGGATCGAGCGCCGCCGGAGCCCTGCTCGCCGGTGCCGTCGGCTCGCTGGCCGGCCCGCGCGCGGCGGTGTGGGTGGTCATGGGCGTGCTCGTCGCGGCGACGGCCGTCGTCGCGGCTGGCCCGATCCGGACTGGCCGGGACCTCCCCGCCTCCGCGACGCGGCCGACTCGTCGGGCTTGAGGTTTGAGGCGCACGACGATCGCTTTCGCTGGCCGGCCCGCGCGCGGCGGTGTGGGTGGTCATGGGCGTGCTCGTCGCGGCGACGGCCGTCGTCGCGGCTGGCCCGATCCGGACTGGCCGGGACCTCCCCGCCTCCGCGACGCGGCCGACTCGTCGGGCTTGAGGTTTGAGGCGCACGACGATCGCTTTCGCTGGCCGGCCCGCGCGCGGCGGTGTGGGTGGTCATGGGCGTGCTCGTCGCGGCGACGGCCGTCGTCGCGGCCGGCCCGATCCGGACCGGCCGTGACCTCCCCGCCTCCGCGACGCGGCCGGCCCGTCAGGCCTGAGGCTCCAAGCGCACCACGATCGCCTTCGACACCGGCGTGTTCGACTTCTCGGCCACCGAGTCCAGCGGCACCAGCGCGTTGGCCTCCGGGAAGTACGCCGCCGCGCAGCCGGGGGCCGTCGGGTACGCCACCACGCGGAACGCCGGTGCCCGGCGGTCGCCGTCGCGCCACTCCGAGACCAGGTCCACCAAGGCACCGTCGGTCAGGCCGAGCGCCGTGATGTCCGCCGGGTTCACCAGCACCACCCGGCGGGCGTTCTCGATGCCGCGGTAGCGGTCCGACAGCCCGTAGATCGTGGTGTTGTACTGGTCGTGGCTGCGCATGGTCTGCAGCAGCAGCCGCCCCTGGGGCACGGCCGGGTACTCCAGCTCCGACACCGTGAAGTTGCCCTTGCCGTTGGCCGTCCCGGTGAACTCCCGCGAGTCGCGTGGCGCGTGCGGCAGCACGAACCCGTCCGGCTCGCGGACGCGGCGGTTGTAGTCCTGGCAGCCCGGCACGACCCGGGAGATGCGGTCGCGGATCAGGTCGTAGTCGGTCTCGAACGTCCGCCACGGCACCGCGTGCCCCGCCCCGAACAGCGTCTCGCCCAGCCGGCAGACGATCGCGACCTCCGACAGCAGGTGCTCGCTCGCCGGCTTCAGGCGGCCGCGCGAGGTGTGCACCTGCGACATCGAGTCCTCGACCGTGACGAACTGCTCACCGCTCGCCTGGACGTCCCGCTCGGTGCGCCCGAGCGTCGGCAGGACCAGCGCCGTGCGGCCGTGCACGACGTGCGAGCGGTTCAGCTTCGTCGAGACGTGCACGGTCAGCGAGCACGACTCCAGCGCCTTCTCCGTCGCCTCCGTGTCCGGTGTCGCGGACGCGAAGTTGCCGCCCACGGCGAAGAACACCTTGCCGCGGCCGTCGCGCATCGCCCGGATCGCGTCGACGGTGTCGAAACCGTGCTCGCGCGGGACGTCGATGCCGAACTCGCCGGCCAGGGCGTCCATGAAGGACTGCGGCATCTTCTCCCAGATGCCCATCGTCCGGTCGCCCTGGACGTTCGAGTGCCCGCGCACCGGGCACAGGCCCGCGCCCGGCTTGCCGATCATCCCGCGCACCAGCGCCAGGTTCGCGATCTCGGAGATCGTCGGGACGGCGTGCTTGTGCTGCGTCAGGCCCATCGCCCAGCAGTAGATCGTCCGCTCCGACGACGCGATCATCCGCGCGACGCGCTCGATCTGCTCCCGCGGCAGCCCGGTCGCGGTCTCGACCTCGGTCCAGTCGATCTCGCGCAGGTGCTTGGCGTAGTCGTCGAAGCCGTCGGTGACCCGCTCGACGAAGTCGCGGTCGACGATCGTGCCCGGCGCTTCCTCGTCCCAGGTGAGCAGCAGGTGCCCGACGGCCTGGAACAGCGCGAGGTCGCCGCCGAGGCGGATCTGCGCGAACTCGTCGGCCAGCGGCGTGCCCTTGCCGACGACGCCGCGGACGTTCTGCGGGTTCTTGAACCGCATCAACCCGGCTTCGGGCAACGGGTTCACGGCGATGATCTTCGCGCCGTTGCCCTTGGCCTCTTCCAGCGCCGAGAGCATCCGCGGGTGGTTGGTCCCCGGGTTCTGCCCGACGACGACGATCAGGTCGGCCCGGTGGATGTCGGCGAGGCTGACCGAGCCCTTGCCGACGCCGGTCGTCGCCGACAGCGCCGCGCCGGAGGACTCGTGGCACATGTTGGAGCAGTCGGGAAGGTTGTTGGTGCCGAAGGACCGCACCAGCAGCTGGTAGAGGAACGCGGCTTCGTTGCTGGTGCGGCCCGAGGTGTAGAAGATCGCCTCGTTGGGGTCGGTCAGCGCTTTCAGCTCACCGGCGACCAGCTCGAACGCGTCGTCCCAGGAAATCGGTTCGTAGTGCGTCGCGCCTTCGCGCAGCACGAACGGCTCGGTGATCCGGCCCTGCTGGCCGAGCCAGTAGTCGGTCTTGGCCCGCAGGTCCTCGATCGGGTGCTGTGCGAAGAACCCGCGGTCCACCCGCCGTTTCGTGGCTTCCTCGGCGACGGCCTTGGCGCCGTTCTCGCAGAACTCGGCCAGCTTGCGCTTCTCGCCGTCGACCTCGCGCGGCTCCGGCCACGCGCAGCCCGGGCAGTCGAAGCCTTCGCGCTG
This sequence comes from Amycolatopsis pretoriensis, assembly GCF_900107925.1. GTDB lineage: Bacteria > Actinomycetota > Actinomycetes > Mycobacteriales > Pseudonocardiaceae > Amycolatopsis > Amycolatopsis pretoriensis. Next base: position 538,626 of record NZ_FNUJ01000006.1, on the reverse strand, counting down.
GTTCAGCAGCCGCAGCGCCTTGACCGTCCGGCCGGTGCCCATCTGCTCGACACTGCGCGCGAGCGACACGGCCACCCCGGGTATCCCGGCCGCCCAGCCCTTCGGCTTGCCCACCTCGAGGCGGTTCTCGTCCACATCCTGCACCGGCGCTTCACGGGTCATGCGTCCATCGTGCGCCTCGATGATCCCCGGCGCTGACACGGGTCACGCTTCGGCGGCGCGCAATCCCCGGTCGGCGAGGGTGACGGCGAGCAGCAGGACGCTGACGACGATCAGCGCGACCGCCAGCCGGTGCAGGCCGGCCGAGTCCGCGTGCGGCCCATAGCAAAGCGCGATGAGCGTCGAGGCGACGATCGCGCCGAAGTACTGCGCCGTGCGGAACAGGCCGCTCGCGGTGCCCATCTGCTCGGCCGGCGCTTCGCGGTAGAGCGTCGTCTGGTTCGCGACGCTCGTCAGGCCCTGGGCCAGACCGAACAACGCCGCCAGCGCCAGCAGCGCGCCCACCCACGTGCCGTCGTGGACGAACAGCAGCAGCGCCGAGCCGCCGACCAGGGCCACCGCGACCGTGATCAGCCGCGCCCGGATCCCGGACGCGCGGCCCGAGAACGCCGCCGCGCAGACCGCCGTGCCCGACATCGGCAGCAGCATCAGCCCGGCGGCCTCCTCGGACAGCCGCCGCGTCGTCTCCAGCCACTGGACGTAGCCGAACATGATCGCGTAGATGGCCATGAAGCTCAGGGCCTGGCGCAGGTAGGTGCGCAGGATCGCGTGGTTGGCCGCGAGCATCCGCAGATCGAGGAACGGGTCGCCGCGGCGCAGCTCGACCAGCGTGAACGCGGTGCCGAAGACCGCGACGAGGGCGAGCACCCAGCTGTCGGTGCCGGGGTCCATCAGGAAGAACAGCAGCGCCAGCAGCGTCGCCGAGAACAGCGCGATGCCCACGACGTCGATCCGCTTCGCCGCGCGCTCGCCGCGGTCGCTCTTCGGCACCCACAGCAGCGCCAGCACCAGGGACAGCCCGGCGAGCGGGATGTTCACCGCGAAGATCGCGGGCCAGCCGAACAGGGCGATCAGCACCCCGCCGAGCGTCGGGCCGATCACCATGACCGTCTGCGCGGACATCGACAGCAGCGACAGCACGCGGGCGGGCACGCCCTGCCCGGTGGCTTCGGCGTGGTGGCGCAGCACGGCCATCGCGGCCGGGAACCCGGCGCACGTGCCCAGGCCCAGCACGACCCGCACGCCGGTCAGCCAGCCGACGGAGATCGGGACCAGCCCGGCGATCCCGGCGATGATCACCAGCGTCGCGCCGCCGAGCAGGACCCGGCGGGCGCCGTAGCGGTCGACGAGCAGGCCGACCACCGGCTGCCCGACCGCGGTGGCCAGGTAGAGCGCCGAGATCAGCCACGCGGTCTGGCCGGGGCCCGCGCCGAAGCTCTGCCCGATCGGCACGAGCGCGACGGCGATGAGCGTGGAGTTGATCGGGTTGAGCACCGCGCCGGCCACCAGCGGGGTGACCAGACGGGCGCCGAACTTCGCGGGAGCGGTGAGGGTGGCCGTGAGGACCCCTTCTTTCAGTGTTCGGCGACGCGCTGCAGCAGCGGCAGCGCGCGGGTGACGACGTCGAGTTCGGCGGGGGAGAGGGCGTCCGCCAGCGCCTGGGCGAGCCACTCCTCGCGGTGCTGGAGGATGCCGCGCACGGTGTTGCTGCCGGACTCGGACAGGCTGATCACCACGCGGCGCCGGTCGGCCGGGTCGGGGGTGCGGGCGAGGTAGCCGAGCTCGTCGAGGACGCCGAGGGTGGCGGCCATCGACTGCTGCCGCACGTGCTCGGCGGCGGCCAGCTCACCTTGGGTCGCGGGTCCTTCGCGGTGCAGCCGGTTGAGGACGGCGGACTGCGTCGGCGTCAGGATGCCGGCGTTGTCGACGTGGCGCAGCCGCCGGTGCAGCTGCGCCACGACGCCGCGGAGCCAGCCGGCGCTTTCGGCCACGTGTGCGGGTACTTCGCCCATACACACAGTTTAACTGTACAGTCCAGACTGTGCATCCGGATGTGACGCAAGTCCGTGAATGGCACATTCACGGACGCTTGGTCCCTCGATGTGCCATTCACGGACTTCAGGCCGGGCAGCCGTCCAGGGCCGGGACCGGGTACTTCGGGTCGTAGTAGCCGGGTGCGTCCTGGTCTTCGCCGGTGCCCGGGCCGGCCGGCGGGTTCGCGTAGCCGGGCGCCAGGTACCCGTCCTTCGCGGCGGCGCACCCGACCGACGAGAACGCGCTCTGGCCGGTCCCGAGCCAGAGCCCGTGGCTGCTCTCGGCGAAGGTCTTGCCGCTGCGGATGATGTACGTCTCGTCCACGCGCAGGAAGCTGACGATCTCCCCCGGGCTGGTCAGCCCCTCCGGGTGGACGTTGTCGAAGGCGTAGGCGACGACGTACTTGGCGTCGACGGCCAGCTCACCGGGCTTGGCGCCGGGGTGCGCGGCGAGCGTGCCGAACGTGCGGGGCCCGGCGTCGAGCAGGTGGTAGCCGTCAGCGATCTCGGTCACGTAGGAGTCGAAGCTCGCGACGCCCTTCGCCGGCTTGCGGCCGAACACCTCGGTCAGCTGGTCGCGCATGTCCGGCGCGACCAGGGCGAAGAAGGCCTTCGGGTCGTGCCCGGTCAGCACCGCGGGATCGAGCCGGGCCGCGGAGATCGCCCGCTTGACCTGGGCGTAGGCGTCGGCTTCGGCGGATCCGGCCGGGGTCTCGGTGATGCCGTCCAGCCCCTTCCGCCACGTGTCGGCGGGGGTGTTCGCGTACGGCCGGGCGAGGTCGACGCGGGCGTACTGCGGCACCCCGGTCGGGTTCGGCGGCGCGGCCGCCGGGGCGGGCCGGCGCCCGACCAGGACGATCGCGGCGGTCGTCACGGCGAGGATGGCCACGAACACGCCGAAGATCCACCAGCGGCGCCGGGGTTTCCGCACCCTGCGCTTCTGCTGCCTGCGGAACTGCTTGCGGTCCTGCTTGGCGCCCAGCCAGGCATCGGTCCGGGCGTGCTTGCGCCACTCCGGGTCCATCAGGTCCGGGTGCGAATCGAGCAGGTTGTCGTCGTCCACGTTTCTTTCCCCCAAGGTCGATGCCTGATCATCGACGGCGGGGGCCGGACGTTACGAGGTGAAGTAGAGCAGGGGGTCCTCGTTGACGCCGATGCCCTGGACCTGGTGCACGACGACGGCCGCCGCGACCAGGACCACGACCAGCAGCAGCGCGAGCACGCCCGGCCACCGGCTGTGTCCGGGCTGCGGGTGGCCGCCGGTGCGGCGCTCGCGGGCGCGGCGCTTCTTCAGGTCCTTCTTCGCGCCCAGCCAGGCGTCCCGCTCGGCGTACTTCTGCCAGTCCGGGTTCATCAGGTCCGGGTGTGTCTCCAGGCGCCGGTCGTCCGGGTCCTGGGGCTGCTGGGGCTGTGCCATCGTCGGAGTGCCTTCCCCCTGGGTGACCCGCCGTGACGGGTTCGTAGACTTGTCCATTGTGACCGAGAACGCTCCGCAGCAGACCACCGACCTTCCGGGTGCCTGGGACCCGGCCGCCGAGGAAGCCCCGATGTACGACCGCTGGGTAGCGGCCGGGTACTTCACGGCCGACGCCTCGTCGGGGAAGCCGCCGTTCTCGATCGTACTGCCGCCGCCGAACGTCACCGGTTCGCTGCACATGGGCCACGCGCTCAACCACACCCTGATGGACGCGATGAGCCGCCGCCGGCGCATGCAGGGCTACGAGGTGCTGTGGCTGCCGGGCATGGACCACGCGGGCATCGCGACGCAGAACGTCGTCGAGCGCCAGCTGGCCGGCGAGGGCCTTTCGCGCCACGACCTGGGCCGCGAGAAGTTCGTCGAGCGCGTCTGGGAGTGGAAGGCCGAGTACGGCGGCAAGATCCTCGGCCAGATGAAGCGCCTCGGCGACGGCGTCGACTGGTCGCGTGAGCGCTTCACGATGGACGACAACCTGTCGAAGGCCGTCCAGACGGTGTTCAAGAACTTCTTCGACGAGGGCCTGATCTACCGCGCCGAGCGGATCATCAACTGGTGCCCGCGCTGCCAGACGGCGCTGTCGGACATCGAGGTCGACCACAACGACGACGACGGCGAGCTCGTGTCGATCCGCTACGGCGACGGCGACAACGCGATCGTGGTCGCGACGACCCGCGCCGAGACGATGCTGGGCGACACCGCGGTCGCCGTCCACCCGGACGACGAGCGGTACGCGCACCTGGTCGGCACCGAGGTCGAGCTGCCGCTGACCGGCCGCCGCATCCCGATCGTGGCCGACAAGCACGTCGACCCCGCGTTCGGCACCGGCGCGGTGAAGGTCACCCCGGCCCACGACCCGAACGACTTCGAGATCGGCCGCCGCCACGACCTGCCGATGCTCACGGTGATGAACGAGCGCGCCGAGATCACGGTTCCCGGCCCGTTCCAGGGCCTCGACCGGTTCGAGGCGCGGCCCGCGGTGGTCGCGGCGCTGCGGGAGCTGGGCCGGATCGTCGCCGAGAAGCGCCCGTACGTGCACGCGGTCGGGCACTGCTCACGCTGCGACACGGTCGTCGAACCGCGGCTGTCGCTGCAGTGGTGGGTCAAGGTCGAGGAGCTGGCTCGCCTGGCCGGTGACGCCGTTCGCGACGGCCGGACCAAGATCCACCCGCCGGAGCTGGGCAAGCGGTACTTCGACTGGGTCGACAACATGCACGACTGGACGATTTCGCGCCAGCTGTGGTGGGGCCACCGCATCCCGGTGTACTACGGCCCGGACGGCGAAGTGGTGTGCGTCGGCCCGGACGAGCAGCCCCCGTCCGGGGACGGCTGGACGCAGGACCCGGACGTGCTGGACACGTGGTTCTCGTCCGGTCTGTGGCCGATGTCGACGCTGGGGTGGCCGTCGTCCTCCGCGGATTTGGAGAAGTTCTACCCGACCAGCGTTCTTTCGACGGGCTACGACATCCTGTTCTTCTGGGTGGTCCGGATGATGATGTTCGGCGTGCACCAGATGGACGGCGTGCAGCCGTTCGACCACGTGTACCTGCACGGCCTGATCCGCGACGCGAACGGCAAGAAGATGTCGAAGTCGCGCGGCAACGTGATCGACCCGCTGGAGTGGATGGACGCGTACGGCGCGGACGCGACCAGGTTCACCCTGGCCCGCGGCGCGAACCCGGGCGCGGACATGGCGCTGGCCGACGAGTGGGCGGCGGGTTCCCGCAACTTCTGCACGAAGCTGTGGAACGCGACGAAGTTCGCGATGATGAACGGTGCTTCGGTCGCTGCTCCGTTGCCTGCTGCTTCTTCTTTGACGGAATCGGATCGGTGGATCCTCGGCCGCCTCGGCGCGCTGGTGTCCGAAGTGGACGGCCTGTTCGAGGACTTCCAGTTCGCGAAGGTGGCGGGCGCGCTCTACCAGTTCACGTGGAACGAGCTGTGCGACTGGTACCTGGAGCTGGCGAAGGTCCAGCTGTACCAAGGGGATGCTTCGCGGGTGTCGGCCACTCGTGCGGTGCTGGGCCACGTGCTGGACACGGTGCTGCGGCTGCTGCACCCGTTCATCCCGTTCATCACGGAGAAGCTCTGGACGGCCCTGACCGGCGGCGAGTCGCTGGTGGTCGCGGCTTGGCCGGCTCCGTTCGAGGGTTACGCGGACGCGGTGGCGGACGCGCGGATCGCGGACGTCCAGAAGCTGGTGACGGAGATCCGCCGCTTCCGCGCGGACCAGGGCCTGAAGCCGGGCCAGAAGGTGGCGGCTCGGCTGGCGGGCTACGCGGGCGGCCACGAGGAGGCGATCCGGTCGCTGGTCCGCTTGACTCCTGCGTCCGACGACTTCGCGGCGAGCGCATCGCTCGAGGTGGCGTTGGCCGACGGCGTGGTGACGGTGGAGCTGGACCTGTCGGGCACGGTCGACGTGGCTGCCGAGCGCAAGCGGCTGGAGAAGGACCTGGCGGTGGCGCGGAAGGAGCTGACCCAGACGGAGGCGAAGCTGGGCAACGAGGCGTTCATCGCGAAGGCCCCGGAGAAGGTGGTGGACAAGATCAAGCTCCGCAAGGAGACGGCGGTGGCGGACATCGACCGCATCACGGCCCGCTTGGCGGCCCTCCCGGCTTCCTGAGCTGACGGCGGCACTTTCACGTGAAAGTGCCGCCCCGACAAAGCCCGGTCCCTCCTGCGGGGGCCGGGCTTTGTCGTGTACTCGTTGTGGAACTGCCATCACGGACACACGACGGCTTCCGGGTCGGCCTTTCCGGCTGCATAATCCGTTCGTGACCGGTTGGCTGGGAGTGTTCGGTGTGATAGTCGGTGCGACGATCGCCTTGTTCGGGCAGTTCATGTCGCGGACAGTGGAGTACAAGCGGGAAGGTCGCCGCTTGTTCGTCGAGAATTGCGCTTCGTTGATTGCTCTGGAAGAGGACTTCCGAAATCGAGTGTGGGAAGAGCGGAAACTCGGTTTGAGCGACTCGGTCGCTCAGTGGGATCTGTCTGGTTACCGTCTTGTGGCTGCTCAGGTGCGCCTGACTTCTGATGATGAGCGGCTGCTGCGATCACTTGCCGATCTGAGGGTGGCGGGGCAGGAGCTGGGTAAAAGCTGGCGGATGGGCAGTCTCGACAGTGACGAATTGGAAGTTGCTTGGAAGAAGCACAAGTCGGCGCTAGAGAATTTCGTCGCTGCCGCCAAGCGTGCGAGTCAATGATGCGTCGAGGCTGCTCAGTCCGCCTCGATGGCCCGCGCCGCTTCGATCAAAGCCACCACCTCCGGGGTCACCCGGCGCTCGGCCGGCGTGGCCAAGTACGTCTGCATCCGCGGGGTCGGCTCCCGGAGCGGTCGGAACACCACCCCCGGCACCGGCAGCAAATTGGCGTGCGCCCGGTAGAACACCGTCCAGTGTGGACGGCCGTACCCCAACGTGCCCAACGTGTCCTGCGCCGTCGTGAAGTCCGGGCCCAGTACCGGCTCGAACCCCGCCGCGCGGCAGCACGACACCACCAGCTCGAACAACGGCCGGTTCCGCGAAACCGGGCTCAACCGCACCGGGAGCGAAGCCAGCGAAGCGAACGAAACCTCAACCGAAGCCGCCAACGGATGAGAAGCGGGCAACGCCACCAACACCTCGTCCATCCACAAGGGAGTGAAGTCCAGCCCGGACGACGGCCAGGAACCCCGCACGATGGTCGCGTCCAAGGAGCCGTCACGGACCCGCTCGAGCCGCTGGGACGTCGGCGCGTGGACCAGCTCCAGCGAGACCGAGGGCGCCAGCCGGGCGAACGCGCCCAGCAACAGGTCCAGCCGATCGCCGAGGCCTTCGCTCGTGCCGAGCCGGAGCGACCGGACGTCGCGGAACTCCGCCACCGAATCCGTCGCCCGGTCGGCCGCCGACAGCACCGCTCGCGCGTGCGGCAGGAACCGCTGCCCGGCCTCGGACAGAACCACCGCCCGCGTCGTCCGCGTGAACAACGAGACGCCCAGCGCCCGCTCCAGCCGCCGGACCTGCTGGCTCACCGCCGGCTGGACGATGTGCAGCCGCTCCGCCGCGCGGCCGAAGTGCAGCTCCTCGGCCACGGCCACGAAATAGCGCAGCTGACGCAGCTCCACGAACGCCCCCATTCATCATCGATCGTGATCAGTGTACGAGCGACTCGGCCATCGATCACCGGCCGCCGGAGCGGAACGCTCGAGGCATGCCTCGAATGACCGTCGAAAACGCCGAACTCCACTACGAAGACGAAGGAGAAGGACCCGCCCTGCTGTTCGTGCACGGCTGGGGGACCAGCGGCCGGGTCTGGCAGTCGTGCCTGCCCGACCTCGCGCGGGACCACCGCGTCGTCACCCTCGACTGGCGCGGCTGCGGCCGCTCGGACCAGCCCGCCCGCGGCAACACCATCGCCGGCGTCACCGCCGACCTCGTGACCGTGATCGAGACGCTGAAGATCGAGCCCACCGTCGTCGGGTCCAGCATCGGGGGTGTCTTCGCCACCGAACTCGCCCTGGCCCGGCCCGACCTGGTCGAAGCGGTCGTCGCCGTCGACAGCCCCGGGTACTGGCCGGGCACCGGCATGCTTGACAAGGTGCACGACCTGCGCAAACGGCTTGTCGACGACCGCGTCGGGACCTTCGAGGACTGGGTGCCCAACTGGGTCGCGGGCCACCGGCCCGGGCTGGTCGCCTGGACGATCCGGCAGCTGCTCGACTCCGGCGCCTACATCGACGAGCTGTTCACCGAATGCACCACCTACGACCCGCGGCCCCGCCTGAAGGAGCTGGCCGTCCCGATCACCTACCTGCACGGCGAGCTGGACGCCGAAATCCCGCTCGAAGTGCCGCGCACCTGCGCCGCGGAAACGCCCGGCGCCCGGGTGCACGTCATCGCCGGCTGCGGTCACCTCCCGCACCAGGAAGACCCGCGCGCGTTCAACGCCGCCCTCCGCGAGATCGCCTGAACGATGCCGAAAGTGACGCTCGAAGACGCCGTCGTCCACTACGACCGGACCGGCGACGGTCCCGCGCTGCTCCTGCTGCACGGCACCGCAGCCTCCCGCGAGCAGTGGGCGCACCTCACCGAACGCGCCAAGCGGCGCAACACCGTCCTGGCCCCCGACTTCCCGGGCTCCGGCCTCACCGTCGACGACGGCGGCCCGATCACCATCGAAGCCCTCGCTGCCCAAGCCGAAGCCGTGCTCGACCACGCGGGCGTAGACCAAGCCCACGTCGTCGGCCACTCCCTCGGCGCCGTCGTGGCCGCCCACCTGGCCGGCACCCGCGCGGACCGCGTCCGGAAGGCGGTCCTGCACGCCGCCTGGCCCGCGACCGACACCCGGCAGGACGCCGAGTTCCGCTACTGGCTGGACCTGCTCGAAACCGGAACGTTCGCGCGCATGCTCCCGCTGATGGCGTTCGGCCCGCGCTACTGGGAGCAGGCCACCGCCGAGAGCAACGAACAGCTCGTCAAGACGCTCGAGCCGGCGATCCAGCCCGGGACCGCCCGCCAGATCGAAGCCGACCGGGCCGTCGACCTCCGCCCGATCCTGGGGAAGATCGCCGCGAGAGTCCTGGTCCTCGGCAGCGCGCACGACCGGCTGATCACGGCGGAGCAGCAGCAGGAGCTGGTCGCCACGATCCCGGACGCGCGCGCCGCCGAGATCGACGCGGGGCACGGTGCCCCGGCCGAGCTGCCGGACGAGTTCGCCCGGCTCGTCCTGGACTTCCTCAGCGCAGGGACTTGAGCACCACCGCCGCCACACCCGCCATCCCCGTCTTGAGCGGGTGGTAGGCGGCCGCTTCGAAGACGTTCTGGTCCTTCCCGTTGATCCACGCCGCACCGCCGCGCGCGCACGCGTCGTGGCCGCGGGACGGGCCGAACGTGTCGACGAACTCCGCCTTGCCGTCCGCGTCCGCCGCGTCGGACAGCGTCCGGTTCAGCTTCTCCTCGATGATGTTCAGCCACGCGTAGTCGCCGTCGGCGAACGGCAGCACGTCCGGGCAGTACCCCTTCTCCGGCGCGATCCGCGGATAGCCGATCACCAGCACCCGCGCCTTCGGCGAACGCTCGTGGATCGTGGCGAGCACGGCCTCGACCCGCGGCCCGATGTTGTCGATCGTCGTGGTGACGGAGTCGCCGAAGTGCTCCTCGCACGGGTTGCCCGTCGGGTCGCTCGCCCGCAGGCCCGGGCACGTCGAGGTCAAGCTGCCGAAGACGCCGTAGTCGTTGCCGCCGATGCCGAGCGTCACCAGGTCGGTGTCGATCCGCAGCGCGCCCAGCTGCGGCGGGTTGGTGCCGTTGAACGGCACGCCCTGCGGCCGGGTCATGTTCGTCGTGTCCGCGCCGGCGCAGCTGACGTCGGTGAACCGCGTGGCGTGCAGCGCCGCGGCCACCACCGACGGGTAGTTCGCCGTCGACCGGCCGCAGCCGAGCGGGTCGACCCGCTGGACCGGGATGAACGGCCCGGAGGTGTAGGAGTCGCCGAGGGCGACGTAGCTGCCGATGCTCGCCGCGGAGGCGGCGGTGGCCGACGCCGGCAGCAGGATGGCTGCCGCGACGACGGCGGTGAGCAGCCGGGTGATGCGCATGAAGAAGACCCCGTTCTCGCTGGTGGAAACGCTGCCTCCACATCTAGCGAGCCGCGGGCGGCGACGGAGATGAACTTCACCCCGCAGTGGGGTCACCGTCGCCGTGCTCACGGTAAGTGATCAACGTGCGCCAGAAGAACAGCGACCGGACGGTGCTGCCAGGCAGCAGTCGGGCCGCTTCGCGACGCACCTCGGCCATCGTCGGGAAGTCGTCGACGAGGGGGGCCTGCGGGCCGTCTTCAGGGCCGCCGTTCAGCCGCTCGCCGGCGTAGACGACGAGCCGCGCGAGCGCGTTCACCGGCACCGCCGCGATGGCCCGCGCCCAGTCCGCCGGCGTGCTGGGCCGGGCCAGGGCCAGCACCACGAGCACGCCGCCCGGCACCAGCGCGCGGCGCAGCTTGGCGAGCGTCTCGACCGGCATGTGGTGCAGTGACGCCAGGCACGAGATGAAGTCGTAGTGCGCCTCGGGCAGGGGATCGGTGGTGACGTCGGCCTGCCGGTAGACGATCTCGCCCGGGCCCGGGGACCCGAGGCCCGCCGCCGCTCCGACCATCGCCGCGGAGACGTCGACCGCCTCCACCGCCATGCCGGTCGCGGCCAGCCGCCGCGCGAACCGGCCGGTGCCGCACCCGACGTCCAGCGCGATCCCCGGCCCCGGTGGCAGGAGGTCCAGCAGCAGCGGGTGGTAGTGGTCGTTGTGGTTGAACGGCATGCGTCGAGAGTGCCACCGCGCCCGCACGTAGACTCGCAAGGCAAGCCGAAAACCCCAGGCCGGAGGAGATTCAGTGCCGCAGGATGAGACAGGTCGCAAGCCGGACCTGTCGGATCTCGACAGCTTCGCGGGCGTCGACGAACTGGGGACGTCGGGGTACGAGGAGTCCGACGACCACGACCCGGAGCTGGACGTCCGCGACACCGCGTTCGAAGCGGGCGGCGGCGCGCGCGGCGGCATCGGCGGGGTCGGCCAGCTGGGCGACAACCTCGCCACCGGCCCGGTGCCCGACCTGACCGTGCCCGAGGACGCCGAGCTGCACGAGCTCGACGACCAGGGCGAAGCCGCGGTCTACGGCGACCCGGACGGGCCCGAGGCGCGGCGGGAGCTGCTGGCCGTCGAAGCCGAGCTGAACCAGCGCTGGCCCGAGACGAAGATCGAGCCGTCGCTGACCCGGATCTCCGCGCTGACGCAGCTGCTGGGCGAGCCGAACAAGGGCTACCCGGTGCTGCACGTCGCCGGCACGAACGGCAAGGGCTCCACGGCCCGGATGATCGACGCGCTGCTGACCCGGATGGGCCTGCGCGTCGGCCGCTACACGAGCCCGCACCTGCAGCTGGTCACCGAGCGGATCGCGCTCGACGGCCGCCCGATCTCCGCCGCGCGCTACGCCGAGCTGTGGCACGACATCGCGCCGTACGTGGCCATGGTGGACGGTGCCGCCGCCGACGGCGTCGAGATGAGCAAGTTCGAGATCCTCACCGGGATGGCGTTCGCCGCGTTCGCCGACGCGCCGGTGGAGGCCGCGGTGCTCGAAGCGGGCCTGGGCGGCGCCTGGGACGCCACGAACGTCGCCGACGCCGACGTCGCCGTCATCACCCCGATCGGCCTCGACCACGTCGAGTACCTGGGCCCCGATCCGGTCAGCGCGGCGAAGGAGAAGGCGGGCATCATCAAGCCCGGCTCGGTCGCGGTCATCGCCGAGCAGGACCCCGAGGTCCTGAAGGTGCTGCTGGCCCGGGCCGTCGAGGTCGACGCGGCGGTCGCCCGCGCGGGCAGCGAGTTCGGCGTGCTCGAGAAGGAGATCGCCGTCGGCGGGCAGCTGCTGAAGCTGCAGGGCCTCGGCGGGGTCTACGACGAGATCTTCCTGCCGCTGCACGGCGCCCACCAGGCGGCGAACGCCGCGCTGGCGCTGGCGGCGGTCGAGGCGTTCTTCGGCGCGGGCAAGGACAAGCAGCTGGTCGTCGAGGCCGTCCGCGAGGCGTTCGCGGAGGTCGAGACCCCGGGCCGGCTCGAGCGCGTCCGGGCCGCACCCGCGGTCATGCTCGACGCGGCGCACAACCCGCACGGCGCCCGCGCGCTGGCCGCGACGGTGGCCGAGGAGTTCGCCTTCCGCCGCCTGGTCGCGGTGGTCGGCGTGATGGCCGAAAAGGACGCGCACGGCATCCTCGACGCCCTGGAGCCGGTGGTGTCCGACATCGTCGTGACGCGCAACTCCTCGCCGCGCGCGATGCCCCTGGACGAGCTGAACCGGCTCGCGATCTCGATCTTCGGCGAGGAGCGCGTGGTCGCCGAAACCGACTTGGAGACGGCGATCGAGACCGCGATCGCGCTGGTGGAGACCAGCGACGATCCCGAAGAACCGCTGTCCGGCGGCGGTGTGCTCGTCACCGGCTCGGTGGTCACCGCCGGCGAGGCGCGCACCCTGTTCGGGAAGGAGCCGGCGTGACGTCCGAGGAGAAGCCGAAGCCGAAGGACCCGATGAAGGGCTTCCGCGGCGTGATGTCGGGGACGCTGATCATGGAGGCGATCACGGTCGCCCTCGCGCTGCCGGTCGTCAACAAGCTCGGCGGCGGGATCAGCACGGGCACCGGCTGGACGGTCATCGCGGTGGCCGCCCTGCTCATCGTGACCTGCGGGTTCGTCAAGCGCCCGTGGGCGGTGCCGGTCATCCTCGGCCTGCAGGTGGTGCTGATCGCGCTGGTGTTCTGGCTGCCCGCGATCGCCGTGCTCGGCGTGCTGTTCCTGGCGGTCTGGCTGTGGCTGCTGTGGCTGCGCAAGGACGTCGCCCGCCGCATGGCCGCCGGCACCCTGGCCAGCCAGCAGCAGCCCCAGCCCTGACCTTCTACAGGTAGTCGCCCTCGGCCACGTCTTCGAGCAGCGTCGGGTGGTGCGGTGACCAGCCGAGCAGCTCCCGCGTGGCGGTGCTGGAGACGGGCGCGTCGGTGCCGTACGCCCGGGCGATGAACGGGCTGACGAAGTGCCCGGCGGCTTCTTCCGGCGTCAGGGAGACGACGGGCAGGCCGAGACCGCGTCCGATCGTCTCGGCGATGTCCCGGAACGGCACGTTCTCGGCGGTCGCGTGCAGCACGCTGCCCGCCGGCGCGCCCTCCAGGGCGAGGCGGAACACGACTGCCGCATCCAGCCGGTGCACCGCGGGCCACCGGTTCTCGCCGTCGCCGACGTAGGCCGACTGCCCAGTCTTGCGGGCGGTATCGACGAGCCAGGCGATGAAGCTGTGGTCACCGGGACCGTGAACGGTCGGCGCGAGCCGGACGACGCTCGCCCGCACGCCGCGAGCGGCGAAGTCCAGGCAGGCCCGCTCGCCGACGATCCGGAACGCGGCGAGCCCCGAGGTGTCGGGTTCGTCCCGCTCGGTGCTCTCGCGGCCCGCCGGCATGACCAGCGTCCCGGACGTGCTCACGAACGGCTTGCCCGAACCGATCAGGACCTCGCCGAGCGTCTCGATCGCCGTGCGGTCGCGGCGGGTCATGTCGTCGAGGTCGCTGAAGTCGCCGCCGAAGGCCATGTGCAGGACGCCATCGGCGGCTTCGGCGCCGGTGCGGAGGCTGTCGAGGTCGTCGAGCGAGCCGGGGTGCGGCGTGGCACCGAGCGCCTCGAGCCGGGCGGCGGCCGCGTCCGACCGCGCGAGGCCGGTGACGGTGTGCCCCGTCGCGATCAGCTCGGTGACGACGGCGGGGCCGGTCTGGCCGGACCCGCCGGTGACGAAGACGTGCATGGGACTCTCCCGCGTAGTGACAGTGACTGACGCTACGAACTGTACCTCGTAGTGTCAGTCACTGTCACAACAGGTAGGCTGACGGGGTGCCACGCAGCGGAGAGGAAGCGCGCCGCCGCCTTCAGCAGGCGGCGCTGGAGCTGTACGCCGAGCGCGGCTTCGACCGGACCACCACGGCCGAGATCGCGGCCCGGGCCGGCGTCACCGAACGCACGTTCTTCCGGCACTTCCCGGACAAGCGCGAAGTGCTCTTCGACGGCGAAGCCGCTCTTCGCGCGGATCTGACGGCGTCGGTGATCGGCGCGCCCGACGGGCTGCCGCCGCTGGAAGTCCTGCTCCGCGCGTTCCGGAAAGCCGGGCGGATCGTCGAGGGCAACCGATCGTTCGCCGAACCGCGCCTGGCGGTCATCGCCGCGACCCCGGCGCTGCGCGAACGCGACCTGGCGAAGGCGGCGGCGATGAGCGACGCGCTCGCGGCGGCGCTGCGCGCCCGGGGTGTCGCCGACCGGCTCGCCGCGCTCGCCGCCCACATCGGCTGGGTGACCTTCCACCACGCGGCCGGAGCTTGGATCGAGGAATCCCGCCGCAGCCTGGACGAGCACCTCGACGAAGCCTTCGCCGACCTGCGCGCGTTGTCGGCGGAGACGGGCGGCTGAGCGCCCGCCTCCGCCGGGGACGTCAGCGCAGGACGACGACCCGCAGCGCGGGGGAGTGCAGGATGTCCGCTTCGCAGAAGCGTTCCTTCACCCATTCACCCCGGCTGTAGAGCCTCGTCTGGTCGCTGAAGTACGGCGACTTCGGGTTCGCCGACTGCGAATACGTCAGCAACGTCGAGGAGTCCGGGCACGCGGTCCCGCGGAACCCGACCACCTGGATGTAGCTCGACCCGTGGGCTACTTCGACGTTCCCGCGCGCCGGGTCCCACACCGGCGTCATCACGTTGAGCACGCCGAGGAAGCCCTGGCCGCCGTGGATCGGGATGCGTTCGCCGTTGCGCGTCACCGCTTGCCCGTCCCGGAGCCGCGCGTCGGGAGCCAGCCCGGCCGTGCGCAGCTCGACGAGCGCGTCCCCGAACGCCTTCCGGACGTCGGCGTTGCCCACGTTCAGGGTGTTCGGCGTGGTCAGCGGCTGCTTCGGGTCGAACGGCACCGTGAACCGGTCCACGTTCCCGAGCCTGGCCGCGAACCGCTGGAACAGCAGCGAACCCCGGCTGTCGAGCGAGTACGTGTGGTCCCACTTCGCCAGCGCGGCGCAGGCCGGCCCGACCGGCACCGAACCGGTCGACGACGGGGCCAGCCCACCCGGGAAGGACGCGCACAGCTTCGCCAGGTCCGCCGCCGTCAGATCGGCGAACAGGCTGTGGTCGGTGAAGAGCATCTTCTTCATCGAGTCCGTCGTGAAGCCGCCCTTTTCGGCCGTGAGCAACGCTTCCCGCGTGCGCGGCGAGCGTTCGGTGCCGATGTCGCCGACGATGTGCGGGTAGCCCGTGATCGGCGCCTTCGCGTTCGCCAGCCAGGCGCTGTCGTTGGCGTTCAGCTCGTAGTCGCGGCTTTGCTGCTGCGGCAGCCGCGACGGCGCGAAGATGCCCGGTTCGATCGCGCCCGGGTCGGAACCCCACTGGCACGAGGACTTCGAACCGTCCAAAATGGCCAGTCCGACTTCGGCGAACGTCCCCTGCCCCAACGGGGTGCTGCACGTCTTCGCGAGTTCGTCGGTGACGTGCGGGACGACCTGGATGTCGGCGTAGAGCGCGTTGCCGGCCCGGTCGGTGGCGATCGTGTTGACCCACGGGACGCCCTGCGTGCGGCTCAGCGCCCGGACGATGTCGCCGGTGCTGCGGGCCTGGTCCAGCTCGAACCACGTGTTGAGCCCGCGCAGGTTCGTCGCGTTGGCGTCGCGGACCGCGTACGCCGACTTCGCCGTCCACGGCAGCGGAACGCCCTGGAAGTCGCCCATCACCGGCCCGTACCGCGTCGACCAGAACGTCTGGCTGACCGGCTTCACCGAGCCGTCGGCCTGACGCACCTGGACCGTCACGTCGTGGGACGTCATCTTCTCGGCCTTGCCGTCGACCAGATACGTCGTCGGGTCGCCCGGCTTCAGCGGCACCTCGAAGAGGCCGAACGTGACCGGGGTGGACACCGTGTGCGTCCAGGCCGCGTCGGCGGTGTGCCCGATCTGGACGAACGGCATGCCGAGCAGGCTCGCGCCGGCGACGTCGAACCGGCCCGGGATGGTCAGCTGGCTCTGCCAGAACCGGCGTCCAGCCTGCCACGGGTAGTGCGGGTTGCCGAGCAGGACGCTGCCCTTGCCGGCCGCGGTCGAGTCGGCGCCGATCGCGATGCCGTTGCTGCCGAGCCCGCTGCCGCTCAGCGCCTTCTTGACCTGATCCGACAGCTGGCCGGCCGTCCCCGGCGCCGGCGTCGCGCCGGAAGGCGGTGCGGTGAACAGGCTTTCGGTCACCACGCCCTGGCCGCCGGTGATCGCGATGGCGTAGAAGTGCCGGTAGAAGTCCTGTTCGGTGATCGGCCGCACCCAGTCCGCGCCGCGGCAGGCCGGGTCGGAGATGCCGGCCCGGCCGGTGCGCGCGAGGTAGGCGTTGAACCCCTTGACGTACCCCGAAACGATCTGCCGGACCTCCGGCCGCGGCCCCTGCGGCGCGGGCTGCGCGGCCAGCCGGTCGACGACGCCGGAGTCGTTGATCTTCTGGAAGAACAGGTCGCTGTGGAGGTTGTTCGCCGCCTCGGACAGCGACGGGTAGCCGTCGCCGTCCGGGCCGAAGTACTTCGATCGCCGCGCGCTCACCGTGAGGTAGATGTTCGCGAGTTCGCAGACGTTGTCGGTCGCCGCCGCGTAGCCGTACCCGTAGCCGAGGCCCGCGAAGTCCTTCGCGACGATGTGCGGGATGCCGTGTTCGGTGTAGCGGAGGACGGCTTTCCCGCTGCCTTCTTCACCGGCCGCCGCGATGCCGGTGCCCAGTGTGGTGATGGTGAGTGCCGCTGTCAGAACCGCCAGGGTTTTCCTGAATGGTCTCATCTGACCCCCTTGTCGTGATCGCCACGCTACCGATGGCGACGGCACGCGGACATGGGGGAAAACCCGGGGATTCGTTCATCCGCGCGCAAACCGGCGTTGGCCGGGGCGGGATAGAAACCGCGCATGACCCACTCTCGCCGTTCCCTGCTCAAGGCCGGTCTCACCGGCGCCGCGGCCAGTCTCGTGCTGCCTTCGACGGCGTTCGCCGCGACGCCGCTCGTGCGCGCCGGCCGGCCCGTGCTCACCCACGGCGTCTCCTCCGGCGACGTCACGCCCGGCTCGGCGATCGTCTGGTCGCGGGCCGACCGGCCGTCGCGGCTGTGCGTCGAAATCGCGCGCGACCCGTCGTTCCGGCACGCGCGCCGCATCCCGGGCCCGCTCGCCGGCCCGGCCACCGGCGGGACCGGACAGGTCCGCGTCGCCGGCCTCGCACCCGGCACGGAATACCACTACCGCGTCACGGCGGAGGCCCTCGACGGGCGCGCCACGAGCGAGCCGCTGACCGGCCGGTTCGCCACCGCGCCGGTGGGCCGCCGCGACACCCGGATCGTGTGGTCGGGCGACGTCGTCGGCCAGAACTGGGGCATCAACCCGGACCTGGGCGGCATGACGATCTTCTCGGCGATGGCCGCCCGCCGCCCGGACGTGTTCCTGCACAGCGGCGACACGGTGTACTCCGACGGCCCGCTGACGGAGACGGTGACGCTGCCCGGCGGCCGCACGTGGCGCAACGTCGTCACGGCGGAGAAGTCGAAGGTCGCCGAGACCCTGGACGAATACCGCGGCCAGCACGCGTACAACCGCCTCGACGCGAACTTCAAGCGCTTCGCCGCGCAGGTCCCGGTCTACGCCCAATGGGACGACCACGAGGTCCTCAACAACTGGTACCCGGGCAAGATCCTCGACAACCCGGCGTACACCGAGAAGCGCGTCGACGTCCTCGCGCCGCGGGCGTACCAGGCGTTCCACGAGTGGCACCCGATCGACTCGCGGCAGGCCGTCGACGGCCGCGTCTACCGCAGCTTCGAGTACGGCTCGCGCGCCGAGGTATTCGTGCTCGACATGCGGACCTACCGCAACGCCAACACCGCCGACCAGACCAAGCCGGGCTACATCCTCGGCGACCGGCAGGCCCGCTGGCTGGCCGACGCGCTCGGCCGCAGCACGGCGACCTGGAAGATCGTCCAGGCGGACATGCCGCTGGGCCTGGTCGTCCCGGACGGCACGGCGATCGAAGCGGTGGCGAACAACCTGCCGGGCGCGCCGGGTGGCCGTGAGACGGAGCTGGCGTGGGTGCTGCGGGAGATCCAGCGCCGCCGTGTGCGCAACGTGGTCTGGCTGACGGCGGACGTCCACTACACCGCGGCGCACCACTATTCGCCCGACCGGGCGGCGTTCCAGGACTTCGACCCGTTCTGGGAGTTCGTGTCCGGGCCGCTGAACGCGGGCGCGTTCGGGCCGAACCAGCTCGACCCGACGTTCGGCCCGGAGGCGGTGTTCGTGCACGCCCCGCCGGCGGCGAACACGGCCCCGATCGACGGCTTCCAGCACTTCGGCGAGCTGAACATCGACGGCGGCAGCGGTGACCTGACGGTCGACCTGCGGGACGCCACGGGGGCGTCGCTGTGGTCGAAGAAGCTGCACCCGCAGGGCCGGTGACCACGGTCGGCTACGCTCACGCGCACCGACCCTCACCCGTACCAAGGAGAAACACCGTCGTGACTGAACGCACGCTGGTCCTCGTCAAGCCCGATGGCGTCGCGCGCGGCCTCGTCGGCGAGGTCGTCTCGCGCATCGAGCGCAAGGGCCTGAAGCTCGTCGCCCTCGAGCTGCGGACCGTTCCGCAGGCGCTGGCCGAGGAGCACTACGCCGAGCACAAGGAGCGTCCGTTCTTCGGCGACCTGCTCGAGTTCATCACCTCGGGCCCGCTGGTCGCGCTCGCCGTCGAGGGGCCGCGCGCCATCGCCGCGTTCCGCCAGCTGGCCGGCGGCACCGACCCGGTCGAGAAGGCCACCCCGGGCACCATCCGCGGCGACTTCGCCCTGGAGACCCAGTACAACCTGGTCCACGGCTCGGACTCCCCGGAGTCGGCCGAGCGCGAGCTGAAGCTCTGGTTCCCCGACCTGTGATGCTGTGACCGGCACCGGGGCCGCGCCCGCCGCGCGGCCCCGGTTTCCTGGGGGAGATCCGATGACGACCATGCCGTTCCCGGCCCGCGAGTACCTGCCGGTGCTGCGTGAGCTGACCGGCGCGTTCACCGAGCGGCTGCGCGACGCCGACCTGGCCGCGCGGGTGCCCGACTGCGGTGCCTGGACCCTCGCGGACCTCGGGACGCACCTGGGGAACGTGCACCGCTGGGCCGCGACGATCGTCGCCACCGGTGAGTCCCAGCGCCAGGACTTCGCGCAGGGGCCGGGTGCCGATCTGGCGTCCTGGTACCGCGAAAGCGCCGACCTGCTGCTCGACGCGCTCGAAGCGGCCACTCCCGAAGACCGGTGCTGGCACTTCGGCGGCACCGAGAAGACCAAGGCGTTCTGGTTCCGCCGCCAAGTGCACGAAACCGCCGTCCACCTCGCCGACTCGGGGAGCGCGCACGTGCTCGACCCGGCTGTCGCCGCGGACGGCGTCGACGAGGTCCTGTCCGTGCTGATGCCGCGGGTCACCCGCTGGCACCCGGTGCCCGAGCTGCCCGGGCCGGTTTCGCTGCACGCCACCGACACCGGCGACGTCTGGACCGTGCACCCCGGCGAGCCGCCCGCGCTCGGCCCGGCCGCTGCTGGGACCGCCACCGTCGAGGCGCCCGCCCGCGATCTCCTGCTGCGGCTGTGGAAGCGCACTGGCCCCGACCCGCGCGTCGACGGCGCCGCCGCGGCCGCGTTGCTCCGGTCGCCGCTCACGCCCTGATGGTGTTCTAGACCATTCAGGCGGCGTTCACCGGGAAGCCTTCCCCCGGCCGTGCCACTGCGCTGTGCTGGTCCGGCTCACTCTCACTCGATACTGGGGTACCTGGTGAAGAAGTCACGCATCGCGCTGCCGCTCGCCGCCTTGATCGCGACGGTGTTCGTCGTCCCCGCCCACGCCGACCCCCTGAAAGCGCCGCTCGGCACGCCGCCGGTCGAGGCCGCGCCCGCCGCGTCGTCGGCTCGCGAAGGCGTGACCACCTTCGCCGCCACGGACCCCGACGACGGGCTCGTCACCGGCAGCGCGACCACCGAGGTCGCGCCCGGCCTGAACCTCACCCAGTTCGACCGGTTCGACCCGGCGGGCTGGATCCGCGGCGACACCCTCGCCGTCGACCTGGGCAGCAAGGTCCTGAAGCCGACATACCTGAGCCCGGGCACGGTCTCCGCGCGCACGCCGCTTTCGCAGCAGGTCGCGCGCACCGGCGCGGTCGCCGGCGTGAACGGCGACTTCTTCGACATCAACGCCACCGGCGCGCCGATCGGCGTCGGCATCGACCGCGGCCAGCTGCAGACCGCGCCCGCCGCCGGCCACAACCTCACCGCGTCGATCACCGACGAAGGCAAGGCGCAGCTGGCTTCGGTCTTCCTCGAAGCGACCGTGACGCTGCCCGGCGGCACGGTCGAGGCGACGAACTTCAACAGCCCGGTCCTCGGTACCGACGCGATCGGCGTCTACACGCCGTTGTGGGGCGCTTCGGGCCGCGCGACCTCGGTGGCCGGAGCGGCCCGGGTACGCGAGGTCGAGCTGCGCGACGGCGTCGTGACCGCCACGCGCGAGCAGCCCGCGGCCGGCCCCATCGCGGCGGGCACGACGCTGCTCCTGGCCCGCGAAGCCGGGGCGGACGTCCTCGCTGCGCTGAAGCCGGGCGACGCCGTCGGCGTCACGTACGCGCCGCGGTCGGACGCCGGGAAGATCGCGGTCGCCGTGGGCGGCAACGAAGTCCTGCTCCGCGACGGCGTCGTGCAGCCGGTCGACAACGTCGCCATGGCGCCGCGCACCGCGGTCGGCTTCTCCGCCGACGGCAAGCGGCTGTGGCTGGCCACTGTGGACGGACGCCAGGCCGACAGCCGCGGGATGACCGAGCTGGAACTGGCCCGGCACCTGAAGAGCCTCGGCGCCGACGACGCCATCAACCTCGACGGCGGCGGCTCGTCGACGCTCCTGGCGCGCAACGAGGGCGAAGCCGCGCCGAGCGTCCGCAACGCGCCGTCCGACGGCGGGGAACGCCTGGTGCCCAACGGGATCGGCTTCGCGACCGTGCCGGGCAGCGGCAACCTCACGGCGTTCTCCCCGGCACCGGCCGTGGCGACCGGCGACGCGAACCGCGTGCTGACCGGCCTGACCCGGCACCTGGTCGCCGACGGCCACGACGAAACCGGCGCCGCCGTCGCCGCCGACCCGCGCTGGAGCACCTCCGACCCGCGGCGGGCCACCGTGACCCGCGGGGTCGTCACCGGTCACGGCGCCGGCCGCGTCGACGTCGTCGCGAAGTCCGGGCGTGCGTCCGGCCGGACGGCACTTTCCGTGCTGGGCAAGGCGGTCCGGCTCGGCACGAGCACCGAGCAGGTCGCGCTGTCGGCCGCGGGCGCGAAGAGCACGTTCAAGGTCTACGGCTACGACGCGGACGGCTACGGCACCTGGCTGGAGCCCGACGACGTCAAGCTCGACTACGACCACTCGGTCGTGCAGGTCGAGCCGTCGGGTGACGGCTACGAGGTGACCGCGCTGACCGCGTCCGGCGCCTCGGCGATCACTGCGTCGGCTGGGGGCCTGACCACGCACCTGGCCGCTTCGGTCGGGACCGTGCCGCAGGTCGCGGCCCCGCTGGACGGGCCGGCCGGCTGGAGCGCGACGGTGTTCCCGGCGGTCGTCGGCGCGGCGCTGTCCGCGGCCCCGGGGCGGGACGGTGGCGCCGGCCTCGCGCTGGACTACCGGCTCACCGGCACGACCGCGACGCGCGCCGCCTACGTGACGCCCGCGTCGCCGCTGCCGGTCCCGGCGGGCACGCAGAAGATCGGGCTGTGGGTCGACGGCGACGGCAAGGGCGCCTGGCTGCGCGCCGAACTGCGCGACGCCGCGAACGTGGCGTCCATTGTGGACCTTTCGCTGAGCGTCGACTGGACGGGCTGGCGGTACGTCACCGCCGCGGTCCCGGCCGGCCTGCCCGACGGCCAGCGCCTGGCGCGCTTCTACGCCGTCGAGAACGTGCCGGACCAGCAGTACGAAGGTCACCTGGTGTTCGACGACCTGACCTTCGAGGTGGCGCCGACGACGGCCGTGCCCGCCGACCCCGCCCCGCGCGACCCGGCACTGGTCACCGACGGCACGCTGTCGGGCGGCCTGCGCGTCGCGGTCGTCAGCGACGCGCAGTTCACCGCGGACGACCCGGCCGGCCCGCTGGTCGCCCAAGCGCGGCGGGCACTGCGGGAAGCCGTCGCGGCGAAGCCGGACCTGGTGCTCATCAACGGCGACTTCGTCGACCGCGGCACGGCGCCCGACTTCGTGCTGGCTCGCCAAGTCATCACCGAAGAGCTGGACGGCAAGGTTCCCTGGTACTACGTGCCGGGCAACCACGAAGCCGAAGGCGGCAACGGACTCGCCAACTTCCAGGCCGCCTTCGGGGTGACGCACCAGGTCGTCGACGTGCGCGGCATCCGGCTGGTGCTGATGGACTCCTCGCGCGGCTCGCTGCGGGCGGGCGGGTTCGACCAGGTCCGGATGCTGCGGGATGCGCTCGATTCGGCGGTGAAGGACCGCTCGGTCCGCGGGGTTGTCGTCGCGATGCACCACCCGGTCAAGGACCCGAGCCCGACCGGCAACTCCCAGCTCGGCGACCGGAAGGAAGCCACGCTGCTGACCCAGTGGCTGACCGGGTTCGAGCAGGCGTCCGGCAAGCCCGCCGCTTCGGTGGCTTCGCACGCGGGCGTGTTCTCGCTCTCGCGCGTGGACGGCGTGCCGTACCTGGTCAACGGCAACTCGGGCAAGGCACCGGCGGCCGCACCCGGCGACGGCGGGTTCGTCGGCTGGACGCTGCTGCGCGTCGACCCGGCCGACCGGGCCCAGCCGGTGCGGTTCGAGACGCGGCCGAACGTCGACTCGCTCACCGTTTCGGGGCCGTCCTCGATGGTCCGCGGCGAACGCGCGGTCGTGCGGGCTTCCCTGCGGCAGGGCACCCGGGACGTGCCGGTGTCGTACCCGGTGAGCGCGGACTGGTCGGTCGGCTGGGGCGTCGTGGCGTTCGATCCCGCTTCCGGTGTCCTGACGGCGTTGCGGCCGGGCGTCGCGCGGCTTTCGGTGACGGTCAACGGGGTGACGCGGACGCTGGTCGTGACCGTGCGCGGCTAAACCGTTCGGTTTTTGTCGGTGCCCGCTCGTATGGTCGGGGGGTGGACGAATCGGAGGACCGGGAACCGGCGCTGGTGCAGGCCAAAGCACTCGTGAAGCGCTTCGGCGAGTTCGAAGCCGTGCGCGGGATCGACGTCGAGGTGCGGCGCGGGGAGGCGTTCGGCTTCCTCGGCCCGAACGGCGCCGGCAAGTCGTCGACGATGCGGATGATCGCGTGCGTGTCACCCCGCACCGACGGCGACCTCCGCGTGCTGGGCCTGGACCCGGAGGTGGCCGGGCCGCGGATCCGCGCGCGCCTGGGGGTCGTGCCGCAGCAGGACAACCTGGACGTCGAGCTGACGGTCCGGGAGAACCTGCTGATCTACGGCCGCTACTTCGGCCTGTCGCGCGCGGCGGCCCGGCGCAAGGCGGACGAGCTGCTGGAGTTCGCGCAGCTCGGTGACCGCGCGGGCGACAAGGTCGACCCGCTCTCCGGCGGCATGAAACGCCGGCTGACGATCGCCCGTTCGCTGGTCAACGACCCGGAGCTGCTGCTGCTCGACGAGCCGACGACCGGGCTCGACCCGCAGGCCCGGCACCTGCTGTGGGACCGGTTGTTCCGGTTGAAGGCCCAGGGCACGACGCTGATCGTGACGACGCACTACATGGACGAAGCCGAGCAGCTGTGCGACCGGCTGGTCGTGATGGACCACGGGCGCATCGCCGCGGAGGGCTCGCCGGCGGAGCTGATCAAGCGGTACTCGACGCGCGAGGTGGTCGAGCTGCGGTTCGCGTCGGGGGAGCAGGCCACGGCGGCCCGGCGGGTCGAGGAACTGGCGCAGCGGGTGGAGGTACTGCCGGACCGGGTACTGCTGTACAGCGACGACGGCGAGGCGGCGCTGGAACAGGTGCACGCCCGCGGGGTCCGGCCGCTGTCGAGCCTGGTGCGACGCAGTTCGCTCGAGGACGTGTTCTTGAGGCTGACCGGCCGGACGTTGGTGGACTGATGACCACCGTCGAACCCACCGGCCGCGTCGTCGGCCACTGGCACGGCGCCTGGCTGCGCGTCGAGGGGTACTGGACCTGGTACCGCCGCCACTGGGTGTCCACTCTGTACTCCACCGGCCTCCAGCCGGTCCTCTTCCTCGCCGCGATGGGCCTCGGCTTCGGCTCCCAGGTCCGCCCCGGCGCCGTCACCGGCGGCCTGTCCTACCTCCAGTACATCGCGCCCGCCCTGCTCGCCGCCGGGGCCGCGCAGCAGGCCGTCGGCGACTCCAGCTATCCCGTGCTGTCCGGGTTCAAGTGGCAGAAGGACTACCTCGCCGTCACGGCCACGCCCGTGTCGCCGGGCCAGGTCCTCGGCGGCCACCTGATCTGGACGGCCATGCGGCTGACGCTCGCCGGCGCGATCTACGCGTTCGTCGCGCTGTTCTTCGGCGCCTGGACCGGGCCCGGCGTGCTGCTGGTGATCCTCGTCGGCACCATCACCGGGCTCGCCTGCGCCACGCCGATCACCGCGCTCGCGGCCCGGACGTACGACGAGGGCCAGCGGTTCGGGCTGATCTTCCGGTTCGTCGTGATGCCGATGACGTTGTTCTCCGGCACGTTCTTCCCGATCGCCCAGCTGCCGGGCGCGATCCGCTGGCTGGCCTGGCTGTCCCCGCTGTGGCACGGCACCCAGCTGGCGCGCGGCGTGAGCCTCGGCGGGGTCGGCGGCTGGGCGATGCTCGGCCACCTCGCGGTGCTCGCGGCGTTGTTCGCGGCCGGGTGGGCGTTCGCGCACCGGGCCTTCTACCGGAGGCTGGTGGTCTGATGGTGAGCGTCCAAGCCCCGCCGGCGCGGGCCGGGCTGCTGCTGCGGATCCTGCCGCCCGGGCTGTACGCGGGCCAGGCGCGCAAGCTCGTCGAGCGCTCGGTCCTGGTGGCGCGCAACAGCTGGCTGATGTTCCTCTCCGGCGCGGCCGAGCCGTTCCTCTACCTGCTGGCGTTCCAGCTCGGGTTCGGCAAGCTCGTCACCGAGGTGGCGGGCCCGGACGGCCGCCCGATGGACTACGTCGCGTTCGTGGCGCCGGCGCTGCTGGCGACGTCGGCGATGAACGGCGCCGTCTTCGAATCGACGTACAACCTGTTCTTCAAGCTGCGCTACGCGAAGCTGTACGACGCGATGCTGGCGACCCCGATCGGTCCGCTGGACATCGCGCTGGGCGAGATCGGCTGGGCGATGACCCGCGGCGGCGTCTACGCGGTGGCGTTCCTGGCGATCGCGGCGGGGATGGGGCTGCTGGCGTCGTGGTGGGCGCTGCTGATGGTCCCGGCGGCCCTGCTGGTCGGCCTGGCCTTCTCGGCGATCGGCATGGCCCTGGTGACGTTCCTGAAGTCGACGGCCCAGTTCGACTACATCGCGCTGGGCCTGATGCCGATGTTCCTGTTCGCGACGACGTTCTTCCCGCTGTCGGTGTACCCGGAGCCGCTGCAGTGGCTGGTCCGCTGCCTCCCGCTGTACCACGCGATCGAGCTGATGCGCGGCCTGGCGACCGGCATCCTGTCCGGCAGCATGCTGGCCAACCTGGCGTACTTGCTGGTCCTGGGCGCGGTGGGCCTGTGGGCATCGACGAGGAGGATCGCCAAGCTCCTGCTGACGTGACCGCGCGGCTCTCGGGGCGGAAAGCACACCCCTCGCCGCGACCGAGCACCCGAAGCCGCGATCCCCGCGGCCGGGCTCAGCGGGCCAGGTCGGGCTTGCCCCGCGGCGCGGCGGCGGCCAGCGCGTCCACCATCCCGTGGCCGTAGAAGCCGTTGAACCCCTCGTATCCCGCGCAGTAGGCGTCCTGGGTGCCGTCGCCGGTGAGGTCGTAGTCGGCCGGGCACGGCATCGGCATGGCCTGGGCGTCCAGCGTCCGCCGCAGCTGCCGCGGCCCCGCGCTCGGCGAGGCGGCCGCGAGCAGCGCCAGCACGCCGGTGACGTGCGGCGCGGCCATCGACGTCCCGCACAGCGGCGCGTACCCGCCGGGCACCGTCGAAAGCACGCACTCGCCGGTCTCGCCGCCGGGCGCCGTGACGTCGATCACGCCCAGCCCGTAGGAGCTGTACCCGGCCTTGACCCGGTCCGAGCCGACGGCGGACACCGCGACGACGTCCCGCAGCCCGGCCGGCAGCGCTTCGCAACCGGAACCCGGCCCGGCCGAGCCGGAGCGCGCCGACGGTGTCAGGTCGACGGCCTCGTTCGTCGCCGCCGCGACGTTCAACGTCCCGGCCGAGGTGCTGTACTCCACCGCCCGGGCCAGCACCTCGTGCACCACCCCGCGGTCGTCGCCGCGGATGCACGACAGCGTCCACGGGTTCACGAAGAAGCTGCTGTTCGTGAGCCGCAGGTGCCGCGACGCCGCCCACATCAGGCCGCACACCGCGGCCTCCGGGTCGGCGTAGCCGCGGTCGTCGATCACCTTCACCGACGCCACACGCACCCCGGGCGCCACACCCGTCACCCCGCGCCCGTCGTCGGCCGCCGCGATGATCCCCGCCACGTGCGTGCCGTGCACCGACGTCGTCGGCGCCCAGGCCGACGGCGACCGGTCG
The DNA here is from genome assembly GCF_900107925.1 of Amycolatopsis pretoriensis. GTDB lineage: Bacteria > Actinomycetota > Actinomycetes > Mycobacteriales > Pseudonocardiaceae > Amycolatopsis > Amycolatopsis pretoriensis. The sequence goes on along the minus strand of NZ_FNUJ01000006.1, from coordinate 511,915 downwards.
GGCTCCCCGGTGAGGCAGCCCGCGGAGTCGTCGCGGTCGAGGGCGCCGGTCAGGTCCGGGTGGTCGGGGTCGATGCCCGAGTCGAGGACGCCGACGACGACGTCGCGACGGCCGTCCGAATCGCCCGTCGCTTGGCCCGCGTTGATCATCCGCATGTCCCACTGCTGCCCGCTCAGGTCCGCGGTCGGCACGCGCGCCGGGTCGGTGACGGGCAGCGTGGCCCGCGCGGGCTGTGGCCTGACCTCGGTGACGCGCTGCGCGGCCAGCCGCTCGGCCTGGGCGCTGAACGCCCGGTCGAGCCCGATCCGGGCGCCGAACGACGGGTCGCCCGACGTGGCGACCGCCACGGCGATCTGCGGGTAGTAGCCGGTGGTGGCGCCGCACGCCGCCGTGACCTGTTCGCGGGCGGCGGACTCGGTGGTGCCGCGGTCGAACGCGACGACGTAACGCAGGGCCCGGCCGTGACCGCAGGCGGGCGCGTCGGCCGCCGCCGGACCGGCGGTGACGCATCCCGAAAGCACCAGTACGGTGCACACGGCCGCTCGCAGCGGCCGCGCCAGCAGGGACACCGGACCTCCCACCGGATGCAGGAACCGCGGGTGCCGGCGCGCGAGATCCCGGTCACCCCGAGCCGCACGGTAGCCACCCCGTGCCCGGCGGACAAGCGCTACGGCCAAGTTCCCCCGGCCGGTGGCCTCGCGGCGCGCCCGGCGGCGTGGGCGGAGGTACCGAGTACACCGGAGCAGTCACCCGGTGTGGGATACTCGGGGTGGCCGCTGGGCCGCGGGGCGCACGTGAGAGGTGCTGCCTGCGGTGTTGTGGCCCGGTGATGTGCGCGATTTCCCGTGACTCGCGTCGCCGCCCGCGAGCCGGGCGGCTGGACGACGTGGCGGGCGGCCCGGGGGCCGCGAGTGCCGCGCACAGCGCCGAAGCAGACCTTTGACCGGGTTGCGCGCCACCGGATGCGGTGGTGCGGCGCCCGGTCGTCGGGCAAGGATTCCCGTCGCTGGTGACCACCACGGCGGAACGAACAGAAAGGGGCCCCTGCGCGGCCGCGTCCCTGCCGGTGCGAACCGGCAGACGCGCCCGGGGGCGGAGGAGACACATGTCGAACGCGGAAACACCCGCCGAGCACACCGGCGGGAATCCCGCCACACCCCCGAGCGGCCCGCTCGCCGACCTGCCGCCCCGGATCCGGGTGCACGCGCTGGCGAAGCTGCTCGAGAAGAACAGCCGGGACATCCTCGCCCAGCTCGCGGAGCTGGGGGAGAGCGTGCGCAGCGCGCAGTCGAGCGTGACCAGGGACGTGGCGCTCAAAGTGGCCGAGGCCTTCGCGCCCGCCGAGGGTGAGCAGGCGACCGAGCCCGCCACGGCCGGCCAGGGCAACGCCGGTCAGGAGCAGGCCGCCGGCCAGAGCGGTGCCGGTCAGGAGCAGGCCGCGGGCCAAGGCGGTGCCGGTCGTGGCCAGGGTGCAGACCAGGCGACCGCCGGTCAGGACCAGGCCGCCGACCAGCGCAACGCCGGTCGGGAGCAGGCCGCCGGCCAGAGCGGTGCCCGTCAGGATCGGGCCGCCGGTCAGGCCACCACCGACCAGGACCAGCCGGCCCGCCAGGGCGGCGCCGGCCGCCACCAGCCGGCCGGCCGGAGCGGCGCGAGCCAGGACCAGCCCATCGGCCGGCGCGGCGCCGGGCAGCCCTTCGCCCAGCAGCCCGCCGGCGAGGCCACCGAACAGGCCCCCGCCGCCGAGGCCGAGAAGCCGCGCCCGCGGCAGAAGACCCGCGCGCACCTGCCGGTGTTCGCCGCGCCGTCGCCGGTCTTCCTGCCGCCGGAGCCCGCCGAGCCCGCGGTCAAGCCGGCCCGCAAGCCCGCCGACCCGTTCGCCGAGCCGGAAGCCCGCCCGGAGCCCCGCCAGGAGCGCCAGGAGCGCACCCGCCCCGAGCCCGAGGTCGCCGAGGAAGAGGCCGAAGAAACCACCCCGGCCACCGAGACCGACGAAGACGACGACGCCGGCAGCCGCCGCCGTCGCCGTCGGGGCCGTCGCGGCCGTGGCCGCGGCAAGGGCGCCGACGGTGGCGACGAGACCGCCGAGAACGACGACCAGGCCGAAGAGCAGCCGCGCCGGAAGTCCCGCAACGCGGACGAAAAGCCCGAAGCGGACGCCGAAGAGGCCGAGGACGCCGCCGAGTCCGACTCCGACGGTGACGACGGCGAGGGTGGCAGCAAGCGCCGTCGCCGCCGCCGTCGCCGCAAGGGCTCGGACGGCGACGAGGCCGAGGGCACCGACGACCCGCCCAACACCGTCACGCACGTCCGCCAGGCGAAGGCCGAGCAGCCCGAACGCCCGGCGCGCGACGAGGTGCGCAGCGTCCGCGGCTCGACCCGCCTGGAGGCCAAGCGCCAGCGCCGCCGCGACGGCCGCGAGGCCGGCCGCCGCCGCGCTCCGATCCTGTCCGAGGCCGAGTTCCTGGCCCGCCGCGAGTCGGTCGAGCGCACGATGGTCGTCGCCGAGAAGGGCGACTCGACGCAGATCGGCGTCCTCGAGGACGGCGTGCTCGTCGAGCACTTCGTGACGCAGTCGGGCTCCGGCTCGATCGTCGGCAACGTCTACCTCGGCCGCGTCCAGAACGTGCTGCCGAGCATGGAAGCCGCGTTCATCGACATCGGCCGCGGCCGCAACGCCGTGCTCTACGCCGGTGAGGTCGACTGGGACGCCGCCGGCCTCGAGGGCAAGGCCCGCAAGATCGAGCAGGCGCTGTCCACCGGCGACTCCGTGCTGGTCCAGGTCACCAAGGACCCGGTCGGGCACAAGGGCGCCCGGCTGACCACGCAGATCTCGCTGCCCGGCCGCTTCCTGGTGTACGTCCCCGCAGGCGGCGCCACCGGCATCTCCCGCAAGCTGCCGGAGAACGAGCGCCGCCGCCTGAAGGACATCCTCAAGCGGATCGTCCCGGAGGACGCGGGTGTCATCATCCGCACCGCCTCCGAGGGCATCGGCGAGGAGGAGCTGGGCCGCGACGTCGACCGCCTGAAGGCCCAGTGGGACGTCATCAAGGAGAAGGCCGCCGCCGGTTCCGGCAAGAAGGGCGGCGCGCCGACCATGCTCTACGAAGAGCCCGACCTGCTGGTCAAGGTCGTGCGTGACCTCTTCACCGAGGACTTCGCCAAGCTGGAGATCCAGGGCAACCGCTCCTGGGAGACCATCAACGGCTACGTCAGCCACGTCGCCCCGGAGCTCACCGAGCGCCTCAAGCGCTACACCGGCACCGGCGACGCGTTCGCCGACCACCGGATCGACGAGCAGATCACCAAGGCGCTCGACCGCAAGGTCTGGCTGCCGTCGGGTGGTTACCTGGTCATCGACCGCACCGAGGCGATGACGGTCATCGACGTCAACACCGGCAAGTTCACCGGATCGGGTGGCAACCTCGAGGAGACGGTGACCCGCAACAACCTGGAGTCGGCGGAGGAGATCGTCCGCCAGCTCCGGCTGCGGGACATCGGCGGCATCATCGTGATCGACTTCATCGACATGGTGCTCGAGTCCAACCGCGAGCTGGTGCTGCGCCGCCTGACCGAGTGCCTCGGCCGCGACCGCACGCGCCACCAGGTCGCCGAGGTCACCTCGCTCGGCCTGGTGCAGATGACCCGCAAGAAGATCGGTACCGGCCTGCTCGAGGCGTTCTCGACGCCGTGCGAGCACTGCAAGGGCCGGGGTGTGGTCGTCTCGACCGAGCCGCAGCGCTCGGGCGGCGGTGGTGGCGGTGGCGGCCACAACCACGGCGGGAACGGCAACGGCGGCGGTGGCGGCAACGGCGGCGGGGAGAAGAGCTCCCGCCGGTCGCGCGGCCGCGGCAAGGCCGAGGAGGCTCCCAAGGAGCCGGCCGAAGCCCCCAAGGCCGAGGTCCACGCGGTCCCGTCGCCGGAGCAGCGCGAGTCGATCGCGTCGGCGGTGGCAGCGATGGCCAACGCCTCCAAGGCGGCCAAGGAGCACGACCACGGCGCGCCGAACGGCGACGGGTCCGTCCCGGAGCCGGCCAGGGAGGTCGCGGACACCCCGGCGACCACCGAGGCCGACGAGACGCCGGTGGCGGCCGAGCCGGCCGCCGAGCCCGCCCAGGAGGTCGCCGGCACCCCGGTGACCACCGAGGCGGACGAGGCACCGGTGCCGCAGGACGAGGAGCCCGAGGTCGAACGGACCCCGGCTCCGGAACCGGCGGAAGAACCGGTCACGGCCTCCTCGGAGGCCGCTGAGCCGGAGGTCAGCGTGCCCGAACCGGCCGCGCGCTCCACCCGGCGCCGTCCGCGCCGGGCCGCGTCGCGCCCGGCGGGCCCGCCGGTGCACGCCTCCGACCAGAGCAAGTGAACGACTAGGGGGACCCCGGTGGTAACGCACCGGGGCACCCCACGTAACCTGTAGTACGGCCTGCCACCAGAGCAGGTCGCTGCGCGAGTCCAGGACCGCCGTCTCCACCAGGCGGGCCGGTCGCGCGGGCCCCCACCCATTGTCGAGTAATGCAGGAGACTTCCGTGTCGGCGTACGCGATCGTCAAGACCGGCGGCAAGCAGTACAAGGTGGCCGTCGGCGACGTCGTCGAGGTCGAGAAGCTCGAGGGCGAGCCGGGCACCGAGCACATCCTCCCCGCCGTTTTGTACGTCGACGGTGGCGAGGTCACCACGGACGCCGACGCGCTGGCGAAGGTCTCGGTCACCGGCAAGGTCGTCGAGCAGACCAAGGGTCCGAAGATCCGGATCCACAAGTTCAAGAACAAGACGGGCTACCACAAGCGCCAGGGTCACCGGCAGAAGCTGACCCGCGTCGAGGTCACCGCCATCTCCCTGTAAGAACTTCTCCGGATCTGCTTTTCAGAAAGAGGGCTGAGCCATGGCTCACAAGAAGGGTGCGTCCAGCTCCCGCAACGGTCGCGATTCGAACGCGCAGCGCCTCGGCGTCAAGCGCTTCGGCGGCCAGGAAGTCAACGCCGGCGAGATCATCATCCGCCAGCGCGGCACCAAGTTCCACCCCGGCGTGAACGTCGGCCGTGGCGGCGACGACACGCTGTTCGCCCTGGCCGCCGGTGCGGTCAAGTTCGGCGAGAAGCGTGGCCGCAAGACGGTCAACATCGTGCCGTCGGAAGCCTGATTCGGCTTCTGTCTAGACCTCTGACGAGGGGTGGGGCCGGAATATCCGGTGCCACCCCTCGTTTCTTTTTGTGTCCGATCTTCCGCAGGTGAAAGAGGCAAGTCATGGCGTCCCGGTTCGTGGACCGTGCGGTGATCCACCTGACCGCAGGTGACGGTGGGAACGGCTGCGCCTCGGTGCACCGCGAAAAGTTCAAGCCCCTCGGCGGCCCGGACGGCGGCAACGGCGGCAACGGCGGCGACGTCCTGCTGGTCGTCGACCCGAACGTGCACACGCTGCTGGACTTCCACTTCCGCCCGCACGCCAAGGCGGGCAGCGGCAAGATGGGCCAGGGCGGCAACCGCGCCGGCGCGGCGGGGGAGACCCTGGTGATGAAGGTGCCGTCCGGCACCGTCGTGTTCACCGAGGACGGCGAGATGGTCGCCGACCTGATCGGCCCCGGCACCACGTTCGTCGCGGCGCAGGGCGGCCGCGGCGGCCTCGGCAACGCGGCGCTCGCGTCGAAGGCCCGCAAGGCCCCCGGGTTCGCGCTGCTTGGCGAGCCGGGCGAAAGCCGGGACCTGACGCTGGAGCTGCGCTCGGTCGCCGACGTCGGCCTGCTCGGCTTCCCGTCGGCGGGCAAGTCGTCGCTGATCTCGGTGCTGTCCGCGGCCAAGCCGAAGATCGCCGACTACCCGTTCACCACGCTGGTGCCGAACCTCGGCGTCATCACCGGCGGCGAGACGGTGTTCACGATGGCCGACGTGCCCGGCCTGATCCCGGGCGCGTCCGAGGGCAAGGGCCTGGGCCTCGACTTCCTCCGCCACATCGAGCGGTGCGCGGTGCTGGTGCACGTCGTCGACTGCGCCACGCTGGAGCCGGGCCGCGACCCGCTGTCCGATGTGGACGCTCTCGAAGAGGAACTTTCGAAGTACACCCCGGGCCTCGGCGGCAAGCTCGAGGAACGGCCCCGCGTCGTCGTGCTCAACAAGATCGACGTTCCGGAGGCCGCCGAGCTCGCCGAGTTCGTCCGGCCGGAGCTGGAAGCGCGCGGCCTGCGCGTGTTCGAGGTCTCCACGGCGTCGCGCAAGGGCCTGCGGGAGCTGACGTTCGCGCTCGCGGCGGTCGTCGAGGAGTACCGCGAGGCGCAGCCGGTGCTGGAGCCGGAGAAGATCGTCCTGCGGCCGCTGGCCGTCGACGACTCCGGGTTCACCGTCGAGGTCGACCCCGAGGAAGAGGGCGCGTTCATCGTGCGCGGAAACCGTCCGGAGCGGTGGATCCGCCAGACCAACTTCGGCAACGACGAGGCCGTCGGCTACCTCGCCGACCGGCTCGAGCGCCTCGGCGTCGAGGAAAAGCTGGCGAAGCTCGGCGCGGTGCCGGGCAGCCCGGTCACGATCGGCGACGTCCAGTTCGAGTGGGAGCCGTCGACGCCTTCGGTGGCGATGCACCTGTCGGGCCGCGGCACGGACGTCCGGCTGGAGCGCAGCGACCGCGTCGGCGCGGCCGAGCGCAAGGAGGCCCGCCGGATCCGCCGTGACGGCACCGGCGAGGACGACGACCTGGACCTCGACGCGTGAGCGGCACGCGTGAAGCGATCGCTCGTGCTCGCCGGTTGGTGGTCAAGGTCGGCTCGTCGGCCCTGACGACGGCGGGCAGCGGCCTCGACGTCGCCCGCCTGGACGCACTGGTCGACGCGATCGCCGAGCGCGTATCCCGCGACGCGCAGATCGTGCTGGTGTCCTCGGGCGCGATCGGCGCCGGCCTCGCCCCGCTCTCGCTGGGCAAGCGCCCGCGTGACCTGGCGACGCAGCAGGCGGCGGCGAGCGTGGGGCAGCTGCAGCTGGCCCACGCGTACGCGGAGTCGTTCGGCCGGTATTCGCTGACGGTCGGCCAGGTGCTGCTCACTTCGGACGACGTCGTCCGCCGGTCGCACTACCGCAACGCGCAGCGCACGTTCTCGCGGTTGCTGGCGCTGGGCGCGGTCCCGGTGGTCAACGAGAACGACACGGTGGCGACGGAAGAGATCCGCTTCGGCGACAACGACCGCCTGGCGGCGTTGGTGGCCCACCTGATCGGCGCGGACGCGCTGGTCCTTTTGTCCGATGTGGACGGTCTGTACGACGGAGACCCCCGCGACGGCGCGACCCGCAAGCTGACGGAGGTCCTGTCGGAGTCCGATGTGGACGGGATCTCGGTCGGCATGTCGAGTTCCGGCCTGGGCACGGGCGGCATGGTCTCGAAGCTGGCGGCGGCCCGGACGGCGGCGGGAGCGGGCATCCCGGTCCTGCTGGCGGCGGCTTCGGAAGCGTCGGCAGCGTTGACATCGGCGTCTCCGGGAACGGCGTTCGCCCCGGCGGACACGCGCCTGTCGGCCCGCCGGTTCTGGCTGGGCTACGCGGCGGACACGACGGGAACGCTCCGCCTGGACGACGGCGCGGTGACGGCGGTGGTCCGCCGCCGCCGATCGTTGCTGGCGGCGGGGATCACGGGCGTGGCGGGCGAGTTCCAGGCGGGCGACGTGGTCGACCTGGTGGACACGAAGGACCGCCCGGTGGCCCGCGGAGTGGTGGCGTTCGACGCGACGGAGCTCCCGGAGCTGATCGGAAGGTCATCGCACGAGCTCCCGGAGGAGCAGCGCCGAGAGGTGGTCCACGCGGACGACCTGGTCCCCCTGCGCCGCTGACCCGAACCCCAAGCGCCACTTTCCCTACGAAAGCTCCGCCCACCGCCATCCCAGGCGGAGCTTTCACGTGAAAGCTCCGCGCGTCGCCTGACCCCCGGCGGCACTTTCACGTGAAAGTGCCACCCACTCTCACCTCAGCGAAACCAGCCGCGCGCCGCCGTCGGCTTCCAGGACCGTTCCCGTCAGGTTCCGGTTCGTCGCCGCCAGCGTCACCACCTCCGCCACGCAGCGAGCAGAGCCGCCTCGCGATCCTCGCCGCCACGCTCGACCTGGTCGCGGAGGCGGGCTACGGCACGCTGACCGTCGAAGGCCGACGTCCTCCTCGACGCGCTCGCGGCGAAGGCCGATCTGCAGATCCCGATCCCCGACGAGGGGTCGTTCCGCGCCGGCCTCGGGCTCTTCCTGGACAGCACGTTCGAACTGAGGGAGAAGAACCAGGTCGCGGACACGCTGCGCGCGCTGATGGCGCAGGCGCAGCTCGACCCGGAGTTCGGCAACCGGTTCCGCGAGGACTTCCTGCACCGCCGCCGCGAAGCGCTGGGCACGATCGTCGAGCGCGCCCGCGAGCGCGGCACGCTCTGGTACCGGCTCCTCGCGACGCGGGAGCCGATCGGCCGCGGCCTGGCCGGTGAACTGGTGACGCTGCTAGCGGGTCACGGCGCCTCGACCGCCGAAATCCGGTAGCGCGCCACGGACGCGTCGAGGATCTGCGCGGACTGTTCGTCCGACGGCCCGGACCCGCGGAAGCGCTCGAGGTCCTCGTCGGACTCCCAGCGCTCGTACACGGTGATCCGGCCGGGGTCGAGCAGGTCGGCACCCAGCGCGTACTCCAGGCAGCCGGGTGCTTCCCGCGCGAGCCGGACGGCCTCGGCGCACCCGTCGAGGTAGGCATTCCGCTCTTCGGGCGCGACGGCGAGCCAGCCGGCGATGATGATCACGACGCGATCCGGTCCGCTTTGATCGTGAGCAGCAGCCGCGTCTGGTCGCGCCCGCCCCACCACGGGTACGGGCCGCCGAGGTAGCGCTGCGAGAGCTTTTCGATGTGCTCGACGGCGCCGTCCTCGGTCATGTCGAGGACCCGCCCGCGAATCGCGAAGTAGCGCGACGGCCGGTCGCGGTCGGCGACGTTGAGCGCCACCCGCGGGTCGCGCGCGATGTTGCGCTGCTTCTGGTGCCCCAGCACGGTGTTGACGAGGATGTGCGTGCCGTCGGTGTCCACCCAGGTCTGGGTGAGCTGCGGCGAGCCGTCGGGCATCAGCGTCGACAGGAAGCAGAGGCTGGGCTCGCGCAGCAGGGCGAGCAGGTCGCCGGGCAGTTCCACAGTGGTCTCCCGCTAGAGCTGGTCGGGTGCTTCGATGCCGAGCAGGGAAAGCCCGAGCGCGAGCGTGTGCGACGTCAGCCTAGTCAACCTCAGCCGTGACGCGCGCAGCGACGGCGAAGGCGCCTTCAGGACCGGACATTCCTCGAAGAACCGAGAAAACGCGACCGCCGTCTCGTACAGGTACGTGCAGAGCTTGTGCGGCGCGTACGCAGTCGTCGCGGCCTTCAGCGCTTCGCCGAACCTCAACAGCTTCAACGCCAACGCCCGTTCCGCCGGCGCTTCCAGCAGGATTTCCGTCCCGCCGGGAACGCCACCCGCCTTGCGGAGGATCGACTGCGTCCGCGCGTGCGCGTACTGCAGGTACACCGAGGTGTTGCCCTCCTTGGCGAGCATCCGGTCCCACGCGAAGACGTAGTCGCGCTCGCGGTCGCCGGACAGGTCCGCGTACTTGACCGCGCCGATGCCGACCGCCCGCGCGACTTCGGCCCGTCCGGCCGCGTCGAGCTCACTGCGTTCGGCGACGACCGCGGCGGCCTGCGAGACGGCTTCGGTGAGCAGGTCGGCCAGCTTGACCGTGTCGCCGGCCCGGGTCCGCATGGTCTTGCCGTCGGCGCCCAGCACCGTGCCGAAGCCGATGTGCTCGGCGTGCCCGGTCAGCCAGCCGGCGGCGCGGCAGACGGCGAACACCATCGCGAAGTGCTGCGCCTGCGGGGCCCCGACGACGTAGAGCAGGTCGGTCGCGCCGCGCTCGGCCGTCCAGTAGCGGGCGGTGGCCAGGTCGGTCGCCGCGTACCCGTAGCCGCCGTCGCGCTTGCGGACGATCAGCGGCAGCCGGTCGCCCTCGCGGTTGCGAAACCCTTCCGGGAACACGCAGATCGCGCCGTCGCTGACCTCGGTCAGCCCGGCCTTCTCGAGGTCGGCGACCACCGCGGCCAGGTAGGGGTTGTAGAAACTCTCGCCGTAGATGTCTTCGTCCGTCAGCGAAATCCCGAGCAGTGCGTAGACCTCGTTGAAGTGCCGCGTCGACTCGGCGATCAGCTCCCGCCAGACGCCGAGCGTCTCTTCGTCGCCGCTTTGCAGCAGCACCACCCGCTCACGCGCGCGGGTCGCGAACGCGTCGTCGGTGTCGAACTTCCGGCGCGCTTCGCGGTAGAAAGCGTCGAGGTCGCCGATGGCGCTGCGGCCGGCCGAGACATCGAGCAGGTGCTCGATGAGCATCCCGAACGGCGTGCCCCAGTCGCCGAGGTGGTTGTGCGGCAGCACTTCGTGCCCGGCGAACCGGAGGAGCCGGACGAGCGCGTCGCCGATCACCGACGTCCGCAGGTGCCCGACGTGCATCTCCTTCGCGACGTTCGGGCTGCTGTAGTCCAGCGCGATCCGCCGCGGCGCCGGGGTTTCCGGCACCCCGAGACGCGGGTCGCCGAGCAGCGTGCCCGTCCGGTTTTCGAGCCATTCCCTGCGCAGCACGAAGTTGAGGAACCCGGGCCCGGCGACCTCGGGCGGATCGGCGATGCCGTCGAGGTCCAGCGCCCCGGCGATCAACCCGGCGACTTCGCGCGGCGGACGGCCGAGCCGTTTGCCCAGGCTCATCGCGAGGTTGGCCTGGTAGTCGACGCCCTCGCGCGGCGACGCCTGGACCAGCGCCTGCGCCGGCGTCAGCTCGACGTCCAGTGCCTTGCCTGCGGCGGCCACCACGCGGCGGGCCAGCTCCTCGGTAACGTCGGCGGTCTGCTGCACGGTGTCCCTCCTTCGGCTCGGTCTCGGAGCACGCAGCGTAGCGAGCGTGACCGGCCGGTGACGAAGGGTTTACCGCAGCTCGCTGCCCTTCGTTTCGGGCAGCGTGAGGATGACGGCGAACGCGATCGCCGCGCCCACGGCGACATACCAGAAGTAGAGCGTCTGCGAGACCGTGCCGAAGAGCGTGATGAGCAGCGGCGCGGTGCCGCCGAAGATCGCGACGGTCAGGTTGTACCAGGCGCCGATCCCCAGTCCGCGCAGTTCGGTGGGGAACAGCTCGCTCATGATGGCCGGCGCGATCGACGTCATCGCCGTGTACAGCCCGAGCCCGACGCAGAACACCACGAGCAGGCCGCCGACGTTCGGACCGATCAAAGTGGACAGCGGCACGACGACCACCGCGGTCGCCCCGGACCAGACCAGCAGCTGCGGCTTCCGCCCGGCCCGGTCCGCGAGCGCGCCCATCGGGTACTGCAGCGCGATGAACAACGCCGTCCCGACCGAAAGCGCGAGGAAGACGGCGTCGGCGTCGGCGTGCCGGTTCTTCACCGCGAACGACGTCAGCGCGCTGAAGAACGTGTAGTAGCAAAGCGTCGAGAGCATCGTGAAGCCGACGAGCCGCCCGACGGCCTTCGGGTGGTGCGTCAGCGTCGTCAGCAACGGCCGCTCGAGCTTGCGCGCCTTGGTCTTCGTCTGCTCGAACAGCTCGGTCTCGGCGAGACTCCGGCGCAGCCACAGCCCGACGAGCCCGAAGACGCCGCCCAGCAGGAACGGCACCCGCCAGCCCCAGGACACGAGTTGCGCCTTGTCCAGCGCCCGGGCCAGGACGAACCCGAGCACGGTCGCGACCAGCACCGCCGACCCGGTCGAGATGTAGAAGAACGCCGAGTACCGGCCGCGCCGCTCCGGCGGCGCGATCTCGCCCAGGTAGGCCGACGCGTTCGACACCTCACCGCCGAGCGAAAGCCCCTGCGCGACGCGGGCGAGCAGCAGCAGGATCGGCGCGAGCCAGCCGACCTGCGAGAACGTCGGCAGCAACCCGATCGCCACCGACCCGCCCGCCATGAGCAGGATGGTGAGGATCATCGCCGGCTTCCGGCCGCGCGTGTCCGCGAAGCGCCCGAGCAGGACCCCGCCCAGCGGGCGGAAGAAGAACGCGAGCGCGTACGTCGCGAAGGTGTTGATCAGGGCCAGGGTGTCGTTCCCGGCGGGGAAGAACGCGCTGGCGAAGTAGATGCTGAACGTCGCGTAGATCGTCCAGTCGAACCACTCCAGCGCATTGCCCGCGCTCGCCGCGAACAGCTTGCGCACCGGCAACCGGTGCCGCTGGGTTGCCCGAACGGTGGACTCGGTCATGGCGGCCTCCACGTCACCCGAGGGTGGACGGGACTTTGCCACATCCGTTCGCGGTTCGAAAGGTTCTGCCCGTTCTCCCTTCTCCTAAGCCGTGCTCGCCAGCGCGAACGGCAGGACGGCGGGTGCCCCGGCCCGCCGCAGCAGGCGCGCGGCCAGCGTCATCGTCCAGCCCGTGTCGATGACGTCGTCGACCAGCAGCACCGGCCCGGCCGGCAGGATCCCGGCGAGGTCGCCCGGCATGCTCAGCCGCCGCCACAGGTCCGCCAGCCGTTGCGCGCTGTTCGCCTGCCGCGGTGGCGGGCCGTCCGCGTCGAGCGTGCCGAGGAAGTCCAGCTTGCCGATCTCGGCCAGCCGCGTCGCGAGGCTGTACACGAGCTGCGGCCGCGTTTCCGACGGGACGGCGACCACCGCCACCGGCCGCTCCGCCCACTGCCACCCGGCGAGCACCTGCACACACGCCTTGAACACCGAGTCCGGCACCTCGGCGTCCTTCGCCTGGGGGCCGACCAGTTCCCGCAGCCGGTTGCCCCAGCCGACGTCGGTGAGCCGCCCGAGCACCTGACCCGGCTCGGCCTGGTCGTCGGCCCCGATCCGGCCGGAGACCGGAACGTCCAAAGAGGACATCCCGGTGGGCCACTGCTTCCGCGGCGCGACCTCGACCCCCGGCCGCTGCAGCCGTTCGCGGGTCGCCTCGGCGACGTCTTCGGACACCGACGTGTCCCAGTGCTGCCCGGTGCAGTTGTCGCACCGCCCGCACGGCGCCGCCTCGGGGTCGTCGAGCTGGCGGCGCAGGTACTCCATCCGGCAGCCGTCGGTCGCCAGGTAGCCGAGCATCGCGTCCTGTTCGCGCTCCCGGGCCTCCGCGACCCGCCGGTACCGCCCGCGGTCGTACTCCCACTCCTCGCCCGTGCTCGTCCAGCCGCCCTTGACGCGCCGCACCGCGCCGTCGACGTCCAGCACCTTGAGCACCATTTCCAGCCGGGACCGGGAAAGCTCGACCGACGGCTCGAGCGCGGCCGTCGACAGTGGACGGTCGGCGTAGGCGAGCGTGTTCAGCACCTGCGTCACCCGCAGCTCGTCGGGGAAGGCGAGCGACCCGAAGTACGCCCAGATCGCCCGGTCCTCCTCGCCGGGCAGCAGCACGACCTCGGCGCGTTCCACGCCACGCCCGGCGCGGCCGACCTGCTGGTAGTAGGCGATCGGCGACGACGGCGCCCCGAGGTGCACGACGAACCCGAGGTCCGGCTTGTCGAACCCCATGCCCAGCGCTGACGTCGCGACCAGGGCCTTGACGCGGTTGCCGAGCAGGTCGTCCTCGGCCGCCTGCCGGTCGGCCGGATCGGTCTTGCCGGTGTAGGCCGCCACCGGGTAGCCGCGGTCCTTCAGCAGCGACGCGACGTCGTGCGCCGCCGCCACGGTCAAGCAGTAAATGATCCCGGAGCCCGGCAGCTCGGCCAGGTGGTCGGCGAGCCACGCGAGCCGCGCCTGCGACGTCGGCAGCCGGCACACCGACAGCCGCAGGCTCTCCCGGTCGAGGGTGCCGCGCAGCACGAGCGTGTCGGTGCCCGTGCCGAGGCCCAGCTGCTCGGCGACGTCGGTGACGACGCGGTCGTTCGCCGTCGCCGTGGTCGCCAGCACCGGCACGCCGTCGGGCAGGTCGCCCAGCAGCGTGCGCAGGCGCCGGTAGTCCGGCCGGAAGTCGTGCCCCCAGTCGGAGATGCAGTGCGCTTCGTCGACCACCAGCAGGCCGGTGCTCGCGGTCAGCTTCGGCAGCACGTTGTCGCGGAAGTCGGGGTTGTTCAGCCGTTCGGGGCTGACCAGCAGGACGTCCACCTCGCCGGCCGCGACCGACGCCTGGACCTGGTCCCATTCCTGGGGGTTCGCGGAGTTCATCGTCGCCGCGTGGATCCCGGCGCGGGCCGCCGCCGAGATCTGGTTGCGCATCAGGGCGAGCAGGGGCGAGACGATGACCGTCGGCCCGCTGCCCTGCTCGCGCAGCAACGCCGTGGCCAGGAAGTACACCGCCGACTTGCCCCAGCCGGTGCGTTGCACGACCAGCGCGCGGCGCCGCTGCGCGACCAGGGCCTCGATGGCCGTCCACTGGTCTTCGCGCAGCTTCGCCGAGTCGCCGGCCAGTGCCCGGAGGAGGGTCTCGGCGCGGTCGCGGAGGGCTGGGGTGGTGCTGGTCGTGTCCACGTCCCCACGTCTACCCCATGGCACCGACAGACCGGGAATCGGCGGCGTCGCGAACGGACCGTTCGCGACGAATACGGGCCGTTATGTGACCTGAATCACATCTCCGGCCCGGTCGGGCGAGGTGTCCCACAGCACCCGGCCGCGCGGCCTGCGGCTGTATAGGCTCTCCGGTCATGTCACCACGGCGGATCGGGGTCATGGGCGGCACGTTCGACCCCGTGCACCACGGCCACCTCGTCGCGGCCAGCGAGGTCCAGTCCCGGTTCGGGCTCGACGAAGTGATCTTCGTCCCCACCGGGCAGCCCTGGCAGAAGACCAGCCGCCAGGTGACCAGGGCCGAGGACCGCTACCTCATGACGGTCATCGCGACCGCGTCCAACCCGGTGTTCTCGGTCAGCCGCGTCGACATCGACCGCGGTGGCCAGACCTACACCGTCGACACGCTGCGCGACCTCCACGCCGAGTACCCCGGCGACCAGCTCTTCTTCATCACCGGCGCCGACGCGCTCGAGCAGATCCTGACCTGGCACAAGGCCGACGAGCTGTTCGACTTCGCGCACTTCATCGGCGTCACGCGGCCCGGCTACCGGCTCAACTCCCACCACCTGCCCAGCGGCAAGGTGAGCCTCGTCGAGGTCACCGCGATGGCGATCTCCTCGACCGGCTGCCGCGATCGCGTCGAACGCGGGGAGCCGGTCTGGTACCTCGTTCCCGACGGCGTCGTCCGCTACATCGCGAAGAAGGATCTCTACCGGAAGAGCGACTGAAGGGCCCCTGGTCGCGGCGGGTACTCTTCTCGGGCGAACCCGATCTGAGAAGGAGCACCGTGGCAGCCACGTCCGAGGCACGAGAGCTGGCCGTAGCGGCCGCACACGCGGCGGCGGACAAGAAGGCCAGCGACGTCGTCGTGCTGGACGTGTCCGAGCAGCTCGTCATCACCGACGCCTTCGTCATCGCCTCCGCGTCCAACGAGCGCCTGGTCGGCGCCATCGTCGACAACGTCGAGGAGAAGCTGCGCGAGAGCGGCCACAAGCCGGTCCGCCGCGAAGGCGCCCGCGAGGGGCGCTGGGTCCTGCTCGACTACGTCGACGTCGTGGTGCACGTCCAGCACGTCGAGGAGCGCACCTTCTACGGCCTCGAACGGCTGTGGAAGGACTGCCCGCGCATCGAGGTGGCCGGGCTCGAGGAGCCACCCGCCGACGAGGACCCGGACGTCCCGTGAGCCCGCGGCGGCTTGTGCTCTGGCGCCACGGCGAGACGGACTACAACGCCGCCGGGCGGATGCAGGGTCACCTGGACTCGGCACTGACCCCGCGCGGGTGGAACCAGGCCCGGTTCGCGGTTCCCGCGCTGGCCCGGTTCTCCCCGGACCTGGTGATCGCGTCCGACCTGCGTCGCGCCACCGACACGGCCACCGTGCTCACCGACGCGATCGGTGTCCCGCTGCGGATCGACAAGCGGCTGCGCGAGACGCACCTCGGCGAGTGGCAGGGCCTGACCGGCGCCGAGGTCGACGAGGCCTACCCCGGTGAACGCGCCCGCTGGCGCCGGGACGCCACCTGGGCACCGCCGGGCGGTGAGAACCGCCTCGACGTCGCCGACCGCGCCGGCGAAGTCGTCACCGACCTGCAGCAAGCCAACTCCGGCGCGGGCGAGACCGTGCTGCTGGCCGCGCACGGCGGGCTGATCACGGCGCTCACCGCGCACCTGCTGAACCTGCCGGTGGAGACCTGGCCGTCGCTGGGCGGGATCTCGAACTGCCACTGGGTCGAGCTGGGCGCACGCGACGGGAAGTGGCGGCTGCAGGCCTACAACGCGGGGATGCACGGCTAGCCGATGGGGCCGCGCCTGCTGGTGTTCGGCGATTCGCTGAGCTTTCACGGTCCCGAAGGACCCTGTGCCGCCGACGAACCGCGGCTGTGGCCCAACGTCGCGGCCGCCGCGGTGGACGGCACCGCCGAGCTGGTCGCCGGGATCGGCTGGACCGCCCGCGACGTCTGGTGGTCGCTGACCGGCGACCCGCGCGTGTGGGCCGATCTGCACCACGCCGACGCGGTCGTCCTGGCGATCGGCAGCATGGACACGCTGCCCTCGCCGCTGCCGACTTATCTGCGCACGGGGTTGAAGTACCTGCGGCCCGACCCGGTGCGCCGCGTGGTGCGCAAGGCCTACCTGTCCGCGCAGCCACGGCTTTCCGTCGCCTTCCGCGGCCGTCCGGCGGTGCTGCCGGCGAAGCTCACCGTGCAGTACCTCGACACCGCCGTCGGCGCGCTGCGCGTCCTGCGGCCCGAGCTGCCGATCTACGGGTGGCTGCCGTCGGTGCACCGGGCCGCGGCCTACGGCGGCGTGCACACCGCGCGGCCGGCCGCCGCGGCCGCGATGGCGGCGTGGGGCGAGCGGGCGCGAGTTCCTTTGCTGGACCTGGAAGCCGTCGTCGGGGAGCACGTCCTGAGCGGCGAGGGCAACCCGGACGGCATGCACTGGGGCTGGAAGGGGCACGCCGCGGTGGGCGAGGCGATGTCCGTGTTGCTGGCCCCGGTGCCGGCCTCCGGGCACGTAGGCTGACGGCGTGTCGGTCGCCGTAGTCACGGATTCCACCGCCCACCTGCCGGAGGGCTTCGCCGAACGGCACGCGGTCCGGGTGGTGCCGCTGCACGTCCTGGTCGACGGCGTGGTCTCCCTCGACGGCATCGAGACCGGTCCCGCGGCGGTCGCGGAAGCCATGAGCCAGCGCAAGATCGTCACGACGTCGCGCCCGACCCCCACCGAGTTCGTGAAGGAATACCGTGCGGCGTTGGCCGACGGCGCCGACGCGATCGTGTCCGTGCACCTGTCCCGCGAGCTGTCGGGCACCTGGGAAGCCGCGGTGCTGGCGGCGCAGGAGGTCGGGCCCGACCGGGTCCGCGTGGTCGACTCGCGCACCACCGCGATGGGCCTGGGGTTCGCCGCGCTGCACGCCGCTTCGGCCGCCTCCGCCGGGGCCGGCGCGGCCGAGGTCGAGACCGCGGCGGTGACCGCCGCCGGCTGCTCGTCGACGCTGTTCGTCGTGGAGACCCTGGACCACCTGCGCCGCGGGGGCCGGATCGGCCCGGCCGCGGCGCTGCTCGGCACGGCGCTGGCGGTCAAGCCGGTGCTGCACATGTCGGACGGCCGGATCCTGCCGCTGGAGAAGGTCCGCACCATGAACCGGGCGCTCGCGCGACTGGTCGAGCTGGCCGCCAAGGCCGCGGAGGACGACGACGTCGAGCTCGCCGTCCACCACCTCGCGTCGCCGGAGCGAGCGGTCGAGCTGGCGAACCGGCTGGAAGAGGCGGTGCCGCGCTCGGCGGGGTGCGTGGTCTCCGAGCTCGGCGCGGTGATCGGGGCCCACACCGGACCCGGCGTGCTCGGGGTGGTCGTCCAGCGGACGGTGCCGTCCCGGCGCTAGCCGCCGAACCCTCCAGCATGCCACCCGGGTACGACGGAAACGGCCGTTCCCGGGCCGGGCGGGGTGGATCCGTCCACATCACCCCGGTTGTCCACAGGACGCGGCGGCACCCCCTGTCGGACACTCCCCGCGGGCCCTAACGTCGATCGTGTGTTCGAGCAGCCCGCCCGGGATCCGGGCCTCCCCGTCAACGACCGGCTCGCCTGGCTGGCCGACCAGCTCTCGCCCGACGAGAGCACGGTCGGGCCCGGCGGCCGGCTGGTCCGGCGCTGGCTACCGGGCGGACCGGCCGGTGCCGGCCGCCGCCGGTGGGCGCTCGCCGGCGTCTTCGCGGCGGTCGTGGTGATCGTCCTCGGCTCGGTCGCGCTCCTGGGCGGCCGTCCCGCGCCCGAGTCACCACCGGCGTTGCCGAGCGCGAAACCGGCGAGCGAGGCGCCGGCCCGGGCGTCACCCCAGGCCGGTCTCGTCGTCAGCGTGATCGGCCGCGTCCGGTCGCCCGGCCTGGTCACCGTGGTCCAGGGCGCCCGGGTCGCGGACGTGCTGCGGGCTGCGGGCGGCGCCGAACCGGGCGCGGACTTGAGCTCCCTGAACCTCGCCCGCCGCGTGACCGACGGGGAGCAGCTGGCGGTCGGCGTTCCGGCACCCGCCGCGGCGACGGCCGGTGCCCCGGCGGGCGCCAAGGTCGACCTCAACGCGGCGAGCGCGGACCAGCTGGACACGTTGCCGGGCGTCGGCGCGGTGACCGCGCAGCGGATCGTCCAGTGGCGCACCGAGCACGGCGGCTTCACAAAGGTGGAGCAACTGCGTGACGTGTCGGGCATCGGAGAAAGCAAGTTCGAAAAGCTGCGGGAGCAGGTGATGGTCGGATGAGCACGCTTCCCGCGACCGACACCCGGCAGGACATGCGGCTGGTGCCGGCGGCACTGGCTTGCTGGCTCGCCGCGCTCGGCGGCCTCCTGCTGGGCTGGTGGACGGCCGTCGCCGTCGGGCTCGCGTCGGTGGTGCTCGCCGGGCTGGTGCTCTGGCGGGCGCGTGACCGTCCGCGGGTGCTCGGCGCGGCCGCGGCCCTGCTGGTGCTGGGACTCGTCGCCGCGGGCCCGATCGCGTGGCGGATCCGGGACGCGCACCAGGACGGCCTCCGTGTCGCCGCTGCCGACGGGTTGCCCGCGGTGGTGCGGGTCGTCGTCACCGAACGTCCGAAGCCCGTGCGCAGCGCGGGTTACGCCGACCAGCAGGCCGGTGCCCGGTCGGTGGTGCTGACGGCCGACGTCCGCACGGCGTCGGTCGACGGCCGGCCGGTCACGTCGTCCGGGCGCGTCCTGCTGCTGGCGCCGGTCGCGCAGTGGGCGGCACTGCTCCCGGGGCAGGACGTGACGGCGGCGGGCCTGCTGATGCCGCCGCGCGGCGCGGACCTGACCGTCGCGGTGCTGTCCGTGCGCGGCCCGCCGGGCGAACCCGGTCCGGCGCCGTGGTGGCAGCGGACCGCGGCCGGGCTGCGTGCCGGGCTCCACGACCTGTGCCAGGTCCTGCCGGACGAACCCGCCGGCCTGCTGCCGGGCCTGGTCCTGGGCGACACGAGCGGGTTGTCGCCGCGGGTCGAGCAGGAGTTCGTCACCGCCGGCCTCGCGCACCTGACGGCGGTCAGCGGCGGAAACCTTGCGGTGGCGTGCGGTGCGGTCCTGCTCCTGTTGCGCGTGCTCCGGTTCGGGCCGCGGACGTCGGCGGTGGCGGCCGGCGCGTGCCTGGCCGGGTTCCTCGTCCTGGTCGGTCCGGAGCCGAGCGTGCTGCGGGCGGGCGTGATGGCGGCGGTCGCGTTGCTGGCGTTGGCGCTGGGGCGGCGTGGTTCGGCACTGCCGGCGCTGGCGTTCGCGGTGTGCGTGCTCGTGGTGACGGATCCGGCGATGGCCACGGACTTCGGGTTCGCGCTGTCGGTGTTCGCCACCGCCGGGCTGGTCCTGATCGCACCCCGCTGGGCGGCGGCGCTGGTGCGCCGCGGCGTCCCGCCGGGGTTCGCCGAAGGACTGGCGATCCCATTGGCGGCCTTCCTGGTGACGGCGCCGGTCCTCGCGGGCATGGCGGGCACGGTGAGCCTGGTTTCGGTGCTCACCAACGTCCTCGCCGCACCCGTGGTGGCTCCGGCGACGGTGCTCGGCGTGCTGGCGACGGTGGTCGGCCCGTGGTGGCCGGGTGCCGGGAAGGTCCTGGTGCACCTGGCCGACGCGGAGGCCCGGTGGCTGATCACCGTGGCGCGGCACGGCGCGCGCGCACCCGGCGCGGTCGTCGCCTGGCCCGGCGGCTGGGTGGGCGGGCTGCTGGCGGCGGCGGTGCTCGCGGTGCTGGTGCCGGCCGTCCGGCACCGGCGCGTGCGGCTGGCCGTGGCGGTCTTGGTCGTCGGCGCACTGCTGGTGTTCGTGCCGGTCCGGGTGATCGCACCGGCGTGGCCACCGCGCGACTGGGCGATGGTCGAGTGCGACGTCGGCCAGGGCGACGCCGTCGTGCTGGCGACGGCGGAGCCCGGGCGGGCCGTGGTCGTGGACACCGGGCCCGAGCCGGGACCGGTGGACGAGTGCCTGCACCGGCTGTCCGTCGAGCGGATTCCGTTGCTGGTGCTGAGCCACCTGCACGCGGACCACATCGGCGGGCTCTCGTCGGTGTTCGAGGGCCGGTCGGTCGGCGCGGTCGCCGTCGGGCCGGGGCGGGCGCCGGAGTGGGCGTGGCGCCAGGTCGCCGCGGAGGCCAGGAAGCAGGGGGTGCCGTTGGCGGAGCTGAACCCGGGGGAGCACCTGGAGTGGCCCGGCCTGACGCTCGACGTACTGGGTCCGCGGTACGTACCGGTCCACACGGCGGGCCCGCAGGACGGAACGACGATCAACAACAGTTCGGTGGTCCTGCGAGCGCGGACCCCGGCCGGCCGGGTGCTCCTGACCGGCGACGTCGAGCTGGCGGCCCAATCGGACCTGCTGGCCGACGTCGGTGATCTGCAAGCGGAGGTGTTGAAGGTGCCACACCACGGTTCGCGTTACTCGTCACCGGCGTTCCTCGCGGCGGTCGCGCCCCGGGTGGCGTTGGTGAGCGTCGGCGCGGGCAACACTTACGGCCACCCCAACAAGTCCACATTGGACACGTTGAGGGCGCTCGGCGCGCTCGTGACCCGGACCGACGTGGACGGCGACACCGCGGTGGTCGCCGGAACGGCGATAGCGCGCCGAGGCGAGCCGCGGGGGCCGCCTCGGCGGTGAGCGGTCACTTCACGGCGGTGTTCCGGGCGCGTTCGTCGGTCTGGTCGCGTTCGAAAGTGATCCGGCGGCGAGCCCACTGCTGCCCGCCCTCCTCGGCCAAGGTTTCCACGCGCGCGACCAGCACCCGGACGGCGTCCTCGCCCTCGTACGGCGGTGCGGAATGGAGGAACAACGCGGCTTCCCGCTCGATCGCGTAGCCGATCTGGCTGTGCTCCACCCAGTTCTGGTGCATGCCGAACGTGGTCCGGATCCCGGTCGCGACCAAGACGACGGCCCCGAGCGCGGCGATGACGACCGAGTCGAGGTGAGCGGCGGCGGCCACCGGGATCGCGGCGGAACCGGTGAGGGCGACGACTTCCACGACGCCGTACCGCAACCGGTCTCGCCGGGCGCCCTTCTTGTACCAGCGCCACTTCGCGACGACCGTCGTCGGCAAGGCCTCGCCGTCGCGGTCGGCGGTGACCATCCAGTGCTTGCGGAGATTCCGCATTTCCGAACCTCCCGGACCGAGCCGACACCTGGCGGGTGTCGACCTTAGCGGCCCGGGCAAACGCGAAAGGAGGTACTCGCCGGGGGCGGGCCGCGCGGGCCGCCCCCGGCGGGGACGTCAGTAGCCGAGCGCCTCGTTCACCGCGGCGGCCGACGGCGGCACGGTCGCCTTCGGGCCGATGTGGTTCTCGACCGCGTCAAGGGTCTTGAGGCCGTCGCCGGTGATCAGGAGGACCGTCTCGGCGTCCGGGTCGAGCTTGCCCGTCTCGACGAGCTTCTTCGCCGTGGCCACGGTGACCCCGCCGGCCGTCTCGGTGAAGATGCCCTCGGTGCGGGCCAGCAGCCGGATGCCCTCGACGACCTCTTCGTCGGTGACGTCCTCGATCGCGCCGCCGGTGCGGTTGACGATGTCGAGGACGTACGGGCCGTCGGCCGGGTTGCCGATCGCCAGCGAGCGGGCAATCGTGTCCGGCTTCACCGGCTGGACCACGTCCTGGCCGGCGCGGAACGCCGCCGACACCGGCGAGCAGCCGGTCGCCTGCGCGCCGAACACCTTGTACGGGCTGGCGTCCACGAGACCGAGCTGGCCCAGCTCGCGGAAACCCTTGTCCACCTTCGTCAGCTGCGAACCGGAGGCGATCGGCACGACGATCTGCGGCGGGATGCGCCAGCCGAGCTGCTCGGCGACCTCGTAGGCCAGCGTCTTCGAGCCCTCCGAGTAGTACGGCCGGACGTTCACGTTCACGAACGCCCACTTCGGGTGCTCGCCGGCCAGCTCGGTGGCGAGGCGGTTGACGTCGTCGTAGTTGCCGTCGACGGCGATCAGGTCGCCGTCGTACACCGCGGTGGTGAGGATCTTGGCGCGCTCGAGGGTCTTGGGGATCAGCACGACCGACCGCCAGCCTGCGCGGGCCGCGGCGGCGGCCGTCGCGTTGGCCAGGTTGCCGGTCGACGGACACGCGAGCACCTCGAAGCCGAACTCGCGGGCCGCGGCCAGCGCGACGGCGACGACGCGGTCCTTGAACGAGTGCGTCGGGTTGCCGGTGTCGTCCTTGACCCACACGCGCTTGAGGCCGAGTTCCTTGGCGAGGCGGTCGGCGCGGATCAGCCGGGTCGCGCCGGGCTCGGTGTTCGGGATCTCTTCGACGTTGGACGGAACCGGGAGGAGCTTCTTGTAGCGCCAGATGTTCTTGGGGCCGGCCTCGATGTCCTCACGGCGGACGCGGCCGAAGTCGTAGGCGACCTCGAGCGGCGAAAAGTCCTCCGCGGAGACGAATTCCGGGGCGAGCGGCTGCCGGTGACCCTCTTCCTTCGACACCAGTTCGACGGCGGGACCGAGATCCGGGGTCTTCGTGGTGGAGGTCGTGCCGAAGGTTGCGGTCATCGCGAGGTTCCTTTCCTCATCTGCCCCGCCGAAGCGGGCCGGAATTGGCACCGTGGTCGTCAGCTACCCCGCGATCGCGGGATGACGGGCTGTACGCCGGTTGCCGGGGCTTCGTCGGGCCGTTCCCTCTGCCCCTCTGGATGAGCGGTATTCGGTTGTCGGTGCGCGCCGATCGACGCGCCGCCTCCAGGACACCGTACGACATGGCGCTCACGCCGTGCCACGGTGGCCGCTCGACATCACCGGAGCGGGCGCAGCACACCGCAAGTGAGAGGATCCTTCCGTGACCGCGCAAGCCACCGCCCCCGCCCCGCTGCACCTAGTCCTGGGCGAGGAAGAACTGCTGATCGAGCGCGCCGTCCGCGAGACCCTCGCCGCGGCGCGCGCGATCGACGCCACGGCCGAGCTGACCCGGGTCCGGGTGTCCGATCTCACAGCCCCCGAGCTGGCCGAACTCGTCAGCCCGTCGCTGTTCAGCGAGGGCCGCGTGATCGTCCTGGAGTCGGCGCAGGACATCTCGCAGGAGCTGGCCGACGCCGTCGCGGCGTACCTGAAGGACCCGGCGGACGGCGTAGTGCTGGTCGTCGTGCACACCGGCGGTGGCCGCAGCAAGGCGGGCAAGTCGCTCCCCGCCGCGCTGAAGAAGGCCGGCGCCGAGATCACGGAGTGCCCGAAGCTGACCAAGCCGGCCGAGCGCGAGCAGTTCGTGCGGCACGAGATCCGCCGGGCGGGCGGCAAGATCGACCCGGCGGGAGTGGCCGCGCTGATCGACGCGGTGGGCTCTGACCTGCGCGAACTCTCCTCGGCGGCCAGTCAGCTGGTGGCCGACACGGGTGGCACGGTCGACGCCGACGCCGTCCGCCAGTACCACCGCGGGCGCGCCGACGTGACGGGCTTCGCGGTCGCGGAGAAGGCCGTCAGCGGCGACCGTTCGGCGGCGCTGGAGTCGCTGCGCTGGGCGATGCAGCTGGGCGTCCCGCACGTCCTCGTGGCCGACGCCCTGGCCGACGCGGTCCGCACGATCGCCCGCGTCTCGGGCGCGGGCCGCGGCAACCCGAACCAGCTGGCCGGCGAGCTGGGCATGCCGCCGTGGAAGATCCGGAAGGCCCAGGGCCAGTCGCGGGGCTGGAACCAGGACGGCCTGGCCACGGCGATGCGCGTCGTCGCGCGCCTGAACGCCGAGGTCAAGGGTGTCGCGGCGGACCCGGGCTACGCGCTCGAGCGCGCCGTCCTCGAGGTGGCGGCCGCCAAAGGCTGACCCCGGGCATGGAAAAAGCCCCGGCCGAAGCCGGGGCCTTCCCAGAAATCAACCAGCTCAGAGCGCGTTGACGCGCTTGGCCAGCGCCGACTTCTTGTTGGCGGCCTGGTTGGCGTGGATGACGCCCTTCGAGACGGCCTTGTCCAGCTTCTGGGCGGCGTCGCGCTGCAGCTCGACGGCCTTGGCCTTGTCGCCGGCCTCGGCGGCTTCGCGGACCTTGCGGATCGCGGTCTTCACCGAGGACCGGATCGCCTGGTTGCGCTGACGCGCCTTCTCGTTCGTCGTGATGCGCTTGATCTGCGACTTGATGTTGGCCATAAGGGCAGCTCCTGTTTCACTCGGTGAGATTCGCCGCCGCGCTGAAGTGGCCCCGCGAAAGCGGGTTTCCTCCATGACGGAATGCCGCACGGGCAGCGAGCGACCACTTTAACAGCCGGGCCGCGGGCGTCCGGCACCGGGAGTACGGTGGGTGACGGCAGTGCCTAGGGTTCCGTCGCCGGCCCGCGCAGCCGACACACAACCAGGGCCGGCGGGCCTGGTCCGAGCGGCACCATCGGCGGGCCCGGACGGCCGGTCGTTCATCTGACGGGGCAAAAGCCTGGAGGACCCGGTTTTCGCGCGCGCGAAAACCCGAAGGGTCCCATGAACGCCACCGCCCTGTCCCTCGTCCTCGTCGCGGCCGTCGTGCACGCCGGCTGGAACCTGGCCGCCAAGCGGATTTCCTCCGGTGGCACCCAGTTCGTCTGGCTCTACTACACCGTCGGTGCCGTCGTGCTGCTGCCGATCACGGTCGGGCAGCTCGTCGTCGAAGCCGACCGTCCACAGTGGAGCTGGCTGCTCGCCGCGGTCGTCACCTCCGTGCTGCACATCGCCTACGGCATCGTCCTGCAACGCGGGTACCGCGTCGGCGACCTGTCGGTCGTCTACCCGGTCGCGCGGGGCACCGGGCCGCTGCTGTCGGTGCTGGCCGCCGTCCTGGTGCTCGGCGAACGGCCCGGCCCGCTCGGCCTGCTCGGCGCGTTCCTCGTCGTCGCCGGGGTGCTGGTGATCAGCACCGGCCGCAAGGCGGAAGACCCTCAGGCGGTGAAGGCGGGGATCTTCTACGGCCTGCTGACCGGGGCCGTCATCGCCGGCTACACGCTCTGGGACGCGCACTCGGTGACCGGCCTCGGCGTGCCGCCGGTCGTCTACTTCGGCCTCGGCTCGATCCTGCAGAGCCTGATGCTCGGGCCCACCGCGCTGGCCGGGCGCGCCGAGGTCGGCCGCGTCTGGCGCGTGCACCGCCGGGAAGTGCTGCTCGTCGGCCTGCTGTCGCCGGTCGCCTACATCCTCGTGCTGTTCGCCCTGACGATGGCGCCGGTCAGCCTGGTCGCGCCGGCGCGGGAGCTGAGCATCGTGCTCGGCGGCGTCGCCGCGTGGCTGGTGCTGGGCGAGCGCGACGCCGTCCGGCGCCTCGCGGGGTCGGTGATCGTGCTGTCCGGCATCGCCGCGATTGCGGCCGCCTGAGCACGTCCGGTAGGGATGGTCGGATGGAAGTCCTGAAGAGCAGGCTGATCGTCCGACCTCGTGACGTCGATGCGACGACGGCGTTCTACCGCGACACCCTCGGCCTGGCCGTGGAGCGCGAGTTCCCCGGCGGCACCGTGTTCTTCCTCGGCCACGGTTCCCTGGAGGTCTCCGGCCGGGGCGACGCGGGTTCGTCACCCGACCTGGTGCTCTGGCTGCAGGTCCGTGACCTCGCCGGGACGCTGGCCGGCCTCAAGGCGCGGGGCCTGGAGCCGGTGCGGGACGCCCAGCGCGAGCCCTGGGGCCTCGACGAGGCCTGGATCGCCGATCCGGACGGCACGCGCATCGTGCTGGTCGAGGTGCCCGAGGGCCACCCCATCCGCGTGGACACCCGCTAGGCGGGCTTGACGGCGCGCAGTTGCGCGGCCAGCGCGGCGAAGCCGGGCGGCTCCCACGTCCAGGTTTGCAGGTCGGCGAAGCCCGCTTCGGCGGCTTCGTGGGCCAGGACGTGCCTGCTCACGGGCAGCCACTTCTCGTGCGCGGACAGCAGCAGCCGCCCGCCGGGGCGCAACACCCGGAACAGCTCGGCGAACCCGGCGCGGCGGTCGTCCCACAGCATGACGTTGTTCACGCTCAGCACGACGTCGACGGAACCGCCGGGCTCGCCGGTGTGCGCCGCCGACCCCTCGCGCAGCTCGACGCGGTCGCCGCAGCGCTCGCGGCAGAGCCCGAGCATCTCGGGGGAGGGGTCGACGCCGATGGCGCGCCCGGCCAGCCGCGCGGCGGCGTCCAGGCCGACGCCGGGACCGGGGCCGACGACGAGGACGGTGTCGTCCGGTTCGAGCCGGGCCAGGTCGACGACGCGCTGCTCGGTGGCGGCGTTGCCCCGCGCCATCACCCAGCCGCCGAGGCGGCCGAGCGGGCCGGAGGGGTGACCGAACGCACGGTCGAGAACTCGGGCGAAGCCGCTGGTCTCCGGCTGGGGAGGGGGTGCCGGCTGGTGCGAAGTGCTCATACTTCGAGGGCACCACGGATCGCGGAACCCCGCATCGGGGATGACCCCCACCCGCACCCGGAGGGCCATGGGAACATAGAGGTGGCCATCCCCGACTTTCCGAGGACTCATTCGAGTGACAGCGCTCAACAAGTTCGCCGACACCACCTTCACGCCTCCGGAGCTCATCCGGAACTTCTGCATCATCGCGCACATCGACCACGGCAAGTCCACCCTGGCCGACCGCATGCTGCAGCTCACCGGCGTCGTGGAAGAGCGGGCCATGCGCGCTCAGTACCTCGACCGGATGGACATCGAGCGCGAGCGCGGCATCACGATCAAGGCGCAGAACGTCCGGCTGCCCTGGAAGGTCGACGGCCAGGACCACGTCCTGCACATGATCGACACACCCGGCCACGTCGACTTCACCTACGAGGTGTCCCGGGCGCTGGAGGCGTGCGAAGGCGCGATCCTGCTGGTCGACGCCGCACAGGGGATCGAGGCCCAGACGCTGGCCAACCTGTACCTCGCGCTGGAGAACAACCTCCAGATCATCCCGGTCCTCAACAAGATCGACCTGCCCTCGGCCGACCCCGACAAGTACGCGGGTGAGCTGGCCCACATCATCGGCTGCGAGCCGGAAGACGTGCTGCGGGTCTCGGCCAAGACCGGCATGGGCGTCGGCGAGCTGCTCGACGAGGTCGTGAAGACGGTCCCGGCCCCGCAGGGCGACGCCGACGCGCCCGCCCGGGCGATGATCTTCGACTCGGTCTACGACACCTACCGCGGCGTCGTCACCTACATCCGCGTCGTCGACGGCAAGATCACGCCGCGCGAGAAGATCAAGATGATGTCGACCGGTGCCACGCACGAGCTCCTGGAAGTCGGCATCATCTCGCCGGAACCCAAGCCCAGCAAGGGACTCGGCGTCGGCGAGGTCGGTTACCTCATCACCGGCGTGAAGGACGTCCGGCAGTCCAAGGTCGGCGACACCGTGACGTCGGAGCGCCACGGCGCGAAGGAAGCGCTGGCGGGCTACCGCGAGCCGAAGCCGATGGTCTACTCCGGGCTGTACCCGGTGGACGGGTCGGACTACCCCGAGCTGCGCGAGGCGCTGGACAAGCTCCAGCTCAACGACGCCGCGCTCGACTACGAGCCGGAGACGTCGGTGGCGCTGGGCTTCGGCTTCCGCTGCGGCTTCCTCGGCCTGCTGCACCTGGAGATCACGCGCGACCGGCTCGAGCGCGAGTTCGGCCTCGACCTGATCTCGACGGCCCCGAACGTCATCTACCGCGTGGTGCTCGAAGACCGCAGCGAGGTCGTCGTGACGAACCCGTCGGACTGGCCGACGGGGTTGAAGATCGCCGAGGTCCACGAGCCGGTGTCGAAGGTGAGCATCCTCGCGCCGTCGGAGTTCGTCGGCACGATCATGGAGCTGTGCCAGACGAAACGCGGCACCCTGCTGGGAATGGACTACCTGTCCGAGGATCGCGTCGAGCTGCGGTACAACATCCCGCTGGCGGAAATCATCTTCGATTTCTTCGATACGCTGAAGTCGCGCACGCGCGGGTACGCGTCCCTCGACTACGAAGAGGCCGGCGACCAGATCGCGGACCTGGTCAAGGTGGACATCCTGCTGCAGGGCGAAACGGTGGACGCGTTCTCGGCGATCGTCCACAAGGACGCGGCGTACGGCTACGGAAACCGAATGGCGACGCGCCTGCGCGAGCTGATCCCGCGCCAGCAGTTCGAGGTCCCGATCCAGGCGGCGGTCGGCTCGCGCATCATCGCCCGCGAAACGATCCGCGCGATCCGCAAGGACGTTCTGGCCAAGTGCTACGGCGGTGACATCTCGCGTAAGCGCAAGCTGCTGGAGAAGCAGAAGGAGGGCAAGAAGCGGATGAAGACCGTCGGGCGGGTCGAGGTCCCGCAGGAGGCTTTCGTCGCGGCACTGTCCACTGAGGACTCGGGCAAGAACAAGAAGTAACTGTTCTATTGATGTGACACCGGCGCCCATATTCACGCCTCCGCGTGAATATGGGCGCCGAACCCGTGTTCGAGGCCGTTCTTGTCGGTGCCGTCTGGTTCGCTCTGGTGCGAAGAGCGAAAGGAGGGCACCATGACTCTCATGATGGACTTCCAGTATCCGACCGGGTCGGGCCCCATGACGGTGCGCGACCTGAAGGGGATGCCGGATGACGGCCGAAGACACGAACTCATCGACGGAGCGCTGCTCGTGACGCCGGCGCCCGGGTTCGGCCACCAGAAGATCGCCTACCGCCTGTACGGCGTGCTGGAAGCGGCTTGCCCGCCCGAATTGGACGTGGTCGGGGCGCCCTTCGCGGTGCACCACGGCGACCGGACCGAACTGCAGCCGGACGTCCTGGTCGGGCGCACCGAGGACTTCACAGCGAAGAATCTTCCGGCGGCCCCGGTACTGGCGGTCGAAGTGCTGTCGCCGAGCACGGCGATTCACGACCTCAACACGAAGAAGGCGGTCTACGAGCGGCTCGGGACCGGCAGCTATTGGGTGATCGATCCGGAGGAGCCCGCGCTCACGGTGTTCGAACTGGACGAAGACGGCTGCTACCAGCAGGTGGCCAAAGCAGCGGGTGACGAGGTCTGCGAGCTCGGGCGGCCGTTCCCGGTGCGGATCGTGCCGAGGGAGCTGCTCGGCCGGCTCCGCTGAGGGGCGGCCCGGCCGGTTTGGTCCAGTGGGATCGAGGTCAGCTGCCCGGCTGAGTTCCCCGTCAGCGGATCCGCGGCGTCCCCCGGAGCTGGGCGTGCAGCTGCCGGTGCCGCAACTCCTTCCGGAGCCGCTCGACCACCGCGTCGAACAACCCCGGGTCCAGCACCGCCGTCTGCTCGAACTGCCTCCTCTGCGGCGGCGCCGGCTCCAGCCGGCCACGCGGGGCGTACCGCTGCACCGAACTCTCGATGCCCCCTCCCGTGACCAGGTCGAGCCACAGAGCGTCGCGCAGGTGACCGTCGCCGAAACGGGCCGAGCGCCGAACCGAGACGTCCGCTATCTGGGACCACGGCACCACCCGGCTGCTCAGCGTGCCCGCCGGCAGGCGGAGGCCCTCGTCGCCGATCGTGAGGTCGCGCAGGCTCGCGAAGCCGCGCTTCAGCTCGCGCGCCCGGGACACGCGGAACCCGACGATGGCGATCAGCACGGATGCCGCGTACGCGCCGCCGATCAGCCACGGTGACAGGCCGCGCAGCACGCCGGCCACCAGCGCTGCCCCGAACGCGGCGTCGACGACCACGAGCAGGCCGATCAGGATCTTGACCGGCGTGCTCACGCGGCGCGGTGACTCGGGCAACGGGTCGACTCCTCGGTCAGGGATTCCCGATTATCCGGTCCGCCGTCACGAACACCGCGACCCGGCGCTCTTCGGCCATCACGCGGTCGTACTCGTCCCAGTCGTCGTGCGTGCCGGTCGCCGCCTTGAAGACGTCGCGCAGGAGCTTCGGCAAGCCTGCCTCGTCGAACGCGGGGTCGGGGTCGTCCGGTCCGATCAGGTGGGTGGCGCCGGTGACCGACACCCAGTTCCAGCCGCGCCGGAAAGTGACGGTGGCGTGCCCGGCCCGCCGCAGCAGCGCGAGCTTGTGCGCCTGCCCGACCGCGACGTAGGCGACGCCCGGAGCGCCGGTCACCGGGTCTTCGATCACCCCGGCGTTGACCACCGAGGAGTGCACGGTGCCATCACCCCGCGTCGTGGCGACGGTGGCGAGGCCGTTCTCCCGCAGCGACAGCGTGCGCACCTGCTCCAGATCAACGCTCATGCCGCAATCTAACCCGTGGAGCAGGCCGGGTGTTCCGCTTTCACCGCCTGCAGTCTGGTGCTGACCGTCCGCGCAGGAATACGCGCGGGTCAGGGGGCGAGCACGCCGTTGGTGACGAGTTGCAGCGGAACCCAGGTCGAGCCGGGAGAGGGTTGCCAGGTGTTGTAGAGCTGGCCGTCCGCACCGCGCGCGAAGGCGACGAGTCCGCCCGTCGAAGCCGTCTCGACATCGGGAACGCCGGTGGGTGTGAGGCCTCCTCCGCCGATCACCGTCCAACCCTGCCAGGCGCTGCCGGGCGCCGTTTGCCACGTTGTGAGCAGGACACCGTTGGCGTTGACGGCGAACGCGGAGAACCTGCCATCGGGTTCGCGGTGCATCGCGGGAGAACCGGCGAGGCCGCCGCCACCCGTGACGAGCTGCAGCGGGACCCACGTCGACCCCGGTGACGGCTGCCAGGTGTTGTAGAGCTGCCCATCGGTGCCCCGGGCGAGCAAGACCAGGCCGCCGGTCGACGCGACGTCCACCGCGGGTTTGCCCGACAATGGGGTACCGCCCGCGATGACGGTCCAGGGCTGCCAGGCGCTCCCCGGCGCCGTTTGCCAGGAGCTGATCAGAACACCGTTCGAGTTGATCGCGTAGGCGGACAGCCTCCCGTCCGGTTCGCGATGGATCGCCGGTACCCCGGTGACGCTGCCGCCGGGGGTCACCACCTGGAGCGGGACCCAGGTCGACCCCGGTGACGGCTGCCAGGTGTTGTAGAGCTGCCCGTCGGTTCCTCGGACGAAAACCACGAGCCCACCGGTCGATGCTCGATCGACGACGGGGACGCCGGTCACGCCACCACCGAGCACCGTCCAGGGTTGCCAAGCGCTGCCCACGGCCGTCTGCCAGGTCGTCAGGAGAGCTCCGGCGGTGCTGACCGCGTATGCGGAGAAGCGCCCGTCGGACTCGCGGTGGATCGCCGGCGGTGCGGCCAGGGCGCCTCCTGCGGTGACCGGCTGGAACGGGGTCCAGCTGGAACCGGGGCCGGATTGCCAAGCGTTGTAGAGCTGCTGGTCGGTACCCCGGGCGAACGCGACGAACCCGCCGTTCGTGGTCTGCGCGGCCGGCTGAATCGATTCGTGAGGGGGCGCGCCGGCCGGGGGCGGGACGATGTCCTTGAAGTGGATGTAGCCGCTGACGGAGTTCGCGGCGATGGTCCGCTCGCCATACGTCCCATTGAGGGAGTGGTTGTACTCCTCGATGGTCACCGTTCCGCCGGGGTTAACCGACTCGACCCAGGCGACGTGGCCGCTGGCCCACCAGGCGACGGCACCGACAGCCGGATTCCCGTCCACGACGTAGTTGCGTGTCTGGGCACCCAGCTGCCACCCGGCGGCGTCGGCGTGGAACGGCATCTCGAACCCGTTCCGCGCGTGCAGGCGCCACGCCACGAAACTCGTGCACTCCCGGTTCGCCATGCCCCACGAGTCGTAGACCGAATCCATCGGCGCGGCGCGCCACGTGGCCGGGTAGTCGTCGGTCCCCGCTTCGGCGGACGGGGTGATCAGCAGTGCCGCCGCAACCATGATCACCGTCGCCGAGGCTCGTGCCAGCCGGTGGGGCAGTGCCGACGAGCGCGGAACGAAGGATTTCGCCATGGTGTGCCTGCTTTCAGTGCCTCGAGTCCCGACGTACCCGGAGCCGAACCGGAACTTGTGCGGGCTGAGTCGCGCAGCGATCCCCGAACGCACGGAAACCGCGGGACTTCCACCATTCGGCTCAACACCAACGGACCCGCGGGCTCGGCGACGGAAACGAAGGTTCGGCCGAACGACTGATTTCGCCCTCGGCTGTGTCATCCGGCCGGTGCCCGGGCGATATCAGCCCGGTCGAAACGACCGCAAGGAGTCTGATGAGGGACAAGGAAACCAGCCGGGGCAGAGCTCTCCGGCGCCGGCTCGTGGTGGTGCTCGTCGCAATCACCGCAGCACTGGGCTTTCCGGCTGTCGCGGCCGCGGGGACGGACGACTACCCCGCTCAGTGGGGCGCCGCCGGCCAGGATTCGCTGCTGGATTCCTGGGGCTACTACAACCGGGAGTGCACGAGCTTCGTGGCGTGGCGCCTGCACGCGCGGAACGGCTACGAAATGCCGCGGGCCATCGGGAACGCCGGCGCCTGGGGCATGTGGTTCGCGCAGCGGGGCTACGCGGTGAACAGCTCTCCGGCGGTCGGTGCGATCGCCGAGTCGGCCGGTCACGTCGCCTGGGTGGAAGCGGTGAACGGTGACGGGACCATCACCGTCGAGGAGTACAACCAGAACTTCCAGGGAGCCTACGGGGAGCGGACGGTCCCGGCCTCCTCCTTCCACTTCATCCACGCCAAGGACATCACCGCGTCGGCAGGTGGCGGCAGCGTCGGAACCAGCGAGTACCTCGGCCGCGACTCCCTCGGGCCCGAGCAGCGGCTGTACCCGAACCAGTACCTCACCTCAACCGACGGCCGGCATGTGCTGATCCTGCAGGGGGACGGCAACCTGGTGTTGTACGGACCGGGTTACCGCGCGCTCTGGTCCAGCGCCACGGCCGGCCGGTCGGTGCACTCGCTGCTCGTGCAGGGCGACGGAAACCTGGTGCTGTACGGCACCGGCGGCCAGGGTGCGCTGTGGGCGAGCAACACCGCCGGCCGGGGCAGCTCGACACTGCGGCTTCAAGATGACGGCAACACCGTCCTCTACGCCGGGAACGGTGCGAGCTGGAGCACGGGGACCGCGAGCGGATCCGCGGGACTGATGACGACGTCCACGGAGCGGCTTGCGACCGACGAGAGGCTGTTCCCGGGGCAGTTCCTGCGTTCTTCCGACGGTCGCTACCGCCTCGCGCTGCAGAGCGACGGGAACCTGGTGCTCTACTCGCCGGGTTACCGCGTCCTGTGGGCCTCCGGGACGGCCGGGAAATCGGCGCATTCCCTGCTGATGCAGGCCGATGCGAACCTGGTGCTGTACGGCACCGGCAGCCAGGGTGCGCTGTGGTCGTCCAACCGCACCGGATCCGGAACTTTCGCGTTCACCTTGCAGAGCGACGGCAACGGCGTCGTCTACGGGGCCGTGGGCGCGCTCTGGACCACGGGAACGGGAGGACTCGTCTAGCCCCGGCGTGAACCGGGCGGGCCGGCACCAGCCGGCCCGCCCGAACCTCTCACCTCAGCAGGCGCCGTTGTCGGTCCAGGCTCCCCACTGGCCCGTCGTCCCCGGCTCCTCGCCCTGCGTCCACCACTTCGCCGTCCACTTGTGCCCGTTGTGGGACACCACGTTCCCGCCGGTGTACACCTGCGAGGCGCTCCACGCCGGGTCCGCGCACGTCCCCGGGTTCGACGTCCCGCCGGTGTCCCAAGCGACCTGGGACGACCGGTAGAAGTTGATCCCCTGGGCCACCCACCGCGGGGCCTGCGCGCCGAGCCGGGTGCGGAACGCCGTCCAGTCGTGCGTCGACCACGGGGACCAGCCCAGCTCCGCGTGCGCCGCCAGCCGGGGGAACGCCAGGTACTCGATGTCCGACGGTGTCACGACGGTTTCCGTCCACAGCGGCGATTCCACCCCGCGGACCGCCGACTCGCCGACGCCCGACAGGTACGCGCCGGGGTTCCAGCCGTACGCGTCCTGGACCTCGATGTAGCCCGCCCACGACAGGCCGATCGGCGTCGAGCTGTTGTACTTCTGGTCCACGTAAGCCTTGTTCGCCGGCGACATGATCACCTTGCTGCCGCGGGAAACCGCCGTCGACACGCCGGAATCCGACGTCGTCGTCCCCCAGAACTGCGGGGTCGCCGAAGCGGGCAACGCGGCCTTCGCGATGTCGTGCCAGCCCACCACCGACTTGCCCGTCGCCGCCACCAGGGGCAGCACCTTGTTCACGAACGTCACGTAGTCGGCCTGGGGAGTCGCCGATGCTTCGTCGCCGCCGATGTGCAGGTACGGGCCCGGGGTCAACGCCGCCAGCTCGCGCAGGACGTCCGCGATGAACGTGTACGTGATGTCCTTCGAGATGCACAGCGAGCTGTAGCCGACCGCGGTGTCCGTGCGCAGCGCCGGCGCCACGCCGTTGCAGTTCAGCTCCGCGTACGACGCCAGCGCCGCGTTCACGTGCCCCGGCATGTCGATCTCCGGGATCACCGTGATGTGCCGCGAAGCCGCGTAGTTCACGATGTCCGTGTACTGCGCCTTCGTGTAGTAGCCGCCCGCGCCGCCGCCGACCTGGGTGCTGCCGCCGTAGGTCGTCAGGCGGGGCCAGCTGTCGATCTGGATGCGCCAGCCCTGGTCGTCGGCCAGGTGCAGGTGCAGGTTGTTGATCTTGTACTGGGCGAGTTCGTCGAGGTACCGCTTGACCGTCGACACCGGGTGGAAGTGCCGGGCGACGTCGAGCATCGCGCCGCGGTAGCCGAACCGCGGGTAGTCCACGATCGTCGCGCCCGGGACGCTCCACGGCCCTGGCTGCGCGGTCGGGCTTTCGACGCTCCCGGGCAGCATCTGCCGCAGCGTCTGGACGCCGGCGAACAACCCGTCGGCCGTCTGGGCGCGCACGGTCACCGAGGACGCCGTCGACACCAGCTGGTAGCCCTGCGCGCCGACGGACGCGGGTGCGCCGCTGAGCAGCAGCGCCACGCTGTCGGCCGGCACGGACGCCGGGGCGTCGGACACCGGCAGCGCGAACCCGGTCGAGGGCCGCAGGACGCCGGCGAGGTAGTCGCCGACCTGTTTGGCCGGCGCCGACCCGGCCTCGGTGACGATCTTCGTCGTCGCGACCAGCGGGAACGTGACGCCGGCGGCCGGGGTCACCGAGACCGGCACCGGCACGATCGACTGCAACGCCGGCGTGGCCGCCGCGGCCGGCGTGAGGTGGGCGGCTGTCGTACCGGCGCCGACCAGGGCCAGCACGGCGAGTGCGCGGCCGAGCCGCCGCGCGTAGGACTGCTTCACCGGGGACCTCCTGGCGGGAAGGGCGCGACCTCGCCGTCGCACCTGCCCGGATCGTCGCATTTCCGCCGACGATGGTCTAGACCAAACTGGGTGGTTAAGCTCGCGCGATGCCGCAGGAGTTCGCGCCGGGCTCGCCGTTCGCGCTGCTTTCGCCCGCCGAAACGGCCGCCTGGTACGCGTACATGAAAGTGCACCTCCGCCTGGAGTACGAGCTGAACCGCCAGTTGCGGGCCGACAGCGGCCTGTCGCTCGCCGACTACCACGTACTGGTCGCCCTGACGAGCGAGTCCGGCGGCCGGATGCGGGTCACGGACCTGGCGATCCGCATCGGCTGGGAGCGCAGCCGGCTCTCGCACCACCTCAAGCGGATGCGTGAACGCGGCCTGGTCGCGACCGGCGTGAGTCCCGAAGACCGGCGCGCCACCGAGGTGGTGCTGTCCGAGGCCGGCTGGACGGCGTTGCGCGAGGCCGCGCCGGACCACGTCGAGTTCGTGCGCAAGGCGTTCCTGGACGCGCTGGGGCCAGGGGAAAAACCCCAGCTGGCGGCGCTGCTGGAACGGGTCTACGACGCGCTCGTCGAGCACGGCAGCCTGCCGCGGCCGGACGACCACCCCTGACAGTTGCGTGACATGTCACGTAATATGGCGCCGAACCCAGGAGGTACGACATGGCGACGGTGGCCGAACTGATGCGGGCGAACCTGCTCGAGGTCTTCAACGAGCGCGACGACGACCGGCGCGCTAAGGCGATCGCGGCGACGTACGCGACCGACGTCGAGTTCGCCGATCCCGAAGGCGTCGCGACCGGGCACGACGAGCTGAACGCCAAGGCGAAGGGGCTCCTGGACCAGTCCCCGGGGTTCGTGTTCGTGCCGGACGGCCCGGTTCTGGTCAACCACGACCTGGGTCACCTCGCTTGGGCGTTCGGCCCGGAGGGGGCACCGCCCGTCGTCCGGGGGATCGACGTCGCGCTCGTCGAGGACGGCCTCGTCACGAAGCTCTACACGATGGTGCTGCCCGCCTGAGTACTACGCTCAGGACCATGTTCGACGAGCTGACGTTCCCGGTCGTCGCCGCGCCGATGGCGGGCGGGCCCACCACCCCGGAGCTGGTCGCCGCGGTGACCGAGGCCGGTGGCTTCGGCTTCCTCAGCGCCGGCATGCTCACGCCCGCGGCGCTCGCCACGCAGATCGACCGGACGCGGGAGCTCACCGACGGCGGATTCGGCGTCAACCTCTTCGTCCCGCAGCCGGACACCGGCGTCGACGTCTCCGCGTACCGAGACCGGCTCGAAGCCTTCGCCCGCGAGTACGACGTCGAGCTCGGCGAACCGAAGTGGGACGACGACAACTACGCCGCGAAGCTGGACGTCGTGCTCGAGAAGCGGGTCCCCGTGGTGTCGTTCACCTTCGGCCCGCCCTCGCCGTCGGACGTCGTGCGCCTCAAGGAGGCCGGCAGCGCGGTCGTCGTCACCGTGACCACCCCCGAAGCCGCGCAACGGGCCGCGGACCTCGGCGCTGACGCGCTCGTCGTCCAGGGCTTCGAAGCGGGCGGGCACCGGAGTCTCTTCACCGACGACGCCCACCTGCCCGGCGGCGGCGCCGAATACGGCGTCCTCGCGCTGCTGCGCCTGGTCGCCGCCCGGGTCGAGCTGCCGCTGATCGCCGCCGGCGGCCTCGTGCACGGCGCGGACGTCGCGGCCGTGCTCGCCGCCGGGGCCGTCGCCGCCCAGCTGGGCACGATCTTCCTGCGGGCGGACGAAGCCGGGACCTCCGAGGCGCACCGCAAGGCCCTCGCGCTCGCCGAGCGCGAAACGGCGTTCACCCGCGCCTTCAGCGGACGCCCGGCGCGCGGGCTGGTCAACAAGTTCATGGACGCGCTCTCCGAGGGCGCGCCCGCGGCGTACCCGCAGCTCAACCACCTCGCGGGCCCGGTGCGCAAGGCCTCGGCGAAAGCCGGTGACCCGGAGGCGATCTCGCTGTGGGCGGGCCAGACGTATCCGCTCGCCTACGACGCCTCGGCCGCCGTCATCCTCGAGCGGCTGAAGGTCGAGGCGCGCGCCGCCGCCGCCCGCCTCGACCGGATCCGCTAGCCGCGCTCTTCGGCAGAGCCGGGAGCGCGGTTCAGGAGCGAGTGCCGCCGGCTGTAGAGGAAGTAGATCACCAGGCCGATGACGAACCAGACGCCGAACCGGATCCAGGTGGCCGGCTGCAGGAACGTGATCAGCCAGATCGAGAACACGACGCCGATCGCGGGGACCACCGGCATGCCCGGCGTCTTGAACGTCCGCGGCAGGTCCGGCTGCTTGTAGCGCAGCACGATCACCGCGACGCAGACCACGACGAACGCGAGCAGGATGCCGATGTTCGTCAGCTCCGCGGCCTCGCCGATCGGGAGCACGCCGGCGATGATCGCGGACGCGCCGCCGAGGATCCACGTCATCCGGCTCGGCACCTGGCGCTTGACGTTCGTCTTGCCGAACCACGCCGGGAGCAGGCCGTCGCGGCTCATCGAGTAGCCGACGCGGGTGGCGCCCATCAGGAACGTGAACAGCACGGTGAGGATGCCGATGATGGCGCCGATCGCGATCACCGTGGCCAGCCCGGACAGCCCGACCGACTTGAACGCCGTCGAGAAGCCGCTCTTCGGGTCGATTTCGGTGTACTTCTGCATGCCGGTCAGCACCAGGCAGGCCAGCACGTACAGGACCATCGAGATGGCCAGCGAGTAGAGGATCGCCTTCGGCATGTGCCGTTGCGCGTCCTTCGACTCCTCCGCGGCGGTGCTCATGGCGTCATAACCGAAGACCGCGAAGAACACTGTCGCCGCGCCGGTCACCGCGCCGCCGAAGCCGGCCGGGGCGAACGGCGTGTAGTTGCCGGTCTTGACGTAGAAGAAGCCGACCAGGATGACCACCAGCACGATCAGGACCTTGATCCCGACCATCGCCGTCTCGAACCGGGCGGCGCTGCGGATGCCGCGGTTGAGCAGGTACGCGATCAGCAGGCACAGCAGCGCGGCGAACAGGTCGACCTTGTGGCCCGGCCCGGTGCCGGGCGCGCCGAGCATCCACGCGGGCAGGTCGAGGCCGAGCTGGCCGAGCAGGAAGCTGAAGTAGCCGGAGATGCCGATCGCCACGACCGACACGATCGCGGTGTACTCCAGCAGCAGGTCCCAGCCGATGAACCAGCCGACGACCTCGCCGAGCACCGCGTAGCCGTAGGTGTAGGCCGAACCGGCCTTCGGGATCAGGCCCGCGAACTCCGCGTAGGAGAACGCCGCCGCGGCGCTCGCGACACCGGCGATGAGGAACGAGATCAGCACGGCCGGGCCGACGCCCGGGATGCCCGCCGAGTCGTCGCCGTGCGCGACGCTGCCGGCGAGGGCGAAGATCCCGGCGCCGATGATGCCGCCGATGCCGATGGCGGTCAGCTGCCACAGACCCAAAGTGCGTTTCAGGCCACCACTATCCGAAGTGTCCTGGATCTGGTCGATCGGCTTGCGCCGGAAGATGCCGGAGCCGGCACCCACTGGAGAGGACATCATCGACTCCCGAACGTCGCGGTGGACGGGCCCGGATCACGGACCCAAGGCCGGAACCTACCGCGATCCCGCTGTGAAGACAGTGTGAGCCGCTCAGCCCGCCGCGGTGTCCTCGCTCACGGCCGCCGTCGCCGCGGCGCGCTTGGCCTGGGTGGTCCGGACCGCGCTCGCCGCGAAGTAGCCGAGCAGCTCGGCGATCTCCACCGGGTCGTCCAGCTGCGGGCAGT
This sequence comes from Amycolatopsis pretoriensis, assembly GCF_900107925.1. Taxonomy (GTDB): domain Bacteria; phylum Actinomycetota; class Actinomycetes; order Mycobacteriales; family Pseudonocardiaceae; genus Amycolatopsis; species Amycolatopsis pretoriensis. The sequence goes on along the minus strand of NZ_FNUJ01000006.1, from coordinate 472,691 downwards.
GCCCCCAGTCCTCGCGGACGAGCAGCCGGCTGTGCGGCACCAGCGTGTGCAGCTGCCGCCCGGACGCCGCGGTGACGAGCTTGTCCTTGCCGCACGCGACGACCAGCAGCGGCACCTTCACCGACTCGAGCCGGTAGGCGTCGGCGAGTTCCGCGACCAGCTGCCGGGCCTGCTCGAGGCGGCTCTTGGTCGAGCGGTAGTCGGGGAACAGCGCGGTGAAGCGCTGCACCTGCACGGCGTCGGCGACGCTGGAGTCGGCGTACAGCAGCCGCGGGACGACCTGCTCGGCGACCTTGCGCACCAGGAAACCCGGCACGGGAACCGGCAGCGCCGAATACAGCCGCAGCGGCAGCGGATAGCGGGCCACCGCGCGGATCAGCCACGAGTCGACGAACCCGGGCGCGGCGATCGAGACGACGCCGGAGATCGGAAGACGACTGTTTTGAGCCGCGCGAAGGCTCATCGTGCCGCCGAGGGAGTTCCCGGCCAGCACGACCGAGCCGAGCACGGCTTGTTCGCGCACGACGGCGGTGGTGAACGCGTCGAGCTGGGGCAGCATCGGGCCGGGTCGCAGCGGCTGCGCGTCGCCGAACCCGGGCAGATCCACCGCGACCGCCGGGATCCCGGCGGCCGCGAGCTGCTCCAGGGCGGGGCGCCACGTGTCGGCGCTGTCGCAGTAGCCGTGCAGCAGCACCAGCCTCGGTGCCGCGGGCTTGACGTGCGGCGTGGCCGCGCGGCGACGCAGGGAACGACGGGGGAGTTCCGGGTCCGGAGCGGCTTCGCCGACCTCCAGGACGCGGGTGCGGACACCGGCGTAGCGCCGGAAGGAGACCCGGATCGGGTCCGGGTCGCTGCTGGACCGGCCGCCCGGTCCAGCCGAGGCGGGCCGCTTCGTCGCGGTCATACCCCGAGATTACCTTGCGACCATTGGGTTTTGGTCGAATTAAGGTGCTAACGACCGGGTCTCGAACTGAGTACGTTAGGGATTCACGAGATGCCGAGCTGGGCGGAACAAGCCGATCCGCCCAGCTCAGCGGGGGTCTAGCGAGTGAAGACGATCTTGCCGGCGGTCTCGCCGTCGAGCATCGCCCGGAACCCCTTAGGGGCCTCGGTGAAGGGCAGTTCGGCACCGATCTGCGGCCGCACCCCGGTCAGGTCGAGGTAGGCGAGCAGGTCCGCGAGCTCGTCGCGGGTGCCCATGGTCGAGCCGGCGACGCGCAGCTGGAGGAAGAAGACGCGCTGCAGCTCCGCGCCCGCGTCCGCGCCGCTGGTCGACCCGGACACCACGATGATGCCGCCCGGCTTGAGGGATTTGACCGAATGCGACCAGGTTGCCTTGCCGACGGTCTCGAACACGGCGTCGACGCGCTCGGGCAGCCGCGCGCCCGATTCGAACGTCTGGTGCGCGCCGAGGCTCGAGGCGAGCGCGCGCTTCTCCTCGGACCGGCCGGTCACCCAGACCCGCAACCCGGCCGCGCGGCCGAGCTGCACCAGCGCCGTCGAGACGCCGCCGGAGGCACCCTGCACCAGCATCGTCTGGCCCGGCCGCAGCCCGGACTTCACGAAGAGCATCCGGTAGGCGGTCAGCCACGCCGTGCCCATGACGGAGGCCTCGGCGAAGCTCAGCGCGGCCGGCTTCGGCACGACGTTGCGCGCCGGCACGATCACGTGGTCGGCGAACGTGCCCTGGTGCTTCTCGGTGAGCAGGCTCCGCTTCGGGTCGAGGGTGTCGTCGCCCTGCCAGCCCGGCGCGTTGATCACGGCGTGGACGACGACCTCGGAGCCGTCGTCGAGGGTCCCCGCGCCGTCGCAGCCGAGGATCATCGGGAACTGCTCGGGCTTGATGCCGACGCCGCGGAGCGTCCAGAGGTCGTGCATGTTGAGGCTGGCCGCCTTGACGTGCACGCGGACCCAGCCCTCCGGCACGTCGGGTTCGGGGCGCTCGCCCACGACGAGCGAGTCCAGCGGGCTTTCGGCGTTGGGTTCCTGCGCGTACACGGCGAACATGAGTGGCAACGTACCTCCCCGGGAGCGCGGGGGCAGCAGGGCGCGCGTAGGCTCACACCGTGTTCAACGGGCTTGCCGACTGGTGGGACGGGGTCGAGCTGTGGCTCGCCCAGGCGTGGTTCCCGGTCCAGTTCGTGCTGGTCATGGTGGTCGTCGTACCGCTGTGCCTGGCCGCCGCGTGGGTGCTCGACAAGCTCGTCGGGCTCTTCGCCCGCAGGCTCGCTCCGGGGCGTGACGACGACCGCTCCGACACCCCGTCCTAGGCTGGCGCACCATGTTCAACCGAAGGCGGATCACCGCCGCGCTGATCGGGCTCCTCGTGCTGGTGCTGGGGGGCTGGCTGGTCAAGGACGTCGTCAGCGACGGCTCCCCGGCGGCACCCTCACCCAGCCCCTCGGCGAGCGCGCCGGCCAAGGGCGGCGCGGCCGTGCCGGGCGCGGACTCCGGGCTGCCCCTCAAGGGCCTCTCGACGCTGCCGCCACAGGCGTCCGACACGTGGAAGCTGATCGAAAAGGGCGGGCCGTACCCGTACCCGCGCAACGACGACGTCGTGTTCGAAAACCGCGAGAAGCGCTTGCCCGGCAAGAAGTCCGGCTACTACCACGAGTACACCGTGAAGACCCCGGGCAGCGCCGACCGCGGCGCGCGGCGGCTGATCACCGGGCAGGCGCACGAGCTGTACTACACCGGCGACCACTACGCGTCGTTCGTCGTCGTGGACCCGGCCCGATGAGCGCCTCGGAGCAGGCGAAGGCCGCCGCGGAGGCGGCCTTCGCGAGGGGCGCGTACCCGCACCTCGTGAATTCGCGGGCGACCGTGGACAAGGCGAGCACGCTGACGGCGTTCGCCGAGGCACTGTCCTTTCCGGACTACTTCGGCCACAACCTCGACGCGCTGTACGACTGCCTGACCGACCTCTCCTGGCTGCCGCCGGGGGAGCACGTGCTGATCTGGCCGGGCTCGGAAGCGTTGCGCACGGCCGAACCCAAGACGTACCTGGCGATCCGCAGCGTGCTTTCCGACGCGCAGCGCGCGCTCGGGCCGAGCGGCCGCAGCGCCGGTTCGTGGCGGCTCACGGTCGTGCTGCCGGACGCCTGAGGCGCTTGACGGTCCGGATCACGGGTGCGCTTTCGAGCGTCTGCACCCCGCGGATCCCGGCGACGCGGTCGGTGAGGTAGCGGTAGAAGTCGCGCGCGTCGCGGCAGTTCACCATCGCCGTGAGGTTCGTGCCGCCGGTCGTCGCGACGGCGAACGACGTCTCCGGGTGACTCGCCAGCGCCGCACCCGCCTCGGCCAGGTGCGCCGGTGACACCGTCAGCCACAGCCGCGTCTCGGAGTGGAAGCCGAGCCCGGCCGGCGAGAGGTCGAGGTGGTAGGTCAGCGTGCCGTGGCGCCGCAGCACCTCCATCCGGCGCCGCACCGTCGAGTCGGCCCAGCCGGTGACCTTCGCCAGGGTCGTGTAGCTCGCGCGCCCGTCGTGGGCGAGGGCGTCGAGCAGGGGCCGGTCCGCCGGCTCCGGCGGAACACCGGCGCCTTCGGGTGGCGGCGGCCGCAGTCGCTTGATCTGGCCGGGGGACAGGCAGTGCAGGCCGCCCCACCCGTCCGGGAGTGCGAACGTGTGCAGCAGTTCGTGCGCCGAAACAGCGGTGACGCGGTTCGCGCGCGGCAGCTTGCGCAGCAGGAGGTCGTCCCGCCCGGCCGAGCCGGGTGCGTGCACGGTGCAGGAGATCTCGGTGCCGCCGGAGAGCAGGTGCACCCACGAAACGTCGGGGCGGTCGGCGAGTGCGTCCGCGACGGCGGCCCCGGCGTCCGGGGTCGTGCGCAGGCGCAGGGTCCAGCTCGTGTAACCGACTTCGCCGCCGTTGACCGCGCCCGTGACGCGCAGGACGCCGGCGGTCCGCAGCCGCTGGTAGCGCCGGGCGACGGTGTTCTCCGAGACGCCGAGCACCTGTCCGAGGGTGCGCATCGGCGCCCGGCCGTCGAGCTGCAGGGCGTGGACCAGGCCGCGGTCGACGTCGTCGAGCGTGACGGTTTCCATGCGTCGACGGTAGCTCATGACGGTATCCGGCGGATTTGTCGATTTGTCTGGTAGCGATCGGCGCCGTGACCACACCCTTCGGGGCACACGAAGGGAGTTTCGATGCGCAAGTGGTGGCCGCTCGTCGCGGTCTGTGCCGGGTCGTTCCTGTTCCTGCTGGACACCACCGTCGTGACGGTGGCGCTGCCCCGGATCGGCGCCGACCTGTCGGCGTCGGTCGAGCAGCTGCAGTGGGTGCCGGACGTCTACACGCTCGTCCTGGCGGTGCTGATGCTCGCGGTGGGTTCGCTCGCGGACCGCTGGGGTCTGCGGCGGGTGTTCCTCGCCGGGGTGGCGGTGTTCGGGCTGGCGTCCCTGGCCTGCGGGTTCGCCGGGGACATCGGGACGTTGATCGCGGCCCGCGGGGTGCAGGCGGTCGGCGGCGCGGCGCTGGCGGTGACGGGGTTCGCGGTGCTGGCCGCGTGCTACGACGGGCGGGCGCGGGGGACGGCGATCAGCGTGTTCTTCGCGGTGAACGGGCTCGGCGCGGCGGCGGGTCCGGTGGTGGGCGGCGTGCTGACGGAGTACTTCGGCTGGGCGGCGATCTTCTTCGTCAACGTGCCGCCGGCGTTGCTCACCGCGGTGCTCGCGGCGGTGGCGTTGCGGCCGGCCACCCCGGCCCGGCGTGGCCGGTTCGACGTCGCGGGCGCGGTGTGGTTCGCGGTGTTCGCCGCGAGCCTGGTGCACGGGTTGACTTCGGAACCGGTCGCACTGGTGGTTTCGGCGGTCGCCTTGGCGGGGTTCGTGATCGTGGAACGGCGCCGGGCGGAACCGTTGCTGGAGCTGGGGTTTTTCCGCGACGGCCGGTTCACGGCGCTGGTCGCGTGCGCGGCGGCGTCGACGCTGACCTTCGCGGCACTGGTGTACGTGTCGTTGTGGCTGAGCCGTTCGCATTCGCCGGTCGAGGCCGGGCTCGCGATGGCGCCACTGGCCGTGGCGTCGTTCCTGACCTCGACGTTCCTGGGCAAGGTCCTGCACCGGTTCCCGCCGCGGGTCCTGCTGGGGGCCGGGGTGCTGCTGGGCGCGCTCGGCTGCCTGGTGCTGCTGGTCGCCGGGATCCGGCTCGGCTTGGCGGTGACCGGCGTGGGCGTGGGGATCGCGGGCCCGGCAACAGGAGCGGCGATCACGGCCGCGGCGCCGCCGGGACGGGCCGGGATGGCCGCGGGGATCCTCACGACGACCCGCCAGTTCGGACAGACGCTGGGGGTCGCGGTGCTCGGGATCGCTTACCAGGCCGGGGGTTTGACGCCGGTGTACGTGGTCGCCGCGGTGTGCGGCGGGGTGACGGGCCTGCTCGCGCTGGTTCCGCGCGAGCGGGCCGTCGCCACCGGCTAGTCCTGCGGTACCCAGTTCGGCTTGCGCTTCTGGGCGAAGGCGAGGATGCCCTCCTGGCCTTCCTCGCTCGCGAAGAACTTGGCCGACAGCCCCAGCATTTCCTCGAAGCCCTCCGACGGCGTGGCCGGGCGGGGGCGGCTCAGCAGCGCCTTCGTCTCGGCGAGTGCCTTGGGGCCGCCCGCCGCCAGCGCCTTCACGAACCGCGTGACTTCGGCGTCCAAGTCGGACGTCGCCGAGTTCAGCAGGCCGATCTCGACCGCGCGGCGGGCGTCGAAGGTGTCGCCGGTCAGGAACAGCTCGTGCGCCGCGCGCGCGTTCAGCCGCGGCAGGACCGTCAGGGAGATCACGGCCGGGACCACGCCGATGCGGACCTCCGAGAAGGCGAACGTCGCTTCCGGCACGGCGACGGCGATGTCGCACGCGGCGACCATGCCGATGCCACCGGCTCGCGCGGGGCCGGCCAGGCGCGCGACGACGGGCTTCGGGCTCGTCCACAGCTGCTCGAGGATCTTCGGGAACTCGTTCACGCCCTGGTCGCCCGCGCCGGCGCCGCGGGCCTCCTTGAGGTCCATCCCGGCGCAGAACACCGGACCCGTGTGGGTCAGCACGATCACGCGCACGGCGTCGTCGCCCGCCGCCTTGGCCAGCGAGTCCGAGAGCTCGCGGCGGAGCTGGGCCGAGAGCGCGTTGCGGTTGTGCGGGGAGTCCAGGGTGATCGTGGCGGTGCCGCCCACCACGTCGTAGTGCACCAGTTCGTCAGCCATGACCGACACCCTTGCACATCCGCGGCGCGCGGCCGGTGTTACGCGGGCCACCCCGCGGGATCTCACCCGCGGGGTGGCCCGGCGGTCAGCCGATGGTCGTCGTGGTGAAGACCGGGCTGGGGTTGGGGAAGCACGCCGTCGGGGCGGTGAGGTCGCCGATGATCGTGCTCGCCACCGCCTTGAACGTCAGGCCCGGGTCGCTGTAGCTGGTGCCGGACAGCTTCGTCTCGATCGTGCCCGACTGGCCCGCGGTCAGGTGGGCGGTGATGGTCGGCAGCTCGAAGGTGGCGCCGCCGGCGATCGGGCCGGGGAAGCTCAGGGTCGCGACGCCGTTCGCGACCGCGATGGTGGGCGCGGTGCTGCCGAGCCCGGAGCCCCCGGTCAGGTCCGCGCCGACGTACGTGGAGTTGGCCGGGACCGGGAACTTCAGCGCGAAGGTGTTGATGTTCTTGACCTTGTTCCCGCTCACCTCGCTCGGCACGGTGTTCGGCGCGGGATCGATGACGACGTCGAACGCCCCACCGGGCGCGACCGTGGCGGGCGCGGTGACCTCGGTGTCCTGGTTCAGCGACACCTGTTGCGGCCCGACGATCGGGGCGTCGGCCTGACAGTCGAAGGTGACTGCGGTGGCCGCCTGCGCCGGGGCGGCGAGAGCGATCGGGAGGGCCGCGACCGCGACCAGGACGCCGAGCTTGGAAAGGTGAAGAGCTTTCATCTGTATCCACCTACCTGCGGTTTCAAGAGGGGAGGGAGAAAGCTGCGCAGCGTTTAGATAGTTACCGGCAAGTTAACTAGCGCGTCAAGGATTTACCGTTCCCATACGCGCAGGGTGAAGTCAAATGTGAATAAGACTCGCCTTTTGGCGGTGGTGAGTCGCCCTGCGCTACCGACAGTGGATCATCCGACGGGAAGCCGGCACCGGCTGCCCACGCCGAAGGTCAGCACGAACCGGTGTCCGCGCAGCAGCTCGGGCGCCGTGGTCGCGGCCGGCGGCCCGCTCGACCGCTCGAAGACCGGGTCGTACACCGGCCGCTCGACGAACTCCTTCGCCCACGGAGCGCTCGACCGCTCCACCGACGACACGCTCAGGGAGCTCGGCCCGCCACAGTCCGTCGTCCCGGACGCCGGCTCCGGAACGAGGTAGGTGACGGCGGGTACGGTCGCGGCGTCGCCGCGATGGGTCGTTTCGTAGTAGGCGAGGGCTGTCTCCAGCCGTTGGTCACGGTCGGACCAGCCCAGCTTCCGCGTCGCGGCGTCGACGGCGCGCAGGACGTCCGGCAGTTCGCCGTCGAACCCGGCCTGCCGGGCGTAGTCCGTCAGGCACGTGAGCGTACCGGGGTCGCGCTCGCCGAAGCTGGTGGCGTAGTCGGCTTCGCACACCTCTCGCACGCGAGATTCGGTCCACTGCGCCGCGGGGAGCTCCTGGGGCAGCTGTGCGAGCGGGGTCGTGGCCCAGCGGTCGTGGAGCTTGCGGTTCGTCCGCGCGGCTTCGGACCCGGCGGCGGCTTCGTACTCACGGACGTCGGGTCAGGCGTACTGGCGGAGCAGCCCGCTCACCGCGGTGGCGTACCTGCTGATCACGACGTCCGCGACCCGCGGGTCGTCGGCGAGGGGTTCCGCGACGAACGCCTGCGGGTCCTCGTCGCGGGCCAGTGCGGCGATCCGGTCCGGCAGCAACCCCGGCGCCAGGAACCACGACGCCACGACCAAGTGCCGCACCCCGCGTGAACGCAACCGCTCGGCCGCGGCCGGGATGGCCGGCTGCGTAGCCGAAGCGAACGCCTCGCTCACCGGGACCCCCAGCCGCTCTTCCCACCGCGCCGCCAGCGAAGCGACGACCGCGTTCGCCGAAGCGTTGGACGACCCCACCGCGCTCAGCAGCACCCCCGTGTCACGCCGGCGCGGCGCGGCGGCCAGCCGGTCCAGGGCCACCTCCTCCAGTGCCGGGTCCGCGCCCAGCACGTCCGACACCTGGTTCCGGAAGCCGGGGCACGAAGAAACGACGTCCTCGATCAACGCCGGCAAGTCGACCCGCGCGTGGAACGCGCTGCCCAGCAGCAGCGGCACCACCACCGCGGTCCGGTGGCCGGAGTCGTACAACCCCCGCAACACGTCGGTGACGAGCGGGGCGGACAAGTCCAGAAAGGACTCGTGCACCGGCACGCCCGGCGCCTGCGCGCGCACGACGTCGACGAGTGCCCGCACGGTCGCCGCCGAGCGGGGGTCGCGGCTGCCGTGCGCGACGGCGATCAGGGGTGGCGTCACGAGAAGCGCTCACCCACCAGGCCCGCGGCCAGCGTGTCGCCGTCCTTCGGGTCGATCACCAGGAACGCTCCCGTGCGCGGGCTGACGCCGTAGTCGTCCACGCCCAGCTCTTCGGCCAGCCGCAGCGTGACGCGGCCGATGTCGTTGAGCTCCAGCGAAGCAGGCGAGTCCACACTGGACAGTGTCTGCTCGTCGAACCGCGCGTGCAGCTCGCCGACCAGTGCCTGGACCGTGCGGGTGCCGTGCTTGACCAGCACGCGCGCACCCGCCTTCAGCGGCTTCGACGACAGCCAGCACAGCGTGCCGGTGATCTCGTCGGTGACCCGCGGCGGTGCGTCCGCCGCGGCGATCAGGTCGCCGCGGGAGATGTCGATGTCGTCGGTCAGCAGCAGCGTCACCGACGTCCCGGCGCCGGCCTCGGCCAAGGGGCCGTCGGCGGTGTCGATGCGCTCGACGCGGCTGCGGATGCCCTGCGGCAGCACGACGATCTCGTCGCCCGGCCGGACCGTGCCCGCGGCGATCTGGCCCGCGTAACCCCGGTAGTCGAGGTACTCCGGCGTGCGCGGGCGGATGACGTACTGCACCGGGAACCGCAGTGCCGAGTCGTGCGGGTCCGGCGCGACCGGCACGTCCTCCAGGTGCTCCAGCAGGCTCGGGCCGGTGTACCAAGGCGTCCGCTCCGAGCGGGTCGCGACGTTGTCGCCTTCCAGCGCGGACACCGGGATCGCGAGGACCGAACCCCGTGCGTAGCCCAGCGAAAGGGCGTGCGCGGCGAACTCCTCGGCGATCACGGTGAAGGTCGCCTCGTCGTAGTCGACCAGGTCGATCTTGTTCACCGCGAGCACCAGCTGCGGCACGCCGAGCAGGGCCAGCACGGCCGCGTGCCGCCGGGTCTGCTCGATGACGCCCTTGCGCGCGTCGACCAGCAGCACGGCCAGCTGCGCGGTCGACGCGCCGGTCACCGTGTTACGCGTGTACTGCACGTGCCCCGGTGTGTCGGCCAGCACGAACGACCGCTTCGGCGTGGCGAAGTACCGGTAGGCGACGTCGATGGTGATGCCCTGCTCGCGCTCCGAGCGCAGGCCGTCGACGAGCAGCGACAGGTCCGGAGTGGACAGTCCCTTGTCGACGGACGCGCGCGTGACGGCGTCGAGCTGGTCGGCGAGCACCGACTTCGTGTCGTACAGCAGACGGCCGACCAAAGTGGACTTTCCGTCGTCGACGCTGCCGGCCGTGGCCAAGCGGAGAAGCGAGCTCATCAGAAGTACCCCTCACGCTTGCGGTCTTCCATCGCCGCCTCGGACATCCGGTCGTCGGCGCGGCTGGAGCCGCGTTCGGTCAGCCGCGAGGCCGACACCTCGGCGATGACGTCTTCGACGGTGGTCGCGGTGGACTCGATCGCCCCGGTGCACGAGCCGTCGCCGACGGTCCGGTAGCGGACGGTCCGCTCGCGGATCTCTTCACCGGGCCGCGGGCCGCCCCACGGGCCTTCGGCCAGCAACATCCCGTCGCGCAGGTAGACCTCGCGTTGGTGCGCGTAGTAGATCGACGGCAGTTCGACCTTCTCGCGGGCGATGTAGTTCCAGACGTCGGCCTCGGTCCAGTTGGACAGCGGGAAGACGCGGACCTGCTCGCCCGGGCGGTGCCGGCCGTTGTAGAGGTTCCACAGCTCGGGCCGCTGCCGGCGCGGTTCCCACTGGCCGAAGGCGTTGCGAAGACTGAAGATCCGCTCCTTCGCCCGGGCGCGTTCCTCGTCGCGGCGGCCGCCGCCGAACACGGCGTCGAACTTGTTCTCCGCGATCGTGTCGAGCAACGGCGTGGTCTGCAGCGGGTTGCGCATCCCGTCGGCGCGCTCTTCCAGCCGCCCGTCGTCGATCCAGTCCTGGACCTTCGCGACGACCAGGCGCAGGCCGTGGCGCTCGACCACGCGGTCGCGGAACTCGATGACCTCGTCGAAGTTGTGCCCGGTGTCGACGTGCAGCAGCGGGAACGGCACCGGCGCCGGCCAGAACGCCTTGATCGCCAGGTGCAGCAGCAGGGTCGAGTCCTTGCCGCCGGAGAAGAGGATCACCGGCCGGTCGAACTCGCCCGCCACCTCCCGGAAGATGTGGATGGCTTCGGACTCCAAAGCCGCGAGATTGTCCTGCGCCGCGTCAGTAGCGGGCTCCAAGGTCGTCATGCGTCCCTTCCTCAGCCGTGCAGTCCGCACTCGGTCTTGCTCTGGCCCGCCCACCGGCCGCTGCGCGGGTCCTGGCCGGGCTCCACGCGAGCCGTGCAGGGCGCGCAGCCGATCGAGAGGTAGCCGATCGAGACCAGCGGGTTCTCCAGGATCGAGTGGTCCCGGATGTAGCCGTTGAACTCGTCGTCGCTCCACGCCGCGATCGGGTTGACCTTCACCAGGCCGTTGCGGTCGTCCCAGGTGACGATCGGGGTGTTCGCGCGGGTCGGCGCGTCGACCCGGCGGACACCGGTGATCCACGCCGAGTAGTTCGCCAGGGTCTTGCGCAGCGGCACCACTTTCCGCAGGTTGCAGCACAGCGTGGCGTCACGGTCGTGCAGCTTCGCGCCGTATTCGGCGTCCTGCTCGGCGACGCTCTGCTCGGCCTGCGCGTTGACGATGCGAACGTCCGGGTAGACCGCCTGCACGGCGTCCCGCGTGCCGATCGTCTCCGGGAAGTGGTAGCCCGTCTCCAGGAAGAGGACGTCCACATCGGACTTCACCTTCGTGGCGAGGTCGATCAGGACGGCGTCCTGCATGTTGGACGCGACGATGAAGTCGTCGCCGAACGTTTCGACGGTCCAGCGGATCGCCTCGTCGGCGCTGGCGTCGGCGAGTTCGCGAGAAGCGCGCTCGGCGAGGGTCTTGTAGTCGGCAGTGGCGGTCATCGGGACACCTCCGGAAGGGACAGTCCGAGGAACTTGACCGAGAAAACCCGGCGACAGCCGGAACACAGCCAGCCGCCGTTCTCTTCCGGCCGCAGGTCCTCGTCGCCGCAATAGGGGCAGTAGTACGGCGTGGCTCGCTCGGTCACTGGAGCGCGCTTTCTTCGGCCCGCGCGGCCCACTGCGGGAACCGCTCGCCGGGTTCGCGGCCGGCCACGTACGCCCGCACCACGCGCTCGACGTACCCGGTCAGCTCGCCCGAAGTCACCTTGTGGCCACGCAGTTTCCGGCCGAACCCGGCGTCGAGGCCGAGCCCGCCGCCGAGGTGCACCTGGAAGCCTTCGACCTGGTTGCCGTCGGCGTCGGTGACGATCTGGCCCTTGAGGCCGATGTCCGCGGTCTGGATCCGCGCGCAGGAGTTCGGGCAGCCGTTGAGGTGCACGGTGACCGGCGTGTCGAGGCCGTCCTGGATGTCCGCGAGGGACTTCTCCAGGTCCGCGACGAGCTGCTGCGCGCGGGCCTTCGTCTCGACGATGGCGAGCTTGCAGAACTCCAGCCCGGTGCAGGCCATCACACCGCGCCGCCACGGCGACGGCTTCGTCTCCAGCCCGATCTCGGCCAGCTCGGCCTCGAGCGCGGGGACCTGGGCCTCGGGCACGTCCAGCACGACGATCTTCTGCAGCGGCGTGAACCGCACCCGGGTCGAGCCGGCCCGCTCGGCCGCCTTGGCGACGGCGACGAGCGTGCCGCCGCTCGCGCGTCCGGCGATCGGCGCCGCGCCGACGTAGAAGTTGCCGTCGACCTGTGGGTGCACCCCGACGTGGTCGACCGGCAGGGCCGGGTTCTCCGGCGGTGGGCCGTCGATCAGCTCGCGCTTGAGGTACTCGTCCTGCAGCACCTGCCGGAACTTCTCCGCACCCCAGTCCTTCACGAGGAACTTGATCCGGGCCCGGGAGCGCAGCCGCCGGTAGCCGTAGTCGCGGAAGATCGAGATGACGCCTTCCCAGACGTCGGGCACCTCGTCCCGCGAAACCCAGGCGCCGAGGCGCTGCCCGAGCATCGGGTTGGTCGACAGGCCGCCGCCGACCCAGACGTCGAAGCCGGGGCCGTGTTCGGGGTGGTTCACGCCGACGAACGCGACGTCGTGGATCTCGTGCGCCACGTCGGGGAGGCCGGAGATCGCGGTCTTGAACTTGCGCGGCAGGTTCGCGAACTCGGGCTTGCCGATGTAGCGGCGCTTGATCTCGTCCAGCGCGGGCGTGCCGTCGATGACCTCCGCGGCCGAGATGCCGGCGACCGGCGAGCCGAGCATGACGCGCGGGCTGTCGCCGCACGCCTCCATCGTGGTCATGCCGGCGTTCTCGAGCTTCGCCCAGATCGTCGGCACGTCCTCGATCCGGATCCAGTGGTACTGGATGTTCTGCCGGTCGGTGATGTCGGCGGTGTCCCGCGCGTACGCCTGCGAGATCTCGCCGAGGACGGTCAGCTGCTCCGTGGTCAGCGCACCGCCGTCGAGCCGGACCCGCAGCATGAAGTAGCGGTCGTCGAGCTCTTCGGGCTCCAGCGTCGCGGTGCGGCCGCCGTCGATGCCCGGCTTGCGCTGGGTGTAGAGGCCGAACCAGCGGAACCGGCCGCGCAGGTCACCGGGGTCGATCGCGTCGAACCCGCGGTGGGCGTAGATGTTCTCGATCCGCGCCCGCACGTTGAGCGGGTGGTCGTCCTTCTTGGACCGCTCGTTCGGGTTCAGCGGCTCCCGGTAACCGAGCGCCCACTGCCCCTCACCGCGCTTCTGCTTGGCGCGCGCGGGGCGGGCGGGGGTCTGACGCGTGGGCGTGGCCATGACGGCGTCCTCCGAGAGGCTTTTCGTGGCAGCGGAGGACACCGGCTCGCGGTTTCCCCCGGCGCCGGCTGTCCAGATTCGTGGCAGGTGGTGGCGACGGCAGTCAACGAACGGGTGCGCAGAGGGCGCTCGCGACCCGCAGGAGGTCGACGTGGCGGCGCGCCACGAGGAGAACACCGGCATGAGTCACGGCGTCAGCGTGCCACGTGTCCACGATGTGATCCAAGCGTGCCCGAATACTGGGAGCAGGCTCACTCGCCTGGGAGAATGCGGTCGACCAACAGGCCCACGACCTGGGCATCCGAGTATCCGGAGAAGGCTTCGGGCAATGTCAACCGCTCGACGGTCAGGCCGGTCAGGGCCAGATAGAGCAGCAGGACTTCGTCACGTCCGCCCGGCAGCCCGGCGGCTTCGTGGAAGCCGACGCTGATGTCGAAGCTCTCCTTCACGGTCGCGGTCAGCGCCGCCGCGAGATCGGGGCGCCGGTTCGCCTCCAGGCGCAGTTCGAGCAGCGCGAGGTAGGAGCTGCGGCGGGTGGTCAGCCGGGTCATCAGGTCGCCGAGCAGTGCGGTGACCCGCCCGGTCGACGGCTCTTCGGCGCGCGGATCGGCCAGGACCTCCGCCGGCGCCGACAGCCGGACGTGCACGCGGTCACCCGCCTCGGCCAGCAGCTGGTCGCGGTCGCGGAAGTAGTTCGACGTCGTGCCGGGCGGCACGCCCGCCTCGGTGTCCACCGCCCGGTAGGTGAGTCCGCGCGCGCCGTCCCGGGCCAGCACCTCGATGGCCGCGTCGGTCAGGGCTGTCCGTCGTTCGGTGTTCTGCCGCACAGAAGTTCTCCTTGCCCGATTCAAACCACTACGTCTAGAGTACTACAAGCATAGTGGTTTGACGGAGAGGAACTGGGGATGCAGGTCAAGGGTTTCGGGGCGGGGTACCTGGTCGACGACGTCGCCGCGACCACCCGCTTCTACGCGGACGTGATCGGGCTGCCGGTCACGGTCGAGCTGGACTGGTTCGCGAGTGTCAACGCCGGCGCGCCCGGCTACGAGATCAGCTTCGTCCGGCGCGGACACGATTCGGTGCCCGAGGGCTACCGGGCCGCGGAGACGACCGGGCTGATGTTCGGGCTCGTCGTCGAAGACGCGACCGGGGAGGCGAAACGGCTGGCGGAAGCGGGTGTGGAACTGGTCACGCCGGTCGTCGACGAGCCCTGGGGGCAGCGGCACTTCTACGTCGCCGACCCCAACGGCGTGCTGCTGGACGTCATCGAGATGATCCCCGCCGACCCGGAGTGGGTGGCGGCGAACACCCCGGCTCCGTAGGGGACAATCGGGTCATGCCCGATTCCCCGACCGACCTCACGCTGCCCGAAAGCGCGCTGAAAGGCGTCGGCAGCCGGCCGTTCGGGGTCTACGTGCACGTCCCGTTCTGCGCGACCCGCTGCGGCTACTGCGATTTCAACACCTACACCGCGGGCGAGCTCGACTCCGGCGCGTCGCCGCAGTCCTGGCTCGACGGGCTGCGGCGCGAGCTGGAGCTCGCCGCGCGCGTGCTGGTCGTGCCGCCCGCCGCCGAAACCGTGTTCGTCGGCGGCGGCACGCCCTCGCTGCTCGGCGCCGACGGTCTCGCCTCGGTGCTCGACGCCGTCTGCGACGTCTTCGGCCTCGCCCCGGGCGCCGAGGTGACGACCGAGTCGAACCCGGAATCGACGTCGCCGGAGTTCTTCGCCGGCATCCGCGAAGCCGGCTACACGCGCGTTTCGCTCGGCATGCAGTCGGCGGCGCCGCACGTGCTGAAGATCCTCGACCGCGTGCACACCCCCGGCCGGCCGGGCCAGGCCGCCGCCGAGGCACGCGCGGCCGGGTTCGAGCACGTGAACCTCGACGTGATCTACGGCACGCCCGGCGAGCGTCCCGACGACCTCCTGTCGACGCTCGACGCCGTGCTGGCCGCCGGGGTCGACCACGTCTCGGCGTACGCGCTGATCGTCGAGGAGGGCACCGCGCTGGCCCGCCGCGTCCGCCGCGGCGAGCTGCCGGCGCCGGACGACGACGTGCTGGCCGCGGACTACGAAATGATCGACGCGACGCTGTCGGCGGCCGGGCTGCGCTGGTACGAAGTGTCGAACTGGGCGGCGTCCGACGCCGCCCGCTGCCGCCACAACCTCGGCTACTGGCGCGGCGACGACTGGTGGGGCGCCGGTCCGGGCGCACACAGCCACGTCGGTGGCGTGCGCTGGTGGAACGTCAAGCACCCGGCGCGCTACGCGGCCCTGCTCGCCGCCGGCGACTCGCCCGCGGGCGGCCGCGAAGTGCTCAGCGACGACGACCAGCACCTCGAGCGGATCATGCTCGAACTGCGCGTCGCGGAAGGGCTTCCGCTGGACGTGCTCGACGAGCCCGGCCTCGCCGAAGCCCGGGCGGCCGCGGCCGAAGGCCTGCTCGATCCGTCCGCTTTGGACTCCCGCGGCCGCGCGGTCCTGACCGACCGCGGCCGGCTGCTGGCCGACGGCGTCGTCCGGCGTCTCGCGGGCTAGCGGGAATTAAAACCGGCCGCCCGGTCGTTGCTTGTATCGAGCAACGACTTAGGAGGCCCCATGGCGCGCGCGATCAGGTTCGACGAGTACGGCGACGTGGAGGTCCTCCGGGTCGAGGACGTGCCGCGGCCGGCACCGGGCCCGGGCCAGGTGCTCGTCGAGGTCCGTGCCGCCGGGATCAACCCGGGCGAGGCCGCGATCCGGCAGGGCTTCCTGCACGAGCGCTTCCCGGCGACGTTCCCGTCCGGGCAGGGCAGTGACTTCGCGGGTGTCGTCGCGGAACTCGGCGACGGCGTCGAGGAGATCGCCGTCGGCGACGAGGTGATCGGCTTCGTGCACACGCGGTCGAGTCACGCCGAGTACGTCGTCGCGGAGGCCTCGGACCTCACGCCGAAGCCGGACGACGTGCCGTGGGAAGTCGCGGGCGCTTTGTTCGTCGCGGGGACGACCGCCTACGCGGCGACGGCCGCGGTGTGCCCGCGCGAGGGCGACACGGTCGTCGTCTCGGGCGCGGCCGGCGGCGTCGGATCGCTCGCCGTCCAGCTGGCGCTGCTGTCCGGTGCGACGGTGATCGGCCTGGCCGGTCCCGCGAACCACGCGTGGCTGCACGAGCTGGGTGTCATCCCGGTGGCCTACGGCGAAGGCGTCCTCGACCGGATCAAGGAAGCCGCGCCCGACGGCGTGCACGCGTTCGTCGACACGTTCGGTTCCGGGTACGTCGAACTGGCGCTGCACCTGGGCATCCACCCCGGTCGGATCAACACGGTCATCGACTTCGAGGCGGCCGCGAAGTACAACGTGAAGACCGACGGGAACATGGCGGGCGCGTCGGCCGAGGTGCTGCGTGAGCTGAGCCTGCTGGTGGGCAAGGGACTCCTGGAGGTCCCGATCGCGGGCGTCTACCCGCTGGCCGACGTCCGGGACGCCTACCGCGAGCTGGAACAGCGCCACACGCGCGGCAAGATCGTCCTGCGGCCGTAGGTGTCAGCTGAAGGAGAACTGCGCGGCGGCCTCGGCGGGCGTCGTGGCCTGACCGCGTCCGGGGACGTCGTGCACGGCGGTCGCGCCTTCGGAGCGCAGTTGGTGCGCGGCGGCGGTTTGCGCCATGACCGTGGCGTAGGCGTGGACATCCTCGGCGCTGACGTCCGGACGCCCCCGTTCCGCGTGCTGCCGGAGCAGGTCGGCGACGTCCGGGGTGAACCGCAGCATGGTTACCGGGGCGTCGAAGCGCCGGGCGATCGCGACGAGCCGGGCGCGCGCGGGCGGGGTGACGTTCGTCGACTCGGCGATCGCGGTCCGCCCGGCGGCGAGCCTGGCGACGATCCGCCGGTCGCGCTCGTCGAAGATCCGGGCGTCGGGTGTGGTGTCCGCGAGCTCCGCGCGGATCTCGTCGCTGGACACCACGGCTTCTTCGTCGATCTGCCGGCGCGCGATCAGCGCCCGGACGAAGCTGGTCTTGCCCGAGGCCGGCGGCCCGACGAGGACCACGAGTCCCGGTCGCACCCGGATCATCGGTTCTTCGCCGCCACGACCTTCAGGCCGGCGAGGTAGACGTCGAGCGCGAACTCCAGGCGTTCGGTCGCGGTCTCGGCGGAGAAGAACTCGCCGATCCGCAGCATGTTCGGGAACGCGTCGGCGGGCAGTGAGCGCATGTACGCGACCATCTGCTCGCCGCGCTTCGCGGTCTCGGCCTCATCGATGTCGCCCCAGGTCCAGCCGCTCGCTTCGTACGCGTACGCCTTGGCGTAGAGCGCCAGCGCGTCGCCCGCGAAGGTCGCCTGCTTGAGCGTCAGGCCGCCCGCTCGCAGCAGCGCGAGCATCGCCTCACCCTGCCGCAGCGAACTCGGCGTGACCGGCACCGCGATGTCCCACGCCACCCGGGCGATCCCGGGGTGCGCGACCATCACCCGGATCTGGCCGCGGACCAGGTCCTTGACCTGCTCGTCCCAGTGCGCCGGGTCCGGCTCCGGGATCGGCGCTTCGGCGAGCACGGCGTCGAGCATCAGCTCCGCCAGCTCGTCCTTGTTGGCCACGTGGGCGTAGAGCGACGCGGGTCCGGTCTCCAGCTCTTGGGCGACCCGTCGCATGGTGACCGCGTCGAGGCCCTCCTTCGCCAGGATCTCCAGCGCCGTTTTCACGACGAGCTCCTGGGAGAGCGCGGGTTTGGCGGCACGCCGGCGCGGGGCGCTGCGCCACGGGGGCAGGGGAACGGTCACGCGAACACTGTACTTGACGCGAACAGCGTTCGTATGTAGAACGGTGTTCGTAAAACGAACAGCGTTCGTTAAGGGGATCTCATGACTACTGCGGAAACCGACGTCCGGGCTGTGCTCGGACGTCTCACCGATGCTTGGAACGCCGGCGACGCGACCGCGTACGGCCGGCTCTTCACCGAAGACGCCGACTACGTGACGTTCTTCGGCCTCAACTTCCCCGGCCGCGAGGCGATCGAAAGCTCGCACCGCGCCCTCTTCGAGGGGCCGCTGAAGGGCTCCAAGCTGACCGGGCAGCTCGGCGCGGCGGCGAAGGTGCGGTTCGTCCGGCCCGACGTCGCCGTGGTCGTCGTCGGTGGCGGCTCGTCGGTCACCGGCGCGGACACCACCGACGAGGGCCGCGAATCGACCGTCAGCTTCGTGCTCGTCGAGGAGGACGGCGAGTGGCTGATCACGGCGTTCCAGAACACGCGCGTCTCGGATCCGCGCGGGTGAAAACGCTTGCGGAGGCGTCGGGGGTCGTCGCGCGGCCGCCGGCCGAGGTGTTCGAGGCGCTGCGCCGGCGGGTGACCGGGGGCGGCTACCCGATGCGGACGGAGATCGACGCGGAACGGGGGTTCCTCGCGGTGCAAGGGGGCTGGTGGTACCGCGGCGAGTACCGCGTGACGGCCGATCCGGGTGGTGCGCGGGTCGAGCACCGCGTGGTCAACGCGGCGACCCGGGGACGCTGGGGTGTCCCCGTGGCCAACCGGTTCTTCGTCGGGTTCCGGGCGAAGACGGCCGCCGATTTCGCCCTGCTGGTCGAAGAACTGGGACGGCCCGATGGCCACGGGCCGGTCCCGGCGCGTACGGTTGCTTAGGTAAGCCTTAGTAGCTGAGCGAGGAGTTGGCCGATGGCCGAAGCACCCCGGCGGTCCGGACGGCCCGCGGTGAAACTGCGCGTGCTGCGCACCGAGCGGCTGACCCCGCACATGATCCGGATCGTGGCGGGCGGCGAGGGCATCGCCGATTTCCGGCCCAACGCGTTCACCGACGCGTACGTGAAGGTGCTGTTCAAGGTCCCGGGCGTCGAGTACCCGGAGCCGTTCGACGTCCAGGAGTGCCGGGCGACGCTGCCACGCGAGCACTGGCCGCGGATGCGGTCGTACACGGTCCGGGCGTTCGACCCGCAGGCCGGCGAGCTGACCTTCGACTTCGTCCACCACGGCGACGAGGGCATCGCCGGCCCGTGGGCGGCGGCCGCGCGGGTCGGCGACGAGCTGCTGCTGTCGGGCCCCGGTGGCGCGTACGCGCCGGGCGGCGAGGCGGACTGGCACCTGCTGGCCGGCGACGAAAGCGCGTTGCCCGCCATCGCGGCGTCGCTGGAGGCGCTCCCGGCGGGTGTCCCGGCGCACGCCGTGATCCTGGTCGAGAACGCCGCCGAGGAACAGTCGCTGGTCACGAAGGCCGACGCGCAGATCACGTGGCTGCACCGGTCGGCCGGCGGCGACGTCGCCGAGGCGGTGCGCGCGGTGCCGTGGCGCGACGGCGTCGTCCAGGCGTTCGTGCACGGCGAGGCGGGCTTCGTCCGCGACCTGCGGCGCTACCTGCTCGACGAGCGCGGCGTGCGGCGCGAGCTGCTGTCCATCTCCGGGTACTGGCGCGTCGGCAAGGACGACGAAGCCTGGCGCGAGGAGAAGGCGGCCGAACGGGCCCGCGAGAAGTAACCTCGCCGCATGGCGAACCTCAAGGTGGACGTCGACCCGGCCGAAGCCGGGTTCGACGCGGACCGGCTTTCCCGCATCGACGCGCACTTCGACCGGTATGTCGAAAACGGACGGTTGCCGGGCTGGCTCGCGGTGGTGAGCAGGCACGGCCGGATCGTGCACGTCGGCAGCGGCGGCCACAGCGACGTCGAGGCGGGCACCCCGGTGGAGACCGACACGCTGTGGCGCATCTTCTCGATGACGAAGCCGATCACGTCGGTCGCGGCGATGATGCTCGCCGAAGAGGGCCTCCTGGAGCTGGACGACCCGATCTCGCGCTGGCTGCCGGAGTTCGCGTCGCCGCGGGTGTACGTGAAGGGGTCGGCGTTGTCCCCGCTGACGGAGCCGGCGACGACGCCGATCCGGGTGTGGCACCTGCTGACGCACACGGCGGGCCTGACGTACGGCTTCCACCACGGCCACCCGGTGGACGCGATCTACCGTTCGGCGGGCTTCGAGTGGGGGACACCGCCGGGCCTGGACCTGGCGGCGTGTTCGGAGCGGTGGGCGTCGTTGCCACTGGTGTTCCAGCCGGGAGCGGAGTGGAACTACTCGGTGGCGACGGACGTCCTCGGGCGGCTCGTCGAGGTGGTTTCGGGGCTGCCACTGGACGAGTTCTTCGCGTCGCGGATCTTCACGCCGTTGGGGATGACGGACACGGGTTTCGTGGCCTCGTCGGTTTCGCGGTTGGCTGCGCTTTATGTGCCCTCGGCGGACGGGCTGGTCCGGAACGACGCGTTCGGCCGGCTGGGGATGTCGCGCCCGGACTGCCTTTCCGGTGGCGGCGGGTTGGTGTCGTCGGCGGGGGACTACTGGCGGTTCACGGAGATGTTGTTGCGCGGGGGAGCATTGGACGACGTCCGGCTGTTGTCGCCGCGAACGGTGTCGCTGATGGCTTCGAACCACCTGCCCGGGCACGTGGACCTGGAGGAGTACGGGCGGCCGTTGTTCGCGGAGATGCCGTTCGACGGGCACGGGTTCGGGTTGGGGTTCTCGGTACTGGAGGACCCGGTGAAGGCGCGGACGTTGTCGTCGGCGGGGGAGTTCGCTTGGGGCGGGGCGGCTTCTACGGCTTTTTGGGTGGATCCGGATGAGGATTTGACGGTCGGGTTTTATACGCAGCTGTTGCCGTCGAGTACTTATCGGCTGCGGTCGCAGTTGAGGCAGCTGGTCTACCAGGCGCTGGTGGACTGAAGGTCCGGTTCCGGCGGCCGCACGGTGGCGAGGTACCGCGCCACCGTGCCGCGCAGGTGCTCCGCGTGCTGGTAGATGTCCTCGACCGAAGTGATCGGCAGCCGGGTTTCGACCTTGTTCTCGTCGAACACGCCGAGGTACTTCTTCGACCGGTTGAACCACAGGCGGGCGATCGGCTTGCGGTTGTTGTCGTCCAGGAGGACGCCGAAGTAGATTTGGGTGTCCCTCGCGGCGACCCGGGCGACGGGCACTTCTGCGCAGACGATCGCGCGGACGATCCGGAAGCCCTCGAGCTCCTCCTCGGTCGTGACGACGCGCTCGGCGTCGTCCGCTTCGACGGCCGGCTGGGGCTGCGGCTGCTCGGGTTGCGCGGTGCTGCCGCCCGAGACGCTGACGTAGGAGTCGGGTCCGCCGAGGGCGTTCTTCAGCCGGTCGTTGACCTGCTCGTTCAGGAACTGGCCCGCCGCCTTGGCCACCAGCGGGCCGAACTGCTCGCGGACCTTCTGCGTGAAGGCGCCTTCGTACACCCGCGTGGTCAGGAACTTGACCCACTCGTCTTCGGGTTCCTTGAACTGGGTGGCGAGGATGCGCTTCAGCTGCCCGATGTACTTGAGCTCACCGGCGGCGCTGATGACCGAGTCGAGGTCGAACGACTCCTTCGTCAGCTTGGCCAGTTCGGGCAGCAGGGTGTCGTCGATGTCGGCGAAGTCCAGCACCAGGAACGGCTTGGCGTCCATCCGGTTCGGCGCGTCGAGGTCGGTGTAGAACTCGTACACCTGGCCGTTCGTCAGCACGGCGATCCGGGCGTTCGTGACGGCGAAGTAGCGGAAGAGCTGGGACGCGTGCTCGATCCGGAGCGGATCGTTGATCTTCTTGGCCTCGACGAGCACCTGCACCTGGCCGTCGTGCACGATCGCGTAGTCGATCTTCTCGCCCCGCTTCGTGCCCACGTCGGCGGTGAACTCCGGGATCACCTCGGCCGGGTTGAACACGTCGTAACCGAGGACGGTGCTGATGAACGGCATCACGAAGGCGTTCTTGGTCGCCTCTTCGGTCTCGATGGCGTCCTTGTGCTTGCGGATCTTCAGGGCGAGGGCTTGCGCGCGCTCGGCGATGTCCATGCCGGTGCCGTTCTGTGCGGGGAACGAGGTGCGCGGCCTGGATCGGTGCGGCCGGCCGGTCTGTTACGGACTCGGCTTGAAAAAGGAAAAACTCGGCTCCAGAGCGGCTACCGCGGGCGCCGCGGGATGATCCCGCAGCCGCACTTCCGCCTCGGCCACCCCCTCGGCGATCACCCGGCTCCCCCGGGCATAGTCCAACAACTCCGCCACCGGACGGTTGTCCGCCGAATAAACCGCCGTGAACCGCTCGAACCCGCGCTCCAACGCCGCCAGCCCCAGCATGTGGAGCAACGCCGACGCCAACCCCACCCGCCGCCACGCCGGGGCCACCGCTATCGCCACCTCCGCCATCCGCCGGCCCGTTGCCTCGTACCGGGCCACCGCCACCCCCGCGCCCTCCAACGAGCGGGCCACCAGGGCGAACCGGCGCTCGTAGTCCAGCACCGTCAGCCGCTCCAGCAGGCGGGGTGTCACGCGCGGGGCCGAGCCGCAGAACCGGCGGCGGAGCGTCTCCGGGTCCGCGTTCCGGATCGCTTCGCCCAGCTCCGGCGCGTCCTGCGGGGTCAGCGGGCGGACGCGCACCCGGCGGCCGTCGCGCAGGAGGAGCGTGCGGTCGAATCCCTTCGGCGGTTCCGTCACCGGCCCACCCTAGCGGCCGCCCGATCGGGCAGGGCCGGTTCCCGGAAATCGAGTACGTTGGCATTAAAGGGTTTCCGGGGAGGCGGCCATGCGGCGGATCGGGATCGTCGGAGCGGGACAGGCGGGGCTCGTCCTCGGTATCGGGCTGCAGCAACGCGGCTACGACGTCACGGTCTTCGCCGAGCGCCCGGCGGAAGCCGTGCGCGAAGGGCGGCTCATCTCCAATCAGTGCCTCTTCGACCCCGCCCTCCAGCGAGAACGCGCGCTCGGCATCAATTTCTGGGAAGCCCCGCCCATCCGCGAAGTCGCCTTCGCCGCCGCCGGCGAAGGTGCCGAGCCCGCCATTTCCTGGCGCGTCGGGCTCGATCGGCCGGCCCAGTCGGTCGACCAGCGCGTCAAGGTCGCCGACTGGATGACGGAGTTCGAGCGTCTCGGCGGCGACCTCCGCGTCCGCCGCGTCACCCCGGACGACCTCGACGAACGCGCCCGCGAGTTCGAGCTGCTCGTCGTCGCGGCCGGGCGCGGGCCGCAGTTCGACGCGCTCTTCCCGCGTGACGACGACCGCTCGCCCTACCGCGAACCGCAGCGGGCGATCGGCATCCTCTACGTGGCCGGCCCGCTCGACGCCGTGCCCGGCCTCACCTTCGGCATGGCGCCGGTCGGCGAATTCTTCCTGCTCCCGGTGCTGTCGGTGCACGGCCCGGTGCACGGCATCGGCTTCTTCGGCGTGCCCGGCGGCCCGATGGACGTCTGGGACGGCGTCGCCGACGTCGACCAGCACTACGAGACCGCCCGGAAACTGCTGCGCACGCACTACCCCTGGCAGGCGACGTTGCTGGACAACGCGCGTCCCGTGGCGCCCACCGAGATGCTGCACGGCCGGATCACGCCGATCGTGCGGCACCCGGTGGGCACGCTGCCGTCCGGGGCGAAGGTCCTCGCGATGGGCGACACCGCGGTGACCAACGACCCGGTCGGCGGCCAGGGCGCGAACATGGCCGCCCGCGCGGCCCGGGCGTACCATGAGGCCATCGTCGACCGCGGCGACCGGCCGTTCGACGAAGAGTTCATGCACGACGCCTTCGCCCGCTACTGGCACCACGCCCGGCACGCGACGCGCTTCAACAACGACCTGCTGGCGCCGCCCCCGGAGCACGTCCTCGCGACGCTGGCCGCCGCCCAGCGGGTTCCCGAAGTGGCGCACCGGTTCGCGCACCTCTTCGAGAACCCGGCCGACTACGAGGGCTGGCTCGGCGACCCCGAAGCGGCGATGGCCTACCTGCACGCCGCGGCGCAGCGGTGACTCCCGGCTCGGGCAGAATCGGGGAGCAGCCCCATCCCGAGGAGGAACGAACATGACGGTCGACAGCCCGACGCCGAAGCCCACCGAACGGTTCCGCGGCCAGGCGCTGGTCGCGCGGGTCAAGGAACTCATCCGCCAAGGCAACGTGCGGCGGATCCGGATCAAGAACGACGATGGCCACACGGTGCTGGAGATACCGGTCACGGCCGGCGTCGTGGCCGTGATCGCCGCCCCCGTGGTCGCCGCGGTCGGTGCGATCGCCGCGCTGGCCAAGGAATGGACCATCGAGGTCGACCACCGGACGCCTTCCGAGAAGGCGGAGAAGAAGCCCGAAGAGGGCACGAGCGACTGACCGGACGGTGGCCGGGGCGACCGGCCACCGCGGTCCGCCGTCAGTCGAAGGGGCCGTGGTCCGGAGCGCAGAGCGCGCCGTTGCCGGGCACGGAACCGGTGCCGTAGTAGCGATCGAGCCACGCGTCCACGCACGCGCTCTTGCCACGCGAACCGTGGCCGTAGGTGTCGAGGCTCAGCAGATGGGCGTTGGCCAGCAGCTTTTCGGTCCGCTGCGCTCCGGCGTACGGCGTTTCCAGGTCGCCCTGGCGGTTGGCGAGGAGCAGGATCGGCGCCGTCGGCCGGTTCCACGGGCCCGCGTACCGGCCCGGGTCCGAGACGTCCCAGGTGGCGCAGGGGAGCGTCTTGTAGACGTCGTACGGTCCGAAGCCGCGCCCGATCCGGTCGGCGCGCTGGGCGTAGTCCCACCAGACGGCCGGATCGCGCGGGTTCGCCGCGTCCGAACACAGCGTCGCGCCGCCGCCCAGCAGGGAGTCGACGTCCGGCGGACCGCCGTTTTCCGCCGGTGCACGGCTGGCCGGATCCGCCAGCGCCTGCAGGAACGCGGCCAGCTGCGGCGCGGACTGCGCGTCGGTGAGGTAGTTGTGGATCCGGGCGATCGCGCTCTGGTAGGTGACTGACGTCTGCTTGCCGGCGGTGTCCGTCACCGTGATGGGGCCGGCTTCGAGCCGGTCCAGGATCGCGTCGTAGTCGAAGGCGCAACGGGCCGCGCAAGCGTCCAAAAAGGACTGGACAGCTCGCGGCCCGTCTTCGTAGCCGCGCAGCCGGTAGCTCATCGGGCCGCTGCCGGTGGACCAGCGCACCGGGTCGTCGACGGCGTCGAGGGCCAGCGAACCCACCCGGCCGGGGAACAGGTTGGCGTAGGTCTCGCCGAGGTAGGTGCCGTACGACTTCCCGTAGTACCGCAGTTTCGGCTCGCTGAACGCCGCCCGCAGCCGGTCGAGGTCACGCGCGATCGTCCCGGTCGAGAGGTGGTTCGCCAGCGGGCCGGCGTTCTGCTCGCAGAGGTCGGTGACGGTCTTCGTGTCGGCGATCTGCCGTTGTTCGGCGTCGCGGGTCAGCGGGAACGTGCCGAGCGCGCGTTGCAGCACTTCGAGTTGCGACGGATCGGTGAAGCAGTGGATCTTCGAGCTGGCCCCGACGCCACGCGGGTCGAACCCGACGATGTCGAAGCGCTGGTGCAGGAAGGGCGTCAACGCGGGCGCGTACCGTCCGGACGAGCCGGGGCCGCCGGGGTTGTAGAAGATGGTGCCCAGCTTGTGGGCCTGGTCGGTGGCGGGCAATCGGCTGACGGCGACGGACACGGTGCCGGCGGACGGGTCCTGATAGGACAGTGGAACGTCGAGGTGGCCACACTGGTACCCGGCGGAGCAGGAGTCTTCCCAGACGATTCCGGCGGGGCTGGCGGCGCCCGCGGGCGCACTCAAAGCGACCACGCTCGCGACGGCCCCCAGAGCCAGCGCAGCACGGACTTTCGGAGAATTCATGGGCCCGATGGTCCCGCCACCGGCACCGGAGGCGCGCTGGTGCGCGCCCCCGGAACCGGGGTGGGGCAGGCCCTACGCGCGTCACGCCGGCTTGCGGACAAGACCCGTGTAGGCCGCGACGGCCAAAGTGGCCAACGCCCAGAGCAAGGCTTGGAGTACCCAGATCGCGTAGGTGAACGCCTGTCCCCAGCGCGTGCCGGTGTCGAGGTCACAACGTGAGCGTAGGCCGGTCGCGCCGATCGGAAGGCCGCGGTCGATTCCGAGGCCGATGAGTTCGGCGGTCGAGCAGGCGGTGCCGGGAGCGTCGACGGGTGCGGTGGCGGGGAGAACGCGCTCGGCGGCGTGGTGGGTCGGCCGGGTGGTCACTTGGCCGGCGCCATAACCGAGGGCGCCGGCGAGGACGAGGGCCAGGAGCAACGTCGCGACGAGCCGGTGGGCGCGGTAGCCGTACCGGCCCAGCCAGCCCCAGATCCGGTGCCGCCACAGCGCGGCCAGGCCGCCGAGGGCTTCGGGAGCGCGTCGGCGAAGGTCCTCTTGCTGGACGATCAGTACCGTGCGGGCGTTGTTGTCGTGACCGGCGGCTCGCTCGGTCGCGGCGAGCTGCTGGTAGGGCTGGGGGAAGTACTTGTTCGTGTGGTGGACGAGCAGGTGGAGCCACTGGCGCCAGGTGATGTCCTCGAGGTCGGTGAACACAAATCCCCGGACCGAGATCTTCCGGTCACTGCTCGCGCACCGGCGCTTTCCGGTGTTGGTCTCGGCCTGACGGCAGATCAGCGAAGATGGCATGGTCAGGGGCTGTTTGAACGTGGCGTTCGCAAGGTTGAGAAGACGCCCTGTCTCTCCTGTCAGTGCCATCTTCGTTAGAACGACCCGTGCGTCGATCTGGGCGCCGAACAGCGTGATCACTCCTTCTGTGCCGCCTCCCTCCATGTTGGCGCCCATCAAGTGAAGAGCTCCGCCTGTTTTCAGGTGGTCCGCATGAAGGGCAGCGCCGCGGCTGTTGCGCAGCGTCGCTTGCTCCAGGCTGAGCTGGCCGACGACATTCGCGGACGTCAGTCGCACCGTGCTATGTGAATCGCATCCGGAGAAAGTGGATCTCTTCAGGTGGAGGCTGTTGTCAACGCGCAGACGTTCTGCGCTCAAGGCTGGACCGGATGTGTTCTCGATGCGGGAACCAGTGATTTCTACTTGACCGTTGACTTGGGCGGAGCGCATGCGTATCGTTCCGCTTTCGCCGGTTCCGGTCGCTTTGACGCCACGCATGAATATGCTGGCGGTAACGAGCAGACTGTCCATGTTGACCGCCGGTCCGGCGGGGTTCTTCAACAGCGAGTTGTCAAGGTCGAGTTGACCGCCGATCCGGGCGTTGAGGAGCCGGATCGGCCCGCTGGTCGAAATCCCCTGCAGCTTGAGATTGCCTTCGGTTCGGAGGCGATCGCCGTTGATGGAAGAGACAACGCATCCGACCATGAACAGGTCGCGAAGTCTGGCGCCTCGCATGCTCGTGCCGTCTGGCAGGGCGCACTTCGTCAGCTCCAGTTTGGCTACGGCTGAAACTTGGTCGAGGTCCAGCCTGCCCATGACCCGAAATCCTCGGATGCTGACCCCGCGCGGATCGAGTTCGCCCCGGCGTCCCATCAGCAGCTCACGCAGCAAGTCCGCCCGGACCTGCAACGCCGGGTCGTCGGTGGTCGCGAGGGCCTCCGCGCTCTCGGTTGTCCCCGAACCGGTCCTGACTCCGCGGCGGGCGCCCTCGATCACCTTCTTCTCCATCGGCGTCAGGTCGTCGAGGAGGGGTGGGGCTTCGGCAGGGTCCATGCCGGGTGAGTCGGCTGATCCGCTTCGGATGTAACAACCGCGGTCGTGAGTGGTAATTCGGGTTAGCACCCGAATTACCACTCACGACGGGTTACGCGGTGAGCTTCGGGATGATCTGCGACCCGTAGGACGCCAGTGTTGCCTCGCGGTCGTCGTGCATCAAATACAGCGAGAACTGGTTCACGCCCAGCTCGGCCAGCTCCTGCAGCCGCTCGACGTGCGCCGACGGTGGGCCCAGCAAGCAGAACCGGTCGACTATCTCGTCCGGGACGAACTCCGTCGACGGGTTGCCCGCCTTGCCGTGGTGGCTGTAGTCGTACCCCTCCCGCTCGCGGATGTAGTCCGTCAGCTCGCGTGGTACCGCACCCGACGAGCCGTAGCGCGCGACCAGGTCCGCGACGTGGTTGCCGACCATTCCGCCGAACCAGCGCAGCTGTTCGCGCTGGTGCGGCAGGTCGTCGCCGACGTATGCCGGGGCTGCGACGCAGATTGTGATGCCGCCCGGGTCTCGGCCGGCCGCTCGGGCCGCGTCGCGGACCGCGCCGATCGTCCAGCGGGTGATCGCCGGGTCCGCGCACTGCAGGATGAAGCCGTCGGCGTGTTCGCCGACCGTCTGCAGCGCCCTGGGCCCGTAGCCGGCCATCCACATCTCGAGCCGTCCGTTGCGGATCCACGGGATCTGCACGGTCTTGTCGTTCATCTCCACCGCGCGGCCCTCGGCGAGGTCCTTGACCACGCGCATGCAGTCGCGCACGGTGGCCAAAGTGGACGGTGGCTTCCCGACCACCCGGTGGGCGGAGTCGCCGCGGCCGATGCCGCAGACCGTCCGGTTGCCGTACATGTCGTTCAGCGTCGCGAACGTCGACGCCATCACCGACCAGTCGCGCGTGCCCGGGCTGGTCACCATCGGCCCGACGACCAGCGACGACGTCGCCGCGAGGATCGCCGAGTAGATGACGAACGGTTCCTGCCACAGCACGCAGGAGTCGAACGTCCAGCCGTAGCGGAACCCGGCGTCCTCGGCGTCCTTCATGAGCCGCACGACGTCCCGGGCGGGCGGATCCGTCTGCAGCACCATCCCGAAGTCCATCGCGCGCTCCTAGTTCAGGTACTGGTTCAGCGAGCGGGACAGGAACTTGCCGTGCGACGTCGACCCGGTGAACCCGTCCGGCGACACGACAACGCGCCCACGCGACAGCACCGTGTGCACCCGGCCGGTCAGCTCGAACCCCTCGTACGCCGAGTAGTCCACGTTCATGTGGTGCGTCGACGCCGACAGCGTCTGCGAAGCCGCCGGATCGTAGATCACGATGTCCGCGTCGGATCCCGCCGCGATGACGCCCTTGCGGGGGTACAGTCCGAACATCCGCGCCGGCGTCGCCGAGCACGTCTCGACCCAGCGGCCGAGCGTCAGCTCGCCCGCGACGACGCCCTGGTGCAGCAGGTCCATCCGGTGCTCGACACCCGGCATCCCGTTCGGGATGGCCCGGAAGTCGCCACGCCCCAGCTCCTTCTGGTCCTTGAAGCAGAAGGGGCAGTGATCGGTGGACACCACGGACAGGTCGTTCGTCCGCAGCCCGCGCCACAGGTCGGCCTGGTGCGACTTCTCCCGCAGCGGCGGCGAAGCGACGTACTTCGCGCCCTCGAAGTCCGGCTTCGCCAAGTCCTCAATGGACAGGTACAGGTACTGCGGGCACGTCTCCGCGAAGACGTTCTGACCGTCGTTACGCGCCTCTGCCACCGCCGCGAGTGCTTGCGACGCCGACAGGTGCACGATGTACAACGGCGAGCCGGTGACCTTCGCGAGCTGGATCGCTCGTGATGTTGCCTCCCCTTCCAGTTCCGGTGGCCGCGTCAGCCCGTGCTGCACCGGGTCGGTGTTCCCGGCCGCCACAGCTTGCGCCGCCAGCTGGTCGATCGCGATGCCGTTCTCCGCATGCATCATGATCGTAGCGCCGATTTCGCGCGCTTTCTGCATCGCGAGCAGGATTTCCCCGTCCGTGGAGTAGAACACCCCCGGGTACGCCATGAACATCTTGAAGCTGCCGACCCCGGCGTCGACGCAGGCTTCCATCTCCTTCAACGACTGGTCGTTGACGTCGGAGACGATCATGTGGAAGCCGTAGTCGATCGCGCAGTTGCCGTCGGCCTTCGCGTGCCACTTGTCCAAAGTGGACAGCAACGACGTCCCCTTGGCCTGCACGGCGAAGTCGATGATCGTCGTCGTGCCGCCCCACGCCGCCGCCGTGGTCCCGGTCGAGAACGTGTCCACCGAATGGGTGCCGCCGAACGGCATCTCCATGTGCGTGTGCGCGTCGATGCCGCCGGGTAGCACGTACTTGCCGCCGGCGTCGATCGTCTCGTCGCCGGACAGCGTGCCGGGCGCCCCGACGGCGGCGATGGTCTCGCCGTCGACGAGGACGTCCGCCACGAAAGCACCCGACGGCGAAACGACCTGCCCGCCCGTGATGAGCGTGGTCATCAGGCCTCCGTGAGGGGGCCGTAGGTGTCGGGGCGGCGGTCGCGGTAGAACGCCCACAGGTCCCGGACCTCGTCGAGCTGCGCCATGTCGAGGTCGCGCACGACGACCTCGTCGTCGGTGTCGGACGCGGCGTCGCCGATCAGCTGCCCGCGCGGGTCGGCGAAGTACGTCTGGCCGTAGAAGTCGTTGTCGCCCAGCGGTTCCTTGCCGACGCGGTTGATCGCGCCGACGAAGTACTCGTTCGCCACCGCGGCCGCCGGCTGCTCCAGCCGCCACAGGTACTGCGACAGCCCGCGGCTGGTCGCCGACGGGTTGAACACGATCTTCGCCCCGGCCAGGCCCAGCGCGCGCCAGCCCTCGGGGAAGTGCCGCTCGTAGCAGATGTAGACGCCGATGCGGCCCACAGCGGTGTCGAACACCGGGTAGCCCATGTTGCCGGGGCGGAAGTAGAACTTCTCCCAGAAGCCCTTGACCTGCGGGATGTGGTTCTTGCGGTGCTTGCCGAGGTACGTGCCGTCGGCGTCGATCACCGCGGCGGTGTTGTAGTACACGCCGGGCTGCTCGACCTCGTACATCGGCACGACCAGCACCACGCCGTGGCGCTCGGCCACCTCCTGCATGAGCTTGGTCGTCGGGCCGTCCGGGATGCCTTCGGTGTAGGAGTAGTAGTCGGTGTCCTGCACCTGGCAGAAGTACGGTCCGTAGAACAGTTCCTGCAGGCAGACGACCTGGGCGCCCTGCGAGGCGGCGGTGGCGATGTGGTCGATCGCCGCCTTGATCATGGACTCCTTGTCACCCGTCCACCGCTGCTGGATCAATCCGGCTCGGACGACGCTCACTGAACTCCTCCTTCTGCGTTGCGGACACGGACAGGGCGGCGAAGACGACGAACGCGCCGACGAAGCCGACCACCCAGTTGTAGTCGTAAAGGGGCTTGAGGAACGGGATCAACCCGTCCGCGGGGAACGGACCAGTATTGGCGGCACTGTAGGCGCCTCCTACTGCTAGTAGGGCTCCCACCAGCGTCGCGACCAGCGCACGCCAGTTCCAGCCACCGCTGAACCAATACACCCCATCGGGTGTGTAGAGGTCCTTCAGGCGCAGCTTCGTGCGGGCGATCACCCAGTAGCCGGCGACGAGCACCCCGGCGACCGCGCCGAGCAGGCCGCCGTAGAAGCCGAGCCAGGCGAAGATGTAGATGTTCGGGTCGGAGTACAGCCGCCACGGCTGGATCAGGATGCCGATGACGCCGGTGATCCCGCCGCCGACCGCGAACGTGATCCGCTTCGGGAACGCGTTCGAGAAGTCGTAGGACGGGCTGACGACGTTGGCCGCGAGGTTCGCCGAGATCGTCGCCAGCACCAGCGCGACCAGCGCGACGACGACCACGACCGGGCTGGCGAACTTGTCGGCCAGCTGCGCCGGGTCCCAGATGTCCTCGCCGTAGAGCACGTGCCCGCCCGACGTCGTCAGGATGGCCACGATCGCGATGAACGTCATCGTCGTCGGCAGGCCGAGGATCTGGCCGCGGACCTGCTTGCGCTGGCTGCCGCCGAAGCGCGTGAAGTCCGGCATGTTCAGCGACAGCGTCGACCAGAACGCGATCATCGCCATCAGCGCCGGCGCGAACACCTTCCAGAAGTCCGGGCCCCAGCCGAGCTTGCCGCCGTCGGACAGGATCGGGCCGAGCCCGCCCGCCTTGACCAGCACGTACCCGAGCATGATCAGGAAGCCGACGGACACCAGCGGCGCCGTCCAGTTCTCGAACCGGCGGACCGCCTCCATGCCGCGCCAGATGATGAGCATTTGCCCGATCCAGAAGACCACGAAGGACAGCCAGAGCGTCCAGTGCTGCCCGGCGATCTCCGGCGCGTCGCGCCACCACGAGCCGAGCAGGCGCCCGAGGATGACGTAGATGGCCTCGCCGCCGACCCACGTCTGGATGCCGAACCAGCCGCACGCGATGAACGCGCGCAGCAGCGCGGCCAGGTTGGCGCCGCGCAGGCCGTAGAACGCGCGGGCGAACACCGGGAACGGGATGCCGTACTTCGTGCCGGCGTGGCTGTTGAGCAGCATCGGGGCCAGCACGATCAGGTTGCCGATCGTGATGGTGATCAGCGCCTGCACCCAGTTCATGCCGAGCGCGATCAGCGACGCGGCCAGGGCGTAGCTGGGGATGTTGTGGGCCATCCCCATCCAGAGCGCGAAGTAGTTGTAGGTGGTCCAGGTCCGCTTTTCGACCGGGACGGGGGCCAGCTCCTCGTTGAAGAACCGGCTGCCTTCGAGAGACCTGACGTCGGCGGGGTCGAGCTCGACCCGGCCGTCGTCGTGCACGCGCTGGTCTGCGGGTGTCGGCGCCATTGCGGCATCCTGCGCGCCTGGTCAGCGCCGGGGCAACGGCAGTCTGTTCACTCTTCGCTGATCAGGAGTGCAGTCTGTCGATTGCGCGAACGGGCTTCCGGGTGCATGACCTGCGTCACACATCCGGGTGAAACGAACCGGCAAAGCGGGTGAAACGTCTCCACAGGATCTTCACACTTCGCGCGAACCGTCTCCACCGGGGGTGCATAGGGTCGTGGCCATGGAACTGGGTGGGCGGAAGGTGCTCGTCGTCGAGGACGACGTCACGATCGCCGCGTCGATCGCGGCCCGGCTGCGGGCCGAGGGCTTCACCGTGGACGTCGCCCACGACGGGCCGGCGGCGGTCTCGGCCGACGCGTCCGGGGAGCCGGACCTGGTGGTGCTGGACGTGATGCTGCCGGGGTTCGACGGCCTGGAGGTCTGCCGCCGGATCCAGGGCCGCCGTCCGGTGCCGGTGCTGATGCTGACCGCGCGCGCCGACGAGACGGACATGCTGGTCGGGCTGGGCGTCGGCGCCGACGACTACCTCACGAAGCCGTTTTCGATGCGGGTGCTCACCGCGCGGGTGCACGCGCTGCTGCGGCGGGTCGAACGTTCGTCGTCGGTGGCGGGCACGCGGATCGTGCTGGGCGACCTCGAGATCGACGTCGACCAGCGGCGCGTCGCCCGGGCGGGCGTCGCGGCGCAGCTGACGCCGATCGAGTTCGACCTGCTGGTGCACTTCGCGCGGCGGCCGCGGGTGGTGCAGCCGCGCGAACGGCTGCTGTCGGAGGTGTGGGACTGGGACGTCCACGGCACGTCGGCGGGCACCCGCGCGGTGGACAGCCACATCAAGGCGCTGCGGCGGAAGCTCGGGGCGGACCTGATCCGGACCGTGCACGGCGTCGGCTACGCGTTGGAGGCGGGATCGTGAACTTCGTGCCGCGGCCACTGGACCGGATCCGGTCGATCAAGCTGAAGCTGGCGATCCTGATGGTCGCCTCCGGCGGCGTCGCGTTCGCGTTCTTCAACTGGCAGATCGGCTGGCTGCCGCCGAAGACGACGATCACGGCGATGGTGCTGGCGCTGGTGTTGTCGCAGGTGCTGGCCCACGGCATGACGCGGCCGCTGAGGGAGATGACGGCGGCGGCGCGCGCGATGGCGAAGGGCGACTACACGCGCCGGATCCGCGCGACCACGCGGGACGAGGTGGGCTCGCTGGCGTCGGCGTTCAACCAGATGGCGGGGGACCTCGGAGACGCGGACCGGCAGCGGCGCGAGCTGATCGCGAACGTGTCCCACGAGCTGCGGACGCCGATCACGGCGTTGAGCGGGGTGCTGGAGAACCTGGTCGACGGGGTCGAAGACGCCGATCCCGCGACGTTGAAAACGGCGCTGCAGCAGACCGAGCGCTTGGCGACTTTGGTGGACGAGCTGCTGGACCTGTCGCGGCTCGACGCGGGGGCGATCCCGTTGCACAAGACTTGTTTCGCGCTTTCTTCGTTGCTTTCCTCGGCCGTCTCGGAGGCGGCTTTGGTGCGCGGGGTGACTTATTCGGTCTCGGTTTCCCCGCCGGACGCTTCGGTCGTCGCCGACCGGGGACGGCTGTTCCAGGTGGTGGCGAACCTGCTGGAGAACGCGGCCCGCCACGGGCCGGCGGGTGGGTCGGTCGAGGTGTTCGCGGAGGTCCGGCCGGGCGAGGTGCGCATCGACGTTTGTGACGAGGGGCCAGGGATCGCGCCGGCCGATCGGGTGCGGGTTTTCGAGCGGTTCACGCGGGGGGAGCGCTCTTCTGGTGGGGGGACCGGGTTGGGGTTGGCGATTGCCCGGTGGGCTGTGGAGTTGCACGGCGGGACTATTGAGGCTGTGGGGGCTGGGAGCCGGATCCGGGTGACCTTGCCGACCGGGTAGGTCCGACTCGATGGCATGAACGGGTCGTTCATGTCGCCAGGCGGCATGAACGGGTCGTTCATGAGCTTCCCGTGGGTGCCGGGGTGTCTTGAATGAGTCATTCGGGACCTCTGGGGACCTGAATGAGTCATTCGGGACGTTGGACGCGGCGGGTGTTCGCCGGTTGGTGTTGCCGCGAATGACTCATTCGCGGCGTGGGAGGTCCCGAATGCGTCATTGGCGACCCTCCCGGAATCGGTCGTGCCTATTTGCGAATGTGAACGAGAGTTGAGGACGATGCCGAAGAGCAAGATCGGTGAGCCGGGCGAAAAAAAGCGCGTGCCGCGGGGTAAGCGGCCGGCGGGAGGTGATCGCGGTGGCGACCGGACCTCGCGAGCGACTGGAGGCGATCGAGGAGGTGGTCTGGCCGCGCGGGTGGCCGGAGGTGGTCGCGGGGGCGACCGGGCTGCGCGGGTGGCTGATGGTTCGTGGGCGGCTGGAAGTGTTGGCGGGGGCGAGCAGGCTGCGCGGGTGGCTGATGGTTCGCGGGTGGCCGGCGGTGGTCGCGGGGGCGACCGGGCCGCGCGGGTGACCGGAGTCGGCCCATCTGCGGCCGCATCGGGTGGTGGCGTGGCCGTTGCCGGCCCTCCCGTCCTCCTTCGGCAGCTGCCGCCGCCGAAATCCGCCGTTGTTCCGCTGCCTCCCGCCGTTCTCCCCGCCGCCGGTCTTGCCGGGGTCTGCGCCGCCCTCGTCCTGCCCGTCGATCGGCCCGGGGTCGGGTGGCTGCTCGCCGGACTGGCCGTTGCCGCCGCTGTCTTCGTTGCCGATCGGCGGTCTCGGGGCGGCCCCGGCTCCTTCACCTGGGGCAGTGCGGGCTGGGCCTTTCTCGCCCTCGCGCTGCTCGGGATGGGGACCGTGCGGGCGTCCGGGTGGCTGTTCGTCCTCTGCGTGCTCGGCGCCGCCGTTGCCGGGTCGCTGGCCGTCGTGGGGAAGCGGACCGTCAACTCCGTCTTCTACGACATGCTCGCCGTCCCGCTCGAAGCCCTGAAAGCCGTTCCGTGGGCCGGCCGCGGCGTCGGACGGTTCGCCTCCCGGCGCGACGGCGTCGCCCGGCGGATCGCCCTCGCCGTGCTCGCCGCCGCTGTGCTCGTCGCCGTCTTCGTTCCGCTGCTCGCCAGTGCCGATGCCGCTTTTGCCGCCGTTGTCAGCGCTGTCGTTCCCGATCTCAGCTTCGACGTTCTCGTGCGGTGGTGCTGCGTCTTCGTCGTCGCCGCGTTGCTCGTCGCCGGGGCCTGCTACTTCCTCGCCGCTCCAGCGCATCGCGCCGGCACCGAGAATCCACAAAGGACCAAATACGGTCTGGAGTGGACGGTCCCGCTCGTCGTTCTCGTCGTGCTGTTCAGCGTTTTCGTCGGCGTCCGGCTGGTCGTGCTGTTCGGGGGCACCGAGTACGTCCTGCGCACGAGCAACCTGACGTCCGCCGAATACGCGCGCGGCGGCTTCTGGCAGCTGTGCGCCGTCACCGTGCTGACCCTGGCGATCGTCGCCGCGGCGCTGCGGTGGGCGCCGAACGTCACGAAGGCCGACCGGCTCCGGCAGCGCGTCCTGCTCGGGGCGCTCAGCGCGCTCAGCCTGGTGCTCGTCGGGTCGGCGTTGAGTCGCATGTGGACGTACCAGGAGGCGTACGGGTTCACGGTCCTGCGGCTGCTCGTCGAGGTCTGCGAACTGTGGTTCGGCGCGGTGTTCGTGCTGGTGGGCGCGTCGCTGGTCAAGCTCCGCTCGACGTGGCTGCCCCGCGCGGCGATCGGCACCGCGGCCGCGGCGCTGCTGGTGCTGGCTGTTCTCGACCCCGAACGGCTGATCGCCGACGCCAACCTCGACCGCGCCGCCGCCGGCAAGCCCCTGGACCACCGGTACCTGGCGGGGTTCTCGACCGACGTGGTCCCGGTGGTGTCGGCCCGGCTGCCGGAACCCCTGCGGACGTGCGTGCTGCGCGAGGTCCTGGCCGGCGACACCCCGGACGGCTGGCCGGCGTGGAACCTCAGCCGCGCGAGCGCCCGCGAAGTGACGCTGGGCACCTGCTGAACCACCGGCGCACGCGGTGCGTAGTTAAAAGCAATGCGCGGAAGCCACCGGGCCGTCGTGGGGGCGCCCCGGCGGCTTCCGCGCGCCCAGTCGAAGGTTGCTGCTTTCGGGTGGTAACGCAGAGTGGGCGGGTGCGAAGACCTTGCTGTAGCAGATTTGCGACAGCGCGATTCAGGTCTCGAGTTCGACGATGACGGCATCGATGAGGTGCGCGGAGTCCGGTTCGCTCAGGGCAAGGGAAGCCAGTGTTTCGATGGCCTTCCGGTAGTCGGCCACGTTTGGTTCGTCGTAGAGGTAGCCGCTGCCGCGATAGTGCTCCAGGTAAACGATGGGTGGCAGGTCCGCGTAGTCGAAGATGATGAACGGTCCGTACAGGCCCGGGTGGTAGCCGATGGCGTTCGGCACGATCCGCACCGAGAGGTTGTGCAACTGCATGCGCGAGCGCAGGTAGCGGAGCTGCTCGGCCATCACGGCCGGGCCGCCGATGTTCTGGTGAAGCACGGCTTCGCCGAGCAGCACCCGGCACGGCAGGGGGTTCTGGCCCGTCAGCAGCTCGCGTCGGGCGAGCCTGACCATCACCACGTTCTCGACATGGGACTTCGGATGGGCGGTGGCGGCGAAGATGGCTCTTGTGTACGCGGGAGTCTGCAGCATGCCGGGGACAAGACCGGGACTCCAATCGACCATGCCGACGGCTGATCGCTCGTAGCTGACGTAGGTGGTCAGCAGCGTAGGACCGTCGAGGTCGGCCTGGTTGAGCCAGTTGGGATCGTTGGCGTAGCGAGCCAAGTTGAAGAGCCGTGCTCGTTCGTCAGGACCGACTCGCAGTACGCCGAGGATCGTGGCCAGCTCTTCGAGCTTCGGCACCCGCTTGCCGCTCTCCCAGTTGGAAATGTTCTGCGGCAACATCTCGGTCAACCGGCCGAGTTCGCGGACCTTGAGGTCGCGGGCCAGTCGGGCGCTCTTCATGCCGAAGCCCAATGCGCGGGCCCAAGGCGTGGCGAATGGTGGTGACATGGGCACAGCCTGCCCACGCGCAGGCTGTGCCCAGTCGGGCGACCGGCCGTTTCCTGTAGCGGACGCGCGTCAGAACGCGAAGACGTCGTCCGAATCCCGGTCCGCTTCACACCGGTTCGCGTACGTCATCCGGTACGACACCGGCTTTCCGCGCCACGTGCCGACCGCCGTCACGTCGACCGGGGCGTAGATCAGCGTGCACATCTGGTGGCGCGACTGGATGCGCGAAAAGTCTCCGCCGGCACTCTGCAACACCGCGCATGCCTTGTCGTGCTTGGGATGGGTGCCGCCCGCCGGTTCGCACGTCAGGACCACCGAGCCGATCCGGTTGGCCGTGTCGTGGGTCGTGAGCTGCAGCGTCGACGCCGGCGGTTGCGCGGGTGCGAGGCAGCTCAAGCTCATCAAGCAGGCTGCGAAGGGGAGTAGGGCCATATCGGTTCCATCGGCAGCCCGGGGTCGATCACTGTGCTCCACGTCCGGGTGAGTCTTCTTCGCTCGACCGAGTGAGGTCCCACGCCAGCAAAGCGACGTAGAGCGAAAGCATCGACTCCGGGTCCTCCAGCCGGACACCCAGGACCTGCTCGATCCGGGCGAGCTGCTGGTAGTACGCCGTCCGGGAGGTGTGCGCCGCCGCGGCCGCCGCCGACTTGTTGCCGCCCTGCTGGCAGTAGTGCCGCAGCGCCTGGACGAGCCGGCTGCCCGACGCCACGTCGCGCTGGATCAGCGGCCCGAGCTCGCGCGCCGCGAACGCCGTCACGCGCTCGTCGTCCGACAGCAGGTGCAGCAGGCCGCGCAACCGCACGTCGGACAGCCGGTGCAGCACCCGCTCCGACCCGGTCCCCAGCGCGGCTGCCGCGACCTGACCGGCTTCCAGGAGCGTCCGGCCCGCTTCGGCCGGCGAAAGCACCGTGGTGCCGACCGCCAGCACGCCCGGCGCACTGGCCCGAGCCTCGTGGACGTCGGTCGCCAGCCGGTGCAGCACGGTGTCGGCGTTGGCCTCCGGCGACAACGCGATCAGCGCCCGCACGCCCAGCTCGTCGGTCGCCACCAGCGCCGACACCTTCGCGCGGCGCGCCGCCAGCACCGTCGCCTCGGCCAGTTCGCGCAGCACCGGCGGCGTCGACAGCGCGGGCCGGGTGCCGGCCAGCCGCGGCCGGACCGCCAGCCCGACCAGCTGCCGCCCGGTCAGCGGCACGGCCAGCGCCGAGGCCCGCGCCAGCAGCTCCGCCGACGGCGCCGGTGACGCGAGCAGCTCGTTGAGCACCGCGCGGTGGGCCTGGCGCTCCAGGCCGTCGGAGTCCTTGGCGACCAGCCGGTGCACGGCCAGCGCGGACGCGGCCCGCTCGGCGACCACGCGGTGGCGGTGCGGCGGCGGGTCGGCGCAGACGACCACGAGCCGTCCCCAGTCGTGCCCGCGCGCGCCCACGACGGTCACCAGCCAGCCCGAACCGGGGTGGTAGCCGGTCCTCTCGCCGAGCTGCACCACCCGCGACCGGGACGGCCAGCCGGTGAGCAGCTCGCCCGGGTCGGTGCCGGCGGCGTCGTACGCGAGGACCTCGTGCGACAGCGTCTCCAGCACCACCGGCTGCTCGGTCAGCCGCGCGACTTCCCCCAGGACGACGCCGGGTTCGGCGCCCGCGACCGTCAGCGCGGTGAACGTCTCGTGGACGCGCTCGGCGGCGCGCAGCTCGGCGACCTGGGCGTCGACGATCTGGCCGTTGACCGCTTCGGTGACGCTCACGTACCGCGTCTCGCGCGAGAGCGTCACCAGCGGCAGGCCGTGCTTCTCGGCCGCCTCGACCAGCGCGGCGGGCAGTTTGTCGCTCCAGTGCCGGACCAGCTCGATCACCAGGCCGGCGGCGCCGACCCCGGCCAGGTCGGCGACGTAGCGGGCGAGCGCCGGGCCGTCGTCGGGCAGCGCGACGCCGGTCGTCAGCACGAGCTCGCCGCCGCGCAGCAGGTGCGCGATGTCGGCGACTTCGGCGACGTGCGCCCAGCGCACCGGCGCGTCGAGCCCGGCCGTGCCGGCGACGACGTGCGGACGGCCCTGGCGCAGCACCGGCAGCGCGAGCACCTCGGCGACGGTCGGGTACATGGCTCCTCGGGTCTGATCGGCAGGCACAGACTGTACGGCCGGGACGGTGAGTCCGTACACGTTGTCGATGGCGTTGGCGTGGCGACCGCCCGGAGACTCTGGTTGATGTCCCCGACCGAAGGAGCGCGCGCCGTGACCGACCGCATCAGCCACTGGATCGACGGCAAGCCGTTCACCGGGACCGCCGACCGCTCGGGCGAAGTGTTCGACCCCGCCACCGGGCAGGTGCGGGCGCACGTCGACTTCGCGGGCGACACCGAGGTCGAAGCCGCCGTCGCCGCGGCCAAGGCGGCGCTGCCGGGCTGGCGCGGGACGTCGCTGGCCGGCCGGACGCGGGTGCTGTTCGCCTTCCGCGAGCTGCTCTCGGCGCGCAAGCACGAGCTGGCGAAGATCGTTACGAGCGAGCACGGCAAGGTCGAGTCCGACGCGGCGGGCGAGGTCGCGCGGGCGATCGAGAACGTCGAGTTCGCCTGCGGCGCGGCGCAGCTGCTCAAGGGCGGGTTCAGCGAGAACGCGTCCACCGGCGTCGACGTCTACTCGATCGCGCAGCCGCTCGGCGTGGTCGGCGTGATCTCGCCGTTCAACTTCCCGGCCATGGTGCCGCTGTGGTTCGTCCCGAACGCGCTGGCCTGCGGGAACACCGTCGTGCTCAAGCCGAGCGAGAAAGACCCGTCGGCCGCGGTGTTCATCGCCGAGCTGTTCGCCGAGGCCGGGCTGCCCGCGGGCGCGCTGAACGTGCTGCACGGCGACAAGGTGGCCGTGGACGGGCTGCTGACGCACTCCGACGTCAAGGCGATCTCGTTCGTCGGGTCGACGCCGATCGCGCGCTATGTCTACGAAACCGGGACCGCGCACGGCAAGCGCGTCCAGGCGCTCGGCGGCGCGAAGAACCACATGGTCGTCCTGCCGGATGCCGACCTCGACCTGGCCGCGGACGCCGCGGTGTCGGCCGGGTTCGGCTCGGCGGGGGAGCGCTGCATGGCGGTGTCGGTGGTCGTCGCGGTCGACCCGGTCGGCGACGCGCTCGTGGAGAAGATCACCGAGCGGATGTCGAGGTTGAAGGTCGGCGACGGCCGCGACCCCTCGTCGGAGATGGGTCCGCTGGTCACCAAGGCGCACCACGCGCGCGTCGCGTCCTATGTGGACGCCGGGGTTTCCGAAGGCGCGTCGCTGGTCGTGGACGGCCGGGGGATCGAGGTGTCCGGCGACGGTTTCTGGCTCGGCCCGACGCTGTTCGACCACGTCCGCACGGACATGTCGATCTACACCGACGAGATCTTCGGCCCGGTGCTGTCGGTCGCGCGGACGGCGTCGTACGACGACGCGCTGGAGCTGATCAACGCGAACCCGTACGGCAACGGCGTGGCGATCTTCACCGGTGACGGGTCCTCGGCGCGGCGGTTCCAGAACGAGGTCGAGGTCGGGATGGTCGGGGTGAACGTCCCGATCCCGGTGCCGGTGGGGTACTACTCGTTCGGGGGCTGGAAGGACTCGCTGTTCGGGGACAGCCACGCGTACGGGCCGGAAGGGTTCCACTTCTTCACGCGGACGAAGGTGGTCACCTCGCGGTGGCCGGACCGATCGCACGCGGGTGTGAACCTGGGCTTCCCGCGCAATTCCTAAGCCGGGGAATCGTCCGCGGGTCCGCCGGGTTGGCACCTGGGGACCCGCGGACGACGTTAGGAAGAGGAATGAGCGCGAAGAACTCCGGCACCTTCACCATCGGCGGCGACCTCCCGGTCACCCGGCTCGGGTACGGCGCCATGCAGCTCACCGGGCCTGGTGTGTGGGGCGACCCGAAGCACCCGGACGAAGCCGTGCGGGTGCTGCGGCGCGCGGTCGAGCTGGGCGTCACCCTGATCGACACGGCCGACGCGTACGGCCCGTTCGTCGCCGACCTGCTCATCAAGAAAGCCCTGCACCCCTACGCCGACGACCTGGTCATCGCGACCAAGGCCGGCTTCACCCGGCAGGGACCGAACCAGTGGATCCCGGTCGGGCGGCCCGAGTACCTGCGCCAGCAGGTCGAGCTGAGCCTGCGCAACCTCGGCGTCGACCGGATCGATCTGCTGCAGCTGCACCGCATCGACCCGAAGGTGCCGGTCGCCGAGCAGGTCGGTGAGCTGAAGAAGCTGCAGGGCGAAGGCAAGATCCGGCACATCGGGCTGTCCGAGGTCAGCGTCGGCGACCTCGTCGAGGCGCAGAAGACCGCCGAGATCGTGTCCGTGCAGAACCTCTTCAACCTCGCCAAGCGCGACGCCGAGCCGCTGCTGGAGCACGCCACCGAGCACGGGATCGCCTTCATCCCGTGGTTCCCGCTGGCCACCGGCGCTCTGGCCGGCGCCGACAGCCCGCTGACCGCGCTCGCCAAGGAGCACAACGCCTCGCCGTCGCAGCTCGCGCTGGCCTGGCTGCTCAAGCGGTCGCCGGTCGTGCTGCCGATCCCGGGGACGTCGTCGGTCGCGCACCTCGAGGACAACGTCGCCGCCGCGGACATCGAGCTGACCGACGCCGAGTTCGACGCCCTGAGCAAGGCGGTCTAGGCCGGCAGGACGTTGATCAGCACCTTCGACCGCGGTGCGATCAGCACCGTGTTGACCCGGTCCGGCCGGATCCGCTCGCGGAGCTCGCGCTCCAGCGGGTAGGTCCGGCCGCCCGTTGTCAGGTAGTAGTGCTCGTTGTAGCCCTGGCTGAGCCGGGTGGAGAGCGCGATCGGGTGGTCGCCGCCGGGCCGTTGCCTGCCGAAGTCGTGGGTCCAGCCCGTGGT
Source organism: Amycolatopsis pretoriensis (assembly GCF_900107925.1). Classification (GTDB taxonomy): domain Bacteria; phylum Actinomycetota; class Actinomycetes; order Mycobacteriales; family Pseudonocardiaceae; genus Amycolatopsis; species Amycolatopsis pretoriensis. The sequence goes on along the minus strand of NZ_FNUJ01000006.1, from coordinate 430,437 downwards.
CGCGACCAGCTGACCGCTCCACACGTCCGCCAGCCGGCGCCAGCAGACGAACGCGAACCAGGCGGTGATCGCCAGGATCGGGACGAGGGTGCCGAGGACTTCGGCAGCGGTCTCCGCCACGGCGGCGAGCAGCACCGCCACCACGAGGCCGGCGACGACCAGGACGGCCGCGACCCAGAAGTTGAGGTCGAGCAGTTTTCCCCGTTGCGAGGGGTGGAGCCGGCCGTGGCGGTTGGCCGGCTCCACCTCGGCCTGCTCGATCACTCGGCCTCGCCTTCGGGGTGTTCCTTCTCGTAGGCCTCCCGGCCTTCGTGGTAACGGTCGATCTGTTCGTTCTCCTGACGGCGGCCCTCGGTCACGACACCGACGGTGTCCGCGGTGCTCCACCCCGGATAGCCGCCGGCCTTCTGCCACTCCGCCGGCTTGAGCGCGCTGCGGCCGTCCTCCGAGTACTTGTCGCCTAGGCCTTCGACCTTTTCGCGGCCGGGGACATGTGACTCGGCGGCGTCGCTCCAGCCCTTCGCCGTCTCTTCGGCGGACTTCGCTTCCTTGCCCGCCTGCTTCAGCTCGTTGGCCTTCCGCTCGATGCCCGCGGCCGCGTCGACGCTCTTGTCCACGAGCTTGTCGACGCCCTTGCCCACCTTCTTCAGCGCGTTCGCCGCACCTTCCAGGGCCGCCTTCGACTTGCCCGCGCCCTTCGCCAGGCTCTCCAGCTTCTCGACGACCTTCGCGATGCGCGTGCTGATCTTCTCCGCGAGCACCCCGCCTTCGATGACCGTGTCCGCGATGAACGCCGCGACCGTTCCCCCGAAGGTGCACCACGACGCCGCCAGCGCGGCCACGGCCTTGACGATCAGCTCGCCCACGAACGACGAGATCATGTCGCGGATCAGCCCGCGCTCGGTGCCGACCAGCGCGGCGCCGACGTTCATCGCCGTCGACGCGTCCCCGGCGTGCGAAGCGGCGCCGCGCAGGACGCTCACGTAGCTCTCCGCCGTCCGCTGGTACGCCTCGGCGGAGCCGCAATCGCTGAACGACTGCCCGACCTTCGCCGCCTGCCGCTCGTAGCTCTCGGCCGTCTCGGTGAGCGACTTGGCGATGTTCGTCCAGGTCACGGCCTTCGCGGTGACGGCCTCGGGCTTGCCGGCGAGCTTGTCGAGGCCGTCCTTGAGGAAGCTGATGTGCTCGATCAGCCAGCCGACCCCGGCGCTCGCGAGGGTGCCGAGGGGGTCCATCGCCGCGCCGAGCAGGTCGAGGGCGTCGGTGCCGACGTCCATCGCGAGGTTGCCCCAGTCGCCGTTTCGGGCGTCGGTGAGCGTCGACGCGGCGTCGCTGAAGATGCCCGCGCCGCCGGTCTGGGCGTTGACGTTGTCCAGCTCGCCCTTCGAGCCGTCGCCCATGCCGCTCCAGAAGCCGCCCGGCGACTCGGCCGTCGCGACCAGTGCGTTCTCCGTCATGCCGGCAGCTCCTTGCCGATGCCCTCGATCAGGCACTTCGTCTTTTCTTCGTGGTCGCGGAACGCCGTGTGCGCGGTCTTGACGCGGTCGGCGACGTCGTGGCCGGCCTCGACGGCCGCGTTCAGGAAGCCGTCGGCGCTGTCCACCCAGGCCTGGATCGGCACCGCGAACACCTGCCCGACCAGCCCGAAGGCGTCGAAGTCGAGCGCTTGGGCGCTGCCGGCGGCGTCGACCGCCTCCTGCACCTTGCCGGCGATCTCGCGGATCTCGTCCTCGTGGCCGCCGAGGACGTCGAAGTCGACCTTCATCGCCATCACCGCTCCCGGCGCAGGATCGGGCCGCCGAAGTCGTCGTCGGCGGGCGGTTTCGGTTCGGCCGCCGACGGTGCCGGAATTTGTTCCCGGAGGAATTCCATGGCGTCGCTGCCGGCCCCGATCACCGGCGTCATGATCGCGGTCAGCTGCTGCGCGGCGTCGAGCTGAGCACGTTTCGCGGCAGCGAGGACGACTTGAGCGAGCCGGGCGCGGGGGATCTCGTCCGCGCGCGGGCCGAACGTGAGTTCCTGCAGCGCACCGGCGGTGTTGACGGTGACCGTGACGGCTCCGTCGGGGCTCGAGGCGGTCGCCGAGACGCGCTCGAGCCGCGCTTTCGCCTCGGCCGCGCGCCGGGCGATTTCGGGCATTCCGGCCGAAGCGGGTTCAATTCGGTTCACGGCGACCTCGGAAGTCGGGGAAGGGCATGCGGATCAGAGGCAGCAAACCGCTTTTCGGTTCCCGTCTCAAGCCGGGAATTCATTTCGAGAACCGCGCATGGGAATTCGTTTGTGTGCCCTTTACCCGGCCGGGACGGCCCGGGTTGAGCACGACCGGCTCAGGCTTCCGTAAACTCAAGGTGAGCAGCGAGCGAGGTAGGTGAGGAAACGGTGGCCAACGCGGATGAACGCCGCTTCGACGTGCTGCGCGCGATCGTCGCCGACTACGTCTCCAACCAGGAGCCCGTCGGGTCCAAGGCGATCGTCGAGCGGCACAACCTCGGGGTATCCAGTGCCACCGTGCGCAACGACATGGCCACCCTCGAGGAAGAGGGCTACATCACCCAGCCGCACACCAGTGCCGGCCGCGTGCCCACCGACAAGGGCTACCGGCTCTTCGTCGACCGGCTCTCGGAGATCAAGCCGCTCTCCACCGCCGAACGCAAGGCGATCACCACCTTCCTCGACAGCGGTACCGACCTCGACGACGTCCTCAAGCGCTCGGTCCGGCTGCTCGCGCAGCTGACCCGGCAGGTCGCCGTCGTGCAGTACCCGATGCTGACCAACGCCAAGGTGCGCCACCTCGAAGTGGTGCCCCTCACCCCGGCGCGGCTCATGCTGGTGCTGATCACCGACAACGGCCGCGTCGACCAGCGCACGGTCGACCTCGGCGACGTCGTCACCGAAGAGGACGTCGCCCGGCTGCGGACGGTGCTCAACACCGCCATGTCCGGCCGGCGGCTCAACGACGCCGCCGCGCGCGTCGCCGAGCTGCCCGACCAGGCGCCCGGCGAGCTGCGGGACGCGCTCATCCGCGTCACCACGGTCCTCGTCGAGTCGCTGGCCGAGCACCCCGAAGAACGCCTGGTCCTCGGCGGGACCGCGAACCTCACGCGCAACGTCGCCGACTTCCCGGGTTCGCTGCGCCAGGTCCTCGAAGCCCTCGAGGAACAGGTCGTCGTGCTCAAGCTGCTGGCCGCCGCGCGCAACCCCGGTGCGATCACGGTGCGCATCGGTGAGGAAAATGAGGACGAGCAGATGCGCAGCACCTCGGTCGTGTCGATCGGCTACGGCCAGGACATGGTGCTCGGCGGCATGGGGGTGGTCGGCCCGACCCGGATGGACTACCCCGGCACGATCGCCGCGGTGCGCGCGGTCGCCAACTACGTGGGGCAGATCCTGCACGGCCGCTGAGCCGGGCAGAGCAGAAGGAGAAGCGAAGACGGTGGCGAGGGACTACTACGGCATCCTCGGGGTGGCGAAGAACGCGAGCGATCAGGACATCAAGCGCGCGTACCGGAAGCTGGCCAGGGAGCTGCACCCCGACGTCAACCCGTCGGAAGACGCGCAGCACAAGTTCGGCGAGGTCACGACCGCCTACGAGGTGCTGTCCGACCCGCAGAAGCGCAAGATCGTCGACCTCGGCGGCGACCCGATGGACGGCGGCGCGCGCGGTGGGGGCGGTGGCGACCCGTTCGCCGGCTTCGGCGGCCTCGGCGACATCATGGACGCCTTCTTCGGCGCGGCCGGCGGGGGCGGCGGGCGCGGGCGCGGGCCCCGCAGCCGCGTCCAGCCCGGCTCCGACGCCCTGATCCGGCTCGGTCTGTCCCTCGAGGAGTGCGCCACCGGGGTCGACAAGGAGATCGCCGTCGACACGGCGATCGTCTGCGACCTCTGCCGCGGCGCCGGCACCAGCGAGGGCACCTCGGTCAAGACGTGCGACACCTGCGGTGGCGCCGGCGAGGTCCAGTCCGTCCAGCGGTCGTTCCTCGGCCAGGTCGTCACGGCCCGCCCGTGCCCGGTCTGCCGCGGCTTCGGCGAGGTCATCCCCGACCCCTGCCGCCAGTGCGGCGGCGACGGCCGCATCCGCGCCCGCCGCAACGTCACCGCCAAGATCCCGCCGGGCGTCGGCGACGGCATGCGCATCCGCCTCTCCGGCCAGGGCGAGGTCGGCCCCGGCGGCGGCCCGGCCGGCGACCTCTACGTCGAGATCGACGAGACCCCGCACGAGGTCTTCGTCCGCCAGGGCCACGACCTGCACTGCAACTTCCGCATCCCGATGACCACCGCCGCCCTCGGCGCCACGGTGCCCATCTCGACGCTGGTCGACGGCGACTACGAACTCGACATCGAACCGGGCACCCAGCCCAACGCCGAGCTCGTGCTCACCGGCAAGGGCATGCCGCGGCTGCGGTCCTCCGGCCGCGTCGACGGCCGCGGCGACCTGCACGTCCACATCGACGTCCAGGTGCCGACCAAGCTCGACGAAGCCCAGCGCGAGCTGCTGGTCGAGCTGGCCCAGCAGCGCGGCGAAGAAGCCCCGACCCTCGCGTCGAACGGCAGCAAGCACGGCGGCCTGTTCGGCAAGCTGCGCGCCAAGAACCACCGCTGACCCGTGCCCGACACCACCCTGCCGGTCTTCCTCGCCTCCGCCGTGCCCGCCTCCGGGCGCACGGTGCTCGACGGCGAGGAAGCCCGGCACGCGGCCACCGTCCGCCGCCTGCGCGCGGGGGAGCGGCTCGTGTTGTCCGACGGCGCGGGCGCAATGGCCCGCTGCGTCGTCGAAGCCGTCCAGCCCGGCCGCGACGCCGCGCTGACGCTGTCGGTCGAGGAAAGCTGGACCGAGGACCCGCCCGCCCTGCGCGTCGTCCTCGCCCAGGCCCTCGCCAAGGGCGACCGCGGCGAACTCGCCGTCGAGCTGGCCACCGAGGCCGGCGTCGACGCGATCGTCCCCTGGCGCGCCGCCCGCAGCGTCGCCAAGTGGGAAGACGGCGGCCGCGGCGAGAAAGCCCTCGCCCGCTGGCGTGCGACCGCTCGTTCCGCGGCCAAGCAAGCCCGCCGCGCCCACGTCCCGGAAGTCACCGAGGCCGTGACCACCGGCGAGCTCGCCGGGCTGGTGGCGACGATGTCCCTGGCCGTCGTGCTCGAATCCGACGTCCCGGACCGCCTCGCCGATCTCGAACTCCCCGACACCGGCGACGTCCTCCTCGTCGTGGGCCCCGAAGGCGGCATCACCGACGAGGAGCTCACCACGTTGCGCGAAGCCGGCGCCCGGGCCGTCCGCCTGGGGACGACCGTCCTGCGCACGTCCACCGCCGCGGCCGTCGCACTGGGCGCGCTCGGCGCCCTGACCACCCGGTGGCGGTGAAAAGATCACCGGAAAAAAGAACCCCGATTTTGCGCCCAGTTATGGCGCGATCACACTCCGACCCGTTACTCTCGTTTACTAACGCACCACGCACCGTTCCGGACCGTCACGGTCCGAACCGGGTGGCGCGCCACTGGGAAGTTACAAAGCTCCGCCGGGCACCTCCCCCCTCGGTCCGGCGGCCGCCGCGGTGGCGGTAGATCGACCCCCAGGGTCTACCGCTCCGCGGCCCCTTCCTCGCTTCGCTTCGGTCGTTGGCCGCTTCGCGTTCGTTGTGTCTTCTGGGGGTCAAACCCCCAGACCCCCAGCCGGGGGCTTCGCCCCCGGACCCCCCGCGGCTTTCGCTCGGTGCCTGTTCGTGGCGCGTCTTCCGTTTGTCGGTAGGGTCTCTCCTCATGAGTGAGGACGAGACTCTCTTCGAGCGGATCATTGCCGGTGAGATCCCCGCTGATGTCGTCTACCAGGACGACACCACCTTTGCCTTCCGGGATATTCGGCCGCAGGCGAAGGTCCACGTCCTCGTCGTGCCCAAGAAGCGGTACCGGAACCTGGGCGAGCTTGCCGCCGGGGATCCTCAGCTGCTGGCCGATGTCGCGCTCACCGCGAGGAAGGTCGCCGAGCTCGAAGGCGTCCTCGAGAGCGGGTATCGCGTCGTCTTCAACACCGACTCCGATGCCGGGCAGACCGTCTTCCACGTGCATGCCCACGTTCTCGGCGGGGAGCCTCTCGGCCTCTTCGGGGCTCCTCAGGAGGACTAGGGAAACCGGCCTGCGTTCTGTCGGTGGGTGCCAGTAGCATCGGTGGGGTCCGTTCTCCCTCACCGAGAAAGCAGGCCTGAGGCCACGTGGCCGGAACCGTACCGGGTGGTGCCGCCCGACCCGACGTCCCCGGGGACGTCGCCAAGACCGAGGATGCCTCCGTTCAGGCTGCGCAGTCCCGGTTCCCCATTCCCGATGCCGCCGCCCTCAGCCTGCTCGGCTCCCGCGACGAGAACCTGCGGGTCGCCGAGGAGCTCCTGGCCGCCGACGTGCACGTGCGCGGCAACGAAGTCACCCTGACCGGCACCCCGGCCGACGTCGCCTTCGCCGAACGCGTCTTCGCCGAGCTCGTGCAGCTCGCCGGCGGGGGCCAGCAGGTCGGCCCGGACACCGTCCGCCGCACCATCGGCATGCTCTCCACCGGGGACGCCTCGCCCGCCGAGGTCCTCAGCCTCAACATCGTCTCCCGCCGCGGCAAGACCATCCGGCCCAAGACGCTGAACCAGAAGCGCTACGTCGACGCCATCGACAAGCACACCGTCGTCTTCGGCATCGGCCCCGCCGGCACGGGCAAGACCTACCTGGCCATGGCGAAGGCCGTCCAGGCGTTGCAGGCCAAGCAGGTCACCCGCATCGTGCTGACCCGCCCCGCCGTCGAAGCCGGCGAGCGCCTCGGCTACCTGCCCGGCACCCTCAACGAGAAGATCGACCCCTACCTGCGGCCCCTCTACGACGCGCTGCACGACATGGTCGAACCCGAGTCCATCCCGCGGCTCATGCAGGCCGGCACCATCGAGATCGCGCCGCTGGCCTACATGCGTGGGCGCACGCTCAACGACGCCTTCATCATCCTCGACGAGGCCCAGAACACCACGCCCGAGCAGATGAAGATGTTCCTCACCCGCCTCGGCTTCGGGTCCAAGATCGTCGTCACCGGCGACATCACCCAGGTCGACCTGCCCAACGGGCAGCGCAGCGGTCTGCGCGTCGTGCGTGACATCCTCGGCTCGGTCGACGGGCTCCACTTCTCCGAACTCACCAGCCAGGACGTCGTCCGGCACAAGCTCGTCGGCGACATCGTCGACGCCTACGAGAAGTGGCAGGCCGTGCAGGACGCGCAAGAACAGCAGGGCAACGGCTGGAAGGGCACCCGGCGGTGAGCATCGAGATCGCCAACGAGTCCGGCGTCGACGTCGACGAGACGTCCATCGTCTCGGCCGCCCGCTACGCCCTCGACAAGATGGAGGTCAGCCCGCTCGCCGAGCTGTCCATCCTGCTGGTCACCCTCGACGTCATGGAAGACCTCCACGAACGCTGGATGGACCTCCCCGGCCCCACCGACGTCATGGCCTTCCCCATGGACGAGCTCGACTCCAGCCGCCGCCCCGACGCGCCCGACGCGTCCCCGGCGCTGCTCGGGGACATCGTGCTCTGCCCGGCGTTCGCCAAGGACCAGGCCAAAACCGCGGGCCACGCCCTGATCGACGAGCTGCACCTGCTCACCGTGCACGGCTGCCTGCACCTGCTCGGCTACGACCACGCCGAGCCCGCCGAGGAACGCGAGATGTTCGCGCTCCAGAAGCGGATCCTCGGCGAGTACCAGGACGCCGTCGCCGCGCTGCAGAAGCAGGACGCCCAGCGCAGCTCCGACGACCGCGTCCTCGGCTTCGCCGGGCTCGACGCCGGCGCCGAACCTCCCGCCGGGGAAACGCCCTAGGCGTCAGCGATGGCCCAGCTCCTCTTCGCGATCGCGCTCGTGCTCCTCGCGGGCGTGTTCGCCGCGGCCGACGCCGCCATCAGCACCGTGTCGCAAGCCCGGGCCGACGGCCTCGCCCGGCTCGGGCTGCCCGGCGCGCGCCAGCTCTCCGCCGTCGTCGCCGAACGCCGCCGCCACATCAACCTGCTGCTCCTGCTGCGCCTCGGCTGCGAGCTCACGGCCACCGTCCTCGTCACGGTGTTCGTGGGCACCCGGCTGGCGCCGCTCGGGGTGGCCGTGCTCGTCGCCGCCGTCGTGATGGTCGTCGTCAGCTACGTCCTTATCGGCGTCGGTCCCCGCACCCTCGGCCGCCAGCACCCCTACCGCATCGGCCGGTACGTCGCCGGGCCCGTCCGCGTCCTCGGCTCGGTCCTCGGCCCGCTGTCGCGGCTGCTCATCCTCATCGGTAACGCCATCACCCCCGGCCAGGGCTTCCGCGAAGGCCCGTTCACCTCCGAGGTCGAGCTGCGCGAGCTGGTCGACATCGCCCAGGAACGCGGCGTCGTCGAGGACTCCGAGCGCGAGATGATCCACTCGGTGTTCGAGCTCGGCGACACCGTCGCCCGCGAGGTCATGGTCCCGCGCACCGAGATCGTCTGGATCGAGCGCACGAAGACCGTCCGCCAGGCCCTCGCCCTCGCGCTGCGCACCGGCTTCACGCGGCTCCCGGTGATCGACGAGTCCGTCGACGACATCGTCGGCGTCGTCAACATCAAGGACCTCATGGCCGGGTACATGGACCCGGACGGCCCGAGCACCATCGTCAGCACGCTGATGAACGAAGCGTCGTTCGTCCCAGACTCGAAGCGGCTCGACGAGCTCCTCAAGGAGATGCAGCGCTCGCACAACCACATGGCGATCGCCGTCGACGAGTACGGCGGCACCGCCGGCCTGCTCACCATCGAGGACGTCCTCGAAGAGATCGTCGGCGAAATCACCGACGAGTCCGACGCCGACGAGCGTCCCGAGGTCGAGGAGCTCTCCGACGGCGCCGTCCGCGTCTCGTCCCGGATGAGCGTCGACGACCTGGGCGAGCTCTTCGGCATCGACCTCGAAGACCACGACGTGGAGACCGTGGGCGGGCTGCTCGCGGAACGACTGGGTAGGGTCCCGCTGCCGGGGGCCGAAGCCGAGGTCGCCGGCCTTCGGCTGTTCGCCGAAGGGGGCAAGGACCGGCGCGGCCGCATGCGGATCACCACCGTGGTCGTGCACCCGGCCGACGCCGAGGCGATGACCGACCCGGCCGACCGCACCACCCGGCGCCGCACGCGCCTGCCCCACCCCGACGAACGCGACAGGAGCGTCGAACATGCCTGACCTCGAGGCGGAGGACCAGAAACTGGTCGTCCTCGCCCGGTCGTCGCGCGCCCGCATCCAGGCCCCCGAGGGCGCCGCGGTCCGCGACACCGACGGCCGCACCTACGCCGCGGGCACGGTCGACCAGCCGTCGTTCAAGCTCACCGCGCTGCAGGCCGCGGTCGCCGCCGCGCTCTCCAGCGGCGCCGAAGGCATCGAAGCCGCCGCCGTCGTCAGCGAAGAAGGCCTGCTCAAGGGCGCGTCCGTGCACGCCGTGCGCGACATCGCCAAGTACGCGCCGATCATCCTCGCCGCGCCGGACGGCACGGTCCTCGAGGTGCTCGAGCGATGACCGAACACCGTTCCGGCTTCGCCTGCTTCGTCGGCCGTCCCAACGCGGGCAAGTCGACGCTCACCAACGCCCTCGTCGGCACCAAGGTCGCGATCACCTCGAGCAAGCCGCAGACCACGCGGCACGCGATCCGCGGGATCGTCTCGCGCGAGGACGCCCAGCTCGTCCTCATCGACACCCCCGGCCTGCACCGCCCGCGCACCCTGCTCGGCGAGCGGCTCAACGACATCGTGCACACGACGTGGTCCGAAGTGGACGTCGTGGGGTTCTGCGTGCCGGCCAACGAAAAGATCGGCCCCGGTGACAAGTTCATCGCCGCCGAGCTGCAGAAGATCGCCAAGCGCACGCCGGTCATCGGCGTCGTCACCAAGACCGACCTCGTCCAGCCCCAGCAGGTCGCCGAGCAGCTGCTCGCCCTGCAGGAGGTGATGGAGTTCGCGGAGCTGATCCCGGTGTCCGCGGTGGACGGCTTCCAGGTCGGCGCGCTCGCGGATCTGCTCGTCGGCAAGCTCCCCGAAGGCCCGCAGCTCTACCCGGGCGGCGAGCTCACCGACGAACCGGAGCAGACGCTGGTCGGCGAGCTCATCCGCGAGGCCGCGCTGGAAGGCGTCCGCGACGAGCTGCCGCACTCGATCGCCGTCACCGTCGAGGAGATGCTGCCCCGCGAAGGCCGCGACGACCTCATCGACGTGCACGCGTTCCTGTACGTGGAGCGGCCCAGCCAGAAGGGCATCATCCTCGGGCACAAGGGCGAGCGGCTGCGTGAGGTCGGCGCCACCGCGCGCAAGAACATCGAGGCGCTGCTCGGCTCGAAGGTCTACCTCGACCTGCACGTCAAGGTGGCCAAGGAATGGCAGCGCGACCCCCGCCAGCTGCGTCGGCTCGGGTTCTGACGTGACCGAAAAGCCGCGGCCGCCGGCCGACTACAACCCCGGGCCGCCGCCCGCGAGCCACCTGGTCTGGGGGATCGTCAGCGCGATCCTGTGCTGCCTGCCGTTCGGCGCGCTCTCGATCTACCAGGCCGCGAAGGTCGAAAAGCTCTGGGCGCAGGGCGACCCGGAGGCCGCGCACGAGGCGGCCCGCGACGCCAAGCGGTGGGCGGTCGTCGCCGCCGTCGCGGGCGCGGTGCTGTGGGTCGCGGCGATCGTGACGATCGTGCTGCTCTTCGGAACGCTCACCGACGACGCCGCGTCGAACTGACGCAGGCTCGGCGGCAGGAGGCGATTCGGTGTACCAGCAGTACCCGCCCTACGGCTGGGGACCCGGCTACGGGCCGCCGCCGGACAACAACATGGTCTGGGCGATCCTGTCGACGGTCATGTGCTGCATGCCGTTGGGTATCGTCTCCATCGTGAAGGCGAGCCAGGTCAACTCCCTGTGGTTCCAAGGCTTCCACGCCGAAGCGCACCGGGCCGCCGACGAAGCCCGCAAGTGGGCGATGTGGTCGGCGATCTCCTCCGGCGTGCTGATCGCGCTCTACGTGGTGTTCGTCTTCGTGATGTTCGCCTTCGTCGGCGTCTCCTTCTGGGCGCTGCTGCCATGACGACCGTCTACACGGGATACCCGGCTCGCGGCGCCAAAGCCACCATGCGCGCCCTCGGCGCGCCGCTGGCCGTGGTGGGTGGGCTCGGCGCGTGCTGCGTGGCGGTCTGGATCGGCGACCCCACCACCCCCGGCGGCTGGCTCCCGATCTGCCCGACGAAGGCGCTGCTCGGCATCGACTGCCCCGGCTGCGGTGGCATGCGGATGGCCTACAGCCTGATGCACGGCGACCTCCCCGCGGCCCTGCACTACAACGCCGTATCGCTCGTCTTCGTCCTGCTCATCGTCTGGAGCACGATCGCCTGGACCGTCGGACGGCTGCGCGGCCGCTGGGTCAACAGCTGGCTGCACTGGCGCTGGACCCCGCTGACCGTCGGTGTCGTGTTCGTCGTCTGGTTCGTCATTCGCAACCTCCCGTTCGCCCCGTTCACCAGCCTGCACGTCTGATTCGGACGGACGGGAACCGCTTCGCCACGCTCCGCGTCGGAAGCTCGTTCGGTTCACCCGGACAGTGGATGCCTGGGCAGCGCGGCCGCAGGTGAACCGAGTACGCTCCCGCCGACCAGTGCCGTGTGTCCGGCACGGGTGGCCGCGCGGAGTGTGCGGTGGAGTGAGCAGCGAGGGGGAGAACCAATGACCGATCCCTACGGTCAGCCGTCCTTCGGGCAGCAGCAGCCCGGCGGCCAGCAACCGTTCGGACAGCAGCCCGGCCAGGCGCCACCGCCGTACGGCCAGCCCGCGCCCTTCGGGCAGCAGGCGCCGTTCGGCCAGCCGGGTACCCCCTTCGGCGCGCCGCAAAACTACGCGAACTGGGGCCAGCGCGCGGGTGCCCTGCTGATCGACCAAGCGCCGGTCATCGTCGTCTACCTCCTCGCGGTCATCCTCTTCGTCTCCGGCGCCTACGGGCTCGGCGGGACCCTGTACGGGCTGGGTGCGCTCGGCGGGATCGGCTGGGCCGTCTACAACCGGTGGATCCAGCAGGGCAACACCGGTCAGTCGCTGGGCAAGCGGATCCTCGGGATCAAGCTGATCAGCGAGCAGACCGGGCAGCCGATCGGCGCCGGGTCCGCGTTCCTGCGCGACCTGTGCCACATCGCCGACGGCGCCGCCTGCTACATCGGTTTCCTGTGGCCCCTGTGGGACGACAAGAGCCAGACCTTCGCGGACAAGATCGTCAGCACGGTCGTGGTGCAGGCCGACGCCGCGCCCGGCCAGGCCCCGTTCGGGCAGCAGCCCGGCGCGCAGCAGCCCTTCGCCGGCGGGTACCCGCCGCCGGGGCAGCAGCCCGGCCAGCCCGGTCAGTTCGGCCAGGCGCCGTCCGGTGGTTTCCCGCAGCAGCCGCAGTCCGGCGGCTTCGGCCAGCCCGCGCCGGGTGGTTTCCCGCAGCAGCAACCGGCTTCCGGCGGTTTCCCGCAGACGCCGCAGCCGGGCGGCTTCGGCCAGCAGCCGGGCCAGCCGCTCGCTCCGCCGCCGGGTGGCGGCTCCGCCTTCGACGAGGTCGAGCGCACGCAGATGCTGCGCCCGGACTCCGCCGGGGGCGGCGGATCCGCGTTCGACGAGCAGGCCGAGCGGACGCAGATGCTGCGCCCGGAAGGCCAGGGCGACGCCGGGCAGACCCAGAAGATCCAGCCGGGCCGGTTCGGCCAGCCGCCGAACGACCAGCCGCCGCACCACTGAGGCACGCCTTTCTCGCACCACCGCCGGGGTGACCCGGCGGACGTTCACGAATAGTTGGGGTACCAGTTCATGACCAATCCCTACGGCCAGCAGCAGCCGCCCTACGGCCAGCAGCCCCAGTCCGGCGGGTTCCCGCAGCAGCCCGGTTACGGCCCGCCGTCGGGCGGGATGCCCGCCTACGGCCAGCCCGCGCCGTACGGCCAGCCGCCGTCCGGTGGCTTCGGCGCGCCCGGCTACGGCATGCCCGGCGGCGGCGACCTCAACGCCATCAAGGACTACAAGGGCTGGGCGATCGCCTCGCTCTTCCTGGGCGGCCTGATCCTCGGCATCTTCGCGATCATGAAGTCGAACGAGGTCGGCACGTACAAGATGCAGGGCAACTACATGATGGCGGAGCAGGCGTCGCGCACCACCAAGACGCTCTGCCTGATCTCCAGCATCCTGGGCGGCATCGGCTGCGTCACGGCGATCATCGTGATCATCGTCGCGGTGACCGCCACGACGTACACCTGCTACGGCTACTCCTACTGCTGATTCCCGCGGGGCGCTCCACCCCGGCATCACCCCGAAGTGGGACGATGTCGGGGTGGTGAACCTCTACCGCGACACCGGGGTGGTGTTGCGCACGCACAAGCTGGGTGAGGCCGACCGGATCGTCACCCTGCTGACCCGCCGGCACGGCAAGGTCCGCGCCGTCGCGAAGGGCGTGCGGCGGACGTCGTCGCGGTTCGGGGCCCGGCTGGAGCCGTTCGGCCACGTCGACGTGCAGTTCTACACCGGCCGCACGCTCGACGTCATCACCCAGGTCGAGACCGTGGACGCGTTCCAGCTGCCGCTGGTCGCCGACTACCAGCGCTACACCGCGGCCAGCGCGATCGCCGAAACCGCGGACCGGCTCTCGGCCGAAGAGGGCGAGCCGGTGCTCAAGCTCTACCTCCTCGTCTGCGGCGCGCTGCGGTCGCTGGCCGCCGGGGAACGCGACCCGTCGCTCGTGCTCGACGCGTTCTTCCTCCGCGCGATGTCCTACGAAGGCTGGGCGCCCGCGCTCACCGAGTGCGCCCGCTGCGGCCTGCCCGGCCCGCACGTCGCGTTCAGCGTCCCCGCCGGCGGCTCGATGTGCCAGGACTGCCGCGTCCCGGGCTCCGTGCACCCCGCGCCCGAGGTCCTGGACCTGCTCACCGCCTTGCTGCACGGCGAGTGGACGATGGCCGAGTCGACGCTGCCCGGCACCCGCCGCGACGCGAGCGGCCTGGTCGCCGCCCACTTGCAGTGGCATCTGGAGCGTCAGCTCCGGTCCCTTCCCCTGGTCGAGCGACGCGCCCGGGAGAGCGTGCGACCCGGGCAGTAGGGTCGGGCCGACCGGTTTCACCCATCCAGGGAGGCTCGCAGTGCTGCGCAGGGGACGCGAGAGCAAGGCGTCGCGATACGAGCTGCGGGCCCCGGATCCGCACCCGTCCGGCGCGAAGCCACCGGAAATCCCGCGCGAGCTGGTCCCGAAGCACGTCGCGCTGGTCATGGACGGCAACGGCCGCTGGGCCAACCAGCGCGGCCTGCCGCGGATCGAAGGCCACAAGCGCGGGGAAGCGGTGATGATCGACGTCGCCGCGGGCGCGGTCGAGATCGGCGTCAAGTGGCTCTCCGTGTACGCGTTCTCGACGGAGAACTGGAAGCGCAGCCCCGAAGAGGTGCGGTTCCTGATGGGCTTCAACCGCGACACCATCCGCCGCCAGGTCGACTACCTCGGCTCGATCGGCGTGCGCATCCGGTGGGCCGGGCGGCGGCCGAAGCTGTGGGCGTCGGTGATCAAAGAGCTGCAGGCGGCCGAGGAGAAGACCAAGCACAACACGGCGCTGAACATGACGATGTGCGTCAACTACGGTGGCCGCGCCGAGCTGGGCGACGCGATGCAGCGGATCGCGCGCGACGTCGCCGACGGCAAGCTGGACCCCGGCAAGGTCACCGAGAAGACCATCGGCAAGTACCTCTACCAGCCGGACATGCCCGACGTGGACCTGTTCCTGCGGCCCTCGGGCGAGCAGCGGACGTCGAACTTCCTGCTGTGGCAGTCGGCCTATGCCGAGATGGTCTACCAGGACACGCTGTTCCCGGACTTCGATCGCACGCACCTGTGGCGCGCGTGCCTGGAGTTCGCGAAGCGGGATCGCCGGTTCGGCGGCGCGGTGGACCAGGCGGCCTCGTCGTGAGCGCGACCGAGGCGGCGGAGACCGCGGAGCTGCTGACGCAGGCGAAAGACGCGCTCGAGCGGTACCTCGAGGTGCGCGTCGACGACGACGGCGCGCTGACGTTCGCCCACGGCGACGTCCCCTGCGTGATCCAGGCGACCCGGCTCGGCGAGGGGCTCACCGTGCTCTCGCTGACCTGCGTGGTCGGCTGGGACCTGCCGGACCGCCCGGACCTGTCGGTCGCGGTCGCCGAGCGGGCGGGCCAAGGCCTCTTCGGCACGCTCGGCGTCGGGCATTCCGACGGCGGGCTCGACGTGACGCTGCGGTACGCGTTCCCGGCGGCGGGCCTGGACGCGGCGGCGCTCGGGACGTTGCTGATGCTGGTGGTGTCGACGGCGTCGCAGCTGCGGACGGAGCTGCCGGGAATCGTGCCCGGCGAGTAACCCACACGGGGTTTTCCGGCGCCGCGAAAGGTAAATTCCGGCCGGAAAACGGCCTTTTCCGACCGTTCGCGGCTGTGCGGTGCTCTCGGTGTCGGACCCGGCTGGCATTATCGCCGTCGTGAACATGGTTTCCGATACCGACCGGCGCACCCGCCGGTTCCGGATCAGCTCGGTCGAGGTGCTGTGCGCGGTCCTGCTGATCGCCATCCTCGGCCAGGGCTGGCTGCAGCGGGCGTTCGACGTGCCCGCGCTGCGCACGGGCTCGACCGTGTTCGTCGCGGTCTGCGTGCAGGCGCTGCCGTTCCTCGTGCTGGGCGTGCTGATCAGCGGCGCCATCGCCGCGTTCGTGTCGGCCCGGGTGCTGGAGAAGGTGCTGCCGCGGCGGGCCGGGGCGGCGGTGGGCGTGGCGGGGCTGGCCGGCGTCGCGCTGCCGGGGTGCGAATGCGCTTCGGTGCCGGTGGCGCGCCGGCTGATGGGCCAGGGCGTGGCCCCGGCGGCGGCGTTGACGTTCCTGCTGGCGGCGCCGGCGGTGAACCCGGTGGTCCTGGTGGCGACGGCGGTGGCGTTCCCGGGCAAACCGGAGATGGTGCTGGCCCGCTTCGCCGGCTCGCTGGCGACGGCGATGGTGATGGGCTGGCTGTGGGCCCGCTGGGGCAAGCTGGAGTGGATCACGTCCCGCGCGCTGCGCCGGCTGCCCGACGTCGAGGGCGGGCAGCGGTGGCGGGTGTTCGCGGAGACGGCCCGCACGGACCTGGTCGAGGCGGGCGGCTTCCTGGTGCTGGGGGCGCTGATCTCGTCGGCGCTGAACGTGCTGGTGCCGGCCCGGTGGTTCGGTGTGCTGGGCGACCAGCTGGTGCTGGGCATCGTGGTGATGGCGGTGCTGGCGGTGGTCCTGGCGCTGTGCAGCGAGGCGGACGCGTTCGTGGCGGCGTCGCTGACGGCGTTGCCGCTGCTGCCGAAGCTGGTGTTCCTGGTGGTGGGTCCGGCGGTGGACGTGAAGCTGTTCGCGTTGCAGGCGGGGACGTTCGGGAAGTCGTTCGCGGTCCGGTTCGCCCCGGCGACGTTCGTGGTGGCGGCGGCGTGCGCGGTGGTGGCCGGTCTGGTGGTGGGGGTGGCGTGAAGCGCGAGACGCAGAACATCCTGCTGGTGCTGCTGGGTGGCGCGCTGGTGAAGATCGCGGTCAACGGTGATTATCTGAGGTACGTGAAGCCGGCGCAGCAGCCGTGGATCATCGCGGGAGGGGCGGTGATGGTGGTGTTGGGCGCGGTGGCGATCGTGCGAGATCTGCTTGCGGCGCGGGCGAAACCGGCGGTTCGGGTGGAGCGGGGCGCTGTGGCCGAGCCGACTGCGCTCGTCGAGCCGGCTGCGGTTGCCGAGCGGGCTGCGGTTGTCGAGCCGGCCACCGTGGCTGAGCTAGCCGCGGTGGCCGAGCCGGCCGCGGGCGCCAAGCCGGCTGCGGCCGCCGACCGCGACCTTGACCGCGGCGGCCTTGCCCCTGCCGGCCATGGCGCCGGCGGGCCTGCCTCTGCCGGCCATGACCACGCCGGCCACTCCCACGCCACGCGGTCCGCCTGGCTGCTTTTGGTGCCGGTCCTGGCGGTCTTCCTCGTCGCCCCACCCGCTTTGGGCGCCGACTCGGTCATCCGCACCGAGGCGAGGGCGCCGTCGAGCGCGGCCGCCGCGAACGCCGCAGCGTTCCCACCCCTGCCGGCCGGGAACGTCGTGCCGCTGTCGGTCAACGAGTTCGTCAGCCGCGCGGGCTGGGACGCGTCCGGAACCCTCGACGGCCGCACGATCTCCCTGACCGGCTTCGTCGTGCACACCGGCGGCAACACGCTGCTGGCCCGCCTGGTGATCAGCTGCTGCGCGGCCGACGCGTTCCCGGTGACGGTCCACCTCCGCGGCGGCGAAGCCGACCACCTCGCCAGCGACGCGTGGATCCAGGTGACGGGCCAGGTCGTCCCGGGCACGGCGACGAAGAGCAACAGCTACACACCGGACTTCACGCCGGCGTCGATCACGACGGTCGCCGCACCGAAGGACCCGTATGAGTACTGAGGCGGCCAAACCCCGCGCCGGGCTGCGGTCCGCGCGATGCTCTAGCCCGGGATTGGCGGGCGGCGGGCGTCGTGAACGGGTCGTTCATCGCGTCCGGTGGCATGAACGGGTCGTTCATGCGGTTCGACCTTCCGCGGAGCGCGGCGCCGGCGTGGGTCAGTGCTCCGCGCAGGTCCCGGTGATCTCCACCGTGTGCGAGATCTGCGAAAAGCCGTGCTCCGCGGCGATCTTCTCCGCCCAGCGCTCGACCGCCGGCCCCTCGACCTCCACCGTGCGGCCGCACAGGCGGCACACCAGGTGATGGTGGTGGTGCGCCGAGCAGCGGCGGTAGATCGCCTCGCCCGAGTCCGTGCGCAGCACGTCGATCTCGCCGGCCTCCGACAGCGACTGCAGCGTGCGGTACACCGTCGTCAGGCCGATGCCGTCGCCGCGTTTGCGCAGCTCGTCGTGCAGTTCCTGGGCCGAGCGGAAGTCGTTGACCTTGCTCAGCAGCTCGACGACGGCCGCCCGCTGGCGGGTCGATCGGCGCCCGGGCACCGGGGCCTGGCTGCGCGGCGCGGCGGCGTTCATCACTTTCCTTCCTGCACGTGCGCGACGGCGTCGACGACGATGTGCGCCAGATGGTCGTCGGCGAGCCGGTAGACGACCTCGCGGCCGCGACGCTCGCCCTGGACCACCCCGGCCGTCTTCAGCACCCGCAGGTGCTGGCTGATCAGCGGCTGCGCGACGTCGAGGGCGTCCACCAGCTCGTGCACGCACCGGTCGGCCGCGCGCAGCTGCAGCACGATCGCGATCCGGACCGGCGCCGCCAGCGCGCGCAGCAGGTCGCCCGCGTCCGTCAGGACCGACGCCGGCGGGTGCGCCGGTGCCGCGGCCGCCGGGGCGCACTCCGCGAGCCCCGGCTGGGCGCCACCCCCGGTCACCGTCGCCATACCCGCCTCCGCTCGTCGCCGCGACATGAATTCCGTAGTCATTGCCGATAACGGCACGGCCCATCCTAGTGTTCCCCCGGACGGGACCCCGTTCCGTCACCTCGCCTGCGGACTACGGCCGGTCGTACTAGCCCGTTCGGGTGAGTTCGTGGGATATTGCCACTTCGGCTTCGCATGTGGTGGCGGACGGTGCAAGGTTGTCGCGGAGCGTTTCGTCGCTTCTCGTACGCTGGCGACCCGCCCGAGCAGATGCAGTGGGGAGACATGACCCGTTTCGTGACGAAAGCAGCCGTCCTGACGGCCGTCCTCTTCCCGCTGGCCGGAACGGGGGTCGCCGGCGCCCAGAGCCAGGCCGTCGACGAGAAGACCGGGCCCGTCTCCTTCGCCAACATCGCGTCGGTCCGGATCGGCGGCGAGGGCCAGCGCGGCGGCGCCCTGATCACCGAAACCCAGCGTTCCCCGCTGCTGCCCGGCCAGTCCAAGCTCGGCACCGACCGGGTCATGGTCCCCAAGGACGACGGCGAGCGCGCCACCTTCGGCGGCCACTACCAGATCGACCTCGGGCGCTACAGCAACGGCAACCCCTACCCGGCGGGCGTCCCGAGCCGGGACCACAACGTCGTCGCCGCGCTGCAGGCGACCACCGTGCCGACCGCCGTCGCCGAGACGAACTACGCGCTGCGCGACACCTGGCAGGGCGGCGCGAAACCGTCCGACAACACGGTGCTCGTGCTGGAAGGCGCGAAGACGTCGGTGGACTGCACGAGCCCGTCGAAGCTCACCGGCACGTCGGCGGTGAACCGGCTGTGGGTGCGCCAGGGCGGCGGGCTCGGCATCGTCCCGATGCCCGGCGGCACCGCGGGGCTCGAGCTGAAGAACCTGCGGCTCGGCCCGCCCGGCGACATCACGAACGCCAGCAAGGACACCAGCGTCTCCGATCTCAGGCTGACCCGCGTCGCCGCGTTCGACCAGCTGATCCGCCAGGACGGCTGGCGGGGCGGCGACTACACGGCCGTCGCCGGCTGGCGCGTCGAGATCACCACGCACGTCAAGGACGCGGCGGGTGTCGCGCTCCAGGACGTGCAGACGAACATCGTGCTCGGCGGGGTCAGCTGCTCGGTGCCGAAGGGCTTCGTCGCGAAGGCCGCCGGCAGCACCGGCGGTGGCACGGGCGCCACGCAGGCCCCGGTGCCGACGCAGGTCCCGGCCGGCTACCTCGGCGCGGCCGCGCCGGACACCGGCGGCGACGGCTCGCGCGTCCCGCTCGGCATCGGCCTGCTGTTCGGCGGGGTGTTCTTCGGGGCCGTCGCGCTGCTGCTCGGCAGGCGGCGCAAGACCGGGACGGACTAGGTGCTGCGGACCGGGCTGGCCGCCGTCTCGGCGGCGCTGGCCGTGGCCGCGTTCGCGGCCGGGGTCGTGGTGCTGACCTGGCTGCCGCCGACGGCCACGCAGGCCGCCGCGCCACCGCCCGGCTCGCTGCCGGGGGAGAACGCGGCCCCGGCGGTGCTGCCGGCCGACAGCGAGTCCGCGGCGCAGCAGCGCCCGGGCACGGTCCGGCTCCCGGACGGCGCGACCGCCCGCCTGGTCCGCACGGAGCTGACCGACCGGGGCGTGCTCCCGATCCCGCGCGGCCTGGGCGACGCGGCCTGGTGGGGCGCGAAGCTGGGCGCGGCGCAGGGGGCGGCACTGCTGTCCGGCCACGTGAACTGGGAGGGGCGGCGAGGCCCGTTCGACGAGCTGTGGCGCATGCGCGGCGGCGACGAGGTGAGCGTGGTCGACGCCCGCGGGGGCCGCTGGGTGTACCGGGTGGACGACGTGGTGACGCTGCCGAAGGAGCAGCTGCCGGAGCAGGCCGCGAAGTGGTTCGCCCAGAACGGCCCGCACCGGCTGGTGTTGGTGACCTGTGGTGGCGACTACGTGGGCGGCACCGAGGGGTACGACGAGAACCGCCTGGTCACGGCCAGGCTGGTGACCCGCCCGACCGGCTGACCACGGCCTCACCCCCGCCCGGACGTCATGAAAGAGTCGTTCACCGCGTCCGGCGTCCTGAACGAGTCGTTCATGACGTCCGCCGATCCGCTGCAACCCCCGCCGCCCCTCACCGCATGTGAACCTTCGCAACGGCACGACCAGCGAAGGAGCAGCATGCAGGAGCGGAACCCGGCGGAGAAGAACGGCTCCGGCCGCTGGTGGATCGTCGGGGTCGCCGGCGCCTTCGTGGTCGCGGCGCTCGTCGCGACCCTGCTCATCTTCACCGGAAAGGATGAACCCGCCGGCGCGAACGGCACCCCCACGCCCACGCCGGCCGCGATCCAGCCCCAGCAGGACACCGGCCAGGCTCCCGCGAACCTCGCCCTCCCCAGCGGCGGCACCGCGAAGCTCGTCCAGGAGGACCTCGACGCGAACGGCGCCCTCAAGATCCCCGAAGGCCTCGACGAGGCCGCCTGGTGGGGCGCGAAGCTCGGCGCCGACCACGGTGTCGCCCTGCTCTCCGGGCACGTGAACTGGAAGGGCAAGAAAGGCCCGTTCAACGAGCTCTGGCAGGTCAAGCAGGGCCAGGAGGTCAAGCTGACCGACGCCGCCGGCGGGGCCTGGGTGTACAAGATCGACACCACCGAGACCATCCACAAATCCGAGCTCGCCGGGCGCTCGGAGCAGCTGTTCGACCCCGACGGCCCGCACAAGCTGCTCCTCGTCACCTGCGGTGGCGAGTACGTCGGCGGCAGCGAGGGCTACGAGGACAACCGCGTCGTGACGGCCTCGCTGGTGACCCGGCCCTAGCCTGCGCGAAAAGGGCTGGGCCCCGGCGGATACCCTGGACGTTCTAGTCCGCTAACCGTCCCCGCAAGCTTTCCGGAGCGTGGAGTGCCCACGAACACCATCGATACCGTAGTCAGCCTGTGCAAGCGCCGTGGTTTCGTCTTCCCCAGCGGGGAGATCTACGGCGGTACCCGCTCGGCGTGGGACTACGGGCCGCTCGGGGTCGAGCTCAAGGACAACATCAAGCGCCAGTGGTGGAAGACCGTGGTCCAGGGCCGCGACGACGTCGTCGGCCTCGACTCCTCGGTCATCCTGCCGCGCCAGGTGTGGGTGGCTTCCGGGCACGTCAACGTGTTCACCGACCCGCTGATCGAGTGCCTGTCGTGCCACAAGCGCTTCCGCGCCGACCAGCTCGCCGAAGAGTACGAGGCGCGCAGCGGCAAGCAGACGTCCGAGGACGACCTCTCCGACGTGCCGTGCCCGAACTGCGGCACGCGTGGCGAGTACACCGCGCCGCGGGACTTCAACATGATGCTGAAGACCTACCTCGGCCCGGTCGAGTCCGAAGAGGGCCTGCACTACCTCCGCCCGGAGACCGCGCAGGGCATCTTCGTCAACTTCTCGAACGTCCAGACGACCTCGCGGATGAAGCCGCCGTTCGGCATCGGCCAGATCGGCAAGTCCTTCCGCAACGAGATCACGCCGGGCAACTTCATCTTCCGGACGCGCGAGTTCGAGCAGATGGAGATGGAGTTCTTCGTCGAGCCGGGCGAGGACGAGAGCTGGCACCAGTACTGGATCGACGAGCGCACGAAGTGGTACACCGACCTCGGCATCAAGGCCGGCAACCTGCGCCACTTCGAGCACCCGAAGGAAAAGCTTTCGCACTACGCGAAGCGCACCGTCGACATCGAGTACCGCTTCGCGTTCAACGCGGGCCAGGAGTGGGGTGAGCTCGAAGGCATCGCCAACCGCACCGACTTCGACCTGACCACGCACTCGAACCACTCGGGTCAGGACCTGTCGTACTTCGACCCGACGTCGAAGCAGCGGTACCGCCCGTTCGTCATCGAGCCGGCGGCCGGTGTCGGCCGGTCGATGATGGCGTTCCTGATCGACGCCTACTACGAGGAAGAGGTGCCGAACGCCAAGGGCGGCACCGACAAGCGCGTGGTGCTGAAGCTCGACCCGCGGCTGGCGCCGTTCAAGGCCGCGGTGCTGCCGCTGTCGCGCAACGCCGACCTCACGCCGAAGGCGAAGGCCGTCGCCGAGCTGCTGCGCAAGCACTGGAACGTCGACTTCGACGACGCCGGCTCGATCGGCAAGCGCTACCGCCGCCACGAGGAGATCGGCACGCCGTACTGCGTGACGGTCGACTTCGACAGCCTCGAGGACAACGCCGTCACGGTCCGCGACCGCGACACCATGGCTCAGGAGCGCGTCGCGATCGACAAGCTGGAGTCCTACCTGGCCGGCCGCCTGATCGGCTGCTGAACGACCCGGGGCCCGGGTACCCCTGACACCTGTCACGGTCAGGTCGTGACGCACGGTCTGGGGACCCGGGCTTCGTGCACGGCAGCCTGGGGGCATGCGAGAAACAGACTCCCAGGCGGTGGCGGCGGGGGCCGCGGTCCACCTCACCGGCCTGCGCAAGCACTACGGCGACGTGCACGCGGTCGACGGCGTCGACCTCACGATCGCCCCGGGCGAAGTGGTCGCCCTGCTCGGCCCCAACGGCGCCGGCAAGTCCACCACCGTCGACATGATCCTCGGCCTGACCGCGCCGGACAGCGGCGACGTCCGCGTGTTCGGGCGCAAGCCGATCGACGCCGTCCGCGCCGGGCTGATCGGCGCGATGCTGCAGGGCGGCGCCCTGATGGACGACCTGACCGTCGCCGAAACCGTGGGCATGGTCGCGGCGCTGCACCGCAAGCCGCTGCCGGTCGCCGAGGCGCTGCGCGCCGCCGGGATCGAGGAGCTGGCCGGCCGCCGCGCGAACAAGCTCTCCGGCGGGCAGAAGCAGCGCGTGCGCTTCGCCGTC
Organism: Amycolatopsis pretoriensis; assembly: GCF_900107925.1. Taxonomy (GTDB): domain Bacteria; phylum Actinomycetota; class Actinomycetes; order Mycobacteriales; family Pseudonocardiaceae; genus Amycolatopsis; species Amycolatopsis pretoriensis. The sequence goes on along the minus strand of NZ_FNUJ01000006.1, from coordinate 407,283 downwards.
GCCCTGGTCAGCGACCCCGACCTGCTCATCCTCGACGAGCCGACCGCCGCGATGGACGTCGGCACGCGCCGGGAGTTCTGGCAGTCGATGTACGCGTTCACCGAGTCCGGCCGCACGGTCCTGTTCGCCACGCACTACCTCGAAGAGGCCGAGGAGTTCGCCGACCGGGTGGTGCTGATGCGGCGCGGCCGGGTCGTCGCGGACGGGAGCGTCGCCGAGGTCCGCGCGCTGGCCGGCGGCCGGACGCTGCGCGCCGCCGTCCCGGGCGCCACCGACGCCGTCATCGCGGCGCTGCCCGGCGTCAAGGAGTTCGAGCTGCGCGGCGACCGCGTCGCGATCTCCAGCGGCGACTCCGACGCGACGCTCTGGGCGCTCAAGGCCGCGGTGCCCGCCGTGCACGACGTCGAGATCGGCGCCGTCGGCCTCGAAGGTGCCTTCCTCTCCCTGACCGCCGACGAGACCCCGGAGTCCGTACGATGACCACCTACCTGCTCACCGAAATCCGCCGCAACTTCCGGCAGCCGCGGTTCCTGGTCTTCGTCGTCGCGTTCCCGGTCCTGATGTTCCTGTTGCAGGCCAACGTCTTCATCAAGGCGGACGCGCCGGAGCACGCGCAGTTCGCCGCCGTGATCATGATCAACATGATGACGTTCGGGACGTTCGCCGCGGCCAACACCAGCGGCGGCCGGCTCGCCCTGGAACGTGCCCTCGGGTGGCAGCGGCAGCTGCGGCTGACCCCGCTCACCGGCACCGGGTACCTGGCGGGCAAGGGCCTCTCCGGCATGCTCGTCGGGCTGCCCGCGCTGATCCTCGTGCCGCTGCTGGCCGTCACCGTCGAGGGCGTGCACCTCGACGCCGCGGGCTGGATCCGGATCTTCGCCGGCGTCTGGCTGGGCACCCTCCCGCTGGTCCTGCTGGGCCTGCTGATCGGGCAGTTCGGCACGCCGGAGACGATGCAGCCGATCAGCATGATCGTCACGCTCGGCATGGGCTTCCTCGGCGGCCTGTGGATCCCCCTGGAGGGCATGCCGGCCTGGATGCACGACGTCGCGCAGATCATGCCGACGTACTGGGTGCTGCAGGTCGCGCGACCCGCCGTGACCAGCGACATGGTGGTCTCGCTGCCGACGGCCGTCGGCGTGCTCGCGGCGTGGACGGTCGTGCTCGGAGCGCTGGTGATCAGGCGTTACCGTAAGGACAGCGCCCGCGTCTGAGGGCCGGAGGGGAAGCATGGCCGAGGACGACCTGAACCGGAAGTACGGGCTGGGCACGCGGGAAACCTGGTGGGAGGACCCGCCGCCCAACCGCGGCCGCACCGGGCCGGACAAGCTCCGGTGGCCGGTCCTGTCGATCGTGTTCACCCTGCCTTACCTCCTCCCGGCGACGAAGCGGCTGCTGGCCGTGGACCGGGTGACGCCCGGCGTGGTGGCGATGTGGGTGCTGGTCTACGGCGTGGCGGTCTCCTACGCGCTGTTCCCGGTGGTGTTCGACCGCAGCCGCCCGTTCCGGTTCGCCTACAGCGTGTGGATGCTCGCCCTCGGCCTCGCCGTGGTCGCCGTGGCGGACGTCAACCCGTTCGTGATGCTCTACGGCACGGCCGCGCTGGTGTTCCTGCTGCCGCTGGCGTGGGTGGTGCTCCTCGACGGGATCGCGCTGCTGCTCGGGGCGGTGATCCTGCTGCTGGACGGCCGCTTCGCCGACAACTACGGCGACCTGATCACCGTCGGTTCGGTGACGATGGCGATGTTCTTCATGTCCAGCCTGGTCCGCGCGGTCCGGCGGCTGCAGCTGGCCAACGAGGAGATCGCGACGCTGGCCGTGGCCAACGAACGCGAGCGCGTCGCCCGTGACCTGCACGACCTGCTCGGGCACAGCCTCACCACGATCACCGTCAAGGCGGGGCTGGCCCGGCGCGTGCTGGAGAGCTCGGGGGACATCCCGCGGGCGGTCGAGGAGATCCGCGAGGTCGAGGGCCTGACGCGCAGCGCGCTCTCCGACGTCCGCGCCACCGTGTCGGAGTACCGCGAGGTGTCGCTGTCGGCCGAGATCGTCGGCGCCCGGGCCGCGCTGCGGGCGGCGGAGATCGACGCCGACCTGCCGCACGCCGTCGACAACGTCCGGCCGGAGTTCCAGACGACCTTCGGGTACGTGCTGCGCGAGGCCGTGACGAACGTGCTGCGGCACTCCGGCGCCAAGCTGGTGAAGGTCCGGCTGGGCGGCACCTGGCTGGAGGTCGAGGACGACGGCACGGCCACCGGGGTCGTCCCGGGCAACGGCCTGCGCGGGCTCACCGAGCGGCTGACCGCGGTCGGGGGCACCCTGCGCGCGTCGGCCAAGCCCGGGGGAGGATTGCTGGTGCGGGCGGAGGTCCCGCTGCCGGAACCCCGCGCGGCCGCCCCGGCCACGCGGGCCGAACCCGCGGGAGGACTCGCTTGATCCGGGTGTTGCTGGCCGACGACCAGGCCATGGTGCGCGGCGCGCTGGCGACCGTGCTGGGCCTCGAATCCGACATCGAGGTGGTCGGGCAGGTCGGCTCCGGCGACGAGGTGGTGGCCGCCGCGCGCGAGACCAAGCCGGACGTCGCCCTGCTGGACGTGCAGATGCCGGGCAAGGACGGCCTGGAAGCGGCCGCCGACCTGCGGGCCGCGCTCCCGTCGTGCCGGGTGATCATCTGCACGACGTTCGGGCGGCCCGGCTACCTGGCCCGCGCGATGGCGGCGGGCGCGGCCGGGTTCGTCGTCAAGGACGCTCCGCCCGAGCAGCTCGTCGAAGCGGTCCGGCGAGTCCACAGTGGACTCCGGGTGGTGGACCCGGCGCTGGCCGCCGAGTCGCTGGCCACCGGCGCCAGCCCGCTGACCGCGCGCGAGCGGGATGTGTTGCGGGAGGCCAAGGACGGCAGCACGGTGGCCGACGTCGCGCGCGCGGTGCACCTGTCCGAAGGGACCGTCCGCAACCACCTCTCCGCCGCGATCGGCAAGACCGGCGCCCGGACGCGGGCCGAAGCCGTGCGTGTCGCGGAGGAGCGTGGCTGGCTCTGAGCCGCTTCTGAAAGAATGGGCCGGGTGGGTACCGCTGAACGCACCAAACCGTCGTTCGTGAGCTGGGCGCGCCGGATCGCCTTCGGCACGGTCCTCGTGCTGCTCGCGCTGGTCGGCGGCACGGCGTTCCGCGTCTGGCAGGTCGCGCGCGAGAACGACCGGACGCCCGCGGACATCATCGTGGTGCTGGGCGCGGCGCAGTACAACGGCAAGCCCTCGGACATCTACGCGGCGCGGCTGGTCAAGGCGAAGCAGCTCTACGACGCGGGCGTCGCGAAGACGATCGTCACCGCGGGCGGCAAGAAGGCCGAGGACAACTTCACCGAGGCCCGCGCCGGCCAGCTGTGGCTGACCCGCCACGGCGTGCCGTCCGCCGCGACGCTGGCGGTCGGCGAGGGCAGCGACACGCTGCGCAGCCTCCGGGCGGTCGCCGAGCAGGTGCAGGGGCGCGGCTGGCACACGGCGGTGCTGGTCAGCGACCCGTGGCACTCGTTCCGGGCCCGGACGATGGCCGACGACCTGGGCCTGGACGCCTGGACCGCGCCGACGCACAGCGGGCCGATCGTGCAGGAGCGCGTCACGCAGGTCCGCTACATCGTCCGCGAGACCGGCGCGCTGCTGTACTACCGGCTGACGAAGACCCCGGCCGACGACCTCTTCGCCACTTTCCTGGGCTGAGTTTTTGTCGGTGCCCCCGTTTAGGCTGGTGGGGTGGACTACACGGAGCACGACACCGCCCGCCTGCTGCCGGAGCCGGCGAAGGGCGCGGCGCTGCCCGGTACGCGCGCGGACGGGCGCAGCGCGTTCTCGCGCGACCGGGCCCGGGTGCTGCACTCGGCGGCGCTGCGGCGGCTCGCCGGCAAGACCCAGGTGGTCGGGCCGGGCGAGGGCGCCGAGGTCACCGGCGTCCCGCGCACGCGGCTGACGCACTCCCTGGAGGTCGCGCAGATCGGCCGCGGCATCGCCGACGAGCTGGGCGCGGACCCGGACCTGGCCGACACGGCGGGGCTGGCCCACGACATCGGCCACCCGCCGTTCGGGCACAACGGCGAGCGCGCGCTCGACGAGGTGGCGGCCGCGTGCGGCGGCTTCGAGGGCAACGCGCAGACGTTGCGGATCCTCACGCGGCTGGAGCCGAAGCTGCTGTCCGATTCCGGCGACCCGGTCGGGCTCAACCTGACCCGTGCGTGCTTGGACGCGACCACGAAGTACCCGTGGCCGCGCAAGCCGGGGCAGGCGAAGTACGGCGTGTACGAGGACGACGTGCCGGTGTTCTCGTGGTTCCGGTCCGGGGCACCGGCGGAGCGGACGTGCCTGGAGGCCCAGATCATGGACTGGGCGGACGACGTCGCGTATTCGGTGCACGACGTCGAGGACGGCGTGCTGGCGGGCCGGATCAAGCTGCGCGTGCTGGCCCACCCGGACGAGCGCGCGGCCGTCGCCGAGGCAGCGGCGAAGCACTTCTCCGCGCAGTCGGTGTCCACTTTGGAGGATGCGGCGGCGGAGCTGCTGGCGTTGCCGGTGGTGGCGGCGCTGGCCTCGGCGGAACCGGACGGTTCCCCGGGCGCGCAGGTGGCGTTGAAGAGGCTGACGAGCGAGCTGGTCGGCCGGTTCACGACGGCGGCGGTCACCGGAACGCGCGCGGAGTTCGGCGAAGGACCGTTGGGCCGCTACCGGGCGCGGCTGTGCGTCCCGGACCAGGTGGCGGCGGAGGTGGCGCTGCTGAAGGCGCTGGCGTTGCGGTACGTGATGAGCGACCGCCGCCGGCTGGCGATGCAGGAGGGGCAGCGGGAGCTGCTGGTGGAGCTGGTCCACGCGTTGGCTCGGCGGGCCCCGGAGTCGCTGGACCCGCTGTTCGTACCGGCCTGGGACGCGGCGCGGGACGATGCCGGGTTGCTGAGGGTGGTGATCGATCAGGTCGCGTCTTTGACGGATGCGCAGGCTCACGCGTGGCATTCGTGGCATGTGACCCGGCACCACCGCTGACGCGGCGAGCACGGCCGCGGAGCCACGGTGCTGCCGCGCCGGAGGCGGCTCGCTGCCGCGCACCTTCGCGGCCGATCGGCTGTCGTGGGGGTGTGCGGTCGGTTGCTGCGGCGGGTTGTGGTCGGCTGTCGCGAAAGCGTGCGGGCGGTTGCTGCGGCGGGTTGGGATCGGCCGTCGCGGGGCGTGCGGTCGGCTGCTGCGCTGGGTTGGGATCGGCTGTCGTGGGGGCGTGCGGTCGGCTGCTGCGGTGGGTTGTGGTCGGCTGTCGCGAAAGCGTGCGGGCGGCTGCCGCGCCGGGCTGTGATCGGCCGTCGAGGGGGCGTGCGGGCGGCTGCCGCGCCGGGCTGCGATCGGCCGTCGCGGGGCGTGCGGTCGGCTGCTGCGCTGGGTTGGGATCGGCTGTCGTGGGGGCGTGCGGTCGGCTGCTGCGGTGGGTTGTGGTCGGCTGTCGCGAAAGCGTGCGGGCGGCTGCCGCGCCGGGCTGTGATCGGCTGTCGAGGGGGCGTGCGGGCGGCTGCCGCGCCGGGCTGCGATCGGCCGTCGCGGGGCGTGCGGGCGGTTGCTGCGCCGGGTTGGGATCGGCCGTCGCGTCGGCGCGTCCGGTTGCCCGCGGCGCGTGCGGCGGCCCCGGGTAGCGGACCAGCGCCCGGCCTGGTCCGGCTCGTCCCGGACCTGTTCGCGCGGTGGTCCTAGCACCCGGCTGTGCCATCACCCGCGGGGGATTTGTCACCCGTGGGCGGAGTTCCGCGTGGCCGCCCGGCTGCGTCAACCGTTCCGGTACTCTCGCCCGCATGGCCACGGACAGCCACCTCCGGTTCGCCCTCGCCGTCCACCGGGCCCTCGGTGCCGAGGGCGGGAACCTCTGCTTCTCCCCCTACTCGGTGGCCAGTGCGCTGACCCTCGCCGCGCGGGCCGCGCGGGGGCGGACCCGGGATGAGCTCGTCGCCCTGCTCGGGGATCCCGGCGAACAGACCTCTCTCCTGCGCGCGGCCGCCGAACTCGTCGAGGAGAGCCGCGGGGACCAAGCCGAGCTCGCCGTCGCCAACACCCTGTGGGCCGACGATCGCCTCCCGCTCGAAGACTCCTTCAAGGCCGAGCTGGCCGAGTGGCCCGGCGCCGCCGTCGCGAGCGCGCCCTTCGAGAAGGATCCCGAAGCCGCGCGGGCCCTGGTCAACGCCGATGTCGGACGCACCACGCGCGGCCTCATCCCGCAGCTGCTGCCGCCCGGCTCGATCGACCGGGACGTCGCCGCCGTGCTCGTCAACGCCCTCTACCTCAAGGCCGCCTGGAAGCTGCCGTTCCGCGAGGCGAACACCTCCGACGCGCCCTTCCACGCGCCGTCCGGTACGCGGGACGTGCCGACCATGTGGCTCGGCGAGCGCGTCGGCTACGCGCACGCCGCCGGCTGGCAGGCCGTCCAGCTGGTCGCCGCGGGGGGCCTGCAGGCCGTCGTCCTGCTGCCCGACGGCGACCTCGCCGACGCCGAAGCCGCCCTCGACCAGGCCGCCTTGACAAGCCTGCTCGGCCGGCTCAAGGCCAAGGCCGTCGAGCTCGCGCTGCCCAAGATCTCGCTCGACGTCCCCAGCTCGCTCACCGGCGTGCTGCGCGGGCTCGGCGTCCGCACGATGTTCACCGACGAGGCCGACCTGAGCGGGCTCTCCCCGGACCCGCGGCTCACCGTGTCCGAGGTGCTGCACCAGGCCGTGCTGCGGGTGGACGAACAAGGCTTCGAGGGAGCCGCGGCGACCGCGCTCACCATGCGCCTCACCTCGATGATCATCGACGAACCGGTCACCGTGACGGTCGACCGGCCGTTCCTGCTGCTGGTCCGGCACGCCGGCACCGGGGCCCTCCACTTCATCGCCAGGGTGGTCGAACCGTGAGCTTGAAGTCCGAAGCCGTCCCCGAACTCGTCCCGCCCACCCCCGAACCACCCGAAGGCCCGAAGCGCTGGGCGTGGCAGGACTCCGCCATCACCGGCGGCTTCCTGCTCTTCACGATCCTGCTCTACAACGGGCTCTGGTTCGACCTCAAGCGCGGCTACCTCTGGAACGGCGCCGCCGACCAGAGCCAGTGGGAGTGGTACTCGACGGTCGTCGCGAAGTCCGTTCTGCACTTCCAGAACCCGTTCACCACGGACCTGCAGAACTACCCGCTCGGCGTCAACATGGCGGCGAACGCGGCGATGTTCGGCCTCAACATCCCGCTCGCCCCGATCACCCTGACCTTCGGCGCCACGCTGACGTGGGCGATCGTGCTCACCGCCGGCCTGGCCGGCACCGCGACCGGCTGGTACTGGGTCTTCTCCCGCCACCTGGTGCCGAACCGGACGGCGGCCGCGATCGGCGGCGCCTTCTGCGGCTTCGCGCCGCCGATGATTTCGCACGGCAACGCGCACCCGAACTTCGTCGTGCTCTTCGTGTTGCCGTTCATCGCGCTGAAGACCATTCAGATCGCGCACGGCGAACGGCCGATCCGCAACGGCATCTGGCTCGGGCTGCTCGTCGCGTGGCAGATCCTGCTCGGCGAAGAACCGCTGGCCATCTTCGCGCTCACGTTCATCGTGTTCGCGATCGCCTACCTGATCCCGCACCGCGCGGAGATCCGCGGCATGCTGGCGCCGCTGGGCAAGGGGATCGGCGTCGGCGCGGTCGTCGCACTGCTGATCGCCGGGTTCCCGTTGTACTGGCAGTTCATGGGCCCGCAGAGCTTCCACTCGCTGCTGCACGGGTCGGCGGGCAACGACACGGCGGCCTTCACCCGCTTCGCGACGCAGTCGATCGCCGGCGCGCCGGAAGCGGCCGCGGACGTCTCGATGAACCGCACCGAGGAGAACGCGTTCTTCGGCTGGCCGTTGATCGTCCTCATGGTGATGGTGACGATCTGGCTGTGGCGCGACGTCGTTTCGCGCGCGCTGGCGATCACGATGTACGTGATGGCTCTCCTTTCGCTGGGCATCGAAATCACGGTGGCGCACGACGACACCGGCATCCCCGGGCCGTGGAAGTGGCTGGGGCAGTTGCCATTGCTCGACTCGCTGCTCGAGTCCCGGCTCGCGATGGGCTGCATCCCGGTGGTCGGCGGGCTCCTGGCGATCGCGACGCACCGCGTGTGGACGGCGGCGGCCGAACAGCCGGAACCCCTCGAAGGCAAGCAACGGTTCCCCCTGAAGATGGTGTGGATCGGCGCGGTCGTGGCGGTGCTGCTGCCGATCGCGCCGACGGAATTGGTGACGCACGAACGCCCGCTCTCGCCGCCCTTCTTCGCCGACGGGATCTGGCGCCAGTACATCGCCCCGGGCGGCTCGCTGGTGCCGGTCCCGCTGCCGAGCACGGGCGAGGCCGAGCCACTGCACTGGCAGGTCGACGCGGGCCTCGGGTACCCGATGCCGGAGGGCTACTTCGTCGGCCCGACCTCGCCGACCGACCGCCGCGGCCGCTACGGCGCGGTGCCCCTGCCGACCTCGGACCTGTTCGCCGAGGTGGAGAAGACGGGGCAGGCCGCGGACGTCACCGAAGCCGACCGCACCCAGGCCCTGACCGACCTGCGAGCCTGGAACGCCGACGTGCTCGTGGTCGGGCCGCGGCAGAACCAGGAAGCGTTGAAGTCCACTGTGGAGCTCCTCCTGCGCAAGCCGGCGGAGTTCGTCGGCGGGGTGTGGATCTGGGACGTGCGCGCGCTCACGCCGTGATCACGCCTTCGCGGCGCCGAGCAGGATCGCGGTCAGCTCCTTCGGTTGCGAGAGCATCGGCCAATGCCCGGTGCCCAGCTCGACCAGCTCCCAGCGGTCGCTTTCCAGCAGCCGTACGACATCCGGGCTTGGCGTTTCGCCGTCGAGCAGGCACTTGACGTAGGTCGCCGGCAGCTCGCCCAGTGGCCGCGCGAGCTCGGCCGGTTCGGTCAGCGACGCGGCCGGGTGCGGGGTCGCGCCTTCGACGATCCGGGCGATCTCGGCGTCGGAAAGCCCTTGGCCCGCGAAGTCTTCCGCCGCCAACGGCGGCCAGAAGCCGCGCTCGGTGAGCGCCGCGACCTGCGCCTCGGACCAGACGGACGTGAACGACTCACCGTCGGCGGGCACGTTCGAGTCGACGAACACCACGCGCTTCAGCCGGTCGCCGATCCGCTCGGCCGCCTGCCCGGCGGGGATGCCGGAGTAGCTGTGCCCGACCACCACGACGTCCCGCAGGTCGCCTTGCGCGACGACGTCGACGATGTCCTGCACGTGCCTCGCCTGTCCCGCGGGCACGTCCCGTTTTTCGGCGACGCCGGACAAGGTCACCGCGTGCGCGCCATGCCCCGCTTCGCGCAACCCCGGGACGACGTCGTCCCACGCCCACGAACCGAGCCAAGCGCCTGCTGCCAACACGAATTCAGCCATGCCGGAAAACCTAGCGGAGGGGTCCGACAATTTCGGTAGAGTCGGCGCCCGTGACCTCAGTGGACGACCAGGGGCGGACCGAGCCGCCCGTCGACGGCGACGAAGCCGCGATCCTGCTCGGTTTCCTCGACTTCCACCGCGACACCCTGGCGTGGAAGTGCGCCGGGCTCGACGAAGCCGGTCTGCGCGCGACGCACGCGCCGGCCACGCTGACGCTGGGCGGGCTGCTCAAGCACCTCGCGTACGTGGAGGACTACTGGTTTTCCTGCGTGTTGTTCGACCGCGAGCCGGCGCCGCCGTGGAACACGGTCGACTGGCGCGAAAACCCGGACTGGGACTGGGATTCCGCGGCGCAGGACACGCCGGACCAGCTCCGCGAGCTGTGGGCGGACGCGGTCGCGCGGTCCCGCCAGCGGTACGCGGAGGCATTGACGAACGGCGATCTTTCCCAGCCCTCGAAGCACACGCGGCGCGACGGCACTTCGCCGAGCCTGCGCTGGATCCTGGTCCACATGGTCGAGGAGTACAGCCGCCACAACGGCCACGCCGACCTCATCCGCGAGTCGATCGACGGCAGCACGGGGGAGTAGCTCACCCGCCCTGGGCGAGCGCGTCGGAATCGATGCACAACTCGCCGTCCCGCACGGCCGGCCCGAGGACGTGCGTTTCGGTGGCCGCCCGGCCCGTCGTCCTTTCGCCCACGCCGCGGCTGCTGCGGCTGCCGGGCGTCTACCGTCCCCAGGAGGACACCGCCCTGCTCGCCGCGGCGCGGAAACCGTGCCGGCACTGGACCTTTGCCGGCGCTCCCTCACCCGGGGCCTGCGCATCAGCCGACGAAGAGGCAGAACGGGTGGCCCGCCGGATCTGCGTAGACGCGCAGCGGCTCTTCCGGGTCCTCCGCGTTGTCCGCCAGCAACCGGGCGCCCAGCGACAGCGCCCGTTCGTGTTGCTCGTCCAGTTCGGCGCGCGTCTCCACGGTCAGGTCGAGGTGGAGCATCTGCGGCCGCGGGCCGTCCGGCCACGTCGGCGGCGGCAGCGCCGCGACCTGCTGGAACGCCAGCCGCGCGGTACCCGACGCGTCGAGCAACACCGCCCAGTCGTCCCCGTCGCCCGGGCGGAGCGTGAACCCCAGCAGCCGCCGGTAGAACTCGGCCAGCGCGGGCGCGTCCGTCGCGTCGAGGACGACCTGGCGCAACCTCGGCACGCTGTCACCCACGGCGGTGCGCGATCTGGAAGACGTTGCCGAACGGGTCGTGGACCATCGCGCGACGGTCTCCGTACCCGCTTTCGACCTCGCCGGTGGCGCCGAACACCGAACGCAGGAACGCGACGGCGGCGACGAGGTCGCGCACCACCATCCGGGGGACCACCGTCTGGAGGCTCATACCCGCCCACCCAAGCCGGTTCCCGGACTGATCACAAGTGCAGGCCGACGAGCTTCACCAGGAACCGGTCGACCTGCTCGACCGCCGGCGGCCACGGCAGGTCCGGCTCGTTGATCCGCTGGGCGAGCATGCCGTTGACGGCGGTCCGCAGGTCGATCGCGACGGTCGCGGCGTCGTCGGCCGGGGCCAGGCCCGCGTCCATGCACGCCTGGACCGCCTCGGTCGTGCGGGCGACCATGACCTCCTTGAACGGCATGCCGTGCCGGCGGTGGACCGTGCTTTCGTGCAGGACCTTGTAGAGCCCGGAGTGCTCGCGCGCCCACGTCGCCTGCGCCAGGATCCGGGCCCGGAGCGCGGCCGCCGGGTCCGGCGCGGCCGCCGCGGCCGCGTCGCCGGTGCCGACGAGGTCCTCGTGGCAGCGCCGCATCGCGGCCAGGACCAGCGCGTCGCGGTCGGGGAAGTGCAGGTAGACCGACGTGGCCGCGATCGACACCTCGCGCGCGACGGCTCGCAGCGAGAGCCCTTCGTCGTCGCCCAGCTCGTCGAGCATCCGCACCGCGGCCGTGACGATCTCGTCGCGCAGCAGTTCGCCCTGGCCACGGGCGTTGGGACGGCGGCGGGTTTCGGTCATGGTCGGCCCAGTGTAGCTGGACACCCATCGCGCTACAGGTGTAGCGTCACTCGCACTACAGCTGTAGCGCTACGCACGTTCAGCACTCTGAGGGAGCACGATCTTGACCACCACCGAAACGAACCTCGACCGGCTCGCCGCGCTCGACCCGGCGTTCGCCCAGCTGGTCGGCGCCACCGCTAAGTACGTCCGGGCGATTCCCGAGCTGACCGACCGGGAGAAGACGTTCCTCTGCGTCACGGCCGACGTCTGCCAGGCGAGCCTGGGTCTGGCGTTCAGCGCCCACGTGCGCACCGGGCTGGCCGCCGGAGTGTCCACATCGGACGTCCGGGAGCTGCTCCGGTTCGTCTCCTACGACTGCGGTTACCACGCCGCGACCGCGGGCATCGAACGGATCGCCGAGCTGGAACGGGAGCTGGGCATCGACCCCGAGCTGCCGGCCCCGGAGCCGCTGCCGGACGGACCCAGCCCGCTGCCGGCGGAGGTGCGGACGCGGCTCGACGAGCTGGACCCGCACTTCACCGGCTTCTTCGACCTCCAGTCGCGGATGCGTGCCGGGCACGGGCCGGGCACGCTGAGCGAACGCGAGCGCGGCCTGGTCAGCCTCAGCGTCGACGTCCACTACCAGACCCTGGAAGACACCCTCCGCATCCACGTCGGGCGCGCACTCCGGGGTGGCGCGTCGCCGGACGACGTGCGCGCGGCGCTGCGGTTCAACGCCCAGTTCGGCGTGACCCGCGCCTGGCACGCTTGGGAAGCGCTGAACCCGATCCTGGATCAGCCGAGGACTTCGCCGGCGAGCCGCGCCAGGTAGCCCGCGAAGCGTTCGCGGTCCGCCGCGTCCCAATGGCCCACCAGTGACTCGAACGCCTGACGCTGGTGGGCCTGCGAAGCCGCGAGGAACTCCTTCGCCGCTTCGGTGAGCGTCAGGACCGCGCGGCGGGCGTCCCGCGACGACGTCGAGCGCACCACGAACCCGTCCCGGCCCGCTTCCGCGACCATCCGGCTGGCCACCGACCGGTCGATGCCCAGCTGGCGGGCCACGTCGGCGACCGTCACCTCGTCGCTCGCCGCGCCGTCGATGGCCTGGATGACGAAGAGGTTCGGCACCGTCCACGCCGGTGGGGCGTCCGCGGCGAAGCGCTCGACGACGTCCGGAGCCCACTGGCGCGCCCAGTGTCGGACCAGGCGGAACAGCGCGGGGCCACCAGCCGAGCTTGATGCGTGCATAAGGCACGTTATAACGTGTGCTTTATGCACGCATCTCGGAACCTCGCGTACGCCGGCCTGCTGCTCGGCATGGCCATGGCCCAGCTCGACGGCCTGATCGTCACGGCGGCCCTGCCCTCGATCGGCGCCGACCTGCACGCCCGCACCGGGCTCGTCGCCGTGACCGCGGCCGGCCTGCTCACCCTCACCGTCGCGACGCCGCTGCACGGACGGCTCGGCGACCTCCACGGCCGCCGGATCTCCTTCGCCGGCTCGGTTCTCGTGTTCGCCGCGGCCTCGGCGTGGTGCGCCGCCGCGCCCGACCTCGGCTCGCTCGCCGCCGCCCGCGCGCTTCAAGGCCTGGGTGGGAGCGGCCTGATCGTCACGGCGATGAGCGCGCTCGGCGAACTGTTCGAGCGTGACGAACTGTTGCGCCGCCAGGGCTGGCAGACCGCGGTGTTCGCGGCCGCCACCCTCGGCGGCCCGCCGCTGGGCGGCTTGCTCGCCGCGGGGCCGGGCTGGCGCTGGATCTTCTTGGTCAACCTGCCGTTGTGCGTGCCCGCCCTCTTCCTCGGTCTGCGCGGTCTGCCCGCGAAACCCCGCCGCACCAGGGAAAAGTTCGACGTCGGGAGCAGCGTCCTGCTCGTGGCCGCGGGGTCGGCGGTCGTCGCGCTCGGCACCGTCGACACGCTCGCCCACAGTCCACTGTGGACGCCGATACTGGCCGGAACCGCCGTGGTGACGGGCTTTCTCTTCGTGCGCCGGCAGCGTCGCGCGAAGAGCCCGCTGATCTCGCCGAAGGTGTTCGCCGACGCCGTCCTCGCCCGCGCGGTGGTGGTCAACGGCCTGGCGGGCGCGGCGCTCTACGGCACCTTCACCTACGTCGCGCTCGTCGCGGCCTTGGACGCCGACGCGGCCACGACCGGGTTGCTGCTGGTCACGATGACCGCCGGGCAGCTCGCGTTGTCCGCCTCCTTCGCCGCGCTGGCCCGCCGGCACCCGGAAATGGCGGCCTGGGGCCGGTTCGGCTGCCTCCTCGGTACGGCCGGGCTGGCCGCGATCGCCGTCGCGGCCGCGCTCGGCGGCACTCCGTGGCTTCTCGCGCCGGGCCTGTTCGCGATCGGCGCGGCCTTCACCGTCTGCACGTCCGCCTACACCGTCCTCGGCCAGACGCGCGCCCGGCGCGACCTGCTGGGCGTCACGCTGGGTTCGCTGACCTTCGCCCGGCAGGCCGGCGGGCTGGCCGGGGCCGCCGTGTTCGGCTGGCTCGCACTGGCCACGACCGGTGGCCTCGGGGCCGGCGGGCTCACCGTCGTGTTCGGCGCCGCAGCCGCGATCATGCTCCTGGCCTGCGTCGCCGCGCCCGCTGTCACGTCTGCCGACGCGGTCTCGTCCCCTTCGTGACCGCCAACGAAGGAGAACGCGATGCCTCGCATCCCCGCGAAGAAGACGTCCGAAGCCGGCCTCGTGCTCAAGCTGATGTACCGGTTCGCGGGCCGCCGCTACGGCGCCGTGCCCGAGCCGATGGCCGTCGCCGCCCACCACCCGGCCCTGCTCCGCACCTACGCGGTGCACGAAACGCTGGCCGAGCGGGCGTCGAAGAAGGTACCCGCGAACGTGCGCGAGCTCGCCGTCTACCGCGTCGCCACCCGGATCGGCTGCTCGTGGTGCGTCGACTTCGGCACCATGCTGCAGAAGCACGACGGCCTGGACGTCGAACGGCTGAAGAAGATCGACGACTACGCGACCTCACCCGCGTTCAGCCACCAGGAACGGCTCGCGATCGCCTACGCCGACGCGATGTCCGGCGAGCGGGTCACCGTGACCGACGAGCAGGTCGCCGAGCTCGAGCGCGAGTTCGGCCGCGCCGGCGTCGTCGAGCTGACCTACCAGATCGCGCTGGAGAACTCGCGCGCCCGGATGAACAGCGCGCTCGGCATCGTCGACCAGGGCTTCACCTCGGGCGACGCCTGCCGCGTCCCGCTCCCGTAGGACGCCGGGGATCGGACCCCGGGTGGACGCGCCGGTGGGGTCCGCCGCGGGACCGTTCCGCGCATGCACCTCGTCGCCAGTGAACGGATAAAGCTCTTCAGCATCGCCACACCGTGGGTGTGCGGCGTCTTCGCGCTCGTGGCGCTGGCCTTCCCGGCCGCGCTCACGGCGCTCACCGCCACCGAGTCCCGGCTGCCGCCCACCGTCGCGAGCACCCAGTTCGGCTACCAGCTCGCGCTGGTCGCGGTGCTGGTGCTGGGCGCGCTCGCCGTGACGAGCGAGTACCACTCCGGCACGATCCACGGCACCTTCCAAGCCGTGCCGAGCCGGACGCCGGTGCTGCTGGCCAAGGCCGCGCTCGTCGCCGGCTACGCGTTCGGGATCGGCGAAGTGGCCGCGTTCGCGGCCTGGCTGGTCGCGCGGGTGCTAGCCCCGGACGCCGACCTGGCCCTGGACAGCGTCGCGGACTGGACGATCGTCGCCGGCACCGGACCGGTGTTCGCACTGGCCGCCGTCTGCGGCGTCGGCGTCGGCCTGCTCGTGCGCCACACCGCCGGCGCGGTCGCCGTGCTCGTCGCCTACCCGCTGATGGCGGAGAACGTCGTCCAGCTGATCCCGCGCGCCGGGCAGGCGATCCACCGGTGGCTGCCGCTGAACGCCGTCACGAAGTTCCTGAGCGGCACCGGCGAGGCGAACGCGGGCCGGGACGGCGGCAACGCCACGGTGCTGTCCGACTCGCCGCTGCCCCCGGCCGGGGCCTTGGCCTACTTCGGTGCCTTCGCCGTGCTGCTGCTGGCCGCCGGGATCACGCGGGCTCGCCGGCGGGACGCGTGATCCGGGTCAGCTTGTCCGGGTTGACGACGTCGTAGATCGCGACGATCTTCCCGTCGCGGACGGTCATCGCCTGCACGTGCTCGTCGAGGGCGAGGAAGCCGTCGCGGCCCGGCATCGGCGCCAGGTACATCCCGAGGTCGCCGTTGACCAGCACCGGCGCACCGCGCTCCAGCATGCCGGGCGCGTACTTGCGGGTGAGGCCGACGAAGAACCGGGCGATCTTGTCCGGGCCGAGGATGAGCTGGCGGGCGGTGCGGCCCTTGCCGTTCGAGTCGCCGATGAGCACGACGTCCGGGGCGAGCAGTTCGGTCATCGCCCGGATGTCGCCCTGGTGCAGCGCGGTGACGAACTTCTCGAGGATCTTCGCCTGGTCGTCCAGCGGCACGCGGGGCGCCGGATCGGCGTCGGCGAGGGCCTTGCGGCCGCGCGACGCGTGCTGGCGCGCGGCGTCGACCGAGACGCCGAGCGCGTCCGCGATCTCGGCGAACGGCACCGAGAAGGCGTCGTGCAGCACGAAGGAGACGCGTTGCTCCGGCGTCAGCTTGTCGAGCACGACCAGCGCGGCCATCCGCAGGCCGTCGTCACGCACGGCGACGTCCAGGGGGTCTTCGCTCACCGGGCGCCCGAACGGCGTGACGACCGGCTCGGGCAGCCAGTTGCCGACGTACTTCTCGCGCTGGGCCGCGGCGGACTTCAGCCGGTCGAGGCAGATCCGGCCGACGACGGTGGTCAGCCAGCCGCGCAGGTCGCGGATCGCCGCGCGGCCGGCGTCGTCCAGTCCGGCCAGCCGCAGCCAGGACTCCTGGACCGCGTCCTCGGCGTCGGCGCGCGTGCCGGTCAGCCGGTAGGCGACGCCGATCAGGTGACCGCGGTGCTCGGCGAACTCCCCGGCGAGCGTGTCCTGGGCGGTGGGCGTGGAGGCCATGCCCCGAGTGTGCCGCAAACGGCGCGGCTAGAGTGGGTGACGTGGCAGGACGGATTCGGGAGAGCGACATCGCGGAGGTGCGCGAGCGGAACCGGATCGACGAGGTCGTCGGGGAGTACGTGGCGCTGCGCCGCGCCGGTGGGGGCAGCCTGAAGGGCCTCTGCCCGTTCCACAACGAGAAGACCCCGTCGTTCAACGTCCGCCCGACGCACGGCACCTTCCACTGCTTCGGCTGTGGCGAGGGCGGTGACGTGATCAAGTTCATCCAGAAGATCGACCTGATCACCTTCGTGGAGGCCGTCGAGCGGCTGGCCGACCGGGTCGGCATCCGGCTCACCTACGAAGGCGGCGGCGCGACGATCCAGCGCGACCGCGGCAGCCGCAGCCGGTTGATCGAGGCGCACCGCGCGGCCCAGGAGTTCTACGCCGAGCAGCTGGCCACCGACGAGGCGCGCGCCGCGCGGGACTTCCTGTCCGAGCGCGGGTTCGACGCCGCCGCGGCCAAGACGTTCGGCTGCGGGTACGCCCCCGGCGGCTGGGACAAGCTCACCAAGCACCTGCTCACGCGCGGGTTCGAGGTCAAGGAGCTGCTGACGGCGGGATTGTCCAAGGAGGGCCAGCGCGGCCCGATGGACCGCTTCCACCGGCGCCTGGTCTGGCCGATCCGCGACGTCGGCAACGAGGTCGTCGGCTTCGGCGCCCGGCGGCTGTTCGACGACGACCGGATCTCGGCGAAGTACCTCAACACCGCCGAGTCGCCGATCTACAAGAAGTCCCAGGTCATGTTCGGCCTCGACCTGGCCAAGCGCGAGATCGCGAAGCGGCACCAAGTCGTCGTGGTCGAGGGCTACACCGACGTGATGGCGATGCACGCGGCGGGCGTGCCGACGGCGGTCGCGTCGTCCGGTACGGCGTTCGGCGAAGACCACATGAAGGTGCTTCGCCGGCTGATGATGGACGACGACGCCTTCCGCGGCGAAGTCATCTTCACCTTCGACGGTGACGAAGCCGGCCAGAAGGCCGCGCTGAAGGCGTTCGAAGGCGACCAGACGTTCGCCGGCCAGACGTACATCGCGGTCGCGCCGGACGGCATGGACCCGTGCGAGCTGCGGCTGGCCAAGGGCGACAGCGCGGTGAAGGACCTGGTCGCCCGGCGGACCCCGCTCTTCGAGTTCGTCATCCGCAGCACGCTCAAGAACTACGACCTCGACTCGGTCGACGGCCAGGTCGCGGCGCTGCAGAAGACGGTGCCGATGGTCGCGTCGATCAAGGACCGCGCGGCCCGCGACGGCTACGCGTCGAAGCTCGCCTGGTGGGTCGGCTGGCAGGACGTCGCCCAGGTGGTCAACCGGGTCCGCGGCAGCGCGGGCGCGACCGACAAGCGCGGGGGCGCGCCCCTGAAGCAGCCGGCTCGCGTCGGCGCTCAGGCTCCGGCGGCGCCGACGACGCAGGACGTGGCCCGGCCGGCGCCGAAGGACCCGCGGTTCGCCGTGCAGCGCGAGGCGTTGAAGGCCGCGTTGCAGCAGCCCGCGATCGCCGGGCCGGAGTACGACGCGTTGCCGCTGGAAGCGTTCACGCACCCGGTGTACGTGGCCGTCCACGAGGCGGTGTTGAAGGCCGGTGGCGCGGGTTCGGGCCTGACCGGCCCGGCGCTGCTGGACGCCGCGGCCCCGCACTGTCCGGAAGGGACGGTCCGGCGGGTCCTGTCGGAGCTGGCCGTGGAACCGTTGCAGGCCAAGGACGAAGTCGACTCGCGGTACATCTCGTCGATCCTCGCCCGGCTCCAGGAGGGCCTGGTCGGCCGGCAGATCGCGGAGATCAAGGGCAAGCTGCAGCGGCTGTCGCCGGTCGAAGCGCCGGACGACTACCGCGCGCTGTTCGGCGACCTCGTCGCGCTGGAGCAGTACAAGAAGTCGCTGGGCGAGCAGGCGGCCGCCGGCGCGTGGGGCTGAGATGAGCTTGTGGCGCCGGTTGCTGGGCGACCGCACCCCGCCGGACTTCGCGGGCACGCTTTCGCCGGGCGAAGACGTCGTCGAGAGCGCCCCGGTCGAGGGTGGCGGCTACCTGGTGGTGACACCGCTGGGCCTTTGGATCCCGGCCGGCGACGGCGCTCGCCGCGTCGGCTGGCACCTGATCGGCAAGGCGGCCTGGTCGGACGGCGTCTTCACGCTGACGGAGTCGTCCGAGGTGGGTGCGGCGGGGTCGGCGGTCGTGCTGGCCGACCTGCCGCCGGTGCGCTTCCGGCTGCCGGCGCCGGGCAAGGTGCCGCGCGAGGCCTACCAGCGCGTCGAGGGTTCGATCCGCTCACGGCACCGGCAGGAGATCGGGTCCGGGGGAGCGTGGTTCGTGCAGCGCAAGGTGCCCGGCCGCGACGGGAGCGTCCTGCAGGTCCGGCCGGACCCGGGCACCGACGTCGAGCTGGTGACCGCCATCGCCGAGCAGGTCGCCGCGAAGCTGGTCAACCCCGCCGAGTAGCAGTACGCTCGTACTCAGTACAGGCGTACTGTTTGCTGGGAGGCGGCCGTGTGGGATCCGGACAAGTACCTCGACTACGCCGACCTGCGGGCCCGGCCGTTCCACGACCTGGTTTCCCGCATCGGTGCGACTGCTCCGCGACGCGTCGTCGACCTGGGCTGCGGGCCGGGCAACCTGACCGTCTCGCTGCGTGAGCGGTGGCCTTCGGCGGTGCTGGAGTGCAGCGATAGTTCACCCGAAATGGTGGCGGCCGCGCGCGGCCGCGGACTGGACGCGTCCCTGCTCGACGTCCGCGACTGGAAGCCGGCGCCGGACACCGACGTCGTCGTGTCGAACGCCGTCCTGCAGTGGGTTCCCGACCATGCCGAGTTGCTTCGCCGGTGGGTCTCCGCGTTGCCCTCGGGTGCCTGCCTCGCGGTGCAGGTGCCGGGCAATTTCAACGCGCCGTCGCACGCGCTGACGCGGCAGCTGGCGGCGTCCCCGGCCTGGTCGTCCCGGCTGGCGGAGGTCGTCCTGCGCGAGGACGACGCGGTGTCGAGCCCCCTGGAGTACGCGAACCTCCTGGCCGACGCGGGCTGCGGCGTCGACGCCTGGGAGACGACGTACGTGCAGCCGCTGCGGGGCGAGTCCCCGGTGCTGGAGTGGATCACGGGAACGGCACTGCGTCCCATCCGGGCGGCCCTGGCCGACGCCGAATGGGAGCAGTTCCGCGCTTCACTGGCACCCCTGCTGGCATCGGCGTATCCGAAGCGCGCCGACGGAACGACGTGGTTCGAGTTCCGCAGGGTGTTCTTCGTGGCCCGCGTCTAGCGGCGCACCTTCTCGCTGATCTTGGCGCGAGCCACCCCGGCGGCACCTTGGACCATCGGATGGTCGACGACCCGGCGGTAGGTGCGCACGAGCTGCTCGTACCGCCCCCGGCCTGCCTTGGCGCCCAGCACGTACCCCAGGCCTGCCCCCAGCAGGAACTTCTTCATCCGCGTCCACGCCTTCCGTCCGTAGGTCGTCCGACTGTCCATTGTCCAGGAAAACGGCCGCAAGGGGGCGGCTGCGCCAAGTGGGGGGTGGGTGCTGAGGGTGCGGCGGCATGGGCTAAAGTTCTTCTCGTCGGACGGAGACGGCCGACACCGGAAGTGAGCGACATTCCCCTGTAGCTCAACTGGCAGAGCATTCGGCTGTTAACCGGAGGGTTCTTGGTTCGAGTCCAAGCGGGGGAGCAAAGCCCAGGTCATCGACCTGGGCTTTTTTGCTGTCCATCAAGCTATACGTGTCGTTCGGATGCCGCGGCCTGGGCAGGCTGCTTCGTTGTCGGTGGCAGCGGTCAGTCGCGGTGGCTACTGGTGTGCAACAGCTCGCCGCTGCAGTTGTACGCCGGCGCACGTACGCCCGGCTACCGCCCGCCGACGGCCAACGTCACCGCAGGCGTGCTCGCTCCCGCCCCAGCCGACTCGGAGCCTGCACCTCTGGCCGAGCTTTCGCTTGAGGACCGCCCTGGACGGTCTGGCCGCAAAGCTCTTCTTTCCCTGAGGGCTTCGTGATCACGCGTGTGGCGCCTGTCCGAGCAGCGGGTGCGCGACCGCGGCCGGGTACCGGCTCGGCCATCGCGGGCCGGCTCGCGGACGGTTGAGTGCGTGCGCAGCCTCAGGCGTGCTTGGCTCGTGCACCCAGGCGGCCTGCTCACGTGCCTCGGCAGTCAGCTCGCGAGCGAAGGCGCGGAGTCCGCGGGTTCCGCCTCGACCGGGCTCTCCTGCCCCGCCTCGCCGCCGAACCGGTCGCGCACCTCCTCGACCACGGCGGCGATCTGGCTCAGCTGGGCCAGCACCGCCTGGTGCGTCGCCCGGATGGCGGCGGCTTCCTCTTCCGCGCGGGAGAGGATCAGGTCCGCCTCCCGCTGCGCGGCGTGCTCGGTCTCCGCACGGGCGCGCTCCGCTTCGGCGGCCGATTTCTCGGCGGCCGCCCGCAGCGCCTCGCCCTCCTGGCAGGCCTGTTCCTTGATCGCGGCGGCTTCGGACTTCGCGACCTGGAGGATCTTCTCGATCCGCTTGCCCAGGCCGGCGGCACCGTCCGGTTCCCCGGAACGCGGCGCGGGCACCTGAGCCTTGGCCAGCCGGCGCTCCGCGACCCGCCGCGCTTTCTCGTGCCGGTCCACCCGCTTCTCCGCGACCCGTACGTATTCGTCCACCTGCCGGCGGTCGTACCCCCGCAGGACGATCGGGAACCGGACGTCGGACTCCGGCGGTGCTTCGGGTTCGGAAACCGTGTTCTCCATGCACCGAGTGTCGGCAAAATCGCGAGGACCGGCAATCCGAATCCACCCATAGGCGCACCGAAAACACCTTTCGGTGGCTCACCGGCACATTCCCCTGAAAGTGATGTTTGCGGCCGGTATCGCGCACGACCAGGCGGTGTGCCGCGACGATCGACGGGGGCGGTTCCGGCGCCGCCGCCTGGGGTGCCCCGTGGTCGAGGGCCCCCTGCGCGGCGCACCTCCGAGCCCGGCGGCCGGAAACTTCGCGCGGCCGCTACTCGATGGCGGCGCGGTAGCGGCCCGGGGTGTGGCCGACGAGTTCGGTGAACGCGTCGATGAAGCTGCCCGGGTTCGCCCACCCCAGCCGGATCGCCGTGTCCGTCACCGAGCGGCCTTCGCCGAGTTCGAGCAACGCCCGCTGGACGCGCAACAGCGTGCGCCACTGGGGGAAGCCCATCGACAGCTCGGTGGCGAACAGGCGGCTGAGGGTTCGCTCGCTCGAGCCGGTCCGGTGCCCCAGTTCCGCCAGCGTTGCCGGGTTCGCCGGGTCCGCGTGCAGCAGGTCCGTGACGGCCTTGAGCCGCGCGTCGCGGGGCTCCGGGAGGCGCAACGGTTCCCGTGGGGCGCGGACGAGCTCCGAGACGACGACTTCCAGCAGCAGCCGGGTGCGCGGGCCGTCGGCCGGGTCGCCGATCGTTGCCAAGAACGCCTCGCGCAGCAGCGCACTTGCCGCGAACACCGACGGTTCCGCCGGCAGCCGCCCGGCCGGTTCGGCCGGCACCTCGAGCAGCCGGACGTCGGTCCGGCCGTGCGATCGGCTGCTGTGGACGTGGAACGGCGGCACCCACGTGATGCGGTTCGCCGGCGCCACCCAGGTGCCGGCCCCGGTCGAGGTGACCAGCGCCCCGGACGCGGCGTACCGGAGCTGGCCGAAGTCGTGGAAGTGCGCGGGGACGACGTCGCCGTGCGCCAGCGGCTCGCACACCGCCGGATCGCCGGCCCGGACGAGTTCGATCATCGGCACCCAGCCTAGCTTGGCGGGTTGTCGGAGAATCCTGGCGCGACACCGGTGGCCCGCCCGCGCGGGGACGGCCATCGTCGAGGTATGCGAGTCATCACCCAGCACACCCTCGGCGGCCCGGAGGTCCTCACCATCGAGGACGCGCCCGCGCCCCGGCCCGGGCCGGCCGAAGTCCTCGTCCGCGTCGAGGCGATCGGGTTGAACCCCCTCGAACCGCGGCTGCGCGCCGGCGAATTCCCGTTGCTCGGGCCGCCGCCGTTCGTCCTCGGCTGGGACATCAGCGGCGTGGTCGAGGCGGCGCCGCGGACGTGGCGGTTCAAGCCCGGCGACGAGGTGTTCGGGATGCCGCTGTTCCCCCGGGCGGCCGGCGGGTACGCCGAGTTCGTGGCGGCGCCGGCCCTGCACCTGGCGCACAAGCCGGCGTCGCTTTCGCACGTCGAGGCGGCGGCGCTGCCCGTTGTCGGGCTGACCGCGTGGCAGGGCCTGGCCGACCTCGGCGGCGTGACCGAGGGCGACCGCGTCCTGGTCCACGGCGGTGGCGGCGGGGTCGGTCACGTCGCGATCCAGCTCGCGAAATCCCTCGGCGCGCACGTGATCACGACCGCGGGCCCGGCCAAGCGGGAGTTCGTCGAAGGGCTCGGCGCCGACGAGGTGATCGACTACACCGCGGTCGACTTCACCGAAGTGACCGGCGACGTCGACGTGGTGCTCGACACGCTCGGCGGCGACACCGCCGAGCGGTCGCTCGAGGTGCTCCGCCCCGGCGGCCACCTGGTGACAGCGGTCGCCGAGGAGGACACGGTCCTCATCGCGAAGTTCGAGGCGGCCGGGCGGCGCTTCAGCGGCATCGCGGTCGACCCCGATCCGGTCGCCCTGCGCGGCCTCGCCGGCCTCGTCGACCGGGGTGAGCTCCGGGTCCACGTGCAGGAGACGTTCCCGTTCGACCGCATCGCCGACGCGCACCGGCTGATCGAGCGGGGTCACTTGCGGGGCAAGGTGGTCCTCACCGTCTGATCTCCGGCGGACGCGGCGGTGGCGGCAGCGGCAGGTGCGGGTCGAGCTCGATGCCGCCCGCGCGGAGGGAGTCGTCGATCATGCCCCAGATCCAGCGGGTCAACAGCTCGGTGAGCTGGGTCCGCGTGACGCCGCGCGGGCTCTCGATCCATTGCGCGGTGCAGGAATCGACGAGGCCGACGACGCCGAAGGAAATGACTTCCGCGATGCGTGCGTCCAGCTTGAACGCCGTCAGGTAGAACTCGAACACCTGGGTGAGCTGGCGCGCGATGACCGTTTTGACGTCGGAGATCGCGTCGCGCCCGCCGATCTGGGCGTGCCGGGTCAGGTAGCGGTAGAGGTTGCCGTTGGTGGCGAGCCAGCCGGTGTGCGCGTCGACCGCGACCGTGATCATCTGCAGCGCGCTGCCCTGCGGCTCCCACACCGGCAGCAGCGCGGTGGTGATGAGCCCGGTCGCCCGGTCGGCGATCGCCCGTCTCAGGTCGGTGGCGTCGTCGAAGTGCTTGTACAGCTGGGGACGCGCCACGCCGGCGGCGTCGGCGATGCGCTCGGTCGACACGTCGGGGCCGTGCTCGGCGATCGCCCGCAAAGCGGCGTCGACGAACTCGCGACGCCGGCGCTCGCGCTGTCCCGCCCAGCGGGCCGCCCGCCCGTCGCCGGGACCGGGCCGCGCTGAAGAGGACGTCACTCCGGTGACCCTACCGGCGAGCAGGATATGGGTTACGCTTCTGTATCTGTTACTTTGGGCCTCAGGCCATCACGGAGTGTATCGGCGGCGGAGATCGGAGTACGCGATGTGGGGAGCGGTGGACGACGGCGACCCGCCGGACGCTCGGCTGATCGCCGCGTTCCGCAGAGGCGACGCCGGTGCGGCCGGCCGGCTCTTCCGCCGGCACGCTGATGCCCTGCGCCGGCTCGCCGCGGACCGGTCCGACCCGGACGACCTCGTCGCGGAGACGTTCACCTGCGTCCTCGCCGTGCTCCGCGCCGGTGGCGGGCCGCGGGAGAACCTCCGGCCGTACCTCGTGGCGACGATGCGCGAGCTGGCCGCGCGCTGGGACAGGCCCCAGCCGGGGGCCGACGAGCTGGTCGAGGCGGCTTTCGGCACCCTGCCGGCCCGGTGGCGGACGGTGCTGTGGAGCACCGTCGCCGAAGGCCACACGGCGGCCGAACTGGCCCCGGTGCTGGGGGTCTCGCCCACCAGCGTCGACGCGCTGGGCGCGCGGGCCCGCGAGGCGCTGCGGCACGCCTACCTGCAGGTCCGGCGCTTTCCTGCGAAGGCTGACATGCCGGGGACGCGGCCGTCGGTCCGTGAGCAGTTCTGTCACCCCTCCGGGAAGGACTAACTCTTCCGGGTTAACTCAGGCGGTGCGACGGGCCGACGCCGCGACGACCGGCCCGATCGCAGCAGCGCACCCCGAAGCCCGCCCCGGATGGGAGTAGCGCCGGGCTCGCCCCCTACGCGAGCCCGGCGCCCCGTTCCCCGATGCCATCCCCGGCTCCCCAGCCGGACACGACCGTCCCCGCGAGCAGCCCCGACCACCGCCCGCGCCGGTGAAACCCCGCCACTCCACCCTCGTGACGCCCCAACGGCCCACGAACACCCCCGCGGGGGATGCCGGACACGAAAAAGCCCAGGCCGACCGGCCTGGGCTCGTCCACCGACCGCTACCGCGTGAACGTCAGCCAGTTGATGTTGACGAAGTCCGCCGAGCCACCCGAGAACGTCAAATACAGGTCGTGCACGCCGGTGGCCGACGCGACGACGTTCGCCGGGATCGTCTGCCACGACTGCCAGCCGCCGTTGTTGGCGAAGTCGATCTCCGCCAGCACCGGG
The DNA here is from genome assembly GCF_900107925.1 of Amycolatopsis pretoriensis. Taxonomy (GTDB): domain Bacteria; phylum Actinomycetota; class Actinomycetes; order Mycobacteriales; family Pseudonocardiaceae; genus Amycolatopsis; species Amycolatopsis pretoriensis. Next base: position 382,310 of record NZ_FNUJ01000006.1, on the reverse strand, counting down.
CCCGATACGCTGTCGATCCGCGCGCGGATCGCGCCGCTCACCCCCGCCGCCGCGCCCGACGCCAGCCGGGCGACGAACTGGCGGGGGGAGCTCGATCCGAAGTCGACCTTCGAATACTTCAGCCAGTCGCCGTTGGCGATCCAGCCGACGTCCGTGCCGCCGCCCGCGTCGCTGCACGCCTCGTTCTGCGTGCCGCTCTGGGCGCTGTAGGACTCCGCCTGGATCGTCGAGTACGCGCTCGTGCCGCCCCCGGTCGGCGGGGGCGTCGTGCCGCCTCCGCCCGGGCCCAGCGCCACCGTCCAGGACGTCGGGGCCGGGTCCTGCAGGTGCCCGTCGACCGGCTGGCTGCCCGTCGGGCCGACGTCGTCGTACGGGAACGCGTAGCCGATCGACGCGTGCTGGTGGACCAGCCGCGCGTAGTGGTTCGTCGTGGCGTCCTTGTAGTACTGCGAAGGCGCGACGCCGTCGGGCTGGTTGTTGCCGCCCGCGACCAGCAGGCTGCTGCGGTTGAGCGCGGCCGCGAGCCGGGCCGCGATCGCGCCGCGGGCGTCGCCGCCGGAGTTGTACAGCGGCCCGCTCGCGCAGCCGAAGATGTCGATCGCGCTCGGCTTGGTGAACGGCACGCCGTTGGTGTTCAGCCCGGCGAACACGATCGTGTCACCGCTGACCGTGCCCGTGAACGAGCCGATGCCGCCCTGCCCGTTGATCGTCAGCGGCGTGGAGCGGTAGTGGTCCCAGACGGCGTTGAGGTACCCGGTCCAGTAGCCGCCGAAGTCGGTCGGGGAGTGGCCCGGCGCGAGCACGCGCACCACCTTGCCGGAGGTGTCGGTGACGACCAGCTGGTCCCACGGCGCGCCGTCGGCGGAGTGCTGGGCGCGCAGCCCGTCCGCGATGGCGCCGAGCGCGCCGTCGGGCAGCGGGCTGACCGACTGCGACCCCGCCGCGCCCGTCGTCGCCATCGACACCGGCAGCGCGACCATGTCGACGTAGCTGATGTTCGCGTAGAGGTTCGCGCTGTTGTAGGTGAATTCGGCGAACGTCCAGTTGGTCCGCCAGTTCGGGTCCGAGCTGGTGAAGCCGGGCTGCACCAGGCCGGGGCCCGGGTTGACGAAGAACTGGATCTTCTGGTCGGCCGAGAACCACACGCGGCCGCCAATGATGTAATCGCGCAGCGTCACCGTGACCTGGGCGCCCGAGCCGGTGAGCGGAATGGCGTAGTCGGGGATCGGGGTCACCGGCGAGGACGGGTTGGGCAGGCGCTGGAACTGGCCGCTCGCCGTGACGAAGCCGGGCCAGCCCGACGTGTCGGCGCCGCTGATGTAGGCGTAGACGGTGCCGTTGCCCGAATTGTTCTTGAGCGTCACCGGAAGGGACGCCGCGGCCCGCGCTTGCGGCGCGGTGGCGGTGGACCACAGCGACGCGCCGGCCACGGCGGTCAGACCGGCGGTGACGAAGGTACGCCTGGACAGCATGGCGCCTCCTCGGGAAGAGCGGCACGTGCGTGGCGGCGGCACGCGTCCGCGACGGTGGGGACGGCCGAACGCTAAGGACGCCTCGCCGCAATGGTCAAGACCATTCGACGCGGTCGGGTACGGGCGGCCGGAGAGCCTGCACGGGAGTACACGCGCCGCGGCCGTCCGGAAGTGCTTTCAGGAAATGAAGAAGCGACGCCGGCCCGCGGGCGTCGTCTTGCGGGACACCGCGCTGCGGACGAAGAACGCCAAGCCCGCCAGGATGGTCACCGCGCCGCCGATCACGCCGATCGTGTGCTCGCCCGCGTTGAGGATGATGACGATCCCGCCCGCGACCAGGATCAGCCCCATGACGAGGGAAACGAACGGGCGGCCACGGTGTTCTTCGGTCATGGGAACTCCTTCGGAACGGGAAACGGCGAATTGCCGGTGATCGATTCAAACACGGCGCGAACCGCGTTGTGAGTCCTCGAAAGTCGTCATCCGATCATCGAAAGTTGCGGCGGCAAGCCACCTTGGGCCGTAGCACGACGGCCGCGGCAGCCGGTTCACTCGGCCCGGACACCCAGGATCGGATTCGGAGCAGGCGCTTGATCACAGCACGAGACCTCACCAAGCGGTACGGCGAGACGACGGCCGTCCGCGGGCTGTCGTTCGACGTCAAGCCCGGCGTCGTGACCGGTTTCCTCGGCCCCAACGGCGCGGGCAAGTCCACCACCATGCGGATGATCCTCGGCCTGGACGCCCCCAGCGGTGGCTCGGTCACCGTCGACGGGAAGGCCTACCGCGACCTGCCCGCGCCGATGCGCGAGGTCGGCGCGCTGCTCGACGCCAAGGCCGTCCAGGGCGCGCGCACCGCCTACCGGCACCTGCGGTGGGTGGCGCAGGCCGGCGGCATCCCGCGCAAGCGCGTCGAAGAGGTGCTCGGCACCGTCGGGCTCAGCGACGTCGCGGGCAAGAAGGTCGGCACCTTCTCGCTCGGCATGTACCAGCGGCTCGGCATCGCGACGGCGCTGCTCGGCGACCCGCCGACGCTGCTGTTCGACGAGCCCGTCAACGGCCTCGACCCCGAGGGCATCCACTGGATCCGGACGCTGATGCAGGACCTCGCCGCCGAGGGGCGGACGGTCTTCGTGTCCAGCCACCTGATGAACGAGATGGAAGAGACGGCCGGGCACGTCATCGTGATCGGCCGCGGCGAGCTGATCGCCGACACGCCGATCACCGACTTCACCCGGCGCAGCGCGCGCAGCCACGTCCACGTCGTCTCGCCGAGCGCGACCGAATTGGCCGAAACCCTCGAACGCGCGGGCGCCGAGGTGACGAAGCTGGACGACGGCTCGCTCGACGTCGCCGGCCTCGACGCGCCGGAGATCGGCGACCTCGCGCTGGAGCGCCGGTTCGGGCTGCACGAGCTCACGCCGGTCCGCGCCAGTCTCGAGGCCGCGTTCATGGACCTCACCAGGGACAGCGTGCGGTACCGGTCGCACAGCGGAATGGACGGACTGACATGACGACCACTACGGCGTCGAAGACCTCGCCGGGCATCTCGAACACGCTCGCCGCCGAGTGGACCAAGCTGCGGTCGGTCCGGTCGACCTGGATCGTCGTCGTGTTCGCGGCGGTCGTCAGCGTCGGGTTCTCCGTGCTGTTCAGCTTCCTGACCGAGCGGGCCTTCCGGAACCTGCCCACCGGGCAGACGACGGACTTCGACTCGGCGGGCACCGCGATGGTCGGGATGAACCTCGGGCTCATCCTGGTTTCGGTGCTCGGCGTGCTGGCCGTGTCGGGGGAGTACTCGACCGGGATGATGCGCCTGACCCTGGCGATCACGCCGCGCCGCGGCCGGGTCCTGGTCTCGAAGGCGGTGGTCGTCGGGCTGCCGGCGTTCGCGCTCGGCACGGTGTTCGCCGCGGCGGCGTTCTTCACCGGCCAGCTGGTCCTCGGCGGCAACCCGAGCATCCCGACGCTGGGCCTCGGCGGTCCCGGGGTGCTGCGCAGCCTGCTCGGCTGGGGCGCGGAGTTCGCGGCGTTCGCGCTGCTGGCCCTGTCGTTCGGCGTGCTGACGCGCAGCGCGGCGGGCGCGATCGCGACGGCGATCGGCTTCATCTTCGCCCCGGCGATCCTGGGCGCGTTGCTGCCGGCGTGGGTGCAGCGCGACGTCCTGGCGTACTTCCCGGCCTCGGCCGCGGAGCAGCTGAGCACGGCCCAGCTGAAGACGGACTCGGCGACGTACCTGGGTCCGCTGGCCGGCGGTGGGACGCTGCTGACGTGGGTCGCGGTGGCGCTGGTGGTCGCGTTTTCCTTGATGGGCAAGCGCGACTCGGGCTGAGCAGTCTTCTCGCGACGGCGAGAAGGCGGCGGCCGTGCGGGTGGTGCGAGGGGCGGCGGCGCGGGGGAGGCGGCGCGGGCGTGCGGGGGCGGCAGCGCGGGCGGCGTGAGTGGGCGGCGGTGCGGCGGGTGCGAGGGGGGCGGCCGTGCGCGCGGCGCGAGGGGCGACGGTGCGGGCGGGGGAGGGCAGCGGCGCGGGCGGGGTGAGAGCAGCGGCGCCGGCGGTGCGAGGGGGCGGGCGGTGCGGGGACCGCCGCCTGGCCGTCAGCGGTGCGCCGGCTTCTGGCGCGTCTCCGTCGTGGGCACGTAAGCCGGCAAGTCCGCCGCGATCCGGAACCCGCCGTCCGGCGTCGGCCCGGCCCGCAGCGTCCCTCCCACCAGCTCCACCCGGTGCCGCAAACTCGACAGCCCCAGCCCGGACCCGCTCCTCGCCAGCACCTCGTCCGGCGGCCGGCTCGGCCGGGTGTTGCTCACCCGGATGGCGACCCCGTCCGGCCGGTACCGCAGCTTCACCCGGACCTCCGCGCCCGCCGCGTGTTTGCGGGCGTTCGTCAGCGCCTCCTGCACGATCCGGTGGACCGTGCGCGCGATCGTCGGGGACAGCTGCGCGCGCTCGCCCTCGGCGTCCAGCTCCACCGGGATTCCCGCCGACACCGACTCCGCGACCAGCGTGGCCGGGTCCGGCGCCGGCTGCTCCGCCGCGCCCGGGCGAGGACTCGCGGGCACGGCGGCCGTCGTCGTGTTCAGCACTCCGACCAGGTCGCGCAGCTCGTCCAACGCCATCGCGCCGCGGCGGCGGATGTCCTCGGCCGCCTTGCGGACCTCGGGTTCCTGCGAACTGACCCCGAGCGCTCCGGCGTGCAGGACCATCAGGCTGAGCCCGTGGGTGAGCACGTCGTGCATCTCCGCGGCGAGCCGCCTGCGCTCCTCGAACCGGGCCCGCTCGGCCAGCAGGTGCGTCTCGCGTTCGGCCCGCTCGGCGCGGTCGCGCAGTTCCCGCAGCAGCTGCCGGCGCGCGTCCAGGTACAGCACGACGGCCGCGGGCCCGATCGTGCTGAGCAGCCCGACCGGGGTGAGCGTCCAGCTGGGTGCCCACAGCGAGCTGCCGACGACCGCCAGCGCGCCGGTGAACGCGAACGCCACCCGCGGCGGCTCCAGCCGGACCAGGAAGATCACGATGACCGGCGTGATGCGCGGCAGGATCAGCGGGCTGGCCGGGTCCTCCGGGGACAGCAGGCCGGGGGCGAGCGCGCCGGCCAGCACCGTCGCGAGCGTCACCGCCAGCGCGATGCTCGCGACCGTCTTGGGGAACCGCCGCAGCCCGAGCACCGAGACGTCGACGAGCAGCTGCAGCACCAGGTCCGCGCGCGGGCCGGCCCAGCCGGTGGTCGGGTGGCTGTTGAGGCAGATCGCCACGTCGAGACCGCCGAAGACCACTGCCAGGACGAGCAGGGTCGCCAGCACGCGCGTGCCGAAGGGCGGCGTGGTGGGTGACCCGGGAGCGGTGACCTCCGACACCGGCGTCAGCCCGCGAGACCGGCTTCGTGGGCCAGCAGCCCGGCCTGGGTCCGGTTGGCGCAGCCCAGCTTCGTCAGCATCCGCGAGACGTAGCTCTTCACCGTCGCCTCGGACAGGTGCAGCTTGGCCGCGATGGCCGCGTTCGGCATGCCCTCGCCGAGGCACACGAGCATGTCCAGCTCGCGGTCCGTCAAATCCGCCGTGCGCTCGCGGGCTTCCCGCGAACGCTCGTGTTCGCCGGCCGACGCCGACACCATCCGGCGCGCGGCTTCCTTGGACAGCACCGTGTGCCCGTCGGCCGCGACGCGCACCAGGCCGATCAGGTCCTCCGGGGGCGTCGACTTGAGCAGGAACCCCGACGCGCCGGCCCGCAGCGCCTCGAGGACGTGGCTGTCGGTGTCGAACGTCGTGAGCGCGACGAGGGCGGGCGGGTCCGGGAACTCGACGATCCGCTCGATCGCGGTCAGCCCGTCCACGCCGGGCATCCGCAGGTCCATCAGCATGACGTCGGGCCGGAAGCGCCCGGCCGCCTCGACGGCTTCGGCACCGTCCTGGGCCTGGCCGACGATGTCGATGTCACCGGCGGAGGTCAGCACCGTGCGCAGGTGCGCGAGCACCATCGGCTCGTCGTCGACGATCACCAAGCGGATCACGCGGTCGTCTTTCCCCGGGGTGCGCACACCCCGCAGTATCGCATCGACCGGCCCCGCACCGCCCCCGGACGCGGAACCCGCCGGAGCGGGTTCCGCGCCGCGCGTCAGCCCTTGGCGACCAGGTCCAGCACGCGGCCGGTGAGGTCCAGGTGCTCGTCCACGCTGCTCGTCAGGTAGGCCAGGTCGACGAAGGTGTGGTCCGGCTCGAGGATCCCGACGATCTTCGTCACCGACTCGGCGATCTGCTCCGCTTCCGTGCCGGGCGCGGCGTTCACGCGCAGGGCCACGCCGAGCGCCTGCGGGTCGCGGCCGGCCTTCTCGGCGTCGGCCCGCAGCTTGGCCAGGGTGGAGGTGAGCACGTCCGCCGGGAACTGCTCGGGGATCGACCAGACCGGCAGCCAGCCGTCGGCCCGCTCGGCGACCCGGCGCAGCGACCTCTCGCCGAAGCCGGCCAGGTGCACCGGCGGCTTGCGCACCGGCTTGAGGTCGACGTGGGACTCGGCGATGGCGTAGCCGACGCCTTCGTGCGTCACGGTTTCCTTGGTCCACCAGGTCTCGAGCAGGTCGAGCAGGTCGTCCAGCCGCTTGCCGCGCTCGCTCATCGGGATGCCGACGGCCGCGTACTCGTCGGGCGACCAGCCGATGCCGAGACCGGGCAGCAGGCGTCCGTTCGAGGCGACGTCGATGCTGGTCAGCAGCCGGGCGAAGTTCGCCGGCTGGTACTGGGTCGCGTTGATGGTGCTGGAGCCGAGGATCGCCGTCTCGGTCACGGCGGCGGCGACGGCCAGCGCGGTGAACGGGTCCTGGGCGGTGTGGAACTCCTCGGGCATGGTGTCGTAGCCCGGGTAGGGCACGACGGGCGCGACCGGCGAAAGCAGCCGGTCACCGACCCAGAGGCTCGCCGCCCCGGCTCGTTCGGCTTCGCGTGCGTACCGCGCGATCCCGCCCGGTGTGGCCGCTGCCTTGCCGAAGACCGGAAGGCTGAAACCCAAGTGCATGAAATTCTCCCCTGGAGAGCGAACGGACCTTGTGATCCTCCGACCAGTAGTACTCCCGTTTAGTTGCTCGTTCAAGCACTCACCAGTCGATCTTCGCGAACAAGAACGGTTCGTTCTCCGGGGCCTCCTTCCGGGCCCGCAACGCTTTTTCCGCGGGCGCCCCGGCCGGCACGCGCAACGGCGGTTCGGCGTGCTCGATCGTCTCGGCGACCGTGACAGCGACCTCCTCGGGTGTCACGACTTCGCCGCGCAGGGCGGTGAGTTGCTCGTACAGCGGGAGGTACGGGTCTTCGTCGGCGAAGCAGACCTTCGCGCGCTCGGCGCCACCCGAGGAAACCGCGCCGGGCTGGACGATGCTCACGTTGACGCCGAAGTGACGCGTTTCGATGGCGAGCGTCTCGGCGATCGCTTCCAGGGCCCACTTGCTGGCCGCGTACGGGCCGATGATCGGCAGCACGAGCCGGCCTTGGACGCTCGACACGAAAACCAGGTGGCCCGAGCCGCGACCGCGCATCCCGGGGAGGACGGCCTGGGCGACCCGCAACGCGCCCAGCGTGTTGAGCCGGAAGAGCCGGTCGACCTCGTCGAGGGGAACGGTTTCCAGCGGTGCGCGCACGGTTTCGCCGGCGTTGCTGATCAGGACGTCGACCTCGCCGGCGTCCCGGACCGCCTGGTCGACGCTGCCGGAATCGGTGACGTCGAACCGCAGCCGCTGGTCGACGGGCAGGTCGGCGAGCACGCGCGGGTCGCGTGCGGTGGCGATGACCCGGTGGCCGCGGCGGGACAGCTCGAGCGCGATGGCGCGGCCGATGCCCTTGCCCGCACCGGTGATGAGGACGGATGCCATGGTTTTCTTCTCAGGCGACGAAGTAGGGGCCGTTGCCGGCGAAGGAATCCTTGTTCGCGAGCACGAACTGCTCGACCGACAGCGGGGCCACGCCGCCGATCCGCTCGACGATGTCGTTGGTGCCCGCGAAAACGCCGTTCCGGTAGTCGACGGCGACGTTGCCCAGGTGCTGGATCAGGTGTGCCGGCAGCCCGCGCGCGGCCATCGACGTCGAGAACTCTTCGACGCCGATCGGCTCGTAGCGCACCGGGATGCCGAGCGTGCCGGCCATGATTTCGGCGATTTCGTGGTGGTTCAGCTCGACCGGGCCGTGAAGGGAGTAGCTCGCGCCGGCGTGGGGGCCGGGGTCGGCGAGGACCGCGGCGATCACGCGCCCCTGGTCGGCCGCGGCGATCGGCGCGTGCCGGCCGTCGCCGAAGGGGAGGCGCAGCAGGCCTTCGCCGTCGCGCAGTTCCCACCACGACGTGAGCCATTCGGCGAAGAACGTGGGCCGCAGGTGGGTGGTGAGCAGGCCGGTGCGGTCGAAGACGCGTTCGGCGAGCCAGTGCTGCCTCGCGGCGTTGCTGCGGGCTTCGCGGCGAGCCGAGATCTGGGACATGTCCACAATGGAGCGGACGCCGGTTTCCGTTGCCGCCTGGGCGAAGGTGACGGTCGCGTCGAGGAGGCCTTCGCGGATCGGGTAGCAGAAGTAGGCACCGGTGACCCCGTCGAGCGCCGCGGTGACGGCGTCGAGGTCGAGGAGGTCGGCCCGGACGACTTCGGCCCCGGCCGCGGCGAGGGCGCGCGAGCGGTCGTCGTCGCGGCGGACCATGGCGCGGACGCGGTGGCCGCGGGCGAGCAGGTGTCCGACGGCGGCGCCACCGGTCTTGCCGGCCGCGGCGGTCACGAGGAAGAGGGACATCGCAACTCCTTGCGGGATCAGGCCGGAACGCCGACGACGGTGCCGCGCATGAGCCACGTCGGGCCCTCGGCGTAAGCGGCGGCCTCGGCGAAGAACGCGCCGAAGTGCGGGCCTTCGGCGTGGGCGGTGGCGCCGTGGTGGTCCGGCGGGACCGTGAAGGAGACGAGGAACTGGAACACGAGACCTCCCGGTGGCAGTTCGTTCACTGAACTACCGCACCGTAGCACGGCGTAGTTCAATGAACGAACTGCCGACGTGTAGACTCGCTCCCATGGCCCTCCCCAGCACCTACGCGGACCGCAACTGCTCCCTGGCGCGCTCGCTGGAGATCGTCGGGGAGCGGTGGACGCTGCTGATCGTCCGCGACGCGTTCTTCGGCGTGCGCCGGTTCGGGGACTTCGCCGCCCAGCTCGGGATCCCGCGCGCCGTCCTGACCAGCCGGCTGAAGGCCCTCGTGCAGGAGGACGTCCTCGTCCGCGAAAACGCCGAATACCGGCTCACCGAAAAGGGTGTCGCGCTCTGGCCCGTCGTGCGCGCGCTGATGGGCTGGGGTGACGCGTTCTACTCCCCGGACGGGGAAAAGCGCACGACCCGGCACGACGCGGACGGCGGCCGGCTCGACGCGGACGGCCGGTGCGAGGAGTGCGGCGCGGCCGTGCCGGTGCCGGAGATCCGCATCGAGCCCGGCCCGGGGTACCGGCCGCCGGCGGACCCCGATCCGGTGTCGGCCGCGATGAGCGCCCCGCGGCGGCTGCTCGAGCCGGTCGTGTGACCCCCGTCATGCCCTGTCACAGCGACCGGGCACCCGGTGTCTTGAGGCCGACCGAAGGAGACCTCATGAACACCGCACTCTGGATCGCCGCCGCGCTGCTCGCCGTCGTCGCCCTGACCGGGGGCGTCAGCAAGGCGTTCGTGCCCCGGGCCAGGCTCGCCGCCCACCCGGGCGGCGCGTGGACCGGCGAACGCGGCGACGGCTTCGTCAAGACGCTCGGCGTTCTCGAGCTGCTGGCCGCCGCCGGCCTGATCCTGCCCGCGGCGCTCGGGATCGCCCCCGTCCTGGTCCCGGTGACCGCCGCCTGCTGGGTCCTGCTCATGATCGGGGCCATGATCACGCACGCGCGCCACGGCGAGGCGAAGTTCGTCGCGCTGAACCTGGCTTACCTCGCCCTCGCGGCCTTCGTCGCCTGGGGACGCGCGTGAGCGCCACCGAAACCTTCGTCGCCCACCGGAACCTGCTCTTCACCGTCGCCTACGAGATGCTCGGCTCGGCGGCCGACGCGGAGGACGTCCTGCAGGAAACCTGGCTGCGGTGGGCCGACGTCGACCTGGGAGAGGTCCGCGACGAGCGCGCCTACCTGGTCCGCATCACGACGCGGCTGGCGCTCAACCGGCTGCGCACGATGAAGCGCCGCAAAGAGGCCTACGTCGGCCCCTGGCTGCCCGAGCCGCTGCTCACCGCGCCGGACGTCGCCGAGGACGTCGAGCTGGCCGAGAGCGTGTCGATGGCGCTCATGCTGGTGCTCGAGACGCTGGCGCCGACCGAGCGTGCGGTGTTCGTGCTGCGGGAGGTGTTCGAGTTCGGCTACGACGAGATCGCCGCCGCCGTCGGCAAGACCCCGGCCGCGGTCCGCCAGATCGCGCACCGCGCGCGCAAGCACGTCGACGCCCGCCGTCCGCGAGAGACGGTGTCCGCCCGCGAAACCCGCGCGGTGCTGGAGTCGTTCCAGCGCGCGCTGGCCACCCGCGACTTCCAGGGCCTGCTCGACGTGCTCGCCCCCGACGTCGTCCTGCTCAGCGACGGCGGCGGCGTCAAGCAGGCGGCCCTGCGCCCGGTCGCGGGCGCGGACAAGGTGGTCCGCTTCATGTCCGGCGGCATCGGCCGCACGGACGCGGTGCTCACCAGCGGTTTGACGGTGGTCAACGGCAACCCGGGGCTGCTGCTGCGCCTGGACGGCGAGCTCGACGGCGTCATGGCGGTCCGGCTCGACGGCGGCCGGATCACCGGGCTGTACTACGTGCGCAACCCGGAGAAGCTGACCCGCGTCGAGTCGGAGACCCCACTGACCCTGCGGTGAGGGCGCCGGACAGTAGTCCCGCGGGCGCGGCACGTGACCGCCGGGACAGGTATGGGTTCAGGTACTTGTACGGGTGCGCCTGCCGCGTGCCCCGGCGCAAGCTTGACCGGCCCCCGATGACCGCAGGAGGTCGGAAAACCCATGGTGCACGGCCGGTCGCGTCCCCTCCTCCGGGTCGTTCCCCCCGCGAGCGCCCCGGAGCCGCGACCGGCCGGCTCGGGCCCGCGCGACCGCTACGCCGACCTCGACGACCGCCGGCTGGCCGCGATCCTGGCCGCCGAGGACACCGCGGAGGAGCACGGCCTCAGCCCGCACACGCGCAGCACCTGCTACGTCCACCGGTGCTGGGCGCACCAGTGCGTCGGCGACCCGCTGCACGTCCTCGTCGTCACCGGCCACCGGTGGTGCCGCCGCTGCGAGTGCCCGGTCGACGTCGCCGTCGACGAGACCCCGCCCGGCGCGGTGCACCTGTTCTGCCCGCGCTGCGGTCAGGCGGGCTCGGCGGCCAACCGCGAGGTCCGCCAGGCGTGCCGCACGAGCCTCGCCGCGATGCACGGCGGCGACACGCCGACGCTCTACCGCATCCCGGACGCCTGACCCCCGCGAGGTTGCTTCCTCCGAGGGGCTCGCATTGACCGGCCCGCGCGGACGTCCTTACGGTGCTCGGGTGGGCAAGGCCGGCACGACGTGGGGGAAGGGCAACCTGCCCGCCGACACCACGAGCTTCGTAGGACGCAAATCGGACGTTTCCGAGGTCAAGCAGCTGCTGACGCGGGCGCGGCTGGTCACGCTGACCGGGGTCGGCGGGGTCGGCAAGACGCGCCTGGCCGTCCAGACGGCCGCCGGGCTCTCGCGCGCGTTCCCCGACGGCGTCTGGCTGGTCGAGCTCGCCGGGCTGCAGGACCCGGCGCTGGTCGCGCACACCGTGCTCGAGGCGCTGGGCGTCCACGACGAAACCGGCCGGAAGCCGGCGGAAGTGCTCGCCGAGCACCTGCGCGAGCGGCGGCTGCTGGTCGTCCTGGACAACTGCGAACACGTCCTCGACGCGTGCGCGACCCTGGCGCACGACCTGCTGCGGGCCGCGCCGGGCCTGCGGCTGCTCGCGACCAGCCGCGAGCGGCTCGCGCTGGCCGCCGAACACCTCTGGCCCGTGTCCCCGCTGCCGCTGCCCGAACCCGGCCGTCCGCTGGCCGACGGCGCCTGGCTGCGCTACCCGGCGCTGACGCTGTTCGCCGAACGCGCGGCCGCCGTCGACCCCGGGTTCGCCGTCACCGCGGAGAACCAGGAGCGCGTGGCGCAGGTGTGCCGCCTGCTGGCCGGCATCCCGCTGGCGATCGAGCTGGCGGCCGTCCGGCTGCGCGTGCTGACGCTGGCGGAGCTGGAGTCCGGGCTGGCCGACTGCTTCCGGTTGCCCGGGACGGTGAAACGCGGCGGCGAGCCCCGGCACCAGACGCTGCTGGCGGCCGTCGACTGGAGCTTCGCGCTGTGCAGCCCGGCCGAGCGGCGGCTGTGGGCCCGGACGTCGGTGTTCGCCGGCGGCTTCGACCTGCCGGCGGCCGAGCGCGTCTGCGCGGGCGAGGACGTCGCGGCCGGGCTCGCCGGGCTGGTGGAGAAGTCGGTGCTGATCCGCGAAGCGGGACGGTTCCGGCTGCCGGAGCCGTTGCGGCAGTTCGGCCGGGCCAAGCTGACCGAGTCCGGCGAAGCGGCGGAAGCCCTGCGGTCGATGCGGGACCACTACCTCGAACTCGCGGTGTGCGGCGAACGGGCGTGGTTCGGGCCGGAGCAGGCGGAGGTCTTCCGCCGGACGCGGGTGGAGCACGCGAACCTGCGGGCGGCGCTGGACTACAGCCTGACGGTGGCGGGCGAACTCGAAACCGGCCTCCGCCTCGCCTCGACGCTTTGGTACTACTGGGCGGGCTGCGGCGTGTTCGGCGAGGGCCGCCACTGGCTCGACCGCGCGCTCGCGCTGTCGCCCGAACCGGGCGAGTTGCGGGCGAAAGCGTTGTGGGTCAACGGGTACGTGGCGACGCTGCAGGGCGACAACGCGGGCGCGATCGCGATGCTGGAGGAGTGCCACGCGTACGCGCGCCGGGCCGGCGACGACGTCGCGCTGGCGTACGCGACGCACCGGCTCGGCTGCAACCTGCTGGTGGGCGACGACGTCGGCGACGCGAAGGCGCTCTTCGAGGAGGCGCAGGCCCGGTACCGCGCGCTAGGCGAGCTCAACAGCAACGTGATGCTGGCCGGCATCGAGCTGGCGGTCGCGTCGATCTTCCTGGGCGACCTCGACCGCGCGGGCGAGCTGTGCGAAGAGGCGTGCGAGACCGGCACCGCGCACGGCGAGCAGTGGGCCCAGGCGTACGCGATCTTCGTCCAGGCGCTGGTGGCTTTGGGCCGCGGCGAGCACACCCGCGCGGCCGAGCGCGGCCGGCATTGCCTGCGCGTCAAGCGGAAGTTCCACGACCTGCTGGGGATCGTGCTGGCGATCGAGGTCCTGGCGTGGAACGAAGCGGCCCGTGGCCACTGGGAACCGGCGGCGACGATGCTGGGGTCGGCCCAGCCGATCTGGCAGGCGGTCGGCTTCCCGATGTTCGGCTCGAGGTACTTCGGCGCCCCGCACGGGGAGTGCGAGACGGCGGTCCGCCGCGCGCTGGGCGAGGGCTCGTTCGCGGCGGCGTTCCGGCGCGGCCGCGAATTCGGCCTGGAGGAAGCGATCGCGTACGCCCTGGGGGACGCGACGCCGTCCCCGGCGCCGGGCCCGTCGACGGTGACACCGTTGACGGACCGCGAGCGCGAGGTCGTGGTGCTGATCGCGGACGGCCGGTCGAACCAGGAGATCGCGGACAAGCTGGTGATTTCCCGGCGGACGGCGGAGGGGCACGTGAACCGGATCCTGCGCAAGCTGGGGTTCGACTCGCGCAGCCAGATCGCCGCCTGGGCGGCCCGCGTCTCGCGGCTTTAGCCCGCTGCGAGTCGCGTGTCCCAATCGGCGAACGCGGACACCAGGTCCTCCGGCGCACCGGTGTCCTTCAGCCGCCGCAGCTGGTCCTCGATGTAGTACCGGTACAGCGGGACCAGCCCCGCCGCCAGCTCCGGCCGCAGCTCGTCCGCGTCCAGCGGGTGCCCCTCCCGGACCCGCAACGCCAGCCGCACCAACGACTTCGCCGGGGCGTCCGCCTGGGACAGGTACCACTCGATCGCCTCGTCGTTGTTCGCCGCGCGGCCCGTGGCCAACGTCCCCGAGTACAGGAACCGGACCGGGAACAGCACCGCCTTCGTGAACCACACCGTGTCCACCAGGAGCCGGCGCGGCGAACGGAACTCCGCCGTCACCTCGGGGGTCGCCAGGACCGCGATCGCGAAGGAAGCGCTCTCCAGCAACAGCTCCGGCGCCGCCGGGCGGGCGATCTCAGCCAGGACGTCCGAACCCAGCAGGACGACACCGTGGTCGGCCAGCTGCAGGCGGTCCAGCGCCGGGAACCGCCCGTCGTCGCGGCCTTCGCGCAACGCCGGCAGCGACGCCCAGAACACCGAAAGCTTGCGGTGCAACGGACTCCGCTCCTGCAGCGCCGTCGTCGTGTCCGCGATCGACACCCCTTCGGCGTCGGTCAGGACCAGCGCCACGTCGATGTCGCTCGCCGCCGGGGCGTAGCCGCCGTAGGACAGGCTGCCCAGCAGGTACGCGCCGATCAGGCGCTCTCCCAAGGCTTCCCGGTACGCGCGGGCGGCTTCGGCGGCGACTTCGCGAGCGGCCGCTTCGGGGTTCGTCATGCGGCCACCGTATCGCGGCGGGCGCACTCGGCGATGCGGTCGGAGACGACGCCGATCACCTGCCACGCGCGGTCGAGCACCGTGACGACGTCGTCCACCGACCAGTCGCTGCGCCGGCGCAGCAGCTCGTAGCCCATCTCGAGGTGCTCGACGTCGGCTTCGTCGTGCAGGTCGAAGTATTCGTCCTGGGGGAACGCCCGCGTGCCCGCCTGGCTGAACACCAGGCTGCCCGCTTCGAGGGCCAGGTGCGCCAGCACCGCGCGCTGCACGCCGGGCAGGATCCCGAACTGGTCGACGAACCACGACGCGCCCGCCTCGATCACCGGGTCCCAGACCAGCTGGCGGTCCTCCGCGCGGCTGCGGGCGAGGATCTTGTCGTGCCCGATCTCCTCTTCCTGGTGCTCCAGGGCGAGTGCGCGCAGCTCCGGGTCGCTCTCGAACGTGACGCGGGCGCTGATCATCCGCTGGAAGGCGTTCGACCACGGCTGCAGGTAGGTGAGCACGGCCTTCTTGGTGTCGTCGCTGGTGCCGGTGTCGGTCAGCAGCCGGATCAGGGCCGACCCTTCGTACTCCCGCTGCCGCTGCTCGTTGTGCCGGGCCACGCGCTCGACGTCCTGCTGGGTCACGATCGGCTCCTTACCGTGGTGCTACGGGAGATCATCTTTCCTGGCTCGCCAATCAAGATCAACAGGCGCCGGCGACCGGTCGTACACCGGGAACCGGAAGTACGTGGTGACGTCGCCGCGGCGGCCCGCTGTGCGGTAGCTCACCAGCTCGAGGATCCGCGTCCGGGCCAGTGGTCCCGGCGCCAGCGCGGCGGTGAGGAGGCGGAACCGGCCGGGGTCGACGCCTTCGCGGTGCAGCAGCGCGGCGGTCCGTTCGACCGCTTCTTCGTCACTGGCAGCGAGATCCGGCAGGCGCAGGTAGGTCGTGGACTCGGCCGCGCGGTCCAGTCCGGACCGGAACGCCAGGCAGCTCAACGCCGCCTCACCAGCGTCTTCCCGGTCGCCGGCCAGGGTTTGGTACGCGACGCGCGCGTCTTCGGCGTCGTGGCTCAGCGCCACCGAAGCGACGCGGTTGACTTCGGCGAGGCCGGCGTCGTGGTTGCGGTAGTAGACCTTGACCCGCGCCTCGGCCTCGTCGGCCAGGTCCACCGCGAAGAACTCGATTTCCCGGTGACCGTCGACGGTTTCGACCCGGCGGCGCGCGTCGTCCCACGCGCGGGCCATGCCGAGCCGGTCCATCGCCTCGGCGACCGCGAGCTCGCGGTGCGCGTGCGGCCACGGGTAGAGCCCGAAGTAGGTCTTGTGGACGATCCGCGACGGCGGCCGCCAGGCGATCGAGTGCCACAGGGGAGCGGGCGAGGGCCGGCCGCCGCGCACGGTGAACGTCTCGTGCACCCTTTGCAGCCTGCGGAAACCGCTCTCCGGCGGCGGCGCGACGTCGTGCCCGAGCCCGTCGAAGAGCACCCGCAGTTCCGGGTTCGGCCCGGACCAGTTCACCGACATCTCGGCGGGGAACCCGTCGTCCGCCACATAGGACGGCTGGGCCGGCGTGGTGCCGATCCGTTCGTGCGCCCACGGCGGCAGCAGGGAGCGCAGCATCCGCGTGGTCCGGACGGACTGCTCCACCGGAACCTCGAGAGCTTCACACGCGGTAGACCAAAGCCCGCACAGAAAGTCACCGAAGAGACGACCCTGTGCCGGGTAGTTTTCCCTTATATATTCAGGAAACTCCGGTTCACGACTCGTCACGACCGGATGCTATCAGTTTGATGCTTGCTCAACTAAAAAGCTGCACCCGGGTGGTCGAACCAATTGGGCCATGTGGGTTTGCCGGTGTCCGACGTGGACACGCTCGGACACATCGGACACCGGCACGGTCCGAGGCGGACAGGGACCGGACAAACCGCAGGTCTCAGACCGGCGCGGGCACGATCGTCATGGCGTGCTTGACCAACCGGATCAGCGCGAGCTTGCTCGAGTCCCTGTCACGCGCGTCACACATGACGATCGGCACCCGATCCGGGACGACGAGGGCCTCGCGGATCTCGTCCGCGGTGTAGCGCGGCGCGTTGTCGAAGCAGTTCACGGCGACGACGAACGGGATCTTCCGGCGCTCGAAGAAGTCGATCGCGGCGAAGCTGGTCTCCAGGCGCCGGGTGTCGACGAGCACGATCGTCCCGATCGCCCCGCGCGCGAGGTCGTCCCACATGAACCAGAAGCGCGCCTGGCCCGGCGTGCCGAACAGGTACAGCACGTGCCGCGGCGAGATCGTGATCCGGCCGAAGTCGAGCGCGACCGTCGTCGTGGTCTTGCGCTCCACGCCGGACAGGTCGTCCACCCCGGCGCTCGCCTCGGTGAGCACCTCCTCGGTCGTCAGCGGCGGAATCTCGCTGACCGAACCGACCATGGTGGTCTTCCCGGCGCCGAAGCCGCCGGCGATGATGATCTTGACCGGCGTGGGGACCAGTTCGTCAGTACTTGATGAGGCCATCGAGAACCGCCTGGAGTGTTTCGAGGTCCGGCGACTGCGCCGGGTGGTGGGCAGGGGAGCGCGTGATGACGAGGCCGCGTTCGATGAGGTCCCCGACGAGCACGCGCACGACCCCCAGCGGGATCTTCACGTAGACCGCGATCTCGGCCACCGACACCGGGTGCCGGCACAGCTGCACGATCGCCTGGTGCTCCGGGCCGAGCCCGGCGGGCTCCTGCTCCGAGCGCAGGGTCATGACCTGCGTGGACAGGTCCAGCCGCGCGTTGTCCGCCGGCGTCCGGCCGCTGGTGATCGTGTACGGCCGGACGAGCGGCCCGGCGGCCTCGTCGTACCAGCTCTCGTCCCCGCTCATGTGGCCTCCCGCAGGATCTGCGCCGCTTCGCGCGGCGCCGACACCATGTAGTCGCCGACCCGCTTGACCAGGCGGCTCATCTCGTACGCGATCATTTCGACGTCGACGTTGTCCGCGGCCAGCACGGCGAGGCACGCGCCCTGGCCGGCGGCCGAGACGAACAGGTAGCCGCGCTCCATCTCGATCATGTTCTGCAGCACCGGGCCGCGGTTGAACTGCTTGCTCACCCCCTTGGCCAGGCTCTGCAGGCTGGAGGCGATGGCCGACAGCTGGTCGGAGTCGTCCTTGCCCATGCCGGCCGACTTGCCGATCAGCAGCCCGTCGGCGGACAGCACGATGGCGTTCTGCGCGCCGACCACGCGGCTGACCACGTCGTCGAGCAGCCAGTTGAGATCGGGTTTGGGGTTCCCGTACTCGTTCATGCGTCAGAGACCTTGACTTTCCTCTGTGGACATTCGAAATGCTGTCGCGGACTTACGCATCGTCCGACCCGACCCGGCCCCGGCGAGTGCCCTTGTGGAACGCGGCGAGGGTCCGCGCGGTCCCCTCGCCGGGCGCGACGACGTCGTCGTCGCCTTCGTCGGGTTCGTTTTCGAGCTGGGCGACGAGGTTCTGCTGGGGCTCGCGCCGGGGCAGCCGGGGCCGGTCGTCGGCCGTCGGGGGCGGCGTCGCGGGCGTCTCGGCGGCCGCCGGCGGCTCCGCGACCGCCGGCGCCGCGGCGGGCACGGCGGGCAGCGGGTCGGGCGGGGTGAGCGCGCGAGCCGGGTACGGCCTCGGCTTGGCCTCTCGCTTCATCGGGATCTGGCCGCTGAACGAGCTGGGCGTGTCCATGGAACCTGGTGAGCTTTCTGCTGCCTGCGGCGCGGGTGCGCCCACCGGGGCCAGGACCGCGGTGGTCTCCGCCGGGGAGGAGCCGGGCTCTTCGGGGACGTTCCCCTGCTGGCCGGCCAGGTGCTGGGTCGGGATGAGCACGGTGGCCCGGAGACCGCCGTAGCGCGACGGGTCGAACGTGACGGTCATGCCGAGCTTCGACGCCAGCCGCGCGACCACGAAGAGGCCGAGGCTGGAGTCGGCCCGCAGCGCCATCGCGTCGAACTCGGGCGCCTCGGCCATCATCGAGTTGGCCCACTCGCGGACGCCGTCCTTCATGCCGAGCCCCTGGTCCGACACGTCGACGACGACCCCGCGCGCGACCGCGCGGCTGGTCACCTCGACCGGCGACCCGGGCGGCGAGAACGACGTCGCGTTGTCGACCAGCTCGGCGACCAGGTGGATCGTGTCGGCCACCGCGGCGCCGAGGATCGCGACGTCGGGCACCTGCTCGACCTGGACCCGGGCGTACTGCTCGGTTTCCGAGACGGCCGCGCGCAGGACCTCCATCAGCGCCACCGGCTTGCGCCAGCGGCGGCCCGGCTGCTTGCCGCCGAGGATGATCAGGTTCTCGGTGGTGCGGCGGGCGCGGGCGGCGAGGTGGTCGAGCTGGAACAGCGCGGCCAGCTGCGTCGAGTTGTCCTCGCGGGCTTCCATCTCGTCGAGGATCTGCAGCTGCTGGTGCACCAGGACCTGGTTGCGGTGGGCGATGCCGAGGAACACGTTGTGCACGCCGCTGCGGGCCTTCGCCTCGCTCGCCGCGGCGTTGACCGCGGTCAGCTGGGCGGTGTTGAACGCCTCGGCCACCTGCCCGATCTCGTCGCGGCCGTGGTCGAGCTGCGGGAGCTCTTCCTTCAGGTCCACGGGTTCGCCGTTCTTCAGCCGCTCCACGATGTTCGGCAGCCGGTTGCGGGCGAGGTCGAGCGAGTCGTTGCGCAGCCGCGCGAGGCGCGTCATCAGGGCGCGGTCGACGAGCGAGCGCGACACCCGCACCGCGACGATGATCGCCGCCAGCGACGCGAGCAGCGCCAGGATGCTGCCGATGATGACGTTGCGCAACTGGGCGTCCCCGGCGTCGATCGCCGCCGCGGAAACCTTGTCCGCCTGGGTGATCGCGAGGTCGTTGAGGCCCTGGGCGACCTGGGTGGTCGCGTTCAGCCAGTCCGTTTCGGACACCGGCACGGTGTTCTGCTCGCTCGGCGACCACGGGCCGTGCTTGACGATCGCCTGCTCGGCGGTGGCCAGCTGCTGCCAGGCGGCGCTCTTGGTCAGCGTCTGGTACTTGTCGCGGACGCTCGCGTCGAGGAACGGCTCGATCTGCGTCAGCTGCGTCCGGTAGGTCCCGGACAGCTGCGCGAACTGGGCGAAGTCGTCGGGGGCGAAGGTGCCGGCCGAGAAGGCCGTCGAGACGAGCGAGGTCTCGCGAGACATGGCGTCACCGGCGCGGAACACCGAGGTCGCCGTGATGCCGCCGGTCGCCGCTTCGGCGTCGGGCACGACGCGGGCCTGGGTGTCGAAGAGGTTGGACGCGGTGTCCATGACGCCGTTGTAGTAGCCGTTGACCTGCGCGCGGTCGATGCTGCGGAAGGAGATCTGCGAGCGCAGCACGGGCAGCTGGTCGAACTGGGACTTCAGCGCGTTGACCTTGGCCGCGATCTCGTCCGGCGCGTTGGAGATGGTCGCGGCGAACGCGTCCTTCAGGGCGCCGAGCTTTTCGTCGGTGGCCTTCTGCTGCTGCTGGAGCCGGCCCGGGCCGAGCGCGGGGTCGTCGAGGTACTGCAGCGCGGTCTGGCGTTCCTTCTGGAACTCGGCGAGCGCGGAGGCGGCGGGGATGGACACCTCGCGCACCGACGCCGCGACCAGCCGGACGTAAACGCCGTTGAAGAGGAAGTAGGAGGAGACCGCGATCCACAGCACCAGCAGGGTGACGCTGGGAATGAGAACGGTCCTGGTCAGCCTTTTGCGGATCGACTTGTCGTACGGCTTGTCCGACTCGTCTTGGACGTCTTTGTTCTGCACGGCGCTTCACGAACTCCTGAGTGACGGTCGGCGAAAACTCCGGACCCGGACGAGGAAGCGGACACGACGATGGGACACAGCTGCCGCCGTCACCCGTCTTCGCCTCACCCTCCGTGTTGCCGCGGAATCGATCAGGGTCCGTTTTTTACCACGAACGAGGAGGGGGCGGTGGGGCTGACCCGGCGTCCGGACGGTTGTCCGCCGAGCGGCGAACGGTGTTTACCGAACGCGTCCGGTTGATTACCCGCATTTCCTCTGGTAACGGCGCCGGCGTGGAATTCGGCCTCTTGCACGCTGGGCCGAACGGGTGAAAGTGAATTCGTCCGGTCCGCCGCGCCGGGGTGCTCGCGGGGCGGGAAAAACGGGCAGGGCGAGTGCCTTCGCGTGCCCCTCACGGGCGACGCTCGGTCACCGGCCGACGAAGATGATCTTCGTCACCAACGGTGGTCGCGGGCTGGAAATCTCGGCGGTCGTGGCAAAAGCGTGGGGCCGGGTGGGGGGTGCCGGTGTCCCGAGTGCGGCGCGGTGCTGGCGGCCGGGTTGACGTACGACGGCTTCGAGCTGTGCGGTTGGGCGCGAACCCCGGTTCCGGCCGCGCGAGTCGGCGAGGGTGCGGGTCCGGCGCCGGCCGGCCGCGCGCTCGGGTGTGCCGGAGGCGGAAGCGCCGGCGGCTCGGGATCCGCACGATCTTCTCGGCTGAGAGAGGGCTGCGAACTCGGGCTCAGCCGGGCTCGCCGAATCCCACGTCCTCGCGCCTCTCCGGCAACGGCCGCCGGGGTTCGCGGACTCCGCTCGGGTCGCCGCCTCCGCTGACCCACACCGTCACCGTCGCCCATCGGTTCACCCGCGCGCCCGCGGCGGGCAGCTGGGCCACGACCAGGCCGTTCATCAAGGGGTGCGGGCTGTCGGGATCGGGTCCCTGCAACAGCAATCCCGCGTCGTGGCCGGACAGCCACGCGTCGAGTGCCTGCCGTCCCCGGAAGTTCGGCACCACGACCAGTTCGTCCACTGCTCCTCACCCGCTCTCCAGCCTACCGAGCCGCGCAAGATTTACATAAGACGAGCTATTGTCAAGCACGATGGACATCGCCTAAAGTCGTGTAAACCCAGCCAACGGAGGAGGGTGTCATGACCGCAACCGTGCCCGCGGGGTCCACCGAGCGCTGGCGCGACCGCAAGCGCTACCTGTGGCTGATCGGCCTGGTCGTCCCCTCCCTGGCGTTCCTCGCCATCGGCCTGCACGCCGCCACCGGCTGGGGTGTCTGGTTCTGGATCGGGCCGGTCGTGATCCTCGTGGTCGTGCCGCTGATCGACCTCGGTGCCGGGCTGGACCGCAGCAACCCGCCCGACGACGTCCTCGAACGGCTGGAGAAGGACCGCTACTACCGCTGGATCACCTTCGCCTTCCTGCCGATCCAGTACCTGGGCTTCGTCGCCGCGTTCTGGCTCGTCGCCCACGGGAACCTCACCGTCGCCGACAAGATCGGGCTCGCGATCTCCATCGGCTGCATCGGCGGGATCGGCATCAACACCGCACACGAATTGGGCCACAAGAAGGAGAGCCACGAGCGCTGGCTGTCGAAGATCGCGCTGGCGCAAAGCTTCTACGGCCACTTCTACATCGAGCACAACCGCGGCCACCACGTCCGCGTCGCGACGCCGGAGGACCCGGCGAGCAGCCGCGTCGGCGAGAGCTTCTACCGCTTCTGGCCGCGCACGGTCTTCGGCTCGCTGAAGTCCGCGTGGCGCCTGGAGCGCAAGCGCTACGCCCGCCGCGACAAGCACCCCTACCGCATCGGCAACGACGTCCTCAACGCCTGGCTGATGTCCCTGGTCCTCTGGGGCGCGATGGTCGCGTGGCTCGGCGTCGGCGTCCTGCCCTACCTGGTGATCCAGGCCGTCGTCGGGTTCTCGCTGCTGGAGGTCGTCAACTACATGGAGCACTACGGCATGCGGCGCCAGCGCGTCGGCGCCGAAGGCAAGCGCCGCTACGAGCGCGTGGATCCCAGCCACAGCTGGAACTCCAACAACATCGCCACGAACGTCCTGCTCTACCACCTGCAGCGGCACAGCGACCACCACGCCAACCCGACTCGGCGCTACCAGACGCTGCGGGACTTCGCCGAGTCGCCGGTGCTGCCCACCGGGTACGCCGGGATGATCGTGCTCGCGCTGGTCCCGCCGGTGTGGCGCCGGGTGATGGACCCGCGCGTGCTCGCCCACTTCGACGGCGACATCTCGCGCGCGAACATCCAGCCGTCGAAGCGCGAGAAAATCCTTGCGCGGTACGGAACCCGCGTCACGGCCGTCGTGCCGGAGCACGCCGACACCCGCGGCGACGCCACCGAAGGCGGCATGTGCCCGGGCTGCGGGTACGTCTACGACGAAAAACTCGGCGATCCGCGTGAGGGCTTCCCGGCCGGCACGCCGTGGTCGGCGATCCCGGATTCCTGGTGCTGCCCCGACTGCGGTGTGCGCGAGAAGGTCGACTTCGTCGCGCCGGGCCGGGTGGGTGCGTGATGCGGATCGACGCGGACCGCGGGAAGTGCGACGGCCTCGGCATGTGCGAGGCGATGGCGCCCGACTTCTTCGAAGTGGGCGACGACGGCACGGTCGTCGTGCTCGACGAGCGGCCCGGCGAAGAGCACCGCCAGGACGTCGCCGCGGCGGTGGACGCCTGCCCGGTTCTCGCGCTGAAGCTGACATGAGCCTCGTCGTCGTGGGTGCCTCGCTGGCCGGCTTGCGCGCGGTGGAGTCCGCGCGCCGCACCGGCTACCGCGGCCGGATCGTCCTCGTCGGCGCCGAGGAGCACCTGCCCTACGACCGGCCGCCACTGTCGAAGGCGTTCCTCGACGCCGATGGCCCGCGCCGCGTCGAGCCGTTCCACGCGGAAACGGTGCTGCGGGCCGAACTCGGCGTCGAATTGATGCTGGGTGCGCCGGCGGAGAGTCTCGATACCGACGCGCGTGAAGTGACGGTCGCCGGGACGCCCGTGCGCTACGACGCCCTGGTCATCGCCACCGGCGCGACCGCGCGCACCCTCCCCGGCGCACGCACGCTGCGCACCGCCGAAGACGCCGTCGCGGTACGCGCCGCACTCGACGCCGGCGCGCGCACGGTCGTGATCGGCGCCGGGTTCATCGGTTCGGAAGTGGCGTCGGCGGCCCGCAAGCGCGGCCTGCCGGTGACGATCGTGGAGGCCTCGGCCGTCCCGCTCGCCCGCGCGGTGGGGGAGCCGGCCGGGGCGGAACTGGCCGCGTTGCACCACGCGGCCGGCACCGAGCTGCGGCTCGCCACCGAGGTCACCGGCGTGACCGAGGACGGCGTGCACCTGGCGGGCGGCGAAGTCCTGCCCGCGGACCTCGTCGTCGCCGGCATCGGCGCGGTGCCGGCCACCGGTTGGCTCGAAGGCAGCGGGCTGACGCTGCACGAGCGCGACCGCGGTGTCGTGTGCGACGCGACGCTGGCGGCGGGCCCGCCGGGTGTCTACGCGGCGGGCGACGTCGCGCACGTGCCGAACCCGCTGTTCGACGGCCTCGAACTGCGGCTCGAGCACTGGACGAACGCGGCCGAGCAGGGTGCGGCCGCCGCGCGGCACGCGCTCGACCCCCGATCGGCCCGCCCGCTCGAAGCCGTGCCGTACTTCTGGTCCGACTGGTACGGCCGGCGCATCCAGTTCGTCGGCACCCCGCACGCCGACGAGGTGGTGGCCACGGGCGGGGTGACGCTCTACCGCCGCGGCGACCGGATCGCCGGCGCGCTCACCGTCGACCGCCCGCGCGAGATCATGAAGTACCGCCGTCGCATCGCGGGCCGGGCGCCGTGGGCGGAGGCGCTGGTCTTCGCGGGCGCCGCCTAGAATGGCGATCATGAGTGCGGCACTTCCGGCGGCGCCCGAGGGTGGTCAGCACCGGCAGCCGATCATCACCGCGGCGATCGAGCTGACCGCGCGGTCGGGCTGGCAGGCGGTCACGATGGCCCGGCTGGCCGAGGTCGTCGGCGTCAGCCGGCAGACGGTCTACAACGAGATCGGCTCGAAGGCGGCGCTGGCCGAAGCGATGGTCACGCACGAGCTGGCCCGGTTCCTGTCGGTCGTCGCGGCGGCGTTCGACCGCCACGAGGACGACCTGGTCGAGGCCATCTACGACGCCGTCCGCGCGGTCCTGGAGCTCGCCGACGACAACACGCTGCTGCGCGCGATCGCGTCCGCGACCCACGGCACGGCGTCCGAACTGCTGCCGCTGCTCACGACGGAGGCGGGCACGCTGCTGACGCAGGCGAAGGTGATGCTGACCGCCCGCGTGACGGCCTACGACCTGCCGTTCACCCCCGAGCAGCTCGGCGTGGTGATCGACATCGTGGTCCGCACGGTCCTGAGCCACGTGATGCAGCCGTCGGACACCCCGGCCCGCACCGCGGACTCGCTGGCGTGGGTCGCGGCGCGCGTCCTCGGCGTCGATGCGACCCCGCCGCTGCGGCACCGCTGACTCACCGGAGGCCGTGGCGGTCCAGCCAGGCGGAGATCTCACCGGCGATCTCCTTCGGCCGGTCCTCCTGGGCGTGGTGCCCGGCTTCGCCGCACGCGACGACGTCGAGCGCGGCGATGTGCTCCCGGCACCACTGCGCCACCTTCTCCCCGATGAGCAGCGTGGGGGAGCCTTCGAACGTCATCAGCAGCTTCGGCGTCCCGGTGCTGCCGGCCAGCCACTCGTCGTAGGCCTCGACGCGCGCGACGACCTCGGCCGGCTCGCCGCCGAGAGGCAGCTGCCGCGCCCACGCGAGGACCGGGCGGCGGCTTTCCGGCGTCGGGAACGGCGCGAGGTACGGCTCGAGGTCCGCCACCGGCGTGCGGACGCCGCCGGTGAACGCCTGCCGCACGAACAGGTTCTCTTCCAGCACCATTTGCTCGCCGACGCCGGGGGTGCGGATCTTGCGCGTGCGTTCCGCGGCCTGCGGCGACACGTCGTCCCAGGCCATCGGCTTGACGATCGTCTCGAAGAACGCCACGCCCCGGACGCGGCCCGGGTGCCGGGCGGCGAAGTCGAAGGCGAGCGCGCCACCCCAGTCGTGCCCGACGAGGACGACGTCGTCGAGGCCGAGCGCGTCGAACCAGGCGTCGAGGTGGCCGGCGTGGTCGGCGAAGGAGTACGCGATGTCCGGCTTGGGGGACCGGCCCATGCCGATGAGGTCGGGAGCGAGCAGCCGGCCGCCGCCGACGTGCGGCAGGACGTGGCGCCAGCCGTGCGACGAACCGGGGTTGCCGTGCAGGAAGACGATCGGGGTGCCGTCGCCGGATTCTTCGTGGTGCAGCGTCATTTCTCGTCCTTCAGCGGGGTGTCGAGGAGGAGCGTGAGTTCGCGGCTCAGGGCCGCGGTGCGGTCACCGGCCCGGCCGCCGAGCGGGGCGAGGAGGCGGTCGAGCAGCTCGGCGACGGTGGCGATCGCCGGCTCGACGACTTCGCGGCCGCGTGGGGTGAGGCTCAGCCGGATCGTGCGGGTGTCCGCCGGGTCGCGGGTGCGCTCGATCAGGCCATCGGCGTCCAGGGAGCGCGCGAGCTTGGAGGTGTAGAGCGCTTCCAGCCCGGTCTCGTCAGCGAGTTCCCGCTGGCTGGGGGTGTTTCCGGCGCGTTCCAGGCCGAAGAGGGAGGACAGGAAGACGTACTGCGCGTGCGTGAGGCCCGCGGGGGCCAACGCGCGGTCGACCGCCACGCGCCACTTCATCGACAGCCGCCAGATGAGGTGCCCGGGAGTGCTCATGCCAAATACTGTACATGGCTATTAAGTACATGGCTACTATCCGGCGAGTTCGCGGATCCGTTCCATGGCCGCGCGGACCTCGGTGAACCCCGTCGTCAGCGGGCTCAACCCGATGCGGATGCCGTCCGGACGGCGGAAGTCGATGAGCACCCCGTTGTCGATCAGCACGCGCGACAGCCGTTCCGCGTCCGGGTGCCGCAGGGTGACGTGCCCGCCCCGCCGCGCGTCCTCCCGCGGCGAGGCCACGGTGAACCCGAGCGGCACGAGCCACTCGTCGGCGAGGTCGAGCACCCAGCGCCCGAGCGCGACCGCCTTCGCGCGCACCCGCTCGATCCCTGCCTCGGCCAGCAGCGCCACGCCCTCCTGGACGCCCACCATGCCGAGCACCGGCGGCGTGCCGGACAGCGCGCGGCGGATGCCGGGCGCGGGCACGTACCGCTCGGCCATCCCGAACGTGTCGGCCGCGCCCATCCAGCCGGTGATCGGCTGCCCGAACGCCTCGTGGTGACGCGCGTTGACGTAGAGGAACGCGGGAGCGCCGGGGCCGGCGTTGAGGAACTTGTACGTGCAGCCGACGGCGAAGTCGGCGCCGTCGGCGTCCAGCGCCACCGGGATCGAGCCGACGCTGTGGCAGAGGTCCCAGACCGTCAGGCCGCCGCGCTCGTGCACCACCCGCGTGATCCCGGCGAGGTCGGCGATCGCGGCCGAGCGGTAGTCCACATGGGACAGTACGACGGCCGCCGTGCGCGGGCCGGCGACCGCGGCGACGTCGTCCGGGCCCTCGATCCACCGGACCGTGAGGCCGAGTTCGGCGCCGACGCTGTCGACCAGGAACCGGTCGGTGGGGAAGTTCGCGGTGTCGGTGACGAGCTCGTCGCGCCCGGGTCGCAGCGCGACGGCCGCCCGGAGCACCTTGTACAGGCACACGGACGTCGAGTCGGCGACGATCGTCTGCCCGGGCGCGGCCCCGAGGGCGACGCGGCCCAGCTCGTCCCCGATCCGCTCGGGCAGCTCCAGCCAGCGCTCTTCCCACGACCGGATGAGCCGCGCGCCCCACTGCTCGGCGACGACTTCCCGAAGGCGGTCGGCGGTGGCGCGCAGCGGGCGGCCGAGGGAGTTCCCGTCGAGGTAGGCGACGACGCTCTCGTCGGTGATCGGGACGAACCGGTCCCGGAACGCGGCCAGCTCGTCTTCGGCGTCGAGGCGCGCGGCTTCTTCGGGCGTGGTCAGCGGTTCTTCTCCTTGACGCGCTCGGTTTCCTTGCGCACCTCGGCCTGGGTGGCGCGTTCGCGCACCAGCCAGTCGGGGTTCTCGGTCTTGAGCGCGTCGATCTGCTCGGTGGTGAGCGCGTCGGTGATCCCGCCGCGGGTGAGGCCGCCGATGGAGATGCCCAGCTTCGCCGCGACGACCGGCCGCGGGTGCGGGCCGGTGCGGCGCAGCTCGCGCAGCCACTCCGGCGGTTCGGCCTGCAGCGCGTTCAGCTCGTCGCGCGAGACGACGCCCTCCTGGAACTCCGGGGGCGTGGCTTCGAGGTACACACCCAGCTTCTTCGCCGCCGTCGCGGGCTTCATCGTCTGGGCGGTCTTGTGCGACGTCATGCCGTCCAGGGTAGCCAGCGCCCCGCCCGGTAGCCTGACCCGGTGACCTCGTTCCGTCTCGCGTACGTCCCGGGCGCGACGCCCGCCAAGTGGGTGCGGACCTGGGGCGAGCGGCAGCCGGACGTGCCGCTGGAGCTGGTCGCGGTGCCCGCGGCCGAAGCGACGGAGCTGATCCGCGCGCGCGGGGCGGACGCGGCGCTGCTGCGGTCCCCGATCGACCGCGACGGCCTCCACGCCATCCCGCTGTACACCGAGACGACGGTGGTGGTCGTCCCGAAGGACCACCTGATCGCGGCGGCCGACGAAGTGTCCACAGCGGACTTGGCGGACGACGTCGTGCTGCACCCGCTGGACGACACGATCGAGTGGCCGTCGCTCCCGGGCCGCCCGGCGGTCTCCCGCCCGGAGTCGACGGCGGACGCGATCGAGCTGGTGGCGGCGGGCGTGGGTGTGCTGGTGGTCCCGCAGTCGCTGGCCCGCCTGCACCACCGCCGCGACCTGACGTACCGGACGGTCGCGGACGCGCCGCAGTCGAGCGTGGCGTTGTCGTGGCTCGAGGACGAGACGACGGAGCTGATGGAGACGTTCATCGGCATCGTCCGCGGCCGCACGCTCAACAGCACGCGCGGACGCCAGCAGCAGCCGGCGTCATCGGAGAAGAAGCGCCCGGAGCGGAAGGCGGCGGCGCCGAAGAAGCCGGTCGCCCGCCGGTCCGGCGGCGGCGCCCCGAAGCGGGGCAAGCCGCGCCGGAAGTCCTGACAGCGCCGACTCAGTTCGTCGCGTACACGCAGTTGCCGTCCACGCGGTCCGGCACCTCGGGGTCGTCGAACCAGTGGCCGTCCTCGCCGAGGTAGCGGAACTGCAGCACGGTGCCCGGCGTGACTTCCACCGAAGCCGACCGGCGGCCGTTGGAGCGCGGGGTCAGGTGGTGGCGGCCGGGCGTCCAGTCGTTGAACGACCCCACGACGCTCACCCGTCCGGGTGGCGCCCCGGCCGGGAGGCTGAAGGTGACGCGCTGGGTGCCGGCCCGGCTCTTGCTGGTCTTGATCACGGCGGTGACGGCCTTTCGGGGAGGGACGGACGAGGGGCGTGCTCGGCACTGAGCGCCGACATGATGGCACAACCGTAACGGTTCGGTCACCCGCAGTGCCCAAAGGTGGTACTCAGCCGCTCAACGGTTCGCCACCGACCGGGTGGTCCTGCCGTGAACCATGATCATCTTGCTGCCGGACGTGCTTTCCGGTGCGAGACTGGCTGCCGTGACCGTCGCCGCTGATAGTCAAGTCAAGGACCCGTGTGCCTGGCTCAGCGCCGTCACCCTCGATCTCGCCGGCGCTCATCCCGCCGACACGCGAGGGGTGCTCTTGACGGTGTGGGACGGGTTGGTCGCCGCCCGGCTCGCCGGGCTGCACGCCGCCGCGGCATCGCCTCGATGGCGGGCCCGGCAGCAGCACGCCGAAGCGGTCGAGTTCGACCTCGCGCTCCAGCTGACCCGCAACTGCACCTTCGGCCCCGGCCTGGCCGTCCCGGCCCGGCTGCCCGGAGCCGCGGTGGCCTGGCCGGTCGCGCGGGCCGACGCCGCCGTCGCCGCGATCATTTCCTTCTGCGCCACGGCCGAAACGATGCTCCGCCGGGCCGGCGAACTGACGCCGGTGTGGGAAGACAGCCTGCTCGGGCCGGTCGCGCTGACGCGCTGGCTGGCCGACTGCTGGACGGGCCGCCACACGGGCTGCCCGCTGCGGCTGCCGGTGCCACCGCCGTCGTGGTGGCGCTGACGGCCGTCCGTCAGGAGAAGGCTGGGCCGGCCGACGGTGCCGGGCGAAAGGAGGCAGGGGTGGCCGGATCAGCTGTCCCGCCCACGAGACTCGCGGAGAGAACCCGCGCGGCGGTCCGCGCGGTCCTGCTGGCCGAGCTGACCGCGGCGGACACCCGGGCGCAAGCCGCGGGGTGGTCGCGGGAGACGCTGTTCGAAGTGCTGGCCGCCCGGTTGGACTCGGCGGCCGGGAATGCTTGCGAGCAGCCGGATCCCGCTCCCGGCGGCGGGCCTGGGCCCTCGGCCACGGTCCTCGGGTGCCCGCCCGGCAGACCCGCCCAGCGGCCCTCGGCGGCCGAGGATGCCTGTGGGCAGCCGAATCCCGCGGAGTCCTCGGTGGCGGACCGCGACAACCCGGCCCCGAGCCGCCTCGGCGCGCTCTCGGCCACCGTCCACCGGCGGCCGCCCGGCCGGTCCTCAGCGGTCCAGGATCGCGAGCACCGTCGCGACGATCCGCTCGAGCCGGGCCTCGTCGGCGAGGGCGGTGGCTAGCCAGTCGTCGAGCGTGGATCCGTTGTGCGGCAACCGGTCCAATGCTCCTCCGCCGGCCCCGAACACCCGCCGGACCACCGCGCCCACCGCCGTCGGCGGGTCTTCGCCGCGGTCCAGCCCGGCTTCGATCGCGCGCAGTGCCTGCTCGGCAAGGCCGGCCAGCCGGGTGTCGTCCGCTTCGGCCTCGCCCACCAGCTGCAGCGGGACGGGCTCGGCCGCGCCGTCCGCCGGCATCGGCGCCACCGGGGCGCGCTTGTGCCCGAGCGGCCGCTCGACGTGCTCCGCGTACCACTTCGGCCGCTCGCCCATCGCCGCGAGCACCTGCCGCACCTCCAGGTCGAGCGTGTCGCGGCCCGGTGGTGGCGCGCCGGTGACCTCGGCGCGGCGCGCCGCCCAGCCGTCCAGGGGCCACAGCTCCGCGCCCGCCGTCGCCGGCACCCCGGCCCACACGAGGATCTGCACGGCGAGGTCGCACAGCCACGGGTCGCGGCCGAGGGCGTCGCCCAGCCAGGCCGGCAGCCGGGGCCGTTGCAGGGCCCCGATTTCGCCGCGGCGCCGCCGGTGCGCGTCGACCGTCGCCGGGCTCAGCCGGGTCGCCAGCCAGCCGTCGAAGTTCTCGATGGGGTCGGTCGCGCGCCGCAGCGCGTGCTCCACGACGGCTTCGACGTCGTCGTGGAAGCGGTCGAGGCAGTCGGGGCGCAGCCATTCCAGCCCGCGGGCGCAGTCCGGGTGCCGCCGCTGCCGTTCCAGGGGTTTGGTGATCCGCGCGAAGACCAGTGGCCAGGCCACCGTGTAGACCGCGCCGCGCAACCGGGCGAGCTCGCCGGGCGGGGCGGCCGACGCGGAGCCGGCGAGCCTGCCGTCGCGGGCCAGCCGCCGGACGCCGTCGACGTCCGCCGGTCCCGCGCACGGGAAAATGGTGTCGAGCAACCCGTCCTCCCCGATGCCGTCGACCGGGACATGGTCGGTCAGCCGGGGAACGGGCAAAGGCCGTCCACGGGCCGAATCACCGCGGAACTGGCCACACGCTGGCCAACCCGGGAATCACCTGATCGGCGCAGGCGCAGCCGCCGATCGCGCGGAAGTCCGCGTGCCACAATCGAAGCCCCATGGCACACGAGGACGGGTTGCTCCGCGAGCTCACGACGTTGCGCCGCGGCTGGGGGCTGGAAGCCGAACGGCTGCGCGACCGGCTCGGGCCGATCGTCGCCGGCTGGTGCGAGATCCACCGCACGGCGAACGACCGCGAAGCGCGGCGCGTGCTGCGTGACGCGATTTCCGCGGCGATCGCGGAGTTCCCGGCCGACGACCGGCTCGCGGTCAACGTCGCGCTGGGCATCGCTCCCGGCTCGCAGCACGCCCTGCTCAGCGACCGGGTCGGCGTGCTGGCCGATCGGTTGCGGGTCTCCGAACGCACGGCGCGGCGCCGGATCGACCGGTCGTTCGCGCGGCTGGCCGCCGAGATCGAGGCCGCCGCGCGTCCCGGTGACGACGTCCCGGATCCGGACCAGGGCTGGTTCGTCAAGCGGTTGCGCGCGATCGTCCGGCTCGACACGCCCGAGCCGGAGCTGATCGAGGAGCGGCTGGTCGTCGCGACCCGCGACGGGCTGAGCCGGATCGCGGCGCAGTTCACGGTGCCCCGCCTGGAGGACGGCGGTGACGGCGAGCGCCAGGTGGCCGCCGACGCCCAGCACGGCGTCCGGATCACCGACGCGAAACGGGTGGGGCAGCGGCACTTCCGCTGGCTGCTCGACCTCCCGCGCCCACTGTCGCGCGGCGACACCCACACCTACGGGCTGGTGATCCGGATCCAGGACGGTCTGCCGATCCGGCCGTCGTACACGTTCGTGCCGCTGGTGGCGTGCGAGTCGTTCTCGGTGCGGGTCCGCTTCGACCCGCAGCGGCTGCCATGGCGGGTGTGGCGTGTGGACCGGGTCCCGCCATCGGTGCTCGCGGACCCACCCCAACCGGGCGCGCCGCTGGAGCTGGACGGCGCGTGCGAGGTGGCCCAGGAGTTCACGGCCCCGCAGCTGGGCTACGCCTACGGCCTCCGATGGCTGACCTAAAGTATTCCTTGACTTGAATATTCTGCTGGATGAATACTGGCGCGGTGGACGGGATCGCGGCAGCACTGGGTGACGCGGCGCGCTGGCGCCTGGTGGAGCTCTTGGCGGAGCGTCCCCGGTCGGTGGGGGAGCTGGCGGAGCTGACGGGCCTGCGCCAGCCGCAGACGACGAAGCACTTGCAGACGTTGGCGCGCGCGGGCCTGGTCACGGTGTTCCCGTTGGGGCAGCGCCGGGTGTACGCGCTGGAGGCGGAGCCGCTGACGGCGTTCGCGGGCCGGCTGGCAGAGCTGATCAAGCAGACCGAGGCGCACCAGAGCGAGCGAGACGTGGTCGCGCGCTACCGGGCGGCGGTCGAGGAGGAGACAGCGGCAGCAGACCGCGACCGCTGGGCAGACGGGCGCGCGTTCGGCTTCGAGCGAGTGCTGCCGGCACCGCGAGAGGTGGTCTGGAGGCACTGGACGGACCCGGAACTGCTGGCATCGTGGTGGGTGCCCCCATCGCTGACGCTGACAACGTGCCTGTTGGAGCCCCGCCCGGGCGGCCGCGCAGCGCTGGCGTACCGGGACGCGGAGGGCGAGTACCACTCGGAAGGCTGGGTCCGGGTGGCGGAGGAGCCGGGACGACTGGCATTCGACCTGGCGATAACGGGCCCGGCGTCCTTCACGGGCCATTACGACGTGGAGCTGACGCCGATACCGGGTGGAACCCGCTTGAGGCTGGGCCTGCGCATAACGGCGACAACGATCGAGGCGGCACCGGCAATAGCGGGAATCGAAACGGGCTGGACCCAGGTCTTGGACCGCCTGACCGAAGTGTTGGAACAGCGAAAGGTCTGAGCATGGCCAGAAGAGTAACGGCAAACTTGAGCTTGACGCTGGACGGCCGCTACCAGGGCCCGGGAGGCCCGGCGGACATGGGACCAATAGTCGCGTACGCGACAACAGAGGTGGCCCGCCGCCACTTGACGCGAATCTGGGAGAACGCGACAACGGCAGTTCTGGGCCGCTTGAACGCAGAGGGTTTCCTGGGCTACTGGCCAACGGTAGCGGCGGACGAAAAGGCAGATCCCCGAGACCGAGGCTACGCAAAGTGGCTGACGGAAACAGAAAAGGTGGTCTTCTCAAAAACGGTGACAGAGCCACCATGGGACCGCACCAGAATGGTGAACCCCCCGGCACCAGAGGTAATCAGTGACCTGAAGGCCACCGGATCAGGCGAAATATTGGTGAACAGCAGCGCAAGCATAATAAAGCCACTACTGGCGGCGAATCTAGTGGACCGCCTGTACATAATGATCTGCCCGGAGATAGCGGGAGCGGGAGCAACGCTGTTCGAAGACGGCATGCCGACATCGTCATGGACGTTGACCCACCACGAGGCAGGCGAGCGAGGAGAGCTGGCCCTGGTGTACGACCGCTGACGTCCACTAAGGACAGCCGGCAGACCAACGGAGCCACACGGACGGGGGTCCGGGGGCGTGCCCCCGGGCGGGGTGTGGGGGTCGCACCCCCACAGGGAACGGCGAAGCGAGGGGTGCGAGCGGAGCGAGCACCGCGAACGTAGGGCGGGCGGGGCTCGAACCCGCGGCCAAGGGATTATGAGTCCCCTGCTCTAACCAACTGAGCTACCGCCCCCTGGCCCCCGGCGTGTGCGTTGCTCGGGGATGTGCATTCGCACAGAAGACCCAGTTCGCTCCAAGTTATCACAGCGGCCATCCGGGCAGATCCGGTAGGCCAAACAGGTTGAAACGGCCTCCGGGCGGCGCAAGCTCGTCTAGGTTGCAAGGGCGTCACCGCTGAACGGAACGGCGGGAGGGTGAGCGATGGTCTCGGCACCGCGAGCCGCCCCGCACGAGCCCCGGGCATTCGGGTTGGCGTTGCTGGACGCACTCACCGCCGGGGCGGGTCTGGGGTACCTGGCGCACCTGTACCGGGAGGCGCTCGTGGCGAACCTCGCGGCCATCGGCCTGGGATTGTTGTTGGTGTTCGCGGTGGGGTACGCGATCCGGGCGGCGGTGCGGGCGCTCCGCCGCGCGAATCGGCGCATGGAGGGGATTTTCGCGGAGGAACTGCGGAAGCCGTCGCCGCGGCCGCGGTGAGGGTGCGGATTCCGTTCAGCTTCCGCCACCCGTGGTAGGAGTGGAAGTCGGATCCGACGAGGTGGGCGGTGGCGGCGTCGTGGTTTGAGGCGTTGTCTTGGGGGTCGTGGTCGGCGGTGGTGCCGTCGGCGAACCGTAAGCCGCGTAGGTGAACCAGATCTGGCCGAACGTCTTCGGCGTCGTCTGGTTGAACATCGCCCGCACCTGGAACGTGGTCGCGGTGTACGACCCCAGCACCGTGTTGAGCGTGAACGCGTTGTTCGGGCTCGGCGTGTTCGGCGATACCACGATCGCTTCCGGCACCTTGCCCAGCGAATGCGTCACCGTGCAGACGCCGGTGCCGTCGGTCAGGCAGGTGGCCTGCGCCGCCTGGACGATCGGTGCCGGTGACGGCCCGACCGCCGACGAAGCGCCGGCGAAGGCCACCGCGCCCGCCGTCACCACCAGGGCGCCGGCCAGTGCGGCCACCGTGGTTCGTGCCATGACGATCTCCTCCCTCGCATCGACGCCTCCGGAGTCGTCCGGCGGCGGCCCGCCGTTACGCGTGCCCGCGTGTACACAATGGACAGAGAGTGCTCACACCACCCGGTACCAACCGTTCAGGATCGGCCCGGCGTGACTCAGCTCCAACGCTTCCAACCGCACCGGCGCCCCACCACGCCGTTCGAACAACCGAACCCCGTCACCGAGCAGAACCGGCGCCACGTGCACCAGCACCTCGTCGAGCAACCCGGCTTCGTAGCACCGCCGGGCCGTAGCCGCCCCCAGCACCGCCACATACCCGTCCCCGGCCGTCGCGGAGGCCTCGGACACCGCCTCCGCAAGGTCCGGTACCAGCGTGAACCCCGGTGACGGCGCCGCCGAGCGGGTCACCACGAAGATCGGCCCCTCCCAGCGGCCGCCGTAGACCTTGCCCTCCGCCGTCGTCGCCGGGGCGTACGTGTGGTGGCCCATCACGATCGCGCCGATGCCGTCGATCACCCGCTCGACCACCGGGTTCGGGCCCGCGTGCAGGCCGGACAGCCACGTCATGTCGTCGCCGGGTGCCGCGACGAAGCCGTCGAGGGACATCGTGATGTGGTAGAGAACCTTGGCCATGGGTGCCGCCTTCCGATGGGGTGTCATCACGTACTGACGCACACCGCCGGAAAACTCATCGGTCGGAAAATCAGGCCGGCACGAGCGCCGCCGCGTATCGCCGCGCCAGCGACGCGCACACGATCAGCTGGATCTGGTGGAACAGCATCAGCGGTAGCACGATCAGCCCCACCTGCGCGTGCCCGAACAGCACCGTCGCCATCGGCAACCCGCTCGCCAGGCTCTTCTTCGACCCGCAGAACACGATCGTGATCCGGTCCGCGTGCGCGAAACCCAGCAGCCGGGCGCCCCAGCTCGTCGCCGCCAGCACCGCCGCCAGGAGCACGCAGCAGAGCCCGACCAGGACCAGCAGCGGGACGACGTCGAGCCGGTGCCAGATGCCTTCGGTCATGCCCGCGCTGAACGCCGTGTACACCACCAGCAGGATCGACCCGCGGTCGAACAGCTTGAGCGGCGCGGAATTCCGCGTGATCCACTCGCCGATCCAGCGCCGCGCCAGCTGGCCCGCCACGAACGGCGCCAGCAGCTGCAGCACGATCCCGAGCACCGCCGACCCGTCGACTCCCGCGCCGTCGCCGGACAGCAGCAGCGCCACCAGCAGCGGGGTCAGCACGATCCCGGCCAGGTTGGACAGCGACGCGCTGCAGATCGCCGCCGCGACGTTGCCGCGGGCAATGGACGTGAACGCGATCGACGACTGGACCGTCGAGGGCAGCACCGCGAGGAACAGCACCCCGGCCGCGAGCTCGGCGGGCAGCACCGACGCCGGCAGCAGCGTGAGCGCCAGGCCGAGCAGCGGGAACAGCACGAACGTGGCGGCCAGCACGACCCCGTGCAGCCGCCAGTGGCGCAGCCCGTCGAGGGCCTCCTGCGTGGACAACCGGGCGCCGTACAGGAAGAACAACAACCCGACGGCGATCGTGGTGGCGGTGCCGAAGCCGTCGGCCACGACGCCCGAAGCGGGCAGGAGCGTGGCGACCCCGACGGTGGCGAGGATGGCGACGACGAACGGGTCGAGACGTAACCGGGACATGGATCTCCTTCCACGGCAATTCTCGGCCCCGGAACGCTCATTGTGAACCCCGATGACCGGACTGACTGTCATCGGGAATCGCGATAAAGTGGCCGCGTGCTCGACCCCGGCCTGTGCCGTTCGTTCCTCGCCGTCGCCGAGACGCGCAGCTTCACCGCGGCCGCGCGGCGCCTCGGCGTCGGCCAGCCGACCGTCAGCCAGCACGTCCGGCGTCTGGAGCGCGACTCCGGCGGGCTGCTCTTCGCCCGCGACACGCACACCGTCGAGCTGACCGCGCGCGGCCAGGCGATGCTGGGGTTCGCGCAGACCGTCGTGGACACCGAGGAACGCGCGGAGCGCCACTTCCGCGGCGCCGAACTGCGCGGCCGCGTGCGCTTCGGCGTCTCGGAGGACTTCGCGCTCGGCGAGCTGCCGGAGATCCTCAACCGGCTGCGCCGCAGCCACCCGCTGGTGGACGTCGAGCTGACCGTAGAGCTGTCGGACGTCCTCGCGCAGCGGCTGCGCGCCGGTCAGCTGGACCTGGTGCTGGGCAAGCGCCGGCCGGGTACGCACCGCGGGCGGCTGCTGTGGCGGGAGCCGCTGGTCTGGATCGGCTCGGCGGCGACGGTGCTGGAGCCCGGCCAGCCGGTGCCGCTGGTGCAGTACCCGATGCCGTCGATCACCCGCCAGCTCGCCGTCGAGTGCCTGGAGCGGGCGGGGCTCGAGTGGCGTGCCGCGTGCCAGACGTCGAGCCTCACCGGCCTGCGCGCCGCCGCGGCCGCCGGTCTCGGCGTCACCCTGCACGCGCGCAGCCTGGTGCCCGCCGACCTCGTCGAGCTGACCGGCCTGCCCGAACCCGGCGATATCGAGTTCATGCTGCTGGCCCGCGAATCAAAGGAAGGACCGGCGGCGGCGCTGGAGGAGTTCGTCCTCGACTGCGTGCGGCGCTGACTACGGGATCCGGAACCGCCGCCGGTACTCGCTCGGCGTCGTGCCGAGCGTCCGGCGGAAGGACCGGTTCAACGTCGAGACCGTGCCGAACCCGCACGTCGTGGCGACGCGGGAGAGCGTGTCGTCCGTGGTTTCCAGCCGCTGCCGGGCCGCCTCGACCCGCGCGTGCTCGACGTAGGCCGCGGGCGTCGTCCCGAGTTCGGCCTTGAACACGCGGGTGAGCTGCCGGTCGGTGAGGTGGGCGTGCGCGGCCAGGTCGGCGACCGTCAGGGGCCGCGCGAGGTGCTCGGTGATGTGGTGGCGGAGTTCCTCGACCCGCCGGGTCGCCGACGCCGGTTCGAGGGACACGCTGAACTGGCTCTGCCCGCCCGGCCGCCGCAGGAACATGACGAGCTGGCGGGCCACGCGGGAAGCGAGCTCGGGGCCGAAGTCGTCCGCGACGAGCGCCAGGGCCAGGTCGAGGCAGGCGCTCAGGCCGGCGCCCGTCCACACGTCGCCGTCGCGGATGAAGATCGGGTCGGCGTCGACCGTGACGCCGGGGTGTTCGTCGGCGAGCTGGCGGGCGGTGGACCAGTGCGTGGTGGCGCGCTTGCCTTCGAGCAGGCCGGCGGCCGCGAGCAGGTGGGCCCCGACGCAGACGGACGCCACCCGGCGCGCCTGCCCGGCCAGCACCCGGACGGCTTCGACGACGTCGGCGTCGCACCGGGCGACGATCCCGCCGTCCTCCCCGACGGTCACCGCCCCCGGGACGACCAGCGTGTCGACGGCCTGCCCGGCCAGCTCGGCGAAGGTGACGTCCGGGAGCACGCGCACCCTGGCCGAGGTGGTCACCGGGTCCGCGGTGGCGGCGGCGAGGACGACGCGGTAGCCGGCCGGCCGGTCCAGTTCCCGCTGCAGCAGCGAGAAGACCTCGGGCGGGCCGGTGACGTCGAGCAGGTCGATCCGGTCGAAGAGGACGACGACGACCAGCCGTTCCGGGTGCTCCACCGTGCTCCTCCGCCGTGTCGGTTTCTGCGTCTTGCATGTCATTGCCGACATGCGCCGCCGAGCTTAGCGTCGGTGGAGCCCGAACCGGACACGAGAGAGGACCACCATGGCGACGACCACCCTGCGCGAGCTGAACGGGCTCGACCGGACCCCGGCCACCCTGAGCGGCTCGACGCTGATCCTGGTCGACTACCAGAACACCTACACCCGCGGCGTGCTGGAGCTGACGGGCTGGCGGCCCGCGTTGACCGCGGCCGAGAACCTCCTGGAAGCGGCCCGCGCCGCTGGGTCGGCGATCATCCACGTGGTGCACGACGGCGGTGCGGGCAGTCTCTACGACGTGCGCGAGGAGATCGGCGCCATCCACCCGGACGTCGCCCCGGCCGAGGGGGAGCCGGTCGTCGTCAAGGGCGCGCCGAACGCCTTCGTGGGCACCGATCTGGGGGAGCGGGTGGACGCGGCCGGGAATGAAACCGTGGTCGTCGCCGGGTTCATGACGAACATGTGCGTCACATTCACCACCGAAGGCGCGTTCCTGCGCGGCAACCACGCAACCGTGGTCGCGGACGCCTGCGCCACGCGCCCGCTGGAAACGCCGGTCGCGGCGGTGACCGCCGAACAGCTGCACCACAGCGCGTTGGCGACCATCGCCGACCTGTACGGCGTCGTGGTGGCCGGCGTCGCGGGACTGCGCGGTTAGTCCTCTTCGCCCGTCAGCAGTCTTCGCAGCCGCCCCAGTGCGCGGTGCTGGGCGACGCGGACCGCGCCCGGTGTCGAGCCCACCGCGTCCGCCGTCTCCTCCGCCGACAGCCCGACGACCACCCGCAGCACGACGATCTCGCGCTGCTTGGCCGGCAGGACGTCCAGCAGCCGCGCGAGCCGTTCGTTGAGCTCGAACCGCAGGGCGTGCTGCTCGGGACCGTCCGCTTCGGACACCCCGTCGGGGATCTCCGGGACCGGGTCGGAGCGGTTGCGGGCCGCGGCGCGGTGGGCGTCGGCGACCTTGTGCTGGGCGATGCCGTAGACGAACGCGAGGAACGGCCGGCCCTGGTCCCGGTAGGACGGCAGCGCCGTCAGCACGGCGACGCACACCTCCTGGGCGACGTCGTCGGCCGAAGCGAAGGACCGCTCGTGCCGGCCGACGCGGGCGCGGCAGTAGCGCACCACCAGCGGCCGGATGGTGGCGAGCAGGCGAGCGGTCGCGGCGTCGTCGCCGGCGATCGCGTCGGCGACCGGCTCGTCGTGGCGCCGCCAGTGCGCGGGGAACGCCTCCGGGGGCGGCGTCGCGGCTATTTCGCGGACGAGCGCGCGGCTGCGCACCCGCAGCAGGGTGCCCTCCACGTCGAGGCCGACCCGCAGCGAGTCGTGCAGCGCGGCGTTGGACTCCCGCAGCAGCTCGGTGATCGCGGGGTCCCCGTACTCGGTTGCCGCCATGGTGCTCACCCTTCCCTGTCCCGCTGGTCGCCGGGCGGTGCGGCCCGGTGGCGCCTGAGGCGTTCCCGCACGTGGCGGAGGTTGGAACGGACGGTCGCGGGGGCGATGCGCAAGGCGTTCGCGATCTGCGTCGGCGTGAAGCCGTCGAGCGACCACGCGAGCACCGTCCGCTGCTGGCCGGGCAGGGAGGCGAGCAGGTCGATGAGCCCCGCGTGCTGGTCGACCAGCACGGCCAGCTTCTCGTCGTCCTGCGGGTCGTCCGCCGCCCAGTCCGCGCGCGAGTCGTCGGCCGCGTCGAGCAGCCGCCCGGCGACGCGGCGCACCCAGGCCCGCGGGTCCTCGGGGACCGGCCACGCCTCCAGCGCGTGCAGCATCGCTTCGACGGCGACGTCACGGGCGATCTCGACCTCGAACCCGGCCTTGCACAGGAACGCCACGAGCGGGGGGAAGTCGGCGCGGAAGAACGCGTCGAAATCGTCGCCAGCGCACACGGACCCCTCACCACCCCTCGCCTCCACTGGAACAAGTGCGCCGAGGTGACTCCTGCGTGTAACGATTCGATCAAGACTGCTCGGTAGGAGTAATGAGCTGCTCCGGATCGGTGACGACCGGTGACGAATGGGTGCGGGCATCTCGGGTACCCGAACCCGATGACCCAGCGAGACACGGTCCGGCGCCTGCTCAAGGAGGCAGGTCCGACCTACGCCGCCGAGGCGGGCATCAAGCTCGCCGACCAGCCGGCGCCGCTCTACCGGCTGCTGGTGCTGTCGGTGCTGCTCTCGACCCGGATCAAGGCGGGCATCGCGGTCGACGCGGCCCGGGAGTTACGGGCCGCGGGGATGGGCACCGCGAAGGCGATGGCCGAAGCGGCGTGGCAGCAGCGGGTGGCCGCCCTCGGCCGCGCGCACTACAAGCGCTACGACGAACAGACCGCGACGGCGCTCGGAGAGGGCGCGCGGTACCTGCTCGACGAGTACCGCGGGGACCTGAGACGGGTCCGCGAGGCCGCGAACGGCGAATTCCGGACACTGGCCGCGCTGCTGGGGAAGGTCCCGCGGCTCGGTCCGGTGGGGGCGGACATCTTCGGCCGGGAGGTGCAGCTCGTCTGGCCGGAGTTTCGACCGCACCTGGATGGGAAAGCCTTGCGGGGGGCCGAAAAGCTCGGCCTGCCGACGCGGCCCGATGGGCTCGCGAAGCTGGTCGATCCGGGCGAGCTGGCGCACCTCGCGGCGGCTCTCGTGCGGGTCACGCTGGAGCGCGATCTCGCCGATCGGGTGACGTGATCGACATCGAGATCCCGGGAAGAAGGGCGTACTCTCATGTGTTGCAGTCTTGGTTGCCCGGAGGGTGAGCCGGGGACCGAAGCCAAAACCCCCTTGACCCACGCGGATGCGCTCGCGCGCCCGCGAGCGTCAAGTCGGTTGACGCGCCACGACAATGGGAAACAGAAGTAGCAGAGGGAGGTGAACGAAGGAAATGGAAGCCACGATGACGGGCTGGGCGGAACTCGCGGCCTGCAAGGACGAGGACCCGGAACTGTTCTTCCCGATCTCCGCGGTGGGCCCCGGCGCCCGGCAGACGGCGCAGGCCAAGGCCGTGTGCGCACGCTGCCCGGTGCGCGCCGAGTGCCTCGGCTACGCGCTCGACAACGGCCTGGACCACGGTGTTTTCGGCGGGACCACCGCCGAGGACCGACGCCGGCTGGCGCGTACCGCGCCGCAGCGGCACCGAGCTGCTTGACCCGCTGCCCGGTGACCTCTTCCCGGCGGCTCTGAAGGCGAACACCGAATCGGAAGAATTTCTTTCCGGATCAGCGTGTGCCCGGGCGGGTGATTCCCCGTGAATCGCCCGCCCGGGTTTTTTCACGTCCGCCCGCGGTCGTCGTGCTCATTCACGCAGGATTTCCGGCAGGTCCCACGCCGCCGCCGGGACCGACTCGAAGGCGGCCAGTCCCGTGATCAGCCCGTGCTCGATCGTGAGCAGTGAGACACCGAACCAGCGGTAGCCGGCTTCGCCGGGCCGCCGGAGCCAGGTCGCGACCGCGGGCTGGCGGTTGGCCCGCGTCGGACGCATCCGGAAGCGGCCGATGCACTGCGGTGACGCGGGGTCCAGCGACAGCGACAGCGCGCGGACGATCGCCGCGGCGCTGCCGAACCAGAGTTCGTAGGGCGGCATGACCGCGCGGGCGTCCTCGTGCAGCAGTTTCGCGACGGCTTGCGGGTCGCCGGCTTCGTAGGCGGCGATGAACCGCTTGAGCAGCGCGGTTTCCTCGGCCGTCGGATCGCCGGCCGTCCACTCGGTACGGTGCGCGGGCAGCCGTTCACGCAGGGTCGCCCGGGCGCGCTGGAGGGCACTGTTCGCCGACGCGACGCTGGTTTCCAGGAGTTCCGCGGTCTCCTTGGCCGACCACCCGAGGACGTCCCGCAGCACGAGCGCGACGCGTTGCCGCGGCGGCAGGTGCTGCAGGGCGGCGAGGTAGGCGAGTTCGATGGTCTCCCGTTCTACGACGACGGCGTCGGGCCCGGCCTCGTCGAGCAGCCGGTCGGGGAAGGGTTCGAGCCAGGGCAGATCGGCGGCGGCGATGGGGCCGTCCGGTTCCCCGGCGGGACCGAGCTGATCGGGCAGCACCCGCCGCGGCCGCCGCGCGAGGACGTCGAGGCAGGCGTTGGTGGCGATCCGGTAGAGCCAGGTGCGCACACTGGCCCGGCCTTCGAAGTGGTCGCGGGCTTTCCAGGCGCGCAGGAAGGTTTCCTGGGCCAGGTCTTCGGCATCCCCGAGCGAGCCGAGCATCCGGTAGCAGTGAACGTGAATCTCCCGCCGATGCCGTTCGACGAGGGTTTCGAAATCCAGAGCGCGCCCCACCCGAGGCACGCTAGCGCATGTGGGGGAGCGATCGGGCGCTTCGCGGAGCGGTGACGAGCTGCGGGGTGAACGCGCTTCGGCTCGAGACACCGGACCCAGCCGGCAGCCGCCCGAACCCCGCGCGTCCCCGGCTGGAAGACTGCCCCCGTGAGCGGAACAGTCCTGGTCCTCGGCGGCCGCAGCGAAATCGGCCTGGCCGTGGCCCAACGCCTGGCCGGCGACCACGACAAGATCGTCCTGGCCGCCCGCCCGGGCTCGGACCTCACCGCCGCCGTAGCGACTCTCGGGAAAGCCGAAACCGTCGACTTCGACGCGGACGACCTCGCCGCCCACGGGCCCTTCCTCGAGCAGGTCCAAGCCGAGCACGGGCCGCTCGACGTCATCGTGCTCGCCTTCGGCATCCTCGGCGACCAGGCCCGCGCCGAAACCGATGCCACCCACGCCGCCGCCATCGTGCACACCGACTACGTCGCCCAGGTCGGCGTCCTAACCCACGCCGCGAACCTGCTGCGCGCCCAAGGCCACGGCAGCCTCGTCGTGTTCTCCTCCGTCGCCGGGATCCGCGTGCGCCGCGCCAACTACGTCTACGGCTCCGCCAAAGCCGGCCTCGACGGCTTCGCGAGCGGTCTCGCGGACGCCCTGCACGGCTCCGGCGTCCACTTGCTCCTCGTGCGGCCCGGCTTCGTCATCGGGCGGATGACCGAGGGCATGAGCCCGGCGCCGTTCTCGAGCACGCCGGACCAGGTCGCCGACGCGACCGTCGCCGCGTTGCGGAAGCGGCGCGGGGTCGTCTGGGTGCCCGGGGTGCTCCGTCCGGTCTTCTTCGCGATGCGCCTGCTGCCGCGCGCGGTCTGGCGCCGGATGCCGCGCTGACCCACTGTGGCCGCAACCACAGCACTTCCGCGTACGCGTTCCGGCACAGTGCGTCGCGAAACCGGCGGAAACGCTCGGCCGTTCGGCTAGCGTCACAGTTTTTCGACAACTTTCTCAGCTGATTCCCAGCTAACGCGGTGATCCTCGAAGGAGGGGATTCACCAGAGGGAAGCAAGGGGAAGTGTCGTGCTGCTGTCGTCCCGGGGGCGTCGCATCGGCGGGCGGGTCGCGCTCGGCGTCGTGTCGGCGCTCGTGCTCGGCGCCACCGGGTACGCCTGGTCGCAGCTGAGCAAGCTGGACCACGGCCTCGTCACCGCCGACGTCATCTCACCGTCCGGCCAGGTGGCCGGCGATGACACGATTCCCGGCGAACCGCTCAAGGTCGCCCAGAACATCCTGCTCGTCGGGATCGACGCGCGTACCGACGCGTACGGCAACCCGTTGCCACAGAACGTGCTCGACACGCTCCACGCCGGCAGCGGCGACGACGGCGGCGACACCACCGACACGATGATCGTCGTCCACATCCCGGCGGGCGGCGCCGCGGCCACCGCGATCTCGATCCCGCGCGACTCCTATGTGGACATCGCGGGCGGCTACGGCAAGCACAAGATCAACTCGGCCTACAGCCGCGGCAAGAACGCCTCGATGTCCGGGTTGCGCTCCCAGGGCCTGTCCGGCCCGCAGCTGGAAGTGGCCGCGAACGAGGCCGGCGCGAAGACCGCGATCCAGACCGTCGAGAAGTTCACCGGGCTGACCATCAACCACTACGCGGCCATCAACCTCGCCGGCTTCGACGCGCTGTCGCAGGCCGTCGGCGGCGTCGAGGTCTGCCTCAAGGAGCCGGTGCACGACACCTACTCCGGCGCGAACTTCGCGGCCGGCCCGCAAACGCTTTCCGGCGCGCAGGCGCTCGCGTTCGTCCGGCAGCGCCACGGCCTGACCAACGGCGACCTCGACCGCATCGCGCGGCAGCAGGCCTTCCTGTCCGGGATGGCGAAAAAGGTCCTCAGCGCGGGCACGTTCACCGACGTTTCGAAGCTGAACTCGCTGGTCAGCGCCGTGCAG
Organism: Amycolatopsis pretoriensis; assembly: GCF_900107925.1. Taxonomy (GTDB): domain Bacteria; phylum Actinomycetota; class Actinomycetes; order Mycobacteriales; family Pseudonocardiaceae; genus Amycolatopsis; species Amycolatopsis pretoriensis. Next base: position 337,899 of record NZ_FNUJ01000006.1, on the reverse strand, counting down.
GGGGCCGTGGTGCTCGACAAGGGCTGGGACGTGCTCAGCTTCGCGCAGCAGCTGCGGGGGATGAGCTCGGGCGCGATCGCGTTCGCCACCATCCCGGTGCAGAGCCTCTCGCTGGCGACGCCGTCGGACGGCGACGCGGTGAAGGTCGACCCGGCGCAGGTCCAGCAGTTCATCCGGACGGCGATCAGCAGCCCCGCGGTCCAGGCCTCGGGCGACGACACCGTCGGCAGCGTCAAGCCGGTCGCCGCGACCACCACCAAGACCGCGGACAGCAAGCAGCCGGCGACCAGTACGGCCGCCGGCTGCGTCAACTGAGTGATCAGACGAACGCGGACTGTCCCGTGATCGCCTTGCCGACGATCAGGGTGTTCATCTCGCGCGTCCCTTCGAACGAGTAGATCGCCTCGGCGTCGGCGAAGAACCGCGCGACGTCGTACTCGAGCACGATCCCGTTGCCGCCGAAGATCTCCCGGCTCCAGGCGACGACCTCGCGCATCCGCGAGGTGACGAACGCCTTCGCCAGTGACGACTGCTCGTCCTTGAAGATGCCCGCGTCCTGCAGCCGGGCGAGCTGCACGAGCATGCCCCACGACGCCGTGATGTTGCCGAGGCTCTTCACGAGCAGGTCCTGCACCAGCTGGAAGCGTGCGATCGGCCGGCCGAACTGCTTGCGCTCCTGGGCGTAGGCGAGCGCGGCTTCGTAGGCGCCGATCATCACGCCGAGTGCCTGCCACGCGACGCCGCCGCGGGTGGCGCGCAGGATCTCGGCGACGTCGCGGAAGCCGTTGATGCCCTGCAGGCGGTTGGCCTCCGGGACGCGGACGCCGGTCAGGGTGATCTCGGCGTTTTCGACGATCCGGAACGCGGTCTTGCCCTGGATCTTCTCCGGGACGAAGCCCGGCGTGCCCTTCTCGACGACGAACCCCTTGACGTGGTTGTCGTCGACGTCCCGCGCCCACACCACGACGTAGTCGGCGAAGGTCGCGTTGCCGATCCACTTCTTGGCGCCGTCGAGAATCCAGGTGTCACCCTCACGCTTGGCCACGGTGCGCATGCCACCGGCCACATCGGACCCACCGAGCGGCTCGGTCATCGCGAACGCGCCGATCTTGTCCATCGCGGCCATCTCGGGCAGCCAGCGGTCGCGCTGCTCCTGGCTCCCTCCACTGTGGATGGAGTACATCGCGAGTCCGTTGTGGACACCGAAGAACGTCGCGACGGAAGCGTCCGTGCGGCTCATCTCCATCGCCATCATGCCGGTGAGCAGGTGGCTGACCGCGGGCTTGTGCTCGCCGTAGCCCTCGTACGGCAGACCGGCGAGGCCGCTTTCGCGGAACATCCCGATCAGTTCCTTCGGGAAGGTGCCCGCTTCCCAGTTGTCGTTCACCAGCGGCTTGACGTCGTGGGTCATGAACTCGCGCGCCTTGACGAGCAGCTTGCGCTCGTCGTCCGGCAGCAGCGCCTCGAAGTCGTAGAAGTCGGCGGTCAGCTTGTCCGTGAGCGGTTCCATGTCAGTTCTCCTCCACTGCGTTCAACACTGCGAGCTGCTTGCGGTCGCGCGTCTCGGCCAGTTCCGAGTACGTGGAGGAGCCGTAAGCCTTTTCGACGGCTTCGACGAGCCGTTCCTGCTCTTCGGGGCTCTGGCTGGGGTTGCCCAGGCCGGCCCACATCTTCTTCATCGACTTGCCGATGTGCTCGGCCATGTGCCGGTAGCCACCGGGGCCACCGCCGAGGTGCGAGCCGAGGAACGGCCCGACCGTCGCCCAGCGGATGCCGAGCGAGTTCGTGATGACCTTGTCGAGCTCGTCCGGGGTCACCACGCCCTGTTCGACGAGGTAGATGGCCTCGCGGCTCAGCGCGTTCTGCAGCCGGTTGCCGACGAACCCGGGGATCTCCTTGCGCTCCACGACCGGCGTCCGGCCGAGCGAGGTGTAGAACTCGACGGCCCGCTCGACGCTCTCCTGGCTCGTCCGCTCGCCGGGGACGACCTCGACCAGCGGGATGAGGTGCGGCGGGTTGAACGGGTGTCCGATGAGGACCCTGCTCGCGTCCGGAAGGTCTTCGGTGAACGCAGTCGACGGGATGGCGCTCGACGAGCTCAGCAGCAGCGCGTGCTCCGGAGCTTCCGCGACGAGCCGCTTGAACAGGTCCTTTTTGAACTCGACGTTCTCGGGCCCGTTCTCCTGCACGACGTCCGCATCTTTCACTGATTCAGTGACGTCTCGGGCGAGGTGGACTCGGGCCGCGAGGATCTCCGCCGTGGTGCCGAGGTGCGGGGCGAACGTCTTCAGCGCCTCTTCGACGGCCTCGGCGAGGTCGGGGCGGGGGTCGGTGACCCGGACGGTCAGGCCGTGGTGGGCGAACAGCGCCGTCCAGGACAGGCCGATGGTGCCGGCACCGATGACTGCGGCGTTCTTCATGACCGCGCTCCTTCCAGGTAGTCGAAGACCGGCTTGACCGGGGCGAGCGTCAGGTCGGTGCGGATGTGGCTCGCGGAGACGACCTCCAGCACCGGCAGGTCGGCCAGCGGCGCGAGGACGTGCTGGAACAGCTGCAGCCGCGCGGGGCCGGTGTAGGCCTCCTTGACCACGACGTCGGTGATCTCGGTGCGGACCAGCTCCTGGACGCGCGGGGCGCCGTCGTAGCCGGGGATCGTCTTGAGCATGAACGTCGGGACGGTGATCTGGCGTTCGGCTTCGCGGGCGTCCAGCTCGTGGTGCTTGTAGCCCATGGTCGCGGTCGCCACCCGGAGCGTCCCGTAGTCCAGCGTGCCGACGAGAACTCCGTTGTCGACATAGAGGTTCGGCGACCCGACGGTCTTCGGGTACGCGCTGACCTCGCGCCCGGACGCGGTCGCCGGGAAGTTGTCGAGGTACATCGCGTGCAGGTACTCGCCGCGCTCGCCGTCGAAGCTGACCTCGATCGCCTGGCCGGACTCGGTGTACGGGCCGTAGCCGGAGACGTCGCCCATCTTCATGACTTCGAAGCGCACCAACGGTTCTTCGACCCGCAGGGGCTCCGGGACGACCGCGCGCAGGGCGTCGGCGTCGGTGCGGTAGACGATGTTCAGGTACTCGCGGTTGGTGAACCGGGGGACGACGGGTGCGAACGCCGGGGCGGTCAGCGGGGTCGTCACGTGCTGCCGGACTTCTTCGATCTTCATTCGCCTGTCCACTTCGGAGCGCGGCGCTCGGCGAAGGCGGTCATGCCCTCGCGGACGTCGGCGGACTGCATCAGCTTCTTGATTTCTTCGCGCTGCACGGCTTTCGGATCCGCGGCACGCACGATCTTCTTGACGGCGGCGAGCGCGAGCGGCGCGTTCTCCGCCAGCTTCTCGGCCAGCTGCAGCGCGACGGCGGCGGCGTCACCGGCCGGCGTCACGCGGTTGACCAGGCCCAGCTCGCCGGCGCGGTGGCCGGTGACGGGCTCGCCGGTCAGCAGGAACTCCATCGCCAGGTGGTGCGGGATCCGCTTCGGCAGCCGGAGCACGCCACCGCCCGCGGCGATCAGCCCGCGTTTGACTTCGGGGAGGCCGAACTTCGCGTCTTCCGCGGCGACGATCAGGTCGCAGCCGAGGGCGAGTTCGAACCCGCCGCCCATTGCGAACCCCTCGACGGCGGCGATCAGCGGCTTGGCCAGCTCGGCTTCGGTCAGGCCGCCGAACCCGCGTCCCGGGATGTCCGGTGACTCGCCCTTGAGCGCGGCCTTGAGGTCCATGCCGGCGCTGAAGGTGTTCTCGGCGCCGGTCAGGACGCCCGCCCGGAGCGCGGGGTCGGCTTCCAGCTCGTCCAGGGCCGCGGCCAGCTGCGTCGCGACGGCGGCGTTGACCGCGTTGCGGGCCTGCGGCCGGTCGATCGTGATCAGCAGGGTGCTGCCGATCCGCTCGGTGCGTACTTCACTCATGACTTCACTTCCCAAGTGGAGCTTTCACGTGAAAGCTCCGGTGGTTCAGACCAGTTCGGCGAGGACTTCGGCGGTGTCCTGGCCTGCCAGGGGGGCCAGGCGGCGGATCGAGCCGGGCGTCGCGGAGAACTTCACCGGGATGCCGACCGTGCGGATGGTGCCCTCGCTCGGGTGCTCGACGGTGTCGAGCAGGTGGCCGTCGCGGACGTAGGAGTTTTCGTGCGCCTTGTCCAGTTCCAGCACCGGCGCCATCGGGATGCTGTGCTTCGCGCACACCTCGGCCCACTCGTCGGTGGTGAGCGCCGGGGCGCACGCGGCGATCTGCTCGGTCAGCCACTCGTTGTCGGCGCGGTCGATGGCCTCGCCGTTGACGCGCGGGTCCTCGGCGAGGTCCGGACGCTCGGCGGCGGCGAAGAAGTCGCGGAAGTTCTTCGGGTTGTAGGGGATGACGCAGGCGAGGCCGTCCTTGGTGCGGACCGCGGCGTGGCCCTTCGTCATCGACAGCGCGAACCCGGTGGGGCCCTCGGCCGGCTCGTAGGTGTGGCCCGCGAGGTGTTCGACGAGGTTGAACGCGAGCAGCGTGTCGGTCATCGGGATCTCGATCTGCTGGCCCTGGCCGGTCTTGTCGCGGTGGACCAGTGCGGCGAGCACGCTGTAGGCGATGGTCAGCGACGACACCTTGTCGCCGATGATCGTCGGCAGGTAGACCGGCTCGCCGAGCGCCCGGTTGGTGACGTCGACCAGGCCGGAGGAGGCCTGCACGGTCTCGTCGTAGGCGGCGTTGCCGGCCTGGGGCGAGTCGCCGCGGAAGCCCTGCGCGTGGGCGTAGACCAGGCGCGGGTTGCGCTCGGCGACGTCGGCGTAGTTCAGGCCGAGCCGGCTCAGCGCGCCGGGGCGCATGTTCGTGATCAGCACGTCGGCGGTGTCGATCAGCTTGAGGGCCTGCTCGCGCTCGGTCTCGTCCTTGAGGTTGAGGGCCACGCTGCGCTTGTTGCGGTTCACGTTCAGGTTGAGCGCGGTCATGCCCGGCGTGGTGCGGTACTGGCCCACCCGCACGGTGTCCGCGGGGGACTCGATCTTGATCACGTCGGCGCCCAGGTCGCCCAGGATCTGGGCCGCGTACGGGCCCATCACCACGGTCGAGAGGTCGATCACGCGCACGCCGTCCAGCGGTCCGGTCGTCATCTTTTTCGTCCTTTCGCGCCTTGGAAGTTTCGCTCTACTTACGAACGTAGGCGCGAGCGGCGCGAAAGGGAATGATCATGATGCGAACAATGGTGTGACCGCGGTGGTCATACCATTCCTAGGTGGTGATCGGGTCGGCGAAGACGGCTTTCGCGGCTTCGACGAGCCCGTGCAGGTCACCGTCGGCGCGATCGCGGCGCCAGAGCAGGCCGGTGTCCAGCTGGGGGCGGAAATCCGTGAAGGGCAGGACGATGACGTTGTCGAGCCGGTAGCCGTGCATCGGGCTCTGCTCGTCGAGCATGGAAATGGAGAAGGCTTCGCCACTGGAAATGATTTCCGACGTCCCGCCATAACCGGTGTTGGTCAGCCGGATGCGTTTCTTGACGCCCAATTCCGCCAATTGGTGGTCGAGCTGGTCGAAGTAGGCGGGCGTGATTTCCCCTGGTGAGGCCACGTACGGGAATTCGGTGAGCTCGGCGAGGCTGACGGAGTCCCGCCCGGCGAAGAGCTCGGCCGGGACGACGGCGCCGAGCCGTTCCGACATGACGGGAACCTGTTCCAGTGCGGGATCGCTGATCGGCAGCCGGGCGAGGGTGAGGGCGAGCTTGCCCTCGTGCACGCCCTGCACGAGATCCGCGGTGGTCCCGGGCCACCGTTTCAGTTCGTAGGTGTCGTGAACGCGCCCGGCGAGGGTGTTGACGCGTTCCCGCAGGGCGGGGTGCACCCCGGCGGGCATCCCGAGGAAGACGGTGCTGCGCTGCGGCCGCGTCGCCTCCCGGATCTTCCAGGGAATGGCGTTGACCTGGTCGAGAACGTCCCGCGCGAGGGGCAGCAGCGCGGCCCCGGCGGCGGTGAGGGTGACGTGGTGGGTGCTGCGGTCGAAGAGCTGCTGCCCGAGCTCGTGTTCGAGGTCCTTGACCCGCTGGGAGAGGGGAGAGGCGGCCATGTGCAGCTTCCGCGCGGCGGCGGAGAAGTTCAGTTCCTCGGCGACCGCGACGAAGTAGCGCAGGTGGAGCATCTCCATGTGCCGACCCTACGTCCCGCTCGCGGTTCCCACGCCGCGGCGGACCAGACCCAGGAGGCGGTCGGTGCGGGCCGGCGCGCCGGAGAGCGCGATGCCGGTGGCGAGCAGCAGGAGGTCGAGGGCGTCGGTGTCGGCGGCGACGGTTCCGGCCGCCTTGGCGCGATCCACCAGGGTCGCGGCCGTCTCGTTCACCGCCGCGTGCCACTGGGCGAAGAGCGTTTCGTGGTCGCCGGCCGGGGTGGTCAGCGACATGGCGAGGTCCCGCTTGTCCCGGACGTGCTCGACGAACGCCGCCAGCCAGGCGAACAGCTCCGCGCCCGGGTCGGCCGAGTCGAGACGCGCGTTAGTCGTCAGTGAAGCGACTTCGCTCGCATACACGGCGATGACCAGCTCGCGCCGGCTGGGGAAGTGCCGGTACATCGTCGCGTTGCCGATGCCCGCGCGCCGGGCGACGCGGTCGAGCGGGGCGTCCGGGCCGTCCTCGGCGAACACCTCCTTCGCCGCGGCCAGCAGGAGCGCGTGGTTGTCGCGGGCGTCGGATCGGCGGGCTCGTGCGGGCATCGCGCTCCTTGCCAAACGGGGACTTCCCCGGTTAGCGTAGCCGCACCCTATCCGGGGAACTCCCCACTTAAGGAGCGAGCATGGACGCCGCCGAAGTGCACCGCCGGCTGATCGCGCTGACGCCGTTCACGGCCGAGAGCGTCGCGGAGGGCCTGCGCTACATCGACTCCGACGTCGTCGACCACCGCGGCGGTGCCGGGGGCGACCACCACGGCATCGACGCCTGGCGGGCGAAGTGGGAGGCGATGCTGGACGGCGGGATCTTCGCCGGTTTCCGCGACATCGGCGTGCGGGTCGAGCAGAACGTCGCCGCCGGCGAGTTCTCGGTGAACCGCTACACGAGCACCGGAACGGAGATCGCGACCGGCCGGAGCTACGCCGTGACCAGCATGGACATGATCCGCGTCCGCGACGGCCGGGTGGTCGAGCACTGGGCCCTGATGGACGTCACCGACCGCGCGGCCCAGCTGGCGCCAGGGGGAACGTCATCGTGAACGCCGCGCCGCCCTCCGGGGCCGGGCCCGCCGTCAACGTCCCGCCCATCCGGGTCACCAGCCCGTGCACCAGGGCCAGCCCGATCCCCGACCCCACCGGCCGCCGGTCCCGGTACCGCTTGTTCAGCACCCCGCGGTCGAACGCCACCGGGTAGTCCTCCGGGGCCAGCCCCGGCCCGCCGTCGCGCACCGACAACGCCGCCCCCGCGGCGGACACCGACAGCGAAAACACCATCGGCGCCCCGGCCGGGGTCACCCGCAGCGCGTTCTCCGCCAGCCCGTCCACCACTTGACGCAGCCGCCGCGCGTCCGCCACCACCGGGACCGCGGCGGCCGGCGCCGAAACCGACAGCCGGACCCCTTCGCGCTCGCAGCGCAGCTGCCACACCTCCGCGCAGTCGCGGACCAGTGCACCCAGGTCCACCGGGGCCAGGTCGAGCCGGAACTCGTCCGCGCCCAGCCTCGCCAGCTCCAGCAGGTCCGTCACCAGCCGCTCCAGGCGGGCCGCCTCGCGCTGGATCGTCCGGCCCGCGCGCAGCGCGTCGTCGCCCGAGGCGACGCCGTCCGCGATCGCCTCGGCGAAGCCCGTCACCGCCGTCAACGGCGTGCGCAGCTCGTGGGACACCGAAAGGAGGAAGTCCCGTTGCCGTGCTTCGCTCACCGCCAGCGCGTCGGCCAGCGAGTTCAACGACCCCGCCACCTCCGCCACCTCGCGCGGCCCTTGGACCGGCACCCGCACGTCCCGCCGGCCGGCCCGCAGCGATCCCGCGGCCAGGGCGGCCCGCCGCAGCGGACGGCCCAGCAGCCGGCCCGACCCGAACCCCGCCACGGCCGCCACCAGCAGCCCGATCCCGAGGGCCAGCGCGATCGAGCGCACCAACGCCCGTTGCGTCGCTTCGGCGCTGCGTGCGGGCTGGACCAGCGCGAACGCCGCCCCGCGCGTGCCGACCACCCGCGTCTCGACGAGGTACTGCGACCCGCCGGCCGTGACGCGCCCGGAGTGGTCCGCGGCGAGCCCGAGCTTGGTCGCCGCCTGGACCGCGACCGCCTCGCCGAGCGCCTGCCCGCCCGCGCGCCGGACGACCACCGAGATGCCCTGCCCGCGCACGACGTCGGCCACCTTGCCGACGCCCAGCCGGTTGCCGATGCCGGTTTCGTCGAGCTGCGTCGCGACCACGTCGGCCTGCGCGGACAACGACGACTGCAGCACGTTGTCCGCCGTCGTCCGGATCAGCCGGGCCGCGACCAGCCCCGCGACGATCACCGCCACCCCGGCCACCGCGAGGCACACGAGCGTGATCCGCCCGGCGAGCGTGCCCCTCATGCCGGGTCCGCGGCGTAGCCGATGCCGCGCACCGTCCGGATCGGACTGGCGGGGCCGAGTTTCGCCCGCAGCTGCGCCACGTGGACGTCGACCGTGCGCGTGCCCGCCGCCGCGGCGTACCCCCAGACGGCGCTCAGCAGCTGGTCGCGCGAAAGCACCTGCCCCGGGTGCCGGAGCAGGTGCGTGAGGAGGTCGAATTCCGTCGACGTCAGGGAAATCTCGACGTCGCCGGCCCACGCCCGCCGGGACAGGAGGTCGACGCGCGCGCTGCCCACGGCGAACGTCTCCGCCGCCGGGGTGGAGCCGGAAGCGCGCCGCAGCACCGTCCGGACGCGGGCCGCCAGCTCGCGCGGGCTGAACGGCTTGGTCAGGTAGTCGTCGGCGCCGATCTCCAGGCCCAGCAACCGGTCCAGCTCGTCGTCGCGGGCGGTGACGAACAGCACCGGCGTCCAGTCCCCGGCCGCGCGCAGCGCCTTGCAGATCTCGATGCCGTCCATTCCGGACAGTCCGATGTCGAGCACGATCGCCACGGGCTTCAGCCGCCGCACGGCGTCGAGCGCGCGGCCGCCGTCGGCCTCGACGTGCACGCCGAAGCCGTCGCGCTTGAGGTACATCGCCGCCAGTTCGGCGATCGCGGCCTCGTCCTCGACCACGAGGACGAGGCCGCGTCCCGGTGCCCCCATGCCCGCTCCCGTCGCCGCCGTCACCACCGGGGAGACGCTAGCCGGTCAGGGCGAGCCATCGCTGTTCATGTCGGATTCGATGCCGTTGAGCGTCGACTCGACGCCGCTCAGCTCGGACGACGCGGGCGCGGTGTCCGACGGCGAGCCGACGAGGTTGTCCCGGCAGCCCGAGCAGCCGAGCGCGACGAGCGCGGCGGCCCCGACCGCCGCCGCGACCCTCGCGCCCCTCACTTGGCCGGCTTGCAGTGCGCGGACGCGAAGGCGTCGAGCTTCTGCTTGGCCGTGGTCAGCTCGCCGATCCGGCCCTGCCGCTTGGTGGCGCGGTCGTCGAGCTTCTTGGCGCGGTCCTCGTGGCCCGCGGTGCGCTGGTCCTGGGCCCGCGCCTTGAGGTTCGCGACCGAGCCGGCCACCTCCGGGCCGCCGTTGATCCGCTTCTCCAGGTTGTCGGCCTTCTTCTGCAGCTTCGGCACCCAGTCGCCGCAGACCTGCTGCGACTCCTCGGGGCTGAGCGTGATCGGCGCGACGGGCGCCGGCGACGTCGTCTGGGCCGAGGCCAGCGGCGCCGCCACCATCAGGCAGGCCGCGCTCGCGCCGCCCGCCAGCGCCAGCCGCGTCCAGGTGGTTCCTCGCATCGTGTCTCCCTCGTGTGTCGTGCTTGCGAGGAGAACTTTCGCGGGGCGGTGTTCGGAGGGCGTCCGCCTAGTGTTCGGGCTTTGTAAGGCCGAGGGTGAGCGACGTCCGGGCGAGGTCGAACGTCAGCGTGGCGCCCGGCGCCGGCAGGTCCGGGTCGAAGAGGAGCCCGTCGGTGCCGCCGAGCAGCAGGCCGAGCCGGTGCCCGGCCGGGACGACGTGGTCGAGCGCGGTGAGGGTGAACGTCATCGTGTACGCCCGGCCCGGCACCAGCGGTTCGCCGTGGCGCAGCGACGCGTGGTGCCCCAGGTCCGCCGAGCCGTACGCGACGATCTGGTGGTCGGCACCCACCAGGTCGGTGGCCGTGTCGAGGAAGCACGCGGAATCGCCGGGGAAGCTCACGCCCCAGCACGACGTCGTCGTCAGGTTCTTGATCCCGCTGCCGTAGTTCGCGGTGGTGCGCACCTCGGCCGGGCCGTAGTCGACGAGCGCGACCCCGATCCGCGCGGCGGTCTGGTCGGCCGACGCCGTGATCGTCACCGACGGCGACCCGGCGATCCGCACCGCCGAGGTCGAGGGAGCGCCGGTGAACCGCGCGGCCGACACCCCGGCCGCCCAGTCCTCACGGCCCACGGCGGGGTCGTCGACGACCGTGGCCGTGCCCGAGCCACGCGGCCCGAGGCCGCCGTCCGCCGAAGCCCGGACCGTCACCGGCGTGGTCGCGGGCGGCCAGCTCCGGACGTCGGTCCACCGGTCCGGGGCGGTTTCGAGGTGCACCGCCGGCTCGTGCTCGACGCCGTTGCGGACGCCCTTCAGCCAGCGGTCGAACCAGCGGCCCAGCGTCTCGACCCACCGCGCGCGCTGCAGGTCGAACGGGTCGACGTGCCCGGCCTGGCTGAGCCACGCCTTGCGCGGGACACCCGCCCGGCCGAGCGCGTCCCAGTAGGCGGCGAACTGGTTCGGTGCGACGGCGCCGTCCCCGAAGCCCTGCGCGATGAGCACGCTCGCGCGGACGGGCCGCGGCATGTAGTTCACGCTGCGCCAGTAGGCGTTGTAGTCGCCGTTCGTACCCATGCGCGCCTTGAGGTCCGCTTCGAACGGCTTGCACAGCTCGGCGGCGCGGTCGTTGTAGGTGAAGGCCGACCCGGTGTGCTCCGGCGTGGCCAGGGGAGCGCCGTTCGCGATGAGCTGGGCGTAGTTGTCGGCGACGCCTTCGATCGGCACGATCGTCTTCAGCCCGGGGAGCCCGGACGCGGCCATGCCGATCGCCGTGGCGCCGTCCTGGGACTTGCCGATCGCGCCGACGTCCCCGGTGGCCCAGTCCGCCTGCACCGGCCGGCCGCCTTCGGGGGCGTCGAACGCCTTCGCCCGGCCGTTGAGCCAGTTCACGACGGCGTTCCCGTTCGCGACGTCGTCGAAGCAGCCCGACGAGCGGTTCGTCCCGCCGACGTCGGCCAGCACGACCGCGTAGCCGCGCGGGACGAAGTAGTTGTCGTAGAAGAGCGGGAACTGCTCCGGGGTGCCGTCCGGCGCGTAGGTCTTCTTCTGCGACTCGTTGCCCCGGCCGCAGCACGCGTAGTACGGGCTGACGTCCAGGATGACCGGGACGCGCCCGCCCGTCGCCGGCCGGACGACGTCCGCGGCGACGCGGTCGGGCTTCCCGTCGTGGTCGTGATCGGTGCCGGTCTCGACCCAGGCCGTTTCGCGGACCGGGTTTCCGGTGGCCGACGCCGCGGACGGCAGCGTGGTCGTCGCGATCAGTGCGGCCAGCAACCCCAGTAGCAGACGCATCGCGCCAGTATCACGTGTTCCGCTCGTACATCGCCAGGAACCGCGTGAGGGCCGGGGTTCTCCGGCGCCGCCGGCCGTGTTCTGGCTTCGGATCGGGGTGCGGGGGGTCTGGGTGCTCGTTGGCTCGCTTCGTCGTGTCAGGCGCTGTTCTCGTACATCTCCAGGAACCGCGCCATCGCCGCGTTCACGGCGTCGCGGTCGCCGGTCGTGACGAGGTCCAGGAGCAGCCCGCGGGTCACCGCCAGACCGAGCCGGGCGTGGGCGGGCCGGTCGGCTGCGGGGACTCCGCGCTCGGCCAGCAGTGCCTCGACCGGGCCGAGCCAGTCGTCGATGACGCCGTCCAGGAACTCGGCGGTTCCCGGCGTGCCGCCCAAGGCCTGGCCGTACAGCTGGAAGAAGAGCTTCTCGTTCGCGCGCAGGTCGTCGTCGGTGAGGCGGCGCCAGAAGTCCGCCGGGTCCAGGTCGGCGAGTGCCGCGCGCTGCCGGGCCTCGACCTCTCGCGCCACCGCCGTGAGCAGGCCTTCCTTCGACCCGAAGTGGTAGATCAGCATGCGGTGGCTCGTGCCGAGGTCGGCGGCCAGGGCCCGCAGGCTCTGCCCGGCGCCGCCGTGGTGGGCGATGCGGTCGATCGCCGCGTCGAGGAGCTTCGCGCGCGGGCTTGCGTCGATCATGTACCAAATGGTACACGTACCAAATGGTACAGAGAATATCGGTCCGCCGGGTGACGGCCGCGGACGCCGACACCGTGTACGCGCTGCTGCGCGACGGCGCGAGCTGGCCGCGCTGGTCGCCGCTGGGGTCGTTCGAGCTGGTCCGCGCGGGCGTGGACGAGCCGGAGGGACTCGGCGCGCTGCGGCTGTTCCGGACCGGCGGCATCCGCTCGTACGAAGAGGTCGTCGCGCTCGAGCCCGGCCGCCGGTTCGGCTACGCGCTCGACCACGGCCTGCCGCTGCGGGACTACGTCGCCTACGTCGACCTCGCGCCGGTCGACGGCGGCACGGAGATCCACTGGCACTCGTCCTTCACGGCCAAGGTCCCCGGCACCGGCTGGTTCTACCGCCGGTTCCTCGCCCGGTTCATCGGGCGGGTCGTGGCGGGGCTGGCCGAGGCGGCGCCGGTGGCCCCATAAAGTGGGCGCATGTCAGCGCCACGACGGGGAACGACCGGCCGCACCCAGGAGGAACGCAGCGCGGCGATGCGCGTCCGGCTGCTCGACGCGACGATCGACTGCCTCGTCGAGTACGGCTACGCGGGCACGACGACGACCCGGGTGGCCGACCGCGCCGGCGTCACGCGCGGCGCGCAGGTGCACCACTTCCCGACGAAGGCCGACCTGGTGACCTCGGCGGTCCGGCACCTCGCGCAAAAGCGCACCGAGGTCGCGATGGCCGAGCTCGACCGGCTCCGCGCGGCCGGTGACCCGGTCGGCGACGCGTTGCAGCTGATGTGGGAGATGCACCAGGGGCCGGTGTTCTCGGCGACGGTCGAGCTGTGGGTCGCGTCCCGCACCGACCCCGAGCTGCGCGGCCAGATGGCGGCGGTCGAGCCGATCGCGGCGGCCGGCCTCGTCGAGTTCGGCAAGGCCCTGCTGCCGGAGCACGCGGAGCACCACGAGTTCCTGCACGCGGTCTACACGGCGATGGACGTCGTGCGCGGCATCCTCATCGCGAGCTGGGCGACGCGGGACCAGGAAGAGCTGGAAGCCCGCTGGGAGCGCGCCCGCCGCCACCTGCGCCTGCTGTTCACGACGCTGATGGCCACTGTCTGAACGGCGTGTTACTCTCCCGGGGAAAGTGAGGTGCGCCGTGGGGCCGGACCCGTACGACCGCAACTGCCCGACCCGCCAGCTGCTCGACCGCATCGGCGACCAGTGGACGGTGCTGATCGTCGGCGCGCTGAAGGACGGCCCGCTGCGGTTCACCGAGATCGGCCACCGGGTCGACGGGATTTCCCAGAAGGTCCTGACGCAGACGCTGCGCAGCTTGGTCCGCGACGGGATCCTGACCCGCACGGCGTACGCGGTGATCCCGCCGAAGGTGGAGTACGAGCTGACGGCGCTGGGGCGGAACCTGTCCGAGCCCCTGGACATGCTGGACCGCTGGGCCCGCCGGCACATGACGTCGGTGCAGGAAGCCCGCGACGCCTACGACGCGGAGCACACCCCCGCGTCGGCGTGAGTTCGGTGCTCGCCGAAGCGCCCCGCTCCTAAGTTTGACGCCATGGACGAATTCCGCGCGCTCCACATCCCCGGCTCCCCGCTCCTGCTGCCCAACGCCTGGGAGTTCGGCGTCGGCGCTTTCCTTGCCGCGCAGGGCTTCCGCGCCCTCGGCACCACCAGCCTCGGCGTCTCCGCGGCCACCGGCGAACCCGACGGCGCCCCCTCGACGCGGGACGCCACCGTCGCCCTCGCGAAACGCCTGGCCCGGCTGGACGTCCTCGTCAGCGTCGACATCGCCGACGGCTTCAGCGCCGACCCCGCCGCCGTCGCCGACCTGGCCGCGGAACTCGCCGAGGCCGGCGCGGTCGGCGTCAACCTCGAAGACGCGCTCGGCCCGTTCGAGCACCAAGTCTCCCTGATCAAGGCCGTCAAAGCCCGCGTGCCGGACCTCTTCCTCAATGCCCGCACCGACACCCACTGGGCCGGCGACCACTCCGTCGAAGAAGCCGAAAAGCGGGCGAAGGCCTACGCGGACGCCGGAGCGGACGGCATCTTCGTCCCCGGCCTGGCCGCCCCGGCGGACGTCGAGAAGATCGTCGGCCTCGGCCTCCCGCTCAACCTGCTGTTCGTCCCCGGCAAAGTCACCTTCACGGGCCTGGCGGAACTGGGCGTCGCGCGGGTCAGCCTCGGCTCGCTCCCGTACCGCATGGCCCTGCAGGCCGCGGCCGACACGGCGACGGCGATCCGCGACGGCCGGGACCTGCCGCTGAACCCGCCGAGCTACGCCGACGTCGTCGCGCTGCTGTAAGGGGTGAACCGTCCCGCGCGGATCTGCTTGGCTCGACGGCATGCGCGCCTTCGGAACCGACTTCGCCGTCCCGCCCGGCTACCTGAACACGCCCAGCGTCGGCATCCCGCCGGCCCCGGTGGCGGTGGCGGTCGCCGAGTCCGTCGAACGGTGGCGCACCGGCGCGACGCGGCCGGGGGAGTTCGACCCGTACGTCGACCGGTCGCGGGCCGGGTTCGCCCGCCTGCTCGGCGTCGAACCCGGGCGGGTCGCGATCGGCGCGTCGGCCTCGCAGCTGGTCGCCAACGTCGCGGCCGCGTTGCCCGCCGGCACCCGCGTGCTCGCCGCCGAAGGGGACTTCACCAGCGTGACGTTCCCCTTCGCGGCCAACCCCGGCGTCACGATGACCGAGGTGCCGCTCGAGGCGCTGCCGGAGCGGGTCGAGGGCCACGACGTCGTCGCGGTGAGCGTCGTCCAGTCCGCCGACGGCCGGATCGCCGACCTCCCGGCGCTGCGGGCCGCCGCCGAAGCCGCCGGGGCGGCGGTGCTGCTCGACGCGACCCAGGCCGCCGGCTGGCTCCCCCTGGACGTCGCCTGGGCGGACTGGGTGGTCGCGGCGGGCTACAAGTGGCTGCTCTCGCCGCGCGGCTGCGCCTGGCTGTACGTGCGGCCGGACGCCCACGAGCGCACCCGGGCGGTCGCGGCGAACTGGTATGCGGGGGAGGACCCGTGGACCACAGTCTACGGCCTCCCGCTGCGCCTGGCCGGCGACGCCCGCGCGTTCGACCTCTCGCCGGTCTGGCTCGCCCAGGTCGGCGCGGCGGCCGCGCTGGATTACCTCGGCGGGCTCGACCTCACGCAGGTCGCGGCGCACAACACCGGCCTCGCCGACCTGCTGCTGGAGAAGCTCGGCCTGCCGCCGCGCGGCTCCGCGATCGTCTCGCTCGACGCCGATCCGGAGCGGGTCGCGGCGGCGGGGATCGTCTCGAGCGTCCGCGGCGGCCGGGTGCGCGTCGGCTTCCACCTCTACAACACCGCTGACGACGTCGAACGCGTCTTGCACGCATTCGAGTGAACGCCGCCGGGGCGGTGAACTACCGTATGGCCCCGTGGTTGGTGCGCATTTCACCCCAGGCCCGTCCGACACGGCTCCGCTCGGCGCGGTGCCCCCGCAGCCGCGGCCGCCCGCCCCGGGCCCGCCGCCGAGGGACACCAAGGCCCTCGCGCTGCGCGGCGCCGGGCTGGTCGCGATCGCCGTCGTCGCCGGGCTGCTGTGGTACCTGATCCGGCACGACTCGACGCCGGACGAGCCCGTCGCGCAGCCGCCGGCCCAGAGCACCGGGCAGTACCAGTTCACGAAGGTCGCCGGGCCGGACCGCGTCAACGACTGCTCGGCCAAGTCCTACGGCGACACCCAGAAGTTCTTCGACGACTCGCCGTGCCAGTCGCTGGCCCGCGCGCTGTTCACGACGGAGACGGGCGGCGCGAAGGCGCTGGTGTCGGTGGTCGTGGTGGGCATGCCGGACTCGTCGAAGGCGAAGGCGCTCAAGTCCCTCACCGAGCGGGACGGCACCGGCAACGTGACGGACCTGGTCCGCGACAAGACGTTCGCCGGCACCGGCGTCCCGAGCCTGAGCGGCAAGAACTCGGCGTATTCGTCGAAGGTCGAGGGCACGAACACGACGATCGTGCTCGCCGACTTCTACGACAAGCACACGGACAAGGCCCTGATCAAGAAGATCGCCGACGACGCCCTCCGCTTGTCGGCCGACCTCAAGGGCTGAGTTCCGGCCCGCGGCGATGTCATGAACGACTCGTTCATGTCGCCTGATGACATGAACGAGTCGTTCATGTCGTCTCAGCTCGCCTGGCCCGGAATGGCGATCGCCGCGGGCTTCTCGCCCGCTTCGGAGCGCCACGGGGTGCCGCGGCGCGAAGCCGCGACCAGCGCGTGCAGTGCCGTCGTGCGCAGGCCCGCGTCGTCGGTGTGGTTCACCACCGCCAGCCACGCGTTCGCGCAGTCGGCTTCGGCCGTCGCGACCACCAGCGACGCCGACGTCGCGTCCGTCACCGGCTTCTTCGGCACGTACGCCGCTTCGGGCGCCACCGGCGTCGCCCCGGACGCCGCCAGCATCGTCTGCAGCACGTCACGGCGTACCGCGTGCTCCGCGGCGCCGGCCTTCTCGGCGTCGCCGAAGTCGCCCGGCAGGAACGCGCTGACCAGGCCGTACACCCACACCGCGGCGTGCTCGGCGGCGAGCGCGGTCTGCAGCGGGTCCACCGCCTCCGCGGGCACGGCCCCGGCGGCCGGCGCGGGGGCCGGCGCGTCCTCGCCCGGACCCAGCGCCGGGGCCGTGCGCTGCAGTGCCGCGCAGCCCGCGGCCACCGCCGCGACCAGGCCGGCCCGGTAGCGCGGCAGCCCGCCGACGAGGTCCTCGGCCTGCTTGCGCGCGGTCGCCAGCCGCTCCTTCATCTCGCCCAGCGCCGCGGGCGCGGGCGGCGCCGAGGACGAGGTCCGAGGCCGGTTCAGCCGGTCCACTTCGGACTTCAACGCGGCCGCGTGCGCCGCGCGCGCGTCGGCGAGCTGGCCGGCGGCGTCGGCGTTCTCGCCCTTGGCCAGCGCCCGCGCGGCGGCGGCGTCCGCCTCGGCGGCGGCCAGCAGGGGCTGCAGGGGGTCGGGGCTCTCGTCGTAGCCGGGCCCGCACGCGGCCAGGGGGACGGCCAGCGCGGCCAGCGCCCCCGCGCGGAGGGCGGCACGACGGGTCAGGTCGGTCGGTCTTCCGGTCACGTCGGCCCATCCTGCCAGGCCCCGGGGCGGCCCCGCCGCTCGCGCGGAGGGAACGGGGGACCGGATAAGCTGGTCCACCACCGACCCGCGCAACTCCAGCCCGAAACAAGGAGAGCCCCACGTGCCAGGAGAACTCGCCAGCCGGCTTCAGCCGATAGTGGCCGAAGCCGTCACCGCCGCGGGTTTCGACCTCGACTCGTTCGAGGTGCAGCAGGCCGGCCGGCGGCAGCTGGTCAAGGTCGTCGTCGACGCCGACGACGGGATCGGGCTGGACGAAGTGGCCGAGGTCAGCCGCAAGGTCTCGGCGGCGCTCGACGAAAACGAGCACGTGCTCGCGAGCGCGTACACGCTGGAGGTCACCTCGCCGGGCCTCGACCGCCCGCTCACCCAGCCGCGGCACTGGCGGCGCGCGCGGTACCGCCTGGTGAAGGTCACCCCGGCCGAGGGCACGGCCTTCGTCGGCCGGGTCGGTCACGCGGGCGAACACACCGCCCGCGTCCTCGAAGGCGGCAAGCTCCGCGACGTCCGCTACGCCGACGTGGCGAAGGCGGTCGTGGAGATCGAGTTCAAGCAGCCGCCCGCCGAGGACCTGAAACTGCTCGAAGACGACGCGTCCGGCATCAAGGCCGCCGAGACGGAGAAGGGGTCGAAGTGAACGTCGACATCGCCGCGCTGCGGGCGATCGAACGGGACAAGGACATCCCCTTCGAAACGGTGATCGAGGCCATCGAGACGGCCTTGCTCACCGCGTACAAGCACACCGAGGGCCACCAGCCGCACGCCCGCATCGACATCGACCGCAAGACGGGCCTGGTGCGCGTGCTCGCGCACACGCTGACCCACGACGGCCAGGTCGACGAGGAGTGGGACGACACCCCCGAGGGCTTCGGCCGGATCGCCGCCACCACCGCGCGCCAGGTCATCCTGCAGCGGCTGCGCGACGCCGAGCACGAGAAGACCTTCGGCGAGTTCTCCACCAAGGAGGGCGAGATCGTCGCCGGGGTGATCCAGCGCGACGCCCGCGCCAACGCCCGCGGCATGGTCGTGGTCCAGGTGGGCGACACCGAGGGCGTCCTGCCGTCCGCCGAGCAGGTGGCGGGGGAGTCCTACGAGCACGGCAGCCGGATCAAGGCGTACGTGGTCACCGTCTCGCGCGGCAACCGCGGCCCGCAGATCACGCTCTCGCGGTCGCACCCGAACCTGGTGCGCAAGCTCTTCGCGCTCGAGGTGCCGGAGATCGCCGACGGGACCGTCGAGATCGCCGCCGTCGCGCGCGAGCCGGGGCACCGCACGAAGATCGCGGTCAAGTCCACCGTGGCGGGCGTCAACGCCAAGGGCGCGTGCATCGGCCCGGTCGGCGCGCGCGTGCGCAACGTGATGAGCGAGCTGGCCGGCGAGAAGATCGACATCATCGACTACTCCGAGGACCCGGCCCGCTTCGTGGGGAATGCCCTGTCGCCGGCGAAGGTTGTTTCGGTACGAGTCGTGGACGAGCGGGCGAAGACCGCCCGCGTCGTGGTGCCGGACTTCCAGCTGTCGCTGGCGATCGGCAAGGAGGGCCAGAACGCCCGCCTCGCCGCCCGCCTGACCGGCTGGCGGATCGACATCCGCAGCGACGCCGCACCGGCGGACGACGAGGGTGATCAAGACCACGCCGGTCAGTCGCGGCCCGCCGCGACAACCGGTTCGGCTGAGTGAAGGTCGAAGCGCTAGACTCAGGAGTGGTTCAACGCCCGCGGCGGGTAGCCGAGCACCAGCCCCACCGGATTTCCCCGGTGCGGACTTGTGTCGGCTGCAAGCGGCGGGCATTGATCGGTGAGCTGCTGCGCGTGGTCGCGGTGGCCGGGCGGGTGGTCGTCGACGAACGTCGGCGGCTGCCGGGCCGGGGGGCTTGGCTGCACCCCGACCCGGACTGCCTGGCCAAGGCCGAACGGCGGCGGGCCTTCCCGAGAGCCCTGCGGGCTCCGGGGGCGCTCGACACCCGCGAGGTCCGCGAGCACGTCGAGCACACCGCTACGCACCACGAGCCCGGGACGTCCCCGGGGTCGCGAGGAACCAAGGAAGCAGGTCGACCCGTCATGAGTCAGCCGTGAAGCTGAAGCCATGAGCGTCAGACAATAAGGACGAGGTCAGCGGGTTTTCCGCCTGGCCTCCCCTAGATGAGGAGAGTTGTGCCAGGCAAGGCCCGCGTACACGAGCTCGCGAAGGAGCTCGGCATCACCAGCAAGGACGTTCTCGCGAAGTTGAAGGAACAGGGCGAGTTCGTCAAGTCCGCGTCGTCCACGGTCGAGGCGCCCGTCGCCCGCCGTCTCCGCGACGCGTATGCGCCCAAGGGCGCGAAGAAGCCCACCCCCGGCCCCTCGGCGCGCCCCGGCCCGCCGGCCGCGAAGCCCGCCGCCCCGAAGCCCCCCGCACCTGCCCAGCAGCAGGCGCCGGCGGCCCAGGCGACGCCCGCTCCGGCTCCGGCCGCACCCCAGCAGCAGGCGCCCGCGGCGACTAAGCCGGCCACCCCGGGGCAGCGCCCCGGCCCCCGGCCCGGCCCGCGTCAGCAGCCCGCGGCGCCCGCTCCCCAGCAGCAGGTCCCGGCCGCCAAGGCCGAGGCACCGGCCGCACCCAAGCAGGACACCCCGGCCGCGCCCGCGCAGGGCACCGGTTCGGTCGTCCCGCCGAAGCCGCAGGGCCCCAAGCCCGGCGGTCCCAAGCCCGGTCCGCGCACCCCGCGGGTCGGCAACAACCCGTTCGGCGTCGGTTCCGGCGCCCCGCCGCGTCCGCAGGCCCCGCGCCCCGGTGGCGGTCAGGGCGGCGACAACCGCCCGCCGCGTCCCGGTGGCGGTCAAGGCGGCGGTGACCGTCCGGCCCCGCGGCCCGGCGGCGGCGCCGGTGGCAACCGGCCGAGCCCGGGCAACATGCCCCCGCGGCCGAACCCCGGCATGATGCCGGGCCGCACGCAGCGTCCCGCCGGTCCCGGTGGCGGCGCGCGCGGTGGTCCCGGTGGCGGCGCCCGTGGTGGCCCCGGTGGCGGCGGTCGTCCCGGTGGCGGTGGCGGCGGTTTCCGCGGCGGTCCCGGTGGCGGTGGCGGCGGCGGTGGCTTCCGCGGCGGTCCCGGTGGCGGCGGCGGTGGCGGCGGTTTCCGTCCCGGCGGTGGCACGGGTGCCCCGGCCGGTGGCGGCGGCTTCCGCGGTGGCGGCGGCGGTCGTGGCGGCCCCGGTGGCCGTGGCGGTACCGCGGGTGCCTTCGGGCGCCCGGGTGGTCCCTCGCGCAAGGGCCGCAAGTCGAAGCGGCAGAAGCGCCAGGAGTACATGGACAACATGCAGGCGCCCAGCGTCGGCGGCGTCCGCCTGCCCAAGGGGCAGGGCGAGACGATCCGGCTGCCGCGGGGTGCTTCGCTGACCGACTTCGCCGAGAAGATCGACGCCAACCCGGCTTCGCTGGTGCAGGTGCTCTTCCACCTCGGCGAGATGGTCACCGCGACGCAGTCCGTGTCGGACGACATCCTCGAGCTGCTCGGCGGCGAAATGAACTACACGGTTCAGGTCGTCAGCCCCGAGGAAGAAGACCGCGAGCTGCTGGAGACCTTCGACATCACCTACGGCGACGACGCCGGTGGCGAAGAGGATCTGCAGGTCCGGCCGCCGGTCGTGACCATCATGGGTCACGTCGACCACGGTAAGACCCGGCTGCTCGACACGATCCGGAAGACGAAGGTCCGCGAGAGCGAGGCCGGCGGCATCACGCAGCACATCGGTGCGTACCAGATCGAGACCGAGCTCGAGGGCAACCCGCGGCTGATCACCTTCATCGACACCCCGGGTCACGAGGCGTTCACCGCCATGCGTGCCCGTGGTGCCAACTCGACCGACATCGCGGTGATCGTGGTGGCGGCCGACGACGGTGTGATGCCGCAGACGGTCGAGGCGATCAACCACGCGCAGGCCGCCAAGGCCCCGATCGTGGTCGCGATCAACAAGATCGACAAGGAAGGCGCGAACCCGGACAAGATCCGGCAGCAGCTGACCGAGTACGGCCTGGTCGCCGAGGAGTACGGCGGCGACACGATGTTCGTCGAGATCTCCGCGCGGCAGAACATCAACATCGACGGCCTGCTCGAGGCGATCCTGCTGACCGCCGACGCCGCTCTGGACCTCCGGGCCAACCCGGACATGGAGGCCCAGGGTGTCGCGATCGAGGCGCACCTCGACCGCGGCCGCGGCCCGGTGGCCACCGTCCTGGTCCAGCGCGGCACGCTGCGCGTCGGCGACTCGGTCGTGGCGGGTGACGCCTACGGCCGCGTCCGCCGGATGGTCGACGAGCACAACGTCGACGTCACCGAGGCGCTGCCGTCGCGTCCCGTCCAGGTCATCGGGTTCACCTCGGTGCCGGGTGCGGGCGACACCTTCCTGGTGGTCGACGAGGACCGCGTCGCCCGGCAGATCGCCGAGCGCCGCGCCGCTCGTACGCGCAACGCGCTCAACGCGTCGCGCCGCAAGCGGGTCAGCCTCGAGGACCTCGACTCCGCCTTGAAGGAGACGAACAGCCTCAACCTGATCATCAAGGGTGACAACTCGGGTACGGTCGAGGCCCTCGAAGCCTCGCTGCTCCAGCTGGACGTCGGCGACGAGGTCGAGCTGAACGTGGTCCACCGCGGTGTCGGTGGCGTGACCGAGTCGGACATCGACCTGGCGACCGCGTCCGACGCGATCGTCCTCGGGTTCAACGTCCGCGCCCAGGGCAAGGCGACCGAGCGGGCCACCCGCGAGGGCGTCGACGTCCGGTACTACACGGTCATCTACCAGGCGATCGACGAGATCGAGCAGGCCCTCAAGGGCATGCTCAAGCCGGAGTACGAAGAGGTCGAGCTGGGCCGCGCGGAGGTTCGCGAGGTCTTCAAGTCCTCCAAGATCGGCACGATCGCGGGTTGCCTGGTCATGTCCGGCGAGATCCGGCGCAACGCCCGGGCCCGTCTGCTCCGCGACGGCACGGTCGTCGCGGAGAACCTGCCGATCAGCTCGCTGCGGCGGTTCAAGGACGACGTGGTCGAGGTCCGCGAGGGCTACGAGTGCGGTCTGACGCTCGGTTCGTACGGCGACATCAAGGTCGACGACGTGATCGAGACGTACGAGCAGCGCGAGAAGCCCCGCGCGTAAGGAAGTCCGGCACCGGGTGCGCGTTCGCGCGCACCCGGTGTCTCCCTACTACACCACCCAAACTGCCTATGTTCGTCGGAGCTCTCGAGCTCGACATCCTGCTCGGCGACGTCCATTCGCTGAAGCAGAAGCGATCCGTGGTCCGTCCGGTGCTGGCCGAGGTGCGCAAGCGCTTCGCCGTGTCGGTGGCCGAAGCCGGGCACGCCGACCTGCACCGCCGGACCCTCATCGGGGTGGCCGTGGTCGCCGAAGGTGGCGAGCACGTCCGGGACGTGCTCGACTCGTGTGAGCGGTACGTGGCGAGCCGGCCGGAGTTCGAACTGCTCTCCGCCCGCCGCCGGCTGCTCGGTCCAGACGATTAGATCTTTTTTCTAGGAGAACGACATGGCTGATCCGGCTCGGGCTCGCAAGCTCGCGAAGCGGATCTCGCAGATCGTGGCGTCCGCGATCGAGCACGAGGTCAAGGACCCCCGGCTGAACTACGTGACCATCACGGACACGAAGGTCACCGGCGATCTGCACGACGCCACGGTGTACTACACGGTGCTCGGCGAGAAGCTGGACTCCGTCCCGGACTTCGCCGGTGCGGCGGCCGCGCTCGAATCGGCGCGCGGCGTGCTGCGCACGAAGGTCGGCCAGGGCACCGGGGTCCGCTACACGCCGACGCTGACGTTCGTCGCGGACACGATCCCCGAGGAGTCGAAGCGGATCGAGGACCTCCTGGCGAAGGCCCGCGAGGCCGACGCGGAGGTCGCGCGCCGTTCCGCCGGCGCCCAGCACGCGGGCGACGCCGACCCGTACAAGGCACCCCGCGAAGACACCGAAGACGACGACGAGCTCGCGGAGGAGGAGAGCCGGGGCTGACCCCGTGCTCTCCCGCCGCGGCCTGCTCGCCGGCAGCACACTGGCGCTGCTGGCGGGCTGCTCGTCCGCCGAACCGGCGCCGGGCCCACCCCCGGTGCCGGCCCCGACCCGCCCCTCGGCGCCGAGCGCGCCGGTGACGGTCCAGCGCATGCCCTCGGCCGCCCGCGGCACGGACGTCGACCTGGTCCTCATCACGCCCGAAGGCGTCCCGTCGTCGGGACTGCCCGTGTGCCTGGCCCTGCACGGCCGCGGCGCCCGCGCGCGGACGTTCCTCGACCTGGGAGTTCCCGCGGCGTTGACGCGGGCCGTGCGCGAGGGCGTCCCGCCGTTCGCGGTGGCCGCGGTCGACGGCGACCACTACTGGGTCGGCGTCGGCGAGGACGACGACCCGCAGCGCATGCTCACCGACGAAGTCCCGGCCTGGCTGACGGCCCGCGACCTGCGTCCGGCGTCCGCGGTGTTCGGCATTTCCATGGGCGGCTTCGGCGCCCTGCGCTTCGCCCGCGCGCACCCGGACCTGAAGGCGGTCGCGACGGCGAGCGCGGCCCTGTTCGTCAGCTGGCCGGATGCCCGCAGCCGCAAGGTGTTCTCGGACGAGGCCAACTGGCGTGCCGAGGAACCGTTGCTGCACACGGGAGAACTGCGCCCGGACGCGGTGGGCGTCTGGTGCGGCGAGTCCGACCCGTTCCTGAGCGCGGACCGCAAGCTGGTGAAGGCGGTTTCGCCTGCCGTGTCGAGGTTTTCCCCCGGCGGTCACCAGGACGAGTACTGGCGCGGGATCCTGCCGGACGTCCTGAAGTTCGTGGGACAGCGCCTAAACTGACGCGCGCGCGAAGAGAATCGCCTGCGACACTTCGTTTCCGGGGTTCAGCGCCCACTCCGCCTCGATCGTGAACCCGGCCGCGCGCACCCGTTTGGCCAGCCACCACGGTTGCCGCAGGTGGACGTGGACCCGCATCGGGTGCCCGCCGTAGCCCTGGGTCTTCAGCCGCGTTCCCACGCCGACGTGGTAGCCGATCACCAGCAGGCCGCCCGGCCGCAGCACCCGCCGGAAGTGCCCGAGTGCCACCGGTACCGACTCGTCCGGGACGTGGATCAGCGACCAGAACGCCAGCACGCCCGCCACCGACTCCGCGGGCAGCGCCAGGTCCGTCATCGAGCCCACGTCGAACCGCAGTTCCGGATGGGTCTGCCGGGCCAGGTCGACCATCGCGGGCGAAAGGTCGATACCGGACACCTCGGCGCCCAGCGAGGCCAGGTGCGCCGTGAAGTGGCCCGGGCCGCAGCCGACGTCCACCGCCGGCCCGTCGACCTCGGCCGCGAACAGCGCCAGCGCCGCCCGCATGTGCGGCTGCTTGTCCAGGGCGCCGGAAACGAACTCGGCGTAGCTCGCCGCCACCGTGTCGTACGACGTGCGGGTGTCCGCCAGCCAGGTCATCGCGCCCGCAGTCCGTCGAGGACCATGCCGAGCGCGCGCCGCCAGTCCGGGGTCGCCGTCGCCGCGGCGAACACGATCGCCAGGTCTTCCGCGCGGAAGTCCGTCCGCAACGCGCCGGCCTCCTGAGCGCGCGAGATGATCCGGTTCATCCGGGAACCGTTGGCCTGCTTGGCTTTCTCCAGTCCCGACGCGGGGTCGAACACACGCGAGCACACTTCGGTGAAGCCGCGGTCGGAGACCTGCATCAGCACCGACCGCTCGAGGAAGAGCACGAAACCGTCCCACGGGTCGGCCACGGCGAGGGCTTCTTCGGTGACCGCCTGGGCTTCTTCCAGCGTCGGCAGGAACGCCGCCTCGACCAGGTCGGCCCGGGTCGGGAACCGGTTGTAGAGCGTCCCGATCGCGACTTCGGCGCGGCGCGCGATCTCGTCGAGCGGGGCGTCGACGCCCTTGGCGCCGAACACCTCCCGCGCGGCCGCCACCAGCGCTTCCCGGTTGCGCCGGGCGTCCGCGCGCAGGGGACGTTGCTCGACGGTCACGCTCCGGAGTATAGCCGCGAAGGTTGCCTCCTGATCGGAACCTCACAGTGCCCACCGCCCGCGTGCGCCGGGAGCACAATGGTGCCAGCGGGGGATCCCGCACCGAGACGGCCATCGAGGGAGGTCGGCGCATGCACTCCGACCTGTCCCCGGCCGGCCGCACCGGAGTCCTCCTCGTCGGCACCCGCGGGCAGCGGGGACCCGGGGAGGTGCTGATCAGGATCAGGGGCGGCCTGGAAACCTTCCTTGCCTGGTCCGACACGGAGCTGCCGAAGGGCACGACCGTCCTGGTCGTGGAAACCCGGGGCCGGCGCACGGTCGACGTCGTGGCGTGGGACGCCTCGGATCCTTCTGAATAAGGACAGCCATGTTCGGGTACCGCGTTCCCGCGCCCAACGAGGCGATGCTGATCTCCGGGGGCAAGCACAGCAAGGGCGCGTCGCCGTTCCGGGTCGTCACCGGCCACGGCGCGTTCGTCATGCCGGTCTTCCGGAAGGTCCGGTTCCTCACGCTTTCCATGTGTGAGGCCGAAGTGACCGAAGTGTGCGTCACGAAACAGGCCATCGCCCTGACCGTGCGGGCGGTGATCGCGTTCAAGGTCGGCAACGACACCGAGAGCATCGTCAACGCCGGCCAGCGGTTCCTCTCCGACCAGGACCAGATGTCCGTGCTGACCGGGCGGATCTTCGCCGGGCACCTGCGCTCGATCATCGGGTCGATGACGGTCGAGGAGATCATCACCGAGCGGCAGAAGCTCGCGACCGAGGTGCTGGACGGCTCGGCCGTGGAGATGGCGAAGATCGGGCTGACCGTCGACGCGCTGCAGATCCAGTCGATCGACGACATGAAGCTCGGCTACATCGCCGCGATGGCCGCGCCGCACAACGCCGCCATCCAGCGGGACGCCCAGATCGCCCAGGCGGTGGCGAACCAGACCGCCGCGGAGGCCGAGCAGAAGTCCCAGCGGACGCAGGCGGAGTACGCCCGGCAGACGTCGATCGTGCAGGCGCAGTACCGCGCCGAGGTCGAGGCGGCCCAGGCCGAGGCCGCCCAGGCCGGTCCGCTCGCGCAGGCCAAGGCGCAGCAGGAGGTCATCGACGCGCGCACGGAACTGGCCCAGCGCGAGGCCGAACTGCGTCAGCAGCAGCTGGTGGCCGAGGTGATCAAGCCGGCGGACGCGGAGGCCGAGCGGATCCGCATCCTCGCGCTGGCCGAGGCGGAGCGGATGCGCGTGCAGGCGGAGGCGGCCGCGTCGAACAACCGGGTCGCGCTCGACCGGATGCTCATCGACCAGCTGCCGCAGATCGTCAAGGAAGCCGGGCGCGGCCTGTCCGGCGCGAACGTCAACATCCTCAACGGCGCCGACGGCCTCGGCGAGATGGCCGCCGGGCTCGTCGGCCAGGGACTGTCCATCTTGGACTCGGTGAAGCGCGGCCTGAGCACGTCGCCCGCGCCCGCCGTGGCTCCCGAGGAGAACGGGCAGGTGACCAAGCCCGAGCTGACGCAGTCCTAGGAAGCGGGCTTCACCGCGACGACCAGGTCACGCAGGATGGCCTGGTCGACCCGGTGGGTGAACTCGTCCCACGGCCCGCCTTCGCGGACGTCGAGCCCGGCCTTGCGCAGCACCTCGACGAGCTCCTCGCGCGGCAACACGGTGGTGTTCCACGAGATGCCGAGCGCCCCGCCGGGCCGCAGCACCCGCGTCCACACCGGGACGGCCGCGGCGAGCAGGTCGCGCGGGCTGCGCTGCAGGCCCGTTTCGCGGTGGCTGCCGTGCTGGACGCCGTAGGGCGCGTCGGTGACGATCACGTCGGTGGAGTTCGCCCGCAGCACCTCGTCGGTGGTCAGCGTGTCGGCCTGGAAGTAGGTGAGCTTGCGGGTGTCGCCCGCTTTGTACGCTTCCTTGTCGAGCGCGTACTCGATGTCGAGGCGCCGGCCGAGCCGGACCTTGTTGCGTCGCAACTGTCCCGAGTCGGCGGTGTGCTTGACGCGCTTGTTGCGCAGCCACGTCTTGATGAACGCTTCGTAGGCCTCGAAGTCCTTGGCGTCGACGTCCAGGCCGGTCGCGTGCAGGCCGTACATCATCGCCTGGTTGAGCGTGGTGCCGCGGCCGCACAGCGGGTCGAGCAGGTACTTCGGCCGGTCGGAGAACGGGTCCGCGGTGGCCAGCAGCGTCACGTTCAGCAGCAGCTTCGTGAACGACTCGTTGGTCTTGCCCGGGTACTTCTGGATGGTCAGCAGGTCCGAGTCGGCCTTCGCCAGCGGCGTCACGGTGACCGGACGGAGAACGCCGTCACCCAGCTCGAACAGCGCGTAGAGCGACGAAAGGTTCGACAGCAGCGCGAGGTCGCGCTCGCCGAGGGGCACCGAGCTGGTGAAGCGCACGTACCCGACGCCGCCGAGCTCGACCTCCTCGATCCCGGACAGCTCGGCCGGCAGCACCGCGCCGAACACCGCCAGCTCGGCGCGCAGCAGCGCGGGGGAGGAGGCGGCGTAGACCCGGTTGGCTGACGGGTGGACCAGGATCACGTACTCAGGCATCCCGCAGAGCGTAGCGTGACGCACCGTGACCCCTACTTTGGCGCAGGACATCCGGGACGCGGCCGCGCTGCTCGCGTCGGCGACCGACGTGACGGTGCTCGGCCACGTCCGCCCGGACGCGGACGCCCTCGGCAGCGCGCTCGCCCTCGGCCGGGCGCTGCACCAGCGCGGCGCGCGCGTCCGCGTCTCGTTCGGCGAGCCGGACGAGGCCCCGGAGACGCTGCGGTGGCTCGACGAGGACGGCCTGCTCACCCACCCGGACGACCTGCCCGACAGCGAAGCGCTGCTGGTCTGCGTCGACACGCCGGTGCCGAAGCGGCTGGGCCGGCTCGCCGGGCGCGTCGAGCTCGCCGGCGCGGTGCTGGTGATCGACCACCACGCGACCAACACGTTCTACGGCGGCTGCAACGTCGTCGACGAGAGCGCCGAGGCCAGCGCGATCCTGGTGTTCCGGATCCTGGACGCGCTGGGCGTCGAGCTGGACGAGCCGATCGCGCGCGGGATCTACGCGGGGATCGTCACCGACACGAGCGGGTTCCGCCGGGCGAGCCCGGAGACGCACCGCATGGCCGCGCGGCTGCTGGAGGCGGGCGTGGATCCGGAGAAGGTGGTGCGGCGGATCGTCGACGAGCGGCCGTTCGAGTGGCTGCCGATGCTGTCGTCGGTGCTTCGCGAGGCTTCTTTGGAGCCGGAAGCGGCGCAGGGGCGGGGTTTCGTGCACGCGGTGGTGCGCGTGGACGAGGCACGGACGGTCCGCGGCGAAGAGGTCGAGTCGGTGATCGACGTGGTCCGGTCGGTCCGCGAGGCGGCGGTCGCGGCGGTGCTCAAGCAGGACGTGACGAACCCGGCCCAGTGGCAGATTTCGCTGCGCTCGATCGGAATCGACGTATCGGCGGTAGCGGCCGAGTTCGGCGGCGGCGGTCACCGGCAGGCGGCGGGCTGCACGATCGCGGGGACGGCTGAGGAGGTTCTCGCGGGGTTGCGGGAGGCGCTGGAGCGGGCCCCGCTGCTGTAGCCGGCCGGCCCCCGCACCAGTCGGACGACAGCCGTCGAAAGTTCCCCAGTTCCCACCGGTCAGAAACTGTCGGCCCCGGCGGTTAGAGTCCGGTTCGTGGTGAACGTGGAGGAGACGGAGCGGCTCCCGGCCAAGCGCGTGCTCGGCCTGGCCGTGCCCGCGCTGGGGGTGCTGGCCGCCGAGCCGTTGTACGTGCTGGTCGACACCGCCGTCGTCGGCCACCTGGGCGCGCTGCCGCTGGCCGGGCTCGCGCTCGGCGGGGTCGTGCTGGCCCAGGTGTCGAGCCAGCTGACGTTCCTGTCGTACGGCACGACGTCCCGCACCGCCCGGCTGCACGGGGCCGGCCGGCGCGCCGACGCGGTCCGCGAAGGCGTCCAGGCGACGTGGCTGGCGGTGCTCGTCGGGCTCGTGGTGCTGGCGGCGGGGCAGCTGCTGGCGTGGCCGATCGCGCGGGCGCTGTCGGGCAGTGACGAGGTCGCCGGCGCGGCCGTGTCGTGGGTGCGGATCGCGCTGTTCGGGGCGCCGCTGATCCTCGTCACCATGGCGGGCAACGGCTGGATGCGCGGGGTCCAGGACGCCGCGAAGCCGCTGCGGTACGTGCTGGCGGGCAACGGGATTTCCGCGGTGCTGTGCCCGGTGCTCGTCTACGGCGCGGACCTCGGGCTGGAGGGCTCGGCGATCGCGAACGTCGTGGCGCAGGTGATCTCGGCGTCGCTGTTCATCGTGGCGCTGGTGCGCGAAAAGGTCGGCCTGCGCCCGGACTTCAAGGTGATGCGCGCCCAGCTGGGCCTGGGCCGCGACCTGGTGCTGCGCAGCCTGGCGTTCCAAGCGTGCTTCATTTCGGCGGCGGCGGTGGCGGCCCGCACGTCGACGGAAGCGGTGGGCGCGCACCAGGTGGTGCTGCAGCTGTGGACGTTCCTGGCGCTGGTGCTGGACTCGGTGGCGATCGCGGCCCAGTCCCTGGTGGGCGCCGCCTTGGGCGCGAACTCGGCGAGGCAGGCGCGCGGGGTGGCGGCGCAGATCACGGGGTACGGGCTCCTGCTGGGGTGCTTCCTGTGCGTGCTGTTCGCGGCGCTGTCGTGGGTGCTGCCGCACGCGTTCACGTCGGATCAGGGGGTGCTGGCCGAGATCCCGCACGCGTGGTGGTTCTTCGTGGCCCTGCAGCCGATAGCGGGGGTGGTGTTCGCCTTGGACGGAGTGTTGCTGGGAGCGGGCGACGCGGCCTTCCTGCGCAACGCGACCCTCGGCAGCGCGGCCCTGGGTTTCTTGCCGCTGATCTGGGCTTCGCTGGCCTTCGGGTGGGGCCTGACGGGGATTTGGATCGGGCTGTCGCTCTTCATGGTGCTGAGGCTGGTGTTCGTGCTGGTCCGCTGGCGGGGCGGCAACTGGGCGGTGACGGGAGCGATCCGCCCCGCGTGAGTCAAGCCCGCCGGGCGTGCCGGACCCGCCGGTCCACCATCCGCCGCAAGAACGGCGCCGCCAACGGCCCCAAAGCCGCCAGCAAAGCCACCGACCGATCCGGGTAGACGGCGTACCGTTCCCGCTCCACCGCCCGCACGATCGCCGAAGCGACGGCCTCCGCCGCCATCGGCCGGATGGTCCCGCTGATCGCCGCCGTCTCGACCGGCTTCCACCGGTTCTCCTCGGCCAGCTGCGGCGTGTCCACGTCCGGCGGATACACACAAGCGACGTGCACCCCGGCCGGGTTCAGCTCGTCCCGCAACGCCTCCATCAACCCCCGCACCGCGAACTTCGCCGGCGCGTACGCCGTGTACCCGTAAATCCCCAGCACCGCGGCCGCCGAGGAAATCGCCACGATCGATCCCGACCGCCGCCGGACCATCGACGGCGCCACCTCCCGAACCGCGTGCAGCGTCCCGAAGTAGTCGACCTCC
Organism: Amycolatopsis pretoriensis; assembly: GCF_900107925.1. Classification (GTDB taxonomy): domain Bacteria; phylum Actinomycetota; class Actinomycetes; order Mycobacteriales; family Pseudonocardiaceae; genus Amycolatopsis; species Amycolatopsis pretoriensis. Next base: position 307,135 of record NZ_FNUJ01000006.1, on the reverse strand, counting down.
ACCATCCGCCGGAACACCTCGTCGTCCAGCGAAAGAAACTCGCCCGGACGCGCCTGCCCCGCACACGTCACCAGCACATCGCACGGCCCGGCGACGGAAACCAAACCAGCGAAAGCCGCGGCCACCTCCTCCTGCGAGGAGACGTCGGCCACCGCGGTCCGCACCGAATACCCGCGTGACTTCAACGACACGGACGCCTTCCGCAGCCGGGATTCGTCCCGCGCCACCAGTGACACCGACGCGCCACGCGCACCCAGTGCCGCCGCCGTCGCCAGCCCGATCCCGCTGGACCCGCCCGTGATCACCGCGTGCGCCCCGTGGAGCCCGGTCACCACACCACCCCCGAATATGAAGGAGATTCACATAAAACCATGTGGTGAACGCCACCGGGATAACAGCTATGTTTCGTCGTTGCTTAGGCGCTACAAGTAGTAGGGACGGCAGCGCAGGCGTCCACCACGAAACGCCGAATCCCTGGAGGAACTTGTGCCGCCCGCCACCGGCCGCGCCACCGCCCGGTCCTGGCTCATCTGGCTCGCCGCCGTCACCGTCTACCTCCTCGCGGTCTTCCACCGCACCTCCTTCGGCGTCGCCGGGCTGCAGGCGGCCGAACGCTTCGGCGTCGGTGCGGCCGCGCTCGGGACGTTCACCGTCCTGCAGGTGGGCGTCTACGCCGCCATGCAGATCCCGACCGGCGTCCTGGTCGACCGCTACGGCCCCCGCCGCGTCCTCACCGTCGCCGTGCTGATCCTGGGCGCCGGCCAGCTCCTCCTCGGCGTCGCCCACTCCTACGGCCTCGGCCTGCTCGCCCGCGGCGTCCTCGGCCTCGGCGACGCGCTCACCTTCGTCAGCGTCCTGCGCCTGGTCGCCGCCCACTTCCCGGGCCGCCAGTACGCGCTGCTGACGTCGTTCACCGCGGCCGTCGGCTACATCGGCAACCTCGCCGCCACCGTCCCGCTCTCGCTGGTGCTCGACGGCGCCGGCTGGACGCCGACCTTCCTCGCCGTCGGCGCCATCACCGTCCTCTACACCGTCGTCGTGGCCCTGCGCGTCCGCGACGTCCCGGCCGGCGAACAGCCGCCCGTCCGCGAAGAAGTCCGTCCGCGCCAGCTCGCCCACCAGGTCGCCGAGGCCTGGCGGACGCCGGGGACGCGCCTGGGCTTCTGGGTCCACTTCAGCACGATGTTCGCCCCCAACGCCCTGACGCTGCTGTGGGGCGTCCCGTGGCTCGTGCAGGGCCAGGGCCAGTCGAAGGCCACCGCCAGTGCGCTGCTCACCGTGTTCGTCTTCGGCTCGATGGCCGGCGGCCCGCTGCTCGGCGGCGTGATCGGCCGGCACCCGTCGCTGCGGATGCCGCTGGTCGGCGGCTACATCGGCGGGGCCGCGCTGATCTGGGCGCTGCTGCTGAGCTGGCCGGGCACGGTGCCCGTGCCGGTCCTGGTGCCCGCCTTCGCGTTCCTCGCCCTCGGCGGCCCGGCGTCGATGATCGGCTTCGCCCTCGCCCGCGACTACAACCCGCTCAGCCGCGTCGGCACCGCGACCGGCGTGGTGAACGTCGGCGGCTTCGTGGCGACGACCATCGCCGCCCTGCTCGTCGGCGTGCTGCTGCAGTGGACCGGCGGCAGCTTCCGGCTCTCGCTGCTGGCCATCGTCGCGATCCTGGCGCTGGGCACGGCCCGGATGCTCGTGTGGTGGCGCCGCACCCGCGCCCACCTCTTCCTGGCCGAGGCCCGCGGCGAGGAGCTGCCCGTCCGGATCACCCGCCGCCGCTGGGACGCCGCCCTGCCGGAGACGCCGATCGTGGCCGCTTGACCGACGCCTGCAGCAGCTGCGGCGCGACCGCGAACCCGCGCCGCTCGTAGGCCGGCACGGCCGACCCCGAGGAGTGCACGGTGACGCGCTCCAGCTCCAGCTCTTCGGCCAGCCGCAGGACGGCTTCGATCAGCATCCCGCCGAGCCCGCCGCGACGCGCTTCCGGCACGACGTAGACGCTCTGCACGTCGCCGCAGGCCCTCGTGAACGCCGTCGGCGTCGGCACGCGCGGGGTGACCGCCAGGAACGCCATCCCGAGCACCCGCCCGTCCTGTACGACCACGAGGCAGTGGTGGGTGGCCGCGTTCTCCCGCGCCCACCGGGCGAACTCGCGCACGAACTCCGCGCGGCCGTCACCGGGCAGGCCGTCCTGCTCGGCCACCCAGCGCCACCGCAGTTCGGCGACGGCTTCCAGTTCGGCGGGCCGGACGGCCCGGGCTTCGATGTCCGTCACACCCCCATCCTGGCGGACGCCGATCGTGGCCGCCGGAGTGTCAGGGCACCAGCCAGCACAGGCAGAAGGGGTGCCCGGCCGGGTCGGCGTACACCTGGAAGTCGTCGCCGGACGTGCTGCCGGCCGCGGCCTTCAGCACGGTGGCACCGAGCGCCGTGACGTGTTCGTGGGCTTCGGCGAAGTCCTCGACCCACAGGTCGAGGTGCACCTGCTGGGGTACCGGCCCGTCCGGCCACGCCGGCGGCGTGTGGCCGGGCGCGAGCTGGACGCCGATCCGCGGCGCCCCGGCCACGGTGACCATGTGCCAATCGCCGTCCTCGTCCACCTCGCCGCCGAGCACGCCGGCCCAGAAGCTGCTTTCGGCCGCGAGGTCGGCCGCGTCGAAGGTGACCACCTGGTGTCTGATCCGCATGCGCCCAGCCTGCCCGAGCGGCCTGATCGACCCACGATCGGCGGCCAGTAGGGTTTGCCGCGTGTCGAGCCCCAAACCGCCCCGCCGTCCCGCCCCGCCGCCCGGTCTCCTGATCGTCGACAAGCCCGCCGGCATGACGTCGCACGACGTCGTCGCCCGCGCCCGCCGGATCATGGGCACCCGCAAGGTCGGGCACGCCGGCACGCTCGACCCGATGGCGACCGGCGTGCTGGTGCTCGGCATCGAGCGCGCGACCAAGCTGCTCGGCCACCTGGCGCTGGACCGCAAGACCTACCTCGCCACCCTCAGCCTCGGCAGCAGCACCACGACCGACGACGCCGAGGGCGAGGTCCTCACCGAAGCCGAGACCGCGAACGTCACCGACGAAGACATCGCGAACGGCGTCGAAAAGCTCACCGGCGACATCCAGCAGGTGCCGAGCGCGGTCAGCGCGGTCAAGATCGACGGCAAGCGCGCCTACGCCCGCGTCCGCGCCGGCGAGGACGTCGTGATCCCGGCCCGTCCGGTGACCGTCTACCGCTTCGACGTCCTCGGCATCCGCCACGAGGACGACCGCGTCGAGGTCGACGCCGTCGTCGAGTGCTCGTCCGGCACCTACGTCCGCGCGCTGGCCCGCGACCTCGGCGCGGACCTCGGCGTCGGCGGGCACCTGAAGGCGCTGCGGCGCACGACTGTCGGCCCGTTCACCCTCGCCAAGGCCCGGACCCTCGACCAGCTCGAAGAGCAGCCGGAACTGAGCCTGGACCTCGACGCCGCGGTCGCCGCGGCCTTCCCGCGCCGCGACCTCGACGCCGCCACGGCGAAGGCGGTCCGGCACGGCCAGCGCATCCCGGCCGCCGGTCTCGACGGAACTTACGGCGTCTTCGGGCCCGACGGCCGGGTGCTCGCGCTGGCCGCCGACGAAGAAGGCGTGTCCCGCGCAGTGGTGGTGTTGCTGCCCGCCTAGGGTGGCTCTTGAGAGACGGGAGTCTGACGTGCTGCGGTGGCGTGGGCTGGGGGACCTCCCCGGGGGCTGGGGCCGGTGCGTGGTCACCATCGGCGTGTTCGACGGTGTGCACCGCGGGCACCAGGAGCTGGTGAGCCGGACCGTCGCCGCGGCGGCCGAACGCGGGCTGCCGAGCGTGATGCTGACGTTCGACCCGCACCCGTCGGAGGTCCTGCGCCCGGGCAGCCACCCGGCGCAGCTGACCACGTTGCGGCGCAAGGCGGAGATCGTCGAAGGCCTCGGCATCGACGTCTTCTGCGTGCTGCCCTTCACCCTGGAGCTGTCCCGGCTGCAGCCGGAGGAGTTCGTGCACGAGGTGCTCGTCGACCGGCTGCACGCGGCCGCGGTGATCGTCGGCGACAACTTCACCTTCGGCGCCAAGGCCGCCGGCGACGTCGCCCTGCTGCGCACCCTCGGCCGCCGGTTCGGCTTCGCCGCCTACGGCGCCGAACTGCAGGGCAAAGAACTGTCCGAAGAGGACCAGTCGGCGATCACGTTCTCCAGCACCTACGTCCGGTCGTGCATCGACGCCGGGGACGTCGTCGCCGCGGCCGAAGCGCTCGGCCGGCCGCACCGCCTCGAAGGCATCGTCGTGCGCGGCGACGGCCGCGGCCACGAGCTCGGCTACCCGACGGCGAACCTGTCGACGCCCCGCTTCGCCGCCGTCCCGGCCGACGGCGTCTACAGCGCCTGGTTCACCCGCTCGGCCGATCCGTCGCGCCGGCTGCGCGCCGCGGTCTCGGTCGGCACGAACCCGACGTTCTCCGGGCGCGAGCGGACCGTCGAGGCGTTCGTCCTCGACGTCGACGAGGACTTCTACGGCCAGCACGTGGCCATCGACTTCGTGACGCGGCTGCGCGACCAGGTCCGGTTCGCCGACTCGGCCGGGCTGGTCACGCAGATCGACGACGACGTGATCGAGACGAGAAAGGCACTGGAGGTGCCCCCGGACACCCCTACCGGGGGCGAATAGGGGAATTCGCGTTCACGCACGTGACAGCGATGGCAAAATGCTCACGGACGGTGTGCGCGAGCGGGGTTAGGGGATTGGGACTGGTGGAGGACCACAAGATCGTCCAGCGCAACATCGCGTTGCAGCGCGAGTGGTACGGGGAGCCGCTCGGCGACCGCGTGCGCCGGCTCGTGGTCGCTTTCGACGTTTCGCAGGCGTTCCTGGCCGAGGTCCTCGGGATCAGCGCCCCCATGCTCAGCCAGGTGATGAGCGGCCGGCGGGCCAAGATCGGCAACCCGGTCGTGCTGGCCAGGATGATCATGCTCGAGCGCAAGATCCTCGTGCCCGAGGTCGCCGCGGGCAACCGCGACGCGATGCTCGCCGCGATGGAGGACGTCCGCGACTCCCGTCCGACCGTCGGCCGCGACAACATCCCGGTGATCAACGAGGACCGCCGCGTCCTCGCCTACCTGCGTGACGTCGCCGAGGACGAGGACCTCGGCGAGGCCGCCAAGCGCCTCGACGACGACTTCCCGGCCATCGCCGACCTGCTGCGCCGGGCGGGCAACGGCTCCTGATGCCGGTCCTGTTCAGCGCGCTGGTCCCGCCGGACGACGTCGTCGAGCAGGTCGCCGCGGCCCTCGGCGAACCCGGCGACGGCCTGCGCTGGGAGCCGCCGGAGCGCTGGCACGTCACCCTCGCCTACTACGGGCCCGACGACGTCGAGACCCGCGCGGCCTGGCTGGCCGACCGCCTGACCGGGCGGGCGAGCGTCGACGTCCGGCTGGAAAAGGCCGCGACGTTCCCCGGGGTGCTGTGGTTGACTGTCGCCGGATCGGAGCTGACGCCCCTCGCGCACGCCGCGGGGGCCGACGCCGAGGCGAGGCCCTACACGGCCCACCTGACGCTCGCGCGGTTCCCCCGGGAAGAACCCGGGCTCGCCGCGCGTTGGACCGAAGAGCTCGCCGGCTTCACGAGCCGGAGCTGGCGCGCCGCCGAGGTGGCGCTGATGACCAGCGAGCGCGAGCCGGGTGGCCCCCGCTACCGGGTGGCGCGCGTCTTCGAGCTGGACGGCGCCTGAAGACGCTGTTCAGCGGGCTGGTAACCTCACGAGCGGGTCCGGCTGCAGTCCGTGGCGGCCGTGACCGTCTTCCCGGCGTGCATCCGGCGTCCGGGGCCGCACGGCACTGATTATTTCGAGGAGCAACACAAGTGGCGCTGTCCACCGAAGAGAAGAAGTCGATCCTGGCCGAGTACGGCGTGCACGACTCGGACACGGGATCCCCCGAGGCCCAGGTCGCGCTGCTGACCAAGCGGATCGTCGGCCTCACCGAGCACCTCAAGGCTCACAAGCACGACCACCACTCGCGTCGCGGGCTCCTGCTGCTGGTCGGCCGTCGCCGCCGGCTGCTGAACTACGTGATGAAGGTGGACATCGAGCGTTACCGTGCGCTGATCCAGCGCCTCGGCCTGCGCCGATAGCTTCAACCCGAGGGGGAGTGGCCGCCGGCTGCTCCCCCTCGGTGCAGAAGGACAGAAACGGCGCGAGCGCGCACGAGGATCCGTCCGCCGGTCCTCGGTAGTGGTTCCCGGGAAGCGTCCCGGGGGCTTCGATCGAAGACCGGCACCTCTCCTCGAGCGTCCTCAGGCGAAACGGGTCCCAGGGTGGGAGACTCGCGCCGGATGCGATGGAACTAAAGAGGAGAAACACCCTATGACCGACTCCACCGGAGTCACCGTGCACGAGACCGAAGCCGTGATCGACAACGGCAAGTTCGGCACTCGCACCGTTCGTTTCGAGACGGGCCGCCTGGCCAAGCAGGCCGCCGGCGCCGTCGTCGCGTACCTCGACGAAGAGACCATGCTGCTCTCGGCGACGACCGCGTCGAAGCACCCGAAGGAGCACTTCGACTTCTTCCCGCTGACCGTGGACGTCGAAGAGCGCATGTACGCCGCGGGCCGCATCCCCGGCGCGTTCTTCCGCCGCGAGGGCCGCCCGTCGACCGACGCGATCCTGACCTGCCGCCTGATCGACCGGCCGCTGCGCCCGTCGTTCGCCGACGGTCTCCGCAACGAGATCCAGGTCGTCATCACCGTCCAGAGCCTCAACCCGGACGACCCGTACGACGTCCTGGCCATCAACGCCGCCTCGGCGTCGACCCAGATCGCCGGCCTGCCGTTCTCCGGCCCGGTCGGCGGCGTCCGCGTCGCGCTGATCGAGGGCCAGTGGGTTGCGTTCCCGACCTGGTCGCAGCTGGAGAAGGCCACCTTCAACATGGTGGTCGCGGGCCGCATCGTCGGCGATGACGTCGCGATCATGATGGTCGAGGCCGAGGGCACCGAGCACACGCTCGACCTGATCGCCGCCGGCGGCACCGCGCCGGACGAGGTCGCGGTCGCCGCGGGCCTCGAGGCCGCGAAGCCGTTCATCAAGGTCCTGTGCGAGGCGCAGCAGCGCCTGGCCGACGCCGCCGCGAAGCCGACCGGCGAGTTCCCGGTCTACCCGGCCTACCAGCAGGACGTCTACGAGGCCGTCGCCGCCATCGCGACCGACGACCTGGCGAACGCCCTCCAGATCGCCGGCAAGCAGGACCGCGACGCCGCGACCGACCAGGTCAAGGCCGCCGTGCTGGAGAAGGTCGGCCTCGGCGAGGGCGAAGCCTTCGAGGGCCGCGACAAGGAGATCGGCGGGGCGTTCAAGGCCCTGACGAAGAAGATCATGCGCCAGCGCGTCCTCACGGAGAAGATCCGCATGGACGGCCGTGGCCTCACCGACATCCGGTCGCTCGCGGCCGAGGTCGCCGTGATCCCGCGGGCGCACGGTTCGGCACTCTTTGAACGTGGGGAAACCCAGATCCTGGGCGTCACCACGCTGAACATGCTGCGCATGGAGCAGCAGATCGACTCGCTCTCCCCGGAGACGACGAAGCGCTACCTGCACCACTACAACTTCCCGCCCTTCTCCACCGGTGAGACCGGTCGCGTCGGTTCGCCGAAGCGCCGCGAAATCGGCCACGGCATGCTCGCCGAGCGCGCCCTGGTGCCGGTGCTGCCGAAGCGCGACGAGTTCCCGTACGCGATCCGCCAGGTCTCCGAGGCGCTGGGCTCCAACGGCTCGACCTCGATGGGCTCGGTCTGCGCGTCCACGATGAGCCTGTACAACGCCGGCGTGCCGCTGAAGGCGCCGGTCGCGGGCATCGCGATGGGCCTGGTCTCGGACGAGGTCGACGGCGAGACCCGGTACGTGGCGCTCACCGACATCCTCGGTGCCGAGGACGCCCTGGGCGACATGGACTTCAAGGTCGCCGGCACCAAGGACATCATCACCGCGCTGCAGCTGGACACGAAGCTCGACGGCATCCCGTCGGAGGTCCTCGCGGCCGCGCTGAAGCAGGCGAAGGACGCCCGGACCACCATCCTGGAGGTCATCGCCGAGGCGATCGACAGCCCGGACGAGATGAGCCCGTACTCGCCGCGCGTCACCAGCGTGAAGATCCCGGTCGACAAGATCGGCGAGGTCATCGGCCCGAAGGGCAAGATGATCAACTCGATCACCGAGCAGACCGGCGCCGACATCTCCATCGAGGACGACGGCACGATCTACGTGGGCGCTTCGGACGGCCCGTCGGCGGAGGCGGCGATCGACCTGATCAACGCCATCGCGAACCCGCAGCTGCCCAAGGTCGGCGAGCGCTTCCTCGGCACCGTGGTGAAGACGGCCGCGTTCGGCGCGTTCGTCTCGCTGCTGCCGGGCAAGGACGGCCTGGTGCACATCTCCAAGCTGGGCAACGGCAAGCGGATCGCCAAGGTCGAGGACGTCGTCAACGTGGGCGACAAGCTCCGCGTCGAGATCGCCGACATCGACAACCGCGGCAAGATCAGCCTGATCGTCGTCAAGGAAGACGAGGCTCCGGCGGCCGAGGGTGACAAGCCCGCCGACGCCGAGAAGGCCGACGCCAAGTAACACCAGTTCCGTCGAAGGCCCTCTCGCCGTTTCCCCGGCGAGGGGGCCTTCACGGCATCGTGAGTAAGGACCCCATGGCACGGCAGGTTTCCGGGCACGAACAGCCCGTCGGCACCACCCGCACGCTCGAGTCCACCCCGGACGGCGCGGTCGTCAAGCGCAGCGTCCTCCCCGGCGGCCTGCGCGTGATCACCGAGCACGTCCCGGCCTCCCGCTCGGCCACGGTCGGGCTGTGGGTCGGCATCGGCTCCCGCGACGAGCCCGCCGCCGTCGCCGGCGCCGCGCACTACCTCGAGCACCTGCTGTTCAAGGGCACCAAGAACCGCGACGCCACGCAGATCGCCGAAGAGATCGACGCCGTCGGCGGCGAGTTCAACGCCTTCACGGCGAAGGAGCACACCTGCTACTACGCGCAGGTGCTCGACGCCGACCTCCCGCTCGCGGTCGACCTGGTCACCGACGTCGTCTTCGAGGCGCTCTGCACCGACCGCGACATGGACATGGAACGCAGCGTCGTCCTCGAAGAGATCTCGATGCGCGACGACGACCCCGAGGACCTCCTGCACGAGACGTTCGTGTCGGCGATCCTCGGCGACCACGCGCTCGGCCGGCCGGTGCTGGGCACCGAGAAGTCCATCATCGACATGTCGCCGACGGCCCTGCGGAACTTTTACAAGCGCCGCTACACGCTGCCGCGGATGGTCCTGTCCGTCGCCGGGAACATCGACCACAACCAGGTGCTGCGGCTGGTCCGCAAGGCTCTGCGCGGTCGTCTCGACGGCGCCGGGACGCCGATCGCGCCCCGCGAAGGCCGCGCCCGGATCAAGACGCTCCCGAAGCTCGCCCTGCACACCGACGACACCGAGCAGGCGCACGTCATGCTCGGCCTGCGGTCGCTGTCGCGCCACGACGACCGCCGCTTCGCGCTGTCGGTCCTCAACGCGGCCCTCGGCGGCGGCATGAGCTCCCGGCTGTTCCAGGAGATCCGCGAGCAGCGCGGGCTGGCCTACCAGGTGTACTCGTCGGTCGCGAGCTACGCCGACACCGGCCACATGGCCGTGTACGCGGGCTGCCAGCCGGAGAAGCTCGGCGACGTCGCCGGCGTCATCCGCGAGGTGCTCGACAAGGTAGGCGTCGACGGCCTGACCGACGCCGAAGTGGCCCGCGCCAAGGGCCAGCTGCGCGGCGGGATCGTGCTGGGCCTGGAGGACACGTCGTCGCGGATGTCGCGGATCGGCAAGAACGAGCTCAACTACGGCCGGTACCTGGGTGTCGACGACACGATCGCCCGCATCGACGCCGTCACCACCGAAGACGTGTGTGCGCTCGCTCGCACTTTGTTCGCGCGGCCGGGCGGGGTCTCGGCGGCGGCGGTCGTCGGGCCGTACGCTCACGCCGACGACCTTCCTGACGACCTGCACGAGGTGATCGCTTCATGACCGTCAACGTCGGTGTGCTCGGTGCGCGCGGCCGGATGGGCGCGACGGTGGTGAACGCCGTCGAAGGCGCTTCGGACCTGAAGCTCGTGGCCGCGCTCGACGCGGGCGACGACTTTTCGGCGCTCGCCGACGCCCAGGTGGTAGTCGACTTCACCCACCCCGACGCCGTCATGGGCAACCTCGAGTACCTGGTCGAGCACGACATCCACGCGGTCGTCGGCACGACGGGCTTCAGCGAAGAGCGGCTGGCTTCGCTGCGCGGTCTGCTGGAGCCGAAGCCGTCCGTGGGCGTGCTGATCGCGCCGAACTTCGCGCTTGGCGCGGTTCTGGCGATGCGGTTCGCGGCCCAGGCGGCGAAGTTCTACGCGTCGGCGGAGATCATCGAGCTGCACCACAACCGCAAGGCGGACGCGCCTTCGGGCACCGCCGCGCACACGGCCCGGATGATCGCCGCGGCGCGCGCGGAGGCGGGCGTGACGCCGGGCCCGGACGCGACGACGTCCGAGCTGGACGGCGCCCGCGGCGCGACGGTCGAGGAGGTCCGCGTGCACTCGGTCCGGCTGCCGGGTCTGGTGGCGCACGAGGAGATCCTGTTCGGCGGCGAGGGGGAGACCCTGACGATCCGCCACGACTCCCTCGACCGGACGTCGTTCATGCCGGGCGTGCTGCTCGGCGTGCGCGAGGTGCTGAAGCGGCCCGGCCTGACGGTCGGCCTGGAAAACGTCCTCGACCTGTGAAGGCACGGAACGTTGCGCTGCTGCTGACGGCGGCGCTGATCGTCTACCTGTTCTTGTTGGCGGACAGGGCGGTTGCCCTGTTCAAGACGGGTACGGGCGTCGGCATCGCACTGGGCGTGGGCGTGTTCCTCCTGCCGCTGCTCGGCGTGTGGATCGTGGTGATGACCTGGCGCAACGGGGTGCAGATCCAGCGCCTGTCCCGCCGGCTCGATGAAGAGGGCGCGCTCCCGGACGTCTCGGACCTCCCGCGCCGGCCCTCGGGCCGCGTGGACCGCGACGCCGCCGACGCGTGGTTCGCCGAGCGCCGCGCGGAGGTCGAGGCGGACCAGGAGAACTGGCGGACCTGGTACAAGCTGGCGTACGCGTACGACATCGCGGGTGACCGCCGGCGGGCCCGCGAGACGATGAAGAAGGCTGTCGAGCTGGAGGCCGCGGACCGCTGACCCCGGCACTTTCCCGTGGAAGTGCCCGGCTCTGGCAGGCTGGACCCAGTGACGCTGCTGCTGAAGCTCGTCCTGGCGCCCCTGTTGGTGGTCGGCTCGTCGCTGGCCGGACGCCGGTGGGGACCCGGGCTGACGGGTCTGCTGGTCGCGATGCCGGTCGTCGCGGGCCCGATCCTGCTGATCACGTACCTGGAGCACGGTGCGGCGTTCGCCGCGCGAGCGGCCTCGGCTTCGCTGCTGGGATTGGTGTCGCTGGCCGCGTTCGCGGTGGTTTTCGCGCGGGTGTCCCGGGTGCGCGGGTGGCCGGGAACGGTGCTGCTCGGCTGGCTGGTGTGCCTCGCGCTGGACCTGGCGTTGTCCTTCGCCCCGGTGCCGGTGTGGCTCGCACTGGGGCTGGCCTGGGCGGCGGCGTGGGCCGGCGGACGGCTCCTGCCGGCGCCCGGGACGGCCGGCCCGGTGAAGCCGCCGTGGTGGGACCTGCCCGCCCGTGCGGTCGCGACCGCGGGGCTCGTCGTGGCGGTGACGGCCGCGGCCGGCCGCCTCGGCCCGGACCTGACGGGCGTCCTGGCACCCTTTCCCACCGGGACGAGCGTCGTCGCGGTGTTCGCCCTGGCCCAGGGCGGCCCACCGGCGGCGGCCGCGACCATGCGGGGCGTGCTGCGCGGGCTCGGCGGGTTCGCGGTGTTCTGCTTTTCGGTGGCGGTGCTGGCCGAGCCGCTCGGCGGCTGGGCGTTCGCCGTCGCGGTGGCCGGGACGGCCGTGTGGCAATTCGCTGACAGTTGTCGTTCATTCGGGAAATGACGGGCGTTCGTACTATCGCCCGCATGAAACCGACTTCATCGTCACCGGGGTTGCGTGCGTTGTCCGCTTCGCTGCGCGAAGTGCGCGAAGCAAGGAAGTTCGGGTTACGTGAGCTGGCGCGAGCGCTGGAGATCGACCCGAGGTTGTTGTCCCAGTGGGAGCTGGGGTTGCGGGTGCCGCCGGTCGAGGAGGTGGCCCGCATTCTCGGCTACCTGCGCGTGGATCGGGCGACGACCGACCGAATCCTCTACGTGGCAACGCACGCCAAGGAGCCCAACTGGCTCGACTCGAATCCGTCGGATCTCCCCGCGGCCCTCACGGCGGTCATGCAATGCGAGCGCACGGCGAGCCTGATCACCAACTGGTCCCCACTCATCGTCCCGGGCCTGCTGCAGACGCCCGACTACGCCCGCGAACTCCTGAATGCCTCCGACATCCGCGTGCAAGATGCCGATGCACGGCTTGTGGTGCGCCTGAATCGGCAAAAGGTCCTTTTCAAGCGCGCCCCTGTGCGCCTCAAGGCAATCGTTTCCGAGCTGGCGATCCGTGAGGCGGTCGGCGATGCAGCCGTCATGTCCGACCAGATCGACCATCTGCTCGCCTTGAGCGCTGCCTCGAACATTTCAGTGCGGATGGTGCCCGCAGATGTGGGCTACTACCCGGGCAAGATCGGCATGTTCACCCTGTACGACTTCTCCGATGCGCCGCCGATCGTGCTGCTCGAGCACTACCACGCGAGCGGCTTTGTCCACGATTCGGCGGGTATCGCCCCGTACCAGAAGCTGGTAAAGCTGTTAGAGGGCAAGGCATTGACCGAAGAGGCCTCGCGAGCCCTGCTTCGGGAGGCCGCGAGATAGGGGGCAAGGTGTTCACCTGGCGCAAGTCGAGTTACAGCGCAAACGAAGCCGAGTGTGTCGAGGTGGGCTTCACTTGGCGAAAGTCGAGCCACAGCGTGCAAACCGAGTGTGTGGAGGTGGGCTTCGACTGGCGGAAGTCGAGCTACAGCGGAGCCGAAGCCGAGTGTGTCGAGGTCTCCGTTGCCGAGACCGTCGGGGTGCGGGACACGAAAGCCCGTCACCTGGGCCAGCTCACCGTCTCCCGCGCCGCCTGGACCGCCCTGACCTCAGTGGTGCAGCCACCCCGCGAACACCGCGGGTGAAGCCGCTATCAAACTGAAGCGGATCCACCTTCCGGCCAAACCCGTGGTCAGGAAGGTCGCGAGCCGCATGCGAACCATCCCCGCCAGCACGCTCGTCGCCATGAACGGGGGCAACCCCACCAGGGAACTCACCCCGTAGGTGCCCGCCATCCAGTGCGGGTGCCGGTGGCAGCGTTCGCGCAGCGCCTCGACCCAGCCGCGGATGCGCTTGGTGCGCAGCTGCCAGCGGACGCGTCGCTCGGTCAGCGGCCGCTCGCGGTGCAGGCGGTCGTGCAGGGCCTTCGGCAGCTTGATCGTCCCGCGGGCGGCCAGAAAATACAGCGTTTTTCCGGCGATCTGCCCGACGGCCACCGCCGCCCCGAGCCACAGCCAGTGCAGCCCCGGCTGGCTCGCGCACAGCCCGAGCAGGAACACTTCGGCGTTGATCAGCGGCACGATGGCCGAACCGAACGCGACGCCCAGCGTCAGCAGGATCCAGCTCATCGTGTCACCTCCTCAGGTTCGCTCGTGTACTCCAAGTTATCAGTTCGAAATCTCCACGCACTGGGGTTAACCCCCCTCTTCGGCCGGTGGTCCGCACCAGAAGATCACCTGCGTGACGTCTTCCGGCCACCTCCCGCTGGAACGCTGACGGCGTGGCCGCCGAGCAACGCCGAACGCCCGCCGACCGATTCGGCGCCCTCTGCCAGGCGATCGTGCGCGTCCTCCCGCTGGGTCTGTCGCGGGTCGTGGCGCCGACGTTCCTGGGCTTCTGCGTCATCAACGGTCTGACGTTCGGCGTCGACCTCGGGTTGCTGACGATCTTCCACGGCGGGCTCGGCTGGCCGGTGTGGCTTTCGATCACGCTGGCGTACGTGTGCGCGTTCGGGCTGAGCTTCGTGCTGAACCGGACGTTCAACTTCCATTCCCACGCGGCCGTCGGAATGCAGCTCGTGCTTTACATCGGTGCGATTGCTGTCAATTACGCGGCGTTTTTGCTGGGTGTGGGCGCAGGGCTGACGGCTTTGGGCGTCGAATACCACGTGTCACGGCTGCTCGCGGGCGCGTGCGAAGGCGTGTTCATGTACGCGGTGATGCGGTGGGTGATCTTCCGCGACTCAGGCCAGGGCGAGGTCGAGGGTGCCGGTGAGCCGGACCTCGCGGACCATGCGGTCGCCGGTGTCGAGGGTGCGGACCGTGCCGTCGGGGTTCCAGCCGGCGCGGCGGTAGAAGCCGAGGGAGGCGTGGTCGCCCTGGGCGACCCAGGCGATGCCGCGCGTGGCGCCGTCGGCCCGGAGGCCCGCGGCGGCCGTCGCGAGTAGCCGTCCGGCGTGGCCGCGCCGGCCCCACCGCGGCTCGACGAGCAGGGTCGCGACCAGCCCGGTGGTCTCCGCGTCTTCGGGGAGGCTGCCGTCGGCGGCGGCGACCTCGCCGTCGGGGGCTTGGCCGGCGACGCAGAAGCCGACGGTGAACTCACCCTCGGTGGCGACGTAGACCTGGCTGCCGGGGTAGTCGATGGTCTCGGTCCAGGTGCCGGCGAGGTCGGCGGCGTCCAGCTCGGCCAGGGCGTTCTTGCCGAGCAGGTCCTCGTAGGCGGCGTGCCAGGTGTCGCGCTGGATGCGGGCGATCTCCGCGGCGTCGGACAGGTCGGCGGGACGGACGGCGGCGTCGCTCATGCCCGTGAAGATAGCGGTGCCGGTTTTTGTCGGTGGTGGGTGGCACCATGACGGCACCATGCAAACGATCAGCGTCTCGACGGCCCGGAAGACCTTCCTGGCCGCACAGGGCTTCGCCGACCCCCGTCCGTCCGGCCCGGTGTCCCGGCGGCACCTGAAACGGGTGCTGTCGCGAGTCCAGCTGCTGCAGCTGGACTCGGTGAACGTGGCGGTCCGCGCGCACTACATGCCGGTGTTCTCCCGCCTGGGCGCGTACGAGCCCGCGGTGCTGGACGGCGCGGCGTGGTCCCACTCGGCGCGCCAGCCGCGGCTGCTGGTGGAGACGTGGGCGCACGAGGCAAGCCTGCTCCCGATCGAGGACTGGCCGCTGATCCGCTCGGGTGCGAAGCGCGACGGCTGGTGGAAGCACTACGGGCCGTTGATCGAGAAGTCCCCGGGCCTGGTCGACGAAATCCTGTCGGTGGTGAAGGAACTGGGCCCGATCGGCGCGGGCGGCATCGAACGCGAGGTGGCGGCGGACGCGCAACGCCGCGGCCCGGGCACGTGGTGGGAGCGGTCGGAGGTCAAGCGCGTCTGCGAGTACCTGTTCGGCATCGGCCAGCTGACAACGGGCACGCGCCGGTCGTTCGAGCGGCTCTACGACCTGACCGAGCGGGTGGTCCCTCCGGAGATCCTGTCGGTTTCCGTGTCGCCGGAGGAGGGCGCGCGGGGCCTGATCGAACGTTCGGCCCGGGCGCTGGGGGTGGCGACGGAGACGGACCTGCGCGACTACTACCGCTTGGGCCCGGCCCCGGCCCGCCAGGCGGTGGCGGAGCTGGTGGAGTCGGGAGTCCTGGAGCCGGTGCAGGTACGCGGCTGGAAAGCGCTGGCGTACCGCCATTTCGCGGCCCGCATGCCCCGCACGGTGACGGGCCGGGCGTTGCTGTGCCCGTTCGACCCGCTGATCTGGGAGCGCGCACGCACGGAGCGGACGTTCGGGTTCCACTACCGCATCGAGATCTACGTCCCGGAGCCGAAGAGGGTGTACGGGTACTACGTGTTCCCGTTCCTGCTGGACGGCTCACTGGTGGCCCGGGTGGACCTCAAGTCCGACCGCGCGGCGGGGGTCCTGCGAGTCCAAGGGGCGTTCGCGGAGGAGGGGGTGGACGTGGCCCGGGTGCTGCCGGAGCTGGCGGGGGAGCTGAAACACATGGCGGAGTGGCTGGGCCTGTCAGGAGTGGCGGTGGGCACGCGCGGCGATTTGGCCCGGCCATTGGCAAAACTGGTCCGCTGAAGCGCCCCAATGTGGCCTTCGGTGCGTCTGACGCACCGAAGGCCACATTGGGTGCGTCACACGCAACCAAGGCCACATTGGGGCGCATGAGCCGACCCCCAGTCGCGCCCAAGGTCTGACCCCGCGCGGCAGCGGAGCGGAGCGGACCGGCGGAAGCCGCGCGAGGCGGGCGGAACGCGAAGAAGCGGGCCGCCCCCGGAGATCCCCGCCGGGAACGGCCCGCCGACCCCCTTCGACCGGACGGCCGCGGGAAGCCCGCCCGGTCGTGCGGTTCGCTCCCGGCCCCCACCGGGAACGAACCCTTTCCCTCAGCCGGCCGCGCGCGTCACCACGGCGTTGCCGGAGCCCGTCCGGGCCCGCACCTTCAACTGCACCCCACCGTCGGGCGCGTTCTCCGAAACGTCCAGCTCGCTGGACACCCGGCCGCCACTCGACGTCAGCTCGACCTCCGCTGCCGTCCCGCCGCGGATGCCCACGCGGACCTCGCCCGATCCCGTGATCAGGTCCAACGACCCCGAAGCCGCGTCGGCCACCGACAAATCGCCGCTGCCCGTCCGAGCCATCACTTCGCCCGACACGGCCCCCAGCCACACGTCACCCGTGCCCGTGGCCAGCGTCGCCGACCCCGCGATCGACGACGCCTCGACGTGGCCGCTGCCGCTGCGCAGCTGCAACCCACCGAGCGTCGGGCCGAGCTTGACCGCGCCGCTGCCCGTCCGGATCGTCGCCGAGCCGTCGGCGCGGTCGAGCTTGACTTCGCCGGAGCCCGTCAGCAGGTCGACACGCCCGGCCGAGCCGGTCACCGTCACGTCCGCCGCGCCCGCCCGGACGTCGACGTGCGAGCCCGCCGGCGCGCGGACGATCACCGACAGCGCCACGTTCCGCAGCTGCCACGCCTTCGGTGCCTGGACGACCAGGCGGTTGCCCAGCTTCTCGATCCGGCTCTGCCGCACGGCCTCGGCCGGGTTGGCCCCCGACGGGTCCACGCCCAGCTGGTCGCCGAACCGCTCGCCGACCCAGGACAGCAGGCTGTTGACGCCCGCCACCCACGGCTGCTGCTCACCCTGGTCGTGCCGCAGTTCGACGCGGGCGCCGGAGTCGCCCTCCAGGACGACCTCCACGCGGCCGATCGTCACGCCGACGTCCAGGTCCAGCGGGCCGTCGGCCTCGAACTCGTCGATCCGGACCAGCTCGTCGTTCGGCTCCGAAGCCGGCACAGTCTCTTCGTCACTCATCTGCGATTCCCCTCAGCCCTCGACCCAGCCGTGCAGGTGCGACCCGGGCCGGTCGCCCTTGCCGTGGTGCTTGGAACCCCCGCCGAGCGAGCCGTGCCCCAGCGCCCCCTGCACCGCCTGGGAGACGAACGTGTTCAGCGAGACGCCCTGCGCCGCCGCCGCGCGCTCGGCCTGGCCCTTGATCTGCTCGACCAGGCGCAGCGTGATGCGCGAGATGTCGCCGCCGTCGATCGGCGGTGGTGGCGGTGTGGTGTCACGTGGTGTCGCGCGTGATGTCGGCTCCTCGGCGGAGCCGGTGACGACCACGCGGACGTCCCGGCCGTCCAGCCGCACGTCGACCACCTGGCCCGGCAATGCGGCCGTGACCTCGGCAGCGAGGTCGGCGAGGGCGTTCATCAGCGTCAGGCGGACGGCGGGTTCGAGCGCGGAAGACAGCAGCGCGGCCGCCCGCCGGGTGTGCTCGTCCCCGGCGGCAGCCGTGTTCGCGAGGTCCTCGCGAAGGTTGGCGATGTACGGCGTCAGGTCCATGACACCACTATGACGTCACTCGTGGCGTCAGTCAAGGAAGCGGTTAGGCTCACGGGAGAGCTTGTGGAAGGAGCGTGTACGTGGCCGTGTCACCAAGGGTGCAGCTGATCGCGAAGACGGAGTTCTTCCCGCCGGAAGACGTGCCCTGGTCGACCGACGCCGAAGGCGGCGAGGCGCTCGCCGAATTCGCCGGCCGCGCCTGCTACCAGGCGTGGGACAAGCCGAACCCGGCCACCGCCACCAACGCCGGTTACGTCGAGCACGTGATCGACGTCGGTCACCTCGCGGTGCTCGAGCACGGTTCGGTGACCTTCTACATCACCGGGATCTCGCGCTCGCTGACCCACGAACTGGTCCGGCACCGCCACTTCTCCTACTCGCAGCTTTCGCGCCGGTACGCGCCGGAGCGCGACGCCGCCTTCGTCGAGCCCGAGGTCATCGCGAACGATCCCGTGCTGCACGAGAAGTTCCTCGCCGCGGCGCAGGCGAGCGTCGACGCCTACACCGAGCTGCTGGCCGGCCTCGAAGAGAAGTTCG
Source organism: Amycolatopsis pretoriensis (assembly GCF_900107925.1). Taxonomy (GTDB): domain Bacteria; phylum Actinomycetota; class Actinomycetes; order Mycobacteriales; family Pseudonocardiaceae; genus Amycolatopsis; species Amycolatopsis pretoriensis. The sequence goes on along the minus strand of NZ_FNUJ01000006.1, from coordinate 288,728 downwards.
CCGACGTCCCGAGCGCGACCCTGCGCCGCAAGCAAGCCCGCCAAGCCGCCCGCGCCGTGCTGCCGAACGCGACCGAGACCCGCATCGTCGTCACCGGCAACTACCGGGCCTGGCGCCACTTCGTCGCGATGCGCGCGACCGAGCACGCCGACGTCGAAATCCGGCAGCTGGCCGTGGAGTGCCTGCGGCACCTGCAAAAGGCCGCGGCGAACGTGTTCGCCGACTTCACCATCTCGACGCTGCCGGACGGCACCGAGATCGCGACGAGCCCGAAGGTGTTCGAAGGCTGATGAAACGACTGGCGATCGACGTCCGGCCCGGCGAGTACGCCGTCGTCCGGCTGCCCGCGGACGCCCCGGTGCCCGCCGAGCTGCTCGCACCCGGCGAACCCGCGTTCGTCTCGGTGACCCGCACGCCCGAGGAGCTGTCCATCATCTGCCCGGCCGGGCGGGAACCGGCCGGCGGCACGGCCGAGGACGGCTGGCGGCTGCTCTCGGTCCGCGGGCCGCTGGAGTTCACGCTCACCGGCATCATCGCCGCGCTGGCCTCGGAGCTCGCCGCGGCCGGGGTCGCGCTGTTCTCCATGTCCACGTTCGACACCGACCACATCCTGGTCCGCGGCACCGACCTCGACCACGCCGTGAAGGCGCTGCGGGAGTCCGGGCACGAAGTCGCGCACCCCTGACGCTTTTCGGCGGGTGATTCACGGGTACTCCCGGCGCAAGGGTGGGAGCCGTCACCCTTGAAATCGAAAGTTCGGCACGCCTAAACTTCGATTTGGGATCCCCGACACCCGGTTGAGAGGCAGACGACATGGCGGTCACCGAGGCTGTCCGGCCGAGACTCGCGACGCGCCTGCGCGCCGGGTCGGCCCTGCTCGGCCCGGCGTTCGTCGCCGCGATCGCCTACGTCGACCCGGGGAACGTCGCCTCCAACATCAGCGCCGGCGCCCGCTACGGCTACCTGCTGGTCTGGGTGATCGTCGCGGCGAACCTGATGGCCGTGCTCGTGCAGTACCTGTCCGCGAAGCTCGGGCTGGTCAGCGGGATGTCGCTGCCGGAGGCCCTGCGCGCCCGGCTGTCGCGGCCCGCGCGGCTGGCCTACTGGCTGCAGGCCGAGGTCGTCGCCATCGCCACCGACCTCGCCGAGGTCGTCGGCGGCGCCATCGCGCTGTACCTGCTGTTCGACCTGCCGCTGGTCATCGGCGGCCTGATCACCGGCGCGGTTTCGCTGACGCTGCTGGTGGTCCAGGACCGCGGCGGCCAGCGGACGTTCGAACGCGTGGTCACCGGCCTGCTGCTGGTCATCGCGGTCGGCTTCCTGGCGAGCCTGTTCGTCGAGCCGCCGTCCGCGGCCGACACGCTCGGCGGGCTGGTGCCGAAGTTCGACGGCGCGGGCAGCGTCCTCATCGCGGCCGCGATGCTGGGCGCGACCGTCATGCCGCACGCCGTCTACCTGCACTCCGGTCTGGTCCGCGACCGCCACGGCCGCGCGGAGGGGACGAGCAAGCGACGCCTGCTGCGCGCCACCCGTGCCGACGTCGGCCTGGCGATGCTGCTCGCGGGCGCGGTGAACCTCGGCATGCTGCTGCTCGCCGCGACGAACCTGCAGGGCCAGGCGGGCGTCGACAGCATCGAGGGCGCGCACCACGCGGTCTCGCTGGCGCTCGGCCCCGGCATCGCGCTGATGTTCGCCATCGGCCTGCTGGCCTCGGGGCTCGCGTCGACGTCGGTGGGCGCGTACGCCGGCGCGATGATCATGCAGGGCCTGCTGCACAAGCGGATCCCGCTCGTCCTGCGCCGCCTTGTCACGCTCACCCCGGCGATCGTGGTGCTCGCCCTGGGCGCCGACCCGAGCGCGGCCCTGGTCGTCTCGCAGGTGGTGCTGTCGTTCGGCATCCCGTTCGCGCTCGTGCCGCTGATCCGGCTGACGGCCGACCGGCGGCTGATGGGCGACGACGTCAACCGGCGGCTCACGACGGTCGCGGCGTCGGTCGTCGCAGGCGTTATCATCGCGTTGAACCTCGTCCTGATCCACCTGACTGTCACCGGCTGAGCGGATGGCCTGGATCTACGCCCTCAACGCCGAATGCGGCCCGCGCGAAAACCACGCCCGCGACCTCGCCCGCCACTTCGAAGGCTGGCCGGCGAGGGTCTTCTCCGACGGCGCCGGCTGGTGGTGCGGCATCGCGCCCGAAGACCTCAGCAGCAACGGCGCGCACACCGCCGCGGAAGCGGCGGCCATGACCGCGGCCGGGCGGCAGCTCTACTGGCTGCTGCGGACCGCCCCGCCGGTCTACCGCTACGCCCTCGCCGGGGTCGAGACCGACGAGTTCCGCACGTACGCCGACCTGGTGGCCGAGCGGGACCTGACGATCTTCCCGGGGCTCGTGGTCAGTGAGGACATCTGGGCCGCCGCCGGCCGGCGCGCCGCGTTCAGCGACTTCGCGCCGGGCTACCGCTGGCTCCCGTACCGGGGCGAAACGCACCGCTGAGTCACAATTCCGCGGAACCCCGGGCGCTCCGCGGCGGTCCGACTAGCATCTGCGCGACCGCCGCCAAAAGGAGCATCGTGACCGACGAACAGACCCGGCCGTATCCACCGCAGGCGCCCGCCACGCCTGGTCAGCGGGTGGTCGCGGGCCGTTACGCGCTCCTGGGCGAGCTGGGCCGCGGTGGCATGGGGGTCGTGTGGCGGGCGCAGGACCAGGTCATCGGCCGCCAGGTCGCGGTCAAGGAACTGCGGCTGCCCGACGCCGAGTCGGCCGCCGTCTTCTCCGAGCGCGCGCTGCGCGAGGTGCGCACCGGCGGGCGGCTCAACGACCCCGCGGTCGTCACGGTCTACGACGTCGTCACCGACGGCGGCACCACGTTCATCGTCATGGAGCTCGTCGAAGCGCCGTCGCTGGCCGACCTCGTGCGCCAGCGCGGCCCGATGCCCGCCGCGCAGGCCGCGATGATGGGGGAGCGGGTCCTCGCCGCGCTGCAGGCGGCGCACGCGGCCGGGATCGTGCACCGGGACGTCAAGCCGGCGAACATCCTGGTCGCGCCGGACGGCCGCGTGAAGCTCACCGACTTCGGCATCGCCCACGCCGTCGACGACCCGCGCCTGACCACCAGCGGCATGATCGTCGGCTCGCCCGCGTTCATGGCGCCCGAGCGCGTCGAAGGCCGCGAAGCGATGCCCGCGTCCGACCTGTGGTCCCTGGGCGCGACGCTGTTCTTCGCCGTCGAAGGCACGCTCCCGTTCGAGCGCGCGACCACGGCCGCGACGCTGCACGCGATCATGACCGAGATCCCGTACCTGACCCGCGGCCACGGCCCGCTCGCCGCGGCGATCCTCGGCCTGCTCGTCGCCAACCCCGACGCTCGGCTCACCGCGGCGCAGGCGCAGAACCTGCTGACCACGGCGCAGGGCATGCGGCCCACGCCGCCGGGCGGCACCGCGATGGTCCAGCCGATGACCCGGCTCGCGTCCCAGCCGCCGAAGAAGAACCTGCGCGCGCTGTGGCTGGCTCTGGCCGCGGTGGCGGTCATCGGTGCCCTGATCGGCGGTTTCTTCGCCGGCAAGGCGTACGAGACGCCGGCCGCCGACAAGCAGAAGCAGCCGACCATGACCTTCGGCGTCAACGGCCAGCTGCGGGTCGACATCACCGACTACTACCGCTGCTACAACGGGCCGGTCCAGGACGGCGCGGTCATCAGCAAGGACGACAACCACACCGAGTGCGACAAGAGCCACACCCTCGAGGTCTACGAGATCGGCGGCCTGCTGTCGGTCGAGAACTGGAACTCCGACGACGCCAAGGTGGCGGCCTACCCCGGGCAGCCCGCGGTGACGGCGAGCGCCGAAGCGGCGTGCGCGACCGCGTTCCGCTCGTCGATCGTCCCCGACACCAAGCGGCCGGACCTGACCTTCCGCGCGATCGTCCCCACCCAGGCCGAATGGGAGCGCGCGCCGTCCGCCGACAGCGGCAGCGACGGGCCGACCCGCGAGTTCTACTGCCTGCTGACGCGCGCCGACGGCGGGCCCATCACCGCGCCGATCGTGACCAAGGTCAAGTAGAAGTTCCGCGACGAACGGCCGGGGCCCGGAAATCCTCCGCACTTCGCCGCCCCTGACCAGGTCGGCGCGGTTTTGTCGGTGCGACGGGGTACCGTCTGGGCATGTCCAACCCACCTACCGCAGCGCCCGGACGGCCGTTCGGGCGCGTGCTCACCGCGATGGTCACCCCCTTCGACGCCGAGGGCGCGCTGGACCTGAAGCGGGCGCAGGAGCTGGCCGAGCACCTCGTGGAGCTGGGCAACGACGGTCTCGTGGTCAACGGCACCACCGGCGAGAGCCCGACCACGAGCGACGCGGAGAAGCAGGAGCTCGTCCGCGCCGTGGTCGAGGCCGTCGGCGACCGCGCGACCGTCGTGGCCGGCGCGGGCACCAACAACACGGCCCACAGCATCGAGCAGGCGAAGCAGGCCGAAGCGGCCGGCGCGCACGGCCTGCTGGTCGTCACCCCGTACTACTCGCGTCCCAGCCAAGCCGGCCTGCACGCACACTTCACCACCGTCGCGGACAGCACCGGCCTGCCGGTGATGCTCTACGACATCCCGCCGCGCTCGGTCGTGCCGATCGAGGTCGACACGCTGCTGCGGCTGGCCGAGCACCCGCGGATCGTCGCGGTCAAGGACGCCAAGGGCGACCTGATCGCCGGCTCCGAGGTCATCGCGAGCACCCACCTCGCGTACTACTCCGGCGACGACGGCCTGAACCTGCCGTGGATCTCCGTCGGCGGCACCGGCGTGGTGAGTGTGATCGGTCACGTCGTCGCGGGCCGGATCCGCGCGATGATCGACGCCTACGAGAACGGCGACACGTCCACCGCGCGCACCAACCACCGCGGCATGCTGCCGGTGCTGCGCGCGATGTCGCGGGTCGGCGGGGTCGCGTTCAGCAAGACGGCGCTGCGGCTGCGCGGCTTCGACGTCGGCGACCCGCGGCTGCCGATCGTGGCCCCGACCGCCGAGCAGGCCACCTTGATCGCCGCCGATCTCGGCCGGGGCGGCGTGCCGCTGGGCGACACGGCGGCCCAGGACTGGCATGGTGAGCGGGTGGCACAAGCAGACTCGAGGGCCGCCTACGTGGCGCCGACCTCGCACACCAGCGTTGGGACCCTGCCTCGGTGACTTCACTTCCCCCCGGTCCAGGCCCCACCAACGCCCCGCCCGCACTCCCCGAGGGAGCCCTGCGCGTCGTCGCGCTGGGCGGCATCGGCGAGGTCGGGCGCAACATGACCGTTTTCGAGTTCGGCGGCCGGCTGCTCATCGTCGACTGCGGGGTCCTCTTCCCCGAGGACGACCAGCCCGGCGTCGACTTGATCCTGCCGGACTTCCGCGCGATCGAGGACCGCCTCGACGACATCGAAGGCCTGGTGCTCACCCACGGGCACGAGGACCACATCGGTGCCGTCCCGTTCCTCCTGCGCCTGCGCCCGGACCTGCCGATCTACGGCTCGCGGTTCACCAACGCGCTGCTCGCGGCGAAGGCCAAGGAGCACCGGCAGCGGCCGAAGCTGATCGAGGTCCGCGAAGGCGAGCGCCGCGACGTCGGCGTGTTCAACCTCGAGTTCTTCGCGGTGAACCACTCGATCCCGGACGCGCTGGCCGTGGCCATCCGCACCCCGGCGGGCGTGGTCCTGCACACCGGCGACATCAAGCTCGACCAGCTCCCGCTGGACGGGCGCCTCACCGACCTGGCCGGGTTCTCCCGGCTCGGCGACGAGGGCGTCGACCTGTTCTGCGTCGACTCGACCAACGCCGAGGTCCCCGGGTTCGTCATGCCCGAGCGGGACATCGGCCCGGTCCTCGACGACGTCATCCGGCGCGTGGACCAGCGCGTGATCGTGGCGTGCTTCGCCAGCCACGTCCACCGCGTCCAGCAGGTCCTCGACGCCGCGCAGCGGCATGGCCGCCGGATCGCGTTCGTCGGCCGGTCGATGGTCCGGAACATGGGGATCGCGGCCGAGCTGGGCCTGCTGAACGTGCCCGACGGCCTGCTCGTCGACCTCGACCAGGCCAGCACGCTGCCCGAGAGCAAGGTCCTGTTCGTCTCGACGGGTTCGCAGGGCGAGCCGCTCTCGGCGCTGTCGCGGATGGCGCGGGGCGAGCACCGGCAGATCTCGATCCGCGCGGGCGACACCGTCGTGCTGGCCAGCTCGATGATCCCGGGCAACGAAACCGCGGTGTTCGGCGTGGTCAACGGCCTGACCCGGCTCGGCGCCAACGTCGTGCACCAGGGCAACGCGAAGGTCCACGTGTCCGGCCACGCGTCGGCGGGCGAGCTGCTGTACCTGTACAACGCGGTGCGCCCGAGCAACGTCATGCCGGTCCACGGCGAGTGGAAGCACCTGCGCGCGAACGGCGAGCTGGCGATCCGCACCGGCGTCGCCCCGGAGAACGTGGTCATCGCCGAGGACGGCGTGGTCGTCGACCTGGTCGACGGCAAGGCGTCGCGCACCGGCCGCGTCGAGGTCGGTCATGTGTACGTCGACGGCCTGTCGGTCGGCGACGTCGGCGAGTCGACCCTGTCGGACCGGCTGGTCCTCGGCGAGGGCGGGTTCATCTCGATCAGCGTCGCGGTGGACTCCAGCACCGGCCGCGCGGTCAGCAGCCCGACGGTGTCCGGCCGCGGCTTCTCCGACGACCCGAAGGCCCTGGCCGCGGTCGTCCCGCTGGTGGAGATGGAGCTGGCGCGCACGGAGGCCGAAGGCATCACCGACACGCACCGGATCGCCCAGGCGGTCCGCCGGGTGGTGGGCCGCTGGGTGGCCGACACCTACCGCCGCCGCCCGATGATCGTCCCGACGGTCATCCCGGTCTAGCCCCTTCGAAAGCCGTGAATGGCGCATTGAGGGACCAAGTGTCCCTCAATGTGCCACTGCTTTCTTGCGGATGAGGCGTTGTTAGGCCGTCCGGACCACGAACCGGTGCTTTGCCCGGCGCTAACCTGATCCCACTCGCCTCGCCGAAGAGAGGCCGCCGATGGGACGTCACTCCGACGGAAGACGCCGGTTGCTGATGCCGGTCGTCGCGACCGGGCTCGTGGTCGTCCTCGGGGCGGCGGCCTGGGTGACCGTCTCGGCGGTGAAGTCCCGGCCCACGTGCGTGCAGCCGGCGAAGGTCCTCGTCACCGCGTCCGCCGACGTCGCGCCCGCGCTGTCGCTCGTCGCCCGGGATCTGAACCTGTCGTGCGGTTCCGTCGAGGTCCAGACCAGGGAGCCGGCGTCGGCCGCCGAGCGGCTCGCCATGTCCGACGGCAGCCCGCGCCCGCAGGTGTGGGTGCCGGACTCGACCCTCGCACTGCGGCGCGCCCACCGGCTCGGCGCCGCCGACGTCCCCGAGTCCGGGGCGTCGGTGGCCAGCTCACCGGTGGTGCTGGCCACCGCGGAGGACGTCGTCAAGGGCCTCGGCTGGCCCGAGCGGACGCCGGCCTGGGCCGACGTGCTGGGCGCGCCGGGGACCGTCCCGGGGATGTCCGACCCGGCCCGCGACGCGGTCGGCGCGCTGGCGCTGCTCGGGCTGAAGGAGAGCGTCCGGCCGGCGCCCGAGCCCGCGGGCGCGTACGTCGCGCTGCTGCGGCGGTTCTCGGCCAACACGCTCGGCGCGGAGACGGACCTGATCGCGCGGCTGCCGGGATCGAGCGGCAGCGGCGGCACGGCATCGGTGACGGCGTTCCCCGCGTCGGAGAATTCGGTGCTGCGCCACAACATCGAGGACCGGTCGTCGCCGCTGGTTGCCGTCTACGCGACGGCAGTGCCCACGTTGGACTACCCGTTCGCGGAGCTGGGCGGGATCACCCCGCAGCAGCGCCCGATCGTCGACGCGCTGCGCGACGCGGTCCTCGGCGACGCGGGCGCGGACGCGATCGCGAAGACGGGCCTGCGCGCGGCGGGCGGCCAGGCCCTGCGCGACCGAGCCGACGACCCACGCGTATCACCACCGGGCATCCGCACGGCGAGCCTCCCCGCCGCGGGCGCGGTCGACGAGCTGCTCAACCAGTGGGCCGGGGTCAACCTGAGCGCGCGGGTGCAGGTGCTCGTCGACGTGTCGGGCTCGATGAACGCGCAGGTGCCGGGGACGGGGCTGAACCGCATGCAGGTGTCGATGCAGGCGACGGAGAAGGCCATGCACCTGTTCAAGCCGACGACCCAGCTGCGCATGCTGGCGTTCTCGACCCGCCTGGACGGCGACAAGGACTACCGCGAGCTGCTGCCGATGGCATCGGTGGCCCAGCACCTGTCGAGCGGGGCGTTGGACCGGCTGGCCCAGGTGAAGGCCACCCCGGACGGCGGAACGGGGCTGTACGACAGCGTGCTGGACACGTACCGGACGGCTCGCCGGGAGTGGGAGCCAGGGCGGTTGAACCTGGTGATAGTCCTGACGGACGGCCGCAACGAGGACGCGCACAGCATTTCCCGGGCGGAGGTGCTGGCGGAGCTGACGAAGCTGCAGGACCCCCACCGCCCGATCCCGCTGATCGGAGTGGGCATCGGCCCGGACGCGGACAAAGCAGAACTGGACGAACTGACCGCGGCGACGGGCGGCCAGGCATTCCTGGCACCGGACCCGGCGAAGATCACGGACGTGTTCTTCGGTGCTCTGTCCCGGATCGCCGGCGGATGAGGGCGTACACCCCGAGGATTACCGCCAAGCTGATCAAGCTCAAGTACAACTGGGAACGCGCGTCCTCGTCCACGAACAACATCGAAGCCACGACCACCAAGGTCAAAACCAAGGTCAACCAGCTCAACCACGGATACCCCCACATCCGCAGCTTCAACTTCTCCGGCGCTTCCGACTCCAGCCGCCGCCGCATTCGCAGTTGTGATCCGCAAATGATCGCGTACACGAACAGCGCCACCGCGCCCGCCGAATTGATGATGAAGTAGAAGATCTTGTCCGGGGACACGTAGCTCATCACCACTGCCACGTAACCGACCGAAGTGGACACCAGGATCGCCTTCCACGGCACCCCGCGCTTGTTCGTGTCCGCGATCCACGCCGGCGCCCAGCCGTGGCGGCGCAGGGCGAACAACATGCGGGATGCCGTGTACAGTCCCGAATTCAGCACCGACAGCGCCGCCGTCAGGACGACCGCGCTGACCACTGTGGACGCCGCCGGGACGCCGAAGCGGCCGAACGCCGCCGCGAACGGGCTGGTCTCCGTCGGGATCTCGCGCCACGGCGTGATCATCACCAGCAAGGCCACCGAACCCACGTAGAACACGATCACGCGCCACACGATCGTCGACGTCGCCTTGCGGACCGCCGTCTCCGGCTGGTCGGACTCCGCCGCCGCGATCGTCACGATCTCCGCGCCGAAATAGGAGAAAATCACGATCACCACGCCGTGGACGACCGAAAAACCGCCGTTCGGCACGAAGCCGTCGAGGCTGATGTTGCCCACCGAAAAGTGCGCGTCCGGCCAGAGCCCGAGCACAAACAGCAGGCCCAGCACCAAGAACACCACGATCGTCGCGACCTTGATGGACGCCAGCCAGAACTCCGTCTCGCCGAACGACCGCGCCGACGCCAGGTTCGTCGCCGTCAGCAGCAGCATCAGCGCCAGCGAGAACACCCATTGCGGCACACCGGGAATCCAGCCCTGCAGGATCTTCGCGCCGGCCACCGCCTCGAACGCGACCACGCCGACCCAGAAGTACCAGTACAGCCAGCCGATCGTGAAGCCCGCCCAGCCGCCGAGCGACTCCCGCGCGTACTCCATGAACGAGCCGAGCGCCGGCGCGGCCGTCGCCATCTCGCCGAGCATGCGCATCACGAGCACGACCAGCAGCCCGCCCAGCGCGTAGGACAGCACCGCCGCCGGGCCCACCGTGTGGATCACCGCGCCGCTGCCGATGAACAGGCTCGCGCCGATGATGCCGCCGAGGGCGATCATCCGGACGTGCCGCTGCCGGAGTTCGGGCCGCAGCCCCGACGTCGTCATGGTGGGGGATTGTCGCATTCCGGCGCCATCCCGTGAAGAACTCAGCTCGTCAGGATTTCCGACTTCCGCTGCACCAGGTACGCCCCGCCCAGCAGGATCGCCGAGCCGAGCAGCTGCAGCCACGTGAGCTCCTCGCCGAGCAGCGCCCACGCCGTCACGGTGACGATCACCGGCTCGACCAGGCCGATCACGCTCGCGACCGACGCCGGCAGGTGCCGCAGCGACGAGATCCCGAAGACGTAGGCGAACACCGTCGCCACCAACACCAGCAGAACCAGCAGCAGCCACACCGGCGGCTGCCACGGGCCGAACGCGACGTCCGTGCCCAGCAGCTCCAGCGGCCACGTCCACGGCGGCGCGACGACGCCGACCAGCACCGCGCCGATCACCATGCCCCACGTGACCAGGCCCAACGGGTCGATGTCGGCCACCGCGCGCTCGCCGAGCAGGAAGTACCCGGCCGAACACAGGGCCGCGCCGAAACCGGCGAGCAGCCCGAGGCCGTTCAGCGTGACGCCCTGCCAGACCTGCGCGACCAGCGACAGCCCGAGCATGGCCAGCGCGATGCCGCCCCACACCGACCGCGGCAGCCGGTGCCGCCGCACGAACCGCACCCACAGCGCGATGAGCACCGGCGAGACGAACTCCAGCAGGATCGCGATGCCGACCGGGATCCGGCCCGCGGCGACGAAGTAGAGCAGCTGCACCCCGGCGACGCCGAGCAGGCCGTAGCCGCCCAGCACCGGCAGCTCGGCCCGGCGCACCCGCAGCTTGCGCGGCGCGATCAGCGCCACCCCGGCGAGCAGCACGAGCCCGGCGACGCCGATCCGCATCGAGGCCACCTGCTCCGGGCTGAACCCGGCGGACATCGCGGACTTGCCCAGCGTGCCCGACGTGCTGAAGAACAGCGCGGCGAGCAGGACGAGGGTCGTCCCGCGGCCGCGGTGGGCCACCCGGGGTGGCGCGAGGACGGGCAGCTCGGTGGTCACCACCGCGACTGTAGGGCCCACCGCGTCACTGCCAAAGCCCTTTTTCCGGTTATTCGGACTGCTTGAGCCCGGTCGCGACGTGCGTGGTGATCGTCGCGAGCCGGCGCCCCTGGACGCGCAGCGCGCCGAGCGCGAGGTCGTCCGGCGCCGCGGACTTGCGGGAGACGAACGAGCCGCCGTACGGGTTGCCGGACTCCATCAGGTGCGGATCGGTGTAGCCGAGCGGGACGACGATCGCTCCCCAGTGGTAGAAGACGTTGTTGATCGCCAGCAGCGTCGACTCGAGACCGCCGTGCCGGGTGGACGCCGTCGTGAACGACGTCGCGACCTTGTCGGCGAGCTTTCCCTGGGCCCACAAGCCACCCGTGCTGTCCAAATAGGACTTGAGTTGCGCCGCCGGGCCGCCGAAGCGGGTCGGGCTGCCGACGGCGAGCCCGTCCGCCCACTGGAGGTCGTCGAGGGTGGCGAGCTCGTGGTGCGGCCCCGAATCGATCCACGCCTGCCAGCGCGGGTTCTTCGCGATGGCGTCGGCGGGGACGGTCTCCGGCACGGTCCGCACCCGCACCTCGGCCCCGGTCTCGCGCGCACCCGCGGCGAGCGACTCGGCGAGGGCGGCGGTGTTCCCGGTCGAGCTGTAGTAGACGACGAGTATCCGTGTGCTCACGCCCACCGACTCTAGGGGAGCCGCGCGCGGGTCTCAGGATCCGGACGGGGGTTTTCAGCAGCCCTGCCGGCCGCTGTCGATCACGGCGTACTCCTCGTGCCAGAAGACCCAGCCGATGGCGGCCACGCAGCGGTTCGCCGTGCCCGTGACTCCCTTCGGGCCCGCGTAGTACTTGTAGATGCCGGTGTCCGGGGTCGACGAGCGGTCCGGAGTGCACGGCTGGCCTTCGCCACTGGTTTCCACGCAGCGCTGGATCTTCACGTAGGTCTCCGCGGCCACGCCGTAACTGGCGCCGCGGTGGTAGAAGCAGGCGCTGTTGGTCCCGCCGTCGGAGCTGTTGTAGTAGATCGTCAGCTCGCCCAAGCCGAGGGTGCCACTGCTGCTGTCGTAGGTCTTCGTCCCCGAGCACGACACCGCGGCGCTCGCCGGTACCGCCGTGACGGCCCCGGTGGTCAGCACGATGCCGAGCACGGCCAGAACCGAACCCGTGGCCTTCGCGATCCTTCGCATGGAACCCTGCCCCTCTGCGTCACCGACGAGAACGCAGCACTCACGCCCGCCGTGGGAGAAGGGTTTAGCCGACGCGCGGAACCAGGGTCAGGATCCGGGCTTCGGCTTCCACGGGCTGACCGTGTCCGTCGGGCGCGTCGGGTCGTGGAACCGGGGGCGGTCCAGCTCGCCCGCGCGCAGCGGGACGAGACCGTCCGCGATCGCCTGCATGATCTTCGCGTGCGCGCGCACGCCGGCGCCGGGGCGCTCCGGCTCGACGTCCGACAGGTCGACGGGATCGCCGAAGTGCACCCGGAACTTCGGCCGGCGCAGGGGAGCGCTGAGCCCGGAGCGGGCGAGCGGAACGAGGTCGGCGGGGCCGTTGACGGTCTCGGTGCCCCAGTAGACGGCCTCGTGCGCGCCCCACTGGCTGATCGGGATCACGGGCACGCCGGACGCGAGCGCCAGCCGGGCCGCGCCGGTCTTGCCGCGTTCGGGCCAGAGGCCGGGATCGTGGCTGATCCGGCCCTCGGGGTAGACGATGATCGGCTCACGGGTGGTCTTGAGCGCCTCGACGGCCTCGGCGAACTGCCCGACGGCGGTCCCGGCGTGCTTGCGGTCGACGCGCAGGTGGCCGCTGACCCGCAGCGCGGGGCCGATGACCGGGGCGTCCAGGATGCCGCCGGCCAGCATGAACCGCGGGTTGATGCCGATCCGCTTGCACGCCGCCATCAGCACGAACGCGTCGAAGACGCCGATGTGGTTGGCCGTCATCAGCAGGGGCTTGCCGCGCAGCTGGGCGGGGATGCGCCCGGTGATGGTCAGCCGGCCGACCAGGTTCACCAGCCCGCGGTCGATGTTCAGCATGGTCCGCCAGATGGCGGGGGCCCGGCGGGAGGTGTTGTCGGAGTGCAGCGCGACCATGGGGCAGAGCATGGCAGACGCCGATTTCACCCGAATGCGCACTCGCCGAATCGGTTGAGGCGTCCCGTCGAGCGGTAGAGAACGATCGATCTTTCCGCCGTTAGAACGATCGATCTTTCCGGTTCCGGAACGACCAGTCGTTCCGGCGGGAGAACGACCGGTCTTTCCAAAGCCGGAACGACCGGTCACTCCGCCGCCCGGCTCACCCGGATGGCCGCTTAAGCCCACTGTGAGGCAGAAGTTCACCCTGAGCCGAGAGTGGCGCATGGGACGAACGCCGACGGCCGGTTACCGTAAAAGGCATGGCTGGGTCGGCGACGAGGAAGCGAAGCACGAGTAGCGGCGCGAAGGGAGCAGCGGCGCGTAAGCCGCGCACACCCGCGAAGTCCCGTCCAGCCGCCCGCAAACCAGCCCCCCGAGCCCGCCGCAAAACGCCCGGGATCTTCGGCAAAGGCGTCCGCGGCACCTGGAACCTCCTGGCCAAGGGCATCGGCACCCTGGCCCGCACGGTCGGCCGCACCCGCGAACTCGAACCCGAACACCGCCGCGACGGCGTGGCCCTGGGCCTGATCGCCCTGGCCATCATCGCGGCCGTCGGGGTCTGGTGGCGGGCCGCCGGCCCGATCGGGGCCGGGGTCGAGATCGCCACCCGGAGCGTCCTCGGCGCCGGAGCCGTCACGCTGCCCCTGGTCCTCGTGGTCGTCGCCGTCGCGCTCATGCGGTCCGAGCCGCACCCGGAAACCCGGCCGCGGATGGTCATCGGGACGATCATGGTCGTCCTGTCGGTGCTCGGGATGCTGCACATCTTCACCGCGCTCCCGGCCACCAACGACGGCCGCATGTACGCCGGCGGCATCATCGGCGCCTTCTCCGGCGGCCTGCTCACCATGGGCGTCACGACCTGGGTCGCCGTCCCGCTCCTGATCCTCGCGCTCGTCTTCGGCGTGCTCGTCTTCACCGGCACCCCCGTCCGCGAGATCCCGACGCGACTGCGCAACTGGGGCCTCGACGAAGAAGAACTCGCCGAGGCCGAGCAGCAGAAGTCCGGCTTCGCCACCGACGAAGACGCCGTCACCGACGCCGACCCGAAGGCCGCCCGCCTGCGCAAGCCGTCGCGCCGCCGTCAGGCCAGCGACGCCAACCCCGAGCAGCTCGACATCGACGCCGCCCTGGCCGAGGTGCCGACCCCGATCAAGCCGCCCAAGGCCAAGCCCGCGCCGGAGGTCGTCGAAAAGAAGCCGAAGAAGGCCCCCGAGCCGCCGCTGGCGGTCACCCGGACCGTCGAGGGCGACTACCAGCTCCCGCCGCCCGACCTGCTGAAGCTCGGCGACGCGCCGAAGTCCCGCAGCAAGGCCAACGACGCCATGATCGAGGCGATCACCGGCGTGCTGGAGCAGTTCAGCATCGACGCGCAGGTCACCGGCTTCACCCGCGGCCCCACGGTCACGCGCTACGAGGTCGAGCTCGGCCCGGGCGTGAAGGTCGAGAAGATCACCGCGCTGACCAAGAACATCGCGTACGCCGTCGCGACCGACAACGTCCGGCTGCTGGCGCCGATCCCGGGCAAGTCCGCGGTGGGCATCGAGGTGCCGAACTCCGACCGCGAGATGGTCCGCCTGGGTGACGTCCTGCGGGCGCCGTCCACGGTCAAGGACAACCACCCGATGGTGATCGGCCTCGGCAAGGACATCGAGGGCCACTTCGTCACCGCGAACCTGACGAAGATGCCGCACCTGCTGGTCGCGGGCTCCACCGGTTCCGGTAAGTCCAGCTTCGTCAACTCGATGCTGGTGTCGCTGCTCGCGCGCTCGACGCCGGACGAGTGCCGGATGATCCTGATCGACCCGAAGATGGTCGAGCTGACGCCCTACGAGGGCATCCCGCACCTGATCACGCCCATCATCACCCAGCCGAAGAAGGCCGCCGCCGCGCTGGCCTGGCTGGTGGAGGAGATGGAGCAGCGCTACCAGGACATGCAGGTCAACAAGGTCCGGCACATCGACGACTACAACAAGAAGGTGAAGTCCGGCGAGATCACCGCGCCGCCGGGCTCGGAGCGCGAGTACCGGCCGTACCCGTACATCATGGCGATCGTCGACGAGCTCGCCGACCTGATGATGACCGCCCCGCGCGACGTCGAGGACGCGATCGTCCGGATCACCCAGAAGGCGCGCGCGGCGGGCATCCACCTGGTCCTGGCGACGCAGCGGCCGTCGGTCGACGTCGTCACCGGCCTGATCAAGACCAACGTGCCCTCGCGGCTGGCCTTCGCGACGTCGTCGCTGACGGACTCGCGGGTCATCCTCGACCAGCCGGGCGCGGAGAAGCTCATCGGCATGGGCGACGCGCTCTACCTGCCGATGGGTGCCGGCAAGCCGGTCCGAATCCAGGGCGCGTTCGTCGGCGACGAGGAGATCTCCGCCGTCGTCAACTACGCCAAGGAGCAGGCGCAACCGGACTACCAGGACGGCGTCACCGCGCAGAAGGCCGGCGAGAAGAAGGAGATCGACCCGGACATCGGGGACGACCTGGACGTCCTGCTGCAGGCGGCCGAGCTGATCGTGACGTCCCAGTTCGGCTCGACGTCGATGCTGCAGCGCAAGCTGCGGGTCGGGTTCGCCAAGGCGGGGCGCCTGATGGACCTGCTGGAGAGCCGGGGGATCGTCGGCCCGTCGGAGGGCTCGAAGGCCCGTGACGTGCTGATCAAGCCCGAGGAGCTGGACTCGGTCCTGTACCTGATCCGCGGCGGCGACCCGTCGCCGGCGGACTCGGACGACGAATAGTGCAACCCGCCGCCGCCCCCGTTCCGTCCTGAGCACGTGGACCTACAGCGCTTCGCAGCCGGACTGTTCGCCATCGCCGTCGTCGCGGTGGGCGCCGGGAGCACGGCGGCCGCCCAGCAGGCCGCCCCGGCGCGGCCGTCGTCGCCCTCGACCGTCAGCACCGCCCCGCGGGGCGACGTCACCCTGCACGTCGGGCAGGAGGCCGCGATCCAGGGGAAGGACCTGGCGGTCCGCTACCTGCGCGTGGTCTCCGACTCGCGGTGCCGGCCGAACATGACGTGCATCTGGCAGGGCGAGGCGACGCTCGCGTTCCTGCTGAGCGAGCCCGGCCGCGGGGAAAGCACCACGGCCGAGCTGCACAGCGGACCCCGGACCGGCCCCCAGGCGACCTCGTTCGCCGCCAGCCGGGTCGAGCTGGTGTCGGTGAGCGAAGACGGCCAGGAGGCCACGATCCGGGTCAGCTGAGGCTCAGCCGCCGAACTTGCGGACCGCCTGGTAGTACGTCCACGCCGCGCCCTTGCAGGCCACGTTCGAGCCGCACACGCTCTTCAGGTCCGAGTACAGGTTGTCGTCGATCTTCAACCGGTTCGCCTCGGTGAAGCGGCCCTGCTTCTTGTAGTTGCGGTACCCGAAGTCGTGCCGGTGGCAGCCCGGGAGGAACTTCCAGCCGAACGGGTTGTCCGGGGCCCACGAGCAGCCGTCGGACGACCAGTCGAGCTGGCCGTTGTAGGGTGCCTGGCCCCGGATCGTCTCGAAGCTCGAGAGCGAGGTGCTGAAGAGGTACTGGTCGGTCACGGTCGGGATGTCGACCGCCGCCGCCGTGCCGGCGCCCAGCAGGGCGCCTCCGCCGACAGTCGCGGCCACCGCGATGGTGGCCCCCAGGTTCCGCAGAGTCGTGCGCATCTTGTGCGTTCCTTGCTGATCAGGTGGGAAATTGACCTGATCATCCTGGGACACCGAGGTGGCGTGCGTCACCGCCCGAAAGAAGGTTAAGGGGGAACGGGCGGTGAACAGGGGTACTCAGAGCTCGAGCAGCATCCGGGAGTTGCCCAGGGTGTTCGGCTTGACGTAGGGGAGGTCGAGGAACTCCGCGACACCGGTGTCGTGCGAGCGCCGCATCTCCTCGTACACCTCGTGCGACACCGGGGTGCCCTGGATCTCCACGAAGCCGTGGCCCTGGAAGAAGCTCGTCTCGAAGGTCAGCACGAACAGCCGCTTGAGACCCAGCTCACGGGCCTCCTCGACCAGCCGCGCGACGAGCACCCGCCCGACGCCCTGGCCGCGCACGGCCTTGTCGACCACCACGGTCCGCAGCTCGGCGATGTCCTCCCAGAGCACGTGCAGCGCGGCCGCGCCGGCGACCTCGCCGTCCACCTCGGCGACCCAGAACTCCTGGACCGCTTCGTACAGCGTGACCAGGTCCTTCTCCAGGAGGACACGGCCGGCGTCGGAGTCGACCAGGGCCTTGATCTTGCGGACGTCGGCGATCCGCGCGCGGCGGACGGCGGGGGAGGCGGACGGCACGATCGTCAACATTGCCACACCGCCGGGCGCGGGCGCCGACACTACCGGGCTACGCCGTCGTCAACCGGCCCGGGACCGGCGGCTACCCTGAACGTCGTGCCTTCTCCTGCCGTTGACCCTGCCGCCACCCGACGCGTCTCCCTGCTGACCCTGGGCTGCGCCCGCAACGAGGTCGACTCGGAGGAGCTGGCGGGCCGGCTGGCGGCCGGCGGCTGGGAGCTGGCGGCCGATCCCGAGGACTCAGACGTCGTGGTGGTCAACACCTGCGGCTTCGTCGAGTCGGCCAAGAAGGACTCCGTCGACACGCTGCTGGCGGCCTCGGACACGGGCAAGAAGGTCGTCGCGGTCGGCTGCATGGCCGAGCGCTACGGCCACGAGCTCGCCGACAGCCTCCCCGAAGCCGACGCCGTGCTGGGCTTCGACCACTACGCCGAGCTTTCCGACCGGCTCGACGACGTCGTCGCGGGCCGCAAGGTCGCCTCGCACACCCCCGGCGACCGGCGCAAGCTGCTGCCGATCAGCCCGGTCCAGCGGCCCGCCGCCGCGGAGAACGTCGAGGTCCCGGGCCACGCGCAGCACGGCTGGGGCCCGCGGGTGCTGCGCACGCGCCTCGACGACTCGCCGGTCGCCGCGCTGAAGATTGCCTCCGGCTGCGACCGGCGCTGCTCGTTCTGCGCGATCCCGTCGTTCCGCGGCTCGTTCGTCTCGCGGCAGCCCGACGAGGTCGTCGCCGAGGCGATGTGGCTGGCCGAGCACGGCGTCAAGGAACTGTTCCTGGTCAGCGAGAACTCGACGTCCTACGGCAAGGACTTCGGCCGCGACGGCGCCACCGCGCTGGAGCGGCTGCTGCCGCGCCTGGCGGAGATCGACGGCATCGACCGCGTCCGCGTCTCCTACCTGCAGCCGGCCGAGACGCGCCCGCAGCTGGTCAAGGCCATCGCGACCACGCCGGGGGTCGCCGAGTACTTCGACCTGTCCTTCCAGCACTCCAGCGAGCAGGTGCTGCGCCGGATGCGCCGGTTCGGCTCCACCGACTCGTTCCTGGCGCTGTGCGAGCAGATCCGCGAGTACGCGCCCGAGGCGGGCATCCGCACCAACGTGATCGTCGGCTTCCCCGGCGAGACCGAGCACGACCTGAGCGAGCTGGAACGCTTCCTGACCGGCGCGCGCCTGGACGCGGTGGGCGTCTTCGGCTACTCCGACGAGGACGGCACCGAGGCCGAGACCTTCGACGGCAAGCTGGACGCCGACGAGGTCGCGAAGCGCGTCACGCGGATCTCCGCGCTGGTCGAGGAGCTGACCGCGCAGCGCGCCGAAGACCGGATCGGCACGGTCGTCGACGTCCTGGTCGAGCTGGACGACGACGGCGAGGTCACCGGCCGCGCCGCGCACCAGGCGCCGGAGGTCGACGGCGAGTGCATCATCCTCGACGCGCCGGAGAAGACCCAGGTGGGTGACTTCCTGCGGTGCGAGGTCGTGGACTCGGCGGGCGTGGACCTGATCGTCCGCGCGGTACCGGACGCCGACCGGTGAGTGCGCTCCCCAGCGACGCCGCCGACGAGGGCACGGCCCACGACGGCCCCGCCCAGGTCCCGGTGGCGACCCCGGTCCCGACCCTGAACCTGGCCAACCTGCTGACGCTTTCGCGGCTGGTCCTGGTGCCGCTGTTCGTCATCGCGCTGTTCACCGGCGACGGCCACGACACGACCTGGCGCGCGATCGCCACCGGCCTGTTCGCCGTCGCCTCCTTCACCGACCAGCTCGACGGCTGGGTGGCCCGCAAGTACGGCCTGATCACCGACTTCGGCAAGATCGCCGACCCGATCGCGGACAAGGCGCTGACCGGCGCCGCGCTGGTGGGGCTGAGCATCCTCGGCGAGCTGGGCTGGTGGGTGACGATCGTCATCGCCGTCCGCGAGATCGGCGTGACGCTGCTGCGCTTCTGGGTGATCCGCCACGGCGTGATCCCGGCCAGCCGTGGTGGCAAGGCCAAGACGATGGCGCAGATCGCCGCGATCGTGGCGTACCTGCTGCCGCTGCCCGCGGGGGCGGACCCGGTCCGCTGGGCGCTGATGGGCCTGGCCCTGGTGCTGACCGTGGTGACGGGCGTCGACTACCTGGTCCGGGCCGTGCGGCTGCGCGCGGCCGGGCGCCGGGTCACCGGGAGCTGAGGGTGGCGCCCGAGCCGCCCGCCGCCGCCCTGGTCGCCGCCCTGACCGCGCGGGGCGAGACCGTCGCCGCGGCCGAGTCGCTGACCGCCGGGCTCGTCTGCGCGACCCTCGCGACCGTGCCGGGCGCGAGCGCGGTCCTGCGCGGCGGCCTGGTCGTCTACGCCACGGAGCTGAAGACCGCGCTGGCCGGCGTCGACGCGGACCTGCTGGCCGAGCACGGCGCCGTCCACCCCGAGGTCGCCGCGCAGCTCGCCGAGGGCGCGCGCGACCGCTGCAGGGCAACCTGGGGCCTGGGCCTCACCGGCGTGGCCGGGCCGTCGCCCCAGGACGGCGTCGCGCCGGGCACCGTGCACGTCGGGCTGGCCGGGCTGGGAACACGTACAGTCCGTACCCTGGCCTTGAGCGGCGATCGCGACTTGATCAGGACCCGATCGGTCCAGGCCGCGTTTGCCCTGCTCGGGGAACATCTGGCGTGAAACGGGCGTTCGCCCTTGGCGTACGGGCACGTCAACTCCTGCGCTCAGGGCACCGCTCTGGGTAACGTAGGGAGTACTTGTACGGAAGGGAGGCGCGTGATGACCGTGCTGTTGCGTGAGGCGATCGGTGATCGGCTCCGTCATGCCCGCACCAACCAGCGTCGTACGCTGCGCGACATCTCCCGCGCCGCCAGGGTCAGCCTCGGCTACCTCTCCGAGGTGGAACGGGGCCAGAAGGAGGCGTCGAGCGAGCTGCTCGCGTCCATCTGCCAGGCCCTGGACCTTCCGCTCGGCGAGCTGCTGCACAACGTGGCGGCGGACGTTTCGGCCCTCGACAACGTCGAGGTCGCACCGGTCGACGAGCGGATCGTGGAGGGCGCACCCCGGGAGAAGAGGGGCGCCGAAGCCGGCATCGAGGGCGGCCGCCTGATGTCCGAGCTGATCGGGAACGACCTCGCCGACCTGCGGGTTTCCCCGCCGCCGAGGATGAACACGACGTTGCGGACGACGATCGGGCAGCCCAAGCTGGCCTCGACCATCGCCGCATAATCACAGGTCGGACACGACGACGGCCCCGGGCAACCCGCCCGGGGCCGTTCGCGTTGCCTACTCGGGGTGATCAGGGCGATCCCTGAATTCCGCCGGGTCGCCTGGAACGGACGTGGCCGACCTGACACGATGGAACCCAACGCCGGGGTCGGTGCGTTGCACATGCAGGGGAGCGACGCCCCACACCCCGAGTACCTAGGCCCGTGGGACGCAAGAAGGCAGGCGGAGGAGATGGCCAACCCGTTCGTGAAGTTCTGGAAGTACATGATGGCGGCGTTCTCGTCGAAGATCGACGAACACGCCGACCCGAAGGTACAGATCCAGCAGGCCATCGAGGAGGCGCAGCGCAACCACCAGGCGCTGACGCAGCAGGCCGCCTCCGTGATCGGCAACCAGCGGCAGCTGGAGATGAAGCTCAACCGGCAGCTCGGCGACGTCGAGAAGCTGCAGGCCTCGACCCGGCAGGCCCTCGTCCTCGCGGACGAAGCCCGCAGCAAGGGTGACGAGCAGAAGGCCACCGAGTTCGAGAACGCCGCGGAGAGCTTCGCGACGCAGCTCGTCACGGCCGAGCAGAACATCGAGGACCTGAAGACGCTGCACGACCAGTCGCTGCAGGCCGCGGCCCAGGCGAAGAAGGCCGTGGAGCGCAACTCGCAGATGCTGCAGCAGAAGCTGGCCGAGCGCACGAAGCTGCTCTCGCAGCTGGAGCAGGCGAAGATGCAGGAGCAGGTCTCCGCTTCGCTGAACCAGATGAGCCAGCTGGCCGCGCCGGGCAACACGCCGTCGCTGGAAGAGGTCCGCGACAAGATCGAGAAGCGCTACACCACGGCGCTGGGCTCGGCCGAGCTGGCGCAGAACTCGGTCCAGGGGCGCATGATGGAGGTCCAGGCCTCCACGACGCAGCTGGCCGGTCAGTCGCGGCTGCAGCAGATCCGCGCGTCGATGCACGGTGACTCGGTCGCCCAGGTGACCGACGGCGGCAAGACGGCCCAGGCGCCGGCCAGCAGCTCGGCCGACATCCAGCGCGAGATCCAGGCGCGCGTGCAGGCCGAGCAGGGCAAGAACCCGGCCTGACGCCGGTAGCCGTTCGAAGGGGGCGAGCATGGGGCAGCAGGGCAGGCGACGCGACTTCAGCGAGTTCGGTGCGAAGCTGGAGAAGCACATCGAGAAGCTGCCCGACTACGCCGTGCGCGCCCAGGAGAAGCTCCAGAAGGTGCAGAAGTACTTCCCGCCGGCCGAGCAGGCCGGCGGGAAGCCCGCACCCCCGCGGCCCCGGCCGAACCCGCTGCAGCGGCCGCCGGTGCGCCGCCCGGACATGACGGCCGGCTGGTCGTCGATGGCCAACCAGGTGCCCGCGTTCGCCGAAGCGCGCGCCAAGTGGGACCGCTGGAACCACCCGGCCGCGAAGCTGGAACGCCGCAAGCGCCGGACGTCGCGGGCGATGACCCTGTGGATCCTGCTGACGATCCTGTGCGGCGTCCTCGCTGTGGCGGCCGGGCTGGGCTGGATGAGCGCCACCGGCGCCCCGATGATGCCGCAGGCGATCATGGCGTTCGCCGGCGCCGTCGTCTTCGGCACGTTCGGCGTCCGAAGCGGACTCAAGCTCCGCGAACTCAAGAAGACCCCGCTTCCCTCCGCCCCGGTGGGCCCGCCGCCGTTGCCGCCCGCCGGGTCCGTCGCGCGCGAGCCGATGGAACGGCTCGCGGAGTGCGAAGCGTCGCTGGCCGAGCTGTTGCGCCAGCTCTCGGTACCGTCCTCGGTGGGCACGGCGCCGGTGTCCGAAGTGTCCGTCGCGGATGCCCGCCAGACCGCGACCGAAGCCGCGGCCGCCCTGCGTGGTCTCGCCGGTCGCATCCAGGCGATCGAACGCGGCCGCAACTCCGCGCCGGCCCGCGAGCAGGCGGCTTTGGACGCCGCGGTCGGCAAGCTCCGCGAACAGCTCGACGACGGCCTCGAGGGCTTCCGCGGCCTCGTCGCCGCGGCCGGCCACACGGTCGCCGCCTCGAGCGACGGTCTCGTCACGTCCAAACAGGCCCTCACCGACGCCACCGACCGCCTCGCGGGCCTCGCGATGGCGTTGCGCGAGCTTTCCTGACCGAAACCGGCGCCGATCACCCGAATCGGGCCTTCGTTGCGCCGCTTGAGGTTTCAAACTCGGCCGTTCGGGTGCCGCCGACCGGGCGAACCGGTTCTCCGTCACCCGGCGTGCGTGATCGTGCGTTTCACCCCGGCGTCTCGCCCTGTTCACCTCCCGGCTCCGAAACCCGCACGTAATCGGAAACTGATCGCGACGGAAACGTAAGCCAGCTAACGTTTCCGTCATGCAGGTAGAGGTGTCACTCGTCGGGAGGCTCGCCGTGGACTGAGGTTCGGCGGCGCCGACCGTACACAGTGGACTTTCTCGACCGCCGAGGAAAGGACGCACCGTGAACACGCTCCCGCCGGATCCGGACCCCGTCCCCACCGTCCCGCCCACCGCCTCCCAGCGCGTCATCGCGGCTTTCGAGCGCATCACCGAAGCCGACCGTCCCGACCTCTGGTCCACCCTCCGCGCCGTCGAAGACGTCCTCGTCGACGCGAAGGCCGTCGACGAGCGCGTCAAGGCGGGGGAGGACCTGCCGCTCGCGGGCACCGTCTTCGCCGTGCCGGAGCTGATCGACGTCGCCGGGCAGCCGTCCGGCCGCTCGGTCCCGGAAGCCAGTGCCACGATCGTCTCGCGGCTCACCGGGGCCGGGGCCGTCGTGCTCGGCAAGACCGGCGCCGCGACCGTGGCCTCGGCCTGGGACCGCACCAAGGCCGGCGGCCGCGGCGCGGCGGTCGCCGTCGCGCTCGGGATCGTCGACCTCGCGCTGAGCACGGCGGGTCCCGTCCCGGCCGCGCTGAACGCCGTCGCCGCGCTCCGGCCGACCCGCGGGCTGCTGCCGATGACCGGCGTCCGCTCCGCCGAAGCCGTCTCCGTGTACGCGACCGGCCTGGTCGCCGCCCGTCGCGCGCTCGCCCTGATGACGGGCCCGGACGGCGTCTCCTCGACGCGCACGTGGCCCGCCGACGTCCGCCTCGGCGCCGGCGAGCACCCGCGCATCGCCTACCCGGAGAACCTGCCCCTGAGCGCCGCCGCGGCGACGGCGTTCGAGGGCGTCGTGAAGCGGCTGACAGCGGCCGGCGCCGTGCTGACCCCGATCGTCCTCGGCGAGCAGGACTTCGAGGACGCGCTCCTGCTGCCCACCGTGCCCGACCACCCGGACCTGGTCGAAGCCCTGGCCGACCCGGCCGGCGTGCAGCACCGCCTGGCCGCCTGCACGGCGTTCGCGAACCTCCTCGACCTGGCCGCGGTCACCGTCCCGGTGCTGCCGGGGGACAAGCGCCCCTTCGGCGTCACGTTCCTGACCCGGGCGTTCGAGGACCAGATCGGGCTGGACCTCGCGACGGTCTGCACCGACGAGCCCATGACGCCCTACCCGGAACCCGGCGAGGAAGTCGTCGTGTTCGGCGCGCACCTGCGCGGCCAGCCGCTCAACGCCGAGCTCACCGCGCTCGGCGCCCGGTTCACCGGACCGGTCCGGACCACCGAGGGCTACCGGATGGTGCTCCTGGACACCGAACCACCGCAGCCGGGCGTCCTCGAAGGCGCCACCACCCTCGACGGCGAACGCTGGCGCCTGTCCCCGGCCGCGTTCGAGCGGTTCGCCGCCACGCTGAAGGAGCCTTTCGTGCTCGACCGGGTCGTGCTGGACGACGGCACCGCACCCCTGGCCGTCCGGTGCCTGACGGCCGAGGGACCCGGTCTGGACCGCTACGAGTCCTGGCGCGGGTACGTCCGGTTCACCTCGACGGCCGGGCTGCGAGGCCCCGGCTGACCCGGCGCACCAGGCCCGGGCCGTGCAGCGCGAACCCGGTGTAGAGCTGCACGAGCGACGCCCCGGCGTCCACCAGCCGGACGGCGTCGCCGGGCCCCATGATCCCGCCGACGCCGATGATCGGCAGGCTCCCGCCGGTGTGGTCGTGCACGAACCGCACGACCTCGGCCGCGCGGGCGGTGAGCGGCCGGCCGGACAGGCCTCCCCCCTGTCCGGCCAGGCTGCTTTCCGACGGCGCGATGCCCTCGCGCGACAGCGTGGTGTTGGTGGCGATGATCCCGGCGACGCCGTGCTCGACCGCGACCTCCAGGAGCTCGGCGAGGGCGTCGTCGGTCAGGTCCGGCGCGACCTTGACGAGCACCGGCGTGGGAGTGCCTTCGCCGGCGAGTTCGGCGGACGTCTTGCGCAGCTCGCCGAGCAGCTCGGCGAGGGCGGCGCGGTCCTGCAGCTGCCGCAGCCCCGGCGTGTTGGGCGAGCTGACGTTGATCGCGAAGTAGTCGGCGTACGGGTAGAGCGCGCGCAGGGAGAAGCGGTAGTCCTCGACGGCCTCGTCGAGCGGCGTGACCTTCGACTTGCCGATGCTGACCCCGAGCGGCACGCCGGGTTTCCCGTCGCGCGCGAGCTTGGCGGCGAGCGCTTCGGCGCCGTCGTTGTTGAAGCCCATGCGGTTGATGACGGCGTCGCTGGCGGGGAGGCTGAACAGCCGCGGCTTCGGGTTGCCCGGCTGCGCCAGCCGCGTCACGGTGCCGACCTCGACGAACCCGAAGCCGAGCGCGGCCCACGCGGGCAGCGCGCGCCCGTTCTTGTCCATCCCGGCGGCCAGGCCGACGCGGTTGGGGAACCGCAGGCCCAGCACGGTCACCGGGTCGTCGACGCGGAAGGCGCCGCGGGGCGCGAACTTGCCGAGCCGGGCCAGGACGCGGACCGTGCGCTCGTGCACCAGCTCGGGGTCGTGGTAGGACAGCCGGTACAGCGCCGGGCGGACGATCTTGTCGAAGAACACGCCCCCATGCTGCCAAACACCCGGCGGACCGCTACCGGAGCGCCCGCCTCGGCGTGAACGCGACCACTAGTCGCGGTCTTTCCACTCGTCCTCGAGCATCGCGTAGATGAGCTCGTCGGTCCACTCGCCCTTGACGATCTCGTTCTCCTTCAGGTGCGCTTCGCGGCGCATCCCGAGGCGTTCCATCAGCGCGGCGGAGGCTTCGTTGCGGCCGTCGCACCGGCCGATGATGCGGTGCAGCCCCAGGTCTTCGAAGCCGAGGCGCAGGAGTTCGGTCGCCGCCTCGGCGGCCAGCCCCTTGCCGTGGTGGTCCGGGTGGAAGACGAACCCGATCTCGCCCTGCCGGTGCTCGCTGCTGAGCCACTCGAGGTTGAGGTCGCCGATCAGCTGCCCGGTCGAGGCCAGCTCCACCGCGACGGCGAGGAGCTGTCCTTCCTTGGTCAACGTCGAGCTGTGCACCCGTTTCGCGAGCGCGGCGGCCGATTCGGCGCGGCTGCGCGGGCCCCAATAGAGGTAACGCGCGACGTCGGCGCGGGACTGGAAGGAGTTCAGCGCGTCGAGGTCGTCGGGCGTGAACGGGCGCAGGAGCAGCCGATCCGTGGTGATCGGGTAGTCGGGCCTGAGCATGGCTCCAGGCTAGCGAGTGACAGTCGTCAACGGGACGGAACAGCGCAACGGGATCGTCGAATCCCGCGGTCGGATCGCCGGACGGTCGTTCGCCCACGCTCGGCGGCCTGACCTGCACAAATGAGCGCATGAAGGAACCCCCGGGGTGTCTCTCGAACGCCGTCAAACGTTCGAGCCCGAGCCGGACTGGTGCTCGGAAACCCCGGGGGCACGGTGACTGCCTGGTATTCGCTATCAGGCATCACGTGGAGCAGGCGATGAGCCAGAAGGTGGCTCAGCTGTAACGCTGCTCAAAGTCCTCCACGTGCCATCCGCTAGCGGACAGCCACCTCACAAGTCCTGTTGGAATACAACTTAGGACCACCTCCTCTCTTGTGTACTGCCACGCTAGGCGAAGATCCCGGTGTCCGGCAACGTCATTTCTGTGATCTCGGTCCGCAGGACCGCTTTCCGCCGCTCGTCGAGGAAGGACGCGTCGACGGCGTTCTCCGCCAGCCGCACCAGTTCGGCCGCGGTCAGCCCCAGCGTCTCGGCGACGGCGACGTACTCGCCGGTGAGCGTGGCGCCGAACATCGGCGGGTCGTCGGTGTTGAGCGTGACGACGACGCCGTGGTCGAGCATCCGCCGCACGGGGTGCGCGGCGACGCTGGGCACCTGCCCGGTGCGCACGTTCGACGTCGGACACACCTCGAGCGGGATCCGGTGTGCCGCAAGGTGTTCCAGCAGGGCGGGGTCCGCGGCGCAGCTGGTGCCGTGGCCGATCCGCTCGGCGCCGAGGTCGTGCACCGCGGACCAGATCGTGGCCGGGCCGGTGGTTTCGCCGGCGTGCGGGACGCTGTGCAGCCCGGCTTCCCTGGCCCGCGTGAAGAACGGCGCGAACCGCGCTCGGCCGACGCCGAGTTCGGGACCGCCCAAGCCGAACGACACCAGCCCGCCGGGGCGTTCGCGCAGCGCGAACACGAGCGTCTCCTGCCCGGCCTTGACGCCCTTTTCGCCGGGAATGTCGAAGCACCAGGCCAGTTCGACGCCGAGTTCGGCGGCGCGGGCCCGGCCGGTTTCCAGGCCGGCCAGCAGGTCGTCGCCGGGCACGCCGTCGAGCAGGTGGTTGTACGGCGTGACGGTGACTTCGGCGTAGCGGCAGTTCTGCGCGGCCAGATCGGCGGCCAGGCCGGCCACCAGCGTGTGGATGTCGCGGCGGTCGCGCACGAGCGAGGTGACCGCCAGGTAGACGGTGAGGAAGTGGGCGAAGTCGCGGAAGGTGAAGAACTCCGCGAGCTCGCGCTCGTCGGTGGGGACGCCGGCGGACGGGCGCCGCCGGGCCAGTTCGAGGACGGTCGGCAGGCTCGCCGAGCCGACGAGGTGGACGTGCAGTTCGACCTTGGGCAGGGCGTGCGCGAAGGCGCGCAAGGCCTGCCCGGCGATTCCGGGCATGACTGAGCTCCCTGGGTTTCCGGAAATGGGTGACGGGAAGCGCGCGCGGCTCAGGGAGCGAGGTCGCCGCGTTCGGTGTCGGCCCCGTAAAGCGGGAGCTTGAACGTCGTCACGAGCTCAGCTTACTGCTGCGGGTAGGGCCCGTGCTGGTCCTTCGGGCAGAACCACGTCGGCCGCCGCTGGACGTCGTGGCCCTGCGTGCGCACCAGGAGCTTGCCGCCGCAGCGGAAGCAGCCCTGGCGGGTCCGCTCGTAGACCCAGTTCTTGCGGTTGCGGTCGAGGTGGCCGGTCGTGCTCTGGTCGAACCGGCCGGAGCGGGCGTTGGCCAGCAGCAACTTCCGGGCGAGCGCGACCGTGCGGCCGGCGTCCACTTCGGACACCGGCGTCCACGGCGTGACGCCGAGCAGGAAAGCGATTTCGCACTTGTAGAGGTTCCCGACCCCGGCCATCACGCGCTGGTCGAGCAGGGCCAGTCCGAGTTCGCGCTCCGGCTTGGCGGTGAAGTTCGCGATCGCCTGGGCCGCGTGCGCTTCGGTCCACTGTGGATCCAACAGGTCCGGCCCGAGGTGGGCGACGAGGTCGGTTTCCTTCGGCGTGGCCACGAGTTTGAGGTCGTGCACGCGGAAGCCGATCACCTGGGTGTCCGCGGCGGTGAAGATCACGCGGGCGTGGTGCCCGGGCCGGCGCCACTTCGCGCCCGCCGGGTAGACGTCCCACATGCCGTCCATCATCAGGTGCGAGTGCAGCGTCAGGTCGCCGGAGAAGCGGGTGAACAGGTGCTTGCCGACCGTCCCGACGCCGAGCACCTCGCGTCCGGCGAGGTCCACTGTGGCCAGTTGCGGCACGCGGAACTCGCCACGCAGCAACGTTTTCCCCGCCAGTGCCCGGTCGAAGCGCTTTCCGACGAGGTAGACGGTGTCACCTTCGGGCACGGCTCACCCCGCGGATTCGGACACCTCGGCGGGAGCCTCCGGAGTCTCCGGTGCCGGGCCTTCGGGCCAGTCGGGACCTTCGGGTTCCTCGCCGGCGACGCGGTGGCGGCCCGCCCGGTTGGAGCGCAGGATCTTCGCCAGCACCATGTTGAACGTCAGCGCGATCTCCTGCGCACCCGGCGAGTGCCACTCGTGGATCGGGCTGCACGCGCCCTGGGCCTGCTGGATCGCGAGCCGGTCGGTGATCGCCGTCGGCATCACCAGGGAGCCGAAGTTCTCGCGCAGCTCGGCGATCCGGAACTGGTGCTCGTAGGACCGCACGCGCAGCTTGTTGACCAGGACGCCGATCGGGCGCAGGTCCGGGTTGAGCTCCTTGCGGATCTTCTCGATCGCTTCGAGGGCCCGGTGCGCGCCGGCGACGGCGTAGATCGTCGGCTCGGTGACGATGAGCGCGCTGTCCGCGCCGACCAGCGCGGACTTCGTCAGCCGGCCCAGCGACGGCGGGCAGTCCAGGATCACCAGCTCGTACGGTGTTTCGCGCAGCGGCTCGCGGTGCAGCTCGTCGAGCGCGCGGGAGAAGTTCGCGAGGCGTTCGGGGTCGGCGTCGGGGTCGTTGAGCAGTTCCAGCTCTTCGGCGCCGACCAGGACGTCGACGTCCTCGCTCCAGACGCTCGGCGCGATCGCGCGTTCGAGCATCTCGCGGGTGGGGGTTTCCAGCACGTCGGCGAGGGTCGCGTCGGTGTACGGCGGGTCGAGCGAGGTCGTGGCGTTGCCCTGCGGGTCGAGGTCCACGACCAGCGTCCGCGTGCCCCTACGCAGGGCGGCGGACGCGATACCGAGAGCGACCGTCGTCTTGCCGACGCCTCCCTTGAGGCTGAGTACGGCGACCGTGTGCACGTTCTCCAGCCTACGGGTGTGCGCGAGGGGCGCCGCCGGGCAAGGGGCGTTCACTCGAAGGGAGGAGCCCGGGAGGCGGCCGGGGGCGGGCACTACCCTGTGCGGCATGAAGACGGAGACCGTGGCCGCCCGGGGTTCGGGCGCCGTCCGCCGGGTGCTCGAGGCCGAGATCGAGGCCGCCCGCGCCCGGGGCGCCGAGCACCCCCGCGTCGTCGACGTCGGTGGTGGCAGCGGCGGCTGGGCGGTGCCGTTCGCGGCGGCGGGCTGCCGGGTGACCGTCGTCGAGCCGAGCCCGAACGCCCTCGCGACGCTGCAGCGGCGCGCCGGCGAGGAGGGCGTCTCCGAGCTGATCACGGTCGTCGCGGACGACTCCGACGCGCTCGGCCGGCACGTCGAGGCCGGCTCGGCCGACCTGGTGCTCGCGCACGGCCTGCTGGAGATCGTCGACGACCCGGCCGCGGTGCTCACCGCGCTGGCCACGGCGGTCGCCCCGGGCGGCGCGGTGTCGGTGCTGGTCGCGAACCGGCACGCGGCGGTGCTGAACCGCGCGCTGGCCGGCCGGGTCGGCGAGGCGAAGCAGCTGCTCGAGAGCGCGGACGGCGTCGTCGCGGGCGACACGGTCCTGCGCCGGTATTCGGCGGTCGGGCTGCGTGCCGACCTGGAGGCGGCCGGCCTGGAGGTCACGCTGCTGCAGGGCGACCGGGTGATCGCCGACCTGGTCGGCGGCGACGTCCGCGAGGACGAGCTCGCGGAGTTCGAAAAGGTGGCGGCGGGCTCGCCGGCGCTGCGGGACATCGCGGGCCGCCTGCACGCGGTCGCGCGGCTCGCCTGACCTCTTCCGGCGGGTTTCGGCCGTCGCGCTCGCGCGTGATCCGAAACTGTCGGTGGTGCCCGGTAGCGTCCTCGAGGTGGGGCGAAATGCTGAGTTGCCGGGCGGGATGGCCCGGTTCCAGGTCCGGGCGGGCGAACCGCCACCGGACGACACCGGGTGCGGGATGCTGCACGTCGACATGGACGCGTTCTTCGTGTCGGTCGAGCTGCGCACCCGGCCCGAGCTGGCGGACAAGCCGGTGGTCGTGTCCGGCGGCGGGCCGCGCGCGGTCGTGGCGGCGGCCAACTACCCGGCGCGCAAGTTCGGCGTGCGCTCGGCGATGCCGTTCTCGACGGCGAAGCGGCTGTGCCCGCACCTGATCAACATTCCGCCGACGGGTGGGCTCTACAGCGAGGTCTCCCGCGGCGTGATGGGGATCTTCCGGGAGCTGACGCCGCTGGTCGAGCCGTTGAGCCTGGACGAGGCGTTCCTGGACGTCAGCGGCGCGTTGCGGCGCCTGGGGGCGACACCGGCGTCGCTGGCCGCGCTGATCCGCTCGCGGGTGGCGGCGGAGCACGGGATCACGTGCTCGGTCGGGGTGGCGAAGGTGAAGTTCATCGCGAAGCTGGCGTCGGGGATGGCGAAGCCGGACGGCGTGGTGGTGGTCCCGGCGGCGGAAACGCTGGCGTTCCTGCACCCGCTGCCGGTGTCGGCGCTGTGGGGAGTGGGCGCGCGCACGGAGGAGAGCCTGCGCCGGCTGGGCCTGGACACGATCGCCGACGTCGCGGCGTTCCCACCGGAGCGGCTGAAGAAGTCGTTGGGCGTGGCGGTGGGAGAGCACCTGTACCGGCTGGCGCACGGAGTGGACGAGCGCGCGGTGGTGGTGGA
Source organism: Amycolatopsis pretoriensis (assembly GCF_900107925.1). Lineage (GTDB taxonomy): Bacteria > Actinomycetota > Actinomycetes > Mycobacteriales > Pseudonocardiaceae > Amycolatopsis > Amycolatopsis pretoriensis. The sequence goes on along the minus strand of NZ_FNUJ01000006.1, from coordinate 257,714 downwards.
CTCACCGGAGAAGTCGATCGGCGCGGAGCACACGTTCGACGTCGACCGCCACGACCGCGGTGCTTTGGGGCTCGAGCTGCTGCGGCTGTCGGAGCGAGTGGGGGCGACGTTGCGGGCGCGCGGGATCCGCGGGCGGACGGTCTCGATCAAGGTGCGGTTCGCGGACTTCCGGACGATCACGCGGGCCCGGACGCTGGTATCGGCGACGGACGTGGCGCGTGAGATCCACGCGGTGGCGGTGGCGTTGCTCACGGAGCACGCACCGACGGGAGCGGTGCGGTTGATCGGCGTGCGCGTGGAGGGGCTCGACACGGGGGAGGCGGGGGAGCAGCTGGTGTTCGAGTCCCCGGCGCCCCGGTGGAGGGATGCGGAGGTGGCGGCGGATGTGGCCCGGTCGAAGTTCGGGTCCGCGGCGGTGCGGCCGGCTTCGCTGCTTGGGCCTCGGGAGGGGTGAATCGGGGTTTCGGATGTCCGCCGGCGTGAGGGCTTTGTGGCCGGTGGGCGGTTCACCCCGCTGCCCGCACCCGGCGCGGCGAGCGGCCCGCCCGCGGCCGGCGTGCGGTGCGCCCCGCTGCCCGCAGCTAGCACGGCAAGCGGCCTGCCCACGGTTCGCGCGCGGCGCATCCCGTCGCCCGCAACAGCTCGGCAGGCCGCTGGCTCCCGCGGGCCGCAGCGAGCGCGGTCGCCCCGTCGCCCGCGCCCGGTTCGGCAAGTGGCCTGCCCCGTCGCCCGCAACAGCTCGGTAGGCCGCTGGCCCCGTGGGCCGCAGCGAGCGCGGTCGCCCCGTCGCCCGCACCCGGCCGGCAAGTGGGCCTGCCCCGCCGCCCGCAACCACCGCGCCTCACACCGATCCCACCTCGAGCCGTGCACAGCGGGTGATCTCCACCTCCGCCGGCCGTCCCCCACATCGCCGTTCACCCCGTCAACCGGTCACAACCCGCGATCGTGACCGTCCGCAACCCCGATCCGGAAGGATTTAGCCCAATTCGATCCCTTCTGGATGCGGGATCGGGTAGTCGTCCGGGCGCGGGCCTCGTATCCTGGACAGTGCCACCCCGCCTGGGGTTGGCTGTTGGGTCCAGGACGTTGCGCGGCCCGGCGCCCGCGACAGCTGTGCCGGAGGAGGAAAGATGCCACTCTCCGAGCATGAGCAGCGGCTGCTCGATCAAATCGAGCGCGAGCTCTATGCCGAGGACCCCAAGTTCGCATCCACGGTGCGTGGCACCCGGTTGCGTCGCCCCGCTCGCCGACGGCGTATTCAGGGCATCGCCCTGTTCGTAGTGGGCGTGGCCCTGCTGGTGCTGGGCGTGGTGGTGCCGCAGTTCCGGGTGGCCGACATCCCGCTGATCAGCGTGCTCGGGTTCCTCGTGATGTTCTTCGGGGTCATGTTGGCCGTCACATCGATTCGGCACGGCGCCGACGGGGACGGCAAGGGTGGTGGATCGGGCGCCCGCGGCGGAGGCAAGCAAGCGGGCCGTCGCAGCTCCTTCACCCAGCGGATGGAAGAGCGCTTCCGCCAGCGCTTCGAGGAGCAGTAGCGCCGCAAGACCAAAGAGATCCGCGTCCCGGCCGGGACGCGGATCTTCTTGTGTGCTCAAGTGGCGAGCCCCACCCGCGGTGACAACGGGTGACCCCCGGCCGGGGGGTCAGTCGCGGCCGCGGAACAGGGACTTCGGGAACAGCCGCCCCTTCCAGGACAGCGGCGCGTTCCGGTGCAGGCTCCGCCGCAGGTGGTCGAACGCCGACGGCAGCGTCGCGTCGGGCTCGCCGTCCTCGCCGTACCAGGACTTCTCGACCACGCCGATCACCGTGCGGAGGCCGTCGCGGCCCTCGTCGTCCAGGTGGTGCTTCGCCGCCAGCTTCTGACCCGCCACGCGGACCGTGTCGCTCGGCGGGATCGGCAACCCGCGGTCCGCGCACTCGGCCCGCAGCTCGAACCACGCCGCGTCGGCCGCGCCAGGGCGCTGCGCGACGATCTCCTGCAACCGGCGACGACGCCCGACGTCTCGCGCGACCGACGGACCCAGCAGGCCCGCCAGCAGCAGCACCACGATCAGGCTGAACCACCAGGCGACCAAATAGGTCAGCACGCCCAGCACCGCCACCCACAACGCGGCCGCGATCAACGGCAGCCAGTTCTTGAGCACCGCCCCGAGCCCGGTCGCCGCGGGTTCGCGGTCCGGCCGTCTGCGGCGCCCGCCGGCGACCACCAGGACCGTCGCCAGCAACGCGAGCACGACCAGCACGCCCACGAGCACCCACACCAGCGTCGGCGTGCTCTCGTCGGTGTTCTGCGGACCCTGCGCCTGCTGGTTCTGCTCGGTGTCGCGGGGCGCGCCGGTCGGTGCCGCGCTCGACTGGACCGTGCTCGGCGCCACCTGCGTGTCGTCGGGCTGGTTGCCGTCCGGGGTGCCGGCCTGCAGGTACGACGGGGTGATGCCGCGCCCGTCCGACAGCGGCGTCGGGTCGAACGTCACCCAGCCCTTGCCGCCGAAGTACGCCTCGACCCACGCGTGCGCGTCCTGGGTGGTGATCGACAGGTAGTCGTTGACCTGCACGCCCGGCGTGAACCCGATCGCCACCCGCGACGGGATGCCCGCCACCCGCAGCATCACGGCCATCGCCGACGCGAACTGCTCGCAGAACCCGCGCTTGCCGTTGAGGATGAAGTCGGCGAGCGCGTCGGAGTCGTTGGCCGGCGCGGTCTTCGTGTCGTAGACGAACCCGTTCTGCGCCGTGAAGTACCGCCAGATCGCCGACGCGCGGTCGAAGTCGTTGGACTCGTTGGCGATGAGCTGCTGTGTCTTCGCGCGGACGCGGTCGTCGACGCGCTCGAGTTGCGTGTAGCGCGGCGGCAGGTCGTCGACGCGCGGGGTCACGCGCAGCTCCTGGGCCGTGGGCTCCTTCAGCGACGCGTATTCGGTGTACGCGGGCGGAACCTCGCTGCGCGTGGTGAAGACCGTGCCGCTGACCTGGTCGTAGAGGTAGCCGCCGGCGGCGCCGTCGATCACCCGCGGCGCGCCGTACACCGGCAGCCAGTTGTCGCGCCAGCTCGCCGGCTCGACGTCGATCCGGCGCGCGGCGCCACTGCCGTCGTCGCCCGGTGCGGCCGGCAGCTGCGGCCCGACCGGGACGCCCTGCTGCGAACGGCCTTCGTCGTGCAGGCCCCAGCCCTTGTTGGGGTAGTAGGTGTCCAGCGTCATCGCGCGCAGCAGCCGCCGGTCGGTGCCGAGGCCGCGGACCTTGAACAGCTCGCGGTTGGCGCCCTGGTCGAGCATGCCGCGCAGCTCGGTGAACGGCTGGATGCCGAAGCCGCCGGAACCGGCTCCCAGGCCGTCACCGCCGTTGCCGAACGGGATCCGCCCGACCGTGCCGACCCACGTGATCGCGCCGCCGAACAGGCCGAGCACGATCGCCGCGGCGACGACCGCGACCGGCGCGGACAGCACGCCCGGCTTGCCGCTGCGCCCGGGCGCTTCCCGGGTCCGCCAGCGCCGGTGCCGGTGGTTGCCGTCGACCGCGAGCAGGCCGGCGAACGCGGCCCCGCCGAGCAGGAACGTCCACCACGGCAGCATTTCCTCGGAGAGCGCGGCCGGCACGGCGTAGACGCAGAGCAGGACGAGCCCGGTGGCGGCGGGCGCGGCGGCGGCGACGGTCAGCGTGTCGACGAGGACCGCGACCAGGCCGATCAGGATCGTGACGAGACAGAGGATGGGCTGGCTGCCCTCGACCGGCGGCAGCCCGACGCGGATCTGCTCGGCGGCGGCCGAAAGCGTGTTGCCGATCTCGCCGAACGCTTCCGGGCCGGGGATGACCTGCAGGATCCCGTGCGTGGTGAACGCGCCGGTGATGAGGAAGAGCAGGACGACGAGCTGGCCGAGGCCGACGAGCACGGTCGGCACCTGCAGCGACCGCAACGCGAGCCCGGTGGCGGCGATCAGCAGCACGGCGACGAAGAGGTAGCCGAACCAGGCGAGCCCGGAGACGACGGAGGTGACGGAGGTGGCGGCGCAGAGGGTGGCGACCCCGGCGGCGGCGGGCGCGAGCAGGCTGCCGCGCCAGGCGGAGAGGGGATGCTGGGAGGAGGGCCGCTTGGCAGCCGGCCGCGACGGGGCGCTGGTGCTCATCGCGAACCGCCGATCGGGGAGTAGGAGGCGAGGTCGTAGTGGTGCGAGGCGGTGGCTGGCACCGCAGCGCCCCGGCCGGCGGGCCGAGCCGGCTGCGGTTGCCGTGAAGCCGAGGCGGTGGCTGGCGCCGCAGTTCCCTGGCCGGCGGGCCGAGCCGGCGGCGGTTGCCGTGAAGCCGAAGTGACGGCCGGCGCCGCAGTTCTCTGCCCGGCGGGCCGAGCCGGCTGCGGTTGCCGTGAAGCCGAAGCGGCGGCCGGCACCGCAGCGCCCCGCCCGGCAGACCCGGCCGCGCTCATCGCGGGCCGCCGATCAGCGTGCCGCGGCGGGCGCCGCTTCGGCACAGCTCCGCCCACACCTGCGGCATCGGTGATCCCGGTCCCGCGATCACCACACCCCAGCCGGCCGCGCGCAGCAGTGCCGCCGAATCCTCCGTCGCCGCCGCTCGCTGCTCCGGGGCGCTCACCCCCGCCGACCACGTCGGCGTGTCCAGCAGGACCGCGAGGCTCCGGATCCCGCGCGGGCGGAACTGCGCCAGCTCGTGCACCGCCTCCGTGCTGACCGTGCCGAGCACCGCGATCAGCTCCTGCCCTTCGCCCGGGTCGCCGGCCAGCGTGATGTCGCGCTGGTGCGCCGGCTGCAGCGCCGCCAGCGCGTCGAGCACCACGTTGTCGTAGTGGTCGCCGCCTTCGCCCGGGGTGTCCGCGAGCGTCGCGCCGTGCTCGCTCACCAGCCGGACGCGGTGCCCGGACCGGCGCAGGTGCACCGCCGCCGACGCCGCGAACGACACCGCCCACTCCAGGCTCGCGGCCGGGCCGCTGCCGTGGTGGGCGGCCGCGCGGTGGTCGAGCAGCACCGTCGTGCCGCCGCGCCACGGGCGTTCCTCGACGCGGACCATGATCTCGTCGCGGCGCGCGGTCGAGCGCCAGTGGACCTTGCGCAGGTCGTCGCCCTGGCGGTACTGGCGGACGATCACGTCGGCCTCGCCCTGCCCGGCGTGCAGCCGAACCGTGCCGTCGTCGCCGACGCCGATGCCCGCGCCGCTCGGCAGGCCCCACAGCGGCACCACCCGGGGCACGACGACCAGCCGCGAGTGCCCGATCAGTTCGCGTTCGAACTCGCACAGCCCGAACGGGTCGGTGATGGTCGCGCGCAGCGGCCCGACCTGCTGGATCCCGCGCAGCACCGGCTGCAGCGGGTAGCGCAGCGCGACCTTCCGGTCGTGGGGGAGCCGTTCGACGACGAACCGCGGCCGCGAGCCCAGCGCGTACGGCACGCCGTCTTCGAGGAGGATCTCACCGGCCGGCAGCCGCCCGCTGCGCCACAGCTCCAGCTGCACCTCGCCGGCGCCGCCGACCGCGACGCGCTGCGGGTGCAGCGCGCGGGTGGCGCCGATGCGCAGCCGCGTCGCCGAGATGAACACGGCGACCAGCAGCGGCAGCGCCACCACGAAGACGGCGACCCGCAGCAGGTCGCGTTCGTTGAGCACGAACGAGCACACCGCGGCCGCGAGCCCCGCGGCCAGCAGGCAGCGGCCGCGGGTGGTCAGGCCGGACAGGGCACGCAGCACGTCGTTGTTCTCCCCTTCGCCGGCGGTTCTACTGGGGCCGGGAGCCCTGCGGCACCGGCACCCGGTGCAGCACCGCCCGCACGACGTCGGTCGCCGACCGGCGCGCCGCGTGGGCCTCGGTGGTCAGCACCAGGCGGTGCGCGAGCACCGGCACCGCGACCGTGTGCAGGTCGTCCGGCACGACGTAGTCGCGCCCGGACAGCGCCGCCTGCGCCCGCGCCGCGCGGACCAGGTGCAGCGTCGCGCGCGGGGACGCGCCGAGCCGGATCTCCGGGACCTGGCGGGTGGCCGCGACGACGTCGACGGCGTAGCGGCGGACCTCCGGCGCGATGTGCACGCCGCGGACGGTCTCGATCAGCCGGTGCACGGTCTCGCCGTCGGAAACCGGCTGCAGGTCGTCGAGGGGGTTGTGCCCGGCGTGCTCGTCGACCATGGCCAGCTCGGCCTGCTGGTCGGGGTAGCCGATGGAGACCCGCGCGGTGAACCGGTCGCGCTGGGCCTCGGGGAGGGCGTAGGTGCCTTCCATCTCGATCGGGTTCTGGGTCGCGATGACCATGAACGGCTCTTCGAGGTGGTAGGTCGAGGTGTCGACGGTGACCTGGTGCTCTTCCATGCACTCCAGCAGCGCCGACTGCGTCTTCGGCGAAGCGCGGTTGATCTCGTCGCCCACCACGATGTTCGCGAACACCGGGCCGGGGCGGAACTCGAACCCGCCGGACTGGCGGTTGTAGATGGAGACGCCGGTGACGTCGCTGGGCAGCAGGTCCGGCGTGAACTGGATGCGGCTGACCGTGCAGTCGATCGACCGGGCGAGCGCCTTGGCCAGCGACGTCTTGCCGACGCCGGGTACGTCCTCCACCAGGAGGTGGCCTTCGGCGAGCAGCGTGACCAGCGCGATCCGGATGACGTCGGGCTTGCCGACGAGGACCCGCTCGACGTTGGCGGCGATCCGCCGCGCGGTCTCGTGCAGTTCGTCCAGCGACACTCTGGCGGGGCGGCCGTGGGCCCGGCCGTTGCCCGTGGACTCCGCCGGGTAAGGCGGCCGCCCGGATGCCTGCTCGCCCGATCCGGGCGCCGCAGACTGGATTCTCGACGTCACTCGACCTCCTGGTGGCGCATGGCCGCGCGCACTGTGCGCACCGCCGGGCCGAACGGCCCCCATCGCTGCTGTCCGCGCGCAGCGACCAGCCTTCCATCCAGTGTGTCAAACCCGGGCGAACCTGGGGGCGGAACCCCGGGAAGCCCCGGGGAACACGCCCGGCACGACGGTCGATGACACTGCGCAAGCAGGGACGATACCCCGAACGGGTGTGTTGTCACCCGATTCTGGGCGCTCCCGCTGACACCCCGCTCTGTTCTATGCTCCGATACGAGTTCGCCCGGCTACAGAGAGGCGTAACCGCTCATGAGCGACGTGCGGACGCAGCCCCCGTTCGACCTGCGCGGTTTCGCGGTCGCGCCCGAGCTGGCCACGGATGCCTACTCGAAGCTCGGCCAGCTGCAGGACCTCGTCGGCGAAATGGTGCGCGAGGCCAAGGTGCTCGGCCGGACGGTGCCGCTCGGCGGCGGGTACGCGGGGGAGATCGGCAAGTTCATGGCCGAGTACGGCATCGGCGGCAAGGGGTCGGCCGTCCAGCAGCTGACGGCGTTCGGCAAGGAGCTCGAGACGTTGAAGCACCGGATCGGCCAGGCGCTGGCGAAGTACCAGCACGCCGACGAGCAGGCGGCCGACGGGGTGGACTGCACGGGTGGCTGACCGGGTGCACGAGAAGAAGGCCGGGCCGCGCGGGTGGTGGGTGGCGCCCGCGCTGCTGCTCCTGCTCGCCGCGTGCGGGCAGCAACCCGCCCGGCCGGCCACCGCCGGGCACACTTCCGCTTCGGCTTCCGCTTCCGCCGAGCCCCCGCCCGTGGCCTGGACGGGCCTCGCCGCGATCGACCCGTGCGCGCTGCTGTCCCCGCAGGACCGCTCGACCGCCGGGATCGGCGTCATCGGCAAGCCGAAGGACATCGCCGGCGTCCGCGCGTGCGACTGGAGCGTGCCCGGCACCTTCGGCGTCACGGTGAGCCTCAGCGACACCGACGGCCTGGCCGACCTCGAAGTCGCGAAGAAGACGGCCACGAAGACCAAGGTCGGCGCGCACCCGGCGCTGCAGGTGGCGGACAAGAAGGCCGCCGACGGCACCTGCGCCGTCCTGCTCGGCGTGGGCGACGCGGCCAGCGTCCAGATCGACGTCAGCAACACCGGCTTCTCGGACACCCCGCTCGCGTGCCGCCGCGCGGGCACGGTGGCCGGGCTGGTCGAACCGAAGCTGCCCTGAGAGAGGTGCGCCGTGCCCGAACCCCCCGTTCCGACCGCGCGGTACGAGTCCTACAGCCACGAGGCCATGGCCGCCGAGGTCGAGCGGGACAACGACCCGGTCGCCGCGGGCGAGGCGGGCGCGCGCTGGGACGGCCTGGCGAAACGGCTGCACGAGTCGACCGCCGACCTCGCCGCGCTGGTCGCGTCCTCGGAGGAGAACTGGCGCGGCCCGGCGGGTGACGCGGCGCGCGCGGCGCTGGGCCGGGCCGCGGGGTGGCTGTCCCATTCGGCCGCGGTCTCGGCGTCGGTGGGCAGCGCGGTCGGCGCGCAGGCGGACGCGGCCGCGCGGGCCCGGGCCGACATGCCCCCGCCGGTGGCCTACGACCCGGCGTCGATGATCCGCGACGCGGCGTCGTCCGGGAACGTGCTGGTCCTGGCCGGGCTGGCCGACGAGATGGCGGCCCGTCGAGCCGAGGCGGAAGCGGCGCGCCAGAAGGCGATCGACGTGATGCGGACCCGCGACGCGGCGTTGCGCGGCCACGTGCCGGCCGCGGACTTCGAGGAGCCGCCGACACTGGGGCCGGCTTGATCCGCGTTTCCGCGTCGGCGTTCGACATCCTCTGGACCGACCTCGGTCACGACCGCCCGCCGGAACCGCTGACGGTGCGCAGCGTCGGCGAGACGGAGGAGGAGCGCGCCGAGGTCCGGAAGAAGGTGTACGAGAACCTGGCCGGCCGCGGGTTGTACGACGGGTCTTCTCTTGAGCCGGCGTTGTCGGCGCGCTTGGCGGTCCTCGCGGGCGGCGAGGTGTACGTGGCGTGCGAAGCGCTGGCGGACATGACGGCGTCGTTGCCGTTCCGCGCGGTGACGGCGGTCCGGGGTCGCCGGGGCGTGCTGGCGACCCAGCCTGAGCAGACGATCTCGCTGGATTCGATCGGCCCGGGCGAGCTTTGTTCGGCGATCGTGGACGTGTTGCCGGAGTTGACGGCCGGGCCGGGGTACGGGGTCAACTTGGCGGCTTCGGCGTTGACGGATTCTTCGGGTGCTTCGGTGCAGCTGCAGGAGGTGGCGGCGATCCAGGCGCGGCCGGTCTACGCGGCGGGGCAGTTCAGTGTTTCTCGGCGGGAGGCTTCGGGGCGGGTTTCGCGGGTTGGTGGGTTGACGTGGTTCGACACGGATGTGGGGGCTTACTGCGCGACCAAGACGGCCGGGCGGGGTGGGCAGGAGTGGGTGAACGTGAGCCCGGTGGACAGCGCGCGGTTGGCCGGGCGCATCGCGGCTTTGGTGACCCCGGAGGATTGACCCCGGCTGCAGTACGTCATGAACGACTCGTTCATGTCGTCAGAGGCCATGAACGAGTCGTTTATGACGTCCGGACAGGACTACCGGCGGGCGTGGACGGGCAGCGGCGGCTTGGTAAGCCAGCACAAGTTCTTCGGTGACCGCACGGGGTGCGGTGCGGAGGCGGCTCGGAACCGTCTGGACCAGGGCGACCCCGGCCGCGGCGTAGCGGTTGTTCCGGGCGAGAGTCGACGCGTAGCCGGGCTGCCCGAAGTGGAATTCGTAGGAGTCGATCTCCCAGGCCAAAGCCACGTCGTCCCACCAGGCGTCGGGTGTGGCGATGTGCCGGCCCCGCTCGTCGTGGAGCGGGAAGTTCCAGACCGGCTCCGGGAGCCCGGTGCGGCGCCAAACGCCCATGGCTTCGGCCTCGGCCGCCGACCTGGCGCCGGACGCGATCTCGAGCAGCGCCGCGCGAGGCAGCGCGGTTCCACGCTTGCTGCCGCTCTCCAGTTCCGCGAACAGTTCGGCCGGCTCCGCGCCCAACTGTTGTACTGCCTCGGCGAGGAGGGCGCGGATCGGTGGTCGTTCGCGCATCCTCCGGCACGCATCCAGAACGGCTCGGGCGACCGGGGCCAGCGGAAGGCCCTCCGCCCGGACAGGGGCGGGCATCCGTTTCGTCCGCTCGACCACCACATAGCCATTGCTGGTGGTCTTCAGGTGCAGGGGGAGGAGGACGTGGACGGGTTCGCCGGGCCGGGCTTCGCGCTTGAGGCCTTGCCTGCGGCACGACTCCAGCCCGGTCACGACCGCGTGGTCGCCGCAGTGGAGCAGGGCACCTTCGACCAGCTGTCGCCGCGTCGGGTCGCCGGTGCGCAGCAGCACCACCCCCGGCAAGAGCCGCTGCCACGGCCCACCTGGAAGGCACCGCCGGTAGCTGGTTCCCGGCGGAACGCCCAAGGATTCCAGGTGCGCCACAGTGATCACGCCTCGGCGGCTTGCGGCGAAGATCGCCTCGGCGTCGCGTTTCCAAGATCCTCTGGTCACGCCTCGATCGTGACTGGCCGGGTGTCGCGGAACCAGCCTTTTCCGTGATCTGTGGACTACTTGGGGTGATGTCGACCGCCCTGTGGATAACCCGACGCCTCGCCCGACGACATGAACGACTCTTTCATGGCGTCTGGTGCGGTGAACGACTCGTTCATGACGTTTGGGCTGGGTTACTCCGCAGCCCCACCGGCCCCCACCCGGGTCCCCACCAAGCCCCACCCGGGGGCCCACTGAACCCCACACCCCGGCCCCCGGGTTCTTTCGCGGCCGTTATGCGGACGTCTGGCATACAGCTGAGGTTGCTCCGGCCCCCGGCACGGGGGATCTTGGCCACCGTCCCCCACACCACCCCCCACCTACCCCCACCCGGCTGACCTGCGCAAACGGAACACACGACGGAGTGAGCCGCCGGTTTCCCGCGTTGACTGTGGTGAAAAGTGGGGTACGGTGGTGGCCAGTGGGGCGGAAGGGAAGCCCTGGAGCCGTGGACGGTGGTTCGCCACCGGGTGCGGTAGGGAGGTGGAGGCCGTGTTCCTCGGCACCCACACCCCGAAGCTGGACGACAAAGGGCGGCTCGCGCTGCCCGCGAAGTTCCGTGACGCCTTGGCGGGTGGGCTGATGCTTACCAAGGGGCAGGACCACTGCCTCTTCGTCTTCCCCCGCGCCGAGTTCGAGCAGATGGCGCGCAAGGTCGCCGAGGCCCCGTTCACCAACGAGGCGGTTCGGGCCTACCAGCGCTACCTGTTCGCGGGCACGGACGAGCAACGGCCGGACGGCCAGGGGCGCATCAGCATCGCGCCCGAGCTCCGCCGCTACGCGGGGCTCAGCAAGGAGTGCGTGGTGATCGGGGCGATCACCAGGCTGGAGATCTGGGACGCCCAAGCGTGGCAGGGCTACCTGGAGGAACACGAAGACAGCTACGCGAAGGCTCGAGAGGAAGTACTGCCGGGCGTCTTCTAGACGCGCGGACGCGGTGCACCGTCGTCGTCGGGGGACGAGGGGTTCGCCGCCCGCGCCACGGGGGAAGCCCACCCGGATGCCGTGAGGCCTCTGTCCGCTCAACAGCCCTGGTGCACCTTCCCCGGTACCAGGTCGGCAGCGGGCGGACAGGGACCTGACGGCATCCGCCATATTTCCCCCGGGCCGCCCAGGCGAGAAAGGGGGAGGGAACATGACGGCACCCGAGCACGTCCCGGTGCTGCTCGACCGGATCGTCGAGCTGTTCACTCCCGTGTTCGCCGACCGCGACGGCGTCCTCGTGGACGCGACCGTCGGCCTCGGCGGGCACTCCGACGCCCTCCTCGACGCCTTCCCGCGGCTGCACCTCGTCGCCCTGGACCGCGATCCCGCCGCGCTGGAGAAGTCCGGTGAGCGCCTCGCCCGCCACGGCGACCGCGTCGACTTCGTGCACACCGTCTACGACGGACTCCCCGAAGCCCTCGACGGGCTGGGCATCGCCAAAGCCGACGGCATCCTGTTCGACCTCGGCGTCTCCTCGATGCAGCTGGACCGCGCCGAGCGCGGCTTCGCCTACTCGAAGGACTCGCCGCTCGACATGCGGATGGACCCGACGACCGGGTTCACCGCCGCCGACGTCCTCAACACCTACGCGCCCGGCGAGCTGATCCGCATCCTGCGCGACTACGGCGAAGAACGCTTCGCGCAGCGGATCGTCAAGTCCGTCGTGAAAGCCCGCGAGGAGGAGCCGTTCACCACGAGCGGGCGCCTGGTCGAGCTGCTCTACGACGCTGTCCCGGCCGCCACCCGCCGCACCGGCGGCCACCCGGCCAAGCGCACCTTCCAGGCGCTGCGGATCGAGGTCAACGGCGAGCTGGAGGTGCTGCGCCGCGCCATGCCGGCCGCGCTGGGGGCGCTGAAAACGGGCGGGCGGATCGTCGTCGAGTCCTACCAGTCCCTGGAAGACCGGCTGGTCAAGCAGGCGCTGGCCGAGCTCGCGAAGTCCCGCACCCCGGAGGGACTCCCGGTCGAACTGCCGGGACACGGACCGGAGCTGAAGCTCCTGACCCGGGGCGCCGAGAAGGCCGGCGAAGAGGAGATCGAACGGAACCCGCGCGCCGCCTCGGTGCGGCTGCGGGCCGCAGAGAGGATCGGAGAGCCGCGATGACCGCTCCCGCGAAGTCCCGCCGCCCGGCCGCGCCGGCGACGCGGGGCCGCAGCGAGGCCGCCCGCACCTCGACCACCGTCGAGCCGGACCCGCAGACCACCCAGCCGGGCAAGGCCGCGCCGCGCCGTGGCTCGCGGGGCCGCACGTCCGCGGCCGAGCGCGCCTACGCGCGCCGCGCCCAGCGGGCCGACCTGCTGAAGGAACGCGAGCCGCGGCCGCGGCCGAAGGCCGAGCCGGCGGAGCCGAAGCCGACGTTCAAGCTGCGCCTGCCGAAGTCGCGCGCGTCGTTCGTGCTGCTGATGATGGCGCTGCTGGCCGCCGGCGTGGCGACCACGCTGTGGCTGACCACGCAGGCGATCGCCGACTCCTACCGGCTCGAGCAGCTGCGCACCACGAACGCGAACCTGGCCGAGACGAAGGAACAGCTGCAGCGCGACGTCGCGAAGGCCGAGTCGCCCGCGTCGCTGGCCCCAGCCGCCCAGCAGCTGGGCATGGTGCCCGGTGGCGACCCCGCGCGCATCGTCGTCGGCCCGGACGGGAAGACCTCGCTCGTCGGCGAGCCCAAGAAGGCCAAGGCGGACACGCCGGCGGCGCCGGTCGCGCCGCCCGCCGCGCCCGCCGCGGGCACGCAGTCGCAGCAGGGCGCCCCGATCGAGGGCGACCAGCCCGCCGTGCCCGCCGACGAGCAGCCGCCCGTCCAGCCGGGGGCCGGCCAGTGATGGCTTCCGGCCGGGGACAGGCCCGCGCGCGCGCCACGGGCAGCTCGCGGCGGACCTACGCCGCGGGGACGCGCAGCGCAGCCGCGCGGCGGGGCAACGGCGGCAACCGCAGCCGGTTTTCCGCCGTGCGCCTGATCCTGGTCGCCGTGCTGCTCGTCGCGGGCGTGAAACTGGTGCAGGTGCAGTGGTTCGACGCCGCGGCGCTGTCGGCCGCGGCCGAACGCCAGCGCGCCCAGACCATCGACATCCCGGCCCAGCGCGGGTCCATTGTGGACCGCAGCGGCGCCAAGCTGGCGTTCAGCGTCGAGGTGCGCTCGCTGTCGGTGAACCTCAAGGCGCTCCACAAGAGCATGGACGACTTCGCCACGAAGAACCCCGGTACGAAGAAGACGTTCGACAACGAGACCGCGGCGGCCGCGAAGTACATCGCCGCGAAGGTGCCGAACCAGCTCACCGAGCAGCAGCTGCTCGACCTCTTCCACAAGCCGGCGTCGTTCACCTACGTGGAACACAACGTCGAGCCGTCGGTCGCCGCCGACATCGTCAAGAACTACCCGTGGATCGCGGTCGAGAAGCGCGCGCTGCGCGAATACCCGGGCGGCAGCCTGGCGTCCAACATCGTCGGTGCCGCGAACTGGCGCTCCGACGACCCGGACGTCTCCAAGCACAACTTGCACGGCCTGGTCGGGCTGGAACTCGTGCGCGACAACGACCTGGCGGGCACGCCGGGCCGGATGCTGGTCAACACGAAGAACGGCAGCGACAACGTCGTCATCCCGGGCACCGAGCGCGACGTCCAGGCCGCCGTGCCGGGGTCGGACCTCGAGCTGACCATCGACTCCGACCTGCAGTACGAGGTGCAGCGGCAGCTGTCGGACTACGTCCGGCAGTCGCACGCCAAGGGCGGGCAGGCGGTCGTCCTCGACGCCAAGACCAGCGAGGTCTACGCACTGGCCAACGACACGACGTTCGACCCCAACGACCAGAGCACGTGGACCCCCGACGACCTCAACAACCCGGCCGTCACCACGCCGTTCGAACCGGGGTCGGTCAACAAGGTCGTCACCGCCACCGGGGCGATCGACTACGGCATCGCGACCCCCGAGTCGACGGTCCAGGTGCCCGGCGCGCTGCAGGTGGCCGACAAGACCGTGCACGACGCCTGGACGCACGGCACCCAGGAGTTCACGACCGCCGGGATCTTCGCCAAGTCGTCCAACATCGGGACGCTGCTGCTGGCGCAGAAGATCGGCGAGGAGCGCTACGCCGACCTGCTCAAGAAGTTCGGGCTCGGCCAGCGCACTGGCGTCGGCCTGCCCGGCGAGAGCGCGGGGGTCGTGCCGGCGCGCAGCCAGTGGTCGGCGACGACGTTCGGCAACCTGCCGATCGGGCAGGGCCTGTCGATGACCGTGCTGCAGATGGCCGGGATGTACCAGGCGATCGCGAACGACGGCCTGCGCGTCGAACCCCGGATCGTCAAGGCGAAGGTGAACCCGGACGGCACGACCGTGCCGGAGCCGGCGCCGAAGCAGGTCCAGGTGGTCAGCCCGCAGACGGCTAAGACGGTGCGCGACATGATGCGCGCGGTCGCCCAGAACGGCAAGGGCCTGCAGAAGGGCACGGCGCCGACGGCGGCGGTCGAGGGCTACCAGATCTCCGGCAAGACGGGCACCGGCCAGCAGGTCGACCCGCGGACGAAGGCCTACAGCGACCACCTCTACAACATCACCTTCGCCGGCATCCTGCCCGCCGACCACCCGCGGTTCGTGGTCGGGATCCGGCTGGACGCGCCGGACACGACGCTGCCGGTGGGCCACTCCGCCGCGCCGCTGTTCCACACGATCGCGTCGTACCTGACGCAGCGGTACCAGATCCCGTTGTCGGACGGCCCGTCGCCGGAAGTTCCGCTCATCGTGCAATAAGCACAGTGCGTGAAGGCCCCCTCACCTGCGTGAGGGGGCTTTTCGCGTGCCAGCGTCCACATCGGTCCGAACGGCCGGAGAAAGCGTTGCGGCGCAACGAGGTGCACGACGCCGTCTAGCACATGTGCCTCAGCCGCGCGCAATCGCCGTACCGCGTGACGGGCCTCCGGACGGCCGCCGGTAGCCTCTTGGCCGTGTCCGTGTCCTCGTCCAGTTCCCAGGTGCCGGAAAGCCCGGTGAAAGCGGTCCCCGCGCCGCCGCGCCCGGCGCGCATCGACCCGGTCCCGCTGGCGACGCTGCTCGCCAGGGCGGACGCCCGCCTCATCGCCGAGAGCCCCGACGCCGCCGACCTCAGCGTCACCGGCACCACCCTGCGGGCCCAGCACGTGCTGCCCGGCGACCTCTTCGCCGCCCTGCCCGGCGCCCGCGCGCACGGCGCCGACTTCAGCGACCAGGCGGTCGCGGCCGGGGCCGTCGCGGTGCTGACCGACGCCGAAGGCGCGGAACGGCCCGCGCTGCGGGACGCCGGCGTCCCGATCCTCGTGCACGCCGACCCGCGCGCCGCCCTCGGCGAGATCGCCGCCTGGATCTACGGCGAGCCGTCGCTACGGCTGGCCGTCCTCGGCGTCACCGGCACGTCCGGCAAGACCACGACGTCCTACCTGGTCGACGCCGGGCTGCAGGCCGCGGGCCTGACCACCGGCCTGATCGGCACGGTCGAGACCCGGATCGCCGGCGAACGGCTGGTCAGCGGGTTCACCACCCCGGAGGCGCCGGACCTGCAGGCGCTGCTCGCGGTGATGCTCGAACGCGGCGTCACGCACGTGCCGATGGAGGTCTCCAGCCACGCGCTCGCGCTGGGCCGGGTCAACGGCACCCGGTTTGCGGTCGGCGCGTTCACCAACCTCTCCCAGGACCACCTGGACTTCCACAAGGACATGCAGGAGTACTTCGCCGCGAAGTCCCTGCTGTTCGACGGCCGCTCGACCAGCGAGGTCGTGGTGGTCGACAGCGCGTGGGGCCAGGCCCTGCTGACGCCGCAGACGATCACCGTCACCACCGACCCGGGCACCGAGGCCGCCTGGAAGGCCACCGACATCGAGGCCACCCCGCACGGCGAGCAGACCTTCACGCTGCACGGCCCGGACGGGCTCAGCTCGCCCGCCCGGATCCCGCTGCCCGGGGAGTTCAACGTCGCCAACGCCGTGCTCGCCGCCGCGATCCTCGGCAGCGCGGGCATCGCCCTGGAGCA
Source organism: Amycolatopsis pretoriensis (assembly GCF_900107925.1). Classification (GTDB taxonomy): domain Bacteria; phylum Actinomycetota; class Actinomycetes; order Mycobacteriales; family Pseudonocardiaceae; genus Amycolatopsis; species Amycolatopsis pretoriensis. The sequence continues at coordinate 241,375 of NZ_FNUJ01000006.1, read as the reverse complement.
CATCGTCACCGGGCTCGCCGAGGTGCAGGTGCCGGGCCGGATGGAGCGGGTCTACGTCGGCCAGGAGTTCACCGCCGTCGTCGACTACGCCCACAAGCCGGCCGCGGTCGCCCAGGGCCTGGACGCGCTGCGGGCGCGGGCCGAGGGCCGGATCATCACCGTCCTCGGCTGCGGCGGGGACCGCGACACCGCCAAGCGCCCGATGATGGGCGAGGCGGCGGCAAGGCGCAGCGACGTCCTGATCGTCACCGACGACAACCCGCGTTCCGAAGACCCCGCGGCGATCCGCGCCGCGATGCTGGCCGGCGCCCGCGCGGTCGGGCCCGCCGAGGGCGGCGAGGTCGTCGAAATCGGCGACCGCCGCGAGGCCATCGAGCACGCCGTCGCGCTGGCCGGGCCGGGCGACATCGTCTTCCTCGCCGGCAAGGGCCACGAGTCCGGCCAGGAGGCCGGCGGCGTCGTGCACCCGTTCTCCGACCGCGACGAGCTGGCCGCGGCCATCCGCAACAAACTCGAGGTGAGTGTGTGATCGTGCTCAGCCTGGCCGAGATCGCCGACGTCGTCGGCGGCCGGCTGCACCACGCGGACCCGGGCACCCAGGTGACCGGCAGCGTGGAGTTCGACACCCGGAAGCTCACGCCCGGCGGCCTGTTCGTCGCCCTGCCGGGGGAGAAGGTCGACGGCCACGACTTCGCCGCGCAGGCCGTCGAAGCCGGCGCCGTGGCCGTGCTGGCCGCCCGCGAGGTCGACGCGCCCGCGATCGTCGTGCCGCCGCTCGCCGCGGGCGAGGCCCACGAGCGGTCGGTCGCGCTGACCGGCGACAAGGACGGCTCCGGCGCCGCCGTGCTGGCCGCGCTGGCCAAGCTCGCCCGGTTCGTCGTCCAGCGCCTGGCCGAGGGCAACCTGACGGTCGTGGGCGTCACCGGCTCGTCCGGCAAGACCTCGACCAAGGACCTGATCGCGCAGCTGCTGGAGCCGCTGGGCCCGACGGTCGCGCCGCCCGGGTCGTTCAACAACGAGCTGGGCCACCCCTGGACGGCGTTGCGCGCCGACGCCGAGACCCGCCACCTGGTGCTGGAGCTGTCCGCGCGCGGGCCCGGGCACATCGCCCACCTCGCCGAGATCGCCCCGCCGCGGATCGGCGCGGTGCTCAACGTCGGCAGCGCGCACGTCGGCGAGTTCGGCTCCCGCGAAGGCATCGCGAAGACCAAGGGCGAGCTGGTCGAGGCCCTGCCCGAGGACGGCGTCGCGGTGCTCAACCTCGACGACCCGCTGGTCGCGGCCATGGCGAGCCGCACGAAGGCCCGTGTGGTGTTCTTCGGCGAAAGCGCGTCCGCGCAGGTCCGGGCCGAGAACATCACGCTCGACGACCAGGCTCGCGCGTCGTTCCGGCTGGTCACCCCGGTCGGCGAGGCGGACGTGACGCTCCCGCTGCACGGCGAGCACCACGTGAGCAACGCGCTCGCGGCCGCCGCGATCGCCCTGGAACTGGGCTCGTCGCCGAACGAGGTCGCGGAGCGGCTGTCGGCCGTCCAGCGGCGCTCGGCGCGGCGCATGGAGGTCGTCACCCGCGAAGACGGCGTCACGATCCTCAACGACTCCTTCAACGCCAACCCCGAGTCGATGCGGGCCGGCCTGAAGGCCCTCGCGGCGATGACGCGGGATTCGGGCCGCCGGTCCTGGGCCGTGCTCGGCGTGATGGGCGAGCTCGGCGCGGACGCGATCACCGCGCACGACGAGATCGGCCGCCTGGTCGTCCGGCTCAACATCGCCAAGCTCGTCGTGATCGGCCCCGAGGCGGCGGCCATGCACCAGGGCGCGCACCAGGAGGGTTCCTGGGGCGAGGAGTCGGCACTGGTACCCGACGTCGAGGCCGCGATCGCCCTGCTGCATGATCAGCTCCGCCCCGGGGACGTGGTGCTGGTCAAGGCCTCCAAGGCCGCCGGCCTCTGGCGGGTCGCCGAAGCTCTGCTCGAACCCCGGGAAACCGACAACTCCGAGAATCGCTCGAACGGTGGTGACGCGTGATCAGCATCCTGATCGCGGCCGCGGCGGGCCTGCTGGTCTCCATCATGCTGACGCCCTACCTGATCCGGGTCTTCTCCCGGCAGGGCTTCGGCCAGGAGATCCGCGAAGAAGGCCCGCAGGGACACAAGTCCAAGCGCGGTACCCCGACCATGGGTGGTGTCGCGATCATCATCGCGATGGTCATCGGGTACTTCGCCGCGCACTTGATCAACTGGATGTTCAACTCCCGCAGCGGCGCGCCGACGGCCTCCGGGCTGCTCGTGCTGATGCTCGCGGTGGGCCTGGGCGTCGTCGGGTTCCTCGACGACTTCATCAAGATCCGCAAGCAGCGCAACCTGGGCCTGAACAAGACCGCGAAGCTGGTCGGCCAGCTGGTCGTCACGGTCGCGTTCGCGGTGCTGGCCCTGAACTTCGCGGACTCGCGCGGCATCACGCCGGCGTCGGAGAGCCTCTCCTACGTCCGCGACCTCGCGCTGATCACGTTCCCCGCGGTGTTCTTCGTGATCTTCTGCTACATCGTGATCTCCGGCTGGTCGAACGCGGTGAACTTCACCGACGGTCTCGACGGCCTGGCCGGCGGCTCGGCGGCGATGGTGCTGGCGACCTACGTCGTCATCGCGTTCTGGCAGGAGCGGCTGAACTGCGCCAACGGCCCGGCGCCGGCCTGCTACGACGTCCGCGACCCGCTCGACCTCGCGGTGGTCGCCGCGGCGGCCACCGGCGCCTGCGTCGGGTTCCTCTGGTGGAACGCGGCCCCGGCGAAGATCTTCATGGGCGACACCGGCTCGCTGGCCCTCGGCGGCCTGGTCGCCGGGCTGTCGATGACCACCCGCACCGAGCTGCTCGCCATCGTCATCGGCGGCCTGTTCATGGTCGAGATGATCTCGGTGGTCGCGCAGATCGCGGTGTTCCGGACAACCCGGCGAAGGCTGTTCCGGATGGCCCCGTTCCACCACCACTTCGAGCTCGCCGGGTGGGCGGAAACCACGGTCATCATCCGGTTCTGGTTGCTTTCGGCGATCTGCTGCATGTTCGGCCTGGGGCTGTTCTACAGCGAGCAGCTGGGCTTCGGAGGCTGACGTTGGAGATCTCCGGTCGTCACGTTCTCGTCGCGGGTGCCGGGGTCACCGGCAAGTCGATCGTGCCCGTGCTGGTCGACCTCGGCGCGCGCGTCACGGTCACCGACGGCAACGCCGAGCGCCTGGCCGAGCTGGACGGCCTCGGTGCTGAGCTGGTGCCGGGCCTGAGCGAACCCCCGGAAGACGTCGTCCTCGTCGTCACCAGCCCCGGCTGGCGGCCGACGTCGCCGCTGCTGGTGGCCGCGGCCGAGGCCGGCGTCGAGGTGATCGGCGACGTCGAGCTGGCCTGGCGGGTCGGGCGGCTGCGCGAGCACCCGCCGTCCTGGCTCGTGGTGACCGGCACCAACGGCAAGACGACCACCGTCGGCATGCTCGAGTCGATCCTCAAGGCGGCCGGCTCCAACGCCGTGGCCTGCGGGAACATCGGCTACGCGGCCCTCGACGCGGTCCGGGCGGGCTACGACGTGCTGGCCGTCGAGCTGTCGAGCTTCCAGCTGCACTGGTCCTCGACCCTCGCCCCGGACGCCGCCGTCGTGCTCAACCTGGCCGAAGACCACATCGACTGGCACGGCTCGATGGACGAGTACGCGGCCGCGAAGGGGCGCGTCTACACGCGCGCCAAGGTCGCGGTGCACAACGCCGACGACGAGTGGTCCACGCGCATCGCCGAAGCGCACGCGCCGGAGAGCGCCCGCCGCATCGGCTTCCAGCTCGACACCCCGCGGGCCGGCGAACTGGGGATCGTCGAAGACCTGCTGGTCGACCGCGCTTTCGTCGCCGATCCGGCGACCAGCGCCGAGGCGCTCGCCACGCTCTCGGACGTCCGCCCGGCGGGCCCGCACAACGTCTCGAACGCCCTGGCCGCGGCCGCGCTGGCCCGCGCGCACGGCGTCTCGCCGGAGGCCGTCCTGAAGGGCCTGCGCGAGTACCAGCCGGCCCCGCACCGGGCCGTCGAGGTGGCCGAGGTCGCCGGCGTCCGGTACGTCAACGACTCGAAGGCGACCAACCCGCACGCGGCCGCCGGGTCGCTGCGGGCGCACGAGTCGATCGTGTGGATCGCCGGCGGCCAGCTCAAGGGCGCTTCGGTCGAGGAACTGGTGAGCAGTATCGCCGGCCGCCTGCGCGGGGTTGTGCTACTCGGCGTCGATTCACCCGTGATCGCCGCCGCGGTCGCGCGACACGCGCCGGATGTCCCGGTGAACAGCCTCCGTCCGGGTGACGATGAACCCATGACTGCGGCGGTGAGTGCGGCCAGCGCGATGGCCCGGCCAGGTGACGTGGTGCTGCTGGCACCCGCCGCGGCGTCGTTGGACATGTTCCGCAACTACGGCGAGCGCGGCGACGCGTTCGCCGCGGCGGTGCACGTCCTCCGCGACGACGCAGCGGGGGAGCCGAGTGACGGTCACTGAGCCTAAGCCCAAGACACCGCCGAAGCGGCCGCGCCGCGAGCGCAAGGAAAGCGGGTTCGTCGCCTTCCGGACCGCGCTGACCGCGTGGCTCTCGCGCCCGCTCGCGTCGTTCCACCTCGTGCTCGCCCTCACCGGCGTGCTCACCGTGATCGGCGCCGTCATGGTGCTCTCGGCGTCGTCGGTCGCGTCCTACAACCCGAAGACCGGCAGCGGCGTGTACTCGCTGTTCGTCAAGCACCTGGTGTTCGTCGCCATCGGCGCGGTCGTCTTCTGGCTGGGCCTGCGGGTCAAGCTGGAGCGGATCCGCGCGATGTCGGCCACCGCGACGGTGATCTGCCTCGGCCTGCTGGTGCTCGTGCTGACCCCGCTCGGCTCGACGGTCAACGGCTCGCAGGGCTGGTTCAAGCTCGGCGACTTCACGTTCCAGCCGGTCGAGGCCGCGAAGGTCGCGCTGGCCTTCTGGGGCGCCCACATCCTGGTGATCAAGTACAACGTGATCCACCAGTGGCGGCACCTGCTGGTGCCGGTCGTGCCGATCGCGCTGCTGATGTTCGCCCTGGTCATGCTGCAGCCGGACCTCGGCGGCACGGTCACCCTCGCGGTCGTCCTGCTCGCGCTGCTGTGGTTCGCCGGCGCGCCGAAACGGCTGTTCGGCGTGATCCTCGCGGGCGGCCTGGCCGGCGTGCTCGTGCTCGCCGTCATCGCGCCCTACCGGCTCGACCGGGTCATGTCGTTCCTCTCGCCGGACGCCGACGTCAGCGCCGGGGGCTTCCAGGCCAACCAGGCCAAGCTCGCGCTGGCCGACGGCGGCCTGCTCGGCAAGGGCCTCGGCCAGGGCGCCGCGAGCTGGAACTACCTGCCGAACGTGCAGAACGACTTCATCTTCGCCCTGATCGGCGAAGAGCTCGGGCTGATCGGCTGCGTCGTCGTGCTCGCCCTCTTCGCCGGGGTCGCGATCGTGGGCCTGCGGATCGCCACCCGCAACATCGACCCGTGGATCCGGATCGTCTCCGGCACGCTCACGGTGTTCCTGGTGGCGCAGGCCGGCATCAACATCGGCTACGTCGTCGGCCTGCTGCCGGTCACCGGTGTCACGCTGCCGCTGATCTCCTACGGCGGCACCTCGCTGGTGATCACCATGCTCATCATGGGCGTGCTCGCGAACGCCGCCCGGCACGAACCGGAGGCGGTGGCCGCGCTGCGCACACAGGGGCCGGGTAAATTCGGACGCCTGCTGCGGCTGCCCGCGCCCGACCCGTACCGCCCGCCCTCCTCCCGCAAGGGAGCGGGCCGCGGCGGGGCGAAGGCGGCCAGGCCCGCGCCCCGTGCGGCGCGGCCCGCCCCGGCGCAGGAACGACGCAGGTCGGTCCGCGAACCGGTGCGCCGCAGCGCGGCACGGACGAGCACGGCCACGTCTCGCGGCGGGGCCGCGCGGACAACAGCGAGCCGTGGTACCCGGAGTACCGCGAACCGGAGAGGTCATTGGTGAGTAAGCCCGTCAAGGGAACCGAGCGGTCGGCCGCGGGCAAGGCGCCCGTGGTCGTGGTCGCCGGAGGTGGCACCGCAGGACACATCGAACCCGCCCTCGCCCTGGCCGACGCCGTCAAGCGGCTGCGCCCGGACGCGACGGTCGTGGCGCTGGGCACCGAGCGCGGCCTGGAGAACAAGCTCGTCCCGGCCCGCGGCTACGAGCTGGAGCTGATCCCGCCGGTGCCGCTGCCCCGCAAGCCGACACCGGAGCTGCTGCGGCTGCCGCTGAAGGTCCGCGACTCGGTCCGCAAGACCCGCGAGGTGCTCGACCGGGTCGGCGCGGACGTCGTCGTCGGCTTCGGCGGCTACGTCGCCCTGCCCGCCTACCTGGCCGCGCGCGGGCGCGTCCCGATCGTCGTGCACGAGGCCAACCAGTCGCCGGGCCTGGCGAACAAGGTGGGTGCGCGGTTCGCGCGCCGCGTCGCGGTCGCCGTCCCGGGGACGCCGCTGCCGAAGGCCGAGGTCGTCGGGATCCCGCTGCGCCGGTCGATCACGTCGCTCGACCGCGCCGCGCTGCGCGCCGAGGCCCGCGCGCACTTCGGGCTCGACCCGGACGCGCCGACGCTGCTGGTGTTCGGCGGTTCGCAGGGCGCGCAGTCGATCAACGCCGCCGTGTCCGGCGCGGCCAAGGACCTGGCCGACGCGGGTGTCGGCGTGCTGCACGCGCACGGCCCGAAGAACACCCTGGTCGTGCAGGAGTTCCCGGGCCGCCCGGCGTACGTGCCGGTGCCGTACCTGGAGCGGATGGACCTCGCCTACGCAGCCGCTGACGTCGCGATCTGCCGCTCGGGCGCGATGACGGTCGCCGAGGCGACCTCGGTCGGGCTGCCCGCGGTGTTCGTGCCGCTGCCGATCGGCAACGGCGAGCAGGCCACCAACGCGCGTCCGGCCGTCGACGCCGGGGCGGCGCTGATGGTCGCCGACCCCGACCTCTCCCCGGCCAAGGTCGCCGAGCTGGTCGTCCCGCTGGTCACCGACGCCGACCGCGTCGCGAAGATGGGCGCGGCGGCGGTCGGCATGGGCCACCGCGAGGCCGACGAGACCCTCGCCCGCATCGTCTTGGAGGCCGCCGGTGCTTGAGTTGCCTGAGGAGCTGCGCCGGGCGCACCTGATCGGGATCGGCGGCGCCGGCATGTCCGGCATCGCGCGGATCCTGCTGGCGCGTGGGGCTTTCGTATCGGGTTCGGACGCCAAGGAGTCGCGCGCGCTGCTCTCGCTGCGGGCCCAGGGCGCCGAGCTGTTCGTCGGCCAGGCCGCTTCGAACATCTCCGCCCTTTCGCAGCCGCCGTCCGCGGTGGTCGTCTCGACGGCGATCAAGGAGACCAACCCGGAGCTGGTCGCGGCACGTGAGGCGGGGATCCCGGTGCTGCACCGGGCGCAGGCGCTGGCCGGGCTGATGGAAGGCCACCGCGTCGCCTGCATCGCGGGTACGCACGGCAAAACGTCGACGACGTCGATGCTCACGGTGGCGCTGCAGCACTGCCGGCTCGACCCGTCGTTCGCCATCGGCGGCGACTTGAACGAGTCCGGCGCCAACGCCCACCACGGTGAGGGCGGCATCTTCGTCGCCGAGGCCGACGAGAGCGACGGCTCGTTCCTGACGTATTCGCCGTCGGTCGCGGTCGTGACGAACGTCGAGCCGGACCACCTGGACCACCACGGCACGGCCGAGGCGTACACGAAGGTGTTCACCGAGTTCGTCGGCCGGATCGTGCCGGGCGGGCTGCTGATCGTCTGCGCTGACGACGCGGCGGCGGACGAGCTGGGGTCGCAGGCCGCGGAGCTGGGCGTCCGGGTCCGTCGCTACGGGCGCACGGCGACGGACGCCCGGATCCTGGACTACACCCCGGCGCCCGACGGCGGCGTCGTGCGGCTCCTGCTCGACGGCTCCGAGCTGTCGGTGCGGGTCGCGGTGCCGGGTGAGCACATGGCGCTCAACGCCGTGGCGGCGCTGCTGGCCGGGATCGAGCTGGGCGCGCCGGCTGCCGAGCTCGCGGACGGGCTCGCGGCGTTCGGCGGCGTCCGGCGTCGCTTCGAGTTCAAGGGGCGGGCGGGCGACGTCCGCGTCTACGACGACTACGCCCACCACCCGACCGAGGTGGCCGCGCAGCTGCGCGCGGTGCGGACGGCGGCCGGGTCCGGCCGGGTCGTCGTCGTGTTCCAGCCGCACCTGTACTCGCGGACGAAGATGTTCTCCGCCGAGTTCGCGGCGGCGTTGTCGCTGGCGGACGAGGTCGTGGTGCTGGACGTCTACGGGGCTCGTGAGGAGCCGGAGCCGGGCGTCACGGGCGCGTTGATCGCGGACCAGGTGACGGCGTCGGTGCGCTACGAGCCGGCGTTCGACGTGGCCGCTCCGCTGGTGGCGAGCCTCGCTCAGGCGGGCGACCTCGTCGTCACCATGGGCGCCGGGGACGTGACGCAGCTGGGGCCGGAGATCCTCGCCGAGCTGGACAAGCGCTGAGCCCATGAGTCCGACCAGGGAACGCCGCCGTCCGCCCTCCTCCTCGGCGGAGGAGGCACCGGATCGCGCCACCCTGGCCCGCGAACGCCGGGGGCGGCGCTCCGAGGAGGAGCGCCGCCGGACCCGGGTCGCCCGTTCGGCGCCGCGCAACCGGCCGAACCGGCGGGTGGAGATCCGGCGCCGGTGGGTGGCGCTGCTGTCGCTGCTGACCGTGATCGCGTTGGTGTACCTGCTGTTCTTCAGCTCGATGCTCGGGGCCCAGGACGTCTCGGTCAGCGGCTCCCGGACGGTGACGGCGGACCAGATCCGCGCGGTGGCGGCGGTCCCGCTGGACAAGCCGATGCTGCGGTTGAGCACGGACGAGATCCGCGACCGCGTGGCGGCGATGCCGGGCATCGCGACGGTCGAGGTGTCGCGCTCGTGGCCGAGCACGGTCGAGATCACGGTGACCGAGCGCACGGCGATCGCGTTCTTCGACAGCGGCCCGGGCGGCGACGGAGTCCACCTGGTCGACGGCGGCGGGGTGGTGTTCAAGACGGTGCCGTCGCGGCCCGCGGGGCTGCCGGAGCTGCGTCTGCCCAAGGTCTCGGCGGACGACCCGGTGACGCGCGCGGTGACGGCGGTGCTCGGGGTGATCCCGGAGCAGCTGCTGAAGCAGGTCACCACGGCGACGGCGAAGACCCCGGCGAGCGTGGAGTTCACGTTGTCGAGCGGGAAGATCGTCCGCTGGGGAACGGCGGAGCAGACGGACCGGAAGGCGAAGGTCCTGGCGGCGCTGCTGACCCAGGAGGGCAAGGTCTACGACGTCGCGGCGCCCGAGCTGCCGACCATCACTTCCTGAGCCGGATCGCCCGGCTCCACCGCTCGCGGAGGTCCGCGAACACAAGCCGCAGCTCCTGCTGAACTTCGCTGTCGCGCAACCAGATCCGGACGACGTGGCCGATCAGCACGTCTTCGTCGACGCCGAGCAGCCGCGCCGCACCGGTCCACCAGAACTGGTGCGGGACGAAGCGCGCTCTGTCCAGCGACAGGACGACGTCGTCGACGCACTGGTCCAGCAGTTCGGCCAGCGCGCGAGGGTCGGCTCGCACGCGCCGGAGCAGCTCGTCGTCGGGCGATTCGCCCGGCAGGACGGCCACCGGGAAGTCGTGGCCGGTACCGAGGTTTCCCCGTTGGTCGCCGTCGAGCAGCGCGCAGACCCGCAGTGTCCGCGATCGGTTCAACACGCGCGCTCCTGCCAGCGCTTCGCCGGCGCCTTTCGCGGCGACGACGTCGACCTGCTCGGCCAGCGTGCGATCGAGTCGCGCCAAGGCCGCGGTCACCATCCGCTTCGCTACCTCGTCCTCCACGAAGATCACGCCACTGACCGGAATCCGGTGTCCCACGGTGTGGAGCGCCGCCCCGGTGCTCACCGGACGGATCACCCTGGTTCCGTCCGGACCCGGCGTGAGCACGCGCAGCATCGCCGGAGGGACGCGCGAGATCATGGCAGTCGAGTGCGTGGCGATGATCGTCTGAACGCCGTGAGCCAACGTACGGCGGGCCAATTCGTCGATGAGAGCAACGTGCCCGATCGGCGAGAGGTAGGTCTCGGGTTCGTCTATGACGATAGTGCTGCCGGCGGGAGCCCGGCGCAGGTGGTACAGCAGGAAGTGGACCCACAGCTCGCCGCGGCTCATCCGGGCTGCCGTGACTACTTGCCCGTCGATCACGCCCTCCGGTAGCGGTACGAAGAGACCTTCCTCGGCTTGGAAGCTGTACCAACGGAGTTCATCGTAGTGGCGGCCGGTGATGGCGCGCAGCGCACGTGCTTCTTCGGCGGAGAAAGGAAACGGGCCTTCCGTGAGGTGCTTCTTCGTCTCCTCGTCGAAGTAGGAACTGGAGTCGAACGCCCAGTAGTAGTCGGTTTCGAAGGCCGAGCCGGCGTCCAGGTACTCGCCGAAGGGCAGGGGGCTTTCCTGCGTCAAGACGGAGCCGCTGAGCCGTTCCTCGGACGGTTTGCCGAGGTCGGCCTCCCAAGTGGTCGCCCCCCTCGCGCGGTGGTGCAGGACGTAACGGCCGGTCATCGCCTCGGCGCGTAGAGAATCGACCTCGTACGGCGGCCCGGTCGGTTTCAGCTTCGGACGTTCCGGAAAGGCAGCCGTCAACGTCCTCAAGAGGTAGGACTTGCCGGCACCGTGGTTGCCCGTCACGACGGTGAACCGGTCCCACTCGAGATCGCCTGGCGCGAATACCGGCGAAGCGGCGATCGAGAGGCGTTCCAAGCCTGTCGGCTTCGCCTGCTCCAGCCTTTTCCAGACGTCCTTGCGCTCACCCAAGAGCCATGCACCTTCTCGTCCCACCTGGCGGACGGCAACCGTATCCGAAACGGGGATGCGGTCGCATTGTCGTATGCCGTACGATCTCGTACGGCATACGACAATGAGGAGGGCGTCATGACGATCCTGGTGACCGGCGCGACCGGCAACGTGGGACGGCTGGTGGTTGACGAACTGCTGGCGTCGGGCGCGCCCGTGCGGGCGCTGACCGTCGATCCCTCGCGCGCTCGGCTGCCGCCGGAGGCCGAGGTGGTCGTCGGGTCGCTGGCGCGGCCCTTGACGCTGCCCCTCGAGGGCGTCTCGGCGGTCTACCTGGCGCCCATGGCGCGGACCGTCCGGCGGTTCTGCGAACTGGCCACCGAGGCCGGCGTCAACCGGGTCGTCGCGCTGTCGGGGAGCAGCGTCGGTGACGGTCACGAAGGCTCCAGCGGCAACGAGTACGGCGCGGTGGAGGCCGCCGTCCGGGAGGCGGGGTTCGACTGGACGTTCCTGCGCCCCGGCGTCTTCATGAACAACACGCTCGACTGGGCGGACATGGTCCGCGCGGGCGAGGTGGCGACGGCCTACGGCGACGCGACCCAGACCCCGATCGACCTCGGCGACATCGCGGCGGTCGCGGCCCAAGTGCTGGTTTCGGACGGCCACATCGGGGCGACGTACGTCCTCAGTGGACCGGAAGCGATCAGCCTGCGCGGACAGGTCGCGACGCTGGGATCGGTGCTGGGGAAGGAAATCCGCTTCCGCGAGCTGAGTCGCGCCGAACAACGCGCGCAGTGGATCGGGTACGGCGTCCCGGAGCAGGCGGTCGACTGGTTGCTCGACGGTTTCGAGGAGACGCTGCGCCACCCGCAGGTGCCGACGGGTGTGATCGAGGAGTTGTTGGGGCGCAAGGGAACTACGTACGCGGAGTGGGTCGAGGCCAATCGGACGGTGTTCGCTTAGCTGCGCAAGATGCGGGTGAGCCACACGATTTCGCCGCTGTCCTCCGCGGACACGTGATCCCGTACGAAGCCCAGCTTCTCGAGGACGCGGAACGATGCGGTGTTACCGGCGCCGACGGTCGCCCAGAGCCGGTTCCGCCCGGTCGCTTCCGCCGCGCCGAGCACCGCGTCGGCCGCTTCGGTGGCGTAGCCTCGGCCGTGCGCGCGCCGGAACAGCTCGTACGCGATCTCCGGTTCGTCGAGCGTCGACCGGCCGATGATCAGGCCGCAGTAACCGATGAAGTCGCCTTCGGCGCGGCGCACGATCGGCAGCAGGGCGATTCTGCGTGCAGCGCGCGGAGGTCGGCGGCGTCCGAATCGGCCCACGGGCGCAGGGTCAACCGCTCGGTCTCCAGGTGGGACGCCATCTTCGAGTACACGGGTCAGACCCGGGTGCGGGTCATGCCGGCCAACCCGAGCAGCGGAAGCACGCCCGCGAAGACGACCACCGCCGTCCACCCTCCCAGGTGGTAGGCGATCGAGCCCGCCTGTGAGCCGATCGCGCCGCCGATGAAGAACGTGCCCAGGTAGACGCTGTTGACGCGGGCGCGGGCCGACGGGTCCAGCTGGTAGATCACGTGCTGGCCGGTCACCAGCGTCGCCTGGACCGCCATGTCCACCGCGATCGCCGCGATCGCCAGCAGCACGACGCTGTGCGCGCCGAAGCCGGCCAGTGCGAACGCCGCCGCGCACAGCACGAACGCGCCCGCGGTGAGCCGCCGGCCGTGGCCGTGGTCGGACCAGCGCCCGGCCAGGGGTGCGATCAGGGCGCCGGCCGCGCCCGCCAGCGCGAAGAGCCCGACGCCGAGCTGGGTGTAGTTGAAGGGGGGTGCCGTCAGCACGAACGCGATCGTCGTCCAGAACGCGCTGAACGCCCCGAACATCGCCGACTGGTACAGCGCGCGGTGCCGCAGCGCCGGGTACTTCCGCGCCATGGCGAAGGTCGAGCGCAACAGCTGTCCATAGTGGACGTCCGTTTTGGGCGCCCGGGCCGGCAGGATGAACCGCAGGACGACGGCGAGCGCGGCCATCGCGGCCGCCGAGATCAGGAACACCACGCGCCAGCCGGTCACCTCGGCCAGCAGGCTGGCGACGACGCGGGAGAGCAGGATGCCGAAGAGCAGCCCGCTGACGACGCGCCCGACGATCCGGCCGCGGATGGCGTCGGGGGAGATGTCGGCGGCGAACGGGATGAGGATCTGCACGACGACCGACGCCGCCCCGACGACCAGCGAGGCGATCAGCAGCACGGCGAACCCGGGCGCGACCCCGGTGACGACGAGGCCGGCGCAGGCGACGGCGAGCAGCGTCGCGACGAGCCCGCGGTTTTCCATCCGGTCACCGAGCGGGACGAGCAGCAGCATCCCGGCGGCGTAACCGATCTGCGTGGCGGTGACGACCCCGCCGGCGGCGGCCTCGCCGATCCCGAAGGTGTGCCGCAGCTCCGCGAGCAGCGGCTGGGCGTAGTAGAGGTTCGCGACGGTCAGTCCACAAGAGACGGCCAGCAGCAGCACGAGCCATCCGGGCGGGGCTTTCTGCTCGGTCTCGGTCATCGTTACCCCCTGGAACCGGTTTGATCGGTTCCCGACGGTACCAGTCAAACCGGTTCCGGCGTACTGTGACCCGTATGACGGACCGATTCCGCTCCGGCGCAGGCCGCATGTGCCTCGACTTCATCCGCACATTGCGCTACCGGGGGACACCTTCGGAGACGGACGAGCTACCCGACGCGGAGGCGTGGGGAGCGTGGATCGACCAGCTGGGCCCGTTCACGACGCAGGTGAAACCCGAGTCGGCGAGCGACGCGCAGGCATTGCGGGAGGCGATTCACGAGCTGCTCACCGGTGAAGTGCGAGAGGCGGTGCGCCGTCGGCTGAACCGCTTCGCGGCGCTGCCGGTACCGGCGCCATCGTTGACCACCGCGGGCGCACTCCGTTGGCAGGCGGCGGATCCCGCGGAGGCGATGCTGGCCCTCTTGGCGCGGGACGCGTTGGAGCTGGTGACGTCACCGGAGCTGGCGCGAGTGCGCCGGTGCGCGGGCTCGCGGTGCGGGGCGCTGTTCTTGGACACGTCGAGACCGGGGACGCGGCGGTGGTGTTCGATGGAGATCTGCGGAAACCAGGCGAAGAAGTCGACATATCGAGCCAAGGCGACAGCCTCCTGACGCGGGGTTATGCGAACACGCGACTGAACACTGAGTGACCTTGTTCATACTCAGCGTGCTGGCTACCGTGATCGCATGAAGCTCAGGAAGCTCGCCGGGACGTGCGACGACGGGACGTGTCCGAACGTCTACCTGTCGGACCGCGATACGCTCGTACTGCAAGGCGATGCGGTGCTGACCGCCGACGGGCTGGCCTTCGGGCCGGGTGAACAGGCTGTCGAGTTGTCGGTCGACCTGGTCGAGGAGGCATTGCGTGCGCTTGGGCGCTGAGTGGGGGCAGAAGTACTTCGACGAGTTCACCGCGTCGGCGTTCCGCTTGGAGGTGCGACAGAGCTACTCGATGCCGTCCGAGCAGGCGAACATCGAGCTGTTCCTGGCCGGCGGAAGAAAACCCGCTGAGCACAACGCCGCATGGCGTGGGCGGATAGCGGCGATCGTCGCATCCGGGCGGTGCGTCCAGCGCGCCAAACTGATCCGTCATCCGTTGACGGACTACCTGCGGTATCAACGTGCCTGGAGCATCCCGGGAAACGTGGCCGCCGGTGAGGACTACCGGATGGTCGATGTCACGGAGCAGGACTGGGGATTGCCGGCTCAGGATTTCTGGCTCTTCGACGACACGACGGTCGTGCACCTCGATTATCAATCCGATGGAACTTTTGCCGGCGCCGAGCTGGTGGAGGATCCCGATCTGCGGAAGTACCGCGGCTGGCGAGACTTGGCCATCAGCCATGGGGTGCCGTTTGGCGAGTGGGATGCTGGAGCCGGGTCGGCAGGATGAGCAGCGCGCGACGCTGGCGGAGACGCTTCGGGAGTTGCGTCGGGCCGCTGGTCTTTCGGGCGAAAGGCTGGCCGCCCGGTGCGCGATGAGCCAAGCGAAGATCAGCCGCATCGAGACAGGCAAGGTGCTCGCCTCGGTGATCGATGTCGAGCAGATCGTCGCGGCTCTGTCCGTTCCTCGTGATGCCGCCGAAAAGCTCGTGGCCCTCGCTCGTGTCGCGAACGTCGGCTACACGTCGTGGCGGTCCATGGCGCGCACCGGACTTTGGCGTGGCCAGCTCGAGATCAAGGCGCTGCACGAGTCGTCGCGATGGGTGCGGCAGTTCCTGCCCGCCATTCCGAGCGGTCTGCTCCAGACGCCGGACTACGCACGCCACGTATTGACCTCCACGACAAAGGGGCGGCCAGGTCGTGATGTCGGCAAGATGGTCGAAGCCCGGTTGGCCTCGCAACGGGTGCTCGACGACGTCGACCGGCGGTTCGAGTTCGTCTTGACCGAGCAGGCGGTCCGCTGGCGGCGGGCGCCGCTTCCGGTGATGGTCGGCCAGGCGGCCAACCTCCTCGCGATGGCCGAACGGGAGAACGTCAACATCTCCGTCGTTCCCCAGGCTGCCGAAGTCTTGGCGTCTCCGCTGAACATCTTCGTCGTCCACGACGAGCGATTGGTGACGATCGAATTGTTCTCCGGCACCGTGGCGTTGCGCGATCCGCAGGACGTCGCCTACCACATCGAGCTGTTCGAAGCCTTTCGTGCTCAGGCTTACCGGGGTGACGAGGCGGTCGACTTCCTTCGGTTGATCGCGGACGGCTTCCTCGGAGAGCAGCAGTCCGGCGGCCAGTAGCGAATTGATGCGCAATCGCGAGTAGCTCTGGCGTCCGACATTCGCTGGTTTTATTTTCGATCAGTGGAAAACATCACTCGCACTTGCGGCGACTGCAAGGGAAAGGGCTGCGGAAGCTGCGATGGCACCGGCACGATCACCATTGTCGAAGACTGACCCACTCCTGCGCCCCGGATTCGTGCCCGAAGATGTCGCCTTCGGCAACCGGACGCAGACCTTCTACCGCGCACCGTATCCCTCCGAGGGTCCGGTGGAAGCAATCGACCGCTCAGGCCGCAGAACCTGGGAGTACATGTACGCCCACTTTGTCTTCTGCTGGACCGAAGGCGCGTCCACCGTTCACGTCAGCCACGGCACTCTCGCCGGTTCGAAGATGACCCTGTGGACCGACATCCGGATCGTCGGACGCTGGTCCGGCACCGTGCTCGCGGAATTCGGGCGTTCCTGGGTGGCGAAGCACTTGGCGAAATTCGTCAAGTGAAACGGCCCCCTCGGGAAACCCGAGGGGGCCGCTAAAAAGAACCTCAGTTGAGAGCAGCGTCCATGGTGATCGTCGTGCCCGCCAGGGCCTTCGACACCGGGCACGTCTTTTCCGCCGTCTCCGCGTACTCCGCGAACTGCTCCGCCGTCACGCCCTCGATCGACGCCCGCAGCGTGATCGCGATGCCGCTGATCTCGAAGCCGCCGCCGGATGCCGGGCCCAGGGTCACCTCCGCGCTCACGTCGATCGAGTCCGCGGTCAGCGAAGCGCCCTCCAGTACGCCCGACAGGTTCATCGCCAGGCACGACGAGTGCGCCGCCGCGATGAGCTCCTCGGGGCTCGTCTGGCCGTCCGGGTTGCCCGCTCGGGTCGGGAACGACACGCTGAACGTGCCGGCGTTGGACGAGTCCAGCGTGACCTCGCCCTTCCCCTTCTGCAGTCCGCCGACCCAGTGGGTGGTCGCGTCACGGCTGGGCATCAGAGCCTCCAGGTGTGTAGGCGGCGGCCGACGCCGTCAGCCGCCTCAGGGTCGCTATCAGTTCTCGCCGGGCAGCGTCGTCGAGGCCCAGTGCGCAGCCGATCGCCGACGGGACGCCCGCCGCGCGGGTGCGCGTCGAACGGCCCTCCTCGGTCAAGCTGACCACCACCGTGCGTTCGTCCTCGGGCAGGCGCGCCCGGGTGACCAGCCCGTTGGCCTCGAGCCGCTTGAGCAGCGGGGAAAGCGTGCCGTAGTCCAGGTGCAGCGCCTCGCCGATCTCCTTGACCGGCCGGGCGTCGGACTCCCACAGCACCAGCAGCACGAGGTACTGCGGGTAGGTGAGCCCCAGCTCGCCGAGCAGGGGACGGTACGTGTCCGTCACCGCGCGCGACGCCGCGTACAGCGCGAAGCAGGCTTGCTCGTCCAACAGGAACTCATCCGGCACGACGACTAACCTAGCCCACGATTACATCGTGCGCAAGGTATCCGGAACTGTCGGACCCCTCTGGCAGAGTCCCGGGCATGACCAGACCCGACCGCCCGCAGGCTCCGCTCACCGGCAGCGAGCGTGAAATCCTGACCGGCCTGCTGGACCACCACCGCGCCACCGTCGCGTGGAAGGCCGGCGGGCTCACCGAAGAGCAAGCCCGCCGGGCGCACCTGCCCAGCGAACTCACGACCGTCGCCGGCCTGGTCGCGCACCTGACGCTCAACGAGGGGTTCTGGTTCGCCGTGGTCATCGACGGCGAAGAAGACACCTGGGAGGAGAAGCTCGAGCAGGACCCGGACGCCGAGTTCCGGGTCCCGCCCGGGACCACGGTCGACCAGCTGCTCGCCGACTACGAGAAGCAGTGCGCCCGCAGCCGCGAAATCATCGCCGCCCACGGCTTCGACGACGAGGTCACGCACAAGGACGAGACCTTCAACGTCCGCTGGGTCCTCACGCACATGATCGAGGAGACCGCGCGGCACGTCGGCCACCTCGACGTGCTGCGCGAGCTCACCGACGGGCTCACCGGGGAGTGACCTTCTTCGGCGGTAACGGGAAGAACCCGCTGGTGCGCTCGACGTAGTGCGCGTACGCCGGGCGCGTGCGCGCCATTCCCTTCTCCAGCATGGGTTTTCCCGTCCCGCGGGCCAGGGTGAACGTCATCGCCACGGGGGAGAGGATCGTCGCCGCGCCCGGCCACGTCGAGCACGCCAGCAGGTAGAGGCCCCACCACACGCACGCGTCGCCGAAGTAGTTCGGGTGCCGCGTGTAGCGCCACAAGCCCGTGTCGAGCACCTTCCCCTTCGACGCCGGGTCGGCCTTGAACCGGCGCAACTGCTCGTCGCCGACCGTTTCGAAGGCGAAGCCGACCGCCCACACGACCACGCCCAGCCAGCCCAGGACGCCGATGCCCGTGCCGTCCACCGCGAACTGCACCGGGAGGGAGACGAAGTACAGCACCACGGCCTGGAACAGGTAGATGCGCACGAACATCTTGAGCGGCCCGTAACCCATCCGCGCGTACCGCGGGTCCTCGGGCAGCTTGTGGTTGCGCAGGTGCAGGTGCGCCGAGAGCCGGACACCCCAGACGACCGTCAGGAGCACCACCACGAGCCGCAGCGAAAGCGGGCCGTCGCCGAAGGGGAACGCGGTGACCGCGACGATCGCGAACCCGAGCCCCCAGAACGTGTCGATCGTGTCGTAGCGCTTGCGCGCCCGCGCGATCCCGAAGGTCACGACCACCGCCACGAGCGTGACGGCGGCCGTGACGAGCAGCTGCGGCATCAGCACCACTCCCGCGTCGCCGGCATGCCGGACCGGCCGTGCTCGTCGGGGCGTACGGAAAGGATCTGGTCCACGCCCATCCGGTTCTCCTCGAACGCCAGTGCCCCACCGACCAGGTAGAGCCGCCAGACCCGCGCGCCGGTCTCGCCGATGAGCGCGACGACGTCGGCCCAGTTCTCCTCCAGGGTGTCGGCCCAGGCCCGGACCGTCCAGACGTAGTGCTCGCGCATCGCGTGCACGTCCCGGACCTCCAGGCCGGCGGTCTCCAGGTGGTCGACGGTCCGGCCCACCGGCCGCATGGTCATGTCGGGGGCGATGTACCGCTCGATGAACGCGCCGCCGCCGGGGGCGACGTTCCCGCGGGACATCTGTTGGATCAAAACCCGGCCGCCGGGCTTCACCATCTTGTGCAGCGTCGCCGCGTACGCCGGGTAGTTGACCTCGCCGACGTGCTCGCCCATCTCGATGGACGCGACCGCGTCGAACGGCGCGTCGGGCAGCTCGCGGTAGTCCTGGCGGCGCACCTCGACGCGGTCTTCGAGGTCGTGCTGGGCCAGCCGGGCGCGGATGTGCTGCAGCTGCTCGGCCGAGAGCGTGATGCCGACGGCGTGCACGCCGTGGTGCTTGGCCGCGTGGACCAGCAGCGAGCCCCAGCCGCAGCCGATGTCCAGCAGCCGCATCCCCGGGCGCAGGCCCAGCTTGCGGCAGATCATCTCGAGCTTGTCGTGCTGCGCCTGCTCGAGGCTTTGCGACTCGGAGGTGAAGTACGCGCTCGAGTAGGCCATCGACTCGTCCATGAGCAGCTGGTAGAAGGCGTTGCTCAGGTCGTAGTGGTGCGCGATGGCGGACTTGTCGCGCAGCAGGCTGTGCAGCTTGCCGGTCAGCCGGGCCTCCTCGGCGGGCGGCTTCGGCGGCGGCCCGACCACGCCCAGCGCGGCGGCGAGCCGGACGGCTTCGGCCCATTCGCGCGGGCCGAATTTCGCCCGCTTCAGCTCCCCCGAGCGGGTGAGGGCCCAGATCCGGCGGAAGCCGTCCGCCAGATCTCCCTCGACGTCGAGGTCACCGGTGACGTAGGCGCGGGCGAGACCCAGCTCACCCGGCGCGTAGAGGAGGCGGCGCAGAGCACGGCGGTTGCGCAGGACGACGGTGGGCGCGTCCACTGGGCCCACGCGGGTTCCGTCCCAGGTCCGCAGGCCGACGGGGAGCTGCCCGCCGAGGAGTTTTTCGGCGAACGAGGCGAGGCGGTGCGCGGTGCTGTTCGGCATGTCCGGGATTCGCTCTCCGCGGCGGCGTGGATTGGTTCGACCCCGATCCAATCCGAACGCGGGGCGGCCGCGAAGGACCGGTGTGGAGATCACGGGAGAACGCATCGCCGTCATCGGCAGCGGGGTGGCCGGGCTGACGGCGGCATACCTGCTGCAGCGCAAGTACGAGGTGCTGCTCTTCGAGGCGGACGACCGCCTCGGCGGGCACGCGCACACGCACGACGTGCCGAGTTCGCACGGCGGCACGATCGGCGTGGACTCCGGCTTCATCGTCCACAACGAGCGCACCTACCCGACGCTGCTGCGGCTGTTCGCCGAGCTCGGCGTGCGGACGCGCGACACCGAGATGTCGATGAGCATCCGGTGCGACGGCTGCGGCCTGCAGTACGCCGGCGCGAAGGGCCTGGCCGGGCTGTTCGCCCAGCGCGGCAACCTCGCGCGGCCCCGCTACCTGCGGATGCTCGCCGAGGTCAAGCGGTTCCACCGGCACGCGAAACGGCTGCTGGCGGCGAACGACGCCGGCGACGTCACGCTCGGCGCGTTCCTCGCCATCGGCGGCTACACGCGCTACTTCGTCGACCACTTCATGCTGCCGCTGGTCTCGACGGTCTGGTCGGCCGACCGCAGCGACACCCTCCGCTACCCGGCGCGGTACCTGTTCGAGTTCCTGCGCAACCACGGCATGCTCAGCGTCAAGAACTCGCCGGCCTGGCGGACGGTCACCGGCGGGTCCCGCGAATACGTCGAACGCGCGGCCAAGCAGCTCACCGCCGTCCACCTGTCGACGCCGGTGCGCTCGGTGCTGCGGACCGCGGGCGGCGTCGAGGTCCGCGACGACGCCGACACGCCGCACCGGGTCGACCGGGTCGTCGTCGCCACGCACGCCGACCAGGCCCTGTCCCTGCTGGCCAACCCGACCGAAGCCGAGCGCGAGGTGCTCGGCGCGTTCCGCTACTCGGCCAACGAAGCCTGGCTGCACACCGACACGAGCGTGCTGCCCTCGCTGGCCGACGCGCGCGCCGGGTGGAACTACCGCGCGCCCGTCTGCGGCGCGCCGACCGGGGCGGTCCAGGTCAGCTACGACATGAACCGCCTGATGCGCCTCGACGAGCCGACCGGGTACGTCGTCACGCTCAACCCCGGCGACGGCCCCGAAAAGGAGCACCTCGTCGCGCGGATGGAGTACGAACACCCCGTCTACACGCCGGAATCCGTTGCGGCGCAACGACGGCTGCCCGAGCTCAACGACGGCGTGCTCGCCTACGCCGGTGCCTACCACGGCTGGGGCTTCCACGAAGACGGCTGCTCGTCGGGGGCCCGCGCCGCCGAAAGCCTGGGAGTCACCTGGTGACGAACGCGCTCTACGACGCCACGGTCGCGCACGTGCGGCGGATCGACCCGCCGCACGCCTTCGCGCACCGCGTGTACCTGTGGCGCGTCGATCTCGACGACCTGCCGCGGCTGCCGTGGTGGCTGCGGCCGTTCGCCGGGTTCGACGCCCGCGACCACTTCGTCGCGGGCGATCCGCGCGGGATCCGGGAGAAGCTGGACGGATGGCTGGCCGAGCGCGGTGTCGACCTGGGCGGCGGGAAGGTCGTCATGCTCGCCGCGGCGCGCGTGCTCGGGTACGTGTTCAACCCGATCAGCGTCTACTGGTGCCACGACCCGGACGGCCGCCTGGAGTGCGTCGTCGCCGAGGTGCACAACACCTACGGCGGCCGGCACGCCTACCTGCTGCGGCCCGACGAAGCCGGCCTCGCCCGCGCGGCCAAGGAGTTCTACGTCTCGCCGTTCCAGGAGCTGGACGGCGAGTACCGGATGCGCCTGCCCCA
Source organism: Amycolatopsis pretoriensis (assembly GCF_900107925.1). Lineage (GTDB taxonomy): Bacteria > Actinomycetota > Actinomycetes > Mycobacteriales > Pseudonocardiaceae > Amycolatopsis > Amycolatopsis pretoriensis. The sequence continues at coordinate 219,954 of NZ_FNUJ01000006.1, read as the reverse complement.
CCCGGAAGCGTTGCTCGACCTCACGGTGGCGTTGCGCCGCGGGAACTCGACGCCGTTGGTCGCTACGCTGCGGGGAGTTCGCCGCCCGGTGAACCCGCGGTGGCTGGCCCGGCTCGTCCTGGCCCGGCCGCTGCTCCCGCAGCGGGTGTCCGCGCTGATCCGCCGCCACGGCGTCGCGTTGTGGCTGCGCAAGGCCGCGGTCGTGCCGCGCACCCCGCAGACCGCCGGAGGACAGCTGCATGGATGAGCAGGCTCGCCCGCGCCCTGTCGCGCCGGTGCCCGCCGAAGTGCCGGCGGGGCCGACGGCCGAAGAGCTCATGGTGCGCGTCGCGAAGGGCGACGAGCGGGCCTTCGAGCTGCTCTACGACCAGCTCGCCGGGCCGATCTTCGGGCTCGTCCGGCGGATCGTGCGCGATGCGGCGCAGTCCGAAGAGGTCGCCCAGGAGGTGCTCGTCGAGCTGTGGCGCACCGCGACGCGGTACGCCCCCGACAAGGGCTCGGCGCTGAACTGGGCGATGACCCTGGCGCACCGCCGCGCGGTCGACCGCGTCCGCTCGGCGCGCGCCAGCACCGAGCGCGAGCAGAAGGCGACTTTCGAAGCCGCCCGCGGCCGCCCGTTCGACGAGGTCGCCGAGTCCGTCACCGCCCGGCTCGAACGCTCCCAGGTGCGCCGGTGCCTGTCCTTCCTGACCGATCTGCAGCGCGAGTCCGTGCTGCTCGCCTACTACCAGGGCTATACGTATCGCGAGGTGGCCGAAGTGCTGTCGACGCCGCAGGGAACCATCAAGACGCGGCTGCGGGACGGGCTGATCCGCCTGCGGGACTGCCTGGGGGTGACCGCTTGAGCACGCCCGAAATGCACACCCTGGCCGGCGCCTTCGCCCTCGACGCGGTCAACGACGTCGAGCGCGCGGAGTTCGCTCGCCACCTGGAGCAGTGCGACTCCTGCGCCCAGGAGGTCGCCGAGCTGCGCGCGACCGCGGCCCGGCTCGGCTCGGCGATGGCCGAGGACCCGCCGCCGGAGTTCAAGGACCGCGTCATGGCGGCCATGCACGCCACCCGCCAGCTGCCCCCGCGCACGCGCCCCGGCGCGCACGAGCGGTCGCGCCGCTCGGCGCGGGCGCCGCGCTGGGCGGTGGTCGTGGCGGCCGCGGCGGCCGTCGTCGGGCTCGCCGCCGGCGGCGTCTTCGGCGGCATCGCGCTCACGCAGCAGCAGGAGCTGCAGTCCGCGCAAAGCCGGCTCGACCAGGCACGGGACCGCTACGAGCCGGTGGCGGCGCTGCTCGCCGCGCCGGACGCGAAGACCGCGCACGGCGAGGCCCCCGGCGGCGGCGGGGTGACGGTCATCCTGTCGAAGTCCCTGGACCGCGTGATGGTGATGGACGCCGGGCTGCCGGCGCAGCCGGGCGGGAAGGTCTACGAGGCCTGGCTGATCACCGGCACCGCCCCGCCGAAGTCGGCCGGGGTGATCGCCGCGTCCGACGACGGCGGCCTGGTCGTGGCCCAGGGGATCGGGAACGCCGACCACCTCGCGGTGAGCGTCGAACAGGCCGGCGGTTCGCCCAGCGGGGCACCCACCGACGTGCTCATGAGCATGCCCGCACCGGCCTGAACTCACCCGCTATAGCAGATCGGGCCGGGGCGGTGTTCGCGGCTCCTCGCTCTTGCGCGCTCGAACGTGTTGTGGCAAAACACCTTTGCGACACACGGCGTGCCTACTGGATTAGAGCGTGCCTGGTGCCTACCGTCCTGCCTAACGTCGGCAAGTTGACATAACTCTCGATCTGGGGTTGAGGTCGAGAGTTGATCACCCGGCCGGCGGGCTGTACGGGCACAACGATCAGGAAGGCGGACTTCGATGACGCCCCCGCACAACTACCTTGCGGTGATCAAGGTGGTCGGCATCGGCGGTGGCGGCGTGAACGCCGTGAACCGCATGATCGAGGTCGGCCTCAAGGGTGTCGAGTTCATCGCGGTGAACACCGACGCCCAGGCACTGCTCATGTCCGACGCCGACGTCAAGCTCGACATCGGCCGCGAACTCACCCGGGGCCTCGGCGCGGGCGCCGCCCCCGAGGTCGGCCAGAAGGCCGCCGAGGACCACCGCGAAGAGATCGAAGAGGTCATCAAGGGCGCCGACATGGTGTTCGTGACGGCCGGCGAAGGCGGCGGCACCGGCACCGGTGGCGCCCCGGTCGTGGCGCAGATCGCCCGCAAGCTGGGCGCGCTGACCATCGGCGTCGTGACGCGCCCGTTCACCTTCGAGGGCAAGCGCCGCGGCAAGCAGGCCGAAGACGGCATCCAGCAGCTGCGCAACGAGTGCGACACGCTGATCGTGATCCCGAACGACCGGCTGCTGCAGCTCGGCGACATCGGCGTGTCCCTGATGGACGCGTTCCGCTCCGCGGACGAGGTGCTGCTGTCCGGTGTCCAGGGCATCACCGACCTGATCACCACCCCGGGCCTGATCAACCTCGACTTCGCCGACGTGAAGAGCGTCATGTCCGGCGCGGGCTCCGCGCTGATGGGCATCGGGTCGGCCAGGGGAGAAGGCCGGGCCATCCAGGCGGCGGAGAAGGCGATCAACTCGCCGCTGCTGGAGGCGTCGATGGACGGGGCGCACGGCGCGCTGCTGTCCATCGCGGGCGGCTCCGACCTGGGCCTGTTCGAGATCAACGAGGCCGCCTCGCTGGTGCAGGAGTCCGCGCACCCGGACGCCAACATCATCTTCGGCACGATCATCGACGACTCCCTCGGCGACGAGGTCCGCGTCACGGTGATCGCGGCCGGCTTCGACGCGGGCGCGCCGACCCACAAGAAGCTCGACCCGCCGGCGTTCGGCTCCCGGACGTCGGGGACGACGGCGTCGGCCTCGGCCGGCCAGGTCTCGAACCCGCCGACCCCGCCGTCGGGCGCGACCCCGGTACCGCCGGCGGGCAGCTCCGGCTACCCGGTCGCGCCGCCGCGGTCGCACTCGCCGCTGCCGTCGGCGTCCGGCCAGAACACCGGCGGGCTCCCGCAGCCCGGCGGCGGTTCGCGCGGCTACTCGCCGCTGGGGTCCAACGCCACCCAGGGCAGCCTGCCGGGCCGCGCGATGCCGGTGCACGACGACCCGTCGGACGACGAGGTCGACGTCCCGCCGTTCATGCGGCGCTAGCAGCCACCACACCGAAGGCCACCGCCCGCGAACTAGAGTCGTGGGCGGTGGCCTTCAGTGACGTTCAGGAGGATTCGTGCGGGTTCGGCGAGTGGTCACGACCAGAGCGGGTGGCGCGTCCCGGCCGCCCTACGACACCTTCAACCTGGGTGACCACGTCGGTGACGACGAAGGGAACGTCTTCGCCAACCGCAAGCGGCTCGCGGCCGAGCTGGGGCTGGCCGAGGACAAGCTGGCCTGGATGGAACAGGTCCACGGCCGCACGGCGACCACAGTGGACGGTTCGGAAACGAAAGCCGCCGAGGCGACCGACGCCCTGGTGACCGCGACCCCGGGCGTGGCGCTCGTGGTGCTCGTCGCCGACTGCGTCCCCATCCTGCTCGCCGACGCCGAGGCCGGGGTGGTCTCGGCGGTGCACGCCGGGCGGGTCGGCACGCGTGTCGGCGTCGTCCCGGCCGCCGTCAAGGCCATGGAAGAGGCGGGTGCCGAGGCCGGCCGGATCGAAGCGCTGCTCGGCCCGGCCATCTGCGGTGACTGCTACGAAGTCCCCGCCGACATGGCCGCCGACGTCGAGAAGCACGTCCCGGGCAGCGCCTGCAAGACCCGCCAGGGCACGCCCGGCCTCGACCTGCGCGCCGGGCTCTGGCGGCAGCTCGCCGACCTCGGCGTCGGCAAGATCGGCGTCGACCCGCGGTGCACCAACGAGGACAAGACGCTCTTCAGCTACCGCCGCGACGGCACGACCGGGCGGATCGCCGGGATCACCTGGGTCGAGGCATGACCGCGGGCCGGAAGGCCGAGCTGGCCGCGAACCTCGCCGAGGTCGAAGCCCGGATCGCCGCCGCCTGCCGGGCCGCCGGGCGCGCCCGGGACGAGGTCAAGCTGATCGCGATCACCAAGACCTTCCCGGCGTCCGACGCCGCGTTGCTCGCCGAACTCGGCGTCACCGACGTCGGCGAGAACCGCGACCAGGAGGCCGCCCCGAAAGCCGCCGAGGTCCCCGGGCTGCGCTGGCACATGGTCGGCCGGCTGCAGCGCAACAAGGCACGGTCCGTCGTCGGGTGGGCACACGAAGTGCAGTCCCTCGATTCGGCCCGGCTCGCCGACGCGCTCGCGAAGGCGGTGCGTGCGGCTCGGGACGCGCAGATACGTGACGAACCCCTCGACGTGCTGATCCAGGCCAGCCTCGACGACGACCCGGAACGCGGCGGCTGCCCGCTCGACGAGCTGGGCGCGCTCGCCGAGCTTGTCACTCACACGGGTGAACTGCGGCTACGTGGCCTGATGGCCGTCGCACCGCTCGGCGCCGACCCCGCGGCGGCCTTCGAACGGCTCGCTCGCGCCGGTGAGGGCCTCCGTAAAGATCACCCGAATGCCGCAGAAGTCTCCGCCGGGATGAGCCATGATCTCGAGCAGGCGATCACGCACGGCTCGACCTGTGTGCGTGTCGGAACCGCGTTGCTCGGTGGACGCGGTTTAGCCTCGCCGTAGGGAGCCTGTACGCGGTCACGTTTAGTGGTCGGCCGTACGGGGCACTGACGGCGTGGAACATGAGTCGGTGCGGGAGCGGCTAGGGCTAGGGAGAGGCATGAGCGCGCTGCAGAAGCTGAAGGCCTACTTCGGGATGGTGCCCGCGGACGACGACGGCTACGACGACGGGGACGACTACCGGCGCGGTTACGACGACGACTACGACTCCTACGAGGAGCCGGCGCCGCGGTCGTCCCGCTCACGGTACCGCGACGTCGACGACACGTACGACGAGCCCGTCAGCCGCAGCCGGTCACGCTCAGTGGCCGCCGCCGAGCCTGCTGTTCACGGCGCCCTCGCGATCGACCGGCAGCCGGAGCCCGTGGCGCGCCTGCGCCCGGTCACCGAGCCTGTCCGGCCGCCGCTGCGTGACCCGCTGAGCCGGATCACGACGCTGCACCCGACGAGCTACGTCGAGGCGCGGGCGATCGGCGAGCACTACCGCGAGGGCATCCCGGTGATCATCAACCTCACCGAGATGGAGAACGCGGACGCCAAGCGGCTCGTCGACTTCGCCGCCGGGCTGGCGTTCGCCCTCCGCGGGTCGATGGACAAGGTCACCAACAAGGTGTTCCTTCTCTCACCGCCCGATGTGGACGTCACCGCCGAAGACCGTCGGCGGATTGCCGAGGGCGGATTATTCCTGCGCGGCTGAAGTCGCGGTTACCGCTGAGCGCAAGCAGACGTGATTTTGTCGACCCGATCCGGCGTCGACCCCCTCAGGCAGCGTCTTCTGCGGAGGCGCATGGTTAGAGTAGGTATGTGGAAGCTGTGTGGCTGGTCGTCTGGTACGTGCTGTTCGCCTTCTGGCTGCTGCTGACGGCGCGGATCGTGATCGAACTCGTCCGGACCTTCGCGCGTGAGTGGCATCCGGCCGGGGGGGTTGCGGTGACGCTCGAGACCATCTACACAGTGACGGACCCGCCGGTTCGCCTGTTCAGACGAATCATTCCGATGGTTCGAATCGGCGGCGTGGGACTGGACTTGTCGATTATGGTTCTGCTGCTGGTTGTGTTCTTCGCGATGCAACTGGCGACTCCAAGTTGATCGGGGAAGAACTTGGAGGGACCTGCAGGCCATGGAGTGCGTGAGGTGATCTGATGTCGTTGACCCCCGCTGACGTGCACAACGTCGCGTTCAGCAAGCCGCCCATCGGCAAGAGGGGCTACAACGAGGACGAGGTGGACGCGTTCCTCGACCTGGTGGAGACCGAGCTGGCCCGCTTGATCGAGGACAACAACGAGCTGCGCCAGCAGATGGAGCAGCTCGACGCCGAGCTCGAGTCGACTCGTGGCGAGCTCGAGAACGCCAAGGCGAACGTCGGCGCGCCCCCGATGCGCGAAGAGCCGTCCCGGCGCCTCGCGCCGGTGCCGCCACCGCAGTCCGCCATGGAGCAGACCCAGGCGCACTCGATGGTCGGCGACAGCGCCGAGCCGAACGTGCAGGCCGCCAAGGTCCTGGGCCTGGCCCAGGAGATGGCCGACCGGCTGACCGCCGAGGCGAAGACCGAGTCCGACGGGATGCTGGCCGAGGCCCGCACCAAGTCCGAGCAGCTGCTCTCGGACGCCCGGGCGAAGTCCGACTCGATGGTCAACGAGGCGCGCACGCGCGTCGACACGATGCTGAACGACGCGCGGACCCGGGCCGAGACGCTGGAGCGCCAGGCGCGCGACAAGGCGACGACGCTCGAGCGCGAGTCGCAGCGGAAGTACACCGAGACGATGAACAGCCTCAACGCCGAGAAGGGCGGGCTGGGCAAGAAGATCGAAGAGCTGCGCACGATCGAGCGGGAGTACCGCACGCGACTGCGCGGGTTCCTCGAGTCCCAGCTGCGCGAGCTCGACGACCGCGGTTCCGCGGCCCCCGCGTCGGCGTCCTCGAACTCCGGGCAGTCGTCCGGTTCCTCGAGCGGCGGCCAGGGCTACTCGTTCGGCCCGCGGGCCGAAGCCGGCTGAGTTCCGATCCCGAGCCTGCCCCGCCGACCCGGTCGGCGGGGCAGGCCACGGTTCGGAGTCGATCCCATACCGCACGTGGGCGGGTCGGCGGACGATCTTGCCCCGTTCGTGCTGTAATTCAGCGTGCTTTACATCGTGCTGGTCCTGGTACTGGCGGCTCTGGGGTTGCTCGTCACCGCGCTCATCACCGCGTCCTCGCTGTGGGCCTGGGTTTCCATCGGCCTCTCGGTGCTCGCGGGGCTGATCCTGGTCGCCGACTGGCTGCGCCGCCGTCGCCGGTCCACCGCGCCCGCTCCGGCTTCGGCCGAACCCGAAGCCGAGGCCGAGCCGGCTCCCGCCGATGAACCTGAACCGGCCGCGGCCGAACCAGCGGAGAAACCGGCCGAGGAAGAGCAGACCGTCCTCATCCCGGCGGCCGGCGACCTCGGCGACCCGGCCGACACGCCCGAACCCGAGCCAGAGCCCGAGCCGGCTTCGGCCGAAGAAGAACCAGCCGAAGCCGAAGCCGAGTCCGGCACCGAGGGTGAGCCGGGCGAAGAAGAGACGACGGCGGCCGACATCGCCGTCCTGGCCGACCTCGAGGACGAGGTCGTCGTGGTCGACGAACACCCGCGCTACCACCTGAGAACCTGCATCTGGCTGGGCAGCCGCGACACGATCCCGATCGGCGTCGGCGAAGCCCGCCAGCTCGGCTTCACCCCGTGCGACCGCTGCAGCCCCGACGCCACCCTGGTGGCCGCGCACCGCTAAGCGGCGAGGTCGTCCAAGCCCAGGTGGTCGCCAGCGCCCGCGCTCCTTCCGGCGTCAGCCGCACCGCGCGGTGCGCCTGCCCACGCCGGCGCACCCAGCCCGCCTCCACGAACCGCGTCGCGACCGCCGCGCCCAGCGCGCCCGCCAGGTGGTGACGCTGCTCGCTCCAGTCCAGGCAGAACTTCAGCAGCGGCCGGCGTCCCGCCGCCACGGCGTCCAGGTCCACGCCCAGCTCACCGAACACCGCGCCCGCCGCCGGACCCAGCGTGTACGGGTGTTCGCGCAGCGGAGCCGAAATCCGGTCGCCCGGTCGCCGTCGCGTGTCCGATGCGCCGGACAGCGCGCCCCGATCGAGCAACGCCGACGTCACCGCCACCCCGAGCCGGCCCGCCAGGTGGTCGTAGCACGTCCGGGCCGTCCGCAACGCCTCCGCCCGCGTTCCTTCGCGCAGCGACGACACCGGTTGTGCCGGCGAGAACCGCGCCAGCGTCTCCATCAGCTCCGCGGTGTCCGGGCCGGCCAGCCGGTAGAACCGGTGCCGGCCCGACTTCTCCGCGACGACCAGCCCCGCGTCCCGCAGCTTCGCCAGGTGCGCGCTGACGCCCGGCGCGGACAGCCGGGCCTCGGCCGCCAGCACGGACGCGGCCAGCGCGCGGCCGTCGGCCAGCGCCAGCAGCACGCGGACCCGCGCCGGGTCCGCGAACAGCGCCGCGGTGCGGGCGATGTCGGCGTCGCCTTCCATGCCTCCAGGATGCCCCCGGCACACTTCCACCGCGACGGAAGCGTCCGCGCGGTCCACTGGGGACATGCTCCTGTTCACCATGTGCGCCGGGATGTTCCTGGTGCAGCTCGACGTCACGGTCGTCAACGTCGCCCTGCCCAGCATCGGCACCGACCTGGGCGCGGGCCTCGCCGCGCTGCAGTGGGTGGTCGACGGCTACGCGGTCGTCCTGGCCGCGCTGCTGCTCACCGGCGGCGCGCTCGGTGACGTCTTCGGCCACCGCCGGGTCGTCCTCGCGGGCTTCGCGCTCTTCGGCGCCGCGTCGGCCGCGTGCGGGGTCGCCGGCACCGCGCCGTGGCTCGTCGCCGCGCGCGCCGGGCAGGGCCTGGGTGCCGCGTTGCTGCTGCCCGGCACCCTCGCGGTGATCACGAACGCCTACCCGGGACGCGCCGAGCGCGCCCGGGCCCTCGGGATCTGGGCCGGGGTGTCGGCGCTGGCGCTCTCGGCGGGCCCGGTGCTGGGTGGCGCGGTCGTCGCCGCGGCCGGCTGGCGGCCGGTGTTCTGGCTCAACGTCCCCATCGTGCTGGTGGCCGCCCTCGCGACCCGGCGGCTCGTGCCGCGCGGCGACCGCGGGCCCGGGCGGGTCGACGTCGGCGGCATCGCGACGGCCGCGCCCGCGCTCGGCGCCGGGGTCTACGCGGTCATCGGCGGGAGCCTGGTCGCCGGGCTGGTGGCAGTGGTCCTGCTGGCCGCGTTCCTGGTCGTCGAACACCGCTCGGCGCACCCGATGCTGCCCCTGGACGTCGCCCGGCGGACGGCGGCGGCGAACTTCGTCGCGGCGGCGATGAACTTCGCCGGCATCGGCGCCATCCTCGTGCTGACGCTGTACCTGCAGGGCGTCCGGCACGCCGGGCCACTCGAAGCCGGGCTCGAAGTGCTGCCGCTGTTCCTCCCGCTGTCGGTGCTGGCGCCGGTCGCGGGCCGGCTGGCCGGCCGCTTCGGGCCGCGGCCGCCGATGGTCGCCGGGCTGGCCCTCGGCGCGCTCGGCATGCTGAACCTGCTGCGGCTCAACGGAAGCAGCGGCTACGCGGACCTCCTGCCGACGCTGCTCGGGCTCGGCGTGGGGATGGGCCTGCTGACGACGGCGGTCGTGACGGCCGCCGTCGCCGGCATCCCGCCCGGACGCGCCGGCGTCGCGAGCGGCATCAACAACACCGCCCGCCAGGCCGGCGGCGCGCTCGGCGTGGCGGTGCTCGGCGCCGAAGACCTCCACGTGGCCGGCCTGATCGCCGCCGTGTTGTGGCTCGTCGCGATCGGCGTGACGCTGACCGGCGTACGTGCCCCTCGTGACAACCCGGTTGCGCGGGCCGGTTAACCTGGTATCAGCAAGGCGTCGATCCGGCCATCACCGGGGAGCCTCCGGAAGAACCGAGCTTCACCGCTCTCAGTAGAACCGGACGGGTGCGGCCCGTGACAGCCGTCAACGAAGCGGCCTGTGCGAGCAGGCAAGCGGGGTGGTACCGCGGTGCGCCGCCAGGCGTTTCGTCCCCGTGTGGGTGACCGGGAACCGGTCGTCCGTACGAGAGCGACGAACCGAGGAGCACCGGGATGTACCCCCAGGCCCAACTGGACGACGGCGCGGGCGTTCCGTCGCAGCCGTCCTTCCCCGCGCTGGAGAAGCAGGTCCTCGCCTACTGGGAGACGGACCGGACGTTCCAGGCGACCATCGACACGCGCCCGGCCGGCGAGCACGGCGACAACGAGTACGTCTTCTACGACGGCCCGCCCTTCGCCAACGGCCTCCCGCACTACGGCCACCTGCTCACCGGGTACGTCAAGGACCTGGTGCCGCGTTACCAGACCATGAAGGGCCGCAAGGTCGAGCGCCGCTTCGGCTGGGACACCCACGGCCTGCCCGCGGAGCTCGAGGCGATGCGCCAGCTCGGCATCACCGAGACGTCCGAGATCGAAGAGATGGGCATCGCGAAGTTCAACGCGGCTTCGCAGGAGTCCGTCCTCCGCTACACCGACGAGTGGCGCGACTACGTCACCCGCCAGGCGCGCTGGGTCGACTTCGACAACGACTACAAGACCCTCGACGTCACGTACATGGAGTCGGTGCTGTGGGCGTTCAAACGCCTGTGGGACAAGGGACTCGTCTACGAGGGCTACCGCGTCCTGCCGTACTGCTGGCGTGACGCGACGCCGCTGTCCAACCACGAGCTGGGCATGGACGCCGACGTCTACCGCAACCGGCAGGACCCGGCCGTCACGGTCGGTTTCCGGTTGCAGGGCAACGAGAACGATCTCGACGGCACCTACCTGCTGATCTGGACGACGACGCCGTGGACGCTGCCGTCGAACCTCGCGACCGCGGTGCACCCCGAGGTGGACTACGTCGTCGTCGAGAGCGAAAGCCAGCCTGGCAAGCGGTTCCTGCTCGCCGAAGCGCGCGTCGCCGCGTACGCGCGTGAACTCGGCGAAGAGCCGACGGTCGTCGCGCGCTACACCGGTTCGCAGCTGCTCGGCACCCGCTACGCCCCGCCGTTCCCGTACTTCACCGGCACCGAGAACGCGCACCAGGTGCTGGCCGCCGACTACGTCACCACCGACGACGGCACCGGGATCGTCCACATCGCCCCGGCCTACGGTGCCGACGACAAGGTCGTCACCGACGCCGCCGGCATCCCGCCGGTCACGCCGGTCGACGCGCACGGCAAGTTCGACGCGACAGTGCCGGACTACGAGGGCCAGCAGGTCTTCGACGCCAACCCGAACATCGTGCGGGACCTCAAGAACGGCACGGGATCGGCCGGGCAGCAGGGCGCCGTGCTGCTGCGCCACGAGACCTACGACCACAGCTACCCGCACTGCTGGCGCTGCCGCAACCCGCTGATCTACCGCGCGGTCTCGTCGTGGTTCGTCGCGGTGACGCAGTTCAAGGACCGGATGGTCGAGCTCAACCAGCAGATCACCTGGTACCCGGAGAACGTCAAGGACGGCCAGTTCGGGAAGTGGCTGGAGAACGCCATCGACTGGTCGATCTCCCGCAACCGCTACTTCGGCACGCCGATCCCGGTGTGGCAGTCCGACGACCCCGAGCACCCGCGCACCGACGTCTACGGCTCGCTCGACGAGCTGGAGGCGGACTTCGGCGTGCGGCTGGACAACCTGCACCGGCCCTACATCGACGAGCTGACCCGGCCGAACCCGGACGACCCGACCGGCAAGTCCACCATGCGCCGCGTGCCGGACGTCCTCGACGTCTGGTTCGACTCCGGCTCGATGCCGTACGCCCAGGTGCACTACCCGTTCGAGAACGCCGAGTGGTTCGAGCACCACTACCCGAGCGACTTCATCGTCGAGTACATCGGGCAGACGCGCGGCTGGTTCTACCTGCTGCACGTGCTCGCGACGGCGCTGTTCGACCGGCCCGCGTTCCGCACCTGCGTGTCGCACGGCATCGTGCTCGGCTCGGACGGCGCGAAGATGTCCAAGTCGCTGCGCAACTACCCGGACGTCAACGAGGTCTTCGAGCGCGACGGCTCCGACGCCATGCGCTGGTACCTGATGGCGAGCCCGATCCTGCGCGGCGGCAACCTGGTCGTCACCGACAAGGGCATCCGCGACGCCGTCCGCCAGGCCGTGCTGCCGCTGTGGAACTCGTACTACTTCCTCGCGCTGTACGCCAACGCCGAAGGCGTGGAAGGCAAGTGGCGCACGGATTCGCCGAACGTGCTCGACCGGTACGTCCTGGCGAAGACGCACGAGCTCGTCACCGACGTCGAGTACGCGATGGACCACTACGACGTCGCCGGCGCGTGCCAGACCGTGCGGGACTTCCTCGAGGTCCTCACGAACTGGTACGTCCGCCGCTCGCGCGACCGCTTCTGGGCGGGCGACCAGGACGCCATCGACACGCTGCACACCGTGCTGGAGGTGACTTCGCGGGTGACGGCGCCGCTGCTGCCGCTCACCACCGAGGTCGTCTGGCGCGGCCTCACCGGCGGCCGCTCGGTGCACCTGGCCGACTGGCCGAACGCGAACGACCTGCCCGCGGACGCGGCGCTCGTCACCGCGATGGACCGGGTGCGGCAGGTGGCGTCCTCGGCGCTGTCGCTGCGCAAGGCGAACAAGCTGCGCGTGCGGCTGCCGCTGTCGTCGCTGGTCGTGGCGGCCGAGGACGCTTCTTCGCTGACGCCGTTCGCCGACATCCTGCGGGACGAGGTGAACGTCAAGGCGGTCGAGCTGACCACCGACGTCGCCGCGCACGGCGGGTTCGAGGTCGCGGTCAACGCCCGCGCGGCCGGCCCGCGCCTGGGCAAGGACGTCCAGACCGTGATCAAGGCCGTCAAGGCGGGCGACTGGTCGTTCCAGGGCGGCGCCGTCGTCGCGGCGGGCATCACGCTGCGCGAAGGCGAGTTCGAGCGCCGGCTGGTCGCCAAGGGCGGCGGCGCGGCGGCCGAACTGCCCGGCGGCTCCGGGCTGGTCCTCATCGACACCGAGGTGACGCCGGAACTGGCGGCCGAAGGCCTGGTCCGCGACCTGATCCGGGTCGTGCAACAGGCCCGCCGCGACGCCGGGCTCGACGTCGCCGACCGGATCGCGCTGACCGTGGACGCGCCTTCCGACGTCGTCGAGGCGGCCCGGACGCACGAGAAGTTCCTCGCGTCGGAGACCCTGGCGACGTCGGTGACGTACGACGCGGTCGCCGACGGCTCCGCCGGCACGGTCGGCGATGGCACGAAGGTGACGGTTTCGGTCGCGAAAGCCTGACGGACTGCCGTGGGTGACCGGTAAGATCGGCCGGTCACCCACGGCGGTGGCGTTCCTTGGGGGAGAGGATCGCGGAAATGAGTCCTGCTGCGAGACGTGGCGTCCTGATCGGCGGCGCGCTGCTGGTGGTCGTGGTCGTGGTGGCGGCGTTCTTCGTGCTGAACGGCGGTTCGACGCCCGAAGCGGAAGCCGGGGCCACCAGCGTCGAGAGCCCCGGGGCGATCGACCCGCACGCGGCGATCACCGAGTACCTGCAGGACGTGGCCGAGAACAACCCGGACGCGGCGGCCAAGCTGACCGACGCCGCACCCGCGGCCGCGGTGGCCCTGCGGGACGCGCGGAACACGCTGAGCCCGAGGTCGGTCGTCGCCAAGCTGACCGTCCTGCAGCCGACCCCGGCCGGGGCCAAGCGGACCGGCGGGACGTTCAGCATGTCGTGGGCGCTGAAGCCGGGGAACTGGACCTACGACGTGCCGTTCGAGCTGGCCCAGGCGGACGGCAAGTGGCTCGTGCACTGGGCGCCGACTCTCCTGCACCCGAAGCTGGAGGCGGGACAGCGGCTGGTGGTCAGCACGGCGGTGCAGGACACGACGGCGGTCGCCGACCGGGACGGCAAGCCGCTGCTGATCAACGGCGCCGGCGGCCTGCGCGTGGTCGACGGCGACCCGGCGCCGCTGCTGCGGTCGGCGCTCGGCGGGCAGGTCACGGCGGCGAGCGGGAGCGGCTTCGCCGTCCAGCGCGTCGACACGAGCGGGAAGAGCGTGGAGACGCTGTTCGGGAAGGCCGAAGGCGAGGCGAAGGCGCTGACGTCGAGCCTGAGCCTGACCGCGCAGAACTCCGCGCAGGCCGCGGTCGACAGCTTCAAGGGCTCGGCGATGATGGTCGCGCTCGACACGGGCTCAGGCGACATCCTGGCAGTCGCGCAGAACTCGGCCGCCGGGAAGGACCCGAAGGCGCTGCACGGCCTGTACGAGCCCGGTTCGTCGTTCAAGATCGCGACTTCGGTCGCGGCGGTCCAGCAGAGCGGGCTCAACGCGCAGTCGCCGGTCGACTGCCCCGGCGTCGCGACGGTCGGGACGCGGACGGTCAAGAACGAGGGCTTCGAGCTGGGCGCGACCAATCTGCAGACGGCGTTCGCGCGGTCCTGCAACACGACGTTCGGGCAGCTGGCGCTCGACCTCCCGGCCGACGGGCTGGTGAAGGCCGCGAACGAGCTGGGTCTCAACGCCGACTACGAGATCCCGGGGATCGACACCGAACTGGGCAAGGTCGAGCCGGCGGAGAGCAAGGACGAGCAGGTCGAGGACGGGTTCGGCCAGGGCCGGATCCAGGCCAGCTGCCTCGGGGGAGCGGTGATGGCGGCGACGGTCGCGTCCGGCAAGGCCATCACGCCGCGCCTGTGGCACGACCTCGACACGACGGTCGTCAAGGGTTACTCGCCGCCGCCCGCGGCGGTGCTCGGGCAGGTGCGGAAGATGATGCGGGCCGTCGTGACCAGCGGGACCGGCCGCGGCGCCGGGGGCGCGGGCGAGGTCTACGGCAAGACGGGCACCGCCCAGTTCGGCGACGGCTCGAACGCCACGGGCTGGTTCGTCGGGTACCGCGGGAACGTGGCGTTCGCGGTGCTCCTGGAGAACTCGAACGACTCGGGCCCGGCGGTCACCCTCGCGGCGAAGTTCCTGAAGGGGATCTGACCCCCGTCTCCTCGGCCAAGGCGGAGCTTTCACGTGAAAGCTCCGCCCCCTGGTGGCAGCTTTCACGTGAAAGCTCCGCGTCGGTTCGGCCGCGGGCGAAGTGCCGCCGTCGTAGCGTGGGGGCATGGAGACGATCGCCCTCGCCGAGGTCGCCGCGGTGCTCGCCGACCCGAGCCGGGCCACCATGTGCCTCGCGCTGCTCGACAGCCGGGCCTGGACCGTCGGCGAGCTGGGCAAAGCGGCCGGGATCGCGCTCTCCACGGCCAGCGAGCACGTCACCCGGCTGGTCGACGCCGGGTTCGTCGTCCGGGTCAAGCAGGGCCGCGCGAGCTACGTCCGGATCGCCGACCCGCGCGTCGCCGAGCTGATCGAGCACCTGGCCCAGCACGCCGAGCACCGACCCGTGACCGGCCTGAAGTCGTCGCTGCGGGTAAAGCGGCTCGGCTTCGCGCGCACCTGCTACGACCACCTCGCCGGCGTGCTCGGCGTCGCCGTCCGCGACGGCATGCTCGCCACCGGCCTGGTCGACACCGCCGACGGACTGACGCTGACCGGCCGCGGGCGCGAGGTCCTGGCCGGGCTCGGCGTGCCGCTCGCCGCCGGGCGCCGGCCACTGCTGCGCGACTGTCTGGATTGGACGGAGCGCCGCGACCACCTGGCCGGCGCGCTGCCCGCGGCGCTGCTCGACCGGGCGGTCGAGGCGGGCTGGGTCGGCCGCGACGGCCACCGCGCCGTCAAGGTGCAGCCGAGTGCCGTCAAGCCGTTCGCGGCGCTCGGTGTCGATCTCGAGGTACTCAGCAGGCCTTACTGCGCCGCTGGTCATTGACCCGGCCACAGCCACGGCCGAAGAGTTTCGAGCCACGATCGCGTGCCGCTCGGGGGCGGCCTGCTTTTGGCCGGGTCAATAACACACCCAGTGTCCGACTCGGGCTAGCGGTACACGAACGAGTTAACCCGCCCGCTTCACTATTCTGAGTGCCCACGGCACTCGGAGGGAGGCGGCATGGACCAGCTCCCCGTGTTGCTCGGCGTCGGCGGCGTCGTGCTGCTCGCGTCCGTGCTCGCGGTGCGCGTCTCCATCCGGCTCGGCCTGCCGTCGCTGCTGCTGTACCTCGGGATCGGCGTGGTGCTCGGCGAAGCCGGCTTCGGCATCCGGTTCGACAACCCCGAGCTGACCCAGTCCCTCGGCCTGGCGGCGCTCGTCATGATCCTCGCCGAAGGCGGGTTGACCACGCGCTGGTCGGCCGTGAAACCCGCACTGGGCCTGGGAATCGTACTGTCCACAGTGGCCGTCGTGGTCAGCGTCGCGGTCACCGGGGCCGCCCTGCACCTCCTGCTCGGCCTCGACTGGCGGTTCGCCCTGCTGTGGGGCGCGGTGCTCGCCTCGACCGACGCGGCGGCGGTGTTCTCGGTCCTGCGCACCGCGGGGATCGGCAAACGCCTGGTCGGGGCGCTGGAGCTGGAGTCCGGCATCAACGACGCGCCGGCGTACATCGCGGTCGTCGTGCTGGCCGAAGGCACCACTGTGGACTGGACCCTGCCGCTGCTGGTGGTCTACGAACTGGGCGCGGGCCTGGCGATCGGGCTCGCGTTCGGCTGGCTCGGCGGGCTCGCGCTGCGGAGGGCCGCGCTGCCGGCGACCGGCCTCTACCCGCTCGCGACGGTCGCGGTCTGCGTGGTGGCGTACTCGTCCGGTCAGCTGGCGCACGCGTCCGGGCTGCTCGCGACGTACGTCGCCGCGCTGGTGCTGGGCAATTCGCGGCTGCCGCACCGGTCGGACACGCTGTCGTTCGCCGAGGGCCTCGGCTGGCTGGCGCAGATCGGGCTGTTCGTGCTGCTCGGGCTGTTCGCGTCGCCGAGCCGGCTGTTCGAGACGCTGGTGCCGGGCCTGGTCGCGGGCGCGGTCGTGCTGCTGCTGGCCCGGCCGATCTCGGTGGTGCTCTCGGTGCTGCCGTTCCGGCTGCCGTGGCGGGAGCAGGCGTTCCTGTCGTGGGCGGGGCTGCGCGGCGCGGTGCCGATCGTGCTGGCGATGATCCCGCTGTCCCAGGGGCTGCCGGGCGCGCAACGGCTGGTGGACGCGGTGTTCGTGCTGGTCATCGTGCTGACGCTGGTCCAGGGCGCGACGCTCGGCCCCCTCGGCCGCAAGCTGGGGCTGGCGAAGAAGTCCGAGGCGCACGAGGTCGAGGTCGACTCCGCGCCGCTGGACGAGCTGGGCGCGGAGCTGCTGCAGGTCCGCATCCAGCCGGGCTCCAAGCTGCACGGCGTCTACTTGTCGGAGCTCCGCCTGCCGACGGGGGCGACGGTCAGCCTGGTGGTCCGCGAGGGGGCGGGCTTCACCCCGCAGAAGACGAGCCGGCTGCAGGAGAACGACCAGCTCCTGGTGGTGACGACGGCCGAGGTCCGCGACGCGGTCGAGCGCCGGTTGCGAGCGGTGGACCGGGCGGGGCGGCTGGCCCGCTGGCGGGGCGAGTCGGGGCGGTAACCCCGTTCGTGGTCGTGGCCGGGGCGTGACCGATCGGACGAATCGGCGGCGGACCGGCTGGCACGCCGGCCGGTTTCGGTTGCGCGACCCCATCCAGGCGCTGAGCCGGTCTTTCGAGCGCGCGACCGCCCGTCAAAGTGCTAAGCCGTTCCGCCAAGCCGGCGCACCGGCGCGGGAACTCACCTTCGCGCGCCGCCTGAGCGGCGCGTTGTCCGGTCTCTGTCCGCTCTCCGCGCCGGCCTGGTGATCTTTTCCCGTCAGGGTGATCTTCCGCGTCCGGAATCTTCCCAATAATCCAACCTTTGGCCTACTCTGCGCCCGATCCGGTTAGTTCGAATGGGTGAGTGCTAAGCCAAAGGGGTACGTACAGTGACAATTCTGCACGTTCGCAGGACGGCTGTCGCCGCCGTGCTGACCGCGGTCCTCGGCCTGCTCGGCGCGCCGGCCGCGACCGCCGACGTCGCTCCGTTCCCCACGCTCGCCCTGCCGTTCAAGGCCGGCCAGCAGGTCTACTCCGCCGGCATCCACTCCGACGACGGCGGCACCGGCGTCAAGAACGCCATCGACTTCAGCCCGGCCGACCGGACCGTCCGCGCGGCGTTGGCCGGGACCGTCCACCTTCAGCACTGCGCCGGCGGGGACTGGGTGACCATCGACCACGCCGGCGGCTGGCGGACCGGCTACTACCACCTGGAAGGCATCGACGTCACCGACGGTGAGCACGTCGAGGCCGGGGCCGTCCTCGGCTCGACCGGCAACGCGCTCCCGTGCGGCGGCAGCAGCACCGGCGCCCACGTGCACTTCACGCTCTGGACCGGGAGCGGGGCCGCCGAACCCGTCGACGGCAAGACCATCGGCGGCTGGCACTTCACCGCGGGAACCGAGCAGTACACGGGCACCGCGACGCACCTCGCGGACAACGCCGTCACGCAGCTCCCGGGGCACTTCCGCGCAAAGCTCTGAGTGTTCACGGTGTGTGAGCGGCGTCTCAGAATGTGAGGCGGGGGTTGGCCGCCGGCCGCGTTCTCGGTTACCTTCGGGCTCAGGTCATGAGTGCCAGCGCGAAGCCCCGGCTTGCTGGCCGGCAACCCTCCTACCGCGGTGGGGTGCCCCGGGTGAAGACCGGGCCGGTCGCGCCGTGCGACGGGCAAGCGCGGGCCCCTCGCCGGGGTCCCCCGGACCGCCGAGGAGGCACCGATGACTCTCGCCATCGACCGCACCAGCACGACCACCACTCCGGCCGAAGCCGCCACGCTCGCTCCGGCCGCCCAAGCCGAAGCCGGCACGCCTGCCCGCGTTGCTGCCGGAACCACGCCGGCCGCCGCCGCGACCGCGGAAACCCTTGTCCCGCAAGCCATCCCGGCCGTCGCCGGCGCCGCCCTCCGCGTCCCGCTCGTCACCGGCGAAACCATCGGCTACGCCAACCTCGACCACGCCGCGAGCGCCCCCTGTCTCGACGCCGTCCGCGCCAAAGTCGACGAATTCCTCCCCTGGTACGCCAGCGTCCACCGCGGCGCCGGCTTCGCGTCCCAGGTCTCCACGAAGCTCTACGAGCGCACCCGCGACATCCTGCGCCGCTTCGTCGACGCCCGCCGGACCGACACCGTCGTCTTCACCCGCAACACCACCGACTCCTTCAACCTGCTGGCCCGCAGCCTGCCCCGGCACACCACGGTGGTCGTCTTCGACACCGAGCACCACGCCGCGCTGCTGCCGTGGCAGGGCCCGAACGTCCGGCGCATCCCGACCCCGCGCACCCGCCTCGCGGCAGTGTCCGCTGTGGACGAAGCGCTCGCGGATGCCCCGCAGGGACCGCGGTTGGTCGTCGTCACCGGAGCGTCCAATGTGACCGGTGAGCTGCTCCCCGTCGCCGAAATCGCCGCTGTGGCGCGAAAGCACGGCGCCCGCATCGCGCTCGACGCCGCCCAGCTGGCGCCGCACCGCCGGATCTCGATCAAGGAACTGGACGTCGACTACGTCGCCCTGTCCGGTCACAAGCTCTACGCGCCCTTCGGTGCGGGCGCGCTGATCGGCCGCGCCGACTGGCTGCGCGCCGCCCGGCCGTACCTCGCCGGCGGTGGCGCGACCAAGCTCGTCACCGAGGACGCCGTCGTCTGGAACACCGGCCCCGAGCGCCACGAAGCCGGCTCGCCCAACACCGTCGGCGTGTACGCGCTCGGCGTCGCGTGCGAAACCCTCGGCGGCAACTGGGCCGCGGTCGAAGACCACGAGCAGGCCCTGCTCACCCGGCTGCGCAAGGGACTCGAAGGCATCCCGGGCTGCGCCGAGCTGCGGCTGTTCGACGCGCCGGTCGACCGCGTCGGCACGGTCAGCTTCGCCCTCGACGGCTTCGACCCCGGCTGGGTCGCCGCGGTGCTGTCGGCCGAGTACGGCATCGGCGTCCGCGACGGCGCCTTCTGCGCCCACATCGCGGCCAAGCGCCTCATCGGCGTCACCGGCGGCGAGGGGCAGCAGGCGATCCGCGTCAGCCTCGGTCTGGGCAGCACCGAGGAGCACGTCGACCGCGTGGTGCGGGCGCTGCGCCAGATCGTCGCGCGCGGAGCCCGCTGGGAGTACGCGAAGGTGGACGGCCGCTGGGCCCCGGTCGCCGACCCGCGTGAGCTGCCGCCGTTCTGCTGAGCGCTAACCTGGCCCGATGGGGAGAGGGCGGCGTTTCTGGTTCCCGTTGGCACTGCTCGGGCTGACACAGATCGGCATGGTGGCGGTGCGGCTGCTGTCGCGCCGCAGCCCGGCCGAGGGCGAGTTCGTGAACATTGTTTCGCTCCCGATGAGCCAGGAGAACCTCCGCGCGACCGCCGACATCGGCCGCGGGCAGTTCTTCACGCAGGACCCCTTCTACGCGCCGGGTGCGGGCCTGCCCGCCGGCCCGGTCTGGCTGGTCGCGCTCGGCGTGGTGCTGCTCGGCACGGCGGTCTGGTACGCGGTCGCGCTGCGGCCCGTTCGCACCGGCTGGTTCGTGCTCGGGACGATCGGCGCGCTCCTCGCCGTTCCGCTGCTCGACCTGGTCGGGTCGTGGCAGTTCCGCCTCGGCGACGGGCTGCGCGGCCCGCTGCTGGCCACCCTCGGCCTGCTGGTGCTCGCCGCGTACGAACGCAGCAAGCTCGTCCTGCTCGCCGCGGCGGGGTTCGCGGTGATCGCGGTGGTGCTCTCGGCGGACGTGGTGGGAGTCCTGGGCTCGGCGGTCGTCCTGCTGACCGCGGCGTTCGCGGTCCTGCTGCGCCCGGCACCCGATAGCCTGCCGTGATGGGGAGTTCGCGGCGGTCCTGGTTCCCGTTGGCGGCACTGGGGTTCGCCCTGCTGGTGCTGGTGGCGGCCGAGCTGCTGCCGGAAGACGCCCCGATCGAGGGCGGGTTCGTGACGCACCTCGGCACCGGCGGGCTCGGGGGCACCGGCCTCGCCGTCGAACAGCTCTCGGTGACGGCCACCGCGGTCGGCGTGGTCCCTTCGGCGCGGCTCGGCTGGCTCGCCGGCCTCGCCTGCGTGGTGCTCGCCGTGGCCGGCTGGTACTGGGTGTCGCTGCGCCGGGCCGGGACGCCGCCGCGGCCCGTCCGGTTCGTCCTCGGCACCCTGGGCGCGCTGGCGGCCGTTCCGCTGCTCGACCTGGTCGGCGCGCTCGAGCTGCGGCTGCCCGGGGACGTGCGCGGCGCGCTGCTGGCCGCGCTCGGCCTGCTGGTGCTCGCCGCGTACGAGCGCAGCTGGTTCCTGGTCGCCGTCACGGCGGTGTTCGCCCTGGTCACGGTGGTTTTCCCGACGCCGCTGGCCGGTGCGCTGGTGGCGGCGGCCCTGCTGTTCGCGGCCGCCTTCGTCGTGCTCCTGCGCGGGCCGGTCACCGCCGCCGACACGGCCTGACCAGCACCGTGGAGAATGGCGGGGTGAGCACCGAGCCCAGCCACTCCGAACCCGACACCGAATCCGACGCGGTCGCCGCCGAGGCGCTGCCCGAGACCGTGCAGGAGACGCCGGAAGAGCCGGCCAAGCCGCTTCCGAAGCGCCGCGTGGGCTGGGTGTTCGCCGTCGCCGTCGTGTTCTGGGCGATCGACCTGGTCACGAAGAACCTGGTCGCCGCCAACCTCGAGGGCAAGGAGCCGGTCCGGATCCTCGGCGGGCTCGTCTACCTGCAGGTGATCCGCAACCCGGGTGCCGCGTTCTCGATGGCCACCGGCATGACGTGGGTGCTCGCGCTGGTCGCCCTCGCCGTCGTCATCGCGATCGTCTGGCTGTCGCGGCGGCTGCGCTCGATCGGCTGGGCCATCGGCCTCGGCCTGGTGCTCGCCGGCGCCACCGGCAACCTCACCGACCGCATCTTCCGCGCGCCCGGCGGGCTGCAGGGCCACGTCGTCGACTTCATCTCGGCGTTCGCCCCGAACGGCAAGGGCTTCGCGATCTTCAACATCGCCGACTCGGCGATCTGCGTCGGCGGCGCGCTGATCGTGCTGCTTTCGCTGCTGGGCAAGGACTACGACGGCACGTCGACCAAGGACAAGAAGAAGGCCGGGAAGACGCAGGAGGAGCAGGCGTGAGCTCGCGGATGCTCCCGGTGCCCGACGGGCTCGACGGGATGCGGGTCGACGCCGGCCTCGCCAAGCTGCTCGGGCTCTCCCGCACGGTCGTCGCGGAGCTGGCCGAAGCGGGGGACGTGCTGCTCGACGGCCGTCCCGCGGGCAAGTCCGACCGGCTGTCCGGCGGCGGCCTCCTGGAGATCACCCTGCCGGAGCCGGCGAACCCCGTCGAGGTCGTCGCCGAGCCGGTCGAGGGCATGAAGATCCTCCACGACGACGACGACATCGTCGTGATCTCGAAGCCGGTCGGCGTCGCCGTGCACCCGAGCCCGGGCTGGACCGGACCGACGGTCGTCGGCGGGCTCGCCGCGGCCGGCCTGCGCATCGCGACGTCGGGGGCGGCCGAGCGCCAGGGTGTCGTGCACCGGCTCGACGCGGGCACCACCGGCGTGATGGTCGTGGCCAAGAGCGAGCACGCGTACACGGTGCTGAAGCGCGCGTTCAAGGAACGCACGGTCGACAAGGGCTACCACGCGATCGTCCAGGGCCACCCCGACCCGACGCGCGGCACGATCGACGCCCCGATCGACCGCCACCCGCGCCACGACTACAAGTTCGCGGTCGTCCAGGGCGGCCGCCCGAGCGTCACGCACTACGAGGTCGTCGAGGCGTTCCGGGCGGCGTCGCTGGCGCACATCAAGCTGGAAACCGGGCGGACGCACCAGATCCGCGTCCACTTCTCGGCGCTGCGCCACCCCTGCGTCGGCGACCTGACGTACGGGGCGGACCCGGTCCTGGCGCGGCACCTCGGCCTGAGCCGCCAGTGGCTGCACGCGAAGACCCTGGCGTTCGCGCACCCGGCGGACGGCCGCTGGGTCGAGTTCGAGTCCGAGTACCCGGACGACCTGGCGAAGGCCCTCGAAATCCTGCGCGACGAAAGCTACTAGTCCTCGATCGACCAGGTCAGCGTGCGCTCGTCCGGCTCCGGCCGCGGGCTCCAGCGGACCGAGACCACCCGCGTGGCGTCCGGGAGGACGTACACCGTGTGGCCGCCCAGGGTTTCGCCCGGCTTGACGCCGATCTTGTGCGGCGGCCGGGACGTCAGCGACACCGGCGCCTTGCCGATCGCGGTGCCGTCGGTGGCGAGCAGCTCGAGGTAGTTGTCCGGCAGGGACGCGAACGGGACCGCCCCGCGGTTGGTGATCTCGGTGTGCACGACGACCGCGCGTTCACCCGCCTCCAGTCGGTAGCCCGCGGCGCCGAACAGGTAGTCCGCCGGGTCCTGGACCTCGAGCAGCTGCACCGACAGCTGCTCGCCCTCCAGGCCCTGGGTCTCCATGACCTCGCCGAGCTTGCCCCGCTTGCCGGTGCCGGCCGGGCGGGCCGGCTCGTCGCCGCGGGCCCACGACGCCGTCTGCGGCAGGCCCCACGTGCTCACGACGGGGTCGACCGGGACAGGCGGCGGGGCGAACTGGGGGCGCGGCGGCGGGCCCGGGTACCGCCCGGACGGCGAGCCCTGGACGTTGTACGGCCCCGAAGGCGCACCCTGGACGGTGTACGGGCCGGAGGGTGCGCCCTGCACGTTGTACGGCCCCGACGGCACGCCCTGCGGACCCGGGCCGGGCGGCATCGGCGGGGCGGGCTGCTGGGGCACCGGGTGCGACGGCGGCGCGAACTGCTGCGGCGGCCGGTTCGCCCAAGACGGCGGCGCGCCCGCGATCGCCGCGCGCAACCCCTGCGGATCGCTTTCGACGCCGACGAGCAGCGGCAGCCCGCTGCCGGACAGCGCCACCAGCCGGTAGGCGACCTCGCGGGGATCCATGCCGACCTTGGCCGCCAGCTCGTGCACCGCGATCTTGCCGAGTTCGGCGAGCGCGGCGAGCAGGCGGATGTCCACGGGATCGGTCACGGCCACCCGCTGAACGCTACCGCCTCACCGATCCGCCCGCGCCGGCCCCGCCCGGGGTCGCCGCCTTGCCGATCCACCTGCGCCGCCCGCACCCACCTGCACTGGCCGTGCCCGGCGGTGGCTGGTTCGCCGATGTGCTTGCGCCGCCCGTGCCTGGCAGGGCCACCTCGCCGATCCACCCGCGCCACTCGCACCGGCCTGCCCGTCGGCGCGGCCTTGCTGATCCGCCTGCGCCGCCCGCGCCCGGCAGGTCCGCCTTGCCGATCTGCCCGCGCGGGCAGATCCTGGCGGTGGCTGCTTCGCCGGTGCGCTTGCGCCGCCCGTGCCCGGCATAGCCACCTCGCCGATCCACCCGCGCCGGCCTGCCCGGCTGCGCCGCCCCGCGCCCGCCTGCGCCGGCCGGGCCCGGCGGGACCGCCTTGCCGATCTGCCCGCGCCGGCCGTCCCCGGCGGTGGCTGCTTCGCCGATGTGCTCACGCCGCCCGCGCCCGGCATAGCCACCTCGCCGATCCACCCGCGCCGCCGCCGGTCCCGCCCGGCGGCTCACCGTTCTTGTCGGTGATCTCCGTTAGGGTCGGCTGAGGAGCACAACACCGAAAGCTGGGGGTCCTGCCCATGACCGCGGTCACCGAACTCGCCGAGGAGTTCGTCGAAGCGCTGTTCGCCGCCGATCCGCTGACGCCCGCCCTACTGGGCATTCGCCCGGCTGAGCCCGGCCTGCCGGACCTGTCCGCCGAAGCCGAACAGGCGCACCGGGCCACGCTCGCGGCGTTCGCCGAGCGGGCCCGCGCGCTGGACGCCGGGGAGCTGTCGGCCGAGGACCGCGTCACGCGCGAAGTCCTCATCGCGACGGCGGAAGACCGCATCGCCACGATCGACAGCCGGATGACGGAGTTCACGGTCACCGACGTCATGGTCGCGCCCGCGGCGTCGCTGCTGATGGCGCTGCCGATGGCGACCGTCTCGGCGGGCGACACCGCCGAGGCCCAGCTCGGCCGGCTCGCCGCCATCCCGGCGTACCTGCGCCAGGCCGCCCGGCGCCACGCCGAGGGGATCGCCGCCGGGCGCACCCCGGTGGCGCACCTGGTCGAGGCCGCGGTCGCGCACCTCGACCGCTACCTCGCCGACCCCGCCACCGATCCGCTGCGCCGCCAGCCGGCCCCGGACGAGGAGTTCGAGCGCCGCCGCGACGAGCTGCTCGCCGACGTCGTCCGCCCGGCCTTCGCCGAGTACCGCGAGTTCCTCGTCACCGACGTCCAGCCGCACGGCCGCCCCGCCGAGCAGCCCGGCCTGAAGTGGCTGCCGGGTGGCGACGAGGCGTACGCGCGCCTGGCGAAGGTGCACACGACCACCGACCGGACGCCGGAGGAGCTGCACCGGACCGGGCTCGACATCATCGACTCGCTGGCCGCCGAGTACCGCGAGCTGGGGCAGCGGGTGTTCGGCACCGACGACCTGGCGGAGATCTTCCGGCGCCTGCGGACCGACCCCGCGCTGCGCTGGCGGGACGCCGAGGAGCTGCTCGACACCGCGCGCACCGCCGTCGCCCGCGCGACCGCCGAGGCCCCGAAGTGGTTCGGGACCGTGCCGTCGCAGCCGTGCCAGGTCGAAGCGGTGCCGGAGGAAGCCGCGCCCGGCGCGCCCCCGGCGTACTACCTGCGCCCGGCCGCCGACGGCTCCCGCCCGGGCATCTACTTCGCGAACACCTATGAGGCCACCGAGCGGTTCCGGCACTCCGCCGAGTCGGTCGCGTTCCACGAAGCCGTGCCGGGGCACCACTTCCAGCTGAGCGTCGCGACCGGCTTGACCGACCTGCCGCTGCTGCGCCGCATCGGCACCTTCACCGCCTACACCGAGGGCTGGGGCCTCTACAGCGAGCGCCTCGCCGAGGAGATGGGGCTGTACTCCGACGACGTCGCGCGGCTGGGCATGCTGACCGCCGACTCGATGCGGGCCGGCCGGCTGGTCGTCGACACCGGCCTGCACGCCCTGGGCTGGAGCCGGCAGCAGGCCGTCGACTACCTCGCCGAGCACACGCCGATGGCCCGGGTGGAGATCGAGGCGGAGACCGACCGGTACATCGCGTGGCCCGGCCAGGCCCTGGCGTACATGGTGGGGCGGCTGGAGATCCAGCGGATCCGCGCCCGCGCCGAGGAGCGGCTCGGCTCGCGGTTCGACATCCGCGCGTTCCACGACCTGGTGCTCGCCGGGGGTGCGCTGCCGCTGTCGGCGCTCGCCTCCGCTGTCGACGACTGGGTGGCCGGCCACGGCGACACGGCGAACGGCCTGGCCGCCGAGCTGGTCGAGCTGACCTTCGAGCACGAGCCGTTGTTCCCGTCGGTCTTCGGGCTGCCCGGCGACCACGACCGGCTCGCCGACCAGAGCCGGGCGGCGCAGGAGAAGTACCGCACCGCCTACCGGGAGCTCGCCGCCCGTGCCCGCGCGCTGCCCGCGGACGGGCTGACGGCGGAAGAGGCCGTGACGCGCGAGGTCGTCGTCGCGGCCGCCGAGGTCGAGGCCGACCGGCTCGGTGCCCGCAGCGCCGACATCGCGGTCAGCGACGGGCTGACCGCGCCCGCGCTGGGCCTGCTGCTGTACCTGCCGTACTACAAGCTGGACGACGAGAAGAAGGCCCGCGGCTACCTGGCCCGGCTCGCCGCGAGCGCGACGTTCCTGGAGCAGCTGACCGAGCGGCAGCGCGAAAGCCTGGCCGACGGGCTCGTGCCGGCGGCCTACCTGGCCCGCGTCGGCGTCGAGTACATCGACCGCTACCTGGCGGCGCCGGAGTCCGACCCGCTGAAGGTGGGCACGACCGCGGACGTCGAGGGCTTCGAAGCCGAGCGCGACCGGCTGCTCGCCGAGGTCGTCCACCCGGCTTACGCCCGCTACCGGGACTTCCTGCGCACCGAGGTCGAGCCGGCCGGCCGGCCCGACACCGCGCCCGGCATCGGCCACGTGCCGGGCGGCGCGGAGCGGTACGCCGCGCTGATCCGCGCGGAGACGACGACCGAGCGCACGGCCCAGGACCTGCACGACACCGGGCTGGCGCTGATCGCGAAGCTCGCGGACGAGTACCGCGAGCTGGGGCAGAAGGTGTTCGGCACCAGCGAGCTCCCCGAGATCTTCGAACGGCTGCGCACCGATCCGGCGTTGCGCTGGCGTGACGGCGAAGAGCTGCTGGCCGCGGCCCGCGACGCCATCGCGCGCGCGGAAGCCGTGGCACCGCGGTGGTTCTCGAGCATCCCGGCGGAGAAGTGCGAGGTCGCACCGGTGCCCGAGGCCGACGCGGCGAGCGGCACGATCGCGTACTACCTCCAGCCGTCGCTCGACGGGACGCGGCCGGGGACCTACTACGCCAACACGTACGAGGCCGGCAAGCGCCCGCGGTTCACCAGCGAGGCGATCGCGTTCCACGAAGCCGTGCCGGGGCACCACTTCCAGCTCAGCCTGGCCCAGGAGCTGACGGACCTGCCGCTGCTGCGGCGGATCGGCATGTTCAACGCCTACGCCGAAGGCTGGGGGTTGTACGCGGAGCGGCTCGCCGACGAGATGGGCCTCTACTCCGACGACGTGGCGCGCCTGGGCATGCTGACGCAGGACTCGATGCGCGCGGGCCGGCTCGTCGTCGACACCGGCCTGCACGCGCTGGGCTGGAGCCGGCAGCGGGCGATCGACTACCTCGTCGACAACACGCCGATGGCGCGGCTGGAGATCGAGGCCGAGATCGACCGGTACGCCGGCTGGCCGGCCCAGGCCCTCGGGTACATGGTGGGGCGCCTGGAGATCCAGCGGCTGCGGACCGAGGCCGAGGAGGCGCTCGGCGACGGCTTCGACATCCGCGCGTTCCACGAGGTCGTGCTGGGCCACGGCATGCTGCCGCTCTCGGCGCTGGCGAAGGTCGTCACGGACTGGGTCGCGGCCCAGGGCGACACCGCCGACCGGCTGGCCGACGAGTGCCTGGAGCTGATGTTCGAGGCGCAGCCGCTGCTGCCGTCGCTCTACGGCCTGCCCGGCGCGCACGACAAGCTCGCCGACCAGTCCGCCGAGGCGGCCGCCCGGCAACGCGCCGGGTTCGCGGCGCTGATCGCGCGGGCCGAGGCGCTCGGCGAGCTGCCGCCGGCCGAGCGTGTCACCCGGGATGTCGTGGTCTGGCAGGCCCGCACGCTGATCGACACGCTGGACTCGGGCCGCGCGGACCTCGCGGTGAGCGACGGGCTGGCCGCGCCGGCGCTGGAACTGCTGATGATGCTGCCGCAGACGGTGCTCGACGACGAGACCAAGGCCCGCGGCTACCTGAGCCGGCTCGGCGCGGTCGGCACGTACCTGGACCAGCTGATCGAGCGGCAGCGGGCTGCGCTCGGCGAAGGCCTGACGCCGCCGGAGTTCCTGGCGCGCATCGGCATCGGCTACGTCGAGCGGTACCTCGCGGCGCCGGAGGGCGACCCGCTGAAGGTGCCGGTCCACGGCCTCGAGGCCGAGCGCGACCGGTTGCTCGACGAGGTCGTGCGGCCCGCGTACGCGCGCTACCGCGACTTCCTGGCCGACGAGGTCGTCCCGGTTTCGCGGCCGGAGACCTCGCCGGGCATCGGCGACCTGCCGGGCGGCCCGGAGCGCTACGCGGCGCTGATCCGCGCGGAGACGACGACCGAGCGCACGGCCCAGGACCTGCACGACACCGGGCTGGCGATCATCGAGCAGCTGGCGGAGGAGTACCGCGAGCTGGGGTCGAAGGTGTTCGGCACCACGGACCTCGCGGAGATCTTCGAGCGGATCCGCACGGACCCGGCATTGCGCTGGCGCGACGGCGACGAGCTGCTGGACGCGGCGCGGGCGACGATCGCGCGCGCGGAAGCCGTCGCCCCGCAGTGGTTCCTGCGCGTTCCGGAGCAGAAGTGCGAGGTGGCGCCGGTGCCGCCCGCCGAGGCGGAGAGCGGCTCGATCGCGTACTACATCGACGCGTCGCTGGACGGTTCCCGCCCGGGCACGTACTACGCGAACACGCACGAGGCCGACCAGCGGCAGCGGACGCTGGGGGAGTCGGTGGCGTTCCACGAAGCCGTGCCGGGGCACCACTTCCAGCTCAGCCTGGCGCAGCAGCTGACGGGAGTCCCGCTGCTGCGCCGGATCGGCATGTTCAACGCGTACGCCGAGGGCTGGGGGCTGTACGCGGAGCGGCTGGCCGACGAGATGGGGCTGTACTCGGACGACGTGTCCCGCTTCGGCTTGCTGACGCAGGATTCGATGCGCGCGGCGCGGCTGGTGGTCGACACGGGCCTGCACGCGCTGGGCTGGAGCCGGCAGCGGGCGGTGGACTACCTGGTCGAGAACACGCCGATGGCCCGCATCGAGATCGAGGCGGAGATCGACCGGTACGCGGGCCACCCGGGCCAGGCGCTCGGGTACATGGTGGGCCGGTTGGAGATCGAGCGGCTGCGCGCGGAGGCGGAGGGGGCGCTGGGCGATCGGTTCGACATCCGCGAGTTCCACGACACGGTGCTGGGCAGCGGAACGGTCCCGCTCCCGGTCCTGGCGGACGTGGTGTCCGAGTGGGTGGCGGCGCGCGCGAAGTGAAGCCGGCCGGGCCCGGCGGCGGGGGAGCTGGTTCCACCCAGCCGCCGGGGCCGGTCGGCGACCTGGCCGGCCGGCGGCGCGGGTGCCTCGGCCGGCCTTGCGGGCGGCGCCCGGTCCCGTGGGCGGCGCCCGGTCCCGTGGGCGGCGCCCGGTCCCGTGGGCGGCGCCCGGCTCCGTGGGCGGCGCCCGGTCCCGTGGGCGGCGCCCGGTCCCGTGGGCGGCGCCCGGCTCCGTGGGCGGCGCCCGGCCCCGTGGGCGGCGCCCGGCCCGCCGGCAATGCGCGGCTTCACCAGCGCCGCCCCGCACTGGTGCCGCCTCGCACCGGCGCCGCCCCATACCGGCGCCGCCCCACCCCGGGCGCCGCCCGCACCCGGCCGGCCACCGTCCATTGCGGACATTCGACCCCGAGGAGCTCCCTTGACCTGGCTCGACCTCGCCGACGACACCCCCTTCGGCCTGGAAAACCTGCCCTACGGCGCCTTCTCCATCGCCGGCGCGCTCGAGCGGCGCATCGGCGTTCCCCTCGGCGACCACGTCCTGGACCTGACCGCCGCAGCCGAAGAAACCGCCGCCCCCTTCGCCCCGCTGCTCACCGCCGGGGTCCTCAACCCCCTCCTCGCCGCCGGGCCGGACACCTGGCGGGAGGTCCGCGAAACCCTCCGGAACTGGCTCACCGAACCCCGCTACGCCGACCAGCTCCGCCCGCACCTGCACCCGCTGACCGAAGTCACCACGCACCTCGCCTTCGAGGTCGCCGACTACGTCGACTTCTACTCCAGCGAACAGCACGCCCTCAACGCCGGCCGGATCTTCCGGCCCGACGCCGCCGAGCTGCCGCCGAACTGGAAGCACCTGCCCATCGCCTACCACGGCCGGGCGGGCACGGTCGTCGCGTCCGGCACCCCCGTCGTCCGCCCGCACGGGCAACGCAAACCGCGCACCGCCGACGCTCCCTCCTTCGGCCCCTCGCAACGGCTGGACATCGAGGCGGAAGTCGGTTTCGTCGTCGGCGTCCCGGGCACGCGGGTGTCCACCGCGGACTTCGCCGACCACGTCTTCGGCGTCTGCCTGGTCAACGACTGGTCGGCCCGCGACATCCAGGCGTGGGAGTCCCAGCCGCTGGGCCCGTTCCTCGGCAAGTCGTTCGCGACGTCGGTGTCGCCGTGGATCGTCCCCCTCGCCGCGCTCGACCACGCGCGCGTCGACGGCCCGCCGCAGGACCCGGAGCCGCTCGAGTACCTGCGCACCACCGAAAAATGGGGCCTCGACCTGGCGATCGAGGTCCGGCTCAACGGCCACCTCGTGTCCAGCCCGCCGTTCGCGACGCAGTACTGGACGGCGCCCCAGCAGCTCGCGCACCTGACCGTCAACGGCGCGGGCCTGCGCACCGGCGACCTGTTCGCCTCCGGCACCGTCACCGGCCCGGACCGCGACCAGCGCGGCTCGTTCCTGGAACTGTCCTGGGGCGGCCGGGAACCGCTCGACCTCCCGGACGGTCGGACCCGCACGTTCCTGGAGGACGGCGACGAGGTCGCGATCAGCGCGACGGCCCCGGGGCCGGGCGGCACGCGGATCGGCTTCGGGGAGGTGCGCGGCACGGTCGTCCCGGGCTGACGCGTGACGATCCCCCGCCCACCGGGTCCGGACTGCGGGGGACACGTGCGGATGAGAGGGTCGGCCGGTGGGCGAAGGCGTCGTGAGGAAACCGCTGCGGCGGGTCGGGGCGACGCTCGCCCGGTACCGCGAACGCGACGGCGACCACTACGCCGCCGCGGTCACCTTCTTCAGCCTGCTCGCGCTGGTGCCGCTGGTCATGGTCGCCGTCTCGGTGGCCGGGTTCGTGCTGGCCGGCGACCAGCTGCTGGCGACCGAGCTCGACCGCGTCATCGACGGCGCGCTGCCGCCCGAGATCGCCGGGCGGGTCAACGACGTCGTGCACACCGTCGTCGGGGAACGCGGGCGGATCGGGCTGCTCGCGCTGACCGTCGCCGCCTACTCCGGCTGGAGCTGGATCAGCAACGTCCGCGACGCCGTCACCGCGATGCTCGGGCAGGAGCGGACCGCCCGGCCGCTGCTGCGCGGGATCGCCGCGGACGTCCTGGCACTCATCGGGGTCGGCCTCGCGATGGCCGTCTCGTTCGGGCTGGCGGCGCTCACCGGCGCGGCCGGGACGTGGCTGCTCGGCCTGACCGGGCTGACCGGCGGGTTCGCGAAGTTCGTCCTCGTCGCGGGCTCACTGCTGCTCGGCCTCGCGGCGAACTGGCTGGTCATCGCCTGGTGCCTGGCCCGCCTGCCGCGCAGTGCGCTGCCGCTGCGTTCGACGCTGCGCCCGGCCGGCGCCGCCGCCGTCGGGCTGGCCGCGCTCCAGCAGGCGGGCGGGCTGTACCTGCACCTGCTGGGCCGCTCGCCGGCGGTCGCGGCGTTCGGCACGCTCGTCGGCGTGCTGCTGTTCGTCTACCTGGTGGTCCGCTGGCTCCTGATGGTGACGGTGTGGCTCACGGTCCGCGACGACCCCCCGCCCGGCACGCTGGCCGCCGACGTCCGCTACGCCGGAACGACGCTGGGAGCCGGGGCCTCGGCGGAACTGGTGGTCCGCACCCTGACCGGCCGCTGAGCGGCGGCCCACGATCGGGTGTGATCCGGCCCACCGGCCGTTCGCGTTGACTTCAAGTGCTTGAGGTTCTGCATGCTTGCTCCCATGGCGACCGGAGTCGGGCAGGTGTGGTTGACGATCCTCGAGGCGTCCCGGCGCAGCGGGCTCAGCGAGCCGACGTTGCGCTACTACGAGCAGATCGGGCTGGTCGGCCCGGTGCCGCGGGATCCGAGCAGCGGGCACCGCCGGTACGACGCGGCGACGATGGACGTCCTGGACTCGCTCGGCTGCCTGCGTTCGGCCGGGTTGCGGGTCGAGGACCTGCGGAAGTACCTCGACCTGCTGGCCCGGGGTGATGCGGCCGCCGCCGAGCAGCGTGACCTGTTCGACCACCACGCCGACCGGCTGGAAGCCGAGATCGAACGGTTGCGGCTGCGGCTGGAGTACCTCCGGCTCAAGGCCCGGCTCTGGGACGCCCGCGACCGCGGCGACACCGGCGCGGCGCAGCGGCTCGTCCCGCGGCTTCTGGCGCTGGTAGACCGATTCTGACCATCCACAAAGGACTTACATGAACGACGAACGAGCGCTCGTACTGGTCACCGGGGGAACCGGGTACCTCGGCGGCCACACCATCGCCCGGCTGCTGGCCGACGGCCACCGCGTCCGCACCACCGTGCGCGATGCCGGCCGCGCAGCCGAGGTTCGTGCCACGGCCGGCGAACCGGAGGTGGTGGTCGCCGACCTCGGCGCCGACGACGGCTGGGCCGCGGCGGTCGAAGGCGTGGACTACGTCCTCCACGTCGCCTCCCCGTTCCCGCCCGCCGCACCGGAAAACGACGACGAGGTGATCCGCCCGGCCCGCGACGGCGCCGTGCGGGTCCTGGCCGCGGCCCGCGAGGCCGGTGTCCGGCGGGTCGTGCTGACGTCGTCGTTCGCCGCGGTCGGCTACAGCGCCACGCCGCGGGCGGAGTACACCGAGGCCGACTGGACGGATCTCGCCGACCCCAACAGCGCCTACATCCGCTCGAAGGTCATCGCCGAACGTGCCGCCTGGGAACAGGTGCGGGCGGCGGGCGGCCCGGAGCTGGCGGTGATCAACCCGGCCGGCATCTTCGGCCCGGTCCTGGGCGGGCGCTTGTCATCGTCGGTCGCGCTGGTCCGGGCGATGCTCGACGGGGCGATGCCGGTGGTGCCACCGCTGCACTTCGGCGTGGCCGACGTCCGCGACGTCGCCGACCTGCACGTGCGGGCAATGACCCACCCCCGGGCCGCGGGGGAGCGGTTCCTCGCCGCGGCCGGGCAGTCGATCAGCTTCCTGGAAATGGCCCGCATCCTCGCCGAAACCGTCGACGGGCACGACCTGCCGACCGCGGAGCTGACCGCCGAGCAGGTGCGCGCCGCGGCGGAAACCGACCCGGCCATGCGGGAGGCGGCGGCACGGCTCGGCCGGGTGCCGGTCATCCGCACGGAGAAGGCGAGGACCGTGCTCGGCTGGCGGCCGCGGCCGGTCGAGGAAACGCTGGCCGACACCGCGCGCAGCCTCCTGGCCGCGGCGGACGCCGAGGAGACGGAAGAGCCGCGCCGCCCCTGGCGACAACGGGCGGCACGACCAGGAAACGACCGCGCGATGCCAAAGCTCGGAGTTCTCCGGCCCGCCCCACGAAATGCCGGCCGGACGGCGGAAGCTGGCGCGGTGGAGCCATGACAACCGGCTGGGGTGTCGCCCGGCCGGCCCAGAGCCGCACCCACCCGGTCGTCTCGGTCTCTTCGACGGCGGAGTACAACGGCCGGTAGGCCTCGGGCAGTCCGCTGTCACTGTCCTGCAAGACGTCCTCGAAGAACCGCGACGAGACGACCAGGCCCAGCTCACCGTCCGTCCGCGCGAACATCGACCGGAAAGCAAGTGAGTCGACCAACCGGAAGACGTGGTTGACGGCGGTCCCCACCACGCCGTGGTCGTCGTAGCGGACCTCGCCGGCGTGGAGCGCCATGCGGCGCGGGGCAGGGACTCGACGAACACGCTCTTCGGGACCGTGGGTGGCACGGCCACAAGTGCGCCGTCGCCGCTGTTCGCGTGATCGCATTCGGCCCACGGCACCGCTGCCTCTGCGAAGGCTTCCTTCAGCGCTCGGTAGAGCCCGGCCCGGATCGCGACCCGGTCCGAGTCCGATCGCGCCGGCGAGCCGTACCGCTCGATGTCGACGACGAGGATCGTGCGATGCACTGCAGGCATGGCGACCTCGACCCAGGAGCCGGAACTGGTTGCCGTCCCAGCATGGGCGTGCGCCGGACAAGAACGCAACGGCTATCGGCCCTGCCGCAATGAGGACCCTTGACGCAAGCTCAGGTTCGGAGGTTCTGGATGACGTATTCGGCGATCTTCTTCGTCGCGCCGCAAGGATCGTGTTGCCACGGGCCGGTTTCGGGCTTGTCGTAGGTTGCCGCGGTGATGTAGACGAGGGTGTTGTTGTCCGCGGCGAGGGCCAAGGTGCAGCCGAGCGGGCCTTCGTCTTCCTTGCCGGCGACGTTGTCGTCGATGGAGACCGTGACCGCGGGATAGGCGTTGATGGTGACCGTTTCCCAGTGGTTGCCCGTGTCGTGGCCTCGGGCGTGCTCCAGGTAGAGGGTGCGGAGGCTGTTGCCGCGGTTGCTGGTTTCGACCGTGGCGACAGGACCGAACCCGGTCACGCAGCGTTGCCCGTCGCGGCTGCGTTTGCCGCCGCTGAAGCCGAGCTCGTTGAGCTGTTCGACGGTGACCGCCTCGCACGAATCGGCCGCGAAGCGGGGTGCGCCGGCCAGCCCGACGCCGGGGATGAGCGGGACGTCCACCGGTGGGTCGGCCGGTTGCGCCGGCGCGGACGGTGTGCATCCCGCGGCCAGGCCGGCGGCCAGCGCGGCGAGGACGATGGTGCGACGGGCGGGGGAGTGGGTCATGGGTGGCTGGCTCCTGGCTTGACGCGCCAACGAGTGGGGTCGTCGATGACGGCGGCGCTGCTCCCGACGTCGGGGAGGGAGGTGAAGTTGGCTTCGATGGATCTGAGGTCGATCTGGTTCTCGACGAGCCTCGCGATGGTGGTCATCATGCCGGTGAGCAGTGTGAGGCAGTCGTTCCAGAAGGTGGCGAAGGCGGTGTTGAGGGCGTCGGCGATGTCAGAGATCTTGATCGGAGCGAGGGGCGGCAGGACGGTGGATTCCGCGATCGCGATGCCGATCTTGCCGCCGAGCTGGCTGATGTTGATCGCGCACCGGCCGATCGCCGTGATCAGGTTCTTGTAGGTGTCGATGATCGAGGAAGCGATCGACGACATCGTCTTGGTCAGGTTCTGCATCGAGGTCTGGTTCTGGGTCAGTACTGGTTTGGCCATGCCGACGTAGGTGGTGAACTGCTCGGCGGCGTCGCCCTGCCACGCGGTGGACAGATCGAGCTGGGCTTGGTTGAGCTGGGCGACGGCGTCGGGGAGGGAGCGCTGGACGGCGAAGGTTTCGGCGAGGTGGATGACCCTGCCGATGTCGCCGGCGACGAAGATCCGCAATTTGTCGAGCAGGGTGACGATGCCGTGGGCGCCGATGAAGTTCGCGGCCTTGCGAACGGTGGCGTCGGAGTCGTTGGGGTAGGCCAGCGCGGCGGGGTCGGTGGGTGGCCCGGGTGGCGGAGTTGTCATCGGGTGCCGCCTTCGAGCTTCTTGAGCCGTTCGTACTCCGCGGCTTCTTGCTGTTCGTAGTAGCTGGCCGCGGTCTGCAGGGCTTGGGCCAGTTTCTGCAGCGTGTCGGCGTTTTTTGCCGAGATCGCCCGGATGGTGTCGACGGCCTGGTTGTACTGCTGGACGGTCCCGGTTCCGATGACGCCGGGCATCAGCACCGTGGCGGTGCCGGGCAGGCCGAGGTCGGTGGCACCGAGCAGAGTGCCGGCCAGGTCGTGCTGCGCGAAGTGGGCCACGAGCCCGGCGGCGTCGGTGATGTCGTCGGCGGCTTTGCGCAGGGATTCGGGGTAGACCCGGTAGCCCTTGCCCGTGATGTCGGAGGGGTCGAATGTCATGACAGGTCCCGGTCGGTGACAACAGCTGCGATCGCGTCGCGGCGGCGCCGGTCGGCGTGGTGTTCGGCCTCCTGGATGCCCCGGAGCAGAGCTCGTGACAGGGCAGCGGCGGAATACTGGTGCATCTCGGTGGTGTCGAGCGTGACCGCGGTCAGTTCGCCGGCCCCGGACACCGTCACGGTTCCCAGCTCACCCGGCAGACGCCATTCCGACGGGCTGTGCTCGGCGTCGCGCGCGGTCGTGGCGACGGCGGCGGTCGCGGCGTCGATCTCCCGGGCCAGGTGGTAGAGCTCGTCTTCGAAGTTCACCGGGAGCCCCGATCGTCGTCCTCGTAGCCGTCGTCGGTGAGGAAATCGAGCTCCGCGAAGTCCTCTTCCTCGACATCTTCTCTCGTCGACGTCGTCGTCGCGGGCGGGCTGACGAACCCGGGGGATCCCGGCAGGGGCTCGGGTTGCCAATCCTGGTCCTTGTCGAACACCGCCCGGGCCTTCGTGAGCGCGATAGCGGCCGCCTGCCGCCGGGCCGCGGTGACGGCCTCGACCACGTCGGGCCCCACTACCTGAGGGTGGGCGCCCCGCATCGCCTGATCGCTGATCTTCAGGTCCACGAGCTGCCCGCGACCGCTGACGACGGCCGTCACGGCGCCGTCGCGGGACTGCCGGGTGAACCGGGCTCGGCCGAGCTCATCGTCCAGCGCGGTAGCTTGCTGCCGCATTTTTTCCGCGTTGAACACCACGCCGGTGTCGCCTCCCCACGCTCCCGACCTGCACA
This sequence comes from Amycolatopsis pretoriensis, assembly GCF_900107925.1. Classification (GTDB taxonomy): domain Bacteria; phylum Actinomycetota; class Actinomycetes; order Mycobacteriales; family Pseudonocardiaceae; genus Amycolatopsis; species Amycolatopsis pretoriensis. Next base: position 183,489 of record NZ_FNUJ01000006.1, on the reverse strand, counting down.
AGCTTGCGTCAACTACTCAAGGCGACCAACGATAGCCTCAATGTAGCCACTGTGGGGCAGCGTAGCGGATGAAGCAGCGCAGGAGCGGACGTTGCGGGCTCGACGGAGATCGCGCGGCGGCGCCGGACCGTCATGAGCGGCGAGACGACCGATTCGGGCAGCCGCGACGTCCGCCAGGGCCGGTCGGATCAGCCTGATCCGACCGTGTGCTGCGGGCCGCCCGCGTTCGCCCCGCCGTGTGCACCGGGGTGTGTCGCCGGGTTGCCGGTGGAAAGTGCGTCGGCGATATCGAGAGCGTGACCGCTCAGCCAGCGCATCGTGCGGTGGTACCGGCCCAGCGTGTCGCGGGCGGAGAAGTAGCTCGTGGCGTGGCGGTGCCGCACCGCGACCGCGAGGGTGATCTTGTCCTGCTGGTAGGCGGTGAACGAACTGAAGCCGGGTGGGCAGGCGTCGGAGGGAACGATCTGGATCGTGACGTTCGGGCGGTTGGCGAGTGTCCTCAGGTACTCGACCTGATCGGTGTAGACGTACGCGGGGCAAGTGCGCAGCGCTGTCTCGCCGATGAGGAAGGTGTAGCGCCGGGTGCGGTTCTCGTGTCCGCCGCCGTCGCCTACCTCACTCCACCGGACGACCCCGCAGGAGCGCCTGGTCGCTTCCCGCCTTGAGCCACGAACTTCTCGGACGCGCGCTGTGGGTGCCAGCTGCGCAGACCACCCCGCCAAGCGGGGCGAGTCCTAGAACTGGTCGCGCCACGGCAGCGCGATCGGAACGACCCGACGGGACCGCACACCCGGCCGGGTCACCAGGAGCTGTCGGGCGACGCCGACCACGCCCACGGCAGTCTGGAGCGGTCGCTGGACGCGTTGAGGGAGTCGCGCGACGCCGTGCAGCGGGGGATCGTCACCTCGGACCTGGCGCTCGCGCGGTTGAGGCTGGGTGACCCGAGGGCGTGCGCCGCGGACCTGCACGAAGCCATCGACGTGGCATCGACGACGGGCGGCCGCGTGGCGACTCAGCGCGTTCGACTTGTCCGGCGGGCACTTCGACCCTGGCGGGCCGAGGACTTCGTCGCCGGACTCGACGACCATCTGCATGATGCGTTGATCGGCCGCTGACGAGCATCGCCATTTCCGGACGGCGGCGCCGTTCAAGCGGCGGGCCAGCTTCCACCCGTGGCGTTCGCACCCGCCCGCAGCCACTGCCGCGCAGGGGGCGGCCCGGATTTCGGGCGCCGGGCCGGTGATGTCGTGGGCTGAGGTCTGTCTGTACGCGGTGCTGCTGCAGCTGTCTGGACAGCCGGAGGCACCGGAAGAGTTCACGCGGCTGGCGACGCATGAGAAGGCCCACCGGCTGCTCGAACCGGCCGCGCTGTGGCTCTTGCCGCCGGCTCTTTCAGAGAGCGTAGGAACCGCTGCGGACGTATTCGCGGAACGAGGTCGGTGACCGGCCGATCAGGTGGGCCAGTGCGTCGGCGTCTGCCGGCCGGCTCGATCCGTGCCGGCTCACCTGCAGCGCGACGGCGGCGATGTGCCCGGCCATGTCGGGGTTGACGACCCCGTCAGAGTCCGTTGTGGACAGTTCGACGATCTCCCTTCGCCATTGGTCCGCCGAGATCGGTTCGAAGCGAACCAGACGACGCAGCTCCTCGGTGAGGATGGCGGCGATCTCGGTGTGGCTGAGCTCCTCCGCGCCGGTGGGGTAGCAGATCGGGCCGGTGAACCGGTCGGGGTGCAGGAGCGCGGCGACGGCGAGTTCACCGGCGTCGCGGCCGTTGATCCAGGCGACCGCGGCGTCGCCGAAGCAGTTGCGGATCACCCCGTGCTCGTCGATCGACCGGCGGTGCAGCGCCGGGATGTTCTCGTGGAACGCGGCGGCGACGCGTAGGACGAGCAGGTCCAGTCCTGCCCACTGCAGCAGCTCCTCGGCGAGCCACTGGTCCTGTCCCCGGTCGCTGGGGTGACCGGGGTGGGCGGGCCCCATGGACATGACGACTGTGCGCGGCGAGGTGCCGGCTTCGCGGATCGCGGCGGCGTAGTTCGCCGCGGCGGGGATGACGCCCGCGTCGATCGGGTAGGTGAGGTACGCCTGCTTCACACCGTCCAAAGCGGACACGATGGTGCGCCGGTCGTGGAGATCGCCGAGGACAACCTCGGCGCCGAGCGCGGTCAGGGCGGTGGTGCGCTCGCTGTGGGTGCGGGCGAGCACCCGAACGTGATGGCCCTCCTCGCGCAGCCGGCGCACGAGGTAGGCGCCGGTGCCGCCGTGCCGGCCCGTGGCGCCGGTGACGAGGATGGGTGCGGCGGTGGTCATCGATGTCCTTTCAGTGGTTCTCGACGGGCACGAAGTTGGGCCCGCTGGTGTCGAAGGCGGCCTTGTTCTGGCTCACGAACTGCTCGACGGACGTCGGCGGACGGCCGCCGATCCGCTCGATGACGTCGTTCGTGCCCGCGAAGACACCGTGCTGGTAGTCCACGGCGACGTTGCTCAGGTGCTGCACCCGGTGGGCCGGCATGCCGCGTGCGGTCATGGCTGCGGCGAACTGCTCGACGGTGATCGGCTCGTAGTGGACCGGGATGCCCAACGTGCCGGACATGGCCCGCGCGATGTCGTGGTGGTTCTGCTCGACCGGGCCGTGCAGCGTGTAGACGGCGCGGTCGTGTGGCTCGGGGTCGAGCAGCAGGGCGGCGATCACGCGGGACTGGTCGGCCGAGGCGACCGGGGCGTGGCGGCCCTCGCCGAATGGCAGCCGCAGGTACCCCTCGCCGTCGCGGCGCTCCCACCACAGCGTGAGCCATTCGGCGAAGAAGGTCGGCCGGATGTGCGCGGTGAGCAGGCCGGTGCGGTCCAGCAGCCGTTCGCACAGCCAGTGCTGCCGGGCGGCGTGGCTGCCCGCGTCGCGGCGAGCGGAGATCTGCGACATGTTCACCGCCGACCTGACCCCCGCCTCGACGGCTGCTTGTGCGAAGTAGACGGTCGCCTCCACCAGGCCCGGCGAGATCGGGTGGCACAAGTAGGCGCTGGTGACGTCGCGCATGGCCGCGGTCACGGCGTCGAGATCGTGCAGGTCACCCACGGCGATCTCGGCACCGGCAGCAGCCAGCCGGCGGGAGCGTTCGTCGTCGCGGTGCACGAGCGCGCGAACCCGGTGGCCGCGCTCCAGCAGCAGCCGGGCCGTGCCGCCGCCAGTCCGGCCTGTCGCCCCCGTGACCAGGAAAAGCCGGTCGTCCTCAGCCATCGCGTCGCCTCTCGTGTCGGAACGTCTTCCGTGGCCGTCCGGCCGGATTTTGCAAGGTCATTTCAAGTCAAGGCCCTGGCATCGACCAGGGTTCCCTTCATGGCCAATTCGGCCCCGCCGCGAAGTTCGTTCACTGAACTGGACTGTACACCATCGAGTTCAATGACTGAACTACCGGGTTGGGCTCGTGATGTGGCCCTCCAGTACCTACGCGGATCGCAACTGCTCGCTGGCTCGCACCTTTGTAAGTCGTCGGTGAGGGCAAGAGCGTCGAGCTGGGGCCGATCGTGCACGCCATGATGGCCTGGTGTGACGCGCACTACTCGCCGGGCGGAGTGAAGCGCACCCTGCGTCACGACCGTGACGGCGGCTTGCTCGACGACGAGGGGCTGCCGGGAATGCGGCGGCCTCATTCCGGTACTGGAGACGCATCGAGCCGGTTCGGGCTTCGAGTCGGCGGACCGACTCCTTGTCGAACGTGGTTGACATTCTGAGTTGACCGACTCAGAATCAGTTCGTCAAGCCGGCATGTCGCGGCGCACGGCGAACAGTGGAGAGCAGCATGCGGGACATCGAGTGGAAGTCGGTGCTGGACACGGCATCCACAGCGGCGTTGGAGTATCTGAACTCGCTCCCCGAACGGCCGGTACTCCCCGAAGCAGCGGATCACGGCGCGATCCTCGCCGCGCTCGACTGTCCGCCGGCAGCAGCCGGCGTGGATCCGGCACACGTCGTCGACGACCTGGCGCGAGATCTGCGGCCCTACGTCACCGCACAGGCCGGTGGCCGCTACTTCGGCTTCGTAGTGGGCGGTCTGCACCCGGCCGCGCTCGGCGCGGAACTCCTCGTCTCGGCGTGGGACCAGAACTCGCCGATGTTCGCCGCGACACCGGGAGTGGCGGTTGCGGAGGAGCTCGCGGCGCGCTGGTTCGTCGACTTGGCGGGCCTGCCGCCGCAGTGCTCGGTGGGATTCGTCACCGGCGGCCAGATGGCCACCTTCACCTGCCTGGCCGCGGCTCGCCACGAACTGCTGCGGCAGGTCGGCTGGGACGTCGAGGCCCGCGGTCTGGCCGGGTCGCCGCCGCTGACCGTGGTGGTCAAGACCGGTGTCCACGTCACGGTCCTGCGCGCGTTGCGGTTTCTCGGCCTCGGCGAGCAGGCACTCGTCAGCGTGCCTTGCGACGACGAAGACCGAATGCGACCGGACCTGCTCGAGGACGTGCTGTCCGGCATCCACGGTCCCACGATCGTGGTCGTGGAATGCGGCAACGTGAACACCGGCTCCTTCGACGACTTCACCGCGGTAGCCGACATTGCCGAGGCGCACCGCGCGGCCGGCAACCCGACCTGGGTCCACGTCGACGGCGCCGTGATGCTGCTGGCCGCTGCCACGCCGGCGATGGCCGGGAAGGTCGCCGGGCTCGACCGCTTGGACTCCTGGTCCACCGACGGGCACAAGCTGCTCAACGTCGCCTACGACTGCGGCATCGCGATCTGCGCGAACGCCGCGGCCCACCGGGCGGCGATGAGCGTTCAGGCCGCCTACCTCGAACAGGACACCGGCGCCCGCGACCCGCTGGACTGGGGCCCGGACTTCTCCCGGCGGGCCCGCGGCGTCCAGGTCTACGCGACCCTTCGCTCCCTCGGCCGCGACGGCGTCGTCGACCTCGTCGAGCGCACGACCGGCCTGGCTCGCCGCTTCGCCGACGGCCTGCGGAAAAGCGGATACGCCGAGATCGTCAACGACGTCGTGTCGAACCAGGTGCTGGTGCGCTGGCTGAGTCCCGACGGGGACAACGGCCGGCTGGCCGACGCCGTCATGGCCGGAGTCCGCGCCGAAGGCACGGCCTTCTTCACCGGCACCACCTACCGCGGCGAGCGTCTCATGCGGATCTCCGTGTCCGACTGGGCCACCGACGAGAACGACGTCGATCGCGCCTTGGAGGCGCTGCTGCGACATGCACGCCGCGCCATCGCGTGAACTCCCGCCGCGGCCCGAGTTGATCCCGGGCCCGGCCGAGGGCGAGACTGAGCCGGTGACCTCGGAAACCGAAACCGCGCGATCCGGCCGGCCCCTCGGCTTCGACCGGGCGGAGGCGCTCACCCGGTTGATGAAGCTGTTCTGGCAAACCGGGTTCGACCGGGTCACCCAGCAGCAGATGGCGGCGGCGAGCGGGCTGTCGACCTCCAGCCTGTACAACACCTTCGGCACGAAGGTGGAGATCTACCGCGCGGCGATGGACGACTACCTGCGCCGGATGGCTGCGGTCCTGGATCCGCTCGTCGACGGCGTCCGCGGGCACGAGGACGTGCTGGAGACGCTGGCGAGGTTGAAGACCGTGCTGGACAGCGACCAGGGCCGATTCGGGTGCATGGCCACCACCGCGATGACCGCGCCCGTCGACGAGCACGTGGTGGCGGCGACCCGGCGGTATCGAGAGCAGCTCAGGGAAGGTTTCCTGGCTGTCGCCGAACGAGCCCGCGGGCTGGGTGAAGCGGCGCCGGATCCGTCGATGGCGGCCAACGTGCTGACCGCTGCGGTGCTGGGGACTCTGACCATCGCCCGCGCTGCCCCGGAGAGCCCCGAGCTGACGGCTGAACTGGATTCGTTGCGGGACTTCGCCCTCAGTTGGCGGCGGTCCCGAAACGGCGTCCGGCCGTCATCGCGCGGCTCGAGGCGAGCGTGACGAAGTCGCCGCGTAGCTGACCAGCGCGGCCTTGAGCGCGTCGTAAGGAGCGGTGCTGCGGCGGGCCCGCGAGGTGATCATCGCGCCCTCGACGCCCGCGACCACCGCGTCGGAGAGAGCGCGCGCTGCCGCGTGTTCGACGCCGAAGCTGATGAAGTGGAACGCGAGCCGGTCGATCATCTCCGAGAACGTCCGCCGGCCGGTCTCGCCGATTTCCGCCGACTCCTGTGTCGCGCCTTCGGTCACGAGGGGTGCGATCGCGCAGCCCCGCGAGTACCCGCTGGCCACCATGCCGTCCCGGCCGAGGTCGACGTAGCGTTCGACCAGTTCGGCCGCCGAGTTCGCCTGCGCGGCCGCGCGATCGATGATCTCGACCTGCTCATGGGCGTGGGCCTCGGCCGCTTCCGTTGCCAGCTGGGTCTTGCCGCCGGGAAAATGGAAGTAGACCGAGCCGCGGGGGGCACCACTGAGCTTGAGCACGTCGGAAAACGCCGTCGCGTGCAACCCGCGTTCGCGCATGAGCTGCTTGGCCGCTTGCACCATCTTCGACTTGGCGTCCGAGCGCGCACCCATGGCTACCGAACCTCTCCATTACATGTATGTCGACTTACATACTATCAGTCGCTCCACCACCTACCGAGGTCCGCCGCGACAGCGCGTGCCTGCTTCGCCCCGGCAGCTGCGGCGATGTCGACGAATCGGGGGTTCATCAGGTCCGCGATCGTCTCGTAGAACGGCTCCGCGGTGATCACGGTGACGCGGTGGCCGGACTCGACGAGGGTGATCTCTTCGCGGCTGAGGTGGTCGTTCGGCAGGGGAGCGAGCACGAGCACCCGGCCACGGGTGGCGGAGCCGATGCCGCGGACCAGGTCGGCATTCGTGCCGGACCGGACGGCGCCGTCGACCCAGACCGAGCTTGCCAGCGTGACCGGCGGCGCGGCGCCGGGCGCCGCGGTGGAGCACGCCACCGCGGCGGCGAGCGAGACGCCGTCGGCCGCCGACCACGCCTTGGCCGCCCCGGTTCCGGCGTTCACCGATGTCACTTTGAGCCGATCCGGCCATGGCCCCTCGGGCAGGGTCGCGCGCCACAGCGTCTCAGCTCGTTCCGCCGATATCGGCGGGATCGCCGCGATCGCCGCCTGGGCGATGTTCCGGGCGGACTCGGTGTCCCGAGTGGATCCGGCCACGACGCGACGCAGCAGATCCCGGTCGCCGTAACCGGATTCGGCGTTGTGCGCGTGCCACCTGGCCCGGTCGAGCATCCGCTGGGGCAGGGCCGGGAGGTCGTCGGGCCGCATCGTGAGCCAGGCGCCGACGACCGACCCGGCCGAGGTGCCCAGCACCTCATCGGATTCGGCCACCGGCAGTCCGTGGGAGATCAGCCCGTGCAGCAGGGCCGACGTCCACGCGACACCGGCGGGGCCGCCGCCGCCCAGCACGAGCGCAATGGGGGAAACAGTGGTGTCCATGCCGTTACCAGTCGAGTTCGGCCGGCAGGAACGGCGCGTCTTCGGGAGCTTCCTTGCGGGCCTTCAGCAGCTGCTCGGCCGGCGCGCCGACGGGCACGCGCAACGGCGGATCGGGGCGCTCGATCGTGTCGGCCACCGCGGTGGCGACCTCCTCCGGGGTGATCACCTCGCCGCGGAGGACGCCGAGCTGCTGGAGCAAAGGAAGGTAGGGGTCGTCGTCGGCGAAGAAGGACTTGGCCCCGGCGGCGCCGTCGGTGGCCACCGCGCCGGGCTGGACGAGGCTGACCCGAACGCCGAAGTGGCCCACCTCCAGGGCCAGCCCCTCGGCGATGGCTTCCAATGCCCACTTGCTCGCTCCGTAGGGGGCGATGATGGGTAGTACCACCCGGCCTTGGACGCTGGAGACGAACACCAGCCGTCCCGCGCCCCGTTCCCGCATTTGCGGGAGCACGCCCTGCGCCACTCGCAGCGCGCCGAGGGTGTTGAGCTGGAAGAGGCTTTCGATCTCGGCGAGCGGGACGCTCTCGAGCGGCGCGCGCACGGTCGCGCCGGCGTTGCTGACCAAGACATCGATCTCCCCGGCGTCCCCCAGGGCTCGGTCGACGCTGTCCTGGTCGGTCACATCCAGCCGCAGCCGCTGGTCGACGGGCAGGTCGGCCAGCATTTCCGGCTGCCGGGCGGTCGCGACGACCCGGTGGCCCCGCCCCGCCAGTTCGACGGCGATGGCGCGGCCGATGCCTTTGGACGCGCCGGTGATGAGCACGGATGACATGACGAATCTCCTTGCTGGTGACGAGGCCGGGGGCTGAGGAGCTTCCCGGTCATTGCCTGGCGGCCTTTCCGGCCACGGTTGCGTGGGCGGGAGGCTCGGTCCCGCCCACGGTCCTGAGTGGGCACCGCTGCCGGAGCGCCGATTCAGGTCGGGCCGACACACCTCATACTATGTCGTACGACATACCTGTCAAATGGGCGCGGTGCTGCCCCTGGGTGCTGTGAGGGGGCCCTGGCGTGAGCGCAAGGGTCAGAGTGTCGTCCAGGAGCCGATGCGGAACGCGTTGCCGGCGATGCTGCTGCCGGCCACGCGGGCGCCGGGGAAGTGGGCCCCGAACACCGGTGCGGCGTTGTCGGCCGCTCAGGTCGCGTTCTGACCGTGCGACATGAGGGTCAGAACGCAGGCCCCAGGCGAGTGCCCCGGGCCGGCGGCGATGCTGTCCAGGAACGCGGTCGCGAACCCGAAGGGGTCCGGCGCGCCGGTCTTCGCGAGGTCGGCCAGCTGGGTGAAGTCGGCCTTGGACAGCAGGTTAGTCGCCTTTCGGGAAAGTGGGACGCCAGTGCTCGTCGTCCAGGTAGGTCGTGTCCAGCCCGTTGAACGGCGGCGCGCCGCGTCCGGCCTTGTGGTTGCCGATGCCGGCGTCGAGCAGGATCGTCCGGCCGGCACTGCGGATGAGGGAGCTTTGCGAAGCAGCCAGGCATCTTCCGGCTCCGGGGCCCAGAAGTCAGGTCTCAGCCACGCTCGCTGCGCCTCCCGGTCCTGCCGATCGGACTCGGGCAGGAAGTCGCCGCGGGTGAACAGGTTGCCCTGCCATTCGGGGACGCGAGCGATCTCCACGTCCCCGAACGTGGTGAAGCCGGGGTTCTCGGTCATGGAAGTTCTCTTTGGATCCACTGTGGACAGACCGGTGGTGGGAGCACTGGTCCGCGAAGTGGGAGGGCGCTGGCACAACGGCTGAGGCGCGGGGCGGAGGTACGGCCGCCGAGCCCGGCCGAGACCTCGAACCTGTGGTTCCGCGCACCGTGCCCTCTTGGCCGTCAGAGGACGGGATGCCGGTCGCGGACCGGGCTGAGTGTCTCCAGCAGCGCGGCGAGGTGCAGGATGGTCGACTCCGCGTGCCAGCCGGCCGCCAGCTGCACGCCGATCGGCAGGCCGGTGGCGGTCGTCCCGAACGGCAGGGAGAGGGCGGGGAGCCCGGTCAGGTTGAACGGGACGGTCGCCGACATCACGTGGAAGATGCTCAGTGTCCGGCCTTCGAGGGTGAGCTCCGTGGTCCCGTGCTCGTGCGCGGGGACTGTGGTCACCGGCAGCAGCAGCGCGTCGTACTGGCGGAAGTACGCCGCGAAACCATCCCGGAGCCGCTCGATGCCCTGCTCAGCCCGCACATAGTCCGTCATCGACGTTTCGGGTGCGTCGCGCATGTACTTCGAGGCCACGTACATCTGGTCCTCGTGACCCGCGGTGGCCGCCGCGTAGGACGGCTTCACCTCCATGACGTGCTGCAGGGTGAACAACTCGAGCGGGTTGTCGCGCTCGAGCGCCGGGATGCGCACGGCTTCCACGTGAACTCCGGCACCCTGCAGTGCTTCGGCGGCCGCTGCGACGGTCGCTGCCACCTCGCTGTCGACCGGGCCGAGGCCGGAGTCGACCAGCCAGCCGACGCGGACGGGCCGGGCCGGCGACGCGCCCAGGCCGGCGTCGAACGCGGCCGGGACGGTGGAGGAGAAGCCGTCGGCGCCGTCCGGACCGGCGAGGAACGAGTAGGCCAGCGCGAGGTCGCGGACGGTGCGGGCCATCGGGCCGGCGTGCCAGTCGCGGCGCGGCTCGCGCGGCCAGGCGCCCGTCATCGGGATGCGCCCGTGCGTCGGCTTGAGGGCCGCGATGCCGGTGTTGGCGGCCGGTCCGCGCACCGAGATGGCCAGGTCGCTGCCGAGGCCGAGCGGCGACATCCCGGCCGCGATCGCCCCGGACTCCCCGCCGCTCGAGCCGCCGGCCGTGCGGCCGAGATCCCAGGGGTTGTTCGTTTCGCCCGTCAGGAGGTTGTCCGAATCGACGGCGTAGGAGAACTCCGGCAGGTTGGTCTTCGCCAGGAGAACCCCGCCGGCGCGCTTCAGGCGCGCCACCGCCGTGGCGTCCGTGTCCGGAACGCGCCCCGCGAAGATCGGCGAACCCCGCTGGGTGAGCACCCCGGCGGTGTCGAACGAGTCTTTGACCGTGAAGGGCACGCCGTGCAGGGGCCCCACCCGCGCGCCCGACGCGAGCACCTCATCCGCCGCCTTCGCGGCTTCGAGGGCGCCTTCCGCCAGGGTGACGATGGCGTTGATCTTCGGATTGGTGGCGTCGATCCGGTCGAGGTGCGCCTGCACCACCTCGACCGAGGACACTTTCCCGGTGCGGATCGATTCGGCGAGTTCGGTCGCGTCGGACCAGATGAAATCGGTGGACATGTGTCTTCTCCTCGTTAGACCGGTCTACTAGTACGGTGCTTGAGCCCGGTGTGTCGCGGGCGAGCGTGGTGGTCAGACGTGCAGGGTCCGGCGCGTGACCGCCATCGCGCGGTCGAGCTGCCGCGGGTGGCCGTGGATCTTCGCGATCATGCTGGCGCCGAGCCACATGTCGTAGAGGGCCTCGGCCGTCGCGCGGGGGGTGTCGTCGACGGAGAGGGACCCGTCCGCGACGCCGTCGGCGATCATCTTCTCCAGCCGGTCGACGATCGCCGCGGTCCCCGACTTCGTCGTGGCCCGCATCGCGTCCGACAGGTCCGCGATTTCGGCGCCCAGCTTGACGACCAGGCATCCGCCCTGGCAGTGGTCCGCGGCCTGCGTGTCGTAGAAGTACTGCCAGTACTCCATCACGTGCTCGGCCGCGCTCTTCTCCGCTTGGGCGGCGATGCGGTCCATGGTTGCGAAGTAGTCGTCGAAGTAGCTCTTCATCATCGCCTCGCCGAAGGCGTCCTTCGACTCGAACCAGTGGTAGAACGACCCCTTCGGCACGCCGGCCGCACTCAGCACCTCGGTGATGCCGACCGCGGCGTACCCCTTGGCCAGCACGATCCGCCGCGCGGTGTCCAGGATGACCTGGCGAGTGTCCATCTTGGAAGCGGGCATGGCGTCACCGTAACACTCTATTGGACCGGTCGTCTAGTAGCGGGAGACTTCCGTTTGCGGGGAGCGGCGGGACGATGTCCCCGTGTGATCGACGGCGCGAACCGCGACGTCGCGGAGATCCGCCGGCGACCGTCACCGGCTTCGTCCAGGGGTGGCACACGGCGAGCCGCGCAAGAACGGCCGGGGTGAGGTGAACGTGCGGGTGCCGCTCCGGGGCATGGTCGGTCACCCGGTGACCCTGGTCGTAGACGCTCATCCTTGCTCCGGATCGGTACGGAGGTCGTGGAGGTTCCGGGCCACCGTGAGGAAGCGGGAGACGGACTCGGGAAGCTGGCGCTGTTTCGGCCAGACGAGCTCCATGGTCAGCGTGCGCTGTCCTTCCGCGAGCGGGCGGATCGTCACGGGACAGCCGGCGGTGATGCTGGTCGGCGCGCGAACACTCACCGCGACGCCCATTCCTGCGGACACCTGCGCCCACACCGCCTGGTGCTGGTTGACGGTCCGGATGTCGGGCCGTACCTCCGAATGCTGCGCGAGCTCGGACAGCACCAGGTTCCCGAGGCCGGGGAAGCGTGACGAGATCGGCGGTGCGAACACCGGGTGCCGGGCCAGGTCGGCCCACGTCATCGCCTGGGGCCAGGTGCCGCGCGGTGGCAGGACCGCCACCAGGTCGATCTCGGTCAGCGGTTGCATGCTCACCGCGGCCCGGTTGAGGTGCGCGCTGAGGTCACGGTTGCTGGTCGTGATCAGCGCGACGTCGACCGTGCCGCGTTCGAGTCCCGCGAGCGCTTCCTCGGGGCGCAGGTCGAGGATCTGGATGTCGACCGAGGGCGCCACCTGGCGGTAGGCGGTCAGCATCCGCGGCAGCAGGGTCTGGACGTACGGCATGTACGCGACGAGCCGCAGCGAGCCGAGCACGCCGACGCCGTGCTTCTTGAGTTCCGCGGTCAGCTGATCGGATTCGCGGACGATCTGCTCCCCGCGCTCCATGAGCAGCTGCCCGGCCTCGGTGGCGACGACGCCGCGGCCGGTGCGTTCGAGCAGCCGGACGCCGAGCTCGTTCTCCAGAGACGCGAGCGTCGCGCTGAGCGGCGGCTGGCTCATGTGCAGCGTCTTCGCCGCCGCCGAGATCGAGCCGTGCCGGACGATCTCGACGAAGTATCGCATCTGCCGAAGTTCCATCAAGTGACTATACGCGAAAGCTATGGGTCGATCCGGGCCCGCGTGAGTCGGACCACGGTGCCCGTCGGCCCGCCTAGCTTCCTTGAGGTGCACGCGGATCGGCGAGAAGCCACCGAAGACGTCCATTTCGAGGGAGCGGGTCATGTCCCCTGACACCGGCAAGAACGGGTCGTCGTTCCAGGTCGAGGTCGGCTCGATCCGGACGCCGGCCGCGGGTGTCGCCGAGCTCGTGCTGGTCGACCCGGCCGGCGGAGCCCTGCGGCCGTGGGAGCCGGGCGCCCACCTGGACTTCCACCTGCCCAACGGCCTGGTGCGCCAGTATTCGCTGACCTCGGACCCGGCCGACACCGGCTGCTACCGCGTCGCGGTCCTGCGCGAACCCGACGGACGCGGGGGATCGGCCTACGTCCACGACGAACTGCGCGCCGGTGATGTCCTCACCTGCACCGGACCGCGCAACAACTTCGTCTTCCACCCGGCGGCCGCCTACCGCTTCGTCGCGGGTGGCATCGGGATCACGCCGCTGGTGCCGATGATCGAGAGCGCCGAGCAGGCCGCGGTGCCGTGGACGCTCGCGTACTTCGGGCGCACCGCCGCTTCGATGGCCTGGGCCGGCGAGCTCGCGGCGCGCTTCCCCGGCCGCGTCCTGGTGCGCCCCGACGACGTCTTCGGCGTGCCCGACCTGGCCGCGGTCCTGCCGGATCCGGCCGACGGGGAACTGGTCTACGCCTGCGGTCCCCACGGGCTGCTCGACGCCTTGGCGGCACGGCTGGGGGACCGTGCCCGCGGCGTCCTGCACGTCGAGCGCTTCGCCCCGATCGCCACCGAGGCGTCCGCGGCCGAAAGACAGGCCTTCCAGGTCACGCTGGACCGCTCCGGGATCGAACTGGAGGTGCCGGCGGACAAGTCGATCCTCGAGGTGATGGAAGAACGCGGCATCCCCGTCATCTCCTCGTGCCGGGAGGGGACTTGCGGCACCTGCGAAACCGCGGTGCTCGCCGGCTCGGTCGACCACCGCGACTCGATCCTCACCGAGGACGAACGAGCCGCCACCGAAACGATGATGATCTGCTGCTCGCGCGGAATCGGCGCGGGACTGGTCATCGACGCCTGAGAACGCCAGAGGCAGGAGCTCATCGTGGAACACGACAGCGCAGGCAAGATTCGGCCCGTGGTCATCGTCGGCGGTGGTCCGGTCGGGATGCTGAACGCGCTCGGACTCGCCCGGCAGGGCATTCCCGTGACTGTGCTCGAACGGAACGCCGACGTGGCCCGGGCACCGCGAGCGGTGGTCTACCACTGGGCCACCCTCGAGGGGCTGGACCGGCTCGGCATCCTCGCCCCCGCCGTCGAAGTCGGCTTCAAGAAGAAGGACTATTGCTTCCTGAACTGGAGCACCGGCGAGCGCGTCCGGTACGGGCTGTCCACCCTCGAAGGGACGGTCGCGCACCCGTACAACCTGCACCTCGCCCAAGACCGGCTCGTCGACGTCGTGCTCGATGTCATCCAACGGGACTCACTACCCGTGGACGTGCGCTGGAGCCGCAACGTCGTCGGGCTGCGGGACGCCGGCGACCGGGTGGTGGTGACCGCGCTGCTCCCGGACGGCTCGCCCGAACGCCACACCGCCGCGTGGGTGATCGGCGCCGACGGCGCGAGCAGCGGCGTGCGGAACCTGCTGGGCATGCCCTTCGACGGCTTCACGTGGCCGGAGCGCTTCGTGGCGACCGACGTCCACTACCCGTTTGAGGAAGAAGGATTCGACCAGACCACCTTCGTCGTCGACGAACAGTACGGCGCGATCATCGTCAAGATCGACAATTCCGGTGACGCCGGGCTCTGGCGCTACACCTACAGCGATCCGGTCGCGGAGTCACCCGAGAGCGTCGAACACCGGATGCGCTGCTTCTTCGACACGCTGCTGCCCAAAGAGGACCGGCGGAAGCTGCAGGCGTACAGCACGTACAAGATGCACCAGCGCTGCGCTCCCGCCTTCCGGTCGAACCGGGTCCTGCTCGCCGGCGACGCGGCCCACGCCACCAACCCCACCGGGGGCCTCGGGCTGACCAGCGGGCTGTTCGACACCTACCTCCTCGTCGACGCCCTGGGCTCGGTCGTCCACGGGCGCTCGGACGACTGGGTGCTCGACCGCTACGCCCACGAACGTCGTCGCGTGTTCAAAGAGCTGGTGTCGCCGACTGCGTCGGCGAACAAGAAGTTCATCTTCGGCTCCACCGCGACGCCGGACGGAGCCGCGGCGTGGGCCCGGGTCCGGAAGCTCACCGACGACGAGCAGGCGGTCCGCGCCCGGCTCATGTTCCCGCGGTCGCTGGAAACCCCGGCGTTCGCGGCTCAGGAGGGGCGATGAACGAAGAGGGGCACCGGGTCGCCGTCGTGACCGGCGGCGCCAGCGGTATCGGGCTGGCCATGGCGCGCCAGTTCGTGTCCGAAGGGATGAAGGTCGTCATCGGCGACGTCGAAAGCGGGGCCCTCGACATCGCCGTCCGGCAGTTCCAGGACGCGGGCGTCATCGGCGTGCGCGCCGACGTGACCCGCCACGACGATGTCGTTGCGCTGTGCGAAGAAGCGGTCCGCGCCTTCGGGCGCGTGGACGTCGTGTGCGCGAACGCGGGAGTCGAGACGGGCGGCCGGTTCCTCGACGTCGCCACGGAAGCGTGGCGGTGGGTGATGGAGGTGAACTACTTCGGCGTCCTCACCACCGCCCGCGTCGCGGTTCCGCTGCTCGAGCGGTTCGGCGGCGGAGACCTGGTCATCACGGGGTCCTTGGCCGGCTTCGCGTCGGGAACCCCGTTCATGACACCGTACTGCGCCTCGAAGATGGCCGTTCTCGGCCTCGCCGAGTGTCTCGAGATCGAGCTCCGCTCCTGCGGCAGCGCGGTGCACGTCCACCTGCTGGCACCGGGACCCGTCCGGTCGCGGATGATCGACGCCGAGCGCAACGCGCCCGCCGGCGTGCCGATCGACGAAGATGCCGAGCGACGCGCCTTCATGGAGGACTTCCGCGCCCGGCAGAGCGCCGAGGGCCTGCCCGCCGAGGACGTGGCCCTGCTGGTGTCCCGGGCGATCCGCGACCGCGAGTTCTTCGTGCTGCCGCACCACGACCGGGCGGTGGCCGCGCTGCGCCGCCGGCTCGACTGGGTCGAGAACGGTGTCGTGCCGGGCAGCCGGGTAGCCGGGAGCTGACCGAACTCCGTCCATTCGCGACCCGAAGAGAGACCCGATGACTTCCGTTCCCCCGCCCACCCGACCGATCCCGAGCACCGCCATCGATCCGTTCGCACTGGAGAGCCTGCAGGACCCGTTCGCCGCGGACGGCGCGGTCCGCGAGCTCGGCCCGGTCGTCCACATCGCCGAGCACGACTACTACGCCGTGACCCGCTTCACCGAGATCCGCAAGGGGCTCCGGGACTGGCGGACGTTCTCCTCGACCGACCGCCCGTTCTACGAGGACTCCGCGTTCCGGCCGCGGATCGTCCTGTTCGAGGAGCCTCCGGCGCACACCCGCACCAAGTCGGCCATCATGGACGTGCTCGGGCCCCGGAACCTCCCGTGGCTGGAGGAGTACTTCCGCAAGGAGGCCGGCGCGCTCCTGGACCGGGTGCTCGACGGGGACGTCGTCGACGTCGACGGCTACCGGGACCTCGCGGTCGCCTACGTGCTCAAGGTCTTCCCGGACGTCATCGGCATGCCCGAGGACGGGCGGGAGCTGCTCCTCAAGTTCGGCAGCGCGGGCTTGAACGCCTTCGGGCCGCCGAGCGAACTGCGCGAGCGCAAGCTCGCCGCGGGGGCGGAGGCCGTCGCCTGGGTCGAACGGAACATCGGCCGGGAATCGCTGGCCGAGGGCGGTCTCGGCGCCCAGCTGTACGCGATGGCCGACGAGGGCCGGATCAGCGAACAGGAGGCCCGCGACCTCGTCAAGACGGTGTTCGCCGCCGGCTTCGACACCTCGACGTCCGGGATCGCGTCCATGTTCCGCGCGTTCGGCGACCACCCGGGCGAATGGCGCAAACTGCGCGAACGGCCCGATCTGGTGGCGCCGGCCTGGGAGGAGTCGATCCGGTTCTACCCCCCGAACCGGTTCGGGGGCCGCTGGGCACCCGGTGGTGCCACGGTCGCCGGCCACCGGATCCCCGCCGGCGCCAAGATCCTCATGATGTGGCTGGGCGCCTCCCGCGATCCGCGCGAGTTCGACGACCCCGACCGGTTCGTCATCGACCGCGAGATGCCCCACGGGCACCTGTCCTTCGGGTTCGGGCTGCACACCTGCGCGGGCAACCTCGTCGCCCGGCTCGAAGCCACGACGTTGCTGCGGAGCATGGCCGAGCGGATCGAGAGCGTGGAGAGCGCGGGGGAGCCCCGCACGGCCACCAACTACCAGGCGTTCGGGCACGAGCACGTCCCGCTCCGGCTGCGCCGCGCCGCCCCGCGGTCATGACGAGCGCGCAGCCGGCGCACCGGCGGCCACCACACCGCGGCGCGGAACCGACGCGACGGCGCCGCGGAGGCTTCTTCCTGGACGGCGAGTGGGACGCGAAGCTGCACCGCCCCGTCGGGTCCGCCTGGGTGCGGTGGGAAGCGCCCGCCGACGAAGGCGACTGGACCGCGCCCGTCGTCCTCGTCCACGGCGGCGGCGGTCAGTCGACCGACTGGCTGTGGGCCGTCGACGGGCAGCCGGGCTGGGCGGAGCTGTTCGTCGGCGCCGGGCACCCCACCTACCTGCTGGACCGCCCGGGCCACGGCCGGTCGGTCTGGGACGTCGAGGCGATGGGTCCCCGGTCGGCGGTTCCGGACACGACGGTTCTCGCCCGCCTCTTCCAGGTCGACGAAGCCGAGCTGCGGGGCCGGTTCGGCGCGGTCGCCGCCTCGAGCACCGGCCTGTTCGCCGACGCCGCGGCGGCCCAGCGCCGGGACGCGGCGGCCCTGACACGGCTGCTCGAGCTGGTCGGACCGGCGATCGTCGTCACCCATTCCGCCGGCGCACCGGCCGGGTGGCTGGCGGCCGACCGCCGGCCCGACCTGGTCGATATCGTCGTGGCCGTCGAGCCCCTCGGGCCGCCCCGCACCCGGGCGCTGACCGAAGGCGTCACCGCACTCCCGCTCGGCGCGGCCGGACAGCCACGAGGACTCGCGACGGTGCCCGTGCTGCTGGTGACGGCCGCGGCGTCCGGTCATCTGCAGGCGGACTCCGAGACCGCGGCTTTCCTGCGCGGCCGGGGCGCGGAGGTCGAGCACCTGCGGCTCGGGCAGCACGGCCTGGACGGTGACGGTCACGGCGTGCTCTTCGACCGGAACTCGACGGCCGCCTTCGACCTGGTGCACCGGCACCTCCCGGCCCCGGCGAGACCGGGCGGTGGGCGGTGACCGACTACGACTTCGGCTCACTGCGAGCCCATGAGGCGTACAAGCTGATCACCGGAGTGGTGCAGCCGCGCCCGATCGCCTGGGTTTCGACGATCTCCGCCGACGGCGTGCGCAACCTGGCGCCGTTCTCGTTCTTCACGATCGCTTCCCGCGATCCGGTGACCGTCTTCCTGTCCATCGGTGCCACGTCCCGGCCGGGGCACGCCGTCAAGGACACCCTCGCCAACGTCCTCGCGACGGGCGAACTCGTCGTCAACCTCGTCTCCCTGCCCACCCTCGAAGCGATGGTGCGGTCCTCGGCGGAGGTGCCCGGGGACGTCGACGAGTTCGACTACGCGGGTCTGGAGGCCGTCGCCTCCCAGGACGTCTCGCCGCCCCGGGTGGGCCAAGCCCGGGTGGCCCTCGAATGCCGCCTCGACACGGTCGAGCGGATCGGAGCGGACACCGCGGTCTTCGCCCGGGTGCTCCGCCTGCACGCGAGCGACGGCATCGTCGACGACGCCTTCCACGTGGACTCCGCCGCGTTGCAGCCCGTCGCGCGGACCGCGGGCGCGACGTACTCCACCGACCCCGTGGCCCTGCCCTCCCCGCCGGTGCCGCGGTGGGACGCGAGCCGGACATGACCCCGTTCACCGCGGTCGCCGTGCAGATGACCGGCACGCCCCTCGACCCGGCGGGCAACGCCGCACGGATCGAAACCCACCTCCGGGCCGCCGCCGGGCAGGGTGCGAAGCTGGTCGTGCTGCCCGAACTGTGCGAGACCGGCTACACGCTTTCGCCCGGCCTGGCGGACGTGAGCAGCACGCCCGAGACCGCGGGCGACCGGCTGTCGGCGCTCGCCCGCGAGCTCGGCACGACCATCGTCACCTCGACGGCCGTGCGCGGCGAGCACGGGCTGCGCAACGTCGGGGTCGTGATCACGCCGAACGGCGTCGTCGCGGCCGCCGCCAAACGCGCCCTGTGGGGCGGTGAGCCCGGCATCTTCACGCCGGGTTCTCCGGCCGAACAGGCGATAGCCGACACGCCGGTGGGCCGGGTCGGTGTGCTGATCTGCTACGAGGCCGGGTTCCCCGAAGCGGCCCGGCGGCTCGCCGTGGCCGGCGCGGGGATCCTCGCGGTGCCCGCCGCGTTCGGGGCCGCCCGGCTGCACGCCTGGCAGCTGATGATCCGGTCGCGGGCGCTGGAGAACGGGTGCCACGTGGTCGCGGCCAACACCGTCGGTCCATCCGCGGGCCTCGACTTCTGCGGGCACTCGGCCGTCATCGACCCGCACGGCGAACTGCGGGCGGTACTGGCCGAGGGCGAGGGCCTCGTTTCGGCGCTCGTCGACCCCGCCGCGGTCACCGAAGCCCGCTCCGCCATCCCTTACCTGCGCGACCTGCCTCGCGTAACCGCCTAACCGAACCGGAGGCCAGTGATGCCGAACTTCTCCTCAGCCGATCTCGTGGAACTGTTCCGCAGGGAACTCGAACTCTGCAAGGTGACCGAGGGCGAACAGCTCGTGATCCTCGCCGAACCGTCCAGCCGTAGCGAGTACGTCGAGGCCGCTTTCGCCGCCGGACTCGCGCTCAAGGCCCGCGTCCTCCAGGCGGTGCTGCCCGGTGGCTCGCCGGTCCCGTTGCCTTCGTCGAGGACGGGGTCGGGTGCGGGGTTGACGGCGTTGGATGGGAGCCCGTTGGCGTTGTCCCTGCTGCAGGGGGCCGACATGGTCCTCGACCTGACCAATGAGGGTTTCATCCACACGGAGTCTTTGGGCAAGATCCTGCGGGCGGGGACCCGTATGCTGTTCGTCGCCGACCCGCCCGAGGTCCTCGCGCGCAACGTCCCCGCCGCCGAGGACAAGGCACGCGTGCAGGCCGGTGCCGCGCTCCTGCGCGCCGGCCGCGAACTCCACGTGGTCTCGCCGCACGGGACCGATCTGGTCGCCGACCTCACTGACGCCCACCCGGGCTTCCAGTGCGGCATCGCCGACGACCCGGGACGGTGGGATCACTGGCCCAGCACGATGGTGCTGGCGTGGCCCAAGACGTCGTCAGGGCAGATCGTGCTCGCGCCCGGGGACATTCTGTTGCCGTTCAAGACTTACGTTCGTGATGAGGTGACGCTCACCATCGAGAACGGCCGCATCGACAAGATCGCCGGGCGGGGCGCCGACGCCCGGATGCTGGAGCTGTTCTTCGAGGACGCGAACGACAAGGAGGCGCGCTTCCTGTCCCACATGGGCTGGGGGCTGATGCGCAACGCCGACTGGTTCGCCATGGCGCTCTACGACCGGGAGTCTCTGATGGGCATGGACGCGCGCGGGCTCGCGGGCAACTTCCTGTTCTCGACCGGGCCGCACCCGTTCATGGACCGCCACACCCACAACCACCTCGACATCCCGATGCGGGGCTGCACCGTCGCGATCGACGGGCACAAGGTCGTGGACAACGGCACCCTGGTCGAGGAGAACGCCTGATGCACGAAGGACTTCTCGAGCGACGCACGCGGGCCAACGACGCCGCGGTGGCGGCGATGCTGAACGCGGACCCGGTGATCGTCGACGTGGCACCGGCGCTGGAGGTCCTCCCGGGGATGACCCCGAACACGATCCTCACCTCCGGGGCACCCCTCGCCTGGCCCGAGTACTCGGGCGGGCAACGCCGGGCGATCCTCGGCGCGGCCCTCTACGAGGATCTCGCCACCACTCCGGAGGAAGCGGACGATCTCCTGCACCGAGGCGAAATCCTCGTCCGCCCGTGCCACGACCACGGCTGCGTCGGCTCGGTGACCGGGGTGACGTCCGCGTCAATGCCTGTCTGGGTCGTCGAGGACGCGGCCACGGGCAACCGCGGGCACTGCCTGCTCTACGAAGGCAGCGACCGGGAACGGCTCACCTACGGGGTCTGGAACCCGAGGGTGCGCCGGCAGCTTGTCTGGCTGCGGGACGTGCTCGCGCCGCAGCTGTCCGCGGCGGTGCGAGCCGCGGGCGGGTTCAAGGTCCACCCCGTCATCCGGCGGGCGCTCGGCATGGGCGACGACCTGCACAGCCGCAACACCGCGGCGACGGCGGTCTTCTTCCAGCAGCTGGCCGGCGCGATCCTCGACGCCAACGGGGCCGGCGAGGACACCCGCGCCGTCTTGGATTTCTGCGCCCGCAACGACTTGTTCTTCCTGCACGTGGCGATGGCCACCGGGAAGTGCGTCACCGAAGCCGCGGCCGGCACAGCGCACAGCAGCATCGTCACCGCGATGGCCGTGAGCGAGAAGGAGTTCTCCGTCCGGCTCGCCGGCACCGGCGACCAGTGGTTCCGCTCCGCGATACCCGAACTGCGGGCGAAATTGTTCGACGGCCTCACGAGCGACGACATCGCCTACATGGGCGGCGAAAGCCTGATCACCGAGACGGTCGGCCTCGGTGGCCTCGCGGCCGCGGCGGCGTTCGCCCTGCAGGACTACAGCGGCGGCACGCCGCAGGGCATGGTGGAAACCACCGAAACCATGTACCGCATCACGCACTCCGAGCATCCACTGTGGAAGATCCCCTACCTCGGCTTCCGCGGCGTTCCGTTCGGCATCGACGCCGCTCTCGTCAGCTCGACCGGAATCACGCCGAGGATCCACATGGGAGCCGCCCGGCGCGAAGGCGGTCACGCGGGAGCGGGACTGCTGACAGCTCCCGTCGAACCTTTCATTGAGGCCGTGAACGCTTTGCAGGAAACGCTTCCGATCTATACAGCGCCACTTCCCGCCCATACGGGCGACGAATAACCGGGCCCGCCGGCGGGAGGCGGACCTAGCATCTGCCTCGTGTGACTCGGATCACGCACTTTCGGCGCCGTGGGAGCACCAGCGCTCCACGGTCGTAGAATTCGTCCACCTTGGAGGAACCGGTGTCAGTCGATCAGCGCTCAACCGAGGCCGCGGCCCGCGGCGACGATCCCCAAGGTGTCGAATACGTGCCCGACGCGGCCAGACTGCTGCGACCCCGCAACATCGCGACCACGATGGTCGGGGCGAACCTCCTCTTCGGAGTGATCGTCATCGGCTGGCTCCCGGTCACCTTCGGGCTGGACTGGTGGGGCGCGTTCAGCTCCATCGTCCTCGGCGTCCTCGTCGGCGCCGCGCTCCTCGGGCCGATCGCCGCGATCGGCCCCCGCACCGGCACCAACGGCCCGGTCAGCAGCGGAGCCTTCTTCGGTGTCATCGGCCGCGTCATCGGGACCCTGCTCGCGCTCTTCATCGCGATCGGGTTCTACGCACTGGCCGTCTGGTCGGGCGGCCAGGTCATCGTCTACGGGCTCCACGCGCTGTGGGGCCTGCCGGACAGCAAGGTCACGCTGGCGATCAGCTACGTCGTGATGGCCGCGGTGGCGACCTGGACGGCGGTTTCGGGCTACCGCCTGGTCGTCCGGCTCAACAAGTGGCTCATCCCCACGGCCGGCGCCGTGATCGTCCTGGGCTTCCTCGTGTTCGCCGGCGACTTCCACACCACGGCCGTGGCGCCGGAGTACCTCCTCGGGAGCTTCTGGCCCACCTGGTCGCTCGCCGTCTCGATCGCCACCGCGACGACGATCGGCTACGCGCCCTACCTGAACGACGGCACGCGCCTGATCTCCCGCCGCTTCGGCGGCCGCAGCGTCGGCCTGGCCACGGCGCTCGGCTTGTTCATCGGCTTGGTCGTGCCGCTGACCTTCGGGGCCTACACCTCGTACGCGATCAATTCGCCGGAAGCCGACTACGTCGAAGGACTCGTCAAGGCGAGCCCGACCTGGTTCCTGGTCCCGATCGTGCTGGTCGGCTTCTTCGGGTGCCTCGGCCAGTCCGCGATCTGCGTCTACGGCAACGGGCTGGACCTGTCCTCGGTGATCCGGCCGCTGCGCCGGGTGCCGGCGACCCTCGTGGTGAGCGCCGTCAGCCTGGTGTTCATCCTCGTGGGCGCGCTGGTCTGGGACATCGAGCACACGGTCTCGGCGTTCTTGACCGTGCTGGGCGTCGTGGCCGCGGCTTGGGTGGGGATCGTCCTGACCGGACACTTCCTCGTGCGGGGCGAGTACGACACCGCGGCGCTGCAGGTGTTCAACGAAGGCCGCACCGGCGGCCGCTACTGGTTCTTCCACGGCTGGAACCTCCGCGCCACCGCCGCGTTCGCCCTGGCGGCCGTGGTCGGCCTCCTGCAGGCGAACACGAGCCTCTACACGGGCCCGTGGAGCGAGATCGCCGACGGCGTCGACCTCAGCTGGCTCTCCGCGATGGTGGTCGGCGGCGCCGTCTACGGGCTCCTGACGAAGTTCCTGCCGGGCGCGGAGAGCGTGACGGTGCCGGCCGAGGTCGAGGCGGACGCCGCACTGAGCTGAAGCCGTTGTCCCGCAACGGGGGTTCCCGCGCATGACCGTGCGGGAACCCCTCCCCGGCGGCGGCGCGGAAAAATCAGCACGTAACGGGCAATGACTCAATCGACGCTGCTGGTGCCGCAGGTGTCCGACAACCGGAACGTCACCTCGATGGCCAACCCTCCCGCGGGGCGCGCGACGGCGGTGATCGTCGCCTGGTGCGCCGTCGCGATCGCCGCGACGATGGACAAGCCCAAGCCGAGCCCGTCGGGCCGGCCCGCACGCCGGGGATCGAGGCGTTCGAAGGGCTGGAAGAGCCGCTCGACGGCCGCCGGGGGCACCGGAGGGCCGGTGTTGGTGACGGTCAGGACGACCGCGTCGTCCCGCCGGCCGGTGGTGATCTCGGCCCACCCGTCCTCGGTGTTGTAGCGGAGCGCGTTGTCCACGAGGTTGACGAGGAGCCGTTCGAGCAGCGGAGGGTGGCCGGGCACCACCGCGGGGTGGAGCCTCGTCCGGATCGGCACGTCCGCGTCCGGTCTCTTGGCCGCCGCGACACTGCCGGCGATCTCGGCCAGGTCGACGGGCCGGCCGACCTTGATGCCCGCCTGACCCCGCGCCAGGGTCAGGAGAGCTTCGATCAGCCGTTCCTGCTGGACGCCGGCGGCGAGCACCCGCTCGTGCGCCCGCCTCAGGGACGCGGCCGTCGCGTCCGGGTCGGACAGCGCGAGCTGGCCCAGCGCCCGCTGCCGGGCCAGGGGCGTGCGCAGCTCGTGGGAAGCGTTGGCGATGAATCGCCGTTGTGCCTCGAACGCCGCCTCGAGCCGGGCGAGGAGACCGTCGATCGTGTCGCCCAGTTCCTTGAGCTCGTCGGTGGGGCCGTCGAGGGCGAGGCGCTGGTGCAGGTCGGTCGCCGAGATGCGGCGGGCGGTGATCGTGATCGTGCGCAGGCGCCGCAGGACACGGCCCGCGACGAGCCAGCCGAGCACCATCGAGACGACCGAGGTGATGGCGAGCGCTATCCCGGACTGGGCGAGCAGCTGCTTGAGCACCGACGCCTGCTGGCTCCGCATCAGCTCTTCGGCCTGCCGGGAGAGGATCGCGAGTTCTCCCCGGGACAGCGGCGCGGCGCCCGGTGGCGGCTGGCCGCCTCCCGCGGGGACGAAGGACTTGAACTGACCGGTGATCGCGTGCTGGAACAGCACGTAGGTGATGGCCAGCAGCAGGAACCCCGACAGCAGGAACAAGCCGCCGTACAGCAAGGTCAGCCGCAGGCGGACCGTGCGGCCGGGCAGGTGGGCGCGGGCGAGCCGCGCGAGGATCGGCACTTCAGATCCGGTAGCCGCGCTTGCCCACGGTCTCGATGACCGGCGGGTCGCCGAGCTTGGCGCGCAACCGGCTCATCGTGATCTTCACGGCCGAGGTGAACGGATCGGCGGCCTCGTCCCAGACCCGTTCCAGCAGTTCCTCGGACGGGACGACCCGGCCGGACGCCGCGAGCAGCAGCTCCAGGACACCGAACTCCTTGTCCCGCAACGCCAGCGGCCGGCCGGCCCGGTGGGCGGTGCGGCGGGCCGAGTCGAGGACGACGTCGCCGTGGCGCAGCACCGGCGGCGCCGCCGGGTGGGCCCGCCGGGCCAGCGCCCCGACCCTCGCCACGAGCACCGGGAAGTCGAACGGCTTGGCGAGGTAGTCGTCGGCGCCGAGGTTGAGCCCGCCGACGAGGTCGTCCGTCGTGTCGGCGGCGGTCAGCATGAGCACGCGGCTGCGGCACCCGGCGGCGACCAGCTCGGCACACACCTCGTCACCGTGCCGGCCCGGCAGGTCCCGGTCGAGGACCACCACGTCGTAGTCGTTGAACAGCGCGCGTTCCAGGCCGCCGGGGCCGTCGACGGCGACGTCCACCGTCATCCGGGCGCGCCGCAGACCCTCGGCCACGGTGAGCGCCATCTCTTCGTCGTCCTCCACCACGAGCACCCGCACCCCGGTTCCCCTTTCGGCCACTTCGGACAGTCTGCCCGGCCGCCCGGTTTCACCGTGGTTTCCCGGTGTTGAAACCAGGGTGAAACCCCGCCCTCCGTAGAACTCACCCCGTCAACCAGCCACACGGAAGGAACCGGGATGACGAACACCAGGCGGAAGTGGGCACCGCTGGCCGGCGGGCTGGCCACACTGGCCGTGTCGGCCACGATGATCGGATTCGGCGTGACCACCGTGGACGCCGCGGAGAGCGGCGGCCGGGGCGCCGACCGGCCGCCGGCGTGCGCGGAGCTGACGCCGCCGGCGCCGGGGGAAGACCCGCAGCCGGTCCCCGCGGCACCGACGTCCGTCACGACGGTCGGGCAGGTCTACTACTGCATCCTCGACCACCACTACAGCGGCCCGGTGCTGGACCCGCGGTCGCTGCTCTCGGCGGCGTTCGCCGCGATGACCCAGGAAATGCAGCGCCGCGGGATCGACCAGGCCGACGCCACACTGCCCGGGCTGACCGGGAAGAGGGACGCCGACTGGACCGCCTTTCGCCGGGTCTACCAGGGCTTCGCCGCCAAGCTGCCGGACGACGCGGCGCGCGAGGCGGTGGCGGCCACCGCCGTGACGGCCATGCTCCAGAGCCTGAACGACAACCATGCGGAATGGCGCAACAGCTACCACGTCAACACGACCGGACTCGGTATCTCCGCGGTCAACGGCCCCGGGAAACTCGACGCGGCCGCCACCGACCCGCTCTACGTGACCACGGTCGTGCCGGGCAGCCCCGCCGAACAGGCGGGCCTCAAGCTCGGTGACGAGATCCGCTCGGTCAACGGCGTGCCGCCGTACGTGAACGGCGTGCTGTCGCAGGGGGTCGTCAACTGGCTGACCGGCGACACCCCGGTGGGCACGCGGCTGGAAATCACCCTGCACCGCCCGGTCACCGACGCCACCGTCACCACGACGATGACGGCCGCGGAAGTCCAGCAGAGCGACCGCAAGGTGGTCGAGTCGGCACTGGTCGGCACCGACATCGCGAAGGTGACGATGCACGCGTTCGCGCCCGGCGCCGCCGACGAGGTCCTCGCGGCCATCAAGGCGCTGCGGGCGAACGCCACCCTGCGCGGAGTCGTCCTCGACCTGCGCGGCAACTCCGGCGGCCGGCTGGAGGACGTGGGCAAGCTGCTCGGGGCGTGGGCGTCGGACCAGGTGTTCGCGTACATGTGCGACGTGAAGGACCACTGCACCCCGAGCCGCACGGACAAGGGGGTCGAGCAGGTGGGCCTCCCGCTGGTGGTGCTCACCGACCGGCGCTGCGCCTCGGCGTGCGACGCCTTCGCCGGCGGGGTCAAGGACCTCGGCATCGGCACCCTGGTCGGCACCCGTACCGCGGGCATCGCCTCGGGTCCGCAGGTCGCCTACCAGCTCGACGACGGCTCCACTCTCGTCCTGACCGGGCTGCACGGCTTCGGCGCGAACAAGGAGCTCATCAACACCATCGGCGTCGCGCCCGACCACATCGCCCCGGTGACCGCCGCGGACCTGTCCGCCGGCCGCGACCCGGGCCTGGCCAAGGCCGTCGCCCTGCTGGGCTGATCCTCGAGGACCTGGAGAACGACATGCGAACACTGATGATGACCGTGCTGGCGACCCTCGTCGTGCTCACCGCCGGGTGCGGCGGCGCCGACGCCGGCGGCCAGGGCGCCGCGAACGCGGGCGGCTCCCCGGCCGCCACGGCGGCCGGCTCGGGGGACGGGAACGCGCTCGCGTACGCCAAGTGCATGCGGGAGAACGGCGTGCCGAACTTCCCGGACCCCGCCGAAGGCGGCGGGACCATCCTCGACCAGAACGGCGGCGTCGACCCGCAATCGGACGGGTTCAAGGCCGCCAACGAGAAGTGCAAGCAGCACTTGCCGAACGCCGGGAAGCCCGGCAAGGGCGAAGACCCTTGGGCGGCCGAGGACAAGCTCGCCTACGCCAAGTGCATGCGGGAGAACGGCGTGCCGAAGTTCCCCGACCCCGGGGCGGACGGCACCTTCCCGCCGATGGTGAAGGGCGGCGGCGTCGACCCCGAGTCGGCGGAGTTCCAGAAGGCCGAGCAGACCTGTGCCCAATACCGGCCGGCGAACATGCCCAAGCCCAACCGCGGGACCGGATCATGACCGTGGCACCGGAGACCACCGGAGGGGCCCGGCCGGCGTCGCGCGAAAAGCGGCGCCGGCCGGGCCGGACGGGGGCGGTCGTCGCCGTGGCGGTCGTCCTGCTCGCCGGCGGGGTCATCGTCGTGACCGACCCCTTCGCCGCCGGACCGGTCGCCTCCTCGTCGCAGAGCGCCGCGGCGACCGGACTGGCGAAGGTGACCACGACGACGTTGTCGGCCCGGTCGGTCGAGAACGGGACGCTGGGCTTCGCCGGCGGCTGCCAGGTCGTCAACAACGCCGGCGGCCGGGTCACCGCCTTGCCCGCGGTGGGGGACGTCGTCGCGCAGGGCGGGACGCTGTACAAAGTGGACGGCAAGCCGGTCGTCCTCCTGCAGGGCGGCGTTCCGCTGTACCGGGCGTTGTCGTGGGGCATGTCGGGACCGGACGTCCAGCAGCTCAACGCCGCTCTGGTGGCCCTGGGGTACGCGAGCGGGCTCGATTCCGCGTCGGACTTCTTCAGCGGACGGACCTACCGGGCGCTGACGAAGCTGCAGAAGGCCGTTGGGCTGACCGAGACCGGGCAACTGGCGCTCGACCAGGCGGTGTTCGTGCCGGTCGGCGAGGCCAGGGTCACGAAGGTCAACGCGGTCACCGGCAGCGCGGCCCCGAACGGTGGCACGCTGCTCGAAGTCTCCTCGACGCAGCGGGTGGTCACCCTCGCGGTGAACGCCCGGCGGCAGTCGTCGATCGAGGTCGGCGACCGGGTGACGATTTCGCTGCCCGACGGGAAGACGACTCCGGGCGCCGTGACGTCGGTCGGGAAGGTCGCGACGGAGCAGGGGGACGAGGGCAGCGGCGACGCGACCGTCGAGGTGCTGGTGACGCCGTCCGAGCCGGCGGCGACCGGCCGGCTCGACAAGGCGCCGGTGCAGGTGTCGATCGTGTCCGAGACGGTGGCCGACGTGCTGGCCGTGCCGGTCAACGCGCTGCTCGCGGTGGCCGGCGGCGGTTACGCGGTCGAGGTCGTGGAGAAGGACGGCCAGCACCGCGTGGTGCCGGTGACGACCGGGTTGTTCGACGACGACGAAGGCGAGGTCGAGGTCTCCGGTCGCGGGCTGGCGGCCGGCCAGGACGTCGTGGTGCCGGCGTCATGACGGTGCTGGAGCTCGAGAACGTCAGCAAGGTCTACCCCGGGGCGACGTCGGTGGTCGCGTTGGACCGGGCCAGTTTCGCGGTCGGTCAAGGGGACCTGGTCGCGATCGTGGGCCCGTCCGGTTCTGGCAAGTCGACGCTGCTGCAGGTGATGGGCACGCTGGACCGGCCGAGCGCGGGCACGGTCCGGATCGTCGGCGAGGACGTCGCCGCGATGCCGGACCGGGCGCTGGCCGGACTGCGGGCCGGCCGCATCGGGTTCGTCTTCCAGCAGTTCTTCCTCGCCGCGCACGCGACCGCGCTGGACAACGTCGCCGACGGCCTGCTGTACGCCGGGTTCCGGCATCGGCAGCGGCGCGAGGCCGCCGCGGCCGCGCTGGAGCGGGTCGGGCTCGGCCACCGCATCGGGCACCGGCCGACCGAGCTGTCCGGCGGCGAACGCCAGCGGGTCGCGATCGCGCGGGCGCTCGTCGGCAACCCGGCGATCGTCCTCGCCGACGAACCCACCGGAAACCTCGACAGCGTCACCGGGGCGGCGATCTTCGCGCTGCTCGAGGAGCTCAACGCCGACGGCACCACGATCGTGATGATCACCCACGACCGGGATCTCGCCGCCCGGCTGCCCCGCCGCATCGAGGTCCTCGACGGCCGGGTCATCGCCGATGTCACCGCACAGACCGAAAGGCGGCCGTCATGACCACCAGCACCCGCCTGCGCCCGGCCGACCTCGCCCGGGTCGCGAGCGTGGGCTTGCGCACCCGGCGGATGCGGGCGGCGCTTTCGGCGCTGGGCATCGCGATCGGCGTCGCGGCCATGGTCGCGGTGCTCGGCCTGTCGGCGTCGTCGCAGGCCGGTCTGCTCGCCGAGATCGACGCGCTGGGCACCAACCTGCTGACGGTGACGCCCGGGTCGACGATCGGCGGCGAGGACGCGTCGCTCCCGCTGGACGCACCGGCGATGATCGGCCGGATCGGCCCGGTGGAGGCGGTGGAAAGCACCGGCACCACCGAGGCCCACGCCTACCGCACCCCCCGCATCCCCGCCAACCAGACCAACGCCTTGTCGGTCCGGGCCGCGAGCCTCGACCTGCTCGCGGCCCTGCGCACGAGCGTCACGGCGGGCCGGTACCTCAACGCCGCCACCGCGGAACAGCCGGTGGTGGTGCTGGGCGCGGCCGCCGCCGCCCGCCTGGGCATGCCCGGCGTCCAGCCCGGAGCGCGCCTCTGGGTGGGCGACCAGTGGTTCTACGTCGCGGGAATCCTCCGCGCCACGCCACTGACCCCGGAGATCGACTCGTCGGTGCTGGTCGGCTACCCCGCGGCGCAGCGGTATCTGGGCTTCGACGGCCACCCGACGACGGTGTACGTGCGGGCCCGGACCGACCAGGTCACCGCCGTCCGGGACGTCCTCGCCGCGACGGCGAACCCGCGGGCGCCGAACGAGGTGAGCGTCAGCCAGCCGTCGGCCACGCTCCAGGCCCGCGCGGCCGCGCAGTCCGCGCTGAACGGGTTGTTCCTGGGCCTGGGGGCCGTCGCCCTGCTGGTCGGCGGCATCGGCGTGGCCAACACGATGGTCATCTCGGTACTGGAACGTCGATCGGAGATCGGCCTGCGCCGGGCGCTCGGTGCGACGAAGGGCGCCATCCGGCTGCAGTTCCTGTCGGAGGCGGTTCTGCTGGCGACGCTGGGCGGCGTCGCCGGGGTGGGCCTGGGTGTCCTGGCCACGGTGGCGTACGCACAGGTCAAGGACTGGGCGACGGTGGTTCCGCCGTTGGCCTGGGCGGGCGGCTTGACGGCGGCGGTGGCGATCGGCGCGGTGGCCGGCCTGCTCCCCGCCCTCCGCGCGGCCCGCATGGCCCCGACCGAGGCGCTGCGAACAGTTTAGTGCCGGCCACCGCGCGGCGCTCTACCGCTCCGCCCTCCAGCTGCGCCGCGCGACACGGGCGCTGGTCGGCGAGGAAGTCGCCTGGCCGGACGGCGCCTCGACACTTCGGACGTCCGAACCGGACGGTGGTGCAGCGCTCGTCACGGGTGGGCGAGTCCGGCGAGCCAGGACCGGTACCGCGGCAGCAACCGCGTCCGCCGCGCGCGGTCCAGCCGTAAGGCGGCGACCGGGTCGAGGGTGTCGGGGGTGGTCCCGTGCGTCGCGGTCCGCCGCAGCATCCCGCGGACGGCGGCTTGCTTGGCCGCGGCGGTGGTCTCCTTGCTCGTCGGGCGGGGGAGGAGGATCTCCGCGGGGCCCGGCTGCCCGTGATGCCAGTCCGTCGGCAGGCTCGGCCGTTGCGCCAGGGCCGTGGCGATGCCGACGACGTCGACGCCGGCCCGGAGCACTTCGCGGGCGCCTTCGGGCGTCCGGATGCCGCCGGTGAGCATGACCGGCATGCGGGCGGCGCCGATGATGTCACGGGCGAGTTCGAGGAAGTACGCCTCCCGGGCGCGGGTCCGCTCGTCGATCCCCGCACCGTGCATGACCGGCCGCTCGGCGCTGCCGCCGGAGAGCTCGAGGAGGTCGACCGGCCGCTCACCCAGCAGTTCGACGACGTGCAGGGCGTCCTCCGCCGCGAAGCCCCCGCGCTGGAAGTCCGCCGTGTTGAGCTTGACGCCGAGTGCCGCGCCGGTGGGCATGGCCGCCCGGACCGCCTCGACGACTTCGATCAGCAACCGGGCGCGGTGGGCGAGCGGGCCGCCCCAGGCGTCGGACCGGTGGTTCGCCGCGGGCGAGAGGAACTGGGAGAGCAGGTAGCCGTGGGCGGCGTGGATCTGGACGCCGGAGAAGCCGGCGTCGACCGCCCTCGTCGCGCTCGTGGCGAACATCGCGATCAGCGAGCGGATGTCGCGCTCGCTCATGGCCGTCGGGCGGGCGAAGCCGTTCGCGGCGACCGGGATTCCCGAGGGAGACCAGGCGATTCCGCCCAGGTCGGCCTGCACTTGCCGGCCAGGGTGGTTGAGCTGCATCCACGCGGCCGCGCCGCCGGACCGGGCGGCCTCCGCCCAGGCCGCGAACGGCCGGAGTGGTGACCGTCCGTCGAGGACCACGCCCGCCGGCCCGGTCATCGCCCGCGCGTCGACCATCACGTTCCCGGTGATGAGCAAGCCGGCGCCGCCGTGGCTCCAGATGCGGTACAGCTTGCGCAGCCGGTGATCGGGCAGCTGACCGGCGGCCGCGAGGTTCTCCTCCATCGAAGCCTTGGCGATGCGGTTGCGCAGCACGGCGCCGCCCGGGAGCCGCAGGGCGGAGAAGAGATCCATGGGTTGCATGATAGGCAATGCGTTGGGCATCATGCAATTCATGGACTTCTCGCAGCAGACCGGCCGGGCCCCGATCGTGCTCGGTGGCAACGTCTTCGGCTGGACGGCGGACCGCAACGCCTCTTTCGCCGTCCTGGACGCGTTCGCCGACGCCGGCGGGACGCTCGTGGATACCGCGGACTCCTACTCGCAGTGGGCGCCGGGGAACTCCGGCGGCGAGTCGGAGACGATCATCGGGGCCTGGCCCGGTCGGGCGTCCCTTGCCGTCGCCGGCAAGGTGGGGCAGGCCAAGCGTCGCCCCGGGCTGTCCGAAGAGAACATCCGCGCCGCGGTCCGCGATTCCCTGGAGCGGCTCGGCCGTTCGCGGTTCGAGCTGTTCTACGCCCACTTCGACGATCCGGAGCGTCCGATCGAGGAGGTTGCCCGAGCGTTCTCGCGGCTGCGTGAAGACGGCCTCACCGACGCGCTCGGCGTGTCGAACTTCAGCGTGGACCGGATCTCCGCGTGGCTCGACGTGGCGGAGAAGGAGGGCCTGCACGCGCCGGTGGTGATCCAGAAGGAATACAGCCTGATGGAACGCGGGATCGAGACCGACGTCATCCCCCTCGCGCGGGAGCGCGGGCTCACCGTGATGACCTACTACTCGCTCGCGCGGGGTTTCCTCACCGGCAAATACCGCGACGGCGCCGACGAGGTGGACAGCCCGCGCGCCGGCGTCGCCGCGGGGTACCTCGACGAGCGGGGCCGCGCGGTGCTCTCCGCCCTCGACGAGGTGGCGGCCGGTCACGCCACCGCTCCGGCGGCGATCGCGCTGGCCTGGCTGGCCGCGCGCCCCGCGGTGAGCGGCGTCATCGCGTCCGCGCGTGACACCGGCCAGCTGGCCGGAATCATGGCCGCGAACCGCGTGACGTTGGAGGAAGCCGACACCGCGCGCCTCGACGACGCGTCGGGCGTGTGAGCGGACAGCGGTCCGGTCATTAGGATCAGGTCATGACCGAACCGACCCCACCCGCCACCGGAGGTGACCGGCCGCCCGGACAGAACACGATCATCGCGCTCCGCCGCGGACTGGACATCCTGGACATGTTCAGCGCGGACCGGCGGGTCGTCGGCATCACCGATATCGCGCTCGAGCTCGACATCCACAAGTCCAGCGCGTCGCGGCTGGCGGCGACCCTGGCGTCGTCGGGGTACCTGGTGGCGGCTTCCGCGGGCAACTACGCACTCGGGCCGCGGCTCGCCGCGCTCGGCTCGCTCGTCGCGTCGCGCCAGGACCTCTCCGCCGTCGTCACCCCGTTCCTGAAGGAGCTGGTGGACGTCACCGGGGAGACCGGGCACCTCGCGGTGCTCGACGGGACCACCGCCAAGACCGTGCAGATCGTCGACGGCTGGCATACCGTGCGCATGCACTCGTGGGTCGGCAAGCTCT
The DNA here is from genome assembly GCF_900107925.1 of Amycolatopsis pretoriensis. Taxonomy (GTDB): domain Bacteria; phylum Actinomycetota; class Actinomycetes; order Mycobacteriales; family Pseudonocardiaceae; genus Amycolatopsis; species Amycolatopsis pretoriensis. The sequence goes on along the minus strand of NZ_FNUJ01000006.1, from coordinate 150,405 downwards.
CCCCGGCGCACTGCAGCTCGATGGGCAAGGCGCTGCTGGCCGGGCTGCCCGACGCCGCGCTCGACGAGCTCTACCCGGACCCGGACCTCCCGGTGCGCACCCCGCACACGATCGCCACCGTCGGCAAGCTCAAGCAGGAGTCCCGACGGATCCGGCGCGGCGGCTTCTGCGTCGACGACGAGGAGCTCGAGCCGGGCCTGCGCTGCGTGGCGGCGCCGGTGTTCTCGCCGGAGGGAGTCGTAGACGCCAGTATCAGCATCTCCGGCCCCACCCAGCGGCTCACCCGGGACCGGATGACCGCCGTGGCCGGGCTGGTCCGGTGGTACGCCTGGCGGGCGAGCGTGGCCCGTGGGGTGCTGACGGTGCCCCCGGACTGGCCCGCCCCGCCCGCAGAGGAGCCGCCGGCCCCGAACTGGGTGGAGAAGCAGCACAACGGGTCCTGATCAGTGCTCGGTGATATCGAGGCCCGCGAGGTAACCGAAGGTCATCCCGACGGCCAGAGTCGCGCCCGGCCCCGGGTAACCGTCGCCGGTCCAGAAGGCTGCGGCGTTGCCCACGGCGTACAAACCCGGCAGGACCGCACCGTCCCGGGTGAGCACGCGACCGGCGGTGTCGGTCACCGGGCCGCCCTTCGAGCCGATCACACCCGACTGCACGCGCATCGCGTAGTACGGCGGCCGGTCGATCGGGCCGAGGCACGGATTGCCCTTCTGCCAGGGATCGCCGTAGTAGCGGTCGTAGGCGTTCTCGCCGCGGCCGAAGTCGTGGTCGACACCGTCGGCGCAGAAGCCGTTCCAGCGCTCGACCGTCTCGGCGAGGCAGTGCTGCTCGACGCCGATGCGCCCGGCAAGCGTGGCGAGGTCCGGGGCGGTCACGACGTGACTCGGCACATCACCGGTGGCGGGCAGACCGGGCAGCGGGTAGCGGTCGCGGAACCCCTGGTCGAAGATCAGGTGTGCGCCGTTGCCCGCCGGTGTTCCGTCGGGGCCGGTCCGGTGCATGGCCTTGCCGAACTCGTTGTAGGGCAACGCTTCGTCCAGGAACCGGTGACCGTGCCGGTTCACGACGATCTGGCGCGGAACACCGCGTTCGCGGACCAGGCCGCGCGGGTACGGCGTTCCGTCGACGGTGTCGTCGTCGAGCTGGGCCATCGGCATCCACCAGCCCTCGGTCAGGTTGTCGACCGCCAACCCCAGGTTCTCGGCGACGGTGAGGGCGATCCCGGTGTTCCCGGGGGCCGAGGCCGACACGCCGAGCCCGGCCGGGAGCAGGCGCTTCCGGAGTTCATCGGAGGCGTCGAACGCCCCGGTGGCCAGCACCACGGAAGTCGTCCGGATCGTCTGTTCCCCTTCGGCCGTGCGCACCCGCACGCCCGTCACACCGGCGTCACCGGTGAGCACCGCGGTCAGCTCGGTGTTCGTCCGCACGGTCGCACCGGCTCGCACGGCTCCGTCGAGCAGTGCGGCGGTCAGGCCGACACCTCCGGTGCGGATCCCGGCGGCCATCCTCGCCGTGAGCGCCTCGGTGTCGATGTTGGCCGGGTACCGCCACTTCTCCCACTCCGCGTGCGTGATCGGTGTGTAGCCCGGCGGCTGCCGGACCGACCTGGCCTGGGGGACCAGTTCGCCGAGATCGATCGGGGCGACGTCGAAGCAGCGTCCGCCGCGTGTCGCCCCGGCCCGGTCCTGGTGGTAGTCCGGGTAGTTCGGGCAGACGACGAACCGGTGGGGCGACTGCTTCTCGACGAACTCCGCCATCGCGGCGGCTTCGCGCACGAACGTCCGGATCATCGGCTGGTACCGCGTGTCGAAGATCTGGTCGAGGTACTGGTTCGCGGCGTCCGCGGAGTCGCCGGCGTTTTCGGGCCTGCCGTTGACGGGGATCCACACCCGGCCGCCCGACAGCGCCGTCGTTCCCCCGAGTTCGCTCGCCGACTCGATCACGAGGGTGCGTCGGCCATGGGTGGCCGCGGCGAGCGCCGCGGTGAGCCCGGCGGCGCCGCTGCCGGCGATGACGACGTCGAAGTCCTTGTCACGCATGGAAATCCTCTCGCTCCGGACGGCGCAGGTTGAGCACGACGATGCGCGGGTCGGTCATGTCCCGCACGGCGTACGGCGGGCCTTCGACGCCGTGTCCGCTGTCCTTGACGCCGCCGTAGGGCATCGCGTCGGCGTGGTAGCTCGAGGTGTCGTTGACCATGACACCACCGACCCGCAGCGAGCGCACGGCGTGGAACGCCCGGTCGAGGTCCTGGGTGAACACACCGGTCTGCAACCCGTACGGGCCGGCGTTCACCCGGGTGATGGCCTCGTCGAAGTCGTGGACCGGGACCACCGAGACCACCGGCGCGAAGATCTCCTTGGTCAGCACCTCGCTGTCGGGCGCCGGATCGCCCAGCAGGGCCGGGGTGAGCACGCTGCCGTGCCGTTCGCCGCCCACTCGCACGCGCGCCGACGCTCGTTCGATCCACGAGAAAGCGCGCTCGGCCTCGGGTTCGGCGATGAGCGGACCCAGATCGGTGCCGTCCGCGCGCGGGTCACCCGCGGTGAGACTGCCCACCCGCTCGGCGAGGGCCGTGGTCAATTCGTCGAACCGGCTCCGGACCACCAGAATCCGCTGCACACTCGTGCAGACTTGCCCGGCCTTGCGGAAACCGGCGGTCGCCACGAGCCGCACGACGTCGTCGAGGCGGGCGTCGTCGGCGACGATGGAGACGCTGTTGGAGCCCAGTTCGAGGTGGGTCCGCGCGAGACCGGCGCCCGCCGAGACCAGGCGGCCGACCGCGGTCGAGCCGGTGAAGGTGTAGAACCGCACCCGGTCGTCGTCCAGCAGCGCGGGCCCGGCGGTCGACCCGGGAGCGCAGACCAGCTGCAGGAATCCCGGCGGAAGGCCGGCCTCGGCGAACGCGCCGACGACGTTGAGGGCACTCAAGGGGGTCTTCTCGGCGGGCTTCAGCACGACGGCGTTGCCCGCCGCGATCGCCGGGCCGACCTTGTGCGCGACCGTGGAGAGCGGCGCGTTGAACGGGGCGATCGCGACGACGACACCGACCGGCACGCGTACGGTGAAGGCCAGCCGGTTGCCGCTGCCCGGCGTCGCGTCCAGCGGCACCTGCTCGCCGGCGATCCGCACCGCCTCCTGCGCGCTGAGCCGGTAGATCGAGACCGCGCGCCGCAGTTCGTTGCGCGCGTCGGCGGTGGTGAACCCCGTCTCGGCGACGTAGTCGTCGACGAACCGGTCGGCCCCGGCCTCCATCAGGTCCGCGACGCCGGTCAGGACGCGGGCGCGTTCGCCCGCGTCGAGCGGGTGTCCGGAGGCGGCGTGCGCGCTGCCGATCGCGTCCTTGATGTCGTCCGCCGTGGCCTCGGCGACCTCGGCGACCACGTCCCCGGAGTACTTGTCCAGAACGGGGATCCGGCCGGCCGCCGCCCGCCAGTCGCCGTCGACGAACAGGCCGCTCGGCCGTGTCGCTGTGCTCACTCCGGTCTCCTTCGGTTCCGCTGGGCACGTCCCGCCTGCCCCTTGACGCGCGCCTCGAAGCCTACCTACCATCTCGCATCATGCAAAGCATTGCGTTCTCCGCAATGCTGATCTCGAAGGTGGAGGACATCCATGAGCCTCACGGGCGCGCAGATCATCACCGAGCACCTCGTGCGGGAGCAGGTCCCGTACGCGGTCGGCTTGTGCGGGCACGGTGATCTCGGACTGCTCGACGCGCTCGTGGAGCGCCAGGACGAGATCAAGACGATCTCCGTGCACCACGAGTCGCTCGCGGGGTTCATCGCGGACGCCTACTACCGGGTGGCCCACCAGCCGCTGGCCACCTTCACCTCCTGCGGGCCGGGGTCGGCGAACCTGCCGATCGCGCTCGGCTCGGCGCTGATGGACGACTCGGCCTTCCTGGCGATCACCGGCAACGTCGCGACCAGCCAGTTCAACCGCGGCCCCTTCCAGGAGTCCGGCCGGCACTTCCAGGCCGACTTCCCCAGCGTGGTGCGCCCGTACGTCAAACGCAGCTACCAGGCGACCCGCGCCGAACAGCTGCCGCTGATGCTGCGGCAGGCGTTCGCGCAGCTGCGTGGCGGACGCCCCGGTCCGGTGCACTTGGACGTGCCCCTGGACGTGTTCGTCGACCGCACCGACGAGCCGGTTGCCGACCCGGGGGAGTGGGGGACCGGACGGCCGTCCGCGCCGGCGGCGGGCCGGGCCGAGCTGGACGCGGCCTGTGAGCTCATCCGCGACTGCGCGCGCGTCGTGATCGTCGCGGGCTCCGGCGTCGAAGGCAGTGAAGCGGAAGCCGAACTGCTCGGTTTCGCCAGGGAGCACGGGTTCCCCGTCGCCACCTCCCCGCTGGGCAAGTCCGGGTTCCCCGCGAGCGACCCGCTGTCCCTCGGCGCGACTGGCCGCAACGGCACCTTCCAAGCCAACCACGCCACCCGCAACGCCGATCTGGTGCTGGCGTTCGGCACCCGGTTCGACGACCGCGCGACCAGCTCGTGGCTGCCGGGCTACACCTACTCGTTCCCGCAGACCCGGCTGGTGCACGTCCACATCGACGAAGCCGAGCTCGGTCGCAACTTCCCGCCCACCGTGGGAATCCACGCTTCACCCCGGGAAGTCCTGCGGCAACTGCGCGAACGACTGCCTGAATTCGCCTCCGAACGGGCCGGCCAACGGCGAGCCTGGCTCGACGAACTGGCTGCGGCGAAAGCGAAGTGGGACGAGCACACCAAACCGCACGACTATTCGGACACGACGCCGATCCGGCCGGAGCGTGTGCTCGCGGAGCTGCGCGATGTCCTGCCTTCGGACGGCATCCTGCTCAGCGACGTCGGCGTGCACCACAACTGGATCGTGCAGAACTGGCGCACCGACTCTCCGCGGACCTTGTTGCAGAGCTGGGGTTTCGCCTCGATGGGCTTCGGGGTCGGCGGGGTTCTCGGCGCCCACCTCGCCGCACCCGACCGGCCGTCCGTCGCGGTCGTCGGCGACGGCGGGTTCCTGATGTTCCCCGCCGCCGTGGCGACCGCCGTCCAGTACGCCATCCCGGCCGTCTGGCTCGTGTGGAACAACGGCGGTTTCGTCTCCATTCGCGACCAGCAGAAGCTGTACTTCGGCGCGGATCGGCAGCTGGCGACGACCTTCGAGCACGCGGGAAGCGGGCAGCCCTACTCGGCGGACTTCGCCGCACTGTCGCGGTCCATGGGTGGCGAAGGCTTGACCGTCACCGATCCGGCCGACCTCGGGTCCGCGCTCAAGACCGCACTCGACCTGCGCCGCCCCGTGGTGGTCGACGTGCACGTCGACGACGCGGTGGGCCTGCCCTCGGCGGCGACCTGGGACCTGCCGCCGCTGTCCCACCCCGAACCGTCGTTCGGCTGGCCGGACGCCTGAGGGGATCGAGGATGAAAGCGCTGACGAAAACCGCGGCCGGCGACGGCAACCTCAGCTGGACCGACCGCCCGGACCCGGCGCCGGGCCCCGGTGAGGTGCAGCTCGAACTGGTCGGCGCGGGCCTGTGCCACACCGACCTCGGCATGATCCGCGGCGCGTACGGGCCCGGCAGCGGGTACGCCCCGCGCTTCCCGCTCGTGCTCGGGCACGAATACGTCGGCCGGGTGCGCGAGCCCGGACCGGGCGTGGACCTGGCGGTGGGCACCCGCGTCGTCGGCAGCGCCCACCTGACCTGCGGAGGTTGTGCCTGGTGCGCCCGCGGCCGGTCGATGCTGTGCGAGCGGCGTCAGGTGCTCGGGCTCGACGCCGACGGCGTGTTCGCCGAACGGTTCGTGGTGCCGGCCCGCAACCTCGTGGCCCTGCCGCCGGACGTGCCGGACCGGCTGGCGGTGCTCGCCGAGCCCTTCGCCGTCGCGGCGCACGCGGTCGACGTCGCCCGGCTCGCGGACGGCGACGACCTCTGCGTCCTCGGGCCGGGGGCCGTCGGCCTGCTGACCGTCGGTGCCCTGGCCGGCCGGGCGGTCACCGTGGTCGGCCGGACCGAGGACGGCGCGCTGGCCGAGCGGGCGAAGGTCCTCGGCGCCGCCGAGGTCGTCACCACTCGGGCCGGCACGGAAGCGCTGTACGGCCGGTTCGACGTGGTCTTCGAGACCGCGGGCACGGCAGCGGCGGTCACCACCGGCACCCGCCTGCTCGGCCGCGGCGGGCGGCTGATCTGTGTGGGCCTGCCCGCGGAGCCGGCCCGGTTCGACTCCGCCCAGCTCGCCTGGAACGAGCAGACGATCCTCGGCTCCCGCGCCTACGACCTGTCCACTTGGGACACGGTGCCCACACGGCTCGCGGCCGCACCGGAGCTGGAGTCCATCGTGACCCACACCCTGGCACTGGCCGACCACGAGCACGCGGTCGAGCTCGTCGAGACCCGGCAGGCGACCAAAGTCCTGCTGCAACCGAGCCCCGAAAGGTGAAGACGTTGACTGGAGAACTGCCCCACGACACCGACGTCGTCGTGGTGGGCGGCGGCAACGCCGGATTTTCCGCGGCCCACGCCGCCGCCGACCGCGGCCGCCGGGTGGTCTTGCTGGAACGGGCGCCCCAGGAGCTGGCCGGCGGCAACAGCTACTACACCGCGGGAGCCACCCGGATCGTCCACGAAGGACTTGACGACCTGCTGGACTTCGTCGAGCCCGACGAGCGGCACGCCCGGACCACCGTGCCTCCGTATTCGGCGGCGGAGTACCGGGCCGACCTGGCCAAGGTCACCGGCGACCGCAACGACCCGCGGATGACCGAGCTATTGGCCCGCGACAGCAGCGCCACGATCCGCTGGCTGGCCGGCAAGGGCGTCCGGTACCGGCTCATGTACGAGCGCCAGGCCTACGAGCGCGAGGACGGTGGCTTCCTGTTCTGGGGCGGCCTGCACGTCGGCAACGTGGACGGCGGCATCGGCCTCATAACCGACCACACCCGCATCGCCGAAGCCGAAGGCGTCGACATCCGGTACGGACACCGCGTGACGGGCTTCCTCGGCGACGGCCCGGTTTCGGGAGTCCGCTACGAGACCGAGGACGGGACGAGCGGCGAACTGCGCGCGGAGTCGGTGATCGTGACGGCGGGCGGCTTCGAAGCCAACGCCACCATGCGCGAGGAGTACCTCGGCACGGGCTGGGCGAACGCGAAGGTCCGCGGAACCCCGTACAACACCGGCGAACTCCTCCTCGCCGCGCTCGATCTCGGCGCCGCGCGGGGCGGCGACTGGAGCACGTGTCACAGCGTGGCGTGGGACGCCTTCGCCGCACACAACGAAAGCAACCGCGAGCTGACCAACCGGCTCACGCGGGGCGGTTATCCGCTGGGAATCGTGGTGAACGCCGACGGCGGCCGGTTCGTCGACGAGGGCGCGGACTTCCGGAACTACACCTACGCCAAGTACGGGCGCGACATCCTGCGCCAGCCCGGGTCGATCGCCTTCCAGATCTTCGACGCGACGACCCGCCCGCTGCTGCGTGCCGAGGAGTACGACATGCCCGGCGTCAGCGTCGTGCGCGCCGACAGCCTCGACGAGCTCGCGCGGGGCATCGACGTCGACCCGGCGAAGCTGGTCGCGACCGTCAAGGAATTCAACGAATCGATCGAGGACGGGCCGTTCGACCCGACCGTCAAGGACGGCAAGCGCGCCGCCGTCACCCCGCCGAAGAGCAACTGGTCCGCGGCCATCGACCGGGCGCCGTTCTACGCCTACCCGGTTACCTGCGGCGTCACCTTCACCTTCGGCGGCCTCAAAGGTGACGACGACGGCCGCGTGCTCCGCGAAGACGGCAGCGTCGTCACGGGCCTGTTCGCCGCGGGCGAAGCACTCGGCGGGCTGTTCAGCGGCAACTACGCGGGTGGCTCAGGTCTCGCCGCCGGCATGGTCTTCGGCCGGCGCGCCGGCTCGGTGGCCTGACCACACCCGCACACCTGCTCCCCAACGCAGTGGAAGGTGATCATGACTCTCGACGGCACCCCGGCGGGTCTCGCGCCGGACCGGAAATCCGTTCGCATCGCCGTCTCCTCCGGGGTCGTCGGCACCGCGGTGGAGTACTACGACTTCTTCGTCTACGGCACCGCGGCCGCGCTGGTGCTCAACAAGCTGTTCTTCCCGAACTTCTCACCCGTGCTGGGCACGCTCGCCGCGTTCGCGACGTTCGCCGTCGGGTTCGTCGTCCGGCCGATCGGCGCGATCGTCCTCGGCCACGTCGGCGACCGCGTCGGCCGCAAGAAAGCCCTGGTCTTCTCGCTGCTGCTGATGGGCGTGGCGACGTTCGCCATCGGCTTTCTCCCGACCTATTCCAGCGCCGGGATCGCCGCGCCGATCCTGCTGGTGTCCCTGAGACTGGTCCAGGGCATCGCGCTCGGTGGCGAGTGGGGTGGTGCCACGGTGCTCGCCTCGGAGTACGCCTCGCGCGGCAACCGCGGGTTCCTGGCGTCCTTCGTGCAGACCGGCTCGCCGATCGGGCTGCTGATGTCGTCCGGCGCGTTCGTCCTCGTCGGCCTGGGATCGGATGAGTTCGTGCAGACCTGGGGCTGGCGGATCCCGTTCTGGGGCAGCGCCTTCCTCGTCGCGATCGGCCTGTGGATCCGGCTGCGCATCATGGAGTCGCCGGAGTTCCGGCGGGCCACCGCGGCCGGTGAGATGGCGGTCCGCGCGCCGATCGTCGAGGTGTTCAAGTACTCCTGGCGGCAGGTGCTGATCGCGATCGGGATCCGGTTCGTGCCCGACATCGGGTTCTACATCGCCGCGACCTTCCTGGTCAGCTACGCCGTGAACACCCATCACTACCGCGCCGGCGACATCCTGGCCTGCGTGTCGATCGCGGCCGGGATCGAGATCTTCACGATCCCGCTCTTCGGCAGGTTGTCCGATCGCCTGGGACGCAAGAAGGTCTACATCGCCGGCGTCGTGTTCTGGCTCTTGCTCGCGTTCCCGCTGTTCGCCCTGATCTCCAGCGGCTCGGTGTTCCTGACCGGCGTCGGTGTCGTGCTGGCCCTGGCCATCGGGCACAGCTCGACGTGGGGACTCGGCGCGGCGATCAACTCGGAGCTGTTCCCGACCCGCTACCGGACGACGGGCGCGGCGCTCGGGCTCAACGTGTCGAACATCGTGGGTGGCGGCCCGGCGCCGTTGATCGCGTCGGCGCTCGTGATCGGCGCCGGCGGTGCGTCGTGGACGGTGTCGTTGTACATCATCGTGGCGGGGCTGGTCAGCCTGGTGGCGATCACGGCGATGGCCGAAACCTCACAACGCGATCTGTCCCAGGACTACACCGGCCGGACGCCGCAGCCGCAGTCCTCCCGCGAAGTCCTGAAAGGACGGACGCAGTGACGGTGCTGGTGACCGGCGGCGCCGGGTTCCTCGGCCGCGAGCTGGTGCGCCGGCTGGTCGCGGCGGGCGAGCGGGTCGTGAGCTTCGACCGGATCACCACCGGCGCCGGGGTACCCGAGGTCAGGGGCGACATCACCGATCGCGCGTTGCTGGAACGCGTGCTGCGTGAGCACGCGGTGTCCGAAGTGGTCCACGGCGCGGCGATCGTCGGCGTCACCGCGAGCGTCGCCGGGCTCGCCGACGCCGTGCGGGTCAACATCGACGGCTCGGTGGCGCTGTTCGAGGCCGTGCTCGCCGTCGGGGGAGTGCGGCGGCTCGTCGACCTGTCCTCGGAGGAGACGTACGGGCACTTCACCGCGGATCCCATCACCGAGGACGACCCGGCGCGGCCGATCTCTCCGTACGGCATCACGAAGTACGCCGTCGAGCGGCTCGGCGAGTACTACGCCGGGCTGCCCTATGTCGCGGCGCGCCTGTGCTGGGTCTACGGGCCGGGCTTCCCCCGGCGGCGGCTCCCACACCCGTGGCTCGAGGACGCGGCCGATGGCCGGCCGAGCATCCTCGGCCAGGGTGGTGACCAGCGCATCGACTTCACCTACGTGGACGACGTCGTGGACGGCGTGCTCCTGCTGCTGCACGCCGACGACCTCGCTCACCGCGCCTACAACCTGGCCACGGGTGAGGCCACCGGTCTGCGAGAACTCGCGGCGGAGATCACGAAGCTGTGCCCGGACTGGCACGTGGACCTCGGTGGCGGCCCGCTGGAAATGGCGCCGGGCGTCACGGCCGCGCGCAAGGGCGCGCTCGACATCACGCGGGCTCGTGCGCTCGGTTATGCCCCGCGCGTGTCCCTGGCCGACGGGCTCGCACGCACCCTGGCCGCTCTCGAAACCGCAGGGAGTACCCCATGACGCAGACCCCGCTCGCCCTCGGCGGCACCACCTACAGCTGGCTCCACCAGGCGCCCCTGCGCGAAGCGATCGACGCCCTCGCCGAGCTCGGCTTCCGGCAGATCGAGATCACGACGGCCGCACCGCACCTGCAGGCGGGCGCGTTCGGCAAGTACGAGCGACACGAGCTGCGCCGTGCCCTGGCGGCTCGAGGCCTGACCGTCACGTCGACCAACCCCGGCTTCCTCGACATCAACCTGATCAGTCCCGGCAACGACTTCCGCCGAGCCAGTGTCGACGCGCTCCTCGCGGAGCTGGAACTCGCCCACGACCTGGAAGCGCCGCTCGTGATCGCCATGGCCGGCCGGCGGCACGCGCTGTCGCCGGCCCCGGAGGAGGCCTGCCGCTGGTGGCTCGAGCAGGCACTGGACGTCCTGCTGGAGCGAGCCGCGAAGCTGGACGTCACGATCGCGCTCGAGACGAGCCCCCACGGTTATCTCGGTGACGCCACCCGACTGTCGGACCTCGTGGACCACGTCGGTTCTCCACACCTCGGGATCGCCTACGACGTCGCCAACACCATCAACCGGGAGGATCCGTGGGAGGGTGTTCGCACCGCCGGGCACCGGATCCGGATCGCGCACATGAGCGACACGTGGCGAGACCGGTGGGCCCACACGTCTCCGGGCCGTGGTGAGGTCGACTTCGAGCGCTACGCCGAAGCGTTGCGCTCCATCGGGTACGCCGGGGTGACGATCTTCGAGCTCATCGACATGGAGCCGCCGTTGCCCCGGTTGCATGACGACATCGCCGCGTTCACCAAGCTGGGCTGGTCGATTGCGGAGACGAGTGAACGTCAAGCACCACGGCGCCCTCCAGGCTGCTCTCGCTCAGGCGTGTTCCCGACATGATCTCCCCGAACACGGGGGTGGCGGCTAGGCCGATCGTCGTTCGCTTCCGGAAATGCTGTCGGTGCCCGGCGACGGACCCGTATCTGGCTCTCGGTGGTGGGCGTGGCCGAATTTCTCGTTGTGGTGCAGCTTCACCGGCTGGCCGAAGTCGGCGACCTGCAGGCCCGGCTCCTGACCGGGAAGGGCGCAGGACCGGGCTGGTCCCGGCCGACCCTGGTCGGGCCGGCACTGGCAGAGCGAGTTGAATGGATGTCGGGCGCTTCGAGCCGGCCTACACCGCGGTCGGCGGCGTGATCGGTGTGTCCACGCCGTACTTGACGGTGGTGGCGCGGACATTGCCGGGAGGCACAGCGTTCTCCTTCTCCGTCGAGGGGTGAGCTGTGTGTTGGGCGCTCAATAGCATCCGCCGATTCTCGACCGTGAATCCCGGTGGGGCGCAACGGCCGCACGTCCGACGTCGCCGACCTGATCACGTACCTGTGCCGCGAGGAGTCCGGCTACAACACCGGAGCGACGTACGACGTCAACGGCGGCTCGCACATCCACTAGAGGAAAACGCCGTTCGCGCCGGGTTTCGCTCCGGGTCTCCGCTACCTGCGGCGGATCGATGTGCTCGCCGGGACCTGCTTTCCGTCCTTGGCCGTGCCGACCATCACGGGCGAAGTTCGCCGTCCGACCGCATCGGCGGAAATTCTGCGCTGGCGCGCGAAACCGCGGATGTCATGGCACACCCCCTGCCTGAAATCGGTGCCGTCTGCGTCGTGGTGCTTACCAGAGGTAGAGGTTCATGTCGGCGTAGTCGAACGTGAGGGTGGAGGTCCTGAGGTACTGGTGGCTGAAGTTGGCGAGGGTGTCGAATTGGACGCGGTCGTAGAGCGTCACCGGCGCCGCCACGCCGGGGACCTGCCGGCCGACGACGCCGTCGATGCTGACGGTGGGTGGGGTGATGGCGTAGCCGGTGGTGCCGATGAACGGGATCGGCTTGCTGTAGTCGATCGCGACGCCCGCTCGGGTGGCCATCTCGGCCGTGGTGGTGACGCCGAGGCTGGGCACACCGGTGTCGAGCTCCACCACCGCGGGGCCGTACCCGTTGAGGGTGCCCAGCGTGAACGGGAAGTGACCGTCGGCCAGCCACAGGGGCTGGGGGCGAGCGCCGTGGCGGGCTGCCGCGCTCCGCACCTGCCGCACCTGTTCCCTGGTCTTCCTCCGCAGCACCAGCGACTTGTTCGCGTAGTCCATCGTGGTCACGAAGTGGTAGAAGATCGACGTGCCCATGACGTTGCGGTCGCTGTCGTGCCAGTGGACCGGCAGGTTGCGCAGCTCGATGTCGCCGAGCCGCAGGGAGTTCAGCACGCCCAGGTAGGTGGTGACCAGTTGGCCGCCGAGGAACGCCTGGCTGGTCGCGAGCGCCCGCAGCCCCAGCTGCTGCGCCGTGTCCGTCGACAGGTTCAGGGTGCCACCGGTGTCCAGGTAGAACCGCGAGGGCGCCGCCCCGTTCAGGGACGCGTCGATGTGCGGCAGGGGGTCGACGTCGATGAAGGGAACACTCGTGGCCTGTGCCCCGTGCGTCTCGAACGGCCTGCCGGTGATCGCGGCGTACACCGCGGCGTCGGGGGAGTCGCCCAGCAGCGGCACCGCGCGGGCGAGCTGGTCCTGCCGCACGTAGCAGTCCACCAGCTGACGCCGCGAGAACGTGTCGTCGGGTGTCAGTTCGACGGCCCGGGTGAGAAACCGTTCTGCGGTCGTGAATTCGTTGGACAGCAATGCGATGTAACCGCGCCGCGCCACCGCGTGCGCGTCGTCCGGGTCCGTGCGCAGCAGGGCCGCGTAATCCCGGTCGGCCTCGGCGAACCGGCCGGTCTTGAACAACGCGTCGGGATCGGAGGACGCGGCCAGTGCGCTGCCTCCCGGGACGCCCAGCAGCGGTACAGCCGCGCCGGCTGCGGCGGCGAGGCCGGTTCGGCGCAGGAGCGTACGGCGGTCCATGTCGTTGTCTCTCATGCAGGCACCGTGCCGGAAAATCGATGAGGAAAGCCTGGGTGAAGCCTGAGAAGATCGTGAGAGCAGCCGGTGTTCCGGTTTCTCCGGATTACCGTGTGCTCGATGCGACTGCTCGTGGTGGACGACGATCCGGATGTGCGAACCAGCCTGCGCCACTGCCTGGAGTTCGAGGGCTACACCGTGGCCACGGCCGGCGATGGTGAACAGGCGCTGCGCCGGCTTTTGGCTGACGGGACCCGCCCGGACCTGGCCATTGTGGACGTGATGATGCCGGTCGTGGACGGTCTGGAGGTGTGCAGGCGCCTGCGCGCGTACGGGGAACGCGTTCCGGTTCTCATGCTCACCGCGCGCGACGGCCTCGGCGACCGGGTCACCGGGCTCGACGCCGGCGCGGACGATTACCTGGTCAAACCCTTTGCCCTCGAAGAGCTGCTCGCCCGGTTGCGTGCCCTGCTCAAAACGAACCGCGAGCGGCGGTCGGACACGGTGCGGTACGCGGATCTGGAGCTGAACCTCGCCAGCCGCGAGGTCGCCCGGGCGGGTGATCCGATCAGCTTGACCCCTACGGAGTTCGATCTGCTCCGCCAGTTCCTCGCCGCGCCGGAGCGCGTGCTGACCAGGACCCACCTGCAGCAGCGCGTCTGGGGACACGTGCTGGGCACCAACGCACTCGACGTCTACATCGGCTACCTGCGGCGCAAGACCGAGGCCGCGGGGGCCGGCCGGCTGCTGCACACGGTCCGCGGCATCGGTTTCGTGCTCCGGTCGGGCACATGAGCGCGCGGTGGCTGCTGCGCACCCGGGTCGCGTTGGTCACCGCCGGGGTCGTGGCCGTCGCGATCGCCGGCATCTGCCTCATCTCGTGGCTCACGACCCGGTACACCCTGCGAACCCAGCTGGACCAGAACCTGCTCGCCAAGGGGATTCCGACAGTCAAGGTCGTGGAGTCCCCGGCGGGTCAACCCGCCTGGCTCGACCCGTCCGTCGTCTGCACGCCTCCTGAGCAAGGTCGCCGGCAGCTGCAACGATTCCTGGAGGGAATCCAGCTGCTGCACGCCGACGGCAGCGGTTGCGCGCCGGACGGGGTGGACGAGGTGGTCACCACGTCGGCCGACCACGCCGTCACGGACGTGACCCTGCGGGACGGTCGGACAGCGTCCGGGGTGCCCGTGCGACTGGTGCTGCGCCCGGTCGGCAACGGCGACGTGCTGGTCATCAGCCGTGGCTTGGCTGCCGTCGACGACACACTGGCCAGCTTGGGTGCGGTGCTGGTCGTGGCGGGCCTATCCGGGGTGCTCACCGCGGGGGCCGCCGGGCTGCTGCTGGCCCGGCGCACCCTCAACCCGATGCGGCGGCTGACCGAAACCGCCGAGCACATCGCCCGCACGGAGGACCTGCTGACACCGGTGGCCGTCACGGGCCGCGACGAGGTCAGCCGCCTCGGCAGGGCCTTCTCGGCCATGACCACCGCACTGCACGAGGCCCGGCTGCGGCAGCGGCAACTCGTCACCGACGCGGCCCACGAGCTCCGCACTCCGCTCACCAGCCTGCGCGCCAACATCGACCTGCTGGTCCGCAGCGAGCAAACCCGCCGGGCCATTCCACCCGGCCGGCGTGCCGCCGTCCTCGACCGGCTCCAGGCGCAAGCCCGCGAATTCAGCACCCTCGTCGGGGAGCTCGTCGAACTGGCCAGGGAGTCCCACCAGCTCGCGCGCGAAACCGTCTCCGTGGCGGCCGTCATCGAGCGGGCCGTGCGGCGTGCGGCCCACCGCGCGGCGGAGCACACCATCACCACCGACACGACTCCCTGGGCCACCACCGGCGACCCCACCGCACTGGAACGAGCGGTGCTCAACGTGCTGGACAACGCGATCAAGTTCTCGCCGCCCGGGGCGAGCGTCCAGGTGCGGTCGGGTCCCGGCTGGCTCACGGTGAGCGATCAGGGCCCGGGACTGCCACCGCACGAGCGGGGACAAGCGTTCGAACGGTTCTGGCGGGCACCCGCCGCACGCGCCCTGCCCGGCTCGGGCCTCGGGCTCGCCATGGTTGCCAACACCGTCAGCGCACACGGTGGTACCGCGCGTTTCTCCGACCCACCGGCCGGCCGGGGAGCCCACCTGGAGATCGAGCTCCCGGTGCGCGACGACCCCACCGAATCCGGCCACACCTCGCAGCGACCCGGCAGTTCCGGCCCCAGCGCCGGATGAAGCGCGGACGGCAGCAAGCGCGCTGTGGCAGCCCGATGCTCAGCAGCATCTCAGGATCTAGGTGGTCCCGTGGTGCCCCGGACGACCAGCTTGGGGTCGAGGACGATCTCCGTCGGCGCCCGGGTCTCGTCCTCGAGGCGGTCGGTGGCGGCGTGGACTGCCGCTTGAGCCAAGCCGGCGGCGTCCTGGTGGACCGTCGTGAGGTCGATGTGCGACAGGTGCGACAGGTGGTTGTCGTCGAACCCGACGATCGAGATGTCGCGGGGGAACTCCAGCCCGGCCCGGCCGAAGGTGTGCAGTAGCCCGATCGCGCACCGGTCGTTGCCGGCGACGACGGCGGTCGGCAGGGAGTTCTCGGCCAGCATCTGGCGGGCCGCAGTCATGCCTGCCTCTTCGTCGTGGGCGCCGGGCAGTACTCGCTCGGGCAGGTCGTGCCGTCGCATGGCCGCTCGGTAGGCCCGGCGCCGGTCCGCCGAACCCGGTTCCTTGCCGCCGTCGACGTGCACGATGCGGCGGTGGCCCAGGTCGACGAGGTGGTCGACCGCCTGGCGGATGCCCTTGGTGTCCGCGGTGTGGACGCTGTCGACCTGGATGCCGGACACGCGGCGGCCCACCACGGCCACCACGGCGCGCCGGCCCAAGGCGTCGAGGGCTGAGCGCTCGGCGTTCGGGCCGAGCAGGATCAGCGCTTCGCAACGGTGGCTCAGCAGAGCTTCGACGGCCTTGGCCTCGTCACGGCTCGGGGCGGTCGCCGACAGCAGTACGTCGTAGCCGAGCCGCTCGGCCTCCGGGTAGATGCCCTCGACAAGGTCGGCCTGGAACGACTGGTGCACCGTCACCATCACGCCCAGCGTCCGGCTCCGTCCGCGCGCCAGCAGCCGGGCAGCGTTGTCCGGGCGGTAACCCAGTTCCTCGGCAGCGGCGAACACGCGGTCGCGCGTCTCCTGGCTCGCTCCGGGTTGGCCGCGGAACACCAGGGACACCAGGGCGCGGGACACGCCGACCTTCGCGGCCACGTCCGCCATCGTCGGCTTCGACCTACTCGTGAGTTCGCCGTCGTGCACGCCCGCTCCTGCCTCTGCTCCGGTCGGGGCCGATTGTTCCAGGCCCTTGACATCTCCGGACCCGACCCAGGATAGTCGCTGCCACTAGAGCGCGCTAGTAGAGCGCGACAGTAGCCGTGGAGCAGCGGAGGTGCGGGAAGTGGATCCGGAGTTCGAGGTGCTGACCATGGGCCGGGTGGGGGTGGACGTCTACCCCCGGCAGATCGGCGTCGGGCTGGAGGACGTCACCTCGTTCGGCAAGTTCCTCGGCGGCAGCGCGACCAACGTGGCCGTGGCCGCGGCCCGGTACGGGCGGCGGTCGGCCGTGGTGACGAAGGTGGGAGCCGACCCGTTCGGCCGGTTCGTCCGCACGGCACTGACCGGCTACGGCGTGTCGGACCGCTTCCTCGGCGAGTCGGCGGACCTGCCGACCCCGGTGACGTTCTGCGAGATCTTCCCGCCGGACCACTTCCCGCTCTACTTCTACCGCGCGCCGAAGGCCCCGGACCTGGACCTCGTGCCGCAGGAGCTGGACTACGACGCGATCCGCGCCGCGGACGTCTTCTGGGTGACGGTCACCGGGCTCTGCCAGGAGCCGAGCCGCTCGGCCACGCTCGCCGCGCTCGAAGCCCGCGGCCGCCGCGGCATCACGGTGCTCGACCTGGACTACCGGCCGATGTTCTGGGAGTCGCGCGAGACGGCCCGCCGCTGGGTGCAGCAGGCTCTCGAGCTGGTCACCGTCACCGCCGGGAACCTCGACGAGTGCGAAACCGCGGTCGGCGCCCGCGACCCGTACGAAGCGGCGGAAGCGCTGCGCGCCCGAGGTATTTCGCTCGCCGTGGTCAAGCAGGGCCCGCGCGGTGTCCTGGCCGTCGACGACGACGGCGCCGTCGAGGTGCCACCCGTGCCCGTCGAGGTGGTCAACGGCCTCGGCGCCGGCGACGCGTTCGGTGGCGCGCTGTGCCACGGCCTGCTGTCCGGCTGGGACACCCGCCGCACCATCACCTTCGCCAACGCCGCCGGTGCGCACGTCGCGGGGGAGCTGTCCTGCGCCGACGCCATGCCGGACGAGGCCCAGGTGCTCGCGAAGCTCGAGGAGGCCGCTCGTGTCTGAGCGCGTAGAACGGATCGTCACCACCCGCGTCCAGCACCCCACCGCGATCGCCGAGGCCGCGGCCCAGCGCGTCAGGGCGAAGTCCGTGCTGGGCGACAACGGCCGCGCGATGATCATCGCCGCCGACCACCCTGCCCGAGGCGCCAACGCCGTCGGCGCCGACCCCGCCGCGATGGCCGATCGCGGTGAGCTGCTCGACCGGTTGTGCACCGCGCTGGAGCGACCTGGCGTGACCGGGGTGCTCGGCACCGCGGACATCCTCGAAGACCTGCTGCTGCTCGGTGTCCTCGACGGCAAGAGTGTCTTCGGGTCGATGAACCGCGGCGGGCTCGCCGGTTCCGCGTTCGAGATCGACGATCGCTTCACCGGCTACGACGCCGCCGCCATCGCGGCGATGGGGTTCGACGGCGGCAAGATGCTCACGCGCATCGCGCTGGAGGACCCAGCCACCGCCGAAGCACTTGAAAACTCGGCTCACGCGATCGACGCGCTGAACGACCGCGCACTGATCGCGATGGTCGAGCCGTTCCTCTCCCGGTGGGCGGACGGCCGCATCCGCAACGACCTCACCCCGGACGCGGTGATCAAGTCGATCACCATCGCCTCGGGCCTCGGCCGCAGCAGCGCCTACACCTGGCTCAAGCTGCCCGTGGTGGACGACATGCCGCGCGTGCTGGCCTCCTCGACGTTGCCGGTGCTGCTGCTCGGAGGCGAGGTGGCCGACGCCGAAGCCGCCTTCACCGCCTGGCGGAAAGCGCTTGCGCAGCCGACCGTGCAGGGACTGGTCGTCGGCCGCTCGCTGCTCTACCCGGCTTCCGGTGACGTCGCCGGCGCGGTCGACCGGGCGGTGAGCCTGCTGTGAGCAAGCACCACCTGCCCGCACTGTCCACGAGCGACGGTCCTTTCCCGACGGTCGTCACGCCCGAATCCGCCGGCTGGGGCTACTCCGGCCTGAAGGTCCTCGACCTGCCCGCGGGCGGTTCCGCGAAGATCGCGACCGGTGACGCCGAGCACCTCGTCCTCCCGCTGTCCGGCTCCTGCCGCGTCACGAACGTCGGCGAGGTCTTCGAACTCGCCGGCAGGAAGGACGTCTTCGACGGCGTCACCGACTTCGCCTACCTGCCGCGCGACACGGAGTTCACCGTCACCACCGACGCCGGTGGCCGCTTCGCCCTGCCGTCGGCGCGGTGCGAGCAGCGGCTGCCCGCTCGCTACGGTCCGGCGGCGGACGTGCCCAGCGAGGCCCGCGGCGCCGGGACGTGCGCCCGCGAGGTGCACAACTACTGCCTGCCCGGCACGTTCGACGCCGACCGGCTGCTCGTGTGCGAGGTCCTGACCCCGGGCGGGCACTGGTCGTCCTACCCGCCGCACAAGCACGACGAACACGGCGAGCACGAACGCGAGCTGGAAGAGATCTACTACTTCGAGATCGCCCGCGACGGCCTGGGCTACCAACGCGTCTACGGCACCGACGAGCGGCCGATCGACGTCCTCGCCGAAGTCCGCTCCGGCGACGTCGTGCTCGTGCCGCACGGCTGGCACGGCCCGTCGATGGCCGCGCCGGGCTACGACCTCTACTACCTCAACGTCATGGCCGGCCCCGGTCCCGACCGCGCGTGGCTGATCACCGACGACCCGGCGCACGCCTGGGTCCGCGAGACCTGGGGGAGCACCCGATGAGGCTGACCACCGCCCAGGCGCTCGTCCGGTTCCTGGCCGCCCAGTACAGCGAACGCGACGGCGTCGAGCAGCGGCTCATCCCCGGCTGCTTCGGCATCTTCGGCCACGGCAACGTCGCCGGGCTCGGCCAGGCGCTGCTGCAGGCCGCCGAGACCGGCGAGGCCGACCTGCCGTACTACCTGGCGCGCAACGAACAGGGCATGGTCCACGCGGCCGCGGCGTACGCCAAGACCCGCGACCGGCTGGCGACGTTCGCCTGCACCGCGTCCACCGGTCCCGGCTCGACCAACATGATCACCGGCGCCGCGCTGGCCACCACCAACCGCCTGCCGGTCCTCCTGCTGCCCAGCGACATGTTCGCCACCCGCTCGCCCGACCCGGTGCTCCAGCAGCTGGAGGACACCCGCGGCGGCGACGTCACGGTCAACGACGCCTTCCGCCCGGTGTCGAAGTACTTCGACCGGATCACCCGGCCCGAGCAGCTCATCCCGGCGGCGCTGGCCGCGATGCGCGTGCTCACCGATCCGGCCGAAACCGGCGCGGTGACGCTGTGCCTTCCGCAGGACGTCCAAGCAGAGGCGTTCGACTGGCCGGAACAGTTCTTCCGCCGCCGCGTCTGGCACGTCGGCCGCCCCGTCCCCGAGCCCGACGCAGTGCGGCGGGCCGTCGAGGCGCTGCGGAGTGCCCGGAAGCCGCTCATCGTCGCCGGGGGAGGCGTTGTCTACGCCCAGGCCACCGAGCAGCTGCGCGCGTTCGCCGCGGCCACCGGCATCCCGGTCGCCGACACCCACGCCGGCAAGGGCGCGGTGCCGTGGGACCATCCGTGCGCGGTCGGCGGGATCGGCTCGACCGGCACCGCGGCCGCCAACACCCTCGCCACCGAAGCCGACGTCGTCCTGGGCATCGGCACCCGCTACAGCGACTTCACCACCGCGAGCCACACCGCCTTCGGCGACCCGGTGTTCGTCAACCTCAACGTCACGCGCCTGGACGCGGTCAAGCACGCGGCGATCCCGCTGCAGGCCGACGCCCGCCTCGGCATCGAAGCCCTGCACCAGGCCCTCGACGGCTGGCAGGTCGACGACGCCTACCGCGCCCGCACCCGGCTGCTGGCCGACGACTGGCGCCGCACCACCGACGCCTGCTTCGCCGCCGCACACGGGCCCCTGCCCGCGCAGACCGAGATCCTCGGCGCACTGCAGGACGTCCTCGACGACCAAGATGTCGTGATCAACGCGGCCGGCTCGCTCCCCGGCGACCTCCAGATGCTCTGGCGCGCCCGCGACCCCAAGGCGTATAACGTCGAATACGCGTACTCGTGCATGGGCTACGAGGTCGCCGCCGGGCTCGGCGTGAAGCTCGCGGCACCGGAGCGGGAAGTCGTCGTCCTCGTCGGGGACGGCTCCTACCTGATGATGGCCCAGGAACTGGTCACCATGGTGTCCGAGGGCCTCAAGGTGATCGTCGTGCTCGTGCAGAACCACGGGTTCGCCTCGATCGGCTCGCTCTCGGAATCGCTTGGCTCGCAACGGTTCGGCACGCAGTACCGCTACCGGGGCGACACCGGTCAGCTCGACGGCGGCGTGCTCCCGGTCGACCTGGCCGCCAACGCCGCGAGCCTCGGCGCCCACGTGCTCCGAGCGACCACCGTGGACGAATTCCGCGCCGCCATGGCCCATGCGAAGGCGGCGAATGAGACGACCGTCGTGCACGTCGAAACCGACCTCTGCGGACCGAACCCGCCGGGATCCGGCTGGTGGGACGTCCCGGTGAGCGAAGTGTCCGAACTGGACAGTACCCGCAAGGCCCGCGAAGACTACGCCGCCGCCAAGCGCGGCCAACGCCACTACCTCTAGGAGAACCAGCGTGCAGACCATCGACCACCGGATCGGCGGCGCTCCCGCCGGGGCCGGCCGCGCCGCTCCGGTGTACGACCCGGCGACCGGACAGCAGCGGGCGGCAGTCCTGCTGGCCGGAAAGCCCGAAGTGGACACCGCCGTCGCCGCCGCGGGCAAGGCCTTCGAAACCTGGGGCAACTCGTCGCTCTCCCAGCGTTCCCGGGTCCTGTTCGCCTTCCGCGAGCTGCTCGTCCGGCACGAGACCGACTTGGCGAAGATCATCTCCGCCGAGCACGGCAAGGTCCTCGACGACGCCCGCGGCGAGATCGTCCGCGGCCGCGAGGTCGTCGAGTACGCGTGCGGGATCGCCGACGCGCTCAAGGGCGGCTTCTCCGATCAGGTCTCCCGCGACGTCGACGTGCTCAGCTTCCGCCAGCCCCTCGGCGTGTGCGCCGGGATCACGCCGTTCAACTTCCCGGTGATGGTCCCGTTCTGGATGCACCCGATGGCCATCGCCACCGGCAACACCTTCGTCCTCAAGCCGAGCGAGCGCGTCCCTTCCGCCTCGAACCTGGTCGCCGAGCTGTACGCCGAAGCCGGCCTGCCCGACGGCGTCTTCAACGTCGTGCACGGCGACAAGACCGCCGTCGACGCGATCCTGGAGCACCCGGACATCGCCGCGGTGTCCTTCGTCGGCTCGACCCCGATCGCGAAGTACGTCCACGAGCGCGCCACCGCGACCGGCAAGCGCGTCCAGGCCCTCGGCGGCGCGAAGAACCACGCCGTGGTGCTGCCGGACGCGGACCTGGAGTTCGCCGCCAACCACCTCACCGCGGCCGCGTTCGGCTCGGCCGGCCAGCGCTGCATGGCGATCTCGGTCGCCGTCGCCGTGGGCGAGGCCGCCGACGCGCTCGTCGCGACGCTCGCCCGCAAGGCCCGTGAGGTCAAGGTCGGTCCCGGCGACGACCCGGCCAGTGAAATGGGCCCGGTCATCACCGCGGCGGCCAAGGAGCGCGTCGAGAACGCCGTCGCCACCGCCGCCGAGCAGGGCGCCACCGTGGTCGTCGACGGCCGCGAGCGACGCTTCGACGGGGACGGCTTCTTCACCGGCCCGTCCCTGGTCGACCACGTCCGCCCCTCGATGGACGTCTACCGCGAAGAAGTCTTCGGCCCCCTTCTCGCGGTCGTACGCGCCGCGACGCTCGACGAAGCGATCGCGCTGATCAACGCCAACCCGTACGGCAACGGCACCGCGCTGTTCACCTCCAGCGGCGAGGCCGCCCGCCGGTTCCAGCGCGAGGTCCGCGTCGGGATGGTCGGCGTCAACGTGCCGATCCCGGTCCCGATGTCCTACTACTCCTTCGGCGGCTGGAAGGACTCCCTGATCGGCGACAGCCCGATCCACGGTCCCGAAGGCGTCCGGTTCTACACCCGCCCGAAGGTCGTGACGACCCGCTGGCCGCACGTCACCCAGTCCGTCGACGCCGCTTTCCACTTCCCGACCTCGTCCTAGAAGGGACCCCTTCCGTGACAACGACGTCCGCGCGCACCGTCGCCGGCAACCTCTGCCTCGGCTCCGCCCCCGACTCGTGGGGGATCTGGTTCCCCGAGGACGAGCAGCAGGTGCCTTACACCCGCTTCCTCGACGAGCTGGTCACCGCCGGCTACACCTGGCTGGAGCTCGGCCCCTACGGCTACCTGCCGACCGACCCGCGCGAGCTGGCCGACGCGCTCACCGTCCGCGGCCTGCAGGTCTCCGGCGGCACCACCTTCGGCGCGCTGCACCGCCCGGAGGCCTGGGACACCATGCTCGCCGAGACCCGCCGGGTCGCCGAGCTGACCGCCGCGGCCGGCGCGCACCACCTCGTGTACATCCCGCCGATGTTCCGCGACGAGAAGACCGGCGACTACACGGAAAGCCCGCAGCTGTCCGCCGAGCAGTGGGGCTCCCTCGGCGGCCGCGCGAACGAGCTGGGCCGGATCCTGCTGGAGGAGTACGACGTGCGGCTGTGCCTGCACCCGCACGCCGACAGCCACATCCAGACCCAGCCCGAGATCGAGCGGTTCCTCAACGAGACCGACTCCCGCTACGCCAACCTCTGCCTCGACACCGGGCACGTCGCCTACGGCGGGGGCGACAACCTCGACCTCATCCGCCGGTTCGGCGAGCGCGTCGGGTACGTCCACATCAAGCAGATGGACGCCGACGTCCTCGCCCAGGTCGCCGCCGAAAAGCTCTCCTTCGGCGAGGCCGTCAAGCGCGGCGTCTGCGTCGAGCCGCCCGCCGGCGTGCCCGACCCCGGGGCGATCGTCGACGCACTGTCCACACTGGACGCGGAACTGTTCGTCATCGTCGAGCAGGACCTCTACCCCTGTGCCGCCGAGGTGCCACTGCCGATCGCCGTGCGCACCCGCGAGTACCTGGCCGGCCGCGGCCTCTCCGGCAGCAAGCGGCCCACTTCCCGCTGAACCCGAAGTACCACTCGTGCACCGGGAGAAACACCATGGCACACGTCCACGCAACGACGCCGCCGACGGTTCCACTCGACACCAAGGGCCCGCACGGGCGCCGGCTCCGGCTCGTCACCATCATCGCCACGTTCGGCGGCCTGCTCTTCGGCTACGACACCGGCGTCATCAACGGCGCCCTGCCCTACATGGCCACCGACCTCGGGCTCACCCCGTTCACCGAGGGCCTGGTCACCAGCTCGCTGCTGCTCGGCGCCGCGCTCGGCGCGGTGGCCGGCGGGCGGCTGTCCGACCGGCGCGGCCGGCGCAAGAACATCCTCATGCTGGCCGTCATCTTCCTGCTCGGCACGCTGACCTGCACCCTCGCCCCGACCACCGCGGTGATGGTGCTCGGCCGGTTCGTCCTCGGGCTCGCGGTCGGCGGCGCGTCGGTCACCGTGCCGACCTACCTCGCCGAGGTCTCGCCGACCGAGCGGCGCGGCCGGCTGGTCACGCAGAACGAGCTGATGATCGTCACCGGCCAGCTGCTGGCGTTCACGTTCAACGCGATCATCGGCAACGCCTTCGGCGAGTCCGGCGGCGTCTGGCGCTGGATGCTCGTCATCGCGACGCTCCCGGCGGTCGTGCTGTGGTTCGGCATGCTGGCCATGCCGGAAAGCCCGCGCTGGCTGGCGTCGAAGGACCGCTTCGCCGACGCGCTCGCCGTGTTGAAGCAGGTTCGCTCGGCGCAGCGGGCTCAGGCCGAGCTGGCGGAGGTCGAGCAGCTGGCGCTGGAGGACAAGAAGTCCCAGACCGGCGGCCTGCGCGACCTGGGCACGCCGTGGATCCGGCGGCTGGTCCTCGTCGGCGTCGGCATCGCGATCATCCAGCAGATCACCGGCGTCAACTCGATCATGTACTACGGCACGCAGATCCTGAAGGACGCCGGCTTCTCGGCCGATGGAGCGCTCACGGCGAACATCGCCAACGGCGTCATCTCGGTCGTGGCCACCTTCGTCGGCATCTACCTGCTGGGCAAGGTGAACCGGCGGCCGATGCTGATCGTCGGGCAGATCGGCACGACCACGGCGCTGCTGCTGATCGGCGTGTTCTCCCTGCTGCTGCCCGCCGGGCAGGGCCGGGCGTTCGTGGTGCTCGCGCTGACGGTCACGTTCCTGGCCTTCCAGCAGGGCGCGATCTCGCCGGTCACCTGGCTGATGCTGTCGGAGATCTTCCCGCTCAAGCTGCGCGGCCTCGGCATGGGCATCGCCGGGCTGGTGCTGTGGCTGACCAACTTCGCGATCGGCCTGAGCTTCCCGGTGCTGGTCGACGCCCTGCACATCTCGAACACGTTCTTCATCTTCGTCGTCCTCGGCATCGGCGCGATCACCTTCGTCGCGAAGGCCGTCCCCGAGACGCGGGGCCGTTCGCTGGAACGGCTGGAGACCGAGCTG
The DNA here is from genome assembly GCF_900107925.1 of Amycolatopsis pretoriensis. Classification (GTDB taxonomy): domain Bacteria; phylum Actinomycetota; class Actinomycetes; order Mycobacteriales; family Pseudonocardiaceae; genus Amycolatopsis; species Amycolatopsis pretoriensis. The sequence goes on along the minus strand of NZ_FNUJ01000006.1, from coordinate 125,500 downwards.
CACACCCGGTTCACCCGGGAGCCCGCACTGGCCGGAAAGGGGGCCTGACCATGGCGATCCTCGTGGCCGTCACCGATTCCGGGGAAGGCGACCTCGCGCTGGCCCGAGCGGTCGAGGAGGCCGAGTTGCGCGGCACCCCGCTGCTGGTGGCGAACCTGCGGCTGAGCCCGCTTGAAGAGCCCGCCGACGCGAAGGTGCTCGAACGCCCGCCGAACGTCGACGTAGCCGACCACGTCCTGGCGTTGCTCGACGAGCACGCCGGCGAGGTCGAGCTGCTGGTCATCGGCATGAAACGCCGTTCGCCGGTGGGCAAGGCGCTGCTGGGCAGCCTCGCCCAGCGGCTGCTGCTCGCCGCGAACGTGCCCGTCCTGGCCGTCAAGACGGCCGACTGAGAAAGGAGAACCCGCCGTGACCGTACGGGTGGGAGTGATCGGCGCCGGCATGATCGGCCAGGACCACATCCGGCGCCTGACCGAGGTGATCACCGGTGCCGAGGTCGTCGCCGTCACCGACATCGACGCCGACCGGGCCGCCGAAGTGGCGGCAAGGGTCGGTGCCCGGGCCGTCGCGACCGGCGCGGACCTGATCGGGCAGCCGGACGTCGACGCGGTGCTGGTGACGTCCTGGGGACCGACCCACGCCGAGCACGTGCTGGCCGCGATCGCCGCGGGCAAGCCGGTGTTCTGCGAGAAGCCCCTGGCCACCGAAGCGGCCGACTGCCTGCGGATCGTCGAGGCCGAGCAGGCCGCCGGGCGGCGGCTGGTCCAGGTCGGCTTCATGCGGCGCTACGACAGCGGCTACCGGGAGCTCAAGTCCATTTTGGACGCCGGGGGGATCGGTGCGCCGCTGATGGTGCACTGCGCGCACCGCAACCCGTCGGTGCCGGAGTCCTACCACTCGGCGATGGCCGCGCAGGACACGGCCGTGCACGAGATCGACGTCCTGCGGTGGCTGCTCGACGACGAGATCGTCGCCGTCCAGGTGCTGGCGCCGCGCCGGACCCGGCACGCCCACGCCGAGCTGCAGGACCCGCAGATCATGCTGTTCGAGACCGCGTCCGGGATCCGGATCGACCTCGAGGTGTTCGTCAACTGCCAGTGGGGCTACGACATCCAGTGCGAGACGGTGGGGGAGACCGGGCTGGCCCGCCTGCCCGAGCCCGCCCGCGCGACGGTCCGCTCCGCGGGCACGACCCGCACCGCCGTGCCGCAGGACTGGCGCGAGCGGTTCGTCACCGCGTTCGACGTCGAGTTCCAGGAGTGGATCGACGCGGTCGCGGCGGGGGAGCCGACCGGGCCGTCGGCCTGGGACGGCTACGCCGCGACGGTCATCACCGACGCCACCGTCGAAGCGCTGCGATCGGGCCGGACCGTCGGCGTCGACATGAAGGACCGGCCCGCCTTCTACGCCGGAGGTGCGCGGTGAAGATCGCCCTCGACCCGTACATGCTGCGGAAGCTGCCGATGACGGAGATGGTCCGGACGGTGGCGGACATCGGCTACGAGTACATCGAGCTGTCGCCCCGCGACGACTTCATGCCGTTCTTCCTGCACCCGCGGGCCGACGACGAGAAGGTCGCCGAACTCAAGGCGGTGCTGCGCGAAACCGGCGTTTCGCTGTCGAGCGTGCTGCCGCTGTACAAGTGGTCCAGCCCGGACGAGACCGAGCGCCAGGCCGCGGTGCGGTACTGGAAGCGGATGATCGAGGTCACCGCCGAACTGGGCTGCGAGCTGATGAACTCGGAGTTCAACGGCCGCCCGGAGCGGGCGGCGGAAAGCGAGGCCGCGTTCTGGCGGTCGTTGGAGGAGCTGCTGCCGGTGTTCGAGCGCGAGGGCATCGCGCTGACCCTCGAACCGCACCCGGACGACTTCTGCGAGGTCAACGACGCGGGTGTCGACCTGGTGCGGGCGATCAACAAGCCGTGGGTCAACTACCTGTACTGCGCGCCGCACACGTTCCACCTCTCCGGCGACGACCCCGGCGCCGACGTCGGTGAGATGCTGCGGTACGCCGGGTCGAAACTGACCCACCTGCACCTGGCCGACACGTTCAACCACAAGGGTTCCTCGGGCCTGCGCTACATCATGAACCCACCCGGCACGCCGGCCCGCATCCACCAGCACCTCGACATCGGCCAGGGCGAGGTCGACTGGGACGCCTTCTTCGGCACGCTGCGGGACATCGAGTTCGACGGGGTCGCGACGGTGTGCGTCTTCGCCTGGGAGGAACGCGCCGTGGAGTCGTCGACGTTCATGCTCGAACGCATCACAAAGGAGCTGGGGTAAAGCTCGGGAGCTACACCGCAATCCTGCACGACGGCCTCCCCTCCGAGGCGCTCCACGTCATCGCATCGCTCGGCCTCACCGGCGCGGAGGTCGACGCGTGCGGCTTCCTGGACCGCGCCGCATCTGCCGGCCGGTTCCCCGAAGGTGCGCCGGCCCTCCCGGTCCGGGCCGGTCAACGACCGCGCTTCGCGGTAGCTTCGGGCCGCCGCCGCCGCCGCCGCCGCCGCCGCCGCCGCCCGGCGCCCGAGGCCGGCGAGGCAATCGCCGACGAACGCGTTGAGGAGGGTGGTCAGCGTCGTGCCCGACGGCGTGGCCGGCGAAGTCGCGGCCACCGCCGTTGAGCTGTTGCCCCGATCCTCGGACGCTCCAAGGTTCAGTTGCTCCAGTGGTAGAGGCGAGCCGGGTTGCGCACCAGGATCCGGTGCCACGTCCGGTTGTCGCCGGCCCAGTCGTGGAGCATGTCGAGCATCGCGACATCATCGGGCATGGGAACTTCGCCGCGCAAAGCCGTGGTGTGGGGCCAGTCGGTGCCCCACACCAGCCGCTCGGGAGAGGCCCGCACGAAGGCGCGTGCCACCGCGGCGCGGTCGGCGTAGGCGGGTGGTCCGCCGGTGGATTCGAGGTAGACCCCGGAGAGCTTGACCCAGGTGTGGCCCGCGTCGATGAGGCGGAGGATCGTGGCGAACGCGGGGTCGGTGCGGTCACGGATGCGGCCCATGTGGTCGATGACCAGGTCGGTCGGCAGGTCGCGCAGCCGCTCGAGGTTCGCGACGATCCCGTCGGGGGTCATGTGGATCTGCACGTGCCAGCCAAGCGGCGCGATCCGCGCGGCCAGTTTCGGGATGAGGTCGGCGCCGACCCCGCCGGGACGGGTGAGGTTGAAGCGGATGCCGCGAACGCCCTGTGCGTGCATGGCGCGCAGTTGCGCGTCGGTGAAGGACTCGTCGATCACGGCTACGCCACGCGCCTGGTGGCCCAGCTGATCGAGGGCGTCGAGGGTGCAGCGGTTGTCCGTGCCGTAGTTGGACGGAGTGACCACGACGGTCCTGGTCAGGCCGAGCCTCGAACGAAGGCGACGATAGTCGTCCACAGTGGACGCGGGAGGCGGCTGGTCACCCGGGTTCGGGTAGGGGAAGCGGTCCGGGTCGAGGATGTGGATGTGGCAGTCCGTCGCGCCGAAGGGCGGCTCGCGCCGGGGCACCGCGGCGGACGCGGTGACCGGCGCTGCACCGAGCACGGCCGCGGCGCCGGTCGCGCACACGAAAGTCCGGCGGCTGAACGAAGAAGGCATGGTCGTACTCCTGGAGGTCGTGGCGGGGAAGGGGTCAGCGCAGCGCGCTGTCTGCCACCTTCTCTTCGCCCACGGTGCTGAGGTGTTCGCGCATTCGCTCGGCGGCGTCGCCGCGGCGGCCGGCGAGGAGCAGGTCGGCGATTTCGACGTGCTCGCGGCAGCGGATGAGCGCGCGGTCGCGTTCGAGGGAGCGGCGGTACTCGATGAGCCGCCGGAGGTTGTCGATGCGCCGGAGACCCTCGATGAGGAAGGTGTTGGCGCTGCACTCCATGATCGCCTCGTGGAAGGCGCGGTTGAGCGCGAACAGCTCCGCGTTGCCCACCTCGTAGATGGCGCCGTCGGCCAGCTTCTGCTGCTGGGCACGGACTTCCTCGATGGCGCGGCGGTCGAGGACGAACGTCGGTTCGAGGATCGCGGCGGGTTCGATGATCAGCCGGTAGCGGTAACTGTCCGCGTAGGCGCGTTCGGAGGTCAGGGCGGGCTGGAACTCCCAGCCGTAGCCGGGAAGTCGCTCGATCCAGCCCTCGGCCGAGATACGCCGCAGCGTGCGGTTGAGGTCCGCGGGCGACAGGTTGTACTGGCGGGCGAGTGCGCTTTCGGTGACGCGGTCGGGCAGCTTGCCGTCGAGGCGGTCGGCGGCGATCAGCAGGTAGAGGGTCTCGTCGTCGCTCGTCTCTTCGAGGGCGACGTCATCGAGTTGCTCGCCGGTGCGCACGACCGTGTAGCCGCCGCGCTCGGCCGGGGCGACCACGCCGGTGTCCTCGAGCAGCCGCAGCGCGTTGCGCACGGGGGAGCGGGACACGCGCAGGTGCTCGGCGAGGGTGCGCTCGACCAGCCGCGTACCCGCGTCGGCCCGCTCGTCGCGGATGTAGTCGAGGATGCGCGCGGCGACCTGCCGGGTGAGCGGGGTCGGTGCCATGTCCCTCCCTCCGTCGGCGACCTGCGGGCAAGCGCAGCTTACCGACCGGAGGGGGACGGCCGTGGTCACGGCAGCTCCACGGCGTTGACGTGCTCCACCTGGGGTGCAGCGGCGAAGTAGCCGCCAACCAGCTCGCGCCAGCGGGCGAACCCGGGGGAGCCGCGGAACCGGACGGTGTGGTCCTCGACGGTCTCCCACTCGACGACGAGCCAGTACCGCTGGGGCTGTTCGACACCGCGGCGCAACCGGACGCCGTGGCATCCCCCGGCGCTTTCGAACAGCGGGACGGCCTCGCCGACGGCTTTCTCGAACGCGGCTTCGTCGCCCGGCCGGACGTCGATCCGCGCGATTTCCCAGACCATGGTGGTGCTCCTTGTCGTCAGAGGCCGAAGGTGTGCGCGGCCAGCAGGGCCAGCGTGATGGTGATGCCCCCGCCGATGCGGGTGGCGATCTGGGCGAAGGGCATCAGCCGCATGCGATTGCTCGCGGACAGGATCGCGATGTCGCCGGCGCCGCCCATGCCGCTGTGGGTGGCGGCGACGATCGCGCCCTCCACGGGGTGGATCCGGACCCAGCGGGAGACCACGAACCCGGTGGCGACCATGGCGAGCACCGTCGCGACGATCGTCAGGAGGTGCGACGGCGTGAAGCCGGCGATCAGCGTCTTCCACGGGACCTGGACGAGGCCGAAGGTGAACAGCACCGGGAAGGCGAGCGCGGTGAGGCAGAAGCTGTAGACGAAGGTGGCGCCGTCCTGCAGCCGCGGGGTGACGCCGTGGGCGAGCTTGAGCAGCACGGCCAGGGCGAGCATCACGACGGGGGCGGGGAAGCCGAGCAGGTCGAGGGCCAGCACACCGCAGAGGTAGAGCACGACCGCGGTGACCCCGGCGGCGGCGATCGACTGGGGCGTGAGGTCCGGCTTCTTGCGGTCCAGGCCGTCGAGGAGGTCGGTTCCCCCGCCCGGTTCGAGCCGGCCGTTCCCGGTGAGGTGCGGACGGCGCTTGCCCAGCAGGTTGAGGAGTCCGGACAGCAGGATGGCGACGAGGTTGCCGACGAGCACGGCCGGCAGCACCTTGGCCAGCAACGGGCCTTGCGCGGTGCCGAGGATCGCGGCGTAGCCGATGGTGAGCGGGATGGCACCTTCGCCGACGCCACCGGCCATGATCGGGACGACGACGAAGAAGATCGTCTCCTTCCAGCCCAGGCCGAGCGCGGTCCCCACGCCGGTGCCGACGGTGAACGCGACGACGCTGCCGGCCAGCAGCGGCACGAAGATCTTGGCGAAACCGCGGACCAGGATTCGGCGATCCATGCTGAGGATGCTGCCCACGATCACGAAGGCGATGAACAGGTTCAGCACCTTCGACGTCGTGAAGAAGTCGCCGAGGGCCTTCGCTGCCGGGGCCGGGATCCAGCCGCGGAAGGCCAGGTACGAGGGGACGAAAGTGACGAGGATGGCCGCGCCGCCGATGCTGCGCAGTACCGGCACCCGCTTGCCGATCTCGGCGAGGGTGAAGGCGAACGCGACCATCAGGCCGATCACCGTCGCCAGCTCGCCGGTGACGTTGTGCGTGAAGACGAACGTGATCAGCAGGGCGACGAGGACGACGTAGACCGGGATCGGGACGATCCCGACGTCGCGGTCCATCAGCCGCGACCACAGGCGGGGGCGAGGCGCCTCGCTCGGCGCGGGGGGCTCGGAGATCGGGTCGGCGGTCAGCGCCGCGGGAGTCTGGTGCGACATGGAGTTCCCTTGCTGCTCTGGAAGGGCCGGGAGTGCGAAGCCGGGTGGGTGGCTGCGGAGAACCATAAGTCGAGAGATGGTTTTTCTCAAGGCTGTTGTACCAGAAAGTTGGCATTATGCTCTTGTAAAAGACCAACGGTGTCCGTACGCTTCAGGGAGTCCGAGTCGGAAGGAAGTTCAGTGAAGATCCTCGTTCTGCCAGGTGACGGCATCGGCCCCGAGATCACCGACGCGACCCTCAAGGTGCTGCACGCCGCTGAGGCCGCGCTCGCCGTCGGCATGGAATTCGAGACGCGCGACATCGGGCACGCCAGCCTGGCGACGTCGGGGACGACGCTGCCGGCCGACGTGCTCGACCGCATTCCCGAGGTCGACGGCGTCCTGCTGGGCCCGGTCAGCCACTACGACTATCCGCCGCGGTCCGAAGGGGGCATCAACCCCTCCGCCGAGCTGCGCACGGTGTTCAGCCTCTACGCCAACATCCGGCCCTGCCGGTCGCGGCCCGACCTGAGCATCCTGCGCAAGCCGATGGACCTCGTCCTCGTGCGCGAGAACACCGAGGGCTTCTACGCCGATCGCAACATGTACGCCGGCACCGGCGAGTTCATGCCGGACCCGGATCTCGCGCTGTCGATCCGCAAGGTCAGCGCCAAGGCCTGCGAGCGAGTCTCACGCACGGCGTTCGACCTGGCCCGAGGCCGCCGCCGGAAGGTCACCGCGGTGCACAAGGCCAACGTCGTCAAGCTGTCGGACGGGCTGTTCCTGCGCGAGGTCCGCAAGGTCGCCGCGGAATTCCCCGACGTGGAGCTGGAAGAGCTGATCGTCGACGCCACCGCCGCGCTGCTGATCCGCGACCCCGAGCGGTTCGACGTCATCGTCACCACCAACATGTTCGGCGACATCCTCTCCGACGAAGCGTCCGAACTGTCCGGCAGCCTCGGCCTCGGTGGCTCCATCAACGCCGGCGACGGCATCTGCGTCGCCCAGGCCCAGCACGGATCCGCCCCCGACATCGCCGGCCAGGGTGTCGCCAACCCGACGTCGCTGATCCTGTCCGCGGCGATGCTGCTCGACTGGCGCGGGCAGCGCGACGGCAACCCGGTGCTGGTCAAAGCCGGCGCGCTGATCACCGAAGCCGTCGACGCCGCCCTGGACGACCCGGCCACCCGCACTCGCGACATCGGCGGCGCTCTCGGCACCGACGCCTTCGCCGACGCCGTCATCAGCCACCTCACCAAGATCAGGGAGAACGCCGCGTGATCGTCTCCGTCAACCCCGCCACCGGCGCCGAACTGACCCGCTTCGCGCCGCTCACCGGCGACGAGGTCGAAACCGCCGTCGACGCCGCCGTCAGCGCCCAGCGGCAATGGCGCCAGCGCCCGCTCGCCGAGCGCGCGGCGATGCTGCGGGACATCGCCGCGGTGCTGCGGGACCGCAAGGACCGCTACGCCCGGCTCATCGTCAGCGAGATGGGCAAGCCGCTCGTCGAGGCCGAAGCCGAGATCGAGAAGTGCGCCGTCACGTCCGAGCACTACACCGACCACGCAGCCGGGTACCTCGCCGAGCGCAGCGTGACGGCCGAGGCCGGCGTCGTCTACGACCCGCTCGGCGTGATCCTGGCCGTCATGCCGTGGAACTATCCGTTCTGGCAGTTCTTCCGCTTCGCCGCGCCCGCCTTCGCCGCCGGCAACGGGGCGCTGCTCAAGCACGCCAACAACGTCCCGCAGTGCGCCCTGGCGGTGGAGGAGGTCGTGCGTGATGCGGGGTTCCCGGCGGACTTGTTCCGGACCTTGCTGGTGGACGTCGAGCAGATCGCGCCGCTGATCGCGGACGACCGGATCGCCGCGGTCACCCTCACCGGCTCGACCGAGGTCGGCGCGATCGTCGCCGCCCAGGCCGGCGCCGCGCTGAAGAAGCAGGTGCTGGAGCTCGGCGGCTCCGACCCGTTCCTGGTCCTCGCCGACGCCGACATCGAGGCCGCCGCCCGCGCCGCGGTCAAGGCACGCTTCGTCAACGTCGGCCAGAGCTGCGTGAACGCCAAGCGGTTCATCGTCGAGGACGCGGTCGCCGACGAGTTCGTCGCGGCGTTCCTGCGCCACGCCGCCGAGCTGAAGATCGGCGACCCCGCCGACCCGGCGACCGCCATCGGCCCGATGGCACGTGCCAACCTGCGTGCCGCACTGCATGACCAGGTCGAGCGCAGCGTGGCGGCCGGGGCGACGGTGCTGGCCGGTGGCGAACCGGTCGACGGGCCGGGGTTCTTCTACCCGCCGACGATCCTCGACCACGTGCGTCCCGGCATGGCCGCCTTCGACGAGGAGACGTTCGGTCCGCTGGCCGCGATCATCCGCGTGCCCGACGCCGACGAGGCGGTGGACCTCGCCAACCGCACCGAATTCGGCCTCGGCGCGGCGATCTGGACGTCCGATGTGGACCGCGCTCGAAAGCTGGCTCGTGAGGTCGAGGCCGGTGCGGTGTTCGTCAACGGCGTGGTCGCGTCCGATCCGCGCGTGCCGTTCGGTGGCATCAAGAAGTCCGGCTACGGCCGGGAGCTCGGTGCCGAAGGCATCCGCGAGTTCTGCAACACCAAGACCCTCTGGATCGGAGCCTGACCTTGACCGACCACTTCCTGGCCTCCGTGCTGCGCCCCGCCGAGCTCACCGCGTTCTCCCGCGGCGGCGGCGCCAGCACCATCCCCCTGGTGACCAAGCACCGCGGCGCCGAGGTCTTCCTCAACGGCATGACCCGGTTCGAGCCGGGCGCCGGCATCCCGCTGCACACGCACAACTGCCCCGAGAGCGTCGTCATCCTGCAGGGCAACGCGGTGGTGGAGATCGACGGCGAAGAGCACCACTTGTCCACTTGGGACACGACGTACGTGGACGCCGGCGTTCCGCACCGGTTCCGCAACGCATCGGCCACCGAGCCGATGCGTATCCTGTGGACGTACGCTTCGGTCGAAGCCACCCGGACGATCGTCGCCACCGGCGCCACCTCACGCGTCGATGCCGAACACGATCGTTCCGCCACACCGGACAAGTGACCGCGCTCGCCGCCGCGATCGGGAACATCAATAGGGTCTGCGCCAAGGGCAGCACGGCGCCGGCGAGCACCGCCGGCTTGTGGCCTATCCGGGTCGGGCAGTCACGCGGCGCCCAGCGCCTTTGCGTAGCAGCGCTGTAATCCGAGCGCCGGTCTCCCGGTCGCCCGGCGGCTACCACGCCGCGCGCCGCCGCGTTCGACGGCCTGTGGAGCGCGAGGGCGAGCGGCCGGTGCCGCGCTACTGAGAGCGCGTGCTGTGGGTCTGGGGCCATCTGCCACAACGAAAGCGACCGGCAGCCCCGGGGACTACGGGCACCGCTCCTATGAGCAGGCGGTCCGCAGCTCGCAACGGCCCTGCGGATCTTCAGCGTCGAGGACGGGGCCAGCGAGGATATCGGGCTGGACCACCTGAGCCACGTCAGCACCGACATTGCCGACTGGGTGGGTGACGTCTTCGCCCTCGGCGCGGTGACCGGTGGCTGCCTCCGTCCAGGGCGGGTGCGGCGCCGTCCTGGAGCGGGGTACTCCGCTACGACCAGGGTATCGACCAGTGGTGTCGGCCGGAGGCGACCTCGAACGGATCCCGGCCAGGCAGCTGGACTGTAGCGGTGACCCCAATCGGCACGACCGCTTCCACCTCCAGCTGTTCTTCGTCGATCCGCCAGCTGAGCGCGGCCGGCCCGTGGGGCGTGTCGTGCTCGGCGGCGGCGTGGGTCAGGTCGCCGCCGGGGCGGGGACGCAGCAGCAGGCGGCGGTAGCCGGGCTCGGCCGGGGCCAGGCCGGCGACCGTGCGGTGCAGCCAGTCCGCGACCGCGCCGAGGGCGTAGTGGTTGAACGAGGTCATCTCCCCGGGGTTGACGGTGCCGTCGGGCAGCAGGCTGTCCCAGCGTTCCCAGATGGTCGTCGCGCCCTGGGTGACCGGGTAGAGCCACGACGGGCATTCCGTCTGCAGCAGCAGCTCGTAGGCGGTGTCCAGGTGCCCGGTCTCGGTCAGCGCGTCGCAGATGACGGGCGTGCCCGCGAAACCGGTCGCGATGCGGTGACCCGCGTCGGCGACCAGCTCGGCGAGCCGGTCGCCGGCCGCGGCCCGCTGCGCCGGGCCGGGAAACAGTCCGAAGTGGATCGTTAGCGCATAGGAGGCTTGGGCGTCGTCGTCCAGGAGCCCGGACGGCTGGACCCAGCGTCGCGCGAACGCCGCGGCGATTTCGTCGGCGAGCGTCGCGTAGTGCCGGTGTTCCTCGACGTGCCCCAGCACGCGCGCCGTCTCGGCGAGCACTCGCGTGGAGCGCGCGTAGTAAGCGGTGGCGATCAGGTGCGGGTCGGCCTTGGCGTCGGACGGGTCGTGCGGCGGGGCGGTCGGGTCGAGCCAGTCGCCGAGCTGCTTTCCGTTGTCCCACAACCGGTCCGGCCCGGCGTCGGCGGTGACGCGGTCGATCCACGCCTTCGCGCTGGCGTACTGGCTGCGGAGTACGCCGGCGTCGCCGAACCGCTGGTAGAGGTCCCACGGCGTGAGCACGGCGACGTCGCCCCAGACTGCGGCCGGGAAGGCCGGCGTCCAATGTGGCGCGGGGATCTCCGGCACGAAGAACGGGACGGTTCCGTCGGGTTTCTGCTCGGCGGCCACGTCGCGCAGCCACGAGCCGAGCATGCCCGCGCAGTCGTAGAGGAAGGCGGCGGTCGGGGTGAAGACCTGGATGTCGCCGGTCCAGCCGAGCCGCTCGTCCCGCTGCGGGCAGTCGGTGGGCACGTCGAGGAAGTTGCCGCGCATGCTCCACACGACGTTGTCGTGCAGCCGCTGGAGCAGGGCGTTGGAGCAGGTGAACGTGCCGGTGCGGCGCATGTCGGTGTGGTGCACCCTGGCGACGACGTCGGTGACTTCGGCGTCCCCGCTGATCTCGGCGTAGCGGAAGCCGTGGAAGGTGAACCGCGGCTCCCACACTTCCTCGTCGGTACCGCCGCGGAGGGTGTAGGAGTCCGTGGCGGCGGCGCCGCGCAGGGGCCGGGTGCACAGCTCGCCGTCCTGCAGGACTTCCGCGTGCCGCAGCCGCACGACCTGGCCGGCCCGGCCGCGGACGCGGATGCGCAGCCGCCCGACCAGGTTCTGCCCGAAGTCGATGAGCCGGCGTCCCGAAGCGAACCTGGACGTGACCGACGCCGCGAGCTCCTGGGTGCAGCGCACGGGCGGCCCGTCCGGCGCGACCAGCGTCGCCAAATCGTGCTCCAGCAGCCGGACCGGCGTCCAGGTCGAATCGTCGAAGCCCGGTCGTGACCAGCCCGGTCGCTCGTCGCGGGCGTCGTGGTGTTCGCCGTCGTAGAGGCCCGACGATCGGATCGGCCCGGTCGCCGACCGCCACCCGGGGCCGGTGCCGACGGAGTCGGTGGTGCCGTCGGTGTAGGTGACTTCCAGCTGCGCCAGCAACGCGAGCCGGTCGCCGTAGATGGCGCTCGTGCCGCCGTGGAAGCCGAGCCGGCCGCGGTACCAGCCCTCGGCGAGCCAGGCGCCGAGCGCGTTCTCGCCGGTCCGCAGCGCGGTGGTGACGTCGAAGGTCTGGTAGCGCAGGCGGTGGTGGTAGCTCGTCCACCCGGGGGCGAAGGTGTGGTCGCCGACGCGTTCCCCGTTGAGCTCGATCTCGTAAAGCCCCAGCGCGGTGACGTACAGCCGTGCGTGCGCGATATCGGGACGCAGGACGAACTCGGTGCGCAGCAGGGGCGCGTTCTGCGTGTGGTCTTCCGGTGTGACGAACCGGGCCGACCAGTCCGCCGCCGTCAGCAGGCCGGTCTCCAGCGTCAGGGCCGGGCTCCAGCCGGTCGCGGCGCCTTCGGTGTCCCACAGCCGCACGCGGATCGTGCGTCGAGAGCGGGAATCCAGCGGGGGGAACGGCCAGTCGACGAGGACGTTCTCGCCGGAGGTGATGCGACCCGACCGCAGTGCCGGGCCGGCGGGGTCGGCGCATTCGATCTCGTAGGCGGCCTGCCGCCAGCCGGGCACGGCGCCGGTCACCTGCCAGGACAGGCGTGGCTCGGGTTCGCCGATGCCGAGTGGCTCGTCGTGGTGTTCCGCGCGGGGAGTGCTCACCTGGAGCGGGGCCGGGCCACTGTGGTCCACGGAGGGTTTTCCTTTCTGCACGCCGAAGCCGGGCCGGAGGAGGGTTCTCCGGCCCGGGTGGGGTCAAGCGCCCTGGCGGTAGGCCTCGTCCATCTTCTGCACCGCTTCGGCCGGCGTGGTGCGGCCGCCGAGCAGGTCCTGCACCGCGGCGAAGTGGACCTGCTGGACGCGGGCGTTGGGCCACTGCTGGTCCATGAACGGGAACGTCTTGCCGTCCTTCTGGTACTGCTGCAGCGTCTTCAACGCCGGGTCGACGCTGAACTGGTCGTTGGGGATCGACGGCAGCGCGGAGTTGGTCTCGGCGTAGCGGTTCATCGCCGTCGGCGACATCAGCCAGTCGATGAACTTCAGCGCGGCCTGCTTGTGCGGGGCCTTGGCGTTCATCCCGTAGGACGACCCGGCGGCGCCGGCCATGCGCGTCTGCGTCGCGTCGTCGGTGGCCGGCAGCGGCTGGAGGTCGAAGGTCGTGCCCTGGGCGGCTTCCTTCTTCATCGCCGCGACGGCGGAGTTGACCTGGACCACGCCGAGCGCGTCGCCCTTGGCCACCATCGACAGGCTGGCCTCGTAGCTGGTGCCGAGCTCACCGCTGTTGAAGCAGCCCTGCTTCTGCATCTGCAGGTACTTGTCCAGCGCGGTCTGCCAGCCGGAGCCGGCGAAGGTCGCTTTACCGTCGGTCATCTGCTGGGAGAACTGCGGTTGCGGCCCGTAGACCAGTGTGGGGGTCAGTGCGTAGTCGATCAGCTGGGTGACCCAGTTGGTCTGCGCTCCCAGAGCGTACGCGGTCTTGCCTTTCTGCTTGGCCGCCGCGCAGAAGGCGAGGACGTCACTCCACGTCTTCGGTGCGGTGAGTCCGGCTTGGGTCAGCGCGGTGGTGTTGTAGACGGCGCCGATACCGGAGAACGCGACCGGAGCGATGTAGGTCTTGCCCTTCAGCTGGGAGACCGACTTGAGCCCCTCCGGGATCTGGTTGGCCCACGAGTGGGCGGAGAGATCCTCGAGGTACCCGGCACCGGCGGCGACGGTGACGGTCACCGGGTTTCCGTTGCCGGGCCAGACGAACAGCACGTCCGGGGCCGTCCCGGAGGACAACTGGGTGCGCACGGTCGTCTGGTACTGGTCGAGCGCGGCGTAGGTGACGTGGACGTCGAGCCCGGGATTGGCCTTCTTGTACTCCTCGACGACCGCGTCCATGGCCGGCTTCTCGTTCGTGGTCGCGGCGATGGTCAGCGCGTTGTCGCCGCCGTCGGCGGACCCCGGCCCGCTGGAGCACCCGGCCGTCACTGCGGTGGCCGCGAGCAGGCACGCGGCCGTTCTGGCGAACTTCATCGTTCTCTCCTTGGTGGGTTATCCCTTGAGGCCGCTGGCGAAGCCCTTAATGATCGTGCGTTGCATGAGGAAGTAGGCGAGCAGGATCGGCGCGATGCTGATCACGAGCCCGGCGAAGACGAGATTCCACTGCGAGACGTACTGCCCGACGAAACCGAACAGCGACACCGGAACGGTTTGCCGGTCGCTGCCGGACAGGTACAGCAGGGGCGTGAGGAAGTCGTTCCACACGTTGAGGACGTTCAGGATCACCACGGTGCCGGTGACCGGCCGCAGCAGCGGGAACACGACGCGGCGGAACGTGGCGAACGTCGAGCACCCGTCGATCGCGGCGGCCTCTTCGTATTCCTGCGGAACAGTGCGGAGGAACCCGACGTAGAGGAACACCGAGAACGGGACCTGCAAACCGGCGTAATAGATCACGAGCGCCCACAGGCTGCCGAGCAGGCCGAGGTCGCGCATGGTCGTGTAGAGCGGGATCATGGCCAGCTGCATCGGCACCAGGAGGCCGAGCATGAACCCGGCGAAGGCGAGTTTGGACCAGCGCTGCGTCACGCGCGCCAGGGGATAGGCCGCGAGCGCGGAGATCACCACGATGAGCGTGACACTACCGATGGTGATGAGGGCGCTGTTGGCGAGCGCGCCGCCGAGGCCGCCCTGGATCCAGGCGTCGGAGTAGTTCGCGAAGGTGATGTCCCGGGCCGGTTCCAGCGGCGAGGATGAGTCGCCTGGGCTCTTCAGCGAGAGGTTGACCAGCACGTAGACCGGGAAGAAGAACAGCAGCCCGGCCAGGATCATCACCAGCTCTAGGGCCAGGGTGCGGCCGCGGTAGCGGTTCACGACGCTCCCTTCTGCCGCCCCAGCAAGCGGTACTGGGCGCCGGACAGGAGGGCGACGAACACCGTCAGCACCAGGGCCATCGCGATGCCGTAGCCGAAGTCGTTGAACTGGAAGGCGTTCTTGTAGATCAGGGTCGACATCGTGTCGGTGGCGTTGCCGGGGCCGCCCTGGGTCATGACCCAGACCTGGTCGAAGAGCTTCAGGCCGCCGATGATCGACAGCATCAGGTTGATCGTGATGGCCGGGGCGAGCGCGGGGCGGACGATGTACCAGAACCGGCGGAAGGCGCCCGCACCGTCTATCTTGGACGCTTCGATCACGTCCTGTGGCACGCCTTGCAGCCCGGCCAGGAAGATCACCATGGAGTAGCCGGAGAACTGCCAGACGACCACGCCGACGACCGTCCACAGTGCCAGGTCCGGTTCGCCGAGCCAGTTCTGCCGCCAGGAATCCAGGCCGACGCCGTCCAGCAGCCGGTTGACCGCGCCGTCCGGGGCGAGCAGGTACTGCCAGAGGTAACCGGTGGCGACCGGGGTGATGATCGCGGGGGCGAACAGCAGGACACGGAGAATGTTGCGGCTCTTGATGTGCGTGTGCACGCCGAGGGCCAGCAGCAGCCCTACCAGGTTCTGGATGACGGTGATGCCGACGGCGAGCAGCAGCGTGTGCGTGATCGCGCCGGTGGCCGCCGGGTCGTCGAGCAGCCGCCCGAACTGGTCCAGCCCGACGAAGTCCTGTCGCTGCGAGAGCCCGTCCCAGTCGGTGAACGCGTAGCGCGCGCCCTGCAGGCTCGGCCAGGCGACGACGAACAGGTAGAACACCGCCGCGGGCAGGAGGAAGTACCACGGCACCGAGCGGCCGCGGGACTTGCTTCGCGTCGCGCGGTCGCGGGCGGTTCGGTGGGGCGTCACGGGTGGTCTGCTGGTCACGGCCATGCCGGAACACCACCTCGTGGTGCCCGAGCGCCATCGCTCATGGCGAGCCTCCGAGTGGGGAGCGGCCGCGTAGAACGTTCTACGCGGTGGCGAGAGTGTAGGCGCTCCGGGACACGATTTGTCAAGCCGTTGCGGCGTTCTCGTTCGCCGCCCGGTTAGAGTGACGACGCCGGAACGGGAAGGTGGAGCGCGTGCAGCCCAAGGACAGGCGGGTGACGATCGCCGACGTCGCGAGGTCGGCCCAGGTGTCGGTCGCGGCGGTGTCGAAGGTGCTCCGCAACGCCACCGGAGTCAGCGACGCGATGCGCACCAAGGTGCGGGCGGCCATGGAGGAGCTCAACTACCGGCCGCACGCGGCGGCGCGGGGGATGCGCGGCCGGACGTACACGATCGGGATCGTGCTCGACAGCATCCGCAACCCGTTCTTCGCCGACATCCTCGACGGCGTCGACGCCGAGCTCGCGGGCACCGACTACCAGGTGTTGATCGGCGCCGGCGGGTTCGGCGCCGACGGGCAGGCCAAACTTGCTGACGCGCTGGTCGACCGGCAGATGGACGGCCTGATCATGATCGCACCCGGGATGTCCAAAGACGACGTCGTCCGCACCGCCGCCAGCGTACCTACCGTCGTGGTCGGCCACCACGACCCGGCCCCCGAGTACGACTCGGTCGTCGACGACGACCTTGCCGGAGCCGCGCTGGTGGTCGACCACCTCGTCGGGCAGGGGCACCGCAGCATCGCCCACACCACCACCCGCGGTACCCGGGGGACCAAGTGGCGGGCGACTCCGGACAAGGTCCGGGCGCGCGGGTTCCGGCAGGCGATGAGCGGGCACGGGCTGGGGGAAGATCCGATGATCGCGGTCACGGGCTTCTCACTGGAAGGCGGCTACCAGGCCGGCCGGGACCTGCTGACCCGGTCCGACCGGCCGACCGCGATCTTCGCCGGCGCCGACGTCGCCGCGCTCGGCGTGTTCCAGGCGGCCTTCGAGCTGGGGATCCGCATCCCGGAAGACCTCTCGCTCGTCGGCTACGACAACACCGCGATCGCCGGGCTGACGCCCGTGCGCCTGACCAGCGTCGACCAGTCCGGGCATGCGATGGGAGTGTCGGCGGCGCGGCTGCTGGTCGAGCGCATCGAAGGGCGTGCCGAGCCCGTCCGGACGGTCAGCGCGCCGCGGCTGGTCGTGCGCCACACGACGACGGCGCCGAGCCACGTCAGGGCGAACGGCGGCCGGACACCGTCCAGATGACCTCGCGGACCGCGGCCAGCAAGGCGGGGCTGCCCGACCGGGCGCGCTTGTCGTCGGGCACGATGATCGACAGTGCGGCGACTACGTCGTTCAGCGCGTTGCGGATCGGAACGGCGATGCCGGTCGCGTCCTCGTGGACGAGGCCCGCAGCCAGTGCGTTGCCGAGGTCCCACACGGCTTCCGTGGCGTGTTCGAACTGGTCGGGAGCGGTGATCGCCGCCAAGGTGTAGTGCCGCATCGGGCGCTGCAGCACGCGCTCGCGGACGTCGGCCGGGGGCGTAGGCGAGCAGGACTGGGCCGCACGAGGAGATGTGCGGCCGGCCAAGATCATGTTCTCCCGCCCGTTCGTCGACTTCGATCCACCGGGGCGAGGACAAGGGCGGCGTCAAGGTGCGCAAGATCTTCGTCCGGCGCGTCCGGGACGCTGTCGACGCGGGCGTCCTCGCCGTCGCCTGCTTCGCCTCCGCCGCCGACAGCACCGCGCTCGCATTGTGGGGCAGCAGCGACGCCCAGGCCACGTGCCTTCCGCGATTCGTCGGTGCCGCCGGGCCTGCCGCGGCCCTCGCGATCGCGGAGCTGCACGCCTTCGCCGACCCGTTCGAGCCGCGCACGGTGGCTCGGCGCGTCCCGGGCGGATTCGTCCTCGACGGCGCCAAGTCGATGATCGCCCGTGCGGCGCCGGCCGAGTTGTTCGTGATCGCGGGGTACCTCGAAGGCCGTGGGCTCGCCCTGTTCGTGGTCGAGGCGAACGCGAGCGGGCTGACCGTGACGGCCGATCCCGCGATGGGAGTCCGGCCGCCGGCCTGGGCCGGATGGACCTGACTGACGTCCTCGTGCCCGAGTCGGCTCTCCTCGGCGACGTCGAATGTGTGCGTCTGTCCCGGCTGGCCTGGTGCGGGCTGGCCGTCGGTACCGCCCAGGCCGTGCTCGTTCACCGTCGCCGACATCGCCATCGAGCTGGAAGCCATGCGGCTGGCCACCTACCGCGCCGACGCAGGTCTCCCGTTCACCCGGGAGGCCGCGCTGGCCCACCGGCTGTGCGTGGGAAGGGGTGCGCGCATCGGCAGCGACGACGTGCAACTGCTCGGCGGACACGGCTACGTCCGGGAACACACCCGGTCGAACGCTGGTACCGCGACCTACGCGCGGTCGATGTCGCCACCGTGGCGTGCTCGTCTGAATCCTCGGTCCGGCTTGGCGAGGGCCGCGCGGGACGAGACCCGCCGGCTGCTCACGGATGCGGGCCTGACCATCGACTACGACCGCACGGGCCTGCGCCGGCCCGCGGCCGTCGCGGTGTTCATCGCGCTGGAAGCGGACTACGAGGCTTCCTACCTGCTGACCCTGGAAGTCGCATGGATGGCCGACAACGCCCGGCCGAACTCGTTGGACGCGTCGATGGCCAAGGCAGAAAACGGCCGAGTCGGCCCAGCCGAAGGGCAAGCGGGCGTTGGCACGTACCGCGTCGGCATGTCCAGGCGCCGGAAACTCTCCGGAGCCGAGTTCGTGGGCAACGGTCAGGCCGACCGGGCCGCCGCCGGCGATGACGACTTCAGCGGTCTCCACGACGCGCGCTCTAGGCGTGCCAGAGGTCCCGGAAGCGTTCCGACACCACGGATTCGTAGCCGACGGGCTCTTCGAGCAGCCCGGAGTCCCGCCCGAATGCCACCAGAGCCGCCGCGGTTTCCGCGGTGATGCGGGGGTCGTAGAACGGCGCGTCCCGGCGCACCAGTTCCGCGATCAACGTCGCTTCGCGTGCCGGGAACAGGCGCTCGCCCACGTCGGTGGCCCGGTCCGGGTCGGCCTTCAGCGCCTGCTGCGCGCGGACGACGGCGCGCGTCATCGCCGCAACCGCATCGGGATTCCGGGCGATCGTCTCGTCCGTGACGGCCAACGCCGGGAAGGTGTAGGCCTCCGTCCCTGGTGGACCGTTGCCGCGGCGGGCGTCGAGCACCACCTTGCCCGTGCCGTCGAGGACCGCGATCTCCGCGCCCATTCCGTTGGCCCAGAACCCGTCGATCAGGCCTTCGGCGAGCGCCTGGGCGGCCGCCAGGCCGAACGACGTCCCCGCGCCCTCGGTCGCCGGCACCGGTCCGATTTCGATCTGCCCGGCTTCGACGCCCGCCGCGGCGAGCAGGCGGCGCAGTCCCAGGTCGGGTCCGGGCGCCGCCCCGATCCGGATGCCGCGCAGCGCCTGCACGTCGCCGCGGTCGACTTCCAGGTCCGGCCGGACCACCAGGAACCAGTACATGTTCTGCGACAGCGCGGTGACCAGTTTCGCGCCATGCCAGTCCGGGAAGACGTGCATCGGGGCGTGCGCGGCGCCGGCCAGGAAGTCGATCTTTCCCGTGCGCAGCGCCTCGGCCGCGTCGGTCACGGGGTAGAGCAGTTCAAGCTCGACGTCGAGGCCTTCCTCGCGGGCCAGACCGAGATCGATGGCCGCGATGGCGGGGAAGTACGACGGGGAAACCAGATCGGGTACGGCGAGTCGCACAAAGGCTCCTTCAGTCGATTTCGTTCGCGCGGACGACGGAGTCGAGCAGGGACGTCCGGCGCAGGAACTGCCGCTGCAGCTGCTGGTCCGCGCTGATTTCGGTCAGCCGATCGAGGCGGGCCTTCCGGACCTCGGGGTCTTTCTCTTCGAGCCGCTTCTTGTTGTCGACGGTCTGCTGCTGGACGAACTCGATGTTGATGGTGCGCCGGCGCCGTTCGTAGCGGTCCAGCAGGGAGGGGGCGGTGTCCAGGGTGCGCACCAGTTCCAGCGCGTCGTGGACACCGCAGTTCAGCCCGAGACCGCCGATCGGGTTGTTGACGTGGGCCGCGTCGCCGGCGAGGAGCACCCGGCCGCGCCGGAACTGCGCCGCTACTCGCTGGTGGACGTTGTAGATGTTGCGGTGCAGCAGTTCCCGTGGCCGGTCGTCCGGGTGGATCGCCGTCATCACCCGCTCGGCGTGCTCGTCGCCCAGCGCTTCCTCGTCGGTCTGGTCCGGACGTGCGGCGAACACGACGCGCCAGCGGCCACGCAGGTCGTCACCGGCCACCTTGAAGAGGTTCACCCACTGGTCCGGGTCGGCGAAGTAGCTGCGGGTGGCGCAGCCCATCTCCGTGCCGAAGTCGTACGACGTCGTGAGCACCGCGAACCGCTCGGGCCAGGTGTAGCCGTCGAACTCGATGCCGAGGGCCTTGCGCACGGTGCTGCGGCCGCCGTCGCAGCCGAAGAGCCAGTCACCGGTCAGGACCTCGGTCTCGTCACCCGAAGATATCGACACCGTGACGCGGTCGGCGTCCTGGGAAATCGTGTCGATGCTCCAGCCGAGCCGGACGTCCACATCGGACATCTTCTCGAGCCGGTCGAGCACGATCCGGACGAGCTTGTGCTGCTCGGTCTGCACCACGTACGGGAACTTCGTGTCGTCGCGCAGGTTGTCGTGGTCCATGCGGGCCACCAGAGTTTCGGTGGTCTTGTCCCAGAAGTCGAAGTACCGGCAGACCAGGCCCACCGAGACGAACTCGTCGATGACGCCGATCTCGTCGATCAGCTCGAGCGTCGAAGGGTGGAAGGTCGCCGCGCGCGGCGCGTGGTCGATTTCGGCGTTGCGCTCGACGAGCGTCACGCGGAAGCCGCGCTGGGCGGCGGCGAGCGCGGCGACGGCGCCCACCGGGCCCGCGCCGGCGACGATGATGTGTCCTCGGTCGGTCATGGTTCCGCTTTCGGGGGAGGGGTGGTCAGTCGCGGTTCGGGTCGGCGGGGTCGGCCCACGGCGCGACCTTCGTCTCCAGCCAGCCGACGAGCCGGGTGAGCCCGACGCCGAGCGCCATGAGCACGATCACCGGCACGAACAGCCCGGCGGTGTCGAAGCGCTGGCCGGCCAGGATGATCTGGCCGCCGAGCCCGCCGATCGCGGTGAAGAACTCGGCGATGACGATGGCGATCACCGCGCGGCCGATGCCCAGGCGCAGGCCGGTCATGATGTGCGGCACGGTGGCCGGGAGGATGATCTTGCGCATGACGGCGAACTCGGTCGCCATGAACGACGTGCCGACCTCGGTCATCGCGCGCGGCACCGCGCGGACGCCGGCGCGGGTGTTGATCACGACCGGGAACACCGTCATCACCACGACGATGACGACCTTCACCGTGAAGCCGAGCCCGAACCACAGCATGAACAACGGGATGAGGGCGACCAGCGGCATCGCGTAGCCGGCGGTGACGTAGACGCCGAGCGCGGCGTCGGCGGCGCGGTAGCGGCCGACCAGGAGCCCGACCGGGACGCCGATCAGCGCCGCGACGAAGAATCCGAGCAGCAGCGGCTGGAGGCTGTCGAAGAGCGCCTCGATGAGCAGCCCGGACTTCAGCTGGACGCCGAACTGCCGCACGATGGCGGTGGGGTAGGAGGCGAAGATCGGGTTCATCTGCCGCCCGACGACCTCCCAGAACACCAGCACGACGAGGATCGACGCGGTGGTGATGAGGCCGGCGCGGTGCCGCCGGGGGAACGACGGCCGGGTGCGCGTGGCCGCGGCCGGGGGCGCGGCGGTGGTTTGGATGGTGGTCACGTCTGTTGCTCCGTCCGGAAGGGGGCTAGCTCGCGACGGCCGGCGCGGGTGCCCCGGTCATCAGGCGGCGCCAGATCTCGTAGCGCTGGGTGCCGAACTCGGTGAGCCCGCGCACGGTCACCAGGTCGGTGCGCGGCTTCGGCAGGTCGATCGGGAAGACCTCTTCGATCCGGCCGGGGCCGGGCACCAGCAGGACGACGCGGTCGGCGAGCAGGACGGCTTCGTCGAGGTCGTGGGTGACGAAGACGATCGTCTTGCCGGTCTCGGCGTGGATGCGCAGCACTTCGGCCTGCAGGCCTTCACGCGTCTGCGCGTCGAGCGCACCGAACGGTTCGTCCATGAGCAGCACGGCGGGGTCGACGCTCAACGCCCGCGCCAGCCCGACGCGCTGCTGCATGCCGCCCGAGAGCTGGTCGGGTCGCCGGTCGACGGCGTGCCCGAGCCCGACGAGCTCCAGCTTCTCCAGCGCGATCCGGCGCCGCTCGGCTTTCGGCACACCGCGGGCCTCCAGGCCGAACTCGACGTTCTCCAGCGCGGTGCGCCAGGGGAAGAGCTGGGCGTTCTGGAAGACCATGCTGCGGTCTTCGCCGCAGCCCTTGATCTCGGCGCCGTCCACGAGGACGCGGCCCGAGTCCGCCTTTTCGAGGCCGAGCAGGATGCGCAGCAACGTCGTCTTGCCGCAGCCGCTCAGCCCGGTCAGGGCGATGATCTCGCCCGGTTCGATGTGCAGGGAGATGCGGTCCAGCACGGGGACTTCCTGCACCTGCTTGCCCACGCGGACGGTGAAGGTCTTGGACACGTCTTCGATCGACACGCCCGCTCGGCTTCCGGCCATGGGATTCTCCTTCAGGGGCGCGGCATCGCGAGGGCCTCGCGCTGCGGGCGGTCGTTGACGAGCTTCGCGAGGTCGGCGGGCTTGGCGAGCTGGCTGGACTTCGCGAGCAAGGTCGACAGGTAGGTCAACCGCGGCATCGCGACGCCCGCGTCGGGGTCCACGAGCTTTTTGCCGGCGATCAGGTCCTGCATGTACGTGACGTAGGGGTCGTCCGCCGTGGTCCCGGCTTCCTTCGCCGCGAGCGCCAGCGCCTCGTCCGGGTGGGCGTAGGCGTAGCGGAACCCGTCCATCAGCCCGGCCAGGTAACGGGCGGCGGCCTGGGGCTTCGCGGCCAGCCGGTCGTTGCGGGCGATGATGGAGTACCGCGGGTAGTCCGGCACGACGTCCGAGGCCAGCGCCAGCACGTTGACGCCGTCCTTCGCGGCCCGGGGCACGTAGTCGGCGGGCGACGACGCGCTGTCGACGGTCCCGGCGACGACCGCCCGGTAGCGGTCGGCGTTGCCACCGCCATTGAGCTGTGGCATGGACTGCGGCGAGACGCCCGCGCGAGCCAGCATCACCTTCGCGATCACCGCCGGCAACGCCGTCGGCGACGAGATCGCGATGCTCTTGCCCTTGAGCTGGCCGAGGCTGGTGATGTCCTTCTTCGCGTAGATCGCCCACGGGAGCCCGATCATCGTCGAGCCGATGATCGACGCGTTCAGGTTTCCCCGTTCGGAGGCGATGAAGAACGCGCCGGCGTTCTGCTCGACGGCGTCGACCTCGCCGGAAGCCAGCGCGGGCAGGGCTTGCGACGCGCTTTGCAGCGTCACGAACTCGACGTTGACGCCGTACTTCCCGAAGAAGCCCTTTTCCTCGGCCATCCGCAGGAAGCCGCAGTCGGTCGAGCACTGCAGGACCCCGACCTTCCAGGTGCTCTGGTCGCCGGCCGCCGTCCCGCACGCGACGGCGGCCGCCAGCACGGCGGCGAGGACCAGCGGGAGCAGCCGGCGTTTCACGGTTGCACCCGGTAGCGGACTTCGAACGTCAGCACGCCTTCGTCGGTCTTCCACGGGCCGTGCGGCATGCCCGGCGGACGGCAGGCGTACTCGCCGGCGCTGAAGGTCTTGTTCAGGGAGAGGTCGGTGAACGAGCCTTCGACGATGTAGACCTCCTCCCAGAAGTCGTGCTTCTGCACACCCATCGGGGTGGAGTCGGCGCCCGGCTCGTAGCGCAGGATCCGCGTCGCGACGCCGCTGTCCGGGTCGGCGGCCAGGATCCGCTCGGTGATCTTCGGGTCGCCGCCGGGGCAGACGGTGAACCCGACGTCGGTGACGGGGAAGAACTCGTGTTCCGGCTTGCTCATGGTGGCTCCTACCGCGTGGTCGTGTAGGTGTGGGTGAGGGGGGCGGTCGCGGGCAGCGTCAGGCTCAGCGACCACGTGTCGCCGTGGACGAACTTCCCGCCGATCAGCGCGAGCGTCCCGCAGAACAGCACGAAGTCGCCCGCGATGTCGCCGAGGGTCGCGGTCATCCGCTCGAGCAGCTCCGCCGGGTGCCGCAGGGTCGAGACGGCGCCGGCCTGGTACGGCTGTCCGTCCACTTCGGACGTCGCCTCGGCCCGGTCCCAGTCCGGGAAGGACGGTGTCGGGCCGAGTTCGACGACTTCGCCGCCGACCGGCTTGGGGCAGGCGGCCTTCGACGCGGCGATGTCGTCGCGTTCCAGCTCGCGGTCGGTGTGGTCGGAGCCGACGCCGAGGTAGTACGTGCCGTCGTGGCGGATCAGCACCGGTTCGACCTCGCCGGACGTCGCTTGGCCGTCGACCGCCACGCGGGCTTCGGTGCTGAGCAGCGCGGGGTCGAGGTCGTAGAACATCGGCACCGCGGGCGGCGGCGGGACGCCGATGGCGGCCAGCTCCTCGATGTGCCGCGCCACGGCGGCTTCGTCGCGGGCGGTGTAACCGGCGACGATCAGTTTTCCGGGCCGGACAGGTAAGCGCTTTCCGCTGCCGGCCACGGTGAGGTCCAACGTCGTCATACGGGTGTCCTCGCTGTTCGAGCGGTGAAGGGGAGATCGGTGCGCCGGTCGGCGAGCACGGGGAACTCCGCCCGTGCCCGCTCGACGACGCCGGGATCGACATCGCACCAGGTGATTCCGGGTTCGGTGCCGGCTTCGGCGAGCACGGTGCCCCACGGGTCGACGACGCGGCTGTGCCCGCCGAGCTCGACGCCGTCTTGCACTCCCACGGCGTTGCACGCGACGAGCAGGACCTGTTCCTCGACCGCCCGGCAGGAAGTGAACAGCCGCCAGTGTTCGCGCCGCGCGGCCGGCCAGGCGGCCGGGACGACGATCAGGTGCGCGCCGCCGTCGGCGAGGCCGCGCCAGAGCTCGGGGAACCGGAGGTCGTAGCACGTCGTCGCGGCGACTGGGCCGAGTTCCGTCGTGGCGACGCTGATGCCGTCGCCGGGGGTGAGCAGCTCGGCTTCCCGTGACCGGTAGCCGAAGACGTGGATCTTGCGGTAGACGTGCTCGACCTCGCCCGCCGGCGACACCAGCACGGCGGTGTTGAAGAGCCGGCCATCGGTGTCGCGCTCGACGAAGCTGCCGAGGTGGATGTGCGCGCCCAGCTCCCGCGCCCAGGTCTTGGCGGCGCTCAGCGTCGGGCCCTCGAACGGCTCGGCCTCGGTTTCGTAGGCGTCGAAAGCGAAGTAGCCCGCCGCCCACAGCTCGGGCAGTACGACCAGATCCGCTGTGGCGGCCGAGCGCACCAGCTCGCCGACCCGGGCGCGGCGGTCCGCGGCCGGTTCGTCGGCCGGGCTGGCGACCTGGACGAGTGCGACCTTCACGAGAGGCCTCGCACGGAGTGCTCGCCGGCGTGGTCGCCGCGGATCGGGAGGCGCAGGACGGCGAGGGTACTCGAAAGATGGGCCGCGAGGGCGTCCCCGGCGTCGCCGTCGGCGAGGGCCCGCACGATCGCGGTGTGCTCTTCGAGGACGTTGCGCGCGCGGTTTTCCCCGCTGGCGACGGCGCGGATCCCCATCCGGATCTGGCGTTCCCGCAGGGATTCGTAGAACTCGGCGAGCACCGGGTTGCCCGCCTGGCGCACGAGCAGGCGGTGGAAGGCCCGGTCGAGCTCGATGAACGCGGCGGGGTCGTCGATCACCGCCTCCTGCTCGGCGATGAGGCCTTCGAGCGCGGCGACGAACGCGGCGTCGGCGGGCACGATCCGCTGGATGCACCAGTCCTCGACGAGGGCACGCGCTTGCATGACGGCTTCGATCTCGCTGTCGGAGATCGGCGGGATGAAGGCGCCCTTCTTGGGGACGATCTGGAGGAACCCTTCGGCCTCGAGCCGCAGCAGCGCCTCCCGCACGGGGGTGCGCGAGGTGCCGGCCTGCTTGGCGACTTCGGATTCGCTCAGGAAGACGCCGCCATCGCGGGACAGCTCGGAGATGTGCTTCTTCAACCAGCCGTACGTGACGTCCTGCGCGGACGGACCGCGCGTGCCGACATTCAGTGGACTGCTCATAGGCAACATGTATACATCTGGTCGACAGTGCGGGCAACCCCTCTTTGGCCAGGTGACCGGCCTGGCGCGCATTTCGCGGCCCGGAGCAAGAGCTCGGCGCACAGCTCGTCGAGGCAGTCTTGGCGTGCTGACTCGGGCGGGGCACTCGGGCGTCGGAAAGAACCAAGGGGGCACTACCTGCTCAGGCACGTGACCAACCCCACTCGTCAGAGAGCTTCAGAGGTGTGACACGCATTGCAATCAGCGGGTCACAGGGAGCGGCAGCTCGTGCGTGAGGTATCACGTAAAAGCGCGACTTAGCGCTTGCTCAGCAACGGAGGTGGCCATGCGGATCGGGACCGCGATCAACTACGCCGGAGGCTTCGCCGACAGCGTGGCGGACATCGTCGAGCTGGAGAAGGTGGGGCTCGACGTCGCGTTCGTTCCCGAGGCCTACTCCTTCGACGCCGTCAGCCAGCTCGGCTACCTGGCCGCGAAGACCGAACGCGTCCAGCTCGCGTCGGGGATCTTCCAGATCTACACGCGCACGCCGACGCTGACCGCGATGACCGCCGCCGGGCTCGACTTCGTCTCCGACGGGCGGTTCATCCTCGGGCTCGGGGCGTCCGGGCCGCAGGTCATCGAGGGGTTCCACGGCGTGAAGTACGACGCGCCGCTGGCCCGCACGCGGGAGATCGTCGAGATCTGCCGGCAGGTGTGGCGGCGCGAACGCGTCGTCCACGACGGCAAGCACTACACGATTCCGCTGCCGCCCGAGCAGGGCACCGGCCTCGGCAAGCCGCTGAAGCTGATCAACCACCCGGTGCGCGAACGCATCCCGGTGCTGCTGGCCTCGCTCGGGCCGAAGAACGTCGCGCTCACCGCGGAAATCGCCGAGGGCTGGCAGCCGATCTTCTTCCACCCGGAGAAGGCGGCCGACGTCTGGGGCGAGTCCCTCGCGGCGGGCAAGGCCAAGCGCGACCCGGAACTGGGCGAGCTGGACACCTTCGTCAGCGCGGCCCTGGCGATCGGCGACGACGTCGAGCCGCTGCTCGACCACCTGCGCCCGATCGTGGCGCTGTACGTCGGCGGCATGGGCGCGCGCGGCAAGAACTTCTACAACGACCTCGCCTGCCGCTACGGCTACGAGGCCGAGGCGAAGCTGATCCAGGACCTGTACCTCGACGGCAAGAAGGAGGAGGCCGCGGCGGCGGTTCCGGTCGAGCTGCTGCGCTCGATCTCGCTGGTCGGCCCGGCCGGGTACGTGAAGGAGCGCCTGGCGGCGTTCAAGGAGGCGGGCGCGACGACGCTGGTGGTCAACCCGATGCTGCCGGGCCGCGAGGCCCGCGTGGCGGCGGTGTCCCAGTTGCGCGAGCTGCTCGGCTGAGCACTAGACCGGCGTCGCGTACACGGCGACCCGCGGGCCGTTCATCCCGGCGGTGTCGTGGCTCCCGTCGCTGGTGATCAGCCGCAGCTCGGGGCCCGGCCCCTCCGGGGCGACCAGCGTGCTGTCCGGCTCGTCCGGTGCGAACGTCTCCGTCCGGCGGACCGTGAAGCGGGCTTCGCGGCCTTCGTCGTCGCGGACCATGACCGCCGAGCCGGGCTGCAGCGTGCCGAGGCGGGCGAACGCGCCCCTCGAAAAGCCGAACCCCGTGTGCCCCGACAGCACCGCGACCCCCGGGGCGCCCGGGGCCGGCCCGTCGGCGAACCAGCCGACGCCGTCCGCCGTGCCGGGCTGTTCGCGGCGGCCGGCGATGTGGCCGAGGTCGACGAGGTGGTTCACGACGAGGTCCAGCGCGGGGATCACCAGCGCGGCCGGCAGGACACCCGTCGCGGGCCGCTCCCGCGGCGCCGCACCGGCGGTCATCGAGGTGCCCGGCGCCAGCACCGTCGTGACGCCGAGCAGGACACAACCGAGCCCGGCCACCACCGCGAGCACGGCGGCGGCCGGCCCGACGAGCTTTTCCTGCCGCACGCCGGTAAGTCGCCGACGCCGGAACGGGCGTTACCGAATCGTGTCCAGGGGTGCTCTGGTTCACTCGATCGGGTTATCCCGTTGTGACCTTCACGTCAAAAAGGCACGTACGGACGAGGTGAACCCGACAATTCCCGGCGAACTCGCGCGAATTCGGGCACAATCGCTGGTTTCGAACTGTCGAACTGGGGATATCCAGCCGGGGCGGAAGCGAGGTGCGCCGAGTCGTGCGAAAAATCGAAGAACCCGCGGTGGGCGTGCTGGACGTCGGATCGTTCAGTGCCCGCCTCGTCGTGGTGCCGGTGAACGGCTCACCGCGCGAGCCGGTGCTGAACCACCAGACGCGGTTGCGCCTCGACCGCGCGCTCGACGACCGCGGCGCGCTCACCGCCCGCGGCATCGCCGACATCACGGCCGCCGTCGCCGCGGGCATGACCGCCGCCTACCGCCACGGCGTCCGCGACGTCTACCCCTTCGCGACGTCCTCGATCCGCGACGCCGTCAACGCGGCCGACGTCGTCCGGCACGTCGCCGGCGAAACCGGCGTCGAGCTGCGATTCCTCTCCGGCCGCTGCGAAGCCGAGCTGACCTACCTGGCCACCCGCCGCTGGTACGGCGCCGAGGCCGGCCCGCTGCTGGTGCTCGACATCGGCGGTGGCACGGTCGAGCTCGCCGCCGGCCGCGGCGACCAGGCCACCTTCGCGCGATCGCTCCCGCTGGGCGCGCGGTCGATGACCCGCGACTGGCTGCCGACCGAACGGGTGTCGACCAAGCAGGTCAAGGCGTTGCGCGCGCACGCCCTCGACGTCGTGACCACCACGCTCGGCGCCGCCGAAGTCGACGACCCGACGGTCGTCGGCTGCTCGAAGGTGCTGCAGCAGCTCGCGCGGCTGGCCGGGGCGCGGCCGAACAAGTGCAAGGAGCTGCGGCTCGACGACCTGCGGGCCTGGATCCCGCGGCTCGCCGCGCTGCCGCCGGCCAAGCGCGCGAAACTGCCCGGTATCTCCCGCAGCCGCGCGCACCAGGCGCTGGCGGGGGCGATCGTGGCGGAAGCGCTGCTCACCGTCGCCGGCGGCAAGGTGGCGATCTGCCCCTGGTCGACCCGCGACGGCCTGCTGCTCACCCTGCAGGACCGCGCGCGGGAAAAAGCGGGCGCCGCCGCCTGAGCGCTGGCCGTCGCCGCCGAAACCGGGTATTCCGGAAAGCATGAGCGAGCAGCAGCGCATCCACGCCTTGGACGACGAAGACGACGAACTCCCGAAGCTGCCCACGCCCGGCCAGCTGACGCACGACGTGCCGACCGCGCCGGACCCGGACGTCAACCCGGGTGGGACCGAGGAGATCCCGGCCCCACCCGGCCGGGAGGCCGCGGACGACCTCCCGGGGTGACGCCTCAGTCGGAGTAGACCTCGCTGATCGGGTTCGCCGGTTCGGCGTACTGACGCAGCTTTTCCGAGTCGCGCCGCATGGGGGCGCGCCCCGGCGGCTGCACCGGCGGCTCGCCCGCGTCGATCTTCGGGATCGCGAAGCGCTGCGGCTCCGCGGCGACCGTGATGCGCTCGCCGTGGTGCAGCACTTCGAGCGGGTCGCCGTCCAGCACGTGGTAAGTCGCCTGGTCGCGGTCGATCTCGACCTGGAACCGCGTGCCGCGGAACATCAGCCGGAAGGTGATCCGGTCCAGCTGCGCCGGCAGCCGCGGCGCGAACGCGAGCGTCCCGCCGTGGTCGCGCAGGCCGCCGAAGCCGGCCACCGCGCCCTGCCACGCCCCGGCCAGCGACGCCATGTGCAAACCGTTGCGCACGTTGTTGTGCACGTCGTGCAGGTCGGTCAGCGCCGCTTCGGCGAGGTAGTCGTAGGCCAGGTCGAGGTGCCCGACCTCGGCCGCGACCACCGCTTGCGTCCCCGCCGACAGCGAGGAGTCGCGCACGGTCCTCGCCTCGTAGTAGGCGAAGTCGCGGGCCTTCTCCTCGGGGCTGAACGAGTCGCCGCACAGGTGCAGCGCCAGCACCAGGTCCGCCTGCTTCACGACCTGCTTGCGGTAGAGGTCGAAGTACGGGAAGTGCAGCAGCAGCGGGTAGTGCGCGAGGTCGGTGTTCTCGTAGTCCCATTCGTCGTGGTCGAGGAACCCCTCCGACTGCGGGTGCACGCCGAGCTCCGGGTCGTAGGGCAGGTACATCGCCGCGGCGGCCGCGCGCCACGAGTCCAGCTCGACCGTGTCGACGCCGAAGTGCGCCGCCACGTCCGGGTGCCGCTCGCACGATTCCGCGGCGGCCAGCAGGTTCCGGCGCGCCATCAGGTTCGTGTAGACGTTGTTGTCCGCCACGGCCGAGTACTCGTCCGGCCCGGTGACGCCGTCGATGCGGAAGTCGCCGTGCCGGTCGTGGTGCCCGAGCGACGCCCACAGCCGCGCGGTTTCCAGCAGCAGTTCGGTGCCGTAGTCGCGCTCGAACTCCTCGTCGCCGGTCGCGTTGAGGTAGCGCAGGACGGCGTCGGCGATGTCCGCGCTGACGTGGAAGGCGGCCGTGCCCGCCGGCCAGTACGCCGAGCACTCGGCGCCGTTGATCGACCGCCACGGGAACGCCGCGCCGCGCAACCCCAGCTGGTGCGCGCGTTCCCGCGCTTTGTCCATTGTGGAGTGACGCCAGCGCAGGGCGTCGCGCGCCGCGTCCGGGATCGTGTAGGTGAGCACCGGCAGGACGAACGATTCGGTGTCCCAGAAGGCGTGCCCGTCGTACCCGGGGCCGGTCAGGCCCTTGCCCGCGATGGCGCGGCTCTCCCCGCGGGCACCGGCCTGGAGGAGGTGGAACAGCGCGAAGCGGACGGCCTGCTGCAGCTCGGGATCGCCGTCGATCTCGATGTCCGAGGTGGCCCAGTAGTCGTCGAGGAACGCGCGCTGCTCGGTGATCAGGCCCTTCCAGCCGGTCTGGCGCGCGCCCGCGAGCGCGGCTTCGACCTGCGAACGCAGGGCGGGCACCGAACGCTGCGCGGACCAGCCGTAGGCGAGGAACTTCGTGATGCGCAGCCGGCCGCCCTTCGGCACGTCGACCGCGACGGTGAGCCGCGCGAGGTCCTCCTCGGAGTGGATGCGGGCGCGGATCCCGTCGTCCACCTCGATCTTGTGGTCCATCGCCGCGGCCATCCGCAGCCCGGAGCGGCGGGTCTGGTGCACCAGCACGGCGTTGTAGTCCGACGCGCGGTGGAACTCGCCGACCAGCGGCGAGTTCAGCGCGGCGGCCACGCGCGGGTCGCTGGTGTCGGACTCGATCGGCTCGTTGGCCAGCAGGTCGGACTGGACGACCAGCTGCAGGTCCTCGTCGAGCGGCTCGACCTCGTACCGGATCGCGGCGATCGCGCGCTGGGTGAACGACACCAGCCGCTCGGTGCGCACGCGCACGCGCCGCCCGGTCGGCGACGACCACTCGGTGGTCCGGCTCAGCGTGCCCTTGCGGAAGTCGAGCACGCGGTCGTGCGCGGTGGCCGCGCCGTAGCGCATGTCCAGCGGCTCGTCCTCGACCAGCAGCCGGATGATCTTGCCGTCGGTCACGTTGACGACGGTCTGGCCCTCTTCGGGGTAGCCGTAGCCCGCTTCGGCGTAGGGGAGTTCGTGCTGCTCGTAGAAACCGTTGAGGTAGGTACCGGGCAGCCCGCGCGGCTCGGCTTCCTCGAGCGTGCCGCGCAGCCCGATGTGCCCGTTCGACACGGCGAACGCGGATTCGGTGCGCTGCAGCGCGTCGACGTCCATGCCGCGCCAGCGCAGCTCCCACGGCGAGCACTCGTAGCCGCGGGGTTCTTCTTCGGTCATCAATCCTCCAGGAGGTCGGCGAGGTCGTCGACGACGATGTCGGCCCCGTGCGCCTTGAGCTCGGCGGCCTGGTCGGCCCGGTTCACGCCCACGACGTAGCCGAAGCCGCCGGCCTTCCCCGCCTGGACGCCGGACTGGGCGTCCTCGAACACGGCCGCGTGCGCGGGTTCGACGCCCAGTTCCGCGGCGCCGGCCAGGAACGAGTCCGGCGCGGGCTTGCCCTTGAGCCCGCGCTCGCGGATGACGAGCCCGTCGACGCGGGCTTCGACGTACTTGCTCAGGTCGGCGCCGTCGAGGACCTTCGCGCCGTTCGCGGACGACGTCACCACGGCGATCCGCAGGCCGGCCGCCTTGACCGCTTCGAGGTAGCGCACCGAGCCGAGGTAGGGGTTGACGCCGCGTTCGTCGATGATCTTCAGGACCAGTTCGTTCTTGCGGTTGCCGACGCCGTTGACGGTCGGGGCGTCCACCGGGTCGTCGGGCGTGCCTTCGGGCAGCTCGATCCCGCGCGAGCGCAGGAATTCACGGACACCGTCGGCGCGCGGCCGGCCGTCCACATAGGTCGCGTAGTCCTGGGCGGTGAATTCGCGGAAGTCTTCGCCGTCGCGGGCGCGCAGGAACTCGTCGAAAGTCCGTTTCCAGGCTTCACTGTGGAGTACGGCCGTACCGGTAAGCACTCCGTCGAGGTCGAACAGGCACGCGGTGATGGTCTCGGGCAATCCCGTCATGCCCGCACGCTACCGGTCACCCCGATCGGGTGTGGGCTCCTGGGGGTGCGGCCGCACCCGATGGATGAGTTCGTGCACGGTCGCGTCCGCGAGCCGGTACCGCACGACGCGCCCGGTGCGCTGTGTGGTGACCAGCCCGTGCGCGCGCAGCAGCCGCAGGGCCTGCGAAACCGCGGTGTCGGTCATGCCGGTGACCGCGGCGAGGTCGGTGACGCTGATTTCGCGGGCGTAGTGGATCGAGACGAGCAGCGCCAGCCGGGACGGGTCGGCGACGACGGAGAAGCGCTGGGCCCATTCGTCGATGACGGCGCGGTCGCCCAGCCCGTCGACCGCCGCCGCGACGCGTTCCGGGTCGATCAGCTTGCGGTCGGTGCTCACCCCCGGATGATTCCACCCGCCCCGCGGCCGGACCACCGGTGGCCTCGGTCACGCGGCGCTTGACGACGGCGGGCGCGCGGGCGAAGCTGCGGTTAAGACAGTTGTCATAGTCGAGGAGCCGGGATGACCGACGTCGAAGCGCAGGTCCGTTCGAAGACCATCACGTGGCAGGACCCCTTGGCGACGGCTCGGTTCGGCGCCACCATGTCCGGGTTCGACTACCTGACGGCGGTCGCCGAGGGGCGCGTCCCCGGCCCGCCGATCGCCGCGCACTTCGGGCTGCGCTGGGAACACATCGGCCACGGCGAGGTCGTCGCGGTCGCCGAGCCGGACGAGTCGCTGTACAACCCGATCGGGATGGTCCATGGCGGGGTCGCGGCCACGATGCTGGACTCGGTGGTCGGCTGCGCGGTGCACACGACGCTGCCGGCCGGCGTCGGCTACTCGTCGGTGGAGCTGAAGGTGAGCTACCTGCGCGCGATCCACGCGGGCCGCGGTGAGATCCGCGCGACCGGGCGGGTCGTCAAGGAGGGCTCGCGGATCGCGTTCGCCGAAGGGGAGATCCGCGACGCCGAGGGCAAGCTGCTGGCCACGGCGTCGGGGACCTGCGTCATCACGCGCCCAGGGGTTGCTTGACGTCCCAGTGCTCGGCGACGACGTGCTTGATTTCCGTGGTCGCACCGGCGAGTGGTGTTTTCGACGGCGTCGAAGTCCTTGTGCCGTCGATTACGTCGCGGGTAATCAGCGCGGCGGCCGGACGCGACGGGCGCGGATTGCGTCGTCACCGCCGAAGCGGCCGATGACGGCGGCCAGCAGGGCCCGGGCGTCTTCCACGCGTCCGGCGCCGAACTCCGTTTCCAGCTCGGTTTCGAGGTCCCGCCGGAGGTCGCGGGTGACTTCGACGGCCTGGCGCGCGTGCTCGGTGAGGTGCAGCAGTTTCGTGCGCGCGTCGGCCGGGTCGGTGATTCGCTGAAGCAGGCCACGGTTTTCGAGGTCTTTGACGGCCTTCGACGCGGCTTGCTGCGTGACGCCCATGCGTTCGGCGAGCGCGGTGATGGACAGCGGCGCGGCCAGGACGTGCTGGATGACGACGCCGTCGTTGAACCTGAGGTCGCCGAGACCACGATCGGCGAGCCGCCGCTGGACCTCGTCGGTCATCGCCCAGCCCGCGAAGAGGGCGACCAGCGAGAGGTCGAGCCTGCTAGGATGCACAACCATGGTTGTGGAATCTAGCAGAGTGCCGGCCGAGCTGGCCGGAGCGTTCGTGCGCGTCGCGCACCGGATCGTCTGGTGCACGCTGGTGACCGTCGACGGCCGGGGCCGGCCGCGGTCGCGGGTGGTCCACCCGATCTGGCAGGAAGGGCCGGACGGGTTGACGGGGTGGCTGTTCACCCGCCCGACGCCGCTGAAGGTGGCGCACCTGGCGGCGACGCCGTACGTGTCGTGCTCGTACTGGGACCCCGCGCACGAGGTGGCGGTGGCGGAGTGCCACGCGGAGTTCGCCGACGACGAGCCGACGCGCGAGTACCTGTGGGAGCTGTTCGCGTCGGCGCCGGAGCCGCTGGGCTACGACCCGAAGATCCTGGGCGGCGAGGACCACCGCGACCCGAAGATCACGGTGCTGAAGCTGACCCCGTGGCGGATCTCGACGGGCGGCGAAGCCTGGCGCGCGGCTTAAGCCGCCCCGACGCGGCGGTCGAAGACCAGCCCTTCGGCCGCCCGCAGGCCGACGCTGATCGCGCCGGTCAGCACCGCGTCTTCGCCCAGTTCGCCCTGGACCACCTTCGGCACCAACGGCGTGAACGCCCGCAGCGCCCGGTCCAGCGGTTCCAGCAGCAGGTCCGCCGCGGTCCCCATGCCGCCGCCCAGGACGATCAGCTCCGGGTCGATCACCGCCGCCACCGAGGCCACCGTGTACGCCAGCCGATCCGCCTCGGCCTCCAGGGCCTGCCGCGCCAGTTCGTCGCCCTCGCGGGCCAGGCGGAACACCTCGCGGGCCGATTTCGCCGTGCCCAGGCCGAGTTCGCGGGCGCCGCGGACCACCGACTGGGCCGCCGTCGCCTCTTCCAGGTGGCCGCGGGCCGGGGGCGTGCCGTCCTCCGACGACGAGCGCGTGCGGCCGTACGGGAGGTAGCCGATCTCGCCGGCCGCGCCCGTCGCGCCGCGGAACACGCGGCCGTCGACCATCATGCCCATGCCGACGCCCGTGCCGATCGTGATGCAGCCGAACACCGACGCCCCGCGCGCGGCGCCGCTTTCGCCTTCGCCGACCGCCGTCAGGTTCGCGTCGTTCTCCACCATCAGGTCCGGGCCCAGCTCGGCTTCGAGGTCGTCGATCAGCCCCGCCCGGCCCCACCCCGGCAGGTTCGGCGCGTGCCGGAAGCAACGCTTCTCCGGATCGGCGACGCCGGGGGAGCCGACCACGCGGACAACGATGTCGGCGGCCGAGAGCCGGGCCTCCGCGATCGCCGAAGCCGCGATCTTGCCGACCGCCGTGACCAGGGCCGCGCCGGAGCGGGCGCTGTTGCGCTCGTCGCGGCGGGCCACGATCGCGCCGCCCAGGTCCGACACCGCGACGCGGATGTGCTCGCGCCCGATGTCGACGCCCAGCACGTACCCCGCGGTGGGGTCGGCCTCGTACAGCACGGCCGAGCGGCCGGTGCCGGTGGACGTCTGCCCGGTCGGGCGCGCCAGTCCGGCGGCTTCGAGCGCCAGCAGGGCCTGGCTCACCGTCGGCTTCGAGAGCCCGGTTTCCTTCGCCACCTGCGGCCGGGTCGCCGCGCCGCTGCGGCGCAGCAGATCGAGCACCGCCCGCTGGTTGATCTTGCGCATCCCGGCGGGGGTCCCGACCGTTGGAGCATCTACGCCGGCCACCCGTGCCCGCCTCCACTCGTCCTCGTGCTTCCTGCCACGCTAGCCGTCCGAGCCCCGGTTTCGCCGGAATACGCCCGGTTCGGGACCCGTTGACCGGGGCATGAGCACTCCGGTACGCGGCCGGGTCCGCGTGGCACAAGGCGCGAAGCGGGTACGCGTGTTCCTCGGCGGGCAGCTCGTCGCGGACACGGTGCACCCCCTTCTGGTGTGGGAAGTCCCGTACTACCCCACGTACTACTTCCCGCGCGCGGACGTCGTGAGCGGCGTTCTCGCCCCCTCCGGCCGGACGTCGCACTCGCCCAGCCGCGGAGAAGGTGTTCGGTCGACGATAAAGGTTGGCCGAGCCGAGGCGGTGGACGGCGCGCTGGAATACCCGGATTCGCCGATCGAGGAGCTGCGCGGCCACGTGCGCTTCGAGTTCGGCGTCTTCGACTGGTTCGAAGAGGACGAACAGATCTTCACGCACCCGCGCGACCCCGGCGTCCGCGTCGACGTCCTGCCCAGCTCGCGCCATGTGCGGATCGAGGTCGACGGCGTCACGGTCGCCGACACCGTGCGGCCGCACCTGCTGTTCGAGACGGGCCTGCCGACGCGCTACTACCTGCCCCGCGTGGACGTCCGGATGGACCTGCTCGAGAAGATCGACACCGTGACGCACTGCCCGTACAAGGGCGCCGCCGAGCACTTCGACGTGAGCGGGCACGCCGATCTCGCGTGGAGCTATCCGACGCCGCTGCCGGAGAGCACCCGCGTCGCCGGCCTGGTGGCGTTCCTCGACGAGAAGGTCGACGTCTTCGTCGACGGCGTGCGGCAGGAGCGGCCGAAGACGAAGTTCGCCTAAGCGTCCGGCAGCCAGTTCCCGTGGAAGCCTGCGGGGACGCGCCGCGGGAGGTGGACCGTGGCGACCGGCGCCGCGGCGACGTTCCCGGCGTCGAGCACGACGAGGTCGCTGCGGTCTTCCGCCGCGTCGTAGACGTACGTGAGCAGCCAGCCTTCGCCGTCGTCAGCCGGGACGAACACCGCTTCGCCGGGGACGTGACCGGCCCCGAAGGCGTGTTCGGTGGCCGTTCCCGTGTGCAGGTCGTGGCGCCGCAGGACCTCGCGGCCGGTGACGTGCCCGAAGCGCGCGTCGGACCCGGCGAGCCGGTCGTCGATGCGGGGGAACTCGCCCGGGCGGTCGTCGAGCCGGTCTTCGGTCACGGTGCCCGCGGCGAGGTCGATCGTCCACCGGTGCAGGAACGCCGGCAGGTCGTCGTGGCCGGCTTGCCACTGGTGGTCGTAGCGCAGGACGTGCACGACGATCCGGCCGTCGGGCGCGTCGAAGGCGTTGAGCGTGTGGAAGACGTAGCAGGGCTCGATCTCCAGCCAGCGCACGCCGGCTTCGGGCCGGTCGCGCCGCAGCACGCCGAGCCGGGCGCCGTAGCCCGCGTTCCACGCGTAGGGCATGCCCTTCCCGACCGATGCCTTGTCGAACACGACGGGGAGGTCGTAGAAGACGGCGTGCCCCGCGGTGAGCGCGAAGTCGTGCATCATCGTCAGGCCCGGGACTTCGATGGGCTGCTTGACGACGAGCTTCCCGGCCGCGTCGGCGCGGTAGTAGCTCACGTGCGGCGCGGTGACGCTGCCGTAGCCGAAGAAGTGCAGTTCCCCGGTCACCGGGCAGATCTTGGGGTGCGCGGTCATCGAGTCGGCCAGTTCGCCGCCGAAGTCGTAGGCGCCGACGGTTTCGAGGTCCGTCGTGATCTCGTACGGCAGCGAGGATTCCACGAGCGCGAGCGTGCGGCCGGCGTGGTTCACCACGTGCGTGTTGGCGACGCTGGCGCGCAGGTTCCGGGAGCCGTCTTCGTTGTACAGCTTGAGATCCGGGTCGGCGAAGCTGTCCGTGCGCACCCAGCGGTTGCGGTACCAGGCGGCGCGGCCGTGCTCGAGCCGGACGCCGTGGACCATGCCGTCGCCGGTGAACCAGTGCGCGCTGTCCTCGCGCGGGTTGGGGCCGTTGCGCAGGTACCAGCCGGTCAGCTCGGGCGGCAGCGCGCCGGTCACCGGCAGGTCGAACGCGGTCAGCTCGTCGTGGACGGGCGCGTAGGCGCCGGTGAGGTGGAACCCGGTCGTGGTCATGCAGCTGCCCTGGCCCGGACGATGCGCGGGTAGCGGATGGTGAAGGCGACGGGAACCGCGAAGCAGACGACCTTGAGCGCGATCAACGCCGCCGTCGCGTGCGGCGCGAAGTTCAGCAGTGCGATGCCGGCGAGGCCGCCGACGGTGAAGCTGATCGCCCAGACGAGCGTGATGACGACGTTGACCCGGCGGAAGATCGGGTTGCCCCAGAGGGTTTCGGGCGTCGTCGTGCGGGCGATGCCGAGGGTGAACGGCTGCCCGATGGCGAGCGAGCCCCAAGCGGTCAGCGCCAGCCAGGCGTCGGTGAGGGCGCCGGTGTAGGTCTTCAGCGGCGACGCCGGGAAGGTGAAAGCGACGGCCGTGAGCAGTGCGAAGAACGCGAAGCCGCTCCATTCGAGGATCAGCGTGTCGGCCTTGCGGCCGGCACGGCGGGCCAGCAGCAGGAGGCCGGTGGAGATGGCCAGGCCGGTGAGCCCTGACCAGCGCCAGTCGAACTGCGTCGCGACCACGGCGAACGCGATCCACGGCAGGAGGCTCTTCAGGTAGTTCACGGCGGGTCCCTTCCCGACGTTCCAACTTTGACATGTCGAAACTAGAAGCTCCGGAGTCGACATGTCAAGAGTGGAATGTCATGATGACGGCATGAGCCTTCGACACGCGGTGCTCGGCATGCTGGCCGACGAGCCGGGAAGCGGCTACGACCTGCTGAAACGCTTCGAGCGGGCGATGGCCAACGTCTGGCCGGCGACGCAGAGCCAGCTCTACGGCGAGCTCGGCAAGCTGGAGGCGGCGGGCATGATCCGCGTCCACGCCGAGGGCCCGCGCGGGCGCAAGGAGTACGAGATCACCGACGCCGGGCTGGCGGAGCTGCGCCACTGGCTGGTCGAGGTCGATCCGGGCGGCCCCCCGCGCAGTGCGGGGCTGCTGCGCGTCTACTTCCTCGGCTCGGTGGCCGCGGAGCAGGCTCGCGGTTACGTCGCGGCGATGGGCGAGACGGCGGCGGAGCGCGAGAAGCGGCTGGCGGAACTGGAGGGGACGATCGACTGGGGCGACGACAACCAGTCGGTCTACGGCCGGCTCGTCCTGGAGTGGGGCAAGCGCTTCTCGGCGATGCAGCGGGAGTGGGCCGAGTGGGCGGTCGAGCAGATCGAGTGAGGGGCGTATAACGCCCTATACTCCAGTGCTTTATCGGCCGAACGGGTGACAGCAGGAACGCGGCCCTAAACGGCTCTCACGCGCCGCGCGTGGAGACGGCGGTCCGGGCCGGCCGGGCCACGCCCCGTCGCGAGGAGCACACCATGATGCGAAGGATCGCCCGGCTCGTCCTGACCCTGGGAGCCCTGGTCGGTCTGCTGGCGGCCACGGTCGGCACGGCGGCCGCTGTCCCGACGCGGTTCTCCGTCGCGGCGGTGCACGCCGGCGGGGCCGGTGCCACGGCCATTTCGGCCACGGGCACCATCTCCTGGTCGTCGTCGCTGAAGACCGTCACGTTGTCGAACGTCAAGGTGTCCATGAAGGGCGGCGAGTGTGCCTACGTCGTGTTCTACGGCTACCAGGGCAGCTCGAACGTGGCCGGTAGCGATTGGTACCCGGTCGAGCCCTACCGGTGTCCGTCGTCCGACGCCGTCTACGGTCTCGGGACGATCTCCCTGACCGCGAACCGGCCCGGCGGCATCACCCACATGATCGCCGAAGCGCACGACGTCAATCACCTCATCATCGGCTGGACGAACTGCGAGTACGCCGACTCGAAGTGCTACAGCGGCCAGTACTGAACCGGGTCGAGCCACGTGGCGGCAGTGGGCGGTCGAGCAGATCGAGTGAGGAAGGCGGATCCCGCCGGGTTCTCGTCACTGCTAAGTTCCGGATCATGACCCACCGTGAGGACGACGAACGCGTCACGGCCCTGGCCCTGTCCGCCGGGCGGGGTGACCGGCGCGCGCTGGAGGAGTGGGTCCGCGCCACCCAGGCCGACGTCTGGCGCTTCCTCGCCCACCTCACCGACACCGCCGCGGCCGACGACCTGACGCAGGAGACCTACCTCCGCGCCTTCGGCAGTCTCCGCCGCTTCGCCGGCCGCTCGTCGTCGCGGACGTGGCTGTTGTCCATCGCGCGCCGGGTGGTCGTCGACCAGATCCGGGCCGCCGGTGCCCGGCCCAAGATCGCCGACACCGACTGGGAAGCCGCCGCCGAGCGCACCCGCGATCCCGCGGCCGGCTTCGAGGAGCTCGTCGAGCTGGGCCTGCTGCTCGACGACCTGGAGCCGGAGCGGCGCGAGGTCCTCGTCCTGACCCAGGTCCTCGGCCTGTCCTACGCCGAGGCCGCCGACGTCTGCGGCTGCCCGGTCGGCACCGTCCGCTCGCGGGTCGCCCGCGCCCGCGACGACCTGATCCAGGCCCGCCGAGCCCGCGGTACCGGCTAGCGGACGCCCGGCCCGTAGCGGCGCGCCATGCCGACGAGCCACTCCCGGCCCACCGGGTTGGCCGTGTGGACCCGCACTTCCGGTGGCCAGCGGTCGTTTTCGCACAGCCACAGCACGACCGGGCGGGTCGTGTCGTCGCCGCCCAGGTCGTGGTCGAGCGAGATCGCCGTGAACTCCCCGCCGGCGAGCAGCTCGATCGCCGCCGCGCTCGTCTTCGCCCACGTCCAGCCCGGCGGGGCCGGCCGCAGGTCGTCCACCCAGAGCCAGCTCGCGCCGGCGTCTTCCGACACTCCCGCCTCCCTATGACCAAAGCCAATCTGGTCAACGTCACGCCGGAGAAACGGCGGGACGCGCGTGGCGCCCCGCCGCCGGGTCTCAGGCGTCCGAGGACCGCTTCCAGAGGTTGATGTCCGCGTCGGTCGCGTGGCCGTCGATCTCCGTCAGCTCCTCGGAAGAGAAGTCGAGGTTGCCGAGCGCGCCGACGTTGTCCTCGAGCTGCTTGACGCTACTGGCGCCGATCAGCACCGACGTCACGCGGCTGTCGCGCAGCGCCCACGCGAGCGCCAGCTGCGCCAGCGACTGGCCGCGCCGGGCCGCGATGTCGTTGAGCGCGCGCACGCGGTTCAGGCGGTTCTCGTCGAGGGTGCCCGGGTCGAGCGACTTGCCCTGAGCGGCCCGCGAGTCCGCCGGAACGCCCTTCAGGTACTTGTCGGTCAGCAGTCCCTGCGCGAGCGGCGAGAACGCGATGCAGCCGGCACCCGCCTCCTCGAGGGTGTCGAGGAGCCCGTCCTCTTCGATCCAGCGGTTCAGCATCGAGTACGACGGCTGGTGGATCAGCAGCGGCGTGCCGAGCTCACGCAGCAGCCGCGCGGCCTCGGCGGTCCGCTCCGAGCTGTAGGACGAAATCCCGACGTAAAGCGCTTTCCCGGCGCGGACGGCGGCGTCGAGCGCCCCGACCGTCTCTTCCAGGGGCGTCTCGGGGTCGAAGCGGTGGGAATAGAAGATGTCGACATAGTCCAGGCCCATGCGGCCCAGCGACTGGTCCAGTGAGGACAGCAGGTACTTGCGCGAACCCCACTCGCCGTACGGGCCGGGCCACATGTCGTAGCCGGCCTTGGTCGAGATCACCAGCTCGTCGCGGTAGGGCTTGAAGTCGGTGGCCAGCAGCCGCCCGAAGTTCTCCTCCGCCGAGCCGTAGGGCGGGCCGTAGTTGTTGGCCAGGTCGAAGTGCGTGATGCCGAGGTCGAACGCGCGGCGGGTGATGTCGCGCTGGGTCTGCAGCGGCTTGTCGTGGCCGAAGTTGTGCCACAGCCCGAGCGAGATCGCGGGCAGCTTGAGCCCGGAACGCCCGGTGCGGCGGTAGGGGATCGATTCGTATCGGCCGGGAGCGGCAACGTAGGTCACGCGGCCGATGCTAGCCCGATCGTCGGGTACGCTCCTGGTGAGCGATCGCTTAGGAGGCACGTGGTGGGCACCGGATTCTTCACCTCCGTCGACGACGTGTCGGCCAAGCTGGCCGAAGCCGGCTACCTGGCGTCGACGGCCGTGGCGACCACGGTGTTCCTCGCCGACCGGCTCGGCAAGCCGCTGCTCGTCGAGGGCCCCGCCGGCGTCGGCAAGACCGAGCTCGCCAAGGCAGTCGCGCAGGTGAGCGGCTCGCGGCTGGTGCGCCTGCAGTGCTACGAGGGCATCGACGAGGCCCGCGCACTTTACGAGTGGAAC
Organism: Amycolatopsis pretoriensis; assembly: GCF_900107925.1. Classification (GTDB taxonomy): domain Bacteria; phylum Actinomycetota; class Actinomycetes; order Mycobacteriales; family Pseudonocardiaceae; genus Amycolatopsis; species Amycolatopsis pretoriensis. Next base: position 83,861 of record NZ_FNUJ01000006.1, on the reverse strand, counting down.
CACGCGAAGCAGCTGCTGCGGATCACCGCCGGCCGCGACGAGACGTGGGAGCAAGCCCGCACCGACATCTTCGGCGAGGAGTTCCTGCTGCGCCGCCCGCTGCTGACGGCGATCTCGTCGGACGAGCCGACCGTGCTGCTCATCGACGAGACCGACAAGGCGGACATGGAGGTCGAGGGCCTGCTGCTGGAGGTGCTCGGCGACTTCCAGGTGACCGTGCCGGAGCTGGGCACGATCACCGCCACGCGCGCGCCGTTCGCCGTGCTGACCTCCAACGCGACGCGCGAGCTGTCCGAGGCCCTGCGCCGCCGGTGCCTGTTCCTGCACATCGACTTCCCGGACGAAGAGCTGGAGCGCGACATCATCCGGCTCAAGGTCCCGGGCATCGACGCCGCGCTCGCCGATTCCGTCGTCCGGGTGATCGCCGCGCTGCGGGCGATGGACCTGCGCAAGCTGCCGTCGGTCGCCGAGACCATCGACTGGGCGCGCACGCTGCTCGCGCTCGGCGCGTCGACGTTGGACGAGCAGGTCGTGCGGGAAAGCCTCGGCGTCGTCCTCAAGCACCAGGACGACATCGCCAAGGCCGGCGCCGGCCTGAAGCTCGAACAGGTCCTGGACGCGTCGTGACCGGCGGCGTGCCCGAGCGGCTCGCGTCGTTCGTGCGGGCCCTGCGGGCCCAGGGCATTCCGGCCGGCCCTGCCGAAACCGTCGACGCCGCGGCCGCGCTGGAGGTCCTCGGCATGGACGACCGTTCGCTGGTCCGCGAAGGGCTGGCCGCGGCGCTGGTCCGGCGCGGCGGGCAGCGCGCGGTCTTCGACGCCGCGTTCGACCTGTACTTCCCGGCCGGGATCGGCACGCCCGAGCGGGCCCGCGAAGACCGGCCTTCGACCCTGGACGAGCTGCGTGCGGAACTCGCGACGGCGCTGGCCGACGGCGACCAGCAGGCGCTGGCCCAGCTCGCCGGGCTGGCCGTCGAGATGCTGGGCCAGTACGGCTCGTCGTCGGGTCCGGGTGGCGGGTTCTCGGCCCACCAGACGCTGGAGCGGCTCCAGCCGCAGACGCTCATCGCTCGCGTGCTGGCCGCGGTCCGCGGTGGCGGCGCGCGCGGCGAGTTCACCGACCGGCTCGACCGCGACGAGATCCGCCGTCGCGTCGAAGGCTTCCGCGGCCAGGTCCGCACCGAGGCGCGCCGCCGGGCCGCCGAGGTCCGCGGCCGCGAGCGCGTCGCCAAGCACGCGATCGCGCCCGCACCCGACCGCGTCGACTTCCTGATCGCCAGCCGAAACCAGCTTGCCGAGCTGCGGCGCACGATCCAGCCGCTGTCCCGCAAGCTCGCGACGCGCCTCGCCGCCCGGCGCAAGCGCACCACGCGCGGGCAGATCGACCTGCGCCGCACGCTGCGGCGGTCGCTCTCGACCGGCGGCGTGCCGCTGCGCCCGGCCTACCGCCACCGGCGGCCCGGCCGGCCGGAGATCGTGCTGCTGTGCGACCTCTCCGGGTCCGTGGCAGGGTTCGCGAACTTCACGATGCTGCTGGTCCAGGCGCTGCGCGACCAGTTCAGCAAGATCCGCGTGTTCGCGTTCGTGGACAGCGCCGACGAGGTCACCCACCTGGTCACCACCGGTGTCGCGGATCCCGAACACCTGGGCGCGCGCATGCTGTCCGAAGCGGCGCTGGTGCGCTGGGACGGCCACAGCGACTACGGCGGCTCACTGCGCCAGTTCACCGCGAACTGGCTCGACGCGGTCGGCCCGCGCACGTCGGTGCTGATCCTCGGCGACGCCCGCACCAACGGCGGCGACCCGAACCTCGACGCGGTCCGCGAGATCAAGGCCCGCGCCCGGCACGTCTACTGGCTGAACCCGGAGCGGCGGTCGCTGTGGTCGACCGGCGACTCGGCGGCGCTGGAGTACGCCGAAGTCGTCGAGATGCACGAGTGCCGCACGGTGCACCAGCTCGGCACGCTGGTCACCCGCCTGCTGCCGGTGTGAGCCAGGCGTCGATGTCCCGCAGCATCCGCTGCTTCGTCGATTCGGGCGCGAAGGACGCCGTGACGCTCGCCCGCGCGAAGTCCGCCATCGCGGTGTCGTCGTAACCGAAGGCGTCGCGGACGCGCGCGTACTCCTCGGCCAGGTTCGCGCCGGTGACCGACGGGACGTCGGTGTTGAGCGTGACCGTCAGCCCGGCCCCGACCAGCCGGGGGAGCGGGTGCTCGGGCAGCGACGGGACCAGCCCGAGCGTCACGTTCGACGACGGGCAGACCTCCAAGGCCAGTCCTCGTTCGCGTACCTCGGCGACGAGCGACGGGTCGTCGAGGACGCGGATGCCGTGGCCGAGCCGCTCGGTGCGGCCGACTTCGAGGGCTTCGCGGATGCTGTCCGGGCCGGCGTCCTCGCCGGTGTGGTGCAGCAGGTGGAGGCCGGCCGCGCGGGCCCGGTCGAAGACCGTCGCGAAAGGACGGAGGGAGTGGTTTTCCTCGCCCGCCATGCCGATCGCGAAGACTTCGTCGTACTTCAGCGCGAGGTCGAGGGTGCGCTCGGCGCGGTCGACCGGCCGGCGTCGCGAATGGTCCAGCAGGAGCCGGGTTTCGAGTCCGGACAGTCCCTTGAGGACGGACTCCAGGGGCATTTCGAGGTCGCCCAGCCGTTCCCCGTGCGAGGCCGCGGTGAACGTGACTTCGGCGTAGCGCGTTCCTTGGGCGAGCTCGTCTTCGCAGTACTCGCGGGCGATGCGCTCGAAGTCCTCGGGATGCTGGAGACAGGCTCGGATGAGCGCGTTGTAGTCGGCGAACGCGCGAAAACCGTCGAACTGCGGCGGTTCGGCGGGGACGGCGACGCCGTTCGCCTCGCCGAGTTCACGGAGTGTGCCCGGCCGGATCGTGCTTTCCAGGTGGACGTGCAGGTGGGCCTTCGGCAGGGCCGCCAGGTCGCGCATGGACCCGACCCTAGAGGCCGCCGGGCGCCGCTCGCGCGGCAATTTTGTTTGGCTCCCGTCACACGGGGAACCTCCGGGTGGTTCGTCCGCGTTGTCAGGATGACCGCACACCGACGAGGGAGACGACCATGGCTTTCCTGCGCAAGCTCACCGTGCTGGCCGGCGCGGCCGGCGCCGCCCGCGCGTACGCCAAGAAGAACCCCGAAAAGGTGAACGGGGCCGTCGGCAAGGCGGCCAAGTTCGTCGACGACAAGACCAAGGGCAAGTACCACGAGCAGATCGCCGGCGCGGTCCGCAAGGTCAACTCGGTGACCGGGCCGGACGGGCGCCCGGGCCCGGCCGCCCGGTAGGTCACTCCGCCGTCAGCACCTCGAGCACGCCTTCGCCGTACTTGGCGAGCTTGTTCTCGCCGACACCGCTGACCGTGCCCAGGTCGGCCAGTGACGACGGCCGTTGCGTGGCGATCTGGCGCAAGGTCGCGTCGTGGAAGATGACGTACGCGGGCACGCCCTGTTCCTTCGCGACACCGGCCCGCCAAGCACGCAGGCGCTCGAACAGCGGGGCCGCCTCCGCCGGCATGTCCGCCGCGGGGGCGGCCTTGCGCGCGCTGCGGACCCGGGCAGCCGCGGCGCGCTCGGGCTCACGGCGCAGCAGTACTTCGCGGCCGCCGCCCAGCACCTCGGCGCTGGCTTCGGTGAGCACCAGCGAGCCGTAGTCGCCTTCGACGGCCAGCAGGCCCTGGGCCAGCAGCTGTCGGACCACCGCGCGCCACTCCGGCTCGCGCAGTTCGGTGCCGATGCCGAACGTCTTGAGCGTGTCGTGCTGGAACTGCGTGACCTTCGGCGTGGACTTGCCGAGCAGGATGTCGATCACCTGGCCGGCGCCGAACTTCTGGCGCCGCTCGTTGCGCAGCCGCACGATCGTGGAGAGCAGCTTCTGCGCCGGGATCGTGCCGTTCCACTTCTCCGGCGGGCTCAAGCACGTGTCGCAGTTGCCGCAGGGCTCGGCTTGCTGCCCGAAGTAGTTGAGGATCTGCACGCGCCGGCACTCGACCGTCTCGCACAGCGCGAGCATCGCGTTCAGGTGCGCGCCGAGCCGGCGCCGGTGCGCCTCGTCGCCCTCGGACGTGTCGATCATCTTGCGCTGCTGCACGACGTCCTGCAGCCCGTACGCGAGCCACGCGGTGGACGGCAGCCCGTCCCGCCCCGCGCGTCCCGTTTCCTGGTAGTAGCCCTCGACGGACTTCGGCAGGTCGAGGTGCGCGACGAACCGGACGTCCGGCTTGTCGATGCCCATGCCGAACGCGATCGTGGCGACCACCGTCAGGCCGTCCTCCCGCAGGAACCGCGACTGGTGCTTCGCGCGCGTGCGCGCGTCGAGGCCCGCGTGGTAGGGCACCGCGGGAATTCCGTTCTGCACCAGGAACTCCGCGGTCTTCTCGACCGAGTTCCGGGACAGGCAGTAGACGATCCCGGCGTCCCCCTTGTGTTCGGTCTGCAGCAGTTCGAGCAGCTGCCGCTGCGGCGAGTTCTTGCCGACGATCCGGTACTGGATGTTCGGCCGGTCGAAGCTGGCGACGAAGTGGCGGGCTTCGTCGAGCTTCAGCCGCGCCGAGATCTCCTGGTGCGTCGCTTCGGTCGCCGTCGCGGTCAGCGCGATCCGCGGCACGTCCGGCCAGCGTTCGTGCAGCGACGACAGCGCCAGGTACTCCGGCCGGAAGTCGTGCCCCCACTGGGAGACGCAGTGCGCCTCGTCGATCGCGAACAAGGCGATCTTCCCGCGGTCGAACAGCCGCGCGGTGGACTCCATCGACAGCCGTTCCGGCGCCAGGTAGAGCAGGTCGAGCTCACCGGCGAGGAACGCCGCCTCCGTCTCCTGCCGGGCCGCGTAGTCCTGCGTGGAGTTCAGGAACCCGGCGCGGACCCCGGCGTTGCGCAGCGCGTCGACCTGGTCCTGCATCAGCGCGATCAGCGGCGAGACGACCACGCCCACGCCGGGCCGCACCAGCGCGGGGATCTGGTAGCACAACGACTTCCCGCCACCGGTGGGCATCAGCACGAGCGCGTCGCCGCCGGCGACCACGTGCTCGACGATCGCCGCCTGGTCGCCGCGGAAGCTGTCGTAGCCGAACACGCGCTGGAGGGTCTCCAGCGCGTCGGACACGGTCGCGAGGTCGGTGTCTGCCACCCGGCCGACTATAGAGCGGGGGTCCGACAGTTCCGGCCCGGCCCGCCGCGGGGTGGCACACTGGGCACGTGGAGTACTGGCCGGTTCCCGATCTCGCCGCGCATTTCGCGGGCGAGTGGCGGTTCGACCGGGAAATCCGCACCGCCGAAGGCGATCCGGCCGGGGACGTCACCGGCACCGCCGTCTTCTCCGAGGAGGACGGCGTCCTCGTCTACCGCGAAGCCGGCGAACTGCGGCTCGGCGGGTACACCGGCCCGGTCACCCGCGAGCTGCACTACCGGCCCACCGCGCCCGGCCGTGCCGACGTGCACTTCGACCACGGCGGGTTCTTCCACGCCGTCGACCTGCGTGCCGGGCACTGGGACGCGGACCACCCCTGCCGCGACGACTTCTACCGCGGGAGCTACCGCGTGCTCGACGCGCGCCGCTGGCGGCAGGAGTGGGCGGTCCGCGGGCCGGCGAAGGACCACGTGATCGTCACCCGGTTCCGCCGGCCGCCGGGCTGAGCAGGTCGGCCAGGTCGATCCGGCGCAGGAACTCGCTCCGGATCCGGTCGCCGACCTCGGCGACCAGCCACCCGCCGTCGTCGGCCGGGTCGACGTGCACCCGGAACGGCCGTCTCCCCTTGGGCAGGTCGACCACCCGGGCCAGCTCGTCGGCGACGACGGCGACGTCCGCGTCCGCCGGGGTGATCTCGGCCAGCTTCGCCGCGACGTGGTCGGTCAGGCCCGCGTAGCGCTCTTCGTAGGCCTTCGCGACAGCCTCGTCGGCCGGGTGTCCCGAGTTCGGGAAGTGGTTGGTGCCCGCGGTGAAGGCGCCCGGCACGACGATCGTGGTGTCGATCCCGAAGCGCGCCACCTCGGCGGCGTAGCTGACCGCGAGGCTGTCCATCGCGGCCTTCGCCGCGAAGTAGGGCGCCAGGTAGGGCGGGGTGCCGCCGCGGACGCTGCTGCTCGACACCCACACCAGCAGCCCGTCGCCCTGGGCGCGCAGGTGGGGGAGCGCGGCGCGGTTGACGCGCTGGGTGCCGATCGCGTTGGTGTCGTAGAGCTGCGCGAGCTGCTCCGGCGTGAACGCCTCGGCCGGGCCGAGCACCATGTGTCCGGCGTTGTGCACGACGACGTCCAGCCGGCCCTGCTCGGCCACGATCCGCTCGATGGCGGCGTCCGCCGAGTCCTGACTGGCGACGTCGAGGTCGACGCTCCGCAGGTCGACGCCGTGTTCCTTCGCGTACGCGGCGGCGGCTTCGACCTGGGGCGCGTTGCGGCCGGTGGTGGCGCGCATGCCCGCGTAGACGGTGTGCCCGGCGCGGGCCAGCGCCCGGGCGGAGAGGGCGCCGATCCCGCTGGAGGCGCCGGTGACGACGATGATCATGGCCGTCCCCCTCAGACGATTCCGCCGTTGGCGCGCAGCACCTGGCCGTTGACCCAGCGGGCCGGACCGGCGAGGAACGCGACGACCTCGGCGATGTCCTCCGGCTTGCCGAGCCGCTCCAGCGGCGGCTGCTTGGCCATCCGGTCGATGGTCTCCTCGTCCTTGCCGTCGAGGAACAGTGCGGTCGCCGTCGGGCCGGGTGCGACCGTGTTGACGGTGATGTCGCGGCCGCGCAGCTCGCGCGCCAGGATCATGGTGATCGCCTCGACCGCACCCTTGGTGGCGTTGTAGATGCCGTAACCGGGCAGGTTCAGGCCGAGCACCGAGGTCGACGTCGTGATGACCGCGCCGCCGTCGCGCACCCGCTTCGCGGCCTGCTGGGCGACCGCGAAGGTGCCGCGGATGTTGGTGCGGTGCACCCGGTCGAGGACCTCGAAGTCGGTGTCGGCGATCGGCGTCGGCGCGTTCATCACGCCGGCCAGGTGGGCGACGACGTCGACGCCGCCGTAGGTGGCCTCCGCGGTGTCGAACAGCTCCGCGACCTGGGCGGGTTCGGCGACGTCGGCGCGGACGGCGATCGCCTGGCCACCGCGACCGGTGATGGCGTCGACGGCGGCCTGGGCCTCCTTCTCGTTGCCGGCGTAGTTGACGACGACGGCCATGCCGTCGGCGGCCAGGCGCTCGGCGACCTGGCGGCCGATGCCGCGGGAGCCGCCGGTGACGATCGCGACGCGGGGTGTGGTGGTGCTCATCGGTGCCCTTCTTCCTGCTCCATAACGCTGATTCCGCCTTGCTGTTATCGACGATAGCACTCTCGGGGTAACGTCGCTAGTCATTCTTTGTTATCGTCGTTACACCGCCGGTCGACCTCGGCATCCGGCGGTATCCACGCGGCCGGTCGGCCGAATCGCGGATGAACACGGTTTTCGGCTCCCGGGTAGCGGGCAACCCGGTCGCGTCGGGGGCGACATCCGTGAAGGAGTTTGCGCAATGCCCACATGGCTGATCGTCGTGATCGTCGTCGTGGCCGTCGCGGTGCTCGGCGCCGTGATTTGGCTTGTGACGCAAGAGATGCAGCGGAAGCGGCTGCAGCAGAGGTTCGGCCCGGAGTACGAGCGGGTCGTCAAGGAGAGTGACAACCCCCGTGCGGCGCAACGGGAACTCGCCGAGCGCGAGCGCCGGCACAAGGAGCTCGACATCCGCCCGCTGTCGGCGTCGGCGCGCGAGCGCTACGCCCGGGAATGGGCGCAGGTGCAGGAAAAGTTCGTCGACCAGCCGACCGAAGCGGTCAGCGAAGCCGACCGGCTCCTCGTGGCGCTGATGGGTGAACGCGGGTACCCGACCGAGGGCTACGAGCAGCAGGTGAACGACCTTTCGGTGCGGCACGCGAAGACGCTGGAGCACTACCGCGCCGCGCACACCACGCAGCAGAAGCGGGACGGGGCGTCCACTGAGGACCTGCGCGACGCGATGGTGCGCTACCGCACGGTCTTCGAGGACTTGCTGACCGACGGTGCCGACGACGAGCACCACGACCGGGACCGCGACCACGATCGGGACCGCGACCACGACCAGGACCACCACGACCGCCGGAACGGTCACGACCACGACGTCGCCGACCGGCGCGACACCGTCAAGGAAGAACACCAGGCGTCCGCGCAGCCGCGGACCGAGTGGAACGGAGGACGCTGACCATGACCGAGCACCTGACGCGGCACGGCACCGACCACGACGACGACTTCGCCCGCGACGACGCCCGTGACGGCACCGCGGACGTCCCCGACCAGGAGCGGACCGAGTTCCGCGAGGCGGGCACCGACGTGGACCGCGGCACCGACCTGGACCGCGGCACCGACACGGACCGCGGGACCGGCGTGGACCACGGCACCGACCAGAACCTGAGCACCGCCGACCTGGCTTCCGCTTCGGCGGGACCGGACACCGCCGGCACCGCCGCGGCGACCACCCCGGCGCAGTCGGGCGGCGACGTGGAGACCCCGCCGCTCATCGACGAGGACAAGGTCACCGGGTTCCGCGACCGCTGGCAGAACGTGCAGACCGGCTTCGTCGACGACCCGAAGCAGGCCGTGCAGCAGGCGGACGAGCTCGTCGCCGCCGTGATCAGCGCGCTGGCCACGACGTTCGCCGAGCACAAGGGCGACCTGGAAGCCCAGTGGCAGCAAGGGGAACCGGCCACCGAGGAACTGCGGATCGCGCTGCGCCGCTACCGCTCGTTCTTCGACCAGCTGCTGCCGCGCTAGGTTCGGCTCCGCTAGCGGGACCCGTTTGCCGGCGGGCATGATCGGGTAGCACGCCGGTGAACGGGTTCAGCAACGGGAGGCAGCCGATGAACGTGGCCGATCTGCTCGTCGACGGGTTCGGCCGGGTCCGGGAGAACGTGCACGCGGCGGTGGAAGGGCTCACCGCCGAGCAGCTCCGGACCCGGCTCGACGACGAGGCCAACTCGATCGCCTGGCTGGTGTGGCACCTGACCCGGGTCCAGGACGACCACGTCGCGGACGTGGCCGGGACCGAGCAGGTGTGGACCGGCCAGGACTGGCTTTCGCGCTTCGGCCTCCCGTTCCCCGCGGGCGACACCGGCTACGGGCACCGCCCGGCCGACGTCGAGGCGGTCCGGGTCGACGATCCCGTGTTGCTCACCGGCTACTACGACGCCGTGCACGACCAGACCGTCCGGTACCTCGAAAACGTCGACGACACGGCACTCGACCGGGTCGTCGACGAGGCGTGGGACCCGCCGGTGACCCTCGGCGTGCGGCTGGTGAGCGTCCTCGACGACGACATCCAGCACGCCGGGCAGGCGATGTTCGTCCGCGGCGTGCTGGAGCGCCGCTAGTCCTCGTAGCCGTCGCCGCGGTGGTCGGCGAGGCGCTGCGGGCCGGGCCCGTCGGCGCCGAGCTGGTCGCCCGGGTTGGCGAGCCGGCACTTGGCCAGCGACATGCACCCGCAGCCGATGCAGTCGGTGAGCTGGTCGCGCAGCTGTTCCATCTGGCGGATCCGCGCGGTGAGATCTTCCTGCCAGCACTTGGAGATCCGCGCCCAGTCGGCCCGGGTCGGCGTGCGGTCGTCGGGCAGGAGCGCGAGCACCTCCCGGATCGCCGACAGCGGCATGCCGACCCGCTGCGACATCCGGATGAAGGTCACCCGCCGTAGCGCGTCGCGACAGTAACGACGCTGGTTGCCGGCGGTGCGGCGGCTGCGGATGAGGCCTTCGTCCTCGTAGAACCGCAGGGCCGACGCGGGCACCCCGCTGCGCCGCGAGAGTTCGCCGACGCTCAGGTCGGGCAGCGTCCGGGCTGTGGCGTTCACCATGCTTCCCAGCCAACCACAGGCGCGTGCTTGACTTCAAGCGAGCTTGAAGTCTGATCCTGGCCCGGACGGCAACAACGCCGCTGTGCCAAGGAGGAAGTGTGCGCGAAGCACCCGTGCGGGTCGCGGTGATCGTGGGAAGTGTCCGGGAAGGACGGTTCGGCCCGGTGGTCGCGGACTGGCTGGCCGGCGTCGCGGGCGAGCACGGCGGGTTCACCGTCGACGTGGTCGACCTGGCCGAACCCGACCTGCCGATGGTGCTGCCGGCCTTCGGCGCGACGCCACCCCCGGCGGTCGTCGCCGAGGTGGCGAAGGTGACGCCGCGGCTGGCAGCGGCCGACGCGTTCGTCGTGGTCACCCCGGAGTACAACCACAGCTACCCGGCCTCGCTGAAGAACGCGATCGACTGGCACCGCACGGAGTGGGCGGCCAAGCCGGTCGCGTTCGTTTCGTACGGCGGGATGTCGGGCGGCCTGCGCGCGGTCGAGCACCTGCGGGCGGTCTTCGCCGAGCTCCACGCGGTCACGATCCGCGAGACGGTCAGCTTCCACGGCGCCCGCACGCGCTTCGGCCCGGACGGCACCCCGACCGACGAAGCCGCGGCAACCGCGGCGAAGGCGATGCTCGACCAGCTGGACTGGTGGGCGCGGTCGCTGCTGGCGGCGCGGGAGGTCCGGCCGTACCCCGGAGCTTGACTTCACGTGCACTTGAAGGCCGACGATGGCGGGCATGAGTTCCGAGCTGCTGGCTCGCCTCGACCTGGTGGATGGATTGCCGGGAGCGGGGGAGCTGCGCGAAGCGACGTACGAGCTGTTGCGCTGCGGCCCGGGTGACCGGGTGCTGGACGTCGGCTGCGGCGGGGGCCGGGCGGTCGCGGAGCTGTGCGCCCGCGGGGTGCGTGCGGTGGGCGCGGATCTCGACCCGCGGATGCTCGCCGCGGCCCGGACACGCGGGTCGGCTGCGCCGGCGGAGTTCGTCGAAGCCGATGTGCTCCGGCTGCCGTTCGCCGACGGCGAGTTCCGCGGCTACCGCGCCGACAAAGTGCTGCACGAACTCGCCGATCCGGCGGCCGCCGTCGCGGAAGCCCGGCGAGTGCTGGCGCCCGGCGGCCGGATCGTGCTGTGCGGGCAGGACTGGGACACGATCGTCCTCGACTCGGACTCCCCGGCGCTGACCCGCGCGATCGTCCACGCCCGCGCCGACACCATCGCCGGCCCCCGGGCGGCCCGGCAGTACCGGACCCTGCTCGTCGACGCCGGGTTCACCGAGGTCGCCGTCGAAGTCCGGACGGTCGTCGACACCGACGGCGGCTTCCGGCCCCTGCTCGACGGCCTCGCCGCCGCGGCCCGGGAAGCCGGTGTCGCGACGGACGCCCAGCTCGAAGCCTGGCTGGGGGAGCAGTCCGCGCGCGCCGGCGCCGGCCGGTTCTTCCTGGCCGTCCCGATCTTCGTCGCCTCGGCGACCGTGCGTCCACAGTAGACAGCGGTCAGGACGCCTGGCACGCCTGGTAGGGCAGCTGGACGTCCGGCCCGGAGACGGCGATCGTGCCCTCGGCCGGGTACCGGCCCTCGGCCGCCAGCGCCGCGAACGCCGTGCAGACCAGCTGGTTGACCCCGAGCGCGCCGACGGGCTTCAGCGGGAACGAAACAGTGATCGTCGCGGGCGTCCCGGGCGCCAGCCCGATCGATCCGGCCCGGCGTGGCAGGTCGGTCAGGTACCCGTCGGACCGCTCGGCTTCGGTCGGTCCGTCCAGCAGCGTCGACAAGGCCGCTTCGGCGTCCCTCCCGTCGACGATCGGGCGCGTCACCGGGGCCGTCCGTCCGTCGAGGACGAAGTAGAGCACCATTTCGGCGTCGCGGCCCGGGTTGCCGGGGTTGCGCAGCGTCGGCGCCGGTCCGGCCGGGACGACCCCGGTCGGCTTGACGCCGCACGCGCTCACCAGCAGCACCACGGCCAGGACGAGGAGCTTCTTCACCGCGCCTCCCCGAACCGGGCTTCGCGGGGCAGGCGCAGCTCGAACCGAGCGCCGGTACCGGTGTTGGCCGCGACGACGTCGCCGCCGTGCAGCCGCGCGTTCTCGCGCGCGATGGACAGCCCGAGGCCGCTGCCCTCCGACCGCGCCCGGGACGTGTCCGCCTTGGCGAAGCGGTCGAAGACCCGGGGCAGCACCTCGGCCGGGATGCCCGGCCCGTGGTCGGTGACGGTCAGCACGACGGCACCCCCGTCGGCCCGCAGCACCACCTCGACCGGCGGCGCGCCGTGCCGCAGCGCGTTGCCGACGAGGTTCGCCACGACGATGTCCAGCCGCCGCCGGTCGAGCGCGGCCGTGATCCCCGGCGGCAGGTCGGCGACGACGGTGGAGTTTTCGGAGTCTTCGGAGCCGGGTGCCCAGCCGCGTGCGGTGAGGCTGTCGGTGACCGCGGCGGCGACGTCCAGCTCCTCCCGGCGGAGCTCGGCCCGCCCGGCGTCGAACCGCGAGATCTCGATCAGGTCCTGCACGAGCCGCGTCAGCCGTTTCGTCTCCGCCGAGACCAGCCGCGCGGCCACCGCGGTGTCCGCCGGCAGCTGGCCCGCGTCCTCGTCGAGGACGTCGGTGACCGCGTTCATCGCCGCCAGCGGCGTCCGCAGCTCGTGCGAGACGTCGGCGACGAACCGCCGCGCGTCGGCCTCCATCGCGCGCAGCGTGCCGACCGTGCGCTCCAGCTCCGCCGCGGTGTTGTTGAACGTCGTGACCAGCTGCGCGAGCTCGTCGGAGCCCTTGACGTGCAGCCGCACGTCGAGCCGGCCGCGGCCGAGCTGGTCCGCCGCGGTGTTCAGCGCGCGCACCGGCCGCAGCACCTGCCGGGCCGCCAGCAGCGCCACCGCCACCGCGAACGGGAGCGCGAGCGCGGCCGTCTGCCACGCCGTCCGGGAGAGGTCCTCGATCGCGGCCTGCTGCTGGCCCAGCGGCGTCCCCGCGTAGACCTCGAGGCCGCTCGTCCGGCCCGACCCGGTCTGCACCGGGATCCCGACGAAGAACATCGGGAAGCCCTGGGTGTCGACCCGCTGGAACTGGATGTTCGTGCTGGTCGCCACGGCCTCGCGCAGCGCCCCGGGCACGTCCTGCGGCGCCATGCCCGACGACGAGTGCAGGTCGTGGTAGACGACCAGCGCGCCGCTGGGCTTGAGCGCGGCCGCGAACGCGTCGAGCGTGGCCTGGGTCGGCGGCAGCGACACGGTCGGCAGGTACGCGACGATCTGGTCGCGCAGCTTCAGCATCGTCTGGTCCTGGATGCCCTCCAGGATGGCGTTGCGCGCGGACACGTAGCTCGCGCCGGCCGCGGCGGTGGCGCCGACGATCATGATGACCGCGAACGCGGCGACCAGCCGGGGCCGCAGCCCGGCGAGCCACGAGCGGATCCGCCGGATCACGAGCGGCCGAACCGGTAGCCGAACCCGCGGACCGTCTGCACGTACTCCGGCTTCGCCGGCACGTCTTCGATCTTCGCGCGCAGCCGCTGCACGCACGCGTCGACCAGCCGCGAGTCCCCGAGGTAGTCGTGGTCCCAGACGGCGGAGAGGATCTGCTGACGGCTGTACACCTGCCCGGGCGTGCGCGAGAGCTCCAGCAGCAGCTTCAGCTCGGTCGGGGTCAGCGACACGGCGGCGCCGCGCTTGGTCACCTCGAGCCCGGCCCGGTCGATCACCAGGTCGCCGTGGCGCTCCTCGGGTTCCGGCGGCTCGCCCGGCCGCTCGGCGACGCCCCGCCGCAGCACGGCCCGGATCCGCGCGTCCAGCACCCGGGGCTCGACCGGTTTGGCGACGTAGTCGTCCGCGCCCGCTTCGAGCCCGGCCACGACGTCGAAGTCGTCGCTGCGCGCGGTGAGCATGATGATCGGGATCGGCCCGGACGCCCGCATCCGGCGGCAGGTCTCGAAGCCGTCCATGCCGGGCAGCATGAGGTCGAGTACCACGATGTCGGGCCGGTGCCGCACCAGCACCTCGATGCCGAGCTCACCCGATTCGGCGGTGTGCACCACGTGCCCCTGCCGGCGCAGGGCCAGCTGCAGTCCTTCCCGCACCGCCGCGTCGTCTTCTACCACCAGTACCTCGGCCACGGCGCCATTATTCGGAAAAGCGCACGTCGTGGCGACCCGGGCGGATCTTGTAGCAAAACCATGACATCGCGCTGACGGGATCCCGAAATGCCGTCCCCAGACTCGGGGACATGGCAGTGACCCTCACCGAAACGCGACCCGTTCCCGTCCGCCACGCGCTCGTCACCGCGGCCGTGTCCCGCACCGCCGTGCTCGCGGCGAGCGCGGCCGGTTTCGCCCTCGCGTTCGTCGTGGCCTACGTGCTGTTCGTCCGCACCGAAGCCGGGCGCAGCGTCGAGAACGGCGTCGTCCGCAGCGCCCAGGCGGCGGGGAACACGGTCGAGTGGGCGGACCCGTTGCGGCAGGCCGACCAGGTCGTCCTGCTCGGCGGGGTGGCGGTGCTGCTGGTGGTGATCGCCCTGGTCCGGCGCCGGTTCGCCCTCGGCGTGACGGCGCTGTTCCTGCTCACCGCGCCACTGGTGGTGGCGCAGCTGCTCAAGCTGTACGTGCTGGACCGGCCGGCCACGGGCGACCGGTTCGGCGTCGCGAGCCACAACAGCTTCCCGAGCGGGCACGTCAGCGCGGCGATGGCCGTGCTGGTGGCGCTCGCGATCGTCCTGCCGCGCCGCTACCGCGCGCAGGCCCTGGTGCTCGGCGGCGTCGGCGTCGCCTGGGTCTCGGCCGCGACGGTGGCCCTGGGCTGGCACCGGTTGAGCGACACCGTCGGCGGCTGCCTCCTGGTCGCCGCGGTCACCTGCGCCGGGGCGGCGGTGGTGTCCGCCCGCCGCCCCGACGGTGACCGCGTGCCGCCGCTGCCGGTGCTGTGCGGGTTGCTCGCGCCGGTGGCCCTGGTGCTGGTGGGATACCTGGTGCTGGGGACGGCGACGTCCGGGGCCGCCCAGTTCGTCGCGGCGATGGTGCTCGCCGCGCTGTCGGCGATGGCGGTGGTGGTGCTGCTGGTGGGACCGTTGCGCCGGGTGGCGTTCGACCCGGCCGAGGCCCGCGTCCGGCGGCTCCTGCGTCGCTGAGCCGGGCCAGTTTCGGCGGATTGGACCGCGACAACGCCGTTCGCGGTGCTTAGCGTCGGGGACGTGCATCCGAGGCTTGCCGAAGACCTGGACTCCCTGCCCGATCTGCTCGACGCCACGCGGAAAGCCGCCGGTGAGGCGCTCGCCGGCCTGGCCGAGCGGGCCGCCGCCGTTCCGCCCGGGGACGTCGATCGGGCGCCTCTGCCTCTCGAAGGTGCCGGGGCCCGGGGTGCGCTGGAGGAGTTCTCGCGGCGCTGGGAAGGCGGCTTCGCCGGTAGCGCAGGGCCTCGCTACCTCGGGTTCGTCACCGGTGGGGCCACCCCGGCGGCGCTCGCCGGGGACTGGCTCGCCGCCACCTACGATCAGAACCCGGCCAGCAGCCTGGATTCCACCGCCGCCGACCTCGAGCGCGAGACCGTCGGCTGGCTGGCCGAGCTGTTCGGCCTTGGCGCGGAGTTCTCCGGTGCGTTCGTCACCGGGGCCACCATGTCCACCGTCACCGGCCTGGCCATCGCCCGCGAATGGCTCGGGGAACGCGCCGGGGTTTCGGTGTCCGAAGACGGCGCCGCCGCGCTCGGGCCGGTCACCGTGCTGTCCGGATCGGCGCACTCGAGCGTCCTCAAGGCGTTGTCCTTCCTGGGGATGGGCCGGTCATCGCTGCGGAAGGTGCCGGTGCTGCCCGGCCGCGAAGCCGTCGACGTCGGCAAGCTGGCCGAGGTGCTCGAAACGCTCGACGGGCCGGCCGTCGTCGTCGCGAACGCCGGCACCGTGAACACCGTCGACTTCGACGACCTGCGCGCGATCGCCGCGCTCAAGCGGCGGTACGGCTTCTGGCTGCACGTCGACGCCGCGTTCGGCGGGTTCGCCGCCCTCGCCCCGCAGTACGCGGCGCTGACCGCGGGGCTCGAGCAGGCCGACTCGGTGGTCGTCGACCTGCACAAGTGGCTCAACGTGCCCTACGACTCCGCCGTCCAGTTCACCCGCCGCCGCGACCTGCAGCTGCGCGTTTTCAGCAACAACGCCGCCTACCTCGGCGAGATCGGCGAGACGCCGGACTTCCTGCACCTCACCCCGGAGAACTCCCGCCGGCTGCGGGCCCTCCCGGCCTGGTTCTCGCTCGTGGCCTACGGCCGGGACGGGCACCGCGAGATCGTCGAGCGCTGCGTGACGCTCGCCCGGGACCTCGGCGCGCGGCTCGACGGTTCGCCGCGCTGGCGGCTGCTCGCGCCCGTGCGGCTCAACGTCGTCTGCTTCGCCCCGGCCGTCGACCGGGACATCGACGCCCTCGTGCGGGCCATCGCCGAGGACGGCACGACGTTCCTGACCCCGACGGTGTACGACGGCCGCCCGGCCCTGCGCGCCGCCTTCAGCAACTGGCGGACGACCGCGGCCGACGTCGAGCGCGTCTTCGCCGCGCTCGAGCGCGTGGCCGCCGGCTAGCTGCGGTCCGACTTCGGCATCAGGTACTTCCACGGCGAAGCACCGGCGCCCAGCTCGCACGGCACGTGCACGAGCGCCGGCCGGCCCGCGGCGAACGCCTTGTCCAGCGCGCCGCGCAGGTCGTCCGGGGTGCGCGCGGTCAGGCCGAGCGCGCCGAACGTCTCGGCGAGCCGCGCGAAGTCCGGGTTGCCCAGCCGCCCGCCCAGCGCGCGGCCCTCGAACAGCCGCTCCTGGTCGAGGTGGACGTTGCCGTAGTAGCCGTTGTCGAACACGACCGCGACGACGTTCAGTCCATATTGGACGGCCGTGGCCAGCTCCTGCGCGGCGAACATGAACCCGCCGTCCCCGGCCACCGACACCACCGGGCGACCGGGGAAGGCCGCCTGCACGCCGAGGGCAGTGGGGTAGCCGAAGCCGAGCGTGCCCTGGTGGCCGCACGTGACGAAGGTGCGGGGCGAGTACACCTCGAACCCGAAGTAGGACGCGAAGCCGACCTGGCAGATCTCCTCGACGAAGAAGCCGTCGCGCGGCAGCACGTCCCGGATCGCGCGCAGGTACTCCAGTTCCGGTCCGACGTCGGCGAACCGTTCGGCCACCGCTGCCTTCACCGCGGCGAACTCCGCGGTCCGGTCCGTCCTCTGTGGACCAGTGGCCGCGGTCAGCGCGGCCGTGGCGTCGGCCGCATCGGCCACGATCGCGACGTCCGCTTCGAGCCGCGTCGCCTGCCTCGGGTCGATGTCCAGCAGGATCGTCTTGAGACCGGCGGGCTTGTCGGGCCAGCGGAACCACGACAGCTCCATCCGCGAACCGATGCCGATCACGACGTCGGTCTCCGCCCACCGCTCGAAGCCGGAGACGCAGGTGAAGCCCAGCGGGTGGTCGTCACCGACGATGCCCCGGCCGCCGCGGAACGGCACCACCGGCGCCTGCAGCCGTTCGGCCAGCGCCCGGACCTCGGCGGCCGCGTGCCGGGCGCCGCCACCCACCATGATCATCGGATTCCGCGCGCCGCTCAGCAGCTCGGCGGCCTGCTCCACGGCGACCGGGTCGACGACCGGGCACGGAAGCGGTCGCGGCCCGACGGGCTCGGCCGGGGCACGCAGGCCCAGCACGTCCCACGGCACCGCGAGCGAAACCGGCCTCGGCCGCCCGCCCGCGGCTTCGCGGAAGGCTGTCGCCACGGCGTCCGGGACCTCGGCCGGATGCTCGACCAGCGCCGACCACTTGGTCATCGTTCGCAGGGTGGCCAGCTGGTCGGGCATTTCGTGCAGGTGCCCGAGCCCGCGGCCGAGGTACGCGCGGGGGATTTCGCTGGTCAGGCACACGACGGGAGCGCTCGCGCCGTGCGCCGAGAGCAGCGCCGCCGAGGAGTTCAGGACGCCGGGGCCGGGCACGACCGTGTAGACGCCGGTGCGCCCGGTCGCCTGGGCGTAGCCGAACGCCATGTAGGCCACGGTCTGCTCGTGCCGCGCGCCGATCACCCGGATGTCCCCGCCGGCGCGGGCCAGGCTGTCGAACAGGTCGTAGGTCTGGACGCCGGGCAGCCCGAAGACGGTGTCGACGCCGTGGGCCCGCAGGCCGTCGACGATCAGGTCGGCCGCGGTGGGGGCGGACGGGGAACTCGGCATCGGGGCGGCCTCCTGGGCGTCATCCGTCGACGGGACCATATATGGTTTCCTACATGATCAGCGCGTCCTCGGGAAGACCGGTCACGAAGTCCCAGCTGGCCTACGAGACGATCAAGGCCAGGATCCTCGACGGCCGCTACGGGCCCGGGTACCGGCTGGTGCTCGACCAGATCGGCCGCGAGCTCGACGTCAGCGCGGTGCCGGTCCGCGAGGCCCTGCGCCGGCTCGAGGCCGAGGAGCTGATCGAGTTCGAGCGGAACGTCGGCGCCCGGGTGATCGCCATCGACCCCACCGAGTACCGCCACGCGATGCAGACGGTGGCGATCGTCGAGGGCGCGGCGACCGGCCTCGCCGCACCGCTGTTGACGCCTTCGGACCTGGCGAAGGCCCGGGCGCTGAACGAGCGGATGCGCCGGAGCCTGGCCGAGTTCGACCCGCTGACGTTCACCGCGCTGAACGCCGAGTTCCACGAGGTGCTGTTCAGCGCCTGCCCCAACCCGAACCTGGTGGATCTGGTGCAGCGGTGCTGGACGCGGCTCGCCGCGGTCCGGGACAGCACGTTCGCGTCGGTCCCGGGGCGGGCGCCGGCGTCGGTCGAGGAGCACGAGCGGTTGCTGGCCCTGATCGAGGATGGCGGTGAGCCGGCGGAGGTCGAGCAGTGCGCGCGTGAGCACCGGTTGGCGACGTTGGACGCTTATCTCGCGCGGACGGGGTTGCTCGCGCAGCCTTCGGAGTGACAGGGTCGGGGATGCCGATCTTCTCCGCGCCGGACGGGACCGCGCTCTCCTTCCGCCTTCTCGGATCCGGCGGCGAGCCCGTGGTCTGCCTGCCCGGTGGGCCCATGCGTGCCGGGGCCTACCTCGGGGACCTCGGCGGACTCGACCGCTTGGCTGTTCTCGACCTGCGAGGGACCGGGGATTCGGACGTGCCCGCCGATCCCGGCACCTACCGGTGCGACCGGCAGGTCGAAGACGTCGAGGCGCTGCGCAAGCACCTCGGTCTCGACCGGTTCGACCTGCTCGGGCACTCGGCCGGGGCCAGCCTCGCCGTCCTCTACGCCGCTCGCTATCCCGGCCGGTTGCGGCGGCTCGTACTCGTCGCGCCGAGCCCGCGGGCCGTCGGGCTGCAATTGTCCGTCGACGACCGGCGGCGGATCATGGCCCGGCGGGCCGGCGCACCCTGGTTCGAGGCCGCCGCCGCGGCCTACGACGCCATCGCAGAGCGGCGGGCGACCAGTGGTGACTGGGCCGCCGTCGCACCGATGTACTACGGCCGCTGGGACGAAGCCGCTCAGCGGCACCAAGCTCTGGAGCCTGGGCAGCGCAACGGTGTCGCCGCGCGGCTGTACAACGCCGAAGGCGCCTTCGAGCCCTCGGTCACCCGGGTCGCGCTCGGGGCCGTCGACGCTCCCGTGCTGGTGATCGCCGGGGACCTGGACTGGATCGCGAGCCCGGCCGTCGCCGGTGAGTTCGGCGGGCTCTTCCCGGACGGGCGGGTCGTCGTCCTGCCCGGTGCCGGGCACTACCCGTGGCTGGACGACGCCGCCGGGTTCGGCTCAGCTGTCGCGGATTTCCTGGGGTGACGCGGGGTTCCGGCGCGGTTTGATGCGGACCGCCGGCAGCTGGGGCGCCGGGAGCCGCCGCGGCGTGCCCGTGTAGCCGGTGACGCTGCCGAACTGGTCGGATTCGGCCTCCCACGCCTCGCGGAAGGCCGCGATCTCCTCGTGCGTGCGGCCGACGAAGTTCCACCACATCAGGATCTCTTCGTCGAACGGGGTGCCACCGAGCAGGAGGAAGCGGGCCGGTTCCGTGCCGCGGTTGCTCAACGTCAGCGAGCGCACGCCGGTGCCGACGTAACCCAGCTCCGCCGCGCGGACGCGGCTGCCCGCCACGACGACGTCGCCGGTGTCGACCAGGACGCCGTGTTCGAAGCTCGGGTCGACGCCGAGGGACATGTGGGCGTCCGGGCCCAGGACGATTTCCGCGCCCAGCAGCGGGGTGTAGGTCGGGATCGGTGAGGTGCGTCCGGCCAGGGACCCGAGGAACACCCGGATTTCCGCGCCTTCGATCCGGTTCACCGAGGGGACGTAGTGGTCGAACGCACGGGCCGTGTTCCGGTGCCGCTCGGGCAGCGCCACCCAGAGCTGGACGCCGTGCAGCGTCTTCGCCGCCGGGGTCGAGACCTCGGAGTGGCAGATGCCGTGGCCGCCGGTCATCAGGTTGAGCTCGCCGGGGCGGACGAGCTCGTGGGTGCCGAGGCTGTCGCGGTGCTCGATCTCGCCGGCGAACAGCCAGCTCACGGTCTGCAGGCCGGTGTGCGGGTGCGGGGCGACGTCCATCGCGCCGGTGACCTCGGTCGGGCCGTAATGGTCGGCGAAGCACCAGGCGCCGATCAGCGACCGGGACCGCTGGGGGAGCGTCCGGCGGACCCGCATCGCGCGCGGGCCGCCCAGGGGGACTTCGCGCGGGGTGAGGATTTCGACGGCCGGGTGCTCGGGGTCGGCGGCTGTGGGGTGGTCGCCACAGGCGAGCTCGGCGGGGGCGGCCTCGGTGTTGCTCATGTGCGCCACGGTAGTCGCGTTGTCCGGTGGGGCTCGGGTGCCGGGCGGCGCGGGGATGGTCGCTGGCCGGTGGGGCTGGCCGGGCAGTGTCGGCGGTGGCGTTGGGCGGTGCTGCGGGCAGCCGGGTTCCGGGCGAGGGCCGGGGCGGGGCCCGGTGGCGGGTGCTCGTGGAGCCGCTGGTGCTCTCCGCGGCCGCACCGGCCGGACCCTGCACGGGTCGGGGCCAGCCGGGCAGCGGCCGTCGGGTGCCGGGCCGCGCAGGGCTGGGGCATGGCGGGGCTTGGGCATGGCGGGGCTTGGGCATGGCGGGGCTTGGGCATGGCGGGGCTTGGGTGCCGGGCGCGCGGGGCTTGGAGATGACGGGCGGGCTGGTTGGGGTGCGGCTGGGTCGTCGGGTTCCGGGCGGCCGGATGAACGGCCACGGGCCGGGGTGGGGCTCGGTGGCAGGCGTCGGCGGGGCTGGGTGGCGCCCGCCGCGGCCGCTCCGGGCGGATGCCGCTGGCTGGTGGGTTGTGGCCCGGGCTGTGCGGGTGGGCGCCGACGGGCTGGCGCCCGCCGCGGCTGTGCGGCCGGCCCCGGGCGGGTCGGGGCCGGCCGGACAGCGGCCGTCGAGTGCTGTGGGTGCCGCCTCTTGCCTTCTGGAGTTGTCAAGCTTCGCGCCGCCCCTTCAGGCGGCTTTGGGCTGGCGGCGTGCTGCCACCACCGCTTGCCCCTTCGGTGTCAGGATCGCCGGGACCAGCTCGCCCGGCCGGCCCGGCCTGGCCGGCCGGACCAGGCCCTGGTGGGCCAGCGCGTGGGCCGCGAACTGGTCGCCGCACGAGACTTCGTCGATGAACAAGTCCGGCTCGCTGCTGCACGACACCCGGCCTCGGCCGGCCGCGACCGCTCGCAGCATCGCCAGCATCCGGTGGTTCACCACGGGGTGCGCGGCCGGTGTTCCGGTTTGCTCGTTCATCTCGGTCCCTCCCGCTCGTGGTTCGACCTCGTCTCACTCGTGCGTCGAACCAGCTGCCGGGATTTCGACAGAATCTTCCCTCCATCGTCACCGCCGGCGGTCGAGCCCGGGTCGACTCAGAACGGAGGGTCCACGCCGGCGGCCACCGGGACCGGCTCCGGGGTCCACGAACTCGTCGCCTCGCCGCTCGCGGCGCGGCTCAGCCTGGTCACCTTCGCCGTCGCGTACCGCAGGACCGGGCCCACCTCGTCGACGTCCAGCTCCGTCACCGTGCGCTTCTCGCCCTCCTTCGTGTCGAACGACCGCTGTCTCAGCCGGCCGTGCACCATCACCCGGGCTCCGCGCCGCAGGGACTCCGCGACGTTCTCCGCGTACTGGCGCCACACGTTGCAGCGCAGGAACATCGCGTCGCCGTCGCGCCAGTCGCCGGATTCGCGGTCGAACGTGCGGGGGGTCGACGCGACCGTGAAGTTCGCGACCGCGGCGCCGGACGGGGTGAACCGCAGCTCGGGGTCGGTCGTCAGGTTGCCGACCACGGTCACCAGCGTTTCGCCTGCCATCGGGCTCCTCCTTCTCCTCCGGGTGCGGGGTGCACCGCTCTTGCCGATGAGGAGAGCACGGGGGTCCGACAGTTCCGGGCCGGGCGACGAGATGCCGACACCCGTCCGGGCTGGTTACCTGCCGCCATGCCGACGGCGTTTCAGAAGGAGCTGGGCACGCTCGCCCAGCGGCTGGCCGACCTCTGCGCGCTGGTCGCGATCGCGTTCGAAGAGGCCACGCGTTCGGTCCTGGAAAGTGACCGCACGCTGGGCGGACGGGCGCGGGAAGACACCGCCGCGGCCGCCGCGCTCGGGGCCGCGTGCGAGGACCAGGCGTGTGCGCTGCTGGCCCTGCACGCGCCGCGGGAAGAGGACGTGAAGGCGGTCGTCGCCGCCGTTCACGCCGCCGCGGATCTCACTCGGATGGGTGGTCTTGCGCGGGACGTCGCGGAGGCGCGGTGGCGGGTGCCGGTGGAGGTGCGGCCCGCGCTCGGGCGGCTGGGCGGGCACGCCGTGGCCGCCGCCCGGGCGCTTCGCGGTCAACTCGCCGGCGAGGACGGCCCCGGGATGACCGGCGCGGTCGCCCTGGCCGGCACCGCGGAGCGGGACCTGCGCGACGAGACGGGCGGGATCGGCTGGCCGCACGGGGCGGCCGCCGCGGCCGACGTGGTGCTGCTCGCCGCGGCCTGCGGGCGGTTCGCCGGGACCGCCGCCTCGATCGCGGGCCGGATGGCGGAGTTTGCCCCGGTTGCGACCTGAATGTCCGAAAAGGACGCCGGGCTGACGCGCCCGGCGCCGGGCATCGGCGGGGTCAGCTGCCTTGCTGGGGGAACTGGCCCTGCTGCGGGAACTGCTGCTGCGACGGGTGCTGCGGCTGCGGGAACCCCTGCGGCTGCGAGGGGTGCGGCGGCTGCGAACCCTGCTGCGGGAACCCACCGGACGACGGCTGCGAACCTTGCTGCGGGAACCCACCCGAAGCCTGCTGCTGCGGGAACCCGCCCGACGCAGCCTGCTGCGGGTAGCCCGCCTGAGCCCCCTGCTGCTGCCCCTCCTCCTGCGCCTGCAGGCGGACGGCGTCCTCCTTCGGGATCCGGTTCTCGATCCCGCAGAACGTGCACTGCGCCGAGTACTTCACGCTGATCGGGAAGAGCGGGATGAAGAACAGGGTGAACTTCGTGACCGCCTTGCGCACCGCGTGCGAAGCGGGGTTGCCGCACCGGCCGCACAGGAAAGTCGTCATCGCCAGCACGTAAATCCGTGTCCGCCAGCCCCAGATCAGCATCGGTACTTCTTTCTCCCAGGTCTTCCGTTCGCTGGGCAGCCTCGCACACCGGTGCGCCGCCGCGTGGCGGTTTCGCCGAACTCGGGGACTAGATTGTGATCATGCCGAGCGACTTCGCCCTGAAGACCATGAACGCCGTGCACCGCGGCCTGATCAAGCTCACCGGCGGCCGGGTCGGCTGGCAGGCCGGCATGCCGGTGCTGGAGCTCACCACCACCGGCCGCAAGAGCGGTCAGCCGCGCACCGTGCTGCTGACCTCGCCGCACCAGGACGGCGACACGCTGGTCGTCGTGGCTTCGCGCGGCGGGGACGACACGCACCCCGCGTGGTTCCTCAACCTGCGCGACAACCCCGAGGTCGAGGTGTCGCTCAAGGGCGCGCCGAAGCGGCCGATGCACGCCCGCGTCGCCGACGTCGACGAGCGCGCGAAGCTGTGGCCGAAGATCTCCGGCCAGTTCAAGAACTACGCCGGCTACCAGACCAAGACCGAGCGCGAGATCCCGCTCGTCTTCCTCGAACCGCGCTAGTTCCGCGCGGTCAGGTACGCCGGGTCCGGCCCGGGGATCGGCTGGTCCGGCACACCCGCGAGCAGCTGGCTCATCGCGTGGAAGTACGGCGGCGCGGCGACCGTGCCACCGAACGCCCCGTGCCCGCAGTTGCCCAGGTGCACCGGGGTGCCCGGGCAGATTTCGCGCGGGTGCGGCCCGTCGGCGAAGACCATGGACGACACCGCGTAGCCGTCGACGCCGCCGACGAACGCGACGGACTCGCTCTGCTGCGTCGTCCCCGTCTTGCCGATGTCGGGCCGCGTCCAGCCGGCCGCGTGGGCGGCCTGCGCCGACGTGCCGCTCGTCGTGTCCTTGCTCAGGCCCGCTTCGAGGGTGTTCGCGACACCGGTCGGGATGACCTGCTCGCAAGCCTGCTGCGCCACCGGCACGGCGTTCCCGTTCCGGTCGGTGACCGACAGGATCGGGTTCGGCGGGCACCAGACTCCGCCGCTCATCAGCGTCGCCGACACGTTCGCCATCTCCAGCGGGCTCACCGGGCTGTTGCCCAGGGTGAACGACAGCAGGTTCTGGAAGTACTTCGACTGCGGTTCGCTGTACTGCGGGTTGCCGGACGCCGGGTTCGGCGCGGCCCCGGCGTCGTTGGTCGCGAGGGTGTTCCGCAGCCCCAGCTTGTAGGCCATGTCGAGCACGGCGGGCATCCCGACCTGGCTCTCCAGCCCGACGAACGCGACGTTCGGCGACGTCGCCAGGCCGTCGGCGAGGCTGATCGGATCCGCGTAGTGGCCGTCGTTGTGGACGGTGTAGCAGGCCGCGTGCGAGTCCGGCACCGGGAAGCACTGGCTGTCCGGGTTGGGCAGCGGCGTCTGCAGGCCGGCCTTCCCGGTGACGAGCGCGGCGGCCGAGGTGAAGATCTTGAACGACGAACCGGCGCCGAACTCGTTGCTCGCGTCCGCGACGATGTCCGTGGACGTCTCGCCCTGCGCGGGATCCGTGCCGTAGTTCCGGTTGGCGACCATGGCGAGCACCTGGTGGCCGGTCGCGCCCGGTTGCACGACGGCGAAGGTGTTGGCGACGCCGTCCTGCGTGGTCGGCACGTTCGCGTCGACGGAGTCCTTCGCCACCTGCGAGACGCGGGGGTCGAGCGTCGTCTTGACCGTGTAGCCGCCGGTCGCCAGCTGGTCCGCGGTGAACCCGGCGTGCACGAGGTAGCTTTCCGCGTAGGCGCAGAAGAACCCGGCGTCCGGGGCCGCGCCCATGCACGTCGAAAACGGGGCCACCGGACCGTTCGGCAGCACACCGAGCGGAGCCGCCTTCGCCGTCGCGGCGTAAGACGCGGGGATGGACCCGTTGGTGACCATGTCGTCGATGACGAGGTTGCGCCGCTGCAGTGCTTTGGCGGCGTGCGTGTACGGGTTGTAGATGCTCGGGTTGTTCACCATTCCGGCCAGCAACGCGGCCTGCGGAACGGTCAGTTTGTCCGCTGTCGTCCCGAAGTAGGCTTTCGCGGCGGAACCGACCCCGTACACGGTTCCGCTGAATTCCACGACGTTCAGGTAAGCGGCGAGCAGATCGTCCTTGCTCATCGTGTCGTTGAGCTGGACGGCCATTTTCGCTTCGCGCAGCTTGCGCGCGATCGAGTCCTCCCGATCGACCTGCTGGGCCAGGGGGTTGGTGCGGTCGACGACGTTGATGAGGTAGTTCTTGACGTACTGCTGCGGGATCGTCGACGCGCCCTGCAGCGCGCCGCCGGTGCTGTCGTTCACCGCCGCGCGGAGCATCCCCTGCAGGTCGACGCCGCCTTCGGTGTAGAACCGGCGGTCCTCGACCGCGACGATCGCGGCCTTCATCGTCGTTGCGATCCCGGCCGCGGTGACCGGGAGCCGGTACTGCGCGTAGAGCGTCGCGATCGGCGTGCCGTCGCGGTCGGTCACCGTCGTGGTCAGCGGCGGGTCGGCCGCGGCGAGCTGCGCGGAAATGGCGTCCACGGAATCGCTCACCTGATTCGACAGCAGGCCGGCGCCGATGGCGGCGGGCGCCATCGTGCCGGCCACCAGAATTCCGGCGAGAACGCACAAACCGGCAAAAGAGGCCACGCCCGGACGACCATTCACGGAACCGAGATTAGCCATCGGGGAATGAAGCTTCCGTTCGGTGAGACATGTGCCTCAACGGGCCAACCTGCCCAGCAACGCCGACGCGACGGCGATCGCGGCGACCGTCGCCGCGGCCAGCACGCCGAAGTCGAGCCCGAGGTGGGCGGGCGTGCCGATCAGCAGCCCGCGCAGCGCGTCGACCTGGTAGCTCAGCGGGTTGACGTGGCTGAGCACCTTCAGCCACGACGGCATCAGGTCCACCGGGTACAACGCGTTCGACCCGAAGAACAGCGGCATCGTGATCGCCTGCCCGATGCCCATCAGCCGTTCCCGCGACAGCACGATCCCGGCGATCACGATGGACAGGCAGCAGAAGAACGCCGACCCGAGCACGAGCACGACCGCCATCGCCAGCAGCTTCACCGGGTTCACGGTCAGCCCGACGCCGAGGATCGCGGCCAGGATCAGCACCATCAGGGCTTGGACGAGCGCGCGGACCCCGGCGGCGAACGCCTTCCCGGCGACGAGCGCGGCGCGCGGGGTCGGCGTCACCAGGAGCTTGGCGAGCACACCCGCGTCGCGTTCCCAGATGATCTGGATGCCGTAGAAGATCGAAATGAACAACGCCGACTGCGCGAGGATGCCGGGCGCGAGGTAGTCGAGGTACGGCGTCGAGCCGGTCGGGATCGCCCGCAGCCGCGTGAACGTCTCGCCGAAGATCAGCAGCCACAGCGCGGGCTGGATCGCCCGGGTGAGCAGCTCGGTCTGGTCGCGGCGCAGCTTCTGCAGCTCCACCAGGCACATCGCGCCGACGCGGGCAGCGAGGATGCGTGCCTGGCGCAGCGGGCCGGGGTCAGCCGAGACGGCGGGCGGTGCGGCGAGCGGCACGGACACTGCGGATCCCTCCTTCGTCGGTTTCGAGGCGGTCGCCGGTGACCGCGCGGAACACGTCGTCCAATGTGGACCCCGGACCGAGGTCGGTCTCGAGGTCGGCGGGGGTGCCCAGCGCCCGGACCCGGCCGGTGTGCATGAGCGCGACGCGGTCGCAGTACTGCTCGGCCTCGTCCATGTAGTGCGTCGTGACGAGCACGGTCATGCCGGTGTCGGTGCGGATCTGCGTGATCCGCTCCCACACCGCCGAGCGGGCGACGGGGTCGAGTCCGATCGTCGGCTCGTCGAGGATCAGCAGCCGCGGCGAGCTGACCAGGGCCTGGGCGAGCTCGAGCCGGCGGATCATGCCGCCCGAATAACCCTTCGCGACGCGGTCGGCGTCGTCGGCCAGCCCGACGAGGTCCAGGGCGCGGCGGACCTCGCCGGCGCGCCGGGCCCGCGGGACGTCGAAGAGCCGGGCGAACAACGCGACGTTCTCGCGGCCGGTCAACGCGCCGTCCGCGGACAGCTGCTGCGGGACGTACCCGATCAGCCGCCGCACGGCCATCCGGCGGCGTGCGACGTCGACACCGAAGACCGTGATGTGGTCCGGCGCGGTCGGCAGCAGTGTCGTGATCATCCGGAGCGTCGTGGTCTTGCCGGCGCCGTTCGGGCCGAGCAGGCCGAACACCTCGCCGGGCGCGATCTCCAGGTCGACGCCGTCGACCGCGCGGGTCGTGCCGAACGAATGGCTGACACCGGTGCACCGCACCGCGGGTTCGGTCATGGCTGCTCCTTCAGGACGCCCATGAGCTTTTCCAGGGCCGGCAACGCCTGTTCGATGGCCGCGGTGTCCTCTTCGGACAGTCCGGCGAGCGCGTCGGCGACGAGCCCGGTGCGGGCGCGCCGCCAGGCGGCCATCCGCTCGCGTGCCGCGCCGGTGATCTCCAGCCGGGTGGCGCGCCGGTCGGCGGGGTCGGGTTCGCGGTGCAGCAGCCCGGCGTCGACCAGCTGGTTGACCAGCGTGCTGACGGAGTTGGCCGCGAGGTGCAGCTCGCGCGCGGCCGCGGCGACGCCGATGCCGGGCCGGTCGGCGACCACGCGCAGGACTTCGACCTGCGCACCGGGCAGGGGCGCGCCCGGGACGTCGGCGCGCACCCGGCGGCGCACGACGCGGCGGATCCCCTGCACGGCGCCCAGGAGCCGCTCGGCGAGTTCGGTCATGCCGCCAAAGTAGCTCTGACCCAGAACTATTAGCAACGCTAAATGTCTGGTTGGCGAGGAAGCTCCCGGATCAGCGGGTGGCTTCGGCGAGAGCGAGGTCGAGCAGGCCGGGGAAGCGGGCGTCGAACTCCTCGCGGCGCAACGCGTTGAGCCGCTGGGTGCCGCTGTCCCACTGCTTCAGCAACCCGGCCGCGCGCAGGATCTTGAAGTGCCGCGACGCGGCGGGCTTGCTGACCGGCGGCATGATCGCGCCGCACGACTGCCCGGGCTCGCGCGCGAGGGCGGCGACCATGGCGAGCCGGTGCGGGTCGCGCAGGGCATCGCACGCCTCGGCGAACGTGACGTCCTCGAGGGCCGGGTGCTCCAGAGGGGTCGCGGTGCGGCTGGCCATGGTCCCAGTATCGCCGGTTGCCGGGATGCGGGCAGCTGTGCCATGGTCGATGTTAGTCATTTGGTTAACATGAGGAGGTCTGGTGCGCGTCCACCGTGCCGAGTCCGGCCGTCTGGTCCGGCGGGAAGAGCCCGTGCCCGAGCCGCAGCGCGGCGAGGTGCTCGTCCGGGTCCGGGCGACGTCGCTGAACTACCGCGACCTGCTCATCCTCGACGGCGACCACTTCACCAACGCCTCCGGTGCCCTCATCCCGCTGTCCGACGCCGCGGGCGAGGTCGCCGCGGTCGGCGAAGGCGTCACGCGCTTCGCGACCGGAGACCGGGTGCTCAACGCCTTCCACTCGAACTGGATCGCCGGCCGGCTGCCGGACGCGCTGGTCGGCTACGGGAACGGCCGGGACGGCTGGCTGGCGGAGTACCGCGCCGTCTCCGAGCACGCGCTCGTCGCGCTCCCGGATTCGCTCACCTACGAGCAAGGCGCGACGCTGCCGTGCGCCGCCGTCACCGCGTGGACGTCGCTGGCCGGGGTGCGGCCGGGCGACGTCGTGCTCACCCTCGGCACCGGCGGGGTGTCGCTGTTCGCCCTGCAGCTGGCCAAGACGCTCGGCGCGCGGGTGGTCGCGACGACGTCCAGCCCGGAGAAAGCGGCGAAGCTGACCGAGCTCGGCGCGGACACCGTGATCGACTACCGGGCGACCCCCGAGTGGGGCAAGGCGGTCCTCGACACGACCGGCGGCCGGGGCGCGGACCGGATCGTCGAGGTCGGCGGGCCGGGCACGTTCGCGCAGTCGCTCGTCGCCGCCGGGACGCACCACGCCGAAATCGCGCTCGTCGGGTTCGTCGGCGCCGAAGGACCGCCGGTCGAGTTCATGGACCTGTTCCGCAGCGGCGCGACCGTGCGGAAGATCTGGGTCGGCAGCCGCGAGGACACCGAAGACCTCCTGCGTCAGCTCGCGGTGCGGCCGATCGAACCGGTCGTCGACAGCGTGTTCGCCTTCGACGACGCCCCGGCGGCCCTCGAGCGGTTCCGGAGCCGCGAGAACTTCGGGAAGGTCGTGCTCACCTCCGCGTGAGGCGAAAGGGATACCGCTGATCGGCTGAACCTGACCCGCGGTGACCGTTCGGCGGCGAAGTGCTGCCGTTCGCCGCGTGATCGCGTGGTTCCGGACCGGAACCGCCGATCGCGGGCGCATGCTGTCCTTTCCGACCCCGCGTCCCCGCGCCTGACGTCCACTGTGGACATTGCCAGTGCGCCCGGCCCGGCGGTCTTTCTCTACCCGAGATAGGACACAACGCCCGTGACCCTGCTGGACAGCAAGTTCGTCCGGTGCTGGACGTCCCGCCCGCACCTGCAGTCCCTCTACACCCTCGCCGCGGCCGCCCCGCGGATGCGCGCCGCGCTCGGCCTGGCGCCCACCGGCGGCGGCACGGTCGGCTTCAAGGTGGACGGGGACGCGCTGGCCCGCACCGACGCGGAGCTGATCGCCGCGACGTCGGCCCGGCTCGCGGTGCACCCGCTAGTGACGCAGGACCTGCGCGGCCGCTCGACGGTCCGGTGCTGGCGCCGCGACCGCGACCTGCGCGTGCTGACCGGCGACCTGGTCGACGTCGCCGACCGGCTGGCCCGGGCGGGCTACGGCGGCTGCCTGCGGTCGGCGACCGTCGAGTTCGCCGAGCCGACCGGCCGCCGCGACCGCAAGCTCGCGCTGGTGTACCTGTTCGACCGCGGCACGTTCCACACCGCCGCGGTGCCCGGAACCGCGCCGCTGGACCGCGCGCTGGAACTGCGCGCCCGGGCCGCGCTGCACGGCGCGCTGCCGTTGGAACCGCACGCGCACCGCCGGTTCGTCGTCTGAAATTCTCGCGTTTGTCGAGGTCACGGGCTTCTGCGAAGATGCTGCTCTCGTTCGAGGAGAAGGAGATCGCAGTGGCTTCCGTGCTCAACCCGTACCTGAGCTTCCGCGCCGAGGCGCGGCAGGCGATGGAGTTCTACAAAGGCGTCTTCGGCGGCACCCTGAAGGTGAACACGTTCGGGGAATTCGGGTCACCCGAAGGGGCGGACGCGGACAAGGTCATGCACGCCCAGCTGGAAACCGACGCCGGCTACACGCTCATGGCGTCCGACACCCCGGCCGGCATGGAGCACAACCCGGGCACGAACATCACCGTCAGCCTCAGCGGCGACGACGCCGGCACCCTGCGCGGCTACTGGGACAAGCTGAGCGACGGCGGCACCGTGACGGTTCCGTTCGAAAAGCAGATGTGGGGCGACGAATTCGGTTCCTGCATCGACAAGTTCGGCATCCCGTGGATGGTGAACGTGGTCCATCAGGCCTAACGGCGCGTTGCAGCCCGCGCCCGCGTCGGTGACGATGAAGTGGCCGGCGTGGTCCCGCGCCGGGGCGAAGGAGGCCCGATGGCGGGTTCCCCCTGGACGTGCGCGCAGTGCGGCGCGGTCAACGACGCCGCCGCCGGCCGGTGCGGCACCTGCGCGAGCCTGGCCCCGGGCCGGGCTCGCGCGCGGGCGCTGTGGGTGCTGCTGACCCTCATGCTCGTCGCCGGCGTCGCGGTGGGCGGGGTCCTGCTGTTCACCGGGCGCTCGAAGCCGTCGCCGGACGCGTCCGGGCCGTTCCCGTCCTACACGACCCCCGCCCTGCCCACCACGAAAACCGTGGTCACGACGGCGAACCCCCTGACCCCACCGCCGACGACCTCCGCGACGCCGGACGGCAAGCCGTGCCCCGGGGACGCCGCCCGGTACCTGCCCGGCGGCGCCGGGACAGCCCTGTTGGTGGCGCAGACGCCGAAGTCGCTGATCACCATCTGCCGGGTGCCCGACGGCCGGATCTTCTACGACGGCCAGGCCCGTGGGCAGGCGGCTTCGGACGACACCCACATCGTGCTGCCGGCGGAGGCTTCGGGCGACGGTTTCGTCGCGAAGAACGGCGACTACACCTACCAGGTCGGCGGCCGCCGGCTCGTGGTGTCGGCCGGGTCGGGCGTGCTCTCGGACGAGGAGCTGACGACGGTCGGCTGAGCGCTTGCTCAGGATGTGGGAGCACCCCCGGTCGACCGGCCGTTTTCCGCATCCTGGACGCATGGCTTCTCCGCTGGACAACCCGACGTGGACGTCGCTGAACGGCCCGCACGCCCGCTTCGCCGAACGACGCGGGCGCGTGCTGCGCTACCCCGAAGACGTCGCGCCCTTCCTCGGCCTGCCCGACGACCCGGGCGAGCAGGACTGGCGGGACGTCGCCGCGCTCGGCGGGCCGGGCGCGGTCGTCGTGCTCGCCGCCACCGCCGCGCGGCCGCCGGCCGGCTGGGAAGTGCTCGACGAGCTGCCCGGTGTCCAGCTGGTCGACGAGGGCGTCGCGGCCGCGCCGGAACCGGAAGCCGTGCGGCTGGGGCTCGCGGACGTGCCGGAGATGCTCGACCTCGTCGAGCGGACGAAGCCGGGGCCGTTCCGCAAGCGGACCGTCGAGCTCGGAACGTACCTGGGGATCCGGCGCGGGGGCGCGCTGGTCGCGATGGCGGGGGAGCGGCTGCACCCGCCCGGCTACACCGAGATCAGCGCGGTCTGCACCGACCCGGCCCACCGCGGGCACGGCCTCGCGACGCGGCTCGTGCTCGCCGTGGCGGCCGGCATCCGCGAGCGCGGTGAGACGCCGATGATGCACGCCGCCGCGAGCAACACCTCGGCGATCCGGCTCTACCTCTCGCTCGGGTTCGCCCTGCGGCGGCGGCCGGACTTCGTCGCGGTGCGCGTGCCGGGTTAAGCGCCGGTCGAGGAGCCCGGCCGCACGATCATCAGCACCGTCACCGCCGCCCACAGCAGGTTGAACACGCCGGTGACCATCGCGAGCCGGCCCAGTTTGTCCGAAGTGGACTCCTCGGCCAGGAACCGCTTCTGCCTCGGCAGCACCAGCAACGCGAGGACGGCGGCCGCGACGGCCGTCAGCCCGATGGACGTGAGCAGCCACGGGTCACCCATCACGTGCATCG
Source organism: Amycolatopsis pretoriensis (assembly GCF_900107925.1). GTDB lineage: Bacteria > Actinomycetota > Actinomycetes > Mycobacteriales > Pseudonocardiaceae > Amycolatopsis > Amycolatopsis pretoriensis. Next base: position 51,440 of record NZ_FNUJ01000006.1, on the reverse strand, counting down.
TGCCGGCGACGCCGAAGCCGAAGACGGGCACCGCGATGGCGGCGTAGGCGTACACGCGGCAGATCCGGTGCAGCATCGTCGCGACCTTGACGTCGCCCTTCCGGACGGCGGCGGGGAACATGCTGGCCGCGACGGCGACCGGGCCGACGGCGAGCACCGCCGCCAGGACGTGGACCGAGAGCAGGATTTTCGACACGCGCCGAAGCTAGTGGTCCGTGGGCGAGCCGGGGAGTGGCTGGAATGCCACAAACCGCCGGGTTCCGGCCAACCATGTCGGGATGTCGAATCCGCGTGCCTCCCTTCGACGAACGGGTAGGGAAAGGGGAACGCGATGACCACCACGACGTGCACCACCACCCGGGTCCGCAGCCTGCCGGTCCTGCTCGCCACCGAAGACGACGCCGAGGACATGGGCCTGCTGGCGCCGGACGACCGCCTGACCTGCCACGTGCACGGCCGGTGGATCCACCAGTGCGTCGCCTCGCCCGCACACGTCAGCCCGGTCACCCGGCACCGCTGGTGCCGCGGCTGCCGCACCGAGCTGTGCGTCGCCGTCGACGAGCTGACGCGGCGGGTCGCGATGACCTGCCCGCGCTGCGGCCACGGCGGCAGCGCCGCCACCACCCGGCTGACCGCGGCCTGCCGCGCGAGCCTGGCCGCCGAGCGCGACGCCCGGCGCGCGGCCTAACGGGTCGCGGGCTCGGTTTCGAGTCCGAGGTCGTCCAGTCCCGCGTAGACGTCCGGACGACGGCTTCGCAGCCAGGCCGCGAGCCCGAGCCCGCCGAGCACGGCGACGGCCAGCAGCCACGGCAGCAGCGCGATCGCCGGCGCGTCGGACCCGGCGAGGGTGGGGAAGTTGAGGAACGCCAGCGTCGTCACGGCGATCAGGCCGAGCCCGCCGAGGCCGGGAGCCACCGCGGTGCGCCAGATCCGGGGGTCGCGCCGCCTGCGGAAGAACGCGACGACGGCGACCCCGGCCAGCGCCTGCAGGGCGATCACGCCGAGGGTGCCGATGCCGGTCATGCTGGCGGTGAGGTCGGCGAGCGGGTCCAGCCCGGCCAGGGCGTAGACCGCCGCGATCAGCGTCGCCAGCCCGATCTGCGTCCCGCTGGCGACGTACGGCGCGCCGTTGCCCGCGTTCGTCCGGCCGAGGACGGCAGGCAGCACCCGGGCCCGGCCGAGCGCGAACAGGTAGCGCGTCGCGGAGTTGTGCAGCGCCAGCAAAGCCGCGAAGAGGCTGACGACGAGCAGCAGCATCATCACGTCGGTGAGGAACGAGCCGAGGTAGGTCCGGCTGATCGAGAAGACGAGGTCCCCGGTGGCGAGGTGGTCCTGCGCGGTCTTCCCGGCCTCGGCGACGGTCGTCGCGCTGACGATCGCCCACGTCGTGAAGGCGGCGAAGACGCCGATGAGGACGATCGCGGTGTAGGTCGCGCGGGAGATCGTCCGGAGCGGGTCCCGCGCCTCCTCGCTGAACAACCCGGTGGCCTCGAAGCCGACGAAAGCGTTGAAGGCGAACAGGAACGCGACGCCGACCGAGCCGGTGAAGACGACGCCGGGGGCGAACGCGTGGACGTCCAGCCCGGTCCGGACGGCCACCGCGACGTCGAGGACGAGCAGGATCGACACCTCCAGGACCAGCGAAACGCCGAGCACCTTCGCGCTGACGTCGACCCCGCGCCGCCCGAGCGCGAACACCGCCGCGGCGGAGAGCAGGCTCCACAGCTGCCACGGCGTGTGCCAGCCGAAGACCTGCTCGACGACGTTCGCGGTGAAGAACCCGCTCGTCCCGACCGCGCCGGCGACGAAGCAGTTGTAGCCCAGCAGCGCGATCAGCGCGGCGACCAGGCCCATCGGGCGGCCCAGGCCTTTGGTGACGTAGACGTAGAACCCGCCCGCGCCGGTGACGACCTTGCTCATCTGCGCGTAGCCGACGCCGAAGAGCACCAGGATCACGGCGGCGAGCAGGAACGCGCCGGGCATGCCCCCGCCGTTGCCGAGCGCGATGCCCAGCGCGGCGATGACGACGATGCCGGTCAGGGGCGCGACGGCGGCCAGCACGAGGAAGACGACACCCGGCGTGCCCAGCGCGTCGCGGCGCAGTGCGTCGGACATGGGGATTCTCCTCCCGCGTGGCTTGTCCGGGCATGGTGCGCCGCCGGGGTGGCCGCGGTCTTGGACTCGAGCGCACGGCCGTTGCCTAGCCCGGCACCCACATCGTCACGCGGGTGCCGCGGCCCGGCTGGGAGTCGACCGTGCCGTGGCCGCCGACCTCGGCCAGGCGGGCCTTGATCGACTGCGTGATGCCGAAGCCCGGCGGCCGGTCGTGGACGTCGAAACCGTGGCCCTGGTCGCGGGCGACGACCGCGATCCCGCCGTCGCGTTCCTCCACGCGCAGCACGACCTGCTTCGTCCCGGAGTGCTTGACGGTGTTGCGCAACGCTTCCCGCACCGCCTCGCACATCGCGGTGCGGCGGTCCTGGGACAGCTTGTGGTCGTCGGCGAAGTCCGCGGCGACGAGCTGGGTGCGCAGGCCGTCGCGCGCCATCTCGGTCGCGACGTCGGCGAGCTCGACGGCGAACCCGCGCGTCGTCCCGCTCGGCACCGGTTCGGTGATCTGCCGGCGGATCTCGGCGGCCTCCGCCTTGGCCACCGAGCGCACCTCCGACAGCCGGGACACGGCGTGCGTGTCGTCGCCGGGCGCCGAGATGGCAAGCGCTTCCAGCGTCTGCAGCACGTGGTCGTGCATGAGCCGCCGGGTCCGGCGGCGCTCGGCCTCGCGCCCGCGCCGGATCCCGATGTCGACGGCGAACCGGGTACCGGCGCCGAGCAGGATGAGGATGCCCGCGGCGATGACGATCGCCACCGCCAGCGCGACCATGCAGCCGATCGAGCGGGTCACCGACAGCTGGTCGCTCAGCGGCAGGCCGCCGGCCAGCGTGAGGAGCGCCCGGAGCGGGGCGGCCGCCACCAGCAGCCACAACGCCGAGGGCAGCCCGGACGTGCCCGCCCACATGGCGACCGCGCCGACCAGCCACGTCCACGACACGTCGACGGCGAACGGCTGCACCGATGCCGGGGCCGTCGCGGCGACGGCGAAGTTGAGCAGCACGCCCACCGCCAGGTCCAGGGCCAAGGCGCGCCCGGTGATGCGGTGCCGCAGGCCGCCCGCGCGCAGCACCCAGGCCACCGCGGCGGTGTTGGCCGCGACGGCGAACACCGTGGCGGCCAGCACCGGCCCGAGCCCGAGCTTGCCGTTGGCCGCGGCGAACCCGATGAACACCTTGACGAACGCCGCGATCCGGTAGGTCAGCGGCACGACGACCCAGTAGCGCGCGGCGCGGGCGAGCGTCGCGTCGCCGACGGCGGCGAGGTCGCTGTTCTCGTCCGGGGGCTGCGCGGGTTCCGGGGGTGTGCCGCTGCGCAGCAGCGTGCGAACGAGCGCGCGCGGCGGTGCGGCGGAGCCCGCCTCGGGCATCGGTGGTCCCCATTTCGTCCGGCCGTCCGGGCGGTCTGAGCCTGGCAGCGCGGCGGGGGAGTCGTCAACCGCTTGCGGGGTGGGGTCAGTACGTGTGGAACAGCGTGTCTTCGCCCGTGTACTCCGGCCAGCCGGGCGACCCGGTGGCGGCGAAGCGGTACCACGCGCCGTTGAGGTCGTCGGCCAGCTCCCGCGGCGGGTTTTCGCCGAGCAGGCCCCGCGGCCCGGACAGCGGCCCGAGCGCGTCGAACACGAAGGGCAGTTCGAGCCCGTGGCACGCGCCCAGCGCGCCGTCGTGCAGCGGTGAGCCCCATTCGAACTCGTACCGGAAGGTGCGGCCGGCGTGGTTTTCCGCGAGGTCGCGCACGCCGTCGCGGAAGACCAGGTCGGTCAGAGCCCCCACGAGGACGTCGCCCGCCGGCGCGTCCGAGCCGAGGCCGTACCGCTCGAGCACGCCGGCCGGGTCGGGGTGCGACACCGCCAGCGACGCCACGGCCTGGTCGTCGGTCACCGCGTCGAGCGCGCCGGTGGGCACCAGGTAGAGCCGCATCTCTTCGCTGCAGCTGCCCACGACCAGGTCGACGTCGCGGCCGGCGCCCGCCTTGATCGCCTTGGCCGGGTGCTGCGGCAGGACGTCGTCGCCGACCACCGGGAGGAACGGGCTGAGCCCGTACCCGCGGTCGTAGCCGAGCGCGTCGCGCAGGTCGGGCGCGCCACCCGGGCGCAGGACGGCGTCCTGGGCGTCGAGCAGCTGCTCGGTCGACACCTTCCGGAACGCCTCGGCGGTCGGTTCGGACTTGAGCTCGTCGGCGATCACGCGGGCGAGGCGGCGCGCCTGGACGAAGTCGCGGACCATGTCCGGGTGTCCACTCTGGACGATCGCTTTGTGGAAAAGCCCTTGCGAGAGCGGGGAAGCGAGCAGGCACGCGACGCTCACCGCACCGGAGGCCGCGCCGAAGAAGGTGACGTTGCCGGGGTTGCCCCCGAAGCCTTCGATGTTCTCCTGGACCCACCGCAGCGCCGCCAGCTGGTCGCGCAGCCCGAGGTTCGTCGTGCCGCCGTCCAGCGGCAGGAAGCCGTCGACGCCGAGCCGGTACTGAACGGTCACCAGGACCGCGCCGGCGTGGTTGAACGACGTGCCGTCGTAGACCGGCGCCGACCCGGTGCCGCCGAGGAACGCGCCGCCGTGCACGAACACCAGCACGGGCAGGCCGGCCGCGCCGAGCCGCGGCGTCCAGACGTCGACGGTCAGGTACTCGGGGCCGGGCCGCCAGCCGGCGCCGGTGAGGGGCGACAGGTCGAGCCCGGGTACGTCGTGCCGGCGTTGCGGTGCGGTCGGACCCGGTCTCAGCGCGTCGCGCACGTCCTCCCACGGCGGGGCCGGGACGGGTTCGGCGAAGCGCAGGTCGCCCTCGGGCGCGGCGGCGTACGGGATGCCGCGGAACAGCGCGAAGCCGGCGGCGGTGACTTGACCGCGGACCGCGCCGGACGTGGTGGGGACGACGGGGTCGGTCATGCCGGGTGGTCCCTTCGGGGAAGATCGGGGAGAGTGCCCGACAGCCTAGGACCGGGGACGGGCCGCCGTCATGGGCGACCGTCGCGGGAGTTGTCGCGGATGGGTAACGGCGCCGGTGCGTTCGGCCAGGTGGCCGAACGCACCGGCGCGGCCGGTCAGTCTTCGAGCAGATCTTCGATGGTGATCGGGATGTGCCGGACCCGGATGCCGGTGGCGTTGTGCACGGCGTTGGCGACCGCCGCGGCCATGCCGACTGTGCCGATCTCGCCGAGCCCGCGCGCGCCGACCGCGTTGTGCAGCGTGTCCGGGTACTCGACGAACTGGACGTCGACCTCCGGGATGTCGGCGTTCACCGGGAGCAGGTAGCTCGCGAAGTCGCCGTTGGCGAGCCGGCCGTTCGGCTCGATCTCCAAGCCCTCGTGCAGGGCCGCCGAGATGCCCCAGATCATGCCGCCCATCAGCTGGCTGCGGGCCGCCTTGTCGTTGATGATCCGGCCCGCGTCGAAGACGCCGAGCATCCGCGACACGCGGGCCTCGCGCGTCCACTTGTGCACGCGGACCTCGACGAACTGGGCACCCCACGAGCTGAACGAGTGCTTGGTCAGCTCCTCGCCGGGCGCCGACGAGCCGGTCACCTCGAGCTTTTCGCGGCCCAGCGTCCGCAGCAGCTCACCGAACGTCATGTTCCGCCCGTCGGCGAAGACGCGGCCGTCGGCGTAGGTGACTTCGGCGCCTTCGAACGGCGCGCCCGGGTCCGACGCCAGGGCGACGAGCTCGTCGATCGCCTTGGTCGCGGCGATCATGATCGCCGTGCCCGCGCTCGCCGTCGCCGTCGAGCCGCCGGACAGGCCGCCCGGCGGGAGGGCCGAGTCGCCGAGCTTCGGCGTGATCCGGTCCGCGGGGATGTCCAGCGATTCGGCGCCGATCAGCGAAAGCACGGTCAGCAGGCCGGTGCCCGGGTCCGCGCCGCTCGTCCCGACTTCGGCGGTGTCGTCGGCGTTGAGCGTGATGCCGACGGTGGCCGGGAACCGCAGGGCGGGGAACATCGCGGTGGCCGCGCCCAGGCCGACGAGCCAGTCGCCGTCGGTGTGCCCGCCCGGCCGGCGGTGCTGCCAGCCGAACCGGGCCGCGCCGACGCGGAAGCATTCGTCGAGGTGCTTGCTCGCCCACTGCAGGTCCTTGCCCGGCGGGGCGATCGAGTTGTTCTTGATCCGCAGCTCGACCGGGTCCATGCCGAGCGCTTCGGCGAGCTCGTCGATCGCGCTCTCCAGCGCGAACGAGCCGGGGGCCTCGCCGGGCGCGCGCATGAACGTCGTCGGCGGGACGTTCAGCGGCACGATCTTCTGGCTGATGGCCAGGTTCCGCGTCGCGTACCACTCGCGCGAGGTGCCGTGCGAGGTCGGTTCGACGAACGAGCGCGCGGTGTCCGTGCTGCACCACGAGTCGTGGCTGAGCGCGACCAGCGAGCCGTCGCGTTCCGCGCCGAGCTTGATGGTCTGGACCGTCGCGGCCCGGCCGGCCGTCGCGGTGAAGACCTGTTCGCGGGCGAGCGTGGACTTCACCGGCCGGCCGAGGTCGCGCGCCGCGGCGGCGGCCAGGAACGCCGGCGCCGACGTGCGGCCCTTGCCGCCGAACGCGCCGCCCACGAACGGGTTCACGCAGTGCACGGCCTCCAGCGGGACGTCGAGCGCGCTGGCGAGCTCCATCGCCTGCAGGTTCGACGCCTGGTTGCCGCTGTAGACAGTCACTTCGCCGCCGTCCCACACCGCCACGGCGGAGTGCGGCTCCATCGCGGCGTGGTTCTGCGTCGCGGTCGAGTAGGTGGCTTCGACGACGACCGGGCTCGCGGCGAACGCGTCCGCGATGGACTCGACGCCGTCCTCGAGGATTTCGAGGGTCGAGCCTTCGCCGTCCCGGCCCGGGGGCGCGTCTTCGGCGTCGGCGAGACCGTCGGTGAGCGACGTCTTGGCCGGCAGCTCGCGGTAGGCCACCTTCACGAGCCCGGCCGCGTCCCGCGCCTGCTCGAACGTCTCCGCGACGACGAAGCCGATCGGCTGGCCGTAGTAGGTGACTTCCTTGGTCTGCAGCGGGACCCACGTCTCGCCGAACAGCGGCGAGGTCGCCGTCTTCAGCTTCAGCGGGTCGAACGGCGAGTACACGCCGATGACGCCGGGCGCTTCCCGCGCGGCGGAGAAGTCCATCGCCTCGAGCTCGCCGTGGGCGATCGTGCTGAGCACGACGTAGCCGTAGGCCTGGCCGGGGAAGGTGTGGTCGGCGCCGTACTTCGCCTCGCCGGTGACCTTCAGCGGCGCGTCCAGCCGGGTGATCATCGGGTGCTCTCCTCGGTCAGTTCGAGCAGTGCGCGGACGATCGTCCGCTTCAGCAGCGGCACCTTGACCGCGTTGTGCGCCAACGGCCGGGCGCCGTCGGCGGCCACGGCCGCGGCGGCTTCGAAGCTCGCCTGGGTCGCGGGCGCACCGCGCAGCGCGTCCTCGACGGCCGGCAGGTGCCACGGCACGGTCCCGACGCCGCCGGCCGCGATCCGCGCGTCGGCGATGACGCCGTCGCGGACGTCCAGCGCGACGGCGGCCGAGCACAGCGCGAACTCGTAGGACTGCCGGTCGCGCACCTTGACGTAGGTCGAGTTCGCCGCCCAGTCCAGCCGCGGGACGACCACCTCGGTGATCAGCTCGCCGGGCCGCAGGTCGTTCTCCAGGGCCGGGGTGTCGCCGGGCAGCTGGTAGAAGTCGCGCAAGGCCACTTCGCGGGTGCCTTCGGCGTCGGCCAGCTTCAGCCGCGCGTCGAGCGCGACCAGAGCCACGGCGACGTCACTCGCGTGCGTGGCGACGCAGGAGTCGCTCGTGCCGAGGATGGCGTGCATCCGGTTGGCGCCCTCGATCGCGGAGCAGCCGCTGCCCGGCTCGCGCTTGTTGCACGGCATCGCGACGTCGCGGAAGTACGAGCAGCGGGTGCGCTGCAACAGGTTCCCGCCGATGCTGGCCATGTTCCGGATCTGCTGGGACGCGCTCAGCAGCAGGGCGCGCGAGATCGCCGGGTACACCTGCGGGTGCGCGGCGATGGCGCTCATCCGCTCCAGCGCGCCGAAGCGCAGGCCGTCGCTCGTGTCGATGCCGAGCAGCGGGACCTGGTTGATGTCCAGGACGTGCCGCGGCGTGAGGACGTCGAGCTTCATGAGGTCGACCAGCGTCGTGCCGCCGGCCAGGAACGTGCCGGGGGTCGCGAGCGCGTCTTCGACGGTGGTGGGCGCGGTCAGCTCAAACGGACGCATCGGCCCGCCTCGCCTGCTCGACGGCCTTGACGATGTTCGGGTAGGCCGAGCACCGGCAGATGTTGCCGGACATGAACTCCCGCACGTCTTCGACGTCCTGCTCGACGGCGGCGACCGCCGACATGATCTGCCCGGCGGTGCAGAACCCGCACTGCAGGGCGTCTTGGTCCACGAAGGCCTGCTGCACCGGGTGCAGCTTGTCCTCGGTGGCCAGCCCCTCGACGGTGGTCACCGGCTGCTTCACGGTGGCGGCGAGGGTGAGGCACGAGAGCACGGGGCGGCCGCCGACGTGCACGGTGCAGGCGCCGCATTGGCCGCGGTCGCAGCCCTTCTTCGGGCCGGTGACGTCGAGCCGCTCGCGCAGCGCGTCGAGGAGGGTCACACCGGGATCGACGTCCAGGTGTTCGGTACTGCCGTTGACTTCGAGTGAGATGTCCACAGGTCTCTTTCCGCAGCTCGTCCGGATCTGTGCCTGACGGTGGTGGTGGCGGCGAACTAGAGGGAGCGGATAGTCATCCGCTTCACCCGTTCGCGAGGCTAGCGGATTACAATCCGCTTCGCAACGAAGCGGTCACGCTGGAGTTGCTCCAGGTCTGGGTTAGATTCGGCGGACGGTACTTCGGTGGACGGGAGGACGATGACGACGGGTTCGGTCAGCCCCCGGCGCGCGGACACCCGGCGCAACCACGAGCGCATCCTCGTCGCGGCGGGGGAGTCGCTGGCCCGGACGGGCGAGGTCTCGTTCAACACGATCGCGAAGCAGGCCGAAGTCGGCGTCGGCACGGTGTACCGGCACTTCCCGACACCCGAGTCGCTGATCCTCGCGGTCTACCAGCGCGAGGTCCGGCACATCGTCGACATCGTGCCGGTGCTGCTGGAGAAGCACGGCCCGGCGGAGGCGTTCCGGGTGTGGGTCACCGACCACCTGGCGCACTACATGATGACGAAGAAGGGGCTCGCTGATGCTTTGCGCCGCGCGACGGCGTCCCGCGGCGAGCTGCCCGCGAGCGCGTACGAGGCGATGATCGGCGCGATGGCGGCACTGCTGGAGGCGAACGCGGCGGCCGGCACGGTGCGCCCGGACCTCGACCCGGTGATCGTGCTGCGCGGCCTGGCGGGCCTGCTCCTGCTCGACCCGGCCGGCGACTGGCGCGGCGAAGCGGCGAGCCTGGCCGACCTCCTCTGGCACGGGATGGCCCGCTAGCTCAGCTCGACGGTCACCGTGACGCGGCCTCGGGCATCGCGGCGGGCGATGGCGTGCCCGGTGCGATCGGTGTCGTCGAGTTCGAGGGACAGCGGGCCTCCGTCGCCGGTGAAGTTGCGCCACCACGACTTCGCGTCCGGCAGGCGGACGCCGATGGTGACGACGTCGCCCGCCCGCCGGTAGCCGACGGGGGTGCTGAACGTGCGTCCCGACCGGCGTCCCGTGTACGTGACCACCGTGAGGTGCCGGCGGACCAGGGAGCCCCAGCGCGGTGATGTCCGGAGCGAGCCGACGCAGGTGTTGACCCGGTCGACCGCGCTCTTCGGAAGCGGACCTCGGTAACCCATGGCGGCCACGATACCAAAAACCGGAGGTCGTAGTTCCGCTTAGCTCGACGTCGGGAAAGTGAAGGCCGCCGCGGTGCTCGTGTGCGGCCAGCGGGTCGTGACCACTTTCGCCCGCGTGTAGAAGCGCACGCCCTCCGGGCCGTGGATCGGGCTGTCGCCGATGAGGGAGTCCTTCCAGCCGCCGAAGGAGTAGTACGACATCGGGACCGGGATCGGCACGTTGACGCCGATCATGCCGACCTTGACCTCGCGCTGGAACTTGCGCGCCGCCTCGCCGCTGCCCGTGAAGATCGCCGTGCCGTTGCCGTACGGGTTGGCGTTGATGATCGCGATGGCCTCGTCCACGGTTTCCGCGCGGACGACCGCCAGCACCGGGCCGAAGATCTCCTCCCGGTACGCGGCCATGTCGGTCGTCACGTTGTCCAAAAGGGACGGTCCGACGAAGAAGCCCTCCTCGTGCCCGGGGACCCGCAGGCCGCGGCCGTCGACCACCACCGACGCACCCTGCTCGGCACCTCCGGCGACGGCGTTCACCACGCGCTCGCGGGCGGCCTCGGTGACGACCGGTCCCATGTCGCTGGCCGGGTCCGAGCCGGGGCCGACCTTCACTTCGCGGGCTTTGCGCTCGAGGATCTCGACGAGCTTGTCGCCCGCCGCGCCGACGGCCACGCCGACCGAGATCGCCATGCACCGCTGTCCGGCCGAGCCGAACGCGGCCGCCGTCAGGTGGTTCGCCGCGTACTCCAGGTCGGCGTCGGGCAGGACGACCGCGTGGTTCTTCGCCCCGCCGAGCGCCTGGACGCGCTTGCCGGACGCGGTGCCGCGCTCGTGCACGTACTTCGCGATCGGGGTCGAGCCGACGAACGACACCGCCGCGACCTCCGGGTGGTCCAGGAGTGCGTCGACGGCGGTCTTGTCGCCGTGCACGACGTTGAACACGCCGTCGGGCAGGCCGGCCTCGGCGTACAGCCGCGCGACGAAGTTCGACGCCGACGGGTCGCGCTCGCTCGGCTTCAGGACGAACGTGTTGCCGGTGGCGATGGCGATCGGGTGCATCCACAGCGGCACCATGATCGGGAAGTTGAACGGCGTGATCCCGGCGACCACGCCGAGGGGCTGCCGGAAGTCGTGCACGTCGACGTCGCGGGATACCTGGCCGGAGAAGCTGCCCTTGAGGGCGTCGGCGATGCCGCAGGCGTACTCGACGACCTCGCGGCCGCGTACGATCTCGCCGCGGGCGTCGTCGACGACCTTGCCGTGTTCGCTGGAGATGATCCGCGCGAGCTCGTCCTCGTGCGTCACCAGCAGCTCCCGGAAGGCGAACATCACCTTGGTGCGCTGCGACAGCGAAGATTCGCCCCAGGACCCGAAGGCCTTGCTCGCGGCCGCGACCGCGGTGTCCACATCGGACGCTTCGGCGAGGAGGACGTCTGACTGCCGCTTCCCGGTGGCCGGGTCGAAGACCGGCGCCGTACGGGTGGAGCCCGCGGACGTCGCGGTGCCGTCGATCCAGTGTTCGATGGTGTTCACGGTGCTCCTGCCGTCAGTGGTGCTGGGTCTGCCTGGGCGCGGTGCGGGGTTCACAGCAGCCCCACCGCCGTGTCGACGGCCTTGGCGACGTCCCCGTCGTGCGGGTAGAGCAGTGACCGCCCGACCACCAGGCCCTGCACGGTCGGCTGGGTCAGGGCCCGCTGCCAGGCCGCGAACGCCGCGTCCGCGTCCTTGACCTCGCCGCCGAGCAGCACCGCCGGCAGTGTCGAGGACGCGAGCACGCGTTCCATGTCGTCGACCACGGGCAGCTTGAGCCACGTGTAGGCCGACGACCGGCCGAGCCCGGCGGCGATCGTGATCGACTTGATGACGGCGTCGGGGGAGAGGTCGTTCTTGAGCCGCCCGTCGGCCCAGACCGAAAGGAACGGCTCGACCATCGCGATCAGCTTGCGGTCGGCCAGGTCGTTGATCGCCCTCGCGGTGTTCTCCAGGACGCTCGGCGTGGCCGGGTCGTCGAGGCAGATCCGGGTGAGGGTCTTGCCGCCGTCGAACCCCATCCGCTCGATCGCTTCGGCGTCGTAGCAGGCGAACCGGTCGTCGATCTCGAAGCTCGACCCGGCGAGCCCGGTCCGGTTCATCGACCCGAGCACGGTCTTGCCGTCCAGCACGCCGAGCAGCAGCAGGTCGTCGACGACGTCCGCGGTGGCCAGCACGCCGGTGACGCCCGGGCGTTCCAGCGCGAGGCACAGCCGCTCCAGCAGCTCGCCCCGGTCGGCCATCGCCGTCGGGTTGCCGCCCACCGCGTTGGCGCCGCGGGCGGGGTGGTCCGCGGCGATGATCATCGTCCGGCCCTTGTCGTTGAACGGCGACCCGGCCCGGACCCGGTTCGCGGCCGCTTCGGCGATCGCTTCCGGTTCGTGCACCCGTTTCGCGACGAGACGTCGCACCACGTCGGTCACAGCAGTGCCCCCTTCGGCCGGTACGAGATCGACATTGCCAGCGAGCGCGGACTTTGTCAAGACATATGGACATCAGGTCATCGCTACAGACGCTCCGTCGGCGGTAGGCTCCCGGTGATGAGCACCCCTCCGCCGTCGTCCCGCGTGGACGTCACGTTCCCCCCGGCCTGGGATCCCGGCCGGGAGATCGTGCTGGACCCGGGCAGCCCCGAGCCGTTGTACTTCCAGGTCTCCCGGCAGCTGCAGCACGCGATCGAGGACGGCCGGCTGCCGGCGGGGGCCCGGCTGGGCAACGAGGTGGACCTGGCGGCGAACCTGCGGCTGTCGCGGCCCACCCTCCGGCAGGCGATCCAGACGCTCGTCAACCAGGGCCTGCTCGTGCGGCGCCGCGGCGTCGGCACGCAGGTCGTCCGGACGAAGGTGGCGCGGCCGCTGCGGCTGAGCAGCCTGTTCGACGACCTCGCCGGGCTCGGCGGCAAGCCGGAGTCGGTGGTGCTGGCCAACCGCACCGAGGAAGCGGACGCCGAGGTGGCCGGGCTGCTCGAGGCGCCGGGCCTGACCCACGTGCGGCGGCTGACCCGCATCCGCTCCACCGACGGCGAGCCACTGGCGTTGATGAACAACTACCTGCCCGACGGCGTCATCGACCCGACGGACGCCGAACTGCGGGAAAAGGGCCTCTACCAGTTGTTGCGTTCGGCGGGGGTGCGCCTGCACGCGGCGGAGCAGAACATCGGCGCCCGGCTGGCGACGGAAGAGGACGCGGAGCTGCTGGGCGAGGACCCGGGAGCGGCCCTGCTGACGATGCAGCGCACGACGTACGACGATTCGGGCCGAGTGGTCGAGTACGGCTGGCACGTCTACCGGGCGTCGCGCTACACGTTCAACTTGTCGCTGACGAACGGTCCCCAGTAGCGATCCGGCGAAAACCGGGCGAAACGCCTCGGCTGTTCGACGGCACCCGGAAGTGTCGCTTGACCGCACCCCTAAGGGGCTCGTGGCACGGTACCGCCGCCGGTAGACATACCGGACGAACCCGGTACCGACTCCCGAACGAGGAGAGCACCATGGCCCCACGCTGGCCGGTTGTCCGCGGCCTGATCCTCGCCCTGGTCGTCCTCTGCCTGGCGCCGGTGCCGGCCGCGACGGCGGTGACCGGCCCGAAGTACGCGGCGGCCGGTCTGCACCGGCCGGTCGACCTGCTCGTCGACAAGTGGGGAGTGCCGCACATCTACGCGGCCGACACGAGCGACCTCTTCTTCGCCCAGGGCTTCAACATCGCCCGGGACCGGCTGTTCCAGGTGGACACCTGGCGCCGCCGCGGCCTGGGCCTGCTCAGCGAGGTGCTCGGACCGTCCTATGTGGAGCAGGACAAGGCCGCCCGGCTCTTCCTCTACCGGGGCGACATGGACGCCGAGTGGGCGTCCTACGGCCCGGAGGCCAAGCTGGCCGCCACCCGGTTCGCCGAGGGCATCAACTCCTACGTCGACTGGCTGGGCCGCAACCCGGCCGCGGTCCCGCCGGAGTTCGGCAAGCTCGGCTACCAGCCCGCCCGCTGGCGCCCCGAGGACGTCGTGCGGATCCGCGCGCACGCCATCGGGGAGAACCTGATGTACGAGATCGCCCGCGCGAAACTGGTCTGCCTGGCCGGCCCCGGCGCGAGCCGCTACTACCGCACCCTCTCCCCGGCGCACGAGGCGGTCGTGCCCGCGGGCCTCGACCCGTGCTCGGTTCCGGACGACGTGCTCAAGGTGTACTACCTCGCGACCACCGCGGTGTCCTTCACCGGCAGCGGTTTCCGGACGACGAAGGAACTCGCCGACGCGACGACCGGCAGCAACGCCTGGTCGATCGCGCCGAGCCGGACCGCGTCGGGCCGGCCGATCCTGGCCAACGACCCGCACCGCAGCTCGGACGCCCTGCCCTCGGGCCGGTACGTCGCGCAGCTGTCGGCGCCGGGGCTGCACCTCGCCGGCGCCGGCGAACCGTGGAACCCCGGGATCGCCATCGGGCACAACGACAGCATCGCGTTCGGCCTGACCAACCTGCCGATCGACCAGACCGACCTCTACGTCTACGAGCTCGACCCGAACGACCACACGCGCTACCGCTACGGCAGCGGCTGGGAGCGGATGACGACGGTGAAGGAGCCCATCCCGGTCCGCGGCGGCGCGCCGGTCGACGGGGAACTGTCCTTCACGCGGCACGGCCCCGTCGTCGCGGTCGACCAGGCGGCGCACCGGGCGTTCGCGATCCGCACGGTGTGGACGCAGCCGGGCAGCTCGGCGTACCTGGGCAGCCTGAACTACCAGCGGGCCACGAACTTCGGCGAGTTCACCGCGGGCATGCGGAACTGGGGCACGCCGGGCTCGAACCTGGCCTACGCCGACGTGCGGGGCAACATCGGCTACGTCCCGGCGGGCCTGACCCCGCGCCGCACGGGCGCCGGCTACGACGGCCTGCTGCCCGTCCCCGGCGACGGGCGCTACGACTGGGACGGCTTCTACGCCAACAACGAGCTGCCGGGGCAGTACAACCCGGCGTCCGGCTTCTTCGCCTCGGCCAACGACTTCAACATCCCGCCGGGCTGGCCGGTGGTGTCCAACTACGAATGGCAGCCGCCCTTCCGCAAGCAGCGCATCGACGAGCTGATCAAGTCCACACCGGACGCGACCGTCGCCGATTCGCTCGCGTTGCAGAAGGACGAAAAGTCGCTGGTGGCCACGCAGCTCCTCGAGTTCGTGCGACGACTGTCCTCTTCGGACCCGGACACCTCGCGGGCGCTTTCGCTGCTGCGGGGCTACTACGGCGTCGCGTCGGTCGATTCGGCGGGAGCGGCGCTGTTCGAGACGTGGATCATGAAGTACCTGCACTCGGCGTGGGCGCACGCGGTGCTGCCGAAGGCAGCGGCGGACGCGTTGTCGCAAGGCGTCAACCCCGACTTCGCCCTGGTCATCGCGTCGTTCAAGGATCCGGCGGGCTGGCTCGGCCCGGACGGCGCCGCCGTGCGCGACAAGCTGATGCTGGACACGCTGCCACTGGCGTTCCGCGACGTGGCGGCCAAGCTCGGCCCGGACACGTCGGCGTGGAAGTGGGGTTCGCTGCACTACCAGGAGTTCAGCCACCCGCTGGGCGGCCCGAACGTGGGCCCCACTCCGGTCGGCGGCTCGTACCACACGATCCACCCGTCGTTCTTCCACCCGCTGACGTACCGCCAGATCATCGGGGCGACGTTCAAGATGGCCTTGGACGTGGGCAACTGGAACGGCTCGGCGGCGATCAACGCCCCCGGCCAGTCCGGCGATCCGCGCAGCCCGCACTACAGCGACCTGAACGCCCTCTGGGCCTCCGGAGGATCGTTTCCCTTGCTGTACAGCCGAAGCGAGGTCGAACGCAACCTCGACGTCCGGATCCGCCTGGAGCCGGCCGCGTAGGGGAGCGTCACCGGATCACCGTCACGCACCGGCAGGCACCGGCCGCGTGGCTGACCCGGATCGGATCGGCCGGTGAGAACTCTTCGTGGGTTCCGTCGTCGAAAGCGATCTCGATGGTGTCAGGCGCGGGCGGGGCGAGCACCGTCCCGCGCCGGACCCGCCGGCGGCCGGCCGGGTCGGGCGCGCCGAACACCAGCACCTGGTCGCCGGGGGCGAAATGGGCCCAGAAGGCGCCTTCGAACTTCACGACTCCTCCTGACGACCGGTGGTGGCGATCCTACACTTACTTGTTGGTCGACACGCAAGTTTCGATGCTACTCTCACGGCATGGCAACTCCCCGTCGCACCCAGCAGGAACGCCGGGACCAGGCCGAAGCCGCCCTGCTGGCCGCCGCCGCCGAACTGGTCGTCGAGTACGGCGTCCGGTCGCTCACGCTCGCGCGGGTCGGGGAGCGGGCCGGTTACAGCCGCGGCATCGTGACGCACCACTTCGGCGGCAAGCAGGCGCTGGTGGAACGGCTCGCCCGGACGGTGCAGGCGGGGTTCGTACCCGGTCTCGGCGACGTACCGCCGGGGCTGGACCGGCTCCTGCGGCTGATCGACGGCTACCTGGGGCAGCTGGCCCGCATCGGCCGGTCCAACCAAGCGTTCCTGCTGCTGTGGGCCGAGTCGGCCACCCAGCCCGACTTGGCCGCGATCTTCCGCGAGCGCGACGACGCCTTCCGCGCGGACCTGCGCGAGGACATCGAGGCCGGCATCGCCGGCGGCGAAATCGATCCCGGAGCGAGGCCGGCGGACGTCGCCATCGCCGTGGTCGGTCAGCTGCGCGGAATCGCCCTGCAACGGCTGTTGGATCCGGGCGGTGTCGACGTCGAGCGGGTCCGCGGCAGCGTCACCGGGTATTGGCGCCGCGCTCTCGGGGCGGCGTTCACAGCTTGATGTCGGTGCCGTTGACGTTCTTCATGTCCGTGATGGTCGGTCCGCCGAACGCCCGCAGCGTGATCGGCTTCCGGTCCTTGGGGATGTCCCAATAGAGGTCGAACTCGACGCGCACGCCGTGGCCGAGGTCGAACTGGGCGGGCTGGCGCTTGATCAGCATGGCCTGCTCGTCCGACGGGTGGGTGGCACCCTGGTCGTCGACCAGCAGCTGGCGTTTCGTGTCGAAGAGGACGCTCGACGTGCCGGTGTTGGTGACCACGAGCCGCAGGCGCACGTACTGCCCCTTGGGGAGCATTTCGGCGTGGCTCCCGGTGATGCTGGGCAGCCCGGCGGCGAGGCCGATCAGGTCGAATTCGGTGTCGCCGTTCTTGGCGGGCGGCAGCTTGAGAGCGGTCTCGTCGGGCCGCACCTGCCGCGGCGGCAGCTCGTACGTGGTGGGCGCGGGTGTGCTCGGGGCGGCTTCACAGCCGGTCAGGAGCGCGAGAGCGACGACGGCCGGGAGCAGTTTCACGCTGGTGATTCTGCCTCCGGCCGTCGGGTTCGGCTAGCTCCCGATGCTCTCGACGACGGCCTCGGCGACGGCCTTCATGGTGGTCCGGCGGTCCATGGCGGTGCGCTGGATCCAGCGGAAGGCGTCGGGCTCGGTGAGGCCCTGCCGGCTCATGAGCAGGCCCTTGGCGCGGTCGATGACCTTGCGCGTTTCGAGCCGGTCGGTGAGCCCGGCGACCTCGGCCTCGAGGGCCTGCAGCTCGGAGAACCGGCTGACGGCGAGCTCGATGGCGGGCACGAGGTCCCGCTTGGCGAACGGCTTGACGAGGTAGGCCATGGTGCCGGCGTCCCGGGCGCGTTCGACGAGGTCGCGCTGGCTGAAGGCGGTGAGGATGACGACGGGGGCGATCCGGTCGCCGGTGATCTTGGCCGCGGCCTCGATCCCGTCGAGCTTGGGCATCTTGACGTCGAGGATCACGAGGTCGGGCTTCAGATCGGTGGCGAGCGAGATGGCCTGCTCGCCATCCCCGGCCTCCCCGACCACCTCGTAGCCCTCTTCACGCAGCATTTCGACGAGGTCCAGCCGGATGAGAGCCTCGTCCTCGGCGACGAGCACCCGACGCTGCGGCACGTTGGCCTCGGTAGCCTGATCGGTCACCGGGGTCCTCCTGAAGACTCGGCGGGACGGTGGGTCTCGCGGCTTCCCGCGAACCTGAAGCCTACCGGGAACGATCCAGAAGAAGAGATGGCGTTCACCACGAAGTGGCGGGCGCGATACCCCGGGGCCGGTCACTGGCGGCGTCCGATGATCCCGTAGGGTTACGTCGTCGAGCCCCCGTAGCCCAACTGGCAGAGGCAACGGATTCAAAACCCGTCCAGTGTGAGTTCGAATCTCACCGGGGGCACCTGCGAGCACCAATAGAAAACAGCCCCTGACCATGCGTTATCCGGTCAGGGGCTGATCTCGTTTGGTCCGGCGGTGTCCGGGGCTGTCCGGCCGTCTACGGCCCTCCACCCCCCATGCGCCCGCGCTCCGGGCCGTCGTCGCCCTCCAGTCGTAACGCCACTCCCCAATGTCGCGACTCAGGTGCGCGAGCGCACTGGAGGCTCATGCATGAAACAGGAACCTGAACGCCTCGACTTGCCGCCAGGCCCCGAGGTCTACGCGGCTGTGGCTGCTCGTCGCAACCAATTCGACAGCCTGTTGTGGCAGGTACCCGCCCTCAGTCTGGCTGGCCAGGCGTTCTTGTTCTCCGTCGCCTTGGCTCCAGATGCGCGGGTCCTGGCCCGGATCGTGGCCTGCGTGCTATCGCTGACGATCACCGGCCTGACCCTGCACCTCTTCGCCCGCCATCGGCAGGGAGAGATCACTGACGCACATTGGCTGGAGACTTACGAGATCGAGCGCTATGGCCGTGGTCTCGCTCACGGTCGCACGTGGCAGTCGAACCGAAATGCAACGAACGCCGACGCCGGCTGGTTGACGTCGTGGACAAGGATCGGCAGCTTCAGGCTTTGGTCAATCGGCCTGTCGCTCTTCAGCGTTTTCTCTGTGGTAATCCTGGTCATCAGCATTGTGGCTCCGCGAGCGCTGCAGCGTTCGCCATAGATCGTCTCCTGACCTGCAACGTTCCCTACGCGCCTCGTTGGTCCAATCGGGTCGGCTTCGCCCGGCCCATCAACCGCTCTCCCGTTCAGGCGTGACCCGACGGGCACTGCGCCGGCAGTCGTCCTCGCGCGAGAACGAGAGCGAGACACGCATGCGATCGATGAGGTTCACGAGGCGCCGCGGCGGGGTCGTCACCGCGGTACTGATGGCGCTGCTCACGCTGATGCTGACGGCGCCGGCGGCTTCCGCGGCGGTGCGGAGCTGGTCGCCGGATCCCTTTCCGTTCCCCACCAACTGGCACTGCGCCGACCAGTCGCGCCGGGTCTACTCGTGCCTGATCAACTCGAACGACGGCATCGAGCAGGTCTACAAAGCGGTGCTGGTCGTCGACAACTACACCGCCGTCGGCTACCAGATGACCGCGCCGGTGGCCAACATCTGGAGCACGCCCAGTCCGGCGCAGCAGATCCAGGGCGACTCCTGCTACGCCAGCGCCCTGTCCGCCGGGTACTCGGCGGCCTGCTACGGCACCGCGGTGAAGCGTTCGACCGTCTGCGCGACGCGGCCGAACGCGGCCACCATCACCGCCAACGTCGCCGTTTCCTTCGGCGGGACCCGGACCACCGTCGTGAGCCCGGCATTGGCGGTGAACTGCTGACGCACCACGAGAAAGGGCCCGGCCGAACTGGCCGGGCCCTTTCCACGAACGGAACTCAGACCCCGAGGTCGCCACCGAGGTAAGCGGCCCGCACCTTCGGGTCGTTCAGCAGCTCGGCCCCGGGCGCGCTCTGCACCACGCGGCCCGTCTCCAGCACGTAAGCCCGGTCCGACAGCTTCAGCGCCTGCTGGGCGTTCTGCTCCACCAGCAGCACCGTCGTGCCGCGCTTGTTGATCTCGCGGATGATGTCGAAGATCTGCGCGATCAGCATCGGCGCCAGGCCCATCGACGGCTCGTCGAGGAGCAGCACCTTCGGCTTCGTCATCAGCGCGCGGCCGATGGCGATCATCTGCTGCTCGCCGCCCGACATCGTGCCGCCGAACTGCGTCTTGCGCTCGTTCAGCCGCGGGAACAGCTCGTAGACCTCGTCGAGGTCAGCCTTCAGGTCGTCCTTGCGGGTGTAGGCACCCATCAGGAGGTTCTCCTGCACCGTCATGCCGGGGAACACGCCCCGGCCTTCCGGTGACTGGCCGATCCCGAGCAGCACGCGCTTGTGCCCCGGGGTCTTCGAGATGTCCTGACCGTTGAACAGGATTCGCCCGCTGGTGAGCGGCCGCAGCCCGGAGATCGTCTTGAGCGTCGTGGTCTTGCCGGCGCCGTTGGCCCCGATGAGGGAGACGATCTCACCCTCGCCGACCTGGATGCTCATGCCCTTGAGGGCCGCGATCTTGCCGTAGTGGACGTTGATGTCCTCGACCTCAAGAAGCATCTTCGGACACCCCCAGGTACGCCTCGATCACCTTCTGGTTGTTCTGCACCTCGTGCGGCAGCCCTTCTGCGATCTTCTGCCCGAAGTCGAGCACCGCGAGCCGGTCGCTGATGTGCATGACCAGGCCCATGTCGTGCTCGATGAGCAGCACCGTGCGGCCGTCGTCCCGGATCTTGCGGATCAGCGCCTGCAGGGCGTTCTTCTCCGCCGGGTTCATGCCCGCGGCCGGCTCGTCGAGCAGCAGCAGCTTCGGGTCGGTCGCGAGCGCCCGCGCGATCTCCAGCCGGCGCTGGTCGCCGTAGGAGAGGTTCTTCGCGACGTTGTGCTCGACCCGGCCGATGCCGACGAAGTCGAGCAGCTCGCGCGCCCGTTCCCGGCCCTGCTTCTCTTCCCGGCGGTGGCCCGGCAGGCCGAGCACCGCGCCGATCGCGCCGGTCTTGTGGTGCGCGTCCGCGCCCACCATGACGTTCTCCAGCGCCGTCATGTTGTGGAACAGCCGGATGTTCTGGAACGTCCGGGCGATGCCGCGCTTGGTGACGCGGAACCGCTTCATGCCGTCGACCTGGTCGCCGTCGAAGCGGACCGCGCCCTCGGTCGGCCGGTAGACGCCGGTGACCACGTTGAACACCGTGGTCTTGCCCGCGCCGTTCGGGCCGATCAGGGCGAAGATCTCGCCTTCGTTGATGCTGAGGTTGACCTCGCGCAACGCCGTGACGCCGCCGAAGCGCATCGTCACGTTCTCGAATTCGAGCAAGCTCACTTGGTCACCTCCGCGGAGGCCTCGGAGTCCGGGCCGGCGACTTCCGCGCCCATCGCGCCCATGCCGCCGGTTCCTTCCCGTAGTTCGGCCTTGCGCTGCCGCGACGGCAGGATGCCTTCCGGCCGCAGGGCCATCATCAGCACCAGCACGAAGCCGAAGATGAGGATGCGGTACTCCGAAAGGAACCGGAATCGCTCGGGCAGCCACGCGATGACGAACGCGCCGATGATGACGCCCGGCAGGTTGCCGGAACCGCCGAGCACGACCGCGGCCAGGATGGTCGCGGACAGGATGAACGGGAAGTTGTTCGGCTCGATGAACACCGCCTTGCTGGCGTAGATCGTGCCGGCGAAACCACCGATCATCGCGCCGATCGCGAACGCGAGCAGCTTGAACTTGAACGTCGGCACGCCCATCAGCTCGGCCGCGTCCTCGTCCTCGCGGATCGCCGCCCACGCCCGTCCGACGCGGCTCTTGTTCAGCCGCACCGAAAAGACGATGACGAGCACGATCGCGAACAGCATCAGGTAGTAGTAGGGCGCCGGGTCGAGGAAGAACTCCATGCCGAAGATCGGCTCCGGGTGCGGCACGTTCGTGATGCCGCGCGCGCCGCCGATGGCGTCGGTGTTGTTCGCCGTGATCCGGACGATCTCACCGAACCCGAGGGTCACGATCGCGAGGTAGTCACCCCGTAGCCGCAGTGTCGGTGCGCCGAGGATGACGCCCGACACCGAGGCCAGGAAGATGCCCAGCAGCACGGTCGGCCAGAACGACCAGCCGTAGCTCGTCCCGATCGAGGCCCACGTGTAGGCGCCGATCGCGAAGAACGCGACGTACCCGAGGTCGAGCATGCCCGCGTGGCCGACCACGATGTTGAGGCCGACGGCGAGCAGGATGTACGTGCCGACCGGGAAGATCAGCACCGTCGTCCAGTCCGAGTCCGGCGACATGAACGACCCGACCCACGGTGCGGGCAGGATCAGCGCGAACACGATCAGGGCGAGGTACAGGGCATAGCGCTGCCAGTGCGGCGCATCCGCCCACCAGTCGCGCATCCCGTCGATGGGGTGAAACCCGCGGCGCGCCGGGGTTTCGTTGCTCGGAGCCACTTCGTCACCCTTCATGCGCGTGCCCGCTGCAGCGATTCACCGAGAATGCCGGTGGGCCGGAACATCAGGACCAGCACCAGGACGACGAACGCGGTGACGTCCTTCCAGGCGGAGCCGAGGAAGATGGAGCTCCAGTTCTCGACGAGGCCCAGCACGATGCCGCCCAGCAGGGCGCCGCGCAGGTTGCCGATACCGCCGAGCACCGCGGCGGTGAACGCCTTGATGCCGAGCAGGAAGCCGATGCGGTAGTCGGTGTTCTCGTACTCCATGACGAACAGGGCGGCGGCGACACCGGCCATCGCCCCGCCGAGCAGGAACGTGATCCGCACGATGCGGTCGATGCTGACGCCCATGAGGACGGCGGCTTCGGGGTCCTGCGCGGTGGCGCGGATACCGCGGCCGATCCGGGTGCGGCTGACGAGCTGGTCCAGGACCACCATGACGACGACCGCGCCGACGATCACGAAGACGTGGTCGGTGCGCACGACGCCGTTGCCGATGCGGAAGAGCTCCTCGTGCGGGACGAACCGCGGCGCGGGCTGCTGCACGCGGCCCGGCTTGTCGAAGAGCCAGGGGATGATCTTGAGGCCGAACGCCTCCTGCAGGAACAGCGACGCGCCGATCGCCGAGATGAGGGCGGCGAGCCGCGTCGCGCCCTTCTTGCGCAGCGGGCGGTAGGCCAGCTGTTCCAGCACGATCGCCGAGCCGCCGGACACGAGGGCGGAGGCGACGATCAGCAGGAGGAGGATGCCGATCATCGAGAAGATGGTGAACGGCGCCGTCGGCGCGATGGTGACGAGGATGAACAGGGACGTCATCGTCCCGATCATGAAGATTTCGGAGTGCGCGAAGTTGATGAGCCTCAGCACGCCGTAGACCATCGTGTAGCCGAGGGCGATGAGGGCGTAGATGGAGCCGGCTACCAGGCCGCCGATGGTGCTGCCGAGAAACTGGCTCTGCAGATCTTGGAACATAACGTAGTTGCCTTACCTGACGGGGCGAGGATGGTCGCCACATTGGCGGGGAGCGGGGGTGCTGTAGCCAGCGCCCCCGCTCCCGTTAGGTGTTTCTAGCTCCGTCAGCCGTTGATCTTGGCTTCGGTCGAGGCGCCGAGGTTCTTGATGACCCCGCCGACGACCTGGTAGACGTAGATCGCGTTCGTCTGCGGCTCGCCGTTGTCCTTGAACTTGACCTGCTTCGACGCGCCCTTGAAGTCCTCGGTCTTGAGGAAGTCGTTGATCTTCTCACCGGTGGTGTTGCCGGCCTTGACCGCGTTGATGATGGCGGTCGCGGCGTCGTAGCCCTCGGTGGCGTAGATCGCCGGGTCGACGTTGAACTTGGCCTTGTACTTGGTGGCGAACTCGTTCTGGGCACCGGCGTCCGGGATGTTGCACGGGCAGCCGATGACCGCGCCCTCGGCGGCCTGGGCACCCGCGCCCGAGACCAGCTGCGGGTCGAGCGAACCGTCACCGGTGGCGAAGATGGCCTTCACGCCGCCGTCGCGGAGCTGCTTGAGCAGCCGGCCGCCCTGCGCGTAGTAACCACCGAAGGTGATGACGTCCGGGTTGGCCGCCTTGACCTTCTGCACGGTCGACGAGTAGTCCGACGCGTCTTTGGCGAACTTGTCGCGCTCGGTCGTGATGCCCTTTTCCTTGAAGGTCTTCTCGAAGGCGTCCGCCAGGCCGACGCTGTACTCCTGGTCGTCCGAGATGACGTACGCGTTCTTCGGCGACTTCGCCGTGATGAGGAAGTTCGCGATGGCCGGGCCCTGGTCGTTGTCGTTCGCGACGACGCGGTGCCAGTACTTCCAGCCGTTCGAGGCGAGACCCGGGTTGGTCGCCGACGGCGACACGCTCGGGATCTTGCCCTGCTCGAGGACACCGCCGACGGCCTTCGACTCACCCGAGAACGCCGGGCCGATCAGGGCGGTGATCTTGTCCGTCCCGATCGCGGTCTGCACCAGCGAGGTGGCCTGCTCCGGCTTGCCCTGGCTGTCGTAGTTCTTCAGCTCGAGCTTCACCTTGGGGTTCGTGGCGTTGTACTCGTCGATGGCGAGCTTGGCGCCGTTGTTGGGCGGGATCACGATCCCGGAGTTCTCCCCGGTCAGGTCGCCCATGAACCCGATCTTCAGCGTGCTGCCGTCACCACTGTTGCTGGACGAGCCGCCACCGGCGCAGCCCGCCAGCGCGAGCGACGTCGCCGCTGCGAGGGCGAGAACCCGTCCAAAACGCACTCCTGACACCGACTACCTCCCATGACCAACCAGCCGCCGGTAGGCGTTGCCCCCGACACAGGGGCTAGGTTAGGGCAGGAAGATATCCCTCTCGCCCATCATGTGCACAGGCGGCCTCACTACTCTGTGTCCACATCGTGACGATCGCAACCGACACGAATTGCACGAAAAGGCGAGTGATGTTTCGCCGCGGCCCGCCGCTGGTCACGCAGCGCTGCTAAGTATTGGCGCTCGTTCTGCGAATGGGTGACAGCCGTGTTTCCGCGGTATGTCATCGTCCATTTCGGCGGGTGGTGCGTGGCCGCTTTCCCGCCGATCCGCTGTTCACCCTGGCGGGGGTCGCCGGGTGCGGGCACCGCCGTAGGGATGCACCTTACGTCCGGTTCGAGCGGCCGATCGGACCAGCCCCCGGTTGACGTGTGCCCGAAAGTCCGCCCCATCGGGCCCGGTCACCACAACCAGCGGTTGTCGTGGCCGCCGGAACGGCTGTTGGACCCGCACCCCACTCCGGCGGTTCGCTGGAAGCAGCCGAGAGACAGGGAGAGAAGGATGCGGGAAGCGATCGAGGGTGTCGCGGCGGGCGTGCCGTTCGTGGCGCTGGCCCCGGCGGACCCGGCCGCGCCGGCGGCGCTGCTGGCCGGCTGGCACCTGATGGAGGAGCCCTCGAGTGAGCGGGCGTTCGCCGAAGCGGTGCCGATGACCGGGCTGCAGGCGTGGCGGGTGTACTTCGGCCTGCCTATGACCGGGGCCCGGCTGCCCGAGGGCGGCCCGGCGGAGCTGTTCCGGCTGGCGAGCGAGGACGCGGTGCTCAACGTCTTCGAGCCGGTCACCGAGCAGGCGGCCGCGGAGTTCCCCGCGGCGCTGGCCGAGCTGCGGGACCGCCTGCCGGGCGCGGCCGGCCCGCTCGGCGTCTTCGGCGGGTCGGCGGGTTCGCTCGTCGCGCTGGAGGTGCTCGCGCGCGGGGACATCGCGGTAGAGGCCGCCGCGGTGGTCAGCCCGGTCGTCCGGCTGGCGCCGGTGATCGGCCGCAACGAGCGGCTCTTCGACGTCACCTACCCGTGGACGGCGAAGTCCCGGGCCGTCGCGGACCGCTACGACTACGTGCGCCGCGCCGGGGAGCTGACCACGCCGCTGCTGCTGGTCGCCGGGGCCGACGACGACGCCGCCGTGCGCGAGCCGGCCGCGGCGCTGCGCGAGACGCTCGGGACCGAGCTGGTGACGGTCGAGGGGATGGCGCACGAGTTCCCGCCGGGGACCCCGGAGGCCAAGGCGGTCGACGAGGCGTTCAGCGGGTGGTTCGCGCGGCGGCTGCGAGCTTGAGGTCGTCCTCCGGCAGCCACGCGTGCCCGGGGTCGTAGGCGCACCAGTCCTCTTCACGGCTGGTGCGCCCGGCCAGCGCCAGCAGCCGCCGCAGTGCCGGGCTCGCCTTGCCGCCCCGCCAGACCAGCGACCACGGGAACAGCGGCGACGGCTCGAACGGCAGCACCTTGAGGTTGAGGTCGGGCGCGAGCTCCATGTCCGCCCCGGCCAGCGTGACGCGCCGCTTGCCGTACCGCGTCTGCTCCAGGGTGTGCCGCAGGTCGAAGCTGACGCCGGCGTCGTCGATCGGCACGCCGAACCGGCCGCACAGCTCTTCGAGGTAGGACAGCCACTCGGCCGGGCCGCGCAGGCCGGGCAGCCAGATCCCGTCGGCACGCAGGTCTTCGAGGCGCAGGACGTCCTGCTGGGCCAGCGGGTGTTCCGGGGCGAGCAGCGCGACCAGCGGTTCGAGCCGGACGACCCGGTGCTCCAGCCCGTCGGGCAGCGGCCGGCCGATCCCGCTGACCCGGCCGATGGCGACGTCGAGCTCACCGGACAGCAGCGGCTCGACGGCGTTCGCGAACCCGCCGCCGGCGACCCGGTCGATCCGCAGGCCCGGGTCCCGTTCGGCGAGCCGGCGCAGCAGGAAGATCGGGGAGAGCCGGTAGTCGACGACGTCGAGGCGCAGCGGCCGGTCGTCGGCACCCATGACGGCCACCGCCGCGTCGGCCACCCGCACCAGCTCGCGCGCGTGCGGGAGGAAGCGCTCGCCGTCGGCGGTCAGCTCGACCGAGCGGTTGGTGCGCAGGAACAACGGCGTCGCGAGCGCGTCCTCGAGCTTCTTGATCCGCTTCGAGAGGGCCTGCTGGGTGAGGAACAGCGCCTGGGCGGCCCGCCCGAAGTGGCGCTGCTCCGCGGTGACCACGAACGCCCGCACCTGGGCGAGGTCGAGGTCCACCGGCTCAGGCGCCCGGCGGGCGGTCCCGCACGACGCAGGTGAGCCGGGCGGTGCAGGTCCGCCGGCCCTCGTCGTCGGTCAGCACGATCTCGGCGGTGATGGTGCCGCGGCCGACGTGCAGCGGCGTCGCGACGCCGGTGACCGTGCCCGCGCGCACCGCCCGGTGGTGCGTGCAGGACAGCTCCAGGCCCATCGCCGCGCGGCCGGGGCCCGCGTTCAGCGCGGCGACCGTGGAGCCCAGCGCTTCGGCGAGCACGGCGTTGGCGCCGCCGTGCAGCAGGCCGTACGGCTGGAGGTTGCCCTCGACCGGGATCGTGCCGACCACGCGTTCGGCGGTCGCCTCCAGGAGCTTCATGCCGACCTTGTCGTTCAGCTGCTGGTCCGCTGCCGCCGGGTCGATGCCCGACAGCCGCTCCACGTCGATGGGGGCGGCGCTGTCCGTCACGCAAAGCTCCTGTTCCTATGCGACACGTAAGAGTGTCGGACCTTCAGCCTAGACTCGGCCCCGTGAGCCCGAGTGAGAAGACGACCGTTGCCAACGCCACAGGAACCACCGCTGTCGCCGAGCGGCCGAAGCTGCTGCTGATCGACGGCCATTCGATGGCCTACCGCGCGTTCTTCGCGCTGCCCGCGGAGAACTTCAAGACGAAGACCGGGCAGGTCACGAACGCGGTCTTCGGGTTCACCTCGATGCTCATCAACCTCCTGCGCGACGAGACACCGACCCACCTCGCGGTGGCGTTCGACCTCTCGCGCAAGACCTTCCGCTCGGAGACGTACGCGGAGTACAAGGCGAACCGCAGCACGACGCCGGACGAGTTCCGCGGCCAGGTGGACCTGGTCAAGGAGGTCCTCGAGGTGCTCGGGATCCCGTCGCTGGTGAAGGAGAACTTCGAGGCCGACGACATCATCGCCACGCTCACGACGCAGGCGACGGCCGACGGCTTCGACGTCCTCATCTGTACCGGCGACCGCGACGCGCTGCAGCTGGTCACCGAGCACGTCACCGTGCTGTACCCGAAGCGCGGCGTCTCGGAGATGACCCGGTTCACCCCGGACGCCGTCGAGGAGAAGTACGGGCTCACCCCGCGGCAGTACCCCGACTTCGCCGCGCTGCGCGGCGACCCCTCGGACAACCTGCCGAGCATCCCCGGCGTCGGCGAGAAGACCGCGGCCAAGTGGATCAAGCAGTTCGGCTCGCTCGACGACCTCATCGACCGGGTCGACGAGGTCAAGGGCAAGGTCGGCGACGCACTGCGGGCGCACCTGTCGTCGGTCCAGCTCAACCGCCAGCTGACCGAGCTGATCCGCGACGTCGAGCTGGAGATCGCGCCGTCCGGGCTGGAGCTGCGCCCGTGGGACCGCGAGGCAGTGCATGCGCTGTTCGACGAGCTGGAGTTCCGCGTGCTGCGCGATCGGCTGTTCGCGACGCTCCAGAGCGCCGAGCCGGAAGCCGACGAAGGCTTCGAGGTCTCGGGTTCCGCGCTCGCGCCCGGCGCGCTCGGCGCGTGGCTGAGCGCGCACGCGGGAGCGGGTGAGCCGGTCGCGCTGGCCTTCCGCGCCGTGGGCACGTCGGTCCGGTCCGACCTGCGCGCGGTCGCGTTCGCCTCGGCCGACGGCGAAGGCGCGTACGTCGACGTCACGGCGATGGACCAGGCCGACGACGCCGCGCTCGCCGCGTGGTTCGCCGACCCGAAGATCCGCAAGACCGGGCACGACCTCAAGGTCCCGCTGCACGCGATCCGCGCCCGCGGCTGGGCGCTCGCCGGGCTCGCCATGGACACCGCGCTGGCCGCCTACCTCGTGCGGCCCGGACAGCGCACGTTCGAGCTCGACGACCTCGCGCTGCGCTACCTGCACCGCGAGCTGCGCTCGGAGACCGACGGCGGCGACGGGCAGCTGTCCCTGCTCGACGGCGGCGCGGAAGGCCTGGAGCAGAAGGAGATCCAGGAGTACCTGGTCAAGGCCCGCGCGATCTTCGAGCTGGCCGGCGCGCTCGAGAAGGAGCTCGAGCAGATCGGCGGCGCGCGGCTGCTCGCCGAGCTGGAGCTGCCGCTGCTGGAGGTCATCACCGAGGTCGAGATCGCCGGTGTCGCGGTCGACCTCGAGCAGCTGACCTCGCTCGAAGCGCACTACCTCTCGCGCGTCACGCAGGCCGCCGAAGCGGCGTACGAAGTCATCGGCAAGCAGATCAACCTCGGCTCGCCGAAGCAGCTGCAGGTCGTGCTCTTCGACGAGCTCGGCATGCCGAAGACCAAGCGCACCAAGACCGGCTACACCACCGACGCCGAGGCGCTGCAGGGCCTGTTCGAGAAGACCGAGCACCCCTTCCTGCAGCACATGCTGGAGCACCGGGACGCGACGAAGCTGCGCACGACGGTCGAGGGCCTGATCAAGTCCGTCGCCGACGACGGCCGGATCCACACGACGCTGCTGCAGACCATCGCGGCCACCGGGCGGCTGTCGTCGACCGAGCCGAACCTGCAGAACATCCCGGTCCGCACCGAAGAGGGCCGCCGCATCCGCGACGCGTTCGTCGTCGGTGACGGCTTCACCGAGCTGATGACCGCGGACTACAGCCAGATCGAAATGCGGATCATGGCGCACCTGTCGAAGGACGAGGGCCTCATCGAGGCGTTCAACTCCGGCGAGGACCTGCACACGTTCGTCGCGTCGCGCGCGTTCTCGCTGCCGCCGGAGGAGATCACGCCGGAGCTGCGCTACCGCGTCAAGGCGATGTCGTACGGCCTCGCGTACGGGTTGTCGGCGTACGGGCTTTCGCAGCAGCTGCGGATCTCCACCGAAGACGCCAAGTCCCAGATGGAGGCGTACTTCGCTCGCTTCGGCGGCATCAGCGACTACCTCCACTCGGTGGTCGGCGAAGCGGCGAAGTGCGGCTACACGGAGACGATCTTCGGCCGCCGCCGCTACCTGCCGGACCTCAACAGCGACAACCGCCAGCGCCGCGAGATGGCCGAGCGGATGGCGTTGAACGCGCCGATCCAGGGCAGCGCGGCCGACATCATCAAGGTCGCGATGCTGAACGTCCACCGCGCGCTCGTCGAGGCGAAGCTGAAGAGCCGGATCCTGCTGCAGGTGCACGACGAACTCGTGCTCGAGGTCGCCGAGGGCGAGCGCGAGCAGCTGGAGAAGCTCGTGCGCGACGGCATGGGGTCGGCCTACGACCTCGCGGTGCCGTTGGAGGTTTCGGTCGGTTACGGGCGGTCCTGGAACGAAGCCGCCCACTGAGTTCACTGCGCGTCACGGCCCGGATCACCGGGTCGTGGCGCGGGTGTACTCGGGCGGCCGTCGTCGGCTGCCGGTCAGCGAGGCAAAGCTGTCCTGCATGGCCACTGACTTCCAGCGACGCAAGATCTCGACCGTGTTCGGCGCGATGGACGCCGACGCCGACGGCTACCTGACCGAGTCCGACTTCCGCGCGCTCACGGCGAGATGGCTCGACGTGCGCGGCACCGACGCCGGCACGCCCGAGGGCGAGAAGCTCGCCACGATCATGATGGGCTGGTGGGCGACGCTGCTCGACGCGTCCGACCGCGACCGCGACGGCAAGGTGACCCTCGACGAGGTCCTCTCCGTCGTCGACGAGCTCCCGACGATGCCGACCGCGGTCACCGGCACGGCGGCGGCGATGTTCGAGGCGGTGGACGAAAACGGCGACGGCACGATCTCCGCGGCCGAGTACCGGCGCATGATCGAGGCGTGGAGCGGCGCCGGCGTCCCGACGGACGAGGTGTTCGCGCTCCTGGACACCGACGGCGACGGCCGCCTGTCCCACGACGAGTTCACCGGTCACTGGTACGAGTTCTGGGCCGGCGACGACCCCGCGGCGGCCGGGAGCTGGGTGTTCGGCCGCGTCTGAACGCGATCACTTTTCCGACGGCTCTGACGGAAATACTCACCGGCACACAACACCGTTCGGCGTTCCTACCAACCGAGGACTCCGTTCGGGTGAGCCATTACCGCTGGGTAGGGAGGTCGGCGCCCAGCCGGGAGCGATCACGGCGTAGGGTCCGCCGAATGGGGTTCGAGCGTGAGCGACGACGCTGGCGGGTCCGGCTGCACGACGAACTCGGCCGGGTGTGCGGTGCGGGCACGGTGCTGGACGAGTACCACGTCCTCACGAGCGCGCACGTCGTCGAAACCGCCGGGGGTCCGCGGTCCGCGCTGAGCGTCGACTTCGTCGGCCTGGCCGAGGCGATGCCCGGCTCGGCGTCGGTCGTCGAAGGCTGCTGGGTGCCCTCCGACGGCGGCGGCCGCGGCGATCTCGCCGTGCTGCGCCTCGACCGCCCCGAGTCCCGCGTCTTCCGCGCGCCGCTGCACCGCATGCCGCTCGGCGAGCACCAGCTCGTCCGCGCCTTCGGCTTCCCGCCGGGTTCGGTCGGCCGCTGGACCCACGCCCGGCTCGGCGGTCCCGAGCACCCCGGCGGTCCGGGCGGCGAGTGGGTCCGGCTCTTCCGCACGGCCGAAGCCGAGCCGCTCGGCCCCGGCTTCGGCGGCACGGCGGTGATCGACGAAGCGACCGGGCACGTCGTGGGCGTCGTGGTCGGCAAGGACACCGGCACGTGGATGATCCCGGTCGAGACCATGCTCGGGCACCTGCCGCAGCTGAGCATCTGGACGTCGGGCAGCCCGGCCGTCGACGCCAGTTTTTCGCGCCCGGTCGGCGAAGCCGTCGACGTCTCCTTCGTGCAGAGCGTCGCCGACTGGTTCGCCAAGGCCGAACCCGGCACGGTCTGGGTGGTCGACACCGGCGAGGCCGGCTCGCCGGTCGCGGCGGCGTTGCGGTTCGGGATCGTCCTCGCCGACCGCGAACGCTCCCTCGGCGTGCCCGGCCTCCCGCCGGCGCTGGGGCCGATGCCGCCGGCGGGCAGCGTCGACCTCGCCGTGGACGCGACCGGCCGCACGGCCGACGCCGTCCGCCACCGCATCGCCGACCGGCTGACGACCGGGGTCGCGGGCCGCACGCTGGTCGTCGACGCGATCGACGACTCCGCCGAACCCGACCGGCTCGTCGGCGAGGTGCTGGCGCCGCTCGCGGGCCGCGCGGCCGAGCTCGGCATCCGGCTGCTGCTCGGCTTCCGCGAGGAGTCCTCGCCGGGGGTCGCGGCGATCCGCGCGGGCACGCTCGGCGCCCGCCCGGCACCGGACGACCTCGCGGGCCGCCTCGACGTGCTGACGCAGTCGGTGGAGGAGCTCGCCGAGATCGAGGCGTACCAGCTGAGGGTGGCGACGCGGTTCACCGGCGTCGCGATGCTGCCGGCCCGCGCGCAGCGGCTGCGCGCGGCGCTGAAGCAGCTGCGTTCGGCCGAGGTCGACGGCGACGCGGAGTGGGTGGAGAAGCACATCGACGGCCACGAGCACGCGGTGGCCCCGGCGGTCGAGGACGGCCGCCGTCAGCGAGCGGTCCTCGACGGGCTGGTGGCCCGCCGCGAGGAGCTGCGAGCGCGGCTGGCGGCGGACAACGGCCTGGCCCGCGAGCACGGCTTGGACGGCGACCCGGAACTGGAGCAGGCGTACGTACCGGCGAAGAGGCTGCTGATCGACGGCCCCTGCGAGCTGACGGCGGCGGCCACGGCGGTCGACACGTACGCGGCGGCGGTCCGGGCCCGCCTCGAGGACCGCGGCTGAGCGGCCCGAAGTCCGTGAATGGCACATTCACGGACACTTAGTCCCTCGATGTGCCATTCACGGACTTCAGCGTTCGCCCGCGTCAGCGCCGGCCGAGGCCGCGGATCAGCACCATCACCGCTTCCCGCACCTCGGCGCGCGTCCGCTGCGGCCCGAACACCTGCCAGTCCAGCGCCACCACCAGCATCGTCCCGAACAACCCCGCCGCCGCCGTCGGGATCTCGACCCCCTCCGGCAGCCGCCCCGCCGCCTCCAACCGCGACAGCTGCCCTTTCACGATCGAGATGATCTCCTCGCGCAGCAGGGAAAGCGTCCCGTGCCACTGGCCCGGTGTCCGCCACAGCTCGCTCACCAGGATCTGCGAAAACCCCGGGTACGCCGCGATGAACTCCAGCGTCGTGTCGACCTGCGCCTCGATCACGTCCAGGGGGTCCGCCTCCGAAACCGCCGACCGCAGCCGCCCGGCCAGCATGTCCACGCCGTACCGCAGGAGCCCGTCGACCAGGCCGTCCTTCGAGCCGAAGTTGTAGTAGACCGTGCCCTTCGCGACGCCCGCCTCGGCCGCGATGTCGTCGACCGTCAGCCCCACCAGGCCCCGGCTCTTGGAGAGCCGCAGCGTGGCCTCGAAGAGCTTCTGCTTCGTCCCGCCGCTCACAGGCTCAGCTCGGGCTTGAGCGCGGACACCGTCCAAACGCGACGCTTCCGCGCGGCCAGCGTCGACACGAGGATCCCGCCCACCAGATAAGCCAGCAGCACGCCGATGTCCCCCAGGATCTGCACGGTGGCGCCACTGTAGAACAGGTGGCGGAAGCCGTCGATCGCGTAACCCATCGGCAGCACCACGTGCAGCGGGTACAGCGCGTCCGGGATCGTCTGCCACGGGAACGTGCCGCCCGCGCTCACCAGCTGCAGCACCAGCAGCACCAGCCCGAGGAACTTGCCGACCGCGCCGAAGAACGCGTTGAGCGCGTGCACCACCGAAGTGAACGTCAGCGACACCAGCACCGCGAACCCGATCGCGCCCAGCGGGTGCGCGATGTGGATGCCGACCAGCCACGTCACCGCGCCGAACAGGACGATCACCTGCGCGATACCCAGCAGCGCCGAGGACAGCCAGCCGCCGACGGCGACCCGGAACGGCGCCGCGCCCGCGGTCAGCGCCCGCGTCGAAAGCGGCCGCAGGATCAGGAACAGCACGAACGCGCCGATCCACGTGGCCAGCGAGATGAAGAACGGCGCCAGGCCCGCGCCGTACGTCCCCGCCGACGCCTCGCCGTTGGCGTTCACCGCCACCGGGTCGGCGATCGTGTTGGCCGTCGCGTTGCGGGTCGGGTCGTCCGGGTTCGGGATCTGCTGGAGCCCGGCGGCCAGCCCGTCGCGTAGCTTGACCGAGCCGTCCGCGAGCTGGTTCGTCCCGTTCACCGCCGTCTTCTCGCCGTCGCTGAGCTGCGAAGCGCCGTCACGCAGCTGGTTCGCGCCGTCGGACGCCTGCGCGATGCCGTTCGCCAGTTGCGGCGACGCGGCGGCGAGCTTGCCCGCGCCGTCGGACACCTGCCGGGCGCCGTCGGCCAGCTTCGCGAGGTCGCCGTTGGCCTGCTGGATCTTGCTGTTCGCCTGGTCGACGGGGGAGCGCAGCTGGTCGGCCCGCGCGACGATCGCCTGGACCTCGGTCTCCGGCACGCCGGCGTCGCGCAGGTCCGTCACCAGCTGGGTGCGGTAGGAGTCGAGCTTGCCCTGGATGTCGGACGACGCCGTGGCGGCCAGCGACGCCGCGTCGGCGACCTTCTGGTCCCCGGCGGCCACCTGCGACGCGCCGTCGGCCAGCTTCTGCGTCTGCGACGGCAGCGAAGCCGTACTGCTCTTCAACGTCCCGAGGCCGGTCGCCAGCGTCGACGAGCCGTCCGCGAGCTTCGCGGCGCCCTCGGCCAGCTTCTGCTGACCGGACTTCAGCTGCGTGGCGCCGTCGGCGAGCTGTGCCGCGCCGGTCGACGCCTCCTGGATCTTGGCGTAGATCGTCGAGAAGCCGACCAGGAACCGGTCCGCGGCCTCGCTGCCGACCTTCTCCGCGATCGTCTTGCGCACCTGCTCGGCGACCTGCTTGGCGATGGTGCCCGACAGGTAGTTGTTGGCGTCGTTGGTGGTCAGCGTGATCGTCGCCTGCTGCGGCTGGAAGTTGCCGACCGACAGCAGCGCCGCCGAGAAGCCGCTGGGGATGCCGATCGCGAAGGAGTACTTGTCGTCGCGGACGCCGTCGCGTGCCTCCTGCTCGGACACCTCGTGCCACTGGAAGGTGCCGGACTTGACCAGCTCGTCGGTCACCTCGCGGCCGACGTTGCGCTGCTGGCCGCCCGCGTCCTTCGCCCCGGTGTCGCTGGTGAAGACGGCGGCGGGCAGCTTGTCGAGCCGGCCGTAGGGGTCGTAGTTCGCGTAGAGGTAGAAGGACGCGTAGAGCAGCGGCACCAGCACGAGCGCGACCAGCGCGAGCTTCGGCATCGTGCCGGTGGAGAGGCGGCGCAGCTCGTTGCGCGCGATCCGGAAGGCGTTCATTCGGGGACTCCGTCAGTGCTCGCGGGGAGCTCTTCGGTGGGGGCGGGTTCGGGGGAGTGGTGCTGCGGCTCGGGCTGCTCGGCGGCGCCGAGGAGCGCGGGCGCGAACGGCAGCGCGGACAACGGCGTCGTCGCGGTCAGGACGACGACGGCCAGCCCGCGCTCGGCCTGCTCACGGGCGAGTTCGGTCCAGCTGCCGACGTCGCTGGTGTGCCGGTCGGGCGTGTCGAGGACGAGCAGCCGGACGCCCTTGCGCTCGGCGGCCAGCTCGGTGAGCAGCCGCGTGCGCAGGGTCGGGGCGAGGTTCTCGAACCGCGTGCCGGCGAAGGGCGCGGCGTCGTGGGCGGCGAGCCACTGGGCGACGTCTTCCTTGCCGGCCGGGCGGTGGGCCAGCGCGAGCTCCTCGCCGACGACCACGCGCAGGGCCAGGGCGTCGTCGGGCTCGCTGACACCGGGGGCGTCGACGACCGCGACGAGCTCGGGCAGGCCGGCGTCGGTGCCTTCGGCGTGCACGGTGCCGGTGGTCGGCTTCAGCCGCCCGGCCAGCGCGAGGCCGAACGCGGTGACGCCGACGCCGGGCTCGCCGTGCACGATCGCCAGGTCGCCCTCGCCGACGGTCAGCGAAGTGGGCGGTAACAAGGTGCCGTGGTGCCCTTCGAGGGACACGCGATCGGCTCGGACCTGCACGGGGGACTCCAGCGTTTTTGAACTGACCGGTCAGTTCAAAAACTAGCCCTCGGCGGAGCGGGCGGCAAGATCACCGGACGCACGTCACACCCGTGGGTGACTGACGAAGGCTCGCACCTCGGCGGCCGCGGCGCCGCTCGGTGAACCCGAGCGGGTGAGGTGTGGGGGTGGTGCGGCCTCGCCCGGGCGCGCGATGCCTCCGGCGGCCGGAGGTCGACCGGTGTCCGGCCGGCTCTGCTCGGGCGCCTCCGCGTCCCGGGCGCGCTCACCTTGGCGGCCGCGGTGGCGCTCGGCGAACCCGAGCGGGTGAGGTGGGGGTGGTGGTGGCTGCCGAAGGCCGGCCCGCGGCCGGCTGGAGCGCTCACCGGAGCGCCGAGGCCGATCGGCGTTGCCGAGGTGCCGTGGCCGTTGGCCGCTGGTGGGCGGCCCGCCGCCGGCCTTGCTCGGGCGCGGCAGCGCGGGGCGTCCCGCGCGCTCACCGCAGTGCCGAAGCCGGCCGGACCTCCCAGCTCGTCCACAGTGGACGATAACCCTGCCGGTGCCAGAACACCGAGGCGAGCGGGTTCGTCGGGTTGTAGTAGAGGTACGTCCGGGTCGCGCCACCCCGGTGCAGCTCGCGGTGCACGTGGGCCATCAGTGCCCGCCCGAACCCGGCGCCGCGGTCGCCCGGCTGGGTCACGACGTTGTTCACGTAGCCCCACCGGCCCGGCGGGAGCAGTTCGGCGGCCTCGTTCCCCGGCGCCGCGTCCACCCATGCACAGTGCGCGAGCGCGCGGGCTTCGCCGTCCTCTTCGGCCAGCCAGACGGGCGGCTCGGCCTCGGCGAGGGCCGCGCGCAGGCCGGGCCCGAGCAGCTCGGCGGTGTTGGGACGGCGGGGTGCGGCGACGAGACCGGTGTAGTCGAAGGTCGCGTCGGCGAGCGCCACCGCGGTGGCGTAGTCGGCCGGCCCGGCCCGGCGGACGGTGACCGCCGGCTCCGGTTCGGGCGGGGGAGCGGTCCGCACGCCGATCGCCGACAGGGGCACCAGGCCGTGGTCCAGGAAGGCGCGGATCGCCTCGGCGTCCCGGCTGGGCCAGAGCACGACACAGGCCGAATCCTCGCCGGTCGGCTCCCCTTCCAGCCGGCCTTTGAGCGAGCGCAGCAGGAGGTCGGCGCCTTCGGTGCCGGTGTCGCCGAAGTACGGGAACAGCCGCCACGTGTCGGCGGCCGACCACAGCATCGGGACGTCGCCCGGACCGAACCGGTGCCGCTGCAGGACCCCGGTGACCTGCGTCCCCGCCGCCGTGGCCGCGTCCAGGCGTTCGCCGTCGGCGGGTGGCGCGGCGGGCGGCAGCAGCGCGTCGACCGCCGCGAAGCGCGCGCGGTGGGCGGCGAGCAGCGGCTCGGCGATGTCCATGGAGCCCCCTGGTGCGTCGGTCAGGACCAGGCGGGTCGCCGGATCCACATCGTCCACAGTGGACGATAGCCCTGCCGGTGCCAGAACACCGGCGAGAGCGGGTTCGCCGGGTGGTAGAAGAGGAACGTACCGCGCACGTCCCGCCGGAGCAGGTCGCCGTGGGCCGCCGCCATCAGCGCCCGGCCGACGCCGCCGCCGCGGGCCTCGGGCGCGACCGACAGCGTGTCGACGTACCCCCAGCGGCCCGGCCGCAGCCGGCCGTGGATGCCGTCGCCCGGCGCGGGCGAGGTCAGCGCGCACACGGCCACGCCGACCGGCACGCCGTCGTCCTCGGCGAGCCAGACCAGCCCGCTGAACCGCAGCGCGCGGACGACCTCCGCGCGCAGCAGCGCCCGCGCGCCCGGCCGCTCCCGGGCGGTGCCGACCAGCGTCGTGTAGCGCCATTCCGCCAGGCGCAGGTCGGTCAGCGCCTCGACGTCGCCCTCGCCCGCGCGGCGGACGGTCACCCGCGCGGGTCCGGCCTCCACCGGCGGCTCCGGCTTGCGCACCGCCAGGTGCGTCATCGGCGCGAAGTCGTGGGCCAGCAGGACCGCGGACGCCTCCGCGTCCCGGCTCGGCCAGGCGAGGCTGCAGCCCGAATCCGGCTCCGGGCGCGTCCCGCGCCGCCGGTCGCGCCAGGCGCCGAGGAGCGCCGCCAGCCCCGCCGCGCCGCTGTCGCCCGGCACCGCGGTCAGGTCCGAGATCTCCAGGGGTCCCCACAGCGCGGGCCACGACCCCGGCGCGTGCACGACGTGCGTCAGCAGCCCGCCCGCGCGGAGCCCGCCGGCGGTCACGACGACCAGCGGCTCGCTCGCCGCGGGCGGGGCCGCGATCGGCGGCAGGAGCGGGTCGAGCGCGGCGAACCGCGCGTTCTGCTGGGCTTCGAGGGGGTTCACGAGCGGTGCGTGCGGAAGATCGCGGTGCCCGGGAAGAGCCGGCCGCGCAGCGGGCTCCACTGGCCCCACACCCGCGTGTGCCCCTCGGGCCACTCCGGCTCGACCAGGTCGGTCAGGGTGAACCCGGCCGCGGCCAGCGCGCGCACGTAGTCGCCGAGGGTGTGGTGGTACTCGACGTAGGTCGCGGTGCCTTCGTCGTCGACCTCGACGTACGGCGTGCGGTCGAAGTACGGCTGGGTGACGGTCAGCCCCTGCGGGCCCGGGTCGTCCGGGAAGATCCACCGCATCGGGTGAGTCACCGAGAACACCCAGGGCGCGCCGGGCCGCAGCACCCGGTGCACCTCGGCGAAGACGGCGTCCACCGAAGCCACGAACGGGATCGCGCCGAACGCCGAGCAGGCCGCGTCGAAGCTGCCCGACGCCAGCGGTAGGTACTCGGCGTTGGCCTGCACCAGCGGGACGTCGACCCCGGTGCGGGCGTTGCCGTCGCGGGCGTGGCGCAGCATGCCGGCGGACAGGTCGGTCGCGACGGCCAGCGCGCCTGCCGTGGTCAGCCAGCGCGCGCAGGCGGCCTGCCCGCAGCCGACCTCCAGCACGCGCTTCCCGCGGACGTCGCCGAGCAGCCGCGCGTCCGCCTCCCGCACGCCCTCCGGGCACCAGACGAAGTCGGCGTCGCCGAGGAACCCGCCGTGCTCGGCCTGGTAGTCGTCGGCGTCGGCGTCCCACCAGGCGAGGTTCGCGGCGGCGGCTTCGGCGCCCCCGACCTCGCGGTAGGCGACGGCCGAGGTGCCCAGCCGGTGCTCGGCCGCGTCGTGGCGCCCCGGCGCGGGCGGCTCCTCCGGTGGCATGATGGTGGTCTCCGGTCCGCTGCGTGTTTGCTTCCGCGAGGACCTTAGCGATCGAGGGGGACCCTGATTGTGCCCCCTAGCGGCCGCCGCGTACGATAAGTGTTAGCGCAGTGGGTTCGCGCTGCCTTCCGCTCAGCTTCTTGGTCGGGCTCGGGTCGCGCACCGTTATGCGGGTCATGCCGCGGTCGTTCACTGGTGGACGTTTGCTAGCAGGGTCGTCGCATCTCGTAGTGCCCATCGCGCCGACAACTGCCAACCCTCGATCCCATCCACCGGAGCAACCCGCCTAATGACCACCGACACCGCCACCGCCCCGACCGCCCCCTCCGGGCCCCAGCAGGTCGCCATCAACGACATCGGGTCGGAGGAAGACTTCCTCGCGGCGATCGACAAGACGATCAAGTACTTCAACGATGGCGACATCGTCGAAGGCACGATCGTCAAGGTCGACCGCGACGAGGTCCTGCTCGACATCGGCTACAAGACCGAGGGTGTCATCCCCTCGCGTGAGCTCTCCATCAAGCACGATGTCGACCCGGCTGAGGTTGTCACCGTCGGCGATGAGGTCGAAGCCCTCGTTCTCCAGAAGGAGGACAAGGAAGGCCGTCTGATCCTGTCCAAGAAGCGCGCGCAGTACGAGCGCGCCTGGGGCACGATCGAGGAGCTCAAGGAGAAGGACGAGCCCGTCAAGGGCACCGTCATCGAGGTCGTCAAGGGCGGCCTCATCCTGGACATCGGCCTGCGCGGCTTCCTCCCCGCGTCCCTGGTCGAGATGCGCCGCGTCCGCGACCTGCAGCCGTACGTCGGCCGCGAGCTCGAGGCGAAGATCATCGAGCTGGACAAGAACCGCAACAACGTGGTCCTGTCCCGCCGTGCCTACCTGGAGCAGACCCAGTCCGAGGTGCGCAGCGAGTTCCTCAACGCGCTCGCCAAGGGCCAGGTCCGCAAGGGCGTCGTGTCGTCCATCGTCAACTTCGGTGCCTTCGTGGACCTGGGTGGCGTCGACGGCCTGGTGCACGTCTCCGAGCTGTCCTGGAAGCACATCGACCACCCGTCCGAGGTCGTCGAGGTCGGCCAGGAGGTCACGGTCGAGGTCCTGGACGTCGACATGGACCGCGAGCGCGTCTCGCTGTCGCTGAAGGCGACCCAGGAAGACCCGTGGCGCCAGTTCGCCCGCACCCACGCGATCGGCCAGATCGTGCCGGGCAAGGTCACCAAGCTGGTTCCGTTCGGTGCGTTCGTGCGCGTCGAAGAGGGCATCGAGGGCCTGGTCCACATCTCCGAGCTGGCCGAGCGCCACGTGGAGATCCCGGAGCAGGTCGTCCAGGTCAACGGCGACGTCATGGTCAAGGTCATCGACATCGACCTCGAGCGCCGTCGCATCTCGCTGTCGCTGAAGCAGGCGAACGAGGGTGTCACGCCGGACACCGAGTTCGACCCGACCCAGTACGGCATGGCCGCCGAGTACGACGCCGAGGGCAACTACATCTACCCCGAAGGCTTCGACCCGGACACCCAGGAGTGGCAGGAAGGCTTCGACAAGCAGCGTGAGGAGTGGGAGCGCCAGTACGCCGAGGCGCACACTCGTTACGAGGCCCACATGAAGCAGGTCGTGAAGGCCGTCGAGGCCGACGCGGAGGCCGCGGCCGACGCGGCGACCGGCGTCGAGGGTGGCTCGGAGAGCTACACCTCGGGCTCGACCTCGACCGACACGAAGAGCAGCGGCGGCACCCTCGCCTCCGACGAGCAGCTCGCGGCGCTCCGCGAGAAGCTCTCCGGCGGTGCGTGAGCACTAGCGCTCTGAGCTGACGAACGAACCCCCGGTCCACTTCGGACCGGGGGTTCTTTCGTGTTCCGGGATCAGCGGTTGCGCAGGCCGAGGCCGGTCATCATCGCGGTGACGCCGCGGCAGTACATCTCTTCGTTCGCCTCGGCGGTCGGCGGGATGAACCAGTCCGGCAGCGGCGTCCGCGACGCCAGCATCAGCTCCGCCCCGACCAGGCCGTGCATCGCCGTCCACAGCTGGTACGCCGCCGCGCGGGGGTCCGCTCCCGGCGGGCACACGCGCTCGACGCGGCCGATGAACAACGTGAACGTCGTCCGCAGCACCGCCGACCGCAGCGCGGGGTCCGGGTCGAACCCCGGCACCGGGCGTTCGAACATCAACGCGTAGCGGACCGGGCTTTCGCGGGCGAACAGCCGGTACTCGAGCGCCAGGTACAGCAGGTCCGCGACGCCGTCCGGGCTCGACGGCGGCAGCCCCTCCAAGAGTTCCCGCAGCGAGTCGAACGTCCGCTCGTACAACGCGTCGAGCAGGCCCGCGCGGCCGCCGAAGCGGGCGTACACCGAGAGCGTCGACGCGCCGGCCGCTTCGGCCACGCCGCGCACCGACAGCCCCGAGACGCCGCGGTCGAACAGCACCGAGAGCGCCGCGTCCAGGAAGCGTTCACGGTTGCCCTGTTCGGCGGGGCGCATCGACAGGTGCCTGGTGGCCACGGCGCACCCCCTTCGCGCACAACGACGTCCGGGTGACCCACCCGCAGCAGAAGATACGATATTCCGGGCGTCTTGGGAATGAGGCGGATGTCCGAATCTGCGGTGATTCCGTCCGGCGGACGCATGTCCGAGTCGTGAACCTGCGGGCAGGGTCGACGTCATGACCATCGAAGTCCCCGACAGCGCACTGGCCCGCGAAGCCGCCGAGTACGTCCGCGACACCGCCGGCCCGCTCCTGTACGACCACTCGTCCCGCGTCTACCTCTTCGGCGCCCTACAGGGCCGGCGCCGGGGCATCGCCTTCGACGCCGAGCTGCTCTACGTCGCGGCGCTGTTCCACGACCTCGGGCTCGTCGAAGGCCACCGCACCGACCGGCGCTTCGAGCTCGACGGCGCGGACGAGGCCCGGCGCTTCCTGCTCGACCACGACGTCGACGCCGACCGCGCCCGGATCGCCTGGACGGCCGTCGCGCTGCACACCACCCCGGGCATCCCCTCGCACATGGAACCCGAGGTCGCCCTGGTGACGGCCGGAGTCGAGTACGACGTCCTGGGCATCGGCTACGGCGACCTGTCCGAAGAGGACCGGGCGGCGGTCGTGGCCGCGCACCCGCGGCCGGACTTCAAGCGGCGGATCCTCGCGGCGTTCACCGAAGGCATCCGTGACCGGCCCGACACGACGTTCGGGAACGTCAAAGCCGACGTCCTGGCCCGGTTCGTGCCAGGCTTCGAGCGCACGGACTTCGTGACCACGATCTTGGACTCACCCTGGGAGGACTGACCGCATGGAGCACCCCGAACCCGGCACGGTGGTCGTCACCGCGAGCGGCGACGGCACCTACACGCAGCAGGTGACGACGGCGACCCACGAGCTGCTGGTCGACGAGCCGGTCGCCGTCGGGGGCGCGGACGCCGGGCCGAACCCGTACGAGCTGCTGCTGGCGTCGCTGGGTTCGTGCACGGCGATCACGCTGCGGATGTACGCGAACCGCAAGGGCATCCCGCTGACCCGCGTGACGATCCGCCTCCGCCACGACCGCATCCACGCGGAGGACTGCGCGAAGTGCGAGACCGAGCGCGGCATGCTGAGCAGGATCACGCGCGAGATCTCGCTGGAGGGGGACTTGGACGACGACCAGCGCGCGAAGCTGATGGTGATCGCGGACAAGTGCCCGGTGCACCGGACGCTGTCGTCGGAGATCGCGATCGAGACCCGCGAGGTGGCGGGGTAAGCGCGGGGGACGGCGGGGTCGGCGGGGTCGGCGCGGCGGGGTGCCGGTTGGCTTGGCGCCGGTGACGCCGCGCCGGACGGTTCGCGGTGGGCAGCAAGCCGGCCGCGCGGCTGTGAGCGGCCCGGCGATCCGCGGTGGCTGCAACCCGGCCGCCCGGCTGTAAGCGACCCGGCGGTCCCTGGCGGCGGCAAGCCGGCCGTGCGGCTGTAAACGGCCCGGCGGTCCCTGGCGGCCGCAACCCGGCCGCCCGGCGGTAAGCGGCCGGAGGTCCCTGGCGGCGGCAAGCCGGTCGCCGAACCGCGGCGCAAACGTTCGCGGTCCGGACCGGCCGGCCGACAGCCCCGTCCGTCAGGCGGCGCGAGCGGCGACCGCGACCGGGGCCCGGGTGACGACGGCCGGCACCCAGATACGTTCCAAAGCCGCCGCGCGGGCCTTGCGGCGCAACCCCGCGAAGCTGTGCTTCGCCGGGACCAGCAGGGCGCTCAGCCACGTCCGGCGGTAGTCCGCCAGCGCCTCGGCCACGGTGCGGTGAAGAACGCAGTGGACCAGCCCCGGCGTGCCGAGCCGGTGCCTCCCGACGTGCTTGCTGTCCGCCATCGTTCCTCCGTGTGGGCGACCCTGTCGCGCGCACGGTACGCAACCGGACCGGTGGACGTGGGTAAGCAACGCGGCGTGTCCGGATATCGGTTGAGTCACGCGTCACGTTCGCCTTGCGGCTCACCCGTTCGTGTGCCTCACGCTGGTCCGGACGCGCCGCCGCAGGTCACCGTGCCGAACGGGATCCACGTCCGCTCCACCGTGTACCGCCTTACGGAAGCGGACGGCGTGTGCCGGAACCACGCCTGCACCCGGTACACCCCGGCCACGCAAAGGGCCGGCGGCGCGGGCGAGGCCGTCACCACGTCGGGCACCGCCACCGCGAGCGCGCCCGCGCACAGCACGACCGCCGCCGGCCTGCCGATCTTCGTCATCCTCATGGCTCCCCCTCCACGACATCGTCATCGGTAATCGATTACCCGCGTTACGGGTGCTTGGGCCCGGTCACACGAATGGGCGCACGGACACCAGCCTGACTAGGGTGATCGGCATGTTGCGTGTGGGGTTGACGGGTGGAATCGGGGCAGGCAAGTCGACCGTGGCGAACCGGCTCGCCGAACACGGCGCCGTGCTGATCGACTCCGATCGGATCGCCCGCGAGGTGGTCGCGCCCGGCACCGAAGGGCTCGCGCGGCTCGCCGAGGAGTTCGGCGAGGAGATCCTCGCCGCGGACGGCTCGCTCGACCGGCCCGCCCTCGCCGCCAAGGCGTTCGCCGACGACGAGTCGCGCCGCCGCCTGAACGCGATCGTGCACCCGCTGGTCGGCGCCCGCACCGGCGAGCTGATGGCCGCCGCCGCGCCGGACGCCGTCATCGTCCACGACATCCCGCTGCTGGTCGAAAACGGCCTCGCGACGGCGTACCACCTGGTCGTGGTCGTGGACGCGCCGGTCGAGGTGCGCGTCCGGCGGCTCGTGTCGGCGCGCGGCATGGCCGAGGACGACGCGCGGGCGCGGATCCGGGCCCAGGCGAGCG
Source organism: Amycolatopsis pretoriensis (assembly GCF_900107925.1). GTDB lineage: Bacteria > Actinomycetota > Actinomycetes > Mycobacteriales > Pseudonocardiaceae > Amycolatopsis > Amycolatopsis pretoriensis. The sequence continues at coordinate 7,539 of NZ_FNUJ01000006.1, read as the reverse complement.
ACGAGCAGCGCCGCGCCGTCGCCGATGTCTGGCTCGACAACGGCGGTCCCGAAGACGCCGTGCTCCTCGACGTCGACGCGCTGTGGGCCGACCGGCTGGTGCCCTTCGAGGCGAACGTCCGGCTGCGCAAGCCCCGCCCGCCGGTCTCCCCGAAGATCGCCGAGTACGACCTCACCTGGCCCGCGCAGGCCGAGCGCGTGCTCGCCCGGGTCCGCGCGGCGGCGGGGGAGCTCGCGCGCCGCGCCGACCACATCGGCTCGACCGCCGTGCCCGGCCTGCCCGCCAAGGACGTCCTCGACCTGCAGCTCACGGTGTCCACTTTGGACGACGCCGACACGCTGGCGGACCTGCTGTCCGACGCGGGGTTCCCGCGCCTGGCCGACGACTGGTACGACGACGCCCTGGACGGCACCGGGACCTGGCCGAAGCGCCTGCACGTCGGCGCGGACCCGAAGCGCGCGGTGAACCTGCACGTCCGGTCCGAGGAGACGCCCGCGTGGCGGCTCGCCCTGCTCTTCCGCGACTACGTGCGCGCGAACCCCGGCGAGCGCGACGACTACCGCGACGTCAAGCTGCGGCTGGCCGACGCGCACGCCGAGGACGGCAACGTCGCCGCCTACGCCGACGAGAAGCAGGAGTTCGTCAACGGCGTGTTCGCCCGCGCCGAGAAGTGGGCCGCGGCCACCGGCTGGACGCCCTAGGAGCCGAGCAGCCCGCGTTCGAAGGCGACCGCCACCGCGGCCGCGCGGTCGTTGACGCCGAGCTTCGCGTAGACGTGGATCAGGTGCGTCTTGACCGTCGCCTCGCTGATGAACAGCTTCTTCGCGGCTTCCTTGTTCGTCGACCCGCGGGCCACCAGCGTGAGCACCTCGAGTTCGCGCTGGGACAGCGGTTCGCGCACCGGCTCGCGCATCCGGCCCAGCAGCCGGCTCGCGACGGCGGGCGAGAGCACCGCCTCGCCGCGGGCGGCGGCCTCGACCGCGCGGAACAGGTCCTCGCGCGGGGCGTCCTTGAGCAGGTAGCCGGTCGCGCCGGCCTCGACCGCCGGCAGGACGTCGGAGTCCGTGTCGTAGGTCGTCAGCACCAGGACCCGCGCCGGGTTGCCCAGCCGGGCCAGCTCGGTGATCGCCGCGACGCCGTCGGTGCCCGGCATCCGCAGGTCCATCAGCACGACGTCGGGGCGCAGCCGCTCGGCCATGGCGACGGCTTCGGCGCCGTTCGCGGCCTCCCCGACGACCTCGAAGCCGCGGCCGGTGAAGATGCCGCGCAGGCCGTCGCGCACGACCGGGTGGTCGTCGGCGATGAGCACGGTGATCGTCATGCGGAAGCCTCCGGCGGGGCGGGGACGGCGGGCAGGACGGCCGAGATCGCGGTGCCGCCGCCGGGTTCGGACTCGACGTGCAGCGTACCGGCGAGCCGCTGGACGCGCCGCCGCATCCCGGGCAGCCCGAAGCCGGGCCCGGGTCCGGGGACGAACCCGGCGCCGTCGTCGCGGACGTCCAGGGTCACTTCGGCGTCCATGTAGGACAGCGTGAGGCCGACCCGGTCCGCCGCGGCGTGCTTGTCCACATTGGACAAAGCTTCCTGCGTGACGCGCAGGACGGTCGACTCGATCTCGGGGTGCAGCGGCCGCGCGACACCGGTGGTGGTGACCGCGGCGGGCACGCCGGTCCGCGCGCTCCAGCGCGCCGCGACGCCGGCGAGCGCCTCGGGCAGCGTCGCGGAGTCGAGGTGCTCGGGGTGCAGCGCGTGCACCGAACGCCGTGCCGCGGTGAGGTTTTCCCGCGCGAGCGCGGTCGCGGACTCCAGGTGCCGCTGCCACTCCGCCGGCTCGTCCTGGGCCAGCGCGGCGGCTTCGAGCTGCGTGATGATGCCGGTGAAGCCCTGCGCCAGGGTGTCGTGGATCTCCAGGGCCAGCCGCTGCCGCTCGTCGAGGATCCCCGCTTCGCGAGCCTGGCTGAGCAGCTGCCGTTGCAGGCCTTCGTTTTCCGCGTGCGCGGCCGCGAGGTCGTCGAGCATGCGACGGCGTTCTTCGTTCTGCCGGGCGATGGCGGTCGAGAGCAGGCCGCCGCCCCCGATGGCCGCGGTCTGCACGACGATGATCGTGATCCAGATGGCCGGCCGCTCCCGCAGGGCGTGCACGGGCCCGCCGTTGCCGAGGGTGTTGATCAGCAGCGAGGTCACGGCCAGCGCGGCGAAGGCGAGCCACGTGGGCCGCAGCCGCATGGCGGCCAGGAACGCGAAGATCATGAAGATGAGGAACGTGATGTCCCGGACCTCGAGCGCGCTGCCCAGCCCGATGACGCCGAGGAAGGTGAGCAGGGCGAAGGCCGGCTGTTCGCGCAGCCGGGGCGGCGCGAGGACCACCGTGCCGAGCACCCAGAGCGCGGCGGCGGCGACCAAGGCGCCGGTGATGGCCCACCAGCGGGCGTCGTGCCCGCCGACGCCGAGGGTGACCACCGTCGCGACGGCCAGCAGCGCGCCGGGCAGCACCCGTTCGACCCGGAACAGCCACGGCTGCCAGCCGTCCGGGGTCCGCGCCGACTCCGGGGGCCACATCGGCCGGCTCCAGTCGACCTCGAGGCTCACGCTCTCATGTCCTTGAGCCGCGGCCAGATTTCGGCCCAGCCCGCGGTCCGGCCGGTGAGCTGCCAGACGGGCATGTGTTCGCTCGCGTTGCGGACGCCGAGCCGGTTGCCGACCTGACCGACGATGTGGGCGTTCCCGAAGTACTTCGCGAGCTTCGACGGGTCGTAGCCGACGAAGAGCACGGTGTCGGCGTTGTCGGCCGGACGGCCGAAGTACCAGAAGCCGCGGCTCGGGCTGTACGCCTCGGGCAGGCCGCGCTCGGGCCCGTACCGGCCGAGCGCGCCGGCCTGCCAGTAGCCGCCGGTCACGACGGCCGTGCCCGGTGGCGAGGTCCGGTACAGCTTGGCGACGTCGTCGGCGAGGTCCGGCCAGCCGATCTCTTCGGCCGCGTAGGCGGGCCGCGGCGCGGCCGGGTGGTCGACCAGCCAGTGCGCGGGCCAGAGCGGCAACGTGAATGGGAGGCTGAAGAGGGCCGACAGCACGAACACCGGCCAGGTCGGCACCCACCGCCACCAGCGCGACGGCTCGAGCGCCTCGAAGTGCACGGCCGCCGCGGCCCACAGCACGCCGAACATCCCGGCCGCGTAGTAGTACCTCCCGTTGGCGACCAGGAAGACCGCGACCACGCCCAGCGCCGTCCAGCCCAGGAACCGGTACGGCCGCAGCCGCTTGCTCCCGAGCAGCACAGCGATGCCGTAGACGACACCGAGCGCGCCGATCACCCAGCCGGCCCCGGCCAGCAGCTGCGGGACGAAACTCCCGCGCCCGCCCGCCGCGTCGACCTCCGCGCCGACCGCGTCGCCCATCCCGAGCTGCGGCCAGCCGTTCGCGCGCTGCCACAGCAGCGTCGGCACCAGCGAGCCGGCGGCGATCAGCGCGCCCAGCCAGAGTTTCGGCCGGCGCAGCAGCTCCCGCGGGCCGAACGCGAGCACCGCGAGCCCGGCCACCACCCAGAACGCGCCGATGAGCAGCTTGTCGTTGAGCGCCACCGCCGTCACGACGCCGAGCCACACCAGCAGGGTGTCGTCGCGGGTCCGGACCCAGCGCACCACGAGCCACAGCACGAGCGTCCACAGCAGCGGGTCGATCGTCGACGTCGCCAGGTAGTGGCCGGTGCCGACGAACTGCCCGCAGATCGCGTACGCCGCCGCGGCCCGGGCCTGCGCCTTGCGCCGCCCGCCCAGCTCGCGGGCGATCAGCGCGGTGACGACAACCCCGGCCGCGGTCGCCGCGATCGCCGGGAGCCGGAAGACGACCAGCGAGCCGGGCGCCAGGGAGTCCATCGCCCACGCGAGGAACGGAACGAGCGGCGGCTGGTCGGCGTAGCCCCACGCCAGGTGCTTCCCGGCGGCGAGGAAGTACAGCTCGTCGCCGAAGTAGCCGTAGCGGCCGGCTGTCAGCAGCAACGCGGTGGCCGTGCCCAGCGCGAGCAGGGCGACCGGCAGCCGGGCGAAGGGGGCGAGCGCGGCTTTCGCCTGGTCGGGTGCCGTGGCTACGGCGTCCATCGTGCTCCTGTCCGTGGTCGGCGCCGGTCCTTCCCGCACCCTACGTGGGGGCCCCGCCGGACACCGTGCCGATGGTGACGCCGGGCTCACGTGTGCGTGTTCACCAGCTTCGGCCACAGCCGCGCCCACGGTTCGCCGCGGCCGGTCGCCAGCCACAGCGGCACGCCGTCGAAGGCACTCGGCTTCGCCGCGCCGGTGTCCACCTTCCCGATCGGCCGCAGGTCGGCGAAGTGCCCGAGCAGCGGCCGCGGGTCTTCGCCGACGAACAGCACGTCGGTCGTGCTTTCCGGGGGGACGACCAGGGTCGCGTAGCCGCGGTTCCCGCTGGCCGGCTCGGGGAGGCCGAGGTCGCGCCCGTAGCGGTCGAGCGCGCTCGCTTCCCAGTACGTGCCGGTCACCACCGCGGTCCGGTCCCGGTCCGGCAGCCGCGCGAACGCGCCGGCCACCGAGCGGGCACCCTCCGGCCAGCCGATTTCGGCGTAGGCGAACAACGGCGCCGGCAGCGACGGGTGTTCGGTCAGCCACGCCCGCGGCCAGACCGGGAGGGCGATGGGCAGGACGAGGACCACGGCCAGGGCGTAGCACGGCCAGGTCGCGACCCACCGCCACCAGCGCGCCGGTTCCCGGCGTTCGAGCGCGACGGCGGCCATCGCCCAGCACACCGGGTACATCCCGGCGACGTAGTAGAACCGCCCGTTCACCGCGAGGAACACGACGGTCAGCAGCACGGTCGTCCAGCCGAGGAAGCGGAGTTCGCGGCTGCGCAGGAGCCGCCACAGGCCGTAGCCCAGCAGGACCGCGCCGACCGGGAGCCCGGCGACGAGCACCGCCGTCGGCAGGAACGTCAGCCGGCCGCCCCAGGTGCCGCCGACCTCCGCCGAGATCGCCGCGCCCATGCCCAGCTGCGGCCAGCCGTGCGTGGCCTGCCAGAGCAGTGTCGGCACCAGCGCCACCGCGGCGATCCCGGCGCCGAGCCACAACGCGGGACGCCGCAGCAGTTCCCGCGGCCCGCAGGCGAGGAGCGCGACCCCGGCGGCGAGCCAGAAACCGCCGATGAGGAATTTCGTGTACAGCGCGACCGCCGTCACCACGCCGGCCCAGACGAGGAGGCCGTCGGCGCGGGTGCGCAGCCAGCGGACCAGCAGCCACAGCACCAGCGTCCAGAGGAACGGGTCCACTGTGGACGTCGCCAGGTAGTGCCCGCCCGCCAGGAACTCCGTGGAGACGGCGAAAGTGGCGGCCGCGATCGTCTGCGCCTTCGCGCCGCCGCCGAGCTCGCGGGCGATCAGCGCGGTGAGCGCGACCCCGCCGAGCACGGCCAGCACGGCCGGGATCCGCAGCACGAACGGCGAGTGCCCGAGCGCGTCCATCGCCTGGGCCAGCAAGGGGAGCAACGGCGGCTGGTCGACATATCCCCAGGCGAGGTGCCGGCCGGCGGCGAGGAAGTACAGCTCGTCGCCGAAGTAGCCGTAGCGGTTCGCCGTCAGCAGCAACGGGATCGCCAGCAGCGCCGTCACGACCGCCACCGGCTTCACCGCGAGCGGCCGGGCGACGGCCGGCGCGGTCGTCACTCCCATCGGAACACCCGCACCGCGATCGCCGTGCAGCCGACGGCGAAGACCGCCATCGCGCCGAGCTGCAGCAGCTCGGGGGAGTCGCCGGCCCAGGTGGCGCGCAACGCGTTGAGCGTCGACCCGAGCGGCAGGACGTCGGCGACGTGCTGCAGGAAGACCGGCAGCTGCTCCTTCGGCACCCAGACCCCGCCCAGCGCCAGCATCGGGAAGAACACCGCGCTGCCGATGCCGCTCGCGGCGCGGCCGGTCGGGGCCAGCGCCGCGATCAGCAGGCCGACCGAGAAGAGCGCGAGCGCCCCGAGGACGATCGAGAGCAGGAAACCGCCCGGGTTGCCCGGCAACGGGATGCCGAGCACGAGCCCGCCGACCCCGGCGATGAGCAGCACCACGACGACGGCGGCCGCCAGGTTGACGAGCAGTTGCGCGGCCAGCAGCCGGCTCGGCGGCACCGGGCTCGCCGAAAGCCGTTTCAGCAGGCCCTTTTCGCGGTAGGTGGCCATCGCGTTCGGGAACAGCGTCAGGGCGAGCATGGCCAGCAGGATCGTTACGGCCATCGGCGCGATCACCGTGGCCAGCGCGCTGTGCCCGCCGTACTTCGGGTCGGGCTCGTTCGCGCCGGGCATCAGCCCGAACACCAGGAGCAGGGCGAGCGGGATGCCGACGACGACGGCCGGGGCGCCCGGGTCGCGCAGGAACACCTTGGCCTCGGCGGCGGTCAGCTTGGTCAGGACGGTCATCGTTTCCCCCTTCACTCCGGCCGGTGGCCGGTGAGCGCGACGAAGGCGTCGTCGAGGCCGGCCTGCTCGACGCGCAGGTCGCCGGCGATCACGCCGAGCCGTGCGAGCAGCGACGTCACCGCGTGGAGCACGTTCCCGCCGCCACGGACGACGAGGCGCTCGCCCTGCCGCTCGACCGAGCGGACCTCGGGCAGGGCCTCGAACACGCCGGGGTCCAGCGGTGCCGACGGCCGGAACCGCACGACCTGCTCGTCGGTGACCCGGGCGACCAGCCCGGCGGGCGAGTCCACGGCGACGACCCGCCCGGCGTCGATCACCGCGATCCGGTCGCAGAGCCGTTCGGCCTCCTCCATGAAGTGCGTGACCAGCAGGATCGTCACGCCCTGGGCGCGCACGGCCTCGATGAGGTCCCACGTGTCGCGACGGGCCTGCGGGTCGAGGCCGGTGGTGAGCTCGTCGAGCAAGGCGAGTTCGGGGCTCCCGACCAGCGCGAGCGCGATGGACAGCCGTTGCTGCCGGCCGCCGGAGAGCTTCTTGTACGCGGTGTTCCGGTGCTCGGTCAGGCCGAGCGTGGCCAGCAGCTCGCCGGGATCGGCCGGCGTCCGGTAGAAGGCGGCGTAGAGGTCGAGCAGCTCGCCGACGCGCAGCTTGTCCTGCAGCCGGCCCTCCTGGAGCTGGACGCCGACGCGCTGGCGCAGCTCGGCCCGGTCGCGGCGGGGGTCGAGGCCCAGCACCGAAAGCTCGCCGCCGTCGGGCGTGCGGAGGCCCTCGAGGCACTCGACGGTCGTGGTCTTGCCCGCGCCGTTCGGGCCCAGGATGCCGAAGATCTCGCCGCGCTCGACGGCGAACGAGACGTCGTCGACCGCGACTTTGTCCCCGTACCGCTTGTGGAGGTGTTCGACCTCGATGACCGGCATGCCGCCGTCCCCCTTCTCGATCCGTTTCCGACAGATCGAGAATCCCGCGCGGGGGTCCCCCGGCGGATCGTCAGGACGGTTCGAACCGGCATCCACCGATCGGGGGATGGGCGTCCCCTAGGTGTGATGTCCGGGGACGTTGTCCTGAGTTGAGATGACCGGTGACGGCCTGTCGTGCAGACAGGTGAAGGCCTCCGGATGTGAAGTGGAGCTGTCT
>NZ_FNUJ01000010.1 GCF_900107925.1 Amycolatopsis pretoriensis | reverse complement strand
CGCCCGGTCCCATTCCGAACCCGGAAGCTAAGCCTGACAGCGCCGATGGTACTGCAACCGAAGGGTTGTGGGAGAGTAGGACACCGCCGAACTTATTTTGGGAAAGGGCCTGGGCCCGGTTGAGACGTGAGTCTCCCGGCCCGGGCCCTTTTTTATTATCACAGTCGTGTTCACAGTCAGGCCCGGGGCGCCGGCCGGCTCCGCAGCGGCGAAGACAGCACCAGCGACGTCGTCGTCTCGCCGTACCGCTGCACCTTCTCCACCAACGCCTCCAGCTCGCCGGTGTCCCGGCACAGCACCCGCAGGATCCAGCACTCGTCACCCGTGATGTGGTCGGCGGCGACCACCTGCGGCAGCGGCAGCACCGCCGTCCGGAACCGGGGCGTGTCCAGGCTCCGCACCCGGGCCCGCACCAGCGCCTCGATCGGCAGTCCCAGCTTCGACGTGTCCACCCGGGCCGCGTAGCCCGTGATCACCCCGCGCTCCTCGAGCCGGTGCACCCGCTCCGTCACCGCGGAGCCGGACAGCGACACCCGGCGGCCCAGCTCCGAGAAACTGAGCCGGCCGTCCTCCTGGAGGAGCTCCAGCAGCTGCCAGTCGACGTCGTCGAGGTCCACCGTGATTCTCCAAGTCGAACGGGCCCGGAACGGGGGAATCCCCGGCCGGCCCGGGCTTCCACCCCGATTCTGCCCTGTGGCGGAAGCCCCGCGACCAGCAGGATTTACCCCATGACACGCATCCTCGCCGTCCCCGCCCCGGCCCCGGAAGCCGCCACGCGGTACTTCGGCGCCGAACTCGCCTTCGAAGTCGACCCCGACGACCTCGTCCGGGACCTCGAAGCCGGCCACACCGACGGCTACGTGATCGTCGAGACGCGGGCGCCCGAAGCTTTCGCCCAGGCCCGCATCCCCGGCGCGGTCAACCTCCCCTACCGGGACCTGACGGCCAAGAGCGCCGAGCACCTGGACCGGGACGTCGTCTACGTCTGCTACTGCGAGAGCGTCAACTGCAACGCCGCCACCAAGGGCGCCCTCAAGCTCGCCCAGCTCGGCTTCCAGGTCAAACGGCTCTCCGGCGGCATCACGGCCTGGATCGCGGCCGGCTACCCGGTGGAGGGAGCCGCCACCCCGGGAATCCGCTGCGCCTGCTGACCTACCCTGAAAAGCGTGACACGACTGCTCATCATCCAGCCGGACGCGTCGGACCCGCTCGGCCCGCTCGGCGACTGGCTCACCGGCGCCGGCGCGGAGCTGGACCTCCGGCTGCCGCCGAAGGACGAACTGCCGGACGACCTCGACGGCTACCGCGGTGTCGTCTGCCTCGGCGGCGGCATGGCCGCGGAGGACGACGCGAAGCACCCGTGGCTCGTCGACGTCCGGCGGCTGCTGGCGAAAGCCGCGACGAAGAGGATCCCGACCCTGGGGATCTGCCTCGGCGCCCAGCTGCTCGCCGTCGCGACCGGGGGCCGGGTCGAGGTCGGGCCGGACGGGCCCGAGGTCGGCCCGCAGCTCGTCAGCAAGAAGGACGCGGCGTGGACCGATCCGCTCTTCGCCGACCTGCCGCTGGTGCAGGACGTCCTGCAGTTCCACAACGACGCGATCACCCGGCTCCCGCCCGGCGCCGAGCTGCTCGCTTCCGCGCCGCTGTACCAAAACCAGGCGTTCCGGTTCAACCGGTGTGTCTACGGTGTCCAGTTCCACATCGAGACGACGCCCCTCGTCGTCGAGAGCTGGGCCGCGGATGAGCCCGAGATGGCGGAATTCGCCCGTCCGGGCTCACTCGAGCACGACGCGTTGATCACTGTCCACACTGACATCGAGGAGACCTGGCGGCCGTTCGCGCAGCGGTTCGTCCGGTTGGCCGCCGGAGAACTCGAGGCCGCCGCCGACAGTCAACGGTCCTTACCGCTGGCTTAACAGCAGGGATCACAACGAGCAACAGCCTGTTAACGCCAGGCGTCACCCTTCAGGTACCTTGCGGGAGGAGTCCCCACAAGGGTTCGGAGGTCGGGGTGGAACCCTCGTTGCTGGTCGTGATCGTCGTAGTCACGGCCCTCGTTTTCGATTTCACGAACGGGTTCCACGACACCGCGAACTCGATGGCGACGTCGATCGCGACCGGCGCGCTCAAGCCCCGCGTCGCCGTCGCGATCTCCGCGGTGCTGAACCTGGTCGGCGCGTTCCTGTCGGTGGAGGTCGCCAAGACGATCTCCAGCGGCCTGGTGGACGACACGAAGATCGGCCCGTCGATCGTGTTCGGCGGGCTGATCGGCGCGATCGTCTGGAACCTCGTGACGTGGTTCGTCGGCCTGCCGTCGAGCTCGTCGCACGCGTTGTTCGGCGGCTTGATCGGCGCCACCTGGATCTCGGCGGGCACCGACTCGGTCCACTTCGGAAAGATCGTCGAGAAGGTCCTCGTCCCGGCCGCGGCGAGCCCGGTGATCGCCGGGGTCGTCGCGATGGGCGCGACGTACTTCGTCTACCGGTTCCTCGTGCGCGGCCGCCCGGCCACGCGCGGGTTCAAGGTCGGCCAGGTCGTCTCGGCGTCGCTCGTCTCGCTCGCGCACGGCACCAACGACGCGCAGAAGACGATGGGCGTCATCACGCTCACGCTCGTCACCGCCGGCAGCCTGCCGGCGGGCGCAGCACCACCCGTCTGGGTGATCATCAGCGCCGCGTGCGCCCTCGCGGCGGGCACCTACCTCGGCGGCTGGCGCATCACCCACACCCTCGGCAAGGGCCTGACCGACATCGAAGGCCCGCAGGGCTTCGCCGCCCAGACGAGCTCGGCGCTGGTCATCCTGGTCTCGTCCCGCCTCGGCTTCCCGCTGTCGACGACGCACGTGTGCTCCGGCGGGATCGTCGGCTCCGGCGTCGGCCGCCGGGAGGCGCCGGTGCGCTGGCGGATGGCGGGCCGGATGGTGATCGCGTGGCTGTTCACGCTGCCCGCGGCCGCGATCGTCGGCGCGATCTCCGGCAAGATCGCCTCGCTCGGCGCCGCGGGCACCATCGCCGTCGGCGTCGTCGGGGTGGGCGTCGGCGTCGGGATCTGGCTGCTTTCGCGCCGGCACCCCGTGACCGCGCACAGCTTCCAGGTGCCCGAGCCGACGCCCGCCGGAACCGAACCGGGTCGGCTGGCCGCCTGAGCCGGGCCCCGCGGGATACGGTGGTCGGTGATGGCAGACCGCGCGCGATCGACCGCTTCGGCGGCGAGGTACGGCTTCACCGACTCCCGTGCCGAGGGTCAGTTGCGCGCGGCCGGCTGGTGGGACGACGGCGGCCCGGCCGTGACCGCCACCGACGTCATCGCCGCGTTGTCCCGCGCCGCGGACCCGGACCTCGCGCTGCGCGGGATCGACCGGATCCGCGAGGCCGACGACGCCGAGTGGACCGGGCTCGAGGAGCAGCTGCGTGCCAACCGGACGTTCCGCGGCCGCCTCTTCGGCGTGCTCGGGACGTCGAGCGCGCTGGCCGACTTCCTCGCCGCCAACCCCGCGCAGTGGCAGTCGCTCCTCGGCGACAAGTGCACGGATTCCGCCTGCTACCGGGAAAACCTGCGCACGGCGCTCGTGCGCGACGACGGCTCGGTGCTCACCGGCACCGAAGCCGAGCAGGCCTTGAAGATCGCCTACCGCGGCCAGCTGCTCGGCATCGCCGCCGCCGACCTGGGCCACCTCGTCGAGGCCGGGCTCGAGCACCCGCACTACGCCGAGGTCGCGGCGCAGCTGACCGAGCTGGCGGAGGCCGCGCTCGCCGCCGGGCTCGTCGTCGCCGAGGCCGAGGTCGGCGCGTCCGCGGAAGGCGCGCTGGCGATCATCGCCATGGGCAAGTGCGGTGGCCGGGAGCTCAACTACGTCAGCGACGTCGACGTCATCTTCGTCGGCGCGGACGACCTCGGCGTCTCGACGCGGCTGGCGAGCACGACGATGCGGGTCGTCGGGAAGGCGTGCTTCGAGGTCGACGCCGCGCTGCGCCCCGAAGGCAAGGCCGGCGCGCTCGTCCGCACGCTCGAAAGCCACCAGGGCTACTACCAGAAGTGGGCCAAGACCTGGGAGTTCCAGGCGCTGCTCAAGGCACGTCCGGTGGCGGGCGACGCCGAGCTCGGGCACCAGTACGCCGAGATGGTCGCGCCGCTGGTGTGGTCGGCGGCCGACCGCGAGAACTTCGTCGGCGAGGTGCAGCAGATGCGCCGCCGCGTCGAGGGGCACGTGCCGTCCGAGCACGCCGAGCGCGAGCTGAAGCTGGGACGCGGCGGGCTGCGGGACGTCGAGTTCGCGGTGCAGCTGCTACAGCTCGTCCACGGCCGCGTCGACGCGGACCTGCGCTCACCGTCCACGATGGACGCACTCGCCGCGCTCGGCGAAGGCGGTTACGTCGGCCGGCAGGACGCGGCCGAGCTGGGCGCGTCGTACGAGTTCCTGCGGATGCTCGAACACCGGCTGCAGCTGCGGCGGCTGCGCCGGACGCACCTGTTCCCGGCGACGTCCGACACGGACGAGCTGCGGATCCTCGCCCGCGCCAGCGGGATCAAGGGGAGTGCCGGGAAGACCGCCGGCGAAGCGCTGCTGGCGGAGTTCCGCAAGCACGGCAAGGGCATCCGCCGCCTGCACGAAAAGATCTTCTACCGGCCCCTGCTGCAGTCCGTCGCGAACGTGCCGACCGAGGCGCTGCGCCTGACGACCAAACAGGCCGCGAGTCGGCTGGAGGCGCTCGGCTACACGGCGCCGGACGGCGCGCTGCAGCACATCAAGGCCCTGACGTCCGGCGTCTCGCGGCGCGCGGCGATCCAGCAGGCGTTGCTGCCGGTGCTGCTCGACCTCCTGGCCGACACGCCCGATCCCGACGGCGGGCTGCTGTCGTACCGGAAGGTGTCCGAGGCGCTGCAGGACACACCGTGGTACCTGCGGGTGCTGCGCGACGAGGGCACGGTCGTCGAGAACCTGGCGCTGCTGCTCGGGACGTCCCGGCTGGTGCCCGACCTGCTCGTCCGCGCGCCGGAGGTGCTGCGGCTGCTCGGCGACCCGGCCCGGCTGCTGGGCCGCGCGCCCGCCGAGGTGGCGACGTCGCTGCGGGCCGCCGTCCGCCGTCAGCCGGGGTTGAACGCCGCGGTCGCCGCCGCGCGGTCGTTGCGGCGGCACGAGCTGCTGCGGGTCGCGTGCGCTGACCTGCTGGGCCTGCTCGACGTGCCGGCTGTGTGCGAAGCGCTCTCTTCGGTGTGGGTGGCGGTGCTGCAGGGTGCGCTGGCCGCGGCGTTCCGCCAGCGCCAGGCCGAGCTGGGCAAGACGCCCGCGCGCATCGCGGTGATCGGGATGGGCCGGCTCGGCGGCGCGGAACTCGGTTACGGCTCCGACGCCGACGTCCTGTTCGTGTGCGAGCCGTCCGAGGGGGTTTCGGACGCCGACGCGGTGAAGTTCGCGTCGTCGGTCGCGGAGACGGTCCGGAAGATGCTGGGCGCGCCGAGCTCGGACCCGGCCCTGGAGGTCGACGCGGACCTGCGGCCGGAGGGCCGGAGCGGGCCGCTGGTCCGCACGTTGGAGTCGTACCGCACGTACTACGCGCGTTGGGGCGAGGTGTGGGAGGCGCAGGCGCTGCTGCGCGCCCGGTTCGTCGCGGGCGACGACGAGCTCGGCGAGCGCTTCACCGCGATGATCGACCCGATCCGCTACCCCGAAGGCGGCCTGGACGCGACGAAGGCCCGCGAGATCCGCCGCATCAAGGCGCGGGTGGAGACCGAGCGCCTGCCCCGCGGCGCGGACCCGACGCGCCACACGAAACTGGGCCGCGGCGGCCTCGCCGACGTCGAGTGGACGGTCCAGCTGCTGCAGCTGCAGCACGCGCATTCGGTCCCGGAGCTGCGCACGACGTCGACGCTCGACGCACTGGCGGTCCTGCCCGGGGCGGGACTGGCCACGAAGTCCGAAGCGGACTCGCTGCGCGAAGCGTGGCTGCTGGCGACGCGGGTGCGCAACGCGGGGATGCTGGTGCGCGGCAAGGCGGTCGACGAGGTCCCGGGTTCGGGCCGCGACCTGGCGGCGGTGGCCCGGGTGCTCGGCCAGTCCGCGGCCGACGACCCCGGCGAGTTCCTGGACACGTACCGCCGCATCACGCGCCGGGCGCACACGGTGGTGGAGCACCTGTTCTACGAGGCCTGACCTACAGTGGGCTGGTGACCGATCGCGAGCCGTTCCGGACCCGGATCAAGGTCCGGCACTACGAGCTGGACACCCTGGGCCACCTCAACCACGCTGTCTACCACTCCTACGGCGAGGTCTCCCGCCTGGAGCTGCTGGAGGCGGCGGGTGCGATCGAGGGGCTCCGCGGGCTGGCATCAGTGCTGCTGGAGACGCACGTGGTCTTCCGCCGCGAGCTGAGGGCGGGCGACGAGGTCGACGTGACGTGCGACGTGAAGTTCGGCAGCGGCAAGACGTTCTCGATGGACTCGAACATCTACAAGGTGGACGGGACGCTGGCCGCGGAGATCACCTGCACGCTGGGGTTGATGGACCTGGAGCTCCGCAAGCTGGTGGCCGACCCGCGAGGCCGGTACGAAGCGGCGGGCGCGGACCTGAAGCTGATGTCGACGGCGGAGTGAAGAGAAACGCCGGCGGCGAGGGCTTTTCGCTCCTCGCCACCGGCGTGTCCGTGGGTGGATTACCTGATCACACGTCGTAGTACAGGCTGAACTCGTACGGGTGCGGGCGCAGGCGCAGCGGGTCGATCTCGTTCTCGCGCTTGTACGAGATCCACGTCTCGATCACGTCCGGCGTGAACACGCCGCCCTCGAGCAGGTATTCGTGGTCGGCCTCGAGGGTGTCGAGCACCGTGCCCAGGTCGCCCGGGACGAGCTTGACGTCCTTGGCCTCCTCGGGCGGGAGCTCGTAGAGGTCCTTGTCGATGGGGTCCGGCGGCTCGATCTTGTTTTTGATGCCGTCGAGGCCGGCCATCATCATCGCCGAGAACGCCAGGTACGGGTTGCCCGAGGAGTCCGGGCAGCGGAACTCGGCGCGCTTGGCCTTCGGGTTGTTGCCCGTGATCGGGATGCGGACGCACGCCGAGCGGTTGCGCTGCGAGTAGACGAGCGAAACCGGCGCCTCGAAGCCCGGGACCAGGCGGTGGTAGGAGTTCACCGTCGGGTTCGTGAAGGCCAGCAGGCTCGGGGCGTGCTTCAGCAGGCCGCCGATGTAGTGGCGCGCGGTGTCCGACAGGCCGGCGTAGCCCGACTCGTCGTGGAACAGCGGCTGGCCGTCCTTCCACAGCGACTGGTGGCAGTGCATGCCCGAGCCGTTGTCGCCGGCGAGGGGCTTCGGCATGAACGTGGCCGTCTTGCCCGCCGCGAACACCGTGTTCTTCACGATGTACTTGAACAGCTGCAGGTCGTCGGCCGCGTGCAGCAGCGTGTTGAACTTGTAGTTGATCTCGGTCTGGCCGGCGGTGCCCACCTCGTGGTGCGCGCGCTCGATCTCGAAACCGATGTTCGTCAGGTTGCGGACGATGTCGTCGCGCAGGTCGGCGAAGTGGTCGACCGGCGGAACCGGGAAGTAGCCGCCCTTGAACTTCGTCTTGTAGCCCTGGTTGCCGCCCACCTCATCGGTGCCGGTGTTCCACCAGCCCTCGACCGAGTCGATCTCGTGGAAGGAGGCGTGCTCGGCGGAGTCGAAGCGGATCGAGTCGAAGATGTAGAACTCGGCTTCGGGACCGAAGTACACGTTGTCGGCGACGCCGTACTCGGCGATGTACTGCTCGGCCTTGCGCGCGATGTTGCGCGGGTCACGGCTGTACGCCTCGCGCGTGAACGGGTCGTGCACGAAGAAGTTGAGGGCGAGGGTCTTCGCCTTGCGGAACGGGTCGATCCGCGCGGTCGCCGCGTCCGGCAGGAGCAGCATGTCGGACTCGTGGATGGACTGGAAGCCGCGCACCGAGGAGCCGTCGAACGCGAGACCCTCTTCGAATGCCTCTTCGGTGAAGGCCTTCGCGGGGACCGTGAAGTGCTGCATCACGCCGGGCAGGTCGCAGAACTGGACGTCGATGACCTCTACGTCCTCGTCGGCGATAAGGCGCTGGATGTCGTCTGGAGTAGTGGGCACCCTCGGTGACTCCTTCTCGTTCGAGCTCGTACGGCAGTGCTCTCTTCGGCTCACGCTAAGAGGGCGGTGTTGCCCGACCGTCACCCGTATGTTTCGCGGGTGTTAACGGGTGGGTGGATACCGGCTATCCGACCAGGGCGGATGTGGTCCGCGCCACCGGCATACCCTGGACGGGTGGCGAGATGGACCGGAGAATGGCTGCCCGGCACCGGCGAGGCCCGGCAGGACGCTGATCAGCGCTGGCCCGGCGAGAAGTTCGGTTTGCCCGAATCCGGCGTCGGCTCGGCGGCGAGCGGGGGCGCGAGGCTGCTCGGCCTGATCGTCGACCTCGTCGTCGCGGCCCTGGTCACGGCCATCTTCCTGCACCCCAGCCTGCAGGACCCGGCCGCGATGCAGACCTTCAACCTCTGGTCCGGCGGCGTGTGGGCGATCATCTCGGTGCTCTCCGCCGGCTTCTTCGGCTTCACACCCGGAATGGGTGTCGTCGGCATCCGCGTCGCCCGGCTCGACGGCGCCGCGCTGGTCGGCCCGCCGCGCGCGCTGGTGCGGGCGGTGCTGACGTTCGTGATCATCCCGGCGGCGGTCCGCAACGCCGACGGCCGCAGCTGGCTCGACCGGCTGACCGGCACCGTCGTCATCCGGATGCGCTGAACGAACGAAGGCCCCGTCCGAGGACGGGGCCTTCGTCGTACGCGGGGGATCAGCGACGGCGGATCGTGCGCTGGACGTTGCGCATCTTCGCGCCGGCCGGCATCGGGCCCTTCGGCATCGCCGCGCCGCGGTTGCCGAGCGCGGCCAGCTTCGCCTCGAGCGCGTCCACCTGGGCGGGCTTGAGGTTGCGCGGCAGCTTCATCAGGAAGCCCTGGAGCTTCTTCAGCGGGATCTGGCCGTCTTCGTGGCCGATCGTCACGTCGTAGATCGGCGTGTCGCCGACCAGGCGGGAGACGCGCTTCTTCTCCTGGGCGAGCAGCGTCTTCACGCGGTGCGACGCGCCCTCGGCGACGAGCACCACGCCCGGCCCGCCGAGCACGCGGTGCACGGCGTCGAGCTGCGTCGTCGCCGCGACGGTCGGCGTCACCTTCCAGCGGCCGCGCAGGTTCTCCAGCGCCCACGCCGCGGCGCCGGGCTGGCCGTCGGCCTTCGAGTAGACCGTCTTCTGGACGCGCCGCCCGAAGATGATCATGGCGAGGAGGCCGCCGAGCACCAGGCCCAGCGGGAGCAGCACCCACTGCGCGTCGAAGAAGAACCCGATCCCGAACAAGACGCCCGCGACGACGACGATCGCCCCGACCATCCACGGGATGAGCCACGGGTCTTCCTTGCGCTGCATCTTGAAGGCCTCGAAGAGCTGGCCACGGCGTGCCTTGCTCGCCGCGCGCTTCTCCTTCTTGGCCTGCTTGGCCGCTTCCTTGTCCTGCTGTCCCGCCATATGACCAGGATACGGCCGCGTGCCCCTGACCCGATTCCCCGTCCCCCTCTGCGAGGATGCGGGACGTGACCGGCGTACTTCCCCCCAAGAGTGTGACCCGTCTGCTGGATGGTCTCGACCCCGAGCAGCGCGCCGCCGCCAGTGCCCCGCGAGGGCCGGTCTGCGTGCTCGCCGGCGCCGGCACGGGCAAGACCCGGACGATCACCCACCGGATCGCCCACCTCGTCCGATCGGGGCACGTTTCCGCCGGTCAGGTGCTCGCCGTCACGTTCACGACGCGCGCCGCGGGCGAGATGCGGACCCGGCTGCGCGGCCTCGGCGTCGAATCGGCGCAGGCGCTGACGTTCCACGCCGCGGCCCGCCGCCAGCTGCGCTACTTCTGGCCGCGCGTGGTCGGCGACCGGCCGTGGGACCTGCTGGAAAACAAGTTCCGCTTCGTCGGCCAGGCCGCGACCCGGCACCGGCTCGGCACCGAGACCGAGATCCTGCGCGACCTGGCGAGCGAAATCGAGTGGGCGAAGGCGTCGCTGGTCAGCCCGGACGACTACCCGGCCGTCACCGCGCGCGCCCAGCGCGACATCCCGGCGCCGGCGGCGCAGGTCGCCGAGGTCTACCGCACGTACGAAGAGCTGAAGACCGCGGCGCAGGTCCTCGACTTCGACGACCTCCTGCTGCACACGACGGCGGTGCTCGAGGAGCACGGCGTCGTCGCCGAGGAGTTCCGCGACCGCTACCGCTGCTTCGTCGTCGACGAGTACCAGGACGTGACGCCGCTGCAGCAGCGCCTGCTCGACGCGTGGCTCGGCGGCCGCGACGACCTGACCGTCGTCGGCGACGCCAACCAGACCATCTATTCCTTCGGCGGCGCGTCGCCGCGGTCGCTGCTGGAGTTCACGCGGCGCTACCCGGACGCCACCGTCGTCCGCCTCGAGCGCGACTACCGGTCGACGCCCGAGGTCGTCTCGCTGGCGAACCGCGTCATCGGCGCGGCGCGGGGACGCCCGGCGGGATCGCGGCTGAAGCTGATCGGCCAGCGGCCCGCGGGGCCGGAGCCGCGCTTCGCCGAGTTCGACGACGAGGCGGTCGAGGCCGAAGCCGTCGCCCGCCGGGTGCGCGAGCTGCTGGACGGCGGTGTTTCGGCGAGCGAGATCGCGGTGTTGTACCGGGTGAACGCGCAGTCCGAGGCGTACGAGTCGGCG
Source organism: Amycolatopsis pretoriensis (assembly GCF_900107925.1). Taxonomy (GTDB): domain Bacteria; phylum Actinomycetota; class Actinomycetes; order Mycobacteriales; family Pseudonocardiaceae; genus Amycolatopsis; species Amycolatopsis pretoriensis. The sequence goes on along the minus strand of NZ_FNUJ01000010.1, from coordinate 388,777 downwards.
CTGGCCGAGGCGGGCATCCCGTACCTGGTCCGCGGCGGCGAGCGGTTCTTCAACCGGACCGAGGTCCGCCAGGCGATGTCGGCGCTGCGCGCGGCGAGCGGCGACGTCAGCTCCGACCTGGTCACGACGGTCCGCTCGGTGCTCGCCCGCGTCGGCCTCACGGAGTCGCCGCCGGCGGGTGGCGCGGCGAAGGAGCGGTGGGACGCGCTCCTGGCGATCGTCGAGCTGGCGGAGGAGCTGGCGTCGACGGTCGAGGACGCCGACCTGCCGCGGTTCTGCACGGAGCTCGACCAGCGCGCGGCGGCCCAGCACCCGCCGACGGTCGAGGGCGTGACGCTGGCGTCCCTGCACGCGGCGAAGGGCCTGGAGTGGGACGCGGTGTTCCTGGTCGGCCTGGCCGAGGGGACGATGCCGATCCTCCACGCGGGCGACGACGAGGCGGCGATCGAGGAAGAGCGCCGGCTCTTTTATGTGGGTGTGACGCGGGCCCGCGAGCACCTGTGGCTGTCGTGGGCGTTGGCCCGGACCCCGGGAGGGCGCCGCAACCGCCGCCGCAGCCGGTTCCTGTACGGCCTGATCCCCGAGGACCACCCGGCCGCCCGCGCGGCCCGGTCCCAGCAGAAGCCGGCCACACCGGTGAAGACGCGCTGCCGGGTGTGCGGCGGCCCGCTGCTGGAGACGATCGACGTCAAGCTGGGGCGCTGCGGGCGCTGCCCGTCCACTGTGGACGAAGGGCTGCTGGAGCGCCTCAAGACGTGGCGGGGCGACCGGGCTCGCGAGCTGAAGGTGCCGGCGTTCGTGGTGTTCACGGACGCGACGCTGATGGCGATCGCGGAGCAACGGCCGGTCGATGAGTCGGCGCTGGTGTCGATCTCGGGAATCGGTGCGACGAAGCTCGAGCGGTTCGGTGCGGAGATTCTCGGGGTCGTTCGAGCCTCGGCGGAGTCCTGAGGCCGGTTGGCCGGGACCGGGCGGTGGCGCCGGTCGGCTCGGCTCGAGCGGTCGTCCGCGTGGTGGGGGAGTCGGGCGCGGTTCGGCCTGGTCCAGGTGCTCGCGCCGGGGTCGGCTGCCGGGGTCAGCCTGGTCCAGGTACTCGCGCCGGGGTCGGCTGCCGGTTCGGCCTGGTCCAGGCGCTTGCGCCGGGGTCGGTTGCCGGTTCGGCTCGGCCGGGTCCGCGGGCGGGCCGCTCGCTCGGGGCGGTCGTTCCTTGATCGGCGTGGTTCGGGCGGCCGGAGACGCGGCGACACTGGGCGCGGTGGGCCGGGTCGTGCATCGCGTCCTGGCCGACCCGGCGCGGCGCGGTTCGTGAGCCGCGCTCAGGAGGCGTGAGGGCCAGCCGGGATGTCCCCGTGCGCCGCTGTCCGCGGGTGGTCGTGCTGGACCGCTCGGCGCGCGGCTCGGGCGCGTCGTGCCGGGGTCGGCGCGCGGTCCGGGTGGTTGTCCGCGCGGTGGGGAAGTCGGATGCGGTTGGGCCGCGTTGGTGTCGCGCGCGGGTCCGGTGCCTCGGCGGGCGGGGGCGCTCATGCGGTCTTGACCGCGTCCGGGCCATGATCCACGCGGCGAACCCGCTGCTCAGGGGCGATCTTCGTAACTTCGAGGATTTTCCCGTTAATTGAGTTGCCCCCGTGTGGTGGGGGGCAATAACCTGCCAGTACCGAGCCCGAAGGGCTCGGCTGGGGATCCACGTGCAGAGCCTAGACACACAGCGCCGCTCGGCGGCCGTGTGTGCAGAGTACAGAAGGAGGTGCCGGTGAAATGATCAGCAACATGACGCTCACGAACCCGGGCACCCGTCTGTCCTGCGCCGCGGAAGTTGCGGCTGCTCAGCGCCCGGGCACCGCTGTGTCCGTGAGCGCGCACGAGATCCGTGGCATGCGTCGCGTCGAGCGGCGTTGGGCCACCGGTGTCGTCGTCTTCGGGACGCAGGGCGTTCTCGCCGCGTACCCGCAGGCCGATCTGCCGACCATCAAGCAGTTCCGTGTTCCGTTGTCGATACGGGAGCGAAGTTCCTGACCTAAGTCAGGACAGAGGCTCACGAAGGCCGCGGAACCGGAAAACCCGGATCCGCGGCCTTCGTGTTTTTGGCTGCACAACCCAAGAGGAACAGCATTGCCCAGCTCCATCTCCCAACCGAAAACCCATACGACACAAGGAGGAACTGCCATGTCTTCGGCCATCGCCTACACCTCGGGTGAGGCAATATTCGCCGACCTGCTCGACCCCATCGCCGTCCCGGACGCGGCGCTGCCCTGCCGTTCGGGCGACGCGGACCTCTGGTTCGCCGAGTCCCCGGCCGAGCTCGAGCGCGCGAAGGCGCAGTGCGCCGACTGCCCCGTCCGCGAGGCATGCCTCGCAGGTGCCCTGGCCCGGCGCGAGCCGTGGGGCGTCTGGGGTGGCGAGATCTTCGAGCGCGGCGTCGTCATCGCGCGCAAGCGGCCCCGTGGCCGTCCGCGCAAGAACGCCACCGTCGAGCCCGCCGCGGCCAAGGCCGGCGGCGATCACCGGAGCGCCGCCGCATGAGCGTCGAACCGGTCACCACGAAGGACCACGAAGCGCGGATGAGCCGTCCGCAGCTGCAACTGACGAAGACCGAGATCGAGGAGATCAGCGAGATGTTGCTTTACGAAGAACTGTCCAGGGCCCGAATACGGGATCTGGAGGAGGGGGTCCGCGCCCAGCGGGCCCGAGGTAGCGCGCGTGCCGTACGCCGCTGGACGCGGGTAGCCCGATGGGCGAGCCGCCGAGCGGAGCGGTACCAGCTGGACCAGGACTGAGCGCCGGCCCCTGCCGCCCGTCGGGCGGCGGGGGCCTTTGCGCTGGTCAGCGCGGGTTCGGCCGGTCGGCGCGGCGGGTGCGGCTCGCGTGCGGAGTGAGCCGAGTGCTATCGCCGGGCGGTGGGCCTGTGCCGGTGAGCTGGCGCGCGCCGCCAGTGGGCTTCGGTGGCCAGCGGTGCGGTGGGGGCGCTCGCGGCGGTTCGCTGTGAGCCAAGTGCTGCCGCCGCGCGGAGGGGCCTGCGGCGGTGAGCCGATGCGTGGGCGCTGCGAGGGGGATTGCGGCGGCAGGGTTGGTGGCACTCGCGTCGGGCGCGGTCTAGGCCGAGCGCTACCGCCGTACCGGTCGTCGTGCGGCTGCGCCAGTGCCGGTGAGTTGATGCGCGGGCGCCGCCAGTTGGGCTTCGGCGGGCGTGCTCGCGGTCGGCTGCGGGTGCAGCAGGAAAAGACTCTGTGGCTGGCCGCCGCGTGGTGTGGTGCCGTGGGGTCACTGGGTGTGCTTGAGTCTGGGCTGCCGGTGCGTTTCGCCTCCTTCGCGGCGGGAGTGCTGGTGTTCAATGGGGTGATGTCCGTACACACCCACGACGACATCGACTGGGCCGATCGGCTCGCTCAGCTGCGCATGGCCGATGCCCTTGATGCCGGTGCGCTCGCGCCTGTTGCTCGGCGGTTGGTCGAGCGCCTTCCTGGGCGGCCTACCGTGCTCGATGTCGGGTGCGGGGCTGGTGGCATGAGCGTGCTCTTTGCTCGTGAGCTTGCTCGGCGGGGTGGGGGCGCCGTTGTGCTGCTTGATGCCACTGCCGCGTTGCTCGCCGAGGCTCAGCGCGCCGTGCGGGCGGCGGCCGGTTCGGATGTCGACGTTGTCGGCGTGCATGGGGATCTTGCCGATCCGCGGCTTGCCGAACGCGTACCCGCTCCTGATCTCGTGTGGGCGTCGGGCGTTATGCACCACGTTGGTGATCAGCAGGCTGCCTTGCGCTCGTTGGCGGGGCTGGTGCGGCCTGGTGGCGCGGTCGCCATCGGCGAGGGTGGGCTCGAGATGCGGTGCCTCCCTTGGGACGTCGGGGTCGGGCGGCCCGGGCTGGAGCAGCGGTTGCTCGCCGCGCGGGGTGAGTGGTTCGCCGGGATGCGGGCCGGGCTGCCCGGCAGCGTCGCCATGCCCTATGGGTGGCCGCGCGCTCTTCGTGAGGCCGGGCTGGACGATGTCGAGTCGTTCGGTGCGCTCATCGATCACCCCGTGCCGGGCTCGGAGCTGTTGCGCGAGTACGTCGTGCACCGGATCGGGTGGCTTGCCGAGTCGGCCGGGGACCGGCTCGATGCCGATGATCGCGCGACCGTCGCCGCGTTGATCGATCCCGATGGCCCGGACTTCCTCGGCCGGCGGGATGACCTGTACTTGTTCGGCGCCAAGGCGATCCACTGTGGACGGTTGCCGTGAGCGCGCCGGCGCCGGTCGTGTGCACGCGGTGTGGCCGGACTCGCGGCGCGGACGACGACCCGGCTACGGCGCTCGCCTGGGTGTCCAGCCGCGAACGGGGTGCGCTGACGTGGCTGTGTCCGGACTGCGCGCGGCAGCACGTGCGCGACATTGAGGGCAAGCTGCCCGACGAATACTGGTGATCGAACGGCGCTCCGGAGTGGTGTGCCGCAGCGCGTACGAGTGTGTGGACCGGGTTGGCTGGTGTGCGGGTGTTGGGGTGCGCGGGCGGGTGAGTTGACCGGGTTGGCTGGTGTGCGGGTGTTGGGGTGCGCGGGCGGGTGAGTTGACCGGGTTGGCCGGTGTGCGGGTGTTGGGGTGCGCGGACGGGTGAGTTGACCGGGTCGGCTGGTGCGCGGGTGCTGGGGCGCGGGCGGGTGAGTGGACCCGGGCCGGGCCGGGGTGCGGGTGTTGAGGTGCGTGGGCGGGTGTGTGGGCCGGGTTGGCCGGTGTGTGGGTGTTGGGGTGCGCCGATGGGTGTGTGGGCCGGGTTGGCTGGTGCGTGGGTGTTGGGGTGCGCGGACTGGTGGGTGGACCGGGCCCGGCCGGTGCGTGGGTGTTCGGGCGCGCGGACTGGTGGTGCGTGCGATCGCCGGGCTCATGCCGCGTCGCCGATCGAGGTCATCGGGACCGCCCGGACCTTCGGACGCGGGGTTCGGGACGCGTCGCCGAAGGCCTTGGCCAGCTCTTGCGCTACCTCGCGGGGTACCTGTTTCAGCTGGTGGACCGTGCAGCGGACCAGGACGATCCCCGTCGCGGCCAGGGCGAGGTGGGAGAACCCGCCGGTGCCGGGGCCGCAGCGGTACTGCCAGGCCAGACCCAGCTCGTCCCACCACGCGTCCGCTTCGCCGATGCGGCGGCCGCGGCGGTCGCAGATCGTCACGTCCCAGGTCGGCTGGGGCAGGCGGGCCAGGTCCATGACCTGCGCGGCCAGGCCGTGGGCCTGGATCGGCCCTTCCTCCAGGTCCCGCAGCACCTTCCGGACCGACGCCGTGCCGCGCTGAGGGCCCTCCGCCAGCTCCGTCAGCAGGTCCTGGCGGTCGCACAGCCCCCAGTAGAGCGGCAGCGTCAGCAGGTGCCGGATCTGCGCCGGGTCGGGCTCGGCCCTCGCCAGATCGAGCGCGGCCCGCGACGGCGGGGCGAACGGCAGCCCGTCGACCACCGCCGGCGCCGGCATGCGGGCCGTGCGCGCCGCGCTGACCCCCTCGCAGGGCGCCACCCGGCAGTGGTCGGGCACCAGCAGCCGGATCTCGCCGTCCGCCGGGCACTGCACGCCGTGGGCCCGCAACGCGTCGGCGCCCGTGATCACCACCCGCGGGCCGTAGCGCACCAGCGCCGCGTGCAGCCGCTGCTGCCGCGTCGGGGTGCTGTTGCGCAGCAGGACCACACCGGGGTGCAGGCGGCGCCACGGCCCACCGGGGCCGCAGAGCCGCCGGATTCTTCGGTCCGAGACCCCGGCTTTCCTGAGTTGCTCGAGGTTCATCACCTCGCACGTGCCGGGGTTACTGAGGGCCAGCGGGTCGAAGCATTGAGTAGCGGTCATGGATCGAGCATGACGGCTCGGCCAACCGGGTGGAACTCCGTTCCCCGCAGCTGTGGACAACTCGCCGGAATCCGCCCGTTCGCGGCCCGGCCTGTGGACAACTCAGGCGGCGAACCCGGGCTGCCAGCGCTCCACGATGCCGCGCGCCGGGATCTCCGCGTCGAGCTGGCAGAGGATGCCCGTCGACCCGGCCGTCACGCGGTGGATCATCAGGTACTCGGGCGGCAGGTTGAGCGACCGCCCGACCCGGAAGTCGTTGCCGCGGCTGTCGCCGACCCGCCAGGCCTGCTTCTGCATCCACTTGCGCGTGAAGTGGAAGGTCGGCTCGGCCAGCGGCTCGGTGAACGGCGCCAGGTACGTCAGCACCTCGTCCGCGGTCAGGTCGCTGTCCGGCCGGATGAACCGGTTCTCCCGCAGCACGCGCATGAGCTCGGTGGACTCGCCGTCGAGGGCCAGCCGCGTCATCTCACCCAGGTGGCGGGGGATGCCGTCGGGCAGCCGGGCCACGCCGCCGAAGTCGATGACGCACAGCCGGTCGTCCTCGGTGATCATGAAGTTGCCCGGGTGCGGGTCCGAGTGCAGCAGGTGGACGCGCTCGGGCGACGAGTAGTGGAACTCGGCCAGCAGCCGGCCCGCGAGGTTGCGCGTCTCGCGGTCGCCGTCCGCGATGACCTTGGACAACGGGGTGCCGGTCGCCCACTCGGTGACGACGACCTTCGGCGCGCTGGCCACCACGCGCGGCACGAGGATGCCGGGATCGCCGTCGAACGCCTTCGCGAAGGCGCGCTGGTGCTGGGCCTCGGCCTGGTAGTCGAGCTCCTCGTTCATCCGCTCGGAGAGCTCGGCCAGCAGCGGCTTGACGTCGGTGCCGGGCACGAACGCCTGGAACAGCCTGCTGAACCGCTGCAGCTGCCGCAGGTCGCTGCGCAACGCCTCGTCGGCGCCCGGGTACTGGACCTTGACCGCGACCTCGCGGCCGTCGTGCCAGACCGCGCGGTGCACCTGGCCGATGCTCGCGGCCGCCGCCGGCTCGTCGTCGAACGAGGCGAACCGGCTGGTCCAGGTGCGGCCCAGCTGCTCGGCGAGCACGCGGTGGGTCTGCCGGGCCGGCATCGGCGGCGCCGCGGCCTGCAGCTTCGTCAGCGCCTCGCGGTACGGCTTCGCCATGTCGTCCGGCACCGCGGCCTCGAACACGCTGAGGGCCTGGCCGAACTTCATCGCGCCGCCCTTGAGCGTGCCGAGCACCTCGAACAGCTGCTCGGCGGCCTTCGCCGACAGCGTCGCGTTCACCTGCTCCGCGCTCTGACCGGCCAGCCGCTTGCCCCACCCGCCGACCGCCCGCCCGGCGATCCCGAGCGGAAGACTGGCGAGCTTGGCGGTGCGGGCGGCACCTTTGCGCGGCATCGCGGTGTCACGATCGCCTGGGTCGCGGAAGTCGGTCACCTCCGCGATTCTGCCTTGCGTTGTCGGCGGCGCGCAGCCTGCTCGCGGCGTCTTAGTGGCCTACGTCTCCTGTCGCACCGCCGGAGCGCCGCACCCGCACCGGGCGTGCGGGGGCCAGCCGCGGTGGCGGATGCGGCCGTCGAAGGCGTCGATCTCGAGGGTCGCGTTCCACACCGGCGGCGGCGGTTGCGCGGGCGAGAGCAGCCGCATGGCCTGGGCGACGGCCAGCGACGCGCAGGCGTGGACCGCTCCGAGGTCGGGTCGCTGGTGCCGCCCGGTCAGCTGGCCGGCGACGCGGGGCCAGCACGGGTCGAGGTCGGTCCGGTGCAGGTCGGCGCACCGCACGCAGGAGCTGCGGCCCGGGACCACGAGCGGGCCGACGATGGCCGTTCCGTCGCGGACGCGGGCGAGCAGGTGCGTGACGCCGTCCGCCATCAGCTCGGCGACGACCTCCGGCGCCGGGACGACGGCGTCGGTGAGCAGCGCCAGCTCCGGGTACCGGTCGTGCAGCCGGGTGACGCGGACGTCCGGGTCGACGCGGCGCAGCAGGTCGCCGAGGGCCTGCCGCCGCGGCCGGCCCAGGTCGGCTTCGGTGAAACCGGTGCCCAGGTCGTGCTCGGTCACCGTGCCGGGCAGGTCCAGCTCGACGTGCCCGATCCCGGCGTTGGCCAGCAGGACGGCGACCGCGACCGCCACCCGGCCGTCGCCGTGCACCGTGACCGCGGTGGCACGCCGCCGGTCGGCCAGCGCCCGCTGGTGGTGGCGGGCGCGCAGGGACCAGAGGCCGGTTTCGCCGCGGAAGCCCGGACCGTCCGGGGCGCCCGCGTCGGTGACCAGGCCGAGCGCGGTCAGCTGCCGGAGGAGGGTCTGCAGCTGATCACGGTGTTCGCTCTCGGCGAGCAGAAGCCGTTCGACGGGCTTGCTGCCGTCCAGCGCGCGCAGCCGCTCGACGAGGCCCGGCGGCAGGCCTTCGACGATCACCCCGTGGCGCGGGTCGAGCCCGAGCTGGATCTCCCGCGCCCCGCGTTCGAGCACGGATATGCCCGGGAGCAGGGCGGGATGGGCCGGCAGCAGCACCGGTGGCATGTCCGCGGGGGAGAGGATCATGTCCGCAGGATGGCACCCGGCGGCGACCGCCCGGCGTTTTCCGGGGCCGGATCGGCCGAGTTGTCCACAAGTGCAAGGGGCTGTGGACAACTCGGGTCTGTGACCTCAATGCGCTCGGAGTTGTCGGTGCCTGGCCTTACCGTTGTCGAGTGGTCGAAGCACGGACGCCCTCGCTGAGAGGCAGGGGGGAAACGAACCCCCCGTCGGACACACCCGGACACAAGGTCGAAGTGCGGCGCAGCCAGCGCCGGCACCGGACGGTCACCGCGTACTGGAAGGACGACACGCTCGTCGTGCTCATCCCCGCGCGGATGACCAGGGCGGAGGAGAAACACTGGGTCGCCGAGATGGAGCGCAAGCTGCAGCGCGCGGAACCACGTCGGCCGGCGCCCCCGAAGACGTCGGACGACGCCCTGCTGGCGCGCTGCACGCTGCTGTCGGGCAAGTACCTGGACGGCACCGCGACGCCGGCGAGCGTCCGCTGGGTGCCGCCGATGCGCACGCGGTGGGCATCGTGCACGCCGGTCGACGCGACCATCCGGGTCAGCGACCGGCTGCGGAAGGTCCCGACCTGGGTGCTGGATTACGTGCTGGTGCACGAGCTGGCGCACCTGCGCGAGCCCGGGCACGACGCGGCGTTCTGGTCGCTGGTGCGGCGGTACCCGAAGATGGATCGGGCGATGGGATACCTCGAGGGGCTGGCCGCGGCCGCCGGGTGGGGGATCGACACCGAGGATTGAGCTGGGTGGTGGCCGGGGTGACCTGCGGGTCGCCCCGGCCGCCGTTGACACGAAGAAAGCCGGTGGTCCGCGGAAGCGGACCACCGGCTTTCGAAAACCATCCGGGCTACGCCGGGGTCTCGCCCTCCTCAGGCGGGGCCTCCTGGCCCTTCTCCTTCTCCGACCGCTCGCGCTCCGCGCGCTCCAGCTCGGCGATCGGGTCCAGGTCGTCCAAAGATCCCGTCTCGCCGACCCGGTCGGCGAAGTCGATCGGCTCGTCCAGGTCCTCCGCCGTCGGCATCAGGTCCGGGTGGGACCACAGGCCGTCGCGCTTCTCGGAACCGTGGCGGTCGCCCACCAGCTTCCACAGGTTCGACGCGTCCCTCATGCGGCGGGGGCGCAGCTCCAAGCCGACCAGCGTGGCGAACGTCTGCTCGGCCGGGCCGCCCGTCGCCCGGCGGCGGCGCAGCGTCTCGCGCAGCGCGTCCGCTCCCGGCAACCGGTCGCCGACCGCTTCGGCCACCACCACGTCCACCCAGCCCTCGACCAGGGCGAGCAGCGTCTCCAGGCGCCGAAGCGCGCCCTTCTGCTCCTCCGTCGTCTGGGGCTCCAGCAGCCCGGACGACATCGCTTCCTCGATGCTCGCCGGGTTGGCCGGGTCGATGCGGCCGGCCAGGGACTCCAGCGCCGACGTGTCCACCGAAATGCCGTGCGCGAACTCCTCGACCGTCGCCAGCAGGCGCTGACGCAGCCACGGCACGTGCGTGAACAGCCGCTGGTGGGCCGCCTCGCGGGCGGCCAGGAACACCAGGATCTCGCTGTTCGGCAGCTCCAGGCCGTCGGCGAACTTCTCGATGTTCGCCGGCAGCAGCGCGGACGTGCCCGCCGGGGCGAGCGGCAGGCCGATCTCGGACGCGGTCAGCATCTCCGACGCCAGCTGGGCCAGGGCCTGACCGAGCTGGGAGCCGAAGGCCATCCCGCCCATCTGGCCCATCATCTGCAGCAGCGGACCGGCGGCCTGCTTGGCCTCCTCCGGCAGCGCCTGCATCCAGGCACCGGAGATCTGCTGCGCCACCGGGTCGCAGAGGCGCTGCCACGTCGGGAGCGTCTTCTCCACCCAGGTGCGCGGCGACCAGGCGACGGTCGTCGTCGCGCCGGCCGGGAACACCGTCGCCGCGTCGAGCCACAGCTCGGCGAGGTGGGCGGCGTCGCGGACCGCAGCGTTCGAGTCGTCGCCGCCGCGGAAGCCGAGGCGGCTCTCGCCGGTGTTGCCGGCGCTGCCGAGGTTCTGCAGGGCGATCTGCTTGGCGAGGTCGTAGTTCACCGGCCCGCTGGAGCTGCCGGCCTGGCTGAGCATCTGGCCCAGCTGGCTCAGCATCTGCCCGAGCTGGTTGAAGGCCTCGGCACCGGAGGGCTCCGAAGGCTCGTTCTCACCTCGTTTGTCGGGATCGGACGGTCCGAAGCCGAACGGGGGTTTGCTCATGTGTCCACCGTACGCGGGTCAGGAAGCCCGAAGCGCGTCATGTGCGTGGCCTTCACCGAGAAGCGAACACGGTCACCGTACGCTGTCACGCGTGACCAAGTCCTCCGAGCAGACCGCGCCCGCGAAGAGCAGCCCGGACCCCGGCGCCGAGCCCGCCGGCGAGGCCGGGCGGATGACCCGCCGCGGCTGGACGCTCGTGGTCAGCGGCTCGCTGTTCCTCGTCTTCGTGGTGCTCGGCCTGGTCGTGCCGGTGCCGTTCGTGGCGATCAGCCCCGGCCCGACCTACGACACGCTCGGTCGCGACGCCGCGGGCAACCCCGTCATCCAGGTCACCGGGCACGAGACCCAGCAGACCACCGGCGAGCTCCGGATGACGACCGTCTCGCTGCACGACGGCGTCACGCTCTTCCAGGGCCTCGGCTTCTGGGCCAGCGGCCGCTACGCGCTCGCGCCGCGCGAGGAGTACTTCCGGCCCGGCGAGACGAACGAGCAGGTCAAGCAGGAGAACATCCAGCAGCTGCAGGACTCGCAGACGAACGCGCAGGTCGCCGCCCTGCGCAAGCTCGGCTACCCGATCAAGGTGCTGGCGAAGCAGATCGTCTCGGGCAGCCCGGCCGACCACGTGCTCTCGCCCGGCGACAAGCTGATCACCGTCAACGGCAAGAAGATCGTCGAAGCCGCCGACGTGCGCAACGCGCTGGCCGGCACGCTGCCCGGCCAGACCGTCCAGATCACGTTCCAGTCGGACGGCCAGCCGGAGCGGACAGTGCCGCTGACGCTCGCTTCGCGGCCCGACCGCAAGGAAGGCTTCATCGGCCTCACCGCGGTCGACCGCGCCGACGCGCCCTTCACGGTCAACATCTCGCTGCAGGACGTCGGCGGCCCGTCGGCCGGCCTGATGTTCACCCTCGCGATCATCGACCGGCTGCAGCCCGGCGACCTCGCCGGCGGGCGGCACATCGCCGGCACCGGCGAGATCACCGAGACCGGCGAGGTCGACCCGATCGGCGGGATCTCGTTCAAGGTCGTCGGCGCGCGCGAGGCCGGCGCCACGGACTTCCTCGTGCCCGAGCACAACTGCGCCGAGGCCAAGACCAACGCGCCCGAGGGGCTCAACCTCATCAAGGTGTCCACACTGGACGACGCGCTTGCCCAGCTGGCCAACCTGAAGGCGGGCCGCCCGACGGCCTCCTGCTAGGGGAGGAGCGTCGCCTTGAGGGCCTCGAGGAGGTTCGGGGCCAGGTCCGGGCTCTCGACGATCTCGTCGACCTGCTCGTCGCCGCCCATCCCGCGCAGCCGCATGACGCACGCGCCTTCGCCATCGCGCAGGACTGCGGCGACCAGGCGGGCCTCCGTCCGCTGCGGGTGGTCGGCGGCCGCGCGCCGCAGGCTCTCGGCGTCGGCCTCGGCGACGTCCGGCAGCTCCGACTCCGAGCCCGGCGGCAGCACGATGATCTCCTGCGCGAGCGCGCACCCGATCACCAGATCGGGCCACGCGATCCGGCCCAGCGCGTCGGCGAGGTCGCCTTCGGGCAGCGCTTCCTGCGCCACCGGCGTCAGCGGGCTCGTGCGGTCGAGCTGCCCGGCCAGCTCCGGCTGCTCGTCCAGCAGCGCCGCCGTCGGGACCAGCGCGAACAGCTGCGGGGGCTGGTCCCAGCCACCCGCGGCCATGAACTCCTCGATCTCGCGGGCGAGAGCGGCCACTCCGGCCTGCTGCGATTCCATGCGCACATGCTCTCAGGCGCGTCCGCGCGACGACGCCGCGAGTCCGGTTTGGGCGGGTCCCGGGAACTTCCCCGGGCATCCGTAGAGTTAGGGAATCAGGGGGCGCGTGCGCCCCTGCTCAAGTGCTGACGAAGACAGGAGCGTGCACCGTGGCGACTCGGCCCCCGGTGAGCCTGCCGAAGCTGTCCCGGCGGAGCCGGATCCTCCTCATCATCGCCGCGGTGATCGTGCTGGCGCTCCTGCTCGGGGCCCGCCTGCTCGACACGTACGTCGACTGGTTGTGGTTCGGTGAAGTCGGTGCCCGCTCGGTGTTCACCACCCAGGTGGTCACGAGGATCATCCTGTTCTTCGCCGTCGGGGTGCTCGTCGGCGGCGCGCTCGCGATCAGCCTGATGATCGCCTACCGCACCCGCCCGGTGTTCGTCCCGATCTCCGGCGCCGACGACCCGCTGGCCCGCTACCGGTCCGCGATCGTCGCCCGCATCCGGCTCTTCGGCATCGGCATCCCGGTGCTCACCGGCCTCATCGCCGGCCTCTCCGCCCAGGGCGACTGGCAGGTCGTGCAGCTGTTCCTCAACGGCACCTCGTTCGGCCAGACCGACCCCGAGTTCGGCAACGACGTCGGCTTCTACGCCTTCGACCTGCCGTTCTACAACTGGCTGCTCGGCTGGCTGTTCATCACCGTCGTCATCTCCTTCTTCGGTGCCCTGATCTCGCACTACGTCTTCGGCGGCATCCGGCTGGCCGGCAAGGGCGGGCAGCTCGCCGGCCCGACGCGCGCGCAGCTCGCCATCACCGTCGGCGTCTTCGTGCTGCTGAAGGCGGCCGAGTACTTCTTCGACCGGTACAACCTGCTGCTGTCCGACCGCGGCGCGCCGCTGTTCATCGGCGCCACCTACACGGACTTGAACGCGGTGCTGCCCGCGAAGCTGATCCTGCTGTGCATCTCGGTGATCTGCGCGGTCGCGTTCTTCGCCGGTGCCTTCCTGCGGAACCTGCAGCTGCCGGCGATCGCGCTCGTGCTGCTGATCCTCTCGAGCATCCTCGTCGGCGTCGCGTGGCCCGCGATCCTCGACCAGTTCTCGGTCAAGCCGAACGCGAACGAGAAGGAAGCCACGTCCATCCAGCGCAACATGGACGCCACGCGCCGCGCCTTCGGCCTCACCGACGTCCAGTACCAGCCCTACACGGGCAACGCATCCGCCACACCGGACCAGCTCAAGGCCGACGCCGGGACGATGTCCAACATCCGGCTGCTCGACCCGAACATCCTTTCCGACACCTTCACCCAGCGCGTCGGGCGCGAGAACTTCTACGGCTTCCCGGCGAAGCTCGACATCGACCGCTACACCGTCGGCGGCGTGACGCAGGACTACATCGTCGCCGCGAAGGAGATCAAGACCGAGGGCCTGACCGGCAACCAGACGAGCTGGATCAACAAGCACCTCGTCTACACCCACGGCAACGGCTTCGTCGCCGCGCCGGCCAACACGATCGACCGCGCGGTCAAGGACGCCAACTCCGACGGCGGCTACCCGATCGCCACCACGAGCGACACGCAGAACCCGGCCGGCGCCGGCTCGCCCGCCGCGGGCCAGCCCGGCATCGAGGTCAAGGAACCGCGGATCTACTACGGCGAGCTGTCCGCCGCGGACTCCGACTACGCGATCGTCGGCGGCAACGGCGCGCCGGGCGAGTACGACACCGCCACCGACCGCTACAACTACAAGGGCAGCGGCGGCGTCTCGGTCGACAACTGGTTCAACCGCCTGGCTTTCGCGGCCGAGTACGGCGAACGCAACATCCTGTTCTCCGACGCCATCGGCGACAACTCGAAGATCATGTACAACCGCGATCCACGCGACCGCGTCAGCAAGGTCGCGCCGTGGCTGACCCTCGACGGCGACCCGTACCCCGCGGTCGTCGACGGCAAGATCCAGTGGATCATCGACGGCTACACGACGATCAACAACTTCCCGTACTCGCAGCAGACGCAGCTCGGCGCGGCGACCAACGACTCGCTCAACGGCGTCGCCCGGCAGGCGAACAGCTCGATCAACTACATCCGGAACTCGGTCAAGGCCACCGTCGACGCCTTCAACGGCAGCGTGACGCTGTACTCGATCGACGACAAGGAACCGGTCCTCAACGCCTGGGAGAAGGTCTTCCCCGGGCTCGTGAAGCCGAGCTCCGAGATCTCCCCGGACCTGCGGTCGCACTTCCGCTACCCGGAGGACCTGTTCAAGATCCAGCGTGAGCTGCTGTCGCGCTACCACGTCAGCAACCCGCAGGAGTTCTACTCGCAGCAGGCGTTCTGGAGCGTCCCGCAGGACCCGACGGCCGAAGGCGGCTCGAACCCGGCCGCGGCCGGCGCCGCGAACCAGCCCGGCTACTACGTCCTCGCCGACTCCCCGGGCCAGAGCAAGCCGACGTTCCAGCTGACCAGCTCGCTCACCGGGCTGCAGCGGCAGTACCTCGCGTCCTGGATGTCGGTGTCCTCCGATCCGAACGACTACGGGAAGATCCGGGTCCTCCAGTTGCCCAGCGCGGCGACGGGGGCGACCCAGGTCGACGGCCCGGTCCAGGTGCAGAACCGGTTCCAGAGCGATCCACGGGTGGCGCAGGACCGGACGTTGTTCAACAACCCCAACGTCATCCCGATCTACGGCAACCTGATCACGCTGCCGGTGGCGCAGGGCTTCCTCTACGTCGAACCGGTGTACATCCGGCAGCGCAACCAGAACAGCTATCCACAGCTGGCCCGGGTCCTGGTGTCGTACGGGCCGAAGGTCGGCTACGGCGCCACACTGCAGGAGGCGCTCGACCAGATCTTCGGCGCGGGCACAGGCGAGGCGACGACCACGCCACCGCAGGCGGGCCAGCCCACGACCACGCCACCGACGACGACCCCGCCGGCCACGACGACGCCACCCAACTCGAGCGGCGGCAACGCGGCGCTCGACAAGGCCGTGACGGACATCCAGTCCGCGCTCGCCAAGCTGCGGGCGGCCCAGCAGTCCGGGAACTTCACGGACCAGGGTGCGGCTCTCGCGGCGCTCGACGCGGCGGCCAAGGAGTACGAGGCGGCCAAGACGGCGGCACCCGGGACCAGCACTCCGCCGCCGAGTTCGCAGCCTGGAGGGTGACCTCGGTTACCTAAGGGGTACCTGCTTTGCACCCGTTCGCAACCAGGGCGTAAAGTAGGTACCACGACGCGGGGTGGAGCAGCTCGGTAGCTCGCTGGGCTCATAACCCAGAGGTCGCAGGTTCAAATCCTGTCCCCGCTACTGGAAGAAGAGGCGCGGCCAATGGTCGCGCCTCTTCTTTTTTCGTCAGACGAGCCAGCCGGCCGCGGAACCCGTCGTCGAGGCGACGTAACCGTCCGGGCGGACCAGTACCTGCGTCAGGTCGGGCCACGGGAGTTCCGGCACCTCCGCTACGACTACCTCCGGATGCGGGGTCGGCGCTGGGGTTTTCGTCAGCAGGACGAACCTTCCACTGTGGAACAAGTCGCTCGCGAAGCCGTTGCCCAGGGGGAAATCCGGGAGCCGGGTGCCCGCCGCCGGGTGGGATTCCGGCGATGCGTAAGCGATGTCCAGCCCCGAGACCATGCCCGACAGCTTGTGCTGGACCTCCGGGAGCGCCGCCAGGTCGCGGAACAACGCCCGCAGCGCCAGCTGGTCCGGTGTCAGGGGGATCAGCGCGTTCTGGGCCGCCACGTTCTGCAGCACCCCGGAAGCCACCGCGCGACGCTCTGCCTCGTACGAATCCAGCAGATCCGCCGGGGCGTGGCCGCGCACGTCCGCCGCCAGCTTCCAGCCCAGGTTCATCGCGTCCTGGACACCCAGGTTCAGGCCCTGGCCGCCCGCGGGGAAGTGGACGTGTGCCGCGTCGCCGGCCAGGAACACCCGGCCCACCCGGTACTTCGCCGCCAGGCGGCTGTCGTCCGAAAACCGGGACACCCAGCGGATCTCCTCGATCTCCACCTCGTCGCCGAAGCGTTCGCGGACCGCCGCGCGGACCTCGTCCTCCGGCACCTCCGCCCGCAGGTCTTCCGGACGGTTCAGGCGGTCGCCGTAGCTCAGGCGGTACAGGTTCGGCTCGCCCAGCGGGATCAGGCCGACGAACTTGCCGGGGCTGAGCGACGTCACCATGTTCCCCATCGACCGCCACTGCGTCGGCGCGCCCGGCGGGGTCGTGCGGAACAGGACGTCCGCCGAGACGCCGTGGCCGCGGCCCTCGATCCCTTCGAACGGCAGCCCCAGGGCCTTGCGGACCGCGCTGCGGCCGCCGTCGCAGCCCACCAGGTACTTCGCCCGCACGCGGAGGTCGCCCGCCGTGATCGTCACGCCGGTGGCGTCCTGCTCGAAACCTGTCAGCCTGTGGCCGCGGAGCACCTTCACGCCCTGCTCGGCCAGCCGCTCCTCCAGCGCCGCCTCGACCTGCGCCTGCGGGATGCCGACCTGGTACGGGTGGCGCGTGTCCCAGCCGGTGTAGCGCACCGGGATCACCGCGAAGTGTCCGTCCGCGACGGTCGCGAACGACCGCTGCTCCGCCCGGCCCAGCAGGCCGCGCAGATCGAGGACCTCCGCCGTGCGCGGCTGCAGGTTCAGCGCCTTCGACAGGCCCGTCCGCTCGTGCATCCGCTCGAGCACCTGGACGTCCACTCCGGCCAGTGCCAGCTCGTTCGCCAGCATCAGCCCGGTCGGCCCCGCCCCGGCGACGACCACCTCCGCGGTCAGCTCGTTCATCCCCAGCTCCTTAACAACGTTAAATTGACCTGACCCGAGGATGCCCTTAACATCGTTAAACTGTCAAGCCGGGTACCCGAGGAGAACCGAAAACATGGCCCTGACCAGGCAGGACATCGCACGATCGGGCCTGAAGCTGCTCAACGAGGTCGGCCTCAACGGGCTCACGTTGCGACTGATCGCCGCCGACCTCGGCGTCAAAGCGCCGGCGCTGTACTGGCACCTGAAGAGCAAGCAGGAACTGCTCGACGAAATGGCGACGCGGATGTACGCCGATTCGATCGAGGAGCGGCGGCCGCCGGAGGGGCTGGCGGAGTGGGACGCCGTCGCGCACGCCGCGCGGGCGCTGCGGCGGATGATGCTGTCCTACCGCGACGGCGGCAAGGTTTTCGCGGGCACGTACCTCGGCGACACCGGATTGGTCGGGCCCAGCCCGCTGCAGCGCAGCATCGACGCCGGTGTGGACGAACGGCGCGCCGGCCAGGCGCTGTTCACCGTCTACAGCTACGTCGTCGGCTTCACCATCGAAGAGCAGGCGGTCTACCCGGTGCCGGGGCAGCTGGACGAGCGGTACCGCAGCGAGGCGGCCGGTGACCTGCTCGCCGACGTCGGTTCGCGCTTCGAGGACGGACTGGAGATGGTCCTCAGTGGAGCGCGTCAGTGGCTCGGTGGACCGTAATGCCTGGTCAGGCCACTTATCGACCCCGGTGTAAAGCCGCTGGCCACCCCGTGTAATCTAGTCAAGTACCACAACGGCGCGGGGTGGAGCAGCTCGGTAGCTCGCTGGGCTCATAACCCAGAGGTCGCAGGTTCAAATCCTGTCCCCGCTACCACGAAGAGGCACGTTCTCGGAAATCCGGGAACGTGCCTCTTTTGTCATGCGTGCACGACTTTCGCTGCCGACTTTTCCGCGAAACAGTCGAATGACTGCGGATTCCACGATCCGAACGCCGTTTCCGGGTGGTTGCGGTGCGTGTCCGGAGTCCGCCAAGCCGGGGAAAGCCACCTGTCGAAGTCACCTGCCTGGCCGTGTCGCGACAGCTCGCGTGCGGCTGGTTGGACCATTGTCCCGCCCCTGGTGGTTGCACAGCGTGTCCGCGGTCCACAGTGGACCTGGTCGCATTGGGCCGAACGAGGGGATCTCACTAGCCACAATGGACAGATCCGCTGACCACTGTGGACACAGCGGCCGATAAGTGGGAATCTAGGGGACGTGTCCGAATTGAATGCAACAGCCGCCGCCCTGCTCGGTCTGCTCCACGACGGTCCCGCCACCGGCGGGCAGCTCGTCGCGGGAGCGGGTGAGCGATTCGGCGCCTTCTTCAGCGTCACCCGCAGCCAGGTGTACCGGGAGCTCCCGGCGCTGTCCAAAGAAGGTCTCGTCCGGCTCGGCAAGCAGGGCCCGCGCTCCAGTCAGCAGTACCTGATCACCGCCGCCGGGAAGAAGGCCTTCAAGGCCTGGCTGACGTCCGACGCCGGTCCCGACCACCTGCGCAGCCCGCTCATCCTGCGGCTCGTGCACGCGGGGTCGCTGACGGCGAAGCAGCGCCAGTCGCTGCTCGAGTCGGCCCGGACCAGCTACGGCCAGCAGCTCGACGACGCGAAGGCGGCCACCAAGGCGGCCGACGGGCCGTACGAGAAGGCCGTCGCCGAGTTCGCCCAGGCTCAGGCCAAGGCCGCGCTCAAGCTGCTCGACGCCATCCCCGCGGCCTGAGGTTCGCGCGCCCACGACCGGTCCTCGCAACCGGTCGTGGGTTTTGCCGTAACCTTGACAAACGTGAGTGATGAGTTCGACGCGGCACTAAGGGACCTGGCCGGCAAGCTGACGCAGATCGAGTCGGTGATGAACCTGGACGCCCTGCGTGCCCAGGTGGCCGATCTCGAACAGCAGGCTTCGAGCCCGACGCTCTGGGACGACCCGGAAGCGGCACAGAAGGTCACCAGCCAGCTGTCCCACCGGCAGGGCGAGCTGCGCCGGGTCGGCGACCTGCGCCAGCGGCTCGACGACCTGGGCGTGCTGTACGAGCTCGCCGAGGCCGAGGGCGACTCCGGCAGCCTGGGCGAGGCCGAGACCGAGCTCGCCGACCTCGGGAAGGCCATCGACGCCCTCGAGGTCCGCACGCTGCTCTCGGGCGAGTACGACGACCGCAACGCCGTCGTCACCATCCGCTCCGAGGCCGGCGGCGTCGACGCGGCCGACTTCGCCGAGATGCTGCTCCGCATGTACCTGCGCTGGGCGGAGCGCCACGGCTACCCGACCGACGTCTACGACATCTCCTACGCCGAAGAGGCGGGGATCAAGTCGGCGACGTTCAAGGTGAGCGCCCCCTACGTCTACGGCACCCTCTCGGTCGAGCAGGGCACCCACCGGCTCGTCCGGATCTCGCCGTTCGACAACCAGAGCCGCCGCCAGACGTCGTTCGCGCACGTCGAGGTGCTGCCCGAGGTCGAAGAGGTCGACCACGTCGACATCCCGGAAAAGGACATCCGGGTCGACGTCTACCGCTCGTCGGGCCCGGGCGGCCAGAGCGTCAACACGACCGACAGTGCGGTGCGCATCACGCACATCCCGACGAACATCGTCGTCTCCTGCCAGAACGAGAAGTCGCAGCTGCAGAACAAGGCGGCCGCGATGAAGGTCCTCCAGTCGCGGCTGCTGCAGCGCAAGAAGGAAGAAGAGCGCAAGGAGATGGACGCGCTCAAGGACGGCGGCTCCAGCTGGGGCAACCAGATGCGCTCCTACGTGCTGCACCCGTACCAGATGGTCAAGGACCTGCGGACCGAGTTCGAGGTCGGCAACCCGACCGCGGTGCTCGACGGCGACATCGACGGCTTCCTCGACGCCGGTATCCGCTGGCGGATGCAGAGCGCCTGATCGGTGCAGGGGGTGTTTGCGTGACCGCTCACCGTGCGCAAACACCCGCTGCTCCACCCGGGTGGACCGGGCAACCGGGGCTTCACGAGACCGGTGGGTAGTATGCCGAATCGTGATCCGGCTCGAAGAGGTTTCCAAGGTCTACAAGACCTCGACGCGGCCCGCGCTCGAGCGGGTGTCCGTCAACATCGACAAGGGTGAGTTCGTCTTCCTCATCGGTCCCTCGGGATCGGGGAAGTCGACCTTCCTCCGGCTGCTGCTGCGCGAAGAGACGCCGAGCAAGGGCCGCGTGATGGTGTCGAACTTCGACGTCGCCAAGCTGGCCCGCCGCCGGGTCCCCCGCCTGCGGCAGACCATCGGCTGCGTCTTCCAGGACTTCCGCCTGCTGGCCAACAAGACCGTCGCGGAGAACGTCGCGTTCGCCCTCGAGGTCATCGGCAAGCCCGCCCCGACCATCAAGAAGGTCGTCCCCGAGGTGCTCGAGCTCGTCGGCCTCGACGGCAAGGCGGACCGGCTGCCCAACGAGCTCTCCGGTGGTGAGCAGCAGCGCGTCGCGATCGCGCGCGCGTTCGTGAACCGGCCGCTGGTGCTGCTCGCCGACGAGCCGACCGGGAACCTGGACCCCGACACCAGCCAGGACATCATGCTGCTGCTGGAGCGGATCAACCGCACCGGCACGACCGTCCTGATGGCGACCCACGATCACTCCATCGTGGACTCCATGCGGCGCCGCGTCGTCGAGCTCCAGCTCGGCCGGGTGATCCGCGACGACGCCCGCGGCGTCTACGGCATCGGTCGCTGACCTTCCCGCCCCAGCCCCCGACATCAAGGACCTGACCCCGACATGCGCGCCAGTTTCGTCTTCAGTGAGGTAATCACCGGCCTGCGCCGGAACGTCACGATGACCATCGCGATGATCCTGACCACGGCCGTGTCGCTCGCCATGCTCGGCGGCGGCCTCCTGGCCGTGCGCACGATCGACAAGATGAAGTCCAACTTCCTCGCCGACGTCGAGGTTTCGGTCTACCTCACCGACGACATCAGCGCGACGGACAAGAACTGCACCCAGTCGCTGTGCCAGTCGCTGCGTTCGTCGCTGCAGAGCAACGACGGCGTCGAGTCCGTCGTGTTCGAGAACCGCGACCAGGCCTTCGACCGGTTCAAGAAGATCTTCGAGAGCCAGCCGGAGCTCATCCAGCTGACCGGGCCGGAGTCGCTTCCCGCGTCCCTGCACGTGAAGCTGAAGGACCCGGACCGCAGCGAGTCGATCGTCCAGGAGTACGGCGGCAAGCCGGGCGTGCGGAAGGTCGACGACCAGAAGAAGTTCCTCGACCGCGTGTTCAACGCCTTCAACGGCGTGCGGAACATGGCGTTCGGCGCCGCGCTCATCATGGCCATCGCGGCACTGCTGCTGATCGCGAACACGATCCAGGTGTCCGCGTTCACCCGGCGCACCGAGGTCGGCATCATGCGGCTGGTCGGCGCGACGCGGTGGTACACGCAGCTGCCGTTCCTGCTGGAGGCGGTGGTCGCCGGCGTCTTCGGTGCGGTCATCGGGATCATCATGCTGATCATCACGAAGGCCGGCTTCCTCGATTCGGTGTTCACCGGGGACGTGTTCCCGAAGATCACCACGCTGGAGCTGCTGTTCCCGGTCGCGCCGATCCTGCTGGCGGTGTCCGTGGTGATCTCCGCCATCACCGGGTACGTCACGCTGCGCCTGTACGTCCGGCACTAGTTTTAACCAGCTGCTTGTCGTTTCCGGAATCACGTAGAGTGGTCGTATGCCCAAGGAACGTGGCCAGAAGGTGATCGTGTCGAACCGCAAGGCGCGGCACGATTACTCCATCCTCGACACCTACGAGTGCGGTCTCGTGCTCGTCGGCACCGAGGTGAAGAGCCTGCGCGAGGGCAAGGCGTCCCTGGCGGACGCGTTCGCGACGGTCGACGACGGCGAAGTGTGGCTGCGCAACGTGCACATCCCGGAGTACACGCAGGGCACGTGGACCAACCACACGCCGCGGCGCACCCGGAAGCTGCTGCTGCACCGGCGCGAGATCGAGAAGCTCATCGGCAAGACCAAAGAGAGCGGGCTCTCCCTCGTCCCGCTGTCGATGTACTTCAAGGACGGCAAGGTCAAGGTCGAGATCGCGCTGGCGCAGGGCAAGAAGGCCTACGACAAGCGGCAGGCGCTCGCCAAGCGCGACGCCGACCGCGACATCAGGAAGGCCATGGGCCGCGCGCTGAAGGGCCGGTTCACGGAGTGACGGCGGGCCCGGCCTCGGATGCCGACGTCGCGGCTTGGACGGCGTCGCTGGGCCTGCCCGGCCTGGTCGACCTGCACGTCCACTTCCTGCCGAAACCGGTGATGGACAAGGTCTGGGCGTACTTCGACCGGGCCTCGACGCACTACGGCACCGACTGGCCGGTGCACTACCGGACGTCCGAAGAGGACCGGCTGGAGACGCTGCGCTCGCTGGGCGTGACGCGCTTCGCGCCGCTGGTGTACCCGCACAAGCCGGGGATGGCCGAGTGGCTGACGGACTGGGCGCTGGAGTTCGCCGCGCGGGTGCCGGACGCGGTGCCGACCGGGACGTTCTACCCCGAGCCCGGCGCCGGGTCCGCTGTGGACGGTGCGCTGCGCGCCGGCGCCCGGGTGTTCAAGGCGCACGTGCAGGTGGGCGCGTACGACCCGCGTGACGAGCTGCTGAAGCCGGTGTGGGGCTCGCTGGCCGACGCCGGCGTTCCCGTGGTCGTCCACTGTGGACACGGTCCGTTGCGGGGCGACTTCACCGGGTTGTCGGTCTTCGAAGAGGTCCTCGCCGCCCACCCGGACCTGACGGCGGTGCTCGCGCACGCGGCGATGCCGGAGTTCGGGACGGCGTTCGAACTGCTCGAGAAGTACCCGCGGGTGCACCTGGACACGACGATGGTCGGCGTCCCGTTCGCGGAGAAGATGTCGCCGCTGCCGCCGGACTGGACGGCGCGGCTGGCCGAGTTCGCCGACCGGGTCGTGCTCGGCACGGACTTCCCGAACATCCCGTACTCGTACGCGACGCAGCTGCAGGCGATCGCCGGCTGGGCAGCCGACGATCGCCTGGGGGAGCCGTTCCTGCGAGCCGTCCTGCACGACACCCCGCTGCGGCTGATCAGCGCTTGACGACCGCGCGTTCGCTCACCACGACCGCGCGCCCCAGCAGGTCGACCACCGGGACCGGCTTGCTCGCCAGCAGGAAACCGGCCGTCGCGAGGAGCACCCACGGCACCGGGCCGTGCGCGAAGCCGTCCGACAGCGGTGCGAAGCCGTGCGCGGCCAGGCCGAGCAGGCCGCCGGAGATCATCAGCCCGGCGACGACCAGCTGCGGCACCCTCGCCGTCACGCTCGCGGTGTCGCGCTGCATCTCGAAGTGCGCGAACAGCCGCAGCAGACCCAGCAGCACCATGCCGCACACCGCGAACCACGCGGGCGCCATGACGAGCCACATGAGCGTGCCCGGCGCGGGGGTCTCGTAGCCGAGGCCGTAGACGGTCACACCGGTCACCACGACCAGCGCCGGCATGTGCCAGAGGTAGACGCTCATGAACCGCGCGCCGAGCCAGCCGAGGGCGGTGCCGACGCCGGGACGTTCGGCGAGCGCGTTGAGCTGCGGGCGGAAGGCGAGCAGCAGGCCGATCTGGCCGACGGCGAGGAAGGCGAGCAGCACGGTGGGCGGGCTCATGTTCGACACCGGCGCGCCCGGCATGCCGATCATGCTGGCCGGGTACGGGCCGAAGGCGACCATCAGGGCGGTGACGCCGAAACCGGCGGCGGACAGCGTGAGGGCGGCGCGGCGGGTGAGCGTGCCGAGGCGGCCTTCGACGTAGTGGAAGCCGAGCTGGTGCACCGCGACCCAGACGAAGATCGCGTTGGCGTAACCGATGTAGCCGAGGTCGTTGAAGCGGGCGACGTCGACGAGGACGCCGGCGACCCCCATGACGAGCGGGACCTTGAGGCCCCAGCGCCGGTGCGCGGCGACCATCAGCGGGGTGAGGAGCACGACCAGGACGTAGACGGCGAGGAACCACAGCAGCTGCGCGGCGATGGCGCTGCCGACCTGCACCGGCTGGGGTGGGACGCCGAGGCCGCGCAGGAAGTCCGGCATGACGAGCCAGACGGCCATCAGCGGCAGCACGGGCAGCATCAGGCGCTTGAGCCGCGCGCCGAGCCAGGTCCGCGTCGATTCCGCGCGGCGGAAGGAGATCAGGTTGGCCGCGCCGCCGGCGAAGAAGACGAGCGGCATGACCTGGGACAGCCAGGTGACGACCCACCAGCCAGGGGTCGCGAGCGCGTTGCCCGTGGCGAGGTGGCCGTCGGAGTACGAGAGCACCGGCATGGTCCAGTGCTGGGCGATGACGGCGAGGATGGCCCCCGCCCGGACGACGTCGAGGAAACGGTCCCGGCTCGTTTGCATGCATTGAGCTTGGCCGGTCCGGGCCGCCGGGACAGCGGTGCTTACCGGCCTCTTCGGGGTCGTGTTTACCCCAGGGCCGTACTGGGGTTTGCCCTACCTCAGGCCGTCGGGCTCGGGTTCGTGCTGCGTCGCGGCGACGCGGTATTCCCAGCCGTGCTCGGTGAGGCCGAGCTCGTAGCGGGTCTCGATCTTCGGGCCGCCGTGCAGGTGGATGTGCCGGATGACGGTGCCGGGCACGGGTTCGGCGTCGCCGAGCTCCTGGACGCGGCCGTCGAGCGGGCCGCCGAAGAAGTGGACGCAGGGGGTCTCTTCGGTCATCCGCGCGCTCCTTCCCGGTGGGTCCGCTCATGGTAGGTGAGTGGTGCGCAGGGTGCCGCCCGCAGATCGGGTGACCCTACGTCCACCCTACGGGACTTGCGGTCACCGTCCGTCGATAGTGTTCCGGCCCGTGACGGAACTCGCCTACCTGACCGACACCCGGACCGCGTACGACACGGTCGCCGACGCCTACGCCGAGGAAGCGCGGGACGCGCTGGCCACCAGCCCGTGGGACCGGGCGGTGCTGGGCACGTTCGCGGAGCTCGTGGGCGACACCGGCCCGGTCGGCGACCTGGGCTGCGGCCCGGGCCGCTTGACGGGCCACCTGGCCTCCCTGGGGCTGGACGTGTTCGGCGTGGACCTGTCGCCGGGCATGGTCTCCGTGGCTCGCCGGACGTACCCGGAGCTGCGGTTCGAGGTCGGTTCGATGCACGCGCTGGAGCTGGAAGACGGCTCCCTCGCGGGCGCGCTGGCGTGGTACTCGCTGATCCACACCCCGCCGGAGCGGCTGCCCGCGCTGGTGGCGGAACTGGCCCGGGTCCTGGCGCCGGGCGGCCGCCTGCTGACGGCGTTCCAGGTGGGCGACGAGCGCCGGCACATCTCCCAGGGCTACGGCCACGAGGTTTCCTTCGACGCCTACCGCTTGCAGCCGGATTTCGTGGCGGGCCTGTTCGAGGACGCCGGCTTGGAGCTGGAAGCGCGGTTGGTCCGCGCGCCGCAGGAACCCGAGAAGGTTCCTCAGGCGTACCTGCTGGCCCGCAAACCTCAGCGCCCCAAGTAGGTCAGCACCGCCCGGACGCGGCGGTGCTCCTCCGCGCTCGCCTCGAGGCCGAGCTTCGAGAAGATGTTGCCGATGTGCTTCTCCACCGCGCCGTGCGAAACCACCAGCGAGTTCGCGATCGCGGTGTTCGACAACCCCTGCGCCATCAGGCCCAGCACTTCGGACTCCCGCGCGGTCAACGCGTCCAGCGGGTTGCGGCGGCCGCGGGCCATCAGCTGGGCGATCACGTCCGGGTCGATCGCCGTGCCGCCGTTCGCCACGCGGCGGACCGCGTCCAGGAACTCGTCGACGTCCGCCACGCGCTCCTTCAGCAGGTAGCCGACCCCGCCGGCGCCGCCCGACAGCAGCTCCACCGCGTACGACTCCTCGACGTACTGCGACAGCACCAGCACCGGCAGCCCCGGGACCTCCTTGCGGGCCGCCAGGGCGGCGCGCAGGCCTTCGTCGGTGAACGTCGGGGGCATCCGGACGTCGACGATCGCCAAGTCCGGACGGTGTTCCTTCACCGCGCCGAGCAGGTCGTCACCGTTGTCGACGGCCGCGGCCGTCTCGATGCCCTCGTCGGCGAGCAGGCGGGTCACCCCGGCCCGCAACAGCACGGCGTCTTCGGCGATGACTACCCGCATCCGGCCCCCAAGCTCGTGGATGAACGGGGTCCAGCCTATTCACCACTGGCAGGGGAGGTCAGCCCGGATCACCGTCGGCCCGCCCACCGGGCTGACGACCGTGATGACGCCGTCGATGGTCGCGGCGCGGTCGGCCAGCCCGGCCAGCCCGCCACCCGGACGCACCTCGGCGCCGCCGTGACCGTTGTCGGTGATTTCGACGACGACGTGGTCGTCGGTCCGCCACACCTTCACACCCGCTTCGGACGCTCCGGAGTGCTTCGCGATGTTCGTCAGCGTCTCGCCGACGATGAAGTACGCCGTCGTCTCCACCGCCGCCGGCGGGCGCGGCTCGACGTCCACGTGGACGTCCACCGGGATCGGTGACTTCGCCGCCTGCGCCGACAACGCCGCGTCCAGCCCGCGGTCGCCGAGCACCGCCGGGTAGATGCCGCGCGCGAGGTCCCGCAGCTCCGACACGGCGAGCTTCGCGTCCGAGTGCGCCTCGTCGATCAGCTCCCGCACCGCGGCCGGGTCTTGGTCGAACTTCGACTTGGCCCGCCCGAGGCTCATCGCGACGGCGACGAGCCGCTGCTGCGCGCCGTCGTGCAGGTCACGCTCGATGCGGCGCCGTTCCGCCTCGGCGGCGTCGACACCACGCGCCCGCGAAGCCTGCAGCCGCTCGGCTTTCTGCTCGAGCCGTTTCGTGCGGTCCGGCCCCAGCAAGGCCAGGCCCAGCTCGCCGTGCAGCCAGCCCAGCCACGGCGTCACCCAGATCGCCATCGGCAGCAGCACGATCGACGCCAGCGCGATCGCGAGCTCGGCGCACGCCAGCGGGAACGTGACCATCAGGTAGGCGAGGTCTCGCCACGTCGTCGGGTCGCTCAGCCGGACGATCCACCGGCGCAGCAGCGGCAGGCCCTCCTGCGAACGCCGTTCCACCGGCGGCAACGGCACCCGCAGCATCGCTCCCAGCCACGACCGCTCGCGGTCCGCCGACCAGCGGATGAAGCTGGTCGTCGCCAGCAAGATCGGGAACCCGATCCACACGACCGCCGTCGCGACCCCCGTCACGATGCCGGTGACGATCAGCACGAACTGGATGATCCGGAAGACGAAGCTCACGATCATGTACACGATCGTGCGAGCCGGGTTCGGCCGCGGGCGCTCCAGCCGCTGCGCCTCGGTCATCCCGCCACCAGGTTCTTCTCTTCCGCGTCTTCCCACCAGCGCTCCATCCGACGACGCTGGGCCACGGTCGTCCCCAGCAGGGCGCCCGCCAGCCGGGCGTGGACCCCGGCGAGAGCCTTGGTCAGCGCCACCGACAACGCGACGAACAACACCCCCAGCGCTGCCCACGGTAGCGCTTCCACGGTCGAGTCCACGGTCAGCCACCGGACGTCGTAGGACGGGAAGTAGTACGCGCCGTCCGGCAGCCACCGGAAGTAGAGCGGCAGGCCGGCCAGCGCCAGGCTCGTCGACCAGAACGTCGTCACCAGCACGAACTCGACGATGCCCAGCGGGAAGAGCAGGAAGAAGTAGGTGAGGTCCCGCCACGTCGACGGGTCCTTCAGCCGAGCCTTCCAGCGGTCCTTCTGCCCCTGAGCGGGCAGGGGGAGGTAGGGCAGGTCGATGTACCGGTCGAGCAGCGCGTAGACCCGCGCGCGCTCCAGCCGCCCGGCCCCCCGAACGGCCAGCACGAGCAGCGCGAGCAGCCCGACCCCGACCCAGATGACGGCGGTCCCCAGCCCGGCCGCCACGAACGTCGTCAAGAAGACGAACGCCAGCACCCCCACCGGCAGGTTCATCAGCAGGAACACCACCGAACCACCGAACGGCGGATCCCGCCTCGCGCTACCCATCACCGGACTCCTCTCTGCTGGAGTCCAGGGTCGTCGTTTCCGGTGGCCGGCGACATGGTGCGCGCGGGCATCCTCGCGGTAGGGCTGGCCCTACCCGCCGGGAGCAAAGCGGTGGCGCCGCGCGTTATGATGTACAGGTTGTGTTCCCACCAAGGGGGTGAACGGTTTCGACTTTGGACGTTGATTCAGGAGAAGCGTGCCGGTGCAGGCGAGAGACCACCGTTAAGCGTCATCGCAACCAAATAAGCGCCGACTCCAGTCAGCGCGAGTACGCCCTCGCCGCCTGAGCGAGTGCGTCTCTGTCGGCCCGGGTTCGCCTCCGGCCCGGGTACCGGCATCAGCTAGGAGGCTCAGCGACCATCCCGGCCACGGGGACTGGTCGTGAAGCAAACAGTGGCTGGGCTCGTCACCTCGGCTTGTTCGCGTGACCGAGGGGGCCAAGTAGAGACGTAGCGGACTGCGCACGGAGAAGCCCTGTTGATACGCCAGAGGACCCGGGTTCAATTCCCGGCACCTCCACCTTCGAGAAGGCCCTCGCTCCCTTTGGAGCGGGGGTCTTCTTCTTTGGGGTTGTCTTTGAGGGCTCCGCAGACGCCAGGGGCCTCGAGAACGGGCACGGACGAGCACCCAGACCTCCCCGCACCCCGATCCGAAGCCAGAACACGGCCGGCAGCGCCGGGTCAAGGCATCTTTCCCGCCTTGACGCGGTGTTGCCGGCCGTAGTCACAATGACAGCTTCGGGGTGCCGGAAGGCATTGAGGGACAGCGGGTTTGGCTGGATCGGGCTGGGCTGGGTCGGGTGTGGCTGGGGCCGGTCGGGCTGGGCCGGGCTGGGGCCGGTCGGGCTGGGCCGGGCTGGGCTGGGTCGGGTCGGGTCGGACTGGGTCGGGCTGGGTCGGGTCGGACTGGGTTGGGCCGGTCGGGCTGGGCTGCCGGGCGGGGCTGGGCTGCGCCGGGTCGGGCCGGGCTGGATTGGGGCCGGCTGGGCCGGGTCGGACCGGGTCGGGCCGGACTGAGGCCGGTCGGGCTGGGACCGGTCGGGTTGGGCTGGGCTGCGCCGGCTGGGCTGGGCTGCGCCGGCTGGGCTGGGCTGCGCCGGGCTGGGCTGGGCTAGGGCCGGTCGGGCCGGGTCGGGCTGGGGCCGGTTGGGCTGGGGCCGATCGGGCTGGGCTACGCCGGGTCGGGCTGGGCCGCGCCAAACCGGATCTCGCCGGGCCTCACCTCACGAGAGCGCCACCAACCCCCGCTCCACCACCCCAAACCCACCCCACCAAGCCACTACTCTCCGCAACCCCACCCCTGTGACCGAACCCACTTGCGGGTGAAATTTTTGTGAGTGTCATGCTGAAGCCCCGACCATGGCTCCGCACCCGCGGGGTCGGAAGTAGGTGGCCAGATGACCTGGGCCCGTTCCAATGGCAGCTCGACCGCCAACGATGAAGACAGCCGGATGGGTGTCATCCGCGCTGAAGAAGCCGTTCGGCTCGCCGAACAGAACGATCGGGCCGTTATCACCGTTGCCGGCCACTCCACCAACGTCCGGGAGTGTGCCGAACTGCTTGCCATGCTCGGGCTCGATGCCGGCGGGCGGCGGCGT
Source organism: Amycolatopsis pretoriensis (assembly GCF_900107925.1). Lineage (GTDB taxonomy): Bacteria > Actinomycetota > Actinomycetes > Mycobacteriales > Pseudonocardiaceae > Amycolatopsis > Amycolatopsis pretoriensis. The sequence continues at coordinate 359,269 of NZ_FNUJ01000010.1, read as the reverse complement.
ACCCACGCCTGATCATCCCAGGTCCGCTACGTGGACCACCTTGTTCCGGCCCGTCGCTTTCGCGTGGTAGAGCGCCGTGTCCGCCGCGTCCAGCAGGCGTTGCAACGAGGTTCCCGCCGTCGGGTAGACCGCCATGCCGATCGAGGTCGACAGACCCGTGATCGACAGCGTGCCCGCCGGGACCTTCAGCGCCGCCACCGCTCGGCGGATGCGCTCTGCCACCGCGCCGATGTCCGGGTGGGCGATTCCCGGCAGCAGCACCACGAACTCTTCGCCGCCGAACCGCCCCACCGCGTCGCCGCGGCCGCGGACCGCCGCGATGATCGCTTCCGCCACCGCCCGTAGCACCGCGTCGCCCGCCAGGTGGCCGTACGTGTCGTTCACCTGCTTGAAGTGGTCCAAGTCGAGCATCAGCAGACCGAACGTCGACCGCTGGCGGGCGGCGGCCGCCAGTGTTCGCTCCGCCAGCGAGTGCCAGCCGCTCGTGTTGTACAGCCCCGTCTTCGCGTCGCGGTGGGCCGCCACCTCCAGCTGCTTCACCAGGACCGTCCGGTGCAACAGCAGCAACGGCGGGAGCACCAGCACCACCAGGCCCGGCAGCACCGCCAGCGCCACGGCGTTCAGCGCGCCGAGGCACAGCGTCGCCACCTCGAGGCCGTTGTCCGACCACGTGCCGAACAACGCCTCCGGTGTCCGGCCGATCTCGCGGCGGGCCGGGAGCACCAGCAGGGCGTTCACCACGAAGAACGTCACTCCCGCGGCCGCGATCGCGAACGTGCCCGCCCAGCCGCGGGGGAACGCCGAACGCACGTCCGGAGAGCCCGAAACGCGCATGACCGCCTGGGCCGCGTAGCAGGAGAGCAGGATGATGGCCGCGTTGCTGACCGTCCTCGACGCCGGCACCCGCTGCAGGCGGTACCAGCTGCGGATCGCCAGGTGCCCGTACAGGCCGCCGACCAGCACCGCCAGCAGCGGCGGCGGGAGCACCAGCACGCCGGCGAACGTCCAGACCGACGTCATGTTGATGTGCGGGCTGCCCGACACGCGGCGGCGGATGCGCTCGACCCGGCGGCCCGCCTCCGACTGGGCCACGCCGAGGAGCAGCAGCACCAGCAGGATCAGCACCGTGCGGCGGTCGACCGCGATCGGGAACGGGCGCAGCGTCAGGGTCACCGCCGCCGCTTCCGTCAACAGGCAGTAGACGACCACGCGCGGACCCTGCTGCCACAGCGCCCAGCGCCGTGGCACGAGCGCGTCACGAAAGTGCGGTCCGCCGCGCGGGGCTCCGGCGCCGGTCCGCATACTCATGGTGTCCGGCCGGTGACGGAACCGGGCCGGCCCGAGGTGGCGAAGGGAGGCGCGCCATGTGCGGACGCGACAACTGAGGTCATGGTCCCTCCAGCCCGACCCGGCGCCACGCCCTCGCGATCGGCACGGCCACCGCGGCGCCCGCCGCCCCGGCCACGGCGATGGTGTGGGCCGGGCTCAGCACGTCGGCGAGCACGCCGGCCGCGGCCGCGCCGACGCCCTGCACCGTGATCAAGCCGGCCGAGTTCACCCCGGCGCACTGCGCGCGGTGCTCGTCCGGGACCCGGCGCATGAACGTCACCGTGCCGGTGATGTTGTAGCCCGTCGCCAGCAGGCCGGACGCCGCCAGCAGCAGCACCGACGCGACCAGGCCCGGCCGGAAGACGAAGACCACCAGCGGCAGCCCGGCCGCGATCCCCAGCCAGCCCAGCACGCGGACCTGCGCCCGCTCCGGGATCCACTTGCCGAACAGGACGCCGCCGAGCACGCTGCCCGCCGGGTCCGCCGCCATCAGCAGCCCCACCAGCGTCGCGCCCGCGCCGATCCCCGCCGCGTACGGCGCGGCCAGCGCCTCCGGCACGACGTAGAACCCCGCCAGCCAGTTGAGCGCCACCAATGTCCGCAGCGCCGGGTCGCGCCAGATCAGCCGGATGCCGGCGCCGGTCGTCGACAGCCAGGCCGGCCGCACCGCCTGCGCGATCGCCGCGCGCCGCCGGACGCCGGTGACCAGGAACAACGCCGAGAGCGCGAACGTGACGGCGTCCAGCGCGAGTGCCGCGGACGGCGCCAGCGCGGCGATCAGCAGGCCGCCGCCGGCGAACCCGGCGAGCTGCGCGCCCTGGATCGTGACGTTCCGCAGGGCCATCCCGACCAGGTACCGCTCGCCTTCGAGCACCGTCGGCAGCAGCGCCTGCTGCGCCGCCTTGAACGGGCCGCCCAGCGCCGTCATCACCGCGACCAGCACGCACAGGACCCACAGCGGGACGCCGGGGATCGCGATGACGCCGACGAGCGCGGCCCGGGCCACGTCGGCCGCGACCATCACGTCGCGGCGCGGCCACCGGTCGCCCGCGCCGGCCAGCAGGATCCCGCCGAGCAGGGACGGCACGTACGTCAGCGCGTAGGTCAGGCCGGTCAGGGCCGCCGAGGAAGTGCGCTGGTAGACGAGGACCGCCAGCGCGACGCGGGCCAGCTGGTCGCCGCAGATGGACAGCAGTTCGGCGAGCCACATCGCCCGGAACTCGGCGACCGCGAGCACGGCGCCGAACCCCACCTTCGTCACGCGTGCGTCATCCATCACCGGCGCCCCTCAGACCGCTATCCGGCAACGGTAATAACCCAGCGCAGTGGAATCGAGGCGTTCGGTGACAGTTGCCCCGATCGCAGCAGCGGGTCAGCCCGGGTGGCCGCCGATCCGGCTGGTCAGCTCGGCGGCCGTCGCCGCCACCTCGGCCGCCAGGTCCGGCCACGTCTCTTCGCACGGCTCGGCCGCGCAGTGGTGGCGCAGGGTCACGCTGATCGCCGCCAGCGGGCGGGCGCCGTGGTCGAAAACCGGGGTGGCGACCGAGGCGAACCCCGCCGTGACGTGGCCGTCCTCGACCGACCAGCCGAGCCGGCGCTCCGCGGTGAGGACGCGGCGCAGCGCGGCGAGCGTGTGCGGTCCGCGACCGGTGCGCAGCACAAACGCCGACGCCGACGGGAACAGGGCCCGGACGTGCGGGGCGGGCAGGTGCCGCAGGATCGCGCGGCCGGACGCCGTCAGCTGGGCCGGCAGCCGGACGCCGACCTCGGTCACCAGCGTCTCCGGGCGCGCCGGGCGTTCCTTGATCAGGTACAGCGACTCGTTGCCGTGCAGGACGCCCAGGTGCGCGGTGTGGCCGACGCGGTCGACGAGCTTGCGCAGCAACGGCCCGGCCAGCCGCTCGAGGGGGTCGTGGCGCAGGTAGGCCGAGCCCAGCTCGAACGCCGCGATGCCGAGGCCGTACCGGCGTTCGGCGGGCAGGTGGACGACGAAACCGGCGGCTTCGAGCTCGCTGAGCAGGTGGTACGTCGTCGAGCGGGGGAGCCCGGCCTCGCGCGCGATCGCCGCCGCGGTCACCGGGCCCGGGCGCGTCGCCAGGAGGCTCAGCACCGCCAGACCGCGGCGCAGCGCCGGGACGTCGCTCATGGTCCGAGCTTACGTCTGGGATCCCAGACGGAACCACTCCGTGGGGCATCCCACCAGCGGGAAGGACGATGTCCAATGGGCCCATGCCGGAAAAAGTGCTCCTGGGCCTCGAACCCCTGACCGCCGCCCAGGTCGTCGACGTCGTCCGCGGCCACGCGCCGGTCGCGCTCGGGGACGCGGCCGAGAAGACCCTCGCCGCGACCCGCCAGCACATCGAGAACCTCGCCCACGCCGTCACGCCCACCTACGGCGTCTCGACCGGCTTCGGCGCTCTCGCCACCCGTCACATCCCCGTCGAGAGCCGGACCGCGCTGCAGCGCAGCCTGATCCGCTCGCACGCCGCCGGCGCCGGGCCCGCCGTCGAGCCCGAGGTCGTCCGCGCGCTGATGCTGCTGCGGCTGCGGACCCTCGCCAGCGGCTACACCGGCGTCCGCCCGGGGACCGCGCAAACGCTTGCGGCCCTGCTCAACGCCGACATCACGCCGATCGTGCACGAGTACGGCTCGCTCGGCTGCTCCGGTGACCTCGCGCCGCTGGCCGCCGTCGCGCTCGCGCTCATGGGCGAAGGCGAAGTGACCTATCGCGGCGAAGTCGTGAAGGCGGAAGAAGCGCTGAAGCACGCCGGCATCGAGCCGGTCGTGCTCGCCGAGAAGGAGGGCCTTGCCCTCACCAACGGCACCGACGGCATGCTCGGCATGCTCCTGCTCGCCGCCGCCGACCTGCACCGGCTGTTCGACATCGCGGACCTCACCGCCGCGATGAGCGTCGAAGCCCTGCTCGGCACCGACCGCGCGTTCGCCGCCGACCTGCAGGCCCTCCGGCCGCACCCCGGGCAGGCCGCCTCTGCCGCCCGGATGTGGGCGGCGCTGCAGGGCTCGAAGATCGTCGAGAGCCACCGCGGCCCGGACTGCAACCGCGTCCAGGACGCCTACTCGCTGCGCTGCGCCCCGCAGGTGCACGGCGCCGCGCGCGACAGCCTCGCGCACGCCGAACTCGTCGGTGAGCGCGAGCTGATGTCCGCTGTGGACAATCCGGTCGTCCTGGCCGACGGCCGCGTCGAGTCCAACGGGAACTTCCACGGCGCGCCCGTCGCGTACGTGCTCGACTTCCTGGCCATCCCGATCGCCGATGTCGCCAGCATCGCCGAGCGCCGCACCGACCGGATGCTCGACAAGGCGCGCTCGCACGGCCTGCCGCCGTTCCTCGCGCACGACCCCGGCGTCGACTCCGGTCACATGATCGCCCAGTACACGCAGGCCGCGGTGGTCAGCGAGCTCAAGCGGCTCGCCGTGCCCGCGTCCGTCGACTCCATCCCGAGCAGCGCCATGCAGGAGGACCACGTCTCCATGGGCTGGTCGGCCGCGCGGAAGCTGCGCAAGGCCGTCGACGGCCTGACCACCGTGCTCGCCATCGAACTGCTGACGGCGGCCCGGGCGCTCGACTTCCGGGCGCCGCTCGAGCCGTCGCCGGTCACCGGCCGCGTCCGGGACCTGCTCCGCACGAAGGTCGCGGGCCCCGGCCCCGACCGCCACCTGGCGCCCGAGATCGCGGCCGCCGAAGAACTCGTCCGCTCCGGCGCCGTCCTCGACGCCGCCCGTCTGGAGGTCTGATGTCCCGCGTCGTCCGTGCCGCCCGCGGCACCCAGCTCACCGCCAAGTCGTGGCAGACCGAAGCCGCGCTGCGGATGTTCCACAACAACCTCGACCCCGACGTCGCCGAGCGGCCGGAGGACCTGGTCGTCTACGGCGGCACCGGCAAGGCCGCCCGCAACTGGGCCAGCTTCGACGCCATCACCCGCGAACTGACCACTTTGGACACCGACGAGACGCTGCTCGTCCAGTCCGGCAAGCCGGTCGGTGTGTTCCGCACGCACGAGTGGGCGCCGCGCGTGCTCATCGCGAACTCGAACCTGGTCGGCGACTGGGCGACCTGGCCCGAGTTCCGCCGGCTCGAGCAGCAGGGCCTGACGATGTACGGGCAGATGACCGCGGGCTCGTGGATCTACATCGGCACCCAGGGCATCCTGCAGGGCACGTATGAGACGTTCGCCGCGGTGGCCAAGAAGAAGTTCGGCGGGAGTCTCAAGGGGACGCTCACCGTCACCGCTGGCCTCGGTGGCATGGGTGGCGCACAGCCGCTCGCCGTGACCATGAACGACGGCGTCGCGCTGGTCATCGAGTGCGACCCGCAGCGCGCCCACCGCCGCGTCGAGACGCGCTACCTCGACGAGGTGGCCGACGACCTCGACGACGCCATCGCCCGCGTCACCAGGGCCAAGCAGGAGAAGCGCGCGCTGTCGGTCGGTGTCGTCGGCAACGCGGCCGAGGTGCTGCCGGAGCTGCTGCGCCGGAACGTCGAGGTCGACATCGTCACCGACCAGACGTCCGCGCACGACCCGCTTTCGTACCTGCCCAAGGGCATCGGCGTCGAAGACTGGCACGACTACGCGGCCAAGAAGCCCGACGAGTTCACCGACCGCTCGCGCGAGTCGATGGCCGACCACGTCGACGCCATGCTCGGCTTCCTCGACCGCGGCGCGGAGGTCTTCGACTACGGCAACTCGTTGCGCGGCGAGGCCAAGCTCGGCGGCTGCGAGCGCGCGTTCGACTTCCCCGGTTTCGTGCCCGCCTACATCCGGCCGCTGTTCTGCGAGGGCAACGGCCCGTTCCGCTGGGCCGCGCTCTCCGGCGACCCCGAGGACATCGCCGCGACCGACCGCGCGATGCTGGAACTGTTCCCGGAGAACGAATCCCTCGCGCGCTGGATCAAGCTGGCCGGCGAACGCGTGGCGTTCCAGGGCCTGCCCGCCCGGATCTGCTGGCTCGGCTACGGCGAGCGGCACCTGGCCGGCCTGCGGTTCAACGAGATGGTCGCCAGCGGTGAGCTGAAGGCGCCGGTCGTCATCGGCCGCGACCACCTCGACTCCGGCAGCGTCGCCTCGCCGTACCGCGAGACCGAGGGCATGGCCGACGGCTCCGACGCGATCGCCGACTGGCCGCTGCTCAACGCGCTGGTCAACACGTCGTCCGGCGCGAGCTGGGTGTCGATCCACCACGGCGGCGGCGTCGGCATGGGCCGGTCCATCCACGCGGGGCAGGTCAGCGTCGCCGACGGGACCGAGCTCGCCGCGCAGAAGCTCGAGCGCGTGCTCACCAACGACCCGGGCATGGGCGTCATCCGGCACGTCGACGCGGGGTACGACCGGGCGAACGAGGTCGCTGACGAGCGCGGCGTGCGGGTACCGATGCGGGAGCAGGCGTGACCGCTTCTTCCTTGCTGGCGGAGATCGGAGACGTCGGACGCGATGCGAAGCGCGGCGGCTATTCGCGGCACGCGTTCGACTCGCCCGAGCAGGACCTGCGCGTCTGGTTCGTCGAGCGCGCGCTCGGGCTCGGGCTGGACGTGGACACCGACTACAACGGCAACATCTGGGCCTGGTGGGGTTCGCCGGGGCCGGACGCCGTCGTCACCGGCAGCCACCTCGACTCGGTGCCCGGCGGTGGCGCTTTCGACGGCCCGCTCGGCGTGGTCAGCGCGCTCGCCGCCGTGGAAGCGTTGCGGGAAAAGGGTTTCCAGCCGGAGAAGCCGTTCGCCGTCGTCGTGTTCGCCGAGGAGGAGGGCGGCCGGTTCGGCGTCCCCTGCCTCGGTGCGCGGCTGCTCACCGGCACGATCGACGCCGGCAAGGCACGCGGGTTGCGGGACGCCGACGGCGTCACGTTCGCCGAGGCCGCGGCGAAGTCGGGCTTCGACCCGGAGCGGATCGGGCCTGATCCCGGCCGGCTCGGGCTGATCGGACGGTTCCTCGAACTGCACGTCGAGCAGGGCCGCGGGCTGATCGACCTCGGCTCGCCGGTGGCCGTCGGCAGCACGGTGATCGCGCACGGCCGGTGGCGGTTCTCCTTCACCGGCCAGGGAAACCACGCCGGGGCGACGCTCATCGCCGACCGCGCCGACCCGATGCTGCCCGCCGCCGCGACGGTCACCGCCGTCCGGCGGCTGGCGCGCGCGGTGCCGGACGCGCGGGCGACCGTCGGCCGGTTGGTCCCGACGCCGGGCGGCACCAATGTCATCGCGTCCACTGTGGACTTGTGGTTGGACGCGCGGGTGCCTGGCGACGCGACTCCATCGTTGGTCTCGGACATCGCGCGAGCGGCCGAGGAGGCGGCGGAAGAAGAAGGTTGCCGGGTCGAGGTGACGCGGGAGTCCTATTCGGACGACGTCGTGTTCGACGACCGGTTGCGGCGCGACCTCGGCGGCTGGCTCGGCGGCGCGCCGGAGCTGCCGACCGGCGCCGGGCACGACGCGGCGATCCTCGCCGGGTTCGTGCCGGCCGGGATGCTGTACGTGCGCAACCCGACCGGGATCAGCCACTCGCCGGAGGAGTTCGCCGAGGCCGCCGACGTCGAGGCGGGCGCCGCGGCGCTGGCCACGGTCCTGGAACGGCTGGCGCGATGACCTCCGGCCCGCGGGGGCGCCCCCCGTTTCCAGCCTATCGCCCGGCACCGACAGTTTTCTGGTGCGAACAGGCCTGGCTGCCCGGCGGGATCGCTACCGGGGTGCGGATCGACGTCTCGGACGGCCGGATCACTTCGGTGGCGTCGGGCGCGCCCCGCGGCGGCGTGCTGCTGCCGGGGCTGACGCTGCCCGGGTTCGCGAACGGGCACTCGCACGCGTTCCACCGGGCGCTGCGGGGGCGGACGCACCACGAGCGCGGCACGTTCTGGACCTGGCGCGAGCGGATGTACGCCCTGGCGTCCCGGCTCGACCCGGACACCTGCTACCGGCTGGCCCGCGGGGTCTACGCCGAGATGGTGCTCGGCGGCTACACGAGCGTGGGGGAGTTCCACTACCTGCACCACGCGCCCGGCGGGAAGCCGTACGCCGACCCGAACGCGATGGGCGCGGCCCTGCGGCAAGCCGCGGCCGACGCCGGGATCCGGTTGACGCTGCTGGACACGTGCTACCTCGCGGGCGGCATCGGTGTCGAACCGGACGAGGTCCAGCGGCGGTTCTCCGACGGCTCCGCTTCGGCGTGGGCTTCGCGGGTCGCTCTTCTGGAAGAGGACGACCTGTTCCGCGTCGGCGGGGCGATCCATTCCGTGCGTGCGGTGCCGGCGGCCGAACTGTCGCTTGTGGACAGCCCGCGCGTGGTGCACATCCACTTGTCGGAGCAGCGGGCCGAAAACGAGCAGTGCCAGGCCGCTTACGGCCGCACGCCCACCGAGCTGCTCGACGAGCACGGGGTGCTCACCGACCGGCTGGTCGCCGTGCACGCCACGCACCTCACCGCGTCGGACATCGAGCGGCTGAGCGGGGCGCGGGCGTGCTTCTGCCCGACCACCGAACGGGACCTCGGCGACGGCATCGGCCCGGCCCGCGCGCTGCGGGACGCCGGGGTGCGGCTGGGCATCGGCAGTGACAGCAACGCCGTCGTCGACGCGTTCGAGGAGACCCGCGCGCTTGAACTGGACGACCGGCTGGCCAGCGAGGAACGCGGCCGGTTCACCGCCGAAGAACTCCTGGCGGCGGGCACGGACCACGCGGCGATCGGGTGGGACGGGGTCGGCGCGCTCGCCGAGGGGGCGGGCGCGGACTTCGTCACCGTCGGCCTGGATTCGGTCCGGACGGCCGGGATCGAGCCGTCCGGGGTACTGTTCGCGGCTTCGGGGGCCGACGTCCGGCACGTCGTCGTCGCGGGCCGCGAGGTCGTGCGGGACGGCGCGCACCTGCTCATCGACCGTCCGGAAACCCTGCTGGCGAAGGAGATCGAGGCACTGTGGCAGTCCTGATCACGGGCATCGGCGAACTCACGACCAACGACCCTGCGCTGGGTCGGCTGACCGACGCGGCACTGGTCGTGGACCGCGACAAGATCGCGTGGGTGGGGCCGGCGGTGGATGCGCCGGACGCCGACGAGCGCGTCGACGTCGAAGGCCGCGCGGTACTGCCGGGCTGGGTCGACAGCCACACGCACCTCGTCTTCGCCGGTGACCGCACGGCCGAGTTCGAGGCCCGGATGGCGGGAAAGCCTTACACCGCCGGCGGAATCGCGATCACCGTCGGCGCGACGCGGGAGGCGTCCGACGAGCAGCTGGCCGCGAACCTGCGCCGGCACGTCGACGAGGCGGCCCGGCAGGGGACGACGTGCCTGGAGACGAAGACGGGCTACGGGCTGACCGTCGCGGACGAGGCGCGCTCGGCCCGGATCGCCGGGGAGGTCGCCGACGAGGTGACGTTCCTCGGCGCGCACCTCGTGCCGCCGGGTGTCGACGCGGAGTCCTATGTGGACTTGGTGTGTGGCGAGATGCTCGACGCGGTCGCGGAAAGCGTGCGCTGGGCGGACGTCTTCTGCGAGACGGGAGCGTTCGACGAGGCGCAGTCGGCGCGGGTGCTGAAGGCCGCGGCCGGGCGCGGGCTCGGCTTGCGGGTGCACGGCAACCAGCTCGGCGAAGGCCCGGGCGTGCGGCTGGCGGTGGAGCTGGGCGCGGCGAGCGTCGACCACTGCACTTACCTGAGCGACGCCGATGTAGAGGCGTTGGCGGCTTCCGGCACGGTCGCGACTTTGCTGCCGGCGTGCGATTTGTCGACTCGTCAGGCGCTGGCCCCGGCACGGCGGCTGCTCGACGCGGGCGCGACGGTCGCGTTGGCCAGCAACGCCAACCCGGGCAGCTCGTACACGACGTCGATGGCGTTCTGCGTCGCGACGGCGGTGCTGCAGATGCGGATGACGATCGAGGAAGCGGTCTGGGCGGCGACGGCGGGCGGGGCGGAGGCGTTGCGCCGGGAGGACGTGGGCGTCCTGCGGCCTGGGGCGCGGGCGGACGTCCACGTGCTCGACGCGCCTTCGGTGACCCACCTGGCTTACCGGCCGGGCGTGCCGCTGACGAAATCGGTGTGGCGCGCCGGAGAACGGGTGCGCTAACGTCGGACGCGAGGACGCGCGAAGACACAGTCCGGTATGGGTTAGTCCGGGCGGCATCGGCAGGCTTACCTGTGCGTCCCTTCCTCGGAAGCGACGAAGGGACAGCTGTGTCTGTGATCATCATCGGTGCCGGTCTGGGTGGCCTGAGCTTGGCGCACGGGCTGCGCCGGGCCGGAATCCCGTGCCAGGTCTACGAACGCGACGAGTCGGCCGGCGCCCGCAAGCAGGGCTACCGGCTGCACATCGGTGGCGTCGGCGATGCGGCGCTCAGCGAAGTCTTGCGCCCGGAGCTGCACGAACTTCTCCGCGCCACCGCAGGGAGGGCGCTGCCGCACACGAACGTCTACGACGATCGGCTGCGGTTGCTGACGCGCCTCGAAGACGAGGGAACCCACCTCAACGTCAACCGCTTCACCCTGCGGCAGATCCTGCTGCACGGCCAGGAAGTCCGGTACGGCAAGCGGTTCACGCACTACGAAACCGACGAAGACGGCGTGACGGCGCATTTCGCCGACGGAACTTCCGCACGCGGCAGCCTGCTGGTCGGCGCGGACGGGATCAATTCTCCGGTGCGGCAGCAGTACCTGCCGCACGCGCGGGTCGTCGACGCCGGGCTCGTGCACCTCTACGGCCGGATCCCGCTCACCCCGGACACCCGGGCGCTGTTCGAACCCGAGATGTTCGCGGTGTTCTCCATGATGCTCGGCCCGGACCGCACGATGGCCGGGTTCGCGCCCGTCGACTACCCCGAACCGGTCGCCGACGCGTGCGCGCGGCTGGTGCCGGACCTGCGGCTGCGCGACGACCGGCCGTACATGACCTGCTCGGTCGGCGCCCGCTGGGAAGTCGTCGGCCACACCGAGGCGGAGCTCGCCGCGATGACCCCTGGTGACCTGCAGAAGATCGCGCTCGGCCTGGTCGACGGCTGGCACCCGCTGGCCCGCGCGATGGTCGGGCACTGGGACGTCCCGGCGACGTTCCCGCAGCCGATCCGCACGAGCGTGCCGATCGGGCCGTGGGAACCGTCGCGCGTGACGCTCGCCGGCGACGCGATCCACGCGATGAGCCCGGCCGGCGGCGCGGGCGCCAACACCGCGTTGCGCGACGGTGCGGCGTTGGCGTCCGCGCTGGCCGGGGCCCCGCTGCTCGAGGCCGTCGCGGCCTACGAGACCGCGATGGTGGACTACGGTTTCGCCGCCGTGCGGGAGTCCGCCGAGAACGGCCACCGGTACCTCGGGCAGAACCCGCTCACAGCGGGAGGGTGAACGGTGTGCACGCCGGCGTGTAGGACGAGTCCAGCGCGTGCAGGATCAGCCCGGTCACGTTCGGGTCGATCGCCTGGCTCAGGTGGCCCGACGCGTCCGAACCGCAGAAGTCCTGCAGCACGATGTCCGTCGTGCCCGGCTCGTTCAGGATTCCGCTCGTGTACGGCGTCACCACTTCGTCGTACTTGCTCACGATGCTCGTGTACGCCGGCCCGGGGACGTGGACGCCGCCGCGGGCGAGGTCGGTCAGGAACGCCGACGGCGCCAGGTACTCCTTGCAGGCGCCGCAGGCGGTCCGCAGGACCAGGTCGAGCCCGGGCACGGTCGTCAGCAGGGCCTTGGCGAGCGCGTCGAGGCCGCCGAGGGTGGTGCCGCGGTAGTTCGCGCCGAAGCCGACGAAGTGCGCGACCTTCGCCGCGCCGCCGCCGAACTTCAGGTAGTACGCGGGCATCGTGCTGCCCTCGGAGTGGCCGACGATGTCGACCTTCGCCGCGCCGGTCGCCGACCGGACCTTGTCCACGAACCGGCCGAGCTGCGCGGCGCTGTCCCGCATGGACGCGAGCCCGCCGACGCCCGGGCCGAGGACGCCGGTGCCGTAGGTCAGCGAGAAGACGCAGTAGCCCTGGGCGGCGATCTTCGGGGCGTGGAAGAACCAGTTGACCGAGTCGTTCGCGCCGAGCCCGTGCACGAGCACGACGGGCTCCGGGTGCGCCGCCGCCGGCCGGCAGCCCCAGTCGTTCCAGCCGCTGCTCGGCGCCGCTTCGGCGACCGCCGGCGCGACCGCGCCGAAGGTGAGCGCCGCGGCGAGCACGGCCAGGGTTCGCTTGACACCGCCGTTGGTGACCCGCATTCCGTTGCCTCCAGTTACCCGTCAGTAAGTGATGCAGCTCATGATCGGTCACATGCCCCTGGACGCGACCTGGGAGAACGCTCAGAGATGGCGACGGTTCTTTGTGTCAGGTCACAATCAGGGTGGAAGCCGTTCCGGCCGCCAGCTCGACGTCATCGTCGTGCCCGCCCTGCTGGTGATCCCGCGCTACTACGCCGCGTCGCAGGTCCCCGCCGTCTACGGCGAACTCGCCGGGGCCACCCACTTCACCCCGGCCGGCGACGGTGGCGGCTTCCGCGGCGCGATCACCGCGTGGTTCCGCTACTGGCTGGCCGGCGACCAGCAGGCGCGCGGGGTGTTCTTCGGGCCCGGCTGCACGCTGTGCGCCGATCCGGCGTGGTCGAAGGTGCTACGCAACGCCAAGGCGCTCGAAGTCTGACGCTTTCCGCGCCCCGACGGCGATCCCGGTCAGCGCGACCAGGCCGCAGAGCCACGCGAACCAGTCGCCGAACCGCGCGTACGGCGTCTTCCCCGAGCCGATCGGGACGTCGGCGACGACGACCGTGAACGGGCCGCCGCCGGTGTGGGCGTCGGCCAGCACGTGGCCCTGGGCGTCGGCCAGCATCGGCGTCCCGCGGGCCGCGCTCCACGCCACCGAGAAACCGTTTTCGACGCCGCGGATCAGCGCCGTCCGACTGTGCGCCCAGCCGTCGGTGTCCTCGTCGGAGGCCGGGATGAGCACCAGGCCCGTGCCGGCTTCGCCGTATTCGCCGCTGGGGTCGGCGAAGTTGACGTCCATGCACACCATCAGCCCGATCCCGGCCAGGTGCGCGAGCTGCGTGCCGGACGCGAGGTTCGGCGAATCCCCGTTGTGCCACTTGCGGTATTCGACCGGCGCGCCGGACGGGGGCACGGCGAGCGCCGCGTTGAACCGGCCTTCCGGGGTGGTGTCGAGGACGCCGGTGACGACGTCGAGGTTGCGCGTGCGGGCCACCTCGGCGAAGGCCTCGACGAGCCGTGGCCGGCTGGTCTGGTCCACCGCGAAGGCCGCTTCCGGGAGCACGACGGCCTGGACGCCGTCCGGCAGCCGGCCGATCCGGTCCACATAGGACCGGACGAGCGCCTGGCCGTCCGGTGTGGCGACGTCGACCGCCCAGCGGTTCTGTCCGGGCGCCACCAGGGCGATCCGGGTCGTCGGTCCGGTGATCGCCGGCGCGGTCCAGAAGACCAGTGCGCCGAGTTCGGCGGCGACGGCGACCAGCCCGGTCAGCCGGGACCGGGTGCGCACGCCGGGGGCGAGCGCGGCGGCGACCGCCGCCGGGACGAACAGCACGAGGAACTCCACGCCCCAGCCGCCGGTGACCGCGGCGAGCCGCAGCACGGCCGGCCGGTCGGCCTGGGTCGTCATCAGGGTGTCCATCACGCCGGTCGGGTTGAGCAGCGAGACGCCGTAGAGCGCGACGGTCCACAATGCGGGTGCGGCGAGCGCGGCCAAGAGGCCGTTGCCGCGGCGGACCAGGAGCCGGAAGAGGCCGGCCGACAGCGCGAACAGCAGCGCGCTGCCGCCGAGGATCGCGATCGCGGCCGGGCGCGGGACCGCCAGGGAGTGCCAGAAGTAGCTCCAGCTGCCGGCGCTGCCCGCGGCGTAGGCGAGGAACGCGCAGCCGAGCGCGGCGGCGCCGGACACCCGGGGCGCCAGCAGCAGGATCGGCAGCGGCGCGAGCCACGCCAGCTCGGGGACGGGATCCAGACCGGTCCCGAAGAAGAACAGCACCGCCGACGTCACCGTTGCGACGACCGCCCACCCCAGCTTGTTCATCGTGGCCCCTTCCGCCGGTGTCGACGGTCGCAGCCGCCGAGGCCCGGGGCACTGGGCCAGGCCCCCGGTTCGCCGGTCGGGCCAGCCCTACCCCGCCGGAAATGCCGGATATGCCGGGAAAGCGCTTTCGGGTTCATTGAGAGTTCAGTCAGCCGTCACGCCTTCGGGACCGGGGCCGGGGCACCACGCAAGTAGCGTTTTTCCGCAGCGACTTCGGGACGGGAGAGTCACCCATGGACTTCTCACTGATCGTGCTGGTGGTGATCGTCGCGGCGTTGGCCTTCGACTTCACCAACGGCTTCCACGACACGGCCAACGCGATGGCCACTTCGATCGCGACCGGTGCGCTCAAGCCGAGGATCGCGGTCGCGGTGTCCGCGGTGCTCAACCTCGTCGGCGCGTTCCTCTCGGTGGAGGTCGCCAAGACGATCTCGGGTGGCATCGTCGACGACACCAAGGTGACGCCGGTGATCATCTTCGCCGGCCTGGTCGGGGCGATCGTGTGGAACCTGGTGACCTGGCTCATCGGGCTGCCGTCGAGCTCCTCGCACGCGCTCTTCGGCGGGCTGATCGGCGCCACCTGGATCGCGTCGGGCTCCGACGCCGTCCACTTCGGCAAGGTCGTCGAGAAGGTCCTGATCCCCGCGCTGGCCTCGCCGATCGTCGCCGGGATCGTCGCGACGCTGGGCACCTTCCTCGTCTACCGGATCACCGCCCGCGCCAAGGAAGGCACGGTGGGCAAGACGTTCAAGGCCGGCCAGATCGCCTCGGCGTCGCTGGTCTCGCTCGCGCACGGCACGAACGACGCGCAGAAGACCATGGGCGTCATCACGCTGACGCTGATCGCGTCGGGCTCGCTCGCGCCGGGGTCCAACCCGCCGATCTGGGTCATCCTCACCGCGGGTGCCGCGATCGCGCTGGGCACCTACCTCGGCGGCTGGCGGATCATCCAGACGATGGGCAAGAAGCTCACCGAAATCCAGACGCCGCAGGGCTTCGCGGCCGAGACCAGCGCCGCGGCGGTCATCCTGACCTCGGCGCACCTCGGGTTCGCGCTGTCCACCACGCACGTCTGCTCGGGCGGCATCATCGGCTCCGGCCTGGGCCGCCGCCTCGCCGAGGTGCGTTGGGGCGTCGCCGGGAAGATGGTCGTGGCCTGGGCGCTGACGCTGCCCGCCGCCGCGATCGTCGGGGCGGTCGCCGCCGAGGTCTCGACGCTCGGCAGCTGGGGAACCGTCCTGATCGGCATCGCCGGGGTCGTCGTCGCGGTGGGCATCTACCTCGCGTCGAAGCGGAACCCGATCAGCGCCAAGACCATCAACGAACCCGAACCGGCCGCGCAGCCGGCCAACGCCTGAGGAGCGCCGTGCACATCGATTGGGGTTCTCTCGGTCTCGTCTTCGTCGTCGCGCTCGCTTCGGTGGTCGTGCTGACGAGCCTGTTCTCGTTCGGAGTCGTCGGGCTCTCGCAGCGCGAGTCGGCCCGCGAGTCCGGGGCGTCCGGCACCGGCCCGCTGGCCGGCGCGGTCATCTGCTTCGCCCTGTGCGCGGCGATCGTCGGGTACGGGATCTACTTGATCGTCGCCTGAGCGCGTTCCCGGAACCCGTCCGGGAGCCCGCCGAGCATCGGTTCGAGCGTCGCACGGCGGGCGTCGCCGAGGTGGTTCAGCAGGTCCAGCGCCGGGGTCCACAGGTCTTCGTCGGCCCCGGCGGCGGTGATCAGCCGGCCGAGGCGGTGGGCCGGCAGCAGGCCGACGACGTGGTCGACGCGGCTCTTGTCGTCGAGCACGAAGGCGATCCGCAGCAGGCCGGGGTCGTCGATCTCGTCGAGGGCCCGCCGCACGGTCGGGTCGGGCAGGTGCCCGACGAACCGGCCGAGCGTGATCCAGTCCTGCTTGCGCGCGAGTTCGTTCGCGACGGCGAGCACGGTGTCGAGCGGGATGCGGGAGATGATCGCGCTCGCGCGCCGCGGGTCGAGCTCGGCCGCGACCTCGGCGAGGAACCGCGGGGACAGCCGCTTGGCGACGTCGACCCCGCGCGCGACGTCGACCACCCCGGCGATCCGGGCACACAGCAGCGGGCCGAACACCTTCTCAGCGATCTTGGCGAGCACGCCGCCGGGCAGCAGCCGCGCGGCCAGCGCCATCCGCTGCAGCACGGCGATGTTGGCGTCGAACAGCGTGTCGGTGACCTGTTCGCGGAAGGCCTGCAGGTCGCCGGCGTCGACGCGGGCGAGGTACTCGAGCCGCGCGGGCTCGACGTCGAGGACGCGGGCGAGCTTGAGGATCTCGGCCTCGGCTTCGTAGTTGGTCACAGCCCGACTGCCTTCCGGACGGCGCCGCGCAGCAGCGCGGGGACGTACTTCAGACCCTCTTCGCCGGCTTCGGCGAGCGCTTTCGCCTGCCTTCTGCGCGCGTCGCGCAGTGCGTCGGCGAGGTCCTGCCGTACGTGCTCTTCGAGGGCGTCGATGCCGCCGGGGAGGGTGCCGCCCAGCTGTTCGGCGAGTGTGCGCTCGGCCATGGTGGATCATCATGCAACACCGCGGCGGCCTTTTCACCCGGACGGTGGTCAAGTCCGTTCCGCATGCCCCCCATGCCGCCCGCTCCGCAGCAGGCCGCACCTGTGCCGTCGAAGTTCGGCGGCCTGGCCTGGACCGCCCTGATCCTCGGGGTCATCGCCCTGTTCGGCACGAAGAGGGTCCTCGCGGCGACCCGTAGTGGGCGAGACGGCGACGGGCGCGAAGACCGGCGCCCGGTCGAACCGGGCCGCTACGGTGCGATCATGACCATCGAGACGTCCACTGTCCGTGTCGGCGACCTGTCCGCGTACCTGGCCCGCCCGGACGGCGGCTCCGAACGCGGGACGCTGCTCCTGCCGATGATCACCGGCATCGGCACGCAGGTCCGGGCCTGGGCCGACGAGCTCGCCGGCCGTGGGATCACCGCGCTGGCCTGGGACGTCTTCCACGGCGCGAGCACCGACAACACCTCCCGCGAAGACCTCGGCGCGAAGCTGGGCGAGCTGCGCGACGAACCGGCGTTGGCCGAACAGACCGCGTTGCTCGACCACCTGCTCGGCGACCTCGGCTGCACTTCCGCCGGGGTCATGGGCTGGTGCCTCGGCGGCCGGTTCGCGCTCCTGCTCGCTGCCCGTGACCAGCGGCTTTCCGGCGTCGTCGCCTACCACCCGACCGTCCGCGACCCGGCGCCGCCGAACCACGAGCTGGACACGGTCGATTTGTCGACCCGGATCACGGCGCCGGTGCTCGTGGCCTACCCGGAGGCCGACTCCGTCGTCTCGCACGAGACGTTCGGCCTGCTCCAGGCGGCCCTGCAGTCCCGGGCCCGGGGCGCGACGTTCACCCAGCACTTCCCGGGTGCCGAACACGGCTTCAGCGACTCCGCGCGGCACGGCGCGAGCGTCAACGCCGAGGCGTTCGCGCTGTCCTGGCCGCAGACGCTCGCCTTCGTGGACACCTTGACTTTCGGCAGTGGTCCGGCCCGCTGAGGAACTTGTAGCTTCGAACCCGTGCGAGAGGTGACGAAGCGCAGGTGGCGCGTGGTGCTCGACGTGCTGCTCGGGCTGTTCCTGGCGTTCATCGTCGTCGCCGACGCGCTGGGGGAGCGGACCTGGGAGCTGGTCGCCGGGCTCGTCGTCGTCGCCGGCTCGGTCGCGACGGCCCGGCGCTACCCCGCCGTCTCGCTCGGCATCGCGCTGGTCGGGACGCTCGCCGTCCCCTTCCCGTACGGCGACCGCGTGCCGGTGTGGACGGTGTTCGTGCTGGTGGCGATGAGCTACCAGGCCGCGCTGCGGATGGCCCGGGTCCGGCCGGCCGTCCTGACCGGCGCGGCCGTCTCGCTGCTCGGCATCCCGGTGTCGCTGCTCGTCGCGCCCGACGGCCTCGGCGACTGGGGCTCGATGATGGCGATCCTGGTGTTCGGCGGACTGTCGCCGTGGCTGCTCGGCCGGTACGTCCGGACGCGCGGCGAGCTCGCCCGCACCGGCTGGCGCCGGGCCGAGGAGATGGAAAGCAGGCAGCGGCTGGTCGCCGACCAGGCGCGGCTGCGCGAACGCGCCCGGATCGCCAGCGACATGCACGACTCGCTGGGCCACGAGCTGAGCCTGATCGCTGTCCGCGCGGCGGCTCTCGAAGTCGCGGCCGGGCTCGACGACCCCCAGCGGGACGCGGCCGCGCAGCTGCGAGCCGGCGCCGCGGCGGCCACCGAACGGCTGCGCGAGATCATCGGCGTGCTGCGCGAGGACGCCGCACCGGTCGAACCGGTGCAGGGCGACCTCGGCGAACTGATCGCGCGGGCCCGCGCGTCCGGGTTGCTCATCGATTCCACAGTGGACACTTCGCTGGCGCCCCCGATGGTCGCCCGGGCCGCCTACCGCGTGGTGCAGGAAGGGCTGACGAACGTGGCCAAGCACGCGCCGGGCGCGGCGGTGGTGGTGCGCGTGACGAGCACCGGTGCCGAGACCGAGGTGAGCGTCGTCAACGCGGCCCCGCCCGCCGGGCCGCTGCCGGGTGCCGCGTCCGGGCGGCTGGGGCTGATCGGCCTGCGCGAACGCGTCCGGCTCGTCGGCGGGACGCTGCGAGCCGGACCGCGCGAAGGCGGGTTCGCCGTCACCGCGACGCTGCCGCACGACGCCGCGCCCGTCGAGGAGACGCCGGAGGGGCGGGAAGCGGCCGACGACGCCGTCGGGCAGCCGACGGCCGCCCGGGCCCTGGAGGTCGCGCGCCGGGACGTGCGGCGCAGCCTGGTCTACGCCGTCACCATCCCGCTCGCGCTCTTCGGGGTGCTGCTCGCGGTCAGCGGGATCGCGTTCCTCTACCAGTGGAACTCCTCGGAGCTGCCCGGTCCGGCGTACGACCGGATGCGCGTCGGGCAGGCACGCGCCGACCTGGCGCCGCAGCTGCCGGAGCACCAGCGCGCCGCCCGTCCGACGCGCGGCGAGCCGGTCCCGCCGCCGGGCGCGGTGTGCGAGTACTACGGCAGCGGGCGGTCGTGGCTGGAGAACGACTACGCCGCTTACCGGCTCTGCTTCGCCGATGGCAAGCTGGTTTCGAAGGACTGGTTCGCCGAGGGGGCAAAGTGATCAGGGTCGTGCTGGCCGACGACGAAGCGATGATGCGGGCGGGGGTGGCGGCGATCCTCGGCGCGGACCCGGGGATCGAGGTCGTCGCCGAAGCCGCCGACGGGCGGGCGGCGGTGGCTCAGACGCTCGCCACGCACCCGGACGTCGTGCTGCTGGACATCCGGATGCCGGGCCTGGACGGGCTGGGCGCGGCCGCCGAGATCCGGCGGCTGCTGCCGTCGACGGGCGTCATCATGCTCACGACGTTCGGCGAGGACGAGTACATCGAGCGCGCGCTGGGGCTGGGCGCGGGCGGGTTCCTGCTGAAGTCCGGTGACCCGCGCGAACTGCTGGCCGGCATCCACGCCGTCGCCGACGGGGCGGCGTTCCTCTCGCCGAAGGTGGCGCAGCGGGTGATCGCGCGCCTGTCGGGCGGCCGGCTGTCCCGGGCCGCGGCGGCGCGGTCGAAGGTTTCCGCGTTGACGCCGCGTGAGCGGGAAGTGTTGACGTTACTGGGTTCCGGACTGTCCAATGCGGACATCGCGGCGAAGATGTTCGTCGTGGAGGGCACGGTGAAGGCGCACGTGAGCACGATCCTGACCCGGCTCGGCGCGAAGAACCGGGTGCAGGCGGCGATCACGGCGTACGAGGCGGGGCTGGCCGGGGGAGACGCGGAGGCCGCCAGCCGTTGATGTCCTTGCCCACCCGGGCCGTCAGCTTCGTGGGGACGAGCCGGAGCAAGTTCATCCGCAGCGCCGTGAGGAGCGGGCTGGTGACCTGCGGCCCGGCCTTGCCCGTCCGGACCGCCGCGCGGGCGATCCGTTGGCTGCGGGGGCGTCTTTCGGCATCGTAGCCGGCGAGCGCTTCATCGATGTCATCCACTGTGGACACGCGGTGCGCGAGCACCACGGCGTCTTCGAGCGCCTGGCAGCCACCCTGGCCGAGGAACGGCGGCATGGCGTGCGCGGCGTCGCCGAGGAAGGCGACCCGGCCGCGGACGTACGTCGGCAACGGCGTGCCGAGGTGGTAGAGGTCGTGGTACAGCAGGGCTTCCGGCGGGGTGGCGTCGATGAGCGCCGGGATCGGCTCGTGCCAGTCGCCGAAGTGTTCTTTCAGGTGCGCCTTGGGGTCGGCGGGCCGGGCGCCGGGCGCGGTGACGTAGGAGACGAACCAGTAGACGTCACCGCCGGTCAGCGGGAGCACGCCCACCTCGGTGCCGGGGGCGAAGGTGGTGCTCAGCCCGAGGCCGGGGTGGTGCGTGACGCCGCGGAAGGCCGCGCTGCCGGAGTAGACCGGCTGCGGGTGCTGCGGGAAGAGCACCTGCCGGATCGGGCTGCGGATCCCGTCTGCGGCGACGACGAGGTCGGCCCGGATTTCGTCGCCGTTCTCGCAGCGGACGACGCCGTCTTCGGTCACACCGGTGACCTTGGTGCCGGTGCGGAGGCAGTCGGCGGGGAGCGCGTCACGCAGCCCGGCGATGAGGTCGGCGCGGTGGATGCCGGCCAGCGGGCGCCCGTGGAGGCGCCGGAAGCCGGCCGCGTCCCAGTGCGCGATCCACCGCCCGCGGCGGTCGCGCAGGCCGCCTTGGTCCTGGGCGGCGAGGTGGTCACCGAGGTCGACGCCGAGTTCGTCGAGGCAGCGCAGGGCGTTCGGCCAGAGCGAGATGCCGGCGCCGACGTCACCGAACTCGGGGGCTTGTTCGAGGACGGTGACCGTCCAGCCCGCCCGGTGCAGTCCGATCGCGGCCCCCAGGCCACCGATGCCCCCGCCGACCACTGCTGCTCGCATGACTCCTCCTCTAGTGCACTCTACACCTGTAGAGTGCGGTTCGTGGACCGTATTTCGGTGATCGGCGACGCGGCGATCGAGGTGATCGCGGCCTCGGGACTGCGCGGCTTGACGCACCGGGCGGTCGACCGGGCTGCGGGACTGCCGCTCGGCTCGACGTCGTACTACGCACGCACGCGGGCGGCCCTGCTGGAGCTGACGATGGCGCGGATCGTGGTGCTGGACCGGGTTCCGCCGCGGCCCGGGGGACTGGCGGAGTCGATCGCGGGGTACGTGTCCGACGCGCTGGGGCCGGGACGGACCCGGATGCTGGCGCGGTACGAGCTGGCACTCGAGGCGACTCGGCGGCCCGAGCTGCGAGCGCAGTACGACTCGGGGGGCGCGACCATCCGGCGGCTGGCCGCGGAGGTGCTGGCGGCGGCGGGGTCGGCGGAGCCGGACCGGCATGCGGCGCTGGTGGTCGATTGGATGGACGGGACGATTTTCGGGGTCCTGGCGGGGGCTTCGGCTCCGCCTTCGCGGGCGGCGCTGGTGACGAGTGCGCGGGAGGTCCTGCGGGGGATCGGCGTGGGTTGAGCCTGGTTGTCCACAGGGCTTTGCCGATGTGGACAACCAGGCCCCTGGCGCGCGGTTTCGCGGTGTTTTGTCGGGCGCCCCGGATACGCTGGAAGCGGGGGCAGCCCCCAGGGAGGGCGGGCTGCAGGCGGGGCGGGCGCAGACTGGGCAGGCGCAGGCAGGCAGGGCGGGCTGCAGGCAGGGCGGGCGCAGGCTGGGCAAGTAGTGCGGGCGCAGGCAGGCGGCGCGGGCGCAGGCACCCGCGCCGGACCTCAGGCGTCTCGGCGGCGCAGCACTCCCGCGCCCACCGCCAACGCGGCGGCCGCCCAGGCCGCGCAGATCAGCAAGCCCACCCATGGTGCGTACGGGGCGACCGCCTGCGTGATCGGGTTCGGCTGTCCCGACTCCACCATCGCGTTCACCCCCGCGATCCCCGGGAAGTACGGCACCAGCTCGCCCAACCCCAGTGAACCCACGATCAGCGGCAGCGGCAGCAGCAGCACGATCACCGACACCAACGTCCCCGCCGCGCTGCGCAGTGCCCAGCCGATGCCCGTGCACAACACCCCCAGCAACGCGAAGTATCCGCCCATCCCGATCGCCGTCGTGAAGGCCGCCGGGACGCTTGTCGGCAGGCCGTGGCCGTCCTTCAGCAGGCCCGCGAGACCCATTGCCAGACATGACAAGACGACTCCGGCGACGAACAGCACCGGTACGAGCACCGCCGCCTTCGCGAGCGCCACCCGGGCGCGGACCGGCGTCCACAGCAGCGTCGAGCGGATCCCGCCGCCCGCGTATTCGCTCGTCACGAACAGCGTCGCCAGTGCGATCACCGCGAACTGCGCCAAGTAGAAGCCGGCGCCCAGGGCTATCGTGCTCGCCGCCTCGGGGTCGTTGCCGTAGCGCTGGGCCACTCCGGACAGCGCGCTGTAGCCCAGCATCAGCGCCGCTCCCGTGATCAATGACCACCACGTCGCCCGGACCGACCAGAACTTCGTCCACTCCGATGCCACCGTGCGGGCCTGCAGAACCGTCATGCCGATACCCCGTACTCCACCGAAGAAGCCGTCAACTCCATGTACGCCTGCTCGAGCGACGCCGTCCGTTCGGCGAGGCCGTGCAGGCGGATCCCCAGTTCGTGCGCCACGTCGCCGATGCGCGTGACGTCGACGCCGTCGACCACCAGCTCGTCCGGTGACGACCCGGGGTGCGTCAGGCCCCCTTCGGCGCGCAGCCGGGCGTCGAGGGCCGCGCGGTCCGGATCGGCCGGGATGCGGACCGACACCGTCGTGCGGGAATTGCCCGCGATGAACTCCGCGACCGGCGCGTCGGCCAGCAGCTTTCCCTTGCCGATCACGATCAGGTGGTCGGCCGTCAGCTGCATTTCGCTCATCAGGTGGCTGGAGACGAACACCGTCCGCCCCTCGGCGGCCAGCGACCGCATCAGCTGGCGGACCCAGCGGACGCCGTCCGGGTCGAGGCCGTTGACCGGCTCGTCGAACAGCAGCGTGCCCGGGTCGCCGAGCAGCGCGCCCGCGATGCCGAGCCGCTGGCCCATGCCGAGCGAGAACTGCCCGGCCCGCTTGCCCGCGACGTCCGAAAGGCCGACCGTCGCCAGCACCTCCTCGACGCGGCTCGTCGGGATCCCGTTGCTCTGCGCCATGGCCGTGAGGTGCCTGCCGGCGCTGCGCCCGGGGTGCAGCGCCTTCGCGTCGAGCAGCGCACCGACCTCGCGCAGCGGGTTGCGCAGCTCGGCGTACCGCTTGCCGCCGACCAGGACCTCGCCTTCCTGCGGGTGGTCGAGCCCGACGGTCATCCGCATGGTCGTCGACTTGCCGGCGCCGTTGGGGCCGAGGAAGCCGGTCACCTGACCCGCCGCGACGTCGCAGGTCAGCGCGTCGACGACGGTCTTCTCCCCGTAGCGTTTCGTCAGACCTCTGAGTGTGATCATGTGTCGGAGTCTGCGGGCCGCGGGGGTGCGCGGGCATCGGCCGACGGTCGTGCCCGGCCCCCGACTTTCGTCAGGTCCGGCGGCGGGTGTGCCGGGTCGGGACGGCGGTCGCCGGGTCCTCGGGCCACGGGTGCTTCGGATAGCGGCCGCGCAGGTCGGCGCGCACCGCCGGGTAGCCGGTGGTCCAGAACGACCCGAGGTCCGCGGTGATCGCGGCCGGGCGGCCGGCGGGGGAGAGCAGGTGCAGGACGACCGGGACGCCGGCGACGGTCGGGGTTTCGGTCCAGCCGAACGTTTCCTGCAGCTTGACGGCCAGGACCGGCTGGTCGCCGTGGTAGTCGACGCGGATGTGCGAGCCGGACGGGACTTCGAGCCGGTCCGGGGCGAGTTCGTCCAGTTTGGACGCTGCCGGCCACGGCAGGAGGGCTTTGAGCGCGGTGCCCGCGTTGAGGTTCGCGAGATCGGCCTTGCGGCGGGCGCCCGAGAGATCGAGCCACTTGTCCACATCGGACAATAGGGTCGTGTCGTCGACCGCGGGCCACGGGTCGCCGACCACGCGGTGGAGGAAGGCCATGCGCTCGCGGAGCCTCGTCGCCTCTTGGCTCCACTTGAGAAGGCCGAGGCCGTTCTCACGGAGGCCGGCGACGAGGGCGTCGTGGACGTTCGCGTCGCGGAGGGGGCGTTCGGACAGCGTGATGGCGCCGAGCTTGCGGACCCGGCGGGCGACGACATCGCCGTCCCAGGTGACTTCATCCACTTCGGACACTTCGCCGACGCGGGTGGCGAGCTTTTCGTCGGCGGCCGCGGCGAGGCGGATGGTGCCGTGGACGCGGCCGGGATCGCGGGTGGCTTCGGCGACGGCCAGCCACTCGGAGTCGAGGCCGCTGCCGGGCGGAAGTTCGGCCGCGGTGCCGCCGGCCATGAGGTAGACGGGGGCGGTCCCGGGCCGCCGCCGCGCGAGCCGCTCAGGATGCGCGAGCGCGACGACGAGGGCGGGATCGGGCCGGGCTCCGGCGCTTGCGGCGGCCGCGCCGGGCTGTGCCCGCCCGGCGCTCGCGCTTCCGCTTCGGCGCGCGGGATCGGCTTCGGCGCTCCCGCTGGGCCGGCCGAGCTGTGCCCGCTCGGCGGCGGTGCTTGCGGTAGGACTGCCGGGCTGTGCCTGCCCGGCGCTGGCGCTTCCGCTTCGGCGCGCGGGATCGGCTTCGGCGCTCCCGCTGGGCCGGCCGAGCTGTGCCCGCTCGGCGGCGGTGCTTGCGGTAGGGCTGCCGGGCTGTGCCCGCTCGGCGCCGGTGGTTGCGGTAGGGCTGGCGGGCTGCGTCCGCTCGGCGCTGGTGCTTGCGGTAGGGCTGGCGGGCTGTGTCCGCTCGGCGGCGGTGCTTGCGGCAGGGCTGCCGGGCTGTGCCCGCTCGGCGCTGGCCGAGCGGTCCGCCTTGCCGCCGGACACCAAGCCTTCGAGCCGCCGAGCCTCGCGCTTCCACCTCCGCGCCGGCTCGTCGCTCGCCGAGCGCAGCCTCCGCAACTCCGCGTCCACGTCCGTCAGCGTCGCTCCCGCGTCCAGCAGCGCCACCACCTCCGCCGCCGCGCGGGCGCCGACCTTCGATGCGCCGTCCAGCAACGCCCGTGCCAGCCGCGGGTGCAGCCCCAGCTCCGCCATCCGGCGCCCGCGCGCGGTCACCGCACCATCCGCGGTCGCGCCCAGCGTCTCCAGCAACGCCCGGCCCGCCGCCAATGCTCCCTCGCCCGGCGGGTCCCACCAGGCCAGGCCGCTCCCGTCCGGCGTCGACCAGCACGCCAGCTCCAACGCCAGCCGCGCCAGCTCGGCCGTCCGGATCTCCGGCTCCGGGTACGCCGGCAGCAACGCCTGCTCGTTCTCCGCCCAGCAGCGGTACGCCCGTCCCGGCCCCTCGCGGCCCGCGCGGCCCGAGCGCTGCGTCGCCACCGCCGACGAGACCCGCACCGTCGCCAAGCCCGGCAGGCCGCGCCGGTGGTCCACCCGCGGCACCCGCGCCAAGCCGGAGTCCACCACCGCGCGCACGCCCGGCACCGTCAAGCTCGACTCCGCCACCGCCGTCGCCAGCACCACGCGCCGCCGGTCGCGTGGGCGCAGCGCGTCGTCCTGGTGGGCCGCCGACAGCCGGCCGTGCAGCGGCAACACGTCCACATCGGACACCGACAGCAACCGTGACGTCCGCGCGATTTCGCCCGCGCCCGGCAAAAACGCGAGCACGTCACCGTCCCCCGAGGACAGTGCCGTCCGCACCGCACGCGCGACGCACGCCTCGATGCGCTCACCCCGCGCGGGCGGGACGTACGAGAACGAAACCGGGTACGTCGGCGCGGTCGCCGTCACCACCGGAGCTTCACCCAGAAGTGTGGCCAGCCGGCCCGAGGCCACCGTCGCCGACGTCGCCAGCAGCCGCAGGTCGTCGCGCAGCCCCGCGCGGACGTCCAGGAGCAGCGCCAGCAGCAGGTCCGCGTCCAGGTGCCGCTCGTGGCACTCGTCCAGCAGGACCGTCGACACCCCGGGCAGCTCCGGGTCGCCCTGGACGCGCCGCACCAGCAGCCCCGACGTCACGACCTCGACGCGCGTCCGGGCCGACACCTTCCGGTCGCCGCGCACGGCGTACCCGACCGTCTCGCCGACCGGCTCGCCCAGGATCTTGGCCATCCGCGCCGCCGCGGCCCGCGCGGCCAGGCGCCGCGGCTCGGCGACCACGACCCGGCCGGACCCGGAAGACGCCAGCGCCAGCGGGACCAGCGTCGTCTTCCCCGTCCCCGGCGGCGCGACGAGCACGGCGGTGCCGTGGTCGTCGAGCGCCGAAAGGACGTCGGGCAGGACCGCGCGCACGGGCAGGTCGGGCAGCTTCACTTCTCGGTGACCTCGGGGGGAGCCGGCAGCTGGTACCCGGACGGCCCGATGTTCGCGTTGAGCGAGCGCAGCCATTCGCCGGAGGAGATCATCTTGCGGATCGCGTCGTCGACCGCGTTCACGCCCTGGGTGTCGCCCTTGCGCAGGCCGACGCCGTAGCTCTCCTTCGAGAACGGCTTCCCGACGACCTTCAGCAGCTCCGGGTCGCGTGTGACGTAACCCGCGAGGATCACCCCATCGGTGGTCATCGCGTCGATCTGGCCGGCGAGCAGCGCCGTCACGCAGTCCGGGTAGCGCGGGTACTCGACCAGCTGCACCGCCTGCGCGAACCGGTCGCGCACCTGCTCCGCGGGCGTCGAGCCGGTGACCGAGCACAGCCGCCGCCCGTTGAGCGTCTCCGGGCCGGTGATGTCCGGGGACGTGCGCCGCACCAGCAGGTCCTGCCCGGTCGTGAAGTACGGCCCGGCGAACGACACCAGCTGCTTGCGCTTGTCGGTGATCGAATAGGTCGCGACGACCAGGTCGACCGCGCCGGAGGTGAGGTCCGTTTCGCGCGTCGCCGACGTCGTCTCGCGCCACGTGATGTCCTTCGCGGCGACACCCAGTTCCGAGGCGACGAAAGTCGCGACGTCGACGTCGAACCCGACGAACCGGCCGTCCACGGTGCGCTCGGAAAGCCCCGGCGCGTCGAACCGGATGCCGATGGTCAGGTGATCCGTGGCACTGGCGCGGGCCACCAGCGAGTCGGTCGGCGAAACCTTCCCCGGCCCGCACGCCGCCGCCGTGACCAGCAGCAACGCCGAAGCGACGAGCGTGCGCCACCGCATTCCGCCGCTCCCTCCACCGCTGCCGTGCCCTTACGGAGTTCTCAGGTCCTCCCGTTAGCCTAAGTGCGTGGTGCGACCGTCCCAACCCGTGCTGGACGCCGTCGGCACGCTCGCCCGGCTCGGGCTGGCGGCCGTCTGGCTCGTTTCCGGTGCGCTGAAGCTGGCGGATCCGGGGCAGACGCTGATCGCCGTGAAGGCGTACCAGGTGCTGCCGGACGCACTCGCCAACGTGGTGGCCATCGCGCTGCCGCTCGTCGAGCTCGTGCTCGGGCTGTTCCTGCTCGCCGGCCTCGCGACCCGCTGGGTCGCCGGCGCCGCGCTGGTGCTGCTCGTCGTGCTCATCGCCGGCATCGCCCAGTCGTGGGCGCGTGGCCTGAGCATCGACTGCGGGTGCTTCGGCGGCGGCGGCCAGGTGGCGGCGGGGCAGACCGAGTACCCGCAGGAGATCCTCCGCGACTCCGGCTTCGCGCTGCTGGCCGTCTGGCTGCTGGCGCGGCCGCGCACGCTGCTGTCACTCGACGGGTGGCTCGCGCGAGGTCGCGGGAACTCTGACGAACCCGAGCCCGACTACTCGGGTATCGCGGAAGGGAACTGATACACAGTGGGTGGAGCTGAGCGGACCGCTCGGAAGCGTCGTCAGGCCGCACAGGCCGGGGGAGCGAAGGCGGTGGCCCAGGCCAGGGGCGCGTCGACCGACAAGCGGAAGTGGATCATCGGGATCGCCGCCGTGGTCGTCGTGGCCGCGCTGGTGATCGGCGGCGTGATCTGGACGATCTCGGACAAGAACAAGACCGAGGGCCAGACCATCGCGGCCGGGGGCACGTCGCTCACCGGCGACGTCACGCAGAAGCGTGACGGCGTCGTCGTCACGGTCGGCAAGGCGGGCGCGAAGGCGTCGATCGACGTCTACGCCGACTTCCTCTGCCCGATCTGCGGCCAGTTCGAGAAGACCTACAAGGCCGACGTCGAAAAGGCGATCAACGACGGCAAGCTGCAGGTGCGCTACCACATGGTGCCGCTGCTCAACGACCGCTCGGACCCGCCCGGCTACTCGCTCGACTCGGCGAACGCGGCGCTGGCCGCGGCCGACGCCGGCAAGTTCCTGCAGTTCCACGACTCGCTGTTCGCGAACCAGCCCGAAGAGGGCAAGCGCGGCTACGACAAGGCGCAGCTGATCAAGCTCGGCCAGGACGTCGGGATCACCGACCCCGCGTTCGCCCAGACGGTCAACGCGGGCACGTACGAGCAGCAGCTCAACACGGCGTTCCAGCAGATCGAGACCGACCCGAAGCTGGCGCAGGACTTCGGTAACGGGCAGAGCGGCTTCGGCACGCCGACGGTCACCGCGAACGGCGCGATCGTCAGCTGGCAGGACCCGGGCTGGCTCGCGAAGGTCACCGGCTGAGTCCGGGCAATTCGCCCACCCGGGTACCGACCGTCGACTAGGCTCAGTCCCGCAACAGGGGAACCGGGGGTCGCGCGCGTACGTCGCACCTCCGGTGACAGGGAGGGCCAGTGGACGGTTCGCATCAGGGGTTTCACGTCGATGAGGGCGCATACGCGCGGTACGCGCGCGAAGTCGACCCGCTCGGCGACGACGTCAAAGGCGCGGCCGACAAGCACGTCGGCCCGCACGTGACGCTCGGTGGCCACGGCTTCTCCGAGATGGGCGGCGAGTCCGGCTTCTCCGGCGCCTACAGCGGCCGGATGCGCGCGCTGCAGGAGCGGATGCACCGCGTCGGCGGCGGCTGGCGGCAGGTCGGCGAGGCCGCGCGGCAGACCGACCGCAACTACACGGCGGTCGAGGCCGACCACGGCGACGTCGTCCGCAGGCTCGGCACCGACCTCGGGGACCGCGCGTGACCGAGCACCACACCGACCAGCTCGTCCGGCACAGCCTGGAGCCCACCAACCAGTTCGCGCTGAAACTGCGCCACGACCCCGTCGCGATCAGCGGCGCGCGGGACGCGCACCACGCGCTGCAGACGTCGGTGGGGCAAACCCGCGACCACGCGTCCGACCAGCGCGTCAACCTCACTTCGGCCAGCTCCGGCTCGACGACCGACCGCGCCACCGCGACGTCGAAGAGCCTCGAGCAGGAGGTCCAGGACCTCCTCGACGAGAGCGCCGAGATCGAAAAGGCCGTCGCCGAGGCGGCCGAGACGCTGAACCTGGGCGAGATCAAGAACGACCAGGTCCGCGACCAGATCATCAAGGAGATCTCGGCGTCGATGAAGGCGCTGGCGGCGGTGAAGTCGATCCAGCCGCCGGAGAGCCGCGCCGCCGCGTCGCGCGACATCCTGATGAAGCTGCAGACGAAGATCAGCCAGCTCACCGGGCAGGCCGCGACCTTCAGCGAGCAGACCATCAACCAGCTCACCGACATCGGCACCAAGCTCGGCGGCGGCGAGCAGTCGACGTCGACGTCCAGCGCGTCCTCGACGAAGGTGGGCTCGTCCTTCAACAGCAACAGCGGCTACTCCGGGGGCGGCGACTCCGGCGGCGGAGGCGGTGGGGGAGGCGGCGGCGGCGGTGGTGGCGGCGCCGTCCACAAGCCGCGGCTGCCGGTCGCGATCCCGCCGCAGCCCGGCAGCGGCGTCGCGATCAACCTGCCCGGCGGCAAGCAGGTCATGGCGCCGAACGAGACCGCCGCCAAGGCCGTGCGCAACGCGCTTTCGCAGCTCGGCGTGCCCTACGTCTGGGGCGGCACCGCCCGCGGCGTCGGCCTCGACTGCAGCGGGCTGACCATGACGTCCTACCAGGACGCGGGGCTGCAGCTGCCGCGGACGGCCGCGCAGCAGACGGTCGGGGCCGAGGTGCCCTCGATCGACCAGCTGCTGCCCGGTGACCTGGTCGTCTGGTCCGGGCACGTGGCGATGGTGATCGGCGACGGCCAGATGGTCGAGGCCGGCGACCCGGTGCAGATCAGCAAGATCCGCACCACCAACGCGGGACAGTCGTTCATCGGTTTCTACCGGCCGACGGGGTGAGTCGTGGCTGAATTCGACGTGGACCTGGCTTCTTCGCGGATCGCCGAGCAAGCCGAACGCGTGGAGGCCGACGTCTCGGCCCGGCTCGAGCGGTCGGGTCCGGTGGTGGGCAAGGCGGCTTCGCCGGACAGCACCATCGAAGTCCAGGTGGCGCCCGGCGGGCTGCTGACCGGCGTGACGATCCACCGGTCCGCGCTGCGGCACGGGTCGGCGGTGCTGGCCGACCAGATCCTCGAGCTGGCCCAGCGCGCAACCCGCCGCGCGGGCGACAAGATGTACCACGCGCTGGCGCCGGTGGTGGACGCGTCGCAGCTGGAAGTCCTGGGTTACGAACCGATCCCGGACGACGACCCCGACGCCGACACCTACTCGTACGGAAGGTGAGCGCCGGTGATCTCGACGCGTGACCTGATTTCCCAGGCCCGGGCTCGGGAGGAAGCCATGTCCAAAGTGGACGAGCTGCTCGCGTCCGCCACCGGCACCGCCCACGACCTCGACGGTCAGGTGGAGGCGACGGTCGACGGACGCGGCAAGCTCCTGCGGCTGTGGCTGGCGCCGTCGGCGGTGAACCTGGGCGAGCGGCTGGGGCCGCTGGTCGTGGAGATCGCCCAGGCGGCCATGCGCGAGGCGACCCAGGACGGCTACAACAAAGTGGCGTTGCTGCTGGGCGAAGACATGACGTACCTGATCGAGCGGATGACCGGGATGCCGGCCCCGGCCCGCGCCGAGGACGACGACCCGGGCATGACGGTCGAGGAGTTCCAGCGGCTGCGGGCCGAACGGCTGGGTGCCGCGCCTTCGGAAGCGCCCGAACCGGTGACGAGCGCGGAGGACGAAGACGCCTACTGGGAGTCCTTCGACCCCGCGTCGCTGCGCTCGGACCGCTAGCTCACCCCGGCCATGAACTCGCCGAAGAGGCGGCTCGCGGCGGGTGAGGTGAACTGGCGTTCCAGCTCCGCGCGGGCCGTCCGCTTGCGGAACTCCCCGGCGTGGGCCGGGTCTCCGGCGTCGTGCATGAGGTCGGTGATCCACGACGCGAAGGCCTGGTAGTTCCAGACGTGGCTCAGGCACATCTCGGAATAGCCGTCGAGCAGGCTCGGGTCGTCCTCCTTGACGTGCCGGAGGACGCCGCGCGCGAAGACCTCGGTGTCGAACAGCGCGAGGTGGATTCCCTTGGCGCTCATCGGCGGGACGATGTGCGCCGCGTCCCCGAGCAGGTACAGCTTGCCGTGGTGCATCGGGCTGTGGACGACGTTCCGCAGTGGTACCAGCCGCTTGTCGGCGATCCGGCCGGGCGTGACCGGCCGGCCGAACCGGGCGGCCAGCTCGCTCCAGACGCGGTCGTCCGGCCACTGCTCGAGACCGTCGCCGAGGGCGCACTGGAGATAGACGCGGCTCGCGTGCGGGCCGCGGGGGATCATCCCCGCCAGGCCGCGGGTGTGGATCGCCATGCCCGACGGGTTCGCGGGTACCTCGGCCAGGACGCTGAGCCAGGCGTAGCCGTACTCGCGCGAGTACCGGGTGAGGACGCCGGCGGGGATGGCGGTCCGGCTGACGCCGCGGTCGCCGTCGCACCCGGCGATGAAGTCGGCGGTGACGACGTGGTCCGCGTACCGCACGACGGGCTGTTCGAGGTTTTCGACGGTGACGTCCTCGGCTTCGAAGCGGAGATCGCCGCCGGCGCGCAGGAAGACGTCCGTGAGGTTCCGGACGAGGACCTGCTGGGGCAGGAAGACGCTGTCGTTGTCGTCGTCGCCGAGTTCGATGGGCAGTTCCTCGCCGTCGAGGAAGAAACCGCTCTCGACGTCGGTCGGGGCGTCGCTCGCCAGCACCTCTTCGAGCCCCCACTCGCGGAACATGCGTACGCCGCGGCTGTCGATGGTGCCGGCCCGTTGCCGCTGTTCGACGTGCGCGCGGCTGTGCTTTTCGAGGACGACGCAGCCGATTCCGTTGCGCAGCAGGATGTTCCCGAGGGTGAGCCCGGCGACCCCGGCCCCGATGACGACGACGGTGGTGTGTTCGGTCATGACTCCACTGTGGACCCGGCGCCGGCCGCCACCAACCGGTGAAGCGACACCGGATACCGGAAACCCGCCAAGTCAGCGCTGGTCCAGCCCGGCCTGGTAGCGGCCCGGCGTCTGGCCGACGACGTCGGTGAAGGCGTCGATGAAGCTCGACGGGTTGGACCACCCGCACGCCATCGCCGTGTCGAGGACCGAGCGGCCTTCGGTCAGGTGGACCAGGGCGTGGTGGACGCGCAGGATGGTGCGCCAGCGCAGGAAACCCATGCCGAGCTCGGCCTGGAAGAGGCGGCTGAGGGTGCGTTCGCTCGCCCCGGCCACCCGGCCCAGTTCGGCCAGCGTCTCGGCGCGCGCGGGGTCGGCGTGGAGGAGGGCGGTGACGGCGCGCAGCCGGTCGTCGCGGGGTTCGGGCAGGTGCAGGGACCGCTCGGGTGGCCCGGCGAGCTCGTCGACGACGACCGCGCGCAGCCGCCGGTGGGCGCCGGGACGGCTTTCGCGCGGGTCGGTCAGCGTCAGGAGGGCCTCGCGCAGGAGCGGGCTGACCGCGAACACGCCGGGGTGGGCCAGGAGCTCACCGCACGACTCGGCCGGGATGACGACGAGCCGGAAGTCGGTCCGGCCGTAGCAGCGGTGCGAGTGGTCGAACCCGGGCGGCGTCCAGGTGACGCGGTTGGCCGGCGCGACCCAGGTCCCGAGCGCGGTGGTCGTGGCGAACCCGCCGGCGGCCGCGTACACCAGCTGGCCGTCATCGTGGCGGTGGGTGCCGAGGTGGAAGCCGTGCGGCAGCCAGCCTTTCCCTTCCGGAGTGGTTCCCGGGGGCGGGGTGAGGTGGCGGGTTTCCGGCATCGGCCGCCAGTATACCGGCGAATCACGTCAGTTCGAGGCCGGAACCCGCGGTCCCGCTGAGCGGAAACCGAGTTCGGTCAGAGGTCTGGACCAACGCCAAAAGCTTGTGTCTTAATTCAAGGCGTGAATTTCGGTCTCTCGACGAGGAGGACCCGGATGGGTCTCGGACGCAGACTGGGCATCGGCGCGCTGGCCGTGGGGGTGCTGCTCGCTTCCGGAACCCCGGCCCTCGCCGGGAACGGCCCGGCCTACAAGGATTCCCGGCGGCCGGTCAAGGTGCGCGTCGCCGACCTGATGTCGCGGATGACCCTCGACGACAAGCTCGGCCAGATGATGCAGGCCGAACGGCTGGGCGTGAAATCGCCTCAAGACGTCACCGCCGGACGGCTCGGTTCGCTGCTCTCCGGCGGCAGCTCGCAGCCGACCCCGAACACGCCCGTCACCTGGGCCGACATGTACGACGGCTTCCAGAAGGCCGCCCTCGCCACGCCGCTCGGCATCCCGCTGATCTACGGCGTCGACGCCGTTCACGGGCACAACGGCCTCTACGGCGCGACCGTCTTCCCACACAACATCGGCCTCGGCGCGACGCGGGATCCGTGGCTCGTCGAAAAGATCGGCCGCGCCACCGCGGAGGAGGTTTCCGGCACCGGCATCGACTGGGACTTCGCGCCGTGTGTGTGCGTCGCCCGCAACGACCGCTGGGGCCGCACCTACGAGTCCTTTGGCGAGGTCCCGCAGCTGGCCACCGAGATGACGTCGATCATCACCGGCCTGCAGGGCCGCCGGCTGGACCAGCCGGGCTCGGTCCTGGCCACCGCCAAGCACTACGTCGGCGACGGCGGCACGACCGGCGGCGTCAACGAGGGCAACACCGAGATCAGCGAGCACGAGCTGCGCGCGATCCACCTGCCGCCGTTCAAGGCCGCCGTCCAGCGCGGGGTCGGCTCGGTGATGGTCAGCTACAGCAGCTGGAACAGCGTGAAGCTGCACGCGAACTCCTACCTGATCAACGACGTCCTCAAGAAGGAGCTCGGCTTCCAGGGCATCGTCGTCTCCGACTACAACGGCGTCGACAAGATCGACGGCAAGACCGGGTTCACCCCCGAAGAGGTCGAGGCGTCGATCAACGCGGGCATCGACATGGTCATGGTGCCCTTCGAGTGGCAGAAGTTCATCGACACCCTGCGCACACTGGTGCAGGACGGTCGCGTGCCGATGTCCCGGATCGACGACGCGAACAAGCGGATCCTGACGAAGAAGTTCGAACTCGGCCTCTTCGA
This sequence comes from Amycolatopsis pretoriensis, assembly GCF_900107925.1. Classification (GTDB taxonomy): domain Bacteria; phylum Actinomycetota; class Actinomycetes; order Mycobacteriales; family Pseudonocardiaceae; genus Amycolatopsis; species Amycolatopsis pretoriensis. The sequence continues at coordinate 324,751 of NZ_FNUJ01000010.1, read as the reverse complement.
GCACCCGCTGACCGATCGCCGGTTCATGAACACCATCGGCAGCAAGCCGCACCGCGACCTCGCGCGCCAGGCCGTCCGCGAATCCCAGGTGCTGCTGAAGAACGACAACCACGTGCTGCCGCTGTCCAAGCGGGACAAGGTCTTCGTGGCCGGCAAGAGCGCGGACGACATCGGCAACCAGTCGGGCGGCTGGACCGTCGGCTGGCAGGGCACCAGCGGCCCGGTCATCCCCGGCACGACCATCCTGCAGGGCATCGAAAGCAGCTCGTCGAAGGTCACCTACGCCAAGGACGGCACCGGGATCGACTCCAGCTACGACGTCGCCGTCGCGGTCGTGGGGGAGACGCCGTACGCGGAAGGCAAGGGCGACCGTCCACAAGGGATGGGGCTGGACGCGACCGACCTCGCCACGCTGCAGAAGCTGAAGGACTCCGGCGTGCCGACGGTGGTCGTGCTCGTGTCCGGCCGGCCGCTGGACATCGCCGCGCAGCTGCCGGACTGGGCCGGGCTCGTCGAGTCGTGGCTGCCGGGCAGTGAAGGCCAGGGCGTCGCCGATGTCCTCTTCGGCGCCTACAACCCGACCGGAAAGCTGCCGGTGACGTGGATGCGCAGCGCGGACCAGCAGCCCATCAACGCCGGCGACGGCAAGCCCGCGCTGTTCCCCTACGGCTACGGCCTGCACTACCCGCGCCACTGGTGATCCCCGTCCCCCACCGGAAGGAACATCGCATGCCCCGCCGTCACCTGGTCAGAATCCTGGCCTTCTTCGCCGCCTGTCTGGGCTTGAGCCTCGGCGCCCCGGCCGTGCAGGCCGCGACGCCGTTCAAGGTGCTCGCGTTCTACAGCGGCACCTACGACGCCGCGCACATCAGCTTCGAGAAGGAGGCCAACGTCTGGTTCCCGCAGCAGGCGGCGGCCAACGGCTTCACCTACTCCTCGACGACCGACTGGAACCGGCTGACCAGCCTGACCAAGTCCACCGCCGACGTCGTCATGTTCCTGGACGACCAGCCGCAGTCGGCGGCGCAGTTCCAGGGCTTCCAGAACTACATGCAGAACGGCGGCGGGTTCTTCGGCTTCCACGTCACGGCGTACAACGACAGCTCGACGCCGTCGTACGCCAACTGGTTCCACAACGACTTCCTCGGCACCGGCCGGTTCACGTCGAACACGTGGGGCCCGACGCCGGAGACGCTGAAGATCGAGAACCGCACGCACCCCTCGACGGTGAACCTGCCGGCGACGATCAAGTCCTCGACGTCCGAGTGGTACGCCTGGCAGAACGACCTGCGCCAGAACGGCAACATCACCATCCTGGCGTCGATGGACCAGTCCACCTTCCCGATCGGCACCGACCCGAACCAGACCTGGTACAGCGGCTACTACCCGATCGCGTGGACGAACAAGAACTACAAGATGCTCTACGCCAACTTCGGCCACAACGCGATGAACTACGACACGAACACCGCGCTGTCGTCGACGTTCGAGAGCGCCGACCAGAACCGGTTCGTGCTCGACGGCCTGAAGTGGCTCGGCGGCGGTGGCACGACCACCCCGCCGCCGGACGGCACGATCGACCCGTCGGCCTGGTACGCCGTGTCGAACAGGGCGTCGGGCAAGTGCGTCGACGCCCGTAGCGCGGCGAGCGCCAACGGCACCGTGATCCAGCAGTACACCTGCAACGGCACCACGGCGCAGCAGTACCAGTTCGCCGCGACCAGCGGCGGCTACGACCGGATCAACAACCGGACGAACCCCGCCCAGGTCATCGACGTGACCGGCGTTTCCACGGCCGACAACGCCGGCCTGCAGCTGTGGGCGTACGGCGGCGGGACCAACCAGCAGTGGCAGCCGGTCTCGGAAGGCAGCGGTTACTACCACTTCGTCGCCCGCCACAGCGGCAAGTGCCTGACCGTGCCGGGAGGTTCCACCGCGGACAGCGTCCAGCTGGTCCAGGCGGCTTGCAACGGCAGCGCCGCTCAGTCGTTCAAGGTCGCCTAGCGGGGGATGCGCCACGGCGCCCCCTCAGCTAACATGAATGACCTTCACGTTGGCTGAGGAGGGTGCCGTGGTGCGCCGGAACCGAGCGATCGTCGTCGTCCTGGCCCTGCTCGCGGGCCTGCTCGCGGGAGTGAGTCCCGCGATCGCGTCACCGGCGTTCTTCTGGGGCGTCGCCACGTCCGGGTACCAGTCGGAGGGCTCGGCGCCCGACAGCAACTGGCGCCGCTACGAACAGGCGAAGACCTCGTCGATCAAGGAGCCCTACCGCGAGGCCGTCGACTTCCGGCACCGCTACCCCGAAGACATCGAGCGCGCGAAGCAGCTCGGCGTCAACGTCTTCCGCTTCAGCGTCGAGTGGGCGCGCATCGAACCCCGCCCCGGCCAGGTGGATCAGACCGAGCTCGCCTACTACGACGACGTCGTCCGGCGCGTCGTCGCCGCGGGGATGCGGCCGATGATCACCCTCGACCACTGGGTGTACCCGGGCTGGGTCGCCGACCAGGGCGGCTGGGACTCCGACCGCACGGTCGACGCCTGGCTGGCCAACGCCCGCCGCGTCGTCGAGCGGTACAAGGGGCTCGGCGCGCTGTGGATCACGATCAACGAGCCGACCGTCTACCTGCAGAACGAGACCACCAACGGCGGGCTGGCCGGCTGGAAGCTGCCGTGGGCGCAGACGCGGCTGGTGAACGTGCACCGGGCGGCCTACGACCTGATCCACTCCCTGGACCCCGGTGCGCTGGTGTCCAGCAACACGGCCTACATCCCGGCGGCGCAAGGCATCCTGGACGCGTCGTTCCTCGACCGGGTGCGCGACAAGCTCGACTTCGCCGGCGTCGACTACTACTACGGCGCGAGCCTCGACAACCTCAGCGCCGTCCACGCGGCGAACGGCGAGTTCTGGAAGGTGACACCGCAGCCGGACGGGATCTACTACGCGCTGCGGTACTACGCGCGGAAGTTCCCGAACCTGCCGCTGTACGTCGTCGAGAACGGGATGCCGACCGACAACGGGGCCGCGCGGCCCGACGGCTACACGCGTTCGGACCACCTGCGCGACCACATCTACTGGGTGCAGCGCGCGAAGGCCGACGGCATGAACGTCATCGGCTACAACTACTGGAGCCTCACCGACAACTACGAGTGGGGCAGCTACCAGCCGCGGTTCGGACTGTACACAGTGGACGCCGCTACCGACCCGACTTTGACGCGGCGGCCGACCGACGCCGTCGCGGCGTACCGGGACCTGATCGCCGGCCACGGCGTCCCGGGCGGGTACACGCCGGTGCGGCCGCCGGGCTTCTGCTCGGTCGTCGACGGGCTCGGCAGCTGCCTCGACCCGGCCCGCTACCCGGGCCCGGTCGCCCCCCTGGGCTGACCCCACGCGGCACTTTCACGTGAAAGTGCCGCTTTGTGCCGCAAAGCGGAGCTTTCACGTGAAAGCTCCGTCCCGTGGGGTTGATAAATACATGCCGGTCTGTATGTTTGTTGCATGGCGAACAGGGTGTACGTCGTCGGCGTCGGGATGACGAAGTTCGAGAAGCCCGGGCGGCGCGAGGACTGGGACTACCCGCGGATGGCCCGCGAGGCCGGGACCAGCGCGCTCGAGGACGCGGGGCTCGGCTACGACGCCGTCCAGCAGGCGTACGTCGGCTACGTCTACGGCGAGTCGACGTCCGGGCAGCGCGCCGTCTACGAGCTGGGGATGACCGGGATCCCCGTGGTCAACGTCAACAACAACTGCGCCACCGGCTCGACCGCGCTGTACCTGGCGGCGGAGGCGATCCGCGGCGGCCGCGCGGACTGCGTGCTGGCGCTGGGCTTCGAGAAGATGAAGCCGGGCTCGCTCGCGTCGACCTACGACGACCGCGAACAGCCGCTGGGCAACCACCTCCAGGCGCTCGCGGAGATCTCCGAGGTGCTGTTCCCGCCCGCGCCGTGGATGTTCGGCGCGGCCGGCCGGGAGCATATGCAGAAGTACGGGACCACGGCCGAGCACTTCGCGAAGATCGGCGAGAAGAACCACCGGCACTCGGCGAACAACCCGTACGCGCAGTTCCAGGACGTCTACTCCCTCGACGACATCCTGGCGTCACGGATGATCTACGACCCGCTCACCAAGCTGCAGTGTTCGCCGACGTCGGACGGCTCCGGCGCGGTACTGCTCGCCAGTGAGTCCTTTGTGGACGTCAACGGGCTGGCCGAGCGGGCCGTCGAGATCGTCGGCCAGGCCATGACCACGGACTTCCGCAGCACCTTCGACGGCAGCGCGAAGAACATCGTCGGCTACGACATGACCCGCCAGGCCGCGCTGCGCGTGTACGAGGAGGCCGGGCTCGGGCCGGCCGACTTCCAGGTCGTCGAACTGCACGACTGCTTCTCCGCCAACGAGCTGCTGACCTACGAAGCACTGGGCCTCTGCGCAGAGGGCGAAGGCGGGCACTTGATCGACGCCGGCGACACGACGTACGGCGGCCGGTGGGTCGTCAACCCGTCCGGCGGGCTCATCTCCAAGGGGCACCCGCTCGGCGCGACCGGGCTCGCCCAGTGCGCCGAACTCACCTGGCAGCTGCGCGGTGACGCGAATGCGCGCCAGGTCCCGGACGTGCGGGCCGCGTTGCAGCACAACATCGGACTCGGTGGCGCCGCCGTCGTCACCGCCTACCAGCGAGCTTAGGAGACACCGTGGGCCAGATCAGCGCGTCCGTCGAACTGCCCGCCGCGCCGGGCAAGGTGTGGGCGGAGTTCAGCAACCCCAACAACTTCGAAAAGTGGCTGACCATCCACACCAAGTGGAAGGGCGACGTCCCGGCGGAGTTCTCGCAGGGCTCGCAGGTGTCCGAGGTCGTCACGATGCTCGGGATGGCGAACACGATCACCTGGACCGTGGACACCTACGACGCTCCCCATCGCCTGGTGATTTCGGGGACCGGGATGGCCGGGGTGAAGATCCGGTTCTCACTGTCGGTCGCGGCGGCCGGGGCCGGTTCGGCGGCGACCATCGAAGCCGAGTTCACCGGCGCGATGATCGTCGGCGCGCTGGGCAAGGCCGTCGAGAAGGACGGGAAGAAGAACCTCGACGAGTCGCTCGAGAAGTTCAAGGCGCTGGTCGCGTGAAGTTCGACCCGGCCGGGCTGGGCAAGTGGACCGAGCCGGTCTCGTTCGACGTCACGCGCTCGCGGTTGGCCGAGTACGCGGCGGCGACCAACGACCCGATCCCCGCGCACCGCGCCGGGGACGTCGCCAGTCCGGTGTTCGCGATCGTCCCGGTGTTCCAGTCGCTGCTGGAACCGGCCCTCGAAGTGGTGCCGCCGTCGCTGTTCGGGCGCGTTCTCCACGGTGAGCAGGACTTCCGGTTCCACCGCCCGATCCGGCCCGGTGATGCTCTCGTGTCGCGCGCCAAGATGACCGGCTACGAGGGACTGCCCAAGGGGACGCGGGCGACGGTCTACCTCGAGTGCCGTGCGTCCGATGGTGAGCTGGTCAACGAGCAGTACGTGACGTTCTTCGTGCGCGGCTTCGACGCCGGCTCGAAGATTGGTGAGCTGGGGCCAGCGCACCGCTCTTCGCATTCCGGTGCGCCGGTCGCGAAGGTCGACCAGCACGTCGACGACGACCAGACGTTCCGCTACGGCCCGGCCGCCGGCGACCCGATGCCGATCCACCTCGACGAGGAGGTCGCGCGCGCCGCGGGTCTGCCGGGGATCATCGCGCACGGGCTGTGCACGATGGCGTTCACGTCGTGGGCCGTGCTGACCTCGGTGGCCCCCGCGGGCCGGCTGCGTCGCCTGGCCGTCCGGTTCGCCGCGCCGGTGCTACCCGGGCAGGACCTGTCGACGTCGATCTGGGCGGCGGGACCTTCTTCGTACGCCTTCGAAACCAAAGTGGGAGACACCGTCGTGATCAAAGACGGATTGGCGGAGCTGTGATGGGTGCACTCGAGGGGCGCGTCGCGCTGATCACCGGCGCGGGCCGGGGAATCGGGCGGGAGCACGCGCTGTTGTTCGCCCGCGAGGGTGCTTCGGTGGTCGTCAACGACATCGAGCCGGATCCCGAGGTGGTCTCGGAGATCCGCGCGTCCGGTGGGTCGGCGGTGTCGAACACGTCGGACGTGGCGTCGTGGGCGGGCGCGGCGGAGCTGGTCGACCAGGCGGTGTCCGAGTTCGGCCGGCTGGACGTGGTGGTGAACAACGCGGGCATCCTGCGGGACAGCTTCGTCGCGGGCCTCACCGAGCGGCAGTGGGACGAGGTGATCGCGGTCCACCTGAAGGGGCACGCGGCGGTCCTCCACCACGCGGCGGCGTACTGGAAGTCGTCGGCCAAGGCGGGTTCCGCCCCGGCCGCGTCGGTGATCAACACGGCCTCGGCGTCGGGGACGACGTTGCCGAACCCGGGCCAGCTCAACTACGGCGCGGCGAAGGCCGGGATCGCGGCGATGACGCTGGTGGCGGCGGCGGAGCTGGAGCGCTACGGGGTGCGGGTCAACGCGATCGCCCCGATCGCCCGCACCCGGCTGACGTTGGCGACCCCGGGAATGGGGGCGATCTTCGCCGCCGAGGTCCCACCGGGCGAGTTCGACGCGTTCTCCCCGGCGAACATCTCACCGTTGGTGGCGTACTTGGCGTCCGCGAAGTGTCCGTTGACGGGCAAGGTGTTCGCGGTCCAGGGCGGCGCGATCTCGGAACTGGCGGGCTGGCACGACGTGAAGGTGATCGAAACCGAAGGCCCGTGGCAGATCGACGACATCGCGGCGCGGCTGCCGTGAGGGCGGTGGGAGCCTCCTAGCCGGACGCATGGTGACGAAGGCCGCACGGCTGTGTCATCGTGGAGCGGGACGGGGACGGAGGGAGCTTGCCGTGACGTTCTCGGCGGGGTTCAGGACCGGGAAGCGGCGGCACTTGGTGCGCGTTTCGTGCAGCGTCCTCCTCCGGCTGGCCGACGACGATCGCTACGTGCTGTTCGACTCGCCCAAACGGCCCGGCGCGTACGGCCCGCCCGGCGGAGTCATCAAGATCCACCCGCCGGCCGCCGGTCTGCTCGAGTCCTGGGGGTTCCAGCCCGAACGCACCACCGTCGGTGCGGAAAAGATGAGGGCCGACCTCCGCGGGACATTGCCGGCCGGTGCGCTGCGCCCGTTCCAGGCCTGGTTCGCCACGAACTCCTACCGGGAGACCGCCGGCGAGTGCCTGCTGCGGGAGCTGCGGGAAGAACTGTCCGAAGTCGGTCTCGGTGCGCTCGAACCCCTCACCCGGTCGCTGGTCTTCAGCCCGGTCCGGACCGTGCGGGAGGGGCCTGCCCCGGTGCCGGGAAAGCCCTACCTGCAGGTGCGGAACTTCGAGGTGTACGACTTGGCGCTGCTGAGCCCCGATGCCTTGCGGCTTCGCCGCGAATTGGTCGACGCCGGCCACGACGAGAGCCGCCCGGGCGCGATCTGCGCCAACTTCGGCGACATCGCCCACGGCCGCCTCCGGGCGGCCCTGATCGCGCCGCACAGCGCGTTCCTCGCCGGTCCGGAGCGGCTCGCCGCGGATCTCCCGCCGGTCCGGTGACCGCCGGCGAACCCGTCGCGACGGAGCTGACCGGGCTCGGCGGCCGGCTCGGCGAAGCCCGGCTCGGCCCGCTCCACGCCGGTCCCGCCGCCGGCAGCGCGTTCGAGCCACCGCCGGGAGCCGCCGGCTTGGAGCTGCGTACGCGGTTCACTCTCGAGCGGGCCGACCACGGCGCGCCGTTCGTGGCGGCGCACCTGGTCGTGGGCTTCGACGATCCCCGCGTCCGGGTGTGTGAAGCGGCCGGCGAAGCCCCCGGCCTGCCGATGGCGATCAGCGAGCTGCCCGGCGGCTGCGGCTGGTTGCTCGGCGACCCCCTCGGCGACGTGCCGATCCCGTTGGGCGGTGAGGCACGAGCGGTGCTGTGCGCGCCGCCGGAACTCACCGTGGTGTCCGGGTTCGTCCGGCTGGACGTCACCGTGCTGGTGGGCCGCGGACGGCCTCGCCGCGCGCACGGTGGAAGCCCGCCCGTGCGGTTCGAGGTGCCGCCACCGGAGGGCTGGGCCCTGGACGCACGTCCCGCGCCGGCCGAGCCGGTGCGTACCCGGTCGCCTGCGGTCCGGCTGTGCGTGGCCGTGGACACCGAGTCCTACAGCAGGTTCAGCACCGGCGAAGCGGCCCGCTCCCAGCAGCGGCTCGTCGACGTCCTCGCGCGGGCCCGCCGGCACGCGGGCCTGCGGGAGGCGGACGTCGACCTGCAGCAGTCCGGCGACGGCCAGTTCGCGATCCTGCCGGCCGGAGTCGACGAGTCGGCCGTGATCCCCCGGCTCGTCTCGGCCATCCGGACCGAGCTCGCCGCGACCAATGCCGACCTCAACGCGCACGCCCGGCTGCGGCTGCGGGTCGCCCTGCACCGGGGGCACGTCGCCGCCGGCGTCAACGGCTGGGTCGGCAGCGCGACCATCGCCGTGCACCGGCTGCTGGACAGCGCGCCCGTGCGCGCCGCGCTCGCGCGCGAGCACGACGCGGACTTCGCGCTGATCGTGTCCGACGTCCTCTACACCGACATCATCACCGACGGGTACGGCTCGCTCGACCCCGCGGACTTCGCGCCGGCCGAGGTCCGGTTGCCGGAGAAGAACTTCGCCGAAAGCGCCTGGGTCTACGTGCCGAAGAGCTGAGCCGGTCAGCTCCGGCGGAACAGCACGGGTACTTCGCCGCCGCGGCCGTGGCTGTTCCCGGTCACCATCGCCGCCTTGCCGATCCGGTACGCGGGCTCGATCGCCCGCCCGGCCACCAGCGCCTGGTAGAAACCCACGCTGAAGTCCATCGCCGACTGGTCCCCGATCCAGCTCCGCATGCCGATCACGTAGCTGATGTGCTCGGACAGCGACTGCGCCAGGTCCTCGCTGTAGCAGGCGTTGACGATGACGCATTCGACCGTGTCGGACACCTCCTTGAACAAGGCGGCGACCCCGTTGGTGGAGAGCAGCCGGGTGCCCCCGCCCTCGGCCTCGGCGACGAACCGGCCGTCCTCGGCCCCGTGCCCGGACAGGTGGACGATCCGCGGTGCGAAGTCGAGCAGCGCCTGGGTCAGGTCTCTCGCGCGCATCGCCCCCTGTTCGGCGAGCTCGAAGCGATCTCGCTGCTTGCCGTAACGCAGCGTCTGCTTGATGTCCCGGACCTCTTCGGCGAGCCTCAGCCGGTCGAAGCTCGACGGGTTCGCGGCGAGGTAGAGGATCCGCACCTGTCCGGAGTTCGCCGTCGCCGCGTGACCGACCTGCACCGAAAGGTTCTTCGCCGTCTCCACGCGCTGCGCCGCTCCGTCGACGCACATCGCGGTGATGCGCACCGGCACTTCGCGACCGGCTTCCCGCGCCAGCACGTGGAACGTGAACGGCTCCTGCTCGCCCGGTTGCAGGTACCCGAGGTCGGCGGTGACGCCGTTCGGGTCCATCACCAGCGGACCCTGCAGGCTCAGCCGGCCCCAGCTGATCGGGGTCGGGCCGGTGTTGCTCACGTAGCCGCGCAGGGTGTCCCATTCGCCGTGGGCCAGCACGGGGGTGGACAACGTGATGTCGAAGCGCGGCAGCGGCACCTTGACGTCCTCGACTTCGGCGGCCACCACCAGCGGGGAGCTGAAGTCCGCGACGCGGAACGCCGCCCCGTGCTGGTCGCGGAAGGAGAAGTTGGTGCTGGTCGCCTGCCAGCGGCCGGCCTGCCGGGGGCGGACCCGGACGACCGCGTCGCAGGACTCGCCCGGAGCCAGCCGGGACGCCTCGAGCGCGCGGTTGCCCCGGACGGCCGGCACCTGGGGCGGCAGCCGCAGCGTGAACACGATGTTCGTGCAGGTGCCGCCACCGCCGTTGGTCAGGCGGAGGGTGAGATCGGTGGCCCGGCCCACATTCAGCTCGCCCGCCAGCAGCTCGGCTCGGATCATTTCGGCAGCCCCTGCCCGTGGTGGGCCTTGCCGCAGCTGTCGCAGTGCACGGGGAAGAGGCCCCCGAACACCGGCGCGTCGAGCACCGCGACCGCGCCGAACGCCGGGTCGAGCACCACGGGCACCTGGTGCTCGCGGCACAGCGGCTTGCCGCAGTGGTGGCAGACGGCGTCGACCACCACCGTGCCCTGTTCGTCTTCACGGGCGTTGCAGTCGCTGCATTCCCAAGCCATGTCAGTTCTCCCCGTCCCACGGGCCGTCCGCCCGGTTCAGCTCCGCCATCTCGCGCTCGATCTCGGCGTCGAACTGCCGGAACAGCTCTTCCGAAATCCGGCCCTGCGCCACGGCCTGCTGGAAGTCCTTACGCCGCCGTCGCAGGTCGAGCAGCGCCTTCGCCCGGTCGTCGTCCGCCGGCTCGGCGCCCTTCGGGGGCCGGTACCCGCGCTGGTGGTTCCGGCCCGGCGGCTCCGCCCGCGTCCGCGCCTTCAGCGTTTCGCCGACGATGTCGTGCAGGCCGTACCAGACCGACTCGATGCGCTCCTCCATCTCGTCGCTGGCGAAGGCGCCCTTCACCGAGAGCCGGACCTTGCTGTTGCCGGCCTCGGCGTGGATGTCCCCGCCGTACACCTCTTCGCCGGTCAGCCCGACGTAGAAGTCGACCGGGTAGACGCCTTCGTAGAGCCGGCCACCGATGTCCCACGCGCGGTTGAGCGCGTTGGCCCGGTCGCCGTTGCGCGGCGCGTGCCCGATCACCCACTTGACGTAGTAGTCGCTGTCGCTCATGGCGTTCGTCAGCGCGATCAACGTCTCGTGGTCGGGGATCACCCCGGGATATTCGTGGCTTTCCGGGCGGGCCAGGAGATCGTCCTTCTTCTGATCGGGCACGACCCGCACGTCCTGGTACCGCACACCGCTCAGGCTGAGCGAGATGTCCGCGGTGACCTCGGTCTTCACCTCGCTGTCGCCGCGGCCGCTGCGGCGCCCGCCCATCGGGTGGTAGACCTCGACGCCTGCGAGCCCGGAAAGCGCCCCCTTGAAGGAGACTTTGAGCGAACCGGTGATCACGTCGGTGAGCCGGATCCGGTCCTCGAACCGGACCGAGAGGGTCAGCCGGTGATCGGCCCGTGCCCCCAGCGGCAGCTGCTTCCATTCGATCAGCCGGCCGCCGGTGACCGGGTCGGCCTGGCCGCCGATCGTCGCGCTCTCGGAGACGTACTCGACGTTCCCCCACGACGCCGGGACGTAGAGCCTCAGCCGCTCGACCTTGTCGGCTTCGAGGCTCGCCTCCTCCGAAGGCCAGTTGCCCAGCCACTGCAGGTCCAGCTGCAGCGCCCGCTGGTCGGACTCGGGCACCAGAGCCGGCGTCAGCCACAGCGGGAACGCGTCGACCTCCAGCTCACTGGTGAGCCGGTGGGTGAGCTCGAGCTGCCACTTGGCGCCGGCGCGGCTCTCCGGCGTCGCGAGGAACGGGTGCTGGTGGACGAGCCCGGTCAGCGGCAGCACCGGCGGCGTGAACGTGCGGTCGGTGAACTCCAGCCCGGCCCGGCCGAGCAGGACGGCGTACCCGGCCGAGAACTCCACGTCCTGCGCCGGGTCGAGCCGGAACTTCGTGCGGTAGTCGCGCAAGCGGTCCTGGTCCGGGCGGCCGAAGGTCATGTCCAGCGTGATGCCGCCTTCGACCGGCGTGACCGAACTGTGGTAGGCGCCCCGCTCGTCCAGGGTGAGCCGGCCCTGCACGATTTCCCGCACCTTCACGGAATCGATGCTCGGCACCACCGGCAGCTTCGGCCGGTTCTCGAACGCCGCGACGGCCCGGCGGTGGTCCTCCCACCAGATCAGCGCCCCGGCGGCGAGCCCGGCCAGGAGCAGGACGAGCCCGACGGCCACCGACGCGAACATCAGCAGGAACCCCAGGGCCGCCACGCCGCCGCCGACGAAGGCGTACTTGCGGATCGGCGGTTTCACCACGTGCCGGTGCTCGTCGCAGTGCTGCGGTTCGGCCTTCTGGAAGCCGAGCCCGGCGAACTCGCTGGTGATGATCGTTCCCGACCGGTGCCGCTGGCACAGCGGCCGGCCGCAGTGGTGGCACAGTGCCGCGATCTCCGGCGATCCGCAGCGGTGGCACCGGGTCCGCGGGGCCCGGGACCGGATCCTGATCGACATTTCGGCTCCCTCTCGTGGCGTTCAGTGCGTGGCGCGGGTGCGGGCGAAGCGGTCGCGGATGACGGCGTGCAGAGCGTTCATCTCGCGGGTGATCGCCCCGCTCGTCCGCGGCAGCGCGCCGTGCATGAACAACCTGAGCTCGCCGCTCGGGAAGGTGGTGGTGAAGGTCTGGCCGCCGCGGCGGATCTGACGTTCGGTCTCGTGCCGGGTTCCTTCGACGTAGAGCGTCAAGGTCATCTTCTCCGGGCCTTCCGCCCGTTCGGCCGTGCCCGCCCACTGGCGTTTCGTCCCGTCGTCGGACACGCGCCGGAAGCCGACGGTGAAACCCCTGGTGCGCAACGCGTTTTCGATGTCGGCAATCCGCGCGTCCTCCGGGATCACCTCGTCGAAGTACAGGTGCTGGTGCGGTTTCAGGGTGCGCCGCGCGAACGCGTCGTCGAGGATGAGCTGCATCCGGGTCCCGACCCAGCTGACCTCTTCGTGGCCGTCCAGGTCGGTCTTCCGCCCGGTGCCGTCGAACAACCGGGTCCGCATGCCCGAGAGCAGGTAGCCGGGGACCTTGACCTCCACCCGGCCGTCGAGGCTCGGCTGCTGGTACAGCTCGCCCGGCTGCTCGATCGAGAGCGCCATCGCCTCGGTGGTGAACTCCAGTTCGTCCTCACGCCCCTTGGTGGGCGCGACGGCGTGCATCGGGATGTTCCGCCACTCGATGCTGCGTTCGACCGGGTTGTAGATGATCGGCGGCGCTTTCTGGCCGCTTTCCGGCAGGATGAGGGTGAGCGCGCGCAGGGACGTGATGGACGGCCAGTCGAGCGAGATCCGATCGATCACCGGGCTCGGCCGGTCGCGCTCCTCCTTCCACGGCAGCACCAGCCGGACCTTGAGGACCAGCCAGAGGAACGACTCGAAGTTCGGTTGCTGGCTCAGTTTCGAGAAGTCCACCCCGCCGTCGCCGGTCGCCGCGATCCGGTATTCGTCGACGGTGTCCGGGTCGAGCAGTTCCACCTGCACGTCGATCGGGATCACCCCGAGCAGCTCCGGTTTCGGCGCGTAGTCGTGGCTGATCACGCAGGCGTGCCGGTCGCCACTCAGTTCGTCCACCCCGCCCGGGCTGCCCTCTCCGGTGACCGGAACCCGGATCGGGAGCGCGCCGTAGGTGTCGTCGAGACCGAGCTTTTCGCCCAGGTCGGTCTGCTGGTGGCCGGCGAAGACCACGTGGCCGATCAGCGCGTTGACCGGTTCGCCCGAGGGCAGCCCGGGCAACGCCCTCGCGACGTCGTCGCAGGCCTGGCGGGTGAAGTGGTCGGCCCCGTCGAACGGCACGACGATCTCGATCTCGCCGCTGGGCGGCGCGCTGCGCCGGGTCGAGGCGTTGCGCGAAAGCTCCTGTTCGTAGCTGTAGTGCTCGGTCAGCTTCACGGTTTCCGGGAGGGCGCGGGCGAAGACGTCCTCGCCCGGGGCCGGCCCGGCCCGGCGCCCGCCGAGCCCGCTGACCGCGTTGCGCACCTGCAGGAACCTGTCACGGGGAGTCGGCATCGAGAACCCTTTCGGCACAGGCGCCCCTCGCCCGGAAGGACGACAGCCGGTGCGGCGAAGTCCCTGCCAATGGCGGTGGCGGAAGAATGACGGCACCCACTCTGTGACAGAACGCGATCGCCGACCCCGTACTAGTACGGGATCTCGTCAGGAAGTTCGCCGAATCGCCGCAGCCGGCTCAGATCGGTCACCAGGACTCGCCGGTAACGGCGGTCGAGCGCGCCCGCTTCTTCGAGAAGCCGGAACGCCTTCTCCACCGAACTCAGCCCCGTCCCGGCCAGCGAGGCGATGTCTTTTTGCGATAGGGGAATGACGAGACCCCGGCCGACCTCCACGGTTTCGCCCCAGCGCTGCGTGACCTCCAGCAGTGCCCGGGCGACCCGGACCGGCGCCGGGCAGACCATGAAGTCGATCCCGCGGCGGTCGGAACCCCGCAGCCGTTCGCTGAGCACCCGGGCCACCGCCAGACAGGCGTCCGGGCTCCGCTCGAGGAAGTCGCCGAGGTCCGGGCTGTGGATGATCCGCCCCTTGACCGGCACGCACGCGATCACGTGCGCCGCGCGCGGACGCCGTTCCAGCGTCGCCATTTCCCCCAGCAGGTCGCCGCGGCCCCGGACGGCGAGCACGACGTCACGACCCCGCTCGGTGTCGACGACGATCTTGACCAGGCCCTCGAGGACGAGCAGCGTGTGCCGCGCCGAATCGCCCTGGCGGATGATGCGCTGGTGCGCGTCGTAGCCGATCGGGGTGCCGAGCTGCAGCAACGCCTCCCGGGCCCGGCGGCTGAGCCTGCCGAGCAGGGAACGGGACGGCCATTTCTCGACGCTCACCGAAAGCACTGTGCCGCGCCGCACCGCGCCGGATCCCGTGCTGGCACGGGATCCGGCGATTCCGCCGCGCCGCTAGGACGTCAGGCCGGCGGCCAGGCGCAGCGCGGGGAGGTCCAGGATCGTCATCCGGCGGTACCCGGTGTCGAGCACCTTCCGGTGCCGCAGTTCGGTGAGCGACTTGTGCACGGTCGGCTCGGCGGCGCCGATCAGCGCGGCGAGTTCGGGCTGGGTGATGGGAAAGCCGATTTCCCAGCCTCGGGAGGTGAGCGCGCCGTAGGCCGAGACGAGGGAAACGAGGATGCGCGCCAGGCGCGCCGGGACGTCGTACCCGCTGAAGTCGATCCGGCGCTGCGTGGACCACCTGAGCTTGGCGGCCACCATCCGGCTGACCGCCATCGCCGCGTCCGGGTGGCGGATGAGGAAGCGCTGGAACTCCGCGCGGCCGATCACGCGGGTGCGCAGCCGCCCGACCGCCGTCACGGTGGCCGACCGCGGCTGGCCGTCCAGCCCGGCGAGTTCGCCCACCAGCTCCCCGCCGCCGCGGACCGCCAGCAGGGCGCGGCCGCCGTCGGCGGTCGTCGCGGTCACCTTGACGCACCCCTCCAGCAGGAGCACGACGAAGGTGGTCGACTCGCCTTCGCGTACCACCACGTCCCCGGGGCGGTACACCCGTTCCGCGCCGACCTGGACGAGGCTCGAAACCGTGGACGGCGCCAACGCGGCGAACATCCCCCTGCCGGACGGCAGCCGATCGCGGACGACCATGGGCGACCTCGCCCCTTCCCCTGCGGAGTGGCCTGTTTCACCCACCAAGCTCGCCGGAAATGGCGCCGGCGTTACAACCCGTTCGGCCCAATCGTGCTCACGGTGCCAAAAGCTCCCCGTGCTTTTGTTCCGCTTCGTAGATCAATTCGTCGAGGAGCGATCGGCGTTCCGGCCCTATTCCCGGCTCGGCTCGCAGCCGGCTCAGCCGCGCCGCGACGTCGCCCGGATCGCGCAGGCCGGCCGGCGTGCACGGGCCCGGTGCCCAGACGCGGATCGCTTGGCGCGACGCGGTGTCCAGCGGACCGCCATCACCTGGTGCGGCGCGGAGCAACGGTTCCCAGTCGCCGAGGAACGCCAGCCCGGCGAGCCGTCCGGCCGCCACGCTGGGCGGCAACCCGGCGGTGTCGAATCCGTCGAGCAGCCGATGGGCGCTGGACGGGTCCGCGCTTTCCCGGGCCAGGCCGCCGAGTGCGGCGAGGACCCGGGCGTGCGGAGCCACTTCAACGATTCCGTAACGGCCGGTGGAAATGGTCTCGACCGTTGTAGCGATGTAACGGTTCCCGGCGATTTCGAGTACTCGGGAAAGTGTGCCGGTGAGCCGGGCCGCCGCGACGGCCAGTACCCATTCCGTGTCGTCGTGCCCGTCGGCCAAGACGTACTCGCGTGCGGCGGCGCCGAGGAGTGGTGCCGCGGTGCGCGATCCGTCCCACGACGGTGCGTAGCCCGCCAGTTCCTGCAGCGCGCCGTCGAGTCCTTCGGCGAGGAACTGATCCAGTTCGGCGGGCGCGGGGCTCGTGTGGGCCAGCATCGTGCTCCACGGCCAATACCAGCGCGCCGCGAGACCGCGGTCGCGCAGGACCCGTGCCGCGCGCCGGGTCGCGACGAAGCCGCGTCGCCGGTCGGCTTGGTACACGGCTTGCCCGAGGGCGGCCAGCCCTTCGATCCGGTCCGCCTCCACGACGGCGGCGAGGTCCGCGACCACTTTCGCCGCGTGGTCGACGGTGGCCGGTGACGACACCGCCGCGGCGGCGATCAGGAGGCGGTCCAGCGGTGAGTCCGCCCGGGCGGCGAACACCAGGGCCTCGTGGTTCTCCGGGCTCTCCGGCTCCGTGCCCTCGAGGAGATCACCGACCGCGGACCCGATGCCGTAGGAGTACCTCCGGCGCAGGAGTTCCGGCCCGTCCCGCAGTCGTTCGAGCAGCCTCAGCCGCAGTTCGTTGGCCTCACGGATGGTCCCGGCGCCGGACAGTGCCGGCAGCTGTGCTTCGACTTCGGCGAGGCGTGCCGACAGCACGGTCGTCCGGATTTCGTCCAGGTGGCGTGGTACCAGCACGTCGAACGAGCGCAGCACGTCGTCGGCCGCGACGGCGACCCGGTGCCCGGCGGACCGGAGCAGGTCGGCCAGCAGGACTTCGAGACCCCGGATCCGCCCGCTGATCAGGGCCATGGCCGCGACCTGGGTGTCGGCGGCGTACTCCCCGGTCAGGACCGCGGCGAGGACCTGACGCAGCCAGGGCCCGAACACCCGGTGCGTTCGGTGCTGGAAGATGTGCGGTTCGGAGAGCACCCCGAGGACCTCGACCTGCGTCGTGACGGGTGTCGTCCGGGCGAGGAGAAGGTCGGCGAGAGCCTGCCAGGCCGGTGGGGCCATGGTCAGCACCAAGGCTTCTGCCGCCACCCGGTGCGCGTGCGCTCCGGCGGTCGCGTCCGCGAGCAGCGCCGTCCAGGTCCGCACGTGATCGAGGCTCATCGCCGGCCGGAACGCCAAAAGCCGCGCCGCGAACCGGGGATCGGCGGTGCGCACACTGCGTACCATCAGGTCCACGACCTCGTCGGGGGTACTGGGCAGCCGCGCGGCGAGCAGGCAGGGGTCGCGCCAGGCGAACACGCGGGCGCGCTGCCGGATGTGGTCGCCGGGCACCTGCAAGGTTTGTGCGGCGAAGAAGTCCCGCTCGGCCAGCCGGATGAACCGCGCCCCCTCGCCATCCGGTTCGAGAATCCCGCGATCGAAGAAGGCGTGAACGTCGATCGTGGGCACCACCGGCCGGTGTGCGCCGACGCTCGCCGCGGCGAAGGACGCCAGTGCCGCCACGGCTTCCTCGGTGAGGTCGTCGACGAAGTACTTCTCGTAGACCTTCTCGAGGGGCATCGGCACCCGGGCTGTCAAGGCTGTCTCGGCGACCATGGTGACCAATCCCGGCGGCGCGGTGGAATCGGCACGGTGCAGCTCGAGGATGCCCTTCTTGATCTCATCCCGCTCGCTCGCCGTGAGGGGGAACCCGTTGAGGTACCAGCCGATCTCGGCGTCGTTCCACGGTTCCAGCTCCAGCACCGGGAGGTCGAACGCGTCGGCTGCCCAGGTCCGGTTGCGCACCGCGATGGTCAGCCGGATCCGGGGATACCGGCTCAGGAGCGACCGGGACCACGCGGCGATCCGGTTCCGGTCTTCGGCCGGTATTTCGTCGAGGCCGTCGAGCAGGAGGTGAACGGCGCCGAGCACGAGTGTTCCGGGAGGCAACGGCAGGTCCGGTGGCTCGGCACTCGTCACCAGATCGACTGCGGAGACGAGGACGGGCATGCGCAGCGGTTTCGCCCGCGGTCCGGGGCGGGCGATGTCGAGGGCACCGCGGAAGGCCAGCTCGCGCAGCAGCCGTGACTTCCCGGCGCCAGGACCGCCGGTCAGCACGGCCGTCTGCACTGAGCGGGTGACCATCGTGTCGTGGAAGGTTTCGTGTTCACGCGAGAGTTCCACGACCAGTTCGCGGGCCTGCTCGAGGTAGTACGCACGGACGAAGCGGTCGCGCAGTTCGTCGACGTCGGGTGCTTCGCCACCCGGATGCCGCTGGTCCACCGCGGTCAGCAGCCCGACCACCGCCGTCACGGCGTCCGGCCGGGTGAGGCCGGTGATCGGCGAAAGGCGGCGGAGGAGTTCCGGCAGGTCGTCCCAGTGCGCGAAGGGATCTTCGGCGGCCAGCCACTCGGTGGCCACCGCGGCGGCCGCGTGCACCGCACGGAGCGCGCCGGGGGGCTGGGTGTCCCACTTGACCGTGCGGTACGCAGACAGGTGCAGCTGGGCCAGGTGATCGAGCCAGGCGTCCGCTTCGGGGAACGTGCGCTGGGCCTGGGTGCGGATCTCGTGGAGGAGGTGGAAGGCGACGAGTGCCTGTCCTTCGAGCAGGCCGTCGAAGACCGCTTCGAGCTCGGCGACATCGGCGACGTACGGCCGGAACCGGGTGGTGAGGGCGAGGAAGCGTTGAAGGCGAACGAGATCCGCGTACGGCAGCTCGGCGAAGACGTCACGCAGGAGGCTGATCTCCAGCCACGCGGCGTCCGACAGGACGGGGCGGTCGCCGGTCGTCATGGCGAAGTCGATCAAGATCGGCTGGCCCTCGACGCACATCGCGTTGCGCGCGTTCAGATCCCCGTGCACGACCCCGCGCACGCGGCCGAACCGGGGATCGGTGAGCGCGGGACGGAGGCCACCGGCGGGATCGGCGGTCCGCACCCTGTCGGCGACCACCGAATCGACGGACCGGTCAATGGTCGTGAAAGCGCCGTCGAGCCGCCGGCGTTGCTCGGTGAACCGGGTCTGGACCACTCGGCCGGCGAAGCAGGCTATCCCGTCTGGCGTTTCGACCCGGATCTCTCCTCCACCGGAATCCGCGACGCGCAGTTCCTGTCCGACGGTGAATTGCCCGCTGCCGAAGGAAGCTTCGATGACGTCGTCGGCATAGACCGGCTCCGCACGCACCGAGCCGGGATCGAGCACGACGTCAGGGCCGAGCGAAGGATTGAGATCGCGCAGGCTCCGCGCTTCCGGAACGGGACTGCGGCGGTTGTGGAACGGGGTCGACAACTTGGTGAACAACTGCTCGATCATCCGCCGGGCCGCACGGACTTCGGTGGGGTCGTCGAACGCGGCGCGGACGAGGTCTTCCAGGGTGGGCGCGGGGATCCGGGGCCGGCCGGCGTACTCGGCGACGTGCGCGTACGCCACGGCCTCGACCACGCCGTCCTGCTGTGCGGCGGGATCCACGGCTCCCGGCGTCGCCTCCTGGACGGGGGCGCACACGGTCGCCGGGTATTCCACCAGGTATTTCCGGAAATTGGCGTATTCAGTGGCCATTTCGGCGGCCGGGCCGATTTTCACGACCCGTTGCCGGTATTCGGCGCCGGCTCGCAAGGCGACTTCGACGACGACGGCACCGCTCCGGCCGGCGTCGATCAGCCGGGTGATTTCGATCATCTCGACCGGGCCGTGCCAGCCGTTGCCGGATCGGCCGATCCGCTGCAAAGCGTGCCGGATCATGCCCCTTCGTTCGGGCGGGAGATCGACCCCACCGGTCAGGATCTCGGCATCGGCCACCTGAACCTCCCCGGCGAGGCGTCGCTGCGTAGGCTGGACACCCTACCGAGGTCCCGTCACCGGCGGAAACACCGGAGGTCGTATGTCGGAACAGTCCCACCGCCGGGAGTGGGCGGCGGTGTGCGGCCGGTTGCGACGCATCGGCGGCGACGCGAACTGGTTCGCGCTTCGGCCTCGTTTCGACGCACTGGTCGCGGCAACGCGCGCGGGTGAGGACACGCTCGCCGGCTGGCACGCCCTCGAAGCGGACATCGCCCGGCTCGTCGCCGCGGAACTGGACCAGACGATCCGTCACGGCGAGTTCGAGGACGAGAGTTTCCCCGGCCCGACGGCAATGCACCAATGCCCGCGCGCGCTTTGCGACCGGGTGTTACCGGCGACGCCGGACCGGCCACCGGCCTGTCCGCTGTTCGGCGTCGCCATGTCCGAGCGAGCCTGACCGGTCTCCGGGGTGACCCGGCGTCGAGCCACCCCGGAACAGGTCAGTCGCGCTCGATGAGGTGGCCTACCACGTCCGGGCCTGGGTGGGCGTGGCCTGAACCGTCCCTGCGGACGTCGATCTCCGGGAGTTCCACCGGGTCGCCGTTCTTCGCCGCTCCGGCCGGCCTCGGGCCGATCCACGCCACTCGCAAAGCCGTTTCGCCCTTCAGGAACCGCTGGGCCCGGACTCCGCCCGTGGCTCGGCCCTTCGCCGGGTACTCGCTGAACGGCGTCACCTTGACGCTGGCGCCCGTCGAGGTGATCACCAGGGGCTCGCCGTGCTCGTCGTCGTCCGTGCGGATTGCTCCGAAGAAAACCACCGTGCCCGCGCCGACGTTGATGCCGGCCATGCCGCCGCCCTTCAAGCCCTGGGGGCGGACCAGCGAGGCCGCGTACTTCAGCAGCGACGCCTCCGACGTCATGAACGCCAGCGTCTCCGTGCCGTCCGTCAACCACGTCGCTCCGACGACCTCGTCGCCGTCCTTCAACGAGATCACTTCGAACTCGTCCGAGCGGACCGGCCACTCCGGCGAACAGATCTTCACCACGCCCGCGCGGGTGCCCAGTGCCAGGCCCGGGGACCCCGCCGCCTGCTCGCCGAGCGGTGCGATGCCGACGACCGTCTCGCCCTTCTCCAGCGGGACCAGCTCGCGCGCCGCCATGCCGCCGCGCAACGAGACCGTGCCCGCCTGTTCCGGCAGCACCGGCAGCGGCAGCACGTCCGTCTTGAACGCGCGGCCGCGGCTCGTCACCAGCAGGATCTGGCCGCGGGCCGTCGTGTGGACCACCGCCGCCACGGCGTCGTGCTTCACGCGGCCGTTGCGCCGGCGCGTCTCCGTCGACTCCTCCGACTCCGCCGCCGTGCGCGCGACCAGGCCGGTCGCCGACAGGATCACCTGGCACGGGTCGTCCGTGACCTCCAGCGGGCCCGACGGCTTCGACGCGGCCAGGACCTCCTTGAGGTCACCGTCGATCAGGGACGTGCGGCGCTCGGTCGGGAAGTCCTTCGCGATCTTCGCCAGCTCGGCCGAGACCAGCTTCTTCAGCACGGACTCGTCGTCGAGGATCTTCGACAGCTCGGCGATCTCCTCGCGCAGCCGCTCCTGCTCCGACTCCAGCTCCAGCCGGTCGTACTTGGTCAGCCGGCGCAGCGGGGTGTCGAGGATGTAGGTCGCCTGGATCTCCGACAGCTTGAAGCGCGTCATCAAGCCGTCCTTGGCGGCCTGTGCGTTCTCGCTCTCGCGGATGAGCTTGATGACCTTGTCGATGTTCAGCAACGCGATCAGCAGGCCGTCGACTAGGTGCAGCCGCTCTTCGCGCTTGCGCCGCCGGTACTTGGTCCGCCGGGTGACGACCTCGTAGCGGTGCCGGAGGAAGACCTCGAGGAGCTCCTTCAGCCCCAGGGTCTGCGGCTGGCCGTCGACGAGCACCAGGTTGTTGATGCCGAACGACTGCTCCAGCGGCGTCAGCCGGTAGAGGTCCGCGAGCAGCGCCTGCGGGTTGACACCGACCTTGCACTCGATGACCAGCCGCGTGCCGTTCTCGCGGTCGGTCAGGTCCTTGACGTCGGCGATGCCGGTGAGCCGCTTGGACTTGTTGACCTCGTCGGTGATCTTCTCGATCACCTTCTCCGGGCCGACGCCGTAGGGCAGCTCGGTGACGGTGATCGCCTGCCGGCCGCGGCTGCCTTCGAGCGGGCCGGTCTCGCAGTTCGCGCGCATCCGGACCACGCCGCGGCCGGTCTCGTAGGCGCGGCGGACCTCGTCGAGACCCAGCAGGCTGCCGCCGGTCGGGAGGTCGGGGCCCGGCACGAACTCCATCAGCTTGTCGAGCGTCGCGGACGGGTGCGTGATCAGCCACCGCGCCGCGGCGATGACCTCGCCGAGGTTGTGCGGGATCATGTTGGTCGCCATCCCGACCGCGATCCCGGACGTGCCGTTCACCAGCAGGTTCGGGAACGCCGCGGGCAGCACGGACGGCTCCTCGAGCGAACCGTCGTAGTTCGGCCGGAAGTCGACGGTGTCTTCGCCGAGCTCGCCGACCAGCTGCATCGCCTCGGGCGACATGCGCGCTTCGGTGTACCGCGAGGCGGCCGGGCCGTCGTCCGGCGAACCGAAGTTGCCGTGGCCGTCGATCAGCGGGACGTTCAGCGAGAAGTCCTGCGCCAGCCGCACCATCGCGTCGTAGATCGCGACGTCACCGTGCGGGTGGTACTTGCCCATCACGTCGCCGACCACGCGCGACGACTTCACGTACGCGTGCGTCGGGCGGTAGCCGTTCTCGTTCATCGAGTACAGGATCCGGCGGTGCACCGGCTTCAGCCCGTCCCGCGCGTCCGGCAGGGCGCGCGAGTGGATGACCGAATACGCGTACTCCAGGTAGGAGTCCTCGATCTCGGTCTTCAGCGAGTTGTCGAAGACGTGCGCCCCGGGGGAGTCGAACGCGCTGGGATCGACCTTGGTGGTGGTGCCCTTGCGGCGTGCCACGGCAGAACTCCTTGGTAGCTAAGAAAAATTACGCGTCGATGGCTTCGCGGTCGATCCGGTCCGAGGAGGCGACCAGCCAGTTCCGCCGGGGCTCGACCTTCTCGCCCATCAGCAGTTCCAGCGCGCCTTCGGCGGCTTCGACGTCGTCCATGGTGATCCGGCGGACCGAGCGGGTGGCCGGGTTCATCGTGGTCTCCCACAGCTCGTCGGCGTCCATCTCGCCGAGACCCTTGAACCGCGGCACCGGGGTGACGATGTTCTTGCCGGCCTTCTCCAGCTCGGCGAACTTCGTCTCCATCTCCTGCTGGGTGTAGGTGAAGTGCGTCTCCGGGTTGCGGCCCTTCGTGACGAGCTTGTGCAACGGCGGCATCGCCGCGTACAGCCGGCCGTCCTCGATCACCGGGCGCATGTACTTCGCGAACAGCGTGATCAGCAGCGTGCGGATGTGCGAACCGTCGACATCCGCGTCCGCCATCAGGATCACGCGGCCGTAGCGCATGGTCGTGAGGTCGAACGTGCGACCGGTGCCCGCGCCGAGGACCTGCACGATCGACGCGATCTCGGCGTTCTTCAGCGTGTCGCCCAGGGACGCCTTCTGCACGTTCAGGATCTTGCCCCGCAACGGCAGCAGCGCCTGGTACTCCGACACGCGCGCCATCCGGGCCGACCCCAGCGCGCTGTCACCCTCGACGAGGAACAGTTCGCTGCGCGAGACGCCGGTGGTGCGGCAGTCGACCAGCTTCGGCGGCATCGCCGCGCCTTCGAGCGCGGTCTTGCGCCTTGCCGCGTCCTTCTGCTGCTTCTGCGTCAGCCGGACGCGCGCGGCGTCGACGACCTTCTGCAGCACGACCTTGGCTTCGGACTTCGTCTTGCGGTCTTCGGTCCAGGCCTTGACGTGCTTGTCGACGATGCCCTGCAGCACCCGGGTGATCCCGGCGGTGGACAGCTCGTCCTTCGTCTGCGACGTGAACTGCGGCTCCGGCAGCCGGACGTGCACGACGGCGGTCATGCCCTCGAGGACGTCCTCGATCGTCGGCATGTCCTCCTTGGGCTTGAGCAGCCCGCGGGTCTTGGAGATGGCCTCCTGCAACGCCTTCGTGACCGCGCGGTCGAAGCCGCGCCGGTGCGTGCCGCCGTGGACGTTGCGGATCGTGTTGGTGAAGCACTCGACCGTGCGCTCGTAGCCGGTGCCCCAGCGCAGCGCCACCTCGACCTCGGCGTGACGCTCCACATTGGACTGCATGACGCCGGCGGCGTCGGCCGCGTTCTCCTTGTACGTGCCTTCGCCGGTGATCAGCAGCGTGCCGCAGACCGGCTTGTCGCCCGACGGGGTCAGGAAGTCGACCATGTCGGCCAGGCCGTGCGGGAAGTGGAACGTCTCTTCGTTGATCGTGTCTTCGATCGCCGTGCGCAGCACGTACGTGACGCCCGGGACGAGGAAAGCGGTGTTGCGCAGCTTCGCCCGCACGCCCTCGACGTCCAGCGCCGCGCCGGACTCGAAGTAGCGCGCGTCGTACCAGTAGCGGATCGACGTGCCCGAGCGCTCGCCGCGCTTCATCTTGCCGACGAGGTTCAGCCCGGACCGGCGGGTGAACTTCGCCTTCGGGCCGGGTGCGTCGAAGGTGCCGGGGATGCCGTGCTTGAACGACATCTGGTGGACCTTGCCCTCTTGCTTCACCGTGACGTCGAAGCGGTGCGACAGCGCGTTGACCGCCGAAGCGCCGACGCCGTGCAGGCCGCCGGAGGTCTTGTAGCCGGAGCCGCCGAACTTGCCGCCGGCGTGCAGGCGCGTCAGCACCAGTTCGACGCCGGACAAACCGGACTTGGCGTGGGTGCCGGTGGGGATGCCGCGGCCGTCGTCGTCGACCTGGACGCTGCCGTCGGCGTGCAGGGTTACGACGATCTTCGTCGCGTGGCCGGCGACACCCTCGTCCGTCGAGTTGTCCACCACCTCGGAGAAGAGGTGGTTGATGCCCCGGCTGTCGGTGGAACCGATGTACATCCCGGGGCGTTTGCGGACGGCTTCGAGACCCTCGAGGTGGGTCAGGTCATCGGCCCCGTACAAGGTCTCGGCAGTCACAGGGTCGTTCTCCCGGATCGTGGCTCGCGAAAGTGCTGGTGGCGGTGCGGACTGGCCTGCACCGTACTGCAGGATATCCGCCCGCCCCGACAGTTTCCGCGCCCTGTCGCCCCGGGTGTGGCGCGCGCCGCCCCCTAACGGGCGTCGTACCCCAGGTCGGGCCACAGGCTCAGCAGGGCTTCGATCTTCCGCGGGACCTGGAAGCTGTTCCGGAAGTTCGGCTTTTCGCCGATCGTGGCGAGACCCTTGCGGAGGTCGCCGAACGCCGGCCGCGCGGCCGGCTCCCGGGTCAGGATGTAGCAGTACGTGCGGCGCGGGTAGGCGAACTCGTCGGTGTAGGCCTGCAGCACGAGACCGGGGGCCTCGATCCGCGACCCGACCAGGGCCCGGCCCTGCTTCTGGCTGTAGACGCGGATCACGTGCACGCCCGCGCGCAGCGTGCGCGGCGGGTCCTGGCCCTGGCCGTCGTCGGCCCAGAACAGCTCGACGCGGAACGGGAGTTCGCCGTTCTCGCCGGGGTGGGTGTACTCGCGCGAGAGCTCTTCGAGGCGGTACTCGGCTTCGGCCGACGGCTCGCCGCCTTCGACGAGGCTGACGAGGTACAGCTCCGCCGGGCGCGGCCAGTTCGGGCGCGGCACGTCGGTGGCTTCGACCTCGGCGGTTTCGGGCTCGGCCGCCGCAACCGGTTCCGAGGTCGCGCTGGTGGCCGCGGGGGTCTCCTCGGGAGCGGGCGAGTCCTGGGCGGCGGCGGGCGTGTCCGTTTCGGTCGGCGCGGCGGTCTCGGCCGGTGCCGGGCGCACCGGGGAAGGGGGAGCGGCCGGGCGCACCGGCGACGGCGCGGGCACGGCCGGGCGGACCGGTGACGGCGGCGGTGTCGCGGCGGCGGGCCGGACCGGCGTGGCCGGGCGGCTGGTGACCACCGGACGGCTCGGCGCCGCCGGGCGCGCGGGTGCCGCGGGACGCTGCGCGGTGACCGGCTTGCCGGCGCCGTACTGCTCGAGGAGCGGCTCCAGGTCACCCGCCGTCAGCGCGGGACCGGCGAGGTCGCACCACTCGAGCCAGGCCTCCTGGGCCTCTTCCACGGTGTGCTTCTCGTGCGAGAGCGTGACCGCCTCGAACAGCTGCCGCGGCCCGGCGGCGGTGACGTCGGCCGAGCCGACGACCACGAACGACGGGTCATCCTCGGCGATCACCAGCTTCGCGTTCAGCCCGCGCAGCGAGTGCACGATCACGCCCGCCTTCACCCAGTGCAGCAGGGCGTGCGGGCTCGTCGCGCCGGACAGCACCGTGTCCAGGCTCGCGTCCGTGATCAGGGTGTCGCCGGGCTGCAGCGGCAACAGGGCGGCCGCGCCGGGCCCGACGTGGCCGAAGGCCGCCACCAGGTTCCGGCGGGGCGCGAGCAATGGGGTGATCGAACCCCAGATGTCGCGGCCCGTGAGAAGTCGTACCGAACGTTCTGCCAGACCCAGCCGACCGAGCTCCGCGTCCATGTCCTTGACCTTACTTGGTGCCCTCCAGGGCATTGACGGCCGGAATATCTCTTGCTTGGAAGTAGTTGAACGCGCATGTAAGATGGGGCTCGCGAAGGGAGTCAGGTCATGCAGTTCGGAATCTTTTCGGTGGGCGACGTCACGACCGATCCCACCAACGGCACCACGCCGACGGAGCACGAGCGGATCAAGGCGATGGTCCGCATCGCGCTGAAGGCGGAGGAGGTCGGCCTCGACGTCTTCGCGACGGGCGAGCACCACAACCCGCCGTTCGTACCGTCGTCACCCACGACGATGCTGGGGTACATCGCGGCGCAGACGTCCAAAATCATCTTGTCGACATCGACGACGCTCATCACGACGAACGACCCGGTGAAGATCGCCGAGGACTTCGCGATGCTCCAGCACCTGGCCGACGGCCGCGTCGACCTGATGATGGGCCGCGGCAACACGGGCCCGGTGTACCCGTGGTTCGGCGAGGACATCCGCCAGGGCATCCCCCTCGCGATCGAGAAGTACGCCCTGCTGCGCCGGCTGTGGCGCGAGGACGTCGTCGACTGGTCCGGCAAGTTCCGCACCCCGCTGCAGGGGTTCACCTCGACGCCCCGGCCGCTCGACGGGGTGCCGCCGTTCGTGTGGCACGGGTCGATCCGCAGTCCGGAGATCGCCGAGCAGGCCGCGTTCTACGGAGACGGCTTCTTCGCCAACCACATCTTCTGGCCGACGTCCCACTTCCAGCAGCTGATCGCGTTTTATCGACAGCGCTTCGAGCACTACGGCCACGGTGCGGCGGACCAGGCGATCGTCGGGCTGGGTGGGCAGGCGTTCATCCGCCCGAGGTCGCAGGACGCGTGGAAGGAGTTCCGGCCGTACTTCGACAACGCACCGGTGTACGGCCACGGGCCGACGCTGGAGGAGTTCACCGACCAGACACCGTTGACGGTGGGCAGCCCGCAGGAGGTCATCGACAAGACGCTGACGTTCCGCGAGCACTTCGGTGACTACCAGCGGCAGCTGTTCTTGATGGACCACGCGGGGTTGCCGCTGAAGACGGTGCTGGAGCAGTTGGATCTGCTGGGGTCGGAGGTGGTCCCGGTGCTGCGCAAGGAGCTGGACTCCATGCGGCCGGCTCACGTGCCCGAGGCGCCTACGCACGCTTCTTTGTCTTCGTCGTCGTTCTCGGAGGTGTCGGAATGAAGCTCGCGGTGGTGACGGCGGGGTTGTCGGTGCCGTCGTCGTCCCGGTTGCTGGCGGATCGGCTGGCGGCGGCCACGGTGGCTGCTTCTCCCGGTTCCACGGTTTCGGTGGTGGAGCTGCGGGACGTCGCTCTGGACGTGACCAAGAACCTGCTGACGGGGTTCCCGAGTCCGGCTCTGCAGGCGGCGATTTCGACGGTGGTCTCCGCTGATGGGCTGATCGTGGTGACTCCCGTGTTCACGGCCGGGTACAGCGGGTTGTTCAAGTCGTTCTTCGACGTGCTGGACGCGGACTCGCTGGTGGGGAAGCCGGTGCTGTTGGGTGCCACTGGCGGGACCGAGCGGCACTCGTTGGTGTTGGACTACCAGTTGCGGCCGTTGTTCGGGTACTTGAAGGCGGATCCGGTGGCTACGGGGGTTTATGCCGCTTCTTCGGATTGGGGGAGCGGGGAGGGGGCCTTGCAGCGGCGGATCGAGAAGGCCGGGGCTGAGCTGGCTTCGGCTGTGGATGGTCGGGTTGGTGGTGATGAGGGGGCGGGGTTTGTTCCCTTTGCTCAGCTTTTGGCTGAGGTGGGGGAGTAGGGGTTCGGTGGCCGGCTGATGGTTCGGCCGGCCGCTGGGCGGCGATGGTCGCTGCCGGGAAGAGCTGCCGAGTGACTGACTGGCGGGGCTTGGTCGGCCGCTGGCTGGTCGGCGTGGCTTTCTGCAGGTGGGCGGCGACGATCGCTGTCGGAGTGACTGACTGGTGAGGCTCGGGTCGGTGGTGGTGGTGGTGGTGCTGTGCTGCCGGCTGAGCTGGAGATGGTCTGCCGGGGTGGCTCTACCGGGTGGTGGGGGCTCGCCGGCCTGGTCTGGAGGGGCTGCCTGCGGTTGGTTGGTGGCGTGCCGCGTGGTGTCGCCGGCGGGCGGAGCTCTGTAGGCGGTTGGAGTTGCTGGGTTGCTGCGGACTTGCGTCTGGAGTTGACGCCTGGTCGGCTTTGAGTCGGAGCGACGGCGGTAGGCGGGAAGTGCGGCTGGGGTCGCTTCGCTGCGAAGGCACCTGCGGTTGCGGGGACTGGTGGCAGTAGCCGGCAGGCGAGGTGGCTGGCGTTGGTGAGTCGAGTCCTGCAGGCGGGTTGTGTTGCGGGGGTTCCGGGACGGGGGCGGTGCCGGATGGCATTCGGTTGCAGCGGCAGTTGTAGGCGGGGAAGTGCGGCCGGGTTGCTGCGCCGCTGGGCCGTTGCGGGGATCGGTGCCAGTAGCTGGTAGGTGGCTGGCGTTGGCGAGGGCAGCTCTGTAGGCGGTCGGTGTCGCTGGGGTGCGCAGGGGCCGGGACTGGAGTCGGTGCCCGATGGCTTCCAGTCGGAGCGGCGGGCGGAGGACGGGGAGTGCGGCCGGGGTCGCTGCGCTGCTGGGCGGCTGCGGTTCTAGGACTGGTGCCGGTAGCTGGTAGCTGGTGGTCGGTGTGGCCAGTGTTGGTGGGTGGATCTCTGTCAGCCGGTGGGTGTGCTCGGATAGTTGGGGTTCGGGGAGCGGAGTCGTTGTCTGTTGGCGTTTGGTCGGAGCGGCGTTGTTGACTGCCCTGCTCGGGGGAGGGGCGTGCCGGCTGGGAATTCTGGTGGGATGAGCGGACTTCGTGTGTTGGGGCGGGTTCCTGATCTGGACGTGGGTGTAGGCCCGTAGCCGGTGGCTGCGGGCCTTTGCCATCTTCGGTTGTCTCAAGCCGCGAACGGCAGTGGCTGGTGCAGGTTGTTGCGCCTGGGTTTTCGGCGCTTGTCCAAGAATGCCGGTGGGAGAAACTCGGGAAGGCCGTCGGTGGCGATGCGGACCTCCCAGCCTGAACGGTGCAGTAACCGGTGGTGGTGGGCGCACATCAGGACCAGGTTGTCCAAGTCCGTCGGGCCGCCTTCGGCCCAGTGGCGGATGTGGTGGCCCTGGCAATGCCGGGGTGGGCGGTGGCAGCCCGGGAAGGCGCAACCTCGGTCGCGCAGGTAGAGCGCTCGGCGTAAGCCCGCTGAGATCAGGCGGCGGAGGCGGCCCAGGTTTAGTGGCTCGTTTTTCTCGCCTAGCACTGCTGGGATGATCATGCTGTCGCAGGCGTGGATTCTGGCCTCGGCTGCCGTGATTGTGCCGGTGTCGCCGAGTGTTGCCTGGCCGACTGCGGACTTCAGATCGTTGAGGTGGAGTGCGACCATCACGTGGGCTCGCTCGCCCGCCTGCATCGGCAGCGTCGGGGCGTTGAGGGCCAGATCGATCGCGTCGGAGAACGCGTCGCCGTAGCGTTCCTGTGGGGAACGGTGGTCGCCGCCTTCGTCCGTGGTGCGGCGTTCGGCCAAAGCGTCCAGGAGGGTGCTGGCCCGAGAACCCGTTTCGTCGTCGAAACGGCCGTGCAGCTCCCAGATACCGGTTCTTTTGCGGCGTAGGGAGAGTTCCCGGTTGGGGATGGCGGGTTCCGTGGTGTCGGGTTCGGGGCCGTCGGGGTCGAGGTGGGCGATGATGCGAGCCCCGAGGGCGGCGACCTGCTTGTGGCCTGCCTCGTCAGCGAAGGTGAGCAGGTGCTGCTCGGCGTCCTCGCGGTGCTCGGGCGGGATCTGCGTTAAGGCGCCGACGATGGTGTCGATCATCGGGTTGCTCAGGCGGCCCTCGGCAGCCGCGGCGGCGGTGGCGGGGGCGACTGCGGGAGGGCTGTCCAGGTGGTGGCCGGGGTGGAGGGAGCGGGCTCGTTTGACGACCGTTTCAGCGGCGGACTTCGGGACGTCCGCCAGGTGCTCGAAGAGACGCGCGACAGAGCGGTAGCCGAAGAGCTCCATCACCCCACGGCACTCGATCTCCGCCAGCAACGCACCGATCTCGGCCTCGGCGGAGCGCACTACAGTAAGCAGAGTGGAGATGCGATCGGCCAGAGCCATCGCATCCGCTTTCCACGCCGCTTCCGTTGCCATAAAACAAGGTTAGCCGACTTCGAACGCATGATCACCACACGAACGGGTGGTCCAGCGAAGTCCGCCAGAGGCACCGAAGCGTGGGGAATCGATGCGGCATCTTCAAGACTGCGGGTAATGGACCCGGTAAACCAAGTGTGTCACGCCAGACCCGACCACGACCTCAACCTGTTCAAGCGAAGCGCAGGAAGGGGAGAGGCCAGCGAAGTAAGGAACCCCCGAACCCAAGAACACAGGAACAAGATCGATCCGAACCTCAGTGAGAAGCCCAAGTTCCAAGCACTGCCGGGCAATGGAAGGCCCCGAGACCCCGACAGTCCCATCCCCGGCAGCCGCAGCCAGCTCGACGGCCCGGGCTACGTCCGGAACGAAAGTGAAAGGCGCAAGAACGGAAGACGACCAAGAAGGCGGAGGCCGATGAGTGACGACGAAGGCCGCGCCCCCACCAGGAGGACGTCCACCCCACCCCTGGGTGTAGTCGAAAACCCGTCGCCCGCAGACGAAAGCGCTGCCGCGAACCATGTCCAAAAAGGACGACAAGTACGCCGCACTGGAAGGCGACACCCGGAATGTCGTCGGGTACCCCACCATTGGGACCTCGACGTCCCCGGCGGTGTACCAGTCGAACAGTGGCCCGACCGAATCGTCGGGGCGTGCCACGAACCCGTCCAGCGACATGCAGAAACTCGCGACGACCTTGGGCATCTCAGTCCCCCAGCACCTTGTCGAGCCGCTCGAACGACTCCGTGATCCCGCGGCTCATCCCACTCTCCAACGCCGTGTCGCGCGCCGATACCGATGGGAACACCGACTGTGTCACCACGCGCGTTCGGCCGTCGAGGTCCGTCAACGTCATCGACTCCAACGTCACTTCGCCCGGGGCGCCCAGGAACTCGAACGTCTGGATGATCCGGTCCGCGCTCACCGTGTGGTACACGCCGCGGAAGCGGTACTCGCCGCGGGAATCGCGGTGGATGTACTCGTAACCACCCCCTGATCTCGCGTCGAACTCCACTAGCTCCATCTCCATCCCGTGCGGGCCCAGCCACTGCACCAGCAGCTCGGGATCCGTGTGGGCGCGCAGGACCGCCGACGGCGGGGCCGCGAACTCGCGCGTGATCTCGATGAACGGCGTTCCCGGCCGGGCGGTGATCGTGGTGCTCACGGCGATTCCTCCAAGGTTTCCAGGACGGCGTCGAGCCGCCGGTAGCTGCGTTCGGTGGCCAGCCGGTACGTGTCGATCCAGCTCGTCAGCGCTTCGAGGGCGGACGGCACCAGGTGGCACGGCCGGCGCTGGCCGTCGCGGCTGCGCGTGATCAAGCCGGCCTGCTCCAGTACCCCGATGTGCCGGGACACCGCCTGCTTCGTGATCGCGAACGGCTCGGCCAGCTCGTTGACCGTCGCTTCGCCGCGGGACAGCCGGGCGATCAGGGCCCGGCGGATCGGGTCGCCGAGCGCGGTGAACGCCCGGTCCAGCGCCTCCTCGTCAACCGGCATCTTTATCAACCAATCTTTTTATCAACCAACGCGTTGAATATAGCCGGATTGTCAAGACCCTGCCGAAAGTCGGGGGTGGCCGACGTCGTCCGGCAGCGGCCCGCGGACCCGCAAAAGATCTACCTTCACCGCCATGACCAGGCTTTTCCTCCTGCTCGCGACGCTCCTGCTCGCCACCGCGACCCCGGCCGCCGCCGGGCAGCGGCCCGACGTCGACGAGTACGTCCGCGCCTACCTCGACCACACCGGCCTGCCCGGTGCCGCGGTCGCCGTCACCCACGACGGGGACGTCGTCCGCGCCGCCGGCTACGGCCACGACGCAGACGGCGCGCCGATCACCGCGTCGACGCCGCTGCCGATCGCGTCGCTGAGCAAGTCCATGACCGCCTTCGCCGTGCTTCAGCTCGTCGAACACAACCAGCTCGAGCTGGACGAGCCCGTCACGCGCTACCTGCCGGACTTTCGGCTCGCCGACGCCCGCGGTGCGCGGATCACCGTCCGGATGCTGCTGGACCAGACGTCCGGGATGGCCGATTCCGCCTTCCCCGACCTCGCGCTGTCGCAGCCGCACACCCTCGCCGAGGCCGTCGCGCGGCTGAAGGACGCACCGCTGGCGAGCGAGCCCGGGACGCAGTTCCACTACCACAACCCGAACTACGAAGTGGCCGCCCGGATCGTCGAGGTCGTCGCCGGGCAGCCGTTCGCGCAGTACCTGAAGACGAGACTGTTCGCGCCGCTCGGCATGTCCGCCAGCTCCTCCGTGGACGCTCCGCCCGGGACCGCCGGGTACGTCCGCGCCTTCGGGTTCGAGGTACCGGTGTCCGAACCGGACTGGTTCACCGGTGGCAGCCACGGCGTCCTGAGCACCGCGGAAGACCTGGCGAAGTGGCTACGCGCCCAGCGGGATGGTGGCGGCGTGCTCACCCCGGAGTCGGTCCGGCTGGCGCACACCCCGGCACCCGGTCACGACTACGCGCTGGGCTGGCGCGTCCGGGACGGCCGGGCGTCGCACACCGGGGACTGGTTCTCCCACACTGCCGCGCAGGTGCTGCTGCCCGGCGGCTACGGCGTCGCCGTGGTGGCCAACACCGGGATGGCGCTCGACAACGAGGCGGAACTGCTGGCCCAGGGCCTCGCGAGCCTGCTGGAAGGCGGGGCGCCGGAGCCCGCGCTGCCCGCCGGGGTGATCGCCGACTGGGTCCTCGTCGCGCTGGTGGTGATCGCGGTCGGACTGGCCGTCCTGGGGGTCCGGCGGGCCCGCCGGAAGCCCCGGTGGTGGCGGGTCGTGCCGCCGTTGCTCCCGCTCGTCCCGCCGGCCTTCCTGCCGCAGCTGCTCGGGTGGGTATTCGCCGGCCGGCGGGGTACCTACGCGCAGGTGCTCTACGTCTGGCCGGGGCTCGTCGTCGCGCTCGGCGTGGTCGCGCTGGCGGGCCTGACCGTGGCCGTGGCCAGGGCACGGGTCCTCGTGAGTGGCACGCGAGGCCGCGACCAGGAAGAATCGGACGAAACGAGGGGAGACGCCCAGTGGGCATCGGCAAACAGGCGAAGCGGATCCTGATCACGGTGGCGGGTGCCGTCCTGCTGCTGGTCGGGGTGCTGCTGCTCGTCCTGCCCGGCCCCGGGCTGCTGCTCGTGCTCGCCGGGCTCCTGCTGCTGGCCTCGGAGTTCCCGGCGCTCGAGCGGTACGTCGACCCGGTGCGCGACCGCGCGATGAAGGCGGCCGAGGAGAGCGTGTCCTCGCCGTTGCGGATCGCCGGGTCGGTGCTGGCCGGGCTGGCGCTGCTGGCGGCGGGGATCGTCTGGGGCACGGTGAAGTCGCTGCCGTTCGCCGGCTGGAGCACCGGGTCGAGCCTGATCCTGTCGTCGGTGATCCTCTTCGCGCTGCTGATCTGGAGCTACCGGCGGGTCAAGTCCCGGCGCGAGGCCACCAGCCGCAGCTGAGGGCGATACTGTCGGCGCCATGAGCGCCGGATTCCAGCGTGCCCGGCGGCCGGAGCAGATCGAGGCGCGCCGCACCGCGATCCTCGCCGCCGCGCGGGAGCTGCTGGCCGAGCGCCCGGTCGCCGACATCAGCCTGCGGGAGCTGGCCTGCCGCGTCGGGCTCGCGAAGTCCAACGTGCTCCGCTACTTCGACAGCCGGGAAGCGGTCTTCCTGGAAGTCCTCGACACCGCGTGGACGGCGTGGCTCGACGAGCTGGACGGCGCACTCGGCGACCCCGCGCCGCCGGACCCCGGCTACGCGCGCGAGGAGCGGGTCGCGGGGACGATCGCCGCGACGCTGGCCGAGCGCCGGCTGTTGTGCGAGCTGGTCAGCGCGATGGCGCCGGTGCTGGAACGCAACATCTCGCCGGAGTTCGCCCGCGGCTTCAAGGGCCGCGCCGCGGCCAACACCGAGCGGCTCGGCGCGCTGGTCCGGACGCGGGTGCCGGAACTCTCCGCCGAAGGGGCCCGCCAGTTCGCCCTCGGCGTGGTGATCGTGGTGTCGGGGGCGTGGCCGTACGCCAACCCGACCGACGCCGTCGCGGCGGCCGCCGCCGAGGTGGGCGGGGTGCCGACGTTCGCGGACGGGCTGGCCGAGGGCCTCACGAACCTGCTGGCCGGGCTCGTCGCGCGGCGGCGGTGACGAGGTCGGCGTTCTCGAGCACGCGCTTCTCGTAGCCGTTCTCGGCGACTTCCAGCATCGCCAGGGCGAGCTCCCGGTTGGTCGTGACGAACCCCGGGAACAGCCGCCGCAGCACCGGGTACAGCGGCATCGCGACGCGGTAGAGCGTCCGGTACAGCCGGGTTTTCGACGTGATCCCGTACAGCGGCTGGATGTAGCCGGGACGGACGGCGAAGGTGCGCAGCGGCAGCTTCGCGAGCGCGTTTTCGGTGGCGCCCTTGACGCGCGCCCACCGCACGCGGCCGCGTTCGGTGCTGTCGGTGCCCTGACCCGAGACGTACACGAACGCGGTTCCCTCGGGCAGCTTCCCGGCCACCGACAGGGTCAGCTGGTAGGTGATCCGCTCGTAGTCCGCCGGTGCCATGCCGACCGAGGAGACGCCGAGGCAGAAGAGGCAGACGTCGTAGCCGTCGATCGGGTCCAGGGCGAAGAGGTCTTCGCGCACCAGTTCGGTGAGCTTCGGGTGCGTCTCGCCGAGCGGGGACCGGCCGACCGCCAGCACCGCCTCGACGCGCTCGTCGAGCAGGCACTCCCGCAGCGCGCCCTGGCCGACCATGCCGGTCGCGCCGAAGAGGACGACCCTCATGCGTCGGCCACCGGCAGCAGCCCGCGTTCGGCGAAGACCTTCTTCGCGACGGCGGTCGCGTTGAGCGCCCGGGGGAAGCCGCAGTAGGCGGCCGACTGCAGCAGCGCTTCGACGATCTCTTCCGGCTTCAGGCCGGCGTTGAGCGACGCGTTGACGTGCACTTCCAGCTGCGGCTCGCACCCGCCGAGCGCGGTGAGCATGCCGAGCGTGACGAGCTGCCGGTCGCGCGGCACGAGCGCCGGCCGCGTGTAGATCTCGCCGAAGCCCCACGACACGAGACTGTCGGAGAGCTTCGGCGAGATGTCGGCGAGGCTGTCGAGCACGCGCTGCGCGGTCTCTTCGCCGTTGAGGTCGACCAGAGCCCGCTTGCCGCGTTCGAAACGATCATCGGTCATGACAGCGACGGTAGCGGCTGGAGCGGGCTCCAGGTCAAACTGCGCGCGTCACCCGGCTCGCCGCCGCGTCCGGGTCGACGTAGTAGCTCTCGTACGACGTCTCCGTGCGCTGGCCCGCCGCGTTGGCGCTCCACGCGTCCACGTACAGGAAGATCTTCGTGTCGGTCGGCGGCGCGGTGAACTCGAAGGTCCCCGTGCCGTCGGCGTTCGGCTGGACCACCACATCCGGCGTCGTCTCGTTCGCCCTGATGCGGTAGCCGTACGAGGCCAACCCCGGCTGGACCGGCGTCAGCGTGCAGCGGACCACCTGGCCGGGCCGCAGGTTGCCCGTCGCGTCACAGGTGAGCGGCGGGGCGGCCGACTTCGGGTAGAAGCGGTAGTAGCCCGGCGCCGACACCCATCCGTCGGCGGACTTGCTCGTCACGTCCAGGTACTGCGTGTCGGTGCTGAGCGGCGTCAAGGTGACGCTCGCCGTGCCGTCCGGTCCCGCGGGCACCGTGACCGGCGCCGCCCCGAAGAACGAGTACGTGTAGCTCACGACGCCGGGAAGCGACGACGAGAACGTGAACGTGCCCGGCGTGGTTTCGTAGCCGCCTTCGCAGCACTCGGGGAAGTCGGTGCTCGTGATGGTCGGTTCGTCCGAGCCGATCATGACGCTCTCTTCGTTCGTCGCCGACCCGAGCCCGGCCGCGGTCGTCGAGTACACCCGAACCGTGTGGTAGTACGGCCGGTCCGGCACCACGGTGACCCGCGCCGTGCCGTCCGGCCCGACCGGGACGGTCACCGGCTCGCCGTAGTCCCAGTCGTAGGTGAACGACGTCGAACCGGGCAGCACGGCGTGCAACGTCAGGACGACCGGCTTGCCGACCATGGCGTCGGCCGGCACGTCGACCGTGGGTGCGCCCCGGTCGATGTCGATCTGGCCGCCGCCGTCGCCGGACAGGTTGCCGTTGGTCATCCGGGCCCGCACGCTGACGCGGTAGGACTTCGCGGCGTCGGTCGGGGTGACGCTGATCGCTGCGGTGCCGTCCGGGCCCGCGGGTACGGTGACCTCCGGCTCGTCGTCGATCTTGTAGAGGTACTCGGTGGCGCCGTCGGTGCTGTGCGGGCCGAACACGCACTGCCGCGTCTCGCCCAGGAAGGCCCGGGCCGGCGTGCACGTCATCGAGGGACCGTTGCGGGCCACGAAGAACCGGTAGTCGCCCGACGGGCCGTAGTTCCCGGCGGCGTCGAGGCCGTTCGCGGACATGCTCATCGGGCCGTCGTCGCGCGGGGTGTACCGGACGGTGGCCGTGCCGCCGGGCCGGTCGGCCGCGACGTACCCGCTGTCGGTGAACCCGGCCTGCCACTGGAAGCCGACGACCTGGGTGTCCCCACCCGCGTCGAGGGTGAAGTCGCCCGGGATGCCGATGCCGCCCTTGCCTGGCACCTCGTACACGTAGTCGGTCGAGGTGACCGTCGGCGCCGTGGCCGGTGGGGTGAAGTCCGTGGTGAACCGGCAGGTTTCGCTCCACGGGCTCGCGGCCAGGCTGTCCTTCGCGCGGACCTGCCACGCGTAGGTGACGCCGTCCGCGAGCTGCGAGTCGGGGTCGAAGTACGCGCCGGAGCCGTAGACGTAGTCGATGCCGGTCGCGCGCTGGTCGGGGTGGTCCACCGGCCACCAGGCGAACTCGGCCTCGAAGCTGTAGTCGTCCGGATCGCTGACGGTGGCCGACATCGCGGCGCCGCCGCGGCGGACGAGCGGGGTTTCCGCGCAGGGGTGCGCACCGGTCTTGAGCGCGGTCGGCGTCACCGGCGGCTGGTTCTTGTCCATGCTGACGTACAGCATCGGCCGGTAGGTGCGGCCGAACCGCGGGTTGTACTGCTGGTTGTCCGGCAGGCGCAGCACCATGGTCAGCGACGTGCGACCGGCGTCGATCGCCTGCTGCAGCACCGGTCCGGCGTCCCAGTCGAGGTAGTCCGACGGGCAGACGTCGAGGCTGCCCGGGCCGGCCAGCTTGGTCAGCTCGCGAGGCTGGTCGTCCCAGGTCGGCGCCTTCTTCACCGGGGCCGTGACCCACAGCTCGGTGCCGCGCGGCGCCGAGCAGTCGGCGACCGCGGTCTCCTTTCCGGACAGCTCCGCGGAGAGCACCTTGGCGCCGCGCAGCCCGGAAAGGTCGAACGTGAAGTAGGACTTCGAAACGTGCTTCTTGCCGTGGTCGGTCTTCGCACCGATCGGTGCGTCACCGGCCGGGTCGGCGAAGCTCTTCTTCGGCTGGGCCGAGTCGATGTACGACCAGGACGTCGACTGGATCGACGTGATCTGCGTGGCCGAAGCCGGCAGCGCCGTTCCGGCCAGCAACAACGCCGCGGTGGCGGCGAGGACGCCCGCTCGGGCGGGCAGCGACGATCTTCGAGAGCCCAAAAGGCTCACCCCCTGAATGCGAAACCCGGGGACCGCGATCGCGGTCCCCGGGCTCAACACGCTTCAGGTGTGCTTCCGGTTGCCTACTTCCCGCTGGTGTACAACGCGCTCACGTCCGCGTCCGACAGCGCCCGGTCGTAGACGTGGACCTGGTCCACGGCCCCGTTCAAGTAGTCGACCGGGTTGCCGCCGTACTTGCCGCGGCCGATCACCGTGTGGCCCGTCGACGCGTCACCGAGGCAGACGCTCTTCGTGGCCGCCAGCTGGCCGTCGACGTACAGCTTCAGCGTTCCCGCGGCCGCGTCTCGGACGCCGACCACGTGGTACCAGCGGTTCGCCTCGGGGGCCGTGGGCGCCAGGGCCCGCGTGCCGACGAAGCTCATCGCGAGCCGGTGGTCCTGGCCCGAGTACTGCAGGAAGAACGCGCTGTTGCTGTCGCCGTCCTGGCTCACCACCGTCTGGAAGCCGTCGCCCACGGCGTTGAACTTCACCCACGCCGCCGCGCTGTAGCTGCCTTCGGTGTTCACCAGCGCGGCGCCCGTGTCGGCGTACTGGCCCGACCCGTTCACCGCCAGCGCCGAACCGCTCTTGCCCGCGGTCCAGGACGCGCCGCCCACGAGCGTGGCGTCGTGGTCGCCGACGCTGTCCGCCGCCGTCGTGCCGGTGTTCTCGTCGAACCCGTACGCCGCGATGCCGTCGATGCCCGGCGTGCCCTGGGGCACCGAAGGACCCGCAACGGGAGCACCAGTGGCGCCCTTGATGACCGCCAGGTTCGCCGCGCGGACCGCCGCGAAGTCCATCTTCTTCACCTGCCGGTCGTAGGTGAAGAAGCCGTTGACCTCTTTCTCGACGTCGGTGGTCTGCGTGTAGACGCCGGCCGAGACACCGCACCGCTGGGCGACCAGCAGCAGGCGCTGCTGCAGCTCGCCGTAGCGCCGGGTCAGCGTCGCGCTGTCGGGCTCCATCTCGTAGGCGAAGCTGCCCGCCGGGTCGAACTGGTGGCCGTCGACCTTGAGGCCGAGACCGCCGTACTCGCCGTCGACCGCCGCGCGCGTCCCGGTCTGCGTCGGCGTCCCGGGGCCGGTGTAGGTGTGGTCGTCGTAGATGTCACCGCGACCGCTGTCCGGTTCGGACCGGCAGCAGTTGACGCCGGATTCCGCGTTCACCAGCCGAGAGGGGTCCCACGACTTGACCTCGTCGGCGATCCGGCCGACTTCGTAGTCGCCCCAGCCCTCGTTGAACGGCACCCACGTGACGATCGACGGGAAGCTGCGGTGCTGGTCGATCATCCGGTGCATCTCGGACTCGTAGTTGACGCGCGAGGCCGGGGTCGGCTCGACGTCGTCCTTCATCGCCGGCATGTCCTGCCACACCAGCAATCCGAGCTTGTCGGCGTAGTAGTACCAGCGGTCCGGCTCGACCTTGATGTGCTTGCGCACCATGTTGAAGCCGAGCGCCTTCTCCTGCTCCAGGTCGAACTTCAGCGCGGCGTCGGTCGGCGCGGTGTAGATGCCGTCCGGCCAGAAGCCCTGGTCGAGCGGGCCGACCTGCATGACGAACTTGCCGTTGAGCAGCATCCGCTGCTTGCCGTCGGCGGTCTTGCCGACGCTGATCGACCGGATGCCGAAGTACGAACCGACTTCGTCACCACCGGAGAGCTTCACGCGCAGGTCGTAGAGGAACGGGTCGTCCGGCGACCACAGGTGCGGCCGGTCCACCTTGAGCTTCAACGGCTTGTTCGCGTCCCCGGACACGCGCCCGACCGGGCGGCCGTGGTCGTAGGCGACGGCTTCGACGCGCTGCTTCACCGGCCCGCCGACCACGGCGTTCACCGTGACCGAACCACTCGCCACATCGGGGGTGACGTCGAGGCGGTCGACGTGCGCGGTCGCCACCGGCTCCATCCACACGGTCTGCCAGATGCCGGAGGACGGCGTGTAGAAGATCCCGTCACCGGGCTGGCGCTGCTTGCCGATCGGCTGTCCGCCCTGGTCGTTCGGGTCCGCGACGCCGACGACGATCTCCTGGGTCTTCTTCGTGGTCAGCGCGTCGGTGACGTCGACGGACCACGCGTCGTAGCCGCCGGTGTGGCGGGCGACGGTCTTGCCGTTGACGATGACCGTCGCGTCGTAGTCGACGGCCTGGAAGTGCAGCTGCAGCCGCTGCCCCTTGCCGATCTGCCAGTTCTTCGGGACCTCGAACGTGCGGCGGTACCACATGTTCGTCTCGTGACGCATGATCCCGGACAGCGCGGACTCGACCGGGTACGGTACGAGGATCCGCTCGCCGAGCGTCTTCCCGATCGGCGCGGCCTCACCCGGGGTCGCCTTGGCGAACTCCCAGACGCCGTTGAGGTTCTGCCACTGGTTGCGGGTCAGCTGCGGCCGCGGGTAGTCGGGGAGGGCATTGGCAGGGGAGACGTCCTTCGTCCAGGGCGTCGACAGCGGTGGCGTGAGCCGTTGCCACTGCGGTGCGTCGGCGGCGCTCGCCGCCGGCACGGTGCCGAGGCCGGCCACCGCGACCGCGAACGCGGCGGCCGCGGTCAGCCATCTCCGGGTTTTTCGGGCAGGGTGGAACATCGTTGAGACCTCCTGTTGGGGGACTGGGGCTCAGCGGGTCCGGGAGCGCGCCAGGGCGCGCTGGATCACCACGACGACGAGCAGGAAGGCCCCGCTCACCACCGTCTGGTAGTTGGAGTCGAGGGTGCCGATCTGGTTGATGACGTTCTGGATCAGCGTCCGCAGCAGCACGCCGACGAGCGTGCCGATGATCGTCCCGGCGCCGCCGGTGAGCAGCGTGCCGCCGATGACGACGACCGAGATCGCGTCCAGTTCGGTGCCGACGCCGATGACCGTGACGCCGGACTGCAGGTACGCGGCGGTGAGGACGCCGGCGAACCCGGCCAGGCCACCGCTGAGCGTGTAGAGGCTGATCTTGGTGCGGGCCACCGGCAGGCCCATCAGCAGCGCGGACTGCTCGGCACCGCCGATGGCGAACACCGACTGGCCGAACCGCGTGCGGCGCAGGAGGAGCCCGCCGAGCGCGAACAGTACGAGCGCGAGGTACACCGGGACGCCGACGCCGAAGATCGTGCCTTGGCCGAGCCAGAGGAACGCCGAACCCGGGTCCACTTTGTACGTCGTCGCGCCTTCGGACGTCAGCGCCAGCAACAAACCCCGGGCGAACAACAGCGACGCCAGCGTCACGATGAACGGCGCCATCCCGGTGCGGGCGATGAGCAGGCCGTTGACGAAGCCGATCAGCGAACACACGGCCAGCGGCAACAGGATCGCGACGACCAGGCCGTACTGCGCGCCCCAGGCGGCGAGGACGCCGCCGAGCGCGTAGTTCGACCCGACCGACAGGTCGATGCCGCCGGAGATGATCACGAACGTCATGCCCAGCGCGATCACCGCGAGGAACGAGCCCTGCAGCACGAGGCTGCGCAGGTTGTCCGCGGTGCCGAAGTGCGGGAAGGCGAACCACGAAGCGAAGATGCCGAGCACGAGCACGACGGCCGCGCCCTGGCGTTGCAGCACCCCGGCGAACGCGGCGTTGCGCGCCGAAACCGGAGTGGCGGACTGTGCTGTCATCGGCTGCTCCGCTCGCGCGCGACGTAGACCGCGACGACGATGATGGCCGCCTGGACCATCTGCGCGGTCGAGTCCGGCAGGTTGTGCTTGATCAGGGTCGCCTGGACGAGCTGCATGAGCAGGGCGCCGAACACGGTGCCGAGCACGCGGACCCGGCCGCCGGTCAGCGGCGTGCCGCCGACGACGACCGCGGTGATCGCGGACAGCTCCATGAGCAGGCCGACGTCGCTCGGGTCGCTGGCGGCCAGCCGCGACGTCGCCAGCACGCCGGCGATCGCCGCCAGCGCCCCGGAAATCACGTAGACGCTGATGAGCACGCGTTTCACCGGCAGGCCGGCCAGGGTGCTCGCGGCGCGGTTGCCGCCGACCGCGACCAGGTGCCGCCCGAACGTCGTGCGCTGGACGACCAGCCCGG
This sequence comes from Amycolatopsis pretoriensis, assembly GCF_900107925.1. GTDB lineage: Bacteria > Actinomycetota > Actinomycetes > Mycobacteriales > Pseudonocardiaceae > Amycolatopsis > Amycolatopsis pretoriensis. Next base: position 282,959 of record NZ_FNUJ01000010.1, on the reverse strand, counting down.
TCAGCACCGCCAGCACGCCCGCGACGATCACCATGATCGGGACGCCGAGCAGGTCGCCGGTGCCCAGCTCCAGGAAGTCCTGGTTGCGCAGCTGGACGAGCTGGCCGTGGGCGATCACCAGGGCGAGTCCCCGCCCGCCGACCAGCAGCGCCAGTGTCGCGATGATCGGCTGGATCCCCAGGTACGCCACCAGGTAGCCGCTGAACAGACCGGAGAGCACGCCGGCGATGACGGCGACGATGATCGCCATCAGCGGGCCGGCGCCCAGGTAGAGCGGGATGAGCGCGGCGGCGATCGACATCACCGAGCCGACCGAGAGGTCGATGCCCTCGGTGCCGATCACCAGCGCCATGCCGAGCGCGACGATGCAGACCGGCGCCGCCTGCACCAGCTGGGTGCGGAAGTTGGCCGTGGACAGGAAGTTCTCGGTGAACACGACGTTGAACAGCAGCAGTACCACGACGGCGAGGTAGACGCCGTAGTTCTGCAGCCACGCCGTGACTTTCGCGCGGTCGGGACTTTTCGTCAGGGTGGCGCTAGACATCGTTGTCACCCTCTGTGGCTTCTGCCGCGATGGCGGTCAGGACGTTTTCTTCGGTGATCCGGTCGCCGGTCAGCTCGCCGACGACCGAGCCGTCGCGCAGCACGACCACGCGGTCGGAGCCGTCGATCAGCTCTTCGAGTTCGGACGAGATGAGCAGCACGCCGAGCCCTTCCTGCGCGAGTTCGTCGATCAGCGCCTGCACCTCGGCCTTCGCGCCGACGTCGATGCCGCGCGTGGGTTCGTCGAGGAGCAGGATCTTCGGGCCGGTGGCCAGCCAGCGGGCGAGCAGTACTTTCTGCTGGTTGCCGCCGGAGAGCTCGGACACCTTCTGCTCGGGACTGGCGGCCTTGATCCGCAGGCGCTCCATGAAGATCTTCACGATCCTGTCCTGCTTGGCCTTGCTGACCAGGCCGAACGGCGAGAGCGACGGCAGCGCGGCGAGCGCGATGTTCTCGCGGACCGACAGGTTCGGGATGATCCCGTCGGTCTTGCGGTCCTCGGCCAGCAGCGCGATCCCGGCCCGCATGGCGGCCTTGATCTTGCCCTTCTTGAGCGGTTTCCCGGCCAGCAGCACGGATCCGCTGTCGAGGGGGAAGGCCCCGACGATGGCCCGCGCCGTCTCGCTGCGGCCGGAGCCGAGCAGGCCGGCGAGGCCGACGACCTCGCCGGGCCGGATGCTCACCGAGACGTCGTGCAGCCGCCGCATGCCGGACAGGTTTTCCGCCTTGAGCAGCGGTTCGCGCTCGACGTCGTGCTCCTCGCCGAACGCCGTGACGCCTTCCTCGCGGATCTGCTTGATCTCCCGGCCGAGCATCTTGCTCACCAGCTCGATGCGCGGCAGGTCCTTCAACGGTCCACTGTGGACGACCCGGCCGTCGCGCAGCACGGTGACGCTGTCGCAGACCCGGTACAGCTCGTCCATCCGGTGGCTGACGTAGACGATCGCGATGCCTTCGGCGTGCAGCCGGTTCAACACCTCGAAGAGCGTCTCGACCTCGCGCGGCTCGAGCGACGACGTCGGTTCGTCCATGATGACGACCTTCGCGTCGGTCGAGACCGCGCGGGCGAGCGCGACCATCTGCTGCGCGCCGACACCCAGGGTGTGCAGTGGGCGCTTGACGTCGTCGGTGATGCCGTAGCCCTTGAGCAGCTCGCGGGCGTCGGCGTACATCCTGGACCAGTCGACGAGACCGGCCTTGGTGCGCGGTTCGCGGCCGAGGAAGACGTTGCCGGCGATGCTCATCAGCGGGACGAGGTTGACCTCCTGGTAGATCGTGGAGATCCCGGCCCGCTGCGCGTCGATCGGCCGCTTGAACGTCACCGGCTCGCCGAGGTGGCGCACCTCGCCCTCGTCGGGCTGGTAGACGCCGGTGAGCACCTTGATCAGCGTGGACTTGCCCGCGCCGTTCTCGCCGACCAGCGCGTGCACCTCGCCCGGTCGCAGCGTGAAGCTGACGTCGTCGAGCGCGAGGGTGCCGGGGAACCGCTTGGTCACCCCGGCCACCTCGAGCACCGGTGTGGTCGTCATGGCGACGTCCTCTTCGGTGGCTGCCGTCATCAGTACGCGTTCCCGACCTTCTGGGCCGCGTTGGTCTCGTCGTACTGGTCGTCGGTGATCACGATGCTGGCCGGGATGGCCTCGCCGTTCTCGAACTTCTGCAGCGTCTGGAAGGCCAGCGGGCCGAAGCGCGGGTTGGACTCGATGACGGCGTTGTAGCTGCCGTCGGCGATCAGCTGCACGGCGTTGCGGGTGCCGTCGATCGAGATGACCTTGACGTCCTTGCCCGGCGTCTTGCCGGCGGTCTTCAGCGCGTTGACCGCGCCGACGCCCATCTCGTCGTTCTCGGCGTAGACGGCGGTGATGTCCGGGTGGCTCTGGATGAGCTGCTCCATCACGGCCTGGCCCTTGGACCGGTCGAATTCACCCGTCTGCTCGGCGACCACGGACAGCCCGGCCGTCTTCGCGAGCTCGTCCTTGAAGCCGGAGGTGCGGTCGGTGGTGACGTTGTTGCCGGACGCGCCGAGCAGGATCGCGACCTTGCCGGTGCCGCCGGTGACCCGCGCCATCTCCTGCGCCGCGCGCTTGCCCTGCTCGACGAAGTTGGAGCCGATGAAGGTCAGGTAGTCGGTGCAGGGCTGCGAGGTCACCTTGCGGTCGATAGTGACGACCGGGACCTTCTTGGCCTTCGCCGCGTCGAGCGCGGGCTGGAGGCCGTCGGAGTTCAGCGGCGCGACGACGAGCAGCTGGGCGCCCCGGTCGAGCATCGACTTGATGTCGCTGATCTGCTTGTTCAGGTCGCTCTGGGCGTTGGTGACGAGCAGCTTGTCGTTCGCGATGCCGAGCTTGGCGGCTTCGTCCCGGATGGACTGCGTCTCGGCGATCCGGAAGGGGTTGGCTTCCTTTTCGGACTGTGAGAAACCGACCACCGCGGTCTTGAGGTCGACCTTGGGGTAACCGGTTTTGTCGATGGTGCAGCCGTCGGCGGACGGCGCGACCGACTGGGCGCTGGCGGCGGGTCCGCCCCCGCTGGAGGGGGCGGCCGGGGTCTCTTCCCGGCTGGTGCAGGAGGTCAGGGTCAGCGCGGCGGCGGCCGCGGTGGCCAGGACCAGGAGGGGACGGGTGGACAGAGGCACGGTGACTCCTCGGGCAGCGACGGTGGTGGCCCGCTCACCGGGGTGATCGGAGTCACCGCGGGAGCCTTGAGGTACTTTTTACATCGTTGGAACAACGTTGTAAACCGGCAAATTGTCGCTATGCTTCGTGCTCACCACCTGAGAAGGAGCCGCCCGTGACCGTGACGCTCAAGGACGTCGCCACGCTCGCCGGAGTATCGGTGAAGACCGTGTCGAACGTGGTCAACGGCTACGCCTTCGTCAAGCCGGAGAACCGCCGGCGCGTCGAGGAAGCTTTGGCGGCGACGGGGTACCGGCCCAACGTCGGCGCGCGAAACCTGCGCCGCGGGCGCACGGGCTTCCTGGCGCTGATGGTGCCGGAGCTGTCGATCCCGTACTTCGGCGAGCTGGCCGGCTTGGTCATCACGGCGGCGCAGAAGCGCGGCTGGAGCGTCCTGATCGAGCAGACGCAGGGGACGCGCTCGAGGGAGCGCGAGACGCTGTCGTCGCTGGGACCCCACCTGGTCGACGGGGCGTTGGTCCACCCGGAAGCCTTGGAAGCGGCGGACTTTCCGTCGCCGGGGGAGATCCCGCTGGTGATGCTGGGCGAGCACGCGGTGGACGTGCCGATCGACCACGTGGCGATCGACAACGTCCTGGCGGCTCAGACGGCGGTGACGCACTTGGCGTCCCTCGGCCGGACGCGGATCGCGGCCATCGGGCGGAACCCGGCTCGTGGGACGTCTTCGCAGCGGTTGGCCGGCTACCGGGCGGGGTTGGTGGCGGCGGGGTTGTCCTATTCGGACAGTCTGGTGGCACCGGCGGAGAAGTGGCACCGATCGGTGGGGGCGGCGGCCATGCGGTCCCTGCTGGCTTCGGCCGCGCCGCCGGACGCGGTGTTCTGCTTCAACGACCTGTTGGCGATCGGTGCGTTGCGCGCGGTGGCCGAGCTGGGGCTGCGGGTGCCGGAGGACGTCGCGATCGTGGGGTTCGACAACAACGAGGAGAGCGCGTTTTCGTTGCCCTCGTTGACGACTATCGCACCGGACAAGACGGCGTTGGCCGAGGCGGCGATCGACCTGGTGCACAGGCGGATCACGGGGGACAAGGGGTTGCCGCCGCAGGACATCCAGACGCCGTTCGCGCTGGAGGTCCGCGAGAGCACGAGCGGGCGCTAGCCCGAAAAAGAAGCTGGGTGGTCATCCCGTCGCCTGAGGCCGGTAAATCACTTTGAGCCGGGCCCGCAACCGGCTGCCCGGGGTGAGGGAGAATGCCAGGCTTGCGGGCCCGGCTCAAAGTGATAGGCCTCGTTCAGGCGACGGGATGACCACCCAGCGACCCACCCGAGAACTGGAGGGGACTGCGGGGGTCTTGGTCATCCCGGAGCCTGCCCGTCCGGCGAGGACAGTCTTTTGCTTTTTGCCGCGGTAGAGGGCGAAGCCGGTGCTGCAGTGGAGGGCGGGTCCCGCTGTCGCGGCGAAAGCGGGACCCCGCCACTGCCCTCTGCCGCGGCAGTAGGACAGTCTTCCGCGGCTGAGTCGGGTCCGACCTCCCCCGCCCCTCCTTTCGGATTCTCAGTCGAGGCTCGGGTTTGTCAAGGCGGGAAAGCGTGCCTTGACAAACCCGAGCCTCGACTGAACTGCGGCTTGGGATGAGGGGCGGGGGAGGTCTGGTGAGCTCGTGGTCGGCCTGCGTTGCCGGCTGCCGGTTGCCTAGTGGTAGGCCTGCTTTGCCGGCTGCCGGTTGGACGCCGCGACGCTGCGCGTCATGAACGACTCTTTCATCGCGTCAGATGACATGAACGACCCTTTCATGCCATCTGGCGCCGGGGTCAGCGGCTCGGCCAGGGCCAGCTTGGGCGGTCCAACGTCCCTTGCCCCACCAGCTTCGTCTCCCCGGCCTCCTTCTCCAGCTCCAGCTCGCCGACCTCCGCCACCTCTGCCAACGCCCGGATCAGCGGGGACGCGTGCGATACCACCACCAGCTGCGTCTCCTTCGCCGCCGTCGCGATCAGCGCCGCCAGTGCCGGCAGCAACTCCGGGTGCAGCGAGGTCTCCGGCTCGTTCAGCACCAACAACTCCGGTGGCCGCGGCGTCAGCAGCGCCGCCACCCACAGCAGGAATCTCAACGTCCCGTCCGACAGCTCTGCCGCCGACAACGGCCTCAACAACCCGTGCTGGTGGAAGCGCACTGACAGCACCTCGTTCTGGGACTCCACTGATACCCGGGAGCCCGGGAATGCCGCGTCCACCACTGACGCCAGCTCCGATGACCGGCCGATCTCGATGATCGTCTGCAATGCCGAGGCCAGGTCCGCACCGTCTTGGGCGAGCACGAACGTGCGCGTGCCCGGGCGGGGTTGGCGGGCCGGGGCCGCCGCGTCCGTGCGGAAGTGGTCGTAGAACCTCCAGGATCGGATGCGCTCGCGGACCACCAGTAGCTCCGGGCAGGCCCGGGGGTCCGCGAACTCGCTCAGCATGCTGTCCGTCAGGCGGATCCGGAACGCCTCCGGATCCCAGCCGCCCGAGGAACCGCGTGCGCACCGAGGGGCCGGCCCGGTCCGCCAGCAGGGACGCCGGGCGAAGGACCGGTCCCGACCACACCGCCTCGCGCTTGAATTCCGGGTCCAGGTTGAACATCGTCTTCTTCTGGGGCACCGGCAGGCCCAGGTCGAGCGCGTAGCCGAACTCGTCGCCCGCGAACCCCAGCCTCAGACCGACCGCCTTCGTGCGCACCGTGCCCTGGACCCGCGCGCCCGGGCGGGCGCCGTTCTGCGGGCCCGCCCACAGCGTCGACGGCAGACCTCCTTCACGCGCCAGGGCCGCCACCGCGCCGTTGCGGGACGCGTCCGCCAGCAGCCGCAGCGCCCGGTACAGGCTCGACTTGCCGCTGCCGTTCGGGCCCGTCACCACCGTCAACCCGGACAGCGGCAGCACCAGGTCGCGCAGCGAGCGGTAGTTCTCGACGGCCAGCGTGGTCAGCATGCCCCGAACCTAGCCGTCACCCCCGACAATCCGGATTCGTCCGATCTTTGTCCACTGAAGCCGTTGACATCGGCGAACCCGAACAGCCAGAATCAGCCGTCGTCGATCCTATAGGATCCACGGTTCTGCTCGATCGAACCGCGGTCATCCGATGATTCCACCGACCTCGAAGGAGTGGTCATGGCAGCACGCGGCAGACGGGCCCTAGGTGCCCTCGCCGGACTGACGGTGATCGCCGGCCTGCTGACGGCCCCCGCGGCGGAAGCGGCGGAAGCGGCCGGACAACAGCAACCGGTGGCCCAAAAGCCGTACATGGGCTGGAGCAGCTGGAGCCTGGAGTCGACGAACTACCCCGGCGTCAACCCGACCGGCCCGGCCAGCTGGCTCACCGAGCAGCACGTGCTCCAGCAGGCCGACGTCCTCGCCGCGAAGTTCAAGCAGCACGGTTACACCTACGTCAACATCGACGCCGGCTGGTCGAACGGGTTCGACGAGCACGCCCGCCCGGTCGTCAACCCCACGACCTTCCCGGACGGCATGAAGTACGTCGCCGACTACGTCCACAAGAAGGGCCTGAAGCTCGGGTCCTACCTGGCCGTCGGCCTCGACCTCAAGGCCTACAACGACGGCAATTCCCCCATCGCGGGGACCACGAACTGCCACACCAAGGACCTCGTCTACCCCGACCTGCGCAAGACCAACGGCTGGGACTCCGCCTACAAGATCGACTTCACGAACCCGTGCGCCCAGTCCTACGTGGACTCCGTGGCGAAGCTGCTGGCCGGCTGGGGCGTCGACTTCCTCAAGCTCGACGGCGTCGGCCCCGGCTCCTTCAAGGGCGGCGACAACTACACCAACACCGCGGACGTCGAGGCGTGGCACCAGGCGATCGCCAAGACCGGCCGCCCGATGGAGTTCGTCGTCTCCTGGGCACTCAGCCACCGGCAGGCCGGCGTCTGGAAGGCCAACACGAACGGCTGGCGCGTCGACACCGACGTCGAGTGCTACTGCGACACGCTCGTGACCTGGAACAACTCGGTCAAGCAGCGCTGGAACGACGTCGTGCAGTGGATCCCCGACGCCGGGCCCGGCCACTGGAACAACCTCGACTCCGTCGACGTCGGCAGCGGCAAGATGGACGGCCTCACCGAAGCCGAGCGCCAGAGCTACCTGACGCTGTGGGCGATCGAGGCCGCACCGCTCTACATCGGCGACGACCTGACCCAGCTCGACGACTACGGCGTCAAGCTGCTCACCAACGACGAGGTCATCGCGGTCAACCAGGCCGGGATCCCGGCCAAGCCGGTGAGCCAGACGACCGACCAGCAGGTCTGGTACAACCGCGACGCCGACGGCAGCTACACGGTCGCGCTGTTCAACCTCGCCGCGACGCCGGCCCGCGTCACGGCGGACCTCGCGCAGCTCGGGATCACCGGCCCGGTCGAGATCCGCGACCTCTGGGCGCACAAGAACGCCGGCTCGACGACCGCCGACCTGCCCGTGCACGGCTCCCGCCTGTTCAAGGTGACCCCGCGCGACCGCAACACGCTGGCGGCCCCGGCCGTCGTGCACGGCACCGCGGCCACCGGTACCAGCGTCTCCCTGGCCTGGGACGCCTCGAAGGGCGCGCAGAACTACGACGTCTTCGCGGGGACCAAGAAGGTCGCCACGACCACCGGCTCGAACGTCACGGTCACCGGCCTCAAGCCCTCGACGAGCTACGACTTCACGGTCGTCGCGAACCAGCCGCACGGCAAACCGTCGGCGCCCAGCCGGAAGATCAGCGTCACGACACCCGCGGCGGACGGTCCGAAGGCCTACGAAGCCGAGAACGGCAGCCCGCAGGGCGGCGCGACCGTCTACGACTGCGCCTGCTCGGGCGGCAAGAAGGTCGGTTACCTCGGCGGCAGCGGGTACGTCGTCCTGCCGACGGTCACCACGGCCAAGGCGGGCACCTACCTGCTGCAGCTGTCCTACGTGGACGGTGACTCCAGCCGGACCGGCATCGTCACGGTGAACGGGACGTCGTTCCCGCTCCCGGTCGCCGGCAGCAACGACGACGACTGGAACACGCCGCAGACCGTCACCGTACCGGTGTACCTGCAGGCCGGGGCCAACACCGTCCAGATCGGCAACCAGGCAGGCTATGTCTACGACGTCGACAAGATCACCGTCTAGGCGGCGGGACGCGCCGATCGCGTGGCTGCTCATCAGCCCCGCGCTCGGCGGGTTCGCCGTGTTCTTCGCCTACCCGACCCTGCGCGGGCTCTACCTCAGCTTCACCGAGTTCCACGTCCTCAGCGACCCGCGCTGGATCGGCTTCGGCAACTTCGAACAGCTCGTGGGCGACGGCGAGTTCTGGCACTCGCTGTTCGTCACGGTCTACTTCGTCGCGCTGTCGGTGGTCCTCGGCGTGCTGGTTTCGCTGGTGACGGCGGTGATCCTGCACCGGCTCGCCGTGTCGGCCACCGTCCGCGGGCTGATGATCCTGCCGTTCCTCATCTCCGGCGTGGTCACCGCGCTCGTCTGGTCGTGGATGCTCGACCCGCAGCTCGGCATCGTCAACATCCTGCTCACGAAGGTCACCGGGGAACCGGTGCTGTTCTTCGGGTCGGGAGCCTGGGCGGTGCCGACGCTGGCGGGGCTCAACATCTGGAAGTCCATGGGCTACAACGCGGTGCTGATCTTCGCCGGGCTGCAGACCATCCCGGCCACCGTGTACGAAGCGGGCCGGATCGACGGCGCGAGCGAGCTGCAGATGTTCCGGCGGCTCACCGTCCCGCTGCTGCGGCCGATCCTGGTGATGGTCGTGGTGCTGACGGTGATCAGCTCCTTCCAGATCTTCGACATCGTGCAGGTGACCACCAAGGGCGGTCCGGCGAACGCGTCGAAGGTGCTCCAGATGTACATCTACGACAAGGCTTTCGGCCAGTTCGACTTCGGCTACGCCGCGACCATGTCGCTGGCCCTGTTCGTGCTGCTGGCCGCCGTCACCTTCGCCCAGCTGAAGATGGCTCGCGCCGGCGAGTCCGACACCAACTAGGAGGGACCGTGCGCCGGATCTCCCCGGGCCGGGTGCTCGCCTGGGCGTACCTCGTGCTCGTCCTGGTCGTCACGATCTTCCCGTTCTACTGGATCGTGCGGACCGCGCTGTCGAACAACTACGCCTTGGCGACGGACCCGTCGTCGCCCGGCCCGGTGGGCTTCACGCTCGGCGCGTTCAAGCGTGCGCTGGGCCTGGCGTCCCCGGCCGAGGCCGCGGCGCAAGGTGGGTCGGCCGCGTCGATCGACCTGCTGTCCGCACTGCGGAACTCGATCGTCTACGCGGTGCTGCTCACCGTCTGCACGGTGTTCTTCTCCGCGCTGGCCGCGTTCGCGTTCTCGCGGCTGCGGTGGCCGGGCCGCAACGCCGTGTTCGCGGTGCTGTTGAGTGCGCTGATGGTGCCGCAGGTGCTGACGCTGCTGCCGAACTTCGTGCTGATCAAGGACCTGGGGCTGCTCAACAGCTTCGGCGGGATGATCCTGCCGACGGCGTTCTTCTCGGCGTTCAACATCTTCTTCCTGCGCCAGTTCATGCTGGGGCTGAGCAACGAGGTCGAAGAGGCCGCGATCATCGACGGCGCCGGGCCGCTGCGCGTCTGCTTCCGGATCGTCCTCCCGATGAGCGTCGCGCCGATCGCGACCCTGGCGCTGCTGACGTTCATAAACACCTGGAACGACTACCTGTGGCCGCTGCTGGTCACCAACGACGACACCGTCCGCCCGCTCACGCTGGCGCTCGCGGTGTTCAAGCAGTCCTCGCCGCAGGCGGCGCTGGACTGGGCCGGCCTGATGGCCGCCACGCTCGTCGCCGCGCTGCCGATGCTGCTGCTCTTCGTGGTGTTCGGCCGCCGGCTGGTCAATTCCATCGGCTTCACGGGGTTGAAATGACGGATCTCCTGCTTTCCTGGCCACACCCGGCGAACGACTGGACCGAGGCGATGCCGGTCGGCAACGGCCGGCTCGGCGCGATGGTCTTCGGCGGTGCCGGCCGCACCCGCGTCCAGGTCAACGACGCCACGGTCTGGTCCGGCACCCCGGACGGCCCGACGGCCGCGCTGGCCGGGGTCGACGGCGGTCCCGAACGGCTCGCCGAAGTACGCGAAGCCGTGTTCGCGAAGGACTTCCGGCGGGCCGAAGACCTGTTGATGGGCTTCGAAGGGCCGTACAGCCAGGAGTTCCTTCCCTATGTGGACCTCTGGCTGACGCTGCCCGAGGGCACCTCGCACGGCCGGACCCTCAACCTGGACAACGGCGTCGCGACCGAACGGCTGACCATCGACGGCCACGACGTCGAACGGACGGTCTGGGTGAGCCGGCCCGCGCAAGTGCTGTGTGTCGCGCTGTCCGGCTGGACCGAGGTCGGTGTCGATCTGTCGACACCGTTGCGTGAGGTGTCGCGCGACGGTCTGGACCTGGGCATCGAGATCCCGGTCGACGGCGCACCACGGCACGAACCGCAGGTGGCGGAACCGCTGCGGTACGGAACGGCCGAGGGGTACGACCCGTTCGCCGCGGTTTCCGTCCGGGTCGCCCGGACCGAGACCGGCGTCCTGATCGTCCTGGCCAGTTCGACCAGCGCCTACGACGCCTGGATCGGCGACCGCCAGCACACCCGCGACGAACACCGGCGGCGCGCGGCCGTCCTCGCTGAGCGGGCCGCCGCGGAAGGTATCGAGGCTCTGCGGCGGGCACACGAAGCCGACCTGCGACCGCTGCTCGCGGCCGCGAGCTTGAGGATCGGCGAGCGGCGGGGCGGCACCCACGACGTCGCCGAACTGCTGTCCGGAACGGACGAACAGCTGATGGCGACCGTGCTCTTCCAGTACGGCCGCTACCTCCTGGCGAGCGCGTCCCGGCCCGGCGCGCCGCCCGCGAACCTGTCGGGCATCTGGAACGACGACCTGCGCCCGGCCTGGTCGTCGAACTACACGATCAACATCAACACCCAGATGAACTACTGGGCCGCGGAGACGACCGGGCTCGGCGAGTGCCACCGTCCGCTGTTCGACCTGCTCGGGAAACTCGCGGTGACCGGCGCCGACGTCGCCCGCGAGCTGTACGGCACGCGTGGCTGGGTCACCCACCACAACACCGACCCGTGGGGCTGGGCGCTGCCGGTCGGCATGGGGCACGGCAACCCGTCGTGGGCGATCTGGCCGATGGGGGGCGCCTGGCTGGTACAGCACGCCTGGGAGCACTACGACTTCACGCGTGATCGGGGGTTCCTGGCGTCGACGGCGTGGCCGCTGCTGCGCGGCTGCGCCGAGTTCTGCCTCGACTGGCTGGTCGAGGACGACGGCTTCCTCGGCACCTGCCCGTCGACGTCACCGGAGAACCTGTTCCTCTCCGAAGCCGGGACGAAGGAGTCGCTGACGCATTCGGCGACCATGGACCTCGTCCTGATCCGCGCGGTGCTCGAGCGGAGCCTCGCCGCGATGGACGCCCTGGAAGTGCACGATCCGCTGTACGCCGAGATCGAGGCCGCGCTGCCGAGGCTGCGCCCACTGCCCGTGCTCCCCGACGGGCGGCTGGGGGAGTGGGCCGAGGACCTGCCCGAAGAGGACTCGACGCACCGGCACCTGTCCCATCTCGTCGCGCTGTACCCGTTGGGGCAGTTGGACTCCCCGGAAGCGGCCCGCCGGGTGCTGGACCGGCGTGGACCGGGAGCGATGGGCTGGTCGTGGGCGTGGAAGATCGCGCTGCGCGCGCGGCTCGGCGACGGTGAGACCGCGCGGAAGCTGCTGAACGAGGCCACCCAGCCGGTCACCGGCGACCGCCACCGCGACGCCCCGGTCGACGGCTCCGAGTGGGGCGGGCTGCTGCCCAACCTGTTCAGCACGCACCCGCCGTTCCAGATCGACGGCAACTACGGCTTCCCGGCCGGCCTCGCGGAACTGGTGCTGCAGAGCCAAAACGACGTCGTGACGCTGCTGCCGGCCCTGCCCGCGGACTGGACGTCGGGGGAGGCCCGCGGGCTGCGGTGCCGCGGCGGGCTCGCGGCCGACATCGAGTGGCGCGACGGCGAACTGCGGTACGCCGTCCTGCGGCGGCTGTCGGGTGACCCGGCCGAGCCGGTGCGGGTGCGCTACCGCGGCCGCGAGACCGAGCTGTGGCTGCGGACCGGCGAATCGACCGTCCTGAAAGGACTGTGATGCTCACGGACCTCGGCCTCGACGCGCTGTGGGCGTACCGCAGCTCGTATGAAGCACCAGAGGACTTCGACGGCTTCTGGGCGTCGACGCTCGCCGAAGCGCGGGCGCACGACATCGGGCTGACCCTCACACCGGTCGAAACGCCGTTGCGGACACTGGACGTCTTCGACGTGACGTTCGCCGGCTTCGGCGGGCACCCGATCCGAGCCTGGCTGCGACTGCCGCGCAGCGCGGAGGAGCCGCTGCCGGCGGTCGTCCAGTTCCACGGCTACGGGAGCAGCCGGGGCAGCGAGCTGGAGCAGCTGCACTGGGCCTCGGCCGGATACGCGCACCTGCAGGTCGACGTGCGTGGTCAAGGCGGCGTGACGCCCGACCCAGTGGGCAGCGGACCGGCGTACCCGGGCCACCTGACCCGGGGCATCGAGAGCCGGGACACCTACGTCTACCGGCGGATCTTCACCGACGCGGCCCGTGCGGTGGACGCCGTCCGGGTGCTGCCGGAGGTCGACCCGGCCCGGGTGGCCGTCGTCGGCAACAGCCAGGGTGGCGGCATCGCCTTGGCCGCCGCGGCGCTGGTGCCGGATGTGGCCGCCGTGCACGCCCAGGCGCCGTTCCTGTGCGACTTCCGGCGCGCGAGCCTCGTCGCCGGCGGCCGGCCGTACACGGAGCTGACCGGCTACCTCGCGACTCATCGCACCAGGGAACGGGAAACGTTCGAGACACTGTCCTATTTCGACGGTGTCGGGTTCGCGGGCCGCGCGACGGCTCCGGCGTGGTTCTCCGTGGGGCTGATGGACGACATCGTCCCGCCCTCCACGGTGTTCGGTGCCTACCACACCTACCGCGGGCCCAAGGAGATCGCGGTGTGGGACTACAGCGCCCACGAAGCCGGGGGAGCGGACGACCTGCGCGCGGTGCTCGGCAGTTTCGAGTCGCTGCTCAAACCGACGAAGTGAGGAAGACATGGGATTTCGCGTAGCGGTGGCCGCCGGTCTGGCTGCGACCCTTGGCGCGCTCGTCGCCGCCTGCGGTGGCGGGTCGGCGAGCGGCAGCGGGACCACCGTCAACTGGTGGACCTGGGACGACAAGCAGGCCGCGGCGTACCAGACGTGCGCGTCGGCGTTCGAGAAGGCGAACCCGGGCATCACGGTGAAGATCACGCAGTACAACGTGGACGACTACTTCACCAAGCTGACCGCCGGGTTCGTCGGCGGCACCGCGCCGGACGCGTTCCAGAACAGCGTCCAGTACTTCCAGGCGTACGCGTCGCAGCACCAGCTGCTGCCGCTGGACGACTTGATCTCCCGCGACAAGTTCGACCTGAAGCGGTTCTCCGTCGGCGTCGACGCGTGGAAGTTCACCGACGGCAAGCAGTACGGCTTGCCGCTCGACTGGTCCGCGACCGGCCTGTACTACAACACCGACGCGATCACCAAGGCCGGCTACACCCCCGCCGACCTGGCGAAACTGACCTGGAACCCGGACGACGGCGGCACGTTCGAGAAGGTCGCGGCCCACCTGTCCGTGGACAAGAACGGCGTCCGCGGCGACCAGCCCGGGTTCGACAAGGACCACGTCGCCACCTACGGCACCGGACAGCTCGCTTCGCGGGACTTCATCGGCGAGTCCACGTGGAGCTCGTTCGCGATGACCACCGGCTGGCGGATGGCCGACAAGCAGTCGTGGCCGACGACGTTCACCTACGACGACCCGGTGTTCGCCAAGACCCTGAGCTGGGTGCGGTCGCTGGCCGACCGCGGGTTCGCGCCGAAGATCGGCACGTTCACGACCGGCGGCCAGGCGAGCATCAGCGACACCGACCTGCTCGGCTCCGGCAAGGTCGCGATGGAGACGGCGGGTTCGTGGACGGCCGGGACCTTCGCCAAGCTGCCCTTGAAGGTCGGCATCGCGCCGACGGTCCTGGGGCCGACGGGCAAGCGCGCGGTGCTGTCCAATTCGAACGGGAACAACATCTGGGCGGGCACGAAGAACCCCGATCTGACCTGGAAGTGGGTGTCCTACATGGGGTCGCCGGAGTGCCAGTCGGCGGCCGGCGCGAGCGGCACGTTCTTCCCGTCGATCCCGGCGTCGATGGACGCGGCCGCGGCGGCCATGAAGGGCCAGGGCGTCGATCTTTCGGTGTTCACGTCGATGCTCAAGGACGGCACGCTGGTGCCCGCGGTCGTCTACGGCAACGGCGCGGCGCTGCAGGACGCGGAACGGCCGCTGTTCGAGGCGTACTTCGCCCACCAGCGCGACGCCGACGTCTTCGCGGAAATGGCGTCGAAGAGCCGGACGGTACTGGGCAAGCAGTAGCCTGTAGGCACGACACGAGGGGAGCCAGGGTGGCCGCCGGACGAAGGCTCGAAGCCCTGCCGAGCAGGCAGGTGCTGGCCGACGGCGTCTACGAGCAGATCCGGGCGCTGATCATGAACGACGGCATCGAACCCGGTGCGCGCGTCAACATCGACGAGATCGCGCGCGAGCTGGGCGTGTCGGGCACGCCGGTGCGCGAAGCGCTGGCGCGGCTCGAGTCCGAGGAACTGGTCAGCCGGCTGCCGCTGCGCGGCTACCGGGTGACCGAACTGCTCGACCGCAAGGAAGTCGACGACATGTACGCGTTGCGGCTGCTGCTGGAGCCGCCGTCGGCGGGCCTGGCGGCGGCCGCGATGTCGGACGCCAACGTCGCTCTGCTGGAGGCCGAGCTGGCGACGTGCCCGGCCGCCCCGGCGGAAGACGCGTACAGCGACTACAAGGCGTTGACGGCGCACGACCAGCGGCTGCACGAGCTGATCCTGCACCTGGCCGGCAACGTGGCGGTGGAGCAGGCGTTCGCGCGGACCCACTGCCACCTGCACTTCTTCCGGCTGAACTACAACCAGCCGTTCGGCGAGCAGACGATCACCGAGCACCGGGTGATCGTGGACGCGCTGGTGGCGGGGAACGCGGCGGCGGCGCGCCAGGCGATGACCGACCACCTCGAGGTGGCGCGGGACCGCCTGCTGTCGCGGCTTTGACGCACGAAGGCCGCACCGGGCGTACCCGGTGCGGCCTCCCCCGACGACGTCAGACTTCGGTCACTTGACCGGCATGGTCACTTCGTAGACGCGGACCGGCGCCTTGCGCGCACCCGCGAAGCCGTTGGCCCACAGGGATTCCACCTGCGCGGCCTCCTGCGCGTTCGGGTTCGCGTTGGTGCACGACGGGCCGGGGCCACCGCCGGACATCAGCTCCGAGCACGGACCTTCGTAGTGGTCCGGCAGACCCAGCGCGTGGCCGGTCTCGTGGGCGGTGATGCGGGTCTGGTTGTACTGCTCGGCCTGCGAGTAGTCGATGAAGATCGTGCCGCTGCCGTGGCCGTCGGTCTGGGCGTACGAGCCGCGCGGGTCGTTGCCCTCGGTGTAGTGCAGCGACGCGCCCGAGGAGCTCTCCTGGAGCTTGACGTTCGACACCGCCGCGTTCCAGTTGGCCGCGCCCGCGTTGATCTGGTCGCGGAAGGTGGGGGCGTCCGAGGTGTCGTAGTAGACGACCGTGGCCGCTTCCGGGGCCGCCATCGCGGGCGCTGCGGTGAGCGGGGTCGCGATCATCGCCAGTGCGACGGCGGCACCGGGCAGCAGGTACTTCCGGGACATCGGGACTCCTTGCCGTGGGGAATTTGCCGGGTTTGCGCGCGCTGGGTGTCGAACTTACAAACTCGACCGGCTCTTGTGACCCGACTTTCGTACTGCAAGGAAAACGGTGATTTACCAACCGACGGGGTCTGCCAGCGGAATCTCACCTTCGGACAGCCACGAGCCGCGCCACGCCAAATCGTCCCTGACCAGCGCTTTTCCGCACGCGTCGCACTTCTCGCCGGGTCGGGTCAGCTCGCCGCAGGCGCAGTGGACCAGCTGCATGGGGCCGTACGCGGTTTCCGACGAAGTGTGGGCGTCACCCCACGCGCCGAGGGCGTGCAGCACCGGCAGCGCGTCCGAGCCGGCCTTCGTGAGGCGGTACTCGTGCCGCGTCCGGCCGCCGTCGCGGTAGGGGAGCTTCGTCATCAGCCCGCGCTCGACGAGCTTCGCCAGCCGGGTCGTCAGCACGTTGTCGGCGATGCCGAGCTGCGCGCGGAAGTCTTCGAACCGGGTCGTGCCCGCGGTCGCGTTGCGCAGGATCAGCAGCGTCCACGGCTCGGCGATGATGTCGGCGGCGCGGGCGATCGGGCAGGAGTTGTCCTCCCACGTGGTCCGGCGGCTCATGTGATCCCTCCTACCTGACTTGCTCGGAGCAAGTCTACGCCGTACAGTCGGCCGTAGCTAGCTTGCAAAGAGCAAGTCAGGTGCGAGAGGAGCTCGTCATGGAGATCACGGGTGCGGTGGCGCTGGTCACCGGAGCCAACCGGGGACTCGGCCGGCAGTTCGCCGCCGCTCTTCTGGCGCGTGGCGCGAAGAAGGTCTACGCCGCCGCGCGCAATCCGGAGTCCGTCGACCTGCCGGGTGTGGTGCCGCTTCGCCTCGACGTCACGGACCCCGAGTCGATCCGGGCGGCCGCCGCGCAGGCCGGCGACGTCACGCTGCTGGTCAACAACGCCGGGTCGTCCACGGGGTCGTCGCTGCTCGGCGGGTCCCTCGACGACATCAAGCTCGAGATGGACACGCACTACTTCGGCACCCTCGCCGTGACGCGCGAGTTCGCGCCGATCCTCGAGCGCAACGGCGGCGGCGCGGTCCTGAACGTGCTGTCGGTGCTGTCGTGGTTCACCTCGCCGCAGGTCGCCGCGTACTCCGCGGCCAAGTCGGCGGCCTGGTCGCTGACCAACGCGCTGCGCCTGGAACTGGCGCCGCAGAAGACGCAGGTGACCGCGCTGCACGTCGGCTACATGGACACCGACATGGCCAAGCACGTCGACGGGCCGAAGATCGACCCGGCGGTCGTGGCCGGGCTCGCGCTCGACGGCGTCGGGCAGGGCCGCTTCGAGGTGCTCGCCGACGACGTCACCCGGAACGTCCGGGCCGGGCTGTCGGGTGACCTCGCGGGGCTTTACCCGGCCCTCGTCTCCTGAGTTATCAATTTCCGACAATTCCGGGGTGCTCCGGGACCCCGGAACACGGGTGTCCCGGACCCGGGCGTATGAATGGCCGGGTGCCGGAGAACGTCGAAGCCGGAAACGGCCGAACGAGGAACCGCTGGGGCGAAGGCGAACGGCTGCGCGGGGAAATCCTGGCAGCGGCCGGGCGGTTGCTGGCCGAGCTCGGCGGGGAAGACGGGCTGACGATCCGCGGTGTGGCTCGCGCGGTCGGCATCGCCCCGGCGAGCATCTACCAGCATTTTTCCGACCGCGCGGAATTGGTGCGCGGGCTGCTCGACCACGAATACGCGCGGCTCGCGGAATCGATGCGCGCGGCCGAGGAGACGCTCGGCGAAACGGACGTCGTCGGCCGCGTCCGGGCGCAGATTCACGCGTACTGCACGTTCGCGATGGAGAACCCGGGGCATTACCGGTTGATGCTGGCCAACGGTGCATCCCGGGTGGAGCCGGGCGGTCCGGCGGAAGGGCCGCTGCTGGACTTGATCGACCGGCTGGCGGCGGGTTTCGAGAGGTGCGTCGAGGCGGGTCACGCGCTGCGGGTGACACCGGGACGCGCGGCGGCGGTCGTGTTCGTGGGGGCGCATGGGCGGGTCGCGTTGTTCCACAGCGTTTTGAACCGGACGGGGGCCGAGCTGGTGGAGCCGTTCGTCGACGAGCTGGTGTCGCTCGTGTTCGCCTGATCGGCAGGGTGGCGAAGTCCCCGGAAGATGCTTAGCATAGCTATGTAAATTTCCGGCAGCTTCGGGAGGTATCCGGTGGACGGCGTGCCCGCGTTTCCGATGACCCGGCGGTGTCCCTTCGACCCGCCCGCCGAACTCGGCGAGCTGCCGCCCGTGTCGCGCGTCCGGTTGTGGAACGGCAGCACGCCGTGGCTGGTCACGCGCTATGACGATGTCCGGGCCGTGCTGCGCGACTCGCGGGTCAGCGCCGACTCCGATCGGGCCGGCTATCCACACCAGAGCGCGGCTTCCGCGGCTCGGCGGCAGCGCGCGAAGTCGTTCATCACCATGGACGGCGCCGAGCATGCGGCCCAGCGGCGGCTGCTGACCGGTGACTTCCTCGTAAAGAAGATGGAAGCCCTGCGCCCGGCGATCCAGCGGATCGTCGACGACCTCGTCGACGGGCTGCTGGCCGGTCCGAAGCCCGTCGACCTCGTCACGGCGTTCGCGCTGCCGGTGCCGTCGCTGGTGATCTGCGAGCTGCTCGGCGTGCCCTACGAGGACCGGGAGCTGTTCCAGGACATCACGAAGGTGATGGTCTCCCGGACGGCGACGCCCGCGGAAGCGGTGCAGGCGACCGAAGAACTGCTGGCTTACCTCGGCGGCCTGGTCGAGCGGAAGGTCGCCGACCCGGGTGACGACGTCCTGAGCAAGCTGGCCGTGTCCCAGTACGCGACCGGGCGCATGAGCGCGGAAGAAGTAGCGTCGATGGGTCAGCTGCTGCTGGTGGCGGGCCACGAGACGACGGCGAACATGATCGCGCTCGGCACGGTCGCGTTGCTGGAGCACCCGGACCAGCTCGAACTGGTCCGCACCGGCGACGCGGACCTGCTGCGCCGCGCGGTCGAGGAACTGTTGCGCTACCTGAACATCACGCACACCGGACGTCGCCGGGTGGCGGTCGAGGACATCGAAATCGGCGGCGAGCTGATCCGCGCGGGCGAAGGCCTCATCGCGGCGGGCGACGTCGCCAACCGCGACGGCGCGGTGTTCGCCGAGCCGGACCGCCTGGACGTGACGCGCGAGGCCCGCCACCACGTGGCGTTCGGGTACGGCGTGCACCAGTGCCTCGGCCAGACGCTGGCCCGGGTGGAGCTGCAGGTGGTGTACGGGACTTTGTACCGGCGCCTCCCGCGGCTGCGGCTCGCGGTACCGGTGGAGGAGCTGGCCTTCAAGGACGACATGCTGGTGTACGGGGTGCACTGCCTGCCGGTCACGTGGTGAGCGGCTTGCGCATCAGGACGCACGTGGTCTCGTAACGGCGGATCGAGCCGTCCGGCGCCTCTTCGTCCCAGCTCTCGGGTGCCTTGCCGTAGGCGGCGTAGCCGAGCCGCTCGTACAGCGCCTGTGCGCGCGGGTTGTCCACTTCGACGCCCAGTTCCGCGTGCCGCAAGCCGCGGGCGCGGATGCGTTCTTCGGCGGCGAGCACCAGTGCCGAGCCGATTCCGCACGACTGCAGGGCCGGGTGCACCGCCAGCTGGCCGATCGTCCCCGCCTCCGGGTTCGCGCGGTAGTCGATCAGGCCTTTGCCGACGGGGAGCCCGGACCGCGACGCGCACGCGGCCAGGTACTCCGCCTCGCCGAGGGGGACGCGCGCGAGCTGCCGGGCCACGTGCTCCAGGTGCAGCCGGGACCCCGACCAGCCGCACTCCGGCAGGTCGGCTTCCGTGAGGTCGCGGATGGTCAGCGGGACCACGATTTCAGAGCGCACGCTGCAGCGTATCGAGATGACCGGCCAGGCGGTGCCGGATAAAACGCGCCCGGTCGGGGTCGTCGACTTTGCGCGGCACCATCTCCACCAGCATGATCAAGTCGAGGTACACCCGGTACAGCCCCAGCCGCGCCCACACCGGCATGCCGAACCGCACCGGGCCGCCCGCCGTCCGGTAGCCCTCGAGCAGGCCCGGGTCGAGGTCGCGGAACAGGCCCAGCGACACGAACTCCGCCGCTGGGTCGCCCCAGAACGCGCGCTCGGCGTCGATGATCCCCGACAGCCGGCCGTCGTCCAGCAGGAGGTTGCCGTCCCACAGGTCGAAGTGGACCAGCACGGGGGTCGTCACCAGCTCCAGCAGCGGCTCGTGCCGGCGCACCAGGTGCGCGATCTCCGCCGCCGGGCGCGGGAGGTGGACGCCGTAGCGGACGGCGTCGGCCAGGATCGCGTCCGCCATCGCCGTGAACGCCTTCGGCCACGTCGGGTGCAGAGTCTCCTGCGGATAACCGAAGCCGTCGCCGGTGACCGTGTGCAGCCCGGCCACGACCTCGCCCAGCTCCCGGTGCGGCCGCGGCCCCTCGGGCAGCTGCGACCACGGCACGCCCGGCAGCTCCGTCATCAGCAGGAACCCCGGCCCCGACCCGACCACCGACGGCAGCGGGCCGGAAACCCGGCGGTAGTACTCGGCTTCGGTGGCCAGGAGGTCGTGTTCGTGCGAGAGCCCCGGCGCGGTGGGCGCGATCTTGAGCACCAGCCGCCGCCCGTCGGCCAGCTCCAGGCGTGTCGCCGTGTTGTACGTTCCGCCGCCGATGTCCTCGGCCGCCACCACCGAAGCCGGGTCGATGCCCGATGCCGTCAGTTCCGCGCGCACCCGGCCGAGTCTGCCACTAGGTCAGCTTTTCGCGCGCGTCGGCGAGATCCTCGGGGGTCGGCGCGTCGTCCTGGGTCAGCTTGCGGCGCCAGTAGCCGGTGAACTCGATGTCCCCCTTGGCGAACCCCCGCTCGCCCACCAGGTGACGGCGCAGCGACCGCACCATTCCCGCTTCACCCGCGAGCCAAGCCGCCGTCCCCGGTCCGAGAGCGGCGCCGCGCACGGCGTCGAGCAGCTTGCTCCCGTGCGGTGCGCCGTCCCGGTGCAGCCAGTGGACGGGCAATGGCTGTTCCTCCGCCGCGTCCGCCACTTCGACGAACGCCACGGCGTTGTCCACTTCGGACAGTATCGTGGCGATGGCCGGCACCGCGGTCTCGTCGCCGGCCAGCAGCAGGGTGTCCGCTGTGGACAGTGGACGGCGGTACGCGGCGTCCGGGCCGTACCGGCCGAGAACGGCACCCGGCGCTGCGGTCCGCGCCCACGCCGTCGCCGGGCCGTCGGTGTGACCGGAGTGCAGCACGAACTCGACGTCGATCGTGTCGCCGTCCCGCGAGCGCACGGTGTAGCTGCGCATCACCGGCCGTTCGTCCTCCGGGATCGCCAGGTACGCCTGGTACCAGCGCATGACGTCGCCGTCGTCGGCCGAAGGCAGCCGCACCGGGCGGCCCGGCGGCGGGAACAGGAGCTTGAGCTGCTGGTCGGGCCACGCCGGAAGCTCGCGCAAGCCGGAGCCGGTGAACGTGACGCGCACGGTGCGCGGTGTCGGGTGCCGCACCGCGGTCACTTCGAGCAGGCCGGTCGGGTTCACGGCTTCTCCAGGTATTCGCGCAGGTGGCGGGCCGTCAACGTCGAGGCGTTCTCGACGAGCGACGCCGGGGTCCCTTCGAAGACGACCCGGCCGCCGTCGTGGCCGGCGCCGGGGCCGAGGTCGATCAGCCAGTCGGCGTGGGCCATCACGGCCTGGTGGTGCTCGATCACGATGACCGTGTTGCCCGCGTCGACGATCCGGTCGAGCAGGGACAGGAGCTGGTCGACGTCGGCGAGGTGCAGCCCGGTCGTCGGCTCGTCGAGGATGTACGTCGATCCCTTCTCGGCCATCCGGATGGCCAGCTTGAGCCGTTGCCGCTCGCCGCCGGAGAGCGTGGTCAGCGGCTGACCGAGCGTCAGGTAGCCGAGGCCGACGTCGGCGAGGCGGTCGAGGACCGTCCGCGCGTTGCCGCCTGCGAAGAACTCGCGCGCTTCGGCGACGGACATCGCGAGGACTTCGCTGATGTTCTTGCCGCGCAACTCGAACGTGAGCACCTTGGGTGTGAACCGCCTGCCCTCGCACTCTTCGCAGACCGACGCGACTCCGGCCATCATCGCCAGGTCCGTGTAGATGACGCCGAGCCCCTTGCAGCGCGGGCAGGCGCCTTCGGAGTTGGCGCTGAACAGGCTCGCCTTGACACTGTTGGCCTTGGCGAACGCGGTGCGGATCGGGTCGAGCAGCCCGGTGTAGGTCGCCGGGTTCGACCGCCGGGAACCGCGGATCGCCGACTGGTCGACCACGACGACGTCGTCGCGGTTCGCGAGCGAGCCGTGGATCAGCGACGACTTCCCGGAGCCCGCCACGCCGGTGACGACGGTCAGGACGCCGAGCGGGACGTCCACGCTGACGTCCCGCAGGTTGTGCAGGCGAGCGCCGGTGATGGAGACGTGCCCGGTCGCCGTCCGCACCGAGGGGCGCAGCGTGACGCGGTGGTCGAGGTGGCGGCCGGTGAGCGTGCCGGACGCGCGCAGGCCGTCGACGCTGCCGGTGTAGCAGAGCCGGCCGCCGTCGGTGCCCGCGCCGGGGCCGAGGTCGACGACGTGGTCGGCGATCCGGATCGTCTCCGGCTTGTGCTCGACGACCAGGATCGTGTTCCCCTTGTCCCGCAGGCAGAGCAGCAGGTTGTTCATCCGCTCGATGTCGTGCGGGTGGAGCCCGACGGTCGGCTCGTCGAAGACGTAGGTGACGTCGGTGAGGCTGGATCCGAGGTGGCGCACCATCTTCACGCGCTGCGCCTCGCCGCCCGAGAGCGTCGCGGATTCCCGGTCCAGGGAGAGGTAGCCGAGGCCGATCTCGACGAGCGAGTCGAGGGTGTCGCGCAGGTTGCCGAGCAGCGGCCGGATCGACGGCGCGTCGAGGCTCCGGACGAACTCGGCGAGGTCGCTGATCTGCAGCGCGGCGCAGTCGGCGATGTTCTTGCCGTCGATCTTCGCCGACAGCGCGGCCTGGTTCAGCCGGGCGCCACCGCAGGCGTCGCACGTCTTGAAGGTCGCTGCCTTCTCGATGAACGCCCGCAGCCGCGGCTGCAGGGTCTCGGTGTCCTTCTGCAGGTAGAGCCGCCGGACCTTCACCGCGAGCCCCTCGTAGGTGATGTTGGTCTTGCCGACCTTCACCTTGCACGGGCCCTTGTGCAGCAGGTCGTCCAGCTGCTGCGGCGTGAAGTCGCGGATCGGCGTGTCGGGGTCGAAGAAGCCGCAGGAGAGGTAGGTCTGCACGTACCAGTTGTCCGGCGTGAAGCCGGGCACGAGGATCGCGCCGTCGTGCAGCGAGCGGTCGAAGTCGAGCAGCGCGTTCACGTCGAGGTCGGAGACGCGGCCGAGGCCCTCGCAGGCCGGGCACATGCCTTCGGGCAGGTTGAAGCTGAACGCGCCGGACGTGCCGACGTGTGGTTCACCCAGGCGCGAGAAGGCGATCCGCAGCATCGCGTAGGCGTCGGTCGCGGTGCCGACGGTGGAGCGCGAGTTGGCGCCCATCCGCTCCTGGTCGACGACGATGGCCGCGCTGAGGTTCTCCAGCAGGTCGACGTCCGGGCGCGAGAGGCTCGGCATGAACGACTGGAGGAAGGCGCTGTAGGTCTCGTTGATCAGCCGCTGGGACTCGGCCGCGATGGTGCCGAAGACCAGGGACGACTTGCCGGAGCCGGACACGCCCGTGAACACCGTGAGCCGGCGCTTCGGGATGTCCAGGTCGACGCCGGTCAGGTTGTTCTCCCGGGCCCCCCGGACCTCGATCACGTCGTGGGTGTCGGCGGCCCGCCTGGGTGAGGTCATGCTGTCCTTCTTGATACTTTAGGCTGTAAAGTGATTCTCGATCGTACAATACTTTAGGGTGTAAGGAGTCGGCAAGGTGGTCGTCTTCGCGGGTCAGGGCGACGCCCGCCGGTCCATGGAACTGCTGTGGGGGCCGCGCGTGGTCGCGCCGCGCACGGGCCCCGGGCCCAAACCGGGGCTGTCCGTGGAGGCGATCGTCGCGGCGGCGATCGACATCGCCGACACCGAGGGCATGACGGCGCTGTCGATGCGTTCGGTGGGCGAGCGCCTCGGCCGGACGGCGATGGCGTTGTACACGTACGTGCCGGGCAAGACCGAGCTGGTCGACCTCATGTACGACCGGACCCTGGGTGAATTGCCGTCATCGTTTTCTTCGTCCGACGGTTGGCGTGCGGCGGCTTTGGCTTTGGCCGACGCCCTGTGGGACCTGCACCTGCGGCACCCGTGGCTGCTCCTGGTGTCACCCGCGCGGCCGGTGTTGGGGCCGGGGGAGTTCCACGTCCAGGAGACGCTGCTGTCGGTACTGGCGACGACAGGGTTGCCCCTGTCCCGGGTGCGGTGGGTGGTGTCGGCCCTGTTCAACGTCGTCCGCGGCTCGGTCCAGACGGCGGCCGAATCCCGCCAGGCGGCGCGCGAGACGGGATTGTCCGAAGAGGACTGGTGGGGTGCGCGGTCGGCGTTGCTGGGGGAGCTGGTACCGGATTTGACGGCCCGGTTCCCGACGGTGGCGCGGTTGCCGCCGGGTGAGCCTTCCGACGAGCCCTACCTCGAACGCGAGGCGCGGCTGGCGTTCGAGGCGGGCCTGGAACTGCTGCTCGACGGCGTCGAGACGGCGATCGTCAGGGCTTCCGAGCTTCGATGAGGAACCTCGTCGTGTGGGCGACGAACGGGCCGTCGCGCTCGATCAGCTCGTGCAGTTCCCGCAGTTTCGGCAGGTACTGCTCGACCGTGAACCCCGGGACCATCCAGATCACCTTGCGCAGGAAGTAGACCACCGCGCCGATGTCGAAGAACTCGGTCCTCAGCGACTCCGACCGCAGGTCCGTGACCTCCAGCCCGGCGGCACCGGCGGCCGCCACGGCTCGGTCCGGGTGGCGGCTGTTGCGGCCCTCCGCCGGCTGCGGGCCGAGGAAGAACTCGACCAGCTCGAACACGCTCGCCGGTCCGACCTGCTGCGAGAAGTAGCTGCCGCCGGGGCGCAGGACACGGGCGATGTCGGACCACGCCGTCGTCACGGGGTGCCGGCTGGAAACCAGGTCGAACACGTTGTCGCCGAAGGGAATGCCTTCGGTGGCCACGACCACCACTCCGCGCGGCCGCAAGCGGGCCGAAGCGCGTGCGACGTTCGGCGGCCACGACTCGGTGGCGGCCATCAGCGGCGGCAGGGACGGGCAGCCGTCGAGGACTTCGCCACCGCCGGTCTCGAGGTCGAGCGCGGCCTGGACGTCCGCGAGGCGCGAGCCCAGCATCCGCTGGTAACCCCAGGACGGGCGAGCCTCGGTGGCGCGGCCGTCGAGCCAGGAGAAATCCCAGCCGTCCACCGACACCGCGTCGGCTTCGGCCACCAGTTCGTCGAAACGCGATTTCCGCACCGGCGGCGGGGGCACCGGCTTGGCCAGGGTGACGGCGTCGAACGCCACCACGACCGGGCCGCGCCGGGTCTCCACCGTGCACGTCGTCGAGTCGCGCGCCACCAGGTCGCCGAGTGCGTCGGTGAACCCGCCCTCGATCCGGTAGCGGACCACCACCCGCGTGCCCAGCGGCAGGTCCCGCAGCAGCTTCACAGCCGCGCGCTCAGCTCGTCGTCGGACGGCTCGACCAGGAAGGTGCCGTCGTCCCACACGATCGTCGGGATGCGGCGGGCGCCGTCCTGCAGCTCGCGGACGCGCGCCTCGGCCGCCGCGTCCGCCTCGACGTCCACATAGGAATATTCGACACCCTCGCGGTCGAGCAGCGCGCGGCTGCGCTTCACGTCCGGGCACCAGGAAGCGCCGTACACCGTCAAACTCACGAAACAACCTCCGAAACAGCGTCGGGAACGGGCGACGGGTGACCCAGCTCGGTCAGCCACCCGCGGAACACCTGGTGCAGCGCCTCGGCGCCGACGACCTCGCCCAGCGGCGCCAGCGAACGCGGGTGCACCACGAACCCGCGCTGCTGCGGCCCACCGAGCCCGCCGTGCGAGCCCACGTGCGTCTCGAACGGCGACGCCTGGTCCGAGTCCGGGTCGTAGCGGCTGTTGATCATCACGTCGGCGCAGTGCGGGAACGTGTCGACGCGCCGGATCAGGTCGGCCGCGTGCGGACCGTACGGCAGCAGCGGGTCCTCGCCGATGACGACCCCGGAAGCCAGCCGGTGCAGGCCGTCGCGGCCCAGCACCACCGGGCCGAACTCGCGGCTGCGGACCAGCATGAACCCGACCCCGGGGTGGTCGACCAGCGACGGCAGCAGCTCCGGGAACTCACGCTCGATCGTCTCCAGCTCGACCCGGCCTTCGTGCTCGGTGAACGACACCATCGCCGTGTGCCCGGACACCACCACGACCACACCCGGCGCCACGCGCGTCACCGCGCCCGGCGAGCCGGACTCCGTGCGCGGCCGGTCGCCACCGGTCTCGGCGTTCTCGACGCGGCCGCGCAGCCGGCGCGCGATCAGGCCACCGCTCTTCGTCGCCTCCGCCAGCGCCGCGTTGATCTGCCAGCTCTCGGCCTGGCGCCGCTTGCCCGCGGCAGCCGACGGAGAACCCCCGCACAGCCGGCCGACGTACGCCTCGATCGTCTCGCCGAACCGCTCCGAGAACGCCTGGCCCTGCGTCTGGCCGTGGTCCGACAGCGCGACGACGTGGTAGCGGCGCGGGGCGAGCCGCGAAGCCCGGTGCAGCCGCGCGATCTGCTGGTCGATCGAGCGCAGCACGGACAGCGTGTCGAACCGCTCGATGCCGGAGTGGTGCGCGACCTCGTCGTAGCCGAGGAAGTCGGCGTACACCACCGGCCGCCCGGCCAGCATGTCGCCGAGGATGGCCGAGACGACGACGTCGCGCGCGATCACCGTCGTGCCCGGCCGGGCGAGCGGGTACCAGCCGCCGCGCGGGATCCGCGGCACCACCCCGGCGCGGCGCTGGCGGACCGACGCGTTGATCTCGCGGAAGACGTCGGCGAGGGCGACGACGAACGTGCGCAGCGCGTTGACCGGGTTCGCGAAGTAGGCGTAGTAGCCCGCGCCGAGGCGGTCGCGGCGGCGGTGGCGCAGCTTCTTCGGCACCAGCACCGGGATCGAGCTCATGGTGAGGCTGACGTGCTCGGCGTCGCCGGAGAACAGGTTGCCGCGGCTGGCGCCGTCACCCGAGAGCAGGCCGCGCCCGTCGGAATGCCGCCGCTCGATCTCGGCCGCGTCGGTCGGGTGCGCGCACGCCATCACGTGGTCGCGGTCCTTTTCGTACCAGCGGAAGCCGAGGATGTCGTGGTTGTCCCCGTGCAGGATGCCGCACACGCTCGCCCCGGTCTGGGAGCTCCAGTCGGTGTGCCACGGCGTCAGCGTGTGGCTGCCTTCGGCGAGCCAGGCGGCGAACGTCGGCATGTCGCCGTCGCGGACCGCGCGGCGGACGGTGTCGTACCCGAGGCCGTCGATCTGCAGGAACACCACACCGGGCGGCTGGTCGGGGGCACCGGGTGCGGCCGCATGACGACGGCGGCGCCGGGCGGCGCGGCGGAAGAAGATCTCGTCCTCGTCGACGGCCAGCGCCGTCGAGATGAGCGCGCCGACGCCGGCCATGGCGACGGTGACGATCACCGCGGTCCGGAAGCCGACCAGTTCGACGCCGGGGATGGTCCGGAACACCGCCAGGGTGCCCGCGCCGAGCAGGAGGAACCCGAAGAGCCCGAACGTGAAGAACGCCAGCGGGTAGGCGATCCGCATGGCCAGCGGCCAGACGAAGGCGACCAGCACGCCCAGCACCAGCGCGCACACCGTGGGCTGCCACCAGTGCGTCATCCGGAAGCCGGGCAGGAGGACGTCGAGCAGGCGCAGCGCCCCGGTGACCGCGGCCCACACCAGGAGGATGCGGGCGACGGCCCGGCCGCCTCGCAGCAGACGGCCCTTCGGCGCGGTCGTCGTCACACCTTCTCCTTGGTTTTGCGCCGCCACCGGGAGACCAGGTTCAGCAGCACGGTGACCAGCAGGACCAGCACCGTCGCCAGCAGGGTCGCGATGAGCGGTGAGTCGAAGATGCCGCCGCTGAGGATGCCGAGCAAGCTGTACGCGGTCGCCCAGAGCACACACGCGACGAGCGCCGCGGGCAGCAGCCGCCGCCACGGGTAGCTCAACGCGGCCGCGGCGAGCAGCACCGGGATCCGGCCGGCCGGGACGAGCCGGCCGATCACGACGAGCTGCCAGCCGCGGCGGGTGAACTGGTCGCGGGCCTTCTCCAGCCGTTCGGCGGGCTGGCGGCGGCTGATCCAGCGGAACGCGGCTTCGCTGCCCAGGCGCGGGATCCCGAACGTCACGACGTCGCCGACGTACGCGCCGAGCACGGCGAGCACGATGACCAGCGGCAGGGACAGGTGGTCGGTGGTGGTGGCGACGGCGGCCGCGGCGCCGACGACCGCGCCGGTGGGCACGATCGGGATGATCGAGCCGAGCAGCACGCCGCCGAACACGGCCGGGTACCCGATGGCGGCCGGGTCGGTCCAGTTCACGCGCGGTCCGTCGGCGCGGGGAGCACGACGTCGGCGCCGGGCTCGGTGAACAGGACTTCGGTGGTTCCGCCGGCGGCTTTCACCTCGGCGGCGAACACGCGTGGCGGGTCGGCGAGCAGCCGGCGCATCCGGGCGGTCCGCTTCAGGCCGGGGACGGCCAGGGTGCCCCAGTGCACCGGCACGGCCGCGCGCGCCCGCAGGATTCCGGCGGCTTCCGCGGCGCGAGCCGGGTCCAGGTGACCCGGCCCGAGGTTCGGCCCCCAGCCCCAGACGGGCAGCAGGGCGACGTCGACCGGGCCGAAATCCGCCATCCCGGCGAAGAGGTCGGTGTCGCCGGCGTTGTAGACCTTGGTGCCGGCGCCCTCGATCAGGTGCCCGATCGCGGGGCTCTGCGGGCCGTGGGTCAGCCGCGGGCCCCACCGGTGTCCGGAGTGGACGGCCTCGGTGGCGGTGACCGTGAGCGCGCCCTCGGCGAGGGTCTCGCCGGGCGCGATCTCCTCGACGTTCCGGAATCCCTTCCTGGCGAGCCACGCCCCGGCCCCGCGCGGGACGACGATCCGGGTGCCCGTGCCGAGCAGCTTCAGCGACGGCAGGTGCAGGTGGTCGCCGTGGAGGTGGGAGAGCAGTACGAGGTCGACGCCGGCGTAGGCGTCCGGCGGTGGCGGCGGCACGACCCGGACGAGGCCGCCGACGCGCGCGGTGAGCACGGGATCGGTCAGCACGACCCGATCGGCCAGTTCCAGCCGGACGGTCGAATGGCCGAGGAAACGCAGGTTGAAGCCGCTCACGGTGTCGAGTATCGCCCTCGGCCGTGGCGGATGCCCGGCGGAGTGGCGTGAACAACGCTGCCCGGTGACGGCGGGTGGCTCGTGCACTCCCTTCGGGTCGGCGGGCTCGCTAGCCCTGGCCCCGCGGCCGGGGCCGT
Organism: Amycolatopsis pretoriensis; assembly: GCF_900107925.1. Classification (GTDB taxonomy): domain Bacteria; phylum Actinomycetota; class Actinomycetes; order Mycobacteriales; family Pseudonocardiaceae; genus Amycolatopsis; species Amycolatopsis pretoriensis. Next base: position 253,558 of record NZ_FNUJ01000010.1, on the reverse strand, counting down.
CCGGTCAGCCGCAGCTTCAGGCGCCGGCGCATCCGGCGCCACCTCGCGCGCAGGTCCGTGCGCAGCGCTTGCTCGGCTTCGCGGTGCATGCCGATCCCGTGCAGCAGCTCGGCGATCCGCACCTGCTTGTCGTTGGGCACCTCAGCGGCCGGCGGGCAGCAGGGACGAGATCCGCAGCGACGACGTCCCGATCCCGGTCGGGCCGCTGAACCGCGGGTGGTGACCCAGTTCGGTGCCGGTGTACCGGCCGGCGTGCTCGTGCCAGTGCGCCACGCCCGCCAGCCAGTCCCGCAGCGTCGCGTCCCCCGTGTGCCGGAACTCCGCGAGCCGCGCGTCGGCCAGGTCGGCGACCACCGCGAAGGCGCGTTCCTCGGGGCAGCCGAGGAAGTTCCGCACGACCAGGACGGAGTTGTTGAGCTCGCCCTCGAACCGGATCTCCTTGCGGTAGGAGTACAGGTCGTTGAGCAGCCCGCCGTAGTCGGCGGCGAGGTGCTTGAGCGCCGGCCGCGCGTCCGGTGCCGTCAGGGCCATCGAGAGGTCCGCGCCGAACGTCCGGCGCCGCATCTCGATGTGGTCGATGGGATCCGGGACCCGGTTCTGGGCCAGGTTCGCCAGCCGCCACAGCCAGCTTCCGGTCATCGACTCGACGGCCCGCCGCACCGCGTCGCGGTCGTCCGTGCGCGGCCAGAGGTCGGCGAGCGCGGTTTCGACGGGGTTCAGCGGCGTCGGAGCGTCTCCCATGAAGAGCTTCAGACGTTCGAGCCACGCCTTCGCCGCGGCGAGGTCGCGCGTCGCGCCGAAGACCTCCTGGAAGTAGTCGTCGGCGTAGGTGCTCCAGGTCAGCCAGTCGCTGGTGACGTCGAGCCGTTCGGCCGGGGCGTCCGGGTGGATGCCCGCCGCGCACAGCGGCAGGTCGGCGGCGCGCAGCTTCCGCTCGTCCCACACGGCGCCGTCGAGCAGGCCCATCGCGCGCGCCCAGTCGACGTTGCGGCGGCGGCAGGCGTCCAGGTGCCGGTTCAGCCGCACCGGGAACGGCGGCTCGACGCTCGGCCGCGCCACGCGCACCTCGCCGAACGGCGGGTGACCGTAGGCCCGCAGCCGCTGTGGCGCGGTGGCGAGCACCGACGACAGGATCCGCGCGGCCGGCGGCCGGTCGTCGAGGGCGCCTTCGTTCATGTACCGGCTGGACCGCAGGTGCCACTCGTGGCCGCCGGACTGCCAGTCCTGCAGGCCCTTGACGTAGGCGAACGTCGCCGCGCGGGCCGCCGGGTCGACGCCGTGCTCGTCGAAGAGCGCGGGGACCTCGGTGAGCGCCGTGTGCTCGAACTGGTGCAGCCGCGAGGTGATGAGGTCGTTGACGGCCTCGGCCGCCTCTTGCGTGGGCAGGTCCAGGAACTTCTCGAACACGAGGACGCCGTTGGACAGCTCGCCCTCGTCCTGCACTTCGCGTTGGTAGGAGAAGAGGTCGTTGCGCAGGTGGACGCTGTCGGCGAAGCAGTCGCGCAGGACTTCCAGGGGTCTCGTCGCGGCGATCGCGTCCGGGACTTCGGCGTGCACCGAGTGTTCGACGAGGTTCGCCGACCACGGCGCGCCGCCGACCTTCCGCCGCATCTCGACGTACTCGATGGGGTTGGCGAGCCGGCCTTCGTTGATGTTCGCCAGTTCCCACAGCGACTCTTCGAGCAGCGCCTTCGTGCTGTCGACGAACCGGCGCCGCCACGCGGCCGTGCGGTGCGGGACCGTCCGGTTCCACAGGTCGGCGAGGCCGCGCTCGACCGGGTTCTCCGGGGTCGCGGTGATCTCGCCTTCGGCGGGCATGAAGAGGTCGATCCGGTCGAGGTAGGTGCGCGCGCTGTCGATGTCGCCGGTGCGCTTGTACAGCTCGAGGAAGTGGTCGTCGAAGTAGAAGACCCAGACGTACCAGTCGGTGATGACGTCGAGCTCGTCCGCGCCGGCGTCCGGGTGGGTGTAGGCGCAGAGCAGCGCGTAGTCGTGGGAGTCGAGGTCGTGCTCGGTCCAGATGACCGTGCCGTGCTGCGGGACGTCGATCATGTCCATCCCGCGCGCCCACGCCTTGCTGTGCGTGCGAGCCCGTTCCAGGTGCGGGTTCAGCCGCGCCGGGTAGGGCATGTAGAACTCGGGGAGGACGAACGGCTGCTCGGGCACCCAGTGAGGCAACCAAAGACGCGGGTGCCCGCCAAGAGGAGCAGCCGGGGTTGCACACGAACGGGTCGGGCACTTCCCCCGGCCGGCCCAGTGACGACAGGAGTGCCGATGACCGAGAACCGAGTGGTCGACAACCCCGACGAGAGCCGCTACGAGGTGTGGGTCGACGACAAGCTGGCGGGTTCGGCGTACTACGACGAGCGCGGCGAGCTGACGGTGTTCACCCACACCGAGGTCGACGACGCTTTCGCGGGCCAGGGGCTGGGGAAGGTCTTGGCTGCCGGCGCGCTCGACGACGTCGTCGCGAAGGGGCGGACGATCGTGCCGGTGTGCCCGTTCATCGCCGGGTACCTGAAGAAGAACCCGGGGTACGAGGACCACGTTCGCCGGCCGAAGGGCTGAGCGGGTGTTCGGCTGGAAGAAGAAGCTCGACGGCCTGAACGAGCTGACGGCACAGCTCAGGCCCGACCTGAGCCGGGAATCGCTCGGCGTCGGACCCGATTTCCCGGGCGTCGCCCCGAACCCGCTCCTGAGCGGCGAGGCGCGGAAGCGCACCGCGGAACTGCGCACCGGGGTGCTCGCGCTCGGCGTTCTCGTCGACTGGCGGGAGGTCAACAGCAATCCACGCGTGGTCCTGATGTTCGACGTCGAGACCGCCGACGGCCGCTCGTTCCGCGGTATCGCGGACGAAGACCTCACGATCACCGAGCTCACCCGGCTCGCCCCCGGGCAGAAGCTGCCGGTGCGCTACCGGCCGGCCGTCATGGACCACTGCGTCGCCCTCGCCCGGGACGCGGACCCCGCCCGGGTGCGGCAGCTCTTCGACGAGATCGCGAGCCGCAAGCGGTCCTGACCCGAGGCCATCGGCCGACCGTTCGTGACGTCCGGTGGCCGAAGGGCTGCGCCGGTCGGTCGCCTCCGGGCGCCCGACCGGCCCGTTCTTACGCCGAACGCAGCAGTGTCACTGCGGCGAACGGGTCCAGAACGCGAGGTATGTCCAGATCTGCTGGTTATTAACCAACCTTCGTCGGTGTTGCGTTGGTTGCCCGGCAACGAAAGTGACCGGCGCAGGCTTCGAACCGGCAAACTGGAGGAAGTTGATGACTCCCCGGAAGACCGCCCTCAAGACCTTCGCCGTCTTGTCGGCTGCCGCGCTGACGGCGGGCGTGTGCTCGTCGGCGGCGACTGCGTCCCCACTGGCCTTCGCGGAACTGCAGGCCCAGGCGATCACCAGCGCCACCCAGGTGGCGAGCGCGCTCGGCGCCGCTTCCGGCGGTGTCTACCTCGAAAACGGCAAGGCCGTCGTGAACGTCGTCGACGACGCCGCGGCCCAGAAGGTGACCGAGGCCGGCCTCACCGCGAAGAAGGTCAAGCACACCTTCGCCGCGCTCACCGGTGTCAAGAACCAGCTCGACGCCGTGAAGAACGTCCCGCAGACCGCGTGGGGCATCGACACCAAGACCAACCAGGTCGTCGTGAAGGTCTACGACGCCGCCAGCAAGGAGACCACCGACAAGGTCAGCGCGGCGGCCGCGAAGTACGGCGACAGCGTCCGCGTCGAGCACCGCACCGGCAAGCTGGAACTGCACATCCAGGACGGCGACGCCATCCAGAACAGCCAGGGCCGCTGCTCGCTCGGCTTCAACGTGACGCGCGGCGGCCAGCCGTTCCTGCTCACCGCGGGCCACTGCACCAACCTCGGCGGCACGTGGTCCGGCGGCGACGTCTCCGGCGCGCAGGTCGTCGAAAGCGACTGCCCGGGTGCCGACTCCGGCCTGCTGACCCGCCCGAACGGCTCCGGCCCGGGCGAGATCAACACCGGCCAGCAGATCACCTCGGCGGCCGAGCCGACCGTCGGCGAGCAGATCCAGAAGCAGGGCTCGACCACCGGCGGCGGCAGCGGCGAGGTCACCTCGGTCGACGAGTCGGTCAACTTCGACGTCGGCGTCCTGAACCACGAGTTCGGCACCACGGCCCACACCGACCACGGTGACTCCGGCGGCCCGGCCTACGACGGTTCGAAGGGCCTCGGCACGCTGTCCGGCGGCGACACCGTGACCAGCTACTTCTACCCGCTCACCCTGGAGCTGCAGGCCTACGGCCTCGAGCTCGCCTGAACCACGATCGCGAGGGCGGCACTTTCACGTGAAAGTGCCGCCCTCGCGCGTGTCAGGCTTCGAGCCGCTTCGCGCGGTAGACGGCGTCGGTGTGGTGGCCCTCGCCGCGCGTCTCGCACGTCTCGACGAGCCACTCCCAGGCGTCGCCCAGGTAGCTGGTGATCTCCTCCGGCTCGAAGTACAGCTCCTCCGGCGGCTTCTGGCCGTCGAACTCGCGCATGGCCTTCGGCGAGTGCCCGACGACCAGCAGCGACCCGCCCGGCCGGATCGCCTTGGCGGCCGCGGTGAAGACGTCTGCGCGGAGCTTCGGCGGCAGGTGCATGTACTGCGCCGAGATCAGGTCGTATTGCTCCTCCGGCTGCCACTCCAGGATGTTGCGGTGCAGCCAGCGGACGTTCACACCCGCCTCCTTGCCCGCTTCCTCCGCGCGGGCGAGCGCGACGGTCGAGATGTCGGCGCCGTCGACCGTCCAGCCGCGCTTCGCGAGCCAGATCGCGTCGCCGCCTTCGCCGCAGCCGAGGTCGAGCGCGCGTCCGGGCGTCAGCCCCTCGACCTCGGAGCTGAGGTTCGCGTTGACGTTCCCGCTCCAGATCCGGTGCTCGTCGCGCTGGTACATCGCTTCCCAGAATTCCTGCTTGAGCATGTCTTCGACGATCATGGGGCCCTCGTGCGGCATGGTTCCTCCTCGGTGACGTCCCCAGCATGCGGAGGACGTCACCGAGGAGGCAAATCGCGTTGCCGGAATGGCAACTCAGGCCGTGCCGTACACCTGCATCTCGTACAGCGAGTAGCCGTACGACGTGCCGCGCGTGACGCCGTTCATCCGCACGTAGCGGCCGCTGCCGGTCAGCCCGGTGAGGTCGTCGGTGGCGCCGTTGCCGGTCGTGGTGCTGTAGATCGTCGTCCAGGTCGTGCCGTCGGCCGAGGTCTGGATGCTTTAGGCCTTGCCGTACGCGGCTTCCCACGTCAGCTTGACGTGCGAGACCTGCTTGGTGGCGCCGAGGTCGACGCGCAGCCACTCGGCATTGCTGCCCTCCTTGGATGCCCAGCGCGTGCTCGTCAGGTTGCCGTCGAAGGCCGCGCCCGCCGGGTAGGACGACGACTCCGTCGAGGACGTCGTCGCCGTTTTGCCCTGGGAGAGCAGGGTTTCCGTGCCGCCTCCGCCGGTGACCGTGACGCCCAGGGAGGCGGTCTTCGTCCCGCCGGCGATGGTGATCGTCGCCGAACCCGGGTTCGCGGACGCGGCGGCGGCGACCGTGACGGTCGAGGTTCCGCCGGCCGGCACCGACGCCGGTGCGAAGGACACGGTCACGCCCGCGGGCGCGCCGCTCGCGGACAGCGTCACGGCGTCGGTGCTGGTGACGGTGGCCGTCGCCGAGGTGCCCGGCGCGACCGACACCGACGACGGCGTCACGCTGAGGCTGCTCGGGGCGCCCGCCGCGGTGAACGTCCAGCGGGCCTGGGTGCCCGAGCAGCTGCCCGCGGTGAGCGTCGTGCCCGAGGCGCGGAAGCACTTCTTGCTCGTCTGGATGTCGGAAATGGTGCCGTCGGGGTTGATCGACCACTGCTGGGCCGGGCCGCCGGTGCACGTCTGCAGCACGATCGAACTGCCGGAGATGCCCGCGCACTTGTCGTCGATCACGAGGAAAGCGCCGTGGAAGGTGAACCGCTGGGCGTCGCTTCCGGTGCAGGCGGCCACCTTCAGCGTCGTGCCGCTGCTCGGGGCTTCGAGGCACGTGCCGGTGGAGTTGTTCTTGTACTGCCCGACCGTCGTGTTCGGCTGGGCGCCGCCCCAGCACGCACCGGTGCTGGTGTTGAAGATCGGCGTCGCGTCGTAGTCCTCATTGGAGGGCGGGTCGACGACGACTGGTTCCATGACCGGCGTGTTGTCGGCGTTGTAGTGCGTGAGCGCGTCTTCGCAGTCGATCGCGTCGAAGGCGCTGCCGCCCTTGCCGCCGAGCCAGAGGTCGATGTGGCGCAGGCCGGGTCCGCCGTTCGGGCCCTGGCTGTTCCAGTCGTCGGAACACTCGTCGCAGCCGTCCTCCATGATGAAGTACTTCTTCACCCGCGGCACCCAGACCTTGGTGCCGGGCTTGAGTTCGTCGCTGCTGGTGGCGAAGGTGATCGGGTCGGCGTAGGTGCCCTTGCCGCCCGCGGTGTCGTGGATCTGCGGGTAGGAGATGTCGCCGCCGGGCGGCGTGTTGTCCCACCAGCCGTAGAAGGTGAGGAAGGTGGGTTGCGTGGTGGCCGCGCTCGCCGGGCTCGCGCCGGCGAGCGCGGAGGTGAGAGCGAGGAACAGGGTCACGACGAGCACGAGCGCGCGCCGGGTCATGCTGCCTCCGGAAGGGGTGGGGCGGACGATGACTGCGGCGTGGGTCCAGGTTCGCCGGGCGGGGCCGCGCCGTCAAGACCTGTTCGTAAAGTTTCCTAACGAATCCGGTTTCGTGTCCCGGTCGCCGGGAAAACCACGCGCGCCGGGGAGCCGCTCGGCGAAGATGACGCCATGAGCGAACAACGGGAAGTCGTGGTCACCGGGGGCGGCACGGGCATCGGGCTGGCGATCGCCGCCCGGTTCGCGGCGGCGGGTGAGCGCGTCACGATCACGGGCCGCCGCAAGGACGTGCTCGAAGCGGCGGCGGAGAAGCTGGGCGCGCGGGCGGTGGCGTTCGACGCGAGCGACCCGGAGGCGGTGCAGGCCGCGCTGGCGGAACTGCCTTCGCGGGTGGACGTCCTGGTCAACAACGCCGGCGGCAACACCGACCGCGTCCGGGAAGCGCCTGCTCCCGGGGACCTGGCGGGCCTGGCCGACGCGTGGCGGGCGAACTTCGAAGCGAACGTCGTTTCCGCGGTGCTGGTCACCTCGGCGTTGGAGCCGCGGTTCGCGGACAACGTGCGGGTCGTGACGCTCGGTTCGATCGCGGCGAAGCAGGGATCGGGCTCGTACGGCGCGGCGAAGGCGGCGATCGAGGCGTGGAACACGGACCTGGCCCGCCGGCTCGGCACGGCGGGCTCGGCCAACGTGGTGGCGCCGGGAGTCACGTTGGACACGGAGTTCTTCCACGGCACGGTTTCCGAGGAATGGGTGGCCGAGCGGGTATCGGTGGCGTTCGACAAGCGAGCGGGGACGCCGGAGGAAGTGGCGGCGGCGGTGGAGTTCTTGGCTTCGGTGGAGGCGGGGCATGTGACCGGGCAGGTGGTTCATGTGAACGGAGGGGCTTACGGGGCGCGGTAGCGTCGTTCGTCATGGCCACATCCCCTCGCGCGCGGTATCGTGAAACGGCCATCGCGAGGGGATGTCCGATGAACATGTCCGGTTCCGGAGTCGACGAACTCGATCCCATGGAAGCAATTCAGGAAGACGTCGATTCCGCGGTTCCGGTGGTTCCCTCGCTGGAACCCGACGAACACGGCTGGGTTCACATCGACCATCTCGGTCATGGTGACCATCCCATCCATTCGGAATGCCCACCTCCCTGTTATCAAGTCGTGCTTCCCGAGATCGATTCGGAGGACGGCCCACCGCCGCGGCGGAGCGGGCCGACCAGCTGAGCGGCCATGATCCCCCAGACGCTGGGCGCGTTGGCCGCGTTCCTGGCTTTGGTCGCGCCCGGGATCGTCTTCGAACTGCGCCGTGAACGTCATTGGGCGCGGCGTACCGAGACGGCCTTCCGGGAAGCCGCGCGGGTGGCGCTGGGCAGCCTGACCTTCACGATGGCGGCGGTGCTCGTCCTCGCCGCGTTGCGGGCAGTCAGTGGCGGACGGCTGTTCCTCGACACCGAAGCATGGCTTTCGACGGGGGAAACCTACGCGCGGCAACACCTGACGCTCATCGTCGTCAGCGTCGCCGTCGAACTGGCTCTGGCCTGCGGGCTCGCGGCAGCCTTCGACCTCGTTCTCGGCCGGTACGGGCGCGAACGCGCTTCCGTGCGGCAGTGGTCGGCCTGGATGGAAGCGCTGCGGCTGGATCGTCCGAGCGGAACCCGACCCTGGTTGCACGTCCTTCTGGACGACGGATCGTCGTTCTTCGGATATCTGCGCTCCTACACCCCGTCGGGACCGATGGCCGATCGCGAGCTCGTGATCGAGGGTGAGTCCTTGACTTACCAGGGAAAGCCGCTCGGTGGCGGCGATGAATTCGAGAAGAAGGTCATCGGCGACACCTGGCACCGCGTTGTCCTGCCCGGTTCGAAAATCAGCTACCTGCGCGTCTGTTACATCCATCAGAAGACCGGCGAGCTGATCCGGGATCCCGAACACCGGCTCCGGCCCGTCGAACCGGCCAAAACCGGACGAGTACGCCGAGCGGTCCGCGCGCTACGCCATCCGGGTCGGAAGTGGGTCGAACGTCCCACGACCGCCCCGGTTCTCTCCATGGTGGAAGTGTCCAGACCACCGGATGAGAGGTGTGATCCGCCGTGACGGCAGCATCCGCAACCCCGGCCCTCCCGACGGCACGACCGGCCGGATGCCCGTTCGACCCGCCCGAAAACTACGCCGCCCTTCGCGAAACCGCGCCCACCTCGCAGGTGCGCTGCCCGGCGGGCATGGATGCCTGGCTCGTGACGCGCTACAGCGATGTCCGCGCCGTGCTCGCCGAGCGGACCATGAGCTCGCGCGGGGCTTCCTCGGTGCACGTCAACCCGAACGCCGACCTCGACGAGGAGGTCAGCCCCGGCTCCATCATCCAGCTGGACGGCGCCGCGCACTCGCGCATCCGGAAGATGGTGATCGCCGAATTCACCGTGCGGCGCGTGGAAGCGATGCGCGGCTACGTCCAGGAACTCGTCGAAACCCACCTCGACGCGATGCTCGCCCGGCCCGGGGAAGCCGATCTGGTGCGGGACTTCGCGTTGCCGATCCCGTCGCTGGTCATCTGCGAGCTGCTCGGCGTCCCCTACGCGGACCGCGCGCGCTTCCAGCGGCAGAGCGGCCTGCTCGTCAGCACCGACGCCACCCGCGAAGAAGGCCAGCAGGCTTACGACGAGCTTTCCGGGTTCCTCGCCGAACTGTTCACCGACAAACAGCGGAATCCGCAGGACGACCTGTTCAGCAGGCTCATTTCGCGCGGCGAGACCACCGGTGACCCGCTCACCATGGAGGAACTCGTGGTGCTGGGCCTCAGCCTCCTGGTCGCCGGCCACGAGACGACCGCCAACATGATCGCGCTCAGCACGCTCGTGCTGCTGGAACACCCGGCCCAGCGCGACGTCGTGCTGTCCGCGCCGGAACGCGCCGTCGAGGAGCTGCTGCGGTACCTGTCGGTCGTGCAGTTCGGCGTGCTGCGGTACGCGACCGCCGACGTCCAGGTCGGTGACCGGGCGGTCAAGGCGGGGGAGTGGCTGGTGGCCGCGCTGAACTCGGCGAACCGCGACGAAGACCTGTTCGCCGGCGCGGACAAGCTCGACTTCCACCGCGACTCGCCGCGCACGCACGTCGCCTTCGGCTTCGGGGCGCACCAGTGCATCGGCCAGCAGCTCGCGCGCGTCGAACTCCAGGAAGCGTTGACGCGGTTGTTCCGCCGCGTGCCCGATCTGCGGCTCGCGGTGCCCCGGGAGGAGCTCGCGTTCAAGCACAACACGCTGGTCTACGGGGTGCGGGAGCTGCCGGTCGCCTGGGGCTGAGAATGGCGGCATGACACCTTCACCGGCGCGGCGGCTGTGGGCGGCCGTCGAACCCCTGCACGCCGTCGTCTACTTCGCGCCGGAGACGGCGGCCGCGGCGAAGGAGGCCGGCCTGCGGGGGTACTGGATGGGGTACTTCGCGGGCCGTCTCGCGCCGCTGGGCCCGGTCGGGCCGGTGCCGGCGACGGCCGTGCTGTTCGGCTTCGCGCCCGCGATGGTGGCGCGGGCGCTGCCGGACGCGTGGGCGTTCGCCTCGCCGGACGACGTGCTCGGCTCCCGGCTGGCCGCCGTCGAAACCGCGCTGGAGCGGGTCGTGGGAACCGAACACGGCGAACTGGCGGAGCTGCTGGAACGGGCCGTCGCCGCGTGCCGGTTCGACGGACGTCCGCTCGCGGCGGCGTGGTCCGCGGTGCCCCGGCCGGCCGGCGTGCTGGGCCGGCTCTGGCTGGCCGCGACGGTCCTGCGCGAGCACCGCGGCGACGGTCACGTCCTGGCCGCGGTCCACACGGGGCTGACCGGCCTGGAGACCACGCTGACCCACATCGGCGACGGGGTGCTCGGCCGCGGCGACGTCCAGCCGCACCGGGGCTGGACCGAGGACGACTGGACGTCGGCCGCCGAGCGCCTGCGGGCCCGCGGCCTGCTGGATCCGCAAGGCCGGCTGACCGCGGAAGGGACGGCGGTGCGCACCCGCCTCGAGGAGGACACCGACCGCCTGGCGTCGGCACCCGTCGAAGCACTCGGGGCGGAGCTGGACCGGGTCTTGGAGCTGGCGGTCCCGCTCAGCCGGGCGGTCGTCGACGCGGGCGTCGTCCCGGTCCCGAACCCGATGGGCGTCCCGCGCCCCTGACGTGTCGATTCCGGCGGGTCCCGTTCGACGCACGGGTGAACCCGGACCCATCGGAGGGACACATGACCCTGCTCAACGGCAAGAACGCGATCGTCTACGGCGGTGGTGGCCGCATCGGCTCGGCGGTGGCCACGGCCTTCGCCGAGGAGGGCGCGCGGGTGTTCCTCGCGGGCCGGACCCGCGCGCGGCTCGACGTCGTCGCCGAACGGATCCGCGCGGCGGGCGGCGCGGCCGAAGTGGCGGAGGTCGACGCCCTCGACGAGCGGGCCGTCGACGAGCACGCGGACGCGGTGGCGGCCGAGGGCGGCCTGGACATCTCGTTCAACCTGATCGCGCACGGCGACGTCCAGGGGACACCGCTGATCGACATGGCCCTCGCCGACTACGAGCGCCCGGTGCTGACCGCGGTCCGGACGCAGTTCCTGACGGCTCGCGCGGCCGCCCGCCACATGGTGAAGCAGCGGTCGGGCGTGCTCCTGCTGTTCGGCGGCGCGGGCGAACCGGTGCGCGAGTTCGCGGTCGGCGGCCTGCAGATCGCGTTCCACGCGCTCGAGGCCATGCGCCGCCAGCTGGCCGCGGAGCTGGGCCCGCACGGCGTGCGCGCGGTGACGCTCCGGACCGGCGGCATCCCGGAGACGCTCCCGGCGGACTTCGCGGGCCGCGAGGCGATCGAGGCGAGCATCGCGGGCAAGACGCTGCTGGGCCGCACGGCGACGCTGGCCGACGTCGGCGCGGTGGCGGCGTTCGTGGCCTCGGACCGGGCCCGCACGATGACGGCCTCGACGGTCAACGTCAGCTGCGGCGCCCTGGTGGACTAGCTACTTGCGGGACGAGATCTGCTGCACCATCCAGGCGTTGCCGTCCGGGTCGGCGAAGTGGACGAAGCCCACGTTGTCCAGGTTCGCTTCGCCGTCCCACGCACCGCTGCCGAAGACCTCGATCTCGCTCACCTCGACGCCGCGCTCGCGCAGCATCGCGTGGGCCTTCGGGAGGTCGTTGACCACCAGCTGCAGGCCCTTCAGCGAGCCGGGTGGCATCTCCGGCACCGCGCCCTTGCCGATCACCACCGAGCAGCCCGAGCCCGGCGGGGTCAGCTGGACGAACCGGGCGCCTTCGCCGACCGTCATGTCGTGGTCGACGGTGAACCCGACTTGCTCCGCGTAGAAGGCCTTCGCGCGGTCCAAGTCGGACACCGGCACCACGACCACTTCGAGCGTCCACTCCATGTGACGCACATTACCCGCGCCGCTCGACCACCAGCCGCTGGTGGCGGGCGGCGCGGACGCGGTCGCCGCACGTCGTCGAGCACCAGCGGCGGCGGGCGTGCTCACGCAGGAAGAACCGCACGCAACCGTGGGCCTCGCACGGGCGCACCAACGCGCCGAGTTCGCCGGTCACGACGTCGATCGCGTCGCGGGCCAGTGCCGCCAGGGCCTCATCCAGGCTGCCCGGGCGTGTGCTGCGCCACTCGCGGCGGGGCCAGACGAGCTGCGGCGCGGCGGCGTCGGCGCGCGCGGCCGCGTTCACCGTCTCGACGGCGGCGGCGGACGGCTCGCGGTCCTCCGCCAGCGCCGTCAGCAGCTCGCGAACCGCGGCACGCAGGTCCGTGACGCGGCGGAGGTCGCCGGCATCGAGTGCGGGCAGGCCCAGCCACCCGGCGGCGTCCGCGGGCCCGGCCAGGTCGTCGTCCTCGCCGCCCGCGGTCAGCCGGCGGGTGTTGACCAGCGCCAGCGCGGGCGAGCGCTCCTCGCCGGGTGCCGCAGTGACCACGTTCGCCTCCCGAAGTCCGGTCTTCATGTTGACAGCCTACGCTGTCTCATGGATAAATGAGTCAATAAACATGAGACGTGAAGGAGTGACCGATGGTCGCCGTGCACCACCGCTACGCCACCGTCGCCGGGCACCGGCTCTTCTACCGGGAGGCCGGGCCCGCCGACGCACCCACGATCGTGCTGCTCCACGGGTTCCCGACGAGCTCGCACATGTACCGGCACCTCATCCCGGCGCTGGCCGACCGCTACCACGTCGTCGCGCCCGACTACCTCGGCGCGGGCGCGTCCGACGCGCCGCCGGTGGGCGAGTTCACCTACACGTTCGACGCGCTCGCCGAACTGACCCTCGGCCTGCTCGACGAGATCGGCCTGGACCGCTTCGCGCTCTACATCCAGGACTTCGGCGCCCCGGTCGGCCTGCGCATCGCGGCCGGGAACCCGGAGCGGGTGACCGCGATCGTCACGCAGAACGGCAACGCCTACGTCGACGGGCTGGGCGAGGGGCTCCCGCAGAGGCTGGCCGCCGGCACGCTGTCCGAAGACGACCTGCGCGGCATGGTCAGCCTCGAAGCGACGAAGGCGCAGTACCTCGACGGCGTCCCGGACCCGGAGCTGGTCAGCCCGGACGTCTGGATCCACGACCAGGCCCTGCTCGACCGGCCCGGCGGCGCCGAAATCCAGATGGCGCTGCTCGCCGACTACCACCACAACATCGGCCTGTACCCGAAGTTCCACGAGTACTTCCGGACCAGCGGGGTCCCGCTGCTGGCCGTCTGGGGCGGCAACGACGGGATCTTCATCGCCGACGGTGCCCGCGCCTACGCCCGCGACCTGCCCGACGCCGAGATCCACCTGCTCGATTCGGGCCACTTCGCGCTGGAGAGCCACCTGGACGCCATCGCCGGGTACGTCCGGGGCTTCCTCGGGCGGGTGCTGCCCGGTGACCGGGATGCCGGTTGACCACGCGGTCCAGGCCCTCGTAGGGTTTTTTCCGACCTCCGCCGTCGCCAGCACTCATGGAGGACGGTTATGGGCAGACGGATTCGGGTGGGGGCGATGGCGCTCGCGCTGGCCGCCGCGACGATCAGCCCGGCGGGAGCCGCGGATTCCCTGTTGTCGCAAGGCAAGCCGGTGACGGCGTCGTCGTCGGGCGGGTGCTGCCCGGCGGCGAACGCGGTCGACGGCGACTCCGCGACCCGCTGGGCCAGCGCCGCCGGCGTCGATCCACAGTGGATCTACGTCGACCTCGGCGCGGCGGCGCACGTGAGCCGCGTCCGGTTGCAGTGGGACGCTTCCTGCGCCACGGCGTACGAAATCGACACCTCGGCCGACCACGTCACGTGGACGAAGATCTACGCGACCACCACCGGGAAAGGCGGCGTCGAAGACCTGACGTCGCTCGACGGCACCGGCCGGTACGTCCGGGTGTACGGCACGAAACGCTGCCGCACCGACGCGTCGAAGGGGTATTCGCTGCAGGAGTTCGGCGTCTACGGCTCGACCGGGGACGTCACGCCGCCGTCGCCGCCCGGGACGCCGACGCTCGTCTCGGTCACGCCCGCCAGCGCGACCATCGCGTGGACCGCGGCGAGCGACGACGCCGGCGTCGCCGGCTACGACGTCTACCGCGACGGCCAGCTCTGCGCGAGCACGACCGGCGCGTTGCAGGCCACCTGCGGCAACCTGAGCCCGAACGGCACGTACGGCTTCTACGTCAACGCGCGGGACGCCGCCGGGAACGTCTCGCAGGCCAGCGGCACGCTGTCGGTGAAGACGCCGCCGTCGGACGACCACACGCCGCCGTCCGTGCCGGGGAACGTGCACACGACCTCGGTCAGCAGCACGTCGATCGGTCTCGCGTGGACGGCGTCGACCGACGACGTCGGGGTCACCGGCTACCGGATCTACGACTCCGGCACGCAGCTCGGCACGTCCGACACGGCCGCCACCACCCTCGGCGGCCTGACCCCGGCCAAGGCGTACCACCTGCAGGTGCGGGCGGTCGACGCGAACGGCAACCTGAGCGACCCGAGCACGCCGGTCCTGGACGTCACGACCACCGGTGGCTCGAACTGCACGCCGGCGCAAGGGGTTTGCGGCGCGACGCAGGTCGCGACCGACGACGACGTCGTGTGGGGCCTGGTGTCCCTGCCCGACGGGACGATCCTCTACAACCAGCGCGACGCGCACGACATCGTCCACCTGAACCCGAAAACCGGCGCGAAGAAGACGATCGGGACCGTGCCGAACGTCCAGAGCACCGACGGCGAAGGCGGCCTGACCGGGCTGGAGGTCAACCCGGTGTCGTTCGCGTCCGACCACTGGCTCTACCTCATGCACACCTCGCCGAACGACAACCGGATCGTGCGGATCAAGTACGACCCGGCAGCCGACTCGCTCACCACGAGCACCGAGCAGGTCCTGCTGACCGGCATCGCGCGCAACAAGTTCCACAACGGCGGCCGGCTGCGCTTCAGCCCGGACGGCCGGTACCTGTTCGCCGGCACGGGCGACGCGCAGAACGGCGACAACGCGTCGAACACCAGCAGCCCCAACGGAAAGGTGCTGCGGATCAACCCGGACGGCTCGATCCCGGCGGACAACCCGTTCCACAACGCGGTGTGGAGCTACGGGCACCGGAACGTCCAGGGCCTGGCGTTCGACTCGCAGGGCCGGCTGTGGGAGCAGGAGTTCGGCAACAGCGTCATGGACGAGACGAACCTGATCGTGAAGGGCGGCAACTACGGCTGGCCTTCGTGCGAGGGAACATCGGGTTCCTGCACCGGTTTCCTCGCGCCGAAGAAGACGTACCCGGTGGCGCAGGGATCGTGCAGCGGCATCACGATCATCCACGACGCGCTGTACGTGGCGTGCCAGCGCGGCACGCGGCTGTACCGGGCGGTGATCGGCGGCAGCTCGCTGACGGACTTCCGGACGTTCTTCAGCGGGACGTACGGCCGGCTCCGCACGGTGGAACCGGCGCCGGAGGGCCGCATGTGGCTGGCGACCAGTGTGGACGGTGACAAGGACAGCACGCCGCACAACAGCCACAACAAGATCCTGCTGGTGACGGTCGGCTGAAGGGCACCTTCCGTGCATCTGATGAGACGAAGGTGCCCTTCAGCGCATCTCGTGCACTAAAGGTGCCCTTCAGCCGCCGAGGAGGCGCGAGAGTGCGTCCCGTGCTCTCGCGTCCTTCTCCGCCAACGCCGTCAGCTCCTGCGCGAGCGCCGCCAGCCAGTCGTCGACTGCGGCTTCCTTGCGGCTGATCACGACCCCGCGCACCACCTGGTGGATCTCCGCCGCGACCCCGCCGTGCTTGCCGGCGCTCAGCACCAGCACCCGGTCCGGCGTCCGCACGCGCACCGCCGTCGCCTGGCCTTCGCGGCCCGCCACGCGGTCGGCGAACGTGCGGTGCCGCTCCACCTCGACCATGCCCGGCGGCAGCGCGCCGCCCAGCGTGTCCGACAGGACCCGGTGGTAGGACTCGACGTCCGCGCGGTCCGTGCGCAGGGCCGCCGCCACCAGGTGGAAGTCCAGCTCGCCGCCCATCAGTCGGTGAGGGGCAGCACGAGCTGCGGCTTGGCGATGTGGTGGTCGGCGCGCAACGGCTTCACGGCCGTGCCGATCGCGAAGAACTCCGTCGTGTGCCCGCCCCAGCGGTGCGGCAGCGACAGCAGCTGCACCCCGACGATGCCCTCCGCCTCCAGCTGCTCCGCCTCGGCCTGCATCCGCGACATCGCGAGCTCGCGCGCGTCGTACAACGCCTCCGTGTACTGCGGGATCTCGACGTTCTGGCCGATGTTGCCCATCATCTGCCGGAACCGCTGGTGCGCGATGTGGTAGACGCACGTGCCCATGACCATGCCCAGCGGCGCGTAGCCGGCCTGCACCAGCGTCCAGAAGTCCTGTCCGGAAAGGTCGCTGGTGAACGGCTTTCCGGTGTTGTTGCGCCATTCGCCGGGCTCGTCGGCCTTCACCGCGGTGCCGACGGCGATGAACTCGGCGAGGTCGCTGCCGAACTCCTTGAACTCGATCTCCAACCGGACCGCGACGATCCCGTCGGCGCCCAGGATGTCCGCCTCCCTCTCCATCCGGGACATCGCCAGCTCGCGGGCGTGGTACATCGCCTGCGAAAGCCGGTCCAGCTCCTGGTTCTTGCTCCACCGTCCCATCTGGAACCCGACGTGGTAGATGCTCGAGCCGAGCACGAGCCCGAGCGGCCGGAACCCGGCTTCGCGCACGAGGAGGAACTCGTTGACGCTCAGGTCCGAGGTGAACAGGCTGGTCTTCTGGCCCGGTTTCATCTCGGCGAGCCGGCGCATCGCATCCTCGGGGATGTGCTGCGCGGCGGGGTCCGCGGTGGTCACGAAGCCTCCTCAGGAACGGTTCAACGGCAGGATCTTGAGCGCGCGGGTGGGCGCGGCGGGGCCTTCGTGGAAGCGGGCGATCGCGGTACCGATGACGCTGGCGATGCCGACGACCGCGACCTCCTGCACCGGCCACGTCCGCAACCGCAGGTCGGAGACGATGCCGCCGTCGGCGCCGCAGTCGTGGATCGCGCGGGCGAACTCCGCGCGGGCCGCGGCCCGGACCTGGTTGACGACCCTGGTCGGGGCGTCGACTTCGAGGTTGCCGGCCCAGAAGTTGGTCTGGTTCTGCATGTTGTAGTCGAACCGCCCGCGCGCGGCGACGCCGACCGCGACGCGCACCGGCACCCACCCGGCCTGCATCAGCTTGCCGACGTCCTGGCCGGGCAGGTCGGTGGTGAACAGCCGCCCGGGCCGTTGCGTGGTCTCGGCCCGCACGGCGGTGCCCAGCGCGACGAGCTCCTGGGCCGTGCCGTCGAGGGAGGTGGTCGTGAACCGGATGTCGAGCACGCCGTCCGCACCGAGCGCGCTCGCTTCCTCGGTGAGCCGGCCGAGCGCGGTCGCGTAGCCCTCGCGCAGCGTGGCCGCCATCTGCTGGACCTGCTCGGTGGCCCACTGGCTCAGCGCGGTCCAGCCGACCTGCTGCACGACGCAGCCCATGACCTCGCCGACGGGCGTGAAGCCGGCGACCTCGGCACCGACCGCGCCGGGCACGCTGAGCAGCGAGGTCCTGAGCCCGGACGCGGCGAAGCGGTCGACGCGCGCCCGCGCGACCGGCGGCAGGCCACGACCGTCCCACTCGGGCACCGGCTGACCTCCTTTCGCCGCGGCTCTTCCCATCGTGGCACGGATCCCCGTCCGGGCGCGGCGAAGTCGGAGCATGTCCGGAAGGTCGTGATCAGCCGAGTGGCAGGGCGCCGCGCGTGGCCGTCGGGGCGGGACCGTCGGCGCAGCGGGCGATCGCCGTGCCGAACACGCTCGCCACCGCTGCCGCCCCCGTGTGGCCCAACGCCCACGCGCGCAACGTCGTCGACGTCACCAGTCCGCCGTCCGCGCCCGATTCCGCCACCGCGGTCCCGAACTCCACCCGGGCCGCCGCGCGGACGCGCGTCACCAGCTCGGTCGGCATCGGCGCCTCCGCGCCCGGGCGGTCCGTCATCGCGAGGTCGTACGCGTGGCCGCCGCCGATGCCGATCGCCAGCGTCACCGGGACCCAGCCCGCCAGCAGCAGCTTGGCCACGTCCGGGCCGGACAGGCCCGTCGTGAACGGCCGGGCCGGGCGCTTGCCCCGGACCGCGCGGACCGCCGTGCCCAGCACGACGAACTCGCGGACCGTCGCGCTCACGCCGGTCACCGTGCAGGCGATCGCCAGTACGCCGTCCGCGCCCAGCGCCGTCGCCTCCGCGCGCAGCCGGTCCAACGCCGTCGCGTAACCGCGGCGCAGGCCCGAGACCGGATCCTCGGACTGCGCGACGACGCAGCCCATCACCTCGCCGACCGGCCGCAGCCCGACCGCTTCGGCGCTCACCGCGCCCGGCACCGACAGCAGGGACGTCCGCAGCCCGGACGTCGTGTAGCGGCCGGCGCGGGGGTGCACTCAGCGCCAGCTGTCGTCGCCGAAGCCGAGCGTCACCGGGCCGCGGCGGGACGTCTCGGCGATCGTTTCGGCGGGCAGGACGTCGTCGAGGAAGGCGTAGTCCGGCAGCCGGGTGCGGGCGTGCCACTCGGCGATCTCGTGCCAGCCCGGGGCGGCGAGCGCACCGCCGAAGTGCTGGACCGACAGGCTGGCCGTGAGGCCCGCGAAGCGCAGCCGGTCGGCCAGCGGCCAGCCGGTCAGGGTGGCGGCGACGAACCCCGCGCCGAAGACGTCCCCCGCGCCGGTCGCGTCGAGGACGTTCACCGGCAGCGCCGGGATGTCGGCCGTCTCGCCGGTGGTGCCGTCGACCGCGAGGACGCCGGCCGCACCGCGGGTGATGACCGCGACCGGGACGTGGTCGGCGAGCCTGGCCAGCGCCGCCTCGGGGGTGTCGGTGCGCGTGTAGCGCATGGCTTCGACGTCGTTGGGCAGGAACGCGTGGCAGCAGGCCAGCTGGTCGAGCAGCGTCGCCGACCACGTCTCGGACGGGTCCCAGCCGACGTCGGCGAAGACGAGGCTGCCGGCCTGGTGCGCGGTGTGGACCCACTCGGCGGTGTCGAGGCCGATGTGCGCGACGGTCGCGCGGCTCCGCGGCGGGCAGCCGGCCAGCTCGGCGACCGGGACGGGCGGCGGGTGGCCGTGGGTGACCATCGCGCGGTCGCCGGCGTAGGCCAGCGAGACCGTGACGGGGGAGTGCCATTCCGGGAACCGCCGCGACCGCGAGAGGTCGATGTTTTCCTGCCGGGACAGGACGTCCCAGCAGTAGCGCCCGTAGACGTCGGTGCCGAACGCCGCCGCCAGCGACGTCCGCAGGCCGAGGCGGCTCAGCGCGACCGCGAAGTTCGCGATGCCGCCCGGCCCGGAGCCCATGCCGCCCGTCCACACCTCCGTGCCCGGCGCCGGCGGGTGCTCGAGCCCGGTGAAGACCAGGTCGAAGAACAGCAGGCCGGACAGGAAGACATCGATGTCGGGTACGGACTCTTCCGGCACGGGCGCCTCCGGGGATCGAGGATGCGCACGAGCGTGCTTCAGATGCGCGGAATGCGCAAGACCTGCGCAAACTCGATCGGCTGGTGAGCGGGTTTGACTGCTATCGTCCCCGCATGCTGCCCCAGCGTCGCCACGAGCTGATCCTGCGGGCCCTTCGCGCGGAGGGCCCCGCGCCGGTCGGCGTGCTGGCCGAGCGGCTCGGCGTCAGCCAGGCCACCGTGCGCCGCGACCTGGTGCTCCTCGGCCGCGAAGGCCGCCTGACCCGCGTCTACGGCGGGGCGATGGCGGCCGGCGACGAGCCGTTCGCGCGCGTGGCCGCCGAGCGGGCGGACGAGAAGGACGCCGTCGCCCGGCGCGCGGCGGACCTGGTCGCCGACGGCGACACCGTGCTGCTCGACATCGGCACGACCGCGCACCGGCTGGCGCGCCACCTGCGGGACCGGGCGCTGACCGTGATCACCAGCAGCCTCGCCGTCTACGAAGAGCTGAAGGACGCCGACGACGTCCAGCTCGTCCTCCTCGGCGGCGTGGTGCGGCGCAGTTATCACTCGATGGTGGGCTTCCTGACCGAGGACGCGCTGCGCCAGGTGCGCGCCGGCACGGTGTTCTTGGGCACCAGCGGTGTTCGCGGCGACGGGCACGTCATGGACTCGACCGTCGTCGAGGTGCCGGTCAAGCGCGCGATGGTGGCCGCGGCCGACCGCGTGGTGCTGCTCGCCGACGCCGGCAAGTTCCCCGGCACCGGGCTGGCGAAGGTGTGCGGGCCGGACGCGCTCGACGTCGTCGTCACGACACCGGGCGCCGACGAGCCGACGTGTGCGACCCTGCGCGAGGCGGGCGTCGAGGTGCTGCGGTGAGGCTCGCGATCCTCGGTGGCGGCGGGTTCCGCGTGCCGCTGGTGCACGGCGCGCTGCTGGCGGACGGCGGCGTCAC
The DNA here is from genome assembly GCF_900107925.1 of Amycolatopsis pretoriensis. Taxonomy (GTDB): domain Bacteria; phylum Actinomycetota; class Actinomycetes; order Mycobacteriales; family Pseudonocardiaceae; genus Amycolatopsis; species Amycolatopsis pretoriensis. The sequence continues at coordinate 233,103 of NZ_FNUJ01000010.1, read as the reverse complement.
CGAGCTGGTCCTGCACGACGTCGACGCCGGGCGGCTCGCGGCGATCGAGCGGGTCCTGGCCGAGCAGGCCGCGGGTGTGGCGAACGCGCCGCGCGTGCGGACGACCACCGATCTCGCCGTCGCACTGTCCGATGTGGACTTCGTGTTCTCCGCCATCCGCGTCGGCGGGCTGCGCGGACGCCGGCTCGACGAACAGATCGCGCACGCGGAAGGCGTGCTGGGACAGGAAACCGTGGGGGCGGGCGGGATCGCGTACGGGCTGCGGACGGTCCCGGTCGCCGTCTCCCTCGCCCGGACGATCGCCGAGCTGGCGCCGCGCGCGTGGGTCATCAACTTCACCAATCCCGCCGGGATGGTCACCGAAGCCATGGCCGCGCACCTCGGCGGCCGCGTGCTCGGCATCTGCGACTCGCCGGTCGGGCTGTGCCGCCGCGTCGCGCGGGCCTTGCGGATCGACCCGGCGACGGCGTGGTTCGACTACGCCGGCCTCAACCACCTGGGCTGGCTGCGCGCGGTCCGCGTCGGCGGCCGGGACGTCCTGCCGGAGCTGCTCGCCGACACCGGGGCCCTCGAATCCTTCGAGGAGGGTGCGCTCTTCGGCGCGGAGTGGCTGCGCGCGCTCGGCGCGTTGCCCAACGAATACCTGCACTATTACTACTTCGCGCGCGAGGCCGGCGGTTCGGCGTCGCGCGGTGCGCAGTTGCTGGACCAGCAACGCGGTTTCTACGCCGAGCCTTCGCTGTCTTCGTGGGAATGCACCCGGTTGGAGCGCGAAGCGACCTACATGGCCGAGACGCGCGAAGGAGAGCGTGACGATCTCGAGGGCGGCGGCTACGAGCACGTCGCACTGGCGTTGATGCGGGCCATCGCGCACGGCGAGCGCACGACGCTGATCCTCAACGTCCGCAACGGATCCGCGCTCCCGGGTGTACCGGCGGACGCGGTCGTCGAGGTGCCGTGCGAGGTCGACGCGAACGGCGCGCGACCGCTCGCCACCGAGCCCCTCGCCGACCACGAACTGGGCCTGGTGACGACGGTCAAGGCCGTCGAGCGGGCGACGATCGAAGCGGCGACGACGGCTTCACGCGCGGCGGCGCTGCGAGCGTTCGCGCTGCACCCGCTGGTCGACTCGGTCTCGGTGGCGCGGCGGCTGCTCGACGCCTATGTCGCCGCACACCCGGAACTCGCTTACCTGTCCGGTTAGCAGCAACGGCGCCGACCGCTGAGCTAGACCGCGGCCATCGCGTTGAACTCCGCTTCGGCCTCCTCGCGCTCGACATACAGCGACCACGCCTTGTCGGCGATGTCGTCCGGGTTCAGCGTCCCGGCCGTGAACCCGTGATCCTGGGACGTGAACTCCCGGTGGATGTCGCCGCGCTCGATGAGGCCGCCGATCGTGAGCGCGCCCGCGTAGACGCCCGTTTCGCGCAGGGCCGCGTTCAGCGTCAGGACGTACATGCGCAGCGCCGCCGACGCCGGCCCGAAGCTGCCCAGCATCGGCATCGGGTACTTGCCGCTCAGGCCACCGGCGAAGAGCAGCGCGCCCGACCCGCGGTCGAGCATGCGCGGCAGGACCGCTTCGACGAGCCTGGCCGCCGGCAGCACGATCGACTCGAACGGCGCGCGCACGAGGTCGGCGCCCGCTTCGGTCAGCGGGACGGGACGGGGACCGGAGAGGTCCGCCGGGCCGAAGTACACCGTGTCGAGCTCTCCGGCGTCGGCTTCGATGCGCGCTAGAACGTCTTTCAGTTCGGCGGGGTCGGTCACGTCCGCGGCGTAGGTGTGCGTCGTGCCGCCCACGGACTCCCGGTAGCTCGCGTGCCGGGTGTCGGTGCGCGAGACCAGCGCCGTCGTGAAGCCTTCACGGCCGAAGCGGCGGGCGATCGACAGGCCGAGCCCCGGGCCGACCCCCAGGACGGCGATCACTTTGGACAAAGGTCCTCCTCGAATTAACTTGAGACTCATCTCAACTTAGCCACAACCTGAGGGTGCCGTCAACTTGGTGCGGCGAATGTCGTCATGGGTTCGGACCAGTGGCCTACCGCACTGCTCCAAGCGTGTAGAACCTGTTCCAGTTTCCGGAGTGGACCGACACGATGTGCGCCATGGATGCCGAGCTGACCCGCCGCCAGATCCTGCGCGGCACCGCGGCGGGCGTGGGCCTCGCCATGACCCCCGGGCTCGCGAACGCCGCTGTGGCCGCCGCCGAGTACGACGTCGTCGTGGTCGGCGCGGGTGCCGCCGGGATGACCGCGGCGCTGACGGCGGCCAAGCGCGGGCTCAGCGTCGTCGTGCTGGAGAAGGCGCCGACGTTCGGCGGGTCCGCGGCGCGCTCCGGCGCCGGCATCTGGATCCCGAACAACCCGGTGCTGCTCGCCGCCGGCGTGCCGGACACCCCGGCCAAGGCCGCCCAGTACCTCGCCGCCGTCGTCGGCCCGGACGTCCCGGCCGCGCGGCAGGAAGCGTTCCTGCGCAACGGGCCGGCCATGATCGCGTTCGTCCTGGCCAACAGCCCGCTGCGGTTCCGCTGGATGGAGGGCTACAGCGACTACTACCCGGAGCTGCCGGGCGGGCTGCCGAACGGCCGCTCGATCGAGCCGGACCAGTTCGACGGCAACCTCCTCGGCGCGGAGCTGGCGAACCTGAACCCGCCGTACCTCGCCACGCCGGCCGGGATGGTGGTGTTCAGCGCCGACTACAAGTGGCTGAACCTGGCCGCGGTCAACGCGAAGGGCGCGGCGGTCGCCGCCGCGTGCCTCGCCCGCGGCACGGCCGCGGCGCTGGCCGGGCAGAAGCCGCTCACCATGGGGCAGTCGCTCGCCGCGGGCCTGCGCGTAGGCCTGCAGCGGGCGAACGTCCCGGTGCTGCTGAACACGCCGTTGCTCGACCTGAACGTCGAAAACGGGGCGGTGACAGGGGTTCTGACGCCGAACGGGCTGGTGCGGGCGCGGCGCGGCGTGATCGTCGGGACGGGCGGGTTCGAGCACAACGCCGCGATGCGCGCGCAGTACCAGCGGCAGCCGATCGGCACCGCGTGGACGGTCGGCGCGAAGGAGAACACCGGCGACGGCCACCGCGCCGGGCAGCGGGCCGGCGCGGCGCTCGACCTGATGGAGGACGCGTGGTGGGGCCCGGCCATCCCGATCCCGGGCGACCCGTACTTCTGCCTGGCCGAGCGGACGCTGCCCGGTGGGCTGATCGTCAACCAGGCGGGCAAGCGGTTCGTCAACGAAGCCGCGCCCTACAGCGACGTCGTGCACGTGATGTACGACAAGAACCCCACCGAGCCGGACATCCCCGCGTGGCTCGTCGTCGACCAGAACTACCGGAACAAGTACCTGTTCCGCGACACCCTGCCGCTGTTGCCGCTGCCGGACGCGTGGTACTCGGCGGGCGCGGTGTACAAGGCGTCGAGCATCCAGTCACTGGGCTCGGCGATCGGCGTACCGCCCGCCGCGCTGAAGTCCACAGTAGACAGATTCAACGGCTTCGCGTGGTCCGGTGTGGATGGTGACTTCCGCCGCGGCGCGAGCGCGTACGACCACTACTACACCGACCCGCTGGTGCTGCCCAACTCGTGTCTCGCACCGCTGTGGGCGCCGCCGTTCTACGCGTTCAAGATCGTGCCCGGCGACCTCGGCACCAAGGGCGGCATGCGCACCGACGCCCGCGCCCGCGTGCTCCGCCCCGACGGCTCGGTGATCCCGGGCCTGTACGCGGCGGGCAACGCGAGCGCGGCGGTGATGGGCCACAGCTACGCGGGCGCCGGGTCGACGATCGGCCCGGCGATGACGTTCGGGTTCGTCGCCGGGAACGACGTCTAGAACTCCTTTTCCACCAGCGGAAGCACCTCGGTGCCGAGCAGTTCGATGGCGCGCATGACGTCCTTGTGCGGCACGCCCGACCAGTCCATCTGCAGGGCGTACCGGTCGGCGCCGGTGAGCTTCCCGACGGTGATCAGCCGGTCGGCGATCTCCCGCGGGCTGCCGACGAACAACGCCTGCGCGTTGTGGGTGTAGGAGTCGTACTCCGCGCGGGTCGGGACGGCCCAGCCGCGGGCTTTCGCGCCGTACTTCATCGTCTCGAGCCAGTACGGGTAGAAGGTTTCCTTGGCGTCCTGGGACTTTTCGGCGATGAACCCGATGGCGCTCATCGTGACGTGCAGGTCCCGCTGGTCGCCGGCCTCGCCGGCTTGGCGGTAGAGGTCGACGAGCGGGGCGAACCGTTCGGGCCGGCCGCCGATCACGGCGTAGACGACGGGCAGGCCCAGCAGCCCGGCCCGGATCGACGACTCCGGGTTGCCGCCGGTGCCGATCGAGATGCGCAGGTGGTCGCCGTACGGACGGGGCAGGATCCGCGCGTTGTCCAGCGGCGGGCGGAACTTGCCGGACCAGGTGAGCGGGTCCTCGCGGTCGATGTGCAGGAGCAGGGCGAGCTTCTCTTCGAAGAGCTCGTCGTAGTCGCCGAGGTCGCTGCCGAAGAGCGGGAAGGACTCGGTGAACGACCCGCGGCCGGCGAGCAGCTCGGCGCGGCCGTGGCTGAGCTGGTCGAGGGTGGTGAACTGCTGGTAGACGCGGACGGGGTCCTCGGTGCTCAGCACGGTGACGGCGGAGCTGAGGGTGATCCGGTTCGTGATGCTCGCCGCGGCGGCCAGGACGGTGCCCGGGCTGGAGATCGCGTACTGGTCGAGGTGGTGCTCGCCGAGGCCGTAGAAGCCCAGGCCCAGTTCGTCGGCGAGCTTGATGCGTTCGAGGGTGTCGGTCAGCGTCTGCGCGACGGACGGCTGCTCGCCGGTGCGGGGGTCCGGCGCGCGGTCGCCGAAGCTGTAGATGCCGAGTTTCATAGAGCGTTCAACTACCTAGGGGGTGGATTCGTTCCCGAAGCGAGCCTGTCGAGCGCCGGCTCGGTCATCGGACCTCCGCGGTCAGGGCGAGTTCGTGGGCCAGCGCCTGCTCGACCCACCGGGTGCAGTCGTCGGCGGTGACCGTGTCTTCGCGGGCGACGACCTGCACGGCGAGCCCGTCGAGCAGGGCGGTCAGCCGCCAGGCGGCACCGTGCGGATCCGGGCACCGGAACTCGCCGGCGGCGACCCCCTCGGTGATGAGCGAGACGACGGCGTCACGCCACCGCAGGTCGAGCCGCTGGACGACCTCGCGCAGTTCGGCGTCCCGCATCGCGGCGGCGCCGGCCTCGATCCACAGGTGCCAGCCGGCGGTGGGCTCGGCCGGCCCGTAGAGAGCGAGGACGGCACGCAGCCGTTCACCGACCGGGCCGGGGCGGGCCAGCTCGTCGCGCAGGACGGCGAGGTTGCGCTCGGCCGCTTGCCGGAAGGCCTCGATGATGAGGGCTTCGAGCGTGCCGAAGTGGTAGAAGACGAGCGCGGTGCTGACCCCGAGGGACCGCGCAACATCGGCGGCCCGCACCCCGGCGATGCCCCGCGACCGCACCTGGTCGAGCGCGGCGAGCAGGATTTCTTCCCGCCGGACGGCGACCTCCTTGCGCTTCATGGGGCAACGGTACCCGGGTGGGTCAGCACCGCAGCTCGGTGACGAGCGCCCGCAGCCACGGCCCGGCGATCGCGGGTTCGGCGGAGATCGCCCGGACGAGCCGGTCCCGCGTTTCGGCGGACCGCCCGGCATCGACGAGGGCGAAGGCCTCCGCCAGCGCGCGCCGGGTCGCCCCGCCGTGGTCGGGCGTCCGCACGGTCTCATCGCTCCACCGCTGCCGCGGGAAGGAGGGAGTCAGCTTCGGCTGGTCATCGCCGAAGTAGAACCAGACATCCCGCGCGAGCGAGACGTTCCGCACGGCGGCGGCCGGCAGCTCCCGCGTCCAGTCGACGTCTTCCTGCCACCGCCAGGCATCCGGCCGGACGGGCTGCCGCAGGGTGACGCCGAGGAACCGCAGCTTCCGCCGGATGACGTGCCAGGCCTCGCGTTCGTCGTCGATCCAATCGCGCAGCCGGAGGTAGAGCTCGGTGAAGGTATCGCCTTCGAAGACGAGATCGACGAAGACGGTGGGCCGCGTCCCGCGCGCGAGTGCGTAGGGGGTGATGCCGTTCTCGGCGAGGTTTTCCCGGAGGGTCTCGACATCCCGGCGGCTGTAGGTCAGCCGCGGTTTGAGCGAGATCGGCAGCTGGTGGACGCGGTCGTGCCAGGAGGTCCGTTCGAGGGCCCCGCCGAGGAGGTCGTGCATGCTGTCGAGCGAGCGGCCGACGAAGTGGAGTTCGCCGTCACCGCACCGGGCGAGGACTTTCGCGGTGGCTTCGGTGAGGTCGTCGAGGAACCAGAGGCGGGGTTGCTTGGTGTGGTCGAGGAGTGTCCCGACCTGGTCGGGACGCACCAGGTCCCACCGGAATGGTCGGTTCGTCATGGGGTTGAGGGTAGGGACGGGTTTGGTTGGGGGCAAAGGGTTTTGGGGTGGGTATTCGGTTGCGGTGGGGCGGTGTTTCGTGGTTGGGCTGAGGAAGCTTGTTGCCGGGCAACGGCTTGGCGCGGTCAGCAGGGCGGCGGCGGCAAGTTTGGCTCGCGGCGGGGAGAGCTGCTGTTGGGAGCCTGGTGGGGCGGTCGTGATCAGGAGTTTGGTTTGCCGGCGGGAAAGGCTGTTGCTGGGAAAGCCCCGGCGGGACGGCCACGGAAGAATGCTGCAGCGGAGGCAATCGGCGTGCTGGTCCGGTGCGGTTGCGGCCTTGGGGAGCCGGCATCGGGAAGATGCTGCTGAGCCTGTCGGCGGAGGAAGGCGGCCGAATCGCGAGGGCTCGGCGCGCTGGTGGGCTCGGTCTGGAGAACCGCTGGTTGCGAGAGGATGCTGCTGCGGGAGGCCCTGAGTCGGCCGGCCGGTCGGGAGGGATGGTGCCGGCACTGATCAGGGCGGCGGGGGAGGGGTTGCTGCTGGGAGGCGCTGAGCTAGCTTGGGAAGGGTGTTGCTGGTGGGTTGCTGGGGAGGGGTTGCTGCCGGCGAATCCTGGGCCGAGTGACTCGGGAGGGGTTGCTGTCAGAGGATCCTGGGCCGGGTGGCCGGGCCGGGCGACCGAGTTGCCAGGCGGCCGAGCAACCCGGGCGGTCGGGTGGCTGGGTGATCCGGGTGGTTGGGTGGTCGGGTTGGGTGGCTGAAGGTCCGGGCGGCGAGGTGGCCAGGCGGCTGAGCGACCTGGGCGGCCGGGTGGCCAGGTGGCCGGGCGACCTGGGCGGTCGGGTGGCTGGGTGATCCGGATGGCTGGGTGGTCGGGGTTGGGTGGCTGAAGGGCCGAGCGGCGAGGTGGCCGAGTTGCCGGGTGGCTGGGCGACCCTGGCGATCCGGGTGGCTGGGGGATCCGGGTGGCTGGGTGGTCCGGTTGGGTGGCTGAAGGGCCGAGCGACGAGGTGGCCGAGTTGGCAGGCGGCCGAACTGCCCGGCCGCCAGCTACCGAGAGGCCGCTGCCGGAACCCCTCAACCAGCCCGGCGGCAACTCCCACGGCCGGCGAACGCCAGAACCGGGGAAACCGTCTCCGCGGTTCCCCGGCCCCGGGCCACTCACACCGTCCACTGAGGATCGCGGCCCAGGTACCGCAGCAGCCGCGAAGCCGCGTCGTCCTTCTCCGACTCCTCCAAAGCCGGCGCGTACGCGAACCCCCGCAACGGTTCCGCCAGCTCCTTCGCCACCGGCAGCAGCGATTCCGCCAGATGCTCACTCAACGGGGACTCCTGACCCGTCGCCACGGCGATGTCCCACGCGTGGACCGCCGCGTCCAGCGCTGCCGCCCCCACCGCCACCGGTGCCGGGAGCGCGCCCTGGGGAAGGGGCGTCGGGACTTCCGTTGCCGTACGGGAAACCGTTGCGAACGCTGCCGCCGACGCCGCCAGGGTCGGCTCCAGGAAGCCCAGTGCGTCCTCCAGCGAGCCCGACGGGGCGAACGGGTTGAAGTTCGGGCCCTCCTCGCCCGTGATGAACGCCGCGTAGCCCTGCTGGTCGCCGCCCGCGTGGTGGATCACCTGGTTCACCGTCCACTCCGCGCACGGGGTCGGGAGGGTGCCGTCCGTCACCCCCGCCACGGCCGCGCGCAAGGCGTTGTGCGCCGCCGTCAGGACCGGCCAGCTGTTCAGCCCCGCGAAGAACCCGCGGATGTCCGCCACCAGGATCTCCGGGGCTTCGTGCGCCGAGTAGTGGCCGGCCGCGTCGCGGGGGCCGCCGCTTCCCGAACTCGTGTCGTACGCGTTCCAGCTCACGATGTTCGCGTGGTCTCTCTCGGCGAACCGGCGGATCGACTGGAAGTCGCCCGCGAACATCGCCAGGCCCGTCGGGACCGTCGTCGGGCCCTCCGGGTGAGCCGTCGTGTGCGCGTCCTCGAAGTAGAAGCGGATCGACGAGCCGCCCGTGCCCGTCAGCCAGTACAGCGCCACGTTCGCGAGCACGAAGTCCGCGTCGAGGTGCTCGCCGAACAGCTGGGCGTTCCACGCCAGCAACGCCAGCGGGGAGTCGGCCAGCGCGAACGCCAGGGTGTGCGGCTGCTGGCTGTGCAAGGTGTTGAAGGAAAACATATTCTCGTAGAACCACTGCAGGTGCGCCAGCGCGGCCTGGTCGGCCTCGGTCAGGTCCGCCAGCTCCGCCGGGTCGCCCGACGGGAACGAGAACAGCTGCGTGACGTGCACGCCGACGACCTTCTCCGGCGCGAGCCGGCCGATCTCCGGCGAGATCATCGACCCCGCGTCGTTGCCCGCCGCGCCGTAGGACTCGTAGCCCAGCCGGCTCATCAGCTCCGCCCACGCCGCCGCCGTGCGGTGCGTGCCCCAGCCCGCCGCCTTCGTCGGGCCCGAGAACCCGAAGCCCGGCAGCGACGGGATCACCAGGTGGAACGCCGGCTCGTCGGCCGACTCCGGCTCGGTCAGCGGACCGATCACGTCGAGGTACTCGACGATCGAGCCCGGCCAGCCGTGCGTCAGCACCAGTGGCGTCGCGTCCGCCCGCGACGACCGGACGTGCAGGAAGTGGATCGTTTCGCCGTCGATCTCCGTCACGAACTGCGGGTACGCGTTGAGCCGCTCCTCGAACGCCCGCCAGTCGAACTTCTCCAGCCAGTGCTCGGCCAGCGCGCGGACCCGCTCGTTCGTCACGCCGTACTCGGCGGGCAGGTCGTCCGGCCACAGCGCCCGCTGGAGACGCCCCCGCAGGTCGTCCAGGGCGGGCTGGGGGACCTCGGCGCGGAACGGGCGAACGGTCATGGCTGGCTCCTCGATCAGAGTGGAACGGAATGCTTCGTTCCGAACCGTAGCAGACCGGAACGATCCGTTCCAGTGCTAATCTCCGGGGCATGCCCGAGACAGCCCTGCCCGGCCGCCGCGGCCAGGCCGCCCGCAACAACCTCGTCATCCTCGACGCCGCGCGCTACGTCTTCCTCGCGGACCCGAAGGCGCCCATCTCGAAGGTCGCCGAGCGCGCCGGCGTCGGCATCAGCGCCCTCTACCGGCGGTACCCGAGCAAGGAGCTCCTGCTCTGCCGGCTCTGCCACGAGGGCTTGCGCACCTACATCGCCGAGGCCGAGGCCGCCGACGAAGAGCCGGACGCCTGGACCGCGCTGACCGGCTTCCTCGAACGGGTCGTGGACGCCGACGTCCACTCGCTGACCGTGCACCTCGCCGGCACGTTCACCCCGACCGCGGAGATGGGGGCCGACGCGCGGCGCGCCAACGAGCTGTCGGCGGGCCTCTTCGCGCGGGCGCGCGGCACCGGGCGGCTGCGCGAAGACGCCGTCACCGAGGACATCGGCATGATCCTGGAGTGCTGCGCGGCAATCCGCGTCGACGACCCGGAGCGCACCGGGCAGCTGCGCCGCCGGTACCTGGCGATGCTCGTCGAGGGGCTGGAAGCGGGAAAAGACCGCGTGCTGCCCGGTCCGCCGCCGCGCCCGGGTGAGATGAACGGCCGCTGGCACCCGTCCTGACGGCCCTCGCGCGACGCGTCCGGATGGCGGTAACGATTGCCCGTTTCACGACGACTGATCAGCGTCGGATGTCCACGAATACCACGCAGCATCAGTCAGAGCGGCATTCCCCGGACGGAACAGCGAGACCACGACTATGCACAGACCCTGGCGACGGACCACGATCCTGTCCTCGGTGGCCGCACTGGCCACGGCGTTCATCGCGCTGGCGCCCGCCGCGCAGGCGGAAACGCCCACGAGTGCCGTCGATGTCAGCACCACCACCGTGGTGCCCGGACAGACCTTCACCGTCACGCAAACCATTCACAACGACCGCGATTTCACGGTGACTTTCGCGAAGGGTGCCATTTACGGCAACCCGACCGCGATCACCGACGTCGTCGATGTCGTGTCCTGCACCAACACCACGGCGGTCGGCTGCTTCCAGGCCGGCAGCAGCTACCGCGCCGCGTTCGGCGACCTCGAGGCGGGCGGCACGAAGACCACGGTGTGGACCCTGAAGGTCAAGGACACCGCGGCGCCCGGGCAGTTCACGCTGCAGCACCAGTTCGTCGGCGACAACTACGCCTTCGACATCCTCGACGGCCCGGTCATGACGATCGCCGACCCGGCGACCCAGGCCGACGTCAAGGTCGGGCTCGCCGCGACCGGCCACGGCGGCCTGAACGCGCGCATCGACTACACGGTGACCGTGACGAACAACGGCCCGGCGGCCGCGTCGGGGATCCGCGTGGTGGCAACGTATGCGTCCGGCCTGTCGTACGCGAGCGGCACCGGCTGCGCCCGCGCCGGCAGCACCCGGAACGTGAACTGCGACGTCGCGTCGCTGGCGCCGGGTGCCTCGGCGACGGCGAAGTTCTCGGTCAACGGCGGCCTGCTGGCGCTCGGCTCGTACACCACGACCGCGGTGCGCACGGCCAGCTCGCCGGCCGATCCCAACGGCGCCAACGACAGCGCGTCCAAGACGTGCTCGGCGCTCACCGGGCTCATCGTGACCTGCTGAGGGTTCGCGAGAGGTGAACCGGGCTCGTGTCCTCCGCCAGGGACGCGGGCCCGGTTCGCGTTTCAGCTGGTCGCGGACGCGTACAGCTTCGCGATGTCGTCGTCGAAGTACGCGCTGTAGGAGACGTCCGGGGTGTCGCCGCCGAGCTCGTAGCCGCCGATGACCCCGATGACCGCGCCGTCGGCGACCCACGGCCCGCCGCTGGTGCCGTCCGGGAAACCGGGGCACGCGACGCGTTGCTGATAAGTGTCGGACCGCGTGGTCGTTCCGGTGCACACCACCGGGGAATCGGTCGTGTCGGGGTACCCCGTGAGGGTGATCGTGTGGTCGAATCCGCGATCGGTGCCGAGGACGTTCGCGCCGGTGAGGCTTTCCAGCGACGCCGGATTCCCGGCCTGCCGGACGGTCAGGAACGCGAAGTCCAGATCCGGATCCGCCGACGACGTCCAGCCGTCCGCGACGGCGACATCGGTGACCGTCCACATTCCCAGTGGCGCGACACCGTCGTGATAGGACGGAGCGAAGGACATTCCGTCTTTGACGCAGTGCGCGGCCGTCAGCACCAGGTCGCCGCCGCCGGAATGGACGACGCTCGCGGTGCAGAAATGGCTTCCGTTCGCGAACAACGCGCCGACCGGGGAAACGGTTTTCGCCGGCGCGGCGGAAGCGGGCGGAATCGGAGTGGTGACCGGGGCGCCGGCCGCGTAGGCGTCGTCGGCGGTCGTGTCCGTGCCGGCGACCAGGCCGGCGCCGAGCACCAGCACAGCCGCCGCGGCCACGAGCGCGGGCCTCAGGAACTTGATCGCCACTGTTCCAGATCACCACACCGGCGCCCGCTCGGCAGCGCGGCGAAGCGGATGCACAGCGACTTCACAGCGGCTCACAGCACGGACACGGATTCCGGCCGTGCCCGGTTCGGTCGCCCTAGCCGAAGTTCTTCGGCAGCAGCGTGGTCGCCGGGTCGGGCGAGGTGACCGCCTTCGGGCGCTTGTCCCGGAACAGCCAGCCGCCGATGATGCCGCCGGCGAAGCCGAACAGGTGACCCTGCCAGCTGACGCCCTCCTGGCTCGGCAGCAGCGACGCGAACTGGTACGCGAAGCACAACGCCATCACCAGGCCGATCACGATGTCGATCGGGTGCCGGTCGAACAGGCCGCGCACGATGATGTAGCCGAAGTAGCCGAACACCAGGCCGCTCGCGCCGACCGTGACCGAGTGCGACGGCGAGATGAACCACACGCCCAGACCGCTGGCGATGATGATCAGCACGCTCACGCCGAGCCACTTCTTCACCCCGCGGTAGGCGGCGAGGAAGCCGAACACGAATAGCGGCCCCGAGTTGCCCTCGATGTGGCCCCAGCCGTAGTGCAGGAACGGCGAGCTGAAGATCTCCGGCAGCGACGCCGGGTCGCGCGCCTCGATGCCGAACTCGCGGCTCAGGTCGTAGCCCGTCGGCGCGTTGATCAGCTGGATCACCCAGATGACGGCCAGCAGGCCGACCATCACCCACAAGGCCTTCTTGGCCTCGGCGATCATCATCTCGGCTTCGCTGCGGGCCGGGCCCTCGCCGCTCGTCATCTCGTTCCCCCCGCTCGGTGTGCGCCCGAGGATAACCGGACCGCGGCGCCGGACGCGGCGTTCCGGACCGAGCCGTGACCTGGCAGGGTTGGGGTATGACGTCACCCCGGCCGGAGACGGTCTTCCGCGGCCGCCGCATGCCCGGCGACCGCGCGCTGGTCATGGCCATCGTCAACCGCACGCCCGACTCCTTCTACGACAAGGGCGCGACCTTCGCGCGGAACGCCGCGCGTGACGCCGTGGACCGCGCGGTCGCGGCGGGCGCCGACATCGTGGACATCGGCGGGGTGAAGGCGGGCGAGGGGCCCGAGGTCGACGTCGACGAGGAGAGCGCCCGGGTCGTGCCGTTCGTCGCCGAGGTGCGCGAACGCCACCCGGACCTGGTCATCAGCGTCGACACGTGGCGCCACGAGGTCGGCCGCCGGGTCTGTGAAGCCGGCGCCGACCTGCTCAACGACACCTGGGCCGGCGCCGACCCGAAGCTGGTCGAGGTGGCCGCCGAGTTCGGCACGGGCTACGTCTGCTCCCACGTCGGGGGCATGCCGGTGCGCACCGACCCGTACCCCGAGCCGACGCCCGCCCGCCCGTTCTGGCCCCGGTACGACGACGTGGTCGCGGACGTGGTCGCCGAGCTGACCACGGCGGCCGAACGGACGGTCGCGGCCGGGGTCCCGCGCGGCGGCGTGCTCGTCGACCCGACGTTCGACTTCGGCAAGAGCACCCGCCACGGCCTCTCGCTGCTCCGGCACTTCGACCGCCTGGTGGCGACCGGCTGGCCGGTGCTGGTCGCGCTGTCGAACAAGGACCTGATCGGCGAGACGCTCGACGTCGAGGCCCACGACCGCCTGGCGGGCACGCTGGCGGCCACGGCGATCGCGGCGCACGCGGGTGCCGCGGTCTTCCGGGCCCACAACGTCCGGGAGACGCGGGAAGCCGTGGAGGCGGTCGCGGGCCTGCTGTCCACTATGGACTGAGCCGCCACAGTGACGTGACTTCCGCGGCCCGCGCCCGGTACAGCGGGTCGGCGGAATCCACCGCACGCGGGTGCCGCGCCGGCGTCTCCAGCCTCCCAGCCACCCGCAGGCCCGCTGCCTCGATCCAGCCGAGCAGCTCGGAACGCGTCCGCAAGCCGACGTGCTCCGCCAGGTCCGACAACACCAGCCACGCCTCCCCGCCCGGCGTCAGGTGCCGGCGGGCCCGGTCCAGGAACCCCCTCAGCATCCGGCTGCCCGGGTCGTACACGGCGTGGTCGAGCCGCGTGCGCGGGCGGCCCGGCAGCCACGGCGGGTTCGCCACCACCAGCGGGGCCCGGCCCGGCGGGAACAGGTCCGTGCCGACGACTCGCGTGCGCGCGCCGAGGCCGAGGCGGGCCAGGTTCTCGGTCGCGCACGCGACCGCGCGGGCATCGGCGTCCGTCGCCACGACCCGGGCGACGCCGCGGTGGGCGAGCACCGCGGCCAGCACCCCGGTGCCGGTCCCGATGTCGAACGCCGAGGCGAGCGAAGGCAGGGGCGCCGCCGCGACCAGGTCGACGTACTCCTGGCGGATCGGCGCGAACACGCCGTGGTGCGGGTGGATCCGCGCGCCGAGGGCCGGGACGGCGATGCCCCGGCGCCGCCATTCCGCCGCGCCGATCACCCCCAGCAGCTCCCGCAGCGGTACCGCCGCGGGGACGTCGAGCGGGCCGTAGACCGCGGTGCACGCGGCCGAGACGTCCGGTGCCCGGCGCAGCGGAATCACGTGGCCGGGGTCCACCGGCACGTAGAGCAGCGAGAGCCGCTGCGCCCGCCGGGTGCGCCACGCGCGGTAGCGGGCGTAGTCGTCCGGCGGCGGCGGGGAGATCCGCCGGTTCACGGCGTCGAGCAACCGCCGCGCGGCGGGGTAGTCCCCGCGCCAGAGCAGGGCCGACCGCGTACGCAGGGCGGCGTCGGCGGAGAGGCGGTCGTCGGCGACGACCGCTTGGCGCGACGGTGGGGAAAAGAGCCGGCGAGGGGGTTCGCCGGGCACGACGAGCTGAGCCACGGGAAAGGGGTTTCCGTTCTTGCTGCGGGCACGGTGAAGCACCCGCGGGACGGGCGGATGTGCGGGAGTCCGGAGCCGGACTAGCTCAGGACCGCAGCATGAACGGGATTCGTCACCCCTCGACAGTAGCGGCCATGGCGTACAAAGGACGAAGAGGTGATGCCGGATGACGCCCTCGGTGGTGCGGCACGCGAAGCGGCGCCGGTGGGCGGTCGTCGCCGCCGTGGCCGCGGTGCTCGTGTCCGTGCCGTCGGTCGTCGCCGCGCTCGCCCCGGCCGGCGCGAGCACCGACCCGGCCCGGCTGCGCGAGCTCGTGCTGGCGTCCGCCGGAAAGCCGTACCAGGGGTACGCCGAAAGCGCCGGCTCGCTCGCCTTGCCGGAGCTGCCGAACCTCGCTCCCGTCACGGCCCTCTTCTCGATGCGGACGCCGATGCGCGCGTGGTACGCCGGACCCGACCGCTACCGCGTCGACATCCTCGGGACCGCCGGCGAACACGACGTCTACCGGCTCCCCGACGGCGAATACACCTGGGACTACGGCGACAACACGCTGACCGCGCTGGTCGGCGAGCCGAGCGTCCGGCTGCCGCGGGCCGCGGACCTGCTGCCGCCGGAGCTCGCGCGGCGGATCCTGGAGGCCGCCAAGGGTGACCCGGTGAGCGCGCTGCCGGGCCGCAACGTCGCCGGCGTCGCCGCGTCCGGGTTCCGGCTCGTGCCCGCCGACCCGGCCACGACGATCGGGCGCGTCGACGTCTGGGCGGACCCGGCGACCGGCGTGGCCGTGCGCGTCGAGGTCACCGCGCGGGGCCAGCAGGCGCCGATCCTGGTGACCGAGTTCCAGCAGCTCGAGCAGACGACGCCGGTCGTCGAGGCACCGCGGCCGGTGCCCGGCTCGGGGTACACGGTGGCGAGCGCCCCGGACGTCTCGAACGCGCTCGGCGCGCTGGCGCAGGCGCCGCTGCCGCCGACGCTCGCCGGGCGACCGGTGTCGTCGTCGAAGTTCGGCGGCGTGGAGGGCGCCGCGCTCTACGGCACCGGGCTGGCGGCCTTCGCGGTCATCGCCGTGCCGCGCGCGGTCGGGAACGCCGCGAGCGACGCCGCCGGGAAGGCCGGTGCGGTGCAGACCAAGCTGGCGGCGGGGACCGTGGTGCAGCTGTCGATCACGCCGTTGTCGCTCGCGATCGTCCGCGCGTCCTCCTTCCGCCGCTCCTACCTGCTGGCCGGCACGGTCACGCCGGACGTGCTGAGGACGGTCGCCGAAGAGCTGACGAACCTGCGCCGGGGCTTCCGATGATCGTCACGCGCGCGCTGACCAAGCGGTACGGCACCACGGTGGCCGTCGACGCCGTCGACCTGGCCGTCCGCGAAG
Source organism: Amycolatopsis pretoriensis (assembly GCF_900107925.1). GTDB lineage: Bacteria > Actinomycetota > Actinomycetes > Mycobacteriales > Pseudonocardiaceae > Amycolatopsis > Amycolatopsis pretoriensis. The sequence goes on along the minus strand of NZ_FNUJ01000010.1, from coordinate 217,217 downwards.
GCGACCGCTACGGCTTCCTCGGCCCGAACGGCTCGGGCAAGACCACGACGGTCCGGATGCTGCTCGGGCTCGTGTACGCGACCAGCGGCGAGATCGAGGTGCTCGGCAAGCCCGTCCCGAAGCGGGTCGCCGAAGTGCTGCCGGAGGTCGGCGCGCTCGTCGAAGGGCCTGCCGCCTACCCGCACCTGTCCGGCCGGCGGAACCTCGCGCTGCTCGACGCCGCCGGGCGCGGCGGCGGCCGGCGCACCCGGCGGCGTCGCATCGACGAAGCCCTCGAACAAGTCGGCCTCGGCGGCGTCGACCAGCGGCCGGTCAAGGCGTACTCGCTCGGCATGCGGCAGCGCCTCGGCCTCGCCGGCGCGCTGCTGCGCAAGCCGCGGCTGCTGATCCTCGACGAGCCGACCAACGGCCTCGACCCGCAGGGCATCAAGGAGATCCGTGAACTGCTCGTCGAGCTGAACGCGGCCGGCACGACCGTGTTCCTGTCGAGCCACCTGCTGGCCGAGGTCGAGCAGCTCTGCACGCGGGTCGGCGTCGTCGACCGCGGGCGGCTGGTGCTGGAAGAGGAATTGTCGACGCTGCGGGCGGCGACCGGCCGGATCCTGGTCGGCACGCCGGACCCGGCCGAAGCGGCCGCGGTCCTCGACGGCCAGCTCGAGGCCCGCGACGGCGACCGCCTGGTCATCCGGCACGCCGACCCGGCCGCGTTGAACGCGATGCTCGTCGAAGCGGGGGTGCGCGTGACGTCGATCCGCGCCGAGCAGCGGACCCTCGAAGAGGTCGTCCTCGACGTGACGGGTCCGGGCTCGGACCGGTTCGGAGCCGCCGGGTGATCGCCGTCGAACTGCGCAAGCTCGCGCTGCGCCCGCGGGTGTGGGTCAGCGTGCTGCTGCTCTGCCTGCTGCCGGCGATCGTCGGGATCTTCCTGGCCACGGCCGACTTCGCGCCGCCACCCGGGCAGGGCGGGGCGTTCCTGTCGGCGGTGGTCAACGACGGCGCGCTGTTCCCGGCGGCCGCGCTCGCGCTCGTGCTGCCGCTGTTCCTGCCGATCGCCGTCGCGGTGGTCGCCGGGGACTCGATCGCGGGGGAGGCGTCGAGCGGCACCCTGCGCTACCTGCTGGTGCGCCCGGTCGGCCGGACGCGGCTGCTCGGCGCGAAGATGGTCGCGCTGGCCGTGTACGTGACCGCGGCGATCGTGATCGTCGTGCTGACTTCGCTGGTGCTCGGGGTGATCCTGTTCGGCACCGGCGGGACGCCGGGCGTCGCCGGGCCGGGCGGGCAGCCGACCGGCGTGACGTCGTTGTCGGGGCAGTCGCTCAGCTCGTCCGGGCTCGGCCTGCGGCTGCTCGGCGCGGTGTCCTACATCGTCGCGTCGATGCTCGGGTTCGCCGCGATCACGGTGTTCCTGTCGACGTTGAGCGACTCGGCGCTGGGGGCCGCGCTGGGTGGGCTGGCCGTGCTGATCACCAGCTCGGTGCTGGAAACCCTGGACGCGGCGGCGTCGGTGAAGCCGTACCTGCCGACGCACTACTGGCTGTCCTGGATCGACTTCTTCAGGGATCCCGTGCTGTGGCGCAACATCGACCACGGGCTGCTGCTGCAGGCCGGCTACATCGTCGTGTTCTTCGGCGCCGCGTGGGCGAACTTCGCGACAAAGGACGTCACGAGCTGAGGCACTCCGTGGGGGCTTCGAGCGGGCCGGTGCCGAGGGCCTGCAGGACCAGCTCGGTGACGGCGGGGTCGGTCGGGAGGTCGCCGTGGCCGGCCTGGTTGCCGGGGCAGACCTGCTGGAGGGCGACGTTGACGGCGCCGTCGAGCCGGGCGGACTCGGGAGGCGTGACGGTCTCGTCGCGTTCGGTCCACACCGAAAGCCACGGCAGCGTCGCCGGGATCGGTTCCTTCGCCAGCTCCTGCATGAGCGTGCTGCCCGGCGCCAGCTGGACGCACGCCGTGGGGCAGGCGCCGGGGACGAGCGCGCCGCCGGCCGCGGCGAGGCCGGTGCCGTGCATCGGCGCGCCGAGCGTGACGACGCGGCGGGCCTGGTGGTCGCCGCCGTCGCGGCTGACCCACAGCCGGGCCACGACGCCGCCGGCGGAGTAGCCGATGATGTCCACCGAAGGTGCTCCGCGCGCGTACGCGTTCTCGACGGCTTCGGCCAGGACACCGGCCTGTTCGACGAGGTCACCGGTGCCGTCGCCGGCCAGGGTGAGGACCTCGGTGGTGCGCCCGGTGGTCTGCCGGATGCGGGCGGCGAGCTCGTTCAACGCGCCTTGACCGCCGCCGTAGCCGGGGACGAGCAGCACGGGCCCGGGCCTGGCCTGGTCGGGCACGCCGGACTGCGGCGCGGCGCTCGTCCCGGTGGCGGCGAGGACGGACGCGACGAGCACCGCGACGGCCGCCACGCCGACGCCGCCCATGAGCAGCCGCCGCCGCGGGCTGATTCCGCGCCACCAAGCCGTGATCCGCACGGTTCCATGATGCCCCGGGTCGGCTGAAGGGCACCTTCGACGCATGTGGCGCGCTGAGGGGCACCTTCCTCACGTCAGATGCACTGAAGGTGCCCTTCAGCCGCGCGGGAACGGGTCAGAGACTCGTCCAGCCGGTGGTGACCGTCGTACCGTCCGCCGCCGTCACCTTCACCCGCGTCGCCGCGCGGGGCAGACCGGTCGCGGTGAACCAGCCGTCGGGATCGATCGGCCGGACGTGCCGCTCGCCCGCGGTCTCGATCACCGCGTCGCCGGCCGCGCCCGTCACCAGGCCGCGCAGCGTGACGCGGCCGTCCTCGTACTCGGCCTGCAGCTCCACCGACACCCGGGCCGAGTCGAACGACAGCAGGCGGACGTCGCCGCCGCGGACCGCGCCCGCCGCCACCTCCGAGTCGAAGGCGAGTTCGGCCAGCTCCGCGTCGAGGTCGCGGGTGGCCAGCGCCGCGCGGGCCTGGCGCAGCACGAGGCCGGGCACCGGGTCCGCCTGCTCGGCGGCCGCACGCAGCTCGTCCAGGAGTTCGTCGTCGGTCACGTCCGGTCCTCCGTTCCGAGCCCGGCCGCCCCGGCCCGCTCCCGCAGCCGGGCCAGGCAGCGCTGCCGGGTCGGGCCGATGCTGCCGACCGGCATGTCGAGGGCCGCCGCCACGTCCGCGTACGACGGCGGCGGCGTCGCCATCAAGACCCGGAGCAGCTGCCGGCACTGTTCCGACAACGTCGCCAGCGCGCGCCACAGCGTGGCGTTGCGCTCGTCGAGCAGCAGGGCCGCGTCGACGCCCGGGTGGCCGGCGGGCTCTTCGGGCCAGTCCCGGTCGTCGGACGGCCGTTCGCGCCCGGCGCGGCGCAGCTGGCGGAGGCACTCGTGCCGCGCGGTCGTCGCGAGCCAGCCGGGCAGGCGGTCCGGTTCCTTGATCCGGCCGAGGTTCTCGACGAGCTTCAGCCACGTCGTCTGGACGACGTCGGCCGCGTCGGCGTCCGAGAGCCGGTGGCCGCGCGCGATCGCCCACAGCAGGCTCGTGTACCGGTCCACCAGGGTGTCCCAGGCCTCCTGGTCGCCACGCGCGGCCGTTTCGAGCAGGGTCGTGGTGTCCACCGCACCTCCGATCGACCCGCTCAGCCTAGCCATCAGCCGGTACTCCATCGGGGGATTCCTTCCGGTCGTCCCCCCCCCGCTCATCCGATCCGCGGCGGCCCGCGGAAATACACCCGATCGCGCTGAACCGCGCCGTCGCGGGCGCCGTGTGCCGGGGTGGGAGTGTGGAGACAAAACCGGGGTGAGCCGATATGCGGATCCGGAAAATACTGCTCGTCATACCGTTGCTGGTGCTGGACCTGGTCGCCTGCGGGCGGCCGGTGACCGGCGTGAAGGTGGGCAAGGCGGTGCCGGTGCCCTCGAGCATCGGCGTACCCGCCTGCACGTGGCTCGGGGACACGCCCGTGGCGCCGGAAGTGGTGCGGCTCTAGGAGATGCGGCGGACCGGTTCCCCGCCGAGCACGCAGTCGAGGTCGATCCGGCCGCCGGCCGCGGCGAGGACGGCGTCCACGGCCAGATCGACGTCGAGCTTGCGGCCGTGCTGGTCGGCGTACGCGCGCATCAGGTTGCCGATGTGTCGTTCGGGGTTGCGCCAGTGCGGCCAGCGCAGCGACGCCTGGTTCGCCAGCCGCGTGAAGTCCGTCTGGCGCTCGGTCACCTCGAGCAGCCACTCGAGGTAGACGCGCATCGCGTGCAGCGCGCTGTGGCCCGGGGTCGCCACCGGGCCGTGGCCGGGCACGAGCGTCCGAGGGCGGAACGTGTCCTGCAGCCAGTCGAGTGCGCTGAGCCAGCCCGGGACCGAGCCGTGCACCGCCAGCGGCGTGTCGCCGATGTAGACGAGGTCGCCGGTGAAGAGCGTGCCCGAGCGCGGCTCGTGCACCACGAGGTCGCCCGCGGTGTGCGCGACACCAGGCACCGCGACGACGTCGGCGACCGCGTCGCCGAGGTCGAGCCGTTGCCAGCCCGGCACCGGCTTGACCGCGGCCGGCTCCGGCGGCTCGAGCACGCCCCACTGGGTGTAGGTGAAGACGTTCCCGTAGGTCTGCGGCCCGGCTTTGACGAGGTCGACGCTGCCGGGGGCGGCCAGTGCCGTCCCGCCCTCGCGCAGCGCGACCCCGACGCCGTTGTGGTGCTCACCGTGCGCGTGCGTGACGACGACGGTGAGTTCCTGCTCGCCCGCGTACTTGCGGACGTCGCGCACCAGCTCCAGCGTCGCCTGCTCGGTGCCGCAGGTGTCGACCAGCACGACACCCTCGCTGCCTTGGATCCACCCGCTGTTGGAGACGAACCATTCGGCCGGCGACTTCACGTACGCGACCACCCCCGGGCGCGCGTGCCGGAGCGGGACGATGTTCGAAGTGACGGCCGGCATGGTTCCTCCCCTGGACTGACGAAGCGGATAACGACGGGGGCGCGGGCAGGTTGCGGCGTTTTACCCCGCGATAACCCAACGCTGGTTGGCCGCCGCCGAGCAGGCCCAGATCTGCAGGCGGGTGCCGTCGCCGGTGGACCCGCCGGGGGCGTCGAGGCACTTGCCCGACTGCGGGTTCAGCAGCGTCCCGTCGGACCGGGCCTGCCAGTTCTGGGCGCCGGTCGTGTTGCAGTCCCACAGCTGGACGAGCGTGCCGTCCGCGGTGCCGCTGTTCGAGACGTCGAGGCACTTGCCGAGGGCGCGGACGGTGCCGTTCTGCCTCGTCCAGCGCTGCGCGGCGGTGCTGTTGCAGGTCCAGAGCTGCACGGCGGTGCCGTTGGCGGTGCCGCTGTTGGACACGTCGACGCACTTGCTGTTGATCCCCGTGATGGTGCCCGCCGGGTAGGGCGTGCCGCTGGAGATGAGGTACGCGCTGTTCGCGACGTTCCAGTGTGTCGCCAGGTAGCTGCCGGGGGCGGGGTTGGTGTTGAAGTAGTCGTCGCCGAGGCAGTCGAACTGGTTCTCCGGCGCGCCCGGGCAGACCTTCACGAGGGTGCCGGGCGGGTTCGGCAGGCCGCCGTCGTCGTAGCACATGATGTCCTCGTCGTCCCAGCAGTGACCGAAGGCGCTGGAGTGCGGCGCGCTGCCCTGGACGGCACCGAGGGTGTGCAGGAGCTCGTGCCCGGTCGCCTGCCAGGACCAGCACCCGGTGCCGACGGTGGCGTAGTGCGGGCCGGCGTTGTAGGGGTTGCCCGAGCCGGGGCTGTCGTTGCCGCCGTTGCCGAAGGCGAGGCCGCAGCCGTCCTTGTCGTACCAGACGATGTACTTGCGGTCGGCGCGGTTGTAGCCCTGCGCCTTGATGGCGTTGGTGATGGTGTCGACGGTGGCCATGTCGTTCTGGGCGATGACAACGTTGTTCACCGTGGCGCGGCAGCTGGAGTCGGTGACGTACCGGACGTGCCGCACGCCCCCGCCGAGCCGGTAGGCGGCCTCGACGAAGCCGTCGTCGATCTGGCTCGCGAAGGTCTGGAACTGACCGGCGAACTGGGCGTAGCGGTCGGCTTGGCCGGCGCCGCGGACGTAGAGGGCTTGGACGCGCTTGCCGCTGGTGCCGTCGCCGTCGCAGACGGTGGCTTTCACCTGCGCTGTTTCCTGTTTGCGCAGGTGATCGGGGAGCGGCTCGGTGCCATCGCCTGCGGCGGCGGCCGAGGGGAGCAGCGAGCCGGCGAGGAGGAGGGCGCCGCTGAGCACGGCGAGGCGCAGGGATCTCGCGGTCATGGGGGAGTTCCGCCTTTCCCGGTACGGCAGGGGACGAGAAGTGCGGTCTAGACCACTGAGGATGATAGGCAGGGGGTGACCGGGCTGTCACTGACAAGAACGGACAGCCTGGAGTGAATCGCCCACGGGTTCGCCCGGCCGGTCTATTTCGGTCGACCGATTGAAAATGATCTTCGTACCGATCATCGGCGCAGGTCTTGACAGTCGATCTCGTACGTCCATACTGGTATATACCTTTATGGGAGGGTCCGGGTAAATCCGAGGGGGCTTCGCGCTCGCCGGCCGACGGAAGGTCTGAGGGGTCCTTCCGTCGGCCGCGCGAAGCCGTCGTTGAACACCGCCGGTCACGGACAGCGTTGACACAACTACTGGTACGAACCAGGATGGACGCTGCGCGGCCGGGAGGAGACACATGGCGGGGGTACACGTCCGGATCGACAACCGGCTGGTCCACGGGCAGGTCACCGTCGCGTGGACGCGGCGGCTCGGCGTGCGCCGGCTGGTCGTCTGCAACGACGACGTCGCCGCCGACGACCTGCAGCGGATGCTGCTCCCGCAGGCCGCCCGCGGGCTGCCCACCGACGTCTTCACGATAAAGCAGACGCTCGAGACCACCGAAACCCAAGGCGTCATGATCCTCGCCAAGGATCCCGATGACGCCTTTCGCCTGGTCGAAGGCGGCCTGAGACCCGAAACCGTCAACGTCGGGAACGTCGCCCCGCGCCCCGGCACCACCTACACCATGGTCACGCGCTCGATCGCGGTCACCGCGGACGAGGCCGACGCCTACCGCAAGCTGGCCGCGTCCGGCGTCCCGCTGGTCACCCAGCTGATGCCGCAGGACAAGCCCGCCGAATTCGTCCCGTTGCTCGACCGGAAAGGGCTTTAGCCCCGCATGCTCGTCGCGCTGGCCCTGACCCTCTGGGCGATCTACTGCACCTACGACGGGCTCGGCCCGTTCCTCATCTACGCCCAGCGCCCGCTCATCGCGGGCTCCGTGGCCGGGCTGATCGTCGGGCACCCGCTGCTCGGCCTGCTGATCGGCGCCACCCTCGAACTCGCCGCGCTCGGCGTCTACACCTACGGCGGCGCGACCATCCCGGACTACCAGACCGGGGCGATCGTCGGCACCGCGCTGGCCGCGGGCGCCGCCGGGGACACGTCCGCGCAGGTCGCCATCGGGCTCGGCGTCGGGCTGCCCGCCGCGATCCTGCTCTCCGCGCTCGACCCCGTCGGCAAGATCATCACCACCGCGCTGGTCCACCGGGCCGACGGCTACGCCGCCGACGGCAACGCCCGCGGCCTCGCCGTGATCCACTGGGTCAGCCTGGTGCCGTGGGTCGCGGTGCGCGCGATCCCGACGTTCCTCGCCGCGCTCGCCGCGTCCGGTGGCCTGGTCAAGGACATCACCACGAGCATCCCCGCCGGGTTCGTGCAGGGCATGACGCTCGCCGGGTCGCTGCTGCCCGCCGTCGGGTTCGCGCTGCTGCTCGGCATGATGGAGCTCTCGCGGTACTGGTACCTGCTCCTCATCGGGTTCGTCGCGTTCGCCTACCTCCACGTGCCGCTGCTGGGCATCGCGCTGATCGGGGTCGCGGTCGCGATGCTGTTCGTGACGCTGAAGCGTGACGAACCCGCGATCGAAATAGCCGGAGAAGCCGACAGCGAGTCCACTGTGGACGCGCGGCTGACCAAGCAGGACCTGCGCCGGGTGTTCCGCCGGTACTTCTGGTCGAGCCAGATCTCCTGGAACTACGAGCGGATGCAGGCGCTCGGGTTCGCGTACTCGATGGAACCGGTGCTGCGCCGGCTCTACCCGGAGAAGGCCGACTACGTCGCCGGCCTGCAGCGGCACCTGCAGTTCTTCAACACCTCCGTGCTTGTCGGCGGGCCGCTGATCCTCGGCTCGAGCGTCGCCCTCGAGGAGGCCGGGACGCCGAAGTCGGCGGCGAGCACCAAGGTCGCGCTGATGGGCCCGATGGCCGGCATCGGCGACACCGTCGTCTTCGCGCTGTACAACAGCATCGTCTTCACCATGGGCGCGTCGTGGGCGCTGCAGGGCAACTGGCTCGGCCCCGCCTTCGCCGCGGTGATGGTCCTCGTGCCCTACGCGCTGATCCGGCGCTGGCAGTTCGGGTTCGCCTACCGCGAGGGCAAACGGCTGGCCGGCCACCTCGCCGCCGGCGCGCTCGCCCGCGTCGCGCAGGGCGCCACTGTGCTCGGGTTCGTCGTGCTCGGCGGCTTCATCCCGTCGATCGTCAAGGTCGTCACCACGCTGACCTACCGCCAGACCACGACGGTCCAGGGGCAGCCGGTGACCCAGGCCGTCGCGATCCAGGACCGGCTCGACGAGCTCGTGCCGTTCCTGCTGCCGGTGCTCGTCACCGCCGGGGTGTACCTGCTCACGGCCAAGGCCCGCCTGCGGCCCGTCTGGATCATCGCCATCGTCGTCGTCGCCGGGGTCATCCTGGGGTGGCTCGGCTGGTTCGCGCCGTCGGCCCCGGCAAAGGGTTAGGAGACACCGCCATGTCCGTCCCGATCGTCCTCGCCGGGCACGGGCGGCTGCCCTCCGGCGTGGGGGAAGCCGCCGAGATGATCCTGGGGCCGCAGTCGCGGCTGAAGGTCTGCGAGCTGAGCCCGCACGACAGCCCGGAGGAGTTCGGCGTCCGGCTGCTCGCGCTGCTCGGCGAGGCCACCGAGGCACTCGTGCTCGCCGACCTGCACGGCGGTTCGCCGTTCAACGCCGTGCGCGCGCTCACCGCCGTGCACCCGCGCATCCAGCTGGTCTCCGGGCTCAACCTGCCGATGCTGCTGGAAGTCCTGCTGCACACGACCGGCGACGTCACCGAGCTGGCCGGGGTGGCGCGCGCCGCCGGCCGCGACGGCGTCGTCGACATCCTGGAATCGACCTGGTGACCGCCGCGCTGCTGCTCGCCGCGCAAGACGTCCGGATCACGCCGGGGCCCGGGCACCCGCTCGGCGGCTACCTGGCCCGGCACGGCGTCGCCACCGGCACGCACGACGACCTCGAGGCGTCGCTGATCTGGCTGTCCACCGAGGACGACCCGGGCGTGCTGTGGGTGGCGCTCGACGCGCTCGCGGTCGACGCCGGCCTCACCCGCACCCTGGCCGACGCCGTCGCCGCGGCGGTGGGCATCGACCCGGAGCGGGTGCTCGTCTGCGCGTCGCACACGCATTCCGGGCCCGAGGGCTGGACCGGCCCGCTGCACCCGGGGCTGCCCGGGCAGCGCGACGCCGGGCTGGTCGGCCGCATGGCGGAGACGGTCACCGGCGCGGCGCTGCGGCTGCGCGCGTGCCGCGGCCGCGTCCGGGCCCGCTGGCACGCGGGCTCGACCGAGGCCGTCGGCGGCAACCGCTACCGGCCGGACGGGCCGCACGACACGTCGTTCGGCGTGCTCGAACTGCGTCGCGACGACGGATCGCCGGCCGCGCTGCTGTTCGACTACGCGAGCCACCCGACCGTCCTGGGGCCGGACAACCTCACCTGGTCGGCCGACTGGCCGGGCGCGACGCGGCGCGAGCTGGCGGCGCTGATCGGGCAGCCGGTCTCGGCGTTCCTGCAGGGCGCGGCCGGGGACGCGAGCTCCCGGTTCGTCCGCCGCGGCCGCGACCACGCCGAGGTCCGCACCCTCGGCGGCCACCTGGCGACGTCGATCGCCCGGACGCTGGCGGAGGCCTCGCCCGGCGCCGAGACCGGCCCGGTCCGGATGACGCGCTCGGCGCTGCACCTTCCTTACCGGGACGTGCCGACGCTGGAACACAGCCTGGAGCTGCGGGAGACGGCCGAGCGGGAGTGGCAGCGCGAACTGGCGCACCACGGCGAAGACCACCCGGCCGTCCGGATCGCGCAGACGCGCTACGAAGGCTGCGCGATGCTCGCGGCGATGGCGGCCACCGACCGGCCGACGGGCTGCGCGGAGGTCCCGGTCAGCGTCGTGACGCTGGGGGAGATCGCCTGGCTGCACACGCCGTTCGAGCTGTTCGCGTCGCTGGGGCTGCGGATCCGGCGGGGCAGCCCGTTCCGGCACACGCGGGTGATCGGCTACTCCGACGGCTACCTGGGCTACCTGCCGGACGCCGACGGCCACCGCGACGGGATCTACGAGTCGTACGTGACGCTGTTCGAGCCCGACGCCGGGGACAAGCTGGTGGAGCACTGCGTCAAGCTGCTGCGGGCTCATCGGGCGGACCCCACCTAGGCCAGTCGAGGGGGAACCCGAAGCCGAGCACGGTGACGCCCAGCAGCCCGGCGCCCACCAGGAAGAACACCGTGCCGAGCGACGGGTTCACGTCTTCGGGCAGCATCGGGCGGACGAACCGGCCGCGGTCGTGCGCCACGGTGAACCGTTCTCCCGGGACGGTCTCGACCATGCCGCGCAGGTCACCGCGCAGCGGCGTCGAGCCGCCCGGGAGGACGAGCGGGACGGGGTGGCCGGGGCTCGCCGGCGCCACCTCGATCTGCGTGAGCGCGCCGCGGTGGGTCAGGACCAGCTCGGTCACCAGGCCGGAGCCGGAGAGGGCCAGGACGGCCAGGCCGAGCATGCTGAACGTCAGCTGGCCGAAGTCCCCGCCCCACACCCAGGCGCCGCGCCACCAGGCGACCGCCCACAGGGCCGCGGCGAGCACGCCGAACCCGGCCACGAGGACGGTGGTCTCGCCGAGCCGGGTCTCCTGGTGCGCGGCCCAGACCGAGATCGCCGCCGAAGCGGCGAGGAGGCCGGCGAACACCAGCCGGCGGCACGTCTTCCGCCAGCGCCAGCCCGGGTCGTCGGCCGGCACCCGGCGGCGCGGCTCGGGCTTGGCCTTCACCTCGGCCTTCGGCTTGGCTTTGGGCGACGGGTTCGTGCGGGGCCGGCGGGCGGACCACGCCGCGAGCGCGGCCGTCGACCCCAGGAGGGCGGCGGTGAGGGCGAAGAACCTGGTCCGGCCGGCCATGCCGGTAGCACGCGAAAGGGACGCCGGGGGTTGCCCCGTCAGGCCGGGCTGCGCCGCGCCTGCGTGAAGACGGTGTAGCGGTCCGCGCGGTAGAGCGACCGGCCCGCCTCGATGACGCCGCCGCTCTGGTCGTGCAGGGTGCCTTCGATGATCAGGCACGGCTGGCTCGGCTCGATGCCGAGCAGGGCGGCGTCGCCGGTGTCCGGGAGGACCGCCGAGATCGCCGTGTCGTTCCACTCCGCCTGGACGCCCCAGCGCTCCTCGATCGTGCGGTGCAGGGACTGCGTCTCCCAGTCGAACAGCTCGATGCCCGGGAACCGGTCGACCGAGAGGTTGGTGCGCTCGACGGCGAACGGCTCGTCGTCGACGTACCGCAGCCGTTCCAGGTGGAACACGCGCGCGCCCGGCGGGACGTTGAGCCGGCCGGCGAGCCGCGGGAGCGCGGACTCGACCTCGGCGTGCAGCACCTTCGTCTTCGGGACGACGCCGCGGGCCTTCATGTCCTCGGTGAACGAGGTCAGCATGTCGATGTGCGCGGCCTGGCGTTCGGCGGTGAAGGTGGCGGTGCCGTGCTGGCGGTAGAGGACGCCGTCGGAAACCAGGCGGTTGATCTCCTGCCGCACGGTGCCGCGGGCGACGCCGAAGTGCTCGGCGAGGAACCGTTCGGACGGCATCAGCCGCCCGGGCCCGGCGTCGGTCGCGACGCTTTCCAGGATCTCGCGCAGCTGGTCGCCCTTCGGCCGCCCCGGCTGCAGCGCGTCCGGGAGCCGGAGATCGCTCGCGGGGACGTGTTTCGGACGGGGCATGGGTTCAGTATGTCGCGAGGCCGGCCGGTGGGTAACACCGCTCATCCGGTGGCGCGACGGTGGAGGCGGCGAGGTGGCGACGTTCGGGCGCAGGTCCGGGCTGCCGACGGGGCCAGCGGGTCTGCGCGATCGGTGGACGGCGGTTGGTCCGGCGGCGACCGGGGCCGGTCAGGAGCGGCGCGGCTCGGCCGGCGATCTCCGATCCGCGGGCTCACCGGCTGTGGCTGCCTCGGGTCGGCCGGCGGCTCGGGCCGGCGCTTCCGCATCCGCTCCGGCGAAGCTCGCGCGATCAGCTCAGCCCGTTGCGCGGCGAGCGAGATCGGCCAAGAACCGCTCGGCCACCGCTTCCCCCGTCACGTGCCCGACCGACCGGTACAACCCCCGCGCCTCCCGCGCCGTCCCCGCGGCCAGCATCGGGCGGCCGGCCGCGCCCTCGACCGCCGCCAGTCCCAGCAGTGCCTGGGCCTCCAGCAGCCGGTACCCGCCGGCGCGGGCCGCGTCCAGGGCCGTGCGCGCGTGCTCGCCCGCCTCCGGAACCCGGCCTGCCGCCGCCAGCACCCACGCCAGCGTCGCCGATGCCTCCGCCAGCTGGCCCCGCAGCCCCGACTCCACCGCCAGCTGGCGGGCTTCCGAAAGCACCCGCTCCGCCAGCTCCAGATCACCACCGGCTTCCGAGGCGCGGCCCAGGGCGATCAGCGCCGCCGCCTCCACCTGGCGGTCGCCGTCGCGGCGGACGCGGTCCAGGGCTTCCTCGGCCGTCCGGGCCGCCGACGCGTGCTCGCCACGCGCACTCCGCAACGCGCTCAACGCCGTGAGCGCCGTCGCCTCGCCGAAGCTCGAACCCAGGTCGCGGAACACCGCCAGGGACTGCTCGGCCGCGTCGCCCGCCTCGTCGAACCGGCCCGTCTCCAGCTGCACCCACGCGAGGTCGGCGAGGTTCGCGGCTTCCCAGAACCGCAGGTCCTCCCGGCGGCACAACGCGATCGCCTCGCACAGGCAGTCCTCCGCCTGTTCCAGCCGGCCGAGCTGGCGGTAGTGGCAGCTCAGCGAGTTCAGCGCGAGCGCCTCGCCCGAGCGGTTCTCCAGCTCGCGGAACAGCTGGATCGCGCGGCGGCTGTGTTCGACCGCCTCCGACAGCCGGCCCGTCCACTCCAGCATCGACCCCAGGTTCGCGACCGCCGTCGCCTCGCACTGGCGCCAGCCGCACGCCCGGCTGGCCAGCACCGCCTTCTCCGAGTGCCGGATGCCCGCCTCGTGCTGGCCCTCGCGGAAGTACGCGCCGCCGACGGACAGGTGCACCAGCGCCTCGGCCGGCTGGGCGCCGTGCTCGCGGGCGGCACGCAGCACGATCGGCGCGAGCTCCAGCCACTCCGCGCGACGGCCGTGGTCGTGGAAGAAGCGCCGCAGCGCGTCGGCCAGGTACCACGCCGCCGGGTACGGGCCGCGCGTCGCCGCCAGCCGCAGCGCCGCCGCCAGGTTCGTCGCCTCGACGTCCAGCCAGGCCACGGCGGCCGCCGCGTCGGCGAACGCGATCGGGCTCGGCGCCGCCGGGGCGTCTTCGCGGGGCAGGGTGACGATCCGCGCGCCCAGCAGGGCCACCGCGGCGTCGGCGGCCGCACAGTAGCCGGTGAAGAGCCGCTCCCACGCCTTTTCCCGCGCGATCTCGTCTTCGTCGGCGCCGACGCACCGCTCGGCGTAGCGCCGCGCGAGGTCGTGGAACCGGTAGCGGCGGGGCGCGTGCGCCTCGATCAGGTTCGCCGCGGTCAGCCCGCGCAGCCGCCGGGCCGCCTCCTCGGCCGGGACGTCGAACAGGGCCGCCGCGGCGATCGCCGTGAAGTCGGCCCCGGGCACCAGCGCCAGCAGCCGGAACGCGTGCCGCAGCCCGGGCGGCAACGCCTGGTAGGACACCGAGAACGCCGTCGCGACAGCGCTTTCCTCGGCACCGTCGAAGCCGAGCTGGGCCAGGGGGTCGCCGCGCAGCTCCTCGACGAGCTCGCCGAGGCTCGCGACGCCGGTGTTCGCCGCGGCGATCCGCAGGGCGAGGGGGTGGTGCCCGCACAGCCGGGCGAGCTCGTCCGCCGCGTCCGGCTCGGCGGTGGCGCGGTCGCCGAGCAGCGCGGTCAGCAGCGCGCGCGAGTCGTCCTCGGGCAGCTGCGCCAGGCCCAGCGCCCGGGCGCCGGTGCGCGCGACGAACTCGTCGAGCCGGTGGCGGCTGGTCACCAGCACCCGGCCCGACGACGGCAGCAGCGGCAGCACCTGGGCGGCGTCGCGGGCGTTGTCCAGCACGACCAGCGCCTGCCGGTCGGCCAGCAGCGAGCGGTAGAGCTTGCTCTGGTCGTCGACGCCCGGCGGCACGTCCCGCAGGTCGACGCCGAGGGTGCGCAGCAGCTGGGCGAGCGCGGCGGCGGGGGTGAGCGGCTCGTCGTCGGCGTCGAAGCCGCGCAGGTTCACGTACAGCTGACCGTCGGGGAAGCGCGCCCGCGCGGTGTGGGCCCAGTGCACGGCCAGCGCGGTCTTGCCGACGCCGGCGGTGCCCGTGATGACCCAGACGTCGCCGGGCTCGTCGAGCGCGGCCAGTTCCGGGGCCCGGCCGGTGAACCCGCGGACGTCCAGCGGCAGCTCGGCGGGCCGCGGCACGACCGGGGCCGCGGCGGGCGCCGGCTCGCCTTCGCCGCGCAGGATCCGCAGGCGCAGGTCCTGCAGGGCCTGGCCGGGTTCGATGCCGAGCTCGTCGACCAGCAGCTCGTGCGCCCGCGCGTAGGTTTCGAGGGCTTCCGGGCTGCGGCCGCAGCGGTGCAGCGCGAGCATCAGCGCGGCCCGCAGGCGTTCGCGGAACGGGTGTTCGTCGACGAGCCGGCGCAGCTCCCCGACGACCTCGCCGTGGCGCCCCGAAGCCAGTTCCTGCTCGTACAGCTCCTCCAGTACGACCAGCCGGCGTTCGGCCAGCGCCGGGCCTTCGTGCGCGGCCAGCGCTTCGCTGACCCCGCCGAGCGGGGTGCCTTCCCACAACGCGAGCGCGGCCCGCAGGTGCGTGACGGCGGCCGGCCCGGACGTCGCCCGGGCCAGCGCGACCTCGTCGTCGAACACGTCGAGGTCGCGGTCGCCGGGCGCGACCTCCAGGACGTATCCGGGCGCGCGGCGGACGATCGCATCCCGGCCGAGGAGCTTCCGCAGCTCCGAGATGTGCACCTGCAGCCGCCCGCGGACGCTCGGCGGCGCGTTCTCGCCCCAGGTCAGGTCGATGAGCCGGTCTTCGCCGACCACGCGGTTCGGGTTCAGCAGGAGGGCGGCCAGCACGGACGTCTGCTTCTGGCCACCGGGCCGGACGGCGCCCGCATCGCCGAGGACCGTGACCGGTCCGAGCAGGCGGTAGCGCACGAGTAGCCCCCAGAAGGCCGACCGAAGCGGAACGGAAGTGCCGTCATCGACCCTACTGTGCGGCTCGGTGCCGATCCGACCGCAGTCACGGCCACAACTCCGCGGCGACGGTTGCGTGCCGCCGCGGGGCGGCCTGCTTTGGCCGGATCGGCACCGGGCGGGGCGAGGGCAAAGGAGGCCGTGGGTGGACACCGACGAGGCCGAGCGGCTGCTGGTCGTCTGCTTCCCGGACGCGGGGGAGGCAGCCGGCCGGTACCGCGCGTGGCGCGATCCGCGGATCGCGGTGCACGTCGTCGAGCTGCCCGGCCGCGGCGAGCGGAGCGGGGAGCACCCCTACCGGGACATGTGGCTGCTCGTCGAGTCCCTCGCGGCGGAGCTGGCGGGGGTGCTCGCCCGGCCGCACGTGCTGTTCGGCGCGGGGCTGGGCGCGCTGGTCGCCTACCGGCTGGCGCAGCGGCGGGTGGCCGCGGGACTGGGGGTCCCGCGGGCACTCGTCGTGGCGCACCAGGCGCCGCCGGACCGGGCCGCGCGGGCGGTGCCGGAGCTGGCGGCCCGCGCGGACGTCAGCCTGCTGGCCAGCGACGCCCACGTGCCGGTGGCGCCGCCGCTGCCGTGCCCGATCCGCGGCTTCGGCGAGCCGCACGCGATGGCGGGCTGGGGCGAGCACACGGACGCGGGGTTCGTGCTGGCCCCGGCCCGCGAGCGGGACAGCGGCGCGCTGCTGCGCGACGCCGTCCTGCGGGCGGCCTACTTGGTTTCCGCGTTGGCCGTCCCGGGCTTGGGCGAGTCGCCGATGTAGGGACCGACGCCGATCGAGGGGCCGGTCTGCGGCGGGGTCTCGGCCGCCTGCGCGGCGGGCGCGAGGACGAGGACGGCCAGGAAGGCCGTACCGATGACGGCCTGGAGAACACGGGCTTTCATGTTTTCGACTCCTCACGCTTCGGGATGCGCGTCGATCTTGCCCGAGGGGACTTCCAATCCGCTTCCCTTTGCTCGCAGTGGTCGTCCGCTCACCGGCCGTCCCTTGTGGAGGGAATCGCCGGGCTGCGACCATACGTGGTCATGGGGAGTGACGACGCGAACACGATTCTGCGCATGGCGAGCCTCGCGACACCGATGGCCCTGCGGGTGGCGGTGACCCTCGGCCTGCCGGACCGCCTGCACGACCAGGACCTCACCGTGGACCGGCTGGCCGGCGACCTCGGCGTCCGGCCCGTCCCGCTCGGCCTGCTGCTGGCCCACCTGACGACGCTCGGCTTCTTCGAACGGACACCCACCGGCTACCGCACCACGGAATTCGGCGAGAACCTGTGCGGCGACAGCCTCACCACCGTCCTGCTGAACCTGGACACCGCCGGCGGGCGCGCCGAGCTGGCGTTCACCGAGCTCCTGCACAGCGTCACCACCGGACAGCCCGGCTACGACCGCCGGCACGGGCGAGACTTCTGGGCCGACCTCGCCGCGCACCCGCCGCTGCGGGAGTCCTTCGACCGGCAGATGGCGCACCGGCTGCGGGCCGGCGTCCCGCACCTCGCGGCCGGGTTCGGCTGGGGCCGGTTCGCCACGATCGTCGACCTCGGCGGCGGGCCGGGCACGGTGCTCGCGGGCATCCTGGCCGCCCACCCGGCGACCCGGGGCCGGCTGGTCGACCTCGACGTCACCACGGCGGCGGCGACGTTCGCCGAGCACGGGCTCGAGGACCGCGCCGCGGTGACGGCCGGCAGCTTCTTCGACCCGCTCCCGGCCGGCGCGGACGCCTACCTGCTCGTCGACATCCTGCACGACTGGGACGACGAGCACGCCCACCTCATCCTGGCCCGCTGCGTCGAGGCGGCCGCGCCCGACGGGCGGATCGTCGTCGTCGAACCCGTCGGCGGGCGGCAGGCCGGCACCGAGATGGACCTGGCCATGCTCGTCATCTTCGGCGGGCGCGAGCGCCGGGTCGAGGAGTTCGAGGCGCTCGCGGCGGACCACGGGCTGGTCCTGGACTCGGTGACGGACGCGGGCGGGCGTTCGGTCTTGGAGTTCCGGATCGCCTGAGCGCCGGGTGCACAGCCGGACCCGAAGTGTGCACGCACCGTCACGCGGTGGGCTTCCGCCGCCGGGCGCCGGAAGGTAGTTCTTTCCTGACACACACGGGAAAGGACCCGACATGCTCGAACGCATCCGCGCGGCAGCCGTCCTCGCCGTCGCGGCGGCGGCCGTCACCGCCGCCCCCGCGCACGCGACCGTCCAAAGTGGCAGCGGCACCATCAACGACCCCTGGGTGCCGACCCGGGCCGCGCACATCACGTGCCAGACCGCCACCCTCTTCGGCAACTACACCCCGGGCCAAGGCCACTCCGACCCGATCGCCACGCTCGTCCAGGGCAACTACATCGGCGTCCGGTACATCACCGCAGACCACTACTCCGCCGACGTCTTCTGGCACGGCAGCAGCAAGTGGGGCTTCCTCCTCCGCGACTGCTTCGCCCTGAACTGAAAGGGAAACCGATGAAACGCGCCCTGCTGACCACCACCCTCGCCGCCGCCGCGGCGATCGCCCTCGCGCCCGCCGCGAGCGCCGGTACCGTGCACGAGATCTGCGCCCAGGACCTCTACGTCCGGACGCAGCCCGCCGGCGTCATCATCGGCACCCTCTACCGCGGCGACCACTTCGAGCTTTCGCGGTACTCGCCCAGCGGCGACTGGGCCGAGGGGTACGCCATGGGTCACGTGAACCAGCGCGGCTGGATCCAGGCCGGCTGGTTCTGCTGACCGCTCACGGCAGCTTGAGCGAAAGCACGTCCGGCACCGTCACGCGCTGGCCGTAGAGGTTCGCGCTGCCACCGATCGCGAGCACCCGGTGGGCCGGGGTGGCCGCGCAGACCACCGAGGCCCGGCCGTGCGGCAGGAGGGTGCTCAGCAGCACCCACTCGCCCGTGCGGACGTCGAGGACCTCGGTCGTGCGGTCCCGCGCGGTCGGGTCCTCGACCGGCGCGGGACCGCCGCCGACCACGATGATCCGGTCTCCGACCCGCACCGCGCCGGGTGCGCCGCGGCGCTTGCGCATCGGGGCGACGGCCTCCCAGCGGCCGGTGTCCGGGCTGTACCGCTCCACCGAATCGAGCGCGTTCTGCTGCCTGCTGGGCAGCCCGCCGAGGGCGTACAGGTGCGTCTCGGTCGCGACGAGCCGGAACCGCGCCCGCGGCGTGAGCATCGGGGCCACCGGCGCCCAGCGCCCCGCCGCCGGGTCGAAGGCGAGCACGGCGTCCGTGGCGTGCTCCTCCGGATCGCCGTCGCCGACGAACCCGCCCGCCACGTACAGCTTCCCGCCCAGGCCGGCCGCCGAAGGCGCGCCGAGCGGGACCGGCAGCGGCGGGCTCGCCCGCCACGCGTCGGCCGCCGGGTCGTAGACCTCCACCACGTCGGTCGTGCGCTCGTCCGGGGTGATCCCGCCGGCGGCGTAGACCAGCCCGCCGAGCACGCCGGCCGCGTGGTTGCCGCGCGGCGTGGGCATCGGGCTGACGTAGTGCCACTCGCCGCTGCCGGTCAGCCCGCGGGTCTCCACCGAGCCGTAGGCGACGTTCCCGTCGGTGCCGCCGAGCACGAAGACGTCGTCGCCGACGGTCGCCACCTCGTGGGCGAACCGGGGCGAGAGCATCGGCGGCCGGTACTTCCAGGTTGCGTTCATCGTTTTCCAACCCCTCTTTTCGCGGCCAGAGTCTCCGCGGCGGACCCTGCTGTTACGACGGATTCGATTTCCGTTAATCGCGGCGAGACCGGTTATCCGTTTTCGGATGGCTCGGCCGGGAGGAACCTCACTGACGATCATCCGACGCAGTGGGCTGGGCCGGATGGCGGACAACGATCACGCTGTGTGCCCGCTTTTCGTTGGTTTGTTTCCGGTGGTGAGCACCGGCGCGGTATTTCTCGGCAACGTGTTTGCGGTCCGGGAAATCGTCATCTACAGTCCGGCGATCAACGGCTTTGACGCCGGAATCCGTGGTCCCCGTGTTTCTTTTCCGAGGAGTGGCATGCGCAAACGCGCCTCGACACGCCGGTTCGCCGTGCTCGCGCTGGTCCTCGCACTCGTCAGCGCGTGCAGCCAGCGCACCGCCTCCGGCGGCGGTGCCGTCGAAAAACCGTCCATCCGGGTCGCGGTCTTCGCCACCGTCGATCTCGCCACCTTCTGGCTGGCGCAGGAAGGCGGCTACTTCAAGGCGGAGGGCCTCGACGTGCAGGCCGACACCGCCGCCAGCGGGCAGGAGTCGCTGTCCCGCCTGACGGACGGCAAGGACGACCTCGCGCTCTCGACCTACACGCTGTTCTTCCTGGCGAAGAACAACGGTTCGGACGTGAAGCTGGTCTCCGACGCCACGTCGGCGAGCCCGCGCAGCAACGAGCTGGTCACCGTGCCGAACTCGGCGGTGAAGACCGTCAACGACCTCAACGGCAAACGGATCGCCATCAGCTCGAAGAACGCCGCGTCCGACGTGCTGACCCGGTCGGTCATGCGCGACCACGGCGTCGAGTTCGACAAGGTGCAGTGGGTCCCGATGCCGCTGCCGGAGATGGGGGTCGCGCTGGCGCAGGGCCGCGTCGACGCCGCCTACCAGCCGGAGCCGTTCCTCACCCAGGCCGCCAAGACGGCCGGGGCGTTCCCGGTCATCGACGCCGCCAGCGGCAGTACGCAGGCCTTCCCGCTCACCGGCTTCGGCGCCACCGGGAAGTGGGTGCAGGACCACCCGAAGACGATGCTCGCGTTCCAGCGCGCGATGCTCAACGCCACGCGCGCCGCGGTCGACCGGGGCCGGATCGAGCCGCTCGTCGTCCGCAACGCCCACGTGGACCAGGACATCGCGAGCCTGATGGTGATGCCGGCGTTCGGGTCCACCCTGGACGCCCGCCGCATCCAGCGCGTGCCGGACCTGCTGCAGCAGCTGGGCGTCATCCAGACGAAGCTCGACGCCTCTTCGATGATCACCCCGCAGGCCGGCACGGGCTGATCCCGGCACGACACGACGAAGGGCGGGTGCGCTGAAGAGCGCGCCCGCCCTTTTCGTGTGGATTCGTGCCTTGACACGACCGGCGTCGCACCCCACCCTCTTCATACCGACCGCGCGGTACGGCCTGGTCCACATGGTGAGACAGGAGTCGACGATGACCCTCCCCGGCGAGGACCTGCTCGTAGTGGACGGTCTCACCGTCCGGTTCGGCGGGCTCACCGCGCTGCACGACGTCCGGCTGAGCGTCGACGCCGGCACGGTCGTCGGGGTCATCGGGCCCAACGGCGCCGGGAAGACCACGCTCTTCAACGTCATCTGCGGGTTCGTCCGGCCGCAGTCCGGCCGCGTGGTCTGGCGCGGGGAGCCCCTCGTGCGCCACCGCCCCGAGCACCTCGCGGGCCTCGGGATCGTCCGGACCCTGCAGGGGCTCGGCCTGTTCGCCGGGCTGACCGTGCTCGAGAACGTGATGGCCGGCGCGGGCCGCCACGCCCGCACCGGCGTCCTGCCCGCGCTCGTCGGCGCCGGCCGGTCGGCGCGCGACGAATCCGACCTGGCCGCGCGGGCCCGCGCCACGCTCGGCGAACTCGGGATCGCCGACCTGGCCGACCGATTGCCCGGCGTGCTGCCCTACGGCGTGCGAAAACGCGTCGCCCTCGCCCGGGCGCTGGTGGCCGAGCCCGACCTGCTGCTGCTCGACGAACCCGCGAGCGGCCTGTTCGCCGAGCTCGTCGAGCTGTCGACGCTGATCCTCTCGCTGCGGCGGCACATGGCGGTCGTGCTGGTCGAACACCACATGGACCTCGTGATGCAGGTGTGCGACCGGGTCGTGGTGCTCAACTTCGGCGAGGTGATCGCCGCGGGCACACCGGCCGAGATCCAGGCCGACCCCCGCGTCGCCGAGGCCTACCTGGGCGACCCCGCCGAGGAGGCCCCGGATGCTTGAGATCGACGGGCTTTCCGTGGCCTACGGCGCCGTCCGCGCGCTCGACGGCGTCGGCATCGAGGTCGACCGCGGCGGGATCACCGCCGTGCTCGGCGCGAACGGCGCCGGCAAGACGACGCTGCTGCGCACGATCAGCGGCCTGCAGCCCGCCCGCCGCGGCCGGATCGCCTGGGACGGCAAGGAACTGACCGGCCTGGCGCCCGACCGCATCGCCCGCGGCGGGGTCGCGCACGTGCCCGAGGGCGGCGGCGTCATCACCGAGCTGACCGTCGACGAGAACCTCCGGCTGGGCGCCCTGTGGCGGCGGGACCGCGCCGACCGCGCGGCCGCCCGCGAGGAGGTCTACGAGCTCTTCCCGCCGCTGGAAGAACGGTCGGCGAAACCCGCGTCGACGCTGTCCGGCGGCGAGCGGCAGATGCTGGCGATCGGCCGCGCGCTGATGAGCCGGCCGTCGCTGCTGCTGCTCGACGAACCCTCGCTCGGGCTCGCGCCGCTGATCACCGCCCGGATCATGGGGATCCTGCGCGACCTGCGGGCCTCGACCGGGCTCACCGTCGTGCTCGTCGAGCAGAACGCGCACTCCGCGCTGTCCATCGCCGACCGCGGGTACGTCCTGGCGCTGGGCCGGGTTGTCGCCGTCGACACCGCGGCCGAACTGCTGGCCGACGACGGCCTCCGCCACGCCTACCTCGGTTTCTGAGCAACCACCAGGGAGAGAACGGTCCGGTATGCAGGAATTCCTCGACCTGACCCTCGGCGGGATCTCCGCCGGCGCGGTCTACGCGGCGCTCGGGCTCGCGCTGGTCATCATCTACCGGGCCACCCGGGTGGTGAACTTCGCCCAGCCCGCCCTCGCCCTGATCTCGACGTACCTCGCGTACTCGGTGACGAAGGCGACGGGCAGCTACTGGCTCGGCTTCGCCGTCGCGATCGTGGCCGGGACCGTGCTGGGTGTCGCCACCGAACGGCTGCTGATCCGGCCGCTGCGGCACCGCTCCGAGCTGAGCTCGATCATCGTCACCCTCGGGCTTTTGCTGGTGCTGCAGGCGATCGCGGGCATGATCTGGTCCAACGAGCCGCTGGCGTTCCCGTACGCCTTCGACTTCCGCGGCCGGTTCTCCGCCAACGACCTGTTCGTCGTGCTGATCGTGCTGGCCATCGCCGCGCTCGTGCTGGTGGTGTTCAAGTACACGCCGCTGGGCCTGCGGATGCGGGCGGCCGCGTTCGCCCCGGACGTCGCCCGCACGCTCGGCGTGCGGGTCGGGCTGATGCTCACCGTCGGCTGGGGGATGGCCGCGGCCGTCGGCTCCCTGGCCGGGCTGCTCGCCACGCCGCCGTTCCTCTTCCCGAACGTCCTGGACGGCGTCTTCGTCTACGCCCTCACCGCCGCCGTGCTCGGCGGGCTCGACAACCCCTTGGGCACCATCGCCGGCGGGTTCGTGCTCGGCGTCGGACTGTCCTACGTGTCCGGTTACCTGGGACCGGAGATGGTGACGATCGCGGCGCTGGCGATCCTCGTCGTCGTGCTGATCGTGCGGCCCAGCGGGTTGTTCGGCCGGGCGAAGGTGAGGCGGGTATGACGGTGCGCACGAGCCTTCCGGAAAGCCGCGTGGAAGCCGCCGCGAAAAAGCGGATGCTGCCGCCCCTGCTGCGCCACACCCTGTACGCGCTGGCCGCGTTCGCCGCCGTCGTCGCGCTGACCCTGGTCACCGACGAGTTCACCAACCTGCGGATCGCGACCATCGGCTACTACCTGATCGCGGTGGCCGGGCTGACCCTGCTGACCGGCCTCACCGGCCAGGTTTCGCTGGGCCACGGCGCGTTCATGTTCATCGGCGCGTACACGGTCGCCTTGCTGGTCAAGCACGTGCCGTCGTTCCCGCTGTGGGCCGACCTGCTGCTCGCGTCGGTCGCGGGCGGGCTCGCCGGGCTGCTGGCGGGGGCGGCCGCGGCCCGGTTGCGCGGCCCGTACCTCGCCGGCGCGACGCTCGCGCTGGCCGTCGGCCTGCCCGCGCTGACCCGCCGGTTCCAGGACTTCCTGGGCGGCAGCAACGGGTTGAGCTTCACCGTCCACAGCAGACCGTCCGGCGTGGCGATCCCGGAACTGCGCTGGCAGACCTGGATCGTCTGGCTCAGCGTGCTCATCGCGCTGGTGCTCGTGGTGAACGTCGTGCGCGGCCGGCTCGGGCGCGACTTCCGCGCGGTCCGCGACGACGAGGTCGCCGCGTCGCTGAGCGGGATCGCCGTCGGACGAACGAAAATCCTCGCGTTCCTCATCAGCGCGGTGTGCGGCGGTCTCGCCGGCGGCCTCCAGGCGTTCCTGCTCGGCACCGCCGCGCCAGGCTCGTTCACGCCCGCGTTGTCGCTGAGCCTGCTGGCCGCGGTCGTGCTGGGCGGGCTCGGGTCCCTGTGGGGCGCGCTGTGGGGCGCGGTCGCGCTCGTCTACTTCCAGGCCTGGTCCGAGGACCTCGCCGACGTTCTGCACCTGAACACCGACGTCGCCAACAACCTCCCGCTCGCGGTGTACGGCGTGATCCTCATCGTCGTCGTGCTCGCGTTCCCGCGCGGTATCCAGGGTGGTTTCCAAAAGCTGCGCGGCATTCTCCGTCGACCCGCCGAAAAGAAGGAGAACCATGAGAACCACTAGGTACGGCGCGGGGTTCGTCGCCCTCGCCCTGGCGCTGACCGCGTGCGGTGGAGCGGGGGAGAGCGACGGCGGTGGCCAGCAGGCGGCCGACTCGGCCGTCGGCGTCACGAAGGACACCGTCACCATCGGCACGCACCAGCCGCTCACCGGCCCGGCCGCACCCGGGTACAGCAAGATCTCCGTCGGCGCCCGGGCGGTGTTCCAGGCGATCAACGACGGCGGCGGGATCAACGGCCGCAAGATCGACTACAAGGTCGAGGACGACGGCTACAACCCGACGAAGACCGTCGAGGTCGTCAAGAAGCTCGTGCTGCAGGACAAGGTGTTCGCGATCGTCGGCGGGCTCGGGACCCCGACGCACTCGAAGGTCGTCGACTACCTCAACACCGAGGGCGTGCCGGACCTGCTGGTGTCCTCGGGCGCGCTCGCGTGGGACAACCCGCAGAAGGCGCCGATGACCTTCGGCTACCAGGTGGACTACACGCGCGAAGGCAAGATCCAGGGCAAGTACATCAAGGACACCTTCGCCGGCAAGAAGATCGGGTACTTCACGCAGAACGACGACGTCGGCCGCGACACCCAGGCCGGGCTCGACCAGTTCGTCAAGGACCAGACCGTCGTCCGGCAGGGCTACGACAGCGCGAACACCGACGTCACGCC
This sequence comes from Amycolatopsis pretoriensis, assembly GCF_900107925.1. Lineage (GTDB taxonomy): Bacteria > Actinomycetota > Actinomycetes > Mycobacteriales > Pseudonocardiaceae > Amycolatopsis > Amycolatopsis pretoriensis. The sequence continues at coordinate 192,635 of NZ_FNUJ01000010.1, read as the reverse complement.
GCAGCTGTCCGCGCTCAAGGCCGCGGGCGCCGAAGTCGTGGTCTGCGAGTGCATCCCGGCGTTCACTGCGCTGTCGATCCTGGCCGCGGCGAAGATCGGGTACAAGCCGCAGTTCGTCGTCAGCAGCATCGGCGCGGACCCGGCGACGCTGTCGGGGCTGCTGCAGGACTTCGCCAAGCGCGGCGGCGCCAGCGTGTCGAGCGCGCAGCTGCTGGCCGGGCTGATCGGCACCGGCTACCTGCCCGACGTCGCGCAGACGACCGACCCGTGGGTCGCCTACTTCAAGGGCATCCACGACAAGTACATCCCGAAGGAGCCGCTCACCAACACGCTGTTCTACGGGATGGTGCAGGCGTACACGTTCGGCCAGGCGCTGAAGGCCGCCGGGCCGGACCCGACGCGGCAGAAGATCGTCGAAGCGATGAGCTCGGGCGCCCTGAAGGGGCCGGGGCTGACGCCGTTCGGGTTCTCGAAGGACTCGCACTCCGGCTACACCGGCGCGTACGTGTTCAAGATCAACCCGGACACCACGACGACGGTGATCCAGCCACCGTCGGTCACCGACCGGGGCACCGGGGCGATCACGCCGTACACCGGTGAACGCGCCACCCCGGACCAGGTGAACCTGCTGGGTAAGTAATGGACCGGACCGGCCCGTGGCGCCGCGCGGGCCGGTCCGGCCGCTCACCTAGGGTGGCGACATGAACGTGCGGGACAAGGTGGTGCGGGCGGCGGTGCGCCTGTTCGCCGAGAAGGGCTTCGAGGCCACGACGGTCCGCGAAATCGTCGAGGAGGCCGGCGTCACCAAAGGCGGGCTGTACCACTACTTCGAGTCCAAGGACGACCTGCTCTTCGAGATCTACACGGCGATGCTGCGGATGCAGACGCGCCGGATGGTGACGATCGCGGAGTCGGACCTGCCGCTGCCGGAGCGGCTGCACGCGATCGTCGCCGACGTCGTCGTGACGAGCATCGCCGACCTCGACGCGGCGACGGTGTTCTTCCAGTCGTTCCCGCTGCTGGAGAAGTCCAAGCAGGTCCAGGTGCGCGCCGAGCGGCGCACCTACCACGAGCGCGTGCGGGACCTGGTCGCCGAGGGGCAGCGGGCCGGGGTGTTCCGCGCCGACGTCCCCGCCGACCTGGTGATCAACTACCACTTCGGCGCCATCCACCGGCTCGGCATGTGGTACCACGCCGACGGCTCGCTGTCGGGCGAGCAGGTCGGCGAGCACTTCGCGAACCTGATGCTGCGCAGCCTCCGTCCATAGTGGACGATCTATCGTGGGGGCATGCACATCGTGGCGGTCCTCGCGCTCGACCAGGTCGTCCCGTTCGACCTGGCGACGCCCATCGAGGTCTTCTCGCGGACGCTCCTGAGCGGCCGGCCGGCGTACGAGGTCCGGATCTGCGGCCCCGCGCGCGAGCTGGACGCGGGGATGTTCACGCTGCGGCCGCCGTGGGACCTGTCCGGGCTGGCCGACGCCGACACGATCATCGTGCCGGGCCGTTCGGCTAACCCGCCGGTGCCGGCTTCGGTGATTTCCGCTTTGCGGTCCGCGGCCGCCCGGGGAGCGCGGATCGCGTCGATCTGCTCGGGCGCGTTCGTGCTGGCCGAGACGGGCTTGCTGGACGGCCTGCGCGCGACGACCCACTGGGCGGCGGCGGGGGAGCTCGCCCGGCGGTACCCGGCGATCGAGGTGGACCCGGACGTGCTGTACGTCGACAACGGGCAGCTCCTGAGTTCGGCGGGCGCGGCGGCGGGCCTGGACCTGTGCCTGCACCTGATCCGCCGCGACCACGGTTCGGCGGTGGCGGCCTCGGCGGCCCGCCTGTCGGTGATGCCGTTGGAGCGCGAGGGCGGCCAGGCCCAGTTCATCGCGCACGACCCACCGCCGACGCCGCGCGGGTCGGAGCTGGAGCCGGTGCTGGCGTGGCTGGAGGAGAACTGCGCGTCGGAGCTGACGCTGTCCGGAGTGGCGGCCCAGGTGGGGATGAGCACGCGCACGTTGAACCGCCGCTTCCGCGAGCAGACGGGGACAACGCCGTTACAGTGGCTGCTGCGGGTGCGGGTCCGGCGGGCGCAGCACCTGCTGGAGTCGACGGGGGAGCCGGTGGACCGGATCGCCGGGTTGGTGGGGTTCGGGTCGCCGGGGGCCTTCCGTGAGCGGTTCAAGCGGGTGGTGGGGACTAGTCCGCAGGCCTACCGGGCGAGCTTCCGGGCCCCGGTGGGCTGATCCCGGCGGCTGCGTTAGGGTCGGCGCCATGTCGAGCCCCGAAGCGTCCAGGGCGGGGCTGCCGGTCACTCCGGCAGCCCGGTAACTCCCCGCCTCCCCGGGCTCCCGGGTGACCACGAAAGCGTCCCATGCCTTCGTGATCCCTGGAGTTTCGCTGTGCCCCTTTACTTCCTCGCCCTCGGCGTGTTCGCCATGGGCACGTCCGAGTTCATGCTCGCCGGGCTCGTCCCCGGCATCGCCGCCGCGTTCGACGTCACGCTGGCGCAGGCCGGGTACCTGACCAGCGCGTTCGCCGCCGGGATGGTGGTCGGGGCGCCGCTCATGGCCGCCCTCGCGCGGACCTGGCGTCGCCGGACCGCGCTGCGGACCTTCCTCGCCCTCTTCGTCGCGATGCACGTCGTCGGCGCGCTGACGTCGTCGTTCGGCGTCCTGCTCGGCACGCGGTTGGTCGCCGCCGTCGCGAATGCCGGGTTTCTCGCCGTCGCGTTGACCGCGGCCACCTCGCTCGTGCCGGCGGACCGCACCGGACGCGCGCTCGCCGTCCTCCTCGGCGGGACGACCCTGGCCTGCGCCGCGGGCATCCCCGGCGGGGCGCTGCTCGGCTGGCCCACGGCCTCCTGGACCGTCGCCGCGCTGTGCCTGCCCGCCTTCGCCGCGGTGTCGCGCGTCCCCGGCACCCCCGCCGGCGGGGTGGCCGACCTGAGGAGCGAGTTCGCCGAACTCCGCCCGCTCGCCCCGGTGCTGCTCCGGGCGGCGCTGGTCAACGCCGCCACCTTCGGCGTCTTCACCTACTTGGCGCCGCTGAGCGAAGGTGTCGCGCCCGCGCCGGTGGTGCTCGGCCTCTTCGGTGCCGGGTGCTTCGCCGGCATCACCGCGGCGGGGCGGCTCGCGGACCGGTGGCCCGGCCGGGTCGTCGCCCTCGGTGGGTCGCTGCTGCTCGGGGGCTGGGTCGTGCTCGCCCTGGTGCCGGCGGCGCTCGTGGTCCTCGCGTTCCCGCAAGGCGCGCTGGCCTTCGCGGTCGGCGGCACGGTGATCACGCGGATCCTCCGTGCGGCCACCGGTGCGCCGACCATGGCGGGCTCCTACGCGACGGCGGCCCTGAACGTCGGCGCGACGGCGGGTCCGATCCTCGCCGGCGCGCTGGACCCGTTCTGGGTCGCCGCGGTGCTCACCGCTGCTGCCGTCGCCGGACGTAGTAGGTGATCAGGCCGGCGGTCGCGGCGAGCGCGATCCCGCCGGCGATCATCCGGAGCGTGAAGTCGAGGCCGGTCACGGAACCGCCGGCGTTGACAGCGGCGCTGACGGCGAGGACCACCCAGAGGACGACGGGGGTGGCGGTGCGGGCGGGAGCAGTGGTGTTTTCCATGCCCCGAACACTACGAACGCGCCGCTGCCGGAACGATCCCGCCGGCACCCGGATCCGGGGTAGCGCCAGCGCTACCCCGCGTCGCGGCCGAGGTAGGCGAGCACCGCCAGCACCCGGCGGTGCCCGCCGCCTTCGTCGGACGGCAGGCCGAGCTTCGCGAAGATGTTGCGGATGTGCTTGAGCACCGCGCCGTCGCTGACGACGAGCAGCTCCGCGATCGTGCCGTTGTTGTAGCCCTCGGCCATCAGCGCCAGCACCTCCCGCTCCCGCGCGGTCAACGCTTCGAGGGGGTCGGCCGCGCGCCGGCGGGACATCAGCTGGCCGATGACCTCCGGGTCCATCGCCGTGCCGCCCTTCGCGACCCGTTCGAGCGCGTCGAGGAACCGCTCGACCTTGCCGACGCGCTCCTTGAGCAGGTACCCGACCGCGCCGACGCCGTCCGCGAGCAGCTCGACGGCGTAGCTCGTCTCGACGTGCGCCGACAGCACCAGCACCGGCAGCCCGGGGTGGATCTCGCGGGCGCGCACGGCCGCGCGCAGGCCCTCGTCGCGGTGGGTCGGCGGCATCCGGACGTCCATGACGACGGCGTCGGGCCGGTCGCCTTCGACGAACTCGAGGAAGCCCTCGGCGTTGTCGAACGTGGCGGCCACCTCGATGCCCGCCGTCTTCAGCAGCAGCGCGAGGCCTTCGCGCAGCAAGGCGTCGTCTTCGGCGATCACGACCCGCATGGCAGCTCCACTCGCAGCACGGTCGGCCCACCGGGTGGGCTGGTCAAGGTGAGGGTTCCGTCGAAGGCCTCGGCGCGGCGCCGGATCCCGGAGAGCCCGCTGCCGCGCCGCTCGTCGGCGCCGCCGCGGCCGTCGTCCCGGATCCGCAGGGACAGCAGGGAAGCCGTGCCGCCGAGCGTGATGTCCACAGTGGACGCGTCGGCGTGCTTGGTGACGTTCGCCAGCACCTCGGCGACGACGAAGTACGCGGCGGCCTCGACCGCGGCCGGGCGGTGGGTCTCGTACTCGACGTGGACCGCCGTCGGCACCGGGCAGTGCTCGGCCAGCGCGCGCACCGCCCCGGTGAGCCCGCGCTCGCTCAGCAGCGGCGGGTAGATGCTGCGCACGACGGTCCGCAGCTCGGCCAGCGCGTCGGTCGCGGTGTCCTGGGCCTTGACCAGCAGGTCGCGCACCGTGTCCGGGTCGCGGTCGTAGAGCTGCCCGGCGATGCCGAGCTGGAGCACGACCGCGGCGATCCGCGCCTGGGTGCCGTCGTGCAGGTCACGCTCGATGCGGCGCAGCTCGGCGCCGTGCGCCTCCAGCGCGGCCGCCCGCGTCGCGGTCAGTTCGGCGACCCGGTCGGCCAGCACGACACCGGGCGCCGGCCGGAGCAGCTTCCGCGCGGTGCGGGCCTGCCAGCGCGCGGCGCGGGGCAGCAGGAGCGTCAGCCCGGCGAAGGCGATGCCGGCCAGGAGGGTCAGCCCGGCCCGCGGCCACGAATCGACCACGAAGCCGAGGGACCCTTCGATCCCGCCCGCGGCCGGCCAGGCCACGAGCGTCACGACCTGCTGGACCACGCCGAGCGGCAGGCCGAACGCCATGCTGCCGAGCAGCATCCCGGTCGCGGCGTGGATCGCGAGCCACGCGAGGTCGCGGCGGGTCGCCGGGTCCTTCAGCGGGGAGCCGTCGCGGTAGGGCTCGGGAATGGCCTCGCCGAGCCGGCGCGCGGCCCGGCGCCGGTCGACCCCGACCGGCCACCGCGAAAGCCGGATCGCCGGGGCCAGCGACGGGATCCCGACCCCGAACGGGCACAGCAGCAGCACGCCGAAGAGCCCGGCCAGAGCCAGGATCGACAGCACCGAGGTGCCGGCGCCGACCACGAGGTACCGGATCGCCGACCACCACACGCGCAGGCGGGACTTCACGACGGGAGTGTCCCACCCCACCACCGTGGTGGTGCTGGCGCTACCCCGGATCCACCTCTCCACGGGATCGATCGGGCCAGGTCAGCGCCCTAGTTTTCGTGTCAGAGAACGAAGGGGATCGAAAATGACCACAGGGAACGCGCTGGAACTGGCCGGGGTGCGGAAGGTGTACGGCTCCGGCGACGGCGCCGTCACCGCGCTCGACGGCGTGACGACGGGGGTGCCGCGGGGGACGTTCACCGCCGTGATGGGCCCGTCGGGCTCGGGCAAGAGCACCTTCCTGCACTGCGCGGCCGGGCTGGACCGGCCGACGTCGGGGAAGGTCGTGCTCGGCGGCACCGAGATCGGGCGGCTGAAGGAGAACGAGCTGACGCGGCTGCGGCGCACCCGCGTCGGGTTCGTGTTCCAGGCCTACAACCTGCTGCCGTCGCTGAACGTGCTGCAGAACATCACGCTGCCGATGCGGCTGGCCGGCGCCAAGCCGGATCCGCAGTGGCTGCGCGAAATCGTCGAAGGCGTCGGGATGGCCAAGCGGCTGGAGCACCGGCCGGCGGAGCTGTCCGGCGGGCAGCAGCAGCGCGTCGCGATCGCGCGGGCGCTCATCGCCCGGCCCGACGTCGTGCTGGCCGACGAGCCGACCGGCGCGCTCGACACCCGCACCGCGCGGCAGGTCCTCGACCTGCTCCGCGCCGTCGTCGACGGGATGGGCCAGACGGTCCTGATGGTGACCCACGACCCGGTCGCCGCCTCGGCCGCGCACGGCGTCCTCTTCCTGGCCGACGGCAAGCTGGCCGGGCACCTGCCGCACCCCACCCCCGAGCGGGTGGCGGAGCGCATGACGCACCTCGGGGAGTGGTGAGCGTGCTGACCCTCGCGTGGCAGACCATCCGCAGCCGGCTCGGCGGGTTCACCGGCGCTTTCATCGCGATCCTCTGCGGTACCGCGCTGGTCGCGGGCTGCGGGGTCCTCATGGAGTCCGGCCTGCGCGCCGGCGTCCCCACCCAGCGCTACGCCGCCGCGGCCGTCGTCGTCGGCGGTGCCCAGACCGTGCACCCGCCGGGTGCCGACGCGCTGACGTTCGACCAGGTCGGCGAGCAGCCTTCGGTGCCCGCGGAGCTGGCCGGGCGGATCGCTTCGGTGCCCGGTGTCCGGACGGCGGTGGCCGAGCAGAGCTTCCCGGCGCAGGTCGTCACGGCTTCCGGGGAGGTGCTCGGCGGCCCGCAGTCGCTGGGCCACAACTGGGACGCGGCCGTCCTGGCGCCGTTCCGGCTGAGCGCCGGCCGGGCGCCCGGGGCGCCGGACGAGGTCGTGCTGGACGCCGAACTGGCGCGGCAGGCGGGGGTCGGTGTCGACGGGCAGGTGCGGATCATGACCCGATCAGTGCCCGTCGAGTTCCGCGTGAGCGGGATCGTGGACGCGTTGTCGCGGCAGTCGGCGCTGTTCTTCACGCCGTCCCGGGCCCTGGAACTGGCCGCCCGCCCCGGCCAGGCGCACGCGATCGGCGTCCTGGCCGAACCTGGTGTGGCGCCCGAGACGCTGGCCGAGCGGATCGGCGCGGTCGCCGGTGGCGCCGAAGTCACCACCGGCGTCGAGCGCAGCACGATCGAGTTCCTCGACGTCAGCCAGACGCGGACGCTGCTGCTCGCGATCGCCGGCTCGTTCGGCGGGTTCGCCCTGCTCGTGGCCATTTTCGTGGTGGCCAGCACGCTCGCGTTGACGATCAACCAGCGGCGCCGGGAGTTCGCGCTGCTGCGGGCGGTCGCGGCGACGCCGCGGCAGATCCGCAAGCTCATCGGCCTGGAGACGACGATCGTCGCGCTCGTCGCCGGCGTGCTCGGCGGCGCGCTGGGCCTGGCGGTCGCGTCCGGGCTGCGCGACGCGTTCGCCGCGATCGGCGTGATCCCGGCCGACTTCGGCCTGGCGATCAGCCCGCTGCCGTCGCTGGCGGCGGTGCTGCTGGGGCTGGGCGCGGCCCGGCTGGCGGCGTGGGCGGCGTCGCGGCGCCCGTCGTCGATCCGGCCGGTCGAGGCACTCGGCGAGGCGGCGGTCGAACGTCGTGAGCTCGGCCGCGTCCGGGCGATCACCGGCTGGAGCCTGGTGCTGGCCGGGTTGGCCGGTGCGCTGGTGCCGCTGTTCCTGCGCGGCGACGTGGCGACGGCGGTTTCGTCGATGTCGACGCTGGTGATCGTGATCGGGCTGGCCGTGGTGGGGCCGCAGGTGACCGGGGTGGCGGTGCGGTTCCTGAGCCCGGTGCTGGCGCGGCTGTGGCGGATCAGCGGCTACCTGGCCGGGGCGAACGCCCAGGCCGGCACGCGGCGCCTGGCCGCGGCGGCGACGCCGTTGATGCTGGCGATCGCGTTCGCGCTGGCGATGTTCTACGGCCCCACGTCCGCGACGGCGGCCGCCGCAGCGGAGACCTCGCGCTCGACCACGGCCGACTACGAGCTGTCCGGCCCGGCGGGGGTCTCGCCGGAGGTGGCCGCGGCGGTCAGCCGGTTGCCGGGCGTGGCCGCGGCGACGCCGGTGGTGCGCACGTCGGTGCTGACGGTGTCGACGGTGGGCGACAGCACGGACGTCCAGCGAACGTCGGCGCAGGGGCTGGGTTCGTCTCAGGGGGTGTTGGAACTGGGCGTCGACTCCGGCCGGCTCGCGGATTTGACGGGCGACACGGTGGCGCTGAGCAAGGCGGAGGCCGCCTGGCAGGACAAGAAGCTGGGCGACGAGGTGACGTTCTATTTCGGCGACGGCGTCCCGGCCAAGCTCCGCCTGGTGGCGACGTACACGCACGACAAGGCTTTCGGCGACTTCGTCCTGCCGGTTTCGTTGGCACGTCAGCACAATGGCGGGCGGTTGGACGACTCGGTGCTGGTCCGGCGTGCTCCCGGCGCGGATCCCGCGGCGGTGGCCGCGGCGTTGCGTTCGTTGCCGTACCCGGGTTTGACGGTGGCTGCGTCGTCTTCGTCCGCGTCCGCTTCGCCGTCTTCGGAGGCGCAGTTCTACTTGAACCTGGTGGCGGCGGGGGTGATCGTCGGGTACTTGGCGATTTCGGTGGCCAACACACTGGTGTTGACGACGGCCCAGCGGTCCCGCGAGTTCGCGTTGCTGCGGTTGGTGGGGACGACTCGTCGCCAGGTGACGCACATGATGCGGCTCGAGGCTTTGGTGACGGTGGGGATCGCCGTGGTCGTGGGGACTGTGGTCGCGTTGGTGCCATTGGGGTTGCTGAACGCGGGGTTGCGGGGGAGCCCGGTGCCGTCGGGTCCGTTGTCCGTCTACTTCGGAGTCATCGGCGGGGCGGCGGTACTGGGGTTCTTGGCGATGGGGTTGTCGACGTTCGTGGCACTGAGGGCCCGGCCGATCGACGCTATCGGCCTGCGGGAGTAGCTGCGGGGGTGGAAGGCGGGTGGTGCCGAGGGGGCACCACCCGCCATCGGCCAGGACGCGCGCGGTCTTCCGCCGGAGCGACAGCTCCTGGGCGACGTCACCGGTCACCATCGTGGCCGACGTCGCGATGGCTATTTCGGCCAGGCCGCCGTCGTGGAGCTGGTGCACCAGCAGGTTGTGGACGCGTTGGCTCGTCTGCTGGTGAGTTGGTAATCACTGCCGTACTCGCGAAACTTTCCGAAAGTCATTGTCCCGCCACTCTTCCCGATCACATGCTTTACCCATCGCCAGGCCTCGATGAGGAGGAAGCATGCTCACCAAGAACCGCTTCAGGGTTTTCGCCGGTGGGGCCGCCCTTGCGCTGGTCGCCGCCTTGCTGCCCGGGACCGCGCGGGCCGATACCGTCATCACCACCAGCCAGACCGGGAACAACGGGGGTTACTACTACTCCTTCTGGACCGATGGTGGCGGGTCCGTGCAGATGACGCTCGGGTCCGGGGGGAACTACCGGATGAACTGGAGCAACGTCGGGAACTTCGTCGGTGGCAAGGGGTGGAGCAACGGGAGCCGGCGGACCGTCAACTACTCCGGCAGCTTCAACCCCTCCGGCAACGGCTACCTCGCCCTCTACGGCTGGACCTCGAACCCGCTCGTCGAGTACTACATCGTCGACAACTGGGGCACCTACCGGCCCACCGGCACCTACAAGGGCACCGTCACCAGCGACGGCGGCACCTACGACGTCTACCAGACCACCCGCTACAACGCCCCTTCCGTCGAAGGGACCAAGACCTTCAACCAGTACTGGTCCGTGCGGCAACAAAAGCGCACCGGGGGCAGCATCACCACCGGGAACCACTTCGACGCCTGGGCGCGCTACGGCATGCGCATGGGCAGCTTCAACTACTACATGATCCTCGCCACCGAGGGGTACCAGAGCAGCGGCAACTCGAACATCTCGGTGGGCTGACCGATGCGCATGACAATCCTCGCGGCCGCGCTGCTCGCGATGACCAGTGCAATAAGCACCACTCCCGCGCACGCCGCTGCCTGCGGTGGGTACGTCGGGCTCACCTTCGATGACGGTCCATCCAACGCGCACACCCCGTCGCTGCTCAACGCGCTGCGGCAGAACGGCCTGCGCGCCACCATGTTCAACGAAGGGCAGTACGCCGCCGCCTATCCTTCTCAAGTGCGGGCCGAAGTCAGTGCCGGGATGTGGGTCGGGAACCACAGCTACACCCACCCGCACCTCACGCAGCAGAGCCAGTCCCAAATGGACTCCGAGGTCTCCCGCACCCAGCAAGCCATCGCGGCCGCCGGGGGTGGGACGCCGAAGCTGTTCCGGCCGCCCTACGGGGAAACCAACGGGACACTGCAGGCCGTCGAGGCCAAGTACGGCCTGCGGCAGATCATCTGGGACGTCGACTCGCAGGACTGGAACAACGCGAGCGTCGACGCCATCGTGCAGGCCAACGCCCGCCTCGGGAACGGCCAGATCATCCTCATGCACGAATGGCCCGCCAACACGCTGGCCGCCATCCCGCGGATCGCGCAGACCCTGGCGCAACGCGGATTGTGCGCGGGCATGATCTCGCCGCAGACCGGCCGCGCGGTCGCGCCCGGGTGAGGCCCGGTGGCGCGGCGGCTCCGGAACCCGCCGCGCCACCTTCCCTCAGTTCACGTACCACTCCACCCGCGCCGCGGCCGGCCCGAGCGGCCAGACGTCCACGCAGACCTCGTGCTCCACGAGGAGCCCCGTCGTCCGGCAGTAGCGCGGAACTCGGTTGATCGTCGGCGCCGGCGTGAAGTGCCGGGCCACGAGGTAGTCGCGCATCACCTCGGGGGCGCGGTCGCCGGTGGTCTCCAGGACGCCCCAGCAGTTGTGCGAGCCGCAGTTGAAGTCGCGAGTAATCCGCAACTGCGCGGGACCGGGCGCCACTCCTTCGCAGCCGGGCGGGGACTCGTAAGCCGCGAAGAGCGCGCCGCCGGTCACGATGAATCCGGCGATGACCAGTAGGAACAGCCCGACGAACCCGCGCCGGGCGCCGATCGCGCACACCACCGCCGCGATGGTCGTGTGCAGCCAGTAGATCTCGATCGGTGCCGGCACCCAGCGCCCGGCGAGACCCAGCGCGCCCGGCAGCACGAACCACGCCAGCAGCGCCAGCAGCACCGCCCCGACGATCAGCCCGGACCGCCGCGACGGCGCCAGCGTGCTCCAGACCACGAGCGGGACCAGGCCGAACAGCCCGCCGAACGGGCTCGTCGAGAAGCAGACCACGACCACCGCCACCACCACGAGCGCGCCGCGCCACCAGTGGGTCCGGACACTTTCGGGGATCAGCACCCGCCCATCCTCCCGGATGCGGCAGACTGCCGATCATGACGATCGCGGTGCTGGTGGTGGACGACCAGCAGGTGGTGCGCGAAGGCCTGGTCGCGCTGCTGGGCCTGCTCGACGACGTCGACGTCGTCGGCTCGGCCGCGAACGGCGAGCAGGCGCTCGCCCTGGCCGGCGAACTCGACCGCCTCGACGTCGTCCTGATGGACCTGAACATGCCCGTGCTGAACGGCGTCGAGACGACCGAACGGCTGACGCGGGAACACCCCGGCGTCGCCGTGCTCGTGCTCACCACGTACTCCGACGACGAGTCGATCGCCGGGGCGCTCGCCGCCGGGGCCAAGGGCTACCTCACCAAGGACGCCGGGCGGCACGAGATCGGCGCCGCGCTGCGGGCCGTCGTCGCCGGGCAGCTCACCTTCGGGGCCGACGTCTCGCGCCAGGTCGCCGGGGCCCTCTCCGGGGTGAAGCCGCGCAAGGAAAGCCTTCCGGACGGCCTCACCGCGCGGGAGGCCGAAGTCCTCGGGTTGATCGCCGCCGGCTTGAGCAACGCGAAGATCGCCGCCGAGCTGTTCATCGGCGAGGCCACCGTCAAGACGCACATCAACAACGCCTTCGCCAAGATCGGCGTGCGCAACCGCGTCGAGGCGCTGCGCTACGCCGAACGGCACGGACTGCAGCCGAAGCGGTGATCACCGCCCGACCTTCTTCAAGACGACGGCGATCACCCCGAGCACGATCAGCAGCAGCAGCACCCCGCCGCCGATGATCGCGAACCGCAGCAGCATGAACTGGACGACTTCACCCATGTCCGTTTCCCTCCTCGTGTTCCGACGAGGAAACGCTAGGGCGGGACCCGGGTGGAGCAGGACCTCCGCCGGGTGGAGACCGGGGTGGAGATCCATCGGATCCACTGTGGACAGACAAGCGGTCGGTTAACTCGCCGTAAGGGACCGGCTTAACCCGGACATTTCACCGCCTCGGCGGGCGCCGGTCGGCTGCCGTTCGGACCCTGTTCACCCTGCTCGCCCGCCGCCGTAATTTGCGGTGCCTAAGTTTCCTGCTCGAGCCGCAGAGTGAAAGCAAGGAACCCATGGACGCACCCCTGGCAGTGAGAGCGCGCGGGATCACGAAGTGCTTCGGTGACGTCGTCGCGCTCGACGGCATCGACTTCGACGTGGCGCCCGGCCACATCCACGGCCTCGTCGGCCCGAACGGCGCCGGCAAGACGACGTTGCTCGGCCTGCTGCTCAGCCTGGCCGTCGCCGACGAGGGCAGCCTCGAGATCCTCGGCGCGCCGGTCGGCAGGAACCTCGGCGGGGTCGCCGGGTTCGTCGACGGTCCCGGCCTCTACCCGTCGCTCACCGCCCGGCAGAACCTCGCCGCGCTGATGGGCCTGCACGGCCGGGACCGCAAGACGCCGAAGATCGACGGCGTCCTCGGCGAAGTCGGGCTCACCGACGTCGCCGACGACCGCGTGCGCGGCTTCTCCCTCGGCATGCGCCAGCGCCTCGGGCTCGCCGCGGCCCTGCTCACCGAGCCGCGCCTGCTGGTGCTCGACGAGCCGGCCAACGGCCTCGACCCGGCCGGCAAGAAGCACGTCCACGGCGTCCTCGACCGGCTCGCCGCCGAGGGCACCACCGTCGTGCTCTCCAGCCACCGGATGGACGACCTCGAAGCGCTGTGCTCCGAGGTCACCATCCTCGCCACCGGCCGCGTCGTCTTCACCGGCCCGCTCGGCAAGCTCTCGGCCGAGAACGGCGAACTCGATCACCGCCTGCGCACTTCCGACCCGGGCAAAGCCCGCGCCCTGGTCGCCGCCGCGCCCGGGGTCCGCGTCGCCGATCCCGAGGCCGACGTCTTCGTGGTGCGCGCGCTGACCCCCGCGCTCGACGAACTGGTGCTGCGGCTGGCGAAGGACGGCATCGCGGTGCGCGAGCTCGCGCCCGTCGTGTCGCCGCTGGAAGCCGCTTTCCTCGCCCTCACCGAACAGCCGGAGGCCGGCCGATGACCGCGACCCTCACGGAAGCCGCCCGGCCCGTCCCGGTGACCCGCGGCTACCGCTTCGAGCTCGTCAAGCTGTTCGCCGCCTGGCGCATCCGCCTGCTCGTGCTCGCTTGCTGGATCGCGCCGGCGCTGTTCGTCGCGGTGGTCAGCGAGCAGAGTTCGCTGCCCGTCGACACCCTCTTCGGCCGGTGGATGAACGCGACCGGCTGGGCGGGACCGCTGGTGATGCTCGGGTTCGCCGGCACGTACGCGCTGCCGCTGCTGACGTCGGTCGTCGCCGGGGACGTCTTCGCCTCCGAAGACCGGCTCGGCACCTGGCGCCACCTGCTGGTCGCGGTCCGCTCGCCGCGGCGGATCTTCGTCGCGAAAGCGCTTGCCAGCCTGACCGCCATCCTCGTGCTCGTCGCCGGGATGGCCGTTTCCGGTGCGGTGGGCGGGGTGCTCGCGGCGGGAAGCCGGCCGCTGGTCGGCCTCGACGGCCACTCCCTGGCCCCGGGCGACGCCGCGGTGCAGGTCCTGCTCGCGTGGGTCTGCGTGCTCGCCCCGACGCTCGCCCTCGGCGCGATCGGGCTGCTCGGATCGGTGCTCTGGGGCCGCTCGCCGATGGGGCTGCTGCTGCCCGCCGTCGTCGCGCTCGTGCTGGCACTGGCCCAGCTGCTGCCGCTGCCGGTCGCCGTCCGGCTCGCCCTGCCCAGCTACGCCTTCATCGCGTGGAACGGCCTGTTCACCGACCCCGCCCAGCTCGGGCCGCTGCTGATCGCGGTCGGCGTCAGCCTCGCGTGGGCCGTCGTCGCGACCGCGCTGGCCTACCTGCTCTTCGTGCGCCGCGACTTCACCAACCCCGCCCACGACGGCGGGGGCCGCCGCGCGCTCACCCTCGGTGTCCTGCCGCTGGTCGCGCTGCTCGCCGTGACGGCGGGGATCGTCGCGCTCGCCACGCCGGCCACCGGGTCCGGGATCGACCTGGACAAGGTCCAGCGGTCGGTCGCCACCGCCTTCGCCCACCTCTACCGGCTGCAGGCCGGGCAGCTCAACCGGCCCGACGTCACCGAGGAGCAGCTGGCCGCGTCGGCCGCGTGCACCAAGGGCGACGGCCTGGTCGCGCCGGACGGGCCCGGCAACGACTGGCGGTGCGTCGTCTCCTGGCACCTGCCGGGCGTCGACGCGACGGGCCAGGCGATCTACCAGCTGGACATCACCTCGGACGGGCGGTACGTCGCCGACGGCGACGGACCGAAGGAAGTGAACGGCTACTTCCAGGTGCGGACCCCCGCGGGGGACCAACCCAACCCGCTCTGGCAGTTCGACGGGAACGTCGAGCTGCTCACCACCACGAAGGGATAACCCGATGCAGGTAACACGCCGCAGACGGCGTGCCGGGAAGAGCCGGAGCAGCGGCCACCGGCTGCGCTACGCGACGGCCGGCTCCGCCACGCTCGTGCTCGTCGCCACCGGCACCGGCGTCGGTGTCGCGTCGACGGCGCAGTTCGGCGAGGAGCACGTCGGCCAGGTCACCGAGAACGGCCAGGTCGTCTCCGCGGACCAGTACATCAAGCCGATCGGTGACCGCCTGGTCGTGAACAACGGCAAGATCATGGCGTCCGCGGTCAGCCCGGACGGCAGCCACCTCGCCGCGCTCACCACCGACGGCGGCATCGCGCTCACCGTCGTCGACCTGAAGAACTGGAAGGTGCAGCAGCTCGTCGGCAACTCCGCGACGGCGAACCTGCGCATCGCCGGCAACGACGTCGGGCAGGAAGGCCCGACGTACTCGCCGGACGGGAAGTCGTTGTGGCTGGCCCAAACCGACGGCTACACGAAGTTCACGGTGAACCCCGACGGCACCGTGGCCGCGCCGACGTCGGTCAAGATCCCGGCGGACGGCGCCAAGCACGCGCTGGTCGCGCAGGCGGTCTTCTCGTCCGATGCGTCCACTGTGTACTCGGCGGTCAACGGCCAGAACCGCGTCGTCGCCCTCGACGCGGCGACCGGCACGATCAAGCAGAGCTGGGCCGTCGGCAACGCGCCGCGCGACCTGGTGAAGGTCGGCGACAAGCTGTACGTCAGCAACGAAGGCGGTCACCCGGCCAAGCCCGGCGAGCCGACGTTGAACTCCTACAACACCCAGGTGCCGGCCAGCCAGTTCACCGGCGCCACGACCAGCGGCACGGTCAGCGTGATCGACCTCGCGAACGCGACCGCCGCGCCGAAGAGCATCGACGTCGGCCTGCACCCGACCGCGGTGTACTCCGCCAAGGGTGCGCTGTTCGTCACGAACACCGCGAGCAACACGGTTTCGGTCATCGACCCGGCCCGCGACAAGGTCGTCCAGACCATCGCGACGCAGCCGTGGCCGCAGGCTTCGGTCGGGTACGAGCCGGACGGTGTCACCCTCACCGGCGACGGGCATCTGCTGGTGACGCTCGGCCGCGCGAACGCGGTCGCCGTCTACCGCTTCGAGCGGGCGCAGGAGCCGGTGAGCTACGTCGGCCTGCTGCCGACCGACTACTTCCCGACCGCGATCACCACGGTCGGCAAGGACGTCGTCGTCTCCAACACCCGCGGCATCGACGCCCTCCGGCCCACCACGGCCGCCGGGCACGGCACGCACGACACGACGTCGAGCGTGCAGAAGTTCCGGCTGCCGGACGACCGCGCGATCCGCGGCTACACCGCGCAGGTGTTCAAGCAGAACGGCTGGACGAACGACTCGGTCCAGCTGGCCACGGACAACGGCCACCGCAGCCCGGTGCCGGTGCCCGCGCGTCTCGGCGACCCGTCGACGATCAAGCACGTCTTCCTGCTGGTCAAGGAGAACCGGACCTACGACCAGGTCTTCGGTGACGACGCGCGCGGCAACGGCGACCCGAGCGTGACGCAGTTCGGCGAGAACGTGACGCCGAATCAGCACGCGCTGGAGAAGCAGTTCGGGTTGTACGACAACACCTACGACATCGGCACGAACTCCGCCGAGGGCCACAACTGGCTGATGCAGGCCGACAACCCCGAGTACACCGAGTCGTCGGCGGGGGAGTACCTGCGCAGCTACGACACCGAGGACGACGCGCTCGGCCACCAGAGCTCCGGGTTCCTCTGGACCGGCGCGCAGGCGGCCGGGAAGTCGGTCCGCGACTTCGGCGAG
This sequence comes from Amycolatopsis pretoriensis, assembly GCF_900107925.1. Taxonomy (GTDB): domain Bacteria; phylum Actinomycetota; class Actinomycetes; order Mycobacteriales; family Pseudonocardiaceae; genus Amycolatopsis; species Amycolatopsis pretoriensis. The sequence continues at coordinate 176,246 of NZ_FNUJ01000010.1, read as the reverse complement.
TTCCAGCAGTTCCTGACCAAGCCCGCCGGGGCGAGCTGGCAGAACCTGTACTGCGACGCCAAGAACATGGCGGCCACGGGTGAGCCGACGGCCTACCCGCTGGTGTCGTCGTCGCCGATCCCGTCGCTGAACGACGTTTCGGTGCCGGGCTTCCCGAAGTTCGACACGGCGGTGCCGGACGTCTACCGGTACCAGATCTGGAAGAACGACTTCGAGAAGAACGGGCCGGCCAACCTGAACATGTTCTGGCTGTCCAGCGACCACACCGGCGGCCCGCCGAACGCGGCCGCCCAGGTGGCCGACAACGACCTCGCCGTCGGTCGCATCGTGGACGAGATTTCGCACAGCCAGTACTGGAAGGACTCGGCGATCTTCGTCGTCGAGGACGACTCCCAGGCCGGTCTGGACCACGTCGACGGGCACCGGGCGCCGGTGCAGATCATCAGCCCCTACGCCCAGCACGGCGTCGTCGACAGCCACTACTACTCGCAGATCACGATGGTCCGGACGATCGAGCAGATCCTCGGGGTCAAGCCGATGAACCAGAAGGACAGCGCGGCGACGCCGATGAGCGCGGCCTTCACGAAGAAGCCGGACTACACGCCGTTCACCGCGCTGCCGAACCGCACGTCGCTGACGGGCGGGCTGGCGACGCAACCGTCGTGCGGTCCGGACACCCCGGCCGCGGCGAACCCGGCGGCGGCGCCGGTGCCGTCCTCGGCGGTGCCCGCGGACAAGAAGCAGGTGGCGGAGCAGTGGCAGGAATGGACGACGCACCAGCGTCTGACCGGCCCGAACGCCGTCGCGGACTACGCCAACCCCGCGCAGATGAACCACTTCACGTGGTACCAGACGCACGGGTGGTCCCAGCCCTACCCGGGTGAGAACCAGGTCGTGGCGCCCGAGCAGGTGCCGGGGGCGTACCTCCCCTCCGCTGAGTCGGACGGCTAAAGATGTCGTGAGTGGTAATTCGGGTTAGAACCCGAATTACCACTCACGACAACCCGGGTTATTCGGCGACCCGGGTGCGGCCGCACCACGCGAACACCGGGACCTGGTCGCCGCCGGTGGTCGTCGTGAACTCGCCTTCGTGGGAGAAATGCTCGTAGCCGGCGCCGAAACTGACCTTCGCGACTTCGCCGAGGCCGGCGACCGTCCACTCCCGGTGCCGTTCGACCAGTTCTGCCGGACCGCCGGAAAGCGTCACCTTGATATTCGTCATGGGTCATCTCCGTGGGTTCGTCTGCGCGGAGGAAAAACGAGGAATGTGTTCTTCGTCTCTCGACGATCCCTGACGCACGCTCATTGTGTCAATCGGCCCGAACAGGGGTTGACGACAGGGGGGTCACGCGAGGTCGGCGGCCAGGCGGTGGAGGCGCAGGGCCAGGTGGACGTCCAGCGCGCGATCGCCGTCCTGCCAGCCTTCGCCCAGCAACGCCGTGATCCGGTCCAGGCGCTGGTAAAGCGTGTTCGGGTGGATCGTCAGCTCTTCGGCCGCCGGGGTCTTGCGGCGGCCCGCGCGCAGGAAGACCTCCGCCGTGTGGACCAGGTCCGTGCCGCGCTCCTCGTCGTGGGCCAGCAGCGGGCCCAGCGTGCGGGTGACGAACGTGCCGGCTTCCGCGCGCCCGGCTTGGCTCAGCAGGTAGCGGTACGGACCCAGGTCGGCCGGCGAGGCGGTGGAACCCTTGCGTCCCAAGGCGTTCAAGACCCGGACGCACGCGACCGCGTCGTCGTACGCGTCGGCCAGCGCGGCCGCCCCGGTCGCCGGGCCCGCCAGACCGGTCGTGCCCAGGGACCACGAGCGGACCGTCGCCTCGTCGGCGCGGACCAGGGCGACCAGGCGACCATCCACTGTGGACGAAAGCGTGGCGAGGCTCCGCAGCCGCGGGTCTTCGCTCACCACGACCAGGTGCGGACGCCGCAGGTCGCGCGCGTAGGCCGGGACTTCGCGAACCCGGCGCGTCACGAGGTGCTCGACCAGCTCCTCGGCCGTCCGGCGCTCGGCGCGCTCGACCGACGCCACCAGCGCGACGGTCATCGCCGACCGCTCCAGCAACCGGACGTCCGCCTCGGCGAGCGGCGCGTCGGGAATCACCTGCAGCGCGCCGAAATACGCGTTCGCCGACGCGACCGGCACGGTCACCACCCGCTCGGTCACGTGCGTCCGCCGGGCGGCGGCGAACAACGCCGACGGTGCGCCGTCGAGACGTCCCTCCACCAGCGAGCCGGCGCGGGCGGCCGCGCGGACGTCGTCGTGCTCGTCGGCGACCAGCACCAACCCGCCCACCAGCTCCGACAGCGGCACCACGACGTCTTCGGCGGCGCCGCCGTGCAGCGCCACCTCGCCGAGCCGGTCGTGCAGCCGGACGGCCCGCTCCAGCCGGTCGTTCGCCTCCGCCAGTGCGGTGACCAGCTTGGCGTTCTCGATCGCGATCGCGGCGAACGAGCCCAGCGACGTCAGCAGCGACGACTCCGCCGCGGTGAACCGGCGCACCGCCCGCTGCGACACCATCAGCACGCCGGCCACCTTGCCGCGCAACCGCAACGGCACGCCGAGGATCGTGCGCAGGCCCTCGTCCTCGGCGACGCGGTCGACCTCGCCCAGGTGCGTCAAAGCGGCGTCGCCGAGGTAGTCGGCGCTCTGCACCGGCTCGCCCGTGCCGGCCACCTGCCCGGCCAGCCCGCTGTGCGGCGGCAGCACGACACCGCGCAGCCGCGGGCCGAGCGAGCCGTCGGTGACGCGGATGACGAGCGAACCGTCCGGCTCGGCCAGCGCGAGGTAGCTGACGTCGACGCCGAGCAGGCGCCGCGCGTGGTCGACCACCTCCTGCACCAGCGCGTCGAGGTCGTGGACCGCCGACAGGCGCAGGACGAGGTCGTACAGCTCGCGCAGGCCGTGGGTGTCCATCAGCCCAGGTGCGTCGTCCCGGTCGGGGACCAGCCCGGGTCGCCGGTGGCGGCGAACCGCGTCCAGGCGGCGTTGACTTCGCGGGCCAGCTCGGCCGGTGGCTCGTCGCCGACGAGCGAGGCGGACGCGGCGAGGGAGTCGAAGACGAACGGCAGCTCCATGCCGTGGCACGCGCCGAGCCGCGGGGCCCGCCACTCGAACTCGTACCGGTACGAGCGGCCCTGGTGGCACTCGAGGAGTTCCTTGACGCCGTCGCGGAAGACGAGGTCGGTCATGGCCTCGACGAACACCTGGCCCGCCTTCCGGCCGTCGCCCAAGCCGTAGCCGCGCAGCACGCCCGCCGCGTCCGGGTGTGACGCCGAGAGCATCGCGACGGCCTGTTCGTCGGTGAGCACGTCGAGCAGCCCGGTCGGGCCGAAGTACAGCAGCATCTCCTCGCGGCACGTCCCGGCGACGAGGTCGACGTCGGCGCCCGCACCGGCGCGGATCGCCGCACCCGGGTGCCGCGGCAGGACGTCGTCGCCGACCAGCGGGAGGAACGGGCTCAGGCCGAAACTGCGGTCCAGCCCGTCTTCGTCGCGCAGGTCGGGGCCGCCGCCGGGCTTGAGCAGGGCGTCCTGCGCGTCGAGCAGCCGCTCGGTGCTCAGCTTGCGGAACGCCGAGGCGGTGGGTTCGACGCCGAGGCCGGCGGCGACCGACTGCGTCACGCGCTCCAGCTCCGCCCGGCCCCGCACCATGTTGGCGTGTCCACTTTGGACGACCGCGCGGTGGAAGAGCCCGGCCGACAGCGGCGATCCGAGCAGGCACGCGACGCTGATCGCGCCCGCGGACTCGCCGAACAGCGTCACGTTCGCCGGGTCGCCGCCGAACGCCGTGATGTTGTCCTGGACCCAGTGCAGCGCGGCGAGCTGGTCGCGCAGGCCGAGGTTGGTCTCGCCGCCGTCGAGCGGCAGGAAGCCGTCGATGCCCAGCCGGTACTGCACGGTCACCAGCACCGCGCCGCCGCGGGTGAACGCCGTGCCGTCGTAGACCGGGGCCGACCCGGTGCCGCCGATGAACGCGCCGCCGTGCACGAAGACCAGCACCGGGAGCCCGGACGCGCCCGGGTCCGGCGTCCACACGTCGACCGTCAGGTAGTCGCCGCCGGGCCGCCAGCCGTCGCCGACCACGGCGGAGAGGTCGAGGCCGGGGATCGTCCGGTGCCGTTGCGGCGCGGTGGGTCCGGCCTCACGCGTGTCGCGGACGCCGTCCCACGCCGGCGCGGGCGCGGGTGCCGCGAATCGCAGCTCGCCTTCGGGTGCGGCGGCGTAGGGGAGACCGCGGAACCGGACGCCGGTGGCGATCGGCTCGCCGCGGACGTCGCCGGAGGTGGTGCGGACGATCATGCGGGTGTCCCTTCGGGGAAGACCTTGCCGGGGTTGAGGATGTTCTGCGGGTCGAGGGCTTTCTTGACCGCGCGGTGCATCGCGACCACCTCGGGACCGAGTTCGCGCACGAGGCCGGGTTGCTTGAGCAGGCCGACGCCGTGCTCGCCGGTGACGGTGCCGCCGAGGTCGAGCGCGCCGGCGATGATGTCGTCGAACGCGGCTTGGGCGTTCTTCCGTGCGGTGTCGTCGCCGGCCGGCGTGACCAGCAGCGGGTGCAGGTTGCCGTCGCCGATGTGCGCGACGTTCGCGATGTGGACGCCGTGGCGCCGCGCCGCGGCATCGATGCGGGCGAGCATCTCGGGCACCGCCTGCGTCGGGACGCAGACGTCTTCGGTGAGCAGCGGGCCGAGCCGTTCGAGCGCGGGGTAGGCCAGGCGGCGGGCGGCGAACAGCGCGTCGGCCTCGGCCTGGTCGGTCGACTGCGCGGCCCAGGTCGCGCCGGCCTGCTCGAAGCAGTCGAGGATTTCCGCGGCTTCGTGCTCGCCGAGCGCGCCGGGAGCGTCGGTGCGGGCGAGGAGCACGACGTTCGCGTCGGCGCTCAGGCCCATGTTCTTCCACTGGTCGACCGCGGCCAGGCAGTGCCGGTCGACGAGTTCGAGCGCCGAGGGCAGCACACCCTGGGCCGCGACCGCGGCGGCGGCCCGCCCGGCGTCGACGGTCGTGTCGAAGTACCCGGCGACCGTCCGCTCGGCCGCGCGGGCCGGCCGCAGCCGCACGGTCACTTCGGTGACGACGCCGAGCGTGCCCTCCGACCCGACCATGAGCCCGGTCAGGTCGTAGCCGGCGACGCCCTTCGCGGTGCGGCGGCCGAGCCGGACGAGCTCGCCGGTGCCGGTGACGACCTGCAGGCCGAGGACGTAGTCGCGGGTGACGCCGTACTTGACGCAGCAGACGCCGCCGGCGTTGGTGGCGACGTTCCCGCCGATGGTCGACCACGGCGAGCTGGCCGGATCGGGCGGGTACCAGAGCCCGCGCTCGGCGCAGGCGGCCCGCAGGTCGTCGTTGACGACGCCGGGCTCGACGACGGCGTACCGCTCGCGCTCGTTGATCTCCTTGACGGCGGTGAGCCGGTCGGTGACCAGCACGACGCAGCCGTCGACGGCGTTCGCCCCGCCGGACAGGCCGGTGCCCGCGCCGCGGGTGACCAGCGGCGTGCGGGTTCTCAGGCAGGCCTTGACCACGGCCTGGACCTCTTCGGCGGTGTGCGGCCGGACGACCACGGCGGGCCGGGCATAGGGCGCCCACTCGGCCTCGTCGTGGGCGAAGCCCGCCACGACGTCCGGGTCACGGACCAGCCGGTCCGCCGGCAGCACGGCGGCCAGGTCGTCGATCAGCATCCGCGGGAACCTCCTCGTCACCGGGTTCCCACGCTAGGGCGGCGGCGCCGGTCTGGCCATGGGGGAAGTGCCCACCGGATGCCGCCGCGGGTGTGCTCACCGCACAGGGATGACCTCGTTGAACGCCTCGGTCGAGCTCGGGTGCGTGTAGATGGCGTTGCGCAGCTCGGTCGCGGTCACGTCGTGGCGGATGGCCAGCGCGACGGTGTTGACGACCTCCTGGGCGTCGATGCTCAGCAGCGCCGCGCCGAGGACCAGGTCGGTGTCGGCGTCCACGACGAACTTCATCATCCCGCGCGTTTCTTCGACGGTGTAGGCCCTGGGCATGGCGACGATGTCGGCCACCCGCTTCTTGCCGACCCTGATGTTCCGGCCCTGCGCGCGGGCTTCGCGCTCGGTCAGGCCGACGGTCGCCAGCGGCGGGGTGGTGAACAGCGTGTGCGGCACGGCGACCCGGTCGGCCGTGGTGCGCTTGCCTTCGCCGAGCAGCTGGTCCAGCACGATCCGGGCGTCGTCGAGGGCCACGTAGGTGAACTGCGGGCCGCCGTTGACGTCGCCGACGGCGAAGATGTGCGGCTGGTTCGTGCGCAGGTGCTCGTCGACCTCGACGGCGCCGGCGGGTGTGGTCCGGACGCCGGCCGCGTCGAGCCGCAGCCCGTCGGTGACCGGACGCCGGCCGGTCGCCGGCAGCAGCGCGCCGGCCTCGACTTCGTGCGTCTCGCCGTCCTTTTCGTAGACGACCTTCGCGACGGCGCCGCTGTCTTCGACCTTCGTGATCTTGGCGCCGGTGATGATCCGGATGCCGTCGCCTTCGAGGATCTCGCGGGCGGCCTCGGCGATGTCTTCGTCCTCACGCGGCAGCAGCCGCTGCGCTCCTTCGAGGACGGTGACGTGCGTGCCGAAGTGCTGGTAGATCGACGCGAACTCGAGCCCGAGGTAACCGCCGCCGACGACCACGAGCCGCTCGGGCAGCGTCGCCGCCTGTGTGAGCTCGGTGCTGCTGACCAGGTGCTTGCTCGTGGCCAGGCCCGGGATCGGCGGGACGACCGGCGCGGAACCGGTGCTGAGGATGATCGTCGGGGCGGTGACGGTGATCCGGTCGTCCCCTTCGCCGACGGTGACGGTGTGCGGGTCGGCGAACCGGGCGGTGCCGGTGATGACGGTGACGGTGTCCTTCCCGTCGAGCGAGGCGAAGTTGCCCGCGCGGAAGGCACTGGTCAGGGTGCGGACGCCTTCGATGGAGCGGGCGAAGAACTCCTGCGCGTCGTCTTCGAGGCGGCGGCCGGTCGAGTAGTGGACGAGCATCTTGGTCGGCACGCAGCCGACGTTCGGGCAGGTGCCGCCGTACATGTTCTCCGAGCGCTCGACGAGGACGACGCGCTGACCCGCGTCGCCGAGGGCGTGCGCGGCGGTCTTCCCGCCTTTGCCGAAGCCGATGACCAAGACGTCCGCGGTGAGCTGGGTGGTTTCCATGCGCCCGAGTCTGCTTCGGCCGCGATGATCCGACCAGGCTTGTTCGGATCAGATAACTGCCCCAAAGTATCACCGTGGACACCATCAGCCGGTTGCTGCGCATGGCCCAGCTCGGAGCGACGCTCGAGAAGCACTGCCTGCTCGGGGCGGCCACGCGGATGGACATCGCCCGCTACGGCGAGCTCGAAGTGCCGTTTCACGTCCTCCTGGACGGCGAGTGCCGGCTGTACGTCGGCCGCGAGGTGTTCGAACTGCGCTCCGGCGACGTCGTGCTGATCCCGAGCGGCGCCGCGCACCGGGTGGTCACGGCGGGGCCGGGCCGGCCGCGGGGGATCGTCGAGACGGACGGGGACGCGTTCGCCACGACGCGCAGCGAGCGCGGCGGCGACCCGGTGATCGACCTGTTCTGCGGGCACTACACGGTCAACGCGGGCGCCGGCGCGCTGCTGTTCCGCAGCCTGCCTGGGGCGATCCACGTGGCGTTCGGGCAGTCCGCCGAAACCGACGAGGTCCTGCGCGCGCTCAGTTCGCTGATGCGCTTGGAGGCGAGCCGCGAAGGGTCCGGGACGGCGGCGATCCTCGCCGCGCTGTGCACGGTGCTGCTCGCGATGGTGCTTCGCACGGCCCGCGGCGCGGACGTCGTTTGGACGGCGGTGACCGATCCGGGCATCGCCGATGCGGTCGGGAGCGTTCTGGCCGAACCGGGGCAGGACTGGACGATCGAGCGGCTCGGTCGGCAGGCCTCGATGTCCCGTGCGACTTTTCTGCGACGGTTCGTCCGGGAGACGGGGATGACCGTGGGCGCGTTCCTGGCCCGGGCTCGCGTGATGGCGGCGGCTGAGCTGCTGACCACCACGGATGCGCCGGTTGCGACCGTTGCGGACCGGGTGGGTTATCGGTCGGAGTCGGCGTTCGGTCGCGCGTTTCGCGCCGAGGTGGGCACTACGCCTGGCCGGTTCCGGCGGGAGGCTGTGCTGCGGCGTGCCTCTGCCGCGGCTTAGAAGCAAAAGACTGTCCTCGCCGGACGGGCAGGCTCTGGGATGGCCTGCTGTTTCGCTGCCGTCTCTCGTTGGGGACGTGGGCCGCTGGGTGGTCATCCCGTCGCCTGAACGAGGCCTATCACTTTGAGCCGGGCCCGCAAGCCTGGCATTCTCCCTCGCCCTGGTCTCTGGGTTGCGGGCCCGGCTCAAAGTGATTTGACGGCCTCAGGCGACGGGATGACCACCCAGCTCCTCCTGTGGGTCGCGCTGCGCGCGGAACCAGTGTGCAACGGTTGCGCATCGCTTGTAGGGTGGTGAGGTCAGCGGTTCAGCCTGTAGCCGTCGTGCTCGACCCTCACGGCGTTATGCCCAGGAGGTTCCGCGAATGCTTGCTCCCCAGCTTTCCCCGCCCGCCGTCTTCGATGTCACCGCCACCGCGCATGCCAGCGTGATCACCGCTACCGGTGAGCTCGATCTCGCCGTCACCGAACACCTCGAAACCCTGCTGCGCCAAGAACTTCGGCTCGCCCCGGCCGCCCTCGTCTTCGACGTCTCGGCCGTGACGTTCTGCAGTGCCCGCGTCCTGTCGATCCTGCTCGACGCCGTTGCGGAAGCCACCCTCACCGGGGTGCCCTTCGCCGTCGCGGGGCGGTGCCGGGCCCTGTTGCGGCCGATCGCCGTCTTGCACCTGGACGACCTGTTGCCGGTGCACTCGAGCACCGAAGAAGCGCTGTTGCGGCTGGCGGGAGGCTAATCCTCCTCGCACCCGACGCGGGCCCACACGAGCTTGCCGTCGTCGTGGTGGCTCACGCCCCAGTCGAGGCTGAGCTGGTCCACCAGCAGCAGTCCCCGGCCACCACCGTGGTCGGGGACGCGCATCTTCGGTTCGCCGGTCCCGTCGTCGGCCACGGCCACGGTCACCTCGCACGGGTCGTGCGCGTGGTGGATCCGCAGCTGCCGCGGCCCGCCACCGTGGACGAAAGCGTTCTCCAGCAGCTCGCCGACGACGATCAAGGTGTCGATCAGGTCCGTCTCCCGCAGCGCACCCAGCTTGGCCTCGGCCCACCGCCGGGCGGTCGTCAGCCCGGGCCGGTCGACGCCGGCGACGTCCAGCACCTGCCACCCGGCCTGATCGGCTCCGTTCCAGCTCACGCGCACAGTGCGACTCCTCCCGACACCGCGCTTCCCCACGAGCGCGGCCGCTCGCAAATGGCGTACCCGGTATGGCGGCTTTTATGCGCGCGTCCGGCGGCGGCCTTAGGGGCCGTTAGGGGTCGTTGGGCCGCCCTCGCCCTGGCTAGCTTGGCCTGACGGACGCTCCGACCCGAAAGGCGGTGGGACGACATGGTCGCCCACGACGGCAACGCCGAGGAGAACTGGTTCCGCCGGTTCGCCGCGTCACCCGAGGCGAAGGCGCGGCTGGTCTGCCTGCCGCACGCCGGCGGCTCGGCCACGTTCTACTTCCCCGTCGCGAAGGCGCTGGCGCCGGACATCGAGGTCCTCGCCGTCCAGTACCCGGGCCGGCAGGACCGGCGCCACGAACCGTTCCTGACCAGCATCGGCGCCATGGCCGACCGCGTCGCGGACCTGCTGCGGGACAAGACCGACCGCCCGCTCGCCCTCTTCGGGCACAGCATGGGCGCGATGGTCGCCTACGAGACGGCGCGGCGCCTCGAACGGGCCGGGGTGCCCGTCGCCGGGCTGTTCGTCTCCGGGCGGCGCGCGCCTTCGCGGGTGCGCGACGACAGCGTGCACACCCGGACCGACGCCGGCGTGATCGACGAGCTGCGCCGGCTGAGCGGCACCGAGATGAACCTGCTCGGCGACGACGACGTCGTCCGGATGATCCTGCCCGTCGTGCGCAACGACTACCGCGCCGTCGAGACCTACCGGGACACGCCGGGCGAGCCCCTCGCGACCCCGATCGTCGCCTTCACCGGCGACGCCGACCCGATGGCCACCATCGACGAAGTCGCCTCCTGGGCCGACTACACCACCGGCGGGTTCGACCTGGTCGAGCTGCCCGGCGGGCACTTCTTCCTCACCCGTCACCAGGACGTGATCCTCGGGCGGCTGGCCGGCGAGCTGGGCGGGGCCCGTGTCTGAGGCACCCGCCGCGTTCGCCAACCGGCTCGTCGAACTGCGCGAGATCAAGGACGCGGCGCGCCGCGGGCCGGACGAAGCGGCGACGCGGCGGCAGCACGAGCGCGGCAAGCTGACCGCGCACGAGCGGATCGAGCTGCTCCTCGACCCGGGCTCGTTCACCGAGCTCGAGGCCCTGCGCCGGCACCGGGCCACCGGGTTCGGCCTGGAGCAGCGCCGGCCGCACTCCGACGGCGTCGTCTGCGGCTGGGGCACGGTCGACGGGCGGACGGTCTTCGTCTACGCGCACGACTTCCGGGTCTTCGGCGGCGCGCTCGGCGAGGCGCACGCCCAGAAGATCCACAAGGTGATGGACCTCGCCGAGGCCGCGGGCGCGCCGCTGGTGTCGCTCAACGACGGCGCCGGGGCCCGGATCCAGGAGGGCGTCACGGCGCTCGCCGGGTACGGCGGCATCTTCCGCCGCAACACCCGCTGTTCCGGGGTCATCCCGCAGATTTCGGTGATGCTCGGCCCGTGCGCGGGCGGCGCGGCCTACTCGCCCGCGTTGACCGACTTCGTGTTCATGGTCCGCGAGACCTCGCAGATGTTCATCACCGGCCCCGACGTCGTGCAGGCGGTGACGGGCGAGGAGATCACGCAGAACGGCCTCGGCGGCGCCGACGTGCACGCGGCGACCTCCGGCGTCGCCGCGTTCGCCTACGACGACGAGGCGACCTGCCTGGCCGACGTCCGGTACCTGCTGTCCCTGCTGCCGGCCAACAACAACGAGGCGCCGCCGCACTTCCCGGCCGGCGACCCGGCCGACCGGCGCACCGACCGGCTCCTCGACGTCGTCCCGGTCGACCCGGCCCGCGCGTACGACATGACCGCCGTCATCGCGGAGATCGTCGACGACGGCGAGTTCCTCCAGGTGCACGCGGACTGGGCGACCAACGTCGTGTGCGCGCTCGCCCGCCTCGACGGGCACGTCGTCGGGATCGTCGCGAACCAGCCCGCGGTCCTGGCCGGCGTGCTCGACATCGAGGCCAGCGAGAAGGCCGCGCGGTTCGTGCAGACGTGCGACGCGTTCAACATCCCGCTCGTGACGCTGGTCGACGTGCCCGGCTTCCTGCCCGGCGTCGACCAGGAGCACGGCGGCATCATCCGCCACGGCGCGAAACTGCTCTACGCGTACTGCAACGCCACCGTGCCGCGGGTGCAGCTGATCCTGCGCAAGGCCTACGGCGGCGCGTACATCGTGATGGACTCACGCTCGATCGGCACCGACGTCTCGCTGGCGTGGCCGACGAACGAGATCGCCGTGATGGGCGCCGAGGGCGCGGCCAACGTGATCTTCCGCCGCGAAATCACCGCGGCCGACGACCCGGAAACCGTGCGGGCGCAGAAGATCAAGGAGTACCGCACCGAGCTGATGCACCCGTACTACGCGGCCGAGCGCGGCCTCGTGGACGACGTGATCGAGCCGGGCGAGACGCGGTCGCTGCTGATCCGGTCACTGGCGATGCTGCGCACCAAGCACGCCGATCTCCCGGCGCGCAAGCACGGGAACCCGCCGGTCTGATGGACGGCCCGGTGGTGCGGGTCGTGCGTGGCGCGCCCGACGAGACGGAGCTGGCGGCGCTGGTGGCGGTCCTGGCCGCGGCCGGCGCCACCCGGCCCGCGGCCGCGGAACCGGCACCAGTGCGCTTGCGCCGTCGCGTGCCGTTCCAGCCGGCGACGAGCTGGCGCACCTCCCGCTGAGCGAAGGTCCGTGAATGGCACATTGAGGGACTTAGCGTCCCTGAATGTGCCATTCACGGACTTGCGGCTGGGCGAGTCAGGCGCGGACGGCCGTACTGTCCAAATAGGTCAGGACCGCGCGGATGCGGCGGTTCTCGTCGCGGCTCGCCTCCAGGCCCAGCTTCGAGAAGATGTTGCTGATGTGGTTCTCCACCGCGCCCTGCGTGACCACCAGCTGCTTCGCGATGGCCGCGTTCGACAGGCCCTGGGCCATCAGCCCGAGCACCTCCGTCTCGCGGGCGGTGAGGGCGTCGAGCGGGTCGCGGCGGCTGCGGGCCAGCATCTGCGCGACGACGTCGGGGTCGATCGCGGAGCCGCCGCCGGCCACGCGCCGGACGGCCTCGAGGAAGTCGGCGACGTCGGCGACGCGTTCCTTCAGCAGGTAACCGACTCCGGACGTGCCCTCCGCGATCAGGTCCACCGCGTAGCTGCCCTCCACGTACTGCGACACCACCAGCACCGGCAGGCCCGGGATCTCCTTGCGGGCGGCCAACGCCGCGCGCAGGCCCTCGTCCGTGAACGTCGGGGGCATCCGCACGTCGGCGATGACCAGGTCCGGCCGGTGCTCGCGGATGGCGACGAGCAGGTCGTCACCGTTGGACACGGCGGCCGCGGTCTCGATGCCCACGTCGGAGAGCAGGCTCTGCACACCGGCGCGCAAGAGCACGGAGTCTTCGGCGATCACCACACGCATTTCGCAGCTCCTGGGGGAGATTTCACCAGCGGACGGGGAGGTCGGCGCGCACGACCGTGGGGCCGCCCACCGGGCTGACCACGGTGAGCACACCGTCGATGGTGCCGGCCCGGTCGGCGAGGCCGGCCAGTCCGCCACCGGGACGCACGGACGCGCCGCCGTGACCGTTGTCGATGATCTCGACGACCACCGTGTCGTCGTCGCGGGTCACGCGCACCGACGCGCGGTCCGCGCCCGCGTGCTTGGCGATGTTGGTGAGGGTTTCGCTGACGATGAAGTACGTCGTGGTCTCCACCGGCGCGGGTGGCCGGGGTTCCACCGTCACCTCGACGTCCACGTGGATCGGCATCCGCGCGGTCAGCGCGGACAGCGCGGCGTCCAGGCCGCGGTCCTGCAGCACCGGCGAGTAGATCCCGCGGGCGAGGTCGCGCAGCTCGGACACGGCGAGCTTCGCGTCGGCGTGGGCCGCGCCGACCAGCTCGCGTACGGCGGCCGTGTCGGCGGGATCGTTCACGTCCAGCTTCAGCTGCGCCCGGCCCAGGCTCATCGCGACGGCGACCAGCCGCTGCTGCGCGCCGTCGTGCAGGTCGCGTTCGATGCGCTTGCGTTCGGCCTCCACGGCGTCGACACCGCGGGCGCGCGAGTCCTTCAGCTGCCGGGTGCGGGCCTCCAGCTGCGCCGTCCGGCCCGGCCCGAGCAGCGACAGCGTCAACGCGCCGTGCAACGCCCCGATCCGTGGCGCCACGAAGATGCCGAACGGCGGCACGGCCACGGACACGATCCCGGCCACGAACTCGACGATGCCCAGCGGGAGCGCGAGCAGCGCGTAGATCAGCTCGCGCCACGTGGCCGGGTCCAGGAGCCGCATCTGCCACGTCTGCAGCAGCCCGGCGCCGTGCGGCAGCCGGCGCGGCGCCGGGACGTCGACGCCGAGCATGGTGCTCACCCAGCGGCGTTCCAGGTCGGCCAGGCCGCCGGCCACCGAGGTCGCGGTGATCAGGATCGGGATGCCGATCCACAGCATGGTGGTGGCGATGCCGAGGATGGTCGTCGCGAGCACGAGCACGAACGCGGCGATCCGGAGGGGGAAGCTCGCGATGAGGAAACCGATGGTGCGGACGACACGGGGCCGCTGGGTCACCGGCATCGCGCGATCCGCTCGAGCTCCGGCACGAGGTCGTCGAGCGTCGGCGTGGCCAGCATCTCGTCGCGGACCTCGAGTGCGCTGTCGCGGAAGGACGGTTCCTCCAGCAGCCGCTGGAGTCCGCTTCGGATGGTGTCCGGCGTGACGTCCTCGAGGTCCACCATCAGGCCGTTGCCGCGCTTTTCCTGGGCGAGCGCGGAGATCCGCTCGCTCCACGTGGTGCCCGGGATCACGAGCTGGGGGACGCCGTTGACGACCGCGTTGCCGATCGTCGCGCCGCCGCCCTGGTGCACGATGGCCGAGCAGCTCGCGAGGAGCTCGTACATCGGCACGAAGTCCACCGCGCGGACGTTGTCCGGGACCTTGTCCACCGACGCGAGCTGCTCGGCGTTGAGCGTCGCGATCACTTCGACGTCGAGGTCGGACAGGCCGTCGAGCAGCGCGGAAACCGACGTCTCCTCCTCACCGAGCGTCTGCCGGTTGGAGATGCCGAGGGTCAGCATCACGCGCGGGCGCGACGGCGGTTCGACCACCCAGCGCGGCAGCGCCATCGGCTTGTTCAACGGCACGAAGCGCGCCGGGAGGTAGTCGACGTCGACGCCGTCGTAGCGGAGGTAGGACGGGTGGGAGTCGATGGTCTTGACGCCGTAGCGCAAGTTGTCGTCGTACTCCGCGCCGTAGCGGCCCACCTCGGCCGACATCCACTCGACGAACGGGTCCGGGCTGGTGTCTTCGGGCCTGCTCGCGCGCAGGTCCCGGTACTGGGCGCCGATCCGCGCCGTCTGGTCGGCCGCGTACATCATCCGCAGGTGCGGGACACCGACCGCCTGCGCGACGATCGGCGCCGTGTAGACCAGCGGGTCCCACAGGACGAGGTCCGGCTGCCACTGCCGGGCGAACCGGACGAGCTCGTTGAGCAGCGGTTCCGGGGAGTTCCAGCGGAAGACGTCGACCCAGCCTTCGTAGACGGTGCGCACGTACTCCTCGGTGTAGCGCTCCGGACGGCTTTCGGACAGCTGGTGCTTGCCGTGCAGGGTTTCGTCGTCGCCGCCGGCGCTGAGCCGCCGGTGCTGGGCGATGTCGAGGTCCTCGCCGAACCACATCGCGTCGAGGCCGGTTTCGGCGAACGGCAGGACCTCACGGGGATTGCGCTGGCCGACGAACCGCACCTCGTGCCCGGCCGCGGCCAGCGCCCAGCCGACCGGGGCCATGCTGTAGACGTGCGTCCTCGTCGGGAAGACCATCACCATGACGCGCACAACGCACTCTCCGATGCCGGGGTCCGGGAAACACTGCTGCTGGGGAAACGGTAAGCGCGGCGGGCGCCGGGGCAGACCCGGCAATGCGGCCGTAGGGGTCCGGAACCCCTGTTCCCGCGCGGAAACCTTTCGCTCGGGAACTGCGGTGCGTTAAAGAGGTCCCTGGCACTTAGCTCGGCTTTAGACGCCCCTTAGGGGCTGGTGACCGCGCTCGCGCACCGGCTAGACATGAAGGTGGTTCCGGCCGCGCAGAAGCCGGACGCGAGGGAAACGGACGAGGTGAATGAGCATGGCCGTGGCACCCATCGTGAAGGGCTGGGTTCCCTTCGGCGGGTACCGCACCTGGTACCGGGTCACCGGAGCCGCCGGGAGCGAGCTGCCGGCCGTCGTCGTGGTGCACGGCGGTCCGGGGAGCACGCACGACTACCTGCTGAACCTCTGCTCGCTCGCCGAGCACGGGTACCCGGTGGTGCACTACGACCAGCTGGGCAGCGGCGGTTCGACGCGGCTGCCGGGCAAGGGTGCGGACTTCTGGACCCCGGAGCTGTTCGGCGACGAGCTGGACAACCTGGTGCACCAGCTGGGCGTCGAGGACAACTACGTCCTGTTCGGACAGTCGTGGGGCGGCCTGGTCGTCGCGCGGCACGCGGCGCAGCGGCCGGAGGGCCTGCGCGGGCTGGTGATCGCCGACTCGCCGGCGTCGTACCCGCTGTGGCGCCAGGAGATGGACGTGCTGCGCGCGCAGCTCCCGCCCGGCGTGGACGCCGCGCTGCGCAAGCACGAGGCCGACGGCACCACCGACGCGCCGGAGTACTTCGAGCTGATGCGCGCGTTCTACGACCGGCACGTCTGCCGCGTACTGCCGTGGCCCGCCGACTACCTGGCGTCGTTCATGGAGATGGCCGACGACAACACCGTCTACGCGACGATGAACGGCCCGAGCGAGTTCACGGTCACCGGCACGCTCAAGGACTACTCGGTGATCGACCACCTGGACGACATCGAAGCGCCGACCCTGCTCGTGACCGGGCGCCACGACGAGGCCACGCCCGTGACGGTCCAGCCGTACTTCGACCGGATCCACGACGTGCGCTGGGAGATCTTCGAAGACTCCAGCCACGTCCCGCACCTCGAGGAGCCCGAGCGGTTCCGCGAAGTCCTGCTGGGCTTCCTGCAGGACGTCCACCCCACCACGCCCGGGCACCGGGCCACCGCACGAGAGGTCGTCAGCCATGGATGAGGCCATCCGGCCGGGGTCGGCGGTCGTCTTCCCCGGCATGAGCCCGTGCCGCTTCGCCGACTTCGGCAAGTTCCTGCTCATCAACCCCTTCGCCCGACGGCTGATCGCGGAGGCGAACGACCGGCTGGGCTACTCGCTGATCGACCGCTTCCGCGAGACCGAGGGCGACTACTCCGAGTACGCCCAGGTCGGCTTCATGCTCACCTGCGTCGCGCTGGCCGAATGGGCCGAGCAGGAGCACGGGATGAGCCCCGACTGCTGCGCCGGGCCGAGCTTCGGTGAGAAGCCCGCCAGCGTCTACTCCGGTTCCCTCACCTTCCCGGACGCGGTGTGGATGACCGCGGAGCTCGCCCGCTGCCTCACCGAATTCTTCGCGACCGAGTACACCGACGTCGTGACGCACTCGTTCGTCCGCACCTCGGAGGAGAAGCTCACGGACGCACTGTCCGAACTGGACGGCCGGGGCGAGTGGTTCGACATCTCGTGCTACATCGATCACGACTTCTACATGGTCTCTCTGCGCGAAAAGAACCTCGACTGGCTCAAGCAGACGGTGCGGAGCATGGGCGGGCTGTCGCTCTACACGATGCGCCCGCCGTTGCACTCGCGCGCGTTCGGCGCGCTGCGTCGCAAGGCGGAGGACGAGGTGATCGGCGACCTGACCTTCCACGACCCGCTGCTGCCGATCGTGGCCGACCAGGACGGCGAGGTCCTGCGCACCGGCGAGCAGGTCCGCACGATGCTGCTCGACAGCATCGTGAAGCCGCTGCGCTGGCCGGACGTCGTGACGTCGCTGGCCGAGCTCGGCGTGGGCAAGCTCTGGGTGGCCGGACCGGACACGCTGTTCGGGCGCGTCCGCGTCACCACGAGCCGGTTCGAGGTCGTGACGGTCAACCCGCGCATGGCCCTGCAGCCCCGCCGCCGGGGCGCAGGACCGTCGCGGGTCAGCTAGCGGGCTGCAGCGCGGACAGCGTGGTCCACAGCCGGCCGGGGTTCTCGAAGGTCTCCAGGTTCAGGGCGTCGTCCTCGAACCGCACGTTGTAGCTCTGCTCCAGCACGGAGAGCAGCTCCACGGTGGCGAGCGAGTCCAGCCCGTACTCGCGGAGCGGGGTCTCTTCGGTCAGTGCCTCCTCGGCGGGCAGGAAGGGGAGGAACGTGCGAAGCGTCTCGTCAAAAGTGCTGTCCCACATGGCTACTCCGGATCGCTAGGTTGGGATCTACCGAGAGGAAACCGACCGCCCGGTTCGGTTTTGGACTCTACCGCGCGTCTCCGTCCCGGATCGACGCATCGGCACCCCTATTCACGCGGAGGATCACGATGGACACCGGTCTCACCAGCGGGCTGCACACGCGGTTCCTGCGCGGCCTCGAACGTTCCGGCGGCGGCGTGGCCGTCCACGTGGGCGACGAGGTACTGACCTACGAGCGGCTGAACGACCTGGCCCTCCTCTGGGGCGGTGCGCTGGCAGAAGCCGGCGCCCGCACCGTAGGGGTCCTAGCGGGCAAGGGGGTCACGGCGTACGCGGGGATCCTGGCCGGGCTGTACGCCGGCGCGACGATCGTCCCGCTGCGTCCGGACTTCCCCGCGGCGCGGACCGCCCAGATGGTCTCGGCGGCCGGCATCGACGTGCTCGTCGCGGACGAGCGGGGTCGCGCGGTGGCGCCGGAGGGCGTTCCGGTGCTCGGCTCGACCGCGGCTTCGCAGGCTTTGACGGCCCCGCTGGCGCCTTCGTCGGATACCGCGTACGTGCTGTTCACGTCGGGTTCGACCGGGCGGCCCAAGGGCGTCCGGATCGGGCACGCGGCGGTCGAGCACTACTTCGGCCTGCTCGACGCCCGGTACGACTTCACCCCGGACGACGTCTTCTCGCAGACGTTCGACCTGAACTTCGACTGCGCGATGTTCGACCTGTTCTGCGCGTGGGGCGCGGGGGCGCCGGCGGTGGTGCTGCCGGGCGGGGCGTACCGCAACCTGCCGCGGTTCGCGGCCGAGCGCGGGCTCACGGTGTGGTTCTCCACGCCGAGCGCGATCGACCTGGTCCGCCGCACCGGCGGCCTGACCCCGGGTGCCCTGCCCGGGCTGCGGTGGAGCTTCTTCGCGGGCGAGGCGCTGACGGTCCGCGACACGGCGGACTGGCGGGCCGCGGCGTCGTCGTCCCTGATCGAGAACCTGTACGGGCCCACCGAGCTGACCATCACGGTGTCGGGCTACCGCTGGGACGACGTCTCGACGCCGCAGGTGGCGATCAACGGAGTGGTGCCGATCGGCGAGGTGCACGCGGGCCACGACCACGTCCTGCTGGGTGACGATCCGGACGAGGGCGAGCTCTGCATCGCGGGTCCGCAGATGACGCCGGGCTACCTCGACCCGGCCGACGAAAAGGGCCGGTTCCTGGAGCGCGACGGCAAGCGCTTCTACCGCACGGGGGATCGCGTGCGGCGGCTGCCCGACGGGCTGGCGTACCTGGGGCGGCTCGATTCCCAGGTGCAGGTGCTGGGCTGGCGCATCGAGCTGACGGAGGTCGAGCACGCCCTGCGCGACTGCGGCATCCAGGACGCGGTGGCGCTGGGCGTGGCGGGCGACGCGGGGACGGAGCTGTTCGTGTTCTACACCGGCGGCGAGCGGCCGGTGCTGGAGATGGTGCGCGCGCTGCGGGCGGTGCTACCGGAGGGGGTCATCCCGCGGCACTACCGGCACGTGGCGGAGTTCCCGCTGAACTCGAACCGCAAGATCGACCGAAAGACCTTGGCGGCCCGGGCGGCGGAGATTCTGGCGCCAGTCGCCTGACGCGGTCTGCCGCTTTGGCGTGCCCGGGGATCGGCGGCCGGGTCGCGGGCGGAGGTCATGAACGACTCGTTCATCGCATCGGACGCGATGAACGAGTCGTTCATGCGTTTCCGGGGCGGGGGCCGGGTGGCCCCGGTGGGCGGGGGTTAGGGGCCGTTAGGGGTGTGGATCCGCAGGTCGGCGCGGATAGCTTTCCGTAGGTCTCCAGGTGTGTCTTCCACGCCGGCCCGGTCATCCTTCGAGTCCTACGGAGTGGCAGTCGTGAACGATTCTCTGGTCCATTCTCTGCTCGATGCCGCGGCGGCCGATGCGGCCGGGGCGTCGGCCGTCCGGGACCGTGCCGGTGCCTGGACCTACGGTGAGCTCGAGGCGTGGAGCCACGCCGTCGCCGTGGTGCTCGCCCGCCGGGGGGTCGCGCCCGCCGATCGCGTTGTCGTGCAGCTGCCCACCGATCGGGCGCTCGTCGCGCTCTTCTACGGGACTTCCCGCCGTGGTGCGGTTTTCGTGCCGATCAACCCGGCGATGAAGAAGTTCCACTTCGACTCCGTCGTGGCCAACGCCGAACCCGTTCTCGTGCTGACGCCGGAGAACTTCGGTCCCTTTTGGACGGAAGTACAGGAAACGCTGGGCCACAAAGCCGAAGCCGCCAATACAACCGAGGACGACATCGCCGTCCTGGTCTACACCTCCGGCAGCACCGCCGCCCCCAAGGGCGTGATCGGGCCGCACCGCCAGGTCACCTTCGCCTCCCGCGCCATCCAGGAGGTCCTCGGCTACCGCTCCGACGACGTCGTCTTCTGCCGGTTCCCGATGTCCTGGGACTACGGCCTCTACAAGGTTCTCCTGAGCACGCTCGGCCGCAGCGAGATCGTGCTCGCCGACGCCGAAGCGGACCTGCGGCTGCTGCAGCGGATGCGTGAGGTCGGCGCCACCGTCGTGCCGATCGTCCCGTCGCTGGCCACCATGATCGCCACCCTCGCCGCGCGGGACGACGAACCGGCCGCGCCCGTGCGCCTGTTCACCAACACCGGCGCGGCTCTGCCCGACACCACCATCGCGCAGCTCCGCAACGCGTTCCCCGGGGTCAAGGTCGTCCGCCAGTTCGGCCAGACCGAATGCAAACGCATCACGATCATGCCCCCCGACGAGGACACCGAGCGCCCCGGTTCGTCCGGGCTGCCGCTGCCGGGCACCTCCGTGCTGATCCTCGCCGCCGACGGGACCGAGCTGCCCGCCGGGGACATCGGTGAGATCGTCGCCGCCGGCCCGCACGTCATGCCCGGCTACTGGCGGGCGCCCGAGATCTCGGCCCGCGCGTTCCGCCGCGACGAGACCACCGGCGAGCCGCGCCTGCACACCGGTGACTACGGCCGCCTCGACGCCGACGGCTACCTCTACTTCGAGGGCCGCCGCGACGACATGTTCAAGCGCAAGGGCATCCGGATGTCCACTTTGGAAATCGAAGCCGCCGCGATGGACATCCCCGGCGTCCGCGCGGCGGGGGCGATCCCGCCGAGCGAGACGCGGGACCTCGCCATCTGCGTCGAGACCGACCTGCCGCCGACGACCGTGCTGCGCGAGCTGGCCAAGCGCCTCGAGCCGCAGAAGGTCCCGTCGCTGTGCCACGTCGTCGAAGAGTTCCCGCTCACGGCGCACGGGAAGAACGCCACCAAGGAACTCGCCCTGCTCGTGGAAGGCGCCCGCAAATGAGCCGCGACCTCGCCGCCGAATACGGCACGCCCGCCTACGTCTACGACCTCGACGTCGTCGCCGAGTCGCGCGACCAGCTGTTCGGCATGCTGCCCGAAGGCTTCCAGCTGTTCTACGCGCTGAAGTCCAACCCCCACCCCGAAATCGCGCGTGAGCTGCGCCGCGGCGGTTGCCGCGCCGAGATCAGCTCGACCGGCGAACTGGCCAACGCCCTCCAGGCCGGGTTCGACCCGGCCGGGATCCTCTACACCGGACCGGGGAAGACGAACGCCGAGCTGGAGTACGCGATCGCCACCGGCGTCCGGCTGTTCTCCGTCGAGTCGCTGACCGACCTCCAGCACGTCGGTGCCGCCGCCGAAAAGCACGGCGTCACCGCGTCCGCGTTGCTGCGCGTCAACACGACCGCGAGCAGCGGTGGCACCGGAATCCGGATGATGGGCCGCCCGTCGCAGTTCGGCATCGACGCCGAGACGCTGCCCGAGATCATGCCCGCGCTGAAGGCGGTGCCGGGCGCACGGGTCGTCGGCGCGCACTTCTTCACCATGAGCAACGCCCAGGACGAGGACGCGCTGCTCGGCGAGTACGAGTTCGTGCTCACCTCGGCCGCGCGGCTGCGCGACGAAGTCGGCCTGCCCCTGGAGGTCCTGGACATCGGCGGCGGCTTCTCCTCGCCGTACGCGGTGCCCGGCCCGCGCACCGACTACCCGAAGCTGCGCTCGGGCCTCGAAACGCTCCTCGACCTGCACCTGCCCGAGTGGCGTGACGGCGGGATCGAACTGGCCTGCGAATCGGGCCGCTACCTCTCCGGCAGCTGCGGTTCGCTGCTGGCGGGCGTGGTCAACGTCAAGGAAAGCCGCGGCAGCCGGTTCGTCGTCCTCGACGCCGGGATCAACGTCGTCGGCGGCCTTTCCGGGATCGGCCGGCTGCTGCCGGCGGCCGTCGGGGTCGAGGAAACCGGTGACGCGGTCGGCAGCCTCGTCGGTCCACTGTGTACTCCCGGGGACTCGCTCGCCAAGGCGGCGAAGCTGCCCGAGCTGGCTTCCGGCGACGTCGTCACCGTGCCGAACGTCGGCGCCTACGGCGTCACCGCGAGCCTGATCAGCTTCCTCGGCCGGCCCACGCCGGTGGAGGTCGTGGTGCGCGGCGACGACGTCGTCTCGGTGTCGCGGTTGGACTACCAGCGAGTCTACGAGGTTTCCCCATGACGGAAGAACTGCGTGCCTACGGGACCGGGATCGTCACCGAACCGCCGCGGCGGACGGTGATCGTCAGCAGCATGGCGTCGGACTCCCACACCTGGAACCTCGTCTACCTCCAGCTGCTCGTCGGCGAGCTCGGCTTCGACGTCGTGAACCTCGGCGCCTGCGTGCCGGACGAGCTGCTGGAGTCGGAGTGCCTGAGCCGCCGGCCGGCGATGCTCGTGCTGAGCAGCGTCAACGGCCACGGCCACCAGGACGGCCTGCGCGTGATCCAGCGGATCCGCGCTCTTCCGGAGCTGCGCGCGCTGCCGGTGGTGATCGGCGGCAAGCTCGGCGTCGGCGGGGCGCTGACCGCGGAGGAGACCGCGCAGCTGCTGCTCGCCGGGTTCGACGCGGTCTTCGACGACCAGCAGGGCGCGGGATCCTTCCGCCGATTCGCCGCGACGCTGTCGGCGGGCGTGACCCAGGTGGAGGCGTGAGCACCGCCGACGTGCTCTTCCCCGCGGAGGCGGCATGAGCTTCGAAGAGTTCGTCGCGCGACGGCACGCCGCCGGCGAGCTCGTCGTGCAGCCCCGCATGGGGTTCGCGGACCCGGCCGTCATGCGGGCCGGGCTGGCCGCGACCAGGAACGCGGCCGCGGCGACCGTCGGCACGGTGACGCTCGACAGCTACACCCGCGTCTGCGACACCGCTTCCGTCGCGCACGCGCTGCGCAACGGGATCGCGCTCAACGGCTACCCGATCGTCAACCACCCGCCGGGGGTCACCCGCGCGATGCTCGACGGTCTCGAGGGACCGGAGTTCCCGGTGCAGGTGCGTCACGGGTCGGCGCGGCCGGCGGACATCTTCCGCGCCATGATCGCCGCCGGCCTGCACGCCACCGAGGGCGGCCCGGTCTCCTACTGCCTGCCCTACAGCCGCACGCCGCTGGACGAGTCCGTGCGCAACTGGGCCCACTGCTGCGACCTGCTCTTGGACGCCGAGCACCCGGGCGGTCGCCCGCACCTGGAGACCTTCGGCGGCTGCATGATGGGCCAGCTGTGCCCGCCGAGCGAGCTGGTGGCGCTCTCGGTGCTGGAGGCGTTGTTCTTCTACCGCAAGGGTGTTCGCAGCATCTCGGTGAGCTACGCGCAGCAGACGAGCATGGCGCAGGACCAGGAGGCGGTGTCCGCGCTGCGCCGGCTGTGCGCCGAGCTGCTGCCCGACGCCACCTGGCACGTCGTGATCTACGCCTACATGGGCCTGTTCCCGCGGACGTCGGACGGCGCCCGGAGCCTGCTCGGCCGGGCGGCCGAGCTGGCCGTGACGACCGGGTCGGAACGGCTGATCGTCAAGACGACCGCGGAGGCGCACCGGATCCCGACCGTCGCCGAGAACGTCTCGGCGCTGGAGCACGCGGGCGCGGCGGCACGGGCGGTCACCGAAAAGGCCGTGGTGGAGCCGGACAACCAGGTCTACCGCGAGGCGTACGCGCTCGTCGACGCCGTGCTGAACAGCCACGCCGACCTCGGCCGCGCGATCGTCGTCGCGTTCAAGCGCGGCCTGCTCGACGTCCCGTACTGCCTGCACCCGGACAACGCCGGGCAGGCGCGCAGCTTCCTCGACCCGGCGGGCCGGCTCGGCTGGTCGGAGCTCGGGTCGCTGCCGCTGCACCGCGTGGTGGAACGCCGCCACGCCGACCGGATCACCTCGTCGACGCTGATGTCGGCGCTTTCCCACGTCCAGAACGCCTTCGACGCCGAGGCGCTGGAACAACCGATGAGAGCGATTGGGGGCGAGTCGTGACGAGTTCACGCCGGACTGTCCGTGCGTATCCGTTCGACATGCACGAGATCTCCGTTTCCGAGCAGTACCACATCCTGCAGCGCGAAGAGCCGCTGAGCCGGGTGCAGATGCCCTTCGGCGAACCGGCCTGGCTGGCGACGAAGTACGCCGACGTCAAGCTGGTGACGACCGATCCGCGGTTCAGCCGGGAGCTCGCGCAGGGCCTCGACCAGCCGCGGATGCGCCGCCAGCAGATGGGCGACGGCATCATGGGGATGGACCCGCCGGACCACTCCCGGCTGCGCCGCCTGGTGAGCAAGGCGTTCACCGCGCGCCGCCTGGAGGCGATGCGCGAGGGCGTGCACGACCTGGTCAACGAGCTGCTGGACGCCATGCAGGCCCACGGCGACAGCGCGGACCTCGTCGAAGAGCTCGCGCGGCCGCTGCCGGTCACCGTGATCTGCGACCTGCTCGGGGTGCCGAAGGAAGACCACAAGATCTTCAGCGAGTGGACCCAGGCCCTCGTCAGCGACGCGACGGCGAAGAGCGACGTGCTCGACGTCTACGGCGACAAGCTCGACGAGTACGTGGCCGGACTGGTGGCCCAGCGGCGGGAGGAGCCGACCGACGACCTGCTCGGCGCGCTCGTCTACGCCCGCGACGCCGGCGACAAGCTGACCGAGCAGGAGCTGATCGCGATCGCCGGCGCCGGCCTGCTCACCGGTGGGGTGGAGACCGTTTCCACGGCGCTGCCCAGCTTCATCTTCACCTTGCTCACGCAGCCCGAGCTGCTGGCGCAGCTGCGGGAGAACCCGGACCTGATGCCGACGGCCGTCGAGGAGCTGCTGCGGTACGTGCCGATCAACACCGCCGCGATGTTCGCGCGCTACGCCACCGAGGACATCCGCTTCGGCGACGTCGTGGTGCGCGCGGGCGACCCGGTGCTGCCGGCCCTGCACGCGGCCAACCGCGACCCCGAGGTGTTCGCCGACCCGGACCGCATCGACCTCACGCGCAGCCCCAACCCGCACGTGGCGTTCGGGCACGGCCCGCACCACTGCATCGGCGCGCAGCTGGCGCGGCTCGAACTGCAGGAAGCGCTGAAGGCGATCCTGGCGCGGTTCCCCGACCTGCGGCTCGCGGACGGCCGCGAGGGCGTGAAGTGGGAGTACGGCGTCATCGTGCGGGGGCCGTCGCTCCTGCGCGTCGCCTGGTAACGGCGCGAGTCCCCGGCGGCGGCGCGGCGACGGATTTCCCTGCCCCTAGGCGGGTTTTCAGGGGATCCGGCCGTGCCGTGCGCCGACCTACGATCGATCAAGACGACCATGAGTGCTGGCTTGCTACAGCGGTGGAGTGCGGAATGCGTGAGTTTGAGACCGAATCGAATCGAGCGTCCGGGTTCGCGGAGCGGCTGACCGAACTGCCCGCCGGTGACCGCGCGGCATTCCTGGCCGACGTCGTCCACGACGCGACCCGGGGTGCGCTGCTGGCGGCGCGCCCGGACGTGCCGGCGGTGCTCGACCCGGAGAAGGCGTTCTCCGACCACGGGTTCGACTCGCTGGCGGCGGTGGAGCTGCACGCGCGGCTCACCGAGGCCACCGGGCTCGACCTGCCGGTCACCCTGGCCTTCGACCACCCGACCCCGGTCGCCGTCGCGCGCTTCCTGCACGCGGCGGTGTTCGGAGCCGAGATCGTCCACAGTGGACCTGCCTTGTCCGGTGACCCGGACGAGCCGGTCGCGATCGTCGGCATCGGCTGCCGCTACCCGGGCGGGACGGCGTCGCCCGAGGACCTCTGGCGGCTCGTGGCCGACGAGGTGCACACCATCACCGGGTTCCCGACCGACCGCGGCTGGGACCTCGACGGCCTCTACGACCCGGACCCCGACCGCCCGGGCAGCAGCTACGTCACTTCCGGCGGGTTCCTGCCCGACGCCGGCGAGTTCGACGCGGGCTTCTTCGGCATCGCCCCGCGCGAGGCGTCCGCGATGGACCCGCAGCAGCGGCTCGTCCTCGAGACGGCGTGGGAAGCACTGGAGCGCGCCAAGATCGACCCGACGACGCTGCGCGGCACGCCCGCCGGCGTCTTCATCGGCGCCGAGGCCCAGGAGTACGGCCCGCGCCTGCACGAGGCCCCGGACGGCCTCGACGGGTACATGCTCACCGGCAACGCGCCCAGCGTCGTCTCCGGCCGCGTCGCCTACGCGCTCGGCCTCGAGGGCCCGACGCTGACCGTCGACACCGCGTGCTCCGGTTCGCTGGTCGCGCTCCACCTCGCCGTGCAGGCCCTGCGCCGCGGTGAGACGCAGCTCGCGCTCGCCGGCGGCGTCGCCGTCATGGGCGGCCCCGGCACCTTCACCGCGTTCAGCCGCCAGCGCGGCCTCGCCGAAGACGGCCGCTGCAAGGCGTTCGCCGCGGGTGCCGACGGCACCGGCTTCGCCGAGGGTGTCGGCGTCCTGGTCCTGGAACGACTCTCCGACGCGGTCGCGAACGGGCACACGGTGCTCGCCGTCGTCCGCGGAACCGCCATCAACTCCGACGGCGCGTCGAACGGCCTCACCGCCCCCAACGGACCGTCGCAGCAGCGCGTGATCCACCGCGCGCTCGCCGACGCCCGGCTGGAAGCGTCCGAAGTGGACGCCGTCGAGGCGCACGGCACCGGTACCCGGCTCGGCGACCCGATCGAGGCCCAGGCGCTGCTCGCCGCCTACGGCCAGGGCCGCGAGACGCCGCTGCTGCTCGGCTCGATCAAGTCCAACATCGGCCACACCCAGGCCGCGGCCGGCGTGGCCGGCGTGATCAAAATGGTCGAAGCGATCCGCCGCGGCCGGCTGCCCAAGACCCTGCACGTCGACGCGCCGACTCCGCACGTCGACTGGACCGCGGGTGCGGTCGAGCTGCTCACCGAGGCCCGCGAGTGGCCGGAGGTCGAGCGCCCCCGCCGCGCCGGTGTCTCGTCGTTCGGCGTCAGCGGCACCAACGCCCACGTCATCATCGAGCAGGCACCCGCGACAGCGGACGTCGACGGCACCACCGAACCGGTGCCGGTCGTCCCGCTCGTGCTCTCGGCCCGAAGTGCGGAAGCCCTGCGGGCGCAGGCTGACAAGCTCGTGTCCACTGTGGAGGTCGCCGACCTGACCGAGGTCGGTTTCTCCCTGGCCGGCACGCGCGCCGCGCACGACCACCGCGCGGTCGTCGTCGCAGAGTCCACTGAGGACGCCGTTCGCGGCCTGCGCGCGCTCGCGGCGGGGGAGCCGGACAGCGCGGTCGTCGCCGGCGAACGCACGCCGGGCAAGCTCGCGATGCTGTTCACCGGCCAGGGTTCACAGCGGCTCGCCATGGGTCGCGAGCTGTACCTGGCGTACCCGGTCTTCGCCGAGGTCTTCGACGAGGCCATCGACCACCTCGACGTGCAGATGGACCGCCCGCTGCGGGACGTCCTCTTCGGCGACGACGCCGAAGAGCTGAACGGCACCCAGTACGCGCAGTGCACGCTGTTCGCCGTCGAGGTCGCGCTCGCCCGGCTGCTGGAGTCGTGGGGCGTCAAGCCGGACGTCCTGCTCGGGCACTCGATCGGCGAGCTGGCCGCCGCGCACATCGCCGGCGTCTGGTCGCTGGAAGACGCCTGTCTCGTCGTCGCCGCGCGCGGCCGTCTCATGCAGGCGCTGCCCGAGGGTGGTGGCATGGTGGCGATCGCCGCGACCGAGGACGAGGTCGGCCCGCTGCTCACCGACGGCGTCAGCATCGCCGCGATAAACGGGCCCGCGTCGGTCGTCGTGTCCGGCGAGCGCGGCGAGGTCGAGGCCGTCGCCGCGGTGTTCCGCGAGCAGGGCCGCAAGACGAGCGAACTGCGCGTGTCGCACGCGTTCCACTCGCCGCTGATGGAGCCGATGCTCGCCGAGTTCCGCGAGGTCTTGGAGGTCGTCGAGTTCTCGGCGCCGAAGATCCCGGTCATCTCGAACGTCACCGGCCGCCAGGCCACCCCCGAAGAGCTGACCTCGCCCGGCTACTGGCTCTACCACGTGCGCCGCGCCGTGCGGTTCGCCGATGGCGTCGCCGCGCTCGCCGCGGCCGGCGTCACCACCGCCATCGAGGTCGGCCCGGACGCCGTCCTCGCGGCCCTGGCCGCCACCGGCCCGCACGGCTCGGACATCGCGTTCGTGCCCGCGCAGCGCCGCGACCACGCCGAGGTCACGACCCTGGCCGGCGCGCTCGGCCGGCTGCACACTCGCGGCGTGGCGATCGACTGGCCCGCGTTCTTCGGCCCGGCGAACGTCGTCGACCTGCCGACGTACGCCTTCCAGCGCAAGCACTTCTGGCTCACCGCACCCGGTCGCGGCGACGCGGCCGACTTCGGCCAGCTCGCCTCCGGCCACCCGCTGCTGGCCGCCGAGATCGGCCTGGCCGACCACGACGGCCTGGTCCTGACCGGCCGGATCGGGCTGCGCTCGCACCCGTGGCTGGCGGACCACACCATCGCCGGCACCGCCCTGCTGCCCGGCACCGCTTTCGTCGAGATGGCCCTGCACGCCGCCGGGCGCGCGGGCTGCGACGTCGTCGACGAGCTGACCCTGCAGGCACCCCTGGCCGTTCCGGAGGGACGTGGGGTCGAGGTGCAGGCCGTGGTCGGCCCGGTCGAGGACGGCCGCCGCACCATCGAGTTCTACTCGCGCGCCGAGCAGGACGTCGCCTGGACCCGGCACGCCACCGGCGTGCTGGCCGAGGCCGCGGCCGGCGAGCCCCGGCCGCTGACCGAGTGGCCGCCGTCCGGCGCCGAGGTCGTCGCCACGAGCGAGCTGTACGACGAACTGGCCGCGCAGGGCTACGGCTACGGCCCGCTGTTCCGGGGCCTGCGCACGGCGTGGAAGCGCGATGACGTCGTGTACGCCGAGGTCGTGCTGCCCGAACGGGACGGGGACTTCGGCATCCACCCGGCACTGCTCGACGCCGTCCTGCACGCCACCGACTTCGCCCCGGGCGAGGCCCGCGAAGCCGGCGAGATCCGCCTGCCGTTCGCGTGGACCGGCGTGCGGATGCACGCCTCCGGCGCGGCCGAGGTGCGCGTGCGGATCACCTCGCCCGCCACCGGCGGGGTCTCCCTGGAGATCGCCGACGCGGCGGGTGCGCCCGTGCTGTCGGTGGAGTCGTTCCGCTCCCGCCCGGTCAGCGGCGCCGACCTGGGCCCGCGGGCCCAGGACCTGCTGCACACCGTCGAATGGACGCCGGTCGCGGCTTCCGACGCGGATCCCGGTGAGGTGCGGCTGGTGAGCGTGCCGGGCGAACGCGGCGGGATTCCCGCCGCCGCCCGCCAGACCGCTCACCGCGTCCTGGAGCTCCTCCAGTCGTTCCTCGCCGAGGCCACCCCGGCCAAGCTCGTGCTGCAGACACGCGGCACGCTGGCCGACTCGGTCGTGCGCGGGCTGGTGCGCTCGGCGCAGGCCGAGCAGCCGGGCCGGATCGTCCTGGTCGAGGGCGAGACCACCGCCGCGACGCTGGCCACCGCGCTCGCGTCCGGCGAGCCGGAGCTGCGCGTCGACGGCGACCGCGTGCTGGCCCCGCGGCTCGTCCGCCTGGCCACCGACGCCCCGGCGTGGCAGCCCGAAGGCGCGGTGCTCGTCACCGGCGGTACCGGTGGCCTCGGCGCGCAGGTCGCGCGCCACCTCGTCACCACCCACGGCGTCCGGCACCTGGTGCTGCTCAGCCGCCGCGGCGGCGACGCCCCGGGCGCGGCCGAACTGGTCGCCGAACTGGAGGCGAGCGCGACGGTGCAGGTCATCGCCGCCGACGTCACCAAGAAGCGGTCGCTTTCGGCCGCGCTGAAGAAGATCGAGCAGCCGCTGACCGCCGTCGTCCACACCGCCGGTGTCCTCGACGACGCCCTGATCGGTTCGCTCACCGAAGAGCGCCTCGACACCGTCCTCGCGCCGAAGGTCGACGCCGCCTGGGCCCTGCACGAGCTGACGTCGGACCTGACCGCGTTCGTCCTGTTCTCGTCCTCGGCCGGGCTGGTCGACGGCGCGGGCCAGGCCAACTACGCGGCCGGCAACACCTTCCTCGACGCCCTCGCCGAGCACCGCCGCGAGCAGGGCCTGCCCGCGACGTCGCTGGCCTGGGGCCTGTGGACCGACGGCGGCGACGCGCTCGGCATGAGCGCCGGACTGTCCGAAAAGGACCTGGGCCGGATCGGCCGGCTGGGGCTCGCCCCGCTGACCGCGGCCGAAAGCCTCGCGGCGCTCGACGCCGCCGTCGGCACCGGTGCCCCGGCCGTCGTCCCGACCCGCGTCGACCGCGCCGCGCTCGGCGTCCGGGAGGACGTCCCGGCGCTCCTGCGCGGTCTCGCCCCCGCGAACCGGCGGCGCATCGCGGCGGTCGCGGGGGAGCTCACGCCGGAGCGGCAGTTCGCCGAGCGGTTCGCCTCGCTGTCGGAGGCCGACCGCGACCGCGCGGTGCTCGACCTGGTCCGCACGCACGTCGCGGCCGTGCTCGGCCACGACGGCCCGGGCGCGATCAGCCCGGCCCGCCCGTTCGGCGAGATCGGGTTCGACTCCCTCGCCGCGGTCGAGCTGCGCAACATCCTCGACTCCGTCACCGGCATGCGGCTGCCCGCCACGCTCGTCTTCGACCACCCGACCCCGCGCGCGCTGGCCGAGTACCTCGTCACGCGCCTGGGCGGCCTGGCCCCGGTCAAGCCGATCGCGCCGGTGACCACGGCCGACCCGGAGGAGCCGATCGCCATCGTCGGCATCGCCTGCCGCTACCCCGGCGGCGTCGCGACGCCGGAGGACCTGTGGCGGCTCGTCGCCGGCGGGGAAGAGGCGCTCACGCCGTTCCCGGCCGACCGCGGCTGGAACGTCGACGCGCTCTACGACCCCGAGCCGGGCAAGCCCGGCCACTCCTACGTCAAGCACGGCGCGTTCCTGCACGACGCCGCCGAGTTCGACGCCGACTTCTTCGAGATCAGCCCGCGCGAGGCGGCCGCGATGGACCCGCAGCAGCGGCTGCTGCTGGAAGTGTCCTGGGAGGCGTTCGAGCGGGCCGGCATCGACCCGGTTTCGCTGCGCGGCAGCGCGACCGGCGTGTTCGCCGGCGTCATGTACCACGACTGGGGCACCCGCCTCGGCACGGTGTCCGACGACATCGCGGGCTACCTCGGCAACGGCAGCCTCGCCAGCGTCGTCTCCGGCCGCGTGTCCTACGCGCTCGGCCTGGAGGGCCCGACGGTCACCGTCGACACGGCGTGCTCGTCCTCGCTGGTCGCCCTGCACTGGGCGGTCCAGGCCCTGCGCCGCGGCGAGTGCACGCTCGCCCTGGCCGGCGGTGTCACCGTGATGTCCACTCCGGACACCTTCGTCGACTTCAGCCGCCAGCGCGGCCTGTCCGCCGACGGCCGCTGCCGCTCGTTCGCCGACGCGGCCGACGGCACCGGCTGGGGTGAGGGCGCGGGCATGCTGCTCGTCGAGCGGCTCTCGGACGCCCAGCGCAACGGGCACCCGGTGCTCGGGCTCGTCAAGGGCTCCGCGGTCAACCACGACGGCGCGTCCAACGGCCTCACCGCCCCGAACGGCCCGTCGCAGCAGCGCGTGATCGCGAAGGCCCTGGCCGACGCGGGTCTTCAGCCGTCCGAAGTGGACGCTGTGGAGGGGCACGGCACCGGCACCACGCTGGGCGACCCGATCGAGGCGCAGGCGCTGCTCGCGACCTACGGCCAGGACCGCGCCGAGGACCAGCCCCTGTGGCTGGGCTCGATCAAGTCCAACATCGGCCACACGCAGGCCGCGGCCGGCGTTGCCGGCATCATCAAGATGGTCATGGCGCTGCGCAACGAGCAGCTGCCGCAGACCCTGCACGTCGACCGTCCGTCCACTGTGGTCGATTGGGACACGGGCGCGGTGCGCCTGCTGACCGAGGGGCGGGACTGGTCGCCCAACGGCCACCCGCGCCGCGCCGCGGTCTCGTCGTTCGGCATCAGCGGCACCAACGCCCACGTGATCATCGAGCAGGCCCCGGCCGACGCCGTCGTCGAGCAACCGGCCGAGCCGCAGCCCGACGCGGTCGTCCCCGTCGCCCTCTCCGGCCGCACCCCGGCCGCCGTGCGCGGCCAGGCCGCTCGCCTGCGCGAATACCTCGCCGACCACGAGGACATCCCCGTCGCCGAGCTGGCCCGTTCGCTCGTCTCGACCCGCGCCGCGCTGGAGCACCGCGCGGTGGTCGTCGCCGGGACCGCGGCCGAGCTGGCCGCCGGCCTCGACGCGCTGGCCACCGGCGAGCAGGGCAGCGAGCCCGTCACCGAAGGCAAGCTCGCGTTCCTGTTCTCCGGGCAGGGTGCGCAGCAGGTCGGGATGGGGGCCGCGCTGTCGGAGACCTACCCGGTCTTCGCCGACGCCTTCGACGCCGTCTGCGCCGCGCTCGACCCGCTGCTCGACGTGCCGCTGCGCGACGTCGTCTTCGGCACGACCGCGCTCGCCGACCGCGGCCTGCTCGACCAGACGCAGTACACGCAGACCGCGCTGTTCGCGATCGAGGTCGCGCTGTTCCGGCTCGCCGAGTCGTGGGGGATCGTCCCCGACGCGCTCGCCGGGCACTCGATCGGCGAGCTGGCCGCAGCGCACGTCGCCGGGGTGCTTTCTTTGGAGGACGCGGCGAAGCTGGTCGCGGCCCGCGGCCGCCTGATGGGCGCGCTGAGCACGCCGCCGGGGGCGATGGTCTCCCTCGCCACCACCGAAGAGGCCGCGCGGGAACTGATCCGCGGGTACGAAGACGACGTCAGCATCGCCGCCGTCAACGGCCCCGCGTCGGTCGTCATCTCCGGTGCCGCCGACGTCGTGACCCGCATCGAGCGCGCCACCGACGTCCGGACGCGCCGGCTGCGCGTGAGCCACGCGTTCCACTCGCCGCTGATGGCCCCGATGCTCGACGAGTTCCGCGAGATCGCCGCGGGGCTGACGTTCCACCAGCCGAAGATCCCGGTCGTCTCCACGGTCTCGCCGGACGCGGACCTGACCTCGCCCGAGTACTGGGTCACGCACGTCCGCGAAGCCGTCCGCTTCGCCGACGCCGTGACGGCGCTGGCCGCCGACGGCGTGCGGACGTTCCTCGAGCTGGGGCCGGACAGCGTGCTGACCGCCCTCGGCCGGCAGATCGACCCGGACGCCGCGTTCGTCCCGTTCGGCCGCCGCGACCGCGACGAGGTCCGCACCGCGCTGACGGCGCTCGGGCGCCTGCACGCCCGTGGTGCCGCCGGCCTGGGCAAGGTGCTCGGCGACGGCCCGATCCGGCTCGACCTGCCGACGTACGCCTTCCAGCACAAGCGCTACTGGCTCGACGCGACCCCGTCCGGCGACGTGACGGCGGTCGGGCAGCAGCCGCTGCCGCACCCGATGCTCGGCGCGGTCGTGCCGCTGTCCGGTTCGGACACCACGGTGCTCACCGGCCGGCTGTCGGCCGGGTCGGTGCCGTGGGTGGCCGACCACGTCGTCAAGGGCGCGATCCTGGTGCCCGGCACCGGGTTCGTCGAGCTCGCCATCGCGGCGGGCGACCAGGTCGGCCACTCGACGGTCGAAGAGCTGACGCTGCAGGCGCCGCTCGTCCTTCCCCCGGACGGCGCCGTGGCGCTGCAGGTCGTCGTCGGCCCCGCCGACGGCGACCGGCGCCCGATCACCGTCTTCTCGCGGCCGGCCGACGGCGACGAGTGGACCCAGCACGCGCTCGGCACGCTGTCCGCGGCACCGCGGCCCGAGCCCGCCGGGCTCACCGAGTGGCCGCCCGCCGGGGCGACCCCCATCGTGGTCGAGGGCGCCTACGACCTGCTCGAAGAGCGCGGGTACGGCTACGGCCCGTCCTTCCAGGGCCTCACGGCCGCCTGGAAGCGCGGCACCGAGGTGTTCGCCGAGGTCGCGCTGCCGGAACCGGCGGCGGCGACGGCGAACCTGTACGGCCTGCACCCGGCGTTGCTCGACATCGCGATGCACGCCGACCTCCTCGGCGACCCGGGCGGCGCGACGCTGCTGCCCTTCGTCTGGAACGGCGTCACGCTGCACGCCGCCGGCGCTTCGGTGCTGCGGGTGCGGATCGAGCGGCTGAACGGCGACGAGGTGTCGGCCATCGAGGTGGCCGACAGCGAGGGCCGGCCGGTCGCGACCATCGACTCGCTGGTCTCCCGCCCGGTCCGCCGCGAGCTGACCGCATCGTCCGAAGTGGACGGCTCGCTGCTGAAGATCGCCTGGCAGCCGGTGCCCGCGCCGCAGTCCGACGCCGAGGTCGTGGCCGTGGGCCGCGGCCGGGTCGGGGTGGCCGCCACCTACGCCGGTTTCGCCGACCTGGTCGGCGCCGTCGACCGCGGCGAGCCGGTGCCCGGCCTGCTCACGCTGAGCGTGCCCGAGCGCACCGGCGACGTGCCGGAGACCGCGCGGGCCAACGCCGCCTGGCTGCTCGCCGAGCTGCAGGCCTGGCTGGCCGACTCGCGGTTCGCCGCCACGAAGCTGGCCGTCGTGACGCAGGACGCGGTGCCCGCCGATGAGTCCACTGTGGACGTGACGCAGGGTCTGCTGTGGGGCCTGGCGCGCGGTGCGCAGGCCGAGCACCCGGGCCGCGTGTTCGTGGTCGACGCCGACGCCGACGCGCCGGCGGGGACCATCGCGGCCGTCGTCGCCTCCGGGGAGCCGGAGGCCGCGATCCGCGCCGGTGCGGTCCTCGTGCCGCGCTACGCCAAGACCGAGGCCGGCGACGCGTCCCCGTGGGGCACCGGAGCCGTGCTCATCACCGGCGGCACCGGCGGGCTCGGCAGCCTGCTGGCCCGCTACCTGGTGGCCGAGCACGGCGTCACCGACCTGGTGCTCACCAGCCGCCGCGGGCTCGGCGCGCCGGGCGCCCGGCAGCTGGTCGAGGACCTCACCGACCTGGGGGCCCGGGTGCGGGTCGCCGCGTGCGACGTCACCGAGCGCGCCCAGGTCGAGAGCGTGCTCGGCACGATCGACAACCTCACCGCCGTGGTGCACGCGGCGGGCACGGCCGACAGCGGTGTCTTCGACTCGCTGACCGCCGACCGGCTCGACTCGGTCTTGCGGGCCAAGGTGGACGCCGCCTGGCACTTGCACGAACTGACCCGGGACCTCGCCGCGTTCGTGCTGTTCTCCTCCGCTGGTGGCCAGGTGCTGCCCGCGGGCCAGGCGAACTACGCCGCCGCCAACGCGTTCCTCGACGGCCTCGCCGCGCACCGCCAGGCCGCCGGCCAGCCGGCGACGGCACTCGCGTGGGGGCTGTGGGCCGAGAACACCGGCCTCGGCGGCGAGCTGGCCGAGGCGGACCTCGCCCGGATGGCGCGGCTCGGCCTGCCCGCGGTCACCGCGGAGCAGGGGCTCGCGCTGTTCGACGCGGCGACCTCGACCGCCGACGCCGTCATCGCACCGCTGCGGGTCGACGTCGCGGCATTGCGGGCCCGCACCGACGACCTGCCCGCGTTGCTGCGCGGGTTCGTCCCGCCGAAGGCCCGCCGGACCGCCAAGGCGGCGAAGGCGGCCGACAACGCGCTGGCCGCGGAGCTGGCCGCACTGGCCGACAACGAGCGCGACCGCGTGCTGCTGGACATCGTCCGCACGCAGGTGGCCACCGTGCTCGGCTACACCGACAAGTCCGAAGTGGACGGTGCCCGGGCGTTCAAGGAGCTCGGCTTCGACTCGCTCGCCGCGGTCGAGCTGCGCAACCTGCTCGGCACCGCGACCGGCCTGACCCTGCCGGCGACGCTGATCTTCGACCACCCGACCGCCAAGGCGGTGGCCGGCTTCGTCAAGGGCAAGCTGCTCGGCGCCGTCGCGAAGGTCCCGGCCACGACGACCCGGACGAACGCGTCGATGCAGGAACCGATCGCGATCGTCGGCATGGCCTGCCGGTACCCCGGCGGCGTCCGGTCGCCGGAGGACCTCTGGCAGCTGCTGGTCGACGAGGTCGACGCCGTGTCGGAGTTCCCGACCAACCGCGGTTGGAACATCGACAGCATCTACGACCCCGAGCGTGGCAAGCGGGGTAAGACGTACGCCCGCGAAGGCGGCTTCCTCCACGAAGGCACCTTGTTCGACCCGGCGTTCTTCGGCATCGGCCCGCGCGAGGCGCTGGCCATGGACCCGCAGCAGCGGCTCCTGCTGGAGACGGCGTGGGAGGCCATCGAGCGGGCCGGCATCGACCCGACCGCGCTGCGCGGCAGCATGACCGGCGTCTTCACCGGCGCCATGTACGACGACTACGGCAGCCGCGTCCCGGGCGCGCCCCTCGACGTCGCCGCCTACATCCCCAACGGCAGCTCGGGCGCGGTCGTCTCCGGCCGCATCTCCTACCTGCTCGGCCTCGAGGGCCCGTGTATGACGGTCGACACCGCGTGCTCGTCTTCGCTGGTCACGCTGCACCTCGCGGTGCAGGCGCTGCGGGCGGGGGAGTGCGGGCTGGCGCTCGCGGGCGGTGTCACGCTGCTTTCGCAGCCGGACCTGTTCGTCGACTCCAGCCGCCAGGGCGTGCTTTCGCCCAACGGCCGGTCGAAGTCGTTCTCCGCGGCCTCCGACGGCGTCGGCTGGGCCGAAGGCGCGGGCCTGCTCCTGCTGGAGCGGCTCTCCGACGCCCAGCGCAACGGGCACGAGGTCCTCGCGGTGGTCCGCTCC
The DNA here is from genome assembly GCF_900107925.1 of Amycolatopsis pretoriensis. Taxonomy (GTDB): domain Bacteria; phylum Actinomycetota; class Actinomycetes; order Mycobacteriales; family Pseudonocardiaceae; genus Amycolatopsis; species Amycolatopsis pretoriensis. Next base: position 139,798 of record NZ_FNUJ01000010.1, on the reverse strand, counting down.
AGCGCCGTCAACCAGGACGGCGCGTCCAACGGCCTCACCGCCCCGAACGGGCCGTCGCAGGAACGCGTGATCCACGCGGCCCTGGCGGCCGGCGGGCTCACCCCGGCCGAGGTCGACGCCGTCGAGGCGCACGGTTCGGGCACCAAGCTGGGTGACCCGATCGAGGCGCAGGCGCTGCTGGCCACCTACGGCCAGGACCGCCCGGACGGGCGGCCGCTGTACCTGGGCTCGGTGAAGTCCAACATCGGCCACGCGCAGGCTTCCGGGGGCGCGGCGGGCGTGATCAAGGTCGTCCAGGCCATGCGGCACAACATGCTGCCGAAGTCGCTGCACATCGACGCGCCGTCCCCGGTCGTCGACTGGACCACCGGCGACATCGAGCTGCTGAGCGAGGCCCGGCCGTGGCTGCCGAACGGCCGCCCGCGCCGCGCGGGTGTCTCGTCCTTCGGCATCAGCGGCACCAACGCGCACATCATCATCGAGGAGGCACCTCCGTCCACTGTGGAGCGTCCGCGCCGGACGGCGCCGGAGCTGGCATCGGTGCCGCTGCCGATCGCCGGGACCACCGCCGCCGCGCTCGCCGACCAGGCGGCCCGGATGGCCGCGTGGATCCGGTCGAACCCGGAGCTGGACCTCACCGACGTCGGCTACTCGCTCGCCACCGGGCGGGCGGCGCTCGACCACCGCTCGGTGGTCCTGGCGGCGAACCGGGAGGGCGCGTTGAAGGCCCTCGACGGGCTCGCCGGCGGCGGGACCCCGGCGGGCACGGTCACCGGCGCGACCAGCGCCGCCGACCTGACCGCGTTCCTCTTCACCGGCCAGGGCGCGCAGCAGCCGGGCATGGGCCGCGAGCTGTACGAGGCCTTCCCGGTCTTCGCCGGCGCGTTCGACGAGGCCTGCGGCCTGTTCGACACCGAGGTCCCGCTCAAGGACGTCATCTGGGACGGCAGCGAGCTGCTGAACCAGACCGCGTACACGCAGTGCGCGCTGTTCGCGATCGAGGTCGCGCTCTACCGCCTGGTCGAGTCGTGGGGCCTCACGCCGGACTACGTCGCCGGGCACTCGATCGGTGAGCTGGCCGCGGCGCACGTCGCCGGGGTGCTCTCGCTCGCCGACGCGTGTGCCCTGGTCGCCGCCCGCGGCCGGCTCATGCAGGCCCTGCCGTCCGGCGGTGCCATGGCGGCGATCGCGGCCACCGAGGACGAGGTGCGCGCCGCGCTCCCGGCCGGGGTGGACGTCGCCGCGGTCAACGGCCCGCGCTCGGTGGTCATCTCCGGTCCCGAGGACGCGGTGAAGGCCGCCATGGCGGCCTTCAAGGAAGCCGGCCGGCGCGTGAAGCAGCTGGTCGTCTCGCACGCCTTCCACTCCTCGCTGATGGAACCGATGCTGGCCGACTTCGCCGTGGTGGCGGAAAAGCTGACGTACTCGGCCCCGGGCATCCCGGTCGTCTCCAACGTGACCGGCAAGATCGCCACCGCCGAGCAGCTCTGCTCGCCGGAGTACTGGGTCAACCACGTCCGCGAGGCCGTGCGCTTCGCCGACGGCGTCGGCACGCTGCTCTCGGCCGGCGTCACCCGGTTCGTCGAGCTCGGCCCGGACGCGGTCCTGACCGGCATGGCCCGCGAGTGCGACACCTCCGTCGCCGACCGGCCCGACCGCGTCGTGGGCGTGCCCGCGCTGCGCCGGGGCCGCGCCGAGGTGCAGACGCTGTTCACCGCGCTGGCCACGGTCTACTCGCGGGGCGCCAAGATCGACTGGCGGGCCCTGTTCGCCGGCCGCGGTGCGTCCACAGTGGACTTGCCGACGTACGCGTTCCAGAACAAGGAGTACTGGCTCAACGCGACGAAGCCCGCGGGTGACGTCGACTCGCTCGGCGCCAAGTCCGCCGCGCACCCGCTGCTGGGCGCGCTGGTGGAGCTGCCGGACGGCGGCGCGGTCCTGACCGGCCGGCTCGCGGTCGACAAGCAGACCTGGCTGGCCGACCACGTGGTGCTGGGCCGGACGATGCTGCCCGGCACGGCGTACGTCGAGCTGGCTCTGCACGCCGCCGACCAGGTCGGCTGCGACCTCCTGGAGGAACTGACCCAGCAGGCCCCGCTGCTGCTGCCGGAGGAAGGCGGCGTCGACCTCCGTGTCGTCGTCGGCGCCCCCGGTGCGGACGGCCGTCGCGAGCTGTCGGTGCACTCCCGCACGGACGACGTCTGGACGCAGCACGCGGCCGGAACGCTCGCCACGGGGGCCCAGCCGGCGGAGTTCGACCTGACGGCGTGGCCGCCGGAGGGCGCCGAAGCCGTCGACCTCACCGGGCTCTACGACGACCTGGCCGGCCTCGGCTTCGGCTACGGCCCCGTGTTCCGGAACCTGCGCGCGGTGTGGCTGCGGGACGGGGAGGTGTTCGCCGAGGTGGCGCTGCCCGACGGCACCGATTCCCGGGACTTCGGGCTGCACCCGGGTCTGCTCGACTCGGCGCTGGGTGCGACGGACTTCCTCGTCGGCGGCCCGAAGGCGCTGACCGAGACGACGATCCCGTTCGCCTGGAACCAGGTCTCGCTGCACGCTTCCGGAGCGACGACGCTGCGGGTGCGGGTCCGCAAGGAAGGCAAGGACGCCTCGCTCGCCCTCGCCGACGCGGCCGGCACGCCGGTCGCGTGGATCGAGTCGCTGGTGACGCGGCCGGTTTCGGAGGGCCAGCTGGGCGCGAAGGTGCCCGACTCGCTGCACCGCATCGACTGGCAGCCCGCCGCCGGGGTCCGGCTGGTCAAGTCCCTCGAGGGCTGGGCCGTGCTCGGCACCGACGACCTCGGCCTCGGCGTCCCGACGCACGACGAGCCGGTGGCCGCCGACGTGCTGGTCCTGCCGGTGACCTCCGCCGGCGGAGACGTGCCCACCCGGGTCCACGCGACCGTCCAGGCGACGCTGAAGCAGCTGCAGAGCTGGCTCGACGGTCCGTCCGACGGCAAGCTCCTGGTCGTCACGCGGGGCGCCGTGGCCGACGACCCGGACCTCGCCCAGGCGCCGGTCTGGGGCCTGGTGCGGGCCGCGCAGGCGGAGAACCCCGGCCGGGTCCAGGTGGTCGACGTCGACGACGTGCCGCAGTCGCTGCGGGCCCTGCCCGCGGTGGTCGCCTCCGGCGAGCCGGAAGCGATCGTCCGGGTCGGCGAGGTCCGCGTGCCGCGGCTGGCGAAGGTCACCACGGTCGGCGACCCGGTCGAGTGGGACGCCGACGGCACGGTGCTGATCACCGGTGGCGCCGGCCTGCTCGGCGGCCACCTGGCCCGGCACCTGGTCGCACGCGGCGCCCGGAAGCTGGTCCTGACCAGCCGCCGCGGCCTGGACGCACCGGGGGCGCGGGAGCTGGTCGAGGAGCTGGGTGCTTCGGTGACCGTCGCGGCCTGCGACGTCACCGACCGGGACGAGCTGGCCACGCTGATCGGGTCGCTGCCCGACCTGACCGCGGTGGTGCACGCCGCCGGGCAGATGGACAGCGCGGTGCTGACCGCGCTGACCCCGGAGCAGGTCGGGAACGTGCTGCGGCCCAAGGTGGACGCGGCCTGGCACCTGCACGAGCTGACCGCGTCGCTGGACCTGAAGGCGTTCGTCCTCTACTCCTCGGCGGGTGGCCTGCTGCTCGCCGCCGGGCAGGCGAACTACGCGGCGGGCAACGTCTTCCTGGACGCCCTCGCCGGGCACCGCGCGGCGCTGGGCCTCCCGGCGACGTCGCTGGCCTGGGGTCCGTGGGAGGGCAGTGGTGACGCCGTCGACCTGACGCACGTCGCCCGGTACGGGGTCGCGGAGCTGGCCGTCACCGACGGTCTCGCGCTCTTCGACGCCGCCCTCGCGGCCGGCGAGGCCACGCTGGTGCCGGTGAAGCTGGCCGACCTGCGGGAGGCCGACCGGATCGCACCGCTCCTGCGGGGCCTGGTCACGGCCGGCCCGCGGCGGGCCGCCGCGGCGGCGGGTCCGGTGACCGCGGCACCCGAGACGGGCTTCGCGGACAAGCTGACCGGGATGTCGGCCGACGAACGGGAAAGCGCGCTGCTGCAGCTGGTCTGCGAGCACGCGGCGGCCGTCCTCGGCTACGACGACGCTTCGGCGGTCGGCGTCGAGAAGGGCTTCACCGACCTGGGCATCGACTCGCTGGCCGCGCTCGAACTGCGCAACCGGCTCGGGGCGGCCTGCGGGCTGCGCCTGCCGGCGACGCTGATCTTCGACTACCCGAGCCCGCTGCCGCTGACCCGGTTCCTGCTCGGCGAACTGCTGCCCGAGCTCGGCGAGCCGGTCGAAGAGGTGGCCGAGGCCAACGGAACCGACGAAGTGGCCGCCATCGCCGGCATGGACCTGGCCGACCTGGTCAAGTCCGCGATGGCGGGCACCGAAACCGAGGAGTCCCAGTGAGCCAGCCGTCCACCGAGCAGATCGTCGCCGCGCTGCGCCAGTCCATGATGGACAACGAGCGGCTCAAGGCGGACAACCAGAAGCTCACCGCGGCGATGAGCGAGCCGATCGCCATCATCGGGATGGGCTGCCGGTACCCCGGCGGCGTCACCACGCCTTCGGAGCTCTGGGACCTCGTCGCCGGCGGTACCGACGCCGTCGGCGAGTTCCCCGAGGACCGCGGCTGGGACACCGGGTCGATCTTCGACCCGGCCGGCCGCCCCGGCACGACGTACTCGAAGGAAGGCGGCTTCCTCCACGACGCCGCCGATTTCGAGCCGGAGTTCTTCGGCATCTCCCCGCGGGAGGCCCGCACGCTCGACCCGCAGCAGCGGGTCGTGCTGGAAACCGCGTGGGAGGCCGTGGAACGCGCCGGGATCGTGCCGTCGACGTTGCGGGGCAGCAAGACCGGCGTCTTCGCCGGCGTGATGTACCACGACTACGGCGCCGGCAGCAGCGACGGCAGCCTCATCTCCGGCCGCATCTCCTACACCCTGGGGCTGGAAGGGCCGTCGGTGTCGGTCGACACGGCGTGCTCGTCGTCGCTGGTCGCCCTGCACTGGGCGGCCCAGGCGCTGCGCCGCGGCGAGTGCTCGCTGGCCCTGGCCGGCGGGGTCACCGTGATGGTGACGCCGGACATGTTCGTCTACTTCAGCGAGCAGCAGGGCCTCTCCCCGGACGGCCGGTGCAAGGCGTTCGGCAGCGGCGCCGACGGCGTCGGCTGCTCCGAAGGCGCCGGGATGCTCCTGCTGGAACGGCTTTCCGACGCACGTCGCAACGGCCACCACGTGCTGGCCGTGCTGCGCGGCAGCGCGGTCAACTCCGACGGCGCGTCCAGCGGCATCACCGTCCCCAACGGACCCGCGCAGCAGCGGGTGATCCGCGCGGCGCTGGCCGACGCCGGGCTGAAACTGTCCGATGTGGACGCCGTCGAGGCGCACGGCACCGGTACCAAGCTCGGTGACCCGATCGAGGCGCAGGCGCTGATCGCCACCTACGGCAAGGTGGCCACGGCCGACCGGCCGCTGCACGTCGGGTCGTTCAAGTCGAACGTCGGCCACACGCAGGCCGCGGCCGGCGTCGGCGGCGTCATCAAAATGGTGGAGGCGCTTCGGCGCGGCGTCCTCCCGCGCACGCTGCACGCCGACGAGCCGTCGCCGCACGTCGAATGGACCGACACCGTCTCGCTGCTCAGCGAGCCGAAGCCGTGGCCGGAGAACGGACGGCCGCGCCGCGCGGGCGTGTCGTCGTTCGGCATCAGCGGGACCAACGCGCACGTGATCGTCGAGCAGGGCGACCCGGTGACCCTGTCCTCGGACGACGGGCCGGTGACCTGGCTGCTGTCCGCCAACGACCCGGACGCCCTGCGGGCGCAGGCGGGCAAGCTCGCTTCCGCCGCCGGTAAAGCGTCCACTGTGGACGTCGGGTTGTCGCTGGCGACCACCCGGACCCAGGCCGAGCACCGCGCCGGGATCGTGGCGCCCGACCGGGCCGGCGCGATCCGCGCGCTGACCGAGTACGCGGCCGGCCGCACGGCGGCGGGGGTCGTCGAAGGCGTGGCCGGGACCGGGCGCACGGCGTTCCTGTTCACCGGCCAGGGCGCGCAACGCGCGGGGATGGGCCTGGAGCTGGCGGCGGCGTACCCCGCGTTCGCCGAGGCTTTCGACACCGTCGCCGCCGAACTGGACAAGCACCTCGACGTGCCGGTGCGGACCGTCCTGGGCTCCGAGGAGACCGGGTACACGCAGCCGGCGTTGTTCGCCGTCGAGGTCGCGGTGTTCCGGCTGCTCGAGTCCTGGGGCGTCACCCCGGACTACCTGCTGGGCCACTCGATCGGCGAGCTGGCCGCGGCGCACGTCGCCGGAATCCTTTCGCTCGAAGACGCGTGCACGCTCGTGACGGCCCGGGCACGGCTGATGCAGGCCCTGCCCGCCGGTGGGGCGATGGTCGCCATCGCGGCGGCCGAAGCGGACGTCCTGCCGCTGCTGACCGACGGCGTGTCGATCGCCGCCGTCAACGGACCGGCGTCGGTGGTGCTGTCCGGCGACGAGGACGCGGTCCTCGCGGTGGCGTCGAAGTTCGAGAAGACTTCGCGGCTGAAGGTGTCGCACGCGTTCCACTCGGCGCTCATGGAGCCGATGCTGGCCGACTTCGCCTTCATCGCCCGGAACCTGACCTATTCCGAGCCGGCGATCCCGATCGTGTCGACGGTCTCGCCGGACGCCGACCTGACCTCGCCGGAGTACTGGGTGAGCCAGGTGCGCGACGCCGTGCGGTTCGCCGACGGCATCCGCACGCTGCTCGACGCCGGGGTCACGACGTTCGTCGAGGTCGGCCCGTCGGCCGTGCTCACCGCGATGGGCCAGCTGTGCCTGGGCGCGGACGACCGGGCGACGTTCGTCCCGGTGCTGCGCAAGGACCGGCCCGAAGGCGAGTCGGCGGCCACCGCCGTGGCTTCGCTGTTCACCGTAGGGTCCACTGTGGACTTCCCGGCGTTCTACGCCGGTGGTGCGCCGGTCGAACTGCCGACGTACGCGTTCCAGCGCAAGCGTTACTGGCTGGAGAACCCGACCGGCGCCCGCGTCCGCGGGGTCACCGAGGTCGGGCAGGTCGACGCCGGGCACCCGCTGCTCGGCGCGGTCGTGGCGACCGCCGACACCGGCGGTGTCGTGCTCACGGGGGAGCTTTCGCTGCGTGCGCAGCCGTGGCTCGGCGACCACGTCGTGCAGGGGGTGCCGTTGTTCCCCGGCACGGCGTTCGTCGAACTGGCCGTGCGGGCGGGTGACGAGGTGAACTGCGCGAAGCTCGACGAGCTGACGCTCGCGGTCCCGCTGATCCTGCCCGAACACGGAGCCGTCCCGGTCCAGGTGACGGTGGGCGCGGAGGACGAGTCGGGTGCCCGTGCGGTCGGCATCTATTCGCGGGCCGCGGACACGGGGGAGTGGACGCACCACGCGAGCGGCCGGCTGTCGCCGACGGCGGACGCGCCCGTGGCCGCCGCCGAGTGGCCTCCGCCCGGGGCGGTCGAGATCGACGTGACCGGCCGCTACGACGACCTCGCCGCCCAGGGCTTCGACTACGGACCGGTCTTCGCCGGGCTGCGCCGGGTCTGGCGCGACGGGAACACCCTGGCCGCCGAAGTCTCGCTGCCGGAGCACACCGACGGTTCCGCGTTCGCGTTGCACCCGGCCCTGCTGGACGCCGCGCTGCACACCATCGGCCTCGCCGGGCTGACGGAGGACAAGCCGGCGTTGCCGTTCGCGTGGAGCGGGGTTTCGCTGCACGCCGGTGGGGCGTCGAACTTGCGCGTGCTGCTCTCCTCGGACGTCGAGAACACCGTGTCGCTCACGGCCACCGATCTCACCGGGGCGCCGATCGTCACCGTGGGATCGCTGGCGCTGCGGCCGATCGCCGACGACGCGTTCGCCGCGGTCACCCGCCCGGCGGCCGGCGACTCGCTGTTCCGGGTCGAATGGCAGCCCTACACCGGCGACGCCGCTTCCGGCGTTTCGCACGCGGTGCTCGGTGCGGACCCCTTCGGCCTCGGTGGCGAGTCCTATGTGGACATCAATGCCCTGATCGATGCGGTGCGAGCCGGGACGGCCGCCCCGGACGTGGCGTTCGTGTCGTTCGCCGCGCCCGAGACGGCGTCGCCCACCGTGGCACGCGAAGCCACCCACGAGTTGCTGGATCTGGTGCGGACGTGGGTCGACGAACCGGCGCTGGCCGGTTCGCGGCTCGTCGTGGTCGCCTCCCACGCCATCGCGACCCGTCCCAACGAGGGCGTCGGCGACCTCGCCCACGCCGCGCTGTGGGGCGTCGTCCGGTCGGCCGAGCTGGAGTACCCGGACCGGTTCGCGGCGGTCGACGTCGACGGCGCTGAGCCGCCGCTGGCCACGGTGCTCGGGGCGATCCACGCCGGTGAGCCCGGGGTCGCCGTCCGGGACGGGGCGGTGCTGGTGCACCGGCTGGCGAAGTTCGCCCCCGAGAGCCGGCCGCCGTCGCTGAACCCGGACGGGACCGTGCTGGTCACCGGCGGCACCGGGGCGCTGGGCGCGTTGCTCGCGCGGCACCTGGTGACCGCGCACGACGTGCGTCACCTGCTGCTCACCAGCCGTCGTGGCGAGGCGGCACCGGGAGCGGCGGAGCTGAAGGCGGAACTGGAGGAGCTGGGCGCTTCGGTTTCGCTGGTGGCCTGCGATCTCGCGGACCGGACCGCGGCGGCCGCGCTGGTGGCCGGTGTCCCGGCCGGGCACCCGCTGACGGCGGTCGTGCACACGGCGGGCGTCCTGGACGACGGCGTGCTGCTCGCGCTGACCCCGGACCGGATGGACGCGGTGCTGCGGCCGAAGCTGGACGCGGCCTGGCACCTGCACGAGCTGACCGCGGACCTCGACCTGGCCGCGTTCGTGCTGTTCTCCTCCGTCGCCGGGACGTTCGGTTCGGCCGGGCAGGCGAACTACTCGGCCGGGAACGTGTTCCTCGACGCGCTGGCCCACCACCGCGTCTCGCTCGGGCTGCCGGCGGTGTCGCTGTCGTGGGGCCTGTGGTCCGGCGGCATGGCGGGCGCGCTCGGGGAGACGGACCTGGTCCGGATGGCGCGCTCCGGCGTGGCCGGGCTGTCGTTCACCGACGGGCTCGAGCTGTTCGACGCGACGTTCGGCACCGCGCAGCCGGCGCTGGTGCCGGTCCGGCTCGACGTGGCCGGGCTCCGGTCCGGCGGGCACGAGGTGCCGCCGATGCTGCGCGGCCTGGTGCGTGGCGGCACGCGGCGGCGAGCCGCGGTCGCCGACGACTCGTGGGCCCGGATCGTGGCCCTGCCGGCCGGGGAACGGGAGCGGGCGCTGCTCGACCTCGTGTGCGGCACGGCCGCGGTGGTGCTCGGCCACGACCGCCCGGACGCCATCGACCCCCGCAAGGGGTTCATCGAGCTCGGCTTCGACTCCCTGACGGCGATCGAGCTGCGGAACCGCCTGGACGAGCTGTCCGGCAGGCGGTTGCCGGCGACCCTGATCTTCGACTACCCGTCCGCGGGCGCCGTGGCCGGGTTCCTCGGCGAAGGCCTGGCCGACCAGCCGTCCATTGTGGATTCCCAGCTGGCCGCTTTCGAGGCCGCGTTGCGGGACAACGTCCTGGAGGGGCCTGAACGCGAGAAGCTGGTCAGCCGCTTGACCGCGCTGCTGGCGTCGTACTCGGCTCCCGAGGAGCAGGCGGACATCGAGAACGCCAGCGCCGAGGACCTCTTCGCGCTCCTGGACGAGGAACTGGACACCAAACCGGTTTGACCACGCGAGTTCCAGCACACGAGTCCCCCGCTGACGCCGGCCACGGCGCGGTGGGGGACTCGCGTTGCGTTGTGGGGAGAGACGGTCTCCGGCAATCGACGTCCGGCCTGGGTGTGCCCAAACCGGTCTCGTCGAACCTCGGAGAACACCTGGCCGGTGGCCACCCGCCACCGACCGCAGGACCCCGGCGAGCCGGGGCCGCGCTCACACCTCGGTGAGAAGCCCGAGGGAGCAGAGGGAACCGGCCAGGGCGATCATGTCGTAACGGAGGTCTTCGACGTCCGTCTCCCACAGCGCGGCGAGCACGGCGCTGGCGCCGTCGATGTCGCCGTTGTGCTGCTTGAGGGCGATCCACATGGCCGCGGCCACCGGTTCGCACTCCACCTGGCGGCTGGTGCTGGTGCAGATCAGCTCGAGGTGGCCGTCGGGGAGCATGCGCTGGGTGACGCCGGGAGCGGTTCGAATGGCCATCATGGCTACCTCCGTGGGCGGTGGTCTGCGTCTGTTTCCTTGCTGTACCCAGTTTCGCGGACCCGGGCCCTGCGGACCATGGGGGCGGCACCTGAAGGCGGCCTGGGGTTTACTCCCCCACTAGCCACCCGAGATCAGGGGTTGCCGAAGCGAGCGCCTCGACCCGCCAGTCGCGCAGGCGCGCGGCGACGGTCGTCAGCACGTCGTCGAGCTGGGCGTTCAGGTAGAAGTGCCCGCCTTCCAGCACCTGCACGGCGCAGTGGCCGCTCGTGTGGCCGCGCCACGCGGTGACCTCGGCGAGGTCGACCACGGGGTCGTCCGCGCCCAGCAGCACCTGGACCGGGCAGTCCAGCGCGAGCCCGGGCTCGGGGCGGTACGTCTCGACGGCGGTGTAGTCCCCGCGGATGGCGGGCAGCACCATGCGCAGCAGCTCGTCGTCGCCGAAAACGGCGCTGTCGGCGCTGCCGGTGCCGCTGATCTCCTTGAGAGCGGTGATCAAACCGTCGTCTCCGAGCTCGTGGACGTACTCGCCCCGCGGCACGGACGGCGCCGGGCACGCGGAGGCGAACAGGCCCAGCGGCCGGGTGCCCCGGGCCTCCAGCCGGCACGCGACCTCGTACCCGAGCGTCGCGCCCATGCTGTGGCCGAACAGGGCCACCGGCCGGTCGATCCACGGCCCGAGGTCGTCGGCGATGACGTCGGCCATCGCGGCGAGCTCGTCGAAGCACGGCTCGTCCCGCCGGTCCTGCCGGCCCGGGTACTGCACGGCGATGACATCGGCGTCCAGCCCGCCTTCGGCGGCCGCCCGCGAGAACGGGAAGAAAGCCGTCGCCGACCCGCCTGCGTGCGGCAGGCACACCAGTCGCACCGCGGCGTCGTCGGCCGCGTGGAATCGCCGGAGCCACCGGCTCGATTTCTCGTTCAGGGCAGTCACAGTTCAGGAAGTCTCCGGTCCCGGCGCGGGACCGGCAACCCCTACCACGCGGCGACCGTGCGTAGTCAAGTCCCCAGTTCGAGTGACTTTAGATCGCGGTTGGCTGCACTTAGGGAGCTGCTGCGAACGTCGTGGGGCAGGAAGCGAGACGTCTTCTTCGAGGAGCTTGCCATGGGCGCGATCTGGGGGCAGAACCGCCGAAACGACCCGCAGGAGGCTTTGGCGTTCCTGGAGGCCTTGTTGATCGGCTGCGACGCCGGTGCCGGGGAAGCCGTCCTGATCGGCGGCGGACCGGCCAGCGGCAAGACGCAGCTGCAGAACCAGGTGGTGGCGAGTGCCCGGGAACTGGGCATCCTCACCCTCACCGCGACCGGTGCCGCCGACGAGCGGGACGTGGCGGGCGGCGTGATCGACCAGCTGCTGGCGAGCCCCGCGCTGCCGCGGACGCTGACCGAGGACTTCGCCGCCGACGGCACCGACGACGGGATCGCCGCGCTGTGCAGCGCGGTGCACCGGCTGGCCCGCGAGCGCTCGGTGCTCGTGGCCGTCGACGACCTCCACCACGCGGACGAGGTCTCCGCCCGGCTCCTCCTGCGCCTGCAGCGCCGGACGCGGTCGGCGAAGCTGCTGCTGGTGCTCAACCACGCCGACTCCTGGTACGGCGGCGGCGGGCAGCCGTTCGCGGCGCAGCCGCACCAGCACGTCCAGCTGACGCCGCTTTCCGTGCGGGCCATCGCGGAGCTGGTGGCGGAAGAGCAGCACGACGGGCTGCCCGAGCGGATCCACGAGCTCAGCGGCGGGAACCCGCTGCTGGTCAACGCGCTCGTCGACGCCCATCGCGGCAGCGAGGACACCGGCTCGGCGTACTCCGAGGCCGTGCAACGGCTCATGCACCACTACGACTCGCCGCTGCGCGAGGTGGCGACGGCGATCGCGGTGCTCGACACCGACGTCACCACCGACGCGGTGGCCCTCGTCGCCGGCGTGGACCCGCTCGACGCCGAAGCGTCCGCCGGCCGGCTCGCCGACACGGGCTTGATCGCGGGCGTCCGGTTCCGGCAGCCGCCGGCCGCCGCCGCCGTGGTGTGCGGGCTGCGCGGGCCCGAGAAGGTGCGGCTGCACGCGCGGGCCGCCGACGTGAAGCACACGCGCGGGTTGCCCGCCGCCGACGTCGCCCGGCACCTCGTGGCCGCGGGCGAAGCGGACGCGGAGTGGGCCCTGCCGGTGCTGGTGGCGGCGGCGGAAGAGGTGATGCTGGCGGACGACATCGACTTCGCCACCCGCTGCCTGAAGCTCGCCGCGTCGGTGTCGACGGCGCGGTGGGAGCAGCAGATGATCTCGCAGCTGCTCGCCAAGATCACCTGGCGGGTGAACCCGGCCGCGGCCGCGCCGCACGTGCAGTCGCTGCGCGACGCCGGGGACTCGCTGGACCAGACCGACCGGATCGCGCTCGTCCGGCAGTCGCTGTGGTTCGGCGAGCGGGACACCTTCGAGGGCGCGTTCGCGGCGCTCGGGGACGACATCGAGCCGCTCGACCCGCGCACCGCGGCCGAGTTCAGCCTCGCCGGGCACTGGCACTACGGCGTCTCGGCGGCTTCGGCCGAACCGAGCGATCCCTGGCTGCGCACGGCGAACTCGCTGGCCGCGGTGTGGCACACCGGCGGCTCCGACGTGACTTCCGCGTGCGCGGAACGGATCCTGCAGAACTGCCGGCTGTCGGACACCTCGCTCGAGGCGCTGGCCACCGCGATCCTCGCGCTGGCCCACGACAACAAGGCCGACCGCGCCGAGGGCTGGTGCACGTCGCTGCGGGAAGAGGCCGAGTACCGCGGCGCGGTGACCTGGAAGGCGATGCTCGACGCGATCGGGGCGAGCCTGGTGCTGCGCCAGGGCGACGTGGCGCACGCGGCGGAGCGGGCGCAGCAGGCCCTGGAAGTGCTGGACGCGCCGAACTGGGGCGTCGCGATCAGCTACCCGCTGGCGACGCTGCTGGGCGCGCACACCGCGGCGGGCGCGTTCAAGGCGGCGGCCGCGGTGCTGCGGTGCCCGCTGCCGGACGCGGCGATGACGACGCTGGGCGGCGTCCGGTACCTGCGGGCGCGGGGCCACTTCCACCTGGCGACCAACCGGGGTCTCGCCGCGGTCAGCGACTTCCAGCAGTGCCGGCGGATCCTGCGCGAGTGGAACCTCGAGCTGCCGACGATCGTGCCGTGGCGCACGGACCTCGCGGAGGCCAACCTGCGGCTGGGCAACCCGGCACTGGCCATCGAACTGGCCCGCCAGCAGCTCGCGGCCGCCGCACCGACCGACGCCTACTCGCGCGGGTCCGCCCTGCGGGTGCTGGCGCTGGCCGGCGACGCCGAGGCGCGCGCCGGCCTGCTGACCCGGGCGGCCGAGGCGTTCAAGGACGCCGGCGACCGGCTGGAGCTGGCGAAGACCCTGCGCACGATCAACCAGCTGGGCCAGCGCGCGGAACGCTCCTCGAACCTGGTGAAGCCGGTCCACGTGCCGAGGCCGGCCGGTCGATCGCTGCCGGCCCGGCCGCCGGCGGCGCTGCCGACCGCGTCCCGGCCCGCGGCCGCGCGCCCGGAACCGGCTTCGACGGCGGCGTCCTCCGCGCTGAGCGAGGCCGAGCTGCGGGTCGCCGAGCTCGCGGCGGGCGGCCACACGAACCGGAAGATCGCGGAAACGCTGTACATCACCGTGAGCACGGTGGAGCAGCACCTGACCCGTGTGTACCGCAAGCTCGGCGTCGCCGGGCGCGCCGCGCTGGCCCCCGAGCTCGCGCCCGCCGAAACCCCGCCGAGCCACCTTTAGGGCAGAGGCGGGAATCCGGGCTCGCTCAGGGGGTTCGGGCCCGCTCTTAGGGGTGGGTACGCCGTGCTCATCGCTCGTAACGTACCGCGTCAGGTGGGTGCACCGGGCGATGCGGAAAACCTCCCCGCCGACACCGTTCACCGGGACCACGCGACTCAGGAGAAGGTCTGAATGAACAAGTCCGACGACAAGCTGGTTCACGCCCTCCGTGCGTCCCTGAAGGAGACCGAGCGTCTTCGCGCGCAGAACAAGAAGCTCAGCGGGGCCGGCCACGAGCCGATCGCGATCGTCGGCATGGCCTGCCGGTTCCCGGGCGGGGTGAGCACGCCGGAGGACCTGTGGCGGCTGCTGGCCGACGGCGCCGACGTCGTCGGCGAGTTCCCCGCCGACCGCGGCTGGGACACCGAACGCCTCTACGACCCGACCGGCGAGCGCCCGGGCGCCAGCCGCACCAAGCACGGCGGGTTCCTGTACGACGCCCCCGAGTTCGACGCCGGGTTCTTCGGGTTCGGCGAGCGCGAGGCGATCACGATGGACCCGCAGCAGCGGCTGCTGCTGGAGACCACCTGGGAGTCGTTCGAACGGGCCGGGATCCCGCCGGCGTCGGTGAAGGGCAGCCCGGTCGGGGTGTTCACCGGCGTGATGTACCACAACTACCCGGGCCACTACGGTTCCTCCGCGGTGGTGTCCGGCCGGCTCGCGTACGCGTTCGGCCTCGAAGGGCCCACGGTGACCGTGGACACCGCGTGCTCGTCCTCGCTGGTGACCCTGCACATGGCGGTGCAGGCCCTGCGCCAGGGCGAGTGCTCGCTCGCGCTGTCCGGCGGGGTCACGGTGATGGCTTCGCCGCAGACCTTCGCCGAGTTCAGCGTCGACGACACGCTGTCGGTCGACGGCCGGTGCCGGTCGTTCGCCGAGTCCGCGGACGGCATCGGCTGGTCCGAAGGCGCCGGGATGCTCCTGCTGGAACGGCTTTCCGACGCGCGCCGCAACGGCCACCCGGTGTTCGCGGTCGTCCGCGGCAGCGCGGTCAACCAGAACGGCGCCTCGAACGGGATGATGTCGCCGCGGGGGCCCGCCCAGCAGCGGGTGATCCGCCAGGCGCTGGCGAACGCGCAGGTGTCGAGCGACCAGGTCGACCTCGTCGAGGCGCACGGCACGGCGACCCCGCTCGGCGATTCGGTCGAGGCGCAGGCACTGCTGGCCACCTACGGCCGGGAACGGCCGGACGGCCGGCCGCTGCGGCTCGGCTCCGTCAAGTCGAACCTCGGGCACACCCAGGCCGCGGCCGGGGTCGCCTCGCTGCTCAAGGTCGTGCTCGCGCTGCGCAACGACCTCCTGCCCAAGACGCTGCACGTGGACGAGCCGAACCACCGGGTCGACTGGGCTTCCGGCGGCGTCGAGCTGCTCACCGAGCCGGCGGACTGGCCGCGTGACGAGCGGCCTCGCCTGGCCGCGGTGTCGGGCTTCGGCATGAGCGGCACCAACGCGCACATCATCCTGGAGGAGGCACCCGCGGACGAGTCCCCGGAGCGGGAAACCCCCGCGGGCGGCGCGATCCCGTGGGTGCTGTCCGGCCGCGACCCCGAATCGCTGCGGGCGCAGGCCGCGCGGCTGCTGGAGCACGTCCGCGGCAACCCCGGCCTCGAGCCGCTCGACATCGGCTACTCCCTCGCCACCGGCCGGTCGGCGTTCCCGCACCGGGCCGTGGTCACCGGGACCGGTCGCGAGGACCTGCTGCGCGGCCTGGCCGCCGTCGCCGAGGGCGAGTCCGCCGCCGGTGTCGTGCAGGGGGTGGCCCGCGGTGAGACGTCGACGGCGTTCCTGTTCTCCGGCACCGCGTCCGGCGGTCTCGGGCAGGAGCTGAGCGCCGCGTTCCCCGCGTTCGCCACGGCCTACGAAGAAGCTCGCGCGAAGGTGGGTGAGAACGGCACCGCGTTCGCCGTCGAGGTCGCGTTGTTCCGGCTGCTGGAGTCGTGGGGGATCACCCCGGACTTCGTCACCGGCCAAGGGATCGGCGAGCTGAGCGCCGCGCACGTCTCCGGCGTGCTGTCGCTGGCGGACGCGGCCGCGCTGGCCACGGCCGACGAGCCCGACGCGCTCCGGAAAGCCGCCGAGGCGGTGAGCTACGCGGAGCCGGACATCCCGGTGCTGCCGGGCGGCGGCACGGAACTGGCGACCGAAGAAGAGCTGTGCTCGCCGGCGTACTGGGTCCGGCGGCTCGGCACCAAGACCCGGTTCGCGGACGGGATCCGGCACCTGGAAGCCCAGGGCGTGAACCGGTTCGTCGAGTTCGGGCCGGCCGGCGCGCGGGAAAGCCTGACCGGCGACGCCCTCGTCGTGTCCGCCTCGAGCGCGGAAGCCGTGACCACCGTGGTCGGCGAGCTGCACGCGCACGGCGTCTCACCGGACTGGCAGGCCTTCTTCTCCGGCCGCGGCGCGCACGCGGCCGACCTGCCCACGTACGCCTTCCAGCGGCAGCGGTACTGGCTGCGGTCGGCCAAGATCTACGGCGACCCGGTTTCCCTCGGCCTGGAACCGGTGGACCACCCGCTGCTGGGTGCGGCCACCGTGCTCGCGGACTCCGAGGGTGTCGTGCTGTCCGGACGCGTTTCCGTCGGCACCCACCCGTGGCTGGCCGACCACGCCGTGGGCGGCTCGGTCCTGTTCCCCGGCACGGGTTTCGTCGAACTGGCGATCCGGGCGGGGGACCGGGTGGACTGCTCCCGGCTGAAGGAGCTGACCCTGCAGGCACCGCTGGCGACGCCCGCGGAGGGTGGCGTCCGGCTCCAGGTGAGCGTCGACGCGCCGGACGCGTCCGGCGCGCGCTCGTTCGCGGTCAGCTCGCGCACCGACGACCTGACCGGCGAAGGGACGTGGACCCGGCACGCGAGCGGTGTGCTGGTCGCCGCGACCGGCGCGGCGTCGTCCGCGCAGTCCTCCTGGCCGCCCGCCGGAGCCGAAGAGCTGGACCTCGCGGACCTGTACGAGGAAATGGCCGGGCGCGGCCTGGACTACGGGCCGGTGTTCCGCGGCCTGCGGGCCGCGTGGCGCGGTGCGGACGAGATCTTCGCCGAGGTGAGCCTGCCCGAACGGGCCCGCCGGGACGCGGCCGGCTTCGGGCTGCACCCCGCCGTGCTCGACGCGGCCCTGCACGCGATCGGGCTCGCGGGCGACGGGGAAGGCGTCTCGTTCCCGTACGCCTGGTCCGGTGTCGAGCTGTACGCCTCGGGGGCCGCGGCGGCGCGGGTGCGGTTGCGCCGCACGGAATCGGACACCGTCACCCTCGAACTCGCCGACGTGGCGGGGAAACCGGTCGCTTCGGTCGCCTCGCTGACGCTGCGGCAGATCTCCGAGGAGCAGCTGGCCGCCGTCCGCGGCGCCGCCGCGCCGCGGCGCGAACCTCGACGAGCGCCGGAACCGGCCGCGCGGCGGGCCGCCAGCGCACCGGAGGCCGCCGCGCAGGCCGGCGCCGAGGCCGACCCGGACTCCCTGCGGGGCAAACTGCTCGCGCTGCCCGCCACCGAACGGCTCAAGGCCGTGCGCGGGGTCGTCCTCGCCAACATCGCCACGGTGCTCGACCAGGACTCCGCGGACCTCATCGACGTCGACCGCGCGTTCAACGACCTCGGCTTCACCTCGCTGCTGGCCGTCGAACTGCGCAACCAGCTCGGCGCGGCCACCGGCCTGCCGCTGCCGCCCACCCTCGTGTTCGACTTCCCGACCGCGGCGGAGCTGGCCGAGCACCTCTACCAGTCGCTGCTCGGCGAGCTGGGCGGCAAACCCGAGCCGGTCACGCTGACCACCGTGGTCGGGGACGAGCCGATCGCGATCATCGGGATGGCCTGCCGGTACCCCGGCGAGGTCGCTACCCCGGAACAACTGTGGGAGCTCGCGTCCACCGGCGGTGACGGCATCTCGCCCTTCCCCGCCAACCGGTCCTGGGACATGGACTACTGGCTCGGCCTGGTCGAGGCGAGCGGGCGGGTGCCGCAGGGCGGGTTCGTGCACGACATCACCGACTTCGACGCGGCCTTCTTCGGGATCGGCCCCAACGAGGCGCCGATGATCGAGCCGCAGCAGCGGATGCTGATGGAGACCTGCTGGGAGGCCCTGGAACGCGCCGGGATCGACCCGGCTTCGCTCAAGGGCAGCGACACCGGCGTGTTCGCCGGAGTCATGAAGTCGGACTACGACCCCGGGCCGGGCGGAGACCTGGAGACCAACGGCCTGTTCCGCAGCACCGGCGTGCTCGGCAGCGTGGTGTCCGGCCGCGTGTCCTACGCGCTCGGCCTGGAGGGCCCGTCGGTCTCGATCGACACGGCCTGCTCGTCGTCGCTGGTGGCCCTGCACTCCGCGAGCCAGGCGCTGAACCAGGGTGACTGCTCGCTCGCGCTGATCGGCGGGGTTTCGGCGCTCACCTCGCCGAGCCCGTTCGCCCACTTCGACGCCGGCGGCACCGCCGCCGACGGCCGGTCCAAGTCGTTCTCCGCGGCCGCGGACGGCATCGGCTGGTCCGAAGGCGTCGGTGTCCTCGTGGTCGCGCGGCTGTCCGACGCCCTGCGCGACGGCCGCGAGGTCCTCGCGGTGATCCGGTCGAGCGCGGTGGGCCAGGACGGCGCGTCCAACGGGCTCACCGCGCCGAGCGGCTCGTCGCAGGAACGCGTGATCCGCAAGGCCCTCGCGCTCGGCGGCCTCAAACCGTCCGATGTGGACGTCGTGGAGGCGTCCGCGACCGGCTCGACCCTGGGCGACCCGATCGAGGCACGCGCCCTGCTGTCCGTCTACGGCCAGGACCGGCCGGCGGACAGCCCGCTGTGGCTGGGCTCGGTCAAGTCGAACATCGGCCACAGCCAGGCCGCTTCCGGCGTCGCCGGCGTCATCAAGATGGTGATGGCGCTGCGGCACGAGCAGCTGCCGATGACCCGGTACGCGGACGACCCGACCGAGCAGGTCGACTGGTCGGCCGGGCGGGTCAGGCTGCTGGCGGAGACCATCCCGTGGCCGGACGCCGGACGTCCGCGTCGCGCCGGCGTCTCCTCGTTCGGCTACAGCGGGACCAACGCGCACGTGATCATCGAGCAGGCGCCCGTGCGCGAGCAGGACGAGCCCGTGGTGCCCGGGCCGCACGGGCCGCTGCCGCTGCTGTTGTCCGCGCGCAGCAAGGAAGCCCTGCCGCTGCAGGCAGAGCGGTTGCTGTCCCGGCTGACCGACGAACCCGCCCTGCCGGACCTCGCCTACTCGCTGGCCACCTTCCGGGCCCCGGCCCCGCACCGCGCGGCCGTCGTCGGGGAGACCCGTGACGAGCTGCTCGCGGGGCTAGCTGCGCTGGCCGCGAACGAGCCCGCCGCAGCGGTGCTGCGCGGCAGCGTCCGGGCGGGCGCGAAGACGGCGTTCCTGTTCGCCGGCCACGCCACGGTCCGGCCCGGCAGCGGCAAGGACCTCTGCGCGGCCTTCCCCGCGTTCGCCCGGGAATTCATCGACGTCAGCGAGAAGTTCGGGACGTACCTGGACCGGCCGCTGCCGGCCGTGCTGTTCGCCGAGGAGGGCTCGGTCGAGGCGCAGCTGCTCGCGCGGACGTCGTTCGCGCACGCGGCGCTGTTCACCGTGCAGGTCGCGCTGTTCCGGCTGCTCGAGTTCTGGGGCCAGCGGCCCGACTACGTGCTCGGCCGCTCCGGCGGTGAGGTGGCCGCCGCGCACGTCGCCGGCGTGCTGTCGCTGCCCGACGCGGTCAAGCTGGTCGCCACTCGCGCGCAGCTGCTGGAGGAGATGACCGGCGGCGCGATGGTCGCGATCGCGGCGAGCGAGGAGGAAGTCCGCCCGCTGCTGACCGGCCGGGTCGCGATCGCCGAGGTCGCCGGACCGGCGTCCGTCGTGGTCTCCGGCGACGAGGAAGCGGTGCTCGAGATCGCCGCCCACTGGGAAGAACGCGGCCGCGAGACCCGGCGGCTGCCGGTGCCGCAGGCCGCGCACTCGCCGCGGATGGACGAGGTCCTGGAGGAGCTGGCCGAGATCGCCGGGGAGCTGTCGTACGGCACCCCGCGCGTTCCGGTGGTCTCCACCGTCACCGGCGCCCCGGTCGGGGACGAGCTGTCCGAGCCCGCGCACTGGGTCGCCACCCTGCGGCAGCCGGTCCGCCTCCTCGACGCCGTCCGCAGCCTGGAGGCGGCGGGGGTGAACCGGTTCGTGGACCTCGGCCCCGGCGGTGAGCTCGCGCGGGACGTGCGGCCGTGCCTGGCCGGGCCGGCCGAGGACGTCACCGAACTGCCCGTGCTGCCCGGCGAGCTCGCCGAGACGACCGCGGTGCTGCGCGCGGCCGGACAGCTGCACGTGGACGGTCTGGCCCTCGACGGCACGCGGCTGTTCGCCGGCCGGGAGGTCCGGCGGGTGCCGGTGCCGCCGTACGCGTTCCACCGCAAGCGGTTCTGGACGGACGTCGACATGGAGGCGATCCGGGCGAGCGGCGACCTGGCCACCACCGGGCTCGAGCCGACCGGGCACCCGCTCGTCGGCGCGGCGATGTGGCTGGCGGACTCGGACGGCATCGTGCTCAGCGGCCGGCTCGCCGCCGGAACCCACCCCTGGCTGGCCGAGCACACCGTGGGCGGCGAGATCGTGCTGCCCGGCGCGGCGTTCGTCGAGATCGCCATCCGCGCCGGCGACGAAGCGGGCTGCTCGAGGATCGAGGAGCTGACCGTGCACACGCCGCTCGTGCTCCCGGAGCGCGGGAAGGTGCAGGTGCAGGCCGTCGTCGGCGCGCGGGACGAAGCCGACGCTCGGTCGCTGACGGTGTACTCGCGCCCGGACGACCCGACCGCCGGGTGGACCCGGCACGCGACCGGCCTGCTGGCCGGCGGGCAGGTCAAGCCGGAGGGCCTCGAGGAGTGGCCGCCCGCCGGGGCCGAGCCGGTGCCGGTGCACGGCCGGTACGACGCACTGGCCGGCGGCGGGCTCGGCTCCGGCCCGGCGTTCCGGGGCCTGCGCGCGGGCTGGCGCCGGGGTGACGAGGTGTTCGCCGAGGTGAGCCTCGAGCCGGAGACGAGCCCGCAGGCCGACCGGTTCGGCCTGCACCCGGCCGCGCTGGACGCCGCGGTCCAGGCGGCCGGCCTGCGTCCCGGCGCGGAGCCGGGCCTCGCGGTCGCCTGGGCGGGCGTCGAACTGCACGCCACCGCGGCGTCGAAGCTGCGCGTGCGGCTGACCCCGGCCGGCGAAGACGCGGTCGCGGTGACGCTGGCCGACCAGGCCGGCCAGCCGGTGGCGTCGATCGACGCCGTGACGGTGCGGCCCGTCGCCGAGGTGCGGGAAACCGTGGCCGCGCCGGTGAAATCCGGCAAGGCCGGACCGGTCTCGGTGCGCCGCACGGCGAGCACCGCCGTCGCGGCCGACCCGGACGTGCTGCGCAAGCGGCTGGCCGGGCAGACCCAGGCCCAGCGGGAGAAGATCCTCCTGCAGGTCGTGCTCGACCACACCGCGGCCGTACTCGGTTACGCGGACGCCGACGCGGTCGACCCGAACCGGCACTTCCTCGAATCGGGCTTCGACTCGGTGACCGCGGTGGGCCTGCGCAACGGCCTCAACGCGGCCACCGGCCTGAGCGTGTCCCAGACGGTCATCTTCGACCACCAGAACCCGGTGGCGCTGACCGCGCACCTGCTGTCCGAAATGGACGGTGCGGGCGCGGCAGCCGATTCGGCTTCCGACGGGCTGAAGCAGATGTTCACCGACGCCGTCCGGGTAGGACAGACGGAGGCCGGGCTCGGCCTGCTGAGCGCGGCGGCGAGGTTGCGGCCGGCGTTCCGGTCGGCGGCCGACATCGACCAGCTCCCGGCGCCGGTCCGGATGGCCGAGGGCCCGCGCGGGCCGCACCTGCTGTGCCTGTCCACTCCGGCGGCGATGGGCGGCGCGTACCAGTACGCGCGGTTCGCTTCGCACTTCCGCGGCGTGCGCACGCTGTCGGCGCTGCCGATGCCGGGGTTCCTGGCGGGTGAGCTGCTGCCGGAGTCGGCTGAGGCCATCCTGGACGTGCTCACCGAGAGCGTCCGCAAGGCCGTGGGCGACGAGCCGTTCGCGCTGCTGGGGTACTCGTCTGCGGGCATCTTCGCGCACGCCGTCGCGGGCCGGCTGGCGGAGTCGGGCACCGGTCCCGCCGCGGTCGTCCTGCTGGACACGTACGCGGCCGGCGGCGAGGACATGGAGCGCGACGACCAGGAGGAGCGCGACCAGGCCACGCTCGGCCTGGTTTCGGGGCTGCTCGAAAACGAGGACAAGTACGGGCCGTACGACCGGACCAAGCTGACCGCGCTCGCCCGGTACCTGGAGGTCCTCCCCGAGGTCACCCTGCCGGAGATCGCGGCCCCGAGCCTGCTGGTGCGCCCGCAGGACCGGTTCGACGCGGGCGAAGCCGGCAGCGGGGACTCGGAGGCGTGGCGGACGGCGTGGAGTCTGGCGGACGAGACCGCGGTGGTCCCGGGTGACCACTTCAGTCTGGTCGAGGGCAGCTCGGTGACGACCGCGCAGGCGGTCGAGGAGTGGCTCGGTTCGCGGTAGTCGCGGACGCGGACGGCGGAGGTGCCCAGGGCACCTCCGCCGTTTCCGTGCGCAGGCAACGCGTGGATGGGCCGGTGACCGGTGGCCGCTGACGGATGTCATGAACGGGTCGTTCATCGCGTCCGACGCGCTGAACGAGTCGTTCATGACCTTTCGGGTGGCCGGCTACGGAACTCGGCCCCCGGCTACCCCGCAACGCGAAAAGGCGCTGCACCCCGAAGGGATGCAGCGCCGGAAAGAAACCCCACGGCCCGGGCAGGTCACCTGCCCGGGCCATGGGCGGAACTCAAGACCCCCGACGGTCCGCGACGACCGCGGTGATGATGTCGTCCAAGGTCCGCGTGGGGGCGAAACCGATCTGCTGGTTGGCGCGGGTGCAGTCCGGGATCCGGCGCTGCATGTCCTCGTACCCGTCGCCGTAAGCCTCCTCGTACGGAACCTTCGCGATCGTGCTCGACGAGCCCGTCGCCGTGATCACGCGCTCCGCCAGCTGCGAAATCGTCGTCTGCTCGTTGCTGCCGAGGTTGAACACCTTGCCGTACGCCGTTTCGTCGTGCAGCAGGGCCACCAGCGCCGGCACCACGTCGAGGACGTGGCAGAAGCAGCGCGTCTGCTGGCCGTCGCCGAACACCGTGATCGGCTCGCCGGCCAGGGCCTGCTTCACGAACCGGGGGATGACCATGCCGTAGCGGCCCGTCTGGCGGGGGCCGACCGTGTTGAACGGCCGGACGATCACCGTGCGCAGGCCGTGCTCCACCGCGTACAGGTACGCGAACGTCTCGTCCAGCGCCTTGGCCTCGGCGTAGGACCAGCGGTTCTTCAGCGGCGAGCCGATGATCCGGTCGGCGTCCTCGGTGAGGCCGTCGGCGGTGTTCTTGCCGTAGATCTCGCTCGTGGACGCGACCAGGATCGGCACGTCGTGCTGCAGGGCCGCGTCCAGCATCGTCTCGGTGCCGTGCAGGTTGGTGCGCAGGCTCTCCATCGTCTTGTCGAGGATGGTGAAGACGCCGACCGCCGCCGCGAGGTGGAAGATCGCGTCGATCCCGGCCATGCACGCCTCGACGGCCGACGGGTCGGTGACCGAGCCGCGCACGAAGCGGAAGCCCGGGTTGTCCCGGAAGCCGGCGAGGTTGTCGAGCGTGCCGGTGCTGAGGTTGTCGAGCGCGACGACCTCGTCGCCGCGGTCCAGGAGGTATTCGGTCAGGTGGGAGCCGATGAAGCCGGCGCCGCCGGTGATGAGGTAACGCACGTCGGAAGTCCTCTCAGTTCGCGAAGAGCGAAGGGTCGAAGCGGTAGGTGGCGTCGATGACGACCGGGCAGTCGCCGAGCCAGTCGTAGCCGTGGCCGGGCTGGACGGTGTGGATCAGCGCGACGTCCCAGTCGCCGCCCTCCGGCTCGACGACGTTGTCCAGCTGACCCCCGGTGACGCGGATCGTCGGCACCAGCGGGTCGTGGTAGCCGACCTTCGCGCCCTTCGCCGCCAGCAGGTCGATGATGTCCAGCGCGGACGACGAGCGGACGTCCTGGACGCCGGGCTTGTACGTCACGCCGACGACCAGCACGCGGGTGCCGGCCAGGCCCTTCCCGTGGTGGGACAACGTGCTGACCACGCGGTCGACGACCTGCTTGGGTCGTTCGGCGATGGCGTGCATGGCCTGGGTGACGAGCGGTGCGTTGTGCTGCGTCGCCCGCAGCTGCCAGAGCAGGTAGTGCGGGTCGCACGGGATGCAGTGGCCGCCGACACCGGGGCCGGGGTGGAACGCCATGAAGCCGTACGGCTTGCTCGCCGCCGCGTCGATCACCTCGATCGGGTCGATCGCGAAGCCGTCGCTGATCTCCGCGAACTCGTTGGCCAGCGCGATGTTCACCGCGCGGAAGGTGTTCTCGTACAGCTTGGTCAGCTCGGCGGCCTCGGCCGAGCTGACGCAGTGCACGGCCGGGGTCAGGAGGTTGATCACGCGCTGCGCCATCGCGGTGCACGTCGGCGTCACGCCGCCCAGCACGCGCGGGGTCTCCTGCTGCGTGTGCGTCACGTTGCCGGGGTCGATGCGCTCGGGGCTGGAGGCGATGAAGATGTCGCGCCCGACCCGGAAACCCCGGGCGGTCAACGGCTTCACCAGCAGCCGCCCGGACGTGCCGACGTAGCTGGTGGAGGTGAGGATCAGCGTCTGGCCGGCCCGGGCGTGCCGGACGAGCGCCGCGCAGGCGCTCTCCAGCGGGCCGAGGTCGGGCATCAGGTACTCGTCGAGCCCGGTCGGGACGCACACCAGCACCGCGTCGGCCTCGGCCATCCGCGCCGAGTCGGCGGTGAGCCGGAAGTCCTCCTGGTGCACGGCCTTCTCCAGCCGGCGGTGGTCGGCCTCGATCAGGTCGACCTCGCCGGAGCGGATCGCGTCGAGGCGGTTCTGCGAGAGGTCGATGCCGATCACCTCGACGCCGCTCTCGTGCAGGCCGAGCGCGGTCGGGAGGCCGACGTACCCCATCCCGATCACCGCGACCGAGGTCAGTTGGTTCAGCTCGGCGATGGCTTCGAATTCAGCGACAGTACTCGTCATTGCGGTTCACCCGTCTCTTGCACGGTGGAATGTGGGCGGGACGAAATCAGTGCACGACCCGGACGATTTCGAAGGCTTCGGCGAGGCCGGCGGAGATTTGCGAACCGCGGTACTCGGCCAGCGCGCGGACACCCCGCTCGCTGCGGGGGTGCGGCCACGGCTCGAGTTCCTTGCCGTACGCGCGCAGGGCCTCGATCTTGCGGTCGACGTGCGATTCCTCGAGGCGCTGCCAGCAGTTCGGGCGGAAGGTGACCGGCAGCCCGGACGCCTCGCCGACGTCGGTGGCGGAGCGGATCTCGAACGTCCGGACCTCCTGCACGCTGCCCTTGCCCGGCCGGCCCGCCACCCGCGCGGCGCGGCTGACCAGTGCGTGGTCGGTGCTCAGGTCGCACATGCTCGTGGTGAAGATCGTGTCGGGTTCGAAGTCGCGGACTTCGTTCTCCACCACGCGGTTGAGCTCGAGGTGGCTGACGGTGTCGAGCCGGTTGTCCCCGAATTCGTTGATGCGCACGCGTTCGATGCCCAGTGTTTTCGCGGCCAGTTCGATCGCGGTGGTGCGGTTGACGACGCCGGTGCCGGTCGGTGACCGCGAGCCGTCGTCGTTGGTCAGGATGCAGAGCGAAATCGTCACGCCTTCGTCGGCGAGCCGCGCGATCGTGGCGCCCGCGCCGAGCGTCTCGTCGTCGCCGTGCGCTCCCACGACCAGGAGCTTGCGTATCTTCCTGTGCATACCGATCCCCAGTCTCAGTCCAATGGGCGAGCCATTCCCGTACCGGCCATCGCCGACACAGTGGCGAGCACGGCATAACGGAGGTGAACAGATTTTCGGACGTGCCGAAAATCTGTCATCCACCGACGAGGACCGACAACCCCTAAAGACCGTCTAAAGCGGACCTTGGCCGCCGCGCGCCACGCGGCGTAGGGGCGGGATCAGGGCGTGGTCGCGGGGCCGTTAGGGGTGGGTGCGCCCGGCGCGCGCTCGTATTGTCGGAACCGATCGCGGCGGGGACCCGCGCGGATTCCGCCGTCCCCCGGCAGGGTTCCGGCAAAGTCCGGGGTGGCATGACCGGCTCGGGGCGGCCGGTCACCGGTGACGGCCGGCTTGGCTGCGCGACTTTGCC
The DNA here is from genome assembly GCF_900107925.1 of Amycolatopsis pretoriensis. Taxonomy (GTDB): domain Bacteria; phylum Actinomycetota; class Actinomycetes; order Mycobacteriales; family Pseudonocardiaceae; genus Amycolatopsis; species Amycolatopsis pretoriensis. Next base: position 113,634 of record NZ_FNUJ01000010.1, on the reverse strand, counting down.
GGGGCTCCCGGCCGGCGCCGGAACCATTCGCGGCACCACGGCGAGGGGCGGTCAATGCCCGGAACGAGACCCTTCGAGGAAGGCGGCGATGCCGTCGAGGACGCGGTCCAGGCCGAAGTCGACGTCCGCGGCCGCCGGGTACTGCCGCCCGGCCGCGAGGGCGGCCACGCGGGGGTAGCCGCGGTCGGCGAGCAGGGGCCGCAGGAATTCGCGGACACCGTCGGCGTGGTCGGGGAAACTGGCCGAGTCCGGGTCGGCGAGGGCGCGCCGGCGTTCGGCCGTGCCGCGGGCGAAGTCGGCCACCAGCCGCGCGCAGCCGAGAGCGTCCACATCGGACAGACCGGCGGCGGACAGCGCCGCCAGCAGCAGCTCCGTCCAGCCCAGCAGGTGCGGGGTCACGGCGTCACCGCGGGCCGGGACGTCCAGCAGCCACGAGCGGGCGCGGTAGCGCTCCAGCGCGGCGTGGGTCCAGGCTCGCGCGGTGGCCCGCCACCCGAGGCCGGCCGGCAGCTCCGGGGGCGGCCCGAAGCCGGCGTCCGCCAGGAGCACCAGCAGTTCGTCCTTCGAGCCGAGGTAGCGGTACAGCGCGTTGGTGGTCAGCCCGAGCGAGGCGGCGATGTTGGGCAGCGACGCGCCGGCCAGCCCGTCGGCGTCGGCGAGCTCGACGGCGGCGGCGACGATCTGTGCCACGTTGTGGGAGGGCTTGGGGCCACGGCGGGGGCGCGGCGCGGCGCCCCAGGCGGGCGTCAGCCCGGGGGGCAGCTGCCGGAGGTCGGCACGATCGGGCTCGGTGGTCATCTTTCGCTCCGCGGTGTCCTTCGAGTAAACTGTGCAAGCCCTACACTAATCAAGCTGAGAGGCTACGGGAATGGTCGTGGCGGCATCCAAGCCTGCACGGGAACGCGTCCTGACCGAAGGTCCGCTGTCGTGACCGCGACCCACCGCTTCGCGGGCCGCGTCACCGAGCTGGACCGGAAGCTGGCGGCCACCGAGATCGAGCACGCCCGTTCGGAGGGCGAATACGACGTCACCGAGGCCGCCCGGCGGCTGGCGCTGGTGCAGACCGCGACCACGCAGGCCGCGCTGCGCGTCGCGGTCGCCGGCCGGGTAGGGGACGTCATCCCGCCGGCGCTCGAGGCGGCGCCGCGGGTCGCGGTCGCGCTGTGGCTGCTCGTCAGCGTCGTCCACGTCGTCATCTGGCTGATGGTCGGCGTGATCAGCGGGGAATGGGACCCGTGGCTGCTCTGGGTGCTGTTCGGCGGCGGGGCGCTGGCGGGTGGTGTGTGGGCCGCGCGCGAGTGGGACCGCCGCCTGCGCGCGGTGTCCGGGGCGGGCGGGTAGGGCCGGGGTGGTCCGGAGCGCCGCCCGCTGCTAAACTGTGTAAGCCATACACAGTTATCTTGCAAACCCGATATGGGGGACTCCATGCCGGAGAGTATCGACGAAGCCCGGTCCAAAGGTGGGCTCACCCGCTGGATCGTCACGGTCGTGTGGGCGATCGTCGGCGGCGCCCAGTTCGTGATCTGGCTGCTCATGTGCCTGATCACGATGAGCTTCAAGGCGCCGTTCTGGCTGTGGACGATCGGCATCGGCGGGGTCGTGCTGCTGCTCTGGTGGTACCTCGACCCGGCCCGCCGCCCCCGGGAAGGATCGGAGTGAACGACGTGTCCGCCATGACTTCCGTCGAGTCACCGGTCCAGCTGGACTCGGTGCACAAGACCTACGGCTCCGGTGACAGCGCGGTGGAAGCGCTTGCCGGGGTGTCCGTCAGCTTCCCCGCCGGCTCCTTCACCGCGGTGATGGGCCCGTCGGGCTCCGGCAAGAGCACGCTGCTGCACTGCGCGGCGGGCCTGGACAAGCCGACCTCCGGCAGCGTCCGGCTGGCCGGTGCCGACCTGAAGGGCAAGAGCGAAACCCAGCTGACGGTGCTGCGCCGTCAGCACGTCGCCTTCGTCTTCCAGTCGTTCAACCTCATGCCCGCGCTGAACGTCGAGCAGAACGTCACCCTGCCGACGCTGCTGGCCGGCCGCGAGCCGGACCGGGCGTGGGTGAACGAGGTGATCGCGCGCGTGGGGCTGTCGCAGCGCGTGAAGCACCGCCCCGGTGAGCTTTCCGGCGGCCAGCAGCAGCGCGTCGCGATCGCCCGCGCGCTCGCGGCCCGGCCCGCGGTGGTGTTCGCCGACGAACCGACCGGCGCGCTCGACACGAACACCGCGCTCGAGGTCCTGAACCTGATGCGCGAACTGGTGCGCGCGGGGCAGACCATCGTGATGGTCACGCACGACCCGGTGGCGGCGTCCTTCGCGGACAACGTGCTGTTCCTCGTGGACGGCCAGATCGTCACCCAGCTGGCCTCGCCGGGCGTGGAGGCCGTCGCCTCGATGCTGGCGCAGCTGGGCGCGCAGGCCAAGGCGCGGAGGCAGCGGTGAGCTCGCGGCGAGTGGTGCTCAACCTGGCCCTGGCCAGCCTGCGGTTCCGCGTGGCGGCGTCGCTCGCGTCCTTCGTCGCGATCCTCATCGGCTGCGGGTTGCTGATCGCGTGCGCCGGGCTGTTCGAGACCGCCATCGTGCTGCAGGCGAAGCCGCAGCGGCTCGCGTCGGCGCCGGTCGTGGTCGGCGGCTCGTCGGGGTTCAAGCTGCCCGACGAAGAGTCGGAGGTCGTCCCGTACGCCGAGCGTGCCGGGCTGCCCGCCGACCAGGTCGCCAAGATCGCCGCGGTCCCGGGCGTCGGGCGCGCGGTGGCGGACGTCTCGTTCCCCGCCGTGCTCCTGCGGGACGGCTCGCCGCAGGGCTCGGCCGTGCTTTCCGGACACAGCTGGGACTCCGCCGCCCTCGGCGGCTACACCGTGCGCCAGGGCGCGCAGCCCACGGCGCCCGGCCAGGTCGTGCTCGACCCGGCCACGGCGAGCGCGGCCGGGGTCGCGGCCGGCGGGACCGTCGACCTGGTGGTCGACGGCCGGCAGCAGTCCTTCACCGTCGCCGGGATCGCCGAGCCGGGCCAGGCCGTGCGGGCACCCGCGTTCTTCTTCCCGGCCGCCGACGCGCAGCGGTTCGCCACCCACCAGGGGCGCGTCGACCTGGTCGGCGTGTTCCCCGCCGACGGCGTGGACGCGGGTGAGCTCGCCGCGCGCATCGCCGGCGAGGTCGGCGGCGTCAGCGTGCTGACCGGCGACGACCGCGGCGCGGCCGAATTCCTCGGCGTGGACTCCAGCCGGCTCCCGCTCATCCTGCTGGCCGCGGTGTTCGGCGGCATGGTGCTGGTGGTCATGGCGCTGGTCGTCTCCGCGACGATCGGCCTGACCGTGCGGCAGCGGCAGCAGGAGATCGCGCTGCTGCGGGCCACCGGCGCGACGCCGAAGCAGGTGCACCGGATGGTCGTCGCCGAGACCATGGCCGTCGGGGCGATCGCCGCGGTGTGCGGAGCGTTGCTCGGCAGCCTGATCGGCGACCGGATCTTCACCACCAGCGTCTCGATCGGCATCGTGCCGGAGGACCTGGTGTTCGCCCAGGACATCATCGCGTTCGGCGCGGGCATCGTCGCCACGCTCGCGATCACCTTCGCGGCCGCGTGGTTCGCCGCGCTGGCGGCGTCGCGGGCCCGGCCGATCCAGGCGCTGGCCGAGGCCGCGATCCCGAGCGCGAAGGTGAACCCGTTGCGCCGCACGGGCGCACTGGTGTTCGCCGCCGTGACCGTGCTGCTGGCCGCCACCACGGTCTTCATGCCGGCCGACTCGGCCGCGGCGATCGGCGGCCCGGCGCTGCTCACCGGCGCCATCGCGGTGGCGCTGATCGGCCCGGAGATCATGACCTTCGTCGCCGACCGCTTCGGCCCGCTCATCCAGCGGATCGCGGGCCGGGACGCCACCCTGGCCGTGATCAACTCCCGGACGCGCGCGGTGGCGTTCGCCGCGGCGCTCACCCCGATCACGCTCGCCACCGCGGTCGCGCTCGGCAACGTGTATTCGGAGACCACCGCGCAGCGGGCCCAGGTGTCGTCGTACGCCGGCCAGCTGGTCGCGGACGCGGTCGTCAGCACGAACACCGGTGGCGTCTCACCGGACGAGCTGGCGCGGATCCGGAGCACGCCGGGCGTCGGCACCGTGTCGCCGCTCGTCACCAGCCGCGGCTGGATCGAGCAGCCCTACGACGGCAACGGCAGCGATCCGCTGCGCCTGTTCGGCGTCGCCGCCGAGGACCAGGGCGGCACGGTGCTCGCGACCGAGGTCACGCAGGGGTCGCTCAGGAACCTCAGCGGCGACGCGGTCGCGCTGCCCGAGGGCGTCGCGGACGACCTGGAGATCAAGCTCGGCGACCGGATCACCATGCGCCTCGGCGACGGGGCCTCGGTGGCGGTGAACGTGGTCGCGCTGCTCGACAGCCCGTCGAGCTACCCGAGCATGGTGCTGCCCGCCGACCTCCTCACGGCGCACACCACCGCCGGGCTGCCGGACCAGGTGCTGGTCAAGGCCGCACCCGGGCAGGACGTGGACGCCCTGATGTCCACGCTCGGCGAGCAGCTGCGGAGCTTCCCGGGCACCACCGTCGGCGACGACGGGACGCTGGCGCGGAACTTCCAGGCGGGTGCCGACGTCGAGGCGTTGATCAACTACCTGCTGGCCGTGCTCGCCATCGCCTACGCGGCGATCGCGGCGGTGAACACGCTCGCGGTGGCCGTGCTCGCCCGCCGCCGGGAGTTCGGCGTGCAGCGGCTCGCCGGCGCCGATCGCCGGCAGGTCCGGCGGATGCTGTTCATCGAGGGCGGCATCGTCGCGGTGGTCGGGCTGGTGCTCGGGATAGTCATTTCGTTGTTCACGGTGCTGCCGATGGCGATCACGACCGGCGAGATCATCCCGTCGGGGCCGATCTGGGTGTTCGTCGCGGTGGTGGTCGCGGTGTTCCTGATCGTCTGGCCGGTCACCGCGCTCGCCGGGCGGCTCGCCATGCGGCGCAAGCCGATCGAGGCGGTGACCCTGCCCGGGCAGTGAGCGATAGGGGTACTGGGGCACCTGCGGCGCGGTTAATCTCGAAACAACCATTCGCGCCGGGGGTGCCCCGGTTTCCTTTTTCTGGAGTGGATTCCATGCGTGTGCTCATGGCCGCCCCGTCTTCGCCCGCCCGGCTGCACAACCTCGCGCCATTCGCGTGGGCATTGCGGACGGCGGGCCATGACGTGAAGATCGCCGGACGCCCTTCGTTCGTCGAAGAGATCCTCCGCACCAGTTCGGTGGCGATCGAGCTGGAAAGCGGGGACGAGGGGGCGCTCGCCGAGTCCGCCGCCCTGACCGGGTTCGCCGAGCTGTGGCGCCCCCAGGTCGTGGTGTCCGACGCTCTGGCCCCGGCGGGAACGGCCGCCGCGCGGGCGGTCGGGGCCGTCGCCGTCCGCGTCCTCGGCGCACTGGACGAGCCGGCCACCGACGACACCGCGGACGTCACTTTGGACACCGTGCCGCCGTCGCTGCGGGCCGGGAGCGGCGAGGTCCGCGCGATGCGGCACGTGCCCTACTTCGGTCCCGTGGTGGTGCCGAACTGGTTGCGCCGCAAGGCAAGGCGCAGCCGGGTGCTGTTGTCCCTCACCGACGAAACGCTGTTCGGCCCGCTCTTCGACGTGGTCGCCGGAGCGGACTTCGAGCTGGTGTGCGCGGCCCGCATCCCGGCGGGGGTCACGATGCCGGCCAACGTCCGGCTCGTCGACTCCGCGCCCCCGGCGGCGTTGCTGCCGACGTGCGCGGCGGTCATCCACGACGGCGACGCGGCCCTGGCCCTCGCGGCAGCGGCGCACGGCCTGCCCCAGCTTTCGTTGGCCGAGTCGGCGATCGCGTCCCGCATCACGGCGGCCGGCGCCGGGAAGACCGGATCCGGCGAAGAAGCGCGCACGCTGACGACCGACGAGGACCTGTCCCGCGCCGCGACGGCGTTGCGCGAAGAGATCGCCGCACTGCCGGCGCCGCGCACGGTGATGGCCGAACTGCTCCGCTGATCCCGACTGCGACGGTCGGCGATTACCTGCGAGGTGCCCCGGGCCCCTGCCTGGGCCCGTTAGGGGTGGGGCGGGCGAATACATCTGGGTAGCGTTTTTCCCGGAATCACCTGGAAATCGCGGCAACTTCCCGAGGCGGTCGATTACGTGAGTGCCAATTTCTGCTTCGCCGGTGCCGAACTGGGGGTCATGACGTGAGCACGGAAAATGAGGGCAAGCTGCTCGGTTACCTCAAGCGCGCCACCGCCGAACTGCGCGAGGCGAAGCAGGCCCTGCGGGACGCGCGGGAGGCCGGCACCGAGCCGATCGCCATCGTCGGCATGGACTGCCGGTTCCCCGGTGGCGTCGGCTCCCCGGACGACCTGTGGGAGCTGGTGGCGACCGGCACCGACGCCATCGGCCCGTTCCCGGCCGACCGCGGCTGGGCACTGGACGCGCTCTACGACCCGGCGGGCGAACGGCCCGGCACCACCAACACCCGCGAGGCCGGCTTCCTCTACGACGCCGCCGAGTTCGACCCCGAGTTCTTCGGCATCTCGCCGCGCGAGGCACGCGCGATGGACGCCCAGCAACGCCTGCTGCTGCAGACGTCGTGGACCGCGCTGGAACGGGCCGGCATCGTGCCGGAGACGTTGCGCGGCAGCGACACCGGCGTGTTCGCCGGCGTGATGTACCACGACTACCTCGGCCACGAGGCCGCCGGCAGCGTCGTCTCCGGCCGCGTCGCCTACGCGCTCGGGCTGGAGGGCCCGGCGGTCACCGTGGACACCGCGTGTTCGTCCTCGCTCGTCGCCCTGCACTGGGCCGCCCAGGCGCTGCGCCGCGGCGACTGCGCGCTGGCCCTCGTCGGCGGGGTCACCGTGATGGCCACACCAGGCACCTTCATCGACTTCGCCGAGCAGCGCGGCCTGTCGGACGACGGACGCTGCAAGGCGTTCGCCGCGGGCGCCGACGGCACGGGCTGGGGCGAGGGCGTCGGCGTGCTCGTCGTCGAGCGGCTGTCCGACGCCCGCCGGCTCGGCCACGACGTGCTCGCCGTCGTGCGCGGCAGCGCGGTGAACTCCGACGGCGCCTCCAGCGGGCTCACCGTCCCCAACGGACCGGCGCAGCAGCGGGTCATCCAGCAGGCGCTCGAATCGGCCGGACTGTCCACATCGGACGTCGACTTGGTCGAAGGGCACGGCACCGGGACGAAGCTGGGCGACCCGATCGAGGCGCAGGCCCTGCTGGCGACCTACGGCCAGCGCCCCGAAACGGCCGAAGAGCCGCTGTGGCTCGGCTCGCTCAAGTCGAACATCGGGCACGCGCAGGCCGCCGCCGGCGTCGGCGGCGTGATCAAGGTCGTGCAGGCCATCCGCCACGGCGTGCTGCCGAAGACGCTGCACGTGGACGCGCCCTCGCCGCACGTCGACTGGTCGGCCGGGCGCGTCGAGCTGCTCACCGAGTCCCGCGAGTGGCCCGCGGTGTCCCGGCCCCGCCGCGGCGCGGTGTCGTCGTTCGGCATCAGCGGCACGAACGCCCACGTGATCGTCGAGCAGGCGGAGGCGGTCCAGGAGGAGCCGGCGCCCCCTGCCGCGCTGCCCGTCGTCGCGTGGCAGGTGTCGGCCGACTCGGCGGACACCCTGGCCGCGCAGGCGCGGCGGCTCGCCGATGCCGCCGGTTCGCTCGAAGACATCGGTTTTTCGCTCGCCACCACGCGTTCGGCGCTGGACCACCGGGCCGTCGTCGTCGGCACCGACCGCACGGAGCTGCTCGCCGGGCTCACCGCGCTTGCCGAGGGTGCCGACGCACCCGGCGTCGTGCGCGGCCGCCGGCGCAGCGGCCGGACGGCGTTCCTGTTCACCGGTCAGGGCGCCCAGCGCGCCGGGATGGGCCTGGCTCTGGCCGAGCAGTACCCGGCCTTCGCCGAAGCGCTCGACGCCGTGGCGGCCGAACTGGACCAGCACCTCGACCGTCCACTGAGGACGGTGCTCGACGACGAGGAAGCACTGCGGCAGACCGGCTTCACGCAGCCCGCGCTGTTCGCCGTCGAGGTCGCGTTGTTCCGCTTGCTGGCGACCTGGGGCGCGCGGCCGGACTTCCTGCTCGGGCACTCCATCGGCGAACTGGCCGCGGCGCACGTCGCCGGCGTCCTTTCGCTCGGCGACGCCTGCACGCTGGTCGCCGCGCGGGCGAAGCTCATGCAGGCCCTGCCCGCCGGTGGCGCGATGGTCGCGATCCAGGCCACCGAAGCCGAGGTGATGCCGCTGCTCACTTCCGACGTGAGCATCGCCGCCATCAACGGTCCGGACTCAGTTGTGCTCAGCGGCACCGAAGCGGCCGTCGCGGGAGTCGTCGCGGAGTTCGACGGCCGCAAGACCTCGAAACTGCGCGTCTCGCACGCCTTCCACTCGCCGCTGATGGACCCGATGCTCGCCGAGTTCGCCGCCGTCGCGAAGACGCTCACTTACCACGCGCCCGCGATCCCGATCGTCTCGACGGTCTCCGCCGACGCCGACCTGGCGACGCCGGAGTACTGGGTGCACCAGGTCCGCGCGGCCGTCCGGTTCCACGACGGCGTGCGCACACTGGCCGGCGAGGGCGTCCGGACGTTCGTCGAGATCGGGCCGGGCGCGGTGCTCACCGCCGCCGCCCAGGCCGCGCTGGACGACGACGCACTCGCCTTCGTGCCGGCCCAGCGCAAGGACCGCCCCGAAGCCCACACCGTCGTGACCGCGCTCGCGACCCTGCACACGCGGGGGATTCCCGTGGACTGGGCGGCGTTCTACGCCGGCGCCCGGCGGGTCGCGCTGCCCACCTACTCGTTCCGCCGCACCCGTTACTGGGCACCCGCCACCACCGCGGCCGGGGACGCCGCCGACCACGGCCAGCAGCCCGCTGGGCACCCCGTGCTCAGCGCCGTCGTGCGGGTGCCGGACTCCGACACGCTGGTGCTCACCGGCCGGCTGTCCACCGCCACCGCGCCGTGGCTGGCCGACCACGTCGTCCTCGGCACGATCCTGTTGCCCGGCACGGCGTTCCTCGAGCTGGCGCAGCGCGCCGCCGACGAGGCCGGCTGCGCCCGGATCGAGGAGCTGACGCTGCACGCCCCGCTGACCCTGGCCGAAGGCGGGGGCGCGGCGATCCAGGTTTCGGTGGACGCCGAGGACGACGGCCGCCGCCGGCTCACCGTCCACTCGCGACTCGACGGCCAGGACACCTGGATCCGGCACGCCGAAGGGTTCGCCGGTACCGAGGCGGAACCGCCGGCGTTCGACCTGGCCGAGTGGCCGCCGGCGGGGGCCGTCGAGGTCGAGCTGGCCGACCCCTACGCGCACCTGGCGGAGCTGGGCTACGACTACGGCACCGCCTTCCAGGGCCTGCGGGCGATGTGGCGCCGCGGCGACGACGTGTACGCCGACGTCGTCCTGCCCGACAGCGCCGACGCCGCCGGCTACGGCCTGCACCCGGCGCTGCTCGACGCCGCGATGCACGCTCAGCTGCTCGGCCCGGAGCCCGGGGACGGCGAAGCGAAGCCGATGCTGCCGTTCGCCTTCAGCGGTACCACCCTGCACCGCGCGGGCGCCGCGGCGCTGCGGGTGCACGTGTCGCCGACCAGCCCGGACACCATCACGCTGCGGATCGCCGACGACGCCGGCGCGCCCGTGCTGTCCGTCGAGTCCCTGGCCGCGCGGCCGATCTCGCTGGACAAGCTGGCGCCGAGCCGGGACTCGCTGTTCCGGGTGGCGTGGGAACCCGCTTCCCCCACCGGGAACGCCGGGGCCGCGAAGGTGCTGGAAGTGTCCACTCCGGACGGTTCGCCGCCCGCCGCGGCCCGCGCGGTCACGCGGCAGGTGCTCACCGCGGTCCGGGAACTGCTCGCCGAAGACGGCGAAACCCGCTTGGCCGTGGTCACGCGCGGCGCGGTGTCGGTCGACGGCGAGGACGTCGACCCGGCCCTCGCGCCGGTCTGGGGCCTGATCCGGGCGGCCGAAGCCGAGAACCCGGGCCGGTTCGTGCTCGTCGACCTCGACGCGAACGGCGCCGCCGGGCCCGCCTTGGCCACCGGCGAACCCGAGGTGGCGGTCCGCGACGGCAAGGTCGTCGTGCCGCGCCTGACCCCCGCGACCCCGCCGGCCGGGGAGCTGAACTGGAACCCCGACGGGACCGTCCTCATCACCGGCGGCACCGGCGGGCTCGGGGCGGTCGTCGCGAAGCACCTGGTGACGCGCCACGGCGTGCGCCGCCTGCTGCTCACCAGCCGCCGGGGCGCCGACGCGCCCGGTGCGGCCGAGCTGAGCGAAGAACTCCGGCAGCTGGGCGGCGAGGTGACGATCGCGAGCTGCGACGTCACCGACGCGGCGTCCGTGCGGGCGCTGCTCGACGCGGTCCCGGCCGACGCGCCGCTGACCGCCGTCCTGCACGCGGCCGGTGTCGCCGCCGGTGGCCGGGTCGAGACCCTCACCGACGACGAGCTGGACCGCGTCTTCGCGCCCAAGGTCGACGGCGCGTGGCACCTGCACGAGCTGACCCGCGACCTGGCCGCGTTCGTCCTGTTCTCCTCGGCCGCGAGCACCGTCCTCGCGGCCGGGCAGGCCGGGTACGCCGCCGCCAACGCCTACCTCGACGAGCTGGCCCGCCACCGCCGGGCCCACGGGCTCGCGGCGACGGCACTGGCCTGGGGTGCCTGGGCCGAGGACGGCGGCATGGCCGGCGAACTCGACGAGGCCGACTTCCGCCGGCTGCGCCGCCTCGGCACGCCGCCGATGGCCACCGGCGAAGCCCTTGCCCTGCTCGACGCGTGCCTCACCGCCGACGACGCCGTGCTGGCGCCGGTGAAGCTCGACCTCGCGGCCTTGCGCGCCCGCAGCGACGCCCTGCCGCCGGTCCTGCGCGGGCTCGTCCGGCCCGCGCCGAGCCGCCGCCCGGCCGCGCGGTCCGGCGGCGCGGTCGCCGCCCGGCTGGGCGCGCTGCCCGAGTCCGAGCGCGAGGCCCACCTCCTGACCGTGGTGGCCGAGCAGGTCGCCGCGGTGCTGGGGTTCAGTTCGGCCGCGTCGGTCGAGCCCGAGCGCGCCTTCCAGGAGATGGGTTTCGACTCGCTCACCTCGGTGGAGCTGCGCAACCAGCTCGGGGCGCTGACCGGCCTGAAGCTGACCGCGACCATCGTGTTCGACCACCCGACGCCGGCCGCGCTCGCCCGGCGCCTGAACGCGCTGCTCGGCCCGGCCCGCGGCGCCGCCGAGCCGCTGCTGGCCGAGATCGACCGGCTCGAGGCGCTGCTCGGCGGCGCCGCCGGGTCGCTCAACGGCTCGGCCGCGAAGGTCACCGCCCGGCTCGACGCCCTGGTGCGCAAGTGGACCGACGCGCACACCGGCCACGACGCGCCGGAGGCCGACTTCGACGCCGCCACCGACGACGAGCTCTTCGCCGCGCTGGACAACGAACTGGGCATTTCGTGATGGGAGTTTCGGTGAACGGGAAAGCCATGGGCAACGAGGACAAGCTCCGCGACTACCTCAAGCGCGCGACGGCGGACCTCAAGCAGGCCCGGCACCGCGTGCACGAGCTGGAGACCAGGGACACCGAGCCCCTCGCGATCATCGGCATGAGCTGCCGCTACCCCGGGGGCATCGCGACGCCGGACGACCTCTGGGACGTCGTCGACGAGGGCCGGGACGTCATCGGCGAGTTCCCCGCCGACCGCGGCTGGGACATCGAGGGCGTCTACGACCCGACGCCCGAGCGGCCCGGCAAGACCTACACGCGCCACGGCGGTTTCCTCTACGACGCCGCGAACTTCGACGCGGAGTTCTTCGGCATCAGCCCGCGGGACGCCCGCCGCGCCGACCCCCAGCAGCGGATCCTGCTCGAAGCGTCCTGGGAGGCCATCGAGCGCGCCGGGCTCGACCCGCAGGCGCTGAAGGGCAGCCCCACCGGTGTCTTCGCCGGCGTGATGTACCACGACTACAGCGGCGGCAGCCCCGAAGGAAGCCTGGTCTCCGGGCAGGTCTCCTACACTCTTGGGCTCGAAGGACCGTCGGTTTCGGTGGACACCGCGTGCTCGTCGTCGCTGGTGGCCCTGCACATGGCGGCCCAGGGCCTGCGCCGCGGCGACTGCACGCTCGCGCTGGTCAGCGGCGTGGCCGTGATGGGCACGCCCGAGATGTTCGTCGACTTCTCCGGCCGCCGCGGCCTGGCCGCGGACGGGCGCAGCAAGTCGTTCTCCGACGACGCCGACGGCACGTCGTGGGCCGAGGGCGTCGGCGTGCTCGTGGTGGAGCGCCTCTCGGACGCGCGCCGCAACGGTCACCGGGTTCTGGCGGTGCTGCGCGGTTCCGCGGTCAACCAGGACGGCGCGAGCAACGGCTTCTCCGCCCCGAACGGCCCGTCGCAGGTCCGGGTGATCGAGGCGGCGCTGGCCGACGCCGGGCTGTCGGTGTCCGATGTGGACGCCGTCGAGGCTCACGGCACCGGCACCGCGCTCGGCGACCCGATCGAGGCGCAGTCGCTGATGGAGACCTACGGGCAGCGCACGACGGGCGAGCCGCTGCTGCTCGGCTCGATCAAGTCCAACATGGGGCACCCGCAGGCCGCCGCCGGCGTCGCCGGCGTGATCAAGATGGTGCAGGCGCTGCGGCACGGCAGGCTGCCGCGCACCTTGCACCTCGGCACCCCGTCGAGCCACGTCGACTGGACCGCGGGCGCGGTGGAGCTGCTGGCGGAGCCGCGTGAGTGGCCCGAGGTCTCCCGCCCGCGCCGCGCGGCCGTGTCCTCGTTCGGCGTCAGCGGCACCAACGCGCACGTGATCCTGGAGCAGGCACCGGACCAGGAGCGGGAAGAACCGCCCGCGCCGGTGGTCCACCCGCTCGTGCTCTCGGCGAAGACCCCGGCCGCGCTGGCCGCGGCCGCCGGTCGGCTGGTGTCCCATGTGGACGAGAACCTCGTCGACGTCGCCCACACCCTCGCCACCGGTCGCGCGCAGTTCGACCACCGCGCGGTGGTGCTGTCGACCGACCCCCGGCAGGCCCTGGAGACGCTGGCCGCGGGCGGGTCACGCCCCGACGTCGTCACCGGGACCGCCGACGTCCGCGGCAAGACCGTGTTCGTCTTCCCCGGCCAGGGCTCCCAGTGGACCGGCATGGCGACCGAGCTGCTGACCCAGTCGCCCGCGTTCGCCGCCCGGATGGCCGAGTGCGACGCGGCGCTGTCCGAGTTCACCGGCTGGTCGGTCGTCGCCGTGCTCCACGGCGAGCCCGGCACGCCGCCCGCCGACCGGGTCGACGTCGTCCAGCCGATGCTGTGGGCGGTGATGGTCTCGCTGGCCGCGCTGTGGCGCGCGCACGGCGTCGAGCCGGACATGGTCATCGGGCACTCCCAGGGGGAGATCGCCGCGGCCAGCGTCTCGGGTGCCCTGTCCCTTGAGGACGGTGCCCGCGTGGTCGCGTTGCGCAGCAAGGCGATCGGCGACGTCCTCGGCGGCCGCGGCGGTGGCATGCTCGCCGCCGGCCTGCCCGCCGCCGAGCTGTCGGCCCGCCTCGGCGCGTGGGACGGCCGGATCTCCCTGGCCGCCGACAACGGCGCCACCTCGGCGGTGCTCTCCGGTGACGGCGATGCCCTCGACCAGCTGCGTGACCAGCTCGTCGCCGAAGGCTTCCGCGCCAAGCGCGTGCCGGTGGACTACGCGTCGCACTCCGCGCACGTGGAGCACCTCGCCGACCGCCTGCTGGCCGACCTCGGCCCGATCACCCCCGGCGCTGGAACGGTCGCGATGACCTCCACGGTGACCGAGGAACCCGGGGCGACCATGGACGCCCGGTACTGGTTCACGAACCTGCGCACCACGGTCCGGTTCGCCCCGGTCGTCGCGAAGCTCGCCGAGGCGGGCTACACCCGGTTCGTCGAGGTCAGCCCGCACCCGGTGCTCGCGATGAGCATCCAGGAGACGCTCGACGAAGGCGGCCACAGCGGTTCCGTCACCGGGACCCTGCGCCGGGACGAAGGCAGCATGACCCGGTTCGCGACGTCGCTGGCCGAGCACTCGGTCCGCGGCGGCGCGGCCGGCTGGGCCTCCCTCGTCCCCGGCGGCCGGATCGTCGAACTGCCGACGTACCCGTTCCAGCACAAGCGCTTCTGGCACGAAGAGGAAGCCCCCGCGGCTCCCGTGACCGGAGCGCAGGTCGCCGACCAGGACTTCTGGCAGGACGTCACCGCCGGCGACGTCGACGCGCTCGCCGCCCGGCTCGGCGTCGAAGCCGCCCCGCTGGCCGAGGTCGTCCCGGCGCTGGCCGCCTGGCACGGCCGCCGCACCGACCTGTCCACTGTGGAGTCCTGGCGCTACCGGGTCTCCTGGGCGCCGGTGACCGTCACGGGCGGGCTGATCGGCACCTGGCTGGTCGTCGTCCCGGCTGACGTCCCCGAGGCGGCCGAACTGGCCGATGCGCTCGCCGAGCAGGGCGATGTCGTCCGGGTGATCGCCGAGCACGGGGAACTGGCCGAGGCGCTCACCGAAGCGACGGCGTTGCGGCCGTTCGACGGCGTGCTGTCGCTGCTGGCCCTCGACACCCGCGAACACCCGGAGCACCCCGCGCTCAGCACCGCGGTCGCCGCCACCATCGCCCTGCTGCAAGTCCTGCGTGACAGCGACGCTCCGGTGTGGGTCGTCACCCGCGGCGCGGTCGCGGTGGACGCCTTCGCCGACGCCGACCCGGCCGCCGCCGCGGTGTGGGGCCTCGGCACGGTCGTCGCGCTCGACCAGCCCGCCACCTGGGGTGGCCTGGTCGACGTCGAGGGTCCCGCGGACGCCGCGCGGCTGGCCTCGGTGGTGTCCGGAGCGGACAACGAGGACCAGGTCGCGATCCGGCCGTCCGGGGTGTTCGCCCGGCGCATGGTCCGCGCGCCGCTGCCGGCAACCGAGACCGAGTGGACGCCGCGGGGAACGGTGCTGGTCACCGGCGGCACGGGCGCGGTCGGCGCGCACGTCGCCCGCTGGCTGGCCGGCCGCGGCGCCGAGCACCTCGTGCTCACCAGCCGCCGCGGCCTCGACGCCGTGGGCGCGCGTGAGCTGGTCGACGAGCTGGGCGGCACCCGCGTCACGGTCGCGGCCTGCGACGTCACCGACGAGCGGGCGCTCGCGGCGCTGCTGGCCGAGCACCCGCCGACGGCGGTGGTGCACGCCGCCGGCGTGCTGACCGACGAGCCGGCCCTGGCCGACGTCACGCCCGCGGAGTTCGCCGCCGCCACCCGCGCCAAGATCACCGGCGCGGCCCTGCTCGACGAGCTGCTGGGCGACACCGAGCTGGACGCGTTCGTGCTGATGTCCTCCGGTGCCGCCGTGTGGGGCACCTCCGGCCAGCCCGCGTACGCCGCGGGCAACGCCTACCTCGACGCGCTCGCCCGCCGCCGCCGTGCCGCGGGACGTACCGCGACCGCCGTCGCCTGGGGTTCGTGGGGCGGCGGGGGCATGGTCGGCGCCGAGGCGAGCGACCTGCTGCGGCGCATCGGCCTGGCCGAGATGGCCCCGGAGCTCGCGGTCGAGGCCCTGGGCCAGGCCCTGGACCGCGACGAGACCCACCTGGTGGTCGCCGACATCGACTGGGCCGTGTTCGCCCCGGTGTACCAGCTCGCCCGGCCGCGGCCGCTGCTGCGCGCCCTGGCCGAGGTCGCCCAGGAGGAGTCCGGTCCGGTCGAGGACACCGGCGACCTGAAGGGGAAGCTGGCCTCGCTGACCACCGCCGAACAGCAGCGGACACTGCTGGAGCTGGTCCGCGGCCAGGTCGCCGTGGTCGCCGGCTACGACAACGGCTCGGCGGTCGAACCGGCCCGCGCGTTCAAGGAGCTCGGGTTCGACTCGGTCACCGCGGTCGACCTGCGCAACCGGCTCGGCGTCGCCACCGGTCTCAAGCTCCCGGCCACCGTCGCGTTCGACCACGTCAACCCGCAGGCGCTCGCCGAGCACCTGTGGACGCAGCTGGGCGGCGAAGCGGCGGTCCCGCTGGAGACGGAACTCGACCGGCTCGAAGCCGTGACGTCCACTTTGGACGCCGCGGAGATCGACCGGTCCCGGATCGTCGCCCGCCTGCAGGCGATGGTGACCACCCTGCACAAGACCCTGTCCGGCACGAAGACCACCGAAGTGCTGGAGACCGCGACCACGGATGAGCTGTTCGCCCTCATCGACAACGAGCTCGGCGCCTGAGAGGTATGTCCACGATGACTGACGAAAGCAAGCTGGTCGACTACCTGAAGCGGGTGACCGCCAACCTGCAGGAGACGCGGGAGCGGCTGCGCGAGGTCGAGGCCGCCGGAGCCGAGCCGATCGCCATCGTCGCGATGGGCTGCCGGTACCCGGGCGACGTCCGGTCCCCGGAGGACCTCTGGGAACTGGTGGCGCAGGGCCGCGACGCGATCGGGCCGTTCCCGGCCGACCGCGGCTGGAACCTGGACACGATGTTCGACGCCGACCCCGACAGCCCGGGCACGAGCTACGTGAGCGAGGGCGGCTTCATCCACGACGTCGCCCAGTTCGACGCGCCGTTCTTCGGCATCTCGCCGCGCGAGGCGCTCGCCATGGACCCGCAGCAGCGCCTCACGCTGGAGCTGGCGTGGGAGACCTTCGAACGCGCCGGCATCGCACCCCATTCCCTGGCCAAGCAGCAGGTCGGCGTCTTCCTCGGCAGCGGCGACCAGGACTACTACGACGAGCTGCCGCAGTCGGTGCTCGCCGGTGAAGTGCAGGACTACCTGAGCACCGGCAACGCCGGCTCGGTCATCTCCGGCCGGATCGCCTACGCGCTGGGCCTGGAAGGCCCGGCCATCACCGTCGACACGGCCTGCTCGTCGTCGCTCGTCGCGTTGCACCTGGCCGTGCAGGCGCTGCGGCAGCGCGACTGCGCGCTCGCACTCGCCGGCGGCGTGATGGTGATGTCGCGGCCCGGCCCGTTCGTCGCGTTCAGCCGCCAGCGCGGGCTCGCCGCCGACGGCCGCTGCAAGCCGTTCTCCGACAGCGCCGACGGCACCGGCTGGGCCGAAGGCGCGGGCACGCTCCTGCTGGAGCGGCTGTCCGACGCCCGCCGCAACGGCCACCGGGTCCTCGCCGTCGTGCGCGGCACCGCGGTCAACTCCGACGGCGCGTCCAACGGCCTCACCGCGCCCAACGGCCCGTCCCAGCAGCGCGTCATCCGCCAGGCGCTGGCCAACGCGCAGCTCTCGGCGTCCGATGTGGACGCCGTCGAAGGGCACGGCACCGGCACCACGCTCGGCGACCCGATCGAGGCGCAGGCCGTGCTCGCCACCTACGGCCAGGACCGCGACCGTCCACTGTGGCTCGGTTCGATCAAGTCGAACATCGGCCACGCCCAGGGCGCGGCCGGCGTCGGCGGCGTGATCAAGATGGTGCAGGCGCTGCGCAACGGCGTGCTGCCGAAGACCCTGCACGTCACCGAGCCGAGCGCCGAGGTCGACTGGACCGCCGGGAACGTCTCGCTGCTGACGGAGGAGCGTCCGTGGCCGGCGGGGGAGAAGCCGCGCCGCGCCGGTGTCTCGTCGTTCGGGGTCAGCGGGACCAACGCGCACGTGATCGTCGAGGAAGCCCCCGCCGCCGAGGTCGTGGAAACCACGCCGAGCTGGCCCGCCGGAGTGCCGGTCCCGTGGCCCCTGTCCGGGCACGGCGCCGCGGCGCTGCGGGCGCAGGCCTCGAAACTGCTGTCCGTCGTGGACGATGCCACCCCGCTCGACCTCGGGTTCTCGCTGGCGACGTCCCGCTCGCCGCTGAGCCACCGCGCGGTGGTGCTCGACGGCAAGGCGGGTCTCACGGCCCTGGCGGCCGGCGAGCTGGTCACCGGCACCGCCGTCGAGGGGCTCACCGCGTTCCTCTTCTCCGGCCAGGGCGCTCAGCGCGCGGGCATGGGGGCCGAGCTGGCCGCCGCGTTCCCGGTGTTCGCCGAGGCACTGGACGAGGTCTTCACCGCGCTGGACCCGCACCTCGACCGTCCACTGAAGACGGTCGTCTTCGAGAATCCGCGCCTGATCAACCAGACCGGCTACACCCAGCCCGCGCTGTTCGCGATCGAGGTGGCGCTGTACCGGCTGCTGTCCTCGTGGGGCGTCAAGCCCGACTTCCTGCTCGGCCACTCGGTCGGCGAACTGGCCGCCGCGCACGTCGCGGGCGTGCTTTCGCTGGCCGACGCCGCCGCGCTGGTGGCCGCCCGGGCGAAGCTCATGCAGGCGCTGCCGACCGGCGGCTCGATGGTCGCCCTGCAGGCGACCGAGGACGAAGTCACGCCGCTGCTGACCGGCGACGTGAGCATCGCCGCCATCAACGGCCCGGACTCCGTGGTGTTGTCCGGCACCGAAGACGCCGTCGCGGGAGTAGTCGCGCGGTTCGAGGGCCACAAGTCCTCGAAGCTGAAGGTGTCGCACGCTTTCCACTCGCCGCTGATGGAGCCGATGCTGGCGGAGTTCGCCGCCGTCGCCCGGACGCTCAGCTACTCCCAGCCCACGATCCCGGTGATCTCCAACGTTTCCGGCGCGCTTGCCGGACCCGAGATCGCGACGCCGGAGTACTGGGTCTCGCACGTCCGCGCCGCCGTCCGGTTCCACGACGGGCTCACCGCACTGGGCGCCCAGGGCGTCTCGCGGTTCGTCGAGGTCGGGCCGGACGGCGTGCTTTCCGCGCTCGCCCGCCAGAGCTTCGACGCCGTGGTCGTGCCGGTCCTGCGCAAGGACCGTCCCGAGCCCGCCACCGCGCTCACGGCGCTCGCCGAGCTGTTCGTCAGCGGGCTCGTCCCGGACTGGGCCGCGGTCTTCGCCGGCACCGGCGCCCAGCGCGTCGACCTGCCGCCGTACGAGTTCCAGCGCAAGCGCTACTGGCTCGACGCCCGCGCCAACCGCGACGAGGTGACCGCGGTCGGCCTCACCTCGGCCGGGCACCCGCTGCTCGGCGCCGCCATCGCACTCGCCGACACCGACGGCGTGGTGCTCACCGGGCGGCTGTCGGTCGAGACGCACGCGTGGCTGGCCGAGCACCGGCTCGGCGACGTCGTCACCGTGCCCGGCACGGCGTTCCTGGAACTGGTCGTCCGCGCCGGCGACCAGGTCGGCAGCGGCCGGATCGAAGAACTCACGCTCAGCAGCCCGCTGGTGGTGCCGGAACGCGGTGGCGTGCAGGTCCAGGTGACCGTGGGCGCGGCGGGGGAGCACGGCGTCCGCGCCGTCACCGTCCACTCGCGCGCGGAAGGCGCCGACAGCGAGCCGTGGACGCTGCACGCGAGCGGCACGGTCACGCCGCCGTCGTACCGCGGCGGGGTGGAGCTGGCCGAATGGCCGCCCGCCGGTGCCGAGCCCGTCGCGATCGAGGGCGTGTACGACGACTTCGCCGACACCGGCCTCGGCTACGGCCCGCTGTTCCGCTCGCTGCACGCGGTCTGGAGCCGCAGGCGCGAGGTGTTCGCCGAGGTCGTGCTGCCCGAGGACAGCGACGCCGACCGCTTCGGCCTGCACCCGGCGGCCCTCGACGCCTGCACCCACGCCCTGCGCGTCGCGGGCGGTGGGGACGGCGGCGTCGGCCGCGTCCCGTTCTGCTGGACCGGCGTCGAACTGCACGCCACCGGCGCTTCGGCGCTGCGGGTGCGGTTCACCCCGACCACCGAGGACGGCTACGAGGTCGCGCTCGCCGACACCACCGGGGCGCCCGTCGCCACCGTGACCGAGGCGGTGTTCCGCGCGTTCACCACGCCGGTCGCGGCCGACGCGGTCGCGCCGCTGTACCGCGTCGACTGGCAGCGCGCGGTCGTCCCGGAGTCCCCTGTGGACGCGGCTGCCGCCGAGGTCCTCGACTGCACCGGAACTCCCGAACCGGCCCACCGCGTGCTCGCCGCCCTGCAGGACTGGCTGGCCGCCGAGCACCCGGCGGACGCGCGCCTGGTCGTCGTCACCCGCGGGGCCGTCGCGGCCGCCGGGGACGTCACCGACCTCGCCGCCGCCACCGTCTGGGGCCTCGTGCGCTCGGCGCAGGAGGAGAACCCGGACACCTTCGTGCTGCTCGACCTCGACGCCGAGAGCGCCGCGGACGACGTCGTGGCGGGGGTCCTCGCCACCGGCGAACCCCAGGCCGCCGTCCGCTTCGGCACGGTCCTCGTCCCGCGGCTCGTGCGGATCGCGGACGCGGCCGAGCCCGCGTACTTCCACCCGAGCGGCACCGTGCTGGTCACCGGCGCGTCCGGCGCCCTCGGCGGCACGCTCGCCCGGCACCTCGTCGGCACGCACGGCGTCCGCCGCCTGCTGTTGGTGAGCCGCCGGAGCACGCCCGAGCTGGAGCGGCTCGCCACCGAGCTGGACGCGCACGTCGACATCGCGCTCTGCGACGTCGCCGACCGCGACGCGCTGGCCGCGGTGCTGGCCGCGATCCCGGCCGAGCACCCGCTCACCTCGGTGGTGCACGCCGCCGGTGTCCTCGACGACGGCGTCGTCACGGCGCTCACGCCCGAGCGGCTCGACGCGGTCCTGCGGCCGAAGGTCGACGGCGCGCGCAACCTGCACGAGCTGACCCGCGACACCGCGCTTTCGGCGTTCGTCCTGTTCTCGTCGGTCTCCGGCGTGCTCGGCGCGCCCGGCCAGGGCAGCTACGCCGCGGCCAACGCGTTCCTCGACGCCCTCGCGGCCCACCGCGTCGCGAAGGGACTGCCGGCGCTGTCGCTGGACTGGGGCCTGTGGGGCGAGGTCGGCGGCATGGGCGGGACCCTGACCGAGGCCGAGGTCTCGCGCCTGGGTTCGGGGGGCATCGTGCCCCTGTCCACCGCGGACGCCCTCGGCCTGTTCGACCGGGCGCTGGCGTCCCGGCAGGCCGCCGTCGTGCCGGTGAAGCTCGACCTGCCGGCGCTGCGCAAGCTCGACCGCGTCCCGAAGACCCTGGAGGACCTCGTCGGCGGGCGCGCCCGGCGTGTCGCGGCGAGCGCGTCCGCGGCTCCGGCCGGCTCCTTCGCCGCGCGGCTGCTGGCCCTGCCCGAGGACGACCGCGCCGACGCCGTGCTGGAACTGGTGCGCGGGCACGCCGCGACCGTGCTCGGCTACGGCGGCGCGCACGAAATCGAGTCGGCGGCCCAGTTCTCCTCGCTGGGCTTCGACTCGCTCACCGCGATCGAGCTGCGCAACGGGCTCACCGCGGCCACCGGGCAGCGGCTGCCGGCGACCCTGATCTTCGACCACCCGACGCCGTCGGCGCTGGCCGCCCACCTGCTGGCCGAGCTGGCCGGCACGGGGGACGAGATCACCACGGTGGCTTTTTCCGCCGCCTCCGACGAGCCCATCGCGATCGTCGGGATGGCCTGCCGGCTGCCGGGCGGGGTCACCTCGCCGGAGCAGCTGTGGGACCTGGTGGCGAGCGGCCGCGACGCCATCGGCGACTTCCCGGCCGACCGCGGCTGGGACGTCGACGGCCTGCTGGACCCGACCGGCCGCCGGCCGGGCACCACGTACGTCGCCCGCGGCGGGTTCGTCTACGACGCCGGCGACTTCGACCCGGGCTTCTTCGGTGTCTCGCCGAAGGAAGCGCCGATGATCGACCCGCAGCAGCGGCTGCTGCTCGAGTCGTGCTGGGAAGCGCTGGAGCGCGCCGGGATCGACCCGGTCTCGCTCAAGGGCAGCCCGACCGGCGTCTACGCGGGGGTGCAGTACCACGACTACGTGGGCGCGAACAGCGCCGGTTCCATCGTCACCGGCCGCGTCTCCTACTCGCTCGGCCTGGAGGGCCCGGCGGTCAGCGTGGACACGGCGTGCTCGTCGTCGCTGGTCGCGATGCACATGGCGGCGCAGGCGCTGCGCAGCGGCGACTGCACGCTCGCGCTGGCCGGTGGCGTCACGGTGATGGCGACCCCGGAGACGTTCGTCGAGTTCAGCCGGCAGCAGGGCCTGGCCCCCGACGGCCGGTGCAAGGTCTTCTCCGACGACGCCGACGGCACCACCTGGTCCGAGGGCGTCGGCGTGCTGGTGCTGGAGCGGCTGTCCGAGGCTCGGCGCCTCGGGCACCCGGTGCTCGCGGTGCTCAAGGGCAGCGCGGTCAACCAGGACGGCACGTCCAACGGGCTCACCGCGCCCAACGGTCCCGCGCAGCAGCGCGTGATCCGCGCGGCGCTGGCCGACGCCGGCCTGAGCGCGTCCGATGTGGACGCCGTCGAGGCGCACGGCACGGGCACGAAGCTGGGCGACCCGATCGAGGTCCAGGCGCTGCTCGCCACCTACGGCAAGGAGAGCGCCGCCGACCGTCCCTTGTGGATCGGCTCGGTGAAGTCGAACATCGGGCACACGCAGGCGGCGGCCGGCACGGCCGGCGTCATCAAGATGGTGCTGGCCATGCGCCACGGCGAACTGCCCGCGACGCTGAACGTCGGCCGGCCCTCGAGCGAGATCGACTGGTCCTCGGGCACCGTCCGGGTGCTGGCCGAGCCGGTGAAGTGGCTGCCGAACGGGCACACCCGCCGCGCGGGCGTCTCGTCGTTCGGCGTGAGCGGCACCAACGCGCACGTGATCCTGGAAGAGGGCGACCGGCCCGAGGTCGGCGGCGGCGGGCCGTCCCACGACGGTCCCGTCGCCTGGCCGGTCTCCGGCCGCGGCGCCGCGGCGTTGCGGGCGCAGGCCGAGCAGCTCATGTCCTATGTGGACGAAGAGCCCGAGGGCAGCCTCGCCGACATCGGCTTCTCGCTGGCCACCACGCGCGGCGCGTTCGACCGCCGGGCGGTGCTGATCGGCAGCCGGTCACCGCAGTTCGTCCGCGGGCTCGCGGCGCTGGTCGACGAAGAGGAGGCGCGCGGGGTCGTCAGCGGGATCGCCACCGCGGGCGGGCGAACCGCGTTCCTGTTCGCCGGCCAGGGTTCGCAGCGCGCGAAGATGGGCGCGCGGCTCGCCGAGCAGTACCCGGCGTTCGCCGCCGCGTACGACGAGGCCTGCGCCGCGGTCGACCGGCACCTGGACCGCCCGATCCGGGCGATCATCGACAGCGGGGAAGGGCTCGACGAGACCCGCTACACCCAGCCCGCGCTGTTCGCGCTGGAGGTCGCGCTGTTCCGCCTGGTCCGGGCGTGGGGCGTCAAGCCGGACGTGCTCGCCGGGCACTCGATCGGCGAGATCGCGGCAGCCCACTGCGCCGGCGTGCTCTCCCTCGAAGACGCGGCGAAGCTGGTCGTCGCCCGCGGTGCGCTGATGCAGGCGCTGCCGGCGGGCGGGGCGATGGTGGCGATCGAAGCGACTCCGGACGCGGTGCGCGAAGCCGCGGGGGACAGCGTCGACGTCGCCGCCGTCAACGGCCCGAGCGCGGTCGTCGTCTCGGGCGAGGCCGACGCCGTCGCCGAGGTCGCGGCGAAGTTCGAGCGCACCAAGCGGCTGCGCGTCTCGCACGCGTTCCACTCCCGCCTGATGGACCCGATGCTCGACGAGTTCCGCACGGTGGCCTCGGAGCTGACCTACAGCACCCCGCGCATCCCGGTGATCTCCACGGTCACCGGCGGGCCGGCCGAGCTGACCTCGCCGGAGTACTGGGTCCAGCAGGTCCGTGAGGGCGTCCGGTTCCTCGACGCGGTCACCCGCGCCGCCGCCGACGGAGTCACCCGCTTCCTGGAGCTGGGCCCGGACACCACGCTCGCCGCGATGGCCGCGGGCTGCTTCGACGAACAGCCCGAGGCGCTGGCTTCGCTGCTGCACAAGGAGAACGACGAGGCGGTCGCCGCGCTGACCGGGGTCGCACAGCTGCACGTCAGCGGCGTCGACGTCGACTGGTCCGCGGTCTACGAGCCGACCGGCGCGCGGCCGGTGCCGGTGCCGACCTACCCGTTCCAGCGGCAGCGCTTCTGGCTGGAGAGCACCTCCGGCGCCGTCGGCGAGGAGGACCACCCGCTGCTCGGCTCGGCGCTGGAACTGGCCGACGCCGAGGGGCTGCTGTTCAGCGGCCGGCTGTCCGTGGGCACGCACCCGTGGCTGGCCGACCACGTCGTCGGCGGCTCGATCCTGTTCCCCGGCACCGGTTTCGTCGAGATGGCGATCCGGGCCGGCGACGAGGCCGGCTGCCCGCGGCTGGAGGAGCTGACCCTGGAGTACCCGCTGGTCGTCCCCGAGCGCTCCGGCATCCGCGTGCAGTTCGCGCTCGGCGCACCCGACGGCGGCGGCACCCGGACGTTCAGCGTGCACTCCCGCCCGGAAGGCGACAGCGCCGCCTGGACGCGGCACGCGATCGGCAAGCTCGCCAAGGCGGGCAAGACCGGGAAGTTCGAGCTGTCCGAGTGGCCGCCGGCCGGCGCCGAAGAGGTCCGGCTGGAGGGCACCTACGAAGAGCTGGCCGCCGACGGCCTGGTCTACGGTCCCGCGTTCCGCGGGCTCGTCGCGGCCTGGAAGCGCGACGGCGAGGCGTTCGCCGAGATCCAGCTGCCGGCCGCGGTGTCCGATGTGGACCGGTACGGCATCCACCCCGCCGTGCTCGACGCCGCGCTGCACACCATCGGCGTCTCGGGGGCGGCCGGGGACGAACCGGCGCTGCCGTTCGCCTGGGAAGGCGTCCGGCTGCACGCGGTCGGGGCGACGACCCTGCGGGTGCACGTCCGCCCGGTCGGCTCCGGCGCGGTCTCCCTCGACGTCGCCGACGGCGCCGGGGCCCCGGTCGCGTCGGTGGAATCCCTGCTGCTGCGCCCGATGTCGGCGGTGCCGCAGGCGGTGCCGGCCGGCGGCGGCGACTCGCTGTTCCGCGTCGCCTGGGAGCGGACCGACCTCGACGCCGTCGCCGAGGTCACCGACTGGACCGTGCTGGGCCCGGACGCCTTCGGTCTCACCGAGGCGCTGGGTGCCAAGGCGGCCGAGTCGGTTTCCGAGACGAGTGGCCTGGTCGTGCTGCCCGCGGGCGGCACCGGCGACGTCCACGCCGAACTGCATCGCGTGCTCGGCCTGCTGCAGGACTGGCTGGCCGGGTCCACCGGTTCGCTGATCGTGGTGACCCGGGGCGCGGTGGCCGCCGAGGCGGGGGAGAACCCCGACCCGGCCGGGGCCGCGGTCGCGGGCCTGGTGCGCTCGGCGCAGGCCGAGCACCCCGGCCGGATCGCGCTCGTCGACCTCGGCGCGGGCACCCCGACCGGCCGGACGCTGGCCGCGGTGTCGGCGTCCGACGAGCCGCAGGTGGCGCTGCGGGCGGGCGCGGTGCTGGTGCCGCGGCTGGTCCGGGCGGCCGACGCGGTGGCGGCCCCGGTGTGGGACGCCGAAGGCACGGTGCTCGTCACCGGCGCCACCGGCGCGCTGGGCACGGCCGTGGCGCGGCACCTGGTCACCGAGCACGGCGTGCGCAACCTGCTGCTCACCAGCCGCCGCGGGGCCGAAGCCCCGGGCGCGGCCGAGCTCCGGGCGGAGCTGACCGAGCTCGGCGCCGACGTCACCCTGGCCGCCTGCGACGTGGCCGACCGGGACGCGCTCGTGTCGCTGCTGGCCGGGATCCCGGCCGACGCGCCGCTGCGGGCGGTCGTGCACGCCGCCGGCGTCCTCGACGACGGCGTCCTGACGTCGCTGACGCCGGACCGGCTCGACACCGTGCTGCGGCCGAAGGTCGACGCGGCGACTGCGTTGCACGAGCTGACCCGCGAGCTGGACCTCACCGCGTTCGTGCTGTTCTCCTCGGCCGCCGGGGTCCTCGGCGCACCGGGGCAGGGCAGCTACGCCGCGGCCAACGCGTTCCTGGACGCGCTGGCCGCCCGGCGCCGCACCGAGGGCCTCACCGGCACCTCGCTGGCGTGGGGCCTGTGGAGCGACGGCATGGGCGCGGCGCTGGAGGACGCGGACACGCACCGGATCGGCGAGACCGGCATCACCGCACTGTCCACTGAGGACGGATTGCGGCTGCTGGACGCGACGGTCGGCGCGGCCGAGGCGCAGCTGGTGCCGATCGCGCTGGACACGCGCGTGCTGGCGTCGTCCGGCGGCGACGACCTCCCCGCCGTGCTGCGAGGGTTGGCCGGCACGCCCGGCCGCCGCGCGGCGCAGGACGCGGCCGAGGACACCGAGTCGCTGGCGAAGAAGCTGGCCGGCCTGGCGGCGAACAAGCGCGTCCCGATGGTGCTGACCCTGGTGCGCACGCACGCCGCCGCACTGCTGGGCCACGCCGGGCCGGAGGCGGTGGAGCCGGACCGCTCGTTCAACGAGGTCGGTTTCGACTCGTTGTCCGCCACCGGGTTCCGCAACAAGCTCAGCCTCGTCACCGGGCTGAAGCTGCCGGTGAGCCTGATCTTCGACTACCCGACCCCGCGGATCCTGTCCGAGTTCCTCGTCGGCGAACTGGCACCCGCCGAAGAGGCCGTCCCGGAGGAAGCCGTTACGGAGCAAGGAGTCCGGGACGCGCTGGCGGGCATCCCGCTGGAGAAGCTGCGCGCGGCCGGGCTGCTGGACGGGCTGCTGGAGCTGGCCGGCGTGCGCCTGGCCGAAGAGATCACCGAGGAGCCCGAAGCCGTGGAAGAGGCGTCGATCGACGACCTCGACACCGACGCGCTGATCAGCATGGCCATCGGTGCCAGCGACGACTGACCGCACCGGGCGGGAACCCCTAATCCGGCCGGCCCCGGCCACTGTTGTCCGGGCCGGCCGGGTTGTGGCCCACTGGAACGACCCGAACGAGGAGAGGTAACCCCATGGTCACCGGCTACGCGATCGAAGCACGGGGGCTGCGCAAGTCCTATGGCGACGTGGACGTCCTGGAAAGCGTCGACCTGAGCGTGCGGCGCGGCACGATGTTCGCGTTGCTCGGCCCCAACGGCGCCGGGAAGACCACGACGGTGCGGATCCTCAGCACCCTCCTGGACGCCGACGGCGGCACCGTGACCATCAACGGCCACGACCTCGCCGGGTCCAAGCGGACGGTGCGCGAGCAGATCGGCCTGACCGGGCAGGACACCGCGGTCGACGAGCTGCTCACCGGCCGCGAGAACCTGGAGATGATGGCGCGGCTGTTCCACCTGGCCACGCCGGCGGCGAAGAGCCGCGCCACCGAGCTGCTCGCGCAGTTCGACCTGGTCGACGCGGCCGACCGCCAGGTCAAGACGTACTCCGGTGGCATGCGCCGCCGGCTCGACCTGGCGATCAGCCTGATCACCTCGCCGCCGGTGCTGTTCCTGGACGAGCCGACCACCGGTCTCGACCCGCGCAGCCGCTCGGCGATGTGGGACGCGATCCGCGAGCTGCTCGACGGCGGCACCACGATCCTGCTCACCACGCAGTACCTCGAAGAAGCCGACCAGCTCGCCGACCGGATCGCGGTGATCGACAAGGGCCGCGTGGTCGCCGAGGGCACGGCGGCCGAGCTCAAGCGCCAGGTGGGCACCGAGCGGCTGAAGCTCACCTTCGCCACCGAAACCGAGGCGGCGCGCGCGCACGACGTCGCCGGCGGGGTGCTGACCGGCGACACCGTCAGCGTCGCGATCGACCAGCCGGCCCAGGTCCGGCTGGTGCTCAACCGGATCGACGACGCGGGCCTCGAAACCACCGGGTTGGAGCTCTCCGAGCCGACCCTGGACGACGTTTTCCACACCCTCACCGGAACCGCGGGAGCGAAGCGATGACCCAGACCCTGTCCAGGGAGCTCGAGGGGACGCAGGTCCCGGGCACCCCGACCCGTTCGGCGTTCGCGCTGGCGCTGTCCGACTGCCGGGTGCTGGTCGCGCGCAACATCAAGCACATCGTCCGCAACCCGGAGATGCTGATCCAGGCGGTTTCGCTGCCGATCGTGCTCCTGCTCCTGTTCCGCTTCATGTTCGGCGGCGCGATCAACCTGCCCGGCATGGCCTACGTCGACTACCTGGTGCCCGGCCTGGTGGTCGTCAGCATCGGCTTCAACTCGACGACGACCGTGGTCGGCGTGGCCGCGGACCTGACCCAGGGCCTGGTCGAGCGGTTCCGCTCGATGCCGATGGCCGGCTCGGCCGTCCTCGTCGGCCACGTCGTCTCCGGCGTGCTGCGCAGCATGCTTTCGCTCGTGGTGATGGTCGCGGTCGGCCTGGCGATCGGGTTCCGCCCGGCGGGCGGCGTGCTCGGCTGGCTCGCCGCGGTCGGCCTGCTGGTGCTGTTCTCGGCCGGCGTGTTCTGGCTCGCGACGCTGCTGGGGTCGATCGCCAAGACCGTCGAGGGCGCGGGCGGCCTCGGCATGATCTTCGTGTTCGTCCCGTACGCCACCAGCGCGCTCGTGCCCACGGGGTCGATGCCGTCGGTGCTGCGGGCCATCGTCGACAACCAGCCGGTGACGGTGGTGATCGACGCCGTCCGCGGCCTGATGAACGGCACGGCCGTGGCATCGACGGTGTGGCTGGCGCTGGCCTGGTCGGTCGTCATCACCGCCGGCGGCGCGTACCTCGCGATCCGGAAGTTCCACCAGCGCGCCCGCGGCTGACCCCCTCCGCGGTGGCGAAGGCGGCCCGTGCCCCCGAGCACGGGCCGCCTTTTCGTGCGCGCAAGGTCGACTTTAGGTCGGTCGGGCACTCTGCGTAGAGACGATCCGACCCGTCCGTGAAGTGAGGTGGCCCGATGCCGGCCCGCACCGCCGAGAACCCGGCCGTGACCCTCGACGCGTGGTCCGCCCCGCTGGCCGCCGATCCGGCCGGCGCGGCGGCGTTCCTCGCCGAGGTCGCCGACCGCGTCGCCCACCGTCCGCGCGTGCTCGTGCTGAGCGGGAGCCCGGTCGCGGACGAGCTCGCCGAACTGGGGTACGCCGCCGCGGAGGCGGGCGTGGACAGCTTGCCTGCCCAGCGGTTCGACGTCGTGCACGCCGGTTCGGACGTGCTCTCCCGGCTGCTCGTGCAGCGGGACCAGGTGCGCGCGGTCCGCCGGCTGGCGGCGCTGCTGCGGCCCGGCGCCGCCCTCGTCGTGCAGGGCTACCACCCCGATCCGGCCCGCTGGGCGACGGATCCGCTGGTGACCGGGCACGACTGCGCGCGTCAGACGCTGTTCCTGGCCGACGCCCGGGTGCCGCTGCGGTACGTGTGGCCGGCGGAGCTGGACCTCATGGCCGAGCTGGCCGACCTGGCGCTCGAGAGCCGCTGGGGCGGCTGGTACGGCGAGCCCGCCGCGTGCGGCACGCCGGTCGTGTCGGTCTACCGCAGCTGACCGCTCCCCCCCTGAGCACGAAAACGGCCCGGTCCCCGCTGGTGGCGGTGGACCGGGCCGTCGGGGGCCGGACGCGGGCCGGGTCAGACCGCGTCCGACATCTCGCCGACGAGGATGCTGTGGTGCAGCTTCCGCAGCGAACTGCCGGGCTCGATGCCCAGTTGCTGGACGAGGTTCTGCCGGGCGGAAGCGAAGGTCTCGAGAGCCTCCGCACGGCGGTTCGAGCGCAGCAAAGCGGTCATCAGGTACTCGTAGAACGTCTCGCGCAGCGTGTGCTCCTTCGCCAGCGCGGACAGCTGACCGACGACCTCGCGGTGACGTCCGATCAGCAGCTCGGTCTCCATCAGCAGTTCCAGGCACTCCAGCCGGGTTTCCTCCAGCAGCGCGGCGTAGGCCTGGACGTCGGGGGAGTCGGTGAAGCCGCCGAACGCCTCACCGCGCCATAGATTCGCGGCTTCGCGCAGGACGGCCGCGGCCTCCTTGTAGCTGCGGTCCCAGTACAGCGACCGGCCGCGCTCGTAGAGGCGGGTGAAGCGGTCGGCGTCGAGCTCGCCGTCGGTGACGTGCAGCGAGTAGCCGCGCGGGCTGGTGACGACGGGGCTGTCGTCCGCGTCGGCGCCCGTGCCGCGCAGCAGCTTCCGCAGCTGCGAGACGTAGACGTACAGCGCGGCGCTCGCGCGGGCCGGCGGGTGCTCGCCCCAGAGCTCGCCGATCAGGTGCTCGGTGGTCGCGACCTGGTTGCGCTTGACCAGCAACACGGCCAGGAGCGTCTCGATCTTGCGTGCCCGCGGAGCGCTCACGCCGGGCCGCCCTCCGACCCTGATCTGCCCCAGTATCCCGTAGTCCATTTCCTGTGCCCTCCGGTGTCCGCGTCGATCGGATCTGCCCGGCCCGGCGCCCCCAGTGTTGTCCTCCAGCGCCCAACTGCCCGGTCCCACTCCGGCAGCGTACTAAACCGACCTCCCGGTTTTCAAGACAAAACCGGGAGGTCGGTCGGTTTGTTCTGCGAGCGGTCGCCAATCTCCTTGCTCGGAGCGGGTTTCTGGGGTTACCCCGGTTGTAAACCGGGCGGTTGGTATGTAATCATGATCGAGCGCGCAGGGTCCCTGCGCCGGACGGAGGAGACCGACGGTGACCAAGCAGGCACGCTCGGAACACACGCGGCGCCTGTTGCTGGAGGCCGCGGCCGAGCTGCTGCACCAGGACGGGTACGCGGCCACCAGCATGGTGGGCATCGCGCAGGCGGCGGGGGTCACGAAAGGCGGCCTGTACTTCCACTTCTCCTCCAAGGACGAGATCTGCGACGAGGTCCAGGACGCGGCGACGGCGGTGCTGCGCGAGCACGTCCGCCGCCAGCCGGTTCCCCGTCCGGCGCTGCCGCGGCTGGCCGACCTGAGCCGGGCGCTGATGCACTGGCTCGACCGCGACCCGAAGGTGGGCGCGAGCTTCCGCTTGGCGCGCGAGATGGGCTCGGTGGACGAGCGGTTCGTGCTGTTCTCCCGGGCGTGGCTGGCGCAGGTCCACCAGTACCTGACCGAAGCGGTGGCCGGCGGCGAGCTCGGCGCGGACGTGCCGGTCGAGACCGCGGAGCTGCTGGTGGTGGTGACGTGCGTCGGCCTGGAGTCGGTGGTGTCGAGCCGGATCGTCGTCCCGGACAACGACTTGGCGGCCACGCTGGGCAAGCTGTGGCGGTTGCTGGAGCTGTCCCGCCGGCCGTCGCCGGTCCGCCCGGCGCGGACCTGAGCACTTTCGTTGTACAGAAAGAAAAAAGGGCGGCCCGACCGGGCCGCCCTTTGTTGCTGAGCCTCAGACCGCGGCCGTCACCTGCTCGGTGCCCTGCGGGGCGAACCGGTGCAGCCGCCGCGGCGGGACCACCGAGCTCAGGATCGTGCTCCACATGAACGTCGTGCGCTCGAGCAGGTCGTTGCGGCCGGTCAGCACCTGGGAACTCAGCTGGATCCCGGTGAACGACGCCTGCACGAACACCGCGAGGTCGTACGCGTTGATCTCCTTGCGCAGGTCGCCCGCCGCCTTCGCCGCGAGCAGGCAGCCGTGGATCGTGTCGATCCACCGCTTGTACGCGTTGCCCGCCGGCGCGATGAACGAACCCTGCTCGATGACCAGCCGGATGCTCGCCCGGACCCGCACGTCGGACTGCAGGCTGGCCGCCATCCCCTGGGTCAGGTCGATGACCGTCTGCAGCCCCGGGTTCTCGATCGCCGCGAGTGGGTCCCAGACCGTGAACTGCTCGTCGATCAGAGCGTCGGCCAGGTCTTCCTTGGACTTGAAGTGGAAGTACAGCGCGCCTTTGGTGACGCCCGCTTCGGTCAGTATCTCCGACAAGCTCGCACCGAGGAAGCCGACCGCGTCGAACCGCGAGGCGGCCGCCTCGAGGATCGCGTTCCGTGTCTGCTCCGCACGCTCTTGGCGAGCCACATCAGCCCCTCTCGCTCCGGCGGATCGGTCCACAGTAGACCGTTTGGCAGGTACCCCGCAGAGGCACAGTCTACGTCCCGGC
This sequence comes from Amycolatopsis pretoriensis, assembly GCF_900107925.1. GTDB lineage: Bacteria > Actinomycetota > Actinomycetes > Mycobacteriales > Pseudonocardiaceae > Amycolatopsis > Amycolatopsis pretoriensis. Next base: position 82,055 of record NZ_FNUJ01000010.1, on the reverse strand, counting down.
GGCCGGGAAAGCCACTAAAAAAACCGCTCGGTTGGTATGGTTTTGCGTGTCCGATTCCGCTAGAACTGATGTGGGGGGACACTGGGGAAGAAAATCTGGGAGGACTGTCATGGTCGGCACCATGCTTCAGGAGACTGTACGCCAAATTCCGGAAACCAAGATCGCGACGATCCCGTCGGTGAGCTCGGTAGACTTCCAGCAGACCATCCCGCGCAGCCTCGTGCACCGCGCGGCCGTTTCGGAAGTTTTCGTCACTGACCTGCACATCCTCGGCGAAGGCCGGTTCGAAGTCGGCGCGCAGTGGCCGCGCCGGCACAGCTTCTTCGGGCCGCGGACGCCCGTTTCCCACGATCCGATGCTGTACGCGGAGACCATCCGCCAGGCGGCGCTGCTGATCGCGCACCGGGCGTACGGCGTTCCGCTCAGCCACAGCTTCCTTTCGGACTACAAGTCCTACGACATCGACGAAACGGGCCTGGCCACCGGCGGCTGGCCGGTCGACGTCGTCCTGCGGGTCACCGCGCACGAGGTCGAGTTCCGCGGCAAGCACGTCGGGGGCATGCGGCTGGACTTCGAGTGCTTCCGCGGCGGGCGGCGGATCGGCACGGCGTCGGAGGGCTGGCGCTGCGTGACCTCGGCGGTCTACCGCCGGGTGCGGGGTGACCACTTCGCGGCGACGCCGTTCCAGGCCGCGGTCCTGCCCGCGGTCACGCCGGCGTCGGTCGGCCGTGACCGCGTGGAGGACGTCCTGGTGGCGGCGACGCCGACGGACGGCACGTGGGCGTTGCGCTTCGACCCGGACCACGCGGTGCTCTTCGACCACCCGGTCGACCACGCGCCGGGGATGCTGCTCATCGAAGGGGCGCGTCAGGCGGCCCTGCTGGCGATCGGCGACCCGTACGCGCTGCCGGGGTGCGTCGACTTCCGGTTCGACCAGTACGTGGAGTTCGACTCGGAGTGCGTGCTGGTGGTCGACGCGGATCCGGCCGGCCCGGGCCGCAACCGGTTCGTCCGGGTCGAGGTCCGGCAGAAGGGTGCCACGGTCGCGAGTGGCACGCTGGGGATGCACTTGTCGTGAGAACCGGTGAGCCGGACCTCCTGGTCACCGGCGCGACCGGCTTCGTCGGCACGGCGGTGCTGCGCGAGCTGATCGCCCGCGGCGCGGGCGCGCGGGTCCGCGTCCTGGCCCGCCGCCCGCTGCCGGCGTGGATGACGGACGCGGGCGTGACGACCTGGCGCGGCGACATCACCGACGCGGCGGGGTTGGCGGGGCTGTGCACGGGCATCACGACGCTGGTGCACCTGGCCTCCCAGATAGGGGGCGACGCGGCACTGTGCACGGCCGTCAACGAGGACGGCACGGCAAAGCTGCTGGCGGAAGCCCGCCGCGCGGGCACGACGGAGGTGCTGTACCTGAGCACCTGCGCGGTTTACCGGGACGGGGTCCACAGGGGAGCACCGGAGCCGGTGGGGGAGTTCGGGTCGGAGCCCGGGTCCGGTCTGGGGACGGACCCGGTTCCGACGGCCGGCCGCGGCCGGTCGGGGGTGGGCCTGGGGTCGCGGGTAGGCGGTGGGTTGCGGGGAGGTTTGGAGGCGCTGGCCGGCAGCGGTGGGCCGGGGTCGGGCCTGGGGGCACCGGCCGATCGCGGCGAGTCAGGGGCGGGCTCGGGTTCGCCTGCCGGTCGCGGCGGATCAAAGGCCGCCCGAGATTCGCCGGCCGGCCGCGGCGGGCTGGGGACAGGCTTGGGCTCGCAGGTAGGCGGTGGGCCGGGGTCGGACCCGGGGGCACCGGCCGATCGCGGCGAGTCGGGGTCGGGCCTGGGCTCGCAGGTAGGCGGCGGGTGGGGGGCAGGTTTGGAGGCGCTGGCCGGCCGCGGTGGGCCGGGGGCAGGCTTGGGCTCGCAGGTTGGCCGTGGTGAGCCGGGGTCGGACCTGGGGGCGCAGGTTGGCCGCGGTGGGCCGGGGTCAGACCTGGGGGCGCCGGCTGATCGCGGCGAGTCGGGGTCGGGCTCGGGTTCGCCTGCCGGTCGCGGCGGATCAGAAGCGGCCCGAGAGTCGCCGGCCGGTCACCGCGGGTCGGCAGGCGAGGCCGGCTCGGGCTCGCGGGCCGTCCGCGGCGGTCCGTGGTCCGGCCCGGATTCGCCGGCCGGCCGCGGCGAGTCGACGGACCAGGCCGGCCCAGGGCCACGAGCCGGTCGCAGGGGGCCAAGCGCCGTCGGCGGTTCGGGGTCCAGCCCGGCGGCGGGCGGCGGATCGCCGGCCACCCGCGGCGGGCCGGGCTCGCGGGCCGGTCACGATCGGCCGACCGGCGAGTTCGCTCCGCAGTCCCCCCTCGCGACCGGGCCGGCGTCCGCCACCAGCCGCAGCAGGCTGGCCGGCGAACGCCTCGTCCTCGCCGCCGGTGGGGTCGTCCTGCGGCCGCACCTCGTGCACGGTGCCGGTGACCGGCACGTCGTTCCCGCGCTGGCCCGGTGGATCAGCGCGGTCCCGGCGTGGGCCGCCGGGGGCGAGGCCCGCACGTCGCTCGTCGCGGTCGCCGATCTGGCCGCGGCGATCGCCGTGCTGGCGCTCAACCCCGGCACCGGCGGCGCGGGCGAGGTCTTCCACGTGGCCGATCCCGACCCCGTCCGGCTGCGCGTCCTCATCACGGCCGTGTGCGAGCTGCTCGGCCTCCCGGTTCCGGTCGCGGACCTCCCGCTGGCCGAGCACCGGGCCCGCACCCGCGCGGCACTGCCGGCGCTGACCGACCACCAGTATTCCCTCCTGACGCGGGACCACTGGTACGAGAGCACCCGCATCTGGGACCTCACGGGCGTTTCCCCGGGACCGGGCTTCGGCCCGCGTCTCGCCGAAGCGGCCGCCTGGTACCGCACTTCACTGGGAAACGTCCACTGAGGACGGAGGAAATCACTACCCGCCGGTGCCTCAAGGGGTGACCGTTCGGGACGTGCGGTCGTGCCCGCTCGGCGGGCCCGCCGGCCGTCGACGACCGCACCGCGGCCCGGAAGCCTGAAGGCGGAACCCACCGCACGGACGGAGCCGGACGTGACCGAAGCCCAGGCGCACCAGACCGACCAGCACGCGGCACCGCCACCACCTGCGCCCGCGGTGCTGACGAGCGCGACGCGAGAGATCGCCAAGGCGACACACGTCCAGCTGACCATGCCGGTCCCCAGCAGCGGACAAGCCCTGGTCAAGCACGCCTTCGCGCGGGAACTCGGGCTGCGGCCCGGCGAAGTCGGCGACGCGGAAGCGCTCCTGCGCGACACCGGCGTCCAGGTCGAGGCGTCGACGACGGACCTGCTGCGCGGGTTCGAGGCCGGCGACGGACCGGACGCCGGCGAGCTCGTCGACGCGTCCGTCGCGGACCTCACGAAACTCGGCGACGCCGTCGCCGAGCTGCGCGGCCGGGCGTTGACCCAGGCGCTGCAGGACCCGGACGTGACCGCGACGCGGCTCGGGCAGGCGCGGCAGCGGGTCCGGAACGCGGCGATCGCCGTCGGCGCGCTGACCGCGAACACCCAGGCGACACCACTGGGCATGCTGAACCTCGAACGGCTCGAAATGGCGCCCGCCGGGCTGCAGCGCGGCGAGCTGATCGCCACCATCCCGCTGGCACCGCTGGAGGAAACCGCGGTCAGCCACAAGGAATGGTCGGTGCTGAGCAAGGAGTTCACGTCGATCGTGACCGATTCGCTGGAGAACACCAGCGAAACCGGCGTGACCGACAACACCGAGCTCAGCCAGGCCGCCACCTCACAGGCCCAGCACTCGAACCAGTTCAACGTGACGGGGTCGGTGTCGGGCGGGATCCCGGTGATCTCCGGCTCGGCGTCGTCGGGGTTCACCGCCCAGGACTCGACTTCGCAGTCCGCCACCACGAGCACGAAACACGCCACCGAGCTGACGAAGAAGGCGTCCGCGCGGACGAAGCAGGAACACAAGATCACCATCTCGACCACGACGGTGACGGGCGCGGAGGAGCAGTCGACCCGGACCATCCGGAACCCGAGCTCGACCGAGGCGATGCGCGTCGACTACTTCAGCCTGATGCGCAAGTGGCGGGTGCGGCTGTACCGGTACGGCCTGCGGCTCACTTACGACCTGGTCATCCCCGAGCCCGGGGCCGGGCTGCGGAAGGCCCACAAGCAGCTGGCGGACCTGCGCGACGGCATCGGCCCGTTCGTCTTCAACCTGCCGCACAACAAGATCACGGCGGACACGCTGCCGGGCGAAGCGCAGCCGCACCACTTGGTCCTGGCCGAGTGCTTCGGCGCGGTCGTGCCGGACCCGCCACTGCTGCCGGCGCCGGTCGAGCGCACCGCGACGAGCGTGCCGTCGTTCGACGAACCGGGGATCTACACGATGGATCCCCTGGAAATCCCGGACGGCTACCGGATCCGGACGTTGACGCTCTGGTACGCCTTGACGAGCCAGACCGGGGACGAAAACCTGTTCTCCATCGCGGTGCTGGGGTCGTCCTACACCAACCGCGGCACCCAGGGGCAGTTCGGCCCGATCGAGCTGACCTCCGAGCAGTGGAAGGGTTTCATGCTGCACGCGACCGGCAAGGTCGTCGTGTCGTTCGCGTTGGGGCACAACCGGAACACGCAGCTGAAGCTGGTCGCCGAGCTCGAGGAGATCCCGACCAAGCTCGACCCGGACCCGCGCAAGCCGCCGCTCAGCACCGTCGTCAAGGAACGGTGGCAGGCGACCGTCTGGAACATCCTGCGGGACGCGGCGCAGACGCAGTACTTCGAGCGGCAGCAGGACACCGCCGCCAAGATCGCGGTGCTGGCCGAGAAGATCGAGAACGTCGACACGCTGACGCTCCGGCGTGAGGAAAACGAAGAGATCATGAAGGGCGTGGTGCGGTTCCTGCTCGGACCCGGCTTCGCCTTCATGCCACCGGACGTCGTCGAGGCGTTCAAGAAGGCCGGGGTCGACCTCGAGCACGGGATCGGCTTCGACGGCAACGACCTCGGCCTCGACGCCGCGAGCTGGGCGACCGTCCGGGAGCACGAGGGCGTCATCCGGTTCGTCAACCAGGCCATCGAGTGGGAGAACGTCGTGACGTTCCTCTACTCCTACTTCTGGGACACGCCGCAGAGCTGGGAGTTCGTCCGGCAGCTGCAGCACCCGGACAGCACGCGGCAGGCGTTCCTGCGCTCGGGCAGCGCGCGCGTGGTGCTGACGGTCCGCAAGGGCTGGGAAGAGGCCTGGGTCGCGTTCGCCGAGGGCGGGTTCAAGAGCCCACCGGTCGTGCCCGACCCGCGGTACCTGTCCGTCGCCAAGGAGATCGCGGCCTACGACGACCGCAACTACCCGGGCATCCCGCCGGCGAACCCGGGCCGCAGCGCGGTGCGGCTCGAAGACGCCGCCTACACGACGACGTCCGCGGTGCTGCCGAAGAGCACGAGCCCCGTCACCTTCCGCGTCGGGTCGACCGACGGGTTCCTGGTGGGCGCGCAGGTGGTGCTCGACTCGGCCGACAAGACCGACCCGGCGGACGGGAGTGTCGTGCAGGAAACGACGGTGATCACGGCGATCCCCGACAGCACGCGGCTGACGGTCGCGTCGACCGCCCGGGCGCACGACGGCTCGGTGGCGCCGTTCGTCGTGCTGCAGCCGGGGACCAAGGGCGCGCTGATCGCCGAGTGGAACGAGTACACGCCGTCCTCGGGCACCGACATCGAGATCGGGTCCAACCTCGGCACCACGGTCTGATGGAGGAGCCGTTCCTGCCTGCCGATCCCAGTTCGGGGCTCGACGCGCCGGCCGCGGGCACGCGGATCGAGCACCTCGTCGGCGGGGAGGCCGCCCTGCCGAGAATGCTCGCCGACATCCGGGCGGCGGCCAACCACCCGGAACCGTTCGTCTACCTGGCCGGCTGGAACTGCGAAAACGACCTGCCGGTGCCGACCGCGTCCGGCCGCACCGACAACCTCGGCGAGGCACTGCGGTTCGCCGCCGACAAGGGCGCGCAGATCCGGCTGCTGCTCTGGGCGGGGGCGCTCGACCAGACCACGTTGCGCCGGTTCCCGCCACGGGTCCGGCAGATCCTCCTCGACCTGGCCGCCCGGTGGGGCCCGACGCGCGCGCACAACCTGGCCACCGAGGCGCTGGTGAAGAAGCTCAGGGCCGACGGCCACGACGCGTGGTGCCACATCGACGACGCGCACCTCTTCGCCGGCTCGCACCACCAGAAGCTGCTGATCGTCGGCTCGAAGCAACGGTTCGTCGCCTACGTGGGCGGGATCGAGTTCAGCACCGATCGCCTGTACGCCACGGATGCCGCGGGCAAGCGCCTCCCCGGCGCCCCGCTGTTCGACGTGACGGTGCGCGTCGACGGACCGGGTGCGGACAGCCTGCTCCGCACGTTCACCAGCCGGTGGCGGGCGACCGTCCCACCGCCGGCGGTCCCGTTGGCGCCGTTGCCGGCCTTGCGCGGCCTGAGCGTCCCGCCGTCACCGGCCGCGGGGCCGCTGACGTCCCAGGTCACGCACACCTACGCGCCGGGGTTCCCGTACCCCGCCAAGATCCAGACCTCGGCCCGGGCGATCGCGGCCGCGATCCGGTCGGCGAAGCAGTACTTCTACATGGAGGACCAGTACTACTCGGGAACCGAAGAGCTGACGAAGGCCATCAAGGACGCGCTGCGGGCGAACCCGGACCTCTGGGGCGTGGTGGTGATGGCGAACGAGGCGAGCGTCGGGGACCTGCCGGACCTCGCCTACCGCCGGCGCCTGATGCTCACCCCGCTGGTCGCGGCGTTCCCCAACCGGTTCTGGGTGTTCGAGCGCACGGGCGACGACGGGACGACCACGGGCCGCACCGCGTACGTCCACAGCAAGCTGACGATCGTCGACGACGTCACGGCGGTCGTGGGGTCGGTGAACAGCAGCTACCGCAGCTGGACCCACGACACGGAGGTGATGCTGACGGTCCACGACCCCCGCGGCGCGGGCCCGGCGAACCCACCCGGCTGGCGCCCGATCCGCAGGATGCGAGCGGAGATCTGGCGCCGTCACCTGGGAGCCCCACCGGCGGTCCTGGGCGACCCGGCGGCGTTGCGCCGGTGGTGGTTCGACGTCTGGACCCGGGCGCGCGCCGCGCACGTGGCGCCGTCCGCGGTGTTCGTCCCGGCGAAGCCCGCGTTCGGGCCGCTGTCGGACTGGGTGTGGACGAACTTCCTGGATCCGCGGGTGCCGTGAGCCCCGCCTTCTTCGGCGAGCAGGCCGTTGTGCGTGTGAGACGTCCATCCCATTGCGCGGCGCGGCGTTCCGTGACTACCCGGGTGGAGGCCACCGACGGCCCGCGCGGCCTTCTCGTTGCACCAACCGGAATTTCGTGCCCTCCCCGGCACGTCGCTAGCTTCCGGATCATGACTTGGAGCTTTCACTCGGCCGAAGAACTCATCACCGCGATGCGCGACGGTGCGGTGACATCGGCGGAACTGACCGAAGAGGCGATCGCCCGGATCGAGCGCGAAGACGACGTGATCAACGCGATCTGCGTGCCGGACTTCGACCGTGCGCGAGCCGCCGCGCGCGACGCCGATGAGGTACGCGCTCGCGGCGAGAACCGGCCGCTGCTCGGCGTCCCGGTGACGGTCAAGGAGTCCTACGACGTCGCCGGGCTGCCCACGACGTGGGGCATGCCGCAATACCGGGACCACCTGCCGGCCGAGGACGCGGTACAGGTGTCGCGGCTCAAGGCCGCGGGCGCGGTCGTGCTGGGCAAGACCAACGTGCCGTTGGGACTGCAGGACATCCAGAGCTTCAACGAGCTCTACGGCACCACCACCAACCCGTGGGACCGCGGCCGCACCTCGGGCGGATCGTCCGGCGGGTCGGCGGCGGCCCTGGCGGCCGGGTTCGGCGCGTTGTCGATCGGCTCCGACATCGCCGGCTCGCTGCGCACGCCCGCGCACTTCTGCGGCGTCTACGCGCACAAGCCGACGCTCGGGCTGGCGGCCACCCGCGGCATGGTCGCGCCGTCCGAGCCGGCCTTGCCGGTGGACCTCGACCTCGCGGTCGTCGGCCCGATGGCGCGCACCGCCCGCGACCTCGCGCTCCTGCTCGACGTGATGGCCGGCCCGGACCCGTTGACGCACGGCCTGGCGCACCGCGTGGCCCTGCCGCCCGCCCGCCACGATCGGCTCGGCGACTTCCGGGTCCTGGTCCTCGACGAGCACCCGCTGATCCCGACCGGATCCGCGGTGCGCGAGGGCCTGAACCGCGTGGCGGCCGCGCTCGCCGATGGCGGCGCCCGCGTCGAACGGCACAGCCCGCTGCTACCCGACCTGACCGAAGCCGCGACGCTCTACATGCAACTGCTGATTTCCGGTTCGATCGCGCGGTTCCCCATCGAATCCCTGGAGCGGCTCCAGGCCCAGGCGACCGGCCTGGACGCGGTCCGGCTGAACGCGATGGCGTTCAGCCACAGCGACTGGCTGCGGGCGAACCACGGCCGCGAACTCCACCGCCGAGCGTGGCGCCGGCTGTTCACCGAGTTCGACGCGGTCGCGTGCCCGATCACGCCGACCCCGGCGTTCCCGCACGACCACCACCCCAACCCGATGGAACGCACCATCGACGTCGACGGCGCCCGGCACCCGTACTTCGACCAGCTGGTCTGGGCCGGCCTGGCGACGATGCCGGGGTTGCCCGCCACGGCCGTGCCCGCGGGGCGCTCTCCCGAGGGCCTGCCGGTCGGAGTGCAGCTGATCGGCCCGATGTTCGAGGACCGCACCCCGCTGCGGCTGGCGGAACTGATCGAGCCGAAGACCGGCGGCTTCCGGATCGGTCAACGGCGCACCCGATAACGCAAGTGAAGCACCCGGTTGCCCGGCACCACGTCAGGATCCTCCAGCAAGTGCTGCGCGTGGACCGACCCGAAGTAGCGCTTGCCGGCCCCGAACACGACGGGTACGACGTCCATGCGCACCTCGTCGACCAGGCCCGCGGCAAGCACCTGGCCCCCGACGTCACCGGCGGCGACCTCGACCAGGCGCTCACCCGCAAGCGCTTGCGCCTTCGCCACGGCTGCCTCGACGCCGTCGACGAAGTGGAACGGCGCCTCGGGGTCCCAGCCCTCGGGCGCCGGCCGGTGCGTCACGACGACCACGTGGTCGATCCCGCCCGGCGGCTTCCCGTCCCAGCCGTCCGTCAGGTCGAAGACGTGCCGGCCGACGACTGTCACCCCGATCCGGTCCCAGTACGGCCGGGTGTAGTCGTAAGACGTCTGCGACACCTTCACCTCGCCGCTCTCGTCCAACGGGACGTCACCGCCGGACAACCACTCGAACAGCGGTCCGGGCTGGTCATTCTCGTCCGCGATGAAGCCGTCCACGGACACCGAGCTGTACATGACCACTTCGCCCACGAGGCTCTCCTCTTCCTTGGATCGCCCCAAATTAGCGTGCCGGCAGCTGTCACTCTTGTAAGAAATCAATCGGCTGGCAGCGGCCAGCCGTCCAGCACGTGGCCGGGGTGTTCGCGCAGGAACCGCCGCCGGACTTCGACGTACCGGGTCGGCGTGAGGCCGGTGAACGCCCGGAACTCGTGGCCGAAGTGGGCCTGGTCGAAGTAACCCGCGCCACCGGCGAGCTCGCCCCAGTCGATCGCTTCGGCGGGATCGATCGAGAACACGGTGGCGGCGAAGCGGTAGGAGCGGGCCAGCCGCTTCGGCGTGACGCCGACGAGCTCCTTGAACCGCTGCGTGAGATGAGTACTGCTGACACCGGCCGCCACGCTCAGGTCACCGATCGCCACCGCCCCGCCGGCCGCCGCGATGACGCTGCTCGCGTGGCGGACCAGTCCCAGGCCGGCGGTCTCGCGCAGCCGTCGCAACAGCTCTTCCTCGAGCAGCGTCAGCATCTCGTGTGGTCCGTCCGCCGTGGCCAGCCGGTCGCGCAGCTCGGCGACGGCGGTCCGGCCCCAGACCTGCTCGACCGTGACCGGCCGGTCGCGCAGCTCGGCCGCGGGCATCGGCACGAACGGCGCCGGTCCCCACGGCTTGAAGTGCACACCGACGGACCGGGTCCGGAGCGGGTAGCCGAACTCCACCGCGTGGGTGGGCGTGGTGACCAGGCAGCCGTCGGCGTACTCGGCCATCTCGGTCTCGGTGCCGGCGCGGATTTGGAACGGCGCCCCGAGGTTGACGATGAGCCACGCCCCGGGCATCGGCGGCAGCGTCAGCCGGGCGTACGGCGCCGTGCCTTCGAGGTAGTAGATGTCGTCGATCAGCCCGTCCAGCGGCGGTCGCGGCACTCTGGACACGTACTCCACACCCACAGCATCGCCGATGCGGGCGCTGCCGGGCAACGGAACCGCTTACCATGCCCCATGAGTTCGCCGCGGCAGGCGGAGCGGTCTTGGCATCGAGGGGGTGGCCGTGGGCATCGAGCAGATGAGCCCGTACGAGCGTACGGCGTGGCAGGACATCGAGCGCTGGCGTGACGAGCGGCTGACGGTCAACGAGCGTCGTCTGGTTCCGGAACGCGTTCGCAATCGCCTGGTCGAGGGCGGCCAGGTCGCCAAGGGACGGCTGGAGCAGGTGCCCGGCGCGGAACAGCTGACCACGATCGTCCACAACTCGATCGACGGATTGCTGACGTTGGTGAACAAGGCCAGTGAAGCGACACTGCGACGCAAGGCGGTCGTCGCGGCGTACGCCAAGCGCGGACACGCCGTCAGCGAGCTGAGCGACATCCACCAGCTCGACCTGGGCGACATCGACAAGGCCAAGCCCCGGCTGGGGCTGAGCTACCCGGCGTTCAGCGCGCTCGAGGGCGCGGCCGCCGGCCTGGCGGTCTCCGGCGGCGAACTGCTCACGACAGCCGGTGGCATCGTCGGCGCGGGCGCCGGCGCGGCACCCGGTGCGGGCACGGTCGCCGCCGCGATCGCGGCCGACGCGGTGCTCGTACTGGGCGCGATGACGAGGGCGATCGCCCACACCGCCGCGTACTACGGTTACGACACCGAGCTGCCGCAGGAGAGGGTCTTCGCGCTCGGCGTCCTCAGCTTCGGGATGGCCCAGCAGACCAGCAAGAGCGTCGCGTACCTCCAGTTGAACAAGCTCGTGAACGACCTCGCCCGCAAGGCGACGTGGGACCAGCTGAACAAGAACGGCGTCACGCAGATCGTCAAAGCGTTCTACGAGCGTTCCGCGGTGCAGCTGACGAAGAAGAAGCTCGGACAGGCCGTGCCGGTCGTCGGCATCGTGATCGGCGCCGGCCTCAACGCGCGGCTGCTGTCCAAACTGACCAGCGACGCCGAGCATCTTTACCGTGAGCGGTTCCTGCGCGAGAAGTACGACCTGGAGACAGTCGATGTCCAGGGTGGTGACATCGACCAGGACGACGACACGGTCCACATCGCGGAGATCGTCGAGGAAGCGACCACCGACGAGCCGACTGAAGGCTGACCCGGTCGCCCGGACAGCTCAGGCACGTCGCTTGCCCTTGTTGCCGCTCGTGGCCGGCTTCAGCCATCCCGGAAGCCGGGCCGGCAACGCCTTCGCCTCGACGAGGTCCGCACTCACTGACGCTACTCTTCGCGAAAGACATCTTTCAGAGCGTCGGGAATGACCGCGGTCGGCAGGAGTTCGGTGAGCCGGTCCGTGAGCCGGCTGTCGCGGACGAGGGTTCCCTCGGCGAGGCCGGCGCTGACGGCGGAAGCATCCGGCTGCCGCTGAGACCAGGTTCGCGCCAGGTCGTCGTCGAGCAGGAGCTGGTAGTCCTCGCGCATGTGCCAGCCGATGCCCGGGTCGAGGCGCGTGTTGACGGCGAACGCGGAGCCCGCGTTGGCGACCTTGCGGGTGAACTGCTCCAGCCCGCGGTCGGGCACGTGCAGGATCCCCAACGGCCGCTCGGCGGCAAGTCCGCCCGGAACGCCGGACGCGCTGTGGTTGCCGAAGCCGATCGTCACCCCGGGGTCGGCGCGGTGGCACACTTTGTTCCCGATCCGCGTACCACGCGCCGACAACGCCAGAGTGTCGCGCAGGACGTGCGTCGAGGGCCACGGGCCGCGGCGGGCGGGTCGGCCACCAGGTTGTCGCGGACCATCTCCACGGTGCCGCACCGGCTGTCGACGGCGGCGAGCGCGTCCGCGATGGCGGTCCGGTCGACATCGGTGGCGGCGCCGGGCCAGAGGAACTCGTCGGCGTCGCCGTTGATCACCCAGTCGGCGCCGTGCGACTCCGCCGCGCGCCGGGCCATGGCCGTGACCCATCGGGCCTGCTCGTAGTCGCGGCCTGGCTCGTGCCACAGTTCGAGTACCCCGGCGTCCCGGTAGCGTTCCAGGATTTCGGTGGTGCCGTCGACGGACCCGTTGTCCGTCGCCACGATGAAATCCATCCCCGCGGCGAGGTGGTGCTCCACCGTGGCGGCCACGATGTCGGCCTCGTCGCGCACCAGCAACGTCATCACGATCCGCATGCGCCAACCCCCAGTCGCTTAGAACGGGTGTCAGCATACAAAAGCGCTTGCGGTGACTGTGGCTGCGGGGAACAGAGCATCGTGTGAGATCAATGCCAGGGGCTTCCCAAGGACTGGCGGCGTCCGGTCTCCGCACTGGATGCTGAACATCTCTTCCCCGTCGCGGAAGACGCACCGGGTGGTGGTCCCATCGTTGATGAAGGGACCACCACCCGGCAAGCCACGGCACCGCCAGAGCCATCAAGAGGCAGCGAGCAGCGGTTTCACTCCAGCTTCGTCCAATTCCGCCTGAGGGTGATAACCGAGTAAATGAATAGCAGTGCGAAGATGACAGTTATGATGATCGAAATGGGGTTCTGCCAAATTACTGACATGATCACCAGGGCAATGAGTAAGGCTGCGGAAAAACCGGTGAAGGCTACGCTTACTGACTTACTCATTGGCTGGTTTTCTCCTCGTGTCAGGGTGGTCGAGTCTAGCCGTTACGGCATGCGAGTGCCGTACCACCGATGGCTCCGACCGTGGTGAAGGACGTTCCCACCGCGAGGGGGTTGCTGCCGCTCCGAGCAGAGCGAAGGCGGCGGTCGCGCCTGCATTCACACAGCCTGCCGAGACGGTGCCGGTGGTGTCAGTGCGATTGACCGGGTCTCCCTTGGCGTAGGCGTAGGCATTGAACTCCTGACCGGTGGGATCGGGCTGGGTGAAGCGCGCGTACGTGCTGTTGTATTGCCGGTACCCGAGCAGATAGTTGCCCAGCTGGGTTTGATAGCCGCCGATCCAGCGCAAGCGGTTCGCGCCGGAAGCGGCCGTAGCACCGTGCACTGGTGGGGCGAAGAGGCGCCGCGCTTCTACGGAAGGGTGGCCCCACCGGGATTACCTCCTGCTCGATGCCAAGGGAGCCGTCCTCTGCGGGCTCGCGCTCCTGGGCCGCCGGCCGATCGCCGACGCGGTCGGCGCATTCCACCTCGCGCGCCGGATCACCGCCGAGCCCGGGGTGCTGGCCTACAACGACCTCGTCCTGCGCCAGCTCGGAGAACTGGCGGACAGCGAGATCCTGGCGCAGGCTCAGCTCGCCGCGTGCGGCGGCGGATAACAGTGCGCTCATGACCTACCGTCGGCTTCGTGCGCATGCGCAACGGGTGCAGTATCCTGCTTCGTTTCCCGAACAAGCGGATCCGCGCAGGACGAGTGTCATTGCCGGAACACGGGTGGCCCTTCTCGACGCGATCGAGCGGCTGCAGGCCGACGACCCAGATGCCGCGCAGCCCTTTTGCTTCGCGAAATCGGCGGTATGACTCATCAGGAGATCGTCGACTACCTGGGGATTTCACTGGTGAATGTCAAAGCCCGTATCCACCGGACACGGAAGAGGGTTCGTGCGCAGCTTGGCGATCTCCGAGCCGGGTGACACTCAGGCAGCCTGTCCAGCGTGCCATCGCCCTTGTTCTCGTGCTAGGTCGTGATGTCGCCTTTCGCGGCTGGCTCCTTCTGTCGGGAGCTGTAGTTGACCTTCAGATACCCGTCCGCGGCGTGGCAAGACAGAGACTTCGCAGGTCAGGGCGCCGGCACGCTTCGACTTCGTCCCAGGTCGGCGACATGGACACGGTCGGGTGGTCGCGGCTGCGCAGGGAGTACGGGGCGATGGATAGTCTGGCGAGGTTGTTCTGGGACCGGTCGATCAAGACGCGGTTGGCACACTGGGTTTTCGCCATGACGCGGTGACCGAGTCGGGTGTTCCCCGGGCGAGCTGCTGCTCGAGCTTCTTCGCATACGCGGACCGGGTCACGGACTGTAGGTGTCGATGGCGGTGTAGAGCTGCATGTTTCACCGGATTAGCCATTCAGGCGCAAGATCCCGATTCAGCAGTCGCGCCCCCGGCGCGCTCGTCAGCCTGTCGAATGCGAACGCAAGATCAGCGGCATAGACAGTGCGTAGCTAACGGTGGTTCTGGCCTGCACAGCGTGGGCGGCGGTCGATCGCTGCGTGGTGGTGTCTGAGGGCGGACGTTGGAGATGTCTGCGCTGGCTCGGGCCGCCGAAGACCCGAGCCTCCGCGCGGACGATCGCGCTGCCGCCGTTCTTGGTCGCCTTACTGCGCGAGCATCTCACGCCTGGCCACACGAACCCGTCACCTGTTCGACCTCATTGGCAACTAGTGCCGGACCCGGCTCGGTGAATGCGCTTTCCCCGCTGTCCGGGCGCCGGTTCACGGCCGCCATTCGCGGATTCTGCGCGAACCCGCGCGGACGGGCTTCCGGTCAGCTCCCCGAGGGTGTCGGATCCGCTGCCGATTGATCCACTTCTTCGTCTTCGTCCGCCGTGTCGCGCCGCCAGGCCAGTTTTACCTTCAACTGGCCTTCCAGCCCGGACTTGGCGATCACGGCGCCGGCCTGGGCGGTGAGCTTCACGCCGAACTCGATCTGCACTTCGTCGGGTTTGCTGATCATGCCGCGGAACTGCCGGAGTGCCGTGTCCGCCGCGTCTCGGACCTGACCGAGTGCCGACGCTAGGATCCTGGTCGTCGTGTCGAGGTCACCCGTCCTCGACACCCGGGCGAACTCGTCGTCGTCCACCTCGACGCGCACGACGCCGGAGTCCAGCTGATAGGAGATCAATTCCGCCACGCCCGCACGTTATCAACAATGGCCGGCCCGGTCGACGAAGCCACCCATTCCTGCTCGTTCGAAATCACCCGAACGGCGGTTTACCTGGGTGTCGCCAGAGATGAAGAAACCACTTTTGTGGTGAAAACGGCAGCCCGCTACACGGATTACCGGTAACCTTCACCGAGTGGGAGGATACCCCTGGCGGGTGGGGATCGTCGGCGCGCGGGGCGAGCTGTGCGGGGCAGGTGTGCTGCTGAGCGATCGGCTGGTGCTGACCTGCGCGCACGTCGTCCGGCAGGGACTGGCGGACGAGCCGGCGGCGCGGATCGGCATCGAATTCGTCGGGCTGCCCGGGCAGCCGCGGGGCGGTGCTTCGGTCATGGCCGGCCACTGGGTCCCGGCCCGCGAGGACCAGTGCGGTGACGTCGCGCTGCTCGAGCTCGATCGTCCGGTGGCGGCCGCCGTTTCCGCTCCACTGCGGAACATCTCCACGCGCAACAAGGACGTCAAGGTGCAGGGCTACCCGCACGGCGTCCGGGCCCGGTCGGAATGGGCGCTGGCGACGACGGTCGGACCGTGCGGGCCCGAGGACGAGTGGGTGCAGCTGATCCCGCGTTCGCCGGTCGGACCGTGGGTGCGCCGGGGTTTCAGCGGCGCGGGCGTGCTCGACGAGGCGACCGGGGACATCGTCGGCATCGTGGTCGCGAAGGAGGGCTCTGACGCCGCCTACATGATCCCGATGGACACGGTCGCGGAGTACTTGTCGCCGGTGGCGAGTCTGGTGGCGGGTGACGCGGCTACGGACCCGGGCTTCGTGACCAAAGCGGAGCAGCGGCTCGACGAGGTGAGCGGCGACCAGGACGACACCGGCGGCACCAGCGTCCGGCTGGCCGCACAGGCCCTCAGCGATCGCCTCCGGCCGACCGCGCCAGGCATGGCCCTCAACGTCGTGGGGCCGGCCGGGGCGGAGCGCTCCACCGCCCTCGCCATGGTGGTGTCGTTGTCGGACCCGGTGTCCCGCAGGCGGCTGCCGGCCGAGGCCGTCTCCTCGGTGCCGTCCGACCTGGTCCTGCCGGCCCGCAGTGTCGACCTCGCGATCGACGCGACCGGCCAGACCACGGAGCAGCTGGCGATGCGGATCGCGGAACGCATCGGTCTCGACTCGGCCGGCCCCGGACTGGTGGACCGGGTGGTGCCGGCGGCGGCCGCGCTGTTCCTGGTCGTGGACTCGGCCGACGACGCCGCGACACCCGATTCCCTCCTGCGGGATCTGCTGGGACCCATCGCGGCGGCCGCACCGCGCGGCGGCGGCAAGCTCGTGCTCGGTTCCCGGACGGAACTCCTGCCCGGGCTGGCGGTTATGCACGTCGGCGGCGTCTCCGAAGAGCGGCTCGACCGGCTCGACAAGTCGGTGGCCGACGCGACCGCGGCGGTCCGGCTGGCCCGGGAGCGGCACACGGAGGTGGCGCCCCGGGTGACGGGAGCACCCAGCCCGGGCAAGCTCTCCACGGCTTCGGCGAAACTGTCGATTGTGGCCCATGGCCTGCGCGCCGCCGACCGGGCGGACGAGGCGGCACTGGCCGATGCCGAACGGGCCGCGGCCCGGCTGCTGCGGGACGCGCGGAACCTCTTCGACCGGCTGAACGCGTTGCTCGACCGGCGGAACGAGCTGCGCAGGCTGCTCGACGCGTACAAGGAACGGACGACCGGGCCGCTCGTGGAGGACCCCGAACTCGCCCGGCTGTACCGGGCGGCCCGGGACGCCCTCTGGCAGGCCCCCTGCGGCCTGGACAACGCGCAGGCCACGGTCCACCGGTATGCCGACGCGGTGCGCCACCGGCGCGGGGAAGGGCGTGCACGATGATCCACTGCGAGCAGCCGGGGTGTGCCGGGGAGATCGAGTTCGGGTTCTGCAACGTGTGCGGCCTGCCGCCGCTTCCGAACGAGGAGACGGTTCCGGAGCCCGGTTCGGGCACCGGGGCACCGACGGCCATCCGGTCCCGGACGGGAACCGGCTTCGACGAGCTGCCGTCGGAGGAAGAAGCGGCGCCGCACACCCAGGGACAGGACACCGAGGTGCCGGAGACCGGCCGCCGCTGCGGTGTCTGCGACTACCCGGTCGGCCGCTCGCGCGGCACCCGACGCGGGCTAGCCTCCGGCTTGTGCCAGAAGTGCGGCACGCCGTTCTCGTTCGTCCCGAAACTGCGGCCGGGCGACCTGATCGGGCACTACGAGGTGGTCGGCCCGCTGGCGCACGGCGGCGTCGGCTGGGTGTACCTGGCCAAGGACACCCACCTCGACGAGCGACCGGTCGCGGTGAAGGGCCTGATCAACGAGCACGACCCGAGGACGGCCGAGGCCGTCGTCAACGAGAAGAAACGGCTGATCGGGCTCAACCACGAGAACATCGTTCGCATCCACGACTTCGTCGTCGCCCCGGGCGAGGGAACCGGGAAGCCGACCGGCTACATCGTCATGGAGTACGTCGGCGGGAAGTCGTTGCAGGAGATCAAACGGCTCGCCAGGGACGAAAAGCGGCCGCTGCCGGTGGAGGACGTCGTCAACTACGGCAGGCAGATCCTGGCCGCACTCGGCTACCTGCACGGCCAGGGTCTCGTGTACTGCGACATGAAGCCGGACAACGTGATCCACCAACACCGTCAGGTCCGGCTGATCGACCTGGGCGCCACCTGCGAGGCCGGCTTCACCGGCCCCGGGTGGTGGACTCCCGGCTACACCGTTCCCCGCGAGGAACGCAAGGCCCGCGGCATGCAACCGGACATGGACCTGTTCTCGGTGGGCAAGACGCTGTACGCGTTGCTGACCCACAGCGACGAAGGCCGGCACCGCCTGCCAGGCGCGAGGGACCCGCTGGAACCGGGGATCAAGTCGCTTCGGCTCGTGCTGGACCGGGCGACCGCCCCGGACTGGCACCACCGGACCGGCTCGGCCGCCGAGATGAGCGAACAACTCGACGGCGTGCTCCGTCAGCTCACCGCCCTGCGCGGCGGCACAAAGCTGCCTCCCAAGCCCTCCGCCAGGTTCGCGACCGCGCCCGACCTGATCGACGACGGCCTCGGTACGCCACTGCCGCTGCGGCGGTGGACGGCCGAGCCGGCCGGCGAGGACGTGCTGGTTCCGGATCCGCTCGACCCCGGCATGCCCCAGCCGGACACGGTGGCGAGGACACTGCCGGACCTGCTCGTCGATCCCGACGACCCGGCCGCGGGTCTCCTCGCCACGGTCACCACCGGCGACCCGGACCGGCTGCTCGACGAACTGGCGAAGTTCGGCAGGCCCACGGCGGAGATCGAGTTCGCGCGGTGCCGCGTGCACCTGGCGCAGGGGCGGCACACCGAGGCCGAGGCGGCGCTCCGCGAGGCGGGCGGCCGGCTCGGCGACGACTGGCGCACCCATTGGCACGCGGGCCTGCTGGCGTTGCACCGCAAGGAGATCGAAGGCGCCGCGGCCGCGTTCACCGAAGTACGGCGGATCCTGCCGGGAGAACTGGTGCCCAGGCTCGCGCTGGGCTGCTGCGCGCAGTTCCTCGGCAGCCGGGAAGAGGCCGCCGGGCACCACGCCCTGGCCCGCAAGCACTACGACGAGGCCGCCGAGCACTACGACGTGGTGTGGCGCACCGACCCGGCCGAGGTCAGTGCCGCGTTCGGGCTCGCGCGCATCGCGCTGGCCGGGTCCGACCGGAACGGTGCGGTGAAACCGCTGGACGATGTGACTGCCATGTCGAAGCACTACGACGCGGCGCGGATCGCCGCCATCCGCGTGTGTGCCGGGCGGCTCGGCACCGACCCCGGGCCGGACCCGCGCGGCGTGGACCAGGCCGTCACCCGGTTGACCGAATCGGCCGGCTTCGGCCCGGCCCACACCCGGCTCCGCACCGAGGTCCAGCAGGCCGCGTTGCACCTGTACCGCGACGGCTCGCCGACCTTGCCCGGCGGAGACGTCCTCGGCGCCCCGGTCACCGAGAAGAGCGTGCGGCGGCGGCTGGAACGCTCGTTCACCGAGCTGGCCGAGCAGGCCGGCGACGACGACCAGGCCGGCACGCTGGTCGACCTCGCCAACACCGTCCGCCCGAGAACCTGGTGGTGACCTGCAGACGATGACCGACCACAACGGCTTCACCCTCGAGGTGAGCCACACCAAGGACCTCGCCCGCGGCTCCCGCACGGTCGACGCCGTGATCACCGTGACGGCGGCCGGGCTCGGCGACGGTGCCGGCGACCGGACGCGCGCGGCCGAGGTTGTCATCGTGGACTGCTCGCTGTCGATGGACCGGCCCCGGGCGAAGATCTTCGCGGCGCGGAAGGCGACCCGCGCGGCCATCGACGTCCTGCGGGACGGCGTGCTGTTCGGGATCATCGCCGGGCGCGAGTACGCCACGCTCGTCTACCCGCCCGATGGCGGGTTGGTCCCGGCGTCTCCCGCGACCCGGGCGGCGGCGCGCGAGGTCGTCGACGGGCTGACGCCCGACGGCGGCACCGCGATCGGCAGCTGGCTCACCCTGGCCGACCGGCTGCTGACGGCCCACCCCGACGCGGTCCGCCACGCCATGCTGTTCACCGACGGCCGCAACGAGCACGAGACACCAGAGCAGCTCACCGAGGTCCTCGACCGGGTCCGCGGGCACTTCGGTTGTGACGTCCGGGGCATCGGCGACGCGTGGGAGCCGCAGGAGCTCAAGCGGATCGTGTCCGTCCTCAACGGACAGGCGCGCGGGGTGGCCGAGTTCACCGGGATGAAGGACGACTTCAGCGCGCTGATGCGCGAAGCCATGCGCAAGGTCGTGCCCGACGTCGACCTGCGGCTGCGGTTGTTCGGCGGCACCCGGCTGCGGTACATCAAGCAGCTGTTCCCGAGCCTCCTCGACGTCACCGACCAGGTCGTGGCCGAAGACGAGCTGGTCACCCGGCTGCCGACGGGCTCGTGGGCGAACGGCACCCGCGACTATCAGGTGGGGCTCGCGATCGACCCCGACGGCAAGCCGCTCCACCGGGACGTCGCCGTGGCGCGGATTGAACTGGACGTTCGCGGCCCCGCCGCCACCGACCCCGTCGCCCCGGCGATCGTGCTGGCGAACTGGACGGACGAGCCGTCGCCGCGGACCCGGCTGCCCGAGGAGATCACCCGCGGCATCAGCCAGCAGCGGCTCACCGACGCCATCGACGCCGGCTGCGCGGCGGCCAGGCGCGAGGACCGGGCAACCGCCGAGGAGCGGTTCAGCACGGCCGTCCGGCTCGCCACGGAACTCGGCAACGGCGAGATCCTGGACGCGCTGCGCCGGGTGGTGGACGTTCCGGGCGACCCGGCCGGCCGGGTCAGGCTCAAGTCCCCGGTCCGGATCGAAGACATCAAGGGCCTCGAGGTCATCTCGACCCACTCCACCCACGACGGCGGCGGCCGGGGGCCGGCGGTGGCCGCGGGCGAGCCGGTGACGTGCCCGGACTGCGGGTGGACGAACGATCCGGACCCGAGCGTGTGCGAGCAGTGCGGCCACCCCTTCGGCACGGAGCAGTCGCCGTGACGGTCGTCAGGACGCCGCACCCGGCGTCGCACCGGACCCGCACCAGCACCACCGCGAGCACCCTGCGGCGGCTGCGGGGCGCGCTGTTCGCGCTGACCGCGGTCGCGGTGGTCACGTCCTTCGGGGCCTTCGTTGGTGTGAAGACCACCGTCGGGGCCGCGACCGAACACACCATCCCCGCGATGATGGCCGTGTCGGCCGCCTCGGAAGCTTTGGCCGAGGCCGACAGCGCCGCCGTGCACAGCTTCGGCGCCGGCCAGGCGCTGATCACCGGGCCGGGCAGCGACTACCAGGCGAAAGCCGGCCTCGCCGGGCAGAACCTCGAGCAGATCGCCGAGACCGGCCAGGCCGGCGAGCCGGTCAGCCAGCAGCTGCTGCTGATCGAAAACCGGCTCACCGAATACCGGCAGCTGATCGAACAGGCCCACGCCGACTACGTCGCGGGCTCGGTCCGGCTGGGCACGGTCGAGATGGTCTACGCCTCTCGTCTCATGCACACCGGCGTGCTGGCCGAGCTGGGCAAGCTGGGCGAACTGGAGCGGCAGGCACTCGCGGACCAGGCGTCCTCGTTCTGGATGTCCGCCTGGGCGCTCGTGATCTGGCTGCTGCTCGCGCTCGCACTGCTGGGTCTGCTGACGGGCACGCTGGTATTCCTCGCCAAGCGGTTCCGCCGGACGGTCAACTGGTGGCTCTCGGCGGCCGCGGTCGTGCTGATCGGGGTCACCGCGTACGCGGCGGCCACCGCGGAGACGTCCAAGGCCCAGCTCGAGGACGCGCGCTCCTCGGTTGAGCAGCTCGTGCGAGACCGCACGCCGCAATTCGGCACCGATCCCGCCGACGGCGCGGTGGCCGCCCGGCTGAACCAGCAGTGCACCGCCGACGGCACGACCTGTGGCCGGGTGAAGATGGCTGCGTCCCAGCCGGATCAGGTCGCCCACGCCGCCGTCGCGAGCACGCTGGCCGGCGCGGCGGACGACAGCAACGGCCTCGAGTTCGCCATCCCGGTGGCGGGCTTGGGCATCGCCCTGTTCGTGTACCTCGGGCTGCAACCACGAATCCAGGAATACAGGTACCGGTCACGATGATCCGTCACGGAGTTCACCGCCTGCTGTCCGGGTTGACGGCCGTAGCGCTGGTCGCGGCCGGCACCACGGCGTGCTCGCCGCCCGGCGAAACCGTCGTCGTGCTGTCCAGTTGGTCCGGTGCCGAGCGGGACGCGTTCGAAAACCACGTGCTCGCCGAGTTCACCCGGCAGACCGGGGTCAAGGTGGAGTTCCGGCAGGCGACCCGGGCGCTGGACCAGGAACTGCGGAAGGACCTGGAGACCGGGACGCAGCCGAACATCGCCATCCTGCCCAGCGGCGGGCAGCTGGAGACGTTCGCGGCGCAGGACGCCCTGCAGCCCCTCGACGAGACACTCGGCGACGCCGGCCGGTTCGGCCCGCTCTGGCAGTCGATCGAGGAGGGGATCCAGCCACCCGGCAGCCCAGCGCACCGCTACGCGCTCCCTGTCGTCGTGAGCCTCAAGAGCACGATCTGGTACAACCCCGCGGCGATTCGGCAGCTGCTCGGCCAGGCCTGGCAGCCGCCCACCACCTGGGCCGGGCTCGAGGACCTGACCGCCGTAATCGCCGCGAAGGGCGCCACACCGTGGTGCATGGGCCTCGAGTCGACCCCGGTGTCCGGCTGGCCCGGCACCGACTGGGTCGAAGACCTCCTGCTGCACCAGGCCAGCACCACCGGCTACGAAAAGTGGGCGAACGGCGACCTGTCCTGGCAGGATTCCCCCGACCTCGCCCGCGCCCTGTCCACGTGGGGCGACCTCGTGTCCCGCGACGGCAACATCACCGGCGGCACCGAGAACGCACTGCTGACCAACTTCGCCGACGCCGGGAAACCGCTGTTCACACCGGGAAAACCCGGCTGCTACCTGCACCACACCTCCTACATCGACAACTCCGGGGGCTCGCTCCGGCCGGGGACCGACTACGACTTCTTCCCGTTCCCGACCGCGGACGGCAAGCAGCCCACGACCTACGAGGTGGCCGGCGACTTCGCCGCTATGTTCAAGCGAAGCGACGCGGCGGACAAGCTCATGCGGTTCCTCGCGTCCGACGCCGGGCAGGCGATCTGGCCCGCCATCCGCAACGCCGCCGCGTTCTCACCGGATCGCGCCGTCCGGCCGGAGGGCTATCCGGACGACCCCGTGCGCCGGAAGGTCGCCCGCATCCTCACCGAGCCGAAAACCCTGTGCTTCGACGCCTCCGACCTGATGCCGTCCGGCCTGAGCCAGGCGTTCAACCAGGCCATGCTCAGCTACCTCAGCGACCCCCACCGCTATCGCGACGACCCCGCCAACCTGACGGCGCTGCTGGCGAACCTCGACAAGGTCCGGGCCGCGGTGTACCCGGACGGCCCGAAGAAGTTCCGGTGTGGGCAATTCTGACGGAGCCGGGCATTCGTCGTGGCGTGAGGCAGCAGTTCTTGACGACACGCGGTCGCACTGCGGCAGGCGGCAGGGCGGCGACGCTCAGCTGTTCAGCCGCGCGCGGAGATGGTCGGCTTCCGGAACTCCGACGGCGTCGTAATGGGCGAGAGCGGCGATCCAATGCCGCGTGGCCTGGGTCGGGGCCACGGGCGTGGGCGACCTGGCCCAGGCGGCCAAGGCGTCGGCCTCCTCCAACCGGTCGCCATGCGTCCGCGCGAGCACGAGGGCCTCGTCGAACATGGCCCGCGCCGCGGCGCGGTCGCCTGCTTGGTGATATGCGCGGCCCAGGCGGCTGAACAACTAGGCACGCAGGCCCTTGTCGTCGACTTCTCCCGTGATCTCCAGTGCGCGGGTGTACTGGTCGATCGCCTCGGTGTACTTGCCGAGCGCTGCGAGGTGACGCCGATCCCGTTGTGCGCGAATGCTTCCCCGATCCGGCTGGCGCGGAAGTGCTGGGCTGATGTTCCAGGGCAGCGAAGCCCCTAGCAGTCAGTTCGACGTTGACCGCGTCCCATAACAGTGCGCGTTGACCTGTGCACAAGGTGTCTTTCGGTTGCGGTTTCGTCGTTGGCGGCGCACACCTGCTCTGTCCGGCTCAAACGCGAACGTGGAGGTCATGATGGCCTGGACAGAGAAGATCGGTGCGCACTCGTGGCGTGTGCGGTACGCGGCGGCCGGATCGGATCACGTTCCGGCTTTGGTACCAAGAAGCTGGCTGACGACTACGCGACGAAGATCGAGGCTGACCAGCGGCGCGGTACGTGGTTGGATCCACGGGCCGCCAGGACCACCGTGGCTGTGTGGGCGGCGTTGTGGGCGGACGCTCTGGACGTGGAGGTCCGCACCGAGGAGAACTATCTCAGCCGGATCCGGAACCACATCGAACCGCGGTGGGGATCTACGGCGCCGGGCGACGTTACCGCGCTCGCGGTCACGCTCTGGATCCGGCATGAGCGGACGTTGCGCATCAGCCTGCCTGTCGTGCTTGAGCCGCCGGCATGAGGTTCACTTTCCAAGTGCGATCATGCCGCCGCGGTATTTTCAGGGCGGGCTGAACAGCACAAGTGCCATCGGGGGCGACCGGGGATGACGATCGGGACCGGGTCGCCGATGTGGGGTTCACCGATCACGTGGAGGTGGCCCGTGTGCTCGATGGGCGGGTCGGGACCTCGTCGGTGTAGGTCAGCTTGAACGCCAGCTCAGTACCGTTCGGGGTTCGGGCCAGATGCGAAGGCTCGGCCGCGGCGGGTCGCCGATCACCTACGATTCTGTCCACGTTGTCGAGAGCCGAGAGCGGAAGCGCGCCGTTGACCGCGCGGCCACGGAGGCGAGCCCGGCGACGACCGCCGAGCTGGCGAACGGGGTGCGCCGCGGTCCGTCCGGCAACAGTGCGACGCCGCCAGCGCGAGGGACAGGACCGCGCAGAGGCTGGCAATTCTCTGGATCCGCCTCGGGCCGTGAGTTCTTGCGCCGCGCCTGAATTGAGAAGGCGCAGTCGCTCGCGCACCTGGAGTTGAATGACGCGGTGGTCGGCTTCAGTCATGTGGACGCTCTGCTGCAAGGGATTGCAGGCGCATGGGTCGAGATCCATCTTGACTTGAGAAGAACAGAATTCATCCTTGCGGGCTATGACCTGTCAACCATCGCTGAAAATCTTTCTTCGACTTAATCGTAGGTACTGTCATAGGGTCGATTAGCGGCATGTCAGTGCGTTGTCAATGCTAAAACTCGGATGAGAATTCGAAGTAAGATGAAGTAGATTAAGTGCTGCCAGGTATTCTCGTGAGTTCAGTTATCGTATTGCTCCGCGCAAAATCAAGGCGCGACGCCAGGTCTCGCAGGTGCGGATCAATCAGTTGGCGCCGATGGAAGGGCCTCTGCAATCCGTTGGACTGGTGCTTTGAAGTCGATTGAATCACTGGAATAGTACGGAAGATAGAATATCCGACTCGGGGCTCTCGGTGCTCGACATCGAGTGCTGAACAGGGTATCTTGCACTTGGCGAGCCAGTATGAGTAATCTATCGTGATCCACTGCTTTATAGGGTTGTGTTGCTGCGTTTATAGCCTCATCTTCGGCGTGAACGCATACACGCTCACGGTCGCTGGCTACTGCTCGCTGTTGCCGAAAGGTATCGAGTCCGAGTAGTAAGCCGCCCAACGAAGGGATGAACCAGCGCACGACAATATCGGTAACGGTCAAGCTTAGGCTCGCACCGATCACGACGCCCAAAGCTGTCCATGTCGAGACAAAGAAAAGCACAACGTTGGCATATCTCCGGCGAATCCGAGATCCCCACCCCAGATTCTGTATTTGGCGAGCGAGGACGTCGAACGGTCTGGGCAGTTTTGGCATCTCGTCCCAGTCTTCGGCGATTCGTCGGCTTTTGAAACCATTGCTTAACCGACTGGCGTCCTCCATGCGCACTGGACGGCCAGCGACCACGGTGTTCCACGGGAGTCGGAACAGTTCTACTTCAAACTTCTCCTGAAGCTTGGCAGCACGAAGTAGTTCACCGTCCACCCATGAAGCTAGTCCGATCGAGTAAATGGCGGCCCATAGTGTTCCCGCAATGGTCACCCAGGTTGCTTGAAGCGCGGTCACCGTCACGACTGCGCCGCTTACGGCAATAATTGAAGACAACGCAATTCGAATTCCGGAAAGTATCCGGACCCGCTGATGTGAGATGGACATCGCCTTTAGTGCGGTCAGCTGGGCAGGCGTGATGTCAGCCTTCGTGAACAAGGGTGGGGGCTCCGACACCTGGACATCCTAGCTGTTCGTCTCGTCGGCGGCCATACTGTCGATGAGCCGGGTAGTATTTGAGCTGATGAGCAACGGCGACGAACAAGGCGTCTCTGACGTCGGTCGGTATCTGGGCGACTCAGTGGTCGTCCGAGCGCTTGAGGCTTGGGCGCGCGATCGCGCGCTTAGTCTCGAGGTTCCCGATGAACCCTGGCGACGTCGAGGTGGAAGTGGTGCCCTTCTTGCGCGACTTAGAATCACGCCTACTGTCGAGTTTGGCGATTCGGTGGATGTGATATTGAAGGTGTGCTCCAAGGGGAGCCCGGCGGGTGAAGCGCGTAATTACGAGCGCGCCTGGCTGTCGTCGCCAACGTTTGCTAGTCGGCATCTAATTCGGCAGTTGTTTCAGCCTCAAACGGTCGAGGATGGTCGAGTGTTGATGTTCCTTGACTCGTCTGAAATGGTCTCGAATAGTCAAACAGTTGGAGAAATGGAGCCCGCGTATCAGCAGTTGGGTGCCGCTGAGGCGATACGCTCGATCCTGTACCGCTGGAATGAACCTACAGGATGGACGCGCAGGAGAACTTCTGCGAGCGAATTCCTCCGTCTCGAGCTGCGGGGAGCTTTGAATCGAGGGCGCTCGGCATATCGTTGGGCTGATCGGGCGGGGCTTATGGTGGACGATGTGGACTGGTTTGGAGTGCGGATCGGAAAGTCTGGCAAGTTGCCAAATCCGATTCATTTGCTCAACGATGACTCTGCTTTTAGTAAGATTGACGTCGACTATGTCCTTGGATATTCTCATGGGGACTTGCACGTCGACAATATAGTTGTTCCTCTGACTGATGGCCAGCCAGATTTCGGTCAAATCCGGTTAATTGATCTTTCGGGGTACAGTTCCTCTGCGCCGTTGTCGCGCGATGTGGCGACACTGCTCCTCTCTTTGATCCTTCCAACGGTCCGCGCGAAGACGAACTCGGGGGGCGATATGCATACCTTGGTTAGGTTATTGATTGACGCCGATTTTTCACATAGTGACCTCGAAGAATCGGTTATCGCTCAATCGGTTCATAGGGTCCGTGCCGCAGTAATCAGAGGGCTAGATTATGAACTCAAGCGTATATTTCAGATTCAATACTTGTTGTCTTTGTTAGCGCAGGCTATCACCTACACTTCGTATAGTAATGTTGGAGAAGTTGGTCGACAATGGTACTTCGCCTTCGGCTTGGAGGTTGTTAAAAAAGTTAATGAGATGGTCGATTTTAAGTCGGATTGAGTGACATTCAGCGCGTTTCGACATCTGCTTTGAGCATCGGCTCGATGTGTCCAACGCCTCGTGTCTGCGTCACCCGTCGCCTGGCCGTAGCGGAAGGCGTCCGCTCTTCGACAGAAGAGGACTTTGAGTGGTGCTATGAGTCGTGCAAGCGCTGCGGCGGAGGCCCATCGCGGCCGCGGCTTGCCAGAAACCTGTGACTTGTTTGGACGGCTGGATGGAAGATCACGGGATCTGATTGTCGGCTTCGGGCGCGTCTGGGGTGATGCTGGGACGGCCTTGTCTGGGATCTGGTGGTGTGGAGGTCGTCATGGCGTGGGTCGAGCAGACGGGTCAGGCTTCGTGGCGGGTCCGGTACCGCCGTGCGGACGGGACTGTGGGGTCGGTGTCGGGGTTCGCGAGTCGTCGGAGTGCGGAGGTGCATGCCGCTGACGTGGAGTCTGATCAACGGCGGCAGGTGTGGATCGACCCGGCGGGTGGCCGGCTGGAGTTTCGGTCGTGGGTGGCGCGGTGGTTGCCGGTTCAGGATCTGGATCCGCGGACGGCGGACAACTACGAGAGTTACCTGCGGTGTCATGTTCTCGTCCGTTTCGGCGCGACGCCGCTGGAGGAGATCACGGCGCTGGATGTGGATGCGTGGGTGAAGGAGTCACGGGAGGCCGGCTACGCGACGGCGACGGTCGCGAGCTGGGTGAAGCTGTTGTCGATGGTCATGAGTGATGCCGTCAGGCAGCGGTTGATCCCGGTCAACCCGGTGCGGCAGCGGCGTCGGCGCGGACGCCGTTCTCGGGTGGCGGCGGCGGAGCGGGTATGGGCGACTCCGGAGCAGGTGCTGCGGATAGCGAATCAGGCTGGCGTGCTCGGCGGACCAGTGGCGCGGTTGCTGATCATCACGGCGGCGTGGACGGGGTGTCGGTGGGGTGAGCTCGCGGCCCTGCACCGCGACAACCTGGACTTGGACGCTGGTCGGCTCGTAGTCGACGCTGAGGTGGGGTCGTTGCACGAGTCGCGGGGGAGGCGGTTGGGGCCGCCGAAGACTCCGTCCTCGGCTCGCACGATCGTGTTGCCGCCGTTCCTGGTCCGGCTGCTGCGTCGGCATCTGGAGACGCATCCGTTCGAGTTCGTGTTCACCAACGGGTGTGGCACGTGGCTGTGGCGGTCGAGCTTCGACCGGCGGGTGCTGCGTCCGGCGATCGATGGTGGTGGCAAGGCAGGGGTGCGGGTGTATGCGGTCCGGCCGGAGTTGACGTTTCACGGGTTGCGGCACAGTCACAAGACGTGGTTGATCGCCGGGGGTGCGCCGGAGATCGCGCAGGCTCGTCGGTTGGGTCATCATCTGCCGAATCGGGTGGTGGAGGTGTATTCGCATGTGGCGCCGGAGGTGGAGACGCGGTTGCTGGCCGATCTTCAGCGCCGTTGGCAGAAAGCCACCCGCAGCCCATACCCGAAGGGGCCGAAGCTGACATCGGCAGTGAAAAGCCGATCGCGGACGGGCCAGTCGGCCAAGCGCGTTCGAGCGTGTGCGGGTGCCCCTATCGCCGCTGGCGGGAGGGACAGTGCCAGTGGCGCCGCCCGTGAGCGGCGGCGACGTGGCGTCAGAGGGGCCGTGAGTGGGAGCGTGGTGCTCCAGAAATGCCCCAGCAGGGACACCGATGCGCCGGTCGAAGCGGGTCACCCAAGATCGGCTCCAGACATGAAGAAACCCCTCCGACCAGCCGAAACGACCTGATCGAAGGGGTTCTGCGAGAGAGTGGAGCTAAGGGGACTCGAACCCCTGACCCCCTCACTGCCAGTGAGGTGCGCTACCAGCTGCGCCATAGCCCCGGAGCGAAGGTGAACTCCGCATCTCGTATGTGAGTACCGTACACGACCCCCACCTGACCCGAACACGGGGGTCCCCGCGCCCGCCGCAACCCTCTGACCTGCGTCTTCACACCTTATTTTTAGTCGTGTATTGACTCCCAGTGTGGCCGCCGTTACATTTTGCGCGGTTGTGACGCCGAGGTCCCCGCCCGTTACGCCGCGTCTACCCAGACCGGGCACGCCTCTGCCGTTTCCTGCTCTACGAACGCCGCTCACGCGGCAGAGGAGGTTTCGCATGAAGAGGGTGATGACGTTGCTCGCCGCAGCGTCTGTCCTGGTCGGAAGCACTGTGACCGCCACAAGCGCCCAAGCCGCCGGCACCCCCGATGGCTGGTACACCGTTGCCGCCGCCAACAGCGGCAAGTGCGTTGACGCCCGGGCCGCCGGGACCGGCAACGGCACCGTCGTGCAGCAGTACTCCTGCAACCAGACCGCCTCGCAGCAGTGGCAGTTCCAGTCCACCGGCGACGGCTATTTCCGGGTGAACGCCCGCACCAACCCGGCCGCCGCCTGGGACGTCTCGAACGTTTCCACCGCCGATGGCGGGCTCGTGCAGCTCTGGACCTACGGAGGCGGCGCCAACCAGCAGTGGCAGGCCGTCGACGAAGGCAATGGCCGCTACCACCTCGTCAGCCGCAACAGCGGGAAGTGCCTCGATGTCCCCGGTGCCTCCGCCGCCGACTCCGTCCAGCTCCAGCAGTACGCCTGCAACGGCACCGCCGCCCAGTCCTTCACCCTGAACCCCGTGAACACGACCCAGCCCGGTCAGCCCGACTTCGGCCCGAACGTCGTCGTCTTCGACCCGTCCATGTCGAGCTCGACCATCCAGAGCCGGCTCAACAGCATCTTCTCCCAGCAGGAACGCAACCAGTTCGGCAGCCAGCGCTACGCCGTCATGTTCAAGCCGGGCACCTACGCCAACGACGTCAACGTCGGCTTCTACACCCAGGTCCTCGGCCTCGGGCTGAGCCCCGACGCCGTGACGATCAACGGTGCCGTGCACGTCGAGGCCGACTGGTTCCCGCCGCAGAACGCCACGCAGAACTTCTGGCGCGGGGCCGAGAACCTGTCCGTGAACCCGAACGGGGGAGCCGACCGCTGGGCTGTCAGCCAAGCCGCGCCGTACCGCCGCATGCACGTCCGCGGTGACCTGCAGCTCGACGACGGCGGCTGGGCCAGCGGCGGCTGGATCTCCGACAGCAAGATCGACGGCCAGGTCCGCTCCGGCTCGCAGCAGCAGTGGATCTCGCGCAACTCGCAGTTCGGCAGCTGGAACGGCTCGAACTGGAACATGGTCTTCGCGGGCGTCCAGGGCGCCCCGGCCAACACCTTCCCGAGCCCGCCCTACACCACGGTCGGCCAGACGCCGGTCGTGCGCGAGAAGCCGTTCCTCTACATCGACGGCGCCGGCAACTACCAGGTCTTCGTCCCGAGCGTGAAGACCAACGCGTCCGGCACGAGCTGGGCGAACGGCACCGCGCCGGGCACGTCGCTGCCGATCGACCAGTTCTACATCGCCAAGCCCGGCGCCACCGCCGCGGACCTGAACGCCGCGCTCGCCGCGGGCAAGAACCTGCTGGTCACGCCGGGTGTCTACCACCTGAACCAGGCCCTGCACGTCACCCGGCCGGACACCGTCGTGCTCGGCCTCGGCATCGCCACCCTGGTGCCGGACGGCGGCGTCACCGCGATGAACGTCGACGACGTCGACGGCGTCAAGGTCGCCGGCCTGCTCATCGACGCCGGCACGACCAACTCGAACACCCTCATGCAGGTCGGCGCGGCCGGCTCGACCGCGAACCACGCGGCGAACCCGACGTCCCTGCACGACGTCTTCTTCCGCATCGGCGGCTCCGCCGTCGGGAAGGCGACGAACAGCCTGGTCGTCAACAGCAACAACGTCATCGGCGACCACATGTGGATCTGGCGCGCCGACCACGCCGACAACAACAACTACGTCGGCTGGACCACCAACACGGCCGACAACGGCCTCACGGTCAACGGCAACAACGTGACGATGTACGGCCTGTTCGTCGAGCACTACCAGAAGACGCAGGTCGTCTGGAACGGCAACGGCGGCCGGACGTACTTCTTCCAGAACGAAATGCCGTACGACGTGCCGAACCAGGCCGGCTGGATGAACGGGTCCACCCAGGGCTACTCCGCCTACAAGGTGGGTCCGAACGTCACCAGTCACGAAGCGTGGGGGCTGGGCAGCTACTGCTTCTTCAGCACCAGCCCCTCGGTGGTCAGCGCACACGCGTTCGAGGCGCCGAACAACCCGAACGTGCGGTTCCACGACATGGTGACCGTGTCCCTGGGCACCCAGGGCCGGATCAACCACGTCATCAACAACACCGGTGACATCACCCCCGACGGCACCCGGCCGTCGAACCTGGTGAGCTACCCCTGAGCAACCGGCGTGCGTCGTGGTGGCGGCCGCGGCGCACGCCGGTCCTTCAAGTCCACTTGGACCGGTCACAGTGGACACATGGCCCGAACGGGTGGTGGATCGCGCCAGGCAGGCGTTTTGCCGCGATACTGGGTGTCCCAAAACCACCCGAGGAGCGGCACATGACCTCCTTCGCAGCGTTTTCCGTCGTCGAACCCCGTCAGGCGTGGCCGATCGCCGCCGTCCGCGGCGTCTTCGCTGTGCTTTTCGGTCTCTTCGCCCTGATCTGGCCGGGCGCCACGGTGCTCGTCCTGGCGATCCTGTACGGCGTGTACGCGATCGTCGACGGCATCGGCGGCCTCATGCAGGCGTTCCGCCCGGGCGACGCCGGCCACCGCGCCGCCTACGGGATCCTCGGCGCGCTCGGCATCATCGCCGGGATCCTCGTGCTCGTCTGGCCCGGCATCACGGTCCTGCTGCTGGCCCTGCTGGTCGGCCTCTGGGCGATCGTCACGGGCGTCGCGGAGATCGCCGCCGCGATCCGGCTGCGCAAGCAGATCCGGGGCGAGGCCTTCCTCATCGCCGCCGGCGCGCTCTCGGTGATCGCCGGCGTCCTCATCGTGATCAACCCGATCGCCGGCGCGTTCGGCATCGCGCTGCTCGTCGGCATCTACGCGCTGCTCTACGGGATCATGCTGCTGGTGCTGGCCTTCCGGTTGCGCAAACTCGGGGACACCGCCCCCGCCGCTTGAGTAGCGTGCGGGGGTGTCGACCCGCGAACTGGTGGTGCTGGGCACCGCGAGCCAGGTGCCTACGCGCCACCGCAACCAGAACGGCTACCTCCTGCGCTGGGACGGCGAGGGCATCCTCTTCGACCCCGGCGAGGGCACCCAGCGCCAGATGCTGCGGGCGGGCGTGGCCGCCACGGACATCACGCGCCTCTGCGTCACGCACTTCCACGGCGACCACAGCCTCGGCCTCTCCGGCGTGATCCAGCGCCTCTCCCTGGACAAGGTCCAGCACCCGGTCCACGCGCACTTCCCGGCGTCCGGCGCGCACTACTTCGAGCGGCTGCGACACGCGACGGCGTTCTACGAGACGGCTGACCTGCGCGAACACCCGATCGCCGAGGACGGCCCGATCGCCGGCGGGACGAAGTTCGCCCTCGAGGCCCGGCGCCTGAGCCACCCGGTCGAGGCCTTCGGCTACCGCCTGACCGAACCGGACGGCCGCACGATGCTCCCGGAGAAGCTGAGGGAACACGGCATCAGCGGTCCCGACGTCGGACGCCTCCAGCGAGAGGGCCGGCTCGGGAACACACGTCTCGAAGACGTCAGCACGCCGAGGCCCGGCCAGCGGTTCGCGTTCGTCATGGACACCCGCCTCTGCGACGCGGTGTACGCGCTCGGCGAAAACGCCGACATGCTCGTCATCGAGGCGACCTTCCTCGCGGAAGACACCCACCTGGCGCGGGACTTCGGCCACCTGACCGCCCAGCAGGCGGCCCGCGTCGCCGCCGAGTGCGGTGTCCGGCAACTGGTCCTGACGCACTTCTCGCAGCGCTACCCCGATCCCGCGCGCTTCCTGGAGGAGGCGAAGGCCGAGTTCGACGGCGAGATCGTCGTGGCCGAGGACCTGGAGCGGGTCCAGGTGCCGAAACGGCGGTCTTCCCCAACGGCCTGAGAAGCGCCGTAGGCTGCATCTCGTGAGCCAGCCGATCCTGATGACCGTCGACGACGATCCCGCCGTGTCCCGCTCGGTCGCCCGCGACCTGCGGCGCCGCTACGGGAAGGACTACCGCGTCATCCGTGCCGACTCCGGCATGGACGCGCTCGAAGCCCTGCGCGAGATCAAGCTGCGCGGCGACGCCGTCGCGGCCATCCTCGCCGACTACCGGATGCCGCAGATGGACGGGATCGCCTTCCTCGAGAAGGCGATGGACCTGTTCCCGCACGCCCGCCGCGCGCTGCTGACCGCCTACGCCGACACCGACGCCGCGATCCAGGCGATCAACGTCGTCGACGTCGACCACTACCTGCTCAAGCCGTGGGACCCGCCGGAGGAGAAGCTCTACCCGGTGATCGACGCGCTGGTCGAGACCTGGAAGGCGGTCGGCGACCGGCCGGTCGAGGAGGTCAAGCTCATCGGCCACCGGTACAACTCGCCGTCGTTCCAGATGCGCGACTTCCTCGCTCGCAACGCCGTCCCGTACCGCTGGTTCTCCGTCGATGACGACGAGGGCCGCCGGATCCTGCAGGCCGCGGAGGCCACCGAGCAGGACATCCCGGTCGTCGTCACCCCCGACGGCACCGTGCTCAAGAACCCCAGCGGCAGCGAGATCGCCGACGCCGTCGGCCTGTCGACGCGCCCGGCGCAGGAGTTCTACGACCTCGTCGTGATCGGCGGCGGCCCGGCCGGCCTCGGCGCCGCCGTCTACGGCGCGTCCGAGGGCCTGCGCACGGTCCTCGTCGAGAAGAAGGCCACCGGCGGCCAGGCCGGCACCAGCTCGCGCATCGAGAACTACCTCGGCTTCCCCGACGGCGTCTCCGGCGCGCAGCTGACCGACCGGGCGCGGCGCCAGGCGCAGAAGTTCGGCGCCGAGGTGCTGACCGCGCGTGACGTCGTCGGCCTCGAAGCCCGCGGCTCGTCCCGGGTCGTCACCTTCGGCGACGGCACCGAGATCGCCGCCCACTCGGTGATCCTGGCCAGCGGCGTCACCTACCGCGCGCTGGAGGCCGAGGGCATCGAGGAGCTGACCGGCCGCGGCGTCTACTACGGCTCGGCCGCGACCGAGGCCCCCGAGTGCAAGGGCGAGCACGTCTACATCGTCGGCGGCGCGAACTCCGCCGGCCAGGCCGCGGTGTTCTTCTCCCGGCACGCCAGCGACGTCACGATCCTGGTGCGCGGCACCTCGCTGGAGGCGTCGATGTCGCACTACCTGATCGAGCAGATCGCCGGCATCGAGAACATCCACGTCCGGACGCACACCACGGTCAAGCAGGCCCACGGCGACGAGCACCTCGAGCGGCTCACGCTGTGCGAAAACGGCGTCACCGAGACGGTCGACTCCGGCCACCTGTTCATCTTCATCGGCGCCGCCCCGCGCACCGACTGGCTGGGCGAGGGCATCCACCGCGACGAGCACGGCTTCGTGTGCACGGGACCGGACCTGACGGCGAACGCGCAGCGCCCGGCCGGCTGGGCCCTCGACCGTGATCCGTACTACCTCGAGTCGTCCATCCCCGGCGTGTTCGTGGCCGGTGACGTGCGGTCCCAGTCGGTCAAGCGGGTGGCGTCCGCGGTCGGCGAGGGCGCGATGGCCGTGACGCTGGTACACCGGTACCTGGAGGAACAATGAGCGCACTGCCGCGGGAAGAGCTTCGCGGGCTCTTCCTTTTCGAACACCTTTCCGAGGCGCAGCTCGACTGGGTCGCCGACAACGCCGTGCTCGAGGAGTACGAAGGCGACTCGACGATCATCAGCGAGGGCGGCGAGGCGACCTGCTTCTACGTCCTGCTCGGCGGCGCCATCCGGATGACGCGCCTGGTCAGCGGCACCGAGGTGGAGACCAACCGGTCCGACCAGCGCGGTGCCTACTTCGGCGCGACGCAGTTCTTCGTGCACCAGGACGACGACCACCGCTACGGCGCGACCGTGCGCGCGCTGTCCGACGTCACGCTGCTCGCGCTGCCGTCGAAGGAGTTCTCCGTCGAGTTCCGCAAGTGGTTCCCGATGGCGACGCACCTGCTGGAGGGCATGTACCTGGGGTGGCGCAACAGCGACACCGTGATCGGCTCGCGCCGCCGCCTGCTCGCCCTCGGTGAGCTGTCGGCCGGCCTGACGCACGAGCTGAACAACCCGGCCGCGGCCGCCGTCCGGGCGACGTCCGCCCTGCGCGAACGCGTCGCCGGCATGCGGCACAAGCTCGCCTTCCTGGCCAAGAAGGACATCGAGCCGGAGCTGCTCTACCAGCTCATCGACGTCCAGGAACGCCTGGTCAAGCAGGTCGCGCAGGCCGAGAAGCTGTCCGCGATGCAGCAGGCCGACCGCGAGGACGAGATCGGCGACTGGTTCGACGAGCGCGAGATCGACGGCGGCTGGGACCTCGCCGACATCTACGTCCGCGCCGGGCTGACCACGACCGACCTGGACAACGTCCTCGAGCAGGTCGGCGACACGTTCATCGACGGCGCCGTCCGCTGGCTCGCCTACGCGCTCGAGACCGAGATGCTGATGGGCGAGATCGAGGATTCCACCACGCGCATCTCCGCGCTGGTCGGCAAGGCCAAGCAGTACTCGCAGATGGACCGGGCGCCGCACCAGTGGGTCGACGTCCACGACGGCCTCGACTCCACGCTCGTGATGCTGTCCGGCAAGATCGGCAGCGGGATCCGCGTCGTCAAGGAGTACGACCGGAGCCTGCCGAAGATCCCGGCGTACCCGGCGGAGCTGAACCAGGTCTGGACGAACATCATCGACAACGCGCTCGGCGCGATGGCCGGCGAAGGCACGCTGACGCTGCGCACCTGGCGCGTCGACGACCAGATCCGGGTCGAGATCGGCGATACCGGCCCCGGCATCCCGGCGGACATCCGGCAGCGGATCTTCGAGCCGTTCTTCACGACGAAGCCGGTCGGCGAGGGCACCGGGCTCGGCCTGGACATCTCGTGGAAGATCGTCGTCGAACGCCACCAGGGCGATCTGCGCGTCGAGTCCGAGCCCGGGAACACCCGGTTCGAGGTCTGCCTGCCGACGGTCGAGCAGGCCTCGCTCTGATGGCTTCCGTCCCGACGGTCACGACCGAGCTCGGGGCGCTGGTGGGGCTGGCGGGTGACGGCGTCCGCGCCTGGCGCGGAGTTCCGTACGCCCGTCCGCCGGTCGGCGAGCTGCGCTGGAAGGCCCCGCGGCCGCCGTCGCTCTCGGGTGGCGTGCACGTCGCGACGGAGTACGGGCCGCACGCCATGCAGTCGCCGGACCCGATGAACCCGGCCGCGGTGTGCGACGAGGACTGCCTGTACCTCAACGTCTGCACGCCCGACGGTCCCGCACCCGAGGGCGGGTGGCCGGTGCTGTTCTGGCTGCACGGTGGCGGCTACCGCGTCGGGCACGGCGAGCAGCTGGGCGACGGCGAGGAGTTCGCGCGCGCCGGGATCGTCGTCGTCACGATCAACTACCGGCTCGGTTCGCTCGGCTTCCTGCACCTCGCCGGCATCTTCGGCGAGTCCGAAGCGGACGCCGGCGTGTGCGGGTTCCTCGACCAGGTCGAGGCCTTGAAGTGGGTGCGCCGCAACGTCTCCGCGTTCGGCGGCGACCCGGAGCGGATCACCGTGTACGGCGTCTCGGCGGGCGCGAAGAGCGTCGGGAACCTGATGGGCAGCCCGCTGGGCCAGGGGTTGTTCGCGCGGGCGATCAGCAGCAGCGGCGGCGCGGACCACGTGGCGACGCCGGCGGCCGGGACGGAGCTGGCCCGGCAGCTGCTCGACGAAGTCGGCTGCCACGACATGGCCGCGCTCAGGGCGTTGCCCGCCAAGGAGTTCGTCGAGGCGCAGGAGCGGATCCTGTCCGGGTTGGAGGCGTTGTGGCTCTGGCGTCCGACGCTGCACCCGCGCGTGCTGCCGGAGGTGCCGATCGAGCCGATCCGCCGGGGGAGCGCGGCCGGGATCCCGCTTCTGGTCGGCTGCAACAGCAACGAGGGCAGCACGTACGCGTTGATGCTCGGTGACGACGTCGCGACGGCCCCGGCGTCCGGTGTGCTCGAGGGAATCCTCGGCGGCGAACGCGCTTCGCACCTTCTCGAGACGTACCTTCGCCGCGTCCCGGACCTGAAGGCCGCTCGAATCGCCGCGATGGGCGACGAACGGTACGGCATCCCGACGCAGCGCCTGGCCGACGCGCAGTCCGCGCACGCACCCGTCTACCGCTACCGCATCGACATCGCCGCGCCCGGCGTCCCCGAGCAGCTCGACGGCGGCCACGGCACCGAGACGACGATGGCGTGGAAGACGCCGCTGCCGTTGTTCGCCGAAGCGACGCAGGTGAACCCGAAGCGCGAGCGTGCGGCGCTGCTCATCCACCGCGCCTGGGTGCGGTTCATCCGCGACGGCGTCGCGGACGCGGACGGTCCCGAGTGGCCGCCGTACGGCCCCGAACTCCGGCCGGTGCTGGTTTTCCGGGAAGACACCGACTTGGTGCTCGATCCACGCTCCGACGAGCGAAAGGCCTGGGGCGACACGGAATGGGCGTCCGGGACCTGGTTCCCGGTGACCTGAGACCGTTCCTTCACCTGCCGTTCACTTCGAACCGGCTCGCTCCCGCGTCCAATGAGCGAAGGCCCGTCGAGGGGAGTGGTAAGTGAAACGCCGGGTGTCGATCGGACTGGCCGTGGTGCTGGTGCTGGCCGTCGCGGGGGTGATCGTCTGGGGCCGCGGCGACGACAGCGCCGCGGGCTCCACGACGACCGTGCGCGGGGTGATCGGGTCGGAGAAGCAGGCTTTCTTCACCGACCAGCGCGTCGTCGACGCCTTCGCCAAGCACGGGCTCAAGGTCGAAGTGGACACCGCCGGCTCGCGGCAGATCGCGACGACCGTCGACCTCGGGAAGTACGCCTTCGCGTTCCCGTCGTCGTCGCCCGCGGCGCAGAAGATCCAGCGCGACCGCAAGGTGACCACGGTGTACACGCCGTTCCAGTCGCCGATGGCCGTCGCCACCTTCGAGCCGATCGTGGCTCTCCTGAAGGCCAACGGCGTGGTGCACAAAGGCGCCGGCGACTACGACGTCCTGGACATCGCGGAGTACCTCGACCTGGCGAAGGCCGGGACGCGCTGGGACCAGCTGCCCGGCAACACCGCGTACCCGGCGCGCAAGAACGTCCTGGTCACGACGACCGACCCGCGTGAGTCGAACTCCGCGGCGATGTACCTGTCGATCGTTTCCTTCGTGGCCAACGGGAACGCCGTCGTCAGCACGCCCGGCCAGGAGGCGAAGGTGCTGCCGTCGGTGGCGAAGCTGTTCCTGGACCAGGGGTACACGCAGAACAGCACCGAAGGGCCGTTCGAGGACTACCTGTCCGCGGGCATGGGCAAGACGCCGCTGGCGCTGATCTACGAGTCGCAGTTCGTCGGCCGCGTGGTGAGCGGCGACGGCTCGATCCGGCCCGACATGCGAATGCTCTACACCGCGCCGACGGTCTACTCGAAGCACACGCTGGTGCCGCTGACCGGCGACGGCGACAAGGTCGGGCAGCTCCTCGCGACCGATCCCGACCTGGGCAAGCTCGCCGCGACCTTCGGCTTCCGCACGACCGATCCGAAGCTGTTCGCCGAGGTCGCCGCGCCGGCCCACGTGCCCGCCGACCTGGTGGACGCCGTCGAACCGCCGTCGTTCGAAACCCTCGAGCGGCTGCTCGACGCCGTCGGCAAGCAGTACTGACATGGACTTCGCGCTCACCCCGCCCGAGCCGGTCACCGCGATCCCGGCCGAGCGTGCCGCCGGGCTGATCACGCTCAGTTCCGATACCCGGACGGAAATCACCGTTCGCGCTTCGGAGTTCGCCTCCCGGCTCGAAGCCCTCGACGTCCGTTCGCCGGAGTTCACCGACCTGCTCGACGAGCTGCTGACCGTCGGCGAGGCCGACATGCGCGCGGCGGCCGGAGTCGCCGGGACGATGCTTGACCGGTCGTTGCGCAGCACGGCGTCGCCGCAAGACGGCGTCACGACGAGCCTCGCGAGCCTGCGCCGGACCGTCGCCGAGCTGGACCCGGCGAAGCTGCCGCTGACCGGCCGGAAGCTGCTGGGGATGTTCCCGGCCGCGGCCGGCGCGAAGCGGGCGCTGGACCGCTACCGCGCGGCGAACGAGCCGGTCAACGCGCTGGTCGTCGACCTGCGTGGTCGCCAGGACGTCCTGCGCCGCGACAACGCCTCGATCAAGGGCGAACGCGAGCGGCTGTGGAAGGTGATGGGGAAGCTCGCCGAAGCGGCCGCGCTCGCCGAGGCCGTCGACAGCGCGATCGAGGCTCAGGCCGGCGTCTTCGACCTCACGGATCCCGGGCGCGCCAACGCGTTGCGCGCGGACGTGCTGTACCCGATCCGGCAGCGGCACCAGGACCTGCTGACGCAGCTGGCCGTCAGCGCGCAGGGCTACCTCGCGCTGGACCTGGTGCGCAAGAACAACGACGAGCTGATCCGCGGCGTCGAACGGGCGGTGTCGACGACCGTGTCCGCACTGCGCGTCGCGCTGCTGGTCAGCGGGGCTTTGGCGAGCCAGCGGGACGTCCTCGACGAGGTCGCGGCGCTGCAGGCGACCACCGACGGGCTGATCCGGGCGAACTCGGAGCTGCTGACGCTGCAGTCCGCGGAGATCCGCAAGGCGAGCAGCGACCCGGCCGTCGCGACCGAGACGATCCGCGCTTCCTTCGACCGGATCTACGCCTCGATCGACGCGATCGACGGGTTCCGCGCCGACGCCGTCCGCAGCATGGCCGCGACCGTCGAGTCGCTGTCCGGCGAGATCCGCCGCGCCGAAGACCACCTGCGGCGTTCGCACGAGGGGGAAGCATGATCAGGAAGGTGCTGGCGCTCTTCTTGGGCGCCGCGTTGCTGGCGGGGTGTTCCGACTCTCCGTCCGCGCCGCTGGGGGAGCCCGAGCCGGGGACCTTGCGGATCCTCGCGGGCAGCGAGCTGGCGGACATGCAGCCGGTGCTCGACGAGGCCGCCCGGGCCACCGGCGTCACGGTCAAGTTCACCTTCACCGGGACACTCGAAGGCGCCGAAGCGCTGGCCAACGGCAGTGTCGACGGCAAGTACGACGCCGTGTGGTTCTCGTCGAACCGCTATCTCGCGGGCATTCCCGAAGCGGCGAAGCGGCTCGGGAACCAGGTCAAGATCATGAGCTCGCCGGTGGTGCTGGGGCTGGCTTCTCCGGTCGTCCAGCGGCTGGGGTGGGCCGGGAAGCCGGTCAGCTGGAGCGAAATCGCCGCGCAGGCCGGGAAGAAGGCGTTCAGCTACGGGATGACGGATCCGTCGGCGTCGAACTCCGGGTTCTCGGCGCTGGTCGGCGTCGCTTCGGCGCTGGCGGGTGCGGGCAACGCGATCGACGCCCGGCAGATCGCTTCGGTGACTCCGCAGCTGACGCAGTTCTTCAGCGCCCAGGCGCTTTCGGCCGGCTCTTCGGGGTGGCTGTCGGACGCGTACATCCGGCGCGCGACCGGCCCGGACCCGATCGACGGGCTGATCAACTACGAATCCGTGCTGCTGTCGGCGAACGCGTCCGGGAAGCTGCCGCAGCCGTTGACGCTGGTCTACCCGAGCGACGGCGTGGTCACGGCGGACTACCCGCTTTCCCTGCTGGCCTCCGCCGGTGACGACGCGCGGTCGGCGCACCAGCGGCTTGCGGACTACCTGCGCACGCCCGACGTCCAGAAGCGGATCATGGACACCACCCAGCGGCGGCCGGTCGTGCCGGGGGTCGCGCTCGGGCCGCGGTTCACGGCGCGCGACCTCGTCGAGCTGCCGTTCCCGGCGACGCAGCAGGCCGTGGACGCGCTGCTGCAGGCGTACTTCGACAAGATCCGGCGGCCGTCGCGGACGCTGTACGTGCTGGACACGTCCGGGTCGATGAAGGGCGACCGGATCGACTCGCTGCGGACGGCGCTGGTGGGGCTGACCGGGGCGGACGACTCGCTGACGGGCCGGTTCCGGCGGTTCCGGAGCCGGGAGGAGGTGACGATGCTGCCGTTCAGCACGACTCCGTCGCGGGCCACGACGTTCACCGTGCCGGAGCAGGATCCCGCGGGTGAGCTGGCGCGCATCAAGGCGTTCGCCGAAGGGCTGTCGGCCAACGGCGGGACGGCCATCTACGACAGCCTTTCCGAGGCCTACCGGGTGCTGGAACCGTTGTCTACGCGCGATCCGGACCGGTTCACCTCGATCGTCCTGATGACCGACGGCGAGAACGCGAACGGCTCGTCGCTGGGCGGCTTCCAGGCGTCGTTCGGCTCGGTGCCGCCCGCGATGAAGCAGGTGCCGGTGTTCACCGTGCTGTTCGGGGAGGGGAGCAGCGACGAGCTGACGCAGGTGGCGACGCTGACCGGCGGGAAGGTGTTCGACGCGCGGAAAGTCCAGCTGTCCGACGTTTTCCAGGAGATCCGCGGGTACCAATGATGCTGCGTTATCTGGGGTCGACCAAGAACCTGCTGGGCTGTGTCGGTGGCCTGGTCGGCGTCGTGCTGTACCTGACCGGGGTGGTCGGGTGGTTCTGGCCGTTCGTCGTGGTGGCGTTGTACTTGGCGGGGCTTTGGTGGCGCCTGCCGAGAAGGTTCGTTTGGTGCCGGACATTTCGGCCTCGCTGCGGTCTTCTTTGGAGACCTTGGTTTCGCGGGTCTCTTCGCAGGCGCCGCGGATGCCTGCGTCTACTGTGGACACTGTGGAGCGGATCGCTTCGATCTTGCGGGACCTGCTGGCGGATCCGGCGCGGCTGGCCGCTGATCCGGATCTGCAGCACTCCCTTGTCCGGCTGGTGCGGACGGATTTGCCGCTGTCGCTGGAGACTTACCTGAACCTGCCGTGGTGGTTCGCTTCGCGGCGGGCCGGCGCGGGGGAGGAACTGGTGGCCCAGCTGGGTTTGCTCGAGGCCGAGGCGCATCGGGTGGCCGAGCGGTTCTACGCCTCCGACGTCGACCGGCAGGCCGATCACACGCGGTATCTGCGAGACCGGGACGCGTGAGTTTCAGCCGCTACCCTTGTGAGTGATGACGTTCGAACGCGCGTTCGAGTAGCTTGGACGTCATGGACGCGAACCGAGTTTCGGCAAAGTCAGGGTCACCGCTGCGGTGGTCAACCAGCTCAGCAGATCGGCGAGAGGAATGCGGGAAAGCCGTTCCGGCCACTCTTCCGCGACGGTGTGCAGCACGAGTTCGTCGTGCCGGGGCTCCACCTTCGTCAGCTTCAGGCCCGGCGGCAGTTCCGGCAGGGGAAGCACGATCGGGTGAAAGCGCTTCGGTGGGCGCAGTTGTCCTTGTCCTATGTGGAGGGTCCGTGGGACGAGCACGACGGCGTCGTCGGCCACCTGGGCCTCGAGGGTCAAGTGGCCCCAGTGGGGCTTCTTGGCCCAGTGGATCTGGAGCAGGCCGCTGCCGGCCGGGGCGGCCACGATCCCGGGCCGGACCTTCGCCACCCTTTCGCGGAGCACGTCCGCGGAGACGGCGATCCGCAGGTCCACGCGGGCCGGCTTGGCGGCGGGCGTCGGGAGTGAGCGGAGGCGGACGTCCTCGGCGAGCACGGTGACCCGGCGCAGCGAAATGCTGCCCCCTTCGGGCTCGGGCCAGTCGACGTCTTCGGCGACGATGCGCACGTCGCCGACGCGTCCGGTGGCCAGCCGAAGGCTGTCGGCGGGGTAGTCGAGTTCGGCGAGGGTGAGGTGGACTTCGCGGTCCTGGACCTTGGCGGTCAGCCGCCGCCCGACGAGCTGTTCGGTAACGGTCCGCACGAGGGCACCGGGCGTGACGGGCACGTTCGGAAGCAGCGAGCGCCCAGCGGCGG
The DNA here is from genome assembly GCF_900107925.1 of Amycolatopsis pretoriensis. GTDB lineage: Bacteria > Actinomycetota > Actinomycetes > Mycobacteriales > Pseudonocardiaceae > Amycolatopsis > Amycolatopsis pretoriensis. The sequence goes on along the minus strand of NZ_FNUJ01000010.1, from coordinate 39,173 downwards.
CCAGCCCGGCCAGCTCAGGCCAGGGCGACCAGCCATCGAACCACCTGCCGTCAGTCATCCGTCCAGTGTCGCGCAAGGAGAGGCAGAGCGCCGACGCCAGGTAACGCAAAAGGAGGTTTCTCACCCGGCGGCGGTCATCCGCGGATGCAGACGACCGCGGGAGGTGCCGCAGCGCGGCGGTGGCCGCTGTCCGTTGCGACCTCGGCGACGGGTATCCCCGCGAGAACCCCAACCGCAGCATTGGCGCGAGACCCGCACCGGAGTCCCGCATCCCGTGCCGCATCACGAAACGGATCGTGAGCCGCCCGCCGCCACTGGAGGGGTCAGTGACGGCAGGCGGCAGCGTGGAGGGCGACGTCGCCCGCCGGTCACCGGCCCGCGAAGCGGGCGATGATGCCGGTGACGACCAGCCAGAACACCGCGGCCAAGCCGAAGTCGAGGATGACCTGCAGGCTGCCGTTGTCCACGTTGAACAGCCCCGGCCAGAACAACGCGAGAGGGACTGCCAACGACTTGATGAAGATGAAGAAGGCGTTACCGGCATTCGCGCCGGCGAGCACCATGATCATGTAGAGAACTTCGATCCCCGCGAAGATCGCGCCGATCGCCGTGATGACCCGCACGGCCGTGTTCCGTCTGGTGGTGGTTCGCCAAGGAGACATGTCGCGAAAATTCCCGGAACGGGTGACCGATCAAACGCTTCATGCCCAAGATTGGGCCGTTCGGCCGCTTTCAGTTGCTCTCCGCCGCCCCATTCGGACGCTCTGTGAGCCTTCGGGCGCCCGCGAAGCCCTCGAAAGCCTCGGCAAGCCCGCCGTGGGTGCCATCGTGCGGTCGAACACCAACCGCTGGCCGCTCCGTCACTGCGATGCAGCGTCGCCCAGCAACCTCGCGATGGCCCAATCCTGCACCGCGAGCCCCACCGACTTGAACACCGTTCGCCCACTCACCTCGGGCCGCGTACGCAACGCGTCCCCGAGGTCGACCAACGAAGCCCGCGACACCAACCCGTTGTCCACCGCGTGGATCACCTCACCGGCCTCCTCGAGCGCCGCCTCGACCTGATCCACCACGACACACCCCGCACCTCCGAGCAATCCGGCCGGAAGCTCCCGCATGGAAGGCAGGTACGACCCGATCGCGTTGACGTGAACCCGCTCAGGCAGGTCGTCCACATCGAACAGAGGAGTCGACGATGACGTAGCACAGCAAACGATCTCCGCGTCGGAGACGGCGTCCGCGGCCGACGAGGCCACCCGCGTCGTCACGTCCGGGAACTCGGCGGCCATCCGTTCTGCGAAGGCGAGCGCGCGCGAGCGTGAGCGGCCGAACACCGCCAGCCGGCGGATCGGGCGGACCGCCGCCACCGCTCGCACCTGGTCGGCGGCCTGCGCGCCGGTGCCCAGGAGCGCCAAGCGGCCGGCGGACGGCGGGGCCAGCAGGTCCGTCGCGACGCCGGAGGCCGCGCCCGTGCGGAGCGTCGTCACCTCGATCGCGTCCGCGACCACCTGGCCCTCGGCCGTGTTCCACACGAGCGTTCCGAGGATCATCGGGGTGCGGCCGGCGACGAGGCTGAGCGTCTTCACCACCGTTGTCGACGTCGGTGTGTGGCACGCGCTCATCACCAGCGTCGTGCCGCCGCCGAAGGACAACCGTTGCGGTACCACGAAATGGCCGGCGGCGAGGTCGAGGAAGGCCTCTCGCACCGCGTCGACGGCGGCGGTCATCGGCACGGCTGTCCGGACGGCGTCGGCGTCGAGCATGCGTGGACCTTTCGGTGTCGGAAACTGCCGCTAGCCTGACGGGGTGCCCGATGCCACGCAAGAAGACCAGCGGTTCGTCCGCGACGACCGGTACGGAGAGGAGATCACCGGACGGCACTACGTGCGCTGCGAGTTCCTCGAGGTCGACCTCTCGGAGGCGCAGACGCGGAACTCGGTCTTCACCGACTGCGTGTTCGGGAACGTGCGGTTCAACGCGTCCCGTCACACGGACTCCGCGTTCACCGGCTGCTCCTTCAAGCGGTGCAACTTCTTCGACGCCGAGTTCACCGGGTGCAAGCTCGTCGGCGCGACGTTCAGCGAGTGCGAGCTGCGCCCGCTGCGGGTCACCGGTGGGGACTGGTCCTTCGCCGGCCTGGCGGGCGCGGACCTGCGGTCGGTCGCCTTCCACGGGGTGCGGATGCGGGAGGCCGACCTGACCGGGGCGAACTGCGGTGACGCCGTGTTCGCCGACGTCGACCTCTCGGGCGCGATGCTGCACGCCGTCAAGCTGCCGCGTGCGGACCTGCGGGGCAGCGACCTGTCGGCGCTCGACCCGGGGAACGCCGACCTGGCCGGGGCGATCGTGTCACCCGAACAGGCTGCGGTGCTCGTCACGTCGCTCGGGCTGCGCGTCCGGGCGTAGGCTCGGGCCGACCGGGAAGGAGGGCCGCATGGGCGTCGTGACACCGGGGTTCCGCGGCCGGGCTCGCAGCGGCAACCCGCGCCTGCCACCCGGGCAGTACCTCGCCGAGGACTTCCCCGTGCTGTCGGCCGGGCCGACTCCGCGCGTGCGCACCGAGACGTGGGAGTTCACGGTCACCACCGAGGCCGGCGACAAGCACTCCTGGACGTGGGCCGAGCTGATGGCCCTGCCCAGCGAGAAGCCCACAGTGGACATCCACTGCGTCACGCAGTGGTCCAAATTGGACACCCGGTGGCGGGGCGTCTCGGTGGACACGCTGGTCGGTGGGCTCGACACGGCCGCCGACTACGTCATGGTGCACTCCTACGGCGGCTACACCACGAACCTGCCGCTCGCCGACCTGCTCGACGGCCAGGCGTGGATCGCCTACGAGTACGGCGGCAAGCCGCTGACCCCCGAGCACGGCGGCCCGGCGCGGCTGCTCGTGCCGCACCTGTACTTCTGGAAGTCCGCGAAGTGGGTGCGCGGCCTGGAGCTGAAGACCCGGGACGAGCCCGGCTTCTGGGAGAACGTCGGCTACCACGACTACGGGGATCCATGGCGCGAACAGCGGTATCAGGGCGACTAGCCTGGCGGGTCGCCCGCCTGGCCGAAATCCGCGACGAGACGCCGACGGCCCGCACGCTCGTCTTCGACCTGCCCGGCTGGCCGGGGCACCTGGCGGGGCAGCACGTCGACGTGCGGCTGACCGCCGCCGACGGCTACCGCGCGCAGCGCAGCTACTCGCTCGCCGCGCCCGCCGACGGGGACCGGGTCGAGCTGACCGTGCAGCGCGTCGCCGACGGTGAGGTGTCCGAGCACCTGACCGGGCCGTACGCGGTCGGCGACCCGGTCGAGATCCGCGGTCCCGTCGGTGGCTGGTTCGTCTGGCGGCCGGCGGACCCCGAACCGGTCCTGCTCGTCGCGGGCGGCTCGGGCATCGTGCCGCTGATGGCGATGATCCGCGCCCGCCGGGCGGCCGGCGCGCGGACGCCGTTCAAGCTGATCTACTCGTTGCGCACCCCGGCCGAGCAGTACTACGCCGACGAACTGCGCACGCCGGTCGCGGGCCTGGACATCACCTACGTCTACACGCGCGAACTGCCGGAGGGTCGCCCGGGCATCCCGCGGCGCATCGACGTGGCTACGCTCAACACGGCGGGCTGGCCGGCCGAGTTCGGCGCGTCGTGCTTCGTCTGCGGGCCGACGGGCTTCGTCGAGACGGTCGCGGACATCCTGGTCGCCCTCGGCCACGACCCGCACCGCATCCGCACCGAGCGGTTCGGTCCCAGTCGCGACTGACCGGCCAACCATCTGATGAATAGGTGACAACGCGCCCCGCTGAGCGGGAAATTGTCGACATCGACGTTCAGAGATCCTATGTTTCGTCTCATGCTGACGAAGCAGGGCTCGAAGCGGCGCCGTACCGTGGTGACCGTTCTCCTGGGGGCGGGCGCGCTGCTCGCCGCGACCGGCCCGGCCGCCGCCGCGGCGCCGGACTCCGCCGCCGACCGCGATGTCTACGTTTCGCCGACCGGCTCCGACCACGCCGCGGGCACCGCGCACCGGCCCGTGCGCACCCTCGGCAAGGCGCGCGACCTCGTGCGCCAACGCGCGCCGCACCTCACGCGCGACCTCACCGTGCACCTCGCGCCCGGCGTCTTCCGGCTAACCGAGCCGCTGCGCCTCGACGCCCGGGACTCGGGCGGCAACGGCCACCGCGTCATCTGGCAGGGCAGCGGTGACACCGAGCTGAACGGGGGCGTGCGCGTTACCGGCTGGCGGCCGGTCCCGGGCCGGCCCGGGCTGTTCGCCGCGGCCGCTCCCCAGGGGCTCGACAACAGCCGGCAGCTGTACGTCGACGGCGTCCGCGAACAGCGTGCCCGGGGTCCGCTGCCGGTGACCGTCAAGGCCACCGCCACCGGCTACACCGCAAGCGCCGACACCCTCGCGCACTGGCGCAACCCGAAGGACGTCGAGTTCGTCTACACCGCCGGCGAAGCGCTCTGGAACATCCAGCGCGACGGCCTCGGCCAGTGGACCGAGCCGCGCTGCCCGCTCGCGGCGGCCGAGGGCACGACCATCACCATGGCCCAGCCGTGCTGGGACAACTCGACCAAACGCGTGCTCTTCCCGGACATCCCCGGCCGCAGCGTCAACATGGTCGGCCCGGCCGACCTCACCAACGGCCGGCACCCGACCTACGCGGAAAACGCCTTCGAGCTGCTCGACACCCCGGGCGAGTGGTATCTCGACCGGTCCGCGCACGTCGTCTACTACCTGCCGAAGCCGGGCCAGGACCTGCGCCGCGCGGACGTCGAGGTGCCGGTGCTGGAGAAGCTCGTCGACGCGCGGGGCATCCACGACGTCGCCTTCCGCGGGCTGCGCTACTCCTACGCGACGTGGCTGACGCCGTCGTCGCCGGAGGGCTTCTCCGAAATCCAGGCGGGCTACACCATCACCGGCGCCAACGGCTGGGCCACGCAAGGGCTCTGCCAGTTCGTGCCCGGCGGCACCTGCCCGTACGCGTCGTGGACGCGCGAGCCCGCGAACGTCTCCGTGTCGCACGGGCAACGCGTCGAGTTCAGCGACAGCGTGTTCGCGCACCTCGGCGGCGCCGGGCTGGACCTCGTCGACGGCACGAAAGAATCGCAGGTCCGGGGCGACATCTTCACCGACATCTCGGGCAACGGCGTCCAGCTCGGCGGAGTCGACAAACCGACCACGGACACCGACGCCGACGTCGTGCGGGACATCGCGGTGACCGACAACCACCTCTACGGCCTGCCGCGCGAGTTCCACGGCGGCGTCCCGATCGTCAACGGCTACACCGTGCGGAACACGTTGTCCCACAACCAGATCGACCACGTCGGCTACTCGGCGATCTCCGTCGGATGGGGTGGCTGGCCGGACAAGATCAAGCAGCCGGCGACGCCGAACCTCTCGCACGACAACACCGTCTCCGACAACCTGATCTTCGACTACATGCTGATGCTTGACGACGGCGGTGGCGTCTACACCCAGGGCATCACCGGCAGTTCGCTCGACGACGGCGAGAAGGTGACCGGCAACGTCATCCACGGCCAGTGGGGGCTGGGCAAGGGTGTCTACACCGACAACGGCAACACGTACGAAACGATCCGCGGCAACGTCCTGTACGACATGGCGTACGCGAACGTCGGCTCGACGCACGTCGACTACCGCGACGGCCTAGGCAACAACGACCCGACGCTGATCGAAGCCAACTACTGGGAACAGGGCGACCGCGACAAGAACGACAAGGGCGTGGTCCTGCGCGGCAACCAGCTCCTGGCAAACCCGGCCGCCGCGCCGGCGGCGGTCGTCGCGAACGCGGGCCTCGAACCGGCGTACCGCGGCCTCCTCGCCCGCCGGGTGGGCGGGCCGGCCCCGGCCGAAGCCCCGTCGCGAGTGGGTACGTTCGCGGTCGCGGGAAAGCTGTACGCGACCTGGAACCCGACGTACGCATTCAACAACGCACCCGTGACGGCCTACGTCGTCACGGCCACCGGCGGCGGCCGCACCTTCACGGCGACGATCTCGGCAGCCGACTTCGCGAAGCGCGCGTACGCAGAGGTTCCCGGCTTGACCGACGGGACGGCGTACACGGTGACGGTCGCGGCGCGCAACGCCTACGGCACCAGCGAACCCTCCTTGGCCGCGGCCCCGGTGACGCCGGGCCCGAAGCCGGGCGCGCTACCGGGTGTCCCGACGAGCGCCAAGGCCTTGCCTAGCGCGACGGCGGCTTCGATCCGCTGGAACCCACCGGCGGCCACGGGTGACACCCCGGTCCTGGGCTACACCATCACGGTGTCCGACGGCCGCACGATCACGGTCCAGGGCCGCGACGCCCTGGTGACCCAGCCGACGATGAAGGGCATGACGAGGGTGGTGGACAACCTGAAGCCGGCGACGACGTACACGTTCACGGTGGCCGCGGTGACGGCGACGGGAACCGGCCCAGCAGCCACCTTCACCGCGACGACCAGCGAATGAGGGAGCGATCCACAGGTCGGCCGTGATGTGGACAAAGCGGCCCCACCACCGGTCTTCACGACCATTTCGTCGGGCGCCCCCGATACGCTGGAAGCGGGGCCGGCCCCCAGGGAGGGTGGGGGCTGCGTTAGGGGGCGTCCGGCCGCGAAAGCAGCTCTCGCAGCGTCGCGAGCAGCTCTCGCCGGTCCGACGCCCCCAGCTTCCCGCGGATGCGGGCCATGTGGTGCTCGACCGTCTTGCCCGAGATGAACAGCTTCGATCCGGCCTGCTTGTACGTCAGCCCTTCGACGACCAGCCGGGCCACCTCCAGCTCGCGCTCGCTCAGCGCCGCCAGCCCGGTCCCCGCCGCCGCGGGTTCCGTCGTCCCCGGTTCGCGGCGGGCCGCTGTTCCCTGGAACTGGCGGGCCGCCTCCAGCAGCTGGACCATCGCCTTGCGGTCGGACGTGCGGATCGCCGCCTGGCCCGCCAGGCGCGCCGCGTCCCAGCGCAGGCCCAGGTCGTGCATCTCCGCCGCCGCAGCGGAAATTGTGTCCGGGTCGAACTGGCCGCCCAGCACCGACAGCCAGCACCGGGCCGCCGTCGCCAGCGCGCTCGGGTGGCGGCCGCAGTGCGCGTGCGTCGTCAACGTCGCCAGGTGCGCCTTCGCCGATTCCGCGTCCTCCAGCGTGATCGCCGCGTGCAGCTCGTGCCACACCAGCGTGACCGTCCACAGTGGAGGCTCGCCGAGCCGGGCCAGCAACGCGTGAGCGCGTTCCAGCTGGCCCGAAATCTTCGCGAACGCCCCTGTTCGGGCCGCCGCGATCGCCAGCTCGCCCAAGGGCAGCAGGCCGAACAGGTCCGTCTGCTGGCGCATCGATGCCTGGTACGCGCGGTTCCACGACCGCTGCAGCCCGACGAGGTCACTCGCGCGCCGCGCCAGGCCGAGTTCCAGCGTCGCGAAGAACAGCTCGTCGCGGGCTTCGAGGGTCCGCCCGGCCACGGCGTCGCGGTGCTCGGCGGCCGTCGCGAGGTCGCCCGCCGTCATCGCCACCCAGCCGAGCAACAGCCGGTGGCGGACCGCCAGGAGGTCGCCGCCGATGCCGCCGTCGAGGGCGCGCGTCAGCACCGACTCCGCCAGCGACAGCTCGCCGGTGTGCAGCGCCGCGAGGGCGGCCAGTGCCGCCGGGCTGTCCGGCAGCAGCGTGCCGCCCAGCGCCGGTTCCAGCATCGCCGCCGCGCCGAGCAGCGTCGACAACGTCTCCGTCGCGCAGCCGGCCACCGAATCGGCGATGCCGCGGGCCATCCGGGTGGCCGCGCCGGCGAACAGCGTCGGCGCCACGCCAGGGGCGGGGGAGTCGAGGAGCCGCTGGGCGCCGGCCTGGTCGCCGGTGCCGACCAGGGCGATGGCCGCGAAGGCGTCGGCCCCGGCCCAGGCCCCCGCGCCGGCCGGGGAGGTGCGGGACGCCCAGTGGTAGAGCTCCGCGCTGCGGGCCAGCTCACCGCGGTGGGCCAGCACGGTCGCCGCGATCGCCGCGCCGGCCGCGCGGGTTTCGGCGTCCGGGTCGCCGAGCATGCCGTCGCCGAGGCGCAACGCCGTGTCGAGGTCGCCCGACAACGCCGTCGCGCGCGCCCAGCCCGTCGTGACGGCGGAAGAACGGTCGCCCGCCTCGGCGGCCGCTTCGAACAAGCGCGTCGCCAGCCGGGCGTCCGACGGCAGGGCTTCGGCGGCCGCGGCGGCGAACGCGGCGGCGGCGGACGCGCCCGAGCTGCCCGTGCCGAGCAGCGACCGCGCCAGGTCGAGCACCGGCAGGCCGTTCGCCAGCTGCAGCTCGACGAGCCGCTGCACGGTCGTCAGCCGGCGCGCGGGCGGCCCGAAGTCGCGGACGGCGGCCGCGGCCAGCGGCGGCAGCGAGTCGTCCGGCCCGAGCAGGCCGGTCGAGCGGGCGGCGTCGACGATCGCGGGCAGCCGGTCGGGGCCGCGGTCCAGCAGCGCGCACAGCAGGTCGAGGTTGCGCCCCGCCCCGGCTTCGGCCGCGATCAGGTAGCGCAGGACGTCGTCGTCGAGCTCGTCGAGCTCCGGCCGGAAGTCCTCCAGGCGCCCGAGCAGCGCCCGCTCGGCCAGCCGCGGGACGCCGCCGCTGCGCGCGTGCAGCTCGGCCGCGGCGGCGGGGTCGGCGGGCCGGCCCGTCACGGCCGTCATCAACTGGGCGACGTCGTCGACGCCGAGCGGGCCGAGCTGCAGCAACGTCCAGGCGGCCGACACCGGGGCCGGCCGGTGCGCGACGACGATCGGGCCGTCGGCGCCGGTGAGCAGTTCCTCGAGCTGGTCGGGGGCCAGCCGGTCGGCGTCGTCGACGAGCAGGGCCTCGACGCCGGCTTCGCGGTAGCAGCGGTCGAGCGCGGCGAGCAGCACGCTCTTGCCGTAGCCGCCGGGCGCGACGACGGCGAGCCGCAGCGGCGTGGCCGGGGCGGCCGTGACCTGGTCGAGCAGCTGCCGGGCGGCCGGGTGCACGGGGACGAGCGGGGAGACCTGCGTGAGCAGAGTGTTCAACAGTGACCTTCACCGGAGGGGGCGCCGGGGCGGGCGCAGTGGCTCGGGGCGGGGGACGGGTCGGGGCCCGCGGTGGCTTCGCGGGCGGTGAGGGTGATCACGACCGCCGAGACGGCCGCGGCGAGCACGAGGACCGCGGCGGCGAGGGGGCGCCGCCGCCGGAACAGGTTCAGCGGGGTGGCGCGCTCGGGCAGTTCGAACGGCGTGATGTCGACCGGCGGCCGGGGCGGCCGCTCGCCGAGGTCACCGAGCGTGTCCACCTGGGGGAGCAGGGTGGTCTCGACGGCGGGGGGTTCGTGCGGGGCACCGCGGTGGTCCGCGCGCAGCGCCGCGAGGGCGGCCGCGCCGAGCGCGGTGGCCGCCGGCGGAACCGGTCCCGCGAACACCGGGCACGGCGGGCGGGCCGGCAGCGCGTGCGGCGGGACGTCACCGCAGAACACCACGCCGGCGAGCCCCCTGGGGGACGCCGAAGCCGCGCCGGCGAGGGCGAACAGCGTGCTGAGCGCCGCGGCCGGGGCGACACCCTCGGCACTGGAGGCGGGCTGCCACCCGCTCGCGCCGCTGGCCGTGGCCAGCGTGACGGTCACGCCGTCGGCGCCGAACTCGCACACCCCGGCGAACTGCGCGCCGGGACCGGGGACGGGCAGGTGCGCGCCGAGCGCGGCGACCGAGCCGGGGACCAGCGTGACCGCGGTGAACCCGGCTTCGGCCAGGGCGCGGCGCAGCACGTCGCGGCGGTAGGCGCCCCAGTCGCCCGGGTGGGTCAGCACGAGGTGCCGCGGGGGGCCGCCGAACAGGTTCGCGGCGTGCTCGGCGATGCCTTCGACGAGCACGGTGGTCAGCGTCTCGGGCGGGAACGGCTCGCCTTCGACGAGCATCGGCACGTCGTCGCCGATCCGCCGGTGAAAGCCGGTGAGCAGCCGGGACGGCACCCGGGCGCCCGCCTGCGCGGCGGCGTCGCCCGTCAGCAGGTACCCCTCGTCGTCCAGGAACAGCGCGGACGCGGCGGCCGGGGTCCGTTCGCCCAGCCAGAGGGGTTCGGGCTCGGCCCAGCCGGGGCCTTGACGTCGGCAGGTCGCGGCGTGGGTCCGCCCCTGTGCCACATCGATCCCGAGGACGTAGGACAACGGCGCTTCCTCCTCACCTCGCGGGGCCGATCGGGGGCGCGGAATCCCCCTAGGGCTCGGGGCATCCTCACCCAAACGGGTTAGTCAAGCAAGTGGTTGGAGGGATTTAACCCAACTGAGTGCGTCTCGGATGAGCCCCTAACTCCCTAACGATGACATATCGATCCCCTATCGGCTGACTGGCCCGCGACTCGGAGTGATCCCCGATGTGCGTGGGGGGACCGGATCCCTAGCTTGATGTCGGAGCAGCGGTCCCTGCGGCCGATGCTGTCCCCCGAACCACCGGACCAGGAGAAATCCCCATGGACTCCGTGCAGACGTTGCACGACTTCGCTCTGAACCTGCTCAACGACCCGACCGCCCTCGCGGCCTTCGGGACGGACCCGCAGGGCGTCCTCGCCGCCGCCGGTCTCGGCGACGTCAGCGCCGCCGACGTGCACGAGGTCATCCCGCTGGTGCTCGACTTCGTCCCGGTCGACAGCCTCCCGGCCGTCGGTGGCCTCCCCGGCCTCGGCGACGTGCTGCCGGTCGGCACCGACGCCCCCGGCATCCAGGGCGCGATCGACCAGCTCACCGCCCTCACCGCGGGCCTCGGCCTGCCGGCCGCCCCGGAGCTGCCGGGCCTCGGCGACCTCGGCGAGCTGCCGGCCGTCGGCGACCTCGGCCTGCCGGCCGTCCCGGGCGTCAACGACATCACCAACGCCGGCAACGTCACCGCCCTCGCGGGCAACGTGACCAGCGTGATCATCGGCGGCGACCTGGCGAGCGGCCTCGACTCGGCCGCGCTGACCAACCTGACCGCCGCGCCGGCGTACCTGACCGACGCCAACCAGATCGCGCCGCTCACCACGCTGGCCGAGCAGCCGGTCGTCGGTGCCGTGGGCACCGCGCACACCATCGGCACCGAGGTGCTCGGCGCCGCGTCCGGCCCGGTCAACGAGGTCGTTTCGCACACCGGTGACCTGACCGGCTCGGTGAACAACCTCACCGGCCACGTCGGCGACTTCACCGGCATCATCAACGGTGCCGCCGACCTCGACGTGAAGCACGTCACCGGCGAGATCACGCACAACGTCGGCGACGTCACCGGTGTCGTGACGAACGCCACCGGCATCAACGTGGACCACAACGTCGCGGGTGCCGTCGGCGACATCGCCAGCGGCAACCACGCCGGTGCGGCCGTCCACGACGTGGTCTCCGACGTGGCGGACGTCAGCCACAACGCGCTGGGCAACCTGCACATCGGTGACATCGCGTCGAACGACATCCACCTCGGGCACTGATTCCCGAACCGGTCACCGGTGCCCGTCCCGCGGTCTGGGTGCAGCCGCGGGACGGGCACCCGGTGTGCACACGGGGAGCAAACCGTGGACACTCGTCCGCTGTGACCGCACCGGCTTGGCTCGAAGTGCTCAACGAGACGCTGGACGCGTGCCGCACCCACGGCCGCGCCGATCTCGCCGAGCGCCTCCGCAGACGTCGAGACGCCCCCGAGGGGCAGATCCGCCTCGGCGTGCTCGGCTTCCCCAAACAGGGCAAGGGATACCTGCTCAACGCGGTGCTGAACGCGCCCGTGTGCGCCGTCGGCGACGCCGCGACCCCCGAGGTCCCCACCGAAATCGGCTACGCCGCCGAACCCGCCGCCACCCTGGTCGGCCGCTCCCGCGAACGGACCCCCGTCGCGGTCGAACGGCTCAGCGGTGAGCTCGGCGCCCGGCCCGCCGGCACGCTCAGCCGCGTCGAGGTCGGCGTGCCGCGGGAACTGCTGTCCGCCGGGCTCGTCCTGGTCGACACCCCGCCGGTCGGCGACCCGCGCTCGCCGCGCACCGCCGCCGCGCTCGACCTGCTCGCCGAAGCCGACGCCGTGATCCTCGTCTCCGACGCGACCGCGCCGCTGAGCGCGGCCGAACTCGCGCTCGCCCGGCACGTGCGCACGTGGTGCCCGCACGTCGTGCTGGCGCTCACCAAGATCGACGCCTCCCCCGGGTGGCGCGCGGTCGCCGAACGCAACCGCGGGATGCTCGCCGAGGCCGGCATCGACGCGCCGGTCCTGCCGGTTTCGGCCGTCGTGCGCCAAGCCGCCGCGAAGGCGGGCGACGCCGAACTCAACGCGCGCTCGGGCTTCCCCGAACTGCTCACCTGGATCGCCGAACAGGCCGCGCGCCCGCCGGAGCAGTCCCGCGCGCTGCTCGCCGCCGTCGGCATCCGGGCCGCCGCCGCGGAACTCGTCGAGTCGCTGCGCGACCGCATTGACACAGCCGCCCAGGACGCCGGGCTCGGCCAGGCCGCGCTGCTGCAGCGCGCGCAACGCCGGGCCGACGACCTGCGCCGGCAGAACACCCGGTGGCAGAACCTGCTTTCCGACGAAGTCACCGACCTGATGGGGGACGTCGAGTACGACCTGCGCGAACGCACGCGCAAGATCGTCAACACCATCGACCAGACCTTCGACGAGGGCGATCCGGCGAAGGTCTGGGACGAGTTCGCGCCGTGGCTGGACAACGCGCTGGCGGAAGCGATCGAGACGAACTACGCGTGGTTGACCGAACGGGCGCAGTGGACCGCGCAGGCGGTCGCGGCGTGCTTCGGCGCGCAGTACGACCACGCGCTGCCCGACCTGCCGCTCGACGGCTCGGGCGTGGAAAGCCTCGACGACGTCCGGCGGCCGAAGATCGAGAAGTTCAAGATCGGCCAGCAGGCCTTCACCGGCCTGCGCGGCTCCTACGGCGGCGTGCTGATGTTCGGGCTGGTGACCAGCCTCCCGTGGCTGGGCCTGCCGCTGATCAACCCCGTGTCGATCAGCGCCGGCGCGGCGTTCGCGGTGAAGACGATCCGCGACGAGGGCGGGATGCGGCTGCAGCGGCGCCAAGCCGTCGCCAAGCAGGCCGCGCAACGGCACGTCGACGACGTGTTCCTGCGCTTCAGCAAGGAAAGCCGCGACGCGATCCGCGTCGTGCAGCGGCGGCTGCGCGACCACTTCACCGGTCTGGCCGAGGACCTCGCGGACGAGCTGACGCGCGAACGCGAGACGATCATGGCCGGCTCGGCCGAGCGCGAGCGCAAGACCGGGCACATCCGCCGGGAGATCGACCGCCTGGCCGGGCTGCACCAGCGCGCGGGCGAGCTCGGCACGATCGCCGGGCGGAAGCGGCGGGAGCTTTCGGCGTGACCCAGGACGTCCGCGACCTGCTGCACGCCGCGGCCGGGCTCTACCGCGACGACCCGCGTGCTTCGGCGCTCCTGCACGACTGCCTGAACCGGCTGGAACAGCCGCTGCGCGTCGCGTTCACCGGGGCGCCGTCGTCGGGCAAGACGACGCTCGCCGCCGCGCTCGGCGAATGGCCGACGCGGGCGCTGCGCGACCTCGTGCTGCTCGACGACCCCGGACCGGCCGACGACTTCCCGGACGCGACCGTCCGGCTCGTCCGGCACCTCGAGCCCGACGAGCTCGCGGCGGCGCACCCGCCGGGCGGCTCGCCGTTCGCGCGGCAGAGCGCGGTCAACTCGGTGCTGGTGCTGTCCCGCGCCGACGAGGTCGGCGCGGGCCGGATCGACGCGTTGCTGACCGCCAAGCAGCTCGCGCGCCGGGCGTGGCGCGAAGATCCGCTGTGCACGGGGTTCCTGGGCGTGATCGCGGTCGCGGGCCAGCTGGCGTACGGCGGGCGATCCCTGCGCGACGACGAGTTCGACCTGCTCGCCGCGTTCGCCGCGGTGCCGCGCGAGGAGCTGGAACGGCACGTGCTTTCGGTGGATTCGTTCACCGATCCGGCATTCCCCGGCCCGATCCCGGTCGAGACGCGGCGGTCGCTGGTGGTCCGGTTCGGGATGTTCGGCGTCCGGCTGGCCCTGACGCTGATCCGCACCGGCTGCGACGACCGGCTCAAGCTGTCGGCGGAGTTGGTGCGCCGCAGCGGTCTCGGCGAGCTGCGCGACACCCTGGCCGGGTGTTTCGTGGCGCGCGCGGAGGCGTTGAAGGCACGCACGGCGGTGATCCGGCTGGAGGCGTTGCTGGCGGCCCAGCCCCGCCCGGGCGGCGACCGGCTGGTGTCCCGGGTGGAGCGTTTCGCGGCGGCCGCGCACGACTTCCGCGAGCTGCGCCTGATCGCGGACATCACGGGCGGCCGCACGGCGTTGTCCGGCGAGCCCGCGGAGGAGGCGATCCGGCTGCTGGGCGCGCAGGGCACGGCCCCGGCGGACCGGCTCGGCCTGGAGCCGGACGCGGACCCGGGCGACATCTACGACGCGGGCCTGGACGCGTTGCGGCGGTGGCGCCACGAGGCCGAGCGGCCGGACAAGCCACACGCGGAACGCACCGCGGCGCACGTCGTGGTGCGGTCGGCCGAGGGACTGCTGGCGTTGTTCGCTTAGCGGACGCGCCGCTTAGAGGCCAAGAAGAAACGGGCAATCCGGGCGTCGCGGTCATCGTTGTCCGGTGTTGACGCCCGGCCGACAGCGACGCACCATAGACCGATCTATGGTCCAGCGCCGGCCCGAGGAGTTCTCCGATGCCCGAAGACGTCCGCCCCCGCGTCCGGTTGTTCGGCGAGCTTCTGGCGCACTGGGCGCGGGAACGGCCCGGTGACACCGCGCTGATCTTCGGCGACCGGCAGTGGACCTGGGCGGAGTTCGACGAGCGCGTCCGGCGGCTCTCGGGCGCGCTGGCCGCCGCCGGGGTCGGCAAGGGCGATCGCGTCGCCTTCGTCGACAAGAACCACCCCGCCTGCCTGGAAACCACCTTCGCGGCCGCCGGCGTCGGTGCCGCCAACGCCGTCGTGAACTGGCGGCTTTCCGGTGACGAACTGGCGTACGTCCTCAACGATTCCGGCGCGAAAATCGTGTTCGTCGGCACCGAGCTGTTGTCCGTGCTCGACGCGATCCGCGACCGGCTGCCGGCCCTCGAACGCGTGGTGGTCGTCGACGAGTACGAGTCCTTCGTCGCCGATGCCGAGCCGTACATCGCGTCCAATTTGGACGAAGACGATGGCGTCCTGATCATGTACACCAGCGGCACCACCGGTTTTCCCAAGGGCGCGGTGCTGACCCACCGCAGCGTTATCGCGCACGGCCTCGCCGCGGGCACCGCGTTCCCGATCGGCCCCGGCGACGTCAACCTCGTCGCGATGCCGCTGTTCCACGTCGGCGGCAGCTGCTACGCCGTTTCCGGGTTCCTGTACGGCGAACCGTCCTACCTGACGCGCGAGCCGGACGCGGCGTCGCTGTTCGCCGCGCTGCAGGCCGGGATCACGCACGCCTTCCTCGTCCCCGCCGTCGTCGCCGGGATCGCGCAGGCCGGCGAGGCCGCGCTGAAGGCGTTCTCCCGGCTGAAGTACCTCTGCTACGGCGCGTCGCCGATGCCGCTTCCGTTGCTGCGCACCGTGCTCGCGGCGTGGCCCGACGTCCGGTTCGCGCAGGTCTACGGCATGACCGAGCTGTCCGGCGCGGTCACCGCGCTGGACCCGGAGGCGCACCGGGACGCCACGCGTCCCGAACGGCTGGCGTCGGCGGGCACCGCACTGTCCGGTGTGGACATTTGCATCGTCGACCCTGTCACCCGAGAAGACGCTCAGGTGGGCGAAGTCTGGGTTCGCACCGAACAGCGGATGGCCGGCTACCTCGGCAAGCCGGAGGCGACCGCGGAGACCATTGTGGACGGCTGGGTGCGCACCGGTGACGTCGGGCGCCTCGACGACGGCGGGTTCCTCTTCCTCGAGGACCGCGTCAAGGACATGATCATCACCGGCGGCGAGAACGTCTACTCGCCCGAGGTCGAACGCGTCGTCGCGGAGTTCCCCGGTGTCACCGAGGTGGCCGTGATCGGCGTGCCGGACGACCGGTGGGGCGAGCAGGTCAAGGCCGTCGTCGCCGGCGAGGGGCTCGACGCCGACAAGCTGATGGAGTTCTGCCGCGAGCGGCTGGCCCACTACAAGTGCCCGCGCAGTGTCGACGTCGTGGAAGCGTTGCCGCGCAACGCGACCGGCAAGATCCTCAAGCGTTCGCTGCGTGAACCGTACTGGCGGGACCGGGACCGGAACGTCTGATGCCCGCGGTCACGCGGCAGGCGTACTTCGAGGCCGCGCTGGACGTGCTGGCGGAGCACGGGTTCACCGAGCTGAACGTCGGACGGCTGTGCCGCGCCCTCGGCGTGACGAGCGGGTCGTTCTACCACCACTTCGGCGGCTGGCCGGGGTTCGTCGAGCGGCTCCTGGAGCACTGGGAGAACCGGCAGGTGCTGATCCTGCGCGCGCGGAACTTCGGCACCGGCGGCCCGTCGGCGGACCTCGCCGCGCTGATGGACCTGACGCTCGGGCTGCCGCACGAGGCCGAAGCCGCGATCCGCGCGTGGGCGGCGAACGACGAAACCGTGCGGGCGGCGCAGAAACGCGTCGACTCCGCGCGCCTGCGGACGGTCGGGGCCGCCGTCAAGGGGATCGTCGGCGACGGCGACCTGGCGCGGACGCTGACGGCGCTGGGCATGGCGATGCTGGTGGGGCACCAGCAGCTCGCCTCGGCGGGGGAGCACAGCGAACTGGCCACGCTGCTGGCGGAGTACACGCGGCTGGTGCACTCGCGGGCCGGTTAGGCGTTGCCGAGGACCCTGGTCACCGTGATCTCCAGGACCACGCGCTGCGGGTTCGGCTTGGGCTGCCGGTAGCGTGCGGCGTAGCGGTTTTCCGCGTCCCGCACGGACTCCGGGTCGTCGCGCAGCACCGCGCGTCCCTCCAAAGTGGACCACTTCGGGCCTTCGAGCTGGCAGACCGCGACGGGCACACCGCCGTCGCCCGCGGCCCGGATCATCCGCGCCTTGACGGACGTGTCGAAGGTGATCACGCGGGCGAGCCCGGTCTCGAAGTCCACGGTCACGCCGACCGCGACGACGTGCGGGGTGCCGTCCGGCCGGACCGTGGTGAGGGTGGCCAGCCGGCGCTCGGTCCAGAACGCGCGGAAGTCGGGGCCGCGGTCGTCGATCTTCATGGGGTCCACGCTAGTCCGTCCGGGTGGACGAACGCTCGTGAGACCACTCACGGTCATAGTAAGGAAAGTTTCCTAACAGTCTTGACCTCGTCTTGAACCTTCTGCCACGCTCTGATCACCCTCGCCGCAGCCAACGATGACTGTCTTTACGGAGGACCGATGAAGAGAATCGTCCGGGCGGTGGTGGCCACGGCCGCGCTGGCCGCCGGGCTGCTGAGCGTGCCCACGACCGCGTCCGCGGCGGGTACCCCGTACGTGCCGGGGACCCTGCGGCCGTCCGTCTCGCAGGCCACGCAGGATGCCGCGCTGCAGAAGTACTACGACTTCTGGAAGAAGAACTTCCTGACGACCAAGTGCGGCAGCGGCACCTACGCCGTGCTGTCCAAGGACGCCGACCACTCCTTCGTCGCCGAGGGCGAGGGGTACGGCATGACGATCTCTGCGATGATGGCCGACAAGGACCCGCAGGCCCGTGCGATCGTCGACGGGATCCTGAAGTTCGTGAAGGCGCACCCGTCGGTCAACAACAAGGACCTGCACGCGGCCGAGCAGGATTCGAACTGCAAGAGCGTCAACGGCAGCGACTCCGCCACCGACGGCGACCTCGAAATCGCGTACGGCCTGCTGGTCGCGGACAAGAAGTGGGGCAGCACCGGCTCGGTGAACTACAAGGCCGAAGCCGTCCGGATCATCAACGCGATCAAGAAGTCCGAGGTCAACGGCAGCACGAAGTTCACGCTGCTCGGCGACTGGGGCAACGACGCGGAGTACAAGAACAGCTCGCGCTCGTCGGACTGGATGCCCGGGCACCTGCGCGCGTTCGCGAAGGCCACCGGCGACGCCTTCTGGGACCAGGTGCGGACCCGCTCGGAGACCGCGGTGAGCCAGCTGCAGTCGTCGTACGCGCCGAACACGGGGCTGCTGCCGGACTTCGTGGTCAACACGAACTCGACGCCCAAGCCGGCGCCGGCGGACTTCCTGGAAGGCCCGTACGACGGCAAGTACAGCTGGAACGCGTGCCGCGACCCGTGGCGCCTGGGCGCGGACGCGATTTCGTTCTCCGGCAGCGCGGCGGCGAACCAGGTCCGCAAGATGAACACGTGGATCAAGTCCGCGACGGGCGGCGACCCGGCGAAGATCCAGAGCGGGTATTCGCTGTCGGGCTCGAAGACCGAAAGCGGCCAGCACCCGTGCTTCACGGCACCGTTCGCGGTGGCGGCGATGACGGACGCGGGCAGCCAGGCGTGGCTGGACAAGCTGTGGACGGCGGTCTCATCGTGGTCCCCGGACGCGACGGACTACTACGGGACGGGCATCACGGTCCAGGTGCTGCTCATCCTGAGCGGTAACTACGTGGCCGCCTAGCTCGGCTCTCGCGGCGGCAGTCCCGCGGCGCGGTAGATCTCGTCGATCACGGTCATCGTCTCGACCGCGTCCGACGGCGGGGTCTTCACCGGTTCGCCGTGCAGGACTGCCGCCGTGAACGCGTCCAGCTGGTACTCGTACGTTGCCCGGCGGGGGAACTTCTCCGTGCGCCGCTCGCCGTCGATGCGGACCACGAACCGGTGGTACGCCTGGGGCATCAGCGGGTTGACCACGCGAAGCGAACCACGCGAGCCGGTCACCGCGGCGCTGATCTTCAAGAACGACGACGACCACATCGAGCACTCCACCCGGCCCGTGTGGCCCGAGGGGAAGCGGAGCTCCGCCGTCATCGCGCGGTCCACCCGGGGCGACCGCAGCCGAGCCGAAGCCGAGACCACCGATGGGGTCTCGCCGCCGAACAGGCGGGCCATGTGGACCGCGTAGCAACCCGCGTCCATCGTCGCGCCGCCCGCCAGGTCGTAGTCGTACCTGATGTCCGAGAACTTCGGCAGCGGGAAGCACACCGCCGTCTCGACGCGCTCCAGCCGGCCCAGCTCACCGGACGCCACGATCTCCTCCACCCGCAGCGCCAGCGGGTGGTAGCGGTAGTGGAACGCCTCCATCACGACGCGGTCCGACGCGGCCGCCAGCGCCGCGATCTCGCGAGCTTCCGAAGCGTTCGCCGTGAACGGCTTCTCGCACAGCACGTGCTTGCCGGCTTCCAGCGCCGCCCGCGTCCAGCGGCCGTGGAGGCCGTTCGGCAGCGGGTTGTACACCGCGTCGACGTCCGGATCCGCCAGAAGCTCTTCGTAAGACCCGTACGCGGTCGGGATCCGATGGCGCGTGGCAAACGCTTGCGCGCGATCGAGGGAGCGCGCGGCGACGGCCGTCACCGCGGCGGAAGAGTTCGAAAATGCGGGCTTGACCAGGGCAGCGGGGGCGATGCGAGCCGCCCCCAGGACGCCGATCCGCAGGCTCATGCCGCGAAGCTAGCACCGATCGGTATTTCAACAGCTAGTTGACCTCTTCAACAACGAGTTGTACCGTTCCGGCCAGCCGAACAGTGGAGGTCCGTTATGTCCCGTTGTCGTGCCGCACAGGCAGTGCTGCTCGCGAGCGTCGCCGTCCTGGTGGCGGCCTGCGGTGGTGGTCCGGACGGCGCGGGCGGGACGTCGCAGGCCGCCGGCGCACCGGCGTCCGGCATCCCGGACACCGCCGCGATCGTGCAGGGCGTGCAGAAGGACGCCCAGCTCAACGCGGCCCTGCCGGACAACGTCAAGCAGGCGGGCCTGCACCTGGCGTCGAACCTGCAGTCCGCGCCCAACAACTTCTACGCCGCCGACGGCAAGACGCCGATCGGCTACGAGGTCGACCTCGCCAAGGCGATCGCCGCCAAGCTCGGCGTCCCGGTCACCCACCAGGACATGGCGTTCGGCTCGCTGATCACCAGCCTCCAGTCCGGTCGCATCGACCTGACCATGGCCGGCATGAACGACACCAAGGCCCGCCAGGCGCAGATCGACTTCGTCGACTACTTCACCTCGGGCATCACGATCATGATCCGCAAGGGCAACCCGGACGGCATCACCGGCCCGGACACGCTCTGCGGCAAGAACGTCGCCGTCGTGCAGGGCACCAGCCACCAGAAGTTCGCCGAAGCGCAGAGCGCCAAGTGCACGCAGGCCGGCAAGCCCGCGCTGACCGTCACCGCGACCGACAGCGACAACCAGAACCAGAACCAGCTGCGCACCGGCCGCGTCGCCGCGATCCTCAACGACCTGCCCAGCGCCGTCTACATCTCGCGGACGGCGGGTGAGGGCAAGTTCTTCGAGGTCGTCCCGGGCGAGCCGATCGAGGGCGGGCCGTACGGCATCGGCGTCAACAAGCAGAACACGCCGCTGCGCGACGCCGTGCAGAAGGCGCTGCAGGCCCTGATCGCCGACGGCACCTACGGCAAGATCCTGCAGGCCTGGGGTGTCGAGCAGGGCGCGATCAAGGAGGCCGCGGTCAATGGCGGCTCCTGAACCGCTGCCCATCGTCCGGCTCCGCCACTGGGGACGCTGGGTCGCCGCCGCGATCATCGTGGCCCTGCTCGTCCTGCTGGGCATCGCCCTCGGCAACGCGCAGATCGAGTGGAACCAGGTCCCGGACTTCGTCTTCTACAAGGTGATGGCGACCGGCCTGCTCAACACCGTCGTGCTGGCGGTGCTGTCCCAGGCCGTCGCGATCGTGCTCGGCATCGTCATCGCCCTGCTGCGCCGCAGTGCCAACCCGGTCGCGCGGTGGTTCGCCGCCGGCTACATCTGGATCTTCCGCGGCCTGCCCGTGCTGCTGCAGATCCTGCTCTGGTACAACCTGGCGCTGGTCTTCCCGGTGATCGACATCCCGTTCCTGGTCCACGAGCAGACGAACGTGCTGATCAGCGCGTTCACCGCCGCGTTCCTCGGCCTGGCGCTCAACGAAAGCGCGTACATGGCCGAGATCGTCCGAGCGGGACTCAACAGCGTCGACAACGGACAGACGGAGGCGGCCAAGTCGATCGGCATGACGCCGGCCGCGACGCTGCGCCGGGTCGTGCTGCCGCAGGCGATGCGCGTGATCATCCCGCCGACCGGCAACGACTTCATCAACATGCTCAAGGGCACGTCGATGGCGTCGGTGATCGGCGTGACCGAGCTGATCCACGCGGCCAACAACATCTCGTCCAACAACCTGCTGGTGATGGAGACGCTGCTGGCCGCGGCCGTCTGGTACATGGTCGTGGTGACCGTCGCCGGCGTCGGCCAGCACTACCTGGAACGCGCGTTCGGGCAGGCCGACCGTGGCCCGCTTTCCCGCGCGGGCAAGGCGTTGCGCGGCGTGCCGCTGGTGAGGAGTGCCCGTGTCTGAGCCACTGCTGCGCGCCGTCGGCGTCCGGAAGTCCTACGGCCACACCGAAGTCCTCGGCGGCATCGACCTGGAGGTCCACAAGGGACAGGTCGTCTGCCTGCTCGGGCCGTCCGGCGCCGGGAAGAGCACGTTCCTGCGCTGCATCAACCACCTCGAGACCATCGACGCCGGCCAGATCTGGGTCGACGGCGAGCCGATCGGCTTCCGGCAGCGCGGCGGGAAGCTGTACGAACTGCGCGAACGCGAGGTGGCGCGCCAACGGCGTGACATCGGCATGGTGTTCCAGCGGTTCAACCTGTTCGCGCACCGGACGGCGCTGGAGAACGTCGTCGAGGGCCCGATCCGGGTGCTTGGCGTGAAACCGGACGAGGCGCGCAAGCAGGGCCTCGAGCTGCTCGACCGCGTCGGCCTGGGCCAGCGCGGCGACGCCTACCCGGCGCAGCTGTCCGGCGGGCAGCAGCAGCGCGTGGCGATCGCCCGGTCTCTGGCGATGAAACCCAAGCTGATGCTGTTCGACGAGCCGACGTCCGCGCTCGACCCGGAGCTGGTCGGCGAGGTCCTCGAAGTGATGAGTACGTTGGCGGGGGAGGGGATGACGATGGTCGTCGTGACGCACGAGATGAGCTTCGCCGCGGAGGCCGCCGACGAGGTGGTGTTCCTGGCCGACGGCGCCGTCGTGGAGACCGGGCCGCCTGACCAGGTGCTGAGCGCGCCGAAGCACGAACGCACCCGGCAGTTCCTGGCGAGGATCCTCGCGTGACGCGGATTTCGCCCCGGTACCTGCTCCAGTTCGACGAGCCCGCCGGCTACCTCGACTTCGCCCGGTTCGGCCCGCCCTCGCACGCGGTGCTCGACACGACGGCCGCTCTGCTCGACCAGGCCACCACGGCCGGTCCGTCCACTGTGGACGAGCTGATGCGGCAGGAGATCCGCGCTAAGGCGGCCGCCGCGCGGCTGTCCGGTTCGGACACCGACCACACCGTGCTGCTCCCGCACACCAGCCTCGGCCTGTTCCAGGCCGCGTTCAACAGCACCGGTGACGTGCTCGTGTCGGCGGCCGAGTTCCCGGCCAACACCTACCCGTGGGCGCGTGCCGAGCAGGCCGGGCGGTTGCGGGTGCACCGGCTGACCGGCGGATACGTGACGCCGGAGCGCGTCGCGGCCGCCTTGACGCCGGAGATCACGACCGTCAGCGTCAGCGCGGTCGACTTCCGCACGGGCTACCGCGCCGACCTCGCCGCCCTGCGCGACGTCGTCGGCGACCGGCTGCTGGTCGTCGACGGGATCCAGGGCTTCGGCGTGGTCGAGGAGCCGTGGGAGGTCGCCGACGTCCTGGTCGTCGGCGGGCAGAAGTGGCTGCGTGCGGGCTGGGGAACGGGCTTCGCGGTGCTGTCCGACCGTGCCTTGGAGCGGATGGACCCGGTGCTGTCGGGCTGGACCGGCGCGCGCGACCCCGGCCTGTTCGACGACGAGATCCACCCGCCGGACGCGACCGCGCAGGCCTGGTCGATCTCCAACCTGAGCCCGATCACGTCCGGCGCGTTCGCCGAGGCCCTCGAACTGGTCGAGGACGCCGGCGTCGGCGCCATCGCGGGGCGCATCGCCGAGCGGTTGACGTCTTTCGAGGAGGTCTTGGCCTCCTGCGGCGCCGAAGTCGTCTCGGCGGTCGATCGCCGGGCGGGAATCCTGGCGTTCACGCTGCCCGGCCACCCGGCCGAGCAGGTCGGGGCGGCACTGGCGAACGCGGGGATCGCGGCGACCGTGCGGCCCGAGCACGTCCGGCTCTCGCCGCACGCCTCGACTCCGGCGGCCGCCGCGGATCTGCTGCGTTCCGCGTTGGAGACGTTGACGAAGCCGCGTGAGCCCTTGGTCGTCCCGGCCGCGGGTGCGACGACGCACGAGGTGCTGACGGCGCTGGTGCCGGCGATCCCGGGTCTCGCGGCGATGCTCGGGCCGGGCAACGAGGTGCTGCTGCACGACCTGAGCCGGCTGCCGGACTCGATCGTCGCGATCGCGGGCGACCTGACCGGCCGCAACGTCGGCGGGCCGATGACCGACCTGCTGCTCGGCCTGGTCCGCCGCGGCACCACCCAGGACCTGACGAACTACCGCACGCACGGTCCGGACGGCCGCGCGATTCGATCGTCGACGCTGTTCCTGCGCGACGCCGACGGGGTCGCGGTCGGGTGCCTGTGCGTCAACAGCGTCGACGCGTCGGCTTCGGTGGGCGGCAACGGCGAGCCGGAGACTTTCCCACCGGACGTCGACAGCCTGCAACGGTTCCTCGTCGACCGCGCGGTGACGAAGGCCGGCATCCCGGTGGACCTCATGAAGAAGCGGCACAAGGCCGCGGTGGTCCGGGAACTCGACGAAGCCGGTTATTTCCTGATCAAGGACGCGGTCGACCACCTGGCCGGCCGCCTCGACGTCACGAGGTACACGATCTACAACTACCTCAACGAAATCCGTGCCTGATCGGGGCCTTGCCGACGATCGCCGGGGAGCGCACCATGGCGCGCATGACCGAACCGGACACCCGGCGGGCCCTGGTGCGGCTCGAAGCGGACGACGAGGCGGACGAGGAGGAGCTCGACCGCCTCGCCCGCCGGTTGCGCGCCGAGCTGGGCGAGCTGGACGTCGACCTGCGCGCGCTGCCGGCCGAGGCACCGGAGGGCGCGAGGGCGGCGGACCCGGTGACGGTGGGCTCGCTGCTGGTGGCGTTCAGCGCGGCGGGCGGCGTGTTCCCGGGCCTGGTGGAGACGCTGAAGGAGTGGCTGGGCCGCCAAGCGGGCAAGCACAAGATCAAGGTGACGATCGACGGCGACACGGTGGAGCTGGAGCGGGCGACGACGGCGGAGCGGCAGCAGCTGATTGAAGCCTTCGTCCAGCGGCACGGCTGAAGCGGTCCGCCGCACAGTCCACTTCGGACGGGCGCGTGCCCTCGATGACCGGTTTCCGCCTTTCGTAGGGCATTCCCGATCCCGACCCCGTTTGCCCTGCCCCCGGGCCCGGGAGCGGGTCTAGGGTTCTCCCGCCCGAAGTCGCAGGGGAAAGGGAGAAAACAGTGAGACGTGCCGTAATCGCCGCGGTCTCCGCCGCCGCGGTGGCGTCCGCGCTCGTGAGCGCGCCGGCCGCGACCGCCGCGCCCGCACCCGCCGCACCGCAGGCCGCCGGGACCATCGCCTGGGGGCCGTGCACCGATCCCACGCTCGTCGCCGCCGGGGCCGAATGCGGGTTCCTGGACGTGCCGCTCGACTACTCGAAGCCGCACGGCGACAAGATCCAGCTCGCCGTCGACCGCGTCAAGCACAAGGTCCCGGACGCGCAGTACCAAGGCGTCATGCTGACCAACCCCGGTGGCCCCGGCGGTTCCGGCCTGCTGCTGGCCACCCGCGGGCCGCGCGTGCCCAACCACGCCGGGGACGCCTACGACTGGATCGGCTTCGACCCGCGCGGGGTCGGCTCGAGCAAGCCCGCGCTGAGCTGCGACCCGAACTACATGGACTACAACCGGCCGGTGTACGCGCCGGTCACGCCGCAGCTGGAGAAGACCTGGCTCGCCCGCTCGAAGGGCTACGCCGAGGCCTGCGCGAAGAACAACCCGAAGGCCCTGCTGGAGAACATGAAGACGACCGACACGGTCAAGGACATGGACTCCATCCGCCAGGCGCTCGGGGCGAAGCAGCTGAACTTCTACGGCTACTCCTACGGCACCTACCTCGGCCAGGTCTACGGCACGCTCTTCCCGAAGAACGTCCGCCGGATGGTGCTCGATTCGACCGTCGACCCGCGCGGGGTCTGGTACGGCGACAACCTCAACCAGGACGTCGCCTTCGACAAGAACATCCTCATCTGGTTCGGCTGGGTCGCCCAGCACGACGACGTCTACCACCTCGGCAAGACCCAGGCCGCCGTGCAGCGCGTGGTCAACGAGCAGCTGCTCAAGACGACCTTCAACCCCGCGGGCGGCGTGATCGGCCCGGACGAGATCCTCGACGTCATCCAGCAGGCCAGTTACTACCAACTGCGGTGGACACTGCTGGGTGACGCGCTGTCCCGGTTCGTCAACCAGGGCGACTGGCAGAACTGGAAGTCGCTGTTCGAGTCCTTCGGCGGCCGTGGCGACGACAACGGCTACGCGGTCTACCTCGCCGTCCAGTGCACCGACGTCCAGTGGCCGACCAGTTGGAACCAGTGGAAGCGCGACAACTGGCAGACCTTCGCCAAGGCGCCGTACTTCACCTGGCAGAACGCGTGGTTCAACGCGCCGTGCCTGTACTGGCCCGCGAAGGCAGGCAAGCCGACCAAGGTCGACGGCAAGGGCGTCCAGAGCGTCCTGATGATCGACGAGACGCTCGACGCGGCGACCCCGTTCCCGGGCAGCCTCGAGGTCCGCAGCCGCTTCCCTGGCGCGTCGCTGATCGCGGAGCCGGGCGGCACCAGCCACGCGATCACCCCGCGCGGCAACGCGTGCGTCGACAACAAGATCGCCGACTACCTGGCGACGGGTGCGCTACCCGCCCGCAAGCCGGGCCGCACGGCCGACGTCGAGTGCGCCCCGCTGCCGCAGCCGACGCCCCCGGCGCCGACCGCGGCCAAGGCGGACGCCACGGCCACGCAGGGTCTCGTGTCCGGGCGGTTCGCCGGCTGACCTGCGAAAACCCTTGTTGACGGGGTGTCGGGCCCAGTGCCCGGCACCCCGTTTTTCATGCTTTCCCACACCGGGGGCTTTGAACCTACGTGGACTTTGTGTTACAAAGTGCAGGTCGAGTTTGCGTTTCAAAGTCGAGAAGGGAGGGACGCCATGACTGGGGGACCGGCGTTCGAGCTGCGGGGCCTGACCAAACGGTTCGGCAGCGTCACAGCCGTCGACGGGGTGTCCGTCGAAGTCGCCCGCGGGGAGGTCGTCGCGCTGCTCGGGCCGAACGGCGCGGGCAAGTCGACCACCGTCGACATGCTGCTCGGGCTCACCAAGCCGGACGCGGGAGCCGTCACCGTCGAAGGTGGCAGCCCGCGCGAGGCCGTCGACCGGGGGCTCGTCGGCGCCATGATGCAGAACGGCGCGCTGCTGGGCGACGTCACGGTCGGCGAGATCGTCGACCTGGTCGTCTCGACGCACGCGAACCCGCTGCCGGCGAGCGAGGTCATCGCCCGCGCGGGCCTGGAGAACCTCGTGAAACGCCGCTGCGGCAAGCTGTCCGGTGGCGAACGCCAGCGCGTCCGGTTCGCCCTCGCGCTGGCCGGCGACCCGAAGCTGCTCGTGCTCGACGAGCCCACCGCCGCGATGGACGTCGACGGCCGGCGCGCGTTCTGGGCGGCCATCCGCGAGTACGCCGCCGGCGGCCGGACTGTGCTGTTCGCGACGCACTACCTGGCCGAGGCCGAGGACTACGCCGACCGCGTCGTGCTGATGCGCCACGGCGTCGTCGTCGCCGACGGGCCGGTCGCCGAGGTCCGCGCCGCGGTGTCCGGGCGGGTGCTCAAGGCCGCCGTCCCGGGCGCCACCGAAACCGACCTGGCGCGGCTCGCCGGCGTCACGAGCGTCCAGCTGCGCGCCGGCCGCGCCGAGCTGGCCTGCGCCGACTCCGACGCCGCCGTCCGCGCGCTGCTGGCGGAGTTCCCGCAGGCGGCCGACATCGAAATCACCGCGCTCGGCCTCGAAGAGGCCTTCCTGGCGCTGACCGCCGAGGAGGCTGCCGCGTGAACACGACGTACCTGAGCCTGGAGATCAAGCGGATCGTCCGCAGTCCCCAGTTCACCATCTTCACCATCGGCATGCCGGTCGCGATGTTCGTGCTGTTCGGCTCGATCTTCGGCAAGCTGATCGCGCCGAACGGCCTGGCGGCGAACGTCCAGACGATGATCAACCTCGCCGCGTACGGCGCCGGCGGCGGCGCGCTGTTCACCGGCACCCGGGTGGCACAGGAACGCACCGACGGCTGGCAGCGGCAGCTGCGCCTGACCCCGATGCGCGGCCCCGGCTACCTCGTCGTCAAGGTCATCTCCGCGATGGCGGTCGCGCTGCCGGTGCTGCTCGTGGTGTTCCTCGCCGGGCTGGCGCTCGGCGTGGAGATGACGGCCGCGCAGTGGGGCCTGGTGCTGGTGTCGCTGTGGGTCGGCGTGCTGCCGTTCGCGGTGCTGGGGCTGGCCATCGGCCTGTTCGGCAAGGGCGACACGGTCGGCGCGGTCACCGGCGCGCTGATGATGCCGCTCGGCATGCTCGGCGGCCTGTGGATCCCGCTCTACGTCCTCCCGGACTGGATGGCGACGCTGGCCCACTTCTTCCCGACGTACTGGCTCGGCCGGCTCGGAACCGAACCCCTGGCGCACGCGGGCGGAATGGGTTTCGCGGTGCTCGTGCTGGCGGGCTGGCTGGTCGTGCCGGCGCTCGTGGTGGTGCGCCGGTTCCGGCTGGACACGGCGCGGCTGTAAGTGCTTGTTAACCTCCGTGCGGTGAACCTTGTTCTGCCGTCGCCCGGCGCACCACTTGGTTCCGAGCCTCCGTTTCCGAGCGGGGCGCGCCGGGCTAACCAGAACAAGGTTCAAGTACTGAGGGGTCTGCGCGGACGAAGGGCGGGACGGGTGGACGACGAGCCGATGTCGGCGGAGGAGTCGCTGAACCTGATCGCCCAGCAGTCCCGGCGCAACCGCCGGGAACTGGGCGGGGGCCCGGCGCGGATGCTCGCCGCCTGGGCCCTCGCCTGGATCGTCGGCTGGGGCTTCACCTACTTCGCGACGCAGACCGAAAGCATCCCGGGCTGGGTCGGCGGCGTGCTCGTCACCGTGCTGTTCCTCGGCGCGATGGCCTACACGGCGTTCGTCAGCGCCCGGGCCGGGCGGGGCATCCGCGGCCCGTCGAAGACCGCCGGCGCGATGTACGGCTACAGCTGGGCGCTCGTCTCGATCGGGCTGGCCGTCGTCGACATCCGGATCACGAACTTCGGCACGCTGACCTCCGACCAGGTGTCGCTGCTGTGGTCGGGCACCTGGCTGCTGGTCACCGGGGTCATGTACCTCGCGGGCGGCATGCTCTGGCAGGACAAGCTGATGTACGGCCTCGGCGCGTGGATGATCGTGTGCTCGGCGCTGAGCGTGCTGGTCGGGTTCCCGGCCGACTTCCTGGTGCTGGCGGTCTGCGGTGGCGGCGGGTTCCTGCTCGCCGCGATCGTCTACTTCGTGCGTGAGAAGAAGCCGCGATGAGCGAGCTGCCGCAGCTCGACCCGGTCATCCACGCCCAGGCGCGGCTGCGCGTCACGGTCGCGCTCGCCGGCCTGCACGCCGGCGACCAGATCACCTTCCCGCGGCTGCAGCAGCTCCTCGACATGACGGCCGGCAACCTTTCGACGCACCTGCGCAAGCTCGAGGACGCCGAGTACGTCGAAATCACCAAGGCCTACGAGCACCGCACGCCGGTCACGCTCGTCCGCCTGACCGCGGCCGGGCGCGCGGCGTTCGAGAGCTACACGAAGGCGTTGCACCAGCTGCTGGACGCCACCGGCGGGGACTGACGTGGCCCGCTGGGTGATCCACCTCGACCTGGACGCCTTCTACGCGTCGGCCGAGCAGCTCACCCGCCCGACGCTGGCCGGACGCCCGGTGCTCGTCGGCGGCACCGGACCCCGCGGCGTCGTCGCGGGCGCGAGCTACGAGTCGCGCGCGTTCGGCATCAAGTCGGCGATGCCGATGGCCCAGGCGCGGCGGCTGCTCCCGGCGAACGGCGTGATCGTGCCACCGCGGTTCCGCGTGTACGAGCGGCTCAGCCAGGAGGTCTTCGGCGTCGTCACGTCGGTGGCGCCGCTGCTGGAGAAGATCTCCCTGGACGAGGCCTTCGCCGAGCCGCCTTCGCTGCTCGGAGCTTCGTTCGAAACCGTGAGCGAGTTCTGTGCTTCCCTGCGGGCGCGGATCCGTGCCGAGACCGGGCTGGTGGCGTCGATCGGTGCGGGCAACGGCAAGCAGATCGCCAAGATCGCGTCCGACGAGGCCAAGCCCGATGGGCTCCTGGTGGTGCCGCAGGGCACCGAACGGGAGTTCCTGGCGCCGCTGCCGGTGCGCGCGCTGTGGGGGATCGGCCCGGTGGCGGAGGGGAAGCTGCGGTTCATCGGCGTCCAGACGCTCGGACAGCTGGCGGCGCTGTCCGAACAGGACGCGGTGGCGACGCTGGGCGGCGTGGTCGGCCGGGACTTGCGCCGCCTGGCGACGGGCTTCGACGACCGCCCGGTGGCCGACCGCGGCGAGACGAAGCAGGTCAGCGCGGAGACGACGTTCGACACGGACATCATCGACCTGGCGTCGTTGCGCGCCGAGGTCCGCCGGATCGCGGTGGGGGCGCACAGGAGGCTGGTCAAGGCCGAGCGGGTGGCCCGTACGGTGGTGATCAAGCTGCGCCACACGGACATGCACACGGTGACCCGCTCGGAGACGATTTCGGCCCCGACCGACGACCTGGCGGAGCTCTCGGCGGTGGCGGAGCGGCTGCTGCTCGACCCGGCGGAGTTCGGCGGGGTCCGCTTGGCGGGAGTGGCGTACAGCGGGTTGTCGGTACCGCACCAGGACGCACTGTTCACCCTGGCGGCGCCTTCGGTGCCTTCGACGTCGACGGTGGTGGCGGCGCCGGCACCGGTCGCCGCCCCGCCGTCGGAGTGGCGACAGGGCGACGACGTCGTGCACGCGGAGTTCGGCACGGGCTGGGTGCAGGGCGCGGGCCACGGCCGGGTGACGGTCCGCTTCGAGCACCGGACCTCGGGGCCGGGCGCGGCGAAGACGTTCCCCCAGGACGACCCGGCCCTGACCCGCGGCGATCCGGGGGACTGCCTGAAGTAGGCCCTACTCCGCCGAGCAGCCCTGCAGCTTGGCCACTTCCTGGCCCGCCAGCAGGAACGCGCCCACGCCGAACGCCGACGTTTCCGTGGCCTTCGCCGTCGCCGGGCGGTCGCCCACCGGCTGGACGTAACCCACCAACCCGTTGGCCTGCAACGACTTCGTCGACAACGCCGTCCACGCCTTGTCCACCACCGGGCGGTAGCGGGACGCATCGAGGATGCCCGCGCTGATGCCCCAGCCGATGCCGTACGTGAAGAACGCCGTGCCGCTCGTCTCCGGGCCGCCGTGGTCCCACGGGTTCAGCAGGTCGGAGTTCCAGAAGCCGTCACGCCGCTGCAGCAAGGACAACGAGAACGCCATCTTCTTGAACACCCGCAGGTACTCCGGCCGGCGCGGGTCGTCCGTCGGCAGCACCTGCAGCACCTTCGTCAGCGCCGCCAGGGCCCAGCCGTTGCCGCGGGACCAGAACACCCCTGAACCCTTGAACCGCTCGTCGCGGTACCAGAGACCGGTGAACTCGTTGTACAGCTTGCGTTCCGACGTCCGGTACAGCTTGTCCATCGCGTCCAGGTAGGACGGATCATGGTCGATCACGCTCATCCGCGCGAACGACGGCATCGCCATGTTCAGCGCGTCCACGTAGTTCCAGTAGTCCCGGTGACCGGCCTGCACGGAAGCCACTTCGTCCTTGATGCGCGTCCGGATCGAGTCCAGCGAGATCTCCGGGTGGAAGTACGTGTACAGGTCCAGGTACGCCTCGCCGGCCGCCTGGTTGTCCGGGAAGAACGGCCGCTTCGGGTCGGCCGGCAGCTGGTACCCGTTGGCCTGCGCCCACGGCAGCGTCTTGTGGTTCGACTGGCCGGTGGTCCGGACCAGCGCCAGGTTGCCGACGTGGAACGTCGCGTTCTGCCAGTCCGGGGCGTCGAGATTCGTCCCGTTGGTCACCCAGTAGTTGCCGGCGGCGACCATCTGGCCGGTGATCGGGCAGGCCGGAGCGGTCTCGGCGGTGGCCGCCGGAGCGGAGAGCAGGCTGCCCGCCACCGCCACGGCCGCGAGCACGCCAAAGCCACGAATACCCGGGAAACGCATGGAAGCGTCCTCCTCAGCACCTCATGGCGGCGGGTCGGTCGCAGCGAGTGAAGCGCTTCCCGCTGGACGTGTCAAGGTGCCGGTGAGCGGTACGGCGCAACGGTTTCCAGCAGCCGGCGCGCCGCCGACTCGGCCCCGTCGGCGTTCTTCGCGAGCACCAGTGTCAGCACGCGGGAATGCGCGACGAGCTCCAGCGGCTCGCCGTGCGCCCGCAGCGCCGCGACGACCGGGACCTGCAGCTGCGCGATCAGCGCGTTGCCGGACGCGCGGATCAGCGCCGCGTGGAACCGCGAATCGGCCTCCCGGAACGCTTCCGGGTCGGCCCGCTCGACCGCGTCCGCCATCAGCTCGTAGGCCGCGGCCATCGCCGACAGCTCGTCCGGCCGCCGGTGCCGCGCCGCCATCCGCGCCGCCTGCGGTTCGATCGCCAGCCGCAGTTCGGCCAGCTCGCGCAGGTGCCGGGGCCGGTCGGGCCCGTTGACGCGCCAGGCGATGACGTCCGGGTCGATCGCGTCCCACGCGTCGGGCGGCAGCGTCCACGTGCCGACCCGCGGCCGCGCGGTGACCATGCCCTTGGACTCCAGCACGCGCAGCGCCTCGCGGACCACGGTCCGGGACGCGGCGAAGCGCCGGCCGAGCTCCTCGGGGACGAGCGGCTGCCCGTCCCCGAGGACGCCTTCGACGATGAGCCTGCCCAGTTCGTCCACTATCCGGGCGTGGAGGTTCACCCGCTACTCGGGCAGGCCGACGCGCCGCTCCCCGCTGCGCAGCTGCTGCAGCACGACCGCGATCACGAGCAGGGCGCCGTGGGCGACGTTCTGCCAGAACGGGTTGATGCCCAGGCCGGACATGCCGTTGTCGAGCACGCCCAGGATGACCACCGCGAGCACCGTCGAAATGA
The DNA here is from genome assembly GCF_900107925.1 of Amycolatopsis pretoriensis. Lineage (GTDB taxonomy): Bacteria > Actinomycetota > Actinomycetes > Mycobacteriales > Pseudonocardiaceae > Amycolatopsis > Amycolatopsis pretoriensis. Next base: position 7,021 of record NZ_FNUJ01000010.1, on the reverse strand, counting down.
TCGACCCGCGGCCACCCTTGAGCATCGTGCCGCCGAGCGCGGCGCCGGTGACGGCCTGCAGCTCCAGGCCTTCGGAGCCGGAGACCGGCTGGCCGGAGCCGGTGCGCGCGGTGATCAGGATGCCCGCGACCGCGGCGACCACGCCGGCGAGCGCGTAGACGCCGATGATGTACCGGTTGATGTTGATGCCGGCCAGCCGCGCGGCCGTGTCGTTGCCGCCGATGGCGTAGACGTTGCGGCCGATGTCGGTGTACTTGAGCAGGAAGTGCAGCAGCGCCGCGACGATCAGGAACACCCACACCAGCGACGGCAGCCCGAGCACGGACCCCTTGGCCAGGAAGATGAACAGGTCGTCGCCGCCGGTGTAGCCCTGCGACTTGCCGTCCGAGATGACCTGCGCGACGCCCTTGTAGGTGGCGAGCATGGCCAGCGTCGCGACGACCGGGTTGACCCGGCCGAAGATGATGATCATGCCGTTGATCAGGCCGCAGACGATGCCGATGCCGATCGCGGCGAGGATGCCGACCTCGGCGTTGCCGGTCGAGGTGAACACCATCGCGGAGATCACCGAAGCGAGCCCGGCCATCGAGCCGACCGAGATGTCCAGCGCGCCTAGGATGATCACCAGCGTCTGGACGAGGGCCAGCAGCCCCATGATGGTGATCGCGCTGCCGATGAGCAGCAGGTTGTTGGTGCGCAGGAAGTTGTCGTTCAGGATGCTCAGCAGCACGATCAACGCGATCAGCGTGATGATCAGGCTGGAGTTCTGCACGCCGATGCCGGTCAAGACCCGGCGCGCGGCGCTCGGCTGAGCCGGGGCGGCAGGGGCCGACGTTTCCTTGGTGGGGGTGCTCATGCGCCGATCTCCTGGGCTTCTTCCACGGCTGGTTCGGTTTCGGGGATGGCGAGGGTCAGCACGGCTTCCTCGGTCGCGTCTTCGCGGCCGATCTCGCCGGCCAGGTGCCCGGCCCGCATGACGAGGATGCGGTCGGCGAGCGTCAGCACCTCGGGCAGGTCGGAGGAGATGACCAGCAGCGCGATGCCTTCCGCGGCGAGGCCGTCGATGATCCGGTAGATCTCGGCCTTCGCGCCGACGTCGACGCCTCGGGTCGGCTCGTCGAGGATCAGCAGCTTCGGCCGCCGCGCGAGCCAGCGCGCGAGGACGGCCTTCTGCTGGTTGCCACCCGACAGCTTCCGGACTTCCTGCTCCATCGACGGCGTACGCACGCGAAGCTCGCTGATGTACTCCTCGACGAGCGCGCGTTCCTTCGCCCGCTTCACCACGCGGAAGCGGCGAAGGCGGTCGAGGACGGCGATGGAGACGTTGTCGCGTACGGACCGCTGCATGAGCAACGCGTCCGTCTTGCGCTCTTCGGGCGCGAAGCCGATGCCGGCCTTCACGGCGTCACCCGGGTTGTGCGCGCGAAGGCGCTTCCCGTCGAGCGTGACCGTGCCGGACCGGATCGGCAGGTCGCCGACGATCGCGCGGGCCAGCTCGGAGCGGCCGGCGCCGACCAGCCCGGCCAGGCAGACGACCTCGCCCGCGCGGACCTCCAGGGAGATGCCGGTGACGTCGTCGGTGGTGACGTCGTCGAGCTTCAGCACGACGTCGCCGGTGTCCTGCGTGACGCGGCGCTCGAGGGCGGAGAGGTCGCGGCCGATCATCATCCGGACCAGGCCGGGCTCGTCGGTCTCCGCGACCTGCTGGACACCGACGAGCTTGCCGTCGCGCAGCACGGCGACGCGGTCGGCGAGCTGGAAGATCTCCTTCATCCGGTGCGAGACGTAGACGACCGCGACACCGCTGTCGCGCAGGCGGCCGATCAGCCGGAACAGCGCCTCGACCTCGTGCTCCGACAGCGACGACGTCGGCTCGTCGAACGCGATCACCTTCGGCGGCGCGGCCGCGGTGAGGACGCGCAGGATCTCGACGAGCTGGCGTTGCGCGGGGGAGAGGGCGACGCCGAGCGTGGCCGGGTTGAGCACGCCTTCGAAGCCGTACTCGACGAGCGCGTCGTGCGTGGCCTTCAGGAGCGTGCGGCGGTTGAAGACCCGGCCCTTCGCGGGGAGTTCGCCGACGAAGACGTTCTCCGCCACCGAAACGTGCGGGATGATCTCGGGTTCCTGGTAGATCACGCGGACCCCGGCGGCCATCGCCGCGCGCGGGGTGTCGAACGTGACTTCGGTGCCGTCCAGGAGGAGCCGGCCGTCGTCGGGGCCCTGGTCGCCGGAGAGGACGCGCAACAGCGTCGACTTCCCGGCGCCGTTCTCGCCCATCAGCGCGAGCACCTCGCCGGACCGGAACTCCAGCGAGACGTCGTCGAGGGCGGTGACGCCGGAGAAGCGCTTGCCGATGCCCTCGACGGCGAGCGCGGGTGAAGAGGAGGACATGGTGATCCTTCGGTACGGCGGGCGCGGGCGTCACTTTCGTAGGGAAAGTGACGCCCGCGGGAGTTCGGTCAGGTGCAGTTGACGCCGGCCTGCTTGTAGTTGTCCTTGTTGACGATCGTGGTCTTCGCGATCGTCTCCGCGGGCAGTTCCTTCCCGTTCTTCACCTTGTCGACGAGCACCTGGATCGCCGAGCGGCCGACCTCGGCGCCGGAGATGTAGAGCGCGGACTTGTTGCCGGTGTCCTTGCCCGCGGCCCAGTCCTTGCAGTCGAGGTACGCGCCGAGCCCGACACCGATGATGTTGCTCGCCTGCACACCGGAGTTGGCCAGCGCCGTCACGACACCGGTCTCGTTCTCGTCGTTGCAGCCCCAGACGACCCAGTGCTTGACGCCGGGGTTGGAGCCGATCACCGCGCCGGAGCGGTTCTGCGCGTCGACCGGGGTGTTGTCGGTGCCGACGTCGATCACCTGGACGTCGGAGCCCGCGGCCTTGGCGAACGCCGACTTCGCGGCGCCGACGCGGTCGGTGCAGACGGACAGGTCCTGCTTGTAGGCGCTGATGATCTTCGTGTCGGCGGCGGTCCAGCCGGCCGCCTTGAACAGCTTCCCGGCCTCGGTGCCGACCGAGTCGCCCATCTGGCTGCCGTTGAAGCCCACGAAGGGGGCCTTCGCGCCGGTGCCGTCCTTGATGACGTCGTCAGAGGCGATCAGCGGGATGCCCGCGCTCTTGGCCTTGTCGATCACCTGCGGGCCGATGGCCTGGTCCGGGACGACGATGGCGACGCCGTTGGCGCCCTGCGCGACCGCGGCGTCGAGTTCGCTGATCGCCTTGTTGGCGTCGTTGCCGAGGTTGACGACCTTGAGCTCGACGCCGAGCTCCTTCGCCTTCTCCTGCGCTCCCTGCGCCTGCTCGACGAAGTACTGCTGGTCACCCTGTTTCTGCAGGTAGTAGAGGGTGATCTTGCCGTTGGCGGGCGCCTGCTGCTGCGGGGCGGCGGTGTCCTTGCCCGAAGAGCACGAGGCCATCAGGACGCCGGAAATCAAACAACAACCAACAACGCTCCAGGTGCGGAACCTGTGCGAGTGTGGGGACATCGTTGCTCCCAAGGAGGCCGGGGTTTGAGTGGCGCGTGGGGACGCCGCTGGGTGACTGGTATTACAAAACACCCGTTCGTGGAGCGTCAAGCCGCAGTTAGCGGAGCGAGACCTACTCTCCGTAGTTGCATCGTGGCACGAGCGGGCGCCATTTATCGTATTTTTTCCCTGCTGTCCTGCGCGTTGTCCGGTTTTGTCCTGTGCGAATGTTCTGATCGGTGTTGTCGACTGTGGTGGAAGTTTTTGGTGACCGGGATGCCGTCTCTGCCGGTTTCGCCCGGCTGGCAGGATGGCCGGACCACGTTAGGGGGACCCGATGACGAAGCACCGCGTCGCCGCGCTCGCCGGGGTCGCCGTCCTGGCGGCCGCCTGCAGCACTCCGCCGCAGTCCGGCCCGGCGCCGACGCCGTTTCCGGAGACGGCTCCGTCTTCGGCGGCGGCTCCGGAGGGGTCCTTCAGCGTCGTCGCGACCGGCGACGTCCTGATCCACCCCGCGTTGACCGAGCAGGCCGAAGCCGACGGCAAGGGGAAGATCGACTACCGGCCGCTGCTGGCCGGGATCAAGCCGCTGATTTCCGGCGCGGACCTGGGGATCTGCCACCTCGAGACGCCACTGGCGCCGGAAGGCGGGCCCTACAGCGGGTACCCGTCGTTCAGTGCGCCGCCGGAAATCGCGGACGCGCTCAAGGACACCGGCTACGACACGTGCTCGACGTCGTCCAACCACACGATCGACCAGGGCGCCGACGGCGTGAAACGGACGCTGGACAAGCTCGACGAGACCGGGATCAAGCACACCGGCTCGGCGCGCTCGGCCGCGGAAGCGGCGAAACCGCTGGTCATGGACGTCCACGGCGTGAAGGTCGCGCAGGTGTCGTACGCCTTCGGGTTCAACGGGATCAAGGTCCCGGCGGGCAAGCCGTGGCTGGCCAACCAGATCGACGTCGACGACGTCCTGGCCTCGGCCCGCAAGGCGCGCGAGGCGGGGGCGCAGGTGGTGATCGCGAGCCTGCACTGGGGCGTGGAGTACCAGCACGACCCGACGGCGGAGCAGCGGTCGCAGGCCAAGAAGATCCTGGCGTCGGACGACATCGACCTGATCGTCGGCCACCACGCGCACGTGGTCCAGCCGTTCGAGAAGATCGGCGAGAAGTGGGTGGCGTACGGGCTGGGCAACAGCGTGGCCCGCCACTCGGAGCCGCGCGGCGACACGGAAGAGGGCGCGGCGGCCCGGTTCCGGTTCGTGCGCGACGGCGATCGGTGGAAGGTCGACAAAGCCGAGTACATCCCGACCTACATCAAGCTCGACGCCCCGATCCGCCTTCTCGACTTGTCGACATCGCCGAAGTCGGCGCAGGTGACGAAGGCACTGAGCGACACGGACAAGAACATCTTGAGCTTGGACGCCGACAAGGACGGGTTGACCCGCCCCGGCAAGTGACCCGCCGCGGTGTCGGGAAGTCCGTGAATGGCACATTCAGGGACGCTAAGTCCCTCGATGTGCCATTCACGGACTGCGGGTCCCTGCGAGGCCGGCTCTCGTCAGTGCGTGCGGGTCGTGATCAGGCGGGCCAACGCGGCCAGCTCCGCCGCCGGCCGCGGCACCGGGTTGACCGACGCCAGCTCCCGCAATCCCTTCGCCACCAAAGCCGCCGCCTGGGCCTGGCTCCACTGGCGACCACCCGCCTCGTCGACCAGAACAGCCGCGCGGGCCAGCTCGTCGTCGGTGAACGGGTCCGTTCCCGCGTACAACTCCGCCAGCTCCGCGGCCGCCGCCGTCCCCGACGACAACGCCGTCACCACCGGCAGCGACTTCTTGCGGTTCTGCAGGTCGGAAAACACCGGCTTCCCCGTCGAAGCGGGGTCACCCCAGATGCCGAGCAGGTCGTCGACGTGCTGGAACGCCAAACCGACCGACCGGCCGAACTCCCCGAACCGCGCCACCGCGTCCGGCCGCCCCGCGAGCAGCGCCCCCAGCTGGCACGCCGCCCCGATCAACGCCGCCGTCTTGCCGTTCGCCATCCGGACGCACTCCGCCGCCGTCACGTCGTCGCGCTGCTCGAAGTCGACGTCCGCGGCCTGGCCTTCCAGCAGGTCCAGCACACCCTGGGACAATAGCTTCGCGCCCTCGGGCGACAGCTGCTCGAACGCCACGCTCAGCAACGCGTCCCCGGCGAGCACCGCGGGCCCGGTGCCGAACACCGTCCACGCCGTCGGCCGGTGCCGGCGGGTCGTGTCGCCGTCCATGACGTCGTCGTGCAGCAGCGAGAAGTTGTGCACGAGCTCGACCGCCACGGCCGCGGGCACCGCCGTCGCGGGGTCGCCGCCCGCCGCTTCCGCGCACAGCAGCACCATGGCCGGCCGCAGCGCCTTGCCGCCGTCCGAGGACGACGGTCGGCCGTCGGCGTCTTCCCAGCCGAAGTGGTAGCCCGCGATCCGGCGCATCGCGTCGGGCAGCCTCTCGGCCGAGACGCGCAACGCGGGATCGACGAGTCCCTTGCTCCACGCGAGGACGTCGGCGATCGGCCGGGCGGCGGTCCGGGAGTCCATGGTCGTCATGAGCGGCCGACCTCGACGTCGTCGAGCACGCCGAGCGCGTCCGGCACCAGCACCGCGGCCGAGTGGTAGGCACTGACCAGGTAGGACGTCACCGCGCGGTCGCTGATCCCCAGGAACCGCACGTTCAGCCCGGGCTGGTACTCGTCCGGCAACGACTTCGGCCGGAGCCCGATCACGCCGGCGTCGTCCTCGCCCGTCCGCATCGCCAGGATCGACGTCGTCCCCGTTTCGGTGACGGGAATCTTGTCGCAGGGCAGAATCGGCACCCCGCGCCAGGCCATGACGCGTTTGCCGTCGAGCAGGGTCGTGTCGGGGTAGACCCGGGTCCGCGTGCACTCACGTCCGAACGCGGCGATCGCGCGCGGGTGGGCGAGGAAGAACTTCGTCTTGCGGCGCCGGCAGAGCAGGTCGTCCAGGTCCAACGGCGTGGGCGGCCCGGATCGGGTGGTGAGCCGGTGTTTGAGGTCGGCGTTGTGCAGGAGCCCGAAGTCGGTGTTGTTGACCAGCTCGTGTTCTTGCCGCTCCCGCAACGCTTCCACGGTCAGCCGCAGCTGTTGTTCGAGCTGGTTCATCGGGTTGTTGTAGAGATCCGTGACGCGGTTGTGCACCCGCAGCACGGTTTGCGCGACGGCCAGTTCGTACTCTCGCGGCGAAGGGTCGTAGTCGACGTAGGTGCCGGACAGGATCGGTTCGCCGTCGTGCCCGGCGGACAGGTCGATGCTGGCCTCGCCGGCCTTGTTCGCCGGTTTCCGGGGCTGGGCAACGGCTTCGGCGACGTGCGTCCGCAGCGGTTCGGACCGGCCGTTGAGCCTCGCGTACGCCGCGGCCGGGAGCACCAGCGCGATGACGCGCGTCGCGGCGCGGGCGGTGAACGACCACGTCGCGTCGTCGCGGGCGAGGAGTTCGGCGCCGAAGTGGTCGCCGTCGGTGACGGTGCCGAGGTGGGTTTCGTCGCCGTATTCGCCGCGGCCGTGCTG
>NZ_FNUJ01000024.1 GCF_900107925.1 Amycolatopsis pretoriensis | reverse complement strand
CGCCCGGTCCCATTCCGAACCCGGAAGCTAAGCCTGACAGCGCCGATGGTACTGCAACCGAAGGGTTGTGGGAGAGTAGGACACCGCCGAACTTATTTTGGAGAAGGGCCTGGGCCCGGTTGAGACGCGAGTCTCCCGGCCCGGGCCCTTTTTCATGTTCACAGTCATGTCCGCGACTGGCCGGCAGGGGCAGGCCCGCGCGGCTTCGGTGCCCGGCGGTCAACCGAGCCGGACTCGACAGCGCGGCTTGCGCGATGCGCGGCTGGGCAGTCGGCCGAGCCGCGCATCGCGTGGCACGCGGCTGGGTGGTCGAGCGGCCGAGTCTGGCGAGGTGGCTTGCACGGCCGACCGGTTGACCTGGCCGAGGTCGGCAAGGTCGCCCTGCGCGGCCAGCCGGCCGAGCCGCTAGTGGTCACGTGGGCCGATGGCGGCCATCGGATTGACCTCGGGTCGACCACCGGCGACCGCGGGCTCACCGGACTCGGCACCAGCAGCGGCGCCCGTCCCCGCGGCGTAATGCGAGAGGTCCGTTCGCACCCATCGCTCGTGAGCGGCCCCCCGGGCACGAAAAAAGGGCCGGAGCTCCACCGAGCCCCGGCCCTCCCGCCGACCTACAAACAACCCACCAGCCGGCTACTTCACCGCCGACCCGGCCTGCCAATCAGCCCAAGACTTCGACCAATCCCCGTACAGATCCCAAACCGGCAGCTGCGGCCCACCCGAGTTGGTCACCTCCACGACGTCCCCCAACCCCATGTTCTGGAAGAACCACTGGGCATTGGCCCCGTTGAGGTTGATGCACCCGTGCGACACGTTCGAGCTGCCCTGCTGCCCCACGCTGTTCGGGTTCTCGTGGACGAACTCGCCGTCGTTGGAGATGCGCTCGGAGAACTTCTCGTTCGACCGGTACGCCTTCGGGTCCGGCGGGCAGACGCCGTACGTGCACGAGTCCATCGTGTAATTGGCCTGCTTGTCCGAAATGACGTGCGCGCCCAAATGGGTGGGGGTCGCGTCCTTGCCCATCGAGATCGGCATCGACTTCACCATCGCGCCGTTGTGGAAGATCTGCATCTGCTCGGTGTTCCCGTCCGCCTTCGCGATCCAGGAATCGTGGACCTTGTACGTCTCCGTGCGGTCCTCCGCGCCGAACACGCCGCCGCCGAAGTCGACGCCGTAGATCTTCGCCGACACCTTGAGCGTCGTGCCGGCCTTCCAGTACTCCTTCGGCCGGTAGTGGACGTTCGAGTCGTCGATCCAGTACCAGCTGCCCTCCTGCTTCGGCGTCGACTCCACCGTCAGGGCCTTCTCAACCGCCGCCTTGTTCTTGACGGCGATCTTGCCGAAGCTGAACACGATCGGCTGGCCCACGCCGACACCCGTGCTCGCCACCGCGGACGGGGCCGGGATCAGGTTGGCGTTCGCCTGCTTCTTCGGTGCGATCGTGCTGATCTGGTTGTCCTGCTCGACCGCCTTGCCGTCCGCGCCCTGGGCGTGCGCGACGATCTTGTACGTCACGCCGTAGCCGAGGGGCTCGGTCGTCGTCCAGCTCGTGCCGTCCGCGGCGAGCTTGCCGGCGACCTTGTTCCCCTTCGCGGTGTTGGTCACCGTGACGTCGAGGAGCTTCCCGTTGGCGGCCTTGACGACGACGGGCGTCGCCGGGTTCACCCCCGTGCCGCCCGCGGGCTCGAACGACACCGCGACCGGTGTCGCGGACGCCGAAGCGGACCCGGACGCGGGCGTCCCGCCGGCGGGCGATCCGCCGTTGTCATCGGACGAGCAGGCGGAAAGCAGCAGTGCTCCGGCGAGGATTCCGGCCACCGAAAGTAAAATCTTCTTGGGGAGCATATTGTCTCTTTTTGGGAATTGGGATCGGCGGGCATTCGTCATTCAAAACTACGCGATAGCGATGACGTTCTTCCCGGCGGATCGGTGCATCGGCGTGACGCGGATCACGTGACGACGAGGCCCGGCGCACCGTAGAGTCCCGGCCCGCTCACCGAGATCCCGTCCAGGAACTCGCGGGCGGCCGAGTACGCCTCCTCCGCCAGTGCTTCGGTGTGCCCGAAATCGAGCGGGTTCACACGTACCGGCGCCGGCCCCGGCAGGTACACCACCGGCACCGAAGCCGCCGCCACCGGCGCTTCCAGCACCGCCTGGTTCCGCATGCTGATCATCGCGGTGAACATCATCACCTCGGCGAACGTCCGCGGCGCCTCGGGCAGTTTCCCCGGGAACGCGCAATCCAGCACCACCAGCGACTTCGCGCCCATCGCCAACGCCTGGCGCATCGGCACGTTCGCGACGAGCCCGCCGTCGTACAGCAACCGCCCGTCGTGCTCCACCGGCGGGAAGATCCCGGGGATCGCGCAGCTCGCCAGCAGCGGCTCGAGCAGCCGCCCGGACCGGATCAGCAGCGGCTCGGCCGTGTCGACCTGCGTCGTGACGACGCCGAGCGGCAGCGCCAGGTCCTCGAAGCGGGTTTCGGCGCCGAGGTGGTCGGCGATGATCCCCGACAGGCCGCTGTTGGGGAACAGGTGCGTCTTGCTCTGCGTCAGCGTCCGGACGCGGCTCAGCACGCCGCCCGGGAACGCCTCGGCCCGCGTCATGTGCGCCCAGATGCCGTGCAGGCGCGGCAACGGGTCGGCGCCGGGCAGGGCGAGCACCGCCGCGTTCAGCGAGCCGACCGACGTGCCCGTCACCAGATCGGGGGACAGCCCGGCTTCGCCGAGCGCGCGCAGCATGCCGACCTGCATGGCGCCGAGGCTGCCGCCCCCGCCGAGGACGTACCCGACCGGCCGGGGAAGATCCGCGAGACTCATACCGCCGAATGTAGTAAGCCCGACTTTCGCAGGTCGTGCGGGCCATGAGGACGGCGTTAGCCTGCTGGGCGTGGCCGAGCTGGAGCTGCGCCATCTCAGGGCCGTCCGCGCTGTCGCGGACGGCGGCAGCGTGAGCCGTGCCGCGACCGTCCTCGGCGTCAGCCAGCCCGCGCTCACCGCGCAGCTCAAGCGGATCGAGCGGATCCTCGGCGGCGACCTGTTCGTCCGCGGCCCCAGCGGCGTCCGCCCGACCGAGCTCGGCCGGTTCGTGCTCGCTCGCGCCGACGCGCTGCTGTCCGACATGCAGGCGCTCGTCGCCTCCGCGCGGCGGCACGGCGAAAGCGGGCCGGAGACGCTGCGGATCGGGTACGTGCCGCTGCTCATCATCGGCCGGTTCATCGAGGAGCTGGGGGAGCGGGAGCTCGACGTCCAGACCTACGCCGAGCCGGCGTCGCTGATGTTGTTGAAGCTGCTCTCGACGGGCCGCGTCGACGTCGCGCTGCTCGAACGCTTCGACGGCACCGAGGCGCACCACTTCGCCGGCCTGACCGTCCGGACGCTCGCCACCGAGCCGATCTTCGTCGGGATCTCCGAGGGACACCCGGCGATCCGCGACGGCGTCGTCGACCTCGCCGACCTGGCCGGCTGCGACTGGATTCTCCCGCCCCCGCACGAAAACTGCGTGCGCGTGCGGTTCCTGCAGGCGTGCGCGGCGGCCGGGTTCAGCCCGCGGGTGCGGCACTTCACGTCGGAGGCGGGCACCGCGGGGACGCTCATCGCCCAGGGCGCGGTCTGCCTCGCGCAGGCGGCGTCGGCGCCCCCGCCGGGCCTGGTCGCGCTGCCCCTGCGCGGCGACCCGCTGTGGACGACGCTGCTGTTCGCGACGCGCGAGGACGACGCCCGCACGCCGACCACCGGCGAGGTGTTCCGGTGCGCGGAAGCCGCGTATTCGGCGTCGCGGCACCGGAATCCGCACTTCGCGCGCTGGTGCGGGCTCGCGCCCGCCCGATAGGCGGCATAACGCCGGTGTTATCCCGCTTGGGATTACTGCCCGGCGCGGCAACGGGAGAAGCTCACGAAGTCCCCACCTGTTGCCGACAAGGAGCAACGAATGCACTTCAGACGAGCAATGGCGCTCGGCGCGCTGTGCGCGGCCCTCACCGGCCTGCTCTCCCCGCCCGCGAGCGCGACGACCGAAGCGACGACGTTGTCGATCAGCCAGCTGGTCCAGGAACAGAACCAGTGGTGCTGGGCCGCGAGCGGCCTGACGATCGCGCGGTTCCTCGGCTACGGAACGAACGTCAGCCAGAACACCTTCTGCGACTACTCGCGCGGCTACCCGGCCGGCTCGCAGTGCCCCAACCAGGCCGGCGAGCTGACGTACGTCCAGCGCGGCTACCAGGCGCTCGGGCTGCGTCCCGGCACGGTGACCGGCGCGCTCAGCCTGGCCTCGGTGCAGACCGAGATCGGTGCGCGCCGCCCGATCGAGACGGGCATCTACTGGACCGCCGGCGGCGGGCACGCCCAGGTGATCTACGGCTACGACGCGAGCGGGCTCGTCTACTACGGCGACCCGTGGCCGAGCAGCCAGCGCTACAGCGCGATGGCGCACTCGAGCTACGTCCGCAACGGGCAGTTCCAGTGGGCGCAGTCCCTCTACCGGATCGGGGCGTGAGATGAACCTCTTCCGTGGATTGGGTGTCCTGCTCGCGGGTGCGGCGCTGGTGATCGGTTTCGGTGGCACGGCGTCGGCCTCTGGTTCGCCTGCCGATGACGTCGTCGCGGCGGTCCGGGCGGCGCAGCCCCAGCTTTCGGCGTTCTACGGCCAGCTCGACCGGCGGGCCGGCGTGGCGCGGGCCGCCGCCGTGACGCCCGAGGTGGCGGGCTCGCCGGTCGCGGTGAACTCGCTCGACCCGGCGTTCGTCGCCGGGACACCGGGTGCGGCGCCGGCTTCGTTCGCGTACTACGCGGTGCGGACGTCGGCGGCGACGGGTCGTCAGGCGACGGTGTGGGTGGAGCGCGCGGCGGCCGGCTGGACCGCGACGAACTTCACGACGGGCACCGAGGAGCTGACGTACCCGGCGCAGGCCGGCGGCGACCTGGTGTTCACCGAGCCGCAGGTCAACGCGTGGTACCGGGTGCGCGACGGCCGCGTGCTGGCGCTCAACGACCCGGCCCGGCAGCGGGTCGGGGACGGCGTGCCGGTGGCGGCGTACCAGCAGCTGGTGCACCGGCTGTACGGCGACAAGCTGCCCGGTTCGGCTTACCGGGCGCAGGGGAAGCTGGGTGGTTACGACCTGGCGGCCGCGCCGGTTCCGGCGCCGGGCAAGGGAACCTGGCCGTTCGTCGCCGGTGGGGCGCTGCTGGCGCTCGGCTTGGTCGGCTGGGCCACCGGCAAGGCGGCGCGCGCCCGCCGTTGACACCGGGAGGGTGCGGCGCGGGTCCGCTCGGGCCGCACCCTCAGGGGCCGGGACCCAAGCGCCCCAATGTGGCCTTCGGTGCGTGAGACGCAACGAAGGCCACATTGGGTGCGTGAGACGCAACGAAGGCCACATTGGGTGCGTGAGACGCAACCAAGGCCACATTGGGGCGCTTCCCCGCCGGGGTCGCGACTTTCGTGGCGCTCGGGGCCTGGGTCAGGGGACCTTTTCCGGCTCCGGCTCCGGCTCCGCCGCCAGGGCCTTGCGCTTCTTCATGCGCAGCAAGAAGAACACCGCCACCGCCGCGAGCGCGCCCACCACTATCAACCCGCCCGTGTTCAGCGCTCCCTCGATGCGCTTTGCCGCTTCGCCCAAAGCCGCGCCGATGCTGATGTGGACCAGGGACCAGCAGAACGCGCCCGCCGCCGCGGCCGGCAGGAACTTGCGGAACGGCAGGCCCGATGTTCCCGCCGCGGCCGGCGTCAACGTGCGGATCACCGGCAGGAACCGGGCGAAGAACACCGCCCACGCGCCGCGGCGTTCCAGCACCGAGGTCGCCTTGTCCCACGCGTCGAGGCCGTACTTGCGGATCAGCTTCGTCTCGCGCAGCCGGGGTCCGAAGCGGCGGCCGATGAAGTAGCCGAGCGCGTCACCCGCCGTCGCGCACAGCGTGACCACCAGCCACAGCACCACGAACCGGGACGGGGTGGTGGCCGTCGTCGCGGCGATGAGCAGGCCGGATTCGCCGGGGGCCAGGAAGCCCAGCCCGATTGTGCATTCGGCGAACACCAGGCCGCCGGTCGCCGCGACGAGGCCCGGTTCCGGGAGTCCTTGCAACCAGCTGAGGAGGTCCGAAACCAGGGCCATGCGACCCACTTTACCGATCCTTTAAGGACTAGGGAGTGACGTGCGTCACCGCGCCAGCAGTGACGCCGCTTCCTGGGCGGCCGGCCCTTCGGTGGCCAGGTGGGCCAGGTTCTCGGGCAGGACTTCGCCGCGGTGCGCCTTGGTCTGGGCGTAGAGCCGTCCGGCGCGGTAGGACGACCGCACCAGCGGACCCGCCATCACACCCGCGAAACCCATCGCCTCCGCAGCCTTCGAGTGCTCCACGAACTCCTCCGGCTTCACCCACCGATCGACCGGATGGTGCCGCGGCGAGGGACGCAGGTACTGCGTGATCGTCAGGATCTCGCACCCCGCGTCAACCAGGTCCCGCATCGCCGGAGCCACCTCGTCAGGCGTCTCACCCATGCCGAGGATCAGGTTCGACTTCGTCACCAAACCGGCCTCACGAGCCGCCGTGATGACCTCCAGTGAACGCGCGTAACGGAACCCGGGACGGATCCGCTTGAAGATCCGCGGCACCGTCTCCACGTTGTGCGCCAACACCTCCGGCCGCGACCCGAACACTTCGGTCAGCTGCTCGGGGTCGGCGTTGAAGTCCGGAATCAGCAACTCGACACCCGTACCCGGGTTCAGCGCGTGGATCTGCCGGACAGTCTCCGCGTACAGCCAAGCCCCACCATCGGGAAGATCATCACGAGCCACACCAGTGACCGTCGAGTACCGCAAACCCATGGCCTGCACGGACTCCGCGACCTTCCGCGGTTCCGTGCGATCGAGAGCAGCCGGCTTACCCGTGTCGATCTGACAGAAGTCGCACCGCCGGGTGCATTGATCGCCACCGATCAGGAACGTGGCCTCACGGTCTTCCCAGCACTCGTAGATGTTGGGACAACCGGCCTCTTCGCAAACGGTGTGCAGACCTTCGCGACGCACGAGCCCCTTGAGTTCGGTGAACTCCGGCCCCATCCGCACCCGCGTCTTGATCCACGACGGCTTCTTCTCGATCGGCGTCTCACTGTTGCGAACCTCGAGACGCAGCAGCTTCCGGCCTTCTGGCGCAGCACTCACACCTCAACCGTACGCCCGTCCGGGCTACGCGGGGTCGGGGGTGATGCCGGTCAGCTTCGCCGTCAGCTCCCACAACGCCGACCCCAGCGACTCGCTGCGCGCGGCGGCCACGGTCGGCACCGCCGCGGGGTATCCGCGCAGGTTGCCGAGGCCGCGGGGACCGAAGTAGCCGCCGCCTTCGACGCCGTCGGCCGTCGCCGCGTAGAGCTGCGGGAGGGCGCCGATGCGGGTGTTCTGGGCGAACAGCACCTCGCCGGCGCGGTGGCCGCCCGCGATCAGCGAGCGCACCACCGGGTTCGAGTACGACCGGGCCATGCCGCTGCCGAGTCCCGTCGCGGTGTAGCCCGGGTGGGCGGCGACGCTGATGACGTCCGAGCCGGCCGCGCGCAGGCGGCGGTCCAGTTCGAGCGCGAACACCTGGTCGGCGAGCTTCGACTGCCCGTACGCGGCGGCCGCGTTGTAGCGGCGGTGGTCGCCGTTCGGGTCGTCGAGGTGGATGCGGGCGCCGACGGCGGCCAGGCTCGACAGCGTGACGACGCGGCCGCGCAGGGCGGGCATCAGCAGCCACGTCAGCGCCGCGTGGCCGAGGTAGTTGGTGCCGAACTGCAGCTCGAAGCCGTCGGCGGTGCGGCCGCGGGCGGTCGCCATCACGCCGGCGTTGTTGACGAGGACGTCCAGGCCATCCCCGGTCAGGTCGCGGGCCGTCGCGGCGGCCGCGCGCACCGAGGCGAGCTCGCTCAGGTCCAGTGGGATGAGCTCGGGCCCGGCGCCCGCGGCGGCCGTCTTGACGATGTCCAGTGCCTTCGCCCCGCGTTCGGCGGAGCGGCAGGCGAGGAGCACGCGAGCCCCCTTGCTCGCGAGCACCTCGGCGGTGCGCAGCCCGAGTCCCGAATTCGCCCCGGTGACCAGCACGGTCCGGCCGGTCTGGTCGGGGATGTCGGCGTCGGTCCAGCGCTCCGTCATGCGCTTACTAAACCCTGTTCACGCACTCGGCGCGAGCAGGCGCCGCAGGTGTCCCATGACGGGACGCCGGCGAGGTGCTTCCGAACGGCTCGTGCGCAGCAGCGCCTCGAGCGCGTAACCCACCTTGGCGATCTCTTCACCCGGCTCACGCGGGTCGGCCAGCCCGGCCGTCACGGCGAGCATCCGCAGCTCGCCTTCGTGCATCCGGCGCAGCGACGCGTGCCGCTCGTAAGCCCCGTCGAGCACCGCTCGCAGCGTCTCGTGCTCCTCGACGGCGGAACGCCACGCCCGCGTGACGGCGTCGACGTGGTCGCCGAGGCCGTCGGCGTCGTCCGGGTCGGTGACCTCGGCGCGCAGGCGGCCGCTCAGCGTCCGGGTCCACTGGTACTGCAGGGCCAGGAGGACGTTCTCCTCGGTGCCGAAGTGCTCTTCGGCACCGGGGACCTCGTCGAGCGGCAGTGGCGCGGCCGGGTTGCGGCCCGCCAGGCGGACGGTCGCTTCGAGGATTTCCTGACGTCGGTAGAAGTCTGTCCAGCTCATCGTGGGGCTCCCCTTCCGTGGCCCGGGTCATACCGCGGGTCTGCGGCATACTCCCGGTACGGACCTGACGACGCGAACATACCATGAGTACGGAGAGATCCTCCGGGCGTAAGGTTGTGAAGGTGGCGACAATGAGGTCCAGACGACTCGACTACTCCGAGTCGACGCGTTCGGCGCTGGTCGACAGCGCGGTCGAACTGTTCACCAAGCGCGGGTACGCGGGAACCTCGCTGGACGAGATCGCCAAACGCGCCCGGGTCACCAAAGGCGCGCTGTACCACCACTTCAGCGGCAAGCAGGCGCTCTTCGAAGCCGCGTTCGACCAGGTCGAAAGCCTCGTCTACGACCGCCTCGACAAGATCATGCACGGTGAGGGCTCGCCGTGGGAACGCGCGCTCGGCGGTCTCAACGCGTTCATCCGCGCCTGTCTCGACCCCGCCTACCAGCGGATCGCCATCCACGAGGCGCCGGTCGTCATGGGCTGGGAACGCTGGCGCGAAGCCGAGGAGCGCTGCAGCTTCGGGCTCGTGCGGTCCGGGCTGCAGTCGCTGATCGACGCCGGCGAGGTCGAGCCCGTGCCGGTCGAGGTGACCGCGCGGCTGCTGTTCGGCGCGCTGTCGAGCGCGGCGACCGAAATCGCCAGTTCGCCGGACCCGAAGAAGGTCGGCGCCGAGATCGAGGACGTCATCGTCCGCATGCTGGTACGGCTGAGGCGCACGGAGCCCGACGTCTCTATAGGCTGATCTTCGTGGACTTGAGGATCTTCACCGAGCCCCAGCAGGGGGCCAGCTACGACGACCTGCTGCGTGTCGCGAAGGCGACCGAAGCCGCCGGCTACGACGCCTTCTTCCGCAGCGACCACTACCTGAAGATGGGCTCGGCCGACGGCCTGCCCGGCCCGACCGACGCGTGGATCACCCTCGCCGGCCTGGCCCGGGAGACCAGCCGGATCCGGCTCGGCACGCTCGTCACCGCGGCGACGTTCCGGTACCCCGGCCCGCTCGCGATCTCGGTCGCGCAGGTGGACCGGATGTCCGGCGGGCGCGTCGAGTTCGGCCTCGGCTCCGGCTGGTACGACGCCGAGCACGAGGCGTACGGCCTCACGCTGCCGCCGCTGAAGGAGCGCTTCGACCGCTACGCCGAGCAGCTCGAGATCATCACCGGGCTGTGGAAGACGCCCGCGGGCTCGACGTACTCCTTCAAGGGCGAGTACTACTCGCTGACGGAGTCGCCGGGCCTGCCGAAGCCCGCGCAGTCGCCGGCGCCGCCGGTGATCATCGGCGGCCAGGGCAAGAAGCGCACCCCGGCGCTGGCGGCCCGGTTCGCGGACGAGTTCAACCTGCCGTTCGCCGACGCCGACGCGGCGGCCGCGCAGTTCGCCCGCGTCGACGCCGCGGCAGCCGAGATCGGCCGCGACCCCAAGGAGATCCTGCGCTCGGTGGCGCTGACGATCGCCGTCGGCCGCTCCGACGAAGAGGTTGCGCGCCGGGCGTCGGCCATCGGGCGGGACCTCACCGAGCTGCGGGCGAACGGCCTGGCCGGGACACCGGCCGAGGTCGTCGACCGGATCGGGCAGTGGCGGGAGAAGACCGGGATCACCCGCGTCTACCTGCAGCTGCTGGACCTCGCGGACCTGGACCAGCTCGAGCTGGTCGCGGCCGAGGTCGCGCCGCAGCTGGATTAGCGCGAAGTCCGTGAATGGCACATTGAGGGACACTTAGTCCCTCAATGTGCCATTCACGGCCTTTCAGTTCTGCAGGGCGAAGGTGACGCCGGGCGCCTCGGGCGCGGCCGGGCGGGGGAGCCAGCGGTCCTCGCTCACCGGGAGCTCGCCTTCCAGCGCCGCCAGGACCGCGTCGCGCGCCAGGGGGAGCACCGCCTCCACGCTCACGTCCCGCTGCAGCTCGTACGACAGCGACGTCACGCCCGCGTCGCGGATGCCGCACGGCACGATCGTGTCGAACGCCTTCAGGTCCGCGTTGCAGTTCAGCTCGAAGCCGTGCATCGTCACGCCGCGCTGGACGCGGATGCCGATCGCCGCGATCTTGCGCTCGATGCCGCGGTCGTCCGCCGGGATCCAGACGCCGCTGCGGCCCTCGACCCGGCCGCTGTGCACGCCGAGGGCGTCGCACACGTGGATCAGCGCCTCCTCCAGCCGCCGCACGTAGTGGACGACGTCGATCGGGTCGCCGAGCTTCACGATCGGGTAGCCGACCAGCTGGCCCGGGCCGTGCCAGGTGATCTTGCCGCCGCGGTCGACGTCGATCACCGGGGTGCCGTCGGCCGGGCGGTCGGCCTCCTCGGTGCGCTTGCCCGCGGTGTACACCGACGGGTGCTGCAGCAGGAACATCGTGTCCGGCGCGGTGCCGTCGGCGCGCTCGGTGAGCCGGGTCCGCTGGAGCTCCCAGGCTTCGGTGTAGTCGATCGTGCCGAGCTCCCGGACGTCGACGGGCTCGGTGCTGGCGCGGCAGGAAGTGCGGGAAGAACTCACCCGTCGAGGCTACGCCCGTCACCCGGGGGAAGCAGCCGCAAGGCACACGCTGAGAGCAGCCCGACACCGGTGACCGCGAGCACTGCGCCGATCGTGTCCGACACCCAGTGCACGCCCAGCAGGACGCGGCACGCGGCGCACACCACAACGGCCACCGCGGAACCCAGCGCGACCCGGCGAACCAGCCGCGGCCACAGCCACGCGCACAGCAGCACCAGCACGAACCCGGTGCTCGCCACCGACACCACGTGCCCGCTCGGGTAGCTGAGGTCGGGGTAGTCGCGGGGGCGCTCCCGCAGGAAGAGCGGCTTGGCCACGACGCTGGTCAGCCGGCACAGCAGCAGCACGACGGCGAGCCGCACGCACAGCCCCGTGTGCCGCCGCTGCCGCAGCGCCAAGGCGAGCAGTGCCGCGCCGAGGACCCAGGGGAGCACCGGGCCGAGGACGTCGCTGCCGATCGCCGCCGCCTTGCCGAGCGGCTGCGTGTAGACGTCGTGGAGGGCGTTGGCCACCCGGGAGTCGAGCGTCAGCGGCTGCCGCGCGACGCCGAGGCCGAGCGCGACGAACGCCGCCGCCAGCGCGAGGCCGACGACGAGCCAGCGTTTGAGCGGGACCGTCATGCCGCCGCGAGCGCTTGGTCCAGCGTCGGGTGGCGGAACTCGTAGCCGGACCGCTCCAACGCGGCGGGGACGGCCCGCTGCCCGAACAACGCCATTTCCTCGCCGGCCTGGCCCAGTACGGCTTTGAGCGCGATGCCCGGCACCCACCACGGCGCCGGGCGGTGCAGGGCGCGGCCGACCGCGCGGGTGAACTCGGCGTTGGTCACCGGCGCCGGCCCGGTCAGGTTCACCGGCCCGGCCACGTCGTTCGCCAGGACGTGGGCGATCGCGCCGACCTCGTCCTCGAGGGAGATCCACGACATGTACTGGTGGCCGTCGCCGAGGCGGCCGCCCAGGCAGAGCTGGAAAAGCGGCCGCAGGGTGCCGTAGAGGCCGCCCTTCGCCGAAAGCACCAGCCCGGTCCGGATGTTCACCACCCGCGCGTCGCCCGCCGGCGCCGTCGCGGCTTCCCAGGCTTCGCACAGCTCGGCGAGGAACCCGTCGCCGCGTGGGGCGGATTCGTCCACAGTGGACTCGTGGGTGTGGCCGTAGTAGCCGACGGCGGAAGCGTTGACCAGCACGCCGACACCGTGTTCGGCGACGGCTTCGGCGAGCACCTCGGTCGGCTCGACCCGGCTGTCGGTGAGCTGCTGCTTGCGCATCGCGCTCCACCGGCCGGGGAACAACGGCTTGCCACCCAGGTTCACCACGGCGTCCACGCCCTCGAAGGCGCCCTCGGCGATGGTCCCGGACGGCGGGTCCCAGCGGAATTCCCCGCCCCCGCGCGCTTCCCGCCGCACCAGGCGGCGGACTTCGTGCCCGTCACCCAGCAGGCGCTCGCCCAGCGCCGACCCGATCAAGCCGCTCGCTCCGGCGATGAGTACTCGCATGCCCCGATCGTTGCGCATCCGCTGCGCGACCGCACTCCCGGACACGACGAAGGCCGCCACGGAAAATCCGTGGCGGCCTTCGTCAGCGGAGACTTCAGAGGCCGAGTTCGCCCTCGAAGTTGCCCTCTTCCAGGCGCTGCTTGATCGTCGTCAGGAAGCGGCCCGCGTCGGCCCCGTCCACCAGGCGGTGGTCGTAGGTCAGCGGCAGGTACGCCATCGACCGGACGGCGATCGTGTCGTTGCCGTCGGCGTCGGCGATGACCACCGGGCGCTTGACGACCGCGCCGGTGCCGAGGATGCCCGACTGCGGCTGCACGATGATCGGCGTGTCGAACAGCGCGCCGACGCTGCCGATGTTCGTGATCGAGAACGTGCCGCCCGACAGCTCGTCCGGCTTGATCTGGCCCGACCGCGCGCGGCCCGCCAGGTCGGCGATCCGGTGCGCGAGACCGGCCAGGCTCAGCTCGCCGGCGTCGTGGATCACGACCGAGAGCAGCCCGCGCTCGGTGTCCACCGCGATGCCCAGGTGCACGGCGCCGTGGTAGGTGATCTCCTTCGTGTCCTCGTTGTAGGACGCGTTGACGTTCGGGTGCTGCTTGAGCGCCTCGACCGTGGCCTTCGCGAAGAACGGCAGGAACGTCAGGTTGACGCCCTCGCGCTCCTTGAAGGCCGCCTTCGCCCGCGAGCGCAGCTTGGCGATCTTCGTGACGTCGACCTCCTGGACCTGCGTGAGCTGCGCGGCGATCTGCAGCGACTCGCGGGTCTTGGTGGCCGTGATCTGGCGGATCCGGCTGGCCTTCTGGACCGTGCCGCGCAGCGCGGCCAGTTCCGCCGACACCGGGGCCGCGGGACGCGCGGCCGGCGCCGACGGGGCGGCAGCGGCCGCCGGGGCAGCGGCGGGAGCAGGAGCCTGCTGCTTCTGCTTCTCCTCGGCCGCGGCCAGGACGTCCTGCTTGCGGATCCGGCCGCCGACGCCGCTGCCGGTCAGCGACGCGAGGTCGATGCCGTGCTCGGTCGCCAGCTTGCGGACCAGCGGCGTGACGTACGGGCCGTCCGCCGAACCGTCCTTCGCCGCGGCGGCCGGGGCCGCCTCGGCCGCCTTCGCCGCGGGCGCGGCCTGCGGCTCGGGCTTCGGTTCCGGCTTGGGCTCGGGCTTCGACTCCTGAACCGGCTCCGGCTTGGGCTCGGGCTTGGGTTCCGGCTTCGGCTCGGGCTTGGGCTTCGACTCGGCCTTCGGCGCCGCGTTCGCGTCACCGATGACGGCCAGGACGCCGCCGACCTCGACGGTCTCGTCCTCGCCCGCGCGGATCTCCAGCACCGTGCCGGCGACCGGCGACGGCACCTCGGTGTCGACCTTGTCGGTGGAGATCTCGAGCAGCGGCTCGTCGACCTCGACCGAGTCGCCGACCGCCTTCAGCCAGCGCGTGACGGTGCCCTCGGTGACGCTCTCGCCCAGCTCGGGCAACTTCACCTCGGTGCCTTCGCCGCCGGCGGCCGGCGCGGTGTCCGGCTTGCTCGGAGCGCTGTCCTCGGCCTGCGGCTCCGGCTGCGACGGCTCGGGTTCCGGCTCGGGCTCGGACTTCTGCTCTTCCTGCGCGGGGGCGGAGGAAGACTCGGGCACGCCGCCGGACCCGTCGTCGATGACGGCGAGCTCGGCGCCGACCTCGACGGTCTCGTCCTCGGCGGCGCTGATCTTCACGACCGTGCCCGCCACCGGGGAGGGGACCTCGGTGTCGACCTTGTCGGTCGAGATCTCGAGCAACGGCTCGTCGACCTCGACGGTGTCGCCCTCCTGCTTAAGCCACCGGGTGACGGTGCCTTCGGTGACGCTCTCCCCGAGCTCCGGCAATGTGACGGAGTAGGCCATCGTTCGCTGACTCCTCTTCCAAGTTCTGCGTGGTCTGGATTCTGCTGGTGGGACGTCAGCTGTGCACGTGCAGCGGCTTCCCCGCGAGGGCGAGGAACGCTTCACCGAGGGCCTCGGTCTGGGTGGGGTGGGCGTGGATGAGGGGTGCGACGTCCTCCGGGAAAGCCTCCCAGCTGTAGATCAGCTGCGCTTCGCCGATCAGCTCGCCGACGCGGTCGCCGACCATGTGGACGCCCACGACCGGGCCGTCCGGGGCCTTGACCAGCTTGACCCCGCCGGAGGTCTTGAGGATCTGGCTCTTGCCGTTGCCGCCGAGGTCATAGGTGAACGTCGTGACGTCGGCGCCGTACTTGTCCTTCGCCTGCGACTCGGTCAGCCCGACCGACGCGACCTCCGGGTGCGAGTAGGTGACCCGCGGGATGCCGCTCTCGTCGATGACGCGCGGGCTCTGCCCGGCGATCTCCTCGGCGACGAAGATGCCCTGCTGGAAGCCGCGGTGCGCGAGCTGCAGGCCGGGGACGATGTCGCCGACGGCGTAGACGTTCGGCAGGTTGGTGCGCAGCCGCTCGTCGGTGATGACGAAGCCGCGCTCGATCTTGACGCCGGCCTCCTCGTAGCCGTGGCCGGCCGAGTTCGGCCCGCGGCCGACGGCGACCAGCAGCAGGTCGGCCTCGATGGTCTCGCCGGACTCCAGCGAAACGGCCACGCCGTTGTCGTCCTGCTTCGCGCCGGTGAACCGCACGCCGGTCTTGAAGGCGATCTTGCGGCGGCGGAAAGCGCGCTCGAGCTGCTTGGACGCGAACTCGTCCTCGTTCGGGACCAGCCGCGGCAGCGCCTCGACGATGGTGACGTCCACGCCGAAGGAGGCCCAGACGCTGGCGAACTCGACGCCGATGACACCGCCACCGAGGACGACGACCTTCTTGGGGACGTAGTCCAGGGACAGGGCCTGCTCGCTGGCGATGATGCGGCCGCCGAGCTCCAGGCCGGGCAGCGTGCGCGAGTACGAACCGGTGGCGAGGATGACGTTCTTGCCGGTGTAGCGGGTGCCGTCCACCTCGACGGTGGTGCCGCCGACGAACGTGCCGCTGCCCTCGACGAGGTTCACCTTGTGCGCCTTGGCCAGGCCCTGCAGGCCCTTGTACAGGCGGGCGACGATCCCGTCCTTGTACTTGTTGACCCCGGCGATGTCGATGCCCTCGAAGGAGGCCTTGACGCCGACGGCGTCGGCCTCACGGGTTTCGTCGGCGACCTCGGCGGCGTGGAGCAGGGCCTTGGTCGGGATGCAGCCCCGGTGGAGGCAGGTCCCGCCCAGCTTGTCCTTCTCGATCAGCGTGACGGAAAGGCCCAGCTCGGCCGCGCGGAAAGCCGCGGCGTAGCCGCCCGATCCGCCTCCCAGGATCACGAGGTCGGCGGAGGTGTCGGTCACTTGTATAACTCCTCGGCAAGCAGTGGGGTGGTGCTCTGTCGTCGCCTGTGCGCGGTATAACCGCGCGCGCGACACCCGCCATCTTGTCACTACGCCGGACGGGGCTGCGACCTAGCCGGGTGTGCGACGCCGACCACACGCGGACATCGGGATAATGAGTGGTGTAGGTCTCGGGAGGGAAGGTGGTCGTGGTGGGGCTCTTCGACTCGCTGCGCAGGCGCGCCAAGGGCGGGCAGAAGGCCGGTACGCTGCGGAAAGCCAGCTCCGAGGACACCCGGCACCTGGAGGACTGGGTGGCCTCGAGGCGGGGTGTCGAGGCCTTCGTCGAGCCGAAGACGAACGTCACCGAGACCACTGTGGTGTTGATCGCCCACGACGGCGAGTGGACCCGGCGCCGCATCGGCAGCCTGGAGGCGGCCCAGCAGTTCGGCCACCGCCGGTCGATCCCGGTGTACGAGGTCGCGCGGGTGGGTTACCCGAAGCGGATGCGGGAGTACACCGAGCGGAAGAAGCGCGGGGAGGTCTAGATGTGATGTCCGGGGACGTTGTCCTGAGTTGAGATGACCGGTGACGGCCTGTCGTGCAGACAGGTGAAGGCCTCCGGATGTGAAGTGGAGCTGTCT
>NZ_FNUJ01000025.1 GCF_900107925.1 Amycolatopsis pretoriensis | reverse complement strand
TTCATTGTTGGAGAGTTTGATCCTGGCTCAGGACGAACGCTGGCGGCGTGCTTAACACATGCAAGTCGAACGCTGAACCACTTTCGGGTGGGGATGAGTGGCGAACGGGTGAGTAACACGTGGGTAATCTGCCCTGCACTCTGGGATAAGCCTTGGAAACGAGGTCTAATACCGGATATCACAACTTCTCGCATGGGGAGTTGTTGAAAGTTCTGGCGGTGCAGGATGAACCCGCGGCCTATCAGCTTGTTGGTGGGGTAATGGCCTACCAAGGCGACGACGGGTAGCCGGCCTGAGAGGGTGACCGGCCACACTGGGACTGAGACACGGCCCAGACTCCTACGGGAGGCAGCAGTGGGGAATATTGCACAATGGGCGCAAGCCTGATGCAGCGACGCCGCGTGAGGGATGACGGCCTTCGGGTTGTAAACCTCTTTCGCCAGGGACGAAGCGCAAGTGACGGTACCTGGATAAGAAGCACCGGCTAACTACGTGCCAGCAGCCGCGGTAATACGTAGGGTGCGAGCGTTGTCCGGATTTATTGGGCGTAAAGAGCTCGTAGGCGGTTTGTCGCGTCGGCCGTGAAATCTCCACGCTTAACGTGGAGCGTGCGGTCGATACGGGCAGACTTGAGTTCGGTAGGGGAGACTGGAATTCCTGGTGTAGCGGTGAAATGCGCAGATATCAGGAGGAACACCGGTGGCGAAGGCGGGTCTCTGGGCCGATACTGACGCTGAGGAGCGAAAGCGTGGGGAGCGAACAGGATTAGATACCCTGGTAGTCCACGCTGTAAACGTTGGGCGCTAGGTGTGGGCGACATTCCACGTTGTCCGTGCCGTAGCTAACGCATTAAGCGCCCCGCCTGGGGAGTACGGCCGCAAGGCTAAAACTCAAAGGAATTGACGGGGGCCCGCACAAGCGGCGGAGCATGTGGATTAATTCGATGCAACGCGAAGAACCTTACCTGGGCTTGACATGCGCCAGACATCCCCAGAGATGGGGCTTCCCTTGTGGTTGGTGTACAGGTGGTGCATGGCTGTCGTCAGCTCGTGTCGTGAGATGTTGGGTTAAGTCCCGCAACGAGCGCAACCCTTATCCTACGTTGCCAGCGCGTTATGGCGGGGACTCGTGGGAGACTGCCGGGGTCAACTCGGAGGAAGGTGGGGATGACGTCAAGTCATCATGCCCCTTATGTCCAGGGCTTCACACATGCTACAATGGCTGGTACAGAGGGCTGCGATACCGCGAGGTGGAGCGAATCCCTTAAAGCCGGTCTCAGTTCGGATCGCAGTCTGCAACTCGACTGCGTGAAGTCGGAGTCGCTAGTAATCGCAGATCAGCAACGCTGCGGTGAATACGTTCCCGGGCCTTGTACACACCGCCCGTCACGTCATGAAAGTCGGTAACACCCGAAGCCCATGGCCCAACCCCGTAAGGGGAGGGAGTGGTCGAAGGTGGGACTGGCGATTGGGACGAAGTCGTAACAAGGTAGCCGTACCGGAAGGTGCGGCTGGATCACCTCCTTTCTAAGGAGCACAACACATCCACGTTCCCGGGATACCCGGAACTCGAGCGTGGGGTGGCTGAGGCTTAACACCCGCACGTGGTGTTGTCTCGGTTGCTCAAGGAATTGTGGAACTACTGGTTATCGCCGGCGACGGTGAGCGAAGTCCGCGTGAGTACTGATCCGCAAGGGTCGTGGAAAGCACGCACCGAGCTCGGGTGGCCGGCTGTTCACGAAGCACACTGTTGGGTCCTGAGGCAACACGCCGAGGGGCTAAACCCCCTAGGGACGTTTGTTTCTGGTGTGGTGTTTGAGAACTGTAGAGTGGATGCGAGCATCTTTGTGGTCAAGTTGTTAAGGGCACATGGTGGATGTCTTGGCTTCAGGAGCCGATGAAGGACGTAGGAGGCTGCGATAAGCCTCGGGGAGCTGTCAACCGAGCTGTGATCCGAGGATTTCCGAATGGGGAAACCCAGCACCAGTGATGTGGTGTTACCCGCACCTGAATATATAGGGTGTGTGGAGGGAACGCGGGGAAGTGAAACATCTCAGTACCCGTAGGAAGAGAAAACAACCGTGATTCCGTGAGTAGTGGCGAGCGAAAGCGGAAGAGGCTAAACCGTGCGTATGTCAAGCTGTCAGGCGTTGTACGTGCGGTGTTGTGGGACCCGCCTTGAAGAGACTGACATTTCTTCGGGTTGTTGTGCTGGTTAGTGGAACCGCTTGGGATGGCGGGCCGGAGTGGGTGAGAGCCCCGTACGCGAAAACCAGTTTCAAGGACCTTGGTGGTGTTCCCGAGTAGCAGCGAGCTCGTGGAATTTGCTGTGAATCTGCCGGGACCACCCGGTAAGCCTAAATACTTCCTGAAGACCGATAGCGGACGAGTACCGTGAGGGAAAGATGAAAAGTACCCCGGGAGGGGAGTGAAAGAGTACCTGAAACCGTGTGCCTACAAGCCGTCAGAGCTCACTTGTTGGGTGATGGCGTGCCTTTTGAAGAATGAGCCTGCGAGTTAGTGCTGCGTGGCGAGGTTAACCCGTGTGGGGTAGCCGTAGCGAAAGCGAGTCTGAATAGGGCGAATGAGTCGCGTGGTCTAGACCCGAAGCGGAGTGATCTACCCATGGCCAGGGTGAAGCGACGGTAAGACGTCGTGGAGGCCCGAACCCACTTAGGTTGAAAACTGAGGGGATGAGCTGTGGGTAGGGGTGAAAGGCCAATCAAACTCCGTGATAGCTGGTTCTCCCCGAAATGCATTTAGGTGCAGCGTCACGTGTTTCTTGCCGGGGGTAGAGCTACTGGATGGTCTAGGGGCCTTACCGGGTTACCGAAATCAACCAAACTCCGAATACCGGTTAGTGAGAGCGTGGCAGTGAGACGGCGGGGGATAAGCTTCGTCGTCGAGAGGGAAACAGCCCAGAACACCAGCTAAGGCCCCTAAGTGTGTGCTCAGTGGGAAAGGATGTGGGATTGCCCAGACAACCAGGAGGTTGGCTTAGAAGCAGCCACCCTTGAAAGAGTGCGTAATAGCTCACTGGTCAAGTGGTCCTGCGCCGACAATGTAGCGGGGCTTAAGCACACCGCCGAAGCTGTGTCATTCATGCAATACATCGGCTCGATCCCTTGAGGGTCGTGTCTAGTGGTATGGATGGGTAGGGGAGCGTCCTGCATCCAGGGAAGCGGCGGCGGAAGCCAGTCGTGGAGGGTGTGGGAGTGAGAATGCAGGCATGAGTAGCGAATGCAGAGTGAGAAACTCTGCCGCCGGATGACCAAGGGTTCCTGGGCCAGGCTAATCCGCCCAGGGTAAGTCGGGACCTAAGGCGAGGCCGACAGGCGTAGTCGATGGACAACGGGTTGATATTCCCGTACCCGAGCATGTGCGCCCATGACGAGGCGTTTGATACTAACCACCCAAAGCGTGCCGGCGAAGCCTTCGGGCAGAGTTGGCATTGTGGAGCGTGGGACCTGATTTCGTAGTAGTCAAGCGATGGGGTGACGCAGGAAGGTAGCTCCGCCAGGCGATGGTTGTCCTGGTGTAAGCGTGTAGGGAAGCCGGTAGGCAAATCCGTCAGTTCCATAGGCTGAGACGTGATGCGTAGCCGTTTGAGGCGAAGTAGAGTGATCCTATGCTGCCGAGAAAAGCCTCTAGTGAGTGCATGCACGGCCCGTACCCCAAACCAACACAGGTGGTCAGGTAGAGAATACCAAGGCGATCGGGTGAACTGT
The DNA here is from genome assembly GCF_900107925.1 of Amycolatopsis pretoriensis. Classification (GTDB taxonomy): domain Bacteria; phylum Actinomycetota; class Actinomycetes; order Mycobacteriales; family Pseudonocardiaceae; genus Amycolatopsis; species Amycolatopsis pretoriensis. The sequence continues at coordinate 1,431 of NZ_FNUJ01000025.1, read as the reverse complement.
GGTTAAGGAACTCGGCAAAATGCCCCCGTAACTTCGGGAGAAGGGGGGCCAAACATCCTGAAGTCCTTTACGGACTAGGGGTGGGTGGCCGCAGAGACCAGCGGAAAGCGACTGTTTACTAAAAACACAGGTCCATGCGAAGTCGCAAGACGATGTATATGGACTGACGCCTGCCCGGTGCTGGAACGTTAAGAGGACCGGTTAGCCAGCAATGGCGAAGCTGAGAATTTAAGCGCCAGTAAACGGCGGTGGTAACTATAACCATCCTAAGGTAGCGAAATTCCTTGTCGGGTAAGTTCCGACCTGCACGAATGGCGTAACGACTTTCCGGCTGTCTCAACCACAGGCCCGGCGAAATTGCACTACGAGTAAAGATGCTCGTTACGCGCGGCAGGACGGAAAGACCCCGGGACCTTTACTATAGTTTGGTATTGGTTTTCGGTTCGGCTTGTGTAGGATAGGTGGGAGACTGTGAAGTGGTCACGCTAGTGGCTGTGGAGTCGTTGTTGAAATACCACTCTGGTCGAATTGGGAATCTGAACCTCGGGCCATGATCTGGTTCAGGGACAGTGCCTGATGGGTAGTTTAACTGGGGCGGTTGCCTCCTAAAGAGTAACGGAGGCGCCCAAAGGTTCCCTCAGCCTGGTTGGCAATCAGGTGTTGAGTGCAAGTGCACAAGGGAGCTTGACTGTGAGACAGACATGTCGAGCAGGGACGAAAGTCGGGACTAGTGATCCGGCACCTCCTGGTGGAAGGGGTGTCGCTCAACGGATAAAAGGTACCCCGGGGATAACAGGCTGATCTTGCCCAAGAGTCCATATCGACGGCATGGTTTGGCACCTCGATGTCGGCTCGTCGCATCCTGGGGCCGGAGTAGGTCCCAAGGGTTGGGCTGTTCGCCCATTAAAGCGGCACGCGAGCTGGGTTTAGAACGTCGTGAGACAGTTCGGTCCCTATCCGCCGCGCGCGTAGGATACTTGAGGAAGGCTGTCCCTAGTACGAGAGGACCGGGACGGACGAACCTCTGGTGTGCCAGTTGTTCCGCCAGGGGCATGGCTGGTTGGCCACGTTCGGAAGGGATAACCGCTGAAGGCATCTAAGCGGGAAGCCTGTTCCAAGATGAGGTATCCCACCCTTTGTGGGTTAAGGCTCCCAAGAGACCATTGGGTTGATAGGCCAGAAATGGAAGCACAGTAATGTGTTGTCGAGTTGACTGGTACTAATAGGCCGAGGACTTGTCTACGAAGATGTTGCGCATCCACTCTACGGTTCTGAAACACCACGCCAGGTGCGTGTGTTGTTTCGGAGTGTTTCGGTGGTTTTAGCGTCAGGGAAACGCCCGGTCCCATTCCGAACCCGGAAGCTAAGCCTGACAGCGCCGATGGTACTGCAACCGAAGGGTTGTGGGAGAGTAGGACACCGCCGAACTTA
>NZ_FNUJ01000026.1 GCF_900107925.1 Amycolatopsis pretoriensis | reverse complement strand
GCGTCACCTCAGTCTCGTGCACCGACGTCAAATAGGCAGCGGCCACTGCGGCCGCCGCAGCTTCATCACCTGCTCGTGACCTGTCGGGCGCAGACCTGTCCGACCGCGAAGACTGCTCCGGCTGCGTCCGATCAGTCCCGCGATCCGAACCACCCGGATCCGTCGGCCGCCCTGGTGGGCTCACCTCCAGCCTCTCAGGCCGCACACCCACGGTCGGCTTCTGTCCCAGACCGCCGTCCAGCGGCAAGAGCGTCGCAGATGGCCGCGGTCCGGGCATCGACCCACCACGATCGACGACTCCCCCGCCGCTATTCCCCGGATCGATACCACCCGCCCGGGGTCCTTCCCCGGTCGCGGACCGCGGAACCGAAGCCGGCGTGACGCTGACGGCGCTCGCCTTGACCTGCGCTGAATCAGAAGCCCGAGCAGCAGACCCGGCCTCGCTGTCCAGCTGAGTCGCGGGCCGTGCCGGCCTCGAAGGGTCGACCGGCCGCGGACCGGGCGGATCGGGCGTCAGCAGAAGTCGGTCGGAGACTTGGCCAGGCTTCACCGGTGATGTGGCGCGACCGGAGCCGACCGCAGCGCCGGTATCCGCAGACGACGGCAAGATCCGGGTCCCCGCCTCTCCCCCAGGCAGGGACCGGACAGGCTCGGAGCTCGCCGCCGGCCGCGCGACTGCCGCGCCCGCACCCGCCTTCGCGGACGCCTCCGGCTGCCGGACCTCGGACTCCGGCGCGGTCCGTGACGTGCTGTCCGGTCCGGTCGCTTCGATCTTCGGCTGCGCCCGGCCGACGGCCGGCTCTCCGCCGGAGGTCGGCACCGACCCGGCGCGAGCACCGCCGGCGGTCACCGGCATCTCCCGCAGCAGCGGCGCAGACGACGTCGCCTTCGGCGCGACGTCCGGACTCGAGCCGTGATCCACCCGTGGACCTTCGCCGACCGGACTCGAACCAGCACCTGACCGGTGCGCCGCTGCGAGGTGCTGGGTTCCCGAGCCCGGCAGCGAACCCACCGAGCTCGCCGGTGAGCCAGCCGAGTCCGGCACCGACGCGGACCAGCTGTTTCGGCCCGACCCGTTGTCGGAAGTCGTCGCGGAACTCACCGAATCGGCGGAAGTCCCGGCCAGGAACCGTTCCGCCGAGGACGTGTCGACCGACAGCTGCGGCCGTCCGGAAACTGCATCTCCGGCCGAAGCCGCGGATGCAGGATGGGTTGCAGCGGATCCCGTGTCAGCGGCCTGACCGGTGCCCGAGACGGAGCTGTCCGCGGCATCCGGCGAACTCGACCCGCTGGAGCCTGCCGCACCGAAGCGCTGATCATTCGCCGAGTTCGACTCGCCGGACATCGCGGTCCCGGAACTCTCGGCCGAGCCGGCAACGGACGCCGCCTCCGAATTTCGAGCGTTACCAGACATCGACGCGTCCCGGTTGGCTCCGCTCTGACCATCCGAGACCGTGCTGGGGCGACTGTCTTCGCCGGCGAACAGCCGTCCTAGCTTGGTACCGTCACCGGCCGTCACCTCCGCAGCGCCGTCGCCGGCCTCCGCCGAACCGCCGGCTCCTTCGCCGCGCATCGCCCGCGCGTTCGCACGGGGAAACAAGGGTGCGTCCAACGCCGACGAAATGGCCGCACGAGCGTCGGAAAACACCTGCGGGACAGACGAACTCTCGACCTCGGAGATCTCACGGGACGCGCCGAGAGAGCCGCCGGCCAGGCCCGCATCCAGCTCCGGCCCCCGGGCCTCGCCCACGCGCGGGACCCAGCTGAAGTCGCCGCGCACACTCTTCCACATGGCATCGTCGACCTTGGCTGACATGCTGCCGGGCTTGACCGTGTTGTAGTGCGCGGCACCACCCAACGCGCCCGCCCAGAACTCACCATGCCCCCCGGTGGCCACATTCACGAGGGGATTGCTCGCCATCACGCCACCGACCTGCGTCATCGCGTAGCCGATCTGCCCGATCCCCCGAACCCAACCGGGGACGCGCTTCCCCACGTCGTCACCGATCATCCCCAGGCCGACCTTCGCGGCCCCGCGAAACGCGCCGAACGCCGCCCCGCCGATCCCCCCGCCGATGGCCGAATTCTTCAGCGAATCCAGGTCGATGTCGTCGCGTTTGTGGTCCACCTTCTGGAATCCCTGGATGGTGACATCCAAGCCCGTCATCAAACCGGCGTTGGCCGCCGCGTACTTGCCCATCGTCCAGGCGACCTTCCCCACGGCCATCCCGACCTGCCGCACCGTCAACTGGGAAATCGACCGAACCAGGGCATTCCACATCTGCGTCAATGCGACGCGAGCCGCTGCCACTGTGCCGGGAATCGCGAACGAACCAAACACCGAGATCGCCAACGCGATAATGGTCGCCAGCACCATCGCCAGCATCACCGCGAACATGATGATCGTCTTCACGATATCCGCAGCCGCAGTGCGGCACATCTTCGCGTAATCCTGGGCTTTTTCCTGCTCAGCCTTGAGTCCATCGCGAACGGACTTCAGGTACTCCAGATTCCGCTCAGCGGTCGCGCCCTGCATGGAACGCTCGAACTGAGGAACCAGCTTCTCCATCCCGGCGTTGATCGCCTCGAGAGCGCGACGGAACTCCTCCCACGCATCCGCCATGGCATACAGTGCGTTGTGGTCACCCTCCGGGAAGGCCATACCGACGACGACTTTGCAGAAGGTCTGCAGCTGCTCCGAAACGTGATGACTGAGCGACGCCCCCTTGCCGTGCGCGGAGCTCGACTCGCCCCCGCCGTGCGTACCACCACCGGTTTCCTTCGTGACCACCGACTACACCTCTCCCCCGGCTGTCGATGATCACACCAGGAATACGAGACAAAACAACAACTACTGATCGCTCTCCGACGGCGGCGGAGACGAAGGCGGAGGTTGCTCGTCGAACGCCTGAGCCGCCGATGAATCCAAGCCCTCCATGAACTCCGCACTCTTCTGCATATTGCGCGCCGAAGCAGCCATTCCCTCCGCAGCATTGCCGAGACCTTTCCGGTCCTTCTCGGCCTTCTGGTAGTAGTTCTTCTCGAACGCCTCACCAGGCTCGTCGGTCCCCCACGCCCCCTCGTACTGCGCCAGCACGTCCGACAGCTTCCCCTGCGCGGCCTTCAAATCCGCCGCCAGGTTCGTCAGCTGCTGAGTGGCCGACCTCATCCCCTCCGGATCGATGAACAGCTTGTCAGCCATTTGTCTCACCGTCCGGCCGCGGCCGTCGGCCAGACAGGTCGACGTCGAGACCGAATCCTTCCAGCATCGGTCCGAACATCGACTTGATCATCTCGTCCGGTCGCACCTCGCCGGCGGCCATTCCCGCTAGATCCAGTCCCGGCACACTGGCCTCGCCCATCAGATCGGACATCTTCTGCTGGGCTTCGGCTCGCCCCTTCTGCAGGGTCTCGACGATGATCTGGGCCAGTTGGGCAGGCGGCAGAGTTCGGTACTTGGAGCCGTTGAAAGTCAGCTCCACCAGCTCACCCCGCCCGTCCAGGGTCATGGTCAGCGACCGGTCCTTCGGGTGCACGGTCGTGCGGGCCTCATCCCAGTGCTTGCCCAGCTGGCCGAGCTTGTCCATCTCGGTCTCGAACGTCGCCCACGCGTTATCCATGGCACGGACCGGGTCGGATTCAGCGAAATCCGGGTTCGTCATCCTCGTTCCTCCTCACAGCCGCAGGCATCGCCACACCAGCCGGCCCGCATCGTCACGCGAACGCTCAGCTGTGTCAGCAGCAGCTACCCGCGGCTTCCTCACCTCCAATCATGCGACTGGGCAGCTCACATACACCCCACCACCAGACAACC
>NZ_FNUJ01000031.1 GCF_900107925.1 Amycolatopsis pretoriensis | reverse complement strand
TGTGATGTCCAGGGAGGTTGGTCAGTCGGGTGACCGGCGGCTTGCCGCCGGTTGAGCTGTGGGGTCGATGGTGATTGTAGAAGTGCAGCCAGCCCGGTAGCGCCGCGCGTCGCAGGGCGTCCGACGGATAGAAGCGGGCGTAGGCCCACCCGTCGGCCAGGGTCCGGTGGAACCGCTCGATCTTGCCATTGGTTTGTGGCCGGTAAGGCCGGGTCCGTTTCGGGACGATCCCCAGCTCGGCGCAGGTGCCGCGCCAGGCATGGGAGCGGTAGGCCGAGCCGTTGTCGGACAGGACCCGTTCGACGGTGACGCCCAGGTCGGCGAACCAGGCCACCGCGCGGCGCAGGACCGCGGTGGCGGTGGCAGCGGTTTCGTCGGTGTGGATTTCGGCGTAAGCGACGCGGGAGTGGTCGTCGATGACGGTGTGCACGAATGCGGTGCCGGTGCGGGGCTTGTAATCCGCGCCGCGGGACAGGCCCGGGGTGGCGCGTTTGTTGCGGTCGCCTTGTTGCCGGCCGACGTAGCGGTGCCCGCCGCCGTCGGGGATGTTGCCGAACTTGGTGACATCGACATGCAGCAGCGACCCGGGATGGTCGTGTTCGTAGCGGCGCAGCGGTTCGCCGGTGACCCGGTCGATGCGGGACAGGCGGTTGATCCGGCAGCGCACCAGCACCGCGTGCACCGTGGATGCGGGCAGCCCGAGCCGGCCGGCGATCTGGACCGGTCCCAGCCTCATGCGCCACCGCAACCGCACGATCGCCCGCACCACCGGCCCCGGAGTGCGGGTCGGGCTGCGGTGGGGACGGCTGCTGCGATCAGTCATCCCGGCCGCCCCCTCGAGCCGGTAGCGGCGAGCCCACTTCGCGGCGGTCTTGGCGGCGACCATGAACATCTTGGCTGCTGCTGTGCAGGTCCAGCCCTGTTCGACGATCAGGCGGGCGAGCCGCAGGCGGGTGCGTGGGGTCAGGGTGGCGTTAGGGTGGGACACGAAGGCCTCCGGTGGGTGAAGCGGTTCCTAGACAGCTCCACTTCACATCCGGAGGCCTTCACCTGTCTGCACGACAGGCCGTCACCGGTCATCTCAACTCAGGACAACGTCCCCGGACATCACA
>NZ_FNUJ01000027.1 GCF_900107925.1 Amycolatopsis pretoriensis | reverse complement strand
AAGTTTGTCTGAAAGAACAACACCTCAAACCCTGGTTTTTCCACTGCTGAAAATACGAGGTTCGTGTCAATTATCAGCGCGTCACGCTGCGGTGCCACAGAAGCCAGACCTGCCTTTATCAGATCAGAAGCATGCTGAATATCTCGCATCACAGCCGACCGCAGGAACTTGCTCCCGCTGGCCGACCCATATCGAAAAGTTACAAATACGCCAACCTTCATGCCGGGCAAGAGGTCAGAAAGATGTTTCCTGGCGATCGCCTTTACAGCCTCAAGATTTTGCGTCAGGTCTTTGGCCAACGACAGAACATTTCCGTCGGTATCTTCCCGCGTCAAGACGGCTTCAGGTAATGCATCCAGGAAGAATTTACCCACGAGCCAGCCGATAGGACTCTTACCCCGCCATCGCGGCGGAGCAACACCCCACTTCGAATCTCGGGCATCCACTATTGGCCGCAGGTCCGCCGGCGGGTCAATCCAGTCACCGTTTCCTGCAAAACTCACGCGGACTTCGGACCACGGAGTTGCGAAAATCTGCTCCGTGTCGACGTGCTCGCGAACTTGCGCAGCGGAGATATTCATCCGCTGCGCAATAGAATTTCTCGCCAATGCATCGTCGACCGCCTGCGTCAGCGTCGAATCGACCGACAGAAGTCGCTGATCACTGGACACACTGTCCGGGTCATACTTTTTCGTAGTCAGATATTCAATATTGATCCTCGGCGAAGATATTCCACGATCCTCCGCCAGCCGGCCGATAAGCCAATCTATTGCCCCGCCTAGCTTAGCCAACGAAAGCGCTGACAAATTTTCTTCCCCGAGATGGGATCCAAGTCTCAGTTGCACTCTACCGTCGCGCGACTCTAGTTCATGGTAGTCAAAGGCCTCAATACCCACAAAGCGTCTTCGGCTTGTCTTGATAATTCGCGCGTCTATTGCGAGCCGAGTTCGGGTTTCCGCAGCCATTCCCCCGGTAAGATCGTCCTGGATCAGCTCAAGCAACCTATCCTGGCTAAGCTTGCCAGCAGCGCTTTTTAGTTGAGTCGTCGACGCAAACCGGATATAGATTCCGATCTTTTTACTGGCCGGTCGTTGGGCCAGCAAATCTTTCAGCTTGGCTTTGAAATTTTTGTACTCGTCAGCGAAATTACCCGGCGGAATCAGAAGTTCATCATGTCCGGCGGAAGATCGGATCTTCGGGGCATGCTCTGCCGCGAAGTCGAGCTCAGACGACAATAATTGATGCCGTACCTTACCTGCGCGAACTGGCGTTTGCCCTGGCTTCCAGTCCCACTGCGCAGCCTTTATCGAAGACTCATCTTTCGCTGAAGACTCGGCGGCACGTACGACTGTTTTACTAGTTTCACCCAGAGTTTTATGCGTTTCACCCAGAGGCTGTCGAACACTATCCGGAGGAGCAACCGACTTCCCGGCGGTCTTAAACTCCACTACTACGACGTTGTGATTTCGTGTGAGGCCGGCCGCTCGGCTAATCTGCTGCCAAACATGCTCGGCTGTGATATTTGCCCGTAGCGCGGACGGGTTCCGCTGCAGCGCCCCTGCCACCGCCCGGTGCAGTTCTCCCTCGATCGATCGAATCCGAGGATCGCCATTGACATCTAGCGATGTCCCTGTTCTCGCCCAGCGGTGGTATGCAATGCTGACCGACGATAACGGCGACCCGGACTCCGCTTCGGCAACGATTCGCCCAACCAACCAATCTACCGCCCGGTCGAGAATAACAGACGATAGTTTAGTTGGATTATTCTGATACCTATTGCTGAAACCCAAGTACAGTCGCGGTAGATCGTCCTTCGATATTAGTTCGGTGTGCTGGTAAATTTCAACGCCAAGTTGGTTATATGGTCCTCTTGCAACCAACATATCTATTGCCAGCTGAGAGCGCTTGTCGGGCGCTACATCTGAGAGCAAATCTGCTGATATTTTTCCTAATATGTCGGACTTCTTTGTGCTTGTTGCATGTTTTTGCTGTGTAATAAGTTTGATATTAACACCAATGAGCTTTCCTGCAGGCAGATTACCGACCACCTCGGTTAATTCACGTTTCATCTGCAAATAGTCACTTTGGAGTGTCCCTCCTTCGGAGACTATCTGCGATAACTCGAGACCCTCTGCATATGGACGCCGCGCTGCACCGAACCTGATCTTTAGTTCGTAGTGTTCGTGATGCGGGCTAGGTGTAACAGTGGGTTTCAACGGCTTCCAGGTTGTACCGCCGGCACTAACGGACGGCGTTTCGACAACAACAGGGTTGTCAGTTCCTACCGGCTCCGGTCCGGCACCGGCACGTGTAAACGGCTCAGTCCGGGTCGTACCCA
>NZ_FNUJ01000028.1 GCF_900107925.1 Amycolatopsis pretoriensis | reverse complement strand
AAGTTTGTCTGAAAGAACAACACCTCAAACCCTGGTTTTTCCACTGCTGAAAATACGAGGTTCGTGTCAATTATCAGCGCGTCACGCTGCGGTGCTACAGAAGCCAGACCTGCCTTTATCAGATCAGAAGCATGCTGAATATCTCGCATCACAGCCGACGGCAGGTGTTTGTTCCCGCTGGCCGACGTCTTAAATCGAAAAGTTACAAATACGCCGACTTTCATGCCGGGCAAGAGGTCAGAAAGATGTTTCCTGGCGATCGCCTTTACAGCTTCAACATTTTGCGTCAGGTCTTTGGCCAACGACAGTACATTTCCGTCGGCATCTTCCCGCGTCAAGACGTCTTCAGGTAATGCATCCAGGAAGAATTTGCCCAGGAGCCGGCCGATAGGACTCTTACCCCGCCATCGCGGCGGCGCGATACCCCACTTCGAATCTCGGGCATCCGCTATTGGCCGCAGGTCCGCCGGCGGGTCAATCCGGTCACCGTTTTCTGCAAAACTCACGCGGACTTCGGACCGTGAAGTTCCGAAAATCTGCGTTGTGTCGACGTGCTCGCGAACTTGCGCAGCGGAGATATTCATCCGCTGCGCAATAGAATTTCTCGCCAATGCGTCGTCGACCGCCTGCGTCAGCGTCGAATCGACCGACAGAAGTCGCTGATCACTGGACACACTGTCCGGGTCATACTTTTTCGGAGTCAGATATTCAATATTGATCCTCGGCGAAGATATGCCACGATCCTCCGCCAGCCGGCCGATAAGCCAATCTATTGCCCCGCCTAGCTTGGCCAACGAAAGCGCTGACAAATTTTCTTCCCCGAGATGGGACTCAAGTCTCAGTTGCACCCTACCGTCGCGCGACTTTAGTTCATGGTAGTCAAATACCTCAATACTCACAAATTTTTTTACCGTTGACTTGATAATTCGCGCGTCTATTGCGAGCCGAGTTCGGGTTTCCGCAGCCATTCCCCCGGTAAGATCGTCCTGGATCAGCTCAAGCAGCCTCTCCTGGCTAAGCTTGCCAGCGCTTTTCAGTTGAGTCCGCGACGCATACCGAATATAGATTCCGATCTTCTTACTGGCCGGATGTTCGGCCAGCAAATCTCTCAGCTTGGCTTTGAACTTTTTGTACTCGTCAGCAAAATCACCCGATGGGATCAGAAGTTCATCATGCCCAGCGGAAGATCGGATCTTCGGGGCGTGCTCTGCCGCGAAGTGGATCTCAAACGACACCAATTGATGTCGCATCTTACCTGCGGTACTTGGCGAATACCCTGGCTTCCAGTCCCACTGCGAAGCCTTTATCGAAGACTCATCTTTCGTTGAAGACTCTGCTGCACGTACGACTGTTTTACGAGTTTCACCCAGCGGCTGTCGAACACTATCCGGAGGATCAACCGACTTCCCGGCGGCCTGAAACTCTATTTCTACAGCGCTCATATCTCGCGTGAGGCCTGCCGCTCGGTTAATCTGCTGCCAAACATGCTCGGCTGTGATATTTGCCCGTAGCGCGGACGGGTTCCGCTGCAGCACCCCTGCCACCGCCCGGTGCAGTTCTTCGTCAATCGATCGAATCCGAGGATCACCATTGATATCGAACGATGTCCCCGTTTTCTGCAACTTGCGATATACGATGCTGACCGACGATAGTGGCGACCCGGACTCCGCTTCGGCAACGATTCGCCCAACCAACCAATCCACCGCCCGGTCGAGAATAACAGACGATAGCTTAGTGACACTGTCAAGTCTTCTATTAAAACCCAAGTGCAGTCGGGGTGGACCAGACTTAGATCGGACTTCGATATGCTGGAAAATTTCAACGCCAAGTTGGTTATGTGCCCCCCTCACAATCAACTTATCTATTGCCAGCTGAGAGCGCTTGTCGGGTGTAACATCCGACAGCAGATCATCGGAAGTTTTTTCTAATACATCGGATTTCCTTGTGCTTGCTGCAACATTATCCCGCGTAATAATTCTGACAGTAACACCAATGAGCTTTCCTGCAGGCAGATTGCCGATCACCTCGGTTAATTCACGTTTCATCTGCAAATAGTCACTTTGGAGTGGTCCTCTTTCGGGGACTATCTGCGATAACTTGAGGCCTTCTGCATATGGACGCCGCGCTGCATCGAACTTGATTTTTAGTTCGCGGTGTTTATGATGCGGGCTAGGTGTAACAGTGGGTTTCAACGGCTTCCAGGTTGTACCGCCGGCACCAACGGACGGCGTTTCGACAACAACAGGGTTGTCAGTTCCTACCGGCTCCGGTCCGGCACCGGCACGTGTAAACGGCTCAGTCCGGGTCGTACCCA